>NZ_CP134053.1:0-5120000 GCF_031583065.1 Streptomyces sp. CGMCC 4.7035
AGCCCGCGCCGGCGACCGGTCCTGGCGAGCCCACCGCGCGCCTCAACCCGAAGTACCTCTTCGACACTTTCGTCATCGGCGCCTCCAACCGCTTCGCGCACGCGGCAGCGGTCGCCGTCGCCGAGGCGCCGGCGAAGGCGTACAACCCCCTTTTCATCTATGGGGAGTCGGGACTCGGCAAGACGCACCTGCTGCACGCGATCGGGCACTACGCGCGCAGCCTCTACCCGGGCACACGCGCGGCCGCACGCACACGACGCCGAGGGCGTCCCGGGAGCTGCCCCGGGACGCCCTCGGTCGTTCTCGCGGGCGTGCGGAGGGCTCCTACGGCGTTCCGTACCGCACGCCGAGGGCACCACCGTGCCGGACCCGTGCACGGAGGGCACCACCGTGCCGAACCGCACACAGAAGTCGTCCTCCGCCCTTCCACCACCCCGCGCGCCGAGGGCACCCACCGCTCCCGGCCCCGGCGCGAAGGGGCCTCTCTGCCGCCTCGCCGCCCCCGCGCGAAGGGGCCTCAGCCGCCTCGCCGCCCCCCGCGAAGGGGCCTCTCAGCCGCCTCGCCGCCCGCGCCGAGGGCATCCGCCGCCGTTTCCGGCCCCCGCACCGAGGGCACCCCCAGCCGTTCCCCGGCCGCACGCCGGCCACCCCGTGTTCGAATACCTGCCGAGTTACGGCCACTCTCCACAGATCCGGTGACTTTCTTCCGTCCACATGCTGGGGACTGCAGAGTTGTCCAGATCGCGTCCACAGGTTGTGCTGTTGAAAGAAGATCAGGCCAGCTCAGGCCCCTGTGGATTGGTGGACGACCGATCTCCACAGACTGTGGACGACTCGATGATCCACAGGGTGTGTACGAAGTTGTCCACCGGCGACCCACAGGCTGAGGCCGGTTGTCCCCAGTGTTCCCCAGCTTCTCCACATCCCTGTCCACTGTTCGGCAACGCGACGCGCCTTCTCACCGGCCGGAGTGAAAGGCGTCACACAAAGGTGCCGGGTTGGGCTGTGGGAAAGGTGGGTAAAGCTGGGGACAGCACTGGGGAGAAGTGCCCTCAGGCTGTGCACGGGGTGTGCAGAACTTTCCGTTCTCCACAGAGACCCCTGGTTGTCCACCGCCCCCACCCACAGGCCCCGTGGACAAAATCTCGCCGCTGAGCTGGGAAAACAGGGTTATCCACGGTATCCACAGGCCCTACTACTACTCCCAACTAGAGAGTCCTGGGATTTCGTTTGGAAGCGGGCCCTGTGCACAACTCGCTCTCCGGCTCCCGACCGCCCCTCGTCACGACTTGACCCCGAGAGGCACCTACTGTCAGTGCCGTGCGTCAGACTGGTCCCCGGTGTCCTTCCCCTCACCGGGATCCACGACACCGAGTCAGACGACGAAGGCCAGGCAGGGCGAGAACGCCGGCAACAGCAGGAGGCGGCTTACGGTGAAGATCCGGGTGGAACGCGACGTACTCGCGGAGGCAGTGGCCTGGGCGGCGCGCAGCCTCCCGGCCCGTCCGCCGGCGCCTGTCCTCGCCGGCCTGCTGCTGAAGGCCGAGGACGGCCAGCTGAGCCTGTCCAGCTTCGATTACGAGGTCTCGGCGCGCGTGTCCGTGGAGGCGGAGGTCGAGGAAGAGGGCACGGTCCTCGTCTCGGGCCGCCTCCTCGCGGACATCTCCCGCGCCCTCCCCAACCGTCCGGTGGAGATTTCCACAGACGGTGTACGGGCGACGGTGGTGTGCGGCTCCTCGCGGTTCACCCTCCACACCCTTCCTGTGGAGGAGTACCCGGCGCTGCCGCAGATGCCGAACGCGACGGGCACGGTCCCCGGCGAGGTCTTCGCCGCGGCCGCCGCCCAGGTGGCCATCGCCGCCGGCCGTGACGACACGCTGCCCGTCCTCACCGGCGTGCGCATCGAGATCGAGGGCGACACGGTGACGCTGGCCTCCACCGACCGCTACCGCTTCGCGGTCCGCGAGTTCCTGTGGAAGCCGGAGAACCCGGACGCTTCCGCGGTCGCCCTGGTGCCCGCCAAGACGCTCCTGGACACCGCCAAGGCGCTGACCAGCGGTGACAGCGTGATCCTGGCACTGTCCGGCTCGGGCGCGGGCGAGGGCCTGATCGGTTTCGAGGGCGCCGGACGGCGTACGACCACGCGTCTGCTGGAGGGCGACCTCCCGAAGTACCGCACGCTGTTCCCGACGGAGTTCAACTCGGTCGCCACCATCGAGACCGCCCCCTTCGTGGAGGCCGTCAAGCGCGTCGCCCTGGTCGCCGAGCGCAACACCCCGGTGCGGCTCAGCTTCGAGCAGGGCGTGCTCATCCTGGAGGCCGGCTCCAGCGACGACGCACAGGCTGTGGAAAGGGTCGACGCGAACCTGGAGGGTGACGACATCTCGATCGCCTTCAACCCCACCTTCCTGCTGGACGGCCTGAGCGCGATCGACTCCCCGGTGGCCCAGCTGTCCTTCACGACCTCCACCAAGCCCGCGCTGCTGAGCGGCAAGCCGGCCATGGACGCCGAGGCGGACGAGGCCTACAAGTACCTGATCATGCCGGTGCGGCTGAGCGGCTGAGCGGCCGGCGCCGGGCTCCTCGCCCAGGGCCCGTTGATCCACAGCGCCCCCGGCCCTGTGGATCAACCGGTCCGGCGGACGAAGCCGCAGGTCGGGGCGTACGAATGAGCGCGTATGCCCACAGGTGTGCGTGAGAGTCCGGGTTTAGGCTCGGACGCAGGTACGAAAGTGCCCTCATGCCACGTCGCAACCTAAGGAACAACTGATGGAGCTCGGTCTCGTCGGCCTCGGCAAGATGGGCGGCAACATGCGCGAGCGGATCCGCCGCGCAGGCCACACCGTCATCGGATACGACCGCAACCCGGACCTCGCCGATGTCCACAGCCTCGAAGAACTTGTGGGCAAGCTCAAGGGCCCGCGCGTGGTGTGGGTGATGGTCCCGGCCGGCGCCCCGACCCAGTCCACGATCGACGAGCTGGCCGAGCTCCTGGAGCCCGGCGATGTGGTCGTGGACGGCGGCAACTCCCGCTGGACGGACGACGAGAAGCACGCCGAGGAGCTGGCGGCCAAGGGCATCGGCTTCGTCGACTGCGGCGTCTCCGGCGGCGTCTGGGGCCTGGAGAACGGCTACGCCCTGATGTACGGCGGCGACGCCGAGCACATCGCGAAGGTCCAGCCGATCTTCGACGCGCTCAAGCCCGAGGGCCCCCATGGCTCGGTGCACGCGGGCAAGGTCGGCGCCGGGCACTTCTCGAAGATGGTCCACAACGGCATCGAGTACGCGATGATGCAGGCCTACGCCGAGGGCTGGGAGCTGCTGGAGAAGGTCGACTCCGTCACCGATGTGCGCGAGGTCTTCCGCTCCTGGCAGGAGGGCACGGTCATCCGTTCCTGGCTGCTGGACCTCGCGGTCAATGCCCTCGACGAGGACGAGCACCTGGACAAGCTGCGCGGCTACGCCGAGGACTCCGGCGAGGGCCGCTGGACCGTTGAGGCCGCCATCGACAACGCGGTGCCGCTGCCCGCGATCACCGCGTCGCTGTTCGCGCGGTTCGCGTCCCGGCAGGACGACTCGCCGCAGATGAAGATGATCGCGGCGCTGCGCAACCAGTTCGGCGGCCACGCCGTCGAGAAGAAGTAATCCACAGGGCCGCCCGGCGGTCCACAACCCTCGGGGAGGTCGGCGAACGACCATGCACGTCACGCATCTGTCGCTGGCCGACTTCCGCTCGTACGCCCGGGTCGAAGTTCCGCTCGACCCGGGCGTCACCGCATTCGTCGGTCCCAACGGACAGGGCAAGACGAACCTCGTCGAGGCGGTCGGCTATCTCGCCACCCTCGGCAGCCACCGTGTCTCCTCCGACGCCCCCCTCGTCCGCATGGGTGCCGAGCGGGCGATCATCCGGGCGCAGGTCAGGCAGGGCGACCGGCAGCAACTGGTCGAGCTGGAGCTGAACCCCGGCAGGGCCAACCGCGCGCGCATCAACAGGTCCTCGCAGGTCCGACCGCGCGACGTGCTCGGCATCGTACGGACCGTCCTCTTCGCCCCCGAGGACCTCGCCCTGATCAAGGGCGACCCGGGTGAGCGCCGCCGCTTCCTCGACGAGCTGATCACCGCCCGCTCCCCGCGCATGGCCGGCGTCCGCTCCGACTACGACCGGGTCCTCAAGCAGCGCAACACCCTCCTGAAGACGGCCGCGCTGGCACGCCGCCACGGCGGCCGCTCCATGGATCTGTCCACGCTCGACGTGTGGGACCAGCACCTCGCGCGCGCGGGCGCCGAACTGCTCGCCCAGCGACTGGACCTGATAGCCGCGATCCAGCCGCTCGCCGACAAGGCGTACGAACAACTGGCACCCGGCGGCGGCCCGGTCGCCCTGGAGTACAAGCCGTCCGCGCCCGGCGAGGCCCACACGCGCGAGGCCCTCTTCGAGCAGCTGATGGCCGCCCTCGCCGACGCCCGCAAGCAGGAGATCGAGCGCGGCGTCACCCTGGTGGGACCCCACCGGGACGATCTGCTTCTCAAACTCGGTCAGCTGCCCGCCAAGGGATACGCGTCCCACGGCGAGTCCTGGTCCTACGCGCTGGCGCTGCGCCTGGCGTCGTACGACCTGCTGCGCGCGGAGGGCAACGAACCGGTGCTCGTCCTCGACGACGTCTTCGCCGAGTTGGACACCCGCCGCCGCGAGCGCCTGGCCGAGCTGGTCGCGCCCGGGGAGCAGGTCCTGGTGACCGCAGCGGTCGACGACGATGTACCGCACGTACTGACGGGGACGCGGTACACCGTGTCCGACGGCACAGTGGAGCGCGCATGAGCACCGACGAGCCCGCTTCGAAGAAGACTCCCGAGCTTTCGGGCGTGGACCTCGCGCGCGTGGCGCTCAGGGCCGCGAAGGAACAGGCACGCGCGCGTGGGGACGCGGCGCAGCAGAAGAAACAGGCGCGGCGCGGCGGCCTGCGCTCCGGCGCACGGGCCGACGGCCGTGACCCCATGGCGCTCGGCGCGGCCATCAACCGGCTGATCACCGAGCGCGGCTGGGAGACCCCGGCCGCCGTGGGTGGAGTGATGGGGCGCTGGCCGCAGATCGTCGGCGAGGACCTGGCCAAGCACTGCGTCCCGCAGAGGTACGACGAGGACGAACGCGTCCTGACCGTCCAGTGCGACTCCACGGCGTGGGCGACGCAGCTGCGGCTGCTGGCCCCGCAGGTGGTCGCGCGCCTCAACGAGGACCTCGGGCACGGCACGGTCCGGCTGATCAAGGTCCACGGCCCTGGTGGCCCCGCCCGCCGCTACGGCTCGCTGCGCGCCCCCGGGAGCATGGGCCCCGGCGACACCTACGGGTGACCGACATCACACAAGGCCGTTCGGAGTGCGTGCCGGCGGCCCTTTCGCCATGACCGCGGGCGGTCGTGAAGATCGACCTGACTCCGCAGTAGCCAAGGGTTGACAGGCGGAAGCGCTGAGTGCCGCTCAGAGCCCCTTGGAGCCCCTTTCCGTATATGGGGAGTCGGCCGAGGCCGGTTGAGGGCGGCACATGCGTACTCAGGTACCGGCAAACCCCCATCACTGTCGGCGCTACCGGTAGACTGGGAGCCAATCCCGCCCCATTCGTGGGGACCGTCCGGGAAAAGCTGAGCAACGCTGATCAAGGCTTACCAACGCACTGTGCCGCAGCCGCTCCGGTAACCCGCCGACGAGCCTGGCTTGTGCTGTGCCAGAAAGGGCGCTTCGTGGCCGATTCCGGCAACCCCAACGAGAACATCCCGTCCACCGACGCTGGCGTGAACAGCGAGGCGATCACCTCGAACGGCGAGGTCACCGCCTCGTACGACGCCAGCGCCATCACCGTCCTCGAAGGGCTGGACGCGGTCCGCAAGCGACCCGGTATGTACATCGGCTCTACCGGCGAGCGCGGTCTGCACCACCTCGTGTACGAGGTCGTGGACAACTCCGTGGACGAGGCGCTGGCCGGCCACGCGGACACCATCGACGTGACGATCCTCGCCGACGGCGGCGTGCGCGTGATCGACAACGGCCGTGGCATCCCGGTCGGCATCGTCCCCTCCGAGGGCAAGCCGGCCGTCGAGGTCGTGCTGACCGTGCTGCACGCGGGCGGCAAGTTCGGCGGCGGCGGCTACGCGGTCTCCGGCGGTCTGCACGGTGTCGGCGTCTCCGTCGTGAACGCCCTGTCGAGCAAGGTGTCCGTCGAGGTCAGGACGGACGGTCACCGCTGGACGCAGGACTACAAGATGGGCGTCCCGACGGCTCCGCTCGCGCAGCACGAGGCGACGGACGAGACCGGCACGTCCGTGACCTTCTGGGCCGACCCGGACATCTTCGAGACCACCGAGTACTCCTTCGAGACGCTCTCGCGGCGCTTCCAGGAGATGGCGTTCCTCAACAAGGGTTTGACGATCAAACTCACTGACGAGCGCGAGTCGGCGAAGGCCACGGCCGGGGCGGACGAGGCGGGCGCCGACGAGAAGGACGAGGTCAAGACCGTCACGTACCACTACGAAGGCGGCATCGTCGACTTCGTGAAGTACCTCAACTCCCGCAAGGGAGACGTGGTGCACCCCACCGTGATCGACCTCGAGGCCGAGGACAAGGACAAGAGCCTGTCCCTCGAGGTCGCGATGCAGTGGAACAGCGGTTACAGCGAGGGCGTGTACTCCTTCGCCAACATCATCCACACCCACGAGGGCGGTACGCACGAGGAGGGCTTCCGCGCGGCCCTGACCTCGCTGATCAACAAGTACGCGCGCGACAAGAAGCTGCTGCGCGACAAGGACGACAACCTCACCGGTGACGACATCCGTGAGGGTCTGACCGCGATCATCTCGGTCAAGCTGAGCGAGCCCCAGTTCGAGGGCCAGACCAAGACCAAGCTGGGCAACACGGAGGCGAAGACCTTCGTCCAGAAGGCGGTCTACGAGCACCTCAACGACTGGCTGGACCGCAACCCGAACGAGGCCGCGGACATCATCCGCAAGGGCATCCAGGCGGCCACCGCGCGCGTGGCGGCCCGCAAGGCCCGCGACCTCACGCGCCGCAAGGGCCTCCTGGAGAGCGCGTCCCTGCCGGGCAAGCTGTCGGACTGCCAGTCCAACGACCCCACCAAGTGCGAGATCTTCATCGTCGAGGGTGACTCCGCCGGCGGCTCGGCCAAGTCCGGCCGCAACCCGCAGTACCAGGCGATCCTCCCGATCCGAGGCAAGATCCTCAACGTCGAGAAGGCGCGGATCGACAAGATCCTGCAGAACCAGGAGATCCAGGCGCTGATCTCCGCCTTCGGCACCGGCGTGCACGAGGACTTCGACATCTCCAAGCTCCGCTATCACAAGATCATCCTGATGGCGGACGCCGACGTCGACGGCCAGCACATCAACACCCTGCTGCTGACCTTCCTGTTCCGTTTCATGCGACCGCTGGTCGAGGCCGGGCACGTGTTCCTCTCCCGCCCGCCGCTGTACAAGATCAAGTGGGGCCGGGACGACTTCGAGTACGCGTACTCGGACCGCGAGCGCGACGCGCTGATCGAGCTGGGCCGCCGCAACGGCAAGCGGATCAAGGACGACTCGGTGCAGCGCTTCAAGGGTCTCGGCGAGATGAACGCCGAGGAACTGCGCGTGACGACCATGGACATCGACCACCGCGTCCTCGGCCAGGTAACCCTCGACGACGCCGCCCAGGCCGACGACCTGTTCTCGGTCCTGATGGGCGAGGACGTCGAGGCGCGCCGCGCGTTCATCCAGCGCAACGCCAAGGACGTCCGCTTCCTCGACATCTGAGTCGGTCTCAGCTGACCGCACCAGGAAGGATCTTCACCAGCAATGGCCGACGAGAACACTCCCGTGACGCCTGAAGAGGCCGGCGAGACCACTGTGCGTATCGAGCCCGTCGGGCTCGAGACGGAGATGCAGCGCTCGTACCTCGACTACGCGATGTCCGTCATCGTCTCCCGCGCGCTGCCCGACGTGCGGGACGGACTCAAGCCCGTGCACCGCCGCGTCCTGTACGCGATGTACGACGGCGGCTACCGGCCCGAGAAGGGCTTCTACAAGTGCGCCCGCGTCGTCGGCGACGTCATGGGCAACTACCACCCGCACGGCGACTCCTCGATCTACGACGCGCTGGTCCGCCTGGCGCAGCCGTGGTCGATGCGGATGCCGCTGGTGGACTCCAACGGCAACTTCGGCTCCCCGGGCAACGACCCCGCGGCCGCCATGCGCTACACCGAGTGCAAGATGGCGCCGCTGTCCATGGAGATGGTCCGCGACATCGACGAGGACACCGTCGACTTCACGGACAACTACGACGGCCGCTCCCAGGAGCCGACCGTCCTGCCGTCCCGCTTCCCGAACCTGCTGATCAACGGCTCGGCCGGTATCGCGGTCGGTATGGCGACCAACATCCCGCCGCACAACCTCCGCGAGGTCGCGGCGGGCGCCCAGTGGTACCTGGAGAACCCGGACGCCTCGCACGAGGAGCTCCTGGACGCCCTGATCGAGCGCATCAAGGGCCCGGACTTCCCGACCGGTGCCCTGGTCGTGGGCCGCAAGGGCATCGAGGAGGCCTACCGCACCGGCCGCGGCTCGATCACCATGCGCGCGGTCGTCGAGGTCGAGGAGATCCAGAACCGCCAGTGCCTGGTGGTCACCGAGCTGCCCTACCAGGTCAACCCGGACAACCTGGCGCAGAAGATCGCCGATCTGGTGAAGGACGGCAAGATCGGCGGCATCGCGGACGTCCGCGACGAGACGTCCTCCCGCACGGGCCAGCGTCTGGTCATCGTGCTCAAGAGGGACGCGGTCGCCAAGGTCGTCCTGAACAACCTCTACAAGCACACCGACCTGCAGACGAACTTCGGCGCCAACATGCTGGCGCTCGTCGACGGCGTGCCGCGCACCCTCTCCCTGGACGCGTTCATCCGGCACTGGGTGACGCACCAGATCGAGGTCATCGTCCGCCGTACGCGCTTCAGGCTGCGCAAGGCCGAGGAGCGCGCGCACATCCTGCGCGGCCTCCTGAAGGCCTTGGACGCCATCGACGAGGTCATCGCGCTGATCCGGCGCAGTGACACCGTCGAGATCGCGCGCGAGGGCCTGATGAGCCTCCTGGAGATCGACGACATCCAGGCCAACGCCATCCTTGAGATGCAGCTGCGCCGGCTCGCCGCCCTGGAGCGCCAGAAGATCGTCCAGGAGCACGACGAGCTCCAGGCGAAGATCACCGAGTACAACGAGATCCTCGCCTCGCCGGTCCGTCAGCGCGGCATCATCAGCGAGGAACTCGCAGCGATCGTCGAGAAGTTCGGCGACGACCGCCGCTCCAAGCTGGTGCCCTTCGACGGCGACATGTCCATCGAGGACCTGATCGCCGAAGAGGACATCGTCGTCACCATCTCGCGCGGCGGCTACGTCAAGCGCACCAAGACGGACGACTACCGCTCGCAGAAGCGCGGCGGCAAGGGCGTGCGCGGCACGAAGCTCAAGGAAGACGACATCGTCGACCACTTCTTCGTGTCCACCACGCACCACTGGCTGCTGTTCTTCACCAACAAGGGCCGCGTCTACCGCGCGAAGGCCTACGAGCTGCCCGACGCCGGCCGGGACGCGCGCGGCCAGCACGTCGCGAACCTGCTCGCCTTCCAGCCCGACGAGGCGATCGCCGAGATCCTCGCGATCCGCGACTACGAGGCCGCGCCGTACCTGGTGCTCGCCACCAAGGGCGGTCTGGTCAAGAAGACGCCTCTGAAGGATTACGATTCGCCCCGTTCCGGCGGTGTCATCGCGATCAACTTGCGTGAGACCGAGGACGGTTCGGACGACGAACTGATCGGGGCCGAGCTGGTCTCGCCCGAGGACGATCTGCTTCTGATCAGCAAGAAGGCGCAGTCGATCCGGTTCACGGCGACGGACGAGTCCCTGCGCCCGATGGGCCGCGCCACCTCGGGCGTCAAGGGCATGAGTTTCCGTGAGGGCGATGAACTTCTGTCGATGAATGTTGTTCGACCCGGTACGTTCGTGTTCACTGCCACCGACGGCGGGTACGCGAAGCGGACCGCTGTCGACGAGTACCGCGTCCAGGGTCGTGGTGGCCTGGGTATCAAGGCCGCCAAGATCGTCGAGGACCGCGGCTCGCTCGTCGGCGCGCTGGTGGTCGAGGAGAGCGACGAGATCCTCGCCATCACGCTGTCCGGCGGCGTGATTCGTACGCGAGTCAGTGAGGTCAGGGAGACGGGCCGTGACACCATGGGCGTCCAACTGATCAACTTGGGGAAGCGCGATGCCGTGGTCGGTATCGCTCGTAACGCCGAGGCGGGGCGCGAGGCGGAGGAAGTCGACGGCGAAGAAGCCGTGGACGAGACCGCCGAGGGTGTCGTGACCACCGGCACGGACGAGGGTGAGGCGCCCTCGGACGAGTAGCACGAGGAGTGAGTCAGCGTGAGCGGAGCCACGGGCGCCGAATCGACCGGTACGGATACGGACGGCGGCGGCCGTGGCTCCGCCGCGCGGGTGACGGACGCGCACACGACCAACCTGAAAGCAATCAAGGTACCCGCGACCGATTCGCGCTCGCCTGACTCGCAGGGATCCCAGGGGGGAACTGTGGCGAACACCCGAGGCCCGGGGGCCCAGCAGCAGGCTGCTGGAGCGGGCCCGGCGGCTCCGGGGGCCAAGCAGGCCGCTCAGGCCAAGCAGGGCGCCCAGCCGGACGCGGCACCGGCCGCCGCCGCCCCGTCCCCGCTGCCGGGGGAGCGCCAGCAGCAGGCCGCGGGGCCCTACCACCCGCCGCGGGCCTACCAGACGCAGCCGCCGACGAGCGCCGTACGCCGTCCGCGGACCGGCGCGAGCACCGCACCCCGCACCCGCAAGGCGCGCCTGAGGGTGGCGAAGGCCGACCCGTGGTCGGTGATGAAGGTCAGCTTCCTGCTGTCGATCGCGCTCGGCATCTGCACGATCGTGGCGGCGGCGGTGCTGTGGATGGTCATGGACGCCATGGGCGTCTTCTCGTCGGTCGGCGGCACGATCCAGGAGGCCACCGGCTCGACCGATTCGAACGGCTTCGACCTCCAGTCGTTCCTGTCCCTGCCGCACGTCCTGATCTTCACGTCTGTCATCGCGGTCATCGACGTCGTCCTGGCGACCGCCCTCGCGACGCTCGGGGCGTTCATCTACAACCTCTCCGCGGGCTTCGTGGGCGGCATCGAGCTGACGCTGGCGGAGGACGAGTAGGACGCCCGGGAGGAGTAGGCGCGCCACGGCGTCTGTCCGGAGTGAGAGCGCATCCCTGCCGGGGATGCGCTCTCTTGTCATCCGGTCAGCGGGGACCCCTTGTCGGGTCAGCGGGACCCTCGCCGGGTCAGGGGGACCCTCGCCGGGTCAGCGGGACCCCTCCTCGGGGCAGCGGGAGCCCGGCCCCGGGTATCGATTTTGGGACTTCCCACCTCGTGCGCTAATCTTCAGGGGTCAGCGCGCGGGACACACACCGCAAAGCGCGGCGGGGCTATAGCTCAGTTGGTTAGAGCGCATCCCTGATAAGGATGAGGCCACAGGTTCAAATCCTGTTAGCCCCACCAGCGAGAAGACCTCCGGTCCACCAGGACCGGGGGTCTTCGGCATTCATGGCCGACAACAACGGCCCGGCACCTGGGAGCAGGCGCCGGGCCGTTTGTCATGGGGGTGCTGTACGCAAATCGGCCGGTGGTGTGCTCCGGGTCTGTCAGCACTGCAGGCGTGCGGTCTGCCAGACGGGTGCGACGGGCTCGGCGAAGGTCCGAAGAGTGCTGGGGATGAGCGGGCCCGCTGCGATGGTGTCCCTGCGCGGGCGGTGGCGGCAGGTCGGGGAGGCGCCGTGGGCCTCCGCTTTGATGCGTTGCTTCATCGTGGGGGGCAGGGACCGGTAGCGGTTCCATCTGCAGTGGGTCGGCCTCGGCAGTGTCACGTGCGCGCAACTGTTGCGGGCCGGCTGGGGCTGGGGTACCGCAGCCGCGGCGGTCGTGGTGACGAATCCGAGCGCGGTGCACAGCGCCAGGAAGGCGGTGACGATGGCGGTCCACAGCTTCATGACCTTGTTCCGGGCCATGGCCCCTCACTTTCGGGTCGGGCGATTTGCGTACTTTGCTCATCATGTGTATGAGGGCCGCGAAGTGGTGGACCGACGCCCGTGGCGCGGCGATCTTCGGATGAACACCACCCGGATGGGCGCGAGAGGCCCGGAAAATTCGGGAAAGGCAGGGGAGAGCGGTGAACATCACGGTCTGTGACGAGTGGTGACCCGGAGACAAAAGTGATGTAGTCCAGTCGTACTGCGGTGTTCCGGGCGGCAGTTGAGGGCCGACGCAGGTCACTGATCGATATCGATCGGTGTGTATAGTCGGGCGCCAGAGGTCCCCTACGTCAAGGAAAGAGACGAGGTAGCGCGGTGAAGAAGCTTCTCCTGGTCGCACTGGCCGCCATCGGCGGGCTCCTCGTGTACCGCCAGATCCAGGCGGATCGCGCCGAGCAGGATCTGTGGACGGAGGCGACCGACTCCGTGCCCACGGGTTCGTGAGTTCCGACAGACGACAAGCTCAGAGCAGGCCCCGACCGCCGGTGCGGTCGGGGCCTTGTGTTGTGCCGGGGCCTTTGGGGAGGGTGTTTCGGCCGCTCGTCCGCAATGCGGGGGTGCCGCAGGGGCGTGCGGGGCAGGATGGGCGACGGTCGGCGGGCCGGGCCTACGACGAGGGGGTGGCGCGTGATGGGGCGGCGCACGCAGGCGGGGTGCGGCGCGGTCGGGCACGGTCGGACGCCGGCGCGCGCGGCGGTGGCCCTGTGCGTGGCAGCGGCGCTCGGCGTGACCGTGACGCTCCCGGCGCGGGCCGCCCCGGTCTTTGGGGCCGCGGCCGGTACGCCGTCCCCGTACGCCTTCGCCCGTGACGCCGGGACCGTCGAGGGAGCCACGGGGACCACGGACGCCGTACGCCTGGATCCCGGGCGCACGTACCGGAGCACCCTGCCCGCCGACGGCAAGCGCTACTACCGACTCGAACTCGACGCCGCCGCGGGCGCCTACGTCTCCGCGACGGCCGTCCCCAGGGCGGGGGCGCGGGTCTCCTCCTCCGACGGTCTCAAGGTGTCCCTCCAGGACGCCGACGGCACCACCTGCTCCTCCCGGACCACGCACTTCGGCCCCACTCAGAGCCCGCACCCCATCGTCGCCTGGGCCTCGCGCGAGACCGGCCCCGGCACCTACGTGTGCAAGAGGGCGGGGGCGTACTACGTGGTCGTCGAACAGCGCGACCTGGACGGCACCGAGTCCGGGGACTGGGACCTGGAACTGGACTACGTGTCCGAACCCGCCCTGCGGCAGGCCGGAGCGACGACACCGCCCGGGGACTGGAACTCCGCGACCCCTGAGGCCGTCCTGGGCGACGCCACGCGTCGCTCGGGCGGGGCGGGTTTCTCCACGGCGAGCGCCCTGGGCCAGGGCGTCTGGCAGGACACGATCAGGCCCGGGCAGACCCTCTTCTACAAGGTGCCCGTCGACTGGGGCCAGCAGCTGTCCGCCACCGTCGAGATGGGCAGTTCCACCAGCGGCGAGGGCTACATCGGCACCGCCCTGGCCATGTCGCTGTACAACCCCGTCCGCGCCTACGTGGGCGACGCCGACGCCGGGTACAGCGGCGCCCAGACCTCGGCCGCGCTCGATCCGCTGCCGCCCGTCGCCTACGCCAACCGCCATGCCATCGGCAACCGCGCGAGCGGGATGCGGTTCGCGGGCTGGTACTACCTCGCCCTGCATCTCGGCGCACCCGTCGCGGGCAGGTTCGGGGAAGGGCCGTTCGGGCTGACGCTGCGCGTGCGGGTGAGCGGGACGGCGGCGTCCGGTCCGGCCTACGCGGGGCGCTCCGCGCCGCGTGACGTGTTCGAGGTGACGGCCGCTGACCGGGAGGAGGCGGCAGCCGGGAGGCAGGGAGGCGGCGCGCGAGACGGTTCCGCCGGACCCACCTCCACGGGTGACACGCCGCGCGCCGCCGCCGGCGCCGGCGTGGACGTGGACACCCGCACGATGAAGCTGGTGGCCGTCGGCGGGATCGGCGCCGGGAGCCTCCTGGTCCTGTGGCTCGGGGTGTGGAGCCTGGCCGCCCGGCGGCGGGCGCGGCGCCGGTGGGCCGGATGACCGTCCCTCAGATTCGCATGAGGGCCCAGAACCCCACCGCGAAGCAGGCGAGCGCGAGCAGCAGGACCGGTACGGCTACCTTCGCCGGAGGCCCCGGGCGCCGAGTGGCGGCTCTCCTGCCGTGCCGTGCGACCGGCTGGGGCCGTGTGGCGGCCTGCGGGGACCGCACGGCGTACGCGTAGGCGGGCTGCCCCACGGCGACGGTCGGGGCGATCGGCGGACCGGCGGAGGGCACGTGCGTGGGTTCGTGGTGCAGGGCGTGGGCGGGAGCCGTGGGACCGGTGTGAGCAGGGTGGACCGGGGACGGGACCACGGCCGCGGTGGGCTGCGCGGGCGGCTGCTCGGGCGGACGGGGCACCGCGTGGAGTGCCTCTCGCGGCAGGGGCGGCGGCAGGTGGAAGCTCCCGGTGTCCGACATCGTGGACGGCTGCGGGGGAGGCGTCGGATCGACGGCGGGCCTGGGGGGTACGGCCGGGGGCGCGGACGTCGGCCGTACGGCGGGGGGCGGGGGCCCGGGGACGGCGGCGGACATGGCGGTGCCGGGGGCCGCGGGGGCGGATGTGCTGGAGGCTGTGGGAGCGGTTGTGCCGCCGGTGCCGGGGGCCGCGGAGGCGAATGTGCCGGAGGTTGCGGGAGCGGCGTTGCCGGCGGATGAGACGGATGTGCCGGAGGCGACGGGAGCGTCGGTCGGCCGCGGAGGGATCGGACCGGCCGTGAACCGTGCCGGTCCGTCACCCGCCCGAGCGCCGGCGTGGGGCGGCTGCGGAGTGGTGCCTGCTTCGGCGTAGGGAGTCCCGGCATGACCGGGCGTGGCGTTCGTCGCCGCGTCGGCGTGGGGCGGCTGTGCTGGGGCGCCCGCTTCGGCGTATGGCGTCGCCTCCAGGCGGCTGGGTGGCGGCGTGCCCAGCGTGGGCGTCGTGCCCGGCGTGAGTGGCGTGCCCAGCGTGCCTGGCGTGCCCAGCGCGGATGCCGTACCCGGTGTGAGTGGCGTACCTAGCGTGGGTGCTGTGCCTGGCGTGGTTGCCGTGCCCGGCGTGGGTGTCGTGCCCAGCGTGGTTGCCGTGCCCGGCGTGGGTGCTGTGCCTGGCGTGGTTGCCGTGCCCGGCGTGGGTGTCGTGCCCAGCATGGATGCCGTACCCGGCGTGGGCGGCGACGCCGGTGCGGGTGGCGACGCCGGTATGGAGCCGTTCGTCACCCCCGACGCCCTCCGCAGCGGTCCCTCGGGGCCGAAACCCGCCGGAAGCGGGCCGAGTTGATCGAAGATCTCCACCCGCTCGTCATCGGGGGCCGGCTCGGGCAGCAGCTCCGCGGCCGTGGCGAGCGCCTTGCGCGCCCCCGTGGCGGTGCGGAACCGCGCGGAGGGGTCCGGCTGCAGCAGTGTCGCCACGACCTCCCACAGGGGCCCGGGCACGCCGCGTGGCGCCCCCGGCGTTCCGTGGGCCACGAAGTACTCGATCAGAGCCCTGGCGTCCGGCTTGGCGCCTTCCAGCAGGTACAGCGCGACCAGCCCCACGGCGAACAGGTCGGCCGGGAAGTCCGGTTCGGCCCCCATCAGTTGCTCGGGCGCGAGATAACCGGGCGTCCCCACCACGTAGTCGGTCTCCGTCAGCCGCGCCTCGCCCAGACGCATGGCGATGCCGAAGTCCGACAGGCGCAGCCGGGGCCGGGCGGTACCGGTGGCCTCCAGGAGCACGTTCGCGGGCTTGATGTCCCGGTGCACGACCCCCTCCGCGTGCACGGCGGAGAGCCCGGACAGCAGCTGGTCCAGCAGGGTGCAGACGAAGGCCGGGGGCAGTGGGCCGTAGTCCCCGACGAGGTGGACCAGTGAACCGCCGCCCACCAGGTCCATGGTGAACAGCACCTTGTCGTCGTCCGCGGCCCAGCTCGCGGGGGCGAGGACATGAGGGTGGTCGATCCGCAGCGCCTGTTCGCGCACGAACCGCAGCAGCGCGTGGGCGTCGCTCTGCTGCAACACCTTGGCGGCCACATAGCGGCGCCGCCGGTGGTCCCAGGCGCGCCAGACCGCACCGACTCCCCCGCGCCCGATGGGGTCGACCAGTTCGTACCGTCCGGCGAAGACCTCACCCATGGTCGTACGTCGCTCCCCCTTCCGGACGGCGGTGAGGACCCCCGCGCACCCCCCCCGGGCGCGAGAGTCCCCTGCGGCCGAGGCGTCGGCTCAGTTCTGGTGGGACTGGTAGTGGGTGACCGCGTCGGAGGTGCGGCCGGCGCCGTACACCCGGAGAAACTCTGCCAGTTCGGGGTGGCTCGGGGCGAGGGTGTCGGCCGCCTCGATGATGTCCCCCGCCGCCGCCACCGAGCGCAGCAGGGACTGGATCTCGCGGACCACCCGCTTGACCGTGGGCGCCCCCGAACTGTTCGTCGTCTGCGTGGTGTTGCTGAGCACGGAGCCCCCCTGCGCCTTCCTGATCTCGTCCATCCGCTCGGTCGCCTCGGCGGCGCTCACACTGCCGTCCACGACCTGCCCCGCCAGGTCCTGCAGCAGCTGCACCCGCTGGACCACCGCCGGATTGCCGATCTTGGCGCGCTGACCGCTCATCAGCTGCGACAGCATCGGAGCGGACAGACCCAGTACGCCGGCGAGACGGGCCTGGTTGAGACCGAGATCCTCGATGAGCTTACGGAAGAGCGCCCCCAACGGCTCTCCGTACCAGTTCCGCTGCAGCTCCCGCGCTCTTGCGGTGGCTTCCTGCTGTGCGGCGTCCATTGCGTCTCCCCATCGCTTCCCCAAGTACCGCGGTTCGCTGTAGCGAACCACGACGAGCATCTTACGGAGAGTGGTCGTCCACGGGGACCCCCAACTTTTTGTGAGATACGGGGGGTGACCCGGTACGCTGGTCCGCAGCGCCAGCCGGTCTGTGGTTCAACCGGCCGGACGCACCTCTTTCGGGGCCTTAGCTCAGTTGGTAGAGCGCTGTCTTTGCATGGCAGATGTCAGGGGTTCGACTCCCCTAGGCTCCACACCTCGGACCGGTCAGGTGCCCTTCAGGGCAGCTGACCGGTTTTTTGTGTGCGGTGACCTGTGTCACATGAAAGGCTTTGCAGCCATTGCATTCCTTTGCGCAAACGGCTGCGGAGGTTCCTGCGCGCGGTGCCCGCGCACGGGTGGCCGGCGTGACCGGGGAGGGGCATGCGGTGATGCGAGGGGCCTTGTGCGGGCCGGTGTGACGAAAGCCGCGTAAGCAGAAGGATGCGCTCCGTAGGTAAAGTCTCCACGGAACTTGCACATGTGGCGCGTTGCAAACGTCATCGAGAGGGGAAGGCGTAAACGCTTCCCTGCCACAGCGCGTCCCCGCAGCGCGGCCCCGCAGCACGGCCCCGCAGCACGCCCCCGCAGCACGGCCCCGCAGTACGTCTTCGCAGCATGCCTCGCATCGTGCCTCCCGGGAGATCCCCGGCGTTCCACGTGAAACACCGCCGTGGGGCGGGAGACCGTCAAGTCTCCTGCCCCACGGCGGTGTTCGATCCAAGCTCGGGTATCAGGGCGGGCTCAGGGGCGGTCGTCGTCGCTCGACGCCTCGTCCTGGGCCTGCTTCGCCTCTACCTCGGGGTCCAGAAGGCTCTGCCCGCTGCCATCCACCGACGACAGACGGTCGCTCTGCGGGACCTCCGTCGCGGCGGGCGGCTCGACCAGCCAGTCGGGGTTCGCCTGCTTGTCCCACCACTTCCAGGCGGCGAAGGCGCTGCCGGCCAAGACGCCCAGCAGCGCCAGCCCCTTCGTGACGCGGCGGACCCTGGCCCGCCGCTCCTGGCGGCGTACCAGCTTCTGGATCTGCTTCGGCGAGACCTGACCGCGCAGCGCGGCCAGCGCCGCGGCACCACGGGCCGTCGCCTCCTCCCGCACGGGACCGGCCGCGGCGACCGCCTGCTCGATCTTCGGACGGGAGTAGTCAGCCGCCTGGCGGGCCGCCTTGCGGGTGTATGCGGCGGCCTGGTCCACCTTGGGCGGCACATGGGCGCGGGCCTGCTCCAGGCGTGGGGCGAGATGAGCGTCGTACTGGACGCGGGCCTGTTCGGCGGCCTGCGACACCTTCGGCGCGAGACGGACGCGCGCCTCGTGCGCATAGTGCGTCGCCTTGTCCTTGGCCGTGTCGGCGTAGGGCGCCACCACTTCCGCGGCGTGCAGCACGCTGTCCTTCGCCGAGCCGGTCGCGGCGCGCACGCTGTCGATGCGGGTCACGGCTTCCTCCTCCTCGGTGGCGTACGGTATTTCGACTTTCCAGCCTTTTACGGATCATGCCTCTCGGAGAGCTCCTGAGCCTGCGAGGACGGGCATCCGGGTCATGCGGGGCGCAAGGGGCGACTGGGGTTCGTACCCGGACGGGTGACGATCGGGATGATCACATGGCATCGGCTGATCACGTGCAATAGCGGACGAATACGGGGCAACAGGAGCTTGTCCCCGACAATGCCACGGATCATCGCGCCGCGCTCTCGTGACGGGGCGACTCGACCGGTTTTCCATACACCCGGAGCCCGGGACAAGGCGCCGACGCACCGGAATCGGCGCACCCACCCCTGGTACATCACGGGGACATCCCTTGGATGTGCGCCCAGGAGTGGCGGTCGGACGACGCACACCGCGTAGCGTGCGAGGATCGGGGGGTCACAGAGGACAACGGAAGGCAGATCGTGGCTGAGCAGCTTTACGCCACCCTGAAGACCAACCACGGCGACATCCATGTCCGGCTCTTCCCGGACCACGCCCCCAAGACGGTCAAGAACTTCGTCGAGCTCGCCAAGGGCGAGCGTGAGTGGATCAACCCCGAGACGGGCGAGAAGTCCACGGCCAAGCTCTACGACGGCACGGTCTTCCACCGGGTGATCAGCGGTTTCATGATCCAGGGCGGTGACCCGCTGGGCAACGGCACCGGTGGTCCCGGCTACCAGTTCGAGGACGAGTTCCACCCGGACCTGCGCTTCGACAAGCCGTACCTGCTGGCCATGGCCAACGCCGGCCCGGGCACCAACGGCTCGCAGTTCTTCGTCACGGTCGCGCCGACCGCCTGGCTGAACCGCAAGCACACCATCTTCGGCGAGGTCACCGACGCGGCCAGCCAGAAGGTCGTGGACTCCATCGCCGCCACCCAGACCAACCCGCGCACCGACCGCCCGGTCAACGACGTCGTGATCGAGTCCGTCGTCGTCGAGACCCGCGAGGGCTGAGCCCACGGGGCACACCGCACGAGGGAACAAAAGCGCCCCGCCCATCCGTACAAGGAAGGGCGGGGCACCCCGTCGTACGGAGAGTGAGGGGACCAATGGACCAGGTGCCAGGCAGCCCGCACGGCCCGCAGAACCAGGAACCGCACGGAGCCCAGCAGCTACCGGTCTGCTACCGGCACCCGGACCGTGAGACGGGCATCCGCTGCGCCCGCTGCGAGCGCCCCATCTGCCCGGAGTGCATGGTCAACGCCTCGGTCGGCTTCCAGTGCCCCGAGTGCGTCCGCACCGGCTCCGGCACGGGCCACCCCCCGGCGGCCTCCCGGCCCCGCACGCTCGCGGGCGGCACCGTCGCCACCGACCCCCGGCTGCTCACCAAGATCCTCATCGGGATCAACCTGCTCGTCTTCCTGCTCCAGCAGTGGCTGGGCGACGACTTCAGCAACCGCTTCAAACTCATCGGACATGCGAGATTCTCGATGTTCGGCCCGCCGGAGGGCGTTGCGGAAGGCCAGTGGTACCGGCTGCTGACCGCGATGTTCCTGCACGGCAGCTATGTCCACATCCTGTTCAACATGCTCAGCCTGTGGTGGATCGGCGCCCCGCTGGAGGCGGCCCTCGGCCGCGCCCGCTATCTGGCGCTCTACTTCACCTCCGGGCTGGCCGGCAGCGCGCTCACCTATCTGATCGCCGCACCCGACGAGGCCTCGCTCGGCGCCTCCGGCGCGATCTTCGGGCTCTTCGGCGCCACCGCCGTGCTGATGCGCCGGCTCCGCTACGACATGCGCCCCGTCATCGCGCTGCTGGTGATCAACCTGATCTTCACCTTCGGGTGGAGCAACATCGCCTGGCAGGCCCATATCGGCGGACTCGTCGGCGGTGTCGTGGTCGGCTACGCCATGGTCCACGCCCCACGCGAACGGCGGGCCCTCGTGCAGTACGGGGTGTGCGCGCTGGTGCTGGCCGCCGTGGTCGTCATGACGATGCTGAGAACCGCCCAGCTCACCTGAGCGGCGGATAGGCACAGGCCGTAGCCCGAGGTTGTACCCAGCGTTGTCCACAGTCTGTCGCGGATCTTGTGCATGCAGCGGGGAACATGCGTGCCCCCTGTCACCGACCGGAGTTTCCGCAGGTGGGACAGGGGGCGAACAGGTTTACGGAGGCTGGTGATTCCGTCATACCGGCGTCAATGCTTGACGGGTTATCCACAGATCGTCGTTCTTTTTCCACCGGTCGCTGACTCTGTGGACAAGGTTGTGGATAACTAGCTGTGCGGCTGTGGGTAGAGCCGGTCCCGGGTGGGTGGGAGCCGTTACTTCCACTGGGTGGAGACGCCGAACCCCGCCGCGATGAAGCCGAAGCCGACCACGATGTTCCAGTTGTGCAGCGCGTTGATCGGCAGCGAGCCGTCGGTCACGTAGAACACGACGATCCAGGCGAGACCGATGATGAACATGGCGAGCATGACGGGTGCGACCCAGCCGCGGCTGTTCAGCTTGATGGCCGTCGCCTGCTTTGACGACGACGGCGGCGGCGTGTAGTCGGCCTTCTTGCGGATACGTGACTTCGGCACGAGGGTCTCTCCTGTCGATGCGCTGCGTGGCCGCGCAGGGAACTGGGGCGGGCTCCGGGGCAGCGTACAAGGGGACACTGAGTGCTCCCCCGGGCGTCCGTTAGCGTAGTGCTTCCGCGGCGCCGAAGGAGATAAGGGTACGTTGAGCAATACGGCCGACTCCCCCCAGGCGGGTTCCGGTTCCCCGGAAACAGGCTCCCCGTCCCCCCGCACACCTCGGCTGAGGCCCGTGCGCGTCCTGACCCTGGGCGTCTTCGCGCTCGCGGGTCTCCTTTTCATCACGAGCTTCAACACGGCCAAGGGCACCAACATCCGCACGGACTCCTCGCTGCTGAAGCTCTCCGACCTCATTCACGAGCGCAGCTACAAGAACGCCCGGCTCGACGAGTCCAACGCCGCGCTGCGCGACGACGTCGATGGCCTGGCCGAGCGGACCGGCGGAGGCACCAGCGCGGCCGAGGAGGCCCGGCTCGCGGCGCTGGAGAAGAACGCGGGCACCCAGAAGCTCACCGGCAAGGCCGTCACGGTCACCCTCAACGACGCACCGCCGGGCGCCACCGCCAAACTCCCCGGCTACCCCGAGCCGCAGCCCGACTATCTGGTCATCCACCAGCAGGACCTGCAGGCCGTGGTCAACGCCCTGTGGCAGGGCGGCGCCCAGGGCATCAAGGTCATGGATCAGCGGCTGATCTCCACCAGCGCCGTGCGCTGCGTCGGCAACACCCTGATCCTCCAGGGCCGCGTCTACTCGCCCCCGTACAAGATCACCGCGATCGGGAACCCGGACAAGCTCCAGAAGGCGCTCGCCGACTCACCCGCGATCCAGAACTACATGGTGTACGTCAACGTCTACGGCCTCGGCTGGAAAGTCACCGAGGACGGGACGGTGACTCTTCCCGGCTACTCGGGCACAGTGGATCTGCACTACGCGAAGCCTGTGGAGTAGAAGGCCCGGAACAGCTGCCGCTGGGGGACCCGTGCCGGTGCGCTTGATCGTCAGGACCGTCAGCGAGCTGTGCATCACCGTCGGCACCCTCATCGTGCTCTTCGTGGTCTACGTCCTGTTCTGGACCGGCGTGAAGGCCGACAGCGCGATGAACGACCAGATCGACCAGCTGGAGAAACAGTGGTCGAAGGGCACGGTCGCGCCGACGGCGGCGCCCCGCGGCTCCGCGAGCCCGAAGAAACCGGCAGCGTACGTCCCGGGCAAGCCCTTCGCCGTCATGTACATCCCGCGGCTCGGTTTCACGTGGAACAAGCCCGTGCTCGAGGACACCGCCGTGAACACCCTCAAGAAGGGCCTCGGCCACTACGCGGGTACTGCCCGGCTCGGCCAGGAGGGCAACTTCGCGGTCGCCGGTCACCGGCGCACGTACGGCGATCCCTTCAAGGACTTCCCGCAGCTGCGCCCCGGCGACGCGGTCGTCCTCACGGACGGGTCCACCTGGTACACGTATCGGATCGACAAAGGCCCTTACAAAACCGTTCCCACGGACGTTGAAGTGATCGACCCTGTGCCACGTAAGTCCGGGTACACACGTCCGGGCCGCTATCTGACGCTGACCACGTGCGATCCCGAATGGGGGCACAGCCACCGGCTGATCGTCTGGGCGCATCTCGATTCCACACAGCCTGTGGAGGCAGGGAAACCGGCGGCTCTACGCCGTTAGTCTGGTGACGTACGGCGTGAGTCTGGTGCCGTGGTGAGACGGAAGGGACGGCATGTACGGCTGGATCTGGCGGCATCTGCCGGGGAACGCATGGGTCAGGGCGCTGATTTCCGTCGTGCTGATCCTGGCCGTGGTCTACATCCTCTTCCAATACGTCTTCCCGTGGGCCGAACCGCTGCTGCCCTTCAACGATGTGACGGTGGACAACCAGTGAGTGCGCGCATTCTCGTCGTCGACAACTACGACAGCTTCGTCTTCAACCTGGTGCAGTACCTGTACCAGCTGGGTGCCGAGTGCGAGGTACTGCGCAACGACGAGGTGTCCACGGCGCACGCCCAGGACGGCTTCGACGGTGTACTGCTGTCCCCGGGCCCCGGCACCCCCGAGGAGGCCGGCGTCTGCGTCGAGATGGTCCGGCACTGCGCCTCGACCGGGGTCCCGGTCTTCGGCGTCTGCCTGGGCATGCAGTCGATGCAGGTGGCGTACGGCGGTGTCGTCGACCGCGCCCCGGAGCTGCTGCACGGCAAGACCTCGCTCGTCGAGCACGAGGGCAAGGGAGTCTTCGCCGGGCTTCCGTCGCCCTTCACGGCGACCCGCTACCACTCCCTGGCCGCCGAGCCCGAGACGGTGCCGGCCGAGCTGGAGGTCACGGCGCGCACGCACGACGGGATCATCATGGGGCTGAGGCACCGGGAACTCCTCGTCGAGGGCGTGCAGTTCCACCCCGAGTCGGTGCTCACCGAGCACGGCCACCGGATGCTGGCCAACTGGCTGGTGGAGTGCGGTGACCAGGGGGCCGTGGCGAGGTCGGCGGGGCTCGCCCCGGTGGTGGGCAGGGCCACGGCGTGACCGCGCTGCGCCCCGAGCGCGAGAGTGGCGCCGCCTACGGGGACGCCGCGGAACACGGAACCTCGTACGGGCAGCAGCCCTACGAGGGCTCCGGCGCGTGGCAGGAGCAGGGGCAGGCCCAGGAGTGGGCCGGCTACGGCCAGTACTCCGTGGACGGCGGCGCCGGGTACGGGGAGCAGCAGTACGGGGGGCAGCCGTACGGGCAGCAGGTGCCCCAGCAGGTGCCGCAGCAGGCGTACGACGCGACGGCGCTCCTGCCTTCGTACGACGAACCGGCGACCGTCACCTCGTACGACGAACCCGCGCCGGTCCACTCGTACGACGAACCCGTGACCGTCGCCCCCTACGACGAACCGCTTCCGGTGGACGGCGCTGTGGGCCTCCTGGACGCTCCGGTGGACAGTGAGACCGTCGCGCTGCGCGCCTCGGACGTCGACGAGGCGCGGCGGACCGCGGACCGCGCCGGGGAGTCCGTACCGGCGCCCGGCGGCCGTGCCGAGCGGCGCAAGGCGGCCAGGAGGCACGGTCGGCACGGAAACGGCCCGCAGACGGCCGAGAAGCCCGCTGAGACGGCCGCGGAGGCGCCCCTGTCCCGGGTGGCCGCCCGGCAGGCCGCACGGGCGCAGAAGCCCGGTGGGGCGGTCCTGGTGAGCCGTCTGGTCGGCGAGCTGTTCATCACCACCGGTGTGGTCATGCTCCTGTTCGTGACGTACCAGCTGTGGTGGTCGAACATTCGGGCACACCAGCAGGCGGGCAGCGCGGCCAAACACCTCCAGCAGGACTGGGCGAGCGGCAAGCGGGAGCCGGGCGAGTTCGCGCCCGGGCAGGGCTTCGCCATCCTGCACATCCCGGCGCTGGACGTGGTCGCGCCGATCGCGGAGGGCACCAGCAAGTCGAAGGTGCTCGACAAGGGCATGGTCGGGCACTACGGAGAGGGCAGCCTGAAGACGGCGATGCCCGACGCCAAGACGGGCAACTTCGGGCTCGCGGCGCACCGCAACACGCACGGCGAGCCGTTCCGGTACATCAACCGTCTCAAGCCGGGCGACGCGATCGTGGTGGAGACGCAGGACGACTACTACGTCTACAAGATGACGTCGATGCTGCCGGTGACGTCGCCGGCGAACACGGCCGTCCTCAACCCCGTTCCGAAGGGATCGACTTTCACGGGGCCGGGCCGCTACATCACCTTGACCACCTGCACGCCGGAGTTCACGAGCAAGTACCGGTTGATCGTCTGGGGCAAGATGGTCGAGGAACGGCCACGCACCAAGGGCAAGCCGGACGCACTCATTTCGTAGGGCACGTGGACGCACGGACACGTGGAACAGACGGGGCAGATGCAGTGGGAGTGACGACCGACCAGGACGAGCAGACCGACGCGCCGTCGCCGGGCTCCGACTCCCCGCCCGCACCGCGGCGCGGCGGCCGTATCGCGCTGGCCGTCAGTGTCTTCGGGGAACTGCTCATCACGACGGGGCTGGTGCTCGGTCTGTTCGTCGTCTACTCGCTGTGGTGGACGAACGTCGTCGCGGACCGCAAGGCGAACCAGCGGGGCGACAAGGTCCGCGACCACTGGGCGGCGGAGAAGGACAGCGGGCCGGGCGCGCTGGACACCAAGGACGGCATCGGCTTCCTGCACGTGCCCTCGATGAAGAACGGCGAGGTGCTGGTCGAGAAGGGCACGTCGACGGACGTCCTCAACGACGGCGTGGCCGGCTACTACACGGACCCCGTCAAGGCGACGCTGCCGATGACCGACAAGACCGGCAACTTCACGCTGGCCGCGCACCGCGACGGGCACGGGGCGAAGTTCCACAACATCGACAAGGTGGAGAAGGGCGACCCGATCGTCTTCGAGACGAAGGACGACTGGTACGTCTACAAGGTCTTCTCGATCCTCCCGGAGACGTCGAAGTACAACGTGAAGGTCCTCTCCGCGGTCCCGAAGCAGGCGGGCGTGAAGAAGCCGGGCCACTACATCACGCTGACGACGTGCACCCCGGTCTTCACATCGGAGTACCGCTACGTCGTGTGGGGCGAACTGGTGCGGACGGAGAAGGTGGACAGCGAGCGGACCCCGCCCAAGGAACTGCGCTGAGCGGCGGTTCCTCCCGGTCGTACGACTGAGCTCCGGCACTCCTGGCGGTACGACTGAGCCCCGGCACCCTCTTCAGGGGCCGGGGCTCACTCGTCGTACAGGCGGGTCAGTTCCTCGTGCCGGTCACTCCGCCGAAGGGGAAGCCGCCGTTGTCTCCCCCGTTGTTGTTTCCGCCGTTGTTGCCGCCGATCGACACCGTGGTCAGGGTGATCGGTGTGTTCGGGTCGGCCTGGGTGCCCGGCGGCACGTCCTGGTTGGTGACGAACGCGTTGTCGTCCTGAGAGCTGCCGTTGGTGAGCTGGATGTTGTTGAAGCTGTTCTGCTGCAGGATCTTCCTGGCGTTCTTCAGGGTCTGGTTGCGGACATCCGGGACCTGCTTCTGCTGGTTGACCGCCTTGCCGATCTGGATCGTGACCGTGGTGCCCTTCTTCACCTGCTCGCCCTTGGCCGGCGAGGTCTGGACGACCTTGTCCACCAGGTTCGGGTCGGTGGTGTCGACCTGGGTGCAGGTGCCCGTCAGGTTGCTGGCCTGCATCTGCTGCTTGGCGTCGTCACAGGTCCGGCCCGTCACGTCCGGCACGGGCACCGTCTCGACGGCCTTGGCGACCTCGAGGGTGACGGTCGAGCCCTTTTCCAGTTCCTTACCGGGGTCGGGGTTCTGGTTGAGGACCGTATCCGCGGCCTGCGTGGACTCCGTCTCCTTGATCTTGACCTGGAAGCCCTTGTCCTCGAGCTGCTGCGTGGCCGTGTCTTTGTCCTTGTTGATCACGTTGGGCACCGCCACCTTGGGCGCGCCCGTCGAGACCACCAGATTGACCGTGGTCCCCTTGTCGACCGAGGTCTTCCCGGCGGGGTCCTGGGAGCAGACGTTGCCCTTCTTCTGGTTTTCGCAAGGCTTGTTGGCGACCGTGCCGACCTTCAGCTCGGCATTGGTCACCTGCTGCTTCGCGTCGTCCAGGGTCAGACCGACGAAGTTCGGCACTTCGACGGTGCCGTTGCCCACCCCGCCGCTGCCGTCGAAGATCCACTTGCCGATGAGGATCGCGCCGATCAGCACCAGCACACCGGCGACGACGAGCAGGATCGTCGAGGTGTTGTTCTTCTTCTGGCGGCGGCGGTCCGGACGGTCGTCGTAGCCGAAGCCGCCGTCGTCCGGGCTCATCGGCGGCAGCATCGTAGTGACGCCGGCACCGGCGTCGGGACGGAAGGCCGTCGTCGGCTGGTCGTCGGGGTAGCCGCCGTAGCCGACCGAGCCCATCGCCGCCGTCGCCGCGACCGGCTGGCCGTCGAGGCACGCCTCGATGTCCTGGCGCATCTCGTCGGCGCTCTGGTAGCGGTAGTCGGGGTCCTTGACCAGCGCCCTCAGCACGATCGCGTCCATCGCGGGCGTGATCTCGGGGTCGAAGACGCTCGGCGGCTGGGGCTCCTCACGGACGTGCTGGTAGGCGACCGCGACCGGGGAGTCGCCCACGAACGGCGGGCGGACCGTCAGCAGCTCGTAGAGCAGGCAGCCCGTCGAATACAGGTCCGAACGGGCGTCGACCTGCTCGCCCTTCGCCTGCTCCGGCGAGAGGTACTGAGCCGTGCCGATGACCGCCGCCGTCTGCGTCATCGTCATGCCGGAGTCGCCCATGGCGCGGGCGATGCCGAAGTCCATCACCTTGACCTGGCCGTTGCGCGTCAGCATGACGTTCGCGGGCTTGATGTCGCGGTGGACGATGCCGCTGCGGTGCGCGTACTCCAGGCCCTGGAGGATGCCGATGGTCATCTCCATGGCCCGTTCCGGCAGCAGCTTGCGGCCGCTGTGCAGAAGCTCACGGAGCGTGGAGCCGTCGACGTACTCCATCACGATGTACGGGATCGAGACCCCGTCGATGTAGTCCTCGCCAGTGTCGTACACCGCGACGATCGCGGGATGGTTGAGCGAGGCGGCCGACTGGGCCTCCCGGCGGAACCGGGCCTGGAACGACGGATCGCGTGCGAGGTCCGCCCGCAGCGTCTTCACCGCCACGGTGCGGCCGAGCCGGGTGTCGTGCGCGAGGTAGACCTCCGCCATGCCACCACGGCCGAGCACCTGGCCCAGCTCGTACCGGCCGCCGAGGCGACGCGGCTCTTCCATAGCTTCCTACCAGCCCTCTCCGTCGGTCCCGACCACACCCGCGTGTGGTCCGGCGGTGTGCTGTCCGGGCATACGGTACCCGGATCGCTCTGTGTGACCTGGCCACATCCGCCACCCGATACAGGACCGGTATCGCAACGTGCACCGATGTGAAGGGGACGTGACGGGGGTCACTTCTTGTTCTTGATGACCGCCTCCATGACGTTCTTCGCGATGGGGGCGGCGAGACCGCCACCGGAGATGTCGTCACGGTTGGCGTGTTCGTCCTCGACCACCACGGCCACGGCGACCGGCGAGCTGCCGTCGCTGAGCTTGGCGTACGAGATGAACCAGGCGTACGGCTTCTCGCTGTTGTTCACACCGTGCTGCGCGGTACCGGTCTTGCCGCCCACGGTGGCGCCGGAGATCTGCGCGTTCTTGCCCGTACCGCTCTGGACGACGGTCTCCATCATCGACTGGAGGATCTGGGCGTTCTTCTCGGACAGCGGCCGGCTCAGTTCCTCCGGCTTGGTCTGCGAGATGACGTCCAGGCTGGGCGCCTGCAGCTTGTCCACCATGTACGGCTTCATCAGCGTGCCGTTGTTCGCGACCGCCGAGGCGACCATGGCCATCTGAAGCGGGGTCGCGGCGGTCTCGAACTGCCCGATCGAGCTGAGCGCGGTCTGCGGCCTGTCCATCTTCTCCGGGAAGTTGGAGGCGTTGGAACGCACCGGCACGAACTGCTGGGCGTTGAAGCCGAACTTCTTGGCCTCCTCGAGCATCTTGTCCTTGCCGAGGTCGGCGCCGATCTTGCCGAAGACGGAGTTGCAGGACACCCGCAGCGCCTCACGCATGCTCACGTTCTTGCAGGCGATGCTGCCTTCGTTCTTCAGCGGTTGCCTGGTGTCCGGAAGGGTGTACGGCACCGGCGAGTCGGTCGCCTGGTCGGCCGAGGTGTACAGCCCGTTCTCCAGCGCGGCCGCCGCGGTGACCACCTTGAAGGTGGAGCCCGGCGGGTAGGTCTCGCGCAGCGCCCGGTTCAGCATCGGGTCGCTCGGGTTGTTCTTCTTCAGGAGCTTCGTCCAGGCCTTGCTGTCCGTCGAAAGGGAGTTGCCCGCGAACGTCGACGGGTCGTACGACGGGTACGACGCCAGCGCCAGGATCGCGCCGGTCTCCGGGTCGAGCGCCACCGCGGCGCCCTTGCCGCCGATCTTCTTCAGACCGTCGTACGCGGCCTTCTGCGCGGCCCCGTTGAGCGTGGTGACGACGTTGCCGCCCTGCTTCTCCTTGCCGGTCAGCATGTCCAGGGTGTTGCGGAAGAAGAGCCGGTCGTCGTCGCCGGTGAGGATGCCGTCCTCGATGGACTCCAGTTGCGTGGCCCCGAACGCCTGCGAGGCGTAGCCGGTGACCGGCGACCACATCGCGCCGTCCTTGTACGTCCGCTTGTACGCGAAGTCGTTGAGGCTCTTGCTGGGCGTCTTCTTCGACCCGGTGATCGGCTCGCCGTCGACGACGATGTCGCCGCGCGGCGTGGAGTACCGGGCGATCAGCACCCGGCGGTTCTTCGTGTCGGTGCGCAGGCTGTCGGCCTTGACGTACTGGAGCCAGTTGTCGCGGATGAGCAGCGCGAGGATGAGGAGCCCGCAGAAGATCGCGATCCGGCGCAGGGGCTTGTTCACGGGCGGACCACCTGGGTCATCTCGGCGTCGGGGTTGGGGGCGGGGGACGGGGCGGGACGGCGCGCGGTGTCGCTGATGCGGATCAGGATGCCGATCAGCGCCCAGTTGGCGATGACGGAGGAACCGCCGTACGCGAGGAACGGCATCGTCATACCGGTCAGCGGGATCAGGCCCATGACGCCACCGGCGACGACGAAGACCTGGAGCGCGAAGGCGCCCGAGAGGCCGATCGCGAGCAGCTTGCCGAACGGGTCGCGGGCGGCGAGGGCGGTGCGCACGCCGCGCTCCACGATCAGCCCGTAGATCAGCAGGATCGCCATGATGCCGGCCAGGCCCAGTTCCTCGCCGAACGTGGCGAGGATGAAGTCGGAGTTGGCGGCGAACCGGATGAGCTCGGAGTGGCCCTGGCCCCATCCGGTGCCGAGAGTGCCGCCGGAGCCGAACGCCCACAGGGCCTGCATGGCCTGCTCGGAGTGGACGATGCCGTCCTTGACTCCGGCCTGGCTGGCCTTGTACTCGCCCAACGGGTTGAGCCAGGCCTGGACACGCGTCTGGATGTGCGGTTCGAAGCTCGCCACGCCGACGGCGCCGACCGCGGACATCAGCAGACCGAAGACGATCCAGCTGGTCCGCTCGGTGGCGACGTACAGCATGATGACGAACATTCCGAAGAACAGCAGCGACGTACCGAGGTCGGTCTCGAAGACCAGGATGAGGATCGAGATTCCCCAGACGACCAGGATCGGGCCGAGGTCGCGGCCACGCGGCAGGTACAGGCCCATGAAGCGGCGGCTGGCCAGGGCCAGCGCGTCCCGCTTCACCATCAGATAGCCGGCGAAGAAGATCGCCAGCACGATCTTGGCGAACTCACCGGGCTGGATGGTGAAACTGCCGATCTGGATCCAGATCTTGGCGCCGAAGACGTCGGCACCGAGGCCCGGCACCAGCGGAAGCAGCAGCAGGACCAGCGCGCCGGCCATGGAGATGTAGGTGTAACGCTGCAGGACTCGGTGGTCCTTGAGGAAGACCAGCACGGCGACGAAGAGCGCGATGCCCATCGCCGTGTAGATCAGCTGTTTGCTCGCCTTGTCGCCGGCCACGTCGATGGACTGCAGCAGCTTGGACTGGTCGAGCCGCCAGATCGCGACCAGACCGAGCCCGTTCAGCAGCGTGGCCAGCGGCAGCAGCAGCGGGTCCGCGTACGGGGCGAACTTCCGTACGACGAGATGGCCGATGCCGGCCAGCAGGCCGAGGCCGACGCCGTAGCTCAGCAGGCCGGCCGGCACCTTGTTGTCGATGGCGAGGCCCACGTTGGCGTAGGCGAACACCGGGATGGCCACGGCGAACACCAGCAACGCCAGTTCGGTGTTGCGGCGGCTCGGTGTGCCGATCGAGCCGATCGTGGACGTGTGATGTGTCGTCGCGTTCGTACTGCTGCTCATGGTGTGACAGGGCCCCTCACGGCTTGCTTACTGCTTACCGCACAGTGAGACGACCTTCTGCTCTTCCTCCGAGAGGCCGGCGCCGGGCGTGGAAGTGGGAGTGGGTGCGGTCTGGGTCTTCTTCCCCGACGCCGACGGGTTCGGAGACGGGGACGATGTGGCCTTGGACGTAAAGGAGGTCTTCGTGGTTCCCGTGGTGCCGCCGGCCTGGCCTTCGCCGGTCTTGGCGTTGTTCCCGCTCTCGGCCTGGGTGCGTGCGTTCTCCTTCTTGCACGCGGACGCCTGCACGGCCAGCTCGGAGATCTTCGACTGGGCCGCCTTGAGATCGCCCTCGGCGATGGTCGCCTTGACCTGCTTCTGCTGGTACGGAGGCAGGTACTTGAGTTCGATCTCGGGGTGGTCCTTCTCCACCTTCGACAGCGACACCCAGGCCAGGTCCTGGCTGATGCCCCGGTACAGCGCGACGTGCTCGCCGTTCGTCCCGACGTAGAACTGCGTCTGCGTCCACCGGTAGCCGCCGTAGGACCCGCCGCCGATGACGGCGAGCGCGAGGACCGTGTAGAAGGACCTCTTCAGCCACTTGCGGCCCTTCTTCGGCTTGACGAAGTCCTCGTCGGTGTAGCCGTCGAAGCCGTCCGCCGGGATGTACCCGGTGGTGTCGCCGCTGCCGGGCGGGCCGAACTCGCCCCCGCCGCCGTGCCCGTGGCCCTGGCGGCCCAGACCGGAGGCGCGGCCCGCGGGCGTCTGCATGATGCCGTTGTCGTGCAGGTGGAGCTGGTTCTCGGCGACCGCGCCCACCACGACCGGGGTGTCGGACAGGTGTTGCGCGAGGGTGTCCCCGGTGTCCAGGTCGAGGACGTCGGCCACGATGACCGTGATGTTGTCCGGGCCGCCGCCACGCAGCGCGAGCTGGATCAGCTCCTGCACGGTCTCCTGCGGGCCGTGGTAGCCGGCGAGGGTCTCCTCCATCGTCTGGTGGGAGACGACCCCGGACAACCCGTCGGAACAGATCAGATACCGGTCACCGGCGCGCACCTCACGGATGGACAGGTCGGGCTCGACGTGGTCACCGCTGCCGAGCGCCCGCATGAGGAGCGACCGCTGCGGGTGGGTCGTGGCCTCCTCCTCCGTGATCCGGCCCTCGTCGACCAGCCGCTGCACCCAGGTGTGGTCCTGCGTGATCTGGGTGAGGACGCCGTCGCGCAGCAGATAGGCGCGGGAGTCGCCGACGTGGACGAGCCCGAGCCGCTGACCGGTCCACAGCAGCGCGGTGAGCGTGGTCCCCATGCCCTCGAGCTGGGGGTCCTCCTCGACCATCGCGCGCAGCTGGTCATTGGCGCGCTGCACCGCCGTACCGAGCGAGGTGAGGATGTCGGAGCCCGGGATGTCGTCGTCGAGCGCGACGATGGTCGAGATCACCTCGGAGGAGGCGACCTCGCCGGCGGCCTGGCCGCCCATCCCGTCGGCGATCGCGAGCAGGCGCGGACCGGCGTAACCGGAGTCCTCGTTGCCCTCGCGGATCATGCCTTTGTGCGATCCGGCGGCGAAGCGCAGTGACAGACTCATGTGCACCTCGCCCGTCGGCTCCGGGTACATCCGCACGGTGCCCACCCTCCGGTCGGGAGCGCGCCGGGACCCTGGGTGTGGGCCGCCGCTGCGTGCTCGCTCCGCTCGCTCATTGTTGTTCTACTTCCGCAGCTCGATGACGGTCTTGCCGATGCGGATCGGCGCGCCCAGCGGAATCGGTGTGGGGGTCGTCAGCCGGTTCCGGTCGAGGTACGTGCCGTTGGTGGACCCGAGGTCCTCGACGATCCACTGGCCGTCCCGGTCGGGGTAGATCCGGGCGTGCCGACTGGAGGCGTAGTCGTCGTCCAGCACGATGGTGCTGTCGTGCGCACGGCCCAGCGTGATGGTCTGGCCCTGCAGCGCGACCGTCGTCCCCGTCAGGGAGCCCTCCGAGACGACCAGCTTGGTCGGGGCGCCGCGGCGCTGACGGCCACCGCTGGGCTGCTGACGCTGCGGCGGGGGCGCCGCCTGGCGTGGGGCCTGCTGGGGCCGCCCGCTGTCCCTGCGCGAGCCGCGCTGTGTGACGCGCGTACCGAACAGGTCGCTGCGGATGACCTGCACGGCCACGATCACGAACAGCCACAGTACGGCCAGGAAACCCAGCCGCATGACCGTGAGGGTCAGCTCTGACATTGCCCCCGCTTCACCCTTCGGCTTGCCGGTAAATGATGGTGGTGCTGCCCACGACGATCCGCGAGCCGTCGCGGAGCGTAGCGCGGGTGGTGTGCTGCCCGTCCACCACGATGCCGTTGGTGGACCCGAGATCCTGGATCGTCGAGGGCGTTCCGGTCCGGATCTCGCAGTGCCGGCGCGACACGCCGGGGTCGTCGATCCGCACGTCGGCGTCGGTGCTGCGGCCCAGCACCAGCGTGGCGCGGGAGATCTGATGGCGGGTGCCGTTGATCTCGATCCAGTAGCGCGTGCGCCCGCCCGCCATGGGTGCGGCCGGGGGCCGCTGGCCGTAAGGAGCGGCGCCGGGGCGTCCGCCGGGCGGCGGCGCGGACGGCATGGGAGGAGCGCCCGAGGGCGCGGCGGCCGGAGGATAGCCGTAGCCACCCGGAGCGCCGGGGCCCTGCCGCCCCGCCGGGGCGGACGCGGGAGCCTGCTGGTTGGTGGAGGAGGCGAGCGTACGGCTGCGCACCCGGTACAGACCGGTGTCGAGGTCGTCCGCCTTCTCCAGATGGACCTTGATGGGGCCCATGAAGGTGTAGCGCTGCTGCTTGGCGTAGTCGCGCACCATGCCGGCCAGCTCGTCGCCGAGCTGACCGGAGTAGGGGCTGAGTCGCTCGTAGTCCGGCGTGCTCAGCTCCACGATGAAGTCGTTGGGGACGACGGTCCGGTCGCGGTTCCAGATGGTCGCGTTGTTGTCGCACTCGCGCTGGAGCGCACCGGCGATCTCCACTGGCTGGACCTCGGACTTGAACACCTTGGCGAAGGTGCCGTTGACCAGACCTTCGAGACGCTGCTCGAAACGCTTCAGGACTCCCATGGGGCACCTCCTCCGTTGCTGCCGTCCTGCGTACTGCTTACCTGGTACTGCTTACTGATCGTATCCACGCGCCGGAAAATCGGCTGGTTCCCCCTGTCGGCCCTGTCGACGGGTGTCGACGCCTCCGAAGTTCCCTCCGGACGACCTGTTCGAACTCCTTTCGGACGTACTCCTCGGACGTTGTCCGCGGAGGTACTCCTGACATGGATCGTAGAGGCGGCCGCAGACCAGTGTCCCGCACCTGACTGTGGACCCGGTCCTTCTCCTGGGGAGATGCCTGGGACCGGTACGAGGTTGATACGTGAACAGGTACGCGTTGAGACGTGAACAGACGGGTGTGGGGGCGGGCGGGACGGGTGTGGGGAACGGGGGCGGATGGGCGGGTGGGGACGCGGGCACGACGGGCGTGGAGACGCGGGCACGACGGGCGTGGGGACGCGGACGCGGACGGGGGCGTGGCGATGCGAGCAGGCGGACGTGGCCATGTGAGCAGGCGGACGTGACGACAGGGACTGGTCCGCGTGGAGACGTGGGGTGGCGCGAGGCACCGCGGGTTCGGGGGCGGTGTGGGGGGCGTGCTGGGCATGCAGGGGGCGTTCGCGCTCGTCGGGTGCCGGGGCCGGGTCGCGGTCGTCGAGGGGCGACCCGGGTCGTGGCTGGTCGGCCGGGAGTTTCCCGGGGCGGGCCGGGCTGCCCGGCAAGAAAGGGATGTGAACCCACCCTCTCCAGCGTGCTAATGTTCTGGATGTCGGAAGGCGCCAGCACCGAAAAGGGGCGGGAGCCGGAAGACACACCCAATGCGCGGGTGGCGGAATAGGCAGACGCGCTGGATTCAGGTTCCAGTGCCCGCAAGGGCGTGGGGGTTCAACTCCCCCCTCGCGCACCACGACGAAACGGTCGTCATCGGTTCCCGATGGCGGCCGTTTCGCTATGCGGGCGGCCGTGTCTCCATACGAGGAAACCGGGCCTGCCGCAAGCCCAGGTGTGAGGAAGCTCTCAACTCTTGGCCTGTCCGTTTCACGGGGTGGGCGTACCGGCGCCGCCGAGGTTATCCACAGGGTCTGACGCGCCTCGGCGCCCCGCTGTACGGTCGTCGGCAGTTGATGTTCGTACGGCTGCGTGGACAACGGGGGAGGCGGTCGGTGTGACCGAGGTCGGTGCGGAGGCCGGGGCGGCGGTGCCACGGCAGGCATCCAGGATTTCCGCGGTGCGGGGCTTCGCGCGGTGGCCGGCGCAGGGCTCGCCCAAGGACGAGGGCAAGGCGCTGCGTACGCGGGTGCGCCGCTCGGCGCACGCCGAGACGGAAGCGGACGTCGACCGCCCGGACGCGGTCACCGCGGTCGAGGAGTCCAACCGCGGCCGGATCCCCGAGCTCACCCCGATACGCGTCGGCAGGATGGCCGCCACGCCCTTCGCGTTCCTGCGCGGCTCGGCGGGCCTCATGGCGTACGACCTCGCGCGCACCCCGATGACCGGCATCGGCGCCCAGATCTGCGGCGACGCCCACGCGGCGAACTTCGGCCTGTACGGGGACGCGCGCGGCGGACTGGTCATCGACCTGAACGACTTCGACGAGACGGTGTACGGCCCCTGGGAGTGGGACCTCAAGCGCCTCGCCACCTCACTGGTACTCGCCGGCCGCGAGGCGGGAGCCGACAAGGACACGTGCCGGCAGGCGGCGCACGACGCGGTCGGCGCGTACCGGCGCACGATGCGCCTGCTGGCCAAGCTCCCGGTCCTCGACGCGTGGAACGCGATTGCCGACGAGGAACTGGTCTCCCACACGGACGCCCACGATCTGCTGGGCACACTGGAGCGGGTCTCGGAGAAGGCACGGGCCAATACGAGCGGACGGTTCGCGGCCAAGTCGACGGAACCGGCCGAGGATGGTGGCCGCCGCTTCGTGGACGCACCGCCGGTGCTGCGCCGCATACCGGACGCGGAGGCGGCGGCGGTCGCGGCATCGCTGGAGGAGTATCTGACGACGCTGTCCGAGGACCGCCTCCCGCTCCTGGCCCGGTACGCGGTACAGGACGTGGCGTTCCGTGTGGTCGGCACGGGCAGTGTGGGCACGCGCTCGTACGTGGTGCTGCTCCTCGACCATCGCGGTGAACCGCTGATCCTCCAGGTCAAGGAGGCCCGCCCGTCGGCTCTGCTGCCCCATCTGGCCACGGCCGGCCGTCCGGTGCCGGAGGTGGAGCACGAGGGTCGCCGGGTCGTCCTCGGGCAGAAGCGTATGCAGGTCGTCAGCGACATCCTGCTGGGCTGGACATCGGTTGCCGGACGCCCGTACCAGGTACGGCAGTTCCGTAACCGTAAGGGCAGTGTCGACCCCGCGGCCCTGGCCGCCGACCAGGTCGACGACTACGCCCGTATGACCGGGGCGCTCCTGGCCCGCGCCCACGCCCACAGCGCCGACCCGCGTCTGATCTCGGGCTACTGCGGCAAGAGCGAGGAGCTGGACGAGGCGATAGCGACGTTCGCCGTGGCGTACGCGGACCGCACGGAGGCGGACCATGCGGAGCTGGTGGCGGCGGTGCGGGCTGGGCGGATTGCGGGGGAGATGGGGGTTTGAGGGGGGGCGGGGTGGGAGGGGGGAGGGGGAGGCCCCAACACCCTTCACCTTGGTCCCGAGGTCCTCGGCGAGGTCGTCCGTCGCCCGGCCAACAGCGCCCCGACCTTGAGGAACCGGCAGATGGTCCTCCGCCGTGTCTTACGCTGGTCCGGTGACGACGCCCGAAGCCGAGCAGAGCGAGTCCGTGTCCGGTGCCGAGGAGCAGGCCGCCCGGAGCGGTGACTCCGGTGAAGCCATGGCCGAGGACGCCAGGGCGCGGCCCGAGGAGCGGCTGGAGCGAGCCGTACGGGCCGCCGAGAACGCGTTGATCGAGTACGAGATAGCCGTGGAGACCTTCCGCATCGAGGTCGAGAACTTCTCGCGGCTGCACCACCAGAAGCTCGGGCCGATGTACACGCGCCTCGACGAACTGGAGGCGGAGATCGCCGAGGAGCGGGCCGCCCGCAGCGGCGACCCGGAGGACATTCGGCGCGCCCACGAGGCACGCGCCCGGGTCATGCCGATGCCGGGCGTCGAGGAGCTGTTCCACGGCTGGATGGACTCCGACGGGTTGTTCCCGGAGGCCCAGGCCATGCTGACGGACCAGCCCGTACGGACCCCGCCCCGTGTCCGCCCCAGCGAGGAGGCCCGCAAGCTCTACCGCGAACTCGCGCGCAAGGCCCACCCCGACCTCGCCCAGGACGAGGACGAGCGCATGCGGCGCGACGAGTTCATCGCCCGGGTCAACGCCGCGTACGCCCGCGGGGACGAGGCCCTGCTGCGTGAACTCTCCGAGGAGTGGGCCGCCGGCGCCGTTCCGGAGGAGCGCAAGCCGAGTCGTAGCGAGGAGCTCTACGCCCGCCTCGAATGGCTCGCCCAGCGCAAGGACATGCTCACGCTCGTGGCCCGTGAGCTGGAGGAGAGCGCGATCGGCTCGATGCTCCGGCTCGCCCAGGACGATCCTGACCGCCTCCTTGAGGAGATCGCGGAGCGGCTGCTGGCCCAGGTGGCGGAGAAGGAAGCCGAGCTGCAGACGCTGCGCGGCTGAGGCACGGCGCACGGCGTGATCCATCCGGGCGAGGCGCGTGCGCGCTCTCGTCGGGTAGCGTCGGGGGTATGCATTTCGGAGCTGGTGTGCCCACGGTCGAGGTCGCGGACCTCAAGGACGACGACTTCCTGCTGGATGTCCGCGAGGACGACGAGTGGCAGGCCGGTCACGCTGCGGGGGCGCTGCACATTCCCATCAGTGAGTTCGTCGCGCGGTACGGCGAGTTCACGGAGGCGGCGCCGCAGGACGGCAGGGTCCATGTGATCTGCCGCTCCGGTGGCCGCTCGGCCCAGGTCGCGATGTATCTGGTCCAGCAGGGCATTGACGCGGTGAACGTCGACGGCGGTATGCAGGTCTGGGCCGCCGAGGGCCGCCCCGTCGTGGACGACAAGGGCGAACCCGGCTTCGTGCTGTAGGGCGCGCCCGGGCCTGGCCCGGGCAAGCCGTCCCGCTGACCCCGGCGCTCATCCCAGTGGATGCGCCGCGAGCAGGTCTCCCAGTGCTTCTTCGTGCGCTGCCGCGGGGCCGAGCGAGAGTTCCAGGTGTTTGGCCCAGGCGTGGTACCGGTGCAGCGAGTAGTCGGTGTCGGCGCCGAAGCCTCCGTGCAGATGCTGTGCCGTCTGCACCACGCGCCGTACCCCTTCCGACGCCCAGATCTTCGCCGCGGCCACGTCCCCGGCCGCCGGCAGCGCACCCGCTGCGCCGGAGCTGATCCGCCAGGCGGCCTGCCAGAGCGTGGCTTCCATGGCGCGCAGGTCGATGTACCGGTCGGCGGCTTGTACGGCGACGGCCTGGAACGTGGCGACCGGGTGCCCGAACTGCTCCCGTTTGCTGGTGTACTCGCTCGTCATCCGCAGCACGCCTTCGCCGAGGCCCAGCGCGAGTGCGCACATTCCGGTGGTGAGCAGCAGGCGGAGCCGCTCCCACGCCCCCTCGGCGTCGAGCACGTACCGCTGCGCGATTCGCGCCGACTCCAGTCGCAGCTCCGTGAGCCGCTCCCCTGTGGTGGAGATCTGCTCGGCCAGGACGACGCCCTCGTGTGTGCGCGACACCAGTACGAGGACGGCACGGCCCGAGTCGTCGGTGTGTGCCGGTACGAGGACGGCGTCGGCGTTGTACGCCCATGGCACCGCCGTCTGTATTCCGTCCAGTACCCAGGTGCCGTCGCCCTCCCGTCGTGCGACCACGGCGAGTTCGGCCGGGTCGTGTCCGGTTCGGCCGTGTGCGGCGACCGTGAGTACCCGTTCTCCGCGGGCCGCCCGTGCGAGCAGTTCCTCCTTCAGTTCGGGGGTGCCGTGGGCCTGTATGGCCACGGCGGCCGCCGTGCTCTCCAGCAGTGGTACGCGTGCCAGTACTTTCGCCGACTCGCGCAGCACCAGGCACAGGGCGATCGGGTCGAGGCCCGCCCCGCCGTACTCGGCGTCCAGTAGCAGGCTCAGCAGGTCGGCTTCCGCTAGCCGCGTCCACAGCGTCCGGTCGAAGTCGTCGGCGACGGCCCCCGCTGTCAGCGCGGGGCTGGGCACCCCGTCCGGTGCGACCCCGGCGAACACGGCCTTCGCCGCCTCGACCGCCGCCTGCTGCTCCTCGCTGAAGGTGAAGTCCACGGCCTGTCCTCCTGGCGGATCCGCTGATCTGACGGAGCGTCAAGATAGAACAGGTTCTAGAAGAAGGGAACGGCCCGTCGACATGCGCCGACAAGGGAACCGTCGGCCGGCATCTGCCGGCCGAAGCTCCCACTCACCGGCCGAAGCCCGCTCACCGGTCGAAGTCCAGCTCCACCTGCTCCGTGACCGGATGCGACTGGCACGCCAGGACGTACCCGGCATCCGTCTCCTCCGGTTCCAGCGCGAAGTTGCGGTCCATCCTGACCTCGCCCGAGACCAGGAAGGCTCTGCAGGTCCCGCACACCCCGCCCTTGCAGGCATAGGGGGCGTCGGGCCGGTTGCGCAGCACCGTCTCCAGGAGCGACTCGCCGTCCTGGACCGGCCAGGTCCCGCCGCGTCCGTCGAGCCGCGCGGTCACCGTGCTGTGCGCGGGGGCCGGTACGGACGATGTGGCCGGGGCTCCGTCGTCCACGTGGAAGATCTCCTCGTGGATACGCGTTCGCGGCACCCCGAGGCCGCGCAGCGCCCGCTCCGCCGACTGCACCAGGCCGAACGGTCCGCACAGGAACCAGCCCGCGACCTTCTCCACCGGCAGCAGCGTGGGCAGCAGTCCGGACAGCCGCTCCCGGTCGAGCCGCCCGGACGGCAGTCCTGCCTGCTGCTCCTCCCGGGAGAGCACTGTGACCAGCTGGAACCGCTCGGGGAAGCGGTCCTTGAGGTCGGCGACGTCGTCCAGGAACATCGTCGAGGCGGACGTCCGATCGCTGCGTATGAGGCAGAACCGTGCCAGGGGGTCCCGAGCGAGCAGCGTCGTCACGATCGACAGCACCGGCGTGATCCCGCTGCCGCCCACCACCGCCGCGTACAGCCCGGGCGAGGGCTCCAGAGTGAACCGTCCGGCCGGCGTCATCACCTCCAGCTCGTCGCCGACGGCGATCTCCTTGAGGGCGTACGTGGAGAAGGCTCCGTCCTCGACCAGCCGCACCCCGACGCGCAGCGTGCGCGGCCCCTCCTCGTCCGGCGCCGGGGCGGGGGAGCAGATCGAGTAGGTGCGCCGTATCTCCGTGCCGTCGACGGTGCGGCGCAGGGCGAGGTGCTGACCGGGCGCGTGACGGTACTCCTCGCGCAGTGCGGGCGGCACGGTGAAGGTCAGGGCCACCGAGTCGTCGGTGAGCCGGTCCACCGCGGCCACCGGGAGCGCGTGGAAGCGGGCCATCACAACTCCTTGAAGTGGTCGAACGGCTCGCGGCAGTCCAGGCAGCGGCGCAGCGCTTTGCACGCGGTGGAGGAGAAACGGCTCAGCAGCTCGGTTTCGGCGGACCCGCAGTAGGGGCAGCGTACGGGGCCGTCCGGCTCGGGGGAGCCGGTGACCTTACGCGTCGGCCCCAGCTCCACCGCTACTGGCCCGGACGCCTCCCGCTGCCGTGCGCGTGGCGGGGCTATCCCGAACTCCCGTAGTTTGCGACGGCCTTCGTCGGAGATGTCGTCCGTCGACCATGCGGGGGCGAGCACCGTGCGCACGACGACCTCGCGTACGCCGTGTTCGTGCAGCACCCGCTCTATGTCCAGGGACATCGTTTCGAGCGCGGGGCATCCCGTGTAGGTCGGGGTCAGCTCGACCTCCACCTTGCCCCCGCCGTGCACATGGACCGCTCGCAGGACGCCCAGTTCTTCCAGGGTCAGCACGGGCAGCTCCGGGTCGGGGACGGAGCCGGCGAGCCGGCGCAGTTCCTCTTCGACGGCCGTGGTTGTCGTCACCATGACGCCCCCGGGTGGCTGCGGTGCAGATGCTGCATTTCTGCGAGCATCCGCCCGAAGGGTTCGGTGTGCAGGCCCTGCCGTCCGGCGCCCGCCGTCCATGCCCCCGACTGTGGTCCCTCGGGGACCTCCAGGGTGGCCCGGCGCAGCACGTCGCCCACCGACTCGCGCCAGGCGGCCTGCATCCCCGCCCAGTCGACGTCCACGCCCTCGACCGGCTGGAACATCTCCCCCGTGAACCGCCACAGCGCCTCGCACGCGCGCCGCATCCGCTCATGGCTCATGTCCGTGCCGTCGCCGAGCCGTAGCGTCCACTGCTCGGCGTGGTCCTGGTGGTAGGTGACTTCCTTGACCGCCTTGGCCGCAAGGCCGGAGAACTCGCCCTCCCCTGCGGCCAGTTGGCTGTAGAGCAGCCGCTGGTAGGTGGAGAAGTACAGCTGGCGGGCGATCGTGTGCGCGAAGTCGCCGTTCGGCTGTTCCACCAGTTGCAGGTTGCGGAAGGCGCGCTCCTCGCGCAGGTAGGCCAGCTCGTCCTCGTCACCCGCCATGGACAGCAGCACCCGGGCCTGGCCCAGCAGGTCCAGTGCGATGTTGGCGAGGGCGACGTCCTCCTCGAGCACCGGCGCGTGGCCCGCCCACTCCCCCAGGCGGTGCGAGAGCACCAGGGCGTCGTCGCCGAGGGCCAGGGCGGCCGCGGTGTGCACCGTGACGGTCACAGGTGCTTCACCCCCTCCGGGATCTCGTAGAACGTCGGGTGCCGATAGGGCTTGTCGGCGGCCGGCTCGAAGAACGGGTCCTTCTCGTCCGGCGAGGACGCGGTGATCGCCGCGGACGGCACGACCCAGATCGAGACGCCCTCGCCGCGCCGGGTGTACAGATCTCGCGCGTTGCGCAGGGCCAGCTCCGCGTCCGGGGCGTGCAGACTGCCCGCGTGGGTGTGCGAGAGTCCGCGTCGCGAGCGCACGAAGACCTCCCACAGGGGCCACTCTTCGGTCGTCATCCTCACGCCTCCCCGTTCTCGCCGGCCTGGTGTGCCGACGCTCCACCGACCGTGCCGGCGTGCCCGTCGGCCGCCCGCGTCCCGTCGCTGTGCTTCGCCGCGTACGCCGCGGCCGCCTCCCGTACCCAGGCGCCCTCGTCATGCGCCCGCCTGCGTTGGGTTATCCGCTGTTCGTTGCAGGGGCCGTTGCCCTTGAGGACTTCCCAGAACTCTGTCCAGTCGATGGGGCCGAAGTCGTAGTGCACCCGCTCCTCGTTCCACCGCAGCTGCGGGTCGGGGAGGGTGAGGCCCAGCGACTCCGCCTGGGGGACGCAGATGTCCACGAAGCGCTGGCGCAGCTCGTCGTTCGAGTGACGCTTGATCTTCCAGGCCATCGACTGCGCGGAGTGCGCCGACTCGTCGTCGGGCGGACCGAACATCATCAGGGAGGGCCACCACCAGCGGTCCACCGCGTCCTGCGCCATGGCGTGCTGCTCCGGTGTGCCCCGGCTGAGGGCCAGCAGCAGCTCGTAGCCCTGACGCTGGTGGAAGGACTCCTCCTTGCAGATGCGGACCATCGCGCGTGCGTATGGGCCGTAGGAACAGCGGCACAGAGGCACCTGGTTGGTGATCGCGGCGCCGTCCACGAGCCAGCCGATGGCGCCGACGTCTGCCCAGGTCAGCGTGGGGTAGTTGAAGATCGACGAATACTTCTGGCGGCCCGTGTGCAGCTTGTCGAGCAGCTCGTCGCGGCTTGTGCCGAGTGTTTCCGCCGCGCTGTACAGATACAGCCCGTGGCCCGCTTCGTCCTGGACCTTGGCCATCAGGATCGCCTTGCGGCGCAGTGAGGGAGCGCGCGTGATCCAGTTGGCCTCAGGCTGCATGCCGATGATCTCGGAGTGCGCGTGCTGGGCGATCTGCCGGATCAGGGTGGCGCGGTAGGCGTCGGGCATCCAGTCGCGCGGTTCGATGCGCTCGTCGGCCGCGACGGCGGCGTCGAAGACGGCCTCGTATGCCGCCGCGTCGGCGTCTGCCGTGCCGTCCGCGCGGGCCGTCCGGTGCGCTGCTGCTGTCGCCATGCGGTCCCCCTCGACCACTCACCCGTCTCCCGACCGATCGTTCGGTCCGGTCGATTCAATGGTGTGCCGAGCCGCGTAGGGTGTCAACCGCTGTGGATAACCTCCGGCCGCTGTCCGGCCGCTGTGCCGATTGGGCTGTGCGGTGCGGGCGGTCCTGAGTACCGTTCCGGTGCGAACGTCGCTGTGTGCTGCGAACGGGTGATGCGGCCCGCGGCGGGGACGGCAGGTGGACCCGGGTCGGCGGCAGGGAAACGGCACCGGGACACGCAGGTTCGGGAGACGGGGCGGGATGGACGCGTACGACGAGGGACCGGACGCTCGGCGGGAGCGGCCGGGCGGTTCTGACGATCCGGCGCTCCCGCTGCCCGTGGGCGTATCGAGGGACGTACCGGGGGATCCGGCTCCGCAGGAGGCAGCCGGGCCGCGGGACAAGGGTGGTCCCGGCCCGGACCCGGCGGCCCTGCCCGCCGTCGCCACTTCCCCGGAGCCCGGCGGCGCCGGTCGGCCGGCCCCCGAGGTGACCGCCTCCCCTCAGTCGCCCTCCGCTCCGCGCACCGGCATAGCCGCCCTCTCCCCGCGCTACCAGATCCCCGCCGCGCTGGCGCTCGCGGTAGTCGCCCTGACCGCCTGTGTGCACCTCGGGATGGTGTTCCTGCACGTCGCGCCGTCGAACACCCTCACCAAGGCGCACGGCAAGACGATCGACGATTGGATCTACCCCGAGTTCGAGCAGAACTGGAAGCTGTTCGCGCCCAACCCGCTCCAGCAGAACATCAACGTCCAGGTCCGTGCCGAGGTGCTCACCGGGGACGGCGGTGTGCGGACGACCGGCTGGTACGACCTTTCCGCGCTCGACGGCGCCGCCATCCACGGCAATCCGCTGCCGAGCCACACGCGGCAGAACGAACTGCGCCGTGCCTGGGACTTCTATGTCGCCTCGCACGACGGCGAGAACCGGCCCGCGGGGCTGCGCGGCGCCCTGTCCGCGGACTATCTGCGCCGCGTGGCGGTGCTGCGCCTCGGCCGCGAGCACGCGGCCGGCCGCGGCGAGACCATCGATCGCGTCCAGGTGCGCACCCGCATCTCCAACGTGCGGCCCCCGAAGTGGAGCGCGGAGCGGGTCTCCACCACGCCCGTGTACCGCCAGTTGCCCTGGTGGTCGCTGTCGAAGAGCGAGCAGGCGGGAGTGGGCGCCTGATGAACCGCATCACCCTGCGCGTCTCGCGCGGTGTCGCCCGCATCACCGAGGCCGCCCTCGGCCCGTACCAGACCGCGGTCATCCGCATCGGCTTCGCCACCACCTGGCTGCTGTTCCTGCTGCGTGAGTTCCCCCACCGCCACGAGATGTACGGGCCCGACGGACCGTGGAGCTGGGACCTGGCCCAGCGGCTCGTCACGAAGAACCACGCCTTCACGCTCCTGTTGTGGTCCGACAGTCGGGTGTGGTTCGAGGCCGTGTACGTCCTCGCCGTCCTGTCGAGCGCTCTGCTGCTGGTCGGCTGGCGCACCCGCACGATGTCCGTGCTGTTCATGGTGGGCGTGCTGTCGCTGCAGAACCGCAGTGTCTTCATGGGTGACGGCGGCGACAACGTCATCCATCTGATGGCGATCTACCTGGTGTTCACGCGTTGCGGGCAGGTGTGGTCGCTGGACGAGCGGCGCGCCAGGCGCGCCCTCGCGGTACGGGTGTCTGGTGAGCGGCCGGAACCCGACCGGGTGGGACCGGCCCTGTGGGGCGTGCTCGGCCTCGCGCTGGCCCTGGCGACGGGCTCGGGCCGGATGGGCACCGACTGGCTGATCGTGTTCTGGGCACTGTGGGCCGTGCACGGCCTGTGGTGGTACGTCGGCCGGCGCGCCCCGTATGGGCAGCCCCGCATCCTGCTGGACGTCGTCGCCAACTTCGTCCACAACGCCGCCCTGCTCGTGATCATGGCCGAGGCGTGTCTGATCTACTCGACCGCCGGCTGGTACAAGATCCAGGGCTCGCGATGGCAGGACGGCACCGCGGTCTACTACCCGCTCCACATCGCCTCCTTCTCGCCCTGGCCCGCCCTGTCCGACCTCCTGGCCTCATACGGCGCGATCGTGCTGCTGGTGACGTACGTGACGGTCGCCGCCCAGGTCGCGTTCCCGTTCACCCTCTTCAACCGGCGCGTGAAGAACGTCCTGCTGGTGTTCATGATGGCCGAGCACCTGGCGATCGCCGTGGTCCTCGGGCTGCCGTTCTTCTCGCTCGCGATGATCGCCGCGGACGCCGTGTTCCTGCCGACGTCCTTCCTGCGGCGGCTGGGCGTATGGGCGGCACGCGCGCGTGCACGGCTGATGGCGGGCGGCGCAGGCCGTAGCCGTACGCTGCCCGGGCCGCGCGGGCAGCGGCCGCCGACCGAGGAGGCGGCCGAACGCCCGCAGGTGAGCTCGACGGCCTGAGCCGCACACCGGTCGGCCTCCCCGCCCGAGCCGCTGCACGCCCGAGCCGCCCGTGGCCCCACGGCCGGCGTCGGGCGCAGAGGCTGCCCGGCCCGCACCGCACGTAGGTTGTATGGCATGACGGATCTGCCCCGCAGCACGACCGACCCGCTGAGCACCTGGCGCCGGACGGCCGACACCGCCGTCCTGCTCGACGGCTTCCACGCGCTCAAGCACGCGATACGTTTCCACGCTCGCGTGCCGGTCGCTGTCACCACCGACCGGCGGGCGGCGCTGACCCTGGCCGAGGAGCTGGCCCCCGATGTACGGGACACCCTGGACACGCTCCTGACGCAGGTCCCGGAGGCCACATACCAGGCCCTCGTGCCGCGCCCGCATCCCACCGGGATCGCCGCCCTCGCCGAGCGGCCCGAGCGCGAGGCCAACCTGGAAGCGCTTCGGCGCACGCCCCGCACCGCCCCCGTCGTCGTCCTCGACAACCCGCGCAATCTGGGCAACGCGGGTGCGGTGATCCGCCTCGCGGCTGGTTTCGGTGCGACCGGGGTGGTCACGACCGGCACACTCGACCCCTGGCATCCCACGGTCGTCCGTGGCGGGGCAGGGCTTCACTTCGCGACGGCCGTGGAGCGGCTGACGGTGCCCGAGCTGCCGCCGGGCCCGCTTTTCGCGCTGGACCCGGAGGGCGACGACATCCGCGGGCTGAAGATCCCGGACGACGCCGTGCTCGCGTTCGGCTCGGAGCGTACCGGTCTGTCGGGCGAACTCCGCGCCCGCACCGACCACCTGGTGTCCCTGCCGATGCGCCCCCAGGTCTCCAGCTACAACCTCGCGACCAGTGTGGCCATGACGCTGTACCACTGGAGTGCCACCGGGGGCGCACCCGCCTGAGCGGCTTCTACGCCTCCCGGCGTACTTCCACGACCCGGAAGCGGTTCGCCACGAACGCTCCGTCGCACAGGGTCGCGTTGGCCGCAGGGTTGCCGCCCGAGCCGTGGAAGTCGGAGAAGGCGGCCGTCTGGTTGACGTACACCCCGCCGGTGAGGTTGAGCGAGAGCTGGGCGGACTCCTCCAGGCAGGCCTCCTCGACGGCCCGCTCGACCTCCTGGGAGGTGGTGTACGCGCCTACGGTCATCGCACCCTTGTCCCTGATCGTGCGCCGCAGCAGCTCCACCGCGTCCGCCGCCGAGTCGACGGCGACGGCGAAGGAGACGGGACCGAAGCACTCGCTCATGTAGGCGGCCTCCGCGTCCGGCTTGGCGCCGTCGAGCTTCACGATCACAGGGGTGCGGACGACCGCCTCCGGGAACTCGGGGTTGGCGATCTCCCGCGAGGCCAGAGCGACTTCGCCGAGCCCCGCCGCCGCCTCCACACGGGCCTTGACGTCCGGGTTCACGATCGCGCCGAGCAGTGCGTTCGCACGCGCGTCGTCGCCCAGGAGGCCGCCGACCGACCGCGCGAGATCGGCGACCACCTCGTCGTACGACTTCGGGCCCTCGTCGGTGGAGATGCCGTCCCGCGGGATCAGCAGGTTCTGCGGGGTGGTGCACATCTGGCCGCTGTACAGCGACAGGGAGAACGCCAGGTTCGACAGCATCCCCTTGTAGTTGTCGGTCGACTCCACGATCACCGAGTTGACGCCGGCCTTCTCCGTGTAGACCTGCGCCTGCCGGGCGTTGGTCTCCAGCCACTCGCCGAACGCCGTCGAGCCCGTGTAGTCGATGATCCGGATCTCCGGGCGCACCGCGAGCGTCTTGGCGATGCCCTCGCCGGGCCGCTCGGCGGCCAGTGCCACCAGGTTCGGGTCGAAGCCCGCTTCCGTCAGCACCTGGCGGGCCACCTGCACGGTGAGCGCGAGCGGCAGCACCGCGCGCGGGTGGGGCTTGACCAGGACCGCGTTGCCGGTGGCCAGGGAGGCGAACAGGCCCGGGTAGCCGTTCCACGTCGGGAAGGTGTTGCAGCCGATGACCAGCGCGATGCCGCGCGGGACGGGCTTGAACGTCTTGGTGAGCGTCAGCGGGTCGCGCTTGCCCTGGGGCTTGGTCCACTCCGCGGTGTCGGGCGTGCGGACCTGCTCCACGTACGCGTACGCCACCGCCTCCAGGGCGCGGTCCTGCGCGTGCGGGCCGCCCGCCTGGAACGCCATCATGAAGGCCTGGCCGCTGGTGTGCATGACCGCGTGCGCGAACTCGTGCGTCCGGTCACTGATGCGCTTGAGGATCTCCAGACAGACCACCGCGCGGATCTCCGCGCCCGCGTCGCGCCACGCCTGCCGGCCCGCGCTCATGGCGGCCAGCAGCACGTCGATGTCCGCGTGGGGATAGGTGATCCCCAACTCGATTCCGTACGGCGACACTTCGCCGCCGGTCCAGTCGTCGGTGCCGGGCTGGCCGAGGTCGAGACGGGTGCCGAGGAGGGCGTCGAAGGCGGCCTTGCCCGCCGCCGCGTCCAGGCTGCCGTTCTCGCCGTAGGCCTTCGGGTGTTCGGGGTGGGGGGACCAGTACGCGCGCGTGCGGATCGCTTCCAGCGCCTGGTCGAGGGTGGGTCGGTGCTGGGCGATCAGCTGGTGCGCGGTGAGTTCGGCGGCCATGCGGGACCAACTCCTCGTCTCGTGAGCTCTCCCTTGAGCTCGTGACCTGGGCAGGAACAGCCGGACAGAGTTAGAGTAACCGAACGATCGGTCGGGACAAGGGGGTCCGCCGCATCTGTGGATACCCCGGTGCGGGAGGATCGCGGACATGACAGCACTCGACCTCAGCAGCCCGGTGGCCGTCGTCGGCACCGGCACCATGGGCCAGGGCATAGCCCAGGTCGCGCTGGTCGCGGGCCACCCCGTGCGGCTGTACGACGCCGTCCCCGGCCGCGCTCAGGAGGCGGCCGCCGCGATCGGCGCACGCCTCGACCGGCTCGTCGAGAAGGACCGGCTCACCGGCGCCGAGCGGGACGCGGCCCGCGCCCGTCTCCTGGCTGCGGAGAGCCTGGCCGAGCTCGCGGACTGCTCCCTCGTCGTCGAGGCGGTCCTGGAGCGCCTGGACGTGAAACAGCGGCTGCTGCGGGAGCTGGAGGACGTCGTCGGCGACGACTGCCTGCTCGCGACCAACACCTCGTCCCTGTCCGTGACCGCCATCGGCGGTGCCCTGCGCAACGCGGGCCGCTTCGTCGGCCTGCACTTCTTCAACCCGGCGCCGCTGATGCCGCTCGTGGAGGTCGTCTCCGGGTTCGCCACCGACGTCACGTCGGCCACGCGCGCGTACGAGACGGCCCGCGCCTGGGGCAAGACCCCGGTCGCCTGCGCGGACACCCCCGGCTTCATCGTCAACCGCATCGCGCGGCCCTTCTACGCGGAGGCGTTCGCGGTCTACGAGGCGCAGGCCGCCGACCCCGCCACCATCGACGCGGTCCTGCGCGAGTCGGGTGGTTTCCGGATGGGTGCCTTCGAGCTGACCGACCTCATCGGGCAGGACGTCAACGAATCCGTCACCCGCTCCGTGTGGGAGTCCTTCTTCCAGGACGTGCGCTTCACGCCCTCACTCGCCCAGCGGCGGCTCGTCGAGTCCGGTCGGCTCGGCCGCAAGAGCGGACAGGGCTGGTACGACCACGGGGACGACGCCGAGCGGCCCGAGCCGCACACCGCGGAGAAGGCGCAGGCGCCCGCGTATGTCGTCGCCGAGGGCGACCTGGGCCCCGCCGGCGAACTGCTCGCGCTGATCCGCGAGGCGGGCATCGGCGTCCGTGAGGACGACGAGGACCACGGCACCCGCCTGGTGCTGCCCGGCGGCGGCCAGCTGGTCCTCGCCGACGGGCAGACCTCCGTCGAGTTCCGTGACGTCGTCTACTTCGACCTGGCGCTCGACTACCGCAGGGCGACCCGTATCGCCCTGTCCGCCTCCCAGGACACCTCCCCGCAGACCCTCGCCGAGGCCACCGGGCTCTTCCAGGCGCTCGGCAAGGAGGTCAGCGTCATCGGGGACGTGCCCGGCATGATCGTCGCCCGCACGGTGGCCCGGATCGTCGACCTGGCGCACGACGCCGTCGCCAAGGGCGTGGCCACCGAGGAGGACATCGACACGGCGATGCGCCTCGGCGTCAACTACCCGCTCGGCCCCTTCGAATGGAGCCGCAGGCTCGGCCGCGGCTGGGCCTACGACCTCCTGGACGACCTGCACATGCGCGACCCCTCCGGACGGTACGCCCCGTCCCTCGCGCTCTACCGGCACGCGTACGCCTCCGAGAAGCGGGAGGGCACCTCATGACCACCGTCAAGCGCGACACGTACACCCCGGAGAGCCTGCTCTCCGTCGCCGTGCAGGTCTTCAACGAACGCGGCTACGACGGCACCTCCATGGAACATCTCTCCAAGGCCGCCGGCATCTCCAAGTCGTCGATCTACCACCATGTCGCGGGCAAGGAGGAGCTGCTGCGCCGCGCCGTCAGCCGGGCGCTGGACGGCCTCTTCAAGATCCTCGACGAGGAGCACGCGCGCGTGGGGCGTGCCGTGGAGCGGCTGGAGTACGTCGTACGGCGCATGGTCGAGGTGCTCACCGCCGAGCTGCCGTATGTGACGCTGCTGCTGCGCGTGCGCGGCAACACCGACACCGAGCGGTGGGCGCTGGAGCGGCGCCGCGAGTTCGACCACCAGGTCGCCGAGCTGCTCAAGGCCGCGGCCGCCGACGGGGACGTGCGCGGCGACGTGGAGGTGCGGCTCGCGACGCGGCTCGTCTTCGGGATGATCAACTCGGTCGTGGAGTGGTACCGGCCCGACGGGCGCGGTATGGGGGAGCGCGAAGTCGCCGACGCGGTCGTGCGGTTGGTCTTCTCGGGGCTGCGCAAGGACCACTGAGGCGGCCGGCCCCGGGCTTTCCAGATCGGTCGGCTCGGGTCCTCGTGGTCGGTCGGCCCGGGTTCTCGTGGTCGTCGGCCGGCTCCGGGGCCTTCGGAGGTCAGTTCTCCGGCTCCAGGTCCTCCTCCTCGAACACCAGCAGCGTGCGCGTGCTGAGCACTTCGGGGATCGCCTGGAGCCGGGTGAGGACCAGCTCGCGCAGCGCCTTGTTGTCGGGCGTGTGCACCAGCAGCAGCACGTCGAAGTCACCGCCCACCAGGGCGATGTGGGAGGCGCCGGGCAGCATGCGCAGCTGCTCGCGGACCGTGCGCCAGGAGTTCTGCACGATTTTCAGGGTGATGTACGCCGATGTGCCCTGACCCGCGCGTTCGTGGTTGACGCGGGCCCCGAAGCCGCGGATCACTCCGTCCTCGATGAGCCGGTTGATCCGCGCGTAGGCGTTGGCGCGCGATACGTGGACGCGCTCGGAGACCGACCGTATGGAGGCGCGGCCGTCCGCCTGGAGTATCTGCAGGATGTCCCGGTCGATGGCGTCGAGGGGGCGCGGGGGAAGCAGTGCGGGACCGTGCTCCGGCGGCTCGGCCATTTGTTCAGGTGCCATGTACCCCCGCCTCTCTACCATGGACGTACTGCGTCCATCTCAGGTTGTGGAGAACCGTTTGTCCACAGCCTGTAGGTGCCTGTAGCCAAAATGTGTCGACGACCGAACAATCGGTAGGTGAGGCGCATCACTGCCGTGGCGCGCCTGAAGCCGCTCCCACGAGGAGGTGCCGTAATGACGGTCATGGAGCAGCGGGACGCCTACCGGCCGACGCCGCCGCCCGCCTGGCAGCCCCGTACCGACCCCGCTCCGCTGCTGCCCGACGCGCGGCCGTACCGTGTCCTCGGCACCGAGGCGGCCGCCAAGGCCGACTCGGAGCTGCTGCGCCGGCTGTATGCCCAGCTGGTGCGCGGCCGCCGGTACAACGCGCAGGCGACGGCGCTGACCAAGCAGGGCCGCCTGGCCGTCTACCCCTCCAGCACCGGGCAGGAGGCCTGTCAGGTCGCCGCCGCGCTCGTCCTTGAGGAGCGCGACTGGCTCTTCCCCAGCTACCGGGACACGCTCGCCGCCGTCGCCCGCGGCGTCGACCCCGTCCAGGCGCTGACCCTGCTGCGCGGCGACTGGCACACCGGCTACGACCCGTACGCGCACCGCGTGGCGCCCTTGTGCACCCCCCTCGCCACCCAGTTGCCGCACGCCGTGGGCCTCGCGCATGCCGCGCGTCTGAAGGGCGACGACGTGGTGGCGCTCGCGATGGTCGGCGACGGCGGCACCAGCGAGGGCGATTTCCACGAGGCCATGAACTTCGCCGCGGTGTGGCAGGCGCCGGTCGTCTTCCTCGTCCAGAACAACGGCTTCGCGATCTCCGTCCCGCTCGCCAAGCAGACCGCGGCGCCCTCCCTGGCCCACAAGGCCGTCGGGTACGGCATGCCGGGCCGCCTGGTCGACGGCAACGACGCCGCCGCGGTGCACGAGGTGCTCGCCGACGCCGTGGCGCACGCGCGCGCGGGCGGTGGCCCCACACTCGTCGAGGCGGTGACGTACCGCATCGACGCCCACACCAACGCCGACGACGCGACGCGCTACCGCGCCGACGGCGAGGTCGAGGCCTGGCGCGACCACGACCCGATCCTGCTGCTGGAGCGGGAGTTGACCGGGCGCGGGCTGCTCGACGAGGACGGAATACAGGCCGCGCGCGAGGACGCCGAGACACTGGCGGCGGACCTGCGGGCGCGCATGAACCAGGACCCGGCGCTCGACCCCATGGACCTGTTCGCCCATGTGTACGCCCAGCCCACCACTCAACTGCTGGAGCAGGAGACGCAGTTGCAGGCGGAACTGGACGCGGAGGCCGCCGGACCCGAAGGAGCCGTGCGATGACGACCGTTGCCCTCAAGCCGGCCACCATGGCGCAGGCCCTCACGCGTGCGTTGCGCGACGCCATGGCCGCCGACCCGTCCGTGCACGTCATGGGCGAGGACGTCGGCACGCTCGGCGGTGTCTTCCGAGTCACCGACGGGCTCGCCAAGGAGTTCGGTGACGACCGCTGCACCGACACGCCGCTCGCCGAGGCGGGCATCCTGGGCGCGGCCGTCGGCATGGCGATGTACGGCCTCAGGCCGGTCGTGGAGATGCAGTTCGACGCGTTCGCGTACCCCGCCTTCGAACAGCTGATCAGCCATGTCTCGCGCATGCGCAACCGCACCCGCGGCGCGATGCCCCTTCCGATCACCATCCGCGTCCCCTACGGGGGAGGCATCGGCGGCGTCGAGCACCACAGCGACTCCTCCGAGGCGTACTACATGGCGACCCCGGGGCTCCACGTCGTCACGCCCGCGACCGTCGCCGACGCGTACGGGCTGCTGCGAGCAGCCATCTCCTCCGACGACCCGGTCGTCTTCCTGGAACCCAAACGGCTGTACTGGTCGAAGGACTCCTGGAACCCCGACGAGCCCGACGCCGTTGAACCGATAGGCCGCGCGGTGGTGCGGCGCCCGGGCCGGAGCGCCACGCTCATCACGTACGGCCCCTCGGTGCCCGTGTGCCTGGAGGCGGCCGAGGCGGCGCGTGCCGAGGGCTGGGACCTCGAAGTCGTCGATCTGCGCTCCTTGGTGCCGTTCGACGACGAGACGGTGACCGCGTCCGTGCGCCGCACGGGCCGGGCCGTGGTGGTGCACGAGTCGACGGGCTTCGGCGGGCCGGGCGGGGAGATCGCCGCGCGCGTGACCGAGCGTTGCTTCCACTATCTGGAGGCGCCCGTTTTGCGGGTGGCAGGGTTCGACATCCCGTATCCGCCGCCGATGCTGGAGCGGCACCATCTGCCGGGCGTCGACCGGATCCTGGACGCCGTGGGGCGTCTGCAGTGGGAGGCGGAGAGCTGATGGCTCAAGTGCTGGAGTTCAGGCTGCCGGACCTCGGGGAGGGGCTGACCGAGGCGGAGATCGTCCGCTGGCTGGTGCAGGTCGGGGACGTCGTCGCGGTCGACCAGCCGGTCGTGGAGGTGGAGACGGCCAAGGCGATGGTCGAGGTGCCGTGCCCCTACGGGGGCGTGGTCACGGCCCGCTTCGGGGAAGAGGGCACGGAACTGCCCGTCGGCTCACCGTTGTTGACGGTCGCGGTCGGCGAGCCCGCGGAACCGGCCGCGGAGTCCTCCGGGAACGTGCTGGTCGGGTACGGCACATCGGCGGCCCCGGCCCGGCGCCGCAGGGTACGGCCGCCTCAGCCGGGCGCACGGCCCGCGGACGGGACAGCCCGGAAGAGCGAGCCTGCCGGTGGAGAGGCTCCGACCTCGGTGGCCTCCGGCCGGGCGTCCGCCACCGCTGCCCCCGCGTCCGCCACCGAGGCGCCGGCGTCCCGGGCCCTGAGCCGGACGCGCCGCGAGGCCGCCCCGGAGCGCTCCGACGGTCCCGTCCCGGTGATCTCCCCGCTCGTGCGCAAGCTTGCCCGTGAGAACGGCGTGGATCTGCGGCAGTTGGCGGGTTCCGGACCGGACGGGCTGATCCTGCGGGCGGACGTGGAGGACGTCGTGAGGGCCACGGCGGCCCGCGGACGGGCGACGGGCACGATGACGGTCACGGCGGCTCCGGCGGCCGCGGCCGGGCCCGCGACGAGCGTCCTCTCGCCAGTTGCGCGCACCGCCGCGCAAGGGCCACTCCCCGCGACTGCGGCAGCGGCTCCCGAGGCGGCCCTGTACGCGCCCGGAGCGGGCACCGCCGTGCGCGGGACGACCACCCCGGGCACACGCATCCCCCTCCGCGGAGTTCGCGGCGCGGTCGCCGACAAGCTCTCCCGCAGCCGGCGCGAGATCCCCGACGCGACCTGCTGGGTGGACGCCGACGCCACGGAGCTCATGCGCGCCCGGGCGGCCATGAACGCGACGGGAGGCCCCAAGATCTCCTTGCTCGCGCTGCTGGCCCGCATCTGCACCGCCGCGCTCGCCCGTTTCCCCGAGCTCAACTCCACCGTCGACATGGAGGCCAGGGAGGTCGTCCGGCTCGACCAGGTGCACCTCGGGTTCGCCGCGCAGACCGAACGGGGACTCGTCGTCCCCGTCGTACGCGACGCGCACGCGCGGGACGCCGAGTCACTGACGGCCGAGTTCGCGCGGCTGACCGAGGCCGCGCGCGCCGGAACCCTCACACCCGGGGAACTCACCGGCGGAACCTTCACGTTGAACAACTACGGAGTGTTCGGTGTCGACGGTTCCACGCCGATCATCAACCACCCCGAGGCGGCCATGCTCGGCGTCGGCCGCATCGTCCCCAAGCCCTGGGTGCACGAAGGGGAGCTGGCGGTGCGCCAGGTCGTGCAGCTCTCGCTGACCTTCGACCACCGGGTGTGCGACGGCGGCACGGCAGGTGGTTTCCTGCGGTACGTGGCGGACTGCGTGGAACAGCCGGCGGTGCTCCTGCGCACGCTCTGAGCCCGGAGCCGCGAACGGACGACCATCGAGCACTGTGAGGAAGCTCCCGCGTACCGCTGAGGTCCGTGGGGGTGGCAATGATCCATGCGGCGCCCATACTCGGTGGCATGACCGCGTATGTGCCCCTCGGCGACTCCGACGCCGACGTGTACGACGCCGTCGTGCTCGCCGGCGGTGCCGCCCGGCGGCTCGGCGGGGTCGACAAGCCCGGCGTGCACGTCGGCGGGCGGGCGCTGCTCGACCGCGTGCTGGCGGCCTGCGGCGGTGCGGCCACGACGGTGGTCGTCGCCGACCCCAGGCCGACCGTGCGCCCGGTGGCCTGGGCCCGCGAGGAGCCGCCGGGCGCCGGACCGGTCGCCGCGCTGGACGCGGGCCTCCAACGGACCTCGGCGGCATATGTCGTCGTGCTCTCCGCCGACCTGCCGTTCCTGGAGGAGGGGACGGTTCGACGGCTGCTGGGCACCCTTCGGTCGAGCGGTGCCGAAGGGGTACTGCTCACCGACCCCGAGGGCCGTGACCAGCCCCTCGTCGCGGCGTACCGCAGCACGGCGCTGCGCCGCGAGCTGGAGCGACTGGCCACCGGGCGCACCGGGCGCACCGGGCGCACCGGGCGCACCGGTCACACCGGTCACGGTGGTCACAGCGGTCAGGTCGAACACGCCGGACAGACCGAGCACTCTGGTCCCGTGAGCCGCGCCGAGCACACCGGTCACGCCGATCCCACAGGCCGCGAAGGGCACGCCGATCCCACAGGCCGCGAAAGTCACGCCGATCCCACAGGCCGCGAAGGTCACGCCGAGCTTGTCGAGCACAGCGGTAGTGCCGGGCAGCGCCCCGGCCGTGGTCTCACCGATCTTCCGTTGCGGCGCCTGGTCGCGGGCCTCGACCTCACCCGTATCTCCGACCCCGTGGCGTCGTTCGACTGCGACACCTGGGACGACATCGCATCCGCCCGGTCACGTATCAGGGAGCATGGGCACGTGTTGGATGAATGGATTTCCGCAGTCAAAGAAGAGCTCGGCATCGACCTCGACGTCGACACCGGCGTTCTCCTCGACCTCGCCCGTGACGCCGCGCACGGCGTCGCCCGGCCCGCGGCCCCGCTGACGACCTTCCTCGTCGGCTACGCCGCCGCGCAGGCGAAGGGCGGGCCCGAGGCGGTTGCCGAGGCCGCCCGCAAGGCGGCCGCACTGGCCCTGCGCTGGGCGGACGAGGACGCCGCCGGGGCCAAGCCGGACGCCGGATGACGGCCCGGGTGTCCGGGGGCGTCCGGACACCGAGGAACGCGACGTGAAGGAGGCCCTGGCAGTGGGGAACGACAGTGGCGGGCGGGGCCGTCCGCGGGAGGCCCGCCCCTCCCTCCGGTCCGAGGAACAACACGACCTCGACCTCGAAGAGGCCCTCGCTCTCGTGCGGGACCGCGCTGTGGGCGGCGGCGAACCCTCCTCCACGGCCACGTCCAAGCACCACGCCCGGCACAACGCCACCCCCTGGCCGCAGGCCCGTGCCGTCGCCGAGCGTGCCGCACGGTCCGTGCCCCGGCGGGAACCCGTCGACGTCCCCCTCGACGGCGCCCTCGGACTGGTCCTCGCCGCGCCGCTCACCGCCCTTACCGACCTGCCCTCCTTCGACACCTCGGCCATGGACGGCTGGGCGGTCGCGGGTCCCGGCCCGTGGGCCGTACGGGAGGAAGGGGTCCTCGCCGGGCACGCGGAGCCGACGCCGCTCGATGACGGCGAGGCGGTGCGGATCGCCACCGGCGCGCGCATCCCGCCGGACACCACCGCCGTCCTGCGCAGCGAGCACGGTCACACCGACGACAAGGGGCGGCTGCACGCCGCCCTCCCCCCAACTCTCGGCTCCGCTCGGGCAGGGGGGACCGCAACGGTGGCGCACGGGCAGGACATCCGCCCGCGCGGCCAGGAGTGCCACGCCGATGACCAACTGCTTCCCCCCAGCACCCAGGTCACCCCGGCCGTGCTCGGACTGGCCGCTGCCGCCGGGTACGACATCCTCTCGGTGCTGCCGCGGCCGCGCGTCGAAGTGCTGGTCCTGGGCGACGAATTGCTCACCGAAGGACTGCCGAGGGACGGTCTGATCCGGGACGCGCTCGGCCCGATGCTGCCGCCGTGGCTGCGCGCGCTCGGTGCGGACGTGGTGGCGGTCCGCAGGCTCGGCGACGACGCCGAGGCCCTGTACCGGGCGGTCACGTCCTCCACGGCCGACCTGATCGTCACCACCGGCGGCACGGCCGCGGGCCCCGTCGACCATGTCCACCCCACCCTGCGCCGCGTCGGCGCCGAACTCCTCGTCGATGGTGTGAAGGTGCGCCCCGGCCACCCCATGCTGCTCGCCCGCACCCGGGAGGACCAGCACCTCGTCGGCCTGCCCGGCAACCCCCTCGCGGCCGTCTCCGGCCTGCTCACGCTTGCCGAGCCGCTGCTGCGCACCCTCGCGGGCCGCCTGGCCCCGGAGCCGTACACGCTGCCCCTGAAGGACTCCGCCCACGGCCATCCGTACGACACCCGGCTCATCCCCGTTGCCGTACGTGCTGACCATGCGGTGCCGTTGCACTACAACGGCCCGGCCATGCTGCGCGGCATCGCGGCCGCCGATGCCCTCGCGGTCGTACCGCCTGGTGGCGCCCATCCCGGTGAGGAGCTGGAACTCCTGGACCTGCCCTGGGGGCTGGCGGGGTGAGTTCGGCACGCTGAGCCCGGCCGGGAAGTGTTTCACGTGAAACATCCGGGGCGACGGGGCCTTGGCGGCTCAGCGTGAGGAGTAGCGTCCCCCTCATGTACGCGATCACGATTCCTGAACCCGGTGGGCCCGAGGCGCTGGTGTGGACCGAGGTCCCCGATCCCGTACCCGCCGAGGGAGAAGTGCTGGTCGAGGTGGTGGCCAGCGCCGTCAACCGCGCCGATCTCCTTCAGCGGCAGGGCCTCTACAGCCCGCCGCCGGGAGCGTCCCCCTACCCCGGACTCGAGTGCTCCGGACGGATCGCCGCGCTCGGACCCGGCGTCTCGGGATGGGCGGTCGGTGACGAGGTGTGCGCGCTGCTGGCGGGCGGCGGATACGCCGAGAAGGTCGCCGTCCCGGCCGGGCAACTGCTGCCCGTGCCCGAGGGGCTCGACGTGCGCCAGGCGGCGGCGCTGCCCGAGGTGACCTGCACGGTCTGGTCGAACGTGTTCATGATCGCTCATCTGCGCCCGGGTGAGACGCTCCTCGTGCACGGCGGCTCCAGCGGTATCGGCACGATGGCGATCCAGCTGGCCAAGGCGGTGGGCGCGAAGGTCGCGGTCACGGCGGGCACCAAAGAGAAGCTGGACCACTGTGCCGAACTGGGTGCCGACGTACTGATCAACTACCGCGAGCAGGACTTCGTGGAGGAGATCCAGCAGGCCACGGCCGGGGCGGGCGCGGATGTCATCCTGGACAACATGGGCGCGAAGTACCTGGACCGCAACGTCCGGGCGCTCGCGGTCAACGGCCGGCTCGCGATCATCGGCCTTCAGGGTGGTGTGCAGGGCGAGCTGAACATCAACACGCTGCTGCGGAAGCAGGCGGCGATCACGGCGACCTCGCTGCGGGCGCGACCGCTCGGCGAGAAGGCGGCGATCGTCGCGGCGGTACGGGAGCACGTCTGGCCGCTGATCTCCGCCGGGCACGTCCGCCCGGTCGTCGACCGCGAACTTCCGATGAGTGACGCGGCCACGGCCCATCGAGTGCTGGATGAGAGTGGGCACGTCGGGAAGGTGCTGCTGGTTGCGCCGTAAGCGGGTGGGTCGGTCATTCCCGCCGTAGGCGCAGGGCGAGGAGCGCGAGCCCCATACCGAGACCCATGAGCATCAGGCCGCTGCCGAGAGGCAGGATCTCCAGCGTCGTTTCCGAGGCGGCGGCCTGCTGCGCGGGGGCGGCGGCGCCCCGAGGCGGGGTGGGGGAGGCTTCAGCGGGGGCGATCGCACCAGCGGACGACTGGGTGCCTGTGCCCGGGTCCCCGGTGCCGGTGGGCTCCGTTGTGTCCGGATCCGCCGGCCCGGGCGTCCGATACGCCGGTGTCGTCGGGTCCTGGTCCGGGTACGTGGGCTCGTCCTCCTCGTCCTCCTCGTCCTCTGGCTGGGACTCCGGCCGCCCGGGCCGCATCTTCCCTTCACCGGCCCAACTGCCCGCGCGGGAGGGGTCGGGCAAGGGCCGGGCGGAGGTCAGGGGAGCGGCGGCGTCCCAGGGGGCGGGAGGACGCGCGTGCTCTGGGGTGGGTGGATGCGCGTGCTCAGGGGTGGGTGGATGCGCGTGCACGTGCCAGCGGGCGAGTGGATGCGCGGAGCCGGAGGATGCTTCGGGCTCGGGGACGGGTTCGCGGGTGGGAGAGGCGGACTGCTTGGGCCGCCCGGAACCGGATCCGTCGGTCGGCGTGGCTGACGTCTTGTGCTCGGGAGTGGGGGAAGGCGCCGAGGATGGCCGCGCGAAGGGTGAGGTGGCGTACGCGAGTCGGGTGAAGTACGTCGGCTGGGCGGCCCGATACGGCACATGGGTGTCGTACGTGGTCTGAACGGCGTACGGGGCGGGAGGAAGACCCTGTGTGGTCCGTACGGCGTACGAGGCGGGTGGCAGAGCCTGCGTGGTCCGTACGGCGTACGAGGCGGGTGGCAGAGCCTGCGTGGTCCGACGGGCGTACGGGGCGGGCCCGAGGCCACGGGAGGACCGAGCGGCGTACGTGGTGGGCCGGAGAGCGTGCGCGTGCTGAGGGGCCTGCGGAGCGGGGCCAAGGCCATGGGCGGTCTGAGCGGTGTACGCGGTGGGCCGGAGGCTGAAGGTGGCCTGGGCGGCGTACGTGGTCGGCCGGAGGTTCATGGTCGTCTGAGCGGCGTGCGGGGCGGGGGGCCCAAGGTCGTGGGCGGGCCGTATCCCATGCCCCGGCGGAATGCCGTACGCGGTGGATATGCAGTACGTGCCGAGGACGGCCGCTGTCATGAGGAAAGGCGGCAGGACGGCCACGCGAAGTATGTGGAGCGTGAGCGGCGTTCGGAGCCATGGAGTCACGTGGGTGACCCCCTCCCGTGTTCGGGCGGCAAGATCAACGCGATCAGCCTCACACGGACCTCGGCGCCCGGCATCTCGACCGGCGGGCCCGCGGGGCCGGCGCGCGGTCGTCCCGGCTGGCACTCACCCACCCCACCCGCTACAGATACGGCCATGTCGATACGCCACGGCCTGCTGGCGCTGCTGGAGCGCGGTCCCCGGGACGGCACCCGGCTGCGCACGGAGCTGGAGGCGCGGACCGGGGCCATGGAGACGCTGGACACCGAGCAGGTCGAGACGGCTTTGGCAGGGCTGGAGCGGGACGGGCTGGTGGTGCCGGAGGATCGGGACGCCGAGGGGCGTGTGCAGTACGCGCTCACCGGTGCCGGCCGTGCCGAACTGCACGACTGGTACGCCCGTCCGGTGGAACGCGCGAGCTCGCCCTGCGACGAGCTCGCGATCAAGCTGGCCATGGCCCTCGGCGCGCCCGGCGTCGACGTACGGGCGGTCGTCGAGGCACAGCGCCGGCACCTGAGGGAGGCGCTGCGGGAGCACACCCGGCAGCGTTGCGCGGCCCTCGCCGAGCCGCCCGCGCACCGGGACGAGGTCGCCCGCCTGCTGGGCCTGGAACGGCTGGTGCTGCACACCGAGGCCGAACTCCTCTGGCTCGACCACTGTGAGGCCAGACTGCAGCGCCTTGCCGCGGCGGCGGCCACGGAACCCCCTTCCGAGTTGGTCTGACGGATGCCGGAGGGTGGATCACTCCCCACCGGGGGCACCAAGGTGATGAGGTGTACGGGTGCGAGAGAATGGCGGCATGGAGATGCCGAGTAACGAACGGTCGTCGGAGAACGCTCAGAGGATCCTGGTCGTGGGCCAGGACGGAATGGCTCTCGGCGGCACCGGAGACGAGGACTCCCGCGAGGTCCCGGTGACGGAACAGGTGGAGCAGCCCGCGAAGGTCATGCGCATCGGCAGCATGATCAAGCAGTTGCTGGAGGAGGTGCGTGTCGCTCCCCTGGACGAGGCGAGCCGGCAGCGTCTGAAGGAGATCCATGCCAGCTCGGTGAAGGAGCTGGAGGACGGTCTCGCTCCCGAGCTCGTCGAGGAGCTTGAGCGGCTCTCCCTGCCGTTCACGGACGAAGCGATTCCGAGCGATGCGGAACTGCGCATCGCGCAGGCCCAGTTGGTGGGCTGGCTGGAGGGCCTCTTCCACGGGATCCAGACCACGCTGTTCGCCCAGCAGATGGCGGCGCGGGCCCAGCTGGAGCAGATGCGCCGAGCCCTCCCGCCGGGCGTAGGCTCGCCCGACGGCGACGAGGACCGCCGCGCGGGCGGCCGCGCGGGCGGCCCGTACCTGTAGAACCTCAGGTCGCGTCGCGTACAACCCGGGGCACGCCAGTGACCCCGAATCGCCGCGAGGGGCCCGGTACCACCGAGGTGCCGGGCCCCTCGCGGTGCGTCAGGAGCGGCTCACGGCGGGTTGCCCGTCGACACGCTGAGCTCGATCGTCGGCATTTTCTTCGGGTTGACGTCCGTGCCGACGCCCGGGGACTGGCCCACGACGATGCCCTCGCCGAACGTGTTCTCATCCATGGCGTTGATCTTCATCTTCCAACCCGCCGCCCTGAAGCACGACTTGACGGAGTCGATGTCCTTGTAGATGAAGTTCGGAACTCGGATCTTCTTCGGGTCGTCGTACGACTCGAACGGCTCCGTGCACTTCGTGGTCTCGATCGTCTTCGTCCTGTCCGGGCCCTTGTAGTCGGTGGAGACGTCGTCGGCTTGACCCAGCAGTTTCAGCGCCGTGACCAGGCTGCCCAGCGCGACCAGGGCGACCACGACCGAGATGATGATCAAGCCCCGGTTGCTCTTCCGCGTGCCCGAGCCGCCCATGGCGGGCGCGGGGGGCCGCGGGGCGAGGTTGTACGGCGGCGGGGTCGGCGCGGGCTGCTGGGGCGCGTACCCGGTGGCCCGCGGTGGCGCGGACTGCTGAGGCGTGTACCCGGTGGCCTGTGGCGGCGCCTGGTAGCCGCCCTGCTGCGGGTAGCCGTACGCGGGCGCCGGCGCCGGCGGCGGCGTCGGCGGCGGGGCGGGGATCGAGCCGCCGTACGGCCCGGGCTGGTACGGCGGCTGCACCGGGCCTGCCGGGGCCGGTGTCGACTGTCCGACCGGCGGGAAGATCGCGGAGCTCACACCGGCGCTGCTGGACATCCGGGCGCCCGGCACGATGCTCGGCGCGGCGGCCGTGAGGGAGGCGGCCACGCGCAGGCACTCGTCGCGCATCGCCTCGGCGCTCGGGAAGCGTTCGTTCGGGTTCTTCTTCAGCGCGCGGGCGATCAGCGCGTCCACACCGGGCGGCAGCGAGCGGTTGATCGACGACGGAGCCACCGGCTCCTCCTGCACGTGTGCGTACAGGATCGCAAGCGGCGAGTCCGCGTCGAACGGCAGCCGCCCGGTGACCAGTTGGAACAGCATGGTGCCGACCGAGTAGAGGTCGCTTCGTGCGTCCACGCCTCTGCCGAGGGCCTGTTCCGGGGAGAGGTACTGCGGTGTGCCGACCACCATGCCCGTCTGCGTCATGGAGGTGACGCCGGACTGCATGGCGCGGGCGATGCCGAAGTCCATCACCTTGACGACGTTCCGCTTCGTCACCATCACGTTGCCCGGCTTGATGTCCCGGTGGACCAGGCCTATCTCGTGGCTGATCTCCAGGGCCGCCAGCACGTCCGCGGTGACCTTCAGCGCCCTGTCGGCCGGCATCGCACCGTACTGCTGGATGTCCGAGTCGAGGACCGAGCCGAGCGGCCGGCCCTCGACGTACTCCATGACGATGTACGGGGTCGTCGTCTCGCCGCCCGCGGCGGAGCCGCTGTCGAACACCGTGTCCTCGCCGGTGTCGAAGACCGAGACGATGTTCGTGTGCGTGAGCTTGGCCACGGCCTGCGCCTCGCGCCGGAACCGCTCACGGAAGGCCTGTTCGCGACCCAGCTCTGTGTGAAGCGTCTTGATCGCGACCTGGCGGTCGAGCACCGTGTCGTACGCGAGATGGACCGAGGCCATGCCGCCCTGGCCGAGCAAGTCGCGCAGCTGGTAACGGCCGTCGGCGATCGATCGCCCCGCATACCGGCCCTGCGCGCCATACCGGCCCTGCGCGCCGTCCTGGCTCATGTTCTGCGTCCCCCATCGGCGCGGCGGCAGCGGCTGGTTGTGCTTCCGCGGTCCGTGATCGTTGTCCGTTCTCCGGCGTTCGAAGAGCGGTGCTCCGTGATCCACTGGCCTGTCCGCCAAGTCTGCCCCAGGGCAGAGACACGTCAAAGCTCGGTGCCCGTTCCGTGACCGTACGCGAAAGAAGCGTCGCGTAAGCGTTACAGCGGGCGTACAGCCCGTGCACGGAATGTGCACGTGGGGTCCTGCGGAGGGTTTGCCGGCGGGTCCGTCTCGATTCGATCTCGGACCGGCGCCTTGCGCGGAGCCTGTAGCGTGGCCCGTCGGAGACCGTAACAACCACCGCGCAGACACCGCGGGCAGAAACGACGGCGAGGACTGATGGCACAGACGCAGCGCGCCCAGGGCCCGTCCGACCCCGAGGCGAGTGGCGGCGGGATGTCAGACGCGCCGGAGACCTGGGGCAACGGCGGGCTTGTCGGGGACGGCCGGTACCGGCTGACCCGCAGACTCGGCCGGGGCGGCATGGCCGAGGTGTTCGCCGCCGAGGACGTGCGCCTCGGCCGGACCGTCGCGGTCAAGCTGCTCCGCTCCGACCTCGCCGAGGACCCGGTCTCCAAGGCCCGCTTCACGCGCGAGGCCCAGTCGGTGGCCGGGCTCAACCACCACGCGATCGTCGCCGTGTACGACTCCGGCGAGGACCAGGTGGGCGGCCAGTCGGTGCCGTACATCGTGATGGAGATCGTCGAAGGCCGCACGATCCGCGACCTGCTGCTCAACGCCGAGGCACCCGGCCCCGAGCAGGCCCTGATCATCGTCTCGGGCGTCCTGGAGGCGCTCGCCTACTCGCACCAGCACGGCATCGTGCACCGCGACATCAAGCCGGCGAACGTCATCATCACCAACAACGGCGCCGTGAAGGTGATGGACTTCGGCATCGCCCGCGCCCTGCACGGGGCGTCCACGACGATGACGCAGACTGGCATGGTCATGGGCACGCCGCAGTACCTCTCCCCGGAACAGGCGCTCGGCAAGGCGGTCGACCACCGCTCCGACCTGTACGCGACCGGCTGCCTGCTCTACGAACTGCTCGCGCTGCGGCCCCCGTTCGTCGGCGAGACGCCGCTGTCCGTGGTGTACCAGCACGTTCAGGATATTCCGGTGCCGCCGTCCCAGATTTCGGACGGGGCGTCACCGCCGGAGTTGGACGGCCTGGCGATGCGCGCGCTCGCGAAGGATCCGGACGACCGGTTCCAGACCGCCGAGGAGATGCGCGGTCTTGTCCAGTACGCGCTGCAGATGCTGTACGACCAGGGGAGCCACACCGGCACCTGGAACACCGGTCCGGTGGAGATGCACGACGGCCGGCACACCCCGGCGGCGGGCTTCGCCGGCACGACGATGCTGCCGCACCCGGGCGAGGCCGGCACCACGCAGATTCCGCAGCCGATCCTGCCCGCGGGGTACGGCGGCGGGGACGACGGCGGCTTCGAGGGACACGGAAACAAGGGCAGTGGCCGCGGCAAGCTGTGGGTCCTCGCGGTCCTCGCGGTCATCGCCATTGCCGCGGGTGTCGCGCTGGCGTTGCAGAACACCGGCGGCAACGGCGGCGACACCAGTACGTCGCCGTCGCCGACCGTTACCAAGTCCAGCAAGGACAATCAGGTCAGCGAGACGCCGTCGGACGAGGAAACCCAGACGTCCACGGACGAGAGCTCGGACACGGGCACCGGCTCGGACTACAGCACGCCCTCGTACACGCCGTCGCGAAGCTACACCGAGCGGCCGTCGACCCCGCCGGCGACGACACCGGAGCCCTCCGACGACACGACTCAGTCGCCGCCCCCGGACGACTCGACGGCGACGCCCTCGAGCGGCGTGACCACGCCCCCACCGTCGGACGGGGGAGGGGGCACCGGAGGCGAGACGCCGCCGGCGCCCTGACGGGCGTCGAGCGACCGGCCCCCGCAGTGACGGGCCCGGCCGACCGCCGTACTACAAGAGCGGGCTGACCCCGTTCGCCAACAGCGACCCGGCCCCGTTCGCCAACAGCGGGCCGGCCGTCCGCGCGAAAAGAGCCTTTACGCGCGCGTGCGACCCGGAAACGGGCTCCACGCGCGCGTGGCGTTCTCAGGGCGTCTCGGGAGCTCCTGCGGTGCTGGGCGGAGGGCCTGCACGCCGTCACGGCCCGTGCCGGGCGCTCGGGAGTGCGCTGGGGCGCTCGGCGGAAGCGCGCGCCCCGTGCTCGGTCCGGTGCGCGTTCCCGGCGGCCGCGCGTCCGACGGCCGCCCCGCCGATACCCCGCCACCCTGCCGCGCGTACGCCCTCCGCCGGCATCGTCGCCACTTCCGGCTCGCTTCTCCGCCCGCAAGAGCGCACGGCCGGCAAGAGCGCACCACCCGACGACCGGGACCGTGCGCCCCTCGCGGCCGAGCGGCGCAGCACGCCCGGATGGCAGGACGCGAGCCGGGGCTGTGACCTGGGGGTGTCACAGATGGTCACACTTGATCACAGAATGTCCGCGGAAGTGGTCGCGGACCCGGACCCGCGCCGACGTGTCGCGCGTCGCACGACACCTCCGGCGCCGCCGAAGATGATGTCTTCCCGTGCTCCAGGTGAGCGGGATAACGTGCCGTTGTTCCGGCCCCCTGCAAGGCTGTGACCAGCACCTGTTCCCGACTTACTCGATTTACTTGGAAATCCAAGCAAAATCCCAGGTCAGGAGGGGTTTCACAGAAATGTGGAGCACTGGGTAACGTGCCTACTGCAGGGCGCTCGCCGGGGCACCTGTCACGCCTGTCCGCGCGAGCCGCACCCACCCCGTGTGTCCGTGCGCCGCAGGCGAGCCTCTCTCCCAAGCCCTGAACGGGCACGGGGGACCCCCAGGCACCCGGCGAACCCGGGGGCCGGACCGACGGAGGAGCACACGTGACCGTGGAGAGCACTGCCGCGCGCAAGCCGCGACGCAGCGCCGGAAACAAGGCCGGCACCACCGGCACCAAGCGCACCACGCCCAGGAAGGGCACCGATCCCGACCTCGTTCAGCTGCTGACGCCCGAGGGCAAGCGGGTCAAGAACGCCGAGTACGACTCGTACGTCGACGGCATCACCGCCGAAGAGCTGCGTGGTCTGTACCGGGACATGGTGCTGACCCGCCGCTTCGATGCCGAGGCCACGTCTCTGCAGCGCCAGGGCGAGCTGGGCCTGTGGGCCTCGCTGCTCGGCCAGGAGGCCGCCCAGATCGGTTCGGGGCGGGCCACCCGGGAGGACGACTACGTCTTCCCGACCTATCGCGAGCACGGCGTCGCCTGGTGCCGCGGGGTCGACCCGACCAACCTGCTCGGCATGTTCCGCGGCGTGAACAACGGCGGCTGGGACCCGAACAGCAACAACTTCCACCTCTACACGATCGTCATCGGCTCCCAGACGCTGCACGCCACCGGCTACGCCATGGGCGTCGCCAAGGACGGCGCCGACTCGGCCGTGATCGCGTACTTCGGCGACGGCGCCTCCAGCCAGGGCGACGTCGCGGAGTCGTTCACCTTCGCCGCGGTCTACAACGCCCCGGTCGTGTTCTTCTGCCAGAACAACCAGTGGGCGATCTCCGAGCCCACCGAGAAGCAGACCCGTGTGCCGCTCTTCCAGCGCGCGCAGGGCTTCGGCTTCCCGGGCGTGCGCGTCGACGGCAACGACGTCCTGGCCTGCCTCGCCGTCACCAAGTGGGCGCTGGAGCGGGCGCGCAACGGCGAGGGCCCGACCCTGGTCGAGGCGTTCACCTACCGCATGGGCGCCCACACCACCTCCGACGACCCGACCCGCTACCGCCACGACGACGAGCGGGCCGCCTGGGAGGTGAAGGACCCGATCGCCCGGCTGCGCGCGTATCTCGAGGCCTCAAACCACGCGGACGAGGGATTCTTCGCGGAACTCGAGGCGGAGAGCGAAGCGTTGGGAAGGCGAGTACGCGAAGCGGTCCGTGCCATGCCGGACCCGGACCATTTCGCGATCTTCGAGAACGTGTACGCGGACGGGCACGTGCTCGTCGACGAGGAGCGGGCCCAGTTCGCCGCCTACCAGGCGTCGTTCGCGGACGCTGAAGGGGGAAGGTGACATGGCCGAGAAGATGGCACTCGCCAAGGCGATCAACGAGTCGCTGCGCAAGGCCCTGGAGTCGGACCCCAAGGTCCTGGTCATGGGCGAGGACGTCGGCAAGCTCGGCGGCGTCTTCCGTGTCACCGACGGTCTGCAGAAGGACTTCGGCGAGGAGCGGGTGATCGACACCCCGCTCGCCGAGTCGGGCATCGTCGGCACGGCGATCGGTCTCGCCCTGCGTGGATACCGGCCGGTGGTGGAGATCCAGTTCGACGGGTTCGTGTTCCCGGCCTACGACCAGATCGTCACGCAGCTGGCGAAGATGCACGCCCGCTCGCTCGGCAAGGTCAAGCTTCCGGTTGTCGTCCGTATCCCGTACGGCGGCGGCATCGGCGCGGTCGAGCACCACAGCGAGTCCCCCGAGGCGCTGTTCGCGCACGTGGCGGGCCTGAAGGTCATCTCTCCGTCGAACGCGTCGGACGCGTACTGGATGATGCAGCAGGCCATCCAGAGCGACGACCCGGTGATCTTCTTCGAGCCGAAGCGGCGCTACTGGGACAAGGCCGAGGTCAACCCCGAGGCGATCCCCGGGCCCCTGCACAAGGCGCGCGTGGTGCGCGAGGGCACGGATCTGACGCTCGCCGCGTACGGGCCGATGGTGAAGGTGTGCCAGGAGGTCGCGGCCGCCGCCGAGGAGGAGGGCAAGTCCCTCGAGGTGCTGGACCTGCGCTCGGTCTCCCCGCTCGACTTCGACTCCATCCAGGCGTCGGTGGAGAAGACCCGACGCCTGGTCGTGGTGCACGAGGCGCCGGTGTTCTTCGGTTCGGGCGGGGAGATCGCCGCCCGGATCACGGAGCGGTGCTTCTACCACCTGGAGGCTCCGGTGCTGCGGGTCGGCGGCTATCACGCGCCGTATCCGCCGGCGCGACTGGAGGAGGAGTACCTGCCGGGCCTGGACCGGGTACTCGACGCCGTCGACCGCGCGCTGGCGTACTGAGGAGAGGGTCGTGACGACGATGACTGACGCGTCCGTACGTGAGTTCAAGATGCCCGACGTGGGCGAGGGACTCACCGAGGCCGAGATCCTCAAGTGGTATGTGCAGCCGGGTGACACGGTCTCCGACGGACAGGTCGTCTGCGAGGTGGAGACGGCGAAGGCGGCCGTCGAGCTGCCCATTCCGTACGACGGAGTGGTCCGCGCACTCCACTTCCCCGAGGGCACCACGGTGGACGTCGGCACTTCGATCATCGCGGTCGATGTGACCGGTGGCGCCCCCGCCGCTCAGGTGCCCGCGCCGGCCGAGGAGACCTCGGAGCCAAGGCCCGCGTCCGCCGAGCCGGCGGCCGCCGAGCCGGCGGCCGAGGAGCCCAAGCCGGAGGGCCGCAAGCCGGTCCTCGTCGGCTACGGGGTGGCCGAGTCCTCCACCAGGCGCCGCCCCCGCAAGGGAGTTCCGGCGGCCACCGGGGAGGCCGTCTACGCGGCCGCGGCACTCCAGGGCGAGCTGAACGGGCACGGCAAGCAGACGCGTCCGCTCGCGAAGCCGCCGGTGCGCAAGCTCGCCAAGGACCTGGGCGTCGACCTGGCGACGGTGACTCCGTCTGGTCCGGACGGGATCATCACCCGCGAGGACGTCCACGCGGCGGTGACGTCCGCACCCGCGCCCGAGGCGCCCGCGGCACCCGTGGCCCCGGCCGCCGTCGAGGCGCCTGCGCCGGTGGTGACGTACGACAGCGGACGGGAGACCCGTATCCCCGTCAAGGGCGTCCGCAAGGCCACCGCCCAGGCGATGGTCGGCTCGGCGTTCACCGCGCCGCACGTCACGGAGTTCGTGACGGTCGATGTGACGCGCACGATGAAGCTGGTCGAGGAGCTCAAGCAGGACAAGGACCTGCACGGCCTGCGCGTGAACCCGCTTCTCCTCATCGCCAAGGCCCTGCTGGTGGCGATCAAGCGGAACCCGGAAGTCAACGCGTCCTGGGACGAGGCGAACCAGGAGATCGTCCGCAAGCACTATGTGAACCTGGGCATCGCGGCGGCCACCCCGCGCGGTCTGATCGTGCCGAACATCAAGGACGCGCACGACAAGACGCTCCCGCAGCTCGCCGAGGCGCTGGGCGAGTTGGTGGCCACGGCCCGCGAGGGCAAGACGTCCCCGGGGGCGATGCAGGGCGGCACGATCACGATCACGAACGTGGGCGTGTTCGGCGTCGACACGGGCACGCCGATCCTCAACCCGGGCGAGTCGGCGATCCTCGCGATCGGCGCCATCAAGCTCCAGCCGTGGGTCCACAAGGGCAAGGTCAAGCCCCGCCAGGTCACCACCCTGGCGCTCAGCTTCGACCACCGCCTGGTCGACGGCGAACTGGGCTCGAAGGTCCTCGCCGACGTGGCGGCCATCCTGGAGCAGCCGAAACGGCTGATCACCTGGGCGTAGCCGCCGGGAGCGTACGCATGACGAAGGGGCCGACCGCGACGAGCGGCCGGCCCCTTCGTGCCGTGGGTGATGCGGATCAGACGGCGAAGCCGTAGTTCAGCAGCTTCTTCGCGTCCGCCAGGCGGTTGTCGATCGACGTGGACGCCAGGACCGTACCGATGACCGTCTTGCCGTTGCGGGTCGCGGCGAAGACCAGGCAGTACTTGGCCTCCGGGCCGGAGCCCGTCTTCACACCGATCGCGCCGCTGTAGGTGCCGAGTAGCGGGTTGGTGTTGGTCCAGTTGTAGTAGCGGTAGCCACCGCTCTTGGTGGTCGCCTTCTGCGTCGTGGACTTCGTCTTCACGACCGTGCGGAAGGTGGAGTTCTTCATGGCGCTGCTCGCGATTTTCGTCAGGTCGCGCGGCGTCGAGTAGTTGCTGCCGTTGCCGATGCCGTCGAACGAGTCGAAGTGCGTGTTCGTCAGACCGAGGCTCGTGGCCGCCTTGTTCATCTTGCCGATGAAGGACTTCACGCGCGCGGCACGCGTCGTGCCGGAGCCGAACTTGTCCGCGAGCGCGTAGGCGGCGTCGCAGCCGGAGGGCAGCATCAGCCCGTACAGCAGCTGACGGACGGTGACCTTGTCGCCGACGATCAGGTGAGCCTGGGAAGCGTTGTTCGCGACGACGTAGTCGCTGTAGGCCTTCTGGATCGTGACCTTCGCGTCCAGGTTCAGGTTCGACTGAGACAGCACCACCTTGGCCGTCATGATCTTGGTGGTGGAGCCGGTGGAAAGGCGCGTGTCCGCGGCCTTGGTGAACAGGGTCCTGCCGGTGCCGTTGTTCATCACGAAGCCGCCCTTGGCGGTGATCGTGGGCTTCGTCACGGCCTGCGCGGGCGCCGCGGTGAGCGCGCCGGTGGTGAGCACGGCGCCGGTGGTGACCACTGCCGCGACGGCCCTGCGAACTCGTGCGCCCTTAATGCCGGTAATCAAGTTGAACGCTCCGATTGCGTCTCTGATGCATATAAATGCAGCCAAATGCCCCTGGAGTGCGGCCAGATGAAGAGACCGCCTCGTGGTGAGACTCGTAAGTAGCACAAATGGATGTGCGGTTGCTGGGACCAAATTCGGCTGAGGGCGCGCCGGTCCGCATCGTGGACGCTCATCGGCATGCGTACGTGTTGTATCTATGATGTGCCCATGCCTTCAGCTCCGTCCGCCGCCCCTGCTCCCGAGAAGCCGTCCATCAAACAACCGCCCGCCGCGGACCGCGTGTACAGGCACGTCAAGCAGGGCGTCCTGGAGCGCCGCTACGAGGGCGGAACGCTGCTGACCGAGGGCGAGCTGGCCGAAGAGGTCGGCGTCTCACGGACGCCCGTGCGCGAGGCGCTGCTCCGGCTGGAGGTCGAAGGGCTGATCAGGCTCTACCCGAAGAAGGGGGCGCTCGTCCTGCCCGTCTCCGCCCAGGAGATCGCGGACGTGGTCGAGACGCGTCAGCTCGTCGAGGAACACGCGGCCCGCAAGGCCGTGCCCGCGCCGCCCGGTCTGATCGCCCGCCTCGAAGAACTGCTGGCGCGTCAGAAGGAACAGGCCGCCGCCGGCGATCTGACCGGTGCCGCGCTCACCGACCGCACGTTCCACGCCGAGATCGTGCGCAGCGGCGGCAACGAGATCCTCTCCCGGCTGTACGACCAACTCCGCGACCGCCAGCTGCGGATGGGGGTCGCGGTCATGCACTCTCACCCCGACCGGATCGCCAAGACGCTCACCGAGCACGAGGAGATCCTTGAGGCGCTGCGGGCCGGCGACACCGAGGCGGCCGTCACCATCGTCCACCGGCACGTCAGCTGGTTCTCCAACCTGGCCCGGGGTGAGGTGCGATGAGTGCGCGCTCCGAAAGGTCCCGCTCCGTGTCCCTGCCCGGCGACCCGCCGGGCGGCCGACGTGCCATCGCCGTGTGGGCCATCGGCGTCTCGGTCTACTTCGTCGCCGTCATCTTCCGCACGTCGCTGGGCGTGGCCGGTCTCGACGCCGCGGACCGCTTCCACGTGGGCGCGTCCGCCCTGTCCACCTTCTCGATCCTCCAGCTCCTCGTGTACGCGGGCATGCAGATACCTGTCGGCCTGCTGGTGGACCGCCTCGGCACCAAGAAGGTGCTGACGATGGGGGTCGTCCTGTTCACGGCCGGTCAGCTCGGCTTCGCCCTCTCCCCCTCGTACGGTACGGCGCTCGCCTCGCGCGCGCTGCTCGGCTGCGGTGACGCGATGACGTTCATCAGCGTGCTGCGGCTCGGCACCCGCTGGTTCCCGGCCCGTCGCGGTCCGCTGGTCGCGCAGCTCGCCGGTCTGGTCGGCATGGCGGGCAACCTGGTCTCCACGCTCGTCCTGGCCCGGCTGCTGCACGGTGTGGGCTGGACGGCCGCGTTCGGCGGCAGCGCGCTCGCCGGAGTCGTCGTGCTTGTTCTGCTCCTCCTTTTCCTCAAGGACCACCCCGAGGGGTACGAGCCGGAGCCGTTCCCGCACCTCGGTTCGGCGTACGTGCGGCGGCAGATCGCGGCGTCCTGGAGGGAACCGGGCACCCGCCTCGGCATGTGGGTGCACTTCACGACGCAGTTCCCGGCGATGGTGTTCCTGCTGCTGTGGGGCCTGCCGTTCCTGGTCCAGGCGCAGGGGCTGTCACGGGCGACGGCCGGTGAACTCCTCACGCTCGTCGTGCTGTCGAACATGCTCATCGGCCTGGTGTACGGGCAGATCGTCGCCCGGCACCACGCGGCGCGGCTGCCGTTGGCGCTCGGGACGGTCGGGGCGACGGCGGTGCTGTGGGCGGCCACGCTCGTCCACCCCGGGGCGCACGCGCCGATGTGGCTGCTGGTCGGGCTGTGCACCGTGCTCGGCGCCTGTGGTCCGGCGTCGATGATCGGCTTCGACTTCGCGCGCCCGGCGAACCCGCCGCAGCGTCAGGGTACGGCCTCCGGTATCACCAACATGGGCGGTTTCATCGCCTCCATGACGACGCTGCTGGCGATCGGTGTGCTGCTGGACGCCACGGGTGACAACTACGCCGTGGCGTTCTCGGTGGTGTTCGTGCTCCAGGCGCTTGGGCTGAGTCAGATCCTGCGGTTGCGGAAGCAGGCGGCGCGTCGGGAGCGGGAGCGGTTGGTGGCGAGCCGGGTGGAGACGGTGCATGTGCCTGCGTAGGGCGGCGCCTGCGTAGGGCGGCGGCGGGGTTGCCGTTGGGCGCTTCGGCACCGGCGTTGGCGCTGGACGGGGGTGGGTCCGCAGCTCGGCGGTACGAGGTGCCGCGGCGCCCACCCTCCCCCAAGCTCTCGGCTTCGCTCGAGCAGGGGGGACCCCATCGCCCCAGCGGCACGAATGCCCGTAGCTACGGACAGCGCTACCGCCCGCAGCTACGGACGGCGGCGCGGGCGCTCCAGGCCCAGTACCCGGTCCTTCAGCGCCGGGAACTGTTCCCTCGTCGTCGTGACCTTCCCCGGGTCGAACTCCACCGTGAGGATTTCCTCGTCGGCTCCCGCCTCCGCGAGGACCTCGCCCCACGGATCCACCACGATCGAGTGACCCGCCTGCGGAACTCCCGCGTGCGTCCCGGCCGTTCCACAGGCAAGGACGTACGCCTGGTTCTCGACCGCCCGCGCCTGGGCCAGCAGCGTCCAGTGGGACCGGCGGCGCTCCGGCCAGCCCGCCGGGATCACGAGCGTTTCGGCCCCCGCGTCCACGAGCGAGCGGAACAGCTCGGGGAAGCGGAGGTCGTAGCAGGTGGCCACGCCGATGGTCGTCTCCGGCAGACGTACCGTCACCAGCTCGGTTCCCGCACCCATCAGCACGGCCTCGCCCTTGTCGAAGCCGAAGCGGTGGATCTTGCGGTAGGCAGCGGCCAGTTCACCGGAGGGGGAGAAGATGAGAGACGTGTTGTAGAGGGGGCCTTCACCCGCGGCGGAGCCGCTGTCGGACGGGGTGCGTTCGGGGATCGAGCCGGCGTGCAGCCACACGCCCGCATCGCTCGCCGCCTTCGCCATCGCCTCGTACGTCGGCCCTTCGAGCGGCTCGGCCTCGGTTCCGAACGCCTCGTAGGCGAACGCCCCGGTCGTCCACAGCTCGGGCAGCACCACGAGATCGACTCCGGCTTGTTCTCGTACGAGCGAGGCGGCTCGCTGCCGACGCGAATCGACCGATTCGTCCTCGTCTACCCGCATCTGGATGAGGGAGGCGCGCACACTACCACCGTCCTGGCATTCGAGCCGTCTAGACAGGCCTACGATCGTCACACGAAAGCACTGCCGGGGTGCCTCACAGCAGCGTAACTTAACGTTCCGAGACACCCGCCGACAGTCGCCGCCCGTCGACACTGCCGTCACCATCGCCCGTGCACCGACCGCCCGAGGGGTCCCGTTCCGTGAGTCTGCATCCCACTCTTCAGCCCTATGCCGATGCCTGGACCCACTCCATCGAAGCGATATCCGAGTTGGTGCTGCCGCTCGTGGAGGGCGAGTGGAACCGGCGTACTCCCTGCCCGGGCTGGTCGGTGCGCGATGTGGTCTCCCACGTCATCGGCATGGACTGCGAAATGCTCGGCGACCCGCGCCCGATCCACACACTCCCGCGCGACCTGTTCCACGTCACGAACGAGTACCAGCGCTACACGGAGATGCAGGTCGACGTCCGCCGCCACCACACGGCGCCGGAGATGACGTCCGAGCTCGAGTACACGATCATCCGCCGCAACCGCCAGCTGCGGAACGAGTCGCGGGATCCGGGCACCAAGGTGCGCGGTCCGTTCGGGAGCGAGCAGACCCTCGAAGAGGCCATGCGGTATCGCGCGTTCGATCTGTGGGTGCACGAGCAGGACCTGCGTACGGCGCTCGGCCGGCCGGGGAACCTGGACTCGCCGGGTGCGCACATCGCGCGCGACGAGCTGCTGGCCGCGCTGCCGGACGTCGTCGCCAAGGACGCGGGGGCGCCCCCCGGTTCGGCGGTCGTCTTCGATGTGCACGGCCCCATCGAGTTCCTGCGCACGGTTCGGGTCGACGCGGAGGGGCGTGGCTCGATAGACGGCGCGCCCTCGCTGGGCCCTGCCGTGTCGCTCACCCTCGACTGGGAGACGTACGTCCGCCTCGCCTGCGGCCGTGTCACCGCGGACGTGGTGGCGGACCGCATCAAGGCGGAGGGCGACCCGGAACTGACGGCGGCGATCCTGCTGTCGTTCGCGGTGACGCGGTAGCGGCACCGACGGGTACGGAGGGCACCTGGTTCGCGAGGCGCTGCCGGAAGGCGGCCGGGGACTCGCGACGGGCGCCCGGGCAGGCCGCGCGGGCCCGGACAGGCGACAGGCCGGACAGGCCGGATAGGCGACAGGCCGGGCAGGCCGGATAGGCGACAGGCCGGGCAGGCCGGATAGGCGACAGGCCGGACAGGTCGGACGGTGCTGCCGCAGGCACGCCGTGGCCTGGCCTCGCGGGTGTTTTGCTCGGGGCGGCCGTGGGCGCGAGCCGGCGTCGAACGCGGACGGTTCACCGTGCCGTGCTCAGTCCTCCTCCCGCTCCTTCTCCGCCAGGTGGATCACGCACACGGCCACCGCGATCAGCAGCGCCGGGTCCGCGTCGTCGCGCACGATGTCGACGCCGTACGTCTCACGGACGTGCAGCCAGCGGCGGGAGATCTGCGCGAGCAGTTCCCCGTCGTACTCGACGGCGAACTCGCGGTCGAGGATCTTGCCGCTGACGTCGAGTTCCGTGCCGTCCACCAGTGAGACGCGGTAGTGGTTACGGAGCAGCGACAGGCGTTTGCGCCTGATCGTTGCCAGTGGGCCTCCGTCGCGCTCGATGATCATCGTGTCGCGCAGGGCCAACATCTTCTGGTGGATGTCGATCAGGACCCGCCCCTGCGGGTCCTTGAGTTCGAACGTGTCCCGCAGCCGCAGCGCCTTGCCGTCGACCAGGAACGCCTTGTTGCCGTGCTGGTCCTCGATCCAGTAGTCGTCGCCGATGCCGAGGAGCCGGTCGCGTACGAGGAATCTCATACGGTGAGGGCTTCCCCCGTGCCAGTTCCGAAACGCCGTCGGTAGGCCGACGGGCTGAGTCCGGTCTCGCGCCGCAGCCGCGCCCGCAGGTTGGCGGCCGTACCGAGGCCGCTGCGCGCGGCGACCACGTCCAGCCGCTCCTCCCCGCGCTCGATCAGCCGGCAGGCGAGGGCGACCCGCTCCCCGGTCAGCCAGGCCAAGGGGGTGGTGCCGAGCTGGGCGCGGAAGCGGCGGTGCAGCGTCGCGGGGCTTACCGCGGCACGCGCCGCGAGGTCGGCGACGGTGAGCGGTTCGTCCAGACGCTCCTGGGCCCAGGCCAGCAGCGGTGCGAGCGATTCGTCAGGGACGTCGGGCACGGGCCGTTCCACGAACTGCCGCTGTCCGCCGTCGCGGTGCGCTGCGAAGACCAGCCGACGGGAGACGGCGTTGGCCATCTCCGCGCCATGGTCGCGGCGTACGACATGCAGCCCGAGATCGAGCGCGGAGGCGCTGCCGGAGGCGGTGAGGATGTCGCCGTCATCCACGAACAGCACCTCCGGCTCCAGTCTGACCTGCGGAAACCGTGCCCGGAACGACTCCGCCCACATCCAGTGGCAGGCGGCCCGCCGCCCGTCGAGCAGCCCGGCCTCCGCGATGGTGAACGCGCCGGAGCAGAAGCCGATCAGCCGCGTGCCCCGTGCATGCGCCCGGCGCACGGCGTCCAGGACCTCCGAGGAGCGCGGGGTGTCGGTGTCGGGCCGGTTCGGCACGATCAGCGTGTCCGCGTCGTCGACGGCGTCGAGTCCCGCGACATCCGTCAGCGTGAAGAAGCCGTCCCGCATCCGGGTCCTGGGCGCGGCCGAGCACAGCCGGAAGTCGTACAGCTCCCGGCCGAGTTCGGGCCGCCGCAGTCCGAAGACCTCGATGGCGCAGCTCATCTCGAACGGATTGGAGTTCTCGTCGACGACGAGCACGACGCGATGGGCGGGCGACGCCTGAGAGGATCCTTGCGGCATATGCGATTTCTAGCACTCGTGCGACGGCCCCGGGGCCCCGCACGATGACCGCATGAAACCGGAAGCCGTCTCTCTCGCCGCAGCCCTCGCCTCCTTCACCGAGCTGTGGAGCCCGCGCATCGTCACCGCCGTCAACGACTACGACGTACGCGTCGCGAAGGTGCAGGGCGAGCACCTGTGGCACACCCACGACCACACCGATGAGTTCTTCCTCGTCCTGGACGGCGAGCTGCACATCGCGCTGCGCGAGGCGGCCGGCGAGCGCACGGTCGTGCTGCCCAAAGGCTCGGTCCTCACGGTCCCGCGTGGCATGGAGCACAAGCCGTCCGCCCCGGCCGGAGCGTCGATCCTGCTGTTCGAGCCCACCGGCACGGTGACGGTCGGTGACCGCCACGAGGGGATCCCCGACCACGTGGACGTGACGACGGGGCACGCCCTGGCCTGAGTGCGCACCTCGTGACGTGAGCACCGAACGAGCCCCCCGCGACGTTGCGGGGGACTCGTACACGGACCGCGCAGGGGCCGCGGGCGGACCGCGCGGGGACCGGACCGGCTCAGCGGTAGCCCTCCTGCATGTCCTCATCGTCGTCGTCCCACGACGAGCGCCGCTCGGGGTGCTCCCGGCGGGTGGCGGGGTCCGAAATCTCGGACCCGTTTTTGTCGGGGTCGCGCCTGTCCCGGTCGCGGATCTCGTCGCTCGTGATCTCGCCGCGGTCGCGGTCGCGGTCCCGGCGGCGGACCTGGTCGTCGATGTCTCGTGGCATGGAACTGCTCCCTTGCGGTGGCCCCCCTGTATGCGTCGAGCATCTCTCCGTTACGGCTTGTGCGCATCCTGTAACGGGGTGTCCGCCGATCCATCAGCCCTTGTTGCGTAAGACCCTCTTGGTGTGACCGATTCGAGTGCCGAGGTTCTTGGACTCGGAGCGGGCCGGCTCCGCGAGCATTGCGACGACGCCTCTCCCACTCCGCGCCGTGCTCTCCGGCCCGAGGGCGGAGGCAGAGAGTGGGGCGTCCCGCCAAGGGAGGTCACCCGCGTACGGCCGTGATCGGGCCCTTCGCGACCGGATGGCACCCTTGAACCATGAACGATGCCGCCCCGGCACCCACCCCTGCTGCCGTGCCCCGCCGCCGTGCCCGTGTCCGTGCCCCCGAGCTGATCGGCAAAGGGGGGTGGATCAACACCGGTGGCAAGGATCTGAAGCTGGCCGACTTCCGAGGCCGCACATTGATTCTCGATTTTTGGACCTTCTGCTGCATCAACTGTCTGCATGTCCTGGACGAGCTGCGCGAGCTGGAGGAGAAGCACCGCGACACCGTGGTGATCGTCGGCGTCCACTCGCCGAAGTTCGTGTACGAGGCGGATCACCAGGCGGTGCTGGACGCGGTGGAGCGGTACGGGGTGGAGCACCCGGTCCTCGACGACCCCGAGCTGGCCACCTGGAAGCAGTACGCCGTGCGCGCGTGGCCGACGCTCGTCGTCATCGACCCCGAGGGGTACGTGGTCGCGCAGCACGCCGGTGAGGGGCATGTGCACGCCATCGAACGGCTCGTCGAGGAGCTGGAGGAGGAGCACGAGGCGAAGGGCACGCTGCACCGCGGCGAGGGTCCGTATGTGGCACCGGAGCCCGAGCCGACGGCCCTGCGCTTCCCGGGCAAGGCGCTCCTGCTTCCGAAGGGGAACTTCCTGGTCAGCGACACCACCCGGCACCAGCTGGTGGAGCTGGCCGAGGACGGGGAGAGCGTTGTGCGGCGGATCGGGTCCGGTGCGCGCGGCTTCGCCGACGGCACGGCGGAGACGGCCTCCTTCAGCGAGCCCCAGGGGCTCGCTCTCCTCGATGACTCCTCCGTGGTCGTCGCCGACACGGTTAACCACGCGCTGCGGCGACTGGACCTCGTCACCGGCGAGGTGACCACCCTCGCGGGTACCGGAAAGCAGTGGTGGCAGGGCTCCCCCACCTCCGGACCGGCCCGGGAGGTCGACCTGTCCTCGCCGTGGGACGTGGCCGTCTTCGGCGGCAAGGTGTGGATCGCCATGGCCGGTGTGCACCAACTGTGGGCGTACGACCCCGCCGACGGCACCGTCGCCGTCGCGGCCGGCACGACCAACGAGGGGCTCGTGGACGGGCCCGGCGCCGAGGCCTGGTTCGCCCAGCCGTCCGGGCTCGCGGCCACCGCCGACCGCCTCTGGCTCGCCGACTCCGAGACGTCGGCCCTGCGCTGGGTGGAACTCGACGGGACCGTCCACACCGCCGTCGGCACCGGTCTGTTCGACTTCGGGCACCGTGACGGCGCCGCGGAACAGGCGTTGTTCCAGCACCCGTTGGGCGTCACGGTCCTGCCCGACGGATCCGTCGCCGTCAGCGACACCTACAACCACGCGCTGCGCCGCTACGACCCCGCGACCGGTGAGGTGACCACGCTGGCCACGGACCTGCGTGAGCCGAGCGACGCCGTGCTGACCGGCGACGACATAGTGGTGGTGGAATCGGCCCGGCACCGGCTGACCCGGCTGCGTCTGCCGGAGGAGGCGATACGGGTCGAGGCCGTCGCCCACCGCACCCAGCGCGAGGCCACCGAAGTGGCCCCGGGCAAGCTCGAACTCGACGTCGTCTTCCAGGCCCCGGCCGGCCAGAAGCTGGACGTGCGCTACGGCCCGTCCACCCGGCTGCTGGTCTCCTCGACCCCGCCCGAGCTGCTGCTGTCCGGTGAGGGCGCGGACACGGACCTGTCCCGCACCCTGGAGCTCAACCCGGCGGTCACGGAGGGCGTACTGCACGTCTCCGCGATGGCGGCCTCGTGCGACGACGACCCCGCCAACGAATACCCCGCCTGTCATGTCCACCAGCAGGACTGGGGCGTCCCGGTCCGCCTCACGCAGGGCGGGGCGACCCGGCTTCCGCTGGTGCTGGCGGGCATGGACGCGGAGTAGTGGTCCGGGCGGGTCCGGCCGGGGCCGGGGCTAGACCCCGTACCCGTCGCCGTACCCGTCCCGGTGATGGTGCCGTTCCTCGTCGATCACCGGGGTGGGCGGCACCACGACCCGCCTGCGGCGGGCGATGCTGCTGAAGGTGGCGACTCCGATCAGCCCGACGATCATGAAGATGAAGCCGACCAGCTGCACGTTGACGCCGTTCATGTGCCAGTCGGTCGCGAACGCGAGGATGGCCCCCACAGCGATCAGGATGATGCATCCACCCAGGCCCATGAGTCCTGCCCTCCCTGTGGGGCCGGTCCTTCCGGCCCCGGGCCCGGGTACCCGGGAGGGCGGCGGGCATGCCGCCTGATCGCTCGCCCGTGCGAGCTGCGCGCGAGCCGCGCGTCGGCCACGCGCCGACTACGCGCCGGCCAAGGGCAAGCCGCGCGCCGACTACGCGCCAGCCACGAGCATGCCGCGCCCCAGCCACGCGCCGACTACGCGCCGGCCAAGGGCGAGCAGCGGTGCGGTGCCACCCGGGGGACGGTGACGGCGGCCGGGTGGTTCAGCCCTCCAGGAACGCCACCAGCGCGTTCGCCAGCAGGAACGGGTCGTCCGCGCCGCACAGTTCGCGGACGCTGTGCATCGACAGGATCGCGGCGCCGATGTCGACCGTCTTGATGCCGTGGCGGGCCGCCGTGATGGGGCCGATGGTGGTGCCGCAGGGCATCGCGTTGTTCGAGACGAAGGACTGGAAGGGAACGTCCGCCTTCTCGCAGGCCGCCGCGAAGATCGCGCGGCCTGAACCGTCCGTGGCGTAGCGGTTGTTGACGTTCACCTTGAGAATGGGGCCGCCGTTGGCACGGGGGTGGTGCGTCGGGTCGTGCCGTTCCGCGTAGTTGGGGTGGACGGCGTGGCCGGTGTCGGAGGACAGACAGACCGTGCCCGCGAAGGCGCGGGCCCGGTCCTCGTACGAGCCGCCCCGCGCGAAGACCGAGCGTTCGAGCACCGAGCCGAGCAGCGGGCCGTCGGCGCCGGTGTCCGACTGGGAGCCGTTCTCCTCGTGGTCGAAGGCCGCGAGCACCGGGATGTACGAGAGGGCGGCGCCGGAGGTGGCCACGGCCGCCAGCGCCGCGGTGGCCGAGTGCACCGACAGCAGGTTGTCCATGCGCGGGCCCGCCACCAGATCCTTGTCCCTGCCCAGATAGGCCGGCGGCTCGACGGAGTGGGTCATCAGGTCCCAGCCCGTCACGTCACCCGAGGCCAGGCCCAGCTCCTGCTCCAGGAACGCGATGAGGTCGCCGTCTCGCACGTCGTCGCCCAGGCCCCATACCGGCTGCAGATGGCGCTGCTTGTCGAGCTTCAGCCCCTCGGCCGAGACCGAACGGTCCAGATGGATGGCCAGTTGCGGTACGCGCAGCAGCGGTCTGTCGACGTTCACCAGGCGGGTGGAGCCGTCGCGCAGGGACAGCCGGCCGGACAGGCCCAGGTCGCGGTCCAGCCAGGAGTTGAGCAGCGGGCCGCCGTAGATCTCCACCGCGATCTGCCGCCAGCCGTGCGCGCCGGTGTCCGGCCGCGGCTTCACCCGCAGGTTCGGGGAGTCGGTGTGCGCGCCCACGATCCGGAACGGGGTGTGCGGGTCGGCGCCCTCGGGGACGTACCACGCTACGATCGCGCCCCCGCGCAGCACGTACTTGCCGCCGCTCGTCCCGTCCCACGCGTCGGTCTCCGCGACCTGGCGGAAGCCGGCCTTCTCCAGCCGCTCGGCGGCGTTCGCCACGGCGTGGTACGGCGACGGGCTGGCCGCCAGGAAGGACATGAGGTCGTCGGTGTGGCTGCGGCCGAAGGCGCGAGGTGCGCGCGAGGCGTTCCCCGGAGGGGCGGCGGCGGCAGGCGCGTGGGGGCTTGTGCTCATGGGTTCACCTTAACGACGTACGAGGGCCCGCTCCCGGTGATGGGGAGCGGGCCCTCGTAAGGGGGATGTGGAGGGTTGTGGCTGACCGGACGGACAGGGTCCGGTCAGCCGACTACGGACGTCTGTGACGACGGCATCCCACGGCCGGGCGGACCTAGAACGCGGCCTCGTCCAGCTCCATGAGGTCCAGGTCCACGCCCCCGGCCACCTTGCGGGCCAGGGTCACGCCCGGCAGGACGTTGGCCGCGAAGAACTTCGCCGCCGCGATCTTGCCGGTGTAGAACGCCTTGTCCTTCGCGGAGGCCGTCTCCAGCTTCTCGGCGGCGATCGCGGCACCCTTCAGCAGCAGGTAGCCGACGACCACGTCACCGGAGGCCAGCAGCAGGCGGGTGGTGTTCAGGCCCACCTTGTAGATGTTCTTGACGTCCTGCTCGGTGGCGGCGAGGTCGGTGAGCATCAGGCCGACGATGGCCTCCAGCTCGACGGCCGCCTTGGCCAGGTGCTCGCGGGCGCCGGCCAGCTCCTCGCCGCCGGTGCCGAGCGCCAGGAACTTCTTGATGTCCTCGGCGAGGGAGTTCAGCGCGGCGCCCTGGTTGCGGACGATCTTCCGGAAGAAGAAGTCCTGGCCCTGGATCGCGGTGGTGCCCTCGTACAGGGTGTCGATCTTCGCGTCGCGGATGTACTGCTCGATCGGGTACTCCTGCAGGAAGCCGGAGCCGCCGAAGGTCTGCAGCGACTGGGCGAGCTGCTCGTAGCCCTTCTCGGAGCCGTAACCCTTGACGATGGGGAGAAGCAGGTCGTTGAGCGCGTGCTCGGTCGAGGTGTCCTCGCCGTTCGCCTCCTTGACCGCGATCGCGTCCTGGACGGAGGCGGTGTAGAGGACGAGGGCGCGCATGCCCTCCGCGTACGCCTTCTGCGTCATCAGCGAGCGGCGCACGTCCGGGTGGTGCGTGATGGTGACCTTGGGCGCGGTCTTGTCCATGAAGTTGGCCAGATCCGGACCCTGGACGCGCTCCTTGGCGTACTCCAGCGCGTTCAGGTAGCCGGTGGACAGCGTGGAGATCGCCTTCGTGCCGACCATCATGCGGGCGAACTCGATGATGCGGAACATCTGGCGGATGCCGTCGTGCTTGTCGCCGATCAGCCAGCCCTTGGCGGGGTGGCGGTCGCCGAAGGTCATCTCGCAGGTGTTGGAGGCCTTCAGGCCCATCTTGTGCTCGACGTTGGTGGCGTAGACGCCGTTGCGCTCGCCCAGCTCGCCGGTCTCGAAGTCGAAGAGGTACTTCGGGACGAGGAAGAGGGACAGGCCCTTGGTGCCGGGGCCGGCGCCCTCGGGGCGGGCGAGGACGTAGTGGAGGATGTTCTCCTCCATGTCGTGCTCACCGGACGTGATGAACCGCTTGACGCCCTCGATGTGCCAGGAGCCGTCCTCCTGCTGGATGGCCTTGGTGCGCCCGGCGCCGACGTCCGAGCCGGCGTCCGGCTCGGTGAGCACCATGGTGGAGCCCCAGGTCCTCTCGACCGCGATCTGGGCGATCTTCTTCTGGACCTCGTTGCCCTCGTCGAAGAGGATCCCGGCGAAGGCCGGGCCGGAGGAGTACATCCACACGGCCGGGTTCGAGCCGAGGATCAGCTCCGCGTAGGCCCAGATCAGGGACGGGGGAGCCGTCGTGCCGCCGATCTCCTCGGGCAGACCGAGGCGCCAGTACTCGGAGTCCATGAAGGCCTTGTAGCTCTTCTTGAAGGCCGCCGGGACAGGGGCGGTGTTCGTCTCGGGGTCGAAGACCGGCGGGTTGCGGTCGGCGTCCGCGAAGGACTCCGCCAGCTCGTTCTCCGACAGGCGGGTGAGCTCTTCGAGGATGCTCTTCGCGGTGTCGGTGTCCATCTCCGCGAACGGGCCGGTGCCGTACAGCTTGTCGCGGCCGAGCACCTCGAAGAGGTTGAACTCGATGTCGCGGAGATTCGACTTGTAGTGCCCCATGGCGACGGCTCCCTAGAGGGATCGGCGAGGCACTGACTCCTCGCATCTCGTTCACATACCAACCAGTAGCTCCGATGATGCTACCCGTCGGTAATAAGAATCAACCCCTGATGGCCCATATGTGGCCCACTACTCTTTGGGGCATGTACGGCTACCAGAACGCGGGCGGGCAGCAGCAGCAGTACGCCTCGGCCCAGCAGCAGATGCCCGGGCAGCAGATGCCGGGCGCGCAGATGCCCGGCGGGTACGGGCAGCAGCCGCCGCTCTACCCCGAGCCGTCGCCGCCGTCGCTCGCGGACGCCGTCCGCGCGTTCACCACGGGGTCGATGGCGGCCGAGGACTTCCAGCAGGTCTTCGCCACGTCCAAGGTGTACTGCCCGCGCGGCGACAACCCCGGCTTCCTCGCGCTGCACAACACCCAGCAGCCCGTGATCCCGATGTTCACCTCGCTCAAGGAGCTGCGCCGGTACGCGGGCAAGGAGTCCAAGTACTTCGTGATCACCGGCGCCGAGGTGATCGACCTGCTGCCGACCGGGTACGGGTTCGTCCTCGACATGGAGGGGGAGCACCGGATGGTGTTCGACGCGAAGGCGGTCGAGCAGATGGTGGAGTTCGCCATGCGCCGCATGTACGGCTGACCGCCGGTGCGGCGCCGGCCGCTGACCGCCCGTCCGGCGTTGGATGCGCCCCGCCCATCCGGCGCTGCGGAAATCCGCTCCGTGTTTGTCACAGCCATGCCATAGGGTGCCCTCAGGCAGCCGCGCCCCGTGCGCCACCGCTCTTCCGCGGTCGCGCCCGGGTGCCGCGCGGCGCTCTCATCTCCCGGCGATCCCGGGTTCTTTCGTGGGGGTTTCATCACTGTGCGCATGCGCACCACTTCGGCCGCGACGGCGTTCGCGGTCCTCTTCAGCTCGGCGGCGCTGAGCGTCGTCGCGGCCGGTACCGCGTCGGCCCAGCCGGCGACGCTCACCCAGCCCGTCGGTCTCGTCGCGGACGGCGCGGTGCAGCGGGTCTTCGTCGCCGACCGGGCCAACGGCCGGGTCATGGCCACCGACTACAGCGGCACTCTGGTCGACATGAACGTCGGCTTCGGCGACGTCAGCGACCTCGCGCTCTCGGCCGACGGCGCCACGCTCTACGCGGCTCTGCCGGGCAGCCACGAGATCGTGGCCTTCGACGCGGCCACCCTCGAGGTCAGGACGCGCTACGCCCTCGGCGCGGGCGTCACTCCGCGCGCCGTGGCCTTCGCGGGCGGACGGCTGTGGTTCTCGTACCGGATCACGGGCGAGGACGGTGCCTTCCACGGCAACCTGGGCTCCGTCGACCCCACCGCCACCGACGTGGCGGCCGCGGTGGCCCTGGGGCAGCTTCCGGGGGAAGTCGCCCCGTACTACAACGCGGCCCTCCTGGACGCGGACCCGACCATGCCGGGCCTGCTGTCCTTCACCGACAGCGGCGACAGCCCCGGCGCGACGAACGTGCTCGACGTCTCCGGCGCCACCCCGCAGGTGGTCGCCAAGAGCGAGGGCGGCGCCTACTTCGGGGCGGACGTGGACCTCGTACCCGGCACCTCCGAAGTACTCGTGGGAGGTTCGCGGCGGCTGTCCTACGCGAACGGGACCTTCACCCCGGCGGGCGAGCTCGCGGACACGGGGTGGAAGGCCGATGTCTCTCCGGGCGGTCTGATCGCCCAGTCCTCGCTCCAGCGCGTCTCCGTCTACAAGCCGGGCGCCACCGAGCCGGTGCGCCGCTTCGACACGGGCGACGACAACGTGGGCCAGGTGGCCTGGGCCCCGGACTCCTCGCGGCTGTTCGCCGTGGTCGGCACTGACAACGGCTACACGCTCAAAGCGTTCACCGGCCCGGCTCTCAATGTGCCGACTCTGACCGTGAACGCCCCGGCCTCCGCGACCCGGGCGAAGACACTCACGGTCACCGGCAAGCTCTCGGCCACCGTTCCGTTCGCGACGGGCGCGAAGCTCGCCGTCACCCGCACCGACCTCGACAGCCCGAGCGGCAAGGCGCTCGCGGCCGTCACGGTCAAGGCGGACGGCACGTACTCCTTCACGGACACCCCGCCGGCCGGCGGCAAGGTCACGTACAAGGTGACGTACGCGGGCGACGCCGAGCACACCTCGGCCACCGCCTCCGCCAAGGTCGAGGTCTCCCGCGCCGCGACCTCGCTGACCCTGAACAACAACGGCAAGCTGTACAACTACGGCGCCGACGTCACGTTCACGGCGCACCTCGGGACGACGTACAAGAACCGCAAGGTCGCGATCTATGCGGACCCCTTCGGCGCGGACAAGCCGAAGAAGCTGGTGAAGTCCGGCACCGTCAACTCCAGCGGCAACCTGTCCGTGACCCTGGACATGACCCGCGACACGGCGGTCAGCGCGGTCTTCGCGGGTGACTCCCGGTACAAGCCGAAGACGGTCAAGGTCACGGCGTACGCCCGCGTCAAGGTCTCCACCGCCGTCTCCAGGCACTACAAGACGGCCAAGATCGGCTCGACGTCGTACTACTGGTTCCACAAGAACACCGACCCGCTGCTGACCACGACGATGACCTACTACCCGGGCCGTCAGCAGCGCTTCGACCTCCAGGTGTACTACGGCGGCTCGTGGTACTCGGCGGGCTCGGAGTACTTCCCGGTCGGTTCGAACGGGAAGTCGGCCGTGAGTCTCGAGGCACCCGGTGAGTCGGGTATCCGGGCGCGGATGCGGTCGGTGTACGTCAACGGCTCGTCCGGCGACAGCGTGAACTCGACGACGTACGGGGCGTGGAAGTACCTGTACTTCTCCAACTAGTCCAGCCCGACTGGTCCAGCCCGACTGGTCCAGCTTCTCCAACGGAAGCCCGGAGGGAATCTCCTCCGGGCTTCCGGCGTTGTGGGGTGGCAGAAAGTTCAATCGTCAACTAAAGTGAGAGCACAAGGAGGTACCGACATGCCTGCAGTGACCGTCGAGAACCCGCTGACCCTGCCTCGTGTGGCCGCGCCGGCCGATGCGGTGGCCCGTCCCGTGCTCGGTGTCACGACCGCGCCCAGCGGTTTCGAGGGAGAGGGCTTCCCGGTTCGCCGTGCGTTCGCCGGGATCCACTACCGCCACCTCGACCCGTTCATCATGATGGACCAGATGGGCGAGGTGGAGTACGCGCCCGGCGAGCCCAAGGGCACCCCGTGGCACCCCCACCGCGGCTTCGAGACCGTGACGTACATCATCGACGGCGTCTTCGACCACCAGGACTCCCACGGCGGTGGCGGCACCATCACCAACGGCGACACCCAGTGGATGACCGCGGGCTCGGGCCTCCTGCACATCGAGGCCCCGCCGGAGTCGCTCGTCGTGTCCGGCGGCCTGTTCCACGGCATCCAGCTCTGGGTCAACCTGCCCGCCAAGGACAAGATGATGGCCCCGCGCTACCAGGACATCCGCGGCGGTCAGGTCCAGCTGCTGACCACCCCCGACGGCGGCGCGCTGATCCGTGTCATCGCCGGTGAGCTCGACGGCCACCAGGGCCCCGGTGTCACGCACACCCCGATCACCCTGATCCACGCCACCGTGGCGCCCGGCGCGGAGGTCACCCTCCCGTGGCGCGAGGACTTCAACGGCCTCGCGTACGTCCTGGCCGGCCGCGGCAGCGTCGGTGCGGAGCGGCGGCCGATCCACCTCGGCCAGACCGCGGTGTTCGGCGCGGGCTCCTCGATCACCGTCCGCGCGGACGAGAAGCAGGACTCCCACACGCCGGACCTGGAGGTCGTCCTGCTGGGCGGCCAGCCGATCCGTGAGCCGATGCAGCACTACGGCCCGTTCGTGATGAACACCCGCGAGGAGCTCCAGCAGGCCTTCGAGGACTTCCAGAAGGGACGTCTCGGCTCGATCCCGGCCGTGCACGGGATGAACGAGAGCGGCCCTCAGGGCGCCTGAACCAAGGGCCGCGCGCCCTCCACGGTCTGACGCCGTCTCACCCGGGCGGGCCGTCCGCACAGGACAGCCCGCCCTCGGCATGATCGGCTGGGGGCGTGCAGCTCCTCCCCGACCCCGTACGCCGGCTCGCCGCCTGGTGCGCCGTCGTCCTGCTGGTCGCCGGGGTCGGCTGGGTCGGGATCCGGCTGTGCGGGGAGTTCCGTACGGCCGTCGTCCCCGTGCTGCTGGCGCTGCTCGGGACCGCGCTCCTCGGGCCGCTGCACCGGCAGCTCGTACGGGTCGGCGTCCACCGGTCGCTCGCCGCCGGGATCACCTGTGTCGCCGTCGTGGCCGTGGTCGGCGGGGCCGTGTACATCGTCGTCGCCGCGCTCATCGACACCGGCGACCAGATCGTCTCCTCGCTCAAACGGGCCGCGAAGACGCTCGCGGCACACTTCGGGGCGGCCGGCACCTCACTGGACGACCTCGCCTCCAACTCCAAGGAGCTGCTGACCAAGTTCGGCGGGACCGCCGCCTCCAACGTCATCAGCGGGGTCAGTGTCGTCGGCGAGTCCATCGCCATGGCCGTACTGGCCCTGTTCCTCGTCTTCTTCTTCCTGCGCGACTCGCACCGGGCCGTGGATTTGCTGCGCTCGCTCGCCCCGCGCGGCTCCGCCGACACCGTCGAGGCCATGGCGCGGCGGGCCTTCGAGGCCGTCGAGGGATTCATGCGCGGGACCACGTTCATCGCGCTCATCGACGCCCTCTGTATTACCGCGGGGCTGCTGATCCTCCGCGTCCCGGGGGCGGTCGGGCTCGGCGCGCTCGTCTTCGTGGGCGCGTACGTCCCCTACCTCGGGGCGTTCATCTCCGGCGCGGTCGCGATCCTGGTGGCGCTCGCCGACCGCGGGTTCGTCATCGCGCTGTGGGCGCTCGGCGTGGTTCTCGCCGTGCAGGTCCTGGAGGGGCATGTGCTCCAGCCGCTGATCCAGAGCCGGACGGTGCGGATGCACCCGGCGGCGGTGCTGCTGGCGATCACCGCGGGGGCGTCGGTCGCCGGGATCCTGGGGATGCTGCTGGCCGTACCGCTGACGGCGGCGGCGTTCGGCGTCGCACACGAGCTGCGGGCGCGGTACGGGCACGGCGGGTACGGGGATGGGGACGGAGACGGCGACGGGGAGGCGGCGCCGCGGGCGTAGTCACTGCCCGTCGGCCCACTCCCCGTTGCTCCCGTCGTCCTTCGAGGGCTCCTCGTACAGCTCGAACCAGATGCTCTTGCCCTCGCCGCGCGGATCCACCCCCCAGGCGTCCGCGAGCAGTTCCATGAGGATCAGGCCGCGTCCGGACGAGGCCAGTTCACCCGGGTGCCGCATGTGTGGCAGGTCGTCGCTGGCGTCCGTGACCTCCACGCGCAGCCGGCGTCCGCCCGAGCCGTCCCGTCCGCCCGAGCCGTCCCGTCCGCCCGAGACCTCGGCGACGAGAAGCGCGTTCGTGTCGGTGTGGACGAGAACGTTCGTCAGCATTTCCGAGATCAGGAGCACGGCCGAGTCGAGCTGTTCCTCGGAGGACCAGTCGTGCAGCAGCTCGCGCAGTTGCTGCCGGGCCCCCGCGACCCGATGGGGCTCGGTCTGCGCGACCGTCAGCGCCATGCGGCGCACCCGGGGCCGCAGACCGACCGTGTCGCCGCAGCCGCACCCCTCGCCCACCCGGCACAGCAGCAGGACGGCGATGTCGTCCTCGCGGCGGTCGGTCAGCGGCCCGGTGGCGTGGTGGGAGGAGGGCCCGTGCACGGCCTGGACCAGCGCGTCCGCCAGCTCCTCCAGGTCGCCGTCGTGCTCCTCCAGGATCCGCCGGATCCGCCGCCAGCCGGTGTCCAGGTCGTGCCCGCCGGTCTCGATCAGCCCGTCCGTGCAGATCAGCATGGTCTCGCCGGACTCCAGGACGAGCCGCGTGGTCGGGTAGTCCGCGTCCGGGTCGATGCCGAGCGGCAGCCCGCCCGCGGTCGGCCGTGTCAGCACCGTCCGGTCGGCCATACGGATGGCGGGGTCGGGATGGCCGGCGCGGGCGATCTCCAGCGTCCCGGTCGCCGGGTCCACCTCGACGTAGAGGCAGGTCGCGAAGCGCAGGTCGGCGCCGTCCTCGCCGTACGTCATCCCGTGCAGGAACCGCGAGGCGCGCGCCAGGACCGCGTCCGGGCGGTGGCCCTCGGAGGCGTACGCGCGCAGGGCTATGCGCAGCTGGCCCATGAGCCCCGCCGCGCGCACGTCGTGGCCCTGGACGTCGCCGATGGTGAGCGCGAAGCGGCCGCCCGGCAGCTGGATCATGTCGTACCAGTCGCCGCCGACCTGGAGCCCGCCGCCGGTCGGTATGTAGCGCGCCGCCACGTTCATACCGGGGATCTGCGGACCCAGCGTGGGCAGCATCGAGCGCTGCAACCCGTCCGTCAGCTCCCGCTCCGACTCGGCGGCGCCCGCGCGGGACAGCGCCTGGGCCAGCATGCGGGCGACCGTGGTGAGCACCGAGCGCTCGTCGGGTGTGAAGGTGACGGGGTACTTGAACGCCGCCATCCACGCGCCCATCGTGCGCCCGGCGACGGTGAGCGGCAGGAAGGCCCACGACTGGCGGTCGAAGTGCGCGGCGAGCGGCCAGGAGACCGGGTAGCGGGTCTTGTACTCCTCGGGTGAGGACAGATAGACGGCCCGGCCGGTGCGGACGACCTCGGCGGCCGGGTAGTCCGTGTCCAGCGACATATGGGTGAAGGGGTCCTCGTCCCCCGGTTTGTGTCCGTGGTGACCGATGACGGTCAGCCGGTCGCCCTCGGCCCCGAAGACCGCGAGCCCGTCCGGCGAGAACCCGGGCATCGACAGCCCGGCCGCGACCCGCAGCACCTCCTCCGTCGAGCGCGCCTCGGCCAGCGCGCGCCCCGCGTCCAGCAGGAAGGCCTCGCGCGAGCGGCGCCAGTCGCCGACGACGGGGGAGCGCACGGCGGCGCTCGGGGAGGGGTCGGTGACCTCCTGGAGGGTGCCGAACAGCTCGTAATCCCCGGTCCGCGGGTCGATCGAGGGCTTGGAGCGGCTGCGGACGACGCGGAGCACCCGCCCGTGCTCGTCCATGATCCGCATGCGGACCTCGGCGATGGTGCCCTCGGCCAGGGCGAGCTGGACGACTCCGTCGACCTCGTTCCAGTCGACCGGGTGGAACCGCGCCCGGATTCCCGCCTCCGTGAGCGTCGTCGGTTCCGCGGGCAGCCCGACCAGCCGCGCGGCCTCGGCGTCCAGAGTGACGAGCCCCGCGGCGGCGTCGTAGCGCCACAGGCCGGTCGCGAGGCCGGCCAGGACGTCCCCCACGGCGGGCAGGGGCTCACCAGTGCGCATTGCCCCACTCTAAGAAGAGGTGATCGAACGGTGCCACCGAAGGTAAGAAATAGGGGATCTTCAGGAAGCGCCCGCGGTTGATGACGGAGAGGCGTCGGCGAGGGGGAGGCGTCGGCGAGGGGGAGGCGTCGGTGAGGGCGAGGCGCGTGTGAGGGAAGGCGATCAATGAGGCGAGGCGAACAATGAGGGAGAGGGGATCTTGAGGCGGCCGGTACCCTTGGTAGGTCCGGGCCGTGCCAGCCCGGAGGCGCCGGGGCGAGACCCCCGGAAAGACCCCGATCCGCGAAGACTGGATGAACGACGATGCATCGGTACAGGTCCCACACCTGCGGCGAGCTCCGCGCCTCTGACGTCGGCAGCGACGTCCGGCTGAGCGGCTGGCTGCACAATCGGCGCGACCTGGGCGGCATCCTCTTCATCGATCTGCGCGACCACTACGGCATCACGCAGCTCGTGGCCCGCCCCGGCACGCCCGCGTACGAGGCGCTGGACAAGCTCTCCAAGGAGACGGTCGTCCGGATCGACGGCAAGGTCGTCTCCCGTGGCGCCGAGAACATCAACCCCGAGCTGCCCACCGGCGAGATCGAGATCGAGGTCGGCGAGGTCGAGGTGCTGGGCGCGGCCGCCCCGCTCCCCTTCACGATCAACACCGAGGACGGTGTCAACGAGGAGCGGCGCCTGGAGTACCGCTTCCTGGACCTGCGCCGCGAGCGCATGCACCGCAACATTCTGCTGCGTACGTCCGTGATCTCGACGATCCGCCACAAGATGGCGGCGATGGGCTTCAACGAGATGGCGACGCCGATCCTCAGCGCCACCTCCCCGGAGGGCGCCCGTGACTTCGTCGTCCCCTCCCGACTGCACCCGGGCAAGTTCTACGCTCTGCCGCAGGCCCCGCAGCAGTTCAAGCAGCTGCTGATGATCTCGGGCTTCGACCGCTACTTCCAGATCGCGCCCTGCTTCCGTGACGAGGACGCGCGCGCGGACCGTTCGCCGGGCGAGTTCTACCAGCTCGACGTGGAGATGAGCTTCGTCGAGCAGGAGGACGTCTTCCAGCCGATCGAGAAGCTGATGACGGAGATCTTCGAGGAGTTCGGAGGCGGCCGTCACGTCACGTCCCCGTTCCCGCGGATCCCCTTCCGCGAGGCGATGCTGAAGTACGGCTCGGACAAGCCGGACCTGCGCGCCAAGCTGGAGCTGGTGGACATCACCGACGTCTTCGAGGGCTCGGAGTTCAAGGCGTTCGCCGGCAAGCACGTGCGCGCGCTGCCGGTCCCGGCCGTGCAGGACCAGCCGCGCAAGTTCTTCGACCAGCTCGGCGAGTACGCGATCTCGCAGGGCGCCAAGGGCCTGGCCTGGGTCCGCGTCGCCGAGGACGGCTCGCTGACCGGCCCGATCGCCAAGTTCCTCACCGAGGAGAACGTCAAGGTCCTCACCGAGCGTCTCGGCCTGGAGGCCGGCCACGCCGTCTTCTTCGGCGCGGGCGAGTTCGACGAGGTCTCGAAGATCATGGGCGCGGTGCGGGTGGAGGCCGCCAAGCGGGCCGGCCACTTCGAGGAGGGCGTCTTCCGCTTCTGCTGGATCGTCGACTTCCCGATGTACGAGAAGGACGAGGAGACCGGCGCGATCGACTTCTCGCACAACCCCTTCTCCATGCCGCAGGGCGGCCTGGAGGCCCTTGAGACCCAGGACCCGCTGGACATCCTGGGCTGGCAGTACGACATCGTGTGCAACGGAGTCGAGCTGTCCTCCGGCGCGATCCGGAACCACGAGCCGGAGATCATGCTCAAGGCCTTCGAGATCGCGGGCTACGACCGTGAGACCGTCGAGGAGAAGTTCGCCGGCATGCTGCGCGCCTTCCGCTTCGGCGCCCCGCCGCACGGCGGCATCGCGCCGGGCGTCGACCGCATCGTCATGCTGCTGGCCGACGAGCCCAACATCCGCGAGACCATCGCCTTCCCGCTCAACGGCAACGCCCAGGACCTGATGATGGGCGCGCCGACGGAGCTGGAGGAGGCGCGGCTGAAGGAACTGCACCTGTCGGTGCGGAAGCCGCAGCCGAAGTAGTCCCGACGGGGTCCTAGGCCCTGTCGTCAAACTCCCGCCTGCCCCGCGACGCCATGCACGCACTCTCGCCGCACCGAGCGCAGACCCAAGTACATCCAGTACGAGGGTCAGCGCCCGGCACGCCGAGAGCACGCACCTGACGCCGCAGGGCCCGCCCTTCGGGCGGACGACGGGAGTTTGACGACAGGACCTAGGGGCCCTGCCCAAAGGGGGCTCGAAATCGACACGATGCCGATTTAGAGCCCCCTTCGCGTTCGTCAGGACAGGGACGTGTAACCGCCCCAGCCGGTGCCGATCTGCGTCCGCCCGCCGAAGGAACCCTTGCCGTCGCCGTTGTTGCGGTAGAGGTTGCCGGAGGTGTCCCGCGAGACGATGTCCGGCTTGCCGTCGTCCGTGATGTCGCCGACGCCGACGATGGCGTTGTAGCTGCCGCCCCAGTTGGTGAACACCTGCGCGCGGGCCTTGAAGGTGCCGGTGCTGGTGCCGTTGTAGCGGTAGAGGTTGTTGGACTTGTCCTGGGCGATGAGGTCGCCGATGCCGTCGCCGGTGATGTCGCCGACGCCGACGATCTTCTTGTAGGTCTTCCAGTTGGCGAAGATCTTGACCCGTGCGGACAGCTTGCCGGTGCTGGTGCCCTTGTACAGGTAGATGTCCCCGGTGGAGGCGTTGCGCGCGACGAGGTCCGGCCGGCCGTCGCCGCTGATGTCGCCGGGCGAGGTGAGCATGTCGTACTGGTTCCAGCCGCTGGTGCCGAGCGTCGTGTACGCCGTCGTCGGCTTGAGCGCGGCGCCGCAGTCAGGCTTGTAGAGCCGCAGGGCCCCACTGCTCAGCCGCACCAGGACGTCGTTGCAGCGGTCCCCGCTGAGGTCCCCGAAGGGGACGGCCTTGATGGAGGTGGGCCAGCCGCTGCCACTGACCTTGCCGGAGAAGGTGCCTTTGCCCGTGCCCTGCTGGAAGGTCAGACCGCCCGAGGAGTTGAGGGTCAGGAGGTCACCGGTGCCGTCCGGCTCCCCCCGTTTGCCCACGTAAGGGCCCACGTAGTCGTGGTGCACCGCCCTGCCCTGCATCAGCTGGACCGTGCCCCGCACCTCCACCGGAGCGCCGACGCCGTCCGCGGGCGCGACGGACAGCGTCCAGTCGTACCAGCCGTTCGGCAGGAACGCGTCCCCGGGGAGCGTGCTGTCGATCCCGTGCCAGCCCACCCTCAGCTCACCGCGCGCGGCGCCGCCGTCCCGGGTGTCGACCACCTTGCCGGTCGCCTTGCTGCGCACGGTCAGCCGCCAGCTCGCGGAGGGCTTCGACAACAGCACGGTGGTGAGGGTGTCCGGGGTCGTGTCGATCGTGCGCGGTCTGACCTGCGACGCGCTTCGCACCGGCGCCAGCAGGCGCAGTGGCTGCTGCTGCACACCGGACGGTACGAGGTGCACCCGCTCCTGGTCGTCGACGTAGGCGGCGTTCGCGCCGGACTCGTCCACCGTCCAGCGCACGTCCCGCTGCGAGACGCCCGTGTCGGGCAGATCACCGATCACCTGGCTCGCCGCCGTCCCGTCCGCGAACGTCGTCAGCGTCAGCTTCCCGGCCTGCTTGTCGTGCGTGACGACGAATCCGTCGCCGAGTTTGGCCTCGCCGGCCGGAGTGGCCACGGACTTCTTCGACGTGCGGTCGTAGACGCCGGCCTTACCGTCGCACGCCCAGTAGAGCCAGCGGCCGTTCGCCTGGAGTTCGGTGGGGGCACAGCCCGCGTCGGTCGTGAGGGTCTCGATGGTCTTCCCCGCCGCCAGGTCGTAGGCGGCGACGCTGCCCGGAGTGGCGCCGGCGGTCCACAGAATGGTGCCGGAGAGGGCCGCCGCGCCCGGGGTGCGGGTGACAACGGGGTCATGGATGCCGATCCGGTAGACGTACTGCCGGGTGGCGGTCGTGTAGATCACATATCGGCCCGACACATCGGTGATCCGGCCGCCCTTGGGCACGGACCACTCCCAGAGGGCGGCGGGACCGTGGGCCCTGAGCTGGTCGTAGTCCCCCGAGCCGTGATGCAGCCAGGCGATCCGCCCGTCGGGTGTGCCGAAGATCTGCGAGCAGGCCACGTCGGTGGCGGCGCAGTCGCCGGTCAGCACGTCGTTGTCGGGCGTGAACGAGGTGCGCTCACCGAACTGCGGGGTGCCGGTGACGGCGACGGTCCGCACATAGTCGTCGCGCATACCACCGTCGGTGACAAGCAGCCGGCCGTTGTCCAGGGCGAGGCCCTGGATTTTGACGGGCGGCTTGGGCAGGGCCTTGACCTGAGTGACGACCGGTCGGCCGTCGGGGCCCGGCTGGATGCGCTGGATGCCCCAGTCGTCGGCCGAGGTGCGGCCGAGGGCGACGGCGGTGCCGTCGGAGACGGCGGAGATGCCGCGGTCCGACGAGGTCAGTACGGTCACCGAGGCGCCACCCGCGATGGGCTTGGCCTTCACCGTCGTACCGGCGCTGGGCCGGTGGACCAGCCAGTCGCCGACCACGGCGAGGTCCTGCGCGGGGTACAGACTGCCGGCACCGTCCAGCGTGACCGCGACCGGGGCGGCCGACAGATCGGAGCGGGGGTACACCTGGACGGTTGCCTCATGGCTATTGAACAGGACCACGTGATCGGCGGTGACCTGTGCGTCGGGGTAGAACTTGGAGCTCGGCGGCGTCCAGCTCTGCACCTGTCCGGTCCTCCGGTCGACCATGACCGACAGATACTGCTCGCCGCTCGAGCCCACGAACAGCAGCCCGGTGGCGTCCCCGCCCACGGGGCGAAACAGCTCCACCCCTTCGGGCAGCCCGCTGACCCGCACGTCACGTGTGGTGCCGTCGGCCTCCGGGGTCAGCAGGTGCATCTCCTCCATGAGCGTCCCATCGTCCCGAGCGACGACGTGGTAGCCGACCGCCAGGTCGGCGTATGCGGTGACCAGCTGCAGACTCGAGGGCACATGGATGGTGCGGGTGGTCCCGTCGACCGCGTTCCACAGATCCACCCGGCGGCCTTCGGGGTAGCGGTACGCGATGACGTCACCGCCTGTGCCCAAGGTTTCGGTGATCTCCGTCGGCCGTGTGACAGGCACGGACGTTCCGTCCGCGTACCGTGTCCAGACCATCCCGGAGTGTCCCTCAAGGGTGTGGAAGACGCCCTGCGTCCCGGCGCCGTCGTGACCGTCGTAGGTCGGCGCGCTGTAGAGCTTGGCCGAGGTGTAGGTGCTGCGCAACGTCGCCGGCACCACCGTCTCCTGCGGTACGTCCGCGGCTGCGGTCGACGGCAGCAACGGGCCGAACCCGGCCACGAGGGCTGCGGACGCGGCGACGAGACGCAGTCTTATCGAGGCATGACGAGCCAAGGAAAAACCCTCCCGGAAAGCACGAGAGGGAATGCGTATGCGTGCGACGCACGCCCCAGATGTCCCGCGGCCCCCAGCCGCCACACCCCCCTCAAGTCGCATGATCGTATAGGAACTTCAAAGTTTCACGGAATGCGATTAGCGGCCCCAGGAACTTTTGGCCGAAAACACTGTGGCCCCACCGGGGAATCGGACGCTGTCGGTAAATCCGAGGCCTACGTGGCGGCGGCCTGCACGACCCCTTGGGGTTGTGCAGGCCGCCGTCGTGTGGCACACCAGCGTTCAGTGGCAGGAAGTCCAGCGCCACGGACTAGGACAGGGACTTGTACCCGCCCCACCCGGTCGCGATCTGCGTCCGCGAACCGAACGACCCCTTGCCGTCACCGTTGTTGCGCCACACGTTCCCGCTGCTGTCGCGGGAGACGATGTCAGGCTTGCCGTCGTCCGTGATGTCGCCGACGCCGACGATGGCGTTGTAGCTGCCGCCCCAGTTGGTGAACACCTGCGCGCGGGCCTTGAAGGTGCCGGTGCTGGTGCCGTTGTAGCGGTAGAGGTTGTTGGACTTGTCCTGGGCGATGAGGTCGCCGATGCCGTCGCCGGTGATGTCGCCGACGCCGACGATCTTCTTGTAGGTCTTCCAGTTGGCGAAGATCTTGACCCGTGCGGACAGCTTGCCGGTGCTGGTGCCCTTGTACAGGTAGATGTCCCCGGTGGAGGCGTTGCGCGCGACGAGGTCCGGCCGGCCGTCGCTGCTGATGTCGCCGGGCGAGGTGAGCATGTCGTACTGGTTCCAGCCGCTGGTGCCGAGCGTCGTGTACGCCGTGGACGGCGTGGCCGCCTTGTTGCAGCCCGGCTTGTACAGGCGCAGGGATCCGTTGCTGTAGCGCACGAGGAGGTCGTTGCAGCGGTCGCCGCTCAGATCGCCGAAGGGGATCGCCGTGATGGTGGTGGGCCAGCCGGTGGCGGAGTACTTCGAGCTGAACTTGCCTGTGCCGGTGCCGCTGTGGAAGGTCAGGCCGCCGGAGGAGTTCAGGGTGAGCAGGTCGCCGCGGCCGTCCGGGCCGTCGGGGCTGGTGAAGTCGTGGCGTACGGCGGCTCCCCGGAGCAGGAAGCCCTTGCCGGTGGTCACGTTCGCCGCGGTGGACGTGCCCAGGCCGGTCGCCTTCAGGGTCCAGGTGAACTGGCCGTTCGGGAAGTAACCCCCGCTCGCCGTCCTGCCGTTCCAGGTCGCCGACACCCACCCCGAGGTCGCGCCGCCGGTGATCGTGCGGGTGGCCTTGCCGGTCGCGCCGCTCTGGACCGAGGTGAAGGTCAGGGACCAGGAGGTGGCCGGGCGGGAGAGGAACCAATTGCCGTGCCAGGGGTCCGACGAGGGCGGCTCCGCGATGTCCTCGGCCTCTGCGTGGAATGCCGTCGGTACGGACGGGGTGACGCCGGTCGTGGCGACGTGCGTCTGCTCGTACGCGTCGAACCAGGCGACCAGGCCCGTGTACTCGTCGACCGTCCAGCGGTAGCGGCGGTCCACGGCCAGGCCCGTGTCGGGCAGCTTGGAGGCGATCACGCGGGTGGTGCCGGTGGCGGCCTCGGTCAGGATCAGCTGGTCGGCCTCGTGGTCGTGGCGGACGGTGAAGCCGTCGCCGAGGAGTACGTCACCGGGGGTCACCGGCCTTGCCGTACCGGCCCTGGTGTCGTAGACCCCGGCCGAGGAGGTTCCGCAGGCCCAGTACACCCAGCGGCCCGCCGCCTGCAGCTCGCTCGGCACGCAGGAGAGGTCCGGGACCGTCACCGTGGCGAGGGTCTTGTTCTCGGTGAGGCTGTACGAGGTGAGCCGGCCGGCCGTGGTGGTGGCGCTCCAGAGGGTGGGTCCGTTCAGGGCGGCGGCGCGGACGGAGCGCTTCAGCTTCTGTCCCTGGCCGAACTCGCCGACGTACTGCATCGGGGTGGTGCCGCCGGAGTTGTAGACGGCGTAGTCGTCGGAGACATCGACGATGGTGCCGCCCTCGGTGTGGAACTCCAAGGTGCCGTAGCCGATGTTGACCAACCGGTCCGCGTTCTCCAGACCGCTGCCGCCCTCGTCGTTGTCGTAGTACGTGTCGAGGTAGACGTCCCTGGCGTCGACGCCGTCGTAGTTGCCCCACATGGCCGAACACGTGGTGTTCGGGTACGGGCACTTCGGGCTGATGGAAGAGCTCTCCGTGGCGGCGGACGCGGTCAGCTCGGTGCTGCCGTTGGTGGTGAGGGTGCGCACGGACGTGCTGTCGGAGGTGCTGCTGGTGCTGTCCTCCGCCACGCGCAGGCTGCCGCGGCTGAGGGCGAGGCCCGTCTTGGCGTTCTCGTACGGGGCGACCTTGTACAGCTTCTCCAGGACCGGGGAGCCGTCCGCGCCCTGGGTGATCCGGTGGACCCACCAGTCGGCGGCGTTCGTGCCGCCGGTGACGAGGGCGCCGCCGCTGGGGGTGGCCACCGGGTCGCCGTAGGACCGGGTGAGCAGGGTCTTCGTGGAGCCGTCGGTCAGGGAGACGGCCGTGACGGTGCTCTTGTCCGCGACCAGGACGAGCCAGTTCCCGACGAGCACGGGGGAGCCCACGGCGCCGGTGGCCGCCACCGGGACCGTCTCCTCGGCGGTGAGGTCGGCGCGGGACTTGAGGTGCAGGCCGCCGGTCGCGCTGTACCAGCCGATCCGGTCGTCGGTGAGCACCAGCGAGAGCCCGGTGTCGGCACCGGTGAAGACCTTGGTGAACTCGGCGGTCGCGAAGTCGAGGTAGCCGACGTCGTAGGAGGTGGGGGAGCCGGTCGTGGCGTCGTAGGCGGTCGGGTAGGTGAGCAGTGCGCCCGCGGCGTCGCCGGTGCGCTGGTGGGCGCCCGTCACATAGCCCTTGTCGGTCGGGAACCCGGTCACCCAGCGGTTGCGCTGCTTGCCGTCGACGTAGTCGAGCAGCTTCAGCCAGGTGCCGTCCATGCCCACGCCGTCGATGACGGGGTCGTGTTCGGCCGCGACGACGGTGGTGCCGTACGTGCCGATGTAGGTGTCCCTCGGCATGTCCAGCGTGCGCAGCACGCTTCCGTCCGGGTTCGCCAGCGACACGGGTTCGGTGTACGTCCGGTGCGGCAGCGCCACGGTGTCGGCACTCTGCCCGAACATGCCCGAGGGGCAGGAGACGCTGATGTCCCAGCAGCTGGTGGTGGTCGGCTGGTACGGCTGGCCGGCGCCGGCGTTGCCGGGCGGGGTGTTGACGGTGACGGTGCTGCCGTTTTCGTAGCTCGTCCAGAGCAGCCCGGCGACATTGGCCTGCCGGTGCAGGAAGCCGGTCGCGCCGGCCGCGAGCAGCCGGTCCGAGCGAGGTGTCTCCATGCGCGGGTCGTCCAGGACGATCTCCGTGGTCCCGGCGGTCTGTGCGGTGACAGCTTCGGCGGACTCGCCGCCCTCGGAGACCACGACCACGGCCGCGACGGCGACCGCGAGTGAGGAGACGGCGGCGGTCAGGCCGCCCCGTCTCAGGGCGTGTCGGCCCACGTGAGGTTCCCTCCCCGCGAGGGCCCCCGCCCTCGCACAAGTGGCCGAACTTTACCAGCCTCTTTCCTGCTCTTTACCTCGGGGGTGATTTCCGGCCCCTCTTGACCGCGCGCGGAAGACTGCGCCCTTTTCTCAGCTCGCTGACAGGTTTCGCGCCTGCCTTCCATGTGCATGACGGATACCGACGGGAGGCCCCAAGTGCCCCAGGAGCCACATGAGGTGACGCCCCGTAAGGCCGTCGCGGTAGGCGCTGTGGCCGTGCGCCCGTACGCCGCTCCTCTCAGGGCCGCCAGGCCGAAACGACGTCCCGCGGCCCCCACACCAGCTCGACCTGGCCCTCGGGCAGGGTCGTACCGGACAGGGACACGACGGCCAGACCGGCGACGCCGGGGTTGAATCCCGGCACCTGTGCGGCGCCCTGCGCGAGAGCGGCCAGGTCGTGTCGGTCGAAGGGCGTGCCCAGCCACTTCACCGATCCGGCGAAGTGGATCGTCCCGGCCACGGGAGCGCGGTCGGCCCCGATGAGATCGATCTCGGGCGAGAACTGGCGGTTCCACCAACCGCCCACCACTTCCGTGTCGGGCCATGGAAAGTCCCCTGAAACCGCAGCCAGTTCCAGGGCTTCACGGATCAGCGGCTCGGCGGCCCGCCCGCGCCACGCCGCCCATCGCCGTTCGACGATCCGGTACGCGGCTTCGGGGCGGCCACGTCGGGACAGTTCCTCAGCCGACCGCGTGGCGGCCAGGTAAAGCCTCAGGTTGCTGTCGGCCACGCGATAGAGGGCGGGCTTTCCCGGGCTGGCGGAGAGCGGGGACTCCGAGGCGAGTACGCGCTTCTCCTCGGTGAGGCGCCGCAGCAGTGGGGACAGTATCCCGGAGGGCAACGCACCGCTCTGGCTGCCGGCGGCCGCGGCGATGTTTGCGTGCGTGCGGTCTCCGCTGCCCACCGCCTCCAGAACCCGGCGGGCCTGGTCGGGTGCGGGGAATTCGGCGAGGAGGGCCGCCGCCGGGACGCCGAAGAGAGGAGAGGCCGGGTCGGCGCACTCCGCCTTGATGAAGTCGAGTGCAGGGGTGCCGTGCGGCCAGGCGCGCAGCACGCCGGGCAGCCCGCCGGAGACGAGGTGGGCGTCGATGGCGTCGGCGCCGTCGAGCCCGAGCGCGTTCCCGACCTCGGCCGGATTGAGCGGCCCGAGCACGAGCGAGTCGGCCCGACCGTAGAAGGGCCGGTCGTAGGCGGTGAACCGCTCCATCATGTGCAGGTCGCTGCCGAGCAGCAGCAGCAGCACGGGTCGCCGGGCGAGCAGCCTGTCCCAGGCGGTCTGGAGCGCTCCGTCGAACACGAGGTCCTGCTCGGAGAGCCAGGGGAGTTCGTCGAGGACGACGATGCTGGGCGAGTCGGGGAGCACGGCGGCGAGGGTACGGAAGGCGTCGGGCCAGTTGGTCGGAGCGCTTTTCGGCAGGAGCTCGGGATCGGCAGGTAGAGAGGACTCCCTGAGCTCCGCGATGAAATCGGCGATCCCTTCGACGGGGGACGCGCCCTTGGTCGCGGTGAAGAACACGTACGGCCGCTGGGATCGGTCGCAGAACTCCTGCACGAGTCGCGACTTGCCGACCTGCCGTCGTCCCCTTATGGCGAGGGCGGCCCCGGTGCCTTCGCCGGTGACCCGGTCGAGGCGCTTGTGGAGGAGGGACAGCTCGGTGTCTCGGCCTACGAACGGGGTGGGCATGGGACCGACCTCCAGGGAGGGGCGGGCGGACGGCAGGTTACAGGTTATGTAGATTCATTCTACGTAGATTGAATCTACATACACTCGGGCTCGACGAAGAGCTGCTCCGTGGAAGTGACGGTTGATGCCAGGTCCAGCCAACGGGTGACAGTGTCGAGGTCGGAGCAGGTACCGATGCGATCGCGGACGGAGAACCTCACGGTCCGGGTCATCCCGTTCGACGTGGACGGGTTCGCCGGGGCCAATGCCTCCATGCTGTACGCGGGTGGCTTCGTGCCCCCGTTGGACACCGCCAAGCGGGACGCGCCTCATGGTGGCCCGATCCTGGACGCCGAGTCCCAACTGGCCCGGTTTCGAACGCTCTTCCGTAAGGTGGAGTCGGCGGCGCTCGACCCCGGGCGGTCGCGGGACTTCATCCACCGCTTGGCGAAGGGGATGTGAAACATGACCCAGTGGCAGAAGTCGTCCTTCTCCGGCGGCGGCGATGGGGATGAGTGCGTGGAACTCGCCTACGGAGAGCACTCGTTGCTGATCCGCGAGAGCGATGACCCCGCCCGAATACTCCAGGCTGGCCGAGTCGAACTGGCGGCCCTTCTGCGCCAGTTGAAGCGCAATCCCTCATGAACGACGACGAGCTCACCAAGGCCCTGTCCGTCGTCCTGCGCGACCTCGCCGCGCAGTGCCCGGTGCAACCGGTCGTACGTGACGCCGAAGACGGAGGCATCACCCTGTACGCCCCTGACGCCTCGGGCTGGGGCGTATACGTGTGGCCGGACTCCCGTCCGGGCGCGCGCCTCGCCGAGATCGCGGACAGGGTCCAGGACTGGGCGGTCGAGGCACTGTGGGCGGAGGGTGCGTCCGCGGTCTGGCCGCCCTGTCCCGCTCATCCGGATACGCATCCGCTGACGGCGACCGTCGTGGAGGGCAAGGCCGTGTGGGCATGTCCGAGGAGTGGGGTCGCCGTCGCGTTCATCGGTGAGCTCGGAGAGCTGTAAAAACCATCGATGCCAACACCGACGACGCGGGCAAGAAGCTGACCTGCGCCGACTACTCCGCCGGCACCGGCTACTCGCGCGACGCCTACCTCAAGGCGTACGACCCCGCCGGCTACGGCCGCTCGAAGCTGCCGTCGGGCACGCAGGAGAAGGCCCGCGCCGCCGCCCAGGCCAAGCAGGCGAAGAACATCGTCTTCAAGGTGCCCGCCAACACCACGATCGTGGGCGTGCCGGGCAGCAACGCCGGGATCACCGGCGGCATGCTCCAGGTGCAGAACGTGGACAACGTCATCATCCGCAACCTCGCCTTCTCCGCCACCGAGGACTGCTTCCCGCAGTGGGACCCGACCGACGGCGACAAGGGCAACTGGAACTCGAACTACGACTCGGTCACCCTGCGCGGGGCCACCCACGTCTGGGCCGACCACAACAGCTTCACCGACGCGGCGCACTTCGACAGCGCCAACCCGAAGTACTTCGGCCGCGAGTACCAGATCCACGACGGCGCCCTCGACATCACCAAGGGCTCGGACCTGGTGACCGTCGAGCGTAACCAGTTCACCAACCACGACAAGACGATGCTGATCGGCAGCAGCGACACCGACAGCGTCGGCAAGCTGCGCGTCTCCATCCACCACAACGTGTGGAAGGGCATCGTGCAGCGGGCTCCGCTGACCCGTATCGGCCAGGTCCACATCTGCAACAACTACTTCGACACGACACCCTGGACGGGTACGCGCCGCTCTACAGCATCAACTCCCGCGCCAAGGCCCAGGTCGTCGCCGAGAACAACTACTGGAAGGTGCCGTCCGGCGGGAAGGTCGCCAAGCTGCTCAGCGGCGACGGCACCGGCTCGGTCGCGGGCAGCGGCAACCTCGTCAACGGCACGGCGACCGACCTCGTCGCCGCTTACAACGCCACGTCGTCGAAGAAGATCAAGACGACGGTGAACTGGACGCCGACGCTCACCGGGGGCCTTCAGACGTCCGCGAAGAACCTGCCGACGGAGCTGGCGACCACGACCGGCGCCGGCGTCCTCTCCTAGGCGCGGGCCCAGGGCCACGCCCAGGACACCAGTGGCCGTCGCGCGCCGGGGGCGCGACGGTCATCGGTGAGACACAGGGGCCCGGGAAGCTGCACGCTTCCCGGGCCCCTGTGTCGGATGACGTGGAACCGGTCCTACTGGGCCTCGCCGCCGAAACGCTCCTTGTACGCGGCCAGATCCTCTTCCGTCAGCTTCGCGAACAGGACCGGCGGGACCGTGAAGGGGGTGCCGGCGGGGACCGCGGTGAGGGACTTGGCCTCGTCGGCGGTCACCCACTTCGCCGTGTCGTCCTTCAGGTCGAACGCCGTGCGCATCGCCGCCGACGTCGTCGGGATGAACGGCTCCGAGACCACCGCGTACAGGTGGATCAGGTTCATCGCCGTGCGGAGGGTCAGGGCAGCGCCCTCCTTGTTGGTCTTGATCTCCAGCCAGGGGGCCTTCTCCTCCAGGTAGGAGTTGCCCGCCGACCACAGGGCGCGCAGGGACGCCGCCGCCTTGCGGAACTGGATGGCCTCCATGTGCTCCTCGTACTCCGCGAGGAGGCGGGCGATCTCCGCGCCGAGCTTCGCCTCGGCCTCGCCCGGCTCGCCGCCCTCGGGGACCGCGTCGCCGAAGCGCTTGCGGGAGAAGGACAGCACCCGGTTGACGAAGTTGCCCAGCGTGTCCGCCAGGTCCTTGTTCACCGTGGCCGTGAAGTGCTCCCAGGTGAACGAGGAGTCGTCGGACTCCGGCGCGTTCGCCATCATGAAGTAACGCCAGTAGTCGGCCGGCAGGATCTCCAGCGCGTCGTGAGTGAAGACGCCCCGCTTCTGCGACGTGGAGAACTTGCCGCCGTAGTAGTTCAGCCAGTTGAAGGCCTTGATGACGTCGACCTTCTTCCACGGGGCGCGGGTGCCCAGCAGGGTCGCCGGGAACATCACGCTGTGGAACGGGACGTTGTCCTTGCCCATGAACTGCGTGTAGTGGACGTCCGCGTCCGACTCCCACCACCACGAACGCCAGTCCCGGTTCTCCGGGTCCTGGTCCGCCCACTCCTTCGTCGCGCCGATGTACTCGATCGGGGCGTCGAACCAGACGTAGAAGACCTTGCCCTCGGCGGCCAGGTCCGGCCAGGTGTCGGCCGGGACCGGGACACCCCAGTCCAGGTCACGGGTGATGGCGCGGTCGTGCAGGCCCTCCGTCAGCCACTTGCGGGCGATGGAGGAGGCGAGGATCGGCCAGTTGTCCGCTCGCTCGTCGACCCACGCCTCTACCTCGCCGGCCAGGGCCGACTGGAGGAGGAAGAGGTGCTTGGTCTCGCGGACCTCCAGGTCGCTGCTGCCGCTGATCGCGGAGCGCGGGTCGATCAGGTCGGTCGGGTCCAGCACGCGGGTGCAGTTCTCGCACTGGTCGCCGCGCGCCTTGTCGTAGCCGCAGTGCGGGCAGGTGCCGATGATGTACCGGTCGGGCAGGAAGCGGCCGTCGGCGTTCGAGTACACCTGGCGGATGGCCCGCTCCTCGATGAAGCCGTTCGACTTCAGCTCGCGGGCGATCTCCTGCGTGATCTCGTGGTTCTGCGCGGAGGAGCTGCGGCCGAAGTAGTCGAAGGCCAGGTTGAAGCCGTCGTACACCGCCTTCTGCGCGTCGTGCGCCTGGGCGCAGAACTCGTCGACCGGCAGGCCGAGCTCCTTCGCCGCCAGCTCGGCGGGGGTTCCGTGCTCGTCCGTCGCGCAGATGTAGAGGACGTCGTGGCCGCGCTGGCGCAGATAGCGGGAGTGCACGTCCGCCGGGAGCATGGACCCCACCATGTTGCCCAGGTGCTTGATCCCGTTGATGTACGGAAGGGCGCTGGTGATGAGGTGTCGAGCCATCGCGGGCTGCTCCCAAGTCGCTACGTGGGGTGACGGTCGCCGGTTTTCGGGTCATCTGCGATCGTCTACGAACCTTGAAATCGTAGCCGACATGGGCAGGCCGCCCGCTTCCCGTTTTACGTGGCGGGAAGGGGCGGCCTGCCGTCGTCCTGTCGGGACGGGGTGGCTACGGGCGCGACGGGGGTGGCTACGGGCGCCAGGACGCCAGTACGCCCTCGTAGACCTCGGTGTCCGTGAGCTCGCGCGGGGTCTCGCCGGCCATGAAGTGGGACGTGTTGTCCGTCTTGAGCTTGCGGAGGTAGTCGAACGCCTTGTTCTCCGGGTCGCCGAAGGCGACGAAGGAGAAGAAGAGCCCGGCGTGGTTCTTCGCCGCGTCCGTGAGGGACTGGGTGGCGGGGGTCTTCGCGTCCGGGGCGCCGTCCGTCTGGAAGATCACCAGGGCGGGGAGGGCGGGGTCCTGGGACTTCTCGTGGTGGGCGATGACGGCTTCCACCGCCGCGTGGTAGCTCGTACGGCCCATGCGGCCGAGGCCCGCGTGCAGGTCGTCGATCTTGTTCTCGTGGTCGGTGAGGGTGAGCTCGCCGGTGCCGTCCAGCTCGGTGGAGAAGAAGACGACGGGGACCGTGGCCTCCGGGTCCAGGTGGGCGGCGAGGGCGAGGGCCTGCTCGCCGAGGGCCTGGGCGGAGCCGTCCTTGTAGTACGGGCGCATGGAGGCGGAGCGGTCCAGGACGAGGTAGACCTTGGCTCGGGTGCCGGTGAGGTCGTGCTTCTCGAGGACGGTGGCCGCGGCGTTGTAGGCGGTGGCCAGGCCTGAGGGGAGTGTGCCGGGCTGCGTCGCCTCGGCTTCGCCTTCGGCGGGGTCGTTCCCACCCGCACCACCCGTGCGGATTTCGTCGTCGGGTGCGGGTGACTCCTGTGGGGCTTCCTCGCCGTCGGCGGCCGCCGGAGCGTCCGCCTGGGCGGCCACGGGCTCCTCGGCGGTGAGCGGCTCCGGTTCCTGGGTCTCTTCGGCCACCGGTTCCTGGGGCTCTTCGGCCACCGGCTCCGGGGCGACCTCGGCCTCCGGTTCCTGGGCCTCTTCGGCCTCCGGCTCGGGGGTGACCTCGGTCACCGGTTCCTGGATTTCTTCGGCCACCGGCTTCTGGGCCTCTTCGGCCACCGGCTCCGGTGCTTCCTCGGTCACCGGCTCGGGGGTGACCTCGGCCGCCGGCTCGGGTTCCGGCTCGGGCTCCACCTCGGCCTCCGGCTGGGGCTCGGCCTCCGGCTGGGCTTCCGGTTCGGGCTTCACCGTGGCCTCCGGCGCCACCTCGACCGTGGCCTCCGGCGCCACCTCGACCGTGGCCTCCGGCGTCACCTCGACCGTGGCCTCCGGCGCAACCTCCACGGCGGCCTCCGGCTCCGGAGTCACCTCAGCTTCAGCCTCCGGCTCCGGCTCCGGCGCAATCTCCACCACGGCCTCCGGTTCCGGAGTCACCTCAGCCTCAGCCTCCGGCGCAACCTCCGCCACGGCCTCCGGCTCCGGCGTCACCTCAGCCTCCGGCTCCGGGGTCTCTGCCACCGTCGGCTCCGGCTCGGTGGCCTCCGGCTCCGGCTCGGTGCCCACCGGCTCCGGGGTCACCGTCGGCTCGGCCTCCGTGGCCACCGCCTCCGGCTCCGGCGTCACCGTCGGCTCCGGAGCGGGAGCCGTTGCCTCCGTCTCCGGTGTCACCTGCCTCGGTACCGTCACGTGGTCGAACGCCGCCGCCACCAGTTCGTGCTCGTCCGGCGCGGACGACTGGGCCGGGATCTCCGCCGACGTGGTCGGCTCGGCGGGCTCCGCTGCCGTCGCCTGCGGCGTCTGCGTGGGCTGCGCCTCCGTGGGTGTCGGCTCAGTCGTGGCCGTCTCCCGCGATGGCTCCCCCTCGGCGGTGCGACCCTTGCGTGAGCGGCCGAACGCGCTCCGCAGGAGAGTGAGAATGCCCATGTGCGCAACCCTTCGCGTGAGTTGAAGCCCGTCAATCGCTGGCCAGGACGGACACGTAAGGTTAGCCGCCGCAGGCCGTGATCTTGGGCAGGGTCCAATCATCGGAAGCGCTCGATGTCAATACCGCTATCTCGCCGTTACCGGCCGCGCGGTCGTCACCACCCTGACCCCACCCTCCCCGCGTTCCAAATCCCGTACGGATCCCGCCAGTTCACCGACCATTCATCCACCCGCCCCGCTCCCGCACATCCACCCCCATAGCGTCACGCCCACACCAAGGGTTCGTATGGGGAGAGTAAAGTGCGCAAGCTGCTGCCGTTGATCGGAACGCCGTCCGGCTCGCATCCCGGTGGGCGGTCCGCCATGACCTGCCGCTTCCGGTGCGGCGACGCCTGTTTCCACGAGGTGCCCAACACCAGCGCCAACGAATACGTCGGTGACGTCATCGCCGGCGCCCTCAGCCGCCGCTCCGCCCTCCGCGCCGCCGCCGTCGTCACCGTCGCCACCGCCACCGGTGCGGCAGCCGTCACGGCCGCCGCGCCCCAGGCCCGGGCAGCCACCGCCACCGCCACCGCCCGCACGGACGCCGCCCGCGGCCTCCGCTTCAGCCCCGTCGCCCCCAACACCACCGACGCCGTGGTCGTCCCCGAGGGCTACGACCAGAACGTCGTCATTCGCTGGGGCGAGCCCATTCTCCGCGGCGCGCCCGCCTTCGACCCGGAGCGCCAGACGGCCGAGGCGCAGGCCGGCCAGTTCGGCTACAACAACGACTTCCTCGCGCTGCTCCCGCTCCCGGGCGAGTGCGACCGACAGCTCCTCGTCGCCAACCACGAGTACACCGACGAGGTCCTGATGTTCCGCGGCTACGACGCCGCCAACCCGACCCGGCAGCAGGTCGAGGTGGCCTGGGCCGCGCACGGCCTGACCGCCGTCGTCGTCGAGGAGGACCGGAAGACGGGCAGCCTGACCGCCGTTCCCCGCCACCACCTCAACCGGCGCGTCACCGCCACCACCGAGTTCCGCCTCACCGGGCCCGCCGCGGGCTCCGACCTCCTGAAGACCTCCGCCGACCCGACCGGCCGCAAGGTCCTCGGCACGCTCAACAACTGCTCCGGCGGCACCACCCCCTGGGGCACGACCCTGCACGGCGAGGAGAACTTCAACCAGTACTTCGCCAACGCCACCCGCGCCACCGACAAGCGGTACGGCATCGGCACCGGCGCCACCGAGCGCAAGTGGGAGCGTTTCGACAAGCGGTTCGACGTCGCCCAGGAGCCCAACGAGGTGCACCGCTTCGGGTACGTCGTCGAGTTCGACCCGTACGACCCGACCTCCACGCCCCGCAAGCACACGGCCCTCGGCCGCTTCAAGCACGAGGCCGCGACGGTCCGGCTCACCGACGACGGGCGGCCCGTCGTCTACTCCGGCGACGACGAGCGCTTCGACTACTTCTACAAGTTCGTCGGCAGCAAGCGGATGCGGCACGGGACCTCCCGGGCGGTGCGCGAGCACAACCTCTCGCTCCTCGACGAGGGCACCCTCTACGTCGCCAGGCTGACCGGTGACTCCCCGGCCACCGACATCGACGGCAGCGGCAAGCTGCCCGCCGACGGCGAGTTCGACGGCAGCGGTACCTGGATCCCGCTGGCCACCGCCACCGCCGACGGGGCCGTGTCCCACGTGGAGGGGATGACGGCCGAGGAGGTCTTCGTCTTCACGCGGCTCGCCGGTGACAAGGTGAGCGCCACCAAGATGGACCGGCCCGAGGACATCCAGCCCTCGCCGGTGACCGGCAAGGTGTACGTCGTCCTCACCAACAACTCCAACCGCGGCAAGACCGGATACGCGCCCGCCGACGAGGCCAACCCGCGCAACGCCAACAAGCACGGCCACATCCTGGAGCTGACCGAGCGCCGTGGCCGCGCCGAGAGCACCACCTTCGCGTGGTCGCTCTTCCTCGTCGCCGGCGACCCGGGCGACCCGGCCACCTACTTCGCCGGCTTCCCCAAGGACAAGGTCAGCCCCATCTCCTGCCCGGACAACGTGGCCTTCGACCCGTACGGCAACCTGTGGATCTCCACCGACGGCAACCAGCTCGGATCGCACGACGGTCTGTTCGGCGTCGCCACCCGCGGTGACCGGCGCGGTGAGCTCAAGCAGTTCCTGACCGTGCCCACCGGCGCCGAGACCTGCGGCCCGATCGTCCAGGACCGGCGCGTGATCGTGGCCGTGCAGCACCCGGGGGAAATCGACGGGGCGTCCGTCGAGAAGCCCGCCAGCACCTGGCCCGACGGTCCGGGGAAGATCGTCCGCCCGGCCGTGGTCGCGGTGTGGCGCGCGGACGGCCGTGACATCGGGATCTGATGCAGGCGGAGTAGGGAAATAGGAGGAACAGGAGGAACAGGTGAAACAGGAGGAACGGGAGGAACGGGGCGGCGCTCGATCCGGCGGCGCCCCGGTCCCGTGCCCGGTCAGTCGTCGTCGTCCGAGTACGGTGACGTGATCGCCCTCGCCGCCGCCACCTCCTGCCGCAGCGGCTCCAGGACGCTGTCCGCCGGACCGGTGAGGTCCGTGCGGACCGCGAACAGGACCTCCGTCTCCCGCAGGCCCTCCGACAGCTCCCGCAACTGGAGGGCGACCTGCGCGGTCTCCGCGGAGGAGGGCGCCGGCGCCCCCTGTCGCACCCGCACCCGTGCGGCCGTCGTCGCGTCCACGATCCGTTCGACCGCGACGACCAGGGGCAACCAGGCGGCGGCCCGGCGTCCGGTGGGCGGCGGTTCGGTCAGCGCCCGCTGGAACTCCGTACGGATCGCGGACAGGTCGCGGTACAGGCGGCGCCGCATACGGGCGTGTGCCGCGTGGTCGGTGGTGTCGCCGAACCCGGCCTCCACGTACGCCGCCGTGTCGGCGACCGCGTCCGCGAGCTTGTCGCCGACCCGCGCGTGCCAGCTCTCCGGCCACAGCAGATAGCCGACGACGAGCGCGATCGCGCAGCCCATGAGGGAGTCGACCAGGCGGGGGACCAGCAGCGCCGTGCCCAGGTGGTTCAGGATGTCCGACAGGAGCAGGATCACCGGTGTGATCGCGGCCGTCTGGTAGCCGTACCCGCGGGGCGTGAGCGCGGGAATGAGGGGCGCGAGGAGCAGCATCGCGGCCACGTCCCACCAGCCCGCCGGCACCGCGGCGAGCACCACGGCCGCCACCACCAGGCCCGCCACCGTGCCGAGTGCGCGCAGCAGCGCCCGGGAGAAGACCGAGCCGAAGTCGGGCTTCAGTACGAAGGTGATGGTGAGGGCGACCCAGTACGAGCGCGGGACCGGGACCAGGGACACCAGGGCCTGGGCGATGCCGATGCACAGGGCGAGGCGCAGTCCGTAGCGCCAGGAGGCGCCGGAGAGGGCGACGTTGCGGGCCGCGCGGTAGGCGCGGACATGGAGGGAGGCCGGGCGGCCGAGGCGGTCGACGATGGCGCGCGGATCGACGTTCTGGGCGGTGACGACCTCGGCGGCGTGGCGCAGCGCCTGGTCGACGGCACGTCCCGTCTCGCCGACGGGAGCGGGGAAATCGAGGGCCAGGAGACCCCGGTGTCCGATTTCGATGGCGTCGGCGAGACGGCGTACGGCGGCGGGGACCTCGTCCGGCAGCGGCCTGCCGTGCTGGTGGGCGGCCGGGGCGGCCTCCACGACCGGGGTGATCGCGTTCAACTGGGCGAGCAGGCGGACCAGTTCCGGGCTGCGGCCGTGGTGGCGGGCGCGCCGGGCGAGGACGAGGTCGTAGGACTGGTTGAGGGACTGGGTGACGGCGTGCCGGGCCTTGTCGTACGCGTCCGCTCCGCAGGCGGTGAGCAGGTCGGCGACCGTGCGGTACGTGTCCGCGACGGCCGACCGCTCCGGTACGCCCGAGCGCAGGGGCCAGGCGAGCAGGGCGAGGGTGAGGACGAGCAGTCCGCCGCCGGTCATGAGCAGCGGTGTCAGCCACCAGGGCCCGGGCAGCGGAAGTCCGGCTCCGATGACGGCGTTGAGGAGCAGCAGCAGCCCGGAGACGGAGGCGACCGCGCCGATCGAGGAGATCATCCCGGAGATCAGGGCGATCCCGGTGACGGCGGCGACGGCGACCCAGCCGTGCCCGAACACCAGCGCGCCGACGGTGACACCGGCGGCGCCGAAGAGCTGCGGGACGGCGATGTTGAGGATCCGCATGCGGTAGGCGTCCGCGGTGTCGCCGATGACGCCGGACAGGGCGCCCATGGAGGCGAGTGCGCCGTAGGCCGGTTGTCCGACGGCCAGCCCGACCGCGAGCGGCAGCGACATGGCGATCGCGGCGCGGGCGACGGCGGGGCGGTTGACGGGTGGTGCCTGCTGGGGTTGGAGGTTCCTGACCAGCCAGTCGGGAGGGGTGAGGCCGACGGGGAACGCGCGGGACATGCCCTCATTATGGCTAATTCACGAGGGTGACCTTTGGGATGTTTGTTCCTGTGCGGGCTGATGGAGGGTGATGTCGACGATCAGGGCGCGGTGGTCGCTGTCGGCGATGTGCAGGAAGTGGGCCGAGTTCGCGGAGAAGTCCCGGGAGACGAGGACGTGGTCGATCTGGGTGCCGAACGGCGGTGCTGTCCTGGCCGGCCAGGAGGGTGTACGGGCGTCGTCGGCGAGACCGGCGCTGTCGCGCAGGCCGGTGTCGAGGATGCGGCGGAAGGCGGCGTGGTCCTGGGAGGCGTTGAAGTCGCCGGCGAGGATCGTGGGGGCGCCGCCGCCGGACGCCGCGTAGGCGCGCAGCGCGCCCAGTTCGCGCCGCCAGAGGGACAGCTGGCCGGGCAGCGGGGGCATGGGGTGGGCGAGCTGGAGGCGTACCGCGTGACCGTGGACGTCGGCGACGGCGCCGGGCATGCCCATGGTGCCGGGCACGCCGGGCGCGGCCGTCAGGGGGAACCGGCTGAGGATGACCGACCCGTCCGAGCTCGCCCCCTCGACGGCCTGCCGGTAGGGGTACGTGCCGCCCGTGCCGCCGAAGGTCTGCTCCAGGGTGGCGGAGCAGTGGTGCTCGCACTCCTCGACGAATACGACGTCGGGTCGCTCGCGGTGGATCGCGGGCACGAGGGAGGCGGTGCCGCGGCCGAACTCGACGTTGGAGGTCAGCACGCGGAACTCGGCGAGCGGGGCGCCGGTGGGCTCGTCGCTCCTGCCGTACGGCTCGGCGAACCAGGCGAGCGCGGCGAGCGCGAGCACGCTCCAGACCATGCCGGTGCGCCAGCGGGCGAGCAGGGCGAGGAGGAGGGCGAAGGCGGCCGGGGCGATGAGCCAGGGCAGGAAGGCGAGCAGCTGGGGGACGGGCGTGATGCCGTCGGCGTCGGCGGCACGGCAGCCGGCGACGACGCTCACCCCCGCGAGCAGCAGCCCGGCGAACCAGGCCCCCGCGGTCCGCCCCGGGGATCGGCGCCGGGTCTCGGCCGGCCAGGTCCGCTCCGCGGTCGCAGTCTCCACGTACCGGCCTTCCCCTCGGTGGACTGGATGCCCGAATCCTCCCTCAAAGACGGGGATGGAGGGGAGATGGTTGCCGATGCGGCGATGGGGCGGCGGCCCGGCCCCGGCGGGTGCCGTCGCCGCCCGCCTCGTGGAAGCCCTACCGCGGCGCCTCCGTGCGGCCCACTGTGACCCAGGGACCAGATCACGAAGGCTCCGATCGCGATGGAGACCACCGACCAGACCGGGGCGTACGGCAGGAACATGAAGTACTCGATCATGTACAGCGCCGCCAGGCCCACGCCCACCCCGCGGGCCCAGTCGCTGCCTTGCAGGACGGCCCAGCCCGTGATCGCGACCAGCACGCCGATGACCAGGTGGATCCAGCCCCAGGTGGTGAGGTTGAACGAGTACACGTAGTTGCCGACAGCGGCGTAGACGTCGTTCGTGGCGATGCTCGCGATGCCGTTCAGCACGCCCAGGACGCCGCTGACGATCATCAGGACGCCGGCGAACATCGTGCCGCCGGTGGACCACGCCGTGCGCTTCGGATGCGTGGTGCGTGCGGTGTGCTGGACCATGAGGGTCGCCTCCTTCGGGCCGTTCGGCCGCTTCAACCGCAGGTTCACCCGGGCGGCGCAAGGCCGCATGGCGGGAGGGGCCGATCGGGTGATCCGGCGGTCCGTGCCCGTACGGTCGGGCGTCCACCCGTGCCCGTACGGTCAGGCGTCCACCCGTGCCCGTACCGTCTGTCAGGCGTCCACCCGTGCCAGGAACTCCCCCAGCGCCTTGTTGAACTCCTCGGGTCGTTCCAGGTTCGGCAGGTGCGCCGCGCCCGCGACGACGTTGAGCACGGCGTCGGGGAGTGCGGCGTGCAGGGCCTCCGCGTCCGCGACCGGCGTGTATGTGTCGTCCTCGCCGACCACCACCAGGGCGGGGACCGTGACGCGCGTGAGCAGATCGCGGTAGTCGGGACGCTCCGCCCGGCCGCGCAGGGCCGCCGCCGCGCCCTCGGGGAACGTCGCCGTCATCATGCGGTGGACGTGCGCCGCCACCTCCGCGTCCGCGTACGGGGCGACCATCCGGTGCAGCACCTCGTCGGCGTACCCGCGCATGCCCTCGCGCAGCAGCCGGTCCGCCATCGCGTACCTGGCCCGCCTGCCTTCCTCGGTCTCCGCCGCCGCGAAGGTGTCCGCGAGCACCAGCCCGGCGATCCGCCCGGGGAACCCGGCCCAGCACTCCATGGCGATCTGGCCGCCCATGGAGAGCCCGGCGAGGACGAAGCGGTCCACGCCCAGGTCGTCGAGGAGCGCCGCGATGTCGTCGGCGAACGCCGACAGGGGCGTGACGCCGGGCACGACCGGGGAGGCGCCGTAGCCGCGCAGGTCGGGGGCGATCACCCGGCGCGTGCGCGCGAACTCCGCGAGCTGCGGGGTCCACATCGTACGGTCGAAGGGGTGGCCGTGCACCAGGACGAGCGGAAGCCGGTCCGTACCGGTTCCGGGGGCTGTGTCCTCGTATGCGAGGAAAGAGGTCATGGACACGACCCTAGGGTCGCCAACTCCTCGGTGCAATAAGATCTTTGCCCTCGGTGCAATCCAAGGGGGATGGTGTGGAGGACTACCGACGGATCGCCGACCGCTTGGCGGCGGACATCGCCTCGGGCCGGCTGGGGCCCGGCCAACGGCTCGCGCCGCAACGGGTGTTCGCCCGCCGGCACGGGATCGCGGCCTCGACGGCGGGGCGGGTGTACGCCGAACTCGTGCGGCGCGGCCTCGTCGTCGGTGAGGTGGGGCGGGGCACCTTCGTACGGGCCTCCCCGGTGCCGTCGGGACGCGCGCTCGCCGAACCGGCGACGACCGCGCCCGTCAACCTGGAGCTCAACTACCCCTCCGCCCCCGGGCAGTCGGCACTGCTGGCGGACGGGCTCGCGGCGCTGCTGCGCCCCGACGTCCTCGCCGAGGCGACCCGCACGGCGCCCGCCGTGGGGACACCGGCCGCCCGCGAGGCCGCGGCCTCGCTTCTCGCCACCGGCGGCTGGCGTCCGGCCCCGGACCACCTGCTGTTCGCCGGCAACGCGCGGCAGGCCATCGCGGGTGCCCTTGCCGCCCTCGCCCGGCCCGGGAGCCGCGTCGGCGTCGAGTGGCTGACGTATCCGCTGGTCAAGGAGATCGCGACGCGGCTGGGTCTCGTCCTGGTCCCGCTCGCCACGGACGAGCGGGGCCTGCGCCCGGACGCGCTCGCCGCCGCGCACCGTTCCACGCCGCTGTCCGCGGTGTACGTACAGCCGACACTGCACAATCCGACGTCGGTGACGACGGGAGCGGAGCGCAGGCGGGAACTGGCCGACGTCCTGCGGGATCTCGACCTTCCCGTCGTCGAGGACCGCATCTGGTCGTTCCTGTGCGGGGCGGAGGGCGGCGCGCCCCTGGCCGCCTACGCGCCCGAACGCACGTACGTCGTCGACGGGCTGTCCAAACGCGTCGCGCCCGGGCTCACCGTCGGGTTCCTCGTGGTGCCCGAGGGGCGTGGCGGGGCGGCGGCCGGGGCACTGCGGTCGGGCGGGTGGACGGCGGGCCGGTTCGCGCTGGAGGCGGCGGTGCGGTGGATCGGGGACGGGACCGTGGCACGGCTGGTGGAGGCGAAACGGGCGGATGCCGGGGCGCGTCAGCGGCTGGTCGCGGAGCACCTCGACGGTTTCGACGTATGCGCCGATCCGCGGGCGTACTTCGCGTGGTGGCGGCTGCCGCGGCCGTGGCGCGCGGACGTGTTCGCGGCGGCCGCGGCTCGGCGGGGGATCGCGGTGACGCCGGGGCCGGCCTTCGCGGTCGACGGACGCGGCGCGGAGGGCGCCGCCTCGAACAGCGTCAGACTCGGGCTCGCGTCGGCTCCTCCACCGGAACTGGCGGGCGCCCTGCGGACGCTCGCCGGCGTCGCACGTACAGGCCCGTGAGCCAGGCGGCCAGGGCCACCGTGAGGCCGAGTGCCAGCAGCAGCCAGGACACCGTGCGCAGCGTCTCGGTGAGCGCGTCGTAGACCGCGCCCGCGGCGGGGTGCGAGACGTCCGCCGGGAGATCCCTCAGTGTCAGGTGGCGGCCCACGGAGATCGCGACGCCCAGCAGTGCCGCACCCAGCGCCGTGCCGAGCCCGGTGGCCAGTACGGCCCGGCGGCGGTACACCGCCAGGAGGATGCCGGCCAGGGCGAAGCCGACCGCGGCGACGGGAAGCCAGAAACCGGCGACTTCCAGCACGTGGAACCCCTTCCTGAGCTTCGACAGGTCCTCCGGCCGGAGCAGCGTGATCTCCGTGTGCGCGACCGGGATTCGGCGCGCGAACGGCACGTGGTCGTCGGTGAGTTGCCGCTTCATCCGCTCGGCGGCGGGGGCGAGGTCGATGGTGACCGGGCTGTCGTCTTCGCCGCGCAGGGCGCGCAGCACGGCGTCGTGGGCGGTGAGGTTCGCGGTGGCCCAGGCGCTGCGGAAGGCCTCGGTGCCGGTGAACGAGCGGACCGCGTCGTGCACGAAGGCGTGCACGGAGGCCTGTAGCGGCGGCCCGACGTGCACCTCGCGCATGATGTCGTCGGTGACGGCGGCGGCGACGGCGTCCCGGACCTGGGCGTCGGAGGCGAGCTGGGCGGTGGTGGCGGCGTAGCGGGAGCCGTCCTCGATGCCGTACTTCGCCCACGCGGCCAGCGCGCTCAGCGGCGCGAGCAGGCACGCGAGGCCGACCAGCACGGTGGAGAGGACGCTCCGGACACGTCGAGACACGCCACCAGCGAACCGTGCCCGCGCACGAGGGGCGAGTCGATCGCCTGCAAATGGGTGGATATGACAATCCGAAGGAGGGCTGGCAACGGAACGGGATGGAACGGGACGGAGCGGGGCGGAAGGGTTCTCCGGTGGAGGGTTCACCCGAACGGGTGTTATCTGGTGGTGGGGAGAAGGCCACGACGGGAACGGAGTACCGGAGTACCGCAAGGCTCCTCGACCGGTTCCCGGGAGTGGATGCCCCGGGGGACGGGTGAGTGAGGGAGACGCATGAGGCCCCGGCGTAGGCGTGGGCCATCGCGCCGGGGTCTCGTGCGCCGATCAGCGGCTGACTGTCGGTCGGCCGTCGGTCGGCCCGTCGGTCAGCCGACCCGGTGTCCCTCCGCGTCCTCGTGCGTGTAGTAGCGGTAGAAGTTGAACGCGAACACGGCCACGGCCAGCGCGAGGCCCAAGCCGACCGAGCGCAGCACGCTCTCACCGGTCTGGCTGTACAGGAAGCCGAACGCGATGCCTCCGAACGACGCCCACAGCACCGCGTGCGCCTCGCGCCGCAGATACGGCGCGACCATGAACAGCGCGATGCACACCGCCGCGAACGCGATCGCGCACACGAAGCCGAACAGGATGTTCCAGCCGGTGATGGGGCCGGCGTCGCGCCGGATGCCCGCGGCCCAGAAGCCGTAGACGAGCCCCAGGGCGACGGGCCACGCGATCCGCGCGACGGTGTGCACCTGCTCGTCGAAGACGTCGGGTGGGCGGTAGGCCGTGACGGTCGTACCGGTCGTACCGGTCGTACCCGTCATACCCCTCGCGCCGGGTCTCCTGGCGGGTGTGCGTCGTCTCCCCGGCCTGGGTGCCGCGTGAGCCATGAGAGCACGCTCCTTTCTTCGGCGCGTTCGCCTCCGGGGCGCCTCGGCCCCTTCGGCTCACCCGCGAGGGCTCCTCGCCCCTGCACTCCAGGGCACACCTGGCCAGGGCGGCTGGCAAGTCGGGATGCAAAGCCGCCGGGGCCGTGTTTCGCTGGGGCTCATGAGGATCGTGCTGTTCGGAGCGACGGGAATGGTGGGCAGCCGGATCGCCGCGGAGGCGGCGCGGCGCGGCCACCAGGTCACCGCCGTGAGCCGCTCCGGCCGGTCGCCCGTGCCCGCAGTGACGGCCGCGGCGGCGGACGCCTCGGACCCGGCGGAGGTCGCCTCGCTGGTGGCGGGGGCGGACGCGGTGGCGAGCGCGTTGGCGCCGCCGCGGGACGGTTCGGACCCGAAGGAACCGTTCCTCGCCCTCAACCGTGCTCTCGTGCAGGGCACGCGCGAGGCCAGGGTGCGGCGGCTCGTGGTGGTCGGTGGGGCGGGCAGTCTGGAGGTCGCCCCCGGGCAGGCGCTGGTCGACCAGCCGGACTTCCCCGAGGCGGTCCGGCCCGAGGCGCTCGCCCACAGCGAGGTCCTGGAGTACTACCGCACCCTCGACGACCTGGACTGGACGTACGTCTCGCCCGCCGCCTTGATCGGCCCCGGCGAGCGCACGGGCCGCTTCCGGGTGGGCGGCGACGAGCTGCTCACCGACCCGGACGGCAACAGCCGGATCAGCGCCGAGGACTACGCGGTCGCGTTCGTCGACGAACTGGAGCAGGGCGCGCGGGTACGCGCCCGCATGTCGGTCGCGTACTGACGGAGGGCAGCGCCGGTGCCCACGAGGCGACCACCGCAGGACCGACCGGAGGAGGGCGGGCCCGAACGCCGACGGCGTGGCCTCGGCTTCCCCCGGCTCGGCTTCCCTCGGCTCGGCTTCCCTCGGCTCGGCTTCCCCCGGCTCGGGTTTCCTCGGCTCGGGTTTCCGCGCCGTGGCGCCGGACCCGGACCCGCCGCGCTCGGCGCCTCGCTGTCCGATCCTCAGGCCGTCGACGACTCCCTGCCCACGGGCGTGTCCGCGCTCGACGGGCCGTTGCCCGCCGTCTCCGTCCCCGACGAATCCGTCCTGGACGGACCGGTCGGATCCCTGCGGGACGGTGCGCCCGCACCCGCGCGCGGCAGGCCTGCCGGACGTGCGCGCGCCCGGCTGCCCGGTCTGGAACCCGCCGACGCCCTGCGCGCGCGGCAGGAGATGCTGCGCGTGCGTGGGCGCAGCATCGCCTGGATACCGCCGCTCGTGCTGCTCGTGGCCATCGCCGCGATCGACTGGCACACGGGCGGCGAGTTCCGGACCATCTCGTGGGTGGTGCTGGTGCCCGGCATCGCGGCCGCGATCTGCGGGCTGTGGGGGACGGTCTTCATCGCCCTTCTGGCCGTCGCCACGTACGAGCTGGAGGACCACACCTGGCCGCACCAGTTCCAGGCCGGGCTGCCCGATTTCATCCTCGTCGTCGTGGGCAGTGCGCTCGCCGTGCTGGCCTGCGCGGTCCGGATGCGCGAGGAGCGGCGCATGCTGCACATGCAGGACGTCGTCGACACCACCCGGCGCACCGTGCTGCGCCCGCTGCCGGCCGGCTGGGGCGGCCTCGATCACGCGGCGGTCTACCTCGCCGCCGACAGTGTGGCCCGCGTCGGTGGCGACTTCTACGACATCCAGCCCGGCCCGCAGGGCACCCGCGTGCTGCTCGGCGACGTCCAGGGCAAGGGCCTCGGCGCGGTCACGGCCGCGTCGGCGCTGCTCAGCACGTTCCGTGAGGCGGCGTACCACGAGCCTGCCCTCGGCGCGGTCGCCGACCGGCTGGAGATCCGGATGCGGCGGCACGTCCGTTACTGCGCGGAGATCGGCCGCGACGACGAGGAGCGCTACGCCACCGCGGTGCTGGTCGGCTTCCCGCCGGCCGACCCCTCGTACGTGGAGGCCATCAACTTCGGGCACGAGCCGCCGCTGGTGGTGGCCCCGGACGGGGTACGGCCCCTGCCGCCCGGCGACGGACTTCCGCTGGGCCTCGGTGAACTGGGCGACGGACCGCCGCCGGTGGTGCGCGTGCCGCTCGCGCCCGGCGAGACGTTGCTGCTGGTCACGGACGGGGTGAGCGAGGCGCGGGACGGCGCCGGGGAGTTCTTCCCACTGTATGACCTGGTGGCCCGCGCGCTCGCCGAGGACCCGTGCGCCGCCGAGCCCGGCCGCTTGGTGCGCCTCGTCCGCGACGGCACAGTGCGTCACTGCGGCGGTCATCTGGAGGACGACACGACGATCTTCGCGCTACGCCGCCGGCCCACGCCCGGCGGAGAGTGACTACGCGGTCGGGGGACTGCCGGCGGCTGAGCTCACCGCACTTCCGCCGTACAACACGGGCCATAGGCGGGCGTTTGCTCGGTCTTCGTCGCCCCTTTGCAGGCGCAGCGGTTACGGTGCTGACGTACCTGATCGATCGGGGGAGGGAACGATGCCCGGAACCGTGCTGCTGCTCGCGGCCTCGCCGGCAGGCAAGGGGTGCCTGGTGGACGCGGCGTCCGTGCTCCCGGTGCTCGCGGCCGTCGCCCCGCCGGTGCTGTCCGGCACGGACACGGCGAACGTGGTGGAACTCGCCGACCCGCTGGAGCCGCAGGCCGTGCTCACCCGGTTGCGGGCCGCCGCGGGCGCACCCGGTCCGCTGACGGTGTTCCTCACCGGGCAGCTCCAGCTCGACCGTCGCCAGCACCTGCCGCATCTGGCGCTGGCCCGCACCACGCCGGCCACGGTCCGCTACACCGGCTTCCCCTGGCACTGGTTCCGTGAGGAACTGCGGCTGCGCCCGCCCGGTGCGACGACCGTGTTCGCGGATCTGCACGCGGACCCGGAGACCTGGCAGCACCTGCACACCCGGCCCCTCGACTGCGGCCCGACCGTCCTCCTCCACGGCCGTATCGCCCCGCCGCCACGGCGCCGCGCGCTGGCGATTCCGGCGTACATGAAGACGCTGGCGACGATCCTGCGCAGTGGTCACCGCCCGGACCCGGCGACCCTCCATCACCAGGTGCTGACGCGCGTGTACGCGGACGCCGGTCCCCAGGGTGACGTCATCCTGGCACCCAACCAGCCGATAATGAACCGCAGTTGGCTCACGCCCCCGTCCTACAGTCCCCCGCCGCCCCCGGCCGCCGCCCCGGCACCCCCGGACCCGCACGCCGCCCTCACGGCCGCCGTGCAGGACGGCCGGCACACGGAGGCCGCCGCGCTCGCCGCGCAGTGGGAGCAGGCCGCGCTGCGGGAACACGGCCCCGGTTCCCAGGAGGCGCTGCACTGGATGGAGGTCCGCGCCGACCTCGCGATGCTCGCGGGTGACGCGGGCCGCAGCTGCGAGGCCTGGCTGGCGGTCGCCGCCGCCCGTCTCTCGGCCGGCCAGAGCCCCGAGGACCCGGCGGTGGAGGCGGCCGTCGACCGCGCCCACCACCAGTGGGGCAGCATGCGCGACGCGGCCCGGGCCCGCGAACTGGGCCCTGCCCTGGCCGACCTGCGCGCACGGGTACCGGGACGGCGCGAAGGCGCCCTGGACCATGTCCACAGGCGCCTTCGCAGGCTTCAGGGTCAGCTCCAGACCCAGCCGTGACGGTGCACGGTCGCACCGGGCCTCAGCTGGTGAAGATGAAGTACTTCCACGCCCCGTGCGTCGTCGAGTTCACGACGTCACCCGACGTGCTGTTGTAGTACGAGGAGCGGACGCGCATGCGGTAGCCCGTCTCGTGGGTGCCGCCGAGGCGGACCTTCGAGACACCCGTGGAGCTCAGCTTGAAGTACTCGGAGCCCGCGTCGTACCAGGTGCCCTGGTAGTAGACCTCCAGCTGGAGCTGCTGGCTGCGGTTCGGGTACGCCGTCATCGTCGTGGTGAACAGCGGGTCCTTGGACTTGTGGAAGTAGTAGTAGGTGTGGCCCCACGTGTACTTCGTCTTGTACTGGCCGCTGATCGACGTCGAGACCTTCACCTTGGCGCCCACCGTGCTGGTGGCCGTCTTCGGCTTGTAGCGGGAGTCGCCCGCGAACTTCGCGACGACCTTGGTGTCACGGGTCAGGCGCAGGGTGACGGACAGGTTGCCGCTGCTGTTGACCGTGCCGGACTTCACGAGCTTGTTCGGCTTGTCCGTGCCGAACGGGTCGGCCCAGATCTCGACCTTGCGGTTCTTGTACGTCGTACCGAGGTGCGCCGTGAAGGTCACGTCCTTGCCGTAGGCGTACACCTTGCGGTTGTTGTTGAGCGTCAGGGTCGGCGTGGCGCGCGATACCGCCACCACGTCCGCGGCGCTTGCCGCGGTGTGGGTGGCGTCGCCCGCGTAGGTCACCTTGTACGTGACCTTGCCACCGGCCGGCGGGGTGTCCTTGAAGGAGAACTTCCCTCCGCTGCCGAGGTACTTGGTGCCCAGCGACTTGCCGTTCGGCGACTCCAGGTCCGTGCGGGTGACCGTCAGCGGGGTCCCGGCGGGCAGTGGCAGTGTCGCGGTGAGCGCGCCCGTGACCGTCAGGGACTTGGCGCGCGTGGCGGTGGCCGGGGCGTTGACCTTGAGGGCCGGCGCGTACTTGCGGGGCTCGTCGACGACGTGGAACAGGGTGGAGTCGTCGGACCCGCCCAGCACGAACAGCTTGCTGCCGTCGGCCGACCAGTTCGTGGAGTGACCGCCCCACGGCATCCAGCCGTCCGACAGGTTACGGATGCTGGCGGGCCGGCTCGGGTCGGTGCTGAAGACGTATGTGTCGCCGACGTTGTCGGTGTCGAGGACGGTGGCCGCGACCGTGCCGTCCGGCGCGACGCTGACCGTCTCCGGTTCGGACACGACGGGGTAGGTGCGCACCTCCGCCAGGTCGGAGAGCCGGTACTCGGTGAGCGCCCGGTTTCCGGGCCCGGCCACGACGACGTTCTGGCCGTCCGGGGTGAGGGCCGCGTCGTGGTAGAAGCCGCCCTTGTCGGCGGACACGCGGATCACCGGGGTGCCGGAGGAGATGTCGTAGACGACGATCGGACCGGAGCTGATGTGCGCGTCGAGAGCGAGCAGCGTGCCCGGGTTGTCGGGGTCGGCGTAGAGCTCGGGTGGGCTGGAGAAGTCGTGCCCGGCCGCCAGGTCGAGCGTCACCGTGGGCGTCTCGGCGGTCAGGTCGACCATGCCGAGCCCGGATTCCCACTGGTCGCCGTAACCGAACCACAGCCTGCCGTCGGCGTAGGCGAGACGGGACGGGATGGTCCTGGCGCCGGTCGGGTATTCGGCGGTCTGCTTGAGCGTCGCCGTGTCGAAGGCGACGATCTTGTCCGCGCCCTCGACCGCGGCGTACAGCGTGCCGGAGTCCGGGCTCAGTTCGAGGTCCCGGACCTGGGGCAGGCCGGTAAGGGTGGCGGTGACCTTGCCGGTGTAGTCGGTGACGACGATCTCGTTCTGGTACCGGGCGCTGAAGAACAGCCGCTGGTGGACGCCGTCCACGACCGTGTCGTCCGCGTCCTTGACCGCGATGGGCCTGACGGTGTCGGCGAACGCCGCCGGTGCGGCGGTCAGCACCGCCGAGCTGAAGAGGGCCGCCAGTGCTGCGGCGGCCGGAAGGGTGCGCATACGCACGCTGATTCGAACCCCCCGGATCGAAAAAGTGGTCAAAGTCCGCCCTGCGCACGGCAGTTGTGTGGTTCCTGTGTGCCGGGTGTGGCGGATGAGCGAAGACTAAGTCATGCCACCGACAGATGGGCCAGCGCCCCCGACACCAGCGTCCGGATGCCGGGGACGAGTGTGGACAGGTCGGGCGCGAAGTGCGGGCTGTGGTTGCTCGGGACCGCCGCGAACTTCTGCATCAGGTCCGCGCCCGGTGCCGCCTGCCAGACATCGGCCGGGGTGCTCGTCACGAACCAGTACGCGTACGGGACCCCGTCCGGCGCCAGGTCCGCGAAGTCCTCGCTGCCCATCGCCGGCCCCGGGTCGAAGACCGTGCCCTCCCCGAACACCTCGCCGTGCACGGCGGCGACGCGGCGGTCCGTGTCGGCGTCGTTGACCGTCACCGGGAAGTCCACGCCGACGGTCACCTCGGGCTCGCGCGGGCAGCCCGCCGCCAGGCACTCGCCCGCCGCGACGCGCCGCACCGCGGCGACCATCCGGTCGCGGACCTCGGCCGACTGCGTGCGCAGGTTCAGGGCGATGTGCGCCCGGGACGGGATGATGTTGTGCCGGGTGCCCGCCTCGATCCGGCCCACGGTCAGCACCGCGGAGTCGCGCGCCGCGATCTCCCGGCTGACGACGGTCTGAAGACGGGTGACGAGGTACGCGGCCGTCACCACGGGGTCCACCGTCGACTCCGGGCGCGAGCCGTGGCCGCCCCGGCCGTGCACGACGATGTCCACGTCCGTGGAGGCCGCGAGGATCGGGCCCGGTACGTGCGCGTACAGGCCGGCCGGGCCCGGCGCCGCGTGCTGGGCGAGCAGTACGTCGGGGCGCGGGAAGCGTTCGTACAGCCCGTCCGCGACCATCGCCCGCGCGCCCTGACCGGTCTCCTCGGCGGGCTGGCCCACCACGAGCAGCGTGCCCGACCAGGCGTCGCGCCCGGCGGCGAGCGCCCCGGCCGCGCCCGCCAGCCAGGTGACGTGCAGATCGTGCCCGCAGGCGTGCATCACGTCCGCCACCTCGGAGGCGTACGGCAGCCCCGTCTCCTCGGTGACGGGCAGCGCGTCCATGTCGGCGCGCAGCAGGACGGTCGGCCCGTCGCCGTTGCGCAGCACGCCGACGACCCCGGTGCCGCCGACGCCCTCGGCCGTCTCGTACCCGGCCGTGCGCAGCCGCTCGGTGAGCTTCCCGGCGGTCCGGTGCTCGCGCAGGGACAGTTCGGGGTGGCGGTGCAGATCCCGGTAGCAGTCCTCCAGGTCCGGGACCGGGAGGTCGGCGGTGAGGTCCAACGCGGTGCGCGCGGCGGCGGAGGTCACGGGGGAAGCGTATGCCGAGTCGAGGCCGGGGACCGTCGCTATCTGGCGTTCTGGAGCTGCTCGACCTGGCGGGCAGGGCCCGGCTCCGCGGACCCGGCCGGCCCCGTGTGGGCGGCCATGGTCAGGGCGGCGACGGCGATCAGGGCCGCGGCGACGCTTCGGGAGTAGCGGGCGGCTGTTCGTCGGAGCACGGCGGCCTCGCCTCGCTTCGCATCAGCGGTTGGTTAAGCACGCTTGATAAACAGGTTTAATGCGCGGCTTAACGTAGGCCTTTCGGCGGGAGCGTGCAAGGGGGTCGGCAAGGCCCGCAGGACATACTTGCCCGTTTTTAACTGCGCTTTCACATATGGAGAGTTGGATAAAAGTCAGAGTCGGCCAGATGTAAGCCGACTTAATGGCATGCTTGACTCATGGAGGAGCGCGACGACCCGGAGACCATCGGCCGGAGGGTGCAGCAGCTGCGGACCGAGCGCGGGCTGACGCAGAAGCAGCTCGCGGAGCCGGTGTACACGCCCGCGTACATCTCCACCGTGGAGGCGGGCCGCGTCCGCGCCTCCGAACCGGCACTGCGGCACATCGCCGAGCGGCTCGGCATCGCGTACGAGGAGCTGGTGACCGGACGTCCGGCCCATCTCGCCACCGGTCTGCGGCTCCGGCTCACCGACGCCCAGCGCACCCTCGCCACCGGCGCGGCCGAGGTCGCGGCCGAGCAGTACGGGGCGCTGCTGACCGAGGCCGAGGCGCACGGGCTCGTCGCCGAACAGGCCGCCGCGCTGCTCGGACTCGGCGAGTGCGCGATGGAGCTGGGCGACCTGGCGACGGGGCGACAGCACTTCGAGCGGGCGGAGAAGTGCCTGGACGACGCACCGCTGCCCAGCCGGGTCCCGGCACTGCGCGGCCGTGCCGTCTCGCACTACCTCGCCGGTGAACTCCGGTACGCCTGTTACCTGCTGGAGTCCACCCTCGACGAGCTCAACCGGTCCGGGCTGCACGACCCGGACGCCCTGCTGCTGCTCTACGCGAGCGCCATCGGCCCGTACATGGACATGGGCGCGCACGCGCGGGCGGCACAGGCGGCCGAGATCGCGCTGGCGCTCGCCCCCCAGGTGGGCGACCCGGCGCTGGTCGCGCGCATGCACCGGTCGGTGGCCCGCACGCTCCTCGCGGAGGGCCGCGTCGCCGAGGCGGATGCCTCCCTCGCCAAGGCCGCCGAGCTGTACCGGCAGCTGCAGATCCGCACCGAGCTGGCCAACTGCCACTGGATGCGCGGCTACCTGTACGCGCAGAACGGCGAACTCGACCGTGCCGAGAGCGAGTTGCGCGAAGCCCTCGCCATGCTCTCCGAGAAACGGGCCGCCCTCTACAGCAGCCAGGTCGCGGTGGAGCTGGCGGATGTGCTGCACCGGCGCGGGAAGTCCGAGGAGGCCGCCGGGCTGCTGCACGACGTCCTCGGCGACATCGGCCCCGAGCGCGGCGCCGTGCACTCGGCCGGCGCGCACCGCCTCCTGGGCATCATCGCGGAGGACGCGCGCGACACGGAGGCCGCGGAGGAGCACTACGTCCGTGCGCTGAGCCTGCTGGAGCGGGCGGGCGCCGCGGGCGACCTGGCGGACCTGTGCCGTCTGCTCGGCGATCTGCTGCGCCGTACGGGCCGGGTGGAGGCGGCCCTGGACGCGTACCGCACGGGCCTCGGCCACCGCACCGCCCCCGGCACGACGACCCTGGGCCCGGCACCGGCGCAGCCGCCGATCTGACAGCCGGCTCCTGGGCGGACGACAGGACCTAGGCACCTAGGGAGTGACGATCGGGAAGTCCCGGTCCGGCTGTGTCACATACGAGAACAGTCGCTTCAGCAGCCCCCGGTCGCCGTCGGTCTCGATGCCCGCGAGGCCCTTGCCCGACAGCAGGCCGAACAGTTCGGGACGGGTCAGGGTGAGCGTCAGGCCCGCGTGCGGCTTCGGGGTGCGGTGCAGCGGCAGGCTGCGGTGCGTCAGTGCGCCGTGCTCCAGATTGATCCGGTGCCGGCGCCCCTCGTCGATGACGACCAGGTCGATGATCAGCCGTGGCTCCCGCGCCGCGCGCGGCCCGTCGACGCGTACCGCGAGGGAGTCCAGCAGCATGCTCACGGTGAGCGCCGACGTCATCCCGGCCGTGTCCGTGGCGACGGCGGTACCGCCCGCGCCCTCGCGCAGTTCCAGCGCGCCGGTCAGGTAGATGTTCCGCCAGGGCGCGTTCTCGGCACCGTGCCCCAGCCGTTCGTACACGCCCGCCAGGGCTTCCCTCGCCGCCTCGTGGTCCGGATCGGCGAAGACGAGGTGGTTGAGGAGGGTCGCGGCGAAACGCAGGTCGCCGGCGTCGGCGTACCGGCGGGCCGCCGTGAGCGCCGCCTCCGGCCCGCCCGCCACCTCCACGTACCGCTGGGCGAGTTCGGCCGGCGGATGCTCCCAGAGGTGGGCGGGGTTGCCGTCGTACCACCCCATGTACCGCTGGTAGACGGCCTTGACGTTGTGGTTCAGGGACCCGTAGTAGCCCCGGGCGTGCCAGGCGCCCTCCAGCGCGGGCGGCAGCCGCAACTCCTCCGCGATCTCCGGGCCCGTCAGGCCGCTGTTCAGCAGCCGCAGGGTCTGGTCGTGCAGATACGCGTACAGGTCCCGCTGCTCGGCAAGCAGCCGGACGACGTTGTCGTGCCCCCAGGTGGGCCAGTGGTGCGAGGCGAAGGCCACGTCGTAGGCGTCGCCGAAGAAGTCGATGGCCTCGTCGAGGTAGCGCGACCAGACGCGGGCGTCACGGACGAGGGCGCCGCGCAAGGTCAGGACGTTGTGCAGGGTGTGGGTGACGTTCTCGGCCAGGCACAGGGCGCGCTGCTCGGGGAAGAGGAAGTTCATCTCGGCGGGCGCCTCGGTGTTCGGCGTCAGCTGGAACACGATCCGGACGCCGTCGACGGTCTCCGTCTGCCCGGTGTGCGTGATCTCGACGGTCGGCGGGACGAGGGTGACCGTACCGGTGGACCTGATCGTGCCGAGTCCGGTGCCGATCTGCCCGTGGGGCGCCTTCGGCAGCCGCACGCCGAACACGAACCCCGCGCGGCGGGCCACCGCGGGCCCGGCGAACACGTTCTCGCTGACCGCGTGCTCCAGGAACCCGACGGGCGCGAGGATCGGCACGGCCGCCTCCTCCTCGCGCGGCAGCACACCGAGGGCGCCGCCGAAGTGGTCGACGTGGGAGTGGGTGTAGATCAGCCCGGTGACGGCCCGCTCCCCGCGGTGGTGCCGGTAGAGGGCGAGGGCTGCCGCCGAGCACTCGGCGGAGATGAGCGGATCGACGACGATGACGCCACCCCGGCCCTCGACGAGGGTCATGTTCGCCAGGTCGAGCCCGCGCACCTGGTAGACGCCCTCGGTCACCTCGTACAGCCCCTGCCGGGCGCACAGCTGCGACTGCCGCCACAGGCTCGGGTCCGCGGTGTCGGGGCAGTCCTCGTCGAGGAACCGGTATGCGTCCCCGTCCCACACCACCCGCCCGTCCTGAGCCGTCACCACTCCGGGGACGAGGGCGGCGACGAACCCACGGTCGGCGTTCTCGAAGTCGGTCCGGTCCTCGAAGGGCGGCAGACCGTCATGGGGCGGGGCGTCCATGGGGCCAGCTTCGGGGCGGGGGGTGGGCGCGGCCAGTGGTGGGGGACCGTTCGAGGGCCCCAAGGGTCTCACCGAGGTGTCCGGCGTGGTCGGTGCGGGGGCCGATCGCGGTCGCCCGCTCAACCGGATTCACACATTCCTGATGTGGCCAAAATGTGATGGCCTGTGAATTCGTCGTGCATTCAACGAGGTTGACAGCCCGTCCACGGTGATCGACGATGTGCTCGCGCCTGTGACTCAAGTGACCAGTGAGTCCAGTGCCCCTCTTCGACCACTTTCTCCCGGGCACGGTTCCCGGCGGCTTCGCGCTGCCCGCTGCCGTCGCCCGGGTCTCGGCATATGAAAATGGGGACCGTATGTCCATAGCTCGTCGTGTCACCGTACGCCGCCTGCTGGGGACAGGCGCCGCGGCTCTCACCCTCACCGCCGTCACCGGCGGTGCCGCGTGGGCCTCGGACACACCGGGTGGCGACGGGTGGGACCGGGCTGGTCAGGGGGGCTACTCCTCCGGCAAGGGTCCGGGCACGGTGACCGAGGCCGACCACTGCCAGTTCTCGCTGGACGGGACCGTCTTCACGGACTCGGTCCGGGTCGACGACCAGAACCTGAAGCCGACCGAGGACGGCAAGGTCCACATCAAGGTGCGGGCCGCGGGCGACGCCACGACCTGCACCGCCTCCCTCGCCTCGTACCGGGCGCACGGTGCCACCTTCGGCACCTCCGGCCTCCAGGTCTTCCACGACTTCGACTCCGTGACGGTGAAGCCCGGCGAGACCGACTCGCTGGACATCTCGGTGCCGGACGCGGGCTGCTACGCGCAGATCGACCTGTACCGCGGCAAGGTGAAGTTCGACGGGAAGTACGACGCGAACGACGGCTTCGAGCACGGCGACCTGCCCAAGGGCCCGGACCACCCCGTCATCAAGGACAAGCTGATCGCGTCCTGGAACGGCGGTACGAAGGACTGCACGGAGCAGCCGCCGAACACCCCGGTCACCCCGCCCGCCTCCGCGCCGGCCACCCCGCCCGCCTCCGCGCCGGCCACCCCGCCCGCGTCGAGCCCCGCGACCCCGGCCTCCCCCTCCGCCTCCACCTCGACCCCGCCCGGTGACGAGTCGAGCACGCCGGCCCAGCCGACGCCGAACGGCGGTTCGTCCACCCCGCCCGGCGGCCTCGCCGAGACGGGTGGCGGCAGCAACGCGCTGCCGATCGCGGCGGGCGCGGCGGCCCTCGTCGCGGCCGGCGCGGCCATCGCGGTCGCCGCGCGACGCCGCACGTCCCGCACCCGCGCCTGAGGCCTCCGGCGCGCACCCGCACGACGGGTCGCGCGTCCCGCCCTCGCGCATGATGCCCCCGGCGTCCTTCTGACCATCCGCCACGGGCCCGGCGCTCTATTCCCCCGGTGAGCGCCGGGCCCACCTTTCGTGGTGCGCGTCGACGCGGCGTGGCGTAGTGAGGCGGGCCCCCCTGGTGAGGCCGGCCCCGCCCACCGCGAAGCGAAAACGGCTGCCGGCGGACGCGCTGTGCGCGTCCGCCGGCAGCCGGGGAACGTGTGGAGGTCAGCCCGCGGTCGGCGCCGGCGACGGCCCCGTCGGCGCCGACGGCGGCGGGGTGAAGCCGGCCGGCGGGGACAGGACCACCGTCGGCTCACCGGGCTGTGGGGACGGCGGGGTCAGATTGCTCTTCGGGTCCTTCGGCGGGGTCGTCTCCTGGAACAGGACCGAGTCGAAGTTCACCAGGCCCGTCCGTTCGAGGACCGTGATGTGGTCCAGGACCGTGTCGTTCGCCTGGTCGGCCAACTGGCGGACCAGGGTGTTCCGTGTGGTGGCGCGGATGTTGGCGATGGCCGGGAAGATCTGGCCGTGCGTCACCCGCAGGATGTTCGCGAGGTCCTGGTCGAACTGCTTGCCCGAGTCCGAGGTCAGCGTCGCCACGAAGCCCTGCTGCTGGGGGCTCGGCTGGTTCGGCAGCGCGATGCCCAGCTGCGCGGCCACCTTGCGGCAGGTGTCGTCGAGGTTGACGTGTCCGTTGATCAGGTGCTGCCCGGCGGTGCGGACGGCGTCCGTCGTGCCCTTCTTCATCGCCAGCTCACCTGACGGGAACTCCCACAGGCCCGCCGCCCGTACCTTGACGACGAACTGGCGGTCCGCCTCGGTCAGCGGCCCCGCCGAGGTATTGGCGATCACGCGTGACGTATCGCTCGATGTGGTCTGCACGCCCAGCATCGAGGGATAGGCGAGCGCCGTCAGTGTCAGCGTCAGCGCGCCCGCGACGAAGACGGTTCCCGCCACGTTCCGTGAAATGCGCATGGCACCTCCTGATTGTTCGGACGCCCAGGGGTACGCATGCGACAGGAGCCAAGAATCTTTTCCTTAGGTAAAATCTGCCGCCCGCACTGTGGGGGTCGTCACACCGTGAGCCGCGTGGGAGGAACCCGGCCCGGGCAGTGGCACTCGCCGACCGCGCGCGTGGCGGTGGCGGGGCGCCTGGCCCGGTACCCGTTATGTTCGATCCGAACATCCGACATTCGGAGCGGGCATGCAGAAGACAGATGAACTGGCCGAGGAGGCGGAGGAGGCCGTCGCGGTCCCCGCGGTGGCCGACGAAGCCCCCGTACGCGGCCGGCCCCCCTGGCCGCTCCTGTTCGGACCGGCCCTTCTCGCCGGTCCGGTGCTCCTCCTCCTCAGCCGGTGGCTGGACGAGCCGGCCATGCAGGCCTGGCGCACCGTCTGTCTCGCCATCACCGTGCAGGCGCTGCCCTTCCTGCTGCTTGGCACGGCCCTGTCCGGCGCGATCAACGCCTTCGTGCCGGCGCGGGTGTTCAGCCGCGCGCTGCCCCGTCGGCCCGTGCTCGCCGTCCCGGTCGCCGGGGTCGCCGGGGTCGTGCTGCCCGGCTGCGAGTGCGCGTCGGTGCCGGTCGCCAACAGCCTGATCCGGCGGGGTGTCACCCCGGCCGCCGCCTTCGCGTTCCTGCTGTCCGCCCCCGCCGTCAACCCGGTCGTGCTGACCGCCACGGCCATCGCCTTCCCCGGCTCTCCCGCCATGGTCCTGGCCCGGCTGCTCGCCTCGCTCGCCACCGCCTCCGTGATGGGCTGGCTGTGGCTCTGGCTGGGCCGCGACGAGTGGCTCCGGCCCTCCGTACGGCACACGGGCCACCAGCCGGGGCACAGCCGCTGGACGGAGTTCCGGCTCGGGTTCCAGCACGACTTCCTGCACGCGGGCGGCTTCCTGGTCGTCGGGGCCATGGCGGCGGCCACCTTCAACGTGACGGTCCCGCGTTCCGTGCTCGACCTGTTCTCCGGCTCGCCCTGGCTGTCGGTGCTGTTCCTGGCCGGGCTGGCCGTTCTCCTCGCGGTGTGTTCCGAGGCCGACGCGTTCGTCGCGGCCTCGCTCAGCGGCTTCTCCCCCCTCGCGCGGCTGGCGTTCATGGTGGTCGGGCCGATGGTCGACCTGAAGCTGATCGCCCTTCAGGCGGGCACGTTCGGCCGTGCCTTCGCGGTCCGCTTCTCCGCCGCCACGATGGTCGTGGCCGTACTGTGCAGCGTGCTGATCGGAGGTGCGCTGCTGTGAAGCGGCCCGTCCAGGTGATCCTGCTCGTCCTCAGCGGTCTCGGCCTGCTGCACGCCTCGCTCTTCACCGACCTGTGCCTCAGGTACGTCAAAGAGGGAATGCGCCCGATGCTCATCGCGTCGGGCGCGCTGCTGCTCCTGCTGGGGGTGGCGGACGCGGTGGCGCAGTGGTGGCCGGGCGGGCGCGATGGGCACGCGGAGCGTCACGAGCACGGGGGAGGCGAGGACCACGGTCACGGTCACGACCACTCCGCCACGCCCCGTGTCGCCTGGCTGCTGTTCCTGCCCGCGCTGAGTCTGCTCTTCTACGCCCCGCCGGCCCTCGGCGCGTACACCGCCTCCCGCGAGGCCCCCAAGGCCGTCACCGAGCGGGAGCACTTCGACCCGCTGCCCGCGACCTCGCCCGTCCCGATGACCCTCTCGGATTTCACCAGCCGTGTGCAGCAGGACCGCGAGCAGGCCATCAAGGGGCGCAGTGTTCGGATGACCGGGTTCGTCACGCCCGACAAGGGGAGCGGCGGCTGGTATCTGACCCGGCTCATCTTCAACTGCTGTGCGGCGGACGCCCAGTCCGTGAAGGTGCGGATGTACGGGACGGCGGCCCTGCCCGCAAACACCTGGGTCACCGTCACGGGAACCTGGCACCCCGGTGGGACCCTGGGCACCGGTTCCGCCCCGGTCGCGCTCGACGCCCGTACCGTCGAGAAGGTCGACCGGCCGGTGAACGCGTACTCGGACGCCCTGCCGCTCCCCTCTTCTCGCTGAGGGGCGCCGCGCCGGTACGTCCGCGCTGGTACGTCTGCGCTGGTACGTCTGCGCTGGTACGTCCGCGCCGGTACGCCGGCGCCCGTACGCCTGGCGCGGGCGTACCGGGAGATGAACCAACGCCCAAGCTGTGCCCATGACTTCACAACCCGCGGTCATGGCATGCATAAACCTTCAACCAAGCTTCTCCCGGTCCCGCAAAGGGCTCTACCCGCATAGAAATCCCGGTGCTGTCATGCTCACGACCGCCCGGAAACATGCCGGGCACCGCACCGGGAGACCCCCATGTCCCGAATATCCCGCCCCCTGGTGACCACCCTCTCCACGCTCGCCCTCGCCGCCGCGGGGCTCACCGTCACCGCCGGCACCGCGCACGCCCAGACGTGCAGCCAGGACTACCTGCCCCTGCCCGACCCCAGCTGCCAGCCCGGCGCCCTCAACCCGGACGTCACGCAGGACACCATCGACTCCACGATCTGTGTCTCCGGCTGGACCGCGACCGTGCGGCCGTCCAGCTCGTACACCACCGCCCTGAAGAAGAAGCAGATCGTCGAGTACGGCTACACCGACACCAGCACCTCGGACTACGAGGAAGACCACTTCGTGCCGCTCGAACTCGGCGGCGCCCCCAAGAGCCCGCTGAACCTCTGGCCCGAACCGCACTACGGCGACGAGACCTCGGCGGACAAGGACACCGTCGAGAACAAGCTGAAGAAGGCCGTCTGCGCCGGGGACGTGAGCCTTGAGGACGCGCAGAACGCGATCATCACGGACTGGACGACCGCGCTGGACAGCCTCGGTCTGAGCTGAACCGGAGCGCTCAGGCCATCCAGAAGAAGACGGCCGTCATGCGCTTCTCCTCCAGCTCGCTGCCCCAGTAACCGGTGGCGCTGTGCATGAGGTTGGCCTTGTAGAGGAGCAGCCGGTTGTAGCGCTGCGGCACGCGGATGTCCTCGATGAACGCGTCCGGGGAGACATACCGCGTGCCCAGCGCCTCGACCAGATTGGTGTGCGGCGCCTGCACCATGTTGCCGCCGAGGACCCCGCCCGGCAGGTTCTGCCGGTAGAAGCTCGTGCCGCAGTCCTTGGGGATGTTCGGGCTGAGATAGAGCACCGCGGCGTAGCGGCACAGCGCGCGGGAGTCGGTGTGCGGGCGCGGTTCGCCCTCGTCCTTGCCGACGACCTGGACGCAGTTGTGGTTGAGGGTGCCGCCGCCGGGGGCGGTCTCCTGCCACAGCTTTTGGGCGCCGGTCTCCTTGCGCACCAGGCGTTCGATCCGGGCGAGTTCACCAGGTTCCAGCCCCGGCATGGTGCGCAGCCCCGGCCAGCTCTCCTGCGTGTACGGAAAGCCCTTGGTCCAGTCGTCCTCGTCCTTGGCGAGACAGCGGGCCCGGACCTCGTCCACGTTCGGCAGTACGTCGTCCAGGATCCAGTAGTCACGGCCGCGTGTGGGCTTGCGGTAGGGGAGGACCGGGAGGCGTGGGGGCTGTGGAGGCATGTCGGTGAACATATAACCGGTGCCCACCACCGTTTTCCCTACGACTGGTCAACGTTCTGTCAACTCAATCGCCTGCTGCGAAAAGGGAATTGGGGCTGTTCAGTCCTGGTCCGGGGACGACGGGAGCGGGGACGCGGTCTGTGGGCCGAGCGGGGCGGACATACCCGACGTGCGCGGCCCGGGGGTCTCCGCCGAGCTGCTGTCCGGCGAGAACCACGCCCTGCCGATGAACATCGCCGCGAGGAAGATCAACACCGCGGCGATCAGCCCGATCGCGCGGGGCCGGGAGGCGACGGTCGCGCGGAGCGACGGCCGCGCGCGACGGCCGCCACCGGTCGACGAACGTTCGCGATGGGCTGCTGTGGAGGGCCGTTCGCGATGGGCCGGGGCCTGGGCCGGGGCCGGCGGGCGTTCGCGGTGGCCCACCGTCGACGGCCGTTGGCGGTGGGCGGCCCGGCGGCCCGGGACCCCGCCCGCGGAGGGGAGTTTGTACGTCGTCGCCGGGCCCGTCTCCGGGCGGGGGAGCACCGGAGGTCCCGGGGCAACCGCGGGTGCGGGACGCGGCTGCGGGGCGGCGGCCGGGAGCGGTTCGGGACGGCCCCGCCAGGCGCCGCTGCCGAACCAGTCGGCGGCCTGTCGCGCCGTGGGCCGGTCCTCGGGCCGCTTGGCGAGCAGGCTGAGCAGGTAGTTCTCGAAGGCCGGCGGCAGGGAGACACCCAGCTCGCGCGGCGGTACGGGGGCCGCGTCGAGGTGCTGGTGGAGGATCGCGATCGCGGTGTCGGCGCGGAACGGCGGCCGACCGGTGAGGAGCTGGTAGAGCACGCAGCCGAGCGAGTACACGTCGCTGGCAGGTCCCGCGGGCTTGCCCAGGGCGCGCTCGGGCGCGATGTACAGGCTCGTCCCGACGATCTGCCCGGTCGCCGTGAGCGCGCCCGACGGGTCGTCCATGAAGCGGGCGATACCGAAGTCGCCTATCTTCACGTTGTCGTTCGCGTCGACGAGCAGATTGCCGGGCTTGATGTCCCGGTGCACGATGCCCTGTTCATGCGCCACGGCCAGTCCGGCCGCCGCCTGCGTGGCGATGTGCGCGACCCGCTCGGCCGGCAGCGGACCGTCGTCGGAGAGCACCCGGGCGAGGCTGTCGCCGTCCACGAACTCCATCACGAGGAACAGCCGGCCCTCGTGCTCGCCGAAGTCGATGACGCCGACCACATGGGGGTGGTGGAGCCGCCCCGCGGTCTGCGCCTCCAGGCGGAACCGGGAGTCGGCGGTCGGATCGGCGTTCTGGGCGAGCAGCACCTTGACGGCGACATCCCGGCCGAGCATCTGGTCGTACGCCCGCCAGACCTCCCCCATCGCGCCACGTCCGATGGTGGTGTTCAGCTGGTACCGGCCCGCGATCAGCACCTGTTGCTTCATCCTCCATGCCGTGAGACGAGTGCCCAGCCTACTGGCACGGCTACGTCATTCGATCACGGTCTCCCCCTGTGAGCGCACACCAGGTGACCACGAACACCGGGACACCGGGCCCGGGTTGTACCCTGGCTCCGCCCCCCTGTGTGTTCTGCCTCACGGGAACGCCCCCTCCTCCACGGACAGTTCAGGGCATGACGCACACTCCCACGGCCCCCTCCCGCATAGGCGGCCACCGTGAGTCCCGCCCCCTCGGTTCGTCGAACCCTCCGCTCCGGCGCGACATCCAAGGACTGCGCGCGCCGGCCGTCACGTCGATCAGCAGGCCGAGCGGCCACAGGGGGAGCGCCAGCAGGGTCAGGGGGCCGTAGAGGTAGGTGGCGGTCATACAGGTCGGTCAGGGTGCCGGGGTCGCGGACCGCGGCGCGGACGCGTTCGCGGACGGTGAGGGGCTGGTAGGCCTCGGGGATCTCCCGGCCGGTCCACGCGGCGACCTGCTGCCGTTTCGCTCCGGCGATACGGCGTATCAGCAGTACCGTCTCGGGCAGCATCCAGGCGCCGACCACCGCGAGGGTGGTGATGGCCGTGATCAGCAGCACCGTGACGAAGAGATACAGGCCGAACGTCATCGCCGCGGCCAGAACCAGCCGGACCGTGGCCCGCGCGGCCTGCCGCACCGTCTTCCCCATGACGTCAACGCCAGGCGAACGGGCACGCACGTGCGGGAGAGCAGGCTCCCGTCCCGATGGTGCAGCGGGCCACACCCCCGGCCCGGTGAACGCCTAGGCCACCCGGGTGCTGTTGCCGGGCCGGAGGGCTGGTCCCGCCCGCAAGCCGGTACCAGTCAGTCGCGGGCGCTGCGGCGCGAGCCGTCGGCCAGTCTCTGCGATCCCGTGATGCAGGTACCGAGAGTGAGGTGCTGTGGTGAGCGGGATGGTCCTGGCGGTGGCGATGGCGCTCGCCTCCGTCTTCGGCGTCGCGGCGATCGCCAAGCTGACCGACCTCGACGGGCTGCGTCGCGCCGTGGTCGGCTTCGGTCTGCCGACCGTGGCCGCGGCACCCCTGGCACGGCTGCTCGTGATGGGTGAGTTCGTCATCGCTCTGGCTCTCGTGATCCGCCCGTGGGCGCGCGGTGGCGCACTGGGGGCGCTCGCGTTGTTGCTGGTGTTCAGCGGTGTCATCGCGCTGAACGTGTCCCGTGGACGGGCCCCGGCCTGTCACTGTTTCGGAGGTCTGCGCGCCGCTCCGGTCGGCTGGTCGACCGTCGCCCGCAACGGGCTCCTGGCCACCCTCGCGGGATTCGTCGCCGCCGGCGGACACCTCCCCTGGCTCTTCGCGGGACTCGCTCTCGTCGCGTCGGCGCTGTGGGCCGGCCTGGCGGCGGGGCGGGGCGGGACAGTGCGGGCGGGCATGCTCGCCCCCCGCTTCTCGCTGCCCGACGAGACGGGACGGACGTGGACTCTGGAGGACCTGCTGCTGGGAGGCCGGCCGCTGCTCCTCGTCTTCGGCGATCACGCCTGCGGTGCCTGCGCCGCCCTGCTTCCGCAAGTGGCCCGGTGGCAGCAGATCCATGACGAGCGCGTGACCATCGCCGTGGTGAGCGGGGGCGCGCGCCCGGCGCAGCCCGTCGCAGCGGGCGGGGTCGGGCCGCGCCGGCTGCTGGCGGACGCCGATCGCCGGGTGCTCGCCGCCTACGGGGTCACGGCCACGCCCAGCGCGGTTCTGGTCGACACCGAGCGGATCGTCGCGGCCGCACCGGCGGTCGGCGCGGCCGAGATCGGCGATCTGGTCTCGAAGGCGCTCCAGCCCCGTGGCAGGTCCACGATCGCGCGGCGGGCGGTGCTGTTCGCGTCGGCCGCACTGGTCCCCGCGGTCACCGCGGCCTGCGCGGCAGGCCGCGGCATCAGGCTCATCACCCCGTCGAAGGAGCCGCGCAAAGAGGTCAGGGCGGGCGACGGATGGCTGTGCGATCAGCGTTACGCGGTGTGCACCTCGGCCGCGTGCGAACCCTCGCCCAAGGATCCGGGCATCGTCATCTGCCGCTGCGCGGTCCAGAACGGCTACTCGTTCGGGTTCACCTCCTGTGCCGAGCGCGCGCCGACGCACGACAGGCTGGTCTCGACGTTCTCGATGCAGAACACCACCATCTTCACGCGCGCCATGACCTGCCCCACCCGCGCCCGGTGGGCGAACTGCCTGGACGTGGTCTGCCGGATCGATCCCCACAACCGCCGCCGGGCGCTGTGCCGTTGCAAGTCGGTGGAGAGCGAGAACTTCCTGACGTTCGGCGGCGGCTGCGACACCCGGACCTGCACCACGGTGATCTGGTCCGCGGCGACCCAGCAGTTGCCGGGCGTCGCCGAGTACAAGAGCGGCATGAAGAGCCTTGGTTATCCGGTGGCGTTCCCCGACGCGTGTCCCAGCCGTTCACCCCGGGTGACGCCACCGGAGCACCGGATCGAATCCGCGACGTGAGCGCGCGGCCGGACGGCGCCCGGCCCCTGGGGGTGGCCGGGCGCCGTCCGTCACGAACGTCGTCGCGAACGTCGTAGCGAATGCCGTCGCGAACCTCTACGCCATGTGCACCTCCAGAGCGGCCCGCACCCCCGACTCGACGGCGCCCTCGATCCACGACGGCTTGACCGAGGTGTGGTCGCCGGCGAAGTGCAGCGGGCCCTCGGGGGCGCGGATGGCGGCGAGCAGCTCCGTGTGCTGGCCGGGGAGCAGGACCGACGCCTCGCCGTACGCGTACGGGTCGCGCAGCCAGCTCTGCGTGCGGCCGGCGCCCGTGTAGAAGACCTCGACGCGCTGCCCGTAGACCTGTTGCAGTCCCCTGAGGGCGTGCGGGTAGCGGGCCTCCTCGTCGAGGGAGTCCCAGCGGGAGGCGTCGTCGGCCCAGCTGTAGGAGGCGAGGACGACACCTCCCTGACTGCCGGGCACCGGATGGGAGGGGTTGATCATGAAGCGGTTGGAGTTGTCGGAGACGGAGCCGCCGCCGACGATGTGCGCCGCCTCGGGCTGGTCGCGGGTGGCCCAGCGGTTGGCGGCGTAGTGGACGCGCTGCGCCGGGCTGATGCGGCCGGGCGGCACCGACGGGTGCGCGCCGAGCAGGCTCCCGTCGGCGGGCGCCTTGCCCTGCCGGTACTGCTCGTACAAGCCCGGTCGCACCGCGTCGAGTTCCCGCCTCCAGTCGGCCTCGGTGAACTCCCACCAGCGGCGGCTGAATTCGAGCAGCACCTTGGTCGCGCTGTCGTAGTGCAGTTCGGCGACGGCACGGCGTTTGCCGTACGACATCAGCGGGCTGATCTGCACCTGTCGCAGCCCGGAGAACGGCACGGTGACGACGGCGAGGTCGCCGGTGAACTGCTCGCGCACGACCTTGCCGTCACGCCCCTCGGACACCGTGTCGATCCACACGTGCGGACCGTCGTGGCGGACCTGGGAGGTGTCGTCGGTGCCGTGCCGGTCCGGATCCCAGTACTCGATGTGCGTCGCGCGCCGGTCGAGCCGCAGCACGTCGCCCACCTGGCGCAGCAACGCGTCGGGCAGCGTCGCGGTGCCGCCGACCAGCTCCCAGAACTCGGTGTCCGCGCTGATCAGCGACTGACTGATGAAGCTGTGGACGAACGACAGCGGCAGCCGTGAGGTCAGGTTCTCCAGGGTGCCGACGAGATCGATGGTGCGCTCGTCGAAGCCCGCCCGCTCGGTCAGGAACCGGTACATGGACCAGTCTCCGTACCGCTGGATCACCCGCGCCCAGCCTTCCACCCGTTCCGGCATGGGCTTGTCGACGCGCTTGCCGTCCGGCCCGGCCGTGCTGAACTCGTCGCGTACGGGGTCCAGGGCGTCGCGCAGGATCTTGGAGGAGGGCGTGTCCCAGTACTTGCGGGGTACCCCGAAGGACCGGTTGACCTTGCGGGGCGCCGTCGCGTAGTCGGAGCGGCGCATGCGGACGCCGTTGACGTGGAGCCATGCGTGGTTGACGGGCTTGCCCGTGCCGTCGACGTCCACGAGGTAGAACGGACGCCGCTTGACGCCCAGTTGGTCGATCAGGCTCATCACCAGCGGGTGGCTGCCGGGGATTCGCATGGCCCCGGCCTCGGCGTACTGCCGCGGATCGGCGAACGGCTGCGCCGCGTGCTCGTGCCCGCCGGTGCGGAAGGTCTTGATGCGGCCGCCGACCCGGTTGCCGTTGGCCTCCAGCAGCGTCACGTGGTGCCCGGCCCGCTTCAGCAGCCAGGCCGCCACCAGACCGGCCGGTCCCGCGCCGACCACCAGGATCTTCTTGGCGTTCCCGGTCCGGCGGCGGGGCAGACCGGAGTCGAGGATCTTCCGGTACGTCGGCACGAGCGGCCGGTCCTCGTCGTCGACGACCAGCAGCGCGCGGGCGACCGCGAGACAGGTGGACCGGTCGGCGGTGGATCCCGGCGGACAGGGGGTCTGCCGGGGCACGGCGGGCGCCGCGGCGGCCGTGCCCGCCGTGGTCAGACCGAGGGCCGTCGCGGTCGCGGCCGTCCCGGCAGCGGTCGTGAACTGCCGCCGGGAGGACGGAAGGTGGCTGTCTGTGGTGCGGGGTTCATCCATACGTCCTGGATAGGGCGCGACGGCATACGCCCGACGGGACGATCAACGACGACCACCTGAACGTGCGAGCGCGACGGGGCAGTACCGCTGCCTCGGCCACCGCTTCGAGCGGACGTGACGCTTCCGTACGCCCTCCGAACACCACCAGCGGCCAGGTGCGCGGAGGTTTGCCGGGGCGGCGGGAGCGAGGCGCGGCTCGGTGCGGTCGGTCAGCCGAGGCACACCACGAGCAGGCAGATCTCCGAGGGGGAGGTCGCCGCGGGCGCGGGGCTCGGCTGCGTGGTTCCCGGGTCCGTACCGGTGCCTGTGGTGGGCGCGGACGGCTGCTTCGGCGGCGTGCCGGTGTCGTCGGTGACCGTTCCGCCGGAGGAAGGGGAGGTGGTCCGCGGCTCCTGTCGGCCCGATGTCGTCGTATGGGTCGTGTGAGTCGTATGACCCGTTTGACCTTGACTCGTCTGTACGGAGGTGGCGGCGTCCGGCCGAGCGTTCGGCGGCGTGGTGCCGGCCGGGGCGGCGGTGGACTGCCGGTGCGGGAGACCGGTCGCGGACGGGTGCGCGGCGGGAGTGTGCGAGGACCGGTGCGTGCCGGGCGGTGCCGACGACGGCGGGGCGTACTGCGGCGCCTCCTCCTCGACGCCGCCCATGCCCGTGAGGTCCGGTGCCGTGGCCGCCTGTGCCCGGTCGCCGGAGCCCCGCTCCATCGTGGCCACCGTCAGCCCGCCTCCGACGAGTGCGACGGCGGTCGCGACCACGGCCCGGCGCTGGTTCTTCTTCCAGCGGGCCAGTTGTCGCCGCCGCGCGGCCCGCCCCTGCGGCGCGGGCGGCACGCCCTCGGGTTCGTCGGACGGTCCGGTCTGCTGGACCTCGTTCCGGTCGGCCGCCGCCTCGTCACGAAGGCGGTCGTGGTGCCAGGGGTCCGAGGCCGTGGGCTGCCACGCCACCGCCGGGCCGGCCGCCGAGCCTGTCGTCACGACGGCGGCGGGCGCCGGTGAGATGCGGCCGTCGGTGGTGGCCGGTGCTATGTCCGGGGCGTAGGCGCCGCACCCGGGGCACACCAGGGCGCCATTGAGATGTCGACGGCACGAGGAGCAGTAGTCCATTGCGGTCTTCCTGAGTTGACGTGCCGTCGCCCCGCCGGGCCGCGGCCTGGTCACGTTCGCACGCGGGATCGAGCAGCCAGCAACGCTAACGAGACATTCGAAAGACTGTGTGCAGTCTGTGTGACGCTCCTGCGCGGATTCTCCGGGGGATCGGCGAGGTGAGGTCAGGCGTCCTCGTGGCCGTCTCCGGGCTGCTGGAGCATGGCCAGGGTCAGCACGTTGCCGCCGATGCCCCAACCGCCGTCGGTGACCTCCTCGACCAGGACCATGGTGTTGGCACGGGCGCGTTCGCCGTAGATCTCGACGTACAGCTCGGTGGTACGGGTGACGATCGTCTCCTTCTGCTTCTCGTCGAGGCTTCCGGCAGGGATCTTGAAGTTCGCGAACGGCATGGTGGTTCTCCTTCGATATGTGGTGACGGGAAGCTGACCGCGGTGGGCAGGGCGTCCAGCCCTACGCGGCGGAAGAACTCGGCGCGGACACCGGCGGCGAGCGGGGAGAGGACTTCATGCCGTCGGGGCCGGGGCCTGTGGGTGCCCAGCGGTCGGGTGCCGGTACCGCGTGCCGGGCGGCTGCCATCAGATGATGCCGCCGTTGGCGCGGATGACCTGGCCGTTGATCCAGTGACCGGCCGGGGAGGCGAGGAAAGCGACGACTTCGGCGATGTCGGCGGGGGTACCGAGGCGCTCCAGTGGGGGCTGGGCGGCCAGCCGGGCGATGGTCTGATCGTCCTTGCCATCGAGGAACAGATCGGTGGCGGTGGGGCCGGGGGCCACGGCGTTGACGGTGATGCCCCGGCCGCGCAGCTCCCGAGCGAGGATCAGCGTGAGTGCTTCGACGGCGCCCTTGCCGGCGCTGTAGGCGCCGTAGCCGGGAAAGGCCAGGCCCACCACGGACGTGGAGAAGGTGACGAACGCGCCACCGCTGCGGATCCTCCGCGCGGCCTGCTGGGCGACGACGAAGGTCCCGCGGATGTTGGTGCGGTGGAGCGCGTCCAGCTCCGCCAGGTCCAGTTCGGCGATGGGCGCCAGTTGCATCCGGCCGGCCGCGTGGACGACGACGTCGACGCCCCCGAACTCGGACTCCGCGGTGGCGAACAAAGCGGAGACCTGCTGTTCGTCGGCGACGTCCGCCTGGAAGGCGATCGCCGTGCCGCCGCCGTCGGTGACGTCCTTGACGGCGGCCTCGGCCAGTTCGCGGTTGCCCGCGTAACCGATCAGGACGGCGAATCGGTCGGCCGCGAGCCGACGCGCCGTCTCGCGGCCGATCCCGCGCGAGCCACCTGTGACGATGGCGACGCGAGGTCGGTCGGCGTGGGGGTCGGCCGCGGCGTAGCGGTCCGCGGTCTTCTGGGCAGACATGAACACTCCTGCTGGAGATGCCGGAAGAGGGGTTACGACGGATGGATCGTGGCCGGGGCGCCGGTGCGGTGCCCCGCTCGCGGCTCCAGCCTGGTCCGGTCCGCCCGCCCCAGCCAGGGCTGTCCTCACCCAGGGGTTGCCGTCCCCTGGCTTGCGTCCACCGGTGCGCGCGACGATGGGAGACGTGAACCATTCAGCACTCGCCGCCTTCCTCAAGTCCCGGCGCGACCGGATCCGCCCGTTGGACGTCGGCCTGCCCAGCGGACCGCGGCGCCGGGTGCCCGGTCTGCGGCGCGAGGAGGTCGCCCACCTGGCCGGGCTCTCCGCGGACTACTACACCGAGCTGGAACGCGGACGCGGCGCCCAGCCCTCGGTCCAGGTCCTGGCCGCGCTGGCCCGGGCGCTGCGGCTGAACGGTGACGAACGCGACCATCTGTTCCACCTCGCCGACCGGCCGGTCCCCCCGGCGGCGCAGGGCCCGACCGCGCATGTCCAGCCCGGTCTGCTCGGCCTGCTGGCCCAGCTCACCACCACCCCTGCCCAGGTCATCACCGACCTGCACGAAACCCTTGTCCAAAACCCGCTGGCCGCCGCCCTCGTCGGTCGGCCCCCGGCGCTGCGCGAGCCCGAGGCGAGCTTCGTCTACCGCTGGTTCACCAATCCGGAGGCCCGGAACCTGTATCCGCCCGAGGACCACCCCCACCACTCCCGGGTCTTCGTCGCCGACCTCCAGGCAGTCGCCGCCCGGCGCGGCAGCGACACCGAGGTGACCCGCATGGTGGCCGCGCTGCGCGCACGCAGCCGGGAGTTCGCCACGCTCTGGGACACCCACGACGTCGCCCTCCGGCGAACCGACCACAAACGCATCGTCCACCCCGCGCTGGGCATCATCGAGCTGGACTGCCACAGCCTGTTCAGCGAGGACGGACGCCAGCGCCTGCTGTGGTTCAGTGCCCCACCCGGCACCGAGGGCGCGGCCCAGCTGAGCCTGCTCTCTGTCATCGGCACGCAGGACATGACACCCTCGACGCCCGCGTCGGCAGAGACGGTCGTCCTGTGATCTGCGCCTTCTGACGCAGAGCCAGGGAGGGAGGTGCTTTCCCCTAGAGTGAGCCGACCGCTCCTGTGGTGGATGAGCCGGGAGCGGTCCTCAAGGGGAAGGGACGGTAAGGCGAATGATGTTCGGTTTACGGGGAGGACGTGCCCGAAGACCCGCTGAGGCGTCGCTGTGCGGGGTGGTGCTGGCCGCCTCGGTGCTGCTCGCGCCCGCGGCAACGGCGTCGGGCGGCGAGACTGCCACAGTGGGAGCGGTCTCCACGGCAACGGATCCGGCACACCACGGCGCGTCGAGCGCCGAGTTGGGGGACGGCGGGCGCGTCGAGCTCGTCGGCGGACGTGCCGTCCACGTCACGGCCGACCCGAAGGACGCCGGTGACCAGGCGGCCCGCTACGCCGTAGCCGCCGTGAACGGCACCGTGTCGGTACGGCCGGCCGGGGGGCACATGGCGGACCACACGGCCGCGAAGCTGCCACTGGCGGCGGGCACACGGGCCGCGCGGAGCGGTCCCACGACGATGAGCGCAGCCGCGTCGACATACGCGGTGAAGCTGAGCATCACCCACGCTGACGTCACGACCAAGCTGTTCTACGTCTGGAACCGCAAGACGTGGACGTCGTACCTCGTCAACAGCGATGCCATCGGGCCTACGGCGACCGTGAAGCTGCCGCCGGGTGACTACTTCTCGGTGGCGCTGCATGCGGACTGGCAACAGCCGAGCTATCTGCTGACCCGTACCTTCACGGTCGGTTCGGCCGCCACCACGGTCGCCTTCGACCAGCGCGCGGCCAAGGAGACCGGGATCCGTACCGACGACACCACCGCCACCCGGCAGTCCTCCGCCGTGTGGATCAGCGTCCCGGGCGGCGGCGGCCTGGCGGGCTTCGCCGGTGGTGGTGCCGAGAAGGTCTATGTCACGCCGTTCTCGGTGAAGGGCGTTTCGCTGCGCATCCACGATGTGCTCGGCAAGAAGGGCGCCTCGGCGAGCGTGCCGAGCCCCTACCGCTACGACCTCATGCACAGCTTCACCACGACCGTGCCCACCTCGCCCGTCGCGACGGTCCATACTTCCGCCCTGGCGAAGACCGTCACGCAGGTCCATGCCCCGGGTACCCGGACGACCGCGATCCTGCAGACCGCCCCTTCCCTCGGCGAGTGGACGGGCGTCTTCGTCGGCGGCCCGGTGCCCGTGGCCGGCTCCGTCGCCGAGTACGTCACTCCCGGCGTCACCTATATGCGGATGCTGGACTACGGGGCCATCGGCGAGCTCAGCCTGAACCTGAGCGACCGCACCCTGCCTGCCGGGACGAGCGCGGGCGAGGTTCTGGGCGCGGCTCCCCTGCAGCCGGGGCGCCGGGAGTGGGGCGGCTCGGTGCGGTATTACGGGAAGATCGCGCTGGTGGAGCCAAGCACCTTCGGCGACACCGCCGGCCACAATGGCATCGACGGCCGCGCGGTGTACTCGTACAAGCTGACCGGTTCCGACGGCGTCACCTACGCCGAGGCCTCCGGCCTCGACGCGTACCACGCGCTGACGTCGTCGAGCCTGCCGTCGTCCGAGCAGACGTACACCCTCGACCAGACCGTCCACCGCCGTGTCGCGTACTCCCGCCTGTCCACGGACGTACACAACGAGTGGACATTCCGCTCGGACTACGCGGCGAACAAGGAACTCTCGCTGATAGATGCACGGTTGACGGTCTCGGGGCTCGACAGGATGGGTCGCGCGGCCGCCGGGACGGTCCGAGTCGACGCGAGTGCCACCACCCGGAACACGGAGGCGGCACAGGCGAACACCAGGATCACGGGTCTCGCGTACTCCACGGACGACGGCACGACCTGGACCGACCTGCCCGTCGCGGCCGACGGCTCGGCGCCGCTGGACGTACCCGCCACCGCCTCCTTCGTCGCGCTGCGCGTCACCGCCGTCGACGACCAGGGCGGCATTCTCCGCCGCACCATCAAGCGGGCGTTCGCAGGCCCGGCCTCGCAGGGTGACGAGACGGCGGGCGCGACCCGCATCTCGAACGTAGTGGTGAACGGCGGCAAGCCGGTGAAGTTGACCGACCAGCCCCTACAGGAATTCAAGGCGAAGTTCACCGCCACCGACCCGTCGGGCATCGCGAGCGGCGACATGTACCTCTACCGGGGTTCGTACGACACCCCCGACGCCGTCCTCTACGGCTCCTGGGCGGCGACCTGCACCAAGGTCAACGCGACCACCTCCACCTGCGTGGGGCATTTCGCCTACATCGAGCCGCGGTGGGCACTGGGACGCAACTCACTGGCCGGCACGTGGAAGCTGGCCGCCTGGGCCGAGTCCGCGGACGGCACGGGACACGTCGATCTGCATGCCGCCAAGCCGGTGGCCGTGCTGCGCGACGCGGCCCTCACGGTCAACGCGTCTCCCGAGCCGGTGACCAAGGGCAAGACGCTCACTGTCACCGGAAAGCTCTCCCGCGTGGACTGGGAGACGCGCGGCGGCTATCACGGATACGCCGGTCAGAAGGTGAAGCTCCAGTTCCGCAAGAAGGGGGCGTCCGCGTACACGACCGTGAAGACGGTATCGACGGACGGCTCCGGAAACCTGAAGACCACCATCACGGCATCGGCCGACGGCTACTGGCGCTACACCTTCGCGGGTACGTCGACCACCGCACCGGCCACCGCCACGAGCGACTTCGTCGACGTCCGCTGACCTCGCGACGGTCATGGGCCCCGGCTCCATCGGCCGGGGCCCGGCGATGCGGGGCCGGGCTGTCGGCCCGATGACAGAGCGGAACAAACGTTCTATGGGGTGGCATAGGATCGTGGCCGTCGGGGCACGGCTGGCGGGGGAGGTCTGGTGTCCGGCTCGGCGCGGGGTGTCACGGTCGTGGTGCTGGCCGCCTTCGCGACCGTCTATCTCGTCGGCGGATCGGTGCTCGCGCCGGTCGTGTTCGGACTCCAGCTGTTCCATGTCCTGCCCGTGCCGCGACGGTGGCACCCCGGACGGTGGTTACTGCTCGCCACACAAGGAGCCGTCTGCTACGCGGCGGTGTACGCCACCGGCGCGTCCGTGGGGATCCTCGGGTTCCTCGGCGGTTCGCTGCTGCTGACCCGGGCGTGGCCGCTGGCCGTACCGGTCGCTGCCGGTGCCGCACTCACCGGGCCCCTGGACTCGGCCATCAGCATGGTGCTCATGAGCCTGGTGATCTACGGCCTGACCCGGCTCACCGAGCGGGCCGACGAACTCCACGCCGCCCGGCTGAGCCTGACGGCGGCCGCCGTCGCCGAGGAGAGGCTGCGGATCGCCGGCGAGCTGAGCGACGGCCTCGGGCGCGGGCTCGCCGACATCACCACCGGTGTACGGGCGGCCCTGGCGAAGCCGGAACAGGCCGGGCGACTGCTCGCCGACGTCACCCGCTCGGCACGTGACTGCCTCGCCGACGCCCGGCGTTCCGCCGCGTCGTACCGCTCCATGTCGCTGGCACCCGAGGTGACGGCGGCACGGGCGCTGCTGACCACCGCCGGAGTCCCGGTCCAGGTGCGCCCCGGGCACACCGAACCATTGGGCCCCGCAGGCGCGTTGCTCGCGGAGGTGCTGCGCGAGGCCGTGACCGACATCGTCCGGCGGGGCGCGGCCACCGGCTGCCTGATCGAGACCGCTGCCGAGCGGGGGCGGATACGACTGCGCGTCGTCAGCGACGGCACCCGGACGGCGGAGGACGAGAGTCTCGGCGATCTGCCCGAGCGGATCGCCGACGCGGGCGGCACTGTGACGACCGGGCTGACCCCCGAAGGGCGGCACGTCGTGGAGGCCGTGCTTCCGGACGTGGCGCAGCCCCGGGAGCAGGCCGAGGACCGGCACGCCCATGTGCTCTCCGTCGCCCTGCTGGTCACCGTGCTCGTCGGCTTCTCGCTCAAGACCCTGCTGCTCGTCCCCGCCGGCCAGGTCCTGCCCGCCGCCGCCTGCCTGGCCGTGGTGGTCGCGCTACAGGTCCGCTCGGTACGGGGGCGGCACATGGCGGCGCTCGCGGTGATGGCGCTCCTCACGTATCTGCCGATCCTCGCGTTCGGCCGCGCCTGGCTGGGGGTCGCCGGGTTTCTCGCCGGACCGCTGCCGCTCGCGTTCCGGCGTTCCGCGGCCTGGCCGCTGGTCGGCTGTGTGACGGCGAGCGTCGCGCTGATCGGGGCGCGGCTGGGACTGCCACTCGCGATGACGGTCAACTACACCGTCAGCACCGTGGTCACCGGGCTCGTCGTGTACGGACTGCTGCGCCTCGCCCAGATCGTGAACGAACTGGGGGAGGCACAGCGGCGGCTGGCCCGCTCGGCGGTCGTCGAGGAACGTCTGCGCGCGGCCCGTGACCTGCACGACCTGCTCGGCCACAGCCTGGCCGGCATGCTGCTGACCTGCGAGCTGGCGCGCAGGCTGCCGCCCGAGCGGGCGCCCGCCGAACTGGAGAACGTCCTGGCCATGGCGGAGCGGGGCGAGGCCGACCTGCGGGCGGCCTCCGGCGGCGCGGGCAGGATGTCGCTCACCGCGGAGGCCGCCTCGGTGCGCGCGGTCCTGGCCGCCGCGGGCATCGAGGCCGAGGTGTCACTCGCCCACGACGGTCTGTCGGCCGGAGCCGAGACCGCGTTGAGCGCGGTGCTGCGGGAGGCGGTGACCAATGTGCTGCGGCACAGCGACGCCCGGTCCTGCGCGATCTCGACGGTGGCGGCGGACGGCGGGACCCGGCTGCGCGTACGCAACGACGGGGCGCGCCGCACGCGCGGCCGTCGGGGATCGTCCGGGATCGGCAACCTGACGGCCCGGCTCGCCGCGCTGGACGGAGAGCTGACGGTGCGTTCGCCTGGGGACGGCTGGTTCGAGTTGGTCGCGTGGGTACCGTAGCGCTCCGCTGGGGGTGCGGTACGGCGCCTGTGGGTGCGGTAGAGCTCCGCTGGAAGGCCGGTACTGCACCTGCGGGTGCGTTGTGGCTGGTCGCGCCCACGCGGCGGAGCCGCACATCGATACAGCCCCGCGCCCCTTTGGGGCGCTGCCCCCTTCGGGGAGCTAGATCCAGCCCGCCTCCGTCGCGATACGGACCGCGTCCGTGCGGTTGCGGGCGTTGAGCTTGGTGACGATGGCCGTGAGGTAGTTGCGGACCGTCCCCGCCGTGAGGTGGACCTGTCGCGCGATCTCGGTGGCCTCCGCACCTCCCGCCACCAGCCGGAGCACCTCGGTCTCACGAGGCGTGAGCGGATTGTCGGCCAGATCCCACGCGGTGACCGCGAGCGAGGGGTCGAGCACCCGCTCGCCCGCTGCCACTTTCCGGATGGCGGCGACCAGTTCCTCCGGCGGCGCTGTCTTCAGTACGAACCCGTCGACCCGCGCGCCGAGCGCCCGGCGCAGGTGTCCGGGCTTTCCGTACGCGGTGAGCATCAGCACCCGGCAACGCGGCAGTTTCTCGCGCAGTACGGCCGCCGCCTCCAGCCCGTCCATCGTTCCCGGCATGTCGATGTCGAGCACGGCGACGTCCGGTTCGTAGACCCTGGCCGCGTCCACGGCCGCGGTGCCGGAGTCGACGGTGGCGACGACCTCGATGTCCTCCTCCAGGCCGAGCAGCGCTGCCAGCGCCCCCCTGATGATGTGCTGATCCTCCGCCAGAAGCACCCGTATCACCCGGCCACATATACCAGTCGATCACCACGGTGTCCGGATCATCCGGCTCATGACGAGGTCATGCTTCGGACATGACGTCGTCGGTGGGTCGCGTCGCGCCTGCTCAGCAGGCTTGAACTCATGGCAGACACAGTGCGGTTGGACGCGGTCAGCAAGGTCTACGGCAAAGGGCAGGGGGCCGTCGCCGCGCTCCGTGAGGTATCGGTGAGCATTCCGCGGGGCAGCTTCACCGCGGTGATGGGCCCCTCCGGATCGGGCAAGAGCACCTTTCTGCACTGCGCCGCAGGCCTGGACACGCCCACCTCGGGAACGGTCCGGCTGGCGGACACGGACCTGACCGGAATGAACGAGACGAAGCTGACCCGCCTGCGGCGGCAGCGGATCGGGTTCGTCTTCCAGGCCTTCAACCTCATCCCCTCGCTGACGGCGCTGGAGAACATCACCCTGCCGCTGCGGCTGGCCGGTGCCCGCCCGGACAAGGCGTGGCTGGGCGAGATCGTGCGACGGGTGGGTCTCGAAGGCCGTACGAACCGTCGTCCGGCACAGCTCTCCGGCGGCCAGCAGCAGCGCGTCGCCCTCGCCCGCGCCCTGGCCACCCGCCCGGAGGTGATCTTCGGGGACGAACCGACCGGAGCGCTCGACACGATGACCGCCCGTGACGTGCTGGCCCTGTTGCGGGAGACCGTCGACGACATGGGCCAGACGGTGGTCATGGTGACGCACGACCCGGTGGCGGCCTCGTACGCGGACACGGTCCTGTTCCTGGCCGACGGCCGCATCGTGGACGCGATGGACGCCCCGACCTCCGACAAGATCGCCGAACGGATGACCCGACTGGGAGCGTGGAAGTGATGGCCGTGCTGACCCTCGCACTGAAGACGCTGCGCCACCGCAAGGCCGCCTTCGCGGGCGCGTTCGTCACCCTGCTGTGCGCCGCCGCTCTGGTCACCGCCTGCGGGATGCTGCTGGAGACCGGGCTGCGGGGCCGGGTCGCACCCGAGCGCTACGCGGGCGCCCCGGTTCTCGTGGCCGGGGACCAGTACGTGCACCGGACGATCCACAAGTCCAGTGGCAAGACGAAGCACAAGGCGAAGCCGATCGCCGAACGCGCCTGGATTCCCGCGTCGTTGACGCAGAGGCTGCGCCGGACCCCCGGCGTGCGCGAGGTGGTCGCCGAGGTGACCTTCCCCGTCGGCACCAAGAACGGCCAGGCGCAGGGCCACGGCTGGGACTCGGCGGCACTCACCCCGTTCACCCTGGCCGTCGGCCGCGCCCCGAAAGCCGCCGACGAGGTGGTCGTCGACGCCGGCTCGGGCGCCCGCGTGGGCACCCGGTTCGACGTACTGACCCCGGTCGGCCCCGCCGCGTACCGGGTGGCGGGTGTCACCCGGCAGGCCCTGCCCAGCCAGGACACACTCTTCTTCGCCCCGGCCGAGGCACGCCGGCTGGCGGGCCGCCCCGGCCGGGTCAGCGCCATCGGGGTCTTCCCGACGCCGGGTGGGCGGCCCGACGTGGCAGCCGCCCTGCGCGGGACCGGGGCACTTCAGTACACCGGGGACGACCGCGGTGCCGTGGAGTTCCTCGACGCGGAGCAGGCCCGGGTGAAACTCGTCAGCCTGGGCGGAGCGCTCGGCGGCACGTCACTTCTGGTCGCGATCCTCGTCGTGGCCGGCACCTTCGCGCTCTCCATCCAGCAGCGGCAGCGGGAGATCGCCCTCTTGCGCGCCGTCGCGGCCACCCCGAAGCAGATGCGCCGGCTGCTCGGCGGCGAGGCGCTGGTGACCGCCGTCGTCGCGGGCCTGGCCGGCTCCGCCGCGGGCATCGGACTGGGCTTCTGGCTGCGGTCCCGGTTCGTGGCACTGGGCGCCGTACCGGAGCATCTGCGGCTGGTGGTCAGTCCCTTCCCCGCCTTCGCGGCGCTGCTGGCAACGGTCCTGGCCGCCTGGGTCGCGGCCCGCATCTCGTCCCGCCGGGCGGCCCGGGTGCGTCCGGTGGAGGCGCTCGGCGAGGCCGCGCTGCCGACCGCGCGGCTGCCCTGGCCCCGGCTGGTGGCCGGCCTGCTCGCCACCGCCGCGGGCGTCGTGCTCACCCTCGTCCTGTCGACGCTGTCCACCGAGGCGGCCAGCAGCCCGGTGACGATGCTCACCGCCCTGGTGTGGACCGTGGCGGTGTCCCTGCTCGGCCCGCTCCTGGCCCGTGCGGCGGTCGCCCTGCTCGCCCTGCCGCTGCGCGCCTCCCGGGTCGGCGGCTACCTGGCCGCGGCCAACCTGCGGGTGGCGTCCCGGCGGCTGGCGTCCGTCATCACCCCGCTGTGCCTGCTCGTCGCCATGGCGTGCACGATCCTGTTCGTACAGACCACCATGGGCCACGCCGCCCAGCGGGAGATCGCCGCGGGCAGCCGCGCCGACTACGTCCTCGGCCCGCGGGTCCCCGGCTCGGCCGCCCGTTCCCTGCGCGAGCAGCCGGGCGTCGAGGCCGTGACCGAGGTCCTGCACACCTCGGTACGGGTCGGTCTGACGAAGTACGGGGCACAGGCGGTGACGGTCGAGGGCCTCACACGGACGACCGACCTGGGCGTGGTCGCCGGTTCCCTGCGCGACCTCGGTACGCACTCCATGGCGGTCAGCGAGAACGCGGCCGGCCGGCTCGGCGTGTCCGTGGGCGACACGGTCCGCCTCACCCTGGGCGACGGCACCCCTGCCACCCTCAACGTCGCCGCGCTCTACACCCGCGGCCTCGGCTACGGCGACCTCACCCTCTCCCACGCCCTGGTCGCCCCGCACGTGGACAACCCCATGGGCACCCTCTACGTCGCGGCCCCCCGCCTCACCCGTGCCGAACTGTCCGCCCTGGTCCGGGCCGTCCCCTCGGCCACGGTCATGGACCGCGCCGAGGCCGTCACCGCGAGCGCGCCCGACGCCGAGGTCAACTACGTGGCCATGGGCCTGATCATCGCCTTCACCGCGATCGCCGTGATCAACACCCTGGGCATGTCGACCTCGGACCGCTCCCGGGAACTGGCCCTGCTGCGGCTGGTGGGCACCACTCGGCGTCAGGTGTTGCGCGTCCTTCGCCTGGAGGCGTTCGCCGCCCTCGCGGTCGCCACGGTCCTCGGCACGGGCATCGCCCTGGTCACGCTGACCGCCTTCGCCACCGGCATGACCGGCTCGCCCACCCCGTACATCCCGCCGCTCACCTACCTCGGGGTGCTCGCGCCCACGGCCGCTCTCGCCCTGGCAGCCACCGCACTCCCGGCCCGGCTGGCCCTCCGCCGGCACCCCGCGGAGGTGATCGGCGCGCGTCAGTGATCTCCGGCAGGCGCCCTCTGCGGTCGCTTGACCGAGTCGAGATGGGCGAACACCACCACATTGGACTCGTAGTCGTGGACGGTGTGGTTGTAGGTGCCGCCGCAGGTGATCACCCGCAGCTCAGGGGTGGGTGTGTCGGCGTAGACCCGGTCGTCGGGGAAGTGGGCCTTGCTGAAGGTGTCGACGGAGTCGACCTCGAAGCGGGCGACGATGCCGTCCGCGCGGGTGATGTCCACCCTGCTGCCCGGCTTGAGAGTGCGCAGCAGCACGAACACCGCTGGGGCGGTCTTGGTGTCGACATGCCCCACCACGATCGACGCCCCCCGCTCACCGGGCGAGGCGCCGCCCCTGAACCAGCCGACCAGATTCGTGTTGTTCGCGGGCGGCGGGTTCAACTGCCCCGAGGCTCCCAGGGACAGCGCCGTGAACGGGGCGTCCACCCCGATCTGCGGAATCTCGATCCGCTTCGGTACCGACCGTGGCAGCCCCCGCGTGGTAACCGCCGTCGCGTTCGGCCCCGGGAGCGCCGGGACGACGACCCCGGGCGGGGTGACGGTCGCGCGCGGGGCGACGGCCGGCGGGGTGACGGTCGCGGGCGGGGTGACGGCGTCGGGTGGAGTGAGCGTCGTGGGCGGGGCGACGGCCGCGGGCGGGGTCGGCGGTTTGGGATCCGCCGGACTCGTCAGGGAGTTGTGGATGAGCAGAGCGCCCAGCCCCACCGCCGCCGCCGGCCACAGCAGAGCACGGCCGGCAGTACGGGACACGGGCCTGCTCCGCGACTGTTCCGGCGGGGCGGACTGGGGGAGGGCCATCAGGCAATGCCTTTCATGAGCGGGAGCGGCGGTCGGATCATCAACAGGGGTCGGACATCGCCGGGCCGGGCAGCAGCCGGCCCCGACGCCGCGGCCGCGGCCGCCGTCACCCTTTCCAGAGCGACAGCGGCCGCGACCGCGAGCAACTGGTGAGCGCCGGCCGATCAGGCCTGGGCGGCACCCGAAGTGCCCCGGCGCCGCAGCATGTAGGCGCCCGCGCCGAGACCGCCGAGCAGCAGCACCGAACCCGCGGCCAGACCGTTGCCGGACTGCGCCAGCCCGCCGCCACCGGCGTGCACGCCACCGCGCGGCTTGTTCGACCCGCCGTGCTCGCCGCTCCGGCCGTGCTCGCCGCTCCGGCCCTCCTCGCTCCGGCCCTCCTCGCTCTGGCCCTCGTCCTCGGCCCCCGCCATGGGCGGCGCACCACCGTCGGACTGCTCCCCGCTGTCCTGACCGTCCGACGACTGGTCGTCGCCCTCGTGCGACCAGCCGCCGTCCTGGGCCGACCGCATGGCCAGCGCACCGCCACCGGCGCGCACGCCACCGCTCGGCTTCTTCGACCGGTCGTCGTCCTGCGAGCGACCGTTGTCCTCGTCGTGCTCGCCGCGGTTGCCGTGTTCGCCGCGGCCGCCGTGCTCGCCGTGCTCGCCGCGGCCGCCGTGCTCGCCGTGCTCGCCGTGTTCGCCGCGGCCGCCGTGCTCGCCGTGCTCGCCACGGCCGCCGTGCTCGCCGTGCTCGCCGTGCTCGCCGTGCTCGCCGTGCCTGCCGTGCGACCGGCCGCCCTCGTCCTCGTCGTCGCCGTCCTCGTCGTGCTCGCCGCGGTTGCCGTGTTCGCCGTGCTCGCCGCGGCCGCCGTGTTCACCGCGGCCGCCGTGCTCGCCGCGGCCGCCGTGCTCGCCGCGGCCGCCGTGCTCCTCGTCCGACCGGCCGCCGTCCTCGTCCCCCGACTCCTCTCCACCGTCGTCGTGTCTGTCGCTGCCGTAGGAAGAACCGTGGTCCGACACCCGAAGCTCGACCCCCGATGCCGCATGCGCGACGGGGGCGGAAAACGCGACGGCCGCGGCAACCGCCGCGGAGGCGAACATGGTCCGGGTCACTCGCATCAGAGGTAGTCCTTTCGCCGCCGCCACGAAGGCCGGCACCACGCCGGCTCAGCGGAATCGCAGCGGCAACGTGATCACCCTCAGCCCGATCACCGCCTCCCACCACCGCAGAACACGGCATACGAGCCGACTAGTACTCCCTCCGAGTGCCTGTAGGCCGAAAAGTAACCCGGTCGGCAGCACCCCCATCAGCCGTATCCCCACCACGAATGGCCGCGACGAGAGAGCGCCCTCCGAAGCCGATCCGCCCCATCCACACGTTCGATGACGCTGTATCAGTTCGGACGGGTGTTCCGGTGGCGCAGCGCCACGGCCGCTGACCGACCGTCAACTCGCATGACTTTGCCGTCTCTTTACAACCTGCTCCGGTGCTGTCTCGTCTCTCCGCTCGATCCGTCACTCAGCCCGCCGAGTACCTGGCGGACCGACGAAAGAGAGCGACTCAATGCGCCGAACTGTCCTCAGCGCCATGGCACTCGCGTGCACCGCGGCCCTGGCGAGCACCGTGCCCGCGTTCGCCGACGGGCAGAGCCCCGTCCCCTCGGTCCGCCCGACCGCCACCACCGTTCCGACTCCCAGCGCCGAACCGACCCGGGCGCCGGCCTCCGTCAGCCCGGTACCGACTGCGGCCGAATCGACCCGGGCGCGCGCCGGGAGGCAGGTCTCCGTCGTACCGAAGGGCGCGCCCGACACCGGAGTGACGGCGGCTTCCTCCGGGTCCGGGGGCGAGGGCGGTCTGATCGGCGGCGGGGCTGCCGCGGTGCTCGTCGTGGGCGGCGCGGCGGTCTTCGTCGTACGTCGCCGGCGGGCGACCGGAGCATGACCCCGCTCTCCAGGCGCGCGTTCGCCGTCGCGGCGATGGCCTCGCTGCTCGTGGGCTGCGGCGGCCACGGGGCCGACCGGACCACGACGACGGCACGCCCCAGGAGCACGCCGCCGCCTTCGTCGGCTTCCGCTTCGGGCTCGGCTTCGGCTTCGGCCTCGGCGAAGGGGGCGCACGCTCTTGGGCGTTCGGTCCCGGTCGGGCTGCGGATCCCGGCCATCGGGGTCGACACGCCCGTCATGCGGCTGGGGTTGGCGTCGGACGGCAGTGTGCAGGTGCCGCCGGTCACGGCGCACGACCGGGCGGGCTGGTACCGGCATTCGCCGACGCCGGGTCAGGTCGGGCCGTCGGTCATCCTCGGCCATGTCACGGTCGGTTCCTACGGGGACGGGGTCTTCCGCCATCTCGCGCGGCTGCACCGGGGCGACCGGATCGTGGCGCGTCTGGAGAACGGCACGGCGGCGGTGTTCACGGTCACGGCCGTGCGGACGGTCGCCAAGGCGGACTTCCCGGCGGACGAGGTCTACGGGAACGTGAACCGCCCGGAGCTGAGGCTGATCACCTGCGGCGGCCCCCGCACCGGCGACGGCTACCTCGACAACGTGATCGTCTTCGCCGCGCTCACCTCCGCAACCTCCTGACCTGCCCTCACGGATCCCGGGCCGCACCCACGGAACGTACGCGGACGGCCCGGCATCCTCCCCCACAAGTGCCCTACGAGGCGCGTCACGACCCTGGAGAGCGTTGAAACGGTCCCGCGACAAGGCAGCGTCCGAGCTGTTCGCCGCCCTCTACCCGCGCCTCGCCGGGTGGTGCCGCCGTCTCGTCGACGACGACGAGACGGCCCACGAGATCGCCTCCGAGGCGTTCACCCGGCTCTGGGCCCGCTGGACGTCCGTGGAGGAGCCGCGCGGCTTCCTCTACGTGACCGCGGCCAACCTCGTGCGGGACCACTGGCGCAAGCTGGAGCGCGAGCGCAGGGCCGTGCACCGTGCCACCACCGAGGCCACGGTCCGCCCCCACACCGAACAGGCGGACCCGTCGGTACGCCTGCTGGTCCAGTCGCTGCCGGAGCGACTTCGTACCCCGATCCTTCTGCACTACTACGCTGACATGCCGATCCGGGAGGTGTCCGTGCTGACCGGGCGCAAGGAAGGAACCGTCAAGGCCGACCTCCACGCGGCCCGCGAACTGCTCCGCGTCCACTTGAGGAGAAGCCTTGACCCCACGCTTTGACGACGAACCGGAGTTCGCCCCCGACGATCCCCTCGCGGTGATCCTGCGGCCCACCTCCGCCCCCCTCGCCCCGCCTCCCGGCCGCTACGAGGCGATCCGGCGTGCCGCGTCCCGCCGCCGACTGCTCCGCGCCGCCGCCGGGGTCGGCCTGTCCTGCGCCGTCGCGGTCCTGGTCGCGCTGCCGCTCCACCTGGCGATCCCCGAGACACCCGCGCCCCCGGCGGCCCCTCTCGCCCCGCCACCCGCGAGCGGCCATGCGCCGTATCCCACTCCGTCGGCACCTCGCACCTCGTCGTCGCCCACCCCGTCGGAACCGCCCGTGCCCGTCACCCCCCGCCCCACCCAAACGCCAGGGACCGAGAACTCACGCACCCCGAACAGACCGGCAGTCCCCACCCGCGAACCGTCGGTGACACCGACCGCGGCGCGGGTCGATCCGTCGGCGAGTGACACCAGGGCCGTCCCCACATCCGGAAGCCGCCCCTGACCTCACCCGCAACTCCGAGTGGTGGACCGCATCGTGGCCCTTGTGACACCGCTGTGACGGGAGGAGTGGCTTCCGTCACAGCCCTGGCGGTCGGGACCCTGGTGGGGTGGGCGGTCCGCTGAATTCGGCCGCCCGACACGGAAGCAGGTGAAGGCGATGCTCGCGGGTCTAGGTATCTCCGCGTTATGTGCCATAGGAGCGCTGATCGCCCTGGTCGGGGTCATCGCGATGGCGCTTCCGGGTCGCCCGCAGCCCTGGCCGGAGCACCTGATGCAGCGTGCCGCGTGGCTGACCGGCGCCGCGGCCGCATCCGTCTACTCCCTGGGATTCTTCCTTGTCCTGGCGTCCGAGCAGGAGTTCAACAACGGCGCGGACTCGGTGCCGGCACCCGCGTGCCGCGACGGCTTCGACGCGGAGACGGTCCGGCACCTCGTCCACCACCGGTCCTCCTACCTGCCGCTCCGCTTCGACTGCGTCCGCGACGACGGCACCACGTATTCCAGTGATCCGTCTTACGTGTGGATGAACTGGACGAGCGCGTCTCTCGCCCTGTCCGCCGCGCTGCTCATCATCGGTTCTGGCTACGCGACCGAGCTCCGTGCCCGGAAGGACAGACGGTGATCCGCCGGTACGGGGTGCCGCTGCTGGTGAACCTGCTGATCGGCATCCCGGCGATCGTCGTGGTGTTGTGCGCCCGCTGGTATGCCGCGTACGGGCACTGCGGGCTCGAAGACATCGAACGGCCCGACCTGGACGGGTGCAGCTACCACGACATCGACCACAGCGGGCCGATCCTGGTCGTCCTCGTCGTGACCGGCCTGTTCGTGCTGCTGCTCGTCCTGCTCGCCGATGTGCTGCTCCCGCTCAGCCGCCGGCGTCCGCTCCGACCGTGGCTGCTGACTCTGCCCGCGGTGCTGCTGCCGTACGTTCTCCTCAACAGGGGAGTGGCATGACATTCCGGTGAGCTGACCGGGTGTCAAGCCTGACGATCGTCGGGGGTGGGAGAGGGCCGTTCGACTCGGGTGTCCGGGGGCCGTCGTTCCTAGCGTCGGGTCCCATGGAATCGAAGTCTCAGTACGGCGTCGGCCGTCGCGTTCTCGGGTCGCTGGTGGCGCTGGCCGCAGGAGGGGTTGTCCTGGTTCTGCTCTACCCGGGCGGGCTGGGCGAGGCCGGACCGGTGCGGGTGACGGGCGGTGCCTCCGTGGCGGTGTTCCGGGCGTTGAACGGTGCGGTGGCCGACGCGCCGTCGTGGGCGGGGGCACTGCTGGACGCCGTCGCCGACGTTCTGCTGGTCGTTCTCGGGCTGCTCCTGGTCCGGGCAGGGTGGACGGGCGTGCGCCGTCGCGATGCCCGATCCGTCGCCGGGGTGGTCCTGGCCGGCGCCGGCACCGTCCTCGCGTACGCGGCCAGTGAGGCGCTGAAGCTGGTGGTGGACGAGGAACGGCCCTGCCGTGCCGTGCCCGGGGTCGAGGTGGTGGCCGACTGTCCGGGAACCGGTGACTGGTCCTTCCCGAGCAACCATGCCGCGCTGGCCGCCGGTCTGGCCGTCGGCCTGGCTGTCCTGCGCCCTCGAACAGCCGTTGTCGCGTTGCCGACGGGGGCGGCGGTGGCGGTGGCGCGGGTGGCGGCAGGTGTCCACTACCCGCACGACGTGGTGGCCGGCGCGGCGCTCGGAGCCGCCGTCGTGACCGCGACGATGCTCATGGCGACCCCGTCCGCCACCGGGGCTGCCCTGGTGCTATTCGGCCGTTCTGGACGCCGGGACGATCCCGGCCTCGTGGGCGACGACGGCCGCGGCCGCGCGGTTGTCGACGCCGAGGCGGGTGAGGATGGAGCTGACGTGTGCCTTGACCGTCCCCTCCACCAGGTGCAGTCGGCGGGCGATCTGACCGTTCGTCAGTCCGGCACCGAGGAAGGCCAGCACTTGGCGTTCCCGGGGCGTGAGCGTCTCGACCCGGCAGCGGGCGGCGGCGTGTCGTTCGGCCCGCGCGCCGGCGCCTCCGGCCGCGAGATGGGCGATCACCCGGGCCGCGACCTTGGGTGACAGATAGGCCGCGCCGTCGGCCACGGCACGGACCCCGGCGATCAACTCCTCCGGCTCGCCGGACTTGATCAGAAAGCCCGCGGCTCCGTCGCCGAGTGCTCGCAGGATGTACTCGTCCTCGCCGAACGTCGTCAGCATGACGATGCCGGTGGTGGGGAGGGTCCGGCGGATCTCCGCTGCGGCGCGCAGGCCGTCCACGCGCGGCATCCGGATGTCCAGGACGGCGACGTCGGGGCGGTGGAGCCGCGCGAGTTCCACCGCTGCGTGACCGTCGGCGGCCTCGGCGACGACGGTGAGGTCGGGTGCGGTGGACAGCACCGCCCGCACACCCTTGCGGACCATGGGCTCGTCGTCGGCCACCAGGACCTGGATCACGGGGAGTTCACCTGCTTGGAGACCAGCCGGTTCGCGCGGAAGCACAGGCGGTAGGCGTCGCCGGAATCGTCGTCGAAGGGATTCGAGGTCATCGCGTAATACTCGCATCGCCTGCCGGGGGCGGCCGGTGAGTCGTCCGCCGGGCGGTGAGGCGTCTGCCGTGACGGGAGGACCGAGATCAGTTCCGCGCGGTCCTGTCCCACCTGGAGGCGGGCGTAGGCCTCGGGCGGCAGTACCGATTCCCGGACCAGGAGCAGGTCCCATCCCCGCAACCCCGCGCCGAGCAGGACGACGGCGGCCAGCGAAACCCAGACGGCGGCGCGGGCGGTGCGGCCCACGCGCTGCCGTGCGCGCCGGTGTTCCCGCGGCACCTCCTCCCGGTCGCGCGGTACGGCGGCGACCTGTGGCGGGGAGGCTTCGCGTGCATGGGGAATCCGGGCGGCGACCGCGAAGCCACCCTCGTACGGTCCGTACGTCATCGAGCCCCCGGTGAGCCGGACACGTTCGTGCAGCCCGATCAGCCCCCGCCCGCCGCCCGCCGCCCGGCGCGGCACCGGTGGCGGCGGGCGCGGGCCCGTTCTCCACGCGTACCTCGGTCTCATCGGCCGTGTGCCGGATCCGCACCGTCACCGCCGCGCCGTGCGCGTGTTTCGCCGCGTTGGTCAGTGACTCCTGCACAACCCTGTGGACGGCGCGCTCGGCCGCAGGGGACAGTACGCCGGGCTCGCCCTCGGTGTGCAGCGTGATCGGGAGTCCGGCCGCGGACGCGTCCTCGACCAGATTCTCGACACCGGCCGGATGGGGGGCCGCGTCGCCCTCCCGGAGGATGCCGATCACCTCACCGAGGCGGTCCACCGCGGCGGCGGCCCTCGCCCGGATGTCGCCGGTGGCCGCCCGCTGCTCTTCGGGAAGACCGGGCGCGAGCTTCAGCGCGCCCGCCGACAGGGCGATCAGACTGAGGTCGTGCCCGAGCTGGTCGTGCATGTCCCGCGCGATACGGGCCCGTTCCCACAGCCGGGCCTGCTCGGCGATCAGTTGCTGCTCGCGCTCCAGGTGTTCGGCGCGTTCCCATCCGGCCCGCACCAGGGCGCGGGACTGTCGCCAGAACCGGCCCGCGAACCACGGCACTACCGCCGCACCCACCAGCACCGACACGAAGCGATCGCCGAGCGTGATCCATGACGGGACCGCGCCCACCGCCACCACGCCCACCGCCGCCGCGCCCGACCACACGACAGCCGCCGTGCGAAGCCGCCCCGGTCGCCACCCCGCCGCACACGACAAGAAGACCGTTGCCGGGAGCCACCACAGGCTCACCACGCTCAGTCCCGCGGTGCCCGCCGCGGCCACGAGCAAGGGCAGCCCCGACCCGGGAATTTCCGTCCTGACCAGTCGCCTCACGACCCCGACCATAGGGAAGACCGAGAACCGCCGGACACTGCCGAAAGTCGCACCTTCACTGCTGCGGGGGATGCCCTGGCTGTGGCGGGAGTCCTGTACGGGAGGCCGGAGCCCTCGGAATGCCTGCTTGTTCAGCCGGTGGACGATGCGGCAGCCGCTTCGCCGGAACACGGCGGCAAGCCGCACTCTGCCGCCGCCGGAAGGTGCTGCTCCGCCCAGGCGGCCAGTTCCTTGAGGGCGGGCTCCAGCGCCGTACCGGCCTCGGTCAACCGGTACGAGACGCGGAGCGGTGGGCCCTCGTCCACCTCGCGCACGACGAGGTTCGCCGCGCCCAGCTCGGTCAGCCGGTCCGAGAGCATGCGCTCGCTGATGCCGGGGATGGCGCGGCGAAGGTCGGTGAAGTGCACCGGGTGCTCCATCAGCACCGCCACGATCAGGCCCGTCCAGCGCTTTCCGAGCAGTGCGAAGACGCGAGTGATGGGGCCGTCGACCGTCTTGCAGGGCTCTGCCCCCGATTCCGCCATGGCGCCAGTCTACTGCGACCCCCATCGTTGCTGAAAAAAAGTAAGTACCTGTGTTATCAATAGCTACGCACGAAATGGCAGGGCCTTCCTGTCGCCCCCTACACGCTTGCTTTCTGGAGACCGCTCATGGCAACGCTGCTGCACCTTGACTCCTCCCTGTGGCCCGAGTCCGCTTCCGCCTCCCGCGCGGTCACGGCCGCCTTCCGCAAGGCATGGGAGGAGCAGCACCCCGACGGCACGGTGATCTACCGGGACCTCGGCGCGGATCCGGTGCCGCACCTGGACGCCCTGACCGCGTCCGCCGGTTTCGCCGACCCCGCCGGGCACACCCCTGAGCAGGCGGCGGCCTTCGCCCCGCGGCTGGAGCTGGTCGAGGAGCTGGAGAGCGCCGACGCGGTGCTCATCGGCGCCCCGATGTACAACCTGACGATCCCGTCCGCGCTCAAGGCGTGGCTCGACCAGGTGATCCTCGTGGGGCGTACCGCACTCGTCGAGGAGTCACGGGTCAAGGGCACCCCCGTCTACATCGTGGCCAGCCGCGGCGGCGCCTACGGCCCCGGCACCCCGCGCGAGGGCTACGACTACGTCCAGAACTACCTGGAGGCGGTCCTCACCACGATGCTCGGCATGGAGGTCGACTTCATCGTCCCCGAGCTCACCATGGCGCACTCCAACCCGGCCATGGCGGAGCTGATCCCGCTCGCCGAGGCGTCCAAGGCCAAGGCCCACGAAGAGGCGCTCGGCAAGGGCAAGGCCGCCGCCCGCACCCTCGCCGCCTGACGATCCCCGCTGACGTGACGGGCTCGTCTTCGAGACGCCGGCACCGGCACGGGAATCGCCGGCACCGGCACGGGAACCGCCGGCACCGGCACGGGAACCGCCGGGCCCGGACCGAGAGAGCCGGGCCCGGCAGCGGGCGTCACGGGGCGAGGTCGCTGCCCGCAAAGTCCTTGCCGTCCCAGGCGGCTTCAGTGGACCGCGGGCCTCGGAGCCGGACACGGTACGCACGGTGGCGCCGGACGCCTTGTTCGACGTGACGGTGGAGCCGATGGCCGATGGCCGATGGCCGATGGCCGATGGCTGACGGCCGACGGTCGACGGCGCAGGCCTGGACGCCGGTCGGCACGAGGCGGACGCGCTGCTCGCGGTCGGCGTGGGCGTCGCCGCCCGCGCGTCGGCTCAGCCCCGACCGAGTGCCGCCCCCAGCACGAGGTTCCAGCGACCGGCCCGGCCGCTGAACTCGGTTGCTGTCAGCGGCGGTACGTCGATCCGCCAGAAGGCCGCTTCCGGCGCTCCGAGCACCCGTACCGTCACGGCTCGGACGATCTCCGGTTCGACGACGGCCACCGTCCGGCCCCCGAACTCCGCCGCCGCGTCGAGCCAGGCGCCGACCCGCTCGCACAGCCGGCGCACCGACTCCCCGCCGTGCGGCGAGGCCGTCGGATCCGTCAGCCACATGGCCACGGCTTCCGGCTCGTCGGCGCTGACGTCGCCGAGCGTACGGCCCCGCCAGCGGCCCATGTCGAGGCCCGCCAGAGCCGTTTCGGTGTCGGCGGCGAGGCCGAGCGCGGACGCCGTCTCACCACAGCGCACGGTGGGGGAGGCCAGCGCATGCCCGGCCGGCCGGAGCCCGCCCGCGGCCGACCGGGCGCGGGCCGCTCCGGCCGCGTCGAGCGAGCACCCGTCGTCGAAGCGGGCCTCCCTCAGCGCGGCGTTCGTCGCAGGTGAGATCAACGTCACCCGGCTCGTCATATGCCCACCCTCCTGCCCAACAAGCCGCCCGTCACAGCGAGTTCACAGCATGCGGCGCATCGTAGGCGCCCGCCCTGCCCCCGTGCGCCCTTGGCCGCACCTCCGCCTCGCGGTACCTTCTCGGCGATATCGACGACGGATCGCGGAAGCCGGTGGGATTCCGGCACGGTCGCGCCACTGTAAGCCCCTTCAGCACCTCGCCGGTGTGTGGAGGCAAGTCAGACCCGCGCCCGTCGTTCTGTGCACCACCGAGACGGGACGCGAGTTCCCCAGGAGGTCCTGCCATGGCGCAGTCCGTCGCTCAGCCGACCACCACCCCCACCACCGTGCCCGCCAAGTTGCCGATCGGCGCGATCGTCCCCTGGGCGGTCTTCTTCGGCATCCTGATGCTGGTCCTGCTCTACTTCGTCGGCGCCGAACAGGGCGCCACATCCGTGATGTCCGGCGAGAACGTCCACGAGTGGGTGCACGACGCCCGCCACCTGCTCGGCTTCCCCTGCCACTGACGGCGGTCAGGGAGCGTACGAGCCCATGAACTCGGCCACTGTCCGCAATCTCCTGGTGCGGGGCATGCTCGCGGGACTCGCCGCGGGTCTGCTCGCCCTCGTCGTCGCCTACCTACTCGGCGAGCCGCGCGTCGACGCGGCCATCGCCTACGAGGAGGCGCACTCCCACGAACACGGCATGGAAGTCGTCAGCCGCACGATGCAGTCCACCGGGGGCCTGGCCACCGGTGTCCTCGTCTACGGGGTCGCGTTCGGCGGCATCGCCGCCCTCGCGTACTGCTTCGCGCTCGGCCGCATCGGCCGCTTCGGGCCGCGCGCGAGCGCGCTGCTCCTCGCGGTGGCCGGCCTGATCGCCGTCTACGTCGTCCCGTTCCTCAAGTACCCCGCCAACCCTCCGTCCGTCGGCGACCCCGGCACCATCGGCAAGCGCACCACCCTGTACTTCCTGATGGTGCTGCTCAGCGTGCTGCTGGCCGTGGCCACGGTGATGCTCGGCAAGCGCCTCGCACCACGCTGGGGCAACTGGAACGCGACGGTGGCCGCAGGAGGGTTCTTCGTCCTGGCCGTCGGGCTGGCGTATGCGTTCCTGCCGGCCGTCGACGAAGTGCCGAAGGACTTCTCGGCCACTCTGCTCTGGCAGTTCCGCCTGGCCGCCCTGGCCATCCAGGCGACTCTGTGGACCTCCTTCGGGCTGGTCTTCGGGATCCTCGCGGAGAGGGTGCTGGTCCCGAAGGGGGCCGGGCGGAACACCGCGGAGGAGTCGGGCGTCGGTACCGGAGCCACGCCCGTCACCCGCTGAGAACACCGATCGAGCGAGGCCCCCGGTCACAGCTGACCGGGGGCCTTGTCCCGGTCAGCTGTGACCGGCGTTCGGCGCCCTCCGTCGTCCGGAGCGGAACCTCGGACATCCGTTCGCCATCAAGCAGGTCGGACAGGCTGCGGCGTAGTGCACGACTTGGGGTGGAACACACGGTGAACAGGCGGATCAGCGGGGCCGTGTTGGCCTGCCTCCTTCTCGCGACGGGCTGCACGGCCGAAACCTCGGCGGACTCCCCGGACTCCCGTCCCACCACGGCGCACCGCTCGGTACCGACCACCCGGCCTCCCCGTGGCGACGCGAGTGCGCGGGCGGGCGCCGAGGCCGCCTATCGCAAGTGGGGCCTCAAGCCGCTGGCCGCTCCGCCCGCCCCGCCCGCCACCAAGCCGGCGGGGGGCCCGGCGGCCGGGGGCCGGGTGCCGGTGATCAGCGAGATACCCACCAAGCAGAAGATCGTTTTTCTCACGTTCGACGACGGGGCCGAGAAGGACCCGAAGTTCGTGACGATGATGCGGGAGCTGAAGATCCCGTTCACGATGTTCCTGACGGACTCCGCCATCCGTACCGACTACGGCTACTTCAAGAAGCTCCAGCGACTCGGCGACGGCGTCCAGAACCACACGCTGACTCATCCGAACCTCCGCACCCTGGGCGCGGCCGCCCAGAAGCAGGAGATCTGCGGCCAGCAGAAGAAGCTGAAGGATCAGTACGGCACCACGCCACGGCTGTTCCGTCCGCCCTACGGCAACTGGAACGAGAACACCCGGGCCGCCGTGGCGGCCTGCGGTATCGAGACGATCGTCCTTTGGCGCGAGTCCATGCAGATCTCGAACATGCAGTACCAGCGCGGCGACAAGAAGCTCCACCCGGGCGACATCGTCCTGGCCCATTTCCGCGGGCCGTCCGAGCTCAAGGGCACGACGATGACCGAGATGACGGCGAACCTGCTGCGTCATATCCAGGAACAGGGCTTCACTGTCGCCCGCCTGGAGGACTACCTGTAGCCCCCCGGAGATTCAGCGGCCGCCTTGTCCCAGGGCCGGACGGCGGCTCGGGGCGGAAGCCGTGGCTGGGGCCATGGGGCCCGCCGCGCGCGGATGCCGGGCCAGGCGTTCCGGGTCGGCGTCGTCCCGAGCCGCCAGCTCGCGGGCGAGCGCGGCGTGCCGCAGTTGCCGGGAGGACGGGGCGGCTCGTGTCACGAGCCGTCCCGAATGCAGTCAACCAATGGTTCATTGCCGAACTGTTGTCCTATGTTGTTCGCGGCGGCACCGGGCGCGCGCGTCCCCGGTGGCGAGGTGCCGGACCACCGCGCAAAGCCTGACCCGCCGTAGGGGCCCGGCCTTCCCCGTGCTAGGTTGCGCCCCTTGATCGTGAAGGTTGTGTGTGGGGGGCCTTTCATGAAGCTGGCGCGATTCTCGGCGTCAACCGCCGCAGCACTGCTCCTGGGACTGACGACTGTCATCGGTCCTGGCGCGGCCGACTCGTACGCGGCGTCGGACGTGCCGCTGCCGATCGCGCACTTCGCCCACCTGGTCGTGGACGCTGCGCACGGACACCTGTTCATCAGCGGTGGCGCCGGCACCGACGGCATTCTCGTCACCGACCTCGACGGCGGGAACCCGACGACGATCAGTGGTGAGCCGGGCGCCACCGGTCTCGCCCTCTCCGACGACGGATCCGCGCTGTACGCGGCTCTCCCGGACCAGGACGCGATCGCGGCGATCAGCACGGACAACCTGACCGAGTCGGCTCGTTACGGCACGGGCGCGGACACCCGTCCGGACTCGCTGGCCGTCGCCGGGGGCACCCTCTGGTTCGGGTACGGCACGGCGGGCGCCGGCGGTATCGGGTCCGTCGACAGGGCCGGTACGGTCAGCTTGCGGCAGGATTCCGGCAGTTGGGCGGCGCGGCCCGTGCTGGCGACGACCCCGACGCCCTCCGGCGTACTCGCGGCCGCCGTGCAGACGGGCGACACCTCCGCCTTCGTCACGTACCGGGCCGAGGGCGGTGCGCTGACCCGGCAGGCCGCGAAGGCGCTGCCCGTCCCCGACCTGACCGACTTCGCGGTCACGGCGGACGGGCAGCATCTGGCGGTCTCGTCCTGGGAGCGCGCGAGCGACCATCGGTACCGCACCTCGGATCTGGAGGTGGACGGGCGATTCGCCATGCCGGTGGGCGCCAGTGCTGTCGCCGTGGCCCCGGACGGCACCGTGGCCGGCGGCGCGGGCCCCTACGGGTTCCAGGCATTTCCGGAAACGGGCGAGGGCCTCTACAGCGAGCAGGACTACGGCTATCCGCGCCCCCTGGCCGCCCACGGCCTCGCCTGGGCGCCCGACGGCAACCGGCTCTACGCCGTGAGCGTGGACGCCTCCGGGGGAACACCGATGCTCCGGACAGTTCGTGACCCGGAAACCGCGCCGGTCCGTCTCCACGGAAGCTCGACCACCACCCCGCTTGCCCCCGGTGAGGCCTATTCGTTCCGGGCGGGCTTCGATTCGTCCCTCAGCCTCAGTGCGGGGGAATCCATGATGCCGGGCACCGTACGGATCACGCGCTACGACGACGCCGATCCGGACGGCGTGATCATCCCGAACCCGACGAGCACCCCGGCGCACGGGTCGGCCGACTTCTTCGGCTCCTACTACGTCGCCGGCACCGCTCCCCTCACCGGCCCACTGAGCTTCCACGTCGACTACTCCGGAAGCGGCCACTACGCCCCGGCCGGCCAGACCTTCGACATCCCCGTCGCGAAGTACGCGCCCACCATGACGCTGACCGCTCCCTCCGCCGGCGACCGTGCCGCACCGATGACCGTCACGGGCCGTCTCACCTGGCCGCACGCACATGTGACGACCGGCGCGGTCCACGTCGTCAAGACGGACCTGGCGCACCCCTCCGGTTACTCGCTGGGCACCGTCGCCGTCGCCGCCGACGGCAGCTTCGCCCTCCACGACACCCCGCAGGTCGGCGGCGCCAACACGTACGCCTTCACCTACGACGGTGGCACGTCCTACCTCCCGGTCACGGCGTCGGCGAAGGTGCAGGTGTCCCGAACCACTCCGAGCCTGAGTGTGACCACCGACGCCAAGTCGTACCACTCCGGCGCGGCCGTCAAGGTCACCGCGCATCTCGGGACCACGTACAACTCCCGTCTCGTCACGCTGTACGCCCAGCCTGCGGGCACGTCGCGGACGCAGCTCAAGAGCGGCAAGGTCGACGCGCACGGGAACCTCGTCGCGTACTACAAGATCACCCGCAACACCGTCTTCAGCGCGGCCTTCGGGGGTGACCACCGCTACGCGCCGCGCACGGTGACCACCGGTGCGACGCTCACTCCGACGGTCCGGACGGATACGCAGTACCCGCTCTCGACCATCCGCATCGGATCCACCACCTACCAGGTCTTCTACAAGTCCGAAGTCGACATGGGCTTCTCCATCCAGGTCACTCCCCGTCAGCCCGGCGGCTGCACCTCGGTGTACCTGGAGCACTACTACTCGGGTGCCTGGCACAAGGTCACCTCGCAGAGTTGCGTGCCCCTGTACGGCAACGGCTGGTACGGCTACGACCGGGCTCTGAAGCTCTTCACGAACAACGACCACTACCGCGTCCGCGCCCACTACACGCCACCGGCCAAGGGAGCACAGACCGGCAGCGTGTGGAGCAAGTGGACCTACCTCACGGTCCGCCCCGGCAGCCCTTCCTGAGTCGGCGCGGAGCCGCGGGCCTGGCCCTGGCATCCTGTGTGGCTGTGCTGGCGGGGGCTCTGGTGCGTCTGCACCCATGGCGTTTGCCGCGGACTCCAGGGGGAGGTCGTCCGTCGACGACGGTGAGATCCGTTGGGAGGACGAGACCAAGTTCGACGATGCTCGGAAGTGGGCTGCGACCGCCTGGTACAACGACGACGCCAGCCGGGCCGCCAATCGAGCGACGTGCGCGGCGGCAGAGGACCCGACCCCGGACCCGTCCCCCACCAGCAGTTCCTGAGCACCACGGAGTTCAAGGACGGATGGAGGGCGGGCCGTCCGGCCGCCACGCGGTGAGCTGTCCGCCCTCAGCAGCGACACCGACCTCGTCAGCATCACGGTCGGCGGCAACGACGTTCAGTTCGCCAAGCTGGTCCAGGGCTGTCTCACGCAAAGTGACGCAAGCTCAACTCCGCCTGGCGCTGACCCCGGTCCCCGGGACGAAAACCGTCCCGGGCGGCCGCACCTGTCCCGCTCGACCCGCGGCCCCTTCGGCGACCGGTCGAACCGGCCGCAGACGGGTGGACGAGACGGCCACACCCCGAACGGCGAACGGCCCGGTGGCCGACGGGCGCAGGGCTACTTGTGTTTCCCGCTCCCCTTGCCGCCGCTTGCCTGGCCGTTTCCGGTCGCGTTGTCCGCGCTGCCGGGATCGTTCCCGGAAGTGCCGTTGCCGGAAGTGCCGTTGCCGGAGGTTCCGGTGTTTCCCGCCGTGCCCTTGCCGGCGTCGGCGGCGCCCTCGACGGGTTTGCCCGTGTCGCCCGGCCTGTTCGGCGCGGCTGTCGCCCGCGCCAGCTGCTCGGAGCAGTACGCGGCGACCTTGTCCGTCCCGCCCGCGGCCGCGACGAGCCGCTGCCAGGCCGTCGCGTCGAGCGCCTTGCCGCGGTTCTTGACCTGGTCGTAGGCGCGACAGCGGGCCTCGGTGTCCTGGGCGGTGGCCGAGCCGTCCGTCGGCCCGAGGCCCCCGGAGGGCTCCGACGAGGCCTCGCCGCCCCGCCGATCCGGGGCGGCCGCCGACGGGTGCGCGGTTCCCCGGTCGGCACCGTCCGCGGACGAGCCGACCGAGCCGATGGCCGCGACCGCGACGCCACCCAGGGCGAGGCTCGCGAACACCACGCCGAACGTCATTTTCACCGGCCGCCCGGCACGCCGCTCCGCGCGCAGCCGCCAGTCGTCCCGGCGCCGGGTACGTGCCCGGTGCACGCCCGCGTGGCGGGCGGCCCGGAAGGCGGCCACGGCCCGCTGCTCCGCCTCCGGGTCGAGATCGCCTCCACGTATGACGGCGGCCAGCACCGTCTCCAGTGCGGCGGTCTCACGCACGTTCCACGGGTCGGACACGGCGTCGCCAGGGTGCCCACGTCGACGGCCGGAAACTCCGTCGCCGCTCAGCTGTTCACCCATGTCCGCTTCCGCTCCTGTCCGACCTGTTCGTTTCATTCGGCGTACCGGGCCCTGGTGCCTGTCCGCCGGCCCCCTGCCGCCGTCGTCGTTCATTTCGACTCCCCCAGCGTCCGGGAGGCCTCATCCGTCACACCTTCGTCCGCCGCGCCTTCGACGCCCAGCCGGCGGGCGAGGCGTTTCAGGCCCCGGTGCGCGGCGGTGCGCACCGCGCCGGGACGCTTGCCGAGGACGCGCGCGGCGGCGGGGCCGTCGAGGCCGACGACGACGCGCAGCAGCACGGCCTCGGCCTGGTCCCGCGGCAGCTCGCGGACCAGTTCCAGGGCGCGCGCGGTGGAGAGGGACTCCAGGGCCTGGTCATGGGTGCTGTGCGAGCCGGGCAGGTCCAGTACGTCCTGTTCGAGCGCCCCTGACCGGGGCCGCACGCGTTGGCGACGCAGATGGTCCAGTGCCCGGTGCCGGGCAATGGCCGCCGTCCAGCCGCGGAAACCGGCCCCGTCTCCCTTGAACCGTCCGATGTCACGGGCGATCTCCAGCCAGGCGTCGGACGCCACGTCCTCCGCGTCGTCGCCGACAAAGCCGCGCAGATAGCCGAGCAGGCCCGGTTGCACGATCCGGTAGGCGATCGTGAAGGCGGTCTCGTCCCCGTCCTGGGCCCGCGCGACTGCCGCACCCAATTCCCCGTCGTACGCCTGTACGCGCCGGGGTTGTCGTCCGTGGCCCAAGACTGCCCTCGTTCGTACCGGTACCGGGTTCATGGTGAGTCCGTGCCGTCCGACACGCTCCAGTCGCATCGACGGCCCCATGGTGACCAGCGTCCGTCCTCACAGAAGTGTCACAACACACCAGGCGACCTTTACGTCGTCACCGGTGCCTCTACCGCGCGGCCGCCGGCGCGGCAGCTCCAACAGCCGTGCCGCGTCGGGGATATGCGCCTCCGCCGGACCGGGCGGCGCGGCAGGTCGACGCCCCGTGGATTGCGGTGCGCGGACGGTGGTGAGCGACCGGCGCCGTCCCGGCCGGGTGACGTTTCGCGCCGACCGCGCGCTGCATCAGTGCCGAGTCCGCGCCGGACAGGTCAAGGACACCCCCGGCCGGATGTCGGAACCCCGACCCACCACTCCCCGGACCTCTCTCCGTGCCCCTTTTGACTCCCCCCGTGAGGGGCACGGAGAGGGATGGGGCGGCCGGGACCCCGCCTACTGCACGGGGTTTCGGCCGCCCCCCACACGCCTCGCACCGACAGCGGACGGTCAGGCACGGATCATGGACCTCACCGGGGCCGCCGATCCTGGTTCGGGGGTTTTCCTCCGTCGCGTCGCGGCACAGCAAACAGGTCGTCGATCGTGGTCGACGCAGGGCGAGTGATGCTTCGGCGCCCCTGTGCGCTCCTTTGGCGATGAACACGTACTTCCATTTGCGAGCGGTGCCGCCCCCGGCGCTGCGCAACAGCGTGAACTGGCTTGAACGACTGTTCGAGGATGACTGGGAGGCCGTCCGGTACCGGGTCGGCCGGCACCGCGAGGAGGTGCTGGACAAGCGTTATCTGGACCAGGAGCGCCTCTATGCCGACGCTTCTTCGCACCCGGTCGAGGGCCGACCCCAGGCCCAGGTGGTGCTGGGTGGCCGGCCGGTGTACCACCCCGACCGGCACAAGCCGCCGTTCCTGGTGCTGACAGCGGCCCAGGCCCACCGGGTGGCCAGGTTCCTGATGCTGGCCGACTTCGACGCACTGTGGGCTTTCGCCCGCGACGGACTGCTGCCGCACTACGGTGGCGTGAGCGCGGAGCCCGAGACACGGGGCGCATTCGCTGCGGTGCACCGGGAGCTGACGGCGTTCTACGCACAGACGGCGGAGTACGGGGACGCGGTGGTGAAGTGGCTGCCGGCCTGAGGCATGCGAAGGTGCGGGCCGGGAATCCCCGGCCGGTGGACGCGCCGACAGACACGTCGCGTGTCCGCCCCGCCGAGGATCAGTGGCGCATCTTGTCCGACTCCTCCTCTTTCGATCGACTTGTTCCGTGCTGTGAGGCCGAGGTGTAACACTTTCGGCCGAGTTCGCTCTTTCCATGCGGACGACCGCGTCGGTCGGTCAGGACAGGGGACACGACTCGTGCAGTGGACGGACGAAAACGGCGGAGCGTACGGCGAGGATCCGTACGGCGGCGTCGGGTACGCGCATGCCTACGTCTACGAGCAGGGCGGCAGCGCCACCCTCGATACGACCACGACTGCCTGGGACCCGGCACAACTCGCGCAGGGGACGCACCCGAGCGGTGAGACGTATGCGGTGGGGACGGCCGTCCCCACCACCGGGACGCAGTTCCACGCGACCTGGCCGGACCACGCCACGACGGCGTGGGACGCGCCCCATGGCGACGTCCTCACCGTGCCGTCCTCGGAACTCGACCCGCCCGGCCGTCCGGTTCCAGGCCCGGACACGCCGGAGAGTGAGTCGGTGCGGCCGGTCTTCGTCGATTCCTCGGGGCGACGCCAGCGCCGTGTCCTGCGCGCCGCCCGGCTGCTGGTGATCCCCGCCGGGGGCTACGTCGCCCTGCTGATCAGCGCCATGCTGGGCGGCCCCACCCTCAGCGCACCGCTCGTCCCGCAGTCGGCTCCCACGCACCACCCGACCGCGCCCCACGCGGCCGCGCACGAATCCTCCCCCGGCGCCGGCCCATCCGCAGGGAGCGCGACCTCCGCCGCCGCGCAGAAGACCTCCCGCCCCACCGATCGCACGACAGCCGCCGCCCGCCCCGCGGCGGCGTCCGCGTCCGGGCCCACCAGCACCACGTCCCCGGCTCCGGCCCCGGTCGCCACCCACGCCGCTGCCCCCAGCGCCACCCCGAAGGGCCGCGCCGTCGGCTCGTCCCACAAGCCCGTGAAGTGAACCAAGGCACCCTGACGTGACCAACCGCCGACGCCGTAACGTTCCTCCTCGTCGCCACAGCCACAACCGTCAGATCACACCCCGTACCCATTGGCTACTGCTGAGTGTGCTCGCGGTGACTCTGTCGGCGGCCCTGCTGCTGCAGGGTTACACCCATCACATGTTCGGTATCGCATCGGACGAGGCGACCGGCCCCCGTGGCCACAACGGCGCGGTGCCGAGCCAGGTCGTCCACGGCGGCCCCGTGATCGCGAACGCCGCCACCTCTGCCCACACCGCCCGGGTGAAGGCCCGCACCATCGCGCTGACCTTCGACGACGGCCCGGACCCCGTCTGGACGCCACGGATCCTGGACGTGCTGCGCCGCAACCACGTGAACGCGACGTTCTTCGTCGTCGGCACCCAGGTCGTCGCCCACCCGGAGCTGGTCCGCCGGATCATCACCGACGGCAACCAGATCGGCATTCACACCTTCACCCATCCCGACCTGGCCGAACTCGCCCCATGGCAGCGCTCCCTGGAGCTGCGTGAGACGCAGCTGGCGGTGGCCGGCGCCGCCGGGGTCACCACCGCACTGCTGAGGCCGCCGTTCTCCTCGGAGAACGACGCGCTGGACGACGCCGACTGGTCCGTCCTCAAGCAGGCCGGCGCAGCAGGCTATGTCACGGTGCTCTCCACGAAGGACGCCGAGGATTGGCGGCGTTCCGGTGTGGACCGCGTCCTCGACCGGGCGACACCGCGCGGCGACGCCGGGCAGATCGTGCTGATGCACGACGGCGGCGGTGACCGGTCGCAGACCGTCGCCGCACTGAGCGCCCTTGTCCCGCGGCTCAAGGCACAGGGCTTCAAGTTCGCGACGGTCTCCGGAGCGGTCGGCATGGCCGAGCCCGTCCGGTCGGCCGGGCTCGGCGACCATCTGCAGGGGCTGGCCCTCATCCAGCTGCTGCGGGGCGGCGACTGGGTGGTGTGGCTGCTGGGCGTGCTGATGTACGCGGCCGGAGCGATCAGCGTGCTGCGCGCGGCGGTCGTGCTGATCGCCGCCAGGCGGCACCGGCGCCTGCGGACCGGGCACCGTGGCCGGTCCTGGGGGCCGCCCGTGACCGAACCGGTCAGCGTCATCGTCCCCGCCTACAACGAGAGCGCCGGCATCGAGGCGGCCGTGCGCTCACTGCTCGCCTCGGACCATCCGGTCGAGATCATCGTGGTGGACGACGGTTCGACCGACGGCACCGCCGACCTGGTGGAGTCGCTCCAGTTGCCGGTGCGGGTGATCCGGCAGCAGAACGCGGGCAAGCCCGCCGCGCTCAACACCGGACTCGCCGCGGCCACCTACGACCTGGTGGTCATGGTCGACGGTGACACAGTCTTCGAACCCGACACCGTCCGCACGATCGTGCAGCCCTTCGCCGACCCCCGTGTGGGCGCCGTCTCGGGCAACGCCAAGGTCGTCAACCGCGGTGGCCTGCTGGGCCGCTGGCAGCACATCGAGTACGTGGTCGGGTTCAACCTCGACCGCCGCCTGTTCGACCTCGCCGAGTGCATGCCGACCGTACCGGGAGCGGTCGGCGCGTTCCGCCGTCGGGCGCTGCTCGACATCGGCGGTGTCAGTGACGTCACCCTCGCCGAGGACACCGACCTCACCATGGCGCTGTGCCGCGCCGGCTGGCGCGTGGTGTACGAGGAGGGCGCGAAGGCCTGGACCGAGGCCCCCGCGTCGCTGAGCGCCCTGTGGCGGCAGCGGTACCGCTGGTGTTACGGCACTTTGCAGGCGATGTGGAAGCACCGCGGCGCGCTGGTGCAGCGCGGTGCGGCCGGAAAACTGGGCCGTCGGGGCCTGGTCTATCTGCTGCTCTTCCAGGTACTGCTGCCGCTGCTCGCACCCGTCGTGGACGTCTTCGCCGTGTACGGGCTGGTCTTCCTCGACCCGGTCCGGATCATCGGGCTGTGGTTCGCCTTCCTGCTGCTGCAGCTCCTGATGGGCCTGTACGCGTTCCGGCTGGACGGAGAACGGCCCGGCCCGCTGTGGAGCCTGCCGCTCCAGCAGTTCGTCTACCGGCAGCTGATGTACCTGGTGGTGATCCAGTCCGTCTTCACCGCCGTGTCCGGCTCACGGCTGCGATGGCAGCGCATGGAGCGGTACGGCAGCCTGCGGGCCCCGGCGGGCGCGGAGGATCCCCGCAGCGACCTCACCTCGCCGGAACCAGGATTTCCGCAACCGGCACCGTACGAGGGCCATGCGCAACCGGCACCGTACGAGGGCCATGCGCAACCGGCACCGTACGACGGCCTTCCGCAACCGGCACCGTACGACGGCTTTCCCCCGCCCGCACCACACGACGGCTTTCCCCCGCCCGCACCACACGACGGCTTCCGGCAGCCCCCGCAGCACGAAACAACGCAGTGGTACTGAAAGGACAGTGAACCGAGCACATGGGCGGACACCGGCGTCGACCGCCGCAGCGCACCATCGCGGGCAGCCGTGCCGTGGGTGACCGCGCCACGCCCTCGCGGCACCAGGTTCCCGGACGAGGCACGGCACGCCGCGCCCGGAGAGCGGCGCCGCAGAAGAAACGGTTGATCGACTACCCGCGCCGGGGCAGGACCGGTCTGCGCCGCTGGCTGCCGTCGCTGCGTCAACTGCTGTCGTTCTTCCTGCTGTGCTTCGGCGCCACGGCAGCGGCCATCGGCTATGCCTACGCCACGGTCACCATCCCCGACCCCAACCCCTCGACACAGCTGCAGAACAACGTCTACTACTGGTCCGACGGCACCGTCCTGGCGACCGATGGCAGCGTCAACCGGCAGAACATCACCCTCGCGCAGGTGCCCGCGGACGTGCAGTGGGACTTCATCGCCGCGGAGAACTCGTCCTTCTACACGGACCCGGGCATCGACCCACAAGGGATCCTCCGCGCCGCCGTCCACATGGCCGAGGGCGGCTCCGTCCAGTCCGGCTCGACGATCACCCAGCAGTTCGTCAAGAACGCCTACCTCGATCAGTCGCAGACGATCTCACGCAAGTTCAGAGAACTGCTGATCTCATCCAAGATCGGCGCCGTCATGAGCAAGCAGCAGATCCTCCAGGGGTATCTGAACACCTGCTTCTTCGGCCGACAGGCCAACGGCATCCAGGCCGCCGCCCGCATGTACTACAACCTCCCGGTCGAGAAGCTCAACGCGAGTCAGGGAGCCTTTCTCGCCGCAGCGGTCAACGAGCCGAGCCTCTTCCAGTACGCGGACTCCGACCCCACGGCCAAGGCACAGGCGCGAGCACGCTGGTCCTGGGTGCTGGAACGGATGGTGAAGATCGGCAAGCTGACGCCGGAGCAGCGGGCCAGGTACGCGGCCACCGGCTTCCCGACGCCCAGGAAGTGGACACCCGGTTCGGGGTTCACGGGCCAGGTCGGTTACCTGGTCCACTTGGCAAGGTCGTATGCCGAGGCGCACGACAGCACCATCACCGACGGCAGTTTGAGCCGGGGCGGTTACCAGATCCACACCACCTTCGACAGGAAGAGAACGGCGGAGCTGGCCCGGGCCGTCGCAAGGGTACGCAAGCAGCGCCTCGACCCCGCCCACCGGTCGGTCGACCGGGACGTCCAGGTCGGAGCCGCCTCGGTGGATCCCGCGACCGGCAAGATCCTTGCCGTCTACGGCGGTGCCGGCTTCGACCAGGCCCACTTTTCGGACAACGCCGACACCTCCGGCGTCCCGGTGGGATCGACTTTCAAGCCCATCGTCCTCGCCGCCGCGCTCCAGCACGGAGCCGTACTGCGACCCGGCAAGTCCTCGGAGCGGATCACCCCGGACAGCAAGTTCAACGGTGACGACGGCATCCGGATCAAGGACCAGCTGGGGAATTACGTCACCGACGACAAGGACCCCACCGGGCTCCTCCATCAGCACAACGACACCGACCACGGCTGGGGCTACATCGATCTGCGCAAGGCGATGGAGCAGTCGGTCAACACGCCGTACGTACAACTGGGGGAGTACGTCGGCCATGGGAACGTGGCGAAGACAGCGCAAGCTCTGGGCCTGCGCTCCGGCAGTCTCGCCGCCTCCAGCGCCGGCTTCTACATCGGCACCTCGACACCGAGCGCGATTCGCATGGCAGGCGTCTACGCGACCTTCGCTGCCGACGGTATGCAGGCCACCCCGTACTCGGTGACCAAGGTGACCCACAACGGCTCGGCACTGGCCGGCTTCAGCGCTCCCGCCCCGGTGCGGGCCCTGCCCGCGGCGGTCGCCGACAACGTGACCGATGTGCTCCGGGGCGTCATCGCCCGGGGCACCGGCACCAAGGCCCAGGCTCTCGGCAGGACCGCGGCAGGCAAGACCGGAACCACCGACGACTTCCGGTCGGCCTGGTTCATCGGCTACACCCCGCAACTCGCGACCTCCGTCGTCCTCTTCCGGGAGGATCCGAAGCACCCCCAGTTGCAGTCTCTGATAGGTGTCGGCGGCCTGCGGAAGGTGTTCGGGGGCGACATCCCCACCGAGATCTGGACCCAGTACATGCGCGACGCCCTCGCAGGCCTGCCCGACGTCCCCTTCCCCACCCCCGCCCCCCTCGGCCACGGCACCGACGAGTACGGCGCTCCCTCGCCCTCTTCCTCCGCGGCCCCCGACAAGCGAGGCGGAAAGACCGGCAAGAAGACGAGCACCACGGCCGTTCCCGCGCCGAGAGCACCGACAACCCGCCCCAAATGCCATCACGGCAAGTGCCGTTGACCGCGTCAGCACAGGCACCGCCGGAACGCCTCGGGGCGCGCCGGTAGGTATGTCTTCTGCCCTGGGCTCAGTTCGGCGTCAGCACGATCGCCTGGCCGCCCGCGCTCGCCATGACCACGTCCAGAGTGGTCCCCGAGGTGACGGTTGCGGTACTGACCACCACGGGGGTCCGGTACGAGCTGCTGCCCGGTGTGCCGTCGGCGTAGACAGTCGCCGCAAAGGTCCCGCTGTCCAGGAAGGACAGCGGGATCGACAGGGTCCGCGCCGTCTCGTTGGTCATCGCCCCGAGGTGCCAGGTGGAGCCGTTGCGGCGGGCGAAGGGCAACGTCACGTTGTGCGTGGCGGTCGGGAACTGCTCGTTGCCCCGCACGCCTTCCAGGCTGATGTAGTTCGGGTACGTGCGCTCGAAGCCGAACGGCCGGACGTCGTCGTGCATGTCGATCAGCAGCCGGTACTTGGCGGCCGTCCGGGCCCAGTCGATGATCTGGTTGGTCATCGCCTGGGTGCCGTCGTTGATGAAGCCGAGCTTGATGCCCGCGACGCCCCAGCTCTTGTAGAGGCCGAACAGCGAGTCCGCGTCGGTCAGGGCCAGCCGGTTGACGTAGAGGAAGACGCCGATGCCCTTGCTGGTGGCGTACGAGATGACCGATGGCAGGTCGATGGCGGTGATCGGGGTCGTCGCGTCGACGGTGCTGAACTCGGGTCCGTACCAGCCGGCGTCGTACTCGATGTACTCCAGGCCGCGGGCCACGGCGAAGTCGACGCCCGCGAGGCCGGCGGCGGTGGTGAGCTCGCAGCGGAAGACCTTGCCCGGCTTGATCCACGAGGTGTCGGTGAGGGCGCTCTTTCGAGGCCGTAGTACAGGCGGAACGGTCGGCGGCGGTGCGCGAACACCTCGCCGAAGGTCAGCGCAGGGCACGGGACGGGCTCGGCGGCTCGGTGCCGCTCGCTCTGCTGGGCGGCTTGATGCTTCAGTGGCTGGTGGATCCGGACCAGGCGCCGTCAGGCGCGCAGGTGACCGCCGAACTGCGCTCACTCACGGCGTCGTTGACGACGGAGGGGTGACCCCAGGTCCCGCCATCCTCGTCGGAACCGCGGGACGAGGGTGCCGTCTTCGTGGCCGCCGGGACGAGGCCGGACCATGAGGTGCTGCCCTGCCGACCGTGGTTGTTCGCTCTGAAGGGCACACCGTGGGCACGCCGTCGGAGCCGCACGTCCCCGAGCGGCTCGTCGGCCCTCGTGGGTGAGCAGCCCCTCCCGGATCCTGTCAGCCGTGCCGTTCGATCCACTCGCTGCCGCCCAGCGGGTAGTCGTAGCCCGGCCGGTTCACGTCGGCGCTGGTGCGGAACGCGGTGCCGTCGTTGTCGATGTGGACGGTGCCGCGGCGGCTGCCGCTGGACCAGTCCAGGGTGAGGTCCCAGCGAACGTCGTGGGCCTTGGTGTGGGCGGTGACGTAGAAGACCTCCGGGTCGGACTCGCTGACCTTGTACGGGAAGTCGCGCTGGCCCCCCTTGACGGTGACCGTGGGACTGCCGTTGTCGAGGTCGATGTCGAACGCCTTGGTCTCGACGCCACCGCCGCAGCCGACGCCCATCGCGTAGTCGTTCCAGGCGAGCGGCGCGCCCTTGGTGAGAACGCGTACGTGCAACGCCTCCAGGACGACGGTTTCCTCGCCGGTGCCCTGGACGGTGAGGGCGACCTCCTGTGCGCCCGAGGACACCGCCCCGTACGCGGCGGCCCAGCGCGGGGCGTCCTGCTCGTTCGCCGGCGGGCCGACCTGCTCGGGTTCGCTGTTGACGAGGAAGTGTTGGCTGCACGGCTCGTCGTAGACGTAGGGGCGGGTGCCGACAGTGAGCGGGACGGCGCCGGTGGCGCTGCCGTCGGTGCGTTGGGCCCCGCCCTGCTTGCCGCCGTCCTTCGAAGTGCCGGACCCGGCCCCCTCGGACTCGGCCGTGGCGGGGGCAGACGCGGACGGCTTGTGTCCCTTCGCGGTCGGGGACGGGGAGGCGGACGGCTTCCCGGTGTCCGCCGTGCCGGTGATCGTGGGGGTGACACCGGCCACCTGCCGGTCGCCCGTGGCTTTCCCGCCGCCGAGCGGCAGACGCGTGGTGAGCACGACGGCTCCCAGCACGGCGACCACCGCGGCGGAGGCGATCAGCACGGTACGGCGGCGACGACGTGGCGGCGCGAGTTCGCGCGACACGTTCACGACAACCGGCTCACCGGTCTCGCCTTCGCCCTCGTCCTCGCCCTCACCCCGTCCGTGCGAGGCCGGTGAGCCTGGATCCGCCCTATCGACCGCTTCCGGAGCATCAGCCGCATACGTCGCATTCGATGTATCCGCGACATCTGTCGCAGCGGCCGCATCCGTCGCAGCAGCCGAACCGGCTCCCTGAGCCGAACCCGTCGCCGTGATCTGATCCGCTCTGCTCCCTCGTGCCGCGTCCGCCAGGATCCAGCGCCGGTGCAATTCCACCAGCTCCTGCGGCGTTGCCCGGCAGACCCTTGCGAGGCGCTCCACCGGTGCGTACTCGACGGGCACCGCTGTGCCGTTGCAGTAGCGGTGCAGCGTCGACGTGCTCATGTGCAGCCGCTTGGCAAGCGCCCCGTAGCTCAGTCCCGAGCGGTCCTTGAGTTCCCGCAGCAGCCGCGAGAACGCCTCAGCTCCGTCGGCCCCCGTTGCCCCTGGCACCCGTTTCCCCATCCCCTCGTGTTCCAGTCCCGCGTTCCAGGACCACTGCCTTCTCCCTGGTCAGAGCGCGTTTCGCTGTTCCAGCGTCCCCAACTGCCCGCTGTGCGTGGCGGTTGGGACAGAACGACTCCCAAGCTTCGGTCATCCAATCACCACCCGGACCCGAACACCGAAGGGGCACAGCCACATGTCCAACCTCCGCACCTCCCGCAACCGTCTCGTCGCCGCCGCCGCGACCGTCGTTCTCACCGCGCTCTCCCTGACCGCGTGCGGCGGAGGCACAGGCGTCCACGACGAGGGAGCCTCGGCGCCCACCACGCCGACCGCGAACTCCTCTGCCGACGCTGCCTCTTCCGGCGCCGCTTCTTCGGGCGCTTCGTCTTCCGGCTCCGGCTCCCACTCCTCCTCCTCGAAGACCAGGCCCGCCACCGGCACCACAAGGTCCGCCGCGGACACCTCTGCGTCGAAGGCGCCTGTCTCGGCCGACAAGCCGGTCACCTGCGAGGGGTCGAACACCAAGACGGTCGCGGCTCCGCTGAACCGCCCCGTGAACCACATGCTGCTCACGGTGACCAACACCGGCCGCAAGACCTGCTTCCTCTACGGCTACCCGGCCGTCCGCTTCGGCGAGGCCCAGTCCGTGCCTCCGGTCATCGAGGACTCGCAGCCGCAGGCAGTCGTCACGCTCGCGCCGGGCGAGTCCGGCTACGCCTCGGTGAACCTGTCCGCCACCGACGGCAGCGCCTCGAACGGCCACACCGTGAAGTCCCTGACCGTCTACTTCCACGGCCGCTCCGGCAACGAGAGCGTCGGCGCGGGCGCTCACCCGTCACTGCCCGCGAAGGGCGTCTACGTCGACGACTCGCTCAAGGTCACGTACTGGCAGCAGTCGATGGATGACGCCATCAACTGGTGACGCCTGAGCGCGCGCCCGACGAACCAGTCCAGTCCACAGACCAGACCAGAGCAGGCAGGTGACCCACCATGCGCAGCACCCGCAGGATCTCCCACTTCGTGACCGCCTACGTCGGCGCGGCCTTCCAGGTGATCGTCCTGGGCGGTACAGGCCACCTGTCGGAGGAGGCGGGAGTCCGCCGGCGTCGCCACACGGTCTGAGCACGCCGACCGCGGGGCCGCGAACCGGGACGACGTCGGGAAACCGGCGATCCTGACGGGCGGCCCGCACGCCGCCCACCGGTCTCCGGGTACCTGACGTGACCGGTGAGCAGACGGTGAGCACGCGGTGAGCCGGCTTCGCCAGTGTGGAGCCATCGCCGGTCCCGCACCGAGGGCCGGCCCGGATCGAGGAGCGGACGATGGCTGTTCTGACGGGCAAGACGGCACTGGTGACCGGTGGGTCGCGCGGTATCGGCCGGGCGGTGGCGCTGCGGCTGGCCGCCGACGGCGCGCTGGTCGCGGTCCACTACGGCGGCAACGACGACGCGGCCAAGGAGACCGTGACGCGGATCGAGGAGGCCGGCGGCCGGGCGTTCGCCGTTCGGGCCCGGTTCGGTGAGGAGGGCGCGGTGGAGCAGCTCTTCGAGGGGCTGACCGCCGGGCTCGCGGGGCGCGGGCTGGACATCCTGGTCAACAACGCGGGCATCTCCTCGGGGAGTTCGGTTTCCCAGGTGACCGAGCAGGAGTGGGACAGGTTGCTGGCGGTCAACATCACCGCTCCGTTCTTCGTGATCCAGCGGGCGCTGCCCCTGCTGAACGACGGCGGACGCATCGTCAACATGGGGTCCACGGCCAGCCGGTTCGCCGTCTCCACGCAGATCGGCTACACTGTCACCAAGGCGGCACTGGAGTCGCTGGCCCCGTCGCTGGCCAATGAACTGGGCCGACGCGGGATCACGGTCAACACGGTCGCGCCGGGCGCGGTGCGGACCGACCTGACCGCCGGTTACACGTCGATTCCCGAGGTGGTCGCAGGACTTGAGGCGATCACCGCCCTGGGCCGCCTCGGCGAGCCGGAAGACGTGGCCGACGTCGTCGGCTTCCTGGCCGGACCGGCGGCACGGTGGATCACCGGCCGGACCATCGACGTGTCCGGGGGTACGTATCTCGGTCCGATCGCTTGACCCATACGCGTGGACACGCGGGTGGATAATCACCCGCATGCGCTTCGGAATCCTCGGCGGGACGCAGGTGTGGAGCGACGACGGGACGGAGGTGTCCCTGGGCGGACCCGCGCGGCGGGCGCTGCTCACGCTGCTGCTCGTCACCCCCGGCGAGGTCGTTCCGGCCGACCGGCTGGCCGACGGCATCGGGGCGGCGGGACCGGACGGGGCACCGTCCGCCCATGCGATCCAGTCCCAGGTGTCCCGGCTGCGCTCGGCCCTGGGCGGGGCAGCGGCGATCGAGCGTACCGGGGCCGGCTACCGCATCGTCGCCGCCGACGACGACGTGGACGCCGGGCGGTTCGAACGGCTGGCGCGGGAGGGCAGGTCGGCGCTGCGGGAGGGGGACGCCGCGCGGGCGGTCCCGCTGCTGCGTGAGGCATTACGGCTGTGGCGGGGGCCGGCGCTCGCCGACCTCGCCGACAGCGAGCCGGCGCGGGCCGCCGCCGTACGGCTGGAGGAGCTGCGGCTGGGGGCCCTGGAGGACCGGATCGAGGGCGAACTCCGGCTCGGCGAACACCGCACCGTCATCCCGGAGTTGCGTGAGCTCGTCGATCGCCACCCGCTGCGGGAACGGCTCGCCGGGCTGCTGATGCGGGCGCTGTTCGCCGACGGCGGGCAGGCCGCCGCGCTGGTGGTGTTCGAAAGGGTCAGACGACATCTCGCCGAGGAGCTGGGCGCGGATCCCTCGGCGGAGCTGGTCGCACTGCACGGCGAGTTGCTGAGCGCCGATCCGTCGCCCGCACCCGCCGCACCCCCCGCACCGCTGACCGCGTTCGTCGGACGGGACGACGAGACGGCGGAGGTCGTACAACTCCTGCGTGTCGCCCGGCTGGTGACGCTGACCGGTCCGGGAGGCGTCGGCAAGACCCGGCTGTCCGCGGAGGTCGCCGGCGCGGCGGCCGACGAGGTGTGCTTCGTGGAACTGGGCGCGCTGCGGGACGCCGCCGTCCTGCCGCGGGCCCTGCTCGGCGCCCTCGGCCTGCGCGAGAGCGGACTGCACGTGGCCGCCGATGAGCAGAGCCCGCTGGACCGTCTGGTCGCGGCGCTGACGGGCCGCGTACTCCTGCTCGTCCTGGACAACTGCGAGCACCTGGTCGAGGAGGTCGCCGTGCTGGCGGCACGCCTGCTGGCGACGTGCCCGCGCCTGAGGGTCCTGGCGACGAGCCGGGAACCGCTCGGCATCATCGGCGAGCACCTTCATCCCGTACGGCCGCTCGACGACGCGTCGTCCGTGGCACTGTTCACCGACCGTGCCCGCGCCGTGCGCCGCGCGTTCGCCCCCGACCCCGAGACCGTACGGCGCGTCTGCGCCGATCTCGACAACCTGCCGCTGGCCATCGAACTCGCGGCGGCCCGGCTGCGTACCCTGAGCCTCGACGAGCTCTCGGCCCGGCTGCACGACCGGCTCGCCCTCACCGGGCGCGGCAGCCGCACGGCGGACGCCCGGCACCGCACGCTGCGCTCGGTGGTCGCCTGGAGCTGGGATCTGTTGTCGGAGCCGGAGCAACGGGCCGCCCGGCGCTTCTCCGTGTTCGCCGGCGGGACGAGCATCGAGTCCGCGCTGCGCGTGTGCGACACCGACGAGGAGACGCTCCAGGCGTTGGCCGACAAGTCGCTGCTGGAGTGGACGGGCGGACGCTGCCGCATGCTGGAGACGATCCGCTCCTACGGCGCCGAACGGCTGGACGCCGCGGGCGAGACGGAGGCGGTACGCCACACCCATGCCCGCACGCTGGTGGAGCTGATGAGCGCGGCCGCCCCGTGGCTGCGACGCGGCGAGCAGCTGGAGTGGCTGGCGGCCCTCGCCGCGGAGCAGCCGGACCTGCTGGCGGCCGTGCGGTGGGCGGCCGAGGCCCAGGAGGTCGCGACGGGCCTGGAACTGATCGCCTCGGCCTCGTCGTACCTGTGGATCCGCGGAGGATCCGGCACGCTGGCGCCGCAGGCGCGCATCCTGCTCGACGCCGTGGGCGACACGCCGCCGGCCGGGCTCGGCGAGGAGTACGCGATCTGCTTGCTGGTCGCCGCTTCCGGCCCGGCCGGGCGGGAGGTGTGGCGCAGACACCGGGCGTCGGCCGACAAGGCGCTGACCGCGGCATGGTCGGCCGACCGGGCGGGCCGCCACCCTGCCGGCCTGCTCCTGTGGATGATGCACAACGCGACGGGCGACGGGGACGCACCCGGCGCGTTCGCCCTCGTCTCGGCCCAGCGTGACCGCCCCGAGCCATGGGTGAGGGCGGCCGCGCGGTATGTCTCCGGGTTCGGACCCCTCGGCGTCGGGGACTTCGCAGCGGCCGAACGGGCCTTTCGCACGGCGGTCGCGGAGTTCCGCGCGCTGGGCGACCGATGGGGCGCCGCCCTGGCCCTGGACGCGCTCGCGGGCGTCGCCGGCGCGCGGGGTGAGCGCGAGGCGACGGTCGCGCTCACCGATGAGGCGCTCGGTCTCGCCGAGCAGCTGGGCGCCCTGGAGGACTGCGCCGACCTGCTGGTCAACCGGGGCGATCAGCAGGTGGACATCGACCCGGCGACGGCACGGGCCGACTACCTGAGGGCCGCCGAGTACGCCCGCCGCGCAGGCAGCACCGGTGCTCTGGCGGCCGCCCGACGCGGTCTCGGCGACACAGCCCTCCTGGAGCGGGACCCGGCCACGGCGGAGGACCTGTACACACAGGCCCTGGAACAGCTCGACCCGCACTGGGTCAAGGGGCTCGGCAACCGGGTCCGTACGCTGGCCGGGCTCGGCCGCATCGCCGAGGGGCGAGGCGACCACGCCGGCGCCCGGGCCCGCTACCGGGAGGCCGCCGAGTCCGCGGCCGTGACAGGGGCGGCACTGCCCGACGCACTCCGTCTGCTCGGCCTGCCCGAGCCCCTCGTCGAGGTGGTGAGCCGGGGGTGAGCCCCTGGTGAGATCCGGCGCGTTCGCCGGGCGGGTGTTGTCGATCAGCGGTGATGGACGAAACGGGCTCTCTCCGAGCCGGAGGGATGTCACATGCAGTGACGTCACGGCGGCGAACATCCGGTGGCAACAAACAAGCAAGTTCCGTGCAATGGCTGGGAGTTGTGCGACAAGCGGCTCGCTGTACCATTCCGTTCCGCACCTCGATCATCGAGTTGGACTCCGCGCTCCAGAAGGAACACATGCGTAAATTGACGTCGATTGCCGCCGGCGCCGTGATGGCATTCGCCGGGCTGACGGCGATGGCCGGCACTCCCGCCCAGGCCGCGGGAAGCCTGGAATACGTCGCTCTGGGGGATTCGTACGCATCCGGGGTCGGCGCGGGTTACTACGACACCGCCAGCGGTGACTGCAAGCGCAGCGCGCTCGACTACCCGGCCCTGTCGCAGGCCGCGCACTCGGAGTACACGCTGAAGGACGTCTCCTGCAGCGGCGCGACCATCGCGGACGTGCGTAACAACCAGCTGTCCGCCGTGAACAGCGGCACCGACATCGTCACCGTCACGGTGGGCGGCAACGACGCCCAGTTCAGCACCGTGGTCAAGGACTGCCTCCTGAACACGGACAGCTACTGCAAGACGGCCACGTCGTGGATGTCGTACTACGCCAAGAACCAGATGGTGACCGAACTCGCCGGGCTGTACAAGGACATCAAGGCCCGGGCACCGCAGGCCAAGATCATCGTCCTCGGCTACCCGCAGGCGCTCTCCTCGACCGGGACCTGCCCGGTGGTCGACCTCAGCGCCGCCAAGCGCACCTACATGAACGGTTTCGCCGACGCGCTGGCCGAGGGCACCAAGGCCGCGGCGGCGCAGCAGTCGGTCACGTTCGTCGACATGCGCGACACGTTCAAGGGCCACGGGGCGTGCGGCTCCGACCCGTGGATCAACGACCTGAACAACGCGTCCGAGGTCTTCCACCCGAACCTGACGGGCTACCTGGCGGGCTACTCCGACCAGCTCAACAACGCCTGGGGCTGATCCGCCGGCCGAGCCCTCGGCTGCGCGGGCCGGTGACCGCCCCGGGCAGCCGCACCGCCTTGATCAGGTGGTGAAGCCAGGCACGCCGGAGCTGACCCGGCAGCCCGCGCAGCCGTCCTCCTGGCGCACCGTCGACGCGCGCCTGGGTGGGCTCCGGCCGGTGCTCGTCGTACGACGTCGTCGTGGGCGTCGGCGACATCACCGGCGACGGCAAGGCGGACATCGGCGAGGTTGCGGTGCTCGTCCTCGGCCCCAAGCATGGGCTCAGAGGAACAGCGACAGAGCACATCGGAAGGCACGTCCCGGGAGGACATGAGAGCCATGACGTCCCCTGCGCCCCGGTCCGTCGGCCGTCGCCGGACAAGGCGCACCCGACAGGCATGCGTGCGATCGGCATGACCGACGACGACCGGCCGCTGCGCTGTCTGGTCACCGGCGCCACCGGTTATCTGGGCGGCAGGCTGGTGCCGGAGCTGCTGGCCGCCGGGCATTCCGTGCGCTGCCTGGCCCGCTCGCCCGGCAAGCTGCGGGACCATCCGTGGGCCGGGCGGGCGGAGGCCGTGCGCGGGGACGTGACGGACGAGGAGTCCGTGCGCGCGGCCATGGAGGGCATGGACGTCGCGTACTACCTGGTGCACGCGCTGGGCACCGGGCGGGGTTTCGAGGAGACCGACCGGCGCGCGGCCAGGATCTTCGGTGAGCAGGCGTGCGCCGCCGGAATCCGTCGGATCGTCTACCTCGGCGGGCTGAGCCCTTCCGGAGTACCCGAGCACGCACTGTCACCCCATCTGCGGTCCCGCGCCGAAGTGGGCCGCATCCTCCTGGCCTCGGGCGTGCCGACCGCCGTACTGCGGGCAGCCGTGATCATCGGGTCGGGTTCGGCCTCGTTCGAAATGCTGCGCTACCTGACCGAGCGGCTGCCCGTGATGGTGACCCCGAGCTGGGTGCGCACCCGCATCCAGCCGATCGCCGTCCGCGACGTGCTCCGCTTCCTCGTGGGGTGCGCGAGGCTGCCGTACGACGTGAACCGCGCCTTCGACATCGGCGGACCCGACATCGTCACCTACGAGGAGATGATGCGGCGGTACGCCGTCGTCGCCGGGCTGCCGAAACGCGTCATCGTCCCCGTTCCGCTGCTCACCCCCCGGCTGTCCAGCCTCTGGGTCGGTCTGGTCACCCCGGTGCCGGGCGCTCTCGCGCGCCCGCTGGTCGAATCGCTGAAGCACGAGGTGGTCTGCGCCGAGCGGGACATCGTCCGTTACGTGCCGGACCCGCCGGAGGGGCCGGTCACCCTCGACCGGGCGATCCGGCTGGCCCTGCGGCGTGTGCAGGACGCGGACGTTGCCACCAGGTGGTCCTCGGCCTCGACTCCCCGCGCTCCCAGCGACCCGCTGCCCACCGACCCCGATTGGGCGGGCGGGAGCCTCTACACGGATCACCGCGAGCGCACGGTCGCGGCGTCGCCGCAGGCGTTGTGGCGGGTGGTGGAGGCGATCGGAGGCGAGAACGGCTGGTACTCCTCGCCGCTGGCCTGGTCCCTGCGGGGCTGGCTGGACACCCTGGTGGGCGGTGTCGGTCTGCGCCGGGGCCGCCGGAACGCGACCCGGCTGCGGGTCGGCGACAGCCTGGACTTCTGGCGAGTGGAGGAGATCGAGCCGGGCCGGCTGCTCCGGCTGCGCGCGGAGATGCGGCTGCCGGGCCTGGCCTGGCTGGAGATGGCCGTCGACCGGGATCCACAGGGGCGCACGGTGTACCGGCAGCGGGCCCTTTTCCATCCGCACGGTCTGGCTGGGCACGCCTACTGGTGGGGCGTGGTCCCCTTCCACGCCGCGGTCTTCGGCGGCATGGCCCGCAACATCGCCGCCGCGGCCGAATCGGCCGGCCCTGAACCGGCCCGTACTCACTGAGGAGGCTCAGGGAACCTTGCGCGTCTCGGTCGCCCTGTTCACCGCCGACCTGCGGGTGCACGACAACCCGGTCCTGGTGGCCGCCCTCAAGGACGCGGAACGCGTGGTCCCGCTCTTCGTCGTCGACACCGGCATCCGCCGCACCGGCTTCGTCGTACCCAACCGCGCGGCGTTCCTCGCCGACAGCCTGGCCGACCTCGACGCGGCCCTGCGGGCTCGCGGCGGCCGACTGGTGGTGCGCGTCGGCGACGTGGTCGAGGAGACCTGCCGGGTGGCGGCGGAGACCGGGGCCGGCGCGGTGCACATCGCGGCGGGGGTGAGCCGCTACGCGGCACGGCGCGAGGACCGGTTGCGCGCGGATCTGGCCGCCGACCGACGTGAACTGCGGGTACACGACGCCTCGTTGACGGCTGTACCGCCGGGGGCGCTGACGCCCGCGGGCAAGGACCATTTCGCGGTCTTCACCCCGTACTTCCGCCGATGGGAGAGCTTCTCCGTGCGCGGCGTCCTGCCGGCACCGGAGGCCGTACGGGTACCGGACGTACGCTCGGCCGGTGTGCCACACCCGGAGTCACTCGCGCCGGGCCTTACCTCGCAGGGCCTGCCCGCCGGCGGTGAATCCGAGGCCCGTCGGAGGCTGCGGTCATGGCTGTCCGGCCCGCTGTCCGCATACGACGACCAGCACGACGACCTGGCCGCCGACGCGACCTCCCGGCTCTCCCCCTACCTGCACTTCGGCTGCCTCTCACCCACCGAACTGCTGCACCGGGCCCGCGCGCAGGACAACCCCGGTGCGCATGCCTTCGTCCGGCAGCTCGCCTGGCGGGAGTTCCACCACCAGGTCCTGGCGGCCCGCCCCGACGCGGCCGACCACGACTACCGCCCCCGGCACGACCGCTGGCGCCGCGCCACGCGGGAGATCGAAGCCTGGCGGGACGGCCGCACGGGCTATCCCATCGTCGACGCCGGCCTGCGACAGCTCCGCCACGAGGGCTGGATGCCGGGCCGGGCCCGCCTGCTCGCGGCAAGCTTTCTCACCAAGACGCTGTACGTGGACTGGCGGGTGGGAGCCCGCCACTTCCTGGACCTCCTCGTCGATGGCGACATCGCGAACAACCAGCTCAACTGGCAATGGGTCGCGGGGACGGGCACGGACACCCGCCCGAACCGACTCCTCAACCCACTCGTCCAGGCACGCCGGTACGACCCCCGCGGGGAGTACGTACGCCGCTGGATCCCCGAGCTCCGCCACCTCGACGCCACGGCGGTCCACCGCGTCCCCCACCTCGACGCAGCCACCCGTGCGGGCCTGGACTACCCCGCTCCGATCGTGGATCTCGCCGCGGCCGCCGCCCGGTTCAGGGAGCGGCGGGGCGCCGAGTGACGCGCGGCCCGTCCTGCTCCACGACTTCGGCAAGGTTGAGACCCGGCACGTAGAGCGTCGCACGCCATTCCATTCGGCATTCCAGGAAGGCCTCGTTTCTGCAGTTCAGAGCTGGTGCGAGCATTCCAGCATCCCGAAACCCCCGAAGGGAATGGCGGATGGAACGCCGCAGGGCACAGGCTTGGGTCATCCGAGCACGGCGCCTCGCCGGACATGGCGATCGTCCTCGCTCAACTCCGCGTTCATGGCCCGCACTTCCAGCGCGCCCTCGCACACCACACGCGGCACAACCAAGACAAGACCGACCAGCACAGCCCATAACCAGAAGCTCACCTTCCGGATATTCGAAGAAAGCAGCTCACTCATGCGTATCGTCACTCGTTTCGTCTCCCGCGCGGCCGCCTCCTCCATGGTCGTCGCCGCCGCCCTCGCGCTCGTCGGCTTCCAGGCCACCGAGCAGACCGCCTCCGCCGCCACCAAGAAGGCCACCTCGGTCGTCACCTGCACCACGGCGAACACCAAGCTGACCGTCACCAAGGTGTCCCGCCCGATCAACCACCTGCTGCTCAAGGCCACCAACACCGGTACCAAGCCTTGCTACGCCTACATCGCCCCCTACCTGAGGGCCGGCGCCGACGCCCAAGCCCCGCTCGCGTGGGCTGAGGAGACCACGCCGCAGGCCGTGGTGACGCTCAAGCCCGGCCAGTCCGCGTACGCGGGCATCACGACCTCCACCCCCGACGGCGAAGGGGGCGCCAAGGCGAAGACCCTGGGCGTGTTCTTCGCCGACAGGCAGGGCAACGCGACCAACAAGGAGAAGACCCTGAAGCTGCCGAAGGGCGGTGTCTTCTTCAACAGCGCTGCCACTGTCACCTACTGGCAGGACAACGCCGAGGACGCCCTCTCCTGGTAGCCGCCCTGGCGCCCGCAGCCGGCCCACCTCGCCGACGACGGCGATGACACAGCGGGCCACCCCCAACTTGGACTGGACAACAAACAAACCCCAGGCCACTGACCTGGGGTTTCATTCTGGAGCGGGTGACGAGAATCGAACTCGCGCTCTCAGCTTGGGAAGCGACGGCGCTTGACTGGCCCCTTTGCCGGCTGAAGGCGCCAGGAGCTCGTGCAGGATGAAGCGAGGTCCTCAGCCATGGCGGGGCCGCAGGCCATTGTGGCTGCGGCCCCGCTCGGGCGTTGGGGTCAGGACGGGTCGCCGTACTGGAGGCCTCGTCCGTTGGTGCCGATGTAGACGCGACCGAAGGTGTCGGGGTCGCCGGTGATGATGCCGAGGCTGCCGATGGCGCCCCACTGGTGGGCGTCGTCGTTGACGCGGAGCCAGGTGGCGCCCTTGTCGGTGGAGCGGAAGACTCCGGTGACGTCCTTGACGGTGCCGATCAGGTACAGCGCCTGGTAGTTGGCGCCGGGCGCGGCCTTGCCGAAGCCGAGGGCCGAGGCGGACTGCACCGAGCCGAGCGCGGCGAAGGTGCGGCCGCCGTCGGTGGAGTGCAGCAGCCCCTTGCCGCCGCCGGAGATCCACAGGTCCCCGGCGATACCGGGGACAGCCACGAGCCGGCCGGAGGGCAGGTTGCCGGCCCGGGCGGTGAAGGTCGCGCCGCCGTCGGTGCTGGCGTAGAGGGTACCGCCGGACAGGGAGTAGAAGGTGTTGCCGGAGGAGCGGTCGGCGACGACCTCGGCGTCGGTGCCCAGGCCGCTGACCCTCGACCAGCTCGAGCCCTTGTCGGTCGAGCGGTACGGGACCTGACCGTCCTCGGTCCAGACGATGGTGGAGCCGTCCGCCGCAAGCGCGACATGGCCCATCTGGGAGCTGCTGACCGGCTCCGACGTGAAGCCGTTCCAGCTGCTGCCGCCGTCGGTGGAGTAGGCGCCGTCCTGCGCGCCGCCACGGCCGACGCGGACCATCATCGAGGGGTTGGACTGAGCGAAATCGATGTCGGTGCTGCTGCTCATCAGCGGGTTCTTCAGCCGTCCGGCGGGCACCTCGGTCAGGGAGTCGTGGCGGAAACCGCCCTGGTCGCCCATGGAGGTGATGACGGTGGCGCCGCCGGGAGGGGCGATCGCGTCCGCCAGCGAGGTCTCCTCAAGCCCGCGGGCCCCGGAGGCCCAGTGGCTGGTGCCGCCGCTGTCGGAGGCGTTGGCGTCCTTGCTGCGCCAGATGCCGTTGCCGGTGCCGTACAGCACGTGCCCGGAGTCGAAGGGATCGATGGCCAGCGCGGTCATCCAGTGCCCGGTGTTGGTACCGACGTAAGGAGCGCCGGAGGCGTCGCGCTGCGACTTGTCGGCCAGTGCCTTCCAGGTCGTGCCGCCGTCGGTGGTCCGGTAGACCTCGTCCTCGGGCCACCAGCGGTCGAGGGTGGTGACCATCACCGTGGACGGTTTCTGCAGGTCGACGGCCAGACCGGAGAACCCGTAACCGCCCTGGGAGGGGGAGATGTTCTTCCACGCGCCGCCGGACGGCGTGTACTTCCACACCGAGCCCGCCGTCGCGTCCATGGGGCCGATGCTGTTGCTGTAGGACAGGTACAGCGAGCCGTCACCGGAGACCACGCCGTGCTGCGGCATCTGGCCGGTGGGCTGCCCGGAGACGGCCTGCCAGCTGCTGCCGCCGTCGGTGGAGCGGTACAGGGAGGTGGACCTGTCGTTGACGCCGACGTAGACCGTGTTGCTGCCGGCCGGGCCGTACGTCACGAAGGAGATGCCCGCGCCGCTGCTCGCCCCGTCCTTGACGGGGAACGAGGAGACCTGACTCCATGTCGCGCCGTAGTCGGTGCTGCGCCACAGGCCGTTCTTGCGGGTGCCCAGCAGTAGGGTGCCGTGGTTCGCGGGGTCGATCACGAGCCGTTCGCCCGCCCCGCGGCCGGGTTCGTTGCCGCCCACCTTGAACGGCAGATCGGTGCGCTGGAAGGTGCGGCCCCGGTCGGTGGAGCGCAGGATCGCGCCGTTGCCCGCCCACTCGTTGGTGTAGGTGCCCGTCGAGAGGTAGAGCCGGTTGGGGTCGACGGGGTCGGTGGCCAGCGCATCTATGCCCAGAAGGTTCCAGTCCTTCTCGCCGAGCCAGTCGGTCAGCGGGATCCACTGCTCGGCCCCGGTGTCCCAGCGGTAGGCGCCGCCCATGTCGGTGCGCGCGTACAGCAGGCCCTTCTCCTTCTGGTTGAACACCAGCCCGGTGACGTAACCACCGCCCGCCACCTGGGCGTTCTTCCACGCATACGGTCCGGACGCGGGCTTGGCGTCCGTGCTGCCGCCCCCAGCCGCCAAGGGGTCGGCCATCTTCACCAGCTTCCACTGCTGGTTGGTGTTGCCCAGGCCGGGAAACTGGATGACTGCCGCTCCGTTGGCCGAGGAGCCTCCGGAGACGTCCAGGACCTGGCCGCTCCTGCGGGAGGTGAAGGTGACGGCGTCGGAACCGCTCACATCGTCGATCCGCCACTGCTGGGAAGGGGAGGAGTTTTCGGTCTGCTGCTCAGCGGCGGCCGTCTGAGCGGTCGAATTGCCCGCGATGCCCAGGACCTTGCCGCTGTTGCGGTTCACCAGCTCGTAGTAGCCGTCCCCGACGGACTTCAGCTTCCACTGCTGGTTGGCGGTGTGCTGGTCGGTCCACTGCTGGATCCGGGTGCCGTCGGCGGTGGAGAAGCCGTTGACGTCCAGCACCTTGCCGCTGCGCACGGAAACCAGCTCGTAGTAGGCATTGCCTTCGACCGTCGCGGCCTGCGAGTCCTCCTGCACGAACAGGAGATACGGCACGACGGCGAGGGGCGCGCCGAGTAGCACAGCGGTGGCGGTCCAGCGACGGCGGTGACGCCCACGGCGCACGCCGTTCGTGGGGTTGTTCATGGGGGAGACGCTCTCCTTGCATACCGTTCGCCAGAGGAAGTCGGATCCAGCCCACCGGAGTGGCCCGATCCGACTCCTTGTGGTCACAGGCTCCGCACAGGGTTGCCGCGAGCCGGGAACTTTTTCAGGTCACCTCGTGGTGAGGTAGGCGTTGATCAGCGTCCAGGGTGGCGTTGGTGCCCTTGGCGTCGATGGCCCTGGCCCGGAAGGACACCGAGCCAGGCGTCCCGGGCCTGCTTCGACCAGGGCGCGAGCACCGCCGCCCACCCGTCGCTGCCCGCGAAGGGCGTGTACATCGACAGCTCGATCCGCGCCCCGTACCGGCAGCCGACCATGGACGACGCCCTGAACTGATGACGCGTCCGTAGGCACTCGCCTGAAAGGATCCGGCCGGTGCCGGACAGGACGGGTTGTGGAATCCATGACGGAAGAGGAGTCGCGCCAGAGGCAGCGGGCGCGCTTCGAAGGATTGGCGCACGTGGTGGCGGAACCGTTGCACCGGTATCTGCTGCGACGGACGAGCGCCGACATGGTCGACGACATCCTGGCGGAGGCGATGCTGGTGCTGTGGCGTCGTATTGACGACGTCCCCGGCCTGGGGTCGGCGCCGGGTTCCCTGCCCGATCCTGATGACGTGCTGCCGTGGTGCTACGGGGTGGCGCGGGGCTGTCTGGCGAATGCCCGCCGTGCCGACGGGCGCCGGCTCCGGCTGGTGGAGCGGTTGATGCGGACGCAGGAGCAGCGGCCGGCCGGGGTCGCCGACCACAGCGATCTGCACGCCGCGCTCGCCACCCTCGGGGCGTTGGACCGTGAGGTGGTGCGGCTGTGGGCGTGGGAGGAGCTGGCACCCCGGCAGATCGCGGAGGCGACCGGGCTGACGTCCAACGCCGTGAGCATCCGGCTGCACCGGGCGAAAAAGAAACTCGCCGAACAGTTGCGGCGAAAGCATGACGAACCGTCCGGACACAAGAGGGATGAAGGAAGGAGCGGTCAGTGAATGACGACGAGTTGCTGGCCCGGCTGAAGTCCGCGGACCCGGCGCTGACCCCGCATGCTCCGCTGCCCGACATCGACCGACTTGTGGAGGACATCTTGACCACCGACACCGCGCTCCAGACCGGCAGTACGGCCCCCGCGAAGACCGCTGCGCGAAGGAGCCGCCGTCAGCTCTTCGGACTCGCGGCGGCTGCCGGTCTGCTTCTGCTCGGCGGCGGCATCGCCGCAGGAGTCATGGCGAACAACGACAACGGGCACTCGGCCGCCTCGGCCGGCCCGCTGACACTCACCATCCACAGCGGCTTCGGCAGCCAGAAGTGTATGGCGCCCAGTCCCGACACCCTGCGCGGGTACCCGACCCTCTTCGTGGGAACGGTCACCTCCATCAAGGGTTCCACGGTCACCTTCCGTGTCGACCACTGGTTGAAGGGCGGCGACACGGAGACGGTCGTGCTTAACGGCGACGCGAGCCGGCCGGAGGCGCTGACGTTCTCGAAGGGGGAGCGCTACATCGTGGCCGCCGAGAAGGGCGTTGTCCCGGTGTGCGGTGCGAACGGGGCCCCGGACGAGACCGTCGACGAGTTCCGCAAGGCATTCGGGAAGTAACGGAAAGCGGCTGCACGGACGAGCCCGCCGGCTGCTGGGCTACACAGCCGCAGAAGTCGTGGGACGGTCCGCCGCTCGTCCTACACGACAATGCGCCCCCATCGAAGCGATGGGGGCGCATTTCGTCAGCTTCGCCTACTTGAGCGCTGTACCGCCCGAGTTGTGATAGGCGATCGTCTTGTTGATCAGGTTTCCGCCGTCGGTCTCGACCGCGGTCTGTTCCTGCTGCCCTGGACCGAAGAACAGGCCGGCGACATGGGCGTTCGCCACCTGGTCCATGTGCCCGAAGAACCAGTCCACCTTGTCGTCCTTGTAATGGTTGAGGGTGTTGTTCTGCGCCATGTTGCCCACGGGGATCTGCCACAGGACGACCGGCTTGCCCACGGACTCGGCCATCGTCTTGTAGAACTGCAGCGCGGCGGCGGCCTTCTGGTCGTTCCAGAAGTGGTCACTGCCGCCGTGGGCCGGCTGGGCGTACCAGCCCGCGTCGCGGTCCGACACGTCGGTGGCCAGGAAGTCGGCGTTCTTCGCCCCGAGGCTCGCGTAGTCCTTGACGCACGCCTGGGTGTTGGTCTGCCAGTCGAAGCAGGAAAGGTGCATTCCCACGGCGGTGTTCGGTGCGTACTTGTGCGCCATCGAGATCAGGCACTGGGCGAGTCCGGCGGCGCTGTTCTCCTGCGATCCGCAATCCTTCGGATTCGCGCCGGAGACCTGTGCGGGAACCTGGTGCGGATCGCCGAGCGACCGGACGTAGCCCCAGAAGTCGGGCTCGAGGTCGATCGCCTCCTGCGACGTGCCGATCTTCTGGAGGAAGAACCGGTAGTCGTTCAGGTACCGGGTGAGCAGGTCGAGCCGGTTGATGGCCTTGACCTCGCCCGGGCCGTCGCCCTGGCCTGCCGCATCCCCGAGGTCGCGCAACGAGTACCAGGTCCAGAGCATCTTCTGCGGACGCGCGCTGCCCTTGTACGTCGCCTGGGCCACCACACTGTCCCGCCAGGTCACGTAAGTGCCGGGCGCCGTGGTGCTGCCGTTCCAGCAGCCCCACCAACCCGACCAGTCGTCGTGGCACTTCGCTGCCGTGTAGTAGTCCGACGAGGGCGCTGGCTGGCTGTGCACATAGGCGTACCGCACGTCGAACGGCGCGGCGGCCGCCGAGGCGTCGGACATCGAGCCGCCGACGAGCACCGTGCTGCTGCCCATGAAACGCTTCGTCGAGCTGCCGCCACCGGCCACGGGAGACGGCGTCGACGACGGGTGCGAGCTGCTCGGAGCCGGGCTGGTGGGAACGCTGCTGCTCGGCGCGGTGGGCGTACCGGAGCTGCCGACACTCCCGGCCGGGACGAGTTGCCACTGCTGATCGGCGCCGCCCCGGTCGCGGTTCTGGACGACGTCTCCGCCGTCGGCCTTGGCGGCGTTGTGGACATCGACAGCCATGCCACTGAAGCGATTGACCAAACGCACGTAGCCGTCCGGCGACTTGGCCAGTTTGAACTGCTGGTTGGTGCCGTTCAGGTCTTTCCACTGCACGAGGGCGGAGCCGGCGGTCTTCGACCAGCCGAGGTCATCCAGCACCTTGCCGGAGTTCCGGTTCTGCAGCCGGTAGTAGCCGTCACCCGAGTCGATGAACCGCCACTGCTGGTTGGCGCCGCCGTGACGGCTCCACTGCACCACCGCCGCGCCGTCGTTCGTGGCGAAAGCGCGGTCGTCCAGTACCTTGCCGCTGTTGCGGTTGACCAGCACGTACCACTTCTTCAGATCCAGGGTTTGCTGCGCCGAAGCCTGGCTGACCACGACAGCCGAGCCGGCCACGACCACCATGGAGAGACCCGCCCAGAAACCCCGACGCGCGAGCAACCGACGGCCACGATGCTTCGGGCGACCACCGCGGGCACCGCCGTCGGCACGGTGGCCGCCGACGCGGGACGCCACCGATGACGTGGGTGGGCCGGGGACATGTCTGTGCTCTCGTTCCAGGGACATGTCTGTGCTCTCTTTCAGCCGTTGCATCTGACCGACCACATGGCCGGACAACACTGAGTGGTCCGAGAGGCCGAAAAGGTTGCCGCGAAGAGCCACAGATTTTTTTTCGCGTTGACCGCTTCCCGTTCGCTGTGGAGCACGGCATGGCTGACGCCGGCGGTGGCGAACGCCTGATGGCTGCTCCCGGCCCTGCCGCTTACCGCTTACCACGCCCGCTACTGGACATCCCCGCGGATGAAGATCAATGCAACGGAGGGTTCGGCGGGCAGTTCCCAGGGGGCGACCTGGCTGGTGCCAAGGGTCCTGGTCCGGGTCAGAAGGAGAGCGACGTCGTCCGTCTGGGGCTGAGGGAGCAGGTCGTGCGGGATCCGGTCGCAGGTCTCCTCCAGTGGGCGGCCGGGTTCGGCGAGCCCGGAGCGCAGCAGCTCGCAGGCGTCGTCCAGGTCGCGGACCTGGGATTCGATCAGTCCGTCCGTGTACAGGGCCAGGACGCTGTTTTCGGCGACGTGGAACTCGGCGGCCTCGAAGGGCATGCCGCCCAGGCCCAGAGGCGGCCCGGCCGGCAGCTCCAGGAAGCGGACCGTGCCGTCGGGGGCGGCCAGGACCGGCGGCGGGTGGCCGGCTCTGGCCATGGCGCAGCCACCGGAGACGGGGTCGTACACCGCGTACAGGCAGGTGGCCCCGACTTCCCCTGAGGGGTGGTCAGGGTGACCGTCGCGGCCTATGGCCTCCTCGCGGTCCATGCGCAGCACGAGGTCGTCGAGGTGGGTGAGCAGTTCGTCGGGGGCCAGGTCCACGTCGGCCAGGGTGCGTACCGCCGTGCACAGCCGGCCCATGGTGGCCGAGTTCCTCGGCCAGCCGCAGGTCTTCCTCGTCGAAGGGGTCCGGGGTGCGGTGGCGGAAGAACAGGGCCAATCCCGGGGTCACCCCGCGTGCCCGCAGCGGCACTGTCATGACGGAGTGGATTCCGTACGTGCGGATGCTGCGGCCACGCTCGGGGGAGGTTTCCTCCCACCAGCGCAGGATGTCCTTGGTCCGGTGCACCGCGCCGTGCCCCGCGGCGAGAGCGTGCCCGGGAGGGGAGTTCTCGGGGTAGGTGTAGGTCGCCCCGAGCGCCACCACCGATTCGGGGCATTCCGGCAGGACGGAACGCTGAGCGGTTCGTCGCAGGACCAGCATGCGGTTGCGGGCTGTCGACTCCTCGCCCCGCAGGACGCTGTCGAGCAGGTCCACCACGGCGAAGTCGGCGAAGTGGTCAGTGCTGACTTCCGCCAGCTCATCTGCGGTACGGCCGAGGTCGAGGGTGGTACCGATCCGCAGCCCCGCCCCGTAGAGGATGGCCATGCGTCGCCGGGCGCGGAACTGCTCGGTGGTGTCCACCGCGGCGGCCGACACGCCGCAGATCCGGCCGCCGGGGTCGCGCACGGGGTACAGCGACAGCAGCCAGACCCGCCTGGCGGCATCGCCAGGGCCCATCCCGTGCAGTTCCGTCGTCACGGGTTCGCCGGTGGCCACCACCTGCCGCAGGGCCTCGGCGACACCCCGGGAATCCGCGAAGGTCCGGCCGGAGGCGGAGTGCCCCATGGGCCAGCCGAGCAGCTCGTGATCCGGCTTGCCCGTCTCGCGCGTCATAGCGGCGTTGATCTCGACCCGCACCCCGGCGCGGTCGTACAACGCCATGGGCAGGGGAAGCTGGTCCAGAGCCCACTGCTTGAGCAGCGCGGTGTCCGGTGCATCGCCGTCGCTCGGCGAGGGCGCGTACGGCTCTAGGCGTGCCACCGTGAGGAACCAGTACGCGTCCCCCGCCGTGCCCACCAGTGGTTGCCCTCTACGCATGGGCGCTGGATGGGCGAACCCTGGTTGTCCCCGTCCTTCGTACGGCCAGCCACCCACTGGAAGAGACTCTGGCCCGAAGTGCAGTCCGGATAGGCGACAGCTGCGCATCAGCCCCCAAGTCGGCCTTTGCGTAAGCGACTTCACTGCCATCTGCAGGACTTGTGGCGCAAGGCACAGGAAATGCGTCTCGCTATTTGAGACGCGCGAGGGCGGGTCACTGAAATCGGCGGCCGCGCGCCCCTCTGGAGATCACTTCACCTCGACTTAGGGCACACAGAGGGCACGCCACCCCTAAATTGGACTGGACAACAAACAAACCCCAGGCCGCTGACCTGGGGTTTCTCTATGGAGCGGGTGACGAGAATCGAACTCGCGCTCTCAGCTTGGGAAGCTGATGTTCTACCATTAAACTACACCCGCGTAAGACGCCGGTTGAACCGGTGTCGTAATGCTCGCTCACTGTACCTCATGTCGGGCCCCCGGTGCTGAAGCCGTGGGGTCCGAAGTCGTTCCGGAGGGCGGACGGGGGCTGCGGCGGGCGGGAGTTGGGGCGTACGGTAGGGGCGCGCGGAGGGGTTGTGGGCGGCCGGAGTGCCGCCTGGAGGGCCGTCTCTTTCATCCCGTAATGTGCCGCTCGTCGTCCGTCACGTACGTGAGACGAAGGCTCTTGGGGAAGGGACTCTGAGGACTTGATGGAGCGCACCGTCGTCCGTTGTGCCGAGGGGCACGTGTTCAGCACCGCTTCGTTCCCGATGCAGCAGGCCGAGCGCCTCGGCCCCGGACGGCTCGTCCGGTGCCCGCGCTGCGCCCGGCTCCGCAGCGCGGTTCCGGTGGCCCTGGAGAAGCGGTAGCGATCAGCGGTACGGGCGCGCGGAGACGTCACGATTGTGGCGGCTCCGCGCGCCTTGCGTATTCTCGGGGGGTGCTTCTCTCAGACAAGGACATCCGGACCGAGATCGACAAGGGCCGGGTCGTGATCGACCCGTTCGATCCGACGATGGTGCAGCCCTCGAGCATCGACGTGCGGCTCGACCGCTACTTCCGGGTGTTCGAGAACCACAGGTACCCCCACATCGACCCCTCCATCGAGCAGGCCGACCTCACGCGGCTCGTCGAGCCCGAGGGCGACGAGCCGTTCATCCTCCACCCCGGGGAGTTCGTCCTGGCCTCGACGTACGAGGTCATCAGCCTGCCCGACGATCTTGCGTCGCGGCTGGAGGGCAAGAGTTCCCTCGGGCGGCTCGGGCTCGTCACCCACTCCACCGCCGGGTTCATCGACCCCGGCTTCTCCGGGCACGTCACCCTGGAGCTGTCCAACCTCGCCACTCTCCCGATCAAGCTCTGGCCGGGCATGAAGATCGGGCAGCTGTGCATGTTCCGGCTCAGCTCGCCGGCCGAGTTCCCCTACGGCAGCGAGCGGTACGGCTCGCGCTACCAGGGGCAGCGCGGGCCGACTCCCTCCCGTTCCTTCCTCAACTTCCACCGGACCCAGGTGTGAGCGAGACATGACGACCGGCATACGAGAGAACCTGACCTACGAGGACTTCGGACGCGCCGTCCGGGAACTCGCCCAGACCATCGCCGACGACGGCTACCAGCCCGACATCGTGCTCAGCATCGCGCGCGGCGGTGTGTTCGTGGCCGGTGGGCTCGCGTATGCCCTGGACGTCAAGAACATCCACCTGGTCAACGTCGAGTTCTACACCGGCGTGGGCACCACGCTCGACATGCCCGTGATGCTCGCCCCCGTCCCCAACGCGATCGACTTCACCGACAAGAAGATCCTGATCGCCGACGACGTGGCCGACACCGGCAAGACCCTCAAGCTGGTGCACGACTTCTGCCAGGAGACCGTGGCCGAGGTCCGCTCCGCGGTGATCTATGAGAAGCCCCACTCCCTCGTGAAGTGCGAGTACGTGTGGAAGCGGACCGATGAGTGGATCAACTTCCCGTGGTCCGTTCTGCCTCCGGTACGCAGGTCGGGCGAGCCGGTCACTCCCTCCAAGGAAGCGCTCTGACACCTGCCGGGCGGTCTCGGGCCACGGGATGGGTGACGGGATGGGTGAGGGTGCACACGTAGGTGCCCGGGTCGGCGCCGTTGCCGCCCTCGCCGCTGGTCCGGGAGGAGGCGGTGCGGGTGCTTGCCAGGGTGCCCTCGGCGCCGGGGTGTGCGGAAGGTCGGTCTCGGCGGTCGCCTGCCCGGGGCCGTACTCCACACAGCTGCCCCGGGCAGGCGGACGACAGGGCCCCGGAAGCAGGGGACGTGAGGGGGCCGGGCCCGTCGTCGCCGTTGCTGTCGGCTGTCCCCTGGACCACCGCCTGCGGGTGCCGCGAAGTCAGCCGCGGGAGCGGTGGTGCAGCCAGAGGGCGGTGCCCGCGAGCAGCGCCGTCGGGCTGCGGGGCCTGAGCCACTGTTCGTCATGGCGGTCCTGCGCGCCGAACGGCCGGTACTTGTACGGCTCGGCGCCGCGCAGGAAGTCGAACGTATCCACGCCGAGCTCGGCCACCTCGGCGATCGCCCGGTACACGAGGACGCTGCCGAGACTCATCCGCGCGTAGGCCGCGTCCCAGCCGCCGTTGTAGTAGGCGAAGGTCTTCTGCCACAGGAACCCGTAGACCGCTCCGACGGCACTGCCGTCGCGCTCGGCCAGCAGGGCGGCGGGCCCGCGCCCAGGAGCCGCGCGCTCCTGGAGCCGCAGATGGAAACCGCGCCGGCGGGGGCCGAAGGCCGTCGTGGTGCCTTTCACGTCCTGCCGCGCCCGGTGGAGCCTGAGTACCGTGTCGATCACCTTGTCGGTCATCTCGTGCGGCGGCACCCAGCGCAGGGAAATCCCGCTTTCAGTGAGCCGTCGTTCATATCGCCCCACGTCTTTCCGGAAGCGTCGGGAACCGACGTCGATGCCCGGACCGACCGCGAGGCGCGGGCAGGTGGCCCTGGCGAGCCTGTGGGTTCCGGGGAGCAGCAGTCCGGGGTCCGCCTCCCGGTCCATCGCGGGAAGCCAGAGGCTGCCGCGCCCGACGCGCTCCCGGAGCCAGGCGCGGACCTCGGCGCGGCGGTGCGGCAGGACGGGAAACAGCCCGTGGTCCGCCGCATCGGAGCCTGATCCGAGCAGGGTCCAGCAAGTCACCGGGAGCGGGACCCGAGGATGCAGCCGCTCCCGGACGCGCATCAGTGGGACGACGGCCTCCACACGCCCGCCGGGGGCGGTCCACACCGCGACCTCGGCCGTGTGCGGTGTGTCCATGGCCTCCCACGAGCCGAGCACCCAGTCCGGCGTGGTGAAGTACGAGGAGCCCGGCACGGCCGCGACCAGGTCGCGCCAGCCGTCCTCCAGTGCGGCCAGGCTGCTCGGGGTGCGGTGAACCTCGAAGCCGGCGGCGGTCGCGGCCCGTGTGCCCGTCGGCCGGGTCATCGGTGGCCGTCCTGGAGAAGGCGGACGAGTCCGTCGGTGAACCGTCGGCTCATCTCCTCGACGGTGTACTGCCGGGCATCCTTACGGCACTCCTCGCGCATGACGTCGAGGCGTTCGGGGCTGCTGAGCAGGTCCACCACGGATGCGGCGTACCGCTGCGGGTCGTCCGGTGCGACGAGGGCGTTTCTGCCGTGTCCGAGGTATTCGAACTCCGGCGCGTGCCATGGCCACGGAGTCGTGACCATGGGTGTTTCCAGCACGAACGAGTCGACCGCGCACAGCCCCACCAGGCCGGGCATCAGCATGACATCGGACACGGCGCCCAGCAGCGCCTTGCGCTCCCCGAACGCCTGGCCGATGGGTACGACGACGGGTGTCCGGGCTGCGGCGGCCTTGATGACCTGCTCTTCCGGGCCCGCTCCCGCGACCAGCAACCTGAAGCCGGGCAGGCGTCCGGCGATCTCCTCGGCCGCCTCGACGAGGAAGGGGATGCGCTTGCTGGGGCTGAGTGCTCCGACGAACAGTCCGGTGCGGCCGGCCGTGAGGCCGTGCTCCCGTCGAAACTCCGTGATCTGGCCCTGGGTCACGCTTCGATAGGCCTCGCCGAGCGCTTTGGTGTCGATCGCGTTCTGGACGACGGTGACACGCTGTCGGGGGAATCCGTGGTCGATGACCGCTTGCGCGCCCCCGGTGGTGTAGGCGAAGAACCAGCGCGCCTGCCGGGTGAGGGCGTACTTGAGTGATTGTTCCAGCGCGGACTGCGGCTGGGTGTACGTACGGCCGTGGTCCCACATCGCGATGATCGGTCCGCGGCCGGTCGACTGCCGCAGCAGAAGGGGATACAGCTCCATGTTGCGAAGTGACTGGTCGACCACCAGGACGTCCGCCGAACGGGCGAGCGAGCCAAGGTGCTTGTGGACCAGCGGTCGGCCGGCCACCCATGTGCTCCACTGCTTCAGCCGGACCGCTCCCTCGATGTGGATCACGTCTCGGCGCGCCCTCTGATCCACGCTGTACGGCGCGCCGTACGCGATCACGAGACGGACTCCGCGAGCCTTCAGATCCACTTCCAGACGGCGATAGAAGGAACGCCGAAACTCTGAGAGGAATGGCACGACGAGAACCACCTGCGGGTAATTCACGGGGTGGCGTGTCGGGCGGGGCTTTCTTTCCATGCTGGATAAATTGCCAGGAACGTAGTGAGCGGCACGTCAGAGACCCGTTCATGGAGTCCGAGAAGACTCATTAGGAGCAGTTGTGAAGCACAATGCACTGACCCGCAGAGCCGCCGCCAGTCAGCTGGCGCCCTTCGCGGTCTTTCCCAGCCGGCTCGCGGCCGTGGCTCGGCACAACGCCCGCATCGTGAAGCAGTCGGCTTCCTGGCTGGTGCGCTCGCGGGAGCACGTTCACTACACCTACGACCTCGAACCGCTGAATCTGGAGCACCTGGCCTGGTTCGTCGCGACGGTGACGGGCAGCCGGGCGGACGCCGTACGCGGTTACCTGGCGGAGCTCCAGGAGGACGCCGAGCTGCGCCGGGTTCTCGCCGGGGGCCTGGCGCGCAGTAGTCGTGGCGCCACCGTCGACCGGGTCATCCGTTATGGCCGGCGCCTGGGTTGGTACGCCTTCGTCCGGGCGCTCCGCCCCGAGTTCGTGGTGGAAACCGGCACCAACCGCGGGTTCGGGAGCGCGGTCATCGCGGCCGCCCTGCTGAGGAACGGCCGGGGCCGACTGGCCACCGTCGATTTCGACGACCGTTCGGGCGAACTGATCGCGCCTCCGTACGACCAGGTGATTGAGCACGTGGTCGGTGACTCGGTCGAGTTTCTCGCCGGTCCCGTGGCCCGGCGGCAGCCGATCGATCTCCTGATCGTGGACTCCAGTCACACGCCGGAGAACGACCGTGCCGAACTCGACGCGGCGACCCCTCTGCTGGCGCCTGAAGCGGTCGTGCTGGCCACGAAGGCTTACTGCTGGCGGGTACTGCCGTGCTGGGCCGAGGAACAGCAGCGGGAGTTCCTTCACTTCGACGAGAAGCCGCTCGACCACTGGTACCGGGGCGTCGGCATCGGCGCGTCGTTCCCCGCCCGGGTCCGGGCGTGAACCCGGCGGTCAAGGCCAGGCTCGTCGGCTGGCACGCGCGCTATGACGCCTGGCAGGGGGCGGACGCTGTGCTGCGTCGATCGCCTGCTCAGGCGTGGTTTCACCGCCGGGCCGCCGACCGGCTGGCCGTTCTCGGCTACCACGGCGTGGAGGACCCGGCGGTCTTCGAGTCGCACCTCGACATGTTGCAGCGCTCGTTCGTTCCGGTCTCCCTGGAGCAGGTCGAGGAGGCCACCCGCGGCGGCGCGGAACTGCCCGCCCACAGCGTTCTCGTCACCTTTGACGACGGTGACCACAGCGTGTACACCCATGCCCTTCCGCTGTTGGCGGCGCGTGGCATTCCGGCCGTCTGCTTTGTGATCCCCGGGCTGGTGGGCACCGAGACCCCCTTCTGGTGGGACGAGGCCGAGCACCTGGCCCGGCACGGCGGCACCACGCATCGGGTTCCGCGTACACGGCCCGAGACCATCCCGCACACCCTGAAGCTGTTGTCCGAGCGTGACCGGCAGCTCGCACTGGCGGAGCTGCGGGCGACGGCCACCGTGCCCAGCCCGCGCCAGCGGCAGCTCACCGCCGCGGAGCTGCGGGAGCTGGAGGAGGGCGGCGTCGTCGTCGGCAATCACACGATGACCCACCCCTGCCTCGACCGCTGTGACGACGAACAGGTGCGGGCGGAGGTGCTGGAGGCGCACGACCGGCTGACGGAGCTGATCGGCCGGCCGCCGACCTCCTTCGCCTACCCCAACGGCAACGTCGACGAGCGGGCCAACCGTTTACTGGGGCAGGCCGGCTACCGCTCCGGTTTTCTGTACAACCACAGGCTTGCCGATCCGGGGGTCTGCACCCCGCTGCGGATCGATCGGCTGACGGTCTCCAGCCGGACCAGTGTGGACCGGCTGGAGACCATCCTTTCCGGGCTGTACCCCGCCCTGTTCCGGGCCGGGCGGACGCTCGCCCGTGCTGTCGCGCGAGCCGGTCAGCCGCTCGCCAAACTAGAAGGTTCCCAGTTTGACGATCGACAGGATCGCGACCAGCTGGATGGCCGACGCGCCGAGCGCCTTGGGCCAGGGCAGGTCGTGGGACTTGGAGACCATCAAGGTCAGTAGCGCGCCCGCGGCGATCCAGGTCAGCCAGCCCAGGAGTTGGACGAAGGACGCGTCACCCCCGAAGAACATCGCGACGATCAGGCGCGGTGCGTCCGTGATGGACATGATCAGCATGGAGAGGCCGACCGTGGGCTGCCAGGCGCCGTCGCCGCCGAGCTGACGGGCCAGGGTGTGGGTGACCACGCCCAGGATGAAGGAGCTGATCATCATCGCCACGGCCGTCGTCAGGACGATCGGGATCGCGTTCGACAGCGTGGCGTTGATCGCGTCCTTGCGCGCGCCGTCGAAGCCGAAGACGGCCAGCAGACCGTACAGAAAGGTCACGATCAGGGCCGGGGCCCACATCGTGTAGTCCCGCATCTGGAGGAACGTCTGGGCCGGGGACATCACGATGCCCCGCAGCAGCTCCTTCCAGGGCAGGCGCGGGCCGACCGGCGGCGCCGCGGCCTGGCCCGCCCGGTACGTCTCGCCCTGGTTGTACGGGTCGTCGCCGACGGAGAACGCCTGGGTGTGCCCCGGGCTGTTGGCCGCGTACGGATCGACGGTCCGCGGGTACGCCTGGCTGTCGTCGCCGAAGTACTCCGGCTCGCCCTGGCCCTGCGGGCCCCGCCACTGCGGGTGACCGCCGTAGGGCTGCGCGCCGCCGTACTGCTGCTGCGGCGCGGAGGGGCCGCCGTACGACGGACTCTGCGGTGCCTGCTGTCCGTACGGGGCTTGCTGCGGTCGCGCTTGAGGAGCGCGGTTGTCCCGGCCGCGTCCGTTCCTGAATCCAGCCACGTCGTCGAACGTACCTGGTCCCGGCACGTGACATGCCTGGCCCTCGGCAACAGCCCGGACTTTGCTGCAGAGCTGTGACATCCCCTTGAGCGGACGCGGATCAACAAGTTGTCGAGGTCGACGTCCCGGCGGCGAAGGCCAGCCAGTTCCTCGGACCGCATCGGGCCGTACGCGCCGGGAAAGGCCATGAGCCGCCGCCGCACCTGCCGGCCCGCCTCGCCCGCCACGCAAGGCGCCACTTCGTGCCTCGTTCATCTTGGCAGGATCCGGTTTACTCTCTTCGCCCGGAAATCAAATTATTAACTCATGCTACAAACCTACTTAAGTTCACAAAGGTTCGACTTCCCGTGACGCCTCGACGGAAATCGATCATTTTCCTTCGTGGCACAGTATGCTCTGTTGCAAGACGTTGTGAATCGACAGATCGAGGCAGCCATGGCCGTCGTCGGGACGATGAAGAAGAGACTGCGGGAACTACCGCTCACGGGCTCCGCCGTCGCCACGCTTTCAAGGACGGTTAGCAAACATCGTTTCCATGGGTCACAGGGATACTGGGAGCGTCGCTACGCGGAAGGGGGCACGTCCGGCTATGGATCCGAGGGAGCACTGGCCAAGTTCAAAGCGCAGATCCTGAACGCCTTCGTCAAAGAGAACAGCGTGACCTCTGTCATCGAGTTCGGATGCGGCGACGGACGGCAACTGGAGCTCGCAGAATACCCGCGTTACCTCGGTATCGACGTTTCGGAGACGGGCCTTCAGCAAGCCATGGGGCGGTTCTGTGGCGATACCACCAAGAGCTTCCTCAAGTACGACCCGCGCAACTTCAAGGACGACGCACGGTTCCTGTCTGCAGATCTGTCGCTCTCGCTCGATGTCATTTTCCACTTGGTGGAGGATGAGATTTATCTACTGCACCTCAAAAACCTCTTCGCGGCAGCTGATCGATTCGTCATCCTCTACACAAGCGATTCGAACTGTCTCGACGTCACCGAATATGTTCCCCCGCATGTGCGGCACCGCCCTGTGACGCGCGACATCGAGAACAGATTTCCGGAGTGGCGACTACGAGAGCGGGTCAAGAACGCGTACCCTCACTCCGGCGGAGATGGCAAACTCACCTCCTTCGCCGACTTCTATATCTACGAGGCCGTCTGAAGAACTTCCGCGGATAACGCGGCCGTCGGTGCGCACCGCGGGCGGTTCCGCAGCGACGACTGGGGACCCAGGCTGCACGACCAGCGCAGTGATCATTGCTCCGCCGAGCACGAGGTGGCGCCAAGGCCTTCGTGGAGGGCGTGAAAGCGCGTAGTAAGGCGGCGGGTTCTGGGGGTGCTGGATGCGGTGGCCTCGATGCCGGCGCGGATCGCATAGCGGCGCTGCCATTGCTCGGTCTGCTGGTCGAGGCGGTTACGCGTCTGGATCTCGTGCAGTGGCCGGGGGAGCACGGCGATGGACCGGGGCCTCGTGGCTGAAGTGGTGCACTGGGTGCGGTCTGGGTAGGCCCGGCAGTCTGACCTCGGCGAACCGGGTCTACAGACCGGGCCTACAGATACGTATGGTCCTTGATGTTCAACTTGGTCCAGGACACGCTGGTGGCCCCGCGCGGACAGATTGCCTGCTCGTTCTCCCAGTCGATGGTGAAGGCCGCCTTGCCGAGATGGTGGTGGCGACATGGACCACCCGCTCGGGGCGTTCTTCGTCGCAACCGCAGTGAGGCGGGCGGCAGGGCGTGGCTGTCCCGCCAGCGCAGCAATCCGTCCACTTCCCAGAAGTAGTGGTAGACCCAGACCTGGCGCAGGACCTCCAACTGAGGAAGAAGCCGCAGGCCGGGTGGGCCGCAGGCGGCCCAGGCGGCGGTCAGGATCTTCTGGCCGTCCCGGCCGAACTCCTCGGCCCGGGCGGTCACGGCCGCCTTCCCGCCCGGCAGTTTGCCGATCTCCACCCGGCGTCCGTATTCCTTGGCCCATTCGGGCTCGATCAGCGGCGCCAGCCATGCGGGGGCGGTCTCGGCCAGTTCCTCCAGGGCCGCTCGCAGCGTCTCTCCGACCAGCTCCAGGCGGCTGAGGGTCCGCACCGCAGCCGGCACACGGGTGGCGTCGGTACGCTGCCGACCCCCGGCCTTGAATAGACCGGCCTCCACCAGGCGCTCCAGCATCAGCTCCAGCAACTGGTCGGCAGCGCCGTCCCGTTCGGCCGGCCGGGCCCTGAACTCGCACAGCACCGAGTGGTCGAACTCCGGATCCTCCAGCTCAAGGCCGATCGCGTATTTCCAGTCGATCCTGGTACGGACCGCATCTGCCGCCGCACGGACGGACAGATTTTCCGCGAACTGCAGCACTGACACCAGCGCCAACTGTCCGGGCGACAGCCCCGGCCTGCCATCAGGGGATACAGCCCGCCGAACTCCTCATCCTCGAACAGGACATCGAGCCGGTCCCGGATGAGCATCGCCGGCCTGCCCCTTGGACACGCCGCCCGCGCTGCCCGCGGCGTCCTCACCGGAATCCGCTGAAAACCGGCAGCGCCCTACGCGAGATCACCAGCAGAGTCCCGGCATTGAGGCTAAGGGGCCCCTGATGGGGAGAATCGGGGAGGTGTCAGGAGCCCTTCAGGGTTGTACGCCGGAGTTCGCGCCCAAGCAGGGCGCCCTCGGACTCCCAGTTCGTGCGCGGTCTGCCGCATGCAGCCGGACGTGTTGGGCTACGGCGTTCGGTGTCGGGCCCAGGCTGCGCCAGGCTGATTCCGACCATGGCACCCAGAGGGACCATGGCGTAGTAGTACACGAATACGTTGTCCGTGATCGCCATCAGTCCGATGCCCAGGAGCGCAAGCAAAGCCGCGTAGTGAGGGGCGGCGCCACCGGTCGAGTGGCCTCGAGTCCCCTGCCAGCAGCGGACCATGAGGAGAAGGTAGCCGATCAACCACAGTCCGAGGCCGATGTAACCGAAGTCGTGCCAGAGGCGCAGGTATTCGTTATGAGGCTGGTCCTGGGTGCCCAGTACCTCGTTGATGACGTGGCTGGCACTGCCTGCACCAAATCCGGTCCAAGGGTTGCTCTGGGCATGCTCGGTCACGATTGACCAAAGGATGGCGCGACCTTCCGCGTTAAGGGGAACACCCTGCACATTCCAGGCCAAATCGCCGGAGAAAAAGCGTTCCTGTAGATCGGGGCTCAAGATGAGGGCGAAGTATCCTGCGAGTCCGATCAGTGCCGCCCGGAATGCTGTTCTGCTGAGCCGCACGACACCCGAGCTTCGCATGGAGAGGGAAAGCAATACCGCACCCACTGCCATGGCGGTTCGTGAACCGCTCAGAGTGATCTCCAGAAGCAGAACGAAAGGAAGGAGGCGACACCACCTATTGTTGCCCCCGAAGGGAATCATGACCGCCATGATGAGCAGTGCCTGGATGGCGAACGACCTCCGAGGGAATACGCCGGCGGCTCCGAAACCGTCCAGGCCGAGTTCGACGGCGTAGACGGTGGCCCGCAGCCAACCCAGAATCACGACGGCCTTTGCGAAGCGGATGTCATATTTTTCGGAAAGTCTCGAAAATGCCTGGATGCTGCCGACGAAGAGAAAATAACAGGAGATGTTCTGCAGAGCTTTAACGCCAGTCCCATGGGTGACTGTGTCCATGAGCGCCCACGCCAAGAAGATCCAGAGAATCTTTGGAACTTTCCTGGGCTGCCGTGGTTCAGTCGACTTTTGCTTGGAGCCGCGGGTAAGGAAGGAAATTGCGGGAAGCAGCAAGAGGAATCCGTACGTGAGTAGCGCAGTAACTGCTGCCGAGACGGACACCGATGCCGTGATTCTGATGGGGGCAACGGCATCCCCCAGCATCAGTAGTAGCAACGTCAGCCCCGCTGCGAGTTGCTGAATTCTCTCCATACCGGTGCGCCTGTCCATAAATCCCCAGCATGGCATACCTGGCTCAGTGGGACGAATAGGCGAGGTTGGTGATCGAGACCGTGTCGCAGATCCCCGGTTAGCTCTTCGAAAGGCTTGGAGATCGGTGTTCAGTAGTGCGGTGCGGTCCTCTGAACTGAGAAGTGAATAACGCGAATCACGAGCACGGGGGCGTGGACGCGAAGTCCTCCACCGACGTGGTGGGCGCCGCCCACCAGTACTCCGGCGTCCTTGGCGGGGTGGGCCTGTGTCAGGTCGCCGTCCACTGTCCCTGGCCACCGACCACGGACACGCGCTGGTGGACCGGGCGTTGTACCTGCCCGCCGCCTGGGCCGGCGAACGACGGGCCCCGCGAACTGGCCCGTTTGCCCACCCAGTTCACGTTCGAAACCGAGCCCGAACCGCCCTCCGCGATCCACCAACACCAAGCCCGTCGTGCCCACCAGTGGCCGTTCCGCGCCGGTCTATTCGTTGTCTGCTCGCCGACGCAACAGATCTCCGCCTTCGCGCCGTTGCCGGGCGCCAGCGGTGGACCGTCGGGCAAGACCCGTCGACGGGCCTCTCCCGTCGCTACGCTGTCCGTCGAAAGAGAACTTCCATCGAACTGACGGTCAGATCGTCGAAGGAATCAGTCTTGCTGCGAAAGCACGATGGGTATTTTCGTACCAGTCCCAGGTGATCGGGGTCATGCCCCTCTCGGTACTTGATGCGTTCCAGGTCGGCGCTGTTCTTTTCCCACAGGCCCCGGAAGTCTCCTACCCGCCAACGGTTCACATGCGAGAAGTCGATCTCGCGGAGGCCGTGTTCTCGGCAGAACGCGTTGAGAACGTCACCTGAGAACAGCAACTGGCAATAGGGAACGGTGATCGATTTGTAGGCGTGCTCGCCGTAAGGGGAGAAGTACAGCGGGGCAAATGACAACCAGATGCTGCCCCCCTTCTTGGTTACCCGCTTCATCTCGCCGAGCACGCGGTCGGGGCGGGCGAAATGTTCGAAGGAGTTGTATGAGAAGACGTAATCGAAGCTCTCGTCAGGGAATTCGAGGCTTTCTGCGTCCATTTGGCGGAGTTCGACGCCTGCGGCGGAGGATCGGCCGTCGAATCCTTCCGTACGGAGGTCGACCCCCGTACATCTCTTGCCCGACTCCTGCAGTGCAGCGCTGACCATCCCGTCCCAACAGCCGACCTCGAGGAACGAGATGGCCTCAGTGGCTCCTGGCAGCCCCAGGATTTCTCGGGCTCGGCTCCTTCCGCATTTTTCCAGGGAAGTCTCGTCATATCCGCCGAAGTCGCCGGGCGGGTAGGATTTCTGTAGCCGAGGAAGCATGCTGGCGGGCAGGTACTCGGGAGCTGTCGATGCACCGAGAAAGACGGCCTCTGTCCTTTTCCTCTCCGGCCCCTTCAAAAGGAAATGCAGGTCGCGAGCTTTCTGAGCGGCGTGCGGTGGGAGGACACGCTTAGCGGCTTTCTTGGCGCCCTCTCTGGCGCGCTGTCCCATATTTACGATGCTTGCGTTCACCATTGTGTTTTCCCTGCTCCGCATTCGATGTCCTGGCTGTTCACAGCCACTGAAATACACCGTGACTGCCGCCGGGTTCGCTCCGAGTACACCGCGACCGAGTCCGTAGAATTTCACTGAGTACACCGGGACGGCGTTGCATTGCCGCTCCATCTCCGGTGCATGGGAAACCCGTTGAGGTCGCTGCCTCCGCAAGGTCGAACGCTATCCGTGCTTTGGCATTCAGCAGCGAGGAATCGAGCCGAGCCGCTCGGGATTCACGCGTTCGGCCTCTGCGGCCCGAACCCCTCGCCCCGCCGCCTCCGGCCCGGCCCGGCCCGCCGAGTTCGGCCGCTTCCCCGCCGGCGACAAACTCCCCACCTGGCTGCGGCACCCCAGCCTCACCGGACTGGACCCCCGTCTTCGATGTTCTCGTCGCCCGCTACTGCGACTACTGCACCCAGCACCCACCGGTCCTGCGCCCCGGGAAACGCCCCGACGGCGGTCCCGGCCGTCCCGCACGACCAGTAGATCCAGGGAGTCATTTATCGACAGCTCCCTGGGTCGGGGAGGGCCGGCGGTGCACCGCACCTGCGCCGAGGCCCGTGCCTCCTCTGCGGAAACAGATCAGCCGTCGGAGTTCTTGCGCGGGCCGCCGATGGCGTTGCCGAGGATCACGACGCCGACCATCATGTTCCCCAAACCGTTCACGGGTGTCAGAACACGGTAAATGCCCTTGGCCACGGGCAGCCGCCAATGCTTCGGGAAGCGCTTGGCCATCTTGCTGACCGCCACATTATGGTCCCACAGGCGATATGGCAGCACGGTTGCGCCGCTGCGCAGGAGATAGCTCAGCGTGGCCTGCTTGAGGGTCGAACCGCTCCAGCGGAACACGTAGTTGACAGCCTCACCGTGCTCCTCCCACTCGGTGCCGATCAGCGTGCCCACCAGGCTTTCGGCCGGCTCAATCACGATCACCGCCCGACGAGCGACCCTGAGCATCTCGGTGAAGCCGAGCACCGGCCGCGGCAGGTGGTGCAGACCGTCCTGCACCACGACCAGGTCATAGCTTGCGTCGGGGATCTCGACCATGTTCTCGGCATTGGCCTGAGCTGTTTTGAGCGTGGGGTCCAATTGCCGGGACATGTTCAGCGCCTCGCCGGACAGATCCGAGATGGTGACGTCCTGGAAACCGTACCGGCGCAACAAGATTCCCTCTCCGCCGACTCCGGCGCAGACCACGAGAGCGCTCTGGTTCGCTGGGTCCAGCACCCCGCGCTGCCGTAGCTTCGAGAGACCGAAGAGGAGGCGCCGGTCCCGGAGAAAACGGGTCAGTGGGTCGTGGGTCGCGTGAAAGCCCCAGTCGCCACGGTCGAGGACATTGGCGTCCATGGCCAGACGCTGCGCTTCGATGCTGCTCTGCATGCCGGCCATCATCACGCCCCAGACCAGGGGGATACTGAGCGCCACGCATCCAGCTCGGCTTTTCTACACAGATGGAATAGTCCAATTCGCGCGTGATCGACGGCTGCTGCCGACCAGGACCCCCTCGCCCACACTGGCGCAACCTTGAGCAACTCCCGTGCGCGATCCCCCTCGACCACCCTGAAGCCGTCAAACTACCAGGTCCAGGCTCTTCAAAACGTCCGGACGGTGCAATGCATCGTCACCCCGAGGCGTGATCTGCCGGAACTGCCATGCGTTTTGCATCATTGTCGGTCCAGTGAGCGACCAGGGTTGCCGCCCATGAGCGTTTCAAAGCTCGCGGTTTACGCGAGAAGCCTGGCAGCTGCGTCTGTGCTTGGCGCGTTGGCTGCGTCCGTTCCGGCGCAGGCAATTGCCTCCACCAATGACAAGCGGCCGGTCACCGACCCGAAGGAGAGCCCGAGTCGCCGGGCTGTCGGCACATGCCTCCACGAGCCGGATGAGGGCACATCGAGCAGTGCCTCGACCCGGCACCGCCCGAGCCCTCGGCACGGCATCAGGCAGGCCGCCGACGTCTTCATCATCGACGCAAGCGCATCGGCGAACAGCACCGGCGGTGAGGAACCCAGCATCGCGGTCAATCCCAACAACCCCAACCAGGTGGCGATCACCCGATTCGGTCCGCAGTGTTGGAACCTGAACGCCAGCCTGCTCTACACGTCGGACGGTGGGCAGCACTGGACGAACGAGAACAGCATTCCGCCGCCGACGGGCTGGCCGACCGCAGAAGGATGCCCGTGCGACCAGACGATCGACTACGGCCGGGACGGCAGGCTCTACGGGACGTTCCAGTTCAGCCGCTCCCCCGGGAGGGCCATTGTGACGGGGTCGACCACCGACCCCACCAACCCCTCGGCGTGGAAGTGGAACGGCAACCCCGCCCAACTCACCAACAACAAAGACCAAATCGACGTCGACCAGCCGTGGCTGTTGGTGAACCGGGATCCGCAGATCGCCACCCAGGACAACGTGTACGTCCTCAGCAACGAAGATTTCGGGAGCTCGGGCCCGTCCAATGAGCTTGGCTACGTCTCCTACGGTGCCGACCCGGTCGACATCACCGTCATGACCAGGCTCGGGGGCCAACCGTCCCCTCACGTGGTGAACCCCGCCCCGCGACTGGCGACCGATCACCGCAACGGCACGGTCTATGCGCTGTACCAGCAGTCGACGACGCCCGGCACTACTCAGCCCAAGAACGTCACGTACAAGCTCAACCGTTCGACGGACGCCGGGCACACATGGACACTCAACGGCAGTGTCGACGGCCTCACCCTGAACTCGGACCCGGTCCCGAATAACCAGTCCCCCGGGTACAAGTTCGCCGGCAACACCCGTGTGGAGGGCGGTGTCCACCACGTTGCCGTCGACCCCTCGAACGGCGACGTCTACGTCGTCTACGGCGAGACCGCGGGAGGCAACAACCAGCTCAAGATCCTCCGCCTCACGTCGGACGGCGCGGGCGGCCTGAGCGTGGGGACGGCGTACGACGTGTCGACGTCGACCAACATCGGGCTCCCCTCGGTGGCGGTGTTGTCCGACGGCACCGTCGGCGTTCTGTACGACAGTTACGAGGGAACGACGCCGGACGGCTTCCCCATCGTCGCGGCGCATCTCGCACGCAGCACCGACCAGGGTGTGACGTTCAGCGACACCGTGCTGGAGCAGTTCGCCACGCCCAAGCCCGAAGCCGACCCGTTGCAGGACGCGCTGGGTGACTATCAGCAGCTCAAGGCGGTGGGCGACACGTTCCACGGCGTGTTCGCCGGCAACACCCTCGGCGTCCCCAGCGACGCGCCCGTTCACGCGGTCTACTTCAAGACCACGTCGACGCCTCCTCCGCCGATCGACCGCCACACGACGTCAGACCTCACCTCCTCGGCCAACCCCTCGATCCAGAGGCGCCCGGTGACCTTCACCGACATCATCTGCCCGGTCGACCCGAGGGCCACGGAGACACCGACCGGAGGGGTGTTCTTCAAGGCGGACGGCAAAGTGATCGGGACCGGGGCGCTGTCACCCGGCGGAGGCACACACTGCAGCTCGACAAGTATCACCACGTCCAGGTTGAGACCCGGACGGCACATCATCACCGCCTACTACTCCGGTGACCGCAACTACCTGGCCGGACCCCTGGAACAACTGACCCAGACCGTGGTGCGCTCCGGGCACCGCGCACTGGGTGGCGACGGCTCCGGTGGAGAGGGACGGAAGAACCGGAAGAAGTAGTGTCTTCGGACCGAACCCGCACAGCGTAGAACGGCGTTCGACCGCCGCCTCCCCGGAGGCGGCGGTCTGCCCTGTGCGGCGACGCACTACCTTCCGTCGTGCCCGCCGGCTCTCAGGCCGTGCCCAGAAGCCTGTGCCGGGAGAGCGTTTCGCGTAGCTGCCTTCCCTGCTGCGCCAGGTTGAACTTCGTCTCGGCCAGCCGACGGGCAGCTCTGCCCATCGCCTCCGCCCGAGTGCTGTCGGTGAGCACGTATTCAAGTGCGTCGGCCAGCGCGCCCACGTCGCGCTGCGGGACGAGCAGCCCCGTCTCCTCGTGCGCCACCGTTTCCGGCAGCCCGCCCGTGTGGAACGCGACCACCGGCCGGGCGTTCGCGGCTGCTTCACAGGCCACGAGCCCGAGGCCTTCAGAGGCTCCGGAAGCCACCTCGACACTGGGTACACAGACGACGCGGTGCTCTCTCATCGCCTGACGGACGAAGTGGTGGGGCCGGCTCCCGAGGAACCGGACCGTGACGCCGGATGTCAGGCCGGCCGCCTCGTTCTCCAGGCGCTCTCTCTCCGGTCCGTCTCCGACGATGGTTGCTGTGACTCGTCGGCGGCGCCCGAGTTCCCCCAGGGCCTTGAGCAACAGATGACAGCCCTTGTTCTCGACCAGTCTGCCCACGAAGAGGACGTCCGCGCTCTCGCTCGGGCTCCCCAGGCGCGATCCATCGGGAAGCGGAACGCCGAGGTAGTGGGGAACAACGCGAGACTGAGGGACCCCCGCCGCCAGAAGTCGGGCGCCGAGGAAATGGGATACCGGCAGAAAGAGTCGTACGACGTCGATCAACCGGTCCCAGTTCTGAGCCAGTTGCTGCATTCCCCGGTACTTGAAGGGTTCACTGCCCATCTCCAGAAGGTCCGATCCGTGACATACGGCGACCAGAGGGACTCGGCACCGCTGGGCGAGGCGTGCGATCCGCCACGCGTTGGGCAAGTGATGTGCGATCAACAGGTCGGGTGCGAAGTCCTGAACGGCCGCGGTGAATCTGGGGGCGCGGCGGAATGCGCTCCACGTCAGCTTCTCCACCGATCCCAGCGAACGGTCCCTGTCGAGGATGAACGTCCGGCCGGGTACCTCGATGCCGGGAACGGCGCGGATGCCGAAGAGCGCTGATTTCACGTCGGTGAGGGCGTTGAGCTGGTTGAGGACGAAAGTCTCCGAGGGGGGGAGTACGCAATCGGTGAACCAAGCGACTCGGGGCGACAAGTGCTTCTCCTGCTCCACACGCGTGATGACCGCGCAGGAGAGACGGTGCCGCCTGCCACGGTCGCGGACACGGTGGAACGTAGGGTCCGAGGAACTGTTTCGATGGTTCGACACGCTGTTCCCGGCGACCTGCGCGACGGCACCCCACGCATCGGTACGGCGAGTACTGCTTTCCGGGCAAGAATCCCGCAGGCCGTCGTGTCGGATGTGTGTTGCCGAGCCGCGGCTGTTGAACTGGCCACCGAGGTCGGTACATCGGACCGTGGGAGACCCAGTGGCAGCACCGCACTCGTCGCACGGCCTGAGTCCGGTCGGGCGGCCGTCGACGATTCCGGTCGCACCGGTTCCCGCTGCGCACGCCCCGGGCGGGACGCGCGGCGGATTGGCACGTTTCCTCGGCCCCATCACCAGATCGGTCGGTGCGCGGGCCGTGACGCTTCCCGTCGGCGCGGTCACCAACCTGGCCTTGATCCACACCGTTGTCGGCGCGGTGGGAGTGTCCGGCTATGCGGTCTTCGCGCTGGTGACCACGCTGCCGACGATGCTTCCCGCCACGGATCTGGGTGCGGGAGCCGCGCTCACCGAGGCCGTTGCGCGCGACAGCTCGCGTGAACGACGGCTGGTGCGCGGCACGGTTCTGTCCTCGGCACGCAACCTGATGTGCGCGGGAGCGGCCATTGCCGCCGCGGGCATCATCATGGCTCTGTTCGGAATGTGGGACAGGGTGCTGGGCGACGCCGCCCAGCCGGGGTCCGACCTCACCGTGGCGGTCGCCTCGGTGCTGTTCGGATGCAGCCTGCCGCTCGGACTGAGCAGATCCGTGCTGTTGGCCGTGAACCGCAACGAGGTCACGTTCCTGCTGCAGGGGGCGGGCTGCGTCCTGCAGTTCGGCCTCGTGCTGCTCGCCGTGGGACTGGGTGCCCCCACAGGCGGGTTGGTCTGCGCCGCCTTCCTCTCTCAGTGCCTCGTGAACGCGGTCGGCGCGGTCATCGCCGGTCGCTGCGTGGGAATGCCGCTGCTGGCGATGATTGCCCGTAGTGTCCGCGAAAGGGCGTTGAAGGAGCGGGCGCCTATCGCCCACCTCGCCGTTCCCACGTCCATCACTACCGCTGCCGCGGTCGTCGCCCTCTGCACCGACCGGCTCGTCCTCAGCCACGTGGCCGGCCCGACGGCCGTGGCCGTCTATTCGGCCGGCGAACAGTTCTTCGGGCCGGCGTCCAGCCTGCTGACCGCCGCCGGGCTGCCGCTGTGGGCGCTCTTCGCCCGGAGGAGACAGTCGTCCGGCGCGCCCAGGCGCCAACTCGCCAAGCTCACCGCCGCCTTCGCCGCCGCCGGCCTGGTCCTGGGCATCGCAATCGTCGTGTTCGGCGTTGTCGCGGGTACCTGGATGATGCACGGACGGATTCGGGTGGGGACCGACCTCATGGTCGCGTTCGCCACGCTGCTTTTCGTGCAGGCGGTCGCCATCCCGGCCGCCATGTGGACGATGGACGCCGCGGGACTGCGGTTCAAGGCGATCACCTACAGCCTGATGGCCGTGGTGAACCTCGTGGGGTCCATCTTCCTGGCCCGTCTGGGAGCCGAGGGTCCCATCATCGCCTCAGTCGTCTCCTATGCCGCCCTCGTGCTCGTACCCACCTTGCTCAGAGCCTTCCGCCGTGCTTGACGGCAACGCCGTCATGAGGGGCCCGTCGTGTCGTGCAGCGTCGTAGGGCCCTCACGTGATCAGCAGTTCAAGGCGTACGGCCGGAGCGCGCCCCGCACTCGCGGCGAGGGACCGCCGCCGGCGCAGATGTTGCCTTTGCGGGCGATTGCCGCGTTGATGACCCGGGACGCCGTCGGGATCTGATCGCTGTTCGGGCAGGCCGCGGCGGAATGCGCGTGTGGCGCGAGGAGACCTGGTCGGCCGTGCGCGCCACGCGCGACCGCACAGGGCCCGGCTACGGCCGTCGGCCGACGGCCTCGAACTGACTCAACATCTGCAGGATTCCCTTGCTGAAGCGTGCGGCCATGTTCTGCACCGTGTAAACCGATGCGTCTCTGCTGCACGCGTCAGCGAGTGCCGCGAGGCGTTTGTGGTCACGTAGAAGCGTGACCACGGCTGTCGCATAGGCAGCGGGATCGTCGACGGACACGACGGCGTTGCGCGCATCGGCCAGATACTCGAACTCGGGGGCGTGCCAGGGCCACGCCGTGGTGACGATGGGGGTGCGCAGTGCAAAGGAGTCGACGGCGCACAGTCCCACCCGGCCGGGCATGAGCATGATGTCGCTGACGGCACCCAACAAGGCCACAGAGCGTCCGACAGCACGGCCGACTGCGATCACGCCGCTTCCGGGACGTGCGGCGGCTTCTTCCACCAGGCCGCGGGCGGGTCCGTCTCCGGCGACCAGCAGCCGGAAGCCCGGCAGTTCCTCCGTGATCCGTCGAGCGGTGTCCAGGAGGAAGGGAATGCGTTTGGGAGCGTCCAGCCCGCCCACGAACAGCGCTGTGCGGCCGGCCGTCAGATCATGTTGCCGCCGCAGACCTTCGGCCTCGGCGAATTCGGTCGTCCCCGGACTCCGGGCGCGGTCGCAGGTCTCCGACAACGCCGCGGTGTCGATCGAGTTCTGAACGACAGTGATGCGTTCCCGGGGGAAACCGCGCGATGCCACATGAGCAGCACCTTCATCGGTGTAGGAGAAGAACCATGCGCCCCGTCGAGTCAGCACCTCCTTGCCCCAGGTCTCGAGCCGGTTCTGTGGTTTGGTGAAGGTTCGGCCATGCCCCCAGAACGCGACCGGGCGACCACGTCGTCGCGCGAGATGTCCGACGGACTGCCGCAACAGGAGGGGGAATGCCTCCAGGTTGTGCAGAGCCTGCTCCAGGACGACCGCGTCAGCCCCGGCCGCGCGCCGTGCCAGCCTGTGCCAGTTCAGGTGCCGCCCACCCGGCGCGTACCACCTCATGGTGGGAACATGTGTTGCACAGCCACAGGCAGCAGTGTCTCTCCTGGCCTCCAGGTCCTTGGCCGGCGAGCCGTGAGCCACATCGAGGACGACTCCGACCGACCCAAGGTTGGCTTCCACCTCTTCGAAGAAGGCCGTCCGGTAAGCAGGGACGTAGGGCTGCACGACGAGGACCCGTCTGCTCGATTTCCCCTTCGCCGTCAACGTGTCAACACCCCATGGTCGCTCACCGCTTGCTCGTACACCGCGGTCATCGCAGCGTTCCAGGATTGGGCCGTGTAGTGCTCGGTATAGACCTTGCGGCAGTGCTCTCGAAGTCCGGGAAAGACTGTCCGCGCGTTCTGCAGTGCCCGCGGTAGCTCGTCGTTCGTGTGGTAGACCGCGCCTGTTCCGTACTTCCGCACGCTGTCCGCAACTGATGACCCTGCCCGCGCGAGAATGGGCACTCCGGACGCCAGGGCCTCAGGAAGGACGAGCGGGGCATTCTCGAAAGCAAGGCTTGAAAAGATCAGCCCGGTATAACCGGGGAGCACATCCAGGATGCGCTTGCGTGGAAAGCTCCCCAGAAAGCGCACGCGGTCCGGGGCCAGTTGTTGGCATTTTGATTCCAGTGGGCCGGAGCCGATGACGTCCAGGTGTTCACGGCGTGGCCAGGTCTGCAATAGCTGAAGGATTCCCTTTTCCTCGCCGAGTCGGCCGATGAAGAGCCAGCGAGGGCCTGTGGATGGCGGAGTGATGTCCGCGTTGCCGGTGCGTGAGTGGTCAGAAACATCGACAAAGTTGGGCACCACGACAATTCTCTGTGCTGGTAGTCCGAATGTGAGATAGAGATCCCGGCTCCGCTCGGACAGCACAACAATCCTGTCGGTTCGGCGCAACACGGGATGTGCTGCCGCGCCGCTGCGAAGCGCCCAGGCGAGGGGGGCTGTCGCGAATCGCGATCCCCGGTAACAGCCGCGCCGCAAGCCCTCCCAGCGGTCGCCGTCGGGACATCGCGTGCAGGCCTTGCCGTCACGGAAGAGCGTTCCGGCGGCGCAGGCCGGCCGGTAGTTGTGCATGGTGGCGACGAGTGCTCCTCGCCAACGATCGAGCCATTCGGTGCCGAAGTTCGGGAAAAGGTTGTGCACATGCACGACATCGGGCGCGAACTTCTCCAGTTCTGCCAGCGGAGAACGGCCTCGCCCGGTGGCGACCCGAACCGCGGCGCGCACAGCGTATCCGCGCTCTTGCTCAAGGCTGTCGGTGTGGGCGGCCACCACGGTGACTTCGTGTCCTGCCGCCCCCAACGCTTCGGCTTGATCTCGTACAGCAGCGTTTTCTCCGCTCGGCTGCCGTGACGAGTAGAAACTGTGCACCAGGGCCACGCGATAAGGCCCCGGACCGACACGGGACGGCACGCCTCGGAGATGAGGAATGTTTTTCATTCCGCTCCTCGATCTGATGTGATGGGCCGGGGACGCACTTGTTGATGTACCAGTCGAAGTAGGCGAAACCGGTAAGGATGGCGGGCGAGCTGAATTGCTTCCCCTGAATGGCGGCGGTAGGCCGGTGAGCCCCTGGTCCCCGCTGCTCAGGCCGGTAGAAAACGCTTTTCCGATGGCATGGACTTATGTCCGTTGTTCGAGGTGTGGGACGGGGGTGATGGGGGCCTGGTGTCCGAAGGCCGAGCAGCTCAGTAGGCCCCGGTGCCCGCGAGGACGGCCCGCACCGTCCGCACCAGCACCTCGAGGTCGACGGACGGCGACCAGTTGTCCACGTACCGCAGGTCCAGAGCGATCGTCTCGTCCCAGGAGAGGTCGGACCGGCCGCTGACCTGCCACAGGCCGGTCAGGCCGGGCTTGACGGCCAGTCTGCGCAGCTCCACCTCGTCGTAGCCGGCGACCTCGTCCGGCAGGGGTGGCCGTGGGCCCACCAGGGACATGTGTCCCTGCACCACGTTGAACAGCTGGGGCAGTTCGTCCAGGGAGTAGCGGCGCAGCACCCGGCCGACGCGGGTGATCCGGGGATCGTGGCGGATCTTGAACATCCGGCCGTCCTGCTCGTTGGTCGCGGCCAACTTGTGCTTCAACCGCTCCGCGTCCGCGACCATGGTGCGGAACTTCGCCATGGTGAAGGGCTTCCCCCCGCGGCCGATGCGGGTCTGCCGGTGCACGACGGGGCCCGGGGAGTCCAGCCATACGGTGAGGGCCACGACCACGAACACCGGGGCCAGCAGCACGATCAGCAGTGCCGCGCCCAGCCGGTCGGTCGCCGACTTCAGCAGCGTCGCGCATCCCTGCCTCAGGGGCGGTGCCACGTCCAGCAGCGTGAGCCCGGCCACCGAGGAGACGCCCACCCGGCGCCGGGCCACCTCGGTCAGGCCCGGTACGACCACGAGCGGGCACTCCTCGCTGTGCAGTGCCCACGACAGCCGCCTCAGGCGCGGTCCGGTCATGCACGGCCCCGGTACGACGAGGACGACGTCCACGTCGAGCTGCTGGGCCGCTTCCAGTACCGGGGCGGAGTCGGTCGACATGTGCGGTGGCGCCTGCCGGTCGAGACGCGCTGCGACCGGGGCCAGCACATGCGGGTCCTCGTCGCCGATCGCGCACACCCCGACGACGACGAACTCATGGTCGGCCCGCTTCGCGAGGTGGCTCACCAGACCGTCGACGGCGTTCGCCTCGCCGATCACCAGGGCCCGGCGGATGGCCTGGCCGCCGCGGCGCCGGGCCATCAGATGACGGTGGATCAGCGTGTGCACGACGGCGCTCGTCGGGGCGCAGGGCGCCAGGGCGGCCATGGCCAGGAGGAACGGGGACTCCTCGCCCGTCGCCGCCCGGACCACCGCGAGCACTCCGACCAGCACGAGCCAGTCCTGCAGCGCGGGGCCGAGGTTGTGGCGCTCACCGAGACGGCGTTCGGCGTAACGGTCCCGTGCGCCGCGCACGAGCAGCCATACCGCGGCCGCCACCAACGCGTAGGCGACGGCATGCGTGCTGTCGGCCAGCGTGAAGGCCAGAAGGACCGGCAGCAGGGCGCCGACCGCGTCGCCGAGGACCGCTGCCGGTCCGTACCAGGGCGGTTTGCCGGTGCGGCGCCCGGCCGGTGGCTGCTTCCGGATGACATGTGTCTGCACGGGTCTCGGTACTGGTACATGGGGCATGGTCTCCCCGAACAGCCACATTCGCCCTCCAAACGGGATCAAAAGCGACTAATCGAGTGTGAACGGATGTCCACGGGGGAGCGGGGCGCGACGCTGGGTCCCGGGGAACTCTCACCCGATCTGCCCCACCTTTTGTGGAGTCGCTTTCGTGGAGACGGCCAGAGGCGGTAGCGCTGCTCAGCGCGTGATCCGGAGCGTGGGACGAACTCTCGACGGGTGCAGAAGAGGGGCCGGGGTCGCGTCCTGCGACCCCGGCCCCTCGGTGGCGTACGAACGCCGGCTGCTACTTCACCGGCTCCGGCTCCGGCCGGCTCTCCGTCTCCGCCTCGCCCGCCGGGTCGGCCGGCGTCTTGACGGAGTCGAGGAGCAGCTGGGCGACGTCCACGACCTGGATGGACTCCTTCGCCTTGCCATCGTTCTTCTTCCCGTTCACCGAGTCCGTGAGCATGACCAGGCAGAACGGGCAGGCGGTCGAGACGATGTCCGGGTTGAGGGAGAGGGCCTCGTCGACGCGCTCGTTGTTGATGCGCTTGCCGATCCGCTCCTCCATCCACATCCGCGCACCACCGGCGCCACAGCAGAAGCCGCGCTCCTTGTGGCGGTGCATCTCCTCGTTCCTGAGGCCCGGGACCTTGCCGATGATCTCGCGCGGCGGCGTGTAGATCTTGTTGTGGCGGCCCAGGTAGCAGGGGTCGTGGTAGGTGATGATGCCCTCGACCGGGGTGACCGGGATCAGCTTGCCCTCGTCCACCAGGTGCTGGAGCAGCTGGGTGTGGTGGATGACCTCGTAGTCGCCGCCGAGCTGCGGGTACTCGTTGCCGATCGTGTTGAGGCAGTGCGGGCAGGTGGCGACGATCTTCTTCGCGGACTTCGGCTTCTTGGTCGACTCGTCCTCGTCGTCCTCGCCGAATGCCATGTTCAGCGCGGCCACGTTCTCCATGCCGAGCTCCTGGAACAGGGGCTCGTTGCCCAGGCGGCGGGCGGAGTCACCGGTGCACTTCTCGTCGCCGCCCATGATCGCGAACTTGACGCCCGCGATGTGGAGGAGTTCGGCGAACGCCTTCGTCGTCTTCTTGGCGCGGTCCTCCAGGGCACCCGCACAGCCGACCCAGTAGAGGTACTCGACCTCGGTGAGGTCCTCGATGTCCCGGCCCACGACCGGCACCTCGAAGTCGACCTCCTTGGTCCACTCCAGGCGCTGCTTCTTGGCCAGGCCCCAGGGATTGCCCTTCTTCTCCAGGTTCTTGAGCATCGTGCCCGCCTCGGACGGGAACGCGGACTCGATCATGACCTGGTAGCGGCGCATGTCGACGATGTGGTCGACGTGCTCGATGTCGACCGGGCACTGCTCGACGCAGGCGCCGCAGGTGGTGCAGGACCACAGGACGTCCGGGTCGATGACGCCGTTCTCCTCGGCGGTGCCGATCAGCGGACGCTCGGCCTCGGCGAGAGCGGCGGCGGGGACGTCCTTCAGCTGCTCCTCGGAGGCCTTCTCCTCGCCCTCCATCGTCTTGCCGCCGCCGGCCAGCAGGTACGGCGCCTTGGCGTGCGCGTGGTCGCGCAGCGACATGATCAGCAGCTTCGGCGAGAGCGGCTTGCCGGTGTTCCAGGCGGGGCACTGCGACTGGCAGCGGCCGCACTCGGTGCAGGTGGAGAAGTCCAGCAGGCCCTTCCAGGAGAACTGCTCGACCTGGGAGACGCCGAAGACGTCGTCGTCGCCCGGGTCCTCGAAGTCGATCGCCTTGCCGCCGCTCGTCATCGGCTGCAGCGCGCCCAGCGCGGTGGAGCCGTCCGCGTTGCGCTTGAACCAGATGTTCGGGAAGGCGAGGAAGCGATGCCAGGCCACACCCATGTTGGTGTTCAGGCTCACCGTGATCATCCAGATCATGGTGGTGCCCAGCTTGATCATCGCGAAGAGGTAGGTGAGGTTCTGCAGCGTCGTGAGGCTGAGGCCCTTGAAGGCCAGGATCAGCGGATACGAGGCGAAGTACGCGGCCTCGTAGTGGTCCACGTGGTGCAGGGCGCCCTCAAGGCCGCGCAGAGCCATGATCGCCAGACCGATGGTGAAGATGACGTACTCGACGAAGTACGCCTGACCCATCTTCGAGCCCGCGAACCGGGACTTGCGGCCGGGCCGCGACGGCAGGCTCAGCAGGCGGATGACCATCAGCGTGACGATGCCGAGCGTGGTCATGGTGCCGATGAACTCGATGTAGAGCTCGTACGGCAGGAAGTCGCCGACGACGGGGAGCGTCCAGTCGGCCTGGAAGAGCTGGCCGTAGGCGTTGATGATCGTCGGCGGCAGCGTCAGGAAGCCGATGGCCACGAACCAGTGGGCGATGCCCACGATGCCCCACCGGTTCATCCGGGTGTGGCCGAGGAACTCCCTGACCAGCGTCACGCTGCGCTGGTAGGGGTTGTCGGTCCGGCTGTCGGCGGGGACGGGCTGGCCGAGCTTGAAGTACCGGACGAACTGACCGATGGCACGTGCGAGCAGCGCGACGCCGACTACGGTCAGGACCAGCGACACGATGATCGCGGCGAGTTGCATTTGGGGGCTCCTCGGGCCTGCGAGGGGGGTTGCGTTTCCTCCGATGCACTTCCTGTGTACTCCGAAGGCGTGATTACTAAGCAGTAACTTATGTAGTCGGTCTGAGACTACCCACTTATCCCGCTGCACTGTAGTGGCGCAAACGGTGATCTGCGTCGCTGTGGGAAGCCGCAGCGGTCCGCCGTCGCGCACGCCGTCGGCGGAGCCCCGGTGGTGCTGGGTCCCGGCCACCTTACGGGGTGGTGATCACGCGCCGTCACGGGCGGCGGTCCGCCTCGGTGACCCCTCTCCTCCGGGTGGAGCCGTACTGCATATGGCTCCGGCCTGTATGGAAGCGGCGCGCTTCCCTATCTTTCCCAAAAGCGTCGGTTACGTTCTGTTCATTCCGTTTACCCCTCTTTGGCGACTATGTCGCTTCGGTGCACCAGGGGCCGCACCCGGCCTGCACATGGGGGCGGCCTTTGCGGCGAATCCGCCAACCGATGCGGGGTTGCGGCGGTTCCTTGCGGTTTCAGGAACGGTGACAAGTGGGGCTCAGAGTCCCTTTTGTCGGAATATCCGGCTAAGTCTAGGAGGAAAGTCGTGGCTGGTGTCGATGCTGTGGTGACGGGTGCGGGGGGGTTCATCGGAGGGCACCTCACGCGGGCGCTGCTCGCGGAGGGCAGGTCTGTGCGAGCTGTCGACCGCAAGCCGTTGCGCGATTGGTATCAGGTTCACGACGGGGCCTTGAATGTGGTCCGGGATGTCTCGTTGCTCGATTCCTGCCATGAGGTACTGGACGGGGGCGCCGGGGAGGTCTACCACCTTGCGGCCGACATGGGGGGAATGGGTTTCATCGAGAGCAACAAAGCCGCGTGCATGCTCTCGGTCCTGTCCAGTACGCACATGCTGCTCGCAGCCCGGGACGCAGGGGTGGGACGTTATTTCTATTCCTCGTCGGCGTGTGTGTACGCGGCGCACAAGCAGACCGAGGCCGAGGTGCTCCCGCTGCGGGAGGAGGACGCCTACCCGGCCATGCCCGAGGACGGTTATGGCTGGGAGAAGCTGTTCAGCGAGCGCATGGCACGTCATTTCCGCGAGGACTACGGGCTGACGACTCGCGTCGCGCGCTATCACAACGTCTACGGCCCGTTCGGTACCTGGACGGGCGGTCGTGAGAAGGCGCCCGCCGCAGCGTGCCGCAAGGTGGCACAGGCTGTGCTCACGGGTGGGCAGGAGATCGAGATCTGGGGCGATGGTGAGCAGACCCGGAGCTTCACGTACATCGACGACTGCGTGGAGGGAACGATGCGGCTGGCGCGCAGTGAGTGCGCCGAGCCGCTCAACATCGGGTCCGACCGGCTGGTCTCCATCAACCAGCTCTACGCGATCGTCGAGCAGATCGCCGGCGTGAGGTTGGAGCACCGCCATGTTCCGGGTCCGCTCGGTGTGCGTGGCCGCAACAGCGACAACACGCGCGTCCGCAAGGAACTGGGCTGGGAACCGGAAGTCTCGCTGCTCGACGGCTTGGAGGCCACCTATCGCTGGGTGTACGACCAGGTGACAGCACAGCTCCAGGGCCGGCCCTATCAGCGCTGACCGCGGCACGCGCGTGGTCGACGACAACACGGTCACCCACCTGGGTCGGGACGGCGATCGGGCCTGCCGACGCGGCAGTGGACGCCTTGGAGGATATGGATGGCAAGGGAACAGATGAGGGTGCAGGTTCTCGGCGTGGGCATCAGCGCCGTGAATCCGGAATCCGCTGTCGAGGCCATCGAGGGGTGGATCGAGACAGGGCAGCGGTCGTACGTGTGCGTCACGGGCGTCCACGGAGTCATGGAATCCCAGCGCGATCCCGCCCTCCGCCGCATCCATAACGCTTCGGGACTCACCGTCCCTGACGGAATGCCCATGGTCTGGGCGGGGCACCGGGTCGGCGCCCCCTGGATGAGCCAGGTACGTGGCGCCGACCTGATGTTCTCGGTTCTGCAGCGTGCCGCGGAGCGCGGCTGGTCGTCCTATTTGTATGGCGGAGCGGACGGGGTTCCGGAACTGCTCGCCCAGAACCTGGCTCGCCGCATCCCCGCACTGAAGATCGTGGGTGCGTACTCCCCTCCTTTCAGGGCGCTCACCCCGGAAGAGGACGAGGAGGTCGTGCGCCGCATCAACGACAGCGGAGCCGATCTCGTCTGGGTGGGCCTGTCCACCCCGAAGCAGGAGCGTTGGATGGCGGAGCATCGCGAACGTCTCGATGCTTCCGTCCTCCTCGGCGTCGGAGCGGCCTTCGACTTCCACGCCGGTCTCATGCGACAGGCTCCGGGATGGATGCGACGCCATGGTCTTGAATGGTCGTATCGGCTGTGCAAAGAGCCTCGTCGGCTGTGGCGACGCTACCTCCGTAACAATCCGGAATTCATGGCGCGCATTGCCCTGAGGCCGCCCCGGCTGACGCCCGGCGACGAACCGCTGTGAGAACTTTCCGTCTCCACCACCGATGGCGTGTCCCGGGCAAGCCGCAGCCGACCGTTCGGCTGCGGCTTGCCTGTGCGGACTGAACGCGACCGGTCGGGCGAGACGTCAAAAAAGCTGATCCACGTAAAACGTTGCCTGCCGCGGCTCGGGGGCGGGCGCCTCAGGCGCCCGCCCCCGAGCCGCGCGTGCCCGGTCATGTCCACCCCTGACCGGCACTTCGTGCCGGCACGCCCGCACCCGCTCAGGCACCTCAGGCACCCCTTGGCTTCAACGTGGCCCGCAGCGGCGTCACCAGGGGCTGCTGCAACAGGGCGGGGGTGCCGTTCGCGTGTGGTTCCCGAAGGTGCAGTACCAGCGTGCGGCTGGAGCCGGAGGGCAGTTCCAGGTCCGTCGTGAACACGGAGTGGCGGCGTTCGACGCCGGACGTGAGCATCGTCGGGTGGCCGTCGAGGGTGGCACTGGTGAGGCTGGCTCCGGCCCCGGCGTAGTACGACACCAGGAGCCGGTTGTCACCCGGCCGGGTGGGGTAGGGCCGGCGGTCCTCGCGCAGGGTGACGTAACTGGGCAGGCCGGAGGCCGGGGCCCGGTTGGTCAGCGTCATGGTGACGGTGACCGGGCGGTCGCCGCGGGAGCAGCCGCCTGCTTCCCAGACCAGGCTCCGGTCGAGGTAGTAGTCCAGCTTGGAGCCCGCGGCGTTGTTCACGACGAGCCCCGCGAAGGGGCCGGGGGTGTCCGGGAGCGTGCCCGAGTAGGGGCGCGACTCGATCAGGCGCTGCTCTTCCGTGTGGGCGCTCCACACCTTCAGCCGGCCCTCCTGCTGGGCGTCGTTCACGGCGACGAGCAGCGCGGGCAGCCGGTGTGTGTCGTCGGCCGCCGAGATCAGGGGCCCGGCGGCGGCGCGGGCCGCGTCGACGAAGAACGCCTTGCGGCGCCCGACGTCGTCGTAGAGGGCGTAGCTGGCCCGTTCGGTGAGGTCCACGACATTGTCGGCGGTGAGCCGGGTGCCGTCGGCCATGCCGGCCGGGCCGGTGACCCGCAGGAAACGGCTCAGCGTCACGGGGTCGATGGCGATCACGCCGTCCACGCGCTCGCCGGTGTGCTCGCGCCAGGCCGCGGCCCAGATGCGGGCGGCGTAGGGGAAGTGCGGGCTCATGTTGGAGTTGGCCCATACATGCGTGGGATCGCTGCCCCGGTAGCGAGCCGCGAAGTCGGCTCCCAGGTCGATGTCCGCCTTCGCCGTGGCCATCTCGGTGTTGTTGCCGAACCGCTCGAAGGACAGATGGCCCCGCTCGGCCCGCAGCACGGCGAAGGCCCCCGGCAGGCCCCCGGTGCCGCGTGCCTCGGCGAGGTTCTGGAAGGCGAGGAAGTAGCGCCGTTCCCCTTGTGCGCCGAGCATCGACGGCAGCACGCGGGCCGCCACGGAGGCGTCGGTCATCACAGGTGCGAGGCGGTCGAGCTGCTGTGCGAGCCCGGCACGGGCCCGGTCGGCCGCCGGCAGCCAGCTCGAACGGGGCAGGTCGTGGACGTCGGCCCGGACCTCGGCGGCCACGCGCGTGGCCCGGTCGACGTCCGGCGCGTGCTGCTGCAACGTCGTGAGGGCCTCGGACATCCCGTCGCCGCTGCCGTCCGGCGTGGGCCGGGGCAAGGCGTGTACCAGCGGGTTCAGCACGTCGCCGGCCAGGCGGTCCGCCGCGTGGGCGGCGCCGCGTACGGTCCTGACCGGGTCCCCGAGGAAGGGCAGGGCGGCGGCCGAGTACCAGGCCGGGCCGGTGGTGAGGCGATGGGCCCGCGCGGCGTGGGCGGCCGCGGAACGCACCGCCTGCTCCACGGCCCGGGGGGACATGGGCTGCGCCCCGGCGGCGGAGGCGGGTGTCGCCTGGCGTGCCATCGACTGCCGCAGCGCGTCGAGGTCCTGCTGAGCCGCCATCAGCTCCGAACGGGCCAGCAGGCCGGTGACAGCGATCCAGGCGGCGCCGGCCAGCGGGAGCGACGCGGCTGCCAGAACGGCGTACCCGAGTGCGCGACGGCGACCCGGCGCCCGCTCATCCGAGCGGCTGGGGCGGGGCACGGGGACGGCGTCCCGATCCAGACCGGGACGCCGTGATACCGCCGTGGAGAGGTCCCGATCCGTCATGAACTGCGGCGACGGCGCACGGCCATCATCGCGCCACCGCCCGCCGCGAGCAGCCCGGCGGCGACGCCGCCCAGCGCCAGGGCCTTCTCACTGCCGGTGTGCGCGAGGCTCGCGCGGTGCTCTTCGGAACCCGGTGCGCCGGCACTGCGGTCCGAGCCGTAGTCGGCGTAGTCCCCGCGTCCCTTGCCGTCGTTGTGTCCCTTGCCGTCGTGCTCGCCCTTGTGGTGTCCCTTGCCTCCGTTGTGCTTGCCGTCGTTGTGTCCCTTGCCGCCGTTGTGTCCCTTGCCCCCGTGGTGATTCTTCTTGCGCGTCACCTCGATGCTGGCGAACGCCTCCAGCCTGGGGTGGCGGCCTTCAAGCTCGAAGATGTGCTCACCCCGCTCGGTGCGCTTGGGGATGCGCACGGTGCCCACGACGGTTCCGTCCTCGTCCGCCCTGAACCTGCCCAGGACGACCTCTCTCGAGTGCAGCTCCGCGATGACCAGCTGGTCGGGCTCGAAGCAAGTGCCTACGAACCCCACGGTGCCGCCGGCGGGCACCCTGGTGGGGTCGACGGTGACGTGCGGGTGCGGCGCCGGGTACGCCGGGCACGGCTGCTGCGCGTGGGCGGTCGTCGCCCCCATCAGCGGTGCGGCGACGAGCACGGCAGCTGATGCTGCCGATGCCAGAGCAGTTCGCCACCTGGGCGATGTCGTCATCTTCTTCACTCTCCTCGGGTTCAGGCCGGGTCGGGCTGCAGCGTCAGCCGTAATCAAGATCTAGATTCAGGGAATAAATGGGAAATACCGACCCCGAATCGCCTGGTACTGCCCAGAAGCCACCGGATGGTGTAGCGCTCGCTCCTCGGCGGCGGGCGGCTGCCACCGAGCGAAGTGGCCGAAGGATGTAGGGCGCCAGGGTCCTTTGGCGGTCCGACATGGGGGTGGCTACCCCGGTTGAGGTGCGAGAGTCCCTATCTTCGGCTGCACACATAGGGAACAGAACGTCCTGTTTCGGGACGGTTCCCTCGGTTCTATGAGGGGTGCAGCTTGGATCTCCACGGATTCCTGAAGGCTCTTTCCAGACGCTGGTCGACCATGGTGGTCTGTCTGGTTCTCGGGATCGGGGCGGCGCTCGCCGCGACGGGTTTGAGCGCTCCCGTCTACGAGGCGAGGACCCAGCTCTTCGTCGCCACCCGCGGCAGCGAGGACACCGCCCAGCTGAACCAGGGTCAGAGCTTCTCGCAGGCACGCGTGCAGTCGTACGCAGCGATTGTGACGACGCGTCAGGTGACGGTGCCGGTGGTGAAGGAGCTGCGGCTGCACACCACGCCGGAGGAGTTGGCGCGCCGGATCACCGCTGTCGCGCCGATCAATACCGTGCTCATCGACATCAAGGTCAAGGACGCCGTGCCCGGGCGTGCGGCGCGCATCGCCAACGCCGTGGCGGAGCGGTTCAGCGCAGTCGTCGAGGAGCTGGAGACGCCCAAGCACCCGATCAGCTCGAAGAGGTTCAGGAGGAGCCGGGTGGAAGACCCCGTCTCACCCGTGTCCCTCGGCGTGACCCAGGAGGCCGTTGCCCCCACTCGTCCGGTCTCGCCCAACCCGCTGCTCAACCTGACCGCGGGAGTGCTCGGCGGGCTGCTGCTCGGTGCGGGACTCGTCGCCCTGCGCGAGACGCTCGACACCACGTTCAAGGCGAGCGAGGCCCTGGGCGAATTCACCGATCTGCCGTGCCTCGGCACCATCCCGTACGACAAGAACGCCCCCAAGCAGCCGCTCGTCAGTACCGACGGCCACTCCAAGCGCGCCGAGGCCTTCCGCAGGCTGCGCACCAACCTGCAGTTCTCCCAGGTCGACGATCCGCCGCGGATCATCGCGGTGACGAGTTCGGTGCCCGGCGAGGGCAAGACCAACACATCCGTGAACCTCGCCCTCTCGCTCGCCGAGGCGGGCGTCTCCACCTGTCTGGTGGACGCCGACCTGCGCCGCCCGAGCGTGGCCTCGACCTTCGGCCTCGTCCAGGACGCCGGTCTGACCACGGTGCTCATCGGGCAGGCCGGCATCGGGGACGTGATGCAGCAGGTCGCCGGCGGACTCTCGGTGCTCGCCAGCGGCGCCGTACCGCCCAATCCGACCGAGCTGCTCGCCTCGGCGCGCATGGATGAGGTGCTGCGTGAACTGGCGAGCACCTACGAGGTGGTGATCGTCGACACCGCTCCGCTGCTGCCGGTCGCCGACACGGTCGGGCTCGCCTCGCTCACCCAGGGCGCGCTGCTCGTCGTGCGTGCCGCGAAGACCAGCCGGGACCAGGTGCGCACCGCCGCGGAGTCGCTGGATCGGGTGGGCGTCCGCGTCCTCGGCAGCGTCTTCAGCATGGCTCCGCTGTCCAAGGGCGGTCGCTACGGTCGCTACGGCGCCTACGGCTACGGGGGTTACGGCGAGCTGCCCGCACCCCGGACGGCGGCCCCCCTGAAGGAGACGGCTGCGTCCGCGGGGGCTCGTGTGACAGGTGAGAGATGACCCGGATCCTCTTCGTCTGCACGGGCAACGTGCACCGCTCGGCGCTCGCCGAGCGGTTGCTGGCAGCGAGGCTTCCACCCGGGTCCGCCCTGCGGCCGGAGAGCGCGGGCACGGAGGCGTGGCACCGATCCCGCATGGAGGACACCACGCGGGAGGTGCTGGAGGAGCTGGGCGGTGATGGTTCCGGGTTCGCCTCGCGCCCGCTCACCGCGCAACTCGTCACGGGCGCCGCGCTGGTCCTGGGGCTCGCGCGGGAGCACCGGGAGGCGGCGGTGCGGCTGGCACCGTCGGCGATGCGGCGCTGCTTCACCCTGAAGGAGTTCGTGCGGCTGGGGGAAGGGGTGGCCGAGGAGGCCGGGCAGGGCGGCGGGGGCGGTTTCGAGGCCGTGGTGGCGGCAGCGGCCGCCCGCCGGGGTGCCGCCTCACCGGTCCCGCCGGCCGAGGACGAGATCCCGGACCCCTGGGGCAGGCCCCGGCAGGAGCTGTACGAGTGCGCCCTGGAGATCGACGGGGTGGTGGGCGGGATCGTCCGGCTGTGGGAGAGGGGTGGAGTGGGGGTGTGAGCCACTGCCGATCACCACCCCACCCCGGCCTCCAACCCGTCCCCACCTGCGAAAACCCTCTGCTTGCCGTATCCCGCCGGACAAAAGTTGAGTCTGGCTGACTCAGGTCTGTTGACGCCGCGGCGACCCTCGTGCATCCTTGAGCCTGTTCCACTCAAGTCAGCTGGAGGAATCACAATGGCACGTGCGGTCGGCATCGACCTGGGCACGACTAACTCCGTCGTCAGCGTTCTGGAGGGCGGCGAGCCCACCGTCATCACCAACGCCGAGGGTGCCAGGACCACGCCGTCCGTCGTCGCCTTCGCCAAGAACGGCGAGGTGCTGGTCGGCGAGGTCGCCAAGCGCCAGGCGGTCACCAACGTGGACCGGACCATCCGTTCCGTGAAGCGTCACATGGGCACCGACTGGAAGATCGAGCTCGACGGGAAGCAGTTCAACCCGCAGCAGATGAGCGCGTTCATCCTGCAGAAGCTGAAGCGCGACGCCGAGGCCTACCTGGGCGAGAAGGTGACCGACGCGGTCATCACCGTCCCGGCGTACTTCAACGACTCCGAGCGGCAGGCGACGAAGGAGGCCGGTGAGATCGCCGGTCTGAACGTCCTTCGTATCGTCAACGAGCCCACCGCGGCCGCGCTGGCGTACGGCCTCGACAAGGACGAGCAGATCATCCTGGTCTTCGACCTCGGTGGCGGTACGTTCGACGTCTCGCTGCTCGAGATCGGCGACGGTGTCGTCGAGGTGAAGGCCACCAACGGTGACAACCACCTCGGTGGTGACGACTGGGACCAGCGCGTCGTCGACTACCTGGTCAAGCAGTTCCAGTCCGGCCACGGCGTGGACCTGTCCAAGGACAAGATGGCCCTCCAGCGCCTCCGTGAGGCCGCCGAGAAGGCCAAGATCGAGCTGTCCTCCTCCACCGAGACCTCGATCAACCTGCCTTACATCACCGCCTCCGCCGAGGGCCCGCTGCACCTGGACGAGAAGCTCACCCGGGCTCAGTTCCAGCAGCTGACGATCGACCTGCTGGAGCGCTGCAAGACGCCGTTCCACAACGTCATCAAGGACGCCGGCATCCAGCTCAGCGAGATCGACCACGTCGTCCTCGTCGGTGGCTCCACCCGTATGCCCGCCGTCGCCGAGCTCGTCAAGGAGCTGACCGGTGGCAAGGAGGCCAACAAGGGCGTGAACCCGGACGAGGTCGTCGCCATCGGCGCCTCGCTCCAGGCCGGTGTCCTCAAGGGTGAGGTCAAGGACGTCCTGCTCCTCGACGTGACCCCGCTGTCCCTCGGTATCGAGACCAAGGGCGGCATCATGACCAAGCTGATCGAGCGCAACACCACGATCCCGACCAAGCGGTCCGAGATCTTCACCACGGCCGAGGACAACCAGCCGTCGGTGCAGATCCAGGTCTACCAGGGCGAGCGCGAGATCGCGGCGTACAACAAGAAGCTCGGCATGTTCGAGCTGACCGGTCTGCCGCCGGCGCCGCGTGGCGTCCCGCAGATCGAGGTCTCCTTCGACATCGACGCCAACGGCATCATGCACGTCACGGCGAAGGACCTCGGCACCGGCAAGGAGCAGAAGATGACCGTCACCGGCGGCTCCTCGCTGCCGAAGGACGAGGTCGACCGCATGCGCCAGGAGGCCGAGCAGTACGCGGAGGAGGACCACCGCCGCCGCGAGGCCGCCGAGACCCGCAACCAGGGCGAGCAGCTCGTCTACCAGACGGAGAAGTTCCTCAAGGACAACGAGGACAAGGTCCCCGGCGAGATCAAGACCGAGGTCGAGGCCGCCGTCGCCGAGCTGAAGGAGAAGCTCAAGGGCGAGGACACGGCCGAGATCCGTACCGCCACGGAGAAGGTCGCGGCCGTCTCGCAGAAGCTCGGCCAGGCCATGTACGCCGACGCGCAGGCCGCGCAGGCCGCGGGCGGTGCCGGTGACGCCGGTGCCGGCCAGGCCAAGGCCGACGACGACGTCGTGGACGCCGAGATCGTCGACGATGAGCGGAAGGACGGTGCCGCGTGACGGAGGAGACCCCGGGCTTCGAGGAGAAGCCCGACGTCCCCTCCGGCGCCACCCCTGATGACGCCGAGCCGCAGGCCGCCTCCCCCTCTTCGGAGGAGGCGGCGGCCCCGGCGGGGGACGCAAGTGCACAGACCGCCGGTCTGGTGGCACAGCTGGACCAGGTGCGCACGGCGCTCAACGAGCGGACGGTGGACCTCCAGCGCCTCCAGGCCGAGTACCAGAACTACCGTCGCCGCGTCGAGCGCGACCGGATCACGGTCAAGGAGATCGCCATCGCGAACCTCCTGACCGAGCTCCTGCCCGTGCTCGACGACATCGGCCGCGCACGGGACCACGGCGAACTCGTCGGCGGGTTCAAGTCCGTCGCGGAGTCGCTGGAGACCGTCGCGGCGAAGATGGGTCTGCAGCAGTTCGGCAAGGAGGGCGAGCCCTTCGACCCGACGATCCACGAGGCCCTGATGCACTCGTACGCGCCGGACGTCACCGAGACGACGTGCGTGGCGATTCTGCAGCCCGGGTATCGCTTCGGCGAGCGCACCATCCGCCCCGCACGGGTGGCCGTCGCCGAGCCCCAGCCGGGGGCGCAGACGGTCAAGGCCGACGAGGCCGAGGCGGGCGACGACAAGGAGAGCGGTGGCCCGGACGAGGGCTGACGTACACCAACGAGGCGTAGGGAAGGAGGGACGTCGGGGATGAGCACCAAGGACTTCATCGAGAAGGACTACTACAAGGTTCTCGGCGTCCCCAAGGACGCCACCGAGGCCGAGATCAAGAAGGCGTACCGGAAGCTCGCCCGCGAGTTCCACCCGGACGCCAACAAGGGCAACGCCAAGGCGGAGGAACGTTTCAAGGAGATCTCCGAGGCGAACGACGTCCTCGGCGACCCCAAGAAGCGCAAGGAGTACGACGAGGCGCGCGCCCTCTTCGGCAACGGCGGCTTCCGTCCCGGCCCCGGGGCGGGCGGCTCGTTCAACTTCGACCTGGGCGACCTCTTCGGCGGCCAGGGCGGCGGCGCCGGAGGCGGGTTCGGCGGCGGTCTCGGTGACGTCTTCGGGGGCCTGTTCAACCGCGGCGGCGGCGGCGCTGGCACGCGTACGCAGCCGCGGCGGGGCCAGGACATCGAGTCCGAGGTCACGCTGAGCTTCATGGAGGCGGTGGACGGCGCGACCGTGCCGCTGCGCATGTCCTCGCAGGCGCCGTGCAAGGCCTGCTCGGGCACCGGCGACAAGAACGGCACGCCGCGTGTGTGCCCGACCTGCGTCGGCACCGGCCAGGTGGCGCGCGGCTCGGGCGGCGGCTTCTCACTTACCGACCCGTGCCCGGACTGCAAGGGCCGCGGACTGATCGCCGAGGACCCCTGCCTGGAGTGCAAGGGCAGCGGCCGGGCGAAGTCGTCCCGGACGATGCAGGTCCGCATCCCCGCGGGCGTCACGAACGGGCAGCGCATCCGGCTGCGCGGCAAGGGCGGTCCCGGCGAACGGGGCGGCCCGGCCGGCGACCTGTACGTCGTCGTGCACGTGGACCAGCACCCCGTGTTCGGCCGCAAGGGCGACAACCTGACGGTGACCGTGCCGGTGACGTTCGCTGAGGCGGCGCTCGGCGCCGACATCCGGGTGCCCACCCTCGGCGGTCCCCCGGTGACGCTGAAGCTGCCCCCGGGCACGCCCAACGGACGCACGATGCGCGCCCGTGGCAAGGGCGCGGTCCGCAAGGACGGCACCCGCGGCGACCTGCTGGTCACCGTGGAGGTGAGTGTCCCCAAGGACCTGTCGGGGAAGGCTCGTGACGCGCTGGAGACGTATCGCGAGGCCACCGCGGACGAGGACCCGCGGGCGGAGCTGTTCCAGGCGGCGAAGGGAGCATGAGGAGATGGACGGCCGTCGACGCAACCCGTACGAACTGACCGAGGAGACCCCGGTCTACGTCATCTCGGTGGCGGCCCAGCTCTCCGGTCTGCACCCGCAGACGCTGCGCCAGTACGACCGTCTGGGGCTGGTGTCCCCGGACCGCACCGCGGGCCGGGGCCGGCGCTACTCGGCCCGCGACATCGAACTGCTCCGCCAGGTGCAGCAGTTGTCGCAGGACGAGGGCATCAACCTGGCCGGCATCAAGCGCATCATCGAACTGGAGAACCAGGTCGTGGCGCTGCAGTCCCGGGTCGCCGAACTCCAGGACGCCCTGGAAGGCGCGGCGGCGGCGATGCGGCAGCGCGAGGCCGCGGTGCACGCGTCGTACCGTCGCGATCTGGTGCCGTACCAGGAGGTCCAGCAGACGAGCGCGCTGGTGGTGTGGCGGCCGAAGCGGCAGCAGTCCTCGGACTGACGCCCACGTACGTGAAAGGGGCCGGGAGGTGGTTGACCTCCCGGCCCCTTCGCGCTGTTCGGATCAGCCGGTCGGCGCGCTGACCGCCGCATCACCGGCGGGCAGGGACTCGGTGCCGTCGGCGGCCACGGCGGTCACCCAGTAGTAGGAGGTGGTGCCGCGCCGGGCGGCGGTGTCGAAGTACTCCAAGGCACTGGCACCGAGGTCGGCGATCTTCTCGTACGTGCTGGTGGCCGGGTTCCAGCGGTAGACGCGGTAACCGCGCGCGGCCTCCGGGGCGTCCACGCCCAGCCCGCTCCAGCTCAGCCGGTTGCCCTCGTCGCCCTCCGCGCCGGTCGCGTCGAGCGTCAGCGGCGAGCCTTCCGGCGTCGCCACGCTCGGTGTCATGTCGAGCTCGGTCGCGGTCACGATCTGGGCCTCGCCGGTCCATTTGAAGGAAGAGTTCCCGGCGTCGTCGATGGCGTCGACGATGAAGCAGGACTCCTCGCCGTCCGGGACGACGGTGTACGCGTACGAGGTGGTGTCGGCCGACACGTAATAGCCCGGGGAGAGGGAGCACACCTGCTGCTCCTCGTCCCCCCACAGCTCACCCCTTCGGACCACGTAGCTCGCCAGGTCGGCGGTCGGGTTGGCGTCCCAGCGCACCTCGAAGCCGTACTCGGTCGGGGTGACGGTCACCCCGGTGACGGCGGACGGCGGCGTGAGGTCCCGGCGCTTCCCGCTGACGGCGACGGACCGCGCGGACTCGTTGCCCGCGGCGTCGAGAGCGGTCACCCGGTAGTAGTAGGTGGTGTCCTCGGCGGCCGAGGCGTCCACGTACGAGACCTGGGCGGTAGTGCCGACGCCGGTGTAGGTCCCGTCCGCAGTGGCCGCCCGGTACACCCGGTACGACACCGCTCCCTCGACCGCGCTCCACCCGACCCGCAGACCCTCCGGTTCGGAGCTGGTGCTCAGTCCGGTCGGCACGGTCGGCGCGGTGCGGTCGACGGTGGTGACCGCCTGGTCGGCGGTGCCCGTCGACTCGTTGCCCGCCTTGTCGTAGGCACGGATCTCGTAGTAATACGCCGCGCCGGTCACCGGCAGGGTCGTGTCCGTGTACGACGTGGCGGTGGTGGTCGTCAGCCTGGTCCAGTCGGCGCTGCCCTTCGGGCGCCGGTAGACCCGGTAGCCCGCGAGGTCCATCTCCTTGTTCCGCGCCCAGACGAGCTTGGCCTTGCCCGTCGCCGTGTCGTACGACACCGAGGTCCCGGTCGGGGTGAGCGGCTTGACCTTGTCGACGGTCGCAGAAGTCCTGGGCAGATAGGCGAACTTGACGTTGGCCGAGCCCGTCCAGTTGACGTAGTCCACGCGCAGCGTGTGCTTGCCGGAGGGGATGGTGACGTTGACGGTCTTCGTCACCGTGGTGGAGACGTTCTTCCACAGGTCCACCTTGCGGACGCCGTCCAGGTACACACGGACGCCGTCCTGCGCCGCGGCGGCGAAGGAGAAGGGACCGCCGGAGCCGAAGTCACGCGTGACGGTCCAGCGGACGCCGAAGTTGTTCGTCGGCAGGCCCGAAGCGGGGGCGCCCGTACCCCAGTTCTCGCCGATGGCCGAGTCGCAGTCGGTCTTCTTTGGCGTACCAGCGAAGGTGGTGTTCGCGAAGAACTGCCGCTTGAAGACGGGCGAGGTGCACGTTGTGGCGGCGGAAGCCGGGGCGGTGGTCGCGGTGAGGAGACCGCCGGCGGTGGCGAGCACGACGGCGGTTGCGGCCGCGGCGGTCGTGCGTCTGGCTGGGTTCATGGATCCTCGGTCGTGATTGTCGTTGGCCGGGGAAAGGCTGGCGACGATCATGACTCGTGGAGCGGCCCATGGGTTGTACGGGTCCGCCGGTGACGTGTGGCGGATCGTCAGGCGCCCTTGACATGCCGCAGGAGAGCGGCGAGGCATTCGGGGGCGGTGGTCAGGATGACGTCCGGGGTGTCGCTCTCGCGGAGGCGGATCGTTCCGTCGGGGGCGGTGGCCGTGTAGAGGCAGTTGCCCTCGGGGCCGCCGCTGTACGACGACTTCTGCCAGTGCAGTTCGGGCATCTGTACCTCCTCAGAGGGTGTAGAGCACGTGCTGGATGAGAGCCAGCGAGTCCTTCATCGAGCGGGGCGGTACGCGAAGGGAGTGTGGTCCGAGCTGGGCGGGAGCGGTAGATCGTTCCGCGCTCGCTCGAACGGGTGAACTGGGGGTATCTCCCCTGGTCAGCCCTATCGCCGTACGTACCGTGATGGCGTTGCTTGTGCCCCAAGCACGCCCGGCCCACACTTGAGGAGGTGACGCCCCCCATGACCGCTCTTGCGCACGAGAGGCCCGAAACAATCATGCCTGAGACCAGGACCGAGTCCGCGTCCGCGGCCGAGAACGGCCGCGAGCTGGACGAGGTCGTGTGGCAGGCATGGAAGGCCATGGAACTCCCCGAGGGCTACCGCGCTGAGATCATTGAGGGAGCCATCGAGGTGTCGCCCACCGGACGCTTTTCGCATGCGCAGGTCGTCAATCGCCTGCGGGACGCCCTGGCGATCTTTCTGCACGGGAGCGAGCACGGTGCCTGGAACGACACGAACGTGATCCACGCACGCAGGGCGTGGATTCCGGACGGGCTCGTAGCTCCTCGGGACGAGGAGTTGACCGAGGCGGAGGACGGCCTCGGCATCAAGGCTTCCGCGGTCGAGATGGTCGTCGAGGACGTGTCTCCCGGCAAGCGCAACCAGGACCGTGACCGCGTCCGCAAGCGCCGCGAGTACGCCCGCGCAGGCATCCCCGTGTACGTCATCATCGACGACTACGACGGCCAGGGCGCCGTCACCCTCTTCACCGGCCCTCGCCCCGACAAGGCCGACTGGGAGGACATCCACCGCGTTCCCTACGGCACCGACGTCACCATCCCCGAAGGGCCCGCCAAGGGATTCGTGATCGGCGAGGGGATCACGGGGCCGAAGCGGGGCTGAACCGGGGCCGCGAGCGGAGCCTCAGTCCGGCGCTGCCGTAGGCGCCGTCGAAGAGACGACATGGCGGAATCGCGAGATTACCGGGAGACCAGGCCGGCCGCGGAGCCGTATGCGGTCGTGCACCGGTAGGGGTTCATTCGGCGCTCTCCGGCTCGGTGACGGTGACGTACGAGTAGTCCTCGCCGCTGGTGAAACGGGAGTTGCCGTACGTGTCCACGGCTACCACGGCCCAGCGGACCGTCGCGCCCTGCGGCGAGTCGATCTCGTCGGCGAAGAACAGCCTCGGCTCGTCCTCATAGGTCTGCCACACCTGACCCCAGCGGCCGTACCGCCAGTCGCCGTCAACGAGTTCGCCCCGGTAGACGTCGTAATGGTCGACGTCCTCCTCGGGGTTGCGGTCCCACGCCAGTTCGATGTCCGTGCCGTTCATGGCGCCGCGCAGCCCGGTGACGGCTCCGGGAGCGAGCCCGGTGCCCGGCGCGGTGCAAGTGACCGGTGCCGATGCAACGGACTCCTGGGCCTGGGTGTCCACGGCGGTCACCGTGTACGTGTACGAGGTGCTCTGCCGGACGCCGGTGTCGCTGTAGGACGTCTGCGTGGCGCGGACCTCGTCGATGAACCGGCCGTTCCGGTAGATCCGGAAGTGCCCGAGATCCCGTGCGACGGGCGTGGTGGGCGCCTTCCACGTCAGTGTGATGCCGCTGCCGGCAGCTGCCGTGGCCGTCAGGCCGGTGGGCGCGGAGGGCGCGTAGTCGCCCCGCTCGATCCGGTCGTACGCCGACTTCGCGGACTTGTTGCCGACGGAGTCGACGGCGGTGACCCAGTAGGTGTAGGCACGGCGCTCCTCGACCGCCGTGTCCAGCCAGAAGGTGGTCGTCACCCTGGCGACCTGGACGACGGGGTTGTCGCCACCGTCGTCATCCCGCCGCCGGTGGACGAGATACTCCGCAGCTCCGGGGACCGCGTTCCAGGTCACCGTGACGCCGGCCTGGCCGTCGGTCGCCGTGACTCCGGAGGGAACCGGTGGCGGCGTCCTGTCGGCCGTCGTGACCGAACGATCGGTGCTGCCGATCGATTCGTTGCCGGCCTTGTCGTGGGCCCGGACCTCGTAGTGGTACGTGTCTCCGGTCGCGGGCGGCGTGTCGGTGTACGAGGCCGCTGTCGTAGTGGTCAGCCTCTTCCAGGCGTCGGTGCTCTGGAGACGGCGATAGACGCGGTACCCCGCGAGGTCCATCTCCTTGTTCTTCGACCAGGTGAGCTTGGCCTTGCCGGTGGTCTTGTCGTACGCGACGGAGATGCCCGTCGGGGCAAGCGGCTTGACCTTGTCGACGGTGGCGGAGGTGCGGGGCGCGTAGCCGAAGGCGACGTTCGCCGTGCCGGTCCAGTTGACGTAGTCGATGCGCAGGGTGTGCTTGCCGGACGGGATGGTGACGTTGACGGTCTTCTTCACCGTCGACGACACGTTCTTCCAGAGGTCCACCTTGCGGGTGCCGTCGAGGTAGACGCGGATGCCGTCCTGGGCCGCGGCCGAGAACGCGAAGGGGCCGCCGGAGCCGAAGTCCCGCGTCACGCTCCAGCGGACGCCGAAGTTGTTCGACGGCAGGCCCGAAGCGGGGGCGCCCGTGCCCCAGTTCTCGGCAATCTTCGAGTCACAGTCCGTCTTTTTCGGTGTGCCCGAGAATGTGGTGTTCGCGAAGAACTGCCGCTTATGGACGGGCGATGCGCAGCTCACCGCCGCCTCGGCGGCGGGCGCGGCGGCGAGCAGGGTGCCGGCGGTGGTGACCGCCAGGGTCGCCGCGAGCGTGGGTCCGAAGTGGTGCCGACGGACGGGTGTGACCGTTGTCATGCTCTTCCCTCGTCTGGATCGCTCCACGACAGCCGTGGGCGCCGAAGATCACGACTTACGGGAACCGCTGTGGGTTGTACGGGCGTGCGCATCGCGACCCCCGAAACGCTCGGCGTGCTCGACCGAGTACCGGTGCGTGTCTGCGAGTTGAGGGCCCGTCGGTCACCGGATCCATTCAATCGGCAGGCAAAATCTTCATCGCGCGAAGGTTTGGAAACGGCCACCGCATGACACCCTCTTGGTTTTCACTGGACTTCCACAGGGATGCTGTTGTCATCTCGTTAACCGGTACAACTTGACGCTGCATGCCGTCGCCGCGTTGGCTTTCAGCCACCTGGGTCGCAATGCTGCTCCCCGCCCGGAAGGCACCTGATGTGAACGCCCGTACTAACCGTAGGACCACCGTGCGTCGTACTGCCATAGCCCTGGCCGCCTCCGTGTCGGCCTTCTCCCTCGCCGCGTGCGGCGTCATCGGCGGAAGTGGGAGCAGCAGCTCCGCGGCCCCGAAGAAGGGCAACGACATCACGGTGGGCGTGCTGATGCCCCAGAAGGACATCGCCCGCTACGAGAAGTTCGACTACCCCATCATCAGGGACCAGGTGCGCGCCCTCACCAACAACGAGGGCAAGGTCGTCTACGCCAACGCCGAGGCGAAGGCGTCCAAGCAGACCGAGCAGTTCGAACAGATGATCGCCGACAAGGTGGACGTGGTGATCGTGGACGCGGTGGACGCCAAGGCCATCGCGCCGGCCGTGCAGAAGGCCAAGGACGCGGGCATCCCGGTCATCGCCTACGACCGGCTCGCACAGGGCCCGATCGACGCGTACATCTCCTTCGACAACGAACTGGTCGGCCAGGTGCAGGGTCGCGCCCTCGTCGAGGCATTCGGCGACAATGCCGCGAGCAGCAAGATCCTCATGATGAACGGCTCGCCCAGCGACCCGAACGCGGCGCAGTTCAAGGAGGGCGCGCTCAGCGAGCTCCAGGGCAAGGTGAACATCGTCAAGTCGTACGACGTCAAGGACTGGTCGCCGGAGATCGCCAAGCAGAACACCGCGGCGGCGATCCGGGCCATCGGCCTGAGCAACATCGCCGGGGTCTACTCGGCGAACGACAGCATGGCCGAAACCATCATCGACGCGCTGAAGGAGGCGGGCGTCAGCAAGGTCCCGCCGGTGACCGGACAGGACGCGGAGCTGGCGGCGGTACAGCGGATCCTCGCGGGCGAGCAGTACATGAGCGTGTACAAGCCGTACCCGCAGGAGGCGAACAACGCCGCCGAGATGGCGGTGGCCAAGGTCCAGGGCCGCTCGATCGAGTTCGACGCGCTGACCCGTGACAAGGTCGACAGCCCGACGCAGAAGGACATCCCGTCGATGCTGGTGCCGGTGGTCGCGCTCACGAAGGACAACATCAAGGACACGGTGATCCAGGACGGCATCTACACCGTCAAGGAGATCTGCACCGACAAGTACAAGGCGGACTGCTCGGCGAAGGGTCTGAAGTAACGCCTTTGAGGGGTACACCGACGAGCTGAGCGCGGCCGTACGGACCGCGGGAGCCCGGCGGGTGACCCCGGGGCCCACTGAGGTCCCGCTCCAGGGCGTCCGGGCTCCTCGGCACCGGGTCCGGCGGCCAGGGCTGCTCCTCGGCAGGGCACGCGGTCGCCGGTCGCCCGACGCGGTGCGCGTGAGCTCCCGTCAGCTTGGTGCGGCGGGAGAAGCGGAGGTGGGGAGAATCCTGGTCGTTCACGGGCATTTCCGGGCGTGAGGGCGGCTGAGCCGTGTTGCGGAGGCGGGCGGCTCCGCGCATAGTTGCGCTGCGAAGGCGTGCGGGGCGACACGGACGGCGTGTCCGGGCACGTGGCGTACGTCGCCGGTGGGCTGCGTCGCGCAGCGCACTGGAGCCGGGAGTTGCAGCCAGGGGTGGAAGATGGCCGGGCACGGGACGGACACGCATCCGCACGGCGCTGACCGGCTCTGCGAGGCCGGGAACCGCGTGTACTCCCGGGCCGTGCGCCGCGGCCGGGTGCCCCGTGCCGATGCCGGGCCGGTGCCTTGCCTGCTGGAGCTGGCGCTGCTGCACCCGGACCCCGACGACATGGACTGGCTGGTGCCGACCGCACCGCAGGAGGTCATGACCCGGCTGCTGCGCGGTGTGCACGAGGAGGTCAGTGCGAGCCAGGCGCGGGTCGGGGCGGCGGTGGCCGCGGTCGAGTGGTACGCCGGGCTCGGCGGTCGTGAGCAGGGGCCCGCGGAGGGCGTGGCGATTCGTGTCCTGGACGGGCTCACGCGGATCCGCGCGGCGATGGACGAGGCGACGGAGCGGTGCACGACCGAGGTGCTGACGGTGCAGCCGGGCGGCATCCGTCGCGAGGACGAACTCGCCGAGGGCCTGCCCCGGGCGCTGGAGATGCGCCGCCGGGGCGTACGCATGCGCGACCTGTACACGCATGTCGCCCGGCACGGCCAGGGCCTGTACACCTACATGGAGCTGATGGGCGACGCGGCTCAGGCGCGCACCCTCGACGAGGTGCCCGAGCGCCTGATCCTCTTCGACCGCACCGTCGCCTTCATCCCGGCGAACACGGATCGCACGATCGCGCTGGAACTGCGCCATCCGGCCCTGATCGAGTACCTGGTCACCGTCTTCGATCGCCTGTGGCGCCTGGCGATCCCGCTGACCTCGCCGCTCCCGGAGACGGGCATCGACGGCATCACCCACCGGGAACGCTCGATCGCGGCGCTGCTCGCGGAGGGCCACCAGGACGCGGTGGTCGCCGAACGCCTGGGCATCAGCGTCCGCACCTGCCGGGCGCACATCGCCCGGCTCTCGGAGACCCTGGGCGCGGCCAGCCGTACGCAGTTGGGCGTCCGTATCGCCCAGGCGGGCCTGGACGGCCCCCTGCGCTCGTCCGAACTGCTCCCGGTCACGGCTCCGGGCGCTCCGGAATCCCCGACCGGCCTATGAGACGTTCACCCGGGGTGGGCGGGCGCCGGCGCCGGGGCCGGTCGACGGCGACGGTTCAGTTGCCTTGCTCCAGGATTCCCGACTGCGCTATGAGGTAGCCCAACTGGGCCCGGCTGCCGCTGCCCAGGGCCGCCGCGATCTTCGCTATGTGGGCGCGGCACGTGCGTACGTTCATGCCGAGGCGGCGGGCGATCGCCTCGTCGACGTGGCCCTCTATGAGCAGCTTGGCGATGGAGCGCTGCACCCCCGTGATGCCGTTGGTGTCGACATCGTTGGGCACCTCCTCGGTCAGCGGGACCGCACGCTGCCACAACTGCTCGAAGACCATGGCGAGATACCGCACCAGCGCGGGGTGGCGCACCTCCAGGGCCACGCGCCGGTCCTCGCTGGCCGGGATGAAGGCCACCGTCCGGTCGAAGATGATGAGCCGCTCTATCAGTTCCTCGAGCGTACGGACCTGGATCTTGCCGTCGGAGATGCGCTCCACGTACGCGAGGGTGCTCTGGCTGTGCCGGGCCGTGTGCTGGTACAGCGTCCGGATGCTGACCCCGCGGTCGGCGAGCGGCCGGTCGCGCTCCAGGGCCTCCATGAGGGTGTCGGCGGGACGGCCGCCCCCCGGCTGCACCGTCAGCATCTCCGTATGGCACTCCGCGGTGGCCGAGTTGAGTGCCCCGTTGATCCGGTCGAAGCCCTCCAGGACGGTGATCGAGTGGAGGCTCGCCTGAGGGCTCTGCGTGCTGATCGTGATGAACGGGTCGAAGGACTCCGTCAGTTCGATCGTCTGGCGCCGGCGATCCTGAATCTCGCGCTCCAGCGGGTGCAGTCGCTGGGCGAGCGCGACGGACGGGGGAACCGGGCGCAGCCAGTTGGCGTCGTCCGGGTCCGGGTGCAGCAGCGCGAACTCCAGCAGACATGGAGCGGGTTCCACCTCGGAGCGCGTGATCCGTCCTGAGCGCAGTGCGTTGGCGTAAAGCCGTGCTCCGTCGTCGCACAACTCAGTGACAGCGTGGGGATGTGTCGGTTTTGAGTTGTATGTGGTCATTTCTCCACCCCCCAGGGTCCTGAACGTGCAGGAACATGATGCATCGCCCCAGTGGCATTGACGTGCCTGAATGAGCCATCGTCTTGTGCAGCGGGGGAGAGGATTCCATCAAGTGAGGACGAAGCCGACTATGCGACCGAGATTGCTTGGTTCAGTTCTTGCAGCCGTCTTCTCCGCCGCCGTGGTTCTCGGTGCCCAGAGCGGCTCGGTTCTTGACGCCGGGCAGACCCGATCGGTGGTCCAGTCGGACAGCGGCTGGAACGCCGTGGCCACCAAGGCGGACAGCGGCTGGAACTTCGTGAACGCGGCCGGCCCGGCGGACAGCGGCTGGGACTCCGTGGGCGTGGCTGCCCCGGCGGACAGCGGCTGGAACAGCCTTCCCACGGACGCGGACGCATGACGATTCCCCCCGACGACCGCTCGTTCCGGCGCGAGATGGCCACCGCCTACCGCTCCGGCTGGCACTTCATCGACCTGGCCACCGCCATCCCCCACAGCGGCGACTCGTTGATGGTGACCGTGTTCGGGGAGCCCGTCGTGGTCACCCGTGACGAGGACGAGGACGTGCGGGCGTACCGGCTTCTGCGGCGGCCTCGGGGGGCGCCGCAGCCCGTGCGGTGCGCCATACGGTACGGAATGATCTTTGTGAACCTGGACCAGCGCGACCACCGGCTGGCCGAACCGGACAGTCCGGAAGTGAGGACCATCTCAGCCACCCCCCGCAGTGCCTGACGCGATTCCCCCGTCGTAACAGATCGCTCAGGTGCTTCCCCCCGCAGCGGCGTCACCGTGACCTGAACACGGTGACGCCGCTGCAGTTTTACGGGAAATATCGGGACATCGCCCGGAACGGAGCACGGCTGGAATCAGTCGTATCCCCGAAACCCGGCGATCGTTCGGCCGTCGGCCTCAGCCGCGCCCTTCGATCCCTGGCGATCGTTCGGTCTCCCGCCTCAGCCGCGCCCTTCGCACCCCGGTGATCGTTCGGCCTCCCGCCTCAGCCGCGCCCCAGTGCCCGGGTGAGGGCGATCTCGATCACCACGCGGGACGGGTTCGGCCTCGGCATCCGCCCGTAGCGCTCGGCGTAGCGCCGCACCGCCTCCGCGACCCGCTCCGGATCGGCGCAGACGGAAGCGCGGCCCTCCAGCGTCGCCCACCGCCGCCCGTCCACCTGGCAGACCGCGACCGGCGCCCCGTCCGGCCCGGCGGCCGCCACATGTCCCGCCTTCGCGCTCGCCTTGTCGGTGATCACCCGAGCGAGCCGCGCCTCGGGGTCGTATGTCACTCCGACGGGAACGACGTGCGGGCTGCCGTCCGGACGGAGGGTCGTCAGCGTGCACAGGTGCCGCTCCTGCCAGAACGTGAGGTATGCGGCGTCGGGTGCGCCCGGGTCTACGGAGTACGTGGCCATGGTTCCGGAACTTAGCCGTTCACCCTCCCGCCCGGCGCCTTGAGTGGAATAGACTCAACTTTGTGTACGTTGCCGTAGTCAGACTGGAAGCAGAGAGCTGAGCGCGGCCGACGCAAGGAGGAGAACGCGAACGTGGACGCCGAGCTGACCAACAGGAGCCGGGACGCGATCAACGCGGCCAGCAACCGGGCCGTGTCGGAGGGGCACCCGGACCTCACCCCCGGCCACCTGCTCCTCGCGCTGCTCGAGGGGCAGGACAACGAGAACATCATCGACCTCCTGGCCGCAGTGGACGCCGACCAGGCCTCCGTGCGGTCCGGCGCCGAGCGCGTGCTCGCCGGTCTGCCCAGCGTGACCGGGTCGACCGTCGCGCCGCCCCAGCCCAACCGCGAGCTGCTCGCCGTGATCGCCGACGCGACCAAGCGCGCGAAGGACCTCGGCGACGACTACCTCTCCACGGAGCACCTGCTCATCGGCATCGCCGCGAAGGGCGGCGCCGCGGGCGACGTACTCTCGCGGCAGGGGGCGGACGACAAGAAGCTGCTGGACGCGTTTCAGAAGAGCAGGGGAGGACGCCGGGTGACGACCCCGGATCCGGAGGGCCAGTACAAGGCGCTCGAGAAGTTCGGCACCGACTTCACCGCCGCCGCGCGCGACGGCAAGCTCGACCCGGTCATCGGCCGGGACCACGAGATCCGCCGCGTCGTCCAGGTGCTGTCCCGCCGCACGAAGAACAACCCGGTCCTCATCGGTGAGCCCGGCGTCGGCAAGACCGCCGTCGTGGAGGGGCTCGCCCAGCGGATCGTGAAGGGCGACGTTCCCGAGTCCCTGAAGAACAAGCGGCTGGTCGCGCTCGACCTGGGCGCCATGGTCGCCGGCGCGAAGTACCGCGGTGAGTTCGAGGAGCGGCTCAAGACCGTGCTCGCGGAGATCAAGGACTCCGAGGGCCAGATCATCACCTTCATCGACGAGCTGCACACCGTCGTGGGCGCGGGTGCCGGCGGCGACTCCGCCATGGACGCGGGCAACATGCTCAAGCCGATGCTGGCCCGTGGTGAGCTGCGCATGGTCGGCGCGACGACCCTCGACGAGTACCGCGAGCGGATCGAGAAGGACCCGGCGCTGGAGCGGCGCTTCCAGCAGGTGATGGTCGCCGAGCCGACCGTCGAGGACACCATCGCCATCCTGCGCGGCCTCAAGGGCCGGTACGAGGCCCACCACAAGGTGCAGATCGCGGACAGCGCGCTGGTCGCCGCGGCCACCCTCTCCGACCGGTACATCACCTCACGCTTCCTGCCCGACAAGGCCATCGACCTGGTCGACGAGTCGGCCTCCCGGCTGCGCATGGAGATCGACTCCTCCCCGGTCGAGATCGACGAGCTCCAGCGCGCCGTGGACCGGCTGCGGATGGAGGAGCTCGCGCTCGACAAGGAGACCGACGCGGCCTCGCGCGAGCGTCTGGAGAAGCTGCGTCGCGACCTCGCCGACAAGGAGGAGGAGCTGCGCGGCCTCACCGCCCGCTGGGAGAAGGAGAAGCAGTCCCTCAACCGTGTCGGTGAGCTGAAGGAAAGGCTCGACGATCTGCGCGGGCAGGCCGAGCGCGCCCAGCGCGACGGCGACTTCGACGCCGCGTCCAAGCTGCTGTACGGCGAGATCCCGGGCGTGGAGAAGGAGCTGGAGGCCGCCTCGGAGGCCGAGGAGGAGGCCGCCAAGGGCACGATGGTCAAGGACGAGGTCGGCTCCGACGACATCGCCGATGTCGTCGCCTCCTGGACCGGCATCCCCGCCGGACGCCTCCTGGAGGGCGAGACGCAGAAGCTGCTGCGCATGGAGGACGAGATCGGCAAGCGGCTCATCGGGCAGTCCGAGGCCGTACGCGCCGTCTCGGACGCCGTACGCCGCAGCCGCGCGGGCATCGCGGACCCCGACCGTCCGACGGGTTCCTTCCTCTTCCTGGGCCCCACCGGTGTCGGCAAGACCGAGCTGGCCAAGGCGCTCGCCGACTTCCTCTTCGACGACGAGCGGGCGATGGTCCGCATCGACATGTCGGAGTACAGCGAGAAGTACAACGTCGCCCGCCTGGTCGGCGCCCCGCCCGGATACGTCGGCTACGAGGAGGGCGGCCAGCTCACCGAGGCCGTACGACGGCGCCCGTACAGCGTCATCCTGCTCGACGAGGTGGAGAAGGCGCACCCGGAGGTCTTCGACATCCTCCTCCAGGTCCTGGACGACGGCCGCCTGACGGACGGCCAGGGACGCACGGTCGACTTCCGCAACACCATCCTGATCCTCACCTCGAACCTGGGCAGCCAGTTCCTGGTCGACCCGGTCACGAGCGCCGAGGAGAAGAAGGAACAGGTGCTGGAGGTCGTACGGACGTCCTTCAAGCCGGAGTTCCTCAACCGGCTCGACGACCTGGTCGTCTTCTCCGCGCTGGACAAGGACGAACTCCAGCGGATCGCCAGGCTCCAGATCGACCGGCTGGCCAAGCGCCTGGCCGAGCGGCGCCTCACCCTGGAGATCACGCCCGAGGCCCTGGCCTGGCTCGCGGACGAGGGCATGGATCCGGCGTACGGCGCGCGCCCGCTGCGCCGCCTTGTGCAGACCACCATCGGCGACCGCCTCGCCAAGGAGATCCTGGCCGGGGAGGTCAAGGACGGCGACACGGTCCGGGTGGACGCCTTCGGCGACGGGCTGCTGGTCGGGCCGGCGACGGGCAAGACGCTGTAGGCCCTGGCGGGTGCCTTATCGCACCATCGGATCGGGTACCCGGGGAGCGGGCGACGGGCGGCTGGATCCTGTCAGCTCACGGCTGACAGGATCGGCGAGGCTTGCGCCCCCCCTCCCCGGATGAGGGAGGATGGCGGAATCCGTACGAAGGGAAAAACACGGTGAGCATCGACCCGTCCTCGATTCCGAACTTCGGGGGCCAGCCCGAGCCGCAGCCGCAAGGGCCGGCGGGCCCCGTGGTCCCGGATCAGGACCTCGTCACGCAGCTCCTGGACCAGATGGAGCTCAAGCACCTCGTGGACGAAGAGGGAGACCTCGTCGCGCCGTGGGAGCAGTTCCGTACGTACTTCATGTTCCGCGGCGAAGGAGACCAGCAGGTCTTCTCGGTGCGGACGTTCTACGACCGGCCGCACAAGATCGACGAGAAGCCGCAGCTGCTGGAGTCCATCGACGACTGGAACCGGCGCACCCTGTGGCCCAAGGTGTACAGCCACACGCACGACGACGGCACCGTCCGCCTCATCGGTGAGGCGCAGATGCTGATCGGTACGGGCGTCAGCCTGGAGCACTTCGTCTCGTCGACCGTCAGCTGGGTGCGGGCCGCCATCGAGTTCGACCGGTGGCTCGTCGAGCAGCTCGGCCTCACGGAGGACGTCGACGACGCGGAGCAGCCCGAGGACGACGGAGAGTAGACCCGGCTAGAGGGGCGAACGGGCCAGCACCACCAGATACGCCCCGTAGACCAAGGAGAGCCCGGCCAGGGCACACGCCACCACGGCGGCGTGCCAGGGCCGGGCTCTCGCCGTCCGCACCAGTGCCCGCGCCACCACGATCAGCAGCGGGAACGCCGGCAGCAGGAAGCGCGGTTTGGACTCGAAGAACCCGGAGCCGCCGAGCGTGACCAGCAACAGGACGCCGCTGTACACGACCAGCGGCAGCGGGGCGCGGTCCACGATGAGCAGCGCGAAGAGCACCGTGCTCACCAGGACGATCATCAGCGCCATCGGGAAGAGCAGCCGGGTGCCGTGCAGCAGCATGTGGTCGACGAAGCGCAGCGAGCCCCGCCCGAAGTCGAAGCGTGAGCCCCACAGCCGCTGCACCGTGAAGTAGCCGCCGAGCGGATCGCCCCTGCGGCGGCCCACCCAGAGCACATAGCCGCCCCAGCCGAGCGGTGCGAGCGCCGCGCCCGTCCACAGCCTGTGGGAAACTCCGCGGCCGCGTACCCGCCACACCTCGTGCGCGGCCGCCGCGAGGACCGCGGCGGCCACCGCGATGCCGTTGGGACGGGACAGCCCCGCGAGCGCCGCCAGCGCACCCGCCCACACCCAGCGCCGGGTGAGCGCCGCGTACAGCGACCAGGCGGCGAACGCGGTCAGCACGGGTTCCGTGTACGCCATCGAGAGCACGACGGAGTGCGGGAGCAGACCCCAGAGCAGTACGAGGACCGTGGCGACGGCGCGGCCGTGCAGTCTGACGCCGATCAGACGGATCCCGTACGCGGCGACCACGGCGGCCGTCCACGACAGCAGCAGGCCCGCCGCGAGGCCGCCCAGCGGGGTGAACTCGGTGAGGACGCGGATCAGCCCCGGGTACAGCGGGAAGAACGCCAGGTCGCTGTGGATGCCGGCCGGGGTGTGCTGGGTGCGCCCGTAGCCGTGCGCGGCGATCCCCAGGTACCACGCCGAGTCCCAGGAGCCCCCGAGCAGCAGCACGGGGTCCCGGCCCGAGGACCGGGCCACGGCGGCGAGCACGAGACCACCGCACACCCGCGCGGCGACGAACAGTCCGAGGGCGGCGACGGCCGTGGTCGGCAGCCTCCGCCCGTCCCCGGCCGGACGGACACGGTCGCGGTCGCCCGGACCCTCGACGGCGGGGGCCGGGACGGTACTGGCGTGGGTCACACCCGAACCATGCGTCGGACATGACCGATTTGCGAACCTTGCGCGGCCGTGCGGGCGGTGAATTCCTACGCCCAGGCGCGCCGTCGGCGCAGGGGCCGGGGCGGTGTCGCCGGCGGTGCGCCGACCCGCGTCAGCCCGCCAGCGCCTTGAGCCGCGTCAGCCCGCCAGCGCCTTGAGCCGCGTCAGCCCGCCAGCGCCTTGAGCCGCTGGGCCGCCTCCTCCAAGACCTCCGTGCGCTTGCAGAAGGCGAAGCGGACGAACGGGGCACCGGCCTCGCGGTGGTCGTAGAAGACCGCGTTCGGGATGGCGACGACGCCCGCGCGCTCCGGCAGGGCGCGGCAGAAGGCGAAGCCGTCGCTCTCGCCGAGGGGGCGGATGTCGGTCGTGATGAAGTACGTGCCCGCGGGCCGGAACACCTCGAAACCCGCCTCGGTGAGCCCGGACGCGAGCAGGTCCCGCTTGGCCCGCATGTCCGCGCGGAACCCCTCGAAGTACGTGTCCGGAAGCGCGAGCGCCTCGGCGACGGCGTACTGGAACGGCCCGGACGACACGTACGTCAGGAACTGCTTGGCCGAGCGCACCGCCGTGACGAGCCTGGGCGCCGCCGTCACCCAGCCGACCTTCCACCCCGTGAAGGAGAACGTCTTGCCGGCCGAGCCGATGGTGACCGTCCGCTCGCGCATGCCGGGGAAGGCCGCCAGCGGCAGGTGCTCCGCGTCGTCGAACACCAGGTGCTCGTACACCTCGTCCGTGACGACGAGCAGGTCGCGCTCGACGGCCAGATCGGCGATGGCGGCGAGCTCCTCACGGGTGAGCACGGTCCCGGTCGGGTTGTGCGGGGTGTTGATCAGCAGCAGCCGGGTGCGGTCGGTGACGGCGTCGCGCAGCTCGTCGAGGTCGAGCCGGAAACTTCCCTCGTACGGACGCAGGGTGACCGGAACCCGCTTCCCGCCCGCCATCGCGATGCAGGCCGCGTACGAGTCGTAGTACGGCTCGAAGGCGATCACCTCGTCGCCGGGCTCCAGCAGGGCCAGCAGGGTCGCGGCGATCGCCTCGGTCGCGCCCGCGGTGACCAGCACCTCCGTGTCCGGGTCGTATGTGAGCCCGTAGCGCCGCTGCTGGTGCGCGGCGACCGCGGTGCGCAGCTCGGGGATGCCGGGACCCGGCGGGTACTGGTTGCCGTGCCCGTCGCGCAGCGCCCGTACGGCGGCCTCGCGGACCTCCTCCGGGCCGTCGGTGTCGGGGAAGCCCTGGCCGAGGTTGATGGACCCGGTGCTCACCGCGAGGGCCGACATCTCGGCGAAGATCGTCGTCCCGAACTCGGCGAGCCGACGGTTGAGCAGGGGGCGCGCACTGGAGGTCATGGCGGCCATCCTGCGCCCAAGCTCTGGACTTCCTCAACTCTGCTTTGACAGGTGAGACGCCGGGGCATCCCCCGTTCACGAAGGAACGGCAAGAACGGCAAGAACGCGACGCGCGACGGCAAGACACGGCAAGAACGGCAAGAACGCGGCAAGACACGCACACACGGCAGGGCCGGAAACAGGAACGGAAAGAGGCCCACGGGGGCCGCTTCGGGGGAATCGAAAGGGGGACGGCGCCATGATCCTCGGTATCAGTCTGGCGATCGTCTGCATCGTCCTGGTCGTGCTCATCGCGACAGCCGAGCGCCGCTCCAAGAAGGCGGTGCTGCGGTCGGGGGGCCGCACGACGAGGGCACGGCGGACCTCGCGGGGCGCCGGCAGGAGCAGCGGCGACAGCGGGGGCGGCAGCGACAGCTGGTGGGCCGGTGGCGGCAGCTGGTGGGTCGGCGGGGACGACAGCGGGTCGTCGTCGGGCGGACACTCTGGCGGCCACCACTCGGGCGGCCACCACTCGTGCGGTGGAGGCCACTCGTCCTGCGGCGGCCACTCGTCCTGCGGGTCGTCGTGCGGCGGGGGCGGATGCGGCGGAGGCAGCTGACACGGGGCAGCCGAGCTCCGCGGGGGAACACGCGTCCGGGGTGCGCCGAGTGCCCGCCGGGAGATATTCCGGCGGGCACTCGGCATCAGCGGCAGCCGCGCGCAGGCACGCGCGTCAGCACCTTGCAGGCGGTCACTCGGCAGGGGGAGCGCGGGAGCGCACGTTGTCTGCGCCATGTGTGGGACTCGCGCCCGTGGATTCGCCGCAGAGGGGCGTACGACGCCCGTATCCATGATCCTGGCGTACGCCGTAGTTGAACAGTTGAGCTGTGGAGCCCTCGGTGGGATGGAAACCCTACGAACTTGGGTAAAAACGCTGTGGCGGCGCCACAGTTCATGATTCCCTCTCACTCACCAACGCAGCCCTCGGACGCTCTGCGGACACCCGTCCAGCAGGCGTCCCTCCCCACAGGGCCGAGGCGGACGTCCTGCCCGACCGGCTGAGCCGGCCGAACCCTTGGTGTCCGACCGGGACGCGCCGGAACCCCTCCCTATTTTGTGTGCCAGCGGAGCCGACCCATGCTCACGACCCTGAACACCTCCTACACCGACACGCGCGCGGCCGACCTCGCCTGGACCCTGGGCCGCGAGCCGCTGCCCGCGCTTGCCACGCTCGACCTCGAACTCGCGGGCGCGCAACTTCAGTTGAGACTCCTCGGCGCCTCCCACCAGGTGCTCCTGGAGGAGGAACGGGGCAACTGCTCGGAGACGGTGGCGTGTATCGCGGGCTCCAGCACCCCACTGCCGCTGGGGGTCGCCAAGCGGGTCGGCGACTGGGAGTACGAGTTCGCGGCCCGGGTCGAGGTCCTGTCCCCTCGTTCCTTCGCGGGCCGCGCCCAGGAGCTGCTGGCCCTGGTCTCCGACCATCCCCACGGTCTGGCCGGCGTCTTCCCCGGCAGCCCGCACGCGTTCACGGCGATGCTGGCCCAGCGCCACGAGGGCCAGGTCCACTGGCGCACCTGGCACGCGTATCCGCAGGACGGCCAGTTGGTGGCGACGCGGACGCGGGTGGGGGTGAGGGAACCGACGGCACGATGTGACGCGGCGGAGGAGCGGGTGAGTCCGCCCGGCGGACGCGGCCCGGGCGCGTCCTTTCGGCCCAGGTCGGGCACCACCAGCCCGTCCGGTGTGTGAGGACGAGGCCGTTCGGGCCGATCAGCGGGGGTCCGGGGGCGGCAGCACCCCGGGGCGGCGCCATGATTTCCGGGCGCAGCACCACACCGCAGTTCCACACGTGTGGGTGACAAAGCCCAGCGGAGGCGTGACGTACCGTTCCGACGTGATCGAACCGCACGCGCCCGCACCACCCGGCGCCCCACCCTCCTGGGGCGAAGGCGGCCAGGGCCAGGCGCGGCTGCCCGTACGTCCCGGCACGGGGCGGTTCCTCGTCCTCGTCGGCGTGTTCGTCTGTGCGGCCTGCGGTCTCGTGTACGAACTCGAACTCGTCGCCCTCGCCTCGTACTTGATGGGCGATTCGGTCACCGAGGCCTCCGTCGTGCTCTCGGTGATGGTGTTCGCGATGGGCGTGGGCTCGCTCGCCGCCAAGCGGCTGCGCTGCCGCGCCGCGGCCGGCTTCGGCGCGGTCGAGGCGGCGCTCGCGCTCGTCGGCGGATGCAGTGCGATGGCCCTGTACGCGGTCTTCGCCTGGACCGGGGCCTGGGGCGGTGTCTGGTCGGGCGGTCCGCGCTGTCTGCTGGTCGCCTTCTCGCTCGCGATCGGCCTGCTCATCGGCGCGGAGGTCCCGCTGCTGATGGAGCTGATCCAGCGCATCCGCCGCCAGGACGCGGGCGGCGCGGTGGCGGACCTGTTCGCGGCGGACTACGTGGGCGCGCTGGTCGGAGGTCTCGCCTTCCCCTTCCTCCTGCTGCCGCAGCTCGGCCAGCTGACGGGCGCCCTGCTCACCGGCGCGGTCAACGCGGTCGCGGGCGGCGCCCTCGTCCTCGGCCTGTTCCGCCGGGACCTGAGCCGGCGCGGACGCCGGGTGCTGCTGGTCGCCAACCTCGTCGTTCTGGGCGTGCTCGCCACGGCGGCCGTCCTGGTCCACGACTTCGAACGGGCGGCACGCCAGGCGGTGTACGGCGGGCAGGTACGGGTCGCGCTGCGGACCGGCGTCCAGGAGGTCGTGCTGACCGGCGGCACCCATGGACGGCCGCTCGGCCTCTTCCTCGACGGCCGGCTGCGGGTGAGCGGTCGCGACGAGCACCGCTATCACGAGGCGCTCGTGCATCCCGCGATGGGCGGCGGCCCGCACGCGCGCGTGCTCATCCTCGGCGGCGGCGACGGCCTCGCGGCGCGCGAGGTGCTGTGGCACGCGGGGGTGGAGCGGGTGGACGTGGTCGAACGGGACCCGGCGGTGGTCCGGCTGGCCCGCCGGGACCGGTCCCTGTCCGCGCTGAACGGCCACGCCTTCGCGGACCCACGCGTCCGTGTGCACACGGCGGACGCGTTCTGCTGGCTCAGGCACACGCGGGGGACGTACGACGTGGTCATCGCGGACCTCCCGGACCCCGACATCACGGCGAGCACGAAGCTGTACTCGCAGGAGTTCTACGGGCTGGCCCGCCGGGTCCTCGCGGCCGAGGGCCGGCTGGTGGTGCACGCGGGCCCGGTGACCTCCCGCCCGCGTGTCTTCTGGACGGTCGAGGCGACGGTACGGGCGGCCGGCCTGCGCACGGTCCCGTACCGGGTCGGCGGGCGCGCGGCCGGCCTCACGGCGGGCCCCGACCGCTCGGCGGGCGCGTCCCGGGCCGCGCGCGACTGGGGCTTCGTCCTCGCCGCCCGAAACCGCCCGGTCCTGACCCTGGACCCGCGCGAGCCGCGCCCACGCACGCTGACCCCGGCCTCCCTGCGGGCGGACGCACGCGCGGCGGCGCGCACCCGGGTGGCGGACCTGCCACCGTCGACGCTCGTGCATCCGCGGTACGCGAACTGAGTTGGCCGCGGTTCAGCGGTGGGCCTTCGGTGGTGCGGGGGTTGGGTATCCGTGATGCGGGGTCGGGCACCCGTGATGCCAGGTCGTGCATTCGTGCGAGGGTGGCGAATCCGTGATGCAGGGGTGCGGTCCGGGCCGTGCTGGGTAGGCTCGGACGACATGGAGCATGAGGTGTTCGTTCCGGTGCCCGCCGAGCGGCTCAGGGACGCGCTGGCCGATCCCGCCCGGGTGGCCCGCGCGGTCCCCGGGCTCCAACAGGACGCGGGCACGGAGCCCGTCGCCGGCCGCCTCAAGGTACGTATCGGCGGCCACACGATCACCTACCGCGGCACCCTGCGGGTCACGGGCCGGGACGACGGCTCGTACGCGGTGGACGGCGAGGCGACGGAGGCGCGCGGCACCGGCACGGTGAAGCTGTCCCTGTCCGTACGCCTGCTGCCGGCCCAGGACGGCACGACGGTCGCGTTCACGGGTACGGCCACGGGCGACGGCCGGGTCGCGGAACTGCCCGGGGACGCGGTGGCCTCGGCCGGGGCACGGCTGCTGGGGCGGTTCGCGGAGCAGTTGGGGGAGAGCGAGGCGTCGGAAGCAGCCCCCGAGGCAGCGGAAGGGGCGCCCGAGGGTTCGGAGGAATCCCCCCAGGCGGCGGAAGAGGCGCCCGAGGGTTCGGAGGAACCCCCCGAGGCGCCGGAAGAACGCTCCGAGTCCTCGGAAGCCCCGGAAGAACCCTCCGAGGCCTCGGTGGAGTCTTCGGCCTCCTCGGTCTTCGACGCCGAGGTCCCGCCGTCGTCCCTCGACCCCTTCGCCGACGAGGGCGAGGCCGAGGACGACCTCGTGGCCGACGGTTACGACGAGGGAGAACAGCCCGTCGAAGCCGCGCACGCCCGGCGCACGATGATCGGCCGCAGTGCCGAGGAGGTCGACCACGCTCCCCCGCGCGGCCGCTATGCGCCCGTCCCCGCCCCGGAGACCATCGCGGCCACCGCGACCCTCCGCTGGGCGGCCCCGGCGGCGGCCCTGCTCCTGGCGTCGGCGATCGTGGCGGGCCGGCTGCTGCGCCGACGGCGCTGACCCGCACCGCACCGACGCCGTCGCACGCCCCCTCGATCGGCCAAGTAGGGTCGGCCTCGTGAGTAACGACGAGATCACGTTGACCGCGGGAGACGCGGAGGTCGTGCTGGCGCCGGGCAACGGTGGGCGCGTGAGGAGTCTGCGCGTCGGCGGCCGGGAGCTGCTGAGGCAGGGCGAGCGGTTCGGGTGCTTCCCGATGGTCCCCTGGTGCGGTCGGATCCGGGACGGAAAGTTCCGCAACGGCGGCACGGTCCACCAGATGCCCCTCAACTCCCCGCCGCACGCCATCCACGGCACCGTCCGGGACGGCGCCTGGCGCGTGGCCCGCGCCGACGGGACCGAGGCCGTCCTCACGTACGACCTGGTGGCCCCCTGGCCCTACCCCGGCCGCGTCACCCAGGTCGCCGCGCTCACCGAGGACTCCCTCACGCTCACCATGTCCGTGGAGACGTACGAGTCCTCGTTCCCGGCCCAGATCGGCTGGCACCCCTGGTTCAACCGGAACCTCGACGGCGAGGACGTACGGCTCGACTTCAGCCCGGCCTGGCAGGAGGAGCGCGGCGACGACCACCTCCCCACCGGGAACCGCGTCGAGCCCGGCCCCGGCCCCTGGGACGACTGCTTCGCCATGCCCGGCGGCGTCGACGTCACCCTCACCTGGCCGGGGCTGCTGGAGCTGAAGGTCGCCGGCCGGGAGGAGTGGGTGGTGGTGTACGACGAGCAGCCGGAGGCGGTGTGCGTGGAGCCGCAGACCGGCCCGCCGGACGGCCTGAACACCCTTCCGCGCCTGGTCACGCCCATCGAGCCGCTGGAGGCCACGACCACGTGGACCTGGCGCCGCCTGTGAGGGACCACCCGCGCGCGACCCCCTTAAGCTGACTCGTATGAGTGAAGTACGTGGCGCCCTGCTGCAGCAGATCAAGGACAAGGCCGTGGTGCACGGCAAGGTGACCCTCTCTTCGGGCCTGGAGGCCGACTACTACGTCGACCTGCGCCGCATCACCCTCGACGGCGAGGCCGCCCCGCTGGTCGGCCAGGTGCTGCTGGACCTGACCGCCGACCTGGACTTCGACGCGGTCGGCGGGCTCACCATGGGCGCGGACCCGGTCGCGGCCGCCATGCTGCACGCGGCCGCCGCGCGCGGGAAGAAGCTGGACGCCTTCGTCGTCCGCAAGGCCGCGAAGGCGCACGGCCTGCAGCGGCGCGTGGAGGGCCCGGAGATCAAGGGCCGCCGGGTCCTGGTCGTCGAGGACACCTCCACCACCGGCGGCTCCCCGCTCACGGCCGTGGAGGCGGTGCGCGAGGCCGGCGCCGAGGTGGTCGCCGTCGCGACGATCGTCGACCGGGCCACGGGCGCGGCCGAGAAGATCGAGGAGGGCGCCGGGGTTCCGTACCGCTTCGCCTACTCGAAGGACGAACTGGGCCTGGACTGACGGCTGTCCGAGGAGCAGCGACGGGGGATCGGCGAGGGAGCGACGGGGCAGTTATCCACAGGCTGGACACCGTTACCGGAGCATCCGGCCAAGTCTGGAAAGATGGGGACGACGATGACGTCGCACCCTAGGTCAGGGCCGTAAGCAGAGCAGTACGCCACCCGCAGATACAAGGAGCGGACAGATGCCCATCGCAACCCCCGAGGTCTACAACGAGATGCTCGACCGGGCGAAGGCAGGCAAGTTCGCCTACCCGGCCATCAACGTGACCTCGACCCAGACCCTGCACGCTGCTCTGCGCGGCTTCGCGGAGGCCGAGAGCGACGGCATCATCCAGATCTCGACGGGTGGCGCCGAGTTCCTGGGCGGTCAGTACAGCAAGGACATGGTCACCGGTGCGGTGGCCCTGGCCGAGTTCGCGCACATCGTCGCGGAGAAGTACCCGGTCACGGTCGCCCTGCACACCGACCACTGCCCGAAGGACAAGCTCGACGGGTACGTACGTCCGCTGCTCGCGATCTCCGAGGAGCGCGTCGCCCGCGGCGAGAACCCGCTGTTCCAGTCCCACATGTGGGACGGCTCCGCGGAGACCCTCTCCGACAACCTGAAGATCGCCCAGGAGCTCCTGGAGCGCGCCCGCGCCGCGAAGATCATCCTTGAGGTGGAGATCACCCCGACCGGCGGCGAGGAGGACGGCGTCTCCCACGAGATCAACGACTCCCTCTACACGACGGTCGACGACGCGATCCGCACGGCGGAGGCGCTGGGCCTCGGCGACAAGGGCCGCTACCTGCTGGCGGCGTCGTTCGGCAACGTGCACGGCGTGTACAAGCCGGGCAACGTCGTCCTGCGCCCCGAGCTGCTCAAGGAGCTGAACGAGGGCGTGGCCAACAAGTTCGGCCGCCCGGTCGACAGCAAGCCGTTCGACTTCGTCTTCCACGGCGGCTCCGGCTCCACGGAGGAGGAGATCCTGACGGCGCTGGAGAACGGCGTGGTCAAGATGAACATCGACACGGACACCCAGTACGCCTTCACGCGTCCGGTCGCCGACCACATGTTCAAGAACTACGACGGCGTCCTGAAGGTCGACGGCGAGGTCGGCTCCAAGAGCACCTACGACCCGCGCACCTGGGGCAAGCTGGCGGAGGCGTCGATGGCGAAGCGCGTCACCGAGGCCTGCGCGAACCTCCGGTCGACGGGCACCAAGATCAAGTAGCTGTCGACTCCCTCAGAACCCGGCGTTCTGGGCGGGGCACGGGTGGGTTGCGCAACCCGGCGCTGACGGGGTGCCACTGCGCCCACCCGTGCCGCCCTGGGGGTCCCCTCAGGCCCTTAAGGCACTGGGGGAGGCACGATTGCCCGCAGCTACGCGGACGGGAGACCATCTCCCTATGGCGGTCACCGAACAGCAGATCCCCTCCGTCAGGATCACCTCCCCCCAGGGGAAGTGGATCCTCCTGACCACCGTGCTCGGCTCCAGCATGGCCATGCTGGACTCCACCGTCGTCAACGTCGCCCTCCCCCGCATCGGCCGCGACCTCGACGCGAGCCTCGCCGCCCTCCAGTGGACCGTCAACGCGTACATGGTCACGCTCGCCGGTCTGATCCTCCTCGGCGGTTCCCTCGGCGACCGCTTCGGCCGCCGCAAGGTCTTCGTGCTGGGCGTCGTCTGGTTCGCGACCGCCTCGCTCCTGTGCGGCCTCGCTCCCACCCCCGGCGTCCTCATCGCCGCCCGGGCCCTGCAAGGCATCGGCGGCGCGCTCCTCACCCCCGGCTCGCTCGCGCTGATCCAGGCCTCGTTCCACCCGGACGACCGCGCACGGGCGGTCGGCCTCTGGTCCGGCTTCGGCGGCATCGGCGCCGCCGTCGGCCCGTTCCTCGGCGGCTGGCTGGTGGACGGCCCGGGCTGGCGCTGGGTGTTCCTGCTCAACGTCCCGCTGGCCCTGGTGTGCGCGCCCATCGCCGTCCGGCACGTACCGGAATCCGGGGACGGCCGCGCCCACGGCCGCTTCGACGTCCTCGGCGCCGCGCTCGGCGCCCTGGCCCTCGCCCTGGTGACCTACGCCCTCATCGAGGCCCGCGGTGGCTCCCTGGCCGTGGTCGTCACGGCGGTCGCGGGCGTCGCCGCCGGCATCGCCTTCGTGTACGTCGAGAAGCGCCGCCCCGACCCGATGATGCCGCTCGGCATCTTCGCGTCCCGCCAGTTCACGGCGGTCAACCTGGTGACCCTCTGTGTGTACGCGGCCTTCGGCGGGTTCTTCTTCCTCACCGCGCTCCAGCTCCAGGTGGTGGCGGGCTACTCGGCGCTCCAGGCCGGTACGGCACTGCTGCCCACGACCGCCCTCATGCTGCTCTTCTCGGCCCGCTCGGGCGCCCTCGCCGAGCGCATCGGACCGCGCATTCCGCTCACCGTCGGCCCCCTCCTGTGCGCGGCCGGCCTGCTGCTGATGCTGCGCGTCGGCAAGGACGCCTCGTATGCCGCCGACGTCCTGCCCGCCCTGCTGGTCATGGGCGCGGGCATGGTCACCCTGGTCGCTCCGCTGACCGCCACCGTGCTCGCCTCGGTGGACACCAGCCAGGCGGGCCTGGCCAGCGGCATCAACAACGCGGCGGCCCGGGCGGCCGGCCTGATCGCCGTGGCCGCGCTGCCGCTGCTCGCCGGGATGGGCCCGGAGGCGTACCGCTCGGCGGACGCCTTCGCCGCCGCGTTCCGCCGCGCGATGCCGATCTGCGCGGGTGTGCTGGTGGTCGGGGCGGTGCTCGCCTTCGCGACGGTACGCCGTCCGGCGCCGGACTGCTGCCGTCCCGAGTGCCGTATGCACGGCAGTGTGACGGCGCCGCCCCTGGAACCGTCCCGCGGGACCACGAAGTCGGACGCCGGTCCAGCTTCGTGATCACGCTGTGCCGCCGCTCTCGCCGGGCGAGAGCGGCAGCGCTTCCGGCCGCGGTCGCCCGCGCGACCATCCCCCCGAAGGGCCCCGGCCGACCGCCGGCGATCAGGGACGATGCCTCACACTGGAACCCATGACCCTTCACGAGAACCTCCTCGGGGGCCCGCCCCCGACCCACCTCCCCGACGAGCCGGAGCCGCGCGAGCTCCTCGCGAACGGTGTGGCGCCCGCCGACGTCGCCGCCAAGCACCCCTCCTCCTCGCTCGCCTGGGCCCAGCTGGCCGACGACGCGTTCGGACGGGGCGCGGTCGTGGAGTCGTACGCCTACGCCCGTACGGGCTACCACCGTGGCCTGGACGCCCTGCGTCGCAGCGGCTGGAAGGGGCACGGCCCCATTCCCTGGGAGCACGAGGCGAACCGTGGATTCCTGCGCGCCCTGCACGCCCTCGCGCGCGCGGCGCAGGGGATCGGTGAGCAGGAGGAGTACGAGCGCTGCACCCAGTTCCTGAAGGACTCCTCGCCGACGGCGGCCCAGACGCTCGGCTAGTCCGACCGGCCAGTTCGCTCGGCTGGTCCGACCGGCCAGTTCGCTCGGCTGGTCCGCCCGGCCAGTCCGCTCGGCTGGTTCCGAAGAGTGGCCAAGGCCCGTCTGTGACCAGGCGGGCCTTGCGGTGTCCGGGAGTCTTTGCGCAGGATGATGCCGGTGGGGACCGGGGCCCCCGTGCCGGCATCGGCAGGGGCGGACCGCTACCCAGAGCACACAACAGGAGACAGCGATGTCCCAAACGGCTCACCAGACTCCTCAGTCCCATGAGGCTCATGAGCCCGAGACCCCGCATCTCGACTTCCAGGGCACGACGCCGTACGAGGACTACGTCAAGGCGGACGTGCTCACCCACCTCCAGCACACCCTCTCCGACGACCCCGGAGAGATGGTCTTCCTGGTCACGACCCAGGTGATGGAGCTGTGGTTCACGGTGATCGTCCACGAGTGGGAGACTGCGGCCCGTGCCCTGCGCGAGGACCGGGTCCCGGTGGCGATCGATGCGCTGAAGAGGTCCGTACGGGAGCTGGAGGCGCTGAACGCGTCCTGGACGCCCCTCGCCCAGCTGACGCCCGCCCAGTTCAACTCGTACCGCTCGGCCCTCGGCGAGGGCTCCGGCTTCCAGTCGGCGATGTACCGCCGCATGGAGTTCCTGCTCGGCGAGAAGTCCGCCTCCATGCTGGTCCCGCACCGGGGCGCACAGCGCGTCCACGCCGAACTGGAGAAGGCGCTGCACGAGCCGAGCCTGTACGACGAGGTGCTGCGGCTGCTCGCGCGGCGCGGGCACGCGGTACCGGACGCCGTGCTGCGGCGTGACGTCTCCCGGCGGTACGAGCCGTCGGACGAGGTCGAGGCGGTCTGGACCGCCCTCTACTCCGGGGACCCGGCCGACGAACTCGCCCGGCTGGGCGAGGCGTTGACCGATGTGGCGGAACTGGTGTGGCGCTGGCGCAACGACCACCTGCTCGCCACCCGGCGCGCGATGGGCGCCAAGCCCGGCACGGGCGGCTCCGCCGGGGTGGCCTGGCTGGAGAAGCGGGCGCAGAAGAACGTGTTCCCCGAGCTGTGGACGGCGCGGTCGTATGTCTGAACTGATGTCGAAAGCAAGGGAGTTGGACGCCGCCGACGAGCTGTCCGGGCTGCGCGCGAAATTCGTGCTCGACGAGGCGGTCTACCTGGACGGGAACTCGCTGGGCGCGCTGCCCGCGGCCGTACCGGACCGGATGCAGGACGTCGTCCGCAGGCAGTGGGGTTCGCTGCGGATCCGCTCCTGGGACGAGAGCGGCTGGTGGACCGCGCCGGAGCGGATCGGCGACCGGATCGCCCCGCTGGTCGGGGCGGCGCCCGGGCAGATCGTGGTCGGCGACTCGACCAGCGTCAACGTCTTCAAGGCCCTGGTGGCGGCCGTGCGTATGGCCGCCGGGGAAGGGAGCGTGGCCGGGGAAGGGAGCGACGGCCGGGACGAGATCGTGGTCGATGCGACGACGTTCCCGACGGACGGGTACATCGCCGAGTCTGCGGCGCGGATGACGGGGTGCACGCTCCGGCCGGTCGTGCCGGCCGAGGTGCCGGGCGTCCTGTCCGACCGTACGGCGGCGGTGTTGCTGAACCACGTCGACTACCGCACGGGCCGGCTGCACGACCTGCCCGGTCTGACGGCCGCCGTGCACGCGGCGGGCGCGGTCGCGGTCTGGGACCTGTGCCACAGCGCGGGCGCGCTGCCGGTGGGCCTGGACGAACACGGGGTCGACCTCGCGGTCGGCTGCACGTACAAGTACCTGAACGGAGGCCCCGGCTCACCGGCGTACCTGTATGTGCGGCGGGAGCTGCAGGACCGCTTCGACTCCCCGCTGCCGGGCTGGAACTCGCACACGGAACCCTTCGGCATGCGGCCGGACTACGAACCGGCGACGGGTGCGCCGCGCGGTCGTGTCGGCACCCCGGACATCCTGTCCATGCTCGCCCTGGAGGCGGCGCTGGAGGTGTGGGACGACGTCCCGATCGACGCGGTGCGCGCCAAGTCGCTCGCGCTGACGGACTTCTTCCTGGAGTGCGTGGCGGCGTACGTCCCCGAGGGCCGGGTCGAGTCGCTGACTCCGGCGGCCCACGCGGAGCGCGGGAGCCAGGTCGCACTGCGGTGCGAGGACGCGGGCGACGTGATGAAGCGGCTGGTCGAGAGCGGCGTGGTCGGCGACTTCCGTCGGCCGGACGTGCTGCGCTTCGGGTTCACCCCGTTGTACGTGGGCTTCGCGGATGTGGAGCGGGCGGCGCGGGTGCTGGCGGAGGTTGTGTCCTGAGGCAGGTCGCGTCCTGAGACGGGCGGCCCGGTTCGGACGGGCGGCCCGCCTCGGACGGGTGTCCCGGTTCACAGGAACCGGGTGACGAATCCGGCGAGACCGTTGACGGCGGTGAGTACGGCGGTGACCCCGCCGGCTCCCGCCGTCAGTGAGTCGAGGAGACTGCGGACGATCGTCCTGCTCGGCTGCCGCTGCCCCTGGAGCTGGTTGCCCAGTTCCTCCGTCACCTCCTGCATCCGCCGCACGTCGGGGAGGGCGGCGGCGTACTGGGTGAGGATCAGCTGCAACTCGTCGAGGCGGCGCTGGAGTTCGTGTTCCTCGGGGCTTTGGCTTCCGTTGTAGGTGACGTGCTTGCTGTGGGCGTACAGGGTGCCGTGGTTGTCCTTGACGTAGGTGCGTTTGTCGTCGCCGTGTGCCATGGTCCGCCTTCTTCAGGGGTCGGGCTTCTTCAGGGGTCGGGCTTCTTCAGGAGTCGGGTTTCTTCAGGGGTTCCGGTTCGTGTCAGCCGTGCGGTGCCGTCCGGCCAGGAGCCGGGGCCTTGCCGCCCGGCTGACGCTGGGCGTGCTTGCTGTGGGCGTACAGGGCACCGTGGTTGTCCCTGACGTAGACCCGTTTGTCGTCGCCGAAGTTCTGCACCACGTTCTGCTGGAGCCGCTGGAAGTCGTCCGAGTCGATCCCCTTGGACTCCAGGAAGTCGCCGATCGTGTTCAGTAGGTGCTGCTGGGTCGTGTTGAGGACCCGGCTCAGGTCCCGGCCGAGGAAGTAGTGCCCCTCGTCCTGGCTGCGGGCGAGTTCCCGGATGCTGTAGTGCGCCCCGTAGTCGAACAGATAGCCCCCGCTGATCGTGCGCCGCTGCCGGTGCCGCCGCGCCGCCCCCGCACGTGAGTCCGCGGCGCGCCGGGCGAGCGCCCCCGGCGCCCGCAGCAGCGTGGGCAGCGTCCGCGGCAGCGCGGTGGACAGTGCCCGTACGACCGCGCCGGGGCCCGTCCGGTAGGGCAGCCGGTCGACCGCGTAGTACTCCGGCCGCATCGGCAGCAGGGCGTACGCCGAGAACTCCAGGTACAGCGTCCCCTCGACCTGCACTGCGCGCAGGAACATCGTCAGCACCAACTGCCCGCTCCAGGCCGGAACTTCGATGCTCACGTACGAGCGTCTCGTGGACCCCAGCCCATCCGGCATGCCGCGGATGACGCCCGTCGGGATACGCGTGAGGGGCGGCCGCAGCCGGTCCGGCAGCAGTCGGCGGTCATGGGCGACCGAGGTGCCGTCCACGAAGAGACGCTCATCCACGCGCAGATTGGCCAGGCCGAGCCGCCGGGCGGCGGCGATGAGCACGTCGTACAACTCGTCGGTCCTGAACCGCTGCGGATCGCGCCGGCCGCCGTCCCTCCGGATCGAGCCCCGGCGGATGTCGACGGGTCTGTCCCACTCGGCCACTTGGTCCCCGCTGCCCGCGAAGGGCAGGTAGTCGGAGCAGACGACGAGGTTCCCGGCCGGCCGCTCGGCGACGACGGCGAGCCGCGCGCGGGCCCGGCCGCCGAGTGCCTGCGGTGCCCGGGCGGGCTCGTAGTGCCGCGCGGACAGCCTCCGCCGCAGGACGAGGTAGTCGCGCACCCAGAGGTCCACGGCGACGACCGGCCAGGCCATCCCGAGCAGTGCCACCGCCCCGACGGCGTAGGGCCGCCACCAGTCGCCCCCGAACCCGGCCTCCCTGATGGTCCCGAGGTGGTCCCGGACGCCCAGTCCGAGCACGGTCAGCAGGGTGACGAGCAGGGCGGCCAGAACGAGGTCGCGCGTCAGCCGCCGTCGGCGCGCCTCGAGGGCCCAGCGCGTCACGACCCCGAGGTCCGCGCCGAAGACGGGCGCGAGGGCGCGGTAGGGCTCGTCGATCACCTGGCCCACCACCAGATCGGCGAACGCGGGGTCGAGCTGGGTGGCCGCGGCGAGGTGCCGGGTCGCCATGGTGCGCGCGTCGTCCTCGATGGGCGGGGGATCGGCGTGGTGCGGCGGAGGGTCCGGCAGGTCGCTGTCCGGACCGTGCCCGCGCCTCGCGCGGCGCCACCGGAAGTCGCGGACGTCGGTGACGGAGGAGTCGCCGACGGTGTACGACCGCCCGCTCCCCGAAGGAGAGGCGTGGGTGCCGGGCCAGGCGGTGGTGCGGTCGGGGTCTGTGGGCGAGGTCTGCTGCCCGGGCCGGGGCTGCGGCGCGTTGCCGCGGAACACCACCTGCACGGAACCGAACTGCAAACGGTCTCCCTCGGCGAGCCGGACGGGTCGGCCGGACTCGATCCGGCGGCCGTTGTGCAGGACGCCGTTGCGGGAGTCGAGGTCGTTGACCCAGACGCCGTCACTGCCGCGCCGCACCTCGGCATGGCGCTTGCTGACGTCGAGGGAGGAGAGCCGGATGTCCCCGAACCGTCCGACCACGTGCGCCGTGCCGCTCAACTCCCACTTCTGTCCCGCGAACCGAGACGGCACCACGACGACGAGATAGGGCGGCCCGCCCTCACTTCCGGCTCCCACGATCGCCAAGCCCCCGTTCCGCAGCCCCGTGCGGCCCGCCGTGGCATGCGCCGGGCGAGACCGTCATCACTCTGCGTGACAGTTCATGGTCGCTCGGTGTGGGATGGGCGGCAATCCGCAAAATTGGGGAGTGGTGCGGGGGGAGGGGGTGCGGTACGGGTGCTCAGCAAGGCGTAGGAGAGGGGCGCTGACGGGGAGGGGTGCCGTAGGAGAGGGGCGCCGATTCGGCCCGTACGACCGTTCCCGCATCCGTTCCCGCATTTGTCCCCCCATCCGTTCCCGCATCCGTTCCCGCCGGCAACTCCCCTGTCGCGCGGCCGCCGCACCCACGCCTTCACGCACGGCGCCCGCAACGCGACCCGCGCCTCGCGGAACCGTTGCTGCGCCTCCGACGTACGCGCCCCGGATGCGCGAACCCCTGCTAGGCCCTGTCGTCAAACTCCCGCCTGCCCCGCGACGCCATGCACGCACTCTCGCCGCACCGAGCGCAGACCCAAGTACATCCAGTACGAGGGTCAGCGCCCGGCACGCCGAGAGCACGCACCTGACGCCGCAGGGCCCGCCCTCCGGGCGGACGACGGGAGTTTGACGACAGGACCTAGGCCGGTACGTCCCCGGCCGTCGGCAGCACGGCTGCGGGCACCCGCGCGGGGCGCCCGCCGGGGCGTACGGTGCCGGTAGAGGCGCCCCGGCGGCCGGGGCCGCGGATGGCGCCTCACCGAGCGTGACAACCGCGTGTCGGCGCACGTCACCCGCCTGATACCGTCCCCGCCAACGGCCGATTACCTTCCGGCCACCCGCGTACCGAATTCCCGTTTCGCCGCTGAGAGGTTGGAGCATGCCGGACGACGACGCCCCCCGCGATGCCGCGGCGCGTGACGCCGCGGAAGAGGCGTCCGCCTTCTCGCACCCGCCGGTGGACCCCGACGCCACCGCCGCGTACGGCGACCACCCCGACCAGGTGATCGACTTCTACGCCCCGCGGGAGACGGAGCCGGGCGGATCGGCGGGCACCACAGGTTCCGCTCCCCTCGTCGTCGTTCTGCACGGAGGCGCGTGGCGGGCGCCGTACGACCGTCGGCACATCACCCCGTTCGCGGACTTCCTGGCCCGCCGGGGCTTCGCCGTGGCCAACATCGAGTACCGCCGGGGCGCGCTCATCCCGGCCCAGGCCGACGGGGAGGCCGTGGACTCGGGAGTGGGCGCGGGCGGCGGTACGGGGCCGGTCGCGGGCCGTTGGCCGGACACGTTCGACGATGTCGCGGCCGCGTTCGACGCGCTTCCGGCGCTCCTACGGGAGGCGCTGCCGCAGGCCGATCCGCGCCGCACGGTGATCACCGGCCACTCGGCGGGGGGCCACCTCGCGCTGTGGGCCGCGGCCCGCCACGTCCTGCCGCCGGACGCCCCGTGGCGCACGGACCGCCCGGCTCCACTGCGCGGCGTCGTGGCGCTCGCTCCGATCGCGGACTTCCACGTCGCCGGGAAGCTGGAGGTGTGCGGCGGCGCGGCGGCCCAGCTCCTGGGTGGGGAATCCCTGTTCGCGGAGCGCCGGCCCTACGCGGACCCGGCTCTCCTGCTGCCCACCGGCATCGCCACGACCCTCGTGCAGGGCCGTACGGACGTCGTGGTCCCGCAGGCGGTCGCCGAGGCGTACGCGGAGGCGGCGGCGAAGGCGGGCGAGGTCGTCGGCCTCACGCTCCTCGAGGACGTCGGCCACTTCCCGCTGATCGACCCGGCGGCGGACGCGTGCGCTGTGGTGGCGGAGGAGATCGCGCAGTTGGCGTGGTAGTCGCCAAGTCGGATGCGGCGAAGTGCGGTTGACCGCTTTTGCATGGATTCCCAGGGGTCTGCCACCGCTCCCCGGTCATACCCCTAATACCTGAGAGCTACCTCTGATGTGAGTCCCCTGGCGTGACGCCGACGACGTGTCACGCTCCGTAACTTCCTTTCCGGAATGGGCCGATGGACGGGCCGACGGGAGGGAAGGGCGACATGGGATTCCGGGAGAGGCGACCCACCGCGGTCGCGTACGAGGACGGGAGAGCGCCGGGAGGCCGCCGCACTGACGGCGGCTGTGGAGCTGAGGGCGCCGATCCGCTCGGTGCCGCCGAAGAGGCCGGGCGGAGCCCTCGTCCGCGACTCGGGCGACCGCGCCTCGGCCGCCTCTGCCGCACCCTGCTCGCCGTGCTGGTCATGGGTGCCGTCGTCGTTCCCCTCTCGGCTGCCGCGCGTCCCCGAATCCCGGCCCCGCCACCGGCTGCGCTCGCCCCCCTTTCGGTGGCCACGCTCACCGAGACGTACGCGGCGAACCGCGCCAACGCCGCCGAGGCGTCCCGGATGGCCGCGGCCCACGGCGCCCGGGACCGAGCGGCGGCGGACCGCGCCATGGCCTCCCCGAGCCGCGACTTCCTGGCCTTCGACGGGCGGGGCACGGGCCGCGCGACGGAGGTCTTCGGCGACCTGGCCACGGCGGAGCACATAGCGGTCCTGGTCCCGGGTTCCGACACGACACTGGACACGTACGGCCGCTTTCGCGCGGGCGCCCTGGCCCTGCACCGCAGCACGGGCCCGCGCACCGCCGTCATCGCCTGGCTCGGCTACGACACGCCCCGCACGCTCGGCACCGGCGCGCTCACGACGACCCGGGCCGAGGAGGCCGCCCCACTGCTGGAGCGGTTCATACGCGAACTGCGAGGCGCGGTGGGCCTGTTGCCCGGCGTCTCCCTCCTCTGCCACTCCTACGGCACGGTGGTCTGCGCCCGCGCGGCCGCCGCCGTGGACGTCCAGGATGTCGTCCTGGTCGGCAGCCCGGGCACGGGTGTGGACTCCGCGTCCGCCCTGCACACCCGCGCCCGCGTCTGGGCGGCCCGCGGCGCCGACGACTGGATCGCGGAGGTGCCTCACCTGCGCGCGGACCTGTTCGGCACGACCGTCGGCTTCGGCACGGATCCGGTGTCCCCGGCCTATGGCGCCCGTGTCTTCGCCGCCGGCGGTGGCGGCCACAGCGACTACTTCAAGCCGGGCTCGGCCTCCCTGGCCAACCTGTCCCGGATCGTACTCGGAGCCACCTCGGAGGTGACCCGTGCGTGACCGTAGCCTGTGGTACCGGAGCCTGTGGGGGCCGCCCCTGAACTCCATACGCACCGCGGCCCGGCGGATCGACGCCGCCACTCCCGTGGAGCGGGACCGCGCGACAGACGCCCTGCGGGCCTTCGCGATCCTCGGCGTCGTCCTGGGCCACTGGCTGGTGACCGCCCTGGTCGCCGACGGCGGCACCCTGCGCACCGCGAGCCCGCTGCACTTCATGCCGTGGCTGGCCCCGATCTCCTGGATGTTCCAGACGCTCGCCGTGTTCTTCCTGGTGGGCGGCCATGTGGCGACGAAGGGATATGCCTCGGCACGCGCGCGGGGCGTCACTTACGGGCGGTGGCTACGCCTCCGCCTGACCCGTCTGTTCAAGCCCGTCGCGGCGGTCGTGACCCTGTGGGCGGTCGCGGCGGGCTGCCTGCTCGCGACCGGCGCGGAGGCCGGCACGATCCACACCCTGGTGAAGCTGGCCCTGTCGCCCCTGTGGTTCCTGCTGGTCTTCGCCGCCCTGACGGCGGCGACCCCGCTGCTGACGCGGCTCAACCCGTTGTGGCCGCTGGCCGTCGTTCTCCATGTGGACCTCATCCGCTTCGGACTCGGCGGCCCGTCCTGGCTCGGCTGGATGAACCTGGCGGCGGGCTGGCTCGTGCCGTACACGCTGGGCGCGGCCTGGACGCGTGGTGAACTGGACGGCCGGCGCGCGGGCTGGGTGCTGCTGTCGGGCGGCGCGGTGGCGACGGCGGGGCTGGTGGCATGGGCGGGCTACCCGGCGTCGATGGTCGGCGTTCCGGGCGCCGCGGTCTCGAACCTCAACCCGCCGACCCTGGCCGCTGTCACCTTCGGCCTGGCCCAGTGCGGACTGGCACTGCTGCTGCGCGACCGGCTGCGCCGCGCGATGCGCCGTCCCCTGGCCTGGGCGGCGGTGGCACTGGTGAACCTCTCCGCGATGACGATCTTCCTCTGGCATCAGACGGCCCTGATGGCGACCACCGCGACAGGCCTCCTCGCGGGCCGCCTGCCGGGCCTGCACACCGCTCCGGACGACCTGACCTGGGTGGTCGCCCGTCTGGCCTGGCTCCCCGTGTTCGTCTTGTCCCTCGCCGTGTGCTGGTCCGCCTTCCGCACCTACGAACAGGGGACGCGCCGGGTCCGGGGCCGTCGTTCCCGGGTGGTCGTCGTCCACAGATCCGGCCGCGCAGAAGCGAAGGTGACCGACGGTGCTTAAGGTTCATCGGATGGACGAGGCACGGCACAGGCCCCGGGGGAGCCGCGCGCCCGCACCCGAGAACGACACCGGGCCCGCGCCGGGCGGCAGTTCTCACCCCACGGACGTCACCGGTCGTGCCCTGGCCGGGCTTCCACAACCGGGAGGGCGCCCGGTGGCCGGGCATGCGCCGCGTCTGTCGCGCTCCGTCGGCCCCGGTGTCTCGTGGGTCCTCCGCAGCCTCCGCACGTTGCTGCGGACCCTCCGGGACGACCTGTGGACGTTCGCCCCCGCGCCGCTTCCGCCGCTCTCGCGCCCGCGCCTGCTCCGCCGGGCGCCGCACGTCCTGGTCTGCGTGATGGCGTTCGCCCTGGCGTTCGGAGCCGGGTCCGAGCCGACAGACAGCTATGGAGTGACCTTCGGGCTCGGTGCGGCGATCGGGTGCGCGCAGGGCGGGGCCGTCGCCATCGCCCTGTGGCGTCCCCTGCCCGCCTGGTGGCTGTCGCTCACGGCGACGGTCGTGTCCGCCCAGGCCGCCCGGGTCGCCCCGGGCGGCGTCCTGCACGTGTCCCCCGAACCGCCGCTGTGGCCCTGGACGGGACCGGGCATCACGGCGTGCGCCGTCGTGCTGTTCCTGCTCGCCCTGCGGATGCCCGCCCGGGTCAGCGCCGGGGCACTGGCGCTGACCGCCCTGACGACGTATGTGCTCCAGGGCGTCGAGGGCGCTGTCTCGTACTCCCCGACCGGGCTGATGGCGGTGGTCGTCTTCACCGTCGTCCTCCTCGTCGGCACGGCGCTGCGCGGCCGCCGCGAAGCCCGTAACCAGCTCGTCGAACTGACCACCGTCACCGCCGAGGAACGGGCCCGCCGCACCCTCCTGGAGGAGCGCAACCGCATCGCCCGCGAACTGCACGACGTCGTCGCCCACCACATGTCGGTGATCTCCATCCAGGCCCAGGTCGCCCCGCACCTCGTGGAGAACCCCTCCGACGAGCTGAGGGAGAACCTGGACGGCATCCGCAAGAACGCGCTGGAGGCCCTGACCGAACTGCGCCGCGTCCTGGGTGTCCTGCGCTCGGAGAACCCCGATGACCCCTACGGCATAGGGAGCGGCACCGGTGCCGCCCCGGACTCCCCGCAGCCCACCCTCGACCGGCTCGGCTCCCTGGTGGAGAACACCCGAGCGGCCGGTCTGGAGGTGCTGACGGAGATCACCGGCGAGGTGCGCCCCCTGCCGCCCGGCGTGGAGCTGTCGGCGTACCGGATCATCCAGGAGGCCCTCAGCAACGCGCTGCGGCACGCCCCGGGTTCCACCGTCCGCGTCGAACTCGGCTACTTCCCACGGGGCGTGCAGGTGCGGGTCATCAACTCCCGGCCCACACGCTCGGCCCCGCCCTCGCCGGGTGCGGGGCACGGCCTGCTCGGCATGCGGGAGCGCGCCGTGATGCTCGGTGGCACCCTCGTCACGTCCGAGACGTCGTGCGGTGGTTTCGCCGTAGCTTGCTTCCTGCCGAGCCCCGAAAACTCCCGGCCCGGCGACGACCCCACCGGCCGGACAGGAGAAGAGGACCAATGACGAGCAGCACCATCCGCGTACTGATCGCCGACGACCAGATGATGGTCCGGCAGGGCTTCACGGTGCTGCTCAACGCCCAGCCCGACATCGAGGTCGTCGGTCAGGCCGTCGACGGGAAGGACGCGATCGCCAAGGTCGCCGAACTCGCCCCGGACGTCGTCCTGATGGACATCCGCATGCCCGAGCTGGGCGGCATCGAGGCGACCCGCCGCATCACCGAGGACACCCCGCACCCCAGGGTCCTGGTGCTCACCACCTTCGACCTCGACGAGTACGTGTACGACGCCCTGCGCGCCGGCGCCTCCGGCTTCCTGCTGAAGGACGCCTCCGCCGACCAGCTAGCCGAAGCCGTACGGGTGGTGGCGGCGGGCGACGCGCTCCTCGCGCCCGGGATCACCCGGCGTCTGATCGCCGAGTTCTCCCGTCTGGACAGCACCCCCCGGGCCCCGCTCAAGGTACGCGTCGGCGACCTCACCGAGCGCGAGACGGAGGTCCTCGCCCTCATCGCCCAGGGCCTGTCGAACGCGGAGATCGCCGAACGCCTCGTCGTGGCCGAGCAGACCGTGAAGACCCATGTGGGCCGCATCCTGGTGAAGCTGGGGCTGCGCGACCGCACCCAGGCGGCGGTGTTCGCCTACGAGTCGGGGCTGGTGCGGCCGTCGGGGTACTGAGCGCGGGGCGTCCAGGTGCCGGAGGGAGCCGGAGGAAGTCGGAGGAGGACGGAGGGAGCCGGAGGAAGTCGGAGGAGGCCGGAGGGAGTTCGTACCCGTAGTACCTGAGACGGACCCCGAAGGACCCCCCTCACTGGGGACGACCGCGACCCCCGCCTCCGCATACCGTTTCAACGTGACCGAGACGACCCAGACGCAGACGACGCCGGACAGTGCGTACAGCGCGTACAAGCCGAGCAGCCCGGAGTTCCGGGCGGCGGCTGACGCCCTGCGCGGGCTGCGGCAGGACCTGTTCCACGACGCCTTCGCCTACCGCCCGTTGCCCCGCATGAGCGTCGACCGCCCGCTCACCCGGCGGCTGTCCGGACGCATGCGGGAGAGGGCGGCCTGGCTTCCGCACGCGACGGTGGCGACGGCCGGTGTGTTGGCGATGTTCTTGGCCTGGGCGAGCGGCGGCGGCAGTACGGCGGCCCTGCTGTGCGGCCTGCTGGCCCTGGCCCCGGTGCTGCTGACGCTGGTCCGCCCGGTCGGAGCCTTCTGGCTGTCCCTCGCGGCCACCGCGGCCGCGGCCGTCGTGGGCACGTCCTGGGCCAACTGGCCGTGGCTGCCCGGCAGCTTCCTCTCGCACCTGACGGTGCTGACCGTCGTGGCGATACGCACGCGGCCGCGCACGGCGGCGTGGATGTGGGTGTTCACCGCGGCCTATGGCTTCTTCGTCAGGACCGGCTTCGGTTGGAACCACTACAGCACCAACATCGCACCCATGCTGTTCCTCTCTGCCCTCGCCCTGCTGGCCGTCACGGTCTGGCACATACGCCGCTCCGCGGAGCGGGAGATGACCGCCCAGCAGACGGTGACCGCGCACGAGCGTTCCCGCCGCACCCTGCTGGAGGAGCGCACTACGATCGCCCGGGAGCTGCACGACGTGGTCGCCCACCACATGTCGGTGGTCGCCATCCAGGCGGAGGCCGCGCCCTACCGTGTCGAGAACCCGCCGCCGGAGCTGGAGAAGGCCTTCGCCACGATCCGGGAGAACGCGGTGGCGGCCCTGACCGAGCTGCGCCGCGTGCTGGGTGTCGTACGGGCCGAGGACTACGAGGCCCCGGACGCCCCGCAGCCCACCCTGGCCGACCTGGACGCCCTGCTGGCCAATGTGCGGGAGGCGGGCCTGACCGCCGACAAGGTGGTCACGGGCGCGGTGCGGGAACTCCCGCAGGGCGTCGAGCTGTCGGCGTACCGCATCGTCCAGGAGGCGCTCAGCAACACGCTGCGGCACGCACCGGGCGCCACGGCTCGTGTGGAGATCGGCTACGTACTCGGCGGTCTGGGCCTGCGCATAGTCAACGGCCCGGCGCCGACGGTCGCGCTGCGGAAGTCGACCCATGGCGCGGGGCACGGCATCACGGGCATGCGTGAACGGGTCTCGATGCTGAACGGCGAGATGACGGCGGGGGAGACGGACGACGGAGGGTATGAGGTGACGGTGTTCCTGCCGGTGGTCACGGCGGAGGACCCCACGTGACGGGGGGCACCATCCGCGTACTGATCGCCGACGACCAGATGATGGTCCGCGAGGGCTTCTCGGTGCTGCTCGGGGCGATGCCGGACATCGAGGTCGTCGGGGAGGCGGTCAACGGGCGGGAGGCGGTCGAGCGGGTCCGTGAACTGGCCCCTGACGTCGTGCTGATGGACATCCGCATGCCGGAGCTGAACGGCATCGAGGCGACCCGGGAGATCGTTGCCGCGAACGGGTCGGCGAAGGTGCTGGTGCTGACCACGTTCGACCTCGACGAGTACGTCTACCAGGCACTGCGGGCGGGAGCCTCCGGTTTCCTCCTCAAGGACGCGTCGGCGCGCCAGCTCGCCGACGGGGTGCGGGTGGTGGCGTCCGGCGAGGCCCTGCTGGCTCCCTCGGTGACCAAGCGGCTGATCTCGGAGTTCTCGAAGCTGTCCGAGCGACCGCGCCTCGTCCCCACCGCGCAGGGGGCGTACGGCGATCTGACCGAGCGGGAGACGGAGGTGCTGGTGCTCATCGCGCAGGGCCTGTCGAACGCGGAGATCGCCGAGCGGCTGGTGGTCGCGGAGTCGACGATCAAGACCCATGTGAGCCGGATCCTGGTGAAGCTGGGCCTCAGGGACCGGACGCAGGCGGCGGTGTTCGCGTACGAGGCGAGGCTGGTGACACCCGGCTGACACCGCCGGGAGGTCGCAGCCGGCAAGACGCCTCTGGTCAGAGAGGGGGAGGCCGGGCTAGCGTCCGGGCATGGCAGTCCGATCCGACCTCGCGTTCGACCCCTGGAACCCGGCGTTCGTCGCCGACCCGTACCCCGCCTATGCCGAGCTGCGTGCGCGGGGCCGTGTGCACTACTACGAGCCCAGTGACCAGTGGCTGATCCCGCACCACGCGGACGTGTCGGCGCTGCTGCGTGACCGGCGCCTCGGTCGGACGTACCAGCACCGGTTCACGCACGAGGACTTCGGACGGACGGCGCCGCCGCCCGAGCACGAGCCGTTCCACACCCTCAACGACCACGGCATGCTGGACCTGGAGCCGCCGGACCACACCCGCATCCGGCGGCTGGTGTCGAAGGCGTTCACGCCGCGGACCGTGGAGCAGCTCAAGCCGTATGTGCACGGGCTGGCCGGCGATCTGGTGTCCCGGCTGGTGGAGGCGGGCGGGGGCGACCTGCTGACGGACGTCGCCGAGCCGCTGCCGGTCGCGGTGATCGCCGAGATGCTGGGCATCCCGCAGGCGGACCGCCCGCTGCTGCGGCCCTGGTCGGCGGACATCTGCGGGATGTACGAGCTGAGCCCGTCCGAGGAGACGGCGCGCAGGGCGGTGCGGGCGTCGGTCGAGTTCTCGGAGTACCTCCGGGAGCTGATCGCGACGCGCCGCGAGCATCCCGGCGAGGACCTGATCTCGGGGCTGATCGCGGCCCACGACGAGGGCGACCGGCTGACCGAGCAGGAGATGATCTCGACCTGTGTCCTGCTCCTGAACGCGGGGCACGAGGCGACGGTGAACGCGACGGTCAACGGCTGGTGGACGCTGTTCCGCCACCCCGACCAGCTGGCGGCCCTGCGCGCGGACCACTCGCTCGTCCCGTCCGCCGTGGAGGAGCTGATGCGGTACGACACCCCGCTCCAGCTCTTCGAGCGCTGGGTGCTGGACGAGATCGAGATCGACGGCACCACGATCCCGCGCGGCGCGGAGATCGCGATGCTGTTCGGCTCGGCGAACCACGACGCCGCGGTGTTCGACGCCCCGGACAGGCTGGACCTGACCCGCAAGGACAACCCGCACATCTCCTTCAGCGCGGGCATCCACTACTGCATCGGCGCGCCGCTCGCCCGTATCGAGCTGGCGGCCTCCATGACGGCCCTGCTGGAGAAGGCGCCGACGCTGCGCCTGGCGGCGGAGCCGGAGCGGAAGCCGAACTTCGTGATCCGCGGGCTGGAGGGGCTGAGCGTGGAGATCGGCTGATCACCTGTCCGGCTGAGCATGTGGGCGACGGCCAGGCTCACTGGCGACTGGCGACTGGCGACTGGCGACCGGCGACCGGCGACCGGCGACCGACGACTGGTGACCGGTGACCAGTAACGGCTGAGGGGCGACGGGTGACGGCTGATGACCGGCGACCGGCGACGGGTGACAGCTGATGGGTGACGGGCGATGGGGGCCGATGGCCGGAGACGGACCGGCCCCGATCGTCCACCCTCAGGCCGTCAGATCCCGTCTCCGCAGCCCCGCCAGCCCCCCGGCCACCAGCACCACCGCGATTCCGGTCAGCGTCAGCACCGGCCCCCACGTCATCTCCCCACCCGGCAGCTTCGGCAGATGTCCGTACGGCGACGCGTCCAGTACCGCCCGCGGCAGATCCAGCGCGGGCCCGACCCAGCCGATCAGCAGCGCCGCCCCGGCCACGCCCCACGCCGCCACCGCACCCCGCGGCAGTACGCCGTACACCAGAACGGCCAGGCCGCCGATCACCCACACCGCGGGCAACTGGACCAGGCAGGCGCCCAGGATCGGGCCGACCTCCTTGCCATAGCCCGCCGCGAAGCCCAGGCCCGCGAGGAGCATGATCAGCGCGGAGCCACCGAAGGCGATCAGCAGATGGCCGGCGGCCCAGCGCAGCCGGCCCACCGCGTTCGCCAGCACCGGTTCCGCCCGCCCCGAGGACTCCTCGCCGTACAGGCGCAGTACGGACGCCACGATGTACAGGGCCGCGACCAGGCCCATGATCCCCACCATGGCCGCGAGGAACGCGTCCGTCAGCCCGGACTGGCCGCCCATGCGCTCGAAGATCTCGCGCGCCTTCTTGTTGTCGCCGACGAGGTTCGTCGCGCCCTCCGTCATCCCTCCGTAGACGACCCCGGCGAGGAAGAAGCCGACGCTCCAGCCCAGTACGCTGCCGCGCTGCAGCCGCCAGGCCAGGGCGCCGGCCGAGCCCAGGCGGCCTGCTGCGGGGCCGGGCCGAGTGGGCAGGAAGCTCATGCCGATGTCGCGGCGCCCGGCGAGTCCGTACGCCACCGCGCTCTGGATCAGCACGGCCGCGGCGAAGAACAGGAGCACCCACCAGCGTTCATCCGCGTACGGCCGTTCGTTCTCCAGCCAGCCGAGCGGGGAGAGCCAGGTCAGCGCGGACGAGCCGTCGTTCGTCGCCGCGTCGCCCGCCGCGCGCAGGACGAAGGCGGCCCCCAGTACCGCCGCCGTCAGCCCGCGCGCCAGCCGTGCGCTCTCCGTCAGCTGCGCGACGATCGCCGCCATGGTGGCGAAGACCATGCCGACTCCGGCCACACCGAGCCCGAACGCCACCGCCCCCGCCCGGCCCTGGCCCGCCAGTCCCGCCGTGATGAGCAGCGCCAGTACGCCGTTCGCGACCGCCGCGGTCAGCAGCGCCGCCGTCAGCGGGGCCCGTCGCCCCACCATCGCCGACGAGATCAGTTCCTGCCGTCCGCTCTCCTCCTCGTCCCGGGTGTGCCGTACGACGACGAGCAGGCTCATGACCGCGGCGAGCAGTCCGGCGTAGACGCCGACGCGCCAGGCGGTGAGCGCGCCGAGCGACTCGCCGAGGACCGGTCCGACCATCGCGCGCAGCGAGGTGTTGGTGGCGATCTGGGCGGACAGGTCGGCGCGCTCGGCCGGGGTGCCGTACAGGCCCTTGAGGGTGCCCGGCATCGACAGCACCATCAGCGCGTTGACCGCGACCCAGACCGGGATCACCACCCGGTCCTGGCGCAGGGCGAACCTGAGCAGCGTTCCCGCACCGGCCAGTTGACGGTTTCTTCCGGCCCGTACCGCGACGGCCGGTGTCACGGCGGTCATCGGGCCATCGCCTCTTCTCCGGAGGGCAGCTCGTCCTGGTAGTGCCGCAAAAACAGCTCCTCCAGCGTCGGTGGTGTCGACGTCAGCGACCGCACACCCGACTCGCTCAGCGACCGCAGCACCGCGTCCAGCTTGTCGGTGTCGACCTGGAGCTTGACCCGATGGCCCTGTACGTCGAGGTCATGGACGCCGGGCAGGTGGGCAAGGCCGTTGGGCGGGCCCGCGAGTTCGGCGGTGACGCTGGTACGGGTCAGATGGCGCAGGTCGGCGAGCGAGCCGCTCTCGACCGTCCGGCCCTTGCGGATGATGCTCACCCGGTCGCAGAGCTCCTCGACCTCGCTGAGGATGTGCGAGGACAGCAGGATCGTGCGGCCGCGGTCGCGCTCCTCCTCCACACAGCGCTGGAAGACCTCCTCCATCAGCGGGTCGAGGCCCGACGTCGGCTCGTCCAGGATCAGCAGGTCGACGTCCGAGGCGAAGGCGGCGACGAGGGCGACCTTCTGCCGGTTGCCCTTGGAGTACGTCCGCCCCTTCTTCGTCGGGTCGAGCTCGAACCGCTCGATCAGCTCCGCCCGGCGCCGCCGGTCGAGGCCTCCGCGCAGTCGGCCGTACAGGTCGATGACCTCGCCGCCGGACAGGTTGCGCCACAGCGTCACGTCCCCGGGCACGTACGCGACCCTGCGGTGCAGTTCCACGGCGTCCGTCCACGGGTCGCGGCCCAGCACCTGGGCGGCGCCGGAGTCGGCGCGCAGCAGTCCGAGCAGGACCCGGATGGTGGTGGACTTCCCGGCGCCGTTGGGGCCCAGGAAGCCGTGGACCTCGCCGGTCTCGACGCCCAGGTCGAGGCCGTCCAGCGCGTGCGTCCTGCCGAACGACTTGTGCAGTCCCGAGACGGTGATGGCCTTGGTCATGCCCCAGAACGTACGCTTCTTTCAGAAATTTGTGAAGTTAAGGAAGGATGGAAAACGTGGGTAGACTCGACGAGGGTGCCTGACCAGGGGAGATGAGCCAGGGATGACGGAGCCGAAGGCGGTGGGGCGGGAACGGGATCCGGAGGCGGTCTCGCGGTTCGTGGAGCACTTCGCGGCGCAGCTCGTCGAGGCGGGGGTGCCGCGCATGCCGGCCCGCGTCTTCGGCGCACTGCTGGCCTCCGACGCCGGTACCCTCACCTCGGCCGAACTGGGCGAGCAGTTGCAGATCAGCCCCGCGGCGGTGTCCGGAGCGGTGCGCTACCTGGCGCAGGTGCACCTGGTGTCGCGGGAGCGGGAGCCGGGTTCGCGCCGGGAGCGGTACCGAGTGCACAGCAACCAGTGGTACGAGGCGCTCACCAACCGCGAGGCGCTCATCAAGCGCTGGGAGGAGGCCCTGCGCGAGGGCGTCACGAGCCTGGGCGCCGAGACCCCGGCGGGCCGCCGCCTCGCGGAGACCCTCGCCTTCTTCGAGTTCGTCGAGGGGGAGGTCGAGGCGATGATGGAGCGCTGGCGCGTACACCGGGACAGGACGTTCGGTCGCTCATAGCCACTGGCCGCATAGCTGCGGGCAGTCGTGCCTTCCCCCAGTGCCTTAAGGGCCTGGGGGGACCCCAGGGCGGCACGGGTGGGCGCTGGGGGTACCCCCTGCTCGAAGAGCTTGGGGGAGGCGCCCTGCAAGCGCCGGCAAGCGCCCCCCGGCCGACCCCGGCCGACCCCGGCCGACCCGCACAGCCAACCTCCGGAGGGCTACCGCTCCTTGGTCTCCTCCAGCACCGTCCGCCCCAGCAGCGCATACCGATCGGGCGACCGCCGCTTGAGGTACTGCGCGTACCCGACGCCGCCCACCGCGATCAGCGCGACCAGCCATGGCGTCGCCTTCAGTACCAGCGAGCCCGACTCAGGACCGGCCGCCACACCCATGTTGGACACCAGCAGCACGACCACCGCGAGCATCGCGACACCGCCGAGGAGCGGGGCGGTGAGGGTCCTGAACCAGTGCCGGCTCTCGGGGTGGTTCTTGCGGAAGTAGACCAGCACCGCGAAGGAGCACACGGCCTGCACGACGAGGATCGCCATCGTGCCGAGGATGGCGAGCAGGACGTACGTACCGGTGTACGGGTCCTTGCCCGCGAGCCAGAACGCCCCGATCAGCACCCCGCTGACCACCGTCTGCACCAGGCCCGCGATGTGCGGCGACCCGTGCTGGGGGTGGGTGCGCCCGACGGTCCGCTGCAGTGACGGCAGCACGCCCTCGCGGCCCAGCGCGTACATGTAGCGGGCGGCGCAGTTGTGGAACGCCATGCCGCACGCCAGCGAACCGGTGATCATCAGCCACTGCATGACGACGACCGCCCAGTGGCCGACGTAGTGCTCGGTGGGGTTGAAGAAGAGGGCGAGCGGGTTCGCCGAGGACGCCGCCTTCAGGGCCTCCGCCTCGCCGTTGCCCGTGATGGCCATCCATGACACGAAGACGTAGAAGACGCCGACGCCCAGGACCGAGATCATCGTCGCCTTGGGGATGATCTTCTTCGGGTCGCGGGACTCCTCGCCGTACATCGCCGTCGACTCGAAGCCGACCCACGACCAGAAGGCGAAGAAGAGCCCGAGCCCGGCGCTGGTCCCCTTGAAGGCGTTGACCGGGTTGACCGGGCCGAAGGTGAAGCCGTGCGGGCCGCCGCCGTGCAGGGCCACCGAGATCGCCATGGCCGCGAGGACCGTGACCTCGGTGGCCAGCAGCGCGACGAGCAGCTTCTCGGCGACGGACACGCCGAACCATGTCCCGGTCGCGTTGATCGCCAGCATCAGGATCGCGAATGCCCACCACGGCACGTCAACGCCCGTCTGGTCCTTGAGCGTTGTGGTCGCGAAGGTCGAGAAGATGCCGATCAGGGCCGGCTCGAAGACGACGTACGCGAAGGTGGCGAGGAGCCCCGACGCCAGGCCGACGGTGCGGCCGAGACCGTAGGAGATGAAGCCGTAGAAGGCGCCGGTCGAGGTGATGTGCTTCGCCATCGAAGTGAAGCCGACGGAAAAGATTGCCAGGACGACCATTGCGACGAGATAGCTCGCGGGGGCGCCGATGCCATTGCCCGCCGACACCATGAAGGGCACGTTGCCCGTCATCGCGGTGATCGGCGCGGCGGTGGCGACGGCCATGAACACCACGCCGAGCAGGCCCACGGCGTTGGGCTTCAGCCGGTGAACGACGCCGTCACCACTTGTCTTCGCGTCCGGGGCTACGCCCTCTTGTACTGCCATCGGGTGGCCCCTTCCGTGGTGCCGTGACCACTGTTGCCGTGATCGCTCCGCGTACTGCTGCTGGAGTGGAACTCTGTGGCCCGAATGAGTCGGTCACGGGTGTCGGGGCGTTAAATGTTTGTCAATCAGACCTTTAGGAAACGGTCGGGGCGAACACTCCTGTTAACTCTCCGGCAGCCCGTGGACCGGGCTCGCGCCGCCCTCGTACGGTCGCCGGCATGAGCACGTACACCTCGACCCTCGGCGGGCACCACTACCGCTTCGACTCGCTCGCGCGCCTGCTGGCCGCCGCGAGCCCCGAGCGGTCCGGCGACCGGCTCGCCGGTCTCGCCGCCGAGTCCGCGCAGGCGCGGGTCGCGGCGCGCTGGGCGCTGGCGGAGGTGCCGCTCGCCCGCTTCCTCGCCGAGCCCGTGATCCCGTACGAGGACGACGACGTGACCCGGCTGATCGTGGACACGCACGACGCACTCGCCTTCGCGCCGGTGGCGAGGATGACGGTCGGCGAGTTCCGGGAATGGCTGCTCACGGACGCGGCGGACGCCGCGTCGCTGGCCGCGCTCGCGCCCGGGCTGACGCCGGAGATGGTGGCGGCGGTCTCCAAGCTGATGGGCAACGCGGACCTGGTCGCGGTGGCCCGCAAGGCCCGGGTGGTGACGGCGTTCCGCTCGACTGTCGGCCTGCCGGGCCGGCTCGCGACCCGTCTCCAGCCCAACCACCCCACGGACGACCCGGCGGGCGTGGCCGCCGCCGTGCTGGACGGTCTCCTGCTGGGCTCGGGCGACGCGGTGATCGGCATCAACCCGGCGACGGACAGCCCGAAGGCGGTACGGGAGCTGCTGGAGCTGCTGGACGGAGTGATCCGGCGGTACGCGATCCCGACCCAGTCCTGCGTGCTGTGCCATGTGACGACGAGCGTCGACCTCATGGAACGCGGCGCGCCCGTGGACCTCGTCTTCCAGTCCGTCGCGGGCACGCAGGCCGCCAACGCGTCCTTCGGTGTCACGCTGGGCCTGCTCGACGAGGCGTACGACGCGGTGCGGGCGCTGGACCGCGGCACGGTCGGCCACAATGCCATGTACTTCGAGACGGGCCAGGGCAGCGCGCTGTCGGCGGACGCGCACCACGGCGTGGACCAGCAGACGGTGGAGGCGCGGGCGTACGCGGTGGCCCGCCGCTACGACCCCCTGCTGGTCAACACGGTCGTCGGCTTCATCGGTCCGGAGTACCTCTACGACGGCCGGCAGATCCTCCGCGCGGCCCTGGAGGACCACTTCTGCGGCAAGCTGCTCGGCCTGCCGATGGGCCTGGACATCTGCTACACCAACCACGCGGACGCGGACGACGACGACATCGCGACGATGCTGACGATGCTCGGGGTGGCCGGGGCGTCGTTCGTGATCTGCACGCCGGGCGGTGACGACATCATGCTGAACTACCAGTCGGCCTCGTACCACGACGCCTTGTACCTGCGCGAGGTGCTCGGGCTGCGCCCGGCGCCGGAGTTCGAGGAGTGGCTCGGCCGGATCGGGCTGCTGGACGAGGGCGGAGCGATCAGGGACGTCACGGGCACGGGACATCCGCTGACGGCGATCGGACGGGAGCTCGCGGCATGACGAACCGCCACCTCGCGGCGGCCGACACCTCCGACCTCGCGCTGTGGTCGGCCCTGCGTCGCCACACCCAGGCGCGGATCGGCCTGGGCCGGGCGGGTTCGGCACTCCCGACGAGACACCGCCTCGAACTCCAGGCGGCCCACGCGGCGGCGCGCGACGCCGTGCACTCGCCGTTCGACCCGGGCGCGGTCGCGGCCGCCCTGCCGGGCATGCCGATGATACGGGTCCGCAGCGCGGCGCCGGACCGGCTGACGTACCTCCAGCGACCGGACCTGGGCCGCCGCCTGAACGCGGCCGACCGCGCACACCTGCCGCGCGACGCGTGGGACGTGGTGTTCGTGGTCGCCGACGGGCTGTCCAGCCGTGCGGTGCACGACCATGCGGCGGTGGTGGTGCGGGAGACGGCATCCCGTCTGCCCGCCTGGAGATTCGCCCCCGTGGTCCTTGCCGAACAGGCCCGAGTGGCTCTCGGTGACGACATCGCCCACGCGATGGGCGCCCGCCTTTCCGTGGTCCTGATCGGGGAGCGGCCCGGCATGTCGGCGGCGGACTCTCTGGGGGCGTACCTGACGCATGCCCCGGTCCCGGGGGTCACGACGGACGCGGACCGCAACTGTCTGTCCAACATCAGGCCACCGCTGGGGCTGTCGTACGAGACGGCCGCGAGGAAGCTGGCGGCGCTGATGGGGAGGGCGCGGGAGCTGGGACGGACGGGCGTGGAGCTGAAGGACGAAACCGATCACGGAGATGTACGCAAGCGGCTACTCTGAGTGGCGGCTGGTCCGCATCAAAGGGGAGGGCGCATCATGACACTCATGGCAGAGCGACCGGTGATAAGCGGCACCAAGCCCCGCAGCGGCTTCGAGGAGCTTTTGGACCTCCTCGACGAGCTGCACGTGCCCGACGGCTACAAGGCCGAGATCATCAGGGGGAGCATCGTCTTGTCGCCGTGGTCCAAGGGGTACTACACCCCGGTCATGAAGTCGGTCTGCAACCAGCTCGAGCCCTACCTTCCCGAGGGGCACGTCATCGAGCGGACCCCGCAACTGTTCGTCTTCCCAGGGGTCGAGCGGGGGTACGGACCGGACATCCATGCGGCGCATGAGCGGGTCTATGGGACGACCAGCAGCCGGTTGGACGGAGAGGGTCTCTCCTTCGTTGCCGAACTCACATCGACCTCCACCAGGGACGAGGACCTGACCGACAAGGCCAAGACCTACGGGCAGGTCGGCGTCCCCATCTACCTGGTCCTCGACATGCAGGAGGAACAGGCATTCGTGTACGGGTCCCCTTCTCCGAGGGGGTACGAGGTCCGCTTCTCCAAGCCGTTCGGCGAGAAGCTGTACATCCCCGACCCGTTCGGATGCGAGCTCGACACGAACGGCTTCCAAGCCCCGAGCAGCGAAGCCTGACTCACCCCGACGCCGGCACCGTAAGCCCCCAAGCCCCCTCCCACACCGTCCACGTCCGCCTCCGCACCGGCCCCGCCACCACCGCATCCGCCCGGTACCGGAAATCCGCCCCGGACACGGTCACGGCCCGCCCGCGCGCCTCCAGCGGCGACGCCTCCGCCCCCACCGACACCGGCCGCACCTCTACGAACGCCGTCCCGGAGGCACCCGGCGTCACCGACACCCCCTCCACCGGCTGGTCCAGGTCCACCAGCGTCACCCCGTCGACCTCGACCCGCAGCCGCGAGGGCCCCGGTCCCGGCGGGACGGCGAGCCTGGCCGGGCGCGCCGCCAGCGTCCGTACCAGCGACTGCCGCACCCGTACCCATGGCCGCCCCGGCGCGGCCTCCCCGGCCGGCATCCCGTCGCGCTGGGACGGCACGGACGGCAGGGACGGTATCCGCAGCTCCCCGAGCACCACTCCGTCACTGTCGTCCACCAGCAGATCCAGCCGCCGCTCCACCCCGTCGAGGACGGCCCGTGCCGCCGCCACCGCCCCCGTCGGCACGCCCAGAGCCCCCGCCAGCGACAGCGCGGCCCCGACCGGCACCAGCGACAGCGCCGTGGCGCCCAGCTCCCGCCGCCGGTGCAGCAGGGTCACCGCGCGGAGCAGCGCCCGGTCGTCGCCCACGACCACCGGCCGCCGAGACCCCCTGCGATCCAGTGCCCGGGCGAATTCCTCCGGCCCTTCCGGGAGGCACACCTTCGTGGCCGCACCCGCGCTGAGCACGTCTTTCGCGATCCGTACCGCCTCACCGTCACTGTGACGGGCGACCGGGTCGATGACCACAAGGAGCTGGTCGGAAGTCGCCACCTCGGTCCTGCCTCGCTTCCTCGGGTAGCATCTTTGTGCAAGAGCCCCTTGCGCTATTGCGCCAGGGGCTTCGTCTATTCCGGGGCATCCGGTCCGACGGTTTGCGGCCAACGACGGCCGCGGTGCACGCGGCGGTGGACCCTCCGCGTACGCCCCTGACCTTGGACATGCCCCACCCGGAAGGGGTGTACGCGCGTGCCCGCACTTGTGCTGCTCGGTGCTCAGTGGGGTGACGAGGGCAAGGGAAAGGCCACCGACCTGCTCGGCGGCTCGGTGGATTATGTTGTGCGTTACCAGGGCGGTAACAATGCCGGCCACACGGTCGTTGTCGGCGACCAGAAGTATGCACTGCACCTCCTCCCTTCCGGAATCCTGTCTCCCGGTTGTACGCCCGTCATCGGCAACGGAGTCGTCGTCGACCCGTCGGTCCTGCTCTCCGAGCTGAGCGGTCTGAACGAGCGTGGCGTCGACACGTCCAAGCTCCTGATCAGCGGAAACGCGCACGTCATCACGCCGTACAACGTCACGGTCGACAAGGTGACGGAACGCTTCCTCGGAAAGCGGAAGATCGGCACGACCGGCCGCGGCATCGGCCCGACCTACGCGGACAAGATCAACCGCGTCGGTATCCGGGTCCAGGACCTGTACGACGAGTCGATCCTCACCCAGAAGGTGGAGGCGGCCCTCGACGTCAAGAACCAGCTCCTCACCAAGCTGTACAACCGGCGCGCGATCGCCGTCGACCAGGTGGTCGAGGAGCTGCTGGGCTACGCGGAGCAGATCAAGCCGTACGTCGCCGACACGGTCCTGATCCTCAACCAGGCGCTGGACGACGACAAGGTCGTCCTCTTCGAGGGCGGCCAGGGCACGCTCCTCGACATCGACCACGGCACGTACCCCTTCGTCACCTCGTCGAACCCGACGGCGGGCGGCGCCTGCACCGGTGCCGGCGTCGGCCCGACCAAGATCAGCCGCGTGATCGGCATCCTGAAGGCGTACACGACCCGTGTCGGCTCGGGCCCCTTCCCGACCGAGCTGTTCGACGAGGACGGCGAGGCGCTGCGCCGGATCGGCGGCGAGCGGGGCGTGACGACCGGCCGTGACCGCCGCTGCGGCTGGTTCGACGCGGTGATCGCCCGCTACGCGACCCGGGTCAACGGTCTGACCGACTTCTTCCTCACCAAGCTCGACGTGCTCACCGGCTGGGAGCAGATCCCGGTCTGCGTCGCGTACGAGATCGACGGGCAGCGCGTCGAGGAGCTCCCGTACTCCCAGACGGACTTCCACCACGCGAAGCCGGTCTACGAGTACCTCCCGGGCTGGAGCGAGGACATCACGAAGGCGAAGACCTTCGCGGACCTGCCGAAGAACGCCCAGGCTTACGTCAAGGCCCTGGAGGAAATGTCGGGCGCCCCGATCTCGGCGATCGGCGTGGGCCCGGGCCGCGACGAGACGATCGAGATCAACTCGTTCGTCTGAGCCGACGGGTGCACCCCTCCCTTCCGGCCCGCTCGCCCCTCGGCGGGTGGGCCGGAGTCATGGGTGGGCCGGAGTCAGGGGTGGCCCGTGCTGGCCCATTCTTGACCTGGACATGGCTCATTCCTGGTTCCCGGTGGCGCGGGCCGACGCCACGATCTACGCGTGTAGTCCCGCACGGCTCATCCATCCGCCCCCTCGCGCGCGTCCCAGGAGACCCGTATGCCCGTCAACCCCATGAACCGCCGGGAGTTCATGCAGAAGTCGGCCGTCACCGGTGCGGCCGTGGCCGCCGCCGGGACCGTCGCGGCGGCCCCCGCGCAGGCGGCCGACCGGAAGCCCCAACCCGCCCCCCGCACCTGGTCGTTCTCCATCCTGGGCACCACCGACCTGCACAGCCACGTCTTCGACTGGGACTACTACAAGGACGCCGCCTACAGCGACAAGGCGGGCAACTCCGTCGGTGTCGCGCGCGTCGCCACCCTCATCCAGCAGCAGCGGGAGGCGAAGGGTGAGGACCGTGTGCTGCTCGTCGACGCCGGCGACATCATCCAGGGGACGTCCCTCGCGTACTACTACGCCCGCGTCGACCCGATCACCGGCAAGGACGCCCCCAAGCACCCCATGGCCGTCGCCATGAACGCCATGCGGTACGACGCCGCCGCCCTCGGCAACCACGAGTTCAACTACGGCATCGACGTGCTGCGCAAGTTCGAGAGCCAGTGCCACTTCCCGCTGCTCGGCGCCAACGCCCTCGACGCCAGGACCCTCCGGCCCGCCTTCCGGCCGTACACCGTGAAGCGGATCTGTGTCCCCGGCGCCCCCGACATCAAGGTCGGCATCCTCGGGCTCACCAACCCCGGTATCGCGCTGTGGGACAAGGACAACGTCAGCGGCAAGATGGTGTTCCCCGGGCTGGTCGAGCAGGCGAAGAAGTACGTCCCGCGCCTGCGCGCCCTCGGCTGCGACGTCGTCTTCCTGACCGACCACTCCGGGCTCGACGGCTCGTCGTCGTACGGCAGTGAACTCCCCTATGTCGAGAACGCCTCCAACCTCGTCGCCGAGCAGGTCCCCGGCATCGACGCCATCCTCGTCGGCCACACCCACGTGGAGGTCTCCTCCTACACCGTCAAGAACGAGGAGACCGGCGAGGACGTCCTGCTCTCCGAGCCGTACTGCTGGGGCATGCGCCTGACCGTTTTCGACTTCGAGCTCGAACTGCACTGCGGCCAGTGGAAGGTCACCAGCAAGAAGGCCCAGACCATCAACCCCAAGGACGTCGAGGAGGACCCGGAGATCACCCGGCTCCTCAAGGCCGACCACGACCTCGTCGTCAAGTACGTCAACACTGCGGTCGGCACCTGCACGGAGGACCTCTCGGCGGCCGAGTCCTGCTGGAAGGACGTCCCCATCATGGACTTCATCCACCAGGTCCAGATGGCCAGCGTCGCCAAGGGGCTCTCCACCTCCGACGCCGCCCTGCCGCTGATCTCCGTCGCCGCGCCCTTCAGCCGTACCGCCGACATCCCCAAGGGCAGCGTCACGATCAAGGACATCGCGGGGCTCTACATCTACGACAACACCCTGTACGGCAAGAAGCTCACCGGCGCCCAGCTCAAGGACTACCTGGAGTACGCGGCGAAGTACTACCACCAGGTCCCGTCCGGCACGAAGGTCGACACCTCGACCCTGACCAACGCCAACAACTTCTGGGACTACATGTACGACACCGCCGCCGGCGTCGACTACGAGATCGACATCGCGCAGCCGGAGGGTTCCCGGATCAAGAACCTCAGCTACAAGGGCGCGGCGGTCGCCGACGACCAGGTCTTCGTCGTCGCCGTCAACAACTACCGCGCCAACGGCGGCAGCGGCTACCCGCACATCGCCGCCGCCGACATCGCGTACAGCTCCACCAACGAGATCCGCCAGCTGATGATCGACTACGTGACGTCGAAGGGCACTCTGAACCCGGCGGACTTCGCGGTCACCAACTGGAAGCTGACACAGGACGGGACGCCGGTGTTCTAGGCGGTCCATGGCCGGCGCCCGGCTCGCCCGGTGCGCCGGCCCCGTTCAGCAGCCCGTCGTCCAGGTGTGCGAGGCGCCCTGGTCGTTCGCGGCGCTGTCGTAGCCGACCTCCTGGCCCGGAGCCAGGCAGATGGTCACGTGGCCCAGCAGCTCGCGGGCCGAGTACACCTTGACGTGGTCCTTGACGCCCGGGCCGGAGATGCCGTGGTTCGCCCAGGAGGAGTCGTGCCAGGCCATGTCCCCCTCCCACCAGTGGTCGTCACCGCTGTGCTCGATCTTCAGCCCGGTGAAGTTCACGTCCGTCCACACACAGAAGTTGCCGCTGCCGCAGGGCACGGCCTGTGCGGAGGCGGAGGTGGCGAGTACGGCCCCGGCGGACAGGGCGGTGGCGGCGAGGAGGGCGGCGAGGCGCTTGTTCATGCCGATGGGTTTCCTTTCGCGGTGAGGAGCGATGTGGCCTCGGCGAGGGCGTGGGCACGCAGCCGCTGCCACTCGGCGATCTCGGCGCGGTGCCGGGAACGGACCTCGGCCAGGGAACGGTGGGTCTTCTCGGCCTCGGGCTGGAGGTTGTTCACGATCACCGACGTGCGGAACCAGCGGCGCTGGTCGCCGTAGAGCCGCTGCTGGGCCGCCGCGAGGCAGCCGTCGGTGTGGGCGCGGACCACATAGCCCGTGGGCAGGCGGAGCGACAGTTCTGCCGTGCCCGACCCGAACATGGCGTCGGAGACGCGGCGTTGTTCGACGGACGAGGGCGTCGGCTCCCCAGGGTGGGGCGGGGCCAGGCCCCGGCGGGCGAGGCAGCCGTCGGTGAGCTTCTGGGTCGCGGCCTTGATGACGTCGTCGGGGGAGGGGAGGGCCGGTGCGGTCGCTTTCGCCGCACAGGCGGTGAGGACCAGGCCGGAGACGAGGAGCGCGGCAACAGCCGTCGCACGCGGACGCATCTGCGGTTCAGCCCGCCTGGCACCCCATCGTGGTGTCACTGACACCGTCGAACTTCCCGCCCCACTCCCAGTTGTTGGAGTAGTCGTCGGGGTAGATCGCGCGGTACAGACAGCCGTCGGGCTGGTAGCTGATCGCGTAGACGGTCACGGAGGCATGCGAGTCGAAGGAGTACGCGTGCCGCTTCACACGGGGGTCCGCCTCCCGGTATCCGGGCGGCGCGTAGTCCCAGGCGCCGCCCGGTCCCATCTGATTCGGATCGGGCCAGAAGTACACGTGCCCGGGCGGCACGGCGGCGAGCGCGGGCGGGGCGGCGGCAGGGGACAGCGCGGCGACGAGGGCCGAGGCGATGACGAGGTGACGCATGGGCGGGGCATGCCCGTGGGCTTTCGCCCCTATGCGGCGCGTGTGTCCGGTTCACCCCTTCCGGGGGATCAAGGGGTACGGGTGCCCTTGAGGAACGCGCCCCATGCGCCGGGGGAGACGGTGAGGTGGGGGCCGGTGGGGTTCTTGGAGTCACGGATGCGGAGGGCGCCCACGTATCCGTGGAAGGCCTCGTAGGCGACTTCGACGCAGTTGCCGCCGCCGTCGCTGTAACTGGACTTGAACCATCGAAGGGTTCCGTTGCCGGTCATCGTTCTTCTCCTGCCAACCGCTCGATGAGGCTCAGCGAGTCGTCGGGACTCAGGGCCTGTGCGCGGATCTTCGCATAGCGGTGTGCCAGTTGGGACACTTCCGGAGGATCGCTGACGAGAATGCCCTGGTCCTCGATCTCCATGTAGACGAGGTGCTCGTGGTCCTTGGTCTCCACGAGCTTCATGGCGCCGCGGTCGCCCGCGTACGTGCCGCGCAGCCCGCGGTCCATAGGGAGCACCTGCACGCAGACATTGTCCCTCCGGGCGTCCTCGGCGAGCGAGCGCAGTTTGTCGCTCGCGGGCTGGGCGCACGTCTCCATGGCACTGATGGCCGAGCCGGTATAGCCGACCTTCTCTCCCAACTCTTCCTGGGTCAGCTGCTGTTGCTCGCGCAGTGCCTTCGCCAGGGCGGCGACCAGGTGTGCCGTCCCGCCCGCCTCCGCCTTGTTCACAGCCCGCGCCATTGCGGTCACCCTGGCCGCTGAGTTGGCGGTACCGGCCGTCGGCGTCCGGCGACCTCGTCCACACGCTTCTCCTGCGCACCGCCCTTCACTCTGCGGAGTGAAATGCGTGAACGTTCGCCCGGGAAAAGCCAGTTCCGGCTTGCATTCGTCGCTCTGCGTGCCCATAGAGTCGCGCCAACAAGAAACGCCCCCGCGGTGCGCCAACACCCGGGGGCTCGACACCAGGAGCGGCAGCTCCACCAGGAAGGCTGGCGCTCCCAATGCGCATTCATCGTACGACGCCCACGCGCGCCTTTTCCGTCTTCTCCAACGCTCTTCTCCGCGACCGCAGCATCTCCTGGTGCGCGGTAGGCGTACTGACGTACCTATTGAGCTTGCCGAACGACTCCCGCGTCACCATCCGTACGCTCGCCGAGCAGCGCAAGGAGGGGCGGGCGCGGATCGCTGCCGCCCTGCATGAGCTGGAGGAATCCCGGTATCTGCGGCGGGTGGTGCACAAGAGCAGGTCGACAGGCCAACTCTTCACCGTCTACGAGGTGTTCGACACTCCGTACGAGGACGAGCCGCCGACGGGTGAATCGGAGGAATCCCAGAACCTGGCCTCCGGCGAGTCGGACATCGCGCCGTCGGACGCTCCCCCTTCGGGGGAAAATACCAGGGAAGAAGAACCTCCCTCCCCGCCGGCCGCTCCGAGCGAGCGCACCGCGCTCGCCGCCAAGCTGCTCGGCTCGCTCGGCCGCACGGATCCCCGGCTCTCGCTCGGTGCCGCCGAGGCGCTGCGGCTCGCGCCGTTGGTGGAGGAGTGGTGGGACGCGGGCGCGAGCAGTGCCCAGGTGAGGGCGGCCCTGACGGACGGGCTGCCGTCCCACGTGTACTCGCCGCGCGCCCTCGTCGAGAACCGACTGCGCCGCAAGCGCCCGGCGCGACCGACGGCTGCGCCGGTCACAACCGTCGAAGTCGAGATGCGCAAGCCCGGCGCGTCCGCCTACCGGGATGCCGCGCGGCGCGGCGGCGCGCTGGCCTGGGCGCTGCTGCGGGGGCACGCCGTGCCCGCGTAGGCGCACAGACTCCCGGCCGCACTGCCGTGCCGCCAGGTCCTTCGAGAGAAGCGGAGTGCTGATGACCGTCACACTCGAACGTCCTGAGGCGGTATACCGACGGTATACTTTGCCCATGGCTGACACCACGATCAAGGTCGACCCCACCGTCCGCGACCGTCTCCAGGAGCTGGCCCGGGATCGCGGGATGAGCATGCGGGACCTCGTGGCGGAGCTGGCCGGGGCCACGCCCACCAAGGAAGAGCTGCGCAAGCGGTATGAGGAGACCAAGGCGTACGTGGAGGAGCACTTCCTGGGCAGGCCGTACACCGAGGAGGACGAGAGGGCCGGCGAGAAGCTGTGGGCCGACCTGGAGGCCGGGCGCATCGGGGAGGTCCAGTGAGCGAGCAGGACCAGTACCCGCTGCCGCGTGCTGTCATCTTCGACGACACGGCCGCCCTCGCGCTCGGCGCGGGGAACAGTATGGCCTCGCGGCTCGTCGTCGAGGCCGAGAAGCATCCCGCCCTGCGGGTGTACATCCCCGCGCTCAGCCTGGCCGCCGCCGAGCGGGAGCGGGCGGGGGTTGCCGAGCACCTCGGCGCGTTGCCGTCGGTCAACATCGAGGCGCTCGACTTCGCTGCGGCGACCGCCGTGGGCAAGCGCCTGCGGACAGCGGCCGCCGCGGAGGCGGAGGACGACGGCAAGCTGGAGCCGGACTGGAGCGGTGCGCACGTGCTGCACCTCGCCCTGCCCACGGTGGAGTGGCCGCGCGGCCGTCCCGTCCTGACCAGGACGCCTACCCGGTACCGCGGCACGGGTATCCGCACCATCCGCATCGTCGAGCAGGGCTGACGAGAGGCCGGGGCAGGGTGCCCGTCCAGGGTGCCCTGCCCGCGCCTCAGCTGAACACGATCATCGATCCCTGGGCGAGGCTTCGCGTCGCCGCCGCGTGCAGGCCCAGCCACACGTGCCGTTCGCGGGCGAAGGGGCTCGGGTCGTACGGGGCGGGGAGCGCCGGTTCCTCCAACGCCGTGGGGGCGAGCGGGGGTCCGGGGGCGACCGGTGGGTTCGCCGGGTCGATGCCGATCGACGGTGCCACGTACTCCAGCTCCCGCAGCAGCGCCTGGGACGACCCCAACGGGCCGCCGCCCGCGAGGAGTTCGTCGTTCGACAGCGGCTGCGCGAAGTCCACCGGGACATACGCGCCCGCGTGGTCGTAGTGCCACACCAGATGCGACTGCTGGGCCGTCGACTCGAACATCTCCAGGAGCTGCTCGTAGTCGCCGCCCAGTTCGTCGACCGGGGTCACGGCCAGCCCGCACACCTGGAGCAGATACGCGCGGCGCAGGAAGTGCAGCGCGTCGTAGTCGAAGCCCGCGACCGGCGCCACCTCGCCGGTCAGTCCCGGCATGTACTGGTACACCGGCACCGGCGGCAGTCCGGCCTCGCCCAGCGCCTTGTCGTAGAGGGCGAGTTCCTCGGCGAACGGGTTGTCGGGCGTGTGGCACAGCACGTCGACGAGCGGGACCAGCCACAGGTCACAGGCCAACAGTAAGCTCCTCGGGTTATCGGAGTGGTGGAGGCAGCGTAGTAGGCGCGGGCGAAGAGCGCCTCAACCGTGCAGGTCCCATACCCACACCCCGTCGACCCACGTACCGGGCCGCCCCACCAGCTTGTCCACGGTGTCACGCAACTGGTCCTGGTACTGCTGCGGTGGCAGCACCAGTGCCCCCGCCTTCCAGTACGCGAAGTCGGCGCGCGCCTGCGCCTGCCAGTTCTTGCCGATCACGGGGGCCACCCCGGTGAAACTGACCTCGCGCAGCATGTTCGAGGTGTAGCGGGGCGAGGCACCGTAGATGCCGATCCGCTCGCTGCCGTAGGGGCCGTTGAAGTATCCGCCGGGCAGTTTGAACTCCAGGCCCGCCGCGGTCTGCCAGTGCAGCGCCTCCGCGTTGCCCGAGTCGGGGAGCGGAATCGGCACCAGCGTCTCGTCATCGCCGACGTACGACTGCCACGTCCCGTCCGCGATGAAGGCCGGCACCTCCACGCGCTCGACCGCCTTCAGCGGGGCCGGGACGATCGGGACGATCGCCGCCGCGACCGCCGTGAGACCGATGAACTGGTTGCCGATGTTCGGCGTGCGCACCAGCCGCTCGATCGCCACCGCCAGTAACGCGCCCAGCGCGGGCGCGCAGATCATCGCCACCCGGCCCTCGATGACCGACTCGAACAGGGGCTTGTCCGACAGCAGCGCCCAGGGGCCGGGCGCCGTGCTGTGCGAGAGCGGGATCTGGAAGCGCGGGCCGAGGGAGAGGAACGCGGCGGCCATGGCCGTGAACGCCAGCGCCTTGACCAGGGCGTGCTCCCACAGGCGTACGAGGATCGCGAAGGCCAGGGCCACCAGCGGCCAGCCGTAGAAGGCGTTCTGCTCGGTGGGGTTCAGGGACAGCGCGCTCGCCGTCATCTCGTCGCCCGCGATCAGCGAGCGCTCGGCGAACGAGAACAGGGCCAGCGGACTGTTGCCCGCGTTGTCGCCGTGCAGCACGCTCTTGTAGCTCTGCGGGCCGGAGAACTGCCAGTACAGGGGGAGCGCGACCAGCGGGAGGCAGACCGCCCCGCCGATCGCCAGGCCCTTCAGCAGCGGCCGCCAGACCGCCTTCGCCACGTCCCGGCGCACGACCGCGTACGCGCCCGCGAACAGCAGCATGCCGAGGGAGGCGAGCAGCAGCGGTTCCTCGCCGAGGAAGATCTGGTATGTGGTCATCAGCCCGAGGACCACCCCGTCCCGTACGACCCGCGTGCCCGCGCACAGCCGCAGCGCGCGGTCGATGATCAGCGGGATCATGAACAGGACCATGAAGTTCGGGTGCGCGTTGGCATGGCTGACCATCGGGGGCGCGAAGGCGGCGAGCGCCGCGCCGACGAAGGCCGCGCCCCGGTGCCGTACGACCCGTTTCGCGATCAGCCAGTACCAGGCCGCGGCCGTGGCGGCCAGCCCGAGCGTCATCACCAGGGCCAGGGAGATCGCGGGGCCCAGCAGCAGGGTGACCGGTGCGAAGGGCACGGTCAGGCCCAGCATGACCGTGTTGGCCATGAGGTTCACGCCGTCGGGGAAGCCCTGGAGGGTGGTGAAGAGCGGGTTGCGGAGATGGGCCACGTTGTCGGCCGTCACCGCGAAGAACCACTCCCACTGGTTCTGGTCCTGGAGCGAGTCCGGGAGATAGCGGTGGTCCGGGTCGGCCCAGCGGCCCGAGTAGAGGACCACCGACATCAGCAGGAACATCGTGACCGCGAGGAGGTCGGCGGGACGGACGGAGCGGACCTTGAGGGTGGTCAGCTCGGCCAGCACGCGGGCGTAGTCCAGCGGGCGGAGCTTCGAGCCCGGCTGGTGCGCCCAGCGCACCGGCACCTCGGTGACCGGCCAGCCCGAGCGCCGGAAGTGCTGGAGGATCTCCACGTCGATGCCCCAGCCGCTCAGCCGGGAGGCGGCGAACGCCTCACGGGCGCGGTCGCCGTCGAAGAGCTTGAAGCCGCACTGCGTGTCGCGGATGCCGGGCACGGCGATCCGGCGTATCAGGAAGTTCCCGGCGCGCCCGAGCAGCTCGCGCACGCGGCTCTGGTGCCGTTCTATGGTCGCGCCCGGCGCCGAGCGGGAGCCGATCGCCGCCGAGTGCCCCTCGGACATCGCCTTGTCCAGCGCATCCAGTTCCTCGATCGGGGCGGCCAGATCGGCGTCCGTGACCAGGACGAGGCGGCCGTAGGAGGCGAGGACGCCCAGGCGCAGGGCGTTGCCCTTGCCGCGGTTGCGGGGGCTGGTGACGAGCTGCACGCGCCGCTCGCGGGCCGAGGCGGCGGTGACCACGTCTCGCGTGCCGTCCGTCGAACCGTCGTCGACGACGACGACCTCCCACTCGCCGAAGCGGCCCTCGTTCTCGCGCAGATAGCCGACGATCGCGTCGAGCGTGGGTCCGAGCCGTTCTTCCTCGTTGTAGGCGGGGACGACGACGGACAGGTCGATGGAGGTGGCCGACATGTCCTCTATGACGTCCGTGGCCTCCGGAACGCTCATCCGGCCGTCAGCCGCTCGAGGAGGGCCAGCGCGTGCCTGTTGTACGCGGAGACGACGGCCTGCGCGGCGGCGGGATCCCGGCGGGCGAGGGCGTCGACGAGCTCGGTGTGCCCGGACCAGAGGCTGCCCTTCAGCTCGGTGACCTTGCGCAGATGCTGGACCGCGCAGACCCAGGACTGCACGCGCAGCCGGTGCAGGAAGTCGGTGAGGTAGGGGTTGCCGTACAGGGCGCTGACCTCGCGCCAGAAGCGCAGGTCGTAGCCGATGAGGATGTTCAGGTCGCCGGCGCCGGCGGCGCGCTCGGCCTCCTCGCCGCGGCGGCGGACCCCGGCCAGGGCGGCGATGGTGCGGGGGTCTTCCAGGGTGGCCTTCCCGTCGCCGTCGACGAGCCGGAGGAAGATCCCGTCGGTGACGAGGCTGCGGGCCTCGATCATCCCGCGGTAGTCGTCGAGGGAGTAGGCATGGACCTCGAAGCCCCGGTGCTGGACGGCGTCCAGGAGGCCCTGGGCCGACAGGTCGACCAGGGCCTCACGGACGGGGGTCGCGGAGACGCCGTACTGATCGGCGATCTCCTTCACCGTGAACTCCTGCCCCGGCTGCAGCCGGCCGGCCAGCACCTCGTCGCGGAGCGCGTCCGCGATCTGCTGCCGCAGGGTGCTACGGGTAACGGAGCCATTGCCGGGCATCGTGGTCAGGATCCCCCATCCGCGTACGGGTACGTGTTCCTCTTCGAGCACGCCACCTTACGCGGTGGGGGTTCCCGCGCTCACGCGGTGTATTGCCCTGCATCCGCCCGCTTACGCGGTGTACTCGTCCGCCACCGACAGAGCCGCGTCCAGGGCCGCGAGGCCCTCCTTCGCCTCCGCCTCGGTGATGTTGCAGGGCGGGACGACGTGCGTGCGGTTCATGTTGATGAAGGGCCACAGGCCGTTGGCCTTCGCGGCGGCGCCGAACGCGGCCATCGGCGCGTTCGCCTCACCGGCCGCGTTGTACGGCACGAGCGGCTCCCGGGTCTCGCGGTTCTTGACCAGTTCCAGGGCCCAGAACATGCCCACGCCGCGTACGTCGCCCACCGACGGGTGCCGTTCGGCCAGATCGCGCAGCCCCGGCTCGATGACCTGCGCGCCGACGACCGCCGCGTTCGCGACGACGCCCTCCTCGGCCATCACCTGGAGCGTGGCGACGGCGGCGGCGCAGGCCAGCGGGTGCCCGGAGTACGTCAGACCGCCCGGGTAGGCCCGCTTCCCGAAGGTCTCCGCGATCTTCCCGGAGATGGCGACGCCGCCGAGCGGCACATAGCCGGAGTTCACGCCCTTGGCGAAGGTCATGAGGTCGGGGGTCACCTCGAAGAGGTCCGCCGCGAACCACTCGCCGGTGCGCCCGAACCCGGCCATCACCTCGTCGAGGACGAAGACGATCCCGTACTTGTCGCACAGGTCGCGGACGCCCGCGAGGTAGCCGCGCGGCGGGACCATGATCCCGGCGGTCCCGGGGATGGTCTCCAGGATGATCGCGGCGATCGTGCCCGGACCCTCGAAGGCAATGGTCGTCTCCAGATGCTCCAGCGCCCGCTCGCACTCCTGCTGCTCGGTCTCGGCGTAGAACCGCGAGCGGTACAGGAACGGCGCCCAGAAGTGCACCACGCCCGCCGCGCCGCTGTCGGAGGGCCAGCGGCGCGGGTCGCCGGTGATGTTCACGGCCTGCTGGGTGCCGCCGTGGTACGAGCGGTACGCGGACAGCACCTTGGGCCGCCCGGTGTGGATCCGCGCCATGCGTACGGCGTGCTCGACCGCGTCGGCGCCGCCGTTGGTGAAGAAGATCTTGTCGAGGTCGCCGGGCGTGCGCTGGGCTATCAGCCGGGCGGCCTCCGACCGGGCCTCCACGGCGAAGGCGGGCGCGAAGGTGGTCAGGGTGGCGGCCTGCTCCTGGATCGCGGCGACGACCTTCGGGTGCTGGTAGCCGATGTTGGTGAAGACGAGCCCGCTGGTGAAGTCGAGGTAGCGGTTGCCGTCGTAGTCCCAGAAGTACGACCCCTCCGCACCGGCGACGGGGAGCGGGTCGATGAGCTCCTGCGCTGACCAGGAGTGGAAGACGTGCGCGCGGTCCGCGGCCTTGACGGCGGCACCGGCCTGAGGGTCGGTCTGAGGGGTCATGCGCCCGAGGTTAGGTGGGCGGGATGCGGACGTGACATGGGCGTCCTGTCTGCGGTGGGGGGCTTTCCGCGACAGTCTGTCGCGTGTTCCGGGGGTGCCGCCGGCGCTCGACGAGGTCGTCGGGTCCGTTACGGAACCGTAGACACCGCTCCTGCCGACTCCTTGTACGGCAGCACTATCCTCTGGCTGTCGCCCACTCAGGGGGGAAGGTGACGCGGCGATGGAGAAGCTGGGGGACGGGGATCCGCTGGGGGGCTCCCGGGGCTCGGTGCTCCGCGGGAGTGCCGGCGCCTATCGGCTGCTCGCGCGGCTCGGGGCCGGTGGCATGGGGAACGTGTATCTGGCCCGGTCCGACCGGGGCCGTACCGTCGCCGTGAAACTCGTCCGGCGGGAGCTGGCCGAGCAGGAGGAGTTCCGGGCCCGCTTCCGGCAGGAGGTGCAGGCCGCACAGCGGGTCGGCGGGTACTGGACCACGCCCGTTCTCGACGCCGACACCGAGGCCGACGTCCCCTGGGTCGCCACCGGGTACGTCGCCGGACCCACCCTCCAGACCGTCGTCTCGCACGACCACGGCCCCCTGCCGGAGCGGTCCGTGCGCGTCCTGGCCGCCGGACTCGCCCACGCCCTCCTGGACATCCATGCCGCCGGGCTCATCCACCGCGACCTGAAGCCCTCCAACGTCCTCGTGACCATCGACGGACCGCGGGTCATCGACTTCGGTATCGCACGCGCCCTGGAGACCGTCACCGGAGCCGGGCTCACGCGCGCGGGCGCGCTCGTGGGGTCGCCGGGGTTCATGGCGCCCGAGCAGGTGCGCGGCGACCGCGTCACGCCCGCGTGCGACGTCTTCTGCCTGGGGTCCGTCCTCGCGTACGCCGCCACGGGCGCCCTTCCCTTCGGCACCGCCGGCAGTGGGGTGCACGCGCTGATGTTCCGCATCGCGCAGGAGGAGCCCGACCTGGTGGGCGTGCCCGAGAGCCTCGCCGACCTCGTACGCGAGTGCCTGCGCAAGGACCCGGCCGCACGGCCCACGCCGGCGCAGATCCTGGAGCGGACCGGTGCCGAGGACACGGTCTTGGGCGGCCGGACCCGGGACCCCTGGCTGCCGAGCGCCCTGGTCGCCCAACTCGGGCGCCATGCCGTGCGGTTGCTGGATGCGGAGGATCCGGAGGAGGCAGCGCAGGCGGCGGACTCGGGGCGCCTGAGGGGGGAGGACGGGAGCAGCGGGGTCACCGCGGCCGGCGGGGCAGCTGCGGGTGGCGCGGGCGCCGCGGGTGCTGCGAACAGTGGGGGCGCGGCGAATGCTGCGGGCGTCGCGAACAGTGGGGGCGTCGCCGCGAGCAGTGGGGGCGTCGCGAATGCTGCGGGCGTCGCGAACAGTGGGGGCGTCGCCGCGAACAGTGGGGGCGTCGCGAATGCTGCGGGCGTCGCGAACAGTGCGGGCGTCGCCGCGAACAGTGGGGGCGTCGCGAATGCTGCGGGTGCCGCGAGCCAGGCGGTCCCAGTGGGCGGAGGCGGAGCTGGGGCCGGTGCGGGTGGGGATGTTTCGGGGACGCGCCGGGCGTCGGTTCCGGGCGCTCCGGGGGTGGCTGGTGTGCCGGGTACGCAGGTTCCGGGGGTGGCTGGTGTGCCGGCAGCGGCGGCGTCCGGGGTGCCCGAAGTCTCTCCCGAGCACGCCCCCGCCCCCGACGCGCGGGACGGCACTGCCCTGCCTCCGGCCGGGCAGCCCACCGTCTTCGGCCGGCTGCCGACGCAGGTCGTTCCCCCGGGCCCGACGCCCCCGCACGCGCACCCCGCCTACGGCTATCCGCAGCAGCACCCCCAGCAACCGGCGTACGGCCATCCGCAGAACGCGGGAGGCTGGGGCGACGCGCCGACTCCGGGCCACGGCCCCGCCGTCGGCCCCACACCGCCGTACGGGCCGCCCCCGTACGGATCGTCGGCCTCGTACGGCCCACCCCCCTACGGCGACCCGGGCCGGCCGGAACCCCAGCGGCGAAGCGGCCGCTCCACGGCCGCGCTGATCGTCGTCGCCCTGGTCGTCGCGCTCGGGGCCGGCGGTTCGGTGTACGCGCTGATGCGGGGCGACGGGACGGGGACGGGCGACGACGGCGCGCCGTCGCACACCTCCGCCGCGCCCACGACCCCCGGTCCGAGCACGTCCGCGCCCTCCACCTCGGCCTCCGCGAGCCCGACCTCGCAGTCGCCCGCCGCCGGGGCCGTCCCCGCGGACTACCTGGGCACCTGGACCGCCGTCATCGACAACTCCAGCGGGCACAACACCCGCCGCCTGGTCATCCAGCAGGGTGAAGTGGGCGACGCCGTACTCTCCTTGACGGCGGACGGACCGGCCGGCAGCGGCACGTACCACTGCGTCTTCCAGGCGAAACTGAAGGAACGGCCCACGTCCGGCGGCCCGTTGGAGGTCGGTTCGTCCAAAGTCACGGTCGGCGAACCGGCGTCGTCCTGCAGCCCGGGCGCGGCGACGGAACTGACGATCCTTCCGGACGGCCGCCTCAAGCGCGTGAGCACCGACAGCGGCGAGTCATTGACGTACGAGAAGGAGGGCTGAACTCCCGCTGAACTTCCCCCCACGGGTCCGGTATGTCCCTTCGGCGGGCCGTACCGTGTCCGCACCGTCGGCTCGGGGGAGTGGCCCAGTGAAGTGGCTGAGCGCGGAGAACGTCGTGGCCGTGGCGACCGCGGTGCTCGGTATCGCGGCGTCGGCGGGGATGGCCTGGTACGAGCGCAGGGTGCCGCGGCGCAAGAGGATCGGGTACCGCGTCCAGATGGACAACCCGATCGGCGACAACGTGCGCTCGGGCCGGGCCAACGTACGGCTCGGCTGGTTCGACGAGGCGTCCGGCATGGCCGACGCCACGTTCGTCCTGCTGCGCATCGAGAACGACGGCTCGCAGAGCATCGTCGACAACGACTACACGGGACGTGAACTCCACGGCCTGACCGCGGTGTTCACCGACCGCACGGTCCGTGGGGTGTCGGTCACGCAGCCGGCCGGCACCGACCACCTCATGGACCACTTCACACCCGCGGCCGGTTTCGGCTACGAGGACAACACGCTGCGCATCCCGCGCGTCCCGCTCAACCGCGGCGACCACTTCAAGCTGCTGGTGCTGCTGTCGGGCGGCGACGTGGGCAGCGGGATCCGGCTCATCGGCGGCATCCGCGACGGTGAGGTGCGCCCCAACCGCAGCACGACCCCGGACGACAAGCCGCCCCTGTTCAGCCGCGCGTCACGGATGATCACCGTGCTGCTGACGGTCTGCGTGGTCACGCTGGCCACGATCGTGGTGGTGCGGGACGACACCCGTCCGCCCATGGGCTGTGAGAAGGGCGCGCTCACGGTCACCGGGTCGACGGCGTTCGCCCCGGTGATGCGGGAGCTGGCGAAGAAGTACGAGAAGGACTGCGCGGGTTCCACGATCACGGTGGACGCGCACGGCAGTACGTCGGGGGTGCGCGAGCTCGCCGCCACGGGCCAGCAGTCGGCGAAGGGCTCCCCGCCGGTGGTCGCCCTCTCCGACGGACCCAAGCCCGAAGGCCTGCCCCAACTGCGGGAGAACCGGGTGGCGGTGTCGCTCTTCACGCTGGTGATCAACAAGGACGTCCCGCTCACCAACCTGTCGCTCGTGGACGTGCGCCGCCTCTACACGGGCCGGATCACGAACTGGAAGCAGCTCGGTGGCCCCGACCGTCCGGTCCTGCTGGTCAGCCGCGACGCAAACTCGGGTACCCGGCAGGTCTTCCAGCGCCGGGTCCTGGGCCGCGGCGAGATCGCCAACTCATCCCTGGACTGCGTCCACAAGGACGACGTGACGGCCCCGGTCGTCCGCTGCGAACTCGACTCCACCGACCAGGTGCTGAACACGGTCGCCAAGCTGCCCGGCGCGATCGGCTACAGCGAACTCAACCTCGCCTCCGGCCACCCGGACCTGCGCCTGCCGGCCCTCGACGGCCACCGCCCGTCCGTCGAGGAGCTCGAACACGGGAGAACCGACTACCCGTACCGCGAGATCGAGTACGCCTACACCTACGGCCAGCCACCCGCGGACTCCCTCGCCTCCAGCTTCCTCACCTACATCAGCCGCGGCAACGGCCAGGACGTCATCCGAACCCACGGCCACCTGCCATGCGGCACCCCGGTAGGCCTGAAAACCTGCGCCGAGAATTCATAGCTGCGGGCAGTCGTGCCTCCCCCAGTGCCTTAAGGGCCTGGGGGGACCCCCCAGGGCGGCGCCCACCGGTGAAACCCCGGCCACCACCACCCTTGGCTACCGAGCCTCCGGCGGGCGCTGCCGAGGCATATTGGGCCGAGCCCCCGCCGGCGGCCCGAACCTCCCCGGCCCCACCCCCTCCGCCCGCGGCGCAACCACCCCCACCGACTGGATCACCAGCGGCGTGGACCCCCTCCGGAACTCCACCATCCAGTCCGCCGTCTCCGCCCGCACCAGCTCCGTCACGTCCTCCGAGAACCGCCGCAACACCGAAAGGCACCGCTCCGCCGCCTCCCCCGCGGTCCCCTCCGTCGGCCCCAGCACCTCCCGCACGCTCTCCGTCGCCCAGTCGAACTGCAGCGCCTGCAGCCGCCGCTGCACGGCCTGCGCGGTCGCCACGTCCCTTATCCACCCGGACGTCACCCCGAAGAACCGGTCCCCGGCCACACACGCCACCGCCAGCAGCAGCGACAGATACGCCCACGGCGTGATGCCGCCCGTCGCCCCGGTCAGATCGAGCAGTGGCAGTGCGGCCCCGCAGACCACCCCGACCACCGCGCCCACCCGCAGCGCCCGTGCCGTCCGTCGCTTCCACACCCGGTCCGCGAGATACCAGGCCGCTGTCTCCAGTGCTCTGCGCTCCACCCACCGGTACAGCTCGTCGAGCCGCTCCGCGGGCTGCCCCCAGTCGCCGTGCGGGAACGGCAGTCCCGTGAGGTCGCCCGGCCGCAGCCCCGCCGTACCGTCGCCCCACCCGTCCTGGAGCGGACCCTCGGGCTGCATCTCCGGCTGACTCACCCGGCACTCCCTACGTACGGCTATGACGTTCCGCGATGCACACTCCGCGGTGCGCGCCACCTGACCGTGCACGCTCCGCGACGCATTGGTGACGCATGGTGCTGAAGCGCCGCACCCTTCCTACCGCCCAATGGGTGGCGAGGGCCCGGGTTTCGTCGCTTTTCCGCCCGGAAGTGGGTCTTGGTCAGGTATAAGACGGCGATCAAACTCACTCGAAAGAGTGCCGTCGCGAGTCCGTTCTGCGTCCAGACGGACTACCGGAGCGATCGCCCGGGTGACCACGTAGGCTCGTGCCAGGCGGCGAACCCCGCCCTGACAGCCGTACGAAAACCCTGACAGCCGTACCCGTACGAAACCAGGAGCTGATCGTGATTCCCGGTGGTGGCCAGCCCAATATGCAGCAGTTGCTCCAGCAGGCCCAGAAGATGCAGCAGGACCTCGCGAAGGCGCAGGAGGAGCTGGCGCGGACCGAGGTCGAGGGTCAGGCGGGCGGCGGCCTGGTCAAGGCCACGGTCACGGGCGCCGGCGAGCTGCGCGCCCTCGTGATCGACCCGAAGGCGGTGGACCCGGAGGACACGGAGACCCTCGCCGACCTGATCGTCGCGGCCGTCCAGGCGGCCAACGAGAACGCGCAGAACCTCCAGCAGCAGAAGCTCGGCCCGCTGGCCCAGGGCCTCGGCGGCGGCATCCCCGGCCTGCCGTTCTGAGTCCATCTGCCCGTCCCTTCTAAGAAAGGCGCGGGCCAACTACCGTACGTACCAAGAAACCGAGCCCGGCTACGGTACGTACCGAAGCTTCAGGAAAGGCAGTCCGTTGTACGAAGGCGTGGTCCAGGACCTCATCGACGAGCTGGGGCGGCTGCCCGGCGTCGGTCCCAAGAGCGCGCAGCGGATCGCCTTCCACATCCTGCAGGCCGAGCCGACCGACGTCCGCCGTCTCGCTCAGGCCCTGCTGGAGGTCAAGGCGAAGGTCCGATTCTGCGCGACGTGCGGCAACGTCGCGCAGGAGGAACTGTGCGGCATCTGCCGGGACGCGCGCCGCGACCCGTCGGTGATCTGCGTGGTGGAGGAGCCGAAGGACGTCGTCGCGATCGAGCGCACCCGCGAGTTCCGCGGCCGCTACCACGTCCTGGGCGGCGCCATCAGCCCGATCGAGGGGGTGGGTCCGGACGACCTGCGCATCAGGGAACTGCTCGCGCGGCTGGCCGACGGCGCGGTCACCGAACTGATCCTGGCCACGGACCCGAATCTGGAGGGCGAGGCCACGGCCACGTACCTCGCCCGCATGATCAAGCCCATGGGCCTCAAGGTCACCCGCCTGGCCAGCGGCCTCCCGGTGGGTGGCGACCTGGAATACGCGGACGAGGTCACCCTCGGCCGCGCCTTCGAGGGGAGACGACTCCTAGATGTCTGACGCCACGCTGCACTCCACGACGCAGGACCCGGACGACTTCGCGGTCCAGATCGCGGACCAGATCGAGAGCTTCCTGGTCGCCGTCACGGAGGTCGCGAAGGGCGACGAGCCGGACTCGGCTGTTCCCTTCCTCCTGCTGGAGGTCTCCCAGCTGCTTCTGGCAGGCGGCCGCCTCGGCGCGCACGAGGACATCGTCCCGGACGAGCGTTACGAGCCGGACCCGGGCCCGGAGCCGGACGTGGACGAACTGCGCGAACGTCTTGCCGTCATGCTGGACCCGGTCGACGTCTACTCGGAGGTCTTCGACCCGTACGAGCCGCGCAAGGCGCCGGTCCCGGCCCGTATCTCCGACGACTTGGCGGACGTCATCGCGGACCTGCGCCACGGCATGGCCCACTACCGCGCCGGCCGCACCACGGAGGCGCTGTGGTGGTGGCAGTTCTCGTACTTCTCCAACTGGGGCTCGACGGCGTCCGCGACGCTCCGCGCACTCCAGTCCCTGGTCGCGCACGTCCGCCTGAACCAGCCCCTGGAGGAACTCGACGGCCTCGACACCGACCAGGGCCTCGGCGACGAGGCCCTCGAATTCGAGGCCGGCAGGGTGATGGCCCAGGAGATCGCGGGTCCGCTGGGCCTGCGTCCGGTCAAGTAAGCCCGGCGAGCCCCTTCCCGAGGGTGCTCAGGCCTCCGGCGAGCGCGAGCAGCAGTACGAGGACCCGGGCGCGCCTGTCGGGCACGCGCCCGGCGAGGGCCCGGCCGACCAGCGCGCCGACGGCCAGGGCGGCGACGGCCAGGGCCCAGACGGCCGGGGCGAGCCGGGGCGCCCCGTTGGACGCGACGGACACGGCGTTGACCACGATCCCGTAGAACTGCGCGTTGGGCACGAACTCCCGCACGCTCCACTCGGCGTTGAGTGCGTACAGGGAGACGGGCGGCCCGCCGACCCCGGCGGCGGAGTTCATGAACCCGCCGAGCCCTCCGGCGACGACGGCCCCGCGGCCCCCGCGCAGGGCGGCCACCCGCACCCCCCGCATGACGAGCACCACGGCCACGGTCACCAGCGCGCCCATGCAGGCCAGCAGCGCGGGCGCCGGCAGCTGCCGGGCCACCCAGGTCCCGGCGGGCACGGTGATCACGGCGGCGACGCACAACGGCACCATCACCGTCACCCGCACCCGCCGCCACCTGTCGGCGATCCCGACGACGCTGATGGCCCCGGCGGCGCAGTTGGCGAGCACGACGCCCTCGGCGGGCCCGAGCAACAGCACGAGCGCGGGCACGGCGACGAGCGCGAACCCCATCCCGGTGAGCCACTGCACACACCCGCCGAGCAGCACGATCCCGGCCAGCAACAAGTCCCCCGCCAACCCACCCGTCATGGGTCGGCATCCTCGTCGCGCGGGCGGGCAAGATCAATGGGGCCGCGAGCCGTCCAACGGTGATAGCGCCGCCGTCCGGCGAGACCTCCAGGGTCATCGTCTTCCACCAGGAGTACGCGCACGGACGCACTTAGTGCTCGAAACTTGATTCACAGGCTTCCTCCTGTGACACGCGGCACGTTTCCGAGTACCCGGCGCGCGCCGGGGCAGATTCGGTGCCGGAGCGGCCGAGTTCCACGGCGGAGGGCGGCGGTGAAAGCCGCGCCGAAAATCGGCGTATGTTCGCCGTACGTCGTTGTACGTGCGAAGAAAACCGGGTGATCCCAGAGTGAGCGGGACATCTCACCATGCGGTATCCCGGAAGGGAATTTCGGCCGCTCGATAGACTGAGCCGACCGCACTGCACATGCGCAGGCGCGGAAAGAGACGGACTGAGCGAGGAGCGCACGTGGGCCTTGTCGTGCAGAAGTACGGAGGCTCCTCCGTTGCCGATGCCGAGGGCATCAAGCGCGTCGCCAAGCGGATCGTGGAAGCGAAGAAGAACGGCAACCAGGTGGTTGTCGTCGTTTCCGCGATGGGCGACACGACGGACGAGCTGATCGATCTCGCCGAGCAGGTATCCCCGATGCCTGCGGGGCGTGAGTTCGACATGCTGCTGACCGCCGGAGAGCGGATCTCCATGGCCCTGCTGGCCATGGCGATCAAAAACCTGGGCCACGAGGCCCAGTCCTTCACCGGCAGCCAGGCAGGCGTCATCACCGACTCGGTCCACAACAAAGCCCGGATCATCGACGTCACGCCGGGACGCATCCGGACCGCGCTGGACGAGGGCAATATCGCGATCGTCGCCGGTTTCCAGGGCGTCAGCCAGGACAAGAAGGACATCACGACCCTGGGTCGCGGCGGGTCCGACACGACCGCCGTGGCGCTGGCCGCCGCGCTCGACGCCGAGGTGTGCGAGATCTACACCGACGTCGACGGCGTGTTCACCGCCGACCCGCGCGTGGTGAAGAAGGCCCGGAAGATCGACTGGATCTCCTTCGAGGACATGCTGGAGCTGGCCTCGTCCGGGTCGAAGGTGCTGCTCCACCGCTGCGTGGAGTACGCGCGCCGCTACAACATCCCGATCCACGTCCGCTCCTCCTTCAGCGGGTTGCAGGGCACGTGGGTCAGCAGCGAGCCAGTCGCTCAAAAGACACAGCAGCAAGGGGAAAAGACGGTGGAGCAGGCCATCATCTCCGGTGTCGCGCACGACACCTCCGAGGCCAAGATCACGGTCGTCGGCGTGCCGGACAAGCCGGGCGAGGCCGCCTCGATCTTCCGCGCCATCGCCGACGCCGAGATCAACATCGACATGGTCGTGCAGAACGTGTCGGCCGCGTCGACCGGCCTCACGGACATCTCCTTCACGCTCCCCAAGACCGAGGGGCGCAAGGCGATCGACGCCCTGGAGAAGGGCAAGTCCGCGATCGGCTTCGACTCGCTGCGCTACGACGACCAGATCGGCAAGATCTCGCTCGTCGGCGCGGGCATGAAGACGAACCCGGGCGTCACGGCGTCCTTCTTCGAGGCACTGAGCGACGCGGGCGTGAACATCGAGCTGATCTCGACCTCCGAGATCCGTATCTCGGTGGTGACGCGTGCGGACGACGTGCCGGAGGCGGTCCGAGCGGTGCACACCGCGTTCGGCCTGGACTCCGAGAGCGACGAGGCCGTCGTCTACGGAGGCACCGGGCGATGACCGGCCTCCCCTGTGGGGGCAGCGTGCGTACGGGCCTCTCGCCGCGGGGTGAGGCCCGTCGGGGCCTCACGTTCAGGGGTACGGCCCGTACGGAGCGCCGATGACGGCGCGGACCGGTAGGCCGACGCTCGCGGTCGTGGGAGCGACCGGGGCCGTCGGCACGGTCATGCTCCAGATCCTGTCCCAGCACGCGGACATCTGGGGCGAGATCCGTCTGATCGCCTCACCGCGCTCGGCCGGCCGCAAGCTGACCGTGCGCGGCGAGGAGGTCGAGGTCATGGCGCTCGGCGAGGAGGCGCTGTCCGGCGTCGACGTGGCGATGTTCGACGTACCGGACGAGATCGCGGAGCAGTGGGCGCCGATCGCTGCCGCCAAGGGCGCGATCGTGGTGGACAACTCGGGTGCGTTCCGGATGGACCCCGAAGTCCCCCTGGTCGTACCGGAGGTCAACCCGCATGCCGCCCGGGTGCGTCCGCGCGGCATCATCGCCAACCCCAACTGCACGACCCTCTCGATGATCGTGGCCCTCGGCGCGCTGCACGCCGAGTTCGGACTGCGCGAACTGGTCGTCTCCTCCTACCAGGCCGTGAGCGGCGCGGGACGCGCGGGCATCGACACGCTGCGGCAGCAGTTGTCGCTCGTCGCGGGCACGGAGCTGGGGACGAATCCCGGTGACGTACGGCGTGCGGTCGGCGACAACACGGGGCCGTTCCCGGAGCCGGTCGCGCTGAACGTCGTGCCGTGGGCCGGTTCGCTGCGCGAGGACGGGTGGTCCTCGGAGGAGATGAAGGTCCGCGACGAGTCCCGCAAGATCCTGGGGCTGCCGGAGCTGCGGGTGGCCGTCACCTGTGTGCGTGTGCCGGTGGTCACGACGCATTCGCTGACCGTCCATGCCCGCTTCGAGGGCGAGGTCACCGTCGACCACGCCCGCGAGATCCTCGACACCGCTCCCGGCGTCGTCCTCTTCGACAACCCGGCGGCGGGCGAATTCCCCACACCGGCCGACGTGGTGGGCACCGACCCGACCTGGGTGGGCCGGGTGCGCCGCGCCCTGGACGATCCGACCGCGCTCGAACTCTTCGTCTGCGGCGACAATCTGCGCAAGGGCGCGGCCTTGAACACGGCGCAGATCGCGGAGTTGGTGGCGAGGGAGCTGCGGGCGTCGTAGGGCGCAGCATGCAGGTTCTCCGCCGGTGGGTTCCACCGGCGGAGAAAGCGCTGGCCGTCGGCTGAATCGTTTGTAGGATCTACGAAGGTTCGGTGGGTTGGATTGCTGGTCCATACCACTTGAATCGAAGCCTCTCGGCGTTCGAAGATTTTCCTCCCCGCCCCGCAACCACGCGCCGGGCGGGGAGCGTCTTTGCGGTCGCCCTTCGGGGGGCCGGCACCACCACACATGGGGCATAAGGGAAGAGCTGGTACGCATGAGGGCACTTGACGCGCGGTCCGGTGCGCTGCGCGGCGCACGACAGGACGCGCAGACGGATGTGCTGCCTGACGCAAAGGCAATGCCTGTCGCGTACAACCCTGGCGGGGGGAAGCGTGTCCAACTGGCGTGGCAGAGGTACTCGAATTCACCGCGGTACGCACGAGGGGTGTGGCCCTTCGTCCGCCCCGCCGCCCCAGCATGGCCGGCGCGCCCGGCGGCATGCCGGTGATCGCCCCCGTGCCCACAGCGCGGCCCGCCCGCATACCGAACCAGCGCGACGGCGCTGACGAGACGATGGCCGCCGGTACGACGGTCGACCATCTGACCGAGACCTACCGCGTCCACTACCGCTCCCTCCTGGGCCTCGCGGCGCTCCTCCTCGACGACACCGCGTCCTGCGAGGACGTCGTCCAGGAGGCGTTCATCCGCGTCCACTCGGCGCGCAAGCGCGTCCGCGACCCGGAGAAGACGCTCGCGTACCTCCGCCAGACCGTCGTCAACCTTTCGCGTTCGGCGTTGCGCCGCCGCATCCTCGGACTGAAGCTGCTTTCCAAGCCCATGCCGGACATGGCCAGCGCGGAGGAAGGCGCGTACGACCAGCTGGAGCGCGACTCCCTGATCAGGGCGATGAAGGGCCTGCAGCGCCGCCAGCGCGAGGTCCTGGTGCTGCGCTACTTCGCGGACATGACCGAGGCGCAGGTCGCGGAGACGCTGGGCATCTCGCTGGGGTCGGTGAAGGCGTACGGCTCGCGCGGCATAGCGGCGCTGCGGGTCGCCATGGGGGCCTCGGCATGAGCGAGTACGACGAGCGGCGCGGCGCCTCCTGGGGCCGCGACTCCCACGACCGACACGAGCCCTACGAGTGGCACGAGCCGACAGACCGGCCGGAGCCCCATGAGGACGAGCAAGAGCAGCATGCTGGGAACGGAACTGTGAACCACCGCCCCGAGGACCAGGGTCGGCACGAGGCCGGACCGGACCACGCCGATCCCGCCGCGGACACCGCCGCCGGCTTCGACGGCAACGCGTACGGCCCGGACGCGGGCGGCTTGGGTGCGGGCGGCGCGGACGGGTTGGGCGCGGAAGGCTTGGACGCGGGGCGCGACCGGCTTGTCGCGGCGCTCGAAGCGCTCGGCCGGAGCGGCTCCGGAGCCGACGGCCGAGGCCCGGACTTCCGGGCGCCCGGTGCCGGGCCCGACGAACCCGGAGCGGCGCCGGACGGATTCGGCTCCGACGAACTGGCGCTGCGGCGGATGCTGCACGAGGCCGTGCGTGACATCGAGCCGCGCGACGGCACCCTGGAGCACCTTCGGCGCGCGGTGCCCGCCCGGCGGGCCCGTAAGCGGCAGGCCCTGGTCGGCATGGCGGCCGCCGCGCTGTTCATCGGCACGGCGATCCCGGCCCTCGTCCATGTCTCGAACGCCACCGGGCCCAACGCCGACCCGTCCATCGCCGGTCAGGCCTCGCAGGCCCAGGGCGGTGCGAACCAGGGCAAGAACCCGGACGGCGGCTCCAACGGCTCGGCCGGTTCCCCCGGCGCGTCCAAGGACAAGGGCACGGGCGGCCAGAAGGGCCAGGAGGGCAAGGGCAAGGACGCGAGCAGCGGGGCCACCGGCGGGGCCGACCCGACGGCCTCCGCACCGAGCGTCCCCGCGTGTACGGCGGCACAGCTCGGCGGCGCGACCGCGACCGCGGGCGCCCCGGACTCGGCCGGCACGGTCTACGGCACGTTCCACGTCACCAACATCTCCGCCACGAGCTGTACCGTCTCGGACGGCGGCAGTGTCTCAGCGGTCGCTCAGGGCGCCGCGGACGCGGCCAAGATCAGTGTGGTGAACCATGCCGCGGGCGACGCGGCCACCGGCCTGCCCGATCCCTCCCAGGAAGTCACCTCCCTGGTGCTCAAGCCCGGGGCCGCGTACGAGGTCAAGTTCGCGTGGGTCCCGTCGGAGACCTGCCCCACCACGGGCAGCGGCAACGGCGGCACCGGCGGCGCGTCCCCGGACCCGACCCCCACGGCGAGCCCCAGCGAGAACAGCGGCGCGAGCACGGAGGGCAGCGGCACGTCACCCCAGCTGGTGACGGAGGACGGCGTGTCCGACGGCAGCGTGGCGGTCTCCCACACCGCGGCGACCGGCTCGACGGCCTCCACCACGACCATCTCCAACGCGTGCGCGGGCACGGTCTATCGCACGGGGATCCTGACGGCCCCCGTATCCTGAGCCGCCCGGCGCGGTTCTCGGGCACGGCGGCACGGCGGCACGGCGGCACGGCGGCACGGCGCACGGCGTCGGCCTTCCCTGGCGCGGCGGCTCAGCGCGCGGCCTCGCCCTTTCCCGCGGCGGCTCGGCGCGTGGCCGGGTCAGGCCTTGGCCTACGCCCTTGGCCTACGCCTGGCTCTCGACGGCCGTAGTCCGGCCTTCGGCGGCCTCCTGTAGGCCCTTGGCCGAACCTTCGCCGCCGTTGGCCGAGCCCTCGCCGAGGCTGGCCGAGCCCTCGCCGCCGTTGGCTGAAGACCCACCGCTGGCCGAGCCCTCGCCGCCGTTGGCTGAAGACCCACCGCTGGCCGAGCCCTCGCCGCCGTTGGCCGAAGACCCGCCGCTGGCCGAAGCGTCGTCGGCCGAAGACGCGCCGTCCGGCGTCACGAGACCCAGTTCCGCGTCCCGGGCGTACTCCACCTCGCGTCGCAGCAGCCGGAACCACATGAAGACCGTGAAGCCCGCGAAGACGAACCACTCACCGGTGTAGCCCAGGTTCTGGAACGCCTTCAGGTCCAGCCCGGTCCCCTGAGGCGCCGTCGCCGGTACCGCCTTCATCCCGCTGTCGGCCTTGTCGAGAGTGACCCACGCGTCGTACACGTCGTACGGCACCAGGTTCACCAGCGAGGCCGAGCTGATCGCCGCGGTGTGGCCGGCCGGCAGCCCGCCGCCCGCGCCCACCCCGTTCGCCCCCGGGCTCTCCGACGCCTGAAGCGCGCCCATGACGGTGACCTCGCCGGTCGGTGCGGCCGGAGCCTTTGAGGGGTCCGCGTCACCCGGCAGCCAGCCCCGCACCACCGGCAGCGCCTTGCCCCCGTCGGTGCGCAGCATGGTCAGCACGTAGAACCCGTGCTTCCCGTCCAGCTCCCGGTCCGGCACCAGCAACTGCTTGCCGTACCGCCCGGTGGCCGTGGCCCGCTTCCCGGACGTCTTCTTGTCCACCGGCAGCAGCTCGGCCAGTGGCCGGGCCGCTTGCTTCTTGTCCGCCGTGGCCTGCTCGCTCACCGCCCGCTGGTCCTGCACCCGGTCCTCGAACCGGCTCAACTGCCACGACCCCATGAAGACGCAGAAGGGGATGGCCAGCAGCACGAAGACGTTGATTCCCCACCAGCGGGGCGTCAGCAGAAACCGGTACACGCCCTCAACGGTACGGTGCCGCTTCCGCGGACCCGCCCGTGGGGCCCGGGGTGCGGGACACACGCGCATGCCCCGCACTCCCGCCCCCGGATGCCACGCTTCTCACCTCCCCAGATGCCGCTCCGCGAAGTCCAGCTCCAACCGCACCTGCTTGATCCGTTCGTCGACCACCAATGAGCCGTGCCCCGCGTCGTACCGGTACACCTCGTGCACCGCGTCCCGCGTGGCGAGCCGGTTCACGTAGTTCTCGACCTGGCGGATCGGGCATCGCGGGTCGTTCACCCCCGCCGAGATGTAGACCGGTGCCTTCACCGCGTCGACGTACGTCAGCGGCGACGACGCCTCGAACCGCTCGGGCACCTCCTCGGGCGTGCCCCCGAGCAGCGTCCGGTCCATCGCCTTCAGCGCCTCCATCTCGTCGTGGTACGCCGTGACGTAGTCCGCGACCGGCACCGCCGCGATACCGATCGCCCACGCGTCGGGTTGGGTGCCGAGCCCGAGCAGCGTCAGGTACCCGCCCCACGAACCGCCCGTCAGGACGAGCCGCTCGGGATCCGCGAGACCGGACGTCACCGCCCACTCCCGCACCGCCGCGATGTCCTCCAGCTCGATCAGCCCGACCCGGTGTTTGAGCGCGTCCGTCCACTCGCGCCCGTATCCCGTCGAGCCGCGGTAGTTGATCCGCACCACCGCGTACCCGTGGTCCACCCAGGCCGCCGGGCCCGCCGCGAACGAGTCGCTGTCGTGCCAGGTCGGGCCGCCGTGGATGTCGAACACCGTGGGCAGCGGCCCTCTCGACCCCGCCGGCTTCTGCACCAGTGCGTGGATGCGGCCGCCGGGCCCCTCCACCCACACGTCCTCCACCGGCACCGACCCCGGCGACCTCATCCCTGGCGGGTCAAGCACGACCTCGCCCGACGTCGACCGCACCACCGGCGGCTCGGCGGCCGACGACCACAGGTACTCCACGGTCCCGTCCGGCCGGGCCGTCGCCCCCGACACGGTGCCCGGCGGCGTCGGCACCCGCACCAGCTCGCGCGTCGCCAGGTCGTAGCGGAACAGCTCGCTGCGTGCCTCGAAGCTGTGCACGATCAGCAGCGCGGAGCCGTCCGGATACCACTCCGCGGCCACGTCACCCGGCAGCTCCAGCGCCAGGTCCGTCTCGGCACCCGAGGCGATGTCCCACACCAGCGGCTCCCAGCGGCCGCGCCGCTGGTGCCCGATCAGCAGCCGTGTGTCCCCCTCGACCGGCGCGAAGCCCAGCACTTCCAGGCCCAGCTCGACCGTGCCGCCCTTGGTGTCGTCCAGCTCCGCCACCGTGGAGCCGTCCGGCCGCAGCACCCGCAGTGCCGAATGCATGGCGTCGCCGTGCTCGGTGTGCTCGACCGCGATCAGCGAGCCGTCGTGGGAGAGGGCGCCCACCCCGGCCGACTCACGGTGCCGGTAGATCTCGACCGGTCCCTGGCCGGTCCGCACCAGATGGATCGTCGACCCGTCCTCGTCGGTCGACCGGCCCACGACGGCGATGTGCCCGTCCCGCCCGATCGCGAGCCCGGCCGGATACGACGGCTCCAGCCCGGGAGCCGCCGGTTCGTCGGGTCCCGCGGCGGTACCGGAGCCGTCCGCTCCGGGCGCGAACGGCTGGCGTCTCCAGATCCCGAACTCGTCCCCGTCCGTGTCGTCGAACCACCAGATCCACTGGCCGTCCGGCGAGAGCACGCCGTCCGTCGTGCCGTTCGGCCGGTCCGTGACCTGGCGCTGCGCGCCTGTGGCACGGTCCCACGCGTACAACTCGTACGTCCCCGTCGCGTTGGAGACGAACAGCGAGCGATGCGGCGCGTCCTCCGCCCAGTCCGGCAGCGACACCCGTGGCGCCCGGAAGCGCTTTTCCCAGTCGGGCATGTCCTCGCTGTGCTCCGGCGAGGTGGACCCGTTGCTCTCAGTCATGGCCCCATAGTGCCTGGCCCGGCCGACTTTCCGCGGCAGAGGCCCCCAGCCTGTGGATAACTTGCCTGGGAAACCCTTTGACCAGGAAATTCCTACGCCCCGATCGTCTTACGGCGCCTACCCGCGGTCGTCTTACGGTGCCTACGCCCCGCTCGTCTCGCGGCGCCTGCGGCCGAGGAGTTCGGCCAGTCCGCGGCGGGTTGCCGCCAGGACCACCCGGTCCTCGGGGCGCAGTACGTAGGTCGGCGGCAGGTTCCAGACCAGTCCCGAGGGGCGGTCGGAGGCATCCGGCCCCGGATTCGGCGTCTGGTCCCGTCCGCCGGACGTCGCGGTGTCCAGGGCGAGTACGCGCCACGCCCCGGCGCGGAACGCCTCGGCGACCGTCCGCCCCTCCAGCTGGGGGTGCCCGGCCACGTCCACGGCGGCGAACAGCAGCACCCGTCGCTCCACGGGGATCGCCCCCAGGATCTGCCGTCCCAGCATGGCCCCGGCGAACGCGGGCGCGGCCAGATGCGAGACGCTGCGGCTGCGCGTCAGGGCGTTCGGGTGCGCGGCGCGCAGCGTGCGGTAGACAGCGGTCGCGAAGTCGTCGTCGTACAGGCGCAGGACGACCCGGAGGTCGGGGCGCACGGACCGCGCGTACAGGACGGCCTCGAGGTTCGTGGTGTCGGCGCTGGTCAGCGCGAGCAGCGCGTGCGCCCGGTGGATCTTGGCGGCCTCCAGGACGCCTTCCTGCGTCACGTCTCCGAGTACGACGGGCACCCGCAGCCGCCGAGCTGTCGCCAGCCCGCGTGCTTCCGGATCGCCCTCGACGCACACCACGGGGATCTTCAGTTCCCGCAGCCGGGTCATGACCCGGGTGCCGATCTTGCCGACGCCCAGCAGCACGACGTGCCCGGACAGCCCGCGCGGCGGCCTGCGCAGCGCGGTTCCGCTGCGGAAGGTGCCGAGCGCCTCCAGGACAGCCGCCAGCAGCACTGGCAGCAGCAGCAGTCCGACCAGCCCGGACAGCAGTTGCAGGATCTGCCGTCCGATGGGTTCCCCGATGGCCGGGTTGTTGATCGCGAACAGGTCGAGCAGCGTCAAGTACGTGGCCGTCAGCGGATTTTCACCCGTGACCGCCATGGACGCGACCGCGAGCGCGACGACACACCCCACGAGCCCGGCGAACGACCAGCGCAGCCGCCGCGACAGCAGGAAGGCGAGTGGTACGACACTGCGCCCGGTGGGCAGCGCGGGACCCGAGTAGGAGACCGTCTCCAGGACGACGGTGCCGCGCCCGGTGGCTGCAGCGATCGCCCTTTCGTCCGGCAGGAGTCGCGGTCCGTGCTCGCCACTGGCCTCGGAACCGTCGGCGCCGGCCGGATCGTTGGTCGTCGCGGACAGCAGTGCCAGGGTGCACAGTCCGGGATCGGCGACCTGACCGGGCCCCGGCGGCGGGCGCTCGACGGCCCGCAGCATCAGCCCGTCTGTCTGGACGACCTTGGTGGTGCCGGCGACGGCGGTCGCGGCCAGCGCGGGCGCGGCGGTGTCGGCGTCGGACAGGACGGTCGTGGACGCGTCGAACGCTTCGGAGTCCCCGTCGGGCCCGCCGGACGCCAACGCCGCGGCCTGGTCGAGGAGTTCCTCGATGTGCTGCCCCAGTCGCCGGTTGTAGAGCCGCAGGACCAGCCGCAGCCGCGGGTTGAGTCGGCGCGCGGTGAGCGCGGCGCGGATATTGGTCTCGTCGTCGTCATATACGAGCGCCAGCGCCGTGGCCCGCTCCACACCGGCCTCGGCGAGCACCGCCTCGGACGCCTCTGCGGCCTCCAACAGCCTTTGCGAGCCGGAAGTTTCGGCCGTACGTCCGCCGGCGGCACCGGCGGTGCGTCCGTCTGCGCCGTTGCCGTTGCCGCTGCCGCTGCCGCTGCCGTTCCCGTTCCCGTTGCCCGCCGCGCGCGTGACGGCGGCGGAGACCCGGTCGAGCAGGGTCGAGGTGCGGGCGCGGCCGACCACCGGCTGCCGGGCGACCCGTTCGGTGGGCGGGACGACGAGGGTCACCTGCTCGCCGTAAACCCCTCGCAACTCGGCGGCCAGCCGGTGCGCGAGCCCGTCGTCCCCGCACACCACCATGTGTGCGACGGGGTCACCCGACCCGTTCTGCTGCGGAACGCTTGCCACGGGGAGAAAGACTGCCCTACTGGTGCGCTGGTTCCACAGTGGTGCCGGGCGAGAGGCGCCGCGCCCCGGGACTCGGGCGTGCCGGGATGCGGACGCTCCGCGGAGGCCGCCCGCACCCGGCCGGAAGCCGGACTTGTGGGGCGATCATCCACCGGGAGAGACTTCTACGGCCCTGTAGATCCGCATACCCACCTGGGAGCGAACCTGATGTTCGGCATGAGTGAGCTGGCCGTGATCCTCCTCGTGGTGATCGCCGTGCTGGGGTTCAAGAAACTGCCGGAGCTGGCGCGCTCGGCGGGGAAGGCGACGCGCATCTTCAAGAGCGAGGCGAAGGCGTTGAAGGAGCAGGACGCCGGGGCGCCCGGGGCGGGTGCGGGCCGTGTCGTCCAGGGGACGGTGGTCGGGCGGGACGAGTCGGCGCCGCGTTCCTGAGGCGTCGCCACGGCGGCGGCCGTAAAGCTGGATCGAGGAGAGATTGTGCTCGGTCGCGGCGGTGAACCTGCCGGTGACGTCCGTGAGCAGTCCGGCGTTGGTGAGCAGCGACTGCAGAGCCCGTACATCCGATCCTTCGGAGCGTGAGTCGACCGGCCGTACGAGCAGCGGCCAGGTCCGCCGGCCGACCCTGCCGTCGGGTTCCAGGCCGTGCTCGGTCTGGAACGCCTTGACGGCGGCCGTGGTCCGGCGCCCGAAGTACGCGTCGACGGCCACGGGATGGCCCTGTGCGACGAGCAGGTACTGAACGGTCCGCGCGGGCCAGAAACGGTCAACATCATCGACACGGCGAACGGCAAGGCAGCCCTGACCAGTCCCTGGGGCGACCGGCCGAACCGCAGGGTCGCCCTCGATGCCCGCATGCTCAACGGGCTGCTGAAGCTGCGCACCCAGTTCGGCTACACCTTGAGGGGCGGCCCGCTCTTCCCCCACGAGCAGAGCCGCGTCGCGACGGCGTCATGGCGGAGTCACGCCGGATCAACGCCGCGGTCACGGCCGGTCTCCCACGTTGGTGGAGGTGTTCACGTGGCCCATCCACCCAGGGAGGCATCATGGCGGCGGGCATCCGGAGGCACACACCCCGCGTGATCGGCGCGTCCTGCCTGGTCGCGGCGCTTGCCGGAACGATGGGTGTGATTGGCGTGACAGGCGTGACCGGCGTGGATGCGGCACCCCGAACAGCGAAGGCCGCGGCGGCTCCGTCGAAAGCCGTGTCGGGCCTGCGCTGCAAGGTGGTCCGCGACGCCAAGACCGGCAAGCTCGTCCTGGTGGACGCCGTGACGGACAAGCCCATTCCGGACCCGAGACTCTGCCGAGGCGGCGCCGCTCCGCCCAACGCTCTCGGCGAAGTCACCGCGGCCACCGCCGGCGGCCGGGACGGCGCCACCACAGGCGGCCCCATCGGCGGTCGGTAAGGCTCGGCGACACCCGCGAGGGTGACGTTCGTCCGCCGCCGGCCGCGGAGCGGACCCGATTCGGACGCGCACACCTGGCACAGGCGTCCGGGTCTCCGGACGCCTCCCGCGGGTGCCGAGAAGACCGACGTCGAACTCCCGTGCCTGATGGGCAAGATGAACCCATGAGTGCCCATCAGGTAGTCGCGAGCAGCTCGCCCGCACCCGGCGGGGACGCAGACCGGCTTCACCCGGTTCGTGGTGTTCCATCACCTGGGAGTGGCGAGCGCTTTCGGATGCGGACGCGATTTCTGCACGGTTTCTGCACGATTTCACACGCGAATATCTGTTCGCGTGCCATCATCGCTGGGGCAGAAAGCGATCACCCGGTGGACCACCCGAGCCGCCATGCCGCACCGGGTGCGCCGGGTCTGAGGAAGGATGACGCCCCCGATGGGCAGACCCGTTCCCCCGCAATCCCGTGTCCGGGCGCCGCACCGGCTGCTGTGGCCGCTCACCGCGGCCGCCGCCGGAGCCGCGCTCATCGCCAGTACCGTGCAGACCCCGCCCCAAGCCCGGCCGGACGCAGCGCCGGTCGCGGCCCTGAGCTGCTCCAACGGGGTATGGAAGGCCGACTACTACGCCAACACCACGCTCACCGGCACACCCCGCAAGTCACTGTGCGACAAATCCATCAGCGAGAACTGGGGCAAGGGCCATCCCGCCGGGATATCCCTGCCCAACGACCGCTTCGGTGTCCGCTGGACGATGCGCCGCAACTTCGGCGGGGGCGGCCCTTTCCTGCTGAAGACCGCGGCCCAGGACGGCATCCGGGTCTGGATCGACAGCAAGCGTTACGTCAACCTGTGGCACGACTACTCCTCCACCCAGCACGCGAGTGTCAAGGTGACCGTGCCCGCCGGAACGCACACCGTGCGGGTCGACTACACGGCTCTCACGGGCTCGGCCAACGTCAGCGTCAGCCTCGCCCCGAATACTCCGGACAAGGTCGCCCCACTGGCTCCCGCCTCCCCGAAGGCGGTGCGCGGTGACGGCCGGGCCACCGTCAGCTGGGCCCGCAACGCCGAGGCGGACCTGGCCGGTTACCGGGTCTACCGCTCCACCAGCACCCCCGTGGCGATCGACACCGCACACCGGATCAGTGGCTCCGGTCTGCTGACCGGCAGCACGTTCACCTCGACCGGACTGCGCAACGGCACCAAGTACTGGTTCGCCGTCACCGCCGTGGACCGCTCCGGCAACCAGTCCCGTGCCTCGGCCAACGTCTCGGCCGTGCCGGCCGACACCACCCCGCCGCGGGCCCCGGACCTTCTGGGCGCCGACGGCTACGGCGACATCGACCTCAACGGCAACGGAGTGCCCGACCCCGACGACGACCTCGGCGAGAACCACCTCAGCTGGGGACCGAGCTGGGACGACGACTACAGCACCAGGGACTCCTTCGCCGGCTACCACGTCTACCGAGCCACCGCCCCCGGCGGCCCCTGGGCCAGGATCAGGAGCGCCGACGCCCGGGTCGTCCAGGAGAACGCCTACTCCGACAAGGACGCCCCGATCGGCATCACCGCGTACTACCGGGTGACCGCCGTCGACACCGCCGGCAACGAGTCCACCCCGGCCACCACCGAGCCCGGTGAGTACGCCAGTACCACCGCCTCTGCGCTGCGCCCCGACACCGGCCTGTACCCGCCGCAGCAGCCCACCGGGCTCAAGGGCGAGCTCGCCGCCGGCGCTGCCGCGCTGGACTGGGCCGACAACCCGGTGGGCAGCCCCGTGCACGGCCTGACCGCCGGCTACCAGGTGCAGTCCGCCTCCTCGGCCTCCGGTCCCTGGACCCTGCGCGTCGGCGACGCACCACTGACCTCGTCGAAGTTCACCGACACCACCCTGCCCGAGGGCGGCACCCGCTACTACCGGGTGCGCGCCGTCGGCAAGGTGGTCGACGCCGACACCCCGCGCGCCTACTCGGCCTGGACCGAGCCGGTCGCCGTCAGCCGCCCGGTGCCGCCGGACACCACCCCGCCTGTCGCGCCCGCCGCCCCCGAGGTCACCGCACCCGACGGCGGCACCACGGCCACCCTGACCTGGACCACCACCGGCTGGCCCGGCTATGACGCCGACTTCGCCGGCTACCAGGTCACCCGCAGCGCGGACGCCGACGGCCCGTTCACCGACACCGGAAGCCCCCGCACGCCCCAGTGCGCCGCCGTCTCCGGCACCGAGGACCAGGTGCGCTGCACCCTGACCGACGGCCCGATCGCCGCCGACGCCACCCCGTACTACCGGGTCGTCGCGGTCGACGAGACGGGCAACCGCTCCTCCGGCACCGTGGTCCAGCTGAAGCGGCTGGCCCCGTCGGCGCCCAAGCCGCCCACACCCACCGGGCTGACCGCCACCCGCACCGACGACGGCCTCCTCCTCGACTGGGACGACTCCCCGGCATCCGAGGTCTACCTCTACTACCTGTACCGCACGACCTACGGCAGCCCGTGCGCGAACGCCGACACCTTCCACACGGCCAACTCCTACTACCTGGACACCAGCCCGTGGCTCAGGGCCCGTTACTGCCTGTCGGTGCGCGGCTTCGAGGGCAACTACAGCGACCCGATCTGGATCGACGTGTCCGCCGAGTCCACCGAGACCGCACCGCAGGCGCCCGAGATGCCGACCGCGTCGGGTACCACCGACGGCATCCGGCTGACCTGGTCCGTCAACGACCCCGCCGCGGCCCGCTACGAGGTCTGGCGCCGCACCGAGACGGACGCCGTCTACATCAAGACCGCCGACATCCCCGCGACGACATCCCCGGAGTGGACCGACACCGACGCACCGGCCGGAGTGCCCACCTGCTACCGGACCGTCGCCGTGAACGCGGCGGGGAACCGCTCGGGCTTCTCCGAGGACGACTGCGCGGTGCGCCCGTACCCCGAGGGCACCGCGCGTCCCGACCGGCCCGCGGGGCTGGCCGCGCGGCAGGAAGGCGACAACGCGGTGCTGTCCTGGCAGCCCGTCCCCGGCGCCACCAGGTACCTGGTCTACCGGTACTGGGGTAATGCCGCCAACCCCGGCACACGGATCCAGGACGAGCCCGTGACGGGCACCACGGTGACCGACACCGCCGCGCCCTACACATCCTCGGGCGCCTATTACGCGGTAGTGGCCGTGGACGCCGCCGGCGTGCGCTCCGAGGCGGCGGTGCTGCCGTGGATGGGCGACGGCTTCGGCGCCTCGATGACGCTGGCCGCGAGCGGCTCCGCGGACGGTGTGCTGCTCACCTGGGCGTGGTCCTGCCAGAGCGACTGGTGCCCGGAACCGTCCTCGGTCACGATCGAGCGCTGGAACCCCGCCACCCAGGTGTGGGACGAACTGACGTCGACCCTGCCCGGCACCGCCGTGTCCTACCTGGACACCGCCGCACCGGCCGGGGCGACCTCGTACTACCGGGTGCAGGTCTACGGCCAGGACGGCGACACACCGTCCCAGATGGGTTACGGAGCCGTCCCCGGCACCCGCCCGGCGGCGCCCACCTCGAACTGACGCCCCGCCGAAGCGCCCGCCCCGCCGCCCGTCGCACCGATGGACGGCGGGGCGCCGCATGCGGTCCCACTCGGGAAGGGCTCGGCCCACACCCGATGCACCATGGTTCAAGCTGGTTCGGGCAGCGGTTCGGGTTGCCGCGCCGGTACGGCCTTCGGTTCCCACTGTTTGGTGGTCCGTACGTAGCCGTAGACCACTGAGGCCATCGCCAGAACGAGAAGGGGTCCGAACACCCACGGCTGTTCGGCCATCTCCACCGGCAGATAGCGGTATGACACCAAGAGCGCAGTGAAAACCGTTGCGCCGTAAGCGACCAGCTGTATTCCTGACCGATCCCAGCCACGTTCCTGCGAGCGCAGAGCTGCCTCGATCGTGACCGAGAACACCACGCCTGCGAGGATGTCCGCGCCGTAGTGGTAGCCGAAGCCCAGCGTCGCGCAGAGCGTGGCAATCAGCCAGAACGTCCCCGCGAATCGCAGTATCCGTGGGCCCTTGCGGGAATGCATGAAGATCGCGGTGGCCCACGCTGTGTGCAGGCTGGGCATGCAGTTGCGTGGGGTGATCCCGTCGTACGGCATCGGGTGCGGGGTATGGAGCGGCGGCGGTGTGTGGGGCCACAGGTCGGCCACCGCCAGGTGCGCGCTGCCGGTGCCGAAGGCGCCGGTGCCGTAGGCGAAGATCGGTCCGACCACCGGGAAGATCATGTAGATGCCCGGCCCGAGGAGGCCGATCACCAGGAAGGTGCGCACCAGATGATGGCGCGGGAACCGGCGTTCGACCGCCACGTTACGCAGCTGGTACAGCGCGACGACGACCGCGGCCACCGCAAGCTGAATGTAGACGTAGTCGAGAACATGGGCGCCGACCGGGCCGGTGGCCCTGACGATCCGGCCCATCACCCACGAGGGGTTGCCCAGCGCGTGATCGGCGGTTGCCACGTACTGGTCGAGCACCGCCGGGCGGGTCTTCGACGTGATGAGCAGCCAGGCATCGCCGGTCTTGCGGCCGGCCACCAGTAGCAGGGCCAGCCCGACGCCCTTCAGCAGCAGGACACGTTCCCGGCCGGTGCGTCGCGTGACAGCGATGACCGCGTAGCCCAGGATCACCCACAACGCGCCGTTGCCGAACATCATCTTGGCGTCGAACGCCCACCGCACCAGAAAGAAGGCGACGTCGATGCCGATCGCGGCACCAGCCGCGATGAACCGTTGCCGCCAGGGGAGCACCACCATCATCAACGCCATGCTGGCGTACAAGAGCGGCCCCGATTTGGGGGCGAATATCACCTCTCGCGCCTGGTTGGTAATCGGCCCCGGCAGGCCGTAGTGACGTGCGGCGATCTCCAACGTGATGAGGAATCCGAGGGTGACCACACTCGCTGCGGACCACAGTATTGCCCGTGGCTGACGCCACGTGGCGAATGGAATTCTGCGGTTTATTCGCGAGACCACCCGCGATGCTATAGATATCAATTTTTGGCCGCTTTGTCAGACATTGGTTAAATGATTACTCTTCGTGCTGGACGGTATGACTTTCCGGTCGATCGTCGTGAGCCCGAACATGTTATCGGGGCGGTGCGGCTGGGTTTCGTTGGTTACGGGCGTTGCGTGGATCTGTCGAGACGAAAGCGGGGGCCCAAGGTGTCCACGCGACTGCGGACACCTTGGGCCCCTGCCCGTGTGTGATCCTGACCGTGCTGCCTGTCGGCTAGGCCTGATCGGTTGTGCGGCGCCTGCGTACAACGAAGAGCGCCGTGGCACCGACGGCAACGGCTACCAGAGCGGTGCCTACGAGGATGGGCGTGCTGCTCGACGAACCGGTCTCCGCAAGGTTGCCGTCCGCCTTCGGCTTGTTGGTGCCGGTGCCGGTGCTGCCGTTACCCCCTGGCTGCTCAGGTGTGTTGGTCATCGGCAGGACTGCCGCGAAGGCGCCTGCGATCACCTTGTGCCCGGCGGGGTTCGGGAGCGGGTCCTGCTTCGTGCAGGCCCAGGTCAGCCGGCAGACCTTGGCTACGTTCGCGGGCACCTCGCCGTAGCCGGGGACATTGACGAGGTTGTCGAAGTCGTCCGAGGAAAAGGCTCCGGCCACGTCCGCCGCCTTGAAGCCGGCGACGGCGTACACCTGAGAGATGGCCGTGTTGGCAGACTTGATCAGGGAAGCCGAGTCCTTGGCGGACTTCTGACACGTAGCCGACCTTGCCGCGGTGCTCGGCCATGGCCTTCAAGGCGGCGTCCAGCTGGGACTTGGCGCCGGGATACTCGCACTTACCGCCCTTGGCCGGCGATTCGGTGGTCTCCCCCGTGCAGCCGAGGCGTATGTGCTCAAGCCCGGGCTGACGCTGTTTGAGCTGCTGGTGGAGCTGGTCGGTGTAGGCGACCGGCGTGTCCTTGTCGACGTCCGGCTGGTAGCCGGAGGCCATGTGTGCGCCGTTGCACGGTCACTTGGCGGCCTGGGCCTCGGCCTCGTGCTTGAGGTTGTTCACCCAGTTGTGGAGGGAGTTGTCGAGGGCGGCCTGCAGTACGGCCTGGTTGGCGACGACCGGGGCTCCGGTCCAGGACTCCTCGGTGTGGACGAGGACGCCGTCGCGGGCCGGAGTGAAGGTCCACACATGGATGGCGGTGATGCCCTGGGCGGGGCCGCCCCAGGCCAGGCGCTTGCCGTGCTCGACCTGCTTGACGGTGGAGGTGATGTTCAGTCCTTCGGTGGTCCAGCGGAATACGGAGCCGGGGCGCAGGCGTCCGGGAGTGTCCTTGACGACCGTCTCGACGTCGGGCTGCCAGGTGGGCCACTTCTCGACGTCGGTCTGGATCTTCCAGACGGTGTGGAGGGGGGCGTGGATGAGGATGTTGTCGCGGGTGATGACCGGCGCGGTCTCGTCGATCCGCACGTCATCGGCGTGCTCGGCGACGACGGCTCGGGGCGTTTCGGGCTTGTTCTCGGTGACGGCGTAGGCGGTGCCGGAGGCGGTGAGGACGAGCGCGGTGATGGTGGCGGCGAACTTGGCCGCGGTGATCGTACGCATGGTGCTTGGCCTTTCGTGGAGAGGGCAGGTTTCTCGGGTGCTCGACCGGGCCCTGGGAGGAGAGAGTGTGTGGTCAACCACTCATAACGGATCGGTAGGAATGGCGGGGCTGTGCGCCCCGCCGACATGCCCGCCGTGCCGCCGGGCCTGGCGTCAGTAGTGTGTGATGCCCGCCGAGAGCGTTCGGGTCCAGGGGGCGTCCACGTCGTCGGCGCCCATGGAGACGATCAGGTGGCACAGCATGCCGACCGCGAAGAACTGCTGGACCTGCTCCTCGGTGCCGCCGGAGGCGCCGCGCACGTACTCCACCAGCCGGGCATAGCCCTGCCGGACCGCCTCGCGCACCGCCGGCTCGGAGACGGCCGCGGCCTGGGCGTGGAGCTGAATCAGCATCAGGTCGTTGTCGCTGATCAGCCGGGCGTAGGCATCCCCCATGGCGTCCAGCACCACGTCCGCCGAACTGCCCTTCGCGTCGGCAGCGGCCCGCTCGAGGCTGGCTCGCACCTGCACGAAGCAGTGCTCGACCACCGCGGTGAACAGCAGCTCCTTACTCGGGAACAGTCTGTAGACGTAGGCCTGGGAGATGCCCGCCGCCTTCGCCACCTCGGTCGTGGTGGTGCCCCAGTAACCCCGGGCGGCGAACGCGCCGATGGCGGTGCGCAGCACCGTCTCGCGGCGCTCCTCGGCGGTGGACAACTGGCGGGGACGCTCGCTCTTCATGTGAGTACTCAACCACTCACACTTTTGGATGTCAATCCGTCCGCGCCGAGCACGCACACGTGGGGGGTGCGCGCCGCAGATCGGCCGGGGCCGGGGCCGGGCCATCGGGGCTCCGACCCGGCACCGCACGCCCGAATCGGCCAGGACGCCCTGCAGTCGCTCCGCCCAGGCCTCGTGGTCGTGGTGGACGAGGAACCCGTGGCGCGACCACGCGCCCGCATGGCCTCGGCCTGGACCCGGGAGTTGTTCAGGTCGATCACGCGGTCAAGGCCGGTCGTTGGCGCCTGTGCCCCCTGTCCGGCTCCCGAGCACGACAGAGGGCACATACTCACGTGAGTATGTGCCCTCTGACCAGCGTCGGGGTGGCGGGATTTGAACCCACGACCTCTTCGTCCCGAACGAAGCGCGCTGCCAAGCTGCGCTACACCCCGATGTCGCTGCTTGTCGCGGCGACGTCGTTTACTTTAGCCCACCGGTGGCTGTAGACGAAATCCGGTTTTGGCGCGGCGGCGGATCGGGTCCGGGCGGAGGTGGTCGAGGGCGACCAGGAGGACGGCCAGGGCGAAGAACGACAGGCCGAGCAGGAGTGCGTTGGCGAGGACGCTCTTGTAGCCGAGCCGGCCCGCGTCCAGGAACGGGTAGAGGTAGCGGCCCTGCGTGCCCGGCAGGATCAACTCGCCCCGCACCAGGGACAAGGCCAGGTATGCCAGCGGGTACAGCAGCCACCTCCTGGCGTGCCGCAGGCGCAGCGGGGCCGGGCTCGTCAGGAGCAGCCAGTCCAGCAGTGCCGCGGCCGGTGTCAGCGTGTGCAGCACCTGGTTGGTGAGGGCGGGCCAGCCCGTGAGCGCGTCGGTCCGGCCCGTCATCGAGAAGGTGCCCGGCTCGTTCACCAGGACCACGTGGTAGACCAGGCCCGCGATCAGGACGTAGAAGAGCGTGCCGCCGGTCACCAGGGGCGGCAGCGGGCGGCGGGCTGTCCACGCGCGGTACGCCGACAGGGTGAAGACCAGGGCGACGAGAACATTGCTCTGGATCGTGAAGTAGCTCAGCACCCGGACCGGGCTGCCGAGGGTCAGGTCGACGGCCACCGCGGCCGCGGCCGCCAGTGCCACCAGCAGACGGTAGACGGCCGCCATGGGGTGGCGTACGGGTGCCACCACGGCTGTCGCGGGGACGGCGGACGGCATCAGCGACGGCGTGCCCGGCACCGCGGGGAGGCCCGGGATGTCCTTGGGTATCGGCGCGATCATGCCCTCACGCTAAGCGGGTCGGGCAGAACGGGCGATGCGGGTGATCCGGGCGGGTTACGCGCCCGGCCGGCGGGCCACTCCTTCCTGTGGCCGCCGTCAGCTGCTACTTCCTACCCACCAGGGTCAGCAGCGTGGCCTCCGGGGGACATGCGAACCGCACCGGCGTGTAGCGGTTCGTCCCGCAGCCCGCCGACACGTGCAGGTACGACGTCCGCCCCTCCGCCGTGTGCCGTGACAGGCCCTTCACCCGGTCCGTGTCCAGGTCGCAGTTGGTGACCAAGGCACCGTAGAAGGGGATGCACAGCTGGCCGCCGTGGGTGTGGCCGGCCATGATCAGCGGGTAGCCGTCCGCCGTGAACGCGTCCAGGCTGCGCAGGTACGGCGCGTGGACCACGCCCATCGAGAAGTCCGCCGACGCGGACGGACCGCCTGCCACCTGCGCGTACCGGTCGCGCTTGATGTGCGGGTCGTCCAGGCCCGTCAGCTCGATCTCCAGGCCGTCGATCTTCAGCATTCCCCGTGTGTTCGTCAGGTTCAGCCAGCCCGCCGCGTCGAAGCCGTCGCGCAGGTCCTCCCAGGGGTTGTGAAGGACGCCGACCACGGGCGGATTGCCGTTGAGGCCGTGGCGGCCCATGGCCTTCTCCACCAAGTAGAGGGCGGGGTTGCGGAGTCTGGGGCCGTAGTAGTCGTTCGAACCGAAGACGTAGGCGCCCGGGAACTCCATCAGCGGACCCAGCGCGTCCAGCACCTCCGGCACGCCTTCCGGGTCGGAGAGGTTGTCGCCGGTGTTGATCACGAAGTCCGGGCGCAGGCCCGCCAGCGAGCGCAGCCAGCGCTGCTTCATGCGCTGCCCGCTCACCATGTGGATGTCGGAGACCTGGAGCACCCGCAGCGGGCGCGCCCCCGGGGGCAGCACCGGGACCGTCACCCGGCGCAGGCGGAAGGAACGGACCTCGATCCCGGCCGAGTACAGCAGTCCGGCGGCGGCAACCGCCGTGATTCCCAGGGGTACTCCGTATCGCGCGCGCATATGACCATCGTGTCAGACCTGCGGGACGCCACGCGCACACCAACCGCGGACGGCGACCGAGGGCCACCTGTGGACGGCCGGGGTCAGGGGAGGGGCACTCCTGTGGGCGGCCGAGGCCAGGACAGGGGCACTCCCGTGGACAGCCGGAGCCCGGAGAGGGGTACTCCTGTGGGCGGCCGGGGCCCGGAGAGACGGCACGTCTGCGGAGCACCGCGCGTCCCCTGGAAATCAACGGGCGTCCGCGCCGTCACACCTGCGACAATCGGAGCCATGACCACGCTCAAGTCGAAGCTGCACGAAGACCTCAACGCCGCGATCAAGGAGCGCGACGAGCTCCGTTCCTCGACGCTCCGGCTGACGCTCGCCGCGATCACCAAGGAGGAGGTCGCGGGCAAGGAGAAGCGCGAGCTCTCCGATGACGAGGTCACCAAGGTGATCACCCGCGAGGCGAAGAAGCGCCGCGAGGCCGCCGATGCCTTCGCGCAGGGTGGGCGCCCCGAGCAGGCCGAGCGGGAGAAGGCGGAGGGCGAGGTGCTCGCCACGTACCTGCCCAAGCAGCTGTCCGACGACGAGTTGCGGCAGATCGTCGTCCAGGCCGTGGAGGAGGCGAAGGCCGCGGGGGCCGAGGGTCCGCGGGCCATGGGCCAGGTCATGAAGATCGTGAACCCGAAGGTGGCCGGCCTGGCGGAGGGCGGCCGCGTCGCCGCCGTGGTCAAGCAGCTCCTCGCGGGCGGCTGACCGGGCCGCTCTCGCACCAGCGCGTACGACAACGGGGGCGCCCCTCGGGCGAGGGGCGCCCCCGTTGTCGTATCAGGAGTGCAGGAACGTGCACAGGAACTCGGATGCCGGGAGCGGACTAGCCCGTCTGCCCGCCGTTCTGGTTTCTCCCGGTTCCGTTCTGCTGGCCCCATCCCCCCGGGAGGCTGATGGAGGGATCGGGGAACCCCCCGCCGTCAGATCCTGCGTTGGCCTGCCCGTTCGTCGTCTGCCCGTTCGTGGCCTGCCCGCCGTTGCCCTGTCCGCCCTTCGCTTTTCCGTTCTTCCCGTCCTCCTCGTCGCCGCTGTGGCTGTCGGGGATGTTGACGAGGGAGAACTCCTCGACCGGCTTGTTCGTCAGAGCGCCCGACATCATGTCGCGCCAGATCGGGCCCGGGACCTTGCCGCCGTAGACCTTTTCCCAGGTGGTGCCGCCGATGGTGACGTTGACCATGCGCCGCTTGTGCGCCGGGTCGCCGACCCAGACCGCGCCCGCCATGTTCGGCGTGTAGCCGACGAACCAGGCCGCGTAGCGGAAGTCCGTCGTACCGGTCTTGCCCGCGCTGGGACGGCCCTGGAGACCGGCCTCCTGACCCGTACCGTCCTCGACCACGCCCTTCAGCAGCGTGCTGATCGTGTCGGCGGTGGTCTGCGACATCGCGCGCGAGCACGTCGACTTCGGGACGTTGAGGGACTTCTTCTGCTTGCCGACCGTCTGCGTGATCGATTCGATGGCGACCGGCGTGCAGTACGTGCCGCGGGAGGCGAAGGTCGCGTACGCGTTCGCCATCGTCAGCGGCGACATCTCCTGCGTGCCCAGCGCGATCGACGGGGCCTGGACGATCTTCCCGCCGTCCGCGCGGTTCACGCCCATCTTCTTGGCCATGTCGACCACCGGGCAGATGCCGATGTCGCTGATGAGCTGCACGTAGTAGGTGTTGACCGACTTGGCGGTCGCCTCCTTCATGCCGTACGGGCCCCGCTCCGACTCGTTCTCGTTGGAGAGAGTGGACCCTTCCGTGTTCACCCAGTTCTTGCCTTCACAGGCCGAGATCGGGCTCGGGTACGGCATCTCGTACGGCGACGAGTACTCCTGGGTCGCCGGCTTGCCGCCTTCGATGGCGGCCGCGGCCACGATCGGCTTGAACGTCGAGCCGGGCTGGTAGCCCGCGCCGCCGCCCATGGCCTTGTCCACCGAGAGGTTGATCTGCGTCTCGTTCTTGCCGAAGCCGTACGGACGGGACTGGCCCATCGCGAGGATCTTGCCGGTGCCGGGCTCGACGATGGTCGCTGCCGTGGCCACCTCGTCACTCTTGTTGACGTGCTGCTTGATGGAGTCCTGCACCGACTCCTGCGCCTGCGGGTCGAGCGTCGTACGGATCGTCAGACCGCCACGGTTCCAGATCTTCGCCCGGTCCTCCTTGTTCTTGCCGAACACCGGGTTGTTCAGGAACACCTCGCGGACGTAGTCGCAGAAGAAGCCCGCGCCCTTGACCGCCGTGATGCAGCCGTTCTTCGGCCGGCTCACGTGCAGCCCGAGAGGGGTCGCCTTCGCCTTGTCGGCCTCGTCCTGGGTGATGTCGTGCACGTCGGCCATGCGCTGCAACACCACGTCGCGCCGCTTCTTGGCCTCCACCTGGTTGTTCACCGGGTCGTAGTACGTGGGCGACTGCACGAGGCCCGCGAGGAGCGCGGCCTCCTGGAGCTTCAGGTCCTTGGCGTGCTTGGAGAAGTAGCGCTGGGAGGCGGCCTCGATGCCATAGGCCTGCTGGCCGAAGAACGTGATGTTCAGGTAGTTCTCGAGGATCTTCTTCTTGCCCAGCTTCTCCTCGATCTGGATCGCGTACTTCAGCTCGCGGACCTTGCGGCCGAGGGTCTGCTGGGTGGCCTGGGCGACCTTCGTCGGGTCGTCCCCTGCCTCCTCCACGAAGTAGTTCTTCACCAGCTGCTGCGTGAGCGTGGAGGCGCCCTGGGCGACTCCACCGCTCTGCGCGTTCCGGTTCACCGCGCGCAGGACGCCCTTCAGGTCGATCGCGCCGTGCTCGTAGAACCGTGAGTCCTCGATGGCGACGATCGCCTTCTGCATGTACGGCGAGACGTCCTTGAGGTCCACCACCGTGCGGTCGCGCGAGTAGACCGTGGCGATCGCGCCGCCCTTGCTGTCCAGGATGGTGGTGCGCTGGCTCAGCTGTGGGCTCTTCAGGTTGGCCGGAATCTCGTCGAACCCCTGGACCGAACCCTTGGCGGCGAGTCCCAGCGCACCCGCGGCGGGCAGCGCGATGCCGGCCATCACCGCCCCCGCGAGGACACTCACTCCGAGGAACTTGGCGGCCTGCTGCACGGGAGACAGCCCCCCGCCCGAGCGCTTCTTTGGCATGAGGGCAGCCTAATCCGTAGTTATGAGCGTTCCGACGGAGCGGGTGCTTCTCGGGGCGTTCGAGTACCAGACCGTGACATCCAAGTGCAGCCGGGCCGCGGAGGCCTCAACGTAGATCGGTGCGCGGTCTGGCGCGAATGGTGGTGGCGGTCACGCGGGCGCCGGGCGAATGCCTCACGACCGCCGAGCCTCGACGCCTAGCTGTAGACCGGGCGTCGTCCGGCGCTCGCGTGACCGCCACCACCTTCGTCGGCGCCGGACGGATTCCTGAAGCCAGCCTGGTCCATGAGGCCTCGGCTGAGACCTGGTGCCGTCCGGCGCCGTCAATCCCAATCGTCTTGATCACTCGTTGGCTTTGGTGGTGCGAGCCCATCGCACGGTGACCTCTTGATACGCCCGAGCTGTCTGAGCTCCCGCATAGACCGAGGCCCGTGGGGTGCGCTGGTGCCACGAACGGCTAGTGAGGTGGCGGCCCGACCGCAATGCGGTCGAGGCCTGGGATTAGGTCGCTGCGTGGCCCGCATGCGCTCGTGACCAGCGCAAAGGCAGAACTCTGGGGAGGGGCATCTTGATCTACTGCGGAATCGACTGGGCGGAACGAACCCACGACGTCGCCCTGGTCGACGACACCGGCCAGCTGCTGGCCAAGCGGCACATCACAGACGACGCGGCCGGCTACAAGATCCTGCTGGAACTGCTCGTCGAGTACGGCGACAGCGAGGAGGATCCGATCCCGGTGGCGATCGAGACCTCCCGCGGTCTGCTGGTGGCCGTCCTGCGGACCGGCACGCGCAAGGTGTTCGCGATCAACCCGATGGCCGCCGCCCGCTATCGCGACCGGCACTCCGTCTCTCGCAAGAAGTCCGATCCAGGCGACGCCCTGGTCCTGGCGAACATCCTCCGCACCGACATGCACGCCCACCGGCCCCTGCCCGACGACAGCGACCTCGGCCGCGCGATCAGCGTCCTGGCCCGCGCCCAGCAGGACTCCCTCTGGAACCGGCAGCAGCTCGCCAACCAGCTCCGGTCTCTGCTGCGCGAGTACTACCCCGCCGCCCTGGCCGCCTTCGCCGCCTGGGCCAACGGCCTGTGCCGTCCCGAGGCCCGCGAACTCCTCAAGACCGCCCCGACCCCGGCCCGGGCCGCGCGCCTGACTCGCACCCAGATCCAGGCCGCGCTCAAGCGAGCCGGCCGCCAGCGCGGCATCGATGCCGAGGCCGAGCGCCTCCGCGAAGTCTTCCGTGCCGAGTGGGCCCACCAGCCTCCACTGATCGAGGACGCGCTCGGCAAGCAGATGCTCGCCCTCCTCATCCAGCTGGACGCCGCCTGCACCGCCGCCGACCAGCTCGCCGAGGCGGTGGAAGAGGCCTTCCCCCAGCATCCGGACGCCGAGATCCTGCTGAGCTTCCCCGGCCTCGGCATCCAGCTCGCCGCCCGCGTCCTGGCCGAGATCGGCGACGACCGCACCCGCTTCGCCGATGCCCGCGGCCTGAAGGCCTACGCCGGCTCCTCGCCCATCACCCGTGCCTCCGGCAAGAAGTCCGCCATCACCAGACGCTGGGTGAAGAACGACCGCCTCAACCACGCCGGCTACCTCTGGGCCTTCGCCTCACTACGGGCATCTACCGGAGCCAACGCCCACTACCGGCGCCGACGCGAACAAGGCGACTGGCACGCCGCCGCCCAGCGCAACCTCTTCAACCGCATGATCGGCCAGCTCTACCACTGCCTCCAGCACCGCAAGCCGTTCGACGAACAGGCGGCGTTCCCGGCCCTTTTGCTTGCCGACGCGGCTTGAGGAGATCACAGATCGTCTGCACGCCCCGTGCGTTGCAAGCGCCAGGCTGCGCTGACTTCAGCGAGCAGACGACGCGCAGCCGCACGGCCGTCAGGACGCGGCGCAGGCACCCTCGGACCAGCAAGATCGAGCCCGGTGAGCGATCGGGCCGGGACAGCATTCCAGTCCCCTCGGTGCACTACTGCAATGTGCCCCTCCAAACGAGCTCGCTCGTCCTGCCAGTCATCGGGCGGCGCCATGAGGACCTGCAGGGCTTGCTCGTCCAACCACTCCAACCCCAGGACCTGCCGGCCGATCTCGTGCTCGATGAGTGATCGAGACTCGCCAGTCTCCAGATGGAGTAGCAGCAACTCGCCCTCAAAGAAGTAGCCACCGTCGTATCGGCCCGTGCCCACGGCGAGCAGCGGGAGCGCGGGATGGAAGGCCATCGCATGCACCGGGAACTGCGAGTGAACGAGGAAGCGACAGTCCAGACCAGGGACGCCGTAGACCGCTACAGGAGCCGGGATTCTGTATGCCCGCGCACCTGCCACGGCCAGCAGGCCCAGTCGCTCGGTCTGCACGGCAAGAGCAGGTTCGCCGACTTCGTCGAAGGGGCGGTTGGACTTGGGCATGCAGGTGATCTTCGCAGGAGAGAGGGAGCCATGGAAGGCACCTTCTGCCAGCTCAACTATCGAACGGTGCACCGGCGGCGCTTGACGGCATAGCAACGTGAGGTGTCTACGTTCTCATTCGCCGGACACGCGTATAGGCCTTGGCCTAAGCTGCTCCCAACTGTCACAGCAGTAGGGCCACGTATCAAGTACGTCCGGCGACCCCGAATCGTTCCGGTGTTCCCTCAACTTTTTTTGTTGGGTGCGTGTCCGAATCCACCTTGTGTGTCACAGGGTGCCCGTTGTGACGCAACTGAAGTGCCCCGGTTTGCCCGGAAAGCCGCGTATATCACCAGCTCACTCCCCCGGGTGATCTGCCGCTTACCCATAGTCCGTTCGGGCCATTCAAGATTGGGCCCGAAGGGGGTGTTGCGCTGTGCCCACCTTCCGTAACGTCCTCAACTGGCGGCGGTGAATATGCCGCTGCCGCCGTGGGGGAGCCTCGATTCGGGAGAGGACGGCGCCGGTATGGGCTGGGTAACCGACTGGAGTGCGCAGGCGGCCTGCCGCACTACCGATCCGGATGAACTGTTCGTTCAAGGAGCAGCGCAGAACAGGGCCAAGGCAGTGTGCACCGGGTGCCCGGTGCGCACGGAGTGCCTGGCCGATGCGCTGGACAACCGCGTCGAGTTCGGCGTGTGGGGTGGCATGACGGAGCGGGAGCGCCGCGCACTGCTGCGCAGGCGGCCGACCGTCACCTCGTGGCGTCGCCTGCTGGAGACCGCGCGTACGGAGTACGAGCGCGGAGCGGGCCTGCTGCCCCTCGATGAGGAAGAGGCGTACGAGAACTACGCGGCGGTGAGCTGAGGGCGGCCACTGCCGGCGCGGCTGTCCGTCGCTGCTGGACGAGGCCGGACGTGGATGTCCCCGTGGGGTTCCGGCGCGTTCCCTTACGCGTGCGCCTCGCGCTCCTCGGGGTGCTCCGGCCCGTTGGCCGCGAGCCGGTTGCCGATGTCCCGCAGTCCAGCGAGGTCGTGGACGTCACCGGGCAGCGCGGCCACTTCCGCCACGGCCACCTCGGGGTGGAGCGCGGTGAAGCGGTCACGCGTGCGCTGCTCGCGGGAGAGCAGCTGCATACGTTCGGCGTGCAGCCTCAGCAGGCCCGCGGTGAGTTGCTCGATACTCCGATCCGGGTCCGTGGTGGCGGGGGAGCCTCCGTCGGGAACCGGTGCTTCGGATGGGCGAGATTCTGAACGGTCGTACGTGTCGGGAGAGTTACGAAGTCCAGCTTTCCCGGCCCCCTGATCCACAATGCGGGGATCCTCAAGATTTTCCGCCACGGCCGGATCTGGGACGGGGTCGAGGTTCTCCATGTCGAGGTTCTCGGCGTCGTCCGTGGCGTCTACGTCGTCTGTGCGGTCCGCGTCGTCCGCGTCGTCCGCGTCGTCCGCGTCGTACGGGTCGTCAGGGGCGTCCGGGCTGTAGGGGGCGTCCGGGGCGTCGGCGTCATCCGTATCGAGGTTTTCCCCGTCGAGGTTCTCCGCGGCGGCGAGCGCCCGCTCGGCCGACAGATGGGCCGCACCGCTGCCGTGGACCCGATTGAGCACCAGCCCGGCCAGCGGCATGTCCTCGGCGGCCAGGCGTTCCACGAAGTACGCGGCCTCACGCAGCGCGTCCCGCTCCGGGGCCGCCACCACCAGGAACGCCGTACCGGGTGCCTGCAGCAGCTTGTACGTGGCGTCCGCGCGTGTGCGGAACCCGCCGAACATGGTGTCCATGGCGGCCACGAACGTCTGGACGTCCTTCAGGAGCTGACCTCCGAGCAGCTTCCCCAGGGCGCCCGTCATCATCGACATCCCGACGTTCAGGAACTTCATTCCCGCGCGGCCGCCCACCTTCGCCGGGGCCATCAGGACCCGGATCAGCTTGCCGTCCAGGAAGGACCCGAGGCGCTTGGGGGCGTCCAGGAAGTCCAGCGCCGAGCGCGAGGGCGGTGTGTCGACGACGATGAGGTCCCACTCGTCCCGGGCACGCAGTTGCCCCAGCTTCTCCATCGCCATGTACTCCTGCGTGCCCGCGAAGCCTGCCGAGAGCGACTGGTAGAAGGGGTTGCCCAGAATCGCGGCCGCCCGCTCGGGGTCCGCGTGCGCCTCGACGATCTCGTCGAAGGTGCGCTTCATGTCGAGCATCATGGCGTGCAGTTCGCCGCCCGCGGCGTCCTCGATGCCCTTCACCCGCCGAGGGGTGTTGTCGAGCGCGTCGATGCCCATCGACTGGGCGAGCCGACGGGCCGGGTCGATGGTGAGCACGACCACCTTCCGGCCGCGCTCGGCGGCGCGCAGCCCCAGGGCCGCCGCCGTGGTTGTCTTGCCGACGCCGCCGGAGCCGCAGCACACGACGATGCGCGTCCTCGGGTCGTCCAGGAGGGGATCGACCTCCAGGACGGGTACGGGGTTCCACGCGCGCGTGGAACCCGTGTCGGGGAGGTGCGCTGCGTCATGTGCATCGGGGGCGGAGGCCGTGTCGTCGTGTGTGGGGGACGGGTCCGAGCTCATGAGATCCCTTGCTGACGCAGTTCCGTGGCCAGTTCGTACAGGCCCGCCAGGTCCATTCCCTCGGCGAGCAGCGGCAGTTCGTGCAGCGGCAGGCCCAGCTCCGTGAGCGCGCCGCGCTGCTCGCGCTCCAGGGCGAACCGCTCCGCGTACTCGTCGGCCTGCTGGAGCAGCGGGTCCACCAGCCGCTCCGCGAGCCCGCCGCGGCGCGCGCCGCTGAGCCCTGCGTCCGACAGGGCGTCGGCGACGGCCGTCCGCGACACGGCGCGTGCGAGCTCCAGGTCCGCCTGGTCCAGGACCGCCGGCCGCACCATGTTGACGATGATCCGCCCCACCGGCAGCTTGGCGGTGCGCAGTTCGGCGATCCCGTCCGCGGTCTCCTGGACGGGCATCTCCTCAAGGAGCGTCACCATGTGCACGGCCGTCTCCGGGGACTTCAGCACCCGCATCACGGCCTGCGCCTGATTGTGTATCGGCCCGATCTTCGCGAGGCCCGCCACCTCGTCGTTGACGTTCAGGAAGCGGGTGATGCGCCCTGTGGGCGGTGCGTCCATCACCACGTAGTCGTACGCGAACCGGCCGTTCTTGTCCTTCCTGCGAACTGCCTCGCACGCCTTGCCCGTGAGGAGCACGTCCCTGAGGCCCGGCGCGATGGTGGTGGCGAAATCGATGGCGCCGAGCTTCTTCAGGGCCCTTCCCGCGCCGCCCAGTTTGTAGAACATCTGGAGGTAGTCCAGAAGGGCCAGCTCGGGGTCGATCGCCAGCGCGTACACCTCGCCGCCGCCCGGGGCGACGGCGATCTTCCGTTCCTCGTACGGCAGCGCCTCGGTCTCGAAGAGCTGCGCGATGCCCTGCCTGCCCTCGACCTCGACCAGGAGGGTGCGCTTGCCCTCGGTCGCGAGGGCGAGCGCGAGTGCCGCGGCGACCGTGGTCTTTCCGGTCCCGCCCTTGCCGCTGACGACCTGGAGCCTGCTCACGCCTTCGAGACTAACCAGTCCGCGCACGGCCCACGCGGGAGGCTGTGGATAACCGCACCGCCGTCGGCCAGTCGCATCCGTCACACCGGGGGGCTTCGGCAGGCCGTATCCCCGGCCGTATCCCCGGCCGCACCAGCGACGACGGTCGGCCACATGCACCGGCCGTCACAGCGGCTACAGTCGCCCCATGACCAAGTGGGAATACGCAACCGTGCCGCTGCTCGTCCACGCCACGAAGCAGATCCTGGACACCTGGGGCGAGGACGGCTGGGAGCTCGTCCAGGTCGTGCCCGGGCCGAACAACCCCGAGCAGCTGGTGGCTTACCTGAAGCGGGAGAAGCAGGCATGAGCGCGGTCGAGTCCCGGCTTGCCGAACTGGGTCTGACGCTGCCGGAGGTCGTGCCGCCGCTCGCCGCCTACCAGCCGGCCGTGCAGTCCGGGGTGTATGTGTACACCGCCGGCCAGCTCCCGATGGTGGACGGCAAGCTCCCGGTCACCGGCAAGGTGGGTGCCGAGGTCACCGCCGAGGAGGCCAAGGGCCTGGCCCGTACGTGCGCGCTGAACGCGCTTGCCGCGGTCAAGTCCGTGACGGGTGACCTGGACCGCATCGCGCGCGTGGTGAAGGTCGTCGGTTTCGTGGCATCGGCGTCGGACTTCACGGGCCAGCCGGGCGTCGTCAACGGCGCCAGCGAACTGCTGGGCGAGGTCCTCGGAGACAAGGGTGTGCACGCCCGCAGTGCGGTCGGCGTGGCGGTGCTCCCGCTGGACGCGCCGGTCGAGGTGGAGATCCAGGTGGAGCTGACGGAGGCGTAATCGCGCCTCTTCCGGGGTGACGGCTTGACCGGGGCCTTCGGAGATGCCGCGGCCCCGGCCACTGGGGATGCCGGTGGCCCTGCCTCCCGGAGATGTCGGTGGTCCGGGCTTCTGGGGATGCCGGTGGTCCGGGCCTCTGGTGAGCCGGTGGCCCCCGTCCCGTGGAGACGCCGGTGGTCCCACTGGAGTGGCTGGGGTGGGCTTGGGAGACGCCGTTGGATCCCCGTGGGTGCCCGGGTTGCCTCCGTGGGTGCTGAGCCCTTCTGGGTGCCCGGGTGGCCTCCGTGGGTGCTGAGCCCTTCTGGGTGCCCGGGTGGCCTCCGGATCTGCCGGTGGCCCCCAGAGAGGCCGGTGGCCCCCTGGAGAGGCGCAGGTGGCCTTCGGGCAGGTCGGGTGGCCCCCTTGGAGAGCGATCGTTGCCTCTCGAACATCCGCTCACTACGGGATAGCCTCCGCCCATGGCGAATGGGCAGTGGTTTCCACCGGAGTGGCCAGAGCGGATCCGCGCGCTCGCGGAGGGCACGCTCACTCCGGTCGCTCCGAAGCGGGCGGCCACCGTCATGCTCCTCAAGGACACCGACGGCGCCCCCGCCGTCCATATGCTGCGCAGACGCGCCTCCATGGCCTTCGCCGGAGGCGCGTACGCCTACCCGGGCGGCGGCGTCGACCCGCGCGACCACGACCGCCGGATCGGCTGGGCGGGCCCCACGCGCGCGTGGTGGGCGGACCGCCTCGGCGTGGACGAGACGTCCGCCCAGGCCATCGTCTGCGCCGCCGTACGGGAGACCTACGAGGAGGCCGGCGTCCTGCTCGCCGGGTCCACCCCGGAGACGGTCGTCGGCGACACCACGGGCGCCGACTGGGAGGCGGACCACGCCTCCCTGGTCGCCCGCGATCTTTCGTTCGCCGAGTTCCTCGACCGGCGGGGACTCCTCCTGCGTTCCGACCTGCTCGGCGCCTGGACCCGCTGGATCACCCCGGAGTTCGAGACCCGCCGCTACGACACGTGGTTCTTCGTGGCCGCCCTCCCCGAAGGGCAACGCACCCGCAACGCCTCCACGGAGGCCGACCGCACGGTGTGGATCCGCCCGGCGGAGGCGGCCGCCTCGTACGACAGGGGCGAACTGCTGATGATGCCGCCCACCATCGCGACCCTGCGCCAGCTGATCCCGTACGCCACCGCCGCCGAGGCGCTGAAGGCCGCGCCCGGCCGCGATCTGACCCCGGTCCTGGCCCGAGCCCGTCTGGAGGACGGCGAAGTCGTGCTGACCTGGCCCGGCCACGACGAGTTCACCAAACACATCCCGACGGGCGGAGCGCCCGCATGAACCACGCGAGCATGACCCGCGCGACGGAAGGTGCCTCCGCATGACGGACGCCGCAGCCCTCCCCGGCCAGCCGCGCGGCGGGGTCCTTACGGGTCCCGCCACCGCGCGCGCCGTGAACGTCCTCGCCCCCAACGCGTCGGCGATGACCCTCGACGGCACCAACACGTGGATCATCTCCGAGCCCGACTCCGAGCTGGCGGTGGTGATCGACCCCGGCCCTCTCGACGACGGACACCTGCGCAATGTGATCGACACGGCGGAGAAGTCGGGCAGGCGGGTCGCGCTCACCCTGCTCACCCATGGCCACCCGGACCATGCCGAGGGCGCCGTGCGGTTCGCCGAACTGACGGGCACCAAGGTCCGGGCCCTGGATCCGGCGCTCCGGCTCGGTGAGGAGGGTCTGGGGCATGGGGACGTCGTCACGGTCGGCGGCCTGGAGCTGCGGGTCGTGCCGACTCCGGGCCACACCGCGGACTCCCTGTGCTTCCACCTCCCCGCCGACCGGGCCGTCCTGACCGGCGACACCATCCTCGGGCGCGGTACGACGGTCGTGGCGCACCCCGACGGCCGTCTCGGGGACTATCTGGACTCCCTGCGTCGCCTGAGGTCCCTCACCGTCGACGACGGCGTCCACACCGTGCTCCCCGGCCACGGGCCCGTCCTGGAGGACGCCCAGGGCGCCGTCGAGTACTACCTCGCCCACCGTGCCCACCGTCTCGCCCAGGTCGAGACGGCGGTCGAGAACGGCCACCGCACGGCGAGCGAGGTCGTGACCCATGTGTACGCGGACGTGGACCGCTCCCTGTGGCCGGCGGCGGAGCTGTCGGTGCGGGCGCAGATGGACTACCTGAGGGAGCACGGGCTGATCTGAGTCCTCGGCCCCTGACGCCGACCTCCGGCCCGCCGACGACAGGACCTAGGGGCGCGGGGCTTTGACGCCGTGCACGCGCGCGTACTCCTCGGCGAGCCAGGGGCCGAGGTCGTCGACGTACGACCGCAGGACGGCCGGATCGCTGTTCGGCTCATACCCGAGGACTGCCGCCGCGCGCATCTGCCGGGCCCGCTCCGGGTAGTACGCGGCGAACGCCTCGGCCATCTCCCGCAGGTCGCTGGTCCAGCCGTTCCAGCGTGGCATGACGAGGGTGAAGCCCGTACGGACGAGGTGACGGGACAGGCCGCGTACGAGGGTGCGGCGGGCCTCCTCGGTGGTCGCCTCGGGGACACGCGTGCGCCAGCGCTCCAGGACCAGGGCGAGGTCACCGTTCGTCTCGCGGGCGAGACGGGAGTCGGGCCGGTAGCGGGGCAGGTGCTCGGCGAGGTCCTCGCCCAGCAGAGGCGTGCAGAGGCAGGACACGAACCACCCCAGGTCGTACGTCTCCAGATCGCTCAGCAGCCGCGCACGGCTGAACAGGAGGGTTCCCACGCCGTCGATCTCCGCGAACTCCTTGTCGAGTGCCTCCTCAAGGGCACGGATGTCGTCGCGATCCGCCTCGGTGGGCTCCTCGCGCAATGCGAGGAGCAGATCGAGATCGCTGCGTCCCACGCGCGCGGTACCGCGCGGAATCGATCCGTAGAGGTAGGCGCTGGTCATCCGGCCGCCGAAGAGGGCGGGAAGCCGGTCACGAGCGGCGGCGACGACAGGTTGGAACGGGCGGGGGATCAGCCCGAGGTCGCCCTCACGCCGGATGTACCCCTCGGGGTCGAGCCCTGTCCCGTGACCGTCCTGGTGCCGTGAGCTGATCATGGGCCAACTGTGACAGGAACAAGAAGGCGCTGTCCGGTGCTTGAGGACGCGACGACAACGGGCCCCGCCTCACCAGAAGCGGGACCCGAGAGTCGTACGGCCAAGAGCAGAGCAGGTGTCAGCGCGACCGCTTCGCCAGCCGCTCCACGTCCAGCAGGATCACCGCGCGCGCCTCCAGGCGGAGCCACCCACGCCCGGCGAAGTCCGCCAGTGCCTTGTTGACCGTCTCGCGGGAGGCGCCGACCAGCTGGGCCAGCTCCTCCTGCGTCAGGTCGTGCACGACGTGAATGCCTTCCTCGGACTGCACACCGAACCGCCGGGAGAGGTCCAGCAGCGCGCGGGCCACACGGCCCGGCACGTCCGAGAAGACCAGGTCGGACATCTGGTCGTTGGTCTTGCGCAGGCGCCGGGCGACGGCGCGCAGCAGCGCGGCGGCCACCTCGGGCCGCGCGTTCAGCCACGGCTGGAGGTCGCCGTGGCCGAGGCCCAGCAGCTTGACCTCGGTCAGCGCGGTCGCCGTCGCCGTACGCGGACCCGGGTCGAACAGCGACAGCTCACCGATCAGCTCACCGGGGCCGAGCACCGCCAGCATGTTCTCGCGGCCGTCGGGTGAGGCACGGTGCAGCTTGACCTTGCCTTCCATGACCACGTACAGGCGGTCACCGGGGTCGCCCTCGTGGAACAGCGAGTCGCCGCGGGCGAGGGTCACCTCACTCATGGAGGCGCGGAGCTCCGCGGCCTGCTCGTCATCGAGCGCCGCGAAGAGCGGGGCGCGCCGCAGAACGTCGTCCACGAGTTCTCTCCTTGTCGACCTGCTCAGGGGATCTTGCTCCCCCGTGTTCCAGGGGACCGTGTTCCCCATTTTGCCGGACGGTCCAAACAGTGTGATCTGTCACAAGGATGCCGCACTGGTGTGCCGTGAGATGCGGCAGGGGGCCAATTGGGGGCCGATCCTGTGGGTCCGGGGCGGATGTCGGTGTCGGGCCTTAGGCTGGCCGGGTGTCCAAATCGCCGGTGAGAGCACAGGTCGAGGGAGCTGGGCGGGTGGTTGTACGTCGCGATTCCGCTGTGGGCGAACAGGGCCCCGGCGGCGGTAAGGAAATGGCAAAACCGGCGAAACCGGCACCTACGGAGGCGCCGGCGACACAGCCTGCGAGGAAAGCCACCGCCAAGAAAACCACCACCGCGAAGACCGGCACAGCGAAGACCGCAGCCAAGAAGACCGGCACAGCGAAGACCGCAGCCAAGAAGACCGGCACAGCGAAGACCGCAGCCAAGAAGACCGCACCGGCGAAGACCGGTGCCAAGAAGACCACGTCGGCCAAGGCCGCCGCCAAGAAGACGACCCCTGCAAAAACAGCGGCCAAGAAGACCGCCCCGGCGAAGACCGCACCGGCGAAGACCTCCCCGGAGAAGGTCATCGCCAGGAAGGCGAAGAAGGCTCCTCCGGCGAAGGCCGTCTCCGTGAACGGCGCCGTCGCCGTCGAGAAGGCCGCCCCCGCGAAGACCGTCGCCAAGAAGCCCCCCGGCAACGAGTCCCGCGCCGCCCTGGTCCGTCGAGCCCGCCGTATCAACCGCGAGCTCGCCGAGGTGTACCCGTACGCCCACCCGGAGCTGGACTTCGAGAGCCCTTTCCAGCTGATCATCGCGACGGTCCTGTCCGCGCAGACCACCGATCTGCGGGTGAACCAGACCACCCCGAGGCTCTTCGCCAAGTACCCGACCCCCGAGGATCTGGCCGTGGCCAACCCGGAGGAGGTCGAGGAGATCCTGCGCCCGACCGGCTTCTTCCGCGCCAAGACCAAGTCGGTGATAGGGCTCTCCAAGGCCCTGGTGGAGCAGTTCGGCGGTGAGGTCCCCGGCCGCCTGGAGGACCTGGTCAAACTGCCGGGCGTCGGACGCAAGACCGCCTTCGTCGTACTGGGCAACGCCTTCGGCCGTCCCGGCATCACCGTCGACACGCACTTCCAGCGGCTCGTGCGCCGTTGGCAGTGGACCGACGAGACCGACCCGGACAAGATCGAGGCGGCCATCGGCGCGCTCTTCCCGAAGAGCGACTGGACGATGCTCTCGCACCACGTGATCTTCCACGGCCGCCGCATCTGCCACGCCCGCAAGCCGGCTTGCGGCGCCTGCCCGATCGCCCCGCTCTGCCCGGCGTACGGCGAGGGCGAGACCGACCCCGAGAAGGCGAAGAAGCTCCTGAAGTACGAGAAGGGCGGCTTCCCGGGGCAGCGCCTCAAGCCCCCGCAGGCGTACCTGGACGCGGGCGGTATCCCGGCCCCGCCGCTGGGGGCCGGGTGAGGCGCCGGCGCGCGGCCGCGCGCCATCCCGGAGAGGGGCGGTTCCGGGCGGACCGTGCGGCAGGACACCCACACGAGGGACGTGCGGAACGATCCGTGGCCCCGTGGGCGTTGGGATCGGCAGAACGGGGGTGGCGATGACGCACGCGAGCAATACCGGCCACAAGAGCGACACCGACAGCGGGCGGCTGCGGCTGAGCACGGAAGGCCTGCCCGAGTGGCTGGACCCGGTGGTGCGGGTCGCGGAGACCGTCGAGCCGCTCCAGCTCAGCCGCTTCCTGCCGCCGGAGAACGGCGCGGGGCGTCAGTCGGCCGTGCTGATCCTTTTCGGCGCGGGCGACCACGGCCCCGAGCTGCTGCTGATGGAGCGTGCCGGTTCGCTGCGCTCGCACGCCGGGCAGCCGTCGTTCCCCGGCGGCGCCCTCGACCCCGAGGACGGCGACCCGAAGGCCGACGGGCCGCTGCGGGCCGCTCTCCGCGAGGCCGAGGAGGAGACGGGACTCGACCCGCGCGGCGTCCAGCTCTTCGGGGCGCTTCCGAAGCTCTACATCCCGGTCAGCGGCTTCGTCGTGACGCCCGTCCTCGGCTGGTGGCGCGAGAGAAGCCCGGTGGGCGTCGTCGACCCGAACGAGACCGCGCGGGTCTTCACCGTCCCCGTGGCGGATCTCACGGACCCGGCCAACAGAGCCACCACCATCCACCCCAGCGGCCACCGAGGCCCGGCATTTCTGGTCGAATCGGCCCTTGTCTGGGGCTTCACCGCCGGAGTCATCGACCGCCTGCTGCACTACGCGGGCTGGGAGCGCCCCTGGGACCGGGACAAGCAGGTCCCGCTCGACTGGCGCGCATGACAGGGTGACCTCCGTGCTGTGTCTCCCGGGGGCACCCCCGGGACCCCCGGCCTGACGACGGCGACCGGAAAGTGACGAGGCGAGGCTTGAAGCGGTGAACGTGCTGGACATCCTGTTGCTGGTCGCTGCCGTGTGGTTCGCGATCGTCGGCTACCGCCAGGGCTTCGTCGTCGGCATCCTGTCGGTGATCGGCTTTCTGGGTGGCGGCCTCGTCGCGGTGTATCTGCTTCCCTTCGTCTGGGACAAGGCGACGGGCGACCACAAGGTGAGCACGACCGCCGCCGTCGTCGCCGTCGTTGTGGTGATCGTCTGTGCCTCCGTCGGCCAGGCCCTGACCACCCACCTCGGCAACAAGCTGCGCCGGTACATCACGTGGTCCCCGGCCCGCGCCCTGGACGCCACCGGCGGCGCCCTGGTGAACGTCGTCGCGATGTTGCTGGTGGCCTGGCTGATCGGCTCCGCCCTCGCCCAGACCACGCTGCCGACGCTGGGCAAGGAAGTCCGCAACTCCAAGGTGCTGCTGGGGGTGTCGGAGGCGCTGCCCGACCAGGCGGACACATGGTTCAAGGACTTCACCTCGGTCCTCGCGCAGAACGGCTTTCCGCAGGTCTTCAGTCCGTTCTCCAACGAGCCGATCAGGGAGGTCCAGGCCCCTGACCCGGCCCTCGCCAGGAGCTCGGTCGCCATCCGGGCGCAGCGGTCCATCGTCAAGGTCATGGGCACCGCGCAGAGCTGCGGCAAGGTCCTCGAAGGCACCGGCTTCGTCTTTGGCGAGCGCCGCGTGATGACCAACGCGCACGTGGTCGGCGGGGTCGACGAGCCCACCGTCCAGATAGGCGGCGAGGGCAGGAAGTACGACGCGAAGGTCGTCCTCTACGACTGGGAGCGGGACATCGCCGTACTCGACGTGCCGGACCTGGACGCCCCGGCGCTGCGGTTCACGTCCACGGACGCGGCCACCGGCAATGGCGCGATCGTCGCGGGCTTCCCGGAGAACGGGTCGTACAACGTCCAGCCCGCGCGCGTGCGCGGCCGCATCACGGCCGACGGCCCGGACATCTACCGCCGCGGCTCGGTCCGCCGTGACGTCTACTCGCTGTACGCGACCGTCCGCCAGGGCAATTCCGGCGGCCCGCTGCTCACACCCGAGGGCAAGGTCTACGGGGTGGTCTTCGCGAAGTCCCTGGACGACGCCAACACGGGGTACGCGCTGACGGCGGACGAGGTCCAGGAGGACATCGCCAAGGGACGTACGGCGAACCAGCAGGTGGACAGCGACAGCTGCGCACTCTGATTCCGGAGAGCGGGGGCAGCGGCTGCGAGGTGGTTGCGGACGGCTGCCTCCCCGCTGAGCGGGTCAGCCGCGCGGGTGACGCAGGCGTACCGAGACCCAGCGGGCCCGGCGGCGCAGGATGTGCGGGATCCCCACCCGAGGGTCCGAGCCCGCCAGCTGCGGGGCGCCCCTTTGGTGGGAGCTCGGCCCGGCGGCCGAGCGGCGGTTGCGTGCTACGTCACTGTAGTCGTGCGTCCAGCCCATACCCCGACGTCTGCCCTTGCCCCAAGGTCGATAACCGCGCCTGGGCACCCCAATTGGCTTATGCGGCGGGCATGTGGCCGTTCGTAGAACAGTCGTTCACGTCCGGATACCGGGCGCGTACACGCGGTCACCGGGCGGGCTCGCGGTCTTCCGGCCGACTGGCCGGTTCCCGCGGGTCCCGGCGGCCGGGTCACCGGTCGGGTTCGGGGTCCTTGAGCCAGTTGATCAGCTCGGAGGAGAACGCCACGGGGTCCTCCTCGTGCGGGAAGTGCCCAAGGCCGTCGAACAGCCGCCAGCGGTACGGCGCCTCCACGTACTCGCCCGATCCGGCCGCGCTCCTCGTCCGCATCACGGGGTCCAGCGAGCCGTGCAGATGCAGGGTCGGGACGCGGACGGGCCGCTTCATGCGCCGGTTGAACTGGATGCCGTCGGGCCGGGCCAGGGAGCGCACCATCCAGCGGTACGGCTCGATCGAGCAGTGCGCTGTCGACGGGATGCACATGGCGCGCCGGTACGTCTCCACGGCCTCGTCGTCCGGCAGCCGCGGCCCCGACCAGTCCCGGATCAGCCGGCCGACCAGGGCGGCGCCGTCGGCGGTGAGCCGGCGCTCGGGGATCCAGGGCCGCTGGAACCCCCAGATGTAGGAACCGGCGGCCGTCTGCTTGACGTCACCGAGCATCGCCGAGCGCCAGCGCCGCGGATGCGGCATCGAGGCGACCACGAGCCGCCTGACGAGCTTGGGGCGCATCGCGGCCGCGGTCCAGGCGAGGTATCCGCCCAGGTCATGGCCGACGAGTGCGGCGTCGGGCTCGCCCAGGGACCGTACGACGCCGGTGATGTCGAGGGCCAGGTTCGCGGGGTCGTAACCGCGTGGTGTGCGGTCGCTGCCGCCGACTCCGCGCAGATCCATCGCCACGGCCCGGAAGCCCGCGTCCGCGAGCGCCACCAGTTGGTGCCGCCAGGTCCACCAGAACTGCGGGAAGCCGTGCAGCAGCAGTACCAGCGGTCCATCGCCCAGTTCCGCGATGTGGAAGCGTGCGCCGTTGGCCGCGACGTCCCGGTGCGTCACCGCCTTCCCGCCGGGCACGTCGAGCCGTACGACCGAGGTGGGTTGGGCCGAAGGGATGGCGGGGTCCGTCATGAGGACGAGCGTGCCACAGCCTCGACCGCCGCGTCGGCCGGGCTGGGCTGACGGGGGTGGGGCTTGGCGTGCTGCAGGACGCCCGCGGTCTCCTTCATCGACGCCGCGACCTTCTGTGGGCCCTTGCTCTTCTTGGCCTTCTTCGCGAAGGCCATGCCGATGAGCGCGAGCAGCCCGGCGACCAGCACGTTGGCGGCGAAGGACAGCAGGAAGCAGACGGCCATGTTCCAGCCGCTCCAGGTCCGGATGCCGTACGCCAGCGCGAAGTTCAGCATCGGCAGGGAGAACAACAGCACCGCGCCCGCGGCCGAGAACGCGCCGCCGCTCGTCGCGCCGCGCTTGACGTCCTGCTTGAGCTGGGCCTTCGCCAGAGCGATCTCGTCGTGCACCAGTGCGGACAATTCGGTCGTCGCCGAGGCGAACAGCTGGCCGATGCTGCGTTCGGCGCCGACCGGGCTGCCGTCGGGTGCGCTCATCGCGGTCTCCCTGCTCTCTGCGTACGTACTCCGCGGACAGTGCGGAGTTTTGTGGATGTGTCAGATCATGCCGGACGGTCGTTCTCCTCGCTTGCCCGCCCGTCACTTCGTCAATCGTGCCGTCCCGGTTCAGGCGGTCGTGCTGTTCCCGGACTCGGCCGAGGGCCCGGTGCCGGCGGACTTCAGCGCGGCGAGCCTGCGGTGCTCGGCGGCCTTGCGCTCATGGATATCGGCCATGCGCAGGTGGTACGCGGGGTCGTCCTCTTCGTAGACGTCCGGAATGCCGTCCAGGTCCTCGTCGCGCTCTTCGTCCACACACAGGGCGCGGTACTTGGCGTTGCGCACCTTCAGCAGCGTGGTCGCGCACACGGCCGCGATCAGCGAACCGGTGAGGACGGCGGCCTTGACCTCGTCCATGAGTGCCGGATCGCCGCCGAATGCCAGTTCGCCGATGAGGAGCGAGACGGTGAAGCCGACGCCGGCCAGGGAGGCGACGGCGAACACGTCGGGCCAGGCGAGGTCGTCGCTGAGGGAGGCCCTGGTGAAGCGCGCCGTCAGCCATGTACCGCCGAAGACGCCGACCGTCTTGCCGACGACGAGGCCGAGCACGACGCCGAGCGTCTCCGGCTTGGCGAACACGTCCCCGAGCGCCCCGCCCGAGATCGCGACCCCCGCGCTGAACAGGGCGAACAGCGGCACCGCGAGACCGGCCGACAGGGGCCGTACGAGATGTTCGATGTGCTCGCCGGGGGAGTGTTCCTCCCCTTCGTGGCGGTGGCAGCGCAGCATCAGCCCCATGGCCACACCGGCGATGGTGGCGTGGATGCCGCTGTTGTACATCAGCCCCCAGACCACCAGGGCGAGCGGGACGTACACGTACCAGCCGCGTACGCCCTTCCGCAGCAGCACCCAGAACACGGCGAGGCCGACGACGGCGCCGCCCAGAGCCGCGAAGTTCAGCCGGTCCGTGAAGAAGACCGCGATGATCAGGATCGCGAAGAGGTCGTCGACGACGGCGAGGGTGAGCAGGAAGGCGCGCAGGGCGGACGGCAGGGAGGTGCCGATGACCGCGAGGACGGCGAGCGCGAAGGCGATGTCGGTGGCCGTCGGGACCGCCCAGCCGGCCAAGGAACCGCCGCCGGTGGCGTTGGTGAGGGCGTAGACAACCGCGGGTACGGCCATGCCGCAGAGCGCCGCGACGACCGGGAGCGCCGCGGCGCGGGGGTCTCGCAGGTCTCCCGCGACCAGCTCGCGTTTGAGCTCGATCCCGGCGACGAAGAAGAAGATCGCGAGGAGCCCGTCGGCGGCCCAGTGCTGAACGGACAGATCGAGCCCGAGGGCGGCGGGCCCGAGGTGGTGGTGGACCACACTCTCGTAGCCGCTGTGCAGCGCCGGTATGTTTGCCCAGACCAGAGCGGCTATCGCGGCGAGCAGAAGCAGCACACCGCCGACGGTCTCGGTGCGCAGGGCGTCCGCGACGAAGTTCCGCTCGGGCAGGGAGAGACGCCCGAGAAACATGCGGTTACGGGTGCGGGGCGCGGCCACGGCGGAGACCTCCGGGTCGGTACGACATACTGACGCCCGCCGTCAGAACTCACTCACGGCGGCTTGCCGACCAGACTTCCCGGCACACCTGGAGTCCCTACTTTACCTGAGCCTTACGTTCGGGGACGGCTGAGAAGGGGCGCCCGGCGTGCTGCCGGGCGCCCCTTCTCAGGTGCGGGGGAGACTCAGTCCTCGCTGGGCGCCGCCGGCAGCTTCGCCTGGATCAGGTCCATCACCGTCGAGTCCGTCAGCGTCGTGACGTCCCCGTGCTGCCGGTTCTCCGCGACATCCCGCAGCAGTCGCCGCATGATCTTCCCGGACCTCGTCTTCGGCAGCTCCGCCACCGGCAGGATCCGCTTGGGCTTGGCGATCGGCCCGAGCGTCGCGCCGACGTGGTTGCGCAGCTCACCGACCAGGTTCTCGTCCTCGGACGCCGTGCCCCGCAGGATCACGAACGCCACGATCGCCTGCCCCGTCGTCTCGTCGGCCGCGCCCACGACCGCCGCCTCCGCGACCGCCGGATGCGACACGAGCGCCGACTCGACCTCCGTCGTCGAGATGTTGTGCCCCGACACGAGCATCACGTCGTCGACGCGCCCGAGCAGCCAGATGTCGCCGTCGTCGTCCCTCTTCGCGCCGTCCCCGGCGAAGTACTTGCCCTCGAACCGCGACCAGTACGTGTCGATGAACCGCTGGTCGTCGCCCCAGATGGTGCGCAGCATCGACGGCCACGGCTCGGTGAGGACCAGGTAACCGCCGCCGCCGTTGGGCACCTCGTTCGCCTCGTCGTCGACGACCGTCGCGGAGATGCCGGGAAGCGGGGCCTGCGCGGAACCGGGCTTGGTCTGGGTCACGCCCGGCAGTGGCGAGATCATCATCGCGCCCGTCTCGGTCTGCCACCAGGTGTCCACGATCGGGGTACGGTCCCCGCCGATGTGCTTGCGGTACCACACCCACGCCTCGGGGTTGATCGGCTCGCCGACCGACCCGAGGACGCGCAGGCTGCTCAGATCGAACTTCGCGGGGATGTCGTCGCCCCACTTCATGAACGTGCGAATGGCCGTGGGCGCCGTGTACAGGATCGTCACCCCGTACTTCTGTACGACCTCCCAGAACCGGCCCTGGTGCGGCGTGTCCGGCGTGCCCTCGTACATGACCTGGGTCGCGCCGTTCGCCAGCGGCCCGTACACGATGTACGAGTGCCCGGTGACCCAGCCGACGTCCGCCGTGCACCAGTACACGTCCGTCTCGGGCTTGAGGTCGAAGACGGCCCAGTGGGTGTACGACGCCTGCGTGAGGTAGCCGCCGGAGGTGTGCAGGATGCCCTTCGGCTTACCCGTCGTGCCCGACGTGTAGAGGATGAACAGCGGGTGCTCCGCGTCGAACGCCTCGGGAGTGTGCTCGGCGGACTGCCGCTCGACGATCTCGTCCCACCACACGTCCCGGCCCTCGGTCCAGGCGACCTCCTGGCCGGTACGGCGCACGACGAGCACGTGCTCCACGTTGTCCACGCGCTCGATCGCGTCGTCGACGGCCGGCTTGAGCGCGGACGGCTTGCCGCGCCGGTAGCCGCCGTCGGAGGTGATGACGACCTTGGCGTCGGCGTCCTGGATGCGGGTGGCGAGCGCGTCCGCCGAGAAGCCGCCGAAGACGACGGAGTGCGCGGCGCCGATGCGGGCGCAGGCCAGCATCGCGATCGCGGTCTCCGGGATCATCGGCATGTAGACGGCGACCCGGTCGCCCTTCTGAACTCCCAGCTCCAGCAGGGCGTTCGCGGCCCTGGAGACCTCGTCCTTCAGCTCGGCGTAGGTGATGGCGCGGCTGTCGCCGGGCTCGCCCTCGAAGTGGATGGCGACACGGTCGCCGTGGCCCGCCTCGACGTGCCGGTCGACGCAGTTGTACGCGACGTTGAGCTTGCCGTCCTTGAACCACTTCGCGAAGGGCGGGTTCGACCAGTCCAGGGTCTCGGTCGGCTCCACGGCCCAGGTCAGCCTCCGGGCCTGCTCGGCCCAGAAGCCGAGCCTGTCAGCCTTGGCCTGTTCGTACGCCTCTGCCGTGACGTTGGCGCCCGCGGCCAGGTCAGCGGGCGGCGCGAAGCGTCGCTCCTCCTTCAGGAGGTTGGCCAGGCTTTCATTGCTCACGACATCTCCCTTTCCCAGGGTGTCCGTTGTGTCCCAGGCCACAGCTCATCAGACCGGGGGGCTCGGTGACAAGGGCTGGCCGCAAATTGGTTTAGACCTGTGGTCGCATCCGTCGGCGAGGTGTTCCGTGTGCGAGCCGGTCCCTGCCTGGCTCGTGCGGCCGTCGGTCATTCGTTCTGATGGTGGTCGGCCCGTGGGAGTTCAGTCGTGTAACGCCTTTCACATCCGACCATGCGGTCCGCCAAGCTCGGCCTGAGGGCCGGAGCAGGTGCCCCGGCCCCTGAGAACCGCTGCCGGTCGGGTGCGCCGACCGAGCCGCAACCGGTGAGCCCGGCCCGGCGGTCGTCGTGCGGTCGTCATCGGGGTCAGTTGTCATCGGGGTCGGTTGTCATCGGGGTGGTCGTCACCGGGCTGGGCTGGTCGTCACCGGGTGCGGCCGTCCCCCGTACGGTCGCACCCGGTGCCCGCTCATGCCGGGCTGCGCACGTCCTCCGGGCCCGCCACGTGGTCGAACACGTCCTCTGCGCCTGCCTCGGTGAGGAGATACGCCTGTGCCTCCCCCACGTGGAAGTACATCCCGTGCAGCTCCAGCGCGTCCTCCCGCAGCGCACGCGCCACCGACTCGTGCGCCCGCAGATGCTCCAGCTGCTGGACGACATTGGTCAGGCAGAGCTGCTCCACCGCATCGGCGGGTGCCCGCCCGGCCAGCCGCGCCCAGGGCTGCTCCTCGTCTGCCATCCGCTCCAGACTGGGCACTCCGTGCCGCAGCCACCGCCTGAGCGGGGTCGGCGCACCGTCCGGCTCCGAAGTGAGCAGAGCCTGCATCGCCCCGCACCCGGAGTGCCCGCACACGGTGATGGACCGCACCTTCAGAACGTCCACCGCGTACTCGATGGCCGCGGCCACCGAGTCGTCCCCGCTCTCCGCGCCGGGCAGCGGCACCAGATTGCCGACATTGCGGACGACGAAGAGGTCGCCGGGACCACTGGAGGTGATCATCGACGTGACGAGCCGCGAGTCGGCGCATGTGAGAAAGAGCTGCGACGGCCGCTGCCCTTCGCGCGCGAGACGGGCCAGCTCGCCGCGCACCAGCGGGGCCGTGTTCCGCTGGAACGCGCTGATGCCGCGTGCGAGTTGATGCCCGCTCGCTCTGGACCCGGTGCCCGGACCGCTCGGATGGCTGCCGGGCGGCGCGGAGGGCGGGCGCTCGCACTGGTGGTTGCGCCACGGTGTCCAGGGCCGGCACCGGCACGCGGAGGCCTCCGCGTGCTCCTGGCTCTCCTTGAGTGCGGGAGAGTCCAGTGCCGACATCGCGATACGGGTTCCGGCCCGGCCGGTGAGGTCGACCGTGCCGCCCTGCGTGAGGTGCGTCTTCTGCCAGTCGTGCAACGACTCGTACGCCGCGTGGTCCATGAACGACCCGTCCAGTTCCACGACGGCGTCCGACCCGGCGGGTACCAGGTGCAGTGCCCGGCTGAGCCGGGGCACCGCGAGGAACGTCAACTGCCCTCGTACATGTACGTAATGGACTCCCCCTCTCTCTTCGTGCGTGATGCGGGTGCGGGCGAGGCGGTGCAGGGCGACGGCTACGGCCACGGCTACCCCCAGCGTCACGCCCTCCAGGACGCCCAGGAGGACGACGCCGAGCGTGGTCACGGCGTACACCAGTACCTCTCGGTGGCGGGTGACCGTGCGGATGTGGTGCAGGGACACCATCTGGATACCGACGGCCATCACCAGGGCGGCGAGCGAGGCGAGGGGGATCAGCTCGAGCACCGGGACCATCAGCAGCGCGGCTACTACTACCCAAACGCCGTGCATCATCGTGGAGTTCCGGCTGACGGCACCGGATTGCACGTTTGCCGAACTGCGCACCGCGACCCCGGTGACGGGCAGTCCGCCGAGGGCGCCGGAGACCACATTGGCGGCGCCTTGGCCGCGCAGCTCCCGGTCGAGGTCCGGGCGGGGGAGGCGTACAGCGCCGCGGAGGGTGGCGAGTTTGTCGACGGCGACGGCCGAGAGCAGGGACTCGATGCTGCCGACCAGGGTGATGGTGAGCACGGCGGCCACGAGGCCCGGCACGGGCCCTTCGGGCAGCTGTGGCAGAGCGTGGCTGGACCAGGAGGGCAGGTCCACCCGGGCCAGGTGCAGCCCGGCGAGCGAGGCGGCCGCCGTGGCCCCGACGACGGCGACCAGGGCGGCCGGGACCCTGCGCAAGAGCTGCCCGGGACGCCCCGGAAGCCGTGGCCACGCCAGGAGGAGGGCCAGGGTGAGCGCGCTCACCGACACGGCGGCCGGGTGGAGGTTCGCCAACTGCGCGGGCAGCGCCCGGAGGTTGTCGACGACCGAACTCTGCGGCGTACCGCCGAGCACGATGTGGAGCTGGGCGACGGCGATGGTGACGCCGATACCGGCGAGCATGCCGTGCACGATCGCGGGGCTGACGGCGAGTGCGGTACGGGCCACGCGCAGGCAGCCGAGGCCCAGTTGGGCGAGGCCGGCGAGGACGGTGATGGCGCACGTCGTACGCCATCCGTAGCGGTGGATGAGGTCGGCGGTGACGACGGTGAGTCCGGCGGCGGGCCCGCTGACCTGGAGCGGGGCGCCGCCGAGCCGGCCGGCGACGAGTCCGCCGACGGCCGCGGCGACGAGGCCGGCCTGGAGCGGGGCGCCGGTGGCGAGGGCGATGCCGAGGGACAGGGGGAGCGCGATCAGGAAGACCGCGATGGAGGCTGACAGATCGGCGCCCGCGACGCGGAAGCGGCGGGGCGGGGTCGGTGGGGGGCTGTGGGGCTGATGCACGCGCTTGGGCCGAGTCGAGTCGGCGGCGCGGGCGGGGACGCAGGCAGACATGGTTCCCGTCTCCTCCGGTGCGGCGCGGTCGCGTAACTGGTGGTCCTCGGCTGATGGGCCGGGGGGTGGGGTCGCGGCCGTGGATCACGGCGTACAGCGGCGGGATATCCCAACAGTCGGTAAATGGATCGTAATGCGAAGTAAAGGAAGCGTATCTAATTTCGGAGCAAATAGGGCAATTAATCACCCAGGAGGGTGAATCACTAATTTCGTCGGCTTGTCATACAAATTTCAGTGAGACTCCGTGGGACCTTGGCCGGGCTGCCTGTGGACGCGGGCTTGAGCCCGTACGGCGCCGCAGAACACCTGCCCAGCGTGGCCTCGACTGAAGGAAGAAGGTGGGCGGAAGATGGCCGCCACCCAGAGGATGGCCGCGGGTGTCGCACTGGCCGCGGCCGGCGCCACCGCGCTCGCCGGTTGCGTGATCGGCACGACCGGTTCACGGGAAGGCATGAGGAAGGTCGCCGGTGCCCCGGCGCCGGGGAGCGCGGTCCGCCTGATCGGCGACGGCTCCACCGCGTACACCGGCGCCCAGCCGCATCTGCCCGGACCCGAGCGGCTCAAGTCCGGCGAGAAACCCCCGCAGTTCGTGGTCTTCTCCTGGGACGGGGCCGGCGAGGACAGCCAGAAGCTGTTCTCGCACTTCCGCAAGGTCGCCAAGGCCAACAACGCGACGATGACGTACTTCCTGAGCGGCGTGTACATGCTGCCCGAGGAGAAGCGCGACATGTACAAGCCGCCGGAGCACTCGCCGGGCCGCTCCGACATCGGTTTCAACGACGAGAACGGCATCAGGAACACCGCGCGGCAGCTGCGTCTGGCCTGGCTGGAGGGCAACGAGATCGGCACCCACTTCAACGGCCACTTCTGCGGCGACGAGGGCGGGGTCGGCCAATGGTCGGTCGACGAGTGGAAGGACGAGATCGCCCAGGCGAAGGCGTTCGTGAAGTCCTGGAAGACCAACGCCGGCCTGAAGCAGGAGCCGCCGCTGCCCTTCGACTACGACAAGGAGCTCATCGGCGCTCGCACGCCCTGCCTGGAGGGGCGGAAGAACTTCATGACGGCGGCCCGTGACCTGGGGTTCCGCTACGACACCTCCGGTGCCGACGACCAGGTCTGGCCCGGGAAGAAGGAGGGGTTGTGGGACTTGTCGATGCAGCACGTGCCCTTCCCTGGGCACTCCTACGAGCAGCTGACCATGGACTACAACTTCATGGTCAGCCAGTCGGGCACCCAGACCCAGGGCGACCCCGACAAGTTCGGGGAATGGGGCGACCAGATGCGTGACGGTCTGCTCCTGGGCTTCCGACGGGCGTACGACGGCAACCGTGCGCCCCTGATCATCGGCAACCACTTCGAGTCCTGGAACGGCGGCACCTATATGCGTGCCGTCCAGGAAGTCGTCGAGCGCGTCTGCACCCGGGCCGAGGTGCGCTGTGTCTCTTTCCGTCAACTCGTGGACTGGCTGGACGCGCAGGATCCAAGGGTCCTGGCGCAACTGCGCACGCTCAAGGTCGGCCAGGCCCCCCGGCACGGCTGGGAGTCCTTCCTGGCGGCCTCGCCCGCCCCGGCACCCAGGGGGGTTCCGGGGGCGCCGCCGGTCAGACCGTAGCCATCGGGCGGCCGTTGCCCCTGGGGAGCGGCCGCCGGCCCAGGCGGGGACGCGGTCGTCGTGCACCCCGCGGCCGCCTAGCCGTATCGGCCGGACGGCCGTTGCTCACACGGTGGCCGCCAGGCCCTCGGTGAGGACGAATCCGGGGTCGATCTGCGCCGCCAGGTCGGCGCCGGTGCGCTCGTTGCCCCAACTGTTCGCGTTCTTCAGGTGGAAGTGCACCATCTGCTGCGTGTAGCGCTCCCAGTCGCGCAGTTCGTGCGTTGCGTCGGCAGCGATCTGAAGAGCGCGCAGGGAGCGGCGGTTGGCGTCCTCCAGGAGCTCGAACCGGGGCGGGTGGCCTTTCTCCATCGAGCGCACCCAGTCCGAGTGCCCGACCGTCACGAGCAGGTCGTCACCGACCTCGGCGCGGAGGAAGTCGATGTCGTCCCGGCCCTGCACCTTGTTGCCCACGACCTTCAGGACCACCCCGAAGTCGCGGGCGTACTCCTTGTACTGGCGATAGACGGAGACCCCCTTCCGGGTCGGCTCGGCGACGAGGAATGTGATGTCGAACCGGGTGAACATGCCGGAGGCGAAGGAGTCCGAGCCCGCCGTCATGTCGACCACCACGTACTCGTCGCGGCCGTCCACGAGGTGGTTCAGGAACAGCTCCACCGCTCCCGTCTTGGAGTGGTAGCAGGCGACCCCCAGGTCGGCATCCGTGAAGGGGCCGGTGACCATCAAACGGACGATGTGCCCGTCGAGTTCCACCGGCCGCGCGCAGGCGTCGTAGACCGGATTGTCCTCCTGAACCCGCAGCAGCCGAGAGCCCTCGCCCGGCGGGGTGGTCTTGATCATCGTCTCGGCGGACGTGATCCGTGGGTTGGAGCCGCGGAGGAAGTCCTTGATCAGTCGCAGCCGTCCGCCCATGGCGGGCAGTGCCGCGGCCTTGTCCTCGTCGAGTCCGAGCGCGGTTCCCAGGTGCTGGTTGATGTCCGCGTCGACGGCGACGACGGGCGCTCCGGCGGCGGCGAGGTGGCGGATGAACAGGGAGGACAGGGTCGTCTTGCCACTGCCGCCCTTCCCGACGAAAGCAATTTTCATATTCACCAAGCGTAGTGTCCTCGTAGCTGTGCGTGGCAGGCTGACGTGAAGAAGACCACTCCTTCGAAGGAGTGGCGCGAAGGTGCGTAGTGTCGTACTCATGAGTACGACAGGTGCGACCGCCGATCCGCTCGCGACCCTGGGCACGCTGCCCGGAGTGGCCGAGTCCGTGGAGTCCGTGCGCAAGGCCGTGGACCGGGTCTACGGGCACCGGATCATGCGGCGCCGCAGCAACGAGATCACCTCCGAGGCGGCGCTGCGCGGCGCGCGGGGTTCGGCTGCGCTGTCCGGCGCCGACTGGGCCCTCGAGGAGGTGCGCCGGCGAACCGACTTCAGCGGTGACGACGGGGCCCGAACAGTGGGCGCGGCCCTCAGGCTGACCGCCGAGGCGGGGCAGCTCTTGTCCATCTGGCGGCAGTCGCCCCTGCGGGTGCTGGCGCGGCTGCACCTGGTGGCGGCCGCGGACTCCGACCCACGCGTGGGGCGTCCGCGGCAGGACGGCGAGCTGGTCGAGGAGCCCCTTGTGGAGCTGCCGCTGCCGGACGCGGCCGAGGTCTCCGGCCGCCTCGAGGGGCTCTCCCGGCTGATCATCGCGGGCGGCTCGGCGCCCGCTCTCGTGACCGCCGCCGTCGTACACGGCGAACTGCTCGCCCTACGCCCCTTCGCCTCCCACAACGGCCTCGTCGCGCGCGCGGCCCAGCGCATCGTCCTGGTGGGGAGCGGTCTCGACCCCAAGGCGATCTGCCCGGCGGAGATGGGTCACGCGGAACTGGGCCGTGCGGCCTATGTGGCGGCCCTCGACGGCTACGTGTCGGGCACTCCGGAGGGCATGGCGGCATGGATCGCCCACTGTGCGAAGGCAGTCGAGCTGGGAGTCCGCGAGTCGACCGCGGTCTGCGAGGCGCTGCAGCGCGGGGCGGCGTAGAGCCGGGTGGCTTCCGTGTGAAACCGGGTGGTTCCCGTGTGAGACCTGTGAAACCGGGTGGTTCCCGTGTGAGACCGGGTGGCTCCCGCATGAGGTAGGCCTCCCTCGGGGAGGCCTTTACAGCGTTGCGGCGGTACGAGGTCTCGTACCGCCGCTGGCACGCTCACCGGGTTACCAAGCGTCCTCGATATGTCGCCCATCAGGTCGGGAACTTCTGCCCGTCACCTGGTGCGGCTGGCCCGTAATCGACGGGTCGACGTCGCGTGGGTGCCCAGTGTTCATGCTCGGTCCGTGGGGCCAATTGCGTTATTAAAGGTGATCCTTTCGGATGATTCCTTTGGTCTCGCGGGCCGCTAAATCCTTTGTACTCCCAGGGCAGGGGTAAGCGGAAGCCCCGGATGCCGTTCTTTAACTTTTGGGTTCAAAAAGGTGCGAATCGGGTGCGGTGTGCCCCGTCCGGTGGTCACACGGCCGGCGTCCGTCGCCGGCTCGCGTACCAGACGAGTCCCGCCGTGGCCGCCGCCGCCCCTATGGCGGCCGCCGCGACGAGCGCCGGCCGCGGCGGCACGGACAGCCGCTGCTTCAACCGGACCGGGCGGTGGAAGTCCAGAATCCGCCATCCGCGCGCCAGAGCCTCGCGACGCAGCGCCCGGTCCGGATTCACGGCGTGCGGGTGGCCGACGGACTCCAGCATCGGCAGGTCGGTCGCCGAGTCGCTGTAGGCGTAGCAGCGTGAGAGGTCGTACCCCTCCGACTCGGCGAGCTCCCTGATCGCCTCGGCCTTCGTCGGCCCGTAGGCGTAGTACTCCACCTCGCCCGTGAAGCGGCCGTCGTCGCCCACGACCATGCGGGTGGCCACCACCCGGTCCGCTCCGAGGAGTTGGCCGATCGGCTCGACCACCTCGGCGCCCGACGTGGACACGATCACCACGTCGCGCCCTGCGGAGTGGTGCTCCTCGATGAGGGAGGCAGCCTCGTCGTAGATGATCGGGTCGATCAGGTCGTGGAGCGTCTCGGCGACGATCTCCTTGACCTGCTGGACGTTCCAGCCGCGACACAGCGAGGACAGATACTCGCGCATCCGCTCCATCTGGTCGTGGTCCATACCGCCCAGGAGGAAGACGAACTGGGCGTACGCGGTGCGCAGGACGGCCCTGCGATTGATCAGCCCGCCTTGGTAGAAGGACTTGCTGAAGGTGAGCGTGCTCGACTTCGCAATGACCGTCTTGTCCAGATCAAAGAACGCCGCTGTGCGGGGCAAGGAGTGGTTTTCCACGGGCCAGAGCATATGCGCCCACCATTCGGCGTAAGGTGGGGCGTGTGGGTTTGCCTGAGAGGGCTCTCGGGTACACCATGGAAGTCACGGATCGTTCGCGACCGTGCTAACCCGGTCCGACTCCTCCCCCCCCGAGTCGGCCGTGGGGACGACCCCCGCTCTCCCCCCCGGCGGGGGTCGTCGCATGTCCGGGTGGGTTTTGCTCTCTCTGGGACGGTCTCCGTGCCCTGTGGCGGCGCTTGCGGGCGCCGCTTCTGCATGTCCACGCTTCGTCACGGTGAGTAGCCGTCGCGCTGCTCTGCGGCAGTAGTTGAGGCTGCACCGGTATGGGTGAAGGCGATATTCACAATCGCCGAGTTGTCCACAGTTATCGATCAAGATCCACACGATTTCCTGGATCGCTGCACCGTGATTCCAGCACGCCCGACCAGTGGCGAGTTCATGCCGGTTCGGTTTGTCGGGCGCGCATGTCCGGTTCGTATCGGCCGCTCATATGCAGGCCGGTCGCCGGTCCTTCACACGAGCGGGAAGCGCGGGGCCGCAGTGGGCCCTGCGGGCCCGGGCGGGAAAAGCAGCGAAGGGGGATGGAGATCGTGGCGGGAGCCATCACACAAGACGGGTCGGCCGTCGCCGACGGGCGGCGGAACGGACCGCTGATCGTCACCGAGGACGCCGAACTGCTCGACGACCTGCTGCGCCTGTGCGCGGCCGCGGGCGCCAGACCGGAGGTCCACCCGGGGGTGCCCAGGCACCGGGGTAGCTGGGAGGCGGCGCCACTCGTCCTCGTCGGCGACGACGCCGCGCGCCGTGTGCGCGGGGCCGCGCGCAGACGCGGAGTGGTGCTGGTCGGTCGGGATCAGGACGATTCCGGCGTCTGGCGGCGGGCCGTGGAGATCGGCGCCGACCATGTCCTGCTGCTGCCGGACGGCGAGCAGTGGCTGGTCGACCGCATCGCCGACGTGGCCGAGGGGGTCGGCCGACCCGCGCTCACCGTGGGCGTGATCGGCGGCCGCGGCGGGTCGGGCGCGTCCACGCTCGCCTGCGCCCTCGCCGTCACCTCCGCGCGTGAGGGCAGGCGCACTCTGCTCGTGGACGCCGATCCGCTGGGCGGCGGACTCGATGTACTCCTCGGCGGAGAGAAGGCCGACGGACTGCGCTGGCCCGCGTTCGCCGCTTCCCGCGGCAGAGTCGGCGGCGGCGCCCTGGAGGAGTCCCTGCCCCGGCTGCATGCGCTGCGGGTACTCAGCTGGGACCGCGGCGACACGGTGGCCGTTCCGCCTCAGGCGGTCCGCGCGGTCCTCGCCGCGGGCCGCCGACGTGGCGGCGCGGTCGTCGTCGACCTCCCGCGCCGCGTCGACGAAGGCGTCGCCGAAGTCCTTGCCCAAGTGGACGTCGGGGTGCTGGTGGTCCCTGCCGAGCTGCGTGCCGTCGCGGCCGCACGGCGGGTGGCGTCGGTCGCAGGCATGGTCCTGGGCGACCTGCGGGTCGCGGTACGAGGGCCGTATGCGCCCGGTCTCGACGACCGCGAGGTGGCGCGGCTGCTGGGCCTTCCGCTGGTCGGCGAAGTGCCGTCCGAGACACCGCCGCCGGACGGCTCCGTGCCGCCCGGGGGAGCGGCGCGGGGGCCGCTCGCCCGGTTCTGCTCGGTCTTCTGGGAGCGGGCGCTGGCCGAGGCGGGTGACTGACCTATGAGCACAGGCTGGGACACGGCGGCGGATACGGACGGCGGCGGGGAACCCGGTGCGCGGGCAGTCGGGGCTCTTGGGCACGCCGCCGGACTCGCCGAACGGACGCGGCTGCTCGACGGCGTGCGGCAGTGGCTGGCGGAGAGCGGGGCCGAGCCGACCCCCGCGCGCGTGGCGCAGGCCCTGCGGGAGCAGGGACGGGTGCTCGGGGATGCGGAAGTGCTGGGCGCGGCTCGGCAGCTGCGCTCCGAACTGGTCGGCAGCGGCCCCCTGGAACCGTTGCTCGCCGATCCGTCCGTGACCGACGTGCTGGTGTCGGCGCCCGACCGGGTGTGGGTGGACCGCGGCGGCGGGCTGGAACTGACGGCGGTGGCCTTTCCGGACGCGGCGGCCGTACGACGTCTCGCGCAGCGGTTGGCCGCCGTGGCCGGGCGGCGGCTCGACGACGCCAGACCGTGGGTCGACGCGCGCCTGCCGGACGGTACCCGGCTGCACGCGGTGCTGCCGCCGGTCGCGGTCGGCTCCACGTGCCTGTCCCTGCGGGTCGTACGGCCGCGAGCGTTCACCCTCGACGAGCTGGTGGCGGCGGGGACGGTGCCCCCGGGCGGGGACCGGGTGCTGCGGGCGCTGATCGCCTCCCGGCTTTCCTACGTGATCAGCGGCGGGACCGGCTCGGGCAAGACCACCCTCCTGAGCGCGCTGCTGGGCGTGGTGGGGCCGACGGAGCGGATCGTGCTGGCCGAGGACTCGGCTGAACTGCGGCCCGACCATCCCCATGTGGTGCGGCTGGAGGGACGGCCCGCGAACCAGGAGGGCGTGGGGCTCGTCGAGCTTCAGGACCTGGTGCGGCAGGCGCTGCGGATGAGACCCGACCGGCTCGTGGTCGGCGAGGTGCGCGGCCCCGAGGTGGTGTCCCTGCTGGCCGCGCTGAACACGGGCCACGAGGGCGGCTGCGGCACCCTCCACGCGAATGCGGCAGCACAGGTGCCGGCGCGCCTGGAGGCGCTGGGCACCGCGGCGGGCCTGGACCGGGCCGCGCTGCACAGCCAGCTGGCGGCCGCGCTGTCGGTGGTCCTCCACCTCGTGCGCGATCGGACCGGGCGACGCCGGATCGCGGAGGTGCATGTGCTGGAGCGGGACGCGTCGGGGCTGGTGGTGACCGTGCCCGCGCTGCGGTGGGGCGCGGGGGCGTTCAAGCGCGAGCGGGGCTGGGAGCGGCTGCGGGAGCTGCTTCGGGGCGGGAGTGACGGACGTGATGGGAGTGAGTTTGTGTGATGGGAATCGGGACGATGTCGGTGGGTGCCGGACTGGCGTGTGCCGGCGCGGCGGCCTGGATGCTGAGAGGCCCGAGCATGACGGCACGGCGGGCCCGGTTGCTGTTCGCGGGCGGGGGCGCGGCGGCGGGGGGCGGCCCACCGCCCTGGGAACGGGCCCTCGTTCGGCTGCGGAGGTTGCCGGCCGAGTGGTGGTCGGTCGCCGTCGGTGCGGCGATCGCGGTGCTCGGCGCATCCGTTCTGCCCCTGCTGGCCGGGGTCGTCGGCGTGCCGGTACTGCGCCGGGTGCGGCTGGCGCGGGAGGCCCGGCGGGAGCGGGACCGGCGTGATGAGGCGGTGATCGCGCTGTGCGGGGCGCTCGCCGGGGAGGTACGCGCGGGACGTCAGCCGGGCGAGGCATTGCTCCGCGCGGCACGCGACTCGGACGGCCTCGGCGGGGCGCAGGCGACGGTGCTGGCGGCGGCGCGGTTCGGCGGGGACGTACCGGGTGCGCTCGCGGATGCGGCACGGCAGCCGGGTGCCGCCGGGTTGTCGGGGCTCGCCGCATGCTGGCGGGTGGCCGTGGACCGGGGCGCGGGCCTGGCAGCCGGGCTCGACCGGCTGGAGGCGGCCCTGCGCGCCGAGCGCGACCAACGGGAGGATCTGCGGGCCCAGTTGGCGGGCGCCCGTTCAACGGCGGTCCTGCTCGCGGGTTTGCCGGTTCTCGGCCTGCTGCTGGGCACCGGCCTCGGCGCCCACCCGCTGCACGTGCTGCTGCACACCGGCCCGGGACTGGCCTGCCTCGCCGTCGGCGGTGTGCTGGAGGGCGCGGGGCTGTGGTGGGCGCTGCGGATCGTTCGGGGAGCGGAGGCGGCATGAGCGCGGAGGTTGTCCACAGGCTGGGGGTGCTGTGTGGAGCGCTGGCGCTGTGGTGGCCGGCGTGGGCGTTCGTCGCCGCGCGGCGCGAACGCAGGGCGCGGCGCCGGCTGGAAGTGGTGCTGGTGCGGGAGGTGGTGCCTGAGGGGAGGAAGTTCGGGGGGCCGGGGGTTTCGTCCGGTGGGTGGGGCTCGGGGGTGTCAGGGGCTCTGTCCGGCGAGCGGGGTGTCGGGGCCCGGGAGGTGGTGCCCTGGCGGTTGGGCTCAGGGGTGCGGGGTGCCGTGCGCCGGCGAGCGGAGGTGCGGGACACCCTTCGGCGGTGGTTGCCGGTCGTGGGGGCGTTGTGCGCCGGGTGGGTGTTGATCGGGGGGATCGGCGGGCTGGCCGTCGGGCTGATCACCGGGGTCGGCGTGTCACGTTGGCGGGCCCGGCAGGAGCGCGACCGCCTGGCGGAGGAGTACGACCCCGCCGTGGCGACCCGTCAGCTCCCGCTGGCTGCCGACCTGCTGGCGGCGTGCATCGCTGCGGGTGCGAGCCCCGTGTCGGCGGCCCAGGCGGTGGGAGAGGCGTTGGAGGGACCGGTCGGGGAGCGGTTGGCGCGGGGTGCGGCCGAGGTACGGCTCGGGGGCGAGCCGGCCGACGCATGGCAGCGGCTCGCCGTCCTCCCCGGTGCCGGAGCGCTGGCGCGGCTCCTGGAACGAGCGGGCGATTCCGGCATACCGGCGGCCGCGCCCGTCGGGCGCCTGGCGACGGAGGCCCGCGCCGAGTGGGGGCGAGCGGCGACGGCACGGGCACGCCGTGCGGGCGTCATGGTCACCGCGCCGGTGGGGCTGTGTTTCCTGCCCGCCTTCATCGCGGTCGGGGTGCTGCCCGTGGTGATCGGACTCGCGGGAGGGCTGCTGAGAGGAGGTGGCGGATGACGGCGCACGGCACACGGTCAACGACGGATCCCACGCGGTGAACAGCAGATCACGCGCGATGAACGACGGATCAGACGGAATCGAACGGATCGAACAGGTCGACAGGACCAGAACTGATGGGGGTTGAGATGGGCAAAGCAGCACGAGTACGAGCACGGGTGCGGGCGCTGGTACGCCGGGTACGGGCGGCGGTGCGCGAGGACGCGGGCATGGTCACGTCCGAGTACGCGGTGGGGATCATCGCGGCCGTGGCCTTCGCGGCGGTCCTCTACAAGGTGCTGACGAGCGGGCAGGTCAGCGCGGAGCTGCAGAGCATCGTGAAGCGGGCGCTCAGTGTCCGGATGTGACGGGGCGAGGCGGCGCCAGGACCGGGACCGGGACCAGGACCGAGACCGTGGATTCGTGACGGCGGAGACTGCGGTCGTCCTACCCGCCCTGGTGCTCTTCGCGATGGCTCTCGTCTGGGCCCTGCTGGCCGCGTCCGCGCAGATCCAGTGTGTGGACGCGGCCCGAGCGGGAGCCCGGGCGGCGGCTCGGCAAGAACCGCCCGACGTGGTGCGGGATGTGGCCGGGCAGGCGGCGCCGGACGGTGCGCGGGTCACGGTGAGCCGACAGGGCGACCTCGTCCGCGTGGTGGTCATCGCCCATGCGCCAGGTCCGGACGCGCTGCCTCTCGAACTGCGCCATGAGGCAGTGGCGTTGGCCGAGGACACCGTGGGGGTGAAGCAGTGAAGAGAAGTGAACCGGCGGGCGGGGGCAGACCGATGAAGAGGTGCGGGCTGAAGAAGCCGAAGAAAGGGCCGGGTGGAGCGATGGGGGTCCGGTTTCGCGGCCTGGGCTCCGTGCTCACGGCCCTGAACGCTCGTGCGGAGAGTGCCCGTTCCGACCGCGGATCGGTGACCGTCTGGGTCGTATGTGTGATCGGCACCCTGTGCGCCGTGTGCGGGGTGCTGCTGGCCCAGGGGGAGGCCGTGCTGGCCCGTCACCGCGCGGCCGGTGCGGCCGACCTGGCGGCGCTCGCCGCCGCCGACCACTGGATGGAGGGAGGTGAGGCGGCGTGCGCCACGGCGGGCCGCGTCGCCGGAGCCCAGGGCAGCCGGCTCGTGCGGTGCGCCCTCGTAGGGGATGTCTCGGACGTCACGGCGGCGTCCGCCTCGGGGCCGTTCACCGCCGAGGTCAGGGCGAGGGCGGGCCCGGCGGAGGCGAGGGCGCAGCGCTCTCCTTCTCCTCCGGTGCCCCACGCAACAGCACCGTGAGCAATCGCACGGCTCCTCTCTTGTGCAGCGGATCGTTGCCGTTGCCGCACTTGGGGGACTGGATGCAGGACGGGCAGCCCGCCTCGCACTCGCAGGAGGCGATGGCCTGGCGGGTGGCGGTCAGCCAGGCGCGGGCCGTGTGGAAGGCGCGCTCCGCGAAGCCCGCGCCGCCGGGATGGCCGTCGTACACGAAGACCGTGGGGAGGAGGGTGTCCGGGTGGAGCGGGATGGAGACGCCGCCGATGTCCCAGCGGTCGCATGTGGCGAAGAGGGGGAGCATACCGATCGAGGCGTGTTCGGCGGCGTGCAGGGCGCCGCCGAGGATCTCCGGGTTGATCCGGGCTTGATCCAGCTGCTCCTCGGTGACCGTCCACCACACGGCACGGGTGCGCAGCGTACGAGGAGGGAGGTCGAGTTTCGTCTCGCCCAGCACTTCACCGGTGATGAGGCGTCGACGCAGAAAGGAGACGACCTGGTTGGTGACCTCGACGGAGCCGTAACACAGCCGACCCTCGCCCCAGGGGACTTCGATGTCCGTTTCCAGGACGGAGATGGAGGTCGTGTCGCGGGCGACCGTCGAATACGGGGGGTTGGCCTCCTCGACCAGGGCGACGGAGTCCTCCAGGTCGAGCGACCGCACCAGATAGGTACGGCCCTGGTGCAGATGGACCGCGCCCTCGTGCACCGTCGTGTGCGCGGCGCCCGCGTCGACCGTGCCGAGCAGCCGCCCGGTGCCGGCCTCGACGACCTGGACGGGGCGCCCGCCCTCCCCGCGGATGTCCGCGAGGTCGGCGGCCCGCTCCCGGCGCGTCCAGTGCCAGGCCTTAGTCCGGCGACGCAGCAGCTTCGCGGCCTCCAGCTGCGGCAGCAGCTCCGCACAGGCCGGTCCGAACAGCTCCAGGTCCTCGTCCGTGAGCGGAAGTTCCGCCGCCGCGGCACACAGGTGGGGGGCCAGGACGTACGGGTTGTCGGGGTCGAGGACCGTGGACTCCACCGGCTGTTCGAAGAGGGCCTCGGGATGGTGGACGAGGAACGTGTCGAGCGGGTCGTCGCGGGCGACCAGGACCGCCAGGGCGCCCTGCCCGGCGCGGCCGGCGCGGCCCGCCTGCTGCCACAGCGACGCCCTCGTCCCCGGGTAGCCGGCGATGAGGACGGCGTCCAGGCCCGACACGTCGACGCCGAGTTCGAGGGCGGTGGTGGCGGCGAGGCCGAGGAGTTCGCCGGAGTGGAGGGCACGTTCGAGGGCGCGGCGCTCCTCGGGGAGGTAGCCGCCGCGGTAGGCGGCCACGCGCCGGGCCAGTGAGCGGTCGACCTCGGCGAGGCGCTCCTGGGCGATCACCGAGATCAGCTCGGCGCCGCGGCGGGAGCGGACGAAGGCGACCGAGCGCACGCCCTGCACGGTCAGGTCGGTCAGCAGGTCGGCGGTCTCGGCGGTGGCCGTACGCCGGACGGGCGCGCCCTTCTCGCCATGTAGCTCGGTGAGCGGGGGCTCCCAGAGGGCGAAGACCAGCTCGCCGCGTGGTGAGGCGTCGTCCGCGACCTCGACGACCGGGAGGCCGGTGAGGCGCCGGGCGGCCACCGACGGCTCGGCGGCGGTCGCGGAGGCCAGCAGGAAGACGGGTGAGGCGCCGTAGCGGGCGCACAGGCGGCGCAGACGGCGCAGGACCTGGGCGACGTGGGAGCCGAAGACGCCGCGGTAGGTGTGGCACTCGTCGATGACGACGTACTTCAGGGCACGCAGGAAGGAGGACCAGCGTGGATGTGAGGGCAATATGCCGCGGTGCAGCATGTCGGGGTTGGTGAGGACGTAGTTGGCGTACTGGCGCACCCATTCGCGTTCCTCGGGCGGCGTGTCGCCGTCGTACACCGCGGCGCGGATCGCCGTGCCCAGAGGCTGTGAAAGTTCCTTCACGGAGCGGCACTGATCCGCCGCGAGGGCCTTCGTCGGGGCGAGGTACAGGGCGGTCGCGCCGCGCCCGTTCGGGGCCTCTGCTCCATCCAGCAGACGCGAAAGCACCGGAACGAGGTATGCGAGCGACTTGCCCGACGCGGTGCCGGTGGCGACGACCACGGAGTCGCCGTCCAGGGCGTGCTCGGCGGCGCGTGCCTGGTGGGCCCAGGGGCGCTCGATGCCGGCCGTCTGCACGGCTGTGACGATCTCGGAGCGGATCCGGTCCGGCCAGACGGCATGGCGACCCTCGCGCGGGGGCAAGTGCTCCGTATGAGTGATGCGCGCAGCCCGGCTCGGCCCCGAGGCGAGCCGGTCCAGGACCGTGCCCGGTGCAAGGCGGGATGCGGGGTCCGTCGAGGGTCGATCGGATCGGTGATTCTTGGCCATCGGCACCGAGTGTGTCACTGGCGTGACGGACAATGGGCCCAAGGCGTCGTGCACGCCTGCCGGTAAGTGATTGAATGCCATCGCGGCTGGCGAACCGTCCCGGGGGCTCTGCCGAGGTGTCCCGAGGGGCGACCGCTCGATAGCAAGGTGCTGGAGGATCCGTGGACCTGTCCCTGTCGACCCGTACCGTCGGCGATCGTACGGTCGTCGAGGTCGGTGGCGAAATCGACGTATATACCGCGCCCAAGCTGCGCGAGCAGCTGGTCGAGCTGGTGAACGACGGGAATTTCCACCTCGTCGTCGACATGGAGGGCGTCGACTTCCTCGACTCCACCGGGCTCGGCGTGCTGGTGGGCGGCTTGAAGCGTGTTCGGGCCCATGAGGGCTCCCTGCGCCTGGTGTGCAACCAGGAGCGCATTCTGAAGATCTTCCGCATCACCGGTCTCACCAAGGTGTTCCCCATCCACACCTCGGTCGAGGAAGCGGTGGCGGCCACCGACTGACCCCGTTCTCGGGCCGTAGTGCCCGGACGGCAGAAGTAAGAGGGGGGACCGGGCCTCGGCCCGGCCCCCTGACCGCACGCCCGAAGTTCCGAGGGGGATGCATGGCCACCGTTGAACTCCGCTTCAGCGCGCTGCCCGAGCACGTCAGGACCGCCCGACTGGTGGCGGCAGCGGTGGCGCGCAGGGCCGGAGTGGAGGAGGCCGTACTCGACGAGGTCAGGCTCGCCGTCGGTGAGGCCTGCACCCGTGCCGTCGGACTGCACCAGAGCAACGGCATCTCGGCGCCGGTGCGGGTGCTGCTGACCGAGGAGGAGAAGCAGTTCTCCATCGAGGTCGGCGACGAGGCGCCGCACGCGGTGCCCGGTGAGGCGCCGGGTGCAACAGGCGCCGACGACTCGGACGCGGAGACCGAAGAGGACGAGATGGGCCTCGCGGTCATCAGCGGCCTCGTGGACGATGTCGAGGTCTCCGCCGGGCAGAACGGCGGACTGATCAGGATGAGCTGGCCGACCACGCCGCCCGCCACGCTCACCGCCTGACCGCCTCGTAAACCACTCTCTCCTCGTACTTTCGTACTGCTTTCGAAGGGCCCTGTCCTGTACAGGGCCCTTCTTTTTGTACATCGCCACTGGCAATTAGTGAATTGCTTCACGATCAATCGCGCGATAATTTGATCAAGAACTCATCCAGTCAATGGTTTTGGGGCATTACCTCTTTCGGGTTCTGTGGCTCGCGTGCGATCTTTGCTGAAGAGCGAGTGAAGGCTAATTCCGTTTACCGCCCACTGTTTTGATCAGGTTCCGCTACCTACAATCCGTCCACATCTTGAGCTCAGCCCAAACGTCAAGGAGGACGAATGGCGGGGCTTTCTACCCCTCAACAGTTTGATCACCCCACATCCCTCGCAGCCGCAGTACTGACCGACAGCAACCGTCTGATCATCATGGTCATCGGTGCCGTCGCCCTGGCGGCCCTTGTGGTCGCCGGGATTCTGGTACGACAAGTACTCGCGGCCGGCGAGGGAACCGACAGCATGAAGAAGATCGCGGCAGCGGTCCAGGAAGGCGCGAACGCCTATCTGGCCCGGCAGCTGCGCACGCTCGGCGTATTCGCCGTGATCGTTTTCTTCCTGCTCATGCTGCTGCCCGCGGACGACTGGAATCAGCGCGCCGGACGGTCGGTGTTCTTCCTGATCGGTGCGGCGTTCTCGGCGGCCACCGGGTATATCGGCATGTGGCTGGCCGTGCGGAGCAATGTGCGGGTTGCCGCGGCGGCGCGCGAGGCGACGCCCGCGCCGGGTGAGCCGGAAAAGGACCTCACCGCCGTCTCGCACAAGGCCATGAAGATCGCTTTCCGCACGGGCGGCGTCGTCGGCATGTTCACGGTGGGGCTCGGTCTGCTGGGCGCCTCCTGTGTGGTGCTGGTGTACGCGGCGAACGCGCCGAAGGTCCTGGAGGGCTTCGGCCTGGGCGCGGCGCTCATCGCCATGTTCATGCGTGTCGGAGGCGGCATCTTCACCAAGGCCGCCGACGTCGGCGCCGACCTGGTCGGCAAGGTCGAGCAGGGCATTCCGGAGGACGATCCGCGCAATGCCGCGACCATCGCCGACAACGTGGGCGACAACGTCGGCGACTGTGCGGGCATGGCGGCCGACCTCTTCGAGTCGTACGCCGTGACGCTCGTCGCCGCGCTGATCCTCGGCAAGGCGGCGTTCGGCGACTCAGGTCTGGCGTTCCCGCTGATCGTGCCCGCGATCGGGGTCGTCACCGCGATGATCGGCATCTTCGCGGTGGCCCCGCGCCGTGCCGACCGCAGCGGTATGTCCGCGATCAACCGGGGCTTCTTCATCTCCGCGGTGATCTCGCTGGCGCTGGTCGCCGCTGCCGTCTTCAGCTACCTGCCGTCGTCGTACGCCGACCTCAAGGGCGTCTCCGACGTGGCGATCGGGGCCAAGGACGGCGATCCGCGGATCCTGGCGCTCGTCGCCGTGGCCATCGGCATCGTGCTCGCCGCACTGATCCAGCAACTGACCGGCTACTTCACCGAGACCAGCCGCCGTCCGGTGCGGGACATCGGCAAGACCTCGCTGACCGGCCCGGCCACCGTGGTCCTCGCCGGTATCTCCGTCGGCCTCGAATCCGCCGTCTACACCGCGCTGCTGATCGGGCTCGGTGTGTACGGCGCGTTCCTGCTCGGCGGTTCGTCGATCATGCTCGCGCTGTTCGCGGTGGCGCTGGCCGGCACCGGCCTGCTCACCACGGTCGGCGTGATCGTCGCCATGGACACCTTCGGTCCGGTCTCCGACAACGCCCAGGGCATCGCCGAGATGTCCGGCGACGTCACGGGCTCGGGCGCGCAGGTGCTCACCGACCTGGACGCCGTGGGCAACACCACCAAGGCGATCACCAAGGGCATCGCCATCGCCACGGCCGTCCTCGCCGCGTCGGCGCTTTTCGGCTCGTATCGCGACGCGATCACCACGGCCGCGCAGGACGTGGGCGAGAAGGTCGGCGACGGTGGACCGATGAGCCTGGTCATGGACATCTCGCAGCCCAACAACCTGGTCGGCCTCATCGTGGGCGCGGCGGTCGTCTTCCTCTTCTCGGGGCTGGCGATCAACGCGGTGTCGCGGTCGGCGGGCGCGGTGGTCTTCGAGGTGCGGCGGCAGTTCCGTGAGAAGCCCGGAATCATGAACTACACGGAGAAGCCGGAGTACGGCAGGGTCGTCGACATCTGCACCAAGGACGCCCTCAGGGAGTTGGCCACACCCGGTCTGCTCGCCGTCATGGCGCCGATCGCCCTCGGGTTCACCCTTGGCGTCGGCGCGCTCGGCGCGTACCTCGCGGGTGCGATCGGCACCGGCACGCTGATGGCGGTCTTCCTCGCCAACTCCGGCGGCGCCTGGGACAACGCCAAGAAGCTCGTCGAGGACGGCCACCACGGCGGCAAGGGCAGTGAGGCGCACGCCGCGACGGTGATCGGCGACACGGTCGGCGACCCCTTCAAGGACACCGCGGGACCGGCGATCAACCCGCTGCTGAAGGTGATGAACCTGGTCTCCCTGCTCATCGCACCCGCGGTCGTCAAGTTCTCGTACGGCAGCGACAAGAGTCTCGTCGTACGGATCCTGATCGCCGCGCTCTCGATCCTCGTGATCGTGGTCGCGGTGTACGTCTCCAAGCGGCGCGGGATCGCCGTCGGTGACGACGGCAACGCCGAGAGGGTGTCCAAGCCGGCCGATCCGGCGGTGGTGTCGTAGCCGGTTCCACGGCACCCGCTCTTCCGCCTGGTCAGGTACAGGCCAACGGGCGGGCGCACGGCGCTCATCGATGCGTCGTGCGCCCGCCCTGTTTGTGTTCGTGCCGCTCTTCGTGAGCCTTCTCTCGCTTGGGACAAAAGGCTGCAATAGCTGCCATAAGTGATATTGGATACGCGGGTGTCACCCGGTTGGCGTGTATGTTCCGGGGCCGAGAGCCATGGAAGGGACCAAACCGGTGAACAAGAAGCTCGCGGCCGCACTGTCCGGCGGTGCGGTACTGGTACTGGCGCTGTCGGGGTGCACGAGCAGCGGCAGCAGCGCAAGCGACGACAAGCTGGCTTCCTGGGCCAAGCAGGTCTGTGACGCGGTGCAGCCGCAGGCACAGAAGATCGCGGGCGCCAGCACCGCGATCCAGAAGGAGACCTCGGACAACAGCACGCCGGAGCAGGTCCAGAAGACCGACTCCCAGGCCTTCCAGACCATGTCCGACGCCTACAAGGCGATCGGGGCGGCCGTCAACGCGGCGGGGGCGCCGGGCGTCGACAACGGCGCGACGAAGCAGAAGAACGCGGTCAAGGAGCTCAACGACATCTCCGCCGCGTACGCCACTCTGCAGAAGCAGGTGGAGGCGCTCAACACGAAGGACCAGGCGAAGTTCGCGGACGGGCTCAAGGGGATCGCGACGCAGCTCGACAAGCTGAGCACGAGCGGGAACGACGCGCTGAAGGAGCTGGAGGCGGGGGACGTCGGGAAGGCGATGACGCAGCAGGCGAGCTGCAAGTCCACTTCCACTTCCGGTTCGGCTTCTGCGTCGGCGACGTCCGGCTGAGCAGTGCGTTGTGAGGTCCCGGCGCTGGTGGCACCCTCCCGGCGCTGGGCTGAACTTGGCTGGGAGGCACCCGGCGCTGCAGGCTGTGCCCACCTTCCCCCAAGCTCTCGGCTTCACTCGAGCAGGGAGACCCGGAGACCCCCATCGCTCAGCGGAACGACTGCCCACAGCGGTAAAAATAGGGGCGTGAGTAACTCCAGCGCAGCCACCCTGCCCTCCACCGACCGCGCCGACGTCACCGCACAGCTGCGGGACGCCCTGCTCGCGGCCTCCTTCACCGCCGACGGGCTGCTCGAACTGCTCGGAGCGCCCGCGTACGCGGCGCTCGCGCGGAGCGAGACCGTGCCCGCGCTCCGGGCGACGCGCGGGGACACGCCGCTGGAGACGCTCGTACGACTGTTCCTGTTGCAGCAGCCCGTGCCGCACGCGCGCGTGGCGGGTGTGCTGCCGGTCGACGCCTGCACGGACGCCGGCTGGCTGGTGCCCACCGGCGGGGACGAGGTCGCCGCGACCGTGGACGTCCGGCCGTACGGCGGACCCGGCGGCGAGGACTGGTTCATCGTGTCCGACCTGGGGTGCGCGGTCGGCGGGGCGGGCGGCATCGGCAGCAAGGACGAGGGCGTTGTGCTCGGGGTCGGCGGTGCCTCCACCACCCTCGCCGGGATCACCGTACGGACCCCCGTCGGCTCCGCCCTCGACCTCGGCACCGGTTCCGGGATCCAGGCGCTGCACGTCGCTCAGCACGCCACGCGCGTGACCGCGACCGACGTCAACCCCCGTGCCCTGCACATCGCCGCGCTGACTCTGGCGCTGTCCGGCGCACCGGCCGCCGACCTGCGTCAGGGTTCTCTCTTCGAGCCGATCCGGGACGACGAGACGTACGACCTGATCGTGTCGAACCCTCCCTTCGTGATCTCTCCGGGCGCGCGGCTCACCTACCGCGACGGCGGCATGAGCGGGGACGATCTGTGCCGCACGCTCGTTCAGCAGGCGGGACAGCGGCTGAACGAGGGCGGGTTCGCGCAGTTCCTGGCCAACTGGCAGCACGTGGCGGGGGAGGACTGGCAGGACCGGCTGCGCTCATGGGTGCCGCGCGGCTGTGACGCCTGGATCGTGCAGCGCGAGGTCCAGGACATCACGCAGTACGCCGAGTTGTGGCTGCGGGACGCGGGCGACCACCGCGATGAGGTGGCCGAGTACCAGGCGCGGTACGACGCGTGGCTCGACGAGTTCGAGGCGCGCAAGGTGAGGGCGGTCGGCTTCGGCTGGATCGCGCTGCGCAGGACGGACGCCGCCGAGCCGTCGATCACGGTCGAGGAGTGGCCGCATCCGGTCGAACAGCCGCTCGGCGACACCGTGCGCGCGCACTTCGACCGCATCGACTATCTGCGGGCGCACGATGATGCGGCCCTGCTCGCCGGACACTTCAAGCTCGCCGCCGAGGTCGTCCAGGAGCAGGTCGGACTGCCCGGCGCCGAGGACCCGGAGCACGTGGTGCTGCGCCAGAACCGTGGGATGCGCCGCGCCACCAAGGTGGACACGGTCGGCGCGGGCTTCGCCGGCGTGTGCGACGGCACGCTGAGCGCGGGGCGGATCCTGGATGCCATTGCTCAACTGGTCGGCGAGGACCCGCTGGTGCTGCGCGACCGGACGCCTGCTCAGATCCGGCTGCTGGTCGAACAGGGGTTCCTGGAGCCCGCGCGGTGACGGGGCGCGCGGTGTCGTCCCCGGCGCATTGCTGTTGATGACCCGGCCCTCGCCCTGGTCCGGCGTCTCCCCTGCCATTGGCGGGGGAGACGCCGGATCGGCATTCTCCGCAGGGATGTGAAACCGGCCAACACCGTCGTACGGGACCGGTCCCTCCGCGCCGACGGTCGCCGCCGGTGGGCTGCCTGCCGAGCCCTGGGGGACGCGGGGCACGCCTCCGCTCCGCAAGAAGCCCCTGGGCGCGGTCATCGCCATCGTCGTCGCCGTCGTGCTCGTCGTGGCCGGCGGGACATGGGCCGCCGTGTCCCTGACGGGTGGGGACAGCGGCAAGGCGAGCGCCCGGCCCAAGACGTCGCCCTCGACCTCCGCGCCGGAGTCCGCCGAGCCGACCGGACCGGTGTACCAGTACGGCGAACAGGTCGGGCTCCACGAGTCGTTGAGCGCGGGGACTGTGTCACCGCTGTCTGGTCCGGTGCCGACTTCAAGTCCGCGCCCAACCTCGGAGTCGTCAGCTGTACGGACGACTGGCCCGACGGGCAGGTCGTGGCGGTCGACAAGGCCACCGACTACGCGGACGCGCGCGCCAACGGCGCCGAACGCTGCGAGCGGCAGGCAAAGCCGATCGCCGACGCCCTCCCGGACGCCGGTTACTACGCCGTCGTGCCGACGCAGGAGGGCTTCGCGGCGGTCGGCGGCCGACGGGGGCACCGCGTGTCTCGTACTGGGACGCCATGTGGCGATCGGAGGCGAGGTGGGCCTTTTCAGGGACGCCGGCGCGAACCTGTACGCGGCCCAGATGGGCATCGGCGACTGCTGGACGTACTACGACAACGAGAAGTCGTTCAAGGGCCTGCTGACCGACTGTGCCAGGCCGCACACCGATCAGGTGATCGGTTTCGTGGCCGCCCCCAAGAACATGGACTACAAGAAAGGCATCGACAACGCGAACAAGCTCTGCAGCAACAAATTCGAGTCGACTTGGGCCTCTTCGGCGCAGCAGGGTGTCTTCGGCCGGCTGGGCGGCGACGACGACTGGAACCACGGGTTCACGACCCTGGTGTGCACGGTGGGCCGCCGCGACAACGCCAAGACGACCGGGAAGATATCCACCCCGGCACGGTGTGAGCGGCGCGGGGGCGCGCGGGTGACACATGACGGGCCGTCCGCCCTGTGTTCACCCCAAGTTCGCCCGACCGCTTCCCGGGCATGTCAGCCTCCCGTCGCCGGGCAGTCCGGCGACGGGAGGGACGAGGGCATGGAGAGCGGACCGGCGATCTTCGCGGGCGCGGTGTTCGCCCTGTTCGGAGGCGGACTGCTGACGTGGACCGCGACCCGGCTGCGGCGCCGGGAGCCCGTCGCCGAGGATGTGAGCCAGGTCGCATCGGCAGCCCTCGCGAGCCTCGCGGCCGTGGCCGCGCTCGCGGCCGGGGTGTGGTGCTTCATGCGCCTGTGACATCGCGGTTCCCGGCCGCGCGACGGCCGGGACTCCGGTAACTGGGAGATCACCCTCCGGATGCGGTCGAAAGGGCCGCTCTCCACTCCGGGCGGCAGGAATGCCGGTAGTCGGGTTACCGTTCGAGTGGCCGTTGCGGGCTTTTCCCGTTTGACACGGGGGCGGGATGTACCGTCACACTCCGCAGCGTCACCACCCGACCCCGGGACGAAGGCCTGGGGAGGCCCCAGCGTCGACCGGAGAGAAGAGCGAAGTTGTCCCCGACCAGCGAGACCGCACAGGGCGGCCGCCGACTCGTCATCGTCGAGTCGCCTGCCAAGGCGAAGACGATCAAGGGCTATCTCGGCCCCGGCTACACCGTCGAGGCGAGCGTCGGGCACATCCGTGACCTTCCGAACGGGGCCGCGGAGGTCCCCGAGAAGTACACCGGCGAGGTGCGCCGCCTCGGCGTGGACGTCGAGCACGACTTCCAGCCGATCTATGTCGTCAATGCCGACAAAAAGGCGCAGGTCAAGAAGCTCAAGGACCTGCTGCGTGAGTCCGACGAGCTCTTCCTCGCCACCGATGAGGACCGCGAGGGCGAGGCCATCGCGTGGCACCTCCAGGAGGTGCTGAAGCCCAAGGTCCCGGTCAAGCGGATGGTGTTCCACGAGATCACCAAGGACGCGATCCAGCAGGCCGTGCGTAATCCGCGCGAGCTGAACCAGAAGCTCGTCGACGCCCAGGAGACCCGCCGCATCCTCGACCGCCTCTACGGCTACGAGGTCTCGCCGGTCCTGTGGAAGAAGGTCATGCCGCGCCTGTCGGCGGGCCGCGTCCAGTCCGTGGCGACCCGCCTCGTCGTGGAGCGGGAGCGCGAGCGCATGGCGTTCCGCTCCGCCGAGTACTGGGACCTGACCGGCACCTTCGGCACCGGCCGCGTCGGCGACCAGTCCGACCCGTCGACCCTGGTGGCACGGCTCGCGACCGTCGACGGCAAGCGCGTCGCGCAGGGCCGCGACTTCGACTCGCTCGGGCAGCTGAAGAGCGCGAACACCCTCCACCTGGACGAGGCGAACGCCCGTGCGCTGGCCGCAGCCCTGGAGAACACGCGGTTCTCGGTCCGCTCGGTCGAGTCCAAGCCGTACCGCCGCTCGCCGTACGCGCCGTTCCGTACGACGACGCTGCAGCAGGAGGCCAGCCGCAAGCTCGGCTTCGGCGCGAAGGCCACGATGCAGGTCGCGCAGAAGCTGTACGAGAACGGCTTCATCACGTACATGCGTACGGACTCCACGACGCTGTCGGACACGGCGATCGCCGCCGCCCGCGCCCAGGTCACGCAGCTGTACGGTGCCGACTACCTGCCGCAGCAGCCGCGGACGTACGCCGCCAAGGTCAAGAACGCGCAGGAGGCGCACGAGGCGATCCGGCCCTCAGGTGATCGTTTCCGCACCCCGGCGGAGACGGGCCTGACCGGTGACCAGTTCAAGCTCTACGAGCTGATCTGGAAGCGGACCGTCGCCTCCCAGATGAAGGACGCGACCGGTAACTCGGTCACGGTCCGGATCGGCGGCACGGCAGCCGACGGTCGGGACGCCGAGTTCAGCGCGTCCGGCAAGACGATCACCTTCCACGGCTTCCTGAAGGCGTACGTCGAGGGCGCCGACGACCCGAACGCCGAGCTCGACGACCGCGAGCGCCGGCTGCCGCAGGTCACCGAGGGCGACGCCCTGAGCGCCGAGGAGATCACCGCCGACGGCCACTCGACCAAGCCCCCGGCCCGCTACACCGAGGCCTCGCTGGTCAAGGAGCTGGAAGAGCGCGAGATCGGCCGCCCGTCGACGTACGCGTCGATCATCGGCACGATCCTCGACCGCGGATACGTGTTCAAGAAGGGCACGGCCCTCGTGCCGTCCTTCCTGTCCTTCGCCGTGGTCAACCTCCTGGAGAAGCACTTCGGGCGGCTCGTCGACTACGACTTCACCGCCAAGATGGAGGACGACCTCGACCGCATCGCGCGCGGCGAGGCGCAGGCCGTGCCGTGGCTGAAGCGGTTCTACTTCGGCGAGGGCACCAGCAACGGTGACGCGGCCGACGCCGGCAACGGCGACGGGGACCACCTCGGCGGTCTCAAGGAGCTGGTGACCGACCTGGGCGCGATCGACGCGCGCGAGGTGTCGTCGTTCCCCGTCGGCAACGACATCGTGCTGCGGGTCGGCCGCTTCGGCCCCTACGTCGAGCGCGGCGAGAAGGGCACCGAGCAGTACCAGTCCAAGGATGTCCCGGAGGACCTGGCGCCCGACGAGCTGACGGTCGAGCTGGCCGAGGAGCTGCTGGCCAAGCCGAGCGGCGAGCGCGTGCTCGGGACCGACCCGGAGCCGCCGCACCACCCGATCGTCGCCAAGGACGGCCGTTACGGCCCGTACGTCACCGAGGTGCTCCCCGAGGGCACCCCGAAAACCGGCAAGAACGCCGTCAAGCCGCGTACGGCCTCTCTCTTCAAGTCGATGTCCCTGGACACGGTGACCCTTGAGGACGCGCTCCGGCTGATGTCCCTGCCGCGGATCGTCGGCACGGACGCGGAAGGCGTGGAGATCACCGCGCAGAACGGCCGTTACGGGCCGTACCTGAAGAAGGGCACGGACTCGCGGTCGCTGCAGTCCGAGGACCAGATCTTCACGATCACGCTGGAGGAGGCGCAGGCGATCTACGCCCAGCCCAAGCAGCGTGGCCGCGCGGCCGCCAAGCCGCCGCTGAAGGAACTGGGCGCGGACCCGGTCAGCGGGAAGCCGGTCGTCGTCAAGGACGGGCGCTTCGGGCCGTACGTCACCGACGGTGAGACCAACGCGACCCTGCGCTCCGGCGACAGCGTCGAGGCGATCACCCCGGAGCGCGGTTTCGAACTGCTCGCGGAGAAGCGCGCCAAGGCGCCCGCCAAGAAGACGGCGAAGAAGGCCGCCGCCAAGAAGGCACCGGCCAAGAAGACGGCGTCGACGACGGCGAAGAAGACGGCCGCCAAGACGACCGCCGCGAAGACGACCGCCGCGAAGAAGACCACGGCCAAGAAGACCACCGCCAAGAAGACGACGGCGTCCAAGGCCGCCGCCGAGGACTGAGCCGGAGGAGATTTCTCGCCACGGTTCTTCACGTCTGGTTCGCGAAACGCACGCCCCGGCAACACTTTGGTGTCGGGGCGTGCGCACGTTCGGACGGTCGCCCCGGGCTGTCGGTGGCTCCCGATAGGCTGAACGCATGACGCGAGCCGAGCAGCCAACGGCCCATCCCCTTGACCCTGACGACGCCCTGGTCGCGGATTCCCGCGAGCGCGCCGTCCACGCCCTGCTGCGCCGACCGCAGCTCAAGCGGCTGTGGAGCGCCCAGCTCGTGGGCGGGATCGGGGATGCCCTCGCCCTGCTCGTCCTGGTCGTGCTGGTCCTCCAGGCGGCCATCACCAACAGCTCCTTCGGCGGCGGCTACCGGGGTGTGGCGTTCGCGATCGCGACCGTCTTCGGTGCGCGGATCCTCGCCACCCTGCTCTTCGGGGCCGTCCTGCTCGGCCCGCTCACCGCGCTGACGTCCCCGGAGGGGCCGCTCGACCGCCGCTGGACCATGGCGGGCGCGGACGGAGTGCGGGCCGCGCTGCTGATCGTCGCCCCCCTGTGGATCGACTGGACTCCGGGCGACGCGCTCGCGGTCCTGCTGGTGACCACCTTCGTGACCGGCGTCGCCGAGCGCTTCTGGACGGTGTGCCGTGAGAGCGCGGCGCCCGCTCTGCTGCCCGCGCCGCCGCCGGAGGGCGCGACGGTGCGTCCGCTGCCGGACCACATGGACGCACTGCGGCGCCTGTCGCTGCGTACGGGCTTCGTGGCGGTGCCGCTGGCCGCCGCCGGGCTCGTCGTCGTGTCGCTGCTGAACAACCTGCTGGGCGCGGGCATCGCCTGGTTCGCCCAGCACCAGGTGGCCCTCGCCTCGTACGTCGCGGCCGGACTGTTCGCCGCCTCCCTGTCGGTGGTCACCTCGCTCGAACTGCCCGACACCCGCACCCCGCGCGCGCGGTCGCCGCTGGAGGGCCTGCGCCGCCCCAGCACGGGTTCGGGCGTAGAGAAGGGCCGTACGGGCGCGATCCCGCTTCTGGTGCTCGCCTGCGCGGCCGTCGCCGGGGCGGTCTCGGCCGCCGTCGCCGTCTCCGTGCTCCAGGCCAAGGACCTGGGCGGCGGCCCGGTGACGTACGGCCTGCTGGTCCTCGCGCTGACCGGCGGCACGGGCGTCGGCATCCGTACGGCGCCCGGCATGCTCCCGTCGCTGTCGCGGCGCCGGCTGCTCGCGCTGGCGATCGCCTTCACCGGGGTCGCGCTGCTCGCCGGGGGGCTCGTTCCGGACCTCACCAGCGTGCTGCTGATCGTGGCGCTCGCGGGTGTCGGCGCGGGCGTCGCCGCGAACACCGGACACACGCTGCTCGACCAGGAGGCCGAGGAACACCGGCGGGCGCGGACGACCGAGCACCTGCACGCGGTCGTACGGGTCTTCGTCGCCCTGGGCGCGCTGCTGGCACCCGTGGTGGCCGGGGGCATCGGGCCGCACCGGCTGGAGAACGGCAAGTTCGTGTTCGCACACGGGGGCGCCGCCTTCACCCTGATGCTGGTCGGCGCGCTGCTGCTGCCGGTCGCCGCTCTGGTTCTCGCCAAGGCCGACGACCGCTCGGGGGTGCCGCTGCGGCACGACCTGCGCGACGCGCTGCGCGGCGGCGACGACCCGGTGCAGGTACCCGCCGCCTCCGGTTTCTTCATCGCCCTGGAGGGCGGCGACGGCGCCGGCAAGTCCACCCAGGCGGAGGCGCTCGCCGAGTGGATCCGCGCCAAGGGGCACGAGGTCGTGCTGACCCGCGAGCCCGGCGCGACGCCGGTCGGCAAGCGGCTGAGGTCCATCCTGCTGGACGTCTCCAGCGCCGGCCTGTCCCACCGCGCGGAGGCGCTGCTGTACGCGGCGGACCGCGCGGAGCACGTCGACACGGTCGTACGGCCGGCCCTGGAGCGGGGCGCGGTCGTGATCTCGGACCGGTACATCGACTCGTCGGTGGCCTACCAGGGGGCGGGCCGTGATCTGTCCCCGACCGAGATCGCCCGGATCAACCGGTGGGCGACCAACGGACTCGTCCCCCATCTGACCGTCCTGCTGGACGTCGCGCCGGAGACCGCGCGCGAACGGTTCACCGAGGCGCCGGACCGGCTGGAGTCGGAGCCGGCGGAGTTCCACGCGCGCGTGCGGTCCGGTTTCCTCACGCTGGCCGCCGCCGACCCCGGGCGCTATCTGATCGTGGACGCCGGGCAGGAGCCCGAGGCGGTCACGACCGTGATCCGGCACCGGCTCGACCAGGTGCTGCCGCTGTCCGAGGCCGAGGTGAAGGCCCAGGAGGAGGCGCGCAGGAAGGCCGAGGAGGAGGCCCGGCGCAAGGCCGAGGAAGAGGCCGCGCGCAAGGCCGAGGAGGAGCGGCTGGAGCGCGAGCGCCAGGAGCAGCTCGCCAGGCTCCGGGCCGAGGAGGAGGAGCGCAAGCGGCGCGAGCTGGAGGAGGCCCAGCGCCGCGAGGCCGAGCGGCAGGCGGAGGAGGCCCGGCAGCGGGCCGAGGAAGCCCGTAGGCGCGCCGAGGAGGAGCGGGCGCGGCTTCTCGCGGAGGAACAGGCGCGGGCGGCCGAGGAGGCGCGCAGGAGGGCCGAGGAGGAGCGGCGGCGCAAGGAGGCCGAGGAGGAGGCCCGGCTGCGGGCCGAGGCCGAGGCGCGCCGCCTGGAGAAGCAGCGGAAGGCCGAGGACGCGCTGCTGCGGGCGGAGGAGGCTCGCCGGGCCGCGGCCCAGGCGGCGGCTTCGGCCGCGGTGGCGGCCTCGGGTCCGGCCGGTTCCGGTGCGGGAGCGTCTGGTTCCGGTGGGGCCGGGGACGCGTCCTTGTCGGGCTCCTCGCCGAGTTCCTCGTCCAGCTCCTCACCGGACAACGAGATCACTGTTCCCACGCCGCTGGTGTCCATGTCGAAGCCGCCGCTGGTGTCGCTGTCGAAGGCGCCGGCCGGGCCGGTGGACGAGACCGCCGTCCTGCCGCCGGTGCGGGCGGGGGAGCCGGACACGGAGATCACAGCAGAGCTGCCGAGACCGCCGGAGCCGCAGGGAGCGGCCGACGAGACGGCGGTGCTGCCGTCGGTGCCGGGTGCTGCCGATGAGACGGCGGTGCTGCCGCCCGTACGGGACGGCGGTGCCGGTGATCCCACGGACCGGGTGCCACCGGGCTTCTTCCGCGACGAGAACCCGGCGCCGCGGCCCGACGGGGCCGAGGAGCGCACGCGCGAGCTGCCGCAGATGGACGCCGACGGGCGCCCCCAGCGTCGGCCCCGTCCGGACTGGGCGGAGGAGACCCCGCTGGACGACCTCCCGACGCTGGCGGACGAACTGCTCGGCCCGCGCGACGACGAGGACTGGGACGACGGCCGGGGACGCGGGCGGCGCCGCTGAGACGGGCGGTGGCGCCGGGTCTGCCAGGTGCCGCCGAGGATTCGGTCCATCCCCTGGTCCCGCGCCGTTGTCAGTGGTGAGCCGCACAATGGATGGCGGTAGGGCGAAGTACGACGGAAGGGCGGGGTCCCGTGACGGTGTGGGACGACCTGGTGGGTCAGGAGAAGGTGAGCGAGCAGCTCGGCGCGGCTGCCCGTGACGCCGACGCCCTGGTCACCGCGGCCGCCGTCGGCGCCCCGCCGCCCGAGGCGTCGAAGATGACGCACGCCTGGTTGTTCACGGGCCCGCCCGGTGCGGGGCGTACGCAGGCGGCGCGCGCGTTCGCCGCGGCGCTCCAGTGCGTGAGCCCCGACCGCGCACTCGGCGGTGCCCCGGGCTGCGGCTTCTGCGACGGCTGTCACACGGCGCTGATCGGCACGCACGCGGACGTGACCACGGTCGCCGCCGTGGGCACGCAGATCCTCGCCGACGACATGCGCGACACCGTCCGCAAGTCGTTCACATCCCCGGCGAACGGCCGCTGGCAGGTGATCCTCGTCGAGGACGCCGAGCGGCTGAACGAGAAGTCGGCCAACGCGGTCCTGAAGGCGGTGGAGGAGCCCGCTCCTCGTACGGTGTGGCTGCTGTGCGCCCCCTCCCTGGAGGACGTCCTGCCGACGATCCGCTCCCGTTGCCGCCACCTGAACCTGCGCACGCCCTCCGTGGAGGCGGTGGCGGACATGCTCGTGCGGCGCGACGGCATCGAGCCGGAGGTCGCGGCCGCCGCCGCCCGCGCCACCCAGGGCCACGTCGACCGCGCCCGCCGTCTGGCCACGGACGAGCGGGCCCGTGCACGCCGGGCCGCCGTGCTGAAACTGCCGCTCCGCGTCGACGACATCGGTGGCTGTCTCCGCGCCGCCCAGGAGCTGGTCGACGCGGCCACGGAGGACTCCAAGCAGCTCGCGGAGGAGCTGGACACCAAGGAGACGGAGGAGCTGAAGGCGGCGCTCGGCGCGGTGCAGGGTGGCCGGATGCCGCGCGGCACCGCGGGCGTCATGAAGGATCTGGAGGACAAGCAGAAGCGCCGGAGAACGCGCACGCAGCGCGACAGCCTGGACCTGGCCCTCACCGATCTCACGGGGTTCTACCGCGACGTCCTCGCCCTCCAGCTCGGTTCCCGTGTCGCCCTCGCCAATACGGACGTGGAGGACGCCCTGGAGCGCCTGGCCCGGGGCAGTGCGCCCGAGTCCACGCTCCGCCGCATCGAGGCGATCGCCGCCTGCCGGGACGCCCTGGACCGCAATGTGGCTCCGCTACTGGCGGTGGAGGCGATGACGATGGCATTGCGGGCGGGCTGACGAGGTGCGCCATGGGGACGGAGCGCCCTCTTGAGAGGGAAGCGACTCGCGATGGATTGACCGACTCACTCGTACGAGGCGCATGCGCCACTGATAGTGAGCGATCCGTCGCGCAGGGTTACGCTCACGGGATGTACACCAGGCGCCCTCCCGGACCGTCCCACCGCCCCCGCCGTCCTCGTCCACCGCGCACCCCCCGCTTCCTGCGTCCGCCCCATGTGATGCGCATGGGCGGCACGCTGCTCGCCACCGCCGCGCTGTTCGTCTCGGCCTGCTCCTCCGGGGGTTCGACGACGGCGACCGCGGACACGGTGCTGCCCGCACTGCCCCACTCCACACCGTCGGCGCTGGCCCCGTACTACGCGCAGAAGCTGACCTGGCGCAGCTGCGGTGTCGCCGGCTTCGAGTGCGCCACGATGAAGGCACCGCGCGACTACGCCAAGCCGGCCTCGGGCGACGTCAAGCTGGCCGTCGCCCGCAAGAAGGCCACGGGCCGGGGCAAGCCCCTCGGCTCGCTGCTCGTGAACCCGGGCGGGCCGGGCGGCTCGGCGATCGGCTACCTGCAGCAGTACGCGGGTGTCGGCTACCCGGCGGAGGTCCGCGCCCGCTACGACATGGTCGCCGTCGACCCGCGCGGCGTGGCCCGCAGCGAGCCCATCGAATGCCTCACCGGCCGCCAGATGGACGCGTACACGCAGGCCGACACGACCCCCGACGACCAGAAGGAGACGAACCAACTGGTCGACGCCTACAAAGAGTTCGCGGAAGGCTGCGGAAAGCGCTCGCCCGACCTGCTGCGCCATGTCTCCACGGTGGAGGCGGCCCGTGACATGGACATCCTCCGCGCGGCGCTGGGCGACCGGAAGCTGAATTACGTGGGTGCGTCCTACGGGACGTTCCTCGGGGCGACGTATGCGGGGCTGTTCCCGGACCGGGTCGGCCGGATGGTGCTGGACGGTGCGATGGACCCGTCCCTGTCCGCCCTCAAGCTCAATGAGGACCAGACGTCGGGCTTCGAGACGGCGTTCCAGTCCTTCGCGAAGGACTGCGTCCGGCAGTCGGACTGCCCGCTAGGCGGCCGGGGCACCTCGCCGGCGAAGGTCGGCGACAACCTGAAGGCGTTCTTCAAGAAGCTGGACGCGTCCCCCATCCCGACGGGCGACGCGGACGGCCGCAAGCTCGGTGAGGCCCTGGCCACGACCGGGGTGATCGCGGCGATGTACGACCAGTCGTCCTGGCCCCAGCTGCGTGAGGCGCTGACCTCGGCGATGCGGCACAAGGACGGCGCCGGGCTGCTCGCCCTGTCGGACAGCTATTACGAGCGGGAGGGGGGCGGCAAGTACTCGAACCTGATGTTCGCCAACGCGGCCGTGAACTGTCTGGACCTGCCGCCGGCGTTCGCGTCCCCGGAGCAGGTGGAGAAGGCGCTCCCGGCGTTCGAGAAGGCGTCGCCGGTGTTCGGAGAGGGGTTGGCCTGGGCCTCGCTGAACTGCGGGTACTGGCCGGTGAAGGCGACCGGGCAGCCGCACCGCATCGAGGCGAAGGGGGCGGTGCCCATCGTGGTGGTGGGTACGACCCGCGACCCGGCGACCCCGTACCGCTGGGCGCGGGCTCTCGCCTCCCAACTCTCCTCCGGCAGGCTCCTCACCTTCGACGGCGACGGCCACACGGCGTACGGCCGCGGCAGCAAGTGCATCGACTCGGCGATCAACGAGTACCTGCTCCGGGGCACCCCGCCGGCGGAGGGAAAGCGCTGCTCGTAGGTGCTGCGGCACACCCCGGAGGCACCGCTTCCGGGGTGTGGTCAGAGCACCCCCGGAATCTGTGTAGACTTACCGACGTTGCTGATCGCACCATAGTGCGGACAGCGTGCCGCCTTAGCTCAGATGGCCAGAGCAACGCACTCGTAATGCGTAGGTCTCGGGTTCGAATCCCGAAGGCGGCTCCGGCAAAGGCCAGGTCACATAGCCCGTGACCTGGCCTTTTGTGTTGCTCGGGGCATGACGCGTCACACGGCCGGGGAGCCGCGAGATGGCTTGCGTGAGCGATGCGTGAGCGGAGCGGGCCGGTGCCCTACTTCCTGGGCTTCTTCCGCTTGTCCTTCTTCTTGGCCCTGGCCTCGGCTTTCGCCTTGTCCTTGGCCTTCTTGGCGGCCTTACGGGCCTCCTCCGCCGCGGTCTTCCGCTGAAGCGGGACCAGCTTGGCGGTGGCCTCGGCCGCGTTCTTGCCGACCTGCGGCAGGACGCTCTGGTAAATGTCCCGCGTGATCCGGGTGTCGCTGTGCCCGAGCGTGTCCGACACGATCTTCACGTCGATGCCGGCGGCGAGCATGAGCGTGGCCGCGCCGTGGCGGAGGTCGTGCAGCCGGATCGGCGGGAGCCCGGAGGCGGCGACGAGGCGCTCGAAGAGGTCGGTCACCTTGCCCGGATGGAGCCAGGAGGCGTCTTCCTGGGTGAAGACCATGCCTGTCTCGACCCAGGCTGATCCCCACTCCTCGCGGTCCGCGTCCTGCTGTTCGCGGTGTCGCTTCAGGACGCTGACGGTGTCGTCGTCGAGCGCGACCACGCGGAAGCCGCTGTCCGTCTTGGGCTCGGAGGTCTCGACCTCCCACCCGTCCTGGACGAGCTGGGCGGAGACGGTCAGGGAGTGGTCATCGAGGTTGGTCTCCGACCAGGGCTGCCCGCATGCCTCGCCCCGCCGCAGGCCGCGGAAGGCGATCAGGTGCCACATCGCGTACAGCCGGTCGTCCGCGACGAAGTCGAGGAATGTGCCGGTCTGTTCGGGCGTCCAGACCATCACGGGCGAGGGCTTCTCGCCCGTCTGCTCCCACTTGGCGACCCGCGCGTCCGTCCACACCAGAGCCTTTGGCTTGCGCACGGGGTCGAGTTCGACGTGCGCGGCCGGGTTGAAGGTGAGGATCTGCTGGCCGATCGCGTCGTTCAGCGCGGCCCGCAGCGTGGCCTTGATGCGCAGCCGCGTGGCCGGGCCGGTCACACGCCGGAACGGGGGCATGGCGTCGATCGCCGTCTTCATCGCCTTGCGGCGGGCGCGGTTGTCCGTGCCCTTCCACGGCACGGTGGCCAGCTCCTCGACTGCGGCCCGGCGCTGGGCGTTTTGCTCCAGGATCTCGGCGTTGGCGTCGGCGATGGCCGTGAACATGTCGCTGAGGTGGCTCACGCGCAGGCGGTCGAGGCGGTGGTGGCCGATCCGGGGCTTCAAGTGGAAGCGGATATCGGTCTCGTAGCGGTTGAGTCCCGACTTGCGGATGCGCTTGCCGTCGAGCCATCGGTCGAGCCACTCACTGACGGTCAGGCGGCCGATCAGGTCCTGACCGGACTTCAGGCGCCGCCGGGTCTCCTCGACATCCGGCAGCGGCGACTTCTCGTCGCCGACCTCCTCCAGCATGGCGGCGATCAGCGCCATGCCCTCGGGGTCGTCGGTGTCGGCGAGGCCGAGCAGGGCGCGCACGTGGTCGAGGTCGGCCTGGGCCGCCTTGAGGGACTCGTAGCCGGCGCGGCTGAAGGAGCGGCGGGTGCCGTCTTCGCGGGGCGGGAGCTCCTGGCGTATGGAGTACGAGCCGTGCTTGCGGCTGGAGAGCTTGGGGCATTTCTTGCCGAGCGGCTTGCCGGTGTGGGGGTCGCGGCAGTAGCAGCGGCGGTGGGTGGAACCCTTCAAAGATCATTCTCCTCGGTGGTGTCGCCGACGTGCGGGTCGACGTCGGCGAGTTCGGGCGGCAGCAGGGGTGGCGTGCCGCCGTCTTCGCGGATGAAGGCGCGGGCGCTGCGGAGCCGGTACTTGGCTTCCAACACCCGTTCGGCGTAGTCGGCTTGGGCGAGTACGGCTTCCTCGCGTTCGGCCTGGTTGGGTGCCGTCTCGGCTTTCCAGCGCTCGTGCTTCTCGCCTTTCAGAGCAGCCAGGGCGGCGCGCTGGTGGCGGACGTGGGCGCGGAAGGAACGGAGCATGTCGTCTTCCATGCCGAAGTCCTCCCTGTCGCCGGTGAACCAGCGCATGGCGTCCCAGGTCGGTTCGGAGTCCTGCAGGGGAAGGCGCTGGACTCTGTCGACGTAGCCCACGGGGTACAGCAGGCAGATCGGGTAGGTCCGCAGTGCTTCGGCGAGGACGAGGACCTCGACCAGGGGCAGGGTCGCGCGGCGTCCGGACTCCATGTTGGCGATCACGTTGCGCGGGATCGGGTAGCCGATCTCCTCGCATCTGTCGGCCAGGTCCTGGGCGCTCATGCGCAGCTCCTTCCTTCGTCTACGGACCTCAGCGGCCACGGTGGCCATCACCTGGTCGGCCCACTCGGGGACGTCGTCCTCGTCCCTTCCAGCATCGAAACCGTGTTGTGTCATGGCAACACATTAGCTCGCTCATGATGGTTGGTGATCGCCTGGAGCCGGACGTGGTGCCGCGTTCGCCGAGGGCTCAGTCATGAACGGAGCACTGGATGCGCAACAACGAGAGCGCCGAGCAGCCCAAGGGCATGACGCGGGAGGAGCTGCTGGCCCTGCCCGCCGCCGTTGACCTGGACACTGGAAACCGGGCGCTGGGTCTGGGGCGGAGCAAGGGCTACGAGCTGGCCAAGCGCGGCGCGTACCCGTGCAAGGTCCTGCGGCTGGGCAAGGCGTACCGCGTCGTGACCGCAGACCTGTTGAACCTGCTCGGCCTGGCCGCATGACCGCGTGTGCCCATAGCAGACGCTTCTGCGCTGAGCTGACACAGAAACGCTGGACTGTGGCCAGGCGTGGACGTACTGTCCGTGGTCCCTCGCCCCGGCCAAGGAAGCGAGAAAGCCCCCGGCGGGCCAACGCCGGAGGCTCAGCACACTCCACTGCCCGCATTCCAACGAACGACCTGCGCGACCCGGGCCTGCATGCCCGAAGCCGCCGGATAAGGAGCTGCCCTGTGCAACCTACGACACCCGAGCCGCATTCCGCAGCCGGCAAGGCGGTATGGCCGACGGTCGCGGTGCCTGGCAAGCCCGGCCACCACGCGCCCGAAGCCGCCCCGGTTGCCGACGACAGGGCACCGGACCCGATACCGGCGGATCAGCCCGCCGAGGAGGCGGTGCCGGACCCAGAGCCGACAACGTACGGCTCCGAGCTGTTGAACGAACTACGTGCACAGATAGCCCGGTTCGTGATCCTGCCCTCACCGGAGGCGCTGGACGCGGTCACGCTGTGGGTGGCGGCGACGCACCTGCAGCCCGCGTGGCAACACGCCCCGCGCCTGGCGGTGGTCGGACCGGCGAAGCGGTGCGGTAAGTCACGGCTCCTGGACGTGCTCACCGAGACGGTCCACGAGCCGATGCTCACCATCAACACCACCCCTGCGGCGGTCTTCCGCTCCATCACTACCGACGAACCGCCCACCCTGCTCGTGGACGAGGCCGACACCATCTTCGGCACCCCGAAGATGGCGGAGAAGAACGAGGAGATGCGCGGCCTGCTCAACGCCGGTCACCAGCGCAACCGCTATGTCACCCGCGTCGTCGGCAACGACCACACGCCCCACAAGTTCGCCACCTTCGCCATGGCCGCCCTGGCCGGGATCGGCGACCTTCCCGACACGATCATGGACCGGTCCGTGGTCATCCGCATGCGCCGCCGGGCCGAGGGCGAGCACGTCAAGCCCTTCCGCTCCCGCCGCGACATCCCAGCCCTCCACGACCTGCGCGACCGCATCGCCGCATGGGCCAGGCCCCTTCTCGATGAGGCCGCCGACCTGGAACCGGAGATGCCGGTGGAGGACCGGGCCGCCGACACCTGGGAACCCCTGGTGATCGTCGCCGACCTCGCCGCCGGGCCCTGGCCCCGCCTCGTCCGCGCGGCATGCGCGCAGATGGTCACCGACGAGGCCCAGGCCGAGGAGGACCACCCCAGCGGAGCGCGGATCCTGGCCGACATCCGCCGGGTCTTCGTCGCCCAGCGCGAGGTCGACAGCCTCTCCACGGACGAGCTCCTCCACCACCTGCGCCAAGACCCGGAAAGCCCTTGGGCGGAGTGGGGGCGCAGCGGGCTGAGCCCCCGTGACCTCGGCTCAATGTTGCGCGACTTCGGCATCAAGTCCGGCAACGTCCGCCTCGCCGACGGCACCCAGCGCAAGGGTTACACGCGCAACAAGTTCCTCGACGCGTGGCGCCGTTACTGCCCGACCGTCCACCCGGTTTACGCCGAGCCCGCCCGCAGCGAGGGCTGAGACCCCGCCCTGCCCCCGGTTGCCGTCCTTGCCGTCCCTGCCGTAATGGCGCAGGTCAAACGGCATGAGGGCAAGACGGCAGCCGGGGCCAAGACGGCAACACGATCATGACCGTCGTGCTGCCCGCCAGGACGCCGCCCAGATCCGTCTTGTGGCGTCCCGGGCGTCCCCGCCGTATCGGCGCAGGTCACGGCGCACGCCGCCGGGACGGAAGACGGATTCGATCCGTCGACGCCCATCGAGCCGCAGCCCTCACGGCCTATGCGGGCCGCCGAGACGCGACGGCACCGCCAAGACGGAACGCCGACGCCCCTGCCGTACCGGCTCTGACCTGCGCTTGCAACGGCCAAGACGGCAAAGACGGACCACGCCACCACCGCAGGAGACCCCGCTTGACCAACCTCTCCACACCCACCTACCGGGACCACCGCCCTGGCGAAGGGCGGTCGATGATGACCAAGCAGGCTGCCGAGCGGTACGCGCTCGTCGCCGCAGGTGCCGTCATCGTGGCCCTGACCGCCGGCGGCTTCTGGCTGTCGTACGCGCACCTCGCCGAGGTCGCCGGACAGCACGGGCTTTACAGCTCTCCCGCCCGCCGCTGGGCCTGGCCCGCGACCCTGGACGCCTTCATCGTCGCCGGTGAACTGCTCATGCTCCGCGCGGGCCTGCGCCGCGTCACCGACGGATGGGCCATCGCCCTTACGGCCACCGGATCGGTCGGCTCCATCGCGCTCAATGTGGCCGGGGTCAGCGGCACGGGCAGCGCCGGCACCGTTCCCCTGCTCGACTACGTGGTCGCCGCGGTTCCCCCGACCGCCGCGCTGCTGGCCTTCGGTGTCCTGATGCGACAGATCCACCAGCTCGTTGACCGTCCGGTCGGCCATCCGGACGCCCCTTCCGAACAGCTCACTGACCCGCTGGCTGCTACGTCCGTCCAGCCGTCGGAACCACCGCCCGAGGTTTCGGAGAGCACGCCGCGCGGTGGCCGTCCGCCAAAGGCCACACTCGCAGAGCTCGTGGAGATCGGCCGGATTGCCCTCGCTGAGCACGGCACACTCAGCCGGTCTCTTCTCCGGAAGGCTGTCAAGGACAGGGACTTGACGATCGGCAGTGAGCGGCAGACCGAGGTGATGGAGATCCTCCGGCCCGAAATCGAAGCCACCGCCGAGACCGGTCCGGACAGCGGCTGACCGGAATCCCTGCGGGGTGACCGGAACCCCTTCCGGTCACCCCGGCCGACGCCCCGCTTGTCCACACCCGTGGATTGCGTGCCGACCACCAGCACTCAGCCAGCCCTTGCCGCCGACGCGCCTGCCTCGCCCCCCTTCTGGAGAACCGCCCGTGACGCACGCCCCGTACCGCCCCGACCCCACTCCCGACGAGCCGCCGCCTCATGCGAAGTCCCCTACGCTGATGGGGCGTTTGCGGCAGGCGTTCGGACGGGCTGCCCCGGGCGGAGCCAGTAGTACCCCGAGTCCGACTCAGGGCCGGACTTCGGGGGTCTCCGCCCCGGGGGTGGCGGAGATGGTCCAGCGCCAGGGGGCGCTGGACCAGAGGGTCGGGGGCGAGGGCGGCTCCGACCGGGACACTCTCCATGCCGTCCAGCGCGAAGTGCTCCACCCTGTCCGCGCCGCCGAGACCGTCGGCGGCGCGCCCACCGTGCAGATCGTGCAGCCCACGATCCGTCGCTTCACCGGCACCAAGCGCGTCGCCCGCGTCGGCCCCCTGCGCTTCACCGACGACGAGCACACCCAGCTTCAACAGACAGCCGCGGAACACGGCTACAAAGGCGACTCCGGCTTCGCCGCCGACATCGTTCTTGCCTTCCTCACCGGCCGGTTCACCGCCAACCTGCCCCTGTCCGAGGACCGCCGCCGCACCCACATCTTCCGCGCCCAGGTCCTGCGCCAGCTCAACCGGATCGGCGTCAACGTTAACCAGATCGCCCGCGCCCTCAACAGCGATCACACCCCACCCGACATCCGCCAGCGCCTCACCGAACTCCACCACCTGCTGGAGCTGATCGCCGAAGCCCTGCGCCAGCCTGCTGACCCGGAGACGGAGGTGCCCGCGTGATCGCCGCCATCAAACCGGCCGGGTCCAACACCCGCGGCCTGCTCGCCTACCTCTACGGCCCCGGCCGCCAGGACGAACACCTCGATCCGCACATCGTGGCGGGCTTCGCGATGCTCGGCATGCCCGACCCCGGCCGCGATGAGAACGCCACCCTCACTGCACTCGCCCGCTACCTCGACGAACCGGTCCGGCTGCGCAACAGCGAGTTCGGCAAGAAGGTCACCGACCACGTCTGGCACTGCCCCGTCCGTGCCGCCCCCGAAGACCGCCACCTCTCCGACACCGAATGGGGCGAGATCGCCCAGCGCATCGTCCAGGCGGCTGGCATCGCCCCCACGGGTGACGACCTCGCCTGCCGCTGGATCACCGTACGCCACGCCGACGACCACATCCACATCCTCGCCACCACCGTCCGCGAAGACGGCCGCCGCCCCAAACTCCACGACAGCGGCCTCCGCGTCGGCGACGCATGCCGCGAGATCGAAAAGGACTACGGACTGCGCCAGCTGAAGAAGGGCGACCGCACTGGCGCCCGCAGCCCCACCCAGGCCGAGATGCACAAGGCCGAACGCCTCGGCTGGGAACAGACCAGCCCCGAGTGGCTGCAGGACCGTATCCGCGCCGCCATCCCCCACGTGACCAACGCCGAGGAATTCCTGTCCTACCTGGAAGCCGACGGCATCGAGGTCAAGGCCCGGCGCGGCCCATCAGGCGACCTTCTGGGGTATGCGGTCGGCCGACCCGGCGACGTCAACGAGAACGGCGAGCAGATCTTCCACCCCGGAGGCAAGATCGCCCCCGGCCTCTCCCTGCCCAAAATCACCGCCCGCCTCGAATCCAGCCGGCCCGAAGAACACCCCACCGCCCGCCGCAACCGCGCCAGCACCCCCTGGCATCAAGCCGCCGACGCTCTCGACACCCTCCACGCCGACCTCGCCGATGACACCCACGCCCAGGCCCACGTCAGCGCCCTCGGTGAACTGATCGAAGCGACCTCCCAGAAGGCACCCGCCAATCTGCGCGCCGAACTCCAGGCTGCCTCGAAGGCGTTCGCCCGGGCCCAGCGGTCCCAGGTCCGGGCGGAAGACCGCGCCGCCCACGCCCTGCGCAGCGCGGCACGCGACATCGTCCGCACCGCCACTGGCCCTGACGGTAGCGCGCTGGCCGCTCTGGTCGCAGCTCTGGTCTGGGCTGCCATCGTCGCTGGGCGCTGGCACGAAGCGAAGAGCCATGCCCACCAGGCCGACGCCGCCCGCCAGACCGTCCGGCACCTCCAGATGGCCGCTGACCGCGCCCTCGCCCCGACACTCGCCGAACTCGCAGCCCGGCCGCCGAGGGAGGAAGCCCGTCGCGTTCTGGTCGGCGACGTACGGGCAGCCGTCCCCGACCACGCCGAACGGATATTCGCCGACCCGGCCTGGTTTGCGCTCGCCACCGTCCTCGCCGACGCCGAAGCCCGCGGCCACGAACCCCACCAGCTCCTCAAGGAAGCCGCTGCCCAACGCGAGCTGACCACCGCCCGTCAACCTGCCCGAGTCCTGATCACCCGCATCCAGCACACCGGCCGAAACCCGGCACCAAACCGCCGCGCCGAAGCCGCCCGCCGACGCTCGACCATGGCAAGCACGGTCCTCACGGAGCAGAGCCGCAACCCCCAGACCGCAGTAGCGGCGACGACACCCACCGAAAAGCAGCACCGACAGCGCCGGTAGGTATCAAGCATTTCACGTGCCCTGATCACCGTTGCGCTTGGCCGCCGCCCTCCGACCTGGGGGTCTGGGGTTTGCGGTGCTTGCCGGTGCCGGAGCCGAGCGGCTTCGGCACCGGGCCTGCGGGCGGCGGCTCACTGGCTTCTGGGTACAGGATGGCCTTGGCCTCGGCCAAGTTGGAGGCGAACCCGTACGGCTCCCACACGTGCCCGTTCCAGCGCTCGATGGCGCGGGGTGCATCTGGGTTCAGATGGGATGCCCTGGGGCCGTCGCCGGAGACGACAGGCACGGCGCGAAGTCGGCCGATCTTCGCGTCGCGGCGTTCCGCCCAATCCCTCAGCGGCTCGTCGTCCATCCGGGCCTTCCTCGCGTCTGCGGCGGCTGTCTCAGGAGGGTAGCGGCCACTGCGGGCCGTTCGGATTCCCGAGCCAGACGACCTGTTCGCCGCGGGAGACCGTCACACCGAACGCGGCGGTGCTCGGTGAGCCGTACTCCTCCCAGGTGCCCACCGCCGACTCGACCGCTTCCCACAGGCGGCGCGGGCCACCTTGGCGGACCTGCCAGCCGTCGTCCGTAGGAGCCAGGACGGCGAAGGAATCGGTGACGCTGTCCAGCACGAATGTGCTGGCTGGCCCGCCGTCGACCGCCATGGAGAAGGAGCGGGCGTCCGGCGCCGCGAGCTGAGCCATGAAGGCCGGACCGGAGCTGCTGAGGACCTCTGGGCCGTACGTTGCCTTCCGCGTCGTTCCGTCGTCGGGCGCCGGAATCATGCCGAGGCTCTCCGGCGCGTCCTGCTGGCGGGCGATCATGAAGCTCGGATCGTCCTCGCTGAACCAGCCGCTCGCGCTGTCTCCAGTCACGATGAGTTTGACCAGGCCGAGGGAGCGCATCCAGCCGCGCAGGGTGGTGAGGATGACGCCGCCTGGCTGCACCTGGTTCAGCCAGGCGGGCGGGATGTTGCGGAAGCCGCATGTGGCGATCAGCCGGTCGTACGGGGCTCCGTCTGGGTGGCCGGCGCGGCCGTCCCCCACCAACAGCCGAGGGGTGTATCCGGCTGTGGTGAGAGCCTCGCGGGCGCGACGGGCCACGCCGTCGTCCGTCTCGATCGAGGCCACGCGCTCGCTGCCGAGCCGGTGGCACATGAGTGCTGTGGAGTAGCCAGTGCCGGTGCCGATCTCCAGGATGTTCATGCCGTCCTGCACGTCGAGGTCTTCGAGCATCCGAACCACGAGGCTCGGCAAGGTCGACGACGAGGTGGGGGCGGCATTGCTGATGGGCTTCGGGTCGGCCCAGTCGATGTCCCGGCTGTCGAACTGGGTCATCCATGTCTCGTCGGTGTAGACGAGACGGAGCCACTCCTCCTGGCCGGCGGTTTCCGGTGTGACTGGCTCCCAGGTGGTGACGCCGGGAGTGTTGCTCTCCCGGTAGAACCGAGGGACGAACAGGTGGCGAGGAGTGGCCTCGACGGCGGCACGCCAGGCCGGCGACCGCAGCCAGCCGTCCTCCTGTAGTTGTCCGGCGAGGCGGCGCCGTAGATCGACCGCGACCGTCTCGATATCGGTCTCACTGGCCACGGATGCCTCCTTCCAGGAGATCGGCGAGTGCGGCGGTCATAGGCAGACCTGTCGGCGGCTCCATCCATGCCCACTGTCCGGAAGGATTGCACTCGATGAAGATCCACTCGCCGGAGTCGGTCAGAGCGAAGTCGAATGCTCCGAAGACGAGCCCGAAGTGCTTCAGGTAGGCACGCATAGACCGCTCCACCGTTGGCGGCGCGGCAAGCGGCGTGTAGGTGTGCGTGTTGTAGTCCGTCCGCCAGTCGAGGAGGCCGGAGTCGATTCGTACGGCGAAGATCTGATCGCCGATGACCGTGACGCGGACGTCGGCGACCTTGTGCACGCACTGCTGGAACAGGTGCATGGTGCCGGTGACGGAGTCGTCGATCTCGTCGACGGTCACCTCGGTCACCGGCACGGTCCGGGCCTTGCCGTCGACCAGATAGAGCGGCACCGAGATCGACTTGAAGATGACGGTGCCGTGCTCCTTGATGAAGGCCCGCGCGTCGTGGGGAACGTTGGTGATCAAGGTCGGCGGCACTGTGAAGCCGACCGCCGCTGCTGCCGCTAGCCCGGCGGGCTTGTATTCGGCGTCGCCAATGCGGTTGGGGTGGTTGACGTAGAGGCAGCCGGGCAGAGAGGTCAGGATGCCGCCGAGGCCGTAGCGGGCCTGAGCCACGGCGAACCGTTCGTCCTGCCTGTCGAGGTGGGGGAACGCAAACCCGGAGGGGCGCCGGTAGTACACGGACCGCACGGCACCCAGCTCGGCACGTCGGCTCGGGGTCTGCACGCTTCCCCGCCAGCTGTCGGTGCCGCCGATGGCGGCCGAGCACGACAGCGTGGCGGGGAAGTCACCGGAGTCGAACCGCACGACCGGGACACCCCGGTCGTGCAGCTCGGCGATCACGAAGTCCGCGGTCGGGTCGTCGAGGTTGGTGACGACCAGGACCGGATGATCGTTGTTCGTCACCAGAGTCACTGGTCGGTGTCGTTCCCCGTGTCGCTGTCGGGGGCGTCACCGCCGGCGCGGTCTCCCTGCCCCGTGGTGCCGGTCGCGGGGTTGGTGCCGGAGGACGTGCCGTGGCCCGGGGACATGGTGGGTGCCCCCGAGGCGTCGAAGTACCGGGCGGTCTGCGTCTCCGGGTCCAGCTTCACCGCCGCGTAGTCCGGGCCCTCGACGGGCGGGTACGGGGCGAGACGCCGCAGCCCCCATGGAGCTGCGGTCAGGTGTCCTTGCGGCAGCGGGCTGCCGGTGGGGAAGCGATCCATGTAGTTGAACACGGTTTTCCTTCCTGTCGGAAGTTCATGTCCTTCGATGTGACTTGCTCACCCGCTTAGGCGCGTCCGGGACAGAGCCGCCCGAGCGGGGGTCTCATGGGCGCCGGAGGCGCCAAGGTTGCGTCGGAACTGAGTCGAGGCGCCGCAGTCCGTCGAGGACTCGGTGGAGAAGACTGACGTCCGCTGGACGCGCCTCTACGGCCAGCCGGCCGTCGCCGTACCAGTGGCCGAGCTGCCGCTGCCACGTGTTCTCGGCACGCTGTGCCTCCACGCGGATCTCTCCGAGCGCCAGACCCGATTCGACGTGGAGTCGCAGTAGATCGACCGGAGTTATGCGGAGAGGTTCCGGCACTGCCGCTGCGTCAGGCACGGGGCCGAAGGCGAGCTCTACGCACGCGTCCGGGCGAGGGTGGTCGATGAGCTCCTCCGAGGACATGAGCCGTAAGACCACGCGCGGAGTCAGCACGAGGCCGGCACCCGCAGCTCGGCCCAGACGAGCTTTCCCCAGCGATGCAGGTCGTAGCCCCATCGCCAGCTCAGTGACTCCACGAGGAGAAGACCACGACCGTCCTCCGAGTCGTCGTCGGGGTCGGCCGGCTCGGGAGTGGCACGGCACTTGTCTGCGACGCCGATCCGAACCACCTCAGCCGTCTCGCGTCGAATCACCACTCGGACCACGCGACACCGCGTGTGATTGACGGCGTTGGTGATCAGCTCCGACACGACCAGAGTCCCAGCCTCTGCCAGCTCGCCTATGCCCCAAGTATTCAGAGCGGCGGAGACAAGCAGGCGTGCGCGGCGCGCGGATTCCGGTTCGCACGGCACGGTCTCGGTGTAGCCCGGAATGCCTGTCGCTGTTGGTTTGGCGGCTGTCATGGTCACGGGGTCATCCCTCCGAGGCTGGGACGCCCGCCCCCGCGACGGGGTGCGCCGGGGCGGGCTCTCCTCCAGGCCGTCGTGGGGCAGGTAGGGGGAACCTCGCCCGCTCAACGGCTGATACCGAGTCAACGACCTTTAGCCGACGAGGAACAGGAAAGGTCGCGCCCCACCCGCCTGCGGAGAACCGGAAGACTTTACGCTTCGGTGACCTGGGGTCTGGATCGGTCAGTGCACGCGGGGATACGGTCGGTTCCATGGGAGCGAACGCCGTCCTCAAGAGCTTGATGGAGGAACTCGGGTTCACCCAGGACGAATTGGCTGCTCGGATGAATGCTGCGCTCGCAGAGATCACCGGTCGGCCTGGCGACGTCTCCTCGCGCACAGTGCGCAATCTCCTGAACGGAACGTCCCGTCGACCCATCGGGCGCACGTGCGCAGCCTTAGAGCGGGTGTTCGACTGCCCTGTCGAGGACTTAGGGTTCAGCGCACCACGCACCATGCAACATCCGCAGGAGGACCCCGTGCGGCGTCGCACCTTCCTCGGCTCGGCGACCGGTGCCGCAGCCACCGCTGTTCCGTTGGTGGCTCAGCGCCGTACGGTCGGTATGTCGGACGTGGCCAGGGTTGCCGCCGGCGTGAACGCCCTTGTCGAAGCCGACGACCGCCAGGGCGGCCACGCGGCGTTGGAGAAGGCCGCCGTGCAGGGCCGCAACAAGGTACTTGAACTACAGCAGCGCAACGCCGGCGAACGCGTCCGCCGGGCGCTGTACGCGCTGGCTGCCGAGTACACCACTATCGCCGCCTGGTCGTGCATCGACGTCCGTAACCTCGACCAGGCCCAGGGCTACCTGAACGAATCGGCGACGTTCGCCGGCCTCTCGCAGGACGGCCCGACCGAGATGCGTGTGTGGGTAAACCTCTCGATGCTCGCCTACCAGCGGCAGAACTGGCCGGAGGCACTGGCAGCGGCACAGGCCGCGCAAGCCTCCTCGGCGGCTCGTCACGACCCGTTCTTCGACTCGCTGGGTCGGGTCCGCGTCGCCCTCGCGTACGCAGCTCTCGGTGACGGACGGGCCGGATTGCGGTCCCTCGGATTGGCCCAGGACACCTTCATCAAGGTGGCGGAGTGCGAGCGCCCGCGCTGGACAGCGTTCTATGGCCAGGCCGAACTTGACCACCTGGCCGCGATCGTCCAGTTCAACAGCGGACGCCACGCCCACGCAGAAGCCATGGCCCACCGCGCGCTGGCAAGGATTCCGAGTGCCTTCCGGCGTAACCGGGCACTTGCCACCGCTCAGCTCGCCCTTGCCCAACTCCACCAGGGAGAAGCCGAACGGGGCACGGCCACAGCCACCGCCGTGTTCACGATCATGGACGCCGACCCTCTGCCCGGCCGCATGCGCACCCTCATCGGTGACTTCCACCGCGGGCTGTTCACCATGGCCCCCTCCACCTCCTACGCACGAGACTGGGCAGACCGCATGCGAACCGAATGGAGTCGAGCGTGACCGACCTGCGTCACTTCCAGCACGGAGACCTCTCCGAAGGCTTCCGGCAGATGCTCATCGACGTACATGCCGACGCCTACGCCGACCAGATGGACGACCCCTTCCATCAGCGTTTCGCCTGGTTCGTCGACCATTGGTCGGGCATGGAGGGCTTCTCCTGCGTGGTGGCGTACGACGCCGACGAACCGGTCGGCTTCGCCTACGGCGCACCACTCGCCCCCGGCCGCGAGTGGTGGCGCTCCACCAGCTACGAGCCGAACAACGGCTACACCTCCACCTACGCCGTGTCCGAGGTCATGGTGCGCCCACGCTGGCGCAAGCAGGGCATCTCCGCACGACTCCACGAAGCGCTGCTGAAAGAACGCACGGAAGACCTCGCCGTACTCCTGGTCGACGTCACGCACCCGAAGGTGCAGGCACTCTATGAGTTGTGGGGGTACGTAAAGGCCGGCGAGCAGCAGCCGTTCGCCGACTCGCCGGTATACGCGGTCATGATCAGGGACCTGCGGACGTGAGCGTTCGCCAGCAGTCCAAAGGGCTGAAGCCTGCCCTCGGATCCATGACACTCCTGGTCGCCGCCGTCATTGTCCATGACAAGGGAACCAACCGCGTCGTCCTCCTCCAGCGCAGCCAGAACGCCAAGTTCGCCCAGGGCATGTGGGACCTCCCCGTCGGCAAGAGCGAACCCGGCGAACCCATCACCGAGACCGCGGTGCGCGAGCTGTACGAGGAGACCGGCCTGATCGTGAAGCCGGAGGCCCTGAAGGTCGCCCACATCATTCATGGTGCCTGGGGCGTAGAAGCTCCCAACGGCTTTCTCACCGTGGTCTTCGCCGCCGATGAATGGACCGGAGAACCCAAAAACCTCGAACCACGTAAGCACGACCAGGTCTGCTGGGTCGACGCTGACGCTATCCCCGAGGGGTTCGTTGACACCACGGCAAGCGCCCTCCGCCGGTACCTCACAGGCGGTTCGGAGGTTTCCCTCGATGGTTGGCGGTAGCCTCCCGGAACCGTTAAATCAGGTCAGATATCGAGACGGGCGTGGCCCTCCGCGATGTGGCCACGTGTGCGCCAACGGCATTGCCATCGATCACAGCAACGGACTGGGCCTATCGATGGGTCATCACCAAGTAGGCCGGATCGACCGCGAGTGTCAGTGCTTCACGTCAAGATCGGTCTATGCACATCGACCTGGAGCGGATAGCCGCGATCCAGCGGTCGGTCATCGGGGCCGTACTGCTCGTCGCCATGGTGATGGTGACGTACCGATCGCTTTCCTGGGTCGCGCGCCGGATTCGCCCGCTACAGGAGTGGTGGTCGGCTTGGAACACCAGGATTGCCGAACGGGACATAGCAGGTGGCTCTCCACCACAAGATGTTCGACCTGCTGCGCGAGGGAGCCGCTTACAGCGAAGCCGCCAAGGATCTTCTGCGGAAGGCTCAGTCGTTCTGGGCCAGTGCGCCGCACTCGGGGTGAGGCCGAAGGACGTTCTGCGGACCGGATGGCGGTGAGCGGGCGCCGTGAGGATCAGCGTCGGTGATCACCTTGACGGCTGACGAGTCTTCGGCTTGGGCGTGCTCATCACCCTCCTCGGCTTGGTCTCCGGTGCGCAATTCAATCCAGCCGTCACGCTGGCAGAGCTGTGCACTGCCTACCGGGGTTACGCCGGTGTGACACTGCGCGACGGCCGTCTATGTCCCTGCGTAGATCGCCGGCGTCATCGCGGGCGCGATCCTGGTGGATGCGATGTTCGGCGAACTGTGTGAAGTGGTCCACCACCACGACCGCTCGGCTGGACACCTGCCCCCGGGCGAGGTCGTTGCCACGGCCGGCCTGATCCTGCTGATCTTCGGCCTGGCCCGCACCTCCGCCTCCGCTTCGCGCCCGTCGCGGGCGCGTCGTACATCGGCGCCGCCTACTGGTCCACCTCGTCCGCGTCCGTTGCCGACCCGGCGGTGACCATCGGCCGTGCCTTCACCGACACCTCGCGGGCATCGCACGCGGTTCGCTCCTGGGCTTCATCGGCATACAGTTCGTCGGCGCGGTGGTCGGGCTGGCCCGGGTGCCGGGCTCCCGCCCGTTTGATCCACCTACCTGGCCTGGCTGGACACCCCTAGAACCTCGTGCCGGGCCCACATGCACGAAACCGCGCGTGCAGAACCTGCGCATGGCATGCGCGTCCTGACAGTCGATCACCGCACGGCCCGGGTTAGTGGTGCCCTCATGCCAGCGAGCCCGGCCATTCCGTGATCTTGCAGCTTTCCTGAGGAGGCACCGTGCGCCTGCCGTATCTACTGAACGTCTCGAACCCCAACAGGTTGTCGGCCGACTCCGGCTTCACCTTTGCCGAGTTACTCGCCCCGGCCCTGACTGACGCGGGGGCCGAGGTGACCGTGGCCTCGCCGGTCGCGACCGGCGATACCCGGGTGGGCTTCGCGCCCACCACGGCGCCGGCCACAAAGTACCGGGCCCGCTTCCAGCCTGGCCTGGACGGCCTGATTGACCTGATCCGGCACACGCGGCCGGATGTGGTGGTGGCCAACCAGGTCGAAGCCACCCCTGCGATCCGGGCTGCGATCCTGGAAGCCCACGCGGACGCTTTGATCGCCGGTTACTGCCACTACCTGCCCTTCTCCTTCGCTGACGACGGGCGTCTGGCGCTGGACGAAGCGCTCGGCGCACTCGCCATCGAAATCGACCTGTTGACGCAATAGCCGTAGGTTTGCCCCCCGGGACCGTACGCTCCTTGGCGCCCGCCGCCCGCCCCCTTCGAGGCAAACGGCGGGCGCCATGTATTCCTCGCCTGGCTCTTCTCCCTCGACGTCGCCTTCAGCACCACTCAACAACTCGTCCAGTGCGTCCGTCGCCGCCTACAAACCTTGAGGCGCGGCCGAAGGCCCACAGTCGCCTCGGGAGTCGTTGGCCGGTACTCGGTTTCCGCAAAGAATCATCTTCCATCGCAGATCCAGCGTGTACTGATGGTCTTCGATTCCGTCCACCGTGTAGTCGATCCACGCGCGGTTGATCACTCCGCCCTGTTCACCCACCGTCACAACGAAGAGAAGCTCGGTGAATCCGTTCTTGCCGTCAGCTACATCGGCGCAGGTCTGGGTAATCTGTCGCCCCGGCCTGAGTTGTTCGTAGGTTCCGGGCCTGGGAATGTACGTGTGGCGATCCGGATCCACGAAGTCGGGTGGCTCACCCCTGGCGGACGCGATGCCGGCTGCACCGGAGTCCACGTTGCGCAACTGAAATGAGACGTTGAGCGGTTGCACAGAAGCTTCGTACCGGACGCTCTGGATCGTTATGTCTCGCCCTCTTGTGCTGCAGAGGTAGTAGGCACCGAACGACGCCACCCAGGGGTGAGTCTTCGGTTCGGCGACAACTATGAGACCGCCAGACGTACGCGCATCGAGATGATCGTCCGCATGCTGTCTGTTGTCGGCCGTCACGGAGAAGAGCAGAGTGCCGGCCATGGCTCCCGCTACCAGGGGTGAAACCGCGCGGACGGCCCGCCGGGGAGGCGTCTGAGGAGACGCAGCTCGGCGGGCCTTCACTGGCGATGCTGACGCTATGGGGAGCACCTGCCCCTTCTTCCTCGCTTGCCTATGGGGGGACGCCCATGCAGATGTTGCAGGGCGGAGTCGCTGCAGTGCCTTCCTCCTGTGCCGACGAGCCGGCATCGGGTTCCTGCCCGGTTGACTGCGCTACGGAACGGAAGCTGGTGATCGGCACCAGGGTGAACGAGAAGAATCGCGGCTTTTCGGCCAGCTCATCGCGGCCTTCGCCATCTACCGAAGCCTTCGCGCGACGATCCCATCATCGACTGGTCGTTGCCCGACTTGCCGTGGGCTATCCACAGCTTCGTGGATAGCGAGTCGGGTGACCTGGCCAACGGTAGATAGTGCGTGAGCGATGCGTGAGCGGACGGGACAGCACACGTTGGACAGGACGTCATGCCGATCCAGGCCGCAACTCTCTGATCAGCAGAAACGGGATCCGGTGGCACTTCCCGGCACTACTCGGGATGATCTTGGGGGCCCTCGTAATGCGTAGGTCTCGGGTTCGAATCCCGAAGGCGGCTCCGAGAAACCCCAGGTCAGATAGTCGCTGACCTGGGGTTTTTGTTGCTCGCTCAATTGAACGGCGATCAGGTCGCTTGAACGGCGATCAGGCAGGTGTCGTCATCGGTGTCGGCGATGGCGCACGACAGCAGGTGGTCGACATAGTCCTCCAGTTCGCCCACCGGGCGGCCCGCGGCAACGAGGAGCTGTCCGAGGGCTTGGTCCAGGTCGCTGTCGCGGCGCTCGATCAGGCCGTCGGTGTACAGCAGCAGGATGTCCTGCCGCTGCAGCTCGTGCAGGGTCTCCTCGTACGGGGCGGCGTCGACAGCACCCAGCAGCACGCCGTCCGGCGGCTTGAGCGCTTCGGCCTTCCCGCCGCTGACGAGGATCGGGGGCACGTGTCCCGCATTGGCCCAGCGCAGGGTGTGGGCGGCGGGATCGAACAGGCCGCAGACGACTGTCGCGGTGACCTGGTCGGTGAGGCAGCAGGCGACGCTGTTCAGCCAGGAGAGCAGCCGGCCCGGCCCCGCACCGGTGATGGCCAGGCCGCGCAGGGCGTTGCGCAGGACGACCATGTCCGTCGCGGCAGAGATGCCGTGGCCGGCGATGTCGCCGACGGTGAGCAGCACCCGGCCGTCGGGCAGTACGACGGCGTCGTACCAGTCTCCGCCGACCCGTTGGTCCTCCTCCGCGGGGCGGTAGCGCACGGCGACCCGCAGTCCCGCCCTGTGCACCGGGTGTGCCGTCGGGGGCATGATCGCCCGTTGCAGCTGCCGGGCCAGGCGGTGACGCTCGGCGGCCTGCTGCTCGGCACCGGCCAGCCGGTCCTGGGTGGCGGCCAGCGCTACCTCGGTCCAGTGCTGCGGGGATATGTCCTGGTAGGCGCCGCGTACGGCGACCAGGAGCCCGGAGGCGTCGCAGAGAGGTTCGGCGACCACCCGCAGGTGGCGGACCACCCCGTCGTCGCGCCGAAGCCGGAAGGTGATCGCGCATTCTTCCCGCTGGTGCAGCACGGTGCGCAGGAAGCGCCCCACGGCGCCGGTGTCGTCGGGGTGCGCATGTCTGGAGAGCTGGTGCAGTGGCACCGGGGCCGCGCCGGGCGGCAGCCCGTACAGGGTGGACAGCTGCTCGGTCCAGGTGATCTCACCGGTGGTCAGGTTCTCCTCGAAGGCGCCGATCCGGCTGACCCGCTGGGCGTGCTCCAGCAGGTCGGCAAGCCGGGCGTCGCCCTCCGGGAGCCGCCAGCTGAGCAGCACCACGTCGCCGAAGCGGGCCAGCCCCACGGCAGCGACCACGGCCGGTGGGGCCGGGCTGCCCGGGAACCTGAGCACGGCGCTCCGGCTGCGATACGGGGCCCCGGTGCTGTGCACCCGCTTGATCCGCTCGAACAGCCCGCCCTCCCCGGCGAACAGCGGATACGCCTCCAGCAGCGGTAGCCCGGTCAGCGAGCCACGCGGACGACCGGCCGGGTCGGTGAAGCGCTCGTTGGTGTGCTCGATCACGAAGTCGGTGATCCGGCCGTCGCCGTCCCGCAGCGGCCGCAGCAGGGCGGCGGAGTCGAGCAGGCCGTCGAGCAGTCCGACGAGCCAGGCGGCAGTCCCGCCGGGCGGGACGCCCGACTCCACGCCGTGGTCCGAGAGTGACAGGGCGCAGAGCTGGGCCAGGGCGTCCAGCTGCCGCTGGAGGGGGAGCGCGGGCCGGCGGCCGGGCCAGTGGACCTCCAGCACGCCTACCCGCCGGCCGCCGCCTTGAGCAGGCACGAGGGCTCGTGTGCCGCTGCTGCTGCCGCCGATGGTGGGCGGCGGCGCCGCCTCGCCGGACTCGGTGATCCACAGCGTTCGGTCCTCGGTGATGGCCTGCTGGGCCGGGGTGCCGAGCCCGGGCGGGACATAGCGCCAGCGGGCGGCCTCGGCGGGGCCGAACCCTGCTTCTCCCGCCAGGGTGAGGGAGCCGTCGGGGGCTGCCGACCACACGGCGGCGGAGGTGGCGCCCAGCGGCCTCAGGGCCCGGTCGAGGAGGGCGCGGGCGAGCGCCTGGGTGTCGTCACCGGCCAGGATGGCGGCGGCCTCCGCCGTACGCAGCCGCAGGGCGGCCCCACGGTCCTGTGGTTCCGCGGCTTTCTCTGCCGTCCGGCTGGTGCCGGGTGTCGCTTGCGCGGCATGGGCTTCCGCGACCGCGAGGGCGGTGGCGTCCGAGGCGGCCTGGTTGACGATGTCGGCGGCCAGCTCGGGCAGGGCCGTCCGGGCGTCGGAGGCGAGCCTTCGCAGCTGCCGCGCGGCTTCGGACGGAGAGCAGCTCAGCCGTTCCACCAGGATGCCCTGGGCGAGTTCCACCAGAACGCGGGCCTCGCCGTCCTCCCGCAGAGCGCGAATCTCGTTGCTCAGCCGGTCGACGGTGGCCGCCAGCCCCGCCACTCCGGCCTCACCGTGCAGTGCGGGACGCACGCCGGGTTCGGAAGGGGGCCGCGGCCGCGTGGGCACGCGCTGCTGCTCCGCCATGGGTGCTCCTCGGCCCGGGGATCCGGCGGGTGACTGCTCGCCGGGTACCCCACCCCAAGCACATCACAGGTCGAGCCAGCGGCGCATGCACTGGACCAGCTGCTGCGCGTCGACGGGCTTGGGCACGTAGTCGTCGGCCCCGGCGGCCAGGCATTTTTCCCGGTCACCGGACATGGCCTTGGCGGTGACCGCGATGATCGGCACCGGGCGACGCCTGGGCATGGCGCGTATCGCCGCGGTGGCGGCGTAGCCGTCCATCTCCGGCATCATCACGTCCATCAGGACCAGGTCGATGTCCTCGTCGGCCACTGCCTCCACGCCTTCGCGGCCGTTCTCGGCGTGCAGGACACGCATGCCGTGCAGTTCCAGGATGCCGGTGAGGGCGAAGACGTTCCGGGCATCGTCGTCGACGATCAGTACGGTGTGGTCGGCCAGTGGGTCGGCCTCCTCAGGTGCGGGCTCCGTGCTGGTCTCCGGCCTGGTCTCCGGGGCATGGACCAGTGGCAGCGCCTCGCCGGGGCGCTCGGCGGTCAGGTGCAGCACGATGCGTTCGCGGAGCTCGTCCAGGCTGGTGAGCACTTCGAGCGGCTGGGCGCCGGCCCGTGCCCGGAGTCGGCGCTCCCCCTCGGCCGAGGGCACCGGGTGGCCGCAGTGGACCAGGACGGGGACGTGGCGCAGGGCCGGGTCGGCGTCGAGAAGACGCAGCAGTTCGCCCGCACCCTCGTCGGGCAGGCCGCAGTCCACCACTGCGCAGTGGTGGGTCCGGCCGACCAGTGCGGCCGCCGCCTCCCCGGGATCGGCGGCGGTGTCCACCTGGACGGGCGAGGGGACCCCGGGCAGCTCGGCGACGGCGCTCTCGGTGAGCAGGGACAACAGCCCTCGCGGCCTGGCCTCGACGACCAGCACGCGGCGCCCTGCGGAGGGCGCGCCATGGGTGTCCGCGGCGAGGCCGGCTTCGCCGGGGCGCTCCGGGCCGCTCGGTCCGGTACCGCGGCGGTCGCGGGGCTCGGCGCGGGGCAGGGCCGCCGCAGGGGCCGCGCCGGCTGCCAGTGGGGCAGCGGTCTCCTGGACGGCGGGGTGCACGGTCGGCAGGTACAGGGTGAAGCAGCTGCCCTCGCCCCGGACGCTCCGGGCGTGGATGGAGCCGCCGAGCAGGTAGGCGATCTCGCGGCAGATGGACAGGCCCAACCCGGTTCCTCCGTACTTGCGGCTGGTGGTGCCATCGGCCTGCTGGAAGGCACCGAAGATGGTCTCCAGGTGCTGGTCCGGGATGCCGATGCCGGTGTCGCTGACCTGGAAGGCCAGGGCGGGGCTGCCGCGGCGGACGGAGTCGGGCAGGTCGTCGGCGGTCGTGTCGACGGGTTCGATCCGCAGCTCGACATGGCCTGCCTCGGTGAACTTCACCGCGTTGGAGAGCAGGTTGCGGAGCACCTGGCGCAGCCGGGACTCGTCGGTGACCAGTTCGGTCGGGACTCCGGGTGCCGTCACGACCCGGAACTCCAGTCCTTTCTCGGAGGTCAGGGGGCGGAAGGCGGCCTCCAGATAGTCCAGCAGCTGACGCAGCCGGAAGCGCTCGGGGCTGATGTCCATCTTCCCCGCCTCGACCTTGGACAGGTCGAGGATGTCGTTGATCAGCTGGAGCAGGTCGGAGCCGGCGGAGTGGATGACTTCCGCGTACTCCACCTGCTTCGGGGTGAGGTTGCGGCTGGGGTTCTGGGCCAGCAGTTGGGCGAGGATGAGCAGGCTGTTGAGCGGGGTCCGCAGCTCGTGGCTCATATTGGCCAGGAACTCGGACTTGTACTTGGAGGCACGGGCGAGCTCCCGGGCCCGGGCCTCGAGCTCCTGCCGCCCCTGCTCGATCTCCAGGTTCTTCGTCTCGATGTCGCGGTTCTGGCTGGCCAGCAGCGCGGCCTTCTCCTCCAGCTCGGCGTTGGAGTGCTGCAGTTCCTCCTGGCGGACCTGGAGTTCCTCCGAACGGGCCTGAAGCTCGCCCGCGAGGCGCTGGGACTCGCCCAGCAGCTCGTCGGTGCGGGCGTTGGCGATGATGGTGTTGACGTTGACGCCGATGGTCTCCATCAGCTGGTCCAGGAAGTCCCGGTGCACCGGGGTGAAGCGGCCGGTGGAGGCCAGCTCGATGACGCCGAGCACCTGCTCCTCCGCCATGACGGGCAGCACGACCAGGCTGGCGGGGGCCGCGGCGCCGAGACCGGAGGAGACAGTGACGTAATCGGCCGGTACGTCGTCCACCGCGATGGTGCGTCGGCTGCGGGCGGCCTGACCCACCAGCGACTCGCCCAGCCGGAACCGTGTGGGGCGGGGGGAGCCCTCGGGGCGTCCGTAGGAGTCGATGAGGCACAGCTGCACGCCGTCGTCGGTGTCCTCGGCGAGGAAGAAGGCGCCGTACTGGGCGGCGACCAGCGGCACCAGCTCGTCCATGATCAGCCCGGCGACGTCGGCGAGATCGCGGCGGCCTTGTATCAGGCCGGAGATCCGGGCCAGGTTGGTCTTGAGCCAGTCCTGCTCCTGGTTGGCCCGGGTGGTCTGGCGCAGCGACTTCACCATGGCGTTGATGTTGTCCTTGAGCTCGGCGACCTCTCCGGAGGCGTCCACGGTGATGGAACGGGTCAGGTCGCCCTCGGCCACCGCACTGGTGACCTCGGCGATCGCGCGGACCTGTCGGGTGAGGTTGCCGGCCAGCTCGTTGACGTTCTCGGTGAGCCGCTTCCAGGTGCCCGAGACGCCCTCCACTTCGGCCTGCCCGCCGAGGCGCCCCTCGCTGCCGACCTCGCGGGCCACCCGGGTCACCTCCGCGGCGAAGGAGGACAGCTGGTCGACCATGGTGTTGATGGTGGTCTTGAGTTCCAGGATCTCCCCGCGGGCGTCCACGTCTATCTTGCGGGTGAGGTCGCCGCCCGCGACGGCGGTGGTGACCTGGGCGATGTTGCGGACCTGGCCGGTCAGGTTGTTCGCCATGGAGTTGACGCTGTCCGTGAGGTCCTTCCAGGTGCCCGCCACATGCTGCACCCGGGCCTGGCCGCCGAGGATGCCGTCGGTGCCCACCTCGGAGGCCACCCTGGTCACCTCGTCGGCGAACGCGGACAGGGTGTCGACCATGGTGTTGATGACATCGGCGAGGGCGGCGACCTCCCCCTTGGCGTCGACGACGATCCGCTGGGAGAGGTCTCCCCGGGCCACGGCGGTGGCCACCTGCGCGATGTTGCGGACCTGGCCGGTGAGATTGGACGCCATGACGTTGACGTTGTCGGTGAGGTCCTTCCAGGTGCCGGAGACCCCGCGGACGGTGGCCTGGCCGCCGAGGTTGCCCTCGGTGCCGACCTCGCGGGCCACCCGGGTCACCTCGTCGGCGAACGCCGAAAGCTGGTCGACCATCGTGTTGAGGGTCTCCTTGAGCTCCAGGATCTCCCCGCGGGCGTCCACGGTGATCTTCTGGGAGAGGTCGCCGCAGGCCACGGCGGTGGCCACCTGCGCGATGTTCCGCACCTGAGTGGTGAGGTTCCCCGCCATGGCGTTCACCGACTCGGTGAGGTCCTTCCACGACCCCGACACGTCCGGCACCCGGGCCTGCCCGCCGAGGCGGCCTTCGCTGCCGACCTCGCGGGCCACCCGGGTCACCTCGGACGTGAACCGTGACAGCTGGTCCAGCATGCCGTTGAAGACGGTGGCGATGTCGCCGAGCAGCCCGTCGCCGTCTTCCGGGATCCGGGTGCGGAAATCGCCGTCCCGGACCGCGGTGAGACCGGCGAGCAGACGGCGCAACCCGGTCTCGTCGATCTGGCAGGCCACGCTCGTGGGTCCGTCCCGCGTGGTCGCTCCGGAAGCCTCGGCCATCTCCGCTCCCGCCGTACTGATCCGCCACCGGCCCACCGGCCGGAAAGCTGTCTGGAGGTTGCGGCCCTCGGCCCGCCCGGAGGCTGCCCGGCGGTCGCCCCGTCGTTTCCAGTGTGCCGCCGACGAGGAGCGTACGGCGGCCGGTCTGCTCGACGGTGCGGCGGAAGCCCTCCACGTCGCACGCGTTGATCTCGTCGTCACGCTGGACGTACGTCGCCCGGGGCGCGGTCTCGAACACCTCAGGAATCAGCGGGCCGTTCGCTGAGCGGTTCTTCTCAGTGCTGACGAGTTAGTGCTGACGAGTTAGTGCTGACGAGTTAGTGCTGACGAGCGGTTCTTCTCAGTGCTTGCGCGAAGCCAAGCGCTGCCGTACGGCCTCGTAGGTGAAGAGGGCGGCCGACACCGCGACGTTGAGCGAGTCCACCTGGCCGAACATCGGGATCTTCGCCTTGGTGTGGCTGCCCGCGAGCCACTGGTCCGACAGGCCGTACTTCTCGCTGCCGACGAGGATCGCCGTGGGCCCGGTCATCTCGACGTCCGCCATGAGGACGTCCGTGTCGGGCGTCGTGGCGACCACGTTCACCGAGTGCTCGGCCAGCCAGTTCATGACCTCATCGGAGCCGGCGGAGGCGATCGGGACGGCGAACACCGTGCCCTTGCTGGCCCGGATCACGTTGGGGTTCCCCCAGTCGGTCACGGGATTGGCCGAGATCACGGCGGTCACCCCGGCCGCATCCGCGGTGCGGAGCATCGAGCCCAGGTTGCCGGGCTTCTCGACGCTCTCGCAGACGAGGAAGAGAGCCTGGTCGTCGACCGCGATGCGGGAGAGGTCCGTCTCGATGTCCGGCACCACGGCGAGCCAGCCGTCCGGACCCTCGCGGTAGGCGGCCTTGTCGAAGGCCTGCCGGCTGAGGCTGAACAGGGCGGCGCCGCGCTCCGCGGCACGGGCCACGACGTTCCTCGGGTCCGATCCGCCGGTCAGCGCGGGGCAGAAGTACAGCTCGCGGGGACGCACGCCCGCCCGCAGAGCGAGATCCAGTTCCTCGTACCCCTCGACGAGCGTCACTCCGGAGCTCTGCCTGTTCCGCCGGCGGCGGAGGGCGGCGAGTTCCTTCACATGGGGGTTGCTCGGGCTGGAGATTTCCTTGGGTGAACCAACCCGCGGGATGGACGGCATCGGCGGTGGGAATCACGGTGCCCTTCGGGCTCCGATCCTCCGCCTCCTTTCTCTGGGGCACTGCGCGCGGTCGTGGCCAGGGTACCTGCGGCCGCGGAACCCGCGGGACAGCGCGGCTTCCGTGCCCGCCCGGCCGAAAATTCATCCGGAGCAAGGAGAACCAGCGGACACCAGGGGTCCTCTTAGTGAACGGCTAGCATCGCGAGCACAGTCGTCGGCCGGAGATGGGGAGGGTGTCGTGTCGCAGCCGGAGTCGCAGCCGGGGCCCCGTATCGCCGTCTCCGTCGTGACCATGGGCAACCGTCCCGCCGAGGTCGACGCCCTCCTCACGTCCGTGGCCAAGCAGGACCTCGCCCCGTCCCGCATCGTCGTCGTCGGCAACGGCTGTCCGCTGCCCGAGTTCGCCGAGCGCCTCGGCCTTCCCGGTGAGGTCACCTGCATCGAGGTCGACGAGAACCTCGGCTGCCCCGGCGGCCGCAATGTGGCCCTCGCCAGGCTGCGGGAATGGGGGGACGTCGACGTCGTGGTGGAACTCGACGACGACGGGCTGCTCGTCGACGCCGATGTGCTCCGGCGGGTGCGGGACCTGTACGCCGCGGACCCCCGGCTCGGCATCGTCGGGTTCCGGATCGCCGACGAGTACGGCGAGACCCAGCGACGGCACGTGCCGCGGGTCGGGGCCGCCGACCCGATGCGCGGCGGACCGGTGACCGGCTTCCTCGGCGGCGGGCACGCGCTGTCCATGGCCATGCTCGCCGAGACCGGCGACTGGCCCGCCGAGTTCTTCTTCGCGCACGAGGAGACGGATCTCGCGTGGCGGGCCGCCGACGCCGGATGGACCATCCTCTACGAGCCCGAACTGCTGCTCCAGCACCCGAAGACCTCGCCCGCCCGCCACGCCATCTACTACCGGGTCACGGCACGGAACCGCGTGTGGCTCGTGCGACGGCGGCTGCCGATTCCGCTCATCCCCGTCCACCTCGGGGTGTGGATCGCCGTCACCCTTCTGCGGACGCGGTCGGCCGGTGGGCTGAAGGCCTGGTTCGGCGGATTCGTGGAGGGGCTGCGGACCTCGGGCGGTGAGCGGCGGCCCATGCGCTGGCGCACGGTGTGGCGGCTCACGCGGCTCGGCCGGCCGCCCGTCATCTAGCCCCGGTTCGGGGTGCGGCCTGCGGCCTGTGAACCGGCCTGTGGTTCGGGGTGCGGCCTGCGGTTCGGCGTCCGGCCTGCAGCCTGTGAACCGGCCTGTGGTTCGGGGTGCGGCCTGCGGCCTGCGGTTCCGCGTCCGGCCTGCGGCCCGTCATCCGGCCCGCGGCGGGTGGCGGTGGCCCGTGCGTACATGACGAAGGGCCCGGCCGTTCACCTCCGCCGACCGGGCCCTCGCGCATTCCCGGATCCAGCCACGGCGGCGACGCTCCCCCGAGCTACGCGTGTACGCGCGTACCGTCGGGCCGGATCCGATGGAAGGATCACATCAGGCCACACCAACAGATCGCTAACATGTGGCCAACGGTTCTAAGGGGAGCCGAGCTGGACGGTTCCAAGAGGGGTTCGTGGAACCGGGCGGCGAAATGTTGCCGCACGTCGACGCGCAGTCCACGGCGGGACGCGGTGGTTGTGCCGCGCGGCGGGGCGATGCGCGGCAGTCGTGCCGCACGGTGATGCGAGGCACGGCGGTCGGGCCGTGCGGAAGGGCAACGGGGCGGCTATGCGGTACGGGCTGCGGTTCGGCCTGCTGGGTCCGCCCGTCGTCTATGACGCCGACGGCGGGATCCGGTCGATCGGCAGCGGCAAGATGCGGGCTCTGCTGGCCGCTCTGTTGCTGGAGCCGGGCCGGGTCGTCCCGATCGACACGCTCAAGGAGGCACTGTGGGGCGGGGCGCCCCCGGCCTCCGCACAGGCGTCCCTGCAGAACCACGTCACCCGGCTGCGCCGTCTGCTCGGCGACGACGGTTCCGAGCGGCTGCGTGCCGTGCCGCCCGGCTACCTCCTGCGCGTCGGCGGGGGCGAATTGGACGTCCGCGTCTTCGAGGAGCATGTCGGCGCGGCCCGCGCCGCGCACGCCGGCCGTGACTGGGAGCGCACCGTCCGTGAGGTGTCCGCCGCGCTCGCCCTGTGGCGCGGCACACCGCTCAGCGGCCTGCCGCCGGAGATCGGCGGGCACGCGCTGGTGCAGCGCCTGGAGGAGGCGCGGCTGCTCGTCCTGGAGTGGCGGTACGACGCAGAACTGAACCTCGGTGACGCCCGACTTGCCGGCCTCGCACCCGAGTTGGCCGCACTGGTCGCCGAACACCCGCTGCGGGAGGGCTTTCACCGGCTGCTGATGCTCGTCCTGCACCGTACCGACCGTCCGGCGGAGGCCTTGGCCGTCCATCGCGACCTGCGTGAACGCCTCGTGGAAGAACTCGGTGTGGAGCCGGGTGCAGCGGTTCGCAAGGCCCATCTGGAGATCCTGCGAGACGAGCCGGGCGGGCACGGCGGCGGGAGGCGGAGCGGGCGGGGGAGCGCTGATATCGCGCGCGCCGCGGCTACGGACTCCAGACGTACGGACTCCGGCCATCCGTACCCCACGGACTCCGACCACCCGTACCCCGGCCACACCGGCACCGAAAGCGAACCCGACACCGACACCGAAACCAGCGTCGGCACCGATACCGACAACGGCAGCGGCACCGGCACCGACAACGGCAGCGGCACCGGCACCGGCGCCGATACCGACAGCGCGAGCACGCAAGAGGAGCCCGGCGCCCCCCTCCCCACTTCCCCGGTCGCGCCCCCCGTTCCCCGCCCCGCCCAACTCCCGTGGCCACCAGCGCACTTCACCGGCCGTGACGCCGTACGCGAGGAACTCCTGCGCGTCCTCGACACCGAACGCGACGCGCCCGCCGTCGCCGTGCTCAGCGGCATGGCCGGGGTCGGCAAGAGCGCGCTCGCCCTGCACGTCGCGCATGGGCTGCGGGAACGTTTCCCCGACGGTCAGCTCTACGTCAATCTGCACGGCGCCACCCCCGGCATGACCCCGCTCACCCCCGAGCAGGCGCTCGCCTCGCTGCTGCGCGACCTCGGTGCCGAGCCGCGCCGTATTCCCGAACGCCCGGACGCGGCCGCCGCGTTGCTCCGCTCGCTGCTCGCCCCGACCCGCACCCTGATGGTGCTGGACGACGCCGCGCACGCCGCGCAGGTACGGCCGCTGCTGCCCGGTGGCCCCGGCTGCGCGGTGATCGTGACCAGCCGCTCCCCGCTCACCGCGCTCGACGGCGCCCACCGGGTTCCGCTCGCTCCCCTGTCCGGCGAGGACAGTGCGGCCCTGCTCCGCGCGGTCTCGGGCCGGGACGGACTCGACGCCGCACATCCGCTTGTCGAACTCGCCGGCCGACTGCCACTCGCCCTGCGTATCGTCGCCGCGCGGCTTGCCGCCCGTCGCGCGCTCACCCCGGATGTCCTGGCCGGTCAACTCACCGCCACCGAGAGCAGGTTGCATCACCTGGAGTACGACGACCTGAGCGTCCGCAGGTCGCTCGCCGTCGCGCACGACGCGCTGCGCGCCTCCGACCGCGAGGCCGACCGGGACGCGGCACGCGCCCTCGGCCGCATCGGCGCGCTCGACCTTCCCTGCTACGGCGCACCGCTTCTCGCCCGCCTCCTGGGCACCGACGAACGCCGTGCCGAGGCCGCCCTCGACCGTCTCGTCGATGTCGCGCTCCTGGAGGAGACGGCGTACGGGCGGTACGCGCCGCACGACCTCGTCCGGGACTTCGCCCACGAGACGGCGGCGAGCGACGAGTCAGCGGAGCCGGATCGCATCGCCGACCGGGCCCTGCGCTGGTACACCGCCATGGCCGTGCGCGCGTACAAGGCCATCGTCGAGCCGGGCGCCGATCGCGCGGACCGGCTCCGGGTGACCCCGTCGCAACCAGGGACGCACGCCACGGACGTGGCGGCCGTGCCCGCGTTCGGCTCGGCCCAGGCAGCCGTCGACTGGATCGTCCTCGAACTGGAGAACATGGTCGCTCTCGTGGAGCGCCACGCGGACTACTCCGCCCATGTGCCCTTGCTGGCCCGCATGGTCGCCAGCCCGCTCCAACGCCGGGGCCGGCTCGCCGAGTCGGAGGTGCTCGTCCGTGCCGCCCTGCGCGGGGCACGCCGGCTGGCGGACGCGCCCGCGGAGGGGTACGCGCTGCTGGACCTGGCCGGGCTGCACTTCATGAAGGGACACGGCAACGAAGCGCTCGAGCTGCTCGACGGGGCGCTGGAGATCTGGCGGCGGCTCGGGTACGTCTCCTGTCTGTGCCGTGGCCTCAACAACCGCGGGCTGCTCCTGGAGGTGCTCGGCCGGTTCGAGGAGTCCGGTGAGGCGCTGCGGCAGTGTCTGGAGTACACGCGCGTACTGAACGACCCGGGGCAGGAGGCCATCACCTACAGCAACCTCGGCAACCTGTACGAGCACACGGACCCGCGGGCCGCCATCGGCCACCACCGCCGAAGCCTGGAGATCGGCGAGCGGATCGGTGATGTCGTCGTCCGCCACTCCGCGCACTGCAACATCGGCTTCGCCCACCTCACGCTCGGCGAACCGGACGCCGCCGTACCGCACTTCGAGGAGAGTCTGCGCGTCCTCGGTGGTCACGGCCACTGGCAGGGCGAGTCGCAGACCCGGCTCGGGCTGGTGCGGGCGCTGCGGGAGTGCGGGGAGGCGGGGCGGGCCGCGCACGAGTGCGATGTGCTGCTGACCCTCGCCACCCGGCACGGTGACCGCTATGCCGAGGGACTCGCCCGCCATCAGCGTGGCCTGCTCCACCGCGCGGAGGGCGACGCCGAGGAGGCCGGCCGGCAGTGGGAGTCGGCCCTCGCCGCACTGGACGGAACGGACAGCCCGGTGCTCGGCGAGCTGAAGGAGCTGCTGGTGGGGGAGTGAGCCGAAGCGCACCGGGGTTCGTACGCGCCCTCACTCCGCGTCCGCGTAGTACCTCCTTATTTCGCGTCCGCGTAGCACCGCACGACCGCCGTCGTGAACGGAATCCGCACCGGCGTCTCGCCGAACGTCAGCCGCATCGCCAGGTCCGACGCCTCCCGGATCGCCGCGACCACCGTGTCCGCCTCCTCGGCCGGGCAGTGCACGATCACCTCGTCGTGCTGGAAGAAGACCAGTTCGGCGGCGAGGTCCGCGCAGGCGCGGCGGAGGGCGGCGAGCAGCAGCAGGGCCCAGTCGGCGGCGCTGCCCTGCACGACGAAGTTCCGCGCGAAGCGGCCGCGGGCGCGGGAGTTCGTGGAGGCGTACCCCGGCATCCACTGCTGCTGTTCTTCGGTCACGCCCGCCGGACCGTCCTCCTGGGGCTCCTGCGGAATGCCCGCCTCCTCCGCCGCGTCCTCGGACGCCCCGGCCGCCGGCGGGCACGTACGTCCGAGCCAGGTCCGCACGAGACGGCCCTCCTCGCCCGCGCGGGCCGCGTCGTCGACGTATGCGACCGCCTTGGGGAAGCGGCGGCGCAGCGCGGCGAGGTTCTTCAGGCCGTCGCCGGACGTCTGGCCGTAGATCGCGCCGAGCACGGCGAGCTTGGCCTGGCCGCGGTCGCCGGAGAACGCGCGGTCCGACACCGACTGGTAGAGATCGTCCCCGCGGCCGGCGACCTCCATGAACGCCGGGTCCCGGGAGATCGCGGCCAGCACGCGCGGTTCCATCTGGGCCGCGTCGGCCACGACCAGCCGCCAGCCCGGGTCGGCGACGACCGCGCGCCGGATGACCTTGGGGATCTGCAGGGCGCCGCCGCCGTTGGTGACCCAGCGGCCGGTGACCGTGCCGCCCGGCAGGTACTCGGGCCGGAAGCGGCCGTCGCGCACCCAGTCCTGGAGCCAGGACCAGCCGTGGGCGACCCAGATGCGGTACAGCTTCTTGTACTCCAGCAGGGGCTTCACCGCCGGGTGGTCGAGGGCCTCGATCTCCCAGCGGCGGGTGGATCGCACCCGGATGCCGGCCTGTGCGAAGGCCTTGACCACGTCGGCGGGCAGATCGGGCCGGACGCGGCGGCCGAAGGCGGCCGACACCTCGTCGGCCAGCTCGGCAAGGCGCCGTGGCTCTCCGCCGCCCGCGTACCGCTCGCCGAGCAGCTCGTGCAGCACCTCGCGGTGGACGTCCGCGCTCCACGGCAGCCCTGACCGGTTCATCTCGGAGGCCACCAGCATGCCGGCCGACTCGGCGGCGGTGAGCAGCCGCATGCGGTCCGGGTGCGCGGTGGCCTCGTGCCGGCGCTGCTGGTCCGCGTACACCTCGACGAGGTCCTTGAGGGGGACGTGGACGGGGCTCGGCTCGAAGAGGGAGGACTGCGAGCCGGGCTCGGCGGAGCGCTGCGGGGGATCCGGCGGTACGGGGCCGCCGCGCAGCCGGGCCAGCGCGGCGGCGGCCGACCGGGGCTCGCCGAGCCGCCCCTCGTGGCCCAGGAGGAGGGTCTCGGCCGCCTCGACGTCGTAGCACCGGTCGACTCGCACCCCCGCGGCGAGCAGACGCGGCTGGACGTCGGCGGTGGACCGCCACACCCAGCGGGTGACCTCCGGCCGCGTCCGCACCGCCGCGACGAGATCCCCTTCCCTGACCACGGGCCCTGCGGGCAGCCCGTCCGGGCCGAGGGCGGCGACCTCCACGCCGCCGTCCTCGGCCGGAGCGAGAGCCCAGCGCCCGGTCATGCTGCGAGTGTGGCAGGGGGGTCTGACAACGGGCCGGAACGTGCCGCCCGAGCAGGTTCGGTCCTGCTGCTCGTGGGCCTCGTGGGCCTCGTGGGCCTCGTGGGTCTCGTGGGTCTCGTGGGCCTCGTGGGTCTCGTGGGCCTCTGGGTCTTGGCAGGGTGTCCATCCGAAGTTGACGTTGAGGGTGGTCCACGCGCGCGTAGGCCAGTCGACCGGATCGCGGTGGCCGATGCGCCGACGGGCCGCGGCGGAGGTCGTGTCACGATCGAACGCGTGAGTACGACGACCACCGTGGACCGGGCCTTCCGGGCCGCCCTCTACGACGACACCGACGCGGGCCTCGACACCGGCGCCTCGCTGCTCGCCGCCGACCCCGCGGCCGATGCCGAACTCGCCGGGCGCGGTGAGGAGTTCGTCGCCGCGGCCTGGCGGCGGGGCTGGCAGCCCGCCGATGTCGTACGCATCGTGCGCCGAGAGCTGGACGACACCCACGTACGCCTCGTCTCGACGCTGATCGTCAAGGAGGCGGGCGAGCGGCCGTCCCCCACCCCACGCTGGGCCGCCCAGCTCCAGGACCTCGACGCGGAACCTCCGCACGCCACCGATCGTTTCTCCCATGCCACCGCCGTCCTGGAGCTGTACCGCCTGATCCTGCGCCTCCCCGCCCTCGAACCCCTCGAAGCACCCCGGCAGTCCGCCTCCCCGCGGCAGCCCGAGTCCCGCATGCTCACCCGTATCCGCGCCCTGCTCGCCAAGGCGGAGGCGACCGGGTATCCGGAGGAGGCGGAGGCGCTCAGTGCCAAGGCGCAGGAACTGATGGCGCGGCACAGCATCGACGAGGCGCTGCTCTCAGCCCGTACGCATGCGGGGGACGCGCCCGGCGCCTGCCGCATCGGCGTGGACCCGCCGTACGAGACGGCCAAGGCCGTGCTCCTGGACGCGGTGGCGGGCGCCAACCGCTGCCGGGCCGTGTGGCACGAGGCCCTCGGTTTCTCCACGGTCGTCGGCTTCGAGGCCGACCTGGAAGCCGTCGAACTCCTCTACACCTCGCTGCTCGTGCAGGCCACCGCCGCGATGACGAGGGCGGAGGCGGCGCAGCGCAAGGGCGGGCGGAAGCGTACGAAGACGTTCCGGCAGTCGTTCCTGGCCGCGTACGCGCAGCGCATCGGCGACCGCCTCCAGGTCGCCGCCGAGGGGCAGGTGGCCGGGAGCGAGGGTGAGTTGCTGCCGGTCCTCGCGGCCCGGGACGTGGCCGTCACGGAGCGGACGGAACAGATGTTCCCGGACACGGTCACCACCCGGCTGCGCGGGATCAGTGACGCGGCCGGATGGGAGCAGGGTGCCGCGGCCGCCGATCGCGCCCAGGTCGCTGGGCGACCCCGCCTCCCGTGAGAACGGGGCGGCCTCGGCTCTCCTGAGGATGCGGGGTGGCCTCGGCTCTCCTGAGGATGCGGGTGGTCGCCTGCGGCTTGGTGCGGGGATGCGGGGTGGTCGCCTGCGGCTTGGTGCGGGGATGCGGGTGGTGGCCCGTCGCTTGGTGTGAGGGCGCGGGGCGGTCGCCTGCCGCTTGGTGTGAGGGCGCGGGGGCGGCCGCCCGTCGCATGGTGCGAGGACGAAGGGCGGCCCGCCCGCCGCTTGGCGTCGGGGACGCGCGTCGGTCGTCCGCCCCTCGGTGGCCGTACGCGAGTCGGTCGCCCCGCCGCTGGACGAGTACGCGGGTCAGTCGCCCGCGATCTGGATCGGGGTCACCGAGGCATCGGGGGTGTCCGGCTTCTTCAGTGACACATCACCGAACGACCACGGGAAGCTCTGCGCGTCGCCGCCGCCCGGCACGGTGATCTTGAGGGTCTTCACCGCGGCGCTGTCCGAGGCGCCGCTCTTCCCGCGGACGTAGGTGATGGTGAAGGTCGCCGTCTCTTCCTTCTGCAGCGTCACCTTCTCCGGATGCGCGTCCGCGGCGTGCGCGACGGTCCAGGAGGAGTCCCCGCCGTTCAGTTCGATGCCCGGGAAGCCCTCGAAGGTGCACTTCTTGGTGTCGCGGTTCGTGAGGGTGACCGGGACGTTGCCGGTGTCGCCGGCGGTCGTGGCGGCGTTGCCCGGGCCGACCTTGATGCCGATCGAGCAGCCGGCGGCCTTGTCGCTGTCGCCACCGCTGCTGCCACCGCTGTCGCAGGCGGTCAGCGCGAGGGCCGCGGCGAGGGCGGTGACGGCGAGGGGGACGGGGAGGGTGCGCATGAGGATCCTCTGGAGTCGTGACGGTGCTCATGGATCATTACGCAGGCGGGCAGCGGTGCGTTACACGCCCCCGAGTGCCGCATGCGCCGCGGCTCGCGATTGTCGAGATACGTTCTGTATGTCCCCTGCGGGCTGACGGGATGAGCTGGCTGCGCGCGGTCAACTACCGGGCGCTAAAGCGCCGGGCTTGCACAACGGGCATCGCTGGCGGTGATGCTGCGTTTGCGTTCAGCCCCGCCCCGGCGCGTGCGCTCGGTGGTGGGGCAGGGGCCGTTGACTGGGCCCCGCGTCGCCACAACTCCCACGCGCGAGCACGGATGTTGCGGGAGCCGTTCCGGTCTGCGTGATCAACGAATCCGCAGGACCGGCACGCGAACCAGGCCTGCGAGACCCGGTTCGCCCTGTCCACGTGGCCACACTCGGCGCAAGTGCGGGAGGTGTACGCCGGATCGACGTACACCACCGGCACCCCCGCCCGGCGGGCCTTGTACGCGATGAACTGCCCCAGCTGGGCGAAGGACCAGCTGGAGTGGGTGGCCCGTTGGGGCTTGCGTAGCCGTACCCGCTCGCGGATGCCTGTCAGGTCTTCCAGGGCGATTCCGCGACCGGTGCGTTCCGCCTCGGCCACCACATGCTTCGCGATCTTGTGGTTGATGTCTTTCGCCCGCCGCGCCTCCTTGCGACGCCGTTTCTTCAGGCGGCGCTTGGCGGACGGGGTGTTCTTCTTCTGCAGCTTGGTACGGAGCTTGCGCTCCCGGTCCCGGACCCAGTTCAGCTCGCGCCCGGCCATGATTTCGCCGTCCGAGGTGGTGGCGATGTTCACGATGCCCAGGTCAACGCCGAGGAAGTCCACCGGATCGGTGTTCGGCAAAGCCTCGGGCACTTCGCAGGTGGCGTTGAGGAACCACATGCCGTCCCGGCAGACAAGGTCGGATTCGCCCTTGCGGTACAGCGCAAGCGTGGCGGACTGCTCGGGTGAGGCGGTGAAGGCCACGTTCTTCATTCGCCCGTTGGTGGTCCAGATCGACACGGTGCGCTCGGCGATCTGCCAGGACAGCATCCGGCCGTCGTAGGGCTGAGCACCCTCCGGCCGGAAGATGATCGGCTTCTCCGTCGCCCTCCGGTACCGCTTGGATCCCGGCCTGCCCAGGTGGCCTGCCCTCAAGTTTGCCCTCAGCGTGGCGTACGCATCGCACGTTTTCTTGATCACGTGCTGGGCGGCCTGCGCACCAAGGCCCCACCGGGCCTTCGCCTGGTCGTAGGTGAGCTTGCGCAACGCGAAGTTGTTCTTCACATCCTTTTCGAGGGCGACTTCACTCACCCACGTGGTCGCTTCGTTGCAGGCGTGCAGCGTCGCCTCAAGTGCCTTCGCCTGCACGGGCGTCGGCAGCAGCTTCACCTGCACCACCAGCTTCACATCCGCGACGCTACTCAGCCTCTCCCCCTCCCGCATTCGAACACGTAAAACTCCACCCCCGGCTTCCGGCCACGGCTTTCCGCCGCTCCGCGCCGGATGCCACCACAGTGCTCCGCACCGCTGGCTCCAGGACGTGTTCTCTCCCGGGCGTGAACGCCGGGGTTCCTCCCAAGACCATGCTGAAGGGGCCGTGTGCTCGGGGCTGAGGAGCGAGAGGAAACGACTCGAGCCGCTGGTCGCGCGGCGCGACGGCGGGGCTCGCGTTGAAGGCAGGAGGCGCGCGGGCTACGCCGCCCCTGTCCCGCCTGCCGCCCGCTTCGCCGATGCCCTGCGCACCGCGACGGAACAGGGCGCCAAGGCCGTACGGGAACGCCGGCCGCCGTCGTGGGACGCCGTGCACGAGGCGCTTCGGGCGTGGGACGCGGAGGAGGCCGTGGGAGGGGACGGCGTCTCCGAAGCGGTCGTCCGCCGGGGTGCCGGCCTGGTCCTGAAGTCACTGGGGGATCTGACCGAGTCCCTCGACACGGCCGCATCACCGATGACCCTGGACGGCAGCGTGGAGACGTCCGGACGGGTGCGCAAGCCCTGACCCGCCGACGGGCCGTGGAACCTCAGGTTCCACGGCCCGTCGAGCGAGGTGGTCAGGAGCCCAGGCTCGCCGTCGGCAGGCCGCTCGGCAGCTTGCCGCCCTCGGACTTCGTGTACGTCTCCTTGCCGACGCTGCCGCCCGACCATGTCACCTTCATGGTCGTCGAGTTGACGGAGTCGACCATGCCGGTCCGGCGGTCCTTGTTTCCGTCCGTGCACTTGAGGCGGATCATCTGCATGCCCGCCTCCTCGCCGGCGGTCCCGCTGCACACGGTGCCGCCCGTCGTGAACAGCGCGGCCTGGTTTCCGGTGACCACGAAGGCCACGGCCTTGCCGCCGGTGGTGGCCAGCCAGCTGCCCTCCAGCTTCCCGGCGGCCTTGGCGTTCGGGGTGCCGGAGCCGCCGCCGGTGTTCGCCGTGGGCGTGGACGCGGGCGCGCTGGGCGCCGAGGAGTCGTCGTCCCCGGAGTCGCTGCCGCAGCCGGTCAGCACGAGCGCGGCCGTCAGCCCGGCGGCAGCGAGCGCGGTGCGAGCCTGTCGGCGCGTGAGGTGGGTCGCCGAAGTCACTGATGTCTCCTGAGGTTGCCGATGAGGTCGTGGGGACGGCCGCAGCAAGCTACCAGGAGGACTTCCGGACGCCGGGGAGGTATCCGGCGTGCGCTTGCTCACGCGCTCACGCGCTCACGCGCTCACCCGCGACAGGCCTGGTCCCGGAACCAGCCCGCGCGATCAAGAACGCGCGGGAGACGGCGCCGTCGCCCTACTCGTCCCACTGGCCGTCTTCCGCCACAGAAGGGGTGCCCGTGAGGCCGAATGGCCGAACTTCATGCGGATGGTGGAACAGGAAGCCCGCGATATGCGTCTCTTCCTAGTGCAATGAGGGATCCAACCCGGACGGCCGGCACAGACGATGGCGCGGGAGATCACGCACGGGGGCCGGAGTGCGCATGGGATGCGAACTCCGGGGCAGGCGCCTGACCGGCTGTAGTCGGGTCACGGTCAGGCTGTAGTCAAGGCAGGTCAAGGGACCGTAAAAGCTGTAATCGTAGGAGCACCCCCCGTGCACGTGCATCTGCCCATGCATCTGCATGTGAACGGAGTTATGATCCGGGGCAGTTGACCACTGCATCAATGGCCACACCAGCCAATGCACCACCCGGGGAGCGACCTGTGGACCACGACGTGTACGACGTGGACGACGTGTACAACGGCATGGCTGCGACAGAGCTGAACGGAGTGGCCTGGCAGAAGAGCCGGCACAGCAACTCACAGGGGTCATGCGTGGAATTCGCCCGGTTGCCCGGGGGAGATGTTGCGGTGCGCAACTCACGCTTCCCCGAGGGGCCCGCGTTGGTCTACACCCGCGCGGAGATCCAGGCGATGCTGCTGGGCATCAAGGACGGCGAGTTCGACCATCTGATCGCGTAACACGCGTAGATCAGAGGAGTGTCGGGGCATCGACCGCGCGTCGATGCGCCGTGCGCGACCGCGTGCGGGGCCGGCGTGCACAACCGCCGTGCACAACCGCTGTGTACAACCGCCGTGCTCAAGGGCGCACTGAGGTCTGCCCGCTCGCGGCAGCCATTGCATCCGCGGCGCTCCCGCGCCCCGCGGTGTGCAACACGCGTAGACCCGCGGCATGGAAAAGGCCGCCGGCCATCACTCCGCGCAGGCCGGTGCGGGCGGCAGCCGGAACAGTGCCCAGACCACCTTGCCGCTCAGCGTGCCCGCCAGCGGGTGCCAGCCCCAGCTGTCGGCGAACGAGTCCACCAGGAACAGACCGCGGCCCGACTCCGCCGTGAAGTCCTCCGAGTCGCCCGCGACCGGACTGCCGTGGCTGGGGTCGCGCACGGCGCACACCAGGCGCGTGGTCCAGCGCATCAGATGCAGCCGCACCGGCGGGTCCTGCTCGACCGTGCGCACGGCGGGCGAGGGCAGCGCATGCCGCAGCGCGTTGGTCACGAGTTCGGAGACCACGAGACAGGCGTCGTCGAAACAGTCGCCCACGTCCCACTGACCGAGCGTTCTTCGGGTGAACTGCCGTGCCTCGCGCACCGCTTCGAGGCGGGCGGGCAGAGCGCAGGAGGCGGCGCTGGACACGGCCGCGGGATCGAGCGGCGGAAGTCCCTGCCGTAAGGGCTCGAGCATGGTCGATCCATTCGTCCCCATGCGAGGCACTCCCGGGTGTTCGCGGTCGTTGCGATGCAGCGGTGGCGCGGGACCATGGTTTCGGATGCGCCAAGCAGATGCAAGGGCAGATGCACGTGCACGCGCCGGAATTGATCCCTCCCGTACCGGTTCCTACCTCTTTCTTCTGCCACTTTCTTCCCGCTCGCTGCCCCTTCCTGGCCTTTCCCTGTGCCTCTTCTTTGACTGCTTTCCATTTCTGTAATCGCACGAGTACTGCTCGAAGTGATTTAGTGGCAGACTGCGCGATCTGAAGGACGGTTGGGGAGGCTGACGAACGTGAGCGCTGGGGACTCGAGCGGGTCGGTGGTGCGGCGCATCCTGCTGGGATCCCATCTCCGGCGGCTACGGGAGGCGCGCGGCATCACCAGGGAGCAGGCCGGCTACTCGATTCGAGCCTCGGAGTCGAAGATCAGCCGCATGGAGTTGGGACGGGTGAGCTTCAAGACGCGCGATGTCGAGGACCTGTTGACGTTGTACGGGATCAGCGACGAAGTCGAACGCACGTCCCTGCTGTCCCTGGCCAAGGAGGCCAACGTCGCCGGGTGGTGGCACAGCTACTCGGACGTCCTGCCGAGCTGGTTCCCGACGTACGTCGGCCTGGAGGGCGCGGCCCATCTGATCCGGTCCTACGAGGTCCAGTTCGTGCACGGTCTGCTCCAGACCGAGGCGTACGCGCACGCGGTCGTCTCCCGGGGCATGAAGGGCGCGAGCGCCGCGGACATCGAACGGCGGGTGGCGCTGCGGCTGGAGCGGCAGAAGTACCTGGTCTCGGAGAACGCCCCGCAGTTCGACGTCGTCCTCGACGAGGCCGCCCTGCGCCGCCCCTACGGCGACCGGCAGGTGATGCGCGGCCAGTTCCAGCATCTGATCGACGTCTCGGAGCGCCCCAACGTACGGCTTCAGGTCATGCCGTTCAGCTTCGGCGGGCACTCGGGTGAGAGCGGCTCCTTCACCATCCTGAGCTTCCCCGAGTCCGACCTGTCCGACGTGGTCTACCTGGAACAGCTCACCAGCGCGCTCTACCTGGACAAACGCGAGGACGTCACCCAGTACGAGGCCGCGATGAAGCAGCTTCAGCAGGACAGCCCCGGGCCGGACGAAAGCCGCGATCTGCTGCGGGGGCTGCTTCAGCTTTCCTGAGAGTCCTCACAGAGTTACCCGAGGTTCCTCCAACTCCCTTCGCTCACAAGTACGATGACGCGTGATCAGACCGTGACGCGATCACGGCTACGTGAACGGGTGTCTGCTTCGGCTGTAAGGGATTGAGGGATCACATGTCGTCCTACTTCACCGATCTGGCTCAGCAGTACATCGGCGGTGAGTGGCGCCCGGGCACAGGCTCCTGGGACATCATCGACTTCAACCCGTACGACGGCGAGAAGCTGGCGTCGATCACGATAGCCACGGTCGACGAGGTCGACGAGGCCTACAAGGCCGCCGCGGCCGCCCAGAAGGAGTGGGCCGCCACCAACGCCTACGCCCGCCGCGCGGTGTTCGAGAAGGCCCTGCGGATCATCGAGGAGCGCGAGGCGGAGATCACCGAGGTGATCATCGCCGAGCTGGGTGGCACGCATCTGAAGGCCGGCTTCGAGCTGCATCTCGCCAAGGAGTTCCTGCGCGAGTCGATCCAGCTGGCGCTGCGGCCCGAGGGCAAGATCCTTCCGTCGCCGATCGACGGCAAGGAGAACCGCCTCTACCGCGTGCCCGTCGGGGTCGTCGGCGTGATCAGCCCGTTCAACTTCCCCTTCCTGCTGTCGATCAAGTCCGTCGCCCCGGCGCTCGCCCTCGGTAACGGCGTCGTCCTCAAGCCGCACCAGAACACGCCCATCGTCGGCGGCTCCCTGGTCGCCAAGATCTTCGAGGACGCGGGGCTGCCGGGCGGCCTGCTGAACGTCGTGATCACGGACATAGCCGAGATCGGTGACGCGTTCATCGAGCACCCGATCCCGAAGGTCATCTCCTTCACCGGCTCCGACAAGGTCGGCCGACACGTCGCCACCGTCTGCGCCTCGCTCTTCAAGCGCTCCGTCCTCGAACTCGGCGGCAACAGCGCGATCGTGGTGCTGGACGACGCGGACGTCGACTACGCCGTCGACGCGGCCGTCTTCAGCCGGTACGTGCACCAGGGCCAGGTCTGCATGGCCGCCAACCGTGTCCTGGTGGACCGCTCGCTCCAGGCCGAGTTCACCGAGAAGTTCGTCAGCAAGGTGAAGTCCCTCAAGGTCGGCGACCCCCGCGACCCGGAGACCGTCATCGGCCCGGTGATCAACTCCTCGCAGGCGGACGCCATTTCGGCCGCCGTCGAGCAGGCCATCACCGAGGGGGCGACGGCGCTGCTGCACGGCACGACCAACGACAACCTCGTCGAGCCCTCCGTCCTGACCGACGTCCCCGCCGGCTCCGCCCTCCTCCAGCAGGAGATCTTCGGTCCGGTCGCCTTCCTCATCCCGTTCGACGGCGAGGAGGAGGCCGTACGCATCGTCAACGACACCCCGTACGGGCTGAGCGGCGCCGTCCACACCGGTGACATCGAGCGCGGCGTCAAGTTCGCCCAGCAGATCGACACCGGCATGTTCCACGTGAACGACGGCACCGTCCACGACGAGCCGCTCGTCCCCTTCGGCGGCGAGAAGCACTCGGGCATCGGCCGGCTGAACGGTGAGACGACCCAGGAGGCCTTCACCACCCTGAAGTGGATCTCGGTGCAGCACGGGCGGAGCGGCTTCCCGTTCTGATTCCTTCTGATTCCGTCCGAGTTTCCTTCGCTCCCAACGGCCCTTGCGGACAGAAGCTGACCGCAAGGGCCCGTAGCGTCATCGGTGTCAGGCAGAGGACGAACTCGCCGGCACCGACGAAAGGCGGATGGTCATGGTCACTCACGTGAGCGCAGAGGCGCAGGGCGACGAGCGCGGAGCACTGCTTGCCTTCCTGGAGGAACAGCGCGGCGGGATCCGCCGGGCCCTGCTCGGGCTGACGGAGGAGCAGGCGGCGTCGCGGCCGAGCGCGAGCGAACTGTCCCTCGCCGGGCTGCTCAAGCACGTCGCCGAGACCGAGCAGGGCTGGGTCGCCCGGGCCAGGGGCGAGCAGCCGGCGGTCAAGCGGGACGAGTCGAACTGGCACGAGTGTTTCAAGCTCGTCGGGGACGAGACGGTCGAGTCGCAGCTCGCGTACTGGCAGAAGGTCGCGGAGGAGACCGAGGCGTTCATCCGCTCGGTGCCGAGCCTCGACGACACGTTCGCGCTCCCGAACGACCCCTGGTTCCCTCCGGACGAGCGGGTCTCGATGCGCTGGCTGATGCTGAACCTGATCCGTGAGACGGCCCGGCACGCGGGGCACGCGGACATCGTCAGGGAGTCGCTGGACGGAAAGACGGCCTTCGAGCTGGTGGCCCTGGAACGGGGCACCTCCTGGGGCTGACCTCGGGGGCCGACTCGTGGGTCCTACGCTGGCCGCATGTCAGCGATCCGTCTCCTCGTGCTCGGCGCCGTCCGTCAGCACGGGCGGGCCCACGGCTACCAGGTCCGAGGCGACCTGGAGTACTGGGGCGCGCACGAGTGGTCCAACGCCAAGCCCGGCTCGATCTACCACGCGCTGAAGCACATGGCGAAGCAGGGACTGCTCCACGCCCACGAGATCGCCCCGTCGACGGCCGGCGGCCCGCCCCGCACCGAGTACGAGATCACCGGCAAGGGCACCGAGGAGTACTTCACGCTGCTCCGTGAAGCACTGGTGGCCCGCGACCGCAGCATCGACATGCTCTCCTCGGCGATCGGTTTCATGGTCGATCTGGAGCGGGCGGAAGTGGTGCGGCTGCTGAGGGAGCGGCTGCGCCGGCTGGCCGAGTGGCGCGACTCCGTCACGGAGCACTACGTGCCCGAGGAAGGACCGGAGAAGCTCGGTCACATCGGCGAGATCATGAACATGTGGGTCCACACGGCCGACGGCGAAGCCGCGTGGACCCGCGGGTTGATCGAGCGCATCGAGGGCGGCGCCTACACCTTCGCAGGCGAGGGCGAACCGTTCGTGGGCGTCCTGACCGAGGGCGAGGAGAACCCGTACGCGACGGGGGAGCAGCATCCGGACGACGACCGCTGAGCCGGACCGAGCCGGCGGCCGTGTCCGAGGTGTCAGTGGTGGAAACTCGTGGCCGCCTCCTTGTCCCGGGTCACCGGGTGCGACTGCCGTCGCAGGTCGGGCAGTACGCGGGTCAGATCCTCGACGAACAGATCGGCGAGGTCCGTGGAGAAGCCGTTGCGGCACACGACCCGCAGAACGGACAGGTCCTGGCGGTTGGCCGGGAAGGTGTAGGCGGGCACCAGCCAGCCGAACTCGCGCAGGCGCCGCGAGACGTCGAAGACGTCGTACGCCGTCACGTCCGGCGCTGTCGTGAAGGCGAAGACCGGCAACTCGTTGCCTCTGGTGAGGAGTTGGAAGTCACCCAGAGCCTCGACCCGCTCGGCGAGGCCCCGTGCCACGTTCCGCGTCGTCTGCTGGACGGCTCGGTAGCCTTCCCGGCCCAGCCGCAGGAACGTGTAGTACTGGGCGACGACCTGGGCGCCGGGCCGGGAGAAGTTGAGGGCGAAGGTCGGCATCTCGCCACCCAGGTAGTTGACCCGGAAGATGAGTTCCTCGGGGAGAGCCTCCTTGTCGCGCCACAGCGCCCAGCCCACCCCCGGGTAGACCAGCCCGTACTTGTGGCCGGAGGTGTTGATCGACGCGACCCGCGGCAGCCGGAAGTCCCACACCAGGTACTCGTCGAGGAAGGGCGCGACCATGGCCCCGGAGGCGCCGTCCACATGCACGGGGATGTCCAGGCCCGTGCGCTCCTGAAGGTCGTCCAGGGCCGCGCACAGCTCGGCGATCGGCTCGTACGATCCGTCGAACGTGGACCCCAGGATGCCGACGACCCCGATGGTGTTCTCGTCGCACAGCTCGGCGGCGGCCTGCGGGTCCAGGTGGAAACGGTCGCCCTCCATGGGTACTTGGCGGGCCTCGACCTCCCAGAAGTTGCAGAACTTCTCCCAGCAGACCTGTACGTTCACCCCCATGACCAGGTTCGGGCGCGCCTCCCTGGACGGGTAGCGGTCAGCGTTGCGCCGGGCCCAGCGTCGCTTCAGCGCCATCCCGGCGAGCATGCAGGCCTCGCTCGAACCGGTCGTCGAACAGCCCACCGTGGCCTCGCGATCCGGCGCGTTCCACAGGTTGGCGAGCATCGCCACGCAGCGGCGCTCCAGTTCGGCGGTGCGTGGGTACTCGTCCTTGTCGATCATGTTCTTGTCGCGGCACTCGTTCATCAGCACTCCGGCCTGGGGCTCCATCCAGGTGGTGACGAAGGTGGCGAGGTTCAGCCGTGAGTTGCCGTCCAGCATCAGTTCGTCGTGGACCAGCTGGTACGCGGTCGTGGGCAGCATCGGTCCCGTGGGCAGCCGGTGCCTGGGCGGCGCCTCCGTCATCTCGACGACCGGATTCGCCTCCCCGTAGAAGGGGTTCATGGAACGGGGGCGCTCGTCGGGCTTCCCCGGGCCTGTGTGGAGCGGCATGGTGTCTTGTCTCCCATCGCATCGGCGGCGCGCGGCTATTGGTTCATCGGATCCAGAGGCTCTGCTGGTTCATCGGATCCGCGGGTCCTGCTGGTTCACCGGTCCAGGGGTCCTGCTGGTTCATCGGTTCCCTCGGAGTTCGGTTCCTCACCGTCAACGGACCGCGGTTCCGTCCTCGCGCAGCTGCATCTGGGGGCGGCCCGTGACCAGCAGCCAGGCCGGAAGGGACGCGACGCAGAGCAGAGCCGTGAGCCCCGGGGAGGGCACCAGCACCGCGGCCGTGAACAGGCTCACCCAGCCGTGCCGGGTGACCGCGAGGAGCAGGCCCAGCACACCCGAGGTGACACCGAGCGCCGGATGCACGGCGGGAACGAGCGCGTGCGCGCACAGCCCGAGCGCGGCGCCGATGAACACGGACGGGAAGATCCGCCCGCCCCGGAACCCGCAGGACGCGGCGACCAGCAGAGCCGCGAGCTTCACCACGGCCATCGTCGCGAACTGTCCGGCCGACCAGCCGTCCGGATCCCGCGCCAGCGCCGCGACCTCGTCGAGCCCTTTGAAGAGCGTCAGACGGCCGCCGACGGCCGCCAGGAGCCCCAGGACGAGTCCGCCGGCGGGAAGAGCCACCATCGGGTGCCGCAGGCGGATGAAGACGCGGTGGACGTACGGGAAGGCGTACACCGCCGTCATCCCGAGCAGCGCGCTCGCGGAGGCGACCGCCGGCGCGGCCAGCAGGTCGCCCCAGCCGGGCCGGCCGTAGACGGGCAGATCCAGGTCGAGGTTCGGCCGGGCCACCAACGTGGTGGTCAGCGCACCCGCGGCGGCCGCGATCAGCGGTCCGAAGACGTTGTCCCACAGCGGGCCCCTGACCTGTTGACCGACCAGCGCCTCGGAGAGCAGCAGCGCCGCCGCGACGGGCGTCCCGAACAGCGCGCCGATCGTCGCCGCCTCGGCCAGCGCCACCCATACGCCGCCGGGCAGCCCGGGAACGAACCGGCGGCCCAGCCAGAACGCCAGCGCGGCGTTGGCCACGATGACCGGGTTCTCCGGCCCCAGACTCGGACCGCCGGCCAGCACCAGCACGGCCGCCACCAGCAGGCCGGGCACGACGGCGGGCGACAGCGGGGTCGTCACGGCCAGCCCGAGGGTCGCCGGATCGGGACCCGCGTGCCCCGGTGCCTTCCAGACCACCAGACCGACCAGGACGCCCGTCGCGGTGAGCATGACGAGCATCCAGAGCACGGAGTAGCGGCCGACGCCCAGCGCGTCGGGCAGGTCCCGCCACAGGACGTGCTGGAGACGTACGGCGAGCCCGCTCACCCCGACGAGGAGCAGACTGGCCCCGGCGCCGACGAAGAGTGCGGGGAGGACCAACGGCAGCAGACCCCGCGCGGGGGTCGCCGGGGTGGCGGCTGCCTCCTGCGCGGTGTCCTGGGCCACGGGCTCACCATAAACGGACCAAGCAGACGAAACCGGCGCAACATCCGGAAGGAGAACGGGCTTGCACCTCACGTCGCGTGAGGGCGCAGCGTGGAGGCGTACCGAGAAGGGAGCGGAAGTGAGCTACTCCGTGGGACAGGTCGCCGGTTTCGCCGGGGTCACGGTGCGCACGCTGCACCACTACGACGACATCGGCCTGCTCGTCCCGAGCGAGCGCAGCCACGCGGGCCACCGTCGCTACAACGACGCCGACCTCGACCGACTGCAGCAGATCCTCTTCTACCGGGAGCTCGGCTTCGCGCTCGACGAGGTCGCCGCCCTGCTCGACGACCCGGAGGCGGACCCGCGCGCGCATCTGCGCCGCCAGCACGAGCTGCTGACCGCCCGGATCGAGAAGTTGCAGAAGATGGCGGCGGCCGTGGAGCACGCCATGGAGGCACGCAAGATGGGCATCAACCTCACGCCCGAGGAGAAGTTCGAGGTCTTCGGTGACAAGGACCCCGAGCAGTACGCCGAGGAGGCGGAGCAGCTGGCGGATGTTGTCGAATTTCCGTGCGAAGCTCCACTCCTCCGAGGGGGGAACTAGAGCTGTTCTATGCGTAAGGCCTGGAAGCAGGTGCATCCGCCGCTATGGTCGACTTGTCTGACAACGCGGTTGGTGGACCTACCGCCGGGCGGGCGGGAAGTGACGCCTGCGGAGGCCCATGTAAGGCCAGCGGGCGCCCCTTACCTGAGTGCCTCAGTCATGTGCCCTACTCCCGGGCCAGGACCACCGCCGTCCCGTACGCGCACACCTCCGTGCCCACGTCCGCCTGCTCCGTCACGTCGAAGCGGAACGCCAGCACGCCGTTCGCGCCACGCGCGCGTGCCTGGTCGACGAGCCGGTCCATGGCCTGGTTGCGGGTCTGCACGAGCGTCTTGGTGAGTCCCTTCAGCTCGCCGCCGATCATCGACTTCAGGCCCGCGCCGATCTGGCTGCCCAGATGGCGCGAGCGCACGGTGAGACCGAAGACCTCGCCGAGGATCTGCACGACGCGGTATCCGGGCACGTCGTTCGTCGTCACGACCAGCACGTCCGCACGGGGCCCCTGGCCGCCGCCGTACTCTTCGATGCCCATGGGTCACAGCTTCCCCTCAGTCCGCGCACAGTGCATCCCGCGGACACCGGTGGAACCTGGTGGTGACACTGTGCGTTGATAGCTTTGTCCGGCCACTGCGTACGTGTCGGCAGCCTCAGGACGCCGTACGTCCCCTCACCCTTCAGGAGCCCGGAACCGTGATGACGCTTGCCCTCGGACCGAGCTGGCTGGATCCGAACCACCTGCTGGACACCTTCGGAATCTGGGGCCTGCTCCTCGTCGTCTTCGCCGAGTCCGGTCTGCTCATCGGCTTCTTCCTCCCGGGTGACTCGCTGCTGTTCACCTGCGGCCTGCTGATCACGTCGAACAAGCTCGACTTCCCGCTGTGGGCGGCCATCGCCCTGATCTGCGCCGCCGCGATCCTGGGCGACCAGACGGGTTACATGTTCGGCAAGAAGGTCGGCCCCTCGCTCTTCAACCGGCCGGACTCCCGCCTCTTCAAGCAGGAGAACGTCACCAAGGCCCACGAGTTCTTCGAGAAGTACGGCCCGAAGTCCCTGGTCCTGGCCCGCTTCGTGCCCATCGTGCGCACGTTCACGCCGATCATCGCCGGCGTCAGCGGCATGAAGTACCGCTCGTTCCTGACCTTCAACGTCATCGGCGGCGTCCTGTGGGGCGCGGGCGTGACCCTGCTGGGCTCCTGGCTGGGCAACATCGCGTTCGTCAACAAGAACATCGAGGCGATCCTGATCCTGATCGTCCTCGTCTCGGTGATCCCGATCATCATCGAGTTCCTGCGGGCGCGCTCCCAGGCCAAGAAGAACCCGCCGCAGGCCCCGGCCCAGCAGCAGCCGTCCTTCCAGCAGCAGCCGCCCTTCCAGCAGCAGCCCCCGGTCATGGACGACGCGACGACCCAGCTGCGCCGTGTGGCGTCGGCCCACCAGGACCAGAACCACCAGGGCCAGGCGTACGGCAACGAGGGCCAGGCGTACCCGCAGGAGCACCAGCAGTACGGCTCGCACCAGGGCGGCTACGACGAGTACTACGGCCAGTCCCAGCAGCCCTACGGCCAGCAGCAGTACCCCCAGGGCTACCCGCAGCCGCAGCAGCCGTACGGCGGCGACCAGGACTACCAGCAGCCCGCACAGCCCCAGCAGCCGCAGCAGTACCCCTACGGTCAGGGCTACTAGCCGACCCCGGCGCTCAGAACCCCCGGGTCCGCTTGGCCGCCCGCCGCCCCCCGGCGGAGCCGACCCGCAGGAACAGCCGCGAGATCTCCGACCCCAGGTTCACCCCGATCGCGATGGCCATGGCGAGCGAGGCGGCCTTGGCCAGCGACACCAGGCCCTTGTCGACGTTGTTCTGAGCGATCGACAGCAGCCCGAAGTACGTGGCGGAACCGGGCAGCAGCGGCCCGATCGCGGCTGTCGTGTACGGCAGCGCGGACGCGAACCGGAAGCGCGACAGCAACTGTCCGAACAGGCCCACCAGGCCCGCTGCGACGGCCGTCGAGGCGACCGGCGAGATGCCGGCCTGGTAGTGCAGGGCGCCGTACACGCTCCAGGCGACGCCCCCGGTGAGGGTCACCCACAGCACAGTGGACTGTTCCTGCTGGAGCAGCACCGCGAAGGTCAGCGACAGGAGCATCGACGCGACGATCTGCACGACCGGCTGCTCGGCGAGGTTCAGCGCCGCGTCCGGGTTGAGCTGGGCGCCCAGCTTGACGCCGAAGTACAGGACCACCAGGACGCCGATGACGATGCCGACGAACAGGTACATGACCTCCAGCAGGCGCGCCGCCGCGGTGATGTAGAAGCCGGTCAGCCCGTCCTGCACGCCCGCCACCAGCGCCCGTCCGGGCAGCAGCGCGAACAGTCCACCGGTGATCACCGCGGACGCCTCCACGTCCACGTGCGCGACCGTCAGCGCGACGCCGATCGCGGCCGGGGGCATCGCGGCCACCGTGAACTGGTAGAACTCGGGCAGCCCGCGCCCGGCGCACAGCCACGCCAACCGGTCGCCGAGCATCGCGCCGAGCGCGGCGGCGACGAAGACGACGAGGTCACCGCCGACGAGCACGGAGGCGGCACCGGCGAGCAGCCCGCTCGCCCCGGTGAGCGCCCAGCCGGGGTAGGGGTGCCGGTTGCGGCGGATCTCGGCCAGCCGCCGGTAGGCCTCCTCCAGCGAGATCGCGGTCTCCGGGTCGCTGAGGTCGGCCACGAGCCGGTACACGGCCGCCAGGCGCGTGTAGTCGGTGCCGCGGCGGCGTACCGTCCGCGAGGCCGACACGGGGTCGTCCACCAGGGACGGCTGGTACGAGATCGACAGCAGCGTGAAGGTGACGGTCGGCTCGCAGCGGTCGAGGCCGTAGGACCGGCACACCGCGAACATGGCCGCCTCCACGTCCTCGGCGCCCTCGCCCCCCGCCAGCAGCAGTTCGCCGATGCGGAGGGTCAGGTCGAGCACGCGCGGTACGGCGGGGCCGGACTCGCCGGTCTTCTGTACGGGCTCCGGTGCGGGGCGCTCGGTCACCGGCATGCGCAGCATGGTGCGCATCCGGTCCTGCCAGGGCGCCTCGTCGGCCAGCCGGACCGCGGGGAACCCGGAGGCCGGCGTGAAGGCCGGCGGGGCGTCTGCGGCGGTGTACGTACTCGGCGGGCTGAAGGCCGACCCTTCCGGCCCGTCGGGCGGCTGCGGGACCGCCAGCCCCTTCGGGACGGCGAACTCGGACGTCGTCTCGGACTCGGCACCCGCCGCCGCGGGCACATCGAGCCCTTCGGGGACGGCGAACTCGGAGGTCGTGGACGACTCGGTGCCGCCTGCCCGAGGCCCGGCGAGGGCTTCGGGAACGGCGGACCGGGAGGTCGTGGCGGACTGGCTCCCGCCGCGCCCCGCGGGCGCGAACGCACCCCTCGCCTCGTCCGACCGCGGCTTGCGGTCCTCCGCGTCCGGTTCCGCCACCAGTCTCCGCCTTGCCCTTCGTGCGCGTGTCCCCCGTACGTACCTCCCGTACGTCTCAGTATGCGCACCGGCACAAGAAGAACGGGCCGCGTCACCCCGTAGGGGTCACGCGGCCCGCGTGGAGACAGGGCGAGATCAGTGGCCGCCCTGCTCCTTGAAGCGCTTGTAGGAACGCTCGATCTCGATCTCCGCGTCCGTGCGGCCGACCCAGTTGGCGCCCTCGACCGACTTGCCGGGCTCCAGGTCCTTGTAGACCTCGAAGAAGTGCTGGATCTCCAGGCGGTCGAACTCGGAGACGTGGTGGATGTCGCGCAGGTGCTCCACACGCGGGTCCGTCGCCGGCACGCACAGCAGCTTGTCGTCGCCGCCGGCCTCGTCCGTCATGCGGAACATGCCGATCGCCCGGCACCGGATGAGGCAGCCGGGGAAGGTCGGCTCGTCCAGGATGACCAGCGCGTCCAGCGGGTCGCCGTCCTCGCCGAGGGTGTTCTCGACGAAGCCGTAGTCGGTCGGGTAGGCGGTCGAGGTGAAGAGGCGACGGTCCAGGCGGATCCGACCGGTCTCGTGGTCCACCTCGTACTTGTTCCGCGAACCCTTCGGGATCTCGATCGTGACGTCGAACTCCACCGGTGGCTCCTCCATGATCAGCACATAGTTCTGGTGATTAAGTGTCCCTCACGCAGGTGTGTGATCGCGAAAGGGGCTGGTGATCGTGCCCGAGCTGAGGCCTTGGCGAGCCGCGAGACCGCATGTGGTGCGGATCGTACGGGCCGTGAAACCCCGCCTCGCGCGCGTGGCCCGAGTCGTGAAACCCCGCGCGGCACGGATCACCGTGGCCCTGGGACCACGCGCCGCACAGCTCACCGAGATGGTGAAACCGCACGTCACGCGGGTCGCGCACGCCGTGCGCCCACGCTCCGGGAGGCTCACCGCCCCACAGCTGACGGCTGTCGCCGCCACCATGGGCCTGGCGCTCGCGGCCGGGGCCGCGACCGCCGCCGGTCCCTGGGACTCCTCGGGTCAGCGTACGGCCGAGCGTGATCGGGCCGCCGCATGGGGTCGCGAGGGTGGCGCAGATCACGGAGGCGACTCCGGTACGACGGCCGAGGCACCGGCGCCCGCGCCGAGCGCCGCGTCCGTGCTGACCGGCCTCGGCGGGGCCACGAGCACCACCAAGTCCGCGGCGTTCGGGCCGAACCTGACCGCCGTCCTCGACAAGGCCCTGGCCGACGGCTCCCTCGGCGCCCGGCGCACCGCCGTCGTCGTCGACGTGGCCACCGGCAAACGTCTGTACGGCAAGGGCGCGGACGACGCGCTCACCCCCGCCTCCACCACGAAGATCGCCACGGCCGTCGCCGTGCTCTCCGCGGCCGGTGCCGACCACCGTCTCACCACACGCGCGGTCCTGGAGCCCGGCACCGGCAAAGTCGTTCTCGTGGGCGGCGGTGACCCGACCCTGACCGCCCGTGCGAAGGCCGACAGCTGGGCGAGCCTGCGCACCCTCGCCGACAGGACCGCCGCCGCCCTGAAGAAGCGCCACCTGGACCGGGTGGCGCTGTCATACGACACGTCACTGTTCACGGGCGAGGAGCTGCACCCCATCGGCGTCAACGACAACCTCGCCCGCGTCACCGCGCTGATGGCGGACGAGGGCCGCACGGACGACTCCACGAGCGGGCCGGTACGGCGCGGTACGGACCCGGCGGCGGACACGGCCCGGACCTTCGGCAACCTGCTGCGCGCCCACGGCATCCGGACCACGGCTCCCGGTGCCTCCTCCTCGAAGGCGACGCCCGGCGCGCAGACCCTGGCCTCGGTCCAGTCGCCGCCCCTGTCCGCGATCGTGGAGCGGATGCTGACCAACAGCGACAACGACATCGCCGAGGCCCTCGCCCGCCAGACCGCGCTCGCCACCGGCGGGGAGCCGAGCTTCGAAGGCGGCGGCGCCGCGGTCGCCGACCAGCTGAGGAAGCTCGGACTCCCGCTCGCGGGCGGGCGGTTCGACGACGGCAGCGGCCTGGACCGCGACGACAAGCTGACGGCGGACCTGCTGACGGCCCTGCTGGTCACGGCCGGCTCCGCCGCCCACCCCGAACTGCGTCCCGTCCTGACGGGCCTTCCGGTGGCCGGTTTCACGGGCACCCTCAGCGACCGCTACGCGGGCGACGCGGAGCGCTCGGGCATTGGCGTCGTACGGGCCAAGACCGGCTCCCTGACCGGCGTCAACACGCTCGCCGGGACGGTGGTCGACACCGACGGCCGCCTGCTGGCCTTCGCCTTCCTGACGGACGGCTCGATGGACCGGACGGCGGCCAGGGCGGCGCTGGACCGCACGGCGGCCATCCTGGCGGCCTGCGGCTGCCGATAGCGCCGGCCCTTTGGGCATAGTCCGAACCGGGCGCCGCACCGGCCGGCCTTGTGCGACCCTGCCCCCAGCGGCAGCGCTCACGTACCGTTGACACATGACGAGCATCGGTGGTGCCGAGATGGTCGACTGGAATCTCGCGGTGGCGACCGCGACCCGGCTCGTACGGCCGGGCCCCGAGGTGAGCCGCGACGACGCCCGTGCCGTCGTCGCGGAGCTGCGCCGACACGCGAAGGCCTCGGAGGAACACGTCCGGGGCTTTACTCGTATGGGCGAACAGGGAGTGCACGACACACCCGTCCTGGTCGTCGACCGTCCGGGCTGGGTCCGGGCGAACGTCGCCGGGTTCCGGGAGATTCTCAAGCCGCTCCTCGACAAGATGCAGGAGCGGCGTTCGAACACCCCCGGCGGAGCCGTCTTCGGCGCCGTCGGCGGCAAGGTCACCGGCGTGGAACTGGGCATGCTCCTGTCGTTCCTGGCCTCCCGGGTCCTCGGCCAGTACGAGACCTTCGCCCCGGCCACCCGCGACCTGCCGGCCGGCGGCCCCCCTGATTCACCGAGTGGCGGCGGCCGACTCCTGCTGGTCGCACCGAACATCGTGCACGTGGAGCGCGAACTCGACGTACGACCCCACGACTTCCGCCTCTGGGTCTGTCTGCACGAGGAGACGCATCGCACGCAGTTCACCGCGGTGCCCTGGTTGCGCGACCATCTCGAGGGCGAGATCCAGTCCTTCCTCGCGGAGACCGACGTCGACCCCATGACCGTCCTCGAACGCATCAGGGAGGCTGCCCAGTCGCTCGTCGGCGGCCGCCCGGAGGGCGAGGAGGGCGACGACGGCCACTCCATCGTGGAACTCGTGCAGACGCCCGCCCAGCGGGAGATCCTCGGCCGGCTGACCGCGGTGATGTCCCTCCTGGAGGGGCACGCCGACTTCGTGATGGACGGCGTCGGCCCGGATGTCGTCCCGTCCGTCTCCGAGATCCGCGAGAAGTTCCAGCAGCGCCGTGCCAGGGGCGCGTCCCGCCTCGACCTCGCCCTGCGCAAACTGCTGGGCCTCGATGCCAAACTCAGGCAGTACCGCGACGGTGAGCGGTTCGTGCGGGCGGTCGTCGAGCAGGTCGGCATGGACGGCTTCAACCGGGTGTGGACCTCCCCGAACACACTCCCGACCAAGGCGGAGATCGCCAAACCCGCTGACTGGGTCGCACGGGTGCATCGCAAGGCGGAGTCGTGACCCCCGCGCGAGCGTGGTGAAACGAATCCGGCCGTCGGCAGGCGAACGCCCCGCCAATCACTCGTCCGAGGGACCGTGAGCCATGCGTAGGCGTGCAATGCTCGGGGAACGGCCCGTTTCTGTCACCATTTACACACTCTGAGTGACCGATACTTCGGGCTCACCCCCGACAACTTCATGAAGGGAACCGGACATGGGTCCCCATCCTGCGGTCGCGGCGATACGCCTGGCGGTCCGCCGCGTCCTCCACGACATCCTCACCGAGCAGTCCACCGAGCAGACCACCGAGCAGTCGTCCACGGGGCAGTCCAGCGATCGGACGCCCCAAGAGCGCCGGCCCTCGCCGCTCGTACTCGTGGCGTGCTCCGGCGGCGCCGACTCCATGGCACTCGCCTCCGCCCTCGCCTTCGAGGCCCCCAAACTCGGCATCCGCGCCGGCGGCATCACCGTCGACCACGGCCTCCAGTCCGGCTCCGACCTGCGCGCGGAAGAAGTCGTCCTGCGCCTGCGCGAACTGGGCCTGAACCCGGCCGAGTCCATCGCCGTGACCGTCGGCCGCGACGGCGGCCCCGAAGCCGCCGCCCGCGACGCGCGCTACGCCGCCCTGGACGCCGCCGCCGAACGTCACGGCGCCGCCGCGATCCTCCTCGGACACACCCGCGACGATCAGGCCGAAACCGTCCTGCTCGGCCTCGCCCGCGGCTCCGGCATCCGCTCCCTGTCCGGAATGGCCGCGGTCTCGGGGGCCGGCGGCCGTTACCGCCGCCCTTTCCTCCAGCTCGACCGGCAGACCGCCCGCAAGGCCTGCATGGCCCAGTCCCTGCCCGTCTGGGACGACCCGCACAACGCCGACCCCGCCTACACGCGCTCCCGGCTCCGCCACGAGGGCCTGCCCGCCCTCGAAAAGGCGCTCGGCAAAGGTGTCGTCGAGGCCCTCGCCCGCACGGCACAGCTCTCCCGTGACGACGCCGACGCCCTCGACGCCTGGGCCAGTCAGGTCGAGGCCTCCGTACGCGACGCCGCCGGCCTCCTGGAGTGCGCCAAGCTCTACGCGCTGCCCCCCGCTGTACGCCGCCGGATCCTGCGCCGCGCCGCCATCGAGGCCGGCGCCCCGGCCGGTTCGCTCTTCGCGCGCCACATCGAGGAAGTCGACCGGCTGATCACCGGCTGGCGCGGCCAGGGGGCCATCAATCTCCCGGGCAAAGTCGTCGCTCAGCGGCAGGGTGGCAGACTGGTGATTCGGCAAGGCTGAAACCACGCCCCCTGACGGAGGCGCCCGGTCTCCCCTTCGGGGAGGGGCCGGTCAGCCGCGCGAGCGAGCCGAAGGGGTGCGCCGCTGTCGAGAGGGAGAGCGCGCTCAGGGCGCGCGGCTGTGGTCGGTATGCGGCCGCCACCGCGCGGATGTCCGGGCACGGTCGACCGTCGACGGCGGCACCGGCACCCCGGAGGCGAACGAGCGACAAGTGCGGGACGACCGAAAGTGATGCGGGTGGACGCGAAAGACATGGGTGCCGACCTCAAGCAGGTGCTCATCACCAAGGAAGAGATCGACGCGAAGCTGGCCGAGCTGGCCGCGAAGGTCGACGCGGAGTACGCGGGCAAGGACCTGCTGATCGTCGGCGTTCTGAAGGGCGCGGTGATGGTCATGGCCGACCTCGCCCGGGCGCTGTCCACCCCCGTCACCATGGACTGGATGGCCGTGTCCTCCTACGGCGCGGGCACCCAGTCCTCCGGTGTCGTGCGGATCCTCAAGGACCTCGACACCGACATCAAGGGCAAGCACGTCCTCATCGTCGAGGACATCATCGACTCCGGGCTGACCCTGTCCTGGCTGATCTCCAACCTCGGTTCCCGCGAGCCCGCCTCCCTCAAGGTGTGCACGCTGCTGCGCAAGCCCGAGGCCGCCAAGGTCGCCATCGACGTCGAGTGGGTCGGCTTCGACATCCCGAACGAGTTCGTCGTGGGCTACGGCCTCGACTACGCGGAGAAGTACCGCAACCTTCCGTTCGTCGGTACGCTCGCGCCCCACGTGTACGGCGGCTGAGACCCCCGGTTCCGGCCGTCGTTCAGGGCGGCCGGACCCCCGGGTCCCGGTTTTTGTAAGACGTTCGGGAACCCCGGCGGGTTTCACGGCGTTGGAGCTTGCGTGGGCGGTATTGCCGGCAGTCCCCTACGGCTGCGGGTGACCAACCTGGGGTACCGTCAGAAGAACTGTTTTTATCAAACTCACTATGGCAGGAGGGACGGGGCGGCATCGCTCCGTATGGATGGACGTGAAGCGATACTTCCGTGGGCCGGTCATGTGGATCGTGCTGGCCGTCCTTGCCGTGGTCGTGTTGATGCAGGTCGTCGGCTCCTCGGGCGGCTACAAATCGGTGGACACCGGCGAGGTCGTCGCCGCGATCAATGACAACAGGGTCGAGTCCGCCAAGCTGACCACCGGCGACGAGCAGATCATCAAGGTCTCGCTCAAGGACGGCGAAAAGGTCGATGGCAGCTCCAAGATCCAGGCGAGCTACATCGGCGACCAGGGCGTGACCCTGGCCAACACCCTGCAGGACAAGTACCAGCACAAGCAGATCCCGAAGGGCTACACGGTCTCGCCGTCCAAGCAGAACCCCTTCGTCGGGATCCTGCTCTCCCTTCTGCCCTTCGTCCTCATCGTCGTCGTCTTCCTGTTCCTGATGAACCAGATGCAGGGCGGCGGCTCCCGGGTGATGAACTTCGGGAAGTCCAAGGCGAAGCTCATCACCAAGGACACCCCGAAGACGACGTTCGCGGACGTCGCCGGCTCGGACGAGGCGGTCGAGGAGCTCCAGGAGATCAAGGAGTTCCTCCAGGAGCCGGCCAAGTTCCAGGCCGTCGGCGCCAAGATCCCCAAGGGTGTTCTCCTGTACGGGCCTCCCGGTACGGGCAAGACGCTGCTCGCGCGCGCGGTGGCCGGCGAAGCGGGCGTCCCCTTCTACTCGATCTCGGGTTCCGACTTCGTCGAGATGTTCGTCGGTGTCGGTGCCTCCCGAGTCCGTGACCTGTTCGAGCAGGCCAAGGCGAACGCTCCGGCGATCGTGTTCGTCGACGAGATCGACGCGGTCGGCCGCCACCGTGGCGCCGGCCTCGGCGGTGGTCACGACGAGCGCGAGCAGACCCTGAACCAGCTGCTCGTCGAGATGGACGGCTTCGACGTCAAGGGCGGTGTGATTCTCATCGCCGCCACGAACCGCCCCGACATCCTCGACCCGGCCCTCCTGCGCCCCGGCCGCTTCGACCGCCAGATCGCGGTCGACCGCCCGGACATGCAGGGCCGTCTGGAGATCCTCAAGGTCCACCAGAAGGGCAAGCCGGTCGCTCCGGACGTCGACCTTGCGGCGGTCGCCCGCCGCACGCCCGGCTTCACGGGCGCGGACCTCTCGAACGTCCTCAACGAGGCGGCGCTGCTCACGGCCCGCAGCGACCGCAAGCTGATCGACAACCAGATGCTGGACGAGGCGATCGACCGCGTGGTCGCGGGCCCGCAGAAGCGGACCCGGATCATGTCGGACAAGGAGAAGAAGATCACCGCGTACCACGAGGGCGGTCACGCCCTGGTCGCGGCGGCCTCGCCGAACTCCGACCCGGTCCACAAGATCACGATCCTGTCCCGCGGCCGTGCGCTCGGCTACACGATGGTGCTCCCGGACGAGGACAAGTACTCCACGACCCGCAACGAGATGCTGGACCAGCTGGCGTACATGCTGGGCGGCCGTGCGGCCGAGGAGCTGGTCTTCCATGACCCGACGACGGGTGCCGCGAACGACATCGAGAAGGCCACGGCCACGGCCCGCGCGATGGTCACGCAGTACGGCATGACCGAGCGCCTGGGTGCGATCAAGTTCGGCGGCGACAACACCGAGCCGTTCCTCGGACGTGAGATGGCTCACCAGCGCGACTACTCGGAAGAGGTCGCCGCGCTCGTCGACGAAGAGGTCAAGAAGCTCATCGAGAACGCGCACAACGAAGCCTGGGAAATCCTGGTGGAGAACCGCGACGTCCTCGACAACCTCGTGCTCCAGCTGCTGGAGAAGGAGACGCTGGGCAAGGAGGAGATCGCCGAGATCTTCGCCCCGATCGTCAAGCGCCCGCCGCGGCCCGCCTGGACCGGTTCGTCCCGGCGTACGCCGTCCACCCGCCCGCCGGTGCTCTCCCCGAAGGAGCTCGCACTGACGAACGGGGCCAACGGCGCCACCCCGGCGATCGCCAACGCCACGGAGTCCCTCCCGACCACGGAGACGGCCGCGGAGGACCGCCGCGAGAGCTGAGTCACAGCTCTGCCGACGGTCACACCGGGACCGGAATTTCGAACGCGCCCCCCAGGGTTTTAGCCTGGGGGGCGCGGCATTTCGGTAGGGGCCGCACGTGAGACGCGCGGTACGCGTCACAGGCGCAGGAACGAGGCACCAGATGACCGACCCGGTGACGCTGGACGGCGAGGGCACGATCGGCGAGTTCGACGAGAAGCGTGCGGAGAACGCCGTACGGGAACTGCTCATCGCGGTCGGGGAGGACCCGGACCGAGAGGGGCTGCGGGAAACGCCGGCCAGGGTGGCCAGGGCGTACCGGGAGCTTCTGGCGGGGCTCACGCAGCAGCCCGAGGACGTTCTGACGACGACGTTCGATCTGGGCCACGACGAGATGGTCCTGGTCAAGGACATCGAAATCGTGTCCCTCTGTGAACACCATCTTCTGCCGTTCCACGGCGTGGCTCATGTGGGCTACATCCCGGCCGAGACCGGCAAGATCACGGGACTGTCGAAGCTCGCGCGCCTCGTCGATGTGTTCGCCCGGCGGCCTCAGGTGCAGGAACGACTCACCACACAGATCGCCGACTCGTTGATGCGCATCCTGGAGGCGCGTGGCGCGATCGTGGTCATCGAGGCCGAGCACATGTGCATGTCGGTGCGTGGTATCCGCAAGCCCGGCGCCAAGACGACGACGTCGGCCGTACGCGGCCAGCTTCGGGACGCGACGACCCGCGCCGAGGCGATGAGCCTGATACTGGCGCGCTGACTCCCCAGCCGCCGTGTGCGCCGGTGTCCTGGTCCCAGGACACCGGCGCCTCCTAGGCCCTGTCGTTCGCAGGGCCCGCCCTTCGTGCGGACGACGGGAGTTTGACGACAGGACCTAGGACACCGGCGCCGTGCCGCCGTTGTGCTCGTCGTCCTCCGGGAGCTTGCAGATGCGCTCCAGGAAGAAGGCCGCCGCTATGACACCGATGCCTGCCAGGACCGAGAGGCCGGCGTAGATGGCCTGGTCGCGGCGGGTGGGGATGTCCAGGGACTCCAGGAGGAAGACACCCGTGCCGCCGTACATGCCGGCGACCAGGGCCGCGACCAGGGCGCTGGCCTGGCCGAAGACGACGGCGCGGGCCGCCATCAGCGGGTCGACGCCCTTCGCGCCGGGGCGGCGCTCCCGTTGGGCCTTGAGGCGGGAGCGCAGGGAGAACGCCGTGGCCAGCAGGACCACGGCGATCAAGGCGAGGACGATGGGGGCGGCCAGGGGGACCCGGGGCAGCGTGCCCACCGAGTTCCACAGGCGGGCGCCCGCCCAGGACAGCACTCCGGCCACCACGAACACCGCTGCCAGCGTCCTGATGCGCAGCTCTCTCACGATGTCCCTTCGTCAGCCCGGCCGTCCGGCCTTGCACGGTCGTGGAGCGGGAAAGATCCCGGCCCGGTAGACCTTAACGACTACTCGGGCAGCCGGAGTTCCAGGTCGGTGCGGAGCGTGACGCCGTCGCGGTTGAGGGCGGCGAGCAGATCGGCCACCGGGCCGCGGCCGGGGAGCTGGGCCTGAGGGTCCAGGTCGTGCCACGGCGCGAGGACGAAGGCCCGCTCATGGGCGCGCGGGTGGGGGAGCGTCAGGAGGGGGTCGTCGGAGACGACGTCCGCATACGTCACGATGTCCACGTCGAGTGTGCGCGCCCCCCAGCGCTCCTCCCGCACCCGGTGGAAGGCCTCCTCCACGGCGTGTGCCCGCTCCAGGAGGGAGGAGGGGGGCAGAGTCGTCTTCAGGACGACCACCGCGTTGAAGTACGCCGGCTGGCTGCCGGGCTCGACGCCCCACGGCTCCGTCTCGTACACCGGCGAGACCGCCTTGACGCGGACGCCCGGGGTGTCCTCCAGGGCGTCGATCGCGCCCTGGAGCGTCTCCAGGCGGTTGCCCAGGTTCGAGCCGAGGGAGATCACGGCCCACTTCGGGTTGTGCAACGTCGTGTCGGCGGCGTCCACCTTCTCCACCACGGAGGCCGGCACCGGCTGCACGGTCGGGTCGCTCTGACCCCCGGTGAAGGCGGTCATACCCGGCTCCGGGTGATGGTGACGGTCACGTCGTCGAAGGGGACCGTGATCGGCGCGTCCGGCTTGTGGACGCAGACCTCGACCTCCTGGACCGGGGCGTACTTGAGGCAGGAGAGGGCGATGCGTTCGGCCAGCGTCTCGATGAGGTCGACGGGCTCTCCCTCGACGAGGGCCACGACCTCCTCGGCCACGACGCCGTAGTGCACGGTCTTCGACAGGTCGTCGCCGGCCGCGGCTGGCCGGGTGTCCAGGCCCAGGACGAGGTCCACGATGAAGGTCTGGCCCTCCTCGCGTTCCTTGGCAAACACACCATGGTGCCCGCGGGCCTTCAGGCCGCGCAGCGCGACACGATCCACGCGAATCACTCCTGCAATCGTCGGTAGCGGCAGGTACTCACCGAGTGCGGTCGGAACACCGGCCTCGAACGAATCTACCTGCGGGCACTGACAGCGCTCGCCCATGGGGGCACGCGCCCGTGTGACGGTCGGGAGGGTTCATCGGGCGTTTCCCCTGGGGAACGCGGCGACTCACGGGTTGGTGGCCGCTCGTACCCCGGAGTAGGTGATTCCAACCACTATGAGCCGCCTACCCACTCAGGAGGTGGACCCGTCGTCCTCTTCGTCGCTGGATTCGGTCAGGACCGGAGAGGCGTGGTGCGACCAGAGCTTCCAGCCGTCGGGAGTGCGGCGGAACAAATTCGTGGCGACCACCAGCTGACCGACGAGCGGGCCCAGCTCGTCCCCGTCGTCGGGGGCGGGGCCGCCGCTGAGGATGTTCTCGGTGCAGGTCACCAGGGCGGTGTCGCCGGTCACGGAGACATGTACGTCGGTGAGGATGAACTGGATGTAGTCGGTGTTCGCCATGATCAGCGCGTACGACCGGAGGACCTCGCCGCGGCCGGTCAGGACGGGCCAGCCGGGGTGCACGCAGGAGACCACCCCGGCGTCCGCCGGGTCGTGGTACTGCTCGTCGACGCCCAGGTCGGCGGGTGTCAGCCAGAGCGAGGACAGCTCTTCGAAGTCGCCCCGTTCCATGGCCTCGTAGAAGGCGGTGTTGGCCTGTTCGACCTGTTCGACATCGGTGTGGGCGGCGCTCACCGGGCTCCCTCGGCGGTTCCGGCGTCGCCCGGCGTGGGATTCGAGGCCCGCGCCCCTTCGATGGCGCGTGCGACGCGTACCGCGTCCGCGGTCGCGCGCACCTCGTGCACGCGCACCGCCCACGCGCCGGACTGTGCGGCGAGCGCGGAGACCGCGGCCGTGGCGGCGTCGCGTTCACGCGCGGGGGGTGGTGCGCCCTTGGGACCGGCCAGTACGCGGCCCAGGAACCGTTTGCGGGAGGCGGCGACCAGCAGGGGGTGGCCCAGGCGGTGCAGGCGGTCGAGATGGGCGAGCAGCGCCAGGTCGTGCTCGGCCTCCTTGGAGAAGCCGAGACCGGGGTCGACGACGATCCGCTCGGGGGCGATACCGCCCTCCAGAACGGCCTCCACGCGCGCGTGCAGCTCGTCGAGGACTTCGGTGACGACATCCTCGTACGCGCCCTTGACGTTGCCGCCCTCCAGGAAGCCGCGCCAGTGCATGACCACGAAGGGGGCCTCGGCGGCCGCGACCACCGGGATCATCGCGGGGTCGGCGAGGCCGCCACTGACGTCGTTGACGAGGGCGGCGCCGGCGACGAGGGCCTGTTCGGCGACGGCGGCGCGCATGGTGTCGACGGAGATCGTGACGCCCTCGGAGGCGAGGCCGCGCACCACGGGGATGACGCGCCTGAGCTCCTCGGCCTCGTCGACGCGGGTGGCGCCCGGGCGGGTGGACTCGCCACCGACGTCCACGAGGTCGGCGCCCTCGGCGACCAGGTCGAGGCCGTGCTTGACGGCCGCGGTGGTGTCGAACCAGCGGCCGCCGTCGGAGAAGGAGTCGGGGGTGACGTTGACGACGCCCATGACCGCGCAGCGGTCCCATACCGGAAGGCCTGCCACGTGGCCCCGCCCATTCTTCGTGCTCATACGTTCAGCGTAGGCCCCCGGTGGCCCCGCGTTCCGTTCGCGGGGGCGGGTCGGGCGTCGGGGCGGGGAGGGCCGGGAGGGTGGCGAGCGGATCGGCGGGTTCGGTGCGCTGCCGCCGTGGCTGACCCGTGAGGGCTCGTCGCCGTCGCCCCCGCCGCCCTTAACCAGGGGCCCCGCCCCTTCGACCCATCCGGGAGGCTCTGCCTCCTGGATCCCCGCTCCTCAAACGCCGGAGGAGCTGAAAACGCCGGAGGAGCTGATGGATTCAGCCCCTCCGGCGTTTTCAGCTCACGTTGTCCGGGCCCGGCGTCGTCAGGCCCGGCTCGCGGCGCTGACTCCCCGCTCCGCCACCCTGTGCGCACACGGGGTCGAGGCCGGGGGCCTGCGGCGCAGGAGGCGCGGTAGTGCCAGGTTCACGAAGCCCTCCGCCTGCATGGCCGCGAGACCGATGCGCGGGAGGTCGCGGGAGGACGCGTAGACCACGAAGCGCGGCTCCCAGCGCGGGCGGAACTTGGCGTTGAACTTGTACAGGGACTCGATCTGGAACCAGCGGGAGAGGAAGACCAGCAGCCCTCGCCACGCCCGCAGCACCGGGCCCGCGCCGATCTTCTCGCCGCGTGCCAGCGCCGAGCGGAACATCGCGAAGTTCAGCGAGACCCGCTCGATGCCGAACTTCGGGGCGGCCTGGAGCGCGGCCACGATCAGCAGTTCGTTCATGCCCGGATCCGCCGAGCGGTCGCGGCGCATCAGGTCGAGGGAGACGCCGTCCGTGCCCCACGGGACGAAGTGCAGGACCGCCTTCAGGTCGCCGTATGGGCCCGCCTCCGGGTCCGCCTTGTGGGCCGTCGCGATCAGGCAGTCGCCGTCGGACGGGTCGCCGATGCGGCCGAGCGCCATGGAGAAGCCGCGCTCGGTGTCCGTGCCGCGCCAGTCCTCGGCCGCGCGCCGTATGCGTTCCAGCTCGCCCTCACCGAGGTCACGGATGCGCCGGACCCGGGTTTCGTAGCCGGCGCGCTCGATGCGCTTCACCATCTGGCGCACGTTGCGCATCGCGCGCCCGGAGAGGGAGAAATCCGCGACGTCCACCACCGCCTCGTCACCCAGTTCGAGGGCGTCCAGGCCGGTCTCACGGGTCCACACCTCGCCGCCCGTCTCCGAGCAGCCCATGACCGCGGGGGTCCAGGAGTGGGCTTTGGCCTCGTCCATGAAGCGCTCGATGGCGCCGGGCCAGGCCTCCACGTCGCCGATCGGGTCGCCGCTGGCCAGCATCACGCCCGACACGACGCGATAGGTCACGGCCGCCTTGCCGCTGGGCGAGAAGACGACCGCCTTGTCGCGGCGGAGCGCGAAGTGGCCGAGGGAGTCGCGGGCGCCATGCTTCTCCAGCAGGGCGCGCAGCCGGGTCTCGTCCTCGTCGGTCAGCCGGGCGGCCGGGTGTTCGGGACGGAAGGCGAGGTAGATCGTCGTGACCGCCGTCAGCAGACCGAGCGCACCGAGCGAGAAGCCCACCGTCCAGGAGGTGTTGCCGGTGTAGTCGACCGGGCCCTCGAAGCCGAACAGGCCGTACAGCACGTGCTCGATGCGGTCGGACAGGCTCGGGTCGCCGACCATGCGGTGCGGGTGGACGCTGACGATGACCAGGCCGAGGCCCAGCGAACCGGCGCCCATGAGGACGAAGTTGGCGAGCGCCCGCCAGCGGCTGCGCGGATCGGGCAGCGCCTCGAACTCACTTCGGTGGCGCAGCAGCGGCAGCAGCAGCGCCACCGCGATCAGGACGCCGACGACCGAGTGCCGGTAGACGTACTCCGCCACGGCGCCTGCCGGGAGGAGTGCCACGGCCGCGCGCCATGCCCGGCGTTTGCGCCGCCGCAGTCCATGCGCGAGGAGCAGCAGGAGGACGCCGGCGCTCAGCGACAGGGCCGCCGCGAACGGACCGAACGAGCCCGGCAGGACCTCGGCCATCTGGTGCATACGGCTGTGCCGGAAGCGCGGGAACACCCCCCCGGCGATGTCCAGGACTCCCACGAGCGTGCAGGCCCTGGCGATCAGCGCGGGGACGGCCTCCGGACGCGGGCCGCGGAGTATGCGCGGAACCGCACGTGATCGCTCCGGAACCTCACCCGACATTTCCCCATCTATCCTGACAGACATCGCATCCCGTAGTTCTGCGAGAGACCTTGAATCCGGGCCCGACCGGGCATCCGGCGACATTGCGCCCTCTAGGACGGTGTCTCGGGGAGAGAGGTTCACTCCCCATCACAAAGCCGGTTCAAAGCCGAAGGAAAGTCCGGGACAAGCCCTCGCGAAGGCGCGGAGGAGTCCTGAGGGACGGAAGCGCAGGCAGGGAAAGGGCCCATGGGTCTCACGAGCAACAAAGTGCTGGTGTTGGCGGTCATGTTCGCCGTGCTGCTGTTCGTCGGCACGGTCTGGTTCTGGCCACGGCTGGCGCGCCGGAACTGGCGGGCCATCAGCGGACGGGTCGGTCTGCTGTTCGCCACCCAGCTGGCGATCTTCGCGTCGATCGGGCTGGCCGCCAACCAGGCCTTCGGGTTCTATGCCAGCTGGGCGGATCTGTTCGGTCAGGAGAGCGAACAGGGCGTGGTCGTCGACCACAACGCCGACGGGGCGGGCGGCGGTCCCCTCCAGGTGGTGGACACCCAGCAGGTGAACGTGACGGGCGGTTCGCGGCCGCAGATCGGGGGCCAGATCCAGAAGGTCGACATCGTCGGCCGCAAGACGCGCATCGTCTCGCCCGCGTACGTGTATCTGCCGCCGGAGTACTTCCAGCCGCAGTACCGTACGCGGACGTTTCCCGCGGCCGTCGTCCTCACCGGCTACCCGGGTACGGCCCAGGCGCTCATCAAGGGCCTGCACTTCCCGCAGACGGTGCACCGGCTGGCCAAGGACGGCAAGATGCAGCCGATGATCCTGGTGATGCTGCGGCCGACCGTGGCGCCGCCGCGCGACACGGAGTGCGTGGACATCCCGGGCGGGCCGCAGACCGAGACATTCTTCGCGAAAGACCTCCCCGACGCGGTCATGTCCCACTACAGGGTGGGAAAGAAGCCCGGCAGCTGGGGCATCATCGGCGACTCCACGGGCGGCTACTGCGCGCTGAAGCTGGCGATGCACCATCCGAAGTCGTACGCCGCGGCGGCGGGCCTGTCGCCGTACTACAAGGCGCCGATCGACGCGACCACGGGCGACCTCTTCCACGGCAACAAGGGGCTGCGGAACCGCGCGGACCTGTTCTGGTGCCTCAAGCACCTGCCGGCGCCCGACACCTCACTGCTCGTCACCAGCAGCAAGGCCGGCGAGAAGAACTACAAGTCCACCGTCAAGTTCATAAACCAGGTTCAGGCGACGAATCGGACCCGGATCTCGTCGATCATCCTCGACAGTGGCGGCCACAACTTCAACACATGGCGGCGGGAGATCCCGGCAGCGCTGCAGTGGATGAGCGGGCGGCTCACTGACCGCTGAGCGGGCGAATGCGCGGCATCGCCGCCGCCCCGAATTCCGCATTCCGTGCAATCTGAAGGTGGTCGGCTCCACCACGGGGGCGGCGTCCTTCGGTGTTGCGGTCCCGCGGGGACTTCGGCCTTGTCCTTCAGCGGGACCGGAATTCACGCGGGCGCCCTCCAGCCTGGAAATGATCTTGTAAGCCGTGGAGGTGATCGGTATCGAAGGCCGCCGAGGGGGACCGTAAGGGGTCGTCCGGGCCGACGATCTCGCTTTCGGGGGTCCATGACGTGTCTGCGCCGAAGGGAATGCGCCGGATTTGGGAGCGGCATGTTCCGTTTTCGGTGCCGGTGGGGCTGTGCGAAGGCTTCGGGGTAGCCGTGTTTTTACCGGGCGGGGCACCATCATTCGCCTACGCGCGGTAAGTTTCTGGCCATGCCACGTGGACGTCACCGTCATTCCCCGCCCTTGCACAGACTGTTGCCTCCTTCGGTGATCGCCGGCGTCTCGGTCGTATGCGCCGTGGGGCCCTGGCTGTTCACGGAGCCGCTGGTGCTCCGTGGGCTGGCCGCGGGTGCCGCCGTGACGACGGCCGTCGGCGCGTATGTCATGCGCCGCTGGGACGCGGCCGCGGGCAAACAGGTCGCCGACCTCACGCGCGCGCGGGCGAGCGACGAGTGGCGCCACGAGGAGCGGGTCGCCGAGCTGGAGACCGACCTGGAGGAGTCGCGCGAGCTGCGCACCAAGCTGGAGCAGAAGCTGCGGGCCAAGCGCGCGGAGCTGGCGAAGCTGCGCAACGAGCATGCGGCGCTGCTGCGGCGGTACGCCACGGCGGAGACCGAGCGCGCGAGCGCCCTGGAGGGCCGCCGCCAGCTCGCGATCGAGGCGTCGGCTCCGACACGGGCCCTGCCGGCGGCCCCGGTGACGACCGCCGCGCGGGAGGACTCCGCCGCGCGGGACGCCTTCACCGAGCGGAAGACACCGGACACCGCGGAGCACGCGGACACCGTGGAGCACGCGGACGCCGTGGAGAAGGCGGGCGCAGCGGAGAAGGCGGACGCCGTCAAGAACGCGGCTGCCGCTGCGGACGTGCGGGACGCCGAGGGTGTGGCTCCCTCGGCCGCGACCGAGCCGGAGCAGGACGCCGAGCCCGAGGCGTCGGCTCCCCGGGTGTTCTCCCCGGAGGGTTCCTCGCTCTTCCTGCGGGCCGACTCGGCGCTGGCGCGGCTCGCCAAGGAGGACGCCGACGCGGCGCAGGAGGACACCGGCCCGTCCCTGGAGGAGGGCGACGCGGAGGCGGAGGGCGACGCCGCGGAGGCGACCGCTGCCGTGGAGGAGAGCGACACGCCGGAGGCGACGGACGCTTCCCCGGAGACGACGGCCTCCGAAGAGGCATCGCCCTCCGAAGAGGCGACGGCGTCCGAAAAGGCGACGGCCTCCGAAGAGACGACGGACACCGTCGAAGCGGTGGCGGACACCGACCGGGAGGCGACGGACACCGACCGAGAGGCGACGGACACCGACCGAGAGGCGCCGGAAACCGTCGAAGACGCACCGGACACCGCCGCGTCGGCCGGCCCCGCGAAGGGCGACGCCCGCAAGGCCTCCGGGAGCTCCACGAACACCTCGCCCCCGAAGGGAGGCCCCGACGGCGGCGGCAAGAAGCAGCGCTCCGCCCGGCCCGAGGCCCCCGAGGCCGCCGCCAAGGAGGACGGTGCGGGCCAGGAGGCCGAGGCCGAGGGGAAGCCCGCGGCGGTCGCCGGGCAGGAGCACGCGGCCGCCCCGACCGCGCAGCAGCTCCAGCCGGCCGTCACCCAGCCGCCCCGCACCGCCGGGCACTTCGCCGTGCCGACCGCCGTGGCCGTCGTACCGGAGGCTCCGCGGCGGCGCCCCACCGTCGAGGGCGGATTCGACTTCTTCGGCACGCAGAAGTCCCTGGCGGCCCTGGAGTCCGTGCAGAACGAGGACCTCGCGGACGTCGTCGGCCAGGAGGCGCTCGCCGTGCACAAGGCGGAGTCCGAGTCCGCCTTCAAGGCCGCGGACCCGCAGGCGCGCGCCGTCGGCCAGGTCATCGACCTGACGGCCCATGACGAGACCGAACAGATCGACCTCCAGGGGCTGCGCACCGCGGCGTCCTGAGCCCGGTCGGCACGGACGTACGTGCCGACATGGACATACGTGAGGGGCGGCGGCACGCCGAGTGCCACCGCCCCTCACGTATGTCCGGTGTCCGGTCGCTCGCGGGTCCCTACGACGCCATCCACCGGTCGGGTCCCGCGTCCCGCCGCCCCGTACGCGACCGGTCCGCCTGCGCGTACAGCAGCGCCGCCGCCTCCTCGGCGTCCCGCAGGCGAGCGGTCACCGTCTTGTTCGCGCCGGTGTCCACCTGTACGTCGGCGACCCGCCTGAACCGCTGCCACGGCCCCTGCGTCAGCCGTACGCTCTGCACCTTCGCGTGCGGAACGAGGGACAGGCTGCGGCGCAGCAGGCCGTGCCGGGCGGCGAAGACCGCGTCGGTGACGGCGAGTCCATAGCCGCGCCACCAGAAGGGGACGCACCAGCCCGCGCGGCGCGGGGGCCGGGACAAGGACGCGGGCACGGTCGCCCCGGGCAGGACCCGCGCGATCACCGACTCGGCGACCGTGCGCGGCGCGACCGGCACCAGCACCGAGTTGGACGAGCCCGCCACGTCCAGCTCCACCCGCACCCACCCCCGTCGCCGCCACAGCAGCGGCTCCACGATCCGTACGGTCTGCACGCGCCCCGGAGGCACCGTCTCGTGCGCCCGGTCGAGCAGCCCGTGGTCGATGCGGAGCCCGTCCGGCGACTCGCCGACCGTCCAGTCGTACTCGTTGACGAACCGCCCGGCGCTGCTCGCGCCCGCCGCGCCGAGCAGCGGCAGCCCGGCGGCGAGCACTGTCCACAGGCTGTGGGTGGCGAACCACAGCACCGGCGGAACGACGAGCGCGGCGGCCAGGGAGCCCCAGGTCGCGCCGGTCAGCAGGAGGGAGACCACGAGCATGCCCGGCGGCACGTGCAGCAGCGGTCGTACGGGTGCCTCGCCGACCTCGTGCGCGGTCTCGGGGGCGAAACCGGCGGCCCGGGCCAGGAGTTCGGCGCGCAGCGCCCGCGCATCGTCCTCGCCGAGATAGGCGAGTTCGTCCTTCTTGTCCGTCCCGATGACGTCGAGCTTCAGCTTGGCGACGCCGGCGACCCGGGCCAGCAGCGGCTGGGTGACGTCGACGGCCTGAAGCCGGTCGAGCCGGATGTGCGCGGTACGGCGGAACAGCAGGCCCGTACGGATGCGCAGTTCGGTGTCCGTCACCGCGAAGTGTGTGAACCACCAGGCCAGAAAGCCGTACACAGAGGCGGCCGCGACGAGGACGGCGAGACCTGTGAGGAGGGTGGCCGTGGTCAGTCTCGTCAGTTGTTCCTGGGCCTGGCGGGGGTCGTGCGCCGCCCAGCCGACGATCACAGTGACGGGCGCCCAGGCACGCCGCAGCGGGGTCACGGGGTGCAGCCGCCGCTCGGCGACCTCCTGCCCCTCGGACGTGCCGGGCCCCTCGGGTATGCCGGGCCCCTCGGGTATGCCGGGCCCCTCGGATTTGTCGGGCCCCCCGGATATACCGGGTTGCGCCCCGGGCGTGTTCACAGCCCCGCCGATCGGGCCTCGCCCAGCTCGGTCAGCCGGTCCCGCAGCCGTTCCGCCTCGGCCGGGTCCAGCCCCGGGATGGTGGCGTCGGTCGCCGCGGCCGCGGTGTGCAGTTGCAGGCTCGCCAGCCCGAAGTGCCGCTCCACCGGTCCGGAGGTGACCTCCACGAGCTGCATGCGCCCGTACGGCACCACGGTCTCCTCACGCCACAGCACGCCCCGGCTGATCAGCAGGTCGTCCGCTCGCTCGGTGTACCGCCAGGAGCGCCAGTTGCGGCCCAGCAGTACCCAGCCCCACAGCAGCAGGGACAGCGGCAGCAGCGCGAACAGTGCCCAGGCAGGCCCGGCGAACAGGCCCAGGAGCACTCCCACGACGACCGCCAGCAGTCCCAGCCACACCACCAGCAACAGCCGTCGCATCCTCAGCAGCCCCGGCGGCAGCCCCGTCCAGACGTGCTCGCCGCCCTTGCCCACGGTCCCCGTTTCCATGCCGCAAGGGTACGTACGAGAGACTGTCCTCATGACTCCTACGACGGAGACCATGGTCGGGATCGGCGGCGCCGCGGAGAGCACCGACATGGTGCTCAACATCGGCCCCCAGCACCCGTCCACACACGGAGTGCTGCGGCTGCGGCTCGTGCTGGACGGCGAGCGGATCAGGCACGCGGAGCCCGTCATCGGGTACATGCACCGCGGCGCGGAGAAGCTGTTCGAGGCGCGTGACTACCGCCAGATCATCATGCTCGCCAACCGCCACGACTGGCTCTCCGCCTTCTCGAACGAGCTGGGCGTGGTTCTCGCCGTCGAGCGGATGCTCGGCATGGAGGTCCCCGAGCGCGCGGTGTGGATGCGGACGCTCCTCGCGGAGCTGAACCGGGTCCTGAACCACCTGATGTTCCTCGGCTCGTACCCGCTGGAGCTGGGCGGCATCACGCCGGTGTTCTACGCGTTCCGGGAGCGCGAGGAGCTCCAGAACGTGATGGAGGAGATCTCCGGCGGGCGCATGCACTACATGTTCAACCGGGTGGGCGGTCTCAAGGAGGACCTGCCCGCGGGCTGGACCGCACGCGCGCGTACCGCCGTCTCCGACGTGCGCTCCCGCATGGACCGGTTCGACGACCTCGTGCTCGGCAACGAGATCTTCCGGGGGCGCACCCGGGACGTGGGCGTCCTCACGCCTGAGGCCGTGCACGCGTACGGCGTGAGCGGGCCGATCGCGCGCGCCTCGGGCGTGGATTTCGACCTGCGCCGCGACGAGCCCTACCTGGCGTACGGGGAGCTGCAGGACACGCTGAAGGTCGTCACCCGGCACGAGGGCGACTGTCTGGCCCGCTTCGAGTGCCTGCTGGAGCAGACGCACAACGCGCTCGACCTGGCCGACGCGTGCCTGGACCGGCTGGCCGAGCTGCCGCCCGGGCCGATCAACCAGCGCCTGCCGAAGGTGCTCAAGGCGCCCGAGGGCCACACCTACGCCTGGACCGAGAACCCGCTCGGCATCAACGGCTACTACCTGGTCAGCAAGGGCGACAAGACCCCGTACCGGCTGAAGCTGCGCTCGGCCTCGTACAACAACATCCAGGCACTGACCGAACTGCTGCCGGGGACGCTGGTCGCGGACATGGTGGCGATCCTGGGGTCAATGTTCTTCGTGGTCGGGGACATCGACAAGTAGGGCGTCGGGGACGCCCACGGGCTGGAGCAGCCAGCCGAAGTCACCGAGGCCGCCGGACGCGGTGAGCTCGGCGGCGGCTCCGGCCTGCGCGAGCGCGTGCACGTACGCCGTGGGGTTCGTGGACGCGAGCGTGAGCGGGGGGCGCGCGCCGGTGATCCCCAGGGCGCGCAGGGCCGCGCGCTGGGTCAGCAGCCGCCCTCCCGGCAGGGCGCACGCGTCCAGCGCCACGTGCGCCGTGATGTCGCACGAGCCGTCCGGCACGGGGGCCGTCTCCCGGCCCGCGCGGAACCCCGTGAGTGTCCCGAAGGGCGGCCGGGCGTCCGCGCGGTGCGCGTAGTCGACCGCGACGGCGAGTCCGCGGTCGAGGGTGGCGACGGCGGCGGCCCAGGCGGTGTCCCTCGGGAGGCCGATCTCGGCGCGGCAGCCTTCGCCGGACAGCGGCCACCAACGCGCCAGCCACTCCGCGTCCGCGCCCACGACCGGCTCGCCGAGGCGCTCGGTCCCGTCCTCCCGCACAAGGACCAGCCGGGGTACGCCGTCGGCGCCGATCTCGGCGACCTCCACCGGCACGTTGTCCAGCCACTCGTTCGCGAACAGCAGCCCGGTGATCCCCTCCGGGGGCCTCTCCAGCCATTCGACGCGCCGATCGAGGTCCTCGGGACGGTCGGCGATCTCGACGCCATAGGCGCGCGTCCGGGCGGCGACGTCCTCGGGCAGCGCGTCCAGCACACCGCCGACCAACTCGCCCCGGCCGGCCGCCATGTCCACGAACGCCAGCTCGGCGGGCTGCCCGAGCGCCGCGTCGACCCGGCACAGCAGCCGGGCCACGGCGACGGCGAACAGCGGCGAGGCGTGCACGGACGTACGGAAGTGCCCCGCGGGCCCCTCGGGCCGCCGGTAGAACCCGTCCGCCCCGTACAGCGCCTCCTGGGCCGCCGCCCGCCATCCGCGCCACTCGCCGTTCGCCTTGTGTGCCACGGGGTCAGGCTAGGTCCTGTCGTCAAACTCCCGTCGTCCGCCCGGAGGCCGGGCGCTGCGGCGTCGGGGCCTCGGTGGGACGAGGTGAAGGTGCGGAGGTGGGAGGCGGCGTGTGCGACCGGCGTGTGCCTTGCGCGCCCCTGGCACGGCGCGCGCAACAGCCCCGCGCACCCCCGGGCTCCGGCGGCTTCGGCGCGTTCCCGCGCGGCCTGCCCTAACCGTTGGGGATCATGGAGCATCCACCTTGCGGAGTACGCCCGCCCGTCGCGGATCGGCCCTCCGGTTGACCCCCGCACTCCGTGCGCTTCCCTACGCTGGGTTACGTGCAGCGCCTCTATGACTTCCTCCGCAGGCACCCGACGTGGGTCGACAGCTTCTGGGCCGTCGTCCTGTTCGGGCTCTCCTGCGTGAGTCTGCCGAACCTCGACGAGGCGTCGGACCACCATGGATCGCTCCCCGTGGGGCTCACGATCTCCGCCGTCCTGTCCGTGGTCGTCGCGCTGCGCCGCCGCATGCCCGAGAAGATGCTCCTCGTGGCCGCCGCGGCGGCAGTGGCGCAGCTGGTCCTGGACGAACAGCAGATGGTCGCCGACTTCGCCCTGCTGGTGATCATCTACACGGTCGCCGCGGACGGCGCACGCTGGGCCTCCCGCGTCGGCCTGATCGGTGGCCTGTGCGCCGCCTCCCTGTCGCAGATCCGCTGGGCGGATCACCAGGCGAGCGCGCTGGCCAATGTCGCGATCACCGTCTTCCAGACCGTGCCCTTCGCCCTCGCCTGGGTCCTCGGCGACTCCCTGCGCACCCGCCGCGCCTACCTCGCCCAGCTGGAGGAGCGCGCCGCCCGGCTGGAGAAGGAGCGCGAGGCGCAGGCCAAGGTCGCGGTCGCCGCCGAACGCGCCCGCATCGCCCGTGAGCTGCACGACGTGGTCGCGCACAACGTGTCGGTGATGGTGGTGCAGGCGGACGGCGCCGCCTATGTCCTCGACACCGCACCCGACCAGGCGAAGAAGGCCCTGGAGACGATCTCCGGGACCGGCCGCCAGGCCCTCGCCGAGATGCGCCGCCTGCTCGGCGTGCTGCGCACCGGTGAGCACAAGGAGGTCGGCGAGTACGTTCCGCAGCCCGACGTCGAGCAGATCGACGACCTCGTCGAGCAGTGCCGCAGCTCGGGCCTGCCCGTCGACTTCAAGGTGGAGGGCACCCCGCGCCCGTTGCCCAGCGGCGTCGAGCTGACGGCGTACCGCATTGTCCAGGAGGCGCTCACCAACACCCGCAAGCACGGGGGTCCCAACGCGGGCGCGAGCGTGCGCCTTGTGTACTTCGACGACGGACTCGGACTGCTCGTCGAGGACGACGGCAAGGGCGCCCCGCACGAGCTGTACGAGGAGGGCGGCGCCGACGGCCAGGGACATGGGCTGATCGGTATGCGCGAACGCGTCGGCATGGTCGGCGGAACCCTGGACGCGGGCCCCCGCCCTGGTGGAGGCTTCCGGATCAGCGCCCTGCTGCCGCTGAAACCGGCCCATTGACACGTGCACTCCCGCCCGACCGCCCACGCCACGCCCCCGCCCACCGACCGAACTCCGACCGGAGGACCCCCGCCATGCCGATCCGCGTGATGCTCGTCGACGACCAGGTGCTGCTGCGCACCGGGTTCCGGATGGTGCTCGCCGCCCAGCCGGACATGGAGGTCGTCGCGGAGGCGGGCGACGGCGTCGAGGCCCTTCAGGTGCTGCGCTCGACCGCGGTCGACGTGGTCCTCATGGACGTCCGCATGCCGAAGCTCGACGGGGTGGAGACCACGCGCCGCATCTGCTCGGAGCCCAACCCCCCGAAGGTGCTGATCCTGACCACCTTCGACCTCGACGAGTACGCGTTCTCCGGGCTGAAGGCGGGCGCCTCCGGCTTCATGCTCAAGGACGTCCCGCCCGGCGAACTGCTGGCGGCCATCCGCTCCGTGCACAGCGGTGACGCCGTGGTCGCGCCCTCCACCACCCGCCGCCTCCTCGACCGGTTCGCGCCGATGCTGCCGGGCGGCACCACGGAGCCCCGGCACAAGGAGCTGGAACGGCTCACGGAGCGCGAGCGCGAGGTCATGATGCTGGTGGCGCAGGGACTGTCGAACGGGGAGATCGCGGCTCGGTTGGTGCTGTCGGAGGCGACCGTCAAGACGCACGTGGGCCGCATCCTGACCAAGCTGGGGCTCAGGGACCGGGTGCAGGTGGTCGTCCTCGCGTACGAGACCGGTCTCGTACGGGCGGGCGGACACGGTTGAGTCAACACGGACTTCCGTTCCGCCGACGCCCACTAGGGTCTGCGCATGCTCCTGTGGATCAACGGCCCCTTCGGGGGCGGAAAGACACAGACCGCACACGAGATCCAGCGCCGCCTGCCCGGCAGCGTGATCTGTGATCCGGAACACGTCGGCTTCGGACTGCACCGCATGCTGCCGCCCGCACTACGAGGTGACTTCCAGGATCTGGTGTCCTGGAGGCAGGGCGTGGTCGAGGTCCTCGACCTGGCGCTCGGCAAGCACGACGGCGTCGTCATCGTTCCCATGACGGTCACCGACTCCGGCTGCTTCGAGGAGACGGTCGGCCGATTGCGTGAACGGGGCCACGACGTACGGCACTTCGCCCTGCTCGCCGAACGCGAGACCGTCCTGAAGCGGCTGCGGGGGCGCGGCTTCGGGCACCTGCTCCAGTACGTCGCCGGGAAGGACGCCCCGCTGCGCCGGGAGAGCTGGGCCGTCCAGCAGCTCGACCACTGCCTGGAGCGGCTGCACAAGCCGGAATTCGCCGAGCACCTGTGGACGGACCACTCGACGGTGCCGAAGACGGCGGACCGGATCGCGGTGCTGGCCGGGCTGAAGCTCGAACCCAACACCGAGGGCGCCCTGCGGAACCGGCTGCGACAGGCGAAGGTCCAGCTCAAGCACATCCGGTTCGACTGACGGCCACTTGGGTCCGGCGTACTACCTGAGGATCCCCTCCAGGAAGTCGCTGCCCAGCCGGGCCACCGCGGTCACGTCCAGCTGGTGCAGGACATACCGGCCGCGGCGGCGGGTGGTGAGCAGGCCCGCCTTCTTCAGGGCACTCAGATGCCGGGATATCTCGGGCGCGGTCATGCCGTGCACCTGGGCCAACTCGCCCGTGGTGAAGGCGCTGCGGGCCAGACTGCGGCACATCCGCATCCGTACCGGGTGGGACAGGGCGGCCATCCGCAGGGTCAGCTGCTCCAGCGACGGCGGGGCCGTCAGCTCCGGGGAGCCGACCGGGTAGTGCAGCACCGGCTGCCAGCCGTACCGGTGCAGGACCATCAGGTGCGGCCAGCCCAGGCTGGTGGGGACGAGCAGCAGGCCGCCGCCCGCCGTGGCGGTGCGGCCCTCGCCGAGCTTGTCGACGGTGATCCGGCCCGCTTCCGCGTCGAGAGCCACCGCGGGGGACACCGATCCCAGCGCCTCGGCCAGGCCCCTGCGCCGCAGGAGGTCCGTCTTGTGGCGGGCGTCCGCCGCGAGTTGGTGGCGCAGCCGGGACCAGGTGTCCGCGAAGAACGCCTCGTCGCAGTCCTCCAGGAACTGCCGCAGCCAGGACCGGGTCCGCGGCGGGTCGGTCAGCAGCCGCTCACTGAACCGCAGTTGCCGCGGTCCGCGCGCGGCGGCCAGCTCCAGGGCGCGCCGACGCACCTCGGCGTCCGCGAGCGCGGTCGGCCCGTGCGTGCTGTAACAGGTGGCGCAGGTGAACTCCAGGGCCGCGTCGACGAACTGTTCGTCACTCAGCTTGTCCAGCAGGTCCAGATCCTCGGCGAGCGTCGCGCCGGGCAGGGCGGTGCCACCCGGGATGCCCGCGTACGGCAGGAAGAGGTCGGAGAACGTCGACCGCCACAGGAAGTCGGCCTCGCACATCCGGTCGGCCAGATGCGGGTCGAGGCGGGAGGTCACGCTCGTCACCCAGCCCTGCAGGCCCGGATGGTGCCCCGGCTCGGCCAGCGCGTGCAGCGCCATGCTGAGCTCGGCGAGGGGCGAGGGCACGACGGAGACCCTCTCCGGCCGTAGCCCGGTGATGTCGATGTCCACGCTCATGACGTCATGGTGCACTCCGCCACTGACAACGCGGGCCTCGGTTGACGGCAGCCGTCAATCGACGCGACACCGGTCCGCGCCCGGGCGCAGCCTGGGATCACCGGGGCAGCCGCGGAGCCTACGGATCCCTGTCTCCACGTCCCGAAGAGGCGATCCGTCATGAGCATCACCGAGCAGTACCTCCTCGACGCCTACCGCGCCCAGCAGCTCGGCCGGCCCTCCCCGCCCGCGCCCGGTGCCCACGACTGGCAGGCCGTGCGCGAGCTGCGCGACCACTGGCAGTTCCGGGCGGTGACGGCGGGCCGCCCGGAACACGGACGGCTGCGGGCGGCGCTGTCCCGGTGGCTGTACGACCGCCGCCCGTACCCCGGCCGCTGAGCGCCTCGCGGCTCCCTGTCGTCCGGCGTCCGGGCGGCCTGGTTCGGGCCCGCCTGACACATCCCCGCCTGCCCGGCGACGCCTGGCACGCACTCCCCGAGCTCTCGGCTTCCGCCGGCGGGGGACCCATGACGCCGTCGGCCCCGCCTTCCGGACGGACGACGGGAATGTGTCAGGCAGGCCGCCTAGGCCTGCGGCAGCCGCCCGACGAACTCCGTCACCGCCGTCTTCACGTCGTCCGGCGTCCACTCCAGCCCGTCGGCCCGTACCTCTACCTCGGTGAAGGACAGGTCCGGGCCGCTGCGGCCCCAGGGGCCGGCGAACAGCAGGGTCCCGGTCTCCTCGGCCTGCCGTATCGCGGCCTCCCCGAGGACCTCGGCGTCGTACGGCAGCCAGACCTGGAACTCGTGGGTGTGCGGCTCCCCGGGGTGCACGCGCGCCCACGGCACCCCGGCCGCCGCGAAACCCTCGCGCAACGCGGCGGCGACCACGCGCGCGTGGCGCACGTACTCCGGCAGCCGGGGCAGTTCCCGCTCCAGGCCTATGAGGGCCGACAGCGCTGTCGGGAACTGCTGGAAGATCTGGCCGCCGTACCGGTGCCGCCAGACCTTCGCCTCCTCGACCAGCGTCTGCGGGCCGGCGAGTGCCGCACCCCCGAAGCCGTCGAGTGACTTGTAGAACGACACGTAGACGCTGTCCGCGAGGCCCGCGATCTCGTCCAGCGGGCGGCCGAAGTGGACGGTGGTCTCCCACAGGCGGGCGCCGTCGAAGTGCACCACCGCGTCGCGCTCGTGCGCGGCCTCCACGACCTCGGTCAGCTCATCGAAGGAGGGCAGTACGAAACCGGCGTCCCTCAGGGGCAGCTCCAGCATCAGCGCCCCGAAGGGTTCCTCGAAGTCGCGTACCTCGTCGGCGGTCGGCAGCCGGGGCTCGCTCGTCACATGTACCGGGCGCAGTCCGCTGACCTCGCTGAACGCTTTCCGTTCGTGTGCTTCGGGGTGGGCGAGCGCGTGCAGGGCCACCCTGGGGTTCCCCGTGCGGCCCGCCCAGCAGCGCAGGGCCACCTGCTGGGCCATCGTGCCCGTCGGGAAGAAGGCGGCCGCCTCCTTGCCGAGCAGCCCGGCGACCTTCTTCTCCAGGGCCGCGACGACCCCGTTGCCGTAGATGTCGGCGTTCTCGTCCAGGTCGTACAGGTCCTGCGCGCCGTCCAGCAGCGCCAGTCGCTCCCGGAGCGTCCCCAGGAAGCCCGGGCGCGCCAGGATGCGCTCCGCGGTGCGGATGGCGGTGCGTCGGCGCTCCCGCCGCAGGCGCAGCTCCTCCTCCGGCGTCTGGGCCGGTCGCCGCTCGTCCTGCCCGGCCGTCGACTCCTCGTCCCGTTCCGCCGTCTGCCCCACGTCGCCTCCGCGTTTGTGTTGATCCCCCGGAGCGTGTCGCGTGCCGCTCCGCCGGGCACCCTCATCTCCGTACCTTAAGCGACCTGCGAAAACCCACAGCCTGTGGACAACCGGTCGGCCCGTGAACCAATCGCGTTAACATGACGAGAAATCGTCCGGTACCCAGAGCGGACTGGAACGGGAAGGCCACCGTCGAGTGAGTACATTCCAACAGCCAGACCCCAAGGACCGCCCCGCGCGGCTCACCGTGGGCGTGGTCGGAGCAGGCAGGGTCGGCCCCGCGCTCGCGGCGTCACTGCAGCTCGCCGGGCATCGTCCGGTCGCCGTCTCCGGAGTCTCCGACGCCTCCAGACGGCGGGCGGCCGAGATGCTCCCGGACGTGCCCCTCGTCCCGCCCGCCGAGGTCCTGCGGCGGGCCGAGCTGGTCCTGCTGACCGTTCCGGACGACACGCTGCCCGGCCTTGTGGAGGGACTCTCGGAGACCGGGGCCGTACGGCCGGGGCAGCTGCTGGTGCACACCTCCGGGCGGTACGGCGCGAAGGTGCTCGACCCCGCCCTGCGCGCGGGAGCGCTGCCGCTCGCCCTGCACCCGGCGATGACCTTCACCGGCACTCCCGTGGACGTCCAGCGCCTGGCCGGGTGCTCCTTCGGGGTCACCGCGCCCGAGGAGCTGCGGCTGGCCGCCGAGGCCCTCGTGATCGAGATGGGCGGTGAGCCCGAGTGGATCGCCGAGGAGATGCGCCCGCTCTACCACGCGGCCCTCGCCCTCGGCGCCAACCACCTGGTCACCCTGGTCGCCGAGTCCATGGAGCTGCTGCGCGCGGCGGGCGTCGAGGCCCCCGACCGCATGCTCGGCCCACTGCTCGGCGCCGCCCTCGACAACGCCCTGCGCTCCGGCGACGCGGCCCTGACCGGCCCCGTCGCGCGCGGGGACGCGGGCACGGTGGCCGCGCACGTCGCCGAGCTGCGCAGGCACGCCCCGGGGACCGTGGCCGGCTATCTGGCGATGGCCCGCGCGACCGCCGACCGGGCCCTGGCCCACGGACTGCTCAAGCCGGAGCTGGCCGAGGACCTCCTCGGGGTACTCGCCGACGGGACGAAACTGCCCGAGAACGGGGAAGACCGATGAGCCGCCGCCCATTCGAACTCGTCCCGACGGTGGACGACCTGCGGTACGTGCAGGACCACTTCGGGGTGCCGGGACGCACCGCCGTCGTCATGACCATGGGCGCCCTGCACGAGGGCCACGCCACCCTGATCAGGGCGGCGCGCAAGCATGTCGGCACCAAGGGCTTCGTGATCGTCACCGTCTTCGTGAACCCCTTGCAGTTCGGCAAGGGCGAGGACCTGGAGCGCTATCCGCGCACCCTGGAGGCCGACCTGAAGGTCGCCGAACAGGCCGGCGCGGACGCCGTCTTCGCCCCCTCCGCGGACGAGGTCTACCCCGGTGGCGAGCCCCAGGTGCGGATCACCGCGGGCCCCATGGGCGAGCGCCTGGAGGGGGCCTCCCGCCCCGGCCACTTCGACGGCATGCTCACCGTGGTCGCCAAGCTGCTGCACCTCACCCGCCCCGACGTCGCTCTGTACGGGCAGAAGGACGCCCAGCAGCTCGCTCTGATCCGCCGGATGGTGCGCGACCTGAACTTCGGCGTGGAGATCGTCGGCGTGCCCACCGTCCGCGAGGACGACGGTCTCGCCCTCTCCAGCCGCAACCGCTACCTGTCGCCCGAGGAGCGGCACACCGCCCTCGCCCTCTCCCGGGCCCTGTTCGCGGGCCGTGACCGGCATGCCGCCCAGGAGGCTCTGCGCGCGCGTGCCCGCGAAGTGCCCTCCACGCACGCGCGTGCCGAGGCCCTCAGCGCCATAGGGGAGTCGCGCGCCGCCGCCGACGCGCACGCGGTCGCGAAGGCCGTCCCGGGCGGTCCCGCGGCCGTCCGTGCCGCTGCCCGTCTCGTCCTCGACGACGCCGCCCGCCTGGACCCGCCGCTGGTCCTGGACTACCTCGCCCTGGTCGATCCGTCGGACTTCAGCGAGATCCCCGACGACTTCGAAGGTGAGGCGGTCCTCGCCGTCGCCGCCCGGGTCGGGACGACCCGGCTGATCGACAACCTCCCGCTCTCCTTCGGAGCCCCCGAGCCCGTCGACCCTCACGGAGCCGCCTCGTGACCAGCACAGGCATACGACTGCACGCGCCCGCCCCAGGGTGGTCCATCTCGGCTGACGTCGTGGTCGTCGGCTCCGGCGTCGCCGGCCTCACCGCGGCCCTGCGCTGCGAGGCCGCCGGTCTGAAGACGGTCGTCGTCACCAAGGCCCGCCTCGACGACGGTTCCACCCGCTGGGCGCAGGGCGGCATCGCGGCGGCCCTGGGCGAGGGCGACAGCCCCGAGCAGCACCTGGACGACACATTGGTGGCGGGCGCGGGCCTGTGCGACGAGGAGGCCGTACGCATCCTGGTCACGGAGGGCCCCGACGCCGTACGCCGGCTCATCTCCACCGGCGCCCACTTCGACACCGACGACGAGGGCGGCATCGAGCTCACCCGCGAGGGCGGCCACCACCGCCGCCGGATCGCGCACGCCGGCGGGGACGCGACCGGCGCCGAGATCTCCCGGGCACTCGTCGAGGCCGTACGCGCGCGTGGGCTGCGCACGATCGAGAACGCGCTGGTCCTGGACCTGCTCACGGACGCCGACGGCCGCACCGCGGGCGTCACCCTGCACGTCATGGGCGAGGGCCAGCACGACGGCGTGGGTGCCGTGCACGCCCCCGCCGTGGTCCTCGCCACCGGCGGCATGGGCCAGGTCTTCTCCGCGACCACCAACCCGTCGGTGTCCACGGGCGACGGAGTGGCACTCGCTCTGCGCGCCGGCGCCGAGGTGAGCGACCTCGAATTCGTGCAGTTCCACCCGACCGTGCTGTTCCTCGGCCCGGACGCGGAGGGCCAGCAGCCGCTGGTCTCCGAGGCGGTGCGCGGCGAGGGCGCCCACCTGGTGGACGCGGACGGGGTGCGTTTCATGGTCGGGCAGCACGAGCTGGCCGAACTGGCGCCCCGGGACATCGTCGCCAAGGGCATCATGCGCCGCATGCAGGAGCAGGACGCCGAGCACATGTTCCTCGACGCCCGCCACTTCGGCGCCGACATGTGGGAGCACCGCTTCCCGACGATCCTCGCGGCCTGCCGCGCCAACGGCATCGACCCGGTCACCGAGTTCGTCCCGGTCGCCCCGGCCGCCCACTACGCCTCCGGCGGCGTCCGCACCGACTCCCAGGGCCGGACGACCGTGCCGGGCCTGTACGCGTGCGGCGAGGTCGCCTGCACGGGCGTCCACGGCGCCAACCGGCTCGCCTCCAACTCGCTCCTGGAGGGCCTGGTCTACGCCGAGCGCATCGCCGCCGACATCGCGGCGGGCCACGCCGAGCACGGCCTCCACGCGCGCGTGCCCGACCCCATCGAGCAGCCCGCGCACCCCGAGAGGCCCGCGCACCCGCTGCTCGCGCCGGAGGACCGGTTCGCGATCCAGCGGATCATGACGGACGGCGCCGGGGTGCTCAGGTCCGCGGAGTCGTTGCAGGAGGCAGCGGACCGGCTCCAGCGGCTGCACACAGACGCGCGCGACGCACTCGACGAGAACGGCAAGACCGCCGAGCCCGGCGTCGACACCTGGGAGACCACCAACCTCCTGTGCGTGGCCCGTGTCCTGGTCGCCGCCGCCCTGCTGCGGGAGGAGACCCGCGGCTGCCACTGGCGCGAGGACCACGCGGGGCGCGACGACACCGCCTGGCGCCGCCACGTCGTCGTACGGCTGAATCCGGACCGGACGCTGGCCGTACGCACCACCGACACCGCAGACTTCCCCCCGACCCTCGCCCAAGCCCCCGGCTCCGCGCGAGCCGGTAGGACCCTTACGCCCCAGCGTCCCCAGGAGCAGTGACCGAAGTGACCACCCCCGACCTTCCCCTCGTCCCGAGCGGCGGCTGCGGCGACGGCTGTGCCTGTGGCGCGGACGGCGACGAGGAATACCTGGAGTGCGGGCTCGACCCCGCGCTCGCCCAGCTCCTGGCCGACGCCGGACTCGACCCGGTGGAGGTCGAGGACATCGCCAACGTCGCCATCCAGGAGGACCTGGCCCACGGCGTCGATGTGACGACGGTCGCGACGATCCCTGAGGACGCGGTCGCGACGGCGGACTTCACCGCGCGCGAGGCGGGCGTGGTGGCGGGCCTCAGGGTCGCCGAGGCCGTGGTCTCGGTGGTCTGCACGGACGAGTTCGAGGTCGAGCGCCACGTGGAGGACGGCGACCGGGTGGAGGTCGGCCAGAAGCTTCTGAGCGTCACCACCCGCACCCGCGACCTGCTCACCGCCGAGCGCAGCGCGCTGAACCTGCTGTGCCGCCTGTCGGGCATCGCGACGGCCACGCGCGCGTGGGCGGACGCCCTGGAGGGCACCAAGGCGCGCGTACGGGACACCCGCAAGACGACGCCGGGCCTGCGCGCGCTGGAGAAGTTCGCGGTCCGTTGCGGCGGCGGCGTCAACCACCGCATGTCCCTGTCGGACGCGGCGCTCGTGAAGGACAACCACGTCGTGGCGGCCGGCGGAGTCGCCGAGGCCTTCAAGGCGGTCCGCGAGACGTTCCCGGACGTGCCGATCGAGGTCGAGGTCGACACCCTGCACCAGCTGCGTGAGGTCGTGGACGCGGGCGCGGACCTGATCCTCCTGGACAACTTCACTCCGGGCGAGTGCGAGGAGGCGGTGGCCCTCTTCGGCGGCCGCGCCCTGCTGGAGGCGTCGGGCCGCCTGACCCTGCAGAACGCGAGGGCGTACGCGGAGACGGGTGTCGATTTCCTGGCGGTCGGAGCGCTCACGCACTCCTCCCCGATCCTGGACATCGGCCTGGACCTGCGAGCAGCGGAGTAGGTGGGACCGTGCTGCTGACCATCGACGTAGGAAACACGCACACCGTCCTGGGCCTGTTCGACGGCGAGGACATCGTCGAACACTGGCGCATCTCCACGGACGCGCGCCGCACGGCGGACGAGCTCGCGGTGCTCCTCCAGGGCCTGATGGGCATGCACCCGCTGCTCGGCGAGGAACTGGGCGACGGCATCGACGGCATCGCGATCTGCGCGACCGTGCCGTCGGTGCTGCACGAGTTGCGCGAAGTGACACGGCGCTACTACGGCGACGTGCCCGCGGTTCTCGTCGAACCGGGCGTCAAGACGGGGGTGCCGATCCTGACCGACAACCCCAAGGAGGTCGGCGCGGACCGCATCATCAACGCGGTCGCCGCGGTCGAGCTCTACGGCGGTCCGGCGATCGTCGTGGACTTCGGTACGGCGACGACGTTCGACGCGGTCAGCGCGCGCGGGGAGTACGTCGGCGGCGTCATCGCGCCCGGTATCGAGATCTCGGTCGAGGCGCTGGGGGTCAAGGGCGCGCAGCTGCGGAAGATCGAGGTGGCACGGCCGCGGAGCGTGATCGGCAAGAACACCGTCGAGGCGATGCAGGCGGGCATCATCTACGGGTTCGCCGGACAGGTCGACGGGGTCGTGAGCCGCATGGCCCGCGAACTGGCGGACGACCCGGACGACGTCACGGTCATCGCGACGGGAGGCCTTGCCCCCATGGTCCTGGGCGAGTCCTCGGTCATCGACGAACACGAACCGTGGCTGACCTTGATCGGCCTGCGCTTGGTATACGAACGGAACGTGTCACGTATGTGAGGGGCGAACGCGCCCCTTTAGGGGCGCGGGGCCGTGACGTTGTGCGGCTCCGCCGCGTGGGCGCGAGCAACCACACACGACCCGCACGCGCCGTCGAGCCGACACCGCCCACGGCGAAGAGGCGGAGGCTCCCCCCACCTGGGGGAACCCTGAAGCGACACGGCCCCGCGGGGGGCCGGTTTTGTCCGATTAGCGGTAGCGTCCCCGCATGCCCACGCCACACGGATCCCGCGGCGGCCTGGCGTTCGGCGCGGAGGAGCTGCGTGTGCTCCGCCGTGCCCTCGCCCTCGCCCTCCAGCCCCGTACCGCCTCCGCCGAGGACGTCCAGGACTGCCTCCGCCTCGCCGAGTCCGTCGACGAGGCGGTGCGCGAGGGCGCCCGTCTGAGGGCCTTTCTGCTGGCCGACCTCGCCCGCTACCGGGCGGGCCTCCCGGGCGCCGTAGCCGGCTACTGCGCCCTCCTGGAGGAGGCGCTGGGGGCCGGCTACCGCCCGCTCCCGGACGACCTCGCCGCCCTGCGCTCCCTGCGCGGCACTCCCGCCGTCGCCGCCCTCCTCGACCACTGCGGCGCCCTCGCCGAACGCGACGCACGCGCCCGCCTCGCCCTCCGTACGGCGATGATCCCCACCTCCCGGGTTCGTCTCACGGCGCTCCGGGGCGGCCGGGCGGGAGCGCCGGAGTCGGCGGATGGCCCCGCCCGCAAACCCGCCGACAAGCCGACCGAAAGGCCCGAGAAGCCGGGCCCGCCCCCCGAGCCGGGGACCCCGCGCCCGTCGCGCCCCATCCCCACCCCCGGCGAGGTCTTCCCGCCGAAGCGGAAACCGGCCCCTCCCGCGCACTCCGAGCGGCAACTGGTCGCCGGCTGAAGCCGTCGCCGGGCGGCGCCGTACCCGCCCGTTCCTGCCGTACCTGCCCTCATCCGGTAACGCCCACCCGACCGGGATCGATCGGACAGGGCCTGGCTACTCTGGACGCATGGACTACGTCTCCGCGCTCGTGCCCCCGGTCGTCATGGCCGTCTTCTTCATCGGGCTGATCAGGGTGATCGTGAAGACCCAGGGCGGCGCCAACAAGGCCAAGGAGGACGCGGCCGTCGACGCGGCCCTCGCGCACACGGACGGCGCCCCCAAGGCCGCCCGTGACACCGAGGTCTGACCTGACCCGGAGCCCGTCCCCGGCGCCGCCCGGCGCCCGCTTCGCCACTCCCGGCATCCCTCCGAGCCGCCGCGGCGTACGACTCCCGAACCTATCGAGTCGTACGCCCTTTTTGTTGCCATTCGCCGTGAAAGTGCACGTCCGGCGGGCCATTGGTGACATCTCCCACTATTGTGCTGAGCGTGCCTCGCCCATTGGGAGAACTCGAAGACGCGGTCATGACGCGGGTGTGGAAGTGGAACCGCCCGGTGACCGTTCGAGAAGTCCTGGAAGACCTTCAACAGGAACGGTCCATCGCGTACACCACGGTGATGACCGTTTTGGACAATCTCCATCAGAAGGGCTGGGTGCGCCGTGAGGCGGAAGGCCGGGCCTATCGATATGAGGCGGTCTCCACTCGTGCCGCCTACGCGGCCGCACTGATGAACGATGCCTGGTCGCAGAGCGACAACCCGGCCGCCGCACTCGTCGCCTTCTTCGGCATGATGAGCGACGAACAGCGCGGGGCACTGAGGGACGCCGTACGCATCGTGCAAGGCCCGGAGAGCGTCCCGGAGCCCCCGAGCACCGAAACGGCCACCGCACCGGAGCCCGAATCCCGCGAATCCGCCGAGCCCACGGATCGTTCGGACGCGAACACGGGCACGAAGCCGGACACGAACCGGGATACGAACCCGGGCGGGAAGCCCCACGGGAACCCGGGGAAGAACGCCGCGGAGATGCGCGAGGAGAAGAACCCCGCCGCCGCCGAGGACGGCAACGGGCGATAGCGTCCGCTCATGCCAGCAGAGAGCCCCGAAGTCACCGCAAAAGCCATCACTGTCCGACGGGCCAGGACGAGCGATGTCCCGGCGGTGCGCCGCCTCCTCGACGCCTACGTGCGGCGCGGCATCCTGCTCGACAAAGCGACGGTGACGCTTTACGAGGACATCCAGGAGTTCTGGGTGGCGGAGCGCGACGACAACGGCGAGGTCCTGGGCTGCGGTGCCCTGCACGTCATGTGGGAAGACCTGGCGGAAGTTCGCACTCTCGCGGTGATGCCCGAGGCGAAGGGTCTCGGTGTCGGGCATCAGTTGCTGGAGAAGTTGCTGCACACCGCCCGCTGGCTCGGCGTTCGCCGGGTTTTCTGTCTGACCTTCGAAGTGGACTTCTTCGGGAAGCACGGCTTCGTCGAGATCGGCGAGACACCGGTCGACACCGATGTCTACGCCGAGCTGCTGCGTTCCTATGACGAGGGTGTGGCGGAGTTCCTCGGTCTCGAACGAGTGAAACCGAACACCTTGGGCAACAGCCGGATGCTTCTGCATCTGTGATCGCCACGAGATGGTCAAGGGATCGCCCGGGAGTATTCGGCGGTGCTTCAGCCGGACAGGCTTGCCCAGGTTCCCTATGTCCGAAACGCGCATGTTTCCGGTCTCCCGGTCGTCCGTCGGTCTCTCCCAGGGGTTTGTGTTTTTCCAGCAAAAGCGGTTTGCTTTCCGACGTACTGCAGTACTGCATATAACAGGGGGCGCGAAACAAGCGGCACAAGCCGCAGACCCTCGGCCCTGAAGTTATCGATGAAAGGAAATCCGGTGGCACAGAAGGTTCAGGTCCTTCTTGTCGACGACCTCGACGGTGGCGAGGCGGACGAGACCGTGACGTTCGCACTGGACGGCAAGACGTACGAGATTGATCTCACGACCGCCAACGCGGACAAGCTCCGTGGCCTTCTCGACCCCTACGTGAAGGGCGGCCGCCGTACCGGAGGCCGTGCGGCAGGTGGGCGTGGCAAGACCCGTGCCGCTTCCGGTGGCAGCCAGGACACCGCGCAGATCCGCGCCTGGGCGAAGGAGAACGGTTACGAGGTCAACGACCGTGGCCGTGTTCCGGCGTCCATCCGCGAGGCTTACGAGAAGGCGAACGGCTGAGCGCTCGCGCGCCGCAGCCGGACCCGATGGCAGTGCGTCGCCATCGTGTCGACCAGCCGTACCAGATCGGGGGCGCCCCCACCGCCCCCCAATGCCGACAGAGTCGGCAAAAGGAATTCCATCTCGCACCCCGGCTCAGGGGGCCGCAGCCAGACGGCGGCCCCCTGTGAACGGATCCGGCCCAGGGGAAGCGGCCGGGATCCCGGGGCGCCGGCCAGGCCCGGGGACACCGCCGCCGGGGCCCACCCCGGCGGCAGAGGCGCCTCGATGTGCCCGCCCGCGCCGGTCGCCGTGAGATCCAGGGCCAGAGCGCCCCACTCCAGCCAGTCGAGCAGCCCCGGCAGCTCCTCCGCGCTGCCCGCGGCCACCAGCAGCCGCATCCGCTCTCCGTGCAGCGCCACCGGGGACGCCGGCCCCAGGTGCCGCAGCGCGGCGAACCCCGCCTCCGCAGGGACCTCCAGGACGTCGAAGCGCAGGCCCGTGACCAGCCGCACCGGCCTTCCGGGCACGCTCGTCCAGCCCAGCTCGTCCTCGTACCACTGACGCACCGCGTCGCTCGGGTGGAGCGGCCGCCGCGGAAGGGGCACTGTGGCAGGAGGAGGTGAATCGGAGCGACTCTTCGAGGGGTGGTGGTCGGGCGATGGGCGGGCCATGCCAGGAGCAACAGCCGAAGTCGGCACCGAGTTACGCTGGGTGGTGAGTCGATTGCGCAGAGTGTCGGAAAAAGAGGGCATACGGGGGTGTGCGGCGGCGCAAGGATGTTCGCCCGTAGCGGAGGGAACCGGTGCGCGCGGCATGGAGTGTCAGTCCGTACGGGTAAGACATCCCTAGTGGGAGGGGGCGACACGCAGGAGAGGCCGTCTCACGTTCGCCAACGGCGTACTGGCGAGTGGGGTATCTGCCTGGCCTGCGGGAACATCGTCTCGCACCATCGGGTTGGAGCAGATGTCGGCGTTCGGGGTCAGGAGGCCAAGGACGGTGTCGGCAGTTGGAATGAGCGGTCCCCGCTTGCGGGACTAAGCTGCGGAAGGACAGCGAGGGGAGCGTCCCCTCACTGCCTGACCGCTCTGAGGAGCGATTAACGATGTTCGAGAGGTTCACCGACCGCGCGCGGCGGGTTGTCGTCCTGGCTCAGGAAGAAGCCCGGATGCTCAACCACAACTACATCGGCACCGAGCACATCCTCCTGGGCCTGATCCACGAGGGTGAGGGTGTCGCCGCTAAGGCCCTGGAGAGCCTCGGGATTTCGCTCGAGGCGGTCCGCCAGCAGGTGGAGGAGATCATCGGCCAGGGCCAGCAGGCCCCGTCCGGCCACATTCCCTTCACCCCCCGTGCCAAGAAGGTCCTGGAGCTGTCGCTCCGAGAGGCCCTTCAGCTGGGCCACAACTACATCGGCACGGAGCACATCCTGCTCGGCCTGATCCGTGAGGGCGAGGGCGTCGCCGCCCAGGTCCTGGTCAAGCTGGGCGCAGACCTCAACCGTGTCCGCCAGCAGGTCATCCAGCTGCTGTCGGGCTACCAGGGCAAGGAGACCGCCGCCGCGGGCGGCCCGGCCGAGGGCACGCCCTCGACCTCTCTGGTCCTGGACCAGTTCGGCCGGAACCTCACCCAGGCCGCTCGTGAGTCCAAGCTCGACCCGGTCATCGGGCGCGAGAAGGAGATCGAGCGGGTCATGCAGGTGCTGTCCCGCCGGACCAAGAACAACCCGGTGCTCATCGGCGAGCCCGGCGTCGGCAAGACGGCGGTCGTCGAGGGCCTGGCGCAGGCCATCGTCAAGGGCGAGGTGCCCGAGACCCTCAAGGACAAGCACCTCTACACCCTGGACCTGGGCGCGCTGGTCGCCGGCTCCCGCTACCGCGGTGACTTCGAGGAGCGCCTGAAGAAGGTGCTCAAGGAGATCCGCACCCGCGGCGACATCATCCTGTTCATCGACGAGCTGCACACGCTGGTCGGTGCGGGTGCCGCCGAGGGCGCCATCGACGCGGCTTCCATCCTGAAGCCGATGCTGGCCCGCGGTGAGCTGCAGACCATTGGTGCGACGACCCTGGACGAGTACCGCAAGCACCTGGAGAAGGACGCGGCCCTGGAGCGCCGCTTCCAGCCCATCCAGGTCGCGGAGCCGTCCCTGCCGCACACGATCGAGATCCTCAAGGGTCTGCGTGACCGGTACGAGGCGCACCACCGCGTCTCCATCACGGACGAGGCCCTGGTCCAGGCCGCCACCCTGGCCGACCGGTACATCTCGGACCGCTTCCTGCCGGACAAGGCGATCGACCTGATCGACGAGGCCGGATCCCGGATGCGCATCCGCCGGATGACCGCGCCGCCGGACCTCCGCGAGTTCGACGAGAAGATCGCGGCCGTCCGCCGGGACAAGGAGTCGGCCATCGACTCCCAGGACTTCGAGAAGGCGGCTTCTCTCCGTGACAAGGAGAAGCAGCTGCTGGCGGCGAAGGCCAAGCGGGAGAAGGAGTGGAAGGCCGGCGACATGGACGTCGTCGCCGAGGTCGACGGCGAGCTGATCGCCGAGGTCCTGGCCACCGCCACGGGCATCCCGGTGTTCAAGCTCACCGAGGAGGAGTCCAGCCGCCTGCTCCGCATGGAGGACGAGCTCCACAAGCGGGTCATCGGCCAGGTGGACGCCGTCAAGGCGCTCTCGAAGGCGATCCGTCGTACGCGTGCGGGTCTGAAGGACCCGAAGCGTCCCGGTGGTTCGTTCATCTTCGCGGGCCCGTCCGGTGTCGGTAAGACCGAGCTGTCCAAGGCGCTGGCGGAGTTCCTCTTCGGCGACGAGGACGCGCTGATCTCCCTCGACATGTCGGAGTTCAGCGAGAAGCACACGGTGTCGCGTCTCTTCGGTTCGCCCCCCGGTTACGTGGGCTACGAGGAGGGCGGCCAGCTGACGGAGAAGGTGCGCCGCAAGCCGTTCTCGGTCGTCCTCTTCGACGAGGTCGAGAAGGCCCACCCGGACATCTTCAACTCGCTGCTGCAGATCCTGGAGGACGGTCGCCTGACCGACTCCCAGGGCCGGGTCGTGGACTTCAAGAACACGGTCATCATCATGACGACCAACCTCGGCACCCGGGACATCTCCAAGGGCTTCAACCTGGGCTTCGCCGCCGCGGGTGACACGAAGACCAACTACGAGCGCATGAAGAACAAGGTCTCGGACGAGCTCAAGCAGCACTTCCGCCCCGAGTTCCTCAACCGCGTCGACGACGTGGTGGTCTTCCCGCAGCTGACTCAGGCCGACATCCTGGCGATCGTCGACCTGATGATCGGCAAGGTCGACGAGCGGCTCAAGGACCGGGACATGGGCATCGAGCTCGCCCAGTCCGCCAAGGAGCTGCTGGCGAAGAAGGGCTACGACCCCGTGCTGGGCGCCCGGCCGCTGCGCCGTACGATCCAGCGCGAGATCGAGGACACGCTGTCCGAGAAGATCCTCTTCGGGGAGCTGCGTCCGGGCCACATCGTGGTCGTCGACACGGAGGGCGAGGGCGAAACCCAGACCTTCACCTTCCGCGGCGAGGAGAAGTCGGCACTGCCGGACGTCCCGCCGATCGAGCAGGCGGCCGGCGGCGCCGGGCCGAACCTGAGCAAGGAGGCGTAAGCGCTCGGCGCTTCGCCTGAAAGAAAGGGGCTGCCCCGGGACTTCGGTCCCGGGGCAGCCCCTTTTCCGGGTATGGCCGGCTGGTGACAAGCCGCACAGCCGATGTGGTCGGTCCTAAGCGGGATAGTGGAAGAGCCTATTCGGGCAAAAGGGACTTTTGGTTCCGGCTCTTGGAGTGGGGTCAATGTCGGAATCATGCCTTGTGGGTGGGGTGCACGATGTTTATCCGCACTGTCAAGGTTCGGGGAAATTTCCGATGAGATACTAAACAGCGTCGTACTTTACGTATTTTGGGCTTCGTGGGGATGTGGTTTACCAAGGGATGGTCAAGTCCCCGACTTCCCGAGGTGTTCATGTCGAAGCGCGCCACGTCCTACTCGTCCCGTACGTCCCGACTCCGCTGCTGGGCCGCCGTGCTGGCCGCCGGTGCGGGAGCCTCGGCCGTGTGGGGGGCCGGGGTCGCGGCCGCCGCCGGTAGCACCGCGGCCGGCTCCGCGTCCTGGGTCCACCCGGTCAAGAACTACAAGCTGTCCGCCCGTTTCAACCAGGCCGGCGGCATGTGGAAGTCCACTCACAGCGGGCAGGACTTCGCTGTTCCGACCGGGACGAAGGTCGTCGCCGCGCACGGCGGTACGGTCGTCAAGGCCGGTGGCAACGGCGCGGGCGACGGGCCCGCGTACGGCAACGCGATCGTCATCAAGCACGCCAACGGCACGTACTCCCAGTACGCCCATCTCTCGCGCGTCGACGTGAGGGTCGGTCAGGTCGTCGCCACCGGGCAGCGCATCGCTCTCTCCGGCAACACCGGCAACTCCAGCGGTCCGCATCTGCACTTCGAGATACGTAAGACCGCGAACTACGGGTCCGCCGTCAATCCCGCCGCCTTCCTGCGGTCCAAGGGCGTGACCGTCTGAGAGGCGGCCCTTGCGGCTTACGACGCCTGAGCGCCCGAGTGCGCCTGCGTCACCAGGTCGATGGCGACCTCCAGGACCGCCTTGCGCTTGTCCTCGGGGTCGCCTTCGACCTCCTGGAGGGCGAACATCCCCGCGTGCATGCTGAACAGCGCGCTGACGCAGCGGACCTGGTCGGTCAGGGAGGCGTCCGGGTCCCTGATGATGTCGCGCATCTCCAGCATGCGGTCCTTGAACTGGTTGCCGATGCTCAGTTCCCGGACCGTGGCCTGGTTCTCCTGCATGAAGCGGAAGAGCGGGGCGGCGCCGGTCAGCGCCTCGCTGTAGCGGCGCAGCACCTCCTGCTTGGTCTCCAGGCTGTGCGGCTGCGACTTGCCCCACTCGATCAGCTCGTCCATGGGCCGGGTCAGGTCCTCGAAGATGCCGACCAGGATCTCTTCCTTGGTCTTGAAGTGGTAGTAGAGCGCGGCCTTGGTGACGTCCAGGCGTTCGGCGATCTCGCGCAGCGAGGTCTTCTCGTACCCCTGCTCGGCGAAGAGTTCGAGCGCCACGTCCTGGATGCGCTGGCGGGTGTCGCCGCGCCGCTGCCGCTTGGTGCCGTCCATGGTGGTGCCGCCCATCCTCGTACTCCTCGCGCCCCTCGTACTCGCGGAAAACCTACCTGCCGGACGACGGGCGCAAGCCCCCGGAAACTTACTTGACGCCCGGCTAGTTACGGGGCTACCTTCCCTCAGTGTAGTGAACTAGCCGGGCGGCAGGTAAGTGGCCGACGGCGCGCAGTACCCAGGGAGTGGGGACCATGGCGGAGAACGCGGCACCGGCCGAAGGCGAGAAGCAACCACGCAGCGTGCGAGTGGTCCTGCTCGCGCTGATGATCGCGATGCTGCTCGCGATGCTCGACAACATGATCGTGGGCACGGCGATGCCGACGATCGTGGGCGAGCTCGGCGGGCTCGAACACCTGTCGTGGGTGGTGACCGCGTACACGCTCGCGACCGCCGCCTCCACCCCGCTGTGGGGCAAGCTCGGCGACATGTACGGGCGCAAGGGCGCCTTCATGACCTCGATCGCGATCTTCCTGATCGGGTCGGCGCTCAGCGGCATGGCCCAGGACATGGGCCAGCTCATCGGCTTCCGGGCCATTCAGGGCCTTGGTGCCGGTGGCCTCATGGTCGGTGTCATGGCCATCATCGGCGATCTGATCCCGCCCCGGGAACGCGGCAAGTACCAGGGCATGATGGCCGGCGTCATGGCGCTCGCGATGATCGGCGGACCGCTGGTCGGCGGCACGATCACGGACCACTGGGGCTGGCGCTGGGCGTTCTACATCAACCTGCCGCTCGGCGTGGTCGCCCTGCTCGCCATCAGCGCCGTGCTGCACCTGCCGAAGAAGCGCGCCCAGGCCCGTATCGACTATCTCGGCGCCGGACTGCTGACCGTAGGCATCACCTCGATCGTGCTGGTCACCACCTGGGGCGGGTCCGAGTACGCCTGGGGCTCCGCGCGGATCATGGAGCTGATCGGGCTCGGCGTCGCCTCGCTCGTCGGGTTCCTGCTCTGGCAGACCAAGGCCGCCGAGCCGATCGTGCCGCTGCACATCTTCCGCAGCCGCAACTTCTCGCTGATGTCGTTCATCGGGTTCATCACCGGCTTCGTGATGTTCGGTGCGGTGCTGTTCCTGCCGCTGTACCAGCAGTCGGTGCAGGGCGCCTCCGCGACCAACTCCGGGCTGCTGCTCCTGCCGATGCTCGGCGCGATGCTCGTCGTGTCGATGATCGCGGGGCGGGTCACCACCAACAGCGGGCGCTACAAGATCTTCCCGGTGGCCGGCGGTGTGCTGATGATCGTGGGCATGTTCCTGCTCGCGCAGATGGACACCGGTACGAGCCGGTTCACCTCCGGTGTGTACATGGCCGTCCTGGGCGCCGGTATGGGCTGCCTGATGCAGGTCACCATGCTGGTGGCGCAGAACAGCGTCGAGATGCGGGACATGGGTGTCGCCTCGTCGACCACGACCCTCGCGCGGACGCTCGGCTCCTCCTTCGGTGTCGCGATCATGGGTGCGCTGTTCAATAACCGGGTGCAGGACGTGATGTCCGAGCGGGCGGGCGCGCTGGGTTCGAAGATCACCGAGCAGTCCGCGCAGCTGGACGCGGCGAGCCTGGCGAAGCTGCCGGCGGCGGCGCGCGAGGCCTACCAGTACGCGGTGTCTGCGGGTACGCACTCCGCGTTCCTGCTGGGCGCGGTGGTGGGTGTGGCGGCACTGGTGGCCGCGGTGTTCGTGAAGGAGGTTCCGCTGCGGGGGGCGGGGCCGGACAAGCAGGCCGGGGATGCGGCTGGGGACGCCGCGGGGGCGCAGTCGGTGGTTGCAGAGGCCGTCTGACGGCGCGATCTCCTCGGCCTGAAGGCCCTCGGCGCGGTCCGTGCCGGGGGCCTTCGGTCGTGTGCGGGGCCGGCCGGGGGCCGCCGCGGCGGGGGCGAAACGCCCTCCAGGCGTGCGCCGGACGTTGTCGGTGCTGCGTGTCACCATCGACGGCGTGGACAAGATGCGGCAGCTTCGGCTTGCCAAGGACGCGATGGATCGGGACTGGGCCGACCCCGGCCTCGACCTCGGTGCCGTGGCCGCGCACGCGGGGTACTCGCGGTATCACTTCATACGGGCCTTCAAGGCGGCGTACGGCGAGACGCCCGGCCAGTATCTGACGCACCGGCGGATCGAGCGGGCCGAGGAGATGCTGCGCTCCGCGAACCTTTCCGTGACCGAGATCTGCCATCTCGTGGGGTTCAGCAGCGTCGGCACGTTCTCCGCCCGGTTCAAGGCGTGGACCGGGCTCACCCCCAGCGAATACCGGGCCAAGCACGTGGGCCGCGGGGCCGCCCTCATACCCGGGTGCTACGCCATGCTCTGGGCCGGCGGCTTCCGGCCCGGTGCCGAGCAGGGGCAGGGGCAGGGGCAGGGGCGGGGGCAGGCGCAGGAGCGGGAGCGGGAGAGCAATTCCGAAGAAGCGCGGTGACACCTCCGCTGCCTACCGTGGCAACGCAAGCAACCGCCCCCGCGCACCCGGGAGAACGCCATGATCAAAGGACTCGCCATCACGACCGTCTGGGTCCTCGACCAGGACCGGGCCAAGGAGTTCTACACGCAGAAGCTCGGCCTGGAGGTCCGTACCGACATGACCATGGGGGAGGGTGGCATGCGCTGGCTCACCGTCGGCGCCCCCGAACAGCCCGACGTCGAGCTGACGCTCATGGTGCCGGGACCGCCCGCGATGGACCCCGAGTCCGCCGAGATGATGAAGAAGCTGGTGGCCAAGGGGGTCCTCGGCGCCGGAGTGCTGGCCACCGACGACATCCACGGGGACTACAAGAAGCTCAAGGACCGCGGCGTGGAGTTCCTCCAGGAGCCGCAGGAGCGCCCGTACGGCACCGAGGCGCTGTTCCGCGACGACTCCGGCAACTGGTTCTCCTTCACCCAGCGGCGGGAGGGCGACCTGGATCTGGACAAGGACTGGGTCCGTTAGAGCCGGTCGGAAGAGCCGGTCGGAAGAGTCGGTCGGAAGAGCCGGTCGGAAGAGTCGGTCGGAAGAGTCGGTCGGAAGAGTCGGTCGGAAGAGTCGGTCGGAAGAGTCGGTCGGGACAGCCGGTCGGGAGAGCCGGAGGTCAGCCGCTCGACAGCGGCATCATCGGGAAGCTGCCCGTGTTCGTCGGCGCGTGCTCCGGCAGCCACAGCACCGCGACCGCGCCCTCGGCCGGTACGTGCTCCGGCGCCCCCGCCGGCCGTACGTTGCGGAAGGTCAGCCGCGCGCCCAGCACCCTGGCCTGGCCCGCCGCGATGGTCAGCCCCAGGCCGTGGCCGACGCCCGAGCGGTCCGAGCGGCCCGTGCGGAAGCGGCTCGGGCCCTCGGCCAGCAACTCCTCGGGGAAGCCGGGACCATGGTCCCGTACGCGGATCACCCGGCCCTCCACCGAGACCTCGATCGGCGGCTTGCCGTGCCGGGCCGCGTTCGCCAGCAGGTTGAACAGCACGCGCTCCAGGCGGCGCGGGTCCGTCGTGACCTCCGACTCGTGGATCACCCGGACCGCTATGCCCGCGTCCTTCGCGGCCACCCTCCGGGCCACGAACTCGCCCAGCATGATGTCCTGCAACTCGGCACGCTCGGAGGCCCCGTCCAGCCGGGCGACCTCCAGGACGTCCTCCACCAGCGTGCGCATGGCCTTGGCGCGGTCCAACACCAGTTCGGTGGGGCGGCCGGGCGGGAGGAGTTCCGCCGCCGTGAGCAGGCCCGTGACCGGGGTGCGCAGCTCGTGCGCGATGTCCGCCGTCACCCGGCGTTCCGCCTCCAGGCGCTGCTGGAGCGCGTCCGCCATCGCGTCGACCGCGCGCGCCAGATCGTCGGTCTCGTCCCGCACGACACCGCCGATCGCGTCCCGTACGCGGACGTCGGTCTCGCCCTTGGCGACCCGGTTGGCCGCGGCGGCCGCCTTGCGCAGGCGCCCCGACAACTGCCCGCCGATCAGCACGCCGAGCGCCGAGCCGCCGAGGACGACCGCGATCGAACCGATGATCAACGCCTGGTCGAGGTCCTTCATCACATCGGCGCCGCGGTCCGTGAAGCGGGTGTGCAGGGACAGCACCCTGCCGTCCTTCAGCGGTACGGCGGCCCAGATGTCCGGCACCCCGTGCGCGCCCTCGGACACATAGGTGGCGCGCCGGCCCTCCGCGACCTTCTCCATCAGGTCCCCCGGGATGTCCGGGTCGTCGACCTTGACTCCGAAGGCCTGCGTGCGTCCGGCCTCGTACATCCGCTGGGCCACCCGGATGCGCTCGTCCGCGAGGTCACGCGAGTTGTCGAGCATCGACACGCGCGCCGCGTTGTGCACGACCAGGCTCAGCGCGATCGCGACCAGCGCGCCGACCAGGGCGATCGCCGCGCTGAGTTTCCATCTGAGGCCGGTCCGTATGGCCGCGTCGTCCGGGACCAGACGTCCGAGAATCCCCCGCATACTCCTGCTCAGGCCTTCAACTTGTAGCCGAAACCGCGGACCGTCTCGATCCGGGCCTGCCCGATCTTCGCGCGCAGCCGCTGCACATGGACGTCGACGACGCGGGTGTCACCGCCCCAGCCGTAGTCCCACACACGCTCCAGCAGTTTGTCGCGCGACAGTACCGTGCCCGGCGCCGACGAGAACTCCAGCAGCAGCCGCATCTCGGTCGGCGTGAGTGCCACCGGCTTCCCGGACCGTCGTACCTCCATGCCCTCGGTGTCGACCTCCAGGTCGCCGAAGGAGAGTACGCCGCCGACCACCGACGAGGAGTCCTCGGAGGCCGCCCGGTCGGCGCCGTTCGCGTGTCCGAAGCGGCGCAGCACCGCGCGGATGCGCGCGACCAGGACGGCGCCGTCGAACGGCTTGGTCACATAGTCGTCGGCGCCAGCCTCCAGGCCGAGCACGACGTCGATCGAGTCGGCGCGCGCGGACAGCATGATGACCGGCACGGTCGACTCGTCACGGATACGCCGGCACAGGCTGACGCCGTCGAGACCGGGGACCATCACATCCAGCAGGGCGATGTCGGGGCGGTCGGCGCGGAACGCCTCCAGGCCCGACAGTCCGTCGGGCATGGCGGTGACCGCGAAGCCGTCCCGCTCCAGCGCGAGCTGGGTGGCCTCGCGGATGACGTCGTCGTCCTCGACGAACAGGACGTGGGTCTGCTCTGCCATCCGCTGCTCTCAGTTTCTGGCCGGGGCGGGTGTGTCGTCGTTCCCCACCGCGTTGCTGTATTGGGTCTGCGTACTGGACACCCTGGCGAAGTAGGTCGTCCTCCAGTTGTAGGTGATCACCTGCTCGATGGAGGGATACGTCACCGGGTCGCCCTTCTCGTACGACTGCTGCGTCACGACCAGGTCACCGCGGTCTATCTCCGCGTAGACCGGTGGCTCCTCAGCCTTGAACACATTCTCGTACCTGTGGTTCTCCATGCGGTACACGTACGCCCCCACGCCCACGGCGTCATGGCAGGTCATCACATTCACCACGATGTCGTTCACGGGCCCGCCGGTCAGCTCGCCGTAGGAGACATCGACGGGGTACTCGTCGGCCACGCACGGCTTCAGGGCGTCCTTGACCGCCTTCGCGACCTCGGGGTCGCTCTTGACCAGCTTCACCACGTCCTGACGCGTGGGTTCCTGGGTGGTCGGCGAGGCGGACGGCGTGGCGGCTTTGGCGACCACCGTGTCGCTGCTCGCCGGACCCTCGTCCCGCGCGCCCGTGCCGCCGGTCGCGCAGGCGGAGACGAAAAGCCCGAGGGCGGCGAGCACGGCCACCGCCGTGATCGCCGCCTTGAGGGCTTCGCTGGGCTCTATGGTCCCGGTGCCTAGGCCGCGCAACGCTCCCGCTCCTCACGCTCCAGCGCGCGTGCGTCCAGGTCGCGGGCCTCCAGCTCCTCGCGGAGCCGGGCGAGCGCCCGGTGCAGCGTGCTCTTGACCGTACCGGCCGACATGCCGAGGGCGGCGGCCGTCTCCTCCGTGGACATCTGCTCCCAGTGTCGCAGCACGACGACACTGCGCTGCTTCGGAGCGAGCACCTTCAGGATGTCCATCAGCAGGGCGCGGTCGGCGTGCTGCTCGGTGGCGTCCTCGATGGACGCGTCCGGGAGCTGCTCGGTGGGGACCTCCTCCAGCCTGCGGGCCCGCCACCACTCGGTGCGCGTGTTGATCATCACGCGGCGCAGGTAGGCGTCCGCGAGGCGCTTGTCCGCGATGCCCTCCCAGCGGCCGTAGGTGCGCACCAGCGCGGTCTGCAGCAGGTCCTGGGCGTCGGTCGGGTCGGGAACCAGCCGACGCGCGCTGCGCAGCAGCGCGTCCTGCCGGGTGCGTACGTACTCCTCGAACTCGAGCACCTCGCCGTGCGCCATTCCAACCGCCTCCGTTCCCCGTTTTCCGACTTCGTCCGCCGGCCGCGCCCACAGCCGGGTGCCGGTTTCTCCAAAGCCTGTGAGCCTGTGTCAGCTCGTGTACCGCGCCTTCCGCGGTACGCCTATGAAGTTACGGAGGGGTTGTCACGGGGGTGTCCGAAGAAGCCTGCGGGGAGCGCTCGGCTGTCCGTCGGTTGTGTAACAGCCGTGGGAACGGGGTAAGGGTGCGCAGGAGTTGGGGTGGTTATGGGGTGATTTGTTCCCCTCGCGGGCACGTGATGCTGTGACAGAGCAAGGCGGGGGATGTGGGCGGGCTGAGATCCGGGCGCGCGCGGACCGCCCGGGCGCTGTGGGACGGCGGGCGCTTGCGCGGGGCCGTCGTCACGCCCGGGCGGGGCGGCTTCAGGTGAGCGGGAGGCGGTACAGGCCGCCCGGCAGGGGCTCCACCAGGCCGTCGGAGACCAGGCCGTCCAGGGCACGGGCGCGCTGCACCGGCTCGTCCCACACACGGTCGAGGGCGGACTGCGGGACCGGGGTCACGGCCTCCCGCAGCACGGCCAGGAGCCGGCCGCGCACCTGGCGGTCCGTTCCCGCGTATGTCTGGCCGCGGCGCGGCGGGCCGTCGTGCTCCGGCTTCCCGGCCAGCTGCCAGGCGCACTGTGCGGCGATCGGGCACCGGTGGCAGGTCTCGTTCTTCGCGGTGCAGACCAGCGCGCCCAGCTCCATGGAGGCGGCGGCCCAGCGGGACGCCGTGTGCGCGTCCTCCGGCAGCAGCGCGCGGGCGAGCTTGCGCTCGGCGGCGGTGGTGGCGTTGGGCGGGTACTGGACGCCGGTGATCGCGCGTGCGAGGACGCGGCGCACGTTGGTGTCGAGGACCGCGTGCCGCTGGCCGTACGCGAAGGACGCGACGGCCGCGGCCGTGTACTCGCCGATGCCGGGCAGGGCGAGCAGCTGGGCGTGCTCGGTGGGTACGTCGCCGCCGTGCCGCTCCGTTATGGCCACGGCGGCGCCGTGCAGACGCAGCGCGCGGCGCGGGTAGCCGAGGCGGCCCCAGGCGCGGACGGCCTCGCCGGGCGGTTCCTTGGCGAGGTCGGCGGGGCGGGGCCAGCGGGCGATCCACTGCTCGTAGACGGGCAGGACACGGCTGACCGGCGTCTGCTGCAGCATGAACTCACTGACCATCACGCCCCAGGGGCCGGCTTCCTGGCGCCGCCAGGGCAGGTCGCGGGCGTGCTCGTCGAACCAGGCGATGACCGGGGCGTGCAGGGCCCTGTCGGCGACTTGGCCGGTTGGGGCTGCCTCCGGGGGCTGGGCGGGAGTGGGGGCGGGGGCGGGAGTGGGCGTGGTGGGTGCAGTCATGACGAGTTCGATCCTGCCACGCGAGGGGCCGTGGGGTGGGGGACCGGCTCGGGGTGGGGGTGGTTGTGTCGGTGGGGGTTGCCTCCGGCGGTTCGACCGGGGGTTCGACCGAGGGTTCCTCGGGCCGGGGCATGGCGCGCTGTCGGAGGGGGGGCCGGTTGTGTGGTGGCCGACCGCTCGGTGTCGGTGCGCCTGCGGCCGGCCGGCCGGTGGGTCGGGGCGGGGGCCCGGGCGGGGCGTGGCGCTGTCGGAGGGGGGTGGGTCCGGTTGTGGTGGCCGACCGCTCGGTGTCGGTGCGCCTGCGGCCGTGGGTGGGGCGGGGCCGGGTCGGGGGTATCCGTCCTCGGTCCGGCGCGAAGCCGTCTGGTGGGAAGGCGCCCGGTGGTGCGCGCCGGCCGCGGCGGGCGGACACCCCCGCCCCGTCCCCTTCCGCGCGTACGCGGCTGCGGGTGGGTGCGCTCTCCGGGTTGGGGCCCTTTACGCCGTGGGGCGGCTGCGGGCGCGCACGCCCTCCGAGTTGTGAGTGCGGGTACGGCCTTCCACGTAGCCGGCGTTCAGTTGCCGCTCGGCTGCTGGGGGACCGTGGTGGGCTGAGGGTGGGGCGCTCTCTCCTGGGCCATCGACTTCACGGTGTTGGAGACGGCCTTGATGCCCAGGTACGCGGTGGTCATGCTGCTGACGGCGGTGAAGGCGGCCGTCAGGACGCCGACGATCACCGACTTGTCGCCGCCCAGGCGCCAGACGCCGAAGATCGCGACGCCGGAGATCGCGAGGTTGCTGACGACCACCGCGAGCAGGCCGTAGCGAGCCCGGTCCTTCTCCAACTCGACGTCCCGCATGGCCCTCGCCTCGTCCCGGCTCATGATCCCCCCTACATGGCTGCGTCGACCAGGCAGAACGTAGCGCCCGGGAGGGGGCATGCCAAGTTCCCAAGCCCTTCGCGAGATGATGATCCGGAAAAGTTGGGGCTACGGCGGCGGGTGGGGCAAGGCGCGGCTCCGTTCTCTCGTACAGTTTGCGCCGTGGGATCTCTGCGCAATCCGGTCGGGCCGCTTCCCTCCTCCATCTACTGGCGACGGAGGGCCGTACTGCTGTCTGTGCTCGCCCTGTTGGCGCTGCTCGTCGCCTGGGTGGTCACCTCAGGCGGTGGCGGGGGAAAGAACAGCGCGGGCGGTTCGGACGCGAAGCACCCCACGTCGTCGATCACGCCAGGTCCGTCCGGTACCGGGCCCGCGATCAGCCAACACCCGGGCGGGCGCGACGAGTCGACCGGTGGGGACGGTTCGGGGTCACCCGGGGCCGGCGATTCCGGTGGGGCGGACTCCGGATCCGGTGGGCCGGACGACGGGGCCGGAGGCAGCGACGGCAGCGGCTCCTCCGGCGGTCAGTTGCCGGCCGGTTCGGGCTCGTCACTGCCCAACTGCACCTCGAACGCTGTCGAGTTGACGCTGAAGAGCGCCCACAACGCGTACGCGCCCGGAGACACCCCCACCTTCGATCTGATCGCCAAGAACTCGTCCGGCACCGACTGCAAGGTCGACCTCGGTCCGAAGAACGCGGTGCTGACGATCACTCAGTCGGGCAGTGACGACGACATCTGGTCCTCGGCCGACTGCCCGAGCGGTTCGGGAAGCGTGCTGTTCCGTGTGCCCGCGAACAACCAGGTCGCCTACACGGTGAAGTGGGACCGCAAGTCGAGCGCCCCGGACTGCGCGACGCCTGCGGCGGGTTCGGCGTCGGCGGGCACGTACCTGGTGGAGGTGAAGGCCTCCGGCTTCCCGAAGGTCCAGACGTCGTTCGTGCTGTCGAAGGACTAGATTCCGGTCAGGATTCCCTGAGCGCCCGGCGTTGACGCTTGCCGAGCGGTGCCTGGGAGAGGTCCTCGGCCTTGGAGCGGAGGTTCCTGTAGCCGTAGCCGCGTTCGTCGAGCCAGGCCTTCGCGGCCTCTTCGGCGCGTTCCGTCGCCTCCAGGATGTCCTCCTCGGCCTCGCCCGAGTCCAGGAAACGGAAGGTGAAGGCGGGGCGGGCGGAGACGTCGTAGCTGAGGTGGCCCTCCGGGGTGAAGGCCGCGCGCAGCACGTCGTGCTCCGCGGCCCGGGCCAGGAGTTCGGCCCGTTGACCGTCGTCGAGCCCGTCGAAGACGCCGCGGACCATGATGCGGAAAGTGCGGGTGCTCATCCTCCGAACGTAGACGCGGGGGCGGCGTGCCTCCACTGGGTTTTCGTCGGCCTCCTGCCCCCCGCCCCCTTCACCCGCGGGTTTCAGCCGAGTCCAGCTGCATCCGGCCCATCCGGGGCTGCCCCTGCGCGAAGAGCTCGGGGGACTTGAGACGAGGCCGTTCAGGCCGACGGGGGTCCGGGGTCGAAGCCCCTGGGGCGGTCGCGTCTGCACCGAGTGCCGGATGACATGGGGCCGGTCGGCCGGAGGCTAGACGTACCGCTCCAGGATCGAGGACTCCGCCAGTCGCGACAGCCCCTCCCGCACGCTGCGGGCGCGGGCCTCGCCGACGCCGTCCACCGTCTGGAGGTCGTCGACGCTCGCCGCGAGCAGCTTCTGGAGGCCCCCGAAGTGCTCCACCAGGCGGTCGATGATCGCGCCGGGCAGCCGCGGGACCTTCGCCAGCAGCCGGAAGCCGCGCGGGGAGACCGCCGAGTCGAGGGCCTCGGGGGAGCCGGTGTAGCCCAACCCGCGGGCCACCGTGGACAGTTCGAGGAGCTCGGCGTGGGTCAGCGCGTCCAGCTCGGACAGTGCCTCGTCGACCGTGCGGGAACGCTTCGCGGTGGGCTCGGGCACGTAGTCGCGGACCACCAGTTCGCGCTCCGGTTCCACGCCCGCGATCAACTCGTCCAGCTGGAGGGCGAGGAGGCGGCCATCGGTGCCCAGTTCGACCACATATTCCGCGATTTCGGTGCGGATGCGGCGGACCATCTCCAGTCGCTGTGCCACCGCCGAGACGTCCCGGACCGTGACCAGGTCCTCGATCTCCAGCGCGGAGAGCGTGCCGGCTACCTCGTCCAGGCGGAGCTTGTACCGCTCAAGGGTGGCCAGGGCCTGGTTGGCGCGGGACAGGATCGCCGCCGAGTCCTCCAGGACGCGGCGCTGTCCGTCGACGTACAGCGCGATCAGACGCATCGACTGGGAGACGGAGACCACGGGGAAGCCGACCTGCTTGCTCACCCGGTCCGCCGTACGGTGGCGCGTGCCCGTCTCCTCCGTCGGGATCGTGGGGTCCGGCACCAGCTGCACCCCGGCTCTCAGGATCTTCGACAGATCCGAGGAGAGCACGATGCCGCCGTCCAGCTTGCACAGCTCCCGCAGGCGGGTGGCCGTGAACTCGACGTCCAGGACGAAACCGCCCGTGCACAGCGCCTCGACGGTTTTGTCCGAGCCGAGCACGATGAGACCGCCCGTGTTGCCGCGGAGCACCCGCTCAAGGCCGTCACGTAGGGCCGTACCGGGTGCCACGGCGCTCAGTGAGGCGCGCATCAGGCCATCGGCACCGGAACTCCCACCGGACTTTCCGGGAGCTGCTGCCCGGTCGTTGGCTGCCACTGCACTCCTCCGGTCGCAGGTTCTTAGGCGCTCCCATGTCGCACACTCGGTTCGTATGGACGGGCGAGACCAGGGCAAAGTCTACCGGCGGTCCTCCTCGTCCCGTGGGGCCTCTCGACGACGGGAGCGCGGAAGGACCCGCAGGGCGTCCCCCATGTCCGCCACTTCCAGCACCTTCATCCCGGGCGGGACCTTGCCCGGGTCGGTCGGTACGAGCGCGTGCGTGAAGCCCAGACGGTGTGCTTCGGCCAGTCGGCGCTGGACCCCCGTGACCCGTCTGACCTCGCCCGCCAGGCCCACTTCGCCGATCGCCACCAGGTTCTTCGGCAGCGGGGTGTCGCTCGCGGCGCTCGCCAGCGCGAGCGCGATCGCCAGGTCCGCGGCCGGTTCGGAGAGCTTGACCCCGCCGACGGTCGCGGAGTAGATGTCCCGCTTGCCCAGTGCGCTGATGCGGCCGCGCTGTTCCAGGACGGCGAGCATCATCGAGACGCGGGAGGTCTCCAGGCCGGATGTCGTACGCCGCGGGGAGGGGATCTGCGAGTCGACGGTCAGTGCCTGGACCTCCGCCACCAGGGGGCGGCGGCCCTCCAGGGTGACGGTCAGACAGGTGCCGGGGACCGGCTCGTCGCGGCGGGTGAGGAACAGGCCGCTGGGGTCGGCCAGGCCCGTGATTCCCTCGTCGTGCAGCTCGAAGCAGCCGACCTCGTCCGTCGCGCCGTATCGGTTCTTGACGCCCCGTACGAGGCGCAGGCGCGCGTGCCGGTCGCCCTCGAAGTGCAGGACGACGTCCACAAGGTGTTCGAGCAGGCGCGGGCCCGCGATCGCGCCGTCCTTTGTGACGTGGCCCACCAGGAGGGTGGACATGCCGCGATCCTTGGAGGCGCGGATGAGTGCCCCGGCGACCTCGCGCACCTGGGCCATGCCGCCGGGCGCACCGTCGATCTCGGGGGAGGCGACGGTCTGTACGGAGTCGAGGATGAGGAGCGAGGGCTTCACCGCGTCCAAGTGGCCGAGTACGGCGGCCAGATCGGTCTCGGCGGCCAGGTAGAGGTGGTCGTCGATGGCCTTGATGCGGTCGGCGCGCAGGCGCACCTGGCTCGCCGACTCCTCACCCGTCACATACAGCGTGCGGTGCTCGTCGCTCGCCGCCTTGGCCGCGACGTCCAGCAGGAGGGTGGACTTGCCGACGCCGGGCTCGCCGGCGAGCAGCACGACCGCGCCCGGCACGAGCCCGCCGCCGAGGACCCGGTCCAGCTCGGGCACGCCGGTGGAGCGGGCTGTGGCCTGCCGCCCGTCGACCTGGCCGATGGGCACGGCGGACGTCGTCACCCGGCCCGGGGTCGTCGTCCGTACGGCGGACGCACCGTACTCCTCGATCGTCCCCCAGGCCTGGCACTCGGGGCAGCGGCCGAGCCACTTGGCCGTCTGCCAGCCGCACTCGGTGCAGCGGTAGGACGGCCGGTCCTTGGTGGTTTTCGTACGGGCAGCCATGGACGAAACCGTAGCGGGGCCCACTGACAGAGGAGGAACCGCCAGGGACGGAGGGGGCCACGGCCGGGGGTGGAGGGGGTGCCGTCGGCGGCCGGCAGGGGTGCCGTCGGGGACGGACGGGGCGCTTGTCGGAGACGGAGAGGCGCTTGTCGGGCACGGAGAGGGGGCATCTTCTGAGGGCCGGGCGCGGGGCGCCGTCGAAGGGATACTCCGGCGCGGCCGGGGAATCATTGCCGGCCCTGGAGGCGCACTCCGTGCACCCTTCCCCGGAGTGAGCTGCGGAATCCACCGCTCCTGTCCCCTTATGAGGGATCGTTTCACCCGTACGGAGTAAAAGTGCGCAAGGGGGAAGAAGGTGCCACCCTCAGGCGCCTACGGTCGCACAGGTGATGAGCAGCAGGCGGCAGACCTCGACGCACGCCACCGGCGCACACCGGGCGCGCGGACACGCGCGCAAGCGGGGCAGCGTGCCTCGTAGCGCTGACACCCGCACCACGGCACAGCACCCGCCCCCGCGCTACGAGCCCTATCTGGACGGACTGTTCACCTATTGCCTGTCCGTGCTGTGTGACCACGACGCGGCGACCGCCGCCCTGGGGGAGGCCCTCGCACTCGCCGAGCGCCGCGGCACGCGCGGCCCGAGCGCCCCCGATGACCGCCGCGCCTGGCTGTACGCCCTCGCCCGCTGGTCCTGTCTGCGCAGCCTCGCCGACGCCCGGCGCCGTCAGGGCGGACACGCCGCCGGGCGCGACCGCGGCAGCCGTGGGCACACGGAGGCCGCCGACCGGCGCGCGGCCGAGGCGATCGGCGCCGTGCCCCTCTCGGAGGAGGCCCAGGAGCAGCGCCGGCGCGAGCTCGCCCGGCTCGCCTGGCCGGAGGCCGCCGGCACCACCCCCGAGCAGCGCGAGGCACTCGAACTCGCCGTACGCCACCAGCTCGCCGCCCACGAGGTCGCGGCCGTGCTGGGCATCAGCCTCGCCTCCGCGCGCGAGCTCCTCGCCTCGGCTGCCTGCGAGGTCGAGCGCACCCGTGCCGCCCTCGCCGTCGTCGAGACGGGCACCTGTCCGAGCGTCGCCGGGTTCACCGGCGACCAGCAGTTCGTCCTCGGCGCCACCCTGCGCCGCGAGCTCGTCCGGCACGTCGACGACTGCCCGCGCTGCCGCCGCACCGCGGAGCGCGCGGTCCCCGGCCGGTGGCCCGGCACCAGCGTCACACCCGCCGCGCTCCCCGTACTGGAGGCCCCGCGCGCGGCCCTCCACGTCGCGATGGCGCATGCCCCACGCGCGCGGGGCAGTGCTCCCCGCTTCGACCGGCGCGGCTTCCCCATGGACCCGAAGGACCACGCGGACCGCCGCGACCGACTGCGCGCGCGTGCCGTCACCACGACCGTCGTCGCCACCGTGGTCGCCGCCCCCGTCCTCGCCCTGTGGGCCGCTTATCGCGGCGCGCCCCTCATCGGCGAGGGCACCGACGGCCGCACCGTCACCGCGCGCGAGGTGCACGGCTCCGACACGCTCGGCGGTGAGAACGCGGACGACTACGAGAACGCGGGCAACGCCAGTACGAGCCCCGGCGTCCGCTTCGGCCGGGACGGGCGTTCGCCCGACGTCTCCGTCGAGGTCATCGGCGTGAAGACGGCTGCGCCGGGGGCGGGACATCTCACGGTCACGGCCGGGAACGACGGCACCACGACCCTCATCACGCTCAAGGCGTCCGGGAGTTCACCGGTCCGCTGGTCCGTGTCCACGGGTGTCTCCTGGCTCTACCTGAACCGGTCCTCCGGCACGCTCGCCCCAGGGGAAACGTTCACGGTCCGGGTGTACGTCGACCACCTCCGCGAGCCGGCCGGTCCCTGGCACGCGCGCGTGGCGGTGGCACCCGCGGACGCCGTGGTCTCGATCGACGGATACGGGGCGGCGGGCCCGTCCGACCCGCGCCCCACTCCCACGCAGACCGACCCGCCCGGTCCCGTGCCGAGTGATCCGTCCCCGACCGCCCCGGACCCCACGCCCGGTGACCCGACCCCGACGGACCCGACACCCACGAGTCCGCCCTCCTCCGACCCGCCGACCCCGACACCGACGCCTACGGACAGCGCGACGCCGAGCCCGTCCTCGTAGGCGGAGGCGGAGGTGGGGGCGGGACGGGGGATGGGGGATGGGGGACGGGGGAATGGTTTCAGTCCACCGGATCCGCAGGGTGCGGTGCCACCAGCGGCAGCTGGGAGGCCAGTCGCTGCTCGCAGAGCTCGACCAGGCGGTCGTACCCGGCCTTGCCCATCAGCTCGGTCAGCTCGGCCCGGTACGAGACGTACACCGGCTCGCCCGCGCCGTGCGCCGACGTCGCCGAGGTGCACCACCAGTGCAGATCGTGGCCGCCCGGCCCCCAGCCCCGGCGGTCGTACTCGCCGATCGACACCTGAAGGACCCGGGTGTCGTCGGGCCGGTCGATCCACTCGTACGTCCGGCGGATCGGCAGCTGCCAGCAGACATCCGGTTTCGTCTCCAGCGGCTCGCGGCCCTCCCGCAGCGCCAGGATGTGCAGCGAGCAGCCCGCCCCGGCCGGGAAACCGGGCCGGTTCTGGAAGATGCACGAGCCCTCGTACGGGCGGGTCTGCCGCGAGCCCTCGTCGTCCTCCGCGACCCAGCCCGTCTCCATGCCCACGTCATGGTTCTGCCAGATCTCGGGCGTGAGCCGTGCCACGTGTTCGGCCACCCGCTTCTCGTCGTCCTCGTCCGAGAAGTGCGCCCCCAGAGTGCAGCACCCGTCGTCCGCGCGGCCCGCCTGGATGCCCTGGCAGCCGCTTCCGAAAATGCAGTTCCAGCGCGAGGTCAGCCATGTCAGATCGCACCGGAAGACCTGCTCGTCGTCGGCGGGATCCGGAAACTCCACCCACGCGCGCGCGAAGTCGAGCCCCTTCTCGTCGCTCGCCCTCGGGGCTTTCTTGGACCTGGACGCCCTCACCTGCGAAGAATCCTTCGATCCCTTGGAGGATTTGTCGGGTTTCGCCTTCTTCGTCTTTGGCACGCATCCAGGGTAAGTGGCCCGGGTCCGCTCCGGGGACTGTGGATCGTCGTACTGGCAGTAGCGTTCCGTACATGAGACTCGGTGTCCTCGACGTGGGTTCGAACACGGTGCATCTGCTGGTGGTGGACGCCCACCCCGGCGCGCGCCCGCTGCCCGCGCACTCGCACAAGGTGGAGCTGCGGCTCGCGCAACTTCTCGACGAGAGTGGGGCGATCGGTCCCGAAGGGATCGACAAGCTGATCGCCGTCGTCCTGGACGCCCTCCAAGCGGCCGAGGACAAGGGTGTCGAGGACCTGCTGCCCTTCGCCACCTCCGCGGTGCGCGAGGCGAGCAACGCGGACGACGTCCTGGCTCGGGTCAAGGACGCCACCGGCGTCGAGCTCCAGGTGCTGACCGGCGAGGAGGAGGCGCGGCTGACCTTCCTCGCGGCCCGCCGCTGGTTCGGCTGGTCGGCGGGCAAGCTGCTCGTCCTCGACATCGGCGGCGGCTCGCTGGAGATCGCGTACGGCATGGACGAGGGACCCGACGCGGCGGTGTCACTGCCGCTCGGCGCGGGCCGGCTCACCTCGGCCTGGCTGCCCGGGGACCCGCCGGACCCGGCCGACGTGAGGGCGTTGCGCCGCCATGTGCGGGCGGAGATCGCCCGTACGGTCGGCGAGTTCAGCCGCCTTGGGTCGCCCGATCATGTCGTCGCCACGTCCAAGACGTTCAAGCAGCTCGCCCGCCTCGCCGGTGCGGCGCGCTCCGCGGACGGGCTGTACGTGCAGCGGGAGCTGAAGCGGGAGTCGCTGGAGGGGTGGGTGCCGCAGCTCGCCGGGATGACGGCCGAGCAGCGCGGGGACCTCCCGGGCGTCTCCGAGGGCCGCGCGGGGCAGCTCCTGGCCGGGGCGCTGGTCGCGGAGGGCGCGATGGACCTGTTCGGCGTGGAAACGCTGGAGGTCTGCCCCTGGGCGCTGCGGGAGGGCGTGATCCTGCGCCGGCTGGACCATATGTCGACGGATTAGCCGGAGCGGCGGGAGCGGCCGGGCGGGGGCGCGGTCTCGGCGGGGGCCGGGGCGGGGACGGGTCCAGCGGTGCTCGGGCGGTGGCGAGGGTTTGGGGCTGCCGGGCGGGCGCGGCGGGAGTCACGGTCGAGTACGGGCGCGGCGGTTGTCGGGGTCGAACGGGAGCTCGTCCGTAGTCACGGCCGAGGGTGGCCACGGCGGTCGTCCCGGTCGAGTGCGGGCGCGGCGGTCGTCCCGGTCGAGCGCGAGCCCGGTGGGCGTCACGTCGAGCGTGAGCCGGGCCGGAGTCGCGTTCGAGTACGCACGTGGGCTGCTGACGGACGCAGGCCCGGTGGGAACGGGTGCGCGAGCCGAGCCGGAGGGGGAGATCTCCCGTCGGCGGCCGTATCCGGTCGCTGTGCCGCTTCCCACACCCCCCTGCACCGCCACCGGCCCCCATGTCAATGCGACGCCCCGTACCCTGTCCCTCGTGGCAGATCCAGTGGTGCGCATCCCGGATGCGAAGGTCGCCCTGTCGACGGCCTCCGTCTATCCGGAGTCGACGGCGACGGCCTTCGAGATCGCCGCGCGCCTCGGGTACGACGGGGTCGAGGTCATGGTGTGGACCGACCCGGTCAGCCAGGACATCGAGGCACTGCGCCGTCTCAGCGACTACCACCAGGTCCCCATCCTCGCCGTCCACGCCCCCTGTCTGCTGATCACCCAGCGCGTCTGGTCCACCGACCCCTGGGTCAAACTCCAGCGCGCCCGCGTGGCCGCCGAGAAGCTCGGAGCCGGCACGGTCGTCGTCCATCCGCCCTTCCGATGGCAGCGCCAGTACGCCCGCGACTTCGTCGAGGGCATCTGGCGCATGGCCAACGAGACGGACGTGCGGTTCGCCGTCGAGAACATGTACCCGTGGCGCTACCGCGACCGCGAGATGCTCGCGTACGCCCCCGACTGGGACGTCACGAAGGACGACTACCGCCACTTCACGATCGACCTCAGCCACGCCGCGACAGCCCGTACCGACGCCCTGGAAATGCTCGACCGCATGGGCGCCCGCCTCGGTCACGTCCACCTTGCCGACGGCAGCGGCTCCAACAAGGACGAGCACCTCGTCCCCGGCCGCGGCGTCCAGCCCTGTGCCGAGGTCCTGGAGCGGCTGGCGCTCACCGGCTTCGACGGGTACGTCGTCATCGAGGTCAACACCCGCCGGGCCATGTCGGGCGCGGAGCGCGAGGCCGACCTCGCGGAGGCCCTCGCCTTCACACGCCTGCATCTCGCATCGGCCGTCAGGGTGCCCCGTCGGTGAGCGAGGTGTTCCGCCCGTGACCGGAGCGACCGGCAAGACCCGAGCGACCGGAGAGACCGGCGAGACCCGAGCCGGTCCCGCCCGCCGCGGCAGGGGACGGCCCAGCCGTACGGAGACGGCGGCGGCCCCCGCCACCCGCGACCGGATCCTGGAGGCGGCCCGCGAGGAGTTCTCCGAACGCGGCTACGAGAAGACGTCCGTGCGCGGCATCGCCAAGGCGGCCGGTGTGGACTCCGCGCTCGTGCACCACTACTTCGGCACCAAGGAGCAGGTCTTCGAGGCAGCCATCGAGGTCGTCTTCGCGCCCGCCCTCAGCGCGCCGGACGAGATCGCCAAGGGACCCCGCGAGGCCGTCGGCGAGCGCTTCACCCGCTTCGTCCTCGGCGTCTGGGAGAACCCCATGACCCGTACCCCGCTGCTGGCGATCGTCCGCTCCGCCGTGAACAACGACACCGCGGCGGCCGTCTTCCGCCGCCTGGTCGCCGCACAGCTGCTGCGCCGCATCGCGGGACAGCTCGACCTCCCGGACGCGGAGCTGCGCGCCGAACTGGCGGCCGCCCAGCTGGTCGGGGTCGCGATGCTGCGGTACGTGATCAAGGTGGAGCCGCTGGCGTCGGCCGACCTGGAGCAACTGGTGGCGCGGGTGGCACCGGTGGTGCAGGGACACCTGCTGAACCCCTGAAGCGTGCATCAGGAATCCGGAGTCCCTGAAACACGCGTCCCGCATTCCGGACACTTGCGTCCGTACCTTGGAGCACCGGCGTACGCTCGACAAGAGTCAGAACTCTCCGAAGGAGCGAGCGACGATGCCCGAGCTGAGGTCCCGCACAGTCACCCACGGCCGCAACATGGCGGGCGCCCGCGCCCTTATGCGTGCCTCCGGTGTACCCGGTGCGGACATCGGACGGAAGCCGATCATCGCCGTCGCCAACTCCTTCACCGAGTTCGTGCCGGGCCACACCCACCTCCAGCCGGTCGGCCGGATCGTCTCCGACGCGATCCGCGAGGCGGGCGGCATCCCGCGGGAGTTCAACACGATCGCCGTGGACGACGGCATCGCGATGGGCCACGGCGGCATGCTCTACAGCCTCCCCTCCCGCGACCTGATCGCGGACAGCGTGGAGTACATGGTCGAAGCCCACTGCGCCGACGCCCTGATCTGCATCTCCAACTGCGACAAGATCACCCCGGGCATGCTGAACGCGGCCCTGCGCCTGAACATCCCGACGGTCTTCGTCTCCGGCGGCCCGATGGAGTCCGGCCGGGCCACCCTGGTCGACGGCACGGTCCGCACCCTCGACCTGGTCGACGCCATCTCCGACGCCGTGAACGACAAGGTCTCCGACGAGGACATCCTCCGTATCGAGGAGAACGCCTGTCCGACCTGCGGCTCCTGTTCCGGCATGTTCACGGCCAACTCGATGAACTGCCTGACCGAGGCGATCGGCCTCTCCCTCCCGGGCAACGGCTCGGTCCTGGCCACGCACACCGCCCGCAAGGCGCTGTACGAGGACGCGGCCCGCACGGTCATGGACCTGACCCGCCGCTACTACGAGCAGGACGACGAGTCGGTCCTGCCCCGCAACATCGCCACCTTCGCGGCCTTCGAGAACGCCATGGCCCTCGACATCGCGATGGGCGGATCCACCAACACGATCCTGCACCTGCTGGCGGCGGCCCAGGAGGCGGGCGTCCCCTTCGGACTGGCGGAGATCGACGCCGTCTCCCGCCGCGTGCCCTGCCTGGCGAAGGTGGCCCCGAACGTCGCCAAGAACCGCACCTACTACATGGAGGACGTGCACCGCGCCGGCGGCATCCCGGCCCTCCTCGGCGAACTGCACCGCGCGGGTCTGCTGAACGAGGACGTGCACGCCGTCCACAGCCCGTCCCTGGCGGACTGGATGAAGACGTGGGACGTCCGCGGCGGCTCCCCGTCGCAGGAGGCGGTCGAGCTCTGGCACGCGGCCCCCGGTTGCGTCCGCTCCGCCGAGGCCTTCTCCCAGTCCGAGCGCTGGGAGGCCCTCGACGAGGACGCCGAGAACGGCTGCATCCGCTCCGCCGAGCACGCGTACTCGAAGGACGGCGGCCTGGCGGTCCTCAAGGGCAATCTCGCGGTCGACGGCTGTGTGGTGAAGACCGCGGGCGTCGACGAGTCGATCTGGCAGTTCGAGGGCCCGGCGGTCGTCTGCGAGTCGCAGGAGGAGGCCGTCCAGAAGATCCTGACCCAGCAGGTCAAGGAGGGCGACGTCGTCGTCATCCGCTACGAGGGCCCCAAGGGCGGCCCGGGCATGCAGGAGATGCTGTACCCGACCTCGTACCTGAAGGGCCGCGGCCTGGGCAAGGCCTGCGCGCTGATCACGGACGGCCGCTTCTCCGGGGGCACGTCGGGCCTGTCGATCGGCCACGCGTCCCCCGAGGCGGCCTCGGGCGGCACGATCGCCCTGGTCGAGGACGGCGACCGCATCCGCATCGACATCCCGAACCGCACGATCGAGCTGCTGGTCGACGAGGCCGAGCTGGCCCGCCGCGAGCAGGCACTGGGCGGCGTGTACGCGCCGAAGAACCGGGACCGGAAGGTGTCGGCCGCGCTGCGGGCGTACGCGGCGATGGCGACGAGCGCCGACAAGGGCGCGGTGCGGGACGTGTCCAAGCTGGGCTGAGTCCGAGGGACGTGTCCAGGCCGGGCTGTGTGCGCGGTCGTGTCCAAGCCGGACTGAGTTTCTGACGCGCGGGGCCGCCACCCTCCACCGAGAGGGGGCGGCCCCTTCGCGTGCGCCGGCTCGCGTCCTACCAGCGGGCCGGGTCGCGGCCGTCCACGGCGAAGACGGTCCCGTCGGGTGCGGCGGCGTAGACGCGCCCGTCGGAGACCATGGGGGCGGTAAGCGCGGCCACCACCTGAGCCGGGTTCGTGCCGGGGCGCGGCCGGGTCTGCCCGAGGAAGGCCCCCGTGCGGGCGTCCACGGCCAGCAGGCGCCCGTCGGCGGTGGTGACGTACACGTGGTCGGCGTCGGCGACGGGTGCGGAACCCCGGCTGACGGACGTTTCCACGTGCCACAGCCGCTTGCGCGCGTCCATGTCGACGGCCTCGAGCGAACCGCCGGCGGCAAGTATGTAGACGACGTTGCCGCGTACGGTGGCCCGGGCGTCCACGGGCGGGACGGGCAGCGCCACGCGGCGCGAGGTCTTGGACTCCGGGGTGTAGCGGATCACGGCTTTCGCAGTGCCTTCGGCGCTGTCGACCGAGAGGAAGTAGACCGAGCCGTCCGCGGAGCCGACGGGCTGGAGCGCTCCCTTCAGCCGTGCGTCCCACCGCACGTCGCCCGTGCCCGGGTCCACGGCGGTGACCCGGGTGCTCGACCCGTCAAGGGAGATGCTCGTCGCGTAGGCAGGCTGATCCGGGGCGAAGGAGGCGACGGAGGCGAAGGAGGCGAAATACGGAACGCTCTGGCCGGGAATCCGTCGCTTCCACTTCATCTCGCCCGAGGAACTGTCCACACCGGTGACCTTCCCGTCGGCGCCGGTGAGCAGGAGCATGCCCCCGGCCGGCCGCAGACCGCCGTACGCGGGCATGTCCCGCTGCCAGCGCGTCGCGCCCGAAGCCGGGTCGAGGGCTTCCAGGTGCCGCCGCTGGTCCGTCAGCGGCTGGACGAGACCGCCTGACACGACCGGTGGTCCGTTCCGCAGCGTCCTGGTGACGGAGTGCCGCCACAGCAGGCTGCCGTCCGACGGGTCGAGGGCGTAGACGAGCCCCGGCTGGGCACAGACCAGCTTCCCCGGTCCGTACGAGCACTGGGGCATGCCCCCGTCGGCGGAGACGGGGTCCGCCTCCCACCCGGCGAACGCGGCCCCCGTCGACGTCCCGCGCGCACCGGTGTCCTTGCCGCTGCTCCCCTCGAACAACCGGACAGAGGCGAGCGCACCACCCGCGACGAGGGCCAGCGCGACGGCGGCCACGACCGCGTTCCGGGGCACGCGCTTCTTGGACCGCCGTTCCGGCTTCCGCGGCTCGGGCTTGGGCACATCGGCCACATCCGCCGTGCGCTGGGCCGGTATGAAGGCCTGCGTGTCGTACGAGGCCGCCACCGACCGCAGGTCCCGCATCAGTTCGTCGGGGGAGGGCCGGTCCTCGGGCTCCTTGGCGAGGCAGCGCAGCACCAGCGGCGCGAGGTTCTCCGGTACGCCGGTCAGGTCCGGCTCGTCGTGCACGACCTGGTAGGCGACGACGTACGGGCTGTCGGAGTCGAACGGTCCCCGCCCGGTCGCCGCGTGCACCAGCACGGATCCGAGCGCGAAGATGTCCGCGGCGGGGCCGACCTCCCGCGGCCGCCGGAACTGCTCCGGAGCCATGAACGGCGGCGTGCCGATCAACTTGCCGGTCTCGGTGCGCAACTCGCTGTCCTTCGGCCGGGAAATGCCGAAGTCGATGACCTTCGGCCCGTCCTCGGCGAGCAGCACATTGCTCGGCTTCAGGTCCCGGTGCACGACCCCGACCCGGTGGATGTCGCGCAGCGCCTCCGCGAGTCCGGCCATGAGCCGGCGCAACTGCGCGGCGTCCATGGGGCCGTTCCGCTTCACATGATCGGACAGGGTGGGGCCCGGAATGAACAGCGTGGCCATCCAGGGCCGTTCGGCCTCCGGATCGGCGTCGACGACGGGCGCGGTGAAGGCGCCGCTCACCCGCCGCGCCGCGGCCACCTCCTGCCGGAACCGCCCCCTGAACTCGGGATCCCTGGCGAACTCGGCGTGTACGACCTTGACCGCGAGTTTCATCCCCGAGGTGCTGCGGGCCAGGTGGACGACGCCCATGCCGCCGGAGCCGAGACACGACTCAAGATGGTAGTGACCGGCGTATTCGGGAAGTTCCGCTTCCGCGCCCGCTCCGGTGTTGCGCTGTGGCGCCATGGAACCACCCCCGTGCTGTTCGTCCGCGCGCGCGACGCACGGAGCCTAGTCGATGACTCGTACGAGACCGACGCGACTTGCTAGCCTCCGCGTGTCAAGTGCGTACATGTGTTTAATGGCGTACTTCAGGGAATCAACGGGACCCCATGGCAGTCATGGGGTCCAACGGGGGAGGTTTTGCATGTCTGTTGACCATGTGGAAGAAGCCGAGGGCGCCGAGGCTCTCGCCGCCGCGACCATCAAGACGTACGCCGTCGCTCCCGGCGTCCGCCTCAATGTCCGCAGCGGACCCGGCACCAACTACACCATCGTGCGCATGCTGCCCGAGGGTTCCCGCGTTCCGATCTACTGCCAGACGCCGGGTACGACCGTGACGGGTCCGTACGGCACCTCGAACATCTGGGACAACGTCAGCAATGGCGAGTACGTCGCGGACGCGTACGTGAACACGGGCAGCGACGGTTACGTCGCCTCGCGCTGCGGCTGAGCGGAGCCGGACGGCGGCGGGGACCCGGTGGTCGGCCGGAGTGATAATCGACGTGTGAGCGACGAGAACGGCAAGAACGGCACTCCGGACAACCCCACGGGCCCCCGCCCCGAACCGATCCGCTTCTTCGGCACGACGTGGGTGGACCACGACGGCGACTACGCGGCCCGCCGTGTCGCCGTGTCGGCCGGTTCACTCGTGGCCGCCGCGGCCGCCTGCCTCGTCCTGCGCTTCGCCTACCAGGGCCTGCAGATCGCCGACGTGGGCAAAACCGTGACCCTGATGGTCGTCGTGATGTTCGCGGTGTGCAGCGCGCTGGCGTCCGGCCACACCTGGGGATCCTTCACCAAGCGCCCCGACCCGGACCGCCAGGCCTCCCTCCGCGGCCTTCTGGCGATCGGCTTCATCGGCTCGCTGCTCGCGTACTTCGTGCGCTCGCTGAGCGAGGCACCCGGCGAGAAACTCCACCGCGAGGAGTACGAGACGGCCCGCGCCGCCCACGACAAGCGCGCCTCCCGCCGCACGGGGAACCCGGCCCGCAGGCGCCGCTCCTGACCTGGGCGCCGGCCGCCCCTCCCGCCGGAAACCGCTGTGCCCGGCGCCCCCGCCCCGCCAGCATGGTTCGTATGACCGCGCCTTCCCGCTCCGTGCGAGCCCAGTCCTTCAACGCCGCAGCGGCCCAGTACGCCGCGAACCGCCCCTCCTACCCGCCCGCCCTCTTCGACGCCCTGGAAGACCTCGCCGCCCGCCCCCTGGCCGGCGCCCGGGTCGCGGACGTCGGCGCCGGTACCGGTATAGCCACCGCTCTCCTCAAGGCCCGCGGCGCGCACGTCGTCGCCGTGGAGCCGGGCGACGGCATGGCGACCCAGTTCCGCCGCACCCTCCCCGACGTCCCCCTCCTCCGCGGCGACGGCAACGCCCTTCCCCTCGCCACCGCCTCCACCGACTTCCTCACCTACGCCCAGGCCTGGCACTGGACCGACCCAGCCCGTTCGGTCCCGGAGGCCCTGCGCGTCCTGCGCCCGGGCGGGGCGCTCGCGCTGTGGTGGAACATGGACGCCCAGGACGTCCCGTGGATCGCCGAGCAGGCGGACCGCATCGGGCGGTACTTCGGCAGCGAACAGGCTTCCAAGAGCGGCGCCGGCGGCAGTCGCACCGAACTCGCCTTCGCGGGCGCTCCCGAGGTCCCGCCCCACATCCGCCACGTCGTCCGCTGGAGCCGCACGGTCTCCGTCGACACCCATCTCGCCAACATCGGCAGCCATTCGATCTTCCTCGTCCTCGGCGAGGAGCGCTCGAACGCCTTCTTCACCGAGGAGCGGGAGCACCTGCTCAACGCCTTCCCGGACGGCGTCGTCGAGGAGGTCTACGACGTGGAACTGATAGTGGCGACGCGCGCGTAGGCACCGGTACGACGCTCACGCACTCACCGCGGCCACCGCGCCCGCTCACGGCGCTCACCGCGCTCGCGGCGTTCACCGCCCTTGCCGCCGCACTCACGGTGCTCACCGCGCCGGCTCGTCACGGCAATCACCTCTTCCTCCCCTGCCACCCTCCCCCTCGCGAACCCTTGACGCCCAACCTCATTGCGCGCAATATTCATCACATGATGAATATAAGGCGCCGCCGTCCCCCTGACTCTCCGACGCCAACCCCGAACGCGAACCCGAACTCGAACGCGAACCCGACCACCGAGCCCCTCCCCACCGCCCCGGCCATCCGCGCCGAGCACCTCACGGTCGTACGCGGCTCCCGCACCGTCCTCCGCGACCTCGGCTTCACCGTTCCCCGCGGCCGGATCACCGGCCTGCTCGGCCCCTCCGGCTGCGGCAAGTCGACCCTCATGCGTTCCATCGTCGGCACCCAGGCCAAGGTCGTCGGCACCCTGGAAGTCCTCGGCCTCCCCGCCGGCGACGCCTTCCTGCGCTCCCGCGTCGGCTACGTCACCCAGGCGCCCTCCGTCTACGTCGACCTGACGGTGCGCCAGAACCTCGACTACTTCGCCGCGATCCTCGACCCCGGCCGAGCCGCCGCCGACCGCCGCCGGGAGAACGTCACCCGTGCCATCGCCGACGTCGACCTCACCTCGCACGCCGACGCCGTCGCCGGCACCCTCTCCGGCGGCCAGCGCAGCCGCGTCTCCCTCGCGGTCGCGCTCCTGGGCACCCCGGAACTCCTGGTCCTGGACGAACCGACGGTCGGCCTCGACCCGGTCCTGCGCCGCGACCTCTGGCGTCTCTTCCACACCATCGCGGCCGACCGAGGAGCCACACTCCTCGTCTCGTCCCACGTCATGGACGAGGCCGAGCGCTGCCACCACCTCCTGTTGATGCGCGAGGGCGAGATCCTCGCCGACGACACCCCGGACGCCCTGCGCACCCGTACGGGAGCGGAGACGGTGGAGGAGGCGTTCCTGCGCCTGGTGGACGACGCGGCGGCGAAGAAGACGGCCGGACACGCGGCAAAGGAGCCGGTCCGATGACCACGACCACGACCACGACCGCAACCACGACCCGGATCCCGCACCCGACCGGGAGCACCCTCACCTACTCCCGCGCGACGGCAACCGCCACCAGGGTCCTGCGCCAACTCCGCCACGACCCGCGCACGATCGCGCTGATGATCCTCGTCCCGTGCGTGATGCTGTTCCTGCTGCGCTACGTCTTCGACGGCAGCCCGCGCACGTTCGACTCGATCGGAGCCTCGCTCCTCGGGATCTTCCCGCTCATCACGATGTTCCTGGTGACCTCGATCGCGACCCTGCGCGAACGCACCTCCGGCACCTTGGAACGCCTCCTCGCGATGCCTCTGGGCAAGGCCGACCTGATCGCGGGCTACGCACTCGCCTTCGGCACCCTGGCCATCGTCCAGTCGGCCCTGGCGACGGGCCTGGCGGTCTGGTTCCTGGGCCTGGACGTCACGGGCTCCCCCTGGCTACTGCTCCTGGTGGCCCTCCTGGACGCCCTGCTCGGCACGGCCCTGGGCCTGTTCGTCTCGGCCTTCGCGGCCTCCGAATTCCAGGCGGTCCAGTTCATGCCGGCGGTGATCTTCCCCCAACTGCTCCTCTGCGGCCTGTTCACCCCCCGCTCCGCCATGCACCCGGTCCTGGAGGCCATCTCCGACGTCCTGCCCATGTCGTACGCGGTGGACGGCATGAACGAGGTCCTCAGGCACACCGACATGACGGCAACGTTCCTACGGGACGCGCTGGTGGTGGCGGGCTGCGCACTCCTGGTACTGGCCCTGGGCGCGGCAACACTACGACGCCGGACGGCATGACCCATCGAGCCCGTCTGGGGGTCCCCCCTGCTCGAAGAGCTTGGGGGAGTTTGAGGACGAGGCCGTCAAGGCCGACAGCGGGGTCTGGGGGGCGGCAGCTCCCAGGTACGGGACGGTATGGGCGGCGGGGGCGAAACCCTCCACGGCGACCACCCACGACGTCCCGCCCCTCGGACAACCCACCCAAGCCGACGACCCCGGTGCGAGGATGAACCCGGACGACGACGCAACCCCCGGAGGGCCCCGCACCATGACCCAGAAAGTCGCAGTCCTCGGCACCGGCAAGATCGGCGAAGCCCTGCTGAGCGGAATGATCCGAGCCGGCTGGACCCCCGCCGACCTCCTGGTCACCGCCCGCCGCCCCGAGCGAGCCGAAGAACTCCGCACCCGTTACGGCGTCACCCCGGTCACCAACGCCGAGGCCGCGAAGACCGCCGACACGCTCATCCTCACGGTCAAGCCCCAGGACATGGGCACGCTCCTGGACGAACTCGCTCCCCATGTGCCCACCGACCGCCTGGTCATCAGCGGCGCCGCGGGCATCCCCACCTCCTTCTTCGAGGAACGCCTCGCCGCCGGCACCCCCGTCGTCCGCGTCATGACGAACACCCCCGCCCTCGTCGACGAGGCCATGTCCGTCATCTCCCCGGGAAGCCACGCCACGGAGGCCCACCTCGCCCACGCCGAGGAGATCTTCGGCGCGGTCGGCAAGACCCTCCGTGTCCCGGAGTCCCAGCAGGACGCCTGCACCGCCCTCTCCGGCTCGGGCCCGGCGTACTTCTTCTATCTGGTCGAGGCGATGACCGACGCCGGCATCCTGCTCGGCCTGCCCCGCGACAAGGCCCACGACCTGATCGTCCAGTCCGCGATCGGCGCGGCGGTGATGCTCCGCGACAGCGGGGAGCACCCCGTGAAGCTCCGCGAGAACGTCACCTCGCCCGCGGGCACGACGATCAATGCGATCCGCGAACTGGAGAACCACGGGGTGCGTGCCGCGCTCATCGCCGCGCTGGAGGCGGCCAGGGACCGCAGCCGCCAACTGGCGTCCGGCAGCAACAGCTGACCGATCGCACCCGCAGTCCACCGCCCGTTCCCGGGCGGTGGACGCCACGCCTTCACGAGGCCGGCAGCAACCCGATCGCCCGGTACGCCGCGTCCACCCGCGGCCGGGCCAGCGCCCTGGCCCGCTCGGCACCGGTCCGCAGTACCCCGTCGACGTATCCGGGATCCGCGCACAACTCCCTGTGCCGTTCCTGCACGGGCCGCAGCAGCTCGACCACGGCCTCCGCGGTGTCCTTCTTCAAGGCGCCGTACGTCGTATACGCCCCGCTCAGCGCTTCCGGGTCCGCACCCTCGCACGCGGCGAGAATCTCCAGCAGATTGGCGACGCCCGGCCGCGCGTCACGGTCGTACACGACGTCCGACCCGCTGTCGGTCACCGCCCGCATGACCTTCTTCCGCACCACATCCGGCTCGTCGAGCAGATAGACGATCCCCGGCCCCGAGTCGTCCGTCTTCCCCATCTTCGACGTCGGCTCCTGCAGATTCATGACCCGGGCCGCCACCTCCGGACGGGTCGCCCGAGGCACCACGAACGTGTGCCCGTAGCGCTGGTTGAACCGCACCGCGAGATCCCGCGTCAGCTCGACATGCTGCGACTGGTCTTCCCCCACGGGCACCTCGTCCGTCCCGTACGCCAGGATGTCCGCCGCCATCAACGCGGGATACGTCAGCAAGGACAGCCGCACACTCAGGCCCCGCTCCCGCTCGCGCGCGGTCTTCTCCTTGTACTGGATCATCCGGCGCATCTCGCCGTCGGTGGCCACGCACTCAAGCACGTACGACAGCCGGGAGTGCTCGTCCACATGGCTCTGCACGAAGAGGGTGCACAACTCCGGATCGAGCCCCGTCGCGAGCAACAGCGTCGCCGCCTGCCGGCTGAGCCTGCGCACCCGCGCCGGATCGTGGTCCACGGTCAGCGCATGAAGGTCCACGACGCAGAACAGGGACTCGGCCCGGTGCTGGTCCACATCGGCCCACCGCCGCATGGCGCCCAGATAGTTCCCCAGCGTCAGATGCCCGGTCGGCTTGATCCCGCTGAACACCCGTGTCATCTCTCCACCTCCTGGCCAGGGCCACCGCGACCGGTCGGCCGCCCCTCCTGGAGGGAGATACGAGAACGGCCGCCGGGGCGGCGGCCGTTGAGTGCATACGTGAGTACGGCCGCCGTCAGGCGGCCCACCACTGCTGGGTGCACGTACGCGAAGTCATGACAACGAGACTACGCCTCACGGGGCCGGTGCGGGGCCGAGTTGACACACCCCGACCCGATCCGTAGTGTTCTCCGGGTTGTCCGACGTGAGCGCCGACTCCGGTCGGTCCCCGGACAGCCATTCCGCAAGTATCAGCCGAGAACCGGCGCTTCGTCGTCGTGTTCATTGGCATGCGTATTTTCGGAATGAGGAATCCGCGTTCGAGCTTTCGTGAGGGCGTAGCCCCCGATTAGCTCGGGAGTGAGGAATCCGCTAGAGTCTCACTCGTCGGAACGGCCGAAAGGCCCGGGAAGACAACCCGGTTGACAGGGAGTCAGGCCCCAAAGGGAACTGAGGGATCTGATAGAGTCGACACCGCCGGAAAGGGAAACGCGAGAGCGGGAACCTGGAAAGCACCGAGGAAATCGGATCGAGAAAAGATCTGATAGAGTCGGAAACGCAAGACCGAAGGGAAGCGCCCGGAGGAAAGCCCGAGAGGGTGAGTACAAAGGAAGCGTCCGTTTCTTGAGAACTCAACAGCGTGCCAAAAATCAACGCCAGATATGTTGATACCCCGTCCGTCGGAACAAATCCGATGGTCGAGGTTCCTTTGAAAAACACAGCGAGGACGCTGTGTGCGAGGGGACTATTCCTCCTCTCGCACCGCTCTCGTGGTGTTGAACCGGATTACCGGTAAACATTCACGGAGAGTTTGATCCTGGCTCAGGACGAACGCTGGCGGCGTGCTTAACACATGCAAGTCGAACGATGAACCACTTCGGTGGGGATTAGTGGCGAACGGGTGAGTAACACGTGGGCAATCTGCCCTGCACTCTGGGACAAGCCCTGGAAACGGGGTCTAATACCGGATACGAGGTTCGGAGGCATCTTCGAACTTGGAAAGCTCCGGCGGTGCAGGATGAGCCCGCGGCCTATCAGCTTGTTGGTGAGGTAATGGCTCACCAAGGCGACGACGGGTAGCCGGCCTGAGAGGGCGACCGGCCACACTGGGACTGAGACACGGCCCAGACTCCTACGGGAGGCAGCAGTGGGGAATATTGCACAATGGGCGCAAGCCTGATGCAGCGACGCCGCGTGAGGGATGACGGCCTTCGGGTTGTAAACCTCTTTCAGCAGGGAAGAAGCGAAAGTGACGGTACCTGCAGAAGAAGCGCCGGCTAACTACGTGCCAGCAGCCGCGGTAATACGTAGGGCGCAAGCGTTGTCCGGAATTATTGGGCGTAAAGAGCTCGTAGGCGGCTTGTCACGTCGATTGTGAAAGCCCGAGGCTTAACCTCGGGTCTGCAGTCGATACGGGCTAGCTAGAGTGTGGTAGGGGAGATCGGAATTCCTGGTGTAGCGGTGAAATGCGCAGATATCAGGAGGAACACCGGTGGCGAAGGCGGATCTCTGGGCCATTACTGACGCTGAGGAGCGAAAGCGTGGGGAGCGAACAGGATTAGATACCCTGGTAGTCCACGCCGTAAACGGTGGGAACTAGGTGTTGGCGACATTCCACGTCGTCGGTGCCGCAGCTAACGCATTAAGTTCCCCGCCTGGGGAGTACGGCCGCAAGGCTAAAACTCAAAGGAATTGACGGGGGCCCGCACAAGCGGCGGAGCATGTGGCTTAATTCGACGCAACGCGAAGAACCTTACCAAGGCTTGACATACACCGGAAAGCATTAGAGATAGTGCCCCCCTTGTGGTCGGTGTACAGGTGGTGCATGGCTGTCGTCAGCTCGTGTCGTGAGATGTTGGGTTAAGTCCCGCAACGAGCGCAACCCTTGTTCTGTGTTGCCAGCATGCCCTTCGGGGTGATGGGGACTCACAGGAGACCGCCGGGGTCAACTCGGAGGAAGGTGGGGACGACGTCAAGTCATCATGCCCCTTATGTCTTGGGCTGCACACGTGCTACAATGGCCGGTACAAAGAGCTGCGATACCGTGAGGTGGAGCGAATCTCAAAAAGCCGGTCTCAGTTCGGATTGGGGTCTGCAACTCGACCCCATGAAGTCGGAGTCGCTAGTAATCGCAGATCAGCATTGCTGCGGTGAATACGTTCCCGGGCCTTGTACACACCGCCCGTCACGTCACGAAAGTCGGTAACACCCGAAGCCGGTGGCCCAACCCCTTGTGGGAGGGAGCTGTCGAAGGTGGGACTGGCGATTGGGACGAAGTCGTAACAAGGTAGCCGTACCGGAAGGTGCGGCTGGATCACCTCCTTTCTAAGGAGCACTTCTTACCGGGTTCTTCGGGACACGGTCAGAGGCCAGTACATCGGCGAACGTCCGATGCTGGTTGCTCATGGGTGGAACGTTGATTATTCGGCCAGGACCTCGGGTCGGAGGCTGCTAGTACTGCTCGTAAGAGCGTGGAACGCATGATCTCCGGACGGGAGCTGGCCGGGCACGCTGTTGGGTGTCTGAGGGCACGGCCGCAAGGTCTGTCTTCGATGCCGGCCCCGGTGAAGCACCAAGGTTTTGGTGTGTGACGGGTGGTTGGTCGTTGTTTGAGAACTGCACAGTGGACGCGAGCATCTGTGGCCAAGTTTTTAAGGGCGCACGGTGGATGCCTTGGCACCAGGAACCGATGAAGGACGTGGGAGGCCGCGATAGTCCCCGGGGAGTCGTCAACCAGGCTTTGATCCGGGGGTTTCCGAATGGGGAAACCCGGCAGTCGTCATGGGCTGTCACCCACTGCTGAACACATAGGCAGTGTGGAGGGAACGAGGGGAAGTGAAACATCTCAGTACCCTCAGGAAGAGAAAACAACCGTGATTCCGGGAGTAGTGGCGAGCGAAACCGGATGAGGCCAAACCGTATGCGTGTGAGACCCGGCAGGGGTTGCGCATGCGGGGTTGTGGGATCTCTCTTCTGTTGTCTGCCGGCAACAGGACGAGTCAGAAACCGTTGATGTAGGCGAAGGACATGCGAAAGGTCCGGCGTAGAGGGTAAGACCCCCGTAGTCGAAACGTCAGCGGCTCGTTTGAGAGACACCCAAGTAGCACGGGGCCCGAGAAATCCCGTGTGAATCTGGCGGGACCACCCGCTAAGCCTAAATATTCCCTGGTGACCGATAGCGGATAGTACCGTGAGGGAATGGTGAAAAGTACCGCGGGAGCGGAGTGAAATAGTACCTGAAACCGTGTGCCTACAAGCCGTGGGAGCGTCGGACATCAGCTTGCTGGTGTCTCGTGACTGCGTGCCTTTTGAAGAATGAGCCTGCGAGTTTGCGGTGTGTTGCGAGGTTAACCCGTGTGGGGAAGCCGTAGCGAAAGCGAGTCCGAATAGGGCGTTGGAGTAGCACGCTCAAGACCCGAAGCGGAGTGATCTAGCCATGGGCAGGTTGAAGCGGAGGTAAGACTTCGTGGAGGACCGAACCCACCAGGGTTGAAAACCTGGGGGATGACCTGTGGTTAGGGGTGAAAGGCCAATCAAACTCCGTGATAGCTGGTTCTCCCCGAAATGCATTTAGGTGCAGCGTCGTGTGTTTCTTGCCGGAGGTAGAGCACTGGATAGGCGATGGGCCCTACCGGGTTACTGACCTTAGCCAAACTCCGAATGCCGGTAAGTGAGAGCGCGGCAGTGAGACTGTGGGGGATAAGCTCCATGGTCGAGAGGGAAACAGCCCAGAGCATCGACTAAGGCCCCTAAGCGTACGCTAAGTGGGAAAGGATGTGGAGTCGCACAGACAACCAGGAGGTTGGCTTAGAAGCAGCCACCCTTGAAAGAGTGCGTAATAGCTCACTGGTCTAGTGATTCCGCGCCGACAATGTAGCGGGGCTCAAGCGTACCGCCGAAGTCGTGTCATTGCAGCATATAGGGCCAACGCCTGCTGTGATGGGTAGGGGAGCGTCGTCTGCCGGGTGAAGCAGCACCGGAAGGTAGTTGTGGACGGTTGACGAGTGAGAATGCAGGCATGAGTAGCGATTCACACGTGAGAAACGTGTGCGCCGATTGACTAAGGGTTCCTGGGTCAAGCTGATCTGCCCAGGGTAAGTCGGGACCTAAGGCGAGGCCGACAGGCGTAGTCGATGGATAACCGGTTGATATTCCGGTACCCGCTGTGAAGCGTCAAACATCGAGCATCGTGATGCTAAGGCCGTGAAGCCGTTCCGGACCCTTCGGGGAAAGGAAAGTGGTGGAGCCGCTGAACCAAGCGGTTAGTAGGTGAGTGATGGGGTGACGCAGGAAGGTAGTCCATCCCGGGCGGTGGTTGTCCCGGGGTAAGGGTGTAGGCCGTGCGATAGGCAAATCCGTCGCACATGAGGCTGAGACCTGATGCCGAGCCGATTGTGGTGAAGTGGATGATCCTATGCTGTCGAGAAAAGCCTCTAGCGAGTTTCATGGCGGCCCGTACCCTAAACCGACTCAGGTGGTCAGGTAGAGAATACCGAGGCGTTCGGGTGAACTATGGTTAAGGAACTCGGCAAAATGCCCCCGTAACTTCGGGAGAAGGGGGGCCACACCTGGTGAGGGAACTTGCTTCCTGAGCTGGGGGTGGCCGCAGAGACCAGCGAGAAGCGACTGTTTACTAAAAACACAGGTCCGTGCGAAGCCGTAAGGCGATGTATACGGACTGACGCCTGCCCGGTGCTGGAACGTTAAGGGGACCGGTTAGCTCCATTTCGGTGGGGCGAAGCTGAGAACTTAAGCGCCAGTAAACGGCGGTGGTAACTATAACCATCCTAAGGTAGCGAAATTCCTTGTCGGGTAAGTTCCGACCTGCACGAATGGCGTAACGACTTCTCGACTGTCTCAACCATAGGCCCGGTGAAATTGCACTACGAGTAAAGATGCTCGTTTCGCGCAGCAGGACGGAAAGACCCCGGGACCTTTACTACAGTTTGATATTGGTGTTCGGTTCGGCTTGTGTAGGATAGCTGGGAGACTTTGAAGCGGCCACGCCAGTGGTTGTGGAGTCGTCGTTGAAATACCAGTCTGGTCGTGCTGGATGTCTAACCTGGGTCCGTGATCCGGATCAGGGACAGTGTCTGATGGGTAGTTTAACTGGGGCGGTTGCCTCCTAAAGAGTAACGGAGGCGCCCAAAGGTTCCCTCAGCCTGGTTGGCAATCAGGTGTTGAGTGTAAGTGCACAAGGGAGCTTGACTGTGAGACCGACGGGTCGAGCAGGGACGAAAGTCGGGACTAGTGATCCGGCGGTGGCTTGTGGAAGCGCCGTCGCTCAACGGATAAAAGGTACCCCGGGGATAACAGGCTGATCTTCCCCAAGAGTCCATATCGACGGGATGGTTTGGCACCTCGATGTCGGCTCGTCGCATCCTGGGGCTGGAGTCGGTCCCAAGGGTTGGGCTGTTCGCCCATTAAAGCGGTACGCGAGCTGGGTTTAGAACGTCGTGAGACAGTTCGGTCCCTATCCGCTGTGCGCGTAGGAGTCTTGAGAAGGGCTGTCCCTAGTACGAGAGGACCGGGACGGACGAACCTCTGGTGTGCCAGTTGTTCTGCCAAGGGCATGGCTGGTTGGCTACGTTCGGGAGGGATAACCGCTGAAAGCATCTAAGCGGGAAGCCTGCTTCGAGATGAGGACTCCCACCCACTTGATGGGGTAAGGCTCCCAGTAGACGACTGGGTTGATAGGCCAGATCTGGAAGCACGGCAACGTGTGGAGGTGACTGGTACTAATAGGCCGAGGGCTTGTCCTCAGTTGCTCGCGTCCACTGTGTTGGTTCTGAAACCACGAACAACCCCGCTGTAGTCACAGCAGCGGTCGGGTTGTCTGTTTCATAGTGTTTCGGTGGCCATAGCGTGAGGGAAACGCCCGGTTACATTCCGAACCCGGAAGCTAAGCCTTACAGCGCCGATGGTACTGCAGGGGGGACCCTGTGGGAGAGTAGGACGCCGCCGAACAAATATTGAGAAAACCCCCGTGCCGATCGGCACGGGGGTTTTCTGCGTTTAGGGTCGATGCCATGCGCTATGACCTGGTTATCTTCGACAACGACGGCGTCCTCGTCGACAGCGAGCCCATCTCCAACCGGCTCCTGGCCGCCTATCTCACCGAGCTCGGGCACCCGACGTCGTACGAGGACTCCATCCGTGACTACATGGGGTCCGCGATGCACCGGATCCACGACCTCGTTCAGGAGCGCACGGGCCGGCGGCTGCCGACCGACTTCGACGACGTCTTCCATGCCCGTGTGTTCGCGGCGTTCGAGCGGGAGTTGAGGCCTGTGGCGGGCGCCGTGGAGGTACTGGAGAAGCTCGCCACGAACGGTGTGCCGTACTGCGTGGCGTCGTCCGGGAGCCATGAGCGGATTCGGGTGGGGCATCGGACGACCGGGCTGGACCGGTGGTTCGACGACTCGCGGATCTTCAGCTCCCAGGACGTGGGGCGGGGGAAGCCGGCGCCCGACCTGTTCCTGTACGCCGCCGAGCGGATGGGGGTCGCCCCGCAGAAGTGTGTTGTCGTCGAGGACAGCCCGCTCGGCGTCCAGGCCGCTGGCGCGGCCGGGATGGACGTGTACGGGTTCACCGCGATGACACCGGCTGCGAGGCTCGCGGGTGCCACCCAACTCTTCTCTGACCTGGGGGAGTTGCCTGACCTGCTCGGATGACCCGCACCACCGCCGGGGCACTGACATATGTCATGCCGAGCTCCGGACGATCGTTTCTACTGGCGGACCCGGTCCGGAGGCGAAGCTGAGGGCATGACGACGAACACGGTTTCCCAGGGCCAGAGCAAGAGCCAGAGCAAGAAGAACACCTTTGCGCCGCTCATCATGGACGTGGCGGTGCCGGTCGGGTCGTACTACCTGTTCAAGGACGCCTTCGGGATGAGCACCTTCGCGGCGCTCGCCTGGAGCAGCGCGGTGCCGGCCGTGCGGACCGTCATGGGCGTGGTCAAGGAGCGGACGGTCAACGCGTTCGCCGCGCTCATCCTCTTCGTGAACGTGGTCGGGCTGCTGCTCAGCTTCGTCGCCGGCGACCCACGGCTGATGCTCGCCAAGGACAGCGGGGTCAGCAGCGCGATCGGGATCGGGATCCTGGTCTCCGTGGCCATGGGGAAGCCGATGATGACGGCTGGTATGAAGCCCTGGCTGGTGAAGGGCATCGCGGCCAGGCAGGCCGCCTGGACCCGGCTGGAGAGTGGGTCCCCTGCCTTCCGGCGGGCCGAGCGGCTCTTCTCGGTGGTGTGGGGCGTGGTGTTGCTCGCCGAGTGTGTGGTGCGGGTCGTGGGTGCCTACACGCTGCCGGTGGACACGATGGTCTGGCTGGGTTCGGTCATCCTGATCGTCGCGATGGCGCTGGGGTTCGTCGTCAGCGGTGCTGTCGCCGCCGGTCCGATGGCGCAGATGCTCATCGCCGAAGTGAAGTCCGAAGTGAAGTCCGAAGTGAAGTCCGAGGCGACGGCCGAGGCGACGGCCGAGGCGACGGACGAAGTGAAGACCGAAGTGAAGACCGAAGCGCGGGCCGAGGGTGCCTCTGCGGCCGCCCTGGCCGTCACGGCCGCCGGATGAAGCTGAACAAAAATCAGCTTCGGCTTGATCTACCCACCGGTACACAGGGGCCCTACGCTCGCCGCCATGACAGATGTGCTGCGGCGCGGTAGGGCCTCTCTGGCGTTCAGCTTCTTCGCCCAGGGCGTCACCTTCGCCCTGCTGGTGACCCGGATCCCGGCCATCCAGGACCGGTACGGGGTCTCCGACGCCCTGCTCCCCGCCTTCCTCGCCGCGGTGCCGGTCCTCGCCGGTGTCGGCAGCGTGACGACCGAGCAGCTCGTCAAGCGCATACGTCCCAGTCGGCTGCTCCGCTGGGCGCAGCCCGTGGTCCTGCTGGCTCTCCTCGGCGTCGGGTCCGGGGACCACATGGCCGAGCTGGGGATCGCGCTCGCCGCGTTCGGGCTGACGGTGGGTGCGCTGGACGCCTCCATGAACATGCTCGGGGTGAGCCTCCAACGGACGTACGGGCGCAGCATCATGCTCGGTTTCCACGCCGTGTTCAGCCTCGGCGGGATCATCGGAGCCTCGCTCGCCTGGGCGGGCGCGCACTGGCATCTGGCGCTGTGGGTGTCGTATCTGCCCGTCGTCGTGGTGCTGCTCCCGGCCACTCTCGTCGGCAGCCGGTGGTACGTCGACGGCAATGCGCCCGCACAGGACGGCCCGGAGGGCGAGGCCGGACCGCTCGTCTTCAAGCTGCTGCTGCCGCTCTGCCTGGTGATGACCTTCGCGTACATCGGGGACTCGACCGTCTCCAACTGGAGTGCCAAGTATCTTCAGGACACGCTCGGGAGTTCGGAGCAGCTGGCGACCGTCCCGTACAACGTGTACATGGTCACCACGCTGCTCGGGCGGTCCCTGGGGGACTTCGGGGTGCGGCGCTTCGGCGCGGTGGCCGTCGTACGGCTGGGGGCCCTGGTGGCGGCGCTCGGGTTCGCCGTGGTGGCGGGGGCGCCGGGGGCGTGGGTCGGGATGCTCGGGTTCACCCTCCTGGGTCTCGGGCTGTGCGTGCTCGTGCCGCAGACGTTCGCGGCCGCCGGGCGGCTGTTCCCCGGGGCGTCGGACGCGGCGATCGCGCGGCTCAACATCTTCAACTACGTGGGCTTTCTGGTCGGTTCCCCGTTGGTGGGCGCGCTCGGGGACGCCTGGAGCTACCGCGGCGCCATGCTCGTACCGATGGTGTTGGTCCTGGTGACGCTGGTGTACGCCCGCTCGTTCGCGCCCGGAGCGGACCGATACGGTGACGGGCATGAGCGGCCGCGCACAGCTGATGTGGGACGAGGCAGTAACGGGCTATGACTTCGGTCCGGACCATCCGATGGATCCGGTCCGGCTCGCGCTGACCAGGAAACTCGTCGACGCCTTCGGGCTCGACAAGGACGTCGACGTGGTCGCGGCGAAGCCCGCGGGCGACTCGACGCTGCGGCTCGTGCACCGCGAGGACTACGTGGAGGCCGTGAAGGCCGTGTCCGCGGACCCGGGGTCGGCGGACGGGTCCTACGGGGTGGGGACCATGGACGACCCCGCCTTCGCCGGGATGCACGAGGTGTCCGCGCTGATCGCCGGGCAGTCGGTCGGAGCGGCGGAGGCCGTGTGGCGCGGGGACGCCCTGCACGCGGTGAACTTCGCGGGCGGGCTGCACCACGCGATGCCGGGCGGCGCCTCGGGGTTCTGCATCTACAACGACGCCTCGCTCGCCATCGCGCGGCTGCTGGAGCTCGGCGCGGAGCGGGTCGCGTACGTGGACGTGGATGTGCACCACGGGGACGGGGTGCAGGCGGCCTTCTGGGACGATCCCCGGGTTCTCACCATCTCGCTGCACGAACATCCGCGGACCCTCTTCCCGCAGACCGGGTGGCCGGAGGAGACGGGCGGCCCGAGCGCGGAGGGCAGCGCGGTGAACGTGGCGCTGCCGGCCGGGACGGGGGACGCGGGGTGGGTGCGGGCCTTCCATGCGGTGGTGCCGGAGCTGATCGCCGACTTCCGGCCGCAGGTGCTGGTCACCCAGCACGGTGCCGACACTCACTTCGAGGACCCGCTCGCGCATCTCGCCGTGTCGCTGGACGCGCAGCGGGCCGTGCAGATGGCGTGTCACGACCTGGCGCACGAGTACGCCGACGGGCGCTGGGTCGCGCTGGGTGGGGGCGGCTACGCGGTGGTGGAGGTCGTACCGCGTTCGTGGACGCATCTCGTGGCCATCGCCGCGGGGCGGCCGATCGAGCCGGAGGCCATGATCCCGGAGGGGTGGCGGCAGGAAGTCTTCGCCCGGACGCGCCAGTTGGCGCCGATGCGGATGACGGATGGGCGGTGGCCGGTGGCGTACGCGGACTGGGAGTCCGGGTACGATCCGGCGGATCGGCTGGACCAGGCGGTGCTGGCTGCGCGTAAGGCGGCGTTTCCGTTGCGGGGGTTGTTGGCGTAGCCGGCCTGGGGGTGACCCGGGTGTGCTTTCGACCTTGACGGCCTCGTCCTCAAGCTCCCCCAAGCTCTTCGAGTAGGGGGTACCCCCAGACGGGCTTGGTGTGGCTGATTGGATTACGCCGACTGTGGGGTGTTTCCCGTATTTCGGGCCTGCGGTGGGGGTGAATGGACCAGCATCGCTGACGTGTTGAGCACCGGAGCACTGCGTGCGCATTTGCTGGCCGCCCGGCTGGCCGGGCCCGTGGCGACCTCGCGTGAGGAGAGCCTGCGCAGCTATCGGCTCTTCGTCGCCCGCGATCCCCGCGTACTGATCGGACTCGATCCCGAATGGACATGGGGGCATCGGGATTTGATCGACTTGATGGCGGACAAGTGTGGAGTCTCGGCCGATCCTCGGCACACCTCCGGCCATGACATGATCGATCCCGAGCGCACCCTGGAGGCTCTGGAGGCGTTCGCCGAGCGGGTCGCGAAGGCCGCACGGGACAGGGTGCCGGTCCTCCTCGGCACCGGCCACCCGCACCGGCTGCTCGGTTTCTACGCCGGGCTCGCGGACGCCCTGTCGGCGGCGGGATGTACCGTCCTCACCCCTGCGCAGGGTCGCTGTGTCGACATAACGACCCGGTTCGGTCTACGCACGTACAACCTTGATTACGTACGAGGAGTCGCGTTCGTGCGGAAACCGGGGCCCGGAACCGCCGGTTGTGAGCCCGGCGCACACACCCACTCGCCGCTCCCGGTTCGCACCGCGCTGGCCGTCGCGGCGGAGGCCGGCGGGCCGCTGCCCGAGCTGGTGATCGGGGACCACGGATGGGTCTGCGGGGCAGGTCAGCTGGGGTTCGAGGCGATGGGGCTGGCCGATACGGACGATCCGGCGCTCTTCGTCGGGGAGGCAGAGGGGCTGGTGTCCGTGGTCGTTCCACTTGATGACGCTGTGCGGTCTGATTACTACCGACCGCTTACTCGCTATGTACTCAATCGAGCGTGTCTGTCACAGTAGGCCGCCGATTGCATCCCCTCTTCCCCACTTGCATCACCCGCCCCTACATTGGGGAGTGAGCACGCAACGACGAAGAGTCACCGGAAGGGGAAGCCGGTGGCCGTCGAGTGCGGAAGGTTCAGGTGTGTCATGGCTGCAGCTGGCGAGAGGCCTCTGAACGAGGTTCAGTTCCTGACCGTGGCGGAAGTCGCCTCGGTGATGCGAGTGTCGAAGATGACCGTGTACCGGTTGGTGCACAGCGGTCATCTGCCGGCGATCCGGGTGGGGAGGTCCTTCCGGGTACCGGAACAAGCGGTTCACGAGTACCTCCGCGAGAGCTACGTGGGGGTGGAGACGGCCTGACGGCGGCCCGGCGGGGTCCCCTGGGGCCTCCCGGGTCACCTCGATTACGACCTCAGCGCTCGGGCGGGTAGGCTAGCCCCTCGTAGGTCGTATGGGCCCATGGCGCCCAGCACCGAGTGATGAGAAGTGAGCGAGGGTAGTCGTGGGCTCTGTTATCAAGAAGCGGCGCAAGCGGATGGCCAAGAAGAAGCACCGCAAGCTGCTCAAGCGCACTCGCGTTCAGCGTCGTAACAAGAAGTAAGGCGCGACCCCGCCAGGGGCGCCCTTGCTTTCTTGCGCGAGCCGCGCGTGATGGCCCCCCACCAGTGGTGGGGGGCCATCGTCATATCCGGGTCATATCCGGAGTCGTCTCCGGGTCATATCCGGAGTCATATGTCCGGAGTCGTGTCCAGGTCATGTCCGGAGTCGTCTCCGGGTCGTCTCCGGGCCACACGGTCCCGTCCGGTCCGGCGGGTGACGTCGGCCCGTGCGTTCGGCCACCCGGCTGAATTCCGCCGTGCGCACGTCTGTGTGGCACCTGGCTTGGTCTGGTCGTACGTACGGGCGTGTCGTCACTTCGTGCGTCGGGTGGTCATCACAGCGCAACATCGACCCGCTAAGTTGGCCGCACACGGGGAACGCGGCAGGCTAGCGGGCAGAGCGACGTCCACAACTGGACGCGACGGGAAGAGAGGCGCTGATCTTGGGGAAGGTCGTGCTCGTGACCGGAGTGGCCCGCCGGCTCGGCGGCCGGTTCGTACGACGGATCCAGCGTGACCCGGAGGTCGACCGCGTCGTCGCGGTGGACGCGGTCCCGCCCGAGCATCATCTGGGCGGCGCCGACTTCATCCGGGCCGACATCCGCCAGCCCACCATCGCCCGTGTGCTCGCCGAGCACTCCGTCGACACGGTCGTCCACATGGACGTGACCGGCACCGCGCTGGGCAGCGGCAGCCGGACCACGGTCAAGGAGACCAACGTCATCGGCACCATGCAACTCCTCGGCGCCTGCCAGAAGTCCCCGACCGTCAAGCGGCTGGTCGTGAAGTCGAGCACGAACGTGTACGGGTCAGCGCCCCGCGACCCGGCCGTGTTCACCGAGACGACCCCGCCCAAGTCCCTGCCCAGCGGCGGCTTCGCCAAGGACGCCGTGGAGGTCGAGGGGTACGTTCGGGGATTCGCGCGGCGCCGGCCCGACGTGGCCGTCTGTGTGCTGCGCTTCGCCAACATCCTCGGGCCGAGCGCCGATACGCCCCTCGCCTCGTACTTCTCGCTGCCCGTCCTGCCCACCGTCTTCGGCTACGACCCGCGGCTGCAGTTCGTGCACGAGGACGACGTGATCGAGGTGCTGCGGATCGCCTCGCACGAGCCGCAGCGCGGCACGCTCAACAGCGGCACGTTCAATGTCGCGGGCGACGGTGTGCTGCTGCTGTCGCAGTGCGCGCGGCGGCTCGGGCGGCCCACCGTGCCCCTGCTGCTGCCCGCGGTCACCTGGGTCGGCTCGGCGATGCGGACGGTGGGCATGACGGACTTCTCGCCCGAGCAGATCCGGCTGCTCACCCACGGCCGGGTCGTGTCGACGGACCAGATGCGCGAGACGCTCGGATACGAGCCGAAGTACACGACCGCGGAGACCTTCGCGGACTTCGCGCGCGGCCGCGGCCCCGGACTGCTGCCGCCGGAGGTCCTCGCGGGGGCCGTCGACCGGATCGCCGCACTGCCCGTACTGGGCGGTGGCCACCCCCCGACGCAGAGCGCCAACTGAGGAGCGCATCAACGATGGCGGACGCCAAGGTCATTCCGTTCGACGACGACCGGTCCCGCGGGGCTGCCGTGCAGCGGCCGCCGCGGCGCCGGAGCGCGGGGAGCCGGCTCAAGGGCGAGCAGCCCGGGATGGTCCGCGAGGTCCAGCCCCTGCCCAGCAGGGCCGCCTCGCGGGATGATGTTCCTGTGACGCGTGAGAAGAGGCCGTCGGCCAGGCCGCAAGAGGGGGGCCTGGAGCGGCGTATCGCCGGGGGCCTGGCCTTCCTGCGGCGGCGCCTGACGGGCGACTACGAGGTCGACGACTTCGGTTACGACGAGGAGCTCACCGATCAGGTCCTGATGTCGCTGTTGCGGCCGGTGTACGAGAAGTACTTCCGGGTCGAGGTGAAGGGCATCGAGAACATCCCGTCGAAGGGCGGGGCGCTGATCGTCGCCAACCACTCCGGGACACTGCCGCTGGACGGCCTGATGATGCAGGTCGCCGTGCACGACAACCATCCGGCGGGCCGCCATCTCAGGCTGCTCGCCGCGGACTTGGTCTTCGTGCTGCCCGTGGTCAACGAACTGGCCCGCAAGGCCGGCCATACCCTGGCGTGCGCGGAGGACGCCGAGCGGCTGCTGGAGCGCGGCGAAGTGGTCGGTGTGATGCCGGAGGGCTTCAAGGGCATCGGCAAGCCGTTCGGCGAGCGCTACAAGCTGCAGCGCTTCGGCCGCGGCGGCTTCGTCTCCACGGCCCTGCGTGCCGGGGTGCCGATCATTCCCTGCTCGATCGTCGGTGCCGAGGAGATCTACCCGATGATCGGCAACGCGAAGACGCTCGCCCGGCTGCTGGGCTTCCCGTACTTCCCGATCACACCGACGTTCCCGTGGCTGGGCCCGCTGGGAGCCATCCCGCTGCCGACGAAGTGGACGATCCAGTTCGGCGAACCGATCCCCACGGACGGCTATCCGCCGGAGGCCGCCGAGGACCCGATGCTGATGTTCAACCTGACGGACCAGGTCAGGGAGCAGATCCAGCACACGCTGTACAAGCTGCTGGTGCAGCGCAGGTCGGTCTTCTTCTGAGCGGTCGGTCCCGGATACGACGAGGGGGGCGCCCCTTCGACTGGGGCGCCCCCCCTCGCGAGCGAGCCCTACTTGCTTTCCTCGCTGTTGATGCCCAGTCCCGGCAGGAGACCGGGGAGCAGGGGCGGCAGCGTCACGTTCGGTTCTGCCGACGGGCTGCTGCTCGACGACGGTGAGCTGCCGGCGCTCTCCTTCGGCGGGTCCAGCAGGCCGCCCGTGCTGCCGCCGAGCAGGCCGTCGCCGCCGCTCTTGGACGTGGACGGCTGGGGCTTGCCGCTGCCGCCGTGGCGGCCGGTGGCGGAGCCGCCGGTGACGCCGGGCGCCGGGCCGTCCGTACCGGAGGAGTCGGTGGCGTCGCCGGCGGGGCCCCGGTGCCTGCCGGAGCCGTCCTGGGACGGGGACTGCGGCAGGAGCGACCGCAGCGGGGCGACTTCCTGGTCTATGGCGTCGAAGACCGACGAGACCTGCTGACTGACATCGCCGAGCTGGACGGGCAGTCGGTCACGCAGGCTGCCCCAGACCTCGCGGTGGGACTGGGAGAAGGCGGAGAGGGCCTGGATCGGGCCGAGCGAGCCGTCCCGCTCGTAGGCCTCGTGCAGCAGGCGGTGGCCTTCGGACGCGTCGTGCTGCACGCCGGACAGGGTGCGGCGGATCTCGCCGATGGACTCGTGGTCGAGGTGGCCGCCGCGGTCGCGCTCCATCAGCCGACGGGCCTCGTTCAGCCGGGTGGAGGCCTGGTCGAGGTAGAGCCGTCCGCGGTCGTTGTCCCCCTCGGCCATGCCGAGTTTGACGTCCTCGATGCCGCGTTTGAGGCCGTAGAGCGAGTCGCCGGGCAGGGCGTCGGAACTCGCCGCGGCCACTCCGCCGAAGGAGGCCGCGGCCACCCCGACGCTGAGCCCGCCCGCGGCGAGGCCTTTCGTGAGCCGCGTACGCGGTCGCAACTTCCCCAGGGGGCTTGCCCGGTGGGCGCCCCGGGCCCGGTGGGACCGCTGCTCGGGTACTGAAGGGTCCGCCGCCTCGCCGCCCGCGAACGTGCCCTCCTGCAGCATGGCCTCCATCGCGGCCACCAGCCGCGCGCGCTGGACGACCTTGACCTCGGGGTCGAGCTCCGGCTCGGGCAGCTCGCCGAGACGGGTCGCGAAGGCCAACAGGCGGGCCTGATCGGTCCGTTCCGCAATAGCCGGCGCTGGGCCCGATCCTTCGGGCTGCTCGGCTGCCGTGCCCCGGTCGTCGGACTCCTCCAGGGCCTGGGCGAAGGCGTTCGCCCGCCGGTGCGCCGATACGTTCGCGATCACTGGCGGCACCTCCTCTCGTCATGACGGTCGACTCCCCAGGGGATCCTGAGGGTTGCACGCCCCCGACCACTTCCACACGATCGAGTGATCGCGGGCGGGTGGGGTGTGACCACAGGGAGCCTGTATCCCGCACAACGAGCGGCTCGGCACTTGGGTTACGGACTACGAATGGCCGAGGCGGGAAGTCAACGGACTTGTACGGAGGGTGAGTTGGCCGTCGCTGAGCGTATGCACCCGATGGCGGTGGAGGCGGGCTGCGGTGTGGCTCGGCGCGGAGGGAGGTGCGGCGGGAAGGGGCGCTCGATGCGGGTTTGCCCGGCGGTGGGTGCGCGAGTGCGGGGCGGCTCGCCGCGGGAGGGTGGGGGTGGCTCGGTATAGCTTGGGGGTTCGGTGGGTGGCCCTCGGGGTTTCCGGTGGGTGCCCTTGTGGGCTCGGTGGGTGCCCTCGTGGGCTCGGTGGGTGGTACTCGGGGGCTCGGTGGGATGCCTGGGTGGCTCGGTGCGGCGCCCCGCGGCTCAGCGGGCGTCTTCGGGGAGGAGCCGGGCGAGGGTGCGGACGGCCCGGTACTGGAGGGTCTTGATCGCGCCCTCGTTCTTGCCCATCACCCGGGCGGTCTCGGCGACGGAGAGGCCCTGGAGGAAGCGGAGCGTCACGCACTCCTGCTGCTGGGGGTTGAGTCGCCGTACGGCGTCGAGCAGCGCGGCATTGGAGAGGGACTCCAGGACGGAGTCCTCGGGGGACCGCTCGACCTCGTTGGCGTCGAGCATCTCCCCGGTGGTGACTTCGAGGCGGAAACGGCTCGACTTGAAGTGGTCGGCGACGAGGTTGCGGGCGATGGTCACGAGCCAGGCGCCGAAGTCGCGGCCCTGCCAGGTGAAGGTGCCGATTCGGCGCAGTGCGCGCAGAAAGGTCTCACTGGTGAGGTCCTCGGCGGTCGCCCTGCCGCCCACGCGGTAGTAGATGTAGCGGTACACGGTGTCGCTGTACTGGTCGTACAGGCGTCCGAAGGCGTCGGCCTCGCCGGCCTGGGCGCGCTCCACGAGGTCCATCATGCGGGCGCTGTCGCTGTCCGCGGCGGGGCGGCGCGCGGTGGGGGCGGCCGAGCCCGAGCGGCCCCGTCTGCCGCCGACCGCGGCGCTGCCCTCGGCCAGTGCGTAGCACGGGCCGAGGGGGGCGGCGGTGGCGAAGGCGGGGACGGCGTACGCGGTGGGGACGAAGCCGCGCAACAGGTCTTGGACCGTTGCGCGCAGCGTAGCCAGGCCCGAGGTGTCAACCCCGACGTGTGGGTACACGGGACTCCCAGAGGCAGAGCTTCCATCACGTGCAGTGCGGGACCGTTCACCCGTCGTGGCGACGGAGGGGTACCGGATTGCGTCTGAGGAGAATAACGCTTAGTACAGGCAGCACTACACCCAGTTGCTCAAATCATCGATTACGTCGCTTCTGTAACCGATTGACGGCTGGTCAAGTGTCAGACAGTGAGCGGTTGTTGATCGGTTTGGTCCGTTTTCCGTCTGAGTGCGGGGCGTGTTGTGCCCGGGTGAGCTTTCTCGCCCCCGCCGCCCCTACCCGTCCCATCCCAGGGGGCTGCGCCCCCTGGACCCCCGCTGTCGGCCTTGACGGCCTCGTCCTCAAACGCCGGACGGGCTGAAAGGTTCAGCCCCTGTTCGAGGCTGGGGCGGAGCCACTGGGAGGGGTGCGAGGCGGTGGGCCTCAGGCAGGCCAGTTCGGGCCTGGCCGCACCAGGGGGTGGAACCGGGCGCAGGTACGCCGTCCGGGATCCGGTGGCGGAGCCCCGGGAGGGGGCAGGTGCCTGCCCGGGGTTCTGGGGCGGAGCCGGGGCTGGGGCGCAGCACCGGGCTGGAGTGGGGGCACCCCGCGTTGGGGTGGAGGGCACCCCGGGTTGGGGTGGAGGGGTGGAGGGGTGGAGCCCCTGGGGGCGGGCCGGCGGGGGCGGAAAACGGTTCAGCGGCGGCGGCGGTGCAGTGCGATCGCTGCCGCCGTGCCGCCCGCCACCGCGCCCACTCCGGCCGCCGCCGGCAGTCCCACCTTCGCCGCCTTGCGGGCCGTCCGGTAGTCGCGCAGGCGCCAGTCGTGGACGCGGGCGTGCTTGCGGAGCTTCGTGTCGGGGTTGATCGCGTACGGGTGGCCCACCAGCGACAGCATCGGGATGTCGTTGTGGGAGTCGCTGTACGCCGCGCAGCGCGAGAGGTCCAGGCCCTCGGCCGCCGCCAGCGCGCGTACCGCCTCCGCCTTGGCCGGGCCGTGCAGCGGCTCGCCCACCAGTTTGCCCGTGTAGACACCGTCCACCGACTCAGCCACCGTGCCCAGGGCTCCGGTCAGGCCCAGGCGGCGCGCGATCACCGTCGCGATCTCCACCGGCGCGGCCGTGACCAGCCACACCTTCTGGCCCGCGTCCAGGTGCGCCTGCGCCAGCGCCCGCGTACCCGGCCAGATCCGCTCGGCCATGTACTCGTCGTAGATCTCCTCGCCGATCGACATCAGCTCGGAGACGCGGTGGCCCTTGACGATGGAGAGGGCCGAGTCGCGCGCGTCCTGCATGTGTTCCGGGTCCTCGACACCGGCCAGCCGGAACCACGCCTGCTGCCAGGCGAACTTCGCCAGGTCGCGCGTCTCGAAGAACTTCCGCTTGTACAGGCCCCGGCCGAAGTGGAACAGCGCGGCACCCTGCATCACCGTGTTGTCCAGGTCGAAGAACGCCGCGGCTTTGTCGTCGCCGAGGACCGGGAACTCCGGTTCCCGGTCGGAGACCTCCTGCAGGGCGGCGTCCTGCGAGGTTTTGCGCGCTGCCTCTGCCGAGGCCTCGCCTGCCAACACGCTCCGCGCCGTGGCGGAACGCCTACGGGGAGTGAGCCATCCGAGAGCGGCCATGACGTGAGCATAGCCAGTCCGTTCGGCGCTTCCGGAGTCGAGAGGTTTGGACGCTGTGAACTCTCCGCGACCGTGTCGTTAAAGAAGTCATCCCACCGGGGCGCCGGGGCGGGGTCGTCAGGCGCGTTCCCCCGTGCTTGGGGGCGAGAATGGCCGACATGAGTCCCATCTTTCGGCGGAAGGCCGCACAGGACGCTTCCGAGGTTCCCGACGCTCCCCGCGCCCCCCAGGACCGACTCGTCACCCTCATCCGCAAGCCCGGGTGTCATCTGTGTGATGACGCACAGGTCGTGGTCGAGAGGGTGTGCGGGGAACTCGGCGTTCCGTGGGAGCAGAAGGACATCACCCAGGACGAGGAGCTCAACCGTCTGTACTGGGAGCAGATCCCGGTCGTGCTGGTCGACGGCGCCCAGCACACCTTCTGGCGGGTGAACGAGGACCGTCTTCGTAAGGCCCTCAGCTGAAGGCCCTCACCTCGGCGCCTGACTGACTGATCAGTCCAAACCGGTCCGGAAAGTCGCTTAGGATCGACGGCGATTGGTCTCGGGGGCGCGGATCGTTGAGGAGAGTGTGCGGTTTTGCCCCCGAGAGAGATGGGACTGTGGTGCCTGTGTGCCGGTTCCGTGTTCAGGCGCCGGGGGCGCGTGACCCCGGTCACGTTGGCCGGGCAAATCGGACACCATCTTTGTGCACGCGTTCACAAAGACATAGCCTGCTTTCGACGGGGCGGTCTGGGGACGTGTGACCGCCTACAGCCCCGCTCTACCCGCAGGAGCACCGTGGCAACTGGCCGAACTCACCGACCGGCGACCCGCAGCCGAGGGATTCCCGAGGCCACCGTCGCCCGGCTTCCGCTGTACCTCCGAGCCCTGACCGCGCTGTCGGAGCGCTCGGTGCCCACGGTCTCCTCCGAGGAGCTGGCCGCCGCCGCGGGAGTCAACTCCGCGAAGCTGCGCAAGGACTTCTCCTACCTCGGCTCCTACGGGACCCGGGGTGTGGGCTACGACGTCGAGTATCTCGTGTACCAGATCTCCCGCGAGCTGGGCCTGACCCAGGACTGGCCGGTTGTGATCGTCGGTATCGGTAACCTCGGCGCGGCGCTGGCCAACTACGGCGGGTTCGCCTCCCGTGGCTTCCGGGTCGCGGCGCTCATCGACGCCGATCCGGCGATGGCCGGGAAGCCGGTCGCCGGTATCCCGGTCCAGCACACCGATGACCTGGAAAAGATCATCAAGGACAACGGGGTCTCGATCGGCGTCATCGCCACTCCCGCCGGTGCCGCCCAGCAGGTCTGCGACCGGCTCGTGGCCGCGGGCGTGACCTCCATCCTGAACTTCGCGCCGACCGTCCTGTCCGTCCCGGACGGCGTCGACGTGCGCAAGGTCGATCTCTCCATCGAGCTGCAGATCCTCGCCTTCCACGAGCAGCGCAAGGCCGGCGAGGAAGCCGTGGAAGCCATGACCGACGGACTGCCGGCCTCCGCCGCGGCCCAGCACTCCGCCGACAAAGGGCCCGACGGGGACGTCCCCGCCGTGATGCCGGCATGAGCCTCCTCGTCGTCGGGCTGAGCCACCGCAGCGCTCCGGTCAGCGTCCTGGAGCGGGCCGCGCTGGCCACGGACTCCCAGGTCAAGCTGCTCCAGGACACGGTCGCCGCCGAGCCGGCCACCGAGGCCGCGGTGCTCGCCACCTGCAATCGCATCGAGCTGTATGCCGATGTGGACAAGTTCCACGCCGGTGTCGCCGAGCTTTCCACCCTGCTCGCCCAGCACAGCGGGGTCGGGCTGGAGGAGCTCACCCCCTACCTCTACGTGCACTACGAGGACCGGGCCGTCCACCACCTCTTCTCGGTGGCCTGCGGGCTCGATTCCATGGTCGTGGGCGAGGGGCAGATCCTCGGCCAGATCAAGGACTCCCTGGCCACCTCGCAGGATGTGCACAGCGCCGGACGACTGCTGAACGACCTGTTCCAGCAGTCGCTCAGGGTCGGCAAGCGTGCCCACTCCGAGACGGGCATCGACCGCGCCGGGCAGTCGCTGGTCACCTTCGGTCTGGAGCAGCTGTCGGCCGGTAAGCCGGTCGAGGACTGGGCCAAGGGCAAGCGCGCCCTCGTCATCGGCGCCGGCTCCATGTCCTCGCTGGCCGCCGCGACCCTCGCGCGGGCCGGAGTCGCCGAGATCGTGATCGCCAACCGTACGCAGGAGCGCGCCGAGCGACTGGCGCAGATCCTCACGGAGGCGGACGACTCGGCCGTGCTGGCGCGTGCGGTCCCGATGGAGAAGGTGCCGGACGAGCTGACACGTGCCGACGTCGCGGTGTCCTGTACGGGCGCGACCGGCCTGGTCCTCACCGCCCAGGCGGTCGCCGAGGCGCTGGAGGGGCGCGTGGACGAGCCGGGCACGCCGGGCACACCGGTGACCCCGCTTGCTCCCGCACCCGTTCCCGCTCCGGGTACCGAGCACGCTCGTACGGCCGACCCCGCGGCGATACGGGACGGCCTTGCGCCCACCAGCCTCGGCACCGAGGACGGCTGCCCGCTCGACGTGTCCGCCGTGCAGGCCACGGCCGGCTTCTCGGTGCTGGGCGAGGCGGCTGTGGCCGGGATGGCGGCCGCCGAGCTGGAGCAGCACGCCGTGTGGGTGGACAAGGGCGCCGAAGAGCCGCGCGGCGGTCGTACGGCCGTCGCCGCCGGCGGTGTCGTACTCGACCTCGAGGCCGAGGCCGAGGTCATCACCGCGCTCGCGGCGACCGTCGCCACCGTCGGCCGGATCCCCGAGCGCCGTCGCCCCGAACCCGTCGTGGAAGCCCCTCGCCCCGCGCCCGTGCTGTCGCTCCTCGACCTCGCGATGCCGCGGGACATCGACGCGGCCGTGCACCGGCTGCCGGGGGTACGGCTCGTCGACATCGAGTCGCTCGCCGAGGCGTCCGCGGACGCGCCCATGGCCGCCGACGTCGACCAGGTGCGGCGGATCGTCTCCGACGAGGTCACCGCGTTCGGCGCCGCCCAGCGCGCCGCGCACATCACACCGACCGTCGTCGCGCTGCGCACGATGGCCGCCGATGTCGTCGCGAACGAGATCGCACGTCTGGAAGGCCGGCTGCCCGGCCTCGACGACAAGCACCGCGCCGAGATCACGCAGACCGTGCGGCGCGTCGTCGACAAGCTGCTGCACGCGCCGACCGTACGGGTCAAGCAGCTGGCCGCCGAGCCCGGAGGCGCCGGGTACGCGGACGCGCTGCGCACTCTGTTCGACCTCGACCCCGAGACGGTCGCCTCCGTCTCCCGGGCCGAGGGTGACGGGCAGGACACCGGGAACGACATGAACACCGAGAACGCCAAGAACCGAGGGCGAGCATGAGTGAGCCACGTCAACAAGGGGCGCTGAGGCTCGGGACCAGGCGCAGCAAGCTGGCCATGGCCCAGTCCGGGCAGGTCGCGGACGCCGTGAGCCGCCTGACCGGACGGCCCGTGGAGCTCGTGGAGATCACGACGTACGGCGACGTCTCCCGCGAGCACCTCGCCCAGATCGGCGGCACCGGGGTGTTCGTGACGGCCCTGCGCGACGCGCTCCTGCGCGGCGAGGTCGACTTCGCGGTGCACTCCCTCAAGGACCTGCCGACCGCGCAGCCGGAGGAACTGGCGCTGGCCGCCATACCCGAGCGCGAGGACCCGCGTGACGTGATCGTCGCGCGCGACGCCCTGAAGTTCACCGACCTGCCGCGCGGCGCGCGCATCGGCACCGGTTCGCCGCGCCGCATGGCGCAGCTGAACGCGTATGCGCGCAGCCACGGGCTGGACATCGAGACGGTCCCGATCCGCGGCAACATCGACACCCGGATCGGATATGTCCGCGGCGGTGAGCTGGACGCCGTGGTCCTCGCCGCGGCCGGACTGAACCGCATCGGCCGGATCGACGACGTGACCGACTTCCTGTCGGTCGACACGGTTTTGCCCGCCCCCGGCCAGGGGGCACTGGCGATCGAGTGCGCCGCGGACAACGCGGACCTGATCGTCGCGCTCGCCGAGCTCGACGACCCGTTCAGCCGGGTCGCCGTGACCGCCGAGCGGTCCCTGCTCGCCGCCCTGGAGGCCGGTTGCAGCGCCCCCGTGGGCGCGCTGGCCGACCTGTTGGCCGACGGGCAGATTGTCAAGGAAATGCGCCTGCGCGGCGTCGTCGGTACGGCCGACGGCTCGACGTTGGTGCAGCTGTCCACCACCGGTCCCGTGCCCGAGACGCACGACCAGGCAATGGCGCTCGGTCGCGAACTCGCCGCCGAGATGCTTGCCCAGGGCGCGGCCGGTCTGATGGGGGAGCGAGCACATTGAGCCCCACCACCCTTCCCACCGGCCTCGATCACGGGCACGTCACCTTCCTCGGTGCCGGACCCGGGGATCCGGGACTGCTCACACTGCGCGCCGTGGAGGCGCTGGCGAACGCGGACGTCCTCGTCGGCGAGCACGAGGTGCTCGACGTGGTGCGCACGCATGCCAGATCGGGCGTCGCCGTCCTGAACATGGACGCGGACTCCTCCACGGGTACGTATCCGGGCACGGGCACGCCTCAGCTAGCGGTCGTTGACGCTGAGTCAACAGCCGCTGGGGTCCCCGCGTTGAGGGATGCCGCACATCTTGTCATGGAGGCCGCGCGGGGCGGCAGGCGGGTCGTCCGTGCGGTGACCGGTGACCCCGGCCTGGACGCCTACGCGGCCGAGGAGATGCTGGCGTGCGCCGCCGCGGGCGTTCCGTTCGAGGTCGTGCCGGGTGTGGCGACCGCCGTGGGCGTGCCCGCGTACGCGGGTGTGCCGCTGCGGGACGCGCAGGGCGCGGACGTACGGTTCGTGGACGCGCGCACGGCCTCGGACCGCTGCTGGACCGAGGTCGGTGCGTCCGACGGCACGGTCGTCGTCTCCACGACCCTGGACTCGGTGGCCGCCGCCGCCGGGGAGCTGGTGGCCGCGGGCCGCAAGCCGGACACCCCGCTGACGGTGACGGTCGCGGGTACGACGACGCGGCAGCGCACCTGGACCGCCACTCTCGGCTCGATCGCGCAGACGCTGAAGCAGGCGAAGGTCCTGCCGTCCCCCGACGGCGGCCGGCCGGTGATAGCCGTGGTCGGTGAGCGTTCCGCCGCCGCCCAGCGCGACCAGCTCTCGTGGTTCGAGAACAAGCCGCTGTTCGGCTGGAAGGTCCTCGTCCCGCGTACGAAGGAGCAGGCGGCGTCGCTCTCCGACCAGCTGCGGTCGTACGGGGCCGTGCCGCACGAGGTGCCGACGATCGCCGTCGAGCCGCCGCGCACGCCCCAGCAGATGGAGCGGGCGGTCAAGGGCCTGGTGACGGGCCGCTACGAGTGGATCGCGTTCACGTCGGTCAACGCGGTGAAGGCGGTTCGGGAGAAGTTCGAGGAGTACGGCCTCGACGCTCGTGCCTTCGCGGGCATCAAGGTGGCCGCGGTCGGCGAGCAGACGGCGAAGGCGCTGGTCGACTTCGGCGTGAAGCCGGATCTGATCCCGTCCGGGGAGCAGTCCGCTGCCGGCCTCCTGGAGGACTGGCCGCCGTACGACCCGGTGTTCGACCCGATCGACCGGGTGTTCCTCCCGCGCGCGGACATCGCCACGGAAACCCTGGTGGCGGGCCTGATCGAACTCGGCTGGGAGGTCGACGACGTCACCGCGTACCGGACGGTCCGCGCGTCGCCGCCGCCGGCCGAGACCCGCGAGGCGATCAAGGGCGGTGGCTTCGACGCGGTCCTGTTCACGTCGTCGTCGACGGTCCGGAACCTGGTGGGCATCGCGGGCAAGCCGCACAACGTGACGGTGATCGCGTGCATCGGCCCCGCCACGGCGAAGACGGCGGAGGAGCACGGCCTGCGGGTCGACGTCATGGCGCCGGAGCCGTCGGTCCACAAGCTGGCGGAGGCGCTGGCGGACTTCGGCCTGAAGCGGCGCGCTGCCGCGCAGGAGGCCGGGGACGTGGTGACGCGGCCCAGCGAGCGGAGGCCGGGGGCGCGGAGGCGTCGTACGACCTGACGTTTCGACGGACGGTGAGCTGAAAGGGTGCCTCGATTCCGGGGCACCCTTGCTGCTTTAGAAGTCCAGACCGCGTTTAGAAGTCCAGACCGCGCGACAGCAGCGGCAGATGTCGTTCGTACAGCGCCGCCAGGTCCTCCTTGCCGTCGCCCTCCACCCAGTGCCGTACGAGCGTGGTGAACACGGCGATGATCGCGGCGGCCGCGCACTTGATCTCCAGGTCGGCCGCGTCCCGGCCGGTGCGCTCGGCGATGGCCGCGGCGATGGCGCCCTCGCTGCGCTCCTGCTCGGCCACCGAGCGGGCCCGGATCGCGGGGTCCGAGAAGGTGATGCGGGTGCGCAGGAGGAGTGCGTCGCGATCCCGTTGCAGCATCTCGCCCATCGGGCCCCGCAGGGAGTTGACGATCGCGTCCACGATCGGCTCGTCGGCGGGGCGGGCCCGCAGCGCCTCGGCGAGTGCGGGGTCGTACTCGTCCTGCATGACCACGTCTTCCTTGGTGGGAAAGTACCGGAAGAACGTGCTGGGCGAGACCTCCGCCGCGTCCGCGATCTGGTCGACCGTGGTCGCCTCGTACCCGTGCTGTGCGAAGAGGCTGTAGGCCTCGCGACGGATGCGCTCGCGGGTCTTCTGCTTCTTGCGCTCGCGCAGGCCGAGGGGCGCGGCGGAGGTCTCGTGCGTCGTCATGCGATCGATTCTGCTTGCTCGGGAGCGGTCTCGGCCACCGTCCCGGAGGGCGTGGACCCGAGGAAGAGCGCGGCCAGGACGGCGCCGAGTATCGCGATCGCTCCGCATGCCGTCAGGACCAGGTTCATGCCGTGGACGAAGGCCTCGTGGGCCGAGGCCGCGAGGCCCGCGTCGTGCAGCTGCCGCGCCACCGCGTCGGCGCCGGAGACGGAGTCGCGGGCCGCGTCCGCCGCCTGCGCCGGCAAGCCGTCGGTGTGGACGCGGGCCAGGTAGCCGTAGCCGAGCAGGCTGCCGAGGCCGGCGACGCCCAGGACGGCGCCGAGTTGCTGGACGGTTTCCAGGAGGCTGGTGCCCGATCCGGCGCGGTCGGTGGGCAGTGCCCCGATCACCAGGCTGGTCGCGGGCACGACGGCGAGACCGAAGCCGAGGCCGGTGAGGGAGAGCCACAGCGCGGTGAAGCCGTAGCCGTCCGAGACGTCCGTGGTCGCGCCGAGCAGGACCCCGGCCGCGAGCATCGACAGGCCGAGCGGTACGACGGTGCGGGCGCCGAGCCGGGGGACCAGGGACTCGCTCGCCGTGGCCGCCGCCATCAGGCCGCCGATCAGGGGCAGGACGCGGAGGCCGGTGCCGAGGGCGTCGTGGCCGAGCACGGACTGAAGGTACTGCGGGAGCACGAACAGGATGCCCATCACCGCGAAGTTGACGAAGACGGCGATCAGCGTGCCCCACAGGAAGCGGCGGTCGGCGAACAGCCGCAGCTCGACGATCGGGTGCGGGTGACGGCGCTCGCGCAGCACGAAGCCGATCAGGAGTACGGCCGCGGCGGTGAGTGAGGTGAGGACGGCCGGGCCGGTCCAGCCGTCGCGCGGGATGAGGATCGTGCCGTACACGAGCGCGGTGATGCCGAGGCCGCCCAGGAGGGTGCCGAGGGCGTCGAAGGGCGCGGTGTGCGAGCGCTCCGCGTCGCGCGGCAGCAGCCACAGGCCGGCGGCGAGGGCCAGGACGGCGACGGGCGCGTTGAACAGGAAGACCGAGCCCCACCAGAAGTGGTCGAGCAGCCAGCCGCCGACCACCGGGCCGACGGGCATGCCGAGCGCGGTGGCGGCGGTCCAGACGGCGATGGCCTTCGGCGTCTCCTCCTTGGAGAAGACGCGCGGCAGGATCGCCATGGACAGCGGCATGATCGCGGCGGCGCCGAGGCCGAGGACGGCCCGGGCCGCGACGACCGCCCCCGGGGAGGAGGCGAGCGTCCCCCCGAGCGACGCGAGACCGAAGAGGGCGATGCCGGAGAGCAGCAGCCGCTTGTGGCCGTAGCGGTCGCCGAGCAGGCCGACCGGGAGCATCGCCACCGACAGGGTCAGCAGATAGCCGCCGCCGATCCACTGCAACTGCGAGCTGTCGGCGTGGAGTTCGCCGGCGATGGTCGGCAGGGCGACGTTGATGACGGTTCCGTCGAGGCCGACGATCAGCACGCTCAGGGTGAGGGCGGCCAGGGCGAGCCAGCGGCGGGGTGACTGGGAAAGGGCAGGTGCGGACATATGGACCTCCCATTGAGGAGCAACCTGATGAGAGGTTACCTCCAAATGGAAGTGCACTGTCAATATCTAGTTGTCTCTCACTTTGTGCTGGAAGGGGGCGGAGGGGGCGGAGGGGTGCGGAGGGGTGCGGGCCGCCGATCGTCGGCCGGGATCCGGTCGAGCAGCGAGTCAGACGGTGATCACGACCTTCGCCCGGGCGTGCTCGACCACGAGGTAGCGCATCGCCTCGGGGACCTCGCTCAGGGGGTAGGTCCGGTCGATGACCGGGGTGATCTTCCCGGAGTCGGCGAGTTCCCGCAGTGCCGTCAGGTTCTCCTTGCTCTGCTTCGCCGCGAGATCGAGCAGGTGTTGCCGGCGGACGAAGGGCGACAGCAGTTGCCGCCTGATGAACAGCCCCATGGGACCGAGGAGACTGCCACCCTCGTAGACGCCTCCGCCGGACAGCACGAGCGTTCCGGTGGGGGTGAGCGCGCGCCGCAACGCGGTCAGGGAGTGGTTGCCGACCAGGTCGAGCACCACGTCGTAGCGGCGTCCACCACGGGTGAAGTCCTCCTCGGTGTAGTCGACGACATGATCCGCGCCGAGCGAACGGACCAGGTCCACGTTCCGGGTCCGGCACACGCCGGTCACTTCCGCGCCGTACACCTTGGCGAGTTGCAGCGCGAACGTGCCCACGCCGCCCGACGCCCCGTTGATCAGGACCTTCTGGCCCGGCCGCACCCGTGCGACATCGCGCAGTCCTATGAGCGCGGTGTTCGCCGCGAGCGGCATCGCGGCTGCCTGCTCGAACGTGAACCCCGCCGGTTTCGCCGCCACCACGTCGGCCGGGGCACACACGTACTCGGCGAACGCCCCGTCGGCCTCGCCGAACACCTCGTCGCCCGGAGCGAGCCCCTTGACCGCGCTGCCGACCGCTTCGACCCGGCCCGCGAAGTCCCTCCCCCGGATCTTCGCTTTCGGCCGGGGCAGCCCGAACGCCATGACGCGCGCCACGTACGGGTCGCCGTGCAGGGCGTGCCAGTCGTAGGCATTGACCGCGGCCGCGTGCACCCTCACCAGCACCTCGTCGGCGGCCGGCACCGGCTTGTCGACGTCCCTGAGCTCCAGTACGTCCGGTGAGCCGTACCGGTCCTGGACGACTGCCTTCATCGATCCCCCTCGCGCACGACGTCGCGGACCACGCGGTCCGGCCGGGCACGTCGGCATCACTTGGGAAGGTAGCGGGGTCCAGCGGTACGGGAATCGGGGACGAACCCTGGTTTTCGTCGGGGACGAACCCTTGGTTTTCCTCCGGTCTCATCCACTCTCATCCACTCTCATCCACTCTCATCCACTCTCATCCACTCTCATCCGGTCTCATCCGGGACGAACCGTGGTGCGCAGGCAGGAGAGGTGCCGTGCCGGCGCCCGGGACGACGGCCCCGGTGCTCCGACAGGGTGTTGGCAAAGGCGCCCCCCGGCCGGGCGTAGCGTGGATGGCATGACGAAGTACGGATCCTTCCCCGGTACGCGTCCGCGTCGGCTGCGCACCACCCCAGTCATGCGCCGTATGGTCGCCGAGACCCGGCTGCACCCCGCCGACTTCATCCTCCCCGCCTTCGTGCGGGAGGGCGTCAGTGAGCCCGTGCCGATCGCGGCCATGCCCGGTGTCGTGCAGCACACCCGGGACAGTCTGAAGAAGGCGGCCGCCGAGGCGGTGGAGGCCGGGATCTCCGGGATCATGCTCTTCGGTGTGCCGGAGGAGTCGAAGAAGGACGCCATCGGGACGCCGGGTACCGACCCGGACGGGATCCTCCAGGTCGCCATCCGTGATGTACGTGCCGAGGTCGGGGACGACCTGCTCGTCATGTCCGACCTCTGCCTCGACGAGACCGTCGACCACGGGCACTGCGGCGTCCTCGACGCGCAGGGGCGGGTCGACAACGACGCCACCCTGGAGCGGTACGCCGAGATGGCCCAGGTCCAGGCCGACGCGGGCGCCCACGTCGTCGGGCCCAGCGGCATGATGGACGGTCAGATCGGTGTCATCCGGGACGCCCTCGACCAGATCGGGCGCGAGGACGTCGCGATCCTCGCCTACACCGCCAAGTACTCCTCCGCCTTCTACGGGCCGTTCCGGGAGGCCGTCGCCTCGTCCCTGAAGGGCGACCGCAAGACGTACCAGCAGGACCCCGCCAACTGGCGCGAGTCCCTGCGCGAACTCGCCCTCGACCTGGAGGAGGGCGCCGACATGGTGATGGTCAAGCCGGCCGGTCCCTACCTCGACATCCTGGCGAGGGTCGCGGACGCGGTCGACGTGCCCGTGGCCGCCTACCAGATCTCCGGTGAGTACTCGATGGTCGAGGCCGCCGCCGAGAAGGGCTGGGTCGACCGCGACCGTGCGATCTTCGAGACCCTGACCGGCATCAAGCGCGCCGGCGCCCGCAACATCCTCACGTACTGGGCCACCGAGGCCGCCCAGAAGCTCCGCTAGTACGCAGTAGGCGTTCCCTGGGTCCTGGCCGCTCAGTCGGCCGGGGCCGTCTCCCTGCTCAGTCGGCCGGGGCCGTCTCCCTGCTCGGCAGCCAGTACGTCACCGTCGTCTTGTCGTGGACGTACACCGGGCGACCTCCGTCGCCGTCGTCCTTGCATGGGCGCCCGTGCAGGGGGCCGTCCTGCCCGAGTCCCCGGCGCCCCGGGCCGATGTGATGGAGAGACTCAACGACGAGGGGCCCTCGTCCCGTACGCCCTCGCCGTTCTCGCAGGCCGTGAGCGCGAGTGCCGCGAGCGCGACCGTGGCGGCCGCGAGCAGGCGGGTGCGGGCGGTACGAGCCGTGCGGGAGGCACGGGCGGCGGTACGGGCAGAGGTCATGGGTCGGGCCCTTCGGCAGTCGACGAGTCGGTGATGCGGCCGCTCGACCGTTCGCCGGGAGCGGAGCCTCGATGGGCTCAGCTTGGACGGTACGGTCGCCCGGCCGCCACATCCGCCGCGGTTTTCGGGACGCCGAGATCGGGAGACGCGGGCTGACCTGCGGAAACGTCGTCCCTCGGGGACGGGATCTGGGACGCCCGGAATCATTGATCCGTCGCGCGGGCACTGCCGTCGCGCCTCAGGGTTCAAGGGAGACGTGCGGCTGACTCGATGCTCCGGCGCGCCTTACCCCTCCGTGCCGAACCAGGTCTCGGCCAGCGCGTCCAGACGTGGTTCGGCCGGAGTCGGCAGCTCGCGCAGGTACCAGGGCAGATCGCTGTACACATGCAGCAGGGTGTACGCGAGCAGCTGATCCGGGTCGTACGGGGCGCGCCCGTACGCCTCGTAGAAGCGGCGGAACTGACGCGGGTCGCCGCGGGTGACGAACAGGCCCGCGCTGACGAAGTCGTACGCCGGGTCGCCGATCATCGCCGGCTCGAAGTCGAACAAACCGGTCAGCCGACGGCCGCCACGCATGTCGATGGTCAGGTGCTCCAGCATGAACTCGGTGTGCAGCAGCGCGAGTTCGGGGGAGGCGGGCAGGGGTACGGAGTCCAGGAAGTCGGGAATCTGGCTCAGCCAGGGCTCGGGCACCTCGGGGGCGCGGTGCTGGCGGGCAATGCCCGCGCGCTGGCGGCGCAGGAACGCGCCCCAGTCCGAGGGCCCCACGACGTCCGTCAGCGGCTTCCACTCCATCGCGTGCAGCGCGGCCAGCGTCTCGGCCGACTCCGCCACGATCCGGTCCTGATCCGCCGCCGTGAGGCGCTGCCAGACCTCGGAGAGGCTGTAGCCGGGCAGTCGCGACATCAACACGAAGCGCCAGCCGTTCGCGTACTCGTCCGTCGCGTGCAAACGCGGGGTCGGCAGCGGGAGTTGGCCCCACAGGTGGTCCAACACCCTTGCTTCCCGGATGGCTTCGTTCGTCTCGAACCGTGGATAGAACTTCAGGACCATGTCGCCACCGATCGCGTACACCGGCAGGGAACCGTCGTCGAAGCGCCTCACCGCCAGCCCGACGAGTCCGAGTCGGTTGCACACGTCCAGTGCGGCCGGTCGCAGCAGCGTCTCGTCCGAGACCATTGCCTGCAACTCGTCGATTGTGTCCACGCGGGGCAGCATGGGCCGCATCGTAGGGCCCTCCGGCGGTCGTCCGCATGGCGAAACAAGGTTGTTGTATGGGGCATTCGTATCTCTAAAGTGCGCGAACGAGGTGTTTTCGAGTGGCGTACCGACGGCGTTCCCGTGCCGCGCGGGCGCCCGTCCACACAAGGAGCCGCCGCCGTGACCTCCGCCGACAGTGTGATCAGCAGTCCGCGACCGCCCGCGTTCGCCGCCCGGGTCGCCTCGGTCGGTGGTTCCCCCGTACGGGACATCCTCGCCGTCACCGCTCGCCCCGAAGTCGTCAACTTCGCGGGCGGGCTGCCCGCCCCCGTGCTCTTCGACGCGGAGGGGATCGCCGCCGCGTTCCACGCCGTGCTGTCCGACGTGCCGCAGCGGGCTCTGCAGTACTCGACGACCGAGGGCGAGCCGGCGCTCCGGGCCGCGCTCGCCGACCGCACCACCGTGCGCGGTCTTCCCACCGCCCCCGACGACCTGCTCGTCACCGCCGGCTCGCAGCAGACCCTTTCCCTGCTCGCGACCGCCCTCCTGGAGCCCGGTGACACTGTCCTCGTCGAAGACCCCTGCTATCTCGCGGCACTTCAGGTGTTCGGCTTCGCGGGCGCCCGGGTCGTCGCCGTGCCGGGCGACGGCGACGGCCCGGATCCCGACGCGCTGGAGGAGCTGATCGTCCGCGAGCGCCCGAAGCTGCTCTACACGGTCCCCACCTTCCAGAACCCCAGCGGCCGCACCCTGCCCGCCGAGCGCCGCGCCGCGATCGCGTCCGTCGCCGCCCGACGCGGGCTGTGGATCGTCGAGGACGACCCGTACGGCGAACTCCGCTTCGAGGGCGAGCGCGTGCCGTGGATCGCCTCCTACGAGGACGCGCGCGACCGCACCGTGCTGCTCGGCTCCTTCTCCAAGGTGATGGCCCCCGGGCTGCGGCTCGGCTGGCTGCGCGCGCCGGCGGCGCTGCGGCGGGCCTGCGTGATCGCCAAGCAGGCCGCCGACCTGCACACATCAACCGTCAACCAGCTCGCCGCGGCACGCTATCTGGCCGACCAGGACCTCGACGCCCACGTGGCCCGGGTCGCCGCCGCGTACCGCGAGCGCCGGGACGCCATGCTCGCGGGTCTCGCGAACACCCTCCCGGAGGGCTCGACGTGGAACCGACCCGAGGGCGGCATGTTCCTCTGGGCGCGGCTCCCCGAGACCTACGACACCACGGCTCTCCTGCCGCGCGTGGTCGAGCAGGACGTGGCGTACGTCCCCGGCGCGCCCTTCTACGCGGGCACGCCGGAGACGTCGACGATGCGGCTGTGCTTCGTCACGCACACGCCCGAGGAGATCGCGGAGGGGCTGCGGCGGCTGGGGAAGGGGCTGCGGTAGCGGGTACGGGTGTGGCTCAGTCCCACCAGAAGGACCAGACCCGTTGGCCCAGGACCGCGTGTTCGGCATACGCGCGCAGGGTTTCGTGGTGCCCCTGGGTGATGTTGTCCGGGCAGAAGGCGAAGTGCTCGGCAGCCACTGCTTCCGCGTCGGCGGGGGTGGTGGGCGGGGCCGCCACCGACAGGACCAGCTGGTCGAAGGTGAGCGCGACGACCCGTATGCCGAAGCGGTCCTCCCAGGAGCGGAGCACGGCAGAGATGACGGCCGTGTCGTTCTCGTGGTTCAGCGGGCCGGTCCAGCCGATGGCCGTGGGGATGTCGGCGGAGCGTCGGGCCGGAACCAAGGAGAGGCGTGGATCCTTGAGCGACGAGCCGCCGTCCAAGAGGGAGTCGGCGACCTCGGCGGCACGTACGTCGGGGTCGGCCTCCAACCGGGGCGCGGCGGCAAGACCGGGCCAGTCTGCGTCCTGGGCATCCGCCGCGCACTCCTCCCAGAACTCGGCCAGCACTTCCTCGGCGTCGTGATCCCCGGGGTATGACACCTCTCCGGGCATCAACTCCCACTGCTCCGGCCCACCCCCGCTCCCGCCGACGTCTACGAGCACGGGCAGCAGTCCGACCCGTGCGCCGCGCGAGCCCAGCCGCGCCCAGTTGCCGGAGGACGCCGTGCGCCCGGCATGCCACAGCAACGGCTCGTGCCACGGCCCCTCGTCCGTCGCGTCGATCAGTCTCCCGGGCGGAAGCTCAAGCCCGAGCGCCCGCCCGCTCGGATCGGCAGCCAACTGGGGCAGCGGGTTGGGAAGTGTCGCCATGCCAGTGACTGTAGGGGCAGGCACTGACAACCGGCCCTAGCGGGCAGCGAATGCGGTGAAGGCGGTCCAGGTGGCGGGGGTCACCTGGAGGGTGGGGCCGGTGGGGGTCTTGGAGTCGCGGATGTGGATGGTGTGGGGGCAGGTGGCTATCTCCACGCAAGCGCCGCCCTCATCGCTGCTGTAGCTGGACTTACGCCAGGTGTAGGCGACTTCGAGACAGGCGCCGCCTTCGCTGCTGCTGTAGGTCGACTTGAACCACTGAAGTGCGATGCTCATTGCTCTCCTAGCAGATGGTCCAGCAGGCTTCTGGAGTCCTCGATGGTGAAGGCCTGCGTCCGCAGCATCGCATACTTGCGCGCCAGGATGGACACCTCATCCGGGTCGGAAACCCACTGGCTGCCGCGTTGGGACTCCGTGTAGGCGAGGTGCTGGTGGTCGGGCGTTTCCAGGAGGATGAACGGGCCCGCGTTCCCTGCGTGCGACGTGCGGTTCAGCGGCAGGATCTGAAAGGACAGGCCCGGGAGTTCGGAGTACTCGCGCAGGAAACGTAACTGGTCGAGGTGCGTCTCGCGCCCCCCAGTGGGCATGCACAGCGCGGGCTCCCAGACGACGAAGCTGAGCGTCGGCGGGACCTTGCGGTGCAGGATCTCCCGGCGGCCGACGCGGGCCGCGATCTTCGTCTCCAACTCGTCCGCGTCGTAGGGCGGAACACGACCGCCCAGCAGCGCACGGGCGTACGCCTCGGTCTGGAGCAGCCCGGGAACGACCAGCGCGTCGTACCAGGACAGGGCGATGGCCTCGCGCTCGTGCTGGACGTACAACTCCGCCCACATCGGAAACTGATCGATCTCCGGCAGCTTCGACACCCCTGCCGCCAACATCCCCTTGGTCCCCAGGAGTTCGTCCAGCAGTTCGGCCAGATCCGGTTTCAGCGCCCGCCTGCCCTGCTCGATCGACGCAATGGTCTCCTCGTCGAGCATCACCGCGTCGCCGAGCGACCGTTGCGTGTAGCCCGCCATCCGGCGTGCCGTACTGAGCTGCACGCCCAGCATCTTCATGGCCGAGAAGTTCTTCTTCCGTGGAAACTTCCTGGAGTTCATGCTGGACCAACTCCCCACGCGTGCCGTACGCGACCCCGGAGGAAGCCGTACAAAAATTCCGTACGGGTTCACTCAGTGATCCACGGTAGTCACTCTCCGCGACTCTCGTCCCGTGAACGAGACGATCCAACTCCCGCCCCTGCGCGAGAGGTTCTTCCGGCGCGACCGCCGATCCGTCCCCGCCGCCAGGAAGTTCGCGTACGAGACCCTGGCCGGCTGGGGTCTCGCCGAATCCGGGCGCGGCGACGACGTGCTGCTGTGCGTGAGCGAGCTGGCGACGAACGCGCTGGTGCACGGCGTGCCGCCCGGCCGTCACTTCCGGGTGTTCCTGCGGTACGACGGTGCCGTGCTGCGGGTGGAGGTGCACGACAGCGGGTCAGGCGTGCCGCGCATCGTCGACGAGGCCGACGAGGGCGGGCGTGGGCTGCTGCTCGTGGCCGCGCTCTCCGACAAGTGGGGCGTGGGGGAGCGGGACCTAGGCAAGGTGGTGTGGTGCGAGTTCGTACGGCCGTATGGCAACGAGCGGATTCGTGCGGCGATGACGCTGTACGCCGAGGACGGCGCCCGTATCGGCGATGACCTCAACGACCTGCACAGGGCGGCGGAGGGCGACCTGCGCGACCACTGAGACGCCATCGATCGCGCCTGGTGGGACGGCGACGCCTCGGACCACGGTGGGGCCGGATCCAATCTCACCGATGAGTATAGCGTTCACTCCTAATTCATTGCAACGAATGGGATGGAGGTTGTTGCATTACCTTCAAGGCCGTTGCAACAATTTCCCGGCGTTCACCTGCATTGATAGTGATGACGCGCAACGAGTCTGTTGCTGACTTCATGAATGCAACGTAGCGTTTCCATCATCAGAAACGGCGAGCCGAAGAGGCCCGCGACGCAGATGAAGGAGCGCACGATGCAGAAGTTCGACACCCCCGCCCCGGTGACCGCCGTCCTCGACATCCCCGCCGGACGTATCCAGTTCATCGCCGCCGACCGTCCCGACACCACGGTCGAGGTCCTGCCCGCGAACGCCGCCAAGAGCCGTGACGTGAAGGCGGCGGAGCAGATCGAAGTCGTCTACAGCGACGGCGTCCTGCGGATCGAGGCCCCGGCGGCGAAGAACCGGATCCTCGGACACTCCGGATCCATCGAGGTGACCGTCCAACTGCCCGTCGGCTCCCGCGTCGAGGCGAAGGCCGCCGCCGCCGAACTCCGCGGGGTCGGACGGCTCGGCGACGTCACCTTTGAGGGCGGCTACCGCTCGGTCAAGATCGACGAGGCCGCGAGCGCCCGCCTCACCGCCCACGACGGCGATGTCTCGGTCGGCCGCCTGGGCGGCCCCGGCGAGATCAGCACCCAGAGGGGCGACATCCAGATCGCCGAGGCCCGGCGCGGCACGGTGACCCTGCGCACCGCGCAGGGCGACATCTCGGTCGGCGCCGCCCGCGGCGTCTCGGCCTCCCTGGACGCGGGCACCTCCTACGGCCGGATCCAGAACGCGCTCAACAACACCGACGGTGCCGCCGCCGGCCTGAGCATCCACGCGACCACCGCCTACGGCGACATCACCGCCCGCAGCCTGTAAATCCGCAGCCGGGAAAATGTGCGGACGACGCCGGACGTGATCGAGTTGACGTGATCGGGATGAAGTCGTCTGGTGGAAGAAGGGGTGGCGACGGAGCCGCGTGGAGGACCCGATGCTCTTTCGTTTGCAACTGGTGCCGCGAAGAACCATGGGTGTACTTATCGCGTTGTTGGCTGCGGCAGTGTGCGTACCCGTCACGGCTGCCACGGCTCAGGGTGGGGACCAGGACGGGAGCTCAGGAATCACTGTTCGTACGCAAGGCGTTCCAGGGGGTAATGAGGCGAGCTTTTCAGCTATTGACCGGGTTACAGGACCATGCGCGGTTTTCGGACTGCGGTACGGATACAGCTACATGGGAACCGAGTCCGGCTCTCAGATCCAGGTGCCGGCAAACACAGCCGTTACGGCTGAAGGTCAACCCGCGTCAAGCGGCATCCTGCCCTTCTCCCCGCAGAGGGGCGAAGCCGATGTTCTGCGCAACGCAAGGTACTTCCTCGTCGGGGCGACCTGCTCCTCCTGACAACCGGGTGCGTCAACGACCGCGGCCCGCCCTCTCTCCCGAGAAGGCGGGCCGCGGTCGTTCGGTTCAGATGTCTCAGAGCCGCTCGGGCGTCCTGATGCCCAGCAGGGCCATGCCCCGGTGGAGCGTGCGGGCCGTGATGTCGGACAGGAACAGGCGGTTCTCGGCGATGTCCTTCGGCGGCTGCGGCTTGATCACCGGGCACTTGTCGTAGAACGACGTGAAGAGAGACGCCAGCTGGTAGAGATACGCCGCCAGCTTGTGCGGGGCGTACTCCGCCGCCGCCTCGGCCACCGTCTCCGCGAACGCGTCCACGTGCAGGCCCAGCGCGCGCTCCGCCTCATGCAGGTCGAGTTCCGGGTGGGCCGCCGGGCGTACGTCCCCGGCCTTGCGCAGGATCGACTGGATACGCGCGTACGCGTACTGGAGGTAGACGGACGTGTCGCCGTTCAGCGACACCATCTGGTCCAGGTCGAACTTGTAGTCCCGGTTGGCCGACGTCGACAGGTCCGCGTACTTCACCGCGCCGATGCCCACCTGGGCACCCCGCTCGGCGATCTCCTCGTCCGAGAGCTGGTTCTGGGTGTCCTTCTCCCGTACGACCGCCGTCGCCCGGTCGATCGCCTCGTCCAGGAGGTCGACCAGGCGGACCGTCTCGCCCTCACGCGTCTTGAACGGCTTGCCGTCCTTGCCGAGGACCGTGCCGAAGGCGAGCTGGTATGCCTTGACGTCGCCGTTGAGCCAGCCGGCCCGCCGCGCCGTCTCGAAGACCATCTTGAAGTGGAGCGACTGGCGGGCGTCCACGACGTAGATGATCGAGTTCGCCTTCAGGTTGAAGACACGGTCGCGGATCGCGGACAGGTCCGTCGCCGCGTAGCCGTAGCCGCCGTCGGACTTCTGCACGATCAGCGGGACCGGGTTGCCGTCCGGGCCCTTGATGTCGTCGAAGAAGACGCAGAGGGCGCCCTCGGAGCGGACCGCGACGCCGGACTCCTCCAGGAGGCGGCAGGTCTCGGCCAGCATGTCGTTGTAGCCGGACTCGCCGACGATGTCGGGGTCGCGGATCTCCATGTCCAGCTTCTCGAAGACGGAGAAGAAGTAGATCTTCGACTCGTCCACGAACTTCTGCCACATGGCGAGGGTGTGCGGGTCGCCGGCCTGGAGGTCGACCACCCGGCGCCGCGCCCGCGTCTTGAACTCCTCGTCGGAGTCGAACTTCTTCCGGGCCGCCTTGTAGAGGCGGTCCAGGTTCGACATCGCCTCTTCGCCGGTGACCTCGGCGGCCTTGTGGTCCAGCTCGTGCGGGTGCTCGTCCAGGTACTGGATGAGCATGCCGAACTGGGTGCCCCAGTCGCCGATGTGGTGGCGCCGGACGACGTTCTCGCCGGTGAATTCGAGGAGCTGGACGACGGAGTCGCCGATCACCGCCGAGCGGAGGTGGCCGACGTGCATCTCCTTGGCCACATTCGGCTGGGCGTAGTCGATCACCGTCGTGCCCGGGTTCTCGGCGTACGGCACGCCGAGGCGCTCCGTGTCCGCGTACCGCGCGGCCAGGTTCTCGGTGATCGCCCTGTCGGCGATCGTGATGTTGAGGAAGCCGGGCCCGGAGACCTCGATGTCCTTGATCACGTCACCGGTGACGACCTGGGAGACGACCTGCGTCGCCAGCTCGCGCGGGTTGGCCTTGGCCTTCTTGGCGAGCGCCAGGATCCCGTTGGCCTGGAAGTCGGCCCGGTCGCTTCGTCGCAGCAGCGGGTCCGCGGAGTCCGCATCCGGCAGGGCTGCCGAGAGGGCCGTCGCGAGGTGCTGCTGGACGGAGTCGCTGAGGGACGTGACCGAGGCCATGGAGTGGGTGCCGTTCTCCTCGTGGGTACGGGTAGACGTGGCCAGTATCCCATGGGGGTCAAAGCGAATTTTCCGGTCGCCGACTGAACGCCGGGGCGCGTGGGCCCGTCCAAGCCGGTGAAAAGGCGTTTTCATGGATGTGGTCCCGCCTGGGACAATGGAGCGGTCAGCCGTGCGACCGTACCGGCTGCCCACGGAGAAAGAAGGACGTGCCGATCGTGGCTCAGAGCACCGAGACCACCGACTGGGTCTCCCGTTTCGCGGATGAGGTCATCGAGGAGTCGGAGCGTCGGGCCCCGGGCAAACCGGTCGTCGTCGCGTCCGGACTCTCCCCGTCCGGGCCCATCCACCTGGGGAACCTGCGCGAGGTCATGACACCCCACCTCGTCGCCGACGAGATCCGCCGGCGGGGGTACGAGGTCCGGCACCTGATCTCCTGGGACGACTACGACCGGTACCGCAAGGTGCCCGCGGGTATCGCCGGGGTGGACGAGTCCTGGGCCGAGCACATCGGCAAGCCGCTGACGTCCGTGCCCGCCCCCGAGGGCTCCGCCCACCCGAACTGGGCCGAGCACTTCAAGGCCGCCATGGTCGCCTCGCTCGCCGAGCTGGGTGTCGAGTTCGACGGCATCAGCCAGACCGCCCAGTACACCTCCGGCGTGTACCGCGAGCAGATCCTGCACGCCATGAAGCACCGGGGCGACATCGACGCCATCCTCGCCCAGTACCGGACCAAGCCCAAGGCAGCCAAGAAGCAGCAGCAGAAGGCCGTCGACGAGGCGGAGCTGGAGGCCGAGGAGGGTTCCGGCGCCGCGTCCGAGGACGACGGCAGCGCCGGGTCCGCCGGGTACTTCCCGTACAAGCCGTACTGCGGCCAGTGCGGCAAGGACTTCACCACCGTCACCGCGTACGACGACGACACCACCGAGCTGTCGTACACCTGCAACGAGTGCGGTTTCGCCGAGACCGTGCTGCTGAGCGAGTTCAACCGCGGCAAGCTGGTCTGGAAGGTCGACTGGCCCATGCGGTGGGCGTACGAGGGCGTCGTCTTCGAGCCCAGCGGCGTCGACCACTCGTCCCCGGGGTCGAGCTTCCAGGTCGGCGGGCAGATCGTCGGGATCTTCGGCGGCAAGCAGCCGATCGGTCCGATGTACGCGTTCGTCGGCATCAGCGGGATGGCGAAGATGTCGTCGTCCCGGGGCGGCGTCCCGACTCCGGCCGACGCGCTGAAGATCATGGAGCCGCAGATCCTGCGCTGGCTGTACGCCCGCCGCAGGCCCAACCAGTCCTTCAAGATCGCCTTCGACCAGGAGATCCAGCGGCTCTACGACGAGTGGGACAAGCTGGAGGGCAAGGTCGCTGGGGGCACCTCCCAGGCGTCAAGCACTGGGGGAGGCTCCGCGCTGCCGGGAGACGTGGCCGCGTACACGCGCGCCGTCGGCACGGCCGCCGCTCCGCTGCCCGGCACCCCCCGCCCGCTGTCGTACCGCACGCTCGCGTCCGTCGCCGACATCACCGCCGGCCACCAGGACCAGGCCCTGCGCATCCTGTCCGACCTCGACCCGGCCAACCCGCTCACCTCGCTCGACGAGGCCCGGCCGCGGTACGACAAGGCCGAGGCCTGGATCAATACGCAGGTGCCCGCCGACCAGCGCACCGTCGTCCGCGCCGAGCCCGACGTCGACCTGCTGAAGTCCCTCGACGAGCAGGCGCAGCAGTCGCTGCGGCTGCTGCTCGACGGTCTTGAGGAGCACTGGTCGCTGGACGGGCTCACGCACCTCGTGTACGGCGTGCCCAAGGTCCAGGCCGGTTTCTCCGCCGACGCCACGCCCAAGGAGCTGCCGCCGGAGATCAAGACGTCTCAGCGGACGTTCTTCGCGCTGCTCTACCACCTGCTCGTCGGCCGTGACACCGGTCCGCGGCTGCCCACGCTGCTGCTCGCGGTGGGGCAGGACCGGGTGCGGGCCCTGCTCGGCGAGTAAGGCCGCGTTCCACGACGGAGGGGGCGCCCGGTGTTCGCCGGGCGCCCCCTCCGTCGTCTGCGTGTTCGCCTGTGTATGCGTCGAATTCTTTGTATTCGTCTGCTTGTTCGTCGCGCGTCCCGTTACGCGATGTGGTCCTCTTCCAGTTCCGCGGTGTGGCGGTTGGTGAAGCGGTTGACCATGCGCTTGGCCTCTTCCGCGGGAAGGCTGATGCCGAACTCGGCCTCGATGTTGTCGATCAACTCGCGCGGGGTCGGGTAGCTGCCGTTGATCGACTGCTTGAAGACCTGGTAGTACGACTCCTCGCCCGGCTCGGGCTGCGGGGTGCCGCCGCCCTCGCCGAGTTCCCGGGTGCGGTTCGGGCCCACCGGGATGGGGAAGCTACCGGTGTCCTCCGGAGAGGGCTCCTGGACCGGGGGTTCCTGGAGCTGCTCCTCGTACCACTGTTCGTACTCGGTCTCGGGGTCGTACGACGGGTCGTAGCCGCCGTCGTAAGGCATCTCCTGGGGGGAGGGGCCGGCGAACCACGGGCTCTGGTCGAGGTCGGGGGCGTAGGCCTGCTGCCCGGGGATCTGGTTGCCGTTGGGGTAGGGGAGCTGCTCGCTGGGAGGTGCCGTTCTCTGCGGGACGGGCGCCGCCCCCGCGGCGCGACTGCCCGCAGCGATGGCGGCCGGGTTGCCCGCGACTGCTCCGGGTGCGGCCTCCAGTTCCGGCTGAGGTGCCGGTGGGAGCAGGGCCGGTTCTATGCCCGCTGCCGCCAGTCCCGCCGGGGCCGTGTCCGAGAGGGGGACGCCGTAGCGTGCCAGGCGCAGTGGCATCAGGGACTCCACGGGAGCCTTGCGGCGCCAGGCGCGGCCGAAGCGCGAGTGCAGGCGGGCCCGGTAGACGAGACGTTCCTGCTCCAGCTTGATGACCTGGTCGTAGGAGCGCAGCTCCCACAGCTTCATCCGGCGCCACAGCAGGAACGTGGGGATCGGGGAGAGCAGCCACCGGGTCAGGCGGACGCCCTCCATGTGCTTGTCCGCCGTGATGTCCGCGATGCGGCCGATCGCGTGCCGGGCCGCCTCGACCGCGACCACGAACAGGACCGGGATCACCGCGTGCATGCCCACGCCCAGCGGGTCCGGCCAGGCCGCCGCGCCGTTGAACGCGATCGTCGCCGCCGTCAGCAGCCACGCCGTCTGGCGCAGCAGCGGGAAGGGGATGCGGATCCAGGTCAGGAGCAGGTCCAGGGCCAGCAGGACGCAGATGCCCGCGTCGATGCCGATCGGGAAGACATAACTGAAGTTCCCGAAGCCCTTCTTGATGGCCAGCTCACGGACGGCGGCGTACGAACCCGCGAAGCCGATCCCGGCGATGATGAGGGCACCGGTGACGACCACGCCGATGAGAATCCGGTGCATCCGTGTCAGCTGCAGTGGCGCGGCCACCTGTATTCCCTTCCCCTTGCTTGTGGTTGCGCGGAACAGGGTGGCACACCCGTGTCACGAACAGGTCGCCGGTGTGCGGGATCCCGGTCCGCGCGGGGACCAGGATCCGGCAACTTCCCTGGTGACGCCACGAGTCGAGCGGCGGCCGGGTCAGCTCTTCTTCGACGCCGACGCGGATGCCGAAGCGGTCGGAGACGCGCTCTTCGAGGCGCTCTTCGACGGGCTCGCGGACGCGGACTTCGACGGCGAGGCGCTCTTCGAGGCCCCCTGCGACGGGGCCGTGCCCGCCTTGCCGCCGCCCTTGTTCGCCGTCGTCACCGCGGACACCACCTCCTTGACGGCCTTCTCGGCCGCCTTCGTGAGGTCGTCGGCGTCAGGCGTCTTGCCGCCGGCCAGACCCGCGCCGTTGTAGTCGAAGGTGATGACGACGTTCTCCACGCGCGCCACGACCGTCTGCTGCTTGAAGGACCCTTCCTTCTTCTTCAGGTCGTAGCGCACCGCCGTGGCCTCGTCGCCCGCCCCGGCGACCGGCTCCGACCTGGTGTTCTTCGCGCCCACGACGGACCGCGCGTCCTGCACCTGCTTGGTGTAGTACTCCTGCGCGAGCTTGTCGCCCTCGCCGCGCGTGGCGTCGGACTTGAAGCGCAGCAGGGAGACGTTGAGCCAGCGGAACTGGGAGCCCTTGACGCCGTTGCTCTCCAGGCTGCTCCACGAGCAGCTCGAACGCGACGCCGTGTCGTCCGACGCGCCCTCCTTGGCGGACTTCAGCCCCTTCGGGACCAGGTCGCCGAGGGTCTTCTCGGACAGCACGGCGCAGGGCTCGGGCAGCGTCGAGTACGCGGCCGGCTGCACGGCGTTTGCCGAGGCGCTCTGCGAGGGCTGGGCGCCGGCGGTCTGCTCCTGCTTGGCGTCGCCGCTGCTCGACGAGCCGGAACCGGAACCGGAACCGGAGTCGGAGGAGCACCCGGTGGCGACGAGTACCGCGGGGACGGCGGCCGCGCAGACGAGGAGGCGGCCCAGACGCGAGCCCCGCCGGCCCGGCTGCCGCCCGCCCTGCTCGCCCTGATCGCCCTGAAGGTGCTGATCTCGGTGGTCTCGCTGTGCAGGTCGGTGCATGGTTCCTTCACTCATGACGCTCGTGTGTCGTGCGGTCGGATCGGGTCCGAGGGGCCACGGTACGCGGTGGGGACGGATGCGGCGTGAGGTTCGGTTCCCTTCGGGGAGCGGTCCGGCGGGGTGCGTCAGCCGAGCGAACCGGCCAGCCGCTGGGCCAGTTTCCGGGCCTTGTCCTGCATGTCCTCGCTGCTCGGGGCGGTTTGGGTGGTGGTCGGCTGCTCGTCGTACTGGATGGTCACGATCACGTTGGACGTGCGGAACACCACAGTCACGGTGCGCTGCTGGGCGGTGCTCAGCTGGTCGTTCAGGAACGCCTCGTCGCCGAGGTCGTCGAGCGTGCGGGGCTGGAGATCGGCCGGGGTCCCGGTGGCGGACGGGCTTCCCGAGGCGGAGTCGGAGGCAGAGTCCGAGGCGGAGGCGGAGGCAGAAGAGGAGGCGGTGGCGGTGGCGGGGGGCGTGGCGCTCGCGCTCGCGGTGCCGCCGGCGGCCGGGGAGGCGGCGCCGGAGCCGGAACTGGGGCCGACAACGGGCTCGGGGAGGTCCGCGGCCTTCTCCTTGGCGCCGTAGACCTGCTCGGCGCGGGAGTCGTCGCTGACCGCGTTGTCGTACGACACCACCCGCTCGAAGTCGACGAACAGATGGTCCGTGGCCCCGGGCACCTCGGACTTCCAACGGCAGCCGGAGCGGCGGTCGTTGCTGTACGTGAGCGCGGCCTCGCCCTCATAGGCTCTCTCGCGCCGGCCCTGGTCCGCTATCTGCTTGATGCCGGGCAGGAGCGAGTCGAGGGTGTCGTGGCTCACCGCGCCGCAGGCGTCGGAAAGGGTGCGGTACTTGCCGGGCTGGGCGGCGGTCGCGCTCATGGTGGACGCGCCGGCCTTGGAATCGTCCGGCGCGCCGCCGCTGCCGGAGCCGCCGGTGCAGGCGGCCAGCAGGGCCGCGAGGAGCACGGCGGCGCCCGGTACGTACGCCTTCCGCTGCACGGTGAGGCTCCTCTCGACGGTTCCGTGGGCCGTGTCCGCTGGTTAATCGGTTGCCGCGTGGGGCGGGCCCCTGGAGACAATGTGTATCGCACGCACTGCCGTGGACGCCGGTCCGTTGTCCCTTACGTCGACCTTGGCGCCGGTTTTTGCGATTTAAGACTTGTATTGCTTTTCAGGGGGATGAGGACGTTATGTCGTACGTAGAGGTGCCCGGAGCGAAGGTTCCGATCCGCATGTGGACGGACCCGGCCGGGGTCGAGGACGTCGCGATGCAGCAGCTGCGGAACGTGGCGACGCTGCCCTGGATCAAGGGCCTCGCGGTCATGCCGGACGTCCACTTCGGCAAGGGCGCGACGGTCGGTTCGGTCATCGCGATGCGGGACGCGGTGTGTCCGGCGGCCGTTGGGGTGGACATCGGCTGCGGAATGTCCGCGGTGAGGACGTCGCTCACGGTGAACGACCTTCCGGGGGACCTGTCGCGACTGCGCTCGAAGATCGAGCAGGCGATTCCGGTGGGGCGCGGGATGCACGACGACCCCGTGGACCCCGGGCAGTTCCATGGGGTGTCCACTTCCGGGTGGGACGACTTCTGGGGGCGGTTCGACGGGGTCGCTGAGGCCGTGAAGTTCCGGCGGGAGCGGGCGGCTCTGCAGATGGGGTCGCTCGGCTCGGGCAACCACTTCGTGGAGGTGTGCACGGACACGACTGGTGCCGTCTGGCTGATGCTGCACTCCGGATCGCGGAACATCGGCAAGGAACTGGCCGACCACCACATCGGCGTCGCCCAGAAGCTCCCGCACAACCAGGGCCTGATCGACCGTGACCTCGCCGTCTTCGTGGCGGACACGCCGCAGATGGCGGCGTACCGCAACGACCTCTACTGGGCGCAGGAGTACGCCAAGTACAACCGCACGCTGATGATGGCGCTCCTGAAGGACGTGATCCGCAAGGAGTTCAAGAAGGCGAAGCCGACCTTCGAACCGGAGATCTCCTGCCACCACAACTACGTCGCGGAGGAGCGGTACGAGGGCATGGACCTGCTCGTGACCCGCAAGGGCGCGATCCGGGCCGGTTCCGGCGAGTACGGGATCATCCCGGGCTCCATGGGCACGGGTTCGTACATCGTGAAGGGTCTCGGCAACGAGAAGTCGTTCAACTCCGCCTCGCACGGCGCGGGTCGGCGCATGAGCCGCAATGCCGCGAAGCGCCGCTTCTCGACGCAGGACCTGGAGGACCAGACGCGGGGCGTGGAGTGCCGCAAGGACTCCGGTGTCGTGGACGAGATCCCGGGCGCGTACAAGCCCATCGAGCAGGTGATCGAGCAGCAGCGCGACCTGGTGGAGGTCGTCGCCAAGCTGAAGCAGGTCGTCTGCGTGAAGGGCTGAGGCGCGCGGGTTCCCAGCGGGGCCCGGACCGACCCGGTCCGGGCCCTGTGCACGTCACCGCAGCCGCTTCTCCAGCAAGGTCACCGCGTACGGGCTGCCCGAGCCGCCGTCCTTCGCCACCTGTTCGCCGACGACCGTGTAGCCCGCGGCCTCGTAATACGCGCGCAGGCGTGGGTTGGAAGTGAGGCAGTCCAGGCGGGCGTAGGTGCGGCCCGCTGCCGCGATGCGGGACTCCGCCTCCGCCAGCATCCGGCGGCCCGTGCCCGGTGGTGCCGTGTGCGGGGTCGCCATCAGACGGTGGATGTAGCCGGCCTCGGGTGGGCGGGGGCCCCAGGCCGCCGGGTCGTCCCACCAGAGCTCCCAGGCGCCGGCCAGGTGGTCGCCGGAGTGTGCCAGCCAGACCTCGCCTTCCTTCATACGGGTGATGAAGTGGGCCTCGTCCTTCTCGCCCGGCCGCCACTGGTCGATTCCCCGCGCCAGTTGCCACAGGGCCGCCGAGTCACGGAGGCGGACCAGGGCGCGGGCGTCGGCCTCGGTCGCCTTGCGGTGGGTCAGCTCCGGCCAGGTGGTGGGCGCCGGTTCCAGAAGGTTGGCCCGGAGCGTTTCCGACACGGTCTCCGCGTTCATGCCCAGTGCCCGGTTCACGTATCCGGCGAGCGAGCCGTAGCGGGCCGTCAGGGCCGACAGGAACAGCCGCATGACCGACTCCGGGGCTCGGCCGAAGCCGGGCCAGGCCGGTTCCCGGCCGTCGTTGCGGGCCTTCCAGTCGGCGAGCAGGGCGGAGGTGGCCAGTTCCGTGAGGCTGAAGTCCTCGATGATGGTGGCTTCCGGGATTCCGACGAGACCGAGGATCAGCGCGGCGAGTTTGCCCGTGCGGTCCTTGCCGGAGGCGCAGTGGAAGACCAGCGGTTCCTTCGCTTTTGCCGCGTTCACCACCAGTTCCAGCGCCGCGCGGAGCTCCTTCGTGCCGTCCTCCGCGACCTCCATGTAGCGGGCCGCCAGGTAGGGGCCCAGCTCGATCTCGGGGCCGAGAGCCGCCTGGTCGTACGGGCGGTGTTCGATGCTCAGGTTGTGGTACGTGAACGACGGGTGCTCGGGGACGCGGCCCCGGCCCTCGATCTCCCACGGGTACCGGAGGTCCACGACGGTGCGGATGCCGAGGGACAGGAAGCGGTCCCAGTCGTCCGTGCCCTCGACCAGCTTGCCGAGCGAGTCGGCGCGGAACAGCAGGCCCGGGCGCACCCGCCGCCCGTCCGTCGTCGAATAATCGCCCAGGTCACGGAAGTTGTGCAGGTGCTCGAACGGTATGTGTCTGCTCACGGGTGGTGACCCTAGGGGGCCGGTCGGCCGTCCGCCTGTGGTTTTACTCGCTACTTCGCGTGCTTCACCGCGTAGATCATCACGAACGCCACGATGTGGATGCCGAAGAGGAAGTACGCGAGGTAGTACCAGACGTAGCGCTCGCGTTTCTTCTCCAGGGCCAGGTGTTCCTGTTCCGTGGCGCGGTCGGGCTCGGGCGGCGTGGCCGGTTCGGGCGGCGTGGCAGGTTCGCTCATCACAGCTCCCGGTGGACCTTCGTGTTCGATGCCTGGGCCCGCGGGCGGACTACCAGGAGGTCGATGTTGACGTGGCTGGGCCGGGTGACCGCCCAGGTGATCGTGTCCGCCACGTCGTCCGCCGTCAGGGGCTCGGCGACGCCCGCGTACACCTTCGCGGCCTTCTCCGCGTCGCCCCCGAAACGGGTCAGCGCGAACTCGTCCGTCTTCACCATGCCGGGCGCGACCTCGATCACGCGGACCGGAGTGCCGACGATCTCCAGCCGGAGGGTCTCGGCGAGGACGTGCTCGGCGTGCTTGGCGGCGACATAGCCCGCGCCGCCCTCGTACGTGCCGTGACCGGCGGTGGAGGAGACGACCACCACCGTGCCGTCGCCGCTCGCCGTCAGCGCGGGGAGCAGGGCCTGGGTGACGTTCAGGGTGCCGAGGACGTTCGTCTCGTACATCCGGCGCCACTCCTCGGGGTCCCCGGTCGCGACGGGGTCGGCGCCGAGCGCGCCGCCCGCGTTGTTCACCAGCACACCGATCGTCTTGAAGGCGGTGGCGAACTCGTCGACGGCCGCGCGGTCGGTGACGTCCAGCGCGTACGCCACCGCCGAGTGGCCGGCGGCGGTGAGCTCCTCCGCGAGCGCCTCGATGCGGTCCTTGCGGCGGGCGGTGAGGACGACGCGGTAGCCCGCGGCGGCGAGCTGCCGGGCCGTCGCGGCGCCGATTCCGCTGCTCGCGCCCGTGACGACGGCGATGCGGGAGGCGGCGGAGGGTGCGACGGCGGTCATGGGGCTGCTCCTCGGGCGGCGGGCTCGTTCATGCGGGTGGTGACTTCCGCCCAGGATAGGTGGCCGGGACAGGGGGCCGGCCAAATGCCCGAGGGCTGGTCGGCCCGGTGCCCGAAAGGTGGTCAGCGGCCCCGGGGCGCCCACATGATCACGGCCATTCCGGCGAGGCAGATCAGCGCGCCGGTCACGTCCCAGCGGTCGGGGCGGTAGCCGTCCGCCACCATGCCCCAGACCAGGGAACCGGCCACGAAGACACCGCCGTACGCGGCGAGGATGCGGCCGAAGTGGGCGTCCGGCTGGAGGGTGGCGACGAAACCGTAGACGCCGAGGGCCATCACGCCCGCGCCGATCCACCCCCAGCCGCGGTGCTCGCGCACGCCCTGCCACACGAGCCAGGCGCCGCCGATCTCGAACAGCGCGGCGACGACGAAGAGGGCGGCGGAGCGGAGGATCAGCATGCGGTCACCCTCGCACGCCGTTCCGGTGCGGCGGACGGGGTCCCGCCTCGCCTTCGTCCTGCCGGAGTGCCGGAGTGGCTCACCTGCCCGGCGGCGCCTGCCGTGCCGTGGACGTGGCATACATGCGGTGATGTCCGGGCCTAGGCGGAGGAAGTGACGTGATGCGGAAACGGATGCGTATGGCCGTCGTGCTGGGCGCGGCCGCGGTGGTGGGGGTGGCGGTGCCCGCCGTGGCCGCGAGCCCCGAGGCCGACCTCTCGTATCACGGGTATGTGGCCATGGCCGCCGACGAGGTCGGTGTGTGGCTCACCCCGCGCAACCATGGGCCGGCCGACGTCGCCGGCGCCACCGTGCAGGTGCGCTGGTCGTTGCCGCTGGCGGACCAGCAGGTGCTGCCGGCGGGGTGCGTGCGCTCCGACGCGCGGACCGTGCTGTGCGGGACGGGGCCGATCGGCGTGGGCAGGATGGGCAAGGAGATCGACCTGCGGGTCCGGCTGGGGGTGCCTTCGACCGAGGTGACGATGACGATCGACACGCTGTGGGTCGGCGGCACGGTGGATCCGAACCATGGCAACGATCAGCGGCAGGTGCTGGTCCTTGACACGGGGGATGTGTACGCCTTTTGAGCGAGCCCGGCTTGTGAGGGGATGAGGCAGGGTCCGGGGCGGTTGCCGCTTGATCCTCAGTGGCGGGTGTGTCGTGGCTTGTCGCGCCCGCGCGGCGGAGCCGCACTATGTCTCAGCCCCCCGCCCCTATGGGGCGCGATGGCGAACGTAGGCCGTGGGAGGAACCCCGACCGTCGCCGTGAAGTCCCGGACCAGGTGGGCCTGGTCCGCGTAGCCCAGGTCCGCTGCCAGGCCCGCCCAGTCCACCTGCCGTTCCGTCTCCGCGCGCTCCAGGGCCTCGTGGATGCGGTAGCGGAGGATGACCCACTTCGGGCCGATGCCCACGTACGCGGCGAAGAGGCGCTGCATGACCCGTACGGTCATGCCCTCCGCCCGCGCGAAGTCGGCGACGCGGCGGATCGTACGGTCCGTGCGGATGCGGTCGACGAGGGCGACCGCAAGGTCGGCCTGGGGGTCCGGACGGGGGTCGAGGTTCAGCAGGAAGGCGTCCAGGGCGGCCACGCGGTCGCGCTCGGCGTCGGGGGCGAGGGGTGCCGCGGGGTCCGTGTCCGGGAACACCTCGGGCAGCAGGACGCGGCGGCCCGTCCAGTCCGTCACCGGGCGGCCGGGCGCGAAGGGGCGGAAGCCGCCCGGGCGGAACTTGATCCCGCAGACCCGGCCCCTGCCCTCCAGCTTCTGTGTGAACAGCTCCAGGCAGATGCCCGCGACCTCGCCCCAGGGCGCCTGGTCGCCGTGCTGCTGGAAGACGACGTTCACCGCCGGGTGGGGGACGACATGGGACGCGTACGGCTCCGGGAGGTCCCAGTCGATCAGCCAGTAGTGCTCCAGGTACCGGCGCAGGGGCTCGGCCGGTTCGAGACGCCGGAAGGTGACGCGGGAGAAGAGCTCCGCGGCGTCGACGATGCCTCGTGTGTCACGGCGTGGGGCGGCCATGTCGGGATCGTACGAGCGGGCACTGACAGTGGCCGGACACCGGGCAAGGGCGGAGGGAATAGCGGAGGAGGGGGCGCCGTTTGGGGGTATAGTTGAATTGTAAACAACTTGGAGGGTGTGAGCGACCATGCAGTTCGGGATCTTCAGCGTCGGAGACGTCACTCCGGACCCCACCACCGGCCGGACGCCGACCGAGCACGAGCGGATCAAGGCCATGGTCGCGATCGCGCTGAAGGCCGAGGAGGTCGGCCTGGACGTCTTCGCGACCGGTGAGCACCACAACCCGCCGTTCGTGCCCTCGTCGCCGACCACGATGCTCGGCTACGTAGCGGCGAAGACGGAGAAGCTGATCCTCTCCACCTCCACCACCCTCATCACCACCAACGACCCGGTGAAGATCGCCGAGGACTACGCGATGCTCCAGCACCTCGCGGACGGCCGGGTCGACCTGATGATGGGGCGCGGCAACACCGGGCCGGTGTATCCGTGGTTCGGACAGGACATCCGGGAGGGCATCAACCTCGCCATCGAGAACTACGCGCTGCTGCGCCGGCTGTGGCGCGAGGACGTGGTGAACTGGGAGGGCAAGTTCCGCACGCCGCTTCAGGGCTTCACGTCCACGCCGGCCCCGCTGGACGGCGTCCCGCCGTTCGTCTGGCACGGCTCCATCCGTTCCCCGGAGATCGCCGAGCAGGCCGCGTACTACGGCGACGGCTTCTTCCACAACAACATCTTCTGGCCGGCCGACCACACCAAGCGGATGGTCGAGTTCTACCGGAAGCGGTACGCCCACTACGGGCACGGGACGCCCGAGCAGGCGATCGTCGGCCTGGGCGGCCAGGTGTTCATGCGGAAGAACTCCCAGGACGCGGTGCGCGAGTTCCGCCCGTACTTCGACAACGCGCCGGTCTACGGTCACGGCCCCTCCCTGGAGGAGTTCACCGAGCAGACCCCGCTGACGGTCGGCTCGCCGCAGCAGGTGATCGAGAAGACGCTCGCCTTCCGCGAGTACGCCGGTGACTACCAGCGCCAGCTGTTCCTGATGGACCACGCCGGACTGCCGCTGAAGACCGTCCTGGAGCAGCTCGACATGCTCGGCGAGGAGGTCGTGCCGGTGCTGCGCGAGGAGTTCGCCAAGGGCCGCCCGGCGAACGTGCCGGACGCCCCGACCCACAAGTCCCTGCTCGCTGCCAAGGACGCCCAGGAGGGTTCCGAGGAGGTGACCGTCGCATGAAGCTCGTCGTCGTCTCGGCGGGTCTGAGTGTTCCGTCCTCCACGCGGCTGCTGGCCGACCGGCTGGCCGCCGCCGTGGACGGGCGGGCGCCCGTCGACATCCAGGTCGTCGAGCTGCGCGACCTCGCCGTGGAGATCGCGCACAACTTCACCAACGGCTTCCCCGGGCCGGGCCTGGCCCGCGCGCTGGACGCCGTCACCGAGGCCGACGGGCTGATCGTCGTCACGCCGGTGTTCTCGGCGTCGTACAGCGGACTGTTCAAGTCGTTCTTCGACGTGCTCGACAAGGACGCGCTGGTGGGCACGCCGGTCCTGATCGCGGCGACGGGCGGCAGCGCCCGGCACTCGCTGGTCCTGGACCACGCCCTGCGTCCGCTGTTCTCCTACCTGCGGGCCGTGGTCACCCCGACCGGCGTGTACGCGGCCTCGGAGGACTGGGGCGCGGAGGGCCTGCCCGAGCGGATCGAACGGGCCGCGGGTGAACTGGTACGGCTGATGGGCGCGGGGTCCCCCGAGCAGGCGGCCGTCTCCCGTGCGGCGACCGGCGAGCCGGAGCCCGCCGGGGCCGTGTCCGAGCACGCCGCGTACGGGTCGGAGATCGGGCCCGCGCCTGCCGGGCTGCAGCGTGTGCCCGTGCCGGGCGGCGGTGCGAAGGGCTCGCACGGTTTCACGGTGGTCCCCTTCGAGCAGCAGCTCGCCGCGCTGCAGGGCTAGGCGCTCCGCGGGAAGTGCCGCGATCGGCCGTTGCTCGTCTGCGGGTGCGTCGTTGCTCGTCTGCGGGTGCGTCGTGGCTGGTCGCGGCCACGCGGCGGAGCCGCACATTGATGCAGCCCCGCGCCTCTTTGGGGCGCGGGGTGAGGGATGGGCCGCCACCGTCGTACCGTTCCCGGCCCACCCCACCGCGCCGACCGGCCCCCGGACCGGGGGTTCCGGGCCTGCCTGGCGTGCCCCCGGAGAGGCACGTGATGTAGCCGACACCCTGGCCCGACCAGGTAAGTCGCCCCGTCCGGCGCGGTGAGAGGCGGGTAAGAAGCCCGCCCGCGGCCCGGCTCACCCGGTGGTGTGCCGCCATGGCCTTGGCAGACTGGTGGCGTGACCCAGACAGTGCTGCTCGCCGAGGACGACCGCGCCATCCGTCATGCCCTGGAACGCGCGCTGACGCTGGAGGGTTACCGGGTGACCGCCGTGGCCGACGGGGTGGAGGCCCTCGCCCAGGCCCACCGCACCCAGCCCGACGTGCTCGTTCTCGATGTGATGATGCCCGGCATCGACGGCCTCCAGGTGTGCCGCGTGCTGCGCGCCGAGGGCGACCGCACCCCGATCCTGATGCTCACGGCCCTGGTGGAGACCGCAGACCGGATCGCCGGCCTGGACGCGGGCGCAGACGACTACGTGGTGAAGCCGTTCGACGTCGAGGAGGTCTTCGCCCGGCTCCGGGCCTTGCTGCGCCGCACCAACGGCTCCGTCTTCCAGGCGCCCAAGGAGGAGGACAAGATCCCCAACGGCCAGGTCTCCGTCGCCGGGCTGCGCATGGACGTACAGGCGCGCCGCGCCTGGCGCGGCGAGCGCGAGCTGGAGCTCACACGGACCGAGTTCGACCTGCTGGAGCTGCTCGCCCGCAACGCCGGCATCGTCCTCGACCACGCCACCATCTACGACCGCATCTGGGGCTACGACTTCGGCCCCGGCTCCAAGAACCTCGCCGTCTACGTGGGCTATCTGCGGCGCAAGCTCGACGAGCCGGGGGCCCCCGCGCTCATCCACACGGTGCGCGGCGTGGGGTACGTACTGAGGGAGGACTAGTGCCTCCAGCACCGCGTTCGGGCGCCGAGGACGACGCGGGGGCCGGAATGCGCCTGTGGCGGCGGCTGCCGCGCGGGCTGCGCCGCCGACTGCGGCTGCGGTCCCGGCTGCGGCGGATGTCGTCGCTGCGGACCACCTTCACCGTGTCGTTCGCGGCCGTGGCCGCCGGCGTCACGGTCCTCGTCGGCTTCCTGAGCTACGACGCCGCCGCCCGTCTCGTGCGGGTGGACCAGCAGACCGTGTTCGCGCAGGTGGTGGCCGATCTACGGGACCAGGTCAGCCAGAAGCAGCTGATGCCGGACGACTTCGCCATCTCCGAGAAGGACCACGACACCCCGCGCGACGACATCATCCGGCCCAGCCGCACCGTCGTGCAGGTGCTCGGACATGGTGGCGCGGTTGTCGACCACTCCAACCCCGCGCTGCCCGTCGGCGCCGACGACCGCAGGACAGCGGACACCGCCAAGCCGGGCAAGCTGGTGGAACACGGGAACGTCGATGTCGGCGGCGATGTCTACCGGGTCGCGACCGTCGCGCTCGGCCGTGGTCAGGGCGCGGTGCAGGTGGCCCAGGAGCTCAGCAGCACCGAGGACCTGCTGCGCAGCCTCCAGCAGCGAACGGGCCTGCTGGTCGGCGCGGTGGTGCTGGCGGCCGGGCTGTTCGGCTGGTGGCTGGCACGGCGGATCACCCGGCGGCTGGTGCGGCTGGCCGGTGCCGCCGAGGACGTGGCGCGCACCCGGCGGCTCGGCATCCAGGTGCCGGTCACCGGGAACGACGAGGTGGCCCGTCTCGGCCGCTCCTTCGACCGCATGCTGGGACGCCTGGCCCAGTCGGAGGAGGACCAGCGGCGCCTGGTGCAGGACGCGGGCCATGAACTCCGTACGCCGCTGACGTCCCTGCGTACGAACATCTCGCTCCTGCGCCGGATCGACGAACTGCCGCCCGCCGCCCGCGAGGAACTGGTCGCCGACCTCGCCCAGGAGTCCCGCGAGCTGACCGACCTGGTGAACGAGCTGGTCGACCTGGCGGCCGGACAGTCGGACACGGAACCGGTGCAGCGGCTGACGCTCGGCGACGTCGCCGAGGACGTGGCGACCATCGCCCGCCGCCGCACGGGGCGCGAGATCCTCGTCCGCGTCACCGGTGACACGACGGTCGACGGACGGGCTACGGCGTTGCAGCGGGCGGTGTCCAACCTGGTGGAGAACGCGACGAAGTTCGACCGCGACGGGAAGGCGCCGATCGAGATCGTCGTCACGGGTGCGGAGCATCCGTCCCGGGTGGAGGACTCCTCCGACGAGCCGGACAGCGGGCCGCCGCTGGGCAGTGTGCGGGTCGAGGTCCTCGATCGGGGGCCCGGGATCGGGGAGTACGACCTCATGCGGATCTTCGACCGGTTCTATCGGGCTGCCGATGCGCGGAGTCTGCCCGGGTCGGGGCTCGGGTTGTCGATCGTGCGGGAGGTTTCCATGTCGCATGGGGGAGGGGCGTTTGCCTATCGGCGCGTGGGGGGTGGGTCGGTTATCGGGTTCACGGTGGGTGGGGGGACGTCGGGCGGGGGCGAGTAGAGGGGTGCCGGGGGGTGGGGGCGGCCAGGGGTGGGTTTCGCTCACCGGCACTTGCCGGGTGGGCGCAGTCCGGGGTTCAGCCGACGTGGACTCGTGGGCGGCGTTTGCGGTCTGGTTCTGCTTCTCGTAGGACCTCTCGGGTCACCGGTGCCACCTCGCCCTGGCCGAAGAGGAAGAAGCGCAGGAAGTTGGCGAACGGGTTGCCCTCGGTCCATTCGAAGTAGATGTGCGGGATGCAGCCCGTCGAGTCGCGCACGTGCAGGCACAGCGCCGCGAGCGCGTTGGGGATGGAGGACGACTCCAGGGTGAGCACGCGGTAGCGGCCGTGCATCACTTCGCCTCGTACGTTCATGCTCGCCTCGAACTCCGAGGGGTCGCCGACCGTCACCTCCACGAAGACGAAGTCCTCCTGCGGCGGGAGGTCGTTGTCGTTGCGGATCTGCTCGATCTTGTCCCGGTACTCGGTGATGTCCCGTTCCTCGGGCTCGTTGGCGATGAAGCGGATGCGGCGGCTGGCGATGTCCCGGACGAAACGCTCCGCCATGTCGTCCATGGTCATGCTGGTCACGCGTAGCTCGAAGGAGCGGGCGAGCCGTGACCCCAGCGAGAGGAGGATGATCCCGGCGATGAAGCAGGCGCCGATCTTCACGCCGTCCGGGCGTTCGATGACGTTCGCGACCGTCGTGTAGAGGAACACCGTGGCGATCACCGCGAAGGCGATCGTCCAGCCCTTCTGGCGGGCCTTGCGGGCGGCGATGGTCACCGCGATCGCCGCCGAGCTGATCAGCACGAGCACGCCGGTGGCGTAGGCGCCGCCCTGCTTGTCGACGTTGGCGTCGAAGATCCAGGTGACGAGGAAGGCGACCAGGGTGAAGACGATGACCATGGGGCGCACCGCGCGGGCCCAGTGCGGGGCCATGCCGTAGCGGGGCAGATAGCGGGGCATGAGGTTGAGCAGTCCCGCCATCGCGGAGGCGCCCGCGAACCACAGGATCGCGATCGTCGAGATGTCGTAGACGGTGCCGAAGGTGTTGCCGAGATAGTCGTGCGCCAGATACGCCAGCGCGCGGCCGTTGGCCGGGCCGCCGGGCTTGAACTCGTTCGCCGGGATCAGCAGCGTGGTGATGAAGCTGGTGGTGATCAGGAAGACGCTCATGATCACGGCGGCGGTGGTCAGCAGCTTCCGGGTGTCCCGGATCCGGCCGGTGGGCTTCTCCTCCGTGTCGCCGGGGTCGCCCTCCACGTGAGGCATGACGGCCACGCCGGTCTCGAAGCCGGACAGGCCGAGGGCCAGTTTGGGGAAGACGATCAGTGCCAGGCCGACCATGACGAAGACGTTCCCGTGCTCGGCGGTCAGGGCACTGGTCCAGTCGGTGACCACGTGCCCGGCCGTCAGTACATGCCACAGCCCCACCACCACGACCACGGCGTTCAGCGCCAGGTAGATGCCGACCAGGGAGACCGCGACGCCGATGGCCTCCAGGAAGCCCTTGAGGAAGACCGCGCCCAGCAGGGCGACCAGGAGCAGGGTGATCAGCATCTGCCGGCCGTGCAGCGCGCCGGCGAGGTGGGGGTTCTCGACCAGGTGGGTGGAGGCGTCGGCGGCCGAGAGAGTGATGGTGATCAGGAAGTCGGTGGCGGCGAAGCCCAGCAGGGTGAGGACGAAGAGCTTGCCCTTCCAGAAGGACAGCAGCCGCTCCAGCATGGCGATGGAGCCCTGGCCGTGCGGGCTCTCCTTGGCGACCCGCCGGTAGACGGGCAGGGCGCCGGCCAGGGTGACGATGACGAGGACGACGGTGGCGATGGGAGAGAGCAGGCCGGCGGCGAGGGCGGCGATGCCGGGCTGGTAGCCGAGGGTCGAGAAGTAGTCGACGCCGGTCAGGCACATCACCCGCCACCAGCGCTGGCCCTTGTGCGGGGGTTCGGGCTCGGCGTGGGGGCCCTGCGGGGCGCCCTTGCCCATGTCGGACAGCCCCTCCAGCATCCACGCCCGCAACCGGCTCGGGCGGGCGTGCTCCGTGGCGGCCATCGGCTTGCTCTCCTGGCGTACGGCTCTGCGAACGTTTCCGGCCATCGAGGAGACGGCGATTCCAGCGTAGGCAGAGAGCGCCCCGGAGGCCTGTGCACCACGACCGGATGGCGTCGCACTCCGGCCTGCGCTCGGCTTCGCCCGCGCGGCCGTTGCCCCACACCACCGAGGGACCCGCTCCTCCGGGCGGACGAGGGGAGCGCGGACGACGGAAGTGTGGCGACAGGCCCTGGGCCCCGTCATAGGAGTCCGCCTAGGGTGGCGGCACCCGCGCCGCCGGGTGCTGGAACCCGCGGTGTCTCGTGACAGGAGCAAGCGTCCATGACCGCAGCCCGGTTCAGCGCAGAGGAGGCCGCCGCGCTGGCGGCCGTCGACGAGGCGGCCGTCGCCCGGACCCTGCGGGAGCTGATCGCGATCCCGAGCGTGACCGGGAGCCCGGCCGAGTCGGAGATCCAGCACGATCTGGCCGGACGGCTGGACCGGCTCGGGCTCGACGTCGACCTGTGGTCGATGAACCTGCCCGAGCTGCTGGCGGACCCGGGCTTCCCCGGCGCCGAGGCGCCCCGGGACGAGGCCTGGGGTCTCGTCGCCGCCACCCCGGACGGCGGCGACGGACCGACCCTGATCCTCCAGGGCCATGTGGACGTCGTACCGCCGGGGGACCTCGCGAGCTGGGAGGGCGACCCGTTCACGGCGAGGGCCGTCGGGGACATCGTGCACGGCCGCGGCGCCTGTGACATGAAGGCCGGCCTGGTGGCGCACCTGGCCGCGCTGGAGGCGGTGCGGGCGAGCGGGGCGCGGCTGCGCGGGCGGGTCGCCGTGCACTTCGTGGTCGGCGAGGAGGACGGCGGGCTCGGAGCCTTCGGCACGCTGCGGCGCGGGCACACGGGCGACGCGTGTGTGATCACCGAGCCGACCGGCGGCACCCTGGTGACGGCCAACGCGGGCGCGCTGACCTTCCGTATCGCGGTACCGGGCAGAGCGGCGCACGCCAGCTCCCGTGACGAGGGGGTGAGCGCGATCGACGCGTACATACCGATCCACCGGGCCCTTGCCGCCCTGGAGTCCGAGCGCAACACCGGCCCGGACCCGCTGATGGCGGAGTACCCCATCCCCTATGCGCTGTCGGTCGGCACCGTGCGCTCCGGCGACTGGGCCAGCAGCGTGCCCGACCTGCTGGTCGCCGAGGGCCGGCTGGGCGTCCGGCTCGACGAGGACCCGGCCGCCGCCCGCGCGGACCTGGAGCGGTGTGTGGCGCGGGCGTGCGCGGCCGACCCGTGGCTGCGCACGCACCCGGCGGTCGTGACGTGGCCGGGCGGCCAGTTCGCGAGCGGGCGGCTGCCGGTGGGTCACCCGCTGCGGAACACGGTCGCCACCGCCCACGCCGACGCGACGGGCGGCCCCCGGCTGCGGGAGCGCGGGGCGCCGTACGGCAGTGATCTGCGGCTGTACACGGGGGAGGGGATCCCGACTCTGCAGTACGGGCCCGGGGACGTACGCCTCGCGCACAGTGCGCGGGAACGGGTGTCGGTCACCGAAATCGCGTCGGTGGCCCGCGCGTTGGCGCTGACGGTGCTGCGGACGGTCGGCACGAAGTGACCGCAAGGTAAGAAGTCGGCGGTGTGGCGCCCCGTTCACCTGCTGCGATCACGGACGGTCACCTTTCCGTTGCTGCAATCCAGTGACACCTGGGTCGCCGCCCGGTCGGCGCCGTGGAAGCCTCGAAGTGCGCGCGCAGTGGGGGATCCGTAAGTGGGGGATCTGTCGTAGCACAGGAGAGAAACGTGAAATCCTCACTCCGCACCCGCTCCACCCGTGCGCTCACCGCAGGCGCGCTCTCCGTCGCACTGCTGACGGGCGGAACGGCCGCCGCGTTCGCCGCCGCGTCGCCGAGCCCGTCGCCCAAGATGTCCCGCGGGTCGATGACGCGCCCCGAGGCCCCGAAGCAGCAGGCGGCGCCTCCCAAGCGGACCACGACCTCGATCATGGTCAAGGTCGACAAGCCCTCGGTGAAGCCCGGTCAGTCGGTGGTGTTCACGGAACACACCAAGGGCCTGGCGGTAGGCAGCACGCTGCGGCTTCAGCGCCTCAACGGCACCAAGTGGGTCACCGTGAAGACCACCACGGTCAAGAAGGGCGGCGTCTACACCTTCAACGTCAAGCTCACGAACAAGGGCACCCAGAAGTTCCGGGTGAGCCGTGGGACGACGGTGTCGCCGAACGTGACGGTGACGGTGAAGTGACGGACTGACAGAAGGGGCGCCCCGGGACCCGGTCCAGGGGCGTCCCTCCTCGCGTCTCAGCCGCTGCGCGGCAGCCCTTCGACGCGGTCGGCGGGCAGCGCCGCGTAGGCGGCGCACATCTTGTCCGCGTACGTGTCCAGGTTGAACTGCCGCTCGACGTGCCGGCGTCCCGCCTGGCCGAGGCGTTTCGACAGCCCCGGGTCGAGCAGCAACCGCCCTACCCGGTCGGTGAGTTGTTCCAGACTGCCCGGGGTCACCACATACCCGGTCCGGCCGTGGACGACCGCCTCCGGCAGCCCGCCGATCGCGGTGACCACGACGGGCCGCCCCGCCGACATCGCCTCCAGCGGTGCGAGGCCCAGCGGTTCGGGATAGTCCGACGGGTACACCACCACATGGGAGCGGGCGTACAGCCGTGGCATCAGCTCTTTCGGGGTCGGCACCAGCTCCACGTGGGGTCGCAGCCCGAGGCCGTCGATCAGCCGGCCCAGCCGCTCCAGGAATCCCTGCTGCTCCCGGTGCCAGTCCACCACCTCGTGCGGGCTGGTGAGCACCAGACGGACGGGCAGCCCGGACTGTCTGAGCCGGGCCAGCATGCGCACGGCCAGCTCCGCCCCCTTGTCGGGGATGAGCCGGGCGGGCAGGAGCACGGTGAAGGAGCCGTCGTCGGGCGCGGGTGGCAGTTCGCGGAACCGGGCGGTGGCGATCCCCAGATAGGCGCGCCGGGCGCGGATGCCGAGATGGGTGCGGCAGGCGAAGGCGAGATAGTCGGACACCACGTAGTGGCCGTCCCAGGAACGGCAGAACTGGGCCGTCCACGGGTCCTCCGGCCACACGCTGTGGTACGTGTGCAGCAGCGGTGTGCCCGTCTGCTCCTGGAGGCGGCCCAGGGCGAGCGCGGGCACCGGAGAGAAGTGGTGCAGGTTGTGCCCGTGCACGAGCCGCACACCACGGGAGTCCACCACCCGCGCGAGCCAGCGGTGCAGTTCGGCCGCCTGTGCCTGTTCGACGGGCGTCAGCCACCGTCTCGCGCCGCCGTCCTGGCCCGCGGTGCGGCGCTGGTACTCCGCCAGTCTGAGCAGGGGATGGGTGAGGATCTCGACGCGGTCGACGGGCCGCGGCCTCGTCTCACCGGTGAGCAGCGTCACCGTGTGTCCCCTGCGGGCCAGCAGAGCGGCGTAGTCGGCGAGATGCGACTCGACGCCACCGACCGTGGGCGGAAAGGCCCAGTGCACGAGGGCGATGGAACGCCGCGCTTCCGCCCGCCCGCCACCACCCACGTGTCTCCCTCTCGTCGGGGACCGCTGTGCGTCAGTTCGTCGGGGGTCCGAAGGCGGTGACCCGCCAGCCGGGGCCGTCGACGCCGAGTACGTCCGCGCCGCCGTGGACGTCGACCCGTACCTCGACCTCATGGTTCCCCAGCCTCAACCCCCGAACAGAGTAGGGGGAATCGAGGCCCAGGAGCGAGGGCGCGATCGGACGTACCGTCAGACGGTGGCGGGGAGCGTCGGCCTCGATGCCGAGCATCGCGGAGCACAGCAGGGCGGCCGAGGCGGCGGCCCAGGCCTGGGGGCGGCAGGACGGGGGATACGGGGCCGGCCGGTCGAAGCGTGACGACGGGTAGGCGGCATACAGCTCGGGCAGTTGGTAGCCGAAATGCGATGCCGCGTCGAGCATGCCGTCGAGCAGGACGGCGGCCTCGTCCAGGAAGCCCGCCGAGGCCAGTCCGTGGACGGCGATGGCGGAGTCGTGGGCCCACACCGAACCGCCGTGGTAGCTGAAGGGGTTGAATCCCGCCAGCCGCGCGGACCGGGTGCGGATCCCCCAGGGCGTGCGCAGTTCGTCCGAGACGAGGGCCTCGGCGATGTGGCGGCAGTCCTTGTCGTCGCGCAGGATGCCCGAGTTCAGCAGATGCCCCATGTTGGACGCCGGGCCGCTGACCGGGTGTCCGTCGGCGTCGACGGCGATGGCCGGATAGCGCCGTCCGTCCGGCTCGTCGATCCAGAAGGACCGGTGGAAGGCGGCCCGCAGCCGTTCCGCGCGCTCCCGCCATCGTGTGACCTCCGCCGCCTCGGCGCCGAGTGCGGTGAGCATGTCGCAGAAGCCGGTCGCGGCCTGGTACGCGTATCCCTGCACCTCGCACAGCGCGATGGGCGGTTCGATGTGCCGGCCCTCGGAGTCGCGGATCGCGTCGGGGGAGTCCTTCCACCCCTGGTGCAGCAGCCCGTTCGCCCGGCCCTTGCCGTAGCGGATCAGGTCGTCGGGGCCCATCGCGCGGGCGACCCAGCCCATGGCCTCGCGGGCGTGCGGCAGCAGCCGTCGCAGCTCCGACTCCGCCAGCCCCCACTTCCAGGCCTCGTGCAGCAGGACGACGAACAGCGGGGTCGCGTCCACGGAGCCGTAGTAGCGGGCCGGCAGCACCATGCCGCCGTGGCCGTGGCGCGTCTCGGCGGGCCGCAGCTCGTGCAGGATCCGCCCCGGGGCCTCCTCGGTGAACGCGTCGTCCTGCCGGCCCTGGCGCCGGGCGAGCGACCGGAGCGTGCCGCCGGCCAGGCCGGTGCCGAGCGGGAGCATCATCCGCGCCGCCCAGATGCTGTCCCGGCCGAACAGTCCCAGGAACCACGGGCATCCGGCGGCCACGAACTGGTCCTCGCGCTCCCCGGTCGTCCCTTCGGGGTCGGCGAGCCGCAGCGCCTCCAGATCGGCGAGACCGCGCCGCAGCAGTGCCGCGAGCCGCGGATGTCCGGTGACCTCGGGGGTGGCCCACGGGGCGGGCCGACGGGGCGGTACGGGGTAGCCCGCGACGGTCGTGGTCTTGCCGTGCACGAGCAGCTGGACGGACCACTCCTCGTCCGGCGCCAGCACTAGCTCCCAGCGCAGCTCGGCCCGGCCGGGGTGTTCCCCGCCGCCCAGGACGATCTCCGGCTCGGGCCGGGGGTGCGCCGCCGTCGGGCCGGGCAGGGCCCTCAGCACGACCCGGCTCTTGTCCTGCGGGCACAGCCAGCGCACCCCGGGGTCGGCGCCGTCCACCGGTGTGCACGGGACGTCGTCCGTGGCGGCGCCCGCCTTGACCGTGGCGACGTCCGCGAGATCGGTGGCGGCCACCACGGAGAACGTGCAGCGCACCTCCCGCGCACCGACGTTGTGCAGCCGGACGACGTCACCGAGGTCCTCGTCGCCCGGATGCCGTACGGCGCGCTCCCGCGTGACCAGCAGCCAGGGCGCGGACGTCGGGTCGGCGGCGTCCCGGCACATCGCCCGGAACACGGCCTGGCGGGCACCGGGCGAGCAGTGGTCGACCGGTTCGGGCTCCAGGCCGTCGACGAGCACGCGGAGTGTGTGCAGCAGCCTGCGGTCCTGGTCGTAGAAACCGTCGACCCCCGTGCCGCGCAGCTGCCCGTCGGGGGACGACAGCGCGAAGGACGGCGCGGCCAGGCAGATCACCGTGTCGTGCAGAAACGGCTGGAGGCCGGCCTCGGGGGCGGCGGAGTCGATCACTGGAGTACCTTTCCGAAGCGCCGCGTGGCCACTGCGCCTGTGCCGGCTCGGCCTGTCGGGGATGCGTCGCATCCTCGCAAGTAACGAGGGCGGTCCATCGAGGGATACATCCGCACGTGGTGGGGAGCAACCTTAACGGCTCTCCGCCGCCGTCAGCCATCATGCGGGGCCGGGCGCTTCCCGGCGTTTCCGGGGATGTCTCCCGGGGATCAATGTGCGCAGCACGGGCGCCAAAAGTCGCTCCACGCCCCATAATTGATGGTCCGTATGGGGGTGCGGTGTCGGGCAGGGGGATCCATGCGCCGTAACAACAGGGTCCGGCGGCGCCTGGACCAGGCAATGGTGTTCGCGGGTGCGGCGGTCGCCGCCGGCGCGGGCACCGGGGTCAAGTTCGTCGACGGCGGTGCCCAGGCGCTGATGATCTGCCTGCTCGCGGTGGGGACCGGCCTCGGGGCCTATTCCGCGAACTCGCTGCGCGCCCGCGCGGGCGGTCCCCCGCCCCAGGTGCTGATCAGCCATCCGCACGGCGACGAGCCCTGGGCCCACTGGCTGGCCTGGCGGCTGCGCCGCATCGGATACCTCACCTCCACCCGGGCCTGGCCGGCCGCCGGGCAGCCCGTGCCGCCGCCCCCGGAGATCGCCCCCGACCATGAACTCGTCATCGTCTCCCGGGCGCTGGCGGACCCGGACCACACCCACGACCAGCACCGTCCGACGTGGTCGCGCGGCAGGTCCGTACTGGCCCTGGTGACCTCGCACCGCACCCCCGTACCGACCCGCTGGGCGGGCCACGAGGTGCTGGACCTGGCCGGCCGCACGGCCGACGACGCGGCGGCGACCGTCGACGCCCGGCTGCACCAGGCCGGCGCCGTGCCGCTGCCCGACTACACGGCCGCCCATGTGGCCGGCGAGGCCGAACCGCGCTACCCGGGCCTCGGCCCGCTGGTCACCAATCTCGAACCGCGCGGCGTCCACCACTTCACCGCCCGCCGTACCGAGCTCGCCCTGCTGCGCTCGGTGCTGGGCAAGGCGAACGTCGCGGGAGAGGGCCGGATCTGCGCGATCCACGGGCTCAGCGGCATCGGCAAGACCACCCTCGCCCTGGAGTACGCACGCCAGTACGAGGATCTGTTCGACGTCATCTGGATGGTGCAGGCCGGCCACGCCCCCACGGCCCGCGCGAGCCTGATCGACCTGGCGCGCAAGCTCCAGCGCGTGCGCGACGACCGGTCGGGGGCGCCCGCACCCCAGGAGGAGACCGACCCGGAACAGACCCTGCGCCGCCTCCTCCTCAACGAACTGCCCAGGACCAAGTCCCTGCTGATCTACGACGGCGCCGAGGACGACTCCGCCATCCGGGAACTGCTCCCCGACGCGCGGAACGGCGGCCAGGTGCTGATCACCTCGGTCAACCCCGTCTGGCAGCGGATCGCCCCGAACCGCATCGCCCTGGAGGCGTTCACCACCGAGGAGGCGGTGGACTTCCTCCGGGACGCGACCGGGATCGACGACGACGCCGGACTCACGCGCATCGTCGAACGCCTGGGCCGGCTGCCGCTTCCGCTGGAGCACGCGGCCGCGTCCCTGCGCCACTCGCCCGACATCGACTCGTACCTGGACCTGCTGGAGGCCGACTCCAGCGGCGCGGAGGCCTGGATCCTCTCCTTCAACCAGGTGGAGGCGAAGGACGAACTCGCCGGCCTGCTGCTGCGGCTGTGCGCGTTCCTCGCACCGCGCGGCATCCCGAGCTACTTCTTCGAAGCCGAGGCGGACCGTGCCGATCTGCTGCCCGCGTCCCTCGCCGACGGCGTGACGGATCCGGTGCGCCACCGCAGGATCAAGGAGACCGCCAAGAGCTACTCCCTGCTGACGGGCGAGGGCCAGCTGGCCATGCACACCCGGGTGCAGGCGGTGATCCGTGACGTGATGACGGACAGCGAGCGCACGGTCCACGCGGCCGACGCCGCCCGACTGGTCGACGGGTGGTTCCCGGAGGACCCGGAGCGGGAGAACACCTGGCCGCGGTGTGTGGAACTGCTCCCGCACGCACGCACCGTCCTGGACCACTGCCGGGAGCTGGGCGTCGCCGACGAGAACACCGCCGAGCTGCTGCAGAGCGTGGGGGAGTACTTCCGGGTGCAGGGCGACCGCGACGAGGCGGAGCGGCTACTGACGGAGGCCCTGCACCAGCGGGAGGAGCGCTGGGGCCGCACGCACGGGCTGGTCGCCGACACCCTGGTCTGCATCAGCCGGCTCAAGGTGGAGTGCGCCGAACTGCCGGAGGCGCGCGGGTTCGCCGAGCGCGCCCTGGAGATCCGTACCCGGCTGCTCGGCGACGGCGACCTCCACACGCTGGAGAGCAGGTTGCAACTGGGCCGGGTGCTGCGCGAACTCGGCGATTTCCCTGGGGCGTCCGAGGCCGCGGAGCAGACGTTGCGACGGCTGCGCAGGCGGGCCGAGGTCGATCCGGTGAAGGTGGCCGAGACGCTGTGCGACCTCGGGCTCGTCCGCTGGCGGCAGGGAAGGCTGCCGGAGTCCGTGGCCCACCACCGTGAGGCGCTGCACCTGCTGGAGAACGCGCCGGGCGGCGGCGACCCGGCCCGCCGCAACCGCTCGGCGTTCGTGCACCAGGCACTCGGCCTCGCGCAGCTGGACCTGCACGACCTGGAGTCGGCGGAGCGCCATCTGAGGATCGCCCTGGAGATCCTCCGGGACGCGGGCTACGCGGAGGGCCATCCCGTGGTCCTGTCCTCCTCCGTCCACCTGGGGGAGACTCTCAGGCAACGGGCGGAGAAGTACCGGGGCAGGGGAGGGCGCCTGGGCGTGCGCGAGCGCTCCTCACCCGGCGACCGGGAGTCCGAGCGCCTGCTCGCGGAGGCGAAGCGCATCTTCGACCATGTCCTGTCGGCGCCCCATATGAACGGCGACCACCCCGACCGGGCGTGTGCCCTGGTGCGCTACTCGCATCTGCTGCACGACCAGGGCAACAGCGAGGCGGCCATGACGGAGGTCAGGAACGCCCACCGCATCTACACGGACAAGTACGGCTCCCAGCACCCCTATGTGGCCGAGGCCTGCTACCGCAGGGCCCTGATTCACCTGGGGCAGGCCCAGCGGGAGCGGGCGACCGAGGACCTGGAGACGGCCCGCGCCATCTATCTGCGCGTCCACCCCGCCGACCATCCGCTGATCCTCCAACTGGAGGAGGAACTGCGGGAGCTTGCGGTGTCGGTGGTGGTGGAGGAGGGGTTCTAGGGGCCGCCGGGCCGCCCACGGGTTCGAACGTGCTCACTCCGCGTCGGCGACGACGGAGCCGACACGTTCGGCCAGGTTCGGGTCGCGGCGGACCAGGAGCGTCGCGTAACCGACGGCGCCGAGCAGGGCGGCCAGTGCCGCGACCGGGAACCAGCTGTACGGCGCGGGCTGTCCGGGCTTGGCGAGGTAGTAGAGCGGAACCAGGATGGCCAGGGTGCCGATCGCGGGCAGCACCAGGTGCCGGACCGTCCGGAACTCCTGCGGACGGTATCTGCGGTAGTACAGCGGCAGCGCGATGTTGGACGCGAGGTAGACCAGCAGAATCAGGATCGCGCCCAGGCTGGAGGACTCGGTGAAGAAGACGACGGGGTTCATCGAGCCGCCGTCGGGCCCGAGGAGATGGCCCAGGCCCCAGCCTCCGATGATCAGCAGGGAGATGGCGGCGAAGGTGACGATCGCGTTGGTCGGCGTACGGCGGGTGGGGTGCACATAGCCGAAGAAGGACGGGAGCAGCCCCTCCCGTCCGGCGTTGAACACCAGGCGGGCCTGGGAGTTGATGCCGGCGATCAGCACGCCGAGGGTGGAGGTCAGGCCCCCGATGTAGGCGAGGAAGGCCAGTGCGCCGAGCGTGTGGTGGGCGACGTCGATGAAGGGGAGGCGGGCGTCGCCCAGCTTGGCCACGTCGTAGTCGAAGCCGGTCACCGTGGCGTAGGAGAAGAGGACGTAGCTCACGGTCATGATCGCGATGGAGAAGAACACGGCGCGGCCGACGTTGCGCCGCGGGTTCTCCGTCTCCTCGGCCAGCGCCGCCGAGTTCTCCCAGCCGATGAACAGGTACACCGCCAGCGGGAAGCCGGCCGCCAGGCCCTTGAGGCCGTGGCTGAGGTGGCTCGGCAGGAACGGGTCGGCGGAGAGATGGCCGCGGTGCTCGACGATCGCTGCGACGGACACCACGACCAGCACCAGCATCTCCACGCCGAAGAAGTAGCCGGCCCACTTGGTGGAGACCACGACCCCGCGCAGCATCAGTACGACCGACAGCCCGGTCAGCAGCAGCGTCCAGATGATCCACGGCAAATCGATGCCGGTGTAGTGGTGCAGGGTGATCTGTACGAAGCCGCCCGAGATCGCGATGACGGAGGCCATCGCGATGATGTAGCCGAGGCCGGCCAGCAGGGCCGTGGTCACCGCGCTGACCGGGCCGAAGGTCTTGCCGACGAAGGTGATGAAGCTGCCCGCGGAGGGGTGCGCGCGGGAGAACTGGGCGAGGGTGTTGCCCAGCAGCGCGACCGCGATGCCCGCGGCGACGATGGTCAGCGGGGACGCGACACCCGCGGTGACGGCGAGGAAGGCGAAGCCGAAGAAGAAGCTCATGGCCGGGCCGACGTTGGCCATCGTGGCGGCGGCGATGTCCGCCATGCCGAGAACGCCGCCGCGCAGGCGCTGGGGTGCGCCGCCGACGGGGCCCGAAGTCGACGACGGGCCGATGGCTCCGGGGTCGGACATGGCGGCGGCTCCTTCTGTGGTGGGGCGGCGCGAGGGGGGTGCGGGGTTGCCGGACTCGGGTCGGTGCGTGAGGAGTGGCCGGTACTCGGGTCGGCGCGAGCGGGCGTCGGCTCGGGCGGGCATCAGCTCGGGCCGGCGTGCTGGTGTGCCTTCACCGCCCGCACGGCCGGGTCCATCGCGCCGCGGCCGAGCTCGGTGAGCAGTTCGGCGTGGCAGCGGTTCCGCTCCCGTACCACCGCGGGCGCCGGAGCGGGCAGCAGCAGGCACAGCCGGCCGAGCAGGTCGGCGGCGAACTCGCGGATTCCGGCGCCGCCGAGCGCCTCGGCGAGGTCGAGGTGGAAGCGTGTCTCCAGTTCGAGCAGTCGTGCCGAGTCGTCGGACAGGTCCATCTCCTCGACCAGCACTCGCAGCCCGTCGAGCTGATCGGCCGGGATCCCGTCCGCGCTCTGCGCCACGAGACCGCACTCCAGTAGCAGGTGGAAGGCGTCCAGGGAGGCCGCCTCGTCGGCGTCGTGCATCAGAGCGACGACCGTGTCCCAGCCCGGCGCGACGAAGGTCCCGCCCGCCCGGCCTCGTCGGCGGTCGAGCAGTCCGTCCTGGCACATCCCCTCAAGCGCGCGGCGCACGGTGATCTCACTGATTCCCAGCTCCTCGGCGAGTACGCCGGCGTCCGCCAGGCGGTCTCCCGGTGACACGGTCTTCAGGCGGACCTGCAGTGCGATCCGTGAGCGGACGAGCTCCGATCCCGTCTGGCCCCTACCGGGCAGGACACGGGCGTCCCGTATCCCGGCGACCGACGCCGGCCGCGCCGCACCCGGCTGGTTGTAGGGGCCGAACTTGCCCGCTGCGTTCACCACGACGCCACCCTAACGGCCTGCTGAGCGGGGGTCATGGCGCGCGTGGCGCCGTCCGCATCGGGGGTTCTCGCGACCACGCCGCGGTGTTGTGCATGGGGGCTCCTGGAAGAAGCGGTTCCGCGATTGCCCGAAAAATTAGACCATGATGAACACTTAAACAAGCCCCCTGCGCAGGGGGTATGCGGGGCGTGCGGGCATCACGAAAAAGACAGCCGGCGGACACCCCTTGTTTTTTCTGATCAGGGTGAACTATTTTCCTGTCGCCAGGAGGCCACGGCGGCCACGGCCCACTATGCCCTCACGGCAACCGTGATCGCGACCCGCGACGAGCCCTGACTTCCCCATCCGTCCCCCTTCGGTGGAACGTGCGCGGCCACCCCGCCCACGCCCACCGACGCATGTCCTCGTCCGTCCTCGTCCCCACTCCCCCATGGATGTCGAGATGACCACACGTCCCCCGCTCTCCACCAAGGACCCGGTGGCCACCACCGAGAGCACCACCGCGGGCTCCGGCCTGCAGGCCGGGCTGAAGAGCCGCCACCTGTCGATGATCGCGATCGGCGGTGTCATCGGCGCCGGCCTGTTCGTCGGCTCCGGCTCCGGCATCGCCGCCGCGGGCCCCGGCATTCTCATCTCCTACGCGCTCGTCGGAACCCTCGTCGTCCTCGTCATGCGCATGCTTGGCGAAATGGCCGCGGCCAACCCCACGTCCGGCTCGTTCTCCGCCTACGCGGACCGCGCGCTGGGCCGCTGGGCCGGATTCACCATCGGCTGGCTGTACTGGTTCTTCTGGGTCGTGGTGCTCGCGGTCGAGGCGACCGCCGGGGCCAAGATCCTGGCCGGCTGGATCCCGGCGGTCCCGCAGTGGGGCTGGGCCCTGATCGTCATGGTCGTCCTCACCGCCACCAACCTGGCCTCGGTCAGCTCCTACGGCGAGTTCGAGTTCTGGTTCGCCGGCATCAAGGTCGTCGCCATCGCCGCGTTCATCGTGATCGGCGGCCTCGCCATCTTCGGGCTGCTGCCCGGCTCCGACCACCCGGCGTCCGGCTTCTCCAACCTGACCGCGCACGGCGGGTTCCTGCCCAACGGCCCCGGGGCGATCCTCACCGGCGTCCTGATGGTGGTCTTCTCCTTCATGGGCAGCGAGATCGTCACGCTGGCGGCCGGCGAGACCGCGGACCCGCGGGGTGCGGTCACCAAGGCCACCAACAGCGTCATCTGGCGGATCGCGGTGTTCTACCTGGGCTCGATCCTGATCGTGGTGTCGCTGCTGCGCTGGGACGACCCGGCGATCCTCAAGGACGGCTCGTACGTCGCCGCGCTGAGCTCCGTCGGCATCCCGCACGCGGGCCAGATCATGAACGCCATCGTGCTGACCTCCGTGCTGTCCTGCCTCAACTCCGGTCTGTACACCGCCTCGCGCATGGCGTTCTCCCTCGGCCGGCGCAGCGATGCCCCGGCCTCCTTCGGGCAGACCACGGGCCGCGGCGTGCCGCGGGCGGCGATCCTGGCCTCGGTGGTCTTCGGCTTCGTCGCCGTCGCCTTCAACTACCTGTGGCCGGACACGGTGTTCCAGTTCCTGCTCAACTCCTCCGGCGCGATCGCCCTGTTCGTCTGGCTGGTGATCTGCTTCTCCCAGCTGCGGATGCGCAAGATCATCCAGCAGGAGGCGCCGGAGAAGCTGGTCGTCAAGATGTGGCTCTACCCCTACCTGACCTGGGCCACCATCGCCCTGATCACGTTCGTGCTGGGCTACATGCTGACCGACACGGCCGACGGCGGCGGCCGCGACCAGGTGGTCCTGTCCACCCTGGTGGCCGCGGGCGTGGTGGTTGTGGCACTGGTCCGCCAGCGGCTGGGCCGGACGCGCAAGGCCGTCACCTCCTCGTAGGGGCGAGGCCCCGCCGGGCGGTGGCCCGCCGGGCGGTGGCCCCGTCTTCGGCCGGCGGCGGTGGTGCGGCTCTCCTGCCGCACCACCGCCGCTTCGCGTTTCCGACGTGCTTCCCTGTGCGGCTTCCTCCTGCTGTCCGCTGTTCAGCCGGTCCTCGTGGTCCGGATCACACCCTTTGTATTGAGTGTGGTCCCCTGTGGATTTCCGTACCCAGGCATGACGACCGAGGTCCGGATGCGAGGATGAGGCGCCATGACGGCAGGGTGGTGTTCTCGCACGATACGAGCCGCGGTGTTCGCGGCCGTCTGCGTGCTGCTGGCCGCCCTGGGCCACGTCCTGATGTCCGGCAGCGACGTGCCCGCGTGGGCGCTGGCCGCCGGCGTGGCCGTGACGGGTGCCGCGGGCTGGTGCCTGGCGGCGCGTGAGCGCGGGCTGCCGCTGATCGTCACGGTCGTGGTCGCCGCTCAGGCTGTGCTGCACTCGGCGTTCTCACTCGCCCAGCAGGCGTCCGGCGGGTCGGCCGCCATGGACATGGGCGCCATGGACATGGGCGCCATGGACATGGGCGCCATGGCGCAGGGCATGGGCTCCATGGGCATGGGCTCGATGCGGATGGACTCCATGGACATGGGGCACATGGGCATGAGCCGCATGAGCCCGTCCATGGCCGGTACGTCGTCGTTCGGCATGCTCGCCGCCCACCTGCTGGCCGCGCTGCTGTGCGGCCTGTGGCTGGCGTACGGCGAGAAGGCCGCGTTCCGTGTTCTGCGGGCCGTGGCCGGATGGCTGGCGGCGCCGCTGCGGCTGCTGCTCACCCTGCCCGTCACCCCGGACCGCCCACGCGTCCGAGTACGTCGCCGCCGCTCGGAGCGGGCGCCGAGGCTTCTCCTTCTCGTTCACGCCATCACCTCTCGGGGTCCGCCTGTGGGCACGGCTGTCATCTGACGACAGCTGGTTTCCCCGAGGCTGCACGGCTGCCTGGCCGCCCGGGCACGCCTTGGGTCACACGGCCGTACGCCGGCGCAGGTGCCGTAGCTCCATGGCGCTGTAGCTCCAAGGCGCCCTGACGCCATGAAGCCGTAAGGCCGTCTCCCCACTCACCGGACCGTCCGCGCTCTCGTGCGCCTCGGCCCGGATCACGGCTGACCTGAGAAGGACACCAGGTGATGAGCTCTGCCCTGCCCACCTCGCCCCGCGAAAGCGAGAGTTCACCGCGCAAAAGCGGCAAAACGACATCGGTCGACGAGTCGGTCACCGCTTGGGCGCTCGCCGCCCGCCGCGGTGACACCGGCGCGGTCGAGGACTTCGTGCGCGCCCTGCACCGTGACGTCCAGCGCTACGTCGCCCACCTCTGCGGCGATCCCCAAGCGGTCGACGACCTCGCCCAGGACACCTTCCTGCGCGCGCTCGGCAGCCTGCACCGCTTCGAGGGCCGTTCGTCGGCACGCACGTGGGTGCTGTCGATCGCCCGCCGTGCCGTCATCGACAGCTACCGGTACGCCGCTGCCCGCCCCAGGCTCTCCGACGTACCGGACTGGCAGGTCGCCGTCGAGCTGTCCCAGCCGCGGGGTCTGCCCGGCTTCGACGACGGCGTCGCGCTGCTGGACCTGCTGGCGTCGCTGCCCGACGAGCGCCGGGAGGCGTTCATCCTCACCCAACTGGTCGGCCTGCCCTACGCGGAGGCGGCCGAGGTGAGCGACTGCCCGGTCGGCACGGTCCGCTCGCGCGTGGCCCGGGCCCGGGCGACCCTGACGGCTCTGCTGGACGACGCGGCCACCTCCCGCGCCCCTGGAGCCGCGGGGGAGGACGAGCCCGCCGTGCTGGTGGCCTGAGCAACGCGGAGGGGCGGGTGCCGCAGTTCGCCGAACGAACAGCGGCACCCGCCCCTCAACGGACGCGGACGAGAGCGGCGCTTGTCGGCGCGTTCACCCTCATCGGCGCCGACGGCCCCCCTGGCCCGCCCCCCGGCGGGCCAGAGGGGCCGAGTCCCTCGGGCGATGACGGCTGCCGCCCGCCCGCCGGTCGGCGTGGCGCAGGTCAGCTGTTCGTCTTCGTGGCGGGAGCCTTGCCGTGCTCGTCGACCACCGTGCGCTGCAGGATGGCGTCGCTGCCGTACAGCGTGTCGGACGTGATGCCCTTGGCCTTGTCCTTGGTGATGTACGAGCGCGAGCCGAGGAAGGCGAGACTCTTCTTGTCGAAGATCCATTCGTCCCGTGTCGCCGAGGCGGCGTCCCTGCGGGTGATGGCGATGCCGTGCCGGCCGGCCGCGTCGACGGCGTCGGGGATCTCGGTCACGCAGGGGATCTTTCCGGCTGCCTTGTAGAACGCGGCGGCGTTCGCGGGCGGCATGATCGTTTCGCCCAGCAGGTTGCCGATCTCGGAGAAGACGGCCTGGTCCTTCGACCGGCCTTCCTCCACCCTGACCTGGGCGTAGAGCAGCTTGAGCAGGGCGTCGGGGTCGGTGGGCAGCGAGGCCAGCCACTTGTAGGTGGGGTGGTCGATGCCCGCCGGGACGGCTTCACCCTCGACGGGGACCAGCTGACCGGACATCACGGCCCCCTTCCCGGTCTCGCGGATCCACCCGGTCGTGGCGACAGGGCCGGGCTTCTGCGACCTCCAGAACTCCCGCTTGTACGGGGCGCTGAGCCGCACGGGGCCGTCGAAGGCGCCCTCGTTCGACTGGACCAGGCTCCTGACGTACACGAACTGGTCGTCCCTCACCGGCGTCGCGTCGGTCTTCATGGCCACGGCGGCGATGCGGTCGAGCGTGACGGAGGCGCCGTTGGCCTTCGCGGCCTGGGTGGAGGATCCGGTCGCCGGGGTGGAGGTGTGGTGGTCACCGGCGGAGAACGTGACCGCCAGCGCCCCGGCCAGTGCCATCGACGCGACGGGCACCAGCACCATGCGACGCGAGAACCGACGGCGGGGGGCCGGGGATTCCTGGGCGGAAGCGGCGGAAGCGGTGCGGTCGTTGTCGATCTGCTGCATCAGAACGTCCTTGTAGTGGAGGTGTCGGCTCAGCGGGAGGTCCCATTCGGCCGGAGCCGACAGCAACTCCTCGGCCTCACTCCGGCCGGTACCGGTGCTCGGCGGGTTGTTGGTGTTCATCCGGTTTCCTCCTGCAGAAACATGGCCGCGAACGCGGCCTCACTCTCCTTCTCTCCGCGAGGGCCACGCGGTTCCGCTTTCTTGCGGACGACTTGATCGGAGCTGAGCCTGGCCAGCCGCGCCCGGGCCCGCGACAGCCGCGACCGCACGGTGCCGACCGGGATGCCGAGCGCCTCGGCGGCCTGCTGGTAGTCCAGCCCGGCCGACACGCACAGGGCGAACACCTCCCGGTCCTGGCGGCGCAATCGGCCGAGCGCCTCGTGGACCACCGCGAGACGGCGGGCGTCGTCGATCCGTCCGGCCGTCTCGTCCGCGAAGTCCTCGACGGGACGGGGCTCCGGGCTGCGCGCCAGGAAGGCGAGCCGCCGCCGTAGACCACGGTTGGCGTTGTGCGCCTTGTGCGTGGCGATGCCCAGCAGCCAGGGTCTGAGCGAGCCACCCTCCGGCTCCACCGTCTCCCGGGTACGCCAGGCGGCGAGGAAGGTCTCCGACATCGCCTCCTCGGCCTCCGACCAGTTGCCGGTCAGCCGCAGGGCATGGTTGTAGACCGCTCGCGCGTGCTGGTCGTACAGGTCGGCGAACGCCGCACGGTCCCCCGACCGTATGCGGGCACGCATCGACTCCGCTGTTTCTGTATCCCTCACACCCGTTACGCTCCGCGGGCCCGGTGGAGTTCCTGTGTTCTGCGCCACAGCCGCGACTAGAGCGACGCCGACAGTACGCCCACGGCGGCGAACAGCAGGCACATCCCGATGTTGAGCACCTTGTGCCGGAGGAAGACGGCGGCGAACTCGCGGATCGTGGCGGTGGGCCAGAAGTAGGCGGCGGTGGGGGAGCCGACGACATGCCCGTCGACTCCGGTGAGGCGAGCGAGGGTGGCGGCGCGGAAGACGTGGAAGTTATTGGTGACGACGACGCACCGGTGGCCGGGGCGCAGCTCCTCCATGATCGCCCTGCTGAACCGCAGGTTCTCCTCGGTGGTGGTGGAGCGGTCCTCGCGTACGAGGTGCTCCTCGGGGAAGCCGCGTTCGGTGAGGTAGTCGGCCATGGCGTGGGCCTCGGGAAGGTCCTCGTCGGGGCCCTGTCCGCCGGAGGTGACCAGCAGCGGGGGGTTGCCGCGGGCGGCCTGGGCCTCGTACACCGCGCGCCCCCGCTCCAGCCGGCCGGCCAGCAGTGGCGGCACCCGGTTGCCGCCGATCAGACCCGAGCCGAGCACGATCACGAAGTCCACGTCCTTGCGGACCCTCAGGCGCCCGTACAGGTACGCGTAGCCGAGGAAACAGGTGAACAGGAACGAGACATAGGCGACCACGGGAAAGGTCACGACCGCGATCCAGTACCACGGTCCCGCACCGGTCGAGAGGCCGGGCGCGAGAATCCCGATGGTTCCGAGGATGCCCAGACCGGCTGCGAGCGACAGCAGGTTGGCGGGCCGTCTGCCCTCCTTGCGGGCCATCTGCACGCCGTTGTACAGCAGGAAGAACGCGAGGGCGACGACGCCGAACGCGACGAGCGAGAAGAGGACCAGCGTCACCAGGTCCCACACCATGTAGGCCGGGTCGTTCACGCTCGGCTCGGTGCCCGCGGACGTGCCGGCGGCCAGAAGGAACAAGGAGAGACCGAGCAGTACGGCGTTGCCGAAGCGGCGCGGGTCGCGCAGGACGGCTGCGCAGAACAGGACGAACAGCACTGAGGACAGCACGTTCAGTGCTGTGGCGGGGGAAAACACCGGCGCAGGATACGGCTGTGAGCAGCCCGGGTTCCCTGCCCCGACTCAGGGTCGGGACTGTGTTGTTATGCGCCCGGCGCCCGCTTCCCGGTGGGTCGGCACCGGGCGGGGACCGCACCGGTGGTGCTCCTGTTTGACATCCCTCCCCGGCCTGCACCATGCTTGTATTAATTCATTAATACAAGAACACTGAACCGTGGAAGGTGACGTGGTCGAGTACCGGATCGACCGTGGCAGCGGCGTACCGGCCTACGTGCAGATCGTCGAGCAGACCGAACGGGCGCTCCGGATGGGCACGTTGAAGGTCGGGGACAAGTTGCCCACGGCCAGGGAGGTGGTGGCGGCGACCGCCATCAACCCCAACACCGTGCTCCGGGCCTACCGCGACATGGAGCAGGCGGGCCTGGTCGAACTGCGCCGCGGACTGGGGACCTTCGTGACGCGGTCGCTCGCGCGGCCCGGTGCGGAGGACGACTCTCCCCTGCGCGCGGAGATCACCGACTGGACGGCACGCGCGCGGGCGGGCGGACTGGAACGGGCCGACGTCCTCGCCCTGGTCACAGCCGCCCTGGACGCCTACGACACAGCACAACACAGCGACACCCCGGGCGACCGGGAGCAGAAAGAGGAGGACGCATGACCGGGCCTGACGCGCCGGCCGCGCTGCGCGCCACGGGACTCGGATTCCGGTACCGGGCGCGGGGCGGCTGGACCCTGCGGGACTGCGAGTTCACCGTGCCCAGCGGCCGTATCACCGCCCTCGTCGGGCGCAACGGCGCGGGTAAGAGCACTCTGCTGCACCTGGCCGGCGGCCTGCTGCGCGCCGATTCCGGTGAGCTGCGCGTACTGGGCGTCGTACCGGGCACGCCCGAGGCCCGCGCCCGGGTCGCTCTGTTCACCCAGGACAAGCCGCTCTACCCCCGCTTCACCGTGGCGGACACCTTGCGGTTGGGCAAGAAGCTGAACTCCTCGTGGGACCAGGCGGCGGCCGAGCGGATCGTCCACGAGGGCGGCATCCCGCTTCCCGCCCGCGTCGGCGAGCTGTCCCCCGGGCAGCGCACCCGCGTCGCACTCGCCCTGGCGCTCGGCAAGCGGCCCGAACTGCTGCTGCTCGACGAGCCGATGGCCGACCTCGACCCCGTGGCGCGAGGTGAGGTCATGGCGATGTTGATGGCCGAGGCCGCCGAGCGCGGTACGAGCATCGTGCTGTCCTCGCACGTCCTGCCCGAGCTGGAGCAGACCTGCGACTGGGTGCTGCTGGTGCGGGACGGCCACATCGAGCTGAGCGAGGACGCCGACGCGCTGCGCGAGAGCCACGCCGTGCTGACCGGACACGCCGACCAGGTTGACGCCCTGGCCGCACGCCACACCCTCGTCCACCACCGGGCCGCCGGCAGGCAGATGACCGCCCTCGTACGGCAGCGCGGACCGCTGCCGGGCGACTGGCACGTCGAACGGCCCAGGCTGGAGGACATCCTGATCGGCTACCTCCAGGCCGATGACATGGCGCGCCCCGCGGCCGCCGAGTGGACGGAGGTGGCGGCGTGAAGGGCTCTTTCTGGCTCGCGTGGCGCCAGCAGCGAGTGCTGGTCGGCATAGCGGTGACCGCCCTGGCCGCCGCCGCGGCGATCGCCGCCTACTATCGCTCGGGCATGCTGGACGCCCTGCACAGCGGGCTCTTCGACCACTGCGAGCGCGGGCCGCTGTATTGCATGGAATCCGGCACCAACCAGCTCCTGCTGCTGGACATCGAGCCGCTGAAGTACTTCGGATTGCTGAACATCGTCCTGCCCGTCCTGATCGGCGTCTTCTGGGGCGCCCCGCTGCTGGGCCGCGACCGGGAACTGGGCACGATCCGCATGGTCCTCGCCCAGGGCGTGGGCCGCGGTCAGTGGTTCGCCTCCCGGTTCGCCATGGCCGCGGCGACCACGATCGCCCTCTCCGGCCTGCTCGCGGGAGTCTTCGCGTGGTGGTGGCGACCGGCCGCCGACCGGAGCTACGGCCTGTTCTGGTACGACAACACGGCCCTGAGCGGCTCGGGCCCCCGCGTCGTCGCGGCCGCCCTGTTCGGCCTCGCGGCCGGCACATTCCTGGGTCTGCTGGTCCGCCGGGTCCTGGCGGCGATGAGTCTGACCCTGTTGGTGACGGGGGTGATGACACTCCTGCTGGAGTGGACACACCGGACCCGGCTGCTGGTCCCGCCGCACACCTACGTCAGCGCCGGCAGCATCCCCAAAGCACCGATGGGCGAGAAGTGGTCAACCGGAATCTACGGCCTGATCACCGCTTCCGGCCGCCACGACGACGTGGCGAGCTGCCCCTTCCCGTCAGGCACCCAGCTCAAGGAGTGCATGGCGGCGCACGGGTACGTCGCCCGCTTCTACAAGGCCAACCCGGCCGGTGACTACTGGACTTTCCAGTGGGTCGACACCGCCGTCCTCGGCGGCCTGGCCGTTGTCCTCACGGTCGTCACGGTGCTGCTGCTGCGCCGCCGCGTCTGATCACGGCGCGCCGCCGCAACGATCCCTTTCTTCACTTCTCTCCCTTCCCTGTCTTCAGCCCTTTTCAACCCCTCCTGGGGTCTCACTGCACGGAGGTCGCTTCGCCATGCCCGCAGACGCCAAGTCGCCGAAGAAACTCCGCAACAACCGCGCCGCCCTCACCCACAAGATCGGTTACGCCCTGCGCAACCCCGATCGCGTCACCCCGTACCTCCGCAGGGCCGGCCGGGACGCCTGGCTGCGCCTGAAGCACCCCGACCACGTCGGCTACTACCGGGCCGTGATGGCCTCGGACACGCGCCGCAACCCGGAGGCCGCGGTCGGCAGCCAGACCCACGACCGCTGGCTGGCGCTCGGGCAGATGCAGTTCGACTACCTGATCGAACACGGGCTGCGCCCCGAACATCGCATGCTCGACATCGGCTGCGGCAACCTGCGCGGCGGCTGGCGCTTCATCAGCCACCTCGACACCGGCAACTACTACGGCATCGACATCTCGCCCGACATCCTGATGGCCGCCAAGAAGACCCTCACCGAGCGTCGCCTCCAGGACAAGCTGCCGCACCTGACCATCACTGGCGACCTCACCCTGGACTTCCTGCCCAGCGACCACTTCGACGTCATCCACGCGCACAGCGTCTTCTCCCACTCGCCGCTGAGTGTCATCGACGAATGCCTCGCGCACGTCGGTCGGGTGCTGACCGACACCGGATTCTTCGACTTCACCTTCGACCGCACCGAGGGCACCGAACACCAGGTGCTGGGCGAGGATTTCTACTACCGCACCGAGACCCTCCTGGCCCTGGCACGTAAGCACGGCCTGCACGCGCGCTTCATGGAGGACTGGGAGAAGCGCCCGCACGGCCAGTCGAAGATACGCGTCAGCCGCTCGCCCCTGCCCACCGCCTGAGAAGTCCGGGATCCGACATGCCGTCCCCCATGGTGTCCCCGGGCACCCTGCTCGACCCGCCACACGTGGCCACACCCCGGCCACGTGTCGTCCTGCGGCCGCCCGTGCCGCTGCGCATCACACGGCCCGGCCCGAGCCGGGCGCTCACGGCAGCCGCGCCGGCGGGCCTCGTGCTCGCCCTGGGCCTGTGGGGGATCACGCGCCAGAACAGCATGTGGCGCGACGAGGCCGCCACCTGGCAGGTCACCCACCGCAGCCTGCCCGAGATCTGGCAACTGCTCGGGCACGTGGATGTCGTCCACGGCCTGTACTACGCCTTCATGCACATGGTGTTCGAGGTTTTCGGCGACAGCCTCCTGACGCTGCGGTTGCCCTCGGTCCTCGCCATGGCCGGGTCGGCGGCACTCGCCGCCGACCTCGGCGCCCGACTCGCGGGCCGCTGGAGCGGGCTCGGCGCGGGGCTCGCCTTCGCGCTGCTGCCCACCCCCCAGGTGTACGCGCAAGAAGGCCGCCCGTACGCGATGGTGACCGCCACGGTCGCGCTCGCCTCCTGGCTGCTGGTGGCCGCCATGCACGGCTCGCGCGCCCGGATCTGGAGCGCCTACGCAGTCGTCGTCCTGCTCGGCGCGCTGCTCAACTGGTTCTCACTGCTCGCGCTGCTCGCCCACGCCGTCACGCTCACCCTCGCCCGGCCCCACCGCACCATCCGGGTGCGCTGGCTCCTCGCCGCGGGCACCGCTGTACTCGGCGCCCTGCCCCTCGTCCTGGCCAGCCAGGGCCAGTCCAGGCAGGTCTCCTGGATACGGCCCCCCACCCCCGGCACGATGTGCCTCGTCGCGGCCACCGTTCTCGTGGCCGGCGGCTGCGCGCTCCTGCGCCGCGCACGCAAGCCCGCCGGTCCGGCTCCGCTCGCGGTGGGGAAACTGAGCCTGGCCGCCGTGGCCGTCCCGCTGTGCGTCGTCCCTCAGGTGATGCTTCTCGCCGTCTCGCTCACCTGGAGGCCCCTCTACGTCGACCGCTACGTACTCTTCGCCCAGATCGGCCTGGCCCTCCTCCTCGGGGCATTGATCACCGCACTCGCCAGGAGCCTGTCCACCCGTCCCACAGTTCCGCTCGCTGCCGTCACGGCACTCGCGTTCCTCGCCCTGCTCCCCGTGGAACAGCACCTGCGCAGCGCGGACAGCCGCGTCGACGACGTACTGGCCGTGGCCACCGTGGTGGACGCGGCGCGTGGACAGGGCGGCGCGGTGGTCTTCATCCCGTCGGCCCGACGCGACACCGCCCTGGTCACCCCGGGCGCGTTCGTCGGACTGCGCGACATCGCGCTCGACCGGAGCCCCGCCGCCTCCGGCACCCTGCACGGCATCGAGTCGGACCCGGACACCACAGCCCGCGCCATGCTGCGCGAACGCCACATCGTCCTCATCAGCGACGCGGAGACCCACCCCGCCCACAACGCCCGCGACCGCGCCAAACAACGTGTCCTGCGCGAACACTTCGTCAAACGCTCCACCACGATCCGACGCGGCCGCAGCATCACCCTCTACGAACGCATCGGGTGATCGATACAGCTGTCGCGGGTCAGGAGGCGATCGGGTACGTCAATGAGCAGCCCGGCTCCCACGATGCGGGGCATATGTCCCTTACTGTGGCCTTTGGTGTAGGGCCTCTGTGCACGGGACGGAGTGGGGGCCGTGGCGTTCGCGGAGTCGGCCGGTGGCGGTGAGGCCGCGCCCTCTCCCGAGCCGGCCCCGGAGCCCGAGCGACGGTCCTGGGCACCGCTGCTGGCGGTGTGCGCCGGGTATTTCATGGTGATCCTGGACGTGACCGTCATCAACGTCGCCGTGCCGGTGATCGGCCGGGAACTGTCGGCCTCGCTCACCGGCATCCAATGGATCACCGATGGCTACACCCTGGTCTTCGCCGGGTTCCTGCTCACCGGTGGCGCGCTCGGCGACCGGCTGGGCAACCGCCGGGTCTTCTGCTCGGGTGTGGCGGTGTTCACCGCGTCCTCGGCCGCCTGCGCCCTCGCGCCTACCGCGCCCTTCCTGGTCGCGGCCCGGATGGTGGAGGGGCTCGGCGCGGCGCTCATCGTGCCCGGTTCCCTGGCCCTGCTCCAGCAGGCCTACCCGGCGTCGGCCGCACGCTCGCGGGCCTTCGGGCTGTGGGGCTCGATGGCGGGCATCGCGGCCTCTGCCGGGCCGCTGCTGGGCGGGCTGCTCGTCTCCACGGTGGGCTGGCGCTGGGTGTTCCTCATCAACCTGCCCGTCGGTGCGGCCTGCCTGGTGCTGACGCTGCGGCATGTGGCCCGCTCGCCCCGGCGCGCCGACCGGGCCCTGGACTGGCCCGCGCAGTGCGCGGTCGTGGCGGCGGTGGCGCTGCTGACCGCGGCGCTCAACGAGGCCGGACGACGGGGGTGGTCCGATCCGGCCGTGCTCGCCGGGCTGGGCCTGGCCGTGTCGGCCGCGGCGGCGTTCGCGGTACGCGAGCGGCTGGCCCGGTCTCCCGCCCTTCCGCTGATCCTGCTGCGCTCGCGTGCGATGAGCGGCGGAGCCGTCATCGGCCTGCTGTTCAACTTCGGCTTCTACGGCATGGTGTTCACCGCCAGCCTGGAATTCCAGCACCAGCGCGGGTACAGCGCCCTCGGCACCGGGCTGGCCCTGTTCCCGGCGGTGGCGATGACCACCTTCGCCTCCGTCCTGTCCGGGCGGCTGACCCGCCGCACCGGCGATCGTCCGCTGGTGATCTCCGGCATGTTCCTGGCCGCCCTGGGGCTGGCCGGCTGGGCCGCGGCGGGAGCCGACCCCGCCTACCCGCTGCTGGTGGCCCCGATGATGGCCGCGGGATTCGGCACCTCCTTCGCCCTCACCGGCTCGACCGCCACCGTGATGGGTGCCGCACCCCCGGCGTATTCGGGGGCGGCCTCAGCCCTGTTCAACACCACCCGCCAGATCGGCAGCGCCACCGGTGTGGCGCTCGGCGGCAGCCTGCTCGCCACAGCCACGGCCTACAACGCCGGGCTGCGCACCAGCATGGCCATCGGGGCGGTCGCCTACCTGGCCGCCGGGGGCCTCGCGTGGCTGTGCGTGCCGGCGAAGTCCACAAGGACGTAGGACGTGCCGGCGTCGGCGTGCCGGCCCTGGTCGCAGCAGCCGGCGCCGCCCCGCCTTGCCACTCGCCGCGCAGAGCGTAGAGGCGTCGAGGCCACCCTGGCGCCGCACATGCTTCCCCACGTCCCCACGTCCCCACGTCCCCAGGTCCCCACGTCCCCACATCCCCCAGGCAGTCAGGGAGTTGTCCCGCGTCGCTGCCCGCGACGGACTGGTGATCGCCTCCACCAACGCTCCTCGGACACGGCCGGGGTCTGTCACCGTCTTCGTGGAGCGCTGCTCCGAGCTGCCGCCCATGGCTCGACCGTCGGCTCAGCCCGCGTGAGGCCGAGCCAGGCCGTGGTCGTAGGCGAAGATCACCGCCTGGATGCGGTCGCGGGCGCCGATCTTGGACAGGACGCGGCCGACATGGGTCTTCACCGTGGATTCCGACAGCACGAAGCGGGCGGCGATCTCGCCGTTGGACCAGCCCTTGCCGATGGCGACGAGGATTTCGCGTTCGCGGTCGGTGAGGGAGGCCAGCCTCGGGTCCTCGGCGGAGCCGTCGGCGTGGGGCGGCACGAGCCGGGCGAATTCGTGCAGCAGGCGGCGGGTGAGGGCGGGGGCGATCACGGCGTCCCCGGCGGCCACGGCACGGATGCCCGCGAGGAGTTCCTCGGGACGGGCGTCCTTGAGCAGGAAGCCGCTGGCCCCTGCGCGCAGGGCCGCATAAACGTACTCGTCGAGGTCGAAGGTGGTCAGGACGAGGACCCGGGAACGGTCGCCGGCGGCGACGATACGGCGTGTGGCCTCGATGCCGTCCATGCCCGGCATACGGACGTCCATGAGCACGACGTCGGGGCGGAGTTCGGCGGCCTTGCGCACGGCCTCGGTTCCGTGCGCGGCCTCGCCGACCACGTCCGTCTCGGGTACGGAGTCGAGGAGCATGCGGAAGCCGTATCGCTGGAGCGGCTGGTCGTCCACGATGAGCACGGTGGTCATCGGGCAGCACCGCCCTGGGGAGCGAGGTCGAGCGCGGCCCGCACCGTCCATCCCGGGCCGACCGGACCCGCGCTGACGTGTCCGCCGTAGAGAGCTGCTCGTTCTCGCATGCCCACCAGGCCGTGTCCTTCCTCGTTCGCCGGGCCGGGTCGTTCGGCCGGAGCGGGCGGTCCGGAGTCCTGCACGGTGATCGTCAGCCGTGTGTCCTCCATGACGATCGCCAGGTTCGCACGGGCACCGGCGCCGGCGTGCTTCAGGGTGTTCGTCAGGGCCTCCTGCACGATGCGGTAGACCGTCAGCTGCACCCCGCTGTCGAGGGTGTCGATGTCACCGGCGGTACGGTAGACGACCTCCAGGCCGGCGGCGCGTACTCCCTCGCACAGCGCTTCGATGTCCGCGAGACCGGGCTGCGGGCTCAGCTCGGGCTCGCTGCGTGGGCCGTCCGCCTCGCGCAGCACGCCGAGCACCCGGCGTAGTTCGCTCAGGGCCAGGCGGCCGGTGTCGCCGATGAGGTGCAGGGCCTCTTCGCCCCGTTCCGGAGCGACGCCGGTGGCATAGGAACCGGCGTCGGCGAGCGTGATGATGACGGACAGGTTGTGGCCGACGATGTCATGCATCTCGCGGGCCACCCGCGCCCGTTCGGCCGCGACGGCGAGCCTGCCGCGCTGGTCGCGTTCGATCTCCAGCCGGGCCGCACGGTCCCGCAGCCCGGCCAACTGGGCCCGCCGGACGCGGATCATCAGACCGAGCGCGAGGGCCGCGGTCGCCGTGCTGAGGAGGAAGAAGAGCGCGTCCCAGACGGATACCGCCGCCGAGACCCGGACCGCGACCAGGCCCAGCGCACCCGCCGTGACCGCACAGGCCCACGGCAGCTGCCGTAGCCGCCCGTGCAGCGCCAGGCTGTACAGAGCGATGAAGAGGGCGACATCCGCACGGAGTGCGGCGCCGAGGGACCACTGGAGGACGAACACGGCCGTGACGGCGCCGAAGGCCACGGCGGGCGCCCGCCGCCGCCACAGCAGCGGCAGCACCAGCCCGGCCTGCAGGGCCACCATGCCGACCAGGGGCAGCCTCGTGAACGCCAGGCGGAAGCGGCGCGGGGCGTCGCCGTCCCCGCCGCCCGCCGTGTGCAGCAGGTCCGGCAGGCAGAACAGGAGGATGACCAGGACCACCACAGCGGTGTCCAGCACCCACGGATGGGCCCGGTCGGCGTGCCGGAGCCGCTGGCCGGCCCGGCCGAGCCGGGCGACCAGCGGCCCCATCCCGCCGAGGTCTTCGGTGGTCACGGAGTGCACCAGACCATGATGCGGTGCCAGTCCTCAGACGTCGCGGCGCACCAGCCGGTACGCCGCCCCGGCCAGCGCCAGTGCCGTCCAGCCGAGGAACACCAGGAGCCCGGCGGCGGGCGACAGGGCGGTGGAGTCGTGGGTCAGGGCGAACATCGACTCGCCGGCGTGGCTCGGCAGGTACGGGCTGATGTCGCCCTGCCACGAGCTGGGCAGCAGGGAGATCAGCCCGGGTACGAGCATGAGGGCGGCCACCAGGACCGAGATGCCGCCCGCCACGGACCGCAGCAGCGCGCCCAGGGCGGTGCCGATCACACCGACCAGGCCGAGGTAGAGCCCAGCGCCCAGCAGGCTGCGTACGACGCCGGCGTGGCCGAGGCCCATGGCGGCGGGCGTGCCGGAGACGACCTGGCTGCCGACGAGGAAGGCGACGAAGGAGCCGACGGTGGCGATCACGAGCGCGACCAGCCCGTACACCGTCGCCTTGGACCACAGCACGGGCAGCCGGCGCGGCACCGCGGCCAGGGTCGAGCGGATCATGCCGGTGGAGTACTCGCCCGCCGTGACCAGCACGCCGAGTACGCCGAGGGCCAGCTGGGCGAAGTTCGTGCCGAAGAGGGACAGGCTCAGGGCCGTGGCGGAGGCGAAGTCGCGGTCCATGGGGCGGCCGGAGTCGACCCCGGACTTGTAGTGGCTCGCGGCGATGACGCCGAAGGCGACGAGGAACAGCAGGCCGAGGCCGAGGGTGATCCAGGTGGAGCGCAGGGACCAGAGCTTGGCCCACTCCGAGGAGAGCACACGCCGGCCGGTCACTCGGTAGACGGGCCGGGCTGGAGCGGCCTGGGCGGTCTCAGGGGTCTCGGGCGTTGCCGTGAGGGTGCTCATGCCGCCCTCCCGGTCGTGTCGGTGCCGGTCGTGGAGCCGTGGTACTCCACGGCGTCTCTGGTCAGTTCCATGAACGCCTCCTCCAGCGACACCGCCTTCGTGGTCAGCTCGAACAGGGGGATCCCGTGCTCGGCCGCCCTCAGTCCGATCTCGCGGGTGGTCATCCCGGTCACCCGCAGCTCCTCGGAGCCGACGTGGCCGGTGATGTCCACGCCCGGCCCGGCCAGCACGTCCCGCAGCCGTGCGGGGTCCTGCGTCGCCACCTTCACGGTGTCGCCGCCCGCCTCACGGACCAGGTCCTGCACGGTCGTGTCGGCCAGCAGCCGTCCCCGGCCGACGATGATCAGGTGGTCCGCCACCAGCGCCACCTCGCTCATCAGATGCGAGGAGACGAACACCGTCCGCCCCTCGGCCGCGAGTGACGTCAGCAGATTGCGGATCCAGAGCACGCCCTCGGGGTCCAGTCCGTTCACGGGCTCGTCCAGCATCACCGTCTGCGGATCACCCAGCAGAGCGGCCGCGATGCCGAGCCGCTGCCCCATGCCGAGGGAAAAGGCGCCGGCCCGCTTCTTCGCGACACTGCTGAGACCGGCGAGTTCGACGACCTCGTCGACCCGGCGGCGCGGAATGCCGTGGGTCAGCGCGAGCGCCCGGAGGTGGTGGTAGGCCGAGCGGCCCGGATGGACCGACTTGGCCTCAAGGAGCGCCCCGACCTCCTGCAGCGGCGCCTGGTGGCGGGCGTAGTGGTGACCGTTCACCGTCACGGAGCCGCTCGTCGGCGAGTCGAGCCCGACGATCATGCGCATGGTCGTGGACTTCCCTGCCCCGTTGGGCCCCAGGAAGCCGGTCACCGTACCCGGCTTCACGGTGAAGTCCAGACCGTCGACGGCTGTCTTCTCCCCGTATCTCTTGGTGAGCTGCTGTGCGTCGATCATGTGCGTTCTCTCTTTCGGACCGCGGCGTCCGACACGCCTGACGCCTCCTCCGCAACGCTAAGACCGCACTCTCCCGGATCCCGTGGTACCGGGGACTGAAGAGTGCCGGGCAGGTGGTACCGGGGTACTACGACCCGGCGTTGTGCGCACGGAGCGACGGTGAGCCCCCGTGGCCGACCCGGTCGCCGGTCGGCTTGTGCGAGCAGCGGTGGGCGTGGTGCCGCGCGGCAGTCAGGATGCGTTCAGGTGTCCGATGGCACGGTCGCTGTCCATGACCTACGAAATGTCTGAGACTCCCGCGGTCCCCAGCGACGTTGCCGCTGCTGCGCGTCCCCGGCCGCGCTGGAACAAGGTGCCCGAGATCACCGTCTACTTCTGGATCATCAAGGTGTTGTGCACGACGGTCGGCGAGACCGCGGCCGACCTGCTGAACGAGAAGGCGGGCCTCGGCCTGACCGGTGTGTCGGTGCTGATGAGCGCGCTGCTGGCCGTGGTGCTGGTGGTGCAGTTCCGCACGCGTGCGTACCGGGCGGGCGTGTACTGGCTCGCGGTGGCCCTGATCAGTGTCGTCGGCACCCTGATCAGCGACAACCTGAGCGACAACATGGGCGTGCCGCTGGAGACGAGTACGACGGTGTTCGCGATCGTTCTCGCGGTCGTGTTCGTGGTCTGGTACCGGCGCGAGCGGACGCTGTCCATCCACCACATCGACACCACGGGCCGCGAGTCCTTCTACTGGCTCGCCGTCCTGTTCACCTTCGCCCTGGGAACCGCCGCCGGGGACTTGGTGTCCGAGCGCATGGACCTCGGGTACTGGCTGTCCGCCGTGCTGTTCGCGGCGGCCATCGCCGCGGTGGCCATCGCCCACTTCGCGTTGGGCCTGGACGCGGTGTGGAGCTTCTGGATCGCCTACATCCTCACCCGCCCGCTCGGCGCGTCCATCGGCGACTACCTCTCCCAGCCGACCGGCGACGGCGGCCTGGGGCTGGGCACCGTGGTGACCAGCGCGCTGTTCCTGACGGTCATCCTCGGTCTGGTCGTGTACCTGGGCGTGACGCGCAAGGACGTCACCGAACCTGAGCGGGCCGCCCGATACGCGGCCTGACCAGGCAACCAGGTCACGTCCAGCATGCGTTCAGGCCCTCTGTGCCGCGGTCGGAGACACCGGCCGCAGTCCGCGGCCGGCGCATCTCACAGGGCGCTCGTCCCACTTCGGGGGCGAGCGCCCTGTCGTTTCGACCGGCCAGGAGACATCGAGTGGAGAAGTCGGAGCTCCTCACCGACCTCGACATGGCGAACACGCCGACCAGGACCGAGTCGGTCATGAAGAAACTGCCCGAGGTCACCACCGCGGGTGACTTCCTCACCAAGCCGGTCGCCAAGGGCGGCCTGGATCTCGGCACGGCGGGCTCGTCCGCCATCCTGCTCGCGGTCCTGCTCGGCCTGACGGCCTACGCGCAGGTGGAGGAGCGCCGGACCGTCACCGCATCGGCGAAGACCGCCACCGCATCGGCGAAGGAGGAACGGGAGTCGGTCACCCGGCAGGAAGGGTGACCGTGAACCTGGCCCCGGGCGCGTGCCCGGGCTCGTAGGACACCTCACCGCCGACGGCGCGGGCCAGGCGTCGCGCGAGCGGCAGCCCGAGGCCCGCGCCGTCGTGCCCGTCGTCGGCGTCGGCGCGCCGGCCGGGCTGGAACAGCTCACCCATGAACGCCTCCGGCACACCGGGGCCGTCGTCGACGACGTCGATGGCCACTGCGCCAGGGAGGCGCCGCACTGACACGGTCGCGCTGGAGCGGGCGTAGCGGACGGCATTGGCGAGCAGGGGGCTGACGATGCGTTCGAGCAGAGCGGAGGGAACACCTGCCTCCAGCACTGGGGCTCCCGTCTCCAACGCGGTCTTCACGCCGTCCGGCGTGCCGAGTTGCTGGAGCAGGCGGCCCAGGACGGGCACGACATCGGTCGTTCCGGGCGCCGTCGCCGCGTTCAGCGCGTCCTCGCGGGCCTCATCGAGGAGCGTGTCGCAGATCGTACGCATGGACTGTGCTGCCTCGGCGATCGCCTCGTGGGCGGCACGGGTCTCGGCATCCGTGCGGGGGCGGTCCCGCCACCAGTCGAGTTCCATGATGATCCGGGTGAGCGGCGTGCGTAGTTCGTGGGACAGCTCTCCCGTCAGCTGCTGTTCGTGGCGCAGTACGGTGCGTATGCGGTCGAGGAGCGCGTCCAGTGATGCGCCCAGACGGGCGAGTTCGGCCGGGTGATCCGCTGCGCCGAAGCGATCGTCGGAGCCCACGGCACTCCACTGGGTGGCCTGGTCGGTCATCGTCCGCACCGGGCGCAGCGCCCGGCCGACGGACAGGCGTGTGAGGACGTACGTGCATCCGAGCATCACGGCGTCCAGGATCAGCGACCCCAGCAGCAGGGTGTCGGCGGAACTGCGGTACGGAGTCAGGTCCAGGGCGGTGACGACAGCGGCGACGGCATGGTGGCCGATCGGCTGTGCGCACAACCGGACGGGCTGGTGACCGTGGGGCTGGACGGTTGCGCAGGCGTCCTCCCGCTGTTCGGCCAGCCGGTCGGCGGACCGGGTCACCGGGCTGTCGACCGCGGTGGACGGTGGCTTCTCCAGCAGGCGGGTTCCGGCGTAGATCCACACGTTCTCGTCGAGGAGGCGGTCGTTGACGGTTTCCAGGACGCGCACCTGAGGACCGCTGGTGTCGACGGTCGTGGCCACCGCTGCCGCTCTGTTGCGCAGTTCGTCGTCCGCCTGGTGCTGCAGGTGCCGGTCCATCACGGCGTTGAACGCCACGGTCAGGACCGTCATCAGCAGCGCGGCGGTGGTCAGCGCCACGAGGGAGAGCCGGCCGCGCAGAGTGCGCGGGGCCAGGCGACGAAGGACGCGGCGGGCACGGTTCACGACAGGCGGTGTCCGATCCCGCGCGCCGTGTCGATCGTCAGACGGCTGCCCGCCTCGCGCAGTTTGCGGCGCAGCCGGCTCAGGTACTGGTCCAGGGTGTTGTCGCTGACCTGTGCGCCCTCGGGCCAGCCGGCCCGCACCAGGTCACGGCGGCGCACCAAGGTTCCGTCCGCTGCGGCGAGCGTGGCCAGCAGCCGGAACTCCGTCGGGGAGAGGGCGACGCGAGCCCTGTGCACGGTCATGCTGTGATCCACCGCGTCCAGGACCAGATCACCGGTTGTGGCGGCGGGCCGTGGGGCGGCCCGTCTGAGCGCGGCGCGCAGTCTGGCCGTGAGTTCGGCGAGGTGGAAGGGTTTGGCCAGGTAGTCGTCGCCCCCGGCGGAGAAGCCGGACAGGCGGTCGGTGAGCCGGTGCCGGGCGGTCAGGAAGATCACGGGGGCGAGGAAGCCGTTGGCACGCATCGCCTGGCACACGTCCCGTCCGTCCGCGTCGGGCAGGCCGACGTCCAGGACGGCCGCCGCGATGTCGGCGGTGGCGAGCCGCAGGGCGGTGGTGCCGTCGGCGGCGAGGACGGGCTCGAAGCCCTCGTCCCACAGACCCCGGCGCAGCACGTCCCGCAGGGCGTGATCGTCCTCAACAACAAGGATCTTGGAGCGCATGATCCTCCGTCGGCCCTCCGGCCGTGGCCCTACCTGCGATGAACGATTCGGGCAGCCACTGGGGCATCGGCCGGCGGCACACCGCTGGGCGGCCGACGGCGGACAGCCGGCCGCGGACCACGCCACGACGGTTCATGAGGTCAGCAGCAGAGCACCCAGGCGTCTGCCGGTGAGCCATCGCGCCAAGGCTTCCGACCGCCGCAGCGCCGCGAGCATCGCCACCCATGCCACCAGCCCGCCGACTATAAGACCGGCCAGGACGTCGTGCGGATAGTGTGCGCCGACCCACACGCGGGATGTCCCCATCGCCAGCGCGGCCACGACCCCGACCGCCCCGAGACGGCGCGAGACGAACAGCAGAGCCACCGCGGCTGCGGCCGCAATGGCCGCGTGATTGCTGGGGAATGACCAGTCACCGGGCGCCGGACACGCTTCCAACGTCCGCACACGCATGCTCTGACACGGCCGGTCCTCGCGCACCGCCAGCTTCACGGCGGCGTCCACGCCGTACGCCACCACCACGACCACCGGCACCGCCAAAGCCCTCACGGCGGCGACGGCCCCCGCGTGCCTGGCCCGCCACCAGCCGACGGCTGCCAGGACGGCGAACGCCGCGAGCCCGTACGTCGACCAGGCCGAGACCGTGTCGTCCAGCCAACCGGGCGAGTGCTGCGCGAGGCGTACCACGTCCGAGTAGCCGGAGCCGTCGATGGAGGACCCGTCAAAGGCCAGGATCACTTGCTTCCTTTCCTCGCGTCCGACTTGACGGGAGCGATCGACTCGACAGCGAGTGACTACAGAAATGTAGACGGTCTACCGAACTGTAGACGAACGGCGGCCGAACAGCGTTCCCGAGCGACGGCCACCGTGTGCAGGCCACCCGGGGTCACGCAGGGGGCCGACCTTGTTGGCCCACCAGCTACGCTTCCGTGCTCCTGGACGCGGGGGCATCAATTCACGTTGCGGACGCACACGCACCTGCTGCCGTCCAGCGAGACCGCACCCGCAGGGCGATCGGCGACGCCTTCACGGAAGAAGCGGAGGTGGAAGGCAAGGAGACCGGCCCGCCGCCCAGGACACATCCGTGCCTCAGCGAAACCAATCCGCTCTCAATGTGCCCTGGGGGTCGGACGGCTCCATCCGCCACATGGCGAGGGCGGGGTCCGAAAACCCCGCCCGCTACCCATGAAACCCCAACTCAGGGCCAAACCAGGCAATAAGGCTGATGCCCCGCCTCATGCAACCGATGGCTGAAGTCCTGCCATTCGTGCAGCAATTGGTACACATTGAAGGCATCCCGCGGCCCACCCCGGTCCGGCACCGTCGACCAGATGAACGCCGCCGCGCCCACCTGCTCCTCGCCGATGCCCCGCAGCGGGTCCACGGCCGTCATGGGGAGTTTGACCACCGCGTAGTCGGGGTGCAGGACCACCAGTTCCAGCGGCGGGACCTTGTGCAGCGGGACGCCCTCGATGCCCGTGAGGACCATCGCCGCCATCGTCTCCGGCTTGATCTTGGTGAACATGCCGCCCATGCCGAGCTCGTCGCCGCCGAGTTCCTCGGGGCGCATCGAGATCGGGACGCGGGCCGCCGTCGCGCCGTCCGGCGCGCCGAAGTATTTGTACGTCACCCCCACCCGACCACCATTCCCGCTTCCTGCACTGAGTCGGTCGATCGTACGGTCCCTGCGTTCCCTGCGCTCTCTACGGTCCATACGCTCCATACGCGCCGCCCGGCCGATTCGCTCAGGCTCATCCCGCGAGCTCTGGGAGTTCTGTGGGCTTTCAGAGCCGCTGGAACTGCTGGAGCCGCTGGAGCCGCCGGAGCCGCTCGAACTGCTGGAACCCCGGAAGCTCCTGGAGCCCGCAGGGCCCGTAGGCCCCGGAGTACCTGCAGAGCCCATAGGGCCCGGAGCACCAGAAGAGCCCATAGGCCCCGGAGCGCCGGACGAGCCCGTAGAGCCCGTAGCTCCCGTACCGCTCTCCGGTCCCTGTGCGTCCTGCCGGCCCGAGCCCTGTGAGCCGCGTGAACCATACGGTTCGTGCGCCTCGTGCGGCCCGGGCGTCCGACGTGTATCGGTCGTCTCCTCCGCGTCGCGCCGGTGCCTTCCCCGCCGGGCACGCCGAGGACCCAGATCATCGGTCCCCTCGCCCAGTCCGCCACCGCGATGCATATCTCCACCCGACTGCTTTTCTAGGACGCGTGGCCCCCGCCGCGCAACCCGATCATCGTGTCAGTGACCTCCCCCACGGCCGCCCGCCGAAACGTGCGTTGAAACACCTGTCCGCAGGATCTTCGCGGCCTCTGACACCATGGCTAGTGTGAGCTATCCGTACGAAGCCCCAGTTTCGCAGACTCTCTTCGAGCGCGCGTCGGCCGTCACGCCCGGCGGCGTGAACTCTCCCGTGCGCGCCTTCCGCGCCGTGGGCGGTACGCCCCGGTTCATGGTGTCCGGTGGCGGTCCCTATCTGACCGACGCCGATGGGCGTGATTATGTCGATCTTGTATGTTCCTGGGGGCCCATGATCCTTGGGCACTCCCACCCCGATGTGATCGCCGCCGTCCAGGAGGCCGTCTCCCGCGGTACCTCCTTCGGTACGCCCGGTGAGGGCGAGGTCGCGCTCGCCGAGGAGATCGTCGCGCGGGTCGAGCCCGTCGAGCAGGTGCGGCTCGTGTCCAGTGGGACCGAGGCCACCATGTCGGCGATCCGGCTCGCCCGCGGGTTCACCCGGCGGTCCAAGGTGATCAAGTTCGCCGGGTGTTACCACGGCCATGTGGACTCACTGCTGGCCGCGGCCGGGTCCGGCGTCGCCACCTTCGCGCTGCCCGACACCCCCGGTGTCACCGGTGCCCAGGCCGGCGACACCATCGTCCTGCCCTACAACGACCTCGACGCCGTCCGCGCCGCCTTCGCCGCCCACCCCGGCGAGATCGCCTGTGTGATCACCGAGGCCTCGCCCGGGAACATGGGCGTCGTGCCGCCGATGCCCGGGTTCAACCAGGGGCTCAAGGATCTTTGCAGGGAGAACGGGGCCCTTTACATCTCCGACGAGGTCATGACCGGGTTCCGCACCAGCCGTGCCGGGTGGTTCGGGATCGACGGGGTCACGCCCGATCTCATGACCTTCGGCAAGGTCATGGGCGGTGGGTTCCCCGCCGCCGCCTTCGGGGGGCGCGCGGACGTCATGGCGCACCTCGCCCCGGCCGGGCCCGTCTACCAGGCCGGCACCCTCTCCGGGAACCCGATCGCCACCGCCGCCGGGCTCGCCCAGCTGCGGCTCCTCGACGACGCCGCGTACGAGAAGGTCGACGCCGTGGCCGACGAGATCCGTACGCTCGTGACGGACGCGCTCAGCAAGGAGGGGGTAGCCCATCAGCTGCAGAGCGCCTCCAACATGTTCTCCGTGTTCTTCATCGACCGGCCGGTGCGGAACTACGAGGACGCCAAGGCGCAGGAGTCCTTCCGGTTCACCGCCTTCTTCCACTCCCTCCTCTCCCAGGGCGTCTACCTGCCGCCCTCCTCCTTCGAGTCCTGGTTCGTCTCCACGGCCCACGACGAGCGGGCGATCCAGCGCATCGCCGACGCCCTTCCGGCGGCGGCCCGGGCAGCAGCGGAGGCCACGGCAGCATGAGTGACATCACCGTCGTCCACCTGATGAGGCACGGCGAGGTCGCCAACCCGGAGGGGATCCTGTACGGGCGGCTGCCCGGCTACCACCTCTCCGAGCTCGGCCGACAGATGGCCGAGCGGGTCGCCGAGCACCTCTCGACCCGCGACATCACGCATGTCGTGTCCTCCCCGCTGGAGCGGGCGCAGGAGACGGCCACCCCGATCGCCAAGGTGCATGGGCTCGACCTCGCCACCGACGAGCGGCTCATCGAGGCCGACAACGTGTTCCAGGGCAAGACCTTCGGGGTCGGGGACGGGGCGCTGCGGCGGCCCGAGAACTGGAAGCACCTCGTCAACCCGTTCAAGCCGTCCTGGGGCGAGCCGTACATGGAGCAGGTCGTACGGATGACGGCGGCGCTGGACGCCGCCAAGGACGCGGCGCGCGGGCACGAGGCCGTGTGTGTCAGTCACCAGTTGCCGATCTGGATCGTGCGCAGCTTCGTGGAGAAGCGGCGGCTGTGGCACGACCCGCGCAAGCGGCAGTGCACGCTCGCCTCCCTGACCACGTTCACCTATCAGGGCGACAAGATCGTGTCCGTGGGGTACACCGAACCGGCCCGGGATCTGGTGCCGGCTCATCTCCTCGCGGGCGCCAAGCCGGTGAAGGGGAAGGACAAGGCGTTCGGCGCGTGAGTGGCTCGTAGGTGCCGCACGTCTTACGCCATGGTGTGCGGTTCGTCACAAGACGTATTCAGTCCTGTCAAGTGACCGTATCTTCGTAAAATCCGTTCCATAGCTGTCAGTTCCGCGGAACCTATGTTTCCGTTGTGCCCTCTCATTGTGTGACCAGTGAGAGGGCGCGATGAAATGGGGACGGGAATGCGGGACTTCAGCCGACGGGGACTGATCGGGCTCGGCGCGGGTGCGGCGGCGGCCATGGGACTTGCCGCGTGCGGTACCCAGCAGGAGGACGGTTCGGGCCCCGGGCATGGTTCCGGCGGGAAGACCCCGGGGACGTCCGGCAGCCCCAAGCCCACCGCGCGTCCGATCGGTGACGGCTCCACCGCCCACACCGGCAAGCAGCCGAACCAGCCGGGCAAGCCGGTGCCCCTGGAGCCCGGTCAGACCCCGCCGCAGTTCGTCATCTTCTCCTGGGACGGCGCCGGAGAGGTCGGCAACGGGCTCTTCCCGCGCTTTCTCGACCTCGCCAAAGCGCACGGCGCGCACATGACCTTCTTCCTCTCCGGGCTCTATCTGCTGCCCGAGTCGAAGAAGCGCAAGTACCTTCCGCCGAACAACGCGCCGGGCGCCTCCGACATCGGCTACCTGACGGACGACCACATCAAGGCCACCCTGCAGAACGTCCGCCGTGCCTGGCTGGAGGGTCACGAGATAGGCACCCACTTCAACGGCCACTTCTGCGGCGAGGCCCATGGCTCGGTCAAGTGGTGGACGCCCAAGCAGTGGCGCAGTGAGATCGACCAGGCCAAGGCCTTCGTCAAGGAGTGGCGTACCAACACCGGGTGGACCGATCTGCCGTCGCTTCCCTTCGACTACGACAAGGAGCTGGTCGGCGCCCGCACGCCCTGCCTGCTCGGCCAGTCCAACCTGCTGCCCACCGCCCGCGAGCTGGGCTGGCGTTACGACGCGTCCTCCTCCGGCGGCCTGCAGATCTGGCCGCAGAAGAAGCAGGGCATATGGGATCTGCCCCTCCAGCAGATCCCGTTCCCGGGGCACAGCTTCGAGGTGCTCTCGATGGACTACAACATCCTCGCCAACCAGTCGCTCAACACGACGAAGGCGCCCTCGTACAACTACCCGGGCTGGCGCACGCAGGCGACGAACGCCTACATAAGCGGCTTCAAGCGGGCGTACGAGACAAATCGCGCACCTTTCTTCATAGGTAACCACTTCGAGCACTGGAACGGCGGCATCTACATGGACGCCGTCGAAGCGGCGCTCAAGCACATAGCCCGTGAGAAGGAGAAGGGCGAAGACGTGCGAATCGTCTCCTTCCGGCAGTTCGTGGACTGGCTCGACGTACAGCGGCCCGAGGTCCTGAACAAGCTGCGGACCCTGGGTGTGGGGCAGCAGCCGGCCGGCGGGTGGAAGACGTTCCTCGCGGACACCGGCAAGGCGGGCACCGGCAAGGCGGGGTCCAGCGCCTCCGGCGCCTCCGCAAACGGCGCCTGAAAAGCGGGTTTCCGCCCGCAAGGGGGGTGCGCAAGATCCTCGGAACGGACATGCGAAACTTTTCACATGAGTGCCGCCTGCCGCGCCCCCCAGCGCCTGAACCGCACCCGTAGCCGCAGCCGCCGCCGCGCCGTCCTGGCCACCGCCGGGGCCGCCGTCGCGGCGCTGGCCCTGTCCGCCTGCGGGTCCGGCGGCACCTCCGGGGGTTCCGGCAGAACAGGTTTCATCACCGGCAAGGACGGCATCGCGACCGTCAAGAAGGGCGAGCGGGACGCCGCCCCCGACCTGTCCGGCACCACGATCGACGGCAAGAAGCTCGACGTCGCCGACTACAAGGGCAAGGTCGTCGTCATCAACGTCTGGGGCTCCTGGTGCCCGCCGTGCCGCGCCGAGGCGGCGAACTTCGTCAAGGTCGCGGCGGACACCGCGAGCAAGGGCGTCCAGTTCGTCGGCATCAACACCCGCGACACCAGCACGGAACCGGCCCGCGCCTTCGAGAAGCAGTACGGGGTCACGTACCCGAGCCTGTACGACCCGTCGGGCAAGCTGATGCTCCGCTTCAAGGCGGGCACGCTCAACCCGCAGGCGATCCCCTCCACGCTGATCATCGACCGGGACGGGAAGATCGCCGCGCGCACGCTCCAGGCCCTCAGCGAGGAGAAGCTGCGCGGAATGCTCGCCCCGGTCCTCGCGGAGAAGTGACGTGACCGGAGTGTCCACGCTCGCCGCCACGGGCTACAACGGCACGGTACTCAACGGCGCCCTGCTGGTCGCCCTGCCCATCGCCCTGCTCGGCGGCCTCGTCTCCTTCTTCTCCCCGTGCGTCCTGCCGCTCGTCCCCGGCTATCTGTCGTACGTCACCGGGGTGACCGGCACCGACCTGGCCGAGGCCCGGCGCGGGCGGATGGTCGCGGGTGCCTCCCTCTTCGTGCTCGGCTTCACCGCCGTGTTCGTCTCCACCGGGGCGCTGTTCGGCTCCTTCGGCTCGACGTTGCAGGAGCACAGGGACGTCCTGTCCAAGGTGCTGGGCGCGCTCATGGTCCTCATGGGTGTCTTCTTCATGGGGCTGATGCCCTGGCTCACCCAGCGCGAGTTCCGCGTCCACAAGCGGCCCGTGACCGGGCTGATCGGCGCCCCCCTGCTGGGCGCGCTGTTCGGGATCGGCTGGACCCCGTGCATCGGACCGACCCTCTCCTCCGTGCTGATCCTCTCCTCCGACCAGGGCAGCGCGGGCCGTGGGGCCATACTGACGGTCGCGTACTGCCTCGGCCTCGGCCTCCCCTTCGTGCTCGCCGCCGTCGCCTTCCGCAAGGCGCTCGGCGCGTTCAGCTGGGTCAAGCGGCACTACGCCTGGGTGATGCGCATCGGGGGCGGCATGATGATCGCGACCGGCCTGCTGCTGCTGACCGGCGCCTGGGACGGCATCGTGCAGCAGATGCAGAGCTGGTCCAACGGCTACTCGGTGGGGATCTGATCCATGAGCGACACACGGAGCACCGACGTGCAGAGCGACGCGACCCCCGACATCCTCACGAACGGCACCGAGCCCGAACCCGGCGCCAACGGCACCGAGTCCGACCGCGGCAGCACCGACGGCGCCGAGTCCGGGACCACCGCGGGCGGCGTCGATTCCGACCTCGGCGAGGCCGGCTCACAGCTGTCCACCGCCCCCGCCGAGACGGCCATTCCCGGCTCCTTCGGCGGCTCCCGCGCCCCCGGCGCCAAGGGCTGGATCACCTGGACCGCGCGCGAGGTCATCGGCTGGGCCCGCTGGTTCTGGCGGCAGCTCACCTCCATGCGGGTCGCGCTGCTCCTGCTCTTCCTGCTGTCGCTCGGCGCGATCCCCGGCTCGCTGATCCCGCAGACCGGCACCGACGAGCTGAAGGTTCAGGCCTTCATGGCCGAGCACACGACGCTCGGCCCGGTCTACGAGAAGCTGGGGCTCTTCCACGTCTACAGCTCGGTGTGGTTCTCGGCGATCTACATCCTGCTGTTCGTCTCGCTCATCGGCTGCATCGTGCCGCGCACCTGGCAGTTCGTCGGCCAGCTCCGCAGCCGCCCGCCGGCCGCGCCCAAGCGGCTGACCCGGCTGCCCGCCCACGCGACCTGGCGCACCGACGCCGACCCCGAGCAGGTCCGCGAGGCCGCGCTCAAGGTACTCAAGCAGCGCCGCTTCCGCGCGCATGTCGCCGGGGACGCCGTCGCCGCCGAGAAGGGCTATCTGCGCGAGGCCGGCAACCTGGTCTTCCACATCGCCCTGATCGTGATGCTGATCGCCTTCGCCTGGGGCCAGCTCTTCAAGTCCGAGGGCAACAAGCTGGTCGTCGAGGGCGGCGGCTTCTCCAACACCCTCATCTCCTACGACGACATCAAGTCCGGCAGCCTCTTCAGCTCCGACGACCTGGTGCCGTTCAGCTTCGACCTGAAGAAGTTCACCGGCACCTACGAGCGCAGCGGCCCGAACAAGGGCACCCCGCGCACGTACCAGGCGGACATCACCTACAGCGTGGGCGCCTACGGCAAGGAGAAGAAGACCACCGTCAAGGTCAACGAGCCGCTGCACATCGGCGACGCGAAGGTCTACCTCGTCAGCCACGGGTACGCGCCGACCGTGACCGTGCGCGACGGCAAGGGCAACGTCGTCCTCCACGACGCCGTGCCGTTGCTGCCGCTCGACTCCAACGTCACCTCGCAGGGCGCCATCAAGGTGATGGACGGCTACCGCAACGCGCAGGGCAAGCAGGAACAGCTCGGCTTCGCCGCGTTCTTCGTGCCGACCTTCGCGGGCGCCGGCAAGGGCGACATGTTCTCCCAGTTCCCGGCGCTCGACTTCCCCGTGCTCGCGGTGACCGCGTACCACGGCGACCTGGGCGTCGACGCGGGCATTCCGCAGAACGTGTACCAGCTGGACACCAAGAAACTGAAGCAGTTCAAGGACGCCAAGGGCAACATCGTCAAGGACCGCCTGCTGCCCGGCGAGACCATGAAGCTGCCCGACGGAAACGGCTCGATCACCTTCGACAAGGACATCAAGGAGTGGGCCCAGTTCCAGATCGTGCAGCAGCCCGGCAGCGGCTGGGCGCTCGGCGGCGCGCTCGCCGCGATCTTCGGCCTGGCCGCCTCCCTGTTCATCCAGCGCCGCCGGGTCTGGGTGCGCGCGACGACCGGCGCCGACGGCGTCACCGTCGTGGAGATGGCGGGCCTCGGCCGCAGCGAGTCCGCGAAGCTTCCCGAGGAACTCGGCGACCTGGCCGCGCTCGTCCACGACCAGGCCCCCACGAAGACCGAAGATCCAGACGCCGACCCCGATCAGGAGCCGGGCGCCACCACCCCCGTACCCGCCGCTGAAGGGGCTCAGGAGACGTCGTGACCCTCGCCACCGCCACCAACGAACACCTCGCGAACATCAGCAACACGCTGATCTACTCCGCGATGGCCGTCTACACGCTGGCCTTCTTCGCGTACATCGCCGAATGGCTCTTCGGCAGCCGCAGCAAGGTCGCCCGCACCGCCAACGCGCTCACCGCCGAGGCCACGAACAAGGCGCAGGCGCCCGCCGTCACGGTCAAGAAGGCCGGTGGCACCGCCGTCCTTGAGCGGCCCAAGGTCGTCACCCGTGCCGCGGCCGGCGCCCGTGACGTACCGGACGGCCCTGGCGCCCACGGTGGCGACGAGCAGGGCGACCTCTACGGCCGGATCGCCGTGTCGCTCACCGTGCTCTCCTTCCTCGTCGAGTTCGCCGGCGTGCTCGCCCGCGCCCTGTCGGTGCAGCGGGCGCCGTGGGGCAACATGTACGAGTTCAACATCACCTTCTCCACGGTCGCGGTCGGCGTGTACCTCGCGCTGCTCGCCCTGAAGAAGAACATCCGCTGGCTCGGCCTCCCGCTGATCACCACGGTCCTGCTCGACCTCGGCCTCGCGGTCACCGTCCTGTACACGGCGAGCGACCAGCTGGTCCCGGCCCTGCACTCGTACTGGCTGTACATCCACGTCTCGACCGCCATCTTCTGCGGCGCGGTCTTCTACGTCGGCGCGGTCGGCACGATCCTCTACCTGTTCAAGGACTCGTACGAGAACAAGCTCCAGAACGGCGGCAAGCCCGGCCGCTTCGCCACCTCCGTCCTGGAGCGGCTGCCCGCCGCCGCCTCGCTCGACAAGTTCTCCTACCGCGTCAACGCCGCCGTCTTCCCGCTGTGGACCTTCACGATCATCGCGGGCGCCATCTGGGCCGGTGACGCCTGGGGCCGCTACTGGGGCTGGGACCCCAAGGAGACCTGGTCCTTCATCACCTGGGTCGCCTACGCCTGTTACCTGCACGCCCGGGCCACGGCCGGCTGGAAGGGCCGCAAGGCCGCGTACATCGCGCTCATCGCCTTCGGCTGCTGGCTGTTCAACTACTACGGCGTCAACATCTTCGTCTCCGGCAAGCATTCGTACGCCGGCGTCTGACCGCTCCGCGACCGAGGCCGGTTCCTGTGACCCACGTCACCGGAACCGGCCTTTGTCGTGCGGACAGGTGGGGGACGTGGACACGCATCTGTGGAAACGCGACTCCTCAAGGAGCATCTGATGACCGAGATCCGGCGTGAGGAAGCAGCACAGGCACCCGCCGTACGCAGAAGGTGGCTGCGGCCCGCGTTCGCCGCCGCGGCCGTCGCCACCGCCGCGGCCGTCAATGGGGCCTTGGTCCCTCCGTCCGACGGGGCCTCCGTCCCTCCGTCCGGCAATTTCTCCGAGCGCAGCACCGCCTACCGCGCGCTGGAGAAGCTGCCGACCGACCCCGACGAGATGCGTAACTGGCTCTACAGGGTCAGTGCCGACCAATGCGAAGGGCCAGGTCGTAGGGGGCAGCGCCGTCCTGGAGCGGGCCGTGGTCGACAAGGCGGGCGAGCGCCCGTAAGGCGTGCGGAACCCCCGTGCACGCGCAAGGCTGGTGTCATGACCAATCCCATCGAAGAGGGCACCGCCGAGCACAGGGGGGACATGTACGTACGGCACTTCCTGCTGCGTCTGCCCCGGCCCGTGGAGGAGGTCTGGCCCGCCCTCGCCACCTCCGCGGGCCTGCGGGGGTGGCTGGCGGACGCCGATCCGTTCGAGCCCAGGCTGGGCGGCGCGGTCGAGCTGCGGCTGCCCGACGGCCCGGCCCCGGGCCGCATCACGGCATGGGATGTGGAACGGGTCGCCGAGTACACGGTGGAGGGCCGCGGCCGCATCCGCTTCCATCTGGAGCCGGGCCACCCGACGGGTACGACGGTGCGGTTCACGCACGAGAGCGAACAGGACCGGGACCCGGGCTGGCGGGACCGTTTCGAGCACCTCCTCGCCTACGTGGAGAGCAGCGTTCTCTGAACGGGGCGATCACAACGGGGGCGATCACGACGGCGCTGATCACGACGGCAGCGATCACGCCGGTGGCAGGCACTCCTTGGCCGGTGGCTTCCCCTCCGGCCAGGCGAGCTTCACGAACCGTGTGCCTCCGGAGGGGGTCAGCTCCACGATCGGCACGGCCTTGTCGTACGGATTGCCGTGCACGTCGAGGCATATCCATCCGCTCGCCCCGTTCACCGGCTTCAGCACCGGCCACTCGTTGACCACGGCCGTGAGCGAGGGCGTCGCATGGTTTCCGGTCGTGGCCTCGCGCAGGCCGCGGACGGTCAGGCGCATGGCGTCGTACGCGGTGATCAACTGACCGTCGTCCAGGCGGACCGTCCCGATCGGTCCGACCGGATCTTCCTTGCTGCGGGTGAGCAGTTCCTCCAGCGTCCGCATGTCGGCCGCGCTGCCGCCCGTCTTCGCCGTCTCCTTCTTCCAGGCGTCCGGATGCGCCAGGGAGGTGTAGCGCACGGAGAGATTGCGGGTCAGCGCGTCGTGCTCCAGCTTCTTGTCGCCGGTGAGGTACGAGCCCTCGTCGCCCGTGAGGACCGTCAACTCGCGGTCTACGCAGCCGCGTTCGCCGAGCGAGTTGATGAACTGGCGCAGCTGGGTGTGGCGCCCGGCGAACAGGATCGTGTCCGTGGACTTCGGAGTGGTGCACAGGCGGTCGGTGATCTGCCGGAAGGCGTTCCCGGTGGTGCCCTCCTGGTTGCGGTCGGCGGGCGGGGTGAACGGCTGCGGCTGGTAGCGCGATCCGGGCAGCAGTTTCTCGAAGGAGCGCTGGAGCGTCCGCGTGTAGGGGTCCCCCGGCTTGTCGTAGACCAGCAGTGCCCGGCCGGCCGACACCTTGGCGAACGACGCGAGGGCGCGGGCCTCGTCCGTGTTGGTGGGGGAGACACGGGCGAGCCCGGGGAAGGGATCCTTGCCGCCCTGCCCGTTGGCGAGGTCGTCCGCGGTGATCGAGGTGCCGATCACGGGGATGCCGCGCCGGGTCAGCTCCTTGACGGCCGCCTTGTTGTTCTCGGTGCTCATCCCGATCCCGGCCACCGCCCGCAGCCGGTCCGGGCCCTTGGCCATCGCGTCCAGCCGGTCGACCACGGACCGCCAGTACGCCCCGTCCGCACCGGGGTTGGCGAGGACGAGCCGGATCGCGGGGGACTGGCCGGTGGTGTCGTGGTTGGCCTGGTACTGGGCCAGATAGGCGCCCTGAAGCTGGTGCTGGAGGTTGCCCAGGCTGGACGGGGCGGACGTGGTGAACGGCAGGAACAGCGCGACCGTCACATAACCGCCCGCCTTGAGCCGCTGGTTCTCGCGGGCGATGGCCCGCGCGGTGTCGGTGTACTGGGAGCGGCCGAAGTCGTACGCCGTCGCCGACACGCCCACGCAGTCGTGGCTGTCCTCCGGGTGGGCCACGCCCGGGGCGCAGGAGCGGTCCTCCTCGGTGAGGCGGAGCCCGCCCCACACGGCGCCGGACACGAGCGCGGCGGCGAGGAACAGTGCCACATAACGGCGGAAACGTATTTCCCAGATGTCCTCGCGCAGCCATGTCCCCAGGCGTGCCGGCATCACAGACCCCCGTCCTCGTACGGCCGTGTCATCCGTGCCCACGGTCCTCGTACGGCCGTGTCATTCGTGCCCCCGGTCCTCGTAGGGCCGCGTCATCCGTGCCCCCCGCCCTCGTCGTCGTCCGGGACACGAAGAGGCCGCCCGGCCAGCGCGTCCGGCGGCCACTCCCGCGAGGCACGCCACAGCAGGGCGGTGCCGCCGGGCCGCAGGTTCGACAGCTGTTCCAGCTCGAACCGCAGCCGCTCGGCCACCTTCGGGTCGGGCAGCACCAGCGGATCGGTCAGCTGCCAGACCGCGTGCAGCAGGCGCCGTACGCGCAGATGCAGCGCGGGATCCACGCCTTCGGGCGGCTCGTGCGCCGCGTCCGTGCGGCCGAGCGCGATCGCGGCCCGGTGGTCATGGCCACCGAAGTCGCGGCCCTCGGGGTCGTGCGCGTGGTAGTACGGCGCGGACGCGATGAAGACCAGCGAGGACAGCCAGGTGTCGGCGTCCGTGTCCGGAAAGGTGTCGCGCAGATGGGCCACCGCGAAGTCGGCCTTGCCGAGGGCGAGTTCGTGGTGCAGCCGGAAGCGGGCGGCGTCGACGGTGTCCTGTTCGCCGTAGTGGTCGATGAGCGCGCGGTGGGCCGTCTGCCACTGCGCGTGGTCCGCGTCGAGGTGGTGCAGCCGCAGCAGGAGCAGCGCGCGCAGGAACGGGTCGCCGACGAACTGCCCGGCGACCGCGGGCCCGCCCTCCTCGGCGAGCCGCTCCTCCAGGCCGAGCACCCCGGCCGCGCCGAAGTCGTCCGGGAGCCGCTCCCGGGCGAGCATCAGCGCCGAGTCCCGGTCGTGGGCGGCGGCGAGCACGGTCAGCTCGTCGAGCCGGCCGCCGGGCACCAGCCGGTCCAGCAGTTCCTGGTAGGCGGGCCGGCCGTCGTGGTCCTCGTGGAGGGCGAGGTCACCGGTGAGCAGCGCGCCGAGGGACGAGGCGCCACGGGGCAGGTTCTGCCGGGCGGACTCGGCGAGCAGGGTGATGCCGAGCGGGCTGCCGCCGGTCAGCCGGTGTGTGGCGTGCGGAAGCGGGGGAGGCAGCTCCAGGCCCCGGCAGACGGCGCCCACGATGTGCAGGGTGTCGTCGGGCGACAGCGGCGGCAGCGACACGAGCAGCGCCCGGGAGGACGGGGAGGGGCCGGGCTGCCAGCCGGTGGTGCGGGCGACCTCGGTCAGGGTGCGGCGGGCCGCGTTCCGGAGCGCCGGGTGGGTGTACCCGCGGAGAGCCGCGAAGAAGACGACCCGGTCTCCGATGCCGTCCGCCCGGTCGCGCAGCACGCACTCCATCAGGCCGCGCCCGGCCGGCTCCTGCACGTTGTCGATCAGCACGATCGGCCGGCCCAGCCGGTGCGAGCGCTGCATGACGCCCGCGTACGCGTCGTCGAGGTCGGCCAGCAGCGCCCGTACGAGATAGCGCTCGGCGTGGGTGCGGGAGTCGCCGCCGGCCCGGAAGTGCCCGGACAGCAGGATGAGCCCCAGCTTGGGATTGCCGCCCGCGTTCGGATAGTCGCGGTACCACATGGCGGCCCTGCGCAGCCGTCGATGAGTGGGCGAGACCCCTTCGCTGAACGCCTCCAGGGTCGCCTCGATGATCGGTTCCACGACGGGCCCGGTGTTCGACATGGAGGCGATGAGCTTGGCGACGACCTTGCTCGCCCAGCGGCCCGCGAACCCGTCGAGGAACGTCCGGGAGTCGTTCAGCAGCAGGATCCGCTCCGCCTCCTGCCGGATGCGCGGCACGTCCCGGTCGCTCCAGCCGCCCGCCGCGACGGCGAGCAGCCCGGACGCGAGCCGCGGGAAACCGATCCGCCGCGCGCCCTTCACGGGCTCGGCGAGCTGCTCGGCGACGGTGGTGAGCGCTTGCGCGACCGGCGACCAGGCCTCGCCGGGCCGCTCCGGCGGCGGCCCGGCGAACTGCGGCTCCTCGCCGTCGATCAGCGCGACGGGCGTGTGTCCCTGGTAGGCGGTGCGTAACTGTGACAGCAGGGCGCTCTTGCCGAGCCCGCGCCCGCCCGTGAACACCACGAACGGCAGGTCGCCCTGGTGTTCGTACGGTGAGGAGCGGAGCTGGTACGGACGCAGACCGACGAGCCGCGCAGCGAGGCCGGGCGGGTCGGTGTCGAACAGCGGCCCCCGGCCGTGCAGCCGTCTGTGCACCGCATCCCCCCTGCGCGGTCCGGTCCGATGTGCTGCTGTGAGGTGTACCAACATCAGTTTAAAAAGGGGGGGTTGGTTCGGACTAGGGTGCGTCGTGTCCGTTGGGTTACGAAAGTTTTCCGCTGTCCGGCCGACTGTGATCACGTCGAGTCGCCGTAGTCCGTCCATGGCGTGGATGGCGTGGATGGCGTGGATGGCGTGGAGATCGTCCTCCTCTGCGACCCTGAGTGCACGATGTCGATACGCGACTTCATCGAGAAGAACCCGGCTCTGTGGAATGAGGACATCGGCCATGACTGAGCCCCGTATCCCCACCATCGATCTGCGGCCGTGGCTGGACGGTGACCCGGACGCCCGCGCCCGTATCGCCCGCACGGTCGACGAGGCGCTCCAGACCGCCGGGTTCCTGCTGGTCACCGGCCATGGCGTGGACCCGGCTCTGCGGGCCCGGATCCGGGCGGCCGCGCGGACCTTCTTCACACTGCCGGCCGAGGCCAAGGAGCGGTACGCCGCCAAGGTCGGCGGGCGTGGCTGGCTGGGCCCCGGTGCCGAGGCCAACGGCTACGCGGAGGGGACGGAGACCCCGCCCGACCTCAAGGAGTCGCTGACGTTCGCGACGCACGAGCCGTTCGAGGACCCGATCGTCAACGCGGAGTGGTACGCGCCCAACGTCTGGCCGCGGGAGGTGCCGGAGCTACGGGTCCTGTGCGAGGAGTACCTGGCGCGGATGGGGGAGCTGGAGAACCACCTGCTCGCCCTGCTCGGCGAGGCACTGGGCCTCGAAGGGGACTTCTTCACGCGGCACATGACCCATCCCACCTACGGCTTCAACATCAACTGGTATCCGGGCACGGAGGTCATCGGCGAGCCGGAGCCGGGCCAGTTCCGTATCGGCCCGCACACGGACTTCGGGACGGTCACGATCCTGGACCGGCAGGCCGGCAAGGGCGGCCTCCAGGTCTACACGGACGACGGCGGCTGGGAGGACGCGCCGTACGACCCGGAGGCCTTCACCATCAACATCGGCGACCTGATGGCCCGGTGGACGGGCGACCGCTGGCGCTCGGGCCGCCACCGCGTCCTGCCGCCCCCGGCGGACGAGCCCGCCGAAGAACTGATGTCCCTCGTCTACTTCGGCGAGTGCACCCCGGGGACGATCGTCGAGTCGGTCCCGGCGCCGGTGGGTCGGGTGGCGTACGAGCCGGTCGACTCCCATGTGTACCTGCGGGAGAAGCTGGACTCGATCACCGTGGGCTGACGGAGGCAGGAGCCGAAGGCGGACCCTGACCTGGAGCAAATTCGTTTTCAACCTTTGGCGCGCGGGCGTGCTCTGAAGAGGGGTGACAGGACAGGGCCCCTGGATGGGGCCTGGAGAGGAGAGCAGATGCCGGAGAACGGCCGGGGCTCCGAAGCGCCGACGGGCTCCCGGGCGCCCGAGAGCTTCGAGGTCTTCGCCCGGGCGAGCCAGAGACGGCTGTACCGGACCGCCTACCTGCTGTGCGGGGACCCGGACACGGCCCGGGACCTGACGCAGACCACGCTCGCCAAGCTGTTCCAGCACTGGCGGCGGGCGAGTGCCGCCGACCACATCGAGGCCTACGCCAGGACCGTGCTGACTCGCACCTACCTGGCCGAGCGGCGGCGCCGGTTGCGGGACCTGCTGGCGCACTCCCGCCCCGACCCCCGGCCCGCGCCGGACCACGCAGACCTGCGGGTGACCCTGATGACGGCACTGGCCGGGCTGCCGCCCAGGGCCCGCGCCATCGTCGTACTGCGGTACTGGGAGGACCAGAGCGTCGAGTCCGTCGCCGAGCTTCTGAAGTGCAGCGAGTCCACGGTCAAGAGCCAGTGCTCCCGCTCCCTGGCGAAGCTGCGCGCCCGACTGGGCGAGTCCCACATCTACACCACGGGGAGTTGAGGATCGCCATGGGAGACATGGGAGACATGGGAGACACCATGCCCGAAGCCGACCGTCGGGATTCGCTGCTGGTCAGGGACGCGATGGAACGTACGGTGGAGGAGTTGCCGCCGCTCCACGACCTGGTGCCCGCAGCGGTCGCCCAGGGACGGCGCCGCAGGGCGCGTGCCCGTCTCGCGATCGCCGCCGGGGTCGTCTGTGTGGCCGGGGCGGTGGTGTTCGGCGCCATGATGCTGCCGGGCGGGGGCGACGGTGACACGACGGTCCGTCCTGCCACGAGCGGCACGCCCTCGCCGCACGAGTCGCCCGACCCGGTGCGGAAGCAGGAGCCGGAGCCCTACCGCACGCCGGTCCACATCGAACCCACGAGCGACACGGAACGGGCCATGGCCGATCTGCCCCAGGCCGAGCGGGAACGGCGGGCGGAGTTCCAGCAGAAGGCGGCCGTCCTCCTGGACAAGCTGCTGCCGGACACGGTCGGCCTGATCCGGCCGGTGGACCTCGATGTGCGGCGCTATCAGGGCGAGACCGAAGACGGGAAGGTGTTCACCATCATCTTCTCCGTACGGCCGTCCGACGCCCGCTCCGGAACGAGGCCCTGCCCCGACGCGCCCGGCGCCCTCAAGGGCGGAAGTTGTGAGCGGGGCACTCTGCCCGGCGGCATCGAGGCGACCTCGTACCGCGTGTTCTCCGGCACGGCAGAGACCATGGCCACCGACGTCCAATTCTCCTACCGGGACAGCGTGGTCGGACTCACCATCAACCAGGACGAGAAGGCCAAGGCCTCCGCCCCGGTCACCAGTGAGGAACTGCTGGACGCTGCCCGCGACTCACGCTTCCTCGACCTGGTGCGGTACGCCGACGAGCACCCGATGGAGGAGAGGCAGACCTCCGTCGCCGGCGGCTGAAGGCCGGCGGCCCCGGCAGCCTGGCGTCCAGGTTGCCGGGGCCGTGACGGTGCTGGGATCAGAAGCCATAGCGGTTCTTGATGTGGCGCCAGAAGTCCCGGATCATCCACTTGTGGTTGCCGCCGCCCCGGACTTTCGTCGTTCGGATTCTTTTGGGTGCGTCGGCTTCTCGCCCGCGAGTCAGCCGCTCTGATCAGCGACGTGATGTCCCCGCCGCGGCCCCCGTCCGTGACGGCAAGAACCCTGACGGCCCGGTCCTCCTCGTCACCCGCGCCGCCTTCACCTCGGCTTTGCGCCGAGTCGTTCATTCATCGCCGATGTCCTCGTTCCACAGGTTCGGGTGGTCCTCGATGAAGGCGCGCATCATCGCGGCGCACTCGGGGTCGTTGAGCTGGACGATTTCCACACCGTGGGACGCCAGCCAGTCGTGGCCGCCCTGGAAGGTCTCCGACTCGCCGATCACGACCCGTGAGATGCCGAACTGACGTACAAGGCCGCTGCAGTACCAGCAGGGCGACAAGGTCGTGACCATCGTCGTACCGCGATAGGAGCGCTGTCGCCCGGCGGAGCGGAAGGCGGCGGTCTCGGCGTGCATGGACGGATCGTCGTCCTGTACACGCCGGTTGTGTCCGCGCCCGAGAAGTGTGCCGTCATCCCTGTACAGCGCGGCGCCGATGGGGATCCCGCCCTCGGCGAGTCCGGCTCTGGCCTCCGCGACGGCAGTGGCGAGCCACTCTTGTGCCTGCGTTCCGTCCATGCACAGTAGCTCCCCCGAACCCCGTGTCCCGGAACCCCGGTACCGCACATCCGGCCGGACAGCGCATCCGGAACGCCGCACGTCGTGCAACCCTGTGTGCCCCCGTGCGCCGGGTGCGCTGCGAAGTGGGCGGGCCGCAGGGCTTCCTCGGCGTGGGCCGTCATGTTCCAGTGGTCGGATGCGGATCGGGTCATGGGGCCAGGTGCAGTCCTGGTTCCGGCAGGGAATCTTCAAGGACGCACACCTGCGTACTCACCTGGAGGCCATCAAGAGCCTGCAGCCGCAACCGCAGGAGGTCTACGCCCACGACTACCTCTACGCGTGTCTGAGCGTCCTGGACGCCAAGGCACAGGTCCTGCTGGCGTACGACGGCTTCCTCGTGGCGGCGGCGTCCGTGGTGCTGACGATTCTCCCTGGCGGGACCGGATCCACTGCCCTGCTGGTGGCCGCGCTGATCGCCAGCGGGCTGTCCGGGGCGCTGAGTCTGACCGTGGTGTCGGTGCACTGGACCGACACCCAGGACATGGAGCACGCGGACGCCGTGTTCCCGCGGCTTCTGGAGATCCGCAACCGACGCACCGCCTACTACCGGATCTCCTGGGGCATCGCCCAGGCGGCTTCCCTGCTGCTGGTCTGCGGCGTGCTCGTGCACCTCCTCTACCGGTGACCGCCCCAGGAGGCTGAGTCCGCAGCGGATTCACCCACAGCATCCGCCGTCGGGTCGGGGCTCCCCCTGGAGGCCCGCGTGTGATGAGGGTCACGCAGAAGGGAAAACCTGCCGCCAGGGCCGGGCGTCTAGCAGGCGTGAGATCAGTCAGGAAGGCACCGGGCGAGTTGGACGAGGAGCGTCTCGTCCGGCTGGTGGCCAAGGGTGACCGTGCCGCGTTCGAGGAGCTGTACCGGCGTACGTCGCCGTGGATGGCGGTGCGGCTGCGCCGCCGCTGCGCGGACGAGCAGATCGTCGCCGAGGTCATGCAGGAGACGTATCTGGCGGTGTGGCGCGCGGCGGGTGCGTTCGCCGGGAGCGCGGCCGGGGGGACGGCCGTCGGCTGGCTGTGGACGATCGCGGCGCGCCGCCTCGTCGACGCGTTCCGGCGCAGGGCCCACCACGCGGAGCCGCCGCCCGCGGCCGCCCCGCAGCCCGTGGCGCCCGCCGCCGAGGAGGAGGCGCTCGCGGCGACCGTCGACGGTGACGTCGGGGACGCGCTGCGGCGCCTCGCACCGGAACTCAGAGAGGTACTGCAGGCCATGGTGCTCGACGGGCTGTCCGTCCGGGAGACCGCCGTCCTGCTCGGGGTGCCCGAGGGCACGGTGAAGACCCGTGCCCGCCGGGCCCGGATCGCGATGCGAAAGGCGCTGGCATGAGCGTGGAACACGCGTCGATGCGGATCATCGACGGTTACGCGCGCGGCGGCGCGGAGCTCGCCGCCGACGAGGTGTGGGCCCTGGAGGCCCACCTGGAGACGTGCCGGGTGTGCCGTGACCGGCTGTCGGACGCCGTTGCGGCGCAGGCGCCCACCGTGGCGGCGCTGGTCGACAGCGTGTGGTCCGGCCTTGAGCCACAGCTGGCCGCCGCCGCCCCGATGCCGCGCCGACGGTACTGGTCGGCACGGCTGTCGAGGTGGCTGACGCCCACGATGGTGCCGTGGCTGGTCATGGTCGTGGGCGTGACACTGCTCGCGCTGCTGTTCGACCTGTCCGACACCGGCTACGGCGAGGTGTCGCTGGTGCTGCTGCTCGCCCCGGTCCTGCCCGTGCTCGGCGTCGCGGCGTCGTGGGCGCGCGGGCTCGACCCGGCGTACGAACTGACGGCCTCCGTGCCCAGGGCCGGGCTCTACCTGGTACTGCGGCGCACCGCGTCCGTGCTCGCCATGGTGGTCCCCGCGCTGGCCGTGGGCGGATGGGTGACGGGGGTGATGGTGGCCCAGTGGCTGCTGCCCTGTCTGGCCTTCACCTCGGCGACCCTGGCGCTCGGCGGTGTCATCGGGGTGACCCGCGCCGCCGTCGCGATGGCGGGCGCCTGGGCCGCCGTGGTGCTGGCGCCGACCCTGGCCGCCGCCCGTACGACCTTCGCCCTCCAGACGGGCAGCCTGCCCGTGTGGGGCCTGATCCTCGCGCTCGGTATCGGTGTCGTGATCGCCCGCAGGGGCGCGTACTCCGTGCTGGGAACCCATCGATGACCATCGGAAAGGAACACCACATGACGTCCGCGGTGAGCGCGGCCGACATCGCACCGACGGCCTACGCCTGGCAGATCCAGGCCACCGGGCTGAAGGTCAGGGTCGGCAGGAACCGGATGGCCGTCGACGGGCTCGACCTGAGGCTGGGCACCGGCGTGCACGGTCTGCTGGGACCCAACGGGGCGGGCAAGACCACCCTCATCCGGACGCTGGCCACCGTGCTGCGCCCCACCGAGGGCACCCTGGAGCTGCTCGGCGAGTCCGTGGGCGGCATGGGCGAGCACCGTGCGCTGCGCCGCCGGATCGGCTATCTGCCGCAGGAGTTCGGCTACTACAAGCGCTTCACGGTGCGCGAGTTCGTCGAGTACATGGCGTGGCTGAAGGAGGTGCCCAAGGCGGACATCCCCGGGGCGGTGCAGCGCGCCGTCGAGCGGGTGGGTCTGGCGGACCGCGCCGACGACAAGATGAAGTCCCTGTCGGGCGGCATGGTGCGGCGCGTCGGCATCGCCCAGGCCATCGTCAACGACCCGGCGGTCCTGCTGCTGGACGAGCCGACGGTCGGCCTGGACCCGGCGCAGCGGCTGCGTTTCCGCGAGCTGTTGCAGGAGCTGGGCATGGACACCTGCGTGGTCGTCTCCACCCATCTGGTGGAGGACGTCGCCGCCGCCTGCACCGATGTGGTGCTCTTCGCCGAGGGCAAGCTGGTCTTCCAGGGCACCCCGGACGAGCTGGCCGCGGCGGGCGGCCCCGAGCACGTGGGCGACAGCCCGCTGGAGCGCGGCTACTCGGCGCTGCTCCTCACCCCCGAGCAGGGAAGGGGCACCTGGTGAACGGCCGTGTCCTGCGCATCGAGTTGAGGCGCTCCGTCGCCCCGTGGGCCGGCGTCGTGGTCCTGGCGGCCGCGCTGGCGTTCCTGTACCTGATTCCCGGACCGTGGTGGAACGGCACCGCGTCGTGGACGGCCCAGTGGACATCCATGGCCATGTGGACCCGCGCCCTGCTGATCTATCTGTGGCCGCTCGCCCTGGGACTCGGGGCGCTCCAGGGGCTGCGCGACCACCGCTCGAACATCTCCGAGCTGCTGACGAGCACACCGCGGCCCGCGCGGCACCGCGCGGCCACACTGGCGGGCACGACGGCGCTCACGCTGGCCTCGGCCTTCGCGCTCCTCGTCCTCGTGGGCGGGGTCCAGGTGCTCGCCGACACCGAGTACACGCACCTTCGATGGCTGCCGATCTCGCTGGTGGGGGCACTCTCACTCGTCGCGGGGGCCGTGCTGGGCATGGGGCTCGGGCGGGCCCTGCCGTCCCCGCTCACCCCGCCCGTGCTGGCCGTGGCCGCCTTCGTGTTCACCAACCTCCTGCAGGCATCGCAGGGCTTGGCGGCGGTGCCGGAGGCCGCGGTGCCGAACCGGATCTCGCTGCTGTCACCGGCGGTGGGAGAGGCGCGCGAGGTACTCCTCACGCTCTCCACCTCCGTACACCTCGGTCAGACGATCTGGCTGCTCGGCATGGCCGCGACGGGCTTCGCCCTGCTCGCCGCCGCGACCCCGCGCGCCCGGCTGCTCGCCCTGACGCCCGTCCTGGCGGGCGCGGCGCTCGCCCTGCTCGTCCTCCCCTCCGACGCGCGCCGGACGTACGTCGTCGACGAGGCCGCCGCGGCGATGGTGTGCGACGGCCCGGTGTGCGTGTCGAAGGCGCACCAGGCACGACTCGCCGACCTCGCGGGTCCCGGGAAGAAGGCGCTGCGCCTGCTGCACGACGCCCTGGGCAGCCAGGCGCCGACCTCGATCCGGGAGAGCACCGCCCTGCGGGCGCTCATGGACACGCCGGAACGGTCCCGCACGGCCGTGCTCCTCGACTTCGACGACGGGATGATCGCCGACGCGAAGGGCGAGGAGCTGACCCGGGCCCTGGTCGCCCAGGGCATGGCGCCGATCTGCTTCCCGCGCAGCGACAACGAGAGCGGCACGGCCGGCGAGATCGCCGCGCAGAGCGTCGCGGCGGGCTGGGTCCTCGGGGACCTCAAGCCGCTCGGCGGCACCATCCACTCCTCGCGTGACCAGCTCGAACTGGCCCGCCCGGTGTGGAAGAAACTCAAGGCGCTGCAATGGTCCGGACAGCTCTCGCGGATCAACGCGATGCACGCCGGCGCGGTCTCCTGCAAGGGCGACCCGCTCACCGTGCTGGACGGCGGTGCGTCCCGGTGAGATGGCTGACGCTGTACGCGCGTTCGCGGCAGGTGCCCGCGTCGTTCGCCGCGGTGGTGATCAGCGCGGTGGCGGTGTGGGCGCTCGCCCGCGACGGCGGCGGGGGGCCCGGTGATCCGCGGCTGCCCGCGCTCGCCCTGGCCGCCGGGGTGACGGCGGCCTCGATCGGACTCGGCGGGCAGGACCTCGCGCTGGACCGGACGGCCGCGATCCGCTGGGTGCCCCGCAGAGCGGCGCATGTGCTGCTCGCGGGCGCGGTCGTCGGTGCGGTGCTCCTCGCGGTGCAGACGACGGGCGCGGACCTGGCCACCACCGCGTTCGTCGTCCGGGACAGCGCGGGGCTGATGGGGCTCGCCGCCGTCGGGGCGGCGGTGTGCGGGGCGCGGTACGCGTGGACGGTGCCGATCGCCTGGCTGTCGTTCTCGATCTTCGCCCCGGCCCCGACGAACATGCCGATGCGGGTGGTGACCTGGATGCTGCTGGCGCCCGGCACAGCGGCGGCCACCTGGACGGCCCTGGCCCTCGCGGTCGCCGGCACCGCGGCCTACGCCGTCGCGGGACCGAGACGGTAACGGACTGAGGCCCGCCTGCGAGCGCCGTGCCGGCCGGCCCCGACGGCTCGTCGCCGCAGGCACCGCCGTACCACCTGTCGGTATCGGCGGGACCGATGGCCCCATCGGCAGGACGCCCCACTGGCCCGTGGACCGGCCGCACCGCCCGCTCGTAGCGTCCTGGGCATGACCTCCGAGAACAAGGGCACGGCCCAGCTGACGACCGCGATGGTGCTCTCCGGCACCCTCGGTGTCTTCGTCGTCGAGTCGGGTGCCTCGCCCTTCAACGTCGTGTTCTTCCGTGTCCTGTTCGGCGCCCTCGCCCTCGGCGCCTACGTCGTCGCCCGTGGCTGGCTGCGCGACCACGGCTTCACCCCGCGCACCCTCGGGCTGGCCGTCCTCGGTGGCGTGTTCATCGTCTTCAACTGGGTCCTGCTCTTCCAGGCGTACGAGAACACGTCGATCTCCGTCGCGACGGTCGTGTACCACACCCAGCCGTTCTACGTGGTGCTGCTGGGCGCCCTGCTGTTCCGCGAGCGACTGGCGGCGGCCAAGGTGGGGTGGATCGTGGTCGCCTTCGCCGGGCTGATCCTCGTGTCCGGCGTCACGCCCGGCGACTTCACGGGCGGCGGCTCGTACGTCGTCGGCATCGGGCAGGCTCTCCTGGCCGCCCTGCTCTACGGCCTGTCCACCCTGGTCACCAAGCAGGTCACCGGCGTACGGCCGCATCTCATCGCCCTCGTCCAAGTCGTCGTCGGCATCCCGCTGTTGCTCCCCTTCGCCGACTTCGGCGCCATGAGCGGGACCGGCTGGGACTGGGGCTGGCTGGCCGGGCTCGGCTTCCTCCACACCGGGGTGATGTACGTCCTGATGTACGCCGCCTACGCGAAGCTGCCCACCTCGAAGATCGCCGTCCTCGCCTTCGTCTACCCGGCCGTCGCGATGGTCATGGACTGGGCGGTGTACGGCCACCACATCGGGCTCGTTCAGGCGCTCGGCGTCCCGCTGATCGTGACCGCGAGCCTGAAGGTCACGCTTGCTCGGCCACGAGCTTCCGCGCCTGCTCCACGAACAGCCGGGCGTGCGCCGGAAGCCGCTTCCCGGCCCGCCACGCCAGCTGCGTGCGAAGCGTGAACGGCGGCTCCCACAGCAGCCGTACGAAAGTCCCTTCCGCGAGTTCGGCGGCGACCGTCACCTCGGGCAGCAGCGTGATCCCGAGACCGGCCGCCGCCGCGCGTTTGGTGGCCTCGATCGTGCCGAACTCCATGAAGTCCACCGGGGCGTGGGAAGTGAGTTCCCGCTCGAACAGGTCCCGGTAGGCGCAGCCGGGTTCGGTGGCCAGCAGCGGCTGTCGTACGAGGTCCGCCGTCCCGACCGGCTGCCCGGCCAGGGGATGACCGGGCGCGGCCACCAGTACCAGCGGCTCCACCGCCAGCACTTCGGCCTCCAGCCCGGCGTGCTCGGTCTCCTCCTCCATGAGGAAACCGAGGTCGTACGTCCCCTGCCGCAGCGCCTGCCGGGTCTCGTCGCCGATGGTGGTGCGCAGCGACAGACGCACCTTGGGATAGCGGTGGTGGAACAGCTCCAGCAGCGGCGGCAGACGGTAGGACGTCAGCGACTCCATGGTGCCGACGGTCAGGTTGCCGACCGGCTCCTCGGCGCCGGTCACCGCCGCCCGTGCCTCTTCGCTCAGCTCGATGATCCGACGGGCGTAGGGGAGAAGCCGCTCACCGGCCTCCGTCAGCCTGATGCGGCTGCCGAGCCGGTCGAAGAGCTCCGTGCCGAGCGAGGACTCCAGGGCGCGTATCTGGCTCGTCACGCTGGACTGCGCGTACGCCAGCTCGGCCGCGGCCCGGGTGAAGCTCAGGACGGTGGCGACCTTCTCGAAGGTGACGAGCAGCCTCAGTTCCATCGGTCGGCCTCCGGGCCCTCAGTGCTCAAGTCCCACAGTGCCTCAGTCCCTTGGTTCCGGAGCCCTCAGTCCTTGAGGTCCTCGTCCCGCTCCCGGCGCCGCAACTCCTCCTCGCGGCGGCGCAGATCGGCCTCCCAGTCCTTCAGGAGCGCCTCGTCCTTCTTGTTCTCCTCCTTGAGGGACCTCAGGAACTCGGGGTTGTCGTCGGGGGCGACGTAGTCGAGGCGGTGGTTGCGGTGCCACTCCGAGGGCGTGCGGCCGTTCACGGGAGGCTGCCGGACCTTGCCGGCCGCGAGCCAGACGAGGGGGCCGACGATCCAGAAGAGCAGGATGATGAAGACCCAGGCGATCTTGGGAAGGTGCCTCGCCTCGTCCTCGGGCGTGTTCAGGCAGTCGATGAACGCGAAGATCGTCAGCGCCAGCGGTACGAGGTACATCAGCAGCCTGAGCATGGAAAGCAGCCCCCTGGACGTGGTGGTGGGGCCCTGCGACCGGCCCCGTGACGGGGTCAGGGTAGCCCCTCGGGGATACTGGACCCCATGGCATACGACGATCTTCGTTCCCTGCTCCGGGCGCTGGAACGCGAGGGAGACCTCAAGCGCATCACGGCCGAGGTCGACCCGTATCTGGAGGTCGGGGAGATCGTCGACCGGGTGCAGAAGTCCGGTGGGCCGGCGCTGCTCTTCGAGAACGTGCGCGGGTCGAGCATGCCGCTCGCCATGAACGTCTTCGGCACCGATCGGCGCCTGTTGAAGTCCCTCGGCCTGAAGTCGTACGAGGACATCTCGGACAAGATCGGCGGCCTGCTCAAGCCCGAGCTGCCGCACGGGTTCGTCGGGATGCGCGAGGCGTTCGGGAAGCTCGGCGCGATGGCGCACGTACCGCCGAAGAAGGTCAAGTCCGACAACGCCCCCGTGCAGGAAGTCGTCCTGCGCGGCGAGGAGGTCGACCTCGACGCCCTTCCCGCCCTCTTCACCTGGCCCAAGGACGGCGGCTCCTTCTTCAACCTGGGCCTCACGCACACCAAGGACCCGGAGACGGGCATCCGCAACCTCGGCCTGTACCGCCTCCAGCGCCACGACAAGCGCACCATCGGCATGCACTGGCAGATCCACAAGGACAGCCGCAACCACTACCAGGTGGCCGCCCGGCGCGGGGAGAAGCTGCCGGTCGCGATCGCCTTCGGGTGTCCGCCCGCCGTGACGTACGCCTCCACCGCGCCGCTCCCCGGTGACATCGACGAGTACCTCTTCGCCGGGTTCATCGCGGGCAAGCGGATCGAGATGGTCGACTGCAAGACGGTCCCGCTCCAGGTGCCCGCGAACGCGGAGGTCGTCCTCGAAGGCTGGCTGGAGCCCGGCGAGATGCTGCCGGAAGGTCCCTTCGGTGACCACACCGGCTTCTACACCCCGCAGGAGCCCTTCCCGGCGCTGACGATCGACTGCGTCACCATGCGCCGTCGCCCCCTGCTCCAGTCGATCGTCGTGGGCCGGCCCCCGACGGAGGACGGACCGCTCGGCCGGGCGACGGAGAGGTTCTTCCTCCCCCTGCTCAAGATCATCGTGCCGGACATCGTGGACTACCACCTGCCCGAGGCGGGCGGCTTCCACAACTGCGCGATCGTGTCGATCGACAAGAAGTACCCCAAGCATGCCCAGAAGGTGATGCACGCCATCTGGGGCGCGCACATGATGTCCCTGACCAAACTGATCGTCGTCGTCGACTCCGACTGCGACGTGCACGATCTGCACGAGGTCGCCTGGCGGGCCCTGGGCAACACGGACTACGCCCGTGACCTCACGGTCGTCGAAGGCCCCGTCGACCACCTCGACCACGCCTCGTACCAGCAGTTCTGGGGCGGCAAGGCGGGCATCGACGCGACGAAGAAGTGGCCCGAGGAGGGCTACACGAGGGACGGCGGCTGGCCGGACATGGTCCTGTCCGACCCGGAGACGGCGGCGAAGGTCGACCGCCGCTGGAAGGAGTACGGACTGTGAGTTCAGCTTCCGCGGCGATCCCGCAGCCGGGGCGCACGAAGGCGTTTTTGCGCCTGGTGATGATCGAGCACTCCGTCTTCGCCCTGCCCTTCGCCTACATCGCCGCGCTGACCGCGATGTACCAGTGGGACAAGAACATCCACTGGGGCCGGCTCCTCCTCGTCACCGTCGCCATGGTGGGCCTGCGCACCTTCGCCATGGCGGCCAACCGGATCATCGACCGCGAGATCGACGCCCGCAATCCACGCACGGCCCACCGGGAGCTGGTCACCGGTGCGATGAGCGTGCGGCACGCGTGGACGGGCGCGCTGATCGCGCTGGTCTTCTTCCTGGGCGCCGCGGCCCTGCTCAACCCGCTCTGCCTGGCCCTCGCGCCCATCGCGGTGATCCCGATGGTGGTGTACCCGTACGGCAAGCGGTTCACGAACTTCCCGCAGGCCATCCTGGGCCTCGCCCAGGCCATGGGCCCGGTCGGCGGCTGGCTGGCGATCAGCGGCACGTGGGACTGGGACGCGGTGATCCTCGGTCTGGCCGTCGGCATCTGGATCGGCGGCTTCGACCTGATCTACGCCTGCCAGGACGTGGAGACGGACCGCGAGATCGGGGTCATGTCGGTGCCGGCCCGCTTCGGCATCCCCGCGGCCATCTGGGGCGCCCGCGTCTGTCATGCGATCACGACGGCCCTGTTCGTCTGGTACGCGGCCGTCACCGGCGCCGGCGCATTCTTCTGGCTGGGCCTGGTGGTCGTGGCGGGCGCCTTCGTCTACGAGCACACGATCGTCCGCCCGCACGACCTCAGCCGCGTCAACCGCGCGTTCTTCAGCGTCAACGGGTTCATCGGGATTGCCCTGTTCGCGTGTGCCCTGCTGGATCTGTTGGTGCGCGGGCTGACGGTCTAGTGCCGCGGCACGTCAGTGCGTCGAGACCTGGAAGCAGGCCACGTCGTACTGGGAGACCGAGTGGGGGTTGGTGGAGTTCTGGGGCTGTTCGCCCGCGTAGTGGGTGCCGGCGACGCCATCGGGGTTGAACGCGGAGCCGGGGGCGCTCTGGGAATGTCCGGGGCGGCTGGGCTGGTCCTCGCAGGACTGGCCGGGCTGGCCCCCGAACGCGGGCGCGGCGGCGACACCCGCTGCGCCGGTGACGAGCGCGATGGAAGCCAGTGCGAGGGCCGCACGCCTCAGGAGGTTCATGAGTGCCTCCCCTTTCGCGGAGTACCTGTCCAAGGGAGTACCTGTCCATAGGTACGCAGGTAAGCCGGGAGGGGATTGCCCACCGGGAGGGCGTTGTCTGCAGCCCGCGGGAATCGGCCCGCCCCCCTTGGCCGGTTCCCGCCCCGCGACGCCGGATAGGCTCGGTGTCGTGAACCCAGTCAAGCCAGGAGAGACGTCGCGTACGCCTTGGATCGTGGGGGTGTCCGGCGCTTCCGGCACCCCGTATGCCGCTGCCGTGCTGCGCGCCCTGCTGGCCGCAGGTGAGAGTGTCGACCTCGTCGTCTCCCGTGCCTCGCGGCTCACGCTGCTGGACGAGACCGGGATCGCCTTCCGGGACGCGCACTGGCGGGACGATCTGCGGGAGTGGCTGGGGCGGGGCGCCGACGGCAAGCCCGGGACGTTCCAGGTGGACGTCGACGGCGAGTGCGTACGGTACTGGAGCGCCGGTGACCTGGCCGCCGGGCCGTCCTCGGGGTCGTACCCCGCGAAGGGGATGCTGATCGTGCCCGCCTCCACGTCCTGCGCGGCGGGGGTCGCTCTGGGGCTCTCGAAAGACCTGTTGCAGCGGGCCGCGAGCGTCACCCTCAAGGAGGGACGGCGGCTGGTCGTCGCCGTGCGGGAGACCCCGCTCAGCGGGCAGACCCTCAAGCATCTGGTGGCGCTGGACGAGGCGGGCGCGGTGGTGCTGCCGGCCTCCCCGGCGTTCTACGCGGGGGCGACGCACATCCAGGACCTGGTGGACTTCGTCGCGGGGCGGGTGCTGGACGCGGCCGGGGTGCCGCACGGGCTGTACCGCCGGTGGGAGGGCGAACTCGGCGGCGGAACCCGTGGCACGTGACGTGACGCTCCCCTGAGCAGTCGCGTATCCGGGCAAGCGGAGCAGCAGAGCGACAAGCGGAGCAGCAGGGCAAGCAGCAGTACCACTCAGCACTTCAGGATCTCTTCAGACCTCTTCTGACCTCATCTAGTGGAAGGCTTCGATCGCATGGACGCGGTGGACAGGCAGCTCATCCAGGCCCTGAGGGAGAACGGCCGGGCCTCCTATGCGGAGCTGGGGCGCCTCGTCGGCCTGTCGGGACCCAGCGTCACCGACCGTATCAACCGCCTGGAGGCGGCCGGTGTCATCACCGGCTACCGCGCCACGGTGAACGCGGCCTCGCTCGGCCTCGGCGTCACCGCCCTCATCGGCATCTCGCTCTCCGACGCGGCCGACCACGAGGACGTGGCGCGCCGCCTCAAGGACCTTCAGGAGATCGAGGACTGCTGGTTCATCGCCGGCGACGACTCGTTCATGCTCAAGGTCCGCGCGAGCGACGTGGACGGTCTGGAGAAGACCATCCGACGGCTGTCCGGCACCAAGGGTGTCTCCCGTACGCGTACGACGATCGTGCTCTCCACCAAGTGGGAGAACCGGGTGGGTGAGCTGCCGGAGGAGCGGTAGGCGCGCGGCGCCGTATGGGGGCACCGTCCGTTCGGAGGGCGGGAGGTACGGTTGGGGGGTTCGTCCGGAGGAGAGGCAGAAGCATGGATGTCGGGCTCAAGCGCGAGTTGGAGGACAAGGTCCGGGCCGGTGAGCGGCTGACCCGCGAGGACGGCATCGCGCTGTACGAGTCGGACGACCTGGCCTGGCTGGGCGGCCTCGCGCACGAGGTGCGGACCCGCAAGAACGGTGACGTGGTTCACTTCAACGTCAACCGTCACCTCAACATGACGAACGTGTGCACCGCTTCGTGCGCCTACTGCTCGTTCCAGCGCAAGCCGGGCGAGAAGGACGCGTACACGATGCGCATCGAGGAGGCGGTCAAGCTCGCCAAGGCGATGGAGAGCGAGAACCTCACCGAGCTGCACATCGTCAACGGCCTGCACCCCAACCTGCCGTGGCGCTACTACCCGCGCTCGCTGCGCGAGTTGAAGGCCGCCCTGCCGAACGTCTCGCTGAAGGCGTTCACGGCCACGGAGATCCACCACTTCGAGACGATCTCGGGCCTGTCGGCCTCCGAGATCCTCGACGAGCTGATCGACGCGGGTCTGGAGTCGCTGACCGGCGGCGGCGCGGAGATCTTCGACTGGGAGGTCCGGCAGCACATCGTCGACCACCGCACCCACTGGGAGGACTGGTCGCGCATCCACCGCCTGGCGCACGAGAAGGGTCTGAAGACCCCGTGCACCATGCTGTACGGCCACATCGAGGAGCCGCGCCACCGCGTGGACCATGTGCTGCGGCTGCGCGAACTCCAGGACGAGACCGGCGGCTTCCAGGTCTTCATCCCGCTGCGCTACCAGCACGACTTCGTGGACATGAAGGACGGCAAGATCCGCAACCGCCTCCAGGCGCGGACGCAGATGGCGACGGGGGCCGAGGCGCTGAAGACCTTCGCGGTCTCCCGTCTCCTCTTCGACAACGTCCCGCACGTCAAGGTCTTCTGGGTGATGCACGGCGTGCAGACCGCGCAGCTGGCCCTCCAGCACGGCGCCGACGACATGGACGGCTCGGTCGTCGAGTACAAGATCACGCATGACGCGGACAACTACGGCACGCCGAACAAGCTGACCCGCGAGGACCTGCTCGACCTGATCCGTGACGCGGGTTTCCGGCCGGTGGAGCGCAACACGCGGTACGAGATCATCCGCGAGTACGACGGCCCGGACCCGGCGCGCCGGGACGAGCCGCAGCCGATGCGGGTGTGACGCGTGGCTCTCGGTTTCGATCTCGACCCGGCCGTGACCCCCGCCCTGCGCGACGGCGTCCTCGACCTGTGGGCGGACGTCTCCAACGCGGGCGGGGCCGTGGGCTTCGTACCGCCGGTGACGCGGGAGGAGATACGCCCGGAGCTCGTCAAGCACCTGGCGGCGATGAGCGAGGGGCGTCACCGGCTGCTGGTCGGGTACGACGAGGACGGGCGGGTGGCCGCCACCGCGTTCTTCGCCTTCAACACACACCGGCTGATGACGCACTGGGTGTGGCTCTACACGGTGATGGTGCATCCGCGGCACCAGGGCAAGGGGTACGGCCGGGAGCTGCTGGCCGCCGCGGCGGACGCGGCCCGTGACTTCGAGGGCGTCGAGGCGATACGGCTCACCTGCCGGGGCGGCATCGGCCTGGAGCGGTTCTACGGGTCCTGCGGCTACAAGGAGGTCGGCCGCGTGCCCGGTGCCATCAGGGTGGCGCCCGGGGACGACCGCGACGACATCACGATGCTGCTGCCGCTGGAATGAGTGAGGCCCCGCACACCCCCCTGCAAGACCGGGCGCCCGGCGTGCTTCACTGGACGGTGCCCTTTGGGACTGTTCGGACTGTTCGAAACGGAAGAGTGGATTGAGATGCTCCGCTACACGCTGATGCGCCTCGGTATTTTCGCGGGCTGCCTCGTGGTCGTCTGGGGCGCCGTCTACTCCGGGATCTTCCCGCGCGGCTTCGGCGACTCCAACTTCCTGTGGATCCTGCTGCTCGCCATGGTGCTCTCGGCACCGATCAGCTTCGTGGTGCTGCGCAGGGAGCGGGACCGGGCGTCCGTGCAGATCGTGCAGAGGGTCGACCGTGCCAAGGCCAACCTGGAGGCCAACCGCAGCCAGGAGGACGTGGCCGACGACACCGCCCGGGTGCAGGGCCAGACTTCTTGACCTCTGCTTCAGCGGGCTGATCGTACGCTTGCCCGCATGGGTTCCGTGAAGACCAAGCGGATGCCGCGGGCGGTCCGTGAGCGGCAGATGCTGGACGCCGCCGTGAAGACCTTCGGCCAACGCGGGTACATGGCCGCGTCCATGGACGAGATCGCCGAACTGGCAGGTGTGTCCAAGCCGTTGGTGTATCTCTACCTGAACTCCAAGGAAGACCTCTTCACCGCCTGCATCCGCCGCGAGGCCGCCGCGCTCACCGAGGCCGTGCGCTCGGGAGTGCGGCCCGGGCTCGGCGCCGACCGCCAACTCTGGGCAGGGGCACGTGCGTTCTTCACGCACACCGCGCAGAACCCGGACGGCTGGGCGATCCTGCACCTCCAGGCCCGTACGCACGGCGAACCCTTCGCCGCCGAGGTCGCCGCGATGCGCGAGGAGATCGTCGCGTTCGTGACGCAGTTGATCGTGGTCGCCGCGCGTGAGGCCCACCGGGACCCGGACCTTCCGGAGCGCGAGGTCGCCGGGCTCGCCGAGGCGCTGGTCGGCGCCGCCGAGTCCCTCGCCGCCTGGGCCAACACCACCCCCGGGGTCTCCGCCCGGCAGGCCGCGGCGACCCTGATGAACTTCGCCTGGGCGGGCCTCGGCAACCTCATGGAGGGCCGTCCGTGGTCAGCCCCGGACGCTGACCAGGTCCTCTCGTTCGACGACAGGGCCTGAGCGGGTGCGCCCCCAAAGGGGCGCGGAGCTGGGACATTGTGCGGCTCCGCCGCGATGGGGGTCCCCCCTGCTCATGGGGGTCCCCCTGCTCATGGGGGTCCCCCCTGCTCGAGCGAAGCCGAGAGCTTGGGGGAGAAGCCGAGAGCTTGGGGGAGAAGCCGAGAGCTTGGGGGAGAAGCCGAGAGCTTGGGGGAGCGACCAGCCACGACGCACCCGCAGGTGGCATACCGTCCTTCCAGCGGAGCGCTCAGGCCACGGACCGCGTCTCGCCGGTGAGGTGGAGCCTGTCCCCGTCGCGCAGCTCGAACCGTCCCCCGTCGGCCGCGTACGTGACGGTGCCCGGAAGCAGGACGGGCGCCTTGAACTCCGCGCGCATGTGCACGGCGGCGCGGGCCGGCTGTTCAGCGAGACACCGGGCGACGGTCCACATGCCGTGCGCTATGGCCCGCGGGAAGCCGAAGAGACGGGCGGTGAGGGGATGCAGGTGAATGGGGTTGCGGTCCCCGGAGGCCGCCGCGTACCGCCGCCCGACGTCCCTGGCGAGGCGCCACTCGGCGAGGGCGGGGAGGGGCGGCGGCCGGTGGTCGTTCGTCGCGGGGGGAGTCCCGGTGGAGCTTCCGGGCGACCGGTGCCGCGCGAGATACGTGCTCCGTGACTCCCACACCAGCCGGTCCTCGATACGGGCCTCGGTGACGACGACGGCCTCGGTGCCGCGCCGATGGGGCGCCAACTCCGCCACGTACACACCGACTTCGTACTCCTGGGAGGGGGCGAGCGCCTCCCGCTGGGTGATCTCCACGGATGTGTGGACGAGCCCGAGGAGAGGGAGGGGGAACTCCCGGCCCGCCATGATCCGCATGGCGAGCGGAAAGCCGAGGACATGCGGATAGGTGAGGGGCAGCGCGTCGACACCGGTGGGGAAGCCGCAGACGCGCTCGTAGGCCGCGAGGCGGTCGAGATCGATGCGGACGCCGGGGAGGACGAGGCGGGTACGGGGAAAACCGGCGTCGGGCCGGGGGCGCTTGAAGGGGGAGAGGAGGGCGCCACGGGCGAGGAGGGGGGCGAGTGCCGGGGACGCGCCGAGGGCCACGGTCGTCTTCGTCTCGCGGTCGGCCATGGCCCGGCTCCCAGCTCGCTCGTCTGCGCACGTCTCTTTGCTCCGGAGTCAGGTTACCCTGGGTAAGGCGATGTCAGGCGTACGAAGCGAGCAGGAGAGGCGGCCGTGGGAGACAGGTGTGAGAGCGGGGCGCAGAGGCTGCACAGCCCCGGCTCCGGACCATCTCCGGACCCTCCCCGAACCCGCACGGACTCCCCACGACAGGGCCGTACGATCACGGTTCTGACCGGCGGTAACAGCGAGCCGCGCACCGCCGGTGAACGCCTCGGTGCGCACGGTGCGTACTTGATGCAGCAGAGCAGTGTGTAGCTGCAGGCCCCAGGAGCTGCCCCATGCCGATCTCGTACTCGTCCGCACCCGTGCCCGCCTCCCCGGTGGATCTCGACTACGACGGCGGGCCTGTGCTCGTCGAACCGGAGACACGGCGGCTCAACGGGGAGGTGCGCGAGGCCTCCGTACCCGCACTGGTGCCACCGGTGACCCATGGCTCGCTCGCCGACCTGCCCTTCGAGAACGCGGACGCGGCGCCCGGCCACCGGGTCCTCAGCCGCCGCGACGCGGACGGCCGCTGGACGGACGTGACGGCGGAACAGTTCGCGGACCAGGTACGGGCGTTGGCGAAAGGCCTGATCGCTGAGGGCCTGATGCCGGGCGACCGAATAGCCGTCATGGCGCGTACGACGTACGAGTGGACGCTCCTCGACTTCGCGGCGTGGGCCGCGGGCCTGGTCACGGTCCCCGTCTACCCCACTTCCTCGGTCTTCCAGATCCGCTGGATCCTCCAGGACTCGGGCGCGGTGGCCCTGGTGACGGAGACGGCCGGCCAGGCGGCGGCCCTGGGCCCGGAACGCAGCCGTCTGCCCGACCTGCGCCATGTGTGGGTGATCGAGAAGGAGCACGTGGAGCGCCTGGCGGAGCACGGGCAGTCGGTCCCCGACCAGGAGGTGTCCGTCCGCAGGGGCGTACTGGGCCCGGACACGCTGGCGACGCTCATCTACACCTCCGGCACCACGGGCCGCCCCAAGGGCTGTGCGCTGACGCACGGCAACTTCCTGGCGGAGGTGGACAACGCGGTGGAGCTGCTCTACCCGGTGTTCAAGGCGGATACGAAAGGCGAACCCTCCACGCTTCTGTTCCTGCCCCTGTCGCATGTCTTCGGCCGCATGGTGGCGATCGCCTGCGTCCGCGCCCGGGTACGGCTGGGCCACGCGCCGAGCCTGAAGGCGGACGACCTGCTGGCCGACCTGGCGGGCTTCAAGCCGACGTTCCTGCTGGCCATCCCGTACATGCTGGAGAAGGTCTACAACAACGCGCGGGCGGCGGCCGAGCGCGGCGGCCGGGCGGCGGTGTTCGACCGCGCGGCAGGCGTGGCCCGCCGCTACGGCGAGGCGCTGGAGTCCCGGCAGCACGGCTCGGGATCGGGCCCGGGCCGCGCCCTGAAGACGGCCCGCGCGTTCTACGACCCGCTCGTCTACCGCCGCATCCGCAACGCCCTGGGCGGCAAGGTCCGGCATGTCATCTGCGGCGGCTCGCCCCTGGGGCGCAATCTCGCAGCCTTCTACGCGGGCGCGGGCATCGAGATCTTCGAGGGCTACGGGCTGACCGAATCGACGGGCGCGGCCACGGTGACACCTCCGCTCAAGCCCCGCCTGGGCACGGTGGGCTGGCCACTGCCCGGTACGAAGGTCCGCATCGCGGCGGACGGCGAGGTGCTGCTGTCCGGCGGGCAGTTGCTCCGCGGCTACTGGGACCCCCACGCGGGCGGAGTGGTCCCGGCGGCCCCCGACGGCTGGCTCGCGACGGGCGACATCGGGCGCCTGGACGACGAGGGCTATCTGACGATCACGGGCAGGAAGAAGGAGATCCTGATCACGGCAGGGGGCAAGAACGTGGCACCGGCTCCCCTGGAGAACTGGCTGCGCTCCCACCCCCTGATCTCCCAGTGCATGGTGCTCGGCGACGGCCGCCCGTACGTGAGCGCGTTGATCACACTGGACCCGGACGGCCTCACCCACTGGCGCCAGATGAACGGCAAGCACCCGGTCCCGGCGAAACTCCTGCTGGAGGACGAGGAGCTGAACGCGGTCCTGCAACGCGCGGTGGACGAGGCCAACAAGATGGTCTCCCGCCCCGAGTCGATCCGCCGCTTCGCGGTCCTGCCCGTGGACTTCACGGAGGCGGCGGGCCATCTGACACCGTCGATGAAGCTGCGCCGGGAGGCGATCATGCGGGACTTCGCGGCGGAGGTGGAGGGTCTCTACGCGGGGTAGAGACGGGCCGAGCCGGCCGTCCCCCGATCCGCTCAGTTGATCGGCCCGGTTGATCGGCTCAGTCGATCAGGTCCGCCGCTGCCTTGGCCGCCGCCCGGCACCGGGGGGACAGCGCGCCCCTGCTGACCTCGGCGAGCGCGTGGAAGGAGGCGGCGAAGCGGTGGGCGAGCGGTGCGCGGGTGAGGGCCGGCGGGCGCAGTACCGGGTGGTGGAAGTCGAGGCCGTCGGCGGTGGACCGGACCAGGCCCGCCTGTTCGGCGGGGGACAGGGCCTTCAGGGACAGGCCGGACGCCTCCAGTGCCTTGCGCAGGGTGCCGGCGGCCGTGGAGCGGCCGGCGGCGAGCACCGCCAGGGCCCGGCGCGCGGTGTCCGGGAGGTCGTCGATGCGCGCCGCCCAGGCGCGTTCGAGACGGCGGCCCAGGGAGGGCGGGTCGAGCAGCGGCTGCTCCCCCGTGCTGCGTGTGGTCCCTCAGGGCGCGGAGGTCGTCCAGGCGTCGCTCGCGGCACTCCTGAGGCGGCAGGGACTGGAGCCCGGCCCGGGAGAGGGCCCGAAGACCCGGCAGGTGCTGGAGGCGCCGGCCCGGGGGTTGGTCGGCCGTACGGCCGGTAGCCGGTCCGTCCTGCCGGGACGTCGTCGTGGCCCGGCGTCACCGGGGGGCGCTTCTGCGGAGGATCTGGTCGAGGCCGACCGCGACGACGACGAGGGTCCCGGTGGCGACGTCCTGGTAAAGGCTGTCGATACCCGCCTGGGTGAGGCCGGAGCGGAGCACGTTGACGATGAGGGTTCCGATGAGGGTGCCGACGACACTTCCCCGGCCACCGAAGAGGCTGGTTCCGCCGATGACGACGGCGGTGATGCTCTCCAGGTTCGCCGTCTGGTACGCGTTCGGGTCGGCGTTGGCGATGCGGCCGAGGGCCTGCCAGGCGGCGATGCCGTAGAGGAGTCCGGCGGCGATGTAGACCGAGAGGATCGTGCGCCGCACGTCGATGCCGGTCAGGCGGGCGGACTCGGGCGCGTTGCCGACGGCGTAGATGTGCCGGCCCCAGGCGGTCTTGGTGAGCACATACCAGAAGAAGGCGTACAGAGCCACGAGCAGGAACGTCCCCCATGTGATGACGACACCGTCGAGGGAGACGCCCTCTCCCCAGAAGAGGAGCAGGCGCGAGGTCACCGGGTAGCTGCGGGAGTGGGAGTAGAGCCTGCTCACGGCGAAGACGACGGTCAGGGCCCCCAGGGTCACGATGAACGAGGGCAGGCTCAGCCGGGCCACGAGCAGTCCGTTCACCAGTCCGAGGAACGTGGCCACGACCAGGCCGAGCAGCAGGGCCGTCACGGGGCTGGCCCCGTCGAAGGCGAGCTTGGCCATGACGACCGTGCCCAGGACCGCGATGGCGCCGTTCGCGAGGTCGATGCCCGCGGTGAGGATGATCAGCGACTGGCCCAGCGCCAGCGTGCCGATCACGATGGACTGCTGGAGCACCAGCGAGAGGTTCTCGGGCGTCAGGAACGTCTCCGTGGTGATCGAGAAGACCACCACGGCGATGAGCAGAGCGGTGAGAGGGCCGACGGTCGGCGTGCGCAGGGCGTACCGGAGCGACTCCCGCAGCCGGGCGCGGCGGTCACCGTCGGCGGCGGGGCTGGTGACAGGTGATCTCATAGGCCGTCCTGATTCCTTCGACCGCTCGGCGTCGGTACGTCATCCCCAGCAATGCTTCAGTCCCCAGTCCGTGTTCTGGGACGCCAGTCCGTCCACCGGCTTGTCGGTGATGAGCACCGTGCCCGTGTCCGAGAATCCGTGCGGCTTCTTCCCGCTCCTGGCGTACTCGACGACCGCGTCGACGCCCCGCGTGGCCATCGTGACCGGGAACTGCATGACCGTGGCCGCGTACATGCCGGACTTGACGTCGCGAATGCCGTCGCATCCGCCGTCGATGGAACCGATGGTCACCTTGCGGGTGAGGCCACGGGCCGCGATGGCCGCGGAGGCGCCGCCGGCCACCGGCTCGTTGATCGTGTAGACGGTGTTGATGTCGCTCGTGCGCTCCAGCAGGTTCTCCATTGCGGTCTGCGCCGGATTGCGTTCGCCATTGGTGTTCGCCTGCCCACGGATCGCCGGAGAGCCGTTCGTGATCCCGAAGCCCTTGAGGAATCCGTCGTGGCGCTGCTCGCTGACGGTGGAGTCGTCCGTGCCGTCGAGCATGATCACTTTGGGTGGTCGGCCGGCGAGAGCCGCCCTGAGGTAGGCACCCTGGAGGCGTCCCGCCTGGACGTTGTCCGTCGCGTAGGTAGCGTCGGTCGCGCTCGGCGGCTGGGTCGTGGAGTCCAGTGCGATCACCAGGATGCCCTGCCGACGGGCCTCCGCGATGGTGCTCAGTACCCCCGTGCCGTTCGACGGGGTGATGAGGATGCCTTTCACGCGGCGGGAAATGAGGCTCTCCATCGCGGCCACCTGGCCCTCGTTGTCACCGTCGAACCGGCCGGAGAGGGCGATGAGCTTGGCGCCGTTCTTCTTCGCCACCGCCGCGGCGGCCTTGCTCATGGTCACGAAGTACGGATTGGTCTCGGTCTTGGTCACCAGGCCGATCGTGAGCTCATGGCCCCCCTCGCCCGTACTGTTCCGCCCCTCGCCGCAGGCGGCGGCGCCGAGCAGGAGCGTGCCGGCCATGAGGAGTGCCGCCCGCCGCCGACGCTGTGGGGTGCGGTCGCGGGCCGTGCGGTCGTGTGTCATGGTCACGCCCTCCTCCGGCCGGTCCAACGTCACACGAGCCTCTGTGCCTACATCATGTGCCGAGATTATTCGGAAATGTTCTGTAAGCGCGGTTTGACCTACTGTTGAGTCGGTTGGGTTTCCGCCGAGGCCCTGCGGCGGCACCGCCGCCGTGCGGAGAAGACGAGGTTCGCGTGACCGGTCCGCCCCTGCTGGCGCTGCGCGGCATCTCCAAGCGGTTCGGCGCCGTCCAGGCCCTCAAGGACGTCGAGCTGGAGGTCCACAGGGGTGAGGTCGTCGCCCTTCTGGGGGACAACGGCGCGGGCAAGTCCACCCTCATCAGGGTCATCGCGGGGGTCGACCCGGCCGACAAGGGGGTCATCGAGTGGGAGGGCCGGGCCGTACAGATCAGGACTCCCCAGGCCGCCCAGCACCTGGGGATCGCGACGGTCTACCAGAACCTGGCGCTGTGCGACGGTCTGGATGTCGCCGAGAACCTCTTCCTCGGCCGGGAGCGGAGGTTCCCCGGCACCCTGGGCCGTCTCTTCCGGTTGATGGACAAGGGAAGCATGCGCCGGGAGGCACGCCGTCAGCTCGACGGCCTGGGCATCCGCGTCCCCGACGTGCGGGCCCCCGTCGCCTCGCTGTCGGCGGGCCAGCGGCAGACGGTCGCGATCTCCCGCGCGCTCCTGGGCGCACCGAAGGTCGTCCTCCTGGACGAGCCCACCGCGGCACTCGGCCTCCAGCAGGCGGGCCATGTCCTCGACCTGGTCGACGAGCTCCGTGAGCACGGGGTCGGGGTGATCCTCATCAGCCACAACATGGGAGACGTCAAGGCCGTCGCGGACCGGGCGGCGGTGCTGCGGCTCGGCGCCAACAACGGCCTCTTCCATGTGCCCACCACGCCGCAGGACCGGATCATCTCCTCGATCATCGGTGCCGAGAGCAACCCCTGACCGGCGCCGGACCGCCCGCGACGCGGGCGAGGGAAAAAGCAGGAGCCCCTTGCGCCGGATGGCGCGTGGGGCTCCTTGGGTACTGCTATCCGTTCCGGATCAAAGCATCGGGCTCGTGGAGCCGAAGGCTTAGAGCGGGGTGACGTTCTCCGCCTGCGGACCCTTCGGGCCCTGGGTCACGTCGAAGGAAACCGACTGGTTCTCCTCGAGCGAACGGAAGCCGTTCGCGTTGATCGCGGAGTAGTGGACGAAGACGTCGGGGCCGCCGCCTTCCTGGGCGATGAAGCCAAAGCCCTTTTCGGCGTTGAACCACTTCACGGTTCCGGTAGCCATAAGCCCTCCTTGGGCCCAAAGGGTTGCCCTGCTCCAGAACCTGCAAGTGTGAAAACTAAGCGCCGCACAACTGCATGTCTCTGAAAACGACGAGAGCCCGCGGTCACATGCTCCGCAGGCTCTGCACTGCAAGGGAAACCAAACTGCAACTTGCGGCGAGCCTAGCACGCGGGCAGCCGGAAGCAATAGAGGTCAAGATCACGTCACCCGAATGTTTTAACGCTCCGTGAGCTGGGTTGACGTCGGTGTGTCACATCGTAGTCGCAGGGGTTGACACAAGTGGTCCGAGAGGTTTCCAAACCACTTGCGGACCCTGGGGCCAGCACGGTACAGCACGGGGTCTAGTCTCGCGATGTGGACAATTCTCGCACTCGGCCGCGCGTAGGCCACATCCAGTTCCTGAACTGCCTGCCCCTGTACTGGGGGCTCGCGAGAACCGGAACACTCCTGGACTTCGAGCTGACCAAGGACACCCCCGAGAAGCTCAGCGAGAAGCTGGTGCGGGGCGACCTCGACATCGGCCCCATCACCCTGGTGGAGTTCCTCAAGCACGCCGACGAGTTGGTGGCCTTCCCCGACATCGCGGTCGGCTGCGACGGTCCGGTGATGTCCTGCGTGATCGTCTCTCAGGTCCCGCTGGACCGCCTGGACGGCGCCCGCGTCGCCCTCGGCTCCACCTCGCGAACCTCCGTACGCCTCGCCCAGTTGCTGCTCGCCGAGCGGTACGGGGTGACGCCGGACTACTACACCTGCCCGCCCGACCTCAGCCTGATGATGCAGGAGGCCGAGGCGGCGGTGCTGATCGGTGACGCCGCCCTGCGCGCCAACCTGCACGAGGGGCCCCGCTACGGCCTGGCCGTGCACGACCTCGGTGCGCTGTGGAAGGAGTGGACGGGCCTGCCGTTCGTCTTCGCGGTGTGGGCGGCCCGCCGTGACTACCTGGAACGCGAGCCCTTCATCACCCGCAAGGTGCACGAGGCCTTCCTCGCCTCCCGCAACCTGTCCCTGGAGGAGGTCGGCAAGGTCGCGGAACAGGCGGCGCGCTGGGAGGCCTTCGACGAGCAGGTTCTGGAGCGGTACTTCACGACGCTCGACTTCCGCTTCGGGGGCGCGCAGCTGGAGGCGGTCGCCGAGTTCGCCCGGTGGGTCGGGCCGACGACCGGCTTCCCGGCGGACGTGAAGGTGAAGCTCCTGGAGCCGTAGGGGAGTTGCGCCGGGGCCCGGGGCCCGGGAGGCGCCGGGCACTACCCTGCTGGGAAGTCTTACGGGGGAGGGGTGGACGTCATGCAGCCGCTCGAGGCGGGTGAATCCACCGTCGTGGGGCCCTACCGGCTGCTCGGCCGGCTGGGCTCCGGCGGGATGGGTCGCGTCTATCTGGGGCGCAGCGCGGGCGGCCGCACGGTCGCGGTCAAGGTCGTGCACCCGCACTTCGCGCTGGACGAGGAGTTCCGTGCCCGCTTCCGCCGCGAGGTGGAGGCCGCGCGGCGGGTCGGCGGCGCCTGGACCGCGCCGGTCCTGGACGCGGACCCGGAGGCCTCGGTGCCGTGGGTCGCGACCGGGTACGCGGCGGGTCCCTCCCTGGCCGCGGCGGTGACGGACGGCGGCCCGCTCCCGCCGCATTCCGTACGGGCCCTGGGCGCGGGCCTCGCGGAGGCGCTCACGGCGGTGCACGGCCTGGGCCTGGTCCACCGGGACGTCAAGCCGTCGAACGTCCTGCTGACCCTCGACGGCCCGCTCCTCATCGACTTCGGCATCGCGCGCGCCACCGACGGCACGGCGTCGCTGACCTCCACCGGCGTCTCCGTCGGCTCGCCCGGCTATATGTCCCCCGAGCAGATCCTCGGCAACGGCGTCACGGGCGCGGCGGACGTCTTCTCGCTCGGCGCCGTACTGGCGTACGCGGCGACCGGACGCTCCCCCTTTCCCGGCGACTCGTCCGCGGCGCTGTTGTACAAAGTCGTCCACGAGGAACCGGAACTCGGCTCGCTGGAGGGCCAGGTGCGGGAGCTGGTGGCCGCGTGCCTCGCCAAGGACCCGGCCGCGCGGCCCGCTCCGGCGGAGGTGGCCCGGCGGCTGGCCCCGCAGGGCGCGGCCCGCCTGGTGACGGGCGGCTGGCTGCCGGGCCCGTTGGTGGAACAGGTCAGCCGGAGCGCCGTACACCTGCTGAACCTGGAGGCGGGGACGGGGGCGGGCGCGGGGGACGCGGCGCCGTCGGGGCCGGTGGGATTCAGCAGCGCCTCGGTGGGGGAGCGGCCGGCGGCGCCGCCCGGGGACGGGGGGCGAGCGGCTTCGGGCGACGTGCCGTCGGCCGAGGGGGCGCCTGAAGCGGCGTCGGCTTCCGGGCGGTTCGACCCGCCTCCCGGCGGGGTCTTCGGCCCGCCGCCCGACATGGACGCCGTGGCGACGCCTCCCGCTCGGGTGCCCACGGCGCGGCCGCAGGACGCCGTACCCGCCGCCGACGGCGGGCCGGGCAAGCTCTCCGTGAGTCTCGCCGCGACCTCCGTGCCGGGCGCGGACGGCCGTGGCCGGCGCGTGAGCTGCACCGTCGCACTGGCCGTCGCGGGGGCGCTGGCCGCGGTGACGGTCGGCTCAGCGTTCGTGTTCGACCTGTTCGACAAGGGCGGTTCGGGCAAGGACACCGCAGCCGGGAGTGCCTACTCCCCGGCGCCCGCGGACGGTTCGGCGCCCGGGGACGGATCGGCCGATCAGGGCACCGAGAAGTCCGGCGGCGTCCCCGCCGCCTACCTCGGCACCTGGGAGGGCGACGCCCTCGCGCTCAGCGGCACGCTGCCGGCGGGCACGTTCCGCGTCACCGTCCGGCAGGCGGGGGTCGGCGAGCAGATCGGCACCTTCCGGTCCATCGACCAGCTCGGCGGCATCTGCGACGACGTCCTGATCCTGAAGCGTGCCTCGGCCGAGCGGCTCGTCGCCACGAGCGTGGCCAAGAAGTCCAACCCGTCGACGTGTACGACCGGGAGGCACGAGGTCCGGCTGATCCCCGTCGGCGCCGACCTCAAGTACGAGACGGACAACCCGGACGCGGGCAACCCGACGTCGCGGATGGCGAAGGTCGGTTGACGCCCTCCCCGCCCCTCGGGCTGGAGATTGGGTGGCGCGAAGCGGGGGACGTCCGCTCCGTGTCGGGGGACGTTCGCTCCGTGTCGGGGGACGCTCGCCCCGTGTCGGAGGACGCTGCTCCGCGCCGGGGGACGCTCGCCCGCGCCGGGGGCGCCCGATGCCCCGGCGACCGGCGCGGCGGCCCCGAGGAGTGTCACCGCCGGGCAGGCGGAGCACCGGTCACTCGCGCTCGCCGACTCCGCCCTTCCCTTCCCCGGGTCAGCCGGGTGCGCTCAGGCTCCTGCTGAAGTCCCCTCGCTCCACCCGGGCCGTCAGCGTGTCCCCCTCACCGCCGAGCAGGGAACCGTAGCCGGTCGCCGCCCAGACGCTTCGGTCCCTCGGGAGCTCGAAGTAGGGGACGGGGCGGCCGTCCGCCGTCGTGTCGGTGAGCACCTCGGGGGCGCGGCGGGTGCCGAGCGCGGTCGTGCACCGGGGGCAGGTCGCCACGTCCAGGTGGTCGCGGCGGCCCAGGGGGCGCCAGCGGGTGCGGCGGTCGGCGCGGCCGTGGAGCGGGTTGAAGAAGCAGAGGGGGAGGGCGGCCGGGGAGTCCGTCAGGGCGTCGCGCCCCTCCGCCGCCAGCGCGAGCGCGCCCGCCAGATCGGGCAGGCCGCGGGCCGCGTCGAGAACCGTGCCCGCGGCCGCGTAGGCGTCGAGTGCCCGCCGCAGCCCGGGTGTCGCGTCCGCGTCCGCCGCCTGCGCGGCCTCGCCCAGCGCCACCACCTCCGCCTCCGCCCGCCGCCGCAGACCGTCCTCGTCCGCGGCCCGCGCCGCCGCGAACACCGCTCGCGGATGGGTGAACCCGGACACCGGGCCGGTCGCACGGCGGCCGCGTACGAGGAACAGCGCGCCGAGGGCCGGCACGGCCAGGCCCGCCACGGCGACGGCCGACGACAGCCACCCACCCGCGCCGCCGGAGGGGGACTTCCCGGCTGCCACGCCCGCGTCCGCCCTTTCCTCCCTTTGATTCCTTTCGTCAGGGAAGCCGACCGCGGTCACGGCGTCCCCGGCCCTCCCGCCCGAGGGCGCCGCCGTGGCGGTCGGCGCCAGGGAGAGCAGGACGGTGCCGACCCCCAGGACGAGGGCTGCGGCCCGGCGGCGGCGATCACTGGACACTCGCGTACTCCCGGACGGTCAGGATGAGTTGGGCGATGCCGTCGCGTACGGCGGGCAGCGGGCCCGTGGCCTCGTCGTACGGCGCCCGGTCCCGGCCTTCCCCGGTCGGCAGGGTCAACGCGGGGGCGGCGACGGCGCGGCAGGTCTGGCAGACGGGACGCGGGTCCGGGCCGTCCGGCCCGCGGGCGGGGCCGTGCAGGGGGTTCGCGCCGCAGCACCGGTCGTACACGTCACCGGCGAGTGCGGCGCGGCCCGCGCGGGCGAGGACGGCGACGGCGACCAGGTCGGCGGGCTCGGTGCCGGGGCGGGAGAGCGCGTCGCGGTCGCCGTCGACGAGCAGCAGCGCCGCGTCGAAGCAGTCCCAGGCGCGGATGTGGGGCTGGAGGCCGGACGGCGGGCCGGCCGGCCCGCCGCTGTCCTCGTGATCCGTGAACGTGTACTCGTGATCCGTGAACGTGTCCTCGTGATCCATGAACTCCTGGGCCAGCAGGTCGAGTTCCCTCTCGGCCGCGCGCCGCAGATACGACACCGGTGGATCGGCCGGCGCCTCGAAGGGGGAGAGCGACGGGGTGCGCCGCCGCGTCACGCCGACGGCCCCGAGCGCTCCCGCGAGCAGTCCGAGGAGCAGCACCACGCCGATCCCGCCGACCAGCAGCCCCGGCCGGAAGTCCCCGGAGAAGAGCGGGGGAAGGGCGTCTTTCACGCGCCGCACTTTACTGCTCGCCCGACCGGCAGGGCCGTTTCCGACGCGGGCGTGCGGGGGTGGCGTCGGACAGGTTCTCCGAGGCCGGGGCAACTACCGGATCGCAACTACCGGATCACGAACCGCTGTTGAACGGCACCCGGCCGCATAGTCTGTCCGCGTGGATCTGGACCTCTGGTCGGCCGTGGCCGCCGCGGTGTGGGGCGCGGTCGTCGGCGCGCTGGTGCCCCGGGCCGCGTACCGGCTGTCGGTCGAGCCCGAACAGCCATGGCGGGACCGGTGTCCGGACGGGCACCCGATCGGCGGGTGGGTCGGGTGGGCACGGTGCGCGGACGGGCGGGCGTACGGTCCCCGGGCCGTGCTCGTGTGCGCGGTCACCGCCCTGGTCTGCGTGGGGCTGGCAGTCGCCACCGGCACCCGCCCGGAGTTGGCCGTCTGGCTGCTGCTCGCGCCCGTCGGCGTCCTGCTGACGATCGTGGACTTCCGTGTGCAGCGGCTGCCGGACGTGCTCACTCTGCCGCTCGCCGCCCTCGCCCTGGTCCTGCTCGCCGCCGCCGCGGCCCTGCCCGAGCACGCGGGGGACTGGCTCACCGCGCTGCTCGGCGCGCTCGTGCTCGGCTGCGCCTACTTCGTTCTCTTCCTCGTCAACCCGAACGGCATGGGCTTCGGCGACGTCAAGCTCGCCCTGGCGCTCGGGGCGGTGCTCGGCTGGTATGGCTGGGGGACCGTGGTGCTCGGGACGTTCGCCGGGTTCCTCTTCGGCGGGCTGTACGGACTCGGGCTGGTCGCGCTGCGGCGCGCCGGGCGGCGGACCTCCATCCCCTTCGGTCCGTTCCTCATCGCGGGCGCCTTTGTCGGGCTCCTGATCGGCGCGTTCGCGGCCTGACGCGGGTGGGGCGAAACCCCTGGCGTAGGCTGGATCGGTCCATCCACAACCCTTACGAAAGGGACCACCGGTGACCGAGAAGGCCGACCTCACGTCCATTGATGTCACAGCCGTCCTCGACCGTGCCGCCGCCGGTGGGCGGATCACCCCCGAAGAAGCGCTCGTCCTCTACCGCGACGCCCCGCTGCACGCGCTGGGCGCCGCCGCCGACGCCGTGCGCCGCCGCAAGTACGCCGGTGTCGAGCACATCGCGACGTACATCATCGAGCGCAACATCAACTACACGAACGTGTGCGTGACGGCGTGCAAGTTCTGCGCGTTCTACGCGGCCCCGAAGGACACCGCCAAGGGCTGGACGCGCGACCTCGACGACATCCTGCGCCGGTGCGCGGAGACCGTCGAACTGGGCGGCACCCAGATCATGTTCCAGGGCGGCCACCACCCGGACTACGGCGTGGAGTACTACGAGAAGCACTTCCGCGCCATCAAGGAGGCCTTCCCGCAGCTGGTCATCCACAGCCTGGGGGCGTCCGAGGTCGAGCACATGGCGCGGATCTCGGGTGTCACGGTGGAAGAGGCCATCACGCGCATCCACGAGGCGGGGCTCGACTCCTTCGCCGGCGCCGGTGCCGAGCTGCTGCCCGCGCGGCCGCGCAAGGCGATCGCGCCGCTGAAGGAGAGCGGCGAGCGCTGGCTGGAGATCATGGAGGCCGCGCACAACCTGGGCGTCGAGTCGACGTCCACCATGCTCATGGGCACCGGCGAGACCAACGCCGAGCGCATCGAGCACCTGCGGATGATCCGAGACGTGCAGGACCGCACGGGCGGCTTCCGGGCCTTCATCCCGTACACCTACCAGCCCGAGAACAACCATCTGAAGGGCCGCACCCAGGCGACCCTCTTCGAGTACCTGCGGATGATCGCGATCGCCCGCCTCTTCCTCGACAACGTCCAGCACATCCAGGGCTCGTGGCTGACCACCGGCAAGGAGGTCGGCCAGCTGTCCCTGCACTACGGCGCGGACGACCTCGGCTCGATCATGCTGGAGGAGAACGTCGTCTCCTCGGCCGGTGCCAAGCACCGCTCCAACCGCCTGGAGATCATCGACCTGATCCGGAAGGCGGGACGGGTCCCGGCCCAGCGGTCCACGACGTACGAGCACCTCGTCGTCCACGACGACCCGGCGAACGACCCCGTCGACGAGCGGGTCGTGTCCCACATCTCGTCCACGGCGATCGAGGGCGGCACGGCCCACCCCGAGCTGAAGCTGCTCGCGTCCAACTGAGCGGTCGATGCTGACGATCCACGCGGCCGACGAGCTGCGCTACGGGTGGGACGAGGACCAGGAACCGGTGAAGGACGGCGCCGTCGCCGTGGCGGCCGACCGGGTCGTGGGCTCGGGGCCGCTGGCCGAGCTCCGGGAGGAGTTTCCGGATGCGCGCGTGCGGCGCTGGCCCGGTGTCCTCGGTCCCGCCCTGCTCCACCAGGGTCCGCTTCCGGACGCGCCGACACCGCGTGAGCGCATTCACGCGGTGCTGAAACTGGGCGCGACGGCTGTCCTGGAGGAGTACGCCGACACCCCCGAACTCCGTGCCGCGGCCGCACGGAACGACGTCATCGTGGTGCCGCGCGGTACGGCCGTCCGCCGGCCGGCGGCCTTCCTCGGTATCGGTCGCGCCGACCTCGCGGTCTTCGAGTACGACGAGACGGGCGGCGGCACCTGTGTTGCGACGGTCTGCGCGGGGCGGCTGGTGCACAGGCGGCGGTAGACCGCGCCCCTGAGGGGCGTGGAGCTCGCCGATCATCGACGTCAGCGCGAGGCCCTGCCAGGCGCCCTGCGAGGACAGGCCGAAGATGTCCGCCAGCTGGTCGTGGGCCGCCTTGGCGGACGTGATCGCGTAGGTGCCCATGTCTCCGGCGTACGACTCGCCGTAGTTCATCGTCATGATGTTGACGGTGGAGACCTGGATGTCGTATTTGTTCGCGGATTCCAGCAGGGCCCGGCTGTCGGAGTCGAGACCGGACGGCATGACCGGCAGGGTGAAGGACACCTGGAGATCGGCGCGTTCCTTCTGCAGCAGGGCGATCGCCTTCGAACGCAACGCGAGAAGGAGTGCATCGAGAACACGATCAACTCCCTCGCCCGGTCCACCCATCCCATCGAGATCATCGTCGTCGACGACGGCTCGACCGACGGCACGGCGGACATCGTCGAGGCGATGGGCGTCCCGAACGTCCGGGTCATCCGAGAAGAAGCCGAGGCTGCTGCCATGACGCCGGACCCCCTGCTGCCACAATGGGACCGTGACCCGCGCATCCCTGGACAAGCAGCCGCACGAAGTCGCCTCGATGTTCGACGACGTGGCGGAACGGTACGACCTGACGAATGACCTGCTGTCGCTCGGCCAGGACCGGGTGTGGCGCAAGGAGGTCGCCAAGGCGGTCGACGCTCGCCCCGCGCAGAAGGTCCTGGACCTGGCGGCGGGCACGGGGACCTCGTCCCTGCCCTTCACCCGCGCGGGCGCGTACGTCGTCCCCTGCGACTTCTCGCTCGGGATGCTCCAGGTCGGCAAGAAGCGGCAACCCTGGATGCCGTTCACGGCGGGCGACGCGACGAAGCTGCCCTTCAAGGACGACACCTTCGACGCGGTGACGATCTCGTTCGGGCTGCGGAACGTGCAGGACACGGACGCCGCGCTGCGCGAGCTGTACCGGGTGACGAAGCCGGGCGGGCGCGTCGTGATCTGCGAGTTCTCGCACCCGACGTGGGCGCCCTTCCGGACGGTCTACACCGAGTACCTGATGCGCGCGCTGCCGCCGGTGGCCCGCGCGGTGTCGTCCAACCCCGAGGCGTACGTCTACCTCGCCGAGTCCATCCGCGCCTGGCCCGACCAGCCGGCCCTCGCCGAGCGACTGCGCAAGGCGGGCTGGTCGAAGGTGGCGTGGCGGAACCTCACGGGCGGCGTCGTGGCGCTGCACCGCGGGTTCAAGACGGCCTGACGACTCCGAGACTCCCCGGGGGCCTCAGACTCCCAGGGGCCTCCCGACCGCGACGTCACCGTCGCCGGGGGCTCACCTGAGCACCTCGAACGCGTCTCCCGGTTCGTCGAGTTCGCGGCGCAGCCCGCCCGGTGGCGGGATGGGCAGCCGCGGCTCGCGGATCCCGGCGCCTCCGCCGCCCTCACCCTCACTGAGGTCGAACCACACGGTGATCACGGCACCGCGCGGCACCTCGGCGCCGGGCAGGGGATATTGGCGTACGACGTAGTCGACGACGGTGCGGTGGAAGTCCGGCCGGTCGGGCGCGGCGAGTCGCACGCCCTGATTTTCCGCGGCCTCGCGTGCGTCCATGGCCATGAGTCCGACCAGCCGAGGCACGCGCACTTCGGGTGTTTTGGGTGTTATAGGCACAGATGTCACCCCCAGCGGTACTGGCAGGGTAACCGGCCAGGGGTGCCACCCGGAAGCATCACGTGTCTTTCTGTAGCAGTCGACTACCGACGGTCACAGATCGAGCCGGTAGCAGTGCCCCTCCCGCTTCGAGGGAGTGGTGAAGACCTCGGCCAGGCGCATGCCGAGCCGCTGGGTGACCGCGATCGACCGGGTGTTGCGGGCGTCGACCATGGCGACCACACTTCCGACTCCCGCCGCGCGCACCCGCTCCAGGGTCGTCTGCGCGGCCGCGGTGACGTATCCCTTCCCCCAGTGCTCGCGCCCGAGCCGCCAGCCGATCTCGATCTCGCCCTTGGGTCCCCAGTCCTGCGGCCACGGTTGGGCGCCCGTGAAGCCGATGACCCGGCCGGACTCGTCGAGCATGGTCCACAGGCAGAAACCGTGCTCGGCGTCGTGCCGCCGCTGGCGGGCGGTGAGTTCCTCGTAGACGGACAGCTCGGCGGACGCGCGGCCTTGGAACTCCATCACATCCGGGTGATCGAAGACCCGGTGCCAGGCGACGGCGTCCTCGTCGGTGGGGACGCGCAGCCGTACTACGGGGAGAGCTCGGTTCACGGGGGCAGCCCTTCAGCCGGGTGATCAATTCTGCTGAATAGACTGCCCATGTCCAGTGCCGATCGGCACACTGATTTTGAACTTGGGGAGATCCCGCCGTGACCGTCGTGACCGAGCCCCTCTCCGAGAACACCGCAGATGTGATCGTCGTGGGCGCGGGGCCGGCAGGCTCCACCACCGCGTACCACCTGGCCAGGGCCGGGCTCGATGTCCTCCTGCTGGAGAAGACCGCGTTCCCCAGGGAGAAGGTCTGCGGCGACGGGCTCACGCCGCGCGCCGTCAAGCAGCTCGTGGCGATGGGCATCGACATCTCCGAGGAGGCCGGCTGGCTGCGCAACAAGGGCCTGCGCATCATCGGCGGTGGCTCCCGCCTCCAGCTGGACTGGCCGGATCTCGCCTCGTTCCCCGACTACGGCCTCGTCCGCAAGCGCGACGACTTCGACGAGCAGCTGGCGCGGCAGGCGCAGAAGGCGGGCGCCCGCCTGTACGAGCGCTGCAACGTGGGCGCGCCGATCATCGACGACCGCACCGGCCGCATCACCGGGGTGCACGCGAAGCTCGGTGAGGAGAAGCGCGAAGTCACCTTCCACGCGCCGCTGGTGGTGGCCGCGGACGGCAACTCCACCCGCCTGTCGCTCGCGATGGGCCTGCACCGCCGTGAGGACCGCCCGATGGGCGTCGCGGTCCGTACGTACTTCACGTCCCCGCGCCACGAGGACGACTACCTGGAGTCCTGGCTGGAGCTGTGGGACCGCCGCGGCGGCCAGGAGCGGCTGCTGCCCGGCTACGGCTGGATCTTCGGCATGGGTGACGGCACGTCGAACGTCGGCCTGGGCGTCCTGAACACATCGGCCTCCTTCAAGGAGCTGGACTGGCGTGAGGTGCTGAAGGCCTGGTGCGCCTCGATGCCGGAGGACTGGGGATACACCCCCGAGAACATGACGGGCCCGATCCGCGGCGCGGCCCTCCCCATGGCCTTCAACCGCCAGCCGCACTACACGAAGGGCCTGCTGCTCGTCGGCGACGCGGGCGGTCTGGTCAATCCCTTCAACGGCGAGGGCATCGCGTACGCCATGGAGTCGGGTCAGATCGCGGCGGACGTCATCGTCCAGGCCGTGGCCCGGGCGACCCCCGCCCAGCGCGAACTGGCCCTGCACAGCTACCCGAAGATCCTCAAGGACACCTACGGCGGCTACTACACGCTGGGGCGCGCCTTCGTGAAGCTGATCGGCAACCCGAAGGTGATGAAGATCGCGACGCAGCGCGGTCTGACGCACCCGCTGCTGATGAAGTTCACGCTGAAGCTCCTGGCCAACCTGACGGACCCGACGGGCGGCGACGCGATGGACCGGGTGATCAACGGTCTGTCGAAGGTGGCCCCGAAGGCGTAACTCCTACGGAGCGCTCGGTTTCGTCTCCTGGGCCGCGCGCCGTGCGAACACCTCTTCGCGCCGGTCCGTCATCTGTCGAAGCGCGTCCTTGCGGTCGCGCTTCGACAGGCGGTCCAGATATACGTGCCCGTCGACGTGGTCCGTCTCATGGAGGAGGCAGCGGGCGAAGTACCCCCGGCCCTCCAGGACGAGCGGCGCGCCGTCCTGGTCTTGGCCGCGAACCACGGCACGGTCCGGCCGGGGCAACGGCTCGGTCTGCCGAACACCTTCGACGTGGGATGAGCATGAAGGGCCGCTGCCCCCGAGAGGCTGCGGCCCTTCATTTCTTACGGCTGTGAACTGCGACGGTGGACGGCCGCGCTCAGAGCACGCGGACCGCGCCGGTCGGCGGGTCGTACGACAGCGGCCGCTCGACGACGCCGGTGGAGGGGTTCTGCGCGCCGACGAACATGCCGTCGCCCACGTATACCGCCACGTGGTACGCGCTGCCCCTGCTGCCCCAGTAGAGGATGTCGCCCGGCTGCAGATTGCTCAGCGAGACCTGGGTGCCTTGCATCGACTGGTCCTGCGAGACGCGCGGCAGGTTGATACTGACCTGCTTGAAGGCGGTCTGCACCAGGCCGGAGCAGTCGTAGGCGGACGGACCGGTGGCGCCGGAGACGTAGGCCTTGCCGACCTGGGCCTTGACGAAGTTGATGACGGCCGCGACCGAACCGGTGGCCGTGGAGGTGCTCGTCGAGGCGCTGCTCGACGCGGCGGTGAGGGTGGCCCGCGCGGTGCTGCGCGAGGCGGCCTCCGCGGTCTTGCGCTCGGCCTCGGCCTTCCGCTTGGCCTCCGCCGCCTTCTTCTTGGCCTCGGCGAGGTCCGCCTTGGCCTGCTTCGCGGCCTTTGCGGCGGCCGCGTCACGCTCGGCCTGCAGCTGGTAGTTGGCCGCAGCCTGCTGGGTGGCCTCCGCGGACTGCGCGACCTGCTGGGCCAGATCGGCCGTCAGGGTGGGCAGTTCGAGGGTCTGCGTCACCGGCTCGGCGGCGTTCGCCGTAGCCGAGGCGCCGGCTGCGGCCAGGCTGAGGACACCACCGGCGACACCGGCCCGCATCGCGATCGTCGACGCGTTGCGGTTCCGGGGCTTCCGGTGGCTGCGTATGTGAGCGGTGTGGGACATGTGTACAAGCGGTACCAGGGGCTGCTCCATACCTTCAAGAAACGTGTCCTGCGCCACAGTTGTTCAATCCGCCCCGTGAATCCCGGGCGCGCCGCTCTTTATTGACGCCGTAACGGGCATTGCGGACACCAGTGATCAAGCCTGTGATCATGGGCTTTCGTCGTTACGCCCGAATTGCTCTGCGCTTACCACTGGTTCGGGCGCATGGCCAAGCCCGGTTTGTTCGACCCTCATGCGAGTGTGGTGCAGGTCACAGAACTGTCACCGTCGTGGCGGCGTCTCGCGCGCGGGCCGCATCTCTCTCGGCTCTCCCGGCCCACGAGCGCACACCCTCCCCGCTCCCGATTGCGCGCGACCCTCGCTCGTGAACGCGTGCACCCGCTCGTGAATGGATGCCCCTTCGCTCGTGAACGCGTGCACGTGTCCACTTTCGTCCCCGTCGCTCCCCCTGATGTGTGAACGCGTCTCTTTATCAAGGGATCTGGCTCAGTGCCAATTTGCCTTGGGCGCTCGGCGTTTGATAGTGCAAGGCCGCTCCGACCAGCGGTGACGAGCGAAAATGTCACCTCTTGGTGATCACTTGACTGCTTCGCGTAAGAAGATCACCGATCTTCCGACTTCATGATCCTTCGCCAGGTGGTGGAGATCACAAAGTACGTGCTGACCCCCGTGTCGCAGATCACATGGCGGCGGGCATAAGATGCGGGGCAGTTGGGCTTGTGACCTGCTTCACATGTACGCGATCTTCGCTGGGGCGAGCGGGGCTCGTGGGACCGGTGAGGCAGGTGGGACAGCTGAGCCCAGCGCAACCGCCAGCAGTCAGTGCCGACTGAGAGGAGCGAGGAGCGGTGAACGCGTATGCGCCCATCCTCGTACTGGGAGCCCTCGGGGCAGGCTTTGCGATCTTCTCCGTGGTCATGGCCACGCTGATCGGTCCGAAGCGGTACAACCGCGCCAAGCTCGACGCCTACGAGTGCGGTATCGAGCCGACCCCCACGCCGGCGGGCGGCGGGCGCTTCCCGATCAAGTACTACCTGACGGCGATGCTCTTCATCGTCTTCGACATCGAGATCGTCTTCCTCTACCCGTGGGCCGTCACCTTCGACGCCCTCGGGATTTTCGGGCTCGTGGAGATGCTGCTCTTCGTGCTCACCGTCTTCGTCGCGTACGCGTACGTATGGCGGCGCGGCGGCCTGGAATGGGACTGAGGGGCCTTTAGTCATGGGACTCGAAGAAAAGCTGCCGAGCGGTTTCCTGCTGACCACCGTCGAACAGGCCGCGGGCTGGGTGCGCAAGGCGTCGGTCTTCCCCGCCACCTTCGGCCTGGCCTGCTGTGCCATCGAGATGATGACCACCGGCGCCGGCCGCTACGACCTGGCGCGCTTCGGCATGGAGGTCTTCCGCGGATCGCCCCGCCAGGCGGATCTGATGATCGTCGCGGGCCGGGTCAGTCAGAAGATGGCGCCGGTTCTCAGGCAGGTCTACGACCAGATGCCGAACCCCAAGTGGGTGATCTCCATGGGGGTCTGCGCCTCCTCGGGCGGCATGTTCAACAACTACGCGATCGTCCAGGGCGTCGACCACATCGTCCCCGTGGACATCTATCTGCCCGGCTGTCCGCCACGGCCCGAGATGCTGATGGACGCGATCCTCAAGCTCCACCACAAGATCCAGACCTCCAAGCTCGGCGTCAACGCCGAGGAGGCGGCCCGCGAGGCGGAGGAAGCGGCGCTCAAGGCACTCCCGACGATCGAGATGAAGGGGCTGCTGCGATGAGCGACGCGAAGAGCAACGGCGCGAACACGCCGGGCAACGGCGTGAACGGTGCCCCGGCGAACGGCTCCGGCGAGGGCGGCGTCAACCCCGAGAAGGACCTCGGCGCCGCGAACCTCCCCGGCATGCGCGGCGACCACGGCGAGGAGATCCGGGTCCAGCGCGGCATGTTCGGCGCCAACAACGGCGGCGACACCTCCGGCTACGGCGGCCTGGTCCGCTCCGTCCGGCTCCCCGGTGCGGCCACCCGCCCCTACGGCGGCTGGTTCGACGAGGTCGCCGACGAACTGGAGGGAGCCCTGGAGGAACAGGGACTCGTCCCCGACAACGCCATCGACAAGACCGTCGTCGACCGCGGCGAGCTGACCTTCCACATCGAACGCGAGTACCTCGTCGCCGTCGCCCAGACCCTCCGCGACGATCCGGCGCTCCGCTTCGAACTGTGCACGGGCGTGAGCGGAGTGCACTACCCCGGCGACAAGGGCCGCGAGCTGCACGCCGTCTACCACCTGCGCTCGATCACCCACAACCGGTTGATCCGCCTGGAGGTCAGCGCTCCCGACGCCGACCCGCACATCCCGTCGCTCGTCTCCGTCTATCCCACGAACGACTGGCACGAGCGCGAGACGTACGACTTCTTCGGCCTGGTCTTCGACGGCCACCCGGCACTGACGCGGATCATGATGCCCGACGACTGGCAGGGCTTCCCGCAGCGCAAGGACTACCCCCTCGGCGGCATCCCCGTCGAGTACAAGGGCGCCCAGATCCCGGCTCCGGACCAGCGGAGGTCGTACTCATGAGCACGCACACCCCGTCCTCCGCCTCCGCGCGCGAGACCACCGAGGGCACCGTCTACACGGTCACCGGTGGCGACTGGGACGAGGTCGTCCAGTCCGCGGCCCGCGCCGACGACGAGCGCCTGATCGTCAACATGGGGCCCCAGCACCCGTCCACGCACGGGGTGCTCCGGCTCATCCTGGAGATCGAGGGCGAGACCGTCACCGAGGCCCGCTGCGGCATCGGCTACCTCCACACCGGCATCGAGAAGAACCTCGAATACCGCACGTGGACGCAGGGCACCACGTTCGTGACGCGCATGGACTACCTCACGCCGTTCTTCAACGAGACGGCGTACTGCCTCGCCGTCGAGAAGCTCCTCGGCATCGAGGACCAGGTCCCGGACCGCGCCACGATCCTGCGCGTGCTCCTGATGGAGCTGAACCGGATGTCCTCCCACCTGGTGTGCATCGCCACCGGAGGCATGGAGCTCGGCGCCACCACGATCATGATCTACGGCTTCCGTGACCGGGAACTGATCCTCGACATCTACGAGCTGATCACCGGCCTGCGGATGAACCACGCCTACATCCGCCCCGGCGGACTCGCCCAGGACCTGCCGCCGGGTGCGGTGGACCAGATCCGCGAGTTCGTGAAGAAGATGAAGAAGAACCTCCCGGAGTACGACAAGCTCGCCACCGGGAACCCCATCTTCAAGGCCCGTATGCAGGACATCGGCTACCTCGACCTGGCCGGCTGCATGGCTCTCGGCGCCACCGGCCCGATCCTGCGTTCGGCGGGCCTGCCGCACGACCTGCGCAAGACACAGCCCTACTGCGGCTACGAGACGTACGACTTCGACGTCCCGACCGCCGACACCTGCGACGCCTACGGCCGCTTCCTCATCCGCCTGGAGGAGATGCGCCAGTCGCTGAGGATCATCGAGCAGTGTCTGGACCGGCTCCAGCCCGGCCCGGTCATGGTCGCGGACAAGAAGATCGCCTGGCCCGCCCAGCTCGCCCTGGGACCGGACGGGCTCGGCAACTCCCTCGACCACATCAAGAAGATCATGGGCACCTCCATGGAGGCCCTGATCCACCACTTCAAGCTGGTGACCGAAGGCTTCCGCGTCCCGCCGGGACAGGCGTACGCGGCGGTCGAGTCACCCAAGGGCGAACTCGGTGTGCACGTCGTGTCCGACGGCGGCACCCGCCCCTACCGGGTCCACTTCCGCGACCCGTCCTTCACCAATCTGCAGGCCATGGCGGCGATGTGCGAGGGCGGCCAGGTCGCCGACGTGATCGTCGCCGTCGCGTCCATCGACCCCGTGATGGGAGGCGTCGACCGGTGACCACCAGTTCTTCGGAGCGGGGCGTCAGCCTGGGCATGCCCGAGCTGCCCGCACCCGGCTACCCGGACGACGTCCGAGCCCGGCTGGAGGCGGACGCGCGCGAGGTCATCGCGCGTTACCCCGACTCCCGGTCCGCGCTCCTGCCGTTGCTGCACCTCGTGCAGTCGGAGGAGGGCCATGTCACGCGCACCGGGATGCGGTTCTGCGCGGAGATGCTGGACCTGACCACGGCCGAGGTCACCGCGGTCGCCACCTTCTACACCATGTACCGGCGCAAGCCGTCCGGTGACTACCAGGTGGGCGTCTGCACCAACACCCTGTGCGCCGTGATGGGCGGCGACGCGATCTTCTCCGCCCTCCAGGAGCACCTCGGCGTCGGCAACGGCGAGACCACCGACGACGGCAAGGTCACCCTGGAGCACATCGAGTGCAACGCGGCCTGCGACTACGCGCCGGTGGTCATGGTCAACTGGGAGTTCTTCGACGACCAGACCCCCGAGAGCGCCAAGCGCCTCGTGGACGACCTGCGAGCGGGACGGCAGGTCGAACCGACCCGTGGCGCCCCCTTGTGCACCTTCAAGGAGACCGCCCGGATGCTGGCCGGCTTCCCCGACGAACGGGACGGGGCCGTCGAGGCGACCGGCAGCGCGGGCCCTGCCTCGCTGGTGGGGCTCCGGCTGGCCAAGGGGGAGACCGGCGCCGCGCGTGTGGTGCACCCGCGGGACGGCGGGCCGCACGACGAGCCACGGGACGGTGCGCCGGGGGACGCGGCGGTGCACGAGCCGTCACCGGCCGAGCACCTCAGCTCGCACGACGCGCCGCAGGACACATCGGCCTCCGACCCTGCGCACCCGGCCGGGCCCGTCGACGAGGAGGGGCAGTGATGACCTTGGCACCCGAGATCAACGAGACCAGCCCCGAGAAGCTGCTGGTACCCGTGCTGTCGGCCTTCTGGGACGAGGAGAAGTCCTGGACGCTGGACGTCTACCGAAGGCACGAGGGGTACGAGGGGCTCCGCAAGGCGCTCGCCATGTCGCCGGACGAGGTGATCGCCTACGTCAAGGACTCCGGACTGCGGGGGCGTGGCGGCGCGGGATTCCCGACGGGAATGAAGTGGCAGTTCATTCCCCAGGGCGATGGCAAGCCTCACTATCTAGTTGTCAACGCCGACGAATCGGAGCCCGGAACGTGCAAGGACATTCCGCTCCTCTTCGCGAACCCGCACAGCCTCATCGAGGGCATTGTCATCGCGTGTTATGCCATCAGGTCGTCGCATGCCTTCATCTATCTGCGTGGTGAAGTCGTCCCCATCCTGCGGCGGTTGCACTCGGCCGTGCGCGAGGCCTACGCGGCGGGCTACCTCGGCGAGAACATCCTGGGCAGCGGACTCGACCTCGAACTCACCGTGCACGCGGGCGCGGGCGCGTACATCTGCGGTGAGGAGACCGCACTGCTCGACTCGCTCGAAGGCCGCCGTGGTCAACCGCGGCTTCGTCCCCCCTTCCCTGCCGTCGCGGGCCTCTACGCGTGCCCGACTGTCGTGAACAACGTCGAGTCGATCGCGTCGGTTCCCGCGATTCTGAACCGGGGCAAGGAATGGTTCCGGTCGATGGGCAGTGACAGGTCCCCGGGCTTCACGCTCTACTCGCTCAGCGGCCATGTCGCGAGCCCCGGCCAGTACGAGGCCCCGCTCGGGATCACACTCCGCCAGCTGCTCGACATGAGCGGCGGCATGCGCCCCGGCCACCGGCTCAAGTTCTGGACGCCGGGCGGCTCCTCGACTCCGATGTTCACCGACGAGCACCTCGACGTCCCGCTGGACTACGAGGGCGTGGGCGCCGCCGGTTCCATGCTCGGCACCAAGGCCCTGCAGTGCTTCGACGAGACGACCTGCGTGGTCCGTGCCGTCACCCGCTGGACCGAGTTCTACGCCCACGAGTCCTGCGGCAAGTGCACGCCGTGCCGCGAAGGGACCTACTGGCTCGTCCAGTTGCTGCGGGACATCGAGGCCGGCAAGGGCGTCATGTCCGACCTCGACAAGCTGAACGACATCGCCGACAACATCAACGGCAAGTCCTTCTGCGCCCTCGGCGACGGCGCGGCCTCGCCGATCTTCTCCTCTCTCAAGTACTTCCGCGAGGAGTACGAGGAGCACATCACGGGCCGGGGCTGCCCCTTCGACCCGGCCAAGTCCACGGCCTGGGCGGACAAGCCCGCGGAGGTGACCGCATGACTGTGACCACCAGCGCTCCCACGGGAGGGGGAGAGGCGGCGGTCCCGCCGGAGGACCTCGTCACGCTGACGGTCGACGGCATCGAGATCAGCGTGCCCAAGGGCACCCTGGTCATCCGGGCCGCCGAACAGCTCGGCATCGAGATCCCCCGGTTCTGCGACCACCCCCTCCTCGCCCCGGCCGGCGCCTGCCGCCAGTGCATCGTCGAGGTCGAGGGCCAGCGCAAGCCCATGGCGTCGTGCACGATCACGTGTACGGACGGGATGGTGGTGAAGACCCACCTCACCTCGCCGGTCGCGGAGAAGGCCCAGAAGGGTGTGATGGAGCTCCTGCTCATCAACCACCCGCTGGACTGCCCGGTCTGCGACAAGGGCGGCGAGTGCCCGCTGCAGAACCAGGCCATGTCGCACGGCAACGCGGAGTCCCGCTTCGAGGGCCGCAAGCGCACGTACGAGAAGCCCGTCCCGATCTCCACCCAGGTGCTGCTCGACCGCGAGCGGTGCGTGCTGTGCGCCCGCTGCACCCGGTTCTCCAACCAGATCGCGGGCGACCCGATGATCGAACTGCTCGAACGGGGCGCGCTCCAGCAGGTCGGCACCGGCGAGGGCGACCCCTTCGAGTCGTACTTCTCCGGGAACACCATCCAGATCTGCCCGGTCGGCGCGCTCACGTCGGCGGCGTACCGCTTCCGCTCCCGCCCCTTCGACCTCGTCTCGTCGCCGTCCGTGTGCGAGCACTGCTCCGGCGGCTGCGCGACCCGCACGGACCACCGGCGCGGCAAGGTCATGCGGCGCCTCGCGGCCGACGACCCCGAGGTCAACGAGGAGTGGATCTGCGACAAGGGACGGTTCGCCTTCCGGTACGCGCAGCTCAAGGACCGGCTCGACACGCCGCTGGTGCGGGGCGAGTCCGGTGAGCTGGAGCCCGTGTCCTGGCCGGAGGCGCTTGAGGCCGCCGCCCAGGGCCTGCTCGCCGCGCGCGGCCGGGCGGGTGTGCTGACCGGCGGCCGGCTCACCGTCGAGGACGCCTACGCGTACAGCAAGTTCGCGCGCGTGGCGCTCGACACGAACGACATCGACTTCCGCGCGCGTGTGCACAGCGCCGAGGAGGCCGACTTCCTGGCCGCCCGGGTCGCGGGACACGGCCGTGACCTCGACGGCACGGGCGTCACGTACACCTCTTTGGAGAAGGCGCCTGCCGTCCTGCTCGTCGGGTTCGAGGCCGAGGAGGAGGCACCCGGCGTCTTCCTGCGGCTGCGCAAGGCCTGGCGGGGACACGGACAGCGGGTCTTCTCGCTCGCCACGCACGCCACCCGGGGTCTGACGAAGGCCGGCGGCACGCTGCTGCCCACCGCGCCCGGCACCGAGACCGAGTGGCTGGACGCCCTCGCGAGCGGGGTCGGGCTGGAGGAGGACGGTGTGCGGGCCGCCGAGGCGCTGCGCGCCGAGGGCGCGGTGATCGTCGTCGGTGAACGCCTGGCCGGTGTGGCGGGCGGGCTCACCGCCGCCGTACGGGCCGCGGCCGCGACCGGCGCCTCGCTGGCGTGGATCCCGCGCCGGGCCGGAGAGCGCGGCGCGATCGAGGTGGGCGCGCTGCCGTCGCTGCTGCCGGGTGGACGTCCGGCCACCGACCCGCGTGCGCGGGACGAGGTCGCCGCCGTCTGGGGCGTCGCCCAGCTTCCGCACCACTACGGCCGTGACACGGACCGGATCGTCGAGGCCGCGGCCACCGGCGAACTGCGGGCCCTGGTGGTTGCCGGTGTCGAGGTCGCCGACCTGCCCGATCCGGCACGCGCGCGTGAAGCCCTCGACGCGGTGCGCTTCCTGGTCTCGCTCGAACTGCGTCCCAGCGACATCACCGAGCACGCGGATGTGGTGCTGCCGGTCGCGGCGGTCGCCGAGAAGGCCGGCACCTTCCTCAACTGGGAGGGCCGGGTCCGCCTCTTCGAGGCCGCGCTCAAGCCCGACCAGATGACCCGCTCCCTGGCGCCCACCGACCTGCGGGTGCTCCAGATGCTCGCCGACGCCATGGACGTGCACCTTGGGCTGCCCGATCTGCGCACCGCGCGCGCGGAACTGGACCGGCTCGGCGCCTGGGACGGCCTGCGGGCCACCGACCCCCTGGCCATCGCCGCACAGTTGCCCCGCCCGGCCGCCGGGGAGGCCGTGCTCGCCGGCCACCGGTTGCTGCTCGACCAGGGCCGCCTCCAGGAGGGCGACGACGCGCTCGTCGGCACGCGGCACGCCGCACACGCGCGCGTGTCGGCCGCCACCGCCGCCGAAGCGGGCGTCGAGAACGGCGGCGTCCTGGCCGTGAGCGGCCCGTCCGGGACCGTCGAACTCCCGCTGGAGATCACCGAGATGCCCGACCGCGTGGTCTGGCTCCCGCTGAACTCCACGGGTGGAGGCGTCGCCTCCGACACCGGGGCGCTGCCCGGCACCCTCGTCCGCATCGGCCCGGCGACCCTCACCGCCGAAGCCCCCAAGGAGGTGGAGGCATGAGCCCGTACCTTGCCGCTGAAGACCTCTCGATGTTCGGCCGCGATCCCTGGTGGCTGGTCGTCATCAAGGCGGTGTTCTGCTTCGCCTTCCTGATGGTGACCGTGCTGTTCTCCATCGTCTGGGAGCGCAAGGTCGTCGCCTGGATGCAGCTGCGCATCGGACCCAACCGGCACGGCCCCTGGGGCATGCTCCAGTCGCTCGCCGACGGCATCAAGCTGATGCTCAAGGAAGACGTCATCGTCAAGCGCGCGGACAAGGTGGTCTACGTCCTCGCGCCGATCGTCGCGGCCATCCCGGCCTTCATGGCGATCGCGGTGATCCCCTTCGGGCCCGCCGGCAACGAGATCTCGATCTTCGGTCACCGCACCGCGATGCAGCTCACCGACCTGCCGATCGCGGCGCTCTACATCCTCGCGGTCGCCTCGGTCGGCATCTACGGCATCGTCCTCGCGGGCTGGAGCTCCGGGTCCACGTACCCGTTGCTGGGCGGCCTGCGGTCCTGTGCACAGATGATCTCGTACGAGATCGCCATGGGCGCCGCCTTCGCCTCCGTGTTCCTCTACTCGGGGTCGATGTCGACGTCGAGGATCGTCGAGCAGCAGCACGACCGCTGGTACATCCTGCTGCTGCCGGTCTCCTTCATCATCTACATCGTCACGATGGTCGGCGAGACCAACCGCGCCCCCTTCGACATGCCAGAGTCCGAGGGCGACCTGGTCGGCGGCTTCAACACCGAGTACTCGTCGATCAAGTTCGCGATGTTCATGCTGGCCGAGTACGTGAACATGGTGACGGTCTCGGCCGTGTCGACCACGCTCTTCCTCGGCGGTTGGCGGGCACCGTGGCCGATCAGCGGCTTCTGGGAGGGCGCGAACCACGGCTGGTGGCCGTTGCTCTGGTTCGTCGTCAAGGTCCAGCTGCTGCTGTTCTTCTTCATCTGGCTGCGCGGCACGCTCCCGCGCGTCCGCTACGACCAGCTGATGAAGCTCGGCTGGAAGGTCCTCATCCCGGTGTCCGTGGTCTGGCTGATGCTCGTCGCGACCGTACGGGCGCTTCGAAACGAAAACTACGGTTTCAGCGATATCGCCCTGTACGTCGTCGGCGGCGTCCTCGCGCTGCTGCTGGTGTCGTTCGTCATCGACACGTTCCGCGAGAAGACGAAGGAGGCCTCGCCGCCCGCCGAGGGGCCAGCCGCCTTCGACCCGATGGCGGGCGGATTCCCCGTACCGCCACTGCCCGGACAGACGCTGCCGCCGGTGCCGCGTCGCCGTTCGCGCGGGGAGCGGGAGCTGATTGTCAGTGGTGGGCCGGACACTGTCAGTGACGGATCTTCGGATGGAAAGGAGGCGTCCGATGGCTGAGGAGCCCAAGGAGACCAAGCCCGGTTTCCAGAACCCTGTGGCCGGCTTCGGCGTGACCTTCAAGGCCATGTTCAAGAAGCGGCTCACCGAGCAGTACCCGGAGCAGCAGAAGACCACGGCTCCGCGGTTCCACGGGCGGCACCAGCTCAACCGCCATCCGGACGGCCTGGAGAAGTGCGTCGGCTGCGAGCTGTGCGCCTGGGCCTGCCCCGCCGACGCGATCTATGTGGAGGGCGCGGACAACACGGAAGAGGAGCGCTACTCGCCGGGCGAGCGGTACGGGCGGGTGTACCAGATCAACTACGCCCGCTGCATCCTGTGCGGTCTGTGCATCGAGGCGTGCCCCACGCGGGCGCTCACGATGACGAACCAGTTCGAGCTGGCGGACTCCAGCCGCGCCAACCTCATCTACACCAAGGAACAGCTGCTCGCCGGCCTCGAAGAGGGCATGGTCGACACACCCCACGCCATCTACCCGGGGACGGACGAGCAGGACTACTACCGGGGCCTGGTGACGGAGGCCGCGCCCGGCACCGTACGCCAGGTCGCGGTGTCGAAGGGCGAGCAGCATCAATCGGCAGGCCCTTCGGGCGCGGCAGAAGAACAGGGGGCGGACGCATGAGCGCCCAACTCGCCGCCTACTCCACCTCCACCGGAGAGGCCTTCCAGTTCTGGGTCCTGGGCACCGTCGCGGTGATCGGCGCCCTGTGCACCGTCTTCATGAAGAAGGCCGTGCACAGTGCCCTCTGCCTGGCCGGCACCATGATCGTGCTGGCGGTGTTCTACCTCGCCAACGGCGCCTACTTCCTCGGGATCGTGCAGATCGTCGTCTACACCGGCGCGATCATGATGCTGTTCCTGTTCGTGGTGATGCTGGTCGGCGTGACCGCGGCGGACTCCCTGAAGGAAACCATCAAGGGCCAGCGCTGGCTGGCCCTTGTGTGCGGGCTCGGCTTCGGCATCCTGCTCCTCGCGGGCATCGGCAACGCGTCCCTGAAGGAGTTCAACGGCCTGGGCCAGGCGAACGCGAACGGCAATGTGGAGGGCCTGGCCGCCCTCATCTTCACCAAGTACGTGTTCGCCTTCGAAATCACCGGCGCCCTGCTCATCACGGCCGCGGTCGGCGCCATGGTGCTCACCCACCGCGAGCGCACCGAGCGCGCCAAGACCCAGCGCGAGCTGTCCGAGCAGCGCGTACGGGAGGGCAAGCACCTTCCGCCGCTGCCCGCGCCCGGCGTCTACGCCCGGCACAACGCGGTGGACATCGCGGGCCTCCTCCCGGACGGCACCCCGTCCGAGCTGAGCGTCAACAAGACGCTGCGCGACCGCGGTCAGATCCGTGACGTGTCCGACGAGGCGCTCGGCGATCTGAAGGCCCTGGAGCAGCGCACCGCCGAGCGCCTGGAGCGGACCGAGGGCAAGCGGTCGGCGCTCAAGAGGACCGAGGAGGCGTCGAAGTGAACCCGGTCAACTACCTCTATCTCGCCGCTCTGTTGTTCACGATCGGCGCGACCGGCGTGCTGATCCGGCGGAACGCGATCGTGGTGTTCATGTGCATCGAGCTCATGCTCAACGCCTGCAATCTCGCGTTCGTCGCGTTCTCCCGGATGCACGGCAATCTCGACGGCCAGATCATCGCCTTCTTCACGATGGTCGTCGCCGCCGCGGAGGTCGTGGTCGGGCTCGCGATCATCGTGTCGCTGTTCCGTACCCGCCATTCGGCCTCGGTCGACGACGCCAGCCTGATGAAGCTGTAAGGGGTCGCTGAATCGTGGAGAACCTGATTGCGCTGCTGATCGCGGCGCCTCTGCTCGGAGCGGCCGTTCTGCTGTGCGGCGGCAGAAGGCTGGACGCGGTCGGCCACTGGATCGGCACCGTACTGGCCGCTGCCTCCTTCGTGCTCGGCGTCGTCCTCTTCGCCGACATGCTGGGGAAGGGCGCCGACCACCGGACCCTGACGGAGCACCTGTTCAGCTGGGTCCCGGTGGCCGGCTTCCAGGCCGACGTCACCTTCCGGCTCGACCAGCTCTCGATGACGTTCGTCCTGCTGATCACCGGCGTCGGCTCGCTCATCCACCTGTACTCGGTCGGGTACATGGAGCACGACGAGCGCCGGCGCCGCTTCTTCGGCTATCTGAACCTGTTCCTCGCGGCGATGCTGCTGCTCGTCCTCGCCGACAACTACCTGCTGCTGTACGTCGGCTGGGAGGGCGTGGGTCTCGCCTCGTATCTGCTGATCGGCTTCTGGCAGCACAAGCCGAGCGCGGCGACCGCGGCGAAGAAGGCGTTCCTCGTCAACCGCGTCGGCGACATGGGCCTGTCGATCGCGATCATGCTGATGTTCACGACGTTCGGGACCTTCGCCTTCGGGCCGGTCCTGAGTCACGTCGGTAATGCCGGCGAGGGCAAGCTCACCGCCATCGCCCTGATGCTGCTGCTCGCCGCGTGCGGCAAGTCGGCCCAGGTGCCGCTGCAGTCCTGGCTCGGGGACGCGATGGAGGGCCCGACCCCGGTCTCCGCCCTCATCCACGCCGCGACCATGGTGACCGCGGGCGTGTACCTCATCGTCCGCTCCGGCGCGATCTTCAACGCCGCGCCCGACGCACAGCTGGTCGTCACCGTCGTCGGCGCCGTCACGCTCCTCTTCGGTGCGATCGTCGGTTGCGCGAAGGACGACATCAAGAAGGCACTGGCCGGTTCGACCATGTCGCAGATCGGCTACATGGTGCTGGCCGCGGGCCTCGGCCCCATCGGCTACGTTTTCGCGATCATGCACCTGGTGACGCACGGCTTCTTCAAGGCCGGGCTGTTCCTCGGTGCCGGTTCGGTCATGCACGGCATGAACGACGAGGTCGACATGCGCAGGTACGGCGGCCTCAGGAAGTACATGCCGGTCACCTTCGTGACCTTCGGCCTCGGCTACCTCGCCATCATCGGCTTCCCGGGCCTGTCGGGCTTCTTCTCCAAGGACAAGATCATCGAGGCGGCGTTCGCCAAGGGCGGCACCGAGGGATGGATCCTCGGCGGCGCGGCCCTGCTGGGCGCGGCCATCACGGCGTACTACATGACGCGCGTGATGCTGATGACGTTCTTCGGCGAGGAGCGCTGGCGTCATGCCGAGACGCCGTCCCCGGCCGAGCCCAGCGTGGAGCCCGCCGCCGAAACGCGCGGCGAGCACGCAGAGCCGCACCCGCACGAGTCACCCAAGGTCATGACGATCCCGATGATCGTGCTGGCCTTCGGCTCGGTGTTCGCGGGCGGGTTCTTCTCGATCGGCGACCGCTTTGTGCACTGGCTGGAGCCGGTCACCGGGCACGAGGAGGGCAACTCGCCGGTCAGCGCGCTGACGGTCACGGCCGCCACCCTGGTGCTGCTCGTCGTCGGCGTCGCCATCGCCTACGCCCAGTACGGTCGCCGCCCGGTCCCGGTCGTCGCCCCGCGCGGATCGCTGCTCACCCGGGCCGCCCGGCGCGACCTGCTCCAGGACGACTTCAACCACGTCGTCCTCGTCCGCGGCGGAGAGCACCTCACGCGCTCCCTGGTGTACGTGGACCACACCCTGGTCGACGGCGTCGTCAACGGCACGGCGGCCTCGGTCGGCGGCCTGTCCGGACGGCTCCGCCGCCTGCAGAACGGCTACGCGCGGTCGTACGCGGTCTCGATGTTCGGGGGTGCGGCGGTGCTCGTCGCCCTGACCCTGCTGATGAGGGCGGTCTGATAGCGATGTCCTTTCCTCTGCTGACAGCGACGGCGGTACTCCCGGCCGTGGGAGCGATCGCCACGGCCGCGGTCCCGGCCGCCCAGCGCACCGTCGCCAAGTGGCTGGCGTTGGTCGTCTCCCTCGCCACCTTCGTGCTCGCCGCGATCGTCGCCATCCGCTTCGAGCCGGGCGGCGCCCGCTACCAGTTCACCGAATCGCACGCCTGGATCAAGGACTTCGGGGTGCGGTACGAGCTGGGTGTGGACGGCATCGCGGTGGCGCTCATCGCGCTGACCGCGCTGCTGATCCCGTTCGTGATCCTGGCGGGCTGGCACGACGCCGACCCGTTGGAGACCGGAAGCCGCCGCTGGCGGCCGACGCAGGGCTTCTTCGCCCTGATCCTGGCCGTAGAGGCGATGGTGATCCTCTCCTTCGAGGCCACCGACGTCTTCGTCTTCTACATCTTCTTCGAGGCCATGCTCATCCCGATGTACTTCCTCATCGGCGGCTTCGGGGACCGGGCCCACGAGCACGGTGAGAAAGCGGCGTCCACGCAACGGTCGTACGCCGCGGTGAAGTTCCTCCTCTACAACCTGGTCGGCGGCCTGATCATGCTCGCCGCCGTGATCGGCCTCTATGTGCAGGCGGGGACCTTCTCGCTCCCCGAGATCGTGCAGGCAAGGGCGAGCGGCTCGCTCCACATGGCGACCAGCACCGAACGCTGGCTGTTCCTCGGCTTCTTCTTCGCCTTCGCGGTGAAGGCGCCGCTGTGGCCGCTGCACACCTGGCTTCCCAACGCCATGGGGGAGGCCACCGCCCCGGTCGCCGTGCTGATCACGGCGGTCGTCGACAAGGTGGGCACGTTCGCGATGCTCCGCTTCTGCCTCCAGCTGTTCCCGGAGGCAAGCAAGTGGGCGACACCCGCGATCCTCGTCCTTGCCCTGATCAGCATCATCTATGGGGCACTGCTCGCGGTCGGTCAGCGTGACATCAAACGGCTGGTCGCGTACGCGTCGATCTCGCACTTCGGCTTCATCATCATGGGCATCTTCGCGATGACCAGCCAGGGCCAGTCCGGCGCGACGCTGTACATGGTCAACCACGGGATCTCGACGGCGGCGTTGATGCTGGTGGCGGGCTTCCTGATCTCGCGCCGCGGCTCGCGTCTGATCGCCGACTACGGAGGCGTGCAGAAGGTCGCGCCGGTGCTCGCCGGCACGTTCCTGATCGGCGGCCTGGCGACCCTGTCCCTGCCGGGGCTCGCGCCGTTCGTGAGTGAGTTCCTGGTCCTGGTCGGCACGTTCACGCGCCACCCGGCGATCGGCATCATCGCCACCTTCGGCATCGTCCTCGCCGCGCTCTACACCCTCGTCCTCTATCAGCGGACGATGACGGGCCCGGTGAAGGCGGAGGTCGCCGAGATGCCGGACCTGCGCGTCCGTGAGCTCCTGGTCGTCGCCCCGCTGATCGCACTGCTGATCTTCCTGGGTGTCTACCCGAAGCCGGTCACCGACATCGTCAACCCGGCGGTGCAGCAGACCATGTCCGACGTACACCAGACCGACCCCAAGCCCGAGGTGGAGGCGGCCAAGTGAGCACAGCAGTCGTCCACAGCCTGTGGACAACCGCGGCCGATCCGATCTCGAAGATCGACGCGCCGAAGATCGAGTACGGCCAGTTGTCACCCACGTTGATCGTCATCGGCGCGGCGCTCGTCGGGGTGCTGATCGAGGCGTTCGTCCCGCGCAAGTCCCGCTACTACGCCCAGGTCTTCGTGTCGGTCGTCGCGCTCACCGCCGCGTTCGCCGCGGTCGTGGCGCTCGCGGCGGGCGGGTACGGCACCACGAAGGCGCACATCGCCGCGATGGGCGCGATCGCGGTCGACGGACCGTCCCTCTTCCTTCAGGGGACGATCCTGCTGTCCGGCCTGCTCGGCGTGTTCACCTTCGCCGAGCGGCGCCTCGACCCGGCCGCGCACGGCAACCGCGTCGACTCGTTCGCCGCCCAGGCCGCGTCCGTGCCGGGCAGCGAGAGCGAGAAGGCGGCCGTGAAGGCCGGATTCACGACGACCGAGGCGTTCCCGCTGCTGCTGTTCGCGGTGGGCGGCATGCTCGTCTTCCCCTCGGCGAACGACCTGCTGACCCTGTTCGTCGCCCTGGAGGTCTTCTCGCTGCCGCTGTACCTGCTGTGCGCCCTGGCCCGACGCAAGCGGCTCATGTCGCAGGAGGCCGCGGTCAAGTACTTCCTGCTCGGCGCGTTCGCCTCCGCGTTCACGCTGTTCGGCATCGCGCTGCTGTACGGGTACGCCGGCTCGGTGTCGTACGCGAGGATCGCGCAGGTCGTCGACGGCACGGTCACGAATGTCGACCCGGCGCTCGCGGGCACCATGGGCAATGACGCGCTGCTGCTCGTCGGCGCCGCGATGATCGTGACGGGCCTGCTGTTCAAGGTGGCCGCAGTGCCGTTCCACATGTGGACGCCGGACGTGTACCAGGGCGCGCCGACCCCTGTGACCGGTTTCATGGCGGCGGCGACCAAGGTGGCCGCGTTCGGCGCGCTGCTGCGCCTGCTGTACGTGGTCCTGCCGGGAATGCGCTGGGACTGGCGGCCGGTGTTGTGGGCGGTCGCCATCGTCACCATGCTGGGCGGCGCGATCGTCGCGATCACGCAGACCGACATCAAGCGGCTGCTGGCGTACTCGTCGATCGCGCACGCCGGGTTCATCCTCGCGGGTGTCATCGCGACGACACCGGACGGCGTGTCCTCGGTCCTCTTCTACCTGGGCGCGTACTCGTTCGTGACGATCGGCGCCTTCGCCGTGGTGACGCTCGTCCGGGACGCGGGCGGCGAGGCGACCCACCTGTCCAAGTGGGCCGGTCTCGGGCGCAGGTCACCGCTGGTGGCGGCCGTGTTCGCGGTGTTCCTCCTGGCCTTCGCGGGCATCCCGCTGACTTCCGGCTTCGCCGGGAAGTTCGCCGTGTTCAAGGCGGCGGCGGAGGGCGGGGCGGCGCCGCTGGTCGTGATCGGTGTGATCTCGTCGGCGGTCGCGGCGTTCTTCTACATCCGGGTGATCGTCCTGATGTTCTTCAGCGAACCGAGCCCCGAGGGCCCGACGGTGGCGGTGCCCTCGCCGCTGACGATGACGGCGATCGGGGTGGGCGTGGCGGTCACGCTGGTGCTGGGTGTGGCTCCGCAGTACTTCCTGGACCTGGCGAGCCAGGCGGGCGTGTTCGTGCGCTGACGAGCCCGCGCCGACACGCGACGGCCCGACACCCGCTCGGGGGGTGCCGGGCCGTCGCGTTCTTCGTCCTCGATCCAAGCCTGCTCGATCCAAGCCTGCTCGATCCAAGCCTGTGGATAACTCCGGGCCTGTCGGCGCCGCCCCCTATCGTGGATGCAGTGGTCGAGAGACGACGTACGGGGGACGGGCGATGGACGGGACGGGTGTGATGACCGAGGCGGGCGTGATGACGGCACCAGGTGGCAGCGAGGCGCTGGCAACGCTGCACCGGGTGTTCGGGTACGACGCGTTCCGCGGTGAGCAGGAAGCGATCGTCGAGCACGTGGTGACCGGCGGCGACGCCGTCGTCCTCATGCCGACCGGCGGCGGCAAATCGCTGTGCTACCAGATCCCGGCCCTGGTCAGACCCGGCACGGGCGTGGTGGTCTCCCCACTGATCGCACTGATGCAGGACCAGGTGGACGCGCTGCGGGCGCTCGGCGTGCGCGCCGGGTTCGTCAACTCCACACAGGACTTCGACGAGCGGCGCGTGGTGGAGGCGGAGTTCCTGGCCGGTGAGCTGGACCTGCTCTATCTGGCCCCGGAGCGGCTGCGCCTGGAGTCCACCCTCGACCTGCTCTCCCGCGGCAGGATCTCGGTGTTCGCGATCGACGAGGCGCACTGTGTCTCGCAGTGGGGCCATGACTTCCGGCCCGACTACCTCGCACTGTCCCTGCTGGGCGAGCGCTGGCCGGACGTTCCCCGGATCGCGCTCACGGCGACGGCGACGCGCGCGACGCACCAGGAGATCACCCAGCGGCTGAACATGCCGGGAGCCCGCCACTTCGTGGCGAGCTTCGACCGGCCCAACATCCAGTACCGGATCGTGCCGAAGGCCGACCCCAAGAAGCAGCTGCTGTCGTTCCTGCGCGAGGAGCACGCGGGCGACGCGGGCATCGTGTACTGCCTCTCACGGAACTCGGTGGACAAGACGGCCGAGTTCCTGACCCGCAACGGCGTCGAGGCGGTGCCCTACCACGCGGGCCTGGACGCGGGCACCCGCGCCGCGCACCAGTCCCGCTTCCTGCGCGAGGACGGTCTGGTCGTGGTCGCGACCATCGCGTTCGGGATGGGCATCGACAAGCCGGACGTACGGTTCGTCGCGCATCTCGACCTGCCGAAGTCGGTCGAGGGCTACTACCAGGAGACGGGCCGGGCGGGCCGCGACGGACTGCCGTCCACGGCCTGGATGGCGTACGGGCTGAACGACGTCATACAGCAGCGCAAGCTGATCCAGTCCGGGGACGGCGACGAGGCGTTCCGCCGCCGGGCCCAGGCGCACCTGGACGCGATGCTGGCGCTGTGCGAGACGGCGCAGTGCCGCCGTGGTCAGCTGCTCGCCTACTTCGGCCAGGAAGCCGAACAGGGCGGCTGCGGCAACTGCGACACCTGCCTGGTGCCGCCCGACACCTGGGACGGCACGATCGCGGCGCAGAAGGTGCTGTCCACGGTGTGGCGGCTGGACCGGGAGCGGCGGCAGAAGTTCGGCGCGGTGCAGATCGTCGACATCCTGCTGGGCCGGCGCACGGCCAGGGTCATCCAGTTCGACCACGATCAGTTGTCGGTGTTCGGCATCGGCGAAGAGCTGGACGAGGGCGAATGGCGGGGTGTCGTCCGCCAGCTGCTCGCGCAGGGGCTGCTCGCGGTCGAGGGCGAGTACGGGACGTTGGGGCTGACCGAGGCCAGCGGGGCGGTGCTGCGGCGGGAGCGTGAGGTGCCGCTGCGCAAGGAGCCGAAGAAGCCCACGGTCGCGCGGTCCGCGGCCCCGAAGAGCGAGCGCGCGCCGAAGACCGCGGTCGAGCTTGCGCCCGAGCTGCTCCCCGTCTTCGAGGCGCTGCGCTCCTGGCGCGCGGCCCAGGCAAAGGAACAGGGCGTACCGGCATATGTGATCTTCCACGACGCGACGCTTCGTGAGATCGCGACCGTCCGCCCCACGACGGTGACGGAACTCGGCACGATCAGCGGAGTGGGAGAGAAGAAACTCGCCACATACGGCGAGGGAGTGCTCGGGGTGCTGGCTTCTCTGGACGGCGGTCCCGCACCCGACGAGGGCCCGGACCAGGAGTGGCCCGAGCCCGAGCCCGAGCCGGAGCCGGAGCCGGAGCCGGAGGACTGGATATAAGTGCGGCCACGCAGGGGCGGCAGCGGCACCGCCGCCCCCGCGACGGCCAGAGCGCCCGTCCCTCTCAGGCGCCCGGCACCACCCGGCCCGTCACCTCACCGAGGCCCACCCGCGTCCCGTCCGGCCCCGGTGCCCATGCCGTGAGGGTCACCACGTCCCCGTCCTCCAGGAACGTCCGCTTGCCGTCCGGGAGTTCGAGCGGATCCCGCCCGTTCCAGGTCAGTTCGAGGAGCGAGCCGCGCTCGCCCTCCGTCGGGCCGCTCACGGTGCCCGAGCCGTACAGGTCGCCCGTCCGCAGCGACGCGCCGTTCACCGTCATGTGGGCCAGCTGCTGGGCGGCCGTCCAGTACATCGTCGAGAACGGCGGCTCGGAGACGACGTGGCCGTTGATCGCGACGGAGATGCGCAGGTCGTAACCCCCCGGTTCCTCCTGCGCGTCGTCCAGGTACGGAAGCAGCGCGTGCGTGCGCTCCGGCGGCGCCACCCGCGCCTGCTCCAGCGCGTCCAGCGGGGTGATCCACGCCGAGACCGACGTGGCGAACGACTTGCCGAGGAACGGCCCGAGCGGCACGTACTCCCAGGCCTGGATGTCCCGCGCCGACCAGTCGTTGAGCAGGCACAGCCCGAACACGTGGTCCCGGAACCCGGACAGCCCCACCGGCCGGCCCAGCTGCGAGGGGACCCCGACCACGAACCCGACCTCCGCCTCGATGTCCAGGCGGACGGAGGGTCCGAACACCGGTGCCGGGTCCGTGGGAGCCTTCCGCTGTCCCTGCGGCCGTACGACATCCGTGCCCGACACCACCACCGTCCCCGACCGGCCGTGGTAACCGATCGGCAGGTGCTTCCAGTTGGGGGTCAGGGAGTCCGCCGCGTCCGGGCGGAAGATCTGCCCGACATTGCGGGCGTGGTTCTCGGAGGCATAGAAGTCGACGTAGTCCGCGACCTCGAAGGGCAGGTGCAGGGTCACCTCGGAGAGCGGGTGCAGGAGCGGTTCGACGGTCTCCCGGTGCGCGGGCACCGTCACCCACGCCGTGAGCGCCCGGCGCACGTCCGACCAGGCCGTGCGCCCCGCGGCCAGCAGCGGGCCCAGAGTGGGCCGTGCGAGCAGGGAGGCGTAAGGGGAGCCGAGCGCCTTCGCGGCCGCGCCCGCGTCGAGCACGTGGTCGCCCAGGCGGACACCGACGGTCGGCTCGTCGGAGCCGCTCGGCGAGAAAACGCCGTAGGGGAGATTGTGCGGGCCGAAGGGGTCGCCCTCGGGGAGATCGAAGGGGGGCATCGGATGCTGCCTCGCTTTCGTGCACTTCAGGTGTGCCGTGCATGGGGTAGTTCCATGTGGTCGCCGCACACGTTACGGCCGAGTTGCCTGTCTTGGGCAGTGTCTAAAGAGTTTGCAATGTCCGGATTGGCCTTGTCGGAGGGGGCAATTCCGGCTTAGCGTCCTTTGGGGGACACGGACGGGGTGGGTCCGGTCCGTAGGGGGGACACGTGGGGGGACCCGTGGCCAGGAGCGCCGGCAGCGTGCCGTTCGACGCGGACCGCGACATTCCGGGGCTCATCGTGAAATTCGGCGACTACCCGCTGCATCACGGCGGGGTGGGCGCCATCCGCAGCCTTGGCCGGCTCGGCATTCCGATGTACGCGATCACCGAGGACCGATACACACCGGCCGCGGTCTCCCGCTATCTGCGGCGGGCCTTCGTGTGGCCGACCACCGGGACGGAGGAACCGGAGCGGTTAGTGGAGGGCCTGCTGCGGATCGGGCGCCGCATCGGCCGGCCGACGGTCCTCATCCCGACCGACGAAGAGGCCGCGGTGCTGATCGCGGAGCACCAGGAGGCCCTGGACGGCCCCTTCCTGTTCCCGAAGGTGGACGTCAAGCTTCCGCGCCGCCTCGCCAGCAAACAGGGCCTGCACGAACTGTGCGTGGAACACGGCATCCCGAGCCCGCAGGCGGCCTTCCCACAGTCGTACGACGACATCGTCGCCTTCGCCGAGAAGGCCCGCTTCCCGCTGGTGGCCAAGAACCGCGAGGCCTTCGTGCGGCGCAAACAGCCCGCTGTGAACGGGACGACGAAGATCGCCACCCGTGAGGGCCTGCTGACGCTCGCCCGCGACTGGGGCGAGCACCCCGGCGTGATCCTCCAGGAGTATCTGCCCCGGGAGCAGGCCGAGGACTGGATCGTGCACGCGTACTTCGACCGGGACTCGACCCCGCTCGCCCTGTTCACCGGCGTCAAGGTCCGCTCCTGGCCGCCGCACGCCGGGATGACGGCGAACGCGTATGTCGTCGACAACCCGGAACTCGCGGATCTCGCCGCGCGGTTCATCAAACAGATCGGCTTCACCGGCATCGTCGACCTCGACCTGCGCTTCGACCGGCGCGACGGACAGTACAAACTGCTCGACTTCAACCCGCGCATGGGCGCCCAGTTCCGGCTCTTCGAGAACGAGTCGGGTGTGGACGTCGTGCGCGCCATGCACCTGGACCTGACCGGCCGCACCGTCCCGGAGGGGGAACAACGCGCCGGCCACCGGTACATCGTGGAGAACATCGACCTGCCCGCCCTGCTCGCCTACCGCCGCAGCGGCTACACGACGCCGCACGCACCGGCCCGCGCGAGCGGTACGGAGCTGGCCTGGCTCGCGGGTGACGACCTGCGGCCGTTCTTCACGATGCTCGCGCGCTTCGTGCGGCCGGGCGCGAAGCACCTGTATCAGCTGTGGCGGACCAACCGCCGCGGCAGCACCACGAGCTCGGGCGGGTAGCCCGCTCGATCAGTCCCAACAGCTCCACCACGAAGTAGGCAAGTTGCGTCCTGGGGAGGGACTTCGTGATCCAACCGGTAGCAGTCATCGGCGCCGGGCCGTTCGGCCTGTCCACCGCCGCCCATCTGCGGGCGCGCGGTATCCCGGTCCGCGTCTTCGGCGAGCCCATGGTGAGCTGGCGCGACCACATGCCCGCGGGCATGCTCCTGAAGTCGACCCCCGTCGCCTCGAACATCGACGCCCCCCAGCGCGGCCACAACCTCGTCGACTACTGCGACGCGGCGGGCATCCCGCGGCTGGTGACGGACGAGGACATCATCCCGGTCGAGACGTTCATCGCGTACGGGGAGTGGTTCCAGCAGAAGCTGGTGCCCGAGCTGGAGCGGGTCCGGGTCGTCTCCGTGGACCGTCGGCAGGGCGGCGGCTTCGAGCTGAAGCTGGACTCGGGTGAGACGTTCACTGCGCGGGCGGTCGTGGTGGCGACCGGTCTGTCGGGTCTCGCCCACCTGCCCGCCGAGCTGGCCGTGGCGGCGGCGGACGGACCCACCCCCACGGGCCCCGTCTCCCACAGCTCCCAGCACCACGACCTGACCCGGTTCTCCGGAAAGGAGCTGCTGGTCGTCGGCGCCGGCCAGTCCGCCCTGGAGACGGCGGCGCTGGCGGCCGAGGCGGGCGCACAGGTGCGCGTGGTCTCGCGCGGCCGGGGCAAGGTCGACTTCGGCGCGCCCCCGTGGGACCAGCCGAAGCTGCGCCCCGAGTCGCCCTTCGGCCGCGCCTGGTCGCTGTGGGCGTTGAGCTACTACCCGCATCCGTACCGGTTCCTGCCCGCCCAGACCCGTCACTACCTGGTCCGCCGCGTCCTCGGCCCGCTCGGCGCGTGGTGGCTGCGCGACCGCTTCGAGGGCAAGGTGCAGGTGCGCGAGGTCGCCCGCATCGTCGGCGCGTCCGCCCCGGGCGGCACCCCGGCCCTGACGGTCCACACGCACGGGGGCCGCACGGAGGAACTGACCGCGGACCATGTCATCGCCGCGACGGGCTACCGCGTGGACATCGCCGCCATGGACTTCCTGGGCCACGAGCTGCGTACGGAACTGGCGGTGAGCCGAGGCACGCCCAAGCTCGGCGCGGGCTATGTGTCGTCCGTCCCGGGCCTGTACTTCACCGGCCTCCCGGCGGCGGCCTCGTACGGTCCGGTGATGCGCTTCGTGTGCGGCACGGAGTTCGCCTCACCGCGGCTGGCGAAGCATCTGGCGGCGGCGCACGGCTGAACCGGGGGAGCGGGGGGCGCGTACCGTCGCGCCCTCCGCCAGAAGGCGACCGCGTGACCACCCGGCGGAGGGTGGGCCTGCCCACTCCGGGGAGGGCCGCTCAACGGCGCGCCGGGAAACCATGGTTGGGGTCGGAGACCGTCGTCGGCCCGGAATCCATGACGCCGAACCGGGCACTCTACCGCGTAACGCCCGACGCGCACGGGATATCGGACGTCGTCCGGTTCGGGCCGAGCCGCTGGGGCGTTCCATCCGTATTCTCTGATCATGGCCGCACCCCTCGCATATTCACTGATCGCCACTGACCTGGACGGAACACTGCTGCGTGGTGACGACACGCTCTCCGACCGGTCAAGGGCCGCGCTGGTGCGGGCCGCGGTGGCCGGCGCACAGCACCTCGTGGTGACGGGGCGCCCGGCGCCGAGGGTGCGGCCGCTGCTCGACGACCTCGGCAGCAAGGGGCTCGCGGTGTGCGGACAGGGCGCGCAGGTGTACGACGTCGACGCGGACCGGCTGCTGTTCTCGGTCACCCTGGACCGGGAGTTGGCCGAGACCGCGCTCGGCAAGATCGAGGCCGAGGTGGGGCAGGTGTACGCGGCCGTCGACCAGGACGGGGTGGACGGGCTCACGCTCATCGAGCCCGGCTATCTGATGCCGCACCCCACCCTTCCCGCGGTGCGGGTCGAGCGGCGCGACGACCTGTGGTGCGAGCCCATCAGCAAGGTGCTGCTGCGCCATCATGCCCTGTCCGACGACGAGTTGGCGGAGGCGGCCCGCGGAGCTGTCGGCTCCCTCGCGTCGGTCACCATGTCCGGGCCCGGCACCGTCGAACTCCAGCCATGCGGCGTCACCAAGGCGACGGGGCTCGCGCTGGCCGCCGAGTACCTGGGCCTGTCCCGTTCGGCGACCATCGCCTTCGGTGACATGCCCAACGACATCCCCATGTTCGACTGGGCCGCGCACGGCGTCGCCATGGCCAACGCCCACCCCGAACTCAAGGCCGCCGCCGACGAGATCACCACGTCCAACGAGGACGACGGCATCGCCGTCGTCCTCGAGAGACTGTTCTGAGGCCGACCGGTCACCGGACCGGTCGACGGATCTCAGTACGCGCTGTTGACGTTGTCCATCGAGCCGTACCGGTGGTAGGCGTAGTTGCACGCGGCCGTGATGTTCGCCACCGGGTCGTAGATGTTCCACGACGTGCCCGGCACGTGGTAGGCGCGGAAGGTCGGGTCGATGACCTGGAGGAGTCCCTTGGACGGGATGCCCTTCCGGGCGTTCGAGTCCCAGAGGTTGATGGCGTTCGGGTTGCCCGAGGACTCACGCATCACGTTGCGGTAGATGCCGTTGTACGTGCCGGGGATTCCGTGCTGGCGCATGATGACCAGCGACTGGTTGATCCAGCCGTTGAGGTTGTTGGCGTACGTCGCCGTGCCGCGGGCGGCCGTGGCCGACACGGACGTGGTCGTGGCTGCGGAAGCGCCGGTCGCCCCCATGATCGGGAGAGCGAGAACGGCGGCACCGGTGCCCGCGACAGCGAGGGCACGGGTGATGCGGGCGGCCTTGGAGCCGCGGTCCTGACGGCGAGCGGGCAGGGCGAAAGCGGGCATGTGTGTATTCCTCTCCGGCGCCTGCGAAGTGAGCTGTCGGGTTCGGGCGGGGAGGTGCCCGGCCATGTCCTCGATGCCGAGGGCATGGCTTCACCCCGAGCCGTTCCGGCATGACGTCCGGATCGGCGGCTTACCTGGGTCCCCCGCTCCTGCCTTGGTGGGTTGATGGGTTCTCGAGCGGCGGCAGGATTCGGCGTTCCGCTCGGATCGAGATGGAACGTATGCGAGAGCACATGTCGGAAACAATGCCGTAAGTCACAGTCCTGTCCGATTGGCGGCGACATGGGGGAATGGCGGCAATGATCCAAAATGTTGAGCGAGGCTCAACTTGCCGTTCGCAAAGGGGAGTTTGGCGATCCGCCCGGAATGCCCCGCCTCGGGCGTTCGTGACCCATTTCACTCGCCCTGCCCGGTCGAGTGAGATCGGTAATTAAGCGAAGAAGAGCCGCAATTAGGACAAAAGGCTCAGTGATGCAGGCAACAGCCGTACGCCTGGTCGACGGTGCGGTTGGAGACCGCGTGCCCGAAAAGTCCGTTTTCTAGCCCATGGTTCGAGGAATCCGCTTCTCCCACGTCCGGTGGAAGACCACGTGGTCGCCGTCCCTGCAGATGATCTCGTCCGAGGTCACGAAGTCGGTGGCGGTGCAGGTGATGCCGGAGTGCGTCTCCACCCTGGCGTCCCATCCCGTCTCGGGGCGGTGCAGCCGGATCGACCAGTCCGAGCGGACGCGGGCGGTCAACGGGCCCGAGTCCTCGATGGTGTGCGTCTCCAGCGCGTCCTCGGTGACTTCGAGACCGTCCGGGTACACGCGGGTGCCGTCGTGGCGCGGGTCGGCCTCCAGGCGCCACTCGCCCTTCGCCACATCCCGCACCACCAGTCGTTCCGGGCGCGGTTCGTCGAAGGTGGCCGGGCAGCTGACCCCCAGCGGTTCCGACTGCTCCGGCTCCGCGAAGGTGATGGACGCCCCCGAGTCCCTTGTGCGCACGGGGAGTTCGAGGGAACTGCCCGCCGGATCCAGCGTGAAGCCCGCCTCCGAACCCGGCTGCGGCCACAGCCACGGCCAGTACGCGGAGGAGACGGCGAGGCGGATGCGATGGCCGGGCCGGAAGGCGTGTCCGATGCCGGACAGCTCGAACACGACGTCCTCGGTGGCCCCGGGCGTCCACGGAACCGGTCGGTCACCGCCGTGGCGCGCCGACAGGTTCAGCGCGCCACGGGTGACGAGCGTCGACGCCCCGTCGGGCGCCACATCGCACAGACGGGCCACCACCTGGCCGCGCGCCACCGGACAGGTCAGCCGCAGCCGCACCCGCGGCCGCCCCAGCACCCACGTCTCCTCCGCCGCCTCGAACTCGAAGCACGCCGACCTCGCGTCCTCCTCGCGCTGGTCGGTCGGCAGGTCGGCGTCGTTCCCGCGCGGGACGAAGCGGCCCGCGTCGAGCCCGGTGTGCATCGGGGACCGTACGGGCACGGGGGCACCCCGGAGCGCGTACGGGACCGGGGTGACGTTCGGCGACGGCCACGAGGGCTCGCCGACCCAGCGGCCCGGCAGCACGTCGTACGTCGTCGCCGGGGGATGCGAGTCGCCGACGTACGCACGCAGCGGCGGCTCCGCCATGACCCCCGTGTCCCTGCCCTTGAGCCAGTGGTCCCACCAGCGGAGCGTCTCCTGGAGGAAGCCGATCGCCGGGCCGGGCGACAGGCCATGGTCCGGGTACTGGTGCGACCACGGCCCGATCAGGCCCCGTACACGGTCGGACGGCAGGCGCTCCACGAGGCGGAACACGGTGTCCCGGTGGGGGTCGTGCCAGCCGCCCACCGCGAGGACGGCGGCCCGCACCGAGCCCAGGTCCTCGTCGATGTCGGCGCGCCGCCCCTGGCCGTCCCGCGTCCGGTGGGCCGGCCAGGCGTGGACGAACGGGTCCACCGCCGCCAGGCGCCGGGCCCAGACGTCCCGCCACACCGCGCCCACGTACGTCGGGTCCGGCGGCCGGGCCACGAACGCGAGCAGCGTCCCCGCCCGCGCGGGCAGGCCGCCGGTGAGAACGGAACCGCCCAGGTCGTGCACGTCGTTGTCCTGCCGGCCGTCCGGGGCGCAGACCGTGACGACCGCCTTGACCGGCTCGGGCGCGAGGGCCGCGATCCGGAGCGAGAGGAAGCCGCCCCGGGAGATGCCGAACAGGCCCACCCGGCCGTCGCACCAGGGCTGCGCGGCCAGCCATCGGACGACCTCGACGCCGTCGGACGGCTCGGTGGCCGCGCAGGGGTCGGCGGGCAGGCCGTCGGAGTTGCCGTGCCCGCGCGCGTCCACGCGCACGGAGGCGTAGCCGTGGCCCGCGTACCAGGGATGGCGCTGCCGGTCGCGGGGCGCGGTGGAGTCGGTGAGGCGGTCCGGGAGGTATTCGAGGAGGGCCGGTACGGGCTCTCCGGTCAGCGGACGCCACGCGCGCGCGTAGAGACGGGTGCCGTCCTGGAGCGGGATCCAGAAGTCGGCGTGGGTCGTCTCGTAGGGAAAGGACGTACGAATGAGCATGCGCGTGACCTCGGACTCCTGGGCGCCCTCGGCGGACCGGGCGTGTCGCGTCGGGGCCACCCCGGGCGCGGGGCGTGCGCCGCGGCGTGCGTGCGCCCGGTCGGGTGTCTGTGGCCGACCGCGCGTCCGCGTCCGGCCGGGTGACGGCGACCCGTGGGGTGCGTCGGGCGGACGTGCGAGGGGCACCTCGGGATGACGTACACCAGGGCGACGTACATCCGGCGGACCGGCAGGCTCCCGGCCCCCGGCCTGCTCCGAAGGCCTGATGCGGGGGCTTGGGGCCAGGGTCTGATGGGAGTGCCTGATGTGAGGGCCTGATGCGAGGGGCCGGTTCCGGCCGCCGAGGGCTGATGGGGCGATTTTCGATTATGGCGATGAATATGTGTTCATATCACCTGATCAAGAACATACCGTTCGTGATCCGATACCGCCCGGCCTGGAGCAGTGGGCGCTCGTGGTGATCGAAACGTGACCGGATACGCTGACTTGAGTGATGGCGGCGACAGATCGGCAAACTCGATGAGCGATGTCGGCAGGCAACGTCATCGCCCAAGTGATCGTCCTTGAGACCGACCGCGTGATCGTCAGCAGACGTCAGCAGACAGGAGACCCCACGTGACCGTCGTCGGGCCGTTCGGGCTGAGCGTGCGGGACCAGGCTCTGGAAGCCGATGTCCAGGCCGGATTGGCCGCTGTCGAGGAGGGGTTGCTCGACGCCACCAAGAGCGAGGTGCCCTTTATTACGGGAGCCGCGCAGCACCTGGTACGCGCGGGCGGGAAGCGGTTCCGTCCGCTGCTCGTGATGCTCGCGGCACAGTTCGGCGACCCGTACGCGCCCGGGGTCGTGCCCTCGGCCGTGGTCGTGGAGCTGACCCACCTCGCCACGCTGTACCACGACGACGTGATGGACGAGGCCGAGGTGCGGCGCGGGGTGGACAGCGCGAACACCCGCTGGGGCAACGCGGTCGCGGTCCTCACCGGTGACTTCCTGTTCGCGAGGGCGTCGCACATCCTGGCCGACCTCGGCCCGGAGGCGGTCCGCATCCAGGCGGAGGCGTTCGAGCGGTTGGTCACGGGCCAGATCCTGGAGACCGCGGGCCCGCGGGACGGTCGCGACCCGGTGGAGCACTACCTCGACGTCCTCGGTGGCAAGACGGGCTCGCTGGTGGCCGTGGCGTGCCGCTTCGGCGCGATGATGTCGGGCGCCGATGAGACGGTCGTGGATGTGCTGACGCAGTACGGCGAGCGGCTGGGCGTGGCGTTCCAGCTGGCCGACGACGTCCTGGACATCGCGTCGGACTCGCACGAGTCGGGGAAGACGCCCGGGACGGATCTGCGCGAGGGCATCCCCACCCTTCCGGTCCTGCGGCTGCGGGAACGCGCGGAACGCCTGGGGCAGCCGGAGGATGTCGCCCTGTGCGAGCTCCTCGACTCGGACCTCACGGACGACGCCCGCCATGCCGAGGCCCTTGCCCGTCTGCGTGTCCACCCGGCCCTGGAGCAGGCCCGCCGTGACACGGTCCGCTATGCGGAGGACGCCCGCTCGGCCCTGGCCCCGCTGCCGGAGTGCGGCGCGAAGGCGGCGCTGGTGGAGATGTGCGATGCGGTGGTGCACCGGGCGGGCTGATTCTCCCGGTCCGGTCCGTTCCGGTCCCGGCGCGGAGGGCCGGCTCCTGTCGGTCCCGGCTGCGGAGGGCCGGCTCCTGTGACACGCCCCGCGCATCCGTGACGTCTCATCATGCGTTTCGCTCGGGTGTGAGTCAGGTCACATGGTTGGATTGAGTTCGGAGCCCGGACGGGGTCCGTATCCATGCCCGGAAGCTGACGCAGGGGGCGTCGGCTCGGACACGGGGGAGATCTCCGATCATGCGCATTGACGCCACGTCCACGCAGCGCCGCAAGAGCCTGATCGTCATCGGCGTCGCCGTGGCCGCCGCGGCCGGGGTCGCCGCCACCGTGACGCCGGCCGTCGCCGCCGGCTCCGGGAGCGCGGGCCACGGGCAGACCGCCGTCACCAGGAGCGGCACCCTCGCGGAAAGCGGCGGCACCATCCTGGCCACCAGTCTCCGTGGCGCCAACGAGGTGCCCGCGGCCGGCGGCCCCGCCGTCGGCGACAAGAACGGCAGCGCCCTGGAGTTCGTCAAGGTCGAGGGCGACACCGTCTCCGTCGCCGTCAGCTGGCACCACACCGGCAGGCCCACCCGGCTCCACATCCACCAGGGCGCCAAGGGCGTCAACGGCGACCTTGAGATCGACTTCAGCAAACTGCTGAAGAAGGGCGTCAAGGGGCACAGCGTCGTCGGGAGCGTCAAGGTCACGGACGCCACCCTGCTCTCGCGGCTCAAGACCGACCCCGGCTCCTTCTACGCCAACCTGCACACCGCCGAGTTCCCCGGCGGAGCCGTCCGCGGCCAGCTCCACAACGTCACCACCGCCTTCGACTTCCGTCACGCCCTGCACAACTTCCAGGCCTCCGTGGTGAAGGGCAATCAGATCTACGAGTGCAAGGCGGCCGCGGGCGGCGGGTACGCCTTCGCGCAGCGGGACGTCTCCGCCGAGCTGCGCCACAACATCCGGCACTCCTTCGTGGCGCCCAACTCCGGCACGCCGCAGTGGGCCGCCCCCGACGGCAGCGCCGTCACCGGCACGGTCCTGACCAGGACCCCGAACGGCGACGGGAACATCGCGGAACTCGACCTGAGGGCAACCCCTTCCGGCAAGGACCACGGCCTGCTCGCGCGCACCGCCGAGATCCTGCGCCTGAACACGGTCGGCGGCGTCGCACCGGCCGGTTCCTGCACGCCCGGCGCGATCGTGGGCGTTCCCTACCAGGCGGACTACGTCTTCGTTCAGGGCTGAGCGAGGACCTCGTCCCGGGCGGCGCCTGCCCCGCACGACCCCTACGGGTCGAGGGGTGGCGCCGCCCCTTCATGTCATACCCCAGCAGTACACGGAGTTGAGTCCGAGGGCTGACGTTTCGCGCGGGCCGATTTGGTCTGATTGAGACCACCACCTCACAGGAGTTCGGGTGAGAATGGCGGCGCAGGGGTGGACGAGTGCACGGACAGTAGGCCGCCGCCGACGACGGAGGTAAGGCACACATGGCACCGTACGAATCCGACGACAGCACACCCGCCGGTGAGGCCAAGGACGTACGCGACGGGCGGCGCGCGGCCGCGCGGTACGTCGTACCGGTCGCGGTGGTGGGAGTGGCGGCGGCCACCATCGGGCTCGTCCCGGCGTTCGCCGGATCAGGCGACCCGGACCTGCCGAAGATCAGCGCGCAGCAGCTCATCGAGAAGATCGCCAAATCGGACGTCCAGCAGGTGTCCGGCACGGTGAAGATCAGCACGGACCTGGGCCTGCCCGACCTGGGCGGGCTGGAGAGCAGCCTCGCCTCGGGCGCGCTCTCCCAGGGCGCGGGGGGCAAGGGCGACTCGGCGGCCGACCCGAGCTCCAAACTGCTCGAACTGGCCTCCGGTACCCACACCCTGCGGATCGCCGCCGACGGCGAGGACAAGCAGAAGGTGTCGCTCATCGAGAAGGCCGCCGAGTACAGCGTCATCCGCGACGGCGACGACGTGTGGGCGTACGACAGCGCGTCGAACGAGGCGTACCACGTGGCCGGCGCGGGTGAGCACAAGAGCGGGAAGGCGACCCCCGAGGACCTGCCCGTCACGCCGAAGGACCTGGCCGAGGAGGCCCTGAAGGCCGCGGACAAGACGACCTCGGTGACCGTCGACGGTACGGCCCAGGTCGCGGGCCGGGACGCGTACAAGCTGGTCATCAGGCCGAAGCAGTCGGGCACCACGGTCGGCGCGATCAGCATCGCGGTGGACGCGAAGACCGGGTTGCCGCTGAAGTTCACGCTGACCCCGGCGTCGGGCGGCGCGGCCGTCGTGGACGCGGGCTTCACCGAGGTGTCGTTCGCCAAGCCGGCGGCTTCGACGTTCGACTTCACACCGCCCAAGGGCACGAAGGTCACCGAGGGCGACGACCTGAAGGCCGACCTGGAGGACGGGCAGAAGGCCGGCCTGAAGGACGGGCAGAAGGCCGGCCTGAAGGGTGAGTACAAGGCCGGTCTGAAGGTCCTGCCCAAGGGTGCGGAGGGGACGGCGCAGGGCACCGAGCCGAAGACCATCGGCGAGGGCTGGAACACGATCGTCGTGCTCGACAGCGGCAGCAAGGGCGGGGTGCCCTCGGGTTCGGCGTCCGACGGCAGCCCGGTCTCCGGTTTCCTCGACTCGCTCGGCGATCACGTCACCGGCAAGTTCGGCTCGGGCACGGTCTTCTCGACGCGCCTGGTCAACGCCCTGATGACGGACGACGGCAAGGTGTACGCCGGCGCGGTCACCAAGGACGCGCTGGTGAAGGCGGCGAACGCGGGGAAGTAGCCCCCGTACGCACTGCACGAGCAGGAGAGCCCATGGAGGAACTGTCCGCCGCGGAAGCGGAGCCGGAGGCGGCGGCGAGGGCGAGGGCGGGGACGGCCGGGAGCGACGACCCGGACGCCCCGGCCATCGCCACCCGTGCCCTCACCAAGCGCTACCGCGGCGGGCAGCTCGCCGTGGACGGGCTGGATCTGACCGTCCCGGCGGGCAGCGTCTTCGGCTTCCTCGGGCCGAACGGCTCCGGCAAGACCACCACCATCCGCATGCTGATGGGCCTGATCGAGCCCACCTCGGGCACGGCGCGCGTTCTGGGGAAGCCCATGCCCCGCGCCGCCCGTGCCGTGCTCCCGCACGTCGGCGCCCTCATCGAGGGCCCGGCGCTGTACGGCTTCCTCTCCGGCCGCGACAACCTCTTGCGGTACGACGCCGCCGACCCCACCGCCGACCCACGCACCCGGCGCACGCGCGTCGAGGCCGCCCTGGACCGGGTCGGCCTCGCGGCGGCCGCGGGCAAGAAGGCGAAGGCCTACTCCCTGGGCATGAAGCAGCGACTCGGGCTCGCGGCCGCGCTGCTCCAGCCCCGTAGGCTGCTGGTCCTGGACGAGCCGACCAACGGCCTCGACCCGCAGGGCATGCGCGAAATCCGCTCCCTCGTACGGGAACTGGCGTCCGACGGCACGACCGTCTTCCTCTCCTCCCACCTGCTCGACGAGATCGAGCAGGTCTGCACGCACGCCGCGGTGATGGCGCAGGGCCGGCTGATCACACAGGGCGCGGTGACGGACCTGGCCGCCGGGGCGCGCGGACGCCTCGTCGTCACGACCCCCGACGTGAGCGACGCGGCCCGCGTCCTGAAGGAACAGGGCGTGGCCGACGTCGTGGTGGAGGAGGACCGGGTGACGGGCGAACCCCCGGACCGCGAACCGGCCGACGTGAACGCCGCGTTGGTCACCGCCGGGGTCCGCGTCCGCGGCTTCGGCATCGAACGCGCCTCCCTGGAGGACGCGTTCGTCGCGCTGACGGGAGAGGGCTTCGATGTCGCGGGTTGAGGCGGTCGGGACGAGCCGGGCGGAAGCGCCGCGCGGGCCGAACCCGTTGTGGGCCTTCGGCCTGCTGCGCAGTGAGCTGGTGACCACCTTCCGGCGCTGGCGCACGATCGCGCTGCTGGGCGTGCTGGCCGCAGTGCCGATCCTGGTGGGGATCGCCGTCAGGATCGAGACGAGCGACGGGTCCGGTGCCGGCGGGCGCGGGGGCGGGGGCGGCCCGGCGTTCATCGCGCAGATCACCAACAACGGACTGTTCCTGGTGTTCACGGCACTGGCCGCGACGCTCCCGTTCTTCCTGCCGATGGCGATCGGCGTCATCGCGGGCGACGCGATCGCGGGCGAGGCGAACTCCGGCACGCTGCGCTATCTCCTGGTCGCCCCCGCCGGCCGTACCCGCCTGCTGCTCACCAAGTACGCGACCACGATGGCCTTCTGCCTCGTCGCGACCCTGGTCGTCGCGGTCTCGGCGCTCGCGGTGGGCGCGCTGCTGTTCCCGCTGGGCGATCTGACGACGATCTCGGGCACGCGCATCAGCTTCGCCGAAGGGCTGGGCCGGGCCCTGCTGATCGCGCTGGTCGTCGCCGCGTCGCTGATCGGCGTGGCGGCCCTGGGGCTGTTCATCTCCACCCTCACCAACAGCGGCATCGCGGCGATGGCGACCACGGTCGGCCTGCTGATCACGGTCCAGATCCTCGACCAGATACCCCAGTTGCACGCGCTCCAGCCGTACTTCTTCTCGCACTACTGGCTGTCCTTCGCGGACCTCATGCGCGACCCGGTCTACTGGGACGACCTGGTCCGCAACCTCGGCCTCCAGGCCCTGTACGCGGCGGTGTTCGGCTCGGCGGCCTGGGCGCGCTTCACCACGAAGGACATCACGGCGTAGGGCGTACGACGCCGGGAGCGAGGTCGAGCAGCAGTGCCATCACCCCCACCAGGGTGGCGCTGCTGACGATCTCGCCGCGCTCGATCATCGCGCGCACCTCCGACAGCGGAATCCACTCCAGCCGGTCCGACTCGTTGCGCTCGGTCGGTTCACCGACGCGTGTGGCGTCGTCCGTACGGAACACGAAGTGCCGGGAATCGGTGATACCGGCCGCGGGTTCGGCGTTCACGAGCGGTCGCAGCGAGCCCGGGCGCCAGCCCGTCTCCTCCTCGAGCTCCCGCCCGGCCGCCGCGGCGGGCTCCTCACCGTCCTCGACGAGGCCCATGGGCAGCTCCCAGGCCCAGGTGTCGGTGACGAAGCGGTGGCGCCACATCATCAGCACGCGCTGTTCGCGGTCGACAGCCGCGGTGACGGCGAGGTCCCGCAACCTGACGACGTGATAGTCGCAGCGCCTTCCGTCGGGCTGTTCGACGTCGAGCGAACGCAGTCGCACCCAGGGCGTCTCGTACAGCGCACGCTCCCCGTGGACGGTCCAGCGCATACTCACCGCACCCCCCACCGACTGCCGGACGAGGTGACCGAGCCGGTCAGACGGGCGAGTGACGCGCACTCGCGCGGTGGCCGGCCGCTCAGGTCACCGATGCGCCAGTCCGGCACCCACGGCACGCGATAGACGTCGAGCAGCGACTCGATGACCTTGACGTGCTGGGCGAGCGGGCGCGGCAGCCGGCCCGGCGCGTCCGCGACCAGCACGATGGCGTCGAGGTCGAGCCCGGGCGGCGCCTCGCCCCGCTGGAAGAGTTCGAGGGACCGCAGGGCGGTGTGCAGACCGGTCGCATGGGTTCGTGCGACCAGGAGCACGGACGCGGGTTCGTCCTGGTCCGGGCGGGGCCAGCCGCGGCCCGCGTCGAACCCGCCGAAGACGGCGGCGAGCGTCGAGGCACCGGCGCCGCCGTGCGTGGCCACCCAGGCGAACCGCCGCGGACTCGCGGCGCGCTGGGGCGCCACCGGACGCGGCGGGGTGTCACCCACCGGCCCCCGAACCCAGATCTCGGGCCCGCCGGGCCCCTGTTGCGCGATCCCCTGCATCGCTACTCTCCTCGGTCGGTCGTTCGCCCAAACGATCTTCCGGTGAGGTGCGGGACTTGGGTAGCGGGGGACGAGGTCCTGGGACGAGCCTGTGACGCTGCGGTGACGCCGGCCGGAGACGGTGGCGGGAGACTCGACCGCGTACGTACGTCTCCGTACGAATGTCCGGAGCCGGAGACCGAGGGGAGCCGATGTCGAGCGGGGGCGGGAACGCCTTGGAGAGTCCTGTGGTGGGCCCAACGGGCGTCGGCCGCCGGCCTGTTGCCGGACGGCCGGACACTGTGGGCACGCCCGCCGCCGGGACGGTGGACGGGTCCCGGGGGACGGGCAGCGGTCGTACCGCCGTCGTGGCCACGCCGGTGGTGTGCGGCCCGCGTACGCTGGGCGCTTGTGCGCCGTCCGTGGAGGACATGGCGACGTCTCCCTCCTCCGCCACCGCCGCCCTTTTCTCGACCGACCGACCCGAGTGAGGGAACGAACCATGTCTCGACTCAGCCGCGAACAGAATCGGGGGCGCCCTGCGGTGGGGGCCGCGCCCGAGGGAGGTGCGGGCTCCGGGGTGACGCCGATCGAGGTACATGTGCCGGCGGCCGCGCGGGACGGGGTGCCGGGCCTGGGGGCGACCGTCGGCGGGATGCCGGTGGCCGCCGGGCCCGGGGAGTCGGTCCAGCAGACCGTCCTGAACCACCTCCACCGCCTCACGCTGGCCACGGGGCACCCCGTCCTCGCGACGGTCCACGACGAACGGATCGGCTTCGTCGTACCGATCCAGGTGCACGCGGACGGCTCCAGCGAGCTCACCGGGGAGCCGGTGCGCATGGGGGCGCCTGCGGAGACCGACAGCCATCCGACACCGGATCCGACGGCGCCCCGGCCGGCCCCGGATCCGACGGCACTGCGGCCCGCACCGGATCCGACGGCACCGCGGCCCGCATCGGATCCGACGGCACCGCGGCCCGCACCGGCACGGGGGACCCCCGCGTCCGTGTCGGAGGAGCGCCCGACGCTTACGCCCGCGCCGGTGGAGCGCCCGGCGCCCGCGTCCGCGCCACAAGCCACTCCGGCTGCGTCGCAAGTCGCCCCGCTTCAGCCGCCTACGTTCGCGTCGCAAGCCGCTTCGGCTGCGCCGCAGGTCGCCCCAGCCGCGTCGCAAGTCGCCCCGCCCTCGCTGCCTCAGCCGCCCGAGCCCGCCCCTCCGGTTGTCCCGGCCTTCTCGGCCGACCCCGTTCCCCACTCGGTCGGCCCCATCCCCGAGTCAGGGGAGTCCGTCCAGGACGGTGGCCCCGCTCGCCCCGGTGGCGTCGTCGACACGTTCGTTCTGCGGGCCGTGGCCGAGCAGGGTCCGTTGATCAGCGCGACGACCGGTCCTGCCCAGGTGCTGCCGGGTGCCGCCGATGACGGTGCCCTCCCGCTTCCGCCGCCCGAGACCCGGGCCCCCGGCACGGTCTCCCCGCCGACGGGGGTCTTCGGCCCGCCGCCGGTGGTCCCCCCTGTCGCCTTTCCCACCACGCAGCAGCCCCCCACCTGGCCCGCGCCCGCCCCCTCCCTCGCGCAGGCCCCCGAGGTCCCCCTCCCCCCGACCACGGACGCCGACCCCGGCCCGGATCCCCGCTCCGCTCCTGACATGAGGCCCACCGCGCTCCTGCGGGCAGTTCCGGTCTCCGAGGTCGAGGAGGAGACCAAGGAGCCGCCGGTGCGGGAGTTCGAAGTCGCCGAGGCCGTCCTCGCACCGGAGTCGGGGTCCGTGCCCCCGGACGGCACGGGCGGTCCGACCGCCGAACCCCTGGCCCGGATCAACGCGGCCGTGAGGCAGGGCCAAATCGAGGAGGCCGCCGCGATGGCCGAGCAGGCCGTCACCGAGGCCGCCGTGACCCTCGGCGCCGACCATCCCGACGTACTGCGCCTGCACGAGCTCACGGCCTATATCGCCTACTTGGCCGGTGACGCGCTGCGCTCGTTCCAGCTCTCCCTCGAACTGGCCCGGCTCCGCCACCGCCTGCGCGATCCCCGCGGCGCCTACGGCGACGTGCAGAGCGCGGCGGCCGCCTGGCGTGCCGTCCGCGATCCGGTCCAGGGCCTGGACCTCGGCCACGACCTCATCGGCGTGTGGAGCGAACTCGCCGCCGGCGAGGGCCCCGCCGCGGACGACCTCGACCAACTGGAGCGCGCCCGTACGCGCATGGGCCGCCTCGCCGAACGTGCCCGCACGGCCGCAGGCGGCGAGCCCCCGCACGGCCGGTGACCGGGGAGGGCCGCTCCCTACCCGGGGCGGCCCTCACCTCGTACTTCCGCTGATCCCGCCTGCGACCGTGCCATCGGTCGCGCCGCCGGGCGCCGACGAGGCCGTGACAGCGGCACTCGGCACCACGGACCGCTCGCCGAGGCTGCGCGCCGCCCGGCGGGCCGTGCGCAGCGCGTCGCCGGTCAGCAGCGACAGTGCGAGCCAGACCAGCGCGAAGCCCGCCCAGCGCTCGGGCGGCATGGCCTCGTGGAAGTAGAAGATGCCCAGCAGGAACTGGAAGACCGGCGCCAGGTACTGCAACAGCCCCAGCGTGGACAGCGGCACGCGGATCGCGGCGGCGCCGAAGCAGACGAGGGGGAGCGCGGTGACGACACCGGTGGCCGCGAGCAGCGCCGCGTGCCCCGTGCCGTGAGAGGTGAACGTCGAGTCGCCGTGCGCCGAAAGCCACAGCAGGTACGCCAGCGCCGGCAGGAACTGCACGGCGGTCTCCGCGGCCAGCGACTCGATGCCGCCCAGGTTGACCTTCTTCTTCACCAGGCCGTACGTGGCGAAGGAGAAGGCGAGGCAGAGCGAGATCCATGGCGGACGGCCGTAGCCGATGGTCAGGACGACAACGGCGGCGAAGCCGACCGCGACCGCCGCCCACTGGACGGGCCGCAGCCGCTCCTTCAGGATCAGCACGCCCATCGCTATGGTGACGAGCGGGTTGATGAAGTAGCCGAGTGAGGCCTCCACCACGTGGCCGGAGTTCACGGCCCAGATGTAGACGCCCCAGTTCACGGTGATGACCGCCGCGGCGATCGTGATCAGTCCCAGTCGGCGCGGCTGCCGCAGCAGCTCTCCTGCCCACGCCCAGCGCCGCAGCACCAACAGGGCCAGCGCCACCAGGACCAGGGACCAGACCATCCGGTGGGCGAGGATCTCCATCGCCCCGGCGGGCTTCAGCAGCGGCCAGAAGAGGGGGACGAGCCCCCACATCCCGTACGCCGCGAAGCCGTTCAGCAGACCTGTCCGCCGCTCACCCCTCGACTTCTCGCCCACGGGCCCCTCCTTCTCGCGTGACTGCCGCCGTGCGGCACTCACGAAGGTAACGCGAGCGCCCCCGCCTGTCATGCCCGTATCGCCATACGGTCATGACAGGCGGGGGTCGGGGTGCTCAAGAAGCAGAGGCGCTCAGGGAGCAGAAGGACCAGCCCGGGGGTACCAGCCCTAGGGTTCAGCCCTTGAGGGCGGCGGCGATCGCCTCGGAGATCGGGGTGGTCGGGCGGCCGGCCAGTCGGGACAGGTCGCCGCCGGCGACGACCAGCTCGCCCTTCTCGATGGAGGCGTCCACGCCCCCGAAGACGGCGGCGAGCGGCTCGGGCAGACCGGCGCCGGTCAGGATGCCGATGTAGGCCTCCAGCGGGACGGAGTTGTAGACGATCTCCTTGCCGCTCTGCTTGCTGATCTCGGCGGCGTACTCGGCGAAGCCCCATGCCTCGTCGCCACCCAGCTCGTACGTCTTGTTCTCGTGGCCCTCGCCGGTCAGCACGGCGACGGCGGCGGCCGCGTAGTCGGCGCGGGAGGCGGAGGAGACCCGGCCCTCGCCGGCGGCCTGGACGACCGCGCCGTGCTCCAGCACCGGGGCGAGGTTCTCGGTGTAGTTCTCGTGGTACCAGCCGTTGCGCAGCAGGGCGTAGGGCAGGCCGGAGGAGACCAGGGCCTCCTCGGTGGCGCGGTGGTCGTCGACGAGCGCGGCCTTCAGGCTGCCGGGGGCGCTGGTGTAGGCGAGGAGGGCGACACCGGCAGCCTTGGCGGCGTCGATGACGACCTTGTGCTGCTGGACCCGGCCCTTGTCGAACTCGTTGCCGGAGATCAGCAGCACCTTGTCGCCGGCGGAGAAGAGGCCGTCGAAGGTCTCGGGAGCGTTGTAGTCGGCGACCGCGATCCGCACACCGCGGTCCGCGAAGTCGGCGGCCTTCTCCGGGGTGCGGACGACCGCGGTGATCCGGTCCGCCGGAACCTTCTCCAGCAGCTGCTCCACGACGTGGCGGCCGAGGTGGCCGGTGGCTCCGGTGACGACGATGCTCATGACTTGGTTCTCCTTGTGGGGTGCGTCTGGCACTTACCCTAGGAGATGTACTAACTCTTCGAAAGTACCCACTTTGAAGTAAGGTACTGGTATGGCAGTAAGTACCTCAGCCGTCGGCGGAGCCGACGTCACCGGAGCGGGCGCCGCCGAGGCGATGTGCCCCTACCGCCTCGTCCTGGAGCATGTGACCAGCCGTTGGGGCGTCCTCGTCCTGATCGAGCTCCTCGACCGCCCCCATCGCTTCAGCGAGCTGCGCCGGGCGATCGGGCAGGTGGCCCGCGTCAGCGAGAAGATGCTCACCCAGACCCTGCAGACCCTGGAGCGCGACGGCCTGGTCCACCGCGACGCCAAGCCGGTGATTCCGCCGAGGGTCGACTACTCCCTCACCGACCTGGGCCGCGAGGCGGCGGAACAGGTGCGTGCGCTGGCGTCCTGGACGCACGAGCGCATGGCCGAGGTCGAGCGGGCCCGCCAGTCGTACGACGAGGCCCGGGCACTGAAGGCCCGGGCCTCGTAGAGCGCGGGAACCGCTCAGCCGACGACCGTCCAGGTGTCGCCGCCGGCGAGCAGCGCCGCCAGGTCGCCCTTGCCGTTCTGCTCGATGGCCGCGTCGAGCTGGTCGGCCATCTGGGTGTCGTAGACGGGCCGCTCGACGGAGCGGAAGACGCCGATCGGCGTGTTGAAGAGGGTGTCCGGGTCGGCCAGCCGGGAGAGCGCGAACGCCGTGGTGGGGGAGTCGGCGTGGGCGTCGTGGACGACGATGTCCGCCTCGTTCTCCGGGGTGACCGTGACGACCTTCAGATCACCGGTCCGCGTATCCCGTACGACACCGCGCGCGCCCTCGGGTCCGAAGCGGATCGGCTGCCCGTGCTCCAGGCGGATCACGGCCTCCTCCGCGGTCTGCTTGTCCTTGAGGGCGTCGAAGGCGCCGTCGTTGAAGATGTTGCAGTTCTGGTAGATCTCCACCAGGGCCGTGCCGGGGTGGGCGGAGGCCTGGCGCAGTACCTCGGTCAGGTGCTTGCGGTCGGAGTCGACCGTGCGGGCCACGAAGGACGCCTCGGCGCCGATCGCCAGCGACACCGGGTTGAAGGGCGCGTCCAGCGAGCCCATCGGCGTCGACTTGGTGATCTTGCCGACCTCGGAGGTGGGCGAGTACTGGCCCTTGGTCAGACCGTAGATCCGGTTGTTGAACAGCAGGATCTTCAGGTTGACGTTGCGGCGCAGGGCGTGGATGAGGTGGTTGCCGCCGATGGACAGCGCGTCGCCGTCACCGGTGACCACCCACACGGACAGATCGCGGCGCGAGGAGGCGAGCCCCGTCGCGATCGCGGGCGCGCGGCCGTGGATGGAGTGCATGCCGTACGTGTTCATGTAGTACGGGAAGCGGGACGAGCAGCCGATGCCCGAGACGAAGACGATGTTCTCCCTGGCCAGGCCCAGTTCCGGCATGAAGCCCTGGACGGCGGCGAGGATCGCGTAGTCACCGCAGCCGGGGCACCAGCGCACTTCCTGATCGGACTTGAAGTCCTTCATGGACTGCCTGGCCACGGCCTTGGGGACGAGGGAAAGCGCCTCGATCGTGCCCGTGCCTTCCGTGGACGTCTCAGCCATCGATGGCCTCCTTGAGAGCCGCGGCGAGCTGTTCGGCCTTGAACGGCATGCCGTTGACCTGGTTGTACGAACGGGCGTCGACCAGGTATTTCGCCCGGATGAGCGTGGCGAGCTGCCCGAGGTTCATCTCCGGGACCACCACTTTGTCGTAACGCTTCAGAACGGTGCCGAGATTCCGCGGGAACGGGTTCAGATGCCGCAGATGCGCCTGCGCGATGGACTCCCCGGCCGTGCGCAGCCGCCGTACCGCCGCGGTGATCGGCCCGTACGTCGAGCCCCAGCCCAGCACCAGGGTCCGCGCGCCGTGCGCGCCGTGCGGGTCGTCGACCTCGACGTCCGGGACCTCGATGCCGTCGACCTTCGCCTGCCGCGTACGGACCATGAGGTCGTGGTTGGCCGGGTCGTAGGAGATGTTGCCCGTGCCGTCCTGCTTCTCGATGCCGCCGATGCGGTGCTCCAGGCCCGGTGTGCCCGGAATCGCCCATGGCCGGGCGAGGGTCTGTGGGTCGCGCTTGTAGGGCCAGAAGACCTCGGTGCCGTCGTCCAGCGTGTGGTTCGGGCCCTGTGCGAACCGCACCCGCAGGTCCGGCAGCTCGTCCACGTCCGGGATCCGCCAGGGCTCGGAGCCGTTGGCCAGATAGCCGTCGGACAGGAGGAAGACGGGCGTGCGGTAGGTGAGCGCGATCCGCGCCGCCTCCAGGGCCGCCTCGAAGCAGTCGGCCGGGGTGCGCGGGGCGATCACCGGGACCGGGGCCTCGCCGTTGCGGCCGTACATCGCCTGGAGCAGGTCGGCCTGTTCGGTCTTGGTCGGCAGGCCGGTGGACGGCCCGCCACGCTGGATGTCGATGATCAGCAGCGGCAGCTCCAGGGAGACCGCGAGCCCGATCGTCTCGCTCTTGAGTGCGACACCCGGCCCCGAGGTCGTGGTGACGGCGAGCGAGCCGCCGAAAGATGCGCCCAGCGCGGCGCCGATGCCGGCGATCTCGTCCTCGGCCTGGAAGGTCCGCACGCCGAAGTTCTTGTGCTTGGACAGCTCGTGCAGGATGTCCGAAGCCGGGGTGATCGGGTACGAGCCCAGGAACAGCGGCAGATCAGCCTGGCGGGAGGCGGCGACCAGGCCGTACGACAGGGCCAGGTTGCCGGAGATGTTCCGGTAGGTGCCCACCGGGAAGGCCTTGGCGGCCGGAGCGACCTCGTAGGAGACCGCGAAGTCCTCGGTGGTCTCGCCGAAGTTCCAGCCGGCCCGGAAGGCGGCGATGTTCGCCTTCATGATGTCCGGCTTCTTCGCGAACTTCGACTTCAGGAACTTCTCGGTGCCCTCGGTCGGCCGGTGGTACATCCACGACAGCAGGCCCAGCGCGAACATGTTCTTGCTGCGCTCGGCCTCCTTACGGGTCAGCTCGAACTCCTTGAGCGCCTCGACGGTGAGCGTCGTCAGCGGCACCGGGTGGACGTTGTACCCGTCCAGCGAGCCGTCCTCCAGCGGCGAGGCCGCGTAGCCGACCTTCTGCATCGCCCGCTTGGTGAACTCGTCCGTGTTGACGATGATCTCCGCGCCGCGCGGCAGATCGCCGACGTTGGCCTTCAGGGCGGCCGGGTTCATGGCCACCAGGACGTTCGGCGCGTCGCCGGGGGTGAGGATGTCGTGGTCGGCGAAGTGCAGCTGGAACGACGAGACACCGGGAAGGGTGCCTGCGGGGGCGCGGATCTCGGCGGGGAAGTTCGGCAGGGTGGAGAGATCGTTGCCGAAGGACGCCGTCTCCGAGGTGAAGCGGTCACCGGTGAGCTGCATGCCGTCACCGGAGTCTCCCGCGAACCGGATGATCACCCGGTCGAGCTTGCGTACGTCCTTCGTGCCGGCCGGTTTGCGCTGCTCTCCCACGACGGTTCCGTCGGCCTGCTCCGCTGTCCTGCTGACCTGGCTGGTCACTGAACTGGACCTCCCTAGAGGCGGCTGTCTGGGAGCGGCCGTCCCGCCGGCCTTCCCAGGATCAACCCTACGTCGGTTAGGGTCGCCTTCCCTCGGCCGTTCGCATGATGGACACCATTTTGAGACGGTTCAACGCCCCGACTTGTCATGATTTACTCGCCCCCCGACCTTGCTGGTGAAGACGCTCCCTGCTCATCCTTTGGTTCTGGTGCTGGGGACCTGCTGGGGCGGCCCTGGAGCCGCGGTGGTGCCGGTCGCGGACGCGGCGGACCGTTCGACCGGCACGCACGGATTCGCGCTGTCTGACACAGTGTCAGCCGATCAGGAGTTGAGGTAGGTGAGGACCGCCAGAACACGCCGGTGATCCCCATCACTCTGTGACAGACCGAGCTTCAGGAAGATGTTGCTGACGTGCTTCTCGACGGCTCCGTCGCTCACGACGAGCTGCCGGGCGATCGCGGAGTTCGTCCGTCCTTCGGCCATGAGTCCTAGGACCTCCCGCTCCCGGGGTGTGAGCCCGGCGAGCACGTCCTGCTTGCGGCTGCGCCCGAGCAGCTGTGCGACCACCTCGGGGTCCAGCGCGGTGCCCCCCTGGGCCACCCGCACCACGGCATCCACGAACTCGCGCACCTCGGCGACCCGGTCCTTGAGCAGATAGCCGACGCCGTGGCTGGAACCGGCCAGCAGTTCGGTGGCGTACCGCTCCTCCACGTACTGCGACAGCACCAGCACGCCGAGCCCGGGATGCGCCTTGCGCAGCCGCACCGCGGCCCGGACACCTTCGTCCGTATGGGTCGGCGGCATCCGCACGTCGGCGACGACGACATCGGGCAGCTCGCCGCCGTCCGCCAACTCGGTGATGGTCTTGATCAGCGCTTCCCCGTCCCCGACACCGGCGACGACGTCATGACCCCGGTCGGTCAGCAGCCGGGTCAGGCCCTCCCTGAGCAGCACTGAATCCTCGGCGATGACCACCCGCACCCTGTCCTCCACGATCCTCGGCCCCCCACAGCCTGTTCCCGGCCCGCGCCGGCGGCGGACCCGGTTCGTTCGCCGCCCGTGCGGCAGCCCCCAGCATTCCAGCTGAGTGGCGTACGCGGGCGTCAAACCGCGGCTGGTGAGGCTGTCCGGCGTTTGCGGACGAGGCCGTTCAGGCCGACACAGCGGGGGTCTGGGAGCGCAGCCCCAAGCACGGGAAGGGCAGGGGCGGCGGGGGCGGACTCACCCCTCGCCGCCCCCGGCCGGCCCCCTCACGCCCGCCACGGCAACTCCGCGGTGATCCGCGTAGGCCCGCCCACCGGCGAATCCACCACCAGAATCCCGTCCACCGCGTCGAGCCGCCCCGCCAGCCCCGCCAGCCCCGACCCGCCGAAGGCATCCGCACCGCCCACCCCGTCGTCCACCACCTGCAACAGCAGCCGGTCCTCCACCCGCCACACATCCACCGTGGCCCGCGAGGCCCGTGCGTGCTTGCTGATGTTCTGCAGCAGCTCCGACACCGTGAAGTACGCGATCCCCTCGATCGCCGCGGCCGGCCGCGAGGGCAGATCCACCTCCAGCTGCACGGGCACGGTGCACCGCGCGGCGACCGCCGACAGCGCCGCGTCCAGCCCCCGGTCCGTGAGCACCGCCGGATGGATCCCTCGCGCCAGATCCCGCAGTTCCTGCAGCGCCGTCTTCACCTCCCCGTGCGCCTCGTCCACCATGCGTGCCGCCGCCTGCGGATCCTCCGCCAGCTTCTCCTTCGCGAGACCCAGATCCATGGCCAACGCCACCAGCCGTGCCTGGGCCCCGTCGTGCAGATCGCGCTCGATGCGCCGCAGATCCGCCGCCGCCGTGTCGACCACCACGCCCCGGTCCGACTCCAGCTCCACCACGCGTGTCGCCAGCCGCGACGGCCCGAGCAGCCCGTGCACCAGCAGCCGGTCCACGGTCGTCAGCCCCCGCACGATCCACGGCGTGGTCAGCGTGAACAACAGACCCACCAGCACGGTCACCGTGATCTCGAACGGGTTGTCGAGGTAGATGCCGCGCGTCTCGTCGCCGTACAGCAGCAGCCCGTCCTGACCGGCGTACATCGGGAACAGCCAGAACCACAGCGGATACGTCAGCAGCGCCCACCCGGTCACCCAGAAGCTGATCCCCACCGTGAACGAGAACACCGCCCACGGGAACTGGAGCACGGTGTACAGCATGTGCCGCCACGACGTGCCGCTCTTGAGCATCGCCCCGATCCACGCCATCGCCCCGCGCCGCTTGATCGGCAGCGGCTCCGGATCGGCCACCTGGAGTCCCAGCAGTCCCCGCGCCCGCGCCCGCTCCAACGCGCCGAACCCCCGGCACCCCGCGAGTGCCGCCGCGAGCACCGGGATCCCCAGGAACGTCACCAGCAGCCCGGCCCCCAGCGAGAACATGGTGACGCTGTAGGTGAACGTCATGATCCCGATCGGCAGGCTCAGCACCAGGTAGACGAACTCACCCCAGCTGCGCCCCTCGATCGGCGCCCGCAGCGCCGCCGGAAGCCGGTGCAGCCGCCCCCCGGCGCCCGGGGATTCTGGGCCGTCCCAGTCTCCGTATCCCTGCCCGTACCGCGTGGCCATCGGCGTCGTCCGTTCCCCTCGTCGTCCAGCCCGGCGTGCTCGGCCTGCTCGGCGCACTCGCCGGTTCGTACCCCCACCTTGCTGTTCGCGCGTCCGCCCCGGCCATGGAGCGCGTCGGCGTCTTGAACCGGGGGTTTTCCCCACCACGCCCGGGCCGACGCATCCGGAACAGCCCGTGCGGCGGGCTGCGGGGAGCGGTCGTACGCAGTGGCGTGCGGCCGCTTCGGCGTGCGCGGGGCGGCATTCGGCGGTCATCGTGGTGGGGCCGCCGGCCGGTGAGTCGGTCTAGCTCGGCCGCGCCTCGGCGCCGCGGTCCCGCCACGGCAGTTCGGCGGTGATCGTGGTCGGGCCGCCCACCGGTGAGTCGATGACGAAGAGGCCGTCGACCGCGCCCAGCCGCTCCGCGAGCCCCGCCATGCCGGTGCCGCCGTCGAGGCGGGCGCCGCCGCGGCCGTCGTCCCGCACCTGGACGAGCAACCGTTGGTCCGCCCGCCAGACGTCGACCGAGGCGGACTTCGCCCCGCTGTGCTTGCTGATGTTCTGCAGCAGTTCGGAGACCGTGAAGTAGGCGATGCCCTCGATCGCCGCGGCCGGTCTCACCTCCAGGTCCACGGTCACCTGTACCGGCACGGTGCAGCGCGAGGAGACCGCAGACAGCGCGGCGTCCAGGCCGCGGTCGGTGAGAACCGCCGGATGGATGCCGCGCGCCAGGTCCCGCAGCTCCTGCAATGCCAGCTTGACCTCGCCGTGGGCCTCCTCGACCATCGCCGCCGCCGAGTCGGGGTCCTCGAGCAGCTTCTCCTTGGCCAGCCCGAGCCCCATCGCCAGGTTGACCAGCCGAGCCTGGGCCCCGTCGTGCAGATCGCGCTCGATGCGCCGCAGATCGGCCGCCGCCGTGTCCACGACCACCCCGCGGTCGGACTCCAGTTCGGCGATGCGCCGTTCCAGCTCGTCGGAGGGGGACAGCAGTCCGCGCACCATCGCCCGGTCCACATTCGTCAGCCCCCGCGCGATGAACGGCAGCACCGGCCACAGGACGAACAGCCCCACGAGCGCCACCGTGAAGGTCAGGATCCCCCAGGGCAGCCGGACGAACTCATACAGGACGGTCCGCCAGCCCACCGGGTCCCTCAGCGCCATCCACACGCGCGGGAACACCCCGCCGCTCCTGCGCAACGGCAGCGGGGTCGGCTCCTCCACCCGTACGCCGAGCAGTGCCCTGGCCCGCGCCCGCTCCAGCTTGCCCAGCTGCCGCGCGCCCAGCAGTCCGGCCGCCAGCAGCGGGAAGCCGACCACGGTCACCGTCAGCCCCGCCCCCGTGACCAGCACCGTCATCACGTACGTGAACCCGACCAGCGACACCGGCAGGTTCGCGAGGAGATGCGTGATCTCCCGCCAGGTGTACCCGTCCAGGGCGAAACGCGGGGGTGGCGGACGCTCGTCGTCCAAGGTGCCGGGGGTCGTGATGCGTTCGGTCATATCTGCCGGCCTCGTTCGGTCATGACCGTCAGCCTGCCGTGCCGCGCGCCGCGACGCCATGAGGCGGACCGCCACGGTCACCTGGGGAAAACCCCACCTTCCGGAGATCCGGTGAGCGGTGAGCAGAGGCGCAACGGCGTCACGTGATCCGTGCCGTACCGGGAGTACAGCGGGTACCGGCGCTTACCGGGGCATCTCGAGGTGCGACGGGCTGCTTACCCTTTCTTTAGCAGGGCCTAGACTCCCGTGCGTACAGATCGTCGAACACAGAGTTCGCCAGGGTTCACCAGGGTCACGAGGCCAGGGAGTGAGGGGCTGACGTGCCGGATCCGACTGCCGTCGCTGTTGTGGCGGAGACCGGGAGCGCGGGGACCGTCGGGAACGTCGTCGCGGCGGGCTACTTCGACTCCTACTCCGTCGTCGGGCTGCTCGCCGTCATCGGCGTGCTCTTCGTCGCCGTGGCCTTCGGCGCGGGCCGCCTGCTGCGCCCCGTCGTGCCCACCCCTGAGAAACTTCTGACGTACGAGTGCGGCGTCGACCCTGTCGGCGAGGGCTGGGCCCACACTCAGGTGCGCTACTACGTCTACGCGTTCCTGTACGTGATCTTCGCGGTCGACTCGATCTTCCTCTTCCCGTGGGCGACGGTCTTCGCCGACCCCCGTTACGGCGCGACCACGCTCGTGGAGATGTTCGTGTTCCTCGGCTTCCTGGCCGTGGGACTGCTGTACGCATACAAGAAGGGCGTCCTGGCATGGACGTGACGCCGGACCTGACGCCGGACCTGACTCCTGCCGAGCCGGTGCTGCTGCCCGAGCCCAAGCGGCTGGGCGCGCTGGCCCGCCTCGCCCCCGAGCCGATGAAGGTGGTCCTCAACTGGGGCCGCCGCTACTCCCTCTGGGTCTTCAACTTCGGCCTCGCCTGCTGCGCGATCGAGTTCATCGCCGCGTCGATGGCCCGCCACGACTTCATCCGCCTCGGTGTCATCCCGTTCGCGCCCGGCCCGCGCCAGGCCGACCTGATGGTGGTGTCCGGCACGGTCACGGACAAGATGGCCCCGGCCGTCAAACGGCTGTACGAGCAGATGCCCGAGCCGAAGTACGTCATCTCCTTCGGTGCGTGCTCCAACTGCGGCGGCCCTTACTGGGACTCGTACTCCGTCACGAAGGGCGTCGACCAGATCATCCCGGTGGACGTGTACGTCCCCGGCTGCCCACCGCGCCCCGAAGCGCTGCTCCAGGGCATCCTCAAGCTCCAGGAGAAGATCGCACGCGAGTCGCTGGGGGAGCGGTACGGCGCGTCGCGGCCGTCCACCGCGGCTCTGCAGAGCGGCCTGGTCCAGCCGCCGTCCGTGCCTTCGGTCGCGGGTGACCCGGTCGCGGGTGACTCGGTCGAGGGTGATTCGGTCGAGGGTGATTCGGTCGCGGGGGAGGGGCGATGACCGCGATCGGCTGGCTGCCCGCACCCGCCGAGGACCTCTTCGGCCCGGAGGCCACGGCCGAGGAGTCGTACGACGTCCTGACCGTGGACGTACCGCCGACAGGCTGGACCGCGGCGCTGCGGGTCGCACGCGACGACCTGGGCTGCACGTACTTCGACTGGCTGAGCGCGGTCGACGAACCGGGCACGGGCCTGCGCGTCTCGGCCCACGTGGTCGCCCTGTCCCCGGTCCGCCGTCTTCTCGTACGTACGACGGTCCCGCACGAGGCCCCCGTCCTCCCCTCCGCCGTGGACGTCTACGCGGGCGCCGCCTGGCACGAACGCGAGACCCACGAGATGTTCGGCGTGACCTTCGAGGGCCACCCGGCGCTCGACCACCTGCTCCTGCCCGACGGCTTCGAGGGCCACCCCCTGCGCAAGGACTTCGTGCTCGCGGCCCGGGTCGCCAAGGCCTGGCCCGGCGCGAAGGAACCGGGCGAATCCGATCACGGCGGCCCCAAGCGCCGCCAGATGCTGCCTCCGGGCGTCCCCGACCCGAACGAGTGGGGTCCCCTGAAGGGCCAGCTTCCCCCGGCTCCCGCCCGCCCGGCCCGAGCCGCGGGCCGCACGGCGGGCGACCGCCCGGTACGCCGCACCCGCACGGCAGCGGAGGGCTCGACAAGCCAGGCCCCGGCCGCTGCCGCGAGTGAGACCCCGGAGTCCCCGGTCCCGACACGTCGCGCGCGGAGTGTCTCCGAGGGCTCGGCTTCGCAGCGCGGGGCGGCGGAGGGCGGCGCGGGGGCGGCGTCTCCCGCGGGTCCACGCCGTGCGCGCAGTGCGTCGGAGGGCTCGGCCTCGCAGCGCGGGGCGGGTACGGAACCGGCGGCTTCTCCCGCCGCTCCGGCAGCCGGTCCGCGTCGTACGCGCAGCGCGTCCCAGGGCTCGGCCTCGCAACGCGCGGGCGCCTCGGCAGCCGAGGGCACGGCCCCCGAGCCGCCCGTCGCCCCGCGCAGCTCGGACGCTCCCTGGCACCACGCCCGCCCGGCCTTCGACGAAGCCGACTCCGCCCCCGAACCGCCGACCGAGGCGGAAGCCGAGGCGAAGGCTGACGCGAAGGCTGATGGCAAAGCTGAGGCCAGGGCCGAAACCAGGGCCGAAACCAGGGCCGAGGACAAGGCCGAAACCAGGGCCGAGGACAAGGCCGAAACCAGGGCCGAGGACAAGGCCGAAGCCCCCCTCACCCAGGACGAACCCCCCACCCACGACGACCCCTCCGGAGGCACGCGGTGAACGGCGCTCTCGACGTCGCCCTGCGACTCCTCGTCGTGTTCGGCGTCTTCCTCACCTTCCCCTTGATCATCGGCCAGACCGAACACAAGGTCATGGCCCATATGCAGGGCCGCCTCGGCCCGATGTACGCCGGCGGCTTCCACGGCTGGGCCCAGCTCATCGCGGACGGCGTGAAGTTCGCGCAGAAGGAGGACGTCGTCCCGACGGGCGCGGACCGCCGCATCTTCCAGCTGGCCCCCGCCGTCGCCCTCCTCCCGTACCTCCTCGTCCTGCTCGCCATCCCGATCGGCCCGAGCGCCGGCGCGGTCGGTCAGGTCGTCGACGCGGGTATCTTCTTCGTCCTGGCCGTCATGGGCGTAGGCGTGCTCGGCTCCCTCATGGCCGGCTGGGCCTCCGCGAACAAGTTCTCCCTCCTCGGCGGCCTCCGCACCGCCGCCCAGCTCCTCGCCTACGAACTCCCCATGCTGCTCGCCGCCGCCTCGGTGGCCATGGCGGCCGGCACGGTCTCCCTGCCCGGCATCGTCCGTGCCTTCGAGTGGTGGTGGCTGCCTTGGCAGATCGTCGGCGCGATCGTCTTCTTCGTCGCCGGCCTCGCCGAACTCCAGCGCCCGCCCTTCGACATGCCGATCGCCGACTCGGAGATCATCTTCGGCGCTTACACCGAGTACACCGGCCTGCGTTTCGCCCTGTTCCTCCTCGCCGAGTACGCCGGAATCGTCGTCCTGTGCGGCCTGACCACCGTCCTCTTCCTGGGCGGCTGGCACGGTCCCTGGGGCGCCGACGGCCTCGGCTGGCTGTGGACGCTCCTGAAGACCGCGATCCTCGCCTTCGTCGTCATCTGGCTGCGCGTCACCTACCCCCGCCTGCGCGAGGACCAGCTCCAGAAACTCTCCTGGACCCTCCTCGTCCCCCTCTCCCTCGCCCAGATCGCCCTCACCGGCATCGTCAAGGTGGTGATCTCCTAACCATGGCCGAGCCGCTCCCGCCCACCCGGCGCCGATCTCTCCCGCCCACCCGGCCCCGCATCCCTGGCTCCGGCCTCGCCAAGGGCCTGGCCGTCACCCTCCGCACGATGACGAAGAAGTCCGTCACCGAGCAGTACCCGGACGCCCAGCCCGCCCTGCCGCCGCGCACCCGCGGCGTGATCGGCCTGTTCGAGGAGAACTGCACGGTCTGCATGCTGTGCGCCCGCGAGTGCCCGGACTGGTGCATCTACATCGACTCCCACAAGGAGACGGTCCCGGCGGCGACCCCCGGCGGCCGCGAGCGCAGCCGCAACGTCCTCGACCGCTTCGCCATCGACTTCTCCCTCTGCATGTACTGCGGTATCTGCATCGAGGTGTGCCCCTTCGACGCCCTCTTCTGGTCACCGGAGTTCGAGTACGCCGAGACCGACATCCGCGAGCTCACCCACGAGCGCGACAAGCTGCGCGAGTGGATGTGGACCGTGCCGGCCCCGCCCGCCCTCGACCCCGGCGCCGAGGAGCCCAAGGAGATCGCCGCCGCCCGCAAGACCGCCGAGAAGCTGGCGGCCGCGCAGGCAGCGGAGGCCGAGCCGACCGAGCCCGCCGATCCGCAGGGGGGAGCGTCGTGAGCCTCGCCTCCGCAGCGGCGACCACGACGGCCGCCGCCGAAACGCACGGCTTCCTCTCCCCGACCGGAGTCGAGATCGCCTTCGTCCTCGTCGGCCTGGTCACCTTCGGCGCCGCGCTCGTCACCGTCACCACCAGGCAGCTGGTCCACGCCGCCCTGTGGCTGGTGGCGACCCTCGGTGGTCTCGCCGTCGAGTACCTCCTGCTCACCGCCGAGTTCATCGCCTGGGTGCAGGTCCTCATCTATGTCGGTTCCGTCGTCGTACTCCTTCTGTTCGGTCTGATGCTCACCAAGGCCCCCATCGGCCGCTCCCCGGACGCCGACTCCGGCAACCGCTGGGCCGCCCTCACCGTGGCCGTCGGCGCGGCCGGCGCCCTGGTCTGGGTGGTCGTCGACGCCTTCCGTACGACCTGGATCGACCTCGACGGACCGGCCTCCGGCTCCACCGAGGTCACCGGTGCGAGCCTCTTCCAGAACTGGGTCCTCCCCTTCGAGGCCCTCTCCGTTCTCCTCCTCGCCGCCCTGGTCGGCGCGATCGTCCTCTCCCGCAAGGCGAAGGCGGACGCCGCGACCACCACCGTGAGCGCCCCGAGCGTCCCGGGCACCCGGAGCGAGAAGGAAGGCGCCCGCTGATGCACCTCGCCTATCCCGCCGTGCTCTCCGTCCTCCTCTTCGGCACGGGCCTGTACGGCGTCCTCGCCCGCCGCAACGCGATCCTCGTGCTGATGTCGGTCGAGCTGATGCTCAACGCCGTCAACCTCAACCTCGTCGCCTTCGACGTCTGGCTGAGCAGGACCGCCCGCGAGACGCTGCACTCCGGCCAGGCCCTGACCCTGTTCACCATTGCCATCGCCGCCGCCGAGATCGGCATCGGCCTGGCGATCGTCCTCGCCGTCTACCGCAACCGCGGCACCTCGGACATCGACAGGCTCCGCGACACCGCTGAGGGCCCCGAAGGCGACACCCCCCCGGCTGAGAAGGCTGAGGCCACCGCGTGACCACGACCACTCTCGCCGTCCTCGTCCCCCTCCTGCCGTTCCTGGGCGCCGCGGCCGGCCTGCTGCTCGGCCGTACGGCCCCCGGCTTCGTCCGCCCGCTCGCCGTCCTTCCGACCCTCACCTCTCTCGTGCTGGCCGTGCTGGTCGCCGTGCACCAGGACGGTGGCCGGGCCATCGACTCCGCCACCGAGCTCACGCCCACCGGCTCGGTCCCGATCGAGCTCGCCCTGCACATCGACGGCTTCGCCGCCCTCGTCGCCGTCCTGGTCGGCGTCGTCGCCTCCTGCGTGCAGATCTACTCGACCGGCTACCTGCGCGACGACCCGCGCTACCCCTCGTACGCCGCTCTCGTCTCCCTGTTCACCTCCGCGATGCTCCTGGTCGTCTACTCGGGCGACCTGATCGTGCTGCTGGTCGGCTGGGAAATCATGGGCATCTGCTCCTACTTCCTGGTCGGCCACTACTGGGAGACCCCCGAGGCCCGCGCCGCCTCCATCAAGGCCTTCCTGGTCACCAAGCTCGGCGACGTGCCCTTCCTCATCGGACTGTTCGCCCTCGCCACCGACGCCGGTTCCTTCCGCATCACGACGGTCCTCGGCACCGTCGCGAGCGGCGGACTGCACCACCCGACCCTGGTCGCCCTGCTGCTCCTGGGCGGCGTGGCGGGCAAGTCGGCGCAGTTCCCGCTGCACACCTGGCTCCCCGATGCGATGGCGGGCCCGACCCCCGTCTCCGCGCTGATCCACGCCGCGACGATGGTCGCCGCCGGTGTCTACTTCATCGCCCGTCTCCTCCCGGTCTTCGAGGCATCCTCGGCCGCGATGGTGGTCCTCGCCGGCATGGCCGCCGTGACGATGGTCGGCTCGGCGCTCGCCGCACTCGCCCAGGACGACATCAAGCGAGTCCTCGCGTACTCGACGATCGGTCAGCTCGGCTACATGACCGGCGCCCTCGCCGTCGGTGAGCGCGGTGCCGCCGTCTTCCACCTCCTGTCCCACGGTGCCTTCAAGGCACTGCTGTTCCTCGCCGTCGGCGTGATCATCCACGCCGCCGGCACCAACTCGCTGGCCGCCATGTCCCGCATGAAGGACCTGCGCGCCCGCGTACCCGACGCCTACTGGACGATGACCGTGGCGCTCCTCGCGCTCGCCGCGATCCCGCCGTTCGCCGGCTTCTTCTCCAAGGAGTCCGTCCTCGGCGCCGCCGAGCACGTCACCACCGGCCACACCGAACACGCCCCCGCCGCCGCGGGCTGGATCGTGCTGGTCACCGGCCTGGTCACGGCCCTGCTCACCGCCGCGTACGCGACCCGCCTGTGGCTGCTCGCCTTCCGCGGCCACGGCGCCGAGGCCCCGGACCACGGCAAGCAGCCCCTCGTCATGAACGCCGTGCTGTGGGTGCTCGCCGTCCCGTCGCTCGCGTTCGGGCTCACGTACCGCGTACTGCCCGACTGGTTCGACGGCCACGACCTGACGCCGACCCTCACCACTTCCGTCCTCGGCACGGGCCTCGCCCTGGCCGGCGGACTCGTGACGTACGGCGCCTGGCGGCACACCACCGCGCTCGCGGCCCGCGTCCCGCTGGGTGCGGTCGCGGCTCACCCCGAGGCGGACGCCGGGCTGGTCGAGGCGGAGGCCATCGCGAGCCACGCGCCCGCGTACGGCGATGTGGCCTACGCGCCCGACCCGGCGGACCCGGGCCGCCTCCTGCTCGGCCCGCTGCACCGCCACGCGGCCGTCGGCTTCCACCTGGACGCCGTGTACGACGCGCTCTTCGTCCGCCCGGTCAGGGCCGGAGCGAGTCTCGTCCGGTTCCTGGACCGCGAGGTCGTCGAGACCTACGTACGCGGCGCCGGCGCCCTACCCCGCCTGCTCGGGGCCGCCGTACGGCGCGCCCAGACCGGCAATGTGCAGACCTATGTGAGCGCGCTGCTCGCCGGCACCGTCGTCCTGGCGGTGGCCGCCCTCCTCGTCGCCACGGGAGCGTGAGCAGGCGTGATCGATATCAGCGAGTCCGTGATGCAGTTCCTTCTGGCATTCGTCGTCGTCGTGCCGCTCATCGGCGCGCTCGCCGCCCTCCTGCCGGCCCCGCCCGGGCTGAAGGGGAAGTCGCCCGAGCAGGCCGTGCTGCGCCACGGCGTGACCGTCACCGGCGCCGTGCTCATCGCGGCGATCGCCCTCGCGCTCGGCTTCGACCACGACCACCCGTCGAAGATGCAGGCCACGACCGACATCAGCTGGATCCCCGCACTCGATGTGCGGATCCACCTCGGCATCGACGGCATCTCCCTCCCCCTTCTGGTCCTGACCGCGCTGCTGACCTTCCTCTGCGCGCTCTACTCGTACTTCAAGCTGCCCGCGGGCCCGTCCCCGAAGGCCTTCGTCGCCCTGCTGCTCGTCCTCGAGTCCGGCACCCTCGCGACCTTCGCCGTCCTCGACCTGCTGCTGTTCTTCCTCGCGTTCGAGACGGTGCTCATCCCGATGTACTTCCTCATCGCCCGCTGGGGCGGTGCGGGGCGGACCCAGGCCGCGTGGAGGTTCATCCTCTTCACGCTGCTCGGCTCCGTCGTCATGCTGCTCGGCCTGCTCCTGATCGGACTCAAGGCGGGCACATTCGACATGGTGGCACTCGCCACTGACAACGGCCGGTCGCTCACTACATCCGTGCAGGTCATCGCCGTTTTGGCGATCGGGATCGGGCTCGCGGTCAAGGCGCCGATGTGGCCGCTGCACAGCTGGCTGCCCGATGCCCACACCTCCGCGCCGACCGTCGGCTCGGTCCTGCTGGCCGGTGTCCTGCTGAAGATGGGTACGTACGGGTTCGTACGCATCCTCCTGCCGGTCGCGCCCGACGGGTTCCACACCTTCGCGCCGTACCTCGCCGCCTTCGCAGTCGTCGGGATCATCTACGGATCCCTCGCCTGCCTCGCCCTCGCCAAACAGGGCGCGAAGGGCGACCTCAAGCGGCTCATCGCCTACTCCTCCGTCGGCCACATGGGCTTCGTCCTGCTCGGCATCGCGACCATGACCCCGACCGGCGTGAACGGCGCGCTGTTCGCCAACATCGCCCACGGCCTCATCACCGGCCTCCTCTTCTTCCTGGTCGGAGCACTGAAGGACCGCACGGGCACCACCGACCTCGACACCCTCGCCGAGGAGACCGGCGCAGCCCTGTACGGCAAGGCTCCCCGCCTCGGCGGCCTGCTCGCCTTCGGCGCCGTCGCCTCCCTGGGCCTGCCCGGCCTCGCCGGGTTCTGGGGCGAGATGCTGGCGCTGTTCGGCGCGTTCAAGCCCGCCGCGGACCTCAGCCGCCCCGCGTTCCTCACGTTCATGTCGATCGCCGCGTTCGGCACCCTGCTCACCGCCGCGTACATGCTCGTCGTCGTCCGCCGCGTCTGCATGGGCGCCGTACCGCAGGAAGCCCCGAAGCTCGCCGACGTCCACACGTACGAATTCGCGGCCTGGACGCCGCTCGTCGCCCTCACCGTCGTCGCCGGCCTGTGGCCCAAGGCCCTCCTCGGCCTGACCGACCCGGCCGTGCAGCAGCTCCTCGCAGGAGGCACCCGATGAGCTCCCTCGTCCAGTCCGTCGACTGGCTGGCGATCGCGCCGCCCACCATCGCGGCGGTCGTCGGACTCGTCGTCCTCGTCGCCGACCTGTTCCTCGACGAGAAGAACAAGCCCCTCCTCGGCTGGGTCTCCATCGCAGGCCTGGCCGCAGCGGCGATCATGCTGCTGCCCCTCCTGGACGGCGACCGCTCCACCTTCTGCCTGACCGGTGACCCGCACGTCTGCAGCTACACGGCGGACCGTTTCACCCTCGTCATCCAGTTCCTCGTCCTCGTCGGCGCCCTCCTCGCGGCCCTCCTGTCGGTCACCGCCCTGAAGGACGCCAAGAAGGAACTCCCCGAAGGGGAGTTCTGGTTCCTGCTGCTCTCCTCGGCGGCCGGCGCCGCCCTGCTGCCCGCCTCCCGCGATCTGGCGACCCTCGTCGTCGCCCTGGAGGTCGCCTCCCTGCCCGCGTTCGCCCTCGTCGGCATCCGGTACGGCGACAAGCGCTCCTCCGAAGCGGCCCTGAAGTTCTTCCTGTCGTCCGTCACCGCGACCGCGGTGAGCCTCATGGGCATCAGCTTCCTGTACGCATCCACGGGCACCCTGTACCTCACCCAGGTCGCCGACCGGATCCAGCACGTCGACGGCCAGCTCCAGACACTCACCCAGGCGGGCGTCGTCCTCACCCTCGTCGGCTTCGCCTTCAAGACGGCCGCCGTCCCGTTCCACTTCTGGGTGCCCGACACCTACGTGGGCGCGCCCCTGCCGGTCGCCGCCTACCTGTCGGTCGTCGGCAAGGCGGTCGGCTTTTCCGGCCTCATCCTCGTCACCGTCGTCGCCCTCCCGTCGTACTCCGACGTCTGGGGCCCGGCGCTCGCCGCCCTGGCCGCCCTCACCATGAGCGTCGGCAACGTCGGCGCACTCCGGCAGCAGGCCACGCGCGCGTACAGCGCCGTACGCCTGCTCGCCTGGTCCTCCGTCGGCCAGGCCGGCTACCTCCTGGTGCCGATCGCCGCTGCCGCCTACTCCCAGGACGCCCAGAAGTCGATCGGCTCCACCGTGGCGTACGCACTGATGTACGCGGCGGTGAACCTCGGCGCCTTCGCCGTGGCCGCCCTCGTGGGCCGTACGAGGGCCCTGAACCGCATCGCCGACTACCGCGGCCTGTACCGATCCAACCCGCTCGCCGCCCTGCTCCTGGCCTTCTTCCTGCTCTGCCTGGCAGGCCTCCCGCCGGGCATCATCGGCCTCTTCGCGAAGGTCACCGTCTTCTCCGCGGCCGTCGACGCGGGTCTCGGCTGGCTCGCCGTGGTCATGGCCGTCAACGTGGTGATCGCGCTCTTCTACTACCTCCAGTGGACGGCCCTGCTCTTCCGCGCCCCCGAGGGCGAACCCGAGAAGCACCGCGTCCCGGCCCCGCTCACGGCCGCCATGGCCCTCACGGCCGTCCTGGGCATCGCCCTGTCCGGCGCGCCCGAGCTCGTGCTCCGCTTCTCGGCCACCAGCCTCTTCTGACGGACGACGTCCTTCACGCGCGCGCCCTACGAGACGCGGCACGCGCGCGTGCCAGTTCTCGTAGGGCGGCATCACCCGGACGGCCCACGCGCGTCGGCGCGCGCACAAGGGAACTTGCGCCCGCCGCCTGGCGTTGACCAGTGCGGGAGGGTCCACTGAGAAGTGGAGTCAACAGCATTCGCAGACAAAGGGTTCCCCTGCCGCACCACTTGGAGGGCGTACCGTGCACCGCCGGCACAACGGGCTCAGGACCGCAGTACTCCTCGGGGGACTGTCCGCACTCATCATCGTCATCGGCAGCTTCTTCGGGCGTACGGGCCTGATCGTCGCGGTCCTCGTCGCGCTCGGCACGAACGCGTACGCCTACTGGAACAGCGACAAACTGGCACTACGCGCGATGCGCGCGCGCCCGGTGAGCGAGTTCGAGGCCCCCGCGCTGTACCGCATGGTCCGAGAGCTCTCCAACCAGGCCCGACAGCCCATGCCCCGCCTCTACATCTCGCCGACGGAAGCGCCGAACGCGTTTGCGACCGGCCGCAACCCACGCAACGCGGCCGTGTGCTGCACCGAAGGCATCCTCCGGCTTCTCGACGAGCGCGAGCTGCGCGGCGTCATCGGGCATGAGCTGAGCCACGTGTACAACCGCGACATCCTGATTTCGTCGGTCGCCGGCGCCCTCGCCTCGGTGATCATGTTCCTGGTGAACTTCGCCTGGCTGATCCCGGTCGGCCGCTCGGACGACGACGACGGCCCCGGAATCCTCGGCCTGCTGCTGATCATGATCCTGGGCCCCCTCGCCGCGTCCCTCATCCAGCTCGCCATCAGCCGCTCCAGGGAGTACGAGGCGGACGCGTCCGGCGCACAGCTGACCGGCGACCCCCTCGCACTCGCGAGCGCCCTGGGCAAGCTGGAGGCGGGCACCAAGCAGCTCCCGCTGCCGCCCGAGCCACGGATCGAGACGGCGAGCCACATGATGATCGCGAATCCCTTCCGTCCGGGCCAGGGCATCTCCAAGATGTTCTCCACGCACCCGCCGATGGCGGAGCGCATCGCCCGGCTAGAGCAGATGGCAGGTCGTCACCGATGAAGACAATCCTGAACGTCATTTGGCTCGTCCTGAGCGGCTTCTGGCTGTTCCTCGGCTACCTGCTCGCGGGCCTCCTGCTGTGCATCACCATCATCGGCATCCCCTTCGGCATCGCCGCCTTCCGTATCGGCGTCTACGCGCTGTGGCCCTTCGGCTATACGACGGTCGAGCGCCGTGACGCGGGCGCGCCGTCCTGCGTCGGCAACGTCCTGTGGCTGATCCTGGCGGGCTGGTGGCTGGCCCTCGCCCACATCGCCACGGGCATCGCCCTGTGCCTCACGATCATCGGCATTCCGTTCGGCATCGCGAACTTCAAGCTCATCCCGGTCTCACTGCTCCCGCTGGGCCGCGAAATCGTGCGTACGGACCAGGCGTTCGCGGCGCGCTGACGTACGGGCCGGGCCGGACCGTAGCCGGGTGAGGTTGCCGAGGGACACATCGACGTGTGCCTGCCATGAGCACGCCTGCCATGAGCCCGCCCAGGGTTGTCCACAGGCCGCCCGATTGTCAGTGGCGGCCTGCATCATGAACCCATGACCGAGAACGAGCAGTTGCTGGACAGGGTGGCGGAGCAGGCCCGCAACACCCGCCCGTGGGGCTGGCCTTCTCTCCCGGAGCCCGTCGAGGAGGTCACGCTCGCCCGCGCCGAGGCGGCTCTGGGTTTCCCCCTGCCGCCGCTGCTCGCCGCGCTGTACCTGCGGATTGGGGACGGCGGATTCGGCCCGGAGTATGGCCTGTTGCCCCTGTTCGACAGCCCGCCGGCCGGCGAGCCGGCCGCCGTCGCGCAGTACCTCGCGAACCGGGAGAGCGGGCGTAAGGACCCCGACTGGTCCTGGCCCGAGGGCGTCCTGCCGATATCCCACTGGGGCTGCGGGATGTACGCGTGCGTGGACTGTCGCACCTCGCAGGGTGCGGTCCTGCTCTACGAGCCGAATGCCGATGACGCCGACCACGCCTGGTACGTGGACGCCCCCGGCCTCGCGCAGTGGCTGCGGGCGTGGCTCGACGGCACGGGATGGTACGAGGAGTCCAGCGAAGGGGCGGACCTGGCGCCTTGGCCGGACTTCTCGATACGCACGGGTGCTCTGCGGGTGTCGTAGGGAGCGCGCTCCGGCAGCGCTCTGCTCGGCCCACGGTCCGGGGCGCGTCCGTGGAACGTTGCAACCGGCGGCCGTCGCCGAGGCGTCCTCCCTGACAGCTACGCACGAAAGCACGCAAGAGCGAGCGCGACTCGCAGTATCAAGCGGCGCCAACGCATGAGCACAGCCTGGCCGGAGCATGAGCACAGCACAGGCACAGCGCGGAAGGGCAGGTTCACGGCATGGGCATTGTCAGCTGGATCATTCTGGGGCTGTTGGCAGGCGCCATCGCCAAGTTCCTGCTGCCGGGCAAGGACCCCGGCGGCTTCATCGGTACGACTCTCATCGGCGTCGCGGGTGCCTTCATCGGCGGCTGGATATCCGCCCGCTGGCTGGACCACCCGATCGCCAAGCACTTCTACGACGGAGCCACCTGGGCGGCCGCGATCGGCGGCTCGCTCGTGCTGCTGATCATCTACCGCATCCTGTTCGGAGACTCACGCCGCTGAACCCATCCCTGAAGCCGCAGCCAGCAGCAGGGAAGGGTGGGCACCCCGCGCTCCGGGGTGCCCACCCTTCCTCGTACGGTCACCTGGTCGCCGAGGGCCTACCGGTAGTTCACGAACTGCAGTGCGAAGTCGAAGTCCTGGCCCTTCAGGAGAGCGATCACGGCCTGCAGGTCGTCGCGGCTCTTGGAGCTGACGCGCAGCTCGTCGCCCTGGACCTGCGCCTTGACGCCCTTCGGGCCCTCGTCGCGGATGATCTTCGCCACCTTCTTCGCGTTCTCCTGGGAGATGCCCTCCTCGATCGACGCGAAGATCTTGTACTCCTTGCCGGACAGCTGCGGCTCACCGGCGTCCAGTGCCTTCAGGGAGATCCCGCGCTTGATCAGCTTGGACTGGAAGACGTCGAGGACGGCGTTCACCCGGTCCTCGGAGTTGGCCTGCATCAGGATCTTGTCGCCGGACCAGGCGATCGAGGCGCCGACGTTCTTGAAGTCGTAGCGCTGCGAGATCTCCTTGGCGGCCTGGTTGAGGGCGTTGTCGACCTCCTGCCGCTCGACCTTCGAGACGATGTCGAAACTGGAGTCGGCCATGTCCTGTGGCTCCTTGTATCGGGTTGGATCGGGGTGCGTATAGGCGTGCGGGCGCGCGGCCGCCTGGCCCGGCTTCGATCCCGGGCCGCATCCGCATAAGCCTAGCCACCCGCTCCCCTCAGGGCGCCGATCTATCGGGTGGCGAAGCACCCCCGTGCATCAGGTATTGTTTACGTCGTTGCCAGGGAGCACCGCCGAAAGGTGGCCTTCAAGGCAGCAAACCCCGGCGGTGTGCCCGAGCGGCCAAAGGGAGCAGACTGTAAATCTGCCGGCTCAGCCTTCCCAGGTTCGAATCCTGGCGCCGCCACACTGGGGAAGACCCCCTCCTCTCTGCGGAAACGCAGAGAGGAGGGGGTCTCTTCGTGTCCGAGGACGATCCCAGAGGGACCGCAGACCGCCGACTCGGTGCCAGACCCCCGCGCCCAGCCATGAGCGGTGTCACGCCGGGTCGCACCGGATCAACGCCGCGGTCATGTACACCGCCACCGCCGCCACCAGCGGTTTCCCGTGGTTGCCGGTCCAACCACGGCATCCATGGGCACCATCACCGGGCAAGCCGCGCCAGCCACTGTTGCTGGTGTCACTGTGGGCGGTGACGTCACGGCGGCTACCGCTGCTGGTGGTCACTGTGGTCGGTGAAGTCGCGCCGGCCACTGTCACCGCCGGAATCGGCGGCACCAAAGAGCCCGTGGTGGGCGGCACCACGGGCTGGCTCGTACGCTGAGGTCATGTCGTCGCGCCGCAGGAATTGTCCCGAGTGCCGTCGGGAAATCGCCGTCGTCGCGGGGCGGTTCGCGCGGCACGACCCGGCGGGGGCGCGGAGCAGCGGGACACTCGTCTCGTGCCCCGGGTCCCGCCGGCTCGCGGACGCCGACGCCACGCAGCCCACCCTCGACGGGTACGTCGTACCGGAGTTCCCCGGTCAGCTCCCCCTCTTCTGAGCCCGACGCGTCGTCAGGAGGGCCGTACGTCCGCTCTGTTCACCAGGCCCTTCGTGTGGAAGGGGTACGGCACTAACACCGGCACCGGCGCCTCGCTCAGTTCCCTGCCACCGACTTCACCGCCACGGACACCGGGGTCGAACCGCTGATCAGCTCCAGGGTCAGGCCTGCCGTCGCGGGCGTGTCCACGAGTTCCGCGAGGACCGCCGCCACGTCGTCGCGCGGGATCGAGCCGCGGCCGGTGTGTGCCTCCAGGCGGACCAGGCCCTTGCCGGCGTCGCTCGTCAGCGAGCCGGGGCGCAGGATCGTCCAGTCCAGGGACTTGTGCGCGCGTACGTACGCGTCGGCCTCGCCCTTTGCCCGCAGGTACACGTCGAACACCTCGTCGCCCGGGTGCTCCGGGTCCGCGCCCATCGACGAGACGACCAGGAAACGGCCTACCCCCGCCCGTTCCGACGCGTCCGCGAACTTGATCGCCGCGTCCCGGTCCACCGTGTACTTGCGGTCCGCGCCGCTGCCCGGACCCGCTCCCGCCGCGAAGACGGCCGCGTCGGCTCCCTCCAGGTGCGCGGAGACCTCCTCGACCGACGCCGACTCCAGGTCGCACACGATCGGTTCGGCGCCCGCAGCCCGCAGATCGTCGGCCTGTTCCGCGCGGCGGATGATCCCCGCGACCTCGTCACCGCGCGCGGCGAGCAGCCGTTCCAGCCGCAGCGCGATCTGACCATGACCACCAGCGATGACAATGCGCATGTTTCCGACCGTACGCCCGGACGGACGCCTTTGCCGCACGACTTCACGCACGGCTCGGTTCTCACCGCCTCCGCAGACGCCTCCGCCGCCTCACAGCGCCCCTGCGGATCGGCATACGGCTCCGCAGCGGCTCCGCCGCCCGTCGTCCCCCCGTACGGTTCCTCAGTCCCGTCGTCACTACGGCTGGACCCGGCCCTGCCGGGGCAGGTCCAGCACCCCCGCCGCCGAGTTGCAGTACTCCCGCACCGCGCTCGTGCGAGCCACCACGCGCCCCCGGTGCACCACGATGCGGCTGTACGCGAGCGACAGCGCGCCCGCCAGTCGGTCGCCCCGCACGGCGAGCAGTTCCCCGGGGAAGCCCGCCTCCACGCGCACCTCCGGCAGGCCGAGGGCGGCGCGGGCGGACGCGCTCACCGTGTCGTACGCGTCCTCGGGGCGCAGCCCGTACCGCGACGCCAGCAGGTACGCCGCTTCCAGCGGGTCTCCCCGCCCCACGGGATTCGCCACGTCCCTCAGTGCCCCGCTGCCCGCCGCGACCCGCACCCCGGCCGACCGCAGCAGCCGTACCGGAGCCGTGTCGCGCCGCTCGACGCCGGCGCAACCTCCCTGCGGCAGACAGACCACCGTCACTCCGGCGGCGGCGAGTTGGTCGGCGGCACGGGCCGACGCCGTCGCCGGGAGACGTCCGAGCCCGCCACACGGGCCCAGCGTCACCCCGGGGCGCAGCCCGCCCGCCATCGCCGCGAGCCGGGCGAGGCGCGCGGGATCGTCGGCGTCCGTGTGAAGGTCGACCGGGCAGCCGAACTCGGATGCCAGTTCGAGGACCGCCTCCGTGTAGCCGGTCGGATCGGGGTCCGTATCCGGGCAGCCGCCCACAACGGTCGCGCCCATCTTCACCGCGTCGCGCAGTATCGCGAGCCCGTCCGCCCCGGCGGCCCCGGTCAGCACCCGCGGCATCGCCACCACTGCCAGCTCGGCGAGCCCGCACAGTGAACGCCCCGCCGTCAGCACCGCCTCCAGCACCTCCAGGCCCTGTACATCGCCGATGTGCACGTGCGAGCGCAGGGCCGTCGCGCCGTGCCCGAGCTGGAGCAGCGCGGCCTCGGTGGTGCGGCGCTGGACCTCCTCGGGGTCGTACGACACCGGTCCGTCGCCGTCCGCGGTCAGGGCTGTGTCGCCGTGTGCGTGCGGCTCGACCGGGGCCGGCAGGAGCAGATAGCCGCCGAGGTCCACACGGGCGCCGGCGGTGCCCGTCGCCAGGCTCCCGACGGTGCCGACGGCCTCGATGCGCCCGCCGCCCAGCCGCACGTCCACGATCCGGCCGTCGGTGAGCCGCGCCCCGCACAGCAGCAGGCCGCTCGAATCGGCCGGTCCCGACGACGAGGACGAGGAATGGGGCGGCTGCGATCGGCTGTCGGGCATCGCGCTCCTGGGGCTCGGGGCGTCTGCGCACGCGTGGGCAAGATGCGTGGAGCGCCTACCGAATTCGGTAGGTGGGCAAGATCACGCAGAGTGAGTCGAGCCTAGGACGACGACCCGGCAGGGGCGGGGAGGAGCGCAATAGTCGTACCGGTGGTGTGGTGCTGTCCGGGCCCCGAGGCGACCAGGGCGGCCACTGCGGGGCAAGGTGCTGCCGGTGCTGGGGTGGCTCAAGAGAGGCCTGTCGCCTCCAGCCTGTCGAGTGGCTCTGGAGGCCACCGGGGAACCGTGGGGAGCCGTCGGAAACAGGCCGGGGCGGGTGCCGAGGAACGGATTTGGGCGAACGGCGGGCGACCGTGTAATGTCTTCATCGCTCGCCCCAATAGCTCAGTCGGCAGAGCGTCTCCATGGTAAGGAGAAGGTCTACGGTTCGATTCCGTATTGGGGCTCTGGTGTGAGAGGTTCCCGCCGCGAGGCGGGACCCGATCGCATCACAGCGGTGTAGCTCAGTCGGTAGAGCAAGCGGCTCATAATCGCTGTGTCACCGGTTCAAGTCCGGTCACCGCTACTGACAGTAGCCGATTGCGGGGTCGGTCCTTCGATCGGCTACTCTTTCTTGCGTTAATTCAATCTATCCGTTCGTCAAGGAGCACTCACGTGGCTGCCACCGACGTCCGCCCGAAGATCACGCTGGCCTGCGTGGAGTGCAAGGAGCGGAACTACATCACCAAGAAGAACCGGCGTAACAACCCGGACCGTCTTGAGATGAAGAAGCACTGCCCGCGTTGCAACGCGCACACCGCGCACCGCGAGACGCGATAAATCAGGCTCTTAGCGAGGCCGCCCCCAGCACCCAGGGGGGCGGCCTCGCTGCGTTACGGCGGCCGGGGTCCGTCCGGTCCGTCACACCGGCCCGACCGAGAGCCCGTCGCCGCAAGGGCGTCGACGGCCTCCGCAAGGCCAAACCCGCTGAACAACCAGGAGGTGCCGAGCCCATGGCGCTCGACCAGTCCTTCGTGGGGCGGTCCTACCCGCCCACCGACCCCTACGAGGTCGGCCGGGAGAAGATCCGCGAGTTCGCGGAGGCGACCGGAGACACCAACCCGGCCTACACGGACCCGGAGGCCGCCAAGGAACTCGGTCACCCGGATGTGATCGCCCCGCCAACCTTCGTCTTCGCGATCACCTTCAAGGCCGCGGGCCAGGTCGTCCAGGACCCCCAGCTCGGCCTGGACTACAGCCGGGTGGTGCACGGCGACCAGAAGTTCGTCTACAACCGTCCGGTCCGTGCCGGCGACCGGCTGAGCGTCACCTCGACCATCGAGTCGATCAAGTCCCTGGCCGGCAACGACGTTCTCGACATCCGCGGTGAGGTCCACGACGAGGCCGGTGAGCACGTGGTGACCGCCTGGACCAAGCTCGTGGCCCGGGCGCCGGAAGAGGAGGCATGACGCGGATGACCGCGAAGATCGCTTACGACGCCGTCGAGGTCGGCACCGAACTGCCGGCGCAGAGCTTCCCCGTCACCCGCGCCACGCTCGTGCAGTACGCGGGCGCCTCCGGCGACTTCAACCCGATCCACTGGAACGAGAAGTTCGCCAAGGAGGTCGGCCTGCCGGACGTGATCGCGCACGGCATGTTCACCATGGCCGAGGCGATCCGCGTGGTGACCGACTGGGTGGGCGACCCGGGTGCGGTCGTCGAGTACGGCGTCCGCTTCACCAAGCCCGTGGTCGTACCCAACGACGACCAGGGCGCCCTCATCGAGGTCAGCGCCAAGGTCGCCGCCAAGCTCGACGACCGGACCGTCCGTGTCGACCTCACGGCGACGAGCGCCGGGCAGAAGGTGCTGGGCATGTCACGCGCGGTCGTACGGCTGGCCTGACCAGGACTTTGTAAGGGGCGCCCGCTAGTGCGGGCGCCCCTTACGCGTGCTCCCAAGCCTTACGCGTGCTCCCAAGGCCTCACCGACTCCCTCCGGCACGCGCGGGTGCGGCTCCGGCCACGGCGGCGGGGCAGCACACGCGCGTACCGGGGCTGTCGGTGCCGTCTCGTAGTCTTGGGCGCGTGCAGGAACTCCACGACGCCCCGCTCGCCCCGCTGACCACCTTCCGGCTGGGCGGCCCCGCGACCCGCCTGATCACCGCCACCACCGACGCCGAGGTGATCGACGCCGTCCGGGAGGCCGACGACGCCGGCACGCCGCTGCTGCTGATCGGCGGCGGATCCAACCTGGTCATCGGGGACAAGGGCTTCGACGGCACCGCCCTGCGCATCGCGACGAAGGGTTTCTCCCTCGACGGTACGAAGCTGGAGCTGGCCGCCGGCGAGGTGTGGACCGACGCCGTCGCCCGCACCGTCGAGGCCGGGCTCGCCGGTATCGAGTGCCTGGCCGGAATCCCCGGCTCCGCAGGCGCGACCCCGATCCAGAACGTCGGCGCGTACGGCCAGGAGGTCTCCTCGACGATCACCGAAGTGATCGCATACGACCGCAGGACGCGCGAGACGGTCACGATCCCGAACGCCGAGTGCGCGTTCTCGTACCGCCACAGCCGCTTCAAGGCCGACCCCGAGCGCTATGTCGTCCTGCGGGTCCGCTTCGACCTGGAGGACGCGCAGGGGCTCTCCGCCCCCATCAAGTACGCCGAGACGGCCCGCGCCCTCGGCGTCGAGCCCGGCGACCGCGTACCGCTGGCCGCCGCCCGCGAGACCGTCCTGAAGCTGCGCACGGGCAAGGGCATGGTCCTGGATCCGGAGGACCACGACACCTGGTCAGCGGGCTCCTTCTTCACCAACCCGATCCTCACGCACGAGGAGTTCGCCGCGTTCCACGCGCGCGTGAAGGAGCGGCTGGGCGAGGAGGCCGTGCCGCCCGCGTACCCGGCGGGCGACGACCACACCAAGACCTCCGCGGCCTGGCTGATCGACAAGGCGGGCTTCACCAAGGGCTACGGCACCGGTCCCGCCCGCATCTCCACCAAGCACACCCTGGCCCTCACCAACCGCGGTGAGGCCACCACCGAGGACCTGCTCGTCCTGGCCCGTGAGGTCGTGGCCGGGGTACGGGACGCCTTCGGGATCACACTGGTGAACGAGCCGGTGACGGTGGGCGTGAGCCTGTAGAAGGCCCGGTCGCCTGCTCCCGGTCCGCCTGCGCCCGGGCGGCCGCCGCGCGAAATCTCCGTTGCCCGCAGACCCGGGCGACCGCGACCCTGGGGTCATGAGGTACTCCGAGTGCGCCTGAGACTGCGGGTATTCCGGCCCAGCACCGGCCCCCGTGAGCACCGGGTCGTCCAGCCCTGGCAGCCCCTGCGCCACACCTCCCTGCGCGGCCCTAACCCGATCGGGCTGCTGCTGGGCGACCATGACGGGCTGAACCGGCTCGCGGGGCTGTTCTCCTTCGCGGCCTACTCCCGCCACACGATCGTTCACGTGCCGCTGCGCGACGGAATCCCGCCCGACGAGGGCTGGGGCGAGCCGGTCGACCTCGTCCTGGCCCACCACACGTACGGCCTGCGCCCCAGCAAGTGGCCCGAGCTGCGCCGGAAGCTGCGGCAAGGCACTCCACTGACCGTCCGCACCGACGAGGCGCGTACCGGCAGGGACGCCGCGTCCTGGCGCGCGCGGTGGGAACGGGCGGACTTCCGGGACGAGCTGCGGCACACCACCCATGCCCGCACGTTCTTTCTGTTCGGCAGCCGGGACGTCTTCGCCGAGACCGCCACGTATTTCGCCCACGCGGCGGGCTGGGGGCCGTACCAGAAGCGCGTTGCCGAAGGGCACTCGGCGCTGATGGCGTCGCTCCCGTCGCTGATCCAGCCGCCCGGCGGCGGACACCCCCTCGAGCTGTTGATCTGCTTCAAGCCTTATCCGCCCTACGCCCACTTCAAGCGGCCGGGCCGCTGAGCCAGTCGTCGACCCCCGACAACAGCTTCGCCTTCACGTCCTCCGGCGCCGCCGACCCCCGTACCGACTGCCGGGCCAGTTCCGCCAGCTCCGCGTCCGTGAAGCCGTGGTGGTTGCGAGCGATCTCGTACTGGGCCGCCAGCCGGGAGCCGAACAGCAGCGGGTCGTCGGCGCCCAGCGCCATCGGGACGCCCGCCTCGAACAGAGTTCGCAGGGGGACGTCCTCGGGCTTCTCGTAGACGCCGAGCGCCACATTCGACGCGGGACACACCTCGCACGTCACGCCCCGGTCCGCGAGACGCTTCAGCAGGCGCGGGTCCTCCGCCGCGCGCACCCCGTGCCCGACCCGGCTCGCATGCAGGTCGTCCAGGCAGTCCCGCACCGAGGAGGGGCCGGTCAGCTCGCCACCGTGGGGGGCCGACAGCAGGCCGCCGTCCCGGGCAATGGCGAACGCGCGGTCGAAGTCCCTCGCCATGCCCCGGCGCTCGTCGTTCGAGAGGCCGAAGCCGACCACGCCGCGGTCCGCGTACCGCACGGCCAGTCGGGCCAGGGTGCGTGCGTCCAGGGGATGCTTCATACGGTTCGCGGCGACCAGGACACGCATTCCGAGGCCCGTCTCCCGCATGGCCGTCTCCACGGCGTCCAGGATGATCTCCAGGGCCGGGATCAGACCGCCCAGGCGCGGCGCGTACGACGTCGGGTCGACCTGGATCTCCAGCCAGCCCGAGCCCTCCTTGATGTCCTCCTCAGCGGCCTCCCGAACCAGCCGCTGGATGTCCTCCGGCTCCCTGAGGCACGAGCGCGCCGCGTCGTACAGCCGCTGGAAGCGGAACCAGCCCCGCTCGTCCGTGGCGCGCAGCTTCGGCGGCTCTCCGCTGACCAGCGCCTCGGTCAGCGCGTCGGGCAGCCGTACGCCGTACCTGTCGGCCAGTTCCAGCAGGGTCGTGGGCCGCATCGAGCCGGTGAAGTGCAGGTGCAGATGGGCTTTCGGCAGTTCAGAGACATCACGTACACGCTCCATTCCCAGATCCTGCCGTACGTCTGTGTCGTCCCGGTAGCCGATTCCCCGAACGTGGTCTTGCTCGCACAAACGTAAGGCGCCCCCACCTAGGAACGTTCCCAGGTGAGGGCGCCTGCGGAGACGTCAGTCCCGCGCCTCCGCCAGCAGCTTCTGGATCCGGCTCACGCCCTCGACCAGGTCCTCGTCACCGAGGGCGTACGAAAGCCGCAGGTAGCCGGGGGTGCCGAAGGCCTCGCCCGGGACGACCGCGACCTCGGCCTCCTCCAGGATCAGCGCGGCCAGCTCCACGCTGTTCTGCGGGCGCTTGCCGCGGATCTCCTTGCCGATCAGCGCCTTCACCGAGGGGTACGCGTAGAACGCGCCCTCCGGCTCCGGGCAGACCACGCCGTCGATCTCGTTCAGCATCCGCACGATCGTCTTGCGGCGCCGGTCGAAGGCTTCGCGCATCTTCGCGACGGCGGTCAGGTCACCCGAGACGGCCGCGAGCGCCGCCACCTGTGCGACGTTCGACACATTGGACGTGGCGTGCGACTGCAGGTTCGTCGCGGCCTTCACCACGTCCTTCGGACCGATGATCCACCCGACGCGCCAGCCCGTCATGGCGTAGGTCTTCGCCACACCGTTGACCACGATGCACTTGTCGCGCAGCTCGGGCAGGAGCGCGGGCAGCGACACCGAGGTCGCGTCCCCGTACACCAGGTGCTCATAGATCTCGTCCGTGAGCACCCACAGGCCGTGCTCGACCGCCCAGCGGCCGATCGCCTCGGTCTCCGCCTCGCTGTAGACCGCGCCGGTGGGGTTCGAGGGGGAGACGAACAGGAGGACCTTCGTCTTCTCGGTGCGGGCCGCCTCCAGCTGCTCGACGGAGACGCGGTAGCCGGTCGTCTCGTCGGCGACGACCTCCACCGGGACACCGCCGGCCAGTCGGATCGACTCCGGGTACGTCGTCCAGTACGGCGCCGGAACGATCACTTCGTCGCCCGGGTCGAGGATCGCGGCGAAGGCCTCGTAGATGGCTTGCTTGCCGCCGTTGGTGACCAGGACCTGGGAGGCGTCCACCTCGTAGCCGGAGTCGCGCAGCGTCTTCGCGGCGATCGCGGTCTTCAGCTCCGGCAGACCGCCGGCCGGGGTGTAGCGGTGGTACTTCGGGTTCTTGCAGGCCTCGATGGCCGCCTCGACGATGTAGTCCGGCGTCGGGAAGTCGGGCTCACCGGCGCCGAAGCCGATCACCGGGCGCCCGGCGGCCTTGAGGGCCTTGGCCTTGGCGTCCACGGCGAGGGTGGCGGACTCGGAGATCGCGCCGATTCGGGCGGAGACCCGGCGCTCGGTGGGAGGGGTTGCAGCGCTCATGGGAACCATCGTTTCAGATCGGAAACGCCCACGGCATGCGGGTTTCACGGACTGGGCACGAGTCGGTCGGCCATCGGACACACGTCCGGATCCGGGCTGCCGCCTGGCTGATCTTGTGCGGCCAAAACCCGTACGGGCACTTTCTGTTCGACGACCGGCCGCGGACCACGTACACTCTCACCTCGTTGGCCTCCAGCGGCGGCGATCGAGCGGGTGCACACCGAGCACCCGGCCGGATGCGGTACGTTGGGGCTACACACCAAAGGGTCGTAGCTCAATTGGTAGAGCACTGGTCTCCAAAACCAGCGGTTGGGGGTTCAAGTCCCTCCGGCCCTGCTACACACTCCCCACCAGGAAGTGTGCGCACAGTACGTACGTATTGCACCGCCGTGCGGCTCCACCGGGCGCGGCACGGCCACGACCCGGGAATCAGGTGAGGACGAGTGACGGACGCCGTGGGCTCCATCGACATGCCTGACGCCCAGGATGAGCTGCAGGAGTCGAAGAAGAAGACCCGCAAGGGTGGCAAGCGAGCCAAGAAGGGCCCGCTCAAGCGCCTTGCCCTCTTCTACCGCCAGATCATCGCGGAGCTCCGCAAGGTCGTCTGGCCGACGCGGAACCAGCTGACGACGTACACCACTGTGGTGATCGTCTTCGTCGTCATCATGATCGCTCTGGTGACCGTGATTGACTATGGGCTCAACCACGCAGCCAAGTACGTCTTCGGCTGAGCCGAGAGCGAAGGACGCCGAGGTATCCGGCGTCCCTTTTCGCATGTTCCACCCCTATGTATCCAGGAAGAAGCAGCCACCGTGTCTGACCCGAACCTGAACGACGCCATCGAGCCGGACGAGTCCGTGGATGACGAGCTCGACATCGTCGAGGGCGCGGACGAGGTGGACGAGTTCGAGGCTGCCGAAGCCGAGGCGGGGGAGCCGGCCGAGGAGGCCGCCGTACACGTCGAGGACGAGGACGAGGTCGCCGAGGAGGAGACCGAGCCCGTCGACCCCGTCGAGGCCCTGCGCGAGGAGCTGCGTTCCCTGCCCGGCGAGTGGTACGTGATCCACACGTACGCCGGTTACGAGAACCGCGTGAAGACCAACCTGGAGCAGCGCGCCGTCTCGCTGAACGTCGAGGACTACATCTTCCAGGCCGAGGTGCCGCAGGAAGAGGTCGTCCAGATCAAGAACGGCGACCGCAAGACCATCCGCCAGAACAAGCTCCCCGGCTACGTGCTGGTGCGCATGGACCTGACGAACGAGTCCTGGGGTGTCGTCCGCAACACCCCCGGCGTCACCGGCTTCGTGGGCAACGCCTACGACCCGTACCCGCTGACCCTGGACGAGATCGTCAAGATGCTCGCCCCGGAGGCCGAGGAGAAGGCCGCTCGCGAGGCCGCCGAGGCCGAGGGCAAGCCGGCTCCGCAGCGCAAGGTCGAGGTCCAGGTGCTGGACTTCGAGGTCGGCGACTCGGTCACCGTCACCGACGGCCCGTTCGCCACGCTCCAGGCGACCATCAACGAGATCAACCCCGACTCGAAGAAGGTCAAGGGCCTCGTGGAGATCTTCGGCCGCGAGACGCCGGTCGAGCTCTCCTTCGACCAGATCCAGAAGAACTGAGGTTCTTCGGACCACCACTTCCCGAGCAGGTCAGCCAGGCTTCGTAGCCTGTCTGACCTGCTGGGTTTTTGGCCGCGCATGGATACCCGTTATCGTTGTGCGGTATGCCTCCTTCTGGATCATTGACGTGGTCGGAGGCAGCCAGCCCAGGTCCGGGGCCAATCGGGCCGAGGAAGGCGACAGAGAGAAGGACCCGGAGAAATGCCTCCCAAGAAGAAGAAGGTCACGGGGCTCATCAAGCTCCAGATCCAGGCCGGCGCCGCCAACCCGGCTCCGCCGGTCGGCCCCGCGCTGGGTCAGCACGGCGTCAACATCATGGAGTTCTGCAAGGCCTACAACGCCGCGACCGAGTCGCAGCGTGGCTGGGTCATCCCGGTGGAGATCACGGTCTACGAGGACCGTTCCTTCACCTTCGTGACCAAGACTCCGCCGGCCGCCAAGATGATCCTCAAGGCCGCGGGCATCGAGAAGGGCTCCGGCGAGCCGCACAAGACCAAGGTCGCCAAGATCACCGAGGCGCAGGTCCGCGAGATCGCCCAGACGAAGATGCCCGACCTCAACGCCAACGACCTGGACGCCGCGGCGAAGATCATCGCCGGCACCGCGCGTTCCATGGGCGTCACGGTCGAGGGCTGAACCCCACTTCGTTGAATCTGCGGCTGCCAGCGATACGTAGCCGCACGTGGCAGGGCCTGCTCGGCCCGTACCACGACTCCTTTCAGAACACACAGGAGCAGTTGTGAGCAAGCGCAGCAAGGCTCTCCGCGCTGCGGACGCCAAGGTCGACCGGGAGAAGCTGTACGCCCCGCTCGAGGCCGTCCGTCTCGCCAAGGAGACCTCCACGACCAAGTTCGACGGCACCGTCGAGGTCGCCTTCCGTCTGGGTGTCGACCCGCGCAAGGCCGACCAGATGGTCCGTGGCACCGTGAACCTCCCGCACGGCACCGGTAAGACCGCCCGGGTCCTGGTCTTCGCGACCGGTGACCGTGCCGAGGCCGCACTCGCCGCGGGTGCCGACATCGTCGGCTCCGACGAGCTCATCGACGAGGTGTCGAAGGGTCGTCTGGACTTCGACGCCGTCGTCGCCACCCCGGACCTCATGGGCAAGGTCGGCCGCCTGGGCCGTGTCCTCGGCCCGCGTGGTCTGATGCCGAACCCGAAGACCGGCACCGTGACCCCGGACGTGGCCAAGGCCGTGACCGAGATCAAGGGCGGCAAGATCGAGTTCCGCGTCGACAAGCACTCGAACCTGCACTTCATCATCGGCAAGACGTCCTTCGAGGACGACAAGCTGGTGGAGAACTACGGTGCGGCCCTGGAGGAGATCCTCCGTCTGAAGCCGTCCGCCGCCAAGGGTCGTTACATCAAGAAGGCCGCGGTCAGCACCACCATGGGCCCCGGCATCCCGGTCGACCCGAACCGCACCCGCAACCTCCTCGTCGAGGAGGACCCGGCCGCCGTCTGAACCTGACGGCAGCCGCGGGCACGCGTAGCTGACGACGGGCCCCGCACCCTTCCTGGGTGCGGGGCCCGTTGGCGTTTCGTACGAGACCCGTGGCACATGCCGTTTCGCGGGAGGCACGTGCCGTTTTCCCCGCCCCGGAGTTAGCGTGAAGATCACGGAGCGCACAAGGGGGGACCGGATGAGGGACAGGATCGTGCGGCGCGGGATCCTCCCGATCGCGGCGATCGCCGCGCTGTTCGCCGTGGGGGCGTGCGGCTTCTCCGGCGGCGGTGACTCCCACAAGGGCTCCGCGGTGCCCTCCGGTGGCCGCGCGGGGCGCGTCGAGCCCCGGTCGGTGACCGCGCTGCGCGCCGTCGAGAAGGCGACCGCCGGAGCCGGCTCCGCGCGGATCGAGTCCGTGACGGACATGGGCGGGATGCTGTCCCTGAAGACGGACGGCGCCCTGGGCTGGTCGCGCGCCCCGGTCGGCACCCTCCGCATCACCTACACCGGCGGCCGACTCGCCGAGACCATGCGCAAGCTGAACAGCACGTCCATGGAGGCCCGGCTGCTGCCCGACGCCTACTACGCGAAGGTCGGTGCCACGTTCGCCCGCCGGCTGCACGGCAGGCACTGGATCAGGTACGTGTACGACGACCTGGCGGCCCTCCCGGGCGGCTCGGGGGCCCAACTGTCGGACCAGCTGCGCAACACCGCCCCGCTCCAGCCGGTGAGGCTGCTGCTGGCCTCCGGGGACGTGCGCAGGGTCGGCGAGGAGACGGTGCGCGGCCGGCACGCCACGCACTACTCGGGCACGGTCATGACGGCGGCCCTCACCGGCGAGGACGTCGCCGGGCTCAAGGAGCAGCTGGAGCAGGCCGGGGTCACTGCGGAGACCGTCGACATCTGGGTCGACGACCACAACCTGTTGATCAAGAAGACCGAGCGGGGCGAGCTGTCGTCGGGGCGGATGTCCTCGACCGCGTACTACCGCGACTACGGAGTGCAGGTCCCGGCCACCGAGCCCCCGGCGGCGGACACCGCCGACTTCAAGGAACTGATGAGCACACAGGGCTCGTAGGGTGCCGTGGCCGCCTCGGTCTCACGGTGGTCCGGGCCCATGGCCGTCCGGCCTCGTGGCGGTCCGGGCCCATGGCCGTCCAGCCTCACGGCGGTCCGGGCTTCACGGTGGTCCGGGCCTTGTGGAGGTCTGGGCCTCATGGCCGCTCCCGGTGGCCGCTCCGGGCCTCACGGCCGGCCGGGCCTCATGGCCGCCCCGGCCCTCGCGGCGGTCTGGGTCTCGCGGCCGTCCGGCCTCACGGTCGCTCTGGGTCTCAGGTCGGTCTGGCTCTCAGGGCGGTCCGGGCCTCGCGGCGCTCCGGCCCTCACGGCGCTCCGGCCCTCGCGGCGGTCCGGGCCTCACGGCCGCCCCGGCCCTCACGGCCATCCGGGCCTACAGTCATCTGGGCCTACAGCCATCTGGGCCTACAGCCGTCCGCGCCTGACGGCCGTCCGGGCCTACAGCCGTCCGCGCCTGACGGCCATCCGGTCCTACGACCGTCCGGTCCCACGGCCGTCCCGGCCACACAGAAATCACGCGCCTCCGACGCCCCGTCAGGATAGGCTCGCCGTCTTGCTGTGAATCGACCATGTGTTCCTTGGGGGGAAACATGAGGGTTGCTGTGCGTGGTGCGGTGGAGCGTGGGGCGGCGGGCGCGGCGCTTGTCGCCCTGGTCCTCGGCGGCGGAGCCGTCGCCTGTTCGAAGGGCACCGCGGAGGAGTCGCCGCGGATGACGCCCGCCGCGGCCGTGGCCAAGGCGGCGAAGAACACCGAGAAGATCACGTCTCTCCATTACCGGATGACCGGCACGGTCCCCGGCGCGGGCCAGGTCAAGGGCGAGGCCCGGATGTCCATGAAGCCGCTCGCCATGAGCATGAAAATGACGGCCGAGAAGCAGGGCACCGACTCGGTCGAGATCCGGCTCGTCGACAAGGCGATGTACATCAACGGAGGCGCCGAGGCCGCCAAGGAGCTGGACGGCAAGATCTGGATGAAGTTCGATCTGGCCGCCATGGGCATGGACAAGCAGCTGAACACGAACCAGTTCGGCGGCGGTCAGGCCGACCAGAACCCGGCCCAGGAGTCCACGTTCCTCACCGGCTCCAAGCATGTGACGAAGGTCGGCACCGAGACGGTCGACGGCGTGAAGACGACGCACTACAAGGGCGATGTCACCCTCGAGGACATGCGTGCCTCCCTCAAGAACCTGGACAAGGCCACCCGCGAGCAGCGCGAGAAGAGCCTCGACCGGTTCGAGAAGATGGGCGCCGACAAGATGACCATGGACATGTGGATCGACGGCAGCGACCACACCAAGCAGTTCCGGATGCGGGGCGAGGCCGGCAAGGGCCCGCTCGACATGACCATCACCTTCCTCGACTTCAACAAGCCGGTGACGGTGACGGCCCCGGCCGCCAAGGACACGGCCGACCTTGCCGACATAATGAAGCAGGCCCAGCAGGGCTGAGCCCCGGGGAGCGGATTTGCTTGACGGCGATCCGTTCCCGTACTCTCCTACAGAAGCCAAAGACCGCTGGTCGTTGCCGTGTGCTCGGATGAGGGCGCGGTGGCCGAAGGATCCGCTGAACTGCGGACGACCCGCGCAGGTGACAGTGGAAGAACTCCCGGAGTATGTGCGTACGCCGCATGTACAGCCGGTCGAGTCCGCCCCGTGCGCCTGCGCCGGGGCGTTTCGTTTTCCCCAGCCCCTTCCGAGCGGTCCTCATCACCCGGAAGGAGGCCGACGCTCTATGGCAAGGCCCGACAAGGCTGCCGCGGTAGCCGAGCTCGCGGAGCAGTTCCGCAGCTCGAACGCCGCCGTGCTGACCGAGTACCGGGGTCTCACCGTGGCGCAGCTCAAGAACCTGCGCCGTTCGCTCGGTGAGAACGCCCAGTACGCCGTGGTGAAGAACACGCTGACCAAGATTGCGGCCAACGAGGCCGGGATCACTACGCTCGACGACCTGTTCAACGGTCCGACGGCGGTCGCCTTCGTCACCGGTGACCCGGTGGAGTCGGCGAAGGGTCTTCGTGACTTCGCCAAGGAGAACCCGAACCTCGTCATCAAGGGCGGTGTCCTTGAAGGCAAGGCGCTCTCCGCCGACGAGATCAAGAAGCTTGCGGACCTCGAGTCCCGCGAGGTTCTGCTCGCCAAGCTGGCGGGTGCCTTCAAGGGCAAGCAGACGCAGACTGCTCAGCTCTTCCAGGCGCTTCCCTCGAAGCTCGTCCGCACCGTGGACGCCCTTCGTGCCAAGCAGGCCGAGCAGGGCGGTGCCGAGTAATTCGGCTCGCGAAATGACCGCCGCCTGAGGCGACGGTCGTAGCGGGCCGAACGTACGCCCGCCATACATGTACATCCGGCACCAGCCGAATTAGTGGAAGGATCGCCCATCATGGCGAAGCTCAGCCAGGAAGACCTGCTCGCGCAGTTCGAGGAGATGACCCTCATCGAGCTCTCCGAGTTCGTGAAGGCGTTCGAGGAGAAGTTCGACGTCACCGCCGCCGCCGCGGTCGCCGTTGCCGGCCCCGCCGTCCCCGGCGCCCCGGCCGAGGCCGAGGAGGAGAAGGACGAGTTCGACGTCATCCTCACCGGCGCCGGCGACAAGAAGATCCAGGTCATCAAGGTCGTGCGCGAGCTGACCTCCCTCGGCCTGAAGGAGGCCAAGGACCTGGTCGACGGCACCCCGAAGCCGGTCCTGGAGAAGGTCAACAAGGAGGCCGCGGACAAGGCCGCCGAGGCCCTCAAGGGCGCCGGCGCCTCCGTCGAGGTCAAGTAAGACCTCCTCGGGTCCGCACGGGACTCATGGGGCCGTACGGGGCTTTGCTCCGTACGGCCCCTCTCGCGGCCGCCGGTCGCAGCTCGTTCGAATGCTGCACACCGCGTCCCCAGGGATGCCGGTCTTGGCTCACTCGTAGGGCTGTAACGCGAACGCACCGAAGAGCGATCATCCATCCGGGTGGTCGCTCTTCGGCGTTCCGGGGGGTCCGGTGTCGGCTGCCTTGCGCCCGTCACCGCGGGGAGTATGGTGATCTTCGTCGTGCCTCCCGAGGGCCCCGGTGACAGGTTGCAAGTGACGATGGCAGCACCCGGTTTGGGCAAGGGGGGCCTTGACGAACTGCACGCAGCGCGCAATTCTCAGGACGCGTCGTCACAACGATCCGGATCCGAGGCATGGATCGACGGCGAAGAGGGCAGTATCGATGTGCATCGAAGGCGTGACTTGCCGCAGGTGTTGAGGAACAAGAGGGCCTCCGACGTGAGCCGGAAAACCCGCACTGGACATCAGTGTGCCAAGTGGCTACACTGACCCTTTGCGCTGCCTGTTAGCTGCCTCCTGCCCGTCACCAGGAGCATGCCCCTCGCCTGAGCACCGACGATAAAGAGTCTCCGACCTGGGACTTTCCATCTCTGTGCCCCGGCGGGACCGGTACGCGCGTAGTGAGTCCGAGCCCTCGGAAGGACCCCCTCTTGGCCGCCTCGCGCACTGCCTCGACCGCGAATACGAACAACGGCGCAAGCACTGCCCCGCTGCGCATCTCCTTTGCAAAGATCAAGGAGCCCCTCGAGGTTCCGAACCTGCTCGCGCTGCAGACCGAGAGCTTCGACTGGCTGCTCGGCAACACCGCCTGGCAGAGTCGGGTCGAGGAGGCTCTGGAGTCTGGTCAGGACGTCCCCACCAAGTCCGGCCTCGAGGAGATCTTCGAGGAGATCTCCCCGATCGAGGACTTCTCCGGGTCGATGTCGCTGACGTTCCGGGACCACCGCTTCGAGCCGCCGAAGAACTCGATCGACGAGTGCAAGGATCGCGACTTCACGTACGCGGCTCCGCTCTTCGTCACGGCCGAGTTCACCAACAACGAGACCGGCGAGATCAAGTCCCAGACTGTCTTCATGGGCGACTTCCCGCTCATGACGCACAAGGGCACCTTCGTCATCAACGGCACCGAGCGTGTCGTGGTGTCGCAGCTGGTCCGTTCGCCGGGTGTCTACTTCGACTCCTCCATCGACAAGACGTCCGACAAGGACATCTTCTCCGCCAAGATCATCCCGTCCCGGGGTGCCTGGCTGGAGATGGAGATCGACAAGCGCGACATGGTCGGTGTCCGCATCGACCGCAAGCGCAAGCAGTCCGTGACCGTCCTCCTGAAGGCGCTCGGCTGGACGACCGAGCAGATCCTCGAGGAGTTCGGCGAGTACGAGTCCATGCGCGCCACCCTGGAGAAGGACCACACCCAGGGCCAGGACGACGCGCTGCTCGACATCTACCGCAAGCTGCGTCCGGGCGAGCCCCCCACGCGTGAGGCCGCGCAGACGCTGCTCGAGAACCTCTACTTCAACCCCAAGCGCTACGACCTCGCCAAGGTCGGCCGCTACAAGGTCAACAAGAAGCTGGCCGCGGACGCGCCGCTCGACGCGGGCATCCTGACCGTCGAGGACATCATCTCGACGATCAAGTACCTGGTGAAGCTGCACGCCGGCGAGACCGAGACGGTCGGCGACAGCGGCCAGACGATCGTCGTCGAGACCGACGACATCGACCACTTCGGCAACCGTCGTCTGCGCAGCGTCGGCGAGCTCATCCAGAACCAGGTCCGTACGGGTCTGGCGCGTATGGAGCGAGTCGTCCGCGAGCGGATGACGACCCAGGACGTCGAGGCGATCACGCCGCAGACCCTGATCAACATCCGGCCGGTCGTCGCCTCCATCAAGGAGTTCTTCGGCACCAGCCAGCTGTCGCAGTTCATGGACCAGAACAACCCGCTGTCGGGTCTCACCCACAAGCGCCGTCTGTCGGCTCTTGGCCCGGGTGGTCTCTCCCGTGAGCGGGCCGGCTTCGAGGTCCGTGACGTGCACCCGTCTCACTACGGCCGTATGTGCCCGATCGAGACGCCCGAAGGCCCGAACATCGGTCTGATCGGCTCGCTCGCCTCCTACGGTCGCGTCAACGCGTTCGGTTTCGTCGAGACGCCGTACCGCAAGGTCGTCGACGGCCAGGTCACCGACGAGGTGGACTACCTGACCGCCGACGAGGAGGACCGGTTCGTCATCGCGCAGGCCAACGCCACGCTCAACGACGACCTCCGGTTCGCCGAGGCCCGCGTCCTGGTCCGCCGCCGTGGGGGCGAGGTCGACTACGTCAGCCCCGAAGACGTGGACTACATGGACGTCTCGCCGCGCCAGATGGTGTCGGTCGCGACCGCCATGATCCCGTTCCTCGAGCACGACGACGCCAACCGTGCCCTCATGGGCGCGAACATGATGCGTCAGGCCGTGCCGCTGATTAAGTCCGAGGCCCCGCTCGTCGGCACCGGCATGGAGTACCGCTCCGCCGTCGACGCCGGCGACGTGGTCAAGGCCGAGAAGGCGGGTGTGGTCCAGGAGGTCTCCGCGGACTACATCACCACCGCCAACGACGACGGCACGTACATCACGTACCGCCTTGCCAAGTTCGCCCGCTCCAACCAGGGCACCTCGGTCAACCAGAAGGTCGTCGTCGCCGAGGGCGACCGGATCATCGAGGGCCAGGTCCTCGCCGACGGTCCGGCCACTCAGAACGGTGAGATGGCGCTGGGCAAGAACCTGCTCGTGGCGTTCATGCCGTGGGAGGGTCACAACTACGAGGACGCGATCATCCTGTCGCAGCGCCTCGTGCAGGACGACGTCCTCTCCTCGATCCACATCGAGGAGCACGAGGTCGACGCCCGTGACACCAAGCTCGGCCCCGAGGAGATCACCCGGGACATCCCGAACGTCTCCGAGGAGGTCCTCGCCGACCTCGACGAGCGCGGCATCATCCGTATCGGTGCCGAGGTCGTCGCCGGCGACATCCTGGTCGGCAAGGTCACGCCCAAGGGTGAGACCGAGCTGACCCCGGAGGAGCGCCTGCTGCGCGCCATCTTCGGCGAGAAGGCCCGTGAGGTCCGTGACACCTCGCTGAAGGTGCCGCACGGCGAGATCGGCAAGGTCATCGGCGTGCGCGTCTTCGACCGTGAGGAGGGCGACGAGCTTCCCCCGGGTGTGAACCAGCTTGTGCGCGTGTACGTGGCGCAGAAGCGCAAGATCACCGACGGTGACAAGCTCGCCGGCCGCCACGGCAACAAGGGTGTCATCTCGAAGATCCTGCCCATCGAGGACATGCCGTTCCTCGAGGACGGAACTCCGGTCGACATCATCCTCAACCCGCTGGGTGTGCCGTCCCGAATGAACCCGGGACAGGTCCTGGAGATCCACCTCGGCTGGCTCGCCAGCCGCGGCTGGGACGTCTCCGGCCTCGCCGACGAGTGGGCGCAGCGCCTCCAGGCCATCGGTGCCGACCAGGTCGCCCCGGGCACCAACGTCGCCACCCCGGTCTTCGACGGTGCGCGCGAGGACGAGCTGGCGGGCCTGCTGCAGCACACCATCCCGAACCGCGACGGCGAGCGCATGGTGCTCCCGTCCGGCAAGGCGCGGCTGTTCGACGGCCGTTCGGGTGAGCCGTTCCCGGACCCGATCTCGGTCGGCTACATGTACATCCTGAAGCTGCACCACCTGGTCGACGACAAGCTGCACGCCCGCTCGACCGGTCCGTACTCGATGATCACCCAGCAGCCGCTGGGTGGTAAGGCTCAGTTCGGTGGCCAGCGCTTCGGTGAGATGGAGGTGTGGGCGCTGGAGGCGTACGGCGCCGCGTACGCCCTCCAGGAGCTCCTGACCATCAAGTCCGACGACGTCACCGGCCGCGTGAAGGTCTACGAGGCCATCGTCAAGGGCGAGAACATCCCCGAGCCCGGCATCCCCGAGTCCTTCAAGGTGCTCATCAAGGAGATGCAGTCCCTGTGCCTGAACGTGGAGGTGCTGTCCAGCGACGGTATGTCCATCGAGATGCGTGACACCGACGAGGACGTCTTCCGCGCTGCGGAGGAGCTCGGCATCGACCTGTCCCGGCGCGAGCCGAGCAGCGTCGAAGAGGTCTGACGGGAGTCCGGCGGGCCCTGAACCCACCAGGGCCCGCCGACCCCCAGGCCCCCGTACAGACCGAAAGACTTACGACCCTGAGAGGGATTGACGCATAGTGCTCGACGTCAACTTCTTCGACGAGCTCCGGATCGGCCTGGCCACCGCTGACGACATCCGTCAGTGGAGCCACGGCGAGGTCAAGAAGCCCGAGACCATCAACTACCGCACCCTCAAGCCCGAAAAGGACGGACTCTTCTGCGAGAAGATCTTCGGTCCGACCCGGGACTGGGAGTGCTACTGCGGCAAGTACAAGCGCGTCCGCTTCAAGGGCATCATCTGCGAGCGCTGTGGCGTCGAGGTCACGCGCGCGAAGGTGCGCCGTGAGCGGATGGGCCACATCGAGCTGGCCGCGCCCGTCACGCACATCTGGTACTTCAAGGGCGTCCCGTCGCGTCTGGGCTACCTGCTCGACCTGGCCCCGAAGGACCTGGAGAAGGTCATCTACTTCGCGGCGTACATGATCACGTACGTCGACGAGGAGCGCCGTACGCGTGACCTGCCCTCCCTGGAGGCGCACGTCTCCGTCGAGCGGCAGCAGATCGAGAACCGTCGCGACGCCGACCTGGAGGCCCGCGCCAAGAAGCTCGAGGCCGACCTGGCCGAGCTGGAGGCCGAGGGTGCCAAGGCCGACGTGCGCCGCAAGGTGCGCGAGGGTGCCGAGCGCGAGATGAAGCAGCTGCGCGACCGTTCGCAGCGCGAGATCGACCGCCTCGACGAGGTGTGGACCCGGTTCAAGAACCTCAAGGTCCAGGACCTCGAGGGCGACGAGCTCCTCTACCGCGAGCTGCGTGACCGCTTCGGCACGTACTTCGACGGTTCGATGGGTGCCGCGGCGCTGCAGAAGCGCCTGGAGTCCTTCGACCTCGACGAGGAGGCCGAGAAGCTCCGCGAGATCATCCGCACCGGCAAGGGCCAGAAGAAGACCCGTGCGCTGAAGCGGCTGAAGGTCGTGTCTGCCTTCCTGCAGACCTCCAACAGCCCCAAGGGCATGGTTCTGGACTGCGTCCCGGTCATCCCGCCGGACCTGCGTCCGATGGTGCAGCTGGACGGTGGCCGCTTCGCGACCTCCGACCTGAACGACCTGTACCGCCGTGTGATCAACCGCAACAACCGTCTGAAGAGGCTCCTGGACCTCGGTGCCCCGGAGATCATCGTCAACAACGAGAAGCGCATGCTTCAGGAGGCTGTTGACGCCCTGTTCGACAACGGTCGTCGCGGCCGCCCGGTCACGGGCCCCGGCAACCGCCCGCTGAAGTCCCTCAGCGACATGCTGAAGGGTAAGCAGGGTCGATTCCGTCAGAACCTGCTCGGTAAGCGTGTGGACTACTCCGCGCGTTCCGTGATCGTCGTCGGTCCGCAGCTGAAGCTGCACCAGTGCGGTCTGCCGAAGGCGATGGCGCTGGAGCTCTTCAAGCCGTTCGTGATGAAGCGCCTGGTCGACCTGAACCACGCGCAGAACATCAAGAGCGCCAAGCGCATGGTGGAGCGCGGCCGCACGGTCGTGTACGACGTCCTCGAAGAGGTCATCGCCGAGCACCCGGTTCTGCTGAACCGTGCTCCCACCCTGCACCGCCTCGGCATCCAGGCCTTCGAGCCGCAGCTGGTCGAGGGCAAGGCCATCCAGATCCACCCGCTCGTCTGCACCGCGTTCAACGCGGACTTCGACGGTGACCAGATGGCCGTGCACCTGCCGCTGTCCGCGGAGGCGCAGGCCGAGGCCCGCATCCTGATGCTGTCCTCGAACAACATCCTCAAGCCCGCCGACGGCCGTCCGGTGACGATGCCGACCCAGGACATGGTCCTCGGTCTGTTCTTCCTCACCACCGACGGCGAGCTGCGCGACACCAAGGGCGAGGGCCGTTCCTTCGGCTCCACGGCCGAGGCGATCATGGCGTTCGACGCCGGTGAGCTCGCGCTCCAGTCGGCCGTGGACATCCGCTTCCCGGTGGGCACCATCCCGCCGCGCGGCTGGACCCCGCCGGCGCAGGAGGAGGGTGAGCCCGAGTGGCAGCAGGGTGACTCGTTCCGTCTGCGCACCACCCTGGGCCGCGCGCTCTTCAACGAGCTGCTGCCCGAGGACTACCCGTTCGTCGACTACTCGGTGGGCAAGAAGCAGCTCTCCGAGATCGTCAACGACCTCGCCGAGCGCTACCCCAAGGTCATCGTGGCGGCGACGCTCGACAACCTGAAGGCGGCCGGCTTCTACTGGGCGACCCGTTCCGGTGTCACCGTGGCCATCTCCGACGTCGTCGTTCCCGAGGCGAAGAAGGAGATCGTCAAGGGCTACGAGGCGCAGGACGAGAAGGTCCAGAAGCAGTACGAGCGCGGTCTGATCACGAAGGAAGAGCGCACTCAGGAGCTCATCGCGATCTGGACCAAGGCGACCAACGAGGTCGCCGAGGCGATGAACGAGAACTTCCCCAAGACGAACCCCATCTTCATGATGGTTGACTCGGGTGCCCGAGGAAACATGATGCAGATGCGGCAGATCGCCGGTATGCGTGGTCTGGTGTCGAACGCGAAGAACGAGACCATCCCGCGGCCCATCAAGGCGTCGTTCCGTGAGGGTCTGTCCGTGCTGGAGTACTTCATCTCCACGCACGGTGCCCGTAAGGGTCTCGCGGACACCGCCCTGCGTACCGCCGACTCGGGTTACCTCACCCGTCGTCTGGTGGACGTCTCGCAGGACGTCATCATCCGCGAGGAGGACTGCGGCACCGAGCGTGGCCTCAAGCTCCACATCGCGGAGCGCGGCGCGGACGGCGTGCTGCGCAAGGCGGAGAACGTCGAGACGTCCGTGTACGCGCGCTGCCTCGCCGAGGACATCGTCGTCGACGGTCAGGTCCTGGCCCCGGCCGGCACCGACCTGGGCGACGTGCTCATCGAGGAGCTCGTCTCCCGCGGCGTCGAGGAGGTCAAGACCCGCTCGGTCCTGACCTGCGAGTCCCAGGTCGGCACCTGCGCCATGTGCTACGGCCGTTCGCTGGCCACCGGCAAGCTGGTCGACATCGGTGAGGCGGTCGGCATCATCGCCGCCCAGTCCATCGGTGAGCCCGGTACCCAGCTGACGATGCGTACCTTCCACACCGGTGGTGTGGCCGGTGACGACATCACCCAGGGTCTGCCGCGTGTCGTCGAGCTCTTCGAGGCCCGTACCCCGAAGGGTGTCGCCCCGATCTCCGAGGCCCAGGGCCGCGTGCGGATCGAGGAGACCGAGAAGACCAAGAAGATCGTCATCACGCCGGACGACGGCAGCGACGAGACGGCGTTCCCGATCTCGAAGCGCGCCCGACTCCTGGTCAGCGAGGGCGAGCACGTCGAGGTGGGCCAGAAGCTCACCGTGGGTGCCACCAACCCGCACGACGTGCTGCGCATCCTGGGTCAGCGTGCCGTCCAGGTCCACCTGGTCGGCGAGGTCCAGAAGGTGTACAACTCGCAGGGTGTGTCGATCCACGACAAGCACATCGAGATCATCATCCGGCAGATGCTCCGCCGTGTGACGATCATCGAGTCCGGCGACGCCGAGCTGCTGCCCGGCGAGCTGGTCGAGCGCTCGAAGTTCGAGACCGAGAACCGTCGTGTGGTCCAGGAGGGCGGTCACCCGGCCTCCGGTCGTCCGCAGCTCATGGGTATCACCAAGGCCTCGCTGGCCACGGAGTCCTGGCTGTCGGCGGCGTCCTTCCAGGAGACGACCAGGGTCCTCACGGACGCGGCGATCAACGCCAAGTCCGACTCCCTGATCGGCCTCAAGGAGAACGTCATCATCGGTAAGCTCATCCCGGCCGGTACGGGTCTGTCCCGCTACCGCAACATCCGGGTCGAGCCGACCGAGGAGGCCAAGGCCGCGATGTACTCGGCCGTCGGCTACGACGACATCGACTACTCGCCGTTCGGCACGGGCTCCGGCCAGGCCGTGCCGCTGGAGGACTACGACTACGGTCCGTACAACCAGTAAGCGAGCGATCGCATGACCCGAAGGGCGGCCACTCCCACCGCGGAGTGGCCGCCCTTCGGCGTGTGCCTACCTGTTCCGACACGAGAGCCGGCTCACCATCGCGGCCCGCCGATGGCGCCGACCTTTCCCGCCGCGCGGAGAACCGTCGCCGCCGGACTCGACAGCTGCCCGCGCAGAAACGCTCGGCTGGGAAACCCCAGCCGAGCGTCTGCTTGTACTGATCGCGGCTTGATCAACTCACGGCGTGTCGCATCGGCCCCCGGAATTCGCCAGGTGCGCCGGTGCCCGCCCCTTCTTCACTCCTTGCGGGCCAGCCAGGCCTCCACCGCGGACCACACCGTCCCCAACGTCTCGGGCTCGGCGAGGTCGTAGTGGCCGCAGGCCACCCCGAAGCGGGTGATCTCCCCGGTCACGTACGGCTCCCACAGCTCGACCGTGGGCTCGTCCGGCGACCGGTGCTCCTCCGCGACGACGAGCAGCACGTCCCCGGTGAAGCGTCCCGGCTCGTAGCCGGCGCGGATCATACTGTGGTTGTGCAGGACCCGGGCGAAGACCCGGTACTCGTCGTCCGTCATCGCGCCCAGGCTGCTGCCCACCTCCCGGCGCACGACCTCGATGAGGTCGTCGGCGTCCGGCTGCGGAACGTCTCCGGCCTCCGCGCCGTCCGGCTGCGGAACGTCTCCGGCCACGGGGCCGTCCTGCTGCGGGACCCACGGGTACTGGTCCAGGACGACGAGTGCGCCGACCTCCTCACCCGACGACTGCAGCTGCACGGCCATCTCGTGGGCGACTGCGCCTCCGTACGACCAGCCCAGTAGGTGGTAGGGGCCGCTGGGCTGCACCGAGCGCAGCTGCTCGATGTAGTCCGCCGCCATCTCCTTGATGGAGCCCGCCGGTTCGCTGACCCCGTCCAGGCCGCGCGACTGGAGCCCGTACAGCGGGATCTCTGCCGGCACGTACCGGGCGAGTGGCATGTAGCACCAGCTCAGCCCGATGGCCGGGTGCACCAGGAAGAACGGCGGTCGCTCTCCCCGCTCCCGGATCGGCAGCAGGACGTCGAGCGCGTCCCGCACGGACGAGAGCGAGACCCGCTTGAGGAGCTCGGCGACGGTCGGGGCGGCGAACAGTTCGCGGACCGCGATCGCCAGCCCGCGCGCCCGCAGCCGCTCCACCAGCCTCACCGCCAGCAGCGAGTGGCCGCCCAGCGCGAAGAAGTCGTCGTCCACGCCGACCGAGTTGAGGCCGAGGACCTCGGCGAACGCCTCGCACACGTTAGCTTCGAGGGAGGTGACCGCCCAGTCGACCCTCTCCTCCACCACCGCGCTGTCCGGGACGGGCAGCGCCTTGCGGTCCAGCTTGCCGTTCGGCATCAGCGGCAGCTTGTCGATCACCACCACGGCCGAGGGGACCATGTAGCCGGGCAGCCGCTCCTGGGCGATCGCCCGGACCGCCTGTGCCAGGCCCTCGCGGACCTCCTGCGTGGTGTCCCGGTGGGGCACCACGTAGGCGACGAGCCGCTGGTCACCGGGGGTGTCCTCGCGGGTCAGGGCCACCGCCTGGGCGACCGACGGGTGGGTGGCCAGCAGTGCCTCGATCTCACCGAGCTCGACGCGGAACCCACGGATCTTGACCTGGTCGTCGGACCGGCCGACATACCGCAGGTCGCCGTCCGGGGTCCAGCGCACGACGTCGCCCGTACGGTACATCCGCGCGCCGTGGCCGCCGAACGGACTGGCCACGAAGCGCCCGGCCGTCAGGTCCGGCCGTCCCAGGTAGCCGCGGGCCATGCCGTCGCCGCCGATGTAGAGCTCACCTGCGACGCCGACAGGCACCGGGGCCAGCGCGTCGTCCAGCACGTACACCTGGGTGTTGCCGATCGGGCCGCCGATCGAGGTGGCGTCGGCGTCCTCCCCGGCCAGCACCTTGGCGGTCGACCAGACCGTGGTCTCGGTCGGACCGTACAGGTTGGTCAGGGTCGGCGTCCGGGACAGCAGGATCCGCGCCAGGTCGCTCGGTAGAGCCTCGGCGCCGATCATCGCCCGTACTCCGGTCCAGTCGACCGGGTCGTCGGCGTCGGCCACCAGCCCGCGCCACAGACTCGGGGTGGCGTGCACCAGCGTGATGCCGGCCGTGCGGATCAGCTGCCGCAGCGCCCACGGGTCGAGAACCTGCTCCTGAGCGGCGAGCACCAGCCGGGCCCCGTTGACCAGCGGCAGGTAGAACTCGAAGCCGGCCATGTCGCAGCCGTGCGTGCTGACGGCCAGCAGCCGGTCGGCCGTGCCCAGCCGGGACATCTCCTGCATGGAGTCCAGGAAGTTGACGATGGCCCGGTGCTCGACGAGCACACCCTTGGGCCGGCCGGTGGAACCGGAGGTGTAGATCACCCACATGGGGTTCTCCGGCCGCAGCGGAGCCGTACGGTCCGCGTCCGTCGGAGCGTGCCCGGCGTAGCGTGCGAGCTCCTCCCGCACCGAGGGGTCGTCGAGGACGACGACGGGGACGTCGGTCCGGGCCTCCGCTCCGACCTCGAACTCGGCGAGTCGCCCGCTCATCCCTGTGTTGGTCAGCAGGCACACCGCGCCCGAGTCGGCGATCACGTACGCGATCCGGTCGGCCGGGTAGTGCGGGTCGATCGGCAGGTACGCTGCCCCTGCCTTGAGGACCCCGAGGAGACCCACGATCAGGTCCGGGGTCCGCTCGAAGACCACCGCGACGACCGACTCGGGGCCCACGCCCCGGCCGATCAGGTACCGGGCGAGCCGGTTGGCACGGGCGTCGAGCTCGGCGTAGGTCAGCTCGGTGTGGCCGCAGACCAGGGCGGTCCGCTCCGGCGTACGGGCGACCTGCGCCTCGAACAGCCCGACGACGGTGGTGTCGGGGACCTCGGTCGCCGTGTCGTTCCACCCGATGAGCACTCGGTGGCGCTCGTCGTCGTCCAGGACGTCGACCGCGCCGAGCCGGACACCGGGATCGGCGCCCAGGGTCTCCAGCACGCGGCCGAGCCGCTCCGCGAGCCGGGTGACGGACTGCGGGTCGAACAGGTCTGCCGCCCCGATGACCGAGCCACGCATCCCGGCGGGCGCCCCGTCGGCGTCGAACAGCTCCATCATGTTGACATCCAGGTCGAACTTGACGACCGCTGCTTCGACGGACGGAGCGGGGGCCTGCCCGGGTGCGGTCTCCGGCTGACCGGCGGCATCCGCCGGCTCGTCGGATCCGGTCAGGTCCAGCACCGCCTCGGTGGTGTTCTCCAGCAGGAGCATCACCTGGAACAGCGGGTGCCGTGCCATGGAGCGGGCCGGGGCCAGCTCCTCGACCAGCCGCTCGAACGGCACGTCCGGGTGGGCGAAGGCGTCCAGCCCGGCGTCGCGGACCCGCTGCAGCACCTCGCGGAAGGTGGGATCGCCCGACAGGTCGCTCCGCAGCACGAAGGTGTTGACGAAGTAGCCGACCAGGTCATCGAGCGCCTCGTCCGTCCGGCCGGCGATCGCCGAACCGATCGGAATGTCGGTGCCCGCGCCGAGCCGCGACAGCAGCACCGCGAGAGCGCCGTGCAGCACCATGAACATGGTGACACCCTCGGTGCGCGCCACCTCCGCGAGCCGCGCGTGCACCTCGGCCGGGATCTCCAACCGCACCCGGTGGCCGTGGTGGCCGGACGTGGCCGGGCGGAGCCGGTCGAAGGGCAGCTCCAGCTCCTCCGGGATTCCTGCCAGCGCCTCGCGCCAGTGGGCGGTCTGCCGCGCCATCAGGCTGTCGGGGTCCGCGCTGTCACCCAGCACCTCACGCTGCCACAGGGCGTAGTCGGCGTACTGGACGGGCAGCGGCGCCCACTCGGGGACCCGGCCCGCGCGGCGTGCCGCGTAGGCGACGGAGACGTCCCGGGCCAGCGGGGCCCAGGACCAGCCGTCCGTGGCGATGTGGTGGATGACGACCTGGAGCAGGCAGCCCTCGCTTCCGGCGTCGAAGAGCCAGGCCTTGATGGGCACCTCGGCCGACAGGTCGAAGGCGTAGCCCTCGGCCTCGGCGACCGCCTCGGCGAGCGCGTCCGGGGCGACCTCGGTGACGGTCAGCTCCCAGTCGAGCTCGTTCAGGCCGAGGATGCGCTGGTACGGCTCACCGTCGGCAGCGGGGAACACCGTGCGCAGCACCTCATGGCGGCCCAGTACGTCGCGGAAGGCGGCGCGCAGGGCCCCGCCGTCCACGGCCCCGGGCAGGCGCACCGATACGGGGATGTTGTAGGTGGGGCTGCGGCCCTCAAGCTGGTCGATGATCCACAGGCGGCGCTGGCCGTAGGAGAGCGGGAGCCGCTCCGGCCGCATGGCCGGCGCCAGCGGAGTCCGGCCCTCGCGGGCCCCGGCCAGCTGTGCGGCGAGCCCGGCCACCGTCGGTGCGTCGAAGAGAGTACGGATCTCCACCTCGACACCCAGGACCGTACGTATCCGGCTCACGAGCCGGACCGCCAGGAGCGAGTGGCCGCCCAGCTCGAAGAAGTCCTCGTCGACTCCCACCGAGGGCAGGCCGAGGACCTCGGCGAACGCCATGCACAGGATCTCCTCCTGCAACGAGAGCGCCCGACGCCCGGTACCGCCCGCACCCGACCCGTAGACCGGTGCCGGAAGTGCCTTCCTGTCGAGTTTTCCGTTCGCGGCCAGCGGCAGCGCGTCCAGGACCACGACCGCGGTCGGGACCATGTGCTCGGGCAGCCGGTCCGCGACGAACCTGCGGACCACGGCGGGCAGCTCGTCATCGCGCTCGCTGGTGTCGGCCGGGACCGCGTACGCGATCAGTCGGGTGTCACCCGGGATGTCCTCGCGCGCGACGACAGCTGCCTGACCGATCTCCGGGTGCGCGATGAGCACCGACTGGATCTCGCCGGGCTCGACCCGGTGGCCGCGGACCTTGACCTGGTCGTCGGTGCGGCCGAGGAACACCACCTGGCCGTCGGCCGTCCACCGCGCACGGTCGCCGGTGCGGTACATGCGCTGCCCGGCCTCCCCGAAGGGGCAGGCGATGAACCGCTCGGCGGTCAGACCCGCCCGCCTCACATAGCCTCGGGCCAGACCCGCACCCGCGATGTACAGCTCACCGGCCGCACCGGCCGGCACGGGCCGCAGGGAGGCGTCGAGCACGTAGAGCCGGGTGTTGGCGATCGGCGAGCCGACCGGCACGACACCGTCCGCGACCATGTCGGCCGTCAGACGGGTCGTCGCGACACCGATGGTCGCCTCCGTCGGACCGTAGTGGTTGAAGACACCCCGCTCACCGGCCGCCTCGGCCAGCTCCCGCACGAAGGCGGGCGCAGCAGCCTCGCCGCCGAGGACGAGGGACTTCGCGGGAAGCACACCGGCGATGCCGCCGACCGCGCCGAGCGCCGCCAGGTGCGACGGCACCCCCTTCACGAAGTCGATCTCGTGCTCGGCCAGATAGCCGGCCACCGCTGCCGGGTCTGTGACCGCACCCTCCTCCAGGACGTGCAGCTCACCGCCCGACGTCAGTGCGGCGAACACCACGGTGTTGCCGAGGTCCGTGGACTGCGCCTGCAGCAGCGCGTACCGGCCGCCGGTCGCCCCGAACCCCACCCTCCCGGGCACGGAGGTCACGTAATTCGCCAGTGCGCCATGGGTCACCGCCACACCCTTGGGACGGCCCGTCGAACCCGATGTGTAGATCACGTACCCGAGGGCCTGAGGCACCACCGCCACCTCGGGTGCCGACGCCGGGGCCGCGGCCAGCTGCATCGCTGTGAACGGGTCGTCCAACGCGACCAGACGGTCACGCCCGGCCGGAAGTTCGTCGAGAATCTCCTCCGTCGTCAGCGTCAGCACCGCTCCGCTGTCACGCATCATGAACGTGACCCGGTCGATGGGCTGAGCGATGTCGATCGGCAGATAGCCCGCACCCGCCTTCCAGACGGCCAGGATCCCGGCGATCATCTCGGCACCCCGCGGCAGCGCCAGTCCGACGAGGGACTCCGCACCGACGCCCTGGCCGATCAGGTAGTGGGCCAGCCTGTTCGCCCGCGCGTCCAGCTCCGCGTACGTCACTCGCTCACCGTCGGCGACGACCGCCACCGCGTCCGGGGTCCTGACAGCCTGGCCCTCGAACAGCCCGACCAGTGACACCTGTGGCGACACCTCGGCCGCCGTGTCGTTCCAAGTGGCCAGGACGCGGTCGAGTTCGGCTTCGTCCAGCACGCCCACGCTGTTCAGAGGCTGGTCCTGCCCGCCGTCGAGTACGCCTTCGAGCACCGTCACCAGGTTGTCCATGGCGGTGCGCATCAACACGCCCACCTGACGCGCGTCGCCAGGGGCCATCGCATCGACTGCCAGCCCCATCGAGTCCTGGTTGTCATCGACGGCCACGGTCAGCGGGTAGTTGTTGAGCGGTCGCAGGTAGAGCCGGCGGATGCCCTCGACGGCCTCGTCGCGGCGCTGTTCGGCCGCCTCGTCGGCGGGGCGCCCCGTGTTGTGCCGGTAGTTGAGGATCGAGGTGAACAGGGGGCTGTCGCCGGGGACGCCGCTCGCCCGCTGCGCGACGGCCAGTGGCGCGTGCTCGTGCTCCAGGAGCCCGGCGAGCTGTCCGCGCATCGCGGTGACCGCTTCCAGTACTCCGGTGTCGCGCACCCGTACACGGACCGGCAGGGTGTTCATGAAAAGGCCCATGGCCCGGTCCGAACCCTCGCCCGCGTTCATGCGGCCGAAGAGCACGGTGCCGAAGACGACGTCGTCGTGCCCGCTCGCGGACGCGAGCACCCGCGCCCACGCCACGTGCGCCAGCGTGGCCGGGCTCGTACCCAGACGCCGCGCCATGTCGCGCACGCGTGTGTCCAGGTCCGGCCGGAAGGATACGTGGGCGGACTCCATCTCCGTGGTGCCGTTCCGGTTCCGGTCGACGAGACCGAAGGGCACGGTCGGCTCGCTGACGTCACCGAGCAACGCGGTGAAGTACCGCTCGTGCTCGGTGTTGTCCACGCCGGTGCGGGCCTGTGCGACGAAGTTGCGGAACGGCAGCGGCTCCGCCAGTTCGCCGCCACCGCCCAGGAAGGCGACGATCTCCTCGAAGACCGCTTCCAGGGTGGTGTGGTCCTGGACCATGTGGTGCATCCGCAGCAGGGCCGCCCACTCGTCACCGCCCGGGACGGGCGCCACGTGCAGGTCGATGAGCGGGGCCCGGTTCAGCACGAGCGGCTTCACGTCCATGGTCAGGAACTGCGTGACCACATCGGGGTCGGCAGGATCCAGCGTCACTTCCGTCATGGGCAGCGCGGCCCTGCGCCAGACCACCTGGACGGGTTCGCGCAGGCCCTCCCACGCGATGGCCGTGCGGTAGATGTCGTGCCGGTCCAGCAGCTGCTGGAGAGCAGCCGCGAAGTCGTCCAGCCGGGCACGCGAGTCGAAGGACAGCACGGTGGGCGCGGCGTAGGTGTCCTTGCCCCCGGCCGCCATCAGGTGGTGGAAGAGCAGGCCCTCCTGGAGCGGGGCCAGCGGGTAGATGTCTGCGACGTTCGCCGCGCCGCCCTCGACAGCCGCGACGACCCGCTCGACCTCGGCGGCCGTCAGCTCGACCAGCGGCAGCATCGCGGGGGTGATCTCGGTGGCGTCCGCCGGGATCAAGTTCTCCGGCACGTCGACCTGGCCGGCCCCGGCTGCCGAGGCGAGCCCGGCGACTGTCGGGGTCTCGAACAGCGCCCGCACGGAGACGGACACGCCGCGCAGACGCAGCCGCTCGACGAGTGACACCGCGAGCAGCGAGTGGCCGCCCAGGGCGAAGAAGTTGTCCTCGACCCCGACGGTTTCCAGGCCCAGCACCTCGGCGAACACCTCGCAGAGGATCTCCTCACGGGCGTTCACCGGACCTCGGCCGGACCCTGTCGTGTACTCGGGTGCCGGCAGGGCGGCGCGGTCGAGCTTGCCGTTGAGGGACAGGGGCAGGGCGACGAGGACGACGACCGCGGAGGGGACCATGTGCTCGGGCAGCCTGAGTCCGGTGAACTCCGCGAGGCGCAGGGGCAGGTCGGGGTCGGCTCCGTCCACCGGGACGACGTAGGCGACGAGCCGCTTGTCGCCCGGCACGTCCTCGCGCGCGACGACGGCGGCCTGGGCGACCTCCGGGTGGGTCAGCAGCACCGACTGGATCTCGCCGGGCTCGATGCGATAGCCGCGGATCTTGACCTGCTCGTCGGCGCGGCCGAGGTATTCGAGCTGGCCCTCGGTGTTCCAGCGGGCGAGGTCTCCGGAGCGGTACATCCGCCGCCCGGGTTCGAACGGGCAGGCCACGAACCGCTCGGCCGTCAGGCCCGGCCGGCCCGTATAGCCACGGGCCAGCTGAGCACCGGCTACGTACAGCTCACCTGCGACACCGGCCGGGGCCGGGTTGAGGGAGCCGTCGAGGACGTACAGGCGGGTATTGGCGATCGGACGGCCGATCGGCACCGACTCGCCGACCTCCTGCCCGGCCCGCATCTCGAACACGGAACATCCGACCACCGTCTCCGTCGGCCCGTACTCGTTCACGATGACGGAGTGCGGAGAACGCTCCAGCCACTCCCGCGCCACCGCCCCCGGCAACGCCTCACCGCCCACGACCCACGTACGGGCCGAAGAAGCGGCGTCCGCATCGTCCAGCAGTTCCGACAGCAGCGGAAGATGCGCCGGAACCACCTTCACCAGACCGAACTCAGGGTGGCGACCAACCAGTTCCGCAAGGCCCTCCGCCCCGCCCGCGGCGCTCGCCACGACCGGCGAACCCGACACGAGAGGAACGACGAGGCTGGTGACCGTCAGGTCGAAGGCCGGCGAGGAGTGCAGCGGAGCACCGCCACCCGCGGCCATGCCATACGCGCCGGCAGCCCACTGGACGTAGTTCGCCAGACCCCCGTGCGTGACGGTCACGCCCTTCGGTCGGCCCGTGGAGCCGGAGGTGTAGATGACATACGCAGGGTGGCCGGGCAGGACGGTGCGCGCCAGGGCGGAAGCGTCGAGCTCTTCCAGTGCGGCCATGACTGCCGTGTCGTCGAGGACGGTCACCGGGACGTCGGTGTGTTCGGTGAACTGGCCCAGCCGGTCGCGCAGTTCGGCGGCCGTCAGCACACAGGCCACGTCGGCGTCGGTCAGCACGTACGCGATGTGCTCGGCGGGGTACTCCGGGTCCACCGGAACGTAGGCGGCGCCGGCCTTCCACACGGCGAGGACCGCTACCACGGCCGGGATGCCGCGGCCCAGGCACAGGCCGACGACAGATTCCGCGCCGACACCCCGGTCGGCCAGGTGGCGGGCGAGTTGGTTGGCCCGCGCGTCCAGCTCCGCGTAAGACACGACGACACCGTCGACGACGACGGCCGCGGCGGCGGGGGTACGAGCTGCCCGGGCCTCGATCAGCCCGGGCAGCAAGGTGTCCGGGAGGTCGACGTCGGTGTCGTTCCACCGGGTGAGCAGTTCCTGGCGGGTGACCGGGTCCAGCACCTGGACGGTGCGCAGGGGCCGGTCGGATCCGCCGGACAGCTTCGCTTCCAGTGCGGCGACGAGGTTCTCGGTCGTCGTGCTGAGCAAGGCGGCCACTTCGCGGGCGTCGATCGGAGCGATCGCGTCCACGGTCAGGCCGAAGCCGTTGCCGTCGTCGTCCATGGAGACGGTGAGGGGGTAGTTGTTCCGTTCCTGCGAGAAGACGGTACGGATGCCCTCGACCTCCGCTCCGGGCTCCGCCTGCTCCGGGCCGACCACCGAGTTGTGGCGGTAGTTGAACAAGGCAGTGAACAGCGGGGCAGCACCGGCGATGCCGCTCGCCTGCTGGGCGACGGCGAGCGACGCGTGCTCGTGCTCCAGCAGCTCGGCGAGCTGGGTGCGGGCGGCGGACACGGCAGCCGCGGCGTCCAGTTCGCCCACGCGTATCCGGACGGGCAGGGTGTTGATGAACGGCCCCGGAGTCCGGCCCGATCCGGTGCCCGCGTTCATGCGGCCGAAGAGGACCGTGCCGAAGACGACGTCCTCGCGGCCGCTGACGGCGGCCAGGAACCGGGCCCAGGCCACGTGCATCACGGTCGCCGGGCTGGTACCCAGACGCCGTGCGACCTCGCGCAGCCTGTCTCCGAGCTCCGGGGCGAGGCCCAGCTGGGCTCGGACGACCCCGGCGCCGCTGCCCCGGACGTCCAGCAGGCCGTAGGGGGCCGTCGGCTCGGTGACGTCGCCGAGCAGGTCCGCGAAGTAGCGCTCGTGCTCGGAGCGTTCGACGCCGCCGCGGGCCTGCGCGACGAAGTCGCGGAAGGGGAGGGGCGCGGGGAGTCCGGCGCTCCGGCCGGTGAGGAAGGCCTCGACCTCTCCAAGCAGGATCTCCAGCGCCGTGTGATCCTGCACGATGTGGTGGACCCGGACGAGCGCCAGCCATGCGCCGTCGTCCGGCAGGGGCGCCGCGTGGACGTCGATCAGCGGGGCCCGGCCGAGGTCCATCGCGAGTCCGACGGTGGTGAGCAGCGCTCCCACCGGGTCGGTGGCGTCGTCGACCGGTGCCACTTCCACGACGGGCAGAACGGCTCGGCGGTGCACGACCTGGACCGGCTGGCGCAGGCCTTCCCAGACCACGCCGGTACGGAAGATGTCGTGCCGGTCGACAACGTGCTGGAGGGCGTCGGTGAAGGCATCGAGACTCTCACGGGAGTCGCACTCGACCACGGTCGGCAGGACGTAGGTGTCCTCCCCGCCGTCGGCCAGCAGGTGGTGGAAGAGCAGGCCTTCCTGGAGCGGGGCCAGGGGGTAGACGTCCGCGACGTTCGCCGCACCGCCCTCGACGGTCGCCACGACCCGGGCCAGCTCCTCGGCCGACAGCTCGACCAGCGGCAGCATCTCGGGCCTGATCTCCGTCGCATCCGCCGGAATAAGGTTCTCCGGCACGGTCACATGCTCGGTCCCCGCAGCCAGGGCCAGACCGGCCGGAGTCGGAGTCTGGAACAGGGCCCGTACGGCGACGGACACACCGCGCACACCCAGTACCTCGACCAGGCGGATCGCGAGCAGGGAGTGACCGCCGAGGGCGAAGAAGTCGTCATCCACACCGACGTGCTCGAGACCCAGGACCTCGGCGAACACCTCGCAGAGGATCTCCTCACGGGCAGTGGCCGGAGCCCGGCCGACCCCCGGGGCGTAGTCCGGTGTGGGGAGGGCTTTGCGGTCGAGTTTGCCGTTGACGGACAGAGGCAGCGCATCGAGGAGCACGACCGCGGAGGGAACCATGTAGGCGGGCAGCCTGCTGCCCGTGAACTCCCGCACCGCGTCCGGCAATGCCTCGGCGTCGCCGCCCGGGGCCGGCACCACATAGGCCACCAGCCTCTTGTCACCGGGCACGTCCTCCCGGACCACCACCACGGCCTGCCCCACACCGGGCTGCGCGGCCACCACTGCCTGGACCTCGCCCAGCTCGATCCGGAAACCACGGACCTTGACCTGCTCGTCCGCCCGGCCCAGGTACTCGACCTCGCCCTCGGCGCTCCACCGCACCAGGTCGCCCGTGCGGTACATCCGCTCACCCGAACCGAACGGACACGCAATGAACCGCTCCGCCGACAGACCGGCACGGCCCAGGTAGCCCCGCGCAAGACCCGCACCGGCCAGGTACAGCTCACCCGCCACACCCACCGGCACCGGACGCAGAGCGGAGTCCAGCACGAACACCCGCGCATTGGACACCGGACGGCCGATCGGAACGATCCCCTCGACGTCACCCTCCGCATACCAGGCCGTCGAGTACACCGTCGCCTCAGTCGGACCGTAGATGTTCGCCACCCGCACCCCGGGCAACGCACCCCGGATTCCGGCGATCTCACCGGCCGTCAGTGCCTCGCCGGCCAGTACCACCGTGCCGGGGCGGGCCGTGAGCCGGCCGCTGCCCGTGATCTGTGCGAAGGCGGACGGGACACCACTGACGAGGCTGATGTCCCACGGACCGTGGTCGGCGTCGACGAGGGCAAGGAGGTCTTCGACGATCTCCACACTGCCGCCCGACACCAGCGGGCCGAAAAGTTCGAACACCGACACGTCGAAGTTGAACGACGTCGACAACAGCACCCGCGAGAAGTCACTTCCGCCGAACTCCGCGGCCGCCCACGCCAGCAGGTTCACCACCGAACGGTGCTCGACCACCACACCCTTGGGGCGCCCGGTCGACCCCGACGTGTAGATCACGTACGCCGGGTGCTCCGGCCGTAGGGCGATGCCGGACGGCGCTCCGGTGCCGAGTGCGACCAACTCGGCCCGCACGGCCGGATCGTCCAGCACGACGACGTGGCCGGGGAGCGAGTCAGCCGTGGCAGCCGAGGCCAGAACCACCACCGGGGCCGCGTCCTCGACCATGAACGCGATTCGGTCCGTCGGATAACCCGGGTCCAGTGGCACGTACGCAGCGCCCGCCTTCAGCACGGCCAACAACGCCACCACCGCGTCCGCGTCGCGCTCCAGGCACACGCCGACCAGCGATTCGGGGCCGGCCCCGCGGGCGATGAGCAGCCGCGCCAGACGGTTCGCCCGCGCGTCCAGCTCCGTGTACGAGAGTTCCGCGCCGCCCGCCACCAGCGCGAGCCCGTCCGGCGTCCGGGCCACCTGCTCGGCGAACAGCTCCGGAAGGGTGGCCGCGGCGACTGCGGTGTCCGAGCCATCCCCGTATTCCAGGAGCTGCCGGAGCTCGTCGGCGCCGAGAATCTCGACCTGGCTCAGCCGGCGCTGCGGGTCGGCCGTCACCTCGGCGAGGATCCGCTCCCAGCGCACCGCGATCCGCTGCAACGACCCGACATCGAACAGGTCCGACGCGCCGATCAGCTGACCGCGCAAGCCGGCGGCCACGCCGTCGGCGTCGAACAGCTCCCCGGCGCTCGCCTCCAGGTCGACCTTGGCGGCCACGCCGGACTGCACCGCGGCGACCGGGAGGGCCGCCGGGTCCTGGACGGGCACAGCCCCGTCCTCCATGGTCAGCATGACCTGGAAGAGCGGGTGTCGGGCCAGCGAACGGGTCGGTGCCAGCTCCTCGACCAGCTTCTCGAAGGGCACGTCCTGGTGGGCGAAGGCCTCCCAGCCGGTTTCCCGTACCCGGCCCAGCAGCTCACTGAAGGTCGGGTCGCCGGACAGGTCGGTGCGCAGGACGAGGGTGTTGACGAAGAAGCCGATCAGGTCGTCCAGGGCGGAATCGGTGCGTCCGGCCACGGCCGCGCCGATCGGGATGTCGGTTCCCGCGCCGAGCCGCGACAGCAGTACGGCGAGGGAGGCCTGGAGCACCATGAAGACAGTCGCGCCCTCGGCGCGCGCCAACTTGGCCATCCGGGCGTGGACTTCGGCGGAGACCTCCAGCGGCACGCTGTGGCCGCGGTATCCGGCGACGGCCGGGCGGACCCGGTCGAAGGGGAGCTCCAGCTCCTCCGGTATCCCCTCCAGCACCTGCCGCCAGTACGCGACCTGCCTGGCTATCACGCTGTCCGGGTCGGCCTGGTCGCCGAGCAGCTCGCGCTGCCAGAGCGCGTAGTCGGCGTACTGGACGGGCAGCGGCTCCCATTCGGGAGCCCGGCCCGCATGGCGCGCCTCGTAGGCGGTGGTGACGTCCTGGATCAGCGGACCCTTGGACCAGCCGTCACTGGCGATGTGGTGGACTACCACCAGCAGGACATGGTCGTCGGGCGCCGTGGAGTAGAGCCAGGCCCGGATGGCTGGTTCGGACGCGAGGTCGAAGGTGTAGCCCTTCGCATCGGCCAGGAGCGCGTCGAGGTCGGCCGGGTCGACGTCCGCGACCGTCAGCTGCCAGTCGAGTTCGTCCAGCTTGAGGATGCGCTGGTACGGCTCGCCGTCGGCGACTGCGAACACGGTCCGCAGGGCCTCGTGCCGGCCGATGACATCGCGCAGGGCGGCACTGAGCGCCTCCCGGTCGATGTGGCCGGGCAGCCGCAGCAGGACGGGGATGTTGTAGGTCGCGTTCGGGCCTTCGAGTTGGTCGATGAACCACAGCCGGCGCTGCGCGAATGACAATGGAATCATCAGACTCCTCCTGGTTGCGCATCGGCCGCAAGCCGGCCTAGCTGACTCTCATTTCCGATCTGCTGTGCGAGTTCCACCGGGATCCGGGTGGCCAGCAGGGTCTTCAGGGGCAGTTCGACAGCGAGGGCCGTCCGTGAAAGCCGGGGACGCTGGTCCCTGGCCCGACCACTAAGCGGATCGGGGGGACGCCTGCGGTCATGCCCGGTATCGCGGTCTCATGGATGCTCGGAAGACCCGGCATGGGCAGGCCGATGATGTTTTCTCGGCGGCCGGTGGTGCACGCAGCCGACCGCCGCCGCGGTGAGCAGCCAGGACGGCAGCGTCTTCGGCTGCCGGGTCGCCGCTCTCAGGGCCGCCCACTGCCCGGCGTCGAGTGTCGCAGCCGCGGCAGGGGCGGTCCGCGTCCACCAGCCCGGAGACAGGTCCAGGGGTGGGTGCGGCCGGAAGATCACCCTGGAGGATCTCGGTGTGGGCCTCGGTCTTCTGGTGCGAGAAGCCCAACTCGGGTTCCACCGTGGGGAAGGCGGTGGTGGACAGCGGTCCACCGGCGAGTTCGACCGGTCTGCCCATGTCGGCACGCGTCCAGGCCACAGCGGCGGCGTGGACATGCTGCCGGGTGACGCCGTCGGTGACGCGCAGTCTCGGCCGCGGGTCCTCTGCGTCCTGTGGGGTGCGGCGCGGGTGGGCCACGAGTTCCGGGTCGGAGACCACCCGCTGCTCCCCGTTCTCGCCGGTGCCGTGCCGGCGGTTCTCGGGCGCGAACCACTGAAGGCAGCGAACGGCGGGCTGTTCAGCTACGAGTTCCCGGACATCGCCCCCAGACACAGCCATTCGCCCGCACTCCAATCGTTCGACTCATCGACTGGAGCAGCGCAGGCCGCCGCCACTAACCGGGGCTTGCCGCGTCACCGCCGCCCAGCGGAACCTGGAACTTGATGGCTGCAATATGGATAAACCTGCAAGCCCGGTAGCCGACCGCCGCTTTACTTGATCCACTATGGCTTAGAGGAACACCGATGTTCAACGTTCCCGCACCCCGTCACGAGGTCGCCCGAGGCCCGCACCGGGCCTGCGGCCGAGCGTGTTCAACCGCGCCGGAGCGGCAGTTGATCGGGACGTCATGTCAGCGCGCAGGTGGGGAAGTTGAAGCACCACGGGCACGGGCGCGTACAACAACGACATCAGGGCCTCGGGGAGCCGCTCGGCATGGGGTCGTACCCCCGAGCTACCAGAAGGCCCTGCGCACGTTGCCAGATCAGTGGAGAGAGACGGCTTCTCAGTCTTCGTCGGTCAACAGGCGCTCGCGGATGGCTGCGGGTTGCGCACGGAACTTGGTCGGCTTGGAGGAACTGTCGATTTCCAGTTCCCCTTGCTTGGCCATTCGCCGCATCATCTCGTACGTGGCGGTCCGTTGCGTCTCGGACGGGTCACCGCCCTGGATCCGGGAAGCCATATCGCCCGCTGTGAGCCAGTCGTCGGGTGATTCGAGCATGATCTCCCGGATGCGGGCTTTCCGGTTGACCGGCTTCGCTGGACGGACCGTTCGACGGGCGCGCGGCTTGCCTTTCGTCGCCTTGCTGCTGGTCCCGGCGGAGTGAGCCTGAGGCGGTGCGGCGGGCTCGGGTGCCGGGGTCGAATCCTGAGTAGCGGGCGGCTCCGGCGAGGCGTCAACGAATTCGCGAAGAGCCTCGATCGCCGAATCGATGCGCGCGAGTTGCTTGTCGAGCGCATCGCGTTGCGCCAAGACGTGTGACCGGCTCTGCAGCATCGCGGCGTATGCGCGGCGCGCTTCGGTGACCGCGTCTTCCACGGAGTTGCCCCTTTGTCGGCTGGATCTTGTTCGGTCTCGCTCCGACCTTGCAGGAAGGGTACAGTCTCATGGACCTGCCCCTTTCGTGTTGCTGAGGAATCGACGCGTCCTCCGGCGGTCTCGTCTTCTGCGTTGCCATATCGAACTGTGTGCCCGTGTCCGCCCCGTGCCCGTACCGGTGCTCGGTATCGGGCAGACCTCTGTGTGAGGGCTTCCCATGCCTAGCGACCCTGCCGGTCAGCCTCCCCACATCAACCTCGTCGATCCAGGGCTCTACTCCCACGGCGATCCCTTCGTGCAATGGCGATGGCTCCGGGCGAACGACCCCGTGCATCGCCACACACCCACGGACTACCCACCCTTCTGGGCTCTGACGAGATACGAGGACGTCAAGACCGTCTTCCGTGATGCCGAGACCTTCAGCTCCGCCCAGGGGATCCTCCTGCGGCCCTCGGGTCATGGAGCCGACCCAGGAGGCGGTCGCACCCTGGCGCTCACCGACCCGCCGCGCCACCGCCAACTGCGGGGGCTGGTCGACGACTGGTTCACGGTCCGTTCGGTGCGGGCCATCGAGGAGAAGATGCGGGAGGTCGCCGGCAGCGTCCTCGACCTCGCCGTGAAGCGCGAACACTGCGATTTCGTGGAGGACATCGCCGCACGGATCCCGCTCTACATGATCTGCAGCATGATGGGGGTCCCGGAACCCGACTGGGAGAGGCTGTTCACGTTGAGCCGCCAGGCTTTCGGGGCCGGAGACCCGATGACCCGGCGGTTCGCCCACCTGGAGATCATGGGGTACTTCGAGGATCTCGCCGCGGTCAAGGCGGCGAACCCGGCTGACGACCTGGTGAGCGTGCTCGTGGCCGGCGAGATCGAGGGCAAGCGGATCAGCCGGGACGAGGTCATCCTCAACTGCGACAACCTCTTTGTGGGCGGGGCCGAGAACACCCGTATGGCGGCGGCCGGTGGCATGCTCGCGTTCCTCGAACATCCGGAACAGTGGGCGCTGCTCGTCGAGGATCCGGCCCTCCTGCCGACCGCTGTCGAAGAGGTTCTGCGCTGGACGTCCACTCCGACGCACATCATGCGTACCGCGTCGCGCCCCGCCGAGATCCACGGTAGGCGCATCGAGGCCGGCGATCTGGTCACCCTCTGGATACCTTCGGCGAACCGTGATGAGGAAGTGTTCGCGGATCCCGAACGGTTCGATGTGCGCCGGCAGCCCAACCGGCACCTGTCACTGGGCTTCGGCGAGCACTTCTGCGTGGGAAGCATGCTGGCCCGGGTCGAGATCCGGCTCCTGTATCAGGAGCTCATCGAGCGATCCATCGGTATCGAGCTCGACGGCGAACCGGTCCGGCTTGACTCCATCGTGGTGAACGGCTTGGAGCGTCTGCCGGTGAAGCTGGTGCCGGGCCGTTCGTAGACCCGGACTCGGGCTTGTGCGCGTACCGCCGGGAGCCGGGCGCAGGAGTGCACGGCGGCTGTGCCTCGACCGGATCGAGGCACAGCCGCACGGCCCGCCTCGTCAGCCCACCTTCGACGCCCGCACCGTCGGGTCGATACCCGGGTCGCCCGGGTGCTGGGTCGCGAACTGCGTCCGGTACAGCTCCGCGTAGAGCCCGTCGGCGGCGAGGAGTTCGTCGTGGGTCCCGCGCTCGCGGACCCGTCCGGCGTCGATGACGAGTATCTGGTCCGCGTTGCGGACTGTGGAGAGGCGGTGGGCGATCACCAGGGACGTCCGACCGACCAGAGTGGCCTCCAGCGCTCGCTGGATGGCCGCCTCCGATTCGGAGTCCAGGTGCGCGGTCGCCTCGTCGAGGACGACGACCGGAGGAGACTTCAGGAGCAGCCGGGCGAGCGCGATCCTCTGCTTCTCTCCGCCCGACATGCGGTGGCCGCGATCACCGACGACGGTGTCGAGTCCGTTGGGCAGCGCGGCGATGGTGTCCCAGATCCGTGCGGCCCGGCAGGCCTCGATCATCTCCTCTTCCGTCGCCTCGGGGCGGGCGAACGCCATGTTGGCCCTGAGCGAGTCGTGGAACAGGTGGGCGTCCTGGGTGACGACCCCGATGGTCTCGTGCAGCGACCGCAGTGTCAGGTCCCGGACGTCATGCCCGCCGATCCGCACCGTTCCCGCCACGGGGTCGTAGAGCCGGGGGATCAGCTGGGTGATGGTGGTCTTCCCGGCGCCGGAGGGGCCCACCAGCGCCGTCATCTTCCCCGCCGGGGCGTGGAAGCTCAGGCCGTGCAGGACCGTCGTGCCGTCGGCGCGTTCCGGGACGTGCGACTGGATGCTTTCCAGGGAGCGAAGCGAAACCTCGGTCGCGCTTGGATAGCGGAAGTGCACGTCGGTGAACTCGATGTCCGGGGCCGGTTCACCGGCAGCGGCGGCGGGCAGCGCGCGGGCACCCGGGCGCTCGACGACGAGCGGCTCCAGGTCCAGCACCTCGAAGACCCGGTCGAAGCTCACCAGGGTGGTCACGACGTCGATCTGGATCGAGTTCAGCTGCTGAACGGGGCCGAAGAGGCGCGACAGGAGTGCGAACACCGCCACGAGCGTGCCCACCTGGAGTGTGCCGTGGACGACAAGGGTGCCGCCGATGCCGTACACGATCGCTGTCGCCAGAGCGACGATCAGCGAGGCGACGATTCCGAGCAGCCGTCCGTACACGCCACCGAGGACGGCGAGGTCCCGCATCCGGCTCGCACGGCTCGCGAAGGCTCGTGATTCCTCCTCCGGCCGGCCGTAGAGCTTGCTGAGCAGCGCGCCGCCGACGTTGAAGCGCTCGCTCATCAAGGAGCCGATCTCGGCGTCGACCTGCATACCTTCCCGGGCGATCCGCTGCAGTCGCGAACCCACGAACCGGCCAGGCACCAGGAAGAGCGGGATCAGCAGCAGGGACAGGAGCGTGAGCTGCCAGGACAGGTAGAACAACGAGGCGAGAACGAGGACCAGAGTGAGGAGGATGGACAGCGACTGGGACAGGAGCGTCGTCACCGCCTGCTGGGTCCCGATCACGTCGCCGTTGAGCCTGCTGATCAGGGAGCCGGTCTGGGCGCGGGTGAAGAACGCCATCGGCTGGCGCTGAAGGTGGTCGAAGACCTTCGTGCGCAGGTCGCAGACCAGGCCGTGGCCCACCCGGCCGGAGAACCATGCCTGGAGATAGCCGGCCACGGCGTTGACGATGGCGAGACCCGCCATCGCCGATGACAGGGCGACCACGGTTCCCACCCGATGGTGGCCGATCCCGTCGTCGATGAGCATTTTGAGCAGCAGCGGACTCGACGCGGCGATCGTCGCGTCCACGGCCGTGACCGCCAGCAGGGCCGCCACCGCCCAGCGGCGCTGGAGAACGAAGGGGATGATCCGCCGTACGGTTCCTGGACGGATCCGCTGGCGGGTGACCGATTCGTCCATTCGCATGCGCACGGGGCCCGCGGTCGGGCCGCCCGTCCTGGCCATTCAGAACCATCCTGCCTTGTGGCGGCCCGGTGCGGGCCGCTGAGGGTTCGACAACCGGTCGGCGTCGAGATGTGGGCGTCACGGGCATCCGGAGCCTGCCCGGTTCATCGCAATGCCCGGCGCCGCGGCCTCCGGATTTCGGCCGGCGCATCGTAGTCGGCATTCGGCAACCCCGTTGCGGGAGCTCAATCCGCCGCAACCGGATGAGTGGGCCGGTAAAAGGACTTCTGGATTCCGGTCGCCGCGCACTGTTCAACTGCGGCGCGGGAGCAGTCGAGCAGTGGGGCGGCCGGTCTGAGACCACGAAATCCCGCGGCCCGGACGCAATTGAAGGAATACCTTCTGCGTCGGGCCACGTGGATTCTCATTCTTCTGTCAGGGGTCTGCCAAAAGCACGCCCCGCTGACGTACTATTCGAAGCGATGTCAGGCGTTTCACACCGTACGCTCTGCCATCCTGGCGGCGAGCTGAGACCACATCTCCGCGTATTCCGCCGCCAATTGCCCGACCATAGCCGCGCAGTGGGGGGGCACTCCGGCAGTGAGATCGGACCAGCGCTGGGACTCGTTCGCGCTGTGCCGTAGGAGATGGAGGAGCGATCGACCCGTCTCCGTATGGCGCAGGGCCGGATCGCGCAACAGCTTCTGCACCACCGCGAGGGCGGAGACCGAAGGGGTCCGGGATGCGCGCTGGGTTCTGCTCGACGCGGCCCTCGTCGGCAGCTCGCCGCGCTCAAGCCGCTTGCGGACGTCGCTCGCCGTTGCCGGCGACACTCCGGCCTCCCTGGCCACCTTGCGGATCGAGGCCTCGGGGGACTGGGCCAGAAGTTCGGCGACTCTCCGGCGGCGCTCGTCGCTGTCGACGGGCCTGCTCTTGCCGTCGCGGCCGACTCTGACGTCGGCCCTCGGTATCTCGGACTCGCTGCGTTGCCTGATTCTGGCGATGGTCCTGGCACCCAGCCCTGCGACCTCGGCGATCGCTCGGTCGGAGAGATGAGGATGGGATCGGACGATCCGTGCTGCGGCCTTCTGTCGGTCCGCCTGCGAGAGCGGGAACCCGTGCGTCACATTGGCTTTGACGGCGTGCAGGAAGACGTCAGCCGACGGCCCGTCGAAGAACTCCACCTCAATGGTGTCGCGCCCTTTGAGCACAGCCGCCATGAGGCGGTGCGTCCCGTCGATGACCTGCATGCTCTGCCGGTCCACGAGAATGGGGGGAAGCGGTCCGTCGATCTCCGCCAGGCGGGCGACGTGCTCCGCGTTCTGGCCCTCCAGCCGTGGCGATTCCGCCAGCTGGAGCAGGGACACCGGCACGGTCGTGGTGCGACGCTCGGACTGCCGGGCCGTCCGAGGTTGTTCTGGGATGCTGGCGCTGCATTCGGGCGGTATGAGGTCGGCGTGGACCTTCACGATCTGATCTCTCCCCGTTGATGTGACTATACCCGGCCGCAAAGTACCAGAGCAGTGCGACAGGTGTCTCGAACACACGTGCCACAATGGGTCGTTGGGGTGTTCAACTGTCAACGCGACGCAGTTGAACAACCGTTGGCCAGCTCGGCCGCCGTCCTTCGTACGCGGTGACGGCTGTCGAAATTTGATTCGCGCGGATGCGGTCGGTCAAAGTAGCGCAGTCGGCGTGTTGATCGCCGGGAGTCCGTGGGGTTGGCGTCGAGCGCATCCGACGGCTCGTCAACTCAAGGAGGCCGCGCCCCGCCATGCCATACGTATCCGCCAACGGCATTCGGCTCGCCTACGAGCGCACCGGGGAAGGTGACCCGGTCCTGTTCATCATGGGATCCGGAGCCGGCGGACGCGTGTGGACCACGCATCAGACGCCGGCCGTGAACAAGGCCGGGTACCAGAGCATCATTTTCGACAACCGGGGCATCGCGCCGTCCGACGTACCGCCCGGTCCCTACACCCTGGCCGACATGGTCGCCGACACGGTGGGGCTGATCGAGGCGCTGGACGCGAGTCCGTGTCACCTGGTCGGCACCTCCCTGGGTGCCTCGATCGCGCAGGAGATCGCGGTCGGTCGCCCCGAGTTGGTGCGGTCCGCCGTCATGCTCGCCACCAGGGCGCATTCGGACGTCTTCCGCCAGGCGTTGTCGCGTTCGGACCAGGTGCTGGCCGAGAGCGGAGTGCAACTGCCCCAGGGGTACGCTTCCCCGAACACGGTGCTTCAGATGTTCTCGCCGAAGACCCTGAACAACGACGACGCCGTCTCGCTGTGGCTGGATGTCTTCGAGCTGTACGGGGACGCGGGCGCTGCGTCGAACGGGCAGGCCTGGGTGGATTCCGGGTCCGACCGGCGTGAACGGCTGCGCGAGATCACCGTCCCCTGCCGAGTGATCGCCTTCACCGACGACGTGATCTGCCCGCCGCACCTCGGGGCCGCGGTGGCGGACGCCATCCCGGAGTGCGACTTCGTGGAGATCGGGGACGCCGGCCACCTCGGAAACCTGGAGCGGCCGGACGAGGTCAACACCGCGATCATCGAGTTCCTCGACAAATTCTGACCAGCAGTCCGGCGAGCCGCCACCGGATGCCGCTCGGCGCTCGGGGGTCATCGCGGGCTTCCCCCTCGATCCCCACGGAGACGTGTCCATGACCGCTCGATCCCATGACCGACCCGGGCCCGACCCGGACCGCGCAGAGACCGAGGCCGTGCTGCGCAAGCAGCACCTGCACGCAAGCGTCGCGGACCCCGTCCTGGACACGATGACCTTCCTGAACGAGATCACTGCGCGGTATCCGGACGCGATCTCGTTCGCGCCGGGACGGCCGTACGACGGGTTCTTCGACATCGAGGAGATCTTCAAGCACATCCGCCGCTACCTGGAGTACTTGGAGGACGGCGGGGTCTCACCCGCGGACATCCGCGACGCCCTCTTCCAATATGGTCCGACCGCCGGCCGCATTCGCGACGTGATCGCCGATTCGCTGCATCTGGACGAGGGGATCGATGTCTCGCCCGAGTCCATAGTGGTCACGGTCGGATGTCAGGAGGCGATGTTCCTCGCGGTGCGGGCCCTGATCGCGCGGCCGGAAGACGTGCTCATGGTCTCAAGCCCCTGCTACGTCGGCATCACCGGCGCGGCGAGCGTGCTGGGCGTCGAAGTCGCCGCGGTGGAGGAGGGCGCCGACGGATTCCGGTGCGCCGATCTGCGGGCCGCGGTGCTGGCGGAGAGGGCGAAGGGCCGTAACCCCCGTGCCTTCTACGTCGTACCGGACCATTCCAACCCCTCGGGTACCACGATGCCCCTGGACACGCGCCGGGAGCTGCTCGACGTCGCCACCGACCTCGACATCCTCATCCTGGAGGACAGCCCCTATCGGCTGGTGAGCCCCGGCCGGCAGCTGCCGACCCTGAAGTCCCTCGACCGCCGGCGCCGGGTGGTGCATCTCGGATCCTTCTCGAAGACGCTCTTTCCGGGAGCCCGCGTAGGATTCGCCGTCGCCGATCAGGTGGTCGTCGACGACGCGGGACACAGCAGCCTGCTGGCCGACGAGCTCACGAAAATCAAGAGCATGGTGACGGTGAACACCTCACCCCTGAGCCAGGCGGTCGTCGCCGGCATGCTCCTGTCCGCGAACGGTCGTGCCACCGACCTCAACGCGAAGACCTCCGTGTACTACGGCGAGGCCATGCGGGCGACGCTGCAGCGGCTTGAGGCCAGCCTCCCGTCGGCACGCAGAGCCGAGCTCGGCGTCAGTTGGAACGAACCCGAGGGAGGCTTCTTCCTCACCGTCAACGTCCCCTTCCGCGCCGACACCGAGGCGCTGGCACGCTCGGCCGGGGACTTCGGAGTCATCTGGACCCCGATGTCCTATTTCCACCCGCAAGGCGGCGGAACGCGAGGCATCCGCCTGTCCACGAGCTACCTGACGCCGGACGACATCGCCGAGGGGATCACGCGGTTCGCGCGGTTCATCGAAGCCGAGGCCGGGGCCGCGGACGCGCCCGGAAAGAACTGACCCGTCCGTTTTCTCTTCAGGAGGACCGAGCGAATGACCAAGGTGTCCGTCAAGCCGCGCAGTAAGCCCCGTATGTGGGGGTGGACCTTCCGATGACCGTCAGCTTCGACATCGACCATCCGGAGGTGCTGGACCTCCCCGCACCGCCTCCGCAAGCCGTGGTAGCACCGGAGCCCGCGCGCATTGCCGGCGTCGGCACCGCGGTGACCCCGGAGTCGTACACGCAGCAAGAAGTCCTGGACCTCTTCGCGATCTCCGATCCGAAGATCCGCTCGGTCTTCCTCAACAGCGCCATCTCCCGTCGCCATCTGACCCTCCCTTCGCCGGACTCCGGGGGGAACCGGGCTTCTGAGCCCCAAGGCGACCTGCTCGCGAAACACGCGCGGATCGCGGTCGACATGGGACTGCGAGCCCTCCGGTCCTGTCTGGACGACGCCGGCGCGGGCCTGGCGGACATCGACTACCTCTGCTGCGTCACCTCGACCGGGTTCCTCACCCCGGGGCTCAGCGCACTGATCATCCGCGAGGCGGGGATCGATCCGAGCTGCCACCGGGCGGACGTCGTGGGCATGGGGTGCAATGCCGGGCTCAACGCCCTCAACGCGACGGCGGCCTGGGCCCGCAGCAACCCCGGACGGCTGGCCGTCATGATCTGCTCCGAGGCCTGCTCTGCCGCCTACACCTTCGACTCGACGATGCGCACAGCGGTCGTCAACAGCCTGTTCGGTGACGGTGCGGCGGCCATCGCCCTCGTCGCCGGAGACGGGGAGGCCGCCGACGGGCCCCGTGTGCTCTCCTTCGCCAGCCACATCATCACCGACGCGATCGGGGCGATGCGCTACGACTGGGACGGCGATCAGAACAGGTTCAGCTTCTACCTCGATCCCGGCATCCCCTATGTGGTCGGTGCGCACGCGGAGCAGGTCGTGGACCGGCTCCTGTCCAGCGCGGGCCTGCCGCGCAGCGCCGTCAAACACTGGGTCGTGCACTCCGGCGGGAAGAAGGTCATCGACGCGGTGCGCGTCAACCTCGGTCTCACCCGCCACGACATGCGCCACACCACGGGCGTGCTCTCCGACTACGGCAACCTCTCCAGCGGCTCGTTCCTGTTCTCGTATGAACGGCTGCTCGGGGAAGGGGTCGTCGAGTCCGGCGACTACGGAGTCCTGATGACCATGGGGCCCGGTTCGACCATCGAGACGGCGCTGGTCCAGTGGTGACGGGTGACGGCATGCATCAGAGCAGACCTATGCAAGGGCAGGGAGAGGTAGTCGTGGGGACGGCAAGGGAGACGCTGTCGATTGACGGCCGACAGCCCATATCCGCTGAGCTGGCCGCTCAGGTCGGCGAGCTGTGCGACAGGGTCGAGGACATCGCCGGTCGCGGACCCGTGGTCGTCCACGTGTCCGGTACACCCGCGCAGGGACGGAACGAAGGGCTGACCGTCGCCACGGTGAGCCGTTGGGAGCGGGCGCTGAGGCGCCTGGAGCGACTGCCGACCACCATTGTCGGCGTCGCCGACGCAGAGGTCGGCGGGCCGGCCCTGGACGCGCTGCTGGCCACCGACTACCGCATCGCGACGCCTTCGGTGCGGCTGACGATGCCCGTCGACTCGGGCGCGACCTGGCCCGGCATGGCCCTGTACCGGCTTGCGCAGCAGGGATCGAACACCGCGGCGGTTCGCCGGGCACTGCTGTTCGGCCATCCGATAGCCGCGCGGGAGGCGCTGGCCCTCCAACTGGTCGACGAGGTGACCGAGGACGTCGCAGGGGCGCTGGCGGCCGTGGCCGAACTCACCGGGGCCCTGTCCGGGCGGGAGCTCGCCATCCGTCGACAGCTGATGACCGACGCGGCGACCACCAGCTTCGAGGAAGCCCTCGGCGTGCATCTGGCCGCCTGCGACCGGACATTGCGGCTCGTGGCGACGGAGGCAGCATCGTGACGGCCGACGCCGGGGAGACCGGACCGGAGCATTCGCGGGCCGTCCGGGGCGCACTGCCCGACGCCAGGAAGGCCCTGGCGCTGGCCGCGGAGCGGGCCGCGGGCGTTCTCGCGGCGCTGCCCGAAGTCGGCAGGCGCTCCCCCGACGAACAGGCGGCCGCCGCGGCGGCGAAGGGGGATGTCAGAGCGCTCCGTTGCGCGTTCCTGGACACGCACGTGGATGCCGTCTACGGCGAGCTGACGGATCATGGCACGCGCTACCTCCGCCTGGGTGAGCTCGCGCAGTCCGCGTCGACCCGGTTCCCCGGCCTCGTACCGACCCCCGAGCAGCTTGAGGCCGAGCGGAGCCGGCCCCAGGCCTCCAAAGAAGGCCATGAGATCGACCAGGGCATCTTCTTCCACCGGGTGCTCGGTTCCCACTCCAGCGGCCGGCACCTGCTCGACGCCATGCTCCGGCCGACCCCACGCGCGCTGGACCTGCTGCCCGAATTCTCCGAGACCGGGCAGGCAGACCTGGGCTCGGTGCGCATCGAGCGGCGCGGTGGCGCGGCCCGGCTGACCATGTGCCGTGACGACTGCCTCAACGCCGAGGATCCCCGTCAGGTCGAGGACATGGAGACCGCTGTCGACCTGGCGCTGCTCGATCCCGGCACCGAGGTCGGTCTCGTCCGCGGCGGAGTCATGAGCCATCCCCGCTATTCCGGCAGACGCGTCTTCAGCGCCGGCATCAATCTCAAGGCCCTGCACAGCGGGGGCATCTCGCTGGTGGACTTTCTGCTGCGGCGCGAGCTGGGCTACATCCACAAGCTGCTGCGCGGAGTCCTCGTCGAGGATCCGGCACGCTGGCACTCGCGGATGGTCGAGAAGCCCTGGGTCGCGGCGGTGGACGGCTTCGCCATCGGGGGCGGGGCTCAGCTCCTGCTCGTCTTCGACCATGTGCTCGCCGCCTCCGACGCCTTCCTGAGCCTCCCCGCTGCTCAGGAAGGGATCATCCCGGGCGCCTCGAACTTCCGGCTTCCCCGGGTCGCCGGAGCGCGGTTCTCGCGTCGTCTCATTCTCGGGGGCCAGAAGATCTGGGCTGCGGAACCGGACGCCCGGCATCTGGTCGACGAAGTGATCGATCAGGCGGAACTGGACGACGCGGTCGAACGGAGCCTGGAGGTGTTCCGGGGGCCGACGATCGTCGCCAACCGGCGGATGCTGATCTCCGCGGAGGAGTCTGTGGACGCGTTCCGTCTCTACATGGCCGAGTTCGCCCTGCAGCAGGCGCTGCGCATGTACGACGACGACGTACTCGACAAGGTGAGGCGGTTCTCCACCCGGAGATCGGCTGTGCCGTCGTGAGCGGTGCCGACCGACCGCGGGTTCGCTACGAGAAGAGGGACGGCGTCGCCTGGGTCACGATCGACCGGCCGGACGTCCTCAACGCGATGGACCTGCGGACCCACGAGGAACTGGCCGATGTCTGGGACGACTTCGAGTCGGACGACGACCTCCGGGTGGCGGTGCTCACCGGGGCCGGCAGCCGGGCCTTCTCGGTCGGGCAGGACCTGCGCGAGCGCGCACGGCTGAACGGAGCCGGGGCGGCGCCGACGACGTTCGGCAGCCGCGGCCAGCCCGGCTGGCCGCGGCTGACCGAGCGGTTCGACCTGAGTAAGCCCGTGGTCGCGAGGGTCGACGGCTACGCGTTGGGTGGCGGATTCGAACTCGCTCTGGCCTGCGACATCATCATCGCGAGCCAACAGTCGGTCTTCGCCCTGCCTGAGGTCCTGCTCGGTCTGGTTCCGGGGGCGGGAGGCGCGTTCAGACTCGTCAGGCAGCTTCCGCTGAAGGTGGCGATGGGCTACCTGCTGACCGGGCGCCGCATGACGGCGGAAACGGCGCTGCGGTGGGGATTGGTGAACGAGGTCGTGCCCGCCGACGACCTCGATGCGTGCGTCGCCGAGTGGGTGGACGCGCTGCTGCGAGGCGCCCCGCTGGCCGCACGGGCCATCAAGGAATCCGTGATGCGGTCGCTCGACATGGCGTTGGACGAAGCGTTCGTGACGCCGTTCGAGTGGGAGCGGCGGCGGATGCACAGCGAGGATGCCGTAGAAGGCCCCCGTGCGTTCGCGGAGAAGCGCGAGCCCCGTTGGCGCGGCATCTGACAGGCAGGGTGGGAAGGCGGACAGAGTGGAGTCCGACGACGCGGGCAGTCGTCGGACTCCACTGTCCCGTCAGGGCCCTGAGGGACTCGTGTGAAGAGCCCCGCGGTGTGCCACCGGTGCCCTAAAGCTCGATCGTAGGCTGTCTTCGGCCGATGACCAGCTCAGGGCGAGCGTCGGACAGGGACGCGGTACCGGTGAGAACCATCGTGTCGGCCAGTTCCTCCGCCACCGCTCCGAGCAACCGGGCAACGCCTTCGCTGCCCTCTGCGGCAAGCGCGTGCAGCACCGGCCTGCCCATCAGCACGGCGTCCGCACCGAGGGCTGCCGCGGCCAGCACATCCGACCCGCGCCGGACACCGCCGTCGAGCAGGACCGGGCAGCGGCCGTCCACCGCGGCGGCAATCTCCGCAAGCACATCCAGGGTCGCCGGGGCGCGGTCCAGCTGCCGGCCGCCGTGGTTGGAGACGATGACCCCCGCGGCTCCCGCCTTGATGGCGAGCTCGGCATCCTCGGCTGCGAGCACACCCTTGACCAGGACCGGCAGCGCCGTGATCGAGCGCAGCCAGTCGAGCACGGTCCAGTCGAGCCCGGGGTCGAAAGCGGTCCGGCTGTGTTCGGAAGGCGAGGAGAAGTCGCCGGGCGGGAGGTTGGCCGGCAGGACGCCGTCCGGCAGCCGGAACCCGTTGCGCTCGTCGCGAAGCCGCCGACCCAGCCGCGGCGTGTCCACAGTGAGCACCAGCGCCTCAAAACCCGCCGCTTCGGCCGTCTCGATGACATGCCGTGTCACCGAGCGGTCCTTGAAGCAGTACAACTGCAGCCAGGGTGCGATCGTCGTGGCGGCAGCGATGTCGGCGAACCGCCGACCGGCGAAGGTGCTGACCACGAGCGGGCAGCCCGCGCGGTCCGCGCCGCTCGCCGTCGACACCTCGCCGCCGTCGTCGAACGCGCTGTGGTACGCCATCGGCGCGACGGCGATCGGCGTGCGCCAGTGCCGACCGAGGATCCGGGTCTTCGTCGACGGCTCGCCGCACCCGGTCAGCACCCTCGGACGCAGGCGGACGGCATCGAACGCGTGGACATTCGCCAGGACCGCGCGCTCGTCGCCGGCCCCGCCTTCGACGAAGTCCCATAGGTGTCGGTCCATCACCTCATGTGCGGCCGCCTGGTAGGCCTGCGCGGTCGGCACGGGCACCCGGTGCTCCCCGCCGTTCACGAGCCGGCGACGGCGGTGTTCTCGGCCTGGCGCTCCACCGCCTGGTAGAGCGCCTTGATGTTCCCGCTGCCGAACGTCTTGGCTCCGTGCCGGTCGATGATCTCGCTGAAGTAGGTCCGCCTGGGGTGTTCGGAGCGGGCGAAGATCTGGAACACGTCACCCCAGTGGTCCCGGTCCACCAGGATGTTCAGGTCTCGAAGGGTCGGTACCCGGTGGTGGAGCTCGCCGAGGCGGTCCGCGAGGGCGTCGTAGTAGGCGCTCGGCGTGGTGAGGAACTCCACTCCGCGGGCCTGCAGGGCGGGCACCGCCTCGGTGATGTCGTCGGTTCGGAAGGCCAGGTGCTGCACCCCCGCACCGTCGTGCGCATCGAGGAACCCGGCGATCTGTCCGGGTTCCTTTGTCGTGTCCGGCTCAATGAGGGTAAAGGTCGCCCCACCGGAGCGGCTCTGCACCACCGTCGAGTCCATTGCCTGGCCTCCCACCTCCACGTACTCCTCGAAGATCTGCTCGAAGTCGAGAACCTTCCGGTAGAAGTCGGTCGTCGGGCGCAGCGCACCGGCGGGCAGGCAGACCGCCACGTGGTCGATCTCCTGGAGTAGATCCGCCGCCCGACCCGGCCCGGCCTCGGGGCCGCGCGGCACGAACCGATGCACGACGTCGCCGAAGCCCCTGATCTCGGGCGCGACCGTGCCGGACGGTGCGGTGACGACGTCCGCCCCGCGCCGGACCGCCTCTTCGAACGCTTCCTGAACGTCTGCGACGGCGAATGCTATGACGCCCACCCCGTCGCCGTGCCTGGCGACGTAGTCGTAGGCGGGATGCCCCGGGACCGTCGACGTGGTGAGGACGAGGTCGATGTCCCCTTGCTGGACCAGGAGCGACTGCACACCGGGCTCGCCGTCCCGTGACCGGAACGTCCCCCCGTCACGGAAGCCGTACGTGGCGCACCACGTATGCGCGGCCTCGCGGGCGTCCTCGACGTAGAACTCGACGTACTCGATACCGAGAATATCCATCACTGGGCCCACAATCTGTCGTTGCTGATGGCTGGAAGGCGGCTATGGGAGAGGCGAGGGGAGGCGCGGGTCTGGTTGGCTCGGCCATTGACACGGGAGTTCGCCGGGAGGCGCTGAAATGCGAAAGGCCGGCGATCCTGGCGGGTCGCCGGCCTTCCGCTGCTGTACCAGGGGGCGCATGCCCAGGTGGAAGGTGCATTGTGTACGGCCTCGTCGACACGTTCCGGCGTGGCTCCCAGGGCCGACCGGTCCCGCACGTCGGTGACGTCGTCCCACGGATCGGGCGTGGCTGCCTCGAGTTCCATTTCACCGCCGCGTCGGGCCCGTCCGCCGGTCAGCCCGGCGCGGGTGACGCCGACAACGGGCTCCACGTCGATGCCCTCCGCCTCCTCCGGCATGTGGAGGGCGCGCGCCACCTGGCGGCTGGGCATCGCCATCACCTTCCCGCAGCTCTCTCTCGGGATCTCGCAAACGCCGCCCGGGACGGCGTAGGGAACCCGGCCGACGGCCGGGAACGGGGCGTTCCGGTAGAGCAGGGCCTGTTCCCTGGGAGCGGTGACCGGGAAGGCGGCCGTACGTCTCGAACGCCGACAGCAGGCAGGTCGTCAGACCGTCCCGCCGCCCGGCGCTCCGCATGCCGCCCCCCGACCGACCTCCGTTGAGCCCACCTGCCGCCCTGCTACGGACTGCGGGCAGCCATCGCCGGAAACGGAGGATGCTGTCGCGCGGTGCCTGCCCGGCGGAACTCGGCGAGCTGCGTGTGTCGTATGCAGCGGGGCCGGCGCGTTCGCACCCTCACACTGCGGACGTAAGCCGTCGTCGCGTTCGGCCCCGCGGGCGTGGCAGGTATGACGATCGGGCATGGGAGGCCCCCGGTAGTCGGTCCAGCGATGGAAGACGACAGTGGGGCTCCGTCGCCCGGCTCGTCAGCGTTGTGGGCGGGGAGCCGTTACCACTGCCACTCGCGCTTGTTGAACAGGTGCTCCGCGGTGATGCCACGGTCCGCGCACCAGCCGAGGAACTCGTCGATCTGCTTGAGCTGGTAGGTGTCTTCGTTGTACGTCGTGGCCATGACGTGCCCCTGCCAGCTCTCCTCGCCCATGGCGTAAATGTAGGCTTCCTTCGAGCCGAGTTCCTCCATGATCGCGCCGGCCTGTGCCGCGTTCGAGCCCGACAGTTTGCGCGACCGGCTCATCTTCTTCGGCACCGGAACCGTCAGAATCGCCTGGTAGAGCCAGGTCAGCGGAGCGCCATCGCACTCCATTCCCAGGAAGGCCATGTCGGCCGTGCCCAGGTGCTCGCGGATGTAGCGGTACAGCACCGGATCGATGCCTGAGGAGTCCGCGCCGATGAACACCTTCTTGCCGGCCAGTTCCACCCAGTACGTCGACTTGGACCGGATGTCGAGGTCGGAGTGCTCACCCAGGAACGGCGTGGCCGTCACCTTCCCGCCGGGGAAGGGAACCTCGTCGAATTCGTCGACCTCGATGACGGTGAAGCCCAGGTGCCTGAGGTACGCGCCGATCGAAGGGTCGCAGATGCTGCCCTTCGACGAGCGCGGCACGACCACGGCGCCGACCCGCCCGCGCAGCTGCAGGAGCGTCTCCAGCACGACGTGATCCTGGTGCCCGTGCGTGATCAGGACCAGGTCGATGTGATCCGGCAGGTCGTCCAGGGTGTAGCGGTCGCCGACGGTGTTGTCGGCGCTGATGAAGGGGTCCGCCACGATGGCGGCCTGTGGGGTTTGGAGCACCAGGCACGCGTGCCCGAAGTAGCGAATCCGGCCCCCGGCCTCGATGTGCCGGTCCTCGCTCAGGCTCGGCTTGGAGTCGAGCAGCCGGTCGAGCCAGACCGCCTGGGCGTCGTCGAGTTCGAGCGCCTCACGCAGGCGCGCGGTGGTGGTGGGCTGGATCCTGGCCTTGAAGAGCTCGTCCAGACCGGCGTGACGGAGGGGCAGCGGCAGGTCCAGCACATCGGGCGAGGGCAGCCGCGGCGTGCTCAGGATGAACGGGCGCTCCACTCCGGTCTCCAGCGACAGCTGGACCGACTGGCGTCCCTCGTCGTACATCGGGCTCTTGTAGGCGACCGGCTCGAGGAAGTGCAGCGACGCCTGGTTGCCCGCGTCGTAGGCCATTTCCGCCAGGCCGTTGAGCGCACTCGGCAGCTTGGGGTACAGCGGGGTGAGGTCGTAGCCGGTCGCCGACTCCCGAACCAGTTCCGCACCTTCGGTGATCGCCGCGGCGAACTCCAGCATGCCTGCCCGATCGCGCTTGATCGACGCGATGAGGTCGGCCACCTCGGCCTTCCGCTCCTCCTCGATGCCGACGAAGTATCCGCCGCGCATCGCCGGGTTGGCGACGGCCGCGATGTGCACCTGGGGATTCTCCACGTACGACTCGAGGAGCGGCAGCTGTAGGTATGCCAGATTCATGGCGGCCTGCACCGGCGCGACCGTGTAAAGCCAGGCATAGAAGCGGTCGACCAACGGCTCGATGATCGCCGCCGACCTCAGGTAACGCGGCTCGCCGACATCGCTCATCAGAGTCCTCCACATAGTTAATGGCAATCCGTGGCCACGGGAATGTTTGGGACGGGCCGACCGGCTATCTACTCCGCGCTCGGCTGGCTACGGAGGGAACAGGCTGGGGCCTGTGGGAGCCACGTCTCGGCCACCACGCGCATGGCACTACGGGATCTCACTATTGCATCAGGCCAGGACCGGGCTCAACTACAGTCCGGCGCACAGAGATTCGCACCGCACGGTCGGCCGCCCGGAACCTATGGATGTTCAACTGAGGCGCTGTCGCAGTTGAACGCGCAGCTCGCGGTTGGTCGAGTCCCGGCCTTCGGCTGTTCGAGCCGACCTTGATCGGCTCGGCGTAACTGGGTCATAGTGAGCTGTGCGCTCCCGGAGCGACATCGGGAGTGCACGGTTTCCGGTCACGCGGTGAACGCCGATCCCTTCGCAGGGCACGCGGAACCCGGGCTGCGCTCCGAGCGTTCCGCCGTGGGCGTGTGCCGACGTCGGCGGCTCCTTGCTTCCGGCATGGTCAAACCCATTCAGTTTCCGAGAAAGGGCGGCGTGATGAACCCGTTCGACGATCCCGATGCCAACTTCTTCGTTCTGGTCAACGAGGAGGGACAGCATTCCCTCTGGCCCGTCTTCGCCGAGGTCCCCGCGGGCTGGAAGACGGTGTTCGGCGAGGCCGGGCGCGACAAGTGCCTTGAGTACATCGAGACGAACTGGACCGACATGCGTCCCAAGAGCCTGATCGAGGCAATGGAAAAGCTGGAGCAGGAGAAGCAGAACAGCTAGTCCGCCCGGGCGGCACGCACATCGGGCAGGCCACGCCGAGAGCTGTTCGTAACGCGGAACATCTGTGCCGCATCCAGGCCGCCCGTCTGGTGGGCAGGGGCCTGCTATCGGAGGAGGACCCATGACCATCGACACTGCACGCGCTCACACCATCGGCAGCGCGTTCCTGGACTGGGCCGCCGAACGCCCCGAACAGGTCGCGCTCACCATCTATCGCGGTTCCAGTGAGACGGAACACCCCAGCCTCACCTACGCGGAACTCGCCCGGAGAGCCGGTCGGCGTGCGGAAGAACTGGCGTCGCGGCTTTCCCCGGGCGAGCGGGTGCTCATCTCCCTGCCGACCGGAACCCAGTTCGTCGAGCTGTATCTGGCATGCATGTTCGCCGGGCTGATCGCTGTGCCCACGCCGCCCCTGGGCGGCTCGGCCATCGCCGCCGAGCGCGTCGCGGTGATAGCCGGTGACTGCCGGCCCGGCCTGGCGTTCACGACTCCTGAGAGCAAGGACGTCACAGCCGAGCGGCTCCGCTGCCATGGGCTCGGACACATCCCCGTCGAGACACCGGGTGACGTCTCCCCGGGCGAGGCGCCGGCCTCGATCCTGCGCGAGCGGAACGTGTCGTCGGACACGCTCGCCGTCCTGCAGTACAGCTCGGGTTCCACGGGCTCACCCAAGGGAGCGATGCTCGACCACGGGAACATCCTCGCCAACGTCGCGGCGCTTCGCGCCTTCGGCGGTATCGGAGTGCCCGGCGACTCGTTCGGCAGCTGGATGCCGCTCCACCACGACTTCGGTCTGTTCGTGCAACTGACAACCGCCCTGCTCCATGGCGTTCCCAGCGTCCTGATGTCCCCCTCCGTGTTCGTCAAGCGGCCGGTGGAGTGGTTCCGGATGATGGACCGCTTCGGGACCACGGTGACCTCCGCCCCCGACTTCGCGTTCGGCCTGTGCCTGCGGCTCATCCGCGATGACCAGCTCAAGGGCCTCGACCTGTCGAAGGTGGGCTGCTTCGTCAACGGGTCCGAGCCCATCGACGCCTCGACGATGGCCGCGTTCGCCAAGCGGTTCGCGGGCATCGGCCTGCGGCCCGAGGTGTAAACGCCCGGCTATGGCATGGCCGAGACGACGGTGTACGTGTCGTCCACCCCGCGTGACCGGGAACCGCGGGTCCTCGTCGTCGACCCCCGCCAGGCCGAGGCCGCCGAAAACCCCAGGCTCGTCGTCACGATGGCCGGCGCGGGCAAGGAAGTCGTGGGCGTCGGCATGCCCGGGGCGCACGAGACGCGGATCGTCGACCCACAGACCTTCCAGGTGCTGCCCGACAGCGCGATCGGCGAGGTCTGGCTGCGCGGTGACAGTGTCGGGCGCGGCTACTGGGACAAGCCGGAGCTGAGCGCCCAGGCCTTCCGGGCGCGCGTTGCGGGCGACCCCGACGACGCACCCGGCTGGCTGCGCACCGGCGACCTGGGATCCGTCGTCGACGGCGAACTGTTCATCACCGGCCGGCTCAAGGAGATGGTGATCGTCCGGGGCCGCAACCTGTTCCCGCACGATCTGGAGCAGGAAGCCCGCCTCGCCCACCCGGCCCTCCAGGGATTCGTCGGCGCCGCCTTCGGCGTCACCGCGCCCGACGAGCGGATCGTGCTGGTCCACGAGGTCGATCCGCGCGTACCGGCGGAGGATTTGCCGGGCGTTGCAAAGGACGTCCTGCGCCGGCTCACGGCCTCCTTCGGCGTCCCGGCCCGCAACATCCTGCTGGTACGCCGGGGCACCGTCCGCCGCACCACCAGCGGGAAGATCCAGCGACAGGCCATGCGCGACATGTTCCTCGCCGACGCCATCCCGTCCCTGCACAGTGAACTCGACGCCGACGTAAGGCGGCTCAGAGCGGTCGATGCGCCGTGACAGCACCACGAACGGGGGGCCGAGCGGAAGTTTCCATCCTGGAGGAGACGCTCGGCGACCCGGGCCAGGCTGCCCGGGAGAACGCAGAGCTCGACGCCGCGGAGGAGTTCCCCGCGGCGAGTTGCGCACGCCTCGACGCCTTCGGACTGGCCGCGTACTACGTCCCGGCCAGGTTCGGCGGGAAGCTCGACGATCACGAAGTCTTCCTACGGCTCCTGCGGACGGTCGCGCGCCGTGACGTGAGCGCCACGGTGGCGCACGCCAAGACCTATCTGGGTGTCGCGCCGGTATGGGTGGGTGGAAGCCCGGAACAGGCCGCCGGCGTTGCAGACGTCGTACTCTCCGCTGGCCCGGTGGGCTGGGCGCTGTCCGAGCCGGAGCACGGCGCGGATCTGCTGAACGGCTCCTGCACGGCCACACCCCAGGCGGGCGGCTACCGCCTCGACGGGGTGAAGTGGCCGATCAACAACGCCACGCGCGCAGACCTGCTCACCGTGCTCGCCCGCACAGGCGAGCACGGCGGGGCACGCGGGCACAGCCTCTTCCTCTTCGACAAGACGCAAGCGGCGAGCGGCACCTGGCGGGCGCTGCCCAAGGTGCCCACGCACGGCATCCGCGGCATCGACATATCAGGCATCGAATTCACCGGCGCCGGGCTTCCGGCCACCGCCCGCATCGGCGCGGAGGGCACCGGTGTCGAAACGGTGCTACGCGCACTCCAGCTGACCCGCACCATGTGCGCGGTCCTCTCCCTCGGAGCCGGCGAACACGCACTGAGACTCACCGGGCGCTTCGTCGCGACCCGGCTCATTCAACGGCGCCCCCTCATCGAACGCCCCTATCCCGCAGCGATCCTCGCCCAGTCCGCGGCACAACTCGCCGCTGTGGAAGCGGCGGCGCTCGTCGGCAGCCGCTCCATCCACAGCCTCACCGAGGAGATGAGCGTCGTCTCCCCGGTGGTGAAGGCACTCGCTCCCACACTGGTCGACTCGATGCTCGCGGAACTGGCCGAGCTGCTCGGCGCACGCTCCTTCCTCACCGGGGTGTACGAGCACGGTGCGTTCCAGAAAGTGCGGCGCGACCACCAGGTCGTGTCGATCTTCGACGGCAGCACCCCGGTCAACAGAGCCGGCCTGATCCAGCAGTACCCCAGGCTGGTGCGCGGCTTCGCCAAGGGCGCCGCCGACACGGACGGCCTGCGCGAGGCCGTAGCGGTCGGCGAGCCGGTGCGGAACCTGGACCACACGGCTCTGACACTCATGTCGCGTCGGGGGTGCTCGCTCGTCCAGTCGCTCCCCGGGTTCGTCGCGTCCCTCGACACCAGGACGGTCCCCAACGGCCTGGCGGAGCATGCCCACGCGCTGTGCACCGTCGTCGAGCAACTCCACGCCCTCATGGCGGACACGCGTCCGGGGGCCAGACCTCCCATGGCCGCCTACGAGCTGGCCGCTGCCTACGAGCTCTGCTACGCGGGCGCGGCCTGCCTGCACCTCTGGTGCACCGGCGAGAGCGGTCACCAGGGCGAACCACTATGGGAAGACGGGCTCTGGGTACGGGCCGCGCTTCGCATGCTGCTGGCCAGGATCGCCGACGTCCTGCGGATGCCGAAGCCCGCAGCCGCCCCCGGAGACGACCGGATCGACGGACCGCTCTCCCTTCTTGTCGCGGAGGCCGCGCAGACCGGTGCCGCGGTGACGCCGTTCGGCGACCCGATGCCCCTGCCGGTCACGGAACTGGGAGGCCCCAGTGGGCGCTGAGGAACTGGACGCACTGCTCGGCGACCCGTGGGACGAGAAGAACCCGTTGGGCTACGCCGCCATCCTCGACGCCGACGAGCGGCACGAGATGCTGGCCGAGGGCGAGAGACTGCTCGACCGCTTCTGCATGAACGCCGAATTCGTACCGGCCGCATACGGTGGCCGCCTCACCCGCGCCGACCGCCTCGCCGGCATCCAGCGCACGCTGTGGCGGCGCGATCCGTGCCTGGGACTGGGCTACGGACTCAGCTCGTTCATCGCATCGGTCAACATCTGGACCTCAGGAGATGAGGCCCAGCGCAGCCGCGCCGCCGAACTGCTCCTGAACAACGGCCGGATCGCCGCTGCCTTCCACGAACTCGACCACGGCAACGACTTCGCCAACGCGGAGTTCACCGCACGACGCCGCGACGGGCGATGGCTGCTGACCGGCCGCAAGGAGATCGTCACCAACCTGCGGCGCGCCGAGGCGATCGTGCTGTTCGCCAGGACGAACGAAGCCGCGGGCAGCCGCAGCCACAGCCAGTTCCTCATCGCACGGGACGAGCTGCCCGCCGCCGCCGTGCGCGATGTGCCGCGCTTCCTCAGCTCCGGGATGCGGGGCGTCGCACTCGGCGGAATGGATTTCACCGACTGCCCCGTACCGGCCGACGCGCTGCTCGGTGCGGAGGGCCAGGGCATGGAATCCGCCCTGCGCGCCTACCAGATCACCCGGGCCATCACCCCGGCCGTGTCCGTCGGCCCCCTCGACACCGCGCTGCGCGCCGCGCTCGGCTTCACCCTTGAACGCCGGCTCTACGGCGGGACCGCCGCCGACATCCCCTACGTCCGCGCCGTCATCGCCCGTGCCTACGCCGCCCTCCTGGCCATCGACGCCTTCTCGGCGGTCGTGCTCAGAGCGCTGCACCTGTCGCCCGCGATCGCGCTCTACGCCCCCGCCGCCAAGTACTTGACCTCCCAGATCGCGCTCGACGCCGTCGAGGAACTGCGGTCGGTGCTGGGCGCGCAGGGATATCTGCGCCAGGGCCCGTACGCGATCTACCAGAAGATGGCCAGGGACATCGCACCGGCCACCTTCGCGCATATATCGCGCACCGGCTGCCTGGTGATGATCCTGCCTCATCTCCCGCGACTGGCCCGGCGCTCCTGGCTCAAGGACTCTCCGGCAGCAGAGGAGCTGTTCGACCTCGGAGGCGATCTCCCCCCGCTGGAACCGGGCCGGTTGACGGTGGGCGTTCCGCCAGCCGACGCGCTCATCGGCACACTCGCCGAAATCGGCGGGCGGGAGCCGGACGGCGGACCCGTGAGCCGCCTCGCGGCCCGCTTCCTGGACGAACTGCACGCGCTGCGCGACGCCTGCGCGGCGCTGCCGCCGAGGGACATCACGATCGGCGCCGCACCGGAAGCCTTCGCCCTGGCCGACCGTTACACCGTCCTTCTCGCGGCAGCATCGGTGCTCGCCGTGTGGGACCGAGCCGGCGACCGCTACGGCGAAGCCGAACTGATCGGCGTCCTCGACCGGCTCGCGGCACGCCTCGGCGGCCGCTCGGTACTCACCGCTGCCGAACGCGAGAGCACGGAAGAAAAGCTCTTCGCCGCCGCCACAGAGCGCCATCTGGACCACAAACTCTTCGATCTGACCGCCCGAGTGACACTGGGCTGAGGGAAGACAGTCATGACTGAGCACGGACCCACTGTCATCGAACCGACAGCGGAGAACATCGCCACCTGGCTCCTGGAGCGCGTTGCGTACTACCTCGATGAGCCGACAGAGGCAATCGACGCAGAGGCGCCCCTTGCCCATTACGGACTGGACTCGGTGTATGCCTTGGCCCTCTGCGGCGACATCGAGGACACCCTGAGCGTGTCCATCGAACCCACTTTGATCTGGGACGTGGAAAACCTCGTGGATCTCACCGGGCGCCTTGCCGAACTGGTGGCCGAGCGCCCCCGGCAGTGACCGGTCTCCGAGTACCCGGCTCACCCCGGACGTCGCTCGGACCCACTCGTAGATCGAGGCCGCTACGGCCTGGTTCCTCCAGATCCTGATTTTTTGTCGTCGTGTCAAGCATTGAGGTTGGCAGTCATGGTTGCGTCTGAGCACGAACTCCAGGAACTCATGTCGGGCCAGCTCGGTGTCTGGTACGCCCAGCAGTTCGCACCGGCCAGCCCTGCCTACACCATCGGCGACTACACGGAGCTCCGCGGAGACCTGGACGTCGACCTGTTCGTCGACGCTCTGCGGCGCGCCCTGGACGAAGCCGACGGGTACCGCCTCAGGATTACCGTGGAGAACGGGATCCCGCGGCAGTACGTCGGCCGCTCGGACGAATACCCCATCGAGGTCCTCGACCTACGCGCGGAGACCGACCCGCGCGCCGCCGCCGAGCAGTGGATTCACGCGGACGTGGACCGCCCGGTCGACCTGTCCGACGGTTGGCTGTCCGCCCAGACCGTGCTGAGGCTCGCTGACGATCACGCAATCTGGTACCAGCGGGCACACCACATCGCCATCGACGGAACGAGCTTGTCGGCCTTCGCCAATCGGCTGGCCGAGATCTACACCGGCCTACTGGAAGGCCGCGCGTCCTCCGACGGAGCACTGGCTCCGGTGACCGTCCTGATGGAGACCGACCGGGACTACCGGGAGTCGGAGGAGCGCGGCCGGGACCGTGACTTCTGGCTCGACCTCCTGTCCGGCGCGCCTGAGCCGGCCGGTTGGCGGGGCCGCCAGGCTCGTCGGCTGGCGAACCGTCCGGTCCAGCACCTGGAGGAGATCGGCGCCCCTGACGCCGACGGTCTGAAGGCAGCCGCTCGACGCCTGAAGACGAACTTCGCGGGCCTGGTGATCGCCGCAACGGCCGCCTACCGGCACCAGGTCACCGGCGCGCAGGACATCGTCCTCGGGGTCGCGGTCAACGGCCGTACGCTGAGGCGCGAGTTCGGAATTCCCGGCATGACGGCGAACATCATGCCCGTCCGGCTTCGGATGACCCAGGAGTCGACGGTCGCGGATCTCCTGCGACAGACCGCCCATGCAGTCCGTCAGGGCCTGCGGCACCAGCGCTATCAGTACACGGACATCATGACCGACCTGGGTCTGGTCGGCGGCGGCCCTCTCTACGACGTGGTGGTCAACGTCGTCCTGGCCGAGCATCCGGAGCGGTTCGGCAACTGCTCCGCCTCCTGGACCGGCCTCTACACAGGGCCGGTTGACGACCTTCGGATCGACGTCTACCACGGTTCGGCCGCAGGCGGGATGGAGACCGCGGTCGAGTTGAACCGTGACCTTCACGGCGACGACGAGGGCGCGGACATCTCCCGGCACTTCCTCCGGGTGCTGAACTGGTTCGCGGCCGCCTCACCCGAGGATTCGATCGGCGGCGTCGAGCTCCTCGACGCGGCTGAGCTGGAACGGGTGCTGGTGGAGTGGAACGACACGGATGCGGTGGTTCCGGCGGGGACGTTGCCGGGGTTGTTCGCGGGGCAGGTGGCGCGGACGCCGGATGCGGTGGCGGTGGTGTTCGAGGGTGAGTCGGTTTCGTATGCGGAGTTGGATGCGCGGGCGAATCGTCTGGCCCGGGTGCTGGTCGGCCGGGGTGTGGGTGCGGAGTCGGTCGTGGCGGTGTGCCTGGAGCGCGGCTTTGACATGGTCGTGGCGTTGCTGGCGGTGTTGAAGGCCGGGGGCGCGTATCTGCCCATCGACCCGGAGCTGCCGGCGGAGCGGGTCGCGTTCATGCTGGCTGATGCGGGTGCGGTGTGTGTGGTCACCGATGGGGCCTGCGTGGCTGTGGTGGGTGCGGGTGCGGTGCCGGTGGTGTTCACGGACGACGTGCAGGTGTCTTTGGCGGACGATGGCCCGCTGGGCGTGTCGGTGGTGCCGGGGCATGCGGCGTATGTGATCTATACGTCGGGTTCGACGGGTGTGCCGAAGGGTGTGGTGGTCTCGCATGCGGGGATTGTGAACCGGTTGGGGTGGATGCAGGACCGGTTCGGCCTGGCGGTGGGGGATCGGGTGCTGCACAAGACGCCGTTCGGTTTCGATGTGTCGGTGTGGGAGTTGTTCTGGCCGTTGCTGCAGGGTGCGGTGATGGTGGTGGCCCGTCCGGGTGGTCACCGGGATCCGGGGTATGTGGCGGAACTGGTCCGTGAGCAGCGGGTGGACACGGTGCATTTCGTGCCGTCGATGCTGGAGGCGTTCCTTGCGGCGCCGCAGGCTCGGGAGTGCGGCTCGTTGCGGCGGGTGGTGTGTTCGGGCGAGGCGTTGGGTGCCGGCGTCCGGGACCGGTTCTTCTCCGTGTTCGGTGAGGGAGCTGGCCTGTTCAACTTGTACGGTCCGACCGAGGCGTCGGTGGACGTGACCGAGTACCGGGTCGAGGCGGATGGGTCGGGTGTGGTGCCGATCGGGCGTCCGGTGGCGAACACGCGGGTGTTCGTGCTGGATGAGCGGATGCGTCCGGTGCCGGTGGGGGTGGCTGGTGAGTTGTATCTGGCGGGTGTGCAGCTGGCGCGTGGGTATGTGGGGCGTGCGGGTCTGACGGCGGAGCGGTTCGTCGCCGATCCGTTCGATGCCACCGATGCCGGTGGCGGCCGGTTGTATCGCACCGGGGATGTGGTGCGCTGGAGTGAGTCCGGTGATCTGGTGTATCTGGGCCGGGCCGATGAGCAGGTCAAGGTCCGTGGTTTCCGGATCGAGCCGGGTGAGATCGAAGCGGTGATCGCCGGGCATCCGCAGGTCGCCCAGACCGCGGTCATCGTGCGGGAGGATGAGGGCGGGGACAAGCGTCTGGTCGCCTACGTCGTCCCGGCGACCGGTTCTGAGGCCGACCCGGTCGTGCTGCGGGCGTTTGTCGCCGAGCGTCTGCCGGAGTACATGGTGCCCTCGGCGGTGGTGGTGCTGGACGCGCTGCCGTTGACGCACAACGGCAAGCTGGATCGTAAGGCTTTGCCCGCGCCGGACTTCAGCGCGATCGCCGGGTCCGGGCGGGCTCCGGCGAACGTGCGGGAGGAGTTGCTGTGCCAGGGCTTCGCCGAGGTCCTGGGGCTGGAGTCGGTCGGCGTCGATGACGACTTCTTCGCGCTGGGCGGTCACTCGCTGCTCGCCGTGCAGCTGCTGGAGTGGCTGCGGGTAAGGGGAATGTCAGTCTCGGTGCAGGTGCTCTTCGAAGCCCCGACGCCAGCGGACCTGGCGGCGGTCGCCGGTGCGGTCCAGGGGACGGTGCCGGAGAACCTGATTCCGGACGGCGCGCAGGTGATCACGCCGGAGATGCTGCCGTTGGTGGAGCTGACCGAGGCCGAGATCCAGACCGTGGTGGCCGGGGTGCCGGGTGGTGCGGGCAATGTCGCGGACGTCTATCCGCTGGCCCCGCTGCAGGAAGGGATCTTCTTCCACCACCTGCTGGCCGACGGTGGCGAGGACGTCTACGTCACAGCATTTGGGTGGGAGTTTGACGGCCGGTCCCAGCTGGATGGGTTCGTCGCGGCGTTGCAGCAGGTCGTCGACCGGCATGACGTGTTCCGCACGTCGGTGGTGTGGCAGGGGCTGCGTGAGCCGGTGCAGGTGGTGTGGCGCTCCGCGACGCTTCCCGTCACCGAGGTGAACCTTGATGCCGACAGCGTCGATCCGGCGGCGGAGCTCGTTTCCGAGGTCGGGCTGGTGATGGATCTCGGCCGGGCCCCGCTGCTGGATCTGCATGTTGCGGAGATCTCCGGCGACCGGTGGCTGGGGCTGCTGCGGATGCATCATGTGGTTCAGGACCACACCACGCTGGAGATGCTGCACGACGAGCTGCGGACGATCCTGGCCGGACAGGCCGACGAGTTGCCGGATCCGTTGCCGTACCGGCAATTCGTGTCGCAAGCCCGGGCCAGGCTGGAGAGCGGGGAACACCAGGACTTCTTCAGGGACTTGCTGTCCGGCGTGGACGAGCCCACCGCGGCGTTCGGTGTCACCGACGTGCGCAGGGACGGATCCGGGGTGGCTGTCGCAGAGCTGGATCTGGGCGCTGACTTGGTCGTGCGGTTGCGGGAGGTATCGCGCCGTTTGGGCGCCAGTCCGGCGACCGTCATGCATGTGGCGTGGTCGCGGGTGCTGGCGGTGGTCTCCGGCCGTGATGACGTGGTGTTCGGGACGATGTTGCTCGGGCGGATGAACGCCAGAGCGGGCTCGGGCCGGATGCCGGGATTGCTCACGAACATGCTGCCGGTGCGGGTGCGCACCGGTGAACTGGACGTGCAGGCCGCGGTCACGGCAATGCGCGGGCAGCTGGCCGGACTGCTGGAGCACGAGCACGCGCCGTTGGCCTTGGCCCAGCGCGCGAGCGGGGTGCCGGCGGATGTTCCGCTGTTCACTTCGATGTTCAACTACCGTCAGGCGACGACCCCCAGTTCAAGCCTGGCTGGTATCAGGAATGTGTTTTTCCAGGAGCGGACCAACTATCCGCTGGCGGTCGTGGTCGATGACAACGGTGATGGTCTCGGTCTAACGGTGGATGCGGTCGCGCCGATCGATCCCCAGGCGGTGGCGGAGATGCTGCACACCGGGGTCGGGCATCTGGTGTCGGCGTTGGAGGACGCTCTGGATGACGGTGCGCAGGTGCCGCTGTCGGCGGTGAGTGTGCTGGATGGCACGGAGCTGGACCGGGTGTTGGTCCAGTGGAATGACACTGATGCGGTGGTGCCGGCGGGGACGTTGCCGGGGTTGTTCGCGGGGCAGGTGGCGCGGACGCCGGATGCGGTGGCGGTGGTGTTCGAGGGTGAGTCGGTTTCGTATGCGGAGTTGGATGCGCGGGCGAATCGTCTGGCCCGGGTGCTGGTCGGCCGGGGTGTGGGTGCGGAGTCGGTCGTGGCGGTGTGCCTGGACCGTGGCGTGGACATGGTGGTGGCGTTGCTGGCGGTGTTGAAGGCCGGGGGTGCGTATCTGCCGGTTGATCCGGAGCTGCCGGCGGAGCGGGTCGCGTTCATGCTGGCTGATGCGGGTGCGGTGTGTGTGGTCACCGATGGGGCCTGCGTGGCTGTGGTGGGTGCGGGTGCGGTGCCGGTGGTGTTCACGGACGACGTGCAGGTGTCTTTGGCGGACGATGGCCCGCTGGGCGTGTCGGTGGTGCCGGGGCATGCGGCGTATGTGATCTATACGTCGGGTTCGACGGGTGTGCCGAAGGGTGTGGTGGTCTCGCATGCGGGGATTGTGAACCGGTTGGGGTGGATGCAGGACCGGTTCGGCCTGGCGGTGGGGGATCGGGTGCTGCACAAGACGCCGTTCGGTTTCGATGTGTCGGTGTGGGAGTTGTTCTGGCCGTTGCTGCAGGGTGCGGTGATGGTGGTGGCCCGTCCGGGTGGTCATCGGGATCCGGGGTATGTGGCGGAACTGGTCCGTGAGCAGCGGGTGGACACGGTGCATTTCGTGCCGTCGATGCTGGAGGCGTTCCTTGCGGCGCCGCAGGCTCGGGAGTGCGGCTCGTTGCGGCGGGTGGTGTGTTCGGGCGAGGCGTTGGGTGCCGGCGTCCGGGACCGGTTCTTCTCCGTGTTCGGTGAGGGAGCTGGCCTGTTCAACTTGTACGGTCCGACCGAGGCGTCGGTGGACGTGACCGAGTACCGGGTCGAGGCGGATGGGTCGGGTGTGGTGCCGATCGGGCGTCCGGTGGCGAACACGCGGGTGTTCGTGCTGGATGAGCGGATGCGTCCGGTGCCGGTGGGGGTGGCTGGTGAGTTGTATCTGGCGGGTGTGCAGCTGGCGCGTGGGTATGTGGGGCGTGCGGGTCTGACGGCGGAGCGGTTCGTCGCCGATCCGTTCGATGCCACCGATGCCGGTGGCGGCCGGTTGTATCGCACCGGGGATGTGGTGCGCTGGGATGCCGACGGTGATCTGGTGTATCTGGGCCGGGCCGATGAGCAGGTCAAGGTCCGTGGTTTCCGGATCGAGCCGGGTGAGATCGAAGCGGTGATCGCCGGGCATCCGCAGGTCGCCCAGACCGCGGTCATCGTGCGGGAGGATGAGGGCGGGGACAAGCGTCTGGTCGCCTACGTCGTCCCGGCGACCGGGGCTCAGGCCGACCCGGTCGTGCTGCGGGCGTTTGTCGCCGAGCGTCTGCCGGAGTACATGGTGCCGTCGGCGGTGGTGGCCCTTGAGGCGTTGCCGCTGACGGTGAACGGGAAGCTGGACCGGCGGGCCCTGCCCGCGCCCGACTTCGCGGCCATCGCCGGCTCAGGTCGTGGCCCGGCGAATGTGCGCGAGGAGATCCTGTGCCAGGGCTTCGCCGAGGTCCTCGGGCTGGAGTCGGTCGGCGTCGAGGACGACTTCTTCGCCCTGGGCGGTCACTCGCTGCTGGCGGTCCGCTTGGTGGAGTGGCTGCGGGTGCGAGGCATGTCGGTGCCCGTGCGGTCGCTGTTCGTCTCGCCGACGCCGGCGGGCCTGGCGGCTGTGTCCGGTGCGGTGACGGTGTCGGTGCCGGAGAACCTGATTCCGGACGGCGCGCAGACGATCACGCCGGAGATGCTGCCGTTGGTGGAGCTGACCGAGGCCGAGATCCAGGCAGTGGTGGCCGGGGTCGAGGGTGGTGCGGGCAATGTCGCGGACATCTATCCGCTGGCTCCGCTGCAGGAAGGGATCTTCTTCCATCACCTGCTGGCCGATGGCGGTCAGGACGCGTATGTGCTGCGGATGGTGGTCGAGTTCGACGACCGTTCCCGGCTGGACGGGTTCGTCGGGGCGTTGCAGCAGGTGGTCGACCGGCACGATGTGTTCCGTACCTCGTTGGTCTGGCAGGGTTTGCGTGAACCGGTGCAGGTGGTGTGGCGTTCCGCGACGCTGCCGGTCACCGAGGTGAAACTCGGCACGGACAGCGCCGATCCGGCGACGGATCTGGTGTCGGTGGTGGGGTTGCAGATGGATCTGGGGCGGGCGCCGCTGCTGGATCTGCATGTCGCCGAAGCTTCCGGCGGCCGGTGGCTGGGGTTGGTGCGGGTGCATCACCTGGTGCAGGACCACACCGCGATGGACGTGGTCTACGACGAGGTGCAGACGATCCTGGCGGGTCGTGCCGAGACGCTTGTGGAGCCGTTGCCGTTCCGGGGCTTTGTGGCTCAGGCCAGGGCCGGGCTCGACACGGGGGAGCACGAGGAGTTCTTCCGGGAGCTTCTGTCCGGGGTGGACGAGCCGACCGCGGCGTTCGGGGTCAGCGATGTGCGCGGCGACGGCTCCGAAGTCGTCAGCGCGAGCCTGCCTGTGGACGCCGGTGTGGCGGCCCGCCTGCAGGACGTGTCGCGGCGGTTGGGAGCCAGTGCGGCCACGGTCATGCATCTGGCGTGGTCGCGGGTGCTGTCGGTGGTCTCCGGCCGTGACGACGTGGTGTTCGGCACGGTGCTGTTCGGCCGGATGAACGCCGGTGCCGGCTCCGACCGGATGCCGGGCCTGTTTATGAACACTCTGCCGGTGCGGGTGCGCACCGGCGAACTCGACGTGCTGGGCGCGGTCACCGCGATGCGGGGTCAGCTGGCCGGGTTGCTGGAGCACGAGCACGCGCCGCTGGCACTGGCCCAGCGGGTCAGTGCGGTGCCGGCCGATGAGCCGCTGTTCGCCACACTGTTCAACTACCGGCACAACGCGAGCGCCGCGCCTCACGGTTCTAACGAGCACGACGCCGGGTTCGAGGGTGTCCGGCCGGTGTTCTCCCGGGAGAGCACCAACTACCCGTTGACGGTGTCGGTCGATGACGGTGGCGGTGAGCTGCTCGGTGTGACGGTGGACGCGGTCGGGCCGATCGATCCGCAAGCCGTGGCCGGGATGCTGCTCACGGTGGTCGGGCATCTGGTGTCGGCGTTGGAGGACGCGCTGGACGGCGGTGCGCAGGTGCCGCTGTCGGCGGTGGGCGTGCTGGATGCGGTCGAGTTGGACCGGGTGCTGGTGGAGTGGAATGACACTGATGCGGTGGTGCCGGCGGGGACGTTGCCGGGGTTGTTCGCGGGGCAGGTGGCGCGGACGCCGGATGCGGTGGCGGTGGTGTTCGAGGGTGAGTCGGTTTCGTATGCGGAGTTGGATGCGCGGGCGAATCGTCTGGCCCGGGTGCTGGTCGGCCGGGGTGTGGGTGCGGAGTCGGTCGTGGCGGTGTGCCTGGACCGTGGCGTGGACATGGTGGTGGCGTTGCTGGCGGTGTTGAAGGCCGGGGGTGCGTATCTGCCGGTTGATCCGGAGCTGCCGGCGGAGCGGGTCGCGTTCATGCTGGCTGATGCGGGTGCGGTGTGTGTGGTCACCGATGGGGCCTGCGTGGCTGTGGTGGGTGCGGGTGCGGTGCCGGTGGTGTTCACGGACGACGTGCAGGTGTCTTTGGCGGACGATGGCCCGCTGGGCGTGTCGGTGGTGCCGGGGCATGCGGCGTATGTGATCTATACGTCGGGTTCGACGGGTGTGCCGAAGGGTGTGGTGGTCTCGCATGCGGGGATTGTGAACCGGTTGGGGTGGATGCAGGACCGGTTCGGCCTGGCGGTGGGGGATCGGGTGCTGCACAAGACGCCGTTCGGTTTCGATGTGTCGGTGTGGGAGTTGTTCTGGCCGTTGCTGCAGGGTGCGGTGATGGTGGTGGCCCGTCCGGGTGGTCATCGGGATCCGGGGTATGTGGCGGAACTGGTCCGTGAGCAGCGGGTGGACACGGTGCATTTCGTGCCGTCGATGCTGGAGGCGTTCCTTGCGGCGCCGCAGGCTCGGGAGTGCGGCTCGTTGCGGCGGGTGGTGTGTTCGGGCGAGGCGTTGGGTGCCGGCGTCCGGGACCGGTTCTTCTCCGTGTTCGGTGAGGGAGCTGGCCTGTTCAATCTGTACGGTCCGACCGAGGCGTCGGTGGACGTGACCGAGTACCGGGTCGAGGCGGATGGGTCGGGTGTGGTGCCGATCGGGCGTCCGGTGGCGAACACGCGGGTGTTCGTGCTGGATGAGCGGATGCGTCCGGTGCCGGTGGGGGTGGCCGGTGAGTTGTATCTGGCGGGTGTGCAGCTGGCGCGTGGGTATGTGGGGCGTGCGGGTCTGACGGCGGAGCGGTTCGTCGCCGACCCGTTCGATGCCACCGATGCCGGTGGCGGCCGGTTGTATCGCACCGGGGATGTGGTGCGCTGGGATGCCGACGGGGACCTGGTGTATCTGGGCCGGGCCGATGAGCAGGTCAAGGTCCGTGGTTTCCGGATCGAGCCGGGTGAGATCGAGACGGTGATCGCCGGGCACCCCCACGTCGCCCAGACCGCGGTCATCGCCCGCGAGGACAGGGCCGGGGACAAGCGCCTGGTTGCCTACATCGTCCCCACCTCCGCGGAAGGTGTGGATCCGGCCGCCGGCGCGGTGGCCGGTCAGGACCTGTCCGTTTCGGTGCGCAGGTCCGTGGCCGAGCGGTTGCCGGAGTACATGGTGCCCTCGGCGGTGGTGGTGCTGGACGCGCTGCCTCTCACGCGCAACGGGAAGCTGGATCGCAGGGGCCTGCCCGCCCCCGACTTCGCGTCGCTCGCCGGGTCCGGGCGGGCTCCGGCGAACGTGCGGGAGGAGTTGCTGTGCCAGGGCTTCGCCGAGGTCCTGGGGCTGGAGTCCGTCGGTGTCGATGACGACTTCTTCGCGCTGGGCGGTCACTCGCTGCTCGTGGTGCGTCTGGTGGAGTGGCTGCGGGTACGGGGCATGTCGGTGTCGGTGCGGGCGCTGTTCCTGTCGCCGACGCCGGCGGGCTTGGCGGCTGTGTCCGGTGCGGTGACGGTGTCGGTGCCGGAGAACCTGATTCCGGACGGCGCGCAGACGATCACGCCGGAGATGCTGCCGTTGGTGGAGCTGACCGAGGCCGAGATCGAGATCGCGGTCGCCGGGGTCGAGGGCGGTGCGGGCAATGTCGCGGACATCTACCCGCTGGCCCCGCTGCAGGAGGGCCTGCTGTTCCACCACCTGCTGGCCGACGGTGGCGACGACGTCTACGTTCTGCTCGCAGTGCTGGAGTTCCAGGACCGTTCGGGCCTGGACGGATTCGCCTCCGCGGTACAGCAGGTGATCGACCGGCACGATGTGTTCCGCACCTCGGTGGTGTGGAAGGGGCTGCGCGAACCGGTACAGGTGGTGTGGCGCTCCGCGAAGCTGACGGTGACCGAGGTGAGCCTTGACACCGACACCGCCGACCCCGCGGCCGATCTGGTGTCCCTGGTGGGGCTGTCGATGGATCTGGGCCGCGCCCCGCTGCTCGATCTGCACGTCACCGAGGTTTCCGGGGGCCGGTGGCTGGCGCTGGTGCGGGTGCACCACTTGGTGCAGGACCACACCGCGGCGGACATCGTGTTGGACGAGGCGCGCACGATCCTGGCCGGTCGTGCCGAGGAACTGCCGGAGCCGCTGCCGTTCCGGGGCTTTGTGGCTCAGGCCCGTGCCGGTCTCGACACGGGAGAGCACGAGGAGTTCTTCCGGGAGCTTCTGTCCGGGGTGGACGAGCCGACCGCGGCGTTCGGGGTCAGCGATGTGCGCGGCGACGGCTCCGAAGTCGTCAGCGCGAGCCTGCCTGTGGACGCCGGTGTGGCGGCCCGCCTGCAGGACGTGTCGCGGCGGTTGGGAGCCAGTGCGGCCACGGTCATGCATCTGGCGTGGTCGCGGGTGCTGTCGGTGGTCTCCGGCCGTGACGACGTGGTGTTCGGCACGGTGCTGTTCGGCCGGATGAACGCCGGTGCCGGCTCCGACCGGATGCCGGGCCTGTTCATGAACACTCTGCCGGTGCGGGTGCGCACCGGCGAACTCGACGTGCTGGGCGCGGTCACCGCGATGCGGGGTCAGCTGGCCGGGTTGCTGGAGCACGAGCACGCGCCGCTGGCACTGGCCCAGCGGGTCAGTGCGGTGCCGGCCGATGAGCCGCTGTTCGCCACACTGTTCAACTACCGGCACAACACCGTCGGCAGCTCTCAGAGTGCCGATGAGGGCAGCGCCGACGAGCACGGCGGGTTTGAGGGCCTTCGGCAGGTGTTTGTCCAGGACCGGACGAACTATCCGTTGACGATGTCGGTCGATGACAACGGTGATGCGGGTCTGATTCTGATGGTGGATGCGGTCGCGCCGATCGATCCCCAGGCGGTGGCGGAGATGCTGCACACCGGGGTCGGGCATCTGGTGTCGGCGTTGGAGGACGCGCTGGACGGCGGTGCGCAGGTGCCGCTGTCGGCGGTGGGCGTGCTGGATGCGGTCGAGTTGGACCGGGTGCTGGTGGAGTGGAATGACACTGCGGCTGAGGTTCCGGCGGGGACGTTGCCGGGGTTGTTCGCGGGGCAGGTGGCGCGGACGCCGGATGCGGTGGCGGTGGTGTTCGAGGGTGAGTCGGTTTCGTATGCGGAGTTGGATGCGCGGGCGAATCGTCTGGCCCGGGTGCTGGTCGGCCGGGGTGTGGGTGCGGAGTCGGTCGTGGCGGTGTGCCTGGACCGTGGTGTGGACATGGTCGTGGCGTTGCTGGCGGTGTTGAAGGCCGGGGGTGCGTATCTGCCGGTTGATCCGGAGCTGCCGGCGGAGCGGGTCGCGTTCATGCTGGCTGATGCGGGTGCGGTGTGTGTGGTCACCGATGGGGCCTGCGTGGCTGTGGTGGGTGCGGGTGCGGTGCCGGTGGTGTTCACGGACGACGTGCAGGTGTCTTTGGCGGACGATGGCCCGCTGGGCGTGTCGGTGGTGCCGGGGCATGCGGCGTATGTGATCTATACGTCGGGTTCGACGGGTGTGCCGAAGGGTGTGGTGGTCTCGCATGCGGGGATTGTGAACCGGTTGGGGTGGATGCAGGACCGGTTCGGCCTGGCGGTGGGGGATCGGGTGCTGCACAAGACGCCGTTCGGTTTCGATGTGTCGGTGTGGGAGTTGTTCTGGCCGTTGCTGCAGGGTGCGGTGATGGTGGTGGCCCGTCCGGGTGGTCATCGGGATCCGGGGTATGTGGCGGAACTGGTCCGTGAGCAGCGGGTGGACACGGTGCATTTCGTGCCGTCGATGCTGGAGGCGTTCCTTGCGGCGCCGCAGGCTCGGGAGTGCGGCTCGTTGCGGCGGGTGGTGTGTTCGGGCGAGGCGTTGGGTGCCGGCGTCCGGGACCGGTTCTTCTCCGTGTTCGGTGAGGGAGCTGGCCTGTTCAACTTGTACGGTCCGACCGAGGCGTCGGTGGACGTGACCGAGTACCGGGTCGAGGCGGATGGGTCGGGTGTGGTGCCGATCGGGCGTCCGGTGGCGAACACGCGGGTGTTCGTGCTGGATGAGCGGATGCGTCCGGTGCCGGTGGGGGTGGCTGGTGAGTTGTATCTGGCGGGTGTGCAGCTGGCGCGTGGGTATGTGGGGCGTGCGGGGCTGACCGCGGAGCGGTTCGTCGCCGATCCGTTCGATGCCACCGATGCCGGTGGCGGCCGGTTGTATCGCACCGGGGATGTGGTGCGCTGGGATGCCGACGGGGACCTGGTGTATCTGGGCCGGGCCGATGAGCAGGTGAAGGTCCGTGGTTTCCGGATCGAGCCGGGTGAGATCGAGACGGTGATCGCCGGGCATCCGCAGGTCGCCCAGACCGCGGTCATCGCCCGCGAGGACAGGGCCGGGGACAAGCGGCTGGTCGCCTACGTCGTCCCGGCGACCGGTTCTGAGGTTGACCCGGCCGTGCTGCGGGCGTTTGCCGCCGAGCGGCTGCCTGAGTACATGGTGCCAGCGACCGTTATGACGCTCGAGGCACTGCCGCTGACGCCCAACGGCAAGCTGGACCGTAAGGCCCTGCCCGCACCTGACTTCGCGACCGCAGCAGGATCCGGGCGGGCTCCGGCGAACGTGCGCGAGGAGATTCTCTGCCAGGGCTTCGCCGAGGTCCTGGGGCTGGAGTCGGTCGGCGTCGATGATGACTTCTTCGCCCTGGGCGGTCATTCGCTGCTGGCGGTACGGCTGGTCAGCCGGGTGCGAATCATGCTCGGGGCGGAGCTGTCTCTGCGGACTCTGTTCGAGGCTCCGACGGTGGCCGAGCTTGCGGCGCGGTTGCCGGGTGCCGGTGTGGCGCGTTCGGCTCTGGTGTCGCAGGTGCGTCCGGAGCGGTTGCCGTTGTCGTTCGCGCAGCAGCGGTTGTGGTTCATCGGCCAGTTGGAGGGCCCGAGCGCGACCTACAACATTCCGATGGCGATACGCCTGGCCGGAGACCTGGACAAGGCGGCACTCGCGGCTGCCTTGCGGGATGTGATCGGCCGGCACGAGGTACTGCGCACGGTCTTCCCCACCGCCGGCGGACAGCCGTTCCAGCAGATCCTCGCCGTCGACGACCTGGTCTGGGATCTCGAGTTCGTCGAGCTCGCGGCCGGGGAGCTGCTGCCGGACGCGGTCATGCGGGCGACCGAGTACGTCTTCGATCTGGCATCCGAGGTGCCGGTGCGGGCCTGGCTGTTCACCGCCGGGCCGGATGAGCACGTCCTCGTGGTGGTCGTGCACCACATCGCCACCGACGGCTGGTCGTCCGACCCGCTGGCACGGGACGTCTCGACCGCGTACGCGGCCCGTCTTGAGGGCCGTGCTCCCCTGTGGGAGCCGCTGCCGGTGCAGTACGCGGACTACACGCTGTGGCAGCGTGAGCTGCTCGGTGACGAGCAGGACCCAGACGCTGTGATCTCACGGCAGGTCACCTATTGGAGCGAGGCGTTGGCGGGCGCTCCCGAGGAGCTGGCACTGCCGGTGGACCGACCCCGCCCGGCGGTTGCCAGTCACCGCGGGCACACGGTCCCACTGGAGATCTCCGCCGATGTGCATGCCCGGTTGCGGCACGTGGCGCGTGAGCAGGGTGTGTCCGTGTTCATGCTGCTGCAGGCGACACTGGCGGTACTTCTGTCGAAGCTGGGCGCGGGCACGGACATCCCGATCGGTTCGCCGGTCGCGGGCCGCGCGGACGAGGCGCTTGACGATCTCGTCGGGTTCTTCGTCAATACCCTGGTAGTACGCACCGATGTGTCGGGCGACCCGACGTTCACCGAGTTGCTCGCCCGGGTGCGCGAGACGAGCTTGGCCGGATTCGAGCACCAGGACGTGCCGTTCGAGCGCCTGATCGAGGAACTCGCCCCGGCCAGATCGCTGGCGCGTCATCCGCTCTTCCAGGTGATGCTCACCCTGCAGAACAACGCGGCCGCGGAATTGGCGTTGCCTGGGGTGCAGGCTCAGGCCGTGCCTTCGGGGGAGCAGGCGTCGAAGTTCGACCTGAACACGATCGTTTCCGAGATGTTCGATGCCGAGGGCGTTCCGGCGGGCCTGCGGGGTGTCGTGACAGGTGCGGCCGATCTGTTCGATGCGGGCAGCATCGCTGTGATCGCCGAGCGGTGGGTGCGGGTGCTGGAGGCGGTGCTCGCCGACCCGTCCCTGCCGGTGTCCGGAGTGGACGTGTTGTCCGCCGATGAGCGGCGCCGGGTACTGGTGGAGTGGAACGACACGGTGGTCGACGTCGCGCGCTCGACGCTGCCGGAGTTGTTCGCGGTACAGGTGGAGCGGACGCCGGAGGCTCCGGCGGTGGTGTTCGAGGGTGAGTCGCTCTCGTATGCCGAGCTGGACGCGCGGGCCAACCGTCTGGCGCGTTACCTGGTGGGGTTGGGTGTGGGCCCGGAGCGCCTGGTGGGCGTGTGTCTGGACCGCGGTGTGGATCTGATGGTGGCGTTGCTGGCGGTGTTGAAGGCCGGGGGCGCGTATCTGCCCATCGATCCGGAGTATCCGGCTGAGCGGGTCGCGTTCATGCTGTCGGACGCGGCGCCGGTTGTGGTGCTGGCGTCTTCGGCCACGGCTGGGGTGCCGGCGTCCTCGGGTGTGCCGGTGGTGGTGCTGGATGATCCGGATGTTGCGGGGGCGGTCTCGTCCCTGCCTGGCTCGGATCCGGTGGTTTCGCTGGTCGCGGCGCATCCGGCGTATGTGATCTATACCTCGGGGTCGACGGGGACACCGAAGGGCGTGGTGGTGTCGCACGTCGGGTTCGCGAGCTTCGCGGCCGGCCATGCCCGGTTGCTGGGGGTGGGTGCCGGGGACCGCGTGGGGCAGTTCGCCTCGGCGAGCTTCGACACCTTCGGCTGGGAGTGGTGCATGGCACTGCTTCAGGGGGCAACGCTGGTTGTGGTGCCGTCCGGCAAGCGGTTCGGGCAGGAGCTGACCGGATTGCTGGCGGAGCAGGCGGTGTCGTTCGTGACGTTGCCGCCGGCGGTACTGGCATTGCTGGAGCCGGAATCGATCGCGCCCGATGTGACGGTGGTGGTTGCGGGAGAGGCCTGTGCGCCGGAGGTGATGGCGCGATGGGCCGCCGGGCATCGTATGTTCAACTCGTACGGTCCTACCGAGACGACCGTGGATGCCACGCTGTGGCGCTGCGATGCGGACGCGGGGCAGGTGGCGATCGGGCGTCCGGTGGTCAACAGCCAGGTGTTCGTACTTGACGAGGCGTTGCGTCCGGTACCCGTGGGCGTGGCCGGCGAGCTGTATGTGGCCGGTGCGGGTCTGGCACGCGGGTACCTGGGGCGCGCGGGTCTGACCGCGGGACGGTTCGTGGCCGACCCGTTCGACACCGACCCCGCCGGTGGCGGCCGGTTGTACCGGACCGGGGACGTGGTGCGCTGGAACGCCGATGGTGATCTGGTGTATCTGGGCCGGGCCGACGAGCAGGTGAAGATCCGGGGCTTCCGGATCGAGCCGGGCGAGATCGAGGCGGTGCTGGCCGAACATCCGCTGGTGGCGCAGGCCGCAGTGATCGCCCGCGAGGACGAGCCGGGCGACAAGCGCCTGGTCGCCTACATCGTCCCGACGGCCGGCGCGGTCGCGTTGCCGGGCCTGCTCCGCGACCGGGTCGCCTCCAGGCTGCCCGAGTACATGGTGCCCGCGGCCGTGGTGACGCTCGACACCCTGCCGCTCACGCCCAACGGCAAACTCGACCGGCGGGCGCTGCCCGCCCCCGAGTTCGCGTCCGCCGCCGGGCTCGGACGCGGGCCGGCGAACGTGCGCGAGGAACTGCTGTGCCAGGCGTTCGCCGACATCCTCGGGCTGGAGACCATCGGGGTCGAAGACGACTTCTTCGCACTCGGCGGGCATTCACTGCTCGCGGTGCGGCTGGTCAGCCGGGCACGCGCGGTGCTCGGGGTGGAGATCGACATCCGGACCCTGTTCGAGGCTCCTACAGTGGCCGGTCTGGCGGCCCGGTTGTCGGATGCTGATACGGCACGTTCCCCGCTGGCGCCGTGGGTGCGTCCGGAGCGGTTGCCGTTGTCGTTCGCGCAGCAGCGCTTGTGGTTCATCGGGCAGTTGGAGGGCCCGAGCGCCCTCTACAACATCCCGATGGTGCTGCGGCTGTCCGGTGACGTGGACTCGTCAGCCCTCGGTTCGGCGTTGCGGGATGTGATCGGGCGGCACGAGGTGCTGCGCACGGTCTTCCCCACGGCCGCGGACGGACAGCCGCTCCAGCAGGTCATCGACATCGATGAGCTGGACTGGGAGCTGCAGCTGGTCGAGGTGACTGCGTCTGATCTTGAGGCGGAAGTCGCGACGGCGGCCGGGTACGCCTTCGACCTGGCCTCCGAGGTGCCGGTGCGGGCGTGGCTGTTCACCGAGGGCTCGGATGAGCCTTCGGCTGAGCGAGTGCTCGTAGTGGTCGTCCACCACATCGCCGGGGACGGCTGGTCGACCGGCCCGCTGGCCCGCGACGTCTCCACGGCATACGCGGCTCGCCTTGACGGCCGCGCCCCGGTGTGGGAGCCGCTGCCGGTGCAGTACGCGGACTACGCGCTGTGGCAGCGCGAGCTGCTGGGCAACGAGGACGACCCGGACAGCCTGATATCCCAGCAGGTCGCCTACTGGCGCGAGGCTTTGGCCGGGGCACCGGAGGAGCTGACGCTGCCGACAGACCGTCCGCGTCCGGCAGTTGCAAGCAACCACGGCCATACGGTGCCGTTGCAGGTGCCGGCTGACGTGCATGCCCGGCTCGTGGGTGTGGCGCGTGAGCAGGGCGTGACGGTGTTCATGCTGGTGCAGGCCGCGCTCGCGGTGCTGCTGTCCAAGCTGGGCGCGGGCAGGGACATCCCGATGGGCATGGCGGTGGCCGGCCGCACCGACGAGGCGCTGGACGACCTGGTCGGGTTCTTCATCAACAGCCTGGTGATCCGTACGGATCTGTCAGGTGACCCGACGTTCCACCAGGTCCTCTCCAGGGTGCGTGAGACGAGCCTCGCCGGGTTCGAGCACCAGGACGTGCCTTTCGAGCGTCTGGTGGAGGAGCTGGCTCCCTCCCGGTCGCTGGCGCGGCATCCCTTGTTCCAGGTGATGTTCACGGGGCAGAACAACGCCGAGGCGGTGCTGGATCTGCCGGGCGTGCGGGTCGGCGGCCAGGAGGCGTCGGCCGCGGCGACCTCGGCGGCGAGGTTCGACATCGACCTGAGCGTGGGGGAGGTCTTCGCGACCGGCGGCGTTCCGGCAGGGCTGCGGGGTGTGGTGACCGGGTCTGCGGACCTGTTCGACGCCGACAGCGTCGCGCTGTTCGCCGAGCGTTTGGTGCGGCTGCTGGAGACGGTGCTCACCAACCCGTCCGTGCCCTTGTCGGCGCTCGACTTGCTGGATGCCGATGAGCGGCGTCGGGTGCTGGTGGAGTGGAACGACACGGATGCGGTCGTGCCGGATGCCCTGGTGCCGGAGTTGTTTGCGGCGCAGGTGGTGCGGACCCCGGATGCAGTGGCCGTGGTCGCGGACGGTGTCGAGCTGTCCTACGCGGAACTGGATGCGCGGGCGAATCGTCTGGCGCGGTATCTGACCGGGCTGGGTGTGGGTGCGGAGTCGGTGGTGGGGTTGTGTCTGCCGCGTGGGGTGGACATGGTGGTGGCCCTGTTGGCGGTGTGGAAGTCCGGGGGTGCGTATCTGCCCATCGACCCGGAGTATCCGGCCGAGCGGATCTCGTTCATGCTCTCCGATGCGCGGGCGGCGGTGTTGCTGGGGACCGAGGACATCCTGGACGAGTTGCCGGCGGTGAGGGTGCCGGTGGTGGCGTTGGACGATCCGCAGGTGGCTGCGGTGGTGTCGTCGGTGGCTGACGGCCCGGTCGGGGTTCCGGTGGTGCCGGGGCAGTTGGCGTATGTGATCTATACGTCGGGGTCGACGGGGACGCCGAAGGGTGTCGGGGTGACTCATGGCGGGTTGGCGAACTATGTGGTGTGGGCGGCGGGTGAGTATGGTCCGGCTGCTGGTGGGGCGGTGTTGCATTCGTCGTTGGCGTTCGACCTGACGGTGACGAGTGTGGTGGTGCCGTTGGTGGCGGGGTCGGTGGTGGTGGCCAGTGCTGAGGGCGGTGCCGAGGGTCTGGCGGGGCTGGTGAATGCCTCGGGTGGTTTTGATGTGCTGAAGGTGGTGCCGGGGCATCTGCCGTTGCTGGCGGAGCTGGTGACCGATGCTGCCGCGTTGTCGGCGGCGCGGGTGCTGGTGGTGGGTGGTGAGGCGTTGTCGGCCGGTGCGGTGCGTGACTGGCTGGGGCGTACGCCGGACTCGGTGGTGGTCAATGAGTACGGACCGACCGAGACGGTGGTCGGGTGTTGTGTGTTCCGGGCGGTGTCGGGGCAGCGGCTGGATGAGCAGGTGCCGATCGGCCGGCCAATCGCCAACGTGCGGTTGTATGTGCTGGATGAGTCGTTGCGGCCGGTGCCGGTCGGGGTTGCCGGTGAGTTGTATATCGCTGGGGCTCAGTTGGCGCGGGGATATGTGGGCCGGGCGGGGTTGACCGCGGGCCGGTTCGTGGCGGATCCGTTCGATGCCACCGGCTCCGGTGGCCGGTTGTATCGGACCGGGGATGTGGTGCGCTGGAACGCCGATGGTGATCTGGTGTATGTGGGCCGGGCGGATGAGCAGGTGAAGGTCCGTGGTTTCCGGATCGAGCCGGGCGAGATCGAGGCGGTCCTGACCGCGCACCCGCAGGTTGCCCAAGCGGCGGTGATCGCGCGGGAGGACGTGCCGGGTGACAAGCGCCTGGTCGCCTACGTCGTCCCGGCAGCCGAGGCTGAGGCTGATGCTGGTGTGCTGCGGGAGTTTGTGGGCTCGCGGTTGCCGGAGTACATGGTGCCGTCGGCGGTGGTGGTCCTTGAGGCTCTGCCGCTCACGGTGAACGGGAAGTTGGACCGCAAGGCGCTGCCGGCCCCCGACTTCGCGGCTGCCGCCAGGTCCGGGCACGGCCCGGCCAACGCCCGCGAAAAGGCGCTGTGCCAGGCGTTCGCCGAGGTCCTGGGCCTGGAGTCGGTCGGTGTCGATGACGACTTCTTCGCCCTGGGCGGCCACTCGCTGCTGGCCGTACGGCTGGTCAGCCGGGTGCGGGCCTTGCTCGGGGTGGAGATCGACATCCGGTTCCTGTTCGAGGCTCCGACGGTGGCCGGGCTGGCGGCCCGGTTGTCGGGTGCGGGTGCGGCGCGTTCCGCGCTTGTACCGCAGGCGCGTCCGGAGCGGTTGCCGCTGTCGTTCGCACAGCAGCGGCTCTGGTTCATCGGGCAGTTGGAGGGCCCGAGCTCCACCTACAACATCCCGATGGTGCTGGGGCTGTCCGGTGACGTGGACTCGGCCGCGCTCGGTTCGGCGTTGCGGGATGTGATCGGCCGGCACGAGGTGCTGCGTACGGTCTTCCCGACCGCCGATGGCGAGCCGTTCCAGCAGGTCATCGACATCGAGGAGCTGGCCTGGGAGCTTCAGGCGGTCGAGGTGGCCGCCGGACAGCTGCCGGACGCGATCGCGCAGGCGGCGCAGTATGCCTTCGATCTGGTGTCGGAGGTGCCGGTGCGGGCGTGGCTGTTCACCGAGGGTTCGGGTGAGCCTTCGGGGGAGCAGGTGCTGGTCGTGGTGGTCCACCACATCGCCGGGGACGGTTGGTCGACGGGCTCGCTGGCCCGGGATGTGTCGACCGCGTACGCGGCCCGCCTTGAGGGCCGGGCTCCGGTGTGGGAGCCGTTGCCGGTGCAGTACGCGGACTACGCGCTGTGGCAGCGCGAGCTGCTGGGCAGCGAGGACGACCCGGACAGTGTGATCTCACGCCAGGTCGCATTCTGGCGATCGGCGTTGGCTGGGATGCCGGAGGAGCTGGCGTTGCCGGTGGACCGGCCGCGTCCGGTGGTGTCGAGCCATCGTGGGCACAGCGTGCCGCTCCAGGTGTCGGCCGATGTGCATGCGCGGCTGCTGGAGATGGCGCGTGAGCAGGGTGTGACGGTGTTCATGGTGGTGCAGGCCGCGCTGGCGGTGCTGCTGTCGAAGCTGGGCGCCGGCACGGACATCCCGATCGGTGCGGCGGTCGCCGGACGCACGGACGAGGCCTTGGATGATCTGGTCGGGTTCTTCGTCAACACGCTGGTGATGCGTACGGATGTGTCAGGTGACCCGGCGTTCACCGAGTTGCTGGCTCGGGTGCGGGAGACCGGTCTGGCTGGCTTCGAGCACCAGGATGTGCCCTTCGAGCGTCTGGTGGAGGAGCTGGCTCCCGCCCGCTCCCTGTCACGGCATCCGCTGTTCCAGGTGATGCTCACCCTGCAGAACAACACCGAGGCGGAGCTGGACCTGCCGGGCGTGCGGCCTGGAGTGCACGCGTCGGCCGCAGCGATGTCGGTGGCGAAGTTCGATCTGGAGCTGAGCCTGGGTGAGGTCTTCGACACGAACGGTGCTCCGGTCGAGCTCCGTGGCGAGCTGACTGGGTCGGTGGATCTGTTCGAGGCCGGCAGTGTCCTGGCGATGGCCGAGCGTCTGGTGCGGGTACTGGAGACGGTGGCCGCCGATCCGTTCGTGCGGGTCTCCGGGATGGATGTGCTGGATGCCGTGGAGCGGCGTCGGGTGCTGGTGGAGTGGAACGACACGGATGCGGTGGTTCCGGCGGGGACGTTGCCGGGGTTGTTCGCGGGGCAGGTGGCGCGGACGCCGGATGCGGTGGCGGTGGTGTTCGAGGGTGAGTCGGTTTCGTATGCGGAGTTGGATGCGCGGGCGAATCGTCTGGCCCGGGTGCTGGTCGGCCGGGGTGTGGGTGCGGAGTCGGTCGTGGCGGTGTGCCTGGAGCGCGGCTTTGACATGGTCGTGGCGTTGCTGGCGGTGTTGAAGGCCGGGGGTGCGTATCTGCCGGTTGATCCGGAGCTGCCGGCGGAGCGGGTCGCGTTCATGCTGGCTGATGCGGGTGCGGTGTGTGTGGTCACCGATGGGGCCTGCGCGGCTGTGGTGGGTGCGGGTGCGGTGCCGGTGGTGTTCACGGACGACGTGCAGGTGTCTTTGGCGGACGATGGCCCGCTGGGCGTGTCGGTGGTGCCGGGGCATGCGGCGTATGTGATCTATACGTCGGGTTCGACGGGTGTGCCGAAGGGTGTGGTGGTCTCGCATGCGGGGATTGTGAACCGGTTGGGGTGGATGCAGGACCGGTTCGGCCTGGCGGTGGGGGATCGGGTGCTGCACAAGACGCCGTTCGGTTTCGATGTGTCGGTGTGGGAGTTGTTCTGGCCGTTGCTGCAGGGTGCGGTGATGGTGGTGGCCCGTCCGGGTGGTCACCGGGATCCGGGGTATGTCGCGGAACTGGTCCGTGAGCAGCGGGTGGACACGGTGCATTTCGTGCCGTCGATGCTGGAGGCGTTCCTTGCGGCGCCGCAGGCTCGGGAGTGCGGCTCGTTGCGGCGGGTGGTGTGTTCGGGCGAGGCGTTGGGTGCCGGCGTCCGGGACCGGTTCTTCTCCGTGTTCGGTGAGGGAGCTGGCCTGTTCAACTTGTACGGTCCGACCGAGGCGTCGGTGGACGTGACCGAGTACCGGGTCGAGGCGGATGGGTCGGGTGTGGTGCCGATCGGGCGTCCGGTGGCGAACACGCGGGTGTTCGTGCTGGATGAGCGGATGCGTCCGGTGCCGGTGGGGGTGGCTGGTGAGTTGTATCTGGCGGGTGTGCAGCTGGCGCGTGGGTATGTGGGGCGTGCGGGTCTGACGGCGGAGCGGTTCGTCGCCGATCCGTTCGATGCCACCGATGCCGGTGGCGGCCGGCTGTATCGCACCGGGGATGTGGTGCGCTGGGATGCCGACGGGGACCTGGTGTATCTGGGCCGGGCCGATGAGCAGGTCAAGGTCCGTGGTTTCCGGATCGAGCCGGGTGAGATCGAAGCGGTGATCGCCGGGCATCCGCAGGTCGCCCAGACCGCGGTCATCGTGCGGGAGGATGAGGGCGGGGACAAGCGTCTGGTCGCCTACGTCGTCCCGGCGACCGGTTCTGAGGCCGACCCGGTCGTGCTGCGGGCGTTTGTCGCCGAGCGTCTGCCGGAGTACATGGTGCCGTCGGCGGTGGTGGCCCTTGAGGCGTTGCCGCTGACGGTGAACGGGAAGCTGGACCGGCGGGCCCTGCCCGCGCCGGACTTCGCGGCCATCGCCGGCTCAGGTCGTGGCCCGGCGAATGTGCGCGAGGAGATCCTGTGCCAGGGCTTCGCCGAGGTCCTCGGGCTGGAGTCGGTCGGCGTCGAGGACGACTTCTTCGCCCTGGGCGGTCACTCGCTGCTGGCGGTCCGCTTGGTGGAGTGGCTGCGGGTGCGAGGCATGTCGGTGCCCGTGCGGTCGCTGTTCGTCTCGCCGACGCCGGCGGGCCTGGCGGCTGTGTCCGGTGCGGTGACGGTGTCGGTGCCGGAGAACCTGATTCCGGACGGCGCGCAGACGATCACGCCGGAGATGCTGCCGTTGGTGGAGCTGACCGAGGCCGAGATCCAGGCAGTGGTGGCCGGGGTCGAGGGTGGTGCGGGCAATGTCGCGGACGTCTATCCGCTGGCCCCGCTGCAGGAAGGGATCTTCTTCCACCACCTGCTGGCCGACGGTGGTGAAGATGCGTACGTCACGCCGTTCGTGTTGGAGTTCGACAACCGCTCTCGGTTGGACGGGTTCGTCGGGGCGTTGCAGCAGGTCGTCGACCGGCACGATGTGTTCCGCACCTCGGTCGTGTGGCAGGGGCTGCGTGAGCCGGTACAGGTGGTGTGGCGCTCCGCGACGCTGCCGGTCACCGAGGTGAACCTCGACACCGACAGCACCGACCCGGCGGCGGACCTGGTGGCGTCGGCGGGGCTGGCGATGGATCTGGGGCGGGCGCCGCTGCTGGACCTGCATGTTGCCGGCGTATCCGGTGGGCAGTGGCTGGCGCTGGTGCGGGTGCATCACCTGGCGCAGGACCACACCGCGATGGATGTGGTGCTGAGCGAGATTCAGGCAGTGCTGGCGGATCGCGCCGAGGAATTGCCGGATCCGCTGCCGTACCGGGACTTCGTGGCGCAGGCCCGTGCCGGTCTCGACACGGGAGTGCACGAGGGGTTCTTCCAGGAGTTGCTGTCCGGGGTGGACGAGCCGACCCTGGCTTTCGGGGTCAGCGATGTGCGCGGCGACGGCTCCGGGGTGGTCAACGCAAGCCTGCATCTGGACACCGACTTGGCGGCGCGGCTGCGGGACGTATCGCGGCGGTTGGGGGCCAGTGCGGCGACGGTGCTGCATGTGGCGTGGTCGCGGGTGCTGGCGGCGGTCTCGGGCCGTGATGATGTGGTGTTCGGTACGGTGCTGTTCGGCCGGATGAGCTCAGGTGCGGGCTCGGACCGGGTGCCCGGTCTGATCATGAACACCCTGCCGGTGCGGGTGCGCACCGGCGACCTCGATGCCCTCTCGGCGGTTACGGCGATGCGCGGCCAGCTGGCGGGGCTGCTGGAGCACGAGCACGCGCCGCTGGCCTTGGCCCAGCGGGTCAGTGCGGTACCGGCCGATGAGCCGCTGTTCACCGCGCTGTTCAACTACCGGCACAGCACGGTCCGTGGGCCGGAGCGCACTGACGGCGCCGGTGGGTTCGAAGGCGTCCGGGTCGTGTTCTCCCGGGAGCGGACCAACTATCCGTTGACGGTCTCGGTGGATGACGACGGTCATGGGTTCGGTCTGACGGTGGATGCGGTCGGACCGATCGACCCGCAGGCGGTGGCGGGGATGCTGCACACCGCGGTCGGCCATCTGGTGCCGGCGTTGGAGGACGCTCTGGCCGGCGGCCCGCAGGTGCCGCTGTCCGCCGTCGCCGTCCTGGATGCCGCGGAGTTGGACCGCGTGCTGGTCCAGTGGAACGACAGGACGATCGACGCTCCGCAGGCGACGTTGCCGGGGTTGTTTGCCGGGCAGGTGGCGCGGACGCCGGATGCGGTGGCGTTGGTGGATGGTGATGTGCGGTTGACGTATGCGGAGTTGGATGCGCGTGCGAATCGGTTGGCGAGGTTGTTGGCCGGGCGTGGGGTGGGTCCGGAGTCGGTGGTGGCGGTGTTGATGGAGCGTTCCGCCGATCTGGTGGTGGCGTTGCTGGGTGTGTTGAAGGCGGGGGCGGCGTATCTGCCCGTGGATCCGGCTTATCCGGCTGAGCGGGTCGGGTTTGTGCTGGCTGATGCGCGTCCGGCGTTGGTGTTCACCGAGGCGTCCTGTGTTGCGGCGGTGCCTGTGGTGGATGCGCCGGTGGTTGTGCTGGATGATCCGCAGGTGGTTGCGGCGGTTGCCGCTCTGGATGGCAGCGCTCTGGCGGATGCGGAGTGTGCTGGTCCTTTGTTGTTGGATCATCCTGCGTATTCGATCTATACGTCCGGGTCGACGGGGCGTCCCAAGGGTGTGGCGGTGACGCATCGCAATGTGGTGAGTCTGTTCGCTGCGGCGAGGGGGCTGTTCGAGTTCGGGTCGGACGATGTGTGGAGCTGGTTCCATTCGTTCGCGTTCGATTTCTCGGTGTGGGAGTTGTGGGGGGCGTTGCTGCACGGTGGGCGTGTGGTGGTGGTTCCGCATGGGGTGTCCCGGTCTCCGGAGGAGTTCTGGGAGTTGCTGGAGCGGGAGCGGGTGACGGTGTTGAGTCAGACGCCGTCGGCGTTTTATCAGCTGATCGCTGCTGAGGCGGGCCGGGCGGGGTTGGGTGAGCGGCTGCGTGCGGTGGTGTTCGGTGGGGAGGCGTTGGATCCTGCGCGGCTGGGTGAGTGGTGGGCGCGGCGGCCGGAGGGTGGGCCGCGGCTGGTGAACATGTATGGGATCACCGAGACGACCGTGCATGTCACCTACCGTGAGCTTGGGGTGGGGGATGCCGGGTCGGCGGCCAGTGTGGTCGGTCGGGGTATTCCTGGTCTGCGGGTGTATGTGCTCGATGAGCGGCTTGCTCCGGTACCGGTGGGTGTGGCTGGTGAGTTGTATGTGGCGGGTGGGCAGTTGGCGCGTGGGTATGCGGGGCGTGCGGGTCTGACCGCGGAGCGGTTCGTCGCCGACCCGTTCGACACCACCGGTGGTGGCCGGTTGTATCGGTCCGGGGATGTGGTGCGCTGGAACGCTGATGGTGAGCTGGTGTTCGTGGGCCGGGCGGATGAGCAGGTGAAGGTCCGGGGGTTCCGGATCGAGCCGGGTGAGATCCAGGCGGTGCTGGCCGGGCATCCGCAGGTGGCGCAGGCCGAAGTGATCGTGCGGGAGGATGCGGTCGGGGACAAGCGCCTGGTCGCCTACGTCGTCCCCGTGGCCGGGGCCGAGCCTGATCCGGTCGTGTTGCGGGAGTTCGCCGCGTCGCGGTTGCCGGAGTACATGGTGCCGTCGGCTGTGGTGCTGCTGGAGGCGTTGCCGCTCACGGTCAACGGGAAGCTGGACCGCAAGGCCCTGCCCGCCCCCGACTTCGCCTCACTCACCGGCACCGGCCGTGGTCCCGCAAACGTCCGCGAGGAACTGCTGTGCTTGGCGTTCGCTGAGGTCCTGGGCCTGGAGTCGGTCGGCGTCGAGGACGACTTCTTCGCCCTGGGCGGACACTCACTGCTCGCGGTGCGCCTGGTCAGCCGCGTGCGGACCCTGCTCGGCGTGGAGTTGTCGTTGCGGGTGCTGTTCGAGGCCCCGACGGTGGCGGCGTTGGCGGCGCGGCTGCCGGGTGCAGGTGTGGCGCGTTCGGCTCTGGTGCCGCAGGTGCGTCCGGAGCGGTTGCCGCTGTCGTTCGCACAGCAGCGCCTGTGGTTCATCGGGCAGCTCGAAGGCCCAAGCTCCACCTACAACATCCCGATGGCGATACGCCTGGCCGGTGAGGTGGACTCCGCCGCGCTTTCGGGGGCGTTGCGGGATGTGATCGGCCGGCACGAGGTGCTGCGCACCGTGTTCCCGGTTGCTCAGGGTGAGCCGTTCCAGCAGGTCATCGATATCGACGAGCTGGGCTGGGAGCTGCAGCAGGTCGAGGTGACTGCGTCTGATCTGGAGGCGGAGGTCGCGGCGGCGGCCGGGTATGCCTTCGATCTGGCGGTCGAGGTGCCGATCCGGGCCTGGCTCTTCTCGGACGGGTCGGGTGAGCGGGTGCTTGTGGTGGTGGTCCACCACATTGCCGGGGACGGTTGGTCGACCGGGCCGCTGGCCAGGGACGTGTCCACGGCCTATGCGGCGCGTGTTGAAGGCCAGGCTCCGGTGTGGGAGCCGCTGCCGGTGCAGTACGCGGACTACGCGCTGTGGCAGCGCGAGTTGCTGGGCAGCGAGGGCGACCCGGACAGCGTGATCTCCCGCCAGTTCACGTACTGGCGGGAGGCATTGGCGGGTGCGCCGGAGGAGCTGACGTTGTCGGTGGACAGGCCGCGTCCTGCGGTGTCGAGCCATCGTGGGCATGCAGTGCCGTTGCAGATCCCGGCCGATGTGCACGCTCAACTTGTGAAGGTGGCGCGTGAGCAGGGCGTGACGGTGTTCATGGTGCTGCAGGCCGCGCTTGCCACGCTGCTGTCCAAGCTGGGCGCCGGTGAGGACATCCCGATCGGTGCGGCGATCGCCGGGCGTACCGACGAGGCACTCGACGATCTGGTCGGGTTCTTCGTCAACACCCTGGTGATGCGCACGGATCTGTCGGGTGACCCGACGTTCGAGCAGTTGCTGGCTCGGGTTCGTGAGACGAGCCTGGCCGGGTTCGAGCACCAGGACGTGCCCTTCGAGCGTCTGGTCGAGGAGCTGGCTCCCGCCCGCTCCCTGTCACGGCATCCGCTGTTCCAGGTGATGCTCACCCTGCAGAACAACGCCGAGGCGGAGCTGGACCTGCGTGGTCTGAGCACGCAGGGGATCGCCGCGGCCCAGCCGGCGGCGAAGTTCGACCTGGAGCTGAGTCTGGGTGAGGTGTTCGACGCCGATGGCGTTTCGGGCGGGCTTCGTGGCGATTTGATCGGGTCGGCGGACCTGTTCGACGCGGCGACAGTGGTGGCGATGGCCGAGCGTCTGGTGCGGGTGCTGGAGACGGTGGCCGCCGATCCGTTCGTGCGGGTCTCCGGGATGGATGTGCTGGATGCCGTGGAGCGGCGTCGGGTGCTGGTGGAGTGGAACGACACGGATGCGGTGGTTCCGGCGGGGACGTTGCCGGGGTTGTTCGCGGGGCAGGTGGCGCGGACGCCGGATGCGGTGGCGGTGGTGTTCGAGGGTGAGTCGGTTTCGTATGCGGAGTTGGATGCGCGGGCGAATCGTCTGGCCCGGGTGCTGGCCGGCCGGGGTGTGGGGGCGGAGTCGGTCGTGGCGGTGTGCCTGGACCGTGGCGTGGACATGGTCGTGGCGTTGCTGGCGGTGTTGAAGGCCGGGGGCGCGTATCTGCCGGTTGATCCGGAGCTGCCGGCGGAGCGGGTCGCGTTCATGCTGGCTGATGCGGGTGCGGTGTGTGTGGTCACCGATGGGGCCTGCGCGGCTGTGGTGGGTGCGGGTGCGGTGCCGGTGGTGGTCACGGACGACGTGCAGGTGTCTTTGGCGGACGATGGCCCGCTGGGCGTGTCGGTGGTGCCGGGGCATGCGGCGTATGTGATCTATACGTCGGGTTCGACGGGTGTGCCGAAGGGTGTGGTGGTCTCGCATGCGGGGATTGTGAACCGGTTGGGGTGGATGCAGGACCGGTTCGGCCTGGCGGTGGGGGATCGGGTGCTGCACAAGACGCCGTTCGGTTTCGATGTGTCGGTGTGGGAGTTGTTCTGGCCGTTGCTGCAGGGTGCGGTGATGGTGGTGGCCCGTCCGGGTGGTCACCGGGATCCGGGGTATGTCGCGGAACTGGTCCGTGAGCAGCGGGTGGACACGGTGCATTTCGTGCCGTCGATGCTGGAGGCGTTCCTTGCGGCGCCGCAGGCTCGGGAGTGCGGCTCGTTGCGGCGGGTGGTGTGTTCGGGCGAGGCGTTGGGTGCCGGCGTCCGGGACCGGTTCTTCTCCGTGTTCGGTGAGGGAGCTGGCCTGTTCAACTTGTACGGTCCGACCGAGGCGTCGGTGGACGTGACCGAGTACCGGGTCGAGGCGGATGGGTCGGGTGTGGTGCCGATCGGGCGTCCGGTGGCGAACACGCGGGTGTTCGTGCTGGATGAGCGGATGCGTCCGGTGCCGGTGGGGGTGGCTGGTGAGTTGTATCTGGCGGGTGTGCAGCTGGCGCGTGGGTATGTGGGGCGTGCGGGTCTGACGGCGGAGCGGTTCGTCGCCGATCCGTTCGATGCCACCGATGCCGGTGGCGGCCGGCTGTATCGCACCGGGGATGTGGTGCGCTGGGATGCCGACGGGGACCTGGTGTATCTGGGCCGGGCCGATGAGCAGGTCAAGGTCCGTGGTTTCCGGATCGAGCCGGGTGAGATCGAAGCGGTGATCGCCGGGCACCCCCACGTCGCCCAGACCGCGGTCATCGTGCGGGAGGATGAGGGCGGGGACAAGCGTCTGGTCGCCTACGTCGTCCCGGCGACCGGGGCTCAGGCCGACCCGGTCGTGCTGCGGGCGTTTGTCGCCGAGCGTCTGCCGGAGTACATGGTGCCGTCGGCGGTGGTGGTCCTTGAGGCGTTGCCGCTGACGGTGAACGGGAAGCTGGACCGGCGGGCCCTGCCCGCGCCCGACTTCGCGGCCATCGCCGGCTCAGGTCGTGGCCCGGCGAATGTGCGCGAGGAGATCCTGTGCCAGGGCTTCGCCGAGGTCCTCGGGCTGGAGTCGGTCGGCGTCGAGGACGACTTCTTCGCCCTGGGCGGTCACTCGCTGCTCGCGGTGCGCCTGGTCAGCCGCGTGCGGACCCTGCTCGGCGTGGAGTTGTCCTTGCGGGACTTGTTCGAGGCCCCGACGGTTGCCGGGTTGGCGGCGCGGCTGCCGGGTGCAGGTGTGGCGCGTTCGGCTCTGGTGTCGCAGGTGCGTCCGGAGCGGTTGCCGCTGTCGTTCGCACAGCAGCGCCTATGGTTCCTTGGTCAGTTGGATGGCCCGAGCCCGACGTACAACATCCCGATGGTGCTAGGGCTGTCCGGTGACGTGGACTCGGCCGCGCTCGGGGCGGCGTTGCGGGATGTGATCGGCCGGCACGAGGTGCTGCGCACCGTGTTCTCCACCGCCGCGGATGGACAGCCGTTCCAGCAGGTCATCGGCATCGACGAGCTGGACTGGGAGCTGCAGCAGGTCGAGATGGCCGAGTATGATCTTGAAGCGGGCGTCGCAGCGGCGGTCGGGTATGCGTTCGATCTGTCGTCCGAGGTGCCGGTGCGGGCGTGGCTGTTCGCAGACGGTTCGGACGAGCGGGTGCTGGTGGTCGTCGTGCATCACATCGCGGGGGACGGCTGGTCGGCCGGACCGCTGGCGCGGGATGTGTCCACCGCGTATGCGGCTCGTGTTGCAGGCCAGACTCCGGTGTGGGAGCCGTTGCCGGTGCAGTACGCGGACTACGCGCTGTGGCAGCGGGAGTTGCTGGGCAGCGAGTCCGACCCGGACAGCCTGATATCCCAGCAGGTTCGGTACTGGCAGCGGGCTTTGGCCGAGGCGCCGCAGGAGCTGTTGCTGCCGACCGACCGCCCGCGCCCGGCAGTGTCGAGCCATCGCGGGCACACCGTGCCACTCGCGATATCGGCTGATGTGCATGCGCGGCTGTTGTCGGTGGCGCGTGAGCAGGGCGTGACGGTGTTCATGGTGCTGCAGGCCGCGCTCGCCACGCTGCTGTCCAAGCTGGGCGCCGGTGAGGACATCCCGATCGGTGCGGCGATCGCCGGGCGTACCGACGAGGCACTCGACGATCTGGTCGGGTTCTTCGTCAACACCCTGGTGATGCGCACGGATCTGTCGGGTGACCCGACGTTCGAGCAGTTGCTGGCTCGGGTTCGTGAGACGAGCCTGGCCGGGTTCGAGCACCAGGACGTGCCCTTCGAGCGTCTGGTCGAGGAGCTGGCTCCGGCCCGTTCGCTGTCGCGGCATCCGCTGTTCCAGGTGATGCTCACCGTGGACAACAACGCAGATGCCGTTCCGGACCTGCCTGGGTTGAGCGCCCGGGAAGTCTCCTCGGGCATGCAGGTGGCGAAGTTCGACCTGGACGTGTCCCTGTCCGAGCTCTTCGGGACCGAGGGCGCTCCGATGGGCTTGCTGGGCACGGTTACCGGAGCGGCGGATCTGTTCGAGGCCGACAGCGTTGCGGTGATGGCCGAGCGTCTGATGCGGGTGCTGGAGGCGGTACTTGCCGACCCGTCGGTGCCGTTGTCGGCAGTTGGTGTGCTGGATGCGGTCGAGTTGGACCGGGTGGTGTATGGGTGGAATGACACTGCTGCGGTGGTGCCGGCGGGGTCGTTGCCGGAGTTGTTCGCGCGGCAGGTGGCGCGGACTCCGGATGCGGTGGCGGTGGTGTTCGAGGGTGAGTCGGTCTCGTACGCGGAGTTGGATGCGCGGGCGAATCGTCTGGCCCGAGTGCTGGCCGGCCGGGGTGTGGGTGCGGAGTCGGTGGTCGCGGTGTGCCTTGAGCGCGGCGTGGACCTGGTGGTGGCGTTGCTGGCGGTGTTGAAGGCCGGGGCCGCGTATCTGCCGGTTGATCCGGAGCTGCCGGCGGAGCGGGTCGCGTTCATGCTGGCGGATGCAGGTGTGGTAGCGGTGCTGACCGATCAGACCTGTGGCCGGGTGCTGCCGGATGGTGGGACTGGGTCGGGTGTGCCGGTGGTGGTGGTGGATGACCCGCGGATGGTTTCGGCGGTGTCGTCGGTGTCTGCTGAGGCGTTGGATGTTCGTGTGCCGGCGGGTCAGTTGGCGTATGTGATTTATACGTCGGGTTCGACGGGGACTCCGAAGGGTGTGGGTGTGCCGCATTCGGGTGCGGTCAATCTGATCTGGTGGTTGTTGGACGAGTATGGTCTGGGGGCTTCGGACCGGGTTTTGCACAAGACGCCGATCGGTTTCGATGTGTCCGTGTGGGAGTTGTTCCTGCCGTTGGTGTCGGGTGCGGTGTTGGTGGTGGCGCGTCCGGGTGGTCATCGGGATCCGGCGTACCTTGCAGGGCTGGTGCGTGATCAGCGGGTGACGGCGGCGGAGTTCGTGCCGGGAATGTTGGAGTTGTTCCTGGCTGAGCCGGCGACGGCCGAGTGTGTGTCGTTGCGTCAGGTCCTCAGCGGCGGCGAGGAGTTGTCCGCGGCTGTGCGGGACCGGTTCTTTGCGGTGTTGCCGGGTGCGCGTCTGCACAACACGTATGGGCCGACGGAGGCGTCGGTGACGGTGACGTCGCAGGAATGCGGTCCTGGCGGGTCCGGGGCTGTGCCCATGGGTGGGCCGATGTGGAATGTCAGGGCGTATGTGCTGGATGCGGCCTTGCGTCCGGTGCCGGCGGGTGTGGCCGGTGAGTTGTATCTCGCGGGTGTGCAGTTGGCGCGGGGGTATGTGGGCCGTGCGGGTCTGACGGCGGGCCGGTTCGTGGCCGATCCGTTCGACACGGCCGGCGCGGGTGGCCGGTTGTACCGGACCGGGGATGTGGTGCGCTGGAACGCCGAGGGCGGGCTGGTGTTCGCGGGCCGGGCTGATGACCAGGTGAAGATCCGGGGTTTCCGGATCGAGCTGGGTGAGGTGCAGGCGGTGGTCGCCTCGCATCCGCGGGTGGCGCAGGCCGCGGTGGTCGCCCGGCAGGACAGCGCGGGGGACAAGCGCTTGGTGGCCTATGTGGTCCCGGCAGCCGGGCTGGAGGCTGATCCGGTCGTGCTGCGGGAGCATGTCGCATCCCGGTTGCCGGAGTACATGGTGCCGTCTGCGGTGGTGGTGCTGGAGGCGTTGCCGCTGACGGTGAACGGGAAGCTGGACCGGCGGGCGTTGCCGGTGCCGGACTTCGGTGCGGTTGCCGGGTCCGGTCGGGCTCCGGCGGACGTGCGGGAAGAGTTGTTGTGCCAGGCGTTCGCCGAGGTGTTGGGGCTGGAGTCGGTCGGTGTGGATGACGACTTCTTCGCGCTGGGTGGGCATTCGCTACTGGCGGTGCGGTTGGTGAGCCGGGTGCGGATCATGCTCGGGGCGGAGCTGTCGTTGCGGGCTCTGTTCGAGGCCCCGACGGTGGCCGGGCTTGCGGCGCGGTTGCCGGGTGCGGGTGCGGCACGGGCCGCGCTGGTACCGCAGGCGCGTCCGGAGCGCATGCCGCTGTCGTTCACGCAGCAGCGTCTGTGGTTCATCGGGCAGTTGGAGGGCCCGAGCGCGACCTACAACAGCCCCGAGACCGTACGACTTTCAGGCCACGTGGATCACGTTGCTCTCGACGCTGCGTTGCGGGATGTGATCGGGCGGCACGAGGTGCTGCGCACGGTCTTCCCCACGGCCGCGGACGGGCAGCCGTTCCAGCAGGTCATCGACATCGAGGATCTGGACTGGGAGCTGCAGGTCGCGAAGGTGGCCCCGGCGGATCTCCCCCAGCAGGTCGAGGCGGCGGCCCGGTACGCGTTCGATCTGGCGTCCGAGGTGCCGGTGCGGGCGTGGCTGTTCACGGTCGGGCCGGATGAGCATGTGCTGGTAGTGGTGGCACACCACATCGCCACCGACGGCTGGTCGTCCGACCCGCTGGCCCGAGACGTCTCGACCGCGTACGCGGCCCGCCTTGAGGGCCGTACTCCCGTGTGGGAGCCGCTGCCGGTGCAGTACGCGGACTACACACTGTGGCAGCGCGAGCTGCTGGGCAGCGAGGACGACCCGGACAGCGTGATCTCCCGTCAGGTCGCTTACTGGCGCCAGGCACTGGCGGGTGCGCCGGAGGAGCTGGCGTTGCCGGTGGACCGACCGCGCCCGGCGGTCGCCAGCCACCGCGGGCACACGATGCCCGTGAAGATCCCGGCCGCGCTGCACGGCCGGATCCTCAATGTGGCCCGTGAGCAGGGTGTGACGGCGTTCATGCTGCTCCAGGCGGCGCTGGCGGTGCTGGTCTCGAAGCTGGGCGCGGGCACGGACATTCCGATCGGCTCGGCCATCGCCGGACGTACCGATGAGGCGTTGGACGACCTGGTCGGCTCGTTCGTCAACACTCTGGTCGTGCGCACGGATGTGTCCGGGGACCCGACGTTCGCCGAGCTGCTCGCCCGGGTGCGGGAGAGGAGCCTGGCCGGGTTCGAGCACCAGGACGTGCCGTTCGAGCGGCTGGTCGAGGAACTTGCTCCGACCAGGTCGCTGGCGCGCCATCCGCTCTTCCAGGTGCTCTTGACCTTCCAGAACAACGCCGAGGCGGTGCTGGACCTCCCGGGTGTGCAGGTCGGTGGATCGGGGGGCTCGCCGGTGTCGACGAGTTCGTCGGTGGCCAAGTTCGACATCGACGTGATCGTGGGAGAGGCGTTCGATGCGGACGGGGTTCCGGCCGGGATTGATGGCGGGGTGACCGGTTCGGCGGATCTGTTCGACGCCGGCACGGTCGCGGTGATCGCCGAGCGGTGGGTGCGGGTGTTGGAGGCAGTGACGGCTGATCCGTCCGTCCGGGTTTCCCGGGTGGATGTGCTGGATGCCGAGGAGCGGCACCGGGTGCTGGTGGAGTGGAACGACACCGACACGGTCGTGCCGGAAGCACTGGTACCCGAGATGATCGCGGCGCAGGCGGCGCGGACGCCGGATGCAGTGGCCGTGGTCGCGGACGGCGTCGAGTTGTCCTACGCCGAACTGGACGCGCGGGCGAACCGGGTGGCCCGGTACCTGATCGGACTGGGAATCGGTCGCGAGTCAGTGGTGGGTCTGTGCTTGCCGCGAGGCCTGGACATGATCGTGGGCCTGCTGGCGGTGTGGAAGGCCGGCGCCGCGTACCTGCCGATCGACCCGGGCTACCCGGTCGAGCGGGTGGCGTTCATGCTGGCCGATGCCCGTGCGGCCGTTCTGCTCGGCACCGAGGACGTCCTCGATGAGTTGCCGGCCGTACGGGCGCCGATGGTGGCGCTGGATGATCCGCAGGTGGCCGCGGCGATGTCGTCGACGTCTGCCGAGGCGTTGGACATCCGCGTGGCTCCGGAGCAGCTGGCGTACGTGATCTACACCTCGGGGTCGACCGGTCAGCCGAAGGGCGTGGGGGTGACCCACCGCGGGCTGGCCAACTACGTGGCCTCGGTGCCCGTGCGAGTCGGGCTTACCGGCACAGGGCGGTTCGGAGTGCTGCAGGGGCAGGTCACCGACCTGGGCAACACCCTGGTGTTCGGGGCGCTTTCAACGGGCGGAACGCTGGTGTTGGCGCCGGAGAAGGTGCTCACCGACCCGGCGGGGATGGCCGAGTTCGTCGCCGGTCAGAAGATCGACGCCGTGAAGGTGGTGCCCTCGCATCTGGCGGCCCTGGGCGCCGGTGCGGCCGGTCTGGAAGCGGTCGTACCGAGCCGCGCCGTGGTGCTGGGCGGCGAGGCCGCTCCGACCGGATGGGTGCGGGAGCTGATGGCCGTGGCCGGGAAGGACCGGTCGGTGTTCAACCACTACGGTCCGACCGAGACCACGATCGGGGTGCTCACCGCCCACCTCGACGCCCGGACGGTGGCCGACGGTGCGCTGCCGCTCGGCCGTCCGGTGGCCAACACCCGCGCCTACGTGCTGGATGAGCAGCTGACACCGGTGCCCGTCGGGGTGGCCGGGGAGTTGTACGTGGCCGGAGCTCAGCTGGCCCGCGGGTACGTGGGACGAGCGGTCCTGACCGCAGGCAGGTTCATCGCCGACCCGTTCGACACGGTTGGCGGCGGCCGGCTGTACCGCACCGGCGACGTGGTGCGCTGGACCGAGTCCGGCGAGCTGGTGTTCGTCGGCCGGACCGACGAGCAGGTGAAGATCCGCGGCTTCCGGATCGAGCCGGGCGAGATCGAGGCAGCGCTCACCGCGCACCCGCAGGTCGCCCGCGCCGCGGTCGTCGCCCGGGAGGACGTGCCGGGTGACAAGCGCCTGGTGGCTTACATCGTCCCGGCCGATGTCGAGGATCTGGATGACGAGGCGCTGTCCGGTTCGGTACGTCAGTTCGTCGCCGCGCGGATGCCCGATCACCTGGTGCCATCGGTCGCGGTGGTTCTGAAGACACTGCCGTTGACGGCCAACGGAAAACTGGACCGCAAAGCCCTTCCTGCGCCGGAGTTCGCAACTACGGCAGGATCCGGCCGTGGCCCTGCCAGCCCGCGCGAGGAAATGCTGTGTCAGGCGTTTGCGGAGGTCCTCGGCCTGGAGTCGGTCGGGGTCGAGGACGACTTCTTCGACCTCGGTGGGCACTCCCTGCTCGCGGTTCGGCTGATCAGCCGGATCCGCACTCTCCTGGGAGCCGAGATCGATATCCGGACCCTGTTCGACACGCCGACAGTCGCCGGTCTGGCAGAGCACGTAGACAACCGTAAGTCGACTCGGCCGGCCCTGCGACCGATGCGTAACTCCGAGGAGTCCTGATGTACCCGTTGTCCTTCGCGCAGCAGCGCCTGTGGCTCATTGGGCAGTTGGAGGGTCCCAGCGCGACTTACAACATCCCGATGGTGCTGGGATTGTCCGGCGAGGTGGACTCCGCGGCGTTGGGCGAGGCGTTGCGGGATGTGATCGGCCGGCACGAGGTGCTGCGTACGGTGTTCCCGACGGTCGACGGGCAGCCGATCCAGAAGATCCTTCCTCTCGGGGAGTTGGACTGGAGCCTTTACACCGTCGAGGTTGCGCCCGAGGACCTGCAGTCGGCGATCGACGACGCAGCCGGGTACCTGTTTGACCTGGCGTCCGAGGTGCCGGTCCGCGCGTGGTTGATCTCGGCCGGCGCGGACGAGCGCGTCTTGGTGGTGGTGGTGCACCACATCGCCAGCGACGGCTGGTCCAAGGGGCCACTGGCGCGGGATGTCGCAACGGCTTACACCGCCCGGTGCCAGGGCCGGGCGCCGCGGTGGGAGCCGTTGCCGGTGCAGTACGCGGACTACACGCTGTGGCAGCGTGAGCTGCTGGGCAGCGAGGACGACCCGGACAGCGTGGTTTCCCGCCAGATCGCCTATTGGCGGGAGGCTTTGGCCGGGGCGCCGGAGGAGCTGGCGTTGCCGACGGACCGACAGCGTCCGACAGTGGCCACTCATCGGGGACATCGGGCGCCTGTGCGGGTGCCGGCCGATGTGCACGCTCAGCTGGTGAGGGTGGCGCGTGAGCAGGGCGTGACGGTGTTCATGCTGGTGCAGGCCGCCCTCGCGGTGCTGCTGTCCAAGCTGGGCGCCGGCACGGACATCCCGATCGGTGCGGCGGTCGCCGGGCGCACGGACGAGGCGCTGGACGACCTGGTCGGGTTCTTCGTCAACACGCTGGTGATGCGCACCGATCTGTCGGGTGACCCGACGTTCGAGCAGCTCCTGTCTCGGATGCGGAAGACCAGCCTTGCGGCGTTCGCGCATCAGGACGTGCCGTTCGAGCGTCTGGTGGAGGAGCTGGCTCCTTCCCGGTCGATGTCGCGTCATCCGTTGTTCCAGGTGATGCTCACCGTGCAGAACAACGCCGAAGCGCAGCTGGACCTGCCAGGGTTGAGTGCTCGGTCGGTCTCCTCGGACGAGGAACCGGCGAAGTTCGACCTGGACGTCGCGGTGTCGGAAGCACTCGGCGCCGATGGTGTTCCGGCAGGGCTGCGCGGTGAACTGGTGGGTTCGGCGGACCTGTTCGATGCGGCGACAGTGGTGGCGATCGCCGAGCGTCTGGTGCGGGTGCTGGAGACGGTGGCCGCCGATCCGTCCGTGCGGGTCTCCGGGGTGGATGTCCTGGGTGCCGAAGAGCGGCGTCGGGTGTTGGTGGAGTGGAACGGCACCGATGCGGTGGTGCCGGAGTCCACGTTGCCGGAGTTGTTTGCCGGGCAGGTGGCGCGGACGCCGGATGCGGTGGCGTTGGTGGATGGTGATGTGCGGTTGACGTATGCGGAGTTGGATGCGCGTGCGAATCGGTTGGCGAGGTTGTTGGCCGGGCGTGGGGTGGGTCCGGAGTCGGTGGTGGCGGTGTTGATGGAGCGTTCCGCCGATCTGGTGGTGGCGTTGCTGGGTGTGTTGAAGGCGGGGGCGGCGTATCTGCCCGTGGATCCGGCTTATCCGGCTGAGCGGGTCGGGTTTGTGCTGGCTGATGCGCGTCCGGCGTTGGTGTTCACCGAGGCGTCCTGTGTTGCGGCGGTGCCTGTGGTGGATGCGCCGGTGGTTGTGCTGGATGATCCGCAGGTGGTTGCGGCGGTTGCCGCTCTGGATGGCAGCGCTCTGGCGGATGCGGAGTGTGCTGGTCCTTTGTTGTTGGATCATCCTGCGTATTCGATCTATACGTCCGGGTCGACGGGGCGTCCCAAGGGTGTGGCGGTGACGCATCGCAATGTGGTGAGTCTGTTCGCTGCGGCGAGGGGGCTGTTCGAGTTCGGGTCGGACGATGTGTGGAGCTGGTTCCATTCGTTCGCGTTCGATTTCTCGGTGTGGGAGTTGTGGGGGGCGTTGCTGCACGGTGGGCGTGTGGTGGTGGTTCCGCATGGGGTGTCCCGGTCTCCGGAGGAGTTCTGGGAGTTGCTGGAGCGGGAGCGGGTGACGGTGTTGAGTCAGACGCCGTCGGCGTTTTATCAGCTGATCGCTGCTGAGGCGGGCCGGGCGGGGTTGGGTGAGCGGCTGCGTGCGGTGGTGTTCGGTGGGGAGGCGTTGGATCCTGCGCGGCTGGGTGAGTGGTGGGCGCGGCGGCCGGAGGGTGGGCCGCGGCTGGTGAACATGTATGGGATCACCGAGACGACCGTGCATGTCACCTACCGTGAGCTTGGGGTGGGGGATGCCGGGTCGGCGGCCAGTGTGGTCGGTCGGGGTATTCCTGGTCTGCGGGTGTATGTGCTCGATGAGCGGCTTGCTCCGGTACCGGTGGGTGTGGCTGGTGAGTTGTATGTGGCGGGTGGGCAGTTGGCGCGTGGGTATGCGGGGCGTGCGGGTCTGACCGCGGAGCGGTTCGTCGCCGACCCGTTCGACACCACCGGTGGTGGCCGGTTGTATCGGTCCGGGGATGTGGTGCGCTGGAACGCTGATGGTGAGCTGGTGTTCGTGGGCCGGGCGGATGAGCAGGTGAAGGTCCGGGGGTTCCGGATCGAGCCGGGTGAGATCCAGGCGGTGCTGGCCGGGCATCCGCAGGTGGCGCAGGCCGAAGTGATCGTGCGGGAGGATGCGGTCGGGGACAAGCGCCTGGTCGCCTACGTCGTCCCCGTGGCCGGGGCCGAGCCTGATCCGGTCGTGTTGCGGGAGTTCGCCGCGTCGCGGTTGCCGGAGTACATGGTGCCGTCGGCTGTGGTGCTGCTGGAGGCGTTGCCGCTCACGGTCAACGGGAAGCTGGACCGCAAGGCCCTGCCCGCCCCCGACTTCGCCTCACTCACCGGCACCGGCCGTGGTCCCGCAAACGTCCGCGAGGAACTGCTGTGCTTGGCGTTCGCTGAGGTCCTGGGCCTGGAGTCGGTCGGCGTCGAGGACGACTTCTTCGCCCTGGGCGGACACTCACTGCTCGCGGTGCGCCTGGTGGAGTGGTTGCGGGTGCGGGGTGTGTCGGTGTCGGTGCGGGCGCTGTTCCTGTCGCCGACACCTGCGGGGTTGGCGGCTGCTTCCGGGCCGGTCACGGTGGTGGTGCCGGAGAACCTGATCCCGGACGGCGCGCAGGGGATCACCCCGGACATGCTGCCGTTGGTGAAGCTGACCGAGGCCGAGGTTCAGGCTGTGCTCAGCGGTGTCGAGGGTGGTGCGGGCAATGTGGCGGACGTCTATCCGCTTGCCCCGCTGCAGGAAGGGATCCTGTTCCATCATCTGCTGGCCGACAGCGGTCAGGACGCCTATGTACTGCCCATGGTGGTCGAGTTCGACGACCGTTCCCGGCTGGACGGGTTCGTCGGGGCGTTGCAGCAGGTGATCGACCGGCACGACATCTTCCGCACCTCGGTGGTGTGGCAGGGACTGCACGAGCCGGTGCAGGTGGTGTGGCGGTCCGTGACGCTGCCGGTGGCCGAGGTCGGCCTCCCTGTGAACAGCTCCGATCCGACAGCGGATCTGGTGTCGGTGGTGGGGCTGTCGATGGATCTGGGGCGGGCGCCGCTGCTGGATCTGCATGTCACCGAGACTTCTGGTGGCCGGTGGCTGGGGTTGGTGCGGGTGCATCACCTGGTGCAGGACCACACTGCGATGGATGTCGTGCTGGAGGAGATCCAGACGATTCTGGCCGGGCGGGCAGCGGAGCTGCCGGAGCCGTTGCCGTTCCGGGACTTCGTGGCCCAGGCCAGGGCCGGGCTGGAGACCGGGGAGCATGAGGAGTTCTTCCGGGAGCTATTGGCCGGGGTGGATGAGCCGACCGCGGCGTTCGGGGTCAGCGATGTACGCGGGGATGGCTCAGGCGTGGTAAGGGCAAGCCTGCCGCTGGAAGCCGGTGTGGCGGTGCGGCTGCGGGACGTGTCGCGGCGGTTGGGCGCGAGTGCGGCGACGGTGCTGCATGTGGCGTGGGCGCGGGTGCTGTCGGTGGTGTCGGGCCGTGATGATGTGGTGTTCGGCACGGTGCTGTTCGGCCGGATGAACGCAGGCGCCGGCTCCGACCGGGTGCCCGGATTGTTCATCAACACCCTGCCGGTGCGCGTCCGCACCGGCGATCTCACCACTCTGGAAGCGGTCACCGCGATGCGGGCCCAATTGGCCGGGCTGCTGGAGCACGAGCACGCGCCGCTGGCGCTCGCCCAGCAGGTCAGTGCGGTGCCGGCCGACGAGCCGCTGTTCACCACGCTGTTCAACTACCGGCACAACGCAGGCGGGGGCCGGGACGAGTCCGACGGTGCCGGGTTCGAGGGTGTCCGGCAGGTGTTCTCCCGGGAGCGGACCAACTATCCGTTGTCCGTGTCGGTCGACGACGACGGTCACGACTTTGGCCTGGTCGTGGACGCGGTGGGTCCGATCGACCCTCAGGCGATGGCCGGGATGCTGCACACCATGGTCGACGGCGTGGTCTCGGCGTTGGAGGACGGTCTGGACGGCGGCGCACAGGTGCCCCTGTCCGCGCTCGATGCGCTGTCCCTTGATGAGCGGCGTCGGGTGTTGGTCGAGTGGAACGACACCGATGCGGTGGTGCCGGAGTCCACGTTGCCGGAGTTGTTCGCGGTGCAGGTGGAGCGGGCCCCGGACGCGGTGGCGGTGGTGTTCGAGGGTGAGTCGGTGTCGTACGCGGAGCTGGATGTGCGGGCGAATCGTCTGGCGCAGTACCTGGCCGACCGGGGTGTCGGCCGGGAGTCGGTCGTGGCGGTGTGCCTGGACCGCGGTGCTGACCTGGTTGTGGCGCTGCTGGCGGTGTGGAAGGCCGGAGCGGTGTATCTGCCGGTGGATGTGGCGTTGCCGACGGAGCGAGTCGAGTTCATGGTGGCGGACTCGGGTGCGGTGATGGTGCTGGATGAGATTCCTGATCTTTCCGGTATCGAGACCTGGCCGACGCCGCTGCTGACACCTGATCAGCTGGCCTATGTCATCTACACGTCGGGTACCACGGGGCGTCCCAAGGGTGTCGCTGTCGCGCACCGCAGCCTCGCGAACCTCGCGTCGTCACACGGTCGGACGATGTATGACGTGCCAGAGGTGTTGCGGGTCGCCTTCACGACTTCTGCGTCCTTCGACGCGAGCTTGGACCAGCTGTGCTGCCTGTTCTTCGGCCATGAGCTGCACGTTGCCGGCGATACGGTCCGGAACGATCCGGCGGCTATGGTCGACTGGCTGTCCGAACACGAGATCAACTTCCTTGAGGCCGTTCCGTCGTATCTGATGGCTCTGGTCGACTACGGGCTGTTGGAGTTGCCGCACCTGTGGCGTGTGGTGGCAGGCGGCGAGGCGGTGTCACAGGACTTGTGGAACCGTCTGACAGGCGCCTCAGTGGAGTGTTTCAACTTCTACGGTCCTACGGAGTGCACCGTGGACGTGGCGGTTGCTCGGTTGACCTCCGGCTCCCCCCTCATCGGTCGCCCAGTGCTCAACACGAGGGCCTTCGTGTTGGATGAGCGGCTTGCTCCGGTGCCGGTCGGCGTGGCCGGTGAGCTGTATGTCGCGGGCGTACAGCTGGCGCGCGGGTACGTGGGTCGGGCGGGGCTGACGGCGGAGCGGTTCGTCGCCGACCCGTTCGACACTGCTGGTGCGGGTGGCCGGTTGTACCGGACCGGGGATGTGGTGCGCTGGAACGCTGATGGTGATCTGGTGTTCGTGGGCCGGGCTGATGAGCAGGTGAAGATCCGTGGTTTCCGGATCGAGCCGGGCGAGATCGAGACGGTGCTCGCCGCGCATCCGCAGGTCGCCCGGGCCGCGGTGATCGCGCGGGAGGACACGGTCGGCGACAAGCGCCTGGTCGCTTACATCGTCCCGGCGGACAGCGATGGCGCTGTCGTCGGCACATTGCCGGCCTCGTTGCGGGAGTTCGCCGGGTCGCGGCTGCCGGAGTACATGGTGCCCTCGGCCGTGGTGGTGCTGGAGGCGCTGCCGTTGTCGGCGAACGGCAAGCTGGACCGTCGGGCTCTGCCTGCTCCGGACTTCGCCTCGCTGACCGGGGCTGGTCGTGGTCCGGCGAACGTGCGCGAGGAGTTGTTGTGCCAGGCGTTCGCCGAGGTCCTGGGGCTTGAGTCGGTCGGTGTGGAGGACGACTTCTTCGCGCTGGGCGGGCATTCGCTGCTGGCGGTGCGCCTGGTCAGCCGGGTGCGGGCCATGCTCGGGGTGGAGCTGCCGTTGCGGGCCTTGTTCGAGGCGCCGACGGTGGCCGGGCTGGCGGCGCGGTTGCCGGGGGCCGGGGTGGCGCGGGCCGCGCTGGTGCCGCAGACACGTTCCGAGCGGTTGCCGCTGTCGTTCGCGCAGCAGCGCCTGTGGTTCATCGGCCAGCTGGAGGGCCCGAGCGCGACCTACAACATTCCGACGGCGATACGCCTGTCCGGTGACCTGGACAAGGCGGCACTCGCGGCGGCGTTGCGGGATGTGATCGGCCGGCACGAGGTGCTGCGCACGGTCTTCCCTACCGCCGGCGGACAGCCGTTCCAGCAGATCCTCGCCGTCGACGACCTGGTCTGGGATCTCGAGTTCGTCGAGCTCGCGGCCGGGGAGCTGCTGCCGGACGCGGTTGCACGGGCGAGGGAGTACGTCTTCGATCTGGCATCCGAGGTGCCGGTGCGGGCCTGGCTGTTCACCGCCGGGCCGGATGAGCACGTCCTCGTGGTGGTCGTGCACCACATCGCCACCGACGGCTGGTCGTCCGACCCGCTGGCACGGGACGTCTCGGCCGCGTACGCGGCCCGCCTTGAGGGCCGGGCTCCGGTGTGGGAGCCGTTGCCGGTGCAGTACGCGGACTACGCGCTGTGGCAGCGCGAGCTGCTGGGCAGCGAGGACGACCCGGACAGTGTGATCTCACGCCAGGTCGCATTCTGGCGATCGGCGTTGGCTGGGATGCCGGAGGAGCTGGCGTTGCCGGTGGACCTGCAGCGTCCGGCGGTGGCGAGCCGTCGTGGGCACAGCGTGCCGTTGCAGGTGTCGGCTGATGTGCACGCGCGGCTGCTTGCGGTGGCGCGTGAGCAGGGTGTGACGGTGTTCATGGTGGTGCAGGCCGCGCTGGCGGTGCTGCTGTCGAAGCTGGGCGCCGGTGAGGACATTCCGATCGGTGCGGCGGTCGCCGGGCGCACGGACGAGGCCTTGGATGATCTGGTCGGGTTCTTCGTCAACACGCTGGTGATGCGTACGGATCTGTCGGGGGACCCGGCGTTCACCGAGGTGCTGGCTCGGGTGCGCCAGGCCGGTCTGGCCGGGTTCGAGCACCAGGACGTGCCGTTCGAGCGTCTGGTGGAGGAGCTGGCTCCTTCCCGCTCGCTGTCGCGGCATCCGTTGTTCCAGGTGATGCTCACGCTGCAGAACAACGCCGAGGCGGAGCTGGACCTGCCCGGTTTGAGCACGCAGGGGATTTCCGCGGGCCAGCCGGCGGCGAGGTTCGACCTGGAGTTGAGCCTGGGTGAGGTCTTCGACGCCGATGGTCTTTCGGACGGGCTTCGTGGCGATTTGATCGGGTCGGCGGATCTGTTCGAGGCCGGCAGTGTGGTGGTGATCGCCGAGCGTCTGGTGCGGGTGCTGGAGGCGGTGGCCGCCGATCCGTTCGTGCCGGTGTCCGGGGTGGATGTGCTGGATGGCACGGAGCTGGACCGGGTGCTGGTCCAGTGGAATGACACTGCGGCTGAGGTTCCGGCGGGGACGTTGCCGGGGTTGTTCGCGGCGCAGGTGGCGCGGACGCCGGATGCGGTGGCGGTGGTGTTCGAGGGTGAGTCGGTCTCGTACGCGGAGTTGGATGCGCGGGCGAATCGTCTGGCCCGAGTGCTGGCCGGCCGGGGTGTGGGTGCGGAGTCGGTCGTGGCGGTGTGCCTGGACCGTGGCGTGGACATGGTCGTGGCATTGCTGGCGGTGTTGAAGGCCGGGGGCGCGTATCTGCCCATCGACCCGGAACTGCCGGCGGAGCGGGTCGCGTTCATGCTGGCTGATGCGGGTGCGGTGTGTGTGGTCACCGATGGCGCCTGCGCGGCTGTGGTGGGCGCGGGTGCGGGTGCGGGTGCGGGTGCGGGTGCGGTGCCGGTGGTGGTCGTGAACGATCCGCGGGTGGCTGCGGAGGTGTCGTCGATGTCTGCCGAGGCATTGGACGTCCGCGTGGTGCCGGGGCATGCGGCGTATGTGATCTATACGTCGGGTTCGACGGGTGTGCCGAAGGGTGTGGTGGTCTCGCATGCGGGGATTGTGAACCGGTTGGGGTGGATGCAGGACCGGTTCGGCCTGGCGGTGGGGGATCGGGTGCTGCACAAGACGCCGTTCGGTTTCGATGTGTCGGTGTGGGAGTTGTTCTGGCCGTTGCTGCAGGGTGCGGTGATGGTGGTGGCCCGTCCGGGTGGTCATCGGGATCCGGGGTATGTCGCGGAACTGGTCCGTGAGCAGCGGGTGGACACGGTGCATTTCGTGCCGTCGATGCTGGAGGCGTTCCTTGCGGCGCCGCAGGCTCGGGAGTGCGGCTCGTTGCGGCGGGTGGTGTGTTCGGGCGAGGCGTTGGGTGCCGGCGTCCGGGACCGGTTCTTCTCCGTGTTCGGTGAGGGAGCTGGCCTGTTCAACTTGTACGGTCCGACCGAGGCGTCGGTGGACGTGACCGAGTACCGGGTCGAGGCGGATGGGTCGGGTGTGGTGCCGATCGGGCGTCCGGTGGCGAACACGCGGGTGTTCGTGCTGGATGAGCGGATGCGTCCGGTGCCGGTGGGGGTGGCTGGTGAGTTGTATCTGGCGGGTGTGCAGCTGGCGCGTGGGTATGTGGGGCGTGCGGGTCTGACGGCGGAGCGGTTCGTCGCCGATCCGTTCGATGCCACCGATGCCGGTGGCGGCCGGTTGTATCGCACCGGGGATGTGGTGCGCTGGGATGCCGACGGTGATCTGGTGTATCTGGGCCGGGCCGATGAGCAGGTCAAGGTCCGTGGTTTCCGGATCGAGCCGGGTGAGATCGAAGCGGTGATCGCCGGGCATCCGCAGGTCGCCCAGACCGCGGTCATCGCCAGGGAAGACAGCGCTGGGGACAAGCGGCTGGTCGCCTACGTCGTCCCTGTGGCAGGGGCGGAAGTGGATCCGGTCGTGCTGCGGGAGTTCGCCGGGGCGAGGCTGCCGGAGTACATGGTGCCCTCGGCGGTGCTGGCGCTGGACGCGTTGCCGCTGACGGTGAACGGGAAGCTGGACCGGCGGGCCCTGCCCGCGCCCGACTTCGCGGCCATCGCCGGCTCAGGTCGTGGCCCGGCGAATGTGCGCGAGGAGATTCTCTGCCAGGGCTTCGCCGAGGTCCTCGGGCTCGAGTCCGTCGGCGTCGAGGACGACTTCTTCGCCCTGGGCGGTCACTCGCTGCTGGCGGTCCGCTTGGTGGAGTGGTTGCGGGTGCGGGGTGTGTCGGTGTCGGTGCGGGCGTTGTTCGTCTCGCCGACGCCGGCGGGTCTGGCGGCCACCTCGGGTGCGGTGTCGGTGGTGGTGCCGGAGAACCTGATCCCGGACGGGGCGCAGGTGATCATCCCGGAGATGCTGCCGCTGGTCGAGCTGACCGAGGCCGAGGTCCAGGCCGTGGTCGGTACGGTCGAGGGCGGTGCGGCGAATGTGGCGGACATTTATCCGTTGGCTCCGCTGCAGGAAGGCATCTTCTTCCACCACCTGCTTTCCGATGGCGGGGATGACGCCTATGTCACACCGCTCGTGCTCGAGTTCGACGGCCGCTCCCGGCTGGACGGGTTCGTCTCGGCGTTGCAGCAGGTGATCGACCGGCATGACGTGTTCCGCACCTCGGTGGTGTGGCAGGGGCTGCGTGAGCCGGTCCAGGTGGTGTGGCGGTCCGCGACACTGCCCGCCACCGAGGTGACCCTTGCCGCCGATGCCGCGGATCCGGTGTCGGAGTTGGTGGCGTCGGTCGGGCTGTCGATGGATCTGGGGCGGGCGCCGCTGCTGGATCTGCACGTCGCCGAAGCTTCCGGCGGCCGGTGGCTGGGGTTGGTGCGGGTGCATCACCTGGTGCAGGACCACACCGCGATGGACGTGGTCTACGACGAGGTGCAGACGATCCTGGCGGGTCGTGCCGAGACGCTTGTGGAGCCGTTGCCGTTCCGGGACTTCGTGGCCCAGGCCCGTGCCGGTCTCGACACAGGGGAGCACGAGGAGTTCTTCCGCGAGCTGCTGGCCGGGGTGGACGAGCCGACCGCGCCGTTCGGTGTCAGCGACGTACGCGGTGACGGCTCGGGCGTGGTACGGGCGAACCTGCCCGTGGATCCCGAGCTGGCGGTGCGCTTGCGGGAGATGTCCCGTCGGCTGGGGGCAAGCCCGGCCACGGTGATGCATGTGGCGTGGTCGCGGGTGCTGGCGGTGGTCTCCGGCCGTGACGACGTCGTCTTCGGCACCGTGCTGTTCGGCCGGATGAACGCCGGCGCCGGCTCCGACCGGGTACCCGGCCTGTTCATGAACACCCTCCCGGTGCGGGTGCGCACCACCGAACTCAACACCCTGGACGCGGTCACAGGGATGCGTGGCCAGCTGGCCGGGCTGCTGGAGCACGAGCACGCGCCGCTGGCGCTGGCCCAGCGGGTCAGCGGGGTGCCGGCCGATGAGCCGTTGTTCGCTGCGCTGTTCAACTACCGGCACAACGCCGTCGGCGGGGCGCAGGGTGCCGGCGGGGACGGCGGGTTCGAAGGCATCCGGGACGTGTTCGTCCAGGAGCGGACGAACTATCCGCTGACGGTGTCGGTCGACGACAGCGGCGGTGAGCGGTTCGGTCTGGTGGTGGATGCGGTCGGGCCGATCGATCCGCAGGCGGTGGCCGGGATGCTGCACAGCGCGGTCGGCGGTGTGGTGTCCGCGCTGGAGAACGCTCTGAACGGCGGCGTGCAGGTGCCGCTGTCGGCCGTGGGCGTACTGGACGCCGCGGAGTTGGACCAGGTGCTGCGTCAGTGGAACGACACGGCGGTCGAGGTGCCGTCCGCGACGTTGCCGGGGTTGTTCGCGGGGCAGGTGGCGCGGACGCCGGATGCGCCGGCGGTGGTGTTCGAGGGCGAGTCCGTCTCCTACGGGGAGCTGGATGCGCGTGCGAACCGTCTGGCCCGTTACCTGTCGGGCCGGGGTGTGGGTCCGGAGTCGGTCGTCGCGGTGATGATGGAACGCGGCGTGGAGATGGTGGTGGCGCTGCTGGCCGTGTTGAAGGCCGGGGCTGCGTATCTGCCGGTGGATCCGGAACTGCCCGCCGAGCGGGTGTCGTTCATGCTGGCCGATGCCGGCGTGGTCGCTGTCGTCACCGGTGCTGGTCTCTCGGGTGTGGATGCCGGTTCGGTGCCGGTGGTGGCGTTGGATGAGCCGGGTGTGGTGTCGGCGGTGTCGTCGTTGTCCGATGCTGATCCTGGGGTGTCGGTGGTGTCGGGGCATGCGGCGTATGTGATTTATACGTCGGGGTCGACGGGGTTGCCGAAGGGTGTGGTGGTTTCGCATGCGGGGATTGTGAACCGGTTGGTGTGGATGCAGGCGCGGTTCGGTCTTGGGGTCGGGGACCGGGTGTTGCACAAGACGCCGTTCGGTTTCGATGTGTCGGTGTGGGAGTTGTTCTGGCCGTTGGTGCAGGGTGCGGTGATGGTGGTGGCCCGGCCGGGTGGTCATCGGGATCCGGGGTATGTGGCGGGGTTGATCCGTGATGAGCGGGTGGACACGGTGCATTTTGTGCCTTCGATGCTGGAGGCGTTCCTGGGTGTGGTGGGGGCGGGGGAGTGTGGGTCGCTGCGTCGGGTGGTGTGTTCGGGTGAGGCGTTGGGTGCTGGGGTGCGGGACCGGTTCTTCGGGGTGTTCGGTTCGGCGGTGGGGTTGTTCAATCTGTACGGTCCGACCGAGGCGTCGGTGGATGTGACCGGTCATGGGGTGGTGGCTGACGGGGCGTCGGTGGTGCCGATCGGGCGTCCGGTGTTCAACACGCGGGTGTTCGTGCTGGATGAGCGGCTTGCTCCGGTGCCGGTGGGGGTGGCGGGTGAGTTGTATCTGGCTGGTGTGCAGTTGGCGCGGGGGTATGTGGGGCGTGCGGGTCTGACCGGTGAGCGGTTCGTCGCCGACCCGTTCGACACCACTGCCGGTGGTGGTGGGCGTTTGTACCGGACCGGGGATGTGGTGCGGTGGGACGCCGATGGTGATCTGGTGTATCTGGGGCGTGCGGATGAGCAGGTGAAGATCCGTGGGTATCGGATCGAGCCGGGCGAGATCCAGGCGGTCATCGCCGAGCACCCGCAGGTCGCGCAGGCGGCCGTGATCGCGCGGGAGGATGTGGGCGGGGACAAGCGTCTGGTCGCCTACGTCGTCCCGGCAACCGGAGCGGAAGCCGATCCGGCAGTCCTGCGGGAGCATGTCGCTTCGCGTCTGCCGGAGTACATGGTTCCGGCTGCGGTGGTGGTGCTGGACGCGCTGCCGCTGACGCCCAACGGGAAGCTGGACCGGCGGGCCCTGCCCGCACCGGACTTCGCGTCCGCAGCCGGTTCCGGTCGCGGCCCGGCCAACGTCCGCGAGGAACTGCTGTGCCAGGCGTTCGCGGAGGTTCTGGGGCTGGAGTCGGTCGGTGTCGATGACGACTTCTTCGCTCTGGGCGGTCATTCTCTGCTGGCGGTGCGGCTGGTGGAGTGGTTGCGGGTGCGGGGTGTGTCGGTGTCGGTGCGGGCGCTGTTCGTCTCGCCGACGCCGGCGGGTCTGGCGGCCACCTCGGGTGCGGTGTCGGTGGTGGTGCCGGAGAACCTGATCCCGGACGGGGCGCAGGTGATCACGCCGGAGATGCTGCCGCTGGTCGAGTTGACCGAGGCCGAGGTCCAGGCCGTGGTCGGCACGGTCGAGGGCGGTGCGGCGAACGTGGCGGACGTCTATCCGCTGGCCCCGCTGCAGGAAGGCATCTTCTTCCACCACCTGCTGGCCGACGGCGGCCAGGACGCCTACGTGTCGCCTACGGTGATCGAGTTCGACGGCCGTTCCCGGCTCGACGGGTTGATCTCCGCGTTGCAGCAGGTGATCGACCGGCACGATGTGTTCCGCACGTCGGTGGTGTGGCAGGGACTGCGTGAGCCGGTCCAGGTGGTGTGGCGGTCCGCGACACTGCCCGTCACCGAGGTAACCCTTGCCGCCGATGCCGCGGATGATGCCGTGGACCCGGTGTCGGAGCTGGTGGCGTCGGTCGGCCTGTCGATGGATCTGGGCCGGGCGCCGCTGCTGGATCTGCACGTCACCGAGGCTTCTGGCGGTCGGTTGCTGGGGTTGGTGAGGGTGCATCACCTGGTGCAGGACCACACCGCGTTGGACATCGTGCTGGACGAGGTGCGCACGATCCTGGCCGGACACATCGACGGACTTCCGGAGCCGTTGCCGTTCCGGGACTTCGTGGCGCAGGCCCGGTCCGGTCTCAGCGATGAGGAGCACCAGGAGTTCTTCCGGGAGCTGCTCGCCGGGGTGGACGAGCCGACCGCCGCATTCGGTGTCAGTGACGTGCGCGGTGACGGCTCGGCCGTGGTACGGGCGAACCTGCCCGTGGATGCCGACTTGGCGGTGCGGTTGCGTGAGGCGGCCCGTCGGCTGGGGGCCAGCCCGGCCACCGTGGTGCATGTGGCGTGGTCGCGTGTGCTGGCCGTGGTCTCCGGCCGTGACGACGTCGTCTTCGGCACCGTGCTGTTCGGCCGGATGAACGCCGGTGCCGGCTCGGACCGGGTGATGGGGTTGTTCATGAACACCCTGCCGGTGCGGGTGCGCACCGCGGAACTCGACGTACAGGCCGCGGTTATGGCGATGCGCGGTCAGCTGGCCGGGCTGTTGGAGCACGAGCACGCGCCGCTGGCGCTGGCCCAGCGGGTCAGCGAGGTGCCGGCCGATGAGCCGCTGTTCACCGCGCTGTTCAACTACCGGCACAACACCGCAGGTAGAACTCGGAGCACTCGAGAGGTTGAAGCGGCCCAGGACGGCGCGTTCGAGGGTCTCCGGCCGGTGTTCGCCCGGGAAGCCAGCAACTATCCGCTGACTGTGTCGGTCGACGACAACAGTGACAGTTTCGGTCTCGTCGTGGATGCGGTCGGGCCGATCGATCCGCAGGCCGTGGCCGGGATGCTGCTCACCGCTGTCGACGGCGTGGTGTCCGCGCTGGAGAACGCTCTGGACGACGGCGTGCAGGTGCCGCTGTCGGCCGTGGGCGTGCTCGACGCCGCTGAGCTGGACCAGGTGCTGCGTCAGTGGAACGACACGGCGGTCGAGGTGCCGTCCGCGACGTTGCCGGGGTTGTTCGCGGCGCAGGTGGCGCGGACGCCGGATGCGCCGGCGGTGATGTTCGAGGGCGAGTCCGTCTCCTACGGGGAGCTGGATACGCGTGCGAACCGCTTGGCCCGCTATCTGTCGGGGCTGGGTGTGGGAGCGGAGTCGGTGGTGGGGGTGTGTCTGCCGCGTGGGGTGGACATGGTGGTGGCGCTGCTGGCCGTGTTGAAGGCCGGGGGTGCGTATCTGCCGATCGACCCGGAGCTGCCCGCGGAGCGGATCGCGTTTGTGCTGGCTGATGCGGGTGCGGTGTGTGTGCTGACGGTCTCCGAGGTGGCCGGGGTGCTGCCGGCGCCGGAGGGTGTGTCGGTGCCGGTGGTGGTGCTGGACGAGCCGCGGGTGGTGGCTGCGGTGTCGTCGTTGTCCGGTGGGTCCGTGCCGGTGTCATTGGTGTCGGGGCAGTTGGCGTATGTGATCTATACGTCGGGGTCGACTGGTGTGCCGAAGGGGGTTGGGGTTGCGCATGGGGCGTTGGTGAATTTCCTGGCCGGTATGCAGGCCCGGTTCGGGCTGGGGGTCGGGGACCGGCTGGTGGCGGTGACTACGGTCGGGTTCGATATTGCGGGTTTGGAGTTGTATCTGCCGTTGGTCAATGGTGCGGCTGTGGTGCTTGCCGGTCGGGAGCAGGTGCGTGATCCGCGGTTGTTGCGGGCGTTGGTGCGTTCGTGTGGTGCGACGGTGGTGCAGGGCACGCCGAGTCTGTGGCAGGCGCTGATCGCCGACGCCGGTGCGGACGCCGGTGGTGGTGTGTGGGGTGGGGTGCGTGTGCTGGTTGGTGGTGAGGCGTTGCCGGGTGGTCTGGCGCGGGAGTTGGTGCGTGAGGCTGGGTCGGTGACGAATCTGTATGGTCCGACCGAGACCACGATCTGGTCGACGGCCAAGGGGTTGGGTGCTGATGCGGGGGTGGTGTCCTCGATCGGTGGGCCGATTGCCAACACGCGAGTATTTGTGCTGGATGAGCGGCTTGCTGCGGTGCCGGTGGGTGTGGCGGGTGAGTTGTATATCGCGGGTGCGGGTCTGGCGCGTGGGTATGCGGGGCGTACGGGTCTGACGGCGGAGCGGTTCGTGGCGGATCCGTTCGACACCACTGGTGGTGGTGGGCGTTTGTACCGGACCGGGGATGTGGTGCGGTGGGACGCCGAGGGCAACCTGGTGTATGTGGGGCGTGCGGATGAGCAGGTGAAGATCCGTGGTTTCCGGATCGAGCCGGGCGAGATCCAGGCGGTCATCGCCGAGCATCCGCAGGTGGCGCAGGCGGCTGTGATCGCGCGGGAGGATGTGGGCGGGGACAGGCGTCTGGTCGCCTACGTCGTCCCGACCGCGGATGCCGATGCCGATGCCGCAGACGGGCTCCGCGCAGTGTTGCGGGAGCATGTTGCTTCGCGTCTGCCGGAGTACATGGTTCCGGCTGCGGTGGTGGTGCTGGACGGGCTGCCGCTCACGGTGAACGGCAAGCTGGACCGTAAGGCGCTGCCGGCGCCGGACTTCACCGCGATCGCTGGTTCCGGGCGTGGCCCGGCGAACGTGCGCGAAGAGATCCTGTGCCAGGCGTTCGCGGAGGTTCTGGGGCTGGAGTCGGTCGGTGTCGATGACGACTTCTTCGCGCTGGGTGGTCACTCCCTGCTGGCGGTGCGGCTGGTGGAGTGGTTGCGGGTGCGGGGTGTGTCGGTGTCGGTGCGGGCGCTTTTCGAGACCCCGACCGCTGTGGGTCTGGCGGCGGTGGCCGGTGCGGTGTCGGTGGTGGTGCCGGAGAACCTGATCCCGGACGGGGCGCAGGTGATCACGCCGGAGATGCTGCCGCTGGTCGAGCTGACCGAGGCCGAGGTCCAGGCCGTGGTCGGTACGGTCGAGGGCGGTGCGGCGAACGTGGCGGACGTCTATCCGCTGGCTCCGCTGCAGGAAGGCATCTTCTTCCACCACCTGCTGGCCGACGGCGGCCAGGACGCGTATGTCCTGCCGATGGTCCTCGAGTTCGACGGCCGTTCCCGGCTGGACGGGTTCGTCTCGGCGTTGCAGCAGGTGATCGACCGGCACGATGTGTTCCGCACGTCGGTGGTGTGGCAGGGGCTGCGTGAGCCGGTGCAGGTGGTGTGGCGGTCCGCGGCACTGCCGGTCACCGAGGTGACTCTTGCCGCTGATGCCGCGGACCCGGCGGCGGAGCTGGTGGCGTCGGTCGGCCTGTCGATGGACCTGGGCCGGGCGCCGCTGCTGGACCTGCACATCACCGAGATGTCCGACGGCCGGTGGCTGGGGTTGGTGAGGGTGCATCACCTGGTGCAGGACCACACCGCGTTGGACATCGTGCTGGACGAGGTGCGCACGATCCTGGCCGGACACATCGACGGGCTTCCGGAGCCGTTGCCGTTCCGGGACTTCGTGGCGCAGGCCCGGGCCGGCCTGGACACCGGGGAGCACGAGGCGTTCTTCCGTGAGCAGCTGGCCGGGGTGGACGAGCCGACCGCGGCATTCGGTGTCACTGACGTGCGCGGCGACGGTTCTGCCACCGTGCGGGCCGGGCTTGGCGTGGATGCCGAGCTGGCGGTGCGCTTGCGGGAGATGTCCCGTCGGCTGGGGGCCAGCCCGGCCACGGTGATGCATGTGGCGTGGTCGCGGGTGCTGGCCGTGGTCTCCGGCCGTGACGACGTCGTCTTCGGCACCGTGCTGCTGGGACGCATGAACGCCGGCGCCGGCTCCGACCGTGTACCCGGCCTGTTCATGAACACCCTCCCGGTGCGGGTGCGCACCACCGAACTCAACACCCTGGACGCGGTCACAGGGATGCGCAGTCAGCTGGCCGGGCTGCTCGAGCACGAGCACGCGCCTCTGGCCCTGGCCCAGCGCGTCAGCGGGGTGCCGGCCGATGCACCGCTGTTCACCGCACTGTTCAACTACCGGCACAACACTTCTGGCGCGGGCCGAGGCGAATCCGGCGGCACCGGGCTTGAGGGTGTCCGGCAGGTATTCGCCCGAGACAACACCAACTACCCCCTGTCGGTGTCGGTCGATGACGACGGTGACAGCTTCGCTCTGGTTGTGGACGCGGTGCATCCTATCGATCCGCTGGCAGTGGCGGGGATGCTGCACACGACGGTCGGCCACCTCGTCTCGGCGTTGGAGGACGGCCTGGACGGCGGCGCGCAGGTGCCGCTGTCGACGGTGGGCGTGCTGGACACCGCGGCGTTGGGCCGGGTGTTGGTGGAGTGGAACGACACGGCGGCCGAGGTGTCGGCCGCGACGCTGCCGGAGCTGTTCGCGGCGCAGGTGGCGCGGACCCCGGATGCGACGGCGGTGGTCGGTGACGGCACAGAGGTGTCCTATGCCGAACTGGACGCGCGTGCGACCCGCGTCGCACAGTGGCTGATCGGCCAGGGTGCGGGGCCGGAGTCGGTCGTGGCAGTGCGCCTGGAGCGCGGTCTGGACCTGGTGGTGGCGCTGCTGGCGGTGTGGAAGGCAGGGGCCGCGTATCTGCCGATCGATGTGGCGCTGCCGAGAGAACGGGCCGAGTTCATGGTGGCCGACTCGAGCGCGGTGATGGTGCTGGAGGAGCTTCCTGATCTGTCTGGCGTCGAGGCTGGGCCGCTGCCGTCGGTTGTGCCGGACCAGCTGGCATATGTGATCTACACATCGGGCTCGACGGGGCGTCCGAAGGGTGTCGCTGTTGTGCACCGCAGCATCGCGAACCTCGTGCTGTCCCACGGCCGGACGCTGTATCACGTACCCGAAGTGCTGCGGGTCGCGTTCACGACTTCCGTGTCCTTCGACGCGAGCCTCGACCAGCTGGGCTGCCTGTTCTTCGGCCATGAGCTGCATGTTGCCGACGACGCGACCCGGGCCGATCCGGCGGTTCTGATCGACTGGCTGTCCGAACACAGGATCGGCTTCCTCAATGCCGTCCCGTCGTATCTGAGCGTGCTCGTCGACCACGGGCTGTTGGAGTTGCCGGACCTGTCGCGCGCGGTGGTAGGCGGCGAGTCGGTGTCGCAGGACCTGTGGGACCGTCTGGCCGGCGCTGCCAAGCTGGAGTGCTTCAACTTCTACGGCCCCACGGAGTGCACCGTGGACGCTGTGGCGGCCCGACTGGCTCCTGGCTCCACACCGGTGATCGGTCGCCCGGTGCTCAACACGAAGGTGTTCGTGTTGGACGACTCCCTGACGCCGGTGCCACCGGGCGTAGCTGGTGAGCTGTACGTCGCCGGGTGCCAGCTGGCGCGTGGTTACGTGAATCGCCCGGGTCTGACGGCGGAGCGGTTCGTGGCGGATCCGTTCGACGCCACCGGTGGTGGGCGTTTGTACCGGACCGGAGATGTGGTCCGGTGGACGGCCGATGGGGAGCTTGCGTATGTGGGTCGTGCTGATGAGCAAGTGAAGATCCGTGGTTTCCGGATCGAGCCGGGCGAGATCCAGGCGGTGCTGGTCGGGCATCCGCTGGTGGCTCAGGCCGCGGTGGTCGACCGGGAGGGCACGACCGGTGACAAGCATCTGGTCGCTTACATCGTCCCGGCTGCAGGGGCCGGGGCCGGGGCCGCAGGCCGCGCGGTCGATTCGGTCGAGGGCGGTGACAGTGCTACTGGCGCCGCCGGAGGCGGTTCACTCGGCGACGTGGTGGCCGATGGTGGTCTGCCGGCCATACTGCGGCAGTTTGTCGCGGCGCGTCTGCCGGAGCACATGGTGCCCGCAGCGGTGGAGGTCCTCGACGCGTTGCCGTTGACGGTCAACGGCAAGCTTGATCGCCAAGCGCTTCCCGCGCCGAGCTTTGGGGCTACCGCCGCTTCAGGGCGAGGTCCGGCGAACGCCCGTGAGGAGACCTTGTGTCGGGTGTTCGCCCAGGTCTTGGGCCTTGCGGCGGTGGGAGCCGAAGACAACTTCTTCGCCCTGGGCGGACATTCGCTTCTGGCAATGCGATTGATCAGCCAGGTGCGGGAGCTGTTGGGTGTGGATGTGCCCTTGCGGACCCTGTTCGCAAACCCGACCGTCGCCGGTCTGGCAAAGCACGTGGATAACAGAAAGTCGACCCGGCCGACACTGAGGCCGATGCGTCACCGTAATTCGGAGGAGTCCTGATGATCCCGTTGTCGTTCGCGCAGCAGCGTCTGTGGTTCATCGGGCAGTTGGAGGGTCCCAGCCCGCTGTACAACATGCCGACCGTGTTGCGTCTGTCCGGCGAGGTGGACCCCGCTGCCCTCGCGTCGGCGTTGCAGGATGTGATCGGTCGCCATGAGGTGCTGCGCACCGTCTTCCCCACGGCCGCGGACGGGCAGCCGTTCCAGAAGATTCTTCCTCTTGAGGAGATGGACTGGAACCTGGACGTCGTCGAGGTCCCTGCTGCGGACATGGAATCGGCCATTGACGACGCGACGGGGTACCTGTTTGACCTCGCGACGGAGGTGCCGATCCGCGCACGGTTGATATCGGCCGGCCCGGCCGAGCACGTCTTGGTGGTGGTGGTGCATCACATCGCCAGTGACGGCTGGTCGATGGGGCCCTTGGCGCGGGATCTCTCGGCGGCGTACACCGCGCGGTGCGAGGGTCTTGCTCCGGTGTGGGAGCCGTTGCCTGTGCAGTACGCGGACTACACGTTGTGGCAGCGTGAACTGCTGGGCAGCGAGGACGACCCTGACAGTGTGATCTCCCGTCAGGTGGATTATTGGCGCGAGGCTCTCGCCGGAATTCCCGAGGAGCTGACGCTTCCGACGGATCGGCCGCGTCCGACGGTGGCGAGCCACCGCGGGCACACCGTGCCGTTCGAGATGTCGGCCGAAACACATGCCCGGCTCCAGGCGTTGGTGCTTGAGCAGGGTGTGACGGTGTTCATGGTGGTGCAGGCCGCAGTGGCGGTGCTGCTGTCCAAGCTGGGTGCCGGTGATGACATCCCGGTCGGCGCGGCCGTTGCCGGGCGCACGGAGGCGGCGCTGGACGACCTGGTCGGGTTCTTCGTCAACACGCTGGTGATGCGTACGGACCTGTCGGGCGACCCGACGTTCATTGAGGTGCTGGACCGGGTGCGACAGACCACCCTGGCCGGGTTCGAGCACCAGGATGTGCCGTTCGAGCGGTTGGTGGAGGAGCTGGCTCCTGCCCGTTCGCTGTCGCGGCATCCGTTGTTCCAGGTGATGCTCACCGTGCAGAACAACGCCGAGGCGGTCCTGAACCTGCCGGGCATTCAGGCCGGTTGGCAGGCCGCGTCGACCGCCTCGACCTCCGCGGCGAGGTTCGACCTGGATCTGAGCCTTGGCGAGGTGTTCGGTACGAACGGGGTTCCGGCCGGGTTGCGAGGTGGGGTGACCGGGTCTGCGGATCTGTTCGATCCGGAGACGGTGGCGGTGTTCGTCGAGCGTCTGGTGCGGGTGCTGGAGGCGGTGGCCGCCGATCCGTCGGTGTCGGTGTCCGGTGTGGACGTGCTGGATGCGGGTGAGCGGGATCGGGTGCTGCGTCAGTGGAACGACACGGACACGGTGGTGCCGCAGGTTCTGGTGCCGGGGTTGTTCGCGGGGCAGGTGGCGCGGACGCCGGATGCGCCGGCGGTGGTGTTCGAGGGCGAGTCCGTCTCCTATGGGGAGCTGGATGCGCGGGCGAATCGTCTGGCCCGGTATCTGTCGGGGTTGGGTGTGGGTGCGGAGTCGGTGGTGGGGTTGTGTCTGCCGCGTGGGGTGGACATGGTGGTGGCCCTGTTGGCGGTGTGGAAGGCCGGTGGCGCGTATGTGCCGGTGGATCCGGAGCTGCCCGTGGAGCGGATCGCGTTCATGCTGGCTGATGCGGGGCCGGTGTGTGTGCTGACGGTGTCCGGGGTGGCCGGGGTGCTGTCCGGGCCGGAGGGTGCGTCGGAGGGCGTGCCGGGTGTGTCGGTGCCGGTGGTGGTGCTGGATGAGCCGGGTGTGGTGGCGGCGGTGTCGTCGTTGTCCGGTGGGTCTGTGCCGGTGTCGTTGGTGTCGGGGCAGTTGGCGTATGTGATTTATACGTCGGGGTCGACGGGGACGCCGAAGGGTGTGGCGGTCTCGCATGGGGCGTTGGCGAATACGGTGGCGGTGTTCACGCCGGTGTTCGGTGCGGTGCCGGGTGTGGGGGTGTTGCAGTTCGTTTCGTTCAGTTTCGATGCGTCGGTGCTGGATGTGGCGGTGGCGTTGACGTCGGGGGCGCGTTTGGTGGTGGCGTCGGCGGCGCAGCGGGTGGATGCGGGGTTGTTGCGGGATCTGGTGGTCTCGGCCGGGGTGCGGGTGGCCAGTGTGGTGCCGAGTCTGCTGGAGATGCTCTCGCCGGGGGATCTGGCGCCGGTGGAGCACATGGTGGTGGGTTCGGAGGCGATCTCTGCCCGGACGGCCGGGGCGTGGGCGCAGGGCCGTGTGTTGTCCCATGCCTATGGTCCGACGGAGGCCGCGGTGATGATGGCGGCCGGGGTGCTGGATCCGGGGGTGGCGGAGTCTGCGGTGGTGTCGTTCGGGCGTCCGTCCGGTAACAGCCGGGTGTTCGTGCTGGACGAGCGGCTTGCTCCGGTGCCGGTGGGTGTGGCGGGTGAGTTGTATATCGCGGGTGCGCAGCTGGCCCGTGGGTATGCGGGCCGTGCGGGTCTGACCGGTGAGCGGTTCGTCGCCGACCCGTTCGACACCACCGGTGGTGGCCGCCTGTATCGGACCGGGGATGTGGTGCGGTGGAGCGAGTCCGGTGAGCTGGTGTTCGTCGGGCGTGCGGATGAGCAGGTGAAGGTCCGTGGTTTCCGGATCGAGCTGGGCGAGATCCAGGCGGTCATCGCCGCGCACCCGCAGGTCGGGCAGGCTGCCGTCATCGCGCGGGAGGATGTGGGCGGGGACAAGCGTCTGGTCGCCTACGTCGTCCCGGCAACCGGTGCGGAAGCCGATCCGGTCGTGCTGCGGGAGCATGTTGCTTCGCGTCTGCCGGAGTACATGGTTCCGGCTGCGGTGGTGGTGCTGGATGTGCTGCCGCTGAACACGAACGGGAAGCTGGACCGCAAGGCGCTGCCCGCGCCGGACTTCACTGCGATCGCTGGTTCCGGGCGTGGCCCGGCCAACGTGCGCGAGGAACTGCTCTGCCAGGGCTTTGCCGAGGTCCTGGGGCTGGAGTCGGTCGGCGTCGATGACGACTTCTTCGCCCTGGGCGGGCACTCCCTGCTCGCGGTGCGCCTGGTCAGCCGGGTGCGTGCGGTTCTCGGGGTCGAGGTGTCTCTGCGGATGCTCTTCGAGGCTCCGACGGTGGCCGGCCTTGCCGCGCGGCTTTCGGGTGCTGGTGCGGCGCGGTCTGCTTTGGTGCCGTGGGCGCGTCCGGAGCGGTTGCCGTTGTCGTTCGCGCAGCAGCGCCTGTGGTTCATCGGACAGTTGGAAGGCCCGAGCGCGCTCTACAACATTCCGATGGTGCTCGGACTGTCGGGCGAGGTCGACCAGGCCGCGCTTGCGGCGGCCCTGCGGGATGTGATCGGCCGGCACGAGGTGCTGCGCACGGTCTTCCCCACCGCCGCGGACGGGCAGCCGTACCAGCAGGTCATCGGCCTTGGTGAGCTGGAGTGGGAGCTGCAGCGGGTCGATGTGGCTGTTGAGGATCTGCCGGGTGCGGTCGCGCAGGCGACGGAGTATGCCTTCGATCTGGCGGTGGAGGTGCCGATCCGGGCGTGGCTGTTCAGCGACGGCTCGGGTGAGCATGTGCTGGTGGTGGTGGTGCACCACATCGCCGGTGACGGTTGGTCGACCGGTCCGCTGGCCCAGGACGTGTCGGCGGCGTATGCGGCCCGCCTTGAGGGCCGGGCTCCGGTGTGGGAGCCGTTGCCGGTGCAGTACGCGGACTACGCGCTGTGGCAGCGCGAGCTGCTGGGCAGCGAGGACGACCCGGACAGCTTGATATCCCGGCAGGTGGAGTTCTGGCGGGATGCGCTCGCGGGCGCGCCGGAGGAGCTGGCGTTGCCGGCCGATCGGCTGCGTCCGGCGGTGGCGAGTCATCGTGGGCACAGCGTGCCGCTGCAGGTGCCGGCCGAGGTGTATGCGCGGCTGCTTTCGGTGGCGCGTGAGCAGGGTGTGACGGTGTTCATGCTGGTGCAGGCCGCGCTCGCGGTGCTGCTGTCCAAGCTGGGCGCCGGCGAGGACATCCCGATCGGCGCGGCGATCGCAGGGCGCACCGACGAGGCGCTCGACGATCTGGTCGGGTTCTTCGTCAACACGCTGGTGATGCGCACGGATGTGTCGGGTGACCCGACGTTCACCGAGCTGCTCGGCCGGGTGCGGGAGACCGGTCTGGCTGGGTTCGAGCACCAGGATGTGCCGTTCGAGCGCCTGGTGGAGGAGCTGGCTCCTTCCCGCTCCCTGTCGCGGCATCCGTTGTTCCAGGTGATGCTCACCGTGCAGAACAACGCCGAGGCGGTACTGGACCTGCCGGGCGTGCAGGCCGGGGGGCCTGCTTCGGAGCAGCTTGCTGGGACGCCGGTTGCGGCCGTCGCGAAGTTCGATCTGGACGTGACGGTGTCGGAGGTTGTCGATGCCGCTGGTGTCCCGGTGGGCCTGAACGGTGTGGTGACGGGGTCGGCGGACCTGTTCGACGCCGAGAGCGTCGCCGTGATCGTCGAGCGTTTGGTGCGGGTGCTGGAGGCGGTGGTCGCCGATCCGGCGGTGCCGTTGTCCGAGGTGGATGTGCTGGATGCCGGTGAGCGGCGTCGGGTGCTGGTGGAGTGGAACGACACCGATGTGGTGGTGCCGGCGGCGACGGTGCCGGAGCTGTTCGCGGCCCAGGCGGCACGGGTGCCGGATGCGCCGGCGGTGGTTGGCGACGGGTTCGAGGTGTCCTATGCGGAGCTGGACGCTCGGTCGAACCGACTTGCCCGGTTGCTGATCGGCCAGGGTGTGGGTCCGGAATCGGTGGTGGCGGTGTGCCTGGACCGGGGCCTTGACCTGGTGGTGGCGCTGCTGGCGGTGTGGAAGGCCGGGGGCGCGTACCTGCCGGTCGATCCGGAGCTGCCGACTGAGCGGGTCTCCTTCATGGTCGCTGATGCGGAGGCGCGGTGCCTGCTGACGTCGACGGCGCGTTCGGGCGTGGTGTCTGGATCGTTTCCGTCGATGGTTGTGGATGATCCCGAGGTCGTGGAGTGGCTTGCGGAGTGCGATGGCGGTCCGCTGATGCCCGACGAACTGGCCGGGGTACTGTTTGCCGACCACCCGGCGTATGTGATCTACACGTCGGGGTCGACGGGTGTACCGAAGGGCGTGGTGGTCCGGCACGCCGGCGCGGTGAACCTGGTGGCGCCGCGGGCACAGCAGTTCGGGCTGGATGCGGGCAGCAGGGTGTTGCAGTTCGCGTCGGTGGGGTTCGACGCGGCGACGTGGGATCTCTTGCTGGTGTTGGGCTCTGGTGCCTGTTTGGTGGTGGCGCCTGCGCAGGAGTTGCTGCCGGGTGCGGGGCTGGCTGATGTGGTGGCGCGGCATGGGGTGACGCAGGTGCTGTTGCCGCCTGCGGTGTTGGCGGTGCTTGAGCTGGAGGACTTGGCGTCGGTGTCGACGCTCGTGTCCGGGGGTGAGGCGCTGGGCGAGGAGTTGGTGGCCCGGTGGGCGGCGGGGCGGCGGTTCGTGAATGCCTATGGGCCGACGGAGATCACGGTGTGCGCCGTGGTGTCGGGGCCGTTGGCCGTCGGTGATGCTCCGCACATCGGCAGGCCGATCGCCAATACGCGGGTGTTCGTGCTGGACGAGCGGCTGCGCCCGGTGCCGGTCGGTGTGGCGGGGGAGTTGTACATCGCGGGTGCGGGTCTGGCGCGTGGTTATGTGGGGCGGGCGGGGCTGACCGCGGAGCGGTTTGTGGCCGATCCGTTCGACACGGCCGGCGCGGGTGGCCGGTTGTACCGGACCGGGGATGTGGTGCGCTGGAGTGAGTCCGGTGATCTGGTGTATGTGGGCCGGGCGGATGAGCAGGTGAAGGTCCGTGGTTTCCGAATCGAGCCGGGCGAGATCGAAGCCGCCCTGAAGGCGCACCCGCAGGTCGCCCAGGCCGCGGTGATCGTGCGGGAGGATGCGGCCGGGGACAAGCGTCTGGTCGCCTACGTCGTCCCGGCGACCGGTTCTGAGGTTGACGCGGCCGTGCTGCGGGCGTTTGTCGCCGAGCGTCTGCCGGAGTACATGGTGCCGTCGGCGGTGGTGGTCCTTGAGGCGTTGCCGCTGACGGTGAACGGGAAGCTGGACCGGCGGGCCCTGCCCGCGCCCGACTTCGCGGCCATCGCCGGCTCAGGTCGTGGCCCGGCGAATGTGCGCGAGGAGATTCTGTGCCAGGGCTTCGCCGAGGTCCTCGGGCTGGAGTCGGTCGGCGTCGAGGACGACTTCTTCGCCCTGGGCGGTCACTCGCTGCTGGCGGTCCGCTTGGTGGAGTGGCTGCGGGTGCGGGGTGTGTCGGTGTCGGTGCGGGCGTTGTTCGTCTCGCCGACGCCGGCGGGGTTGGCGGCTGCGTCGGGTGCGGTGGCGGTTGTGGTGCCGGAGAACCTGATCCCGGACGGGGCGCAGGTGATCACGCCGGAGATGCTGCCGTTGGTGGAGCTGACCGAGGCCGAGATCCAGACCGTGGTGGCCGGGGTGCCGGGTGGTGCGGGCAACGTGGCGGACGTCTATCCGCTGGCCCCGCTGCAGGAAGGGATTCTCTTCCACCATCTGCTGGCCGATGGCGGTCAGGACGCGTATGTGCTGCCGATGGTGCTGGAGTTCGACGACCGTTCCCGGCTGGACGGGTTCGTCGGGGCGTTGCAGCAGGTCGTCGACCGGCATGACGTGTTCCGCACGTCGTTGGTGTGGCAGGGGCTGCGTGAGCCGGTTCAGGTGGTGTGGCGGTCCGCTGAACTGCCGGTGACCGAGATGAGCCTTGACACTGACAGTACCGATCCGGCGGCGGATCTGATCTCCGCCATCGGACTGTCGATGGATCTGCAGCGGGCGCCGCTGCTGGATCTGCATGTCGCCGAGGTTTTCGGTGGCCGGTGGCTGGGGTTGGTGCGGGTGCATCACCTGGTGCAGGACCACACCGCGATGGACGTCGTGTACGACGAGGTACGCACCATCCTGGCCGGGCGTGCCGAGGAGCTTCCGGAGCCGTTGCCGTTCCGGGACTTCGTGGCCCAGGCCCGGGCCGGTCTCGACACCGGCGAGCACGACGATTTTTTCCGGGAGCTTCTGGCCGGGGTGGACGAGCCGACCGCGGCGTTCGGGGTCAGCGATGTGCGCGGCGACGGCTCGGGGGTGGTCCGTGCAGGCCGGCCCATGGACGCCGGTCTGGCGGCGCGGCTGCGGGAGGTGGCACGGCGGCTGGGCGCCAGCCCGGCGACGGTGATGCACGTGGTGTGGTCGCGGGTCCTGGCGGTGGTGTCGGGCCGTGACGACGTGGTGTTCGGCACGGTGCTGTTCGGCCGGATGAACGCAGGCGCCAGCGCGGACCGGGTGCCCGGGTTGTTCATCAACACCCTGCCGGTACGGGTACGCACCAGCGAACTCGACGTGCTGGACGCGGTCACGGCGATGCGCGGCCAGCTGGCCGGGCTGCTGGAGCACGAGCACGCGCCTCTGGCGCTGGCCCAGCGAGCCAGCGCGGTGCCGGCCGATGAACCGCTGTTCAACACGGGGTTCAACTACCGGCACAACACCGGCGGGGTCCGGGACGAGTCCGGCGGCGCCGGGTTCGAGGGTGTCCGGGAGGTGTTCTCCCGGGAAAGCAGCACCTACCCGTTGACGATCCTGGTCGATGACGACGGGGACGGGTTCGATCTGGCCGTGGATGCGGTGGGTCCGATCGATCCGCAGGCGGTGACCGGCATGCTGCATGCCGCGGTCGCAGCGCTGGTGCCGGCGCTTGAGCACGCGCTGGACGGCGGCGCGCGGGTGCCCCTGTCCGCGCTCGACGTGCTGGACGCGGATGACCGGCGTCGGATGCTGGTGGAGTGGAACGACACGGCGGCCAAGGTGCCGTCCGCGACGTTGCCGGAGTTGTTCGCGGCGCAGGTCGCGCGGACTCCGGAAGCCGTGGCGGTGATGTCCGAAAGCGAGTCGGTCACGTACGCCGAGTTGGATGTGCGGGCGAATCGTCTGGCGCGATATCTGGCCGGGCTCGGTGTGGGTCCGGAGTCGGTGGTGGGGTTGTGTCTGCCGCGTGGGGTGGACGTGATCGTGGCAATGCTGGCCGTGTCGAAGGCTGGAGCGGCGTATCTGCCGATCGATCCGGAGTATCCGGCCGAGCGAATCGCGTTCATGCTGGCCGACGCGCGGGCGGCGGTGCTGGTCGGCACCGAGGACGTGCTCGATGAGTTGCCGACCGGACGGGCGCCGATGGTGGCGCTGGACGATCCGCAGGTGGCTGCGCAGGTGTCGTCGATGTCCGGCGATGCGCTGTCGGTCTCCCTGCTCGCGGACCATCCGGCGTATGTGATCTACACCTCTGGGTCGACGGGGGTGCCCAAGGGCGTGGTCGTCACCCATGCGGGGTTGGGGAGTCTGGCGGCTACCCAGGCGCAGCGGTTCGCGCCAGGTGTGGGGAGCAGGGTGTTGCAGTTCGCGTCGGTGGGCTTCGACGCGGCGAGCTGGGAATTGTTGATGGCGTTGTGTTCGGGTGCCTGCTTGGTGGTGGCGTCTGCCCGGGAGCTGTTGCCTGGTGCGGCGTTGGCGGGCGTGGTGGCGCGGTTCGGCGTGACGCATGCGACGTTGCCGCCGGCGGTGCTGGGCGTGCTGGAGCCGGAGGACCTGGCTTCGGTGACGACGCTGGTGTCGGCTGGTGAGGCGCTGGGCGGTGAGTTGGTGGCCCGGTGGACGCCGGGGCGACGGTTCGTGAATGCGTACGGGCCGACGGAGACGACGGTGTGTGCGGCCATGTCCGGTGTGTTGGAGGCCGGGGATGTGCCGGGTATCGGTGGTCCGATCCTCAACGCTCGGGTGTATGTGCTGGATGATCGGCTTACTCCGGTACCGGCCGGGGTGGCTGGGGAGTTGTATGTGGCCGGTGTGGGTCTGGCGCGCGGGTATGTGGGGCGTGCGGGGCTGACTGCGGGACGGTTTGTGGCCGACCCGTTCGACACCACCGGCGGCGGTGGCCGGTTGTACCGGACCGGGGACGTGGTGCGCTGGAACGCCGATGGCGAGCTGGTATACCGGGGCCGGGCGGATGAGCAGGTGAAGATCCGTGGTTTCCGGATCGAGCCGGGCGAGATCCAGGCGGTGATCGCCGCTCACCCGCTGGTGGCGCAAGCTGCGGTCATCACGCGGGAGGACGCTCCGGGGGAGAAGCGCCTGGTCGCCTATGTGGTCCCGGCTGTGGCCGGTGAGGACCAAGGCTTTGACGGGGCCGATGGATTGCCGTCCGTGCTGCGAGAGCTTGTCGCGTCGCGGCTGCCCGAGTACATGGTGCCCTCGGCCGTAATGGTGCTCGATGCACTGCCGTTGACACCCAACGGCAAGTTGGACCGCAAAGCCCTGCCGGGACCGGACGCCGCCACCACTGCAGGGTCCGGACGCGGTCCGGCCAACGAGCGCGAAGAAATCCTGTGCCAGGCGTTCGCCGAGATCCTGGGCCTGGAGTCCATCGGCGTCGATGACGACTTCTTCGTCCTGGGTGGGCATTCACTGCTCGCGGTGCGGCTGGCCAGCCGGGTGCGGACTGCGCTCGGGGTGGAGTTGTCGCTGGGGACCTTGTTCGAGGCTCCCACGGTCGCGGGTTTGGCAGAGCGGTTGTCGGATGCCGGTGCGGAGCAGTCGGCCCTGGTGCCGTGGGCGCGCCCAGGGCGGCTGCCGTTGTCGTTCGCGCAGCAGCGGCTCTGGTTCATCGGACAGTTGGAGGGCCCGAGCGCCCTTTACAACATCCCGATGGTGCTGGCGTTGTCCGGTGACGTGGACTCCGCAGCCCTCGGTTCGGCGTTGCGGGATGTGATCGGGCGGCACGAGGTACTGCGTACGGTCTTCCCCACGGCCGCAGACGGACAGCCGTACCAGCAGATCATCGGCATCGACGAGCTGGACTGGGAGCTGCAGTCGGTCGAGGTGGCCGCGTCCGATCTCGACACGGAGATCGCGGCGGCGGCCAGGAATGCCTTCGATCTCGCCTCCGAGGTCCCGATCCGGGCGTGGCTGTTCACCGACGGCTCGGGCGAGCGCGTGTTGGTGGTGGTCGTGCACCACATCGCCGGGGACGGCTGGTCGACGGGACCGCTGGCCCGGGACGTCTCGACGGCGTATGCGGCGCGTCGTGAGGGCCGTGCTCCGGTGTGGGAGCCGTTGCCGGTGCAGTACGCGGACTACGCGCTGTGGCAGCGGGACCGGTTGGGCAGCGAGGACGACCCGGACAGCCTGATATCCCAGCAGGTGGGGTTCTGGCGGGAGGCTTTGGCAGGGACGCCGGAGGAGCTGGCGTTGCCGGTGGACCGGCCGCGCCCGGCGGTGGCGGGTCACCGTGGGCACGCGGTGCCGTTGCAGGTCTCTGCCGACGTGCATGCGCGGCTGCTGTTGGTGGCGCGTGAGCAGGGTGTGACGGTGTTCATGCTGCTGCAGGCCGCGTTGGCGGTCCTGCTGGCCAAGCTGGGTGCCGGCGAGGACATCCCGATCGGCGCGGCGGTCGCCGGGCGCACGGACGAGGCACTCGACGACCTGGTCGGCTTCTTCGTCAACACCTTGGTGATGCGTACGGATGTGTCGGGTGACCCGACGTTCACCGAGCTGCTGTCCCGGGTGCGGCAGGCGAGTCTGGCCGGGTTCGAGCACCAGGATGTGCCGTTCGAGCGGTTGGTGGAGGAGCTGGCTCCTGCCCGTTCGCTGTCGCGGCATCCGTTGTTCCAGGTGATGCTCACCCTGCAGAACAACGCCGAGGCGGAGCTGGATCTGCCGGGAGTGCAGGTCGACGGGCACGCCGCGTCCGTCACGGCGGTGTCCGTTGCGAAGTTCGATCTGGATGTGGCGGTGTCGGAGGTCGTCGATGCCGATGGTGCTGCGGCGGGGCTGCGCGGTGTGGTGACGGGGTCGGCGGATCTGTTCGATGCCGGCAGCGTCGTGGTGTTCGCCGAGCGTTTGGTGCGGGTGCTGGAGACGGTGCTCGCTGATCCGTCGGTGCCGGTCTCCGCGGTGGATGTGCTCGACGGCGATGAGCGTCGTCGGGTGCTGGAGGAGTGGAACGAGACCGGGTTCGCCGCGCCGGAGGTTTCGGTGCCGGAGTTGTTCGCGGCACAGGTGACGCGGACGCCTGATGCGATGGCGGCGGTGAGCGACGGGGTGGAGGTCTCGTATGCGGAGTTGGATGCGCGGGCGAACCGGCTGGCCCGGTACCTGACCGGGCTGGGTGTGGGTGCGGAGTCGGTGGTGGGGCTGTGTCTGCCGCGTGGGGTGGACATGGTGGTGGCGTTGCTGGCGGTGTGGAAGGCCGGGGGCGCGTACCTGCCGATCGATCCGGGCCACCCGGTTGAGCGGATCGAGTTCATGGTGGCGGATGCGGCGCCGGTGTGTGTGCTGACCGTGTCCGGAGTGCCCGCTGTGAATGCTATGACCGGTGTGGTGCCCGTGGTGATGCTGGATGACCCGCGGGTGTCTGAGGCGGTGTCGGCGCTGTCCGATGCGGATTCTGGGGTGCCGGTGTCGCCGGGGTGTGCGGCATATGTGATCTACACGTCGGGGTCGACGGGGCTGCCGAAGGGCGTGGTGGTCGAGCAGCGTTCGGTGGCTGCGCTGGTGGCGTGGGCGGGCTCGCGGTTCGGGGCCGGTGGGGAGTTCGAGCGGGTACTGGGCTCGACGTCGCTGAGTTTCGATGTGTCGGTGTTCGAGCTGCTGGGCCCGTTGTGTGCGGGTGGTTGCGTGGAGGTGGTGGAGGACCTGCTGACGTTGGCTGACGGAGCTGCTGACGTGGGCGAGGTGTCATTGGTCAGCGCGGTGCCTTCGGCGCTGGCGCGGGTGCTCGGCGGTGCTGGCGGTGGTCTGGCCGGTGTCGGAAGGGTGGTGTTGGCGGGCGAGGGGTTGTCCGCGGGAGTTCTCGGTGCGGTACGTGAGGCGTTGCCGGGTGCCTCGGTGGCCAACATCTATGGCCCGACCGAGGCGACGGTGTATGCCACGGCGTGGTTCGGCGACGGCGACTGCGATGGTGACGCGCAGGTGCGGGAGGCAGGTTGGGTGCCGCCGATCGGCCGTCCGATCGGCGGGGTGCGGGCGTACGTGCTCGATGACCGGCTGGCTCCGGTTCCCGTAGGGGTGGCCGGGGAGTTGTACATCGCCGGTTCGGGTGTGGCGCGCGGGTATCTGGGCCGCGCGGGTCTGACCGCGGGGCGGTTCGTGGCCGACCCGTTCGATGCCGTCGGTGGTGGCCGCTTGTATCGGACCGGGGATGTGGTGCGCTGGAACGCTGATGGTGATCTGGTGTTCGTGGGGCGGGCCGATGAGCAGGTAAAGGTCCGTGGCTTCCGGATCGAGCCCGGCGAGATCGAGGCGGTGCTGACGGCGCATCCGCCGGTGGCCCAGGCCGCAGTGATCGTCCGGGAGGACGAGCCGGGCGACAGGCACCTGGTCGCCTACGTCGTGGCGGTGGCCGGGGCTGAGGTGGATCCGGGTCTGCTGCGGGAGCACGTCTCTTCCCGGTTGCCGGAGTACATGGTCCCGTCGGCGGTGGTGGTGCTGGATGCGCTGCCGCTCAATATGAACGGGAAGCTGGACCGGCGGGCCCTGCCCGCGCCGGACTTCGCCGCGCTCACCGGGTCCGGGCGTGGCCCGGCGAACGTGCGCGAGGAACTGCTGTGCTTGGCGTTCGCTGAGGTCTTGGGCCTGGAGTCCGTGGGTGTCGAGGACGACTTCTTCACCCTGGGCGGCCACTCGCTGCTCGCGGTGCGGCTGGTCAGCCGGGTCCGAGCGGTGCTCGGTGTGGAATTGTCGCTACGGATGCTGTTCGAGGCTCCGACGGTGGCGGGTCTGGCGGCCCGGCTCTCGGATGCCGGTGCGGCGCGTTCCGTCCTGGTTCCGTGGGCGCGTCCGGAGCGGCTGCCGCTGTCGTTCGCGCAGCAGCGTCTGTGGTTCCTTGGGCAGTTGGAGGGCCCGAGCGCGCTCTACAACATCCCGATGGCGATACGTCTGTCCGGTGATGTGGACTCCGCCGCTCTCGGAGCGGCGTTGCGGGATGTGATCGGCCGGCACGAGGTGCTGCGCACGGTCTTCCCGACCGCTGAGGGTGAGCCGTTCCAGCAGGTCATCGGCATCGATGAGCTGGACTGGGGGCTGCAGCCGGTCGAGGTGGCCGCCGAAGAGCTGCCGGGTGCGGTCGCGGCGGCGACGGAGTACGCCTTCGATCTCGCGGTGGAGATGCCGATCCGGGCGTGGCTGTTTACCGATGGCTCGGACGAGTCGGTATTGGTGGTGGTGGTGCACCACATCGCCGGGGACGGCTGGTCGATGGGCCCGCTGGCCAAGGACGTGTCGACCGCGTACGCGGCGCGGTGTCAGGGTCGTGCTGCGCAGTGGTCGCCGCTGCCGGTGCAGTACGCGGACTACGCGCTGTGGCAGCGGGAGCTGCTGGGCAGCGAGGACGACCCGGAGAGTTTGATCTCACGCCAGGTTGCCTACTGGCGGCAGGCTTTGGCTGGAGTACCGGAGCAGCTGGCGCTGCCGACAGACCGTCCGCGTCCGGCAGTCGCGAGCAACCGCGGGCATACGGTGCCGTTGCAGGTGCCGGCCGACGTGCATGCCCGGCTCCTGCGAGTGGCGCGTGAGCAGGGTGTGACGGTGTTCATGGTGCTGCAGGCCGCGTTGGCGGTGCTGCTGTCCAAGCTGGGAGCCGGTGAGGACGTCCCCATCGGGGCAGCGGTCGCCGGGCGCACGGACGAGGCGCTGGACGACCTGGTCGGCTTCTTCATCAACAGCCTGGTGATGCGCACGGATCTGTCGGGCGATCCGACGTTCGAGCAGGTTCTGGCTCGGGTTCGTGAGACGAGTCTGGCTGGGTTCGAGCACCAGGACGTGCCGTTCGAGCGCCTGGTGGAGGAGCTTGCTCCGGTCCGCTCCCTGTCGCGGCACCCGTTGTTCCAGGTGATGCTCACCGTGCAGAACAACGCCGAAGCGGTACTGGACCTGCCGGGCGTGCAGGCCGGCGCGCACGCGGCGTCGAACACGTCGATGTCGGCTGCCAGGTTCGACCTCGATGTGAATGTGGGTGAGGTGTTCGGTGCGGACGGTGTTCCGGCCGGGATTCATGGCGGGGTGACGGGGTCGGCGGATCTGTTCGACGCCGGCACGGTGGCCGTGATCGCCGAGCGGTGGGTGCGGGTGTTGGAGGCGGTTACGGCCGACCCGTCGGTGCCGGTCTCCGGGGTGGATGTGCTGGATCCCGGCGAGCGGCGCCGGGTGCTGGTGGAGTGGAACGACACGGATGCGGTCGTGCCGGATGCCCTGGTGCCGGAGTTGTTCGCGGGGCAGGCGGCGCGGACCCCGGACGCGGTGGCCGTCGTCGCGGACGGTGTCGAGCTGTCCTACGCGGAACTGGAGGCCCGGGCGAATCGTCTGGCGCGGTATCTGACCGGGCTGGGTGTGGGTGCGGAGTCGGTGGTGGGGTTGTGTCTGCCGCGTGGGGTGGACATGGTGGTGGCCCTGTTGGCGGTGTGGAAGTCCGGGGGTGCGTATCTGCCCATCGACCCGGAGTATCCGGCCGAGCGGATCTCGTTCATGCTCTCCGATGCGCGGGCGGCGGTGCTGGTGGGCACCGAGGACATCCTGGACGAGTTGCCGGCGGTGAGGGTGCCGGTGGTGGCGTTGGACGATCCGCAGGTGGCTGCGGTGGTGTCGTCGGTGGCTGACGGCCCGGTCGGGGTTCCGGTGGTGCCGGGGCAGTTGGCGTATGTGATCTATACGTCGGGGTCGACGGGGACGCCGAAGGGTGTCGGGGTGACTCATGGCGGGTTGGCGAACTATGTGGTGTGGGCGGCGGGTGAGTATGGTCCGGCTGCTGGTGGGGCGGTGTTGCATTCGTCGTTGGCGTTCGACCTGACGGTGACGAGTGTGGTGGTGCCGTTGGTGGCGGGGTCGGTGGTGGTGGCCAGTGCTGAGGGCGGTGCCGAGGGTCTGGCGGGGCTGGTGAATGCCTCGGGTGGTTTTGATGTGCTGAAGGTGGTGCCGGGGCATCTGCCGTTGCTGGCGGAGCTGGTGACCGATGCTGCCGCGTCGTCGGCGGCGCGGGTGCTGGTGGTGGGTGGTGAGGCGTTGTCGGCCGGTCCGGTGCGTGACTGGCTGGGGCGCACGCCGGACTCGGTGGTGGTCAATGAGTACGGGCCGACCGAGGCGACGGTGGGGTGTTGTGTGTTCCGGGCGGTGGCTGGTGAGCCGCTGGATGAGCTGGTGCCGATCGGGCGGCCGGTCGCGAACACCCGGTTGTACGTCCTTGATGAGTCGCTGCGGCCGGTGCCGGTCGGGGTTGCCGGCGAGTTGTACATCGCCGGGGCTCAGTTGGCGCGTGGGTATGTGGGGCGTGCGGGTCTGACCGGTGAGCGGTTCGTCGCCGACCCGTTCGACACCGGCGGTGGTGGGCGTTTGTACCGGACCGGGGATGTGGTGCGGTGGGACGCCGAGGGGAACCTGGTGTATCTGGGGCGTGCGGATGAGCAGGTGAAGGTCCGTGGTTTCCGGATCGAGCCGGGTGAGATCGAGTCTGTGCTGACCGCGCACCCGGAGGTCGCGCAGGCTGCCGTCATCGCTCGGGAGGACGAGCCGGGCGACAGGCGTCTGGTCGCCTACGTCGTCCCGACCGCCGGAGATGATCCGGACCAGGACGCCGGCCTCGATGGAGATGTCGTCGGAAGCATGCCGTCGCTGTTGCGGGAGTTTGTCGCCTCGCGTCTGCCGGAGTACATGGTTCCGGCTGCGGTGGTGGTGCTGGATGCGCTGCCGTTGACCCACAACGGGAAGCTGGACCGTAGGGCTCTGCCCGCTCCCGAGTCCGCGGCCGTGGGCGGTTCCGGGCGTGGCCCGGCCAACGTCCGCGAGGAGATGCTGTGTGAGGCGTTCGCCGAGGTCCTGGGCCTTTCGGCTGTGGGGGTCGACGACGACTTCTTCGCCCTGGGCGGGCACTCCCTGTTGGCGGTGCGTTTGATCAGCCGGATCAGGGCGGCACTGGGCGCCGAGCTTGACATCCGGGCATTGTTCGAGGCCCCGACGGTGGCCGGTCTCGCGGCGCGGCTCTCGGATGCCGGTGTGGCGCGGTCTGCTTTGGTGCCGTGGGTGCGTCCGGAGCGGTTGCCGTTGTCGTTCGCGCAGCAGCGTCTGTGGTTCATCGGGCAGTTGGAAGGCCCGAGCGCGCTCTACAACATTCCGGTGGCGATTCGCCTGTCCGGTGATGTCGACCAGGTCGCGCTTGCGGCGGCGTTGCGGGATGTGATCGGCCGGCACGAGGTGCTGCGCACGGTCTTCCCCACCGCGGACGGTCAGCCGTACCAGCAGGTCATCGGCCTTGGTGAGCTGGAGTGGGAGCTGCAGCGGGTCGATGTGGCTGCTGAGGATCTGCCGGGTGCGGTCGCCCGAGCGACGGAGTATGCCTTCGATCTGGCGGTGGAGGTGCCGATCCGGGCGTGGCTGTTCACGGCCGGGCCGGATGAGCATGCCCTGGTGGTGGTGGTGCACCACATCGCCGGTGACGGTTGGTCGACCGGTCCGCTGGCCCAGGACGTGTCGGCGGCGTACGCGGCGCGCCTTGAAGGGCGTGCTCCGGTGTGGGAGCCGTTGCCGGTGCAGTACGCGGACTACGCGCTGTGGCAGCGTGAACTGCTCGGGGACGAGCAGGACCAGGACAGCCTGATCTCCCAGCAGGTCGCCTACTGGCGTGAGGCGTTGGCCGGGGTTCCGGAGGAGCTGGCGCTGCCGGTGGACCGGCCGCGCCCGGCGGTGGCGAGCCATCGCGGGCACACCGTGCTGTTCGAGGTGCCGGCTGCGGTGCAGACGCGGCTGCAGGAAATCGCGCTTGACCACGGCGTGACGGTGTTCATGGTGGTGCAGGCCGCGCTTGCGGTGCTGCTGTCGAAGCTGGGCGCCGGTGAGGACATCCCGATCGGTGCGGCGGTCGCCGGGCGTACGGATGAGGCGCTGGACGACCTGGTCGGGTTCTTCGTCAACACGCTGGTGATGCGCACGGACCTGTCGGGTGACCCGAGCTTCGAGCAGGTGCTGACCCGGGTACGTGAGGCAGGCCTGTCGGCGTTTGCGCATCAGGATGTGCCGTTCGAGCGGTTGGTGGAGGAGCTGGCTCCTGCCCGTTCGCTGTCGCGGCATCCGTTGTTCCAGGTGATGCTCACCGTGCAGAACAACGCCCAGGCGGTCCTGGACCTGCCGGGCGTTCGAGCCGGTGGGCAGGCAGCGACGCAGCTCGGTGGGACGCCGATTGCGGCAGTCGCGAAGTTCGACCTGGACGTGACGGTGTCGGAGGTGTTCGATGCCGAGGGTGTTCCGTCCGGGCTGTTTGGTGGGGTGACCGGGTCTGCGGATCTGTTCGATCCGGAGACGGTGGCGGTGTTCGTCGAGCGTCTGGTGCGGGTGCTGGAGGCGGTGGCCGCCGATCCGTCGGTGTCGGTGTCCGGTGTGGATGTGCTGGATGCGGGTGAGCGGGATCGGGTGCTGCGTCAGTGGAACGACACGGACACGGTGGTGCCGCAGGTTCTGGTGCCGGGGTTGTTCGCGGGGCAGGTGGCGCGGATGCCGGATGCGCCGGCGGTGGTGTTCGAGGGCGAGTCCGTCTCCTATGGGGAGCTGGATGCGCGGGCGAATCGTCTGGCCCGGTATCTGTCGGGGTTGGGTGTGGGTGCGGAGTCGGTGGTGGGGTTGTGTCTGCCGCGTGGGGTGGACATGGTGGTGGCCCTGTTGGCGGTGTGGAAGGCCGGTGGCGCGTATGTGCCGGTGGATCCGGAGCTGCCCGTGGAGCGGATCGCGTTCATGCTGGCTGATGCGGGGCCGGTGTGTGTGCTGACGGTGTCCGGGGTGGCCGGGGTGCTGTCCGGGCCGGAGGGTGCGTCGGAGGGCGTGCCGGGTGTGTCGGTGCCGGTGGTGGTGCTGGATGAGCCGGGTGTGGTGGCGGCGGTGTCGTCGTTGTCCGGTGGGTCTGTGCCGGTGTCGTTGGTGTCGGGGCAGTTGGCGTATGTGATTTATACGTCGGGGTCGACGGGGACGCCGAAGGGTGTGGCGGTCTCGCATGGGGCGTTGGCGAATACGGTGGCGGTGTTCACGCCGGTGTTCGGTGCGGTGCCGGGTGTGGGGGTGTTGCAGTTCGTTTCGTTCAGTTTCGATGCGTCGGTGCTGGATGTGGCGGTGGCGTTGACGTCGGGGGCGCGTTTGGTGGTGGCGTCGGCGGCGCAGCGGGTGGATGCGGGGTTGTTGCGGGATCTGGTGGTCTCGGCCGGGGTGCGGGTGGCCAGTGTGGTGCCGAGTCTGCTGGAGATGCTCTCGCCGGGGGATCTGGCGCCGGTGGAGCACATGGTGGTGGGTTCGGAGGCGATCTCTGCCCGGACGGCCGGGGCGTGGGCGCAGGGCCGTGTGTTGTCCCATGCCTATGGTCCGACGGAGGCCGCGGTGATGATGGCGGCCGGGGTGCTGGATCCGGGGGTGGCGGAGTCTGCGGTGGTGTCGTTCGGGCGTCCGTCCGGTAACAGCCGGGTGTTCGTGCTGGACGAGCGGCTTGCTCCGGTGCCGGTGGGTGTGGCGGGTGAGTTGTATATCGCGGGTGCGCAGCTGGCCCGTGGGTATGCGGGCCGTGCGGGTCTGACCGGTGAGCGGTTCGTCGCCGACCCGTTCGACACCACCGGTGGTGGCCGCCTGTATCGGACCGGGGATGTGGTGCGGTGGAGCGAGTCCGGTGAGCTGGTGTTCGTCGGGCGTGCGGATGAGCAGGTGAAGGTCCGTGGTTTCCGGATCGAGCTGGGCGAGATCCAGGCGGTCATCGCCGCGCACCCGCAGGTCGCGCAGGCTGCCGTCATCGCGCGGGAGGATGAGGGCGGGGACAAGCGCCTGGTCGCCTACGTCATCCCGACGGCCGATGCCGATGCTGGTCTCGTTGGCGGTCTCCCCACAGCATTGCGGGAGCATGTTGCTTCGCGTCTGCCGGAGTACATGGTTCCGGCTGCGGTGGTGGTGCTGGATGTGCTGCCGCTGAACACGAACGGGAAGCTGGACCGCAAGGCCCTGCCCGCGCCGGACTTCACCGCGATCGCCGGTTCCGGGCGTGGCCCGGCCAACGCCCGTGAAGAGCTGCTGTGCCAGGCGTTCGCCGAGGTCCTGGGCCTTTCGGCTGTGGGCGTCGACGACGACTTCTTCGCGCTGGGCGGGCATTCCCTGCTCGCGGTGCGCCTGGTCAGCCGGGTGCGTGCGGTTCTCGGGGTCGAGGTGTCGCTGCGGGTGCTGTTCGAGGCTCCGACGGTGGCCGGCCTTGCCGCGCGGCTTTCGGGTGCTGGTGTGGCGCGGTCTGCTTTGGTGCCGTGGGTGCGTCCGGAGCGGTTGCCGTTGTCGTTCGCGCAGCAGCGCCTGTGGTTCATCGGGCAGTTGGAAGGCCCGAGCGCGCTCTACAACATTCCGATGGCGATACGCCTGTCCGGTGATGTCGACCAGGTCGCGCTTGCGGCGGCGTTGCGGGATGTGATCGGCCGGCACGAGGTGCTGCGCACGATGTTCCCGACCGCGGACGGGCAGCCGTTCCAGCAGGTCATCGGCCTTGATGACCTGGAGTGGGAGCTCCAGCTGGTCCAGGTGGCCCCGACCGACCTCCAGGCGGAGGTCGTGGCGGCGGCCGGGTACGTGTTCGATCTGGCGGTGGAGGTGCCGATCCGGGCGGGGCTGTTCAGCGACGGCTCGGATGAGCATGTCCTGGTGGTCGTGGTGCACCACATCGCCGGTGACGGTTGGTCGACCGGTCCGCTGGCCCAGGACGTGTCGGCGGCGTATGCGGCTCGTGTCGAGGGCCAGGCTCCGGTGTGGGAGCCGTTGCCGGTGCAGTACGCGGATTACGCGCTGTGGCAGCGGGAGTTGCTGGGCAGCGAGGACGACCCGGACAGCTTGATATCCCGGCAGGTGGAGTTCTGGCGGGATGCGCTCGCGGGCGCGCCGGAGGAACTGGCACTGCCGGTGGATCGTCCGCGTCCGGCGGTGGCGAGCCATCGCGGGCACGCGGTGCCGGTGCAGGTTCCGGCTGATGTGCACGCGCGGCTGCTTTCGGTGGCGCGTGAGCAGGGCGTGACGGTGTTCATGGTGGTGCAGGCCGCGCTTGCGGTGCTGCTGTCGAAGCTGGGTGCCGGTGAGGACATCCCGATGGGTGCCGCGGTTGCCGGGCGTACGGATGAGGCGCTGGACGACCTGGTCGGGTTCTTCGTGAACACGCTGGTGATGCGCACGGACCTGTCGGGTGACCCGAGCTTCGAGCAGGTGCTGACCCGGGTACGTGAGGCAGGCCTGTCGGCGTTTGCGCATCAGGATGTGCCGTTCGAGCGGTTGGTGGAGGAGCTGGCTCCTGCCCGTTCGCTGTCGCGGCATCCGTTGTTCCAGGTGATGCTCACCGTGCAGAACAACGCCCAGGCGGTCCTGGACCTGCCGGGCGTTCGAGCCGGTGGGCAGGCAGCGACGCAGCTCGGTGGGACGCCGATTGCGGCAGTCGCGAAGTTCGACCTGGACGTGACGGTGTCGGAGGTGTTCGATGCCGAGGGTGTTCCGTCCGGGCTGTTTGGTGGGGTGACCGGGTCTGCGGATCTGTTCGATCCGGAGACGGTGGCGGTGTTCGTCGAGCGTCTGGTGCGGGTGCTGGAGGCGGTGGCCGCCGATCCGTCGGTGTCGGTGTCCGGTGTGGATGTGCTGGATGCGGGTGAGCGGGATCGGGTGCTGCGTCAGTGGAACGACACGGACACGGTGGTGCCGCAGGTTCTGGTGCCGGGGTTGTTCGCGGGGCAGGTGGCGCGGACGCCGGATGCGCCGGCGGTGGTGTTCGAGGGCGAGTCCGTCTCCTATGGGGAGCTGGATGCGCGGGCGAATCGTCTGGCCCGGTATCTGTCGGGGTTGGGTGTGGGTGCGGAGTCGGTGGTGGGGTTGTGTCTGCCGCGTGGGGTGGACATGGTGGTGGCCCTGTTGGCGGTGTGGAAGGCCGGTGGCGCGTATGTGCCGGTGGATCCGGAGCTGCCCGTGGAGCGGATCGCGTTCATGCTGGCTGATGCGGGGCCGGTGTGTGTGCTGACGGTGTCCGGGGTGGCCGGGGTGCTGTCCGGGCCGGAGGGTGCGTCGGAGGGCGTGCCGGGTGTGTCGGTGCCGGTGGTGGTGCTGGATGAGCCGGGTGTGGTGGCGGCGGTGTCGTCGTTGTCCGGTGGGTCTGTGCCGGTGTCGTTGGTGTCGGGGCAGTTGGCGTATGTGATTTATACGTCGGGGTCGACGGGGACGCCGAAGGGTGTGGCGGTCTCGCATGGGGCGTTGGCGAATACGGTGGCGGTGTTCACGCCGGTGTTCGGTGCGGTGCCGGGTGTGGGGGTGTTGCAGTTCGTTTCGTTCAGTTTCGATGCGTCGGTGCTGGATGTGGCGGTGGCGTTGACGTCGGGGGCGCGTTTGGTGGTGGCGTCGGCGGCGCAGCGGGTGGATGCGGGGTTGTTGCGGGATCTGGTGGTCTCGGCCGGGGTGCGGGTGGCCAGTGTGGTGCCGAGTCTGCTGGAGATGCTCTCGCCGGGGGATCTGGCGCCGGTGGAGCACATGGTGGTGGGTTCGGAGGCGATCTCTGCCCGGACGGCCGGGGCGTGGGCGCAGGGCCGTGTGTTGTCCCATGCCTATGGTCCGACGGAGGCCGCGGTGATGATGGCGGCCGGGGTGCTGGATCCGGGGGTGGCGGAGTCTGCGGTGGTGTCGTTCGGGCGTCCGTCCGGTAACAGCCGGGTGTTCGTGCTGGACGAGCGGCTTGCTCCGGTGCCGGTGGGTGTGGCGGGTGAGTTGTATATCGCGGGTGCGCAGCTGGCCCGTGGGTATGCGGGCCGTGCGGGTCTGACCGGTGAGCGGTTCGTCGCCGACCCGTTCGACACCACCGGTGGTGGTGGCCGTTTGTACCGGACCGGGGATGTGGTGCGGTGGAGCGAGTCCGGTGAGCTGGTGTTCGTCGGGCGTGCGGATGAGCAGGTGAAGGTCCGTGGTTTCCGGATCGAGCTGGGCGAGATCCAGGCGGTCATCGCCGCGCACCCGCAGGTCGGGCAGGCTGCCGTGATCGCGCGGGAGGATGAGGGCGGGGACAAGCGTCTGGTCGCCTACGTCGTCCCGGCAACCGGTGCGGAAGCCGATCCGGTCGTGCTGCGGGAGCATGTTGCTTCGCGGCTGCCGGAGTACATGGTTCCGGCTGCGGTGGTGGTGCTGGATGTGCTGCCGCTGAACACGAACGGGAAGCTGGACCGCAAGGCCCTGCCCGCGCCGGACTTCACCGCGATCGCTGGTTCCGGGCGTGGCCCGGCCAACGTGCGCGAGGAACTGCTCTGCCAGGGCTTTGCCGAGGTCCTGGGGCTGGAGTCGGTCGGCGTCGATGACGACTTCTTCGCGCTGGGCGGTCATTCTCTGCTGGCGGTGCGGCTGGTGGAGTGGTTGCGGGTGCGGGGTGTGTCGGTGTCGGTGCGGGCGCTGTTCGTCTCGCCGACGCCGGCGGGTCTGGCGGCCACCTCGGGTGCGGTGTCGGTGGTGGTGCCGGAGAACCTGATCCCGGACGGGGCGCAGGTGATCACGCCGGAGATGCTGCCGCTGGTCGAGCTGACCGAGGCCGAGGTCCAGACCGTGGTCGGCACGGTCGAGGGCGGTGCGGCGAACGTGGCGGACATCTATCCGCTGGCCCCGCTGCAGGAAGGCATCTTCTTCCACCACCTGCTGGCCGACGGCGGCCAGGACGCGTACGCGCTGCCGACGGTCCTCGAGTTCGACGGCCGTTCCCGGCTCGACGGGTTCCTCTCCGCGTTGCAGCAGGTGATCGACCGGCACGACGTGTTCCGCACGTCGGTGGTGTGGCAGGGGCTGCGCGAGCCGGTCCAGGTGGTGTGGCGATCTGCGGCGCTGCCCGTCACCGAGGTCAGGCTCGATGCCGATGCCGAGGACCCGGCGGCGGAGTTGGTGGCGTCGGTCGGACTGTCGATGGACCTGGGGCGCGCACCGCTCCTGGACCTGCACATCACCGAGATGTCCGACGGCCGGTGGCTCGGACTGCTGCGGATGCACCACCTGGTGCAGGACCACACCACGTTGGAGGTGGTGCTGGGCGAGATCCAGGCGGTGCTGGAGGGCCGGGCCGAGGAGCTTCCGGAGCCGTTGTCGTTCCGGGAATTCGTGGCGCAGGCCCGGGCCGGTCTGGACACCGGGGAGCACGAGGAGTTCTTCCGCGAGCTGCTGGCCGGGGTGGACGAGCCGACCGCGGCGTTCGGTGTCACTGACGTACGCGGCGACGGCTCCGCGGTCGAACGGGCAGTCCTGCCCGTCGATCCCGAGCTGGCGGTGCGCTTGCGGGAGATGTCCCGTCGGCTGGGGGCCAGCCCGGCCACGGTGATGCATGTGGCGTGGTCGCGGGTGCTGGCGGCGGTCTCCGGCCGTGACGACGTCGTCTTCGGCACCGTGCTGCTGGGACGCATGAACGCCGGCGCCGGCTCCGACCGGGTACCCGGCCTGTTCATGAACACCCTTCCGGTGCGGGTGCGCACCACCGAACTCGACGTACAGGCCGCGGTTGCGGCGATGCGCGGTCAGCTGGCCGGGCTGTTGGAGCACGAGCACGCGCCGCTGGCGCTGGCCCAGCGGGTCAGCGGGGTGCCGGCCGATGAGCCGCTGTTCACCGCGCTGTTCAACTACCGGCACAACACCGCCGGAGGGGCACATGGTGCCGGCGACGGCGGTGCCCGTGGCGGCGGGTTCGACGGTGTCCGGCCGGTGCTCGCCCGGGACAGCACCAACTACCCGTTGACGGTGTCGGTCGATGACAGTGGCGCCGAGCGCTTTGCCGTGACGGTGGATGCGGTCGGGCCGATCGATCCGCAGGCTGTGGCGGGGATGCTGCTCACCGCGGTCGGCGGTGTGGTGTCGGCGTTGGAGAACGCTCTGGACGGCGGCGTGCAGGTGCCGCTGTCGGCGGTGGGTGTGCTGGACGCCGCGGAGCTGGACCAGGTGCTGCGTCAGTGGAACGACACCGATGTGGTCGTACCGCGGGGGACGCTGCCGGAGGTGTTCGCGGCGCAGGTGGCGCGGACGCCGGACGCGGTGGCAGTGGTGTCGGGGGACGAGCGGTTGACCTATGCGCAGTTGGACGCGCGGGCGAACCAGCTGGCGAGGTTGCTGGCCGGACACGGGGTGGGCCCGGACTCGCTGGTGGCGGTGCTGATGGAGCGTTCTGCCGATCTGGTGGTGGCGCTGCTGGGAGTGCTCAAGGCGGGGGCGGCGTATCTGCCGATCGACCCGGCCTACCCGGCCGAGCGGATCGGCTTCGTGCTCGCCGATGCACGTCCGTCGCTCGTGTTCACCGCGACCGCGTGCCTTCCTGCTCTGTCCGAAGTGGATGTACCGGTGTTCGTGCTGGACGATCCGCGGACCGCGGCGAGGGTCGCCGATCTGGACGACAGCGCCCTGACATCAGCGGAGCGCTGTGGCTCTCTGCTGTTGGATCACCCCGCGTATGCGATCTACACGTCGGGATCGACGGGGCGTCCCAAGGGCGTGGCTGTCACTCACCGCAATGTGATGAGCCTGTTCGCGTCGACGATGAAGCTCTTCGAGTTCGGTTCCGACGACGTGTGGAGCTGGTTCCACTCGTTCGCCTTCGACTTCTCGGTGTGGGAGTTGTGGGGCGCGCTGCTGCACGGTGGACGACTGGTGGTGGTCTCGTACGAGGTTTCCCGGTCGCCGGAGGAGTTCTGGGACCTGCTTGATCGTGAGCGGGTCACGGTCCTGAGCCAGACGCCGTCGGCGTTCTACCAGCTGATTGCGGCTGGGGCGAGCCGTCCGGACTCGGCTGCGGCGCTTCGTGCCGTGGTGTTCGGCGGGGAGGCGTTGGATCCCGCGCGGCTGGCTGACTGGTGGGCCGGCCGGCCGGGGGGCCGCCCGCGTCTTGTCAACATGTACGGCATCACCGAGACCACCGTGCATGTCACCTATCGCGCGCTCGAGGCCGGTGACATCGGGACGGCGGCCAGCGCGATCGGGCGAGGGATCCCTGGGCTGTCGGTGTACGTGCTTGATGACGGGCTTCGTCCGGTGCCGGCCGGGGTTGCCGGGGAGTTGTATGTCGCTGGTGCGCAGTTGGCCCGTGGGTACATGGGGCGCGCTGGTCTGACCGGTGAGCGCTTCGTGGCCTCCCCCTTCGGTGTCGGGGAGCGGATGTACCGCACCGGTGACCGGGCGCGCTGGACGGCCGATGGGGACCTGGTGTACCTGGGCCGGGCCGACGAGCAGGTGAAGATCCGTGGTTTCCGGATCGAGCCGGGCGAGATCCAGGCGGTCATCGCCGAGCATCCGCAGGTGGCGCAGGCGGCTGTGATCGCGCGGGAGGATGTGGGCGGGGACAGGCGTCTGGTCGCCTACGTCGTCCCGACCGCGGATGCCGATGCCGATGCCGCAGACGGGCTCCGCGCAGTGTTGCGGGAGCATGTTGCTTCGCGTCTGCCGGAGTACATGGTTCCGGCTGCGGTGGTGGTGCTGGACGGGCTGCCGCTCACGGTGAACGGCAAGCTGGACCGTAAGGCGCTGCCGGCGCCGGACTTCACCGCGATCGCTGGTTCCGGGCGTGGCCCGGCGAACGTGCGCGAAGAGATCCTGTGCCAGGCGTTCGCGGAGGTTCTGGGGCTGGAGTCGGTCGGTGTCGATGACGACTTCTTCGCGCTGGGTGGTCACTCCCTGCTGGCGGTGCGGCTGGTGGAGTGGTTGCGGGTGCGGGGTGTGTCGGTGTCGGTGCGGGCGCTTTTCGAGACCCCGACCGCTGTGGGTCTGGCGGCGGTGGCCGGTGCGGTGTCGGTGGTGGTGCCGGAGAACCTGATCCCGGACGGGGCGCAGGTGATCACGCCGGAGATGCTGCCGCTGGTCGAGCTGACCGAGGCCGAGGTCCAGACCGTGCTCGGCACGGTCGAGGGCGGTGCGGCGAACGTGGCGGACATCTACCCGCTGGCCCCGCTGCAGGAAGGCATCTTCTTCCACCACCTGCTGGCCGACGGCGGCCAGGACGCGTATGTCCTGCCGATGGTCCTCGAGTTCGACGGCCGTTCCCGGCTCGACGGGTTCCTCTCCGCGTTGCAGCAGGTGATCGACCGGCACGATGTGTTCCGCACGTCGGTCGTGTGGCAGGGGCTGCGCGAGCCGGTCCAGGTGGTGTGGCGGTCCGCGGCACTGCCGGTCACCGAGGTGACTCTTGCCGCCGATGCCGCGGACCCGGCGGCGGAGCTGGTGGCGTCGGTCGGCCTGTCGATGGACCTGGGGCGCGCACCGCTCCTGGACCTGCATATCACCGAGGCCTCCGACGGCCGGTGGCTCGGATTGCTGAGGACACATCACCTGGTGCAGGACCACACCACGTTGGAGGTGGTGCTGGGCGAGATCCAGGCAGTGCTGGAGGACAGGATCGAGGACTTGCCGGAGCCGTTGCCGTTCCGGGAGTTCGTGGCCCAGGCCCGGGCCGCTCTCGACGCCGGGGAGCACGAGGAGTACTTCCGGGAGCTGCTGGGCGATGTCCAGGAGCCGACCACGGCCTTCGGGGTCAGCGACGTGCACGGAGACGGCTCGAAGGTGGTACGGACGAGCCTGCCTGTGGATGCCGAGCTGGCGGTGCGGTTGCGTGAGGCGGCCCGTCGGTTGGGGGCCAGCCCGGCCACGGTGATGCATGTGGCGTGGTCGCGGGTGCTGGCGGTGGTCTCCGGCCGTGACGACGTCGTCTTCGGCACGCTGCTGTTCGGGCGGATGAACGCCGGTGCCGGCTCGGACCGGGTGCCTGGCCTGTTCATCAACACCCTTCCGGTGCGGGTGCGCACCGGCGAACTCAACGCTCTGGACGCCGTCGCGGCGATGCGCGGTCAGCTGGCCGGGCTGCTCGAGCACGAGCACGCGCCGCTGGCCCTGGCCCAGCGCGCCAGCGCGGTGCCGGCCGATGAGTCGCTCTTCAACTCGCTGTTCAACTACCGCCACATCACGAACGGCGGACACCAGGGCGCTGACGAATCCGGAGCCGACCGGGGCAGCGGGTTCGACGGTGTCCGTCCGCTGTTCGCCCGGGAGCGGACCAACTATCCGCTGTCCGTGTCGATCGATGACGACGGTCATGGGTTCGGACTGGTCGTGGACGCGGTCGGGTCGATCGATCCGCAGGCTGTGGTCGCGATGCTGCACACGGTGGTCGGCCACCTCGTCTCGGCGTTGGAGGATGGCCTCGACGGCGGCGGCGCGCAGGTGCCGCTCTCGGCGGTGGGCGTGCTGGACGCCGCCGAGCTGGACCAGGTGCTGCGTCAGTGGAACGACACGGGCGCGCCGGTTTCGCGAGGGACGTTGCCGGAGTTGTTCGCGGCGCAGGTGGCGCGGACGCCGGATGTGCCGGCGGTGGTGTTCGAGGGTGGTTCGGTGTCGTATGCCGAGCTGGATGCGCGTGCGAATCGTCTGGCCCGGTATCTGTCGGGGCTGGGTGTGGGTGCGGAGTCGGTGGTGGCTCTGTGTCTGCCGCGTGGTGTGGATGTGATCGTGGCGATGCTGGCCGTGTCGAAGGCTGGGGCGGCGTATCTGCCGATCGATCCGGAGTATCCGGCGGAGCGGATCGCGTTCATGCTCACCGATGCCCGGGTGGCGGTTCTGGTCCGCACGGAGGACGTGCTGCTCGATGGGTTGCCGGCCGGGCTGGTGCGGATGGTGACTCTGGACGATCCGCAGGTGGCTGCGGAGGTGTCGGCTATGTCTGACGACGCTTTCTCGGTTTCTCAACTTCTAGATCATTCCGCCTATATGATCTACACGTCTGGGTCTACGGGGGTGCCCAAGGGTGTGGTGGTCACGCATGCGGGGTTGGGGAGTTTGGTGGCTTCCCAGTCGCGGAGGTTCGCGATTGGTGAGGGCAGCCGGGTGCTGCAGTTCGCCTCGGTCGGTTTCGATGCGGCCAGTGCTGAGATTTTCGTGTCGTTGTGTTCGGGTGCGTCCTTGGTGGTGGCTCCGGCACGGGAGTTGTTGCCGGGTGCCGGCTTGAGCGGTGTGGTGGCGAGGTTCGGGGTGACGCATGTGACGTTGCCGCCTGCGGTGTTGGCGGTGTTGGAGCCTGAGGATCTGGGTTCGGTGACGACGTTGGTGTCTGCGGGTGAGGCGCTGGGTGGGGAGTTGGTGGCCCGGTGGTCTTCTGGGCGGCGGCTGGTCAACGCGTACGGGCCGACGGAGACGACGGTGTGTGCGGCGATGTCGGGTGTGTTGTCGGCCGGGGATGTGCCGCATATCGGTACTCCGGTGTTCAACGCTCGGGCGTATGTGCTGGATGAGCGGCTTGTTCCGGTGCCGGTGGGTGTGGCCGGTGAGCTGTATATCGCGGGTGAGGGTCTGGCTCGTGGGTATGCGGGTCGTTCGGGTCTGACCGCGGAGCGGTTTGTCGCCGACCCGTTCGGTACTGCCACTGGTGGTGGTCGTTTGTACCGGACCGGGGATGTGGTGCGGTGGGATGCCGCGGGGAACCTGGTGTTCGCCGGGCGTGCGGATGAGCAGGTGAAGGTCCGTGGGTATCGGATCGAGCCGGGTGAGATCCAGGCGGTGATCGCCGCGCATCCGCAGGTGGCGCAGGCCGCGGTGATCGTGCGGGAGGATGCGGGCGGGGACAGGCGTCTGGTCGCCTACGTCGTCCCGACCGCCGATGACGATGCCGACGCTGCTGTCGCCGGCGGACTGCCGACCGCGCTGCGGGAGCATGTCGCCTCGCGTCTGCCGGAGTACATGGTCCCGGCTGCGGTGGTGGTGCTGGACACGCTGCCGCTCACGGTGAACGGGAAGCTGGACCGCAAGGCCCTGCCCGCACCGAACTTCGCCTCCGCGGCCGGGGCCGGGCGCGGTCCCGCCAACGTGCGCGAGGAGATCCTGTGCCAGGCGTTCGCCGAGGTCCTCGGACTGGAGTCCGTGAGTGTCGACGACGACTTCTTCGCGCTGGGTGGGCACTCTCTGCTCGCGGTGCGTCTCGTCAGCCGGGTGCGTGCGGTTCTCGGGATCGAGGTGTCTCTGCGGATGCTCTTCGAGGCTCCGACCGTGGCCGGTCTCGCGGCGCGGCTTTCGGGGGCCGGTGTGGCGCGTTCGGCTTTGGTGCCGTGGGTGCGTCCGGAGCGGTTGCCGTTGTCGTTCGCGCAGCAGCGCCTGTGGTTCATCGGGCAGCTGGAAGGACGGAGCGCGCTCTACAACGTCCCGGTGGCGATTCGCCTGTCCGGTGACGTCGACCAGGTCGCGCTCGCGGCGGCCCTGCGGGATGTGATCGGCCGGCACGAGGTGCTGCGCACGGTCTTCCCCACCGCCGCGGACGGGCAGCCGTACCAGCAGATCATCGGCCTTGATGACCTGCAGTGGGAGCTGCAGCGGGTCCAGGTGGCTGCCGCGGAACTGCCGGGTGCGGTCGCGCAGGCGGTGGACTACGCCTTCGATCTGGTCTCCGAGGTGCCGATCCGGGCATGGCTGTTCACGGCCGGGCCGGAGGAGCATGTTCTCGTCGTGGTGGTACACCACATCTCCGGCGACGGCTGGTCCATCGGACCACTCGCGAAGGACGTGTCGGCGGCGTACGCGGCGCGCCTTGAAGGCCGTGCTCCGGTATGGGAGCCGTTGCCGGTGCAGTACGCGGACTACGCGCTGTGGCAGCGCGAACTGCTCGGTGACGATCAGGACCAGAACAGCCTGATCTCCCGGCAGGTCGCCTACTGGCGCCAGGCCCTGACCGGGGCGCCCGAGGAGCTGTCACTGCCGGTGGACCGTCCGCGTCCGGAGGTGGCGAGCCACCGCGGACACACCGTTCCGGTGCAGGTCTCGGCTGACGTGCACGCCCGGATTGCGGGCATGGCGCGTGAGCGGGGCGTGACGGCGTTCATGGTCGTGCAGGCCGCGCTGGCGGTGCTGCTGTCCAAGCTCGGTGCCGGTGAGGACATCCCGATGGGTGCCGCGGTCGCCGGGCGTACGGATGAGGCGCTGGACGACCTGGTCGGCTTCTTCGTGAACACGCTGGTGATGCGCACGGACCTGTCGGGCGACCCGACGTTCACCGAGGTGCTGGACCGGGTACGGCGGGTGAGCCTGGCCGGGTTCGAGCACCAGGACGTGCCGTTCGAGCGGTTGGTGGAGGAACTGGCCCCGGCCCGTTCCCTGGCAAGGCATCCGCTGTTCCAGGTGATGCTCACCTACCAGAACAACGCCGAAGCGGTCCTGGACCTGCCGGGCGTTCGGGCCCACGGGCATGCGGTCGAGCAGGCCGGTGACACGCCGATCGCCGCTGTCGCGAAGTTCGACCTGGACGTCACGTTGTCGGAAGTCCTCGATGCCGACGGTGTCCCGGTGGGGATCCGTGGCGTGGTGACCGGATCGACGGATCTGTTCGATCCGGACACGGTGGCGGCGATCGGCCGGCGTCTCGAACGGGTACTGGAGGCAGTGGTCGCCGATCCGTCCGTGCCGTTGTCCGGGGTGGATGTGCTGGATGCCGGTGAGCTGGAACGGGTGTTGGTGGAGTGGAACGACACGGCGGTCGAGGTGGCGTCGGTGACGTTGCCGGAGTTGTTCGCGGCGCAGGTGGCGCGGACGCCGGATGTGCCGGCGGTGGTGTTCGAGGGTGGTTCGGTGTCGTATGCCGAGCTGGATGCGCGGGCGAATCGTCTGGCCCGGTATCTGTCGGGGCTGGGTGTGGGTGCGGAGTCGGTGGTGGCTCTGTGTCTGCCGCGTGGTGTGGATGTGATCGTGGCGATGCTGGCCGTGTCGAAGGCGGGGGCGGCGTATCTGCCGATCGATCCGGAGTATCCGGCGGAGCGGATCGCGTTCATGCTCACCGATGCCCGGGTGGCGGTTCTGGTCGGCATCGAGGACATCCTGGATGAGTTGCCGGCCGGTCGGGTTCCGACGGTGGCGTTGGACGATCCGCAGGTGGCCGCGGTGGTGTCGGCGATGTCCGGTGAGGTGTTGCCGGTGTCGTCGTGCGTGGAGCATCCGGCGTATGTGATCTACACGTCTGGGTCTACGGGGGTGCCCAAGGGTGTGGTGGTCACGCATGCGGGGTTGGGGAGTTTGGTGGCTTCCCAGTCGCGGAGGTTCGCGATCGGTGAGGGCAGCCGGGTGCTGCAGTTCGCCTCGGTCGGTTTCGATGCGGCCAGTGCTGAGATTTTCGTGTCGTTGTGTTCGGGTGCGTCCTTGGTGGTGGCTCCGGCACGGGAGTTGTTGCCGGGTGCCGGCTTGAGCGGTGTGGTGGCGAGGTTCGAGGTGACGCATGTGACGTTGCCGCCTGCGGTGTTGGCGGTGTTGGAGCCTGAGGATCTGGGTTCGGTGACGACGTTGGTGTCTGCGGGTGAGGCGCTGGGTGGGGAGTTGGTGGCCCGGTGGTCTTCTGGGCGGCGGCTGGTCAACGCGTACGGGCCGACGGAGACGACGGTGTGTGCGGCGATGTCGGGTGTGTTGTCGGCCGGGGATGTGCCGCATATCGGTACTCCGGTGTTCAACGCTCGGGCGTATGTGCTGGATGAGCGGCTTGTTCCGGTGCCGGTGGGTGTGGCCGGTGAGCTGTATATCGCGGGTGAGGGTCTGGCTCGTGGGTATGCGGGTCGTTCGGGTCTGACCGCGGAGCGGTTTGTCGCCGACCCGTTCGGTACTGCCACTGGTGGTGGTCGTTTGTACCGGACCGGGGATGTGGTGCGGTGGGATGCCGCGGGGAACCTGGTGTTCGCCGGGCGTGCGGATGAGCAGGTGAAGGTCCGTGGGTATCGGATCGAGCCGGGTGAGATCCAGGCGGTGATCGCCGCGCATCCGCAGGTGGCGCAGGCCGCGGTGATCGTGCGGGAGGATGCGGGCGGGGACAGGCGTCTGGTCGCCTACGTCGTCCCGACCGCCGATGACGATGGTCAGAGCGGTGAAGGAGCTTCCGGGCTGCCGGTGGTGGTGCGGGAGTTCGTGGCCTCGCGTCTGCCGGAGTACATGGTCCCGGCTGCGGTGGTGGTGCTGGAGGCGCTGCCGCTGACACCCAACGGCAAGCTGGACCGCAAGGCCCTGCCCGCACCCGAGTCCGCGTCGGCGGCCGGTTCCGGGCGCGGCCCGGCCAACGCCCGTGAAGAGATGCTGTGCCAGGCGTTCGCCGAGGTCCTCGGACTGGAGTCCGTGAGCGTCGACGACGACTTCTTCGACCTGGGTGGACACTCCCTGCTCGCGGCTCGCCTCGTCAGCCGGATCCGGGCGGCCCTGGGCGTCGAGGTAGACATACGGACCCTGTTCGAGGCTCCGACCGTGGCCGGGCTCGCAGCCCGGGTGGGAAATCAGAAGTCGACCAGGCCGGCGTTCCGGCCGATGCGCAATTCAGAGGAGTCCTGATGCTTCCGTTGTCGTTCGCACAGCGCCGGCTGTGGTTCATCGGGCAGTTGGAGGGGCCGAGCGCGCTCTACAACATCCCAATGGTGCTGGGGCTGTCCGGCGAGGTGGACTCCGTTGCGCTCGGTGCGGCGTTGCGCGATGTGATCGGCCGGCACGAAGTGCTGCGCACAGTGTTCCCGACCTCTGACGGCGAGCCGTACCAGCGGATCATCGGCATCGATGATCTGGCTTGGGAACTCCAAGTGGTTGAGGTGACCGCCGAAGAGCTGTCCGCCGAGACGGAAGCAGCCATGGGCTGCGTGTTCGACCTGGAGACGGAGGTGCCCATCCGGGCTTGGCTGTTCAAGGTCGGCGCGGACGAGCACGTCTTGGTGGTCGTGGTGCACCACATTGCTGGTGACGGCTGGTCGTTGGCGCCGCTGGCCAAGGACCTCTCGACCGCGTACGCCGCGCGGTCCGAGAGCCGGGCACCGCGGTGGGAGCCGTTGCCGGGCCAGTACGCGGACTACGCGCTGTGGCAGCGCGAACTGCTCGGCAGCAGGGACGACGCGGAAAGCCTGATCTCCCAGCAGGTCGCCTACTGGCGTGAGGCTTTGGCCGGGATTCCGGAGGAGCTGGCGCTGCCGGTGGACCGTCCGCGCCCGGCGGTGTCCAGTCATACCGGGCACGCCGTGCCGCTGCAGGTTTCTGCTGATGTGCACGCGCGGCTGCTGCGAATGGCGCGTGAGCAGGGTGTGACGGTGTTCATGGTGGTGCAGGCCGCGCTCGCGGTGCTGCTGTCGAAGCTGGGCGCCGGCGAGGACATCCCGATCGGTGCGGCAGTCGCCGGCCGCACCGACGAGGGGTTGAACGATCTCGTCGGGTTCTTCATCAACACCCTCGTGATGCGCACGGACCTGTCGGGCGATCCCACATTCACGGAACTGCTGGGCAGGATTCGGGAAACCGGGCTTTCGGCACTCGGTAGCCAAGATGTTCCGTTCGAGCTTCTGGTGGAGGAGCTGGCTCCTGCCCGTTCGCTGTCGCGGCATCCGTTGTTCCAGGTGATGCTCACCGTGCAGAACAACGCCCAGGCGGCGCTGGACCTGCCGGGCCTGCGGGTCGGCGGGCAGGCGGCGGAGCAGCTCAGCGAGAAGCCGATCGCGGCAGTCGCGAAGTTCGACCTGGACGTGACGGTGTCGGAGGTCCTCGATGCCGAGGGTGTTCCGGCCGGGCTGTTTGGTGGGGTGACCGGGTCTGCGGATCTGTTCGATCCGGAGACGGTTGCGGTGTTCGTCGAGCGTCTGGTGCGGGTGCTGGAGGCGGTGGCCGCCGATCCGTCGGTGTCGGTGTCCGGTGTGGATGTGCTGGATGCGGGTGAGCGGGACCAGGTGCTGCGTCAGTGGAACGACACGGCGGTCGAGGTGCCGTCCGCGACGTTGCCGGGGTTGTTCGCGGGGCAGGTGGCGCGGACGCCGGATGCGCCGGCGGTGGTGTTCGAGGGCGAGTCCGTCTCCTACGGGGAGCTGGATGCGCGTGCGAACCGTCTGGCCCGTTACCTGACCGGGTTGGGTGTGGGTCCGGAGTCGGTCGTCGCGGTGATGATGGAACGCGGCGTGGAGATGGTGGTGGCGCTGCTGGCCGTGCTGAAGGCCGGGGCTGCGTATCTGCCGGTGGATCCGGAACTGCCCGCCGAGCGGGTGTCGTTCATGCTGGCCGATGCCGGCGTGGTCGCTGTCGTCACCGGTGCTGGTCTCTCGGGTGTGGATGCCGGTTCGGTGCCGGTGGTGGCGTTGGATGAGCCGGGTGTGGTGTCGGCGGTGTCGTCGTTGTCCGATGCTGATCCTGGGGTGTTGGTGGTGTCGGGGCATGCGGCGTATGTGATTTATACGTCGGGGTCGACGGGGTTGCCGAAGGGTGTGGTGGTTTCGCATGCGGGGATTGTGAACCGGTTGGTGTGGATGCAGGCGCGGTTCGGTCTTGGGGTCGGGGACCGGGTGTTGCACAAGACGCCGTTCGGTTTCGATGTGTCGGTGTGGGAGTTGTTCTGGCCGTTGGTGCAGGGTGCGGTGATGGTGGTGGCCCGGCCGGGTGGTCATCGGGATCCGGGGTATGTGGCGGGGTTGATCCGTGATGAGCGGGTGGACACGGTGCATTTTGTGCCTTCGATGCTGGAGGCGTTCCTGGGTGTGGTGGGGGCGGGGGAGTGTGGGTCGCTGCGTCGGGTGGTGTGTTCGGGTGAGGCGTTGGGTGCTGGGGTGCGGGACCGGTTCTTCGGGGTGTTCGGTTCGGCGGTGGGGTTGTTCAATCTGTACGGTCCGACCGAGGCGTCGGTGGATGTGACCGGTCATGGGGTGGTGGCTGACGGGGCGTCGGTGGTGCCGATCGGGCGTCCGGTGTTCAACACGCGGGTGTTCGTGCTGGATGAGCGGCTTGCTCCGGTGCCGGTGGGGGTGGCGGGTGAGTTGTATCTGGCTGGTGTGCAGTTGGCGCGGGGGTATGTGGGGCGTGCGGGTCTGACCGGTGAGCGGTTCGTCGCCGACCCGTTCGACACCACTGCCGGTGGTGGTGGGCGTTTGTACCGGACCGGGGATGTGGTGCGGTGGGACGCCGATGGTGATCTGGTGTATCTGGGGCGTGCGGATGAGCAGGTGAAGATCCGTGGGTATCGGATCGAGCCGGGCGAGATCCAGGCGGTCATCGCCGAGCACCCGCAGGTCGCGCAGGCGGCCGTGATCGCGCGGGAGGATGTGGGCGGGGACAAGCGTCTGGTCGCCTACGTCGTCCCGGCAACCGGAGCGGAAGCCGATCCGGCAGTCCTGCGGGAGCATGTCGCTTCGCGTCTGCCGGAGTACATGGTTCCGGCTGCGGTGGTGGTGCTGGACGCGCTGCCGCTGACGCCCAACGGGAAGCTGGACCGGCGGGCCCTGCCCGCACCGGACTTCGCGTCCGCAGCCGGTTCCGGTCGCGGCCCGGCCAACGTCCGCGAGGAACTGCTGTGCCAGGCGTTCGCGGAGGTTCTGGGGCTGGAGTCGGTCGGTGTCGATGACGACTTCTTCGCTCTGGGCGGTCATTCTCTGCTGGCGGTGCGGCTGGTGGAGTGGTTGCGGGTGCGGGGTGTGTCGGTGTCGGTGCGGGCGCTGTTCGTCTCGCCGACGCCGGCGGGTCTGGCGGCTGCGTCGGGTGCGGTGTCGGTGGTGGTGCCGGAGAACCTGATCCCGGACGGGGCGCAGGTGATCACGCCGGAGATGCTGCCGCTGGTCGAGTTGACCGAGGCCGAGGTCCAGGCCGTGGTCGGCACGGTCGAGGGCGGTGCGGCGAACGTGGCGGACATCTACCCGCTGGCCCCGCTGCAGGAAGGCATCCTCTTCCACCACCTGCTGGCCGACGGCGGCCAGGACGCCTACGTGTCACCTACGGTGATCGAGTTCGACGGCCGTTCCCGGCTCGACGGGTTCCTCTCCGCGTTGCAGCAGGTGATCGACCGGCATGACGTGTTCCGCACGTCGGTCGTGTGGCAGGGACTGCGTGAGCCGGTCCAGGTGGTGTGGCGGTCCGCGACACTGCCCGTGACCGAGGTGGCCCTCGATGCGCAGGCGGACGATCCCGCCGCCGAACTCATGTCCGTGGTGGGGCAGACGATGGATCTGGGGCGCGCACCGCTCCTGGACCTGCACGTCGCCCGGATGCCCGGTGGCCGGTGGCTGGGGTTGATACGGATACACCATGTGACACAGGACCACACCGCGATGGAGGTCGTGTACGACGAGGTACGCACCATCCTCGCCGGGCGTGCCGAGGAGCTTCCCGAGCCGTTGCCGTTCCGGGACTTCGTCGCCCAGGCCAGGGCCGGCCTCGACACCGGCGAGCACGAGGAGTTCTTCCGCGAACTGCTCGCCGGCGTGGACGAGCCGACCGCCGCTTTCGGCATTAGCAACGTACGCGGGGATGGCTCCGGGGTAGTGCGGGCGAGCGAGCCTGTCGATCCCGAGCTGGCGGTGCGCTTGCTGGAGGCGGCCCGTCGGCTGGGGGCAAGCCCGGCCACGGTGATGCACGTGGCGTGGTCGCGGGTGCTGGCGATGATCTCCGGCCGTGACGACGTCGTCTTCGGCACCGTGCTGCTCGGCCGCATGAACGCCGGTGCCGGCTCGGACCGCGTGGGGCTGTTCATGAACACCCTGCCGGTGCGGGTGCGCACCGCCGAACTCGACGTACAGGCCGCGGTCACGGCAATGCGCGGTCAGCTGGCCGGGCTGCTCGAGCACGAGCACGCGCCGCTGGCCCTTGCACAGCGTGTCAGCGAGGTGCCGGCGGATGAACCGCTGTTCGCTGCGCTGTTCAACTACCGGCACAACACTGCCGGCGGGACTCGGGGCGCTGACGAGGGCGGTGCGGCCCGGGACGGCGGCTTTGAAGGTATCCGGCCGGTGTTCGCCCGGGAAAGCAGCAACTACCCGTTGACGGTGTCCGTCGATGACAGTGGCGCCGAGCGCTTTGCCGTGACGGTGGATGCGGTCGGACCGATCGACCCGCAGGCAGTGGCGGGGATGCTGCTCACCGCGGTCGGCGGTGTGGTGTCCGCCTTGGAGGCGGCCCTGGACGACGGCGTGCAGGTGCCGCTGTCGGCCGTGGGCGTTCTGGACGCCGCCGAGTTGCACCGGGTGTTGGTGGAGTGGAACGACACGGACACGGTGGTGCCGCAGGTTCTGGTGCCGGGGTTGTTCGCGGGGCAGGTGGCGCGGATGCCGGATGCGCCGGCGGTGGTGTTCGAGGGCGAGTCCGTCTCCTATGGGGAGCTGGATGCGCGGGCGAATCGTCTGGCCCGGTATCTGTCGGGGTTGGGTGTGGGTGCGGAGTCGGTGGTGGGGTTGTGTCTGCCGCGTGGGGTGGACATGGTGGTGGCCCTGTTGGCGGTGTGGAAGGCCGGTGGCGCGTATGTGCCGGTGGATCCGGAGCTGCCCGTGGAGCGGATCGCGTTCATGCTGGCTGATGCGGGGCCGGTGTGTGTGCTGACGGTGTCCGGGGTGGCCGGGGTGCTGTCCGGGCCGGAGGGTGCGTCGGAGGGCGTGCCGGGTGTGTCGGTGCCGGTGGTGGTGCTGGATGAGCCGGGTGTGGTGGCGGCGGTGTCGTCGTTGTCCGGTGGGTCTGTGCCGGTGTCGTTGGTGTCGGGGCAGTTGGCGTATGTGATTTATACGTCGGGGTCGACGGGGACGCCGAAGGGTGTGGCGGTCTCGCATGGGGCGTTGGCGAATACGGTGGCGGTGTTCACGCCGGTGTTCGGTGCGGTGCCGGGTGTGGGGGTGTTGCAGTTCGTTTCGTTCAGTTTCGATGCGTCGGTGCTGGATGTGGCGGTGGCGTTGACGTCGGGGGCGCGTTTGGTGGTGGCGTCGGCGGCGCAGCGGGTGGATGCGGGGTTGTTGCGGGATCTGGTGGTCTCGGCCGGGGTGCGGGTGGCCAGTGTGGTGCCGAGTCTGCTGGAGATGCTCTCGCCGGGGGATCTGGCGCCGGTGGAGCACATGGTGGTGGGTTCGGAGGCGATCTCTGCCCGGACGGCCGGGGCGTGGGCGCAGGGCCGTGTGTTGTCCCATGCCTATGGTCCGACGGAGGCCGCGGTGATGATGGCGGCCGGGGTGCTGGATCCGGGGGTGGCGGAGTCTGCGGTGGTGTCGTTCGGGCGTCCGTCCGGTAACAGCCGGGTGTTCGTGCTGGACGAGCGGCTTGCTCCGGTGCCGGTGGGTGTGGCGGGTGAGTTGTATATCGCGGGTGCGCAGCTGGCCCGTGGGTATGCGGGCCGTGCGGGTCTGACCGGTGAGCGGTTCGTCGCCGACCCGTTCGACACCACCGGTGGTGGTGGCCGTTTGTACCGGACCGGGGATGTGGTGCGGTGGAGCGAGTCCGGTGAGCTGGTGTTCGTCGGGCGTGCGGATGAGCAGGTGAAGGTCCGTGGTTTCCGGATCGAGCCGGGCGAGATCCAGGCGGTCATCGCCGCGTACCCGCAGGTCGCCCAGGCGGCCGTGATCGCGCGGGAGGATGAGGGCGGGGACAAGCGTCTGGTCGCCTACGTCGTCCCGGCAACCGGTGCGGAAGCCGATCCGGTCGTGCTGCGGGAGCATGTTGCTTCGCGGCTGCCGGAGTACATGGTTCCGGCTGCGGTGGTGGTGCTGGATGTGCTGCCGCTGAACACGAACGGGAAGCTGGACCGCAAGGCCCTGCCCGCGCCGGACTTCACTGCGATCGCTGGTTCCGGGCGTGGCCCGGCCAACGTGCGCGAGGAACTGCTCTGCCAGGGCTTTGCCGAGGTCCTGGGGCTGGAGTCGGTCGGCGTCGATGACGACTTCTTCGCCCTGGGCGGTCATTCTCTGCTGGCGGTGCGGCTGGTGGAGTGGTTGCGGGTGCGGGGTGTGTCGGTGTCGGTACGGGCGTTGTTCGTCTCGCCGACGCCGGCGGGTCTGGCGGCCACCTCGGGTGCGGTGTCGGTGGTGGTGCCGGAGAACCTGATCCCGGACGGGGCGCAGGTGATCACGCCGGAGATGCTGCCGCTGGTCGAGCTGACCGAGGCCGAGGTCCAGACCGTGGTCGGCACGGTCGAGGGCGGTGCGGCGAACGTGGCGGACATCTACCCGCTGGCTCCGCTGCAGGAAGGCATCCTCTTCCACCACCTGCTGGCCGACGGCGGCCAGGATGCTTATGTGTCGCCGATGGTGATCGAGTTCGACGGCCGTTCCCGGCTGGACGGGTTCGTCTCGGCGTTGCAGCAGGTGATCGACCGGCATGACGTGTTCCGCACGTCGGTCGTGTGGCAGGGGCTGCGCGAGCCGGTCCAGGTGGTGTGGCGATCTGCGGCGCTGCCCGTCACCGAGGTCAGGCTCGATGCCGATGCCGAGGACCCGGCGGCGGAGTTGGTGGCGTCGGTCGGACTGTCGATGGACCTGGGGCGCGCACCGCTCCTGGACCTGCACATCACCGAGATGTCCGACGGCCGGTGGCTCGGACTGCTGCGGGTGCACCACCTGGTGCAGGACCACACCGCGATGGACGTCGTGTACGACGAGGTGCGCACCATCCTCGCCGGGCGTGCCGAGGAGCTTCCCGAGCCGTTGCCGTTCCGGGACTTCGTGGCTCAGAGCCGCGCCGGCCTGGACACCGGGGAGCACGAGGCGTTCTTCCGCGAGCTGCTCGCCGGGGTGGACGAGCCGACCGCGGCGTTCGGGGTCAGCGACGTACGCGGCGACGGCTCCGGGATCGCGCGGGCCGGGCTTGGTGTGGATGCCGCGCTGGCGGTGCGCTTGCGGGAGATGTCCCGTCGGCTGGGGGCCAGCCCGGCCACGGTGATGCATGTGGCGTGGTCGCGGGTGCTGGCGGTGGTCTCCGGCCGTGACGACGTCGTCTTCGGCACCGTGCTGTTCGGCCGGATGAACGCCGGCGCAGGCTCCGACCGTGTACCCGGCCTGTTCATGAACACCCTCCCGGTGCGGGTGCGCACCACCGAACTCAACACCCTGGACGCGGTCACAGGGATGCGTGGCCAGCTGGCCGGGCTGTTGGAGCACGAGCACGCGCCGCTGGCGCTGGCCCAGCGGGTCAGCGGGGTGCCGGCCGATGAGCCGTTGTTCGCTGCGCTGTTCAACTACCGGCACAACGCCGTCGGCGGGGCGCAGGGCGCCGGCGGGGACGGCGGGTTCCAGGGCATCCGGTCGGTGTTCGCCCGGGAGAGCAGTAACTTTCCGCTGACGGTGTCGGTCGACGACAACGGTGACAGTTTCGGTCTGGTGGTGGATGCGGTCGGGCCGATCGATCCGCAGGCGGTGGCCGGGATGCTGCACAGCGCGGTCGGCGGTGTGGTGTCCGCGCTGGAGAACGCTCTGAACGGCGGCGTGCAGGTGCCGCTGTCGGCCGTGGGCGTACTGGACGCCGCGGAGCTGGACCAGGTGCTGCGTCAGTGGAACGACACGGCGGTCGAGGTGCCGTCCGCGACGTTGCCGGGGTTGTTCGCGGGGCAGGTGGCGCGGACGCCGGATGCGCCGGCGGTGGTGTTCGAGGGCGAGTCCGTCTCCTACGGGGAGCTGGATGCGCGTGCGAACCGTCTGGCCCGTTACCTGTCGGGCCGGGGTGTGGGTCCGGAGTCGGTCGTCGCGGTGATGATGGAACGCGGCGTGGAGATGGTGGTGGCGCTGCTGGCCGTGTTGAAGGCCGGGGCTGCGTATCTGCCGGTGGATCCGGAACTGCCCGCCGAGCGGGTGTCGTTCATGCTGGCCGATGCCGGCGTGGTCGCTGTCGTCACCGGTGCTGGTCTCTCGGGTGTGGATGCCGGTTCGGTGCCGGTGGTGGCGTTGGATGAGCCGGGTGTGGTGTCGGCGGTGTCGTCGTTGTCCGATGCTGATCCTGGGGTGTCGGTGGTGTCGGGGCATGCGGCGTATGTGATTTATACGTCGGGGTCGACGGGGTTGCCGAAGGGTGTGGTGGTTTCGCATGCGGGGATTGTGAACCGGTTGGTGTGGATGCAGGCGCGGTTCGGTCTTGGGGTCGGGGACCGGGTGTTGCACAAGACGCCGTTCGGTTTCGATGTGTCGGTGTGGGAGTTGTTCTGGCCGTTGGTGCAGGGTGCGGTGATGGTGGTGGCCCGGCCGGGTGGTCATCGGGATCCGGGGTATGTGGCGGGGTTGATCCGTGATGAGCGGGTGGACACGGTGCATTTTGTGCCTTCGATGCTGGAGGCGTTCCTGGGTGTGGTGGGGGCGGGGGAGTGTGGGTCGCTGCGTCGGGTGGTGTGTTCGGGTGAGGCGTTGGGTGCTGGGGTGCGGGACCGGTTCTTCGGGGTGTTCGGTTCGGCGGTGGGGTTGTTCAATCTGTACGGTCCGACCGAGGCGTCGGTGGATGTGACCGGTCATGGGGTGGTGGCTGACGGGGCGTCGGTGGTGCCGATCGGGCGTCCGGTGTTCAACACGCGGGTGTTCGTGCTGGATGAGCGGCTTGCTCCGGTGCCGGTGGGGGTGGCGGGTGAGTTGTATCTGGCTGGTGTGCAGTTGGCGCGGGGGTATGTGGGGCGTGCGGGTCTGACCGGTGAGCGGTTCGTCGCCGACCCGTTCGACACCACTGCCGGTGGTGGTGGGCGTTTGTACCGGACCGGGGATGTGGTGCGGTGGGACGCCGATGGTGATCTGGTGTATCTGGGGCGTGCGGATGAGCAGGTGAAGATCCGTGGTTTCCGGATCGAGCCGGGCGAGATCCAGGCGGTCATCGCCGAGCATCCGCAGGTCGGGCAGGCGGCTGTGATCGCGCGGGAGGATGTGGGCGGGGACAAGCGTCTGGTCGCCTACGTCGTCCCGGCAACCGGAGCGGAAGCCGATCCGGTCGTGCTGCGGGAGCATGTCGCTTCGCGTCTGCCGGAGTACATGGTGCCCGCGGTGGTCGTGGTGCTGGACGCGCTGCCGCTGACGCCCAACGGGAAGCTGGACCGGCGGGCCCTGCCCGCACCGGACTTCGCGTCCGCAGCCGGTTCCGGTCGCGGCCCGGCCAACGTCCGCGAAGAGCTGCTGTGCCAGGCGTTCGCCGAGATTCTCGGACTGGAGTCGGTCGGTGTCGATGACGACTTCTTCGCCCTGGGCGGCCACTCCCTGCTCGCGGTGCGCCTGGTCAGCCGGATGCGGACCGTTCTCGGGGTCGAGGTGTCTCTGCGGACGCTCTTCGAGGCCCCGACGGTGGCCGGCCTTGCCGCGCGGCTTTCGGGTGCCCGTGCGGCGCGGTCTGCTCTGGCGCCGTGGGCGCGTCCGGAGCGGTTGCCGTTGTCGTTCGCGCAGCAACGCCTGTGGTTCATCGGTCAGTTGGAAGGCCCGAGCGCGCTCTACAACATTCCGATGGTGCTCGGACTGTCAGGCGAGGTCGACCAGGCCGCGCTTGCGGCGGCCCTGCGGGATGTGATCGGCCGGCACGAGGTGCTGCGCACGGTCTTCCCCACCGCCGCGGACGGTAAGCCATACCAGCAGATCATCAATGTCGATGAGCTGGAGTGGGAGCTGCAGCGGGTCCAGGTGGCTGCTGAGGATCTCCCAGGTGCGGTCGCGCAGGCGACGGAGTATGCCTTCGATCTGGCGGTGGAGGTGCCGATCCGGGCGTGGCTGTTCAGCGACGGCTCGGGTGACCATGTGCTGGCGGTGGTGGTGCACCACATCGCCGGTGACGGTTGGTCGACCGGTCCGCTGGCCCAGGACGTGTCGGCGGCGTACGCGGCGCGCCTTGAAGGCCGTTCCCCGCACTGGGGGCCGTTGCCGGTGCAGTACGCGGACTACACCCTGTGGCAGCGCGAACTGCTCGGGGACGAGCAGGACCAGGACAGCCTGATCTCCCAGCAGGTCGGTTTCTGGCGTGAGGCTTTGGCCGGGGCGCCGGAGGAACTGGCACTGCCCGTGGACCGGCCGCGTCCGGCGGTGGCGAGCCATCGCGGGCACGCGGTGCCGGTGCAGGTTCCGGCTGATGTGCACGCGCGGCTGCTTTCGGTGGCGCGTGAGCAGGGCGTGACGGTGTTCATGGTGCTGCAGGCCGCGTTGGCGGTGCTGCTGTCCAAGCTGGGCGCCGGTGAGGACATCCCGATCGGTGCGGCGGTCGCCGGGCGTACGGACGAGGCGCTGGACGACCTGGTCGGGTTCTTCGTCAACACGCTGGTGATGCGCACGGACCTGTCGGGTGACCCGAGCTTCGAGCAGGTGCTGACCCGGGTACGTGAGGCAGGCCTGTCGGCGTTCGAGCATCAGGATGTGCCGTTCGAGCGGTTGGTGGAGGAGCTGGCTCCTGCCCGTTCGCTGTCGCGGCATCCGTTGTTCCAGGTGATGCTCACCCTGCAGAACAACGCCCAGGCGGTCCTGGACCTGCCCGGCGTTCGAGCCGGCGGGCAGGCGGCGACGCAGCTCGGTGGGACGCCGATTGCGGCAGTCGCGAAGTTCGACGTGGACGTGACGGTGTCGGAGGTGTTCGACGCCGAAGGTGTTCCGGCCGGGTTGCGGGCTGTGGTGACTGGGTCTGCGGATCTGTTCGATGCCGGCAGTGTGGCGATGCTCGCCGAGCGTTTGGTGCGGGTGCTGGAGGCGGTCGTCGCCGAGCCGTCGGTGCGGGTCTCCGGGGTGGATGTGCTGGGCGCGGCCGAGCTGGATCGGGTGCTGCGTCAGTGGAATGACACGGGTTTCGTGGCGCCGGGGGTTTCGGTGCCGGAGTTGTTCGCGGTGCAGGTGGCGCGGACGCCGGATGCGCCGGCGGTGGTGAGTGGTGGCGTGTCGCTCTCGTACGGGGAGCTGGATGCGCGTGCGAATCGTCTGGCCCGGTATCTGACCGGGTTGGGTGTGGGTGCGGAGTCGGTGGTGGGGTTGTGTCTGCCGCGTGGGGTGGACATGGTGGTGGCCCTGTTGGCGGTGTGGAAGGCCGGGGGCGCGTATCTGCCGGTGGACCCGGCCTATCCGGTGGAGCGGATCGCGTTCATGCTGGCTGATGCGGGGCCGGTGTGTGTGCTGACGGTGTCCGGGGTGGCCGGGGTGCTGTCCGCGCCGGAGGGTGTGCCGGTGGTGGTGCTGGACGAGCCGGGTGTGGTGGCTGCGGTGTCGTCGTTGTCCGATGCTGATCCTGGGGTGTCGGTGTTGTCGGGGTGTCCGGCGTATGTGATCTATACGTCGGGGTCGACGGGGATGCCGAAGGGTGTGGTGGTCGAGCAGGGTTCGGTGGCTGCTTTGGTGGCGTGGGCGGGGTCCCGGTTCGGCTCGGGTGGTGAGTTCGGCCGGGTGCTGGGGTCGACGTCGCTGAGTTTCGATGTGTCGGTGTTCGAGTTGTTGGGCCCGTTGTGTGCGGGTGGTTGTGTGGAGGTGGTTGAGGACCTGTTGGCGCTGGCTGATGGGGCCGTGGGGGTGGGTGAGGTGTCGTTGGTGAGTGCGGTGCCTTCGGCGTTGTCGCGGGTGCTGGACGGTGCGGGTGGCGGGGTGCGGCCGCAGGCGGTGGTGCTGGCGGGTGAGGGTTTGTCGGCGCCGGTGTTCGCTCGGGTGTGTGAGGCGTTGCCGGGTGCGGTGGTGGCCAATATTTATGGTCCGACCGAGGCGACGGTGTATGCGACGGCGTGGTTCGGTGAGGGTGCGGAGTGTGGTGGGGCGGGGTGGGTGCCGCCGATCGGTCGGCCGGTCGGTGGGGCTCGGGTGTTCGTGCTGGATGAGCGGCTTGCTCCGGTGCCTGTCGGGGTGGCGGGTGAGTTGTATATCGCTGGTTCGGGTGTGGCGCGTGGGTATCTGGGGCGTGCGGGTCTGACCGGTGAGCGGTTCGTCGCCGACCCGTTCGATGTCACCGGCGGTGGTCGTTTGTACCGGACCGGGGATGTGGTGCGCTGGGACGCCGAGGGGAACCTGGTGTATCTGGGGCGTGCGGATGAGCAGGTGAAGGTCCGTGGTTTCCGGATCGAGCCGGGTGAGATCGAGGCGGTGCTGAGCGCGCACCCGCAGGTGGTGCAGGCGGCTGTGATCGCGCGGGAGGATGTGGGTGGGGACAGGCGTCTGGTCGCCTACGTCGTCCCGGCAACCGGTGCGGAAGTGGATCCGGCGGTCCTGCGGGAGCATGTTGCTTCGCGTCTGCCGGAGTACATGGTTCCGGCTGCGGTGGTGGTGCTGGAGGCGCTGCCGCTGAACACGAACGGCAAGCTGGACCGCAAGGCCCTGCCCGCGCCGGACTTCACCGCGATCGCTGGTTCCGGGCGTGGCCCGGCCAACGTGCGCGAGGAACTGCTCTGCCAGGCGTTCGCCGAGGTCCTGGGGCTGGAGTCGGTCGGCGTCGACGACGACTTCTTCGCCCTGGGCGGTCATTCTCTGCTGGCGGTGCGGCTGGTGGAGTGGTTGCGGGTGCGGGGTGTGTCGGTGTCGGTGCGGGCGCTGTTCGTCTCGCCGACGCCGGCGGGTCTGGCGGCCACCTCGGGTGCGGTGTCGGTGGTGGTGCCGGAGAACCTGATCCCGGACGGGGCGCAGGTGATCACGCCGGAGATGCTGCCGCTGGTCGAGCTGACCGAGGCCGAGGTCCAGGCCGTGCTCGGTACGGTCGAGGGCGGTGCGGCGAATGTGGCGGACATTTATCCGCTGGCCCCGCTGCAGGAAGGCATCCTCTTCCACCACCTGCTTTCCGATGGCGGGGATGACGCCTACGTGCTGTCGATGGCGATCGAGTTCGACGGCCGTTCCCGGCTGGACGGGTTCGTCTCGGCGTTGCAGCAGGTGATCGACCGGCACGATGTGTTCCGCACCTCGGTGGTGTGGCAGGGGCTGCGTGAGCCGGTGCAGGTGGTGTGGCGGTCCGCGACGCTGCGAGTGAGCGAAGTGGCGCTGGACTCGCAGGCGGACGATCCTGCGGCCGAACTCATGTCCGTGGTGGGGTTGACGATGGATCTGGGGCGGGCGCCGCTGCTGGATCTGCACGTCGCCGAAGCTTCCGGCGGCCGGTGGCTGGGGTTGGTGCGGGTGCATCACCTGGTGCAGGACCACACCGCGATGGACGTGGTCTACGACGAGGTGCAGACGATCCTGGCGGGTCGTGCCGAGACGCTTCCCGAGTCGTTGCCGTTCCGGGACTTCGTGGCCCAGGCCCGTGCCGGTCTCGACACCGGGGAGCACGAGGAGTTCTTCCGGGAGCTGCTGGCCGGGGTGGACGAGCCGACCGCGGCGTTCGGGGTCAGCGACGTACGCGGTGACGGCTCGGGCGTGGTACGGGCGAACCTGCCCGTGGATCCCGAGCTGGCGGTGCGCTTGCGTGAGGCGGCCCGTCGGCTGGGGGCAAGCCCGGCCACGGTGATGCATGTGGCGTGGTCGCGGGTGCTGGCGGTGGTCTCCGGCCGTGACGACGTGGTGTTCGGCACGGTGCTGTTCGGCCGGATGAATGCCGGTGCCGGCTCGGACCGGGTGCCGGGGTTGTTCATGAACACCCTTCCGGTGCGGGTGCGCACCGGCGAACTCAATATCCTGGACGCGGTCACAGGGATGCGTGGCCAGCTGGCCGGGCTGTTGGAGCACGAGCACGCGCCGCTGGCGCTGGCCCAGCGGGTCAGCGGGGTGCCGGCCGATGAGCCGTTGTTCGCTGCGCTGTTCAACTACCGGCACAACGCCGTCGGCGGGGCGCAGGGTGCCGGCGGGGACGGCGGGTTCGAAGGCATCCGGGACGTGTTCGTCCAGGAGCGGACGAACTATCCGCTGACGGTGTCGGTCGATGACAGCGGCGGTGAGCGGTTCGGTCTGGTGGTGGATGCGGTCGGGCCGATCGATCCGCAGGCGGTGGCCGGGATGCTGCACAGCGCGGTCGGCGGTGTGGTGTCCGCGCTGGAGAACGCTCTGAACGGCGGCGTGCAGGTGCCGCTGTCGGCCGTGGGCGTACTGGACGCCGCGGAGCTGGACCAGGTGCTGCGTCAGTGGAACGACACGGCGGTCGAGGTGCCGTCCGCGACGTTGCCGGGGTTGTTCGCGGGGCAGGTGGCGCGGACGCCGGATGCGCCGGCGGTGGTGTTCGAGGGCGAGTCCGTCTCCTACGGGGAGCTGGATGCGCGTGCGAACCGTCTGGCCCGTTACCTGTCGGGCCGGGGTGTGGGTCCGGAGTCGGTCGTCGCGGTGATGATGGAACGCGGCGTGGAGATGGTGGTGGCGCTGCTGGCCGTGTTGAAGGCCGGGGCTGCGTATCTGCCGGTGGATCCGGAACTGCCCGCCGAGCGGGTGTCGTTCATGCTGGCCGATGCCGGCGTGGTCGCTGTCGTCACCGGTGCTGGTCTCTCGGGTGTGGATGCCGGTTCGGTGCCGGTGGTGGCGTTGGATGAGCCGGGTGTGGTGTCGGCGGTGTCGTCGTTGTCCGATGCTGATCCTGGGGTGTCGGTGGTGTCGGGGCATGCGGCGTATGTGATTTATACGTCGGGGTCGACGGGGTTGCCGAAGGGTGTGGTGGTTTCGCATGCGGGGATTGTGAACCGGTTGGTGTGGATGCAGGCGCGGTTCGGTCTTGGGGTCGGGGACCGGGTGTTGCACAAGACGCCGTTCGGTTTCGATGTGTCGGTGTGGGAGTTGTTCTGGCCGTTGGTGCAGGGTGCGGTGATGGTGGTGGCCCGGCCGGGTGGTCATCGGGATCCGGGGTATGTGGCGGGGTTGATCCGTGATGAGCGGGTGGACACGGTGCATTTTGTGCCTTCGATGCTGGAGGCGTTCCTGGGTGTGGTGGGGGCGGGGGAGTGTGGGTCGCTGCGTCGGGTGGTGTGTTCGGGTGAGGCGTTGGGTGCTGGGGTGCGGGACCGGTTCTTCGGGGTGTTCGGTTCGGCGGTGGGGTTGTTCAATCTGTACGGTCCGACCGAGGCGTCGGTGGATGTGACCGGTCATGGGGTGGTGGCTGACGGGGCGTCGGTGGTGCCGATCGGGCGTCCGGTGTTCAACACGCGGGTGTTCGTGCTGGATGAGCGGCTTGCTCCGGTGCCGGTGGGGGTGGCGGGTGAGTTGTATCTGGCTGGTGTGCAGTTGGCGCGGGGGTATGTGGGGCGTGCGGGTCTGACCGGTGAGCGGTTCGTCGCCGACCCGTTCGACACCACTGCCGGTGGTGGTGGGCGTTTGTACCGGACCGGGGATGTGGTGCGCTGGAACGCCGATGGCAACCTGGTGTATCTGGGCCGGGCTGATGAGCAGGTGAAGATCCGTGGTTTCCGGATCGAGCCGGGCGAGATCCAGGCGGTCATCGCCGAGCACCCGCAGGTCGCGCAGGCGGCCGTGATCGCGCGGGAGGATGTGGGCGGGGACAAGCGTCTGGTCGCCTACGTCGTCCCGGCAACCGGAGCGGAAGCCGATCCGGTCGTGCTGCGGGAGCATGTCGCTTCCCGTCTGCCGGAGTACATGGTTCCGGCTGCGGTGGTGGTGCTGGACGCGCTGCCGCTGACACCCAACGGGAAGCTGGACCGGCGGGCCCTGCCCGCACCGGACTTCGCGTCCGCAGCCGGTTCCGGTCGCGGCCCGGCCAACGTCCGCGAGGAACTGCTCTGCCAGGGGTTCGCCGAGGTCCTGGGGCTGGAGTCGGTCGGTGTCGATGACGACTTCTTCGCCCTGGGCGGTCACTCCCTGCTCGCGGTGCGCCTGGTGGAGTGGCTTCGCGTACGCGGTGTGTCGGTCTCGATGCGCGCGCTCTTCGAGGCCCCGACCGTGGCACGGTTGGCGACTGTGACCGGTCCGGTGTCGGCTGTGGTGCCGGAGAACCTGATCCCGGACGGGGCGCAGGTGATCACGCCGGAGATGCTGCCGCTGGTCGACCTGACCGAGGACGAGATCCGGATCGCGGTGGCCGGGGTCGACGGCGGCGCGGCGAACGTCGCGGACATCTACCCGCTGGCCCCGCTCCAGGAAGGCATCCTGTTCCACCACCTGCTGGCCGACGGAGGTGACGACGTCTATGCGGTGCCCAGGATCTTCGAGCTGGGCGATCGCGCCATGCTGGACGGCTTCGTCGCCGCGTTGCAACAGGTGGTCGACCGGCACGACATCTTCCGCACCGCGATGGTGTGGTCCGGGCTGCGCGAGCCGGTGCAGGTGGTGTGGCGGTCCGCGACGCTTCCCGTGACCGAGGTCGACATTGCCGCCGATGCCGCGGATCCGGCGGCGGATCTCGTATCCACGGTGGGGCTGTCGATGGATCTCGGCCGGGCTCCGCTGCTGGACGTCCATGTCACCGAGATCTCCGGCGCCCGGTGGCTCGCCATGGTGCGCATCCACCATGTGGTTCAGGATCACACCGCCGTGGAGGTCGTGTACGACGAGGTGCGCACGATCCTGGCCGGGCGTGCCGACAGGCTTCCGCAGCCGTTGCCGTTCCGGGACTTCGTGGTCCAGGCCCGGTCCGGTCTCAGCGATGAGGAGCACCAGGAGTTCTTCCGGGAGCTGCTGGCCGGGGTGGAGGAGCCGACAACGGCGTTCGGGGTGAGCGACGTACGCGGCCACGGTACGGATGTCGTCAGCGCGAATCGGCTTCTGGGAGTCGACCTGGCGCTGCGGTTGCGCGATGCGGCCCGGCGGCTGGGGGCCAGCCCGGCGACCGTCATACATGTGGCGTGGTCGCGGGTGCTGGCGGTGGTCGCCGGCCGTGACGACGTCGTGTTCGGCACGCTGCTGTTCGGCCGGATGAACGCCGGCGCAGGCTCCGACCGCGTGCCCGGCCTGTTCATCAACACCCTGCCGGTGCGGGTGCGCACCAGTGAACTCGACGTACAGGCCGCGGTCACAGCGATGCGCGAGCAACTGGCGGGGCTGCTGGAGCACGAGCACGCGCCTCTCGTGCTGGCACAACGAGCCAGCGCTGTGCCCTCCGACGTGCCGCTGTTCAACTCGCTGTTCAACTACCGGCACAACACCCTTGACAGGCACAAGGGTGCCGCTGAGCCGAATGCCGTCCAGGACACCGGATCCGAGGGTGTCCGGCAGGTGTTCATCCGGGAGCGGACCAACTATCCGCTGTCGGTGTCGGTCGATGACGACGGGGACGGCTTCGGGCTGCTCGTGGACGCGGTGGCACCAATCGATCCGCGCCCAGTGGTCGACATGCTGCTCACCGCGGTCGACCGTCTGGTGTCGGCGTTGGAAGACGCTCTGGAGGGCGGCCCGAAGACGCCGCTGGCAGCGCTCGACGTGCTGGATGCGGGTGAGCGGCGTCGGGTGTTGGTGGAGTGGAACGACACGGACACGGTGGTGCCGCGGGCTTTGGTGCCGGGGTTGTTCGCGGAGCAGGTGGCGCGGACGCCGGATGTGCCGGCGGTGGTGTGCGAGGGCGAGTTGGTCTCGTACAGGGAGTTGGATGCGCGTGCGAACCGTCTGGCCCGGTATCTGACCGGGCTGGGTGTGGGTGCGGAGTCGGTGGTGGGGTTGTGTCTGCCGCGTGGGGTGGACATGGTGGTGGCCCTGTTGGCGGTGTGGAAGGCCGGGGGCGCGTATCTGCCGGTGGATCCGGAGTATCCGGCGGAGCGGATCGCGTTCATGCTCGCCGATGCGCGGGTGGCGGTCGTGGTCGGTACCGAGGACATCCTGGATGAGTTGCCGGCTGTGCGGGTGCCGATGGTGGCGGTGGATGATCCGCAGGTGGCGGCGGTGGTGTCGTCGATGTCCGGGCAGGGCCTGGAGGTCGAGGTGCTGCCGGGGCAGCTGGCGTATGTGATCTATACGTCGGGGTCGACGGGGACGCCGAAGGGTGTGGCGGTGACCCATGGCGGGTTGGCGAACTATGCGGTGTGGGCGGCTGGTGAGTACGGGCCTGCTGCGTCGGGTGCGGTGTTGCATTCGTCGTTGGCGTTCGACTTGACGGTGACGAGTGTGGTGGTGCCGTTGGTGGCGGGTTCGGTGGTGGTGGCCAGTGTCGCTGGTGGTGCTGAGGGGCTGGCGGGGCTGGTGAATGCCTCGGACGGGTTCGATGTGCTGAAGGTGGTGCCTGGGCATCTGCCGTTGCTGGCGGAGCTGGTGTCGGATGAGGCTGCGGTGGGTGCGGCGCGGGTGCTGGTGGTCGGTGGTGAGGCGTTGGCCGGTGGTTCGGTGCGGGGCTGGCTGGAGCGCACGCCGGGTTCGGTGGTGGTCAATGAGTACGGGCCGACCGAGACGGTGGTGGGTTGTTGTGTGTTCACGGTGGCGGCTGGTGAGTGGGTCGGTGATCAGGTGCCGATCGGCCGGCCGATCGCGAACACGCGGTTGTATGTGCTGGATGAGCGGCTTGGTGCGGTGCCGGTTGGTGTGGCGGGTGAGTTGTACATCGCTGGTGCGCAGTTGGCGCGTGGGTATGTGGGGCGTGCGGGTCTGACCGGTGAGCGGTTCGTCGCCGACCCGTTCGACACCGGCGGTGGTGGGCGTTTGTACCGGACCGGGGATGTGGTGCGGTGGGACGCCGAGGGGAACCTGGTGTATCTGGGGCGTGCGGATGAGCAGGTGAAGGTCCGTGGTTTCCGGATCGAGCCGGGTGAGATCGAGTCTGTGCTGACCGCGCACCCGGAGGTGGTCCAGGCTGCCGTCATCGCTCGGGAGGACGAGCCGGGCGACAGGCGTCTGGTCGCCTACGTCGTCCCGACCGCCGGAGATGATCCGGACCAGGACGCCGGCCGCGATGCTGCCGCCCTGGACGCTCTGCCCACCGTACTGCGCCGGTTCTTGGCCGAGCGGTTGCCCGAACACATGGTTCCCGCAGCCACGGTGGTACTCGAGGCGTTGCCGCTCACGGTCAACGGGAAGCTGGATCGACGGGCGTTGCCCGCGCCTGATGCCGCCGCGTCCCGGTCCGGGCGCGGCCCCGCGAACGCTCGAGAAGAGGCTCTGTGCCAGGCGTTCGCCGAGATCCTCGGACTCGAGTCCGTCGGGGTCGATGACGACTTCTTCGACCTGGGCGGAAACTCGCTGCTCGCGGTGCGGCTGACCAGCCGCATCCGCACCTTGCTCGATGTGGAAGTGCCGTTGCGCGTGCTGTTGAACGAACCGACCGTGGCCCAGCTCGCACGTCAGATCGAGAACCAGAAGCCAGCCAGGCCGGCCCTGCGGCCGATGCGAAACTCGCGAAACTCGGAGGACTCCTGATGTATCCGCTGTCATACGCGCAGCGCCGACTGTGGTTCATCGGCCAGCTGGAGGGCCCGAGCACGACGTACAACATCCCGACGGTGGTGCCGCTGCCCGGCCGGGTCGACTCCGCCGCGCTGGGTGCGGCGTTGCGGGATGTGATCGGTCGGCACGAGGTGCTGCGCACGGTGTTCCCGATGGTCGATGGCGAGCCGTTCCAGAACGTCCTCCCCATGGACAGCCTGGAGTGGCAGCTCCAGGTGCAGGACGTGTCTCCGGCCGCACTGCCCGCCGCGATCGACGAAGCCATGGGATGCGTGTTCGATCTCGAGTCCGAGGTGCCGATCCGAGCTTGGCTTTTCTCGGCCGGACCGGAGGAAAACGTCCTGGTGGTGGTGGTGCACCACATCGCCAGTGACGGCTGGTCGGCGGGGCCCTTGGTCAGGGACGTCACCACGGCTTACGCGGCCCGCCTCGCGGGTCGTGGTCCGCAGTGGGAGCCACTGCCGGTGCAGTACGCGGACTTCACGCTGTGGCAGCGGGAGATGCTGGGCAGTGGGGACGACCCGAACAGCCTGATATCCCGGCAGGTCGCCTACTGGCGGCGAGCCCTGGAAGGGGCGCCGGCGGAGCTGGAACTGCCTTCGATCGACCGCGGTCCGTCGTCGCCGATCATCGTGGGCACACCGTTCCGTTGCAGGTGTCCGCCGAGGTCCACGCGCGCCTGCTCAAGGTCGCGCGCGCCCATGGTGTGACGCCGTTCATGCTGCTGCAGAGCGCGCTCGCGGTGCTGCTGTCGAAACTGGGTGCGGGTACGGACATCCCGATCGGCGTGGCGGTTGCCGGACGCACCGATGAGGCACTGAACGACCTGGTCGGCTTCTTCGTCAACACCCTGGTGATCAGGACCGATCTGTCGGGCGACCCGACCTTCGAGCAGGTGCTCGCCCAGGTCCGGGAGACGGGATGGCTCGCGCTCGAGAACCAGGATGTGCCGTTCGAGCGCCTGGTGGAGGAGCTGGCTCCTGCCCGGTCGCTGACGAGGCAACCGCTGTTCCAGGTGATGCTCGCGGTGGAGGACACCCCGTCGGCCGTCGATCCGTCGGGGGCGCAGGTCCCTGGAAAGCCGGGAGTGCGCCCGGACTCGCAGGCGGGTGCGTCCGTGGCGAAGTTCGATGTCGACGTGAGCCTCGGCGAGACGTTCGCCCCTGACGGCGCTCCAGCGGGTCTGCGGGGCACGGTGACCGGGGCGGCTGCTCTGTTCGACGCTGTGAGTGTCGAGCTGATGGCCGAGCGTTTGGTGCGGGTGCTGGAGGCGGTCGGTGTGGAGGACGACTTCTTCGCGCTGGGCGGACATTCGCTGCTGGCGGTCCAGGCGGTCGCACGGCTGAGGGCACGAGGCGTGTCGTTCACGGTGCGCGACATCTTCGCGGCCCCGACGGTGAGCGGCCTGATGGAGCGTCTGAGCATGTCGTCCTTGCGTGACGTGCTCGACGTCCTCCTGCCGATCCGGGAGTCGGGCGATGAGGCCCCTGTCTTCTGCATGCATCCCGGCGGTGGCGTGAGCTGGTGCTACATGCCCATGTCGAGGTTCGCTCCGAGCGGGATCCCGCTCTACGCATTGCAGGCGCGAGGCATCTCGGGCGAAGCCGAGTTCGCGGCCTCGCTCACGGAGATGGCGCAGGACTACATCGAGCAGATGCGCACCGTGCAGCCGACCGGACCGTACCGCCTGCTGGGCTGGTCCCATGGCGGACTGGTCGCGCACGAGGTAGCCGTGCAGCTTCAGGCGGCGGGTGATGAGGTATCGGCCTTGATCATCCTGGACGTCTATCCGCCGCAGCGCACGCTCGGACCCGAGCCGGTCGAGGGGGACGGGGAGGGCGGCGCGGCCGAGGCCGAGCTGATGCCCGCTCCCGACCCGGAGGGCGAGCTGCGTGCGCTGAAGGACTGGGCCCGCCAGGTGGCCGGCCCGATCGGCGGGCTCTCGGACGACGAGGCCCTGCACATCGCGCACCTGTTCCTGAACAACCAGAGGATCGCCGTCGAGCACAACTACGGACGGTTCGATGGGGATGCTCTGGTGCTCGTGGCGGAGGAGGGCAAGACGAAGGGCGCGCCAACCGCCCGGAGCTGGGAGCCCTACGTGAGCGGGACGATCTCGGAAGCCCGCATCCCGTGCGCCCATCCCCAGATGGTCGATCCCGAACAGCTGAGCGACGTCTGGCATGCGATAGCGGACTGGATGGCAGCGCAGGAGGACTGACCGAGGTACCTGCACGACCGGCCGGCGCCGGATGCTGCCTGGGCGCCGGCCGGAGCAGACGGGGATGGTTCATCCCGACGAGTCGGAACGAGGGGAATGGACGGGCATGTGTGAGCACGAGGGCGGCATCGCCGCTGTCGGCACCGAGGGGGCGGGCCTCGGCAGGGATGACGTGGAGTGCGCTGCGCGGCGGCTGGCCGGCCGGGTGTGGCGCACGCCCGTCGTCCGCTGCGACCGGCTCGACGCGCTCGCGGGCACGCGGCTCTGGCTGAAAGCCGAGAACCTGCAGCGCGGCGGATCGTTCAAGACCAGGGGGGCGCTCCTGGCCGTCGAGCGGCTGGCCGCCGCCGGAAGCCGTGGCGTGGTTGCGCAGAGCACGGGGAACCACGCCATCGCGGTCGCGCTGGCGGCCCGGGCGCATGGACTGCCGGCCGTGTTGGTCCTGCCCGATGACGCGGTGGCGACGAAGGTCGATCTCATCCGGGAAGCCGGGGCGGAGATCGCCTTCGCCGGCACCCTCCTCGCCGAACGGACGGCGATGGTCGAGAAGATCCAGGACCTGCGCGGGTACGACGTGGTCGATCCCTACCAGAACCGCGATGTCGTCATGGGTCAGGGGACTGCCACAGCCGAACTGATCGGCCAGGTCCGAGCGGAGGGAGGCAGGCTGGACGCCGTGGTCGTTCCGATCGGCGGCGGCAGCGCGATCGCCGGGGCCTGTCTGGCGGCGGCAGGGGAAGACATGGCAGTGGTCGGAGCGGAACCGGAGGCGGTGGCCTCGTTCACAGCGGCTCTTCGTGCCGGTCGGCCGGTGACCGTGCCGGCCGGCTACACGATCGCCGACGGTCTCCGACCTGATCGCACAGGCAGCCTTCCCTTCGATCTCGCCCACGGGACCGTCGCCTCGGTCGTCAGGGTGAGCGAGGTGGCCATCGAGGGCGCGCTCCGTGCCGCCCTCCTGCACGCACGCCTGCTGATCGAGCCGGCGGCGGCGACGGCGCTCGCAGCGGCACTCGACCACGCCGCCGGCTTCGGCGCCGACGTCGGGGTGGTGCTCACAGGCGGCAACGTCGAGGCAGACCTCGTGACGTCGCTGCTGTCCCGGCCCGACGTGCCCAGTTGAGCGTTCACCTCGGCGCACCGAGTGACGGATCGTTCGGCCCCGCGGTGACCGCCCTCTCGCTGTAGGCGGTCCGCCGCGGGGTCCCGGTCACACGTCCCGGCGCCGCACGACCACCACCGCGACGATCACCGAGGCGAGGGACCAGGCGGCGAGCGCGATCCACGAGCCGCTGATCGTTGCCGGATACTTGCCAAGGCTGATGTGGAAGGCCGGGTTCAGGGTCAGTCGGCTCGCCGCCTGGAGAGGAAGGTAGTCGCCGATCTCTTTGAGAAGCTTGTAGCGGTCGCCGCCGAAGAGCATGGGCAGCAGGAACAGCATTCCCACGACTCCGGTGATCGAGGCGGTGGCGTGTCGCAGGACGGCACCGAAGGCCATGCCCAGGAGCGCACAAACCGGAGCGATCAGCGCGTAGGCGGCGACGGCACGCGTGCAGCCCCGGTCGTGGATGGACAGTCCGAGGTGGCGGGAAGCGAGCATGGCGTTGGTGAGGAAGAACGACGCCGTGGAGACGATCGCACCCAGGACGATGGTGATCGTGGTGACCATGGCCACCTTGGCCGTGATCACCGCGCGGCGGTCGGGAACGGCGGCGAACGTGGTGCGGATCATCCCGGTGGCGAACTCGCCGAAGACGGTGATGGCGCCGAAGGCGGCGGCGGCCAGACCCATGAGGTCAGCGGCGATCTTGTTGAGGCCGTGCCACAGAGGGTCGTACCGGAACGGCGGGAGGCCCGCTGCCACAGGGTGTTGTCCGTCGATGTAGGCCAGGTCGTTGTGGACGGCGTTGACATTGATCACGATCGCGGCGAGGGCGCTGAGCGCGAGCACCCAGTAGGTCGAACGGAGCGACCGCATCTTGATCCACTCGGCGGCAAGCAGGTCCGCGAACCGTGGCCTGGGCTCGGGCGCGTGGTCCGACTTTCCGTCCACGGACGACGTCAGGGTGCTCATCGGGCCTCTCCGGCAAGGTAGTCGACGCTGGCGGCGGTGATGGACATGAACGCTGACTCCAAGGACGAGGTCTCCGAGGTGAGTTGGTGCAACGCGATGTGGTGCTGGTGGGCGAGGTCGCCGATCCGGGCCGCCGTCAGGCCCGTGACTCGGCCCACCTCGTCGGTCTCCTGGTGCACCGATGCGCCCTCGGCGGTCAACGCGTCCGTCAACGCGGCCAGATCGGGAGTCTTCACGGTCACGCTCAGGGAGGTGTCGCGGGCCGCGAACTCCTCCAAGGCCTGGTCGGCGATCAGCCGGCCCTGGCCGATCACGATGAGGTGATCGGCGGTCTGGTGCATCTCCGCCATCATGTGGCTGGAGACGAAGACGGTACGGCCCTCGGCGGCCAGGCGGCGAAAGAGCCCGCGCACCCAGCGCACGCCTTCGGGGTCCAGACCGTTCAGCGGCTCGTCGAACAGCAGCACCGGCGGGTCACCCAGGAGCGCGCCGGCGATGCCGAGCCGTTGCTTCATGCCCAAGGAGAAGCCGCCGATGCGACGTCGTGCGGCCTTGGCCAGCCCCACCTCGTGCAGCACCTCGTCCACCCGTGCGGGCGGGATACGGTTGCTGCGGGCCAGGGCGGCAAGATGCGCATGGGCGCTGCGTCCGCCGTGGATGTCCTGGGCGTCCAGCAGCGCGCCGACGTGGCGCAGCCCGCGTGGGTGGCCCGCGAAAGGCACTCCGTTCACGGTCACGGCTCCGCCGCTGGGGGCGTTCAGCCCGAGGATCATCCGGAGCGTGGTGGACTTCCCGGCCCCGTTCGGCCCGAGGAAACCCGTCACCCTGCCCGGCGCCACGGTGAAAGTCAGGTCGTCGACGGCGACGGTCGCGCCGTATCGTTTGGTCAGGTGCGTCGCTTCGATCACAGGTCAACCCTGCCGGAACAAGCGGGAGTTCGGCATCCCTCCGGCGATCACATTCGCGGTGCACGCTTGTAGCCCGGAGTATTAAGCCTGAGGGCCAATGACCCACGGCCCCCGCGCGCATACGATCGGGGTCATGACCGTCGCGCCCCCTCCACCCCTGCTCAAGCGCCTGCCACCAGGTCTTTGGGTGGCGCTCTTCTGGTTGATGATCATCCTGGTGCGCGCTCTGCAACGGCCCGGCGAGCTGCACCACCTGCTCGACTACAACGGAAACACAGAGGGCGCGCCGCTGCTGGTCACCGCCGTCGTCACCACGCTGGGCACCCTGCTGCTGTTTCGCGCGCCACTGGCCGCGGTGGCCGCAGTGCTCGCGGGCGCCGTCTTCTCCTACGAGATGTGGGTTCGGGAGACGCCGTATGTGCTCTTCCTGTTGTCCGACGGACTGGTCGGCTACATCACCGCCAGTCGGGAGCGCCGCATCTCGCTCCTCGCCGCCCTGCTGCCGGTAGGGACGGTGGCCGGGTACACCGTCTGGGACGTGCTGGCCGGGTACCCCGTGAGTATCACGAAGTCGCTCACCCTCGTCGCGACTGTTGCCATCGCCTGGCTGATCGGCAACACGATTCGCCAAAGCCGCGCCCACGCCGAGACCATGCGCCTCCAGGCAACGCAGCAGGCGGTCACGGAAGAGCGGCTGCGTATCGCCCGCGAACTGCACGACATGGTCGCGCACAACATAGGCATCATCGCCATTCAGGCCGGCGTCGGCAGACGGGTCATGAGCAACCGGCCCGAACAGACCCGCATTGCCTTGGGCGCCATCGAGACGACCAGCCGAGAGACCCTCTCCGGTCTGCGGCGCATGCTCGGAGCGCTGCGGAAGACCGACGCCCAGGCAGCAGCGCCGGGTGAGCCGGTCTCGGGCCTGGCCCATGTCGATCAGTTGGTGGCGAGGACCAAGGATGTCGGCGTCCGGGTGGACGTGCGGCGCCGGGGCGAGCCCCGCAGCCTGCCCGCCGAGGTGGACCTGGCCGCCTTCCGTATCGTCCAGGAGGCCGTCACCAACGTCGTACGGCATTCCGGCACGAAGGACTGCAGCGTGACGCTGGACTACCGGCCGGACGAACTGGTCGTCGAGGTCGTCGACCTCGGCTGTGGGGGCGTGGCAGGGAGCCCCGGATACGGCCTCGTCGGAATGCGGGAGAGAGTCAGCCTGTTGCACGGCCAGTTCAGCGCCGGCCTCCGCCCCGAAGGCGGATTCCGCGTTGCGGCGCGACTCCCAGTGCCGGTGGAGGCCGCAGAGTGATCCGCGTCGCCCTGATCGACGACCAGCCTCTGATCCGCACCGGCCTGCGTGTCCTCGTCGAGGACACACCCGACCTGGAAGTCGTGGGGGAGGCCGAAACGGGGGCCGGGGCCGTGGCACTCGTCAAGCAACTGCGGCCGGACGTCGCCGTCATGGACATCCGTATGCCCGGCATGGACGGTATCGAGGCCACCCGCCAGATCACTGCGGATCCGGAGTCGAGGACCCACGTCCTCGTCCTCACCACCTTTGACGACGACGACTGCGTCTACGGTGCGCTCCGGGCCGGAGCGAGTGGCTTCCTCGTCAAGGACATGCAGTTGGAGACGATTCTCGACGCGATCAGGGTGGTCGCTGTCGGTGATGCGCTCCTGGCCCCGCGCGTCACGCGTCGCCTCATCCAGGATTTCGCGGCACGCCCGGACGCGCCCGCCACCGGCACGACCCGCCGGGGAGTGATGGACGGCATCACCGGCCGGGAACGCGAGGTGCTCCTCCTGATCGGCCGCGGCCTGTCCAACGCCGAGATCGCAGAGACGCTCTGCGTCAGCGTGGCCACCGCCAAGGCCCACGTCGCGCGTCTGCTCGCCAAACTGCACGCGCGTGATCGCGTCCACCTCGTCATCCTCGCCTACGAAACCGGTCTCGTTTCGCCGTCGCAGTGATGCCCGTAGGGGACGTCGACCAGCAGTCGGGCTTGCGGCCACCGTGAAGAGCACGACACATGGAGAACGCAGGCCCGACTCCGGCCCTACGGGTTCTCAGCCCTCGACCCAGCCGTGGCTTCTGCTGAGCTGTACCAACTGCTGGCGAAGCTGCGTGATCTGCTCCCCAGTCAGCCACGAGGCCGAGTTCAGCAGGAGCTCCGTGAGCTCGAAGCTGTACTCCGCGACGCTGAGTACATCGCACGTGGGTTCTTCGCCGTCCTCCAGACCGGCGGTGGACGTCTGTACGGACGAAGGCGCCTGGAGCCGCAACGCGGGCGGAGGCATCATGGGCGTCTGCGCCCTCTCGGAAAGCCGGACCGACGATGCCTTGGGCCCGCGGTCACCCTCCTCGATCTCGAACTCGACCCATGTCCCGGAACGCACGGAAGACTCCGGAATCAGCAGATCGTTCGCATGCAGGAAGACGTCCTCCCCGCCATCCTCAGGAGCGATGAACCCGTAGCCTCGGACACCGTCGAAGCGAAGAACCTTGCCTGCAACCATCTGAACCCCACAACCATCTCGGGCCCCTTGCCCGAACAACCGTTCCGGATGATCCTACTCGTCGTGCCTACGGACGAAGCGATTCCGGCTGCGGGCCGCCAAGGCCGAGTGGGCCCAACTCTTCCGCTGGAGGTCGTCTTCGCGGCCGAGCGAGCGGCCTACGGAATCCCCAGCTCGAAGATCACGTAGTGGGCGTACCACCCCGAGGCCACCGCCGCGCTCGTGAAGAACACCGTCAGGCTCGGCCACTTCAGCCGACTCAGGGCGGCGGCCGGGGCGAGCAGCAGGGGGAAGGCGGGCAGCAGATAGCGGGAGGTGTTGCCGAACATCTGCTGCGTGCCGAGGACGGTCACGATGCCGGCCAGGGTGTAGGCGACCAGCACCAGCGGCGGCTTCCTGCGCAGCATCAGCGCGATCAGGAAGGGCAGCGCGATCACCAGCTGGACGCCGAGCAGGTCGGGCGTGGAGAAGGCGAAGAGGTAGTCGATGTGCCCAACCGCGATGTTGCGCAGCACGTCCAGCGTGTAGGCGCCGCCGTCGAAGTAGTGCGCCCAGCCCTCGCGCTGGAGTGTGAAGTAGGCGGTCAGGTCGCCCATGCTGAGGCCGACCCACAGGACGTACGTGAGCAGGCCGAGCGGTGCCGCGATCATGGCGTAGACCGGCCCGGCGACGCCGTGCTCGCGCCGGCCGTCCCGCCGTAGGACCGTGACCAGGGCGGCGAGGCTCACCGCGCCGATGAGCGCCGCCGAGGTGGGCCGGCTCAGGCCCGCCAGGAAGGCCAGCAGGCCCGCCGGCACCCAGCGGCCCTTCATCACGCAGTAGCAGGTCCAGGCCGCGATGGCGACGAACAGCGACTCCGAGTACACCGCCCACTCGACGCCCGCCCCTGGCACGACGGCCCACAGTCCGGCGGCGATCACGCCCGCCCGCACCCCGGCCAGCGTCGAGATCACCGCGTAGATGCCGGCCGCCGCCACGAGGGATGCCAGGACCGACACCAGGATCGCGGAGCCGTACAGGCCGAGCCCGGTCACCTCCGAGACGGAACGGATCAGCCCGGGGTAGAGCGGGAAGAAGGCGACTGAGTTCTGCTTGACCGTGAACAGGCTGCCCGGGGGCAGCGGTTTTAGCGGCTTCGGGTCATACCCGTTCTGGGCGACCTGGAGGTACCACCAGCCGTCCCAGCTGGACCGCAGTCCCACCAGTGGGCGCCGCCGCCGAACCGCGGGTCCTTTGTGCGGTAGTCACCGGCGTACTCGAGCAGCCGGGCGAATATGGTGAGCCCCACGAGCTTCGTGACGCCGTTACAGGGCGAGCGGAGCCACGTACGGCCGTGCACCCGGAGGCAGCGTGAGCCGGCGGCTCCGGCGCGGACGATCGACCTGCGCGAAGGGGGGAGAAGCGGGTGGCCGAGGGAGCGGATGCGACGACCGAACTGTCCGTCGTCGTTCCGATGTTCAACGAGGTGGAGGCCCTGCCCGCCCTGGTCAGCCGGCTGCGCCCGGTCCTGGAGGGTCTCGGGGTGCCGTACGAGCTCGTCGCCGTCGACGACGGCTCCACCGGCGGCACCGCCGAACTGCTCGGGGCCTTCCGGCTCGGCTGGCCGGAGCTGCGGGTGATCCGCCTGCGCCGCAACTCGGGCCATCAGGCCGCCCTCACCGCCGGCCTCGACCGGGCGGTCGGCGCGTATGCGGTCAGCCTCGACGCCGACCTCCAGGATCCGCCCGAGAAGATCCCCGACATGCTGGCCCTGGCCCGTGCCGAGGGGCTCGACATCGTCTACGGCATCCGCGCCGACCGGGCCAGCGACTCCGGGTTCAAGCGGTGGACCGCCGGGCTCTACTACCGGCTCGTACGCCGCCTCGTGGGCCCCTCCGTGCCCTCCCAGGCCGGTGACTTCCGGCTGCTCAGCCGGGGCGCTGTGGACGCGCTGAAGGCCCTGCCGGAGCAGCAGCGCGTCTACCGCCTGCTCGTCCCCTGGCTCGGTTTCCCCAGCGGGCAGGTCACCTACGAGCGCGCCCCGCGCACGGCAGGGCGCAGCAAGTACCCGCTGGGCCGGATGATCCGGCTCGCGGTCGACAGTGTCACCGGTTTCTCGGCGGCCCCGCTGCGGCTGGCCACCTGGCTCGGCGGCTTCGCCTTCCTGGTCTGCCTCGGGCTGATCGTCTACACGCTCGCCGCCCACGTGCTCGACCACACGGTGCCGGGCTGGACCTCCCTGTTCACCGGGGTGCTGTTCATCGGCGCCGTGCAGCTGATCTGTGTGGGGCTGCTGGGGGAGTACGTGGCCCGCATCTACACGGCGATACAGAACCGGCCGACGTACTTCGTGGGGCACGACACGGCACAGGTCGCGGAGGAGCCGGCACCGAGGTCGTGATGCCCCCTCGATTCGCGTCCCGCCGCCTCCTGTGGTAATAGACGGCCGCCCGGAGAAAGCCCAGGTCAAACCCGTCCGGGTGCCCCGCGCTCCGGCCACCCCCCTTTTGTTTTGACCGGAGTCTGTGCGGTGGGTACGCTCAGACCTTGTGCCTGGGGTGTGCCCTGGCTCTCGTGCGTGCCTTCAACCGCATGGCGAGCCGTCATCGGCCACCGTAATCTGCGCCCTTCTCGCCTTGCGGCAGGGTCTGCTGGATTCGACACACCCGACCGCGTGGGTCGGCGACGTTCCAGGTTAGCTGTACCTATCGGCACACAGAAACCGGAGAAGTAGTGCCTACGATCCAGCAGCTGGTCCGTAAGGGCCGGCAGGACAAGGTCGAGAAGAACAAGACGCCCGCACTCGAGGGTTCCCCTCAGCGTCGTGGCGTCTGCACGCGTGTGTTCACGACCACCCCGAAGAAGCCGAACTCGGCCCTGCGTAAGGTCGCGCGTGTGCGTCTGACCAGCGGGATCGAGGTCACCGCTTACATTCCGGGTGAGGGACACAACCTGCAGGAGCACTCCATCGTGCTCGTGCGCGGCGGCCGTGTGAAGGACCTGCCGGGTGTTCGCTACAAGATCATCCGCGGTTCGCTCGACACCCAGGGTGTCAAGAACCGCAAGCAGGCCCGCAGCCGCTACGGCGCCAAGAAGGAGAAGTAAGAATGCCTCGTAAGGGCCCCGCCCCGAAGCGCCCGGTCATCATCGACCCGGTCTACGGTTCTCCTCTGGTGACCTCCCTCATCAACAAGGTGCTGCTGAACGGCAAGCGCTCCACCGCCGAGCGCATCGTCTACGGCGCCATGGAGGGTCTGCGTGAGAAGACGGGCAACGACCCGATCATCACGCTGAAGCGCGCGCTGGAGAACATCAAGCCGACCCTTGAGGTCAAGTCCCGCCGTGTCGGTGGCGCCACCTACCAGGTGCCGATCGAGGTCAAGCCCGGTCGTGCCAACACCCTGGCGCTGCGCTGGCTGGTCGGTTACTCCCGCGCCCGTCGCGAGAAGACCATGACCGAGCGTCTGCTCAACGAGCTCCTCGACGCCTCCAACGGCCTCGGTGCCGCTGTGAAGAAGCGCGAGGACACGCACAAGATGGCCGAGTCCAACAAGGCCTTCGCGCACTACCGCTGGTAGTCGCTACCCACATCGAGACCGAGAGAAGACTGAAGCCTTATGGCTACCACTTCACTTGACCTGGCCAAGGTCCGCAACATCGGGATCATGGCCCACATCGACGCGGGCAAGACGACCACCACCGAGCGGATCCTGTTCTACACCGGTGTGTCGTACAAGATCGGTGAGGTCCACGACGGCGCTGCCACCATGGACTGGATGGAGCAGGAGCAGGAGCGTGGCATCACGATCACCTCTGCTGCCACCACCTGTCACTGGTCGCTGGAAGACGTCGACCACACCATCAACATCATCGACACCCCGGGTCACGTCGACTTCACCGTCGAGGTGGAGCGCTCCCTGCGCGTGCTCGACGGTGCCGTGACGGTGTTCGACGGCGTCGCCGGTGTCGAGCCCCAGTCCGAGACGGTGTGGCGTCAGGCGGACCGCTACGGCGTTCCGCGTATCTGCTTCGTCAACAAGCTCGACCGGACCGGTGCCGAGTTCCACCGTTGCGTCGACATGATCTCTGACCGCCTGGGCGCTCAGCCGATCGTGATGCAGCTCCCGATCGGTGCCGAGGCCGACTTCAAGGGCGTCGTGGACCTGGTCCGCATGAAGGCGCTCGTGTGGTCCGCCGAGGCCACCAAGGGCGAGATGTACGACGTCGTCGACATCCCGGACACGCACACCGAGGCTGCCGAGGAGTACCGCGGCAAGCTGCTCGAGGCCGTGGCCGAGAACGACGAAGAGATCATGGAGCTGTACCTGGAGGGCCAGGAGCCTTCCGAGGAGCAGCTGTACGCCGCGATCCGTCGTATCACCATCGCGTCCGGCAAGGGCACCGGCACCACCGTGACCCCGGTGTTCTGCGGTACCGCGTTCAAGAACAAGGGTGTCCAGCCCCTGCTCGACGCGGTCGTGCGCTACCTGCCGTCCCCGGTCGACATCGAGGCCATCGAGGGCCACGACGTCAAGGACCCCGAGGTCGTCGTCAAGCGCAAGCCGTCCGACGAGGAGCCCCTCTCGGCGCTGGCGTTCAAGATCATGAGCGACCCGCACCTCGGCAAGCTCACCTTCGTCCGGGTTTACTCGGGCCGCCTGGAGTCCGGCTCTTCGGTGCTGAACTCCGTCAAGGGCAAGAAGGAGCGCATCGGCAAGATCTACCGCATGCACGCCAACAAGCGTGAGGAGATCGAGTCGGTGGGCGCCGGCGACATCGTCGCCGTCATGGGCCTGAAGCAGACCACCACCGGTGAGACGCTGGCCGACGACAAGAACCCGGTCATCCTGGAGTCCATGGACTTCCCGGCGCCGGTCATCCAGGTCGCCATCGAGCCCAAGTCGAAGGGCGACCAGGAGAAGCTGGGCGTCGCGATCCAGCGCCTGGCCGAGGAGGACCCGTCCTTCCAGGTCCACTCGGACGAGGAGACCGGCCAGACCATCATCGGTGGTATGGGCGAGCTGCACCTCGAGGTGCTGGTCGACCGTATGCGCCGTGAGTTCAAGGTCGAGGCCAACGTCGGCAAGCCGCAGGTCGCGTACCGCGAGACGATCCGCAAGGCCGTCGAGCGCGTCGACTACACGCACAAGAAGCAGACTGGTGGTACCGGCCAGTTCGCCAAGGTGCAGATCGGCATCGAGCCGCTCGAGGGTGGCGACACCTCGTACGAGTTCGTGAACAAGGTGACCGGTGGTCGTATCCCGAAGGAGTACATCCCTTCGGTCGACGCCGGTGCGCAGGAGGCCATGCAGTTCGGCATCCTCGCCGGTTACGAGATGACCGGCGTGCGCGTCATCCTGCACGATGGTGCGTACCACGAGGTCGACTCCTCCGAGCTCGCCTTCAAGATCGCCGGTTCGCAGGCCTTCAAGGAGGCCGCGCGCAAGGCCAGCCCCGTGCTGCTCGAGCCGATGATGGCCGTTGAGGTCACCACGCCCGAGGACTACATGGGTGAGGTCATCGGCGACATCAACTCCCGCCGTGGCCAGATCCAGGCCATGGAGGAGCGGGCCGGTGCCCGCGTCGTGAAGGGCCTCGTGCCCCTCTCGGAGATGTTCGGCTACGTCGGAGACCTCCGTAGCAAGACGTCGGGTCGCGCAAGCTACTCGATGCAGTTCGACTCCTACGCCGAGGTTCCGCGGAACGTCGCCGAGGAGATCATCGCGAAGGCCAAGGGCGAGTAACGCACTCCGTTCACACGCTTTAGGCTTGACACCGACCGCCGGGGTTTCGGCCCCGGGTCGGAACCCCTGGATCCCAGGGTTCCGGTCCAAGGAAAGAGCCCCGGCGGGCGGCACCCCAGCAAAGATCACCTGGCGCCGATGAGTAAGGCGTACAGAACCACTCCACAGGAGGACCCCAGTGGCGAAGGCGAAGTTCGAGCGGACTAAGCCGCACGTCAACATCGGCACCATCGGTCACATCGACCACGGTAAGACGACCCTCACGGCCGCCATTACCAAGGTGCTGCACGACGCCTACCCGGACCTGAACGAGGCCACCCCGTTCGACAACATCGACAAGGCGCCCGAGGAGCGTCAGCGCGGTATCACCATCTCCATCGCGCACGTCGAGTACCAGACCGAGTCGCGTCACTACGCCCACGTCGACTGCCCGGGTCACGCGGACTACATCAAGAACATGATCACCGGTGCCGCGCAGATGGACGGCGCGATCCTGGTGGTCGCCGCCACCGACGGCCCGATGCCGCAGACCAAGGAGCACGTGCTCCTGGCCCGCCAGGTCGGCGTTCCGTACATCGTCGTCGCCCTGAACAAGGCCGACATGGTGGACGACGAGGAGATCCTGGAGCTCGTCGAGCTCGAGGTTCGTGAGCTCCTCTCCGAGTACGAGTTCCCGGGCGACGACGTTCCGGTCGTCCAGGTCTCCGCTCTGAAGGCGCTCGAGGGCGACGCCAAGTGGACCCAGTCGGTCCTGGACCTGATGAACGCTGTCGACACCTCCATCCCGGAGCCCGAGCGTGACGTCGACAAGCCGTTCCTGATGCCGATCGAGGACGTCTTCACGATCACCGGTCGCGGTACGGTCGTCACCGGCCGTATCGAGCGTGGTGTCCTGAAGGTCAACGAGACCGTCGACATCATCGGCATCAAGACCGAGAAGACCACCACCACGGTCACCGGTATCGAGATGTTCCGCAAGCTGCTCGACGAGGGCCAGGCCGGTGAGAACGTCGGTCTGCTGCTCCGCGGCATCAAGCGCGAGGACGTCGAGCGCGGCCAGGTCATCATCAAGCCGGGCTCGGTCACCCCGCACACCGAGTTCGAGGCGCAGGCCTACATCCTCTCCAAGGACGAGGGTGGCCGCCACACGCCGTTCTTCAACAACTACCGCCCGCAGTTCTACTTCCGTACGACGGACGTGACCGGCGTGGTGACCCTCCCCGAGGGCACCGAGATGGTCATGCCGGGTGACAACACCGAGATGTCGGTGCAGCTCATCCAGCCCATCGCCATGGAAGAGGGCCTGAAGTTCGCCATCCGTGAGGGTGGTCGCACCGTGGGCGCCGGCCAGGTCACCAAGATCAACAAGTGAGTTCCGCTCGCTTGAGGGTCTGACCCTTCGGGGTTGCCTGACCTGAAGAGGCCCGTACGACTTCGGTCGTACGGGCCTCTTCGCGTTCCGCGCCGGGCCGGGGAAATTGGGCGAGATCATTTCGGGCAGGGCGTCACGGGCTCATTGAGTTGGTTGATACAGGAGTTTGATCGCGCCTGGCGTCGAGCCATTTGTTTTGTCGCGTAACTCCGCGTAGCGCCCCATGCACGCTAACCTGAGTGAATGACCGGACGGGGGCTCGCGTCGAAGGGCCGCGCCGTCGGGCTTGCTCAGTCCCTTTACCTGGTCCTCCCAGCGGAGATGCGATGGACACTCGGCGAACGGTCGTGGTCACCGGTGCGGCGGCCCCGGGGATCGGTGAGGCGGTGACGCGTCGTCTGGTCAAGGACGGGTACCGCGTGATCGGTACCCACGCGAGCGACGACCAGGACCATGCGCGGCGCCTTGGGGACGATCTGGGCCCGGAGTGCGAGCTGGTCGAGGTCGATCTCGCCAACCGCAAGGACCTGTTCGCCTTCGTCACCCGTCTCCGGGAGGAGGCGGACTGCCGGGACAGGGTCTACCACGCGCTGGTCAACGCGGAGTACTACTTCGCGCCCGAGAATCTCGACGAATTCGACCACGACGAATGGGACAAGAGTGTCGCGGTCAATCTGACGGCTCCCAATTACCTCGTGCGGGAACTCGGTCTGAGAATCGCCGACCGGGGCGCCATTGTGACGGTGACGAGCACAGAGGGATTCGTCGGGTCGTACGGAGCTTCCGCGTATGCCGCGTCGAAGGCCGCCATCCACAATCTGACGAAATCCTGGGCCAATACGATGCGGCGCGACATCAGGGCCAACGCGGTGGCGGCGGGCTGGATCGCCGGCGCCATGCCCGAGGAAGTCCACGACAAGTCCCGCGCGATCACTCCGCTCGGACGCCCGGGTGATCCGACCGAAGTGGCTGCCGCGGTGTCCTTCCTGCTCTCGGACCAGGCGAGTTTTGTGAACGGCACGGTCCTCACCGTGGACGGCGGCTACCTGGGCGCCGACACCGTGGCGAAGTTCGAGTACCAGCTGGCAAAGGGGACCGTGGAAGCCTGACGAGCCGGCGGGCTGACGAGCTGACGAGCGCAGGTGGGGGGCGCAGTGCCGGGAAATGACGAGGCTCGGGGCTTGCCGGACGAGGGCGCGGACCTGATCCACGCGCTGCTCGACCAGATACCCGTGAGCTTCTGGATGTCGCGCGGGCGCGACGGAGGCTACGAGATCGTCCTCTGGAACGCCGCGGCGAGCCGCATCTACGGCTACACCAAGCAGGAAGCCATCGGCAGCAGCTTTCTCGACCTGTTCGTGGACGAGCCCCAGAAGGACCAGGCCCGCGAGGACGCCGACCGCATCATCGCCGGTGTCCCTCTCGTCGTCCCGGCGGTCAACTGCATCGCCGTCGACCGGGACCGGCACGGAAATCCGGTCGCCCTGCTCACCAATGCCTTTCGGGTGGAGTTCGAGGGGGAGAGCTTTCAGGCGGAACTCGCGGTGGACCTGACGCCCAGCAGGTTTCTGCAACACACCGACGCGTACTACCGGGCGAAGCGCGAGGGCCCCGACCACGCCCCGCTGCGCACCCTGGAAGCGTTTCTGGACCACATCACCGAACTCAACTCCCGACAGCTGGCGCTGTGGGGCCGCACCTTCGCACACGAGATCCGCAGCGAACTGGTACCCCTGCGGCAGGCGCTGCGACAGCTGGCGGAGGACAACCCGTCCCTGTCGGGGACCGATGAGTTCAGGGACATCGAGCGGTCGGTGGGCAGCCTGCGGTTGCTGTCGGACAATTTCCTGTCGTTCCAGGCCGGCTTCCAGCCTGATCTCCGGGCGGGAAACCCGCAGGCCTTCGCCCGCCCGGGCGGCTTCGACCTGCTCGACACCGTACGCGCCGTGACCGACGAGTTCGCCTACGCGGCCACACAGCTCGGTACCGACATCGCACTCGTGCTGCCGGACGACCCGGGGCGGCTGAACCGGACCCGGCTGCTCGGCACGCGCGAGGCCTTCACGAACACCATGCGCAACGTACTGAGCAACTCCGTCAAGCACTACGACCGGTCGTTGACGCATGGCGACGGGCGCATCACCGTCACCCTGGCCCGGGACAAGAGCTTCGCGGGGATCGCCGTGCGCAACCCGGGCCAGATGCCGCAGTCCCAGATCGACCACGGCTTCGAGCCGTTCTACAAGGACGCGCAGAACCCGTCGGAGGGGATGCACTTGGGGCTGTCCATCGCGCATCAGTGGACGAAGGAGGTCGGGGGAAGGATCTCCATAGCCAACCAGGCCGACCAGGTCCTGGTGAGCATCCTGTGGCCGTGCGACGCCCATGGGGACGCGTAGATGTCGACGCCGAGAACGCCGCTGGCCGGGAAGACGATCGCCTTCGTCGACGACCGGTACGACATCAACCGGTATTTCTTCGCCGCCATCAGACGAGCCGGTGCACACCTCCTGCACTGCAACACGCTGCGGCAGGCCTGCTCGTTGTTCGAGTCGCGGGAACCCATTGACGCGGCGGTGCTCGACCTGCACATGAGCCTGCCCGATCCGGTACCCGAGGCGCTGGAGACGTTCGCGTCCATCTTCCGGGGGAACCACTCCGGTTACCGGCTGGGAGTGCAGGAACTGAACGCGGGCCAGGTACTGGGGATGTACCTCAGCGCGCAAAACGGCGTGCGCCACATACCTTTCATCTACCTCTCCGCCGTGGCCGACTCGTTCGTCGCCATGGAAGGCGCTCGCCCGTGGCAGGACCGGTCGGCCTTCGACAAGTACGAGACGAGCCCGCAGGACCTCGTCGACCTGCTGGAGGAGATGCTGCGTGCCGCCCCCTGACGTCCTGGCCGCCGTCCAGGGGGCTGAACCGGCCTACGGCTTTCTCTGGCTGGCGGCGAGCCAGGCCTGGTACACGTTCCTCTGGGTTTCTTTGCTGGTCACCGCCGCCGTGCTGTGGAGAGCCACCCGTGCGCGCCCGGTCCTTCGGGTCCTGCTCACCGCCTGCGCGGCGCTCGGCGTCACGCTCGTCGCTCCCGCTCTGTACATCGTGGTCGGCCGGTTCGCCGACTCGAACACGGCGGGTTCGGACATGGCCATGGCGATCTTCAGCATCGTGGCCACCGTGGTCTCCGGCTACTCGCTGTACGTCGCCACCGTGGTGGACCGCAAGCGCGACGAGGTCGAGAAGAACCTGCGGGACCTGACGACGCTGATCGGGGAGCTGCGCGCGCAGAATCAGCAGCAGAGGACGGACCTGGAGAACACACGGACCCAGCTGGCTCTGCAGGACCTGCGCATCGCGTTGTTCCTCACGGTCACCGACGAGATCGAGACCCTGGACGAGGACGGCTCCGCGCTGTCGCGCAACCGTGCCATGACCCTCCGACTGGTCCAGCGGCTGCTGGCCCGGCAGGCACTCGCCGAGATCGTGTTCGACCTGCGCGAGCTGACGTCCGTCCTGCACCGCCGTCCGACCATGGTCTCCACCGAGGTGAAGGCGCGGATCCGGTCCTATCTGGACATGCTGATCCGGTGCTCGGGGGCATCGGACATCGAGCACGTTCCCTTCATCCGCGAGCTGTCCCAACGGTTGGGCGGCTGACGAGGCTCAGCCGACAGGGCTGCCGTGGAGGTAGTCGTCGAGATCGCCGGGGCGCATGCTTTCGGGGCATTCCTCGGTGTAGTAGTTCATGGCCACGACGACGCGCGCTCCGCCACTCGTCACCGCACGCACGTAGTGCGGATGCAGCCTGCCGTCGAAGAACACCAGATGGCCCTTCTGCGGGTAGATCACCGAGCAGTCGCGATCCACGTCCGCGGTGTTCCGGGCATGGGTGTCGTGCGCGATGGCCAGCTCACCGCCGGCGCCCGGACGATGACCGGTCGCATAGAGCAGACCGGCGATCGGGTTCGTGTCGATGTGGCACTCGCTCCTGTCGCCACCGGGCTCCTGGACGTTCAGCACCACCGCGTAGCGGCGGTCCGTCGCCGAGAGCACCGTGCGCCGTGCGTGGCTCTCTCCCAACTCCCTGAAGAGGCCGTGGTACAGGTCGACCACCCAGGAAAGCTCCTTCCAGACCACGGCCCCGCGAACCGCGCTGGTGAGCAGTGCCCGGGTGCCGACCTGTTCGCGCGAGGTGGAATGCGGAGGCATGAGGAGCCGGTCTGCCTGGTTCTTCCGTACGACCTCGGCGATGTCCGTGTCCCAGCCGGCGGGCAGCAGCGAGGTCACGTCGAAGGTCGTCCAGGAGAACCGGCCCCGCAGGGCATGATCCACATGATCCATTTCCCCCACCCCTCAGGATCGACGCGGCTCCGTCGCTGTGCGGTTGTCCTTATAGCGTAGCCATGACGTATAGGGGTGGTTCCCCTGAGTACGAGCGCTCATGTGCCCGCCCGCGCCCTGCGGTTGGGTGAAACGTCGTGCCGCGCTGGGTCCTCGCCATCCTCGCGCCCGGCACCGTACTGGTCTCGGTCCTCGTCTTCGCGTCGATGGTCCCCTGGCCGAGCTGATTCCCTGACCGCCTGCCGTCAAGCGAAGTGTCGGGGAACTCTATGAGGCGCGCCGGCGAGAGTTGTGGCAACTCCGGCTCGTCCCTGTGCGGAATGTTCCTTCCTGTGCGTAGTGGGGTGGTTGGGGCGGTCGTACCGTGAGTCGTCCGGTGGCCGTCGGGGCCCGGGAATCGTTCGGGAGGATGGTTGGGTTCCGATGCGTGACGCGCACAGGGGATCGTCCATGTCGTCCATACCCGTGCGGGCCGTCGGCGGATTCCGGCAACCGCTGCCCCCGGTCGCCGAGCTGGGCGGCCGGGTGGGCGTCACCGTGACCGAGACCGGGGCCGAGCGGCCGTCGCGGCCCACCCGGCGGCGTGAGCGCGCCGCCGCCTCCGGACGAACCCGCTCCCGCCTGTACGCCGTCGACGGCATCCGCCTGATCGCCGCCCTGATGGTCGCCGTACACCACTACGCGGGTACGCGCCGGGTCGATCAGCCGGGCAACCTGATCTGGGACCGCCCGGTCTCCGACATCATGCCGACGGTGTTCCACTTCGCGGCGTACGGCTGGATCGGCGTCGAGATCTTCTTCGTGATCAGCGGCTTCGTGATCTGCATGTCCTGCTGGGGCCGCACCCCACGCCAGTTCTTCGTCTCCCGCGTCATCCGGCTCTACCCGGCGTACTGGTGCGCGATCGTGTTCACGACGGTTGTGCTGATGGCCCTGCCGGGTGTCTGGGAGCGCATGCGGCTGCGCGACATCCTGCTCAACTTCACGATGCTGCAGTCCGGTTCGGGCGTGCGGAACGTCGACGGCGTCTACTGGACCCTGTGGTCGGAACTCCGCTTCTACCTGCTCTTCCTCCTCGTGGTGGCCACCGGCCTGACCTACCGCAAGGTCGTCCTCTTCTGCTGCGTGTGGGGCGCCGCCGCCATGCTCGCGCCGGTGGCCGAGGTCCCCCTGCTGGACCTGGTCGCCGGCCCCGAGGCCGCCTGGTACTTCATCGCCGGCCTCGCCCTCTACCTCATGCACCGCTTCGGCCAGGACCTGCTGCTGTGGGGCATCCTCGCCATGTCGTGGCTGATGGGCCAGCGGGAGCTGGGGCAGCGCATCGACGAGGTCGAGCACGTCTCCGGCTGGCGGGGAGCCGTGCTGATCTTCACCGTGTTCCTGCTGGTCATGGTCGCCATCGCCCTGGGCCTGACCGACCGCGTCCGCTGGAAGTGGCTGGTCACGGCGGGGAGCCTGACGTACCCGCTCTATCTGATGCACTACGCGGCCGGTACGACGCTGATCAACCGCCTGCGGGACACGATGGACGCCCGGCTGCTGGTCGTCTCGGTGATCGCCGGGTTCCTGCTGCTGGGCTACCTGGTCCACCGTTTCGTGGAGCGACCCGTGGCAGGCGCGCTGAAGAGGGGGCTGGACACGTCGTTCGCTCGGCTGCGGAATGCGGGGCAGGCGGGCTGACGGGGCGTGACACCACGCGGGTGGTCGGCGGCAAGATCGGCATGCGCCTTGGTCGGGTGCTCCTTCGGCGTCCTCACTCCCGGTAGAGCGGCAGGTTGCCCGTCGAGATGGTCCAGTCGGCGATGGTGACGTCCTCGCTGTAGACGAAGTCCTTGCGGGTGGCGTACCGGGGGCCGTCGGGGGTGGCGTGGATGTCGGTGAGGACGGTGCCCGTGCCGGTGCGCGGGTCGAAGATCGCGTAGACGGGGATGCCCATCAGGGGATAGTCGCGCATCTTGGTGACCCAGTCGTTGTCCGGGTTGGAGCGGGAGACGACTTCGACGGCGGCGTGAATCGTTCGGGGATCGAAGGTTCCCTCAATCTCCATGTCCGCCTCGGCGATCACCATCACGTCGGGGCGTCGCATGATGCCCTCGGACTCGGTCTCCACATCCGGCTCACCGGTATGGGCCACGATTTCTTCCGGCATCACCTTTTCCAGGCGTTTCCGAAGGCGCAGCACGGTGAGTTCGTGAGGGCCGATGGGCGACATCATGTCGTGGACGATCCCTTCCTTGGTGATCTCGAACTTGCCGGGGATGGTGTCGTCAATGGACTGAACGAGGTCCCGCATGGCTCGGTAGATGTGGGAGGCGCCCTGCTGCGCGTTGTCCGGTGCGATGGTCATGGCGCTCGCTCCTCGTCTGTGCCCAGGGGCAAGGATCGTCACGTTCATGCTAGGCGGCCTCCGGGGGATCGGATCGGCAGTCGCGGCAGCGGCCGGGGGCGGGAGCGCGGAAGGCGTGGTCGCAGCCGTCGCAGTTCTGGAGGGGGTGCAGTGGGTCCGGGGACGGCGGGGCCGGGGCCCGGAACGGCGGTGGCGGCGGGAGTTGGGCGACCAGGCGGTGGGCCAGGAGGGCGGCCGGGCGGCGCAGGGGGTCCTGGGGGAGGTCCGTGGTGAGGGCGTGGCGTACGGCCGTGGGGGTGAGGTCGCGCTCCAGCCAGGCGGCGACGCCGGGGGCGAGGTGGTTGGTGTCGCAGGCCGAGAGGAGAAGGCGGGGTCGTGGCGGCGGAGGTCTGCGAGGAGTTCGGCGGCCGTCTGGAGGAGGGTGGGGGAGAGGCGCGAGGGTTGCGGTACGGCGGGTAGGGGCTTGCGGGGTGTGCGCTTCTTCGGTGCCTTGTGGACGGCCGGCATGTCGTCGACGTGGTGACGTCCGGGCTGGTTGCACGAGATCGTGCGGGTGACGATACGGCCGCTGGGGAGGCGCTCACGGGTACGGCGCAGATAGCCGTGGGCCTCCAGCTCGCGCAGGGCGGCGGCGATACGGGTGGCGCCCTCGGGGAAGCGGGCGGCGAGCGTCTTGATGTCGACGCGGGCGCCTGCGGGGAGGGACTGGATGTGGACGGCCAGCCCGATCGCGAGGCCCGACAGCTCGGGGTGCTGGGCGAGGTGGTTGCCGATCACCGTGAAGCGGGTGGTGTGGCGGGTGTTGTCGTGGGTGAGGCCGCCGGAATCGGGGCGCCGGTTCGGGTGGTTGTTGCGGCCAAGCCGGGACTGGGCGTGCGTGGGCACGCTAGGGTTTTCGGTGTCCATCGGGAAGTCCTGTCTTCCTCGGTGGTCAGGCCCTCGCACTGGGATGCCAGTCCCGGCGAGGGCCGTCGCATGTCTGCGGTTGTCCTGTGTTGCTCGCGCTGAGCGTAGGGCAGGCAACCGGGCCCGAATCCAGCCAAGTTGGTGATGTTCACCCACGCGGGTGAGGCGCTGCCGCAGGCGGGAGGAGAGGTGGGGCTTGGTCGGGTTCTTTCACCTTCGTGGTCTTTGGGAAAGGCCGCCCGTGGCACCGGAGCACGCGTTTCCATGGTCCGGTGGGAGGCTGAGTTCGGCCCATACGGTCTTGCGTGGGCGCGGTCCCGGGGTGGTGCCCCAGCGGTCGGCCAAGGCGTCGACCAGGAGGAGTCCTCGGCCCGACTCGGCGTCGTCGGTGGGGTGCCGGGTCTGAGGCCGGCACTCGCCGCGTGTGTCGGCGACCTCGATACGGAGGGTGTCGCCGACGACGTACAGCAGGAGCCGGAAGTCCCGGCCCGCGACCCGGCCGTGGGTCGCCGCGTTGGCCGCCAGCTCGGCGACGATGTGTGCCGCCGGGTCCGTCGGCAGCCCCCAGGTGCGGAGCTGCTCCGTCGCGAGCAGGCGTGCCAGGCGTGCTCCGCGTGGCGTGGACGACAGTTGCACGCCGAAGTTGCGGATGGGGGAGTCCAGTTGGGGGATTTCTTGCTTCACGTCACTCAGCGTGGCCGTGCACGCCTACCGTTAACAGTGACGACGCCGATGCGTACGGTGACTGTCCGGCGGTTGTCCGGTGCTGTCCGGGCTTGTCGAGACCTGCCGTACGGGTAGGGGCGTCGCGGCACGGTCGTACGACGGAGGGGTGCGGGATGTCGCTGGACGGCGAGGCGGTACGGCTCAGGAGCGAGGCGGACGAGCCGGGGTGGGAGGTGGACCCGGACGACGACTGGGGGATCGCCGTCGTGGCCACTGTGGGACGGCAGTTGAAGCTGCGGCGGGAGGGGGTGGGGATGCGGGCCGCCGAGTTCGGGGCGGCGGTCGGCTACGGGGAGGACATGGTCTACAAGATCGAGGGCGGGAAGCGGATTCCTCGGCCCGACTATCTGGACAGGGCGGACGAGGTACTGGGGGCCGGTGGGTTGCTCTCGGCGATGAAGGAGGACGTGAAGAGGGTCCGTTACCCGAAGAAGGTGCGGGACTTGGCTCAGGTGGAGGCCAGGGCGGTCGAGTTGGGCGTGTACGTGTGCCACAGCATCAGCGGGCTGCTGCAGACACCGGCGCATGCCAGGGTCGCGTTCGAGTCACGACAGCCTCCGTACTCGGAGGATGAGGTGGAGCGGATGGTGGCCGCTCGCGTGGCCCGGCAGTCCATCTTCGAGAGGCAACCTGCCCCCTCGCTTAGCTTCGTGCTGGAGGAGGCACCACTGCGGCGTCCCCTCGGAGGCACAATGGTGTGGCGACAGCAGCTCGAACATCTGCTGGAGGTGGGCCAGTTGCGCAACGTCACGCTCCAGGTGATGCCGACGCACTGCGAGGTCCATCCCGGTCTGGACGGCAGGATCGAACTGCTGAAGTTCGAGGACGGCACGGCAGTGGGACGCGCAGACGGCGCGTTCAACGGTCGGCCGACTACTGACCCGAGGCAGCTCCGCATCCTTGAGCTGCGCTATGGCACCATCCGGGCGCAGGCCCTCCCGCCACGGGAGTCGCTGGCCTTCATCGAGCAATTGCTGGGAGAAACATGAACTGCAAGGCCTCCGCCGGGGACGCCTCTGAACTGGCGTGGTTCAAGAGCAGCTACAGCGACGGTAACGAAGGCGACTCCTGCGTCGAGATCGCCACCACCCCCGGTACCGTCCACGTGCGCGACTCCAAGAACATCGCCGGCCCCCGGCTCGCGCTCAAGCCAGAGGCCTGGGCCGACTTCGTGGCGTACGCCGCCGAGGGCTGAGCGCTCACCTCAGGGTTGGTACCTCGCCCCCCTCAGCCCTCGTCAGCGTGACCCCCGTCAGGCCTCGCAGTCTGCGTTCCGCGACAACTGCCAGGTGGCCGGGGGTCGGCGGGGTGGAGCCCAGGCCGATGGCGTAGCGGACGGGGTTCGTGGCGTAGGGGCGGGGCCATGCGTGGCAGTCGGGAACCGTTGCCGAGAGGTTGGTGACGAGGGCCCGCATCCTGCCCCGTACCCGGCCCTCGTCCGCGTCCGCGCCCACCGTCACGACCGCCCAGGCCGCGTGGCGGCGGTGGAGCGGGGGAGGGGCGAGGAGTTCGGCCCAGGGGTACGGGTCCGGGCTCGCGTCCAGCAACTCCCAGGCGCGGAACAGCTCTTGGGTGATGAGGTCGCGCATGCCTGCCGTGACCTGGTCCGTGCAGGGGCGCATCGGGGCGGAGGGGGTCGTGATGGTGAGGGGGAGGGGCTGATCGCCCGCCCTCCCCACCGGCTCGCGCCAGTCCCAAGCCGCCCACGTCGCGAAGAAGTGCCGCAGGAGATCACCCGGTGGCAGGTCGCCCGCCTCGCTCGCGGTGCGGGCCGCCAGGACGGACCAGGCCAGGCCCGGCAGACCTCCGAACGGTGCCGAGTCCAGGCCCCGGGCCTTCGCCCATGCCTTGACCTGCGTGGCCAGCCGGGTGAAGGCGGGCCCGTGTGCGCCCACCGAGGCGACCACCGCGTCGGCATCGCTCACCGCGCTGAGCGCGATCGCCGCCGCCTCGCCCAGCTCGGCCCGCCGGTCCACCGCCTCGGTGGGGTCCATCGAGCCGGTGGCGACCACGACCAGGTCCACATCCAGCCCGTCGACCCGCAGCCGCAGGCCGGGTACGCGGGCCCCGACCACCTCGCGCACATCGGTTGCTTCGGGGATCGCGGAGGTCAACTGTTCCTGCACGGCGGCGAGTTCGACCGTGCCGGGCAGTGCCGCCACCAGGTCCAGGTCCGCATCGGGCAGCGCGCAGCCCATGCGCCGGGAGCCGACGACATGCACGACGCCGTCGGAGAGGGCGTCCTCGATGCGGCGGGTGATCCCCTCGGCCACCCGCTCCATGTCCTCCGCCCCGCCCTGCGCGGCCTCCTCCGTCCAGCGGACCTCTCCCGTCCCCAGCGCCACCGTGCCCCGTACCCGCATCGGCTCGTCTCCCCGCCGCGACAGCAGCGCCAGCTCGCCGACCCTGACCGGCATCGGCGTGAGCCGGGCCTCGCAGACTGCGGCCAGGGCGTTCGGGAAGGTGGTGCGGCCCAGGCTCAGGTGAGGGGTGAAGCCGGCGTGGCGGCCACGGCAGCGGGGGAAGTGGCGCAGGAGCGTGCTGTGCAACTCGGTCCACGGTTCCTCACCTGCGGCCGCCGGGTCGAGCCAGACGGTGGCGTAGTCCCGATGGCCGAACCAGTGCACGCCCTCCAGCCGGGCGTCGAAGGGTGCCGTGGTGGCCGTGGTGGCCGTCGCGATCACCGATGCCGCCTGTTCGAAGGCGTGTTCCGGTACGAATCCGAAGAGCACGTTGACGTGTGGGGGCCAGCGGCGGATCTGCGGGTCGTGGTCCCGGCGGATGTCCTGAAGCGGCGGCCACAACTCCTGGGGTGGGATCCACGCCAGGGCCGTGCGGGGCGTCGGCTGTACGTCCAGACGGTCGAGGGCGTCCGACTCCGAAGCGTCCGGAGCATCCGCCGTCACCTCGACCCGCACACCGTAGTGATCGGAGATGTACAGCCCTTCCGCCGTGGGCTCGTCGCCGTACAGCGCGGCCCGCCGTACCCGCAGACCGTCCCCTCGCAGCAGCACCCGGTCCAGCCGGGAAGCCCGGCCGGTCAGGGACGCGACCGCGGCCAGCGGGTTGGTGCCCGGGTCGAAGGTCGGGGTCGTGTCGTGGGCGCCGTGCGTCTCGCTCCACGCGTCCCGCATCCCCAGCGTCAGCTGCGGTGTGTCACCGCCGTCGTTGAAGTCGCCGAGCAGGAGCAGATCGGCGTCCAGGCTTGCCAATCCCTCGGCGACACGGGTCAGCTCGGCATCGCGGCGGCCGGCTCCGTTCTCGGAGTGGTCGCTGCTCAGATGCGTGGCCGCGACGACGAGGGGGCGCGTGCCCGCCTCCACGACCAGCGCGGTCACCGCCTTGTGCGGGCCCAGTTCATGGTGCGCGGCCTCGCGGACGGGCAACCGGCTCAGGAGCAGCAGACCGCACTCGTCCACGTCCCGGCCCCGCGGGTCCGTCCCCAGCGTCCAGTCGGCCCGCACCCATGGCTCGCGCAGCAGCAGGGCGAGGAGTTCCGCCTCGACCTCCTGCAACGCGATCACGTCCACGTCGGCGTCGCGCAGGGCGCGCAGCAGCAGAGGCCTGCGCCGGGCGCTGTCGATGCGGTCGGCGTCGTACCGGTCCCAGAGGGTGTTCCAGGTGAGCACCCGCACACTGCCCGAGGCGACCCCGTGCGGCGAGCGTGTGGGCACCCAGTCCTCGCCGTCCCAGGCATGCGGCGTACGGGCCGTGAAGAACGGCGCCCGGAGCAGCCGAGCCTCCCGTACCCGCCCGGCATCGGTCGCGTCGATCCGGTCCACACCCGTGGTCCGGTCCCACACCAGCTCACCGTCGGCCTCGAAGAACAGCACCCGGTGCCAGGGGATCTCGCCTCCGGGCACGAACGCGGGCAACGGCACGCGCTTGGGCGCGGCCCCGCGCTGGAGGACGCCCAGCACGAAGCGGGCCGGGTCGAAGCGCGCGTCCCATTGCACCCGGTGATAGATCTCCTCGCTGGTACGCACCGTTCAGACCTCTCTCAGACCTTCCTCGGACCCCTCAGACCTCTTCCTCGACGGTCCCGCTCGTCCCGATGTACCAGGTGCGATGCGCGTCGCCGGGATACGGCGGGCCGAAGCGGCGCAGCTGGGCGGTGAGCACCTCGGGCGGCACCGGGTGCTCGCGGCGGGCGTTGCGCCGTATCAGTTCGTCTTCGTCGACCAGGACCACGGCGTGCGTGGTCAGGGCGTCGCGGCGGTGGGCGATCGCGTGCACGACCGAGCGCTGCTGCTTGTTGAGGGACGTGGCGTCCCACACCACGGTCCCTCCGGCGGCCAGGGCCCTGTCCAGCCGGTCGAGCCCCTCGCGCAGGACCTCCTGGTTGGCCCGCTGGTCGGCGCGTGCGCCGCGTGCCTCGCGCAGATCGTCCAGGGAGACGTACGCGTCGACGCCGGACAGCCCCCGGGCGAAGGTGCTCTTGCCGCTGCCTGCCGGGCCGACCATCTGGATCAGTTGCGGGAAGGCGCCGGACCGCCAGCGCCAGGTCGCCGCGACAGCCTCGTCGACACCGCCGATCCGCCCCTGCGCGTACGCCTCCCGCGCCTCGGCCCGGCACCGCACGGCCGCGTCGGCCGGCAGCTCGGCGAACGCCTCCCGCAGCGCACCCTCGTCCATGCCACCGATGTCCTCGACGTGCAGCGCCGACCACTCCACCTGTTCGCGTGCCTGGTCCGTGCCCGCTGTGGCCCGGGCGACCGCGTGCAGCAGACCCAGGTCGGCGGCGTAGGACAACCGCACCAGGCCGGCCCGCCGGTCCTTGTCCGGATACGGCCGGTGCAGCGCAGGGTTGAGCCCCACGAGATCGACGACACGGCGGGCGAGCGGCATGCCCACCACGTCGGCGAGACGCGCCGCGAGACGCGCCCGTTGACCCTTGTGCAGCAGCGCGGCCAGTACGCCGGTGAGCCGCTCGTCCCCCGACCACGCGGCCGGATCGAACCGGTCGGCGGCCTGCGGATCCCCCTCGCCGGGCAACCCCAAGGCCGCGTCCAGCGCCGCCGCGTCGACAGGCGCACCCGAACGCACCGCCCACAGCACGGCCCCCGCTCCGAGTCCGTTCTCGACGACGGCGGCATGCATCCAGTGCGTGTCCGTCCGCACATGTCCGGCCCGCACCCACTTGGCCACACGCTGCCCGAACTCCTCCGCGCCGAACCCGGCCACGACCCGGACGACGTATCCCTCCTGCCGCCCGGGATCCAGCCGCAGAGCGCGCAGCGCCCGCTCGTCGAACACGCCTCGCCACAGCACGCGCGGCACGGGGATGCCGAGCCCGCGCAGAAACGCCACCGTCCGGTCCCAGTCCAGGCAGCGGCCGGCGGCGTCCCACACAGAGAAGCCGTAGAAATAGCTCTCCAGGGTGTCGTACGCGATCGAGTGCCGGGCGTACATGTTCTCCCCGCACACCCGCCAGCCCTCGGGTATGGCGTGGCCGATGCGTGCCTGGAGTGCCTTGACCCAGGTGCGGGAGGGGTGGTGGGCCGAGTCGAGCGAGCGGGCGTGCAGGCCGTCGGAGTACAGCGTGGTGTTCTCGCCGTCGAGCTTCTCGGTGACGACGACCTCGCGGCCGCGCAGCCCGGCCAGGTCGGTGACCCGGAGGTCATCGGCACTCGCGCCGGGGGACCAGGGCAGATGCCGGGTCCGCGGATACTGCGTACGCATGGTGAACGTTCCCCCGTGACAACCGACCTACCTGATCAGCGTAGGAGCGCGGGGTGGCCGCGGGCGAGCGGATTACGCGCGGCTCGTACGGGCACCGTCCCGCCATGTCGCGGGCGGAGCAGAACCCACGGACCACGGTCGGCCCGGCTGCTCACCAGCCGAGGTGAGTGAGACTTCGGCCGAGCACGTACGGTGCCTCCGCCGCCCTGACCACCTCGGCGGCCTTGCGTTCCACCTCGGCGAGGAATGCGGGCGGGGCTGTGCGGGCGGCTTCCTCCGCGCCGAAGGCGTATTCCCAGGTCCAGCTCAAGTGCGTACTGCCTTCATGGCCTCGTCCAGGACGCCACTCAGCTCCCGCAGGGCGTCCCGGGCGATGGCCGCGTTCTCATGCTCCAGGTTGCTCTTGGTCCGGGCGTGTCGGGCGGCGAGGTCGGGGCGGCGGGCGACCTCGATGTCCCTGGCCCAGGCCAGGACCCAGCTCCGCACCGGGCTGAGGGACTGCCACTCCACGGCCTTGGCGAACGCCTCGTCCTTCGTCCGCTGCATCTCCGGCAGGCGCCCGGGATCGACTACGGCGAGGGCGGCCCGCAGGGCGTCAGGGGTCTGCTCGGGGCGCGGCACCAGCTCGTGTCCGTGGTCGGCCTGCGTGCTCATGGAGTCCTCCCGAGAGTGCACTGGCCAGGTTAGTCGTCCGGGACGGCCGGGGTGGGGCGCGAACATTGATGTGCGTTCCCCGGTCAACCGTTACGCAGGTGGGAGCGGCCGTTTTCGCCGAGGAGATCGCTTCGGAGGCGCCCCGCAGTCGCTGGGTTTGATCCACGCCACTCCGGGGGTAACCTCTACGGCCCGATTGGCCAGCCCCCCGCTCCGTATGGCAGACTGTCCGAGTTGCTCGGTCGAGTGTTGATGCTGCGCGCCTCCCGCCGGGAGGACCGGAAGCGAGTCCCACAGTACTCGTCGCCCTAACTGCCTCACGGCAGCGCTGGGGCGGACGTACGGGAATCTTCCGGGAAGTGTGAGTGCGACACCGGCCAGGCGCCCGGTGGGCCCCTCGCCCCTGGTCTGCGGTTCCGGAAGGGCCGTGCTTACCCGCTAGGGATGTTCGAGCAAGGGACATCCGTGTCGGCGGGAGCGCGACACGCCCGACCGCGTGGGTCGGAGAGAAGGGCTGGAACGCCGGGTTCCAGAGCGTTAAAAGAGACAGGACTACGGAGTAGCCATGGCGGGACAGAAGATCCGCATTCGGCTCAAGGCCTACGACCACGAGGTCATCGACTCCTCGGCGAAGAAGATCGTCGAGACGGTGACCCGCACTGGTGCGTCGGTCGCGGGCCCGGTGCCGCTGCCCACTGAGAAGAACGTGTACTGCGTCATCAAGTCGCCGCACAAGTACAAGGACTCGCGCGAGCACTTCGAGATGCGCACGCACAAGCGCCTGATCGACATTCTCGACCCCACCCCCAAGACCGTTGACTCTCTGATGCGACTCGACCTCCCGGCCGGTGTCGACATCGAGATCAAGCTCTGAGGGTCGGTGAGCTGAGAATGGCTAAGCAGATCAAGGGCATCCTGGGCGAGAAGCTCGGCATGACGCAGGTGTGGGACGAGAACAACCGTGTTGTTCCGGTCACCGTCGTCAAGGCCGGCCCCAACGTCGTCACCCAGGTCCGCACGAACGACGTCGACGGCTACGAGTCGGTCCAGATCGCCTTCGGCGAGATCGACCCGCGCAAGGTGAACAAGCCCCTCAAGGGTCACTTCGCCAAGGCCGACGTCACCCCGCGTCGTCACCTCGTCGAGATCCGCACCGCGGACGCCTCCGAGTACACGCTCGGCCAGGAGATCACCGCTGAGGTGTTCGAGGCCGGCGTGAAGGTCGACGTCACCGGCAAGAGCAAGGGCAAGGGCTTCGCCGGTGTCATGAAGCGTCACAACTTCAAGGGCCTCGGCGCCGGTCACGGCGTTCAGCGCAAGCACCGCTCGCCCGGTTCCATCGGTGGCTGCGCCACCCCGGGCCGTGTGTTCAAGGGCGTCCGCATGGCGGGTCGCATGGGCAACGAGCGTGTCACCACCCAGAACCTGACCGTCCACGCCGTTGACGCGGAGAAGGGTCTGCTGCTCATCAAGGGCGCGGTTCCCGGTCCGAACGGCGGCCTCGTCCTGGTCCGCACCGCGGCCAAGGGGGCCTGAGGTAACCGATGAGCACTGTTGACATCCTTTCGCCTGCCGGCGAGAAGACCGGTAGCGTCGAACTCCCCGCGGAGATCTTCGGCGTGGAGAAGGTCAGCATCCCGCTGATCCACCAGGTCGTCGTCGCGCAGAACGCGGCTGCCCGCCAGGGCACGCACAAGACCAAGACCCGCGCCGAGGTCCGTGGTGGTGGCCGCAAGCCGTACCGCCAGAAGGGCACCGGCCGCGCCCGTCAGGGCTCGACCCGCGCGCCGCAGTTCGCCGGTGGTGGCGTCGTGCACGGTCCCGTGCCGCGTGACTACTCGCAGCGGACCCCGAAGAAGATGAAGGCCGCGGCCCTGCGCCACGCCCTCACCGACCGGGCCCGCCACAACCGCATCCACGTCGTCACCGGCGTGATCGAGGGCGAGACCCCCTCCACCAAGGCCGCCAAGACGCTGTTCGGCAAGATCTCGGAGCGCAAGAACCTGCTCCTGGTCGTCGAGCGCGCCGACGAGGCCGCGTGGCTGTCCGCCCGCAACCTGCCCCAGGTCCACATCCTGGAGCCGGGCCAGCTGAACACGTACGACGTGATCGTCTCGGACGACGTGGTCTTCACCCAGGCCGCTCTCGAGTCCTTCGTCGCCGGCCCGAAGGCCAACGACACCGAAGGGAGCGAGGCCTGATGGCTACGCGTCACCCGAGCATCGCCTCCAAGGCGGCCAAGGCCGCCAAGGCCGCGCGCGTCGCCAAGGCGAAGCGCCACGCCACCGAGGGCAAGAACACCGTCGTCACCCCGGTGAGCAAGTCGTACACGGACCCCCGTGACGTCCTGCTGAAGCCGGTCGTGTCGGAGAAGAGCTACGCGCTCCTCGACGAGAACAAGTACACGTTCATCGTCGACCCGAACGCCAACAAGACCCAGATCAAGCAGGCCGTCCAGGCGGTCTTCTCGGTCAAGGTCACCGGGGTCAACACGATCAACCGCCAGGGCAAGCGCAAGCGCACGAAGACCGGTTTCGGTCAGCGTGCCGGCAGCAAGCGCGCGATCGTGACCCTCGCCGAGGGCGACCGTATCGACATCTTCGGCGGTCCGACCGCCTAAGGGCGGTCCGGATCGTCCGATATCGGACGAGGACTGAGAAATGGGAATCCGCAAGTACAAGCCGACTACGCCGGGCCGTCGTGGCGCCAGCGTCGCCGACTTCGTCGAGGTCACGCGGTCCACGCCGGAGAAGTCGCTGGTCCGTCCCCTGCACAGCAAGGGCGGCCGTAACAACGCCGGTCGTGTGACCGTTCGCCACCAGGGTGGCGGACACAAGCGCGCCTACCGCGTGATCGACTTCCGTCGTCACGACAAGGACGGCGTGCCGGCGAAGGTCGCGCACATCGAGTACGACCCCAACCGCACCGCGCGCATCGCGCTGCTGCACTACGCCGACGGCGAGAAGCGCTACATCCTCGCCCCGCGCAACCTCCAGCAGGGTGACCGCGTCGAGAACGGTCCCGGGGCCGACATCAAGCCGGGCAACAACCTGGCCCTCCGCAACATCCCGGTCGGTACCACGATCCACGCGATCGAGCTCCGTCCCGGTGGCGGTGCCAAGTTCGCTCGTTCCGCCGGTGCCTCCGTGCAGCTGCTCGCGAAGGAGGGCGCCTACGCCCACCTGCGCATGCCGTCCGGCGAGATCCGTCTCGTCGACGTCCGCTGCCGCGCCACCGTCGGTGAGGTCGGCAACGCCGAGCAGAGCAACATCAACTGGGGCAAGGCGGGCCGCAAGCGGTGGCTGGGCGTTCGCCCGACCGTCCGTGGTGTGGTCATGAACCCGGTTGACCACCCGCACGGTGGTGGTGAGGGCCGGACCTCCGGTGGTCGCCACCCTGTGTCCCCGTGGGGCAAGAAGGAAGGCCGTACTCGTTCCGCCAAGAAGGCGAGCAACAAGTACATCGTCCGCCGCCGCAAGACGAACAAGAAGCGCTAAGGACGGGTTGAGATGCCTCGTAGCTTGAAGAAGGGGCCCTTCGTCGACGACCACCTGATGAAGAAGGTGGATGTCCAGAACGAAGCCGGCACCAAGAACGTCATCAAGACCTGGTCCCGTCGCTCGATGATCGTCCCGGCCATGCTCGGCCACACGATCGCGGTGCACAACGGCAAGACCCACATCCCGGTGTTCGTCACCGAGTCGATGGTCGGCCACAAGCTCGGCGAGTTCTCGCCGACGCGCACCTTCCGGGGTCACGTCAAGGAAGACCGGAAGTCGAAGCGCCGCTAGTAGCGGATCGCATTCAGACACGTAAGTAACTGAAGGGACAACCATGGAAGCCAGGGCCCAGGCGCGGTACATCCGCGTCACGCCCATGAAGGCCCGCCGCGTGGTGGACCTCATCCGTGGCATGGACGCCACGGAGGCCCAGGCTGTTCTGCGATTCGCTCCGCAGGCAGCCTCCGTGCCGGTCGGCAAGGTGCTCGACAGCGCCATTGCCAACGCCGCGCACAACTACGACCACACGGACGCCACCTCGCTGTTCATCAGCGAGGCGTACGTCGACGAGGGCCCGACCCTGAAGCGGTTCCGTCCGCGTGCCCAGGGCCGTGCCTACCGGATCCGCAAGCGGACCAGCCACATCACCGTGGTCGTCAGCAGCAAGGAAGGAACCCGGTAATGGGCCAGAAGGTAAACCCGCATGGGTTCCGGCTCGGTGTCACGACCGACTTCAAGTCGCGTTGGTACGCCGACAAGCTGTACAAGGACTACGTCAAGGAAGACGTCGCCATCCGTCGGATGATGACGTCCGGCATGGAGCGCGCCGGTATCTCGAAGGTTGAGATCGAGCGCACCCGTGACCGCGTGCGGGTGGACATCCACACCGCTCGTCCGGGCATCGTCATCGGCCGCCGTGGCGCCGAGGCCGACCGCATCCGCGGCGACCTCGAGAAGCTCACGGGCAAGCAGGTCCAGTTGAACATCCTCGAGGTCAAGAACCCCGAGGTCGACGCTCAGCTCGTGGCCCAGGCCGTTGCCGAGCAGCTCTCCTCCCGTGTCTCCTTCCGCCGCGCCATGCGTAAGAGCATGCAGTCGGCGATGAAGGCGGGCGCCAAGGGCATCAAGATCCAGTGCGGTGGCCGCCTCGGCGGCGCCGAGATGTCCCGCTCGGAGTTCTACCGCGAGGGCCGTGTGCCCCTGCACACGCTCCGCGCGAACGTGGACTACGGCTTCTTCGAGGCCAAGACGACCTTCGGCCGCATCGGTGTGAAGGTCTGGATCTACAAGGGCGATGTCAAGAACATCGCCGAGGTCCGCGCCGAGAACGCTGCCGCCCGTGCGGGTAACCGCCCGGCCCGCGGTGGCGCCGACCGCCCGGCCCGTGGTGGCCGTGGTGGCGAGCGGCGTGGTCGCAAGCCGCAGCAGGCTGCCGGCGCCGAGGCCCCCAAGGCCGAGGCCCCCGCCGCTCCGGCTGAGAGCACCGGAACGGAGGCCTGACCGACATGCTGATCCCCCGTAGGGTCAAGCACCGCAAGCAGCACCACCCGAAGCGCCGTGGTCAGGCCAAGGGCGGTACGACGGTCGCGTTCGGCGAGTACGGCATTCAGGCCCTCACGCCGGCGTACGTGACCAACCGCCAGATCGAGGCGGCCCGTATCGCGATGACCCGCCACATCAAGCGTGGCGGCAAGGTCTGGATCAACATCTACCCGGACCGCCCGCTCACGAAGAAGCCCGCCGAGACCCGCATGGGTTCCGGTAAGGGTTCGCCGGAGTGGTGGATCGCGAACGTTCACCCGGGCCGGGTGATGTTCGAGCTGTCCTACCCGAACGAGAAGATTGCGCGTGAGGCTCTCACTCGTGCGGCTCACAAGCTGCCGATGAAGTGCCGCATCGTCAAGCGCGAGGCAGGTGAAGCGTGATGTCGGTCGGTACCAAGGCGTCCGAGCTGCGCGAGCTGGGCAACGAGGAGCTTCTGGGCAAGCTCCGCGAGGCCAAGGAAGAGCTGTTCAACCTCCGCTTCCAGGCGGCGACCGGTCAGCTCGAGAACCACGGCCGTCTGAAGGCGGTCCGCAAGGACATCGCGCGGATCTACACCCTGATGCGCGAGCGTGAGCTGGGCATCGAAACGGTGGAGAACGCCTGATGAGCGAGAACAACGTGACTGAGAACACTGAGGCGCGCGGCTTCCGCAAGACCCGTGAGGGTCTCGTCGTCAGCGACAAGATGGACAAGACCGTCGTCGTCGCCGTCGAGGACCGTGTCAAGCACGCGCTGTACGGCAAGGTCATCCGCCGTACGAACAAGCTCAAGGCGCACGACGAGCAGAACGCCGCGGGTGTCGGCGACCGCGTCCTCCTCATGGAGACCCGGCCGCTGTCCGCGACGAAGCGCTGGCGCGTCGTCGAGATCCTCGAGAAGGCGAAGTAATCAAGCGGGGGCTCCGCGCCCCCGCTGACCCCCGGCCGGGGCTCCGCCCCGGCACCCGCTGGGGGCTTCGCCCTCCCGCCCCTCGGGGCCGGGTGGGCGTCAGCCCCGCGAGGTGACTCGCGGAGCCCCGCCGGACGGCCCGTGACCGGACCCGCCGAGGTACCGCCCTCCCGCCCCCCCGGGGTCGGGCGGGCGGAAGCCCCGGCAACGGATCCGGCGCCAGGTCCGGCGGCGGCTTTGCGAGGAGACTCGCGGAGCCCGGTCGGACGGCCGGCGTCCCGGACCCCGGGCGACGGGACGAAAGTCCCGCGGCCCTCGACGGGGAGCCGCCTCGGGCCTTCGGCCCAGGGCGGTGCACACCCCCGGCGGTACGGGTTTCCGCCTCTAGAGACGCAAGTAATTCCTGCGGAGCATCCCCGCAGGACAGTTCCGCCAGGCTCTCCGGTTCAACACCCGGAGGGAACCGGCAGACGATCAGGAGATAGACGTGATCCAGCAGGAGTCGCGACTGCGTGTCGCCGACAACACTGGTGCGAAGGAGATCCTTTGCATCCGTGTGCTCGGTGGCTCCGGTCGCCGCTACGCGGGCATCGGTGACGTCATCGTCGCCACCGTCAAGGACGCGATCCCCGGTGGCAACGTGAAGAAGGGTGACGTCGTCAAGGCGGTCATCGTTCGCACCGTCAAGGAGCGCCGCCGTCCGGACGGCTCGTACATCCGCTTCGACGAGAACGCCGCTGTCATTCTGAAGAACGACGGCGACCCTCGCGGCACCCGCATCTTCGGCCCGGTCGGCCGTGAGCTGCGCGAGAAGAAGTTCATGAAGATCATCTCGCTCGCGCCGGAGGTGCTGTAAGCATGAAGATCAAGAAGGGCGACCTGGTCCAGGTCATCACCGGTAAGGACAAGGGCAAGCAGGGCAAGGTCATCGCGGCCTACCCCCGCGAGGACCGTGTTCTGGTCGAGGGTGTCAACCGGGTCAAGAAGCACACCAAGGCCGGCCCGACCGCCAGCGGTTCCCAGGCCGGCGGCATCGTGACCACCGAGGCCCCGATCCACGTGTCCAACGTTCAGCTGGTCGTGGAGAAGGACGGCAACAAGGTCGTCACGCGTGTCGGTTACCGCTTCGACGACGAAGGCAACAAGATCCGCGTTGCCAAGCGGACGGGTGAGGACATCTGATGGCTACCACCACTGCTCCGCGTCTGAAGCTGAAGTACCGCGAGGAGATCGCGGGCAAGCTGCGTGACGAGTTCAAGTACGAGAACGTCATGCAGATCCCCGGCCTCGTCAAGATCGTGGTCAACATGGGTGTCGGCGACGCCGCCCGTGACTCGAAGCTGATCGAGGGCGCGATCCGCGACCTGACCACCATCACCGGTCAGAAGCCGGCCGTCACCAAGGCCCGCAAGTCCATCGCGCAGTTCAAGCTGCGTGAGGGTCAGCCGATCGGTGCCCACGTCACGCTCCGTGGCGACCGCATGTGGGAGTTCCTGGACCGCACCCTGTCGCTCGCGCTGCCGCGCATCCGCGACTTCCGTGGTCTGTCCCCCAAGCAGTTCGACGGCCGTGGCAACTACACCTTCGGTCTCACGGAGCAGGTCATGTTCCACGAGATCGACCAGGACAAGATCGACCGTACCCGGGGTATGGACATCACCGTGGTGACCACGGCGACCAACGACGCTGAGGGCCGCGCGCTCCTTCGTCACCTCGGCTTCCCGTTCAAGGAGGCGTGAGCGAGATGGCGAAGAAGGCTCTGATTGCCAAGGCTGCTCGCAAGCCCAAGTTCGGTGTGCGTGGCTACACCCGCTGCCAGCGCTGTGGCCGCCCGCACTCCGTGTACCGCAAGTTCGGCCTCTGCCGCGTGTGCCTTCGTGAGATGGCTCACCGTGGCGAGCTGCCGGGCGTGACCAAGAGCTCCTGGTAACAGCCCACTTGGGTTGATACCGGACTCTCGGTAAGCATCTGGGTCGGCAGACCGCCCAGCCCGCATGCCTTAGGCTTGCGGGGTTGGGCGTCTGTCGCCCGTACGACTTACTACGCCGTAGGTCCACCGCGCCGCACCCGTCCCGTCTCGGATCGGGGAGAGGGATGGCGCACCAGGAAACCCCGGCGAGAGAGGCCGAAGGCCAATTCATGACCATGACTGATCCGATCGCAGACATGCTTACGCGTCTGCGGAACGCGAACTCGGCATACCACGACTCCGTGACGATGCCGGCATCGAAGATCAAGTCGCACATCGCGGAGATCCTCCAGCAGGAGGGCTTCATCACGGGCTGGAAGGTCGAGGACGCCGAGGTCGGCAAGAACCTCGTCCTCGAGCTGAAGTTCGGCCCGAACCGTGAGCGCTCCATCGCGGGCATCAAGCGGATCTCCAAGCCCGGTCTCCGGGTGTACGCGAAGTCCACCAACCTGCCGAAGGTGCTCGGCGGCCTCGGCGTGGCGATCATCTCCACGTCCCACGGGCTCCTCACCGACAAGCAGGCCGGCAAGAAGGGCGTGGGTGGGGAAGTCCTCGCCTACGTCTGGTAGCGGAAGGGAACGGAGGAAACAGCTATGTCGCGTATTGGCAAGCTCCCCATCACGGTTCCCGCCGGCGTGGACGTCACCATCGACGGCAGCACGGTTTCGGTCAAGGGCCCCAAGGGCGAGCTGACCCACACCGTCGTCGCGCCGATCGAGATCGTCAAGAACGAGGACGGCACCCTTCAGGTGACCCGCCCCAATGACGAGCGTCAGAACAAGGCCCTGCACGGCCTGTCCCGCACGCTGGTGGCGAACATGATCACCGGCGTGACCCAGGGTTACGTGAAGAAGCTCGAGATCAGCGGTGTCGGTTACCGCGTGACCGCCAAGGGCTCGGACCTCGAGTTCGCTCTCGGCTACAGCCACCCGATCACCGTCACGGCGCCCGAGGGCATCACCTTCAAGGTGGAGGCCCCGACCCGCTTCTCGGTCGAGGGCATCGACAAGCAGAAGGTCGGCGAGGTTGCGGCCAACATCCGCAAGCTGCGCAAGCCCGACCCGTACAAGGCCAAGGGCGTCAAGTACGAGGGCGAAGTCATCCGCCGCAAGGTCGGAAAGGCGGGTAAGTAAGCCATGGCATACGGACAGAAGATCCTCAAGGGCGACGCCTACAAGCGCGCCGCGATCAAGCGCCGTCACATCCGGATCCGCAAGCGGATCTCGGGTACCGCGGAGCGTCCCCGCCTGGTCGTGACCCGCTCCAACCGCCACATCGTGGCCCAGGTGATCGACGACCTCAAGGGTCACACCCTTGCGTCGGCTTCCACGCTGGACACCTCGATCCGCGGTGGCGAGGCCGACAAGTCCGCGCAGGCCAAGCAGGTCGGCGCCCTGGTCGCCGAGCGCGCCAAGGCCGCCGGTGTCGAGGCCGTCGTGTTCGACCGTGGTGGCAACCAGTACGCCGGGCGCATCGCCGCCCTGGCGGACGCCGCCCGCGAAGCCGGGCTCAAGTTCTGAGCCGCTGTAGCTAGCGGAAAGAGAGAGGTAATCCAATGGCTGGACCCCAGCGCCGCGGTGGCGGTGCCGGTGGCGGCGAGCGGCGGGACCGGAAGGGCCGTGACGGCGGCGCAGCTGCTGCCGAGAAGACCGCGTACGTTGAGCGCGTCGTCGCGATCAACCGCGTCGCCAAGGTTGTGAAGGGTGGTCGTCGCTTCAGCTTCACCGCGCTGGTCGTGGTGGGCGACGGTGACGGCACCGTGGGTGTCGGTTACGGCAAGGCCAAGGAGGTGCCGGCCGCCATCGCCAAGGGCGTTGAGGAGGCCAAGAAGCACTTCTTCAAGGTCCCCCGGATCCAGGGCACCATCCCGCACCCCATCCAGGGTGAGAAGGCTGCCGGCGTCGTGCTGCTCAAGCCCGCGTCCCCGGGTACCGGTGTTATCGCCGGTGGTCCGGTGCGTGCCGTGCTCGAGTGCGCCGGTATCCACGACGTGCTGTCGAAGTCGCTCGGCTCCGACAACGCGATCAACATCGTGCACGCGACCGTGGAGGCCCTGAAGGGTCTGCAGCGTCCCGAGGAGATCGCGGCCCGCCGTGGTCTGCCGCTCGAGGACGTCGCTCCCGCGGCTCTGCTGCGTGCGCGTGCCGGGGCGGGTGCGTAATCATGGCGCAGCTCAAGATCACGCAGGTCAAGTCCTACATCGGCAGCAAGCAGAACCACCGTGACACCCTGCGCTCCCTTGGTCTCAAGGGCATCAACACGCAGGTCGTCAAGGAGGACCGCCCCGAGTTCCGCGGCATGGTGCACACCGTCCGCCACCTCGTGACGGTCGAGGAGGTCGACTGATCATGGCGGAGCAGAACCCGCTGAAGATCCACAACCTCCGTCCCGCCCCGGGCGCCAAGACCGCCAAGACCCGTGTCGGTCGTGGTGAGGCGTCGAAGGGTAAGACGGCCGGTCGTGGTACCAAGGGTACGAAGGCTCGTTACCAGGTTCCGGAGCGCTTCGAGGGTGGCCAGATGCCGCTCCACATGCGCCTCCCGAAGCTGAAGGGCTTCAAGAACCCGTTCAAGACCGAGTTCCAGGTCGTGAACCTCGACAAGCTGGCCGCGCTCTACCCCGAGGGTGGCGAGGTCACCGTCGAGGGTCTGGTGGCCAAGGGTGCCGTTCGCAAGAACAGCCTCGTCAAGGTCCTCGGCCAGGGCGAGATCTCCGTGGCGCTGCAGGTGACGGTCGACGCCGTCTCCGGCTCCGCCAAGGAGAAGATCACCGCCGCCGGCGGTACCGTCACCGAGCTCGTCTGAGCCATTCAGGCGTCTCGATGACTTGAACGATCCCGACCGGGGATACCCCACAAATGGGGTATCCCCGGTCGGTCGTTCCAAGGGGGGCGGTCCCGCCGGTAAGGTGGCCTGCACTGCCAACTTTCACAGGGTGCCGCGGTACGGGCACTCCGGGCGGCAGTTGACCGTTACGTATGTCGTTGTCAGTCGGAATCTCAAGACCATCACCCTTGACGCAGTTGCGCGGGGGTCGCAGGAGGCACCGTGCTCACCGCGTTCGCCCGGGCGTTCAGGACGCCCGACCTGCGCAAGAAGCTGCTCTTCACGATCGGCATCATCGTGGTGTACCGCGTCGGTACGCACATTCCGATCCCGGGCGTCGACTACAAGAACGTCCAGACCTGTATCGACGTGGCCAAGGGCAACCAGGGCCTGTTCGGTCTGGTCAACATGTTCAGTGGTGGCGCGCTGCTGCAGATCACCATCTTCGCGCTGGGCATCATGCCGTACATCACGGCGAGCATCATTCTTCAGCTGCTGACCGTGGTCATCCCGCGCCTGGAGGCCCTGAAGAAGGAGGGCCAGGCGGGTACGGCGAAGATCACGCAGTACACCCGTTACCTCACCGTGGCGCTGGCGATCCTCCAGGGCACCGGCCTGGTGGCCACCGCCCGCAGTGGCGCCCTGTTCTCCGGCTGCCCGGTGGCGACCTCGATCGTCCCGGACCAGTCGATCTTCAGCACCATCACGATGGTCATCTGCATGACCGCCGGTACGGCCGTCGTCATGTGGCTCGGTGAGCTGATCACCGACCGCGGCATCGGCAACGGCATGTCGATCCTGATGTTCATGTCGATCGCCGCGACCTTCCCGTCCGCGCTGTGGGCCGTCAAGCAGTCGGGCGACCTGGCCGGCGGCTGGATCGAGTTCGGCACGGTGATCCTCGTCGGCCTGGTCATGGTCGGCCTGGTGGTCCTCGTCGAGCAGGCCCAGCGCCGTATCCCCGTGCAGTACGCCAAGCGCATGATCGGACGCCGCTCCTACGGCGGTACGTCCACCTACATCCCTCTCAAGGTGAACCAGGCGGGTGTGATTCCTGTCATCTTCGCCTCGTCGCTGCTCTACATTCCAGCGCTGATCGCGCAGTTCGCGGGCGGCAACTCCGGTTGGAAGACCTGGGTCCAGAGGAACCTGGTCAACAGCTCCGGATCGACGCCCAGCCCGATCTACATCTCTCTGTACTTCTTGCTCATCGTGTTCTTCGCGTTCTTCTACGTGGCGATCTCCTTCAACCCCGAGGAAGTCGCCGACAACATGAAGAAGTATGGTGGCTTCATCCCGGGCATCCGGGCTGGCCGACCGACCGCCGAGTACCTGTCGTACGTACTCAATCGAGTCACCTGGCCGGGATCGCTGTACCTGGGTCTGATCGCTCTCGTACCGACAATGGCGTTGGTTGGCTTCGGGGCAAGCCAGAACTTCCCGTTCGGTGGCACCAGCATCCTGATCATCGTGGGTGTCGGCCTCGAGACGGTGAAGCAGATCGAGAGCCAGCTCCAGCAGCGCAATTACGAAGGGTTCCTCCGCTGATGCGAATCGTCCTCGTCGGGCCGCCCGGTGCGGGCAAGGGAACGCAGGCCGCGTTCCTCGCCAAGAACCTGTCGATCCCGCACATCTCCACGGGCGACCTGTTCCGCGCCAACATCAGCCAGCAGACGGAACTGGGCAAACTCGCGAAGTCCTACATGGACGCGGGCAACCTGGTGCCGGACGAGGTCACCATCGCGATGGCCAAGGACCGCATGGAGCAGCCCGACGCGCACGGCGGCTTCCTGCTCGACGGCTTCCCGCGCAACGTGTCGCAGGCTGAGGCGCTCGACGACATGCTCAAGGCCGAGGGCATGAAGCTGGACGCGGTGCTCGACCTGGAGGTCCCCGAGGACGAGGTCGTCAAGCGGATCGCGGGCCGCCGCGTCTGCCGCAACGACTCGTCGCACGTCTTCCACGTGTCGTACAAGCCCGCGAAGCAGGAGGGCGTCTGCGACGTCTGCGGCGGCGAGCTGTACCAGCGGGACGACGACTCCGAGGAGACCGTCCGCAAGCGGCTGGAGGTCTACCACACCCAGACCGAGCCGATCATCGACTACTACAAGGCCCAGGGCCTGGTGGTCACGATCTCGGCGCTCGGCAAGGTGGAAGAGGTCACCGAGCGCGCGATGGAGGCGCTCCAGCAGAAGACCGGCGACCACAAGTAGTCGCCGGCCGGCACCACCGACGCTCCTCGGCCGCGGTCCCCTGACGGGACCGCGGCCGAGCCGTGAGCCGCGCTGGGCGGTGCGACACGCCCGTATCGTTGAAGACGTCCGTACTCTCTTCGGTCCAGAAAGGCCGCAGCCGCCATGGTGCAGATCAAGACCCCCGAGCAGATCGCCAAGATGCGTGAGGCGGGGCTGGTCGTCGCCGCCGTGCACGCGGCCACCCGCGAGGCGGCCGTGCCGGGCGCCACGACGAAGGACCTGGACGAGGTCGCGCGCAAGGTCCTCGCGGAGCACGGGGCGAAGTCGAACTTCCTCGGGTACGGCGGCTTCCCCGCGACCATCTGCACTTCGGTGAACGAGGTCGTCGTCCACGGCATCCCGTCCGACGAGGTCGTGCTCAAGGACGGCGACATCATCTCCATCGACGCCGGCGCGATCGTGGACGGCTGGCACGGCGACGCCGCCTTCACCGCGTTCGTGGGGTCCGGTCACGCTCCGGAGCTGATCGAGCTGTCGCGGGTGACCGAGGAGTCCATGTGGGCCGGGATCGCGGCGATGAAGCAGGGCAACCGGCTCGTCGACGTCTCGCGCGCGATCGAGACCTACATCCGCCGGCAGCCGAAGCCGGGCGGCGGACGGTACGGGATCATCGAGGACTACGGCGGCCACGGCATCGGCACCGAGATGCACATGGACCCGCACCTGCTGAACTACGTCGACCGGCGGCGGGGCAAGGGCCCGAAGCTGGTTCCGGGCTTCTGCCTCGCGATCGAGCCAATGGTGTCGCTCGGCACGCCGAGGACGGAGGTCCTGTCGGACGACTGGACGGTCATCACGACGGACGGTACGTGGTCCTCGCACTGGGAGCACTCGGTGGCGCTCATGGCTGAGGGGCCGCTCGTGCTGACGTCTCCCGACGGGGGTAAGGCGAAGTTGGCGGAGTTCGGGGTTACGGCTGCGCCCGATCCGCTGGCGTAGCGTTTGGTCGCCTACGGCTGGGGTGGGTTGCCCGCGTGCGCGGCTGCGGGTTCCGCTGTGCCCACCCTCCCCCAAGCTCTCGGCTTCGCTCGAGCAGGGGGGACCCCCATCGCCCTGCGGAACGACTGCCCACAGCCACGACTCCCACAGCCGCGACTGCGCACAGCCGTGATTGCCCACAGCCCCCCGCATAACGATCTCCGGCGTGGGGCAGTCTTTCTCGATTCGTCTTTCCGAGAGGCCTGACGTAGACTGACTCGTCGGCTCTCGTGTATTCGCATGTCCTCATGCGGGCGCGGAGTCGATCAAGGTAGTCGATTCGAAGGGCGAAGCGTGGCCAAGAAGCAAGGTGCCATCGAGATCGAGGGCACTGTCGTCGAGTCTCTGCCGAACGCCATGTTCAAGGTCGAGCTCCAGAACGGCCACCAGGTCCTGGCACACATCAGCGGCAAGATGCGTATGCACTACATCCGCATCCTCCCTGACGACCGGGTCGTGGTGGAGTTGTCTCCGTACGACCTGACCCGTGGCCGGATCGTCTACCGCTACAAGTAGATCTTGCCCGCACCCCGCGTTCGTGGGGCGCGCATCCTGCTTCGGCGGGGTGGTGGCACTGACCCGGAGAACCTCACATCCCATGAAGGTCAAGCCGAGCGTCAAGAAGATCTGCGACAAGTGCAGGGTGATCCGCCGTCACGGCCGGGTCATGGTCATCTGCGAGAACCCGCGCCACAAGCAGCGCCAGGGCTGACGCACGACCGATCCCTCTGCATCTGATTCGCAGAGATTCGCGCGACGCAAGCTGAATATGTTCATACGCAGGGCCCAAGCCATACGGCTTGATACCCCCGGTTCGGAGGCCGGGGACCCAGTTCGTACCTCGTACGGCGGCTGGGAGCCGGTTCTGCGGAAGACCTCCGAAGATCAACTGGAGCCATTGAATGGCACGCGTTTCCGGTGTTGACATCCCGCGCGAAAAGCGCGTGGAGATCGCCCTCACCTACGTGTTCGGCATCGGCCGGACCCTCTCGCAGGAGACGCTGGCTGCGACCGGCGTCGACCCGAACACCCGCGTTCGCGACCTCTCCGAGGAGCAGCTCGTCGCGATCCGCGAGTACGTCGACAACAACATCAAGACCGAGGGTGACCTCCGTCGCGAGATCCAGGCCGACATCCGCCGCAAGGTCGAGATCGGTACCTACCAGGGTCTGCGGCACCGCCGCGGTCTGCCCGTCCGCGGTCAGCGCACCAGCACCAACGCCCGCACCCGCAAGGGCCCGCGTCGCGCCATCGCCGGCAAGAAGAAGCCGGGCAAGAAGTAGTCCGCAGCGGACGCCTGTCCACGGTCTTCGCTGTAGGACCGACCACCTCCCGTAGGAGTTAAAGGATGCCCCCCAAGGGTCGTCAGGGCGCTGCCAAGAAGGTGCGCCGCAAGGAAAAGAAGAACGTCGCTCACGGCCACGCGCACATCAAGAGCACGTTCAACAACACCATCGTTTCGATCACGGACCCGTCCGGCAACGTGATCTCCTGGGCCTCCGCCGGCCACGTCGGCTTCAAGGGCTCCCGGAAGTCCACGCCGTTCGCCGCGCAGATGGCCGCCGAGTCGGCTGCCCGCCGCGCCCAGGAGCACGGCATGCGCAAGGTCGACGTGTTCGTCAAGGGCCCGGGTTCCGGTCGTGAGACCGCCATCCGTTCGCTCCAGGCGACCGGTCTCGAGGTCGGCTCCATCCAGGACGTCACCCCGACCCCGCACAACGGCTGCCGCCCGCCGAAGCGCCGTCGCGTCTGACGCACGGCCGGTAGGTCTCGGGTTTTCGGGCGATACGGCACCGTAAAGGAGCCGTATCGCCCGTACCCTTGCAGTACCCGCACTTCTCACGGGTGCGGTTTCCGTCGGACGTCAAATAGCGGGCGTCCACGAAAGAAGGATCTGATCCACACATGCTGATCGCTCAGCGTCCCTCGTTGACCGAAGAGGTCGTCGACGAGTTCCGCTCCCGGTTCGTGATCGAGCCGCTGGAGCCGGGCTTCGGCTACACCCTCGGCAACTCCCTCCGCCGTACCCTCCTGTCGTCGATCCCCGGCGCTGCTGTCACCAGCATCCGCATCGACGGTGTCCTGCACGAGTTCACCACCGTGCCGGGCGTCAAGGAGGACGTCACCGACCTGATCCTCAACATCAAGCAGCTGGTCGTCTCCTCGGAGCACGACGAGCCGGTCGTGATGTACCTGCGCAAGCAGGGCCCGGGTCTGGTCACCGCCGCCGACATCGCGCCCCCGGCCGGTGTCGAGGTGCACAACCCCGACCTCGTCCTCGCCACGCTCAACGGCAAGGGCAAGCTGGAGATGGAGCTGACCGTCGAGCGCGGTCGCGGTTACGTCTCCGCCGTGCAGAACAAGCAGGTGGGCCAGGAGATCGGCCGTATTCCGGTCGACTCCATCTACTCGCCGGTTCTCAAGGTCACCTACAAGGTCGAGGCGACCCGTGTCGAGCAGCGCACCGACTTCGACAAGCTGATCGTCGACGTCGAGACCAAGCAGGCCATGCGTCCGCGTGACGCCATGGCGTCCGCCGGTAAGACCCTGGTGGAGCTGTTCGGTCTGGCGCGCGAGCTCAACATCGACGCCGAGGGCATCGACATGGGCCCGTCCCCGACGGACGCCGCCCTCGCCGCCGACCTGGCGCTGCCGATCGAGGAGCTGGAGCTCACGGTCCGCTCCTACAACTGCCTCAAGCGCGAGGGCATCCACTCCGTGGGTGAGCTCGTGGCCCGCTCCGAGGCCGACCTCCTGGACATCCGCAACTTCGGTGCGAAGTCCATCGACGAGGTCAAGGCGAAGCTGGCCGGCATGGGCCTGGCCCTGAAGGACAGCCCGCCCGGATTCGACCCGACCGCCGCCGCGGACGCCTTTGGTGCGGACGACGACGCGGACGCCGGGTTCGTCGAGACCGAGCAGTACTAAGGGCTCGGGACCGACTGCTGTTGCTTGGCTGCGGGACCGTTGTGACTGGTCGCGCAGTTCCCCGCGCCCCTTACGGGGCGCGGGGTCTTCGACAGACAACCGTCTGCTCGGATACTGACCCCGGTACCTGACACGGCCGGGGCAGACACACAGGAGAAGAACAATGCCGAAGCCCGCCAAGGGTGCCCGTCTGGGCGGCAGCGCCGCGCACGAGAAGCTGCTCCTCGCGAACCTCGCGAAGTCGCTGTTCGAGCACGGCCGTATCACCACCACCGAGGCGAAGGCCCGCCGCCTGCGCCCGTACGCCGAGCGTCTGGTCACCAAGGCGAAGAAGGGCGACCTTCACAACCGCCGTCAGGTGCTCCAGGTCATCACGGACAAGAGCGTCGTCCACACGCTCTTCACCGAGATCGGCCCGCGCTACGAGAACCGTCCCGGTGGCTACACCCGCATCACCAAGATCGGTAACCGCCGTGGCGACAACGCGCCCATGGCTGTCATCGAGCTGGTCGAGGCGCTGACGGTGCAGCAGAAGGCCGTGGGTGAGGCCGAGGCCGCCACCAAGCGTGCGGTCAAGGAGGCCGAGGAGACCAAGGTCGAGGAGACCAAGGTCGAGGACGCGGCTCCGGCCGCGGACGAGGCTGCCGAGGCTCCGGCCGAGGAGTCCAAGGACGCCTGAGGCCTGTCCTCGCGTTGAGCGGGTCCGCCCCCTGCGGGGCGGGCCCGCTTTCGCGTTCGCCGAGTGGGGGTGCGGAACGACTGCCCACAGCCGCAGCAGCAGCTGCTTGCTGAGAGGATCTCTACGTGAGTGACGAAGTACAGCCCGGTTTCGTACGTGTACGCCTTGACCTTTCCTACGACGGGACCGAGTTCTCCGGGTGGGCCAAGCAGGCCGGGGGGCGGCGGACCGTGCAGGAGGAGATCGAGGGCGCTCTGCGTACCGTCACGCGATCCGGGGAGACGTACGAGCTGACCGTCGCCGGGCGCACCGATGCCGGCGTGCACGCCCGAGGGCAGGTCGCCCATGTGGATCTGCCCCGGGAGGTGTGGGGAGAGCACCGTGGGAAGCTGCTCAAGCGGCTCGCCGGGCGCCTGCCCAGGGACGTACGGGTGTGGGCCCTCAGAGAGGCGCCCAGCGGCTTCAACGCCCGGTTCTCGGCCGTCTGGCGGCGATACGCGTACCGGGTCACCGACAACCCCGGCGGTGTCGATCCGCTGCTGCGCCAACACGTGCTGTGGCACGACTGGCCGCTCGACGTCGACGCCATGAACGAGGCCGCCCGGCACCTCCTCGGCGAGCACGACTTCGCCGCTTACTGCAAGAAGCGCGAGGGTGCCACCACCATTCGTACGCTCCAGGAGCTGAGCCTCGTCTGCGGCGAGGACGGGATCATCACCGCCACGGTGCGCGCGGACGCGTTCTGCCACAACATGGTGCGGTCGCTGATCGGGGCGCTGCTGTTCGTGGGGGACGGGCACCGGGGCCCGGAGTGGCCCGGGAAGGTGCTCGCCGCGCGGGTACGGGACTCCGCCGTGCACGTCGTACGGCCGCACGGCCTCACGCTCGAAGAGGTCGGCTATCCGGCCGACGAGCTGCTGGCCGCGCGGAGCAAGGAGGCGCGGAACAAGCGGTCGCTGCCCGGGGCCGGGTGCTGCTGACCCGGCCGTCACGCCGAGGGAGAGCTTCAGGGGCGAGGCGTGTCCGCGCCGGCGGCCTCGCCCGCCGCGGTCACGGTCGGGGCGAGGCCATCGGGGGAGGGCCTCACGGGTCCGTGCCGTGCGTCACTGGTTCGCGGCCGCCGACGCCTGGGCCTCGCCGCGGCGACGGATCTGGCGGAAGGCGAACTCGGCCAGGTCGTCACCGGCCGTGAAGACCTTGGCGTCCTTGGCCGTCACGTCCTTGCCGTTGGTGAAGCCGCCGAGCGTGAAGTACGCGTAGCGGCCATAGGAGTTGGTGGTGGAGCGGCAGACCGTCGTACGGCAGAACGTGGGCACGCCCTTGCCGGTCAGCGACGTGATGATGCTCTTGCTGTTGGTCTGCTGCTTGGCCTTCGTCGCCTGGGCCGCGGTGTCGAAGACGGCCACGCCGACCGTCACCGCGATGCGGCCGGTGGTGTAGGTGGCGCGGACGACGAGGGTGCAGTTGTTCTTGGTGAGCACCGCGGGCAGCGTGCCCTGCACGGCCGACGCGCAGTTCGTCGTGGAGGCCGTGGGGCCCTTCTTGTAGACGTTCGCGCCCTCGGTCAGCTGGGTGCCGGGGAACAGCGCGTCCGCGTTGATCGGGGCCGTGTCCTTCTTCGCGCTGGAGATGAAGTCCATCGGGTCCAGCGGGGGAGGGGCCGAGGTCGGGGCGAACGACGGGACGGCGGTGGCGCTCTCGCTGGGTATGTCGGCGGTGCCGGGCAGCGCGCTGGCGGGCCTGTTCGAGGCCCCGGGGCTGCCGTTCGCCGACACGACCGCGACGGCGACGGCGGCGCCTATGCCGACCGTGGCCAGGGCGCCGCCGAGGATCAGCAGCAGCCGACGGCGCTTGTTACGCGCCTCGGATGCCTCGGCGAGCGCGGCCCAGTCCGGAGTACCACCGCTCCGGTCCCCCCACTGCGGCGGTTGCTGGGAACTCGGTTTCCAGGGATCCCATGGGGGCTCCCCCTGCCCATAACTCATGCGGCGCATCTTAGACGGGCCATGGACTGTCATGTTCCCCTTCGGTAACCCCGACAGCGACAGGACAGTGAGCGGGACAGCAACAAAACGGAGCAGTCCAGGTCCAACGCGACAGCGCCCCGCATGGACCACCCCGTTTTGACCCGTCCGGCCGCCCCCGTTATTCTGGCTGTTCGTTGTGTGTATTGGCTTGCTCATTCTCACGTGAGGGGCCCTTACACCGGTCCACCGGGCCGATGACCAGCGACCAGCACGCGGAATGCGTCACCGCGGTGCGGTCATGGCTGTCGTGATCGTCTTCGGTGACCTTGTCAGGAACCTCACTGAAGAAGCGAAGGCTACGAACCGTGCGTACGTACAGCCCCAAGCCCGGCGATGTGACGCGTCAGTGGCACGTCATTGACGCCCAGGACGTTGTCCTGGGTCGTCTCGCCACCACCGCCGCCACCCTTCTGCGCGGCAAGCACAAGCCGATCTACGCGCCCCACGTGGACGCCGGCGACTTCGTCATCATCATCAACGCGGACAAGGTTCACCTGTCCGGCAACAAGCGGACCCAGAAGATGGCGTACCGCCACTCCGGCTACCCGGGTGGTCTGCGCTCCGTCCGCTACGACGACCTGCTGGCGAACAACCCGGAGAAGGCCGTCGAGAAGGCCGTCAAGGGCATGCTCCCCAAGAACTCCCTCGGTCGTCAGATGCTCTCGAAGCTGAAGGTCTACTCGGGCGACCAGCACCCGCACGCTGCCCAGCAGCCGGTGCCGTTCGAGATCACCCAGGTCGCGCAGTAAGTCCGGCCACCCCCTAAAGCTGAAGAGAATCTGAGGAGAATCGTGGCCGAGACCACTCCCGAGCAGCCGCTCGAAGAGCTTGACATCGACAGCTACACCACCGAGACCGAGGTCCCGCTGGAGGGTGAGTACACCTCCGAGTCCCTCGCCTCCCGCTTCGGCGAGCCCCAGCCGGCCGCCGGCCTGGGCCGCCGCAAGGAGGCCATCGCCCGCGTCCGGATCGTTCCGGGCACCGGCAAGTGGAAGATCAACGGTCGCACCCTTGAGGACTACTTCCCCAACAAGGTGCACCAGCAGGAAGTCAACGAGCCCTTCAAGGTGCTCGAGCTCGACGGCCGTTACGACGTCATCGCCCGCATCGCGGGTGGCGGTGTCTCCGGTCAGGCCGGTGCGCTCCGTCTCGGTGTCGCCCGTGCGCTGAACGAGGCGGACGTCGACAACAACCGTGGCGCCCTGAAGAAGGCCGGCTTCCTCCGCCGCGACGACCGCGCGGTCGAGCGGAAGAAGGCCGGTCTGAAGAAGGCCCGCAAGGCTCCGCAGTACAGCAAGCGCTAATCGCGTCCGCTGGTCGTGCAGGCGTCGTTTCGCCTGCACGACGCAACGATCGCCCCGGCAGCACGCTCTGTGCCGCCGGGGCGGTTCGTTTACGGGGGAGATTGCTTATCACGGGCTTATGGAGCAATCCCGACAGTTCAAGGACAGCTCCGGGGGATATGCCTGGAGGCAGGTCCGGGGGGATGTACGTATCCCGTTCCTGTCTGGACACTCGGCATGAGCCGCACATTCCCAGCAAGTTCGGAGGACACCAAGTGGGACGACTCTTCGGCACGGACGGCGTGCGCGGTGTCGCCAACGCGGATCTCACGGCCGAGATGGCGCTCGGCCTGTCCGTGGCGGCGGCGCACGTACTCGCCGAGGCGGGCACGTTCGAGGGCCACAAGCCGACGGCGGTGGTCGGGCGTGATCCGCGTGCGTCCGGGGAGTTCCTGGAGGCCGCCGTGGTGGCCGGTCTGGCCAGCGCGGGCGTGGACGTCCTGCGCGTCGGGGTGCTGCCCACCCCGGCCGTCGCGTACCTGACGGGCGCGCTCGGCGCCGACCTGGGCGTGATGCTCTCCGCCAGCCACAACTCCATGCCCGACAACGGCATCAAGTTCTTCGCCCGTGGTGGCCACAAGCTCGCCGACGAGCTCGAGGACAAGATCGAGACCGTCTACGAGGAGCACCGCACCGGCGCCCCTTGGGAGCGGCCCACCGGGGCCGGGGTCGGCCGCGTGAAGTCGTACGACGAGGGCCACGAGCAGTACGTCGCCCACCTCCTCTCCGTCCTGCCGAACCGTCTCGACGGGCTGAAGGTCGTCCTCGACGAGGCGCACGGTGCCGCCGCCCGGGTCTCGCCCGAGGCGTTCACGCGCGCGGGCGCCGAGATCGTCACGATCGGCGCGGAGCCCGACGGGCTCAACATCAACGAGGGCTGCGGCTCCACCCACCTGGACAAGCTGAAGGCCGCCGTCGTCGAGCACGGCGCCGACTTCGGCATCGCGCACGACGGTGACGCCGACCGCTGCCTCGCCGTGGACCACACCGGCGAGGAGATCGACGGCGACCAGATCCTGGCCGTGCTCGCGCTGGCGATGCGGGAACGCTCCGCTCTGCGGGCCGACACCGTGGTGGCGACCGTCATGTCCAACCTGGGCTTCAAGCTGGCGCTGGAGCGGGAGGGGCTGAAGCTCGTCCAGACCGCGGTCGGTGACCGGTACGTCCTGGAGGAGATGAAGGAGCACGGGTACGCGCTCGGCGGCGAGCAGTCCGGCCACGTCATCGTCCTGGACCACGCCACGACCGGCGACGGCACGCTGACCGGGCTGATGCTGGCCGCTCGGGTCGCGGAGACCGGGCGCTCGCTCAAGGACCTCGCGTCCGTGATGGAGCGGCTGCCGCAGGTGCTGGTGAACGTGCCGGACGTGGACAAGTCCCGGGTGGGCACGTCCGCGGACCTGGCCACCGCGGTCACCGAGGCGGAGCGGGAGCTGGGCTCGACCGGGCGGGTGCTGCTGCGGCCCTCGGGTACCGAGCCGCTCGTGCGCGTCATGGTCGAGGCGGCGGACATCGACCAGGCGCGGTCGGTCGCCGGGCGGCTCGCGGACGCGGTGAAGTCGGCGCTCGGCTAGCCGAGTCTCGGTGCGCGCTCACGCTGCTTGGCCCAGAGCCACTTCTGGGCCAGCAACGTGAGCGTGCCCGCCAGGACGATGCCCAGCAGGTTCAGCAGGAGCTGGACCGTGGAGCCCCATGCCTGGCGGTACTCGTCGTAGGTGAAGGCCACGGCGGCGTTCGCCGCCGCCGGGACCGTGGTGACCGAGATCGCGACGCCGATCAGCGCGCCCGACTTCGCGGACGTCAGTGAGAGGGTGCCGGCGGCGCCCGCGAGGACCGCGACCACGAATGAGAACGCGTCCGGCCGGTAGATGAAGTTGGTGTTGGGCCGTTCGGCGTCCAGCTTGACCCGGCTGAACAGGTCCACGGCGTCCATGAAGTACGTGAACCCGACGGTCACCAGCATGGCCACCGCGAAGCCGACCAGGAGCGCGATCAACGAGCGGAGCGCCAGCCGTGGCGCCCGCCGCACCAGCGCCGTGCCGATCCCGGCCAGTGGGCCGAACTCCGGGCCCACCGCCATCGCGCCCACGATCAGGATCGCGTTGTCGAGGACGACGCCGCAGGCCGCGATCATCGTGGCGATCGTGAGGAAGGCGACGTACGTGACCGAGAGCGTCGACTCCTCGTGTGTCGCGTCCGTCAGGTGTTCCCACAGCACCGCGTCCGCGCCCTCGCCCGGTGCGTCCGCCTCGGCCTTCTCGGCGCGCTCGGACAGCGACAGGTCGATGTTCTCGACGGCGATGGAACCGGTGCGGTCCAGGTCCAACTTCTGAAGCCCGCTGAGGAGTTCGTCCGCCGCCTCGCGCGCGACGTCGCACATCACCACGTCTCCCTTCGGATTGCGGGCGGCGCCCGGTATCACGACGAGATGCGTGGTGCCGACCGTCCTCTCGATCAGGCGGACCACGTCGTCCGTCCGCTCGGCCGGGGTGATCAGGCGCAGATGCAGCATGCGCGCAGGGTAGCCGTCACAGTTCGCACAGGCTCAGCCGCTGCACCCCCGACACCTCCGCTTTCGACGTGTGGCCCGCATCGCCCGGGACCTGCTGGTGCGACCCGGGCATGCCGCCGAGTACCGGCGGCGGCCTGGACCCCACCCCGCAGCAGGGTGGCGACGAGCGGCTCGCCGAGACCGGTGCGGGACCGGACGCGGACGCGGTATGCCCGCGCGGCAGCGTCAGAGTTTGCGCAGGCTCAGCCGTCGCACCTTGTGGTCCGGGCCCTTGCGGAGGATGAGGGTGGCGCGGCCCCGGGTGGGGGCGATGTTCTCCACCAGATTGGGCTTGTTGATGGTGCGCCAGAGTGTGCGGGCGTAGTCCAGAGCCTCCTCCTCGGACACCTGGGTGTACTTGCGGAAGTACGAGGAGGGGTTCTGGAAGGCGGTCTGCCGCAGCTTCTTGAACCGGTTGAGGTACCAGCGCTCGATGTCCTCGGTGCTCGCGTCGACGTACACGCTGAAGTCGAAGTAGTCCGCGAGGCCGACGCGGGTGCGGCCGTCGTTGCCGGGGAGGGCGGGCTGGAGCACGTTGAGGCCCTCGACGATGAGGATGTCGGGGCGGCGGACCGTGAGCTTCTGCCCGGGGACGATGTCGTAGATGAGGTGGGAGTAGACGGGGGCCGTCACCTCGTCCTTCCCCGCCTTGATGTCGGCGACGAAGCGGGTGAGGGCGCGGCGGTCGTAGGACTCGGGGAAACCTTTCCGCGACATCAGCCCGCGGGCTTGCAGCTCGCGGGTGGGCAGCAGAAAGCCGTCGGTCGTCACCAGTTCGACGCGCGGGTGCTCGGGCCAGCGGGAGAGCAGGGCCTGGAGGAGGCGCGCGACGGTGGACTTGCCGACCGCCACGGACCCCGCGACGCCTATGACGAACGGGGTCCCGGACTGGGAGCCCTGCTCGCCGAGGAAGGTGTTCAGGGCGCTTCTGAGGCCGTCCGTGGCCCCCACGTAGAGGTTGAGAAGCCGGGACAGCGGCAGATAGATGTCCCGCACCTCGTCGAGGTCGATGACGTCGCCGAGGCCGCGCAGCTTCTCGACCTCCTCGGCGGTCAGCGGCAGCGGCGTCTTGTCGCGCAGCGCGCTCCACTCGGCACGGGTGAGGTCGACGTAGGGAGTCGCCTCCGGCCTGGGCCGGTGGGCGCTCCGGGGCATCGAGGAGACCGGAGAGATCACAGTCCATTGTTAACGGAGTTTGAACGGGGTGGGGGGTGGGGTCCGTCACGCCGACACACCTGGGGCCGGGCGGCGGCCGAGTGGCCGCGGTGGCGTCCGACGGGTGCCGGATGGTCACCACACCATAAATGCGCTGTTGGGCAACGCTGTTGACTTTGTAAAGTGCGCGCAAAGTCCCCGAACGTTCCGCAGTTCGGGGTGCCGTGTTGAGAGAAAGAGCCTCCTGACGTGAGATCCACCGCTGTTCGCCGTACCGCCCTCGCCGCCTCCGCCGCCGCCCTCGCCCTGCTCGCCACCGCCTGCGGCGGCTCCGGGTCGGACGACGGCAAGGGTGAGGGCGGCAAGGCCGAGGCCGGCAAGGCGGGCAAGGCCGCCTCCGCCGCTCCGGCGGCCGAGGCGCTGACCGCCGCCGAACTGAAGAAGGCGGCGCTGGTGTCCGGCGACGTCAAGAGCGGCACCGTCACGGACCAGGTGTCGCCCAAGGACTTCGTCAAGCAGAACGAGGTCAAGGCGGACGACGAGGCGTGCGCGGCGCTGGCGTACGTCCAGTCCGGCACGGTGGTGGGCAAGCCGTCGGCCACGGTGCAGTGGATGTGGGTCGGCGAGCGGGACAAGAGCGCGGCCAAGAGCGGCGACGTCGAGAAGGACGTGATGAACGCCGCGCTCGACGTGACCTCGGTGCGTGCCACGCTCGCCGCCTACGCGGACGGCGGCGCCGAGAAGGCGATGGCGGAGCTGGGCAAGGCCGCCGACAGCTGCGCCGGCGGGTTCGCCTTCACCACCCAGGGCGAGAAGGTGAAGGAACTGAAGGTGGCCGAGACGAAGGCGCCCGAGGGCGCCGACGAGGCGCTGGCCCTGACGCTGACCATCTACGCCGAGGGCACGAAGGCTCCGCTGAAGGTCGTCGTGGCCCGCAAGGGCTCCACGATCGCCTACTTCCCCGCCGTGAACCTGGCGTCGGTCGGTTCGGGCAAGGACTTCGACTACCCCACCGACGTGATCCAGGCGCAGCTCACCAAGCTCGGCTGATCCTCGCGCGCGGGGTCCGCCCGCCGGGGCGGGTCCCGCGGCGGCTCCCACGGTGGCTCCGCGACGGCTCCCACAGAATTTCCGATTTCGGGCACGCGGAAGCCATTTCGGGCCGGGACCGGACCGTAGGCTGCGGCCATGTGCGGAATCGTGGGATACGTGGGACCGCAGTCGGCGCTCGACGTGGTCATGGCGGGACTGAAGCGGCTGGAGTACCGGGGTTACGACTCGGCGGGCGTCGCCGTGCTCGCGGACGGGGGCCTGGCCGCCGCCAAGAAGGCCGGGAAACTGGTCAACTTGGAGAAGGAGCTGGTCGACTGGCCGCTGCCGACCGGCACCACGGGCATCGGACACACCCGGTGGGCCACCCACGGCGGCCCGACCGACGCGAACGCGCACCCGCATCTCGACAACGCGGGGCGCGTCGCCGTCGTCCACAACGGGATCATCGAGAACTTCGCCCTGCTGCGGGCCGAGCTGGAGGAGCGGGGTCACACCCTCACCTCGGAGACGGACACCGAGGTCGTCGCACATCTGCTCGCCGAGGAGTTCTCCGCGACCGCGGACCTCGCGGAGTCGATGCGGCTGGTGTGCCGACGGCTGGAGGGCGCGTTCACGCTGGTCGCGGTGCACGCCGACGAGCCGGACGTGGTCGTGGGCGCACGGCGCAACTCGCCGCTCGTGGTCGGCGTCGGCGAGGGCGAGGCCTTCCTCGCCTCCGACGTGGCCGCGTTCATCGCCCACACCCGGTCGGCGATCGAGCTGGGCCAGGACCAGGTGGTCGAGCTGCGCCGGGACGGGGTGACGGTCACCGGTTTCGACGGCCGGCCCGCCGAGGTCCGCACGTACCACGTGGACTGGGACGCCTCGGCCGCCGAGAAGGGCGGCTACGACTACTTCATGCTCAAGGAGATCGCCGAGCAGCCCAAGGCGGTCGCCGACACGCTGCTGGGCCGCATCGACGTGTCCGGTTCGCTGAGGCTGGACGAGCTGCGCATGACGGCCGCCGAGCTGCGCGAGGTCGACAAGGTCGTCATCGTGGCGTGCGGGACGGCCTTCCACGCCGGGATGATCGCCAAGTACGCCATCGAGCACTGGACGCGGATCCCGTGCGAGGTGGAGCTGGCCAGCGAGTTCCGCTACCGGGACCCGATCCTCGACCCGCGCACGCTGGTCATCGCCATCTCCCAGTCCGGCGAGACCATGGACACCCTGATGGCCCTCAGGCACGCCCGCGAACAGGGCTCCAAGGTGCTGGCGATCTGCAACACCAACGGCTCGACGATTCCGCGGGAGTCGGACGCGGTCCTCTACACGCACGCGGGACCGGAAGTCGCGGTGGCGTCCACGAAGGCGTTCCTCACCCAGCTCGTCGCCTGCTACCTGGTGGCCCTGTACCTCGGCCAGGTGCGTGGCACCAAGTGGGGCGACGAGATCCACGTCGTCATCCGCGACCTGTCGCAGATCTCCCGCGAGGTCGAGCGGGTCCTGGAGACCATGGAGCCGGTACGGGAGCTGGCGCGTTCGCTCGCCCACAAGAACACCGTGCTGTTCCTGGGCCGGCACGTCGGCTACCCGGTGGCCCTCGAAGGCGCCCTCAAGCTCAAGGAGTTGGCGTACATGCACGCCGAGGGCTTCGCGGCGGGCGAGCTGAAGCACGGGCCGATCGCGCTGATCGAGGAGGACCTGCCGGTGGTCGTGGTGGTGCCCTCGCCGCGCGGACGCTCGGTCCTGCACGACAAGATCGTCTCGAACATCCAGGAGATCCGGGCGCGGGGTGCGCGCACGATCGTGATCGCGGAGGAGGGGGACGAGGCGGTGGTCCCGTACGCGGACCACCTGATCCGGATCCCGGCCACCCCGACGCTGCTCCAGCCGCTCGTCGCGACCGTGCCGCTCCAGGTCTTCGCCTGCGAGCTGGCGACGGCGCGGGGGAACGAGGTGGATCAGCCGCGGAACCTGGCGAAGTCGGTGACGGTGGAGTGAGTTTTTAGGGCGTCGATGAAGGTGGTGAAGGCTCCGGTCGGGAAGGAGAGGGTTCCGTAGGCCGGGGCCTTTGAGTCGCGGATGGCTATGTGGGTGGGGCGGGTTGCGGTCTCTACGCATGAGTCGCCGTCGCCAGGCCCGGAGTAGGACGACTTCCAGATGCGCAGGGCCGCCTCGTGGATGACTGCCTCGTACGGAGTGCCAAACGCCGTACGGCACACCAAAGGCCCGGCCGCACTCCGCGTGCGCTGGTCGGCCGGCGTCCTGCGGATCGGGGCGTGGGACGCCGACCCCGAGCCGCCGGAGCAGATCGCCGACCTGGAGGAGGGGTGCGGACTGGCGCTGGTCCGGGCCTGCGCCGACCTGTGGGGCTGGCAGCCACTGGCGAGAGATGGCAACCGGGGCAAGGTCGTGTGGTGCGAACTGACCGCGGCGGCCTGAACGATTTTTCGCCACTCGCAAGGGTGAACGCATTCCGATCGCCCGGACAGCCGTCCCTTCACTTCACCAAGGTTGCGCACATGGTCACATCAGCCCACGAGGGCATGCACCGCATCTTCCAGGAGCGGCCCGAGATCCTGGCTCCCGTGTTCGGAGTACTGGGCGTCCCGTTATCCGCGAAGGCGACCGTGGACGCCGTCGCCACGGACGTGACGGAGACCCGGCCGCTGGAACGCCGCGTGGACACCGTGCTGCGCATCGGCCCGTCCGATGGTGAGGACTTCCTGCTCGCCATCGAGTCGCAGTCGAAACGGGTTCCAGGCAAGGAGGCGAGTTGGGCGTACTACGTCGCATACCTCCAGGCGAAGTACCGCCTGCCCGTGCTGCTTCTCGTGGTCTGTCAGGACGGGGCCACGGCCAAGTGGGCGGCCGGCCCCTTCGATTGCGGGACGCGCGGCTGGACGGCTCAGCGGACATATCCACTGGTCGCAGGGCCGGACAATCTGCCGGTGATCACCGACGCCAGGACCGCGGCGAAGAACCTCCCACTGGCCGTGCTCTCCGCCCTGGCACACGCCCGCAGCGCCGACTGCGGCGCCATACTGAAGGCAATCAGCAGCGCCCTTCAGGAACTCCAGGAAACGGACCCGGACACCGCCGGGTACTTCTTCGACTTCCTGGAAATCAACCTGGGTGACACCCCAGCCGGAAAGAAATGGAAGGAAATCATGTCGTTCGTTAGCTACTTCCCCGGCCGGGGGACGGTCCGTGAGACGGCCTACCTGGAAGGCAAGGCGGAAGGCAAGGCGGAAGGCAAGGCGGAAGGTAAGGCGGAAGGCAAGGTCGAGGACCGCGCATCGCTGATCCTGCGCGTCCTGGAGAAGCACGGAACCCCCGTCACCGAGGACGCGCGGGAGCGCATCACCTCGTGCACTGACCTCGATACCCTCGCGCTCTGGTTCGACCGCTCCCTGACGGCCGCGACGGTCGAGGATCTGTTCGCCGAGGACCCGGAGGTTCCGAGGAGCACTCCTGAAGAGGCCTGAACCGGACCGTGCCGTCACGGCAACGCATCAGGCCGATCTGGTCACCGGGGAGCCGAGCCCCCGGGCGCCGGACGGATCGTAGAGTGCCCGCATGAGCATCATCGGGGTCGGTATCGACGTGGCCGAGATCGACCGGTTCGCGGCGTCGTTGCGGCGTACGCCCGGGCTGGTCGAACGACTGTTTCTGGAGAGCGAGTTGCTGCTGCCCAGCGGGGAGCGGCGCGGTATCGCCTCACTGGCCGTGCGGTTCGCGGCGAAAGAGGCGGTGGCCAAGGCCCTGGGCGCGCCCGGCGGGCTGCACTGGACCGACGCGGAGGTGTACGTCGAGGACAGCGGGCAGCCACGGCTGCGCGTGACCGGCACGGTCGCGGCCCGCGCCGCTGAACTCGGGGTGAAGTCCTGGCACGTGTCGCTCAGTCATGACGCGGGCGTGGCCTCCGCGGTGGTCGTGGCGGAGGGGTAGGTCCGCCCGTGGGCGGCGGCCGTGGGGGAGACTCGGCGGTATGCGTACTGCGTACAGCGTGGAGACGGTGAGGACGGCCGAGCGTTCGCTCATGGCACGGCTTCCGGAGGGGGCGCTGATGCAGCGCGCCGCCGCCGGACTGGCCGCGGCCTGCGCCCAGTTGCTGGGGCGGGTGTACGGCAGCCGGGTCGTACTGCTGGTCGGCAGCGGGGACAACGGCGGTGACGCCCTGTACGCCGGAGCGCGGCTCGCCCGGCGGGGTGCCGGGGTCACGGCCGTGCTGCTCGCTCCCGACCGTACGCACCCGGGCGGGCTCGCGGCGTTGCGCCGGGCGGGCGGGTCCGTCGCGGGGGTCGGGGAGGCCGAGGAACTCGTCCAGCGCGCCGACCTCGTCGTCGACGGGATCGTCGGCATCGGCGGCAAGGGCGGTCTGAGGCCGGACGCCGCACGGCTCGCCGCGCTCTCCGAGACATCACGGGCCATCGTCGTCGCCGTCGACCTGCCGAGCGGCGTCGAGGCCGACAGCGGTGAGGTACGGGGCGCGGCCGTCCGGGCCGATCTGACCGTGACGTTCGGGACGCACAAGCCGGGGCTGTTGATCGACCCCGCGCGGGAGCACGCCGGTTCCGTACGCCTCGTCGACATCGGGCTCGAACTGCCCGAGAAGGCCGATCTGGAGGCGCTTCAGCACGCGGACGTGGCGGCGCTGCTGCCGGCACCGGCAGCCGAGAGCGACAAGTACCGGCGCGGGGTCGTCGGGATCGCCGCCGGGTCCGCGCGCTACCCCGGGGCGGCCGTGCTCGCGGTGGCGGGGGCGCTGCGGGGCGGGGCCGGGGCCGTGCGGTACGTAGGGCCCGCCGGGAGCGCGGTGATCGCCCGCTTCCCGGAGACGCTCGTCTCCGACCGAGGGCCGGCGAAGGCCGGGCGGGTGCAGGCGTGGGTGGTGGGCCCGGGCGCCGGTGACGACGCGGCGACGGTGGCGGAGGTGCTGGAGGCGGACGTGCCGGTGCTCGTCGACGCGGACGGGCTGCGGCTGGCCGACCGCGAGACCGTACGCGGCCGTACGGCGCCGACCCTGATGACCCCGCACGCGGGAGAGGCCGCCGCACTGCTCGGGGTCTCGCGCGAGGAGGTCGAGGGCGCCCGGCTCACGGCGGTACGGGAACTGGCGGCGCGCTACGGGGCCACCGTGCTGCTCAAGGGCTCGACCACGCTGGTGGCGGACCCCGGGGGCGGGCCGGTACGAGTGAACGCCACGGGCACGCCGTGGCTGGCGACCGCGGGGAGCGGGGACGTGCTGTCCGGTCTGGCCGGCTCACTGCTCGCGGCCCGCCTCTCGACGCGGGACGCCGGAAGCGTGGCGGCGTACCTGCACGGCCTCGCGGGCCGGTACGCGGCGAACGGGGCCCCCGCGGGGGCACACGACGTGGCGAACGCGATTCCGCAGGCGTGGCGGGATGCGCGGGGCGCAGCGAGCGTGCGGGGCTGAGTCCCTGCGCGGGTTGAGTGCCTGCGCGGGTTGAGTGCCTGCGCGGCTTGAGCGGTGCGCGGGGCGCGTCTGCTGGTGGGGTCGAGTGGACCGGTAGGGGCTGGTCGGGTGGACTGGGCCGGTGTCTGCGGGTGCGGTCGAGCGGGCCGGTAAGGCTGGTCCGGGTGGAGAGACCGGCGTCTGCGCGAGGGGTTGAGGGCGTCGCAGCGCCGACCGAGCGGAGCGGGCCGGTGCCCGTGACCGGTGTCGAGCCAGTCGGCAGGGCCGAGCGGGTGTGTCGGCGTGGTGCGTGTGGGGCTGAGCGAGTCGGTCTGAAGGGCCACAAGGGCACACACCGGAGCCCCGTCGGAGCCCTCTGAGACACTGGGGCGCGATGACAAGTTCTGAGACAGCACCCCTGCGCGCCCGCGCCGAGATCGACCTGGAGGCCTTGCGGGCCAACGTGCGCGCCCTGCGCGCCGTCGCACCCGGCGCGGCCCTGATGGCCGTGGTCAAGTCGGACGCGTACGGCCACGGGGCGGTGCCGTGCGCCCGCGCGGCCCTCGAAGCGGGCGCCGAATGGCTCGGCACGGCCACGCCCGAGGAGGCCTTCGCCCTGCGCGCGGCCGGGCTGCCGGGCCGCATCCTGTGCTGGCTGTGGACGCCCGGCGGCCCCTGGCGCCGGGCCATCGAGACCGACGTCGACGTGTCCGTGAGTGGACTGTGGGCCCTTCAGGAGGTGCGCGAGGCGGCGGCCGCCGCGGGCGCGCCCGCCCGCGTCCACCTCAAGGCCGACACCGGCCTCGGCCGCAACGGCTGCCAGCCCGGCGACTGGCCCGAACTCGTCGCCGAGGCCCTGCGCGCCCAGGCGGACGGCCTGATCACCGTCGTCGGCCTCTGGTCGCACTTCGCCTGTGCCGACGAACCCGGCCACCCCTCCGTCGAGGCCCAGCTCACCCGCTTCCGCGAGATGGTGGCGTACGCCGAGGAGCAGGGCGTACGGCCGGAGGTGCGGCACATCGCGAACTCGCCGGCCACGCTGACCCTGCCCGAGGCCCACTTCGACCTCATCCGGACCGGGATCGCTCTCTACGGCGTCTCGCCCAGCCCCGAGATCGGCACCCCGGCCGACCTCGGGCTGCGCCCGGTGATGAGCCTGAAGGCCTCGCTCGCCCTGGTGAAGCAGGTCCCCGGCGGCCACGGCGTCAGCTACGGCCATCTCTACACCACCCCCGGCGACACGACGCTCGGCCTGGTCCCCGTCGGTTACGCGGACGGCATCCCGCGCCACGCCTCCGGCACCGGCCCGGTCCTGGTCGACGGCAAGCTGCGCACGGTCGCGGGCCGGATCGCCATGGACCAGTTCGTGGTGGACCTGGGCGGCGACGAGCCCCCGCCCGGCACGGAAGCCGTCCTCTTCGGCCCCGGCGACAACGGCGAGCCCACCGCCGAGGACTGGGCGCAGGCGGCCGGAACCATCGCTTACGAAATCGTGACCCGGATCGGAACCCGCGTCCCTCGCGTCTACGTGAATGTGAACGTAGAAAACGCAGTACGAGCGGGTAACCCACACGGGTGAACCTGGACAGCCGTACGGCAGGACGAGCAGAGCCCCCGGCAAGGAGGAGCGGGACGTGAGCGAGAGCAGCGCGGAGGCCGTGGAGGCCGTCGCGGGCGCAGCCGCCTCTACCGCCGGGAACTGGCGCGTCGCCGGTATCGCCGGCGCCGCGATAGGCGTGGTCGCGGCGGGCGCCGCGGCCGGTGTCGCCATCGAGCGCATGACGGTCGGCCGCGGCATGCGCCGCAAGGCCCGGCTCGCCCTCGACTCGGCGGGACCGTACGGCGCCGTGCGCGGCACCCCCGGCAAGGCGTACGCCGACGACGGCACCGAGTTGTACTACGAGGTCGACGACGTCGAGCCCGAGGGCGGCCCCGCGCCGCGCCGCCGCCGGCTCTTCGGCCGCAAGGCTCCGGCCCCGGTCACTGTCGTCTTCAGCCACGGCTACTGCCTCAACCAGGACTCCTGGCACTTCCAGCGGGCCGCGCTGCGCGGGGTCGTGCGGACCGTGCACTGGGACCAGCGCAGCCACGGCCGCTCCGGTCGCGGCGTCTCCCAGACAGAGGACGGCCTGCCCGTCTCCATCGACCAGCTCGGGCGCGACCTCAAGGCCGTCATAGACGCGGCCGTGCCCGAGGGGCCCATCGTGCTCGTCGGCCACTCCATGGGCGGGATGACGGTCATGGCCCTCGCCGACCAGTTCCCCGAGCTGATCCTCGAACGGGTCGTCGGCGTCGCCCTCGTCGGCACGTCGTCCGGGCGGCTCGGCGAGGTCAACTTCGGTCTGCCCGTCGCGGGCGTCAACGCCGTGCGGCGCATCCTCCCCGGAGTGCTGAAGGCGCTGGGGCAGCAGGCCGCGCTGGTGGAGAAGGGGCGCAGGGCCACCGCCGACCTGTTCGCGGGGATCATCAAGCGGTACTCGTTCGCGGGCCGGGACATCGACCCGGCCGTCGCCCGGTTCGCGGAACGGATGATCGAGGGCACACCGATCGACGTGGTCGCCGAGTTCTACCCGGCGTTCACCGACCACGACAAGACCCAGGCGCTGGCCCGCTTCGCCGAGCTGCCGGTGCTGGTGCTGGCCGGGGTCCAGGACCTGGTCACGCCGAGCGAGCACAGCGAGGCGATCGCCGACCTGCTGCCGGACGCGGAGCTGGTGCTCGTGCCGGACGCCGGGCACCTGGTGATGCTGGAGCACCCCGAGGTCGTCACGGACCGCCTCGCCGACCTGCTCATGCGCTCGGGGGCGGTCCCGGCAGGGGCTACGGTTGGTGGCTATGGAAGCACCAGCACCGCACAGCCCGGCTGAGGCCCCGATGCCGAACGTCACCATCGAGTTCACCGTCACCTCCCCCGAACAGATGCAGGAGCTGGGGCGCCGCCTCGCCAAGCTGCTGCGCCCCGGCGACCTCGTGATGCTGAACGGCGAGCTGGGCGCGGGCAAGACCACGCTGACCCGCGGCCTCGGTGAGGGGCTCGGGGTGCGGGGCGCCGTCACCTCCCCGACCTTCGTGATCGCCCGGGTGCACCCGTCCCTCGGAGACGGCCCGCCGCTGGTCCACGTGGACGCGTACCGCCTGGGCGGCGGGCTCGACGAGATGGAGGACCTCGACCTCGACGTCTCGCTGCCGGACTCGGTGGTCGTCGTGGAGTGGGGCGAGGGCAAGGTCGAGGACCTGACGGACGACCGGCTGCATGTGGTCATCCACCGGGCGGTCGGAGACACGACGGACGAGGTACGTCACGTCACGCTCACGGGCCTGGGACAGCGCTGGACGACGGTGGACCTGGCCGTCCTGTCGGCCTGAGAGACGGTACCGGGCGGGCCCCGAAAGGGGCGCGGGGAACCGCGCGACCAGCCACGGACATCCCGCACATACACAACCGCCAAAGGCCCCATGGCGATGATCACCGGGGGTCCGGGGCGCAGCCCCGTGACGGCACCCCACCCCGGCCCAGTCGCCGGCAGGCACCACGTTCCGACAACTCGTCGGCAAGATGTTGCGCCGCAGGCTCCACGCGTGGTCACATGGAGACGAGGCCGTAGTTAGGTGTACCTAACCGCGCCCGCCCCCGCGACTCCAGGAGGCGTCCATGCCGGCTTCAGAACGAGACGAGGCGCTGCCGCGCGTGGTGGCCGGGGCGGCCAAGGTGTCGATGCGGGACCTGCTGGCGTCGTGCGCCGCGGCGAAGGCGGTCTCCACACCGCCGCGGGATCCCGCACCCGAGGCGCCCCGCGCGACCCCCACGACCCGGGAGCACCGCAGGGCCGCGTAGCCGTCGCGCTACGGGACGGCGACGATCTACTGACTGACGACGTTTTACTGGCTGGCGACGACCGACTGGCTGACGACGACCTACTGGCTGGCGACGACCTACTGGATGACGACGATCTTCTTGTTGCTCGTCGCGAACTCCCACATCGCCCTGCCGTCCGCGGGCAACTCGCGGATCCCGCCCAGCTTCTTGGCGGCGTCGGGCGCGGACGTCGAGCCGTCGACCGCCGCGCTGAAGCCGAACACCACGCTGTCGATCAGCGCGAATCGCACGATGTGCTCGACCGCCTTGCCGTCCGACCCGGTTCCCGCGGCGGTCCGGGAAGTCACCTTGTACGTGCCCGGCACCGGGTCCACCGTCCCCGGCGTCACCTTGAACGTGCGCCGGACCTTGTTGTTCGCGCCGACCAGCCACACCCGGTCGTCGTCGATCGAGTACACGACCCGCTCGCCGGTCCCGGAGGCACCGGGCAGCGCCGTCGGGTTCTTCGTGTCCCGGGGCGACTTCGACGCGGTGACCGTCGGCGACTTCTCCGCCTGCGGCTTGCCCAGCGTGTCGGGCACGTTCGCCGACGCCTGGTAGGCGAGGAAACCGACCGCGGCGATGGCCGCAACGGTGAGCCCGGCCACGAATCCCGAGCTGCTCCTAGCCACCTGTGCCCACCTCTCGACCCCGCGTGGAAGTACTCGTCGCCGTACGCGGACGTACTCGTAGCCGTATCCGTCTTGTACGACTTACCGATTCGCTTATCGATGCGGTCGTACGTCTTTGCTGACGGTAGCAGCAGGTGCGGGCCGGACCCGGTCGGCCGTACGTCGGGCGTGAGCGCCGTAGGCTGTTTGCGTGCTCTTGCTCGCTCTGGATACCGCCACCCCCGCCGTCTCCGTCGCCCTGCACGACGGCACCTCCGTCATCGCCTCATCGAGCCAGGTGGATGCGCGTCGGCACGGGGAACTCCTGCTGCCCGCCGTCGACCGGGTCCTCGCCGAGGCGGGCACGCGGCTCGACGCCGTCACGGCCGTCGTCGTGGGCGTGGGGCCCGGCCCCTATACGGGGCTGCGCGTCGGCCTGATGACCGCCGACACGTTCGGGCTCGCGCTCGGTGTGCCCGTGCACGGCCTGTGCACCCTCGACGGCCTCGCGTACGCCTCCGACCTCGACGTGCCCTTCGTGGTGGCCACGGACGCGCGCCGCAAGGAGGTCTACTGGGCGCGGTACGACAACGCCCGTACGCGCGTCACCGAGCCCGCCGTCGACCGGCCCGCCGAGATCGCGGAAGCGGTCGCGGGCCTGCCCGCCGTCGGCGCCGGCGCACTGCTCTACCCCGACACCTTCCCCCAGGTGCTCGAACCCGAGCACGTCTCGGCGGCCGCGCTCGCGTCCCTGGCGGTGGAGAAGCTGGCGGCGGGCGAGGAGCTCGCCGCGCCCCGTCCGCTGTATCTGCGCCGCCCCGACGCGCAGGTGCCCAAGAACTACAAGGTGGTCACCCCCAAGTGACCGCATCCGTGACGCCCGTGACTCCTGTGACCCCTGTGCTGCGCGAGATGCGCTGGTGGGACATCGATCCCGTGCTGGAGCTGGAGAAGGGTCTGTTCCCCGAGGACGCCTGGTCACGGGGCATGTTCTGGTCCGAGCTGGCGCATTCCCGCGGCCCGGAGGCGACCCGGCGGTACGTCGTGGCCGTCGAGGGCGAGCGGATCGTCGGCTATGCGGGGCTGGCCGCCCAGGGGGACCTGGGAGACATCCAGACCATCGCCGTCGCCCGTGACCACTGGGGCACGGGGCTCGGTGGACGGCTGCTGGCCGAGCTGCTGCGGGCCGCGACCGCGTTCGAGTGCGCCGAGGTGATGCTCGAATGCCGGGTCGACAACGTGCGCGCGCAGAAGCTGTACGAGCGCTTCGGCTTCGAGCCCATCGGGTTCAGGCGCGGCTACTACCAGCCGGGGAACGTGGACGCCCTGGTGATGCGGCTGACCACAGCGCCCGACAGCGGCTCCGCTGCGGGCTCAACCTCCGTACAAGGAAACGAGAACAATGGCTGACGAGCCCCTGGTCCTGGGGATCGAGACCTCCTGCGACGAGACCGGCGTCGGCATCGTCCGCGGCAGCACCCTCCTCGCGGACGCCGTCGCGTCCAGCGTCGACGAGCACGCGCGCTTCGGCGGCGTCGTGCCCGAGGTCGCCTCCCGCGCGCACCTGGAGGCGATGGTGCCGACGATCGACCGGGCGCTGAAGGAAGCGGGGGTGAGCGCGAGAGACCTCGACGGCATCGCGGTCACCGCAGGCCCCGGTCTGGCGGGCGCCCTGCTGGTCGGCGTCTCGGCGGCGAAGGCGTACGCGTACGCGCTGGGCAAGCCGCTGTATGGGGTCAACCACCTCGCCTCCCACATCTGCGTGGACCAGCTGGAGCACGGCGCGCTGCCGGAACCGACGATGGCGCTGCTGGTCAGCGGCGGGCATTCCTCCCTGCTGCTGTCCACGGACATCACCTCGGACGTACGGCCGATGGGCGCGACCATCGACGACGCGGCCGGCGAGGCCTTCGACAAGATCGCGCGCGTGCTGAACCTCGGATTCCCGGGCGGCCCGGTCATCGACCGGTACGCCAAGGAGGGGGACCCGGAGGCGATCGCGTTCCCGCGCGGTCTGACCGGGCCGCGCGACCCCGCGTACGACTTCTCCTTCTCCGGTCTGAAGACGGCCGTGGCCCGCTGGATCGAGGCCAAGCGAGCGGCGGGGGAGGAGGTGCCGGTGCGCGACGTGGCGGCCTCGTTCCAGGAGGCGGTGGTGGACGTACTGACCAGGAAGGCCGTACGGGCCTGCAAGGACGAGGGGGTCGACCACCTGATGATCGGCGGCGGTGTGGCCGCGAACTCCCGTCTGCGCGTGCTGGCTCAGGAGCGCTGCGAGGCGGCCGGTATCCGCCTGCGGGTCCCGCGTCCGAAGCTGTGCACGGACAACGGCGCGATGGTGGCGGCACTCGGTGCGGAGATGGTGGCGCGCGGGCGCGCGGCCTCGGACTGGGACCTCTCGGCGGACTCGTCCCTGCCGGTGACGGACCCGCACGTGCCGGGCACGTCCCACTCCCACGCGCACGACCACGTTCACGAGGTCAGCAAGGAGAACCTGTACTCGTGACGGTCGCGCTGATGTGGGAGGCCCGGGCGACCACCGGACGGGGCGAGGACCTGCTGGCCTGGGCACGGGCCCAGGAGCTGACGCCCTCGCCCCTGCGTCGCGAAACCTTCCGGGCACCCCAGGACCGCGTCCTCGTGATCACCTGGTGGGACGCGGACTACGCGGCCGACCTCCCGGAACTGCCCGAACCGGCCGACGAGTTGGTGACGCGGGCGGTGCACCGGTGGCGGTTCGAGTCGCTGGGGGCATGAGCAACACCACGGCACCCTCACCGCCGAGCCCGCCCCGTACGGCGCCCGCATCGTCGCCCGCATTCCGCTCTCGTTCTCCGGATCGTGACGGATCGGATATTTCCGGTTGACATTTCGAATGTTCTGCTCGCCCTGTGCGTCCGAGCAGGCCCGGTGGAGCGACCTCGGGGATACGATCACGACCATGAAACCCGCGAAGCCCGTGAAAGCGGAGACGACGCAGCGGTCGATGCGGGCGGCGACCCTGGCCGAGATCGCCCGGGAGGCCGGCGTCTCGGCTCCGACTGTTTCGAAGGTGCTCAACGGCCGTGCCGACGTGGCCCCGGCGACCCGCACCCGGGTCGAGGAACTGCTGCGCGCGTACGGATACCACCGCCGCCGGTCCGAGGCCGCCCGCTCGCCCCTCATCGACCTGGTCTTCCACGAGTTGGAGAGCGCCTGGGCGATGGAGGTCATCCGGGGCGTGGAGAAGGTGGCGCGGGACGAGGGCCTGAGTGTCGTGCTTTCCGAGAGCGCGGGGCGGCTCACCCCTGGCCGGACCTGGGCCGACCAGGTCGCCGCCCGTCGCCCGCACGGCGTGATCCTTGTCCTGTCTGACCTGGACGACTCCCAGCGCGCGCTGCTGACCAGCAGATCGATCCCGTTCGTGGTGCTGGATCCAGCCGGTGACCCGGGCGCCGACGTTCCGTCGATCGGCGCCACGAACTGGCAGGGCGGCGTCGCCGCGACCCGGCATCTCGTGGAGCTCGGACATGTGCGCATCGGCGCGATCAGCGGGCCCTCGCGGATGATGTGCAGCCGTGCCCGGGTGGACGGCTACCGGGCGGCGCTGGAGACGGCGGGGCTGCCGGTGGATCCGGAGCTGATCAAGGCCGGGAACTTCCACCACGAGGCAGGCCACCGGCTGGGACTCGAACTGCTGCGCGGGCCGGACCGGCCGACGGCCGTCTTCACCGGCAACGACCTCCAGGCCCTCGGACTGTACGAGGCGGCCCGCGAGCTGGGACTGCGCATACCGGAGGACCTGAGCGTGGTCGGGTTCGACGACCTGCCGGTGGCCCGGTGGGTGGGGCCGCCGCTGACGACCGTACGGCAGCCACTGATGGAGATGGCGGAGGCGGCGGCGAGGCTGGTGCTCGACCTGGGACGCGCGGACCGGGCCCCGGGGGCGACCCGGGTGGAGCTGGCGACGAGTCTGGTGGTGCGCAGCAGTACGGGGGCGCCCCCGGCGTGATCCTGTGACCGTCGTGGCGGAATCGACGTGTTGACGGGTGGGTTCTGCCGCTCCACACTCCTCCGAAGTCAATCGGTCGCACGACCGAAACTTTCGGAGGCACCCGCAATGAGAACCTCCAGAACCCCCACGATCTCCAGAACGTCCTTACGTGCCCGGCTCACCGCCCTCCTCACCGGCGCCGCGGCCATAGGCGCCCTGCTCGCGGCAGTGGACGTCGCTGCGGTGAGGGCGTAGCCCCGTGCCGCGGTGCGGGCGTACCCCGGTGACGCCCCCGTCCCGCACGGCTGACCTGCGCAAACGGGCCGGGAAAAAATTCTCGAAGAAAATCCTCGGGTCGTGTCGATTCGTGGCGCCCCCGTTCGACGCACTGGGTGAGAGGCCGGGAAGAGCCCGGTCGCCGCACCCGAGGAGTCACCATGCCGCGTTACCTGTCGCTCGTGCAGATCGAGGAGAAGACCGCGCCCGCCGAGGGGCCCAGCGAGGAGCTGATGCAGCGGATGGGCGAACTGATCGAGGAGATGACCAAGGCAGGGGTCATGCTCGACACCGCCGGCCTGACCCCGTCCACGCAGGGCACCCAGGTGCGCTGGGAGGGCGGGAAGATCTCCGTCACCGACGGTCCGTTCACCGAGTCCAAGGAGGTCGTCGGCGGTTACGCGCTCATGCAGTGCAAGGACAAGGCCGAGGCGATCGAGTGGACGAAGCGGTTCCTGAAGGCGCACGAGGAGTTCTGGACCGTGACCTGTGAGGTGCGGGAGATCGCCGAGGGGTGAGCGCTGCTTGGCGCCCGCCCGCCGGGGGTGTTGCATGGTGGGCTGTGGAACAGCAGCCCATCGCCGCCCCGGCCCCCGACGACCCCGCCCGTGTCATGGAGACCGTCTTCCGGATCGAGTCCCCGCGCGTCATCGCCGGGGTCGCCCGGATCGTGCGGGACGTCGGGATCGCCGAGGAGCTGGCGCAGGACGCCCTGGTCGCCGCCTTGGAACAGTGGCCGCGGGAGGGCGTGCCCGACAATCCCGGTGCCTGGCTCATGGCCACCGCCAAGCACCGCGCGATCGACCTCGTACGCCGCCGGGAGCGGTACGCGCGCAAGCTGGAGGAGGTCGGGCGGGACCTGGAGGCGGCGCCGTACCACGTCGACGAGCCGTCCGACCCCGACGACATCGACGACGATCTGCTGCGGCTCGTCTTCACCGCCTGCCACCCCGTTCTGTCCGCCGAGTCCCGCATCGCGCTCACCCTGCGTCTGCTCGGCGGGCTGACCACGGCCGAGATCGCCCGTGCGTTCCTCGTGCCGGAGGCCACCGTCGCCCAGCGCATCGTGCGGGCGAAGCGGACGCTCGCGACCAAGGGCGTCGCCTTCGAGGTGCCGTACGGTCCCGAGCGCGAGGCGCGGCTCGGGTCCGTCCTCGAGGTCATCTACCTGATCTTCAACGAAGGGTACGCGGCCACCGCCGGCGACGACCTGCTGCGCCCCGCCCTGTGCGAGGACGCGCTCCGGCTGGCCCGGGTGCTGGCCGAGTTGATGCCCAAGGAGCCCGAAGTCCATGGCCTGGCGGCCCTGGTGGAGCTCCAGTCGTCACGCACGGCCGCCCGCACCGGCCCGTCGGGCGAGCCGGTCCTGCTCAAGGACCAGAACCGCCGCCGCTGGAACCGTCTGCTCGTCCGCCGTGGATTCGCCGCCCTGGGCCGCGCCAACGCCGCCGCCACGGGCGCCCCGGGCCCGTACGCCCTTCAGGCCGCCATCGCCGCGTGCCACGCGCAGGCCTACACGTACGAGGAGACGGACTGGCCGAGGATCGCGACCCTGTACGGCCTGCTCGCCGCCCGGTCACCGTCACCCGTCGTCGAGTTGAACCGCGCGGTCGCCGTCTCGATGGCCGAGGGCCCAGGCCCGGCCCTGGAGATTGTCGACCGGGTCGCCGCCGAACCCGCCCTGCGCGAGTACCACTTGCTGCCCAGCGTCCGAGGCGATCTGCTGGCGCGGCTGGGGCGTACGCAGGAGGCGCGGACCGAGTTCCGGCGGGCCGCCTCCCTCGCCCGCAACGAACGGGAGCGGAAGCTGCTGGAGGAGCGCGCCGAGGACTGCCGCCGGGCCTGATCCCCGCGGGAACGCGGCCAGGCGGGGTGGCCCATGGGAACGCGGCCAGACGGGGTGGCCCATGGGAACGCGGCCAGGCGGGGTGGCCCATGAGAATGCCGCTAGACCGGGTGGCCCATGGGAATGCTGCTAGACCGGGTGCCCCAGCAGCATCGTCGGCGCCCCCGCCACCCGGGTCAGGAACACGGTCACCGCGTTCGGCCCGTGTGTCTTGGGCAGGACCTTCCGGCGCAGTTCCTCCGGCTCGACCGCGGAGCCGCGCTTCTTCACGGTCAGGACTCCGACCTCCCGCTCCCGCAGGAGCGCCTTCAACTTCTTGACGTTGAAGGGGAGCTGGTCGGTGATCTCGTACGCCGTGGCGTACCGGGTGTCGCGGCGCTCGTCCGCCGTCACGTACGCGATCGTCTCGTCGATCAGGCCGCCGTCCAGCTCCTCGGCCACCTCCGCCACCAGGTGCGCGCGGATCGCGGCGCCGTCGGGCTCGTAGAGGTAGCGGCCGAGCGGGCGCACCGGCGGATCGGGCAGGCCGCGGCCGCGCAGTACGCGCGGTCCTGGCAGCAGGGTGGCCCGTACGAGGCCCGGTTGCGTGCCGAACCACAGCACCGCCTCCTTGACGTCCCCGCCGTCCGAGATCCACTCGGCCTCCGCCCCGTCCGGCACCGCCTCGTGCGGGATGCCCGGCGCGACCTTCAGGGCGGCGTGCGGGGCCTGCCGCGCCGTGGCCACGGCCCAGGACAGCGGCGGCGAATACGCCTCCGGGTCGAAGATCCGCCCGCGCCCGCCCCGCCGCGCCGGATCGACGAACACGGCGTCGTACACGGACACGTCCACCTCCGTGACGTCGGCCTCGCGCACCTCGATCAGCGCGGACAGGCCGAGCGCGTCGGCGTTCGCCCGCGCCACCGCCGCCGTCAGCGGGTCTCGGTCCACGGCCAGGACCCGGATGCCGGCCCGGGCGAGTGCGATCGCGTCGCCGCCGATGCCGCAGCACAGGTCGGCGACCGAGGTCACTCCCAGTTCCCTGAAGCGCTCCGCGCGGTAGGCGGCGACCGTGGTGCGGGTGGACTGCTCGACGCCGTTGGGTGTGAAGAACATCCGCTCCGCGTCCTCGGCGGCGAACTTCGCCGCCGCCCGCTCGCGCAGCCGCGCCTGCGCGAGGGCCGCCGAGACCAGTTCGGCGGGGTGCTCGCGGCGCAGCCGGGTGGCGACGGCCAGCTCCTGTGCCGGAGCGGTGCCGCGCACCTCGTCGAGGAGGGCGCGGCCCTCGGGGGTGAGCAGGGAGGCGAAGGAGAGGTCATTCACGGGGTCATTGTCGGCCAGTCGGTGGATGGCGTGCGCGCGGTCGCGGTGTCGGCCCGCCGTGGCCGGGGGCGGCTGAGAGGATCCGGCACCATGCGACTCGTACGACAAAATGACAAAAAGAGTGCAAAGTGCGCCGGAGTTGGGAGGCGTGCGGAGCGTTCAGGGGGCGCTGTGAAGCACGTACGGGGCGCCGGGCCGACCTCCGGGGCGCGTGCCGCCCTCACCGTCCTGGCCGTCACCGCACTGGCATCCGGCTGCACGGAAGCAGCGGTGCGCGGCGCTCACGGTCAGCAGCCCCTGAAGGGGCCGCAGGCGCGCGCCCTCGACGAGTACGACACCAAGTCGCGCGCCTCCTACGCCCAGCGTGCGGCGGCCGCCAAGCGCTGGGGACTGGAGAAGGTGCCGCTGGTCGCGCCCCCGCCCCCGGCGAAGAAGCCGGTGATCACCTTCCGCAAGGGTTTCGAGGTCCGGAACGGCGACGGTCTGCCCCCGGTCTTCACGACCGTCCCCACCGCGAACAGGGTCGTCTTCCTCACCGTCGACGACGGCGCCGAGAAGGACCCCGCGTTCCTGCGGATGATGAGCGACCTGAAAATCCCCTACACGGCGTTTCTCAGTGACTACTTGGTCAAGGAGGACTACGGGTATTTCCGGAGGATGCGCGACCTCGGCGTCACGCTGAACAACCACACCCTGCACCACCCCTACCTCCCGGGGCTGTCGTACGAGGAGCAGAGGCAGGAGATCTGCGGCATGCAGGACGTGATGCGGAAGCAGTTCGGCAGGAGCCCGACGGTCTTCCGGCCGCCTTACGGCAACTACAACGGGGACACCCTGCGTGCCGCCAGGTCCTGCGGCATCAAGTACGCGCCCATCTGGAACGAGGAGGTCTTCGTCGACCACTGGGAGTACCGCGAGCTGGACCACGGCCTGCACCCCGGCGACATCGTCCTGACCCACTTCCGGGGCAGGTCCGAATGGAAGGGCACGATGCCCGACATGATCCGCCGGTTCCTGAAGAAGGTCACGGGCGAGGGGTACGCGGTGGCGCGCCTGGAGGACTACCTGTGAGGGCACGGCGGCAGGCGCGGATGCTGCTGGCGGGATCGCTCGCCGCCGCGCTCCTGGCAGGGGCCGGGGGCTGCGCGCAGTCCGTGGACCCCATCGAACGGCTGGGCAAGAAGGCGGCGCAGAAGGTCCGCACGCAGCACGGGCCGCACGAGGGGACGTATCGCCGCTGGGGGCTCGCCGCCCCGCTCGCGCCCGCGCCCCGGCCGGCCCGTCCCCCGGACTGGGGCTCGGACCCGGCGGAGGGGGGCCTGCCGCCGGTCCTCGACCGGGTCCCCACGCGCGACAAGGTGGTCTTCCTGACGTACGACGAGGGCGCCGAGAGGGACCCCCGGTTCGTCGACATGGTCCGTGAACTGCGGCTGCCGGTCAGCGTGTTCCTCACGGACAGTGCCGTCGGGTCGGGGTACGCGCACGTCGCGCGTCTGCGGGCGGCCGGTGCGGGCATCCAGAACCGGACCCTGGACCACACGGTGCTGCGCGGGCGCCCGTACGACGAGCAGCACGCCGAGATCTGCGGTCAGCGGGACCTGCTGAGATCCCGCCTCGGGCTGCACCCCCGGTTGCTCCGCCCGCCGTACGGCGTGTACGACCGCACGACACTCCGGGCGGCGGCGGACTGCGGTGTCACGGCCGTGATCCTGTGGCACCCCACGGTCATGGACTCCGACGCGTACGGGAGGGGCCCGGCCCTCCGCCCCGGCGACATCGTCCTGCCCCACGAGGGCGGCCGCTCAGCCGCGTCCCTGACCACGGAGACGACCCGCCTCCTGCGCCGCCTCCAGGCGAAGGGATTCACGGTGGGCCGCCTGGAGGACTACCTGTAACCACCTGTGGCAGCACCCACCGATCCGGCGCGCGCCGCAGCGAACTGGCACTCCGCTTGACCGAGTGCTAATCGCGGCCATAGTCTCGGCTCTGGCACTCGCCACCGGAGAGTGCCAACAAAGCGACGGGCAGGTCCGGCACCCGCGACGACGGATCGACCTGGTCGCCACCTCAGACAGTTAACCCCGTGAGATCTCCGAAGGGGGAGGTCGGATCGTGACGACCGCCAGCTCCAAGGTTGCCATCAAGCCGCTCGAGGACCGCATCGTGGTCCAGCCGCTGGACGCCGAGCAGACCACGGCCTCTGGCCTGGTCATCCCGGACACCGCGAAGGAGAAGCCCCAGGAGGGCGTCGTCCTCGCTGTGGGCCCGGGCCGCTTCGAGAACGGCGAGCGCCTTCCGCTCGACGTCAAGACCGGCGACATCGTGCTGTACAGCAAGTACGGCGGCACCGAGGTGAAGTACAGCGGCGAGGAGTACCTCGTCCTCTCGGCTCGCGACGTGCTCGCGATCATCGAGAAGTAATTCACCGAAGCAGACTGCTTTGAGCTGCGCCCCTGGACCCCGCGAGCGTTTGATCAGCCGGGCGCCGGGGGCGCGGTTCGTTCTTCACCGCGATGGCGGCCGTTCCCGCGGGGCGGCCGGAAATCGCAATCGAGAGGACTGAAACGCTCCATGGCGAAGATCCTGAAGTTCGACGAGGACGCCCGTCGCGCCCTCGAGCGCGGCGTCAACAAGCTTGCCGACACGGTCAAGGTGACGATCGGCCCCAAGGGCCGCAACGTCGTCATCGACAAGAAGTTCGGCGCTCCCACCATCACCAACGACGGTGTCACCATCGCCCGCGAGGTCGAGGTCGAGGACCCGTACGAGAACCTCGGCGCCCAGCTGGTGAAGGAGGTGGCGACCAAGACCAACGACATCGCGGGTGACGGTACGACCACCGCCACCGTGCTCGCCCAGGCGCTCGTCCGCGAGGGCCTGAAGAACGTTGCCGCGGGTGCCTCCCCGGCCGCTCTGAAGAAGGGCATCGACGCCGCCGTCAAGGCCGTCTCCGACGATCTGCTGGCGACCGCTCGCCCGATCGAGGAGAAGTCCGACATCGCCGCCGTCGCCGCGCTGTCCGCCCAGGACCAGCAGGTCGGCGAGCTCATCGCCGAGGCGATGGACAAGGTCGGCAAGGACGGTGTCATCACCGTCGAGGAGTCCAACACCTTCGGTCTGGAGCTGGACTTCACCGAGGGCATGGCCTTCGACAAGGGCTACCTGTCGCCGTACTTCGTGACGGACCAGGAGCGCATGGAGGCCGTCCTCGACGACCCGTACATCCTCATCAACCAGGGCAAGATCTCCGCGATCGCGGACCTGCTGCCGCTGCTGGAGAAGGTCATCCAGGCCGGCTCCTCCAAGCCGCTGCTGATCATCGCCGAGGACCTCGAGGGCGAGGCCCTGTCCACCCTCGTCGTCAACAAGATCCGCGGCACCTTCAACGCCGTCGCCGTGAAGGCCCCCGGCTTCGGTGACCGCCGCAAGGCGATGCTCCAGGACATGGCGGTCCTCACCGGCGCCACGGTCATCTCCGAGGAGGTCGGCCTCAAGCTCGACCAGGTCGGCCTGGACGTGCTGGGCTCCGCCCGCCGCGTCACGGTCACCAAGGACGACACGACCATCGTCGACGGCGGCGGCAAGTCCGAGGACGTCGTGGGCCGCGTCGCCCAGATCAAGGCCGAGATCGAGAACACGGACTCCGACTGGGACCGCGAGAAGCTCCAGGAGCGCCTCGCGAAGCTGGCCGGCGGCGTGTGCGTGATCAAGGTCGGCGCCGCCACCGAGGTGGAGCTGAAGGAGAAGAAGCACCGCCTGGAGGACGCCATCTCCGCGACCCGCGCCGCGGTCGAGGAGGGCATCGTCTCCGGTGGTGGCTCCGCGCTGGTCCACGCCGCCAAGGTCCTCGAGGGCAACCTCGACAAGACCGGCGACGAGGCCACCGGTGTCGCCGTCGTCCGCCGCGCGGTCGTCGAGCCGCTGCGCTGGATCGCCGAGAACGCCGGCCTGGAGGGTTACGTCATCACCTCCAAGGTCGCCGAGCTCGACAAGGGCCAGGGCTTCAACGCCGCCACCGGCGAGTACGGCGACCTGGTCAAGGCCGGCGTCATCGACCCGGTGAAGGTCACCCGCTCCGCCCTGGAGAACGCCGCCTCCATCGCCTCCCTGCTGCTCACGACCGAGACCCTGGTCGTCGAGAAGAAGGAAGAGGAGGAGCCGGCCGCGGCCGGCCACGGCCACGGTCACGCCCACTGACGCGGACCGCACGCAGTACGAGTGAAGGCCCGGTGCCCCTGAGGGCGCCGGGCCTTCGCCCTGTCCCGCCCGGCTAGGTCTCCAGCTCGTCGAGCGCACCGAGCTGCGCCATCAGCCCGAGCCGGTCGTACTGCCACCAACCCTCGGCGATCTTCCCGGCGTCGGCGCAGCGGAAGATGGTCGCGCCGGTCATGGTGACATTCCTGCTGGTGGCCGGAATCCCGAGGAATTCGCCCGTGTGCCGTGCCTTCCAGGTCCACCGGGCGCACACCTTGTCCCCCTCGGCGATCTGGTCCTCGACGATGAACGCGAAGTCGAAGCCGCTCCGCCACATCTCCAGCTCGCGGCGTATCGCGTCCATACCGATGACGTCCTGCACATTGGCGGGATCGTGGTGGTGGTAGCTCTCGGTGAGCAGTCCGTCGAGCGGCGGCAGCTCACCCCTCATGGCGATGAGCTCGAAGAACCGCCGGACGTTGGCCGCGTTCAACTGGTCGTCCCGCACCACCTCCAGGTCCGTGAAGGTGGGCATCTCGTGGCACAGCGCGACCATGTCGTGGAAGATCTGGTCGGTCTCCGGAAGGTTCGAGTTCCGCATCGCCTCCTCGTACGACGGGAACTCCACGATCTCGATGAAGTGCGAGGCGTCGGACCTGTCCTTGCCGACCAGGCTGTGGGTCGCGGTCCGTTTGCCCCCGGTCTGTTCGAGCCATGTGTCCATGAGCCGGTTCATCTCGTCGAATCGGCTGGTCTTGCAGTCGATGACCTGCACAAATGTCATGACGCCGCCTCCGGCCCCCCTGGGTCCGGTCGATACGGTCATTTTCCCACCCGAGGGGCGGCGTCACCCGTCCTGCTGCGGCCCGTACGTGCGTCATCGGGCGGCCGGTACCCGCCTGTACGCCCGTGCCCGTGCCCGTACCCGTGCCCGTACCCGTGCCTGTACGCGTCTCCCGGCGCGGTCGCAGGCGCGCGTGTCTGTCCTACTGAGGCCCGTACTTGCGGCCCGTACGCGAGCTGATCCCGCCGAGCAGCGCGCGCGGTGTCACCTTCACCACGCCCATCAGCGCCTTGTACCGCGGGTCCGGAATGGACAGCGACTTGCCCCGGGCCAGGTCCGCGAGCGCCGTGGCCACCAGCTTGTCCGCGTCCAGCCACATCCAGTTCGGGATGTTGTCGGTGCCCATCCCGGCCCGCTGGTGGAACTCCGTACGCACGAAGCCCGGGCACAGCGCCATCAGCCGTACGCCGGACCCGGCCAGGTCCTTCGCCGCGCCCTGCGTGAACTGCACGACCCACGCCTTGGAGGCGCCGTACGTGCCCCGCGGCACGAACGCCGCGACCGACGCCACGTTGACGATCCCGCCGCGGCCACGCGTGCGCATCGCCTCCGCCGCAGCGCTCGTCAGCCGTAGTACGGCCTCGCAGTGCACCTTGAGCATCCGCAGCTCGTCGGCCATCGGCACATCGAGATACCGGCCCTTGTTGCCGAAGCCCGCGTTGTTGACGAGCAGGTCGACGGGGTTCTTGAGGTCGGCCAGGCGCGCGGCCACCGCCTCGATGCCGTCGTCGGTCGCCAGGTCCGCCGTCAGCACCTCCACCTCGATGCCGTGCCGGTCGTGCAACTCGGTCGCCTGCTCCCGCAGCCGCTTGGTGTCTCGTGCCACCAGGACGAGGTCATGCCCGTCGGCGGCGAGCCGCCGTGCGAACGCGGCGCCGATGCCCGCGGTCGATCCCGTAATCAGAGCCGTTGTCATGGCCCAAAGATAGTGACCACAGTGACCCGGACTGAGAGAGTCCGCATCCCGGACGGGCACGTTCACCGGCCCCGCCGCCAACGTCCGTACGGTTTCCCTCAGTTCTTCGCCGCGTGTTCCCTCAGTTCTTCGCCGCGTGCTTCCGCGTGTACTCCCGGGCCGCCGTCGAGATCTCCGAGTGCAGCGCGTCGCCCGCCGCCAACAGGCTCGGCAGCAGGTGCCGTTCCGTCGTCGACGCCCGGAACTGGAGGGCGACGGTGATGTCGTGATCGGGCCGGTGCACGACCTCGATGGCGTCGCCGGCCCGTATCTCACCCGGCTCGACCACCCGCAGATACGCGCCGGGCGCGCCCTTCTGCGTGAACCGCCTGACCCAGCCGCGCTCGCCCACGTGCTCCTGGAAGGTGCGGCACGGGATCCGCCCGGAGGTGACCTCCAGCACCACCTCGGACCCGATGCGCCAGCGCTCGCCGATCCGCGCGCCGGACACGTCGAGCCCCTGCGTGGTGAGGTTCTCGCCGAAGGATCCGCTCGGCAGCGGCCGGCCCAGCTCTCGCTCCCAGTCGTCCAGGTCCTCGCGAGCCACCGCGTACACCGCCTGGTCGTCGCCACCGTGGTGCCGCAGGTCGCACACGGTGTCCCCGGCGACCCCGCTCGCGCCCGTCCCCTTGGGCCCGGGAGCGGCCACCCGCACCGGCCCGTCCACCGGCTGCTTGTCGATGCCGGTCAGACCCTCCGGCTGGTCGGTGTAGTCGACGGCCTTGGGCCGGCCCAGGTTCACAGACAGAAGCTTCATGTCCGCACGGTAGGGGATGGGCAGTCAAAGCGTCGACGCATTATTGGCCGCCATGTCCAAGATTCGCTTATGCTCACGGAGTGATAGAGGCTCGACATCTCCGTGTGCTGCGCGCCGTGGCCGCCACCGGCTCCTTCTCTGCGGCGGGGCGCGAGCTGGGCTGCACCCAGCCCGCCGTCAGTCAGCAGATGAAGGCGCTGGAGACGTCCGTCGGCACGCCGCTGCTGATCCGCAGCGGCCGCGAGATGCGCCTGACGCAGGCCGGCGAGGCGCTGGTGCGCCACGCGGCCGGCATCCTCGCGGGGCTGACGGCCGCAGAGGAGGAGGTCGCCGCCATCGCCGGCCTCAGGGCCGGCCGCGTCCGCCTCGTCTCCTTCCCGAGCGGCAGCTCCACGCTCGTCCCCACCGCGCTCGCCGCCCTGCGCGCCGCACACCCCGGAACCCGGGTCTCCCTGGAGGAGGCCGAACCGCCCGAGTCCGTCGAGAAGCTGCGCGCCGGCGACTGCGACATCGCGCTCGCCTTCCGCTACGAGGGCGCGGCGGGCGCCGAGGAGTGGGACGACCTGGTCGTACGTCCCCTGCTCACCGACCGGCTCGTCGCCCTCGTCCCCGAGGCGCACCGGCTGGCGCGCGCGGCGTCGGTCGCCATCGGCGAACTCGCCGGGGAGCCGTGGATCGCTGGCTGCCCGCGCTGCCGGGGGCAGTTGGTGGAGGCGTGCCGGAGCGCCGGCTTCATGCCCCGCATCGACTTCGCGACCGACGACTATCCGGCGGTGGTCGGCCTGGTCGGCGCCGGTCTGGGCGTGGCCGTCCTGCCGCAGCTCGCGATCGAGTCCGTACGCCCGAGGGGTGCACGCCCGGTCACGCTGGAACCCGCGGTGCAGCGGCAGATCGTCGCGCTCACCCTGCCGGACCTGGCCCAGGTACCGGCGGTGGCGGCAACGCTGGAGGAACTGGCCCGGGCGGCGGTTCGCCAGCCATAGCCAGGGACGTGTGCCTCCCTGAGAACACCCCTGAAATTGGCCCTTTGGGCCTGAAATGCTCCTGAAAGTGGCCGCTTGGGCCTGAAACGCCCCCGAAAGTGGCCCCTTGGGCCTGAATGCCCCCTCAGCCCCCTCAAAGCGGCCCTTTGGGCCTTGAAACGCCCCCGAACGCCCCCGAAGCAGCCCTTTGGCCGTACAACGCCCCCCGAGCCGGCCCCCTGGGCCATGCCCGCCCCTAAAACAGCCCCCAGGACGGTACCCCGCCCCAAAAGTCGGGGCACGCGTGCGTGCCCGTTTTGTAGAAACGTTCCTTCAGTTGTTCGAGGCGGCGGAGCCCCCGCTGGACGTGGACGCCGGTACCAGCCGGTTCCGTGCCCGTCCCATGAGCTCTTCGCGCTCGTCCTCGGTCAGTCCGCCCCACACGCCGTACGGCTCGCGCACCGCCAGTGCGTGGGCCGCGCACTCCGCGCGTACGGGGCACCTCATGCAGACCTCTTTGGCCGAGTTCTCACGAGCGCTCCGGGCCGCGCCACGTTCACCCTCCGGATGGAAGAAGAGCGAGCTGTCGACCCCACGGCAGGCCGCATGGAGCTGCCAGTCCCACAGATCCGCGTTCGGACCGGGAAGGCGGGAGAAATCTGCCATTGCGTGTCCCCTTGTTGCCGTTCTGGGCGGATACCTGCCCCCGACCGTACATCGACGATCTAAGGAGATGAAAATATGACTCATTGCGAATCTAGCCCCAGACGCCAGTTAACGGGAAGAAAAGCGTCTAAATGGGGCATGGGTTGTGATGAAAGTTCGAGGGTCCGCCGCGCATGTCTGCACCGTGTCCGCGCCCTCACGTACAGTGCCGAAGATGGCTCGCTGCACCGTAACTCTTTCGAGTGACCATCGTTGAGAGTGCGGAGGCGGTTGAAAGAACAAGCGCTCGGGCAGGCGTCCGAGGGCGTCGACCGCACAGGTGACGATTCGTACCAGCCTGGAGGCTCAAGGTGACGCGCATCAGCTGCGGAGGGCGGTCATGACATCCGTCCTCGTCTGCGACGACTCCCCGCTTGCCCGAGAGGCGCTCCGCCGCGCGGTGGCGACCGTGCCCGGCGTCGAGCGCGTGACGACGGCGGCCAACGGCGAGGAAGTCCTCCGCCGCTGGGGGGCCGACCGCTCGGACCTGATTCTGATGGACGTACGCATGCCCGGTCTGGGCGGCGTCGAGACGGTCCGGCGGCTGCTGTCCGCCGACCCCGGTGCACGCATCATCATGCTCACCGTCGCCGAGGACCTCGACGGGGTGGCGCTCGCGGTCGCCGCCGGCGCGCGTGGCTATCTGCACAAGGACGCCTCGCGCGCGGAGCTGCGGGCGACCGTCACGCAGGCGCTCGCCGACCCGACCTGGCGGCTCGCGCCACGACGGCTGCGCTCGGCCGAGATGGGTGCCGCGCCGACGCTCACCGCCCGCGAGATCCAAGTTCTCGAGGGCATGAGCCACGGCCGCTCCAACGCGGAGATCGGTCGCGAGCTCTTCCTCTCCGAGGACACCGTGAAGACGCACGCCCGTCGGCTGTTCAAGAAGCTCGGCGCCTCCGACCGCGCGCACGCGGTGGCGCTCGGCTTCCGTTGGGGCCTGGTCCGCTAAGTGGACCATCGCGGGGGTACGCGGATCCCCGCCTGCCGCACGGTGGGCGGGGCGCGGCGATCCCAGGGAAGTTCAGGCATGCCCCGAACGGCGCGGGACCGCACCCGCATGCCCCTGGAGTCGCTTGTCAACGAGGCCCGCCGGGCGCCCGCTGCTCGTTTCGCCGCGGATGCCGCATCCTTGGAGGTGTGGAGTTCCTCGGGGACGAGTCGATCGAGCGGGAGGGGAGGGCGCAGGAGATGAGTTCCGGCGCACCTGCTCATAACGCTTCGGTGCACAACTACGGACGCGGTGCCACGGACCGGACCACGCCAAGGCACCATGGACCGATGCGCGACGACGGGACAACGGTGATCGGTGCGCTCGTCCATCGCGCCGTCGACGGCGACGAGCAGGCGACACACGACCTGCTCGCCCGCGTTCACCCTCTGGCCCTGCGCTACTGCCGTACGCGCCTGTCCAGACTGCCCGGCGACGCCCGGCACTTCGTCGAGGACCTGGCCCAGGAGGTCTGCGTCGCGGTGCTCCTCGCGCTGCCGCGCTACAAGGACACCGGGCGCCCCTTCGAGGCGTTCGTCTTCGCCATCGCGGCGCACAAGGTCGCGGACCTGCAACGGGCCGCGATGCGTCATCCGGGCTCGACGGCGGTCCCGTCGGACGAGATGCCGGAACGCCCGGACGACTCGCTGGGCCCCGAGGAGCGGGCGCTGCTGAGCAGCGACGCCGAGTGGGCCAAGAAACTCCTGGCCAACCTCCCCGAGAACCAGCGCGAGCTGCTGCTGCTGCGGATCGCGGTGGGCTTGACGGCCGAGGAAACGGGCCAGATGTTGGGAATGTCACCAGGAGCGGTGAGGGTGGCGCAACACAGGGCGCTGAGCAGGCTGCGGGCGCTCGCGGAACAGTAGGGCTGTCCCTTTTTTTCGCCGCAACGGTGACCAGCCAGGACGGCGCAGTCTGGGGGCCCCTCCCACGCCTTTCAAGGCAGTGGGGGAGGTGCCGAACCCTGCTTGGCCCGTGCGGCACACGGCCTCCGGGCCCTACTTGAACAGGCAGGTCGCCGACTCCGTACGAACATACGAAGCCGGGCCGCCCCTAGAACCGTGGAATGAGAGACCCATGCTTCCCGTTAGCATGGACATCCGCACCGATCAAGGCCATTTGGGGAAGGTGTCATGACTGCCAACGTCGACGGAGTGCCCGAGAAATTCGCGACACTCGGGCTGACCTACGACGACGTGCTGCTGCTGCCTGGCGCGTCGGACATGGCGCCCGACGAGATCGACACCGCCTCGTACGTCTCCAGGAACGTCCGGGTCAGCATCCCGCTCCTGTCCGCCGCCATGGACAAGGTCACCGAGTCGCGCATGGCGATCGCGATGGCCCGCCAGGGCGGCGTCGGCGTACTCCACCGCAATCTCTCCATCGAGGACCAGGCCAACCAGGTCGACCTGGTGAAGCGGTCCGAGTCCGGCATGGTGGCCAACCCGATCACCATCCACCCGGACGCCACGCTCGCCGAGGCCGACGCCCTGTGCGGCAAGTTCCGCATCAGCGGTGTCCCGGTCACCGACCCGGCCGGCAAGCTGCTCGGCATCGTCACCAACCGCGACATGGCCTTCGAGAGCGACCGCTCCCGCCGGGTGCGCGAGGTCATGACCCCGATGCCCCTGGTGACCGGCAAGGTCGGCATCACCGGCGACGAGGCCATGGAGCTGCTGCGCCGCCACAAGATCGAGAAGCTTCCGCTGGTCGACGACGCGGGCATCCTCAAGGGCCTGATCACGGTCAAGGACTTCGTGAAGGCCGAGAAGTACCCGAACGCCGCCAAGGACGCCGAGGGCCGCCTCATCGTGGGTGCCGCGGTCGGCGTGGCGGGCGACGCCTTCGAGCGCGCCCAGGCCCTGATCGAGGCGGGCGTCGACTTCATCGTCGTGGACACCGCCCACGGCCACTCCAGGCTGGTCGGCGACATGGTCGCCAAGATCAAGTCGAACTCGTCGGGCGTCGACGTCATCGGCGGCAACATCGCCACCCGCGACGGCGCCAAGGCGCTCATCGACTCCGGTGTGGACGGCATCAAGGTCGGCGTCGGCCCCGGTTCCATCTGTACGACCCGCGTGGTCGCCGGTATCGGCGTTCCCCAGGTCACGGCCATCTACGAGGCGTCGCTCGCCGCCAAGGAGGCCGGCATCCCGGTCATCGGCGACGGTGGCCTGCAGTACTCCGGCGACATCGCCAAGGCCCTGGTCGCGGGCGCCGACACGGTGATGCTGGGCTCGCTGCTGGCCGGCTGCGAGGAGTCGCCGGGCGAGCTGCTGTTCATCAACGGCAAGCAGTTCAAGTCGTACCGTGGCATGGGCTCCCTGGGCGCCATGCAGTCCCGTGGTGACCGCAAGTCGTTCTCCAAGGACCGCTACTTCCAGGAGCGCATCGCCTCCGACGACGAGCTGATCCCCGAGGGCATCGAGGGCCAGGTGCCCTACCGCGGCCCGCTCTCCTCGGTCGTCCACCAGCTGGTCGGCGGTCTGCGCCAGTCGATGTTCTACGTCGGCGGCAGGACGGTCCCGGAGCTCCAGGCCAACGGCCGGTTCGTCCGGATCACCTCCGCGGGCCTGAAGGAGAGCCACCCGCACGACATCCAGATGACGGTCGAGGCGCCGAACTACAGCAGCAAGAGGTGATCCACGCGCGCGTGGATCACGTCTGAGGCGCGCAGAGCAGGTCTGCAGAGCATGTCTGAGGGCGCCCCCGGAGCTTCCGGGGGCGCCCTCGACGTACGTTCGAGGCGTGCCCGCCGGACGTTTCAGGCGGCCCTGTCGTACGTCCGGGGCAGCCGGTGTCGCACCCGTCGGCGATACTGGAAGACGCTGAAACGCATCAGGGAAAGGCCACAGACGTGACTGAGATCGAGATCGGGCGCGGCAAGCGCGGCCGCCGGGCGTACGCCTTCGACGACATCGCCGTCGTCCCCAGCCGCCGTACGCGGGACCCGAAGGAGGTCTCGATCGCCTGGCAGATCGACGCCTACCGCTTCGAGCTGCCCTTCCTGGCCGCCCCCATGGACTCGGTCGTCTCCCCGGCCACCGCGATCCGTATCGGCGAGCTCGGCGGCCTCGGCGTGCTGAACCTCGAAGGCCTGTGGACGCGGTACGAGGACCCGCAGCCGCTTCTCGACGAGATCGTCGGGCTGCCCGTCGAGTCCGCCACCCGTCGCCTCCAGGAGATCTACGCGGCTCCCATCAAGGAGGAGCTGATCGGGCAGCGCATCAAGGAGGTGCGCGACGCGGGCGTGGTCACCGCGGCCGCGCTCTCCCCGCAGCGCACGGCCCAGTTCTCCAAGGCGGTCGTCGACGCGGGCGTGGACATCTTCGTCATCCGCGGTACGACGGTGTCGGCGGAGCACGTGTCGGGCGCGCACGAGCCGCTGAACCTGAAGCAGTTCATCTACGAGCTCGACGTCCCGGTGATCGTCGGTGGCTGCGCCACGTACACCGCGGCCCTGCACCTGATGCGCACCGGCGCGGCCGGCGTGCTGGTCGGCTTCGGCGGCGGCGCCGCGCACACCACGCGCAACGTGCTGGGCATCCAGGTCCCCATGGCCACGGCGGTCGCGGACGTGGCGGCGGCCCGCCGCGACTACATGGACGAGTCCGGCGGCCGGTACGTGCACGTGATCGCGGACGGTGGCGTCGGCTGGTCCGGCGACCTCCCCAAGGCCATCGCCTGCGGCGCCGACTCCGTCATGATGGGCTCCCCGCTGGCCCGCGCCACGGACGCGCCCGGCAAGGGCCACCACTGGGGCATGGAGGCCGTCAACGAGGAGCTGCCGCGCGGCAAGAAGGTCGACCTCGGCACGGTCGGCACGATCGAGGAGGTCCTCACGGGCCCGTCGCACACCCCGGACGGCTCGATGAACCTCTTCGGCGCCCTGCGCCGCGCCATGGCCACCACCGGCTACAGCGAGCTGAAGGAGTTCCAGCGGGTCGAGGTCACGGTGGCGGACTCGCAGCACCGGCGGTAGCCCGTACGGCATCGAGGGCCCGGACCTGCACGGTCCGGGCCCTTTCGCGTGTTCACGTGGCCCTGGTGGGGCGCGTTTTACGGCGGAGGGCGCACGGTTGCGTTCGGGGCGAATGCGCGTCGGACGGCCGTGGTGAGGCGATAGTGTCCGTTTTCGGCGACCCAGTTCTCTGGGGCGCCCCCTTCCAAGGACATGGTTCCGGACCCCGGCCCTCGGGGCCCGGCCCGAGTTCCGACGTGCCGCTTACCGGGTCTCTGGGCGGCGTCGTGGAAGGGGGCGCGCCCATGGGTCGTCACCGCAAGCCCACCCGCTGGGACCGGATCCGTCTTCGGATGGTGCAGTGCCGGAGGAGGTGGATCTTGCGGATTTTTGGCTGGTGAGCGGCCGCCCCTATAGAGACTAGGGGCGGACACCCGTAAACCGGCCAGGAGCCCGCTGCAGTGACCCCTGCGGTGGGCTCCACCTTTTTGTACGGTACCGGATCCGCCGTCCGGCGGTCCGGTACCGAAGGTGGTGGATCCTGTGGATCCACTGACCGCGAGCGGCCGTCCCTACAAGCACTAGGGGCGGACACCCGTAACCCGTCAGAAGCCTGCCGCAGTACCCGCTGCAGTGGGCTCCACCTGCCGGAAAACGGTAGCCGTGCAGCCGCCCCGTACGCCACCAGCCCCAGAGGCTCAGCCACCCACGCGCCCCCCTTCACAACCGATGCGCCGCCCCCGTAGGCGTAGCCCCCCGCGTGTCCAGCAACAGCTGCGCCTTCACCGACAGCCCCTGGAGGTCGTACGTGCGGTGCTGCTGGAGCAGGATCGTCAGGTCGGCGTGGGCCGCCGCCTCGTAGAGGGAGTCCGCGCGCGGGATCGGGCGGTCCAGGACGCTCCAGGCGGGGACGTGCGGGTCGTGGTAGCTGACGGACGCGCCCAGCTCCATCAGGCGCAGCGCGATCTCGTGCGCGGGGGAGCCCTGCTGGTCGGCGAGGTCGGGCTTGTAGGTCACGCCGAGCAGCAGCACGCGTGCGCCGCGGGCCGACTTGCCGTGCTCGTTCAGGAGCGTGGCGGCGCGCTGGACGACGTACTGGGGCATGTTGCCGTTGACCTGCTGTGCGAGCTCGACCATGCGCAGGTTGCGGCCGGTCAGGCCTGCCAGGTCCTGGGGAACGGCGTGGCCGCCGACGCCGGGGCCGGGGCGGAAGGCCTGGAAGCCGAACGGCTTGGTCTCCGCGCAGCGGATGACGTCCCACAGGTCGACGCCCAAGTCGTGGCACAGCACCGCCATCTCGTTGACCAGGGCGATGTTGACCTGCCGGTAGTTCGTCTCCAGGACCTGCACGGTCTCCGCCTCGCGCGGTCCACGCGCGCGTACCACCTTGTCGGTGAGGCGCCCGTAGAAGGTGGCGGCCGACTCGGTGCAGGCGGGGGTGAGACCGCCGATGACCTTGGGGGTGTTGGCGGCCGCGAAGGCGCGGTTGCCGGGGTCGACGCGGCTCGGCGAGTACGCGAGGTGGAAGTCGCGGCCGGCGCGCAGACGGGAGCCCTCTTCGAGGAGCGGCCGCAGGAACGTCTCCGTGGTGCCGGGCGGCACCGGCGACTCCAGGATCACGGTGGTGTGCGGGCGCAGCCGTTCGGCGAGGGTGCGGGCGGCCGCCTCCACCTGGGTGAGGTCGAGCGTGCCGTCGGCACCCCGCGGAGTGGGGGCGCAGATGACGGCGGTGCGGACACGGCCGAGTTCGGCGGGGCTGGTGATCGGCCGGAAACCGCCCGCGAGCATCCGGCGCAGTTCGGCGGCGGTGAGGGGACCGGCCTCGGGCCCCGTCCTGTACCCGATCGTGGGGATGCCGGCGGCGACGGCGGCCTGGGCCAGGGGCAGGCCGAGGTGACCGAGTCCGATGACGGCGAGATCTGCGGGCATGGCGTGGGGCCGGTCCTTCCCGATAGCTGAGGGGGGACAGGTGCGCAAGCCGTGTGGACAGAATGAGCGAGCGCAATGTCAGACTAGGGGTAAATATGACCGATTTGCGGGATTGACTCGGCGAGTTTTCCGGTGTGTTGTCCACAGGCTGCGGGCGCGTGGTGGCTGAAGTCGGGCATCCCGGTCAGACTTTGGGCATGGGGGATATGAGCCGGGCCCCGGGTCCTGCCTGACGGGTGTGGCCAGCGCGACGAGTAGCGGGAGGCAGCGGTGAGGACAGGGACACTGGGGCCGGCGCAGCGCGCCGCGTCACTGGCGGGAATGGCCGAGCGCGAGCTGGACGTGCTGGTCGTGGGCGCGGGTGTGGTCGGCGCGGGCACCGCACTGGACGCCGTCACACGCGGTCTGTCCACGGGCCTGGTCGAGGCGCGTGACTGGGCCTCGGGCACCTCCAGCAGGTCCAGCAAGCTGATACACGGCGGGCTGCGCTACCTGGAGATGCTCGACTTCGCGCTCGTGCGCGAGGCGCTGAAGGAGCGCGGGCTGCTGCTGGAGCGCCTGGCGCCCCATCTCGTGAAGCCGGTCCCGTTCCTGTATCCGCTGCAGCACAAGGGCTGGGAGCGGCTGTACGCGGGCTCGGGCGTCGCGCTCTACGACGCCATGTCGATGGCCCGCGGCCGTGGCCGCGGCCTGCCGTTGCACCGTCACCTGAGCCGCCGTCATGCCCTGCGGGTCGCGCCCTGCCTGCAGAAGGACGCGCTGGTCGGCGCGTTGCAGTACTACGACGCGCAGATGGACGACGCCCGCTATGTGGCCACTTTGGTGCGCACCGCCGCGTGGTACGGAGCGAAGGTCGCCAACCGTGCCCGTGTGACCGGCTTCCTGCGCGAGGGCGAGCGGGTGGTCGGCGCGAGGGTGCAGGACGTGGAGGGGGGCGGGGAGTACGAGATCCGCGCCCAGCAGGTCGTCAACGCGACGGGGGTGTGGACCGACGACACCCAGGCGATGGTGGGCGAGCGGGGCCAGTTCCACGTGCGGGCGTCCAAGGGCATCCACCTGGTCGTGCCGAAGGACCGGATCAACTCGACGACGGGCCTGATCCTGCGGACCGAGAAGTCCGTCCTCTTTGTCATCCCCTGGGGCAGGCACTGGATCATCGGGACGACCGACACCGACTGGAGCCTCGACAAGGCACACCCGGCCGCCTCCAGCGCGGACATCGACTATCTGCTGGAGCATGTGAACTCCGTTCTGGCGGTGCCGCTCACGCGCGACGACGTGGAGGGTGTGTACGCGGGCCTCAGGCCGCTGCTCGCCGGGGAGTCGGACGCCACCAGCAAGCTTTCCCGCGAGCACACCGTGGCGCATCCGGTGCCCGGTCTCGTGGTCGTGGCCGGCGGCAAGTACACGACGTACCGGGTGATGGCCAAGGACGCCGTCGACGAGGCGGTGCACGGGCTCGACCGGCGCGTCGCCGACTGCGTCACCGAGGACGTCCCGCTGCTGGGCGCCGAGGGGTACCGGGCGCTGTGGAACGCCCGGGCGGGCATAGCGGCGCGCACCGGGCTGCACGTGGTCCGGGTGGAACACCTGCTCAACCGTTACGGCTCGCTGGCGGAGGAAGTACTCGACCTGATCACGGCCGATCCGACGCTTGGCGAACCGCTCCAGGCGGCCGACGACTATCTGCGGGCGGAGGTCGTCTACGCCGCTTCGCACGAGGGCGCGCGGCACCTGGACGATGTGCTGACACGGCGGACGCGCATCTCGATCGAGACCTTTGACCGTGGCGCGCGCACCGCCCGGGAGGCGGCCGAGCTGATGGCGCCGGTGCTCGGATGGGACAAGGGCCAGATCGAGCGCGAGGTCGAGCACTACGAGAAGCGGGTGGAGGCGGAGCGGGAGTCGCAGCGCCAGCCCGACGATCTGACGGCGGACGCGGCGAGGCTGGGGGCGCCGGACATAGTGCCGCTGTAGGCGAGCAGCGGTCGAGGACACGCGGCGCCCGACGCCTCCCGGGGATCACCCGAACGAGTGGTGCAATCCGGGATCTCCGTTCGGAACCGGCTCGTTCTAGGAGGTGCGGGGGCAGAACTCGGCCGTGAGCAGGTCCCGTTCGAGGCCGGAGTCTGCGAGCCCGTCCGTGTTCACACGGAAGGTGAGGACACGTCGGCCGTCCACGGTGGCTGCGGTGCGCACGTAGCTGCCGGATATCCGGCCGTTGTGCCCCCACACCGTGGTGCCGCACGGAAGCTTCACGGGGTAAAGCCCCATGCCGTACGTGCCATGTGCGGCCCGGGTGTTGAGCATCTCGCGCAGCCGGCGCGGGGGCAGCAGCTCGCCGCCCAGCAGTGCCGCGTAGAAGCGGTCCAGATCGGCGAGCGTGGTCACCAGCTCACCCGCCGCGCCGGCCACGCGCGGGTCGAGCTCGGTGACGTCGGAGCCGTCGGCGGCGTAGGCGCGGCCGTGGGGCGAGGGGAGCGTGGTGCGGGTGCCCGGGAAGGACGTGCCCGTCAGACGGAGAGGAGTGATGATGCGCCGCTCGGCCTCGACGGCGTACGAGTGGCCGGTGACCTGCTGGACGACCATGCCGAGCACAACGTAGTTGGTGTTGGAGTACGAGAAGCGGCCGCGAGCGGTCGGAGGGTGGGTGAGTGCGATGCGTACGGCTTGAAGCGGCGTCACGGGGACAATGCCCTTGGTGGCCGCCGTGAAGTCGGCCAGCCCGCTGGTGTGTGTGAGCAGGGAGCGCAGGGTCAGCGCGCGACCGTCGTTGCCCGCGCCGCGCACCAGCCCCGGCAGATGGTCCTCCACGGAGTCCGACAGGGACAGCCGGTGCTCGGCGGCCAGTTGCAGCACAACCGTCGCGATGAAGGTCTTGGTGATGCTGCCGGCGCGGAAGCGGTCGGCGAGGGCGATGCCATGACCGGCACGCGCGGAGTGCGAGCCCGTCTCCTCACGGGCCAGCAGCGCGGCGGCGGGGGCCCCGCCCCGGGTGACGAGCAGCGGGAGCACGGTGTCCGTCGCCGTGGCCGTGGGGGCCTGGGAGCCGCCGGGGGCCAGTCCGAGCAGGGCCAGGGACACCATCACGGCCCGTAGGGTCCGGGGTGTCCGGCGCAGCAGCATCGGAGTCCTTCCTTGTCGCGGCCCATCATGGGGGACGGCTCGACGAAGGGGTCGGGCGGGGTCGCGCGCGACCGGCTCCGGCAGCGGGGCGGGGCGCGACAACGGCGCATGCCCGGGTGCGATGGCGCACGCCCGGGCCCCGGCGCCACCGGGTCCGCCGCGTGAAGCGCCCTCAGGCGTGGGCCGAGCAGCCGAATCAGGGGCACCCTGGGCGTTGGGCGGTCCGTGCGTGAGGGACAATGAAGGCTCTGTCAGGGCGGGTTGCATGAGGGGACGCATGTCGGAGACGGAGCGCGCGGGGACACCCCGTCAGGACAACAGCGGACGTCTCCTCGCCGGGCGGTACCGGCTGGAGGATGTACTCGGCCGCGGCGGCATGGGCACGGTATGGCGGGCCAAGGACGAGACCCTGGGGCGTACGGTCGCCGTCAAGGAGCTGCGGTTCCCGTCGAGCATCGACGAGGACGAGAAGCGCCGGCTCGTCACGCGCACGCTGCGCGAGGCCAAGGCGATCGCGCGGATCCGCAACAACGGCGCGGTGACCGTCTTCGACGTGGTCCAGGAGGACGACCGGCCCTGGATCGTGATGGAGCTGATCGAGGGCAAGTCGCTCGCCGAGGCCATCCGGGAGGACGGCCTGCTGGAGCCGAAGCGTGCCGCCGAGGTCGGGCTCGCGATCCTCGATGTGCTGCGCGCCGCGCACCGCGAGGGCATCCTGCACCGCGACGTGAAGCCGTCGAACGTGCTGATCGCCGAGGACGGCCGGGTCGTGCTCACCGACTTCGGCATCGCGCAGGTCGAGGGCGACCCGTCCATCACCTCCACCGGCATGCTCGTCGGCGCCCCTTCGTACATCTCGCCGGAGCGGGCGCGCGGGCACAAGCCCGGCCCGGCGGCGGACCTGTGGTCGCTCGGCGGCCTGCTGTACGCGTCGGTCGAGGGCGTGCCGCCGTATGACAAGGGGTCGGCGATCGCCACGCTGACCGCGGTGATGACCGAGCCGCTCGAGGAGCCGAAGAACGCGGGCCCCCTGAAGAAGGTCATCTACGGACTGCTCGCCAAGGACCCGCAGCAGCGGCTGGGGGACGAGGGCGCCCGGGCCCTGCTCAACGAGGTCATCCACGCGCCCGATCCCAAGGAGGAGGTGCCGGCGGACGCGACGCGGGTCGTGGCGCTGCCGCCGGTGCCGGAGGAGTCTTCGGGCAAGGAAGGTTCGGCCTCCGGGGGCAAGCGGGGCGAGGAGGCCGCCGAGCTGCTGCGCGGGGCGCTGCGGTCCGTGCGCAAGGCCGCGACGGCGGCGCGGACCAAGTCGTCCGGGACCACGGAGGTGCCCGAGAGCGCGGCGTCCACGAGCGTGGGCGCACCTGTCGGCGGGGCATCCGGCACGTCTGGCGCATCCAGCACGTCCGGCACATCCGGCATGTCTGGTGCATCCAGCGCGTCCGGCGCATCCGGTACGCCTGGTGCGTCCGGCTCGGGGGCCGCGTCGGCGGGGGCGCGGGACAACAGTGCTGCCGTGGGATCGAACTCCGGTTCTGTGAAGCCGAGTTCGGGTTGGCCCATCGTGCCGGATCCGGACCGGCCGCCGCGGCCGGTGACGCCGCCGCGGGCGCCGCTCACCGACGTGGTGCCCAAGCGGACCCTGTTGATCATTGCCGTGGTCGTGGTGCTCGCCGTGCTGGGGACCGTGCTCGCGCTCACCCTCGGTGGCGACGACAGCAGCTCGCAGGGCGGCAAGAAGAGCACCACCAAGACCGCCGTGTCCCGCGGCGCGACCGTCGGGAGCGGGAGCAAGAACGACGGCGGCGGTGCCACGCACACGGACGGCGGCAGCACGAGCGGCACCGCGGCGAACGAATCGGATGGGCAGAACACGGGGGGCAGTTCGCCGTCCGCCAGTGGGAGTGCCGGCGCGTCGTCCGGTTCGTCCGGCGGCGACAGCACGGCGACGAAGACGTACAAGAGCGGTCAGGGGTACTCGATCGGGCTGCCCGCGGGCTGGAAGTACCAGTCCTCGGACTCCGCGGGAGACCGTTTCAACGGACCCCACGGGCAGAAACTGCTCGTCGGCTGGACGACCACGCCCAAGGACGACCCGGTGGCGGACTGGAAGAACCAGGAGCGCTACATGACGCGCTCCCAGTACAAGCGGGTCCGTATCGAGGAGGTGGACTACCGCGGCTGGAACACCGCCGACTGGGAGTTCACCTATGCCGACGGAGGCACCGGATACCGGGTCATCGACCGCGGATTCGTCCTCGACCCGCATCTCGGATACGGGCTGATGTACACGGCGAAGGCGGCCGACTGGGACAGCGAGCTGCGAAAGGACACCTGGGAGACCCTGACCCAGACCTTCCAGCCGAAGTCGTGACGTACCGCGCGCCGAACCGACGTTCCGTACGGCCCTGTCATGGGGAGATATGACATCCCCGGGATGCGGGTTGCCTCCGGCACGTATCGTGAGGGATTGCGGACCGTACGCATCCAGAACGGGGCGCAAGGCGAACGGAATTGACCAACCGGGCGGCCGGGGGAGGCATCGTGGACGACTACGCGGGACGGGTCCTCGCCGACCGCTACCGCCTGCCGCTGCCGCCCTCCGACGAGTACGAGCTCGCCGAGACCCGCGCCTTCGACACCTACAGCGGGCAGGAAGTCCTCGTACGCCAGGTGCCGTTGCCCGAGGTCGTCGAGGCGGAGGTGCTCGACGCGGACGGGCTGCCCGAGGGGTTCGTGGCGCGTGACGGACGGCCCCGTGGAGCCTCCGCCCGGCCCGCTGCCACGCGCCGGCCCACCGACCCGGCCGTACGGCGCGCGATCGAGGCGGCGCAGGCCGCCGCGCAGATACCCGACCACCCCCGGCTCGACCAGGTCTTCGACGTGTTCGCCGAGGGTGGTTCTCTGTGGATAGTCAGCGAGCTGGTGGCCGCGCGCCCGCTGGCCGCCCTGCTCGCCGAGCAGCCGCTGACGCCCTACCGCGCGGCCGAGGTCGCCTCCGACGTCCTCATGGCGCTGCGCGTACTGCACGCGCACGGCTGGGTGCACCGGAACATCACCGCGCGCACGGTGCTGGTCTGCGACGACGGCCGCGTGATGCTGACCGGCCTGGCGGCCGGAGCGGCGGAGGAGGCGCTGTGCGGGTACGACCCGGTGCCGGCAGGGGAGTTCGAGAGCGGCACGCGGCCGCCTGACGAGGGCGGGGACGCGCCCGGGGCCGGGGGCGGGGCCGTCGGGCCTGGCGGCGCGGGCGTCACCGTCTCCGGCGCACCAGCACCCGGGGGCGCGGGTTCCGGCGGTTCCGCCAGGCCGTCGGGTGCCGGCTCAGGCGGTCCCGGCAGCGAGGGTTTCGGTGGGCCGGGCGGGGCCGGCGGTGGCTCGTTCGGTTCCGTGGGCGGGGCCGGACAGGGCATGGATCCCGAGGCCGCGCGGCGGGCCGCGATCGAGGCGCGGGCGAACGGGGCGGCTCCGGCCGGGGGTACACCCGGCGGCGGTGCTCCCGCCACGGGCCCCCGGGCGCTGGAGTCGGCCGGGGATGTGCGGGCGGCACGGGCCGGGGCGATCGCCGCGTATCGCGCCGGGGCCCGGGCCGCGGCACGGGTGCAGGAGGAACAGCGCGGCGCCCGGCCGGCCCTTCCCCCGCCCCGGCCGGCCGACAACGCTGCCACCACGCCGCCGCAGGCGCCCGGGCAGGGGGTGGAGCGCCGCGCCGACGTCCCGCAGCCGGGGCAGATCGTCGACCCGTACGGAGTGGACCGTACGAAGTCGTGGCACGGCGCGGTACCACGCCCGGCAGCACCCACCGCCGACGACCAGCGCCGCACCGCACTGCCCGGTGGCGCCCCCGGACCCCAGGGCAACGCCGGCGGCCCGTACGGAAACGGCACGCCAGGCACGGGCGCGAGCACTGGCGCGTACCAGAGCGCTCCCCATGGCGCGGGCGTGACCGCCCACCCGTACGAGAGCGCTCCCCATGGCGCGGGCGTGACCGCCCACCCGTACGAGAGCACTCCCCATGGCGCGGGCGTGACCGCCCATCCGTACGACGACACCCCCCACGGCCCGGGCGCAGGCGCCGCCGCCCCCGCCACCCACTGGAATCACCGCGGCCCCACGACCGCCCTGGCCGCCGAGCGGGCTCGGCAGGCGCGGATGGCCGTCGTCGGGCCCGTCACCGAGCGGTGGGCGCCCGAGCAGGCCGGGCCCGTGCACGAGAACTGGCAGTTGGCGCCCCCGATCGGGCCCGCCACCGACCTCTGGGCGCTGGGCGCGCTGCTTTTCCGGGCCGTGCAGGGGCATGCGCCGTACCCCGAGGAGAGCACCGTCGAGCTGGTCCAGCTCGTCTGCTCCGAACCGCCCGCCTTCGCGGAGGAGTGCGGGCCGCTGCGCCCGGTCGTGGAGTCGCTGCTGCGTCAGGACCCGACCGAGCGCCTCGACTTCGAGGAGCTGCGCGGCTGGCTGCGCTCCCTCGTACGGTCCGCACCGGAGCCCGAGGCGGGGACCCACGTCGTCGCGGCGCCGCCCGTCGACCCCAGTCGGCTGCCGATCGTACGGCGTCGCGGCGAGCTGGTCCGCCGGCGCCGCGCCGGGCTGCCCGCGGCCACCCACGCCCGCCACAAGCGCGCCAGGGACGACCGCCCGCCGCGGCCCCGTCGACTCGGCCGCACCTTGCTCCTGCTGATCCTGCTCGTGCTGGCCGGCGCCATCGCGTACGCCATGGTGTTCATGCCGAAGGCCGAATCCAGCAAGGGCAGCGGCAGCGGCACCGTGGGGGAACGCACCGGCACCGCCGGGGATGTCAGTCCCGCCCCGCAGCAGTCCGACACGGGCAGCGCACAGCAGCCCGGCCGCGGCAGCTCCACGAGCCCCTCCCCGCCGGCCGGTTCCGCACAGACGCAGACCAGCGAGGGCGAGGTCGCCCAGGGCTTCACCCTGCGCAAGGACCCCGAGGGATTCCGTGTCGCCGTCGCGAACGGCTGGGACCGTGCGCCGAAGAACGGCAGCGGCCAGGTCGTCTACTCCCAGGGCGACTTCGAGCTGATCGTGGTGCCCGGACGCGACAGCACGAGCAAGAACGGCAGCGATCCGCTCACCTACCAGCGGGAGTCCGAGCCCGAACTTCAGCCGTTCCGGGACTCGTCCTGGGCCACCTCCAGCGGGATGCGGCGCATCGACGTCGGCGGACGGACCATGGCCGAGGGACAGTTCACCTGGACGGACGGCAGCGGGCGCGAGCTGTTCGTGCGCAACCTCGCCCTCCTCGTCGGCGGCCGCTATCACGTGGTGCAGGTCCGCGGTCCGGAGGCCGAACGCGACGAGGTGACCCGGCTGTTCGAGCAGGCCGAGCAGAGCTACGAGGCGGTCGGCTGAGGGCTCGGCCGGAAACCGATTGCGGCGAGGTCCGATTGCGCTGAGTGTGCGGTGGTTCCGTCTGGTACGCGGAGAGGAAAACCGTCACAGTGCGGTTATGTTTCGGCCCCCTCCGATTCCCTGTGCGGGGACCCCTCTTTAGTCTGAGCCCGTCAAGAGCATTGCGGGGAAACGTGAATCAGATGCAGGGCCTGCTCCTTGCGGGCCGCTACCGGCTCGTCGAATCCATCGGCAGCGGCGGCATGGGCCGGGTGTGGCGCGCCCACGACGAGGTGCTGCACCGTCCGGTGGCCATCAAGGAACTGACCGCCGCGTTGTACGTCACGGAGAGTGACCGCGCCGTACTGTTGGCCCGGACCCACGCCGAGGCGCGGGCCGCCGCACGCATCAACCACCCGGCCGTGGTCACGGTCCACGACGTCCTGGAGTACGACAACCGGCCGTGGATCGTGATGGAGCTGGTCGAGGGCGGCTCGCTGGCCGACGCGGTCAAGGAACGCGGACGCCTTGAGGACGCCGAGGCCGCGCGCATCGGGCTGTGGGTGCTGCGCGCACTCCGCGCCGCGCACTCCGCGGGGGTTCTGCACCGCGACGTGAAGCCCGGAAACGTTCTGCTCGCCGCCGACGGACGCGTACTGCTCACCGACTTCGGGATCGCGCAGGTCGAGGGCGACACGACGATCACGCGCACGGGAGAGATCGTCGGGTCCGTCGACTACCTCGCACCCGAGCGCCTCCGCGGCCACGACCCGGGTCCCGCCTCCGACCTGTGGGCACTGGGCGCCACGCTGTACACGGCGGTGGAGGGCAGGTCGGCGTTCCGGCGGACCTCGCCGCTGATGACCATGCAGGCCGTCGTCGAGGAGGAGCCCCCGCCCCCGCAGTTCGCGGGCGCCCTGGGACCGGTGATCGAGGCACTGCTGTGCAAGGACCCGGCGCAGCGGCCCCACGCGGAGCAGGCCGAGCAGATGCTGGCGGAGGCCGCGGAGGGGCGGCGGCCGAAGGCGGCACAGGAGTTCGTACCGACGCTGCATGTGGACCTGGCGAGCCGCGGGGACACGACCACGCACGTGCCGCGCGCCCACCAGGCGCGTGAGGCGCAGACGGCCGGCGGCACCGAGCCCAGGACCACCGCCTCGCCGGCCTCGCCGCCCACGCGCCGCAAGGGCCGCCACGGCCGCACGGTCGTTCTCGTCCTCGCGGTGGCCGCGGTCGTCGGCGTGGCGGTCCCCGTCTGGAAGCACATGAGCACCCCGAGCCCCGCCGACCCTCTGTCCTCCTCCGCCTCGCCGTCCGCCTCGCCGTCCGCGGTGCCGTCCGCGTCGCCCACCAAGAGCCGGCAGGCCGCGAGCGCCGTCCCGGACGGCTGGCAGCTCGTGAAGGATCCGGTGGGCTTCAGCCTCGTCCTGCCCAAGGGCTGGAAGCGGCAGGCGTCTGACGGCGTCAAGGGCAACCTCCAGCAGATCGACTACTCACCCGACAACGGCAAGCACCTGGTTCGCGTCGCCGTGGACAGTTCACCGGACTTCAACGACCCGTACGATCACCAGGTTGACCTGGACCAGCAGCTGCGCCAGCGGTTGGTCGACTACAAGCAGGTGAGCCTGAAGCGCGACTCCTACCGTGACCGCGACGGCTCCCGGTGGGAGTACACATGGACCGCGCTGGCGAAGGACACGAAGTTCCCGGGGCCGTACCGAGCCGTCGATGAGATGTACATCGCCCGGGACGGCGTCGAGTACGCGATCTACATGGCCGCGCCCGCGGCGGACTGGGCCACTACGCGTGAGCAGTTCGAGACGGTGCTGCAGGGCTGGCGAGAGCCGTAGCGGGGCGAGGCAAGAGCGATTTCGGTCGTCCAGGCTCGTCCTGGCGGGTGACCGGATGCCGTGGGACCGGCCGATCACTGCGGCATGATGGGACACATGGGGACCGAGGGGGACGACTTCCGGGTCATCGCCGGCCGATATCGCCTTGAGGCGAAGCTCGGACGCGGCGGTATGGGCGTCGTCTGGCGGGCGGCCGATCAGCTGCTGGGCCGTCAGGTAGCGGTCAAGGAACTCATCATCGACCCCTCGCTCTCCATGGAGGAGGCCCGGCTGCAGCGTGAGCGCACCCTGCGTGAGGCGCGCGCGGTCGCGCAGTTGCGGCACCCGCACATCATCGTGGTCCACGACGTCGTCGAGCACGACGAACGCCCCTACATCGTCATGGAGCTGATCGACGGCGGCTCGCTCGCGGACCGCGTCGCCACGCACGGCCCGGTCGGCGCCCGCGAGGCAGCGCGCATCGGCGTCGCCCTGCTGGGCGCGTTGCGCCGCGCGCACGAGGCGGGCGTGCTGCACCGCGACCTCAAGCCCGCGAACGTCCTGGTGGAGGAGGGCACCGACCGTGTCGTCCTCACCGACTTCGGCATCGCGCAGGTCGCGGGCGCCACGACACTCACCGAGAACGGTTCCTTCGTCGGTTCCCCCGAGTACACCGCACCCGAGCGGATGTCCGGCGACCGGACGGGCCCCGAATCCGACCTCTGGTCGCTGGGGGCGCTGCTGTGCACCGTCCTGAGCGGTGAGTCGCCCTTCCGCCGCGACTCGTTGGGCGGGATCCTGCACGCGGTGGTCTTCGACGAGATCCGTCCGCCCGCGCAGGCGCAGCCGATCCTGCCCGTCGTACGAGGGCTGCTGGAGCGGGATCCGGACCGCCGCCTGGACGCGGCGGAGGCCGAGCGGCTGCTGCGGGAGTTCCTGGAGAAGGGACGTACGCCGCGGGTGCCGGTGGGGTACTCGCCGACGCAGCGGGACCTGCCCCGGCGTGCGGTGCCGCAGCCCGCGCGGGAGGTCCCCGCGGCCGCGACACCGCAGGCGGGCGCCGTGCCGCGGACCGCGAAGCAGTCGGCACGGGGCGGGCTCGTCGCGGCCGCCCTCGTCGCGGCCATGGCGGGAGCGGGCGTCTCGGCGGCGGCGCTGCTGATGCGTGACCACGAAAACGGCGGCGGCGCGGCGGCGAGTTCGGCACCGACCCGGACATCGGTGGGCGCGGGCGCGCCGCAACCGTCGACCGCGGGGACCTCGCCCGCTCCCGCCCCCACGGTGACGGTGACGCGCTCGCCGTCGTCGGCCTCGGCCACCGCCCACAAGGCGCCCTCGGGGTATCGGCTGGTGCGGGACCCGGGTGGGTTCTCGCTCGCCGTGCCCGAGGGGTTCACCCGCATTCCGCAGGGCGAGCGGACCTTCTACATGTCGCCGGGGCAGACCTTCCGTCTCGGCGTCAAACCGTCGGGCCCCGAGGCGGGCGGCCCGCTCGCGGTGATGCGGCGCGCGGCCGCCGAGGGACCCGCCACCAACCCGGGCTACCGCGACGGCCAGGTCACCGAGACCTCGCACGACGGAAACCGGGCCGCGCTCTGGGAGTTCACCTGGAACGGTTTCACCACGACGGAGGGCCCGCGGCACACGTACGACCTGTGCTGGGAGGAGGACGGCCGGATGTACGACGTGTGGGTGTCGGCGCCGGTCGGGAAAGCGCGGGAGGCGAAGGAGTACTTCGACGTGGCGCTGGACACGTTCGTACCGTCGTAAAACGGGCGGCTTCACGGCACGCGGCCGCGAGGTGGCGAGGACGGCGATCGCGAACCTGGACATCGACACGCTGTGCCCCCTGGACTCCTGACAACGCCCTGATCAGCGCATTTGTGCCAGCGGTCACTGGCGCGATGTGGACGCCCGGTGAAAGCGCGTTACCGACGGGTACCCAAACGCCCGGCCCCGACATACCCTGCGCCTCATGACGGACTCGCAGGCCCCGGAGAAGGCCACCGACAAGACCGGTACGGGCACGGCCGGCACCAACCCCCTCGCACCCGCTCCCGCCGGCACCCGCACCGCCGTCGACGTGGTCACGCCGGAGCTGGTCGCGCAGCTCACCAAGGGCGTGGTCGGCTCCGGCCGCACCGCCAACCACACCCCGTTCACCGGTGAGAAGCTGGCCGACCTGCCCGAGTCCACCCCCGAGGACGTCGCGGAGGCGTTCCAGCGGGCCCGCACCGCCCAGACCGCCTGGGCCGCGACCCCGGTGCGGCAGCGCGCCGCCGTCCTGCTCCGCTTCCACGACCTGGTGCTCGCCCGCCAGGCCGAGGTCCTCGACCTCATCCAGTTGGAGACCGGCAAGGCCCGCCTCCACGCCCACGAGGAGGTGCAGGCCGTCGCCGTCGCGGCCCGGCACTACGGCCGCAAGGCGCCCTCGTATCTCAAGCCCAAGCGGCACACCGGCGCCGTACCGACGCTCACGCGCGTCACCGAACTGCGCCACCCGCGCGGTGTCGTCGGCCAGATCGCCCCCTGGAACTACCCTCTGGAGCTGTCGGTCGGCGACGCGCTCCCCGCCTTCGTCGCGGGCAACGCCGTCGTGATGAAGCCCGACACGGAGACATGCCTGACCGCGCTGTGGGCACGCGACCTGCTGATCGAGGCCGGGCTGCCCACGGAGGTTTTCCAGATCGTCCTCGGCGACGGCCCGGTCGTCGGTCCCGAGGTCGTCCGGCACGCCGACTACGTTTCCTTCACCGGCTCCACCCGCACCGGCCGCGAGGTCGCCCAGGGGGCCGCCGCCCGGCTCGTCGGCGTCTCGCTCGAACTCGGCGGCAAGAACGCCATGCTGGTCCTTCAGGACGCCGACATCGAGAAGGCGGCCGCCGGTGCCGTGCGCGCCTGCTTCTCCTCGGCGGGTCAACTCTGCATCTCCATCGAGCGGTTGTACGTCCACGAGTCGATCGCGGACGCCTTCCTGGAGCGGTTCGTCGCCCGCACCAAGGCACTGCGGCTCGGCACGTCCCTCGCGTACGGCGCCGACATGGGCTCGCTGGTCGGCGAGCGGCAGCTGGAGACCGTGACCCGGCACGTAGAGGAGGCGGTCGCCAAGGGCGCGAAGGTGCTGGCCGGCGGAGTCGCCCGCCCGGACGTGGGCCCGTACTTCTACGAGCCCACCATCCTCGACGGCGTCGCGGCACCGATGTCGGTGTGCGCGGAGGAGACCTTCGGCCCGGTCGTGTCGGTCTACCGTTTCAAGACGGAGGACGAGGCGGTCGAGCACGCCAACTCCACCCCGTACGGCCTGAACTCGTCGGTCTGGACGAAGGACGGCCGACGCGGCCGCGAGGTCGCCTCCCGCCTGCGCACGGGCACGGTCAACGTCAACGAGGGCTACGCGCCCGCCTACGGCAGCGTCCAGTCGCCGATGGGCGGCATGAAGGACTCCGGCCTCGGCCGCCGCCACGGCTCCGAGGGCATCCTCAAGTACACCGAGGCCCAGACCGTCGCCCACCAGAGGCTGCTGCCGATGGCGCCGTCGCTCGGCATGGACGACGAGAAGTACGCGGCGTTCATGAGCCGGAGCCTCCGCGTCATGAAGACGCTGCGCCTTCGCTAGACAGCACCCACTCTCGACGAGGAGAGCACGTGTCACAGGAGAAGTCTGTCCAGGCCCAGGCCCAGGTCCAGGCCGACGAAGGCGACGAGGGCGACGAGGGCTACGACTACGACGTCATCGTGGTCGGCTCCGGATTCGGCGGCTCCGTCACCGCCTTGCGGCTGACCGAGAAGGGCTACCGCGTCGGCGTCCTGGAAGCCGGCCGCCGCTTCACCCGCGACACCCTGCCGAAGAACTCCTGGGACCTGAAGAACTACCTCTGGGCCCCCGCCCTGGGCATGTACGGCATCCAGCGCATCCACCTGCTGGGCAACGTGATGGTGCTCGCGGGCGCGGGAGTCGGCGGCGGCTCCCTCAACTACGCCAACACCCTCTACGTACCGCCGAAGGCTTTCTTCGACGATCCGCAGTGGAAGGACATCACCGACTGGCAGGAGGAGCTGGAGCCGTACTACGACCAGGCGCGGCGCATGCTGGGTGTGCGGCTCAACCCGACCCTGACGCCCTCGGACGTCCATCTCAAGGCGGCCGCTCAGCGGATGGGCGTGGGCGACACCTTCCACATGGCGCCGGTCGGCGTCTTCTTCGGCGACGGTGACGACGCCGACGGAACGGCCAGGGCCAGGCCCGGTGAAGAGGTCCCGGACCCGTACTTCGGCGGTGCCGGGCCCGCCCGGCGGGCGTGCACCGAGTGCGGCGAGTGCATGACCGGTTGCCGGCACGGCGCGAAGAACACCCTCAACGAGAACTACCTCCACCTCGCCGAGAAGGCGGGCGCGATCGTGCACCCCATGACGACGGTCGTGTCCGTCACGGACGACTCGCGGGGCGGGTACGCGGTCGCGACCCTGCCGACGGACGCGAAGCGCAGGGGACAGGGCCGGACCTTCAAGGCGCGGCGGGTCGTCATCGCGGCGGGCACGTACGGTACGCAGACGCTGCTGCATCGCATGAAAGCGAACCGTCAACTGCCGTACATCTCCGACCGTCTGGGCGAGCTGACCCGGACCAACTCCGAGGCGCTGGTGGGCGCGCAGACGGACAACCGCCGTTACCGCAGGGCGCACGGCACGGCGAAGGCCGACTTCACACAGGGCGTGGCGATCACGTCCTCGATCCACCCGGACGAGAACACGCACATCGAACCGGTCCGCTACGGCAAGGGCTCGAACGCGATGGGCGGTCTGTCGATCCTCCAGGTCCCGTACGCGGAGGGCTCCTCGCGCGCCCTGGCCTGGCTGGCGAACGCGGCGCGGCACCCGTGGCTGATGGTCCGTTCCCTCTCCAACCGCCGCTGGTCGGAGCGGACCATCATCGGCCTGGTGATGCAGTCGCTGGACAACTCACTGACGACGTACCTGAAGCCGAAGGGTGCGGGAAAGGGTCTGCTGACGGCCCGGCAGGGCCACGGCGCCCCCAACCCGAAGCAGATCAGGGCGGCTTCCGAGGCGGCGTCCGTGCTCGCGGCCGAGATCAACGGCTTCGCGGGCAGCAACGTCGGCGAACTGATGGGCACCCCGCTGACCGCGCACTTCCTCGGCGGCTGCCCGATCGGCACCTCGCGCGAGACGGGCGTGATCGACCCGTACCACCGGCTGTACGGCCACCCCGGCATCTCGGTGGTCGACGGCGCGGCGGTGTCCGCGAACCTCGGTGTCAACCCGTCTCTCACCATCACCGCGCAGGCCGAGCGCGCGATGTCGTACTGGCCCAACAAGGGTGAGGCGGACCCGCGTCCGGCGCAGGGGGCCGCCTACGAACGTCTCAAGCCGGTGGAGCCCCGCCATCCGACGGTGCCGGCGGAGGCGTTCGGGGCGCTGCGACTGCCGTTCCTGGGGATGCCGACGGTACGACGGGAACAGTAGCGCGCACGGGGATAAGCAGCGTGCACAGAGAACAGCAGCGTGCACAGGGAAAGGCAGCACGCACAGGGAAAGGCAGCACGCACAGGGAAAGGCAGCACGCACAGAAGAAGGACCTGTGCCCCCCTCCGAGCCCAGGTCCTTCTTCTTTGTGCGAGGCGCGGGGCGCCTGACGCAGTTCTGCGTGCGAGTGGCGGCGCCTTACGCGGCCTGGCCACCCGTCTTCCGGCGCCGCACCGCGAACACCGCACCGCCACCGACGATGACGGCGACACCGCCGACGAGGGCGATGGTCGGGAGCGCTGAGGAGGAACCGGTGGAGGCGAGGCTGCCGGTCACCAGCTGGGTGTTGGCGCTGTTCGGCTTGGTGGTGGGAAGCGGGACCTTGCCGCCCTCCTGGGGCCTGGTGCCGCCCGTGTCCGTACCGGACTTGACGATCTCGACGATGTAACCGGCCTGGCCGGCGCCGACGCAGTTCTCCTCCTCGTCGAAGTACACGCCGCCGCCGACGGTCAGACCGGCGCCGATCGGAGCGTCGGCCTTCACGTTCAGACGGAGCTGGTAGTCGACCGTCCTGCCGGCGTCGATGTCGGAGAGTTCGAGGTAGCCGAAGGAGTAGCCCTCGTCCTCGACGTCGACCCACGCGCCGTCGACCTTCGCCTGGAGCTGGACCTGGCTGGGCTTGAACGGGTTCTCCGCGTCCTCGTCGGCCGGGCCGACGCCGGCGTAGAAGATGACGTCCTTGAGGGTGCTCTTCGTCGGGTTCGTGACCTTGAGCGTGAACGGGTGCCAGCCGCTGCCGACCGCGATCTTGCCGGGCAGGCCGGTCAGCTTGGCGTCCAGCTTCGACTTGTAGTCGGAATCCTGGTCCGTGCAGTCGCCCGAGGGCTCATCGGTCGGCTCGGCGCTGCCGCTCGGCGTGGCCGACGTGGTGGCCGACTTCGACGGCTTGGCCACGGGGGCCAAGGGCGCCGAAGCCGAAGAGGACGGCGTCGTGGACTCGGTGCCGGCGGGAGTCGTCGTGATACCGGTCTCGGGTGCGGGGCTGGTCGGCGACTGTGTCGCCGCGGTCTCGGTCGCGGAGACGGAGCTGGAGGGAGAGGACGACGGGTCCTCCGCGAACGCGGTCGGCGCGGACAGCAGTGCCAGCGGGGCCAGAGCGGCCGTCGCCGCCGAAGCGGCCAGGACACGGCGGAGCTTCATGAAGACCTCGAAAAGTCCGGTGTGCCGCGGCGACGCGGCACGGCTGGGGGGGGGGGGAGGCCTCCGCGTGCGTGTGGGGCGCGGGCGTGGCCCTTGATTCGCCAGCTGTGACCCGTGAAACCTGTGAACGGTTGCCCTCTATTCACAGGATGCTTATGTGATCTGAGTCACACGCATAAATGCCTTGTGAACCACCACGTGCTCCCGTAAAACTCCTTCGTGTCCGACCAGCACCCCGAGGAATCCTCCATCCCCGACGAGGTCTGGGAGCAGTTCGCCCGCGACAGCGAGCGCGACATCCGCGCCTCCGCGCCCAAGGAACCGTCCGCGCGGGCGCGCATGGTGACCAGTCGGTTGCGGCAGCAGGACGCGCAGGGCGTACGCCCCGACGGCTGGCGCGCCCCGCCGGTCCCGTCCGGTCGGCGGTCACGCCGCCGCGTGGGGACGGTGCTCGGTCTGCTCCTCGCCCTCGCGGTCGCCGTCGTGGCCATGAAACCGTCGCTGATACCCGGCGACCCGTTCGGCTCCCGCCCAGGCGCGGACGCGGACACGTCGCCGATGCCGGTCGAGACCGCGCGCCCCACCGCGCCGCCCTCCGCCGCAAACCCGGACACCCCCACCCTCGACCGCCCCTTCGCCGGCTCCCCGGCCCTGCACTGGGGCGACGGCGAGGCCGGGATCGTGCTGCCCCCGGCCGAGCCGGTCGGTTCACTGACGAAGGCACAGGTGGCCACCGCCCTGCGGCAGACGAAGACCCTGCTGGTCGACGCGAACCTCAACCCGAAGACCCTGCTCGGCGCGCGCCCCACGGCGGCGCTGGGCGTGCTGGACCCGAAGCAGCCGCACGTTGTCGACGAGCTCAAGTGGTCGCTCGCCGCCCCGGACGAGAAGTACGACCCCCTGCTGCTCTTCACCCGCTTCGATCCCCGCGAGGTACGGCTCGTGGGCAAGGTCGTGAAGGTCCGCGGCCGGATCACCTTCGCCCGCGGTGAGGACGCCTTGCTCCGCGTCCACGCCGACTACACCTTCGTCTACGCGCTGTCCCGCGGCGGCTCGAAGGAAGTGGCCCGCACGATCGTGCGCCGCGTCATCGAGACCGAGCTGGTCGACCCCACGAAGTACGGGGTCACGCCGGGCAGACTCCAGCTCGTCCGTTACGACGAGTCCACGGGCAACTCGGCCTGCGGCGTCCACGACGGCTTTCTGCACCCCGAGTTCTCCTCGACGGGCCCCACGGGCGCCGCACCGAGCGGCCCGACGACGGACCCGTACGACCGCAGCCGTGATCTCCGCCAGGGGGACGACGCGACGTGCGGGACCGCATCACGGACCTGAGGAACGGCCGTCGCGGACCTGAGGAACGGCCGTCACGGACCTGAGGAACGGCCGAACGGCAAGCGAAGGGCCCCGCGGCGGGGGATCCCCCGATCGGGCTGAGCCGAGAGGTCGGGGGAGGTTCCGCGGGACCCTTCTCCGTCAGCACCGACGTCAGGGCAGCGCCGGTGCCTGGGAGCGGCGCCGGGGGGTTGCGCCGCTTGCCTGCGTGACCGCCGGTGGTACGCCCGGCGCACTCGGGGAGCGCGCGGGGAGCCGGCCATGGCGGTCGGTTCGGTGAGGGAGCGATGCAGTTGTCTGCCGGGGCTCAAGGGGTGGGAGCTGTCCGGTCGTCCGTACTGCTGCCGTCGGCGGGCTGTTCTTCGCATCGTGCTGGATGGGTCACGGCCTCCGCAACCGTTTCGACCACCTCTGAACAGGTTCCGCCGGTCGGCCCCGGGCGTCCCCGGAGCCGACCGTTCTGTTGGGTGACCGGGCTGCTGTCCCCTGCCGTCCGGTCACAACCCTGGAGCGAGGTCCCACGGCGCACAGCACGATCCGTACGCCTCATCGCCCCAGCGGAGCCACGCGTGGTTCTTTCGGGCCCGCCCCTGGCTGGCACGGACAACCGGACCAACGAACCCCGTACGGCCCCGGTCACGCGCCGTACGGGTGAGAGGGCATACGAACGTGGGTGCACTGGACGCCCGTCGCACGACGCCCGCCGTGCGAGGGCCCCCGCCGGCCGTCAGACCCGGCCCCGGCACAGCTCCAGCAAGGTCATCGCGAGGGCCGTACCGGGCTTGCCGAGGGCCTCCCTGTAGTGACCGAGGACCTCCATCTCGCGGGAGAGGTTCACCCGGCGGCCGCCGGAGGAGATACGGGCCTCCTGGATGACGGCGGATACCGCCATGCGCTCCTGGATGAGGCCGATGATGCGGTCGTCGAGGGTGTCGATGCGTTCGCGGGCGCCGGTGATCACATCGGCGGCCTCGGGGGTGCGGGCGCCGGTCTTCTCTGCGGCCGTCTGCTCGGTGGTGGTGGCGGTCATGCCGGGGCTCCTCAAAGGGGTCGGTGTCGGGCTGAGGTGCCCCGGATCGGCATGGTCCGCAAACATCAGGCGCCCCGGACCATGTCGGCCCGGGGCGCCTGGGAAGTCGCTTGTCAGTAGCTCAAGCAGCACGACCATGGCAGCCGGCGGGCCGGTTGCCATAGGTAAAGACGAAGGTCGTCGAGTGCGTGAGCATGGGGCCAGTATGCCGTGGTGGCGGGCGGTGGCCAACCGGGTTCGGATGGTGAGACGGGGGTGGGGTTCGTCGCAGCTTGTCAGGCGTTCGAGGGCGAGGCCGTTCAGGCCGGTAGCGGGGGGCCGGGGGAGGCAGCCCCCCAGCGGACGGGACTGTTCCCACGGCCACCTCGGTAGAATCGGTCAGCACAGAGACCCGCCCCACCGCCGGAAGGCACCCCGTGTCATCAGCGACCACCGCTGCCGCCGCCCCCGACACCGTCCTGGTCGTCGACTTCGGCGCACAGTACGCCCAGCTCATCGCCCGCCGCGTCCGCGAGGCCCGGGTCTACAGCGAGATCGTGCCGAGCACCATGCCGGTCGAGGAGATGCTCGCCAAGAACCCGGCGGCGATCATCCTCTCCGGCGGCCCCTCGTCGGTCTACGAGGAGGGCGCCCCGACCGTCGACCGCTCCCTGTTCGAGGCCGGCGTCCCCGTCTTCGGCATGTGCTACGGCTTCCAGCTGATGGCCCAGGCCCTCGGCGGCACGGTGGACAACACCGGGGCGCGTGAGTACGGCCGTACGGACCTCCACGTCTCCAGGCCGTCCTCCACCCTCTTCGAGGGCACCCCGGACGAGCAGGCGGTCTGGATGTCCCACGGCGACGCCTGCTCCGCCGCCCCCGAGGGCTTCACCGTCACGGCGTCCACGGACGTCGTCCCGGTCGCCGCCTTCGAGAACGACGAGCAGAAGCTGTACGGCGTCCAGTACCACCCCGAGGTCATGCACTCCACGCACGGCCAGCAGGTGCTGGAGCACTTCCTCTACCGGGGCGCGGGCCTGTCCCCGACCTGGACCACGGGCAACGTGATCGAGGAGCAGGTCGAGGCGATCCGCGAGCTGGTCGGCGACAAGCGCGCCATCTGCGGCCTGTCCGGCGGTGTGGACTCCGCCGTGGCCGCCGCGCTGGTCCAGAAGGCCATCGGCTCCCAGCTGACCTGCGTGTACGTCGACCACGGTCTGATGCGCAAGGACGAGACCGAGCAGGTCGAGAAGGACTTCGTCGCGGCCACCGGCGTACAGCTGAAGGTCGTCGACGCGGAGGAGCGGTTCCTCAAGGCGCTCGCGGGGGTCTCCGACCCCGAGGAGAAGCGGAAGATCATCGGCCGCGAGTTCATCCGCGTCTTCGAGCAGGCCCAGGCGGAGATCATCGCGGACGAGGGTCCCGCGGTGGAGTTCCTCGTCCAGGGCACCCTCTACCCGGACGTGGTCGAGTCCGGTGGCGGTACCGGCACGGCCAACATCAAGTCCCACCACAACGTGGGCGGCCTCCCCGAGGACCTGGAGTTCAAGCTCATCGAGCCGCTCCGCAAGCTCTTCAAGGACGAGGTCCGCATGGTCGGCCAGGAGCTCGGCCTGCCGGAGGAGATCGTCCAGCGCCAGCCGTTCCCCGGCCCCGGCCTGGGTATCCGGATCGTCGGCGAGGTGACCAAGGAGCGGCTCGACCTGCTCCGCGAGGCCGACGCCATCGCCCGCGAGGAGCTGACGGCGGCCGGTCTCGACCGTGACATCTGGCAGTGTCCGGTGGTCCTGCTCGCGGACGTCCGCAGCGTCGGCGTCCAGGGCGACGGCCGGACGTACGGCCATCCGATCGTCCTGCGCCCGGTCTCGTCCGAGGACGCCATGACCGCCGACTGGTCGCGTCTGCCGTACGACGTGCTCGCGAAGATCTCCACCCGCATCACGAACGAGGTCAGCGACGTCAACCGCGTCGTCCTCGACGTGACCTCGAAGCCCCCGGGCACCATCGAGTGGGAGTAGTTCTCCCGTTCGTGAAGGTCAGGTCCGCTTGAGAGTCCGCACCGGCTCTCCGGGCTTCCAGATCTCGACGACCAGATACGTGTCGTCCTCGACGTAGGTCCGTACGACCTCCGTCAGCTCGGTGCGGAAGAGGTGGAACGGCTGCGGCGGTTCCACCTCTTTCACATACGCGGCCTTCGTCGCGGCGTCCTCCACCTCGATCGCCCGCCCGCTGATCCGCACGTCACCGCCGCCCATCCCGGTCCCCGGCCCCGGATTCGCCTGTAGCGCGAAGCGCGGGTCGCGGCGCAGGTCGAGCGCCTTGAGCGAGCCCGGCATCATGCCGAGCCACAACTCGCCGTTCAGGAAGCGCACCTCTAGACCGGTGGTGCGCGGCGAGCCGTCCTTGCGGAGGGTGGCGACGACGTGATGAGAGAAGGCCGCGAAGCGTTCCTCGACGGTCTTCGCGAGCGCCGGTTCCGCGGTGGTGAAAGCTGCCCAGTTCGATGCCATACGGCGAGTCTCGCGCCGATACCCGACGTCTTCTGTCCGGTATCGGTTGCGTGCGTCATCTTTACAAAAGAGCTCTGTCCTCCTGAGCTGACCGACGGTAACTTCCGCCCCGTAAAGCAACCCAGTGCTGGAGGACACATGCACGGGCCGACCCCGCCGCTGCCCCTGCCCACGGATCGGCTGCACTTCGCCATGCCGCCGATGCACGAATCGCCGGACGACGAGCGGCGGCATCGCAAGGAGCGGCTGGCCGGAGCGCTGCGGCTGTTCGGACGGCTCGGCTTCGAGGACGGTGTCTCCGGGCACATCACCGCCCGCGACCCCGAGTTCACCGACTGTTTCTGGGTCAACCCGTTCGGGATGCCGTTCAAGCACGTCACCGTGAGCGATCTGGTGCTGGCCAACCAGGACGGGCAGGTGATCCAGGGCCGTTACCACGTGAACCAGGCGGCATTCACCGTGCACGCCCAGGTCCACGCCGCCCGCCCGGACGTCGTGGCCGTCGCCCACTGCCACTCCGTGCACGGACGCGCCCTGTCCGCACTCGGCGACCTGCTGGATCCGATCACTCAGGAGAGCTGCGCCTTTTACGAGGACCACGCTCTGTACGACGCCTACACGGGCGTCGCCGTGGACGCCGAGGAGGGCCGCCGGATCGCGACCGCGCTCGGCAGCCGCAAGGCGCTCGTCCTGCGCAACCACGGGCTGCTGACGGTCGGCGACTCGGTGGACGCGGCGGCCTGGTGGTTCCTCTCGATGGAACGCTCCTGCCAGGTACAGCTGACCGCCAAGGCGGCGGGGCGTCCGGTCCTGATCGACCACAAGCAGGCGGTGGCCACGCGGGAGCAGCTGGGCGGGGACCTGGTGGCGTGGATCAACTACCAGCCCTTGTGGCAGGACATCAGCCGGAGCGAACCGGACCTGCTGAGCTGACGTCGGCACCCGGCGCGGTCGGAAGCCGCGCGGACCGCCTTCGTGGCCGCGGACTCCTTGTCCGTGAGGACGCCCTCCGGTGGAGCTTGCCCGACTCCCGCGGCCGGCGCGTTTTCGACGCCGGTCAACCCCGGGGTTGGTGCTTTCACCCGCCCTGACCGCACCTGGCGAACGCGAGGTGTGTTCCGTACGGCACAATTCGCTGTCGTCGCCCGGAAGTTGCGGTGGCGGGTGCGGCTTGGTGATCTGGCGCGGGGAAGGCGGCAGCGGGCGTGGCGGTGCAGGAGGCGAGGCAGGGCGCGGGGCGTGGGAGCGGTCCGGGTGCGCACGAGGGTGGCTGCACCTGCGGGGACTGCCCGCACGGCGCGCGTGAGGGGCACCGGCGGGCGGTCGCCGAATTCCTGGCGAAGCGGGAGGAGTTCGCGTCCGGGCGGGGGCTGCCCGCGGCGGTCGCGCACTCCGTGTCCGCGTCCCGCCAGTGGGTGTCCGAGGAGCTGACCCAGTCCGCGGACCTCGTGGCCGAGCGCAGCCGCGCCGACGGTGAGGCCTGGCTGGGCCGGCTGTGGCGGCATACGGCGGTCGTGGTGTGGGGCGCGGTGGGTGTCCTGCTGCTGACGCAGGCGCTGACGGCGATCGGCGCGGGATGGACCGTGGCGCGGACGGCCGGGCTGGTCGCGGCGGCGCTGGTGGGCGGGTCGCTGACCGCCGCCGCGTATCTGCACCGGGCGCGCGGCGGGGCGCTCGCGCCCGTCATCGGGGAGGACAACCGGCTGTCGACCTCCCGTGCGGTGGCGGCGAGTTGGGTGCTGTTCGCGGTGTACGCGGTGCTGGTGCTGGTCGGCGAACTGGCCGCGGCTTCCGGGCCTGGCAGGCGCGACGCGCTGATCGCCGGGCTCGACCTCGTGCGTGGCGTGGGCGTGGTGACCGTGATCGCGGTGGTGTGCGGAATCGCGGTACTGGTGCGGCGGGTGGTCGGGCTGCGGGTCCTCGGCCAGCGCCTGCAGAAGGTACGCGCCGACCGGCCGCGGGCGGCGGACCTGCTGACGGACGACTCCGGGCGGGGCAGCTTCGCGGACACGCAGTACGTGGTGATCAGCGCGGTCGCCCTGCTCTTCGCGGTGGTACGGCTGGCCCGCCGCCCCGACCAACTGCCCGATCTGCCCTGGGGTCTCGCGGTACTGATGCTCGTCTCGGCGGCCACCTACCTCGCCGGAAAGTACGCGGAGGGCGGCCGTCCGGTGGTCCTCTCGGTGGTGCGGGCGCGGGAGGCGGGCGACCTGGACGCGCCGATCCGTACGGGCGACGACGTCGAGATCCGCGGCGCGGGGTTCGTCCCGCCGGGCGCCCAGACTGCGGACCGGCTGTCCCGGATGGTGGTCCGCATAGGAGCGGTCCATGTCCATGTCCCCCTGGTCCCGGTCCCCGGCGGCTTCAGCAACCCGACGGACACGCTCCTGACGGTCCCGGTGCCGGCGGATGTGGAGCCGGGCAGGGTGGAGGTCCAGGTGGTGACGGCGGCGGGGGTGGAGACCAACCGGGTGGCGATCGATGTGACGGACTGAGGTCTGGTTCAAGTCGGGGGCCGTTCAGGCCAAAGGAGGTCTGGGGAGGCGGCCCGCGGGGAAGGGAACCGAGGAAAGTGGGCGCGCAGCGCTTGAGCGGGTGCCCCCTTTCGTACGTATGGTCTGTTGAGGCGTCAACGGCACGGCGGGCGAGAGGCGGCGGACACGATGACTCATGGCATTCGCACGGACTCCCACACCTCCTATCTCGACGAGGGCCGGAGCTGGCGGGACACCGCCACTCGGTACGCCCTGCTTCCCCTGCGCGTCTTCCTGGGCGTCACCTTCATCTACGCGGGCCTGGACAAGCTCACTAGCAGCGCCTTCATGCACGACTCCGGCTCCGGGTCGATCGGTGACCTGATGCGTACCGTGCGCGACTCGTCGGCGATCCCCGCCTTGGTCGACCTCGCGCTGAAGAGCCCCGTCGGCTTCGGCTACGCCATCGCCCTCGGTGAACTGGCCGTCGGCATCGGCACACTGATCGGCCTGCTGGGCCGCCTCGCCGCGCTCGGTGGCGCGCTGATCTCGCTGAGCCTGTGGCTGACCGTGAGCTGGGCCTCCAGCCCCTACTACTACGGCAACGACCTCGCCTACCTCATGGCCTGGCTGCCCCTGGTCCTCGCCGGCACCCCGGTCCTCTCCCTGGACGCCGTCCTCCGCGCCCGCCGACGGCAACGCGCGGGCGGGTACCGGTAGACCGGGGCGCGCTCCAAAGCTACGGGGCCGTCGCCTCGCCCCGTTCCGCCCGCAGTTCCCCGCGGGAGGTGCGGCCCCTGCGTATCGCTCGGGCCAGCAGGCCTGTCACGGCGGCGAGGCAGAGGCCGCCGTTGACGATCGGGACGATGACGTACCACGGCGTCTCCCAAGCCCCACCGGCGTCACCCAGGAACAGGACGCCCGCGACGGTCAGGGCGGCGCCGGCTATCAGCCGGCCGGGCTGGAACTCATGACGCAGCACGGCTCACCTCCACCTGGCCCACGCCGACCTCCAGGCTGAGGTGGAGTGTGGCCGCGCTCTTCGTGCCGGATGCCGGGGCGAGCGTCAACCGCTCGTGCTTGCCGGGTTCCACGTCCACGTCCTTCTGGCTGTCGCCCGGCAACCGGATGTCGCCGATCCCCGTCTCGATCTCCAGTTTCACCGTCGCGTCCCGCGGGACCACCACCTTGAGCCGGCCCACACCCACCTCCGCCCGGGTCGTCACAACCGTCCGGCCCTTGGCGAGCTCCAGACGGGTGAGGTCCAGTGTGCCGACGCCGGTGCCCAGGTCGTACTTCTCCTGGACGGCCGCCGTCGAGGCCGGTGCCCAGGTGGTGCGCGTCCAGTGCGTGCTGATGTCCTTCGGCAGGGCAGCCGACGCGGCGAGCAGACCGGCCGTGAGTATCGCGAGGAAGATCGAGCCCGCGCCCGTACGCCCCAGGAGCGAGCTGAGCGCGATACCCGTGCCGAACACGACGAGCGCACCCGCGAGGCCCATCTGCAGGCTGGCGCCGAGCGCATGGTCGTGCCAGGTCAGGCCGGTGCCGAGAGCGCCCGCGAGCAGGGCGAACAGGAACACCCAGCCGCCGATCCAGCGCGGCCCTCGCGGCCCGGGCTGCCGCTCGGTCCGTATCCGCTCGCTGTACGAGGAGCCGCGGGCGATGTTGACCGCCGCCGCGATGTCACGGTCGCGGACCTCGCTCGGGCCCCACAGATAGCCCGTGCCGCCCACGTGCGTGCCGTCCTTGACGATGGGGTCGCGCCACCAGGAGGGGTAGGAGTCGGGCACGGGTGGTGCCGTGGCCTCCGGCGGGGCGTCGGCGACTGCATGCGCGGCGAGCGGGTCGGGGTCGGGGGCGCCGCGCTGCCGTGACCAGTACCCCGCGCCCGCGAGGAGCAGGGACACGATGGTGGCGAAGGTCAGCACCCCACCGTTCCTGAGCATCGACAGGAAGACCCCGCAGCCCACCAGGGCGAAGAGGATCGCGGCCAGGCCCTGGCCGTCGACGCGGCCTGTCAGCAGCTTGCGGATCTCGTTCTCCTCCTCGTCCTCGTACGGGACGAAGAGCCAGACGAAACCGTAGAAGATCAGCCCGAGGCCGCCCGTCGCGGAGAGCACCGCGAGCACGACCCGGAAGATCACCGGGTCCATGTCGCACTGCCGCCCCAGACCGGCGCAGACGCCCGCCAGCATCCTGTGCCGCCGGTCGCGCCGGAACCGGCCGGGGCCTTCGGCCACGGCCGCGCCGTCCCGCGCGGCCTCGTCCTCGTGCGCGCGCGGTTCCTCTCCTGCGGCGGGCGCGGTGCGGCCGGGCGTGGGCACGCCGTCGCGTGGACCCGAGTCCCGTCCGCCGGCGTCCGCCGCCGCGGCCTCCCGCGGCCCGCCGCCCGACGGGCGGGCACCCCGGCCGGAGCCGGGGATCCGTCCCGCTGCCGCGTGCTGCTGATCTGTCATGCGTCCATGGTCCCTGCCGGGGCCGCCCGGTGGCAGTCGGGACGACCCTGGCCGAACCCTGAAATCTGCCCCTGACGGCTGCCGGGGGGAGTGTTCGATCACCGCCGATCCGAAGATCAGGGGAGTCTAGGGGGTCGACCCTGATGCCACGCTGGGCCGGTCGTGTGACGATCGATGGCATGCCGGACGCCGCAACAGTGCCCCTCGCCGACCCGCGGCCGCCGCGCAAGCTCTACCGCAGCAGCGACGGACGCTGGCTCGGGGGCGTGGCGCGGGGGCTCGCCGGGCATCTCGGCCTGCCCGTGATCTGGGTGCGCCTCGTCTTCGTCGGCCTGATGATGGCGGACGGCCTGGGCGCGCTGCTGTACGCCGCGTTCTGGTTCTTCGTTCCGCTCGGCGTCGGCGGTGTGGACGACCGGCGCCCCTCGTCCCTGGTCGGCACCGAGACCTCGCCCGACGGCCGCCGCAGACTGGTGGCCCGCAAGCCCGACCGAGGCCAGATCGTCGCCCTGCTCCTCATGGTCGTCGTGGCCCTGACCTTCGTGGGCAGCGTGAACCTCGGCAGCGGGGCCAAGGCGTATCTCATCCCGGCCGTCCTCGTCGCGGCGGGCGTCGCCCTGGTCTGGCGCCAGGCGGACAACGCACGCCGGGCCCGCTGGATGGAGGTCGGCAGCCGTCGGCGCACCCTCACCCTGCTGCGCGCCGCGGCCGGTGTCCTGCTGGTCACCGCGGGCGTCTCCGCCATCTTCGTGCTGCAGGGCTCCGCGGCCCACCTCGGCTCGATCCTGCAGGCGGCGCTCGCGGTCCTCGTCGGCATAGCGCTGCTCGCCGGACCGTATCTCGTCCGGATGAGCCAGGACCTGTCCGAGGAGCGTCTGATGCGCATCCGCGCCCAGGAGCGCGCGGAGGTCGCCGCCCATGTCCACGACTCGGTCCTGCACACCCTGACCCTGATCCAGCGCAACGCGGAGAACGCGGGCGAGGTGCGCCGCCTCGCCCGCGCCCAGGAGCGCGACCTGCGCGCGTGGCTCTACAAACCGGAAGGCACCGGCAAGGACGAGGACGAGGAGCCCGACACCCTCGCGGAGGCGGTCCGGCGCAACGCGGCGGAGGTGGAGGACAAGCACGGCGTTCCCATAGAGGTCGTCATCGTCGGCGACTGCCCCCTCGACGAGCGGACGGTCGCACAGATGCAGGCCGCGCGCGAAGCGATGGTGAACGCCGCCAAGTACGGTGGCGAGGGCGGCGCCGTCCAGGTCTACGCCGAGGTCGAGGGCAGGTCGGTCTTCGTGTCCGTCCGCGACCGCGGCCCCGGCTTCGACCTCGACGCGATACCCGCCGACCGCATGGGTGTCAGAGAATCGATCATCGGCCGCATGGAGCGCAACGGCGGCACGGCACGGCTGCGCGCGGTTCCGGACGGCGGCACGGAGGTCGAACTGGAGATGGAGAGGGCGGAGAAGACGTCATGAGCGACGCGAACGAGCCGGTCGGCCCGGCGGAGCCGGAGCGCACGAGCGGGGGCGCGGGGGAGCGGCGCGTGCGGGTCGTGCTCGTCGACGACCACCGCATGTTCCGTACGGGCGTCCAGGCCGAGATCGGGCAGACCGAGCGGACCGGCGTCGAGGTCGTCGGCGAGGCCGCGGACGTCGACCAGGCGGTGAGCGTCATCACCGCGACCCGTCCCGAGGTCGTCCTCCTCGACGTCCATCTGCCCGGCGGCGGGGGAGTCGAAGTGCTGCGCCGTTGCGCCCCGTTGATGGCCGACGTGGAGCAGCCCGTCCGTTTCCTCGCCCTGTCCGTCTCGGACGCGGCGGAGGACGTCATCGGGGTCATCCGCGGCGGCGCCCGCGGCTATGTCACCAAGACGATCACCGGCTCGGACCTCGTCGACTCCGTCTTCCGCGTGCAGGACGGCGACGCGGTGTTCTCGCCGCGCCTGGCCGGCTTCGTCCTCGACGCCTTCGCCTCGACCGACGCCCCGCCCGTGGACGAGGACCTCGACCGTCTCACCCAGCGCGAGCGCGAGGTACTGCGCCTCATCGCCCGCGGCTATGCGTACAAGGAGATCGCCAAGCAGCTGTTCATCTCGGTGAAGACGGTCGAGTCCCATGTCTCGGCGGTCCTGCGAAAGCTCCAGCTGTCGAACCGTCATGAACTGACGCGCTGGGCGACCGCCCGCCGCCTGGTCTGACAGGCCCTCACCGGGTCCGCCTCACGTCACCCGGGTGGCCCCGGCGAACGGCATCTCGTCGATCGGCGCAAGGCGTACCGGCGCCGACGGGTTCGGCGCGTGGATCATCTGGCCGTGCCCCACATAGATCCCCACATGGCTGATTCCGGAGTAGAAGAACACCAGGTCACCGGGGAGCAGTTCGGAGAGCGGGACACGCTGTCCCGCGCCGATCTGGGCGTATGTGGTGCGCGGCAGCGAAATGCCCGCCGAGCGGTACGCGGCCTGCACCAGCCCCGAGCAGTCGAAGGCGTCGGGGCCGGTGGCGCCCCATACGTAGGGGCTGCCGAGCTTGCCGTACGCGTACGCCAGCGCGGCCGCCACCCGCGCGTTGGGCGCCTCCGCGGTCGCCGTCGAGGCCGATACCGGCCCCAGGTTCCGCAGCGCCGACCGCGACGCCCGTACGGCGCTCCCGTCCCCGGCGAACTGCGCCCGCTGCCCCTCCGACAGCCGGGACAGCAGCTGCCGCGCCTCGCCCAGCTTTCCGGTGATCGTCCGCTTCTCCCGGCGCAGCTCGGCCTGCCGCGACTTCAGGGAGGCCAGTTCCACGCGCGCCGCCCCGCGCAGCTGCTCGATCTCCCGCAGTTGTTTCCGTACGTCCGCCACGGCCGTCGCCTGCCGGCTGCCGACCCGCTCGGCCAACGAGGCGCCGTCGAGGTACCGCCTGGGATCCGGGGAGAGCAGGAGCTGCACCGAGGGGTCGATGCCCCCGCTGCGGTACTGCGCCGCCGCGGTGGAACCCAGCGCGTCCCGTGCCGCGTCGAGCCGGTCCGTCCGGCGCGCTGCCTCGTCGCGCAGCGCGTTCAGCCGCTCCTCGGTCCGGTCGGCCTCCTCTTTGGCTCCGTTGTACTTCTCGGTCGCGGCCTCCGCCTCCTGGTACAGCTTGTCGACCCTGGCCTTGACCTGTGCCGGTGAAAGCTGCGGGTCGGCGTGTCCCGTTCCGTCGAAGCCGGCCGCGGACGCCGCTCCCGCGAGTGCGATCGTGGCGGCCGTCCGGGCCGTGTTCCCGCCGAGTGAACGCTGTCTGGGCTTGCGGTGCGCTGCCACCTGGGACGTCACGTCCTTTCGTACGACCGCCGGGCCATGGGCGGTTGTCACGCGTCCGGCGGCGGCGCGCACAGGGGGAGCGGGGCCGCCGCCGGACCTTCTCGGCGGTGGTGTCCGACTGCCGCCCCTGGCCCGGGCGGCGGTGGGGAGCCGGTCACCTGGTGGAGGACGCTAAACCTCGTCGTGATGGCTCGGTGACGCAATGTACGGAACTGGCGTGACCGGACTGGCAGTGACCGTATGTGACCCTGATCCCGGTCCGGGGTCGCCGACTTCACGCTCTGCCATGACCGATGCGGCGGTTCCGGGACATGTGGGGCGACGGAGTGCTATGGGGGTGCATATATGCGGGGCCCCGGGAGGTCCGTGAGGGCGCTGTCACAAGGCGTCACAAGCGGTGGGCCGGTGTCGGGAGGCATGCGGGCCCCTCATTAGGCTCCGGCCCATGGACGTACTCATCCATCTCTTCGTCGGCCTGCACATCATCGGTATCGCCGCGCTCCTGGGCGGCTTCCTCACCCAGATGAAGGCGATGGGCCAGGGCACCGCCCGTTTCGTGCCGGGGATGCTGCACGGCGCGCTGACCATGCTGGTCACGGGTGTCGCCCTCGTCGGCCTCAACCAGGCCGACGACCACTCGGTCAACACGATCAAGATCGGGGTCAAGCTGGCCCTGCTGATCGTGATTCTCGGCCTGGTCTACGTGAAGCGCGACGAGGAGACGGTCGAGAAGCCCCTCTTCGGCCTCGTCGGCGCGCTGACCATCGCGAACATCTTCATCGCGGTGCTCTGGACCTGACGGTTCCCAGGGCGGGCCGGGCGGCTCCCGCGAGGACCGCGCACCAGGCGGCCACCGCGATCCACAGCAGCACCCGCCCGGGGCCGCGCAGCCAGGGGACCCCGAGGGCGGTGGCGACGGACAGTGCCGCCGCCGACGTCATCCCCAGGGGGTAGACCGTCGCCCAGCGCCGTACGTCGTAGCGGGGCCGCGGCCACCGCAGCTCGGCCGCCGCCAGCACGCAGACGCAGGCGGAAGCGAGGACGAGGAGGCCGATGGTGGCGGTCCGCAGGACGCCGTTGTCGTCGTCGTTCCAGAGGTAGAGGCCACTGTGCGCGGCGGCGAGGAGCCTCGCCCCGGCCAGCGCGGAGATGGCGAGCCCGCCGACCGCGATCCACTGGTCGCCCGCGCCGGTCGCCACCTGCCGGGGGCCGAAGCAGCACAGCCCGGCCAGGTAGAACACCAGCCCGAACCAGAAGAACACCAGCGCCAGGTGCGCGAGCCACGCCACCCCCACGGCCGCGGCGAGCACCGCCCCCAGCACCGCGATTCCCTCCATCGCCACGCACCCGAGGAACACAGTCCCGGGCATACCGCGCCGCCAGCGCCGTACGACCGGATAGACCAGCCCCAGCCAGAGCGCGACAGCCAGTGCGAGGAGCGCCTCGGCGAGCGGCTGCCACCCCAGGTCGGACAACCGCGTGCCCAGCACGGTCGTCGCCGCGACCGCGGTGAGCGAGTCCGGGGAGCGCGCCTCGGCCGCCCACCGCTCGCGCTCCCGCAGCAGCCGTACGGCGAAGTCCGCGGCGAACCCCAGCCAGCAGACGCCCGCCAGGGCCAGGGCGATACGGGAGAGGATCTCGTACCCGGTCAGATGCAGCCCGACCGACAGGACGCCGGTCGCCAGAACGGCGGCACCGGCGGCGGGCGGACGCTGCGCCCACCAGGTGCGGAGCGCGGAGGTGCCTGACATGGGCCCGATGCTAGGGACGCGCGGGCGGGTTGCGTACGGGCCACGCGCGCGGGGAGCCCGAAAACAACCCCACGCGCGCGTGCCGCGCGAAAACGGGACCCATGGCCTCAGGCCGGGGAGCTATCGCCTCAGGCCGGTCGGACCACGCTGTGGATGATCGACGCGCCGCCGTAGTAGATCGACTCCTCGCGGACGTACGCGCCCGGCTTCGGAGCGTGGATCATCATGCCGTTGCCGATGTAGACGCCGACGTGGCTGATGTCGTCGTAGAAGAAGATCAGGTCACCGGGCTGTGCGTCGGCGAGCGAGACCGTCGTGCCGGCGTTGACCTGGTCGTACGTGGTGCGCGGCAGCGTCACCCCGGCGGACTTCCAGGCGGCCTGGGTCAGGCCCGAGCAGTCGTACGAATCGGGCCCGGTGGCGCCCCAGACATACGGCTTGCCGATCTGCGCGCGGGCGAACGCGAGTGCCTTGGCGGCCTTCGTCGCGTAGGAGGAGTCCGTGGTGGAGGAGCCGGTGGTGGAGGAGCCGGTGGAGGAGCCCGACGAGCCGGTCGTGGTGGACGAGGACGCCTGCTGCTCGGCGGCCTGCTGCTGGGCCTGGGCCGCCTGCTGCCGCGCCAGCTCCTCCGCCTGGCGCCGGGCCTCCTCCTGCTTCTTCTTCTCGATCGCGGCGAGCCGCGCCTTCTCCTGAGCGGTCAGCTCGGACAGCAGCTGTCGCGCGGTGGCGAGCTTCTGCTGGACGTCCGCCTTGGTGGACCGGAGCGTCTTCTGCGACTCGGTGAGCGTCTGCAGGCTCTGGGTGGCCTCCCGCCGCTTCTTCATCGTCGCGGCCTGCTCGGTGATGTACTGGTCGACCGCTTCCTTCTGGCGGCCGGTCAGCCGGTTCATCAGGTGGCTCTGGTCGAAGTAGTCCTGGGGCGAGTCGGCGAGCAGGAAGGTGGCCGTGCCAGGCGCCGCGGCCCCGGTGCGGTACTGCGCCGCGGCAAAGGAACCCAGCTCTTCCCGCGCCTCGTTGAGCTTCTGCGTCCGCTTGGCGACGTCGTCGAGAAGCGTGTCGATCTGCTTACGCTGCTTGGTCGTCTTCTCCTTGGCCGCGTTGTACTTGTCGGTGGCGGACTCGGCCTGGCGGTAGAGATCGTCGACCTTCTTCTCGACCTCTTCGATGCTCGGCTTGTCGTCGGCGGAGGGCGAGGCGTTGGCGGTCTGGGAGAGCAGGGCCACAGAGGTGAGGGCCGCCGTCGCGAGGGCGGGGGTGCGTATGCCTGCTATGCGCGTGCCGGAGGGACGCGGCTTGCGGTGCGGCGCCATGAGAGGCGACTCCTTCCGTACTCCGCCTACCGAGTTAGCTGTCGGGTTCGGGCGGGTGGTTCCGGAAGGTGTGCCCTACGGCCGTGCCGCACAGGGCGGTTGGCCGATTCACCCCAAGGTCGGTGGGTCCCCGGCTCCGGCTGCCGTGGGCGCACCGGACTCGGCGGAGGCCGCGCGGCCCGGCGACGTTCGCCGGTTAGGGTCGTGCGGCCCGCCGGGCACGCTAGCCAACTAGCGTGGCCCGTGTGAAGGTTGGTGTGCGATATGCCCGATACATTTTCGTGACCTTGACCCGGGGTGCTGCTTGTCGTGGTCAATGCGGCAAGATCTGAGGTGACTTGTTCGGGTTGGCGCGGCTCCCATGCGCTTTGTCGGTTTCGCGCCCATTGTGGACCGGTAGGCCGACGTCTCGGTCCCGTCGACGTCTCGGCCCGGTCGGTGTCTCGCTCCGGTCGGTGTCTCGCTCCGGCCGGTGTCCCGGTTCCGCCGGTGTCCCGTGTTCGATTGATCGCCGACCGCGACGGGGCTGTTCCGGAGAGTGGGAGAATGTCGCGTGGTCGGATCTGGAAGATTCTCGGCTTCCAGAGGCCATTTCCGGCCTTCGGGCCGGAATGTTCTCGGGGCGGCCGCGGCCTGTCGGTGGGGCGCCCTAGACTCGGAGAGCGATGAGCAGCCTCTTTGACGACAGCTTCCTGGCGAACCTCCAGGCCCCGCGGGCCTCCGAGGAGGAGCCCCCGCCGCCGCCCGAGGACGATCACGTTCCGGAGTCGATTCCGGACGATCTGTTCGGCGGGAAGTTCGACGTACCGCCGGACCGGGACGCGTACTACCGCGACGGCGCGCCTCGCCCTGCCATCGACCCGGCGGCGCTGCTGGAGGGGCTGAACGAGAACCAGCGCGCGGCCGTCGTGCACGCCGGCTCTCCCTTGCTCATCGTGGCCGGTGCCGGTTCCGGCAAGACCCGCGTACTCACCCATCGCATCGCGCATCTGCTGGCCGAGCGCGGTGTGCACCCCGGGCAGATCCTCGCGATCACCTTCACCAACAAGGCCGCGGGCGAGATGAAGGAGCGCGTCGAGCACCTCGTCGGCCCGCGCGCCAACGCGATGTGGGTGATGACCTTCCACAGCGCGTGCGTCCGCATCCTGCGCCGGGAGAGCAAGAAGCTCGGCTTCACATCCTCCTTCTCGATCTACGACGCCGCCGACAGCAAGCGGCTGATGGCCCTGGTCTGTCGCGACCTGGACCTCGACCCCAAGCGCTTCCCGCCCAAGTCCTTCAGCGCCAAGATCTCCAACCTGAAGAACGAGCTTATCGACGAGGAGGACTTCGCCGCCCAGGCCGCCGACGGCTTCGAGAAGACCCTCGCCCAGGCGTACGCGCTGTACCAGTCGCGGCTGCGCGAGGCGAACGCCCTCGACTTCGACGACCTGATCATGACGACGGTCAACCTGCTGCGCGCCTTCCCGGACGTCGCCGAGCACTACCGCCGCCGCTTCCGTCATGTACTCGTCGACGAGTACCAGGACACGAACCACGCCCAGTACGCCCTCGTACGGGAACTCGTCGGCACCTCCGAACACCCCGTGGACGTGCCGCCCGGTGAGCACGAGCTCCAGCCGGCCGAGCTCTGCGTGGTCGGTGACGCCGACCAGTCGATCTACGCCTTCCGTGGCGCGACCATCCGCAACATCCTCCAGTTCGAGGAGGACTACCCGGACGCGACGACGATCCTCCTGGAGCAGAACTACCGCTCCACGCAGACGATCCTGAGCGCCGCCAACGCGGTCATCGAGCGCAACGAGTCGCGCCGCCCCAAGAACCTGTGGACCAACGCGGGCGCGGGCGCGCGGATCACCGGCTATGTCGCCGACAACGAGCACGACGAGGCGCAGTTCGTCGCCGACGAGATAGACCGCCTCACCGACAAGGGCGAGGCCAAGGCCGGCGACGTCGCCGTCTTCTACCGCACGAACGCCCAGTCCCGTGTCTTCGAAGAGATCTTCATCCGCGTCGGCCTGCCCTACAAGGTCGTCGGCGGCGTCCGCTTCTACGAGCGCAAGGAGGTCCGGGACGTCCTCGCCTACCTGCGGGTGCTGGCGAACCCGGAGGACTCCGTGCCGCTGCGGCGGATCCTGAACGTGCCGAAGCGGGGCATTGGTGAGCGTGCCGAGGCCATGATCGACGCCCTTTCCCAGCGGGAGAAGATCAGCTTCGCGCAGGCGCTGCGCCGCGTGGACGAGGCGTACGGCATGGCGGCCCGCTCGACGAACGCGGTCAAGCGGTTCAACGTGCTGATGGAGGAACTGCGGACGATCGTGGAGTCGGGCGCGGGACCGGCCACGGTCCTGGAGGCCATCCTCGAACGCACCGGCTACCTGGCCGAGTTGCAGGCCTCGACAGACCCCCAGGACGAGACCCGCATCGAGAACCTCCAGGAACTCGCCGCCGTGGCACTGGAGTTCGAACAGGAGCGCGGGGAAGGCGAGGCCGGCACGCTGGCCGACTTCCTGGAGCAGGTCGCCCTGGTCGCCGACTCCGACCAGATCCCGGACGAGGAGGAGGGCGGGGGCGTCATCACGCTGATGACGCTGCACACCGCCAAGGGTCTGGAGTTCCCGGTGGTCTTCCTGACCGGCATGGAGGACGGCGTCTTCCCCCACATGCGCGCGCTCGGGCAGACCAAGGAACTGGAGGAGGAGCGCCGCCTGGCGTACGTGGGCATCACACGCGCGCGGGAGCGGTTGTACCTCACCCGGTCGGCCATGCGCAGCGCCTGGGGCCAGCCTTCGTACAACCCGCCCTCACGCTTCCTGGAGGAGATTCCGGGCCAGCACGTCGAGTGGAAGCGGACGGGCGCGTCCTCTGCTCCCGTGTCGTCGGGGCCGGTCTCGGGCGTGGCGGCCTCGCTGTCCTCGTCCCGGTCGCGGTCCTCGGCCGCGGGCGCGTCCGGTTTCGCCACGCGCCGGGGCGGTGCGACGGAGAAGCCCGTGATCGCCCTGGCGATCGGCGACCGCGTCACGCACGACCAGTTCGGCCTGGGCACGGTGGTCGGCGTGACGGGAACGGGGGGGAACGCGGAGGCGACGATCGACTTCGGGGACACGAAGCCGAAGCGGCTGCTGCTGCGGTACGCGCCGGTGGAGAAGCTGTAGTTCACACGGCTGAGCCCCCGCCGAACGGCGGGGGCTCACCGAGGAGTTGATCAGGTCGGGTTCAGTCCGTGGCTCCGCAGCCACGGCAGCGGGTCTATCGGGGAGCCTCCGCTCGGCCGTACCTCGAAGTGCAGGTGCGGGCCGGTCGAGTTGCCCGAGTTACCGGAGTACGCGATCGGGTCGCCGGCCTTCACGGTCGTACCGGACGCGACCCGGTAGCTGGAGAGGTGGCAGTACCACGTCTCCGTTCCGTCCTTCGCGGTCACGATCATCATGTTCCCGTACGCGCTGTTCCACTGCGTACGGACCGTGCCGTCGGTCGCGGCCATCACCGTCGTCCCGTAGGAGACCGGGAAGTCGATGCCGGTGTGCACGGACATCCAGTTGACGCCGGCCTGGCCGAAGTAGGCGCTGAGCCCCCTCTGCATGACCGGCAGCGCGAACTTCGGGCGCAGCCGCTCCTTGCGGGCCGCCTCCTCCGCCGCCTTCCTCTTCTCGGCCGCTTGCTGGGCTTTGAGGTCGATACGTTCCTGCGTGCGGCTCGCCCGGTCCGCGAAGTCGTTCGCGCCCGCGGAGAGGCTTGCGAGCTGGGAGTCCAGCTTGTTGTTGGCCGCGGACGGCTTCACCGCGATCCCCTCGGGCGCGCTTGCCGTCGTGTCCTGGTTGTCGCTCTCGCCACCGCCCACGCCGACGGTCGCGGCGGCGATCCCGGCGACTCCCATCACGCACACCGACGGCACGGCGACCGTCAGCAGCGCGGAACGCTTCGCCGGGCTGCGGCGCCGGGACCGGTTCGCGGCGCGGGACGCGGCGCGCGGGGCCGGGACAGGGATGATCTCTTCCTGGTCGTCGAGCAGCGGTGCATCGCCGGACGTCTCGGAAGTGTCCTCCAGCTCCTCGTCCCCGGTGACGTTTTGCTCGTGGGGCAGCTGGTCGAAGGCTTCCGGCGTCTCGAAGTCCGTGGTGGCCTGCTGGTCGAAGGACCCGGCCTGCTCGAACGTGGCGGTGGCCTGCTGGTCGAACGCCTCCGGGACGATCTGTTCGAAGGTCGCCGTCGCCGCGGCCTGCGGGTCATGCGTCTCGTGCTCGGTGGTTCCGCCGGAGTTCCACTGCGTGGCGTCGTAGGCGCCCGTGTCGAAGGACTGCGTGCCCCATTCCCACTGCTGGGTCTGCTGCTGGGCGGGGTCGGCGGGCTGTCCGGCCTCCATCCAGGCGTGCGCGTCCCACTGGCCCGTGCCGTCGGGGGACCCGGCCTGCGCGGGGACACTGGCGAGCTGCTGATAACCGGCCGCCCAGGCGGTCGTGTCATAGGCGCCGGTGTCGAACGCGGCTTGGTGCTGGGCGGCGTACGGGTCGTAGTTCAGCGTCTGGTGCGTGCCCGTACTGAACGTCTGGTGGCTGCCGGTGGACCACTGGGTGGCGTCGTACGAACCGGTGCAGCCGTCGCCCTGGAGGTTGCCGAAAAGGGGGTCTGCCGCGAAGGTCCCGGTGGCCTGACCGCCGGTTCCGTAGGCGGACGCGACGGCGTCGGAGTACGTGGCGAACTCACCGTAATGGCCACCCCGCTGGCCGTACGACGCGTAGTGCGCCGAGGCGGCATCGGGGGCCGGAGCCGGGGTAGTTGCGGTCCCCGACGGGTGACGGTCGTTCACCAACTTCTCTTTCGCCTCGACAGCAGGGGCTGGCAGAGCAGTGCGGCGACTGTACCCGGCGGTACGCGGGCGCGACAATCTTCGGCTGGTTTCCCTCAGGCAGGAAACGGGCATACGGCCGTGTTTCGGCGGTCCACAGGCGTGGGCTTGGCTCTGTGTTCGATGAACGTTCGAAAGTGTGCGGGGGTTCGGGAGCTGTCGGGCGGCTGTATTGGAGGGCTGGGCCGAGCGGGTTGAGTGGATCGGGCGGACAGGGCGGACAGGGTCGGGGTGTCACGCCACGGTCAGGCTCACGCCACAGTCAGGCTCACGCCACGGTCAGGCCTCCGGCGCCGGCACCGGCGGCGGCACCGGCACTGGCACCGGCGCCGGAGGGCGCGGGGGTCGCCGGTTCGAGGTCGAGAGCCTGTCGTATCCCGGCCGCGACGGCGGGGTGCACCGGCAGGGCGAGGTGGCCGATGCCGCTGACCCGCACGTTCTGTACGAGGAGGTCGGGGTGGTCGACGCAGGCCGTCTCCAGCGGGTCCATCAGCGGGTCCAGATCGCTCCAGAAGCTCACGAAATGCGTACGGCAGCCGGGGGCGGGCCCCCGCAGCTCTTCGATCAGCTCGGAACCCGGGCGCATCTGACGGACGATCGGGTGCGCGTTCGCGAGCGGCGCGACGCGGGTGCCGGAGTGGGGCGTGCCCAGCGTGACGAGAGTTCGGACGCGGAGGTCGCCGCCGAGGCACTGTGTGTAGTACCGCCCGATCAGCCCGCCCAGGCTGTGCCCGACGATGTCCACCTGCGACTGCCCCGTGCGCTCGCAGATCTCCTCTATGTGCCGGCCCAGCAGCGCGGCGGCGGTGCGTATGTCACAGGTCAGCGGAGAGTAGTTGAGCGACTCGATGTGCTGACGGCCGTGCTGTGCGAGGTTGCGGCGCAGCAGGACGAAGACCGAGCGGTTGTCGATGAACCCGTGGAGCAGGATGACCGGGGGCTTGGCCTCGGTCGGCAGTGGGGTGGTGTCCGTCGTGGGCATCGGGAGGGCGCAACGGCGCTCCTGGATGATCCCCGAGGGGTAGAGGAGCAGATGCCCGGCGAGGATCGCGAACTCCAGGGCGGTCGCCTTCAGGAGGGCGATGGAGAGTCCGGCCAGTCGGCTGGGAAACAGGCGCTGGCAGAGCGGAAAAAGGGGCTGCACTGCCCTCGTGACCATCATGGCCGACCTCCCGTCGGCGCACGCGGGGACGCCTCTGTCCCCCGTGTGCCCTCATGGAAAGCCGTGATGGCGAATGGCCTGTAGGGCGGTGCCGCGGGTGCGGCTCGCAATCGCGGATGCGGAGCGTGAGGCGCCGGTGACGCGACGCGGGTATTCGTCGTAGTGACGTGATCCCTTGTCGCCCTGGTGGCGCGGTTCCTGTCCTCCTCGTACGGGTGCGGCTCTCCGCTGTGTTTCAGCGCCCTTCCATGCCTGGCGGCTCTCCTTGCGCACGATCCACTCACCCCGTGGCGCCCGAGCCGCTGGTGACACTGCGGCGCGTGTGCCGCGGGAAGGGGGGACCCTGCGCGGCGAACGTGTCCCATCGTGTGATTTGCCCCTCGCTCTCCACCGTGAAACTGCCGGTTGCGGGATGCTGGCGATAACGTTCGTTCACTTCCCGGGTCGGTACGGCGCGGGGCGCCTGTGCCGCGGTGCGCGAGGTGACTGTCGGTGCGGTGGTGTGGCGGCAGAGCGGCACGTCGGTACAGGGTGGAGTAGTCGCTTCATGGAGGCAGTGATGGGTGTGGCAGCCGGTCCGATCCGCGTGGTGGTGGCCAAGCCGGGGCTCGACGGCCACGATCGCGGGGCCAAGGTGATCGCGCGTGCGCTGCGCGATGCGGGTATGGAGGTCATTTACACCGGCCTCCACCAGACGCCCGAGCAGATCGTCGACACCGCGATCCAGGAGGACGCCGACGCGATCGGGCTGTCGATCCTGTCCGGCGCGCACAACACGCTGTTCGCCGCGGTGATCGATCTTCTGAAGGACCGCGACGCGGAGGACATCCTGGTCTTCGGCGGCGGGATCATCCCCGAGGCGGACATCCCTCCGTTGAAGGAGAAGGGCGTCGCCGAGATCTTCACGCCCGGGGCGACGACCGCGTCGATCGTGGACTGGGTACGGGCGAACGTACGGCAGCCGGCGGAGGCGTAGTTACGGTCTCAAACGCCGGGCGGGCTGAATCTTTCAGCCCGCCCGGCGATTGAGGACGAGGCCGTCAAGGCCGACAGCGGGGGTCTGGGGGCGCAGCCCCCAGGTACGGGAAGGGTAGGGGCGGCGGGGGCGAAAACATCCCCCGGGTCACCCCCGGCTCCGGCACCCACGGCTCCGTGCCCCCTCACGGCATCCCCAGCTCCTCCCGCATAGCCGCGCGCAAGCGCAACGTCGTCGTCAGGCGCTGAAACGCCTCCGCCCAATAACCGCCCGCCCCCGGCGACGCGTCCTCCGTCTCGTCGGGTGTCGCCGTCAGCGCGTCGAAGCGGCTCGCCTCCGCGGGGTCCAGGCAGCGCTCCGCCAGACCCATCACCCCGCTGAAGCTCCACGGATAACTGCCCGCGTCCCGCGCGATGTCGAGTGCGTCCACGACCGCCCGTCCCAGGGGAGCGGCCCACGGGACCGCGCACACCCCGAGGAGCTGGAACGCCTCCGACAGACCATGTGTGGCGATGAAACCAGCGACCCACTCGGCCCGTTCCGCCGCGGCCAGCGTCGACAGCAGCTTCGCCCGCTCGGCCAGGGACACCGCCCCCGGGCCCCCGGCCTCCGCTGCCGAGGGCGGTCCGAGCAGAGCCCGGGACCAGCCGGGGTTCCGCTGCCGTACCGCCGCCCGGCACCATGCCGCGTGCAGTTCGTCCCGCCAGTCGTCCGCCACCGGCAGCACGACGATCTCCTCCGGCGTACGCCCACCGAGCCGTGCCACCCATGAGCCGAGCGGTGCCGCCTCCACCAACTGGCCCAACCACCAGGATCGTTCGCCGCGCCCCGCCGGGGGCTTCGGCGCCACCCCGTCACGCTCCATGCCCGGATCGCACTCGTGCGGGGCCTCGACCACGATCGTCGGCTCCCCCTGCGTACGGTCGATCGCCACGCACGCCCCCGCCCGCGCCGCCATCCGCCCGGCCAGCGCCGAATCCGGCAGGGCCGACAGCAACTCCGCCGCCGTCGCCCGCACATTGCGGCTCCGGTCGGAGAGCGCCTGCTCCAGGAACGGCTCGTCGGCGGGCTCCAGCCCGGTGCGGAGCGAGTCGAGGAACATCAGCCGGTCCTCGGCGCGCTCCGTCGCCCAGGTGGTGGTCAGCAGCTCACGGGCGACGGCCGGCTGCCGTACGCGGAGTGCCGTGAGCAGGGCCACCCGCTCCGCGAACAGGCCTTCCTGCCACAGTCGTCGGATGCGGTCCGTCTCTGTTGGTGGCGGCAGCTCGGAGCCGCCGCCGGGCGCGGAGCGCAGCGCGAAACGCCAGTCCGGGTTCAGCCGGGCCAGCCACAGCGCGCGCGGGCCGGCGAAGGTCAGCGCCGCCGGTCGAAGGTCCGTACGGCCCCGGGCCGCGTCCAGGAGCGCCGGCAACGTCTCCGGGGGTGCCGTGAAGCCGCGCTCGTTGGCCAGGGACAGCCACTGGGGGAGCAACTCCATGAGGTCGGGTGCCGTCCCTCGGCGGCCGCCGCCTGCCGTGCCGGGGCGGTCCGACAGCAGCATGGCCAGTCTACGGGCCGCCGCGGGCGGCAGCGACGGGCGTGGGTCCGCGGCCGCGGGCTCCGGCCGGGCCCCGGCCGGTGCGGGGCGCAGCCCGGCCCTGCGACGTACGGTCTCCACGGCGGCCAGGTCCAGCAGCGCCGTCGGCGCCTCGCGGCCGGGCGGGAGCCAGGGCGGCGTACGCCGGTCGGTGCCCAGCAGCGCGACGGTCACGAGCTCTTCCCAGGACACGGAGGAAGGCGTGTCCGGCGGAGCGGGGGTCGCACTCATGTCAGTCCCTTCCACATCGGTACGGAATCGCCAGAGGTGTCGTCAGCACAGCGGGACCGCTTCTCCCGGGCCCTGAGACCAGGCGGTGAGCGGGGTGAAGCCGCGGTGGCCGCACTCGCCGAAGACCGTGACCGGGGCACCGCCCGACAGCGCGACCAGGCGCCACAGCCCCGGACGGGCGCCCGCCGACGGAGTGAGCGGCAGGGCCGTACCGCCGTCCGCGTCCGCCAGCTGCCAGGAGTCCTCGACCGGCGTCGGTATGACCCGGCCCAGCGTCACCGGGAACGAGTCCAGCCACGGGTCGGCCACGAGCGCCTCCCCGTAGCGCTCCGCCGCCTCGTGCGTGGTCACGCCCGGTGGTCGTGCCGCTGTCGGCGCGGGAGGCGTGAACCGCTCGCCCAGGGCGGCCCGCAGCCCGGCCCCCGGATACACGGACAGCTCCGCCTCGAAGGCCAGGCCCACCGGCAGCGCCAACTCCGGGGCACGCCCGGCCGCCCCGTAGGAAAGGAGCAGCGCGGTGCGGGCGGACTCCGTCCCGTGCAGCCAGATCCGGCGCGTGGTGAGCCGGCTGTCCGAGGTGTCGTACTGCGCCAGCACCAGCCAGTGGTCGCGGACGGGTGGGCCGTCGGGTGAGCCCGGCAGGCCGACCCGCGAACGGACCGTCGCCGCCGGACCGTCCGGCAACCGCTCGCGGCGCAGCCAGCCCTGGTCCAGGAGATGCAGCAGCGCGCACTCCTCCAGCAGCCGCACCGGCCAGCCCGGCCCCGACGACGGGAGCGCCCCCAACTCCCGTACCCGCGCGGCCAGTCCCGGAGCCTGCGCGTCGACCATCCGCGCCGCCGTCTCCTCCCACAGCCCGTACCCCGACTGCTCGGCCGTGGCGAGGCCGCCGCGCAGCAGGTCGGTCAGCCGTTGCTCCAGCTCGGCCGCCCCCGCAGTGATCCGCTCGGCCCGCCGCTCCGCCCTGCGCCGGGCCGCCTCCGGATCGGCGGATGCGCCGGACTCCGAACCGCCGGCCGTCCGCCTCTCCTGTGCGCGCTGTCTCCGCCCCTTGATCCACTGCTCTGCCCAGTCCGGCGCCTGCCTCCGAGGCACCGTGCCGTCCCCGCCCACCCAGAGCAGCAGCAGTCCCAGCGCGTGCTTGCACGGGAACTTGCGGCTCGGGCAACTGCACTTGTAGGCCGGCCCGGCCGCGTCCGCGATGTCCACGACCGTTTGATACGGCGTGCTGCCACTGCCCTTGCACAGCCCCCACACCGTCCCCTCGTCAGAACTTCCCGCCTCCGACCACGGCCCGGCCGCGCCGAGTTTGCTTCCCGCTTTGCGTGACGCGACGTCAGGCGCCAGTGCCAGCACCTGGTCCGCCGTCCAGCGCACCCCCTGCTGAGTCATGCCATCGAAGGTAGATCCCGGCACTGACAATCGATCGCCGCGAGGTCGTTTGCGCAGGTCACCACGCATTGTCAGTGGCGTGGTGCACGGTTGGTGGCAGATCCGAACCGGCCGAGCTGGAGGGGGAAGTGGCCATGCGTGTGTCCGTTGATCCGATGTCCGTCGAACCGGGCCCGAGCGAGTCCGCGCCCGCGAACGAAGGCGGGACCGCAGACGCGGTCGGGCAGCCGTCCGCACGCGTGCGCCCACCGACGGGAGAGCCCGTGCGCTCGCCCGCGGAGGACAAGGAGCAAGCCACGGCAGAAGCGCTGCGGCCGCACGCCGAGGACGCCTTCGCGGCCGAACTCGCCGAGTTGGCCGCGCAGGACGATCGCCCGCGTCCGGCCCGCTGGAAGCTGTCGCCGTGGGCCGTGGCCACGTATCTGCTGGGCGGCACCCTGCCGGACGGCACGGTGATCACGCCGAAGTACGTGGGCCCGCGCCGCATCGTCGAGGTCGCCGTCACCACGCTCGCCACCGATCGCGCCCTGCTCCTGCTCGGCGTGCCCGGCACGGCGAAGACCTGGGTGTCCGAACATCTGGCGGCGGCCATCAGCGGCGACTCGACCCTGCTCGTGCAGGGCACCGCCGGGACCCCGGAGGAGGCGATCCGCTACGGCTGGAACTACGCCCGGCTGCTCGCGCACGGCCCGAGTCGCGACGCGCTCGTACCCAGCCCCGTCATGCGGGCCATGGCCGAGGGGACGGTCGCACGCGTCGAGGAGCTGACCCGTATCCCGGCCGACGTACAGGACACGCTGATCACGATCCTTTCGGAGAAGACCCTGCCGATACCGGAGCTGGGGCAGGAGGTGCAGGCCGTCCGCGGCTTCAACCTGATCGCGACGGCCAACGACCGCGACCGCGGGGTCAACGACCTGTCGAGCGCCCTGCGCCGCCGCTTCAACACGGTGGTGCTGCCGCTCCCGGAGAGCGCGGACGCCGAGGTCGACATCGTCTCCCGCCGGGTCGACCAGATCGGACGCTCGCTCGATCTGCCGGCCGTGCCCGACGGCATCGACGAGATCCGCCGCGTCGTCACGGTCTTCCGCGAGCTGCGCGGCGGCGTCACGACGGACGGCCGGACGAAGCTGAAGTCGCCCAGCGGCACGCTGTCCACCGCCGAGGCGATCTCCGTCGTCACCAACGGACTCGCGCTGGCCGCCCACTTCGGCGACGGCGTGCTGCGCGCGAGCGACATCGCCGCGGGCATCCTCGGCGCCGTCGTCCGCGACCCGGCGGCCGACCGCGTGATCTGGCAGGAGTACCTGGAGGCGGTGGTCCGCGAGCGCGACGGCTGGACGGACTTCTACCGCGCGTGCCGGGAGGTGACCGTATGAGCCACTCCGACTTCGAGTCCGAGGTCGCGGCAGTGAGGGGGAACGACGACCCCGGGTGGTCCGGGCCGCGAGGGGGATCGAGTGACAGGCGTTGACAGGCCGCCGGGCGGGGCGGTCGGCCCGGGGCCGCTGCTGCTCGGAGTGCGGCATCACGGGCCTGGGTCCGCCCGGGCCGTGCGGGCCGCGCTGGAGGCGGCGCGGCCACGGGTCGTGCTGATCGAGGGGCCACCGGAGGCGGACGCACTGATCCCACTCGCGGCGGACGAGGAGATGCGGCCGCCGGTGGCGCTGCTCGCGCACGCCGTGGACGAGCCCGGACGGTCGGCGTTCTGGCCGCTGGCCGAGTTCTCCCCGGAGTGGGTGGCGATCCGGTGGGCGCTGGAACACGGCGTTCCGGCCCGGTTCATCGATCTGCCGGCGACGCACACGCTCGCATGGGAGAAGGAGGAACCGACCCCGACGCCGGACCAGGGGGAGAGCGAGTCCCCGGAGGCGGAGGGTGAGAGGAACGCGTCGCCGCGCGACGGGTCCGGTGAGCCGGAGGTCGCAGACCGGCCCGGCGCGTCCGGTCCGACGCCTTCGGGAGCCGGCGAGCCCTCCGGCCCACCTCAGGCTTCCGAGGACACCGTCCGTATCGACCCCCTCGCCGTGCTCGCCGAGGCCGCCGGGTACGACGATCCGGAGCGGTGGTGGGAGGACGTCGTCGAGCACCGGGGCGTGGGGAGGGGTGACGCGCTCGCGCCCTTCGCCGCGCTCGGGGAGGCCATGGCCGCGCTGCGGGAGGAGTACGGCACCGGGGGACACGATCGGGACCTCGTGCGGGAGGCGTACATGCGACTCCAAGTGCGCGCAGCCCAACGCGAGTTCGAGCATGACGTGGCGGTCGTGTGCGGGGCCTGGCATGTGCCCGCGCTGCGGCAGAGGACCACTGTCGCCGCCGACCGCGCCCTGCTGAAGGGGCTGCCCAAGGTGAAGACGGACATGACCTGGGTGCCCTGGACCTACCGGAGGCTGGCGCGGGCCGGCGGTTACGGGGCGGGTATCGACTCGCCCGGCTGGTACGGGCATCTGTTCAGCGCCCCCGACCGGCCGGTCGAGCGGTGGCTGACCAAGGTCGCCAGGCTGCTCCGCGAGGAGGACCGGATCGTGTCGTCCGCGCACGTCATCGAGGCGGTGCGGCTCGCCGGGACGCTCGCGGCGCTGCGCGGACGCCCGCTGCCGGGGCTGTCCGAGACCACCGACGCGGTGCGGGCGGTGATGTGCGAGGGCTCGGACGTGCCGCTGGCCCTGGTGCACGACCGGCTCGTGGTCGGTGACGTCCTGGGGGAGGTGCCGGCGTCCGCGCCTGCCGTGCCCTTGCAGCGGGACCTCGCACGCCTTCAGAAGCGGCTGCGGCTCAAACCGGAGCCGTCGGAGCGGGAGTTGGAGCTGGACCTGCGCAAGGAGACGGACACCGAGCGCAGCCGGCTGCTCCACCGGCTGCGTCTGCTCGGCGTCGGCTGGGGCGAGCCCATGGCCTCGCGGGGGAGCACGGGGACGTTCCGGGAGACCTGGCGGCTGCGCTGGGAGCCGGAGCTGGCGGTGCGGGTCGCCGAGGCCGGGGTGTGGGGGACGACCGTGCTCGCCGCCGCGACCGCCAAGGCCGAGACGGACGCGGTCGCCGCGCAGGCACTCGCCGACGTCACGGCGCTCGCCGAGCGATGCCTGCTGGCGGAGCTGCCGGACGCGCTGCCCGTGGTGATGCGGGTCCTCGCCGACCGTGCGGCCCTCGACGCCGACGTCGGCCATCTCGCCCAGGCCCTGCCCGCCCTGGTCCGTTCCCTGCGCTACGGAGATGTGCGCGGCACGGACACCGAGGCCCTGGCGGGCGTCGCGGCCGGCCTCGCCGAGCGTGTGTTCGTCGGGCTGCCACCGGCGTGCGCCGCGCTCGACGCGGAAGCGGCCGAGGAGATGCGGCGCCATGTGGACGCGGTGCACGGGGCGGTCGGGCTGCTCGGGGAGGGAACAGCGGCGGCCCACGGCGACATGCGCGCACGGTGGCGCGCCGTGCTGCGGGTGCTCTCCGGGCGGGACACCGTTCCCGGTGTGATCCGCGGGCGGACCGTGCGGCTGCTCCTGGACGACGGGGAACTGGCACAGGACGAGGCCGCACGGCTCATGGGGCTCGTACTGTCCCCGGGGACCGCGCCGGCGGACGCGGCCGCGTGGATCGAGGGGTTCGTCGGAGGCGGCTCCGGCGGCGGGATGCTGCTCGTGCACGACGAGCGGCTGCTCGGGCTGGTGGACGCCTGGCTGACCGGGGTGCCCGCGGAGGCGTTCACCGACGTACTGCCCCTGCTGCGGCGCACGTTCTCGGCGTACGAGCCGGGGGTGCGCCGCACGCTCGGCGAACTGGTGCGGCGCGGGCCGGGCGCGCGGGGGAGCGCGGTGGTCACCGGGGCGGGCGTCCCCGGGTTCGCGTCCGACCTCGACGCCGGGCGGGCGGACGCGGTGATGCCGGTGCTGCGCCTGCTGCTCGGCCTGGACGAGCCCGACGGCAGCGAAGTCGACGACCTTGTGGGGGTGGCCCGATGAGCACGCACACGACCGGCCGCGGGGGAGCCATGCCCTCGATGGGGGATCCGGCCGGTGCCGACGAGCGGTTGCGGCGCTGGCGGCTCGTGCTCGGCGGAGACGCGGCGGACGGCACCGGGTACGGGCTCACCGGGCAGGACGCGGCCATGGACGGGGCGCTGACCTCGCTGTACGGGAAGGGGGACAGACCGCGGCAGGGGAGGGACCGTTCGGCTGGGCTCGGGGCGTCCGCACCGTCCGTGGCGCGCTGGCTGGGGGACATACGGACGTACTTCCCGTCGTCCGTCGTCCAGGTCATGCAGCGGGACGCCATCGACCGGCTCGGGCTGTCCACGCTCCTGCTCGAACCCGAGATGCTGGAGGCGGTCGAGGCGGACGTGCACCTGGTCGGCACGTTGCTCTCGCTCAACAAGGCGATGCCGGAGACCACCAAGGAGACGGCACGGGCGGTGGTGCGCAAGGTCGTCGAGGATCTGGAGAAGCGGCTGGCCACCCGCACCCGGGCCACGCTCACCGGCGCCCTCGACCGCAGCGCCCGTGTCAGCCGGCCCCGCCACCACGACATCGACTGGAACCGCACGATCGCGGCCAACCTCAAGCACTACCTGCCCGAGTACGGGACGGTCGTGCCGGAGCGGCTGATCGGATACGGACGGGCGTCCCGGTCCGTGAAGAAGGAGGTCGTCCTCTGCATCGACCAGTCGGGGTCGATGGCGGCATCGGTGGTGTACGCGTCGGTGTTCGGGGCGGTCCTCGCGTCCATGCGGTCCATCGCCACCCGGCTGGTCGTCTTCGACACGGCGGTCGTCGACCTCACCGACCAGCTCGACGACCCGGTCGACGTCCTCTTCGGCACCCAGCTCGGTGGTGGTACGGACATCAACAGGGCGTTGGCGTACTGCCAGTCGCAGATCACGCGCCCCACGGAGACGGTCGTCGTCCTGATCAGCGACCTGTACGAGGGCGGGATCCGCGACGAGATGCTCAAGCGGGTGGCGGCGATGAAGGCGTCGGGGGTGCAGTTCGTGGCGCTGCTAGCGCTCTCCGACGAAGGGGCGCCCGCGTACGACCGGGAGCACGCGGCGGCACTCGCGGCCCTGGGCGCACCGGCGTTCGCGTGCACGCCCGACCTGTTCCCGGAGGTGATGGCGGCGGCGATCGAGAAACGGCCCCTGCCGATACCGGAAACGGCGTGAGGCCGGCAGGTGACGACCACTTCCCAAACCGGACACCACACAACGCAGGGAGGGAAACCGGATATGACTACCCATCGGTAACGGGGGGCTTGCGCAACCTCGGGAGTCCCGTGCGAGGATCGACGGCGCTTCGCCATCGACGGTGCGCCGTGTTCGCCCCGTACCACCTCGTCCCGCCGCACGGAGGCTCTCCCCGTTTTGACCCTGCCCGCCGCACTGCCCTTCGCCGGTGCCGCACTGCGCGCGATGCGTACGGCGGCCGGGCGGCGTGCGCTGCGTCTGGCGCTGCTGGTGGGCGGGTTGTTCGCGTTGGGGCTCCTCTGGGGGGAGCAGGCACAGGCGGCGGAGGCGGCACCCGCGGTCTCCGCGGCTCCGGCCTCTCCTGCGATAGGGGCCGCGAGGCCGGTCGCAGCAGCGGTTCAGGGGACCGAAGGGACTGTCAGCAGGGCCGCAGAGCAGGTGGTGAAGGGTTCGCCCGAGGTGACGGAGCGCGGGACGCGTCCGTCAGTTCCGGTCGGGCACACGATTCACCGCAAGCTCCCCGCGTCTTCACCTGAACAGCCCACCGTGAGCACCTCCGGGGCCCCGGCCGGCCCGGTCATCTCCGTGACCGAGACGGTCCCCGCGGTCTCCCGCGTGGTCCGCCAGGTCGTGCGCCCCGTCGCCGACGGGCTCGTCCGGCCGGCCGGAGACAGGGTCGGCCGGCCCGTCGGGGGGCTCGTGCAGACGGTGGCCGAGGGGCTGGCGGACGCGCCGTCGCAGTGGTCGACGCTCCCTTCGTTGCCGTCTGTGCCTGGACTTCCCGGCCTTCCGGCGGTTCCCGGTCTGCCGGGGCTGCCCGGGGTCCCGACGCCGCCGGTGCACACCGTGCCCGCGCTGTCGGTGGCGCAGCAGCCGGGCGGCGGTACGGAGCACGGGACGACGGCGGAGCAGAGGCAGACCGGTGCGTACGGGCCGGGGGTCCCCGCGGCGACCGACGCGACGGCGGGAGAGCACACACACCGTGCCCCCGACCTCGGGCGGACCGCGCACCTGCCCCGGCACCAGGCACCCGGCGGTGACCCGACGGGCGCGCTCGGCGAGCAGCCGGCCGTGGACAGCGGTGCGCCACGCCACGGCGACGGGCACGCCGTCGCGTCGAACCACCGGGCGCCCCTGCGGCTCGTACCCGGCGCCACCGCGGTCGCCACCGCGGGCGGGACCAGGGATCGGCACCGGGACATCCCCGAGTTCCCCGGCTAGGGCAGTACCTCCTCCCCGCGAGACCTGCCGCGCGGGGGCGGAACAGGTCTGCCCGCCGTCCGGACACCCCTCCGATCCCCGGACGGAAACCACCGGGCCCCGAGCCGTCGCAGCCGGACCGCATCCATGGCCGCCCGTCCCACTCCCCGGACCGCCCATGGATTCGTCGGCCCCACACCGACACCGGCGAACATCGCGACAGGCCTCGGCACACCGGTACATCCCGAACTCCCGGAATCCCGGAATCCCGAAGGATCTGACGCACACATGAACAAGAACATCCGCCGCTCCATCGTCATAGCCGCCGGTGTCACCGGCGCGTGGGCGCTCGGCTCCACCGTCGCCAGCGCGGACGAGCTGCCGGCGTCGTCCCTGTCCACGCCCGACGTGAGCGTCGACGCCGCGGACACGGTCGGCGCGGTCACCGACACCGTGGACGGTGTCGTCGCCGACGTGCAGAACACCGTCTCCGGCGTCACGCACGGCACGGCCGTGGACGGCGCGGCCTCGACCGTGACGGACACCGCCGCCACGGCGAAGTCCGCCGTCACGGGCGCCACGAGCGCTCCGGCCACCGCGAAGGCCGAGAACCGGGTCAAGACGGCGTCAGCCGGCACGGGCCAGGCCCGCCGGTACGTCGACGCCGAGGTGTCCGGCACCCACCCGTCGCAGGCGAAGGGCGCCGCGCACGCCGCCGCGTCCAAGGCCATGACGGTCGCGGACCGGGCCGAGGCCGCGACCACGGCCGTCGTCTCCGACGCCACCGACCCGCAGAACGAGATCGACTACCTCTTCGGTCCCCTCTCGGCCTTCGCCCCCGAGCTGGAGCAGGCGCTCGCCGCCGCGCAGACCAAGCTCCAGGGCGTGCAGAACGCCGCGCGCACCAAGGCGCAGGGCGTCGACGGCGTGGTGCGTACGAGGGTGCGGAGCACCGTCGCGGGCGCGGGCCGCACCGCGACGGGCGCGAACGGCGCCGCGCAGCAGGCCGTCGCCGGGACCGAGGGCCGGGCTGCCGACGCGGTCACCACGGCCCAGGGGAAGGCCGGTGAGGTGAAGGGCGCCGTCGGCGCCAGTGTCTCCGCGGTCCCGGGCCACGTCACGGGCGCGGTCACGGACGTGAAGCAGCAGGTCGTCGGCACGGTCACCGGCGTGAAGCAGCAGGTCGTCGGCACGGTCACCGGCGTGAAGCAGCAGGTCGTCGGCACGGTCACCGGCGTGCCCGGCACGGTCACGCCGGTGGTCGACGAGACCACCGCCGCCGTTCTCCCCCCGGTCGCCGGCGCGGTCGTCGACGGCGTGCTGCCGGTCGCCGGGCACGCGGTCGGCAAGGTGACCGGCCTGGCCCAGGGAGTCGTCGCGGACGTCCAGCCGCTCGCGCAGCACGCGGCCGGGAACGCGTCCGCGCTCGCGTACGGCGTCGCGGCTGAGGCGCATCCGGCGGCGTACGGGGTGGTCGGTGAGGTGACCGGCGACGTGGCCGCGTCCGTGCTGCCGCCGGTCGCCCGGACCGCCGTCCACGGGGTCGTGCCCGTCGCCGGGCAGGCCGTCGGGGATGCGACGCGGCTGGCCCACGGCGTGGCGGGCGATGTGCGGCCGTTCGCGGGCGGGGTCGCCGGCCAGGTTCCGCCGTTCGCCGAGGGCGTCGCCGGGACCGCGACGCAGCTGGCGTACGGCGTGGCGGGCGATGTGCAGCCTTTCGCGTACGGCGTGGTGGGCTCGGTGGAGCCGGTCGTGCAGACGGTCAACGACACCGTGCAGCCCCTCGCTCATGGCGTGACGGGCAGCGCCGCGGACCTGGCGTACGGCGTGGCGGGCGACGTGCGGCCCTTCGCGGACGGGGTCGTCGGCGAGGTCGACCCGTTCGCGCAGGGGGTCGCCGGTCAGGTCACGCCGTTCGCCGGGGACCTCACCGGGACCGTCCGGGCGTCCGGGGGCTCCCTGGGCGGTAACGCGGTGAGCGGCGCCCAGGGTGTGGCCGAGTCGGCCGCGCCGAGCTACCTCCAGCCGGGTCACTACGGCACGTACTCCGTCTGATCTCCGTCTGATCCATCGGTGCCGTACGGGGCGCGCCGGGCGGCGCCTTCGTAAGGCACCCGACCGGCTCCGCGAGGACCCGAGGTCTCGGACAGCCGAAAGCCGTCGGCTCGTCCGGCCGAAACCCCGCGGATGGGGGTGGGCGATCCCCATTGGGGTGGGGATCGCCCGCCCCGAGCCCCCGGGGCCGTTGCATTTGTGCTCCTGAGGGGCTGTTCAGGGGACCTCACCGGGTCAACCCCAACCCGGTGAGGTCCTTCTTTCGCGGCACGCCGTGCCAGAGAGCACGGCATCATGTGACAGGTATCACCGCTCAGGTGTGACCCGCGATTTAGAGACCCTCCGCAAGCGGCGATAACCTGCGAGACGGACATGCCGCGCGCTCGGACACCGTGTGCGCTCCCCTTGTGACACAGCGGACGTCACGTTGCCCTTCGCGGCACGCCCACGCATCCAACGAACCGCGAGATCACTGATAGGGACGGAAGCGCGTGGACCTGTTCGAGTACCAGGCGAGGGACCTCTTCGCCAAGCACGATGTACCGGTGCTGGCCGGTGAAGTCATCGACACGCCTGAGGCGGCGCGCGAGATCACCGAGCGTCTGGGCGGCAAGTCCGTCGTCAAGGCGCAGGTGAAGGTCGGTGGTCGTGGCAAGGCCGGTGGCGTGAAGCTGGCCGCCACCCCGGACGAGGCCGTCGCCCGCGCGACGGACATCCTCGGCATGGACATCAAGGGCCACACGGTCCACAAGGTCATGATCGCCGAGACCGCTCCGGAGATCATCGAGGAGTACTACGTCTCCTTCCTCCTCGACCGCGCCAACCGCACCTTCCTCTCCATCGCCTCCGTCGAGGGCGGCATGGAGATCGAGGAGGTGGCGGCCACCCGCCCGGAGGCTGTCGCCAAGATCGCGATCGACGCCATCGACGGCGTGGACGAGGCCAAGGCCCGCGAGATCGTCGAGGCCGCCAAGTTCCCGGCCGAGGTCGCCGACAAGGTCGCGAACGTCCTCATCAAGCTGTGGGACACCTTCATCAAGTCGGACGCCCTCCTCGTCGAGGTCAACCCGCTCGCGAAGGTCGCCTCCGGCGAGGTCATCGCCCTCGACGGCAAGGTGTCGCTGGACGAGAACGCGGAGTTCCGTCACCCCGAGTACGAGGAGCTCCACGACAAGGCCGCCGCCAACCCCCTCGAGGCGGCCGCCAAGGAGAAGAACCTCAACTACGTCAAGCTCGACGGCGAGGTCGGCATCATCGGCAACGGCGCGGGTCTGGTCATGTCGACCCTGGACGTCGTCGCCTACGCCGGTGAGGCCCACAAGGGCGTCAAGCCGGCCAACTTCCTCGACATCGGTGGCGGTGCCTCCGCCGAGGTCATGGCGAACGGCCTGGAGATCATCCTCGGCGACCCGGACGTGAAGTCCGTCTTCGTCAACGTCTTCGGCGGCATCACCGCGTGCGACGCGGTCGCCAACGGCATCGTGCAGGCCCTGGAGCTCCTCGAGTCCAAGGGCGAAGAGGTCACCAAGCCGCTGGTCGTGCGTCTGGACGGCAACAACGCCGAGCTGGGTCGCCAGATCCTGGACGACCGCAACCACCCGCTCGTGCAGCGCGTGGACACCATGGACGGCGCGGCCGACAAGGCCGCCGAGCTGGCTGCTGCCGCGAAGTAAGGGACGAGGTCACACACAACCATGGCTATCTTCCTCACCAAGGAATCCAAGGTCATCGTCCAGGGCATGACCGGCTCCGAGGGCCAGAAGCACACCAAGCGCATGCTGGCCTCCGGCACGAACATCGTCGGTGGCGTGAACCCGCGCAAGGCGGGCCAGACCGTCGACTTCGACGGCACGGAGATCCCGGTGTTCGGCTCGGTGGCCGAGGCCATCGAGAAGACCGGCGCCGACGTCACGGTCATCTTCGTCCCGGAGAAGTTCACCAAGGACGCGGTCGTCGAGGCCATCGACGCCGAGATCCCGCTCGCGGTCGTCATCACCGAGGGCATCGCGGTGCACGACACGGCCGCCTTCTGGGCGTACGCGGGCAAGAAGGGCAACAAGACCCGCATCATCGGCCCGAACTGCCCCGGCCTGATCACCCCCGGTCAGTCGAACGCCGGCATCATCCCGGCCGACATCACCAAGCCGGGCCGCATCGGCCTGGTCTCGAAGTCCGGCACGCTGACGTACCAGATGATGTACGAGCTGCGTGACATCGGCTTCTCGACCTGTGTCGGCATCGGCGGTGACCCGATCATCGGCACCACGCACATCGACGCGCTGAAGGCGTTCCAGGACGACCCCGACACCGACCTGATCGTGATGATCGGTGAGATCGGCGGCGACGCCGAGGAGCGGGCCGCGGCCTTCATCAAGGAGAACGTGACCAAGCCGGTCGTCGGCTACGTCGCGGGCTTCACCGCCCCCGAGGGCAAGACCATGGGTCACGCGGGCGCCATCGTCTCCGGTTCGTCGGGCACCGCCCAGGCGAAGAAGGAGGCGCTGGAGGCGGCGGGCGTGAAGGTCGGCAAGACGCCGACCGAGACCGCCAAGCTCGCGCGCGAGATCCTGGCCGGCTGAGGTCGGTCTGACTGAACGATCGGTGGGCCCGTCCCTTGGTTGGGGCGGGCCCACTGGTGTTTCGCGGGACTGGACCGGGGCGGGACGGCGTCCGGTGGCGCAGGCTGTGCCCACCCAACCCGTTCCGCCCCAGCGGAACGACTGCCCACGGCGGTACAGCGGTACAGCGGTGCAGCGGTACAGCGTCAGCGCGGCTCCGGAATCATGCGTGCCGGGCCGCCGTTGAGGTTCGCCTTCAGTTTTGCGTGCAGGGTCAGTTGTTGCGGGGAGAGCGGGCCCTGGGGCGGGGGTGGCGGTTCCTCGATCGGTGTTCCCCGGGCCATCGGTCGTTCGTAGTGGTCCGGGGCCACGTGCAGGGCCAGGGCCGTCACACCGACGAGTCCGATCGCGAGGGCCATCGCCGCGCGGGAGCAGTCGCGGGTGCGGCGTTCGATGTCGGCCCGCACGGCGGACGAGCCGGCCGCGTGGAGACGTGCCGACGTGGCCAGTGCGGCCAGCCGATGGGGGAGGACATCCGGCGTCGCCAGCTCCGGCACGAGCGCGGCCAGCGCCTCGCGGGCGTGCAGCAGGCGGTTCGCCGCGGCCGGGGTGCTCGCCTCCGTCTCGGCCGCCGTGTCCGGCAGATCGAGGCCGATGCCGTCGTACAGCAGGAGCGTGCGCCGGTAGACCGGCGGCAGTTTCAGGAACGCGTGCATCAGCGCGCGATCCGACGGGTCGGCGAGCGGCGGCTCGGCGTGCCGGTAGCGCGGGCGGAAGCGATGCCAGGGGGAGAGCGCGTAGTCGTGCGCCGCCGCCCGCACCCAGCCCGCCGGATCCCGGTCCATGGCCACCTCGGGCCAGCGCTGCCACGCCAGATGGAAGGCCCGTACGACCGCTTCGCGAGCCAGTTGCCGTCGGCCGGTGAGCAGATACGCCTGCCGTACGAGGGCGGGGGCGCAGAATTCGTACAGCGCGTCGAACGCTTGATGGGGCGTCATGGGCGCGTCGGCCGGTGGCGGCTTCTGCGTGTCCGGTTCCCCCGCCGGGGAGGCATGACGCTGCGTCACAGGGCATCCCTCCATGCAGAAAAGTACATAAACATATATTGAGCGACACATCCGAGCTTTGCCCGTTACGACCGGAAAGCGCGTGTCGTTGGGAGCATGGCGGTCGTGACCCGATGGACCCACCGCCGAACGCCGTTGTCCCCCCTGCGCACCCGGTTGCGCGACCGAGCGCCGGGGCTGGGCGCCGGCCTCCTGGGCGGCGCCGTCGCCGCGGTGCTGGGGCTCGGCCTGTTCGCCCTGCTCGTGACGGTGCTGTGGATCAGCTCGCCGTATCCCGACAGCGGCCCCGATGGCGCGCTGCACCTGGCGGCCGCGCTGTGGTTGCTGGCGCACGGTGTCGTGCTCGTCCGTACCGAGACGCTCTCCGGCGTGCCCGCGCCCGTCGGGGTCACGCCGCTGCTGCTGGCGCTGCTGCCGGTGTGGCTGCTGCACCGGGCGGGGCGGGAGGCAACGGACGGGGGGAGCGCGGAGGAGACAGGGGAAGACGCTCCGCTGGTCGCCGCGCACACGGCCTTCAGCGGGGTGGTGGCGGGCTATCTCGCAGTGGGCGCGGTCGCGGCGCTGTACGCCTCGGTCGGGGCGCTGCGACCGTCGTGGACGTGGACCGCGGTGTGCCTGCCGCTGGTCGCCGTCGTCTCGGCGGGGGCGGGGGTGTGGACGGCGTACGGGCGCTCCTACGGGGCCCTGCCGGGGCGGGTGCGCCGGGCGCTCGGACCGCTGTCCGCCGGAGTGCGGCGGGTGGGGGGCACCGGGGTGCTCGATGGTGACGGGCGGGCGTGGGTGCGGGTCTCCGTACGGGCCGCCGCGGCGGGCGCGGCCGTGCTCGTGGGCGGGGGTGCGCTGCTCGTGGGCGCGTCGCTGGTGTGGCACGAGGGGGCGGCGCGGGCGTCGTTCCTTCAGCTCACGGAGGGGTGGTCGGGGCGGGTGGCGGTGCTGCTGCTGGCGGCGGCGCTGGTGCCGAACGCGGCGGTGTGGGGGGCGGCGTACGGGCTCGGGCCCGGGTTCGTGCTGGGCGTGGGGGAGGTGATCGGGCCGTTGTCGACGACGCGGCCGGCGACGCTGCTGCCGCCGTTTCCGTTGCTGGCGGCGGTACCCGGGCCAGGGGGCGGGCCGCTGCGTTGGGCCGTCGGCGTGGTGCCGGTCGCGGCGGGGGTGACGGTGGGCTGGTTCGTGGCGCGGGCGGCGGCGCCGGGCGGGCGAGGGCGAGAGCGGGAGCGGGGGCGGGATGTGGCGTGGTCGGCCGGGCGGACGGCCGGGGCGGTGGTGATGGCGGGGGTGATGTGCGGGGTGCTGCTCGGGGGGCTCGCGGAGGCGGCGGGCGGGGCGCTCGGGGTGGCGGAGCTGGCGCGGTTCGGGCCGGTGGGGTGGCAGGTGGGGGCCGCGGCGGTGGGGTGGACGGTGGGGGTGGGGGTGCCGATGGGGGTGGGGGCGCGGGCCTGGAGGTCGCGGTCGCGGTCGCGGTTGCGCATGCGCATGCGGTTGCGGGGGAAGTCGCGGCCGGTTGTGCCGGCGACTCCGGTTCCGGCGCAAACGGTTCCGGAACCGGCGGTGGTGGTGGCGCTTGCTGCGGGTGCCGGCGGGGAGCGGGAGGGGCTGTGGGAGGACCCCGACCTCAAGCCGTACGAGGCACTGCCGTCCGAGGAGACCCTGTTCCGGCCGGCTCTGTGGGAGGAGGTGCCGCCGGAGGAGCCGGAGTCGCGGGTTTGAGGGGCCCGGGGCGGGGCGAACCGGTTCGGGGTGGGGTTGGCCGCGCAGCCCGTTGCTCGCGGGGTGCCTCCCCCAAGCAACGGCACGACCGCCCGCAGCCGCGGCTGCGGGCGGTGTCGTCTCAGCCCCGTGTCCCCAGCACGCCCCGCAGATCCTTCGGCAGGAGGTCGTTGCAGGACTGCTTCGCCGTGTTCGTCAGGGCGTCGTTCAGGCACGTGTAGTAGTCGCGGTAGACCAGCTGGGCCGTGAACGTGGCCGCCACCATCGCGATCGCCAGGGACGCCGTCACCAGGCCGCTGATCGCCGCCGTCGTCTGGGGGCGGCCCGTGGGGGCGGGGCTGTTCGGGTCGGGGGTGCGGGGCTTGGCGCGCAGCGCGCTCGTGCCCCAGTACAGCGCCAGCGCGCCCAGCAGCAGGGCCACGTAGGGCCAGCTGAAGAGGGAGAAGAAGAACGCCCACATGCCGGCCAGCAGCGCGTAGCGCGCGCGGCGCTGGACCGGGTCCTTCGGGTCCCAGCGCAGGTTTCCGCCGGGGCCACCGGGTCCCTCAGGGCCGCCCTGACCGCCCTGTCCGCCCTGTCCGCCGGGGCTGCCCGGACGTTCGCCGAAGCGGCCACCCGTCGCGGGGCCCGGCTGCCGGTCGCTCCACTGGCTGCCCCACGGCGAGTGTTCGCCCTCGCCGGAGCCTTCCTCCTGGCCGCCCTGGCCCTGGTCCTGGCCCTGGCCGGGTGCCGGGTGTCGCGGCTGCCAGGGCCGGTCCGGTGCTCCCTCCGGCGGGGGCGCGAAGGGGTTGTTGTCCGTGGGCGCCTCCTGGCCCCGCCCGCCGCCCGCGGCGTCACGGCCGCGCCCACCGCTCGCGGAGCCGCCCCCGCTCTCGGGCGCGTCCTCGCTCTCCCGCGGCGGCACGGGCGAAGGGTGCCGCTCGCGCAGCAGCAGCGGAGGGAGTCGGAGACTGCGGTCCGGCATCAGGTGTGCGTCTTCCCCTTGGTGGTTATGGCGGGTGGTTTGTCCACGGAACTCGCCGTGAAACGGTTGCGCCCCTCGCGGGCGTCCCCGTCCCCGGTCAACGTCCCACGCAGGCACGGCGTTCCCCCGCGTCGAACCGCTTTCCCGGGCGGCTCCTCCTCAGACGCTACCTTCCGGCCACGCCCCCGTCCCGTGGGGGCCGTCCAGAGTGCCGGTATCGTTGCTGGCGGTCGGCTGCTTCGTAGACTTCCCCGTATCCGGGGGCGCGAAGCATTCGTACGACCATACAAACGCTCTTCCGAGCGACCGCACGAACGCTCCCCCGAGAAAGGGCCCCGCCGTGGCCGAGTCCGTGGCCGAGACCGTCACCGAGTCCGCGGCCAAGCGCCTGGTCGTCCTGGTCTCCGGGTCCGGCACCAATCTGCAGGCGCTCCTCGACGCCATCGACGAGACCGGAGTCGACGCCTATGGGGCCGAGATCGTCGCCGTCGGCGCCGACCGCGGCGGCATCGAGGGCCTGGCCCGCGCCGAGCGCGCCGGGCTGCCCACGTTCGTCTGCCGGGTCAAGGACCACGACAGCCGGGAGGCGTGGGACGCGGCCCTCACCGAGGCCGTCGCCGCGTACAAGCCCGATCTCGTGGTCTCGGCCGGGTTCATGAAGATCGTGGGGAAGGAGTTCCTCGCGCGGTTCGGCGGGCGGTTCGTCAACACCCATCCCGCTCTCCTGCCCAGTTTTCCCGGAGCCCACGGCGTGCGTGACGCGCTCGCGTACGGCGCCAAGGTCACCGGTTGCACCGTCCACTTCGTCGACGACGGCGTCGACACCGGACCGATCATCGCTCAGGGCGTGGTGGAGGTCCGGGACGAGGACGACGAGAGCGCTCTGCACGAGCGCATCAAGGAAGTCGAGCGAAGGCTGCTCGTCGAGGTCGTGGGGCGGCTCGCCCGCAACGGCTATCGCATTGAGGGACGAAAGGTAGTAATCCAGTGACCGCGGACAGCACAGTCACGGCCGGGAGCACCGAGGGCGTCGAGAGCGGCAAGCGGCCCATCCGGCGCGCGCTCGTCAGCGTCTACGACAAGACCGGGCTCGAAGAGCTCGCCCGCGGGCTCCACGAGGCCGGTGTCGAGCTCGTCTCCACCGGCTCCACCGCCGCGAGGATCGCCGCCACCGGTCTGCCCGTCACCAAGGTCGAGGAGCTGACCGGCTTCCCCGAGTGCCTGGACGGCCGGGTCAAGACCCTGCACCCCAAGGTCCACGCGGGCATCCTCGCCGACCTGCGCCTCGACAGTCACCGGCAGCAGCTCGCCGAGCTGGGTGTGGAGCCGTTCGACCTCGTCGTCGTCAACCTCTACCCGTTCCGCGAGACCGTCGCCTCCGGGGCCTCCCCCGACGAGTGCGTCGAGCAGATCGACATCGGTGGTCCCTCGATGGTCCGGGCCGCCGCCAAGAACCACCCCTCGGTGGCCGTCGTGACCAGCCCGGAGCGGTACGGCGACGTCCTCGCCGCCGTGCGCGACGGCGGCTTCGACCTCACCGTCCGCAAGCGGCTCGCGGCGGAGGCCTTCCAGCACACCGCGTCCTACGACGTCGCCGTCGCCTCCTGGTTCGCGTCCTCGTACGCGCCGGTCGACGACTCTGTGTTCCCGGACTTCCTGGGCGCCACCTACGAGCGCAAGAACACCCTGCGCTACGGCGAGAACCCGCACCAGCCCGCCGCGCTCTACGTCGACGGCAGCAGCAGCGGCGGCGGCCTCGCCGAGGCCGAGCAGTTGCACGGCAAGGAGATGTCGTACAACAACTACACGGACACGGACGCCGCGCGTCGTGCCGCGTACGACCACGACGAGCCGGCCGTCGCGATCATCAAGCACGCCAACCCCTGCGGCATCGCGATCGGCGCGGACGTCGCCGAGGCGCACCGCAAGGCGCACGCCTGCGACCCGCTGTCCGCGTTCGGCGGAGTCATCGCCGTCAACCGGCCGGTGAGCAAGGAGATGGCCGAGCAGGTCGCCGAGATCTTCACCGAGGTCATCGTCGCGCCCGACTACGAGGAGGGCGCGCTGGAGGCCCTCGCCAAGAAGAAGAACATCCGGGTGCTGAAGGCCCCGAACGGCCCGTCGAACCCGGCCGAGCTCAAGCAGATCGACGGCGGCGCGCTCCTCCAGGTCACCGACCGCCTCCAGGCCGACGGCGACGACCCGGCCAACTGGACCCTCGCGTCGGGTGAGGCGCTCGACCCCGACGAGCTGCGTGAGCTCGCCTTCGCCTGGAAGGCCTGCCGCGCCGTCAAGTCCAACGCCATCCTGCTGGCCAAGGACGGCGCCTCGGTCGGCGTGGGCATGGGCCAGGTCAACCGCGTGGACTCCTGCAAGCTGGCCGTCGAGCGGGCGGGAGAGGAGCGGGCGCGCGGTTCGTACGCCGCCTCGGACGCCTTCTTCCCGTTCCCCGACGGGCCGGAGATCCTGATCGCCGCGGGCGTCAAGGCCATTGTCCAGCCCGGCGGTTCGATCCGTGACGAGCAGGTCGTGGAGGCCGCTCAGAAGGCGGGCGTGACCATGTACTTCACGGGCACGCGCCACTTCTTCCACTGAGTTCCGCCCGGCGCCGGGTGGTCCGACGCCGACAGGGCCGTGTCCCCCTCGTACTCGTACGGGGTGGGACACGGCCCTGTCGGCGAACGGCGCGAATGCGACCGTGCGTCAGTAGGCGGCCTGCCTGGGGCGGTTGAACCAGGCCGCGCCGTTGGAGTTGCCGACGAAGACGGCGACGAGGATGGCGAGCACCGTGTGCAGCAGGCCGATGATGACGAACGGGTAGATGCCGAGAATCGCGGTGATGATCCCGAAGATCAGTGCCGCGATGCGGACGCCGTTGCCGCCCGTGGTGAACTTCAGGGCCAGCACGAGCGCGAAGACCGCCCAGGCCACGGCGAACACCGTGAGCGCCCACAGCATGCCGGACGAGTAGTCGGCGAGCTGCTGGAAGCTCGAGTCGTCCTTCAACTTCTCGTCGTTCTTGGCGGCGTGGACACCGACCGCGGCGATGGCGAACAGAGCCACGCCGATGAGCTGCAGGCCGAAGATGACCCACAGCAGCACGCGGGCCGTGCTGACCGTGCTGGGCATGGTCGTCGGGAAGGACTGCTGGCCGTAGCCCGGGGACACCGGCGGCGCCTGCGGGTAGCCGTAACCGGGCTGCTGGCCCTGCGGGTAGCCGTAACCCGGCTGCTGGCCCTGAGGGGCGCCGTAACCGGGCTGCTGGCCTTGCTGGCCCTGCTGGGCGCCGTAGCCGGGCTGCCCCTGGGGCGCGCCGTAAGGGTTGTTCGGGTCGCCGAAACTCATGAGCGGTGTTTCCTCCGTCTGCTCAAGTGCGGGGACGAGCGCGGCACGGTTCGGAGGAATGTTCTACAGATGCGGTCCGTCCCCCCGGATACTGCCCGCGGCACTGTGCCGTTCATCGTTGTAAAGGCCTCACGCCTTTGTCCAGCGGCATTTCGCATGTGTTGTGCAAGTGCAACATCGCTGATCATGGGTCGAAACGGACGGGGACGTTCACGAGGGCGCCCGGATTGGAACCGGGGGCGGGTCATCCGCGAGGATGGGGGCATGACCGCCCAGATTCTCGATGGCAAGGCCACCGCAGCCGCGATCAAGTCCGATCTGACCGCCCGCGTGGCGGCGCTGAAGGAAAGGGGCGTCACGCCCGGCCTCGGCACGATCCTCGTCGGGGACGACCCCGGCAGCCGGAAGTACGTCGCGGGCAAGCACCGCGACTGCGCGGAGGTCGGCATCGCCTCCATCCAGCGCGAACTGCCCGCGACCGCCACACAGGAGGAGATCGAGGCGGTCGTCCGCGAGCTGAACGAGGACCCGGAGTGCACCGGTTACATCGTGCAGCTGCCGCTGCCCAAGGGCATCGACGAGAACCGGATCCTGGAGCTGATGGACCCGGACAAGGACGCGGACGGCCTGCACCCGATGAACCTCGGCCGCCTGGTCCTGAACGAGCCGGCGCCGCTGCCCTGCACCCCGAACGGCGTACTCACCCTCCTGCGCCGCTACGGCGTGGAGATCAAGGGTGCCGAGGTCGTGGTCGTCGGCCGCGGCGTGACCATCGGACGCCCGATGCCGCTGCTGCTGACCCGGCGCAGCGAGAACGCCACGGTCACCCAGTGCCACACGGGCACCCGGGACCTGTCGGCGCACCTGAGGCGGGCCGACATCATCGTCGCCGCGGCGGGCTCCGCTCACCTGATCCGGGCCGAGGACGTGAAGCCGGGCGCGGCCGTCCTCGACGTCGGCGTCTCACGCAGCGCCGAGGGCAAGATCGTCGGTGACGTTCACCCGGACGTCGCCGAGGTGGCCGGCTGGATCTCCCCGAACCCGGGCGGCGTGGGCCCGATGACCCGCGCCCAGCTGCTGGTCAACGTGGTCGAGGCGGCGGAGCGCAGTGTCGGCTGAGGACGGGCCCGAGGGCATCCGGGAGAAGGGCACCGCGCGGCAGCGGGGAACCGACACCGAGCTCACCGTGCAGGATGCCGTCAGCGCTCCCGATGCCGAAGGCGTGCCGAGGCGTACCACCCGGCGGTTTCCGCGGATCACGCGGGACACCGCACGCCCCGAGGGCGGCGGCCGGGCCGCGCCCGGTGACGCGCCGGCGCCGGCCCGCCAGTGGCCGATCCTCACCGTGCTGGCCGTCGTCGGCCTCGGGCTGCTGGTGACCGCGCTGGACGCGTTCCGCTTCGGCACGATCCTGATCGGTGCCGCACTGCTGGGCGGCGCCGTGATGCGCTGGGTGCTGCCCGACGTGGGCATGCTCGCGGTGCGCTCCCGCTTCACGGACATGGTCACGTACGGAGTCCTGGGCACCGCCATCGTGCTGCTGGCGGTGATGGCCCAGCCGGACCCCTGGCTGGAGATCCCGTTCCTGGACGACACGCTGCACTTCACCATCCGCACCTGACACCGCGTCGGTGTGCGCACGTGACGGCGGGCCGTTTCCTCTCCCGGAGGGAACGGCCCGCCGTCGCCGTACGGTCGGCGGTGTCCGACGTCCTCCTCCGACGGTCGGTCTCGCCCGGTCCCCTGCGACCGGTCGCTGGTCACGCCCGGCGGACCGCCGTACGGCGGCTGCGGGTTGTGCAGTAGCGGTCGCAGGCGTTCGGGATCCCCGGCAAATCGAACACGGCCGGAATCCGGTCAGGCCCCCGCTTCTGCGCCGACGATGGTCGAGCGCGGTCGTGAAGGGGGAGCGATGTGGCGGACCGGGGCATGGGGGAGTGGGCGCCGCTGCCGGAGGATCTGGGGCGGGAGGCCCGCGCGCTGGCCGAGTACTGCAGGCTGCTGAAGGAGCGTACGGGGCTGAGCCTGGCCGCCCTCGCGGAGCGGACCCACTATTCGAAGTCGTCCTGGCAGCGCTGTCTCAACGGCCGTCAGATACCGCCGCGTTCAGCCCTGCGGTCGCTGGCCGCGGCGGCCGAGGCGGATCCGGCGCGGCTGCTCGGCCTGCGCGAGGCCGTGCTGCGGTCGGGCCGGCTCCCGCCCGCACCGCCTCAGCTGCGGCGGCCGGCCGGGCAACGCCCGCACCCGCTCGCGGACCGGCCGCCCGTGGACCGGCCGCCCGTGGACCGGCCGCCCGTGGACCGGTCACCCGTGGACCGGTCACCCGTGGACCGGTCACCCGTGGACCGGTCACCCGTGGACCGGCCAACCCAGGGCCGGCTGCCCGAGGACGTCGTGCCGGTCCTGTCGCCGTCACCCGAGGGCGTCCTGACACGGCGGCGGGAGCAGCGGGACGGGGAGGAATTCCCCGCGCCCGCCGCTCCCGTGGCCTCACACGCGGCGACCGTGCGCCGCTGGCGGCTGGTCGCCGCCGGCCTGCTGGTGCTGCTGGTCGCCGTCACCGCCGTGTCGGCGGTGCTCCTGAGCCGTCAGGACACCGGGTGCGCGACGGTGACGACGCGGCCGTGATGCCCGCTCATTGACGTCCTTACCTGAGTAAACGCAGGCAATTCCGGTCTGCACCGCTTCGCGGTGCTCCCTCGGGTTCCTGCTTCATCGACCCCTGCCGCCCGTGAGGGTGGTCTGACAAGGTCTCCACAGGCTTCACGTCCCGCCCGTCCGGCGGTAGGTCCGACAACTCCGTCGTCGGACAAGGCGATCCTGCCATGCCTCCGCGGCCCTCCGGGCCACTGAGGCAAGGATGCCCTTCACCTCCATCCTGAAGGATGGAGCACTGGGCAAGTGTTCAGTAGCTCGCCTCCACCCACGCGCCGTCGACGTAGACGTAGTAGACCTGCTGGGCGACTCCGGCGAGGGGCAGACGCTTGAAGCGTGCGTTGTAGTCCGAGTCGCCGTCGTAGGTGACGTACCCCTTCCTGCCCACCTTGCCGAGGTTGTTGTCCGCGACCGAGAACGACTTGGGGTCGGCCTTGCCGGTCTGGCTGAGACCGTTCTGAGCCTGCCAGTCCTTCGTCGCCGACTTCGTCTTGCTGTCGAAGTCGCCGTCGATGTCGTTCTCGGTGAAGTCGTGCTTGGTGTTCTTCTTGTCCGTCCACTTGGCGCCGTCGGCCACCAGGACGGTCTGCCACAGGGCGACCGCGTTGCCCTCGTCGCCCTGCTTCAGGGCGCCCTCGTCGCGCCAGTCGTCGGTGGTGCCGCCGGTGCCGTCGATGTAACCGGTGTCGTCGGACGCGAGGGCCGTGCCCGCCGCGGTGATCCCTCCGAGCGCCGCGCCCGCGGCCAGTACCGTCGCCGCCACTGCCGTGCGGATGTGCTTGCGCATGTTTCCTCATTCCCTCCCCCGGACCGCTCGGCTCCGCTGATCCCTGTGATCCCCCGGTGCGGTCCGTGGCCTGTTTCGTGCGAACAGTCATCAGGTCGCACGGCGCCCCCGGCCCGGATCCCCGGATGGGGTGAGGTGGGACGAAACGGGACGTCCCGGCCCGTGGCCTGCGGCGACCCGCCGGGCGCGGCGGGTCGTGGCGGGACGGGTCCCTGCGCGGGACGGGACGGGACCGTGCGCCGGACGGGACGGGACCGTGCGCGGGACGGGACAGGACCGTGCGCCGGACGGGACAGACCCCTGGGCGGGAGGGGCGGAGGCGGGCGAGCAGAACAAAAGGGCGCCCGGCCTCTCCCCCGTGGGAGGCCGGGCGCCCCGGGCGGTTGGGTCGCCGAAAACACCCTCATGTACATGTCGGAGCTGTTCAACACCTGGCAGCTCCCTGTGGCATGGAAGTGACCGTTCCGCTACGCGTCCGCGCCCCGCCACGGAACCGACGCGGCCCCTGACATCGTCAATCGATCGAACGGAACAGGCTTTCGGGTCGGGCGGTACAGGTTCCCGGACCGGGCAACGCGGAGGAGTGAGTGATGGGCGCCTGGCAGCCGCTGCCGGACGATCTGCCGCCGGAGGTACGGCATTTCGTGGAGCAGCTGCGGCTTCTGAAGGACCGCACCGGGCTCAGCCTCGCCGCGCTCGGCGCGCAGACCGCGTACAGCAAGTCCTCCTGGCAGCGCTACCTCAACGCCACCCAGCCGCCGCCCCGTCAGGCGGTCGCCGCGCTGTGCCGGGTCGCGGGGCTCGCGGGCGACGAGGCCGAACGCTTCGGTGTGCGCTGGGAGCTGGCCGTGCACGCCTGGCCCCGGCAGCCGACCCCGGCACCCGCCCCGGCGGGCGGTCCGGCGCCCGGGGAGTACGAGGACGAACCGACGGTCCCGTGGTGGGACCGGCCGGCCGAGGAGCCCGAACCGCGGCCCGCCGGGCGCCGCCTCCTGTATGTCGCGCTCCTCGCCCTGCTGGTGCTGCTCGTCGTCGCCCTCGTCGGCGCCGTCACCCTTGGGTGATCTGATCCCGCTGTGCCTGCTGAGGTCGCCGCTGTGTCCCCGTTGTGTCGATGTGTTGACAAGTTCGGGGATGTACACCGAATCGTCCGTCCGGCGGAGCTAACGTGTCCCACCGGGACGGTCGGGGGCGTCCCGTGCGGTGAATCCAGGGTTCCGTACGCGAGGTCGGTGGGACACTGGGCCGCAGTCCAACGGGCGTGCGACGGTGCATGCCTCAGCCCGATTGCTCCCGTGCGCCCCATCCCCGGGTACTGAGACCCTGGCCGGGCGCGGTCCCTTGGGTAGCCAGAACGGGGACCCGGCAGCGGGCGCCGTGTACAGGGGGAAGACCAGCACGTACCGGGGGAATGAGGGGGGAAGCAATGCCTCGTTGGAGGGCCTTGCCCGATGAACTCGATCCGCAGGTCAAGGAGTTCGCGGGACAGCTGCGGCGGCTCGTGGACCGCAGCGGGCTGAGCGTCTCCGCGGTGGCCGACCGCACGGGCTACAGCAAGACGTCCTGGGAGCGTTACCTCAACGGCCGGCTGCTCGCGCCGAAGGGCGCCATCGTCGCCCTGGCCGAGGTGACCGGCACCGAACCTGTCCATCTGACCACGATGTGGGAGCTGGCCGAGCGCGCCTGGAGCCGTTCGGAGCTGCGCCACGACATGACCATGGAGGCCATCCGGATCTCCCAGGCGCGCGCCGCGCTGGGGGAGTCCGGGGCGGCCGCCCCCGAGACCAAGGGACGTGGCGGCAAGGGGGCCCGCAGCGCCACCGCGGCGGCGGGGATCGCGGGACCGGCCGGGGTGGCCCCGACCGTACCGACGCAGCCGACGGCCGCGGAGAGCCGCGACGCGGGGGGCGACGTACGGGCGTCGCGGGGCGGTCCCCAGGAGGGCAACTCCTGGGGACTGGCCGGGTATCAAGGGCCGTCGCGGTCGGACGGACGGTCCGCTGTCGCGGCCAAGGCCCCGACAGCATCGCCCAACGGATCCGCCCGGACGCCGGGTGCGGACGGGTCGTACGGACCGGCGACGGCCGGCGGCCCGCCGCGCGGCGACGGTCCGGACGCCGGCGGCGAGCCCGACCGGGGGCGCCGCAAGCGGCGCCTGACGATGTTCCTCGCGGGCGTGGTCGGGGCGCTGGTGGTGATCGCGGCGGCCTTCTACCTCACCGGCGGCGACAACAAGAAGCCCGGCAGCGCACCCAAGCCGTCCCCGACGTCCGTGAGCCCGAACCCCGACCTGCCGGTGGGCGTCAAGTGCAGTGGGGCGGGCTGCACCGGCAAGGACCCGGAGAACATGGGCTGCGGCGGCACACTGGCGAGGACCAGCACCAGCGTCACCGTCGGCGCGACCCTCGTCGAGGTGCGCTACAGCACGACCTGCGGCGCCGCGTGGGCCCGTATCACCCGGGCGGCGCAGGGCGACACGGTCGAGGTGTCCGCGGGCACGTCTGCCCGGCAGACCGGTTCGGTCACGGCGGCCGGGGACACGGACGCGTACACCCCGATGGTGGCGGTGAAGGACGCGGCCGAGGCGAAGGCCTGTGTGACGCTGGCGTCCGGGCAGAAGGGGTGCACGAAGTAGGGCCTGCGCGGGGCGTGCGGGCCGGGGGCGCGTGGCGGGCAGCGGGCGTAGCGTGAGAGGCGCTCGGAGGGGAGCGACCGTGAAGCGAGGGGCGCGCGGAACGGTGTCGCGCGCTTCCCGCTGAAAACAATCGCCGTACAACACGCATGAGCGTCGCGCTGCGGGGCAGGCGCACCGTACCCCCACGGGAGTCCGGCAGCGCCGGGAGGCCTACGCCTACCGGCCGGACACCCCCCACGGCGGCCGCCTCTCAGTCCCCCCTCTCCCGGACGCAGGCGGCCGTCGTCTTGTCCGGCGGCCGTCCCCATCCGGTTGTGGGGCGGGCCACACGGACCGGGCCGTCCGGGATCCCGGATGCGCGATAGCCTGACCGCTGGATCTCTCTTGACGCCAAGAGATCGATCATTCGTACCCGTGATCGATCATCGCGGCGGGCACCGGTCACAAGCCGGGGCGGGATCCCGCACCCCGGGGCAGGGACGCCCCACCGCCAGCTGTCATACGGAGAACGCCATGACCCGCACTCCCGTGAACGTCACCGTCACCGGCGCGGCCGGCCAGATCGGTTACGCACTGCTCTTCCGCATCGCCTCCGGCCAGCTGCTCGGCGCGGACGTGCCGGTCAAGCTGCGCCTCCTGGAGATCACCCCGGCGCTGAAGGCGGCCGAGGGCACGGCCATGGAGCTGGACGACTGCGCGTTCCCGCTCCTCCAGGGCATCGAGATCTCGGACGACCCGAACGTGGCGTTCGACGGCGCCAACGTCGCCCTCCTCGTGGGCGCCCGCCCGCGCACCAAGGGCATGGAGCGCGGTGACCTCCTGGAGGCCAACGGCGGCATCTTCAAGCCGCAGGGCAAGGCCATCAACGACCACGCCGCGGACGACATCAAGGTCCTGGTCGTCGGCAACCCGGCCAACACCAACGCCCTGATCGCCCAGGCCGCCGCGCCGGACGTACCGGCCGAGCGCTTCACCGCGATGACCCGCCTGGACCACAACCGCGCGCTGACCCAGCTCGCGAAGAAGACGGGCACCACGGTCGCCGACATCAAGCGCCTGACCATCTGGGGCAACCACTCCGCCACCCAGTACCCGGACATCTTCCACGCCACCGTCGCCGGCAAGAACGCCGCCGAGGTCGTCAGCGACGAGAAGTGGCTGGCCGAGGACTTCATCCCGACCGTCGCCAAGCGCGGCGCCGCGATCATCGAGGCCCGCGGCGCGTCCTCCGCGGCCTCGGCCGCCAACGCCGCGATCGACCACGTCCACACCTGGGTGAACGGCACCGCCGAGGGCGACTGGACCTCCATGGGCATCCCGTCGGACGGCTCCTACGGCGTCCCGGAGGGCCTCATCTCCTCCTTCCCGGTCACCACCAAGGACGGCAAGTACGAGATCGTCCAGGGCCTGGACATCAACGAGTTCTCCCGCGCCCGCATCGACGCGTCGGTCAAGGAGCTGGAGGAGGAGCGCGAGGCGGTTCGCGCGCTCGGCCTCATCTGAGTCTCCGGGTTCCGTCACGACCCAGCGCAGGCCCCGTTCCGGTTCCTCCGGACGGGGCCTGTCGTCGTCTGTGCCGCTGCCGTCAGGACCGCGGCGAACGCGCCGGTACGCGGTGCTCGCCGGGCGCGACGGAGCGCGTCCCGGTCCGGTCGCGGTAACCGGCGACGACCGCGGCGGTCGCCACCAGGACCAGCAGGGCGACCGTGCGCAGCGCCGGCCCCATGCCGTGCGGCAGATCGCGGTGGGCGGCCAGGACCGTGCCGGTGACCGCGACACCGAGGGCCGCGCCGGTCTCCCGGGCCGAGGTGCCGAGGCCGGAGCCGAGGCCTGCCTGGTGGGTCGGGAGCGAGGCGACCACCCCGAACGTCAGCGTGGGCATGCTCAGTCCGGTGCCGGCCGAGATGACCAGCAGCCAGCAGGCGTACGTCCACCCGCGCCGCCGAACAGGCACCCGGCATCCGTATCCGCTTCCTCGCCGAGAGCCATCTGGACGCGCCGTTCCTGTGCCAGGGCACCGCCGATCTGGAGGTCGGAGTCGTGGACTCGACGGCGCCCGAGGTGCGCGTGGAGTCCCTCCACGAGGACCGGATGGTGGGGGTCGTCCGCGTCGGCCACCCGTTGCTGGACGGGGAGTTGACGCCCGAGCGGTTCGCCACCGAGGCCGATCACCTGATCGTCTCGCGCCGGGGCAAGCTGCACGGCCCGGTCGATGCAGCCCTGGCCGAACTGGGCCTGAACCGCCGGGTGGTGGGCACGGTCGGCACCTTCCCCTGCCTCACTCTTCGTCATCCGCGACACCGACCTGGTGGGCCTGATCAGTTCGTGGGGCCTGCCGCCGGCGTCCGACCTGGGCCTGGTCACGTTCGAGGTGCCGCTCGGGCTCTCGCCGCTGCGGCTGGGGCTGGCCTGGCATCCGCGCCACGACGCCGATCCGGCGCACGCGTGGCTGCGCGGCTGCGTACGGGACCTGATGGCCGAGTGGTCGGCGGGCTCCGGGGCCCGCCGACCGACGGCGTTCGCGCTGCGCGGCCCGCCCTCGTTCATGAGAGGGGAGCAGTCAGAGGCCCTGCAGCTCCTGCTTCAGCTTCGAGACGTCCACCGACTCCTTCGCCGGCGGTGTCTTCGTCGGGACCGGCTTGTCGTAGTCCGTGAGGGTCATGGTCAGGTCGGTGCCCCCACCCTTCTTGACCGTGCGGTACAGGTGGTGTGCCGGGTCCGCCGTGACGTACTGCGTCGTCGTGACGCCGTTCTGCCGGAAGGACAGCGGGATCACCTTCATGTCGTCCAGCGCGGTCTCGGCGTCCTTCTTCACGGAGGACGGCAGGGCTGCGCCTTTCGTCACGTCCCGCTGGAGCACGTCGAGGTCGCAGGCGTCCGCGATGCCGCTGAGCGGGGTGTCGGACGCGGAGCCGTGGAGGTAGCGGTCCTTGAACTTGGCGGCCGCGGCGGGGCCCTGGCGGCCGGGGAGTTCGGCCTTCCAGAACGCCGCGTCCGGTTTCAGCCACACCTCGGCGCCCCGTTTGACGATCTGAACGGTGCCGCCGTGCTCACCCAGGGCCATCGTGCCCGTACAGTTGCCGCCCCGGTCGAGCGCGAGTTTCATCGATGTCGGCTGGGTGGTGCTCGCCTTCGCCTGCGCACTGCGATCCGTGTAGTCGAGCCGGACCGACTTCGCCTTCTGCACCCCCGCCCGCGCCTGAGCGACCAGTTGCTGTGCGCTCAGGCCGCCGTTGCTGTCGGCCGGGCCGATGGCGCCCGCTGCGGGGGAGCACAACAGGGCCATCGCCGTGGCTGTCGTCGTCGAGCACGTCGCGGTCGTGAAGCCATGGGTTCGGGACATCTCGTCACCTCCACGCACGGTCACCACTCAGCGTACGTTTGACCGTTTTCGCGCGCATTTTCAGTGACGTAGCACACTTATGGCCGCGGGGCGAGCCCGGCCAGTGCCGCCATCGCCGCGCGTTGCAGCCCCGGTCCGAACGTGACGCGGGTGGCGCCGAGTTCACCGAGTTCGGTGGGCGAAGGGCCCTCGCCGGGCCTGGCGAACACGTTGATCGGCCCCTGGATCCCCACCCGCAGCAGCGGCAGTACGTCGGCCGGGGCGCCGATCGGATACACGCAGTCGGCGCCTGCGGCGATGTACAGCGCCGCCCGCGCGATGGCCTGTTCGGGGTCGCTGACGCCGCGGACGAACGTGTCGACGCGCGCGTTGAGGAACAGCCGGTCGCCGGCCGCGTCCCGCACCTCGGTGAGCCAGTCGGCGTGCTCCCGGGGGTCCTTGAGGACACCTCCCTGCGAGTCCTCGAGGTTGCAGCCCACCGCCCCCGTCTCCAGCAGCCGCTCCACCAGTTCCCTCGGCGCGAGCCCGTATCCGTCCTCGAGGTCGGCCGACACCGGCACCTCGACGGCCCGTGCGATCCGCGTGACCGCCGCGAACATCTCGTCGGCGGGAGTCGCCCCGTCCTCGTGTCCGAGCGCGGCGGCGATCCCGGCGCTGGGCGTCGCGAGCGCCGGGAACCCGGTGTCCACGAGGACCCGGGCGCTCACGGCGTCCCAGGGGCCTGGCAGGACCAGAGGATCGCCCGGCAGGCGGTGGTGGTGCAGTGCACGGAACGTGTCGACTTCGCTCACGGTGTGTAGCCCCCCGGTGGAATACGGCGGCTGACCATCAGCCGGTTCCAGGCGTTGATCACGCCGATCAGCCCGATCAGCCCGATCAGATGCGCGAGTTCGGTGTCGTCGAAGTGCTTGGCGGCCTTCTCGTACACCTCGTCCGGCACGAAGCCGTCGATGAGCACGGTCACCGCCTCCGTCAGTGCCAGTGCCGCCCGCTCCCGCTCGCTGTAGAGGTCCTCCGCCTCCTCCCAGGCGTGCAGGAGCTGGATGCGGTCCTCCGACTCGCCGCTTTGGCGGGCCACTTGAGATGCATGTCGAGGCAGAACGCGCAGTGGTTGATCTGGGAGGCCCGGATCATCACCAGCTCGGCGAGCGCCGGGTCGCCGAGCCCCTTCTTCGCGGCCGCGCTCACCGCGGACATGGCGCGGCCGACCTCGCGGTCCAGCAGCGTCGTACGGGTCACTTGTACTGCCCCGGCTGGTAGTGCCCCGGCGTCATGCGGGTGGTCACCCCGAACCGGTTCCACGTGTTGATCAATGCGATCGCGGCGATCAGATGCGCCAGCTCGGCTTCCTCGAAGTGCTTGGCGGCCTTCTCGTAGACCTCGTCCGGCACGAAACCGTCCGTCAGGACGGTGACCGCCTCCGTCAGCGCCAGCGCCGCCAGCTCCTTCTCCGTGTAGAAGTGCCTCGACTCCTCCCACGCGCTCAGCTGGATGATCCGCTCGACGCTCTCACCCGCCGCGAGCGCGTCCTTGGTGTGCATGTCGAGGCAGAACGCGCAGTGGTTGAGCTGCGAGGCGCGGATCTTCACCAGCTCGTACAGCTTGGGGTCCACGCCCTTCCGCGTGGCCGCCTCGACGCGGACCAGCGCCTTGAAGACCTCGGGGGCGTGCTCGGCCCACTGGAGCCGGGGCGGCTCCTCGGGGGCGTACTCGGTGGTTGTCGTGGTGGTGTCGTTCGTCGTCATGTCTTCGACCCTACGAACCAGGCATCCCAGGAGTATGGTCCATTTCCATGGCGAATTCCTGGGCCACTTTGGGAGTCGACCTCCATGTCGAACCGACCGGACCGGGCCTGCGCAAGGGCCTGACGAACGGGCTGCGGGAAGCGGTCCGCAGCGGCCGGCTGGCCCCCGGCACAAGCCTGCCCTCCTCCCGCTCGCTCGCCGCCGACCTGGGCATCGCGCGCAACACGGTTGCCGAGGCCTACGCCGACCTGGTCGCCGAGGGCTGGCTCACCGCACGGCAGGGCTCGGGCACCCGGGTGGCCGAGCGCACCCCGCCCGGGCCGCACGCGGCCGCGTCCGCCGAGCACCGCCCCCGTGAGCGCCCCGCCTACGACCTGGAGCCCGGCAGCCCCGATCTGGCCTCCTTCCCGCGCGCCGAGTGGCTCAGGGCCGCCCGCCGCGCGCTGGCGGTGGCGCCGCACCACGCCTTCGGCTACGGCGACCCACGCGGGCGCGCCGAACTGCGCACCGCGCTCGCGGAGTACCTGTCCCGGGCACGGGGCGTGCGCGCCGACCCCGGACACATCCTCGTGGTCGGGGGCTTCTCGCACGGGCTGAAGATCCTCGGCGCGGTCCTGCGGGCACGCGGCGTGCGCGCGGTTGCCGTCGAGTCGTACGGCCTGGACGTCCACTGGAAGCTGCTGGCGGCGGCTGGTCTGCGCACACGGCCCCTCCCGTTCGACGCACTCGGCACGAACCCCGGGGACGTGGCGGGGGCGGGCGCCGTACTGCTCACTCCCGCACACCAGTTCCCCATGGGTGTGCCGCTGCATCCCGACCGGCGGGCCTCCGTCGTGGACTGGGCGCGGCGGACGGGCAGGTTGATCCTGGAGGACGACTACGACGGCGAGTTCCGCTACGACCGACAGCCGATCGGGGCACTCCAGGGCCTGGACCCCGACCACGTGGTGTACCTGGGCACCGCCAGCAAGTCCCTGGCCCCCGGGCTGCGCCTGGGCTGGATGGTGCTGCCGCCGGCGCTCGCCGAGGAGGCCGTGGCGGGCAAGGGCGGGATCGACACGTGCGGGGTGCTGGACCAGCTGACCCTGGCGGAGTTCATCACGTCGGGCGCGTACGACCGCCACGTACGCGCCGCCCGGCTGCGCTACCGCAGGCGCCGCGACGCCCTGGTCCGGGCCCTGGCGACAAGGGCCCCCGACGTCCATGTCACGGGCATCGCGGCGGGCCTGCACGCGGTGCTGCGCCTCCCGCCCGGCACCGAGCGGACGGTGGTCCAGGCGGCGGCCTGGCACGGCCTGAGGGTGCACGGTCTGCGGCGCTACCGCCATGAGGGCGCCGCCGTGGAGCCGCTGGACGCCCTGGTCGTGGGGTACGGGACCCCGCCGGACCATGCGTGGGCGGGGACGCTGGAGGCGTTGTGCAAGGCGTTGCCGTAGGCGGCGGACCGCTGCCGTGCCGGGCCGGCCCTGCGGCCGTACAGCGGAACGTCAGGGAGCCCGTCAGGCCCCCGTCCTCCGGGAAGGGCCTGGGGAAACCCCCGGGTCGTCCGTCACGCCCGGCCGGCCCGGAGCGGCCTCCGGCGGCTGCTGCGGTGCCTCTCCGAACCGGGCCAGCGCCAGCGCGCCCGTCACCGCCACGGCGAAGCCCAGCACCGCCGCCCAGGCCAGGCCCTCGCGCGTACGGTCCCCCAGCCACACCACGCCCACGGCCGCGGGCCCGATCGTCTCCCCGATCACCATCCCGGCCGTGGCCGTCGTCACCGAGCCGCGCTGGAGGGCAGAGGTCAGGAGCAGGAACGCGGCTCCACCGCCGAGCAGCAGCGCGTACGTCGCCGGATTGGTGAGCAGTGGACCGGGGCCGAGGTCGTCGATGAGCCGGACCGCCACCTCGACCACCCCGAACCCGAAGCCGGCGCCGAGCCCGAGGGCCAGGGCCCGTCCCCGTTCGGGGAGCCGACTGCCGAGCGCCCCCAGCAGCAGGACCGCGACCGCCGTGCCGAGCATCGCGTACTTCAGCTCCATGGACCCGGGTCGTTCCCCCTCGGTGCCGGAGGCGAGCCCCAGCATGGCGAGTCCGGCGCACACCAGCGCCACCGCGCCCCACTCGGCCCGGCTCAGCCGCACCCGCAGCAGCCGGGCCGCGACCACCGCCGTCACCGCGAGGCTGGACGCGAGCGCCGCCCCCACCGCGTAGATCGGGATCGACCGCAGCGCCGCGATCTGCAACAGGAACCCGAGCCCGTCCAGCGCGAGACCCGCCAGATAGCGCCACTGCCGCAGGGCCCGCAGCAACAGTGCCGCGTCCCCGCCTCCGCCCCCGCCCGCCGCTCGTGCCGCGATCGCCTGCAACACCGTCGCCGTACCGAAACAGACCGCCGCACCGAGCGCGCACACCATTCCAAAGAGCACAAAGCGACTGTAGGGGACAACGGAATCCCGGGGGCAGGTGCGAACGTCGGAGCGACCCTCTCTAGTCTGATCGCCGCACGCGCCTTACCGACGTCTCACCAAGGGGCTCGTCTTACCAAGAAGCTCGTCTCGTAAAAGGCGCGTATCAGTAAAAGGCTCACTGAACGGCGGAAACGAACATGGCGGACACGCGCCGGCAACTTCGCTCGGGCATGGTCGTCCTCGGCGGCATGGGACTCCTCGCCGCCGCGCTCACCGCCTGCTCCTCGGACCCGGACAAGCGCTGCGTCGACCGCGACAGCTACACCGTCGCCAAGGGCTACAAGGTCGTCGCCGACAAGAACTGCAAGTCCACCAAGACCTCCTACAACGGTTCCTGGTACTACGGCGGCGACAAGAAGAGCGGCTGGGTCAGTGGTGGTTCCTTCACCAAGCCCAGCAAGGGCTCCGGCGGTTCGAGCGGCGGCGTCAAGCGCGGCGGCTTCGGCGGCGGCAGCGGCAAGTCCGGCGGCTGAGCGCCCCATGGAACGCCGTACGACCGAGCCTCGCCCCGGCTGGCAGCAGACCGTGGAGGCGCAGGGCCTCATCTACCCGCTCACCCTCCCCCAAGCTCTCGACTCCGCTCGAGCAGGGGGGACCCCCATCCCGGACGACGCCTGGCTCCCGTACTGGGACGAGAGCGCGTACTACGTCTTCACGCTCCCCGAGGTGGAGGCGCTGGAGGAGGTCGTCGAGGAGCTGCACGGCATGTGCCTGGCCGCCGCCGAGCGCATCGTCGCCACGAACCGCTTCGCCGACCTCGGCATCACCGACCCGCGCCTGGCGCGCGCGGTCGCCGAGGCCTGGCACCGCCGTGCCGAACTCCCGTCCCTCTACGGCCGGTTCGACCTGCGTTACGACGGCACGGGCCCGGCGAAGCTCCTGGAGTACAACGCCGACACGCCCACGTCCCTGGTCGAGGCCGCCTCGCCCCAGTGGTTCTGGGTGGAGGACCGCTTCCCGGGCGCCGACCAGTGGAACTCCCTCCACGAACGCCTGATCGCCGCCTGGAAGAAGCAGGCCGCCCTCCTGCCGCCCGGCAGCCCGCTGTACTTCGCGCACTCCTCCGTCGACGAACTCGGCGAGGACCTGATGACGGTCGCGTACCTCAAGGAGACGGCGGAACAGGCCGGGCTGGACACCGACTGGATCTCCATGGAGGAGATCGGCTGGGACCCGCTCTCGGAGCGCTTCGTCGACAACCAGCTCCGCTTCATCCGCAGCTGCTTCAAGCTCTACCCCTGGGAGTGGCTGACCACCGACGAGTTCGGCGGTCACGTCCTCGACACCCTCGACAACGGCGGTGGCACCGGCAGCACGCTGTGGATCGAGCCCGCCTGGAAGATGCTGCTCAGCAACAAGGCGCTCCTCGCGATCCTCTGGGAGCTGTACCCGGGCCACCCCAACCTGCTCCCCGCCCACCTCGACGGCCCCCGGGAGCTGGCGCGCACGACGGGCTACGTCGCCAAGCCGCTCCTCGGCCGCGAGGGCGAGGGAGTGACGGTCCACGAGCCCGGCGCCCCCGCCGTCGTGCGGGAAGAGGCCTGCTGTTACCAGGAGTTGGCGCCTCTGCCGTCCTTCGACGGCAACCATGTCGTGCTCGGTGCCTGGGTCGTCGAGGGCGAGTCGGCGGGACTCGGCATCCGGGAGTCGTCCGGCCTGGTCACGGACGAGTACGCGCGTTTCCTGCCGCACGTGATCCTCTGAGGCCCTAGAGGCCCTAGAGGCCCAGCACCCCGCGCAACTGGCCGATCCCCCAGTCCAGGTCCTCCTTGCCGATGACGAGCGGCGGGGCGATCCGGACCGTGGAGCCGTGGGTGTCCTTCACCAGGACACCCCGGTCCATCAGCTTCTCGCAGACCTCCCGCCCCGTCCCGTACCTCGGATGGATGTCCACGCCCGCCCACAGCCCGCGCCCGCGCACCTGGGTCACCCGGCCCGTACCGGTCAGCGTGCCCAGCTCGCGGTGCAGATGCTCGCCCAGCTCCGCCGCCCGCGTCTGGTACTCGCCGGAACGCAGCATCGCGATCACCTCAAGGGCCACCGCGCAGGCCAGTGGGTTGCCGCCGAAGGTCGACCCGTGCTCACCGGGCCGGAACACCCCGAGCACCTCGGCGCTCGACACCACCGCCGACACCGGCACGATCCCGCCGCCGAGCGCCTTCCCGAGCACGTACATGTCCGGTACGACCCCCTCGTGCTCGCACGCGAAGGTCTTCCCCGTCCGGCCGAGCCCGGACTGGACCTCGTCGGCGACGAAGAGCACGTTCCGCTCCCGGGCCAGCTCCCGCACCGCCGCCAGATAACCGGCCGGCGGCACCAGCACCCCCGCCTCGCCCTGGATCGGCTCCAGCAGCACGGCCACCGTGTTCTCCGTCATCGCCGCGCGCATCGCGGTCAGATCCCCGTACGGCACGATCGCGAACCCCGGCGTGTACGGGCCGAAGTCCGCCCGCGCCTCCGGGTCGGTGGAGAAGCTGATGATCGTCGTCGTACGGCCGTGGAAGTTGTTGCCCGCGACCACGATCTTCGCCATCTCGGCGGGCACGCCCTTGATCCGGTAGCCCCACTTGCGGGCCGTCTTCACCGCGGTCTCCACCGCCTCGGCGCCCGTGTTCATCGGCAGCACCGTCTCCATCCCGCACAGCTCCGCCAACTGCGCGCAGAAGTCGCCGAACCGGTCGTGGTGGAAGGCGCGCGACGTCAGCGTCACCCGTTCCAGTTGTGCCTTGGCCGCGTCGATCAGCCGCCGGTTGCCATGGCCGAAGTTCAGTGCCGAGTAACCGGCCAGCAGGTCCAGATACCGGCGGCCCTCGACGTCCGTCATCCAGGCCCCGTCGGCCGTCGCCACGACGACCGGGAGCGGGTGGTAGTTGTGCGCGCTGTGGGCCTCGGCCGCGGCGATGAGGGTGTCGGTGGTGCTCACGGAGGCGCTCCCTTCCGGCCGTACCGGGACGTATGGCCCCTTCCTATCGTCGCTCGCATGGTGGACGCGGGAACCGCACGCCGCGGCGTGGCCGGTAGGCTGATCGACGGGCCGTGACTGGCGCGCTTGGGATGGGACCGACCATCGGGGAGCGGCCCGGCAGTCAGCGATAGTGTGCCGTGCGCCTGGGCCAACCGTGAACGCTGTCCGCACGTCGTCCGGAGGTCCCCATGCCAGAGCAGCCCCTCTCCAACGAGTCCACCGCCTTCCGCGCCGCCCTCGACGTGATCCGCGCCGTCGAGCCGCGCGTCGCCGACGCCATCGGCCAGGAGGTCGCCGACCAGCGCGAGATGCTCAAGCTGATCGCCTCGGAGAACTACGCCTCCCCGGCCACGCTCCTCGCGATGGGCAACTGGTTCAGCGACAAGTACGCCGAGGGCACCGTCGGCCGCCGCTTCTACGCCGGCTGCCGCAACGTCGACACCGTCGAGTCGCTCGCCGCCGAGCACGCCAAGCAGCTCTTCGGCGCCCGCCACGCCTACGTCCAGCCGCACTCCGGCATCGACGCCAACCTCGTCGCCTTCTGGGCCGTCCTCGCCCAGCGCGTCGAGGCCCCCGCCCTGGAGAAGGCGGGCGTCCGCCAGGTCAACGACCTCTCCGAGGAGGACTGGGCCGAGCTGCGCCGCGCCTTCGGCAACCAGCGCATGCTCGGCATGTCCCTGGACGCGGGCGGCCACCTCACCCACGGCTTCCGTCCGAACATCTCCGGCAAGATGTTCGACCAGCGCTCCTACGGCACCGACCCGGCCACCGGCCTGATCGACTACGAGGCGCTGCGCGCGTCGGCCCGTGAGTTCAAGCCGCTGATCATCGTGGCGGGCTACTCCGCGTACCCGCGTCTGGTGAACTTCCGGATCATGCGCGAGATCGCCGACGAGGTCGGCGCGACGCTCATGGTCGACATGGCGCACTTCGCGGGCCTGGTCGCGGGCAAGGTCCTGACCGGCGACTTCGACCCGGTGCCGCACGCCCAGATCGTGACGACCACCACCCACAAGTCGCTGCGCGGCCCGCGCGGCGGCATGGTCCTGTGCGACGACTCCCTCAAGGACCAGGTCGACCGCGGCTGCCCGATGGTCCTCGGCGGCCCCCTCCCGCACGTGATGGCCGCCAAGGCGGTGGCGCTGGCGGAGGCCCGTCAGGACTCCTTCCGCGACTACGCCCAGCGGATCGTGGACAACTCCCGCGCGCTCGCCGAGGGCCTGATGCGCCGCGGCGCCACGCTCGTGACCGGGGGCACCGACAACCACCTCAACCTGATCGACGTGGCCTCGTCCTACGGCCTCACCGGCCGCCAGGCGGAGGCAGCCCTGCTGGAGTCGGGCATCGTCACCAACCGCAACGCCATCCCCTCCGACCCGAACGGCGCCTGGTACACCTCCGGCATCCGCATCGGCACGCCCGCGCTCACGACGCGTGGCCTGGGCACGGCGGAGATGGACGAGATCGCGGCCCTGATCGACCGCGTCCTCACGACGGCCGTCCCCGGCACGACGAGCAAGGGCACCCCGTCCAAGGCCCAGCACGTCCTGGACGAGAAGATCGCGGACGAGATCGCCCACCGGGCGTCCGACCTGGTCTCGGGCTTCCCGCTGTACCCCGAGATCGACCTGGGCTGATCATCACCGGCCGGGGGGAGCCCCTGTAAGGGGCGCGGGGCTGCGACATCATGCGGCTCCGCCGCGTGGGCGCGACCAGCCACATGCGGCCCGCGGTTCGCGGCCACCCCGGCCCGCCGAGCCATCAAAGATCGATCAGCTCGTGCCGTGGCTCGGGCGGCAGCCCGTCCCGTCGGGCCGCCGCCCGCCGCACCGCGTACGTACCTCCTGCGCCCAGCGCCAGCCCCGCCCCGAGTCCCGCTGCCCCCCAGCGCAGGGAGTCCGAAGAGCCGTCCTCGGCGGCAGCGGCGGGCCGGCCGAACAGCCCGCTCTTCTCCAGCCGCTCAAAAACACCCCGCGGCGCCCGGCGCCACCTGATGTCGTCGTCGGCGACGTCCGGCCGAGGATCCGACCGCACCCACACCGCCCCGTCCGGCGCCACGAACACCTGGTCCTGCCGCTCGATGGCGATGTCACCCCCGGGCGCGCGCCGCGTGTAGGGCCACCCCCCGATCCCGGTCAGCCCCCACACCACCGTGGCCCGCACCCGCGGATACCGCCCTTCTTCCCACGCCTCCGGCACCCGCTCGGTTCCGCCCTCCGTCGGAGACAGCAGCTGCCACAGCAGCGCGAACTCCCGGTCCCCCGAGCGGAGCGTCACCGTGCTGTTCGCCACGACGAGCGCGAGATCCGGTATGTCCTTGCTCACGGCCCGCGCCGGGACGGCGGCGACCGTCAGTGTCACTACCGTCCCCACCAGCGCGGCCACCAGCCCCCCGAGCGCGCGCACCCGGCCCCTCAGAATTGTCATGTCGCCTTGTTACCCCCTCGGCGACGATTCGGTCCGCACCCGTTGCCGACCAGTTCCGGTCAGCGCACCGCGACCTGAGAGAATGGTGAACATGGCTTCAGACCGTCCTCGCGTGCTCTCCGGAATCCAGCCCACCGCCGGCTCGTTCCACCTCGGCAACTACCTCGGCGCCGTCCGCCAGTGGGTGTCCCTGCAGGAGACCCACGACGCGTTCTACATGGTCGTCGACCTGCACGCGATCACCGTTCCGCAGGACCCGAAGGACCTGCGCGCCAACACCCGCCTGGCCGCCGCCCAGCTGCTCGCGGCCGGTCTCGACCCGGAGCGGTGCACGCTCTTCGTCCAGAGCCACGTCCCCGAGCACGCCCAGCTCGCCTGGGTCATGAACTGCCTCACCGGCTTCGGCGAGGCCAGCCGCATGACGCAGTTCAAGGACAAGGCCGCCAAGCAGGGTGCCGACCGGGCGAGCGTCGGCCTGTTCACGTACCCGATCCTCCAGGTCGCCGACATCCTGCTGTACCAGGCGGACGAGGTGCCGGTCGGCGAGGACCAGCGCCAGCACGTCGAGCTGACCCGTGACATCGCCGAGCGCTTCAACGGCCGCTTCGGCGAGACCTTCAGGATCCCGAAGCCGTACATCCTCAAGGAGACGGCGAAGATCTACGACCTCCAGGACCCGTCGATCAAGATGAGCAAGTCGGCGTCCACGCCGAAGGGCCTCATCAACCTGCTCGACGAGCCGAAGAGCACCGCCAAGAAGGTCAAGAGCGCCGTCACGGACACGGACACCGTCATCAGGTACGACACGGAGCACAAGCCGGGTATCAGCAATCTGCTGACCATCTACTCGACCCTCACCGGAACGGGTATCGAGGAACTGGAGCAGAGGTACGTCGGCAAGGGCTACGGTGCGCTCAAGACGGACCTCGCCGAGGTCATGGTCGACTTCGTGACGCCGTTCCGGGAGCGCACCCAGCAGTATCTTGACGACCCCGAGACGCTCGATTCGATCCTGGCCAAGGGCGCGGAGAAGGCGCGCGCTGTCGCCGCGGAGACCCTCTCCCAGGCCTACGAGAGGGTGGGCTTCCTGCCCGCCAAGCACTGATCCCGACGTACGACCTCCCCATATCGGGGCGTATCGCCGTACAGTCGATAGTCGGGCCGGTAGTCATCCGTGCCTGCCCGGAACACCGAGAACACCAGCACGACGACAGGAGACGACGTGGGGACCGTAACGATCGGTGTGTCGATCGCGGTCCCGGAGCCTCACGGCAGCCTGCTCCAGGAGCTGCGCGCGGGCTTCGGCGACGCCGCGGCTCACGGTATCCCCACGCATGTCACCCTGCTGCCGCCGACGGAGGTCGACGCCTCCGAGCTGCCCGCGATCGAGGCGCACCTGACCGGGGTCGCGGCGGCCGGGCGTCCCTTCCCGATGAGGCTGTCCGGGACGGGCACGTTCCGGCCCCTGTCGCCCGTGGTGTACGTCCAGGTCGTCGAGGGCGCCGAGGCCTGCGCATGGCTGCAGAAGAAGGTCCGTGACGACTCCGGGCCGGTGGCGCGCGAGCTGGTCTTCCCGTACCACCCGCACGTCACGGTGGCGCACGGCATCGACGAGGCGGCGATGGACCGCGCGTACGAGGAACTCGCCGACTACGCGGCCGAGTGGCCCTGTACGGGCTTCGCGCTGTACGAGCAGGGCGCGGACGGCGTCTGGCGCAAGCTGCGGGAATTCACCTTCGGGCGCGCGGTCGTGCCACCCCAGGCGAGCGCACCGGAGGACGCCACCCTCCCCGTCACGCCCTAGGAATCACGCCCCGGAAACCCCTCGGAGCGGCAGCCGCCGGAACAGTGGCCGCGGGACGTGCCGCAGCGCCGACATGACCAGTCGCAGGGCCCCGGGCACCCACACCGTCTCCGAGCGGCGCCTGAGGCCCAGCTCGATCGCCGTGGCGACCCTCTCGGGCGTGGTGGCCGGCGGCACCTCCTCGCGGTCGGCCGTCCTGCGGGTACGGACGAACCCGGGGCGTACGACCATGACGTGCACCCCGGTGCCGCGCAGTGCGTCGCCCAGCCCCTGCGCGAAGGCGTCCAGCCCCGCCTTGCTGGAGCCGTAGATGAAGTCGGATCGGCGGGCCCGCTCCCCGGCGACCGACGACAGCACCACCAGCGCGCCGTGGCCCTGCGCCTGGAGGGCGGTGGCGCACACGAGACCCGCGGAGACCGCGCCCGTGTAGTTGGTCTGAGCGACGCGTGCCGCGGCCACCGGGTCGCGCTCGTCGGTCGCCTGGTCGCCGAGCACGCCGAACGCGAGCAGCACCATGTCGACGGGGCCCTCCGCGAACACCTTGCCGAGCGTGCTCTCGTGGGCCTCCGGGTCGAGCGCGTCGAAGGCGACCGTACGGGTGTCGGCACCGAGTCCGCGCAGGTGCTCGGCGGCCTTCTCCAGTTCGGGGGAGGGGCGCCCGGCCAGCCACACCGTACGGGTGCGCCGGGCGATCAGACGGCGCGCCGTGGCCAGCGCGATCTCGGAGGTGCCGCCGAGGATCAGCAGGGACTGCGGCGGGCCGAAGGCGTCCTTGAGGGCAGGCATGAGCGTGACCGTAGCGCCGCCGAAAGGACATCACCGGGCAATCGCCCCCGCCTTGTGGGGCTCCTCACCGGAACGGGTGATTCACGGGATCCGCCCAAGGCTGCCGTGCCCTGCGGTTCCTGGGTACCCGGACACTGGTCCTCCGCGTCTTTCGGGGCGAAGGAGAACGGCGAGGGATCACAACAAAGGATCACAACAAAGGATCACGGCGAAGGATCACGCGGAGCGGTCCGAGGGGAGAGTCGGAGCATGGACTGGCTGAAGAAGCTTCCCGGCGTCGGGCCGCTCGTCACCCGCCTCATGGCCACGCACGCCTGGCGCTCGTACGAACGCCTCGACCGCGTGAAGTGGACCCGGCTCGCCGCCGCGATGACGTTCATCAGCTTCGTGGCGCTCTTCCCGCTGCTCACCTTCGCCGCCGCGATCGCCGCAGCGACGCTCAGCGGGGCCCAGCAGGACACGCTGCAGAAGAAGATCGCCGAGCAGTTCCCCGGCATCTCCGGCCAGCTCGACATCCACGGACTCGTCCAGAACGCCGGCACCGTCGGCGTCATCGCCGGCGCCACGCTGTTCTTCATCGGCATCGGCTGGGTCGGCCAGATGCGCGACTGCCTGCGCGCGGTGTGGGAGCTGCCGGACGGCGACGAGAACCCCGTGCTGCGCAAGGTCAAGGACGGCGTGGTGCTCGTCGGCCTGGGCGGCGCGGTCCTCATCACCCTCGCCGCGTCCACCGTCGCCTCCGCGCTGGTCGGCCGGCTCGCCGGGCTGCTCGGCTTCGACGAGGCCGGCTGGGGCAGCCTCCTGCTGCGGATCGCCGCGTTCCTCGTCGCCGTCCTCGCCGACTTCCTGGTCCTGCTGTACGTCCTCACGCTGCTGCCCGGCGTGGAGCCCCCGCGCCGCAGGCTGGTGGTCGCCGGCCTGATCGGCGCGGTCGGCTTCGAACTGCTCAAGCTGCTGCTCAGCGGCTATATCCAGGGCGTCGCCGCGAAGAGCATGTACGGCGCCTTCGGGGTGCCGGTCGCGCTGCTGCTGTGGATCAACTTCACCGCGAAACTCATCCTGTTCTGCGCCGCCTGGACAGCGACGCGGAGCAGCGGCGCGGACGGGGTCAGGGGCGCGGGCGACGGCGTACCAGATCAGGCAGCGGCCAGCGGCGGTTGACCAGGAATCCGCCCCCGGCCAGCAGCACGAGAAGGCCACCGGCGAGGGCGAATGCCACGCCCATGCCGCTGGAGCCGCTCTCCCTCACGGTGGCGGCCACCGGCTTGGCGGACTGCTTGCCCGCGCCCGTGGCGGACGGGGTCGCTGTGGGCCGGGTTTCCGTGTCCGCGCCCTTCGGGGGGACGAGCTCGCCCACCGGCGTCACCTTGCCGGCCGCGGCGAAGCCCCAGTCGAGCAGTTGGGCGGTCTCCTTGTAGACCTCGTTGTGCTCGTGCTTCTCCGGGTTCATGACCGTGACGAGCAGCACCTTGCCGCCCCGTTCGGCGACACCCGTGAAGGTGGCGCCCGCGTTGGTGGTGTTGCCGTTCTTCACACCCGCGATGCCCTGGTACGGCGTGATGTCGGTGTCCCCGGCCAGCAGCCGGTTGGTGTTCTGGATCTCGAAGGACCCACGGGTCTTCTTGCCCTTCTTCTTCTCCGTTGTCTCGCCGGGAAAGTTCGCCCGGACCGTGGAGCAGTACTCCCGGAAGTCCTTCTTCTGGAGTCCGGAGCGGGCGAACAGCGTCAGGTCGTACGCCGACGAGACCTGGCGCGCGGCGTCGTACCCGTCGGGGCTGACCACGTGCGTGTCGAGCGCCTGAAGCTCCTCGGCGTGGGCCTGCATGTCCTGGACGGTCTGCGCTATGCCGTGGTTCATCGCGGACAGCACGTGCACGGCGTCGTTGCCGGAGCGAAGGAAGACGCCGAGCCACAGGTCGCGGACCGTGTAGGTCTCGCCCTCCTTTATCCCGACCATGCTGGAGCCGGACCCTATGCCGGCCAGGTCGGAGGGGACCACCTTGTGCTCCTCGGTCTTCGGGAACCTGGGCAGCACGGTGTCGGCGAACAGCATCTTCAGGGTGCTCGCCGGGGGCAGCCGCCAGTGCGCGTTGTGGGCGGCGAGGACATCACCGGACTCGGCGTCCGCGACGATCCAGGACCGCGCGGTGATGTCCTTCGGGAGCACCGGGGCGCCGACGCCGAGGTTCACCTGGGTGCCCGGCTTGCCGAGCAGCTCGCCGCCCACCGTCGACATCACGGCCGGGGGCGTGGCCGACGGTGAGGCGGTCGGGCTCTGCGTGGCCGAGGGCGAGGCGGTCGGGCTCTGCGTGTCCGCGAACGCGGTCGCGGGGGCGGCGAGAGAGAGGGACAACACGGCGGCGGTGGTGACCGGCAGGCGGCGCCTGGCGATCTTCTTCAGGGCGGACACGGTCGCGAAAGTACAGGGCGCCGGACGGGAAGTCCCGTCGTATCCCAGCCGTTGATCCCGACCCCACGGCGAGCGCCCCCGCAGCGAGCGCCCCGGAGAGAAAAGCGATACTGAACTCATGAAGCTCAGCCGCCCCATCTCCTGGTTCCTGCTCGCCTTCGGGGTCTGGAGCTGGGTCATCTGGATCACTTTCGTCAAGAATCTGTGGAAGGACGGCAGCGGGCTCGCGTTCGACGACGCGGGGGATCCGACGGCGTACTTCTGGGTGCACCTGACGCTCGCCGTCGTTTCCTTCGTCTTGGGGACCGTCATCGGCATCATCGGGTTGCGCGGACTGCGCGCGCTGCGACGTACGCCATAACGGGGGACGGAAACAACACGGTGATGGTTCTCTTCGTGGTGGTCGCCGTTCTGGCCGTCGTGGCCGTGCTCGCCGCCTTCCACTGGTACGCGTGGCGCCGGCTGGTCCGTGACACGACCCACGGCCCGGGCCCCGCCCGCCGCACCGGCACCGTGGTGATCGTCGCCGGCCCGGTGCTGATGATCACGGCCCTGGTCGCCGAGCGTGCCGGAGCCCCCTTCTGGCTCCAGCGCGTCCTGGGCTGGCCGGGTTTCCTGTGGATGGCGTTGTCGATCTACCTGCTGCTCGCGCTGGTGGCGGGCGAGGCCGTACGGCCGCTGGTACGACGGCTGGTGGAGCGCCGGGCGCGGAAGCAGGAGACGGCACCGCTGAGGGCGCCGGTACCGGCGGGCACGGCGCCGACGGAACGGGAAACGGAACCGGAGCCGGAGCGAGAGCCGGAGGCCGAGTCGCCGGACTCCGCGACCGTGTCCACCACACCCGCCGCCCCCTCCCGCCGCCTCTTCGTCTCCCGGGTCGTCGGCGGAGCGGCCGCCGCCGCGGCGGTCGGCACGGTGGGTTACGGCACGTACGGCGTGCTGCGCGGCCCCGCCGTGAAACGCGTCACGGTGCCGCTGGCCAAGCTGCCGCGCTCCGCGCACGGTTTCCGCATCGCCGTCGTCAGCGACATCCACCTCGGCCCCGTACTCGGCCGGGGCTTCGCGCAGCGCGTCGTCGACACGATCAACTCGACGCAACCGGACCTGATCGCGGTCGTCGGCGACCTGGTCGACGGCAGCGTGAAGGACCTGGGCCCGGCGGCGGCACCGCTGTCGCAGCTGGAGGCCCGCCACGGCAGCTACTTCGTCACCGGCAACCACGAGTACTTCTCCGGCGCGGACCAGTGGGTCGAGGAGGTCCGCCGGCTCGGTCTGCACCCGCTGGAGAACGCCCGCACGGAGCTGCCCGCCTTCGACCTGGCCGGCGTCAACGACCTGGCGGGCGAGAGCGAGGGCGAGGGCCCCGACTTCACCAAGGCGCTCGGCGACCGCGACACCTCACGCGCCGTCGTCCTCCTGGCCCACCAGCCGGTCCAGATCCACGAGGCGGTCAGGCACCATGTGGACCTCCAGCTCTCCGGCCACACCCACGGCGGCCAGCTCTGGCCCGGCAACCTCATCGCCGCCGCCGCCAACCCGACGCTCGCGGGCCTGGACCGCTACGGCGACACGCAGCTGTACGTGTCACGGGGGGCGGGGGCGTGGGGGCCGCCGACGCGGGTGGGCGCACCGTCGGACATCACGGTGATCGAACTGGCCTCCCGACAGGCCTGACGGGGTCGTCCCGGGCGGTGCCCCGGAAAGGCCTGTGAATCACCTGTGAAACCGGCTGGAAACAGCCCCTGGGTAAGTTCTTTCTCATCTCGCAAGATCCCTCTTCCCCCGGCTGAAACACTGTGATTAGGTGATCCGCGCCACAGGGGAGTGGTATGCGCTGAGGGCCTGGGGAGGGGCGCCGATGCGATCGGTTCGCATGCGGATTCTCGCGACTGTGCTGGTACTGGCGGGCGTGGGAGTGGGTGGTTGGCAGTTGCTGCCAGCCGATGAGAACACCGACCGGACGATCACGGTCGGGACGACGGACGCCGTGACGTCGCTGGATCCGGCCGGGGCGTACGACGCCGGGTCCTGGGCCCTTTTCAGCAGTGTCTTCCAGTCACTGCTGACCTTCGAGCCCGATGGCGTCGAACCCGTGCCGGACGCGGCCAAGAGCTGCGCCTTCGTGGGGACGGACCTGCGGACGTACCGCTGCACCCTCCGTGAGGGCCTCACGTTCCCCGGCGGGCGCACCATGACGGCCGAGGACGTCAAGTACTCCTTCGACCGGGTCAAGCGCATCAACTCGGACGTGGGCCCCGCGTCCCTGCTTGCGACCCTGCGTTCGGTCGACGCCGACGGGCTCACCGTCACCTTCCATCTGTCCTCGCCCGACGCGACGTTCCCGTTCAAGGTGGCCACCGGCGCCGGTGCGATCGTCGACCACACCAAGTACCCGGAGAACGGGCTGCGCAAGGACAACAGTGTCGACGGGACCGGTCCGTATGTCCTGACGTCGTATACGAAGGACGAGAAGGCCGTCCTCGCGCCGAACACGCACTACAAGGGCGACGTCAAGGGCACCGGCAAGCCCGTCCTGCTGCGCTACTACGCCGACCCCGCCGCCCTGGAGAAGGCGTGGAAGGCCGAGTCCGTCGACGTAGCCACCCGCCAGCTGCCGCCGGCCATGCTCGCAGGTCTCTCGCCGAGCGACCCCAACCAGCGGGTCAGCGAGGCCGACAGCGCCGAGATCCGCAGCCTGGTCCTGAACACCGCCGCCGGATCGCCGCTGCGCGACTCCCGGGTCCGTCAGGCCATCGCCTCGCTGATCAACCGTGAGGAGCTGGTCGACAAGGTGTACGAGGGCACCACCGATGCGTTGTACTCGCTCATCCCGGCCGGCATCACCGGGCACACCACGTCGTTCTTCGACTCCTACCCCAAGCCCGACGCCAAGAAGGCCCGCGCCCTGCTCACCGCGGCGGGCGTGCACACCCCGGTCCGCTTCACCTACGGCTACGGGAAGGCCCGCGGCTCCGCCGAGCAGGAGGCCGCGGAGCTGAAGAGGCAGCTGGAGGCGAGCGGGCTGTTCAAGGTGGACGTCAAGGGCTACGAGTGGACCGACTTCCAGAAGCGGTACGCGAGCGGCAAGCTCGACGCGTGGGCCGTCGGCTGGGTCGCCGACTTCCCGGACCCGGACAACTTCGTCACCCCGCTCGTCGGCACCGGCAACAGCATGAAGAACGGCTACAGCAACAAGGACGTCGACAACCTGATCCTGGACAGCCAGCGCTACTCGGACCGCAGCCGCACCGACGCCGACTTCCAGAAGATCCAGCAGACCGTGGCCGTCGACGCCCCGCTGATCCCGCTGTGGCAGCGCAAGGAGTATGTGGTCAGCACCGAGGACGTCGGCGGCGGACAGTATCTGTCGGACGGTACCGGCGTCTTCCGCCTCTGGCGGCTGAACTGGATCTGACGCCCGGTGTGTGTCCCCGGGGGCGGAGCCCCCGGGGACGGCCATACGGCCACCCGTGGTCTCAGCAGTGCCCCCGCGCCGGCAGCGTCACCGTCACCGTCAACCCCTCGCCCGGCGCCGTCCGCACCGTGACCTGCCCGCCGTGCGCCGCCACCACGGCCTGCACGATCGCCATCCCGAGCCCGCTGCCCGCGCCCCCGCCCGCACGGAAGAAGCGGTCGAAGACGCGTGCGGCGTCCTCCTCCTTGAGCCCCGGCCCCTCGTCGGCCACGCACAGCCGTACGACGCCGTCCTCGCGCTCCAGCCCGAGCCGTACCGGTACGTCGGCGGGCGTGTGGACCCGGACGTTCGCCACGAGATTGCCGAGCACCTGCCGCAGCCCGGACTCGTCGGCCCGCACCAGCAGCGCGCCGTCCGCCCGCACGGCCACCGGCCGCCCCGGCTGCTGGGCTCGCAGGTCCTCCGCCGCGTCCCGCACCAGACGGCTCACATCGACATTCCTGAAGCGGAGTTCGGGCCGCTGGTCCAGACGCGCGAGGGTGAGGAGTTCGTCGACCAGGCGGCCCATCCGGTCCGCCTCGGCCATCATCCGCTCCCACGACCGCTTGCGCTCGTCCGGGTCGGTCAGCATCCCCTTGTCGTACAGCTGGAGGTAGCCGCGTATCGCCGACAGCGGCGTGCGCAGCTCGTGCGAGGCGTCCGCGACGAAGCGGCGCAGCTGGGCGGCGCTGCGCTCGCGCGTCCGGTACGCCGACTCCACCTGGTGGAGCATGGAGTTGAGGGACGTGCGCAGCTGCTCGACCTCCAGGGTGGTCTCCTTGCTGGAGGGCACGCGCCGGGTCAGATCACCCTCGGCGATCGCCGACGACGTCTCCACCATGTCCTCCAGCGGCCGCATCCGGCGGCCCACGCTGATCATCGTCAGCACGGCGAGCAGCGCCAGCAGCAGGGTCCCGACGGCGAGATCGAGCTTGAGTGCCTTGGCGACACCCGTGTGCAGTACCCCGGTGGAGCGGGCGAGCAGCACGTACGTGCCGTCGGCGAGCCGCGCCCCGGTCACGCGGTACGGGTCGCCGCGCAGAGAGACGTCGTGCGGCTCCTCGTCCTTGACGAGTGCGGCCGGATCGTCGACCGCGGCGGCGAGCGCCTGCTGGGCGGCGGTGGGCTTCAGACCGGCGATGGTGAGCACGGTGCCGTGCCGGTCGACGGCCGCGAAGACGTTGTCCGGGTTCGGAGAGTCGCCGCCGCTGTGCGGCAGCAGCCGGTCGCGGACGACGGTCAGCGCGCTCAGTGAGTCGATCTCCTGCATGGTCAGCCCCGAACGCGCCAGTGAGTCGCGGGACTTGGTCAGCTCGGTGTCGATCTGTCCGAGCACGTAGTGCCGCATGCCCATCAGGCTGATGGCCGTCGCCGCGACGATGCCGAGCGCCAGCAGCCCCACGTTCGCCAGCGTCAGCTTGCCCCGCAGGGAGTGGATGCCGCGCGGCCGGAGCAGCGGCGGGAGCCTGAGGAAGGTCATGCCAGCCCGTATCCCACGCCCCGCCGCGTGGTGATCACCGGCGGTCCGAGCACGTCCAGCTTGCGGCGCAGATAACTGATGTACGTCTCGACGACCGTGGACTCCGGCGGCGTGTGCTCGTACTGCCACACATGGCGCAGCAGCTGCTCCTTGGGCACGATCCGACCGCCGTTGCGCACCAGGAAGCGCAGCAGCGCGTACTCGGTGGGGGTCAGCTCGACCGAGTTTCCCGCCCGGTGCACCGAGTACGTCGTCTCGTCCAGCTCCAGGTCGCCGTAGCGCAGTGGCGGGCGCTGGGGCAGTACGTCGGCCGGGCGCGTACGGCGCAGCACGGCCCGTACCCGGGCGATCACCTCGTCGATGTTGAACGGCTTGGTGATGTAGTCGTCGCCGAAGCCGAGTGCGCCGACGACCTCGGCGGGCGCGTCACGCGCGGTGACGAAGACGAGCGCCAGGTCCGGCTGCCGCGCGCGGAGCTCACGGCCCAGCGCGCGTCCGTCGCCGTCCGGCAGCATCACGTCCAGCAGGGCCGCGTCGGGCCGGGTGCGTTCGGCGAGCGCGAGCGCCTCGCGGACGGTGCCCGCCGTCATCACCTGGAAGCGGTGGTAGCGCAGGGCGATCGCCAGGACGTCCGCGATGCTCTCCTCGTCCTCGACGACGAGGACGGTCGCCCCCTCGTGAGCCCCCTCGTGGGTTCCCTCGTGCGCTGCCTTGTTGGCGGTCATGCCCCCAGTATCCGCACGCGCCCGCGCCCGTGGGCGGGCCCGCCCCTTTGGAATTCCTTGAGAGTCCTGGCGGGCCGAGCCCCTGCGGGCACGCCACTGCCGATGCTGGTGCTCCAGGACCCGGGGGACCCGGATGAAGGAGCGTAGAGAGTGACGACATTGGCGCGGTGGTGCTATCGGCACCGGCTGGTGGTCCTGTTGCTGTGGGTGGGGGCGCTGCTCGGAGTGGGCGCGGCGGCGTCCGCCAAGGGCACGGACTACGCGAACGTCTTCTCCCTGCCGGACACGGACTCCAAGAGCGCGTACGACCTGATGGAGAAGGCCTTCCCGAAGGCCGCGGGCGACACCGACACGGTGGTGTGGAAGGTCGACGAAGGGTCGGTCCGGGACCAGTCCGTACGGTCGCGGATCGAGCCCGCGCTGGCGAAGATCGGGCGGATGCCGGGGGTCGGCGCGGTCACCGGCCCGTACGAGGGCGCCCGGGGGGCGGCGCAGATCAGCCGGGACGGGAAGATCGCGTACGCGCAGCTCACCTTCACCAAGCGGGCGAACGAGGCACCCACACAGCTCGTGCAGGACGTCGTCGACACCGCGCAGGGCGCCGAACGTGGCGGTCTGCAGGTCGAGTTGGGCGGACAGGCGATCACCCGCATCCAGCAGCCGCCCGCCGGCCTGTCCGAGATGGTCGGCGTCGTGGCCGCGGCCGTCGTGCTGTTCCTCGCCTTCGGCTCGCTCTACGCGATGCTGCTGCCGATCGCCGTCGCGATCTTCGGCGTCGGCATCGGACTGTTCTCCACCCAGCTGATCAGCCACGTCACGTCCGTGCCCGACATCGCACCGCTGCTCTCCTCGCTGATCGGCCTCGGCGTCGGCCTCGACTACGCCCTGTTCATCGTCACCCGGCACCGGCGCGGCATCCTGCGCGGTATGGAGCCGGAGGAGTCGGCGGTCACCGCCCTCAACACCTCCGGCCGGGCGGTGCTGTTCGCGGGCGGCACGGTGTGCATCGCGCTCGCCGGGATGCTGGTGACGAACCTGCGCTTCCTGGACGGCGTGGTCATCGGCACCTCGCTCACCGTGGTGCTGAGCGTGCTGGCGTCGGTCACCCTGCTGCCGGCTCTGCTCGGACTCCTCGGCCCGCGGGTGCTCGGCCGTCGGCAGCGGCGCCGTCTGGCGGCGAACGGGCCCGAGCCGGAGCGGGCCAGCGGACTTGCGGCACGCTGGTCGGAGACGGTGCAGAAGCGCCCCCGGACGGTCGCCGCGCTCGCCTTGGTCGTCATGGTCGTACTCGCCCTCCCCGTGCTGTCGCTGCGTCTGGGCGCCGCCGACCAGGGCAACGACGACGCGTCGCTGACGACCCGGAAGGCGTACGACCTGCTCGCCGAGGGCTTCGGCCCCGGCTTCAACGGACCGCTCCAGGTGGTGGCGGTCAGTGGCGACACGGACACCCTGGTCAAGGACATCCGCGACACCCACGGGGTGGCCCGGGCCACCGCGCTGCCGCCCGCGCAGGGCGTGACGGTCATCCAGGTCGTACCGACCACCTCGCCGCAGTCGGAGCAGACGGACAAGCTCATCGACACGCTGCGCGACGAGGTGATCCCTCAGGCGGGGGCGAAGGCCCACGTCGGCGGTGTCACGGCGGTCTCGAAGGACTTCGCGTCCGTCACGGGCGACCGCCTGCCGTACTTCATCGCGACCATCATCGGCCTGGGCTTCCTGCTCCTGCTGATCGCCTTCCGCTCGCTCGTGGTGCCGCTGACGGCCGCCGTGATGAACCTGATCGCGGCCGCCTCGTCCTTCGGCGTGCTCGTGGCGATCTTCCAGTGGGGCTGGGGACTCGACCTGCTGGGCCTGGGCAAGGAGGGCCCGATCCAGGCGTTCCTGCCGGTCATCATGCTCTCGCTGCTCTTCGGCCTGTCGATGGACTACCAGGTGTTCCTGGTGAGCCGGATGCACGAGGAGTGGGTGCACACCAAGGACAACGCCCGCGCGGTCCGGGTCGGCCTCGCGGAGACCAGCCGGGTCATCAACTCCGCGGCCCTGATCATGGTCTGCGTCTTCCTGGCCTTCGTGCTCAGCGGCAACTCGGGCGCGGCGATGGCGGGTGTCGGCCTCGCGGCGGCGGTGGCGCTGGACGCGTTCATCCTGCGGACGGCGCTCGTGCCCGCGGCGATGCATCTGTTCGGCCGGGCCAACTGGTGGCTGCCGGCGTGGCTGGAGAAGCGGCTGCCGCATCTGGCGGTGGAGCCGCAGGAGGAGGCGGCGGAGACCGCCGTGGAAGGAGGGCCCGCCTCGGCCGTCCACGGCTTCATCCGTACGGCCGACGGTGACCCGGTCGAGGGCGCGGTGGTGACGCTGCTGTCGAAGGGCGGGCGTCAACTGGACCGCGTCACGTCTCTCGCCGACGGCTCCTACATCCTCTCGGTGCCGGCACCGGGGACGTATCTGCTGGCGGCCACGGCACCGTCGTATGCCTCACGGGCCCGGCATGTGGTGGTCGAGGAGGGGCCGCTGGTCTATGACGTGGAATTGGCGGAGGGGGAGGTGGACGCCGTCAACTAGTCCTCGGAGTCCCGGCCTTGAGGATCTCGTCGACATCGAGGCTGACCTTGGCGCCGATGGAGTCGGGCAGAGTGACGATCTCGCCGGGGGCGTACGGGCGATGGTTCTCGTACTTGTCCCCGGCGGGGTCGGTGAGGACGTGGAGCCGCTGGTGCTTGCGGTCGACGATCACGTAGACCGGGATCTTGGCGCTGGCGTAGGCCTTGACCTTGGTACGCAGGTCGGCCTTCCAGTTGCTGGAGGTGACTTCCAGGACCAAGCGGAAGGCCACAGGGTCGAAGCAGTTGTTCTCGATGAGGTGCTCGTCGATGCTGGCCTCGACGATGCAGAGATCGGGAATCGCATAGTCCTCGGGGCCGTCCGGCAGCCAGACACCGATGCCTTGGTGCACTTCGGTTTCGTCCTCATCGAGACCAGCAGCCTCGAAGGGACGGGCCAGCTTCTTCAGCGCCCTCGAATGAGCGATGTCCGGGGGTGGCGTCACGAGGATCTGCCCTTCGATGATCTCGACGCGGTGGCCGGGCAGGCGATCCATGATGCGATTCGCCTCCGCGACCAGCGGTCGATCACCGTGTGGCTGCTCGACGGGTGCTGCGGACATCGCGTGCCTCCCATGGGCTGGTGTCGAGAGCATCATCGTAGGCAGGCCGGATGCCAGGTGTCCCGTTCGAACCGCTTCACCCGGAAGTGATCACTTGCCCTGCCCCTTGACGGCGGGATCCGGCAGCACCTTGGTCATCCCCGGCAAGAAGTCCGTGAACAGCTCGTGCACCTCGTGCACGAGCGGCCGCAGCACCCGGAAGCGGGCCAGCGACACACCGCGCGCCGTGAGTCGGGCGCCGCGCGCGGCGAGCCGGTAGCTGCGCTCGCGCCCCTCGGTCCGGTCGAAGATCCAGTACAGCACGAGCCCCATCTGGGACAGCCACATCAGCTCGGGCAGCACCTCCCGCAGCTCCTCCGGCACCTTGGTCTTCGCCCCGCGGAGCACCTCCTTGTGGACGCTGATGGCCTCCACGCGCGCGTGCTCCGACTCGGGGGAGAAGGGGCTGAGCGGGCTGTCCGGGTCGGCGGCGTTCTTGAAGAACTGCACCGCGAACTCGTGGTACGGCGTCGCGACGTCCAGCCACACCCTCAGCACACCGCTGAGCCGGGCCTCCAGATCGGTCTCCCGGTCCAGGACCTCACGGACCGCCGCCCGGTGCTCGGCGGCGAGCCGGTCGTAGAAGCCCTGGATCAGATGTTCCTTGCCGGCGAAGTAGTAGTACGCGTTGCCGACGGAGACCCCGGCCTCCTTGGCGATGGCCCGCATGGTGGTCCCGTCGTACCCACGCTCCTGGAACAGCCGCATGGCCGTCTCCAGGATCAGGGTGCGGGTCTGTTCGGACTTGGTGGGCGTACTGCCCGCTTCAGGGCTGTCGTTCTTCGCAGGCACGGAAAGAGAGCCTAACGAGTGGCGCAGGAACCGGTGTCGCAACCCGGCTTTGTGTACGTCCACCCCCACTGCGGGTCGTACGTCCACCCGTCGCCGCGCCGGTAGACCTTCCCGCCCCACTGCGCCCCGCGCCACTTGGCGGCGGCCAGCACCGCGCCCTTGGCGAGCCTGGCCCCCGAGGGGGTGCTCAGCCGGTGGGCGAGGGGCCGGTGCTCGCGCAGGGCCCACAGGGTCACGATCCAGGCGGCGGCGCCCCGGTAGACCTGCCCGGCGTCGCCGACCACGGTGATCTCGTCCAGGGTGGCGCGGTGATCGAGGCCGGGAAAGCGCCGACGGGCCTCTTCCGACCCGGCCGGAACCGGCTCCAGCGGCACCAGTTGCGGCTGCCGTACGAGCCAGTCGCGCACGTGGGAGCACAGGGAGCACTGGGCGTCGTAGAGGACGGTGAGCCCGTGGACCGGGACGCGCGCGGCGTCCCGGACCCGCGTGGCCGTCACGGTGCTCACGCCCTCGCCGAGGGTGCTCATGCCCCCGCCGAGGGCGCGGCCCACTCCTGCGGCCGAACGGGCGGCACCTGCTCCCGCTCCATCATCCCGCGCCGCCGGATCTTGTTGAGTACGAAGACGTTGCCGAGGTGCATCACGCCGAGCACCAGCAGCACCACGCCGAGCTTGGTCGACAGGGCCTCGAAGATCCCGCGGGTGTCTTCGATGGTGTCGTCGCCGTTCAGATACAGCGCGACGAAGCCGAGGTTGACGAGGTAGAAGCCCACCACGAGCAGGTGGTTGACGGCATCGGCGAGCTTCTCGTTCCCGTGCAGCACGTCGGCGAGAAAGATCCGTCCGTTGCGGCTGAGCGTGCGGGCCACCCAGACGGTCAGGGCGATGCTGACCAGCAGATAGATGACGTAGGCGATGACCGTGAGGTCCATGTCCCCACCCTTCTTGAACGCGTTCAAAACGCTGTCAGGGCTGAATGTACTCCCGTTTTTGAACGCGTTCAACTCGATCGCGAAGGGCTGCCCCTGACGCGCGGTCAGGCGTGGGCGGGCCCACGGGGTGCGAGGTCTTCGTCACCTCGGCATGACTCGATTTCGTCCATGTAAAAAGTCTGTGATTAGGTGGTGCGCGCCACGGATGAGTGGTAAAGGCTGATTGTGAAAGGAGCGCCCGTTGCGATCGAGTCGCATACGGATCCTCGCGACTGTTCTGGTGTTGACGGGCGTGGGCGTGGGCACGTGGCAGCTGCTGCCGGCCGATGAGAGCAGCGAACGGACGATCACGGTCGGGACGACGGACGCCGTGACGTCGCTGGATCCGGCCGGGGCGTACGACGCCGGCTCCTGGGCGTTGTTCAGCAGCGTCTACCAGTCGCTGCTGACCTTCGAGCCCGATGGCGTCGAGCCCGTGCCGGACGCGGCCAAGAGCTGCGCCTTCGTGGGGACGGACCTGCGGACCTACCGCTGCACCCTGCGTGAGGGCCTGAAGTTCCCCAGCGGGCGCGCGATGACGGCCGAGGACGTCAAGTACTCCTACGAGCGGGTCAAGCGCATCAACTCCGACGTCGGCCCCGCGACGCTGTTCGCGACCCTGCGCTCGGTCGACGCCGACGGGCTCACCGCCACCTTCCATCTGTCCTCGCCCGATGCGACCTTCCCGTTCAAGGTGGCCACCGGCGCCGGTGCGATCGTCGACCACACCAAGTACCCGGAGAACGGGCTGCGCAAGGACAACGCGGTCGACGGGACCGGTCCGTACCTCCTGACCTCGTACACGAAGGGCAAGGAAGCCGCCCTCGCGCCGAACGCGGACTACCAGGGCGATGTGAAGGAGATCGGCAAGCCGGTCGTACTGCGCCAGTACGCCGACTCCACCGCCCTGGAGAAGGCGTGGAAGGCGAAGGCGATCGACGTCGCCACGAACCAGCTGCCGCCCGCCGTGCTCGCCGGTCTCTCGCTGAGCGACACCAACCAGCGGGTCAGCGAGTCCGAAGGCGCCGAGATCCGCAGCCTCGTCCTCAACACCGCGGCCGACTCACCCATGCACGAGCGCGGCGTCCGCCAGGCCATCGCCTCGCTGATCGACCGCGATCAGCTGGTCAACAACGTGTACCAGGGCACTACCGAGCCGCTGTACTCGCTCATCCCGGCCGGTATCACCGGGCACATCACCTCGTTCTTCGACGCCTATCCCGAGGCGGACGCGAGCAAGGCCCGCGCCCTGCTCGCCGCGGCGGGCGTGCAGACCCCGGTCTCGTTCACCTACGGCTACGTCAAGGGCGGCGGCTCCTCCGGCGCGGAGGCCGCCGAGCTGAAGAAGCAGCTGGAGGCGAGCGGGCTGTTCAAGGTGGACCTCAAGGGCTACGAGTGGACGGCGTTCCAGAAGCAGTACGCGAGCGGCAAGCTCGACGCGTACGGCGTCGGCTGGGTCGCCGACTACCCGGACCCGGACACCTTCACCGCCCCGCTGGTCGGCACCGGCAACACCATGGAGAACGACTACAGCAACAAGGACGTCGACCACCTGATCCTGAGCAGCCAGCGCTACTCGGACCGCAGCCGGACCGATGCCGACTTCCAGAAGATCCAGCGGGCGGTGGCCGAGGACGTCCCGCTGATTCCCCTGTGGCAGCGCAAGCAGTACGTGGTCAGCAGTGAGGACGTCGGCGGCGGGCAGTACCTGTCGGACGGCACCGGTGTCGTGCGCCTGTGGCGACTGGACTGGATCTGACGTACGAGACATCTGACGTACGAGACATCTGACGTACGAGACATCGACGTGCGACGACATCTGACGTACGACGACATCTGACGTACGACGACGGGAGCACGCGCGGCGGCCGCCACGCGTGCTCTCCCTTTAAGTCACGCGCTCCTCCGCGTGGCTCGCGGCTCAGTCGCCCGAGAACCCGAAAATCCCCAGGTGGGTGGGCTCGTCGCCGGTGTACAGAACGACGTACAAGCCGGTCCACCGCATGCGGCACTCGTCAAAGAGCGTCTTCGCACGGTCGGGCGGAAGTCCGATGGCCGCATGGTCCTGGGCGAGCAGCTCCTCGAACCGACCGGGCGTCGGGCGATCGGTGCCGAAGTGATGCACGACGCGCTCGGGCGCCAGCGGGCGCAGCGTCCCGTAGTCCTCGATGTTGTGGTCCGACGGGGCGGCGGTCGTGTGGACGACGCTGTCGATGTCCAGGATCGAGTGCGTCCCCTCGTTGCCCATGAACTCCTGGTCCTGCCACAGCTCCTCAAGGTCCCGGTAGGACTCGTCGTCGCCATAGAGTTCCTGGAAGACCTGCGCGTGCAGAGCCTCCAGGGACTCCTCGACCGTGCCCTTGTACGGAGTGACGTAGTCCCAGCCACTGGCACCCATGCGCCGCTCCTCCCGTTCTTCCGGTGCGACATCTACAAGATCGCTGTCACCTTAGGGAAGGGGAGTGACACTGGGGCCCGCAGTGAGCGGGAGTATCGCCCGCTCGCCTGGGACCGCTCGCTGAGTCGACTCAGCGGCCCGCGAGGCGCCCCTCCGAACGAGCCGGGGCCCCACTGTCAGTGGCGCCCCCTACTGTCGGCGGCATGGCAATCGTGACGTTCGTCGACGAGACGACAGCGGGGGAGCGGGGTGCGGGCTGGGGGCTCGACATCGCTGAGGAGCGGCTCACCGTGCGGGAGCTGATCCGGCGGCGGGTGTTTCAGGAGGTCGCCGAGTACAACGCGCGCACTCCGGGCGTGTTCCAGGGGCTGGTGCAGCCCGAGGACGCCGAGCGGGTGCTGAACGGGTACGCCCTGCGGACGCCCCGGCGGATAGACCCCGAGGCGCAGACCGAGCTGGCGCTGAAGGCCTTTGCGGGGAATGGGTTCCTGGTGCTTGTGGGCGACCGGCAGGTGACCGAGCTCGATGACGAGGTCGAGCTGGGGTTCGGCACCGAGGTGACGTTTCTGAAGCTCGTTCCGCTGGTGGGGGGATGACCGTGCAGTTCATCCAGACGTACAGGGACCTGATCCGGCAGCGGCTCGCCGACGGTGACCTGGGGGCGCTCGCCGTCGACATGCTCAAGGCTGCCGCTGTGAACAACGGGAGGTGGGCGGGGCGTTGGGGCGAGGTGCTGGACGAGCTGCGTGAGCTGCCCCTGGAGACGCGGACGTCGCTGTGCGATGCCCTCGTGGAGCAGTACCACTCGGACGCGGCGGGGCCGATCGCCCGGGACCACGCTCTGACCCTGCTCGGCGTCGTCTCCCGCGGCCTTCCCGGCGATCGGCTCTCCGTGGAGCGGCTGCGCAAGCTCGACGAACTCTCCCTGCAACAGTGCGTCTGGTACGGCTCGCGCTACGAGGCACTTGCCGAGGCCGAGCTGGCCGCGGGTCGCCCGCTCGCGCCGGCCGTCGTGGCCGTCTTCCGCCGCACGGCCCTGGAGGCGTACGGCGACGAGTCCGCGGTCAAGCTGGCGGCCACGCTCACCGAGCCCGTTCTCAACGTCGGCGAGGAGTGGGCCGAGCAGGCCCTGGCCGACGGCACCGGCCATGACTGGCAGGCCCTGCTCCGCCACGCCACGACCGCCACCGCGTCCAAGCCCACCACCAAGTGGGACAAGCAGGCCCGTGCCCTCATCGAAGCCCTCGGCGCCGACCGTGTCCGGGACACTGTGCTGCCCTGGCTCGCCCTCGTCGGCCGTCCCCGGACGCTCACGCTGGAACACCAGAGGTACGGGCCGGACGTCAACGCAGCCTACGACCCCTACAACGCCAACGCCCTGCGCGGCCTGGCCTGGCTGCTCTCGCTCCTGCCGCCGCACCCCCAGACCGCTCGTGCGCTCGGCGCGCTCGTGGAGACCTCACTGAAGAAGGTCGCGGGGCTCGGCCCGCGGAACCCGAAGGTCGCCAACGCCTGCGTCGTCGCGCTCTCCCGCATCGACAGCGAGCCGGCCCTCGCCGAACTCGCCCGACTGGCCACCCGGGTGACGTACAAGAACACCGCGAAGCTCATCGACACCGCCCTGGAGACCCGCGCCGTCGCGCTCGGCCTCGGCCGCGAGGAGATCGAGGAACTGGCCGTACCGGCCTATGGGCTGACCGAGGTCGGCCGCGCCGAGTACGGGCTCGGCGATGCCACCGCCCTGCTCGAAGTCCACGGCTCCAGGACGGTCCTCGGCTGGCGCAACGCGGCCGGGAAGCCGGTCAAGGCCGTGCCCGCCGCCGTCAAACGCGACCACCCCGACGAGCTGAAGGAACTCAAGGCCGCCGTCAAGGACATCGACAAGATGCTCTCGGCCCAGAGCGAGCGCCTGGACCGCCAGTTCCTGGCGCGCCGCACCTGGTCGTACGACACCTGGCGCGAGCGTTACCTCGACCATCCCCTCGTCGGCACCCTGGCCCGTCGCCTCCTGTGGACGGTCGACGATACGACGGTCGGGTACGCGGACGGAGCCCTGCGCACCCTCACCGGCGATCCGCTCGACGAAGGCACCGAGGTGCGGCTCTGGCACCCGGTCGAGCACGAGCCCGCCGAGATCGTCGCCTGGCGCGACTGGCTGGAACGGCACGAGATCACGCAGCCGTTCAAGCAGGCCCACCGCGAGGTGTACCTGCTCACGGACGCCGAGCGCGCCACGGGCACGTACTCCAACCGCTTCGCGGCCCACGTCCTGCGCCAGCACCAGTTCCATTCCCTGGCCGCCATCCGGGGCTGGCGCAACAAGCTCCGGCTGTCCGTCGACGACGAGGCACCTCCGGCCACCCGCGAGCTGCCCCAGTGGGGCCTGCGCGCGGAGTACTGGATCGAGGGCGACGGCGGCGAGCACTACGAGGACATCACGGAGTCCGGAAGCTTCCTCAGGCTGCGCACCGACCAGGTCCGCTTCTATCCGATCGACGCCCCGGAGAACTCGGCGCACTGCTGCGGAGGCGAGTACCGCATGTGGCTGCGCGACGGGGAGGACCCGGTCCACCCGCTGCCCCTGACCGACATCCCGCCCCTCGTTCTCTCCGAAGTCCTGCGTGACGTCGACCTGTTCGTCGGCGTCGCGAGCGTCGGCAACGACCCGACCTGGCAGGACGGCGGTCCCGGCGGTCGCTTCCGGGAGTACTGGACGTCGTACGGCTTCGGCGAGCTGGGCCAGAGCGCGCAGACGCGGCGCGTGTTGCTGGAGCGTCTGATACCTCGACTGGCGATAGCCGACCGGTGCCTGCTGGAGGGCCGGTTCCTGCACGTGACGGGCGAGCGCCATACGTACAAGATCCATCTGGGTTCCGGCAACATCCTCAGGACACCGAACGACCAGTACCTGTGCATCGTGCCGAAGGCGAACGCGGGTGGACCGCAGACCGGTTACCTGCCGTTCGAGGGGGATCGCATGCTGGCGGTGATCCTGAGCAAGGCGATGATGCTGGCCAGGGACACGGAGATCACGGATTCGACGATTCTGAGTCAGTTGCGATGAGTCAGTTGCGATGAGTCAGTTGCGACGAGGGGGCTCCTGACGCCACGGCGGCCGCGCAGTTCATGGTGCGGCCCCCGGCTTCTCCATGGCGGGTTCCCTCCTGCAAGATGACATGCACTTGTTCTTCTCACACCAATCGGGGGAGTGCCCGCCTTGTCCGAACAGCCGCAGCAGCCACAGCAGCCGCAGCAACCACCTCAGCCGCAGCAGCCGCCGCAGCCGGGGTACGGGTATCCGAACCCCGGCACTGGCCCCTACGCCGCCGGTGGCGGTCAGGCCGGTCCGTATCCGGGCGGTCAGGCCGGCCCTTACGGCTACCCGCAGCAGCCCGGCTACCCGCAGCAGCCCGGTTACCCCGCGGCCGGCTACCCGGGGGGCCCCGTGCCGCCCGGCACCTACACCGGTGACCCCAACGCCCCCTACGGCTACGACCCTTACGGGCGCCCGTACTCCGACAAGTCGAAGGTCGTCGCCGGCGTGCTCCAGCTCACCCTGGGCGGCTTCGGCGTCGGGCGTTTCTACATGGGTCATGTCGGCCTCGGCCTCGCCCAGCTGTTCACCTGCGGCGGGCTCGGCATCTGGGCGCTGATCGACGGGATCATGCTGCTGGTCGGCAACGACAACACCGACGCCCAGGGGCGGGTCCTGCGTGGCTGATGTGGCCGACGCACCCCGTACGTCGCCCCTGCGGCACCCGGCGGCGGCACCCCTCGCGGTGCTCGCCGCCGGGACGGCCGGCTCGGCCTACCTCTACGTCACCGACCCGCACGAGCCCGGCCACGTCCTGCCCCAGTGTCCGTTCCGGCTGGTCACCGGGTTGCTCTGCCCGGCCTGCGGCGGCACCCGCATGGTGTACGACCTGATGCACGGTCACTTCGCCGAGGCCTGGCTGGACAACAGGGTGCTGTTGCTCGCCTCGCCGTACGCGCTCTCGCTGTTGGGACGCTGGATCGTGGAGGGGCTGCGCGGCCGGCGCTGGCAGCCGCGGCTCAGCCGTCGCGCGCAGGCGGTCGTCCTGCTGGTCGCGGTGGCATGGACCGTGCTGCGCAACGTCGTTTAGCCGACGGACGTTGCCCGGTCGGTGGCGGACGGCCGGAATTGAGCGGGTGTTGGCGAGAATGTGATCACGGAATGGGAACGATCAGTGGATCTGCTCCCCTTCGCCTCACCGGTCTCCCTATGCTCCCAGGGTCACAGGGGGGACGATCGAGCATGGTCAGGCGCCAGGCTCGGTGCGTGTGAGTGCGTGATCTTCTCGGTCGGGGTCCCTCCTGGACTCTTCCCGGAGCAATCGCTCCGGTCTCTTCAAGACACTTCCAGGAGCAGTTCTCATGACCGTCCCCACCCCTGAGGCTCCCTACGGCTACGACCCGCAGGGCCGCCCCTACTCCGACAAGTCGAAGATCGTCGCGGGTGTCCTCCAGCTCTTCCTGGGTGGCTTCGGCGTCGGGCGCTTCTACGTGGGCTCCGTCGGCGTGGGTCTCGCCCAGCTCTTCACCTGCGGTGGCCTGGGCTTCTGGGCCCTGATCGACGGCATCCTGTTCCTCACCAGCAACGACCGCACCGACAAGCAGGGCCGCGTTCTGCGCGGCTGACCGCGGCACACCCACGGCGAGGGCCCCACTCCTCCGAGGAGTGGGGCCCTCGCCGTAGCCGTACGGGAGAAGACGCTACGGCCCTCGGCCACCGCGCGTGCCGTGGCAGCGGCCGCCGTACGACCGGAGACGGTCGGTTACCGGATCACTCGTTGAGGTGAGGCGGCTGCCATATCCCCTGGGTACGCTGATCCCACAGGCGAGACTCCGTCCCATGGGAGCACTGATGAGCGCCGCATCCGACGACGGGCTGGAGGACGAGCCCGCGTACCGCTGGCCGATCCCGCCCGCCGGAGGCTGGACTGCGGACGACCTCGACCGGATTCCGGGCCTCCCGCCGCACACGGAGTTGATCGACGGGAGTCTCGTCTTCATGAGTCCGCAGACACGGTTCCACAGCCGGACGATGCGTCTGCTGGACAACGCTCTCCTGGAACAGGCACCTGAGCACTTGGACGTCGACCGTGAGATGACGGTCAAGCTGGACTCGAAGAACCGTCCCGAGCCGGACATCGTGGTGTTCCCTGTGGATGCGGTGACCAGCCCGAACCAGACCTGGTACAGGCCCGAAGACATCATCCTCGCCGTCGAGGTCGTCTCCGAGGACTCCCGCGAGCGTGACCGGGAGGTCAAACCCCGCAAGTACGCGGCAGCAGGCGTGCCGCACTTCTGGCGGGTCGAGCAGGACGGCGACAAGGGTTTCCCGGTCGTCTACGTCTACGAACTCGACCCGGCCACGAAGTCCTACGGCCTCGCCGGCATCTTCCACGACCGCCTCAAGGTCTCTGTCCCCTTCGACATCGAGATCGACCTGACAGCGATCAACCGGCGCAGGACCGGGCCCTGAGCCGGAGGCACCTCAACGATCCGTGACCGGATTCGTTCCGCCTCCTGGAAACGCCCGGGCCCCGCCCCCGGCATGCAACCGGGAAACGGGGCCCTCACGGACGTACGTACCGAAGAAACGGCCGCAGCTGTCAGAAGCGGCGCGTGATCAGCGCCTTCTTCACCTCGGCGATCGCCTTCGTGACCTCGATGCCACGCGGGCAGGCGTCCGTGCAGTTGAACGTCGTGCGGCAGCGCCACACGCCGTCCTTGTCGTTCAGGATCTCCAGGCGCTGCTCGCCGGCCTCGTCACGCGAGTCGAAGATGAAGCGGTGCGCGTTGACGATGGCCGCCGGGCCGAAGTACTGCCCGTCGTTCCAGAACACCGGGCACGACGACGTGCAGGCGGCGCACAGGATGCACTTCGTCGTGTCGTCGAAGCGCTCGCGGTCCTCCGCCGACTGCAGACGCTCGCGCGTCGGCTCGTTCGTCTCCTTCGTGATCAGGAAGGGCATCACGTCCCGGTACGCCTGGAAGAACGGCTCCATGTCCACGACCAGGTCCTTGAGGACCGTGAGGCCCTTGATGGGCTCGACCGTGATCGGCTTCTCGGGGTTGATGTCCTTGATCAGCGTCTTGCAGGCAAGACGGTTCTTGCCGTTGATCCGCATGGCGTCCGAACCACAGATGCCGTGCGCGCAGGAGCGACGGAAGGTCAGCGACCCGTCCAGGTCCCACTTGATCTTGTGCAGGCCGTCGAGGACGCGCTCCTTGGGGTCGATCTCCAGCTGGAAATCTTCCCAGGTCGCCTCCGCCGAGACCTCCGGGTTGAAGCGGCGGACCCGGAAGGTGACGGTGATGTAGGGGGAGGCGGTGGACTCCGCCTCCACCTTGTCCATGACAGGGGTAGCCATCAGTACTTACGCTCCATCGGCTGGTAGCGGGTCTGGACGACCGGCTTGTAGTCGAGACGGATGGACTCGGTGCCGTCGTCGCCCACCTCGCGGTACGCCATGGTGTGGCGCATGAAGTTGACGTCGTCGCGGTTCGGGTAGTCCTCGCGGTAGTGACCGCCGCGGGACTCCTTGCGGGCCAGGGCCGACACCGCCATGACCTCGGCCAGGTCGAGCAGGTTGCCCAGCTCGATGGCCTCCAGCAGGTCGGTGTTGAACCGCTTGCCCTTGTCCTGGATCGCCACGTTCTTGTAGCGCTCGCGCAGCTCCGCGATCTTCTCGACCGCCGTCTTGATCGTCTGCTCGGTGCGGAACACCATGACGTTGGCGTCCATGGTCTCCTGCAGCTCACGACGGATCTGGGCCACCCGCTCGTTGCCGGTGGAGTTGCGCAGCCGCTCGATCTGCTCGACGACGAACGCCTCCGGGTTCTCCGGCAGCTCCACGAAGTCGGCCTTGTGGGAGTACTCGGCGGCGGCGATGCCCGCACGGCGGCCGAAGACGTTGATGTCCAGCAGCGAGTTGGTGCCGAGGCGGTTGGCGCCGTGGACCGACACGCAGGCGACCTCGCCGGCCGCGTACAGGCCCGGGACGACGGTGGTGTTGTCCGACAGGACCTCACCCTCGACGTTCGTCGGGATGCCGCCCATGGCGTAGTGCGCGGTGGGCTGGATCGGGATCGGGTCCGTGTACGGCTCGATGCCCAGGTAGGTGCGGGCGAACTCCGTGATGTCGGGCAGCTTGGCGTCCAGCTGCTCCGGCGGGAGGTGGGTGAGGTCCAGGTAGACGTGGTCGCCCTCGGGGCCGCAGCCGCGACCCTCGCGGATCTCCGTGTAGATGGAGCGGGAGACGACGTCACGGGACGCGAGGTCCTTCATGACCGGCGCGTACTTCTCCATGAAGCGCTCGCCGTCCTTGTTGCGGAGGATGCCGCCCTCACCGCGGGCGCCCTCCGTCAGCAGGATGCCCATGCGCCAGATGCCGGTCGGGTGGAACTGGAAGAACTCCATGTCCTCCAGCGGCAGACCGCGGCGGTAGACGGCGGCCTGGCCGTCACCGGTCAGCGTGTGCGCGTTGGAGGTCACCTTGAAGAACTTGCCGGTGCCGCCGGAGGCGTAGATGACGGCCTTCGCCTGGAAGACGTGGATCTCGCCGGTCGCCAGCTCGTACGCCACCACACCGGCAGACTTCTTGACGCCGTCGACCTCGGTGATCAGCTGGTCCAGGACGTAGAACTCGTTGAAGAACTCCACGCCCTCCTTGACGCAGTTCTGGTACAGCGTCTGGAGGATCATGTGGCCGGTGCGGTCGGCCGCGTAGCAGGAGCGGCGGACCGGGGCCTCGCCGTGGTTGCGGGAGTGACCGCCGAAGCGTCGCTGGTCGATCGTCCCGTTGGGCGTCCGGTTGAACGGCAGGCCCATCTTCTCCAGGTCGAGGACGGCGTCGATGGCCTCCTTCGCCAGGATCTCGGCGGCGTCCTGGTCGACCAGGTAGTCACCGCCCTTGACCGTGTCGAAGGTGTGCCACTCCCAGTTGTCCTCCTCCACGTTGGCGAGCGCGGCGGCCATGCCGCCCTGCGCGGCGCCCGTGTGGGAGCGGGTCGGGTAGAGCTTCGTCAGCACGGCGGTGCGGCTGCGCTTCGTCGACTCGATGGCCGCGCGCATGCCCGCGCCACCGGCGCCGACGATGACGGTGTCGTACTTGTGGATCTTCATGATTCTCGCAGCCCCGTGCCTAGCGGATGTTCGGGTCGAAGGTGAAGATCACCAGCGTGCCCAGCAGGATGGTGAACACCGTGGCGGTGTACAGCAGGCCCTTCAGCCACAGACGCGTGTTCGCCCGCTCCGCGTAGTCGTTGATGACCGTGCGCAGACCGTTGGCGCCGTGCAGCATCGCCAGCCACAGCATCAGCAGGTCCCAGACCTGCCACCACGGGGAGGCCCAGCGGCCGGCCACGAAGGCGAAACCGATCTTGGACACGCCGCCGTCGAGGACGAGCTGGATGAGCAGGTGGCCGATGACCAGGACGACCAGCACGACGCCGGACAGCCGCATGAAGAGCCACGCGGCCATCTCGAAGTTGCCGCGGGTCGACTTCGGGGTCTTCTTCGTCCGCTTGCGCGGTGCCTCGATGACCGGCGCCGGGTTGTCGACGTCGTACAGCGCGGCGCCCTCGACGGGGCCGATGCCGGAGGCGGTGGTTTCAGTCGTGGACATGCGCGTCAGCTCCCGAAGAGTTCACGAGCGGCGTGGCCGAGGACGGGGTAGATGGCCCCGAGCATCAGCACGACCCAGACGCCGACGACGGTCCAGAGCATCTGCTTCTGGTAGCGCGGGCCCTTCGACCAGAAGTCGACGGCGATGACACGCAGGCCGTTGAGTGCGTGGAAGAGGATGGCGGCGACCAGGCCGTACTCCAGCACGGCGACGATCGGCGTCTTGTACGTGGCTACGACCTTGTCGTAGTCCTCGGGGGAGACACGCACGAGAGCGGTGTCCAGGACGTGTACGAACAGGAAGAAGAAGATGAGGACGCCGGTGACTCGGTGAGCCACCCAGGACCACATTCCTTCCCGGCCGCGGTACAGCGTTCCAGCCGGCACGGAAGAACCCTCCGGGAGCGGGGACTAGGGCCGCGCCGGCTTCTCTGTCGGTCGGGCCCGGCCGGGTACGGTCCACCGGCCCCCAGCATCGTAGCCAGGCGCTGGCGCTGGGCTTACAGGGGGCCTACCGGTGTGATCAAACTGGCACCGTACGGGTTATTCGACGGGCGGCTACCGGGGTGGATCTGTCTCTCGGCTGCCGGGTGCGGGTCGTTTGTGGTTGATCGCTCCCCCAAGTTCTCGGCTTCGCTCGAACAGGGGGACCCCCATCGCGGCGGAGCCGCACAATGTCGCAGGCCCGCGCCCCTATCGGGCGCGTTCCACTACGGGTGCGTCAGAAATGTCCCGCACCAGGCGCGTCAGCCTCCCCCTCGCCAGGCGGCGCAGTTCCTCCGCCGCCAGTAGCCGCTCCTCCTCCGGATCGTTTGTCAATCGTGATCGGATGGCGGCCAGGACCCGGTCGGCGGCCTCCTCGGGAGGTACGTCGTCCAGACAGATGACGAACACATGTCCGAATCTGCTCTCGTATGCTGCGTGCGCGGCGCTCAGGGCGGTGTGGGCGGCGGAGTACGCGCCGTCCGGAAGAAGGGTGAGCGACTCGGTGGCCAGGGCCTCGGCGACGTCGGCGGACGTGAGGTCGTACGCCGCCTCGTCGGCCGCCGCGAGCAGGGAGTCGAGGTCCGGGTAGGGGCGGTGGTCGGCGACACGGTGCGCCCAGCGGAGGCTGCGGCAGCAGGTGAGGAGGGCGCGCAGGGCGTCGTCGGCGGCCGCGGCGTTGAACCGCTCCAGGCCCGCGGGGGTCCGGGGGCGGTGTTGCGCCGGGAGGGCGGTGTGGCCGGGGAGGGGCGGGAGACGGTGCGCAGGCAGCGTGGGTCCTCGGCGAGTGGCGGGCGTGTCGTCCTGTGGACGTCACGTGCGGGTCGACAGGGGAGAGTGTGAGAAATGTGCCGTCACGTTATCGACGACGATCGGACGGCCGTCCAACGGCTGCCTGAATTTCACCCGGACGGGAGAGTTTCGAGCCTTCTTGTGGACGGTCGGGGCGGGCAGAGGTCGTAGGTTCGGACAGGGACGATGCGTGGAGGTGAGTGACGTGCGGGTGACAGTGGGTCGCATACGTACGGGCATGGTGGGTGAGTTGCCGCGTAGACGTACGGGCATGGTGTGGCCGTACGCGGGAGTGATGCGAGGCGGGACGCGGTGACCGGCCGGAGGCGGCGGGTTCCCGAGAGGAAGACGCGCGGGAAGCGCAACAGGTTGCTGCTCGGTGCGGGAATCGTCGCGGCGAGCGCGGTCACGGTGTCCCTGGCGTGCTCGTCCGGCGGCGGCTCGCCGACGAGGGCCGGGCTCTCGGCGAGCACGTCGGCCGCCCCCACGGCCTCCGCCGGGTCGCCGGCCCTCACCCCCTTTCCCTCCCCGTCGCCGACCCGCGCGTACCCCTTGTCGCAGACGCCCCGCACCATTCCCGCCGTCCGTGAGCACACCCCCGCCCGAGGCCCGGGCTGGCGGCCCGCCTCCGGCGCCCGGGTGGTCGTCGACGACGCCTCTCTCGCCGACGAGGGACAGCTGCTGGCCGGGGAGCTGAAGCTGGCCTATGCGGGGCGGACCGCCGCCCGCGACGGCGATGTGGAGCTGGACGTGGCCGGGAGCGGCAACCAGGAGTCGTACACGCTGACCGTCCAGAACCGGCGGGTGAAGATCACCGGTCCGGGCGAGGCCGGCGTGTTCTACGGCACCCGCACGCTCAAGCAGGAGGTGCACGGCGGCGGTACGGCGCCCGAGGGCGTCGTCCGCGACGCGCCGGCCAAGCCCCGGCGCGGGCTCATGCTCGACATCGCGCGCAAGTACTTCACGGCCGGCTGGATCGAGGACCGCATACGGGAACTGGGCGACCTGAAGTTCAACGAACTGGGTCTGCACTTCTCCGACGACCAGGGCTTCCGCATCGAGTCCACCTCGCACCCGGAGATCGTGTCCAAGCAGCACCTCAGCAAGGCGGAGGTGCGCAGGATCCTCGCCCTCGCCGCGAGCCGGCACATCACCGTGGTCCCCGAGATCGACTCGCCCGGCCACCTGGGCGCGGTGATCGCCGCGCACCCCGACCTCCAGCTGCGCAACGCCTCCGGCGTCGCCGCGCGCGGGGCGGTCGACATCTCCAAGCCGGCGTCCGCGAAGATCGTGGACGAGTTGCTGGGCGAGTACGCCGACCTGTTCCCGGGTGCCTACTGGCACCTCGGCGGCGACGAGTACCGGGCCCTGATGGTGTCCAACCCGGCCGCCTCCTATCCGCAGCTCGCCGCCGCGGCGAAGAAGAGGTACGGCGCGAACGCCGGCGTCGCGGACCTCGCCACCGGCTGGCTGAACGACCGCGCGAACTTCATGCGCGGGCACGGCCGGACGATGCGCGCCTGGAACGACGGCTTCTACCGTTCGAGCTCGGTGCAGCCGGCCAAGGACATCGAGGTCGCGTACTGGACCGGCAAGGAGATCGGCGCGCGGCAGCCGACGGAGTATCTGGGCGCGGGCCGCAAGCTGCTGAACTACAACGACGAGTACCTCTATTACGTGCTCGGCCAGCCGCAGACCTTCGTCTACCCCACGGGGCAGCGCATCTACGAGCAGTGGACCCCGCGCGTGGTTCGGGGCACGACGGCGGTGCCCGCGCGCTACGACGGGCAGATACTCGGCGGAGTGTTCGCGGTGTGGTGCGACCTGGCGAACTCCCAGACGCAGGACCAGGTGGCGGCCGGGATCCGGATGCCGCTGCGGGCGACGGTCCAGAAGCTGTGGGATCCGCGGACACCGGCGTTGTCCTGGACACAGTTCAAGGCGCTCGCGAACCAGTTGGGGTGAGGAAGCCCGGCTGCGGGCCGGGGTGTGGAAGCCGGGCCAAGATCGAATCGAGTGGACGTACGGCCGCGGCGGACCGTAAGTTCCGCATGCCGCACGTGGGGCCCCGGGGGAGTGTCGGGAGGGCCGCGTCCGGCGTTTCCACGACATCCTGGGGGGACTCTCACCATGACCTGTGCGCGCTGCCATCACTTCGTCGCGGCACCGGGCGGCACCTTGTGCACCCAGTGCGCGGCCGCCCCTGCCCCGGCCGCCCCGCCGTTCGCCGCCGTGCCCTCCGCCTGGTTGCGCTCGCCGGTCGGGCTGGGACGGGCGGCTGCCGCGCTGCTCGGACTGGTCATCGCCACCGACCTGTTCGCGATCTGGGCCGACACCGTCGTGTACGACGTGATGAGCGACGTCGTCGGCGGCGCCGTCGGGGACGCCATGAGCCGGCGGGCCGACCGCGCTGACACGCTCTACACCGCGGCCGGCATCGTCCAGACGACCGCGCTGCTCAGCTCCGTCATCGTGTTCCTGTGCTGGTTCCACCGGGCGCGGGTCAACGCCGAGGTGTTCAATCCGTTCGGGCACGCCAAAAAGCGCGGATGGGCGATCGGGAGCTGGTTCACACCGGTGGTGAACCTCTGGCTGCCGCGCCGCATCACGCTGGACATCTGGGACGCCAGCAGCCCCTCGGGCGCGCCCCGGCCGCACGTCCTGGTCAACGCCTGGTGGACGCTGTGGATCATTTCGCTCCTCACCGACCGGGTCGGCTTCTCCGCCTACGGCAAGGCCGACACGGCCACGGAGATCCGCGACGCCGTCCGCCAGGTGATGTTCGCTGACGTCGTCGACATCGCGGCCGCCGCTCTCGCGATCCTCGTGGTCCTCCGCCTGACCCGTATGCAGCACGAGAAGGCGCTCCAGGGACCGACGCCGGTGGCCGTCGAGGTCTGAGGGCCGTGCCGCTCGGCGCGAGGCCGGGCATGGACCGGCGTCCGGCCTGGGCTTCCTCCCATCGTTGGCCGAAAATCTCTTCTTGATCTCCTTGGCCGGTGGGGTGTGGTAACCGCGGTGACACTCCCGGTAGGTTGCACGCGGTAAGGGGAAGTGCGGGCTCCGTAGGCACAAGGCGCCCCTTCTATGCCTTTCGAGGAGGCGTGATGAGCCTGGTGGAACTGATCGCACAGGCGGACGAGCGTGCACTCGCGGCGAGCGGGCTGGCTTGTTTGGATCGGTGCGTGCCCCTCCTTGGAGGCGACGACGACATCCTGCGGCCGCTGTGGGCGAGCCTCGTCGAGGGCCGCGAGTGGCAGGAGCGGCTCATGAAGGCGCGCGCCGAACTGGGGGTCGACGAGGGCTTCGAGGCCGAGGACGACGCGGAGTGCGTCTCCGAGGCCGAGGCGGCGCGGCTGGCCCGTCGCATGCTCGCGGCGGTCCCCGCGGAGCCGTCCGCCGACGCCCTGCGCCAGTGGGCCGACGCCTGCTCGGTCGCCGCGCTGCAGATCCACCGGCTGCTGGACCCGGTCGCCGGCGGGGACTCCTCGGTGACGGCGCGCCGTGAGGGCCGTACCGACGGCATGTCGCCGCTCGTCGCCGCCGAGCTGCGGCGTCAGGTCGCCGTCCTGGAGCTGGTCACGGGCCATGGCGCGGGCGGACTGCGGCGGGCCCTCGATGTGTCGACCGAGGGACGGCGGGTGCTGCGGGCGGTGGTGTCCCGGCGCGCCCGGGGCCGGGCGTGACGAGGGGCACGGCTACCGGTCGCGTGACGGGCGTGACGAGGGGCACGGCCACCGGCCGCGTAAACCCCGTCCCGGCAAGGATCCTGTGGTCGTCCTGTGGTGCTGCGCGGCGGTCCTGCGTCTGTCCGGGGAAACCATTCCGTAGGGCGTGACGCTTCCGGACCGGAGCACGCTCTTCCGGGTGTGAACGCAATTGAGGTGACCAGGCCCCACGCCGCCACGAAGCCCGTGCGCTGGGCGGCCGACGTCGTCGCGTCCCTGCGCGAGGGCGCCGGGCTGCGGCTCGACTACTCGGCACAGAGCCTGTGGCGGGTGGACCGGACGATCGAGGAGATACGCGCGGAGGGCGCGCCGTACGCCGCCGTGGAGTCCGTGCTGCGCGGGTTCGGGGCGTACGCGGGCGAGGTCGTGGTCCGGCTGACCGGCGGCGAGTGGTGGGCGACCGGCGGCGATCACTGGGTGCGCACACCCGACGGCCGCCTGTGGGACCCCATCGACGAGGCTCGCCGCTGCTACCGGGGCGAGGGCTCGCTGCGGCTGCTGTGCCGGGACGCGGCGGGTACGGCCAGGACCTGACAGGCGCGACCCCCGTTTCGGGGGTGGTCGCGGGGGAGCCGGTTCTCGTGGTGACCCCTGTCAAGTGACGTGATGCACGCGCTGCTTGACGACGAGTGACATTTTCGTGGCGCCCGACGCTGATGACCTTGGGGCGTCGGCACGACCGGTGTGCCGCACGCGTGGGGACACGAGACCACCGCCACGAACGAGGACAGCGTTGGGCCAGGGAGGGAAAGCCCGCCGCGCGCAGGCGCACGACGGGGAGCTGAGCACGGCCGTCGCACGGGCGCAGCTGGGGGACGAGGCCGCCTTCGCGGTCGCGTACCGGATCGTGCAGCCGGGGCTGCTCGGCTATCTGCGGGGGCTCGTCGGGGACGACGCGGAGGACGTGGCGTCCGACGCCTGGCTGGAGATCGCCCGTGACCTCGGGCGATTCCGGGGCGACGGCACGGGCTTCCGCGGCTGGACCGCGACCATCGCCCGGCACCGCGCGCTGGACCATCTGCGCCGCCGGCGCGTCCGGCCCCGCTCCACGGACCTCGACAGCGACATCCTCGAACTGCCCGGTCGCCACGACACCCACGACCAGGCGCTGGAGTCTCTGTCCACCGAGTACGCCTTGGAGCTGATCTCCCGACTGCCGCGCGACCAGGCGGAGGCGGTGCTGCTGCGCGTCGTCGTCGGCCTCGACGCTCCCGCGGCCGCCCGGGTGCTCGGCAAGCGCCCCGGCGCGGTGCGCACGGCGGCCCACCGGGGCCTCAAGCGTCTCGCGGGGGAACTCGGCCCCCCGGGTGTGACGGACGACGGCACCAGGACGCTGGGGGAGTCGGAATGAGCACCAGCACGGTGCGGGTCAGGGACGGACACGGTCATGGGTGAACGACATGACGGCCGCGAGGGCGTGGGCCGCCGGCCCACGCGCCCCAGCCGCGAGACGCTGACGGCAGAGGCCCTGCTCGCCGCCGTACGGCCCAGGCACCTCGACCCGGAGGCGGAGGCGCGGGCCGTCGCCGCCTTCCGGGAGGCCCGGGAACGGCGGCAGGGCGTACGGTCCCCGCGCACCCGGCGGCGCGACGACTGGCGTCCGCTTGCCGCGCGCCGGACGGGGCGTTCGCTGCGTACGCTGCTCGCCGTGCTCCTGGCCGGCGCGGCCGTCGGCGGAGTCGCCGTCGCCGCGATGGGCAACCTGCCGCACGAGACCGTCCCGCCGCGGCCCGCCCGGTCGGACGCGCCCGCGTCCCCGGAGCCGCACGAGCGCCCCGATACGACGGCCGCGGCGAGCGAAGCGCCCACGACGGGCAGGGCGGATGCCGTGCCCGACAAGGCCGCGAAGAAGACCGACAAAGCGCAGGGGAAGGCGGCCAAGAAGCAGGACAAGGCCGACCGGAAGGCCGACAAAGCGGCGGACAAGGCCGTGGGCAAGGCCGCGAAGAAGGCCGCGCAGGCCACCGCGAAATCCGCGCAGTCCATCGGACAGTCCGCGCAGGCCGCGCAGAGTAAGAAGAAGTAGAGAAAGCGCGCGCTTTCGCGGGCCCCTCACGCCGGCTCATGGCGCCGGCCCGAGTCGCCGAGGCAACGGCCGGGGCCGCCACCCCCCACAGGAGAGGCCCCGGCCGTCGCGCGGCACGGGCCGCGCGGCGGCCCGTACTCTCTACAGCGCCGTGGATGCGTTTTCTGTCACACCTCACCGCGTCACGGGTTGGTTGCACGTTGTACGAACATGGACGTGGACTGGTTTCAAGCCGTAACGTGCCTTTCGCGCCGACCGCGGACGACCAGCAAACGGGTGATGCAACCGCCGCAGACCACGAGCGGCCTCAGACCGCAATCCAACGATCGAGGAACGACGACAGCGAGACCTGGTCCGTGAGAGCGGTGCCGGCTGAGGCGCACAGAGGGGCAGTTCGGGGTGCTGGGGGACGACGCGGAGCTGACGGCCGCGGTGCTTGCGGCACAGGACGGGGACGAGACCGCGTTCCGGACCGTGTACCGCGAGGTGCACCCGCGGCTGCTCGGATACGTACGGACGCTCGTCGGCGACCCGGACGCGGAGGACGTCGCCTCCGAGGCGTGGCTGCAGATCGCCCGTGACCTGGAGCGGTTCAGCGGCGACGCCGACCGGTTCCGCGGCTGGGCGGCCCGGATCGCCCGCAACCGCGCACTCGACCACATACGCATGCGCGGGCGCCGCCCCGCCATCGGCGGCGACGAGACGGAACTGACGGGCAAGGCCGCCGAGTCGGACACGGCGGGTGAGGCCATGGAGGCCCTGGCCACGGGCCGTACGCTCTCCCTCATCGCGCAGCTCCCGCAGGACCAGGCGGAGGCCGTGGTGCTGCGTGTGGTGGTGGGGCTGGACGCCAAGACCGCCGCCGAGACGCTCGGCAAGCGCCCCGGAGCCGTTCGCACGGCGGCGCACCGTGGTCTGAAGCGGCTCGCGGAGCTGCTCGGCGCGGGTCCCGACACGGATCCGGAATCGGCCGGAGTGCTCGGTGCGATGCCTCCCCAGCGAGACGCGCGCAAGCGCGCAATATCGTCCGCCGGTGTGACGCATATGCGTTCGCGGACGCAGAAGGACGTGTGATGGCCGACGAGCAGTACAAGTGGCTGGACGGCGACGCGGCGGAGCGTCTGCTGCGCGGAGAGCCGCTGGACGCCGTCGACGCCGACACGCGCGCACGCGCCGACCAGCTCGCCGAGGCCCTTGCCGCACTCGCCGCCACACCCCCGCCGGCCAGCGTGGAACTGCCGGGCGAGGCCGCCGCGCTGGCCGCGTTCCGGGCGGCGCGCACAGGCGGCGACGGCGCGGAGGCGGTGTCCGGCCGGTCCGCGCGACCGCACGCCGCCGCACAGTCCGCCGACGCCGGGCTCGTACGCCTCGGCCGTCCCGTCGCAGGCAGGCGACGAGCCCGCTGGGCCCGCCCCCTGCGCTTCGGGCTGGCCGCCGCGGTGGCCGCCGGGATGATCGGCGGGGTGGCGGTGGCGGCCGGAACCGGAGTGCTGCCGACGCCGTTCCATGACGAACCGGGACTGCCTGCCGCGTCCGTGTCGGCCCCCGCGTCGCCACGGCATCCACTGCTCACTCCACCCCCCAGCACTTCGGGGACCGGCGGCTCCCCCGCGCTGACGCCCGGCACCCCGACCGGAGCACCCGCGCAGGGCGGGCCCTCGCGCGACGAGGCGAGCGGCGACTCCGCCGCGACCGGCCGGCCGGGCTCCGGCAAGCGCGCCACGGGCCGGACCGACACATGGTGGAGCGAGGTGCGGTCGTCCTGCCGCGACATGGCGAGCGGCAAGGGCCTCGAAGCGGGACGGCTGCGCACCCTGGAGGACGCGGCGGGCGGCAGCGGCCGGGTGGCGTCGTTCTGCAAGGGCGTCCTGGGCAACGGCGAGGACCGCCAGGGCACCGGCGGCCACCAGGGCTCCGGGCAGGACGAGAACGGCACGGGCCAGAACGGCAGCGGCAGCGGCAGCGGCGAGGGCGACCAGAGCGGCGACCAGGGCGGCAACGGTGGTGACGGCGAAGGCCACATATGGCCACAGGGCCTGGCCGCCACCTCGTCGGCCACACCCCGGCTCCTGGCCCCGGCCCTGCCGGAGGGAACGATGTCTCCCGGTCCGACCTACAGCGTGCTGAGCACGCCCGAGGGGCCCTGACCCTCCGGCCGGACGACCCTCTGCCATCTCCTGACACCCCTCTGACCTGCGGTTTCTAATTTCTTCAAAATTTCTTCGGAGCGGGTGTGACACTTTCGGCCGCTGGGGCGCAGTACTGAGTGAGCCGACTGGTCATCGGCCGTCGCACGGAGCCGGGGTTCCCCCCGTACCCACGGCTCGGTGCACACGGCGCGGGCGGGACACGTTCCCCCGGTCCCGCCCGCGCCCCGCACAGCCTCTTCGGTCCGTCTCACCAGTGGACGACCTCACCAATACCTCACCAGTAGACGACGACCTTGTCGCCGGTCCGCACCTGTGAGAACAGCGCCGCGATGGCCGCCTCGTCCCGTACGTTCACGCATCCGTGCGAGCCTCCGGCGTATCCGCGCGCCGCGAAGTCGTAGGAGTAGTGCACGGCCTGACCGCCGCTGAAGAACATCGCGTACGGCATGGGCGAGTCATAGAGCGTCGACACGTGGTGGCGCGACTTCCAGTAGATGCGGAACACACCCTCGCGGGTGGGCGTGTACTGCGAGCCGAAGCGGACCGCCGTCGTCGAGACCGTCCGTCCGTCGATCATCCAGCGCAGCGTCCGGCTCGTCTTGCTGATGCACAGCACACGGCCCGTCATACAGCGCGGGTCCGGCGCGGCGGCCGGCTGCCCGCCCATCAGGTACAGCTCCCAGGTGCCGGGGTCGTGGGTCATCTTCCGCAGCCGCTGCCAGGTGACGGTGTCGACCTCGCCCGTCCGGGGCAGCCCGCGCTTGCCCTGGAAGCCCTTGACGGCGTTCTCGGTCAGATCGTCGTACGTCCCCGTCGGCCCGTCGAACAGCCAGGCGACCTGGCGCAGCCTGGCCTGCACCTCGCGCACGTCCCGGCCCGAGTCGCCGCGCGACCACAGAACGGCGGGAGCGGGCTTCGGTGCGGCCTTCGGGGACTGCGTGGCGCTCGGTGTGCCGGCACCGGACGGTGTGTGCGTGATCTCGATGCGGATCGGCGAACGGTGCTTCCCGTCCCCGCCGTTCGTGTCCCCGGTCTGCGTCGTGCAGCCGGTGACCGCCGCGAGCACGGCGGCCCCGGCGACCGCGACGAGCGATCTCCCCATGCCCTTACTACGCATCCTCACCCCCGTCGACTCACCGGGCCCCGATGGCCGGTCGCGTCACCTGAGATGTTCCCCGCGCGTGACCGCCGGCGAACTACGGGGCATGGTTGTGAGCAAGGTCCCAGCGTGCGGCACTCCACCGCGCGCACGGCCGCCGCTACAGTCCGTCGCGAGGGTCGTCTGTACTGGCGGGTAAGGAAGCCAGGTCACCAAGCCGAGTAGAAGCAACGCGGAGGCACACACCATGGCGCGCGAGTCGGAGTCCGGACTGCCCATCGAGCCTGTGTACGGGCCGGACGCCCTGGACGGCTGGGATGCGGCCGAGAAGCTGGGTGAGCCGGGGGCGTACCCCTTCACGCGCGGTGTGTACCCGTCGATGTACACGGGCCGTCCGTGGACGATGCGTCAGTACGCCGGTTTCGGTACGGCGGTGGAGTCCAACGCGCGCTACAAGCAGCTGATCGCGAACGGCACGATGGGTCTGTCGGTCGCCTTCGACCTGCCCACCCAGATGGGCCATGACTCCGACGCGCCGATCGCGCACGGCGAGGTCGGCAAGGTGGGCGTCGCCATCGACTCGGTGGACGACATGCGGGTGCTGTTCGACGGGATCCCGCTGGACAAGGTGTCCACGTCGATGACGATCAACGCCCCCGCCGCTCTGCTGCTCCTTCTCTACCAACTGGTGGCGGAGGAGCAGGGTGTCCCGGCCGACAAGCTGACGGGCACGATCCAGAACGACGTGCTGAAGGAGTACATCGCGCGCGGGACGTACATCTTCCCGCCGAAGCCCTCCCTCCGCCTGATCGCGGACATCTTCAAGTACTGCAAGGCCGAGATCCCGAAGTGGAACACCATCTCGATCTCCGGCTACCACATGGCCGAGGCGGGCGCCTCTCCCGCGCAGGAGATCGCGTTCACGCTGGCGGACGGCATCGAGTACGTGCGCACGGCGGTCGAGGCCGGCATGGACGTCGACGACTTCGCGCCGCGTCTGTCCTTCTTCTTCGTCGCGCGCACGACGATCCTGGAGGAGGTCGCCAAGTTCCGCGCTGCACGGCGGATCTGGGCGCGGGTGATGAAGGACGAGTTCGGGGCGAAGAACCCGAAGTCGATGATGCTGCGCTTCCACACCCAGACGGCGGGTGTCCAGCTGACGGCACAGCAGCCCGAGGTGAACCTGGTCCGGGTCGCCGTCCAGGGCCTGGCGGCGGTGCTCGGCGGCACGCAGTCCCTGCACACGAACTCCTTCGACGAGGCGATCGCGCTGCCCACGGACAAGAGCGCGCGCCTGGCCCTGCGCACCCAGCAGGTCCTCGCCTACGAGACGGACGTGACGGCGACGGTCGACCCGTTCGCGGGCTCGTACGTGATCGAGAAGATGACGGACGAGGTCGAAGCGGCCGCGCTGGAGCTGATGGGCAAGGTCGAGGACCTGGGCGGCGCGGTCACGGCGATCGAGCACGGCTTCCAGAAGAACGAGATCGAGCGCAACGCGTACCGGATCGCGCAGGAGACGGACGCGGGTGAGCGGGTCGTGGTCGGCGTCAACCGCTTCCAGCTCGACGAGGAGGAGCCGTACGAGCCGCTGCGCGTCGACCCCGCGATCGAGGCCCAGCAGGCGGAGCGCCTCGCCAAGCTGCGCGCGGAGCGCGACCAGACGGCGGTGGACACGGCCCTGGCGGACCTGAAGAAGGCGGCGGAGGGCACGGACAACGTCCTGTACCCGATGAGGGAGGCGCTGAAGGCGCGGGCGACGGTGGGCGAGGTGTGCAATGCGTTGCGGGAGGTTTGGGGGACTTACGTGCCGACGGATGCGTTCTGAGGACTTGACTCCGGACGCTGCTCCAGGCGAACGCCGTGCTGTTCGGGATCGTGAAGTACGCCGGGGCCGGGTATCTGACCTGGCTGGCCGTCGGGATGCTGCGCGCCGCGTGGGGGATGTGGCGCACGCGGCGGGAGAAGGACGTGGAGGACGTCCCGTCCGCCACCGGCACGCCCGCCGAGGAACGGCCCTACCGCCGCGCCCTCGTCGTCAGCCTGTTCAACCCCAAGGCGATCCTGTTCTTCGTCGCCTTCTTCGTGCAGTTCGTCGACCCCGGGTACGCCTACCCGGCCCTCTCCTTCGTCGTCCTCGGCGCCTTCGCCCAGCTCGCCAGCTTCCTCTACCTCAGTGCCCTGATATTCAGCGGTACGCGGCTCGCGGAGGCCTTCCGCCGGCGCAAGCGGCTGTCGGCGTCGGCCACGTCGGCGGCGGGCGTGCTGTTCCTGGGCTTCGCGGTGAAGCTGTCGCTGGCCAGCGCCTAGCGCTCGGCTGGAGGGGGTCTGTTACCTGCGGGTACGTCGTGGCTGGTCGCGCCCGCGCGGCGGAGCCGCACAATGTTTCAGCCCCGCGCCCCTTGGGGCGCTCAGCCGAGCGCGCCCACCCCGGTCGCGTACTCCGTCAGCCCCTTGGCCGTCTCGCCCGCCCAGCCCACGTAACCGTCCGGCCGGATCAGGAACAGGCCGGTCCCGTACGTCGCGTGGGGGCCTCCGCGGACCACGTGCACCGTCCCCGGCACCTCGGGTGCCTCCGTGCCCAGCGCCAGCAGCGTCCAGTGCGGGCCCCGGAACGTGTCGAAGAGGCGTACCCCGTCCACCGTGCCGTCCGGGGCGCGATCGCCCGGGCGGACCGGGCCCGGGTTCGTCCGTGTCTCCCGCGCGAGCGACGAGTCCCGGTACCCGAGCCCGAGTTGGCGGGTGGCCACGCCGCGCCGGGCCTCGCCGCGGTGGATGTCCGTGGACAGGCCGAGCATGTCCGCGGCGATGGGGCGCCGTTCCTCCTCGTACGTGTCGAGGAGCGACTGCGGAGCCTCGCCCCGCAGCACGGCGGCCAGCTTCCACCCCAGGTTGTACGCGTCCTGGACGCTGGTGTTGAGGCCCTGGCCGCCCGCCGGTGAGTGGACGTGGGCCGCGTCGCCCGCGAGGAACACCCGCCCTTCGCGGAACCGGTCCGCCAGCGCCGCCCGCGGCCGGAAGTCCGAGGCCCAGCGCACCTCGGTCACGTCCTCCGGGTCGAGGTGCGTGCGGGCGGCGACGACCTTGCGGAGGCCGTCGAGGGACAGGTCAGGGGCCGTACCCTCCGGGAACTGCGCGACCAGTTGGAAGTCCTCCGTGCCCGCGAGCGGGCAGAGCGCGAGGAAGCCCTCGTCCCCGCACGGCGGGAAGACGTGCCAGTAGTCGCGGCCCAGGCCCGTGATCCGGACGTCCGCCACCAGCATCGGGTTCGGGTCGACGGTCTCGCCGGTCATGCCGATGCCGAGCGCGCGGCGCACGGCCGAGCGGCCGCCGTCGGCCGCGACGGCGTACCGGGCACGGACGGGGGCGCCGGCGGCGAAGCGCACGGTGACGCCGTCCGCGTGCTGGTCCAGGCCCACGACCTCCCGGCCGAACGAGACCTTCCCGCCCGACTCCGCGAGGTGCGCGAACAGGATCTCCTGGGTGCGCCACTGCGGCACCATCCACGGCCCGTTGTACGGCGACCCCTCCTCGCCGTCCTCGGCCGGGTCGAACATCCGGTGCTCGCCGGCCTGCTTCCCGTCCTGCCAGATCATCCCGACCGGGTACTCGCCCCCGGCCGCGAGGATCGCGTCGAGCACCCCGAGGTCCTCGAAGACCTCCATCGTGCGCGGCTGGATGCCCTTGCCGCGCGAGCCGGGCACGAGCCCGTCGGCCCGCTCCACGACGAGCGCGTCCACCCCGCGCCGGGCGAGGTCCACACCGAGGGCGAGGCCGCTCGGACCCGCGCCCACGATCAGGACCTCCACGTCCACGTCAGCCGTACGCACCACCATGATCCCGTCTCCTTAACGCCGTTAAGTGCCGCCGTGCTTCAGAGCGTCGCCTTAACGGTGTTAAGTTGTCAAGCGTGAGTACGGAACGACGAGCGCCCCTCGATCGCAAGCGAGTCGCGGACACGGCCCTGAAGCTGCTGAACGAAGTGGGTCTGGAGGGCCTGACCCTGCGCGCCATCGCCAAGGAGCTGGACGTCAAGGCGCCCGCCCTGTACTGGCACTTCAAGGACAAGCAGGCGCTGCTCGACGAGATGGCCACGGAGATGTACCGACGGATGGTCGACAGCGTGCCGACGGCCGACGACGCCACCTGGCAGGAGCGCCTCCTGAGGGCCAACCGCGGCCTGCGCGCCGCCCTGTTGAGCTATCGCGACGGCGCCAAGGTCTTCAGTGGCTCACGCTTCACCGGCACACTGCACGCCGTCGAGATGGAACGGACCCTGCGTCTGTTCACCGAGGCGGGCTTCACCCTCGCCCAGGCGGTCCGTGCGACCTCGACGGCGTACTCGTACACCATCGGCTTCGTCACCGAGGAGCAGGGCGTCCAGCCGCTGCCGGGCGAGCGCCGCGAGGGTTTCGACGTCGAGGAACGCGCCCGCCGGATGGCCGATTTCCCGCTGTCGGCCAAGGCGGGCGCGGAGATCTTCGGGGATTATGAACGGCACTTCGAGGAAGGTCTTGAACTGGTGATCGCCGGAATCGAAGCGCGCTACGGAATCGGCTGAGCAGGCCAATTCCCTATCCGTCGGAGAGATCTGCCGGAGAGATCTGTCGAGGAGATCCATCGGAGAGGCGTCGGGAATTCACCGCGAATTCACCGGAACTTACGGAAGCGGCTTCGACAGCACCGCACGCAGCCTGGGAGTCAGCCGTTCCTCCACAAACCGGTTCAGCAGCCACGCCAGCAGCAGCATGGCGGCGACGGTGAGCAGGAATGTGCCGTACGCCGGGATGTGCATCCCGTGGTGAAGGGCGTGGATGACGACCCAGCCCAGGTGCTCGTGGACCAGGTAGAACGGGTACGTCAGCGCGCCCGCGACCGTCAGCCAGCGCCAGTTCGCCCAGTCGAGCAGGCCCAGCGCGATCGCGGCGACGGCGAGGAAGCCGAGGGTGACGATCAGGATGATGACGTAGGCGCTGCGGTGGGAGAACGCGTGCACGGCCGTGGGGTGGTACAGGTCCCGCACCGCGTAGTGCTGGCCGATCAGCCAGCTCACGGCCACGATGCCCCAGGCGTACGCGTCCCGGCGGTCCCGGTGCACCAGGTACAGGCCGACGCCGCCGATGAAGAACGGCGCGTACTCGGGCATCAGCACGATGTCCAGCAGCGGTTCCTGCGCGCCGTGCGCGATCGCCGCGGCCAGGGTCCAGCCCGCGCAGAACAGGATCACCCGCCGGCGGTTCGCGCCCGGCAGCACTATGCAGAGCGCGAAGAGGGCGTAGAAGCGGATCTCCGCCCACAGGGTCCAGCACACGCCGAGCACCCGGTCCACGCCCAGCGGCTGCTGGAGCATCGTCAGGTTCACCAGGGCGTCGCTCGGCGAGACCGCCTTGTAGGCGACGGCGGGCAGCGCGAACACCGCCGTCACGATGACGACCGCCGCCCAGTACGCGGGCAGCAGCCGCGCGGCACGGGAGGCGAAGAACGAGCGCAGCGGCCGCCCCCAGCCGCTCATGCAGATGACGAAGCCGCTGATCACGAAGAAGACCTGGACGCCCAGACAGCCGTAGGCGAACCACGAGTGCAGCGTGGGGAACTGCTTCGCGGGCGATGATCCCCAGGCCCGGGTGACATCACCGCCCCGCCCGCCGTAGTGATAGGCGGCGACCATCAGCGCGGCCACCAGCCGCAGCCCGTCCAGGGCCCGCAGCCGGCTCCCGGACGTCCTGGCCCTCGGCGGGGCGGGCGCGGCACCCCGCTCCTCGGGCAGGGCGGCCGCGGCGGGTTGCCGTTTCGATGTGCTCACGACCGTCTCGGTCACGCTGATACCCCTCGTCAATGCGCCGCGGGGCTCCGCTCTGCTCACTTATGAGCTCACTTCTGACCGAATGCGCCCGGGTCGAATAAACAGCCGTCCATGCAGACCCTATGACGTCACTCGGCGAGCTTCTGTTCGATGAGATCAGCATTTGCCCGGAGGACCCGAGGGGTTCATCCGGTCTTCGCATTGGTTTCTTACCGTTCCCCAACATTCCCCCCAGGGCTCGGTAGTTGCATGCCTTTTTCACACCTTGCAGGAGAACCATGACGAGGGTTCGCAGTAGATGGTCACGTCCCCGGCCCGGGGGGTCCGCGTCGGCACCACCGGACGCCGGCCCGCCGACCGCGCAGGTCACCCCGGCCGAGCTCGAGGACTGCCTGCGCGCCTGCGCCACGCACAGCGGCAAGCTCGTCGGCAGCCTCGACTCCCGGCGCGTGGCCCTGGCCGAGCAACTGCGCCAGTTGCTCGCCCTCTGGGCGGCGCAGCCGCAGCCCGCACCGGCGCCGACGACGGCGAGCAGCCTGATCCGGCGCGGCGCCAAGACGGCCACCGGCGGCGGCATCGGCAACGAACTGCTCGACGCGCTGATCGCCGTCGGCAACAAGGCGCTCGACTGCGGCTACGACGACGAGCTGGGCCTCACCCTGCTCATCACCGACACCATCCTCACCGAGCGCAAGAACTCCCGCGCCGGATGGCGGCTGCGCGGCCGCCTGCTGGAGGCCATGGGCCTGCCGGTCGCCGCGGTCGAGGCCTATGAGCGCTACCTGGACCTCACCAAGGAGGACGGGTTCGGCGTCCGCGCCCGCGTCGAGGGGATACGCACGGCACAGGAACGGCGCGCGGAACTGCTCGCCGTCCTCGGCCGCGACGTGCCGGCCGCCGCCTCCTTCAGCGAGCGCCCCCCGACCGACGTGTGGGCCGAGGGCCTCCAGGCGCACAGCGACGGCGACTGGGACGGCGCGCGGACCCGCCTGGTGGGAGCGCTCCTCGGCATGGACCGCGATGACGCCCCGGAGCAGGACTTCCAGGAGGCGCTCAGCCAGTACCTCGACCTGGCCACCGGAACCCACGTCCGGCCCACGCCCGAACTGATCGAGGCGATCGCGCTCTTCGCCGAACAGCGCCGCAACCGGATGCGCGGCCCCCTGCGGGACCCGCTCTTCGGCGGCCTGCAGTGGATCAGCCTCGGTGAGTTCCGCAACCGGATCGCCGGAAAGTCGATCTGCCTGATCGCCAACTCCGGCAAGGTCGGCGAGAGTTCGATGGGCGCCGAGATCGACGCGTACGACCTGGTCGTCCGCTTCAACTCGTACAAGATCGACCCCGCCCACACCGGACGGCGGACGGACATCCACGCCACCATCCACAAGCACGGCTTCAACTGGGACAAGCACGTCGACACCCGTCTCGTCTTCGGCGGCGTCTCCGGCGACTGGAAGTACTCCCTGCGCAACCGGCTGGTGCCGGGCGCGCAGACGTACCTGGGAGACGAGTCGCTGCGCTGGCCCGTGCGCAACATCGGCAGGCTGGGCGCCGAGGCATGGCCCGGAATCCCCACGAGCGGCTTCAACATGCTCTGGCTGCTCGACTTCCTCGACGTCAGCCCCACGCTCGACCTGATCGGTTTCGACTTCTACGAGAGCGGGGCGTACCGCATCGCCGAGGCGATGAAGATGCCCATCACGTCCGTGCACGAGTACACCAGCGAGAAGGCGTGGGTCATGGAACGGGCCCAGAACGTCTCCGGGATGAGGATCTCCCTGCGATGACCCCGACCACCCGTATATCCGCCGCCGGATCCGCCGCCGCGGCCCCGGCCACCGACGAGGGCTCCGCCCGCGCGCTCACCGGAAAGCGCCGTATCGCCTTCGCCAGCTTCGTGGACGAGAACTACCTGCCCGGGTTCCTGGCCCTGCTGCGCTCGCTCGCGCTGTCCAACCCGGACGTGTGCGAGGACTTCATCGTCCTGCACGACGACCTGCGCCCGTCCTCCATCGCCCGCATCCGCGCCCTGCACCCGCGGATCGTGCTGCGCCGCGTCGACGCCGACCACTACGACTCGTACGTCAAGGGCGACCAGGACAACTACCTGGTGCGCAAGGCGTACTTCATCCTCGACATCTTCCGCGTCCGCGACTACGACACCATCATCACGCTGGACACGGACATGGTGGTCCTCGGCTCGCTCGCCGAACTGCTGTCACTGCGCGAGGGGCTCGCGGCCGTCCCGCAGTTCTTCTACGGCCAGCACAAGCTCAACAGCGGTCTGCTGGTGATCCAGAAGGAGTACCTGACCGACGCGTTCTGCGCGAAGATCGACGCGATCGGGCAGGCCGGCACCTACGAGCTGGACAAGCACGACCAGGGCATCCTCAACGCCCTGCTCGACGGCGACTTCCTGCGCCTCGACCCGAAGTACAACTTCGTCAAGCGGCGGCTGTCCGGGAACCTCCCCGTGCCCGAGGACACCGCGATCCTGCACTTCACCGGCCGGCACAAGCCCTGGCAGGGCGGCGAGTCCGGGTACGAGCTGGCGCAGGAGCGCTGGGCCGGGTTCGACCTCACCGACGCCGAGCTGCACGCCGCCTACCTGGAGCGCCCCGGCACCCTCCACCACGACCTGCTCGTGCACTTCGGCACCCCGCACGTGGAGCGCACCGGCGACGTCGACATCGCCCGCAAGGTGGCCCTCGCGCACATCGGCGCGGGCGACTACCAGGCCGCCGTCGACATCATGGAGCGGGTGCACATCCCGGTCGACGAGGCCTGGCCGCACGAGGCCTACGGGCACGCCCTGATGAGCGTCTCCCGCTACGAGGAGGCCCGCGCCCAGCTGCTGCTGGCCACCGCCGCGCCCAACCGCGCCGCCACCGCCTTCGCCCGGCTGGCCCAGATCGCCTGGGTGCACGGCGACGACGCCACCGGGCAGAAGTACGCCATGGCCGGCCTCGGCGTCGACCCCACGCACCGGGCCGCCCGCATCTGGCAGCAGCGCACCCTCGGCGGGGTACCGGCCCAGCAGCAGACGAGCCCCGAGGACCAGCTGGCGCACGTCGCCTTCTACATGGACCGCCAGGGCAACGCCGGCGACAAGCTGCTGCCGGAGAGCGTCCGACTCGCCTTCAATCCCGACACCACCGCCCGCCGCTGGCACTCCGTCCACGCCCACCGGCTCTTCGACGAGGCGGCCCTGGAGCGCGTCAACGCCCGCAAGGGCCTGGTCATCGGCGGCGGCGGCCTGTTCATCCCGGACACCATGCCCAACGGCAACAGCGCCTGGCAGTGGAACGTCCCCGACGAGCTGCTGAACCGTATCGACGTGCCGATCGCCGTCTACGCCGTCGGCTTCAACGCCTTCGACGGCCAGTCCTACCGGGCCGAGCGGTTCCGCTCCTCGCTGCGCCAACTCGTCGAGCGCGCCGCCTTCTTCGGGCTGCGCAACCACGGCTCGATCGCGAAGGTGCGCGCCATGCTGCCGGACCACCTGCACGACAAGGTGCGCTTCCAGCCGTGCCCGACCACGGTGACGCGTCAGCTCGTCGAGGGCTGGCGGGACCCGGCCGAGCGTGACGACACCATCCTGATCAACGCCGCCTACGACCGCGCGGGCCTCCGCTTCGGCCACGACTACGGCTACTTCCTCGCCCAGATGGCGGACGCCGCGAAGCGCCTGGGAGACCTCGCCGAGGTCAAGGTCGTGGCGCACTCCCTCGACGACGAGAAGATCGCTTTCGACCTGCGCCGCGAGCACGGCGTGTCGCTGCCCGTCATCCCGATGTACGACTTCGAGAACGACGAGATCCGCGACCTGTACGCCCGCACCAAGCTGGTCATCGGCATGCGCGGCCACGCGGGCATGATCCCGTTCGGCTGCGGCACGCCCATCATCAGCCTCATCTCCCACCCGAAGATGGCGTACTTCCTGGCCGATATCGACCGCCCCGAGTGGGGCGTCTCGGTGCACGACAGGCACCTCGCCGACCTTCTGGTGGAGCGCTCCCGCGACCTGCTCTCCGACCACGCGAAGACCGTGGCCGACGTGCACGGCCGCCAGCAGGAGCTGTGGAAGATCACCGAGGCGAACGCGGCCGACCTGCGCACCATCCTGGGCGGCTGAGCCGATGGCCACCGTCCTGGCCGACGCACCCGCCGCGCCGGGGCCACGCGTCCGCCGGTCACCCCTGTGGTGGCCGGTGGTCGCGGTGCCCGCGGCGGCGGCCGTGGCCTGCACCGTGCTCACCCGGCGGCTGACGGGTGATCTGCACTACGTCCTCGGCGCGCTGCGCACCGGGGGCGAGGCCGGGTACTCGCCCTCCGAGGTCTTCACCCACCGGCCGTTCTTCTACCGGTGGTTCGTCGCACTCCTGGATGCCGTCATCTTCGGCGGTACGGGCGTCCGGGAGACCCTGATGGAGGCGGCGGGCGTCCTGCTCGCCGCCGCGGCGGCCTACGCCCTGTACATGGCCCTGCTCCGGCACGTCACCGGGCGCGAGGCGGCCCTCACCGCGGGCGCCACCGGTCTCGCCCTGGCGCTGGCGCCGCGCACCGACTTCCTCCAGCCGGAGTGGGCGGCCGTGGTGCTGACGGTGGTGGCGGTCGCCGCCGCGCTCGGCCCCGAACGCCCTTGGCGCGGAGCCCTGTTCGCCGCGTTGCCGCTGGGCCTCGCGGTGATGATGAAGTACTCCACGGCCGCCACGGCCGCCATCGGCGTGCTGCTGGTCTTCGCCGTCGACCGGGGCCGGGCCGTGCGCGTCGCCGTGGTCGGGGTGGCCGCCTCAATGGCCCTGTTCGGGCTCAGTGTCCTCGGCGGGTCCCACGAATGGCAGTGGACCGAGGACATGCCGCAGATCAACCAGTCGGCGATCGGCCGCACCGGCATCCACCCGGCAGAGATCCTCGGCCACTCCGTCGAGTACCTCGCCGGCCGGGCCGCGCTCAGCCCCGTGCTGCTGCTCCTGCCCGGAGCGCTGCTGCTCGTCCTCGCCCGGGTGCGCGGGCGGGCCCGGCGGGCCGAGCTGCTCCTGATCGCCTTGACGATCTTCCTCGGCGCGCTCGCCGTCGTGGTGGTGCAGGGCAACTGGTTCCTCTACCACGCGGCCCAGCTGCCGGTCCTCGCCGCCGCGACCTGGGGCCTCGCCGTGGGCGGCGCCCGCCGCTCGCCACCGTGGCTCTTCGGCTCGGTGTCGCTGGTGTACGGCGCGCTGCCCGTGCTGTTCGCCGACGCGTCCAAGAGTCTCCAGCGGCCCGCGGTGATCTGGGCGGCGGGGTTCGTCGCCCTGCTCGCGGCGGCTGTCGACGCCTGGCTGGAGGCCCGCCGCACCACCTCCGTACGGAGTGTTGCGCCGGCCGCGCTGGTGGCCCTGTCCGGTGTCGTCTGCCTGGCCGGCGGCATCTGGCCCGGCTCCCCGCACCTGCTGCTGCACGGCAGGGTCACGCAGACCAACGCGGCGTACCTGCACGGCATGGAGCGCAGCGAGAAGGCCGCCGACCGGCTGCGGGCCCGGATCCCCGCCGGTTCCCGCGTGCTCTACCTGGCCTTCGGCGACACCGTGTACTACGTCGACCGCCCGGCGCAGTGCCGCTACCCGATCGCCACGTTCCTGCAGCGTTCGCGCTTCCTGCCGGACGTCGCCGGCCTTGAGTCCTTCAAGGAGAACGCCGACTGCGTCGACCACGATCCGGCGCCTTACGCGATCCTCGACCGGACCTGGTTCCGGCCCGGCAAGGTCGATGCGGAGCTGGCACGGCGTATCAAGGCCGAGTACGACTGCCCGGCCAGGACCGACGACAGCGGGATCGTGCTCTGCGTGCGCAGGACCGACTGACGAGCAGGATCGGCTGACGAACCGCATGGCGCATGACGAACGGGGCCCCGGCCGGCACACCGGGGCCCCGTTCTCGTACGTCCGCGCTCAGCGCAGTCCGAGCGACGCCGTCACCTTCCGGGCCATCGCCACCGAGTAGCTCTGCCCCCGGTCCTGCGGGTAGATCTGCGCCATGGTCGCCAGCGTGACCCTGCTCATCGGGGTCTCGTGGGCCGGGATCAGCGCACGGTAGCCGGGCGTCACCACCGGCTGGGCGAACCCGGCCTTCGAGAAGTGCCACTTCTTGACCCACGACAGGTCGAAGTCCGGGTTGATCCGCTTGAGGTACGGCACGAACTTCTCCAGCAGCTCACCGGGTTCGGTCGTGAACCGCCAGTCCTCGCGCTCGACGTAGTTGCCGACGTAGAGGACGTGCCGGCCGCCGTAGACCGCCGGGTCGATCATCCGTGTGTGCTCGACGACCGCGAGGAAGGGGAAGTCGGGCTCGTTGATGTTGAGCCAGTAGTACGGGATCACGCTGCGGTCCAGTTCGAGGACGAAGCAGGTCGCGCCCAGGTACTGGTTCTTCCACGCCTTGTCGTCGGTGGGCAGCCCGGCCGCCTTGGCGAACGCCGGCTGCGGGGTGGTGACGATCAACTGGTCGAACTCGTAGCGGGAGCCGTCCGCGCACGTCACGATCGCGGTGTCGCCCTCCTGCCGGATCGTCTCGGCCGCCTTGCCGAACTCGACCTTGCCGCCGCGCTCCTCGATGCCGTCGCGCAGGGCGGCGTAGACGCGCTCGAACCCGCCGTCCACATAACCGAGTTCGAAGGTGCGGCAGTGGATGCGTGCCCACAGCCACGCCATCGACACCTGCTCGGCGCGGTCGCCGAACTTGCCGCGCAGCAGGGGCTCCCAGATCGCCGCGGTGGCCTTCTTGCCGGCCCGCTTGCGCAGCCAGGCCAGCGCCGTGAGGTCGTTGTAGCGCTCGCCGTCGCGGACCGCCTTCAGCACCGCCGACGAGCCCGCGAAGCGCACCGCGTCCAGCGGGGAGAACTCGGGGAAGCGCAGCATGTCGAACGGCGAGGTGAAGTCGATCAGCTTGCCGCCCCGGTAGATGCCGGTGGTCGGCTTGTGGAAGCGCAGCGCGTCGCCGAGCCCCAGCTCCTCGATCAGGGCGATCATGTCCCGGTCGCTGCGGAAGATGTGGTGGTAGTAGCGCTCCAGCGGGACGCCGCCCACCTCCAACGACGCGGCGAGGCCGCCCAGTTCGTCGGCCGCCTCCAGGATGGTGACCTGGTGGCCGGCGCGTACGGCGTCCCATGCGGCGGTCAGGCCGGTGGCACCCGCGCCGATGATGCCGAGGTTCATGCGAAGCTCCACTTTCTGTTGAGCCCGAACTGGAGCGCCAGGACCAGCGGCAGCGAGCCCGCCTTGACGAGGTTGGCGTCGATCCCCAGTGCGTCGGTGAAGACGAGGAAGAGCAGGTTCGTCAGGGCGATCCCGGTCAGCCCGACGGCGTAGAAGCGCAGGAAGCGCACGACGATCCGGTCGCGCCGTTCGAAGGTGAACAGCGCGTTCAGGACGAAGTTGTTGGTGATGGCGAGCGTGGTGCTGAGCGCGTTCGCGATCTGCTCGTCCAGGCCGGCCCAGTTGTGCAGCAGCAGGAAGACGACCATGTCGAGCGCTATGCCGCTGCCGCCGATCAGGGTGTAGCGGACGAGCTGGCGCAGGGTGCGCCGCCGGTCCTCGGCCACCGGCCGGGCGGGGGCCGCCTGGGCCGTTGTGTCAGACGCCACCGCGACCGTCCCGCCGGTCCTCGTCGCGGTCGCCGATCACCTCGCGCACCAGATACAGCGGACGCCCCTGCGCCTCGCTGTAGATGCGGCCGATGTAGCTGCCCAGCACGCCCAGCGACAGCATCTGCGTGCCGCCGAGGAAGAGCACGACGACCATCAGCATCGTCCAGCCGGAGACGGTGATGTCGGGCCGGAAGAACTTCATCGCCAGCGCGTACACGATGCCGAGCAGCGACAGCGCCAGCACGACGAAGCCGAGCCGGGTGATCAGCTTCAGCGGCACGGTGGAGAAGCTGGTCACGCCGTCGACGGCGAGGCGGGCCATCTTGCGCAGCGGGTACTTGGTCTCACCGGCGAACCGCTCGTCGCGGTCGAAGGGGACCTCCTTCTGCCGGTAGCCCATCGAGGCGACGATGCCGCGCACGAAGCGGCTGCGCTCGCGGTACTTGCGCAGCTCGTCGGCGACCCGGCGGTCCAGCAGGCGGAAGTCACCGGTGTCCACCGGGATGTCCACCTCGGTCCAGGAGCGCAGGAGCCGGTAGAACATGTGCGCGGTGGTCCGCTTGAACGCGGTGTCCTGCCGGGAACGACGGCGCGCGTGCACGATCTCGGCGCCCTCGCGCCAGGCGTCGACCAGTTCGAGGCTGACCCGGGGCGGGTCCTGGAGGTCGGTGTCCATGACGATGACCGCGTCGCCCTTGGCGATGTCGAGGCCCGCGGTGATGGCGATCTGGTGCCCGAAGTTGCGGGCGAAGTCGACCACGCGGACGCGGTCGTCCTGCTGCGCCAGGTCCTGGAGGATCGCCAGCGAGCCGTCCGAGGAGCCGTCGTTGACGTACACCATCTCGAAGTCGAGATCCGGGCGGCCGGCGAACGCGGCGGTCAGCTCGGTGTGGAAGGCGGTGATGCCGTCCTGCTCGTTGTAGACCGGGAGTACGTACGAGATCAGCGGCCGCCGGACCGGCGGCGGATCCGACGGCGCGAGCGCGACAGGGGCCGCGACGCGGGCGGCCGGACGAATGTCCTGCTGGGTCATCTCGGCCCGCCCGCAGGATGGAACTGCATTGAGCAAAAGGCAATTTGATGCATTGGGGGAAGCTATGGAGGCTTAGTTAACCCCGGCCCAACGGGCCGCGTCCGGAAGCCGTCTTCCCTCTTTCTCTTAGGATTGTCGGACGATTGCTTCCGTTGATCATTTCTGGTGTCCTCGCCCCACCCGGAAGGAGTCGCAGGGGTGAATCAGAAATGTCGTAGGCGTGAATTGCGGAAGCCGGAAACGCGCAGCGGGTGGACCACTTGGTGATCCACCCGCTCGGATGCCGGTACGCCGCGTTTCTCAGCGACGCACCGCCTTGCGCAGCGCCCTGGCTCGCCGCACCACCCGGCGCGCCGTGGAACTGCGCGGCAGGAACGCCAGCCGCTCCGGAATACCGCCGGGCAGCCCGAGCGAGGTGAGCCGCTTGCGCTTGAAGTAGCGCTGGGTGCGCGGGCCGAAGTGCTCGCCGAGGTAGCGCTCCGCCGCCGGGCGCAGATCCGGGTGGATCTGCGGCTGCATGACGAAGCCGACCGCGGTGACCAGAGCGGCGAGGGTGTCGGCCGGGACGATGTCCTCCCCCTTGCGGTCCTCCAGGTCCGGCAGCAGCGCGTCGGCCAGGGTGGCGGGGACGCGGTTGCTGTTCTGGAAGGGCGTGAGGCGGTCCAGCAGCGGCTTGGTCCCGATGCGGGCGACCGGAAGGTCATAGAACGCGGAGGCCGTGAACAGGGCGGTCGAGAAGCAGCCCACCACCAGTGCGGGCCGGGCCTTCTCGAACAGCACCTCGGCGAGCACCGGCGTGTCCAGGACGGTGAGGTCCACGCCGAGCTTGTCCGCCTCGTTCTCCAGGGCGCGGCTGTAGCGGGCCGGCGCGGTCGGATGCGGCTTGAAGACGACCGCGCGGTGCCCGCGGGCGACCGCCCCGCGCATCATCCGCACATGCAGGTCCTCCTCCTCCTGTGGGGAGAGGATGTTCAGCGCGGACAGGTACTGGCCGAGCAGGAGCGCCGCGTTGTCGGGCAGGTCCGGCAGCCGCGGCACGGATGCGCCGACCTGACCGAGGACCTTCAGGAAGGCGTCGGCCGGCACGGTCTGCGCGGGCACGTCGAACTCGGTCAGCAGCAGTGGCGTCAGACCGGGCACCAGGTCCAGGTGCAGCAGCCGTCGCACGCGCGTGCCGACCAGCGGGTCGAGCTTGTTGCGCGTGGGGCCGTAGCTCATCAGCCCGTCGGCGTAGACGTCTATGGGCGCGCCCGTGAACAACTGGGCGATGGTCAGGGCGGGGGTGACCTGGATGGACTCCATGACCAGCTCGACCCGGTCGTCGCCCAGGCCCCACAGCAGCCGCACATAGCGCTCGAACAGCGGGATGTCGTCCGGGCGCGGGGACCAGGCCCCCGGGTGGAAGGGGTCGATCGCCTCGTTCCAGGACAGCACCGCGTCGAAGTGGTCGCGCAGCGGTTCGAAGCCCGGCATCTCGTCGACGGCGGGCGTGGTCTCCGGCGTCGCGGCGTTGTTGCACACCAGCAGCAGCCGGCGGTCCGCCGCGGCGAAGCAGTCGGACTCGATCGCGGCGGCCAGCGTGGCGGCCCCGTACAGCGTGGAGGCGCAGAAGATCTGGGTGGTACGGGGCATCAGGCGGCCGCCTTCGCTGTGGTGACCCTGCGGCGCAGCCGGCGCAGCCGGGAGGAACGGCTGAGGTCCATGGTGTCGAGCACGTCGGTGAGCAGCTCCTGCGGCATGCGCTTCATGGCCGCCGCGCTCATCGTGCGCAGCTGCCGGGCCACGGCGGGTTCGAACTTCTCGATCTCCGAGAGGTGGTGGGCGATGATCGCGCAGTACGTGCGCACCGCCTTGGGCAGCAGCCGGTCGGCCTCGGGGTCCTGGGCGGTCTCCTCGATGACCTGGTCGAAGGCCCGGATGAAGTCGAGCTGGCGGACGTCGCCGATCTGGGTGAGGGAGGAGGCGACCCCACGGCGGTAGAACACGCCCGTCAGGTTCACCACGGCGAAGGACTCCGCCTCCCGGTGCAGCTTCCAGATCCACGGCCGGTCCTCGGCCGTGCGCAGACCGTGGGTGAAGTGCAGCAGACCGCGCTCCAGCAGCCGGCGGTGGTAGACGCCGGCCCAGGCGTAGGCGTAGTCCACCGACGTCGACCGGCCCGCGGGCAGGATCGCGTCGCGCGGCTTCATCACCTCGCCCCGCCGTCCGTGCGGGACCCGGTACACGGAGCGGGCCCGGGCGGTCGCCTGCACATGATCGGTGCGGACGAAGTCGCAGCCCAGCTCCTCGACGGCCGCCACCAGCTGGCTCAGATGGCCACGGGCGAGCCAGTCGTCGCCGTCCAGGAAGGTCAGGTACTCGCCCCGCGCCGCGTCGAGGCCGGTGTTGCGCGCGGTGGCGAGCCCTCCGTTCTCCTCATGGCGGATGTAGCGCACCTGGGCGACGTCCGAAAGCTCCTCGGCCGCCCGTTCGAGAATGGCCGGTGTTTCGTCCTTCGAATGGTCGTCCACCAGGATGAACTCGAAGTCGGGACGGGCGTTCAGAAGCAGGCTTCTGAGGGTGTCCGGGGCGTATTGCTGCACGTTGTAGAACGGCACGATCACGGAAAGCTTTGGCACTCGCGAAAGCGTAGGAGGAAGCCCGGCTGGGGAACTTTCCGGTAATTGTACGGGGGGTGAACTCGATGTGTCGGAACAGTGCATCCCGTGTACTTCATAGCCCTTGACGAGCCAGTTGGCTCTTCGGTGGGGTGCTGTTAACTTTTTGTTGAGTCTTGGTTGGGCCATACCTAGGATTTGCTTCCTAGCGTCCTGTCCGTGCCACCAAGTACTCCGAAGCCCAGGCGAATTGCGGTACTCGCGGACTCCGACACCCGCTGGAAATGGGGTGCGTTGACCGCGGGCCGCGTCGCTCCGGGCGCGTCCATCGAAGCCGGGCCGCACGACGGCGCGCAAGTCGCCCCCGTGCTGGACGGCTTCCTGCTGCGCGGCCGGGCCACGCCCACGGCCCGCCAGCTGGCCGAGGTGGGCGTACGCGCCGACTCCCTGCGCGAGGTCACGGCCGTCGAGTTCCTGCGCGTCATGGCGCAGGAGTCGTACGACGTCCTGGTCCTCGCCCTCGTCGGCGGCGGAGTCCAGGCGGTGCTGCACGGCCTGAAGCGGATCTGGGAGGACCGGACCCGGCGCCCCGTGGTCGTCACCGGCTACGTCGGCGTCGTCTACGAGAAGCTCGCCGACGGCCTGCTGCTGCGGCACGGCGCGGACCTCGTTCTCGCCAACTCCCGTCAGGACGCGGACCGTTTCCGGGCCGTGTACGAGGGGGTGGGCGCCGACGCCTCGGCGGTGACGGAGGTGGCGCTGCCGTTCCTGGGAGGCGCGGCCTACGCGGGCGAGCACGACCCGGCCGCGCAGCAGGGGCGGGGGCCCTACACGGTCGTCTTCGCCGCCCAGCCGTCCGTGCCCGACAGCCGCAAGGACCGTGCGTACCTGCTGGAGCGGCTGGTGCGGCACGCACGGCTGCACCCCGAACGCGAGGTGCTGCTCAAGCTGCGTTCCAAGCCGGGCGAACACACCACGCACATCGAGGAGGTGCCCTACCAGAAGCTGGCGCAGAAGCTCGACCTGCCCGCCAACTTCCGCCTGGTGTACGGGCACATGGGCGAGGTCCTCGACCGGACCGACCTGTTGGTGACGGTCAGCTCGACGGCCGCGCTGGAGGCCCTGCACCGCCGCGTTCCGACGGTGGTGCTGACGGACCTCGGGGTGCGCGAAGCGCTCGGCAACCACCACTTCGTCGGCTCGGGATGCCTGGCCTCCTGGGACCAGCTCGACGCCGGACACCGGCCCGCTGCCGACGAGGAGTGGGTGGCCCGGCAGGGCGTCGCCGCGGACGGGTCGTACGACACGGCCTTCGACGCGGCGCGCGAGCGGATCGCCAAGCTGCTGGAGCGGCCCGGCGGTCTGCCGCCCCTGACGCCGTACTACACGCCCGTCACCGCACCCGGCTATCTGCCCGGCATCCTCGCCCGCCATCACCTCGGCCCGGACGGAACCCCGCTGCCGGGGGCCCCGGCCGCCGACAAGGAGCCGGGCCCGGTCCGGCAGATCGTGCGCCGGGCGGCCCGCGGCGCCTACCGCCACGGGGTCCAGCGGGTCGCGCCCGTCATCCGGCGGATGGGGGAGCTGTGAGCCGCCCGATCCCACGTCAAGGAGCAGAACCCATGTCCAACCCGGAAGCGGGCCAAGGCGCTTCGGTGCGCCGCGTGCTCGCGGTCATCCCCGCGCGCGGCGGCTCCAAGGGCGTGCCCGCGAAGAACCTCCTCCCCGTCGGCGGCGTCCCGCTGGTGGCGCGCGCGGTGCGCGAGTGCCGGGCGTCCCGGCTGGTGACCGACGTCGTGGTCTCCACCGATGACCAGGCCATCGCCGCCGCCGCCCGCGAGGCCGGCGCCGAGGTGGTGCTGCGTCCGGCCGCCATCGCCGGTGACACGGCCACATCCGAGGCCGCCGTCCTGCACGCCATGGACGCCCATGAGGCCCTGCACGGCGCGCCGGTCGACGTGGTCCTGCTCGTGCAGTGCACCAGCCCCTTCATCGTCCGCGAGGACATCGACGGGGTCGCGGGCGCGATCGTCGAGAACGGCGCGGACACCGCGGTCACGGTCGCTCCCTTCCACGGCTTCATCTGGCGAGACTCCGAAGACGCAGCGGACGAGGTGGCCGCAGGCTCCGTCACGGAGGCCGAGGCGGCCGTCGGCGGCGGCTACGGCGTCAACCACGACAAGTCCTTCCGCCCCCGCCGCCAGGACCGCCCCCAGGACCTGCTGGAGACCGGCGCCGCCTACGCGATGGACGCGCCCGGCTTCCGCAAGCACCAGCACCGCTTCTTCGGCCGTACGGAACTCGTCCGCACCGACCCCGCCCGGGTCCTGGAGATCGACGACCCGCACGACCTGGCGCGGGCCAGGGCTCTCGCCCCGCTCTTCGACGCGGACCTCCCCCAAGCTCTCGACTCCGCTCGAGCAGGGGGGACCCCCATCGGCTCGCTGCCGACCGCCGACGACATCGACGCGGTCGTACTGGACTTCGACGGCACCCAGACCGACGACCGGGTGCTGATCGATGCCGATGGAAAGGAGTTCGTCTCCGTGCACCGCGGAGACGGCCTCGGTATCGCGGCGCTGCGCAAGAGCGCCCTGAAGATGCTGATCCTTTCCACGGAGCAGAACCCGGTCGTCGCCGCCCGGGCCCGGAAGCTGCAGATCCCGGTCCTGCACGGCATCGACCGGAAGGACCTCGCGCTGAAGCAGTGGTGCGAGGAGCAGGGCATCGCGCCGGAGCGCGTGCTCTACGTCGGCAACGACGTCAACGACCTCCCGTGCTTCGCCCTCGTCGGCTGGCCCGTGGCGGTCGCGAGCGCCCACGACGTCGTACGCGGCGCCGCACGCGCGGTCACCACCGTCCCCGGTGGCGACGGCGCGATCCGAGAGATCGCCGGCTGGATTCTCGGACCCTCTTTCGACTCTCTCGACCCCCTCACCAAGTAAGGACATCCCCACCATGAGCACCAACCTCCGCCTGCGTACGTTCGGTTCGCGTCCCGTCGGCCCCGGTCACCCCGTCTACATCACCGGTGAGATCGGCATCAACCACAACGGTGACCTGGAGAACGCCTTCAAGCTGATCGACGCGGCCGCCGAGGCGGGCTGCGACGCCGTCAAGTTCCAGAAGCGCACCCCCGAGATCTGCACCCCGCGCGACCAGTGGGACATCGAGCGGGACACCCCCTGGGGCCGGATGACCTACATCGACTACCGCCACCGCGTGGAGTTCGGCGAGGACGAGTACCGCGCCATCGACGACTACTGCAAGCAGAAGGGCATCGCCTGGTTCGCGTCCCCGTGGGACACCGAGGCGGTCGCCTTCCTGGAGAAGTTCGACGTCCCGGCGCACAAGGTGGCCTCCGCCTCCCTGACCGACGACGAACTGCTGCGCGCCCTGCGCGCGACGGGCCGCACGATCATCCTGTCCACCGGCATGTCGACCCCGAGGCAGATCCGCCACGCGGTCGAGGTCCTCGGCTCGGACAACATCCTCCTGTGCCACGCCACGTCGACGTACCCGGCGAAGGCCGACGAGCTGAACCTGCGCGTCATCAACACGCTGGAGAAGGAGTACCCGAACGTCCCGATCGGCTACTCCGGCCACGAGACCGGCCTGCAGACCACGCTGGCCGCGGTCGCGCTGGGCGCGGTGTTCGTCGAGCGCCACATCACCCTCGACCGCGCCATGTGGGGCTCCGACCAGGCCGCCTCGGTCGAGCCGGGGGGCCTCACGCGCCTGGTCCGCGACATCCGCACCATCGAGGCCTCGCTGGGCGACGGCGTGAAGAAGGTCTACGACTCCGAGCTCGGCCCGATGAAGAAGCTGCGCCGCGTCGCCGGTGTGGTCGCCGAGGCGGAGATCGCCGCTGCGGCCGGTGAGCCGGTCTCGGTCTGACCTCACGGACGGTCGTACACCGATGAGCCCCCGCGCCGGATCCGCCGGCCACCACACGCTCGCCTTCGTCGAGAGCCCGGTACAGCTCCTGAACGTCCTGGAGTGGGCACACACGCGCGCGCCGCGCAGAACGGGGAGTGGTGTGCCCGGGGACGGCGCGGGGATCCCCGCGCCGCGTGACCGGCGGTCCGAGGCGGGGATCCCCGCCCCGCGTGACCGGCGGTCCGGGGCGGGGCGTACGGCGGTGGACGCCGCGGGGGCGGACGACGGCCCGGCGCACGAGGGGCTGACCCTCGTGGTGCTGTCCCCCACCGACCCGATGACCCGCGGCCAGCTCCGCCGCATGGCGCAGCTGGCCCGCGACGAGGGCCATGAGGTGCGGTGGGAGGAGGCGCGCCGCGGCACCGCGGCCCCCTTCCACACGGTCGGCGGCCTCACCCCGATGCTGCGCCGGGCGCACCGGGTGGTGATGGGGGACCCGTTCTCCCGCTATGTGCAGCTCCTGCTGACGATCACCCGCGCCCGCGAACTGGTGGTGGTGGACGACGGCACGGCGACGATGGAGTTCGTCGCCCAGCTCGCCCGCGGTGAACGCCTGGTGCGCTGGCACCGCAAGGGCGGCCGCCGGGGCGCCCGTGACCTGCTCTTCGCACCGGTGTCGGCGTCGGCGCGCCGCCGTCTGACGCCGAAGTCGGGGCGCACGGTGGAGATCTTCTCGTCGATGCCGATCGACGAGACCCCGGACGGCGTGACCGTCCGGACGAACGACTTCGCCTGGACCCGGTCCCGCTTCGGGCCGCCGCGCCTCACCAAGGGCGCGGACCTGGTGGGCACCTCCCTCGTCGAGACGGGCGTGGTGGACGGCGACCGCTATCTGGAAGCGGTCCAGGCCCTCGCCAGGACGCACGGCGCGACACGCTACTTCGCCCACCGCCGTGAAAGCCCCGAGAAGCTGCACCGCCTGGCGGTCGAGACCGGCCTTCAGGTGGTCCGCCCCGACCTCCCCCTGGAGCTGATCGCCCGCCGCGGCCCCATCGGCCGTACGATCCTCAGCTTCCCCTCCACGGTCGTCCACACCCTCCCCCTCGCCCTGGCCGGCACGGAGGTCCGCGTCGCGGTGTGCGACATCGACCCGGCCTGGCTGACGGACCATGCGTCACCGCGGGCGCAGGGCTTCCTGTCGGGGGTGACGGGGCGGGCGCGGGATGTGCACGGCCTGTCGTCGGTGAGTACCGCGTAGGCGGTGGCGGGGCCACGAGCGGGACAGGGCGGGTAACTCCGGGCTCAGAGCGCCCCACCTCAGGATCCCCACAGGTCACGCACGCAACAGACATGTTTCATTCACGGATTGGCCATGTGGCACGCGTCGCAGCGACACGATCCGGCCATTGAATCTCCCCGCGCGGGGCCAACCGGCCACCGCGCGGGGAGATTCGTTTCCGCAGTGGGGGGACCACACGTGGCGGTAGCGCAACACGAGCCTGGCAGAACGGATTCGGACAGATCGGATTCGGACAGACCGGGCCCTGACATGACGGAGCCCGGTGAACCGGCCTCCGACAGACCGGAGTTCGGCACATCGGAGTCGGCGCGGCCGGCTCCCCGCCGGCCGCGCACGGCGCGCGGTTTCGGCGACCGTGTCTTCCGCTTCCAGCTGACGGCCACCGGAGTCGTCGTCCTCGCCATCATGGCGGCGGTCGGACTGTTCCTGCTCCTGCGGGCCACTCAGGCCCTGCGGGCCACCGGCCTCTCCTTCCTCACCACCGCCGAATGGCAGCCCGATGTCCACCACTTCGGCATCGCGGCCGTGCTCACCGGCACCCTGCTGATCGCCGCCGTGGCGGTGACGCTCTCCGTGCCGCTGGCCGTCGGGACCGCGCTGTTCATCTCCGACGTGGCTCCGCGCCCGCTGCGCCGCACTCTCGTGACGATGGTCGACCTGATGGCGGCCGTCCCGTCGGTGGTGTACGGGCTGTGGGGGCTGTTCTTCCTGCAGCAGCACGTGATCGGGCTGTCGCGCTGGCTGTCCGACTGGTTCGGCTGGATCCCCCTCTTCACGGTGGACGGCACTCAGCCGGGTGAGCCGCTGGCCTCCGAGAGCGTCTACACCGCGTCCACCTTCGTCGCCGGGATCGTCGTCGCGCTGATGGTCGCGCCGATCCAGTGCTCGGTGATGCGCGAGGTGTTCGCGCAGGCTCCGGCAGGCGAGCGCGAGGGTGCGTACGCGCTGGGCGCCACTCGCTGGGGGATGATCCGCGCGGTCGTCCTGCCGTACGGCAAGGGCGGGATCATCGGCGGCACGATGCTGGGGCTCGGGCGGGCGCTCGGCGAGACGATCGCCGTCTACCTGATCATCTCGCCGGTCTTCACCATCCAGCCGCACATCCTGCAGACCGGCTCGAACTCGGTCTCCTCGCTGATCGCCCTGCACTACGGCGACGCCTCCACCTTCGGCATGTCGGCGCTGATGGCGGCGGGCCTGGCGCTGTTCCTGCTCACGCTGGCGGTCAACTTCACCGCCTCCTCCATCGTGGCCCGCTCCCGGTCCGGCGCGCAGAGCGAGGCATGAGATGACCGTCGTAGAAGAGACCGTCGAACAGACCGCACCGGTCCCGGCTCCGGTCGTCACCGAGTCCGCCGGCCTTCCCGACCGCCCCCGGCGCATCGGCGGCCCGACCCGCTCGGGCGTGCTGTCGCTGATCGGCGCGGCCGTCTCGGGGTTCTGCCTCACGGTGCTGCTGTTCGGGGAACTCGCGTCCTTCTCGGGGGCGTTGGGCTTCACGGTCACCGCGTACCTCGCCTTCCTCGCCGTCTACGCGGTGCTCACCGGCCTGGAGGAGGACGGGCAGGCCGTACGCGACCGGGTGATGACCGTGGTGCTGTGGACGGCGGCCACGCTGCTGTTCTCCGGGCTCGTCCTCGTCATCGGCTTCACCGCCTGGCGCGGTCATGAGGCGCTGCCGTACGGCAACTTCTTCACCCAGGACATGCAGGAGGCGGGCCCGCTCGACCCGATCACCCGCGGCGGCATCGCCCACGCGATGCTCGGCACCCTCATCATGATCGCCATCGCCCTGTCGATCACGGTCCCGCTCGGCCTGGCCTGTGCGGTCTACCTCAACCAGATCCCGGGCCGCTTCTCCCGGTTCGTGCGGACCATCGTCGAGGCGATGACCGCGCTGCCGTCGATCGTGGCCGGTCTGATGGTGTACGCCACCTGGATCCTCATCCTCGGCATGCCGAAGTCGGGCCTCGCGGCCGCCTTCGCGATCAGCGTGATGATGCTGCCGATCGTGATCCGTGCCGCGGACGTGGTGCTGCGGCTGGTGCCGGGCACGCTGACCGAGGCAGCCGAGGCGCTCGGGGCTCCGCGCTGGCGGACGGTGTGGCACGTCGTCCTGCCGACCGCGCGCTCCGGCCTCGCCACCGCCGTCATCCTCGGTACGGCGCGCGGCATCGGCGAGACCTCGCCGGTGCTGCTCACCGCCGGCTTCACCGCGGCGCTCAACACCGACCCGACGAGCGGGCCGATGATCTCGCTGCCGCTCGCCGTCTTCAACTTCGTCAAGTCGCCCCAGCCCGCGATGATCGCCCGCGGTTTCGGCGCGGCGGCCGTCCTGATGGCCCTGGTCCTGGTGCTCTTCGCCATCGCCCGGGTGATCGGCGGCCGCGGCCCCGGGCATCAAAATCGCCGTCAGGCGCGCCGTACCGCCCGTGCCTCGCGCCGCGACGTCGACCGCTTCGCCCAACTGCACGCCCCCGGCCTCATGTTGTTCGACGCCACCTCACCCCACGCCCCGTCCGCCAAGCCTTCCGGGTCCAGCATCGAAGAGGACCCCGGACCCAAGCCCGGAGAGACCGACTGATGCGCCGTCACCCGCCTCTTCCTCCGCGCCGCCTGCGCGCGCCGGCGATCCTCGGCGCACTGCTCGCCATGATCGCCGGGCTGCTGGCCGGTCCCCTGTCCGCATCGGCCGCCGCCGATTCCTACACCCGGATCTCAGGTGCCGGCTCCACCTGGGCGGAGAACGCCGTCACGGCGTGGGCCCGCGCCGTCAACCAGTACGGCATGCGGATCGACTACGCCGGCAACGGCTCCTCGGACGGCCGCCGCCAGTTCCTCAGCGGCACCGTCGACTTCGCGGTCTCGGACATCCCGTTCCAGACCCACCCGACGGACGGCTCCGCCGCCGAACGCCCGGCCCCGGGATCGTACGCGTACATGCCGATCGTGGCCGGTGGCACCGCGTTCATGTACCACCTGACCGCGGGCGGCAGGAAGATCACCAACCTGCGGCTCTCCGGCGACGTGGTCACCAAGATCTTCACCGGCGTCATCAAGACCTGGGACGACCCGGCGATCAAGGCCGACAACCCCGGCCTGCAACTGCCACACCGCGCCGTCGTCCCCGTGGTCCGCTCGGACGGATCGGGCGCCACCGCCCAGTTCACGATGTGGATGGTCAACCAGCACAAGGGCCTGTGGGAGGACTACTGCCGTCGCGTCGGCCGCTCCGGCGCCTGCGGGCAGACCTCGAACTACCCGACCAGCCCCGGCATGATCGCCCAGGCCGGCGACCTCGGTGTGGCGTCGTACGTGAGCCAGAACTACGGCGAGGGCGCGATCGGCTACGTCAACTACTCGTACGCGCTCAATGAGGGGTATCCGGTCGCCAAGGTCCTCAACCACGCGGGCTACTACACCGAGCCGACCCCGAAGAACGTGGCGGTGTCGCTGCTCAAGGCGAGGATCAACACGAACAAGAGCTCCCCGGACTACCTCACCCAGCAGCTCGAAGGTGTCTACAACGACACCGACAAGCGCAACTACCCGCTGTCCAGCTACTCGTACATGATCCTGCCGCTGAAGGTGCAGGGCATCTTCAACCAGACCAAGGGCAAGACCCTCGGCGCGTTCTCGTACTACTTCATGTGCCAGGGACAGCAGAAGGCACCCGATCTCGGATACTCACCGCTGCCGATCAACCTGGTCCAGGCGGGCTTCGACCAGATCCGCCGGATCCCCGGAGTGCAGGCCAAGAACATCAATATCAAGGGCTGCAACAACCCGACCTTCACCCCGAGTGGCCGCAACAAGCTCGCCGAGACCGCACCCTACCCGGCGGCCTGCGACAAGAAGGGCGCCCCGCCCTGCACCACGGGCAGCGGCGGCGCCAAGGGGAACAACGCGTCCGGAGGCTCGGGCGGCACCTCGGGCGGCTCGAACGGCGGCGGCTCGGGCAAGGGCGCCGGCACATCGGGCGGCGGAACCACCGGCGGTGGCGCGGGGGGCTCCGGCTCGGGCGGCGGCAGCGCCCAGCCGTCCGTCGACCCCGACACCGGGCAGACCATCGCCCCCGACGGCTCGGGCAGCGGCGGTACGGCCGTCGGCGGCACCATCGCCCTCGCCCAGCCGGTCGCGGTGGCCGGGCGGAACGGCTGGACCAGCACCCAGACCCTGATGCTGCTCGCCGCGTTCCTCCTGCTCGGACTCGTCCTGCTGCCCTCCGTCGTCTCCCGTGCGATCGCCTCGCGCACCGGCACCCGTGACGACCGCTCCACGGACGGGGGCACGCGATGAGACGGCTGCGCAACGCCCTGGTGCGCCTGGTCGCCGGGGGAGTCGTCGGCGCCCTCGCTGGGTTCGCCGTGGCGCAGGCGGCCCCGTCCGCCAGCGCCGCGGACTCCACCGGCTCCGCCGTCACCGTCTTCGGACGCGGCGAGTTCAAGGACATGAGGTTCACGGTCGATCAGACCACCCACCTCACCAGCCAGGCGATCACCGTCTCCTGGAAGGGCGGCACCCCGACCACGTTCGCGGGCACGCGGTTCAACACCGACTTCGTGCAGATCATGCAGTGCTGGGGAGACGACGACGGCACCGTGCCGTCCAATCCCGGCCCGCCGCGCACCCAGTGCCAGTTCGGCGCTTCCCCGGTCACCGGGCGGGACAGCTGGCCGGGCAACGACCGCGACGACACACGCAAGGTCACCTACAACGCCGAGCCCACCAACTACGGCGACGACAACCGGTACGGGGCGGGCGCCCCCTTCGGGCAGGGCGAGGTGCCCTTCAAGTCCGTCGACGGCACGATGATCACCAGCAACACCCAGAACAACCAGTTCTTCAACCGCAACTCCACCAACGAGGTCGACTTCGCCCGCACCGGCGCCGACGGCACCGGACGCGAGTACTTCGAGGTGCAGACCGCCAACGAGGCCCCGCACCTGGGCTGTGGCACCCCGGTCACCCACAACGGCGTCACCGAGCCCCGTCCGTGCTGGCTCGTGATCGTCCCGCAGGGCCACCTGGACCTCGACGGCAAGCCGTACGCGGACCACAGCCAGGTGAACGCGGGCTCCCCGGTCTCCTCGACCAACTGGCAGAACCGCATCGCGATCCCGCTCCGTTTCAACGCGGCCGGCGCCGGCTGCGCCCTCGGCGCCGACGAGCGCCCCACCCTGGGCACCGAACTCGCGGCCGACGCCATGACCAGCTGGCAGGCGGCCCTGTGCCGGACCGGCCGGGTGTACGGCTACACCCAGCTCAGCGAGCGCGACGCCCGCCGGCAGATCGGCTCCGACGGAACCGCGGGACTCGGCTTCACCACGCGGGCCCTCGGCTCGGACGAAGGAACCGTCGCGCCATCCGGCACCACGACCTACGCACCCGTCGCGCTCTCCGGAGCCGTCATCGGCTTCACCATCGAACGCAGACCCAGGGCCGGGGCGCCGGACAGCGTACGCAAGCTCGCCGGCACGAAGGTCGCCTCCATCGACCTCACGCCCCGCCTGGTCGCCAAACTGCTCACCGAGTCCTACCGCAACTCCCCCTGGGGAGCGGTGCTCAGCGACAAGGTCGCAGCGGGGTACGGCTGGGCGAAGAACAACCCCGCGGGCCTGGTGAGCGACCCCGAGTTCATCGCGCTCAACCCGGAGTTCGCCGAGCTGTCGGTCGCCGAGACCCCGGCCACCGACACCGACCTGCTCACCGCGGCGGGCCACTCGGACTCGGCCCGCGCACTGTGGCAGTGGGTGCTGTCCGACAAGGACGCCCGCCAGTTCCTCGCCGGTGTCCCCGACGACGGAGGCATGCGCGTCAACCCGTACTACAGCACCAACGCGGACCTGGTGCCGAAGGGGCCGCCCTTCGACCCCGCCCACACCGACAGCTACCCGAAGAACGATCCCTGGTGCACGGTGCCCCCGGGCACGGACGCCCCCAAGGAAGACCGGCAGTGCATGACCGACTTCCACCCGCCCGTGGCGGACATGCACGAGGGCGCCCTGCGCACCCGGCGCACCGACACGCTGTGGAAGTCGACCTGGGACGCCCTCGCCAACCCGCCCACGTACAAGAGCCCGGGACCGCAGACCGTCGGCTCACGGTTCATGATCACGATCACCGACGCGGCCTCCGCCTCCCGCTACGGGTTGCAGACCGCCAGGCTGCGCAACGCCGCGGGCGGGTTCGTCGCCCCCACGAACGCGTCGCTGACCGCGGCCGCCGCGAGCGCCTCGGGCTCCGGGGTCGCCGAGATCAGCCCGGCCCGGGCCACCGCCAAGGGCGCCTACCCGCTGTCCCAGCTGGTCTACGCGGCCGTACGCCCCGGCGAGCTGAAGGCCGCCGCCCGCCAGGACTACGCGGCCCTGCTGCGGTACGTGGCGGGCGCCGGGCAGGTCAGCGGCGCCGACCCGGGCCGCCTGCCCGCCGGTTACGCCCCGCTCTCCCAGCAGCTGCGCACCCGGACGGAGCACGCCGCCGACGCCCTCGCCCACTACACCGGTCCCTCGCACGACGGCGGCTCGGCCGGCGGAACCTCCGGCGGGGCCGGCGATTCCGGCGGCTCCGGTGGCTCCGGCGGCACATCGGGCGGCGGCGGCGTCGCCGGCGGCGGTACCGGGGACACCGCCACGGGTTCGGGCGGCGCCGCCGCAAGCGCCACGCCCAGCGACGCTCCCTCGTACGGCGGCGGCAAGGCCGTGCAGACGACGGCCCTCGGCACCACCCCCGCCGACCCCGCGAACGCGCTGCGCTACGCCGTCCCGGTGGGTGCCGCGCTCGGCGCCGCCGCCGCGGTCGGCGCGCCCTTCGCGGGTGGCAGCCGGCTACGCCTCCCGCTGCGGCTGCCGCTCCCCGGCGGCCGCACCGTGACCGTCGTACCGGCGTTCACCCTGCCCGAACGGCTGCGGAGGCTGCTGCCACCGGGCCGGGGCTGACCCCGGAGCGCCGACCCCGGCGCTCCCCACAGACGGCCGCCCGCCCCGAAAGGCAGTCGGGGCGGACGGCCCGTACCACCCTGCCAGATCTCTCTTCTCCCACGCTCAACCGTCAGGAGACTCTCGATGCGCAGAACGCGCTCTTCGGCGGCGCTCGTCGCCGCCGCCGTGGTGGCCGGCGGCCTGGCTCTGGCGAGCCCGGCGTCCGCCGACCCCACCCCCGCCGGGACCTTCCGGCAGCTCGTCGGCGTGGGTTCCGACACCACGCAGGACGTGCTCAACGCCCTGGCCGGCGACACCGTGGCGGGCAAGGACTACGCCGCGACCGCCGTGAAGTCGGCGAGCGGTGCGGGCCTCGCCTCGTACGACGCGATCGAGCCCGGCACCGGCTCCACCACCTCCACCATCCAGACCCGCTCCGGCGGCCCGTCCTTCCTGCGCCCGAACGGCTCGGGCAAGGGCCGTCTCGCCCTCAGCGAGTCGCTGACCGGTGACAAGTACCCGGACAGCTCCGGCGTCTCCGTCAAGGGCCAGGTCGACTTCGCCCGCTCCTCCGGCGGCCCCAGCACCGCGGGCACCGCGCTCACCTACATCCCGTTCGCCCGGGACGCGGTCGGCGTCGCGGTCAAGGGCTCGGCCCTGGACAAGCTGACGGTGGACCAGCTCCACGACATCTACTCCGGCACGCTCACCCAGGTGGAGGGCGTGACCGTCCACCCGAAGATCCCGCAGAGCGGCTCGGGCACCCGGAAGTTCTTCCTCTCCGCGATCGGCCTCACCGACGCGACGCTCTCCCCGAACATCCCGACCGTCCAGGAGAACCAGGCCGACGAGGTCGTCACCGAGGACGGCGCCCTCGCCCCCTTCTCCGTGGGCAGCTGGATCGCCCAGAACAACGGCGTCGCCCCCGACCACAGCAAGGACGCCGCCGCCGCGGGCGCCCACCTGGCCGCCGTGCAGCTGCCCGGCGACACCGGTGAGACCAGTCCGGTCACGAAGTCCAACGGCAAGTTCATCCCGGTCAACAGCTACTACGAGAACGCCACCTTCGGCCGCGACGTCTACAACGTCGTGCCCAGCCGGGCGATCGACCCGGCCGGCATGTTCTTCGACAAGGACCTCTACGACGTCTTCGTCACCAGCGGCAGCCACACCGCCGCGCTGGCGACCGACGCCGCCGAGACGGTCATCGCCGACTTCGGCTTCCTGAACGAGCCGTACAACGGCTCGATCAACCCGAACAAGCACGCGAAGTTCGGCGGTCTGGAGGAGTCGGGCGTCGACGCATCCACGCCGGCCGCGCCCGGGCTGAAGGCCACCCCCGGCGACGCGGGCGTCAAGCTGAGCTGGACCGCCCCGGCCGCCACCGGCCTCCCGGTCACCGACTACCGCGTCACGCTGACCGGTCTGGACGGCGCCGTCGTGGCCGTCAAGGACCTTTCGGCCACCACCACGTCGTACACCTTCGGCGGTCTGGCCCTCGGCACGTACACCGCCACGGTGGCCGCCGCCAACCTCAACGGCACCGGCACCGCCGCCTCCTGGACCGGCGCCGTCAAGTACGCGAGCACCACCAAGGCGACCACCGCCACGACCGCGTACGGCAGGACGCCGAAGGTCGCCGTCACCGTCACCGACGCGCACGGGGTCGTCCCGAGCGGCAAGGTCACGGTGAAGGAGGGCTCCACCACCCTCGGCACCGGCACCCTCGACGCCTCCGGCAAGGTCACCATCGGCCTGTCGAACCACCTCAAGGTCGCCACGCACTCGCTGGCCGTCTCCTACGGCGGCAGCGGCAAGCTGAACGCGTCCTCGACGACCGTCTCCCTGAAGATCACCAAGGCGACGCCGTCGATCGCCACCACCGCGCCCAGCACGGTCAGCCACACCAGCCGCGCCAAGGTCACGGCGAAGGTGACCGCCACCGGCACCACCCCGACCGGCACCGTGAAGATCTACGAGGGCTCCCGTGTGATCGCCACCGGCACGCTGAACGGCGGCAAGGTGACGATCACCCTGCCCAAGCTGAGCCGCGGCCGGCACACCCTGCACGCGTACTACGCCGGCTCTTCGACGGTGTCCGCGAAGAGCGGCGCCAACTTCACCATCAGGTCCACCTGACCCCGGCTGCCGGGGAGACCACCACGACGGTGGTCTCCCCGGCCGTACCTCGAACCCATGACCAGCGAAGGAGGCGGGACGCCGTGACCGTCGCCGTACCGACCACGCTCGCACCGGCCGCGCTCCGGGCAGGCGTCCGCAGCGTCACCGCCGTCCGCCACCTCGCCCGCGGCGGCCTGCTCAGCATCGCCGCCCTGCTGCTCGGCATCACCGCCCAGCTGCTCGTGGTCAGCGGCATCCAGGAGCACTCCGCCCAGCACGCCGCGTTCGACGAGCTGCGCAACCAACTCGCCCTGGGCACGGCCCCGGTGGCCCAGACCGACCAGGAGGGCCGGCTGCTGGCACCCGGCACCCCGGTCGCGCTGATCGACATCCCCGCCCTGGACATGACCCAGGTCGTCCTCGAAGGCACCGACTCCACCGTCATGACCGACGGCCCCGGCCACCGCAGGGACACCCCGATGCCCGGACAGGCGGGCACGAGCGTGCTGATGGGCCGGGCAGCCGCGTACGGCGGGCCGTTCGGGCGGCTGACCGGGCTCCGCGAGGGCACCAGGTTCACGGTGATCACCGGCCAGGGCAAGGCGACGTACCAGGTCCTCGATGTCCGCCGGGCCGGCGACCCGGCGCCCGCCCCCGTGGCCGCGGGCAAGGGCCGCCTGGTGCTGGTCACGGCGACCGGCCCCGGCTACATGCCCGCCGGCGTCCTGCGCGTCGACGCCGACCTGGTCTCCACGCCCTTCCAGACCCCGGCGGCCGTCATCCGCTCCGGCACGCTGCCGCAGTCCGAAGAGCCTCTGGCCCGCCCCTCCGGTGTCCCGTGGCCCCTGGTGATGTGGCTCCAGGCGCTGCTCCTCGCGGCCGTCGCCGCGGTGTGGGCGTGGCACCGCTGGGGCCGCCACCAGACGTGGATCGTCTTCGCCCCCCTCGTCGCGGTCCTGGGCCTCCAGGTCGCCACACGCACCACCGAACTGCTGCCCAACCTGCTGTGACCGACGCACCGGCCCCGCCACGAACCGAGGTACCCGACGTGACCGACGCCCTGACCGACACCGCCGTCCTGCCACCCGTACCCGCGACCGCGGCCCCGGCTCCCGCCACCCTCGAAGCCCGTGCGGTCTCCGCCTGGTTCGGCAACCACCAGGTACTCAGCCGGGTGTCGCTGACGATGCCCGCCGGCCAGGTCACGGCCCTGATCGGCCCCTCCGGCTGCGGCAAGTCGACGTTCCTGCGCACACTCAACCGCATGCACGAGATGATCCCGGCGGCGCAGTTCGGGGGCGAGGTGCTCTTCGAGGGCGAGGACATCTACGACCCGTCGTGGCGACTGACGGACGCCCGGCGCCGTATCGGCATGGTCTTCCAGAAGCCCAACCCGTTCCCCGCGATGTCGATCTACGACAACGTGGTGGCGGGCCTGCGCCTGACGGGAACACGCGCGAGCCGCCGCACGAAGGACGAACTGGTCGAGGAGTCCCTCACCCGCGCGGGCCTGTGGAAGGAGGTCAGGGACCGCCTCCGCCAGCCCGGCGGCGTCCTCTCCGGCGGCCAGCAGCAGCGCCTGTGCATCGCGCGCGCGTTGGCCGTACGCCCCCGGGTCCTGCTCATGGACGAACCGTGCTCGGCGCTCGACCCCACCTCCACCCGCCGCGTCGAGGAGACGATCCAGGAACTCGCCGGCCAGGTGACGGTGGTGATCGTCACCCACAACATGCAGCAGGCGGCCCGAGTCTCCCACCAGTGCGCCTTCTTCCTGGCCGAACAGGGAACCCCCGGCGGCATCGTGGAACACGGCCCCACGGAGAACATCTTCGGCACCCCGAAGGACCAGCGGACGGCGGACTATGTGGCGGGGCGGTTCGGCTGACGGGCCGCCTTCGCCAGCTGGGCCGTGTGCCTCAGTTGGTCAGGAAGGACAGCAGGTCAGCGAAGTGCGGGAGCGTGCCGGGGGCGAGACGTGTGGTTTCGCCTCGGAAGGAGCGCACCTCCACCCAGCTCTGCGGCGAGGCCTGCGACAGCACGTCCATGAGCTTCTGGAGGTCGGCTGGACGGTAGACCTTGAATGTCTGCGTCCGTCGGTAGAACGACGGCTGGACATCGAAGCGCAGGTCCACCACGGGCTGCGGCCGCCGGCCCCAGTCGCTGTAGGGCAGCGCGCCGTGGCCGTGGATGCGTGCGTCGACCAGCACCTCCGCGTCCTCGTCCCCGATCTCGCAGTTGAAGACGGGGAAGGCCGTTGCCACCCGAGCCGCTGCCGCCGGGTATGCGGCGCAAGCCCGCCCCAGTGCCGGCGAGCAGAACAGCGCGTGGTCGAACGATCCGACCGGGCTCGGCAGGGGCAGCTTGTGGTGGGATCGGCCATCGAAGGCCAGGTCACGCCTGGAGCAGAGGAACTCCAGGAAGGAAGCAACAGTGTCGGCCTTGTGGCTGCCTGCCCGTACCGTGAAGCGGACCGCGCCGCGCCCGTTGTCGCGCAGCACGTAGTACTCGTAGAAGCCCATCGGGTGGTCGGATGCATGGGTGCGCCGGTAGACCTGGTCGAAGCCGTCGACAGGCAGGTACTGGGGGATGGGGGAGTGGGGTCCGGTTGCTCGGGTGATGACGTCCAGGACCGGTGTTCCGACGTCGGCTTCCGCCGGATCGCGGGGAGGGTCAACCTCGGCGAAGCCCTTGCGGAGGCGGTCGTTGATCTTGCGTGCTGCGTGGCACCGCGCTCGTTCCTCGTCGTCGAGCACCGATGTGCTTGCTTTGCCCGGTGCTGGGTCGGAGCCCCATCTGATGAAGCAGCGGATCCCTTCCTGACGGATCTCCCAGTATTCGAGCGTGGCCCCTTGCCGCTCGAACCTCCGCCATCCGCTCACGCGGTGCCTCCCACGCGGTCTGGCGGTCCATCTGCGCCAGGACCGCACGCGGGTGACCCTATCGCTCGATCGCGGGGCCGCCCTCGCCTTCGCCGCTGGTCAGAAGCGGTCCGCATCCTTGAGGTGACCAATGGCGTCGTAGGGCGCGCGCGGTGCGTATGAAGTCCGGTTTCTCGGGGTGCGCGGTCGCGCACCCTACCCGCCGGGGCGGACGGTCCGGGGGCTGCTTCCGGGGATTCATTCCTCCGCCATGCGGGTGTCAGCCATGGCGCGGGGGCGGATCGGCGCGGCCAAGTGACGCCTTCGGTGCGAGGAGGGCGGCGGGACGTGGTATCCGTGAGATACGGGAATGGCTCGGGTCCTCCGAACGTTCCCGCGACGGGACGCTCGGACATGGGAGCGGTCCCGTGCAGGGATCACCGGGTGCCCTCCGCGGCACCGGGACGGCTCCGCGGTCACCCCGGCGGACCCGTTCATGACCCCGTGAAGATCCCTCCGCCCGGAAAGCCGGGCGAGTCTACCCATTCCCTCCGCCGGCTATGCGGCGTGCGGCCAGGTTTTCTTCCTCTGACGGGCTGAAGTTTTGTTGATCGAGGGGAAGCCGGCCGCCCGATCGCCCTACCCTTCAAAGGGTGAACCATCTGATGTCCCGAGAGTCCGAGGCCGACCACCCCGGGGAAGCGGTGCTCCCCGGCGCGCTGCCCGAGGCGCTGCGCGCCGAGCTCGTCGCCTTCCGCCGCGACCTGCACATGCACCCGGAACTGGGCAACCAGGAGTTCCGTACGACCGCCGCGATCAAGGCCCGCCTGGAGCAGGCGGGACTGGCCCCACGCGTGCTCGACACCGGCACCGGGCTCCTCTGCGACATCGGCGACTGGGACGGCGTACGCCCCATGCTCGCGCTGCGCGCCGACATCGACGCGCTCCCCATCCCCGACACCAAGAGCGACTGCGCCTACCGCTCCACCGTGCCCGACCGCGCCCACGCCTGCGGCCATGACGTGCACACCACGGTCGTCCTCGGCGCCGGGCTCGTCCTCGCCCAGCTGCACCGCGAGGGGCGGCTGCCGCGGCCGGTGCGGCTGGTCTTCCAGGCCGCCGAGGAGGTTCTGCCGGGTGGGGCCACCGACGCCATCGAGTCCGGCGTCCTCGACGGGGTCGGGCGGATCATCGCCGTGCACTGCGACCCCAAGGTCGACGCGGGGCGCATCGGCTTGCGCCACGGCCCCATCACCTCCGCCTGCGACCGGCTTGAAGTCGCACTCGACGGCGCGGGCGGCCACACCGCGCGCCCTCACCTCACCACCGACCTCGTCGTCGCCGCCGCGCGCGTTGCCACCGAGGTGCCGCCCCTGGTCGCACGCCGCGTGGACGCCCGCAGCGGGCTCGCGGTGACCTGGGGGCGTATCGAGTCCGGGCACGCCTGCAACGTCATCCCGCAGCACGCCGAGCTCTCCGGGACCGTGCGCTGCCTGGACCTCGACGCCTGGCGGCAGGCGCCCGACCTCGTCCACGAGGCGATCGACGAGATCGCGAACCTCTACAAGGCGAAGTCCGAGATCAACTACATCCGTGGGGTGCCGCCCGTCGTCAATGACGGCGCCGTCACCGACCTGCTGCGCGACGCCATGGCAGCGCGCCGCGGCGCGCACTGCGTCGAGGACACCGAGCAGAGCCTCGGCGGCGAGGACTTCTCCTGGTATCTGGAGCAGGTGCCCGGCGCGATGGCCCGCCTCGGCGTCCGCCGCCCCGGCGAGCGCGGCGTCCGCGACCTGCACCAGGGCGACTTCGACGCGGACGAGCATGCCATCACGGTCGGCGTGGAGTTGTTCACAGCCGCTGTCTTCCTGGACGCGCAGCGGGCGTGAGCCCCACGGCCCTGCGGGCATGTTCCGCCCTCCGACGCAACATGCCCGTAAGCCATTTGTGCTTTGTTCGCAACGGCCTGCAACTAGGGCTCGGATGCCGAGTTCAGGCAGTGTTTGCCTCGAATCGATAACGGCTTCGCGAGAGGTGTTTTTATGACATCTACGCGCGTTACGATTCCGCGAAGCCGACGCCGACCGGGCGTCTCGGCTCGGGCACCGGCAGGGTGCTCGAATCAAGCGCCGACATGGCGCTCAGGTCAGGTGAAGGAGCCTTCCCGTGCGCCGGGTAGCCAAGCTTTCTGCTGCGTGTGCCGTCACCGCAGCCCTCGCACTGACTGCCACTGCCTGTGGCAGCACGTCCTCCGACAACAACGCCTCGTCGTCGTCGTCCTCCTCCAGCGGCGGCGGCAAGGGTGTCAAGATCGGTCTCGCCTTCGACGTCGGCGGCCGCGGTGACCGTTCCTTCAACGACTCCGCCGCGCGCGGTGCGGACAAGGCCAAGGGCGAGTTCAGTGGCGACATCAAGGAACTGACCGCCAAGACCTCCGACACCGAGGCCGACCGCGAGCAGCGCCTCTCGGACCTCGCCGACGCCGGCTACAACCCGATCATCGGTGTCGGCTTCTCCTACGCCACCTCCATGACCAAGGTCGCCGCCAAGTACCCGAAGGTCAGCTTCGGCATCGTCGACTCGGTGGTGAACGCCAAGAACGTCGACAGCATCACGTTCACCGAGGAGCAGGGCTCCTACCTGGCCGGTGTCGCCGCCGCGCTGAAGACGAAGAAGGACCACGTCGGCTTCGTCGGCGGTGTCGACGTCCCGCTGATCAAGAAGTTCGAGGCGGGCTTCGTCCAGGGCGTCAAGGACACCAACCCGAAGGTCAAGGTCGACACCCAGTACCTGAGCCACGGCTCGGACTTCTCCGGCTTCGCCAGCCCTGACAAGGGCAAGGAGGCCGCGCAGGGCATGCTCGACAACGGCGCGGACGTGATCTACTCGGCGGCCGGCTCCTCCGGCAACGGCGCGATCGAGGCCGTCAACGGCGTCAAGGGTGCCTGGGCCATCGGCGTGGACTCCGACCAGTACAACATCCCGGGTCTGGCCAAGTACAAGAACTCGATCCTGACCTCGATGGTCAAGAACGTCGACGTCGGTGTCTACGACTTCATCAAGTCCGTGCACGACGGCAAGCCGCTGACCGGCACCAACACCTACTCGCTCGCCAAGGACGGTGTGTCTTTGGCCACTAGCGGTGGCTTCATCGACGACATCCAGGCCAAGCTGGACGTCGCGAAGAAGAAGATTGTCGACGGCTCGATCAAGGTCAAGACCACCCCGTGACCTGATGGGTCCCGTCGGACCCCGGCTCGGTGTGGGGGTGCCTTCCGTGCCCCCCGCCGAGCCATAACAATGTGCCAACTCTACGCGTGTAGCACGGAGTTGCCGCGCTAGCGTCGCCGACGCCTGCCCTCCCCCCGCAGCCCCTTTCCCCGAGGAGAGTGCGCCATCAACGCGTCCAGCCCTCCCGCTGCCGTCGAACTGCGCGGCATCACCAAGCGTTTCCCCGGCGTCGTCGCCAACCGCGATATCGACATCACGGTCCGTACGGGCACCGTACACGCCCTGTGCGGTGAGAACGGAGCCGGCAAGTCCACCCTGATGAAGATCCTCTACGGCATGCAGCAGCCGGACGAGGGCACCATCACCGTGGGCGGCGAACAGGTCGTCTTCCACAACCCCGCCGACGCCATCGCCCGCGGCATCGGCATGGTCCACCAGCACTTCATGCTCGCCGACAACCTCACCGTCCTCGAGAACGTCGTCCTCGGCGCGGAGAAGCTGTACGGCATCGGAGGCAAGGCCCGCGCCAAGATCAAGGAGATCTCCGACGCGTACAGCCTGAACGTCCGGCCGGACGTCCTCGTGGAGGAGCTCGGCGTCGCCGACCGCCAGCGCGTGGAGATCCTCAAGGTCCTCTACCGCGGCGCCAAGACCCTCATCCTGGACGAGCCCACCGCCGTCCTCGTGCCGCAGGAGGTCGACGCCCTCTTCGCCAACCTGCGCGACCTCAAGGCCGAGGGCCTCACCGTCATCTTCATCTCCCACAAGCTGGGCGAGGTGCTCTCCGTCGCCGACGAGATCACCGTCATCCGGCGCGGCACCACCGTCGGCACGGTCGAGCCGCGGGGCACCACCCCCAAGCAGCTCGCCGAGCTGATGGTCGGCAGCGAACTGCCGACGCCGGAGACCGAGGAGTCCACCGTCACGGACGTCCCGATGCTCAAGCTGGACGGCCTGCGCCTCGCGCAGACGGACCTCGACGGCATCGAGCGGATCATCCTGGACGAGATCTCCTTCACCATCCACAAGGGCGAGGTCCTCGGCATCGCCGGTGTGGAGGGCAACGGCCAGTCCGAGCTGGTCGAGGCGATCATGGGCATGCGCCGGCCGGACGCCGGCGTGATCACGCTCGACGGCGCCGACATCTCCCACGCCCCGACGCGGGGCCGCCGCGAGGCCGGTGTCGGCTACATCCCGGAGGACCGCCACCGCCACGGCCTGCTTCTGGAAGCACCGCTGTGGGAGAACCGCATCCTCGGCCATGTCTCCGAGCGGCCCAACTCGCGCGGCGGACTGCTCGACATCAAGGCGGCCCGCGCCGACACCGAGCGGATCGTGCAGGCGTACGACGTCCGCACGCCCGGCATCGACGTGACCGCGGCCTCGCTGTCCGGCGGCAACCAGCAGAAGCTGATCGTCGGCCGCGAGATGAGCCACGACCCCAAGCTGCTCATAGCCGCCCACCCCACCCGGGGTGTGGACGTCGGCGCGCAGGCCGCGATCTGGGACCACATCCGCGAGGCTCGGCGTAAGGGCCTGGCCGTGCTGCTGATCTCCGCCGACCTGGACGAGCTCATCGGGCTCTCCGACACTCTGCGGGTCATGTACCGCGGCCGCCTGGTCGCCGACGCCGACCCCGCCACGATCACCCCCGAGGAGCTGGGCTCCGCCATGACGGGTGCGGCCACCGGCCACCTGGAGCACACAGAGGACGACGCCCGATGAACAAGCTGACCTCACGGATCGACAAGGAGCGGCTGCTCCTCGGGATCGCCGCGCCGCTGCTGGCGGTCGTCGCCGCGCTCGTCGTCACCACCCTGGTGATCCTCGCCACCGGCAAGAACCCCGGTGACGCCTTCAGCGAGATGGTGACCTACGGCTTCGCCAGCGACAGCCAGGTCTACATCCTGAACAAGGCGACGACGTACTACCTGGCGGGTGTCGCGGTGGCCATCGGCTTCCGCATGAACCTGTTCAACATCGGCGTCGACGGTCAGTACCGGCTCGCCGCGTTCATCGCCGCCGTCCTCGGCGGGGCGCTCACCGTGCCCGGCTGGATAGCCATCCCGCTGATCATCATCTGCGCCATGGCGACCGGCGCCCTGTGGGCGGCCATCGCCGGCATCCTCAAGGTGACGCGAGGGGTCAGCGAGGTCATCTCGACGATCATGCTGAACTCGATCGCCACCGCGATCATCGGCTACCTGCTCCAGCCCGGAAAGCTGGCCGAGCTCCAGCAGGGCGGCACCCTCGTCTCCACCAAGCCGCTGCCGTCGTCCACGTACTTCTTCACCATTGACACCGGCCCGGCCGGCATCCTGGACGGCTTCATCGTCATCGCCGTGATCGTCGGCATCGGGTACTGGTTCGTGCTCGGCCGCACCCGGTTCGGCTTCGACCTGCGCACCGTCGGCCAGTCCGAGACCGCCGCCGCCGCGAGCGGTGTCGGGGTGAAGAAGATGATCGCCACCAGCATGATCATCTCGGGTGGGGTGGCCGGCCTGATCGGCATGCCCACGCTGCTGAACGAGAGCCACCAGTACGACAACAGCTTCCCCGTCGGCATCGGCTTCACCGGCATCGCCATCGCGCTGCTCGGCCGCAACCACCCGATCGGTATCGCGCTCGGCGCCCTGCTGTGGGGCTTCCTGGAGCGCACCACCAACCACCTGGAGTTCCAGGGCTACGACAAGGAGATCCTCGGCGTCATCCAGGGCGTCATCGTCCTGTGTGTCGTGATCGCCTACGAGGTCGTACGCCGCTACGGCCTCAAGCGCCAGCAGCACCGGGTCGGCGTCGAGCTCGCCGCCCAGGCCGCCGCCCCGACGAAGAAGCAGGAGGTGGCGTGATGACTGCCACGATGACCGACACGCCGCCGCCCGCGGCGCCCAGGGCGGGCACCGCCGCCAAGGCTTCGGGCCGGTCGCTCGGCCAGATCCTCATGATCGTCGCCGGCGCCCTGCTGCTCCTGGCCGCGGTCCGTATGATCACCGGCTCCAACCAGCTCGACTCCGCCGGACAGGTCAGCGCCGCCCTGGGTCTCGCCGTGCCGATCGGCCTCGCCGGTCTCGCGGGTCTGTGGTCCGAGCGGTCCGGCGTGGTCAACATCGGCCTCGAAGGCATGATGATCCTCGGCACCTTCGGCGCCGGCTGGATCGGCTGGCAGTCCAGCCCCTGGCTGGGCCTGCTGTGCGGCATCGGCTTCGGTGTCGTCGGCGGCCTGGTGCACGCCGTCGCGACCATCACCTTCGGCGTCGACCACATCGTCTCCGGTGTCGCGATCAACCTGCTCGCGCTCGGTACCACCCAGTACCTCGCCAAGCTGTTCTTCGCCGACGGCAAGGCGTCGGAGGCGGGCGGCAACCCCAAGCAGTCACCGCCCGTGGACTCACTGCCGAACGTCACCGTGCCCGGCCTCTCCGACGCGCTCGCGTCGCTCGAGAAGCACCACTGGTTCCTGGTCTCCGACCTCGCGGGCATCCTCGGCGGTCTGGTCACCAAGCTGTCGGTGGTGACGATCCTGGCCGCGCTGCTGTTCGTCGGCAGCTGGTGGCTGCTGTGGCGCACCCCCTTCGGTCTGCGGCTGCGCTCCTGCGGCGAGAACCCGACCGCCGCGGAGTCGCTCGGCGTCAACGTCTACAAGTACAAGTACGCGGCCGTGGCCGTCTCCGGCGGTCTCGCCGGCCTCGGCGGTGCCTTCCTCGCGCTGGTCACCTCGCACACGTACCTGGAGGGCCAGACCGGCGGGCGCGGCTACATCGGCCTCGCGGCCATGATCTTCGGCAACTGGCGGCCGGGCGGACTGGCCATGGGCGCCGGCCTGTTCGGCTACTCCGACGCACTCCAGCTGCGCAACGGCGGTGTGACCGTGCACGCCCTGCTCCTTCTGCTGGTCATCCTCCTCGCGGCGCTGGCCGGCTGGAAGCTGTACCGCAAGGCCATGTGGCAGGGTGTCATCAGCGCCGTCATGGCCGCGCTCGTCCTGGTCTGGTACCTGCTCACCGACCAGGTCCCGAGCGACTTCGTCGGCGCCACCCCGTACGTCGTCACCCTGCTCGTGCTGTCGCTGTCCGCGCAGCGCCTGCGGATGCCCAAGGCCGACGGCATGCGGTACCGGAAGGGACAGGGCAAGTGACCACGCCTGCGACCGTCGACTGGGAAGCCCTGCGGGAGCTGGCCCGCGCGGCGATGTCCCGCGCGTACGCCCCCTACTCGGGCTACCCGGTGGGCGTAGCCGCGCTGGTCGACGACGGGCGGACCGTCACCGGCTGCAATGTCGAGAACGCCTCCTACGGCATCAGCCTGTGCGCCGAGTGCGGGCTCGTCTCGCAGCTTCAGAACACCGGGGGCGGCCGGCTCACGCACTTCACGTGCGTGGACGGCAAGGGCGAGATCCTCGTCCCGTGCGGTCGCTGCCGCCAGCTCCTGTACGAGTTCGGCGGCCCGGATCTGCTCCTGGAGACCCCGGCGGGAATCCTGCCGCTCTCCGAGATGCTGCCCCAGGCCTTCGGGCCGGACCATCTCACCAAGTAACTCCCGTGCGGCCCCTCTGAGTCGATCTTCGTGGCTCAGGGGGGCCGTACACCTTCGGAACTTCGGAAGGAACCCATGGCCATGGACGCCATCTCCGTCATCCGCACCAAGCGGGACCGCGGTGAGCTGAGCGACGAGCAGATCGACTGGGTCATCGACGCGTACACGCGGGGCGAGGTCGCCGACGAGCAGATGTCCGCGCTCGCGATGGCCATCCTGCTCAACGGCATGAACCGCCGCGAGATCGCGCGCTGGACGGCCGCGATGATCGCGTCGGGCGAGCGGATGGACTTCTCGTCCCTGACCCGCCCGACGGCCGACAAGCATTCGACGGGCGGTGTCGGCGACAAGATCACGCTGCCGCTCGCTCCCCTGGTGGCGGCGTGCGGGGCTGCCGTTCCCCAGCTGTCGGGCCGCGGCCTCGGCCACACCGGCGGCACGCTGGACAAGCTGGAGTCGATCCCCGGCTGGCGCGCCCTCCTCTCGAACGAGGAGATGTTGCACGTCCTGGACACGACCGGCGCGGTGATCTGCGCGGCGGGCGACGGCCTGGCACCGGCGGACAAGAAGCTCTACGCGCTCCGCGACGTCACGGGCACAGTCGAGGCGATCCCCCTGATCGCTTCCTCCATCATGTCGAAGAAGATCGCCGAGGGCACGGGTTCCCTGGTCCTGGACGTGAAGGTCGGCTCGGGCGCCTTCATGAAGACGATCGAGGACGCGCGGGAGCTGGCGCGCACGATGGTGGGCCTCGGGACCGACCACGGCGTGAAGACGGTCGCGCTGCTGACGGACATGTCGACCCCGCTGGGCCTGACGGCGGGCAACGCGCTGGAGGTCCGCGAGTCGGTCGAGGTCCTCGCGGGCGGCGGTCCGGCGGACGTGGTGGACCTGACGATCGCCCTGGCGCGCGAGATGCTCGACGCGGCCGGCGTGAAGGACGCGGACCCGGCGAAGGCCCTGGCGGACGGCTCGGCGATGGACGTCTGGCGCCGGATGATCGCGGCCCAGGGCGGCGACCCGGACGCGCCGCTGCCCACCTCCCGTGAGCAGCACGTGATCAAGGCCCCGTCGTCGGGCGTCCTGACCCGCCTGGACGCGTACGGCATCGGCGTCGCCGCCTGGCGCCTGGGCGCGGGCCGCGCGCGCAAGGAGGACCCGGTGCAGGCGGGCGCGGGCATCGAGATGCACGCCAAGCCGGGCGACCCGGTGACGGCGGGCCAGCCGCTGCTGACCCTGCACACGGACACGCCCGAGCGCTTCGAGTACGCGCTCCAGGCGATCGAGGGCTCGTACGACATCGCGGCGACGGGCACGGAGTTCACGGCTACGCCGGTCGTGCTGGAACGTATCGCCTGACCTGCGCTTTCTCCTTTCGGGTGAACGGGATCGGTGGACCTGCGCCGGTCCCGTTCGGCATGCTGGGATCGGTGACGCACCGATAGGAGACCGCCATGAGCGCACTCACCGTCAGCCAGGACCCCGAGCAGAGCTGGGACGACCTCGTCCGGTTCTGGGAGGAGATGGAATGGCCTGAGGGCAGCAAGGTGGAGATCATCGAGGGGATCATCACCGTGTCACCTGCTCCCGCGCCGCGTCACAACGTGATCGCGGAACGCATCCAGCGTCGCCTCTACTCAGTGATCCCCGAGGACTGGGGGATCTACCAGACACTGGCCATCGCCGTGCCGTCGCGTCTGGGCATGCTCATCCCGGACCTCGTGGTGGTTCCGATGCCGGAGTGCGCGGAGTCGGACACCCACATTCCCGCCGCTCTGGCCGAACTCGTTGTCGAGGTGACTTCCAAGTCCAACGCCCGCCACGACCGCATCAGCAAACCCGCCGCCTACGCCACCGCGGGCATCCCGCTCTACCTCCTCGTCGATCGCTGGGCTCCCGACGGCCCGACCGCGACGCTCTACGGCGAGCCCAAGGGCGACGTCTATCGCCCCCTGAGCACCGCCAAGTTCGGGGAGGCCATCAAGCTCCCCGCTCCCTTCGACCTCGTCATCGACACCAGCGAGTTTCCCGTCGATTAGAGGCACAGCCGTGCCCCGCAGACCCGCCGCCGATGAATTCCAGGCGCCCGTCCGGTCTACCTGCCGTGGACGCCGAGACACCCGCCATACTCATGCTGACCGGCCCCGTCACCCATGACGACGTGGCGAGGCTGGGTGACGACGTACAAGGGCTGCTGGAGGCCACCGGTGCCGGGGTCGTCGTACTCGACGTCGGTGCCCTGAGGCCCGTGCAGCTCGCCACCATCGACGTGCTGGCCCGGCTCCAGCTCGCCGCCCGGCGGGCCGGCGGCCGCATACGGCTGCGCGACCCGGCCCCCGCCCTGCGCGCCCTACTCGACCTTGTCGGCCTCACCTTCGAGCTGGAGGGGGAGGTCGAACAGCGGGAACCAGCGCTGCGTGTCGAGGAAGAAGTGGAACCCGGTGAGCCGGCCCGCTGAAATCTCCAGGACCTGAACCGCCCACGCCGTGAAGCCGCCCGCCTCCGGGTCCGGCTTGTACTGGGCGAAGCCAGGCAGGCCGTTGACCTCGACCGGTACCAGGCGCGAGCCCTCGCAGGCGGAACCGAGCGTCGTCATGAAACCCGTGATGTCCGACGTGCCGCGCAGCCACAGGTCGAACGGCGGCATGGTCATCACCGCGTCCTCGTGCAGCAGGGCCGTCAGCGCCGCCATGTCGTACCCCTCGAAGGCCGCCACATAGCGCTCCAGGAGCTTTCGCTGCTCCTCGTCGAGGGGGTCGGAGACGGCGGCGTCGTCACCCTCCGCGGCCCTCTCGGCCAGCGTCGCGCGCGCCCGCTGAAGCGCGCTGTTGACGGAGGCGACCGAGGTGTCCAGCAGCTCGGCGACCTCGCTCGCCTTCCAGGCCAGTACCTCGCGCAGGATGAGCACCGCGCGCTGCTTGGGCGGAAGCTGCTGAAGGGCCGCCATGAACGCCAGACGGACCGACTCCTTCGCCACCGCCGCCTCCGCCGGATCGCTCACCGACGGCAGCACACGGGCGTCCGGCATCGGCTCCAGCCAGGTGTTGTCCGGGCAGGGGGAGAGGGCCGCCTGGGCCAGCGGGGTGGAGTCCGTGAGGTCCACCGGCCTGGCCCGCTTGTTGCCCGCGCTCAGCATGTCCAGGCAGACGTTCGTCGCGATCCGGTACAGCCAGGAGCGCAGAGAGGAGCGGCCCTCGAACTTCTCGTAGCTCCGCCAGGCGCGGACCATCGTGTCCTGCACCGCGTCCTCGGCCTCGAAGGAGGAGCCGAGCATCCGGTAGCAGTACCCCGTCAGCTCGACCCGGTGCTTCTCCAGCCTGACGTCGAGGCCGTCCACCGTCGCCGTGCCGTTGTTCATCGGTCCACCCACCCCCGTGACTGTTCCTGTAGCGCGCCGTCGCGCCCCAGCACTTCGGAAGCTACAGGAGAGCACTGACAACGGCTCCTGGAGTGGGGAAACGGCCAGGTGGGAGACCCGCTACGCCGGCTGCGCCGCCAGCCGCGCCGCCCTCGACCCGAGCACCGTGATCGTCACGACGCCGAGCACCGCCAGCAGGCCCATGCCCACCGTCCCGGCCCAGCCGCCCGCGTGGAAGGCCACCGCGCCGAGGGTGCTGCCCGTGCTGGAGCCGATGTAGTACGAGGACTGGTAGAGGGCGGAGGCCTGGGCGCGGCCCTGCTTCGCCGTGTGGCTGACTGCCGAGGACGCCACCGCGTGGCCCGCGAAGAAGCCCGCCGTGATCAGGACCAGGCCGAGCAGCACCAGCGGCAGGGAGGACGCCAGGGACAGGATCAGGCCCGCGGTCGTCGTGCCGCCCGCCAGGTAGAGCGCCCCGCGGCGGCCCAGGCGGCCCACCAGCCGGCCCGCCGCGGACGCCGACGCCGTACCCACCAGGTACACCAGGAAGATCGAACCGATGATGCCCTGCGGCAACCCGAACGGATCCTCCGTCAGGCGATAGCCGATCACCGTGTAGACGCCGCCGAACACCATCATGAACAGCGCGCCGATCGCGTACAGCCTGCGCAGCAGCGGGTTGGCGAGGTGGTCGCGGACCGTGCCGACGAGGACGCGCGGGCGCAGCGAGCCCGGCCTGAAGTGCTTCGGCGCCGGGAGCAGCAGCCGGAAGGCCACCGCGCAGGCGACCGCGATCACGCCGATGGCGCCCACGGCGACCCGCCAGCCCCATTCCTGCGCCACCCAGCCGGTGATGACCCGGCCGCTCATCCCGCCGACGCTGTTGCCGGCCACGAACAGGCCGATCGCCGTGATCAGCGCCTTCGGGCTGACCTCTTCCGCCAGATACGCGGTCGCCGACGCCGGCAGTCCGGCCAGCGCAGCGCCCTGGACCGCCCGCAGCGCGATCAGCGCGCCCAGCGACGGCGCGAACGGGACCAGCAGCCCGACCGTGACCGCGACCGCCAGCGACGCCGTCATCACCGTACGCCGCCCGAACCGCTCGGAGAGGGCGCTCATGGGGAGCACGAACAGCGCCAGCGCGCCGGTCGCGCCGGACACCGTCCAGCTCGCCGCGCTCGCCGTCACCCCGAAGTCGGAGGAGACGAGCGGCAGCAGGGCCTGCGTGGAGTAGAGGAGGGCGAAGGTCGCGACCCCCGCGAGGAAGAGCGCGAGGCTCATCCGGCGGTAGCCGGGGCCACCCGGGGTCATACGGGAGTCGGCGGCGGGGGCACTGGAGACGGTGACGGCGTCGGCGCCCACGGGGGTGGACGCCTCGGTACTGGCAGCAGGCATGCTTCGAACGTACGGACCCGGCCGCTCATCCGTCCAATGCACGGAAACGCCATAATCGTTCCCATGGTGCATCAGTCGAGGTCAGCCAGGGGCCTGTCACCGTCCGGTGACACAAGTGACACAGAAGACATCGTCACGCTGCTCGCGCCGCGCCTGGCGTACTTCGCGGGCGTGGCCCGTACGGAACACGTCACGCGTGCCGCGCAGGAGATGCAGGTCCCGCAGTCCACCCTGTCCCGCACACTCGTCCGGCTCGAACAGGACCTGGGCGTCGAGCTGTTCGCCCGCCGTGGCCGCACGGTCTCGCTCACCCCCGCCGGCCGTACGTTCCTCGCCTCCGTCGAGCGTGCCCTGGCGGAGATCGAGCGGGCCGCCGACGAGGTGCGCGCGGACGCCGACCCGGCCACCGGCAAGGTCGCCTTCGGCTTCCTGCACACGATGGGCGCCGAGACCGTGCCCGGTCTGATCCACGCCTTCCGCGCCGATCATCCCCGGGTCCGCTTCAGCCTCGTCCAGAACTACGGCGAGGCGATGATCGAGGGGCTGCGGTCGGGGGAGCTGGATCTGTGCCTGACCTCGCCCGTGCCGGACGCCCCGGACCTGGTCGCCCGCCGCCTCGACGAGCAGAAGCTGCGGCTCGTCGTGCCCGCCGACCACCGGCTCGCGAGCCGCCGGCGCATCCGCCTCGCCGAGGCCGCGGACGAGACCTTCGTGTCCCTGGAGCCCGGGTACGGGCTGCGCCGCATCACCGACGACCTGTGCCGGGATGCCGGGTTCAAGCCGCGGGTCGCCTTCGAGGGCGAGGAGGCGGAGACGCTGCGCGGCCTGGTGGCGGCGGGGCTGGGGGTGGCATTGCTGCCGCCGCCGGCCGTGCCGCGCCCCGGGGTCGTGGAACTGACGGTGACTGCGCCGCGGGCGGTACGGGAGATCGGGGTGGCGTGGCTGGAGGGCCACGTCGACACGCCGCCGGTGGCGGCCTTCAAGAGGTTTCTGTTGTCGAGGAGGGGGCGGCTTCTGCCGGACTGAGGGTGCGGGCTGTCTGTGGCTGGCCGCGCCCACGCGGCGCAGCCGCACATTGTCACAGCCCCGCGCCCCTGTCGGGCGCCTCTGCCGGAGTCAGAGCGTGGGCTGTTTGTAGCTGGTCGCGCCCACGCCGCGGACCCGCACTGTGTCATATCCCCGCGCTCCGAAGGGGCGCGGGGAACTGCGCGACCAGCAACGACCTACTCGCGGGATCGGACGGCGAAGTTTCCACGGCGCCCGTCGACCGAACTACCGTCGCAACGAACGCCCGAAGCCGGCGGCCAACGGCATCCTCAATCCCAACGGCGGCGGAGCCGCCAACGCGTCCTCCACCGGGCGGGAGAACGCCCGCCCGAACAACGACCCCATCACGAAGTCCTCGGCCAGCGCGTGCACTTCGGACCGGTACTGGTGCAACCCGTGCCCGTCGGCGTGCACTTCGAAGCGGCAGATGTCGCGGTTCGCCTTCTTCGCACGCGACGCGAGCCGGAACGACAGTTCCGGGTCCGTCCGCTCGTCGTTCGTGCCGTGCACGATCAGCACCCGCCGCCCGGCGAGCTGCTTCACCGGTTCGGGCGTGGCCGCCATGTCCTCCTCAGGCAGCCAAGGGGCCAGGGCCAGAACCGAGTTGACGGCCGTATGCCCGGCAGCGTGCAGTGCCGCGCGGCCGCCCATGCCCACACCGACGAGGCAGACCGCCACGTCCCCGTAGCGTCGTACGACCTCGTCGGCGGCCCAGGTGGCGTCCTGGGCCAGGTGCGCCTCGCTGCCGTTCCAGCCCCGGTAGCGGTAGTGCACGACATGGGTGACCAGGCCCTCGCCCTGTCCCGCGCGGGCCAGGCGGCGGCCGAGCGCGCGGACGGAGGCGGTCGCCAACACAGGGGACGGTCTGCGGGCCGAGACCTCGTCGCCGCCCGGGAGCAGCAGCACCGCGCCGCTCACCGCGGTCGGCTCCGGGCCGAGCGCCTTCCCCAGCCGGGCCGTGCGAACCGGCGTCGCTTGGTGTGCCATAACAGAACAGTGTCAGAAGCGACGGTGTACGAAACCCGATCTGCGGATCACCTTTGGGTATCGACGCCTCGCCGTACCTCATGATCTACGCGCGTAGGGGCTATGGTGCGGAAATGACGAGCCAGCACCAGAACACACCGAGCTGGGATCAGATCCGGCGGGCCCCCAAGGTCCTGCTGCACGACCACCTCGACGGAGGCCTGCGCCCCGGCACGATCGTCGAACTCGCCCGCGACATGGCCTACGAACACCTCCCCGAGACCGACCCGGACAAGCTCGGCGTCTGGTTCCGTGAGGCCGCCGACTCCGGTTCCCTGGAGCGGTACCTGGAGACCTTCTCCCACACCGTCGGCGTGATGCAGACCCGCGAGGCCCTCGTGCGCGTGGCCGCCGAGTGCGCCGAGGACCTCGCCGAGGACGGGGTCGTCTACGCCGAGGTGCGGTACGCGCCCGAGCAGCACCTGGAGGGCGGGCTCAGCCTCGAGGAGGTCGTCGAGGCGGTCAACGAGGGTTTCCGGGAGGGTGAGCGCCGGGCGAAGGCGAACGGCCACCGCATCCGCGTCGGCGCCCTGCTCACCGCCATGCGGCACGCCGCACGCGCCCTGGAGATCGCCGAACTGGCCAACCGCTACCGGGACCTCGGGGTGGTCGGCTTCGACATCGCCGGCGCCGAGGCCGGCTACCCGCCCACCCGGCACCTGGACGCCTTCGAGTACCTCAAGCGCGAGAACAACCACTTCACCATCCACGCCGGCGAGGCCTTCGGGCTGCCGTCCATCTGGCAGGCCCTTCAGTGGTGCGGCGCCGACCGGCTCGGGCACGGCGTGCGCATCATCGACGACATCCAGGTCCTTCAGGACGGCTCGGTGAAGCTCGGACGCCTCGCCTCCTACGTACGCGACAAGCGCATCCCGCTGGAGATGTGCCCCAGTTCCAACCTTCAGACCGGCGCCGCCGACTCGTACGCCGACCATCCCATCGGGCTGCTGCGCCGGCTGCACTTCCGGGTCACGGTGAACACCGACAATCGCCTGATGTCGGGCACCAGCATGAGCCGGGAATTCGACCACCTGGTCGACGCATTCGGATACACGCTCGACGATCTCCAATGGTTCTCGGTCAATGCTATGAAGTCAGCATTCATTCCTTTCGATGAACGACTGGCGATGATCAATGACGTCATCAAGCCTGGCTACGCCGAGCTGAAGTCCGAATGGCTGTTCCAGCAGACCGCCTCCACCAGGGGTTCCGTGGATTCCGAGGGCTGACCTGGCCGGTTTGGAAGCGGCCGGCAGGCGATAATCCGGCCGCTTTCCGATGTTTGCGGAGCCCGCTTTCGCGTGTTTACGGTTTTGGACCGCTCATCTTCCCGTCATCGGATCCAAGGACGCATTCACCATGAAGCAGTCTGCTGCCAAGACCCTCGGTGTCGCCGCCCTCGGTGCCGCCTTCGCCGCCGCGGGCGCGGGCGTCGCGAGCGCGGCCCCGGCCGTGCCGGACGTCGCCGGGCTGGACACCGTCACCCAGGCGCTGCCGACGGGCAACGTCACCAAGGCGCTGCCCGGTGTGGGTGAGGCGCTCGGCCAGGGGCAGAACGCGCTCGGCACGGCGGTGGCCGCTGCCCAGCCCGTCGCTCAGAGGGCCGTCGCCGACGGGCCGGCCGCCCCGGTCGCCGGCCTGCTCGGCGGACTGCCCGTCAAGGGACTGCCCACGCACGGCGTTCCGGTGAACGGGATCCCGCTGGGCTGAGGCGACCGGCCTGCCCGTACGACGCCGATGGGCGCCCCGACTCGGGGCGCCCATCGGCGCGTCGGTCCCATGACCCGGTGTCACCAGGCCGTGCGGGCCGCCTTCTCCTCCGACGGGAACAGGATCCACAGGGCTATGTAGAGCAGGAACTGCGGGCCCGGGAGCAGACACGACAGCAGGAAGATCACACGCATCGTGGTCGCGGAGGTGCCGAAGCGCTGTGCCAGCGCTGCGCACACTCCACCGATCATCCGTCCGTGGGTGGGGCGGGCAAGGGCGGTCATGGTGGCTCCTTCGCGAACCGTAGGCGGAGTTCACGGTCCCGGCGGCTACCGGAATCTCCGGTCGGCGTCGAGTTCCTCGGCGCTTTCGACGTGTTCCACGCTACGGGGACGAAGCGGACGAAGCGTCACTCTATGGAGCTATCCCGACCCTGGGAATCGTCGGGGTCCGACCCTGAACCGGCTCCTCCCGGGGGTGGGTGGCCCGGCTCCTGCTCTCCGCCCGACGGCGGAGCCGGACCCGGGCCGCGGGCACGATCAGAAGGTGGGCCAGCGCCACTCCGACCGTGTTGAGCAGGACCGCGTCGATGTCCACCACCCGACCGGGCACCCCGGTCTGCAGCAACTCGATGCCCAGCGAGATCAGCGTGCCCGCGGCGACCGTACGGACCATCGAGGCGAGCGGCGAGACGACGAGCCGGCCGCCCGCCATCGGCAGCAGCACCCCGAGCGGCGCGAGCAGGGCGAGCCCCTCCCCGATCCGGCGAGCGGCCTCCGGCCAGCCCAGCGCGAGGTCGGCTCTGATACCGGCCAGCGGATGCATATTGGCGGGACTCACCCAGGGCACATCCAGCGGGCGCAGCGTGAGCCAGGCGACGAGCGCGAGGTGTGCGACGAGGAGGACACCCCCTGTCACACGGACGCGGATCGCGGCGCTGCCGCCGTTTGAGCCTTGACGCTGCACGCCCCCCTAGACGCGGGCTCCGGCGGATCCGGTTCCCCTTTTTTCAGGGCTCGGTTCGCCTCCGGGGCGCAAAAGCCTGTGTCGAGAGTCCGACCGTGCTCAGCCCTTCGGGCCTCCGCGCTCCCCCAAGCTCTTCGAGCAGGGGGTACCCCCACGAACTCTCGACACAGGCGCGCCCCTTCGGCTCACTCGCCGGGCACCTCGCTGGACGGCGGTTCCTCGCTGCCCGGCCGTGAACGCACCTCGGTCGTGCACTCGTAGCGGCGCAGCGGTCCCTTGTCCGGGCCGCCGAGCACGACCGTCCCGTCGTCGGCGGCCGTCGCCTCCGAGTCGGCGAAGGTGCAGACGATCTGTGCGAGGGCGTAGGAACTGAGGTCCTGCACGCGGGTGCTCAGCCGGAACGTGTTCTCCGGGTCCTTGCCGCGCGGGCCGCTCACCTTGATGCCGTCGGCCACGCCCGTCGAGTAGCCCGCCTGCTTCTCCGCGGCCGACGGCTTCGCGGCGAGCTGGTCGAGCAGCCCCTGCGCGACCAGCACCCGGCGTTCCGCCTCGGCCGTGCCGTCCGGTATGCGCACGGAACGGTCCACCGTCACCAGCTGCGAGGCGCACAGCAGGAAGACCTGGACCGGTATGCCAGGGCTCGTCTGCGTGGACAGGTCCGCGCCGGACAGTGCGCAGGGCACCCGGGACGGCGCGGGACCGAAGTCCGTCGGCACCTGGGTGGAGCGGATGCCGCAGCCGGTCAGCAGCGCGGCCAGCAGTGGAACGGCGAGCCAGGGGTGTCTGCCTCGTATCGTCATCGGGCGTTCCCCTCGGTGCCGTTCCCGTTCCGCGTCTCGTCCGCTATCAGCGCCGACGCGTCGCGGGGCAGGCGCAGCGTGAACACCGCACCGCCCTTGGGCGAGTTCGCTGCCGTGATCTCGCCGCCGTGGATGTGCGCGTTCTCCAGCGCGATGGACAGACCGAGGCCGCTGCCCTCGGAGCGCGGGCGTGAGGCGCTCGCCTTGTAGAAGCGGTCGAAGACGTGCGGCAGGACGTCCTCGGGGATACCGGGACCGTGGTCCTGCACGTCGATCACCAGCTCCTCGCCCTCCTCGCGCACCAGCACCCGTACCGGCGAGCCGCCGTGCTTGAGCGCGTTGCCGATCAGGTTCGCCAGGATCACGTCGAGACGGCGCGGGTCGAGGTGGGCCATGATGCCGCGCTCGGCGTCCAGCTCGACGGCGTCCAGCCAGGCCCGGGCGTCGATACAGGCGGTGATCTGGTCGGCGATGTCCACGTCGTCCAGGACCAGCCGGGCCGTGCCCGCGTCGAAGCGGGTGACCTCCATCAGGTTCTCGACGAGGTCGTTCAGCCGCCGGGTCTCGCTGACCACGAGCCGTACGGCCGGCTCGATCATCGGGTCCACGCTGCCGGTCTCCGCGTCCAGCTCCTCCTCCAGGACCTCGGTGACGGCCGTGATCGCCGTGAGGGGAGTGCGCAGCTCGTGGGACATGTCGGCGACGAAGCGGCGCGAGGCCTCGTCGCGGGCGCTCATGTCCGCGACCGTCTTCTCCAGCGACTCGGCCGCGCTGTTGAACGTCCGTGACAGTTCGGCCAGTTCGTCGGTGCCGGACACGCGCAGCCGGGTGTCCAGCTTGCCCTCGCCCAGGCGCCGGGCCGCAATACCGAGGCGGTGCACCGGCTTCAGCACGGTCGTCGCGGCGGCCTGCGCGAGCAGCGCCGAGCCGATCAGCGCGAGACCGGTGGCGATACCGAGCGACCAGGCCAGCGAGTTGAGGTCCTTGGCCTCCGGCTCCAGGGACTTGAGCATGTAGCCGGTCGGGCCGCCGCCGATCACCTTGGCGCCGCCGACGAGGTAGGGCTTGTCGCCGTCGACGACCCGCTGCCAGTACAGGTGGTAGGCGTACTTGTTGTTCGAGGACACCTTCTGCTGCTTGTTCACGGCCTTCTGGAGGGACTTCGGCACATCCTCCAGAGTGAACGTGTCCAGGTCGGAGTTGCCGGTCACCGTCTTGCCGTGCTCGTCCGTCGCGACCAGCAGCACGCTGAAGCGCTGGCTGCTGTCCGCCATCTGCCCGGCGGTGTGCTGCAGTTCGTCCTGCGTCGGATGCACCGGCAGCGAACTGGCCCGGTTCTGCATCTCCTGCTGGAAGTCGCGCAGCACCGCGTCCTGGGTGCGGGTGAGCACGGCCTCGCGGTTGAGCCAGTACGCGATGCCGGACGCCGACACGGCGGCGGTCAGCGCGACGAGCCCGAACACCACGACCAGGCGCAGCCGAAGGCTCGTGAAGCGGAGCCGTGACAGTACGGTCTTGCGTCCCGCGGCCCAGCCGCGGAGCCCCCCTTGCGAGTCGGTCACTGAGGCGCGTCCAGGCGGTATCCGACCCCACGGACCGTACGGATCAGCGTGGGGGACGACGGGACGTCCTCGACCTTGGCGCGCAGCCGCTGCACGCACGCGTCGACGAGCCGTGAGTCGCCCAGATAGTCGTGCTCCCACACGAGCCGCAGCAACTGCTGCCGGGACAGCGCCTGTCCGGGCCGCCGGCTCAGCTCCAGGAGCAGCCGCAGCTCGGTCGGGGTGAGCTGCAGGTCCTCCCCGTTCTTGGTGACCGTCATCGCCGACCGGTCGATGACGACATTGCCGAACGTCGCCGAGTCGCTGGCCTCGCGCTCGCCGCGCCGCAGCACGGCCCGGATCCGGGCGTCGAGCACCCGCCCCTGCACGGGCTTGACGACGTAGTCGTCGGCGCCGGACTCCAGCCCGACCACGACGTCGATGTCGTCACTGCGCGCGGTCAGCAGAATGATCGGCAGCTGGTCGGTGCGCCGGATGCGCCGGCACACCTCGAACCCGTCGATGCCGGGCAGCATCACATCCAGCACGATCAGGTCCGGCCGTTGCTCACGCAGCAGCTTCAGACCGTCCTCGCCGGTGGCAGCGGTGGCCACACGGTGTCCCTGGCGCGTCAAAGAGAGCTCCAGGGCCGTTCGGATGGCGTCGTCGTCCTCGATCAGCAACAGGGAAGGCACGGGGGTCATTCTGGCCCATGCCATGGCTGTCTTTCGACTGTTGGTGCGCACCCGCACATCTCGCCCGTCCGGGGGATCCCCACGGGTACGCCCGTGTAGCCATACGACTCTTCTCTGTCAGCAGGCTGTGATGCGACTGCGGCCCACCCCTGTGACAGGTCTGTGACAGTCGGCGGACACGGCCATGAAGTGGCCCGGGCAAGCTTTTCGACACAAGCAAGGCCGCACGGAACGGGGCCGCACCGAAAGCGGCAGTACCGCAGGGCCGCACGACCGCACGAAAACCGGGACTCCACGACGGGGGGCGCGAGATGAACACGCTGCACGGCACCAGCACGAGCGCAGTTGTCACGCGTCTGCACGACGTCACCCGGACCATCGAGAAGTCCGGTGCCCTGAGCGGGCGGGGGTGCGCTCGCGGCACCGGGCGTCAGCACACCGTGTCGTACATGACGGTGGTTGACGCCTTCACGGGGGGAAGCAAGGCGGGGGAAGCTCACGGGGGAGCCGCGTACGGGGAGGACTCGGGGGAGCGTCGGTCGGCGACGGAGGCGGAGTTCACCGCCTACGTCGAGGAGCGCCGCGCCTCCCTGTACGCAACCGCCTACCACCTGACCGGTGACCGCTTCGAGGCCGAGGACCTGCTGCAGAGCGCGCTGTTCTCGACGTACCGGGCGTGGGACCGGATCAGCGACAAGGCCGCGGTGGGGGGCTACCTGCGGCGGACGATGACCAACCTGCACATCAGCGCGTGGCGCCGCCGCAAGCTGAACGAGTACCCGACCGAGGAGCTGCCGGAGACCGCCGGCGACACGGACGCGATGCGTGGCACCGAACTGCGCGCCGTCCTGTGGCAGGCGCTCGCCCGGCTGCCGGAACTCCAGCGCACCATGCTGGTCCTGCGCTACTACGAGGGCCGCACGGACCCGGAGATCGCGGAGATCCTCGACATCAGTGTCGGCACGGTGAAGTCCAGCATCTGGCGGTCGCTCCGCCGGCTGCGCGAGGACGAGGTCCTCAGCTTCGGCCGTGACGAGGAGGAGTCCTTCGGGGAGCTTGTCGCCTGAGGGATGGGGGAACCCGGGGGAAGTGCGGGGGGCACCACCACGGGTGACACGGGGGAAGTACGGGGGAGCAGTATCCGGGGGGGATCACGGGGGTAGCACCACCACGGGGGAACCACGGGGGAGCGCAAGAGAGCGGGACTGGAGGGCCGGGGGGTCCATCCAGTCCCGTTTCTTGTGGTTTGTTGTGGTTTCTCGTAGTTCCTTGTGGATCCGCTATGCCGCCGTACTCATCGGTGCGCGTCGCCCCGCAGCCGCTGCCGCCAGCCGCCCCAGTGCCTCGTCCCGGTCACAGGCGTACGCGCCCAGGGCCGTCTGACGGGCGACGATCGACCGCTCCGCGCGCATCAGCCGCCAGCCGCGGCGCAGCAGGAACGGGACCGACTTGCGGCCCTCCTTGAGGTCGCGCACGAAGCGGCGGCGGAACGTGGTGAAGGGTCCGCGGGACAGGCACAGCGCGTCGGCCAGAATTCCCAGTTCGCGGCAGCGCTCCACGATCTCGGCGGCGAAGATTCCCTCCGCGATGAACACCGGCGTACGGTCGATGTCCAGCGTTTCCTCGCCCGTACGCGCGCTCTGCGCGATGTCGTACACCGGGATCCTGGTACGGCCCTTGGCGCACAGTTCGGCGATGGCCGCGACGGCGACGTCCTCGTCCCACGACTGCGGATGGTCCCAGTCGACGTCCGAACTCCCCTCCACCAGCGGCAGCGTCGGGTCGTGGCCCTCCTTGTAGAAGTCGTCGAGCCGCAGCACGGGCAGACCGGAGCGGGCGGCGACGAGGGACTTGCCCGATCCGGAGGGGCCGCAGAGCAGCACGACGCGGGCGGGGGCCGGGGGATGGAGACTCACGAGACACCAGTCTGACGCATCGCGCGCGCTCCGCAGACCCCGCGGGTCGGCGTTGGAACGCACATCACACCTCAACTACCGTACGTACCGACAGGATTACTCCTCGCGAGCAGAAGGTGGCAGCAGCCATGGCACGACACGCATCCGTCCACAACCCCACCGCTCAACGCGCCCTCGTGGCCTTCGTGACGGCGGGCGCCGCACTGGGGACGGGCGCGGCGACGGCTTCGGCGGCCACCGCCCCGGTCGTCGACGTGATGCGCACCCGGACCGCCCCGCTCGGCAAGGCAGACCCGCAGGCGGGGCTGCGGGCGCTGTCCGGGACCGTGGGATACGTCACCGGTCCGCTGGCGGACCTCAAGCCCAACCCCTTGGCCGGCACCGGCGTCGACCCGCTCGACAACGGCGTCGGCACCCAGCTCGCCGACTTCAAGCCGCTGTCGTCGCAGGCCCTGACCCGCCCGGTGGCCCAGGCGTCCTCGCTCGGCGGCGTGCCGGTGCTCGGCCAGGCGCTGCGGGCGGTCCACTGACGCTTTCCGTGGCGGTCGGCCTCATGACGGTCGGCATGACGGTCGGCGCCGTGGCGGTGGGCCCACGACGAAGAGCCGCGCTTCCCCCGGACGGAGGGGAGGCGCGGCTCTCCGGTCTCGGGACCGCCTCAGTACGACGAACCGGACGCGCCCAGCGACCCCGTCGGGTGCCAGACCGTCTTCGTCTCCAGGAAGGCCGTCAGCCGCTCGATGCCCGGCGTCGCCGACCAGTCGACGTCGTCCACAGGCTGTGGACGAAGAACGCGCTTCAGGTTGTCCGCCGCCGCGATCTCCAGTTCCTTCGCCAGGACCTCGTCGGCGCCCGCGAGGTCGATCGCGTTGACGTCCTGGTGGGCGGCCAGAGGCGCCGCGATCTCCGCCGTACGGCCGGACAGGACGTTGACGACGCCGCCGGGCAGGTCGGAGGTGGCCAGCACCTCGCCCAGGGACAGGGCCGGAAGGGGGGACTTCTCGCTCGCGATCACGACCGACGTGTTGCCGGTCGCGATCACCGGGGCGATCACCGAGACCAGGCCCAGGAAGGACGACTCCTGGGGGGCCAGGACCGCGACCACACCCGTCGGCTCGGGGGAGGAGAGGTTGAAGAAGGGGCCGGCCACCGGGTTGGCGCCGCCCACTACCTGGGCGATCTTGTCGGTCCAGCCGGCGTACCAGACCCAGCGGTCGATCGCCGCGTCGACGACCGCGGCCGCCTTCGCCTTCGACAGGCCCTCGGCCTCGGCCACCTCACGGACGAACTGGTCGCGCCGGCCCTCCAGCATCTCGGCGATGCGGTAGAGGATCTGGCCCCGGTTGTACGCCGTGGCGCCGGACCACGCCCCGAACGCCTTGCGCGCGGCGACCACCGCGTCCCGGGCGTCCTTGCGGGACGACTGCGGAGCGTTGGCCAGCCAGTTGCCCTTCGAGTCGGTCACCTCGTACACCCGGCCGCTCTCGGAACGCGGGAACTTCCCGCCGACGTACAGCTTGTAGGTCTTGAAGACGCTGAGCCGCTGCTTCTCGGACTTCTCGGTCTTCTCGGACTTCTCAGACATCGAGGTACGCCTCCAGGCCGTGGCGGCCGCCCTCGCGGCCGAAGCCCGACTCCTTGTAGCCGCCGAAGGGCGAGGTCGGGTCGAACTTGTTGAACGTGTTGGACCAGACGACACCGGCGCGCAGCTTGTTCGCGACGGCCAGGATCCGGGAGCCCTTCTCCGTCCAGATGCCGGCGGACAGCCCGTACTGGGTGTTGTTGGCCTTGGCCACGGCCTCGTCGGGCGTACGGAACGTGAGGACCGACAGCACCGGGCCGAAGATCTCGTCGCGGGCGATGGTGTGCGCCTGGGTGACGTTCGTGAAGAGCGTCGGGGCGAACCAGTAGCCGGACGTGGGGAGTTCGCAGGCCGGGGACCAGCGCTCGGCGCCCTCCGCCTCGCCCTGCTCGGCGAGCGCGGTGATACGGGCCAGCTGCTCGGCGGAGTTGATCGCGCCGATGTCCGTGTTCTTGTCGAGCGGGTCGCCGAGGCGGAGCGTCGACAGGCGGCGCTTCAGGGACTCCAGCAGCTCGTCCTGGATCGACTCCTGAACCAGAAGACGGGAGCCCGCGCAGCAGACCTGGCCCTGGTTGAAGAAGATGCCGTTCACGATGCCCTCGACGGCCTGGTCGATGGGGGCGTCGTCGAAGACGATGTTGGCGCCCTTGCCGCCCAGCTCGAGGGTGAGCTTCTTCTTCGTGCCCGCGACCGTGCGGGCGATCTCCTTGCCGACGGCCGTGGAGCCGGTGAAGGCGACCTTGTTCACGTCGGGGTGGGCGACGACCGCGGCGCCCGCGTCGCCGTATCCCGGAAGGACGTTGACGACACCCTTGGGCAGGCCCGCCTGGCGGCAGATGTCCGCGAAGAAGAGGGCCGAGAGGGGGGTGGTCTCGGCGGGCTTGAGGACGACCGTGTTGCCGGTCGCGAGCGCCGGGGCGATCTTCCACGCCAGCATGAGAAGGGGGAAGTTCCAGGGGATGACCTGGCCCGCGACGCCCAGCGGCCGGGGGTTGGAGCCGAACCCGGCGTGGTCGAGCTTGTCGGCCCAGCCCGCGTAGTAGAAGAAGTGCGCGGCGACCAGCGGGAGGTCGGCGTCGCGGGTCTCCTTGATCGGCTTGCCGTTGTCCAGCGTCTCCAGGACCGCCAGCTCACGGCTGCGCTCCTGGATGATCCGGGCGATGCGGAAGAGGTACTTGGCGCGCTCGGAACCGGGCAGCGCGGACCACTTCTCGAAGGCCCTGCGGGCGGCCTTCACCGCGCGGTCGACGTCCGCCTCGCCCGCCTGGGCGACCTCGGAGAGGACCTCTTCGGTGGCGGGGGACACGGTCTTGAAGACCTTGCCGTCGGCCGCCTCGGTGAACTCGCCGTCGATGAACAGGCCGTACGACGGCGCGATGTCGACGACCGAGCGGGACTCGGGCGCGGGTGCGTACTCGAATGCGGATGCCATGGGGGATCAGTCCACCGTCACGTAGTCGGGGCCGGAGTAGCGGCCGGTGGCCAGCTTCTGACGCTGCATCAGCAGGTCGTTCAGGAGCGAGGAGGCGCCGAAGCGGAACCAGTGGTTGTCCAGCCAGTCCTCGCCGGCGGTCTCGTTCACCAGGACGAGGAACTTGATCGCATCCTTGGTGGTGCGGATGCCGCCGGCCGGCTTCACGCCGACCTGGACGCCCGTCTGCGCACGGAAGTCGCGCACGGCCTCCAGCATGAGGAGGGTGTTGGCGGGCGTGGCGTTCACCGCGACCTTGCCGGTGGAGGTCTTGATGAAGTCGGCGCCCGCCAGCATGCCGAGCCAGCTGGCGCGCCGGATGTTGTCGTACGTCGACAGTTCGCCCGTCTCGAAGATGACCTTCAGGCGGGCGGACGTCCCGCAGGCCTCCTTCACGGCGACGATCTCGTCGTACACCTTCAGGTACTTGCCCGCGAGGAACGCCCCGCGGTCGATGACCATGTCGATCTCGTCGGCGCCCGCGGCCACGGCGTCGCGGACATCGGCCAGCTTCACGTCGAGCGCGGCGCGGCCGGCCGGGAAGGCGGTGGCGACGGAGGCGACCTTCACGCCGGAGCCCGCGACGGCCTCCTTGGCGACGGCCACCATGTCGGGGTAGACGCAGACGGCCGCGGTCGTGGGCGTCGTACGGTCCGTCGGGTCGGGGTGGACCGCCTTGGCGCCGAGCGCCCGGACCTTGCCCGGGGTGTCCGCGCCTTCCAGCGTCGTCAGGTCGACCATCGAGATGGCGAGGTCGATGGCGTACGCCTTCGCGGTGGTCTTGATGGAGCGGGTACCGAGGGAGGCGGCGCGCGCCTCCAGGCCGACTGTGTCGACGCCGGGCAGCCCGTGGAGGAAGCGGCGCAGCGTGCTGTCGGACGCGGTGACGTCTCCGAGAGCGTGTGCAGCAGGTGCAGTGGTGGGCATGGTCACCAGTGGAGCGTATCTACGCGCGTAGCGGCTGTCCAGCCCCCGGAGGGCCCAGGGTACGGGTCACGGTGGTGGGGACCGTGTGGGTCACGACAGTGGGGACCGTGTGGGTCACGACAGTGGGGACCGTGTGGGTCACGACAGTGGGGACCGTGTGGGTCACGGCAGGGGGACCGTGTGGGTCACGGCGGGTGGGGACCGCGTGGGCCACCGCGGGGGCGTGCGGGCGACAGCGGGAACCGTGCGGGCCACGCTTTGCCCACCGGCTACGGGACCTGACGTGCCCGTCGGGCAGAATCGGGTTCATGACGACCCCCGATCACCAGTCGCCCACGCCGGACCCCTCGGCACCGGAGTCCCCGGACCGGATCTACCGGTCGCCCGGCGGCCTCGCGGGCGGCGTGCTGCTGCTCGCCCTCGTGCTCTGGCTCGGCATCGACGCGCTGGTCTCGGGTCACGGCCGCACCCCCTGGCTGGCGCTCGCCGGGATGATCCTGGTCATCCCGCTGGTCACCGCCTTCACCCTGCGCCCGGCCGTGTACGCGAACGAGGAACGGCTGCGCATCCGCAACCCCTTCCGCGTGATCGTGCTGCCCTGGGGCTCGGTCGCGTCGCTGCGCTCCGGCTACTCGAACGAGGTCGTGGCCACGTCCGGCACCAAGTTCCAGCTGTGGGCGCTCCCCGTCTCGCTGCGCGCCCGCAAGAAGGCGACCCGGCAGACGGCGCGGAAGGCCGCGGGGGACAGCCGGGGCAGCGCGCTCGGCGGGCTGACGGGCGGTGCGCCCGGCGGCCCCGCGCCCGCGCCGACCGCGCCCACGCGCGCCCAGACCGACAAGATCATGGACGACCTGCGCGAACTGGCCGAGACCCATCAGAGCTCCGGGCGCGCCCAGGGCGAGCCGAGCGTCCGCTGGGCGTACGAGATCATGGGTCCGGCCGTCGCCGGAGCGGTGGTGCTGGCGATTCTGCTGGCGATGGGCTGAGTCGGGTCACGCGTCGCCTCGGCGGTCAGGTGGCCGCCGGCCGGCTTCGGATCGTGCGCCGCTGAGCCACGCGTCGCCTCGGCGGTCAGGTGGCCGCCGGCCGGCTTCGGATCGTGCGCCGCTGAGCCACGCGTCGCCTCGGCGGTCAGGTGGCCGCCGGCCCGCTTCTGATCGTGCGCCGCTGAGCCGACTCGATCTGCTGCCGGCGGCACGGCCGCGCCGGTTGCCTCGCCCTGACTGTCACCCGTGGCCTCCGGGGCACTGTGCCGGGACCGGGTCCCGGGCTCCCCGCCGGGACCGGTCTGCCGCCGTTGGTGGAGCCGAGGCCCTTGCCGTTCTCTCTGTTTTCTCCGGGCCCTGGATGGTCCTGTTTCCCGGAACCCCGGGCGGCCCTGCCGCGTAGCCCCCGGGATCCCGGGCCCGGTGCCGTTCGACGGGAGATGTACTGTACGGCGTCCTGCCGGTACGCGTGTGCGTGTGCGCACGATCCTGAGAGGCGAAGGTAAACGGCCGTGAAGTACGACGTGGTCGCCGCGAGCGCGACGCAAGCGGTGACAGGTACCAGATGAAGACCCGGCGTAGCTGGCGCAGCAGAACAAAGACCCCCACCACGCGCAACGCGGCCGTTCTTCGCGTGGTGGCAGCGGCGGCCGATGCGTTGCGGGGCCCTAAGGGCTGGGCGGCGGGTGGTGTGGCTGTCCTGGCGCTCGGACTGGCGGGCGTCGCATGGCTGTTCCTCGGCGACGACGAGCGTGGCACGCCCCCCGATCCGCGGGCGCGCCAGTACCGTGAGGTCGACGCATGCCTGCTGACCGGGGAGAAGGGCATCGCGCAGGGCACGCTCGCCGCTTCGGTGTGGGAGGGGATGCAGAAGGCATCCCTGGACACTCGGGCCCGGGTCAACTACGTGCCGGTCACAGGGGATCAGTCGGCGGGCAACGCCCGACCGTTCTTCAACAGCCTCATCCAGCGACAGTGCGATGTCGTTCTGGCGGTCGGCGCGCCGCAGGTCCAGGTCACGCAGGCGGCCGCCGCAAAGAACCCGAAGGTGCGCTTCGTCGTCGTCGACGACGCGTCAGAGGCGAAGGCGGAGAGGCCGGGGAACGTCACCGTCGCGCAGCCCGGCGGGGAACTCAAGGAAACGGTGGCGGAAACGATCAAGGAGGCCGTGCGGGCGTCCCACGGATGAACCGCCCGCAAAGTTCCACCTTTTTGATAAAGATCAGCTAACGTTGCCGATCTTGGGTGGAACGTTTGCGTTCGCTTGGGGAAAGCTTTCGGAGCTTTGTAGGTTCCCAAGTTAAGGCTGCCCATGCGCAATCGCTGGGTCCGTAGCCCTCGCTTGTTCCCGCCGGGTCGTACCGGCAGGCGCAGAGCGAGGGCTACGGCACTTTCTGTCCTCATATCCTTCTCCTTCATGCTCACCACCGAGACGGCGGCGGCCTCCGGTGCCACGCTTCCGGCGCTGAGCATGCCCGAGTTGTCCCTGTCGGGCCTGTGGAAATGGGCCAACAAGTCCCCGTTGGACACGCCCGATCAGGAGGGCGGCACCGCTCGGGGCAAGAGTCACTTCGCCTCGACCGCGGCGACCAGCGCCGACCGCGGCGTCGGTCGCAAGCCCGGCAAGGGCAAGGGCGAACTCGACGCGTACAAGCGCCCCGTGGACGCGGTCAAGAAGGCCACGACCGGCAAGGCCAAGGCCACGGCGAAGAGCTTCAACCCGCGGACCAGCGAGCGTGACGCCAAGAAGTCCACGGCGACGTCGGACTTCTACGTCAACGCCGACGGTTCCACCACGATCCGTCACTACCCCGGGCGGACCAACTTCAAGGCGGCGGACGGCACCTGGAAGCCGATCGACACCAGTCTGGTCAAGGACAAGGACGGTCGGTTCGAGCAGGACGCCAACTCCCTCGACGTCGAGTTCGCCGCGAACGCCGCCGACCGGCAGCTGGCCTCCGTCGACTTCGGAGGCGGCCGCACCCTGGCGTACACGCTGCGCGGCGCGCGGAAGGTCGCGGCGTCCAAGGACGACAACGGCACGCTCGTCTACGCCGGTGTGCTGCCCGCCACCGACGTGCAGCTCGTTCCGATCGCCGACGGCTTCAAGGAGAACGTCGTCCTTGAGTCCGCGGACGCGGCCAACTCCTGGGTGTTCCGCCTGGACGCCAAGGGCCTGACCCCGCGCATCGCCAAGGACGGCGACGTGGAGTTCACCGACGCCCACGGCAAGGTGACCGCCACCATCCCCCATGCCTACATGGAGGACTCGCGGATCGACCGTCGCTCCGGTGACGGTGCCCGCTCCCAGAAGGTCACCTACGAGCTGACCACCGTGGACGGCGACCCGGCGCTGCGGATGACCGCCGACCGGGACTGGCTGGACGACCCGAAGCGGGTCTACCCGGTCACCGTCGACCCGACGACGGTCCTCTCCAGCGAAACGACGTACGTCCAGAACGACTACAGCGCCGACCGCTCCACCGAGACCCAGATCAAGGTCGGTTCCTACGACTCGGGCACCACCAAGGCGAACTCCTTCCTCCAGTTCTCCTCACTGGGTACGACGCTCGCCGGCCAGAAGGTCTCCGCGGCGACCCTCAACGTCTGGGCGCTGTGGTCCTCGACGTGCACCCCCGAGTCGTTCTCCGTGTACCCGGTGGCCCAGTCGTGGTCGCCGACGACGACCACGACGTACCCCGGTCCGTCGTACGGTTCCTCCATCGGCTCCGCCACCCCCGACCCGGGCGCCTCGTGCACCAACACCACCGGCAGCACCAGCGTCGGTGTGAAGATGCCGGTGACGCTGTCGACTTCGTGGTTCACCCAGGTCGCCACCGGTGGGGCCAACTACGGTCTCGCGCTCGCCGCGCCGACCGGTGACGGCCTGCACTGGAAGAAGTTCCACTCCGACGAGTCGGCGACCTCCGCTTGGCGCCCGTCGCTGGACCTGACCTACACGGCCAACACGCAGCCGCAGGTCAACGCCCAGTACCCGCCGGAGAACTTCCAGGCCAACACCCTCCAGCCGGAGCTGCTCGTCTACGCGAGCGACGCCGACAAATGGCCCAACTCGACGCTGACGTACAGCTTCGAGGTGTACGACGCCGACTCCGGCAGCACCACGCCCGTCGCCACCTCCGGCAACCTGACCAAGGGCAGCTGGAAGATCCCCGCGGGCAAGCTGACGTGGTCGAAGAACTACGCGTGGTACGTGGGGGTCACCGACGGCTACGAGGAGGTGACGTACTCCAGCCGCTTCACCACCGCCGTGCCGCAGCCGCCGGTCACCTCGGGCCTGGCCCAGAACACCGACGGCCACGAGTTCGACCCGTCCGACGCGAACTACACCACCGAGGACTCCGACGCGGATGTCGAGGTGGTCGGCCCCTCGCTGGAGATCGACCGCTCGTACAACAGCATCGACCCGCGGATCGACAGTGCGTTCGGCGCCGGCTGGTCGACGGTCGTCGACATGAAGGCGGCCGAGGTCAAGGATCCGGCCGGCACGGTCACCAGCGTGATCGTGACCTACCCGGGCGGTGAGCAGGTCGCCTTCGGCCGCAACACGGACGGAACGTTCCAGCCCCCGCTGGGCCGCTATGCCCGCCTGCAGTCGGTGACCGGCGGCTACACGCTGACGGACAAGGACTTCACCGAGTACGCCTTCAAGCAGGCCACTGCGAAGGCCGGCGCGTACGCGATATCCAGCATCAAGGACTACGCGGGCCGTACCGAGACGTTCACGTACAACACGTCCAAGCAGCTGACCAAGATCACCAACGAGACGTCCAAGCGCTCGCTGGGCCTGACCTGGTTGACCCCGACCGGCGCCACCACCGCGCATGTCGCGACGGTCTTCACGGACCCCTCCACGGTCGGCGACGCCAACACCGCGCAGACCTGGCAGTACAACTATTCGGGTGACCAGCTGACCAAGGTCTGCCCGCCGGCTGACTGGTCCAAGTGCACCACCTACGGCTACGCCACCGGCAACCACTACCGCACCACGGTGCTGGACGCCGACCCGTACGCCTACTGGCGGCTCGGTGAGGCGGCCGGTACGACTGTCGCCACGGACACGGTCGACACCAACCAGGGCCGGTACAACGGCCTCTACCACAACGTGACCCTGGGCACCTCCTCCGTTCTGGCGGGCTCCACCCAGACCACGGCGACCTTCAACGGCACCACCTCGTATGTGGAGATGCCGTCCGCGCCGGGTGCGACGCCGTCGTACATGACCGTCTCCCTGTGGTTCAAGACGACCACGGCCGGAGGCGTGCTCTTCTACTACGGTGACAAGCCGCTGAGCGACTCGAACCCGGTCGCCAACACGACGAAGAACACCCCTGCGGTGTACGTCGGGACCGATGGCAAGCTGCGTGGCTGCCTGGCCATGTCGCCCACGTGCAACCCCAACATCGTCTCCGGCGCCACGGTCACCGACGGCCAGTGGCACAACGCGGTCCTCACCGGTCAGGCCACCAGCCAGACCCTCTACCTGGACGGCGTGTCCCAGGGCTCGCTGACCGGCACCATCAACGACTGGGAGCAGCCCTACATCTCCCTCGGTGCCGGTGTGAACACCCAGGGCTGGCCCGCGATGAACGCGAACGACCAGCTCGGGCACTACACGGGCCAGATGGCCGAGGTGGCGATCTACTCCGAGCCCCTCGACCCGTCGGTGATCACCGCGCAGTACCAGGCCGCCAAGCGGTCCGCCGGTCTGCTCAACAAGATCACCACGCCGGGACTGAAGACCCAGTCCCAGGTCGTCTACGGCACCACCGACGACCTGGTCAAGCAGGCAACCGACGGCGACGGCGGCACCTGGAAGCTCAACCCGCCCACGGTCAGCGGCTCCTCGCAGGTGTACCGCTCGGCCGTGATGGGCTCCGCCCCGACCGGCTACTGGCGCCTGGCCGACACCCTCGGCGCGCCGCAGGCCGCCAACGAGGTGCACACCGGTTTCGGCACGTACAACACCGTCACGCAGGGTGTGGCGGGGCCGTTCGGCACCGGTGACGTGACCGCGGCGTCCTTCAACGGCACGTCGTCGTACGCGGAGATCCCGTTCACCCCCTGGCACGGCTCCGCGGAGCGCGCCGTCGAGCTGTGGTTCAAGACCGGCAGCCCCGGTGTGATCCTGTCCGACCAGTCGCAGCTGCCGACCGGCGCGACCCCGACCGGCAGCTGGAACCCGCTGCTGTACGTGGGCGCCGACGGAAAGCTGCACGGTCACTGGTGGAGCGTCTCGGGCTCCGGCGGCACCGCGTTCGGGTCCACGGCGACCGTCAACGACAACACGTGGCACCACGCGGTCCTGTCCGCCTCGGGCACGACCCAGACGCTGTACCTCGACGGCGAGAAGCAGGCCGACTTCACCGGTGCGGCGGCGGACCAGTCCAACACCCGTACCTTCGTCGGCGCGGGCTTCGGCAAGAACTGGTACCAGTCCCCCGGTGACGTGAGCTTCTTCAACGGCTCCATCGCCGAGGTCGCGGCGTACAACCACCCGCTGACCGGGGACGAGGTCGGGCAGCACTGGGATGCGTACAAGGCGTCCTCCGGCATCGCCCCGGTGCGCACGGTCACGCTCACCGACCCGACCGACAAGACGCTGACGTACGTGTACGACGCGGAGATGGGCAACCGTCTGCTGGCCGCGATCGACACGAACGGCAAGCGGACGACGTACGGCTACGACACGTCGGGCTTCCTGCGCACCGTGACCGACGCCAACGGCAACCGCAGCATCACCGGTCACGACATCCGCGGCAACACGGTCTCCCAGACCGACTGCCAGGACACGGCCGCCAACAAGTGCGCCACCGAGTACTACACGTACTACCCGGACGCGACCACGGCGTTCCCGCCGATGGACCCGCGGAACGACCTGATCCTGACCGAGCGGGACGCCCGTTCCGCGTCCGCCACGGACAACACGTACCTGACCAGCTACACCTACGACACCGGCGGCAACCTGCTGTCGGTGACCAGCCCGCCGGTGGCCGGCCACCCGAACGGCCGCACCGCCACCACCACCTACACCACGTCGTCGACCCCGGCGGCGGAGGGCGGTACGGCAGTGGCGCCGGCGGGTCTGGTGGACACGGTGACGACACCGGGCGGAAAGCAGACGAAGTACGTCTACTTCGCCAATGGCGACCTGGCCTCGGCCACCGACGCCAACGGCGCCAAGGTGTCGTACACGTACGACAACCTCGGCCGGCAGACCGCGAAGAAGGAGATCACCGACGCCAACCCGGGCGGTCTGACCACCACGCTGACGTACGACAAGAACGACCAGGTGGCCACCGAGACCAGTCCCGCGGTCACCAACCGCGTCACCGGTGCGGTCCACCAGGCCAAGTCGACCACGGTCTTCGACGCCGACGGCAACGTCCTTTCGCAGACCGTCGCCGACCTGACCGGCGGTGACACCTCGCGTACGACGTCGATGACGTACGACGCGTACAACCGTGTCGCCACGCGGACGGACCCGGGCGGTGACACCACGTCGTTCGAATACGACGTCTACGGCAACAAGGTGAAGGAGACCGACCCCGAGGGGAACGTCAACGCCTACACCTTCGACGCCGAAGGCCGGCCGCTGACGACCAGCCTGCTCAACTACACGGGCGACCCGAACAACCCGTCGTCGCCGACCACGCTGGTGCAGGAGTCACGGGCTTACGACCCGGCGGGACGTCTCGCCTCCATCACCGACTCGATGGGCTGGGTGACGGAGTACACCTACACCGATGACGGCCTGTCCGCCACGGTCACCCGCAAGGACCCGGCGAACGGCAAGCAGTTCGTCGAGGAGTCCAACACCTACGACATGGCCGGGAACCTGATCAAGCAGGTGACCAACGACGGCCAGACCACATCCACCTTCGTGGTGGACGCGGCCGACCGCGTCACGTCGTCGGTGCTCGACCCGACCGGCGTCAACCGCAGCACGAAGGTCTCCTACGACCCGGACGACAACGTCGTGACGGAGGCGGAGACCGACCCGGCGACCGGTGACGTCGACTCGACCGACACCCGCTACGACAACCTGGGCAATGTCACCGGCACCACGGTGCACGACGGCACCACCGCGCCCGTGGCCCGGTGGAAGCTCTCGGAGACCAGCGGCCTCACGGCCAACGACTCCTCCGGCGGCAACAACAAGGTGACGCTGGGCAGCGCCGTCACCCGCTCCACCGAGAAGGGCGGCTCCGCGGTCTTCAACGGCACCGCGAACGCCTACGGTCAGGCGGACGGTCCGGCGGTCAACACCAGCGGCAGCTTCACCGTCTCGGCCTGGGTCAAGCTCAGCTCGACGAGCGCCAACAGCACCTTCCTGGCCCAGGACGGCAAGGTCGCCAGCGGCTTCCAGCTGTACTACTCCACGACGTACGGCTGGACCTTCAACCGCCACGGCTCGGACACCACCGGCGCCGCGACCATCCGGACCTACTCCGGCACCTCGGCGGTGACGTCCGGTACCTGGACGCACCTCACCGGTGTGTACGACCAGGCCACCGGGACGCTGAAGCTGTACGTCAACGGAACCCAGTCCGGCACCACAACGGCCTTCACCTCCCCGTGGGAGGCCACCGGCCCGTTGCAGATCGGACGGCGTCTCTACAACGGCACCTACGCCGAGAACACCCAGGGCACGATCGCCGACGTCCAGGTCTACAGCGAGGCGCTGACCCCGTCGCAGATCTCCGCGGTCTACGGCGGCACGCTGCCGGCGAGCGGCAGTTCGGTGCATACGACCACCTGGAAGCTGGACCAGCGAGGTCTGCCGGTGTCAACGACCGACGCGGTCGGCAACACCACCGACTACGGGTACGACGAGGCGGCCCAGCAGACCACGGTCACCGAGCCCGTCGTCAACGCCGAGACGGGCGGTGGGACGCCCACGGCGGTACGTCCGGTCTCGATGACGGGTTACAACACCTTCGGTGAGGTGACCGAGGCGTCCGACCCGCTCGGCAACGTCACGGTCACGGCCTACGACGCCGAGGGCCAGGAGACCTCGACGAAGCTGCCGAACTACACGGCGCCCGGGTCCACGACGCCGATCACGGCCACGTCCTGGAACGAGTACAACAAGCTCGGCCAGGCCACGGCGGAGGTCGACCCGCTGGGCAACCGCACGACGTACACGTACACCCAACTCGGCGATGTGGCCTCGGTCACGGAGCCGGGCGGCGGCAAGACGACATACGCGTACGACACCAACGGCGACCTGCTGTCGTCGGTCCGGCCGGGCGGCGCGCGTGAGGAGTCCACCTGGGACTACCTGGGTCGTGAGCTGACCAGCACGGACATCGTGCGTCAGCCGACCCAGCGGGCGTACACGGCGATCAACGAGTACAACGCGCCGGGTGGCGAGCTGTCCCGGATGGTGAGCCCGGCGGGTGTGGCGGAGTCGTACAAGTACAACGCGCTCGGCGAGACCACCGAGGTGACCGACGGCGCGGGCAACGTGTCGAAGTTCACCTACAACATGGACGGCGAGGTCCTCACCTCGATCGACCCGGACAACACCAGCACCAAGAACACCTACGACGGTTACGGCCAGCTGGTCGCCACCAGCGACCTGGACGCGACCGGCGCGGTGCTGCGCACCAGCCGTTCCACCTACGACCGCGCGGGCACCCCGGTATCGGTGACCGACTACCGCGGCCACACCACCACGTTCACCGTTGACGCGACGGGTCTGGTGACCCAGGCGGTGGAGCCGGTCTCGGCGACCGAGTCGATCACCACGACCTTCGGCTACGACGCGGCGGGCAACCGTACGCGCTTCACCGACGGCCGCGGCAACCCGTTCATCACCACCTACAACACCTGGGGTCTGCCCGAATCACTGATCGAGCCGTCCACCCCGACCCACCCGGACGCGGCTGACCGCACCTTCACCACGGTGTACGACGCCAATGGACGGGTGAAGGAGCAGCGCTCCCCCGGCGGTGTGGTCGTCTCCCATGAGTACGACGCCAAGAGCCGGCTGGTGAAGCAGACCGGTACGGGTGCGGAGGCCGCGACACTCGACCACACGTACGCGTACGACTCCGACGACCGCGTCACGGCCGTCGCGGGTGCGGACACGGATCTGAACACCTTCACCTACGACGACCGAGGTCTGCTGCTGTCGACGTCCGGTCCGTCGGGCACCTCGTCGTTCGCCTACGACGGTGACGGGGCGATGACGTCGCGGACGGACGCGTCGGGCACGTCGACCTACGGGTACGACACGGCCGGCCGGCTGAAGACCGTCAACGACGGCGCCACCGGCTCGGCATTGACGTACACCTACGACGTCAACAGCAACGTCAAGCAGATCGACTACGGCACCGGCAAGTCCAAGCGTGAGTTCTCCTACGACGCGTTGGAGCGGCTGACCAGCGACAAGCTGACCTCGCCCACGGGCAAGGTGTTGTCGTCGCTCAGCTACGGGTGGGACGACAACGACAACCTGACGTCGAAGACGACGACCGGTGTCGCGGGTGCGTCCACGAACACCTACGCATACGACTGGGCGAACCGGCTGACGTCCTGGAACAACGGATCGACCACGGAGGCCTACGGCTACGACGCCTCGGGCAACCGCACGCGTGTCGGTGGCGACACGTACACGTACGACGCGCGCAACCGGCTCACGTCGGACGGGCACAACACGTACGCGTACACCGCGCGCGGCACGCTGAAGACGATCACCGACGAGGGCGGGACGCAGACCCTGCTCAAGGCGGACGCCTTCAACCGTGTGATCAACGAGGGTGACCGAACGTATACGTACGACGGTCTGGACCGTGTCCTGAAGGCCAAGGACGAGACCGGTGCGGAGATCTACTCCTTCCGGTACAGCGGCGGCGGGAACGATGTGGCCTCGGACGGTATGACGTCCTACAGCCGCAACGTGGACGGTTCGCTGCTGGGCGTGAAGACGGCCGTGTCGTCGGTGCTGGCTCTGACGGACATCCACGACGACGTGGTGGCCCAGTTCACCGCCTCCGGTGAGGCGCTGACCGGTTCGTCGACGTACACGCCGTTCGGCAAGGTCTCCGTCACGAACGGGATGCTGGGCAACCTGGGTTACCAGTCCGGCTGGACCGACCCGGAGACGGCCAAGGTCAACATGGCGGCGCGCTGGTACTCGCCGCAGACCGGTCAGTTCAGCAGCCGGGACACGGTCGGCAACGACCCGCTGCCGTCGTCGGTGAACGCGAACCAGTACGCCTACGCCAACCAGAACCCGATGACGGGCGTGGACCCGACCGGTCACTGGTTCGAGTTCATCAAGAAGGCCGTCAAGAAGGTCTCGAAGAAGGTCAAGAAGGTCGCCAAGTCGGCCTGGAAGAAGACCAAGCACGCGGTCAAGAAGGCCGCCAAGGCGGTCCGCAAGGCTGCCAAGCACATCAAGCGCGCGGTCAAGAAGGCCGCACGCAAGGTGCATCGCGCGGTCCGCAAGGCGGTGCACTACGTCCACGACAGCGTCAAGAAGGTCAAGAGATACGTCAAACGCACGTACAAACGCGTCAAGCGCTACGCCCACAAGGTCGTCAAGCACATCAAGGAGACGGCTCGTAAGGTCGCCAAGGCTGTCAAACACGTAGCCAAGAAGGCGGTCTCGGCAGCCAAGAAGGCCGTCAAGAAGATCGGCAGAGGCGTCCAGAAGGCGGCGAAGGCGACAGCCAATTACGTCAAACAGCACGCCGCGACCATCGTCTCGGTCGCGGTCGGTGTGGGTGTCTTCGCGGTCTGCACCGGCGCCACGTTCGGTGGCGGCGCGATCGGCTGCGCGGCTCTCGCCGGTGCCGTCGCCAATGGCGTCGGCTACATGATGAGCGACGGCCCCAAGTCCGTCGGCGGCTTCCTCGGCGCGGTCGCGATCGGCGGCATCACCGGAGCCCTCGGCGGCGCGGCCGGCGGTGCGGCCTCCGGCGCGGTGGGCCGCCTGCTCGCGAACGTCGGCGGCAAGGTGGCCACGGGCGCGGCCATGGGCGCCGCGGGCGGAGCCGCGGAAGGCGCGGTCGGCTACGGCATCTCCTGCGCGGCCAGCGAGGAGGGCTGCAGCGCGAGCGGCGCGGCGAAGGCGACGGCGCTCGGTGCGGCAACGGGTGGTGTCTTCGGTGCGGTGGCCGGCAAGGTCAGCGGCTGCCACAGTTTCACAGGAGCCACCCCGGTCGTGCTCGCAAGCGGCGCGGCCAAGCCGATCTCCGAGGTCAAGGTCGGGGACTACGTCCTTACCGCCGAGCCCGGCAAAAAGAAGAAGGAGGCTCACAAGGTCACCAAGGTCCACATCACTACGCACGACCGCGACTACGTGCGGGTGACCGTCGCCACCAAGGACGGACCCAGGACCCTGGACACCACGGCCCTGCACCAGATCTACAACGCCACGACGAAGACGTGGACGCGGGCGCAGGACTTCAAGGCTGGTGACAAGTTCCAGACCGCGGATGGCTCACCGGCCGAGGTCATCAACACGCGGACGTACAGCGATCACAAGATCACGTACGACCTGACCGTGGACGGTCTGCACACGTACCACGTGATGGTCGGTAACGCGGCTCTGTTGGTGCACAACTGCTCCAAGGCCGCCCGCCAGGATCAGTACGCCCATGACAACAGTGTCAGGTACCACGGCCTGGACGACCTCGGCCGTCCCACCGGAGTCGATGCCCAGGTCCGGCCCGGCATGCTGGACAAGGGCTCGGAGGCAGGGAAGACGACCCCGCCCGGCTGGCGAGGCAACGGCACCGCATTCAACGAGGCCCGCGGCCATCTGCTGGCCGGCCGACTCGGCGGTGCAGGTAAGGGACGTTACGCGCGCCGGAATCTCGTCACGCTCACCCAAGACCCCGTCAACACTCCATGGATGAGAGACTTGGTCGAAGGAGAGATCTATAAGGCAGTCAAGGCCGGCGAGACAGTTCAATACTCGGTGAAACCGGTGTATGAAGGTGCCAATCCGATTCCGATCAGGCTGGATTTCGATGCTCACGGCAATCGTGGGTTCCAGCTGAGCGGTTGGCTGGAAAACCCGGCCGCCGGGGTACGGACCGGAAGGGCCGGTTAGGCGCTGTAGCGAGTAGAGGCCTGGGCGCAACAGGTACTGGCCTGTTGCGCCCAGGCTGTTTCGGAGGAGACGAATGACCCGCACCACTCCCTCTCGGCCGGTCGAAATAGAGAGGGTTTTTCCTGAGCTGACGGCCTACCGTCGTACGGCGACCCGGCTGCATCCAAGGCCGGGCGCGCCCGGCGCTGCGGAGAGCTCGGTCGGCGGGCCGCTGCTCTGGCCGGCGCACGAGCCGTGGCCTATGTGCACGCAGAGGCACAGGCGGCGCTTCGGTGACCGAGTGGCGGATGTGCGGCTGCGGCGGAGGATCCTGGCAGAGGCCTGGAGCCGCAATCCAGCGCCCGGTCAGCGGCCGGGGCCCACGGATGAGGAAGGCGAGGTGCTGAGGTCGCTCAAGCGGGGCAGGCACGCTCCCTGGCTTGAGGACACCGATCCCATTCCGATGCTTGCCGTGGCTCAGCTGTACCGGCGGGACGTGCCCGATCTGGGAGGTCCCGCCGATCAGGACCTGCTGCAGATGCTGTGGTGCCCGTTCGACGCGCACGAGGGTCGGCATGAGCCCGCGGTGGAGCTGCGCTGGCGTCGCTCCGCGGAGGTCGTCGACGTGCTGACCGATCAGCCGGAGCCCGAGGTCGTGGGTTCCGAGGGCTATGTACCCGCTGCTTGCGTGCTGGACCCGGAGCAGGTGGTCGAGCATCAGGAGCTGCGCCTGTTGCCGGAGGAGCTGCGCGAGCGGATCGATGCGTGGGAGGGCGACGAGGACGATCTGGATGAGGACGCTGTGCTCTATCAGTCCGACTTGTCGATTGCCCCGGGCTGGAAGGCAGGTGGATACGCCTCCTGGCACGCGACCGACCCGGCTCCGATGCTGTGCGACTGCGGGCGGGAGATGGACCTGCTTCTCACCGTCGCGAGCAAGGAGTGGGACAGTGGGAGCCGTAGCTGGATTCCTCTGGAGGACAGGGCGACCGCGGATGCCATGGATGCGAACATCCCCACTCAGGTGACCGTCGGCCGTTGGGGCTCGATGAATGTCTTCGTCTGCCCCGCGGATCCGTCACATGTGCCGCGCCTGAGCTTCCAGGGCTGACATCAGGCACCCGTGGCTGGCTGGTCGGCCGGAGGTCGCGTACTGCAGACACCGGTTGCTCGGCAGGCTGAACCGTTATCCGGTCTCGTCTTTGGCGCTGCGGCCGGCAAGTTCGGGGCGAAGCGGTCCCGCAGACACGAGCAGCGCCGACACGGTGATCGCCCCCGCCCGGCGGCGGGGGGTGATCACCGTTCCCCCCAGCGCCGGCCGGGGGTACCGTTCTGGTGTCGATGCAGAACGGAGACCAGTATTCCCCGCACATTGACGAGCACACGGGCGCATGCTGTCGTTCGGGCCGACCCACGTCGGCGTACACCGAGTGAGCGTGCCGCTTCTCCTCCGGGGCTGCGGCTGCTGCCGCGGGAGAGCGAAACCGGCAAACTGTGTTTCCTGGCTATGAATGGCACCAGTGGCGTGCTGTCCCGGCTGGCGGACGCTATCTGGGGCGTTGACTGCGGGGCTTCCGCGTGACGCCGGGGCAGCCCGCACGGCTTCCCTCACCTTCGACGCCGTCGAGCGCGACCCTCAAGCGGTCGCTGCACTGCTGCGATCCGCCGCGGAGGGCGGTGTCGACGACGCCTATGTCGTCCTCGGTGACTTGCTCGCGGCCATGGACCAGGATGCCGATGCGCTGCGCTGTTATCTGAAGGCCGCCGAGTCCTGGCATGACGGGGCGATGTACGTCGCTGCCTGCTGGTACCGGGACGGCACTGCCTGCCATCCGGACAAGGCCGAGGCCCTGAAGTGGTTCTGCAAAATGCTCACATCCGGAAACGCTGACGGGCTCCAAGAGGCGATCACCATGGCACGTGGCATGAGCGACGAGGAGATCCGGCGTGCCGGGCAACTGGCGGGCTCCCCTGGGGAATCCGAGGCGATGGTGGGGACGGCGCAGAAGTATCGGTGACTGTCCCGGCGCTGAATTGGCCTCTGGCGCTACGACGAGCCCAGGTCGCCGGCGAGTCCGGAGCGCATGCGAGACCGTGGCCGACCGGCTGGGCCACGGTCTCGACAGCGAGTACGCCTCGTTCCTGCTCCAGCCGGACGGTTGGCCAACAGCGACTTGGACACGTGCGCCCGCATCGTCAGCGCCTGCTACGTCAAGCCGCTCGACCGGACGGTCACCGTCGATGCCGAGTGGGAAGATTCCCGCTGCCGCCATGCAGTCGTGCCTCAAGGGGACGGTGCGGAGCCGAGCCGAGTCAGCCGAGTTGACACGCCCCGACTCGATCCGTAGTGTCCTCCGGGTTGTCCGACGTGAGTGCCGACTCCGGTCGGTCCCCGGACAGCCATTCCGCAAGTACCAGCCGAGAACCGGCGCTTCGTCGTCGTGTGTATTGGCATGCGTATTTTCGGAATGAGGAATCCGCGTTCGAACTCTCGTGAGGGCGCAGCCCCCGATTAGCTCGGGAGCGAGGGATCCGCTAAAGTCTCACTCGTCGGAACGGCCGAAAGGCCCGGGAAGACAACCCGGTTGACAGGGAGTCAGGCCCCAAAGGGAACTGAGGGATCTGATAGAGTCAACATCGCCGGAAAGGGAAACGCGAGAGCGGGAACCTGGAAAGCACCGAGGAAATCGGATCGAGAAAAGATCTGATAGAGTCGGAAACGCAAGACCGAAGGGAAGCGCCCGGAGGAAAGCCCGAGAGGGTGAGTACAAAGGAAGCGTCCGTTCCTTGAGAACTCAACAGCGTGCCAAAAATCAACGCCAGATATGTTGATACCCCGTCCGTCGGAACAATCCGATGGTCGAGGTTCCTTTGAAAAACACAGCGAGGACGCTGTGTGCGAGGGGACTATTCCTCCTCTCGCACCGCTCTCGTGGTGTTGAACCGGATTACCGGTAAACATTCACGGAGAGTTTGATCCTGGCTCAGGACGAACGCTGGCGGCGTGCTTAACACATGCAAGTCGAACGATGAACCACTTCGGTGGGGATTAGTGGCGAACGGGTGAGTAACACGTGGGCAATCTGCCCTGCACTCTGGGACAAGCCCTGGAAACGGGGTCTAATACCGGATACGAGGTTCGGAGGCATCTTCGAACTTGGAAAGCTCCGGCGGTGCAGGATGAGCCCGCGGCCTATCAGCTTGTTGGTGAGGTAATGGCTCACCAAGGCGACGACGGGTAGCCGGCCTGAGAGGGCGACCGGCCACACTGGGACTGAGACACGGCCCAGACTCCTACGGGAGGCAGCAGTGGGGAATATTGCACAATGGGCGCAAGCCTGATGCAGCGACGCCGCGTGAGGGATGACGGCCTTCGGGTTGTAAACCTCTTTCAGCAGGGAAGAAGCGAAAGTGACGGTACCTGCAGAAGAAGCGCCGGCTAACTACGTGCCAGCAGCCGCGGTAATACGTAGGGCGCAAGCGTTGTCCGGAATTATTGGGCGTAAAGAGCTCGTAGGCGGCTTGTCACGTCGATTGTGAAAGCCCGAGGCTTAACCTCGGGTCTGCAGTCGATACGGGCTAGCTAGAGTGTGGTAGGGGAGATCGGAATTCCTGGTGTAGCGGTGAAATGCGCAGATATCAGGAGGAACACCGGTGGCGAAGGCGGATCTCTGGGCCATTACTGACGCTGAGGAGCGAAAGCGTGGGGAGCGAACAGGATTAGATACCCTGGTAGTCCACGCCGTAAACGGTGGGAACTAGGTGTTGGCGACATTCCACGTCGTCGGTGCCGCAGCTAACGCATTAAGTTCCCCGCCTGGGGAGTACGGCCGCAAGGCTAAAACTCAAAGGAATTGACGGGGGCCCGCACAAGCGGCGGAGCATGTGGCTTAATTCGACGCAACGCGAAGAACCTTACCAAGGCTTGACATACACCGGAAAGCATTAGAGATAGTGCCCCCCTTGTGGTCGGTGTACAGGTGGTGCATGGCTGTCGTCAGCTCGTGTCGTGAGATGTTGGGTTAAGTCCCGCAACGAGCGCAACCCTTGTTCTGTGTTGCCAGCATGCCCTTCGGGGTGATGGGGACTCACAGGAGACCGCCGGGGTCAACTCGGAGGAAGGTGGGGACGACGTCAAGTCATCATGCCCCTTATGTCTTGGGCTGCACACGTGCTACAATGGCCGGTACAAAGAGCTGCGATACCGTGAGGTGGAGCGAATCTCAAAAAGCCGGTCTCAGTTCGGATTGGGGTCTGCAACTCGACCCCATGAAGTCGGAGTCGCTAGTAATCGCAGATCAGCATTGCTGCGGTGAATACGTTCCCGGGCCTTGTACACACCGCCCGTCACGTCACGAAAGTCGGTAACACCCGAAGCCGGTGGCCCAACCCCTTGTGGGAGGGAGCTGTCGAAGGTGGGACTGGCGATTGGGACGAAGTCGTAACAAGGTAGCCGTACCGGAAGGTGCGGCTGGATCACCTCCTTTCTAAGGAGCACTTCTTACCGGGTTCTTCGGGACACGGTCAGAGGCCAGTACATCGGCGAACGTCCGATGCTGGTTGCTCATGGGTGGAACGTTGATTATTCGGCCAGGACCTCGGGTCGGAGGCTGCTAGTACTGCTCGTAAGAGCGTGGAACGCATGATCTCCGGACGGGAGCTGGCCGGGCACGCTGTTGGGTGTCTGAGGGCACGGCCGCAAGGTCTGTCTTCGATGCCGGCCCCGGTGAAGCACCAAGGTTTTGGTGTGTGACGGGTGGTTGGTCGTTGTTTGAGAACTGCACAGTGGACGCGAGCATCTGTGGCCAAGTTTTTAAGGGCGCACGGTGGATGCCTTGGCACCAGGAACCGATGAAGGACGTGGGAGGCCGCGATAGTCCCCGGGGAGTCGTCAACCAGGCTTTGATCCGGGGGTTTCCGAATGGGGAAACCCGGCAGTCGTCATGGGCTGTCACCCACTGCTGAACACATAGGCAGTGTGGAGGGAACGAGGGGAAGTGAAACATCTCAGTACCCTCAGGAAGAGAAAACAACCGTGATTCCGGGAGTAGTGGCGAGCGAAACCGGATGAGGCCAAACCGTATGCGTGTGAGACCCGGCAGGGGTTGCGCATGCGGGGTTGTGGGATCTCTCTTCTGTTGTCTGCCGGCAACAGGACGAGTCAGAAACCGTTGATGTAGGCGAAGGACATGCGAAAGGTCCGGCGTAGAGGGTAAGACCCCCGTAGTCGAAACGTCAGCGGCTCGTTTGAGAGACACCCAAGTAGCACGGGGCCCGAGAAATCCCGTGTGAATCTGGCGGGACCACCCGCTAAGCCTAAATATTCCCTGGTGACCGATAGCGGATAGTACCGTGAGGGAATGGTGAAAAGTACCGCGGGAGCGGAGTGAAATAGTACCTGAAACCGTGTGCCTACAAGCCGTGGGAGCGTCGGACATCAGCTTGCTGGTGTCTCGTGACTGCGTGCCTTTTGAAGAATGAGCCTGCGAGTTTGCGGTGTGTTGCGAGGTTAACCCGTGTGGGGAAGCCGTAGCGAAAGCGAGTCCGAATAGGGCGTTGGAGTAGCACGCTCAAGACCCGAAGCGGAGTGATCTAGCCATGGGCAGGTTGAAGCGGAGGTAAGACTTCGTGGAGGACCGAACCCACCAGGGTTGAAAACCTGGGGGATGACCTGTGGTTAGGGGTGAAAGGCCAATCAAACTCCGTGATAGCTGGTTCTCCCCGAAATGCATTTAGGTGCAGCGTCGTGTGTTTCTTGCCGGAGGTAGAGCACTGGATAGGCGATGGGCCCTACCGGGTTACTGACCTTAGCCAAACTCCGAATGCCGGTAAGTGAGAGCGCGGCAGTGAGACTGTGGGGGATAAGCTCCATGGTCGAGAGGGAAACAGCCCAGAGCATCGACTAAGGCCCCTAAGCGTACGCTAAGTGGGAAAGGATGTGGAGTCGCACAGACAACCAGGAGGTTGGCTTAGAAGCAGCCACCCTTGAAAGAGTGCGTAATAGCTCACTGGTCTAGTGATTCCGCGCCGACAATGTAGCGGGGCTCAAGCGTACCGCCGAAGTCGTGTCATTGCAGCATATAGGGCCAACGCCTGCTGTGATGGGTAGGGGAGCGTCGTCTGCCGGGTGAAGCAGCACCGGAAGGTAGTTGTGGACGGTTGACGAGTGAGAATGCAGGCATGAGTAGCGATTCACACGTGAGAAACGTGTGCGCCGATTGACTAAGGGTTCCTGGGTCAAGCTGATCTGCCCAGGGTAAGTCGGGACCTAAGGCGAGGCCGACAGGCGTAGTCGATGGATAACCGGTTGATATTCCGGTACCCGCTGTGAAGCGTCAAACATCGAGCATCGTGATGCTAAGGCCGTGAAGCCGTTCCGGACCCTTCGGGGAAAGGAAAGTGGTGGAGCCGCTGAACCAAGCGGTTAGTAGGTGAGTGATGGGGTGACGCAGGAAGGTAGTCCATCCCGGGCGGTGGTTGTCCCGGGGTAAGGGTGTAGGCCGTGCGATAGGCAAATCCGTCGCACATGAGGCTGAGACCTGATGCCGAGCCGATTGTGGTGAAGTGGATGATCCTATGCTGTCGAGAAAAGCCTCTAGCGAGTTTCATGGCGGCCCGTACCCTAAACCGACTCAGGTGGTCAGGTAGAGAATACCGAGGCGTTCGGGTGAACTATGGTTAAGGAACTCGGCAAAATGCCCCCGTAACTTCGGGAGAAGGGGGGCCACACCTGGTGAGGGAACTTGCTTCCTGAGCTGGGGGTGGCCGCAGAGACCAGCGAGAAGCGACTGTTTACTAAAAACACAGGTCCGTGCGAAGCCGTAAGGCGATGTATACGGACTGACGCCTGCCCGGTGCTGGAACGTTAAGGGGACCGGTTAGCTCCATTTCGGTGGGGCGAAGCTGAGAACTTAAGCGCCAGTAAACGGCGGTGGTAACTATAACCATCCTAAGGTAGCGAAATTCCTTGTCGGGTAAGTTCCGACCTGCACGAATGGCGTAACGACTTCTCGACTGTCTCAACCATAGGCCCGGTGAAATTGCACTACGAGTAAAGATGCTCGTTTCGCGCAGCAGGACGGAAAGACCCCGGGACCTTTACTACAGTTTGATATTGGTGTTCGGTTCGGCTTGTGTAGGATAGCTGGGAGACTTTGAAGCGGCCACGCCAGTGGTTGTGGAGTCGTCGTTGAAATACCAGTCTGGTCGTGCTGGATGTCTAACCTGGGTCCGTGATCCGGATCAGGGACAGTGTCTGATGGGTAGTTTAACTGGGGCGGTTGCCTCCTAAAGAGTAACGGAGGCGCCCAAAGGTTCCCTCAGCCTGGTTGGCAATCAGGTGTTGAGTGTAAGTGCACAAGGGAGCTTGACTGTGAGACCGACGGGTCGAGCAGGGACGAAAGTCGGGACTAGTGATCCGGCGGTGGCTTGTGGAAGCGCCGTCGCTCAACGGATAAAAGGTACCCCGGGGATAACAGGCTGATCTTCCCCAAGAGTCCATATCGACGGGATGGTTTGGCACCTCGATGTCGGCTCGTCGCATCCTGGGGCTGGAGTCGGTCCCAAGGGTTGGGCTGTTCGCCCATTAAAGCGGTACGCGAGCTGGGTTTAGAACGTCGTGAGACAGTTCGGTCCCTATCCGCTGTGCGCGTAGGAGTCTTGAGAAGGGCTGTCCCTAGTACGAGAGGACCGGGACGGACGAACCTCTGGTGTGCCAGTTGTTCTGCCAAGGGCATGGCTGGTTGGCTACGTTCGGGAGGGATAACCGCTGAAAGCATCTAAGCGGGAAGCCTGCTTCGAGATGAGGACTCCCACCCACTTGATGGGGTAAGGCTCCCAGTAGACGACTGGGTTGATAGGCCAGATCTGGAAGCACGGCAACGTGTGGAGGTGACTGGTACTAATAGGCCGAGGGCTTGTCCTCAGTTGCTCGCGTCCACTGTGTTGGTTCTGAAACCACGAACAACCCCGCTGTAGTCACAGCAGCGGTCGGGTTGTCTGTTTCATAGTGTTTCGGTGGCCATAGCGTGAGGGAAACGCCCGGTTACATTCCGAACCCGGAAGCTAAGCCTTACAGCGCCGATGGTACTGCAGGGGGGACCCTGTGGGAGAGTAGGACGCCGCCGAACAAATATTGAGAAAACCCCCGTGCCGATCGGCACGGGGGTTTTCTGCGTTTAGGGTCGAGGCGATGCGCACATGGGGGGCGTTGAACTGTAGGGCTTCGGCGTGACGCCGGCTCCGCAGGGTCAGGCCGGGCAGGACTGACCAGACACACCTTCAAAGACCTGTCCGGTGGCACTCAGGCAGCCGCCGATCAACCACCCCGATCTTGGAGGATGCTGATGTCCGGGGATCTGCAGTTGGCGGAGGATCTCGTCGCTCGGGTCCCCGAGTTCGAGGAGCTCTATGAAGCGCATGTGGAAAACGAGGGTGGCATGGTGCTCTCCCACGTGTTCTTCTGGGATGTCACGCAGGCAACCGTGGACTCCTTTCTCGACGCCCAGCCTGGAGCACCGGACTGGCGAAGTACCCTCCAGTTCCTGGAGGAGCAGGGCCGACGGGAAGTCCCTGAGATCAACGAGGTCATCGTGACTTCTTTTCTCAACAACCTGCCGTTTCCTGGTCAGCCAGGGCACGGCATAGTTGAACAGCTCGGCCCCGCCTTGGCTGAGAAGTTCGCGAAAATCCGCCCGTCCGGCTGACAGGGTGAACGTCCTCGCAAGCGAAGCGAGATGTTGCCGTACGGGAATGACTGGCCGATCCTTGCGACAGGGTGGGCAGCCGATATCATGTTCGAATGACAGGCGAACACTCTGGTATCGCGGCAACTGCTGTGGCTCTTCTGGATTCCGCGCAAGGCGGAGATCCGACTGCTGCGGATCGGCTCGCCGAGATTGTCCCGTGTCTCACGGTGGCGGCAGAGTCGGGCGAAACGGAAGCCCAGAATGTACTCGGAGGGATTCTCCTTGAATTCGAGGAGAATCCCTCCGATGCTGCTTTTTGGTTCAAGAAGACCGCTGACCAAGGCAGCGCCACGGGAAAGCGGAGCTTGGGGCATCTCTACGCGAACGGGCTGGGAGTGCCGCAGGACCTCGAGGAGGCTGAACGACTGTTTCAGAAGGCGGCCGACCAAGGGGACGCCCATGCGCAGTTCAATCTGGCGCAGCTGTGGTGGGGGAAGCGCGAGCCTCAAGCGGTCGCTGCATTGCTGCGATCAGCCGCGGAGGGTGGTGTCGACGATGCCTATGTCGTCCTCGGTGACTTGCTCGCGGCCATGGATCAGGATGCCGATGCGCTGCGCTGTTATCTGAAGGCCGCCGAGTCCGGACATGACGGAGCGATGTACGTCGCTGCCTGCTGGTACCGGGACGGCACTGCCGACCACCCGGACAAGGCCGAGTCGCTGAAATGGTTCTTCAAAATGCTCAAATCCGGAAACGCCGACGGGCTCCAAGAGGCGATCACCATGGCGCGTGGCATGAGCGACGAGGAGATCTGGCATGCCGGGCAACTGGCGGGCTCCCCTGGGGAAGCCGAGGCGATGGTGGGGACGGTGCCGAAGTATCGGTGAATCTCTGGGGTGTTGAAAATTGCCGAGGCGGACCGGACCAGCACTAAATGGTCCCCCAAGCCGGCCACTTGCCTGAGGGGGTTGGATGCTGCTGCCCGGGCTGAAGTTTTCGAAAAGGATGGGTAACCGATAGCGATGGCTGTCTTGATCGAGCATCTCGAATCCCGCCTGGGCCGGCTCCTCGGAGCCTGGGAGCCCAGTGAGCAGTCCCCCGAAGGCACCCCGAGGGTCGGCTACTTCACCGGAGGTGTCCTGGCCGGGATCCAGTGCTACGCCACGATCGGCCTGTTCAAGACCCATCTGACGTCCCGTGTGTCGGACCGGCCTCAGCATCTCGAACTGCTGGGGTGCGGCCGGCCGGTGCCGGGCGACGAGACCGGTCCGCTCCCGGGGGTTCTGGAATGGGTGGCCGAGCGTCTGGTGGTCAGTGGGGAAGCGGTGTTGCGCGGGGATGTGATCCCGCTGCCGATGCCGTTGCTTCCGGGGGGCACCATGACGGCTCTCTATGCCGCGCTCCCGGTCTGTTTCGACGACGATTTCGCATCGGTCGTCCTCGAGAACGGCGTGGAGACGGCCATGGTGTGGCTCGTACCGATCGGTGAGTCCGAAGCGGCGTTCGTCCGCGTAAAGGGATGGGACGCATTCGAGGAGGAACTGGTTCGCCAGGACCCGGATCTCCTCGATCTGAATCGCGCCGAGATCGCCCTCTGATGTCGAGGTACGGCACCGTCCGAATGTCTTCGAGTCTCGCCACGCCAGGAACGCGGCGGGCACGCGCGGCGTCGGACGTCGCCGCACGTGCCCAGGGGACGATCGGGTCTCAGATCCCGGCGGCTGCCGACAGGTCCCGCTTGATTGACGCCAGTAGGTCCGCGGCCTTCGCGCGCGCCGTCGGGAGGTCGGTGTGCGTCGCGACGGGGACCACGACCTCCAGGTAGCACTTCAGCTTCGGTTCCGTGCCGCTCGGGCGGACGATCACGCGGGCGCCGTCGAGCGTGTAGCGCAGGCCGTCCGTGGGCGGGAGCTTGTCCGTGCCCTTGGTGAGGTCCTCGGAGTTGGTGATCGACAGGCCCGCGAGGTGGGTCGGGGGCTGCTCGCGCAGGCGCCGCATCGCGTTCCCGATGATCGACAGGTCCTCGACGCGGACCGAGAGCTGGTCCGTGGCGTGCAGGCCGTGTTCGACCGCGATGTCGTCGAGCAGGTCGAGGAGGGTGCGACCCTCCTCCTTCAGGTACGAGGCGAGCTCCGTGATCAGGAGCGCGGCCGTGATGCCGTCCTTGTCGCGCACACCCTCCGGGTCCACGCAGTAGCCGAGCGCCTCCTCGTAGCCGTAGCGCAGGCCCTCCACGCGCGCGATCCACTTGAAGCCGGTGAGGGTCTCCTCGTACGGCAGGCCCGCCTTCTCGGCGATGCGGCCGAGGAGCGAGGACGAGACGATCGACTCGGCGAAGGTGCCCCGGGCGCCGCGCGTGACCAGGTGGGCGGCCAGGAGCGCGCCGACCTCGTCGCCGCGCAGCATGCGCCAGTCCTCGCCGTCCTTGACGGCCACGGCGCAGCGGTCGGCGTCGGGGTCGTTGGCGATGACCAGGTCCGGGTTCGTCTCGCGGGCCTTCGCGAAGGCGAGGTCCATCGCGCCGGGCTCTTCCGGGTTCGGGAAGGCGACGGTCGGGAAGTCCGGGTCGGGGTCGGCCTGCTCGGCGACGAGGGCGGGTTCCGGGAAGCCGGCCCGGGCGAAGGCGGCCAGGAGGACGTCCTTGCCTACGCCGTGCATCGCCGTGTAGACGGTGCGGGCCGTGCGGGGGGAGCCGGGCGTGACGACGGCGTCCGTGCGGGCGAGGTAGGCCTCCAGGACGCTGTCGTCCAGGGTTTCCCAGCCGGTGTCCGGGCGGGAGACGGCGGCGAGAGCGGTGATCGCGTCGATCTCGGCCGCGATCTCGGCGTCGGCGGGAGGCACGATCTGGGAGCCGTCGCCGAGGTACACCTTGTAGCCGTTGTCCCGGGGCGGGTTGTGGCTGGCGGTGACCTCCACGCCCGCGACCGCGCCGAGGTGCCGTATGGCGAAGGCGAGGACCGGGGTGGGGAGGGGGCGGGGGAGTACGGCCGCGCGCAGGCCCGCGCCCGTCATCACCGCCGCCGTGTCGCGCGCGAAGTCGGCGGACTTGTGCCGGGCGTCGTAGCCGATGACCACGAGGCCGTCGCTCTGCCCCTTGGCCTTGAGGTACGCGGCGAGGCCCGCGGCGGCGCGGATGACCACGGCGCGGTTCATGCGCATGGGGCCGGCGCCGAGTTCGCCGCGGAGGCCGGCGGTGCCGAACTGGAGGGTGCCGCTGAAGCGCGCGGCGAGCTCGGCGTGGTCCTCGGCGTCGATGAGCTTGGCGAGTTCCTCACGGGTCTCCGCGTCGGGGTCCTCGGCCAGCCACGCCTTGGCCCGTGCGATGAGTTCGTCGTGCACGTCGGGTCAACCTCTCGTTGTGTGGTTCGTGTGGCACCTGGGGCGGTAGGTGCACAGGTCCGCAGGCCGTCGGGTTGCGGGCCGTCGGGTGGCGCGCGTCTTGCGGGTGTCCGTCGCGGGGTGCGCGTCGTATCGCAGTATCCGTACAGTTCAGCACCGGTCGGCGAGGTCGGCACTTTTCGGCCCTGGGTCGGCGCGATCAGCCCGTCCTGGGAAGTGCCGACCGCGGGTCCGGGGGCGGCAGCCCCCAGCGACCGTCACCCCGGCTGACAGCGCCCTACAGCCGGTTCAGCACCTGGGCCAGCAGCGCTCCCATGCGGGTGGCGCTGTCGCGGCCCGCCTGGAGGACCTCCTCGTGGTTCAGCGGCTCGCCCGTCATCCCGGCGGCCAGGTTCGTGACCAGGGAGATGCCCAGGACCTCGGCCCCGGCCTCGCGTGCGGCGATCGCCTCCAGGACCGTCGACATGCCCACCAGGTCAGCGCCGATGGCGCGGGCCATGTGGATCTCCGCCGGGGTCTCGTAGTGCGGGCCGGTGAACTGCGCGTAGACGCCCTCCTCGAGGGAGGAGTCGATCTCCTTGCACAGGGCGCGCAGACGCGGGGAGTACAGGTCCGTCAGGTCGACGAAGTTGGCGCCGACGATCGGGGAGGTCGCGGTCAGGTTGATGTGGTCGCTGATCAGGACCGGCTGGCCGGGGCGCATGGTCTCGCGCAGGCCGCCGCAGCCGTTGGTGAGCACGATGGTCTTGGCGCCGGCGGCGACGGCGGTGCGGACGCCGTGCGCGACGGCGGCGACGCCGCGGCCCTCGTAGTAGTGCGTACGGCCCAGGAAGACCAGGGCCCGCTTGTCACCGATCTGGTAGGAGCGGATCTTGCCGCCGTGGCCCTCGACGGCGGGCGGCGGGAAGCCGGGAAGCTCGGTGACCTGGAACTCGGCCTCGGGTTCGCCGAGGGCATCGACGGCCGGGGCCCAGCCGGAGCCCATCACGAGGGCGACGTCGTGGGTCTCGGCACCCGTCAGTTCGCGCAGGCGCGCGGCGGCGGCGTCGGCGGCCGCGTAGGGGTCGCCCTGGATGTCGTCCGGAAGAAGAGATGCGTTCACGCGCATGAGAGTAGCCGGTCCCGGCCTACGCGCGTAGATGACGGAGCTCACGGCAATGCGATCGTTGTCTTGTCGTTTCCGACGAACCTCATCAGAGGGTGGAATGAGGTGAAGGACGTGAAGGACGTGAAGGATGTGAACGACGTGAACGCAGGATCGGCGAGGCCCGGTCCCGGTCAGCACGGCCGCTTGCGCAGCTCCATCACGTAGTCGTGCGGCGCCCCGGCCGACTCCGCCGCGTCCGCGATCTCGCCCAGGTACCGGGCGGACGGCAGGCCGCCCTCGTAGCCGTTCAGGACGTAGGTCCAGGCCGTCTCCTCGCCGTCCAGCGTGTGGACGCGGACGCTGCGCAGCCTGCGGTAGACGTCGAGCCCTCCGCCTTCCCAGCGGTCCAGGGAGTCCTCGTCCATGGGCGCGATGTCGTACAGCGCGACGAAGACCTGCGAGACCGGGTCCTCGACGATCGTCGCGAGTGCGCCCTCCCAGCCCATGTGCTCACCCCCGAAGGTCAGCCGCCAGCCGTTGAGCCAGCCTGTGGCACGCAGCGGCGAGTACGGTGCGCGGCGGGTCATCAGCCGCGCGTCGAGGTTGCCGGCGTACGCGGCGTAGAGCGACATGGAGTCGAGGGTACGTCAGTGCCACGTCCGCCTCTCCTGTAACAGAAGTAGCTCGGGCCGCCCCCGGAGGAGAAGCACCCCGGACGTGCGGGACAATGGGGTACGTGACTCGGATCGTGATCATCGGTGGCGGACCCGGCGGATATGAAGCGGCGCTGGTGGCGGCGCAGCTCGGCGCGGAGGTGACCGTCGTCGACTGCGACGGTCTGGGCGGGGCGTCGGTGCTCACCGACTGCGTCCCGTCGAAGACGCTCATCGCCACCGCCGAGGTGATGACGACCTTCGATTCTTCGTACGAAGAGCTCGGCATCATCGTGGCTGACGACACCCCTCACCTGGAGCAGGCCGCCCGCGTCGTCGGCGTCGACCTCGGGAAGGTCAACCGACGGGTGAAGCGGCTCGCGCTCGCCCAGTCCCACGACATCACCGCCTCCGTCACGCGCGCCGGTGCCCGGGTCGTGCGCGGCCGCGGCCGGCTGGAGGGCATGCAGGCGCTGGACGGGTCGCGCAAGGTCGTCGTCCGGGCCGCGGACGGCAGCGAGGAGACCCTCACCGCCGACGCCGTGCTCATCGCCACCGGCGGTCACCCGCGCGAGCTGCCCGACGCCCAGCCCGACGGCGAGCGGATCCTCAACTGGACCCAGGTCTACGACCTGGACGAGCTGCCCGAGGAGCTCATCGTCGTCGGCTCCGGTGTCACCGGTGCCGAGTTCGCCGGTGCCTACCAGGCCCTCGGTTCCAAGGTCACCCTCGTCTCCTCGCGCGACCGTGTGCTGCCCGGCGAGGACCCCGACGCCGCCGCCGTCCTGGAGGACGTCTTCCGCCGCCGCGGCATGAACGTCATGGCCCGCTCGCGCGCGCAGTCCGCCAAGCGCGTCGGCGACCGGGTCGAGGTCACCCTCGCCGACGGGCGCGTGATCACCGGGTCGCACTGCCTCATGGCCGTCGGTGCCATCCCCAACAGCAGCGGGATGGGTCTTGAGGAGGCCGGGGTCAAGCTCCGCGAGTCCGGGCACATCTGGACCGACAAGGTCTCGCGTACGACGGCTCCGGGCGTGTACGCCGCCGGTGACGTCACCGGCGTCTTCGCCCTCGCGTCCGTCGCCGCCATGCAGGGACGTATCGCCATGTACCACTTCCTGGGCGACGCGGTGGCCCCGCTCAACCTGAAGACCGTCTCTTCGAACGTCTTCACCGACCCCGAGATCGCCACCGTCGGCTACAGCCAGGCCGACGTCGACGCCGGCAAGATCGACGCCCGGGTCGTCAAGCTGCCGCTGCTGCGCAACCCGCGCGCCAAGATGCAGGGCATCCGCGACGGCTTCGTCAAGATCTTCTGCCGCCCCGGCACCGGGATCGTGGTCGGCGGTGTGGTCGTCGCACCGCGCGCGTCCGAACTGATCCATCCCATCTCGATCGCGGTCGACAACAATCTGACGGTCGAACAGATCGCGAACGCCTTCACCGTGTACCCGTCCCTGTCGGGCTCGATCGCCGAGGTGGCACGGCAGTTGCACACCCGGAAGACCGCGGGCGAGGCCTGACGGTCCCCGCCTGCCCCGGCGTGGGCGGCGGGGCAGGCTCGGCATGGGCGGCGGCCCGTCATGGGTGCCTGTCCCGGCGTGGGCGGCGGCCGGTCACGGGGAGTCGCCGACGATGCGTACGGCATAGGCGCCCGGACTGGGCGCGTATACCACTTTCCGCCCTGCCGTGCGAACAACTTCTGTTATTCGGCGCAAACTGCTGAAACCAGACGGTCGTTGGGGTTACTGTCAGTTTCGTGTTCGCTGCAGAACGTCGCCAATTGATCCTCGAAATGGTGCGAGCGAACGGGGCCGTGTCGCTCCGTGAGCTCGCGCGCGTCGTCCAGACCTCCGAAGTGACCGTACGGCGGGACGTGCGCGCACTGGAGGCAGAAGGACTCCTCGACCGCCGGCACGGCGGTGCGGTATTGCCGGGCGGGTTCACGCGAGAGTCCGGCTTTCCGCAGAAATCGCATCTCGCGACCGCCGAGAAGACGGCCATCGCCGATCTCGCCGCGGGTCTCGTCGAAGAGGGTGAGGCCATCGTGGTCGGGGCGGGGACCACCACGCAGGAGCTGGCGCGCCGGCTCGCGCGGGTGCCCGGGCTGACCGTCGTCACCAACTCCCTGCTGGTGGCCCAGGCGTTGGCCCACGCCAACCGTGTCGAGGTCGTGATGACCGGCGGCACTCTGCGCGGCTCCAACTACGCCCTCGTGGGCAGTGGTGCCGAACAGTCCCTCCAGGGCCTCAGGGTCTCCAGAGCCTTCCTGTCCGGCAGTGGGCTCACCGCCGAGCGCGGTCTGTCCACGTCCAACATGCTGTCGGCGTCCGTCGACCGCGCGCTGGTGCAGGCGGCCGCGGAGGTCGTCGTCCTCGCCGACCACACCAAGCTCGGCACGGACACGATGTTCCAGACCGTGCCGACGGACGTGATCACCCGGCTGGTCACCGACGAGCCGCCCGCGCACGACGACCGCGCGGCCACCGAGTTGCAGGCCCTGGCCGATCAGGGCGTGCAGATCGCGGTCGCCGGGGCGGCGGGCGGCGGTTCGGCGGGAGGCGATACGGGCCCGGCGGGGCGTCAGCCGCGCCGGGACGTGCCCCTCCCCGGCCCACGCCGCAGCCAGGTCCCCGGCGCCGGCCCGCAACTGCGCAGCGCGACGGTCCTGGGGGAGCCGCCCTCTGGAGAGCGCGCCCGCGTCGCGGACCTACGCCGCCGGTAGCCGCCGCGCGGGCGTTCGGCGCTGTGCAGGTCCTGCCGGGCGGGAGTTCGGTACGCCGTGCGGCAGCCTCCGGCCCGCAGGGCCGACTCGATGACCGACCGGTGCCCGGCCCCGCGGGCACCCGGCGGCAGTGAACGCCTGACGGCAGTGAACGCCTGACGGCAGTGGGCGACTGCCCCGGCGGGCGAGTGCGGGCAGCACGGGCCGATTCGCGTCCGCCCGGGTTCTTCGACACCCTGGCGGCCCGCCGATCCGCAAGGCCCCGCAAGGCCCCGCAAGGCCCGGCAGTCCCTCCTGATGTCCGGCCTCCACGGCTGTCACCTGCGTATTCCTCCGCAGTGATCCACCGTCCCCCGTTCGGGGAAGAGCGACCCGAAGCACCTCCCAGCGGCGGCGGAAAGCCGTACCTTCTTCTCGGAACTGTGTCCCAGGGCGAGAGCAGCGCCGGGAGCGTGGGCATGGAGATCAGCGGTGCGGACGGTCAGCGCGTGCTGTCGCTCGTACGGGAGGCAGAAGAAGGCGCGTCCGCCGCCGAGTTGCAGGAGCGGGCGTTGCACGGACTGATGGAGCTGATACCCGCCGACGCGGCGCAGTGCTACCGCCTCTCGGTCGACGGGGGCGACGGGGGTGGACTGCGCACGCTCTCCTACCCCCAGGAGTCCTTCCACGAGGACCCGATGGTCATCTACGAACACCCACTGGACCACCCGCTGACCGAGGTCATGCTCCAGACGCCGACCTCGGAGGCCTGGCGGGTGAGCGACGTGGCCGGCGACCGGCAGTGGCAGCGCACCCACTGCTACAACCTCGACTTCCGCCCCTTCGGAATGCGCCGCCACCTGGTCGCGTCCGCCGGATCGGACCTGGTCACGGTCGAGGGCTACGCCCTGGTCCGCTCCGGCCAGGACTTCTCCGACCGCGACCGTGACCTCCTCGGCTTCGCCCAGCTCCAACTCGCCGCCGCCGAACACCGCCTGCGGCAGCGCGAACGGCTGCTGCTCCTGTCCGCCGTCGCCCTGGAACTCGTCGGCAGTCGCGGCCATGGCGTCGCCGTCGTCGGCGAAGACGGACTGCCGTACCCGCTCAACGCCACCGCCGCATCCCTGCTGCCCGTCGTACGCGACGACCGTCGGCTCACCGGCCCGGACCCCTTCGTCGTACGGCAGGTCGAGGTCCGTCCCCACGCCCCGGCGGCCCCGGGCCTGCCGGCCCTCCTGGTCCTGCGCGACCTCGCCGCGCGCCGCGCCGCCGCCCGCCTCGCCGGCGTGACCGACCAGGAGCACCGCACCCTGCTCCACCTCGACGGCGGCCGCACGCCGACCGAGACCGCCCGAAGGATGGGTCTGTCCACCGCCACTGTGCGTGGCTACATCGCCTCCCTGCACCGCAAGCTGGAGGCGGGTCACACGGCGGCCCTGCTGCGCCGCGGACGCGATCTGGGGCTCCTCGACGACTGACCCGACGGCTGCAGGACAGCTGCACACGTGCGGTGACGGCGGTACTGACGACCGTAGCGACGGCGGTACTGACGACCGGCGTGACGGCCGCACTGACGACCGTGCGCGCGCAGGGCGTCATGTCGCGACCCGTCAGAATTGGGGGATGGTTCCCGGCCCGCCGGATCGGTTCACTGGGCGGGAGGCCGTTCCGTCCGGGTGCGGCCGTCAGGGGGAACGCTCATGACCACTACGCCGTCACGCGTGGAAGCAGCCGCCTACACCTCGGGGTCCGCCACGGGCCGCCGGGCCATGGCCGTCGTGGCGGTGCTGGGCCCGCTGCTGCTCGGCGTCGCCCTGCTGCGGGGACGGGTGATCCCGCCCTGGGCCGCCTGGCTGCTGATCCTGTCCATGCCGCTCAACGTGGTCGGCTACGCCGGCGGACTGATGCCCGTCACGGTCCTCTCCTTCGCCCTGCTGGGCGTCGGCTTCGGTGCGGCGGGCCTCGTCGTCGCCTTCCCCCAAGCTCTCGGCTTCGCTCGAGCAGGGGGACCCCCATCGGCCTCGGCTGGGCGCGCACCGCCTGAGCGACCTCAGGGAAGTCGCTTGGACCACCCGTCACGGGGGACGGGGAAACGAAGCGCCCGGTGGACCGACTGCTCCAGTCCACCGGGCGCTTCGACACGTACGGCGTGTCAGTCCTTGATCTCGCAGATGGCGGCGCCGGAGGTGATGGAGGCGCCGACCTCGGCGCTGAGGCCCTTGATGGTGCCCGCCTTGTGGGCGTTCAGGGGCTGTTCCATCTTCATGGCTTCCAGGACGACGACCAGGTCGCCTTCCTTGACCTCCTGGCCCTCCTCGACCGCGACCTTGACGATCGTGCCCTGCATCGGGGAGGCGAGGGTGTCACCGGAGGCGACGGGGCCGGACTTCTTCGCGGCGCGGCGCTTCGGCTTGGCGCCTGCCGCCAGACCCGTGCGGGCCAGGGACATGCCCAGCGAGGACGGCAGGGAGACCTCGAGGCGCTTGCCGCCGACCTCGACCACGACCGTCTCGCGGCCAGGCTCCTCCTCGCCCTCCACCTCGGCGAGCGCCGCGAACGGCTTGATCTCGTTGACGAACTCGGTCTCGATCCACCGGGTGTGGACCGTGAACGGTTCCTCGGAGCCGGTCAGTTCGGGGGCGAAGGCGGGGTCGGTGACCACCGCGCGGTGGAACGGGATCGCGGTGGCCATGCCCTCGACCTGGAACTCCTCCAGGGCGCGGGCGGCCCGCTGCAGGGCCTCCTTGCGGGTGCGGCCGGTCACGATCAGCTTGGCCAGCAGCGAGTCCCACGCCGGGCCGATCACCGAACCGGACTCCACACCCGCGTCCAGTCGCACGCCGGGGCCGGAGGGCGGGGCGAACGTGGTGACCGTGCCCGGGGCGGGCAGGAAGTTGCGGCCGGGGTCCTCGCCGTTGATGCGGAACTCGAAGGAGTGGCCGCGCAGTTCGGGGTCGCCGTAGCCCAGTTCCTCGCCGTCGGCGATGCGGAACATCTCCCGGACCAGGTCGATACCGGCGACCTCCTCGGTGACCGGGTGCTCGACCTGGAGGCGGGTGTTGACCTCCAGGAAGGAGATCGTGCCGTCCACGCCGACCAGGAACTCCACGGTGCCGGCGCCGACGTATCCGGCCTCCTTGAGGATGGCCTTCGAGGCGGCGTACAGCTCGGCGGTCTGCTTTTCGCTCAGGAAGGGGGCGGGGGCCTCCTCGACCAGCTTCTGGTGGCGGCGCTGGAGCGAGCAGTCGCGGGTGGAGACGACGACCACGTTGCCGTGCTGGTCGGCCAGGCACTGGGTCTCCACGTGGCGGGGCTTGTCCAGGTAGCGCTCCACGAAGCACTCCCCGCGGCCGAACGCGGCGACCGCCTCACGCACCGCCGACTCGTACAGCTCGGGGACCTCTTCGAGGGTGCGGGCGACCTTCAGGCCGCGCCCGCCGCCGCCGAACGCGGCCTTGATCGCGATGGGCAGGCCGTGCTCCTCGGCGAAGGCGACGACCTCGTCGGCCCCGGAGACGGGGTCGGGGGTGCCGGCGACGAGGGGGGCGCCGGCGCGCTGGGCGATGTGGCGGGCGGCGACCTTGTCACCGAGGTCGCGGATGGCCTGCGGCGGGGGGCCGATCCAGATCAGGTCGGCGTCGAGGACGGCCTGGGCGAAGTGGGCGTTCTCGGAGAGGAAGCCGTAGCCGGGGTGGATGGCGTCCGCGCCGGAGTCCTTGGCTGCCTGGAGGACCTTCTCGATGTCCAGGTAGCTGGTCGCGGGGGTGTCACCGCCCAGGGCGAACGCCTCGTCCGCGGCACGGACGTGCAGGGCGTCCCGGTCCGGGTCGGCGTACACGGCCACGCTCGCGATCCCGGCGTCACGGCAGGCCCGGGCGACACGGACAGCGATTTCGCCACGGTTGGCGATCAACACCTTGCGCACGATGGCTCCCTCTCCTTGAAACAAGCCGAGTTTAGGGACTGCCGACACGACGTTTCGACCCGTCCTCAGTGGTGAGCTTGCCCACACGGAGCGTGAAACCGGGCTCACTCAAGCTGCGAAATCCCTTGTCGCACCGCCCTACAGGGGAATCCACCGGAAAACCCTAGCCCTCCCATGTGGTCAAGGTCTCTATGAAGTAGTCCTGCCGCCGGTCGTGTTTCTTTGTGGAGTCCCTACTAATGGCCCAACGAATCTTTGCTTCCGCCCGGCCTCTTGTCCTGGGGTTTACCCGTTAGTAGCGTTCGAGATGTCTCGAACGTACTTGGGGTAACACGCAGAGCGCTCGAAAGTGGGTGGGGCCGGTGGTGCGCAGACCGGTGGCAGGGATCGTGGCGATCGTCCTCTTGGTCGAGGCGTTCGGCATCGTGCTGCTGAACTGGATCCTCGGGACGGTCGTCGACCGGCAGCACATGTCCCTGGCCGGGCTCGACCCTGACGCGATGTCCCTGTCGTCGAAGGCGGGCGGTGTCGTCTTCGGGCTCTACTTCGTGCTGTGCGCGCTCGCCGCCCTGCTGGTCGCCGTGCGTGACCGTTCTCCGTCCGGGCTCTGGCGCATCCTCCTGATCAGCGCCGCCGTCGTGCACGGTCTGCTCGGCGCCTTCACGGTCGGACTGTTCGGCTGGGGCACGTTCGCGTTCATGATGGTGGTGCTCGGGCTGATCCTGCTCACCCTCATGACGTACGACCGCCAGGAGGGCCCGGCGGCCGACGCGCCTCCCGCGGACGCCGGCCCCCAGAGCGGTGCCGGGGCTCAGGGGAAGGCCCCGGAGGATCCCGGGGAGAGGGCCGAGCCGGAGGAGAGGGCCCCGGAGGAGCCGGGGGAGACGGCCCCGGAGGGATCCGGGGCGCAGGGCGAGACCTCCGGGAACGGCGTGCTCACTGCTCCGGCGGTGCCCACAACTCCGTGATGCCGACGCCCAGTTCGGCCAGCAGGCGGCGGACCAGGGGCAGCGAGATGCCGATGACATTGCCGTGGTCGCCGTCGATGCCGTCGATGAAGGGCGCCGAGCGGCCGTCGAGCGTGAATGCCCCGGCCACGTAGAGGGGTTCGCCGGAGGCGACGTACGCGGCGATCTCCTCGTCCGTCGGATCGCCGAAGCGGACCACGGTGGACGCGGTGGCGGACGCGTACCGGCCGCTGATCGTGTCGTAGACGCAGTGGCCGGTCTGGAGCGTGCCCGCCCGGCCGCGCATCGACTTCCAGCGGGCCGTCGCCTCCTCCGCGTCCGCGGGCTTGCCGAGGGCCTCGCCGTCCAGATCGAGCACCGAGTCGCAGCCGATCACCAGCGCACCCTTCACCTCGGGCTTGGCCGCCACGACGGAGGCCTTCGCCTCGGCCAGCGCGAGCGCCAGTTCCGCGGGGGTGGGGGCGGTGACGGCGTCCTCGTCGACCCCGCTCACGATGACTTCGGGGTCGAGGCCGGCCTGCCGGAGCAGCCCGAGCCGGGCGGGGGACTGGGAAGCGAGCACGAGACGGCGACGGGGCTGATCGGTCATGCGCTCAGCGTATCGGCGCGCCTCACCCGATGCCGATGACGATCATCGCCAGCAGCATGGCCAGCGCGACGAGGACCCCCAGCCGCCGCAACATGTCCTGCATGTCGCGGAGTTCTTTCGGCGGCTCGTTCTCGGGGTCGGACCACAGCATGCCTTCGATCGTCCGTCGGTGACGCGCTGCGGCGCCTGAGTACGCGTACTCAACTTGACTCCGTACGGGTGGGGGCGGTCCGGAGAACCCGGACCGCCCCCACCTGCGTCACACGGGCCTCACCGACGGTCCCACCAGCGCCACCCGCGTCACCCACGTCACAACAGCCCCACCGGCGTCACACATGCCCTGGCCGGGCCGGTACGCGCTTCGACCGGGCCGGTACGTGCCCTGGCCGGGCCGGTACGCGCTTCGACCGGGCCGCCCTAGCCGGGCCAGTACGTGCGGCTCCACGCCGTCGGGCCCGGCTGGGGCAGCCGGTGGGCGGCGATGCGGGCCGGGTCGGCCCACGAGTCCCTCGCCCGCGCCGCGCCGGGCGGTATGGAGGCCTCCGCCGCGGCGCGGGCGCGGACCACCGCCAGTGCGGCGGCCAGCTCCTCCGGGGTCGGGTTGCCCCGTATGACCTTGATCGTCATGTCCGCTCCCAAGGGTCCCGGTGTTTACAGGGGGATGTTGCCGTGCTTCTTCGGGGGCAGGGATTCCCGTTTGGTGCGCAGCTGGCGCAGGCCGCGTACGACGTGGCGGCGGGTGTCGGAGGGCGTGATCACGGCGTCGATGTAGCCGCGTTCGGCCGCGATGTAGGGGTTGAGGAGGGTGTCCTCGTACTCCTGGATCAGGCGGGCGCGGGTGGCCTCGGCGTCCCCGGCGGTCTCGGCCTCGGCGAGGGTGCGGCGGTGCAGGATGTTGACCGCGCCCTGGGCGCCCATGACGGCGATCTGGGCGGTCGGCCAGGCCAGGTTCAGGTCCGCGCCCAGGTGCTTGGAGCCCATGACGTCGTAGGCGCCGCCGAAGGCCTTGCGGGTGATCACGGTGATGAGCGGGACGGTGGCCTCCGCGTAGGCGTAGATCAGCTTGGCGCCGCGGCGGATGATGCCCTCGTGCTCCTGGCCCACGCCGGGGAGGAAGCCGGGAACGTCGACGAAGGTGATGACGGGCACGTTGAAGGCGTCGCAGGTGCGTACGAACCGTGCGGCCTTCTCGGACGCGTCGATGTCCAGGCAGCCGGCGAACTGCATCGGCTGGTTGGCGACGATGCCCACCGGGTGGCCCTCGACGCGGCCGAAGCCGGTGAGGATGTTCGGCGCGAACAGCGGCTGGGTCTCGAAGAACTCGGCGTCGTCCAGGATGTGTTCGATCACCGTGTGCATGTCGTAGGGCTGGTTCGCGCTGTCGGGCACGAGGGTGTCCAGCTCGCGGTCCTCGTCGGTGACCGAGGTGTCCGCCTCCTCGGGGAAGACGGGGGCTTCGCTGAGGTTGTTGGACGGCAGGTACGACAGCAGCTGCTTGACGTACTCGATGGCGTCCTTCTCGTCCCCGGCCATGTGGTGGGCCACGCCGGAGGCGGTGTTGTGGGTGCGGGCGCCGCCCAGCTCCTCGAAGCCGACGTCCTCGCCGGTGACCGTCTTGATGACGTCCGGGCCGGTGATGAACATGTGCGAGGTCTGGTCGACCATGACCGTGAAGTCGGTGATCGCGGGGGAGTAGACCGCGCCGCCCGCACACGGGCCCACGACCAGCGAGATCTGCGGGATGACACCGCTCGCGTGGGTGTTGCGGCGGAAGATCTCCCCGTACGCGCCCAGGGAGGCGACGCCCTCCTGGATCCGGGCGCCACCGGAGTCGTTGATCCCGATGACGGGGCAGCCGGTCTTCAGGGCGAAGTCCATCACCTTGACGATCTTCTGGCCGTAGACCTCGCCCAGCGCCCCGCCGAAGACGGTGAAGTCCTGGGAGAACACGGCGACCGGGCGGCCGTCGACCGTGCCGTAGCCGGTCACGACGCCGTCCCCGTACGGGCGGTTCTTCTCCAGGCCGAAGTTGGTCGAGCGGTGCCGGGCGAACTCGTCCAGCTCGACGAACGAGTCCTCGTCCAGCAGCAGCTCGATCCGCTCACGGGCCGTCAGCTTGCCCTTGGCGTGCTGCTTCTCGACGGCGCGCTCCGAGCCGGCGTGCGTCGCCTCCTGGACACGGCGCTGGAGGTCCGCCAGCTTCCCCGCGGTGGTGTGAATGTCGATCTCTTCCGGCTCGGACATCGGGATGCGGCTCCCTGCCTGCTCAGTGGGGACGTGAGGGTGAGGTGCTAGGAGAATGCTCAGAAGTACGTACGGTTACTCATCCGTAGCGTAGTGGCGTGCCTACCGATCAGCAGTGCGGCGTTTACCACACTCCTTTCCTCTTCACAGCTGAGGAGTGAGATCTCCGGAGGTGGCGGCCGGGAGGCCATGGCCGCGTCCACGGTCGCGGCGTCGCGGCGGGACACGCCGGAGGGTGACACCATGAGAGTGGCCGAGCGCCCGTGAACCTCGGCCCTCAGTGGCCGGAATCCATCCCCGATGCGGGGTGGAGGATGTCAAACCTAGGGTGGCTTGCATGATGATGCCGCCGGATGAACAAGGTAACCCGCCCAACGGGCCTCGTGAGCCGAGGTCGGATCGCTGGTCCGACCTCGACCGCCCGCCCCTGAACGCCGCCGCGCTGCGCCGGGCGCTGGTGCGGGAGGGCGGGCTGTGGTCCGGGGTCGAGGTGGTCCAGCGCACCGGGTCCACCAACACCGACCTCGTCGCCCTCGCCGCCGCCGGCAAGGCCGCCGAGGGCACCGTCCTGGTCGCCGAGGAGCAGAACGCCGGCCGTGGACGGCTCGACCGAAGCTGGACGGCCCCGGCCCGCTCCGGCCTGTTCTTCTCGGTCCTGCTCAGGCCGGCCGAGGTGCCGATCGCCCGCTGGGGCTGGTTGCCGCTGCTCACCGGGGTCGCGGTCGCGACCGGGCTCGCGCGGGCCGCAGGCGTGAACACGGCACTCAAGTGGCCCAACGACCTGCTGGTCACTGTCGGTGACGAGGAGCGCAAGGCCGGCGGGATCCTCGCCGAGCGCGCGGGCGAGGACGCGGTCGTGATCGGCATCGGCCTCAACGTCACGCTCCGCGAGGACGAGCTGCCGGTGCCCACGGCGGCATCCCTGGCCCTCGCGGGCGCCCGCACCACGGACCGTGACACGCTGCTGCGGGCGGTGCTGCGCTCGCTGGAGGACTGGTACGGCCGGTGGCGTGCCGCGGGCGGAGACCCGGCGGCGAGCGGCCTCCAGGACACGTATGCGGCGGGCTGCGCCACGCTCGGCCGGCTCGTACGGGCCGAACTGCCCGGCGACCGGTCCATCACCGGCGAGGCGGTGGCGATCGACGGCGACGGACGGCTCGTGCTGGCGACGGAGGAGGGCGTGCAGGAGCCGGTGGGCGCGGGGGACATCGTTCACCTGCGGCCGGCGTGAGCTGGTCGGCGGCGTGAGCTGGTCAGCGGCGTGAGCTGTTCAGTGGCACGTCGGCCCGCCGCGTACGCCTCGCGGGAGTGAGCTACCGCACACCTGCCGTAGAGTTGACCGCGGTCGATACCTGACCGCGGCAGATCGGAAGGGCAGCACGCGTGACCGTCGACGACACGGGCTCGGGCACGGGCGAACACCCCGCCCCCGACGGTGAGCCGGAGCGGGACGCACACGCCGAGTCCGACGAGGACCCCCTCGCGCTCCGTCTCGAACAGCTCATCCTGGGGGCAGAGCGCCGCTACACCCCCTTCCAGGCGGCGCGCAGCGCGGGCGTCTCCATGGAACTGGCCTCGCGCTTCTGGCGGGCGATGGGCTTCGCCGACATCGGGCAGGCCAAAGCGCTCACGGAGGCGGATGTCCTGGCCCTGCGTCGGCTCGCCGGTCTGGTCGAGGCGGGCCTGCTGAGCGAGGCGATGGCGGTGCAGGTGGCGCGCTCGACCGGGCAGACCACCGCCCGTCTGGCCGAGTGGCAGATCGACTCCTTCCTGGAGGGCCTCACCGAGCCCCCCGAGCCCGGCATGACCCGCACCGAGGTGACATACCCCCTGGTCGAGCTGCTTCTGCCGGAGCTGGAGGAGTTCATCGTCTATGTCTGGCGGCGTCAGCTCGCCGCCGCGACCGGCCGGGTCGTCCAGGCCGCGGACGACGAGGAGATGGTCGACCGCCGCCTTGTGGTCGGCTTCGCGGACCTTGTGGGCTTCACACGCCTGACGCGCCGCATGGAGGAGGAGGAACTCGGCGAACTCGTCGAGGCGTTCGAGACGACCGCGGCCGACCTGGTCGCCGCGCACGGCGGGCGGCTCATCAAGACGCTGGGCGACGAGGTGCTGTTCGCGGCGGACGATGCCGGTACGGCCGCGGAGATCGCCCTCCGCCTCATCGAGACGATGGCGAACGACGAGACCATGCCGGAGCTGCGCGTGGGCATCGCCTTCGGCACGGTGACCACTCGCATGGGCGATGTCTTCGGTACGACGGTGAACCTGGCGAGCAGGCTCACCTCGATAGCTCCCCGGGACGCGGTCCTGGTCGACGGCGCCTTCGCGGAGGAGCTGATCCGCATGGGCGAGGCGCCCGCCTCCGAGACGGAGGCCGCCGAGGCCGCGGCCACGGCGGAGAAGGAGGGCGAGGAGCCGCCGACCTACCGCTTCGCGCTCCAGCCGATGTGGCAGCGCCCCGTGCGCGGCCTCGGCGTGATCGAACCGTGGCTGCTGGCGCGACGGGACGGGACGCCGTAGGGCGTACGCGTGGCATGGCGGGACGCCGTGGGGCGTACGCGTGGCGTGGCGGTACGGGAGGCCGTGGGGCGTGCGCGTGGCGGTACGGGAGGCCGTGGGGCGTACGCGTGGCGTGGCGGTACGGGACGCCGTGGGGCGTGCGCGTGGCGGTACGGGAGGCCGTGGGGCGTGCGCGTGGCGGTACGGGAGGCCGTGGGGCGTACGCGTGGCGTGGCGGGACGGGACGTCGTAGGGCGTGCGCGTGGCGGTACGGGACGCCGTGGGGCGTGCGCGTGGCGGTACGGGACACCGGGCGTATCTCTCACGTGACCGCTGGGGTGTTTGTGGTCCCCGTGTCCTGACTGCCACAAGTCCATGGCTCATGGCGCACGCGCCACGGCCGACCGCGGGCAGCCCGGCCCGGCGCTTTCTCAATGGCTGGGCCCGGACAGACCGTTGACGCACAGGGCGATGATCGGCAGGCACAGGCCCGGTGGGTCGATGGCGGGCGGCGCGGGTGTGTGGGTGGTCGCGGGCGGGGACGGGGTGGGCCGTGGCGCGGCGGGCGTGTGCGTGGCCGCCGGAGGGCCGTGTCTACGGGAGGCCGTGGGAACCGACGGCGCTTCGGGGATGCCGGTCGGGGGGTCGGTGGCGCCCGGGACCGCTGAGGGCGGGTGCGTGGCGGCCGACGCGGTCGGGATCGGGCGCGATTCTCTCTCCAGGACGTCCGTCCGGGAGGGGCCCGCGACGCGCGTGGACGGCACCGCCTCGACCGTCGCCGTCGTAGGGGGCGCGACGGCAGTGGTGTCGATCCGGGGCTCGGCCTGCGCGGTCCCGCCCCCGTCCGTCACCGATTCCGGCGCGAGGCGTACGAGGCTCAGCGCCCCGGCGGCGAGCGCGAACCCGCCCGCGGCGAGGGCCACGCGCCGGCGGCGGGGCTTGCGGTGCCGGCCGACGGGCCGGAACCAGATGGGGCCGGGGTCGCCACGCGCCGCGGTCGTGGTCCCGGTGCCGGTCGTGTCCGTCGTCATGCTCATCCCTCCCTGGTGTGCGCGCACTCCCCGATGCGCTCCGGCGGTGCGCAGATTGTGTGCCGATTGGGGTGGGGTGATGGGGAGACGGCCCGGATTTCACCCGAACGGGGACGGTGGCCCGTAAGTGGCTCGTACCCACCGGGGGCTCGCGGCGGCTTCCGTGGTGCCGCTTCGGCTGCGATGATCGGGGCGTCGATAGTTAACCCGCGTTAACCAGGAGGGTGTCATGGCGGAGCAGGGGGACGAGCGGCGGTTCGGCGAGCATGTCGTCGTACGGCGGCACGCGTACGTCGCGGAGCTGGCACTCGACCGGCCCAAGGCGATGAACGCGGTGTCCACGGAGATGGCGCGCTCGATCGCCGCGGCGTGCGCGCACCTCGCCGCCGACCGGGACGCCCGGGTGACGGTGGTGACGTCGACGCACGAGCGGGCCTTCTGTGTGGGCGCGGACCTGAAGGAGCGCAACTCCTTCACGGACGCCGACCTGGTGCGCCAGCGCCCGGTCGCGCGCGCCGCGTACACCGGAGTCCTGGAGCTGCCGATGCCGACGATCGCCGCCGTGCACGGCTTCGCGCTGGGCGGCGGCTTCGAGCTGGCGCTGTCCTGCGACCTGATCGTGGCGGACTCCACGGCGGTGGTCGGGCTGCCCGAGGTGTCCGTCGGCGTGATTCCGGGAGGCGGCGGTACGCAGCTGCTGCCCCGCCGGGTGGGCGCGGCGCGCGCGGCGGAGCTGATCTTCACCGCGCGGCGGCTGGAGGCGGCCGAGGCGCGGGACGCGGGCCTGATCGACGAGCTCGTGCCGGAGGGCCGGGACCGGGAGGAGGCGCTCGCCCTCGCGGGTCGCATCGCCGCGAACTCCCCGGTGGGCCTGCGCGCCGCGAAGCGGGCCCTGCGGCTGGGTCAGGGCCTCGACCTGCGGGCCGGGCTGGAAGTCGAGGACGCGGCGTGGCGGTCGGTGGCGTTCTCCGGGGACCGGGCGGAGGGGGTGGCCGCCTTCAACGAGAAGCGCAGCCCCCAGTGGCCGGGCGAGTAGCCGCGCGAGGCGCCCGCACGCCGTTGATCGCCGCCGCGTGCGACCGTTCGGAACCCCTGCACCCCTGATCGCCGCACCAATGTCGCACACAATGTCACATATTGACCTGATCGTCCCTAGCCTGGAGTGATGGGTGAGGACAGTCGGCTGAGGGCCGTGGTCGCGCTGGCGCAGGGGATGGCAGCGGCGCACACGCCCCGGGAGTCCTGGCAGGCCGCCGCGCTCGGCGCCTGCCGCGCGCTCGCCGGGAGCTTCGCCGCGCTCTCCGTGTGGGAGCGCGAGCGCGGACGGCTGCGGGTCCTGGCCAACGTGGGGGAGCGCGCACCCGACGAGGAGGAGTTCCCCGAGCACGAGGCGTATCCCGTGCACCAGTTCCCGGAGATCACCGAGTTCCTGCACGAGCGCTGGGCCGGCGGTGGCGGGCCGAGCGCCTGGGTGGAGACCGCGAACGGCCCGGCCGCCGGGCATGCCGGGTACTGCCACCAGCGCGTGGCCGCCCTGCGTCGGCGTGGCCGCGGCTGCTGTGTCGTCGCGCCCATCGTGCTGCACGGCCGTGCCTGGGGCGAGCTGTACGTGGCCCGCCCGGCCGGCGCCCCCCTCTTCGACGCGGGCGACGCCGACTTCGCCACCGTCCTCGCCTCCGTCGTCGCCGCCGGCATCGCCCAGACCGAACGCCTGGAGGAGGCCCGCCGACTCGCCTTCACCGACGCCCTCACCGGACTCGCCAACCGTCGCGCCGTCGACGTACGCCTCGACGAGGCGATCGAACGGCACCGTGGCGACGGGGTGCCGGTCTCGCTTGTCGTGTGCGATCTCAACGGGCTCAAGCGGGTCAACGACACCCGGGGACACGCCGTGGGCGACCGGCTGCTGGAACGCTTCGGGTCCGTCCTGTCGCTGTGCGGCGCCATGCTGCCGGGCGCCCTCGTCGCCCGGCTCGGCGGCGACGAGTTCTGCCTTCTCGCCGTCGGCCCGCCCGCCGACGAGGTCGTGCGGATCGCCGACGAGGTCTGCCGCCGCGCCGCCGAGCTGGAGTTCGGCGACGGTGTCGCCTGCGGGGTGGCCTCGACGCAGGATGCGATCGGCGCGGTCCGCTCGGCCCGCCGGCTGTTCCGGCTCGCGGACGCGGCCCAGTACCGGGCCAAGGCCCTGCGTGCCGCGAAGCCCGTGGTCGCGGGTCGCGAGGGGCCCGATGACCCGGTCGTACGCCTGGCCGATGCGCCGCCGCCTGCCGCGGGGGAGCGGCGGCGGTTCCGTGGGCGTCGGCTGTGAGTGCGGCTTGGCTGCCGTGCCGTCCTGGGGGCTGCGCCCCCATGCCCCCTACAGGCAGTGCCCACCCGGTAAGGGGCGACCCGGCATCCCACTAGTGACATCATCGAATTCACTGCGTACGCTCCTGAATATGGATATGCACACTGTGGTGGTGGGGACGTCCGGGGTGACCGCGTCCGACGTTCTCGCCGTGGCGCGCGCGGACGCCCGGATCGAGCTGGCCGAGGAGGCCCTGACGGCCCTCGCGGCGGCCCGCGGCATCGTGGACGCGCTGGCCGCGAAGCCGGAGCCCGTCTACGGGGTCAGCACCGGGTTCGGCGCGCTGGCCACCCGGCACATCAGCCAGGAGCTGCGCGTCCAGCTGCAGCGCAACATCGTCCGTTCGCACGCGGCCGGGATGGGCCCGCGGGTCGAGCGGGAGGTCGTCCGCGCCCTGATGTTCCTGCGGCTGAAGACCGTCTGCTCGGGGCACACCGGCGTCCGCCCCGAGGTCGCGCAGACCATGGCCGACATCCTCAACGCCGGCATCACCCCGGTCGTGCACGAGTACGGCTCGCTGGGCTGCTCCGGTGACCTCGCGCCGCTGTCCCACTGCGCGCTGACGCTCATGGGCGAGGGCGAGGCCGAGGGTCCCGACGGCGTCGTACGGCCCGCCGCCGAACTCCTCGCCGAGCACGGCATCGCCCCCGTCGAGCTGCACGAGAAGGAGGGCCTCGCGCTCCTCAACGGCACCGACGGCATGCTCGGCATGCTGATCATGGCCCTCGCGGACCTGGACACGCTGTACAAGTCGGCCGACGTCACGGCGGCACTCTCGCTGGAGGCGCTGCTCGGCACGGACAAGGTCCTCGCGCCGGAACTGCACGCCATCCGCCCGCACCCCGGGCAGGGCGCGTCGGCCGCCAACATGCTGGCCGTGCTGAAGGGCTCCGGCCTGACGGGCCATCACCAGGGCGACGCGCCGCGGGTCCAGGACGCCTACTCGGTGCGGTGCGCCCCGCAGGTCGCGGGCGCCGGCCGGGACACGCTGGCGCACGCCCGCCTGGTCGCCGAGCGCGAGCTGGCCTCCGCGGTCGACAACCCGGTGGTCCTGCCCGACGGTCGCGTGGAGTCCAACGGCAACTTCCACGGCGCCCCGGTGGCGTACGTCCTGGACTTCCTGGCGATCGCGGCGGCGGACCTGGCGTCGATCGCGGAGCGCCGTACGGACCGTCTGCTCGACAAGAACCGTTCGCACGGTCTGCCGCCGTTCCTGGCCGACGACGCGGGCGTCGACTCGGGTCTGATGATCGCTCAGTACACGCAGGCGGCACTGGTGAGCGAGATGAAGCGGCTGGCCGTGCCGGCCTCCGCCGACTCGATCCCGTCCTCCGCGATGCAGGAGGACCACGTCTCGATGGGCTGGTCGGCCGCCCGCAAGCTGCGCACGGCGGTGGACAACCTGACCCGGGTGCTGGCGATCGAGCTCTACGCGGCGACCCGGGCCATCGAACTGCGCGAGGGCCTGACCCCGGCCCCCGCGAGCCAGGCGACGATCACGGCCCTGCGCAAGGCGGGCGTGGAGGGTCCGGGCCCGGATCGCTTCCTGGCCCCGGATCTCGCGGCCGCGGACGGATTCGTGCGGACGGGTGAGCTCGTGACGGCCGTCGAAGCGGTCACGGGGCCGCTGGCGTAACGGCCGCAACGGCAGGAGCGAGGACCGCCGTCACCGCGACGGCGGTCCTCGGAACGCCGTGGGTGGCCGTGGCGGCGGTCCTCGGAACGCCGTGGGTGCCGTGAAGGCGGCCCCTCGGAACGTCGTGGGTGCCGTGAAGGCGGTCCTCGGAACGCCTTGGGTGCCGCGGCGCCGCCCTCAGATCGCCTCCATGCGCTCCCTGCGCACCGAGTACGTCACGAAGCCCGCGCCCAGGCACAGGAAGAGGGTGCCGCCGAACACGTACGGCGTGATGTCCACGCTGCCGGTGTCGGCGAGTTGGGTGTCCGTCCCCGCGGAGTCCGTCGTCGTGCCCGCCTCCGTGGCGTCCGAGTCCGTGGACGTGGACGTGGGCGTGGACGTGGACGCCCGTTGCTCGGGCGTGTCCTGTGTCGCGTTCGCGGACGGGACGAACCACAGGGCCCCCAGGAGGGTCCCCGCGGCGGTGGCGGTCAGCAACGTCCGACGGGTGGTGGACGACGATCGACGTGCGGCGGACACGAAATACCGATCCCCCTGGGGCGCTTGCGAATTGGCAGTGTGGGGCGATGCTAGTGAAAGGCGCGGGTCGTGGGAAAGTCACGCCCCCTGTGGGCCGTACGCTGCCCGCCATGAGCACTTCTGAGACATCGCGGTTTGTCCGCCTTCGTGTGGAGCTGGTCGTCGAGATCGACGACACGGACGCCGTCACCAAGGCCGCGCTGGGCCGCATCGCGGATGACCCGGACATGCCCGAGGGCGAACGTACGTACACCGAGAGCGCAGTGACGGAAGACACTGCCGAGGCCCTCGCGTATCTCATCGATCCGAACGACCTGGTCAGCGAGGTTCCGGGGGTCGAGCTCGCCCAGGCCTCCTGGAGCAGCGAGCTGATCGACTACGACCCCGATTCGCCTGAATGGGACCTCGGCGCCGATGATGAGGCCGATGATGACGGGGACGACGAGGAGGTCGGACTCCGCTGACGTGCCTTGGGAAAATCGTGACCCCGGGCGGCAACCGGCGCCCGGGGTTCCGTCGTCTCATGGGACGTTCCCCGGCGTCCCGCACGGCGCGGAGGCCACCTGAGTGTCCGTCGACAGACGTGGTGTGTCCCACACCTTCAACAGATGGGGCACCGGACGAACCGGTCGTAGCGTTGATGGTCCAACGGGGACTCACGGGGGTTTTGGGGATTCGGCAACGATGGAGAAGCGTGTGATAACGGACAGTAAGCGGCGCAACGGTCTGATGGCCGCGTCCGCACTGCTCGGCGGGATGCTCGTGCTCACCGCGTGCAGCGGCGGCAGCGAGGCGGCCGACGGCAGCGGTGGCGACTCCACCTCGCAGGCCAAGGTCGACGAGGCGGCCGCCCAGAAGGCCTCCGAGGCGCAGATCAAGATCACACCTGCGGACGGTTCCGACAACGCCTCCATCAACAACGCCGCCAAGGTCACGGTCGCCAAGGGCACGCTCACCGGCGTCACCATGACCACCGCGTCCGGCACGGCGGTCGCCGGCCAGATATCCGCAGACAAGAAGAGCTGGGCGCCCACCAGCCAGCTGGAGCGGGCGACGTCGTACAAGGTCGCCGTGACCGCCAAGGACTCCGCGGGGCGCGAGGCCCACGAGAACGCCGCGTTCACGACCGTGGCCCCGGCCCACTCCTTCATAGGAAACTTCAGCCCGGAGAACGGCTCCACGGTCGGCGTCGGCATGCCGGTCTCGATCAACTTCGACAAGGCGATCACCAACAAGGCCGCCGTGCAGAAGGGCATCACCGTCACCTCCAGCAGCGGGCAGGAGGTCGTCGGGCACTGGTTCAACGCCAACCGGATCGACTTCCGGCCCGAGAAGTACTGGACGGAGGGCTCTACCGTCACGCTGAAGCTCGCCCTCGACGGCGTCGAGGGCGCGAGCGGCCTGTACGGCGTGCAGCAGAAGACGGTCACCTTCAAGATCGGCCGCAACCAGGTCACGTACGTCGACGCCCAGACCAAGCAGATGAAGGTCACGCAGGACGGGAAGGTCGTCAAGACCATCCCGATCTCCGCGGGCTCGCCGGAGAACAAGACGTACGAAGGCCAGATGGTGATCTCCCAGAAGTTCACGGAGACCCGGATGAACGGCGCCACGGTCGGCTTCACCGACAGTGACGGCAAGGGCGAGTACGACATCAAGGACGTGCCGCACGCGATGCGCCTGACCACGTCCGGTACCTTCATCCACGGCAACTACTGGGGCGCGCCCTCCGTCTTCGGCAACGTCAACACCAGCCACGGCTGTGTCGGCCTGCAGGACAAGAAGGGTGCGAACGACCCGGGTACGCCTGCCGCGTGGTTCTACAACCACTCGCTGATCGGTGACGTCGTGGTCGTCTCCCACACCGGTGACAAGACGGTCTCCCCGGACAACGGCCTCAACGGCTGGAACATGGACTGGGCACAGTGGAAGGCGGGTTCGGCGGTCTGACGCCGAAGGCCCCGTCGGCCGACACCACTTGAGCCAGGCGCCCGTCACCCCGTCAGGGGCGGCGGGCGCCTCGGTTTTTCACAGGGCTCACAGGGGAACCGAGGCCGGGCACAGGCTTCTCATCGTTCTCTTATGTCGGGCTTATGGGTTCATCACGGTGCGTCCCTAGCTTGCGGCCATGTTCTTCACCTACCTGAGGCGCGAACTGCGCCGCCGGCGAAAGGCGGCCCTCGTCGTCGCCTCCGGGCTCGCGCTGGGCATCGCTCTGGTCATCGTGGTCAACTCCGTGTCCTCCGGCATGGGGAAGGCGCAGGACAAGGTTCTGCAGTCGCTGTACGGCCTCGGCACCGACATGACCGTCACCAAGGCGGCAGCCGCGCCCACGTCGGGCAGCTCCACCGGGCCGCGCTTCAACTTCGACGCCCGCGACAGCGACTCGGACGAGACGCAGAGCAGCGACCGCGTCATGGTCCAGGGCTTCCAGACCCTGGCCACCAGCACGGTCACCAAGGTCGGCGCGCAGAGCGGCGTCTCGGACGCGGTGGGCGGGCTCAGCCTCCGCGTCATCAAGATCAGCGGCCAGTTCACGCAGGGCCAGTTCAAGCAGGACCAGAACAGCGGGCAGCAGGGCGGCACTCGCGGCGGCTTCCCGGGCGGCCAGCCCCAGGGCCGGGTCGAGGGCGGTGGCGCCAACTTCGACGTCAACAACTACTCCGTGTACGGCACCGACGTCACCAAGCCCGCGCTCGGCCCGCTGACCTCCTCGAAGATCACCAGCGGCCGTACGTTCACGACGTCGGAGACGAACAGCAAGGTCGTCGTCGCGGACTCCGCGTACGCCAAGGAGAAGAAGCTCAAGGTCGGCAGCACCGTCACCATCAAGAGCGTCAAGTTCAAGGTCATCGGCATCGCCACGGCCGACAGCGGTGACTCGGCGGCCAACCTCTACATCCCGCTCCAGCAGGCCCAGACGCTCGCCGACTCCAAGAACAAGGTCACCACGATCTACGTCAAGGCGACCGACTCGCAGCAGATCGACAGCGTCAAGAAGACCATCCAGAACAACATCTCGGGGACCACGGTCACCACGTCCGCGGACCTCGCGAGCACGGTCTCCGGTTCGCTGTCCACCGCCTCCAGCCTCGCCACCAACGTGGGCAAGTGGCTGTCCATCGTGGTGCTCGTGGCCGCGTTCCTGGTCGCCGGCCTCCTCACCTCCTCCGCGGTCTCCCGCCGGGTGCGCGAGTTCGGCACGCTCAAGGCGCTGGGCTGGAAGTCGGGCCGGGTGACCCGGCAGGTGGTCGGCGAGGCCGTCGTCAACGGACTGGTCGGCGGAGCCCTCGGTATCGCGCTCGGCCTGGCGGGCGCGTACGCCGTCACCGCGATCAGCCCGACGCTTCAGGCCCAGCTCGGTGGCGGCGGTACCGGCGGTCCGGGCGGTGGCGGCGGCTTCGGTGGCGGTCCCGGCGGCGGAGGCCCAGGACGGCAGGCCGCCAAGACCCTGGAGGTCGCGCTCACCGCGCCGGTCAGCCTCACCACCATCGCCCTCGCGGTCGCGCTCGCCGTGGCCGGCGGTCTGATCGCCGGCGCCTTCGGCGGCTGGCGCGCCTCCCGGCTGCGCCCGGCGGACGCCCTGCGCCGCGTCGAGTAGCACCCGCCCCGTAGACATCGCGCGGCCCGGGGCCTGTCGTGACGGCAGGCCCCACCCCCTTACGCATCCCAGGAGTTGCACCCATGTACGAACTCAGAGGCGTCACCAAGCGCTACATGCGGGGCAAGGAGACCATCAACGCCCTGGACGACGTCGACCTCGCCATCGGCGACGGCGACCGGCTGGTCATCCAGGGCCCCACCGGCGGCGGCAAGTCCACGCTGCTGCAGATGCTCGGCGGACTCGACAAGCCGACCGCGGGCAGCGTCGAACTCGACGGCATCGACCTCGCCAGGCTCTCCGAGGCCAAGCTCACCAAGGTGCGCAGCGAGAACATCGGCTTCGTCTTCCAGTCCTTCAACCTGATCCCGACGCTCACCGCGCAGGAGAATGTCGAGACCGCCCTCGTCCCCCTCGGGGTGAAGGTGAAGGAGCGGCGTGAGAGGGCCGCCGAGGCACTGAAGTCCGTGGGTCTCGGCGAGCGGCTCGGGCATCTGCCGAGCGAGATGTCGGGCGGTCAGCAGCAGCGCGTCGCGATCGCCCGCGCGCTGGTGAAGCAGCCGAAGGTGCTGCTCGCCGACGAACCCACCGGAAACCTCGACGAGTCGATGCGCGACGAGATCATGGAGGTGCTCGAACGCATGTGGAAGGAGCACGGGTTGACCTTCATCATGGTCACCCATGACTCGTCGATCGCGAAGAAGGCCCCGCGGGTCGCGACCATCCGCAAGGGGAAGATCACCGTCAAGGAGAACGCGGGGGCATGACAGCGGAAGGCCGACCTCGAAAGCCGCTGCTGTGTAACGGAGTTCACGCGAAGGCGTAACAGTTCGCAGGCGGCCTTCTCAGCTGTCTCTCATCTCTTGAGGGTCCTGATCACCCCCCGGCATACTGCGTGTTCCGGGGGATTGACGTGCGGATGTGCGGGACTGCCCCCGGCCGGGCGAACGGGGAATTCGCCCGGCACTTCACCTCCAGGGGGAGTCTTGCGCAGACAAGTGAAAAAGGCATGCGCGGCGACCGTCGCCACGGCGGCCGCCGTGGCGTTGGCGGCGGGCATGACCAGCCCGGCGTCGGCGAAGTCGGTGGCCGCCGCCGGCAAGGCGGCATCAGGCCTCAAGGCCGACCACCGCATCACGCTGATCACCGGTGACCGCGTCGTCGTCGACGCCAAGGGCCGGGTCGTCGGCCTGGAGCGGGCCAAGGGCCGCGAAAACGTTCCGGCGCAGATCCGCAAGGCCGACGGCCACACCTACGTCGTACCGGCCGACGCGGCAGGGATGATCGCCCGTGGAAAGCTCGACCGGCGGCTGTTCGACGTCACCGAACTCAACAAGTCCCGGACCCGCAACGCCCAGAAGAACGGCCTGAAGGTCATCGTCGGCTACAAGGGCACGGCGAGCGCCGCGAAGGCCGACGTCCGCGAGGCGGGCACGCTGCGCCGGAGCCTGAAGTCCCTGAACGCGGACGCGGTGCAGACGCCCCAGCGGGACGCGAACGAGCTGTGGAAGGCCGTCACCGACGGCGACGCCACCGCTTCCGGTATCGCGCACGTGTGGCTCGACGGCGTCCGCAAGGCCAGCCTCGACAAGTCGGTGCCGCAGATCGGCGCTCCCGCGGCGTGGGCCGCCGGCTACGACGGCAAGGGCGTCAAGGTCGCCGTGCTGGACACGGGTGTCTACGCCGATCACCCGGACCTCAAGGGCCAGGTGATCGAGGCCAAGAACTTCTCGACCGCCGCGACCACCGCCGACAAGGTCGGTCATGGAACGCACGTGGCGTCCATCGTGGCCGGCACCGGCGCGAAGTCGGGCGGCAAGTACAAGGGTGTCGCGCCGGGCGCGAAGATCCTCAGCGGCAAGGTCCTGGACGACGACGGGTACGGCGACGACTCCGGCATCCTCGCGGGCATGGAGTGGGCCGCTCAGCAGGGCGCCGACATCGTCAACCTCAGCCTGGGCGGCGGGGACACGCCCGAGATCGACCCGCTTGAGGCCGAGGTGAACAAGCTCTCCGAACAGAAGGGCATCCTCTTCGCCATCGCCGCGGGCAACTCGGGCGAGTTCGGGGACCAGACGATCGGCTCGCCGGGCAGCGCGGCCGACGCGCTCACCGTCGGCGCCGTCGACGACAACGACAAGCTCGCCGACTTCTCCAGCCGCGGCCCCGGTCTCGACGGCGCCATCAAGCCCGACGTCACCGCGCCCGGTGTGGACATCACCGCGGCCGCGGCCCCGGGGAGCCTGATCGACAAGGAGGTCGGCGAGAAGCCGGCCGGCTATCTGACCATCTCGGGTACGTCGATGGCGACTCCGCATGTCGCGGGCGCCGCCGCCATCCTCAAGCAGGAGCACCCCGACTGGACGTTCGCCGAGCTGAAGTCCGCGCTGACGGGTTCCGCGAAGGGCGGCAAGTACACGCCGTTCCAGCAGGGTTCGGGCCGGATTGCGGTCGACAAGGCGATCAAGCAGACCGTGCTGGCCGACCCGTCGTCGGTGAGTTTCGGTGTCGCGCAGTGGCCGCACACCGACGACACGCCGGTCACCAAGAAGCTGACGTACCGCAACGTCGGCAAGAGTGACGTCACCCTGTCACTCGCGCTGACGGCCACCAACCCCAAGGGCCAGGCGGCTCCTTCGGGCTTCTTCACCCTCGGCGCGAAGACGGTCACCGTCCCGGCGGGCGGCACGGCCTCCGTCGATGTCACCGTCAACAGCAAGCTGGGCGGCAGCACGGACGGCGCGTACTCGGCGTACGTGACGGCCACGGGCGGCGGCCAGAGCGTGCGGACCGCCGCGGCCGTGGACCGCGAGGCGGAGGCGTACGACGTCACCCTGAAGTACGTCAACCGTGCCGGACAGACCCCCGTCCACCTGACCGATCTGTTCGCCACCTCGGGCGCGAACGCGGGCCGGGACTACCCGTCCCAGAGCTCCGCGACCAGCGTGACCGTACGGGTGCCCAAGGGCACGTACGTGCTGGACTCCCTCTCGGTGAAGGACCCCACCTCGATCGAGGGCGGCGTCGACTGGCTGGTCCAGCCCAAGCTCAGCGTCACCAAGAACACCACGGTCACCCTCGACCTGACCAAGGCCAAGTCCGCCGACATCACGGTGCCGGACGCCTCGGCCAAGCAGGCGATCGGGATGGTGCAGTACTCGTACGACCCGGCGGGCTACGGTGCCGGTGTCATGGTGTCCTCCTTCAAGGACGTGCGCATGGCGCACGTGGGCCCGGCGGTCTCCTCCGGCCTCTCCCAGGCCTGGTTCGGGCAGTGGACCAAGGGTGGCGCCGCCGAGTACGACGTGTACACGGGCGCCGCAGTGAAGAAGCTCGAAGGCGCACGCGTCCACCACTACAAGGCGGGCGAACTGGCCAAGCTGAAGGTGAACCTCGGCTCTCCGTCGAGCGGCAAGACCGGCGCGGTCGGCGCCTACGGCATCCTGCCGAACAACTTCGGCTTCAACCAGCCGGTCGAGCAGAAGCTGCGCAGCACGCGCACCCTGTACGTGTCGACCGGCGACAAGATCCAGTGGACGCTCGACTTCTCGCAGTACTCGGGCAAGAAGGACGCGCAGGGCCTCCCGCTCACGGAGGCGTACTACACGCTGGGCGCCCCGCAGACCTTCAAGGCGGGCAAGAGCTACACCAAGACCTTCAACACGGCCGTGTTCGGGCCGCGGGTCGGCTCCACGTACGGCATCTTCCGTGTGGGCAACGAGATCTACGGCTATCTGCCGCTGTTCGCCGACGGTCAGACGCACGCCGGGTCCTCCGACTTCAAGTCGGTCAAGACGACGCTGTACCGCAACGGCACCAAGGTCGGCTCCAACGCCGACCCGCTGTTCGGCAGCGAGGTCTTCAAGGTTCCGTCCGCCGAGGCCTCGTACAAGCTGACCACCTCGGTCACCCGCAGTGAGAAGGTCGCGGCGGCGTCCACCCGCATCGACGCGAGCTGGACGTTCAAGTCGAAGAAGGCGACCGACGCCCAGCTGCCCGCCTCGTCGGTCCGCTTCGGCGCGGCCACCGGCCTGGACAGCCGCGTCACGGCCGGCAAGAAGGTCACGATCCCGGTCACCGTCCAGGGCTCGGCCGCGGGCCGCAACCTCAAGTCCCTGTCGGTGTGGGTGTCGTACGACTACGGCAAGACCTGGACCAAGCTGACGGTCAAGGACGGCAAGATCACCTACAAGAACCCGGCGAAGGGCAAGGGCCTCTCGTACAAGGCCAAGATCACCGACAAGAACGGCAACACGTCGACGATCTCGATCTACAACGCGCTCTACGGCAAGTGAGCCGATAGCGAGCCGATAGCGAGCGGCCCGCCGGAAGCGCTGCTTCCGGCGGGCCGTCCGTGTTTCGGTCACCGGCTCAGGGGCGAGGTGCGGTCGTGCCCGCGCGGGTCGCGTCCGTGCCCCAGCTCGCCAGCAGCCGCAGCGCCTCCGCCGACGCGGACCCCGGCTCGGCGTGGTACGTCACCAGTGCCTGATCGCCGTCGTCCGGCACCCTGAACGACTCGAACTGGAGGGCGAGATCGCCCACCAGTGGATGCCGCAACAGCTTCAGCCCATGGCTCTTCTCCTTGACGTCGTGCGTCGCCCACAGCCGCCGGAATTCCTCGGACTTCACCGACAGCTCGCCGACCAGCGCCGACAGCCGCGGATCATCCGGGTGGTACCCGGCGTCGTAGCGCAGCTGGCACACGATGTCGATCGCCTTCTGTTCCCAGTCCACGAACAGATCGTGGTACTCGGGCCGCAGGAACACCATCCGCGCCCAGTTCCGCTCCTGCTGCGGCAGCTGTGCCCAGTCGCCGAAGACGGCCGCGGCCATCCGGTTCCACGCCAGGACCTCCGACCGCCGTCCCACGATGTACGCCGGGACCCCGTCGAAGGAGTCGAGCAGCTGACGCAGGGAGGACCGCACCTGCTGCGCCCGCGCCGACGGCTTCTTCTTGTGCGCCTTCGGCTTGGCGAGATGCGTCAGATGCGCGTGCTCCGCGTCACTCAGCCGCAGCGCGCGGGCGATCGCGTCGAGTACCTCCGCGGACACGTTCCGTCCGTTGCCCTGCTCCAGACGCGTGTAGTACGCCACGGACACCCCGGCCAGCTGCGCCAGCTCCTCACGCCGCAGCCCCGGCACCCGCCGGTGCCGGCCGAAGACGGGCAGGCCCACGTCCTCGGGCTTGAGCCGGGCCCGCCGGGTGCGCAGGAACTCGCTGAGCTCGGCGCGCCGGTCCAGCGCCCCACCGGCTCCCACGGCGGGTTCCTGCAGGGAGTCGGGCTGTACGTCCATACGTCCAGTATTCACGGTCGTACGACACGGAACCTGACCCCGCCAGTAGTAGGAACGCCGGACGTAGGCAGAGCTGTGGTCTGGGTGAGCCCCGCTCCGTTCGGCAGGCTGGATGCCGTGCCCGGCAACAGACGACAGCAGAAGGCAGCCGGGCATGCGACCCCCCTCTAGGAGAACCCGGCATGACCACCGTTGCTGCGTACGCCGTACCCGCCGCCAAGGCTCCGCTCGAGCGCACCACGATCGAGCGCCGTGAGGTCGGCGAGTTCGACGTCCTGATCGACATCAAGTTCGCCGGCATCTGCCACTCGGACATCCACCAGGCCAGCGAGGGCTGGGGCGAGGCGATCTTCCCGATGGTTCCGGGCCACGAGATCGCGGGCATCGTCTCCGAGGTCGGCTCCGGCGTCACCAAGTTCAAGGTCGGCGACCGCGTGGGCGTCGGCTGCATGGTCGACTCCTGCCGTGAGTGCGAGAACTGCAAGGCCGGTGAGGAGCAGTACTGCCTCAAGGGCATGGTCGGCACATACAACGCCCTCGACAAGAACGGCGAGCCCACCTACGGCGGCTACTCCGAGAAGATCGTCGTCGACGAGAGCTTCACCGTCCGCATCCCGGACGGCCTCTCCCTCGACGTGGCCGCCCCGCTGCTGTGCGCCGGCATCACCACGTACTCCCCGCTGCGCCACTGGAACGCGGGCCCCGGCAAGAAGGTCGCGGTCATCGGCCTGGGCGGTCTCGGCCACATGGCCGTCAAGCTCGCGCGCGCGATGGGCGCCGAGGTGACCGTGCTCTCCCAGTCCCTGCGCAAGAAGGACGACGGGCTGAAGCTGGGCGCCGACCACTACTACGCCACCAGCGACCCGAAGACCTTCGAGGAGCTTCAGGGCTCGCTCGACCTGATCATTTCGACCGTGTCCGCTCCGCTGGACTTCGGCGCGTTCCTGTCGCTGCTGAAGACGGGCGGTGCCCTGGTGAACGTGGGCGCGCCCGAGGAGCCGATCTCCCTCAACCTGTTCTCGGTGATCGGGGGCCGCAAGACCCTCGCGGGCTCCATGATCGGCGGGATCCGCGAGACCCAGGAGATGCTGGACTTCTGCGCGGAGCACGGCATCGGCTCCGAGATCGAGCTGATCAGCGCGTCCGAGATCAACGACGCGTACGAGCGGGTGCTCAACAGCGATGTGCGGTACCGGTTCGTGATCGACACGGCCACCATCTGATGATCCGGCCGTTGATCCGGTGACGACGACGTGAGGCGGCCCTGTGGCCGCCTCACGTCGCTTTACGCGGGTCGTGGCCGTGGACCTCGGTCGTTGGTCGGAGTCGGCCGGGCCCAGAGACCGATGGTGTCGTCCGGCGCGGCCGCCTAGCGTGGAAAGAGGTTCAGCCACCCGGGGGACAGGAGGCCCGACCGATGTCCGTGGAGCTCAATCACACGATCGTCGCCGCACACGACAAGAAGGCGTCCGCGCAGTTCCTCGCGGACCTGCTGGGGCTGGAGGTGGCGCCGCAGTTCGGCCCGTTCATCCCCGTACAGGTTCCGAACGGCGTGACGCTGGACTACATGGAGACGGTCGACGAGATCACCCCGCAGCACTACGCGTTCCTGGTCTCCGAGGACGACTTCGACGCGATCTTCGCCCGCGTCCGAGCGGCGGGCCTGGCGTACTGGGCGGACCCGTACCACCGCCGCCCGGGCGAGATCAACCACAACGACGGCGGCCGCGGGACGTACTTCGACGACCCGAACGGCCACAAGCTGGAAATCCTGACGCGGCCGTACGGGAGCGGCGGCGACTGAGGACGAGGCCGCTCCCGCCGGCGTCGGTGACGAACTGACGTCGGTGACGAACTGGCGTCCGTGACGAACTGACGTCGGTACGGCGCACCGCGCGACCGCGGTCGACCCCGCGGCCCCTACGGTCTCAGATCGATCCCCGTCCCGCCGAGGCCGCAGTAGCCCGCCGGATTCCTGTGCAGGTACTGCTGGTGGTGGGCGCGCGCCGGATAGAACGGGTGGGCGCCGGCCGGAAGGATCTCCGTGGTGATGGTGCCGTGCCCGAAGGAGGTCAAGGCCTCCTGGTAACGGGCGCGGGTGTGCTCGGCCGCCGCGCGCTGCGCCGGGGAGTGGACGAAGAGGACCGACCGGACGTGGGTGCCCACGTCGTTGCCCTGCCGGAAGCCCTGCGTGGGGTCGTGCCCCTCCCAGAACACCCGCAGTAGTTCCGCGTACGAGACCCTGGCGGGGTCGAACACGACCCGTACCGTCTCCGCGTGCCCGGTGCGTCCCGTCCGCACCTCGTCGTCGATGGGGAAGGGGGTGAACCCTCCCTGAAAGCCCGTCAGGGTCGTCCACACCCCGGGGATCTCCCAGAACCGCCGCTCGGCTCCCCAGAAGCACCCGAGGGCGAAGTCCCCGACCCGGAATCCCCCGGGGTACGGCCCCTGCAGCGAAGTGCCCAGGACGGCATGCGTCCCGGGCACCTCGTACGCGAGCGCCGCCCGCCCCGGCGGAGCCTCCTCCGGCGTGGGCATGCGCACTGCCCGACTCCGCGCGAACAACACGACGACCCCCTCCATCCCCCTGAACGGTGACGATCCCCTTGTGCGGCCCTTGTGCGGCCTTTGTGCGGTCACGACGCTCCGCCTCATGACCGTGCCACCGGGGAGCGCCGGTCCGCCACGGGGTGTCCCCCGTCACGGTCGTCGAGCCCGCCCGCTGCCGGACCACCCGCCGACGACCGAAGTCTTTCCGTCAGTTGCCGCCGGGCTGGTCTTTGCCCGGTGCGGCGTGCCGAGGGCGATATTTGTACGAAACCTGTCCGACGAGCTCCCGGAAACACACCAAGGCGGTGATCGGCGGAATTCCGACGATCACCATCGAAAGCAGGGAATGTGATGAGTGGCTGATGCACAGAGCGACCGCCGTCGCGGAGGCGACCAGGATGACAGTCCAAGATCGCCGGGCGGTACGGTGCTGAAAGGACGCCCGCAGGATGGAGAGCGCCGCGACAAGCCACGGTCCGTACACCGTCAGCGGCCACCATTGCGCCAGCGGAGCCGGCAGGACCGTCGAAGCGATGGCGCGCAGTTGATTGTATGAATAGGCGATCGACCAGCCCAGCATGGCCACCGCGCAGGCGGCGATTGTCGCGATCAGGATCGTGGCGGGGCTGACTCTCTGGCCGCTGTCGAAGATGTGTGATCCCGGCCGGGGCCGTCGTCGGTCGCTCCTGTGGCGATGCTGTGCGTCCAGCGGGGCCGGAGCGGTATCCGCGCTGGTCACCGTGGACAGCATCTGGGCCAGCTCTTCGTCCGGATCCCAGCCGTTCGGGGCGAGGTCCGGGCCGGGGGAGCCCCAGACCTGATGCGTCTCGAGTGGATCAACATGATAGGAATGCTGTCCCGGCGCATCGTAGTCGGTTCTCAGAGCGAACTGAATGTCGTAGAGGCTTGGCTCGCCTTGAAGCCTGTCCATTCTCAGTTCCTCCCCGCCTTCGGTCAGGCCGTTGTGTCGAGAGCGCGCAGGTATTCACTTTCCATCTCGGTGATCTTCTTGAGAAAATCTTCAAGAAGGTCTGAACAGCCCTTGACTCGTGTGTCACCGCCGGTCGGCTCGTGCCAGACGGATCCACTTCCGGCGGGAATCTGATCTTCTGGTTCGTTCCAAGTCACGATCACCTAACGAGCGCCACAGGGGCGGGGGTATCCGGCATTCGGGGGAATGAATCCATGGAGAATCGTTTCGCCGGTCGTATGAACTTACCTGGTTGCCGTAATTCTGAATATGCGCGCAACCTTATTACCGTGAATAGCATTTCCATTCCTTCGGGTGGCTGCCGACGTGCCGCGGCCGGCGTGTGGCTGCCGATGTGGACTGCCGGCGGGAGGTGACGGGTCATCCGACGCGGCCGCCGGATGGTCCCCGCGAGGCCGTCGGCATGGACTTCGGTGCGGCCGTCGGCATGGTCCTCGGTGCGGGCTTCGATACGGGCCTGCCGACCTGCATGGCGGACATCGCGCGGGCCGGCAGGGGCCGGTAGGCCCGTGGCTCGGTTCACTCGCTCGGCGGCGCGATCCCCGGAGGGGTGAGCCCCGGTCCATGGGCGGTCAACCGGGTCGGCGGCGGCCCCGGGGGCCCTGAATCCGGCCCTCCGTGCGCTGTTCGGGTCGGCGATCCGATCGCGACCGCCTCCCCCGGAGGCGGTCGTCCGAATTGCGGCCGGGGTGGCGCCAACTTAGCTTCAGGGCGTCGGATTCTCCCGATAAGCCCACATAGGGATCTATGTCGGCTTTCCACCGCAATGGCATCGAATGGAGCATTCATGTCGGTCATGACCGGTACCCAACCCATGCAGCAGTACGGCCAGCAGATCGGCGGCGCCCCGCAGCAGCAGCTCGGACAGATCGTCCAGCAGGCGATCCAGCAGGCCTGCCAGCAGACGGGCCAGCAGATCGCGCAGCGCCTGCAGCAGACGCTGCAGCAGATCCAGCAGGTGCAGCAGCAGCTGCAGCAGCAGGGCATCGCCCACCAAGTGGCGCACCCGTACCTGGCCGTGGCGCTGCAGCACACGCTGCGCCAGGGCGTCCGGAGTGCTGTGGAGCAGTCCGTACAGCAGGCGCTGCCGACCGCGATCCTCGCGCTGGTCCAGCAGAGCCAGCAGGGCCAGCAGGGCCAGCAGCAGTGGGGTGGCGGTTTCGGCCAGCAGTCTTACGGCCAGCAGTTCCCGCAGTTCCAGCAGCCCGGCTTCGGCTTCGGCCAGATGGGTCAGCCCTTCGGTATCGGCTGACCTCTGGGCGTAGCTGCGTAGCGCGATGCGGTGTGCCCCGGACTGGTTCCCGGGCACACCGCATCACCGTGGAAGCGCGAGCTGTCTGTCACCGGATCAGGAGCACAAGGACGACGTAGGCGTGGTGAAGGTGGACGTAATGGTCAAGGAAAGGCCTGCAAACAACCGCGAGAGCGGGTCCGAGGGTGTGGGGGCGGGTGGGCCGGGGCCCGAGGGCAAAGAATCGGGGCCACGCAAGAAAGGCGCGCAGCCATCGCTCACGGTGCAGCCGCGCCGGGAGCGGTACATGGTGACACCGCTGCCGCAGCATCTGCTCCCACCGGGAGTGCCCGAACTGAGCATGGACGCCGTGTGTGACCGGCTGGACCGGATGCCCGACGTCAAGGTGACCCGCAGACTGCGGCCGTCGGAGAAGCTCCAGTCGGTCGGGATGCCCCCCTCCTGCCCGGAAATCGCGGTCGTCGAGGCAGCCGAGGTCCAGGTACCGGCGATGCGGTCGCTGCACGTGCACATCGAGCCGGACCTTCCGCTGTCCGGAACCGTACCCGCCGCCACACCGACCGCGGGGATTCTGCCGCTCCGCGATCCGGGGCTGGTCCTGCCGCTGGAACGACCCGCGGAGATCTCGTTGCGCGTCTGCGGACCCGACGGCGAACCGCTGGTCGGCGCGGGGGTGTTCCTGATCGGTGCGACATGGCCGGGCCAGGGCGTCACCGGTGCCGACGGAACGGTCACCATCACCCTGGCGACGGAAACCGAGCAGTCCATTCACTCCATGTACATCCGGCCCAAGGGCGGTTACACGGACCGCTGGTTCCATCGCCCCGACCTGTCCGCCCACCGGGAGAACGTTGTCACCCTCACCCCGTTGGCGAAGGTCTACCCGGAGCTGGAGCAGCGGCAGCAGTACGGCTGGGGCCAGCAGGCCATGCGGCTGGACCGGCTTCCTCCCACGTTCCGCGCCTTCGGCGTCAGGATCGCGGTCATCGGTACGGGTGTCAGCGCCGAGCACCCCGATCTCAAGGAACGGGTGCGCTCAGGGGTCGATCTCGTGCGCGGCACGGACGAGGGCTGGGCCCACGACAGGGTGGGCAGCGGTACGCACGCGGCGGGGATCATCGCCGGGGCGGACACCGGCAGGGGCGTCATCGGCATCGCGGTCGACGCCGAGATCGAGGTCTGTCAGGTGATGCCCGACGGACACTTCAGCGACCTGATCGCCGCTCTGGACCATTGCATCGACCGTGAGGTCGACATCGCGCACATCGCGGTGGCGACCCCGTACCCGTCGGCGCTGGTCTCACGCAAACTCGCCGACGCCAACGCGGCGGGCATCGCCTGCGTCGCCCCGGCGGGCGACACCGGCGGGCCGGTCGCCTTCCCGGGCTCGCTGCCCACCGTGTTCACCGTGGGCGCGCTGGGCGTCTTCGGCTCGTACCCGCAGGACACCTCCCAAGCGACCCATTCGGGGCCGCAGTTGACTCCGGAAGGACTTTTCGCCGCCCCGTTCACCTGCTACGGCCCCGGCGTCGACGCGGCCGCCCCCGGCGTGGCGGTCCTGTCGTGCGCGCCGCAGGGCGGATACACGGCTCTCGACGGCACCGGCACGGCCTCGGCCCACGTCGCCGGCCTTGCCGCCCTCGTCCTCGCTCACCACGAGGAGTTCCACGGCCAGTTGCTGCCCCGCGGACCCGGCCGGGTGCGGCACCTGTTCGAGATCATCGCCGCCAGCTGTCGTCAGCTGGCCACCCCGGGCACTGCGGAGGCGGCCCGCGTCGGGCGCGGCCTGCCCGACGCTCTCGTCGCCCTCGGCCTGGCCCCCGGAGTGCAGCTCGCTCCGGCCCTGTCGCCGTACGCCGCGTCCATGGCCGGCTAGGCCGGCCGGCCCATTCCCGCAGCCGACATACGGACGGCACCCGCCCTGAGGGACCCCAAGGGACGGGTGCCGTTGGGCTTATGGGGCGTATCCGACCATCGCTGATCGCTGATCGCTGATCGCTGATCGCTGGCCGCTCATCACTGCCGGAGCTTCGACCACGGGATGCGCTTCTCGCGCGGACGCGTTTCTTGCGCGGATGCGCTTCTCGCACGGGCGGCGCGCTTCTCGCACGGACGCGGGCCGGGCCGTCTTGCGCAGCCCTCCCCGCCTGTTGATGCTGGCCTCTGCGTGATCAGAGCGAGCCGACGGACAGCGGACGACGGGGGCAGCAGGTGGGCGCACCAGCCGGGCACGGGACCGAAGGGCCGCTGGCGGAGTTCGGGGCCTTACGGCAGGAGATCCTGCGACGGCAGGCCACTCAGCACAACGTCCTCGCCCTGCAACTGACCATCTCCGGAGCGGTGTTCAGCTTCACCCTCACCGGTGCGTCCCGGAGCGGGTTCCTGCTGATCGTTCCGATCAGCACCTACATGCTGTGTTCACGATTCGTCGAGGACCACGTCGGCATAGGGCAGTTGGGCCGGTACATTCGCGAGCACCTGAGTCCACGCATACCGGGAGGTCTGGACTGGGAGTCCTGGATCGCCCGGAACCCCGCGAGGTTCGGTATCCCCGGGCTGCTGTGGGTCTACGCGTACTACGTCACCTATCCCGGTGTGGCCGTACTCGCTCTGGGAGCGGCGGCTCCCTCCACGTTCACGATCGGCCACGGCTCACGGCCTCTCGCTGTGACGGTGGGCCTGTCGGCCGTGTGGATGCTCGGCCTGTCGGCGACGGCCCTGTGCTGCCTGCTGCTGCGGCGAACAACCGGATCCACCGGTACCTCGAACCCGCCCGCACAGACTCCACCCACCGGACCGGGACCCACGCCGTGAGTGAGCGTCGAGGATCAACGTGGGCATCGAGGATCAACGGGCGTCAAGGCTGACCCTGACCTTTGCCGCACCATGAACGAAGTCGCGCCCGCCCCGAACTAATGTTCCGCTCAGCTGGTTTGGGGGCGGGGGGAACGGATGAATCGTCGCGGTCGGCTCCGGGCAAGAGTTCGGGTGGGCCGTCCGGTGCTGGTGGTCGTCGGTCTGCTTGCCGTGGGCGCCGCGTTGACCTGGTACGCGGGAGCGCATCTTGCCTACGCCACGGGCCTGGCGGGCACGCCGGGGCATTTCCGGGTCGAATCGTGCTACTGGCGACACTTCGCGGGTCACCGATATCCGCACTGCAGCGGCGTCTTCCGCTCCTCCGACGGGGCCGTCGTGGACCCCGACGCCACGATCGACACCCACTTACCCGTTGGCGACACGTTCGCGATGCAGCGGACAACCTCCGGTGGATACGAGCAGATGGGCATCGCATCCTCGTGCGGATGGCTGGCGCTCTCCCTGCTCGGCCTGATGGTGCTGCTCCTGGGGATTCTGGTCGTCTCCACCAAGGCCGGTGAGCGTCGAGCCCCCCGCCCGCTGCGGGTGCTGCTCGGCTGGCTGGGTGCCGTGATGCTGCTCAGCGCACTCATCGGCGGAGTGGCCGGGATGACTGAGGCGTTCTGAGGCTGCCCCATCGGAGCCGTCCAGCCGGATTCCGCCGACGAGCACGTAATCGCAGGTCGTGGATGACGTGACACCCTCTCACGCGCCTGGTGACGTGTCCTGTGTCGAGTGAAGCGGCGGCGCTCGGCCCGGGCGGACAGCGGGCCGTCTGCACGACCTCGCCCACGCTGGTGATCACCTACGCGGCGGACGAGACGGTCGAACTCGTGGAGATCGATCGGTTACAGCGGCGAAGGCGGCCATACCGAAGCGCACTACGACGGGGTTCAGCTGACCCATCGCTTTCTGGATGACGTCGTCGCGGACCTCCACGCCCTGGGGCACACGAGCACACCCTCAGACATCGGCCACGACTTCCACGCCGGCCTCTCCGTGTGGTCGGGGAAGTCATCTGCCGGACGCCACCGGGTCTTCTTCCTCGGGCGGTAGTTGCGATCGATGCGTTCGGCGGTGGTGGGGTCGATCTGGTCACGGGCGTGCAGAGCCATCGCCGTGCGGACGTTGCTCTCCTCGTCGTCGAGTAGTCGGGCCACGACCGGCGCAGGGAGGCAGTCGGACAGCGTGGGGTCGGCCGGTTCGGGCGGCCACTGATTTTCGACTGCCGTTCGCTGTGGCTGGCGCGTCGGCCGCAGCGCCGTGCGGGTCGCCGGTGTCACGGCGGCCCTCTTCAGGCACCTGGGCTCACAGCACTGGCTACCTTGTCCGTGGCCTCCAGGACCCGCGCGGGGCCCGCAAGGCGCTGCTGACCGGATCAGTCCTGGTCAGCAGCGCGCTCAGTGTCGCCGAAACATCGGGCTCAGCCATCCGCCTTGGCCACGCCGATCGGGCAGGACAGGCCCGTCCCGCCCAGGCCGCAGTAGCCCGCCGGGTTCTTGTCCAGGTACTGCTGGTGATACGCCTCGGCCGGATAGAACTCGCGGCCCTCCGCCGGGAGCAGTTCCGTGGTGATGCGGCCGTAGCCCGATGCCGTGAGGACCTTCTGGTAGGCCTCGCGGGACGCCTCCGCCGTGGCTGCCTGGGCGGGGGAGTGGGTGTAGATCGCCGAGCGGTACTGGGTGCCGACATCGTTGCCCTGGCGGAAGCCCTGCGTGGGGTTGTGGGACTCCCAGAAGAGCTGGAGCAGACGCTCGTACGAGACCTTCTTCGGGTCGTAGACCACGCGGACCGCCTCTGTGTGGCCGGTCAGGCCCGAGCAGACCTCCTCGTACGTGGGGTTCTCGGTGTAGCCGCCCTGGTAGCCGACCAGCGTCGTGTAGATGCCCGTAGGCAGCTGCCAGAACTTGCGCTCGGCGCCCCAGAAACAACCCAGGCCGAAGTCGGCGATCTCCAGGCCCTCCGGGTAGGGGCCGAGGAGGGAGGTGCCGAGCACCGTGTGCCGCTCGGGGACCGAGAAGATCGGCTCGGGGCGACCGCGCAGCGCCTGCTCAGGGGTGGGCAGCTGGGGCGTACGGCTGTGCAGGAACATGCGGTCTCCACAGGGTTGTGGGGAGGGGGGTGGCGCGTACGTCAACATGCGGGTGGCTTCGGGAATTCCGGCCGCGTCAGCGGTCGGCGCACCGGTCCACCGGCACGCCGGGTCGGGGTGCCGACTCGCTGTTCGGCGCCCCTTCCACCCGTCCTCAGTGCGGCAGCGTCGCCGGGCTCCCCCCGTTCGCCTCGTACCCCGCCACCGCCAGCGCCCGGTATATCGCGTAGTCCGCGGCCGGGTCGGAGGTCAGGGTCCAGGGGAGGGCGCCCACGTGGCCATCGACGTGGACCAGCTGGGCCATCGCCTCCGCCCAGCGCTCGCCGCGGACCAGGAAGAACACCAGGAGGTGACGGACGTGGGCCAGCATCGGGTCGTCGGGGCGGGCCGCTTGTACGGCGAAGAGCGCGCCGTGGATCGACTTGGTGACGACCTCGCTCTGATAGAAGCCGCGGACCAGATTCACCTCGGGCAGGTGCTCGAAGACAGCGAAGAGGGGCATCGCGGCGAGGAGGGATCCCCGGGGCGCCCGGGCCGCGGCCGATTCCGCGAAGGAGTACGCCAGCTCGCGCGAGCCGTGCCACTTCTCGCACCAGTAGTGCAGCGCCGCCAAGTGCGCCCCCATATGGGCCGGGGCCCGGTCCAGGATCTTCAGCCACAGCTGCTCGAACTCCGGCCGCGAGTAGGCGAGTCCGCGGGCCACGGAGAGCTCGATGATGTACGGGACCGGGTCGCCGGGCGCCAGCAGCGCCGCCTCCGCGCAGGCTGCCTTCGCCTCCTCCATGATGATCCGGAACTCGTCCGTCCCCGGCGTCGACGTGCGCCACGCCTGCTGCACCAGGAACTCGGCGTGCACGGCCGCGCCGCCCGCGTCCTTGGGCGCCTCGGCCCGCCAGACCCGCAGCCACTGACCGCCCGGGGTCTCGCTCACCCCGCCCGGCCGCTGCTGCAGCTCCAGGGACGCGGCGCCCGCGAAGGCCTGCACGCGCTGCCAGCGCGTCTCCCCCTCTGTCTCCGTGCCGGCCAGGAGCTGCGAGGCCGCGCGGTAGTCCTGTGTGCGCTGCACCACGTCCAGGACGTCCAGCAGGTCCTGGTCGGCTCCGGGCATCCGGACGTCGAGCTCCTCCTGGCGCACGAAGCCGTAGTTCGCCGGGTCCGCGGCGTCCGGGTGGCCCGGCGAGACCAGCTGGACACCCGCGCGCCTGCGTCTGAGGACGGGCAGCAGGACCATGCTGAACAGGGCCAGCGCCATCAGGACCCAAAGAATCTCCATGCCTCAAGCGAACCAGACGGGTCCGACACTTGGCCAACCTGGTCGCCGGCCTGTGGAAAACCCACTGCCGCGCCCCGTTCGGCCGCTCACCCTCCCGACGCCCGGGGCTCTCGGGACGTCATCGTCGCCGCGAGCGCACTACCCTCGGTGCTCATGAGCGACAGGCACATCAGTCAGCACTTCGAGACCCTCGCGATTCACGCGGGGAACACCGCCGACCCCCTGACCGGGGCGGTCGTCCCGCCGATCTACCAGGTTTCGACCTACAAGCAGGACGGCGTCGGCGGGCTGCGCGGCGGCTACGAGTACAGCCGCAGCGCCAACCCCACCAGGACCGCCCTGGAGGAGAACCTCGCCGCCCTGGAGGGCGGTCGCCGCGGCCTCGCGTTCGCGTCCGGACTGGCGGCCGAGGACTGCCTGTTGCGTACGCTGCTCAGCCCCGGTGACCACGTGGTCATCCCGAACGACGCGTACGGCGGTACGTTCCGTCTCTTCGCCAAGGTCGTCTCGCGGTGGGGTGTGGAGTGGTCGGTCGCCGACACCAGCGATCCGTCCGCCGTACGAGCCGCGATCACCCCGAAGACCAAGGCCGTGTGGGTGGAGACCCCCTCCAACCCGCTGCTCGGCATCACCGACATCGCCGCGGTCGCCCAGATCGCCCGGGACGCGGGCGCCAGGCTCGTCGTCGACAACACCTTCGCGACGCCCTACCTCCAGCAGCCGCTCTCGCTCGGCGCGGACGTCGTCGTGCACTCCCTGACCAAGTACATGGGCGGCCACTCCGACGTCGTCGGTGGCGCGCTGATCGTGAACGACCAGGAGCTGGGCGAGCAGCTGGCGTACCACCAGAACGCGATGGGCGCGGTCGCCGGCCCCTTCGACTCCTGGCTGGTGCTGCGCGGCACCAAGACCCTCGCCGTCCGCATGGACCGGCACAGCGAGAACGCCGCCAAGGTCGCCGACATGCTCACCCGGCACGCGCGCGTGACGCGCGTGCTGTACCCGGGCCTGCCGGAGCACCCCGGTCACGAGACCGCCGCGAAGCAGATGAAGGCGTTCGGCGGCATGGTCTCCTTCCAGGTCGAGGGCGGCGAGGAGGCGGCCGTCGAGGTCTGCAACCGCGCCAAGGTGTTCACGCTCGGTGAGTCCCTCGGTGGCGTGGAGTCCCTGATCGAGCACCCCGGGCGCATGACGCACGCGTCCGCGGCCGGCTCGGCCCTGGAGGTTCCCGGCGACCTGGTCCGTCTCTCCGTGGGTATCGAGAACGTCGACGACCTGCTGGCGGACCTGCAGCAGGCCCTGGGCTAGGGCCGGCCCCTTCTGGACGTCACCAGTTGCTGATCGGTGGAGTCGTCGTCGACGGCGGCTCCACCCAGGGTTGTGCTGTCCAAGCCCAGATGACGAAGGCGAGGGTCGCGGCGAGCAGCGCCAGCCACATCAGGCGGCGCGCGACCGTCCGGCGGCGCAGCATGCGGCCGCCGCGCCGCACCACCTCGGCGTACAGGTCCGGCGGCACCTGGGGCGGTGTCCGCTCCAGCATCCGCCGCACGGCCGCCTCCCGCTCGGGCAGGTTCACCGGCCACCTCTGTTCCCGTACGACTGCGTCCGGTGCAAGGACTGCATCCCGTACGACTGCATCCCGTACGACTGAGTTTCGTACGGCTGCGCGGAGGCGCCGCGCCCGCTCCCGTGCGGCCCCCTCACGACGGGGCCACCTTCGCGACCGGCACCGCCGGGGCCGGCTTCTGCGGCGGATGCAGCAGCGTCGCCATCGCCCGTGCGCAGATCGTCCGCACCCGTTCGGTGGGCAGGCCGAGGAGTGCCGCGGTCTGCTCCTCGGCGACGCCCTCGTACAGCCTGAGGACGAGGATCAGCCGCTCCTGGGGCGTCAGGCCCGCGAGCGTGCTGCCCGAGTCCGGCCGGTGCCGGCCGAGCGCCCCGTACTGGTGCCACGCCCCGCGCGCGAAGCGGGTGGCCAGATGCTGGCGGGCCCGGTCGTACGGGTCCTCGCCGCGCAGCCGGTCCCAGGAGGCGTACGTCTGGGCGAGGGCCAGGGTCAGCAGGCGCCGCGCGCGCGGGTTGTCGTCCTGGGCCTCCGCGGTGAGCAGTGTGGCGGCATGCAGAAGCCGCCCGGCGGCGCCCGCGACGAAGGCCTCGAACTCCCGGGCCCGGCGGGCGCCTTGGGACGCATGCCGTTCTCGCACCGCGCCTCCCGCTGAGGGCGACCCTGAGGGGACAAGGTCCCCGCCGTGACGAAAGCAGCCGCACACGCGCAGCAAGGAGCCGTGCACGGCCCGCCGGACCGCGTACGACAGGGACCCGGTCTCATATGAGACCGGCGGCGCCCTCCGGGTCAAGAGCCGGGGAGCGCCCACACGCGCGCGTGCCGACGTGATGATCTACGACGTGCCCTGGGGCTCAGGACGTCGGCTGTGACTCCACCACCGGAACCGCGTGCGTGGCCTGCCGGGTGGACAGGGCGACGTTGAACCGGGTGAGCAGCGTGCAGAACGCCTCGCGCTCCTCCGGCGCCCAGTCGTGTGTCAGTTCGGCCATCAACTGCCGCCGGGAGGAGCGCACTTCCTCCAGGCGGGACAGCCCGCGCGGGGAGAGCTGGAGCACCACCGCGCGTCCGTCCTCCGGGTGCGAGGTGCGCTTGACGAGACCGGTGTCGACCAGGGGAGCCACCTGCCGGGTGACCGTCGAGGAGTCGATCCCCATGCTCGCGGCGAGCGCCTTGACGCCCATCGGGCCTTCGTTGTCGAGGCGGTTGAGCAGCAGGTACGCGGCGCGGTCCATGGAGTTGCGCACTTGCCCGACCCCGCCGAGCCGCGTCTGTTCGGCGCGGCGTGCGAACACCGCGACCTCGTGTTGCAGCGTGTCCAGAAGACCGGTGTCACCGACGGTCGTCATGTCCATCGACATTTCAGGTGTTGTGGGCATGGCCGGGGGCTCACTTCATGCGTGGGAGGTGGGTTGGGGGACAGAGTACGCGGCTGAGGGGCGGGCCGTACCGGCGCTGCGGAAACCCGTTCCGCGCCTTGGTCACAACCGCTGTGGACGGGCGTGAACTGCGAGACTGGTGGTCATGAGCTACAGCACGGCCGACTCCTTGCCCACGGTGACGCTGGACGACGTACGGGGCGCCCAGAAGATGCTCGGGGGCATCGCCCGGGTCACCGCGATGGAGGGCAGCAGGCATCTGTCGCAGCTGGTCGGCGCGCCGGTGCACCTCAAGTGCGAGAACCTCCAGCGGACGGGGTCGTTCAAGCTGCGTGGCGCGTATGTACGTATCGCGGGGCTGCTGCCCGAGGAGCGTGCCGCGGGCGTCGTCGCCGCGAGCGCGGGCAACCACGCGCAGGGCGTCGCCCTCGCCTCCTCGCTGCTCGGGGTGCACTCCACGGTCTTCATGCCGAAGGGCGCCCCACTGCCGAAGATCAGCGCGACCCGCGAGTACGGCGCCGAGGTGCGGTTGCACGGTCAGGTGGTGGACGAGACGCTGGCCGCCGCGCAGGAGTACGCGGCCGAGACGGGCGCGGTGTTCATCCACCCGTTCGATCACCCGGACATCATCGCGGGCCAGGGCACGGTCGGTATCGAGATCCTGGAGCAGTGCCCCGAGGTGCGCACGATCGTCGTCGGTATCGGCGGCGGCGGGCTGGCCGCGGGCATCGCGACCGCGGTGAAGTCGCTGCGCCCGGACGTGCGGGTGGTGGGTGTGCAGGCGCAGGGCGCGGCCGCGTATCCGCTCTCGCTGGCGGCCGGGCATCCGGTGTCGATCGAGAACCCCGCCACGATGGCCGACGGCATCAAGGTGGGGCGGCCCGGCGACGTGCCGTTCCGGATCGTCCACGATCTGGTCGACGAGGTCCGCACGGTCTCCGAGGACGCGTTGTCCGCCGCGCTGCTGCTCTGCCTGGAGCGGGCGAAGCTGGTCGTCGAGCCGGCGGGCGCGAGTCCCGTCGCGGCATTGCTGAGCGATCCGGGTGCCTTCGAGGGTCCGGTCGTCGCGGTGCTGTCCGGTGGCAACGTCGACCCGCTGCTGCTCCAGCGCATCCTGCGGCACGGCATGGCCGCGCAGGGCCGCTACCTCGCCGTGACGCTGCGGCTGACCGACCGTCCGGGGGCCCTCGCCACGCTTCTCGGGGTGTTGTCAGTGGCCGACGCTAACGTCGTCGATGTGAGCCACGTACGGACCGACCCGCGGCTCGGGCTCACGGAGGTGGAGGTCGAGCTGCACCTTGAGACGAAGGGCCCGGAGCACTGCGCGGAGGTCGGCCAGGCGCTGCGGCAGGCCGGCTACACGGTCATCGACTGAGGTCGGGGCCGTTGCCGTAGCCGTAGCCGCCTGTCGTGGCCGTTGGTCGCGGCCGGCTGTCGTACTACCCGTCTGGAAAAATCCGTTGAGGGACGCGATACATCGCGTTATGGTGTGTGTCTCGTCGCGTCCGCTCATGCTGCGGGCGTTCGCCCACGAAACGTACGAAAATTCGCCCACGAAGCGTACGAAAACCCGTTGGGCGTACGAAACCCGGAACCTAGTCTCTTTGCCGTAATCCCCAAACGACGTGGAGAACTTATATGCCAGGCGCCATCTATGCCGAAGGCCTGGTGAAGACCTTCGGTGACGTAAGGGCTCTGGACGGCGTCGACCTCGACGTGCCGGAGGGCACCGTGCTGGGCCTCCTCGGGCCGAACGGCGCGGGCAAGACCACCACGGTCCGCTGTCTGACGACCCTGCTGCGCCCCGACAGCGGCACGGCGGTCGTCGCCGGGATCGACGTGCTCAAGCATCCCGACGCGGTGCGCCGCTCCGTCGGCCTGTCCGGACAGTTCGCCGCGGTCGACGAGTATCTGACCGGCCGCGAGAACCTCCAGATGGTGGGCCAGCTCTACCAGATGAGGGCGAAGGCGGCGAAGCAGCGGGCGACCGAGCTGCTGGAGCAGTTCCACCTCACGGACGCCGCCGACCGCCCCACGAAGACGTACTCCGGCGGTATGCGCCGCCGCCTCGACCTCGCCGCCGCGCTGGTGGTCCGGCCGCCCGTGATGTTCATGGACGAGCCGACGACCGGCCTCGACCCGCGCAACCGTCAGCAGCTGTGGGAGGTCATCAAGCAGCTGGTCTCCGGCGGTACGACACTGCTGCTGACCACCCAGTACCTCGAAGAGGCCGACCACCTGGCGCACGACATCTGCGTCGTCGACCACGGCCGCGTCATCGCCCGCGGCACCTCCGACCAGCTCAAGGCGCAGACGGGCGGCGAGCGCGTCGAGGTCGTCGTGCACGAGCGCGAGCACATCCCGACCGCCACGGAAGTCCTGCGCGGCTTCGGCAAGGGCGACACGACGGTCGAGGAGCACACCCGCAAGCTCACCGTCCCCGTCACCGGCGGCGCCAAGCTCCTCGCCGAGGTGATCCGCGAGCTGGACACACGTGGCATCGAGATAGACGACATCGGACTGCGCCGCCCCACCCTGGACGACGTCTTCCTCTCCCTGACCGGCCATGTCGCCGAGGAGAAGCCCGAGGACAACGGCACGGCCGAGGACCCCAAGGCCCGCAAGCCACGCACGAAGGAGACCGCCAAGTGAGCGCCGCAACCGACGCCGTGCCCGTCGCGGCACCCACGAACCCCTTCGGCCAGTCCGTCCGCGACTCGCTGGTCGTCGCCAAGCGGAATCTGATCCGCATGACCCGGATCCCGGAGATGGTGATCTTCGGGCTGATCCAGCCGATCATGTTCGTCGTGCTGTTCAGCTACGTCTTCGGCGGCTCCATGCAGATCGGCGGCAGCACCAGTCCCACCGACTACCGCAACTTCCTGATGGCCGGCATCTTCGCCCAGACCGTCACGTTCGCCACGGCGGGCGCCGGCGCGGGCATCGCCGACGACATGCACAAGGGGCTCATCGACCGCTTCCGCTCCCTGCCGATGGCACGCGGCGCGGTGCTCACCGGGCGGACCCTCGCGGACCTCGTCCAGACCGCGCTGACCCTGCTGGTGCTGGCGGTCGTCGCCCTGCTGGTCGGCTGGCGGGTGGGCTCCAATGCCGACACCAACATCGGCAAGGTGCTCGGCGCCTTCGGTCTGCTGCTCCTGCTGGGGTACGCGTTCACCTGGATCGGCGCGCTGATCGGCCTGTCGGTGCGTACGCCGGAGGCGGCCACCTCCGGCGGACTGATCTGGCTGTTCCCGGTCACGTTCATCTCGAACGCGTTCGTGGACTCCGGCAACATGACGCCCTGGCTGCGGCACATCGCAGAGTGGAACCCGTTCAGCGCGACCGTGCAGGCCAGCCGTGTGCTGTTCGGAAACCCGGGGGTCTCGCACTCGGACGCCTGGCCCATGGCCCACCCCGTCTGGGCGTCACTGATTTACTCGGTCCTGATCATCGCGCTGTTCCGGACGCTGGCGGTGCGGAAGTACCGCTCGGCGACGGCGTGACGCGACCGGTTGGACCGGTTGGACCGGTTGGACCGGCTCGACCAGCGCGACTGCGACTGACCCAGGCATGACGATGCCCCCGGTGCCCAGGAGGCGCCGGGGGCTCGCCGAAGGCGTCGTGATGGCTCAGCCCTGGTAGGGCTCGGCCTTCAGGATCTTCACCGTGGCCTTCTTGCCGTTCGGCAGCTCGTACTCGGCGTCCTCGCCGACCTTCTTGCCGTTCACGCCCGTGCCCAGCGGGGACTGCGGCGAGTAGGTCTCGATGTCGGAACTCGCGTACTCGCGGGACGCGAGCAGGAAGGTCATGGTGTCGTCCTCATCGCCGTCGAAGGCGATGGTGACGACCATGCCGGGCGCCACCGCACCGTCGGCCGCCGGGGCCTCGCCGACCTTGGCGTTCTCCAGGAGTTGGGTCAGCTGGCGCACACGGAGCTCCTGCTTGCCCTGCTCCTCCTTGGCCGCGTGGTACCCGCCGTTCTCGCGCAGGTCGCCCTCCTCGCGCGCGGCCGCGATCTTGGCGGCGATCTCCGTGCGCGCAGGACCAGTAAGGTGCTCAAGCTCATCCTTGAGCTTGTTGTACGCCTCCTGGGTAAGCCAGGTGACGGACTCGCTGGTCTGGGTCACAGGTGCTCCTCGTCGGTACTGGGAATACAAAGCATCGCCCTACCCAGAAGAATGTTCCTTCACGAGTGGGCGAAACCACGAGCCTAACAATTCAGCGGCAGAAGGGGGAGGACATAAGCCATCAGAATTGCGTCGGTGCAGGTCAAGGCGGGCTGACAGGAGTGACGTCAGTTCGCGTGGCAGCCGAGCAGCTCCGCCGTGGTGCCCTGCGCGGTGGTGCGCAGCGTGACGACCTCGTCGATGCGCGTGGCGTTCCCGCCGAACCGGAAGTCCGCGCGGCCCACCTCGGCACCGTCCGCCGACTGGGAGCGCACGGTGCAGTACCCGGTGGCGTCCGCGTCCTTGCGTACCTCCAGATGGACCTTGACCGTGTCGCGCGAAGCCTCGAAGGTGATGACCTGGCCGCTGATCTTGTTCTGTCCGACGTAGTGATACGCGAACCAGCCGACGAGGGCGAGCAGCGCCGCCCCCAGCACCGTGCCCACGATCTTGAGCGTGCGGTCGGCGCGCGCGTCCGCGGTGCGCCCGTAGCGACCCTCGGGCAGCCGCGTACTCGCCGTGCTCATGATCGTCCTCTCCGCAGAGGCCGGGACGGATGTCACGAAAGGGACGTCCGGGGACCGGGCCTGGAATTTTTCGCCCCCCGATTCGGTCACTATAGAAGCCGCTCAATGCGCCGAATCACACCGGGCGCCGACTTGCCGACTTACTGAGGATCGAGTCTTGACTGACCAGCTGCGACTGATGGCCGTGCACGCCCACCCCGACGACGAGTCGAGCAAAGGCGCGGCCACCATGGCGAAGTACGTGTCCGAGGGGGTGGACGTGCTGGTGGTGACCTGCACGGGCGGGGAGCGCGGCTCCATCCTCAATCCGAAGCTGCAGGGTGACAAGTACATCGAGGAGCACATCCACGAGGTACGCAAGAAGGAGATGGACGAGGCCCGGGAGATCCTCGGCGTCAAGCAGGAGTGGCTCGGCTTCGTCGACTCCGGTCTGCCGGAGGGGGACCCGCTGCCTCCGCTGCCCGAGGGCTGCTTCGCCCTGGAGGACGTCGACAAGGCGGCCGGCGAACTGGTTCGCAAGATCCGTGCCTTCCGTCCCCAGGTGATCACCACCTACGACGAGAACGGCGGCTACCCGCACCCCGACCACATCATGACCCACAAGATCTCGATGGTGGCGTTCGAGGGCGCGGCGGACACCGAGAAGTACCCGGAGGCGGAGTACGGCGCGGCGTGGCAGCCGCAGAAGCTGTACTACAACCAGGGCTTCAACCGGCCGCGCACCGAGGCGCTGCACAACGCGATGCTGGAGCGCGGTCTGGAGTCGCCGTACGGGGACTGGCTGAAGCGGTGGGACGAGTTCGAGCGCGTCGAGCGCACGCTGACCACCCACATCCCGTGCGCGGACTTCTTCGAGATCCGCGACAAGGCGCTGATCGCGCACGCCACGCAGATCGACCCCGACGGCGGCTGGTTCCGTGTCCCGCTGGAGCTCCAGAAGGAGGTCTGGCCGACGGAGGAGTACGAGCTGGCGAAGTCGCTCGTGGACACCTCCCTCCCGGAGGACGACCTCTTTGCAGGCATCCGCTAGCCCTGAGGGACAATGCCTGTCATGAGCGCAAGCGTGAGCCTGGCCGTGTCGCACCTCGTGCCGCTGGCCGAAGTCGACCAGAACAAGGTCACCCCCGGTGTCCTCGGTTTCATCGTCTTCGCGGTGATGGCACTGGCGGTGTGGGGCCTGATGAAGTCCATGAACAAGCACATGCGCAAGGTGGACTTCGAGGAGCCCGAAGCCCCCGGCGGGGAAGCCGGGAAGAAGGGCTCCGGCCCGGTCAAGGGCGCGCCCAAGGCCCAGCGAGGCTGAGGGCTCCCCGCCCCCAGCGAGGCTGAGGGCTCCCCGCACAGGCCCGTGACGGGACCGGCGGTGTCAGTTCGGTGCTGCCACCGCCACCCCCATCACCTCCCGTGCGTGCCGTCCCGGCACCATCCCCAGGCGCCACGCCTGCCAGCCGCCCTCCAGGTCCACGCCCCGCTCCAGCAGGAGCTGGTAGGCGGCCATGTAGTCGTCCAGCTTCTCGTCCCTCGCCGGGTGATTGGTGCGGGACAGCTGGGCCAGTTCCTCCTGGGCCACCGCCGTGCCCACCTCCATGCCTCCCGGGGAGGCGTAGGACAGCAGGGTGCAGCGCAGGAAGCGCGCCCAGTCCTCGCCCCTGCGGTCCCCGTACGACGTGAACAGGTCCACGGCCTCGTCGCACAGGGCGAGCGCCTGCTGGATCCGGGCGTTGCCGGCGTCCACCACGGCGATCTCCAGACACGTCCACGCCTCGCCGTGCGCCACGCCGATGCGCTGGAAGTCCGCTTTGGCGTCCACCAGCAGCTGGCGGGCGAAGCCCGAGTTGCGCAGTGAGCCCGTCCGGGCCGCCCGCTGGTCGCGGGTGACGCGGGCCGAGTGGTGCCGGGCGCAGGCCAGGCCGTAGACGTCCCGCATCCGGGAGAACATCGTGCGGGAGCGTTCCAGTTCGCGGACCGCCTGGTCCAGGTCGCCCGTCTCCTCCAGGGCCTGACCCAGGTAGTAGACCGTCCAGGCCTCGCCGCGCGCGTCCTCGTTCTCCCGGTGGCGCGTGGCCGCCTGACGCAGGGCGTCGGCCGCGGTGGCCGCGTCGCCACCCACCAGACGGGCGCGCGCCAGCTGGGTCAGGGCCCAGGCCTCGCCGCGCGCGTCGCGGGTGCGGGTGTACAGATCCAGCGCCGTACGCAGCTCGCCCTCCGCCCGCGGCACGTCGCCCATGCGCAGGGTCAGCTGGCCGAGCTGGAAGTGGGCCCAGGCCTCGCCGTGCACCGACTCGTTCTCCCGGTGCAGGACCAGGGCGCGGGTGAGCAGGTCCAGTGCCTGGGCCGGCCGCGCTCGGTCGCGCTCCACCGCCGCCAGCGCGTGCATCGTCCACGCCCGGTCCGCCGCCAGTTCGGGGGAGGCCTGGAGATCCATCGCCTCCTGGAGCTTGGCCGCCGCCTTGCTGAGGTTGCCCTGGTGGTGGAGCGTGATGCCGAGGGAGCACAGCGCCCGGGCCGCGCCCGCGTCCTGGTGCGCCTCGAAATAGAGGTCCACCACCGAGGCCAGCGTCGTGCGCGCCTTGTCCAGCTCACCCAGCTGACGGGCCGCGATGCCCGTACGCCACTGCACCGAGCGCACCAGCAGACCCTGGTCGACGGCCTGCGTCAGCTCGCTGATCTCGCCCAGCCGGTAGAGGTCGCCGCGCAGCAGGCAGTAGTCGCACAGGGCGCCCAGGAGGTTCAGCACCGCCGCCTGGTTGACGCCTTCCGCGTGCCGCAGAGTGGCGGTGATGAAGCTCGACTCGTCGTCCAGCCAGCGCAGCGCCGCGTCCAGGGATGTGAAGCCGTGCGGTCCGAAGCGGTCGGAGCGTGTCGACATGTTGCCGTCCACCAGGCGCAGCACCGAGTCCGCCAGCTCCGCGTAGTTCACGATCAGGCGTTCCTGCGCGGCCGTCCGCGCGGCCGGTTCCTCCTCGTCGAGGAGCCGGGCCTGGGCGAAGCCCCGTACGACGTCGTGCAGGCGGTAGCGGCTGCCGCGGACGTGGTCGATCAGGCCCGCCCGCGAGAGCGTCCGCAGATGCCGGGTGGCCTCCTCCTCGTCCGTGGCCAGCAGGGCCGCCGCCGCGGCCGCGCCGAGCGATGCCCGGCCCGCCAGCGCGAGCCGCCGCAGCAGGCGCCGCACCGCCTCGGACTGGTCGGTGTAGCGCAACCACAGGGCACGCTCCACCGGCTCCACCGGGCCGTACGCGCCGAGGTCCGCCGCCAGCCGGCGGGGGGTGCGGGGGCCGAGCGAGGAGCCCGCGATGCGCAGGGCCAGCGGCAGGCCGCCGCACAGATGCCGGGTGCGGTCGGCGGCCTCGGCGTCGTACGGCCCCGAGGCGTCCTGGGCAGCCGCGTTCAGCAGCTCCTCCGCGCCCGCCGCGTCCAGGGCCTCGACCGGCAGCTGGTGCACCTGGGCGGGCAGGGCCGCGGGCAGGTCGAGGGGGCCCCGGGCGGTCACGAGGACGAGGCTCTCCGAGCGTTCCGGCACCAGGGAGCCGACCTGCTCGGGGTCCGAGGCGTCGTCGAGCACGATCGTGACCGGCAGGCCCGTCAGGTGCTGGTGGTACAGCTCGCTCAGCCGCTTGACCTGCTGCTCCGGTGCGGAACGCTCACGGAACAGGAGCTGTTCACGGGGCGCGCCGAGCCGGTTGAGCAGATGGAGCAGGGCGTCGCGCGTGGACAGCGGGGGTTCCCCGGCGCTGTCGCCCCGCAGGTCCACGACACACGCGCCGCGGAAGTGGTCCTTGAGGTCGTGCGCGGCGCGGAGCGCGAGCGTCGTGCGCCCCGCGCCCGGTGCGCCGTGCAGGACGACCACCGTCGGCCGGCTCTCCGTGCTCGCCCGGGCCGCCTGGACCCACTGCCGGATCCGCGCCAGCTCCTGCCGACGGCCGGCGAACGGACCCGCCGGTTCCGGGAGTTGGCCGAACGACTGCTCCAGCACCGTGCGCCTGCGGGCCTCCGCGCTCTTGTCGGTGCGGCGCAGCCGGGGCGAGCTCTTCTTCTGGGCGGTTGCGGAGACGATCACGCGCTGCTGGTCGAGGAAGGGGCGGATGCCGCGCACCTCCAGGGCGGTGAGCCACTGCAGGCGCAGCTGCTCGGGGCCGCCGGGCCGGCTGAGCGCGCCGGCCCGTCGGCTGGCCGCCGGCACATGGGACGCCGTCACCTTCACCACGGTGGCCGCGGCGCCCACGACGCCGGCGGTGACGCCGGCGCCGAGTGCCGTCCCCGTGCCGGTGCCCAGCGCGAGGTCCGCCGCACAGGCCGCGACCGCGGTAACGGCCGCCACCAGCAGGGAGGTTCCGGCGCCCTCCTGCGCGTACCGCTGGCCGAAGGTCAGCCGGCCGGCCTCCGCCTCGTCGAGGGCCCGTGTGTACGCCTCGTACTCCTGCGCGGCCGTCTGCGTCATGGCGTCGAGCGCCTCGCGCGCCCGCGACAGGAGTACGGCCCTGTCGGTACGGCCGCCCGAGCGCCGCACCTCCTCCTCCACGGCCCGCGCCAGCAGCCCCTCGGCCTCCGACCGGTGACTGTCCCGCATGCCACGTCCCCCTCCGGCGTCAACTCCGTTGCCTTTCAGTGTCCTTCGAGTGGGACGGGAGCGCGAGGGGGCCGACGATCAGGGGCCGCGGGACGGCGACGGGGCGGTGGGGTCATGTCGCACCACGGCGCCCTCCCGGGGCGTGGCCGTGAACCTGTCGTTCCACGCGGTGCCGGACGCGGACGGCCCGGAGGTGCCAGGGCGTGACCCCGTGGGAGAGTGGGAGAGTGAACCGACTGGCCCATGAGACGTCCCCGTATCTGCTCCAGCACGCCGACAACCCTGTCGACTGGTGGCCGTGGTCGGCCGCGGCCTTCGACGAGGCGCGCAAGCGGGACGTGCCCGTCCTGCTGAGCGTCGGCTACAGCAGCTGTCACTGGTGCCATGTCATGGCTCACGAGTCCTTCGAGGACGAGGTGACGGCCGCGTATCTGAACGAGCACTTCGTGAGCGTCAAGGTCGACCGCGAGGAGCGACCGGATGTCGACGCGGTGTACATGGAGGCGGTGCAGGCGGCCACCGGTCAGGGCGGCTGGCCCATGAGCGTCTTCCTCACCCCGGAGGCCGAGCCTTTCTACTTCGGGACCTACTTCCCGCCCGCCCCCCGCCACGGCATGCCCTCCTTCCGCCAGGTCCTCGAAGGCGTCCACCAGGCCTGGACCGATCGCCGGGACGAGGTGACGGAGGTCGCCGGGAAGATCGTCCGGGACCTCGCCCAGCGCGAGATCGGCTACGGCGACGCACAGACCCCCGGCGAGGAGGAGCTGGTCCAGGCCCTTCTCGGCCTCACCCGCGACTACGATCCGCAGCGCGGCGGCTTCGGCGGCGCCCCCAAGTTCCCGCCGTCCATGGTGATCGAGTTCCTGCTGCGCCACCACGCCCGCACCGGCTCCGAGGGCGCCCTCCAGATGGCGCAGGACACCTGCGAGCGCATGGCGCGGGGCGGCATCTACGACCAGCTCGGCGGTGGCTTCGCCCGCTACTCCGTCGACCGCGACTGGGTCGTGCCGCACTTCGAGAAGATGCTGTACGACAACGCCCTGCTGTGCCGCGTGTACGCCCGCCTGTGGCGCGCCACCGGCTCGGAGCTCGCCCGCCGGGTCGCCCTGGAGACCGCCGACTTCATGGTGCGCGAACTACGCACGAGCGAGGGCGGGTTCGCCTCCGCGCTCGATGCCGACAGCGACGACGGCACTGGTCGGCACGTCGAGGGGGCGTACTACGTCTGGACGCCCGAACAGCTCCGCGAAGTCCTCGGAGACGATGCCGAACTCGCCGCCCACTATTTCGGCGTCACCGAAGACGGCACGTTCGAGCATGGCAGCTCGGTTCTCCAACTCCCGCAGCATGAGGGCGTGTTCGACGCGCAGAAGATCGAGTCGCTCAGGCGCCGTCTCTTGGAGAAGCGAGCGGAACGCCCCGCGCCCGGCCGTGACGACAAGGTGGTCGCCGCCTGGAACGGCCTCGCCGTCGCCGCCCTCGCCGAGACCGGCGCGTACTTCGACCGGCCCGACCTCGTGGAGGCCGCGATCGGCGCCGCCGACCTCCTCGTGCGGCTGCACATGGACGAGCACGCCCGTCTCGCCCGTACGTCGAAGGGCGGTCAGGTCGGCGCGAATGCGGGCGTGTTGGAGGACTACGCCGATGTCGCCGAGGGTTTCCTGGCGCTCGCCTCCGTCACCGGCGAGGGGGTCTGGCTGGAGTTCGCCGGGTTCCTGCTGGATCACGTGCTGCTGCGGTTCACCGACGAGAGCGGGACGCTGTACGACACCGCCGCCGACGCCGAGAAGCTCATCCGCCGCCCCCAGGACCCCACCGACAACGCCACCCCGTCCGGCTGGACCGCCGCGGCGGGCGCCCTGCTGTCGTACGCCGCCCAGACCGGCGCGGAACCCCATCGCACCGCGGCGGAGAAGGCGCTCGGCGTCGTCAAGGCGCTCGGACCGCGCGTGCCCCGCTTCATCGGCTGGGGGCTCGCCGTGGCCGAGGCGCTCCTCGACGGTCCTCGCGAGGTCGCCGTGGTGGGTCCCGTCGGCGACCCGGCGACCCGCGAGCTGCACCGCGCCGCACTGCTCGCCACCGCACCCGGCGCGGTCGTCGCGGTCGGTGAACCGGGCGATGCGGAGCAGCTGCCGCTGCTCGCCGACCGCGGGCTGGTGGACGGCCGCCCGGCGGCGTATGTCTGCCGCCGGTTCGTGTGCGACAGGCCGGTGACGGACGTGGCGGGGCTTGAGGCTGCTCTGGCCCGTTAGGGGCAGTGCGGGCGTCTTGTGGCGGGGGCTCGGGGCCGGGGCGGCCCGTTGAGCCCGGTGGTGTCCGGGTGTCGGTGGTTGGCTTCCGCCAAGAGAGGCCGGGCGGGCACCGTCGTGGCGGGGATCAGGGGCGATGTCGGCCCCTGAGCCCCGCCGGTGTCCGGGTGGTCCGGCTCAGCCGAGAGGATCCGGGACCGGGTCCGGGACCGGGTCCGGGACCGGATCCGGTGCGAGCTGGGGCGTCGCCGTCGTCTCCTGCTTCCGCAGGCGGCGGTACAGCCAGCGGTCCACCACCAGGAAGCGGGCCATGAAGACGATGGCCATGCTCAGCGCGGTGGCGGGCAGCGGGGCCATGTCCGCGGTGCCGATGAGCAGGGCGGCGAGCGGGATGCGGGCCACGAGGTCCGCGTTGCCCACGGCGGCGAAGGTGAGCAGCCGTACCGAGCGTCTGTGGTGGCGACGCTGGTTGCGGTAGACGAAGGAATCGATCAGGGCGAAGTTCCACAGCAGTCCCGCCTGGTTGGCGATGATCTCGGCGGGGGCGTAGTGGAGGCCGGGAGCCGTCGTCGTCAGCACCCACAGCAGGGCCAGGTTGGGTACGAAACCGGACAGTCCGATCAGCCCGAAGACGACCGCGCGGGCGCGGGCGTCGGCGGTGCGCAGGGTGATCAGGTGACGCAGGAAGCGCATGCCCTCCCGCGCCGTCGACTTGGACTCGCCCGCGTGCCGTTCCCCGAACGCGTACGGCACCTCCGCGATGCCCCGCGGGCGGCACCGGACCGCCAGCTCCAGCAGGATCTTGTAGCCGAGGGGCTGCAGTCCCTCGTCCTCGGTCGCGGCCCGGTCGACGGCCGTGCGCCGGATGGCGAAGAAGCCGCTCATCGGGTCACTGAGCCCGCTCAGGGCGCGCGGGAACAGGCTCTTGGTCACCAGCGTCGACATGCTGGAGACGAGCTTGCGGTAGCCCCCGTCGAGGCCGCTGCGGTCGCCGCCGGCCGCGTAGCGGCTGGCCACGACGAGTTCCGCGCCGCTCGTCTCGCCTCGCGCGATCAGCGCGGGGATCAGCTCGGGCGGATGCTGCAGATCGGCGTCGATGACGACGATCCACGGCGCGGAGGCGCGGGCGATGCCCTCGACGACCGCTCCGCCGAGGCCGCCCGCCGGGACGGGCCGGTGGTGCAGGACCACGGGGATGGGGCAGGAGGCGGCCGCCTCCTCGATCACCTCGCAGGTGCGGTCCGTCGAGTCGTCCGCGAAGACCACCTCGGCGCGCGTTTCGGGGGGCAGTGCCGCGGCGATCCGGCCCAGCAACTCGTTGATGTTGTCGGCTTCGTTGAAGGTCGGGACGACGATGGACACATCGGCGGTCGGCGCCGTCACCGGGCCTCCTGGGGCTGCGGGGTATGGACGGGCAGATGGGCGCCGACGTGCGACGTCAGTTCCCAGTCACGGCGCCCGGTGTACTCGCGCCATACGGCGCGCAGGGCGGCGGCCGCCAGGACCACCGCGTACACCGGTCCTCCGGCGATCAGCTTGGCGTAGCGCCAGAAGCCGATGCGGAAGCCGTACTCGCGGCCGAAGTCGTGCAGGGCGACGGCCTCGAAGATCGCCATGGCGGCCATCGGGAGCATCGGCAGCCAGGCGAACAGGGAGAAGGGCAGCGGCACCCCGCCGATCCAGGCGAGCGCCAGGCCGAGCGGGATCATGACGCCGGTGGCGGCCTGCACGAACGGGGTGCAGAGGGTGTAGCGGGCGAGCAGGCGCTGGCCGACGCCGGGCAGCCGACGCCATTCGCCCTTGCGGAGGACTTGCAGGAATCCCTGGTTCCAGCGGGTGCGCTGCTTGTAGAGCGCCCGGAGCGAGTCGGGTGTCTCCTCGCGGGTGACGAGGGCCGAGTGGTAGGCGACCACGACCTTCGCACCCCCGCTGGACAGGCGTACGCCCAGATCGCAGTCCTCGGCGAGGCAGTTGCCGTCCCAGCCGCCGGTCTGCCGCAGCAGTTCGGCGCGGACGAAGACGGTGTTGCCGCCGAGCGGGATGAATCCCTTGCGGGCGTGCAGGTGCAGCCGGCTGCGGAACCAGAAGAAGTACTCCAGGCAGTTGCGCAGGCTGTACCAGCTGCTCTGGTAGTTGATCAGCTGGACGCCGCCCTGGACGACGTCGGCGTTCTCGCGCCGGAAGGCGAAGTCGACGTGGCCCAGCAGTTCGGGGTGGACGACGTCCTCGGCGTCGAAGACGCCGATGACCTCGCCGCGGGCGTGCGGCAGCGCGGTGTTGAGAGCGCGCGGCTTGTTCTTCGCCTCGTGGGTGTCGACGACCGTCCGCACCTTCTCGGGGTGTTCGGCGGCCAGTTCGTGGGCGATGGCGGCGGTGCCGGGATCGTCGTGGCCGACGATCAGCAGGATCTCGTAGGACGGGTGGTCGATGCGCAGCATCTGCTCGACCGTGTGCCGCAGGACGGCCTCCTCGTGCCGGGCCGGGACGAGGAGCGAGAAGGACAGCCCGGACTTGCCGTCGGGCTCGGCGAACGCCGTGGACTCAAGCGTCTCCGGCGTGCGCCAGGCATGGAGCATCCACCAGAGCGTGACGCCGGCGGCGATCATAAGGATGATCGAATCGATAAACAAAATGGCGGAGACCACGAATTCCCCCCTCGGTCTTCCTTGGTCTTCCTTGATCTTCTCCGGGTCCGACGGGCCCCCTGCCCGCGGTGCTTCCGGATGTTCTCGCGATCAGTCGAGCCCTCTCGCGGATCGGCGACGTTGCCGGTTGTTCCCCCGGCTCTCCCGAGGTTTTTCGCTCATGACCCACGCATGGATCAGTGCATGGTCTACGCGTGATCTTTCGGGGCTCCCGGGCGAAGTTAGCAGGTTTTTGATTTCCCCGGCAATGCGGACCTCTCGTGGCGATCTTCATTACTTCCGGAATTAAAGGTTCTCCTTATGTTGGGACCCTTGTTGTGTCATGATGTCGCGGCATGCCTGATTCCTGGGGTTTCGAGGGGGAGGCCCACGACAGTCAGGCTCATAAAGTGGGGGTGGGGGATTCCGCATGGGAACTGCCGTGCCGAACACGCGTGCGCGTGAAGATTCTGAAAGAGGCGGAACAAGTAGTTCCTCGTCTGTTCTCCGGCCGGTACCGGAGAATTCGCAAGAGGATGGGTCGTCCGTACGCCGCGGAATGTTACGGCCGGATTATTTCTGGGTTGCGCCTGTTTTCCTCATAGTCATCGCGGTGAGGGCTTGGGGAATCGGGAATTATCCGTTCCCGAACGACGACGAGGGAACCTATCTCGCGCAGGCCTGGGCCGTGCGGCACGGTGAACTCGCGCATTACACCTACTGGTACGACCACCCGCCGTTCGGTTGGATACAGCTCGCCGCCGTGTCCTGGCTGCCGTCCTGGCTCCTGCCGGATCTGCCCACGTTCGTACAGGGGCGGATCGCGATGCTGCCGGTGGCCGGCGCCACCTGCGTACTGGCCTATGTCGTGGGCCGCCGCATCGGGCTGGTCCGCCCCGCCGCCGCGGCGGCCGTCCTGCTGTACGCCCTGTCGCCGCTCGCGGTGCTGCTGCAACGCCAGATCTACCTGGACAACTTCGCCGTCCTGTGGGTGCTCGCCGCCTTCGCCTTCGCGCTCTCGCCGCGCCGCCACCTGTGGCACCACGTCGCGGCGGGCACGGCCTTCGCGCTGGCGGTGCTGTCCAAGGAGACCGTCGCCGTCCTGCTGCCCGTGCTGCTGGTGACCCTCTGGCAGGGCAGCCACCCCCGCACCCGCAAGTTCTCCTTCGCGGGCTTCGGCTCCGGGTTCGTGCTGACCGGCCTGTTCTATCCGCTGTACGCCCTCCTCAAGGGCGAGTTGCTGCCCGGCGCCGGCCATGTCTCGCTGCTGGGCACGCTCAAGTTCCAGCTCGGCGGACGCGAGGGCAGCGGCTCGCCCTTCGAGGCGGGCACCGACGCCCACCGGTTGTTCGCGGACTGGCTGACCCGGGACCCGTATCTGCTGGTGGGCGGTGCCGCGGCGGCCGTGTGCGCACTCGTGGTACGTCGGCTCAGGCCGGTCGCCCTCGCCGTGCTGGTGCTGGCGCTCGTCGCGATGCGGCCCGGCGGATACCTGCCGCAGATGTACATCGTGCAGGTCCTGCCTTTCCTGGCGCTCACGCTGGCCGGGCTCGTCCAGGCCGGGATCGCCCGGCTGCCCGGCAGGCCGCGCCTGCGGATCGCCGCCGCCCTCGCGGCCGCGGCGGCAGCGGTGGCGGTCGCCGGTCCGCACTGGTACGAGGAGGACCACTCCGCCGTCACCGCCGACAACAACCGCGTCTACCGCGACGCCTCCCGCTGGCTGCGCGAGACCCCCGTCGGCGACCGCGCCAAGGTGCGCATCGTCACCGACGGTGTGCTGTGGCTGGACGCGGTCGACGCCGGCTACCGCCCGGGCACCGGTGCCATCTGGCACTACAAGCTCGACCAGGACCCGGCGGTCACCAAGACGCTGCCGCACGGCTGGAAGGACATCGACTACGTGGTGTCCACCCCCGCCCTGCGCGGCGAGCGTGAGCATCTGCCCACGCTGCGCGACCTGTTCGCGCACGCGAGCCCGGTCGCCACCTTCGGGGAGGGCGGCGGCCGGATCGACATTCTCCGGATCGAGAACGAACCAGCGACGCAGATCGAGAGCACACCAGCGACGCAGATCCAGAACAACCAGTGACGCAGGGGGGGCCAGTGATCAAGGGGGGACTCGCATTGCCGTACACAGCCCGAAGACGAGACGGCAGACGACCGCGGCTGCCGCAACCACAGGGCAGAACGCCACGTCTGCTGCTGACCGCCCTGATGCTCTTCGCCGCCGCCCTCGGGCTCAGCCCGCTCGGCGCGCAAACCGCCACCGCCGCGACCAACCTGGTCAAGAACCCGGGTCTGGAGATCCTCGACGGCCCCTCCCAGTTCCCGCAGTGCTTCGAGAAGTCGGGCTGGGGCGACAACGACTTCACGTTCACCGTCACCGACGACGCCCACAGCGGCAGCCGCGCGGTGCGCATCCAGCTGACCCGGCGCGGTGACGGCGACCGCAAGACGATGATGCTGGAGAACTCCTGCGCCCCGCAGGTCATTCCCGGCCACCAGTACGACCTGTCGTTCTGGTACAGGTCGACGACACCGAACGTGGCGTTCACCCTCTTCCGCCACGACACGGTCCAGGGCTGGGTGTACTGGACCGACCTCAAGACCCTCGCGCAGTCGGCCGGCTGGAGCCGCTCGGAGGTCCGCACCCCCGTCATCCCGCCGGGCACCGACCAGGTCACCTGGGGCGGCGCGCTCTACGGCGTCGGCACCCTCACCACCGACGACTACGCCATGACCGACGCGACCGTCCCCGCCGACCCCGACCCGTGCACCACGGGCGGCACGGGACCGGAGTGCAAGGGCGAGTGGACCGTCCAGACCACCCAGATGCCGGTGCGGGCGATGCACTCGGTGCTGCTGCACAACGGCAAGGTGCTGCTGATCGCCGGTTCCGGCAACAACCTCGACATGTTCAAGGCGGGCACCTTCAAGACCTCGCTGTACGACCCCGTGGCGGGCACGTACACCGACATCCCGACGCCGGACGACTTCTTCTGCGCCGGGCACGTCCAGCTCCCGGACGGCCGGGTGCTGGTGGTGGGCGGCAACAAGGACTACGCCGCGCCCGACGGAAGCGTCGGCTACAAGGGACTGAGGACCAGCTACGTCTTCGACCCTGACCAGAACAAGTACATCAGGGCCAACGACATGCTGGCCGGCCACTGGTACCCCTCGGCCACCGAAATGGGCAACGGCGACGTCATCTCGCTCGGCGGCCTCGACGAGACCTCCGCGGGCACGGTCGTCAACGAGCACTTCTCCTATGCGCAGAACAAGTGGCTGCCGCTGGGCGAGGCGAAGCAGGCCTGGTCGTTCTGGGGCCTGTACCCGTCGATGATCCTGCTCCAGGACGGCCGCCTCTTCTACACCGGCAGCCATGTCTTCGGCAACGGACTACCCGGCAGCGGTGCCTCCGTCTACGACTACAACGCGGGGACCATCTCCGAGATCCAGGGCCTCAGGAAGAAGGACGAGCGGGACCAGTCCATGTCCGTCCTGCTGCCGCCGGCCCAGGACCAGAAGGTGATCACCATGGGCGGCGGCAACCACACTGTCTCGCCCGACGCGCACCGGCTCGTCGACCTGATCGACATGAAGGCCGCCACGCCGCAGTACGTGGCCGGACCGAACCTGCCGCAGGGCCACTACAAGGACGGCACCCCGCAGACCGGCGACCAGGGCAAGGTGTACATCTCGGCCGTCATCCTGCCGGACGGAAAGGTCCTGGAGACCGGCGGCGCCCTGCACACCTACCGCGAGGACCCCGTCTTCGAGGCGTCGCTGTACGACCCGGCGACCAACACCTTCGCGCCGGGCCTGGCGACCGACCCGGTCCCGAGGACGTACCACTCCTCGTCCCTGCTGCTGCCCGACGGCCGGGTACTGAGCGTCGGCGACAACCCGGGCGACGGCTCCTTCGACCAGCGCGTGTCGATCTACAAGCCGCCGTACCTCTTCAAGGGCGCCCGCCCGCAGATCACCTCGGTGGCCAACGCCACCTGGGCATACGGCACGTCGCAGCGCATCACGGTCGACAAGCCGGTGGTGAAGGCGTCCCTGATCCGCCCGGCCGCCATCACCCACTCCTCCGACCCCAACCAGCGCTACGTCGACCTGCCGATGACCGTCGACGGCAACACCATCGACCTCAGCCTCACCAGCAACCCGAACCTGGCACCGCCCGGCTGGTACATGCTGTCGGTCGTGGACGCGAACGGCGTGCCGTCCGTGTCCAAGTGGGTCCGCATCGGCGCCTCCGGCCAGGTCGCCGCCGCACGCGTCCAGGCCTTCGCCGACGAGCTGCCCGAGAGCACCACCCAGAGCACCGAGAGCACCCCCCAGAACACCGGCAGCAGCGCCCATGAGCACCACCAGGGCATGAAGATGCCCGAGGGCTACGACGGCTGCGACCACGCCTACGGCAAGATCAACCAGTGCGTGCCGTGGACGTTCCCGAAGATGCCGCGGGCCCAGCGGTGCGACTGGCTCAAGGAGAAGGGCTACGGCCGTATGGAGGTGCACGGCCGCGACCGTCACCACCTGGACCGCAACAAGGACGGAATCGCCTGCGGGAAGGGCGACTTCACCGGCGAAAACCAGCACTAGGCGGCTGTGCGGCCGGGCTCTGTCAGGGCCCGGCCGCACGCGGCCTCAGGAACTGAACTCCGACAGGGCGCGCTCCACGATGGCCTCCAGCTGATCGTGGTGCGCGCCCTTCCAGTACGCGCGGCCGCACTCACGGCACTGTGCGAAGACGTCGTACGACCGTCGCGTGCCGTGTTCGAGCTGGTCGGCGACCTCCTCCTTGGTGGCGTCGCGGAGCAGTCCGTTGCAGGCGGTGCACCGTGTCCACGGCCGCAGCTCGGGGGCGAACCGGTCGAGCACGTCGCGGAGTTGGTCCTCCGGCCGGGTGCTGTAGACGAACGCGCCCGCCCACAGCTCCCGGCGGCGCAGCAGCCCGCGGTCGCGGCTGAGCATCACGCGGCGCTCGGCGGCCGAGCGGGTGGCGAGGGCCGCGTCACCGATGTCCGTCGACTCGTACGCCGTGTCCACGCCCAGCAGCCGCAGCCGGCGGGCGAGGGTGCCGAGGTGGACGTCGAGGAGAAAGCGGAGCGGGGCGCCGGGCACCCGCTGGGGGCGCTCGACGGGGCGCACCTCGACGCGCTCGCCGGCGGCAGGCACATGGGAGGAGGGCGAGACGCGGCCGTCCACGACGAGCGCGCCGACCTCGGTCAGGGGCACGCCCATCGACTCGACGACATGGCCGAGGGTGGAGGCGCCGTCGGTGACGACCTCCGTGGCGCGCCCGCGCCGCCCGTGCGGGACGAACAGGCCCAGCTCGGGGGCGAACTCGACGTGGATCTCCGGTCCGTTCACCTGGTCAGGATGGCATGGAAGCGGCTCAGGAGGCCCCGGATTTCCGCTGCGGCAGACCGTGCTCCAGGACGTTCAGCGCGCGGGCGACGTACTCGCCGAGGTCACCCTGCTGCCCGTGCTCGGCCCAGTACCGCGACGCCTCCATCAGCGCGCCGACGACGCTCATGCAGTACACCCGCACCTCCAGGTCGCCGGGGGTGCGCCCGGTGCGCTCGGCCACCACCCGGCACATCATCTGACCGGTGACGGAGAGGCTCTCGTTCATCCGGGAGCGGACCGCGGGCACCTCGACCATGAGCCGCGCGCGCAGCCGCATTTCCTCGGGTGTCTCGTACTCGCCCGACATGCTCCGCTCCAGGGCGCTGTGCACCACATGGCGCAGCGACTCCAGCAGCGGTTCGTCCACGGGCCGCGCGCGCAGTTCCTCCTCCAGGATCGGGTCGTACTCGTCGGTGATGACGATGTCCTCTTTGGTGGGGAAGTACCGGAACACCGTGGAGGGGGAGACCTCGGCCGCCTCCGCGATCTGCTCGATGGTGGTGGCGTCGTACCCCTGCTCCTCGATCAGCCGGTACGTCGCCTTGCGGATTGCCATACGAGTCTTGATCTTCTTCCGCTCACGGAGCCCCAGACGGGGTTCGGCGGCGGGGGTCGAGCGGTTTGCGGTGGCGGCCATGGTCATCATTGTCCGGCATCCTCCGGGGCGGAGACCATGTCGGGATTCCCGTCCTGCGGGGTCCGTACGGGTTCCGGGTTCGGCAGGAGCGCGGCCGCGGCCAGCGCCGTGACCAGCGCCGCGATACCGCTGACCAGCAGGACCAGGCCCATGCCGTGGACGTACGCGGCGTTCGCGGACGCGGCCAGCGCCCGGTCGCCGAGCTGCGCGGCGACCACATGGGCGCCGACCACGGAGTCGGCGGCGGTCCCCGCGGCCGCGTGCGGGAGGGCGGACGTGTCGAGCCGGTCTGCGTACGCGCTCGCCAGCAGCGAACCGAGCAAGGCGATGCCGATGGCGCCGCCCACCTGGCGGACCGTCATCAGCAGCCCGGAGCCGCTGCCGGCCCGGTCCCGGGGAAGCGCCCCGAGCGCCGTGTCCATCGCCGGGACCACGGCGAGACCGAAGCCGGCGCCCGCGATCGACAGCCACAGCGCGGTGAATCCGTATCCGTCGTGGACGCTCGTACGGCTGCCGAGAAGCGCGGCGAAGGCGAGCACGACGAGTCCCGAGCTGATCACGGCGCGCGGCCCGAACTTCGCGACGACCGGCGGCGCACCCCGCGCGGCGACCAGCAGGCCACCCATCATCGGCAGCATCCGCACGCCGGTGGCGAACGCGTCGTGTCCGAGGACCGCCTGGAGGTACTGCGGCAGCACGAACATCAGTCCGGACAGTACGAACATCACGAGGGTCGCGGCGAGCGTGTTGAGCAGGAAGCCGCGCTGGGCGAGCAGCGAGAGGTCCAGCATGGGGCGCACGGCGCGGCGTTCGCGCACGACGAGCAGCGCGATCAGCACCGCGGAGGCGGCGAAGAGGCCCAGGATCAGCGGGTCGCCCCAGCCATGGGACGGGGCCTCGATGATCGCGTAGATGAGGAGACCGAGGCCGGCCGCGGTGAGCGCGGTGGAGAGGACATCGACCTTCGGGGAGGCCGGGTCGCGGGTCTCGGGCAGCAGGAAGACGCAGGCCGTGATGCCGATGGCGGCCATCGGCACGTTGATCAGGAACACCGAGCCCCACCAGAAGTGGTCCAGCAGCCAGCCGCCGGTGATCGGTCCGAGCGGCAGGCCCAGCGCGGACGCCGCCGAGACCGCGCCGACCGCCTTGGTGCGCTCGTCGGGCTCGAACAGCGAGGGCAGGACGGCCATCGCGAGCGGCATCACCAGTGCGGCGCCGGTGCCCATGACCGCGCGGGCGAGGATCACCGGTGTCACGCCGTCGGCCAGCGCGCCGGCCAGCGAACCGGCGAGGAACACCGCGAGCCCCGCGATCAGCATCCGGCGCCGTCCGAACCGGTCGCCGAGCAGGCCGGCCGGGAGCATCAGCGAGGCGAAGACGACGACGTACGCGTCCGCCATCCATTGCTGCTCGCCGGTGGACGCGCCGAGGTCACGGGCCATGGTCGGCAGCGCCACGTTGAGGATCGTCGTATCGAAACCGAGTACGAGCATGCTCGCGACCAGGGCGCCGAGGGCCCACCAGCGGCGGGGGTCGCGCCGCACACCATCGACTTGCGTGACAGTAACCATGAAATGAGAGTAGCTGTCAAAAGATATGTACTGTCAATGGGTAGCTGCTTCCATTAAGCGGAGGGCGTGCTTCAGGTTCGTGGGCGAACCGCGTCCCGGGCATGCGAAAAGGCCGCGGCTTTCGCACCGCGGCCTTGGGGGAAGGGTTGGTGAGAGGGGTTATCCGTGCTGGTAGGCCACCAGGGAGATCCCCACGTAGTGCACGACGAACGCCGCGAGCGTGAAGGAGTGGAAGACCTCGTGGAAGCCGAACCAGCGCGGTGACGGGTTCGGCCGCTTGATGCCGTAGATCACGCCGCCGGCGCTGTAGAGCAGCCCGCCGACGATCACGAGGACCAGGACGGCGATCCCGCCCGTGCGCATGAAGTCCGGGAGGAAGAAGACGGCCGCCCAGCCCATCGCGATGTAGCAGGGGGTGTAGAGCCAGCGCGGGGCGCCGACCCAGAAGACCCGGAAGACGATTCCGGCCGCGGCCGCGGCCCAGATGCCCCACAGCAGCCACTGCCCCTTCGCGCTCGGCAGGAGCAGCAGTGTCAGCGGGGTGTAGGTGCCCGCGATGATCAGGAAGATGTTCGCGTGGTCGAGCCGACGCAGGACGCCGTCCATGCGCGGGCTCCAGTTGCCGCGGTGGTAGAGCGCGCTGACACCGAAGAGCAGACAGGCCGTCAGGACGTAGATGCCACAGGCGATTCGTCCCCGTGCCGAGTCCGCGAGGGCGGTGAGCACCAGGCCTGCGACGAGTACGGCCGGGAACATTCCCAGATGCAGCCAGCCGCGCAGCTTCGGCTTGACCGGGTGGGGCACGGAGAGCGCGACGGGACCGCGGCCGGCTGCCGGCGAGTCCGTGGGCGCGTCGGGGACGGACGCAGTCATGCCGCGCATGGTACCTACGGAACCGTAAGTTAGGGATCAAAGTGCGACCGATATCACCCGGGCTGTCCGGCCCGTGGGGGTCTGGGTGCGCCGCAAAAAATCCTTCAGCCGAACTCTACGTGCACGCAAAGAATCGCGGGCACGCGTGGCAATCCTCACTTTGCTCAGGTGTGCACTCCTCTGGACAGATGCGCAATCGCGTCGGATGATCAAATGAGTGCGGTCGACACCGGATGAGCGGCTACGAAGCATCCGGGTCGCGGCCCCCACGGGGCAATCAACAAAAAATCCCTCATCTAGGAGCGATCGTGGCGCGCGACATCGCGGCTCCCTCAACCGTCCCCACCCAACACAAGGACCTGATCTCGTGGGTCAACGAGATCGCCGAACTGACGCAGCCGGACAGCGTGGTCTGGTGTGACGGATCCGAGGCCGAATACGAGCGCTTGTGCGAGGAGCTCGTCCGTAAGGGCACCTTCAAGAAGCTCGACCCGATCAAGCGCCCCAACTCCTACTACGCGGCCTCCGACCCGACCGATGTCGCCCGGGTCGAGGACCGGACGTTCATCTGCTCCGAGCAGGAGCAGGACGCGGGTCCGACGAACCACTGGAAGGCCCCCGCGGAGATGCGGGAGATATTCCAGGGTGACAAGGGGCTGTTCCGCGGTTCGATGCGCGGCCGGACGATGTACGTCGTGCCGTTCTGCATGGGGCCGCTGGGCTCGAAGCTCTCCGCGCTCGGCGTGGAGATCACCGACTCCGCGTACGTCGCTGTTTCCATGCGTACGATGACCCGCATGGGCAGCGCCGTGCTCGAAGAGCTCGGCGAGGACGGCCACTTCGTCAAGGCCGTCCACACGCTGGGCGCCCCACTGGAGCCCGGTCAGGAAGACGTCCCCTGGCCCTGCAACCAGACCAAGTACATCTCGCACTTCCCCGAGACCCGCGAGATCTGGTCCTACGGATCCGGCTACGGCGGCAACGCGCTGCTCGGCAAGAAGTGCTACGCCCTGCGCATCGCCTCCGTCATGGCACGCGACGAGGGCTGGCTCGCCGAGCACATGCTGATCCTCAAGCTGACGCCGCCGCAGGGCGAGTCCAAGTACGTCGCCGCGGCCTTCCCGAGCGCCTGCGGCAAGACGAACCTCGCCATGCTGGAGCCGACGATCTCCGGCTGGACGGTCGAGACGATCGGCGACGACATCGCGTGGATGCGGTTCGGCGAGGACGGCCGCCTGTACGCGATCAACCCCGAGGCCGGCTTCTTCGGCGTCGCGCCCGGCACCGGCGAGCACACCAACGCCAACGCGATGAAGACGCTGTGGGGCAACTCCGTCTTCACCAACGTCGCCCTCACCGACGACAACGACATCTGGTGGGAGGGCATGACGGAGGAGACTCCGGCCCACCTGACGGACTGGAAGGGCAACGACTGGACGCCGTCCTCGGACACCCCGGCGGCCCACCCGAACGCCCGCTTCACCGTCCCCGCCTCGCAGTGCCCGATCATCGCGCCCGAGTGGGAGGACCCCAAGGGCGTGCCGATCTCGGCCATCCTCTTCGGTGGCCGCCGTGCCAGCGCGGTCCCGCTGGTGACGGAGTCCTTCGACTGGAACCACGGCGTCTTCCTCGGCGCCAACGTGGCCTCCGAGAAGACCGCCGCCGCCGAGGGCAAGGTGGGCGAGCTGCGCCGCGACCCGTTCGCGATGCTTCCGTTCTGCGGCTACAACATGGGCGACTACATGGGTCACTGGGTCGACGTCGCCAAGGGCAAGGACCAGTCGAAGCTCCCGAAGATCTACTACGTCAACTGGTTCCGCAAGAACGCCGAGGGCAAGTTCGTCTGGCCCGGCTTCGGTGAGAACAGCCGCGTCCTGAAGTGGATCGTGGAGCGCCTGGAGGGCAAGGCCGAGGGCGTCGAGACCCCGATCGGCGTCCTGCCGACCAAGCAGGCGCTGGACACGCGCGGCCTCGAACTCTCCGAGTCCGACCTGGACTTCCTGCTCACCGTCGACAAGGACGTGTGGCGCGAGGAGGCGGCCCTGGTCCCCGAGCACCTCAACACCTTCGGCGACCACACCCCGAAGGAGCTGTGGGACGAGTACCGCGCGCTGGTACAGCGCCTGGGCTGACGCCCCCCCGCATGACCTCCGCGGCCGGTCGGACTTGCCCTGACCTGCGATGTCTTCAAGACCGGCCGCGGTGACGGCACCGCGTTCGACGGCCGCGGTGACGGCACCGCGTTCCACCGGTCCGGGGCCCGCTTCGTACAGCGACGTACGCAGCGGGCCCCGGCCTTTGCCGCGTTGTGGACGCGCGTCGCAGCGCGAGCACGGGTGGACGCACCGTCGAAGCCACTCGGGTGATCTTCGCCGAGGAACACGGGGCGAATGCGGATCATCCCATCGCCAGGAGCCCAGTCTTGCCCTGTCCCTAGCAGAAGGCGACCTGACGCGCAGGCGAAGGAAGCACACCGAGTGCGTGCCTGCGGGCGGGTCCCTCCAAGCTTGTGAGGAAGGTTCTCTGTGAGCCGCAGAAGTATCCCGAGTTCACGCATGACGTCGGCAACCATGGTGGCGGCCGGCGCGCTTGCCCTGGCGCTCAACGTCGCTCCGACCGCCACGGCCATGGCCGATGCGGGCCACCGGTCCGGCGCTGAGAGCGCGGTGGCGCTGCACACCGGCCAGAAGGCCGAAAAGGGTCCCAGGCTTCCCGGTAGGATCGACCACTACGTCCGGTCCGCCTCCGGGGCGGGCACGGCGATCGCCCGGTGCGATGCCGGTGACGTCGCCACCGGCGGTGGATACGACACCTCCTCCGGATTCGGCGTCAGCCAGAACCGGCCGATCCCCTTCCCCGGCCCCTTCGGCGAGGTGAACGCGTGGCAGGCAACCCTTGAGATGGGTGAGACCGGCCCGATCACCGTCTACGTGGTCTGCGAGTCGGACTGACCCCGGCAATGAGTGAGTGACGGTGCCCCGGGGCTTCGGCCTCGGGGCACCGTTCGCATGGGGCGACGGCGGGGCCACAGCGTGGCGCACCGGCGATACGACGGCGCCCTGAGACCCGGCTGCGGTGAACGCGGTGCCGTGGCACCCGGCTGCCGTGGCCGTGGAGTCGTGGCACCCGGCTGCCGTGAACGCGATGTCATGGCACCCGGTCCGCGCGTCTTAGTGGTCCACGCGGACCGGGGCCGTTCGAGGGAGCCGTTCCGCGGCTCGGGAGGGTCAGCCCGCGGTGACCATTTCGCGCGGCTCGGCCAGCGCGGCGGTGTGCGCGTCCATGCGTTCCGCCGACAGGATCGCCGCCGCCGTGTCCGCGCGGGACGCCGCCACCACCAGGGCGCGGCCCGCCAGCGCGTGGGCGCGCCGGTGGAGTGCCGCGAGGTGCGGTTCGCCGCCGCGCGCGGTCGCCGCCGCGCGGACCGGCGGCACCCCTCCGCGCAGTCGCGTCACCTGCTCGGCGAGCCGCTCGGCCGCCGCGTCGAGCTCCGTGCACGGCGCCAGCGCACGCAGTTCGTCCGTCACCGCGAGCAGCGCCGCCAGATGGCCCGCGAGCTGGATGTCCAGCTCCTCCTCGCGTGAACGGTGCGGGAAGTCGGGGGTCGTGCCGGCCATCGTGCTGTGGACCGACTTGGTGCGGATCGGTTCGTACATGGGATGGCCTCCTGTGCTCCGGCAGGAAGCCATCCTAGCTTGGATTTCGTCTAAAGTTGAGCTGGATCGTGAACAGCGCGCGGCGTCACACAGGGTGGGCGTCAGGGCTGGCTGTAACCGTCCAGGAAGTTGCCGATCCGCGTGATCGCCGACGTCAGATCACCCACCGTCGGCAGCGTCACCACCCGGAAGTGGTCGGGCTCCGGCCAGTTGAAGCCGGTCCCCTGTACGACCATGATCTTCTCGCGTCGCAGCAGGTCCAGGATCATCCGCCGGTCGTCCTTGATCTTGAAGACCTTCGGGTCGAGGCGGGGGAACAGATACAGCGCCCCCCTCGGCTTGACGCAGGTCACGCCCGGGATCTGGGTCAGCAGCTCGTACGCCGCGTCCCGCTGCTCCTTCAGGCGTCCGCCCGGCAGTACCAGGTCGTTGATCGACTGGCGGCCGCTCAGCGCCGCCACCACGCCGTGCTGACCCGGCATGTTCGCGCACAGTCGCATGTTCGCGAGGATCGTCAGTCCCTCGATGTACGACTCCGCGTGCGCACGGGGGCCCGAGATCGACATCCAGCCCACCCGGTACCCGGCCACCCGGTACGCCTTCGACATGCCGTTGAAGGTGAGGGTCAGCAGGTCGGGGGCCACCGAGGCCGTGGGGATGTGCGTCGCGTCGTCGTACAGGATCTTGTCGTAGATCTCGTCGGAGCAGATGAGGAGGTTGTGCCGGCGCGCGATGTCCGTCAGCCCCCGGAGCATCGCCTCGTCATAGACCGCGCCCGTCGGGTTGTTCGGGTTGATGATGACGAGCGCCTTGGTGCGGTCGGTGATCTTCCGCTCCACGTCCGCCAGGTCCGGCATCCAGTCCGCCTGCTCGTCGCAGCGGTAGTGGACGGCCGTACCGCCCGACAGTGACACCGCCGCCGTCCACAGTGGATAGTCCGGAGCCGGTACGAGAACCTCGTCGCCGTCGTCCAGCAGGCCCTGCATCGCCATCACGATCAGCTCGGAGACGCCGTTGCCGATGAAGACGTGCTCGACGTCCGTCTCTATGCCGAGGGTCTGGTTGTGCATCACGACCGCCCGGCGCGCGGCCAGCAGGCCCTTCGCGTCGCCGTAGCCGTGCGCCGTGGAGACGTTGCGGAGGATGTCCTCCAGGATCTCCGGCGGGCACTCGAAGCCGAAGGCGGCCGGGTTGCCGGTGTTGAGCTTGAGGATGCGGTGACCCGCCGCCTCCAGCCGCATCGCCTCCTCGAGAACCGGGCCCCGGATCTCGTAGCAGACGTTGGCGAGCTTCGTGGACTGGATCACCTGCATGTCCGTGAGCTTACGGCCGCATAACCCCTCACGCGGCGTGTTTTCCACCACGTGAGACCGGGCAGTTTGTTCGGTTATCGCCGGTAACTGCCTCACGGGCCCCTCCCGCCCCTAGAATCCACGGCCATGTCATGGGAGCAACAGCCCGGCGAGGGGGCGCACGGCGCGAATGCCGCGAACAACGCGACAGGCGCTCACACCGCCACTGGAGTGCATCAGGTGAACGGCGAAGCGCAAGCCCCGCCGAACGTGTACCACCCGTATGCCGGGGCGGAGCCCGAGTACGACCAGTACGCCGACCCGGCGGCCGCCCATGGCTGGGAGAACGCGTACGACGAGACGCAGCAGCTGCCCGCGGTCCCCGAGGACCAGGGGCCTGCGACGCCCGGCCCGAACCTGGAGCGCCCGTCGCGGCGACGGGCGCGGCCCGCACCGCGCCGCCGGATGCCCCGCGGCGCGATCGTCGCCGTCGGCGCGCTCGGCGTGGTGGGTATCGGCGTCGCCCTCGCTGGGGCCTTCGGCTCGGGTTCCTCCGGCACGCCGGGCGACGGGGAGTCGGCGCGGCCGAAGGTGGCGCCCTCCGTGGCGGCCACGGACGGGGCCGGCAGTGCCGAGCCTTCCGACGGCGGCGCCGCGTCCTCCGGTGTCAATGCCTCCCCGTCGACCGGCGCGTCGCCGAGCGCCTCGTCGGCCGCCTCGGCGAGCGAATCCCCGGCGGGGGGCGGGGCCGCGACGCCCTCGTCCGCCGCGTCCACCACCCGCGCCTCCTCACCCTCTGCCACTACGGGCTCCGCCGGTACGGGCGCCTCCAACGGCAAGCCCGGCCGCGGACGCGGGGCCACCAAGGGTCCCAAGTAGGCGAGCAGGGTCCCCGGTAGGCGAGCAGGGTCCCGGTAGGCGAGCAGGGTCCCGGTAGGCGGGCGAGGTCCCAAGCGGGCGGGCGAGGTCCCAAACGGGCGGGCCGCGAAGGGCCTTCGGCGCGGACGGGCCCAGGATCCCCGTAAGGGAAAAGTCGGAGGTCCCCGGAGCGGACGTCATCGTCGTGGCCGGCCATGCGCCGTCACGCGGCCGAAAACAGCTCCTTGTCCCCGCACGCCCCTCCACTCACAATGCGCATGACAAAAGTAGGTGAGGGCCGGAAGACCTTCGGCCACCACGTCATCGCAACCTCATCAAGAGGGGACCCCCCACATGAGAAAGCCCTACGCTGCCGCGCTCCTCGCTCTGGTGATCGCCGGAGCCGGCGCGGCACCGGCGGTCGCGGCTCCCCAGCCCGCGGCCGCGGCTGCCGGGACAGCCACGGCTTCCGGGACGGCGACGGCCGCCAAGACCACCACGGCCGCCAAGACGGCGACGATCCAGGCCGTCGACTTCGCCGGCACCGTCTCGCTCAGCAACTGCTCCGGCTCCGTCATCCGCTTCCCGAACTCCGCGGACACCGACCCGGCGCTCGTACTCACCAACGGCCACTGCCTGGAGACCGGTTTCCCGGAGCCCGGTGAGGTCATCGTCGACCAGCCCTCCAGCCGCTCCTTCGGCCTGCTCAACTCCTCGGGCACCAGGGTCGCCACGCTGCGCGCCGCCAAGGTCGCGTACTCCACGATGACCGACACGGACGTGACGATCTACCAGCTCACCCGCACCTACGCGCAGATCAAGAGCTCGTACGGCATCAGCGCGCTCACCGTCGCCGACACTCACCCGGTCGCGGGCACCGCCATCAAGGTCGTCTCCGGGTACTGGAAGCGGATCTACAGCTGCAACATCGACGGATTCGTCTACCGTCTGAAGGAGGGCGACTGGACCTGGAAGGACTCGGCCCGCTACACCTCCGCCTGCAACACCATCGGCGGTACGTCGGGGTCGCCCGTCATCGACAACACCACCGGCAAGGTCGTCGCCGTCAACAACACCGGCAACGAGGACGGCGAGCGCTGCACCGAGAACAACCCCTGCGAGGTCGACACGAGCGGCAACGTGACCGTTCGTCAGGGCATCAACTACGCCGAGGAGACCTACCAGATCCCGGCGTGCTTCGGGACCGGCAACAGGCTGAACCTGAGCGCGAGCGGGTGCGTCCTGCCCAAGCCGTAGGGCCTGCCGGGCGGGCGGTCACACGGGTGTCCTGCGGACCGCCCGCCCCGCGAGCACGTCGGTCCGCCGCCCGTCCTCGATCACGAAACGGCCGTCGACCAGGACGTACGGGATGCCCGTCGGGAGCGCGCGCGGCCGCTCGAACGTGGAGCCCGCTGCGACCGTGGCCGGGTCGAAGAGGACCAGGTCGGCGCGGTAGCCCTCACGGACCAGCCCGCGGTCCGGCAGCCGCAGCCGGGCCGCCGGGCGGGAGGTGAGGTGGGCGACGCACTCCTCCAGGGACAGCACCCCCAACTCCCGTACATACCGGCCGAGATACTGCGGGAAGGTGCCGTACGCGCGCGGGTGCGGTTTCGTGCCCTGGAGGATGCCGTCGGAGCCCCCCGTGTGCACGCGGTGCCGCATGATCGCCCGTACGTTGTCCTCGTGGCCGATGTGCAGGAGGATCGTCGAGCCCAGCCGGTCCTCGACCAGCAGGCGACGGGCGGTCACCCACGGGGCCTCGCCGCGCAGGTCCGCCGACTCCTGGACGGTCCTGCCGACGTACGACGCCAGGCCTTGATCGGTCACGCCCGAGATCTCGATCGTGTCCCACTCGATGGGTACGCCGTGACAGCCGTCGGCGCCCACGACCTCCATCTCGTGCCGGATCCGCTCGGCCGACGCGTCGTCGCCGAGCCGCCTGAGGGTCTCCTCGGGGCCGCCCTCGCTCGCCCAGCTCGGCAGCAGCGCCGTCAGCGTCGTACAGCCCGGGGTGTAGGGGTAGGTGTCGAGCGTGATGTCCGCGCCCGCCGCCAGCGCCTTGTCGAGCAGGGACAGCAGCTCGGGGGCGCGGCCCTTGTTCACACCGAAGTTCATGGTGGCGTGGGCGAGGTGGAGCGGGCAGCCCGCCTCGCGCGTCAGGGCCACCATCTCCTCGTACGCCTCCAGGGCGCCCGCCCCGTACGAGCGGTGGTGCGGGCAGTAGTAACCGCCGTACGCGGCCACCACCCGGCACAGCTCGGTGAGTTCGGCGTCCTTGGCGTACATGCCGGGCGTGTAGGTGAGCCCGGACGACATGCCGACCGCGCCCTGCTCCATCCCCTCCGCGACCAGCCGCCGCATGCGGTCCAGCTCCTCGGGCGTCGCCTCCCGGTCCTCCCAGCCGACGGCCAGCATCCGGACCGTGCCCTGCGGGATCAGATAGGCGGCGTTGACCGCGATGCCCTGGTCCAGGCGGTCCAGGTACTCGCCCACGGACCGCCAGGTGAAGTCGATGTCGTCGCCGTATCCGTTCCAGCCGGTGATCGTGCGGCGCACCTCGGCGAGCGTGCGGTCGTCGACCGGGGCGTACGACAGTCCGTCCTGCCCGATGACTTCGAGTGTCACGCCCTGCGCGGCCTTGGCGCTGTGGTCCGGGTCGCGCAGCAGGGCGAGGTCGCTGTGGGCGTGCATGTCGATGAAGCCGGGGGAGAGGGCGAGGCCCTCGGCGTCCAGCTCGCGGCGCGCCGTGGGGCGTTGGCATCCGGCCGCCGCGGCCTCCTTGACGATGGAGACGATCCTGCCGCCGTCGACGACCACGTCGGCGCGGTAGGAGGGCTCCCCGCTGCCGTCGACGACGTCCGCGTCCCGGATGACGAGCTCTTCCACGCCAGGCCTCCTAGAAGAAGGTGCGGATGTAGTCGACGACCGTGCCGTCCGCCTCGGCCACCGGGATCAGCTGCCACTTGTCGAAGGACGTGCACGGGTGGGACAGGCCCAGGCCGATCCAGTCGCCGACCTCGACGTCCGCCTCAGGGGCGGTGTGCAGCCACAGGTGCTGGTCGGACAGGGCCGTCACCTCGATTCCGGTCGCCGGGCGCTCGGTGCCGTCCCGGCGTACCACGTGGGCCACGGGATGGTCGAGGTCGTAGGCGGCGTCCCGCTTGCCCGCGTTGACGAAGGCCTGGTCGGGGGAGGGGCGGGAGACGACCTGCGCCCACAGCCGGAAGGCGGGCTCCAGGGCGCCCTCCTCGGGCACCCGGTTGAACGGGGTCAGCCGGCTGTAGTGCACGTCGTCGTGCGAGACGTACGCGCCGGACCGCAGCAGCTTCAGTGCGGGCAGGGTGAGTTCGGGGATGGTCGCGAAGACGTCGGCGACCGCGTCGAACCACTCGCTCCCGCCCGCGCTCACCACGATCTCGTCCGCACCCGCGAACCGCCCCGCCTTGTCGAACTCCGCCGCGAGTCCCACCAGTCGGCCGAGCCAGCCCCGCACCCGCTCCGGGGAGGCCCCGGGCACCTGGGCCTCATAGCCCGCGACGCCCACCAGCCGCAGCGTCGGCGCCACGGCCACCGCGTCCGCGACGGCCCGCGCGTCCGCCTCCGTGCGCACCCCGGTGCGGGCTCCCTCGCCCGCGCCCAGCTCGACGACGACCTCCATCGGACGGCTCGTGCCCCTGCCCCGCAGGGCCGCGTCCATCAGCTCCACTCCGCGCACGGAGTCCACGTAGCAGATGAAGCGGAAGTCAGGGTCGGCGGCCTGTTCGGCGGCGATCCAGCGCAAGGCCGCCGCGTCGACCAGTTCGTTGGCGAGGAAGATCCGCCGGACGCCGAAGGCCCGGGCCACCCGTACTTGGTGGGGAGCCGCCAGCGTGATGCCCCAGGCGCCGTGCTCGATCTGCCGCTGGAAGAGCTGCGGGGCCATGGAGGTCTTGCCGTGCGGGGCGAAGGCGAGGCCGTGCCGGGCCGCGTACGTCTCCATGAGCGTCAGGTTGTGCTCCAGACGTTCGGCGGACAGCGCGAGGACCGGGGTGGTGAAGCCGCCGGTGAAGAGGTTGCGGCGCTCGGCCGTCAGCTCGGCGAGCGTCAGGCCCTCGGCGTCCGGCGGCAGGCCCTTGAAACGGTGGTCGACGCGTTCCGCCATGAGGGCGGCGAGGCGTTCTGCGGCGGTAGCGGCGTCCATGGGGCCTCCTGGAGATGGCTATTGCAACATGTGCAATAGCCGTTGCATATATCGCTTGCAGCTGTCTAACATCCCGGCCAACGCGGGGGCAACGGAGCCGCCGTGACCCGCGCAGACCTACGAGGAGCCACCACCATCGTGACCACCACCGGCCTGGCCATCGCCCCGGACGTCGTGGACGTCGTCGCGCTGGGCGAGTCCATGGTCACGTTCCTGCCCTCCCGCCCGGGCCGCCTCGCCGACGTGCCCTCCTTCGATCGGGCCATCGGCGGCGCCGAGTCCAATGTGGCCTGCGTGCTCGCCGCCGCGGGCCACTCCACGCGATGGGTCAGCCGGGTCGGGGCGGACGGCTTCGGCGACCACCTGGTCGAGGCGATCGGGGCGTACGGCGTCGACGTCGCCTCCGTACGTCGTGATCCGGCGCGCCCGACCGGGATCTACTTCCGTACGGCGGGGGACCGGGCGACCGACGCCCACGAGGTGGCGTACTACCGGGCGGGGTCGGCGGCCTCGGCGATGACGGTGGAGAACCTGGACCTGGACGCGGTACGGGCCGGCCGGGTCCTGCACCTGTCCGGGATCACGGCGGCGCTGTCGGGCGACTGTCTCGACCTCCTGCGGGAGCTGACCGCGCCCCGGGCCGGGCGTCCCCTCGTCTCCTTCGACATCAACCACCGCCCCGGCCTGTGGCGCGACGCCGACGGGCCCCGGGTGCTGCTGGAACTGGCGCGCGGCGCCGACATCGTGTTCGTCGGGGACGACGAGGCCCGCCAGGCCTGGGGGCTGCACGGCGCCCGCGCGATCCGGGACGCGCTGCCCGAGCCGGAGATCGTGGTCGTCAAGCAGGGCAGGGGCGGAGCGACCGCCTTCGACAGCGACACCGACGGCTTCCTGTGCGAGGACGCCACGGGCACCGCCACCGTCGTACGGGCCTTGAAGGTCGATGTCGTCGCCGCCGTCGGCGCCGGGGACGCCTTCGCCGCCGGCTTCCTCTCCGCCACCCTGCGCGGGCTGCCCGTCCGCGACCGGCTGCGCCACGGCCACCTCATGGCCGCCGCCGCGCTCACCGTTCCCGGCGACCTCGCCACCCCTCCCGCCCGCGACCACGCCGACCGGCTGGCCGCACTCGACGACGCCGGGTGGGGGACACTTCGACTCGGCCCCGGCTGGACGACAGCCGACGCGCGGGCCGACGAGGAGGTACGTACGCCATGAGCCAGACCGTCGACCGGGCGCTGAGCATCCTGCCGCTGCTCGCCGAGGGGCCCGCCGATCTCGGGCAGGTCGCCGACCGGCTCGGCGTGCACAAGTCCACCGCGCTCCGCCTCCTGCGCACCCTGCACGAGCACGGACTGGTCTACCGCCAGTCCGACCAGCGCTACCGCCTCGGCGCCCGTCTCTTCGCGCTCGCCCAGGAGGCCGTCGAGAATCTCGACGTCCGCGAGATCGCCCACCCGCACCTCGTTCGCCTCAACGAGGAGTGCGGACACACCGTCCACCTCGCCGTCTACGAGGAGAACGAGGTCCTCTACATCGACAAGGTGGAGAGCCGTTACCCCGTACGGATGTACTCCCGGATCGGGAAGCCGGTGGCCATCACCGTCGCAGCCGTCGCCAAGCTCCTCCTCGCCGATCTGCCCGAGGCCGAGCGCCGCGCCGTCGCGGAGAAGCTCGACTATCCCCTGTACACGGCCCGTTCGACACCGAACGCCGCGGCCTTCCTCAAGGAGCTGGCGACCGTGCGCGGCCAGGGCTGGGCCACCGACCTCGGGGGCCACGAGGAGTCCATCAACTGCGTCGCCGCCCCCGTCCGCGGCGCCGACGGCCGGGTCGTCGCGGCCATGTCCGTCTCCGCGCCCAACGTCGTCGTCACCGCCGAGGAACTCCTCACCCTGCTCCCGCTGGTGCGGCGTACCGCGGACGCCATCACCCGGGAGTACTCCGGCAACACCCCGGCGAAGGACACCGTATGACGGGCAAGTACGCCGTATGACCCACAAGTACGCCGTATGACCGCCAAGGACACTGACAAGGACACCGTATGACGGACAAGATCGCCCTGACCCCGAAGACCCACACCACACCGCCCGCCAAGTTCTCGCACGGCGTGAAGAAGGGCAACATCCTCCAGGTCGCGGGCCAGGTCGGCTTCCTGCCGGCCGAGGAGGGCAGGCCGCCCACGCCCGCGGGCCCGACCCTGCGCGCGCAGACACTCCAGACCCTCGCCAACGTCAAGGCCATCCTGGAGGAGGGCGGCGCCGGCTGGGACGACGTGATGATGATCCGCGTCTACCTGACCGACGTGGACCACTTCGCCGAGATGAACGAGATCTACAACAGTTACTTCGAGGAGCAGGGCCTCACCCAGCCGCCCGCCGCCCGGACCACCGTCTACGTGGGTCTCCCGGCCGGCCTCCTCATCGAGATCGACGCGCTGGCCGTCCTCGGCTGACGCGGCGCCGACTCGCCCACCACTCCCGCACTCCGTACGCCGTCAGAGCGACTTCGTCCGGCGAAGAAAGTGCCTTCGTCCGGCGAAGATTCGTATAACGATGCAGGGGCCGGCTGTGTCCGGCACAGGATCTTCGACCATACTGCCCGCTGTGGAGCAGCGCATTGGTTCGAGCAGCCAGCCCCTGGACGGTGCCGGGATCGACCCGGCCTTCATCCCCGGGCTCACCTCACCCGTGTCCGGCGAACCGAAGGAGGTCGATCCGGAGGACGCCAAGCCGGAGGACCGCGAGGCCGAGGACGTGAAGCAGGAGGCCGCCTCCGACGGAACGGCCTCCGACGAGAAGCCTGCCGAGGAGCCCAAGGGGGAGTCCGAGGAGGGGTCCGAGGAGGAGTCCGCCCCCGACGGCCCTGTCTTCGAGGCCTCCGACCGCCGGGCCAGATTCGTCGCCGATCACCGCGGAGTACGTCTGCACCTGGACGACCAGGAGTGCGAGTTCCGCTGGGACGAGATCGGCGCCGTCGAGACCGAGACCTCACGCTTCGGGAAGCGGTTCACCGTCACGGTGCATACTCCTGACCGCCGTTGGTACCCGATCGAGATCGAGGCGACGGCCAGGAGCCGCTTCAAGGAGTGGGAGGCGCAGCTGGACGAGGTCCTGGACGCCTACTTCGAGGACGAGGAGGAAGAACCCTCCGTCCTGGTGAAGGCCGACGACTGACCCACGCCGTCAGCCGCAGTACTGGGCCTCCTTGCCGATGGACCGGTACATACAGTCGGCGTTCTCCAGCAGTTGCAGCACCGCGTCCCGGTTCCGCGACGTCTCCCGCTCGATGACCTCGTCGGGCGGGTAGAAGCCGCCCCCGGAGCTCGACGTCGGATACATCTCGAAGGTGTAGTCGAAGATCTTGTGCACACCCCAGAGGTAGTCGTCGATCGAACCGTCCGTGATGTACAGGTCGCTCGACTGCTCGGGCGTGTAGCCGTTGCTGGCGGCCATCTTCTGCCCGACGGCCTTGAAGGCGGCGGCGTCGTCCGCCGTCATACCGGTCGCGGTGTCGGAGTACGTGTAGCCGAAGGGCCACAGCACGAGTTCGCTGTAGGTGTGGAAGTCGATGCCCGCCTTGATCTGCTGCTTGCCGCCGACCACCCGGCTGCGCACGAAGTCGGAGACCACCTTCACCTCGGGCGCCGACTCGGCGGCCGCCCCGCGGTACGTCTCCGAGGACGTGGAGCCCGACGAGCCGCCGCAGCAGCCCCACTTGTAGTTCCAGTTGCGGTTCAGGTCCGTGCCGACGTACGACGAACCGGAGTTGGGCTGGCGGTTCTTGCGCCACGAGCGGTACGAGCCGGTCGCGATGTCGTACTCGCCGCCGTCCGGGTTGAGGTCCGGCACGATCCAGATCTCACGGCTGTTGACGATGTTGGTGATCCGGGAGTCGCTGCCGTAGCCCGCGCCCAGCTCGCGCAGCAGGTACAGCGCCATCTCCACGGTCAGGTGCTCGCGCGCGTGCTGGTGGAAGGTGAAGAGAACCTCGGGCTCGCTCTCGTCGGTCGCCACATTGTCGCTGACCTTGATGGCGACGATGTCCCGGCCCTGGTACGACTTGCCGATCACCTGCTTGCTCATGATGCTCGGGTAGGCCGCGAGGCGCTGGTCGATCTCCGCGTTCATCTCGGCGTAGTTGTGGTACTTCGAGTCCGCCGAGGGGAAGTCGTAGAGCCGTATGTCACCGGAGCTGCCTGAGCGGTCCGGGGCCGCGCCGAGCGGTGTGACGTCGTAGCCGAGCGTCCGCAGCTTCTTGACCTGGTCGGCGCGGCCGGAGACGACGACCGTCTCCTCGTCCGCCTCGTCGACCGTCACCCCGGCCTGCTGAATCGCCGTACGGGTCACGGGGGTCGTGCTCTGGTGGATCTCGTACTGGCGGATGTCGTCGGCCGAGGGCGCCGCCTTCTTCCCGGAGGTCGCCGTGGCGCTGGTGGTCGCCGAGACGGGCGCCGCGAGGGCGAGGGCCAGCAGGGCGGCGAGGGCCGCGGTGCGTCTGCCGCTGCGGGCTCCTGATCCGCGCATGCGAAGTCGCATGAAGTCTCCTTGTTCTCCAGGTGTTCCGGGGTTGCCGGATGTGGGGTGGAGCGGGGGACGGTTCGTTCGTGCGACGTACGTGCCGGGCCTGTCGGCGGGAGGCTCCCGTCGGCAGACCCTTGATGCGGGTGTGGCGCTCATGGTGCGGAAATGGCATGAGCAGGTCAAGAGCGCTCAAAGAGCCGAAGGCGTGAACCAGCCGAAAAAATGACGCAGTTCACGCCCGCCCGGCGACACGGTGGAGTTGCCGGGCGGCGAACTGGTCATCAAGCGTTGCCGCACCTGGCCCCGTGACCCCACGAGTTCCGGGTGCAGGCGCGTCCACCCCCGGAACCACAGTCCGGGCCCCGGGGGTGCGCCCAGCCCCCCGGGGCCCGTTCCTCGCGGGCGCGGATCAACCGAGCCTCGCGGGTGCGGATCAACCGGCCGGGAGCCACTTCGCGCTGGTGGCGATGGCCTCCATCTGCTTCATCGTGAGCGCGGGCGTCTCGCGGGTCGCGTCGTCGTGCGGAGCGCCGGCGTTCAGGGCGCTGATCACCACGCGGCGGCCGTCGGTACGAATGGTGTCGACGGTCCACATGACGGCCCCCGCGCCGCCCTTCTCGCTCGGTTCCTGGTGGGTGGCGACCTTGGTGCCGTCGGGAAGGGTCTTGGTGCCGGCCCCGAAGAGATCGCCCTCGACATCCGACATGTTGGGCTGGACGTTGACCTGCACCAGGCTCCTGCCCTTGCCGTCGTCGACGACGACGTACCCGAAACCGCTGTCGCCCGCGCCGCTCCTGTCGACGACCTTGACCCCCTTGGGCAGGAGCGAGGTGAGCGTCGAGGACACCGAACCGCCGGGGAACAGCTGCGTCGGGCTCGGCTCGGTGTCCATGGGAGGGGCGGGGACGGCGTCGGCGACGGCACGCCACTCACGCGCGCTGATGAGCGCCGTCAACTGGGCGGGGGAGAGGGGAGGCTGCTCCCGGCTGACGGGCGCATCCTTCTCGGCGGCCGCGTTCCACTCCTGTGCGCTGATGTGCTGCCCCGTCGGCGTGATGAGATCGGCGACCCACCGCTTCGTGCCGCTGCGCTGGTTCGGATACTCGTATCCCTTCATCACCATCACCTTGGAGCCGTCGGGCAGCGTGGAGGTGGTACAGGCGTCGTACGCGATGTACACCTTGTCCGGGCACCTGATGGCCTCGCGGGCTTCCTCGCTGCCGGGCTGTACGCGGGCGACGGAGAGGGACACGGCGGCCTTGCCGTTGCCGTCGTCGTAGACGACCTGGGCGTACGGCGCCGCCGGCTTCTCGCCGGTACCGCGCCCCGTCTCGTTGCTGAACTTGCCCTTGGGAAGGAGCGACTTGAGGGTGCGAATGACCTCGTCACCGGTCACGGGCGACGCCCGGTGGGTGGTGGTGGGGGTGGGTGAGGCCGTCGGCAGCGGATTGGCGGCAGCGGACCGCTGTTGTTCGGCGTCCCCGTGGGTGCCGGGCAGGACCAGTGCCCCGCCCAGGCCCACGAGCGCGATCCCGGTCACGCCACCCGCGACGGCGGCGGCCCGGCGCCACAGCCGGAGCCGTCGGCCGCGGGTCTCGCCACGGGCCACCATGGTGGACTGCTGGTCGGTCTCGAAGGCGCCGCCGGCGTGACGCAGGGCCGCGGCGAACCGGTCCTCGAAGGGGTCGTGCTCTTCAACGGGCATGACGAACCGCCGTTTCTGCGGGATGTGTGGTGGTCAGGTGGGGGCGGGGACGGGGCCGGGGCGGATCAGGATCTCGCGTACTCATTGAGGGCGTCGCCGAGGAGCGTGCGCAGCCGGGCGAGGGCGCGGACGCAGCGGGTGCGTACGGCGGCCGAGCTGGTGTTCATCGCGGCGGCGGTCTCCTCGATGCTGCGGTCCTCCCAGTAGCGCAGGACGACCACGGCCCGGTCCTTGGCGGACAGCCGTCGCAGCGCCTCGACGAGGGTGAGCCGCAGAGGCGTGTCGCCGGCCGTGTCCGGCTCGGGGAGGTCGGGGAGCACGTCGGTGGCGCGCTCCTTGCGGCTGCTGTGGCGCCGCTGATGGGCGAGGAAGGTACGGGTGAGGACGGTCTGGGCGTACCCGGCGGGGTTGTCGACGCGGGAGATGCGGCCCCAGCGCAGGTACACCCGGCCGAGGGTCTCCTGGACGAGGTCCTCGGCGAGATGGGTGTCGCCGCCGGTGAGCAGACAGGCGGACCGGTACAGGTGTCTGGCGCGTGCGGCGGCGAACTCCTGGTATCCGTCGCTGCGGCCCAGTCTCATGCTGTCTCCCGGTTTCCGTGTCGTTCCGTTCCGCCCTCACCTCATTGATGCGGTGGACCCCCGGAAATGTTTCAACGGACTTGGCGGACCTGGATACTGATCGTCGTACGTGCTTACGTACGACCGACACGGGACGCGAGGGGACGACCATGCACCAGCCGGGATACGGCGGGCCCGGGCAGGGTCAGCCCGGGTACGGTCAGCCCGGGTACGGCCACCAGCCGCCGCCGGCGGGCCCGCCCGGTTTCGGCCCGCCGCCACCGGCGTACGCGCCGCACGTGCCGAACGCGCCACACCCGTCGTATCCGGCCCGGACACCCCCGGCACCCCAGGCACCCTTTGGACCGGACTTCCTGGCAGCCGACCGCCACAACTCGGTGGTGGTGGACGCGCAGGGCGTCTTCTTCGAGATGCGCGGCCTGACGGCGGAGTTTCCCTGGCACGTCGTCCGCAGCGCCCACTACCGTCCGAGCCCCGACGGCAAGGCGCTGATGGTGGCGGTGGTGCACGTCGACGGCAGGGTGTTCGAGTGCGTGGTGCTCGCGAAGCGCGGCGGGAGCCTTCAGGAGTGGCTCGGCCAACTGGCGGCGGTACTGGGGCACTACCGCCCGATGGGCTGACGCACAGCGGGCGGTCGGCCTTGTCCGCCCGGTCACCGCGGTCGGCGTAGTCCTGCGATGAGGAGTTCGACCAGCCGGCGTGCGTCGTAGCGGGGATCGCTGTCCGCGCCGATGCAGAGGTTGCCGACGCCGCGCATGAGTTCGTACGCCTCGATGTCGGAGCGGATCTCGCCGGCGGCGGCCGCGGCTTCGAGCAGCTCGGCGCAGACGGGCACGAGCCGGTCGAGGAAGTAGGCGTGCAGCGTGTCGAAGCCGGCGGTGTCGGACTGGAGCACGGCGGCGAGTCCGTGCTTGGTGACCAGGAAATCGACGAAGAGGTTGATCCATTGCCCCAGCGCGGCGTAAGGAGTCTCGCTGGTCGCCCGTAGGGCCGGGCCGGCCTCGGCGCAGGCGTCGACCTGGTGCCGGTAGACGGCGATGATGAGATCCGCTCGCGTCGGGAAGTGGCGGTAGATCGTGCCCAGCCCGACGCCGGCCTTGGCCGCGATGTCGCGTACCGGCGCTTCCACGCCCGACGTGACGAAGACCGCGGCGGCCGCGTCCAGCAGCGTCTCCTTGTTGCGTCGGGCGTCCTTGCGCTTGGACGGGACCGCGCGCCCGGCGCCCTCGTCGCTGTCGTTCACCGCGCCACTCCCTTACGCCCTCACGCTTGCCAAAGCGGAACAGTGTTCCGTATCGTCGTTCCGGAACGGCGTTCCGTTTGCTCATGATGTCAGAGCCGGGGCCCGACGGCCAGCCACGCCTTTCACCACGCCATTACGCCCCCACGCCCCCACGCCATTACGCCCCACGCCACCCCGCTTCACCCGCAATGAGGAGACACGGTCATGCAGTACCGCACCTTGGGCCGCACCGGTGTGCAGGTCAGCACCCTCGCGCTCGGCGCCATGAACTTCGGCCGGATCGGGCGCACCACCCAGGACGAGGCCACCGCCATCGTCGACGCCGCCCTGGAGGCGGGGATCAACCTCATCGACACCGCCGACTGGTACAGCGGCGGCGAGTCGGAAGAGATCGTCGGAAAGGCCGTTGCCGGCCGTCGCGAGGACATCGTGCTGGCCACGAAGGCGACCATGCCGATGGGCGACGAGCGCAACCATCAAGGCAGTTCGCGCCGCTGGCTGGTCACCGCGCTGGACGACAGCCTGCGCCGCCTCGGCGTCGACCATGTCGATCTCTACCAGATCCACCGGTGGGACCCGAAGACCAGCGACGAGGAGACGCTGTCGGCCCTGACCGACCTGCAACGCGCGGGAAAGATCCGTTACTTCGGCTCCTCGACCTTCCCCGCCCACCGCATCGTGCAGGCACAGTGGGCCGCCCGTGAGCATCACCTGGGCCGTTATGTCACCGAGCAGCCCAACTACTCGATCCTCCAGCGCGGAGTCGAGGCTCACGTCCTGCCCGTGACCGAACAGTACGGGCTCGGTGTGCTGGTGTGGAGCCCGCTGGCCTCGGGCTGGCTGTCGGGCGCGGTCCGGGAGGGCCGCGACGTCACCACCAACCGCTCGGCGTTCATGCCGGAACGCTTCGACATGACTCTCCCGTACAACCGGGCCAGGCTTGACGCGGTCGAGCAGCTGGCCAAGGTCGCCGACGAGGCCGGCCTGACCATGATCCAGCTCGCACTCGGTTTCGTGACCGCGCACCCCGCCGTGACCAGCGCGCTCATCGGCCCCCGCACGATGGACCACCTGCACGCGCAGCTCGCCGCCGCCGACACCGTGCTCTCCGTCGACGTACTCGACGCGATCGACGACATCGTCGCCCCCGGCACCGACCTCGCCGCACACGAGAAGTTCGACACTCCGCCCGCGCTGCTCGACCCGTCACTGCGGCGCCGCTGAGCGTCCGAGGGACGGCCTCGACATCCTCTCCCGCGGTTCCCGAGTCCGCGGGAATCGCGCAGGCGCCCGGCGAGAAGTGCTCTTCCTCCAGCTCGCCGGCGCCGCCTGTGTCGAAAGGACCAACGGCTCCATGCCGCACACACTCCGCCCCAGTTTCGGAATCATGACCGCCCCCTCGCAGGTCGACTACCGCGACATCCTGCGGGTCTGGCGCGAGGCGGACACGATCCCGGCGATCGAGCACGCGTGGTTGTTCGATCACCTCATGCCGATCGGCGGCGACCCGGACGGACCGACCTACGAGGGCTGGACCCTGCTCTCGGCCCTTGCCGCCCACACCCGACGACTGCGGCTCGGTGTGCTGGTGACCAGCAACCGGTTCCGGCCGCCCGCGATGCTGGCCAAGATCGCCACGACGGTCGACATCGTCTCCGGCGGACGGCTCGACTTCGGCATCGGCGTCGGCTCGCGTCCCGGCCACCCCCTGGCACGCCGTGAGTACGCAGCACACGGCCTTCCCTTCCACGACTCCGCGCACGCCGTGGGCAGCCTCGCCGAAGCCTGCACGGTGATCCGGCGGTTGTGGACGGAGGAGGAACCGTTCGACTTCCACGGCACCCACCACCACCTCACCGGGGCGTTCGGCAACCCCAAACCCGTCCAGCGCCCCCACCCGCCGATCCTCATCGGCGGACGCTCGGCCGCGACGCTGCGCGTGGTCGCCGAGCACGCCGACCTATGGAACATCCCGGGCGGCGACATCGACGACGTCGTCCGCCGCAGCGCACTGCTGGACCGCTACTGCGCCGAGATCGGCCGCGACCCCGCCTCGATCACCCGCTCGATCTTCCTGCCCGTCTCCTACGACCGGCCCGGTGTCACCCAGGACGCGATCGGTGACGCGACCGACGCCGGCTTCCGGCACATCGTCCTCGGACTGCCCGCGCCCTACCCCGCCGACGTCGCACGGTGGGTCACCGACGAGCTGATCAGCATGTCGCTCTGAGGTTCCGGTGCGATGCGGCCACCGCCGTCGCCAGGTTGCGCAACGCCACTTCCTGCTCACGTACAACCCATGTGCAGCATCGATGGTCTCCTGATCGACGATCGCATCGCCGGGTGAGACCGACCGCATCCTGAACTCCCGCCAGGTCTGCCCCAACGTGCCCACGCCACAAAGGACCTTCATGCGCTTACCTCACCAACTGAGGAGTGCACGCACCTTGCGCTCCAGAACGACGGTCACCCTGACCGCAGCTTTGCTTGCCGGCACCCTCACCCCGCTCGCCCTCTCTTCCCCGGCCACGGCCGCACCCGCCAAGTACGCGGACGACTTCAACGGGGACGGGTACCGGGACTACGCGTACAGCGGCAGCGTCACCGACGCGGGCAGTGACGGCTCCGGCACGGTCGGCATCATCTACGGCACGGCGACCGGGCCCAACGGCCGTAAGCAGAACATCACGCAGAACAGCCCGGGCATCCCCGGCACCAACGAGTGGGACGACGGCTTCGGCCACGCGATGGCCGGCGCGGACTTCAACCGCGACGGATACGCCGACCTTGCCGTGGCCGCTTACGGCGAGGACGTCGGCGCGCGCTCCGAGGAGGGCGCCATCGTGATCATCTGGGGGTCCGCGTCCGGTCTGTCCGGCGCAACCTCCGTTCCCAACAAGGCACCGCAGAAGTGGGGGCAGTTCGGCCTCGACCTCGCCGTCGGCGATTTCAACGGCGACGGCAGACCCGATCTGGCCGCACTCAACAACAAAACCGCATACGTATACCTCGGCTCCTTCACCAAGTCGGGCTTCAGCGGCACGGTCACCAAGCTCGCAAACGACCACATGTCCGCGGAACACCTGGCCGTCGGGAAGGTCACCAAGGACAGCGCCACCGATCTCGTGGTCGTCGGCGCGGTGGACGGAAGCGAACACACCGTCACCGGCGCCTGGTTCGTCCGCGGCGGCAGGACGCTCACCCGGGGCACGACGCTCAAACTCGGCAGTGGCGAGGACACGAGCTGGCAAGTCGACACCCGGATCGCCGACTTCAACAAGGACGGATACGGCGACATCGCCCTCGGCCACCCCAACGCCAACGGCAAGGGCGCCGTCCTTGTCTGGCGCGGCGGCTCCACCGGCCCCGGCGGCGTCACCCGTATCAGTCAGGACACCTCTGGTGTCGCCGGCGGCGCTGAGGTCGGTGACCGCTTCGGTGCGCGCATCTCCGTGGGCGACGTCAACCATGACGGCTATCCGGACCTCGCCGTCGCCAGCCCTGGAGAGGACCTCGGCGGGCACACCGACGCAGGCGCCATCCACATCCTGCGCGGCAGCGCATCCGGGCTCACCGGATCAAAATCCCAGTACTTCGACCGCTCCAGCGCGGGCGTACCAGGAGGACTGGAGGCGAACGCGAGTTTCGGCGAGCGCCTGCGGTTGCGTGACTCCAACCGCGATGGCTACGCCGACCTCTTCGCGGACTACCTGCGCCTGCGTGGAACGTCCAGCGGCATCACGACCTCCGGCATCCAGGAAGCGGCCTCGTCCGACTTCATGCAATAGGCATGCCCTCCGCTCTCCGAGAAGCTCGGCAGCGGGTCGTTCTTGGCGGGCGTCCGACCGCTGCCGTCACCCACGGGCCGGTGCTCCGGACGCCTGCCGACCGGTCCGAGCCCGGACCCGTCACCTGCCGTGACGGGTCCGGGCTCGTCCTGCGAGGCCGCGAGGCCGGGGGCTCACCCCCTGTGCGTCAGAAGACGCGGACGTTGGGCGCGGTGTCCCAGCCCATGTCGGCGTCCGGGCCGCTGATGGAACCCCTGCCGTTCCCGTGGTAGACGAACAACTGGAAGTTGATGGGCCGCATGAGGTCGGACAGGCCGTCGCCGTTCACGTCACCGGTCGCGATCACCGGCTCGTCACTGGGCCAGGCGTAGGGCAGCTTCTTGCGCGCGCCGAAGGCGCCGTTGCCGTTGCCGGGGTACAGCCACAGCGCACGTGACCCGTCGCGGGCCAGCAGGTCGGCCTTGCCGTCGCCGGTCATGTCGCCCGGTGCGGCCAGCTTGTTCATGGCGTTCCAGCCACCGCCGACGAGCTTGCGGGCGCGGAAGGCGCCCTTGCCGTTGCCCGGGTACAGCCACAGCTTTCCGGCGGTGTCGCGGGCCAGCAGATCCCTGTGGCCGTCACCGGTCAGGTCCCCGGCCGCGCTGATCTCGCGCAGGGCGTTCCAGCCGCCGCCGACCCGTACCCTCGTGCCGAAGGTGCCGTTGCCCCGGCCCGGGTAGAACCAGAGCACCCCGGCCTTGTCACGGGCGTACAGGTCCTCCTTGGCGTCCCCGTTGTAGTCACCGTGCCGGACCAGCTGCGTCATGGCGTTCCAGCCGCCCCCGACGAGCTTCCCCTTGGTCGACCCGTCGGCATTGACGATGCCCGAGAGGAACCACAGCCGGCCGTCGTCCGCGCGCTCCAGGAGATCGGGGCGTCCGTCGTTGTTCAGGTCCCCGAACCGGGCCACGTCGGGCAGCCCCGCCGGCCGCTTGTCCTCCGGCAGGAGGTACCAGTCCATCCACGGGACGCCCTGGGTGGCCTCGTATTCGGTGGTGGCGACCCGGATCGAGCTGATCTTGTTGTCGAATGCGCCGTCGAACGCGCCTCCGGTGAGGTCGATGGCTCCGTTGTGCGGGCCGATGAGCAGCGTGTCGCCGCCCGCGTAGTTGGCTTTGGTGTGCGCGACGGCCCACATCCGGCTGTTGTTGACCAACGACGAGGTCTTGTCGTTGAAGTCGCCCATGGTGGCCAGGCTCGACGAGACGATCTTCATCTCGCCCTTGTAGTCGCCGTACTGGAAGAGGCACAGCTTCCCCGAGGGACAGCGGTCCGAGTTGTCCGCGGCCGCCGCCTGCGGAGCCATGGTGACCGCCGTGGTCATGGACGCGGCGAGGGCTAACGCGGCGCCGAGGGTTCGCCGGGCGGCGGTACGCCTGAGCGAAGAGGGGTCGCCCGGGGCGCGTCGGCCCAGGGAGATGCGAAGCATGGATCGGTCTCCGTTCGGTACGGGAAGATCCGGCCCGGAAGGTCCGGACCGGATTCAGTCAGGAAAGTCGAATGCGGCCTCTGGACGGCGGCGGTAGGCGAGTACCGCTCAGAAGACCAGGACGCTCGACGGGAGGCTGCCGAAGGTCTTCGGGGCCTTGAGGCCGCCGCCCGCCGCACCGGTGCCCGGGTAGAGGCGCAGCGAGGTCTGGCCCGGGGCGTGCGCGATCAGGTCCGGCCGCCCGTCACCGGTGATGTCGCCCAGGCCGGCGAGCTCGGTGAACTTGTTCCAGCCACCGGTTCCGATGAGCTTGCGGGTACCGAAGGCGCCCCTGCCGTTGCCGGGGTAGAACCACAGCTTCCCGGCGGTGTCGCGGGCCACGAGGTCGGCCCGCTTGTCGGAGTTCATGTCGCCCGCGCCGACCAGCTCGTTCATGGCCTTCCAGCCGCCGCCGACCTTCTTCCGCGCTCCGAAGGCACCCTTGGCGTCGCCCGGATACGTCCACAGGGTGCCGGCCCCGTCGGCGGCGAGCAGATCGGCCTTGCCGTCGCCCGTCAGATCACCCGCGGCCGCGAGGTCGCGCATGGTGTTCCAGCCGCCGCCGACCCGTACCCTCGTGCCGAACGTGCCGTCGCCCCGGCCCGGGTAGAACCACAGCACCCCGGCCTTGTCACGGGCGTACAGGTCCTCCTTGGCGTCCCCGTTGTAGTCACCGTGCCGGGCCAACTGCGTCATGGCGTTCCAGCCGCTGCCGACGAGCCGGTTCTTGCCCGCACTGTCGGACGCGTGGGACGTCCACAACTGCCCGAACTTGTTACGGGAGAAGAGGTCGGCGTACCGGTCGTTGTTCACATCGCCGAAGGCCCCGTACGTGGGAAGCGCGGCGGGCCTGGGCTTCGGCTCGCTGCCCCACTGGTAGACCGCGTACCGGCTCTCGCTCGCGCAGAAGTGGTCCGCTTCGGGCCCCAGGTCGAGGGAGCTGACAGCGTTGTCGAGCTCGGGCGTGGCGCTCTCGTCGAAAGAGCCCTGCCCCGGGTAGTAGTGGGAGGCGCCCTCCTTCGGATCGAGCCCCGGAGCGATGTTGAAGCACACCGGCCAGTCCGTGTAGTTCGCGAAGGAGCTGATGCGGTTGTCCCACGGGCCGAGGTCCAGCATGCCGCCCTTGACGACGAGCATCTGCCCCTTGCCCAGCGGATCGCTGAAGACGCAGAGGCTGCCCCATGGGCAGCGGTCGTACCCGCTCGCGGCCTCGGCGGGCACGGTGGTGGCGGTCGCGATGAGACCGGCTGCGGCACCAGCCGTCAGCGCGCCGCGAAGGGCGCGTAAGAAAGTCGGACGCACTCGGTTTCCCCAGGGTGTGCGTGATGTCCGGGCGCGCACGCCTCGAACCTGTGAATGTTGTGTGCATGATATAGACACGCCCTGGCCCTCGAACGCGACCGGCGCTTCGAGGTAGTTATCGTTCCGGAAGCTCCACCGATGTATCGTTCGGTGGAGCTTCCAGGTGTTTGACGGCAACGCTGACAACGTCGGCGGAGCTCGCGCCGCTTGGCTGAGAGTGGTCGGCAGTAGCGCGGACAACACGCTCACCGCTAGGACTCACGACGGCGCCGCCCCCCTCACCCCGGCTACGGCAGCGCGTGCACGTGCGGTCCCACCGCGCTCGACCACGCGTTGCCCGCCGCCGCGTCCCAGTTCGTCGACCAGGTCATCGCGCCCCGCAGGTCCGGGTATGTCTTCGACGGCTTGAAGGAGCCGCAGTTCGTGGCCTTCGCCAGGCAGTCCAGGGCGTTGTTGACCACCGTCGGGGACACGTATCCGCTGCCTGCCCCGCTCGTCGAGGCCGGGACGCCCAGGCCCACCTGGGACGGGGACAGGCCGCCCTCCAGCTGGATGCAGGCCAGGGCCGTCAGGAAGTCCACCGAGCCCTGGCTGTAGACCTTGCCGTCGCAGCCCAGCATCGAACCGCTGTTGTAGTACTGGGTGTTGACGACCGTCAGGATGTCCTTGATGTTCAGCGCCGTCTGGAAGTACGCGTTCGACGTCGACTGCATGTCTATCGTCTGCGGGGCCATGGTGATGATCAGCGACGAGCCCGCCTTCGACGACAGCTGCCGCAGCGCCTGCGTCATGTACGTCGCGTTCAGGGAGTTCTCCAGGTCGATGTCCACGCCGTCGAAGCCGTACGTCTGCATCAGGGAGTAGACCGAGTTGGCGAAGTTCGTCGCGGAGGTCGAGTCGGCCACCGAGATCGTGCCGTTCTGGCCGCCCACCGAGACGATGACCTTCTTCCCGGCCGCCTGCTTCGCCTTGATGTCAGCCTTGAACTGGTCCACCGTGTAGCCGCCCAGGCCGGCCGAGTCCAGGGTGAAGGACACCGCGCCGGGCGTGCTCGTGGCGTCCGCGAACGCCACCGCGATGATGTCGTACTGCGACGGCACGTCCGAGATCTTCTGTACCGTCGCACCGTTGTTGAAGTTCTGCCAGTAGCCCGTCACCGCGTGCTTCGGCAGGGCGGCTCCGCCACCGCCACCGCCACCACCCGACGCCGCCGTCGTGGCAGTCACCGTCGCCGACTTCGCGGACTCGCCCGCCGCGTTCGTCGCCGTCACCTGAAAGGAGTATGACGTCGAGGCGGACAGTCCCGTCACCGTCGCCGACGTACCGGTCACGGCAGCCACCTTCGTACCGCCCTGGTACACGTTGTAGCCCGTCGCGTTCGACACCGCGCTCCACGCCAGCGACACCGATGAGGACGTCGTCGACGAGACCGCCAGGTTCGTGGGAGCCGAGGGGATCGTCGGGGCCGGATCGCCGCCTCCGCCGCCGTCCGGGCCGTAGACGGACACGTCGTCCGCGTAGTACGCCGCCTGCCCGTACCAGCCGTGCAGGTACACCGTCACCGACGTCGTCGAGGCGCCGGTGGTGAAGGTCGTCGACAGCTGCTTCCAGCTCGTCGAGTCCGCCGTCCATGTCGACACGTCCGTCGTGCCCGTGCCCGTCGCGCCCAGGAAGGCGTACCCGCCCTGCACCCAGGAGCTCAGCGTGTACGTCGAGTTGGGCTTGACCGCGACCGTCTGCGTGCACTGTGCGTAGTCCTGGCCCGCCGGTGTCGCCTTGAGCGCCGCCGCACCGCCGTGCACCGGGGACGAAACCGTCGTACCGCTGCCCGCCGAACAGGTCCAGTTGCTCAGGCCCGACTCGAAGCCGGTGTTCTTGGCGTTGTTGACGTCCGCGGCGGCCGCGTTGCCGGCGCCCAGGAAGGAGAGGGCGAGCGCGGCGACGGCGGCCCCGGCCAGGGTTCGTCTGCGGCGGAGCATGCCTGATACGCGGTCCACTTGAGCCTCCGATGGTGGGGAGAAGAAGAGCAGGAGGGCATTGCGGAACGGTGGCCACCGCCTGGTGAACGAATTTGGTCCAGACCAATTGCGTTGTCAAGTCCCAGGAGGGGTTCCGGTGGGCGCCAACGCCCTTGTCGCCGCGTCAAGTTGGGGCATATGTGCCTACGCTGTGTCGATCATGCCCGCACCTTCGGTGAGATGATCTTCCGGATTCAGTGTTGAGCGGCGCATGCCGTGGATATGGTGCTGTTGCAGGACGATGCCATTGGACGTCACAGGGGCCATCTGAGGCGGTGGTCGACCACCCCGCCGCAGTGAACGGGGTGTGTGCAGCCGTGCCGACCGCGATAGCCGTCACCAGTCCCGACCTGGTGCTGCCACCACTCGACCGGCAGACCCCGCCCGCCGCCGTCCAGCCCCAGCCCACCCTCGAACAGTCCCTCGACGCAATGCACACGCTCATCGAGCAGCACGGGTACGTCATCGCCCTGCACTCCGCCTCCGGCGACGACCCGGCCGTCCAGCGGCTGCGCACCGTCCGCTCCGTCCTGGAGAGCGACCGCATCGCGCTGGTCGGCGTCGAACTGCCCCCGCTCGGAGTCGCGCTGCTCGCCCAGCAGTTACGACAGCTGTCCGTCTGCGACTTCAGCCCGGGCGTACTGGCGTCGTCGGTGCGTCTGCTCGCCCACTACATCTACGCCGGCGCCCTCCTCGGCTCGGTCGCCAAGCTCGACCGCGTGTCCGTCTCGCTGACCTCCCACGCCAAGTCATGGGTGCCGGGCGCCCAGTTCGCCGTACTCGCCCATCCGCGGCCGCAGCTCGTACGGGTCGGGCAGGAGGAGTTACCGGGCCCCGAGTTCGGCACCCGGATGCTCATCGCCTCCGGGCAGCCTCCCTCGGACTGGGTCACCGCCTCGCTCGCGCCGGCCTGGCGCGTACAGGGCGTCGCGACCGTTCCCCTGCCACAGGGGTCCGCGCGCTGGTGGGGAACGAACCGGATCGTCGAATTCGCCGCCGGCCTGCACGACGTGTCCGTGCTCTACCAACTCGTCTCGTCCGTACGGCGCGAGCTGTGCCGCTGGTGCGGCCTCGAACTCATCGGCGACCGCTGCGGATTCTGCGCCGCACCCCTGCCGCCACCTCCCGAACCCCAGCCGGCCACGGCCGTCCGCGCGCTGCCCCGGGGCGGCACGTAGGGGCGTACGTACGACTCCACAGCGCGAACGCACGGCAGCACGACCGGGCACCAACGTACGACTGGGCGCCAGCACCAACGCACGGCAGCGCGAACGCACGACTGAGCGCCAACGCACGGCAGCACCAACGCACGACTGAGGACAAACGCACGACAGCAAGACCGCTCGACCGCCGTCCCCCAACCGCTCCGATCGAGGTCCGCGTCACATGAACTCACGCCAGCGCCGCGGCGTCATCCTGCTGGTTCTCTCGGCTCTCGCCGCCGTCGGCGCCTTCGCCGGAGTGCTGTCCGTGATCCGTGACGTGAACTCCAAGGTCGGCCCCGAGGTGACGGCGTACCGGCTCAAGGACGACATCGCGCCCTACAAGGAGCTCGCGGCCGACCAGTTCCAGAAGATCTCCATGCCCAAGCGGTGGTTGTCCGCGACCGCCGTCACCCGTCTCGACCAGATCCGCGGCAAGATCGCCGTGACCAAGCTGGAGAAGGGTTCCCTGCTCCAGACCGACATGATCGTCGACCGGCCCGAACTCCAGGCGGGGCAGCAGGAGATCGCGATCATGATCGACGCCTCGACCGGAGTCGCCGGCAAGATCAACCCCGGCTCGCTGGTCAACATCTACGCCACCTTCAAGGCCGAAGGCGGCAAGGGCAAGGACGAGTCCAAGGTCATCGTGACCAACGCCCGCGTCCTCGACGTCGGCAAGCTCACGGCCCTGGATCCGGGGCAGTCCAGCAGCGACCGCCGGCGCACCGCCGCCGAGGCCGTCCCCATCACCTTCGCGCTCGGCACGACGGACGCCCAACGGGTCGCGTACGCCGAGTCGTTCGCGGAACACGTCCGGCTGGCCCTGGTCGCGGGCGGCTCCGAGACCACGGTCCCCCCGGGCGACCGCACGTACACCCTCGACCAGGACAAGTAGGAGGCCGCGCATGAGGTCCGTCCCGGTCCACAGCGGGCCCGTCCCCATGAGGTGTCGCCGATGACCATCCGCATCCTCCCCGCCGTCGGCGACCTCGACGCCGCCCGCTCGCTCACCACCCTCCTCAGCCAGCTCGCCGACGCCGAGCCCGCCGCGCCCGTCCAGGACTCCACGGCCCTGCTCGACACCCTCGCGCGGCTGGCCGGTGAGTCCCTCGACGAGCTGCCCGAGGTCGTCCTCGTGCACGAGCGGATCGGGCCCGTCCCCGCGCTCGAACTGATCCGCGACCTGGTGATGCGGTTCCCGGCGGTCGGGGTCGTCCTGATCACCGCGGACACGAGCACGGGCGTGCTCACCGCCGCGATGGACTCCGGCGCCCGCGGCATCGTCACCCTGCCCCTGGGCTACGACGCCCTCGCCGAACGCGTCCAGGCCGCCGCCGCCTGGTCGGCCGGCATGCGGCGCCATCTGAGCAGCGGGACACCCGAGCTGTACGCCGGGCCCGGCGGCACCGTGGTCGCGGTGACCGGCGCCAAGGGCGGCGTCGGCTCGACGGTCACGGCCGTCCAGCTGGCGCTCGCGGCACGGGCGTCGGGCCGTACGGTCGCCCTGGTCGACCTCGACCTCCAGTCCGGGGACGTCGCCTCGTACCTGGACGTGCAGTTCCGGCGTTCGATCGCCGACCTCGCCGGCATCACCGACATCAACCCGCGCGTCCTCCAGGACGCGGTCTACACCCACGACAGCGGCATCGGACTCCTGCTCGCCCCCGCCGAGGGCGAACGCGGCGAGGAGGTGACGGACCGGGTGGCCCGTCAGGTCCTCGGCGCACTGCGCTCCCGCCACGACGTGGTGATCGTCGACTGCGGCTCCCAGATGAACTCGGCCACCGCCGCGGCCGTCGAGGTCGCCGACCAGGCGCTGCTCCTGGTGACCCCCGACGTGGTCGCGGTCCGCGCCGCCAAACGCATGGTCCGCCTGTGGGACCGGCTCCAGATCCGCAAGGCCGAGGAGACACTGACGGTCGTCAACCGCCACTCGCGTGGTACGGAGATCCAGCCGGCCCTCGTCGAACGCATCACCGGCACGAAGGTCGCCGGCGCCGCGGTCCCGGCCGCCTTCAAGGAACTCCAGTCGGTCGTCGACGCCGGGCGCCTCCAGGACCTCGAAGCCCGCTCCACGGTGAAGCAGGCCCTGTGGGCGCTGGCGGGCGAGCTGGGCCTGGTGGCGGTGCAGGAGGGCGGCGGCGGGCGACGACGGAAGGCGTCGTCGTCGGACCGGGGGGCGCTGAGCCTGTGGCGCAAGGGCGGCGACCGGGGTTCGGTGACCCTTGAGTTCGCCGGGATGTTCCCGCTCCTCCTGGTCGTGATGGCGCTGCTGTGGGAGTGCGCCCTGTACGGCTACACGTACTCGCTGGCGGGCAACGCGGCGGACGAGGCGGCGCGGGCGGCCACGGCGGCGCACGCCGTGGACGGTGACTTCGTGGCAGCGTGCAAGTCGGCGGGCGCCAAGCACCTGCCGGGCGCGTGGAGCGGCGCGGAGATCAGCTGCACCCCGGACGGCTCGGTGATGAGGGCGACGGTGCACGCGGACGTCCCCCTGTTCTTCCCGGGCGTCAACCCGGGCTGGCAGGTCAACGGCTCGGCGGGGGCCGCGCTGGAGGGGGACGGCCGATGAGGGCTCTTCTCCGCCGCCGTGAGGCGACGCTGACGCGACGGCGCTCCGCCACGGCGGCGGAGCCGGACGCTGCCGGGCCCACCACGACCCGTCGCTGGAACGACCACGGCGTCTCCATGCTCGAATTCGCCGGCTTCCTGCCCATCCTGCTCGTCATCGGCATGGCCGCCATCCAGCTCGGCCTGATCGGCTACGGCATCAACCAGGCCGGTACCGGCGCCCGCGCCGCGGCCCGTGTCGCCTCCCAGAACGGCGACGGAGCGGCGGCGGGCGCGGCGTCCGTCAGCGGCTGGCTCGACCCCGCGGTCGACGCCCCCAAGGGCCCCGACACCACCACCGCCACCGTCACGGTCCGCGTCCCCGCCGTGATCCCCCTCTTCAGCGGCTGGACCGTCACCCGCCACGCCACCATGCCCAACGACCCCGAGCCCCGGACACCGGAGAGGAGCTGACGACCGGCATGAGCCTCCGCTCCCGTATCACCGCCCCCGACGACGGGGGAGCCGCCCGCGAGGACGGGCACCTCGTCGCGGTCTACCGCGCCAAGCTCCTCGAAGAGATCGACCTCGCCGAGATGTCCGGCCTCGCCACCGCCGAGCGCCGGGTCCGTCTGGAGCGCGTCCTCGGCCACATCATCAGCCGCGAGGGTCCGGTCCTCTCCTCCTCCGAACGCTCCCAGCTGATCCGCCGGGTCGTCGACGAGGCCCTCGGGCTCGGCGTCCTCGAACCGCTCCTGGCCGACGCGTCGATCACCGAGATCATGGTGAACGGACCGGACTCGATCTTCGTGGAGCGGGCCGGCCGTGTGGAGCAGCTCCCGCTCCGTTTCGCCTCCACCGAACAGCTGATGCAGACGATCGAGCGGATCGTCTCGACGGTCAACCGCCGCGTCGACGAGTCGAACCCCATGGTCGACGCCCGCCTCCCCACCGGCGAACGCGTCAACGTCATCATCCCGCCGCTCGCCCTGAGCGGCCCCACCCTCACGATCCGCCGCTTCCCGCGCGCGTACACACTCCCCGAACTCATCGGCCTCGGCTCGCTCGACGAGCAGATGCTGATGCTGCTCGCCGCGTTCGTCCGCGCCCGCTTCAACGTGATCGTCAGCGGCGGTACGGGCAGCGGGAAGACCACCCTGCTCAACGCCCTCTCCGGCCTCATCCCGTCCCACGAGCGCATCATCACCATCGAGGACTCCGCCGAACTCCAGCTCCAGCAGGAGCATGTGATCCGCCTGGAGTCCCGCCCGCCGAACGTCGAGGGCAAGGGCCGGATCACCATCCGCGACCTGGTCCGCAACAGCCTCCGGATGCGCCCCGACCGCATCATCGTCGGTGAGGTCCGCGGCGGCGAGACCCTCGACATGCTCCAGGCGATGTCCACGGGCCACGACGGCTCCCTCGCCACCGTCCACGCCAACTCGGCGGAGGACGCGCTGATGCGGCTGCAGACCCTCGGCTCGATGTCCGAGGTGATGATCCCGTTCGAGGCGCTCAAGGACCAGATCAACTCGGCGGTGGACGTGGTGGTCCAGCTCGCCCGGTACGCCGACGGCTCCCGCAAGGTCGTGGAGGTCGCGCTCGTCGTGTCGCACGGCCGCGAACAGTTCCGGATCGCCACGGTGTCCCGTTTCGCCCCCCAGCCCCTCGGCGCCGACCGGGTCGTCCGGGGCCACTTCGAGCACCTCCCCCTGCCCAGGGGGGTCGCGGAGAAGCTGTACGGCGCGGGCGAACCGCTCCCGCCGGCCTTCGGCGTCGCGGAGGCCATCGACGTACTCAACACGAGGCAGGCCATCGGATGACACCGCAGCGAGAGATCCCGGAGAGGAGCGACCGATGAACGACCCCGCCCTTCTCACCCTCGGCGCCACCGTCCTCACCGGCACGTTCGCCGTCGCGGGCGTGCACATCTACGCCTCCGGCCGCGCCCAGCGCCAGGCGCTCGTCGACCGGCTCTCCGGCAGGGCGGCCGGGCCGTCGCGCACGGCGGCGGGCCGCGTCCGGCGCTTCGCGGCCGTCGACCGCCGGCTGCGCCGCACGCGCCTGGGCCGCACCATCCACCTGCGCCTGTCGGCGACCGGACTCGATCTGACGGCGGGCGAGTTCTTCACATACGTCACGGCCGTCGTCGTGGCGCTGTGGCTGCTGGCGGCGGCGACCCTGGCCCCGTTCTTCGGCCCGATCGCCGCGCTCGTCGGCGTGTGGAGCGCGGCCGTCTTCCTCAACTGGCAGCGGCAGAAACGCATCGAGGCCTTCATCAACCAGCTCCCCGACGTGGCCCGCCTCCTGGCCAACGCCACGGCCGCAGGCCTCGCCCTGCGCACGGCCCTGGCCATGGCGGCGGAGGAACTGGAGGCCCCGGCCGGTGAGGAACTCGCCCGCGTCGCGGACCAGTTGACGCTCGGACGCTCGGTCGACGACGCCCTCGACGAAATGGCCGAGCGCCTCCCGTCCCGCGAGCTGATCGTCCTGGTCACCACGCTGGTGCTGGCCAACAAGGCGGGCGGCTCGGTGGTGAACTCGCTGCGCAACCTCACCCAGACCCTGGAGGACCGCAAGGAGACCCGGCGCGAGGTCCGCACGATGCTCTCCGAGGTCAACGCGACGGCGTTCACGGTGCCGATGCTCGGCCTGGGCTCCCTGGTACTGATCAACTCCTCGAACGAGGGCGCGCTGGCCCGTGTCACCGGCTCCCCGCTCGGCCAAGGACTGGTCCTGCTCTCCCTCGCCCTCTACACCGTCGGCTTCTTCGTCATCCGCCGCCTCGGCAAGATCGAAGTGTGAGGGGGAGATCGCGATGCTGCCCATGCTCCTCGCCCTGCTGATGGCCGCCTCGGTCGCGGGGATCCTCCTCGGCATCCGCATGATCCGCGCGGACGCGAGACTGCCGAGCGACCTCGCGCTCGCGCTGGAGGTGGGCGCCACCCGGGTCTCCACGGCGGGCTCGGCGATCGACCGCCTGGGCATCCGCTTCGCGCCGCTCGTCCTGCGCCTGATGGGCCCGCGCCGGGTCGACGCCAAACGCCGCCGCATCGACATGGCGGGCAACCCGGGCGGCCTCACGCTGAACCGCTACGCGGCCCGCCGCGCGGTCTACGGCATCTTCGGCGTCCTGATGGGCCTGGTCTTCCTCACGGGCGGCCGTCCGCTCCTCGCGGCGGCCACCCTCGCCTTCGGCCTGCTGGCCGCCGACGCCCTGATCTGGCAGGCCATCCGCGAACGCAAGGACGTCATCGATCGCACACTGCCCGACTTCCTGGACGTCCTCGCCGTCGTCGTCTCGGCGGGCCTCGGCTTCCGCCAGGCCCTCGACCGGGTCGCGGAGAAGTACGAGGGCCCCTGGGCCGACGAACTGCGCATCACGCTCCGCCAGATGGACATGGGCGTCAGCCGCCGCCAGGCCTTCGACGAGCTGCGCAGGCGCAACTCCTCCGAACAGGTCGCCCAGTTCGTCTCGGCGTTGCAGCAGGGCGAGGAGCTGGGCTCCCCGATCGCGGAGACGTTGATCCAGCTGGCCACGGACATGCGCCGCACGGACGCCCAGAACGCCCGCCGCCGCGCGGCCAAGACGATCCCCAAGGCCACGCTGGTCACCCTGGTCTTCATGCTCCCGGCGACGATGATCCTGATCGCCACGGGCATGTTCCTGGGCTCGGGTACGGACTTCGGATCGATTCTGGGCCGATGATGAGCAGCCGTGCCGGTCTTTCTACCCCCGGGTACCTGGAGGACGACGCCCCGGCCCCCGCCAGCGTCCGCCTCCAGCTGAGCGCGCTGCAGGCCCTGTGCCGTCAGACCGTCGCCGTACGCCTCGCCCTGGTCGTGATCGGCGCGCCCTTCGCGCTGGCCAACACGCCCGACGGCGCCCCTCGCTACGCCGTCCTCGCGGCCGCCGTCCTCGGCGTGATGACCTCGTACGCCCTGCTCCGCGACTGGGACCGCGTCGGCCCGCGCCTCCTCGCCCACCCCACGCTGATGGCGCTCGACCTGCTCTTCGTCGCCACGCTCCTGCTGACCGCTTCCCCCGCCTCCCCCCTCGCGTACGCGACGGTCTGCACCCCTTTGCTGTCCGGCCTGCTGTACGGCTGGCGTGGCGCGGGCGTCATCACCGGCCTCCAACTGGCCGTGGTCCTCGCGGTCTTCCGCGCCTGGGAACACCGTCCCGGAGCCGGCGCCAGCACCCTCCTCATCGCCGGCTTCTGTGCCGCCGCCGGGATCATCGGCGTCACCCTGCGCAACCTGATGTTCCGCATCGGCGCGGCCGGCGAGGCACTGTCGGAGGCGAACGCCCGCCTCGCGGCGGCGGAGGCGGTCGAGTCCGAACGCGCGCGCCTCGCCCGCGAGATGCACGACTCGGTGGCGAAGACGCTGCACGGCCTGGCCCTGGCGGCGGAGGCCCTCGCGGCCTCGGCGGACCACTGCGACCCCGAGACGGTCAAGCGCCAGGCGACCGTGGTGGCCGACGCGGCACGCCGGGCGGCGGCGGAGTCCCGCGACCTGTTGTCGGATCTGCGCCGCCGTACGGACTTCACGGCGGCGTACCCGGACGTGGCCACCGAACTCGCCCGCAAGGCACAGGAGTTCACCCGTCGCACGGGAGCGAAGGTCGACCTGAGGAATCCTGGCGCCCCGTTGCTCCTCCCGTACGCGACGGCACACCACGTCCTGGCGATCGTCTCGGAGGCGTTGGAGAACGCGCACCGCCACGCCCACGCGACCCGCGTGCGGATCGAACTGGACGCCGCCGGGGGCACGGCCTTCGATCTGCGGATCGGGGACAACGGTGCGGGCCTGCCCCCGGCCGCCGCGACCCAGGACCTGGCGAAAACCGGCCACTTCGGCCTGCTGGGCATGGCGGAGCGCGCCACGTCCCTGGGTGGCCGCCTCCGCCTGGGCCGCTCACCGCTGGGCGGCGCCGAGATCCACTTGCACGTCCCCACTCCCACGACGGCTCCCCCCACCCCCCAAGAGGAGGCCGCACATGCCTGACCAGGCACTTCCCGGCCCGCCGACATTGCGGGTCCTCGTGGCCGACGACAACCCGGTGGTACGGGCGGGCCTGACGGCGTTGTTGTCCGTCCACCCCGACATCGAGGTGGTGGCGGAGGCGGCGGACGGCGCACAGGCGCTCGCGCACGCCGCCCTGCACCGCCCGGACGTCGTTCTCCTCGACGTCCGCATGCCGGGCACGGACGGCCTGACCGCACTGCCCGAACTGGCCCGCGCGGCCCCGGTGATGATGCTGACGTACAGCGCGGAACCCGAGGTGGTGACGGAGGCGCTGCGCCGCGGGGCCTCCGGCTACCTGGTGCATGGGGAGTTCACGGCGGCGGAACTGATCACGGCGATACGGGGTGTGAGGGAGGGGCGGGCGACGGTGTCGCCGGTGGTGGCGCAGGCGTCTGCCGCTGTCTCGTCTTCGCTCGGTGTTTCGTACGAAGCGAAGGAAAGTTCTTCGCATCTGCAATCTGTTGTGGCACAGTCTTCAATGGCCCGGCTCTCTCGTGTGGCGGGCCTGCGGGGTCGTGCCGCGGGGTGGCTGGATTTCGGCCTGAGTTCGAGGGAGGTGGAGGTCATGGATCTCATCGCGTCCGGCATGAACAACCGGCAGATCGCCGCCGCCTGCTTCATCAGCGAGAAGACGGTCAAGAACCACATCAATCGCATCTTCGCAAAGCTGCACAGTTCCTCGCGGAGCGAAGCGATCGCTTATTGGCTGGGGACGGCGGGGGAGGGGTGGGGGCGGTGACCTTACGGTCGCTGGGAAGTTGGGTCCCTGGGCCCACTCCGAGTAAGGGTTCTTTCACGTACCGTGCATGGGTTGGGAGTAGCCCCATCGGCTGGGAGGGCGAGGGCCGTGGTGACCAAGGCGAGGCGCAGGATCGACGGGTGGCGGCGGATTGTGGTGGCCCGGATGCGGGGGGCCGAGCGGGATGCCGGGGCTGGGTTTGTGGAGTACGCCGGCTTGATGATCATCATCGCGGGCATCTTCACGATGATCGACGGCCTCGGCCTCGACGGCGCGATCTCGGGGGCGATCATGAACGCCGTGACCAACGTCATCGGCGGCTGACCGCCCCGCGCAGGCTGGACGACCGTGGACAGACGCTCCCCATCTACATCTGGCTGACGGGAATCCTGCTGTTCGCCGCAGTCGCATTCTTCGTCTTCGCTCAGGCAGCGTCCGCCCGCAATGGAGCCCAATCCGCGGCGGACGCTGCGGCGTTGGCCGCCGCGCAGGACTCCCGCGACGAGCTAATGACCGATCTGCAAGACGCCGTCGGCCACGAAGACGACTGGCTGGACTGGTTGGACGGGAAGCCGCCGGCAAATGCGGGAGCAGATGCCGCCGCACGGCGGTTGGCCGGAGAGAACGACGCGACCGTTCTGGGCGTCCAACAGGTCATGAGGAACGGCTATCCCGGATTCCAGGTCGACGTCCAGACGAACTACACGGTCGGGAAGTCCATCATCCCGGGCACAGAGTCGAAGCACGCCAAGGCCCAGGCCATCGCGGTCATTGAACCCCGCTGCACCTTCGCCCAGGACGCCGACCCGAAGAAGCTCGTGCAGCTGGATTGCGACGGCCAAGTCGTCGACATCGACCCCGAAGATTTCCATTCGGACGACCTTCCTGACGCGTCCGTGCTGTTCTCTGTGCATCTGGCCGAATGAAAGGAAGCCGTACCGATGGACTTTCGGCACACCATGAAGGGCCGCAGGGCGCTGAGCGCGGTCGCGATCACGACTGGGCTGCTCCTCACGGTGGCCGGCTGCGGCGGAGGAGACGACGAAAAATCCGACAAGGGAACTCAGGCTCCTTCCACCCCCGCCCAGCACAGCAGCGCCGACCAGAAGGAATCGCAGGCACCTCAGTCGGACACGGTGCTGGCCGAGGTCAAAGGGGAGAACGGGCTGGCACTGACCGTCACCGCCGCCAAACGTGACGGTGGGGGCTTCGTGACCGTCGAAGGCACGGTCACGAACAACACGGGGATGCTGTGGGTTGCGGCGAACTGGCGAGGTGACGAAAAGGAGTTGGTCAGAAACGGTGGCTCCATCGCCGGCGCCAGTCTGATCGACCAGAAGGGCAAGAAGAGGTATCTGATCCTCCGGGACACCGCGGGCCGCTGCCTCTGCACACAGTTCACCGGAGGCGTCAAGCAAGGCGCCACCGCCCAATGGTTCGCCCAGTTCCCCGCCCCACCCGAAGGCACCACGAAGGTCGACTTCCAGGTCGGCGGCATGCCCCCCGCCTCCATCGAGCTCTCCGAGGGGTGACCGACCATGCGCCTCACCCCCCGAACCACCACCGCCCTCACCATCCTCACCGCCCTCACCTTCACCGGCGGCCCCCCAGCCACCGCCGACGACACCCCCAGCACCCCCCCAGGCACCATCACCACCTCCCCACCCCCCTCCGTCGACCCCACCAGCCCGGGCCTGAAGCTTGCCGATGGGGCGAGACTCGCGCCTGCCAAGGTGCTGGACATCAAGTCCGTCGTCGAGGATCTCGGCGGTGAGGAGCGCCGCGAGGACACCAACGAGAACGTCACGTTCGCGCTCCAGGCCGAGGTGCTGTTCGCCAAGGACAGCTCCAAGCTGAATCCGGAGGCGCGCTCCCGGATCAACGCGATCGCGGACGAGATCAAGAAGCAGAACGCCACGAACATCCGCGTCTTCGGCTTCACGGACAACCTGGGCTCGTACGCGCACGGCCTGACCCTCTCCAAGAAGCGCGCGGAGGCGGTCCACGACCAGCTGGCCGCGCGCCTCGGCGGGAACGGGAACGTCACCTTCGAGGTCCGCGGCTACAGCGAGGACTACCCGATCGCCGACAACTCCACGGAGGAGGGCCGTCGCAAGAACCGCCGGGTGGAGGTGTCGTTCCCGAGGGGGGAGCCGGGCGCGTAGACGGCCCGCGTACCTGGTGTGGATGCCCTTCCCCGTGATCGGCGTGGCAACGAGGCCCGGTGCGACCTAGCGTGAGTACCGTGAGCGCCGGTGGGTGGGACGGACGTCGGCGAGGTGTGCGATGAGGAAGATCGTCCTGATGATGTCGGTGTCCCTCGACGGTTTCATCGAGGGACCGAACCGCGAGATCGACTGGCACCGGGTCGACGACGAACTGCACCAGCACTTCAACGACGTCCTGGCCGAGATGGGCGCCTTCCTCAGCGGGCGCGTGACCTACCAGCTCATGGCCGGTTTCTGGCCCACCGCCGACGCCGATCCGAACCGCACGGGACCCGTGGTCGAGTTCGCGCGTATCTGGCGGAACATGCCGAAGGTCGTGTTCTCGCGGACCATGCAGCACGCCGCCTGGCACACCACCATCGTCCGGGACGTCATCGCCGACGACATCCTCGCGCTCAAGGCGCAGGACGGCGGCGACCTCGCGCTCGGCGGTGCGGACCTGGCCGCCGAGTTCCTGCGGCAGGGCCTCGTGGACGAGTTCCGCGTCTACGTCCATCCGGTCCTCATCGGCCGCGGCAAGCCGCTCTTTCCCGAAGCCGAGGCCGAGGCGCTCCCCGACCTCCGGCTGATCGACTCCCACCGGTTCGGCAACGGTGTCGTGCTCCTGCACTACGAGCGCGCGGGGGCAAGTGGCCAGTAGGCGTGTGGCCAGTAGGCATGCGCGGGTAAACCTGTTGTCCGGTCCCCGGCCGCCGGGTAGGAAGATCGCATGACTGGACTCGGTGCTGTGTTCCGCCCCCAACTGCCCCCCGAGCGGCTGCGCGCGATCGTACGGCTCGCGGACGAGTCGGGCCTCGAAGAGCTGTGGCTGTGGGAGGACTGCTTCCTGGAGGGAGGGATCTCGGCCGCGTCCGCCGCCCTCGCCTGGACCGAGCGGCTGCGCGTCGGAGTGGGGCTGCTGCCCGTGCCGCTCAGGAACGTCGCCGTCACCGCCATGGAGGCCGCCACACTGCACCGGCTGTTCCCCGGGCGGGCGATCCTCGGTGTCGGGCACGGCGTGCAGGACTGGATGGGGCAGGTCGGCGCGCGCGTCGAGTCGCCCGTGACCCTGCTGCGCGAACACCTCCTTGCCCTGCGGGCGCTGCTCGGCGGCGAGCGTGTCACCACGGACGGGCGGTATGTGCGGCTCGACGGAGTCGCGCTGGACTGGCCGCCGGCCACCGCCGTGCCCGTTCTCGCCGGGGCCACCGGTCCCCGATCGCTGCGGCTGTCCGGCGAGGCGGCCGACGGGACGATCCTCACCGCAGGCACCGCGCCCGAAGGCGTACGAAACGCGCGCCGGCTCATCGACGAGGGACGGGAGTCGGCCGGCCGGACCGACCCCCACCACGTCGTCGTCTATCTCCTCACCGCCACCGGCCCGGACGGGGCCGCCCGTCTGAAGGCCGAGCTCGACGCGGAGGGCCTCGGCTCCGTCCCGGACCTCGGTGTCGCCGGTGACGCGGACGCGGTCGCGAAGGCCGTCCAGCGGCTGGCGGAGGCGGGGGCCGACACCGTGATCCTCCAGCCCACGGGCGACGAACCGGACCCCGAGGGCTTTGTGCGGTTCGCGGCCGAGGAGGTCCGCCCGCTGGTTCCTTGACGTCCTCACCTGCGCTCTCCGGGCCGCTGAGGCAAGGATGCCCTTCACCTCCATCCCGAAGGACGGGAGAAGGACGGGAGACGTCAGGAGACCTGAGCGACCTGTCGGAGCCCGCCCCCCGCCCGCCCGGCCGGTAATTCGGTCGCCTCTTCCGCCGCCCCGCTGACAGGATTCCCGGCATGGCCATGACCCGTACGTTCGAGGACCTCGTCGCCGAGGGCGCCGCCGTCTCCGTCGACGGCTGGGACTTCTCCTGGTTCGAGGGCCGGGCCACCGAGGAGCGGCCGTCGTGGGGATACGCGCGGGCGATGGGGGAGCGGCTCGCGCACGTGTCCGCCGCGCTCGACATCCAGACCGGCGGCGGGGAGGTTCTCGCCTCCGCGCCGACGCTGCCCCCGCTCATGGCCGCGACCGAGGGCTGGCCGCCGAACGTCGCCAGGGCCACGGCTCTGCTCCATCCGCGGGGTGCCGTGGTCGTGGCCTCCCCGGAGGAGGCGCCGCTGCCGTTCGCGGACGGGGCGTTCGACCTCGTCACCAGTCGGCATCCGGTCCGTACGTACTGGGAGGAGATCGCCCGGGTGCTGCGCCCCGGGGGCACGTACTTCTCCCAGCAGGTCGGACCCGCGAGCGCCTTCGAGCTGGTCGAGCACTTCCTGGGTCGGCAGCCGGAGGCGGTACGGAACACGCGGGACCCCGAGCGGGCCCGGGCGGCCGCCGAAGCGGCGGGCCTGGAGGTCGTCGACCTCCGGGAGGCGCGGCTGCGCATGGAGTTCCACGACATCGGCGCCGTCGTCCACTTCCTGCGCAAGGTGATCTGGATGGTCCCGGGTTTCACCGTGGAGCAGTACGGGCCCCAGCTCCGGTCGCTGCACGAGCGGATCGAGGCCGAGGGCCCCTTCGTCGCCCACAGCACCCGCTTCCTGATCGAGGCCCGCACCCCGCGTACCTGACCCACGCGCGCGGTACGGGTGTCCGGTGTCCATATGCCGGGACGGACGCGCGGGGTTTCCACATCGTTATCGATCGTGGCTCGCCTCGGGCGCTGAGCTTCACGTAAGTTCAGACCAATGTAATTCGCGTGAGCAAAGCTGCGCGGGCGGCACCGTGCAGTGGAGGGGGCTGCGCGGTGCCGCGCACATCGTGCCGACGGTGCCGTCAGTCCTCCCGTACGACGACATGTGCCCCGCGCCGAATCCCCCATCGCTCCATTGCACCCGCCTCCGCCTCCAGGACGTGGCGCGCGCGGGGGCGAGGCAGGCCGATCCGCCCGGGTCGCATCGTCCGTACCGCCATCACCCGCAACTTTCGGTCCAGGTAGGCGACGTCGATCGCGAACCGCATCCCCAGGGTGTGCACCGCGCTCGCCGGGCTCAGCAGCAGCGCCCCCTCGATCCCGTCACGCCCGAGCAGCCCGCGCCGCCGGGCGTGGGCCGACCGGGCGACCTCCAGCGGTACCGGGCCGGGCGTGCCCGCCGTCGTGAATGTGACCATGGCTGCGAAGTTAGCGACGGCGTCAAGTCGACGTTCCTGCCGCGCATCACCCGCCGGGAGTACGCGGGGACATGTCGCCGAATGCCCCATAAGTCCGCGCAAACCCCTTGGATCCCTCAGGATTCGGCCGGATCCCCCTTGAATCCATCGTGATTCGGCCACGATCACGCCCTGAATGAGTGCTTCCGGGACCATCGCCGCGTCGCCGGACGAATTCGGAGAGTAGTTGTGGTGCGCCGATGCGCGCGTCGGCACTTACGAAGGGTTATGGTGGAAACCCCCCCTCGGGCCGGTCCGTCTCCCCCCCACGGACCGGCCCGTTTTCTTTCCCCCCACGCGCGCCGCCCGCGACCCGCCCGACCCGTCCGCCGATCCGCCCACCGAGCCGCGCCCCTCGATGCGCTCCGAGCGCGCCCCCGGCGCCCCTCTCCCAGGCAGCCGATTCCCCGCGGGCCGGACCGAAACGCAGGCGATCGAGGCCCCCGTTCACGGGTACGCGTCCGGGGCCGGCCAAGGGCACCCTGGGCGGAGCCCTTGGCCCTCCAGGGGTAGGCTTCGCCTCCGGGGACCGCCATCTGACGGGATCGCGCACGCCCGCACCTGTCTGATTCGCACGGAGGGGCTGACAATCACGTGAACCTGCGCGACAAGCTGCGCGGCCTGCTGGTCAGGTTGTACGCACGCCGGGTGGAAGGCCACCTGGACCACGCTCAGGTGCCCAAGCACATCGGCGTCATCATGGACGGCAACCGGCGCTGGGCGAAGGCGGCGGGCTCGACCACCGCGCAGGGCCACCGGGCGGGTGCCGACAAGATCGAGGAGTTCCTCGGCTGGTGCGCCGAGACGGACGTCGAGGTGGTCACGCTCTGGCTGCTGTCGACGGACAACTTCGACCGGCCGAAGGAGGAGTTGGTCCCGCTCCTCGGGATCATCGAGGACGTCGTCCGCTCCCTCGCCGCCGACGGCCGTTGGCGCGTGCACCACGTGGGCGCGCGTGACCTGCTGCCCTCGCAGATGCAGACCGTCCTCAAGGAGGCCGAAGAGGTCACCGCGCACCGCGACGGAATACTCGTCAACGTCGCCATCGGCTACGGCGGGCGTCAGGAGATCGCCGACGCCGTCCGCTCGATGATCATCGACGCCCATGACAAGGGCACCTCGATGGAGGACCTCGCCGAGTCCGTCGACGTCGACATGATCGGCCGCCACCTCTACACCAGCGACCAGCCCGACCCCGACCTGGTGATCCGTACGAGCGGCGAACAGCGCCTGTCCGGTTTCATGCTGTGGCAGACCGCCCATTCGGAGTACTACTTCTGCGAGGTCTTCTGGCCGGCCTTCCGCAAGGTCGACTTCCTGCGTGCCCTGCGCGACTACGCGGCACGCCACCGCCGTTACGGCGGCTGAACACTTCTCGCCGCGACGGCGGAACACACCGCACCGCACCGCACCACGCAGGGCCGGCCGGTCGGCGGGACGGACATCACCCATTCGGGGGCGCACGCAACGGCGCATGTAACGCGGAGTTCATCGGGGCGCCGTCATATGCCGTGGCATGGCAGCGCATGTTCGAGGGCATAAGCCAAGCAGGTCGACACCCGAACCACGGGTGTCGTATCTCAGCGGACGGCTCGGGGCCGTCCGCCCGGGAGGCCCTTTGCACCAGTCCGACCGTGCGGTCTCGGCACGGAAGAAGCAGCGGAGGGCCGGTTTTCGGCCCGTGCATCGTGGCCGTCGACCGGCCGGGTTTCTCCCGCCCGCCCTCCCGGCTCTCCACTCCGTCGCTCCCCGACCTCATCCGAGGGGGTACGTCCTTCCGTGGTGACCAGCACAAAGCGCCACAAGCCCGACCGGCGCACCTATGTTCTCGACACCAGCGTCCTGCTGGCCGACCCGAACGCCCTGACCCGCTTCGACGAGCACGAGGTCGTGCTCCCCATCGTCGTGGTCACGGAGTTGGAGGCCAAGCGACACCATCCCGAACTCGGCTACTTCGCCCGGCAGGCCCTGCGCCTGCTCGACGACTACCGGGTGCGGAACGGCCGTCTCGACGCCCCCATCCCGATCGGGGACCTCGGCGGGACCATCCGGGTCGAGCTCAACCACTCGGACCCCAGCGTGCTGCCCACCGGCTACCGCCTGGGGGACAACGACTCCCGCATCCTCGCGGTCGCCCGCAACCTCCAGGCGGAGGGGTACGACGTCACCGTCGTGTCGAAGGACCTCCCGCTCAGGATCAAGGCGTCCTCCGTCGGTCTCCTCGCCGAGGAGTACCGCGCCGAGCTGGCCATCACGGACTCCTCCGGCTGGACCGGAATGTCCGAACTGACCCTGTCCGGCGAGCAGGTGGACATCCTCTTCGAAGAGGGGCACGTATACGTCCCCGAGGCCGCCGAGCTGCCCGTGCACACCGGTCTGACGATCCAGTCGGAGCGGGGCAAGGCGCTGGGGCGCGTCACCGCGGAGGGCAACGTCCGTCTCGTGCGCGGGGACCGGGAGGCGTTCGGCATCAAGGGCCGCAGCGCGGAGCAGCGCATCGCCCTCGACCTGCTGCTCGACCCGGACGTCGGGATCGTGTCGATGGGCGGCCGGGCCGGCACGGGCAAGTCGGCGCTGGCACTGTGCGCGGGTCTTGAGGCGGTGCTGGAGCGCAGGCAGCACCAGAAGGTGATGGTCTTCCGGCCGCTGTACGCGGTCGGCGGGCAGGAGCTCGGCTATCTCCCCGGTACCGAGGCCGAGAAGATGAGCCCCTGGGCGCAGGCGGTCTTCGACACGCTGTCCGCGGTCACCAGCCGCGAGGTCATCGAAGAGGTCACCGCCCGCGGGATGCTGGAGGTCCTCCCGCTCACCCACATCCGCGGCCGCTCGCTGCACGACGCCTTCGTGATCGTGGACGAGGCCCAGTCGCTCGAACGGAACGTACTGTTGACCGTTCTGTCCCGAATCGGCGCCAATTCGCGGGTGGTCCTCACCCATGACGTGGCCCAGCGGGACAACCTCAGGGTCGGCCGGTACGACGGAGTCGTCGCCGTTGTGGAGAAGCTGAAGGGGCATCCGCTCTTCGCGCATGTCACGCTCACCCGGTCCGAGAGGTCCCAGATCGCCGCGCTTGTGACCGAAATGCTCGAAGACGGGCAGATCTGATCCAAGTGTTCGACTCGCGGTAGCTACTCGTCAGTTGGCGCCGTCCGGCAAAGCCCCAGAGCCTAGCCGGGCGGCGCCTTCGCGTGCGGGGGTTTCCGAGAAATTCCTGGGCCGAACGGGGTGTGAGCTTTCACACGTAACCCGGAATTGCCACTCGGCGTTGGGTTACGGCAGAGTCTCATTCCTGTCAGGCCCCGCATACGGCACACCTGTACCCCCAGCGGTACGGAACCACAGAAGCATCAGAACTCCATATGGCCGTCGTATGCCGCCCGAGCACCACGCGGCGCTCCCCTCGAGGGAGTTGCCCACCGGGCCCGCGCCTCCCGTGACCCCGCAGTTGGGAGGCCAGCGTCAGGGGCACGATTGCGTCCGCCAGGGTCACCGAAGCGGGCGATGCTGGAAGGAAACCGTGTGAGCCGGATTTCGGTCCGGGGATTCGCAGTGGCCTCGGCCACGGCGGTCACCGCTGTCGGCGCCGTCACTGGTGTTGCCTCGGGCAGCACCGGGTCGCCCTCGAACGACGCCGAGGCGACGGCAGCCGACCTGACGCTCCTTGCGGACATACCCGCGGGACAGCAGGCGCAGGTGCAGACCGCGTCCCTGACGCAGCAGGCCGACGCGCAGGCCATCCAGGCGGACGCGAGCGCCAAGAAGGACGCCGAGGCGGCGGCCCGCAAGGCGGCTGCCGACACCGCTGTCGCCAAGAAGGAAGCTGCCGAGAAGGCTGCGAAGGAGCGCGCGGAGGCGAAGGCCGCGGCCAGCCGCAGCAAGTCCATCTTCCTCCAGCAGAGCTCGTACACCGTCGCGCAGGTCCAGGCGATCGCCCGTCAGATCGTGCCGGCCGACCAGTTCCAGTGCTTCAGCACCATCGTGAACCACGAGTCCACCTGGAACTACCGGGCGACCAACCCGTCGTCGGGTGCGTACGGCCTCGTGCAGGCCCTGCCTGCCAGCAAGATGGCCTCCGCCGGCGCCGACTGGCAGACCAACCCGGCCACCCAGATCAAGTGGGGCCTCAACTACATGAACGTCCGGTACGGCAGCCCGTGCGGCGCTTGGTCGTACTGGCAGGTCCACCACTCCTACTGAGCCGCGAGTCCGTCCACCGGCGGCCACTCAACCTCGCGCAGCCCCTCACCGTCTATGGGTGAGGGGCTACGGCCGTTCACGGCCGTGAGCCCTGTACGGTCGGTTCCGACGACTCCTGGGGGGGAGTGGTGGCGAGGACCCGGGGACACGGGGGAAGAGGACGGATCATGTCGCAACTGCCAGGGTGGCTCGCTCGACTCGGCGCCGGACTGACCCAGGTGGGCGATCGGTTGGACGAACGCCGTGCCGAGGTCGAGAAGGAGCACGCCGACCCCGAGCCGCCCCCGGCGCCCGACCACGTCCCGCCACCACCGGCGTACACACCCGCCGCACAGCCGCGCCCCCATCCCGTCGAGGCGGTGCCGTGGGGCGTCCGGGTCGCGGCCGAGGCGGGCTGGCGGGTGCTCGTCCTCGCGGGCACGCTCTGGGTGCTGATGCGGGTCATCAGCGCCGTCCAGCTGGTGGTGCTGGCGTTCGTCTGCGCGCTGCTCATCACGGCGCTGCTTCAGCCGACCGTGGCGCGGCTGAGGCGCTACGGAGTGCCGCGGGGGCCGGCGACCGCGCTGACCGCGATCCTCGGCTTCGTCATCATGGGTCTGATCGGCTGGTTCGTGACCTGGCAGGTCATGGAGAACATCGACTCGCTCTCCAACCAGATCCAGGACGGCATCGACGAGTTGCGCAAGTGGCTGCTGAACAGCCCCTTCCATGTCACCGACAAGCAGATCAACGAGATCGCGAAGAACCTGCGGGAAGCGATCGGTGCGAACACCGACCAGATCACCTCGGCGGGCCTGGAGGGTGTGACGGTCATAGTGGAGGCGCTGACCGGCATCCTCCTGACGATGTTCTCCACCCTCTTCCTGCTCTACGACGGGCGGCGCATCTGGGAGTGGACGCTGAAGCTGGTGCCGGCGGCGGCGCGGCCCGGGGTGGCCGGTGCGGGTCCCCGGGCATGGAGCACACTGACGGCCTACGTGCGCGGCACGGTGATAGTGGCCCTGATCGACGCGATCTTCATCGGCCTGGGGATCTACTTCCTGGACGTCCCCATGGCCGTGCCGCTCGCCGTCTTCATCTTCCTGTTCTCCTTCATCCCGCTGGTGGGCGCGGTGGCGTCGGGCGCGCTGGCGGTGGTCGTGGCACTGGTGACGCAAGGCGTCTTCACCGCCATCATGACGCTGGTCGTGGTCCTCGCCGTGCAGCAGATCGAGGGCCACATCCTTCAGCCGTTCATCCTGGGCCGCGCGGTCCGGGTGCACCCGCTGGCGGTGGTGCTGTCGGTGACGGCCGGGGGGCTCGTCGCGGGGATCGGCGGCGCGGTGGTGGCGGTGCCGCTGGTGGCGGTGACGAACACGGTGGTGAGCTACCTGAAGTCGTACTCCAACGAGCAGACCTTCCGCGGCACCGGTCAGCAGAACCCAGCCCGTCCGGCGATTGAGGACGAGGCCGTTCAGGCCGAAGGGGGGTCTGGGGGCGCAGCCCCCAGGGACGGCGACGACAACGCGGAGGGCCTCGCCCACCAGAGGTGAGCGAGGCCCTCGACGGCCCACTTACTCGGAGAGCACCGCTTCCGCGTCCAGGGTCACACCCACCGCCTGGATCACCGACGCGATCTTGAAGGCCTCCTGGACGACCTCACGGTCCACCCCGGCCTTCCGCAGCACCTGCTCGTGCGAGTCCAGGCACATCCCGCAGCCGTTGATCGCCGACACCGCGAACGACCACAGCTCGAAGTCGACCTTGTCGACCCCGGGGTTGCCGATGACGTTCATCCGCAGACCCGCGCGCAGGGTGCCGTACTCGTGGTCCGAGAGCAGATGGCGCGTGCGGTAGAAGACGTTGTTCATCGCCATGACGGCGGCCGCGGACTTCGCCGCGGTGTACGCCTCCGGCGTGAGGTTCGCCTTCGCCTCAGGCGCCAGCTCACGCAGCACGATCGCCGAGCGCGACGCGATCGCCGTGGCCAGCACCGTGCCCCACAGCTGCTGCGCCGGGAGGTCGGAGTTGCCGATGACCGAGCCCAGGTTGAGCTTCAGGTCCTTGGCGTAGTCCGGCAGGGCGGACTTGAGGGAGTCGAGGGACATCGCTCACTCACCGGCCAGCAGCTTGACCGGGTCGAGGGTCTCGTCGCCCTTGGTCCAGTTGCAGGGGCAGAGCTCGTCGGTCTGCAGGGCGTCCAGGACCCGCAGGACCTCCTTCGGGTTACGGCCGACGGAACCCGCGGTCACCATCGAGAACTGGATCTCGTTGTTCTGGTCGACGACGAAGACGGCACGCTTGGCGAAGCCCTCCTCGTCCTCGATGCCCAGGTCGCGCATCAGCTCGTGCTTGGAGTCGGCCATCATCGGGAACGGCAGGTCGCGCAGGTCGTCGTGGTCCTTGCGCCAGGCGTGGTGCACGAACTCCGAGTCACCGGAGAAGCCGAGGATCTGGGCGTCACGGTCGGCGAACTCGTCGTTCAGCTTGCCGAAGGCCGCGATCTCGGTCGGGCAGACGAAGGTGAAGTCCTTGGGCCACGCGAAGATCACTTTCCAACCCTCGTAGGTCTTGTGGTTGATCTTCGCGAACTCCTTGCCCTTCTCCAGCGAGACACAGGCCGTCAGTTCGAACTCGGGGAACTTGTCACCGACAGTGAGCACGCGCTCTCCTTGCAGCACAGAAGCACCTTGCATGCAAGGTGTTTCTCATGGGTTGGACAATCAGGATCCTGGCACAGGGTGCATTGATTCGGGAAATAGCTACACTCGGTCGAGTTGATCGGTGACGACTATCAGTGACTACCAGTAAGGGGAATGTCATGGCTGGGGCCAAGTCCAACGGGCGCCGGCAGCCCAGTCTCGCCCAGCTGCGTGCCTTCGCGGCCGTCGCCGAGCACCTCCACTTCCGGGACGCCGCCGCCGCGATCGGCATGAGTCAGCCCGCGCTGTCGGGCGCCGTCTCCGCCCTGGAGGAGGTCCTCGGCGTCACCCTGCTGGAGCGCACCACCCGCAAGGTGCTCCTCTCGCCCGCCGGTGAGCGCCTCGCCGTACGGGCCAAGGCGGTGCTGGAGGAGGTCGGCGCGCTCATGGAGGAGGCGGAGGCCGTCCGGGCCCCCTTCACCGGAGTCCTGCGGCTCGGGGTGATCCCGACCGTCGCGCCGTACCTCCTGCCCACGGTCCTCAGGCTCGTCCACGACCGCTATCCGCACCTGGACCTCCAGGTCCACGAGGAGCAGACCGCCAACCTGCTCGACGGACTGACCAGCGGCCGTCTCGACCTCCTTCTGCTCGCCGTCCCCCTCGGTGTGGCCGGCGTCGTCGAACTTCCCCTCTTCGACGAGGACTTCGTGCTCGTCACCCCGCTCGACCACGGGCTCGGAGGGCGCGAGGGCATCCCCCGCGAGGCCCTGCGCGAGCTGAACCTGCTGCTCCTGGACGAAGGGCACTGCCTGCGCGACCAGGCCCTCGACATCTGCCGGGAAGCGGGTCGCAAGGACGCGCCGGTGACGACCACCGCCGCGGGACTGTCCACCCTCGTCCAGCTCGTCGCCGGCGGTCTCGGTGTCACCCTGCTGCCGCGCACCGCCCTCAAGGTGGAGACCACCCGCAGCAACCAGCTCCTCACCGGCTGCTTCGCCGACCCGGCCCCGACCCGCCGCGTCGCACTCGCCATGCGCGCGGGTGCGGCGCGGGGCGCCGAGTACGAGGAGCTGGCCGAGGCGCTCCGCGAAGCGCTCCGGCCCTTGCCCGTACGGGTGTTGGGGCCCGACGTCTGAGAAAGTCCGGGCATCAGCGCACACATACTCGGTCACTCAGGTGTCCGATGACGTCCCGGGAACGGCGAGAAATCTCAACTTCCGTCAGGTAGTGCGAATTTCGCTGGAATTTGCGCCGACGCTGATACACCTACTCCCTCAGCGTGACGCGTCAGGCATGTGTGCGACATTCCAAGGGGAGTTGTGGCGGGCATACGGGTTTCCCTTGGGCGGGCCGGATACGACCTGCTGTCGCAGGCGGTGACGCGGTACGCGCGTGAAAAGGGCGACGGCGGGCTGCGGGTGTCAGGCCGGCCCGGGGGAGTCGTCCATCTGCGCGACGGTCTCGTGGTCGCCGTCGCGAGCCCCGGCGCCCCGGGCCCGGGAACGCTGCTCATGCGTTCCGGTCGGTCCGGCGCCGGGGTGGCCGGAATGCGGGTCGTCCGGGTGATGGCGATGCAGGACGCGGCCTTCGCGATCGTCGCCGGGCACGTGGACGGCTGCGAGCCGCTCGACGACCCCGTCGACCCGCCCGACGCGCTCGCCGTCGGCGAGGTGCCGGCGCGGCTGCTGCACCAGGTGGCGCGCAAGCTGGCCGCGCTCGACGTCCTGTCGCATCCGGTACGACCGGACCGCGAGCGTCCGCTGCCCGCCATCGAGGTCGACCTCACTCAACTGGGCGAGGTGCAACGTGACTTGCTCATCCATGCCGACGGTCGACGCACCGCCCGGGACATCGCCTTCCGTACCGGGCGCGCGGTCTACACGGTCACGGTGGAGATGGCCCGTCTGTTGGGCGCGGGATACCTGGAGTGCGTCGAGTCGGTCGCGCCGCCGGTGCGGATACCGGTCCGTATGCCGCCGGAAGGACTGCGCCCCCGGACGCCCCCGGCGGCGGAGCCGGCGGTGGCCCGAGCAGCGGGTGCGGGCGCCCCGGCCACCTCATCGCCGCCCCCGCCCCCGCCCCCGCCTCCACCCCCGGGCCCGGGCCCCGCCCTCCCCCGGCGCCGCCCCGGCGCCAGCGGCATCACCGAAACGCTCGCCTCCGACAAGAACGGGGCGAGTTGGAAAGGGTTCTTCCGGCTGCGGAGCGGAACCGCGAAATGACAAGGACGGACACATGCGAATCACATACGACTGCGATCAGTCATAGGGGAGTTGAGTACATGGATCACAAAGCGCTGGCACTCGAAATGCGCGGCCTGCGCGAGCAGGTGACCGGAATTACCGACACGGCGGTCGCGGCGGCCGACGGACTGCTCATCGCGGCCGACACGGCGAGCGGTATCGACCCCGAGGGGCTCGCCGCGCTCGCCGCGGCCGGCCTCGGTCTCGCCCGGCGCACCACCGAGGCCACCGCCCGCGGTGCGCTGCGCGGCACGGTCGCGTACGGCAGCCACGGCTGCGCCGCGTTCTACGCCGTCGGCGACACCGCCCTGATGGTCGTGCTCGGCGACGAGGGAATGGACGTGGACCGCCTGCACCGGGCGACCCGGCCGACCCTCGACCGCATCGGGTCGATCCTCACCGAGAAGGCAGCCGAGGGAGTGTGAAGGGATGGCGACGAAGCGTATGACTCCGGGTTTCTCCGATCAGGTGATGGGCCTGGTCAAGTCCCTCCGTACCGATGCCCCCGACTGCGTCGCCTCAGGCGTGGTCGACATGTCGACGGGGATGCTGCTGTCGTACGAGACCGTGGACAACCACCCGCCCGAGGTCCTCGACCTGCTCGCGGGAGCGACCCTCGACCTGTTCCAGGGCCGCACGGTCGTGATGATCGAGGACGTGTTCAAGGAGCGCCGGGGGAGCACCAGTGACAACCACCTTTTCCAGGAGATCCTCGTCAACAGCGAGAACCTCACCCATCTGTTCGTGCGCATGAACGAGCAGCAGGACGTCGTCGCCGTGGTCGTCTGCCGCAAGTCGGTGAACGTCGGCATGCTCTTCGCCCAGGTCCGCCGGGTGGTGAAGGAGTACAGCCTGTGAACGCGCGCGGGCCCCTCCCCGTCAGGGGGAGGGGCCCGCGAGAGCGGTCGTAGGCTACTCCGTGCGCAGTCCGTCCGGCCGCATCAGCCTGAGCAGGGGCGGCAGGCTGAGCAGGGTCACCACCAGCACGACCGCGGCACCGATGCCGGTCATGCTCAGCACGCTCCACCAGTCGACGGTCACCGCCAGGTTGGTCATCTTCAGCAGCACCGCGCCCAGTGTCAGACCGATAGTCGAGGCCAGGGCGAGGCCGAGCGCGATGGGGATCGCCGTCTGCCACAGCACCGACAGGGTCAGCGTGCGGCGCCGGGTGCCGAAGGCCACCAGGGCGGACAGCAGCTTCTGGCGCTCTCGCAGCTGCTCCAGCTGGGAGACGAGCAGGCTCGCACCGATGAGGACCAGCACGCAGGTGGCGCCGACGAAGAGTCCGGTGCGGATGGACCGGAACTGCGGGGACTGATCACTGGCCGCCAACGTGAAATCGTACGACAGCGGGTCGACCCGGGCGGCGGTGTTGCGCGCATGCTCGCGGGCGTCCGTGACCGACGGGTCGAGGCTGACGAAAACCTTGTGCTCGAGGCCCGCTTTCGCGGCCGCGGGCAGTGCGCCCGAGGTGATGAGGAGTCCGTCCCGGGCGTTACCGATGGGGTCCTCGCGGGGCCCCGCGGTCTTCAGTCCGGCGGGCACCTTCCAGGCCGCCCCGGGAGGCTGGTTGCCGTCGTACGCCGGGGCGAAGTACAGCGTGCGGCCGGCCTGGGCGATCTTCTTGGTTTCGTCGTCGTACGAACCGCCGACGATGCGGTAGATCTCGCCGTTCCGGCAGGACTTCAGTGTCGCCACCTCGCGCAGTTCCGCGCAGCTGCCGACGGCCACCGCCAGACTGTCTTCCGGATTCTTCGCCCGGTCCCCGACAGTGGTGGTCGAGACGACCGCCGCACTGCGAACGCCCTTGGTCTGTGTGAACTGCCGGCCAAGCTCCTTCAGGGGCATGTCACCATGCAGTTCGACGAGCATCTGGGCCCGGCCGACGTCGTTCCCCGTGTCCTTGGTGTATTCGCTCTCGATCCCCGCGAACAGCATTTGCAGGGCGATCGCTCCTGCCACCGCGACGGCGATGCCGTTGACCAGACGGGCCGCCGCGCCGCTGCTCACCTGCAACCTGCGGATGGCCAATTGCCAGGAGACCGAGCCGGAGTTCATCCGGGCCACCACGGCCTCGACGATCCACGGCAGCAGGGCGGTGACGCCGACGAGCACCAGCACCGTGCCGCCGATCACCATCCACTTGCTGAAGTCGCCGTTGTGGTTGCCCTGTCCGATCATCGGGTACAGCAGCCCCAGGCCGGCCACCGGCAGCAGCAGCCGCCACCACAGCCGACGCCGCGGGGGCTTGACCGTGCGGACCACGCCGAGCGGTTCGATGACGACTCCGCGCAGTGCGAGCAGCGTCACGAGGACGGCCGCGGCCGGCACGGCGACGGCGACGAGCAGGGCGAGGGCGGGCGACGGATTGAGGTCGCCGGGCCACACGCTGACGTCGCGCACTTCGAGCATGCCCGCCAGCTGACGACCCACCAGGAAGAAGCCGGTGCCGAAGACCAGCCCCAGCAGCGACCCGGCGAGCGCCTCGCCCGCCGCGATCCGCCGGGTCATCCGCCCGTCCGCGCCGACCAGGCGCAGCGCCGCGAGCCGGCGGTCCCGGCGCTCGCCGCCGAAGCGCACGGCAGCCGCGATGAACACGCCGACCGGCATCAGCAGCACGATGAAGACGATGAAGACGAGCAGGAGCAGGACCGGGTCCAGTTTGTCGTCCTGGTTCTGCTGGGAGGGCCCGAAGTAGTTGATGCGCTCGGCCACGCCTCCGGACAGCCGCTTCTCGAGACCGTCGGCGCCGGCGTAGTAGGCGAGTTCGGTGGGGCCGACCAGCCCGGACCGACCGATGGTGCCGGTGATGCGGTAAGGCAGGCGCTCGCGCAGCAGCTTGCCGGAATCCGACTTCAGCAGCTTGTCCAGCGCGGGCGAGACGACCATGTCACCCGGCTCGGGGAACTTCGCGACTCCCGGGGGCAGCGGCGCCTTCGCGCCCTCAGGCTCCAGCAGCCGGCCGCGTACCTCCCGATTGCGGTACGTCGAGTCTCTGCGCCCGATGATGAGCGTGTCGGCGGCGGCCTTTTTCGGCGCGGTCTCCCCGGAGTACGTGAAGTCGTCGCGGGCCGCTCCGCGATCGTCCCGTGCTTGGAGCGCGCTCGGCAGCGCGGTGGTGAGCAGCAGCAGCGCCACCCCGAGCCCGACCCCGACGGCCGTCAACAGGACCCGGACCAAGCCCTCGCGGCCGCCGGTGACGGCGAACTTGGTGCCCATGCCCAGGTCCCTGGTCCACTGGCGCGCGTTCATATGGCGCGCTCCATGTCGCGGGACTTGCCGTCGCGTACGACGATCTCGCGGTCGGAGTACGCGGCCACCCGGGCTTCGTGGGTGACGAGTACGACGGCGGCGTTGGTGGAGCGGGCGGCCTCGGTGAGCAGTTCCATCACGCGTTCGCCGTTGAGGGAGTCGAGGGCGCCGGTGGGTTCGTCCGCGAACAGTACGCGGGGGTTGGTGACGAGGGCGCGGGCGACGGCGACGCGCTGTCCCTGGCCGCCGGAGACCTCGCCGGGCCGCTTCTTCCCGAGGTTGTCGACCTCCAGCCGCTGCATCCACGACAGTGCGGTCCGCTCGGCCTCCTTGCGCGGGGTGCCATTCAGCCGCAGCGGCAGAGCGACGTTCTCGACGCAGGTCAGTTCGGGTACGAGCTGGCCGAACTGGAAGACGAACCCGAACTCGGAGCGCCTGAGCGCGCTGCGCTGAGTGTCGTTCATGGTCGCCATCTCGCGGCCGTTGTACATGATCGAGCCCGAGTCGGGCGTCACGATCCCGGCGAGGCAGTGCAGCAGGGTCGACTTGCCGGAGCCGGAGGGCCCCATCACGGCGACGACCTCGCCCGGGTGGATGGAGAACTCGGCGCCGTCGAGCGCGGTGGTCGGCCCGTACACCTTGCGCAACTCGCTGGCGGCGAGCAAGGAACCGGCAGGAGGGTTGGTCATCGGGCTACTACCTCGGAGAGCTTGTCGAGGCGCGCGGCGGTCAGCTCCAGCCAGCGCAGATCGGCCTCGAGATGGAAGAGGGCGTGGTCGCAGATCAGCTGGTCGGCCAGGTCACCCTTGCGCTTGCGGTCGGTAAGGATCCGCATCATGCGCAGGTGCTCGGACCGCTGCGTGTCGAGGATTTCGGCCGCGTTGCGGTGCGTGAGAAGCGCGAGGACGACCTTGGTGTAGAGGGTCGACTGGAGATACGGCTCGGGCTTCTCCGGGGTCGCGAGCCACCGCTGTACGTCGGTGATCCCGGCCTCGGTGATGGCGTACCGCTTCCGCTCGGGCCCGTCGCCCGCCTCGACCGCGTCGACTTCGACGAGCCCGTTCTTCAGCAGCCGCGACATCGTCGAGTAGACCTGGCCGTAGTGCAGCGGCCGGTCATGACCGAACTTCTCGTCGAAGGCCCGCTTCAGGTCGTAACCGTGACGGGGGCCGGACTCCAGGAGTCCCAGGAGGGTGTGACCGATGGACATGGGAGCACTGTACACAGGGCGTATACGCAGCACGTATACATGGTGTGTATAACCCTTGATGGAGGGCGTGTTTCCGCAGGTGAGAGCCGTTTGTCACGGTTCTGCTATACGGATTCGCTGCTGTGGGTCGGGTGCGGCCTAGGCCTCGGGCTCGGGCTTGCCGGAACCCGGCGGCCGCCCCCGGCGGGGAATCGGCTTGGTCCCGCCGGGCAGGCGGCCGGCCTCCGCCAGCGCCCGCCGCAACAGGAACTCGATCTGCGCGTTGGCCGAACGCAGCTCGTCCCCGGCCCACCGTGCGAGCGCCTCGTACACCAACGGGTCGAGCCGCAGCAGCACCTGCTTGCGCTGCTGCGGCCGCCTCCTCGGCGTCTCCTCCGGAGGAATCGTCACTGGTACAGGGACCCCGTGTTCAGTACCGGCTGCGGCGCCCGGTCCCCGCACAGCACCACCATCAGGTTCGACACCATCGCCGCCTTCCGTTCCTCGTCCAGCTCCACGATGTCCCTCTCGGCGATCCGGGCGAGCGCCGCCTCGACCATCCCTACCGCGCCGTCCACGATCTGCCGCCGCGCGGCGACCACCGCGCCGGCCTGCTGCCGCTGGAGCATCGCCGAGGCGATCTCCGGGGCGTACGCGAGGTGCGTGAAACGCGACTCGATGATCTGTACCCCGGCTGCCTCCACGCGCGCGTGCAGCTCGGCGGCGAGCTTCTCGGTGATTTCCTCGGCGTTGCCGCGCAGCGAGAGCCCGCCCTCGTCGTGGGCGTCGTACGGGTACTCGATGGCGATGTGCCGCACGGCCGCCTCGGTCTGCGTGGCGACGAACTCCAGGAAGTCGTCCACCTCGAAGGTGGCCTGCGCGGTGTCCTCGACCTTCCAGACCACCACCGCGGCCAGTTCGATCGGGTTGCCGTACGCGTCGTTGACCTTGAGGACAGGGGTCTCGTGGTTGCGGACCCGGGTCGAGATCTTGGTGCGCGAGGTGAAGGGGTTCACCCAGCGCAGCCCGTCCTGCCGGATCGTGCCGCGATAGCGCCCGAAGAGCTGGACGACCCGGGCCTCGCCCGGTGCCACCGTGTTCAGGCCGCACATCGCGGTGAACGCCGAGACGCCGATCAGGACGCCGGCGACGATCAGCGCGGCCTTGGTCCCGGACGCGGTGACCGTCGCGCCGCCGGCGATCAGGCAGACGCCCAGCGCCAGCCCGGCCAGCCCGAGCAGCAGCGCGAGCCCGCCGCCGATGCTGTGCGCCGGGAACTCCCGTACACGCGCGCTCGGCATCCGAGGTATGTCGGCGGCGGCGGAAGTGTCATGTGTCGACATGGGTGATACCCCCCGTTTCATGCCATAGCTTCGGTCTATCCAAGTGATATCACATTACCCATCTTGACAACCATCCAAGCCTCTCGATCGTCGGTTCCGATGGGGTGGGTGCTGATTGTCACGTCCGCAGAAGGCGGGATCGGCGGCCCTTTGTCATACCGCGCGGTGTTAGCTTTCTGAGCTGACCTGTGCCACGAACCTGTGCGACCCACGAGAAGGAAGCGGAGCGGATCGACCCATGGGACGAGCGGAAGAGAGACGAGCGCGGCAGCGCGGTGGCCGCCGCGCGGCGCCCAAGCGCTCGTCCGGAGCGGCCGGATCCGCACCGGCCGGCTCGGCGTCAGTCGGCTCCGCGCCGGTCGGCGGCCGCGCCGCGGCGCGCGGCAGGGCCGCCAAGGGCGGTAAGAAGGGCAAGAGCGAGAAGAGCTGGATACGCAGGCTCTTCACCTGGAAGAAGATCGTCGGCACGCTGTTCGGCATGGTGCTGCTGGTCATGGGCGCGTTCGTCGTGCTGTACGTGATGACCCCCATCCCGAGCGCGAACGCCGACGCCCAGGTACAGAGCAACATCTACAAGTACAGCGACGGCTCGATCCTCGCCCGCAGCGGCAGGCTCAACCGTGAGAACGTCGACCTCGCCGAGGTCCCCGAGGGCGTCCGGCGCACCTTCGTCGCCGCCGAGAACAAGACGTTCTACGACGACAACGGCATCGATCTGAGGGGCACGGCCCGAGGCATCCTCAACACCCTTTCCGGCAAGGGCGCGCAGGGCGGTTCGACGATCACCCAGCAGTACGTCAAGAACTACTACCTGACCCAGAACCAGACCGTCACGCGCAAGCTGAAGGAACTGGTCATCTCGCTGAAGCTGGACCGCAAGAAGTCCAAGGACTACATCCTCGCGGGCTACATCAACACCAGCTACTACGGTCGTGGCGCCTACGGCATCCAGGCCGCGGCGCAGGCGTACTACCGCAAGGACGCCAAGGACCTCACGGTCCCGGAGGGCGCCTACCTGGCCGCGCTGCTCCAGGCGCCGAACCAGTACGACTGGGCGATCGCCACCGACACCGGCAGGAAGCTGGTGCAGAACCGCTGGAACTACGTCCTGGACAACATGGTCGGGATGAAATGGCTGGACGCGAGCAAGCGCCAGGCCATGACGTTCCCGAAGCCGAAGGCGCCCAAGGCGGCCCCCGGCATGCAGGGACAGACCGGCTACCTGATCGACGCGGCCAACAAGGCGCTGTACAAGCAGCTCGTCGCCCAGGGCACCGCCTCCTCGATCGGTGACGCCGAGGCGCTGGTGACGAAGGGCGGCTGGACCATCACGGTCAACATCGACAAGAAGAAGCAGGCCCAGCTGGAGCAGGCCGTCAAGGACCAGCTGACCAGCAAGCTGAACGCCAAGAAGCGCTCGGTCGACGGTGACGTCCAGGCAGGTGCCGCATCCGTCGACCCGAAGACGGGCCGGGTGCTCGCCCTGTACGGCGGCGTGGACTACTTCAAGCACTACATCAACAACGCGACACGCCGTGACTACCAGCCCGCCTCCACCTTTAAGCCGCTGATCCTCGCGGCCGCCATGGACCAGGAGGCCAAGACGCAGGACGGCCGGGCGATCGACGCCAACACGATCTACAGCGGCAAGAACCGCCGCCCGGTCGAGGGCAGCTCGATCGGATTCGCCCCGCCCAACGAGGACGAGGTCAGCTACGGCGACATCACCGTCCAGACGGCGATGAACAAGTCCGTCAACTCGGTCTTCGCGCAGATGGGCGTCGACGTCGGCATGGAGAACGTGCTGAAGGTCGCGAAGTCCCTCGGCATGGACACCGAGGGCCTGCAGGCCGTGCCCGCCCAGACCCTCGGCACCATGGGCGCCAGCCCGCTGGAGATGGCCGGTGTCTACGCGACCCTCGACAACCACGGCAAGAAGGTCACCCCGGCGATCCTCAAGTCGGCCGAGCACAAGGACCATCCGGTCACCCTGCCGAACCCGATCGGCGCCCAGGTCATCACCAAGGAGGCCGCCGACACGGTGACCTCGGTCCTGACCGGCGTGGTCGACGACGGTACGGCCAAGCAGTCGGTGGCGAACAACCCCGACCGCGACGGCCAGCAGGTCGCCGGCAAGACGGGTACGTCCGACGGCAACAAGTCGGCCTGGTTCACCGGCTACACGCCGAACCTGGTCACCTCGGTCGGCCTGTTCGGCGAGGGCGCGAAGCCGCCGCACAAGCAGGTCACCCTGACGGGTGCCACCGGTCTCATCCGGTCCCCCGGCCGCATCAACGGTGGCGGCTACCCGGCGCAGATCTGGGCCGCGTACACCTTCGGCGTGATGGGCAAGGTCACCAAGTTCGATCTGGACACCACGCAGGGCGCGGCGGTCAAGCCGAGCGTGTCGGCGACAGTCTCGCAGTCGGCGTCCAGCTCGCCGTCCTCGACTCCGAGCAACGAGGCGACGACGTCCCCGCCGCCGAAGACGACCACGCCTCCGGCATCGCCGTCGATCACGCCTCCGCCGACGACGTCCGCGCCCGTGACGACAGCTCCGGTTTCGCCTCCGGCGTCGCCGTCGAACACACCGAAGAACCCGCTCAATCCGAACGACCAGCAGTAGCGCGAGGGCGCCCGGTGGACCGACACCGGGCGCCCTCCGACGTCCGTGCCGCCGATGATGACCGCCTCGGACATCGCCGTCGACGAAGACCACGCCTCCGGCCTCGCCGTCGACGAAGAACCCGCTCAGTCCGCGCGACCCAGCCGCAACAGCAGCAGGGCGCCCGGTGGATCGACCACCGGGCGCCCTTCGCTTTGTTGGCGGTACGGTTCCGGGCCGAGCCGGGCCTCAGCCCCGGTTCAGCTCGAACCAGACCACCTTCCCCGTGCTCAGCCGGGTCGCGCCCCAGCGCCGGGCGAGCCGGTTGACCAGGTACAGTCCCCGGCCGCCCTCGTCCGTGTGCCGCGCCTGCCGCAGGCGCGGCAGCTGGGGCACGTCGTCGCCCACCTCACAGCGCAGCACGTCGGTGCGCAGCAGCCGCAGCGTGACCGGCCGTGAGGCATAGCGCACGGCGTTCGTCACGACCTCACTGACCAGCAGCTCCACCGAGTCCGTCAGCTCTTCCATACCCCAGCGGGCGAGCGCCCGCCGGGCCAGTCGCCGAGCCCGGCTCGGAGCCGCGTCCTCCGGCTCCAGGAACCAGTACGCGACATCGCTCGGCGCGATCCCGTCGAAGCGGGCGGCGAGCAGCGCGATGTCGTCGTCGCGGTCGCCGGGACCGAGCATGTCGAGCACCTCGTCGCACAGCGCCTCCAGCGGCGGCGGATGGTCGGCGCCGGTGAGCTGGGCCGTCGCGGCGAGCTTCTCCCGCAGCTGCTCTATGCCGGTCCACACGTCCCGCAGCCGGGACTCGACGAGACCGTCGGTGTAGAGCAGGAGCGTGGCCCCGGCGGGCGCGTCCAGTTCGACCGCCTCGAAGTCCACTCCGCCCACACCGATGGGAGCGCCCGCCGGCACCCGCAGCACCTCGGCCCGGCCGCCCAGGTGCAGCAGGACCGGCGGCGGATGGCCGGCGTTGGCGATGGTGATCCGGTGCGAGACCGGGTCGTACACCGCGTACAGGCAGGTCGCCATGCGGTCGGTGCCGAGCCGCTGGGCCTGCTCGTCGAGGTGGTGCAGCACCTCCTGCGGCGGCAGGTCGAGCCCGGCGAGCGTCTGGGCCGTCGTACGCAACTGCCCCATGATCGCCGCGGACGTCATGGAGTGCCCCATGACGTCACCCACGACCAGCGCCACCCGGCTGCCCGGCAGCGGAATGGCGTCGTACCAGTCGCCGCCGACGCGCGCGGTCTCGGCGGCCGGCAGATAGCGGGACGCCAGCCGCACACCCGTCGGGTTCGGCAGGGTCTCGGGCAGCATCGTCCGCTGCAACTCGTCGGCGATGTACGCCTCACGGCCGTACAGCACCGCCTTGTCGATGCCGAGCGCGCTGTGCGTGGCGAGCTGGGCGGCGACCAGCAGGTCGTCCGCCTCGAACGCCATGCGCTCGGGGCGGCGCAGGAACAGCGCGGCGCCGATGACCCGGCGGCGGCCGCGCAGCGGCGCGAGGATCGCGCGCTGGCCCGTGGGCACCGCGAGATCGTCGCCGAGCAGCTCGGGCAGCGCGGCGCGGGCGGCGGGCGCGTCCGCGAACACGGGACGCACCCCGCGCAGCACCTCGGCGAGCGCACCGCCGGGCCGCACCTCGCACAGCTCGTTGCTCAGCGCCGCGAAGCCCGAGTTCTCCGGCACCGGCACCGGCAGGATCCCGTCCTCCAGGTCCCGCTCCTGCGGTATCCGATCGGTGCGCCGCAGCCGCAGCACCAGGGGCCCGGTGGGCCGCTCATCGCCCACCGGCAGCGGATCGCGCAGATAGACGAGGATCGCGTCCGAGAAGGTCGGCACGGTGGCCCGGCACAGCCCCATGACGATCTCGTCGAGGTCTATGCCACGGGCGATCCGCCGGGTCGCGGCGCCCACGAACCGCAGCCGGTCCCCGTCGCGCCGCATGGGCATGGGTCCGTGCGGCAGCGTCTGGCCGGTGCGCCGGTCCTTGCCGCCGGGCAGGGCGGCGGGACGGTCCTGATCGGTGCCCTGCTGGGCCGGAATGCCCTCGGGAGCCGGGCGCGGCCGATGCGCGTCCGGCTCGTCGGCGGCCGGCTGGGAGTGCTCGGAGCCGCCGTTCGCGGGCAGCGGGGTGGGCGTGCCGCCCTGGCTGCCGGACGGTCCGTGCTGGGCGGAGGGCGCAGGCGCGGCGGGCGCGTCGCCCGGCCGGGTCTGAGAAGGTAACGCCGCGGCCGGCGGGGCGGACAGCGGGTCCGGGGTACGCAGGAGCGCCCCGCGGGGGTCCGCGGGGCCGACGCCCGCCTGGGGGCGCTCGTGGGAGGTCGGGTGCTCCGTCACGCCTGTCGAATCCATCCGTCCGGGGCTGCGCGCCGTGCGTGCAGTTCGTCCCGCAGAAAACTCGATACCCGGAATACGTGCCCCAGGAACGGAATTCCCGCGTGGTCAGTCCATGATCCACCGGCCGGCCGTCCGGGTGCCGTCCCGGTGTGGCCCTCGTACCCCTCGCTCACGCCCTGCCGCCCCTCGGTGACGTTTGGTCAAGCTCAGCACACACTGCGGGAGTTGCTGCTTCATGCCCTTGCGGAGGACGATCCTACGGTTGTACCGCGGGGGCGCAACAAGGGTCTCATGAGGTCACGTACGCAGGCGTACGGTCCCAGTCCTCCGGCAGAGGCGGCACCGACCAGGACGGATCAGGGCGCCAGTGCTGCCAGCCGTCCGAGAACGGCGGGCCCCAGGCGCGGATCACCTCCACAGCCGAGCGCCCCGCCTCCCGTACCCGGTCGGCGAGCCGGTCGTCCATCAGGCCGTCCCGCTGGGCCTGCGCGAACTCGTCCTCGTCGCGCCAGCCCCAACTGCGGTCGGGGTAGACGCAGATGTCCAGGAAGTGGTCTTCGGAGTCGACCCCGCCGGCCCAGCGGGCCAGCGGCGCCTCCAGGTTGACGTACCAGTTCTTGAACCGCCAGCCCGATTCCCAGAACAACCACACCGACCAGGGCTCGCCCGGTCGCGCCAGCTTGAGCACGCCGGTGCCGAACCAGCGGTCGAGCTGCACGGTCCGCGGCTTGGTGTACCGGGACCGCAGCGGCTCGGCGTGCAGCGGAGTGCCGTCGACGAGCACGGGTTTGACGCACCGGGTGCCCGGCGCCATCCACACGGCGAGCAGGTCGGAGTCGTCGCGCACGACGGTCACGGGACGTGCGATGTGGAAGCGCTCCCCGGCGTTCTCCCGGTACCGCCAGAGGATCTGCTCCCCCGGTGCCCAGTGCGCCGTCGACCCGCCCGCTTCCACTCGTCTCACCGCTCCACCGTCTGCCATGGACAGATATTAGGTGCCCCAGGCATACGACGCTGCGGCGGGCGTCACGGTTCGCGTCCCGTGCGGGTGTCGTGACGCGAGACGTTACGGATGCGTCATCCGCAGGACATCCAGCGCCTCGTCGAGCTGCTCCGAAGTGAGGTCGCCACGCTCCACGTACCCGGACTCCAGCACGACCTGACGGATCGTCTTGCGCTCGGCGAGCGCCTTCTTGGCGACCTTGGCGGCCTCCTCGTACCCGATGTACTTGTTGAGCGGGGTGACGACGGAGGGCGACGACTCGGCGTACTCACGGGCGCGTTCGCGGTGGGCGACGATGCCGTCGACGGTGCGGTCGGCCAGCAGCCGGGACACGTTGGCGAGCAGCCGAATGGACTCGAGAACGTTCTTGGCGATGACCGGCAGCATGACATTGAGCTCGAAGTTGCCGGAGGCTCCGGCGGTGGCGATGGTCGCGTCGTTCCCGATGACCTGGGCGGCGACCATGAGGACGGCCTCGGGGATGACGGGATTGACCTTGCCGGGCATGATCGAGGAGCCGGGCTGGAGGTCGGGAAGGGAGATCTCGGCGAGCCCGGTCCGGGGACCGGAGGACATCCACCGCAGATCATTGGAGATCTTGGTCAACCCGACGGCGATGGTCCTGAGCTGCCCGCTGGCCTCGACGATCCCGTCCCTGGCGCCCTGCGCCTCGAAGTGGTCGCGGGCCTCCGTCAGCGGCAGTCCGGTGACCCGGGCGACCTCGGCGATGACGGCGGCGGAGAAACCGGGCGGGGTGTTGATCCCGGTGCCGACCGCGGTACCGCCCAGCGGCAGCTCGGCGAGCCGCGGCAGCGAGGCGTGCAGCCGCTCGACGCCGTACCGCACCTGGGCGGCGTATCCGCCGAACTCCTGCCCCAGGGTCACCGGGGTCGCGTCCATCAGATGGGTCCGCCCGGACTTCACGACGTCCGCGAACTCCTCGGCCTTGCGCTCCAGGGAACCGGCGAGGTGCTCAAGGGCCGGGATGAGATCGCGGGTGACGGCGGCGGTCGCGGCGATGTGAAGGGAGGACGGGAAGACGTCGTTGGACGACTGAGACGCGTTCACGTGGTCGTTGGGGTGCACGCCCCTGCCGAGCCGCTCGCCGGCGAGCGTGGCGATGACCTCGTTGGTGTTCATGTTGGACGACGTCCCGGATCCCGTCTGGAACACGTCGACCGGGAAGTGCTCGTCCCACTTGCCCTCGGCGACCTCACGGGCGGCCTCCTGGATCGCCTCGGCGACGTCCTTGTCCAGCACCCCGAGCTCGGCGTTCACCTTCGCCGCGGCCCCCTTGATCCGCGCCAGCGCCTCGATGTGGGCCCGCTCGATGCGCTGGCCCGAGATGGGGAAGTTCTCGACGGCACGCTGGGTCTGGGCGCGCCACTTAGCGTCGGCGGGGACCCGTACCTCACCCATGGAGTCGTGCTCGATCCGGTATTCGCTCATGCCGGTTATAGCGACGAGGACCGTGGGGATGTTCCGGGGTTTGGGCCGCTCGGGTACCTCGCCGGTGATTCTTGCCACGCGGAGCCCCGCCGGTACGGTGACGCCGTGCACATATCGATGATCACCGGCCCAAAGACCACTCAGCGTCGGTTGCTGCGGCGGGTGGGTGCTCTGGGACTGGCCGCGCTGTTCGCCCTGGTGTTGTTCATCGACGTCTACGACCGCACGGTGCCCTCGCCCTCCGACGCCGAGCCCTACGTCGGTGACTGGGTGCCGGTGTACTCCGGAGCGCTGTCGGCGGTGCTCGCCTCGTCGGTGGTGTTCAGCCGCCGAGTGCGCCCCGCGGATGCGACCGCCGTGGCGGCGGTCGTCAGTGTCGTGACCTCTGCCGCCTACCCCCACCTGAACCGGAACATGGTGACCGGCGAGCACAGTTGGGCCGAGACGCTGGGATTGCTGGTGCTGGTGGCGCTGGCCGTGCGCAGTTGTCCTCCCCGCCGGGCCGTGCCGGCCGTAGCCGCGACGGCTGTGGCACTCGCCGCCGTGCCCTGGTACCGCGACCCGGAATCCTCGATCGGCTGGGCGCTCCTCCTGGCGCTGGTGGGCGCCGTCGGCTGTGGCCTGCTGCTGCGTCTGGTCCAGGCACACCGGGCCCAGGGAGCGCAGTTGCTCCGGCAGGAGGAACGGCTGGCTCTCTCGCGTGACCTGCACGACACCGTCGCCCATCAGATGACCGGGATCGTCGTCCAGGCACAGGCGGCCCGCCATGTGGCGCAGGCCGGTACCGCCGATCCCCAGGCGCTGGCCGAGGCGCTGGGCATCATCGAGAACGCGGGGAAGGAAGCGCTCACGTCGATGCGGCAGCTGGTGGGCGCGTTGCGTGACGAGGGGCCGGCACGTGACTCGGAATCGCTCGGTCAGGTCGTCGCCCGGATCGTCGAGGAGGTCCGGGCCACGGGGCTGCCGGTGCGCCTGGACACCGGGGGCCGATTGCCGGACAGCGTTCCGGTGGAGGTGGCCGGCGCCCTGGGCCGGGTCGTCCAGGAGGCGTTGACCAACGCGCAACGCTATGCCACTGGTGCCCGCTCGGTGGACGTGACGCTCCGCGTCGGCGGCCGGAACGCCGAGCTGCTCGTCGAGGACGACGGGCACGGCCCTGATCCCGGTCCACGGGAGAACCTCGGCGGCGGATACGGGATCACCGGCATGCGCGAGCGGATCGAACTGCTGGGCGGCCGTTTGGAGGCCGGCCCCCGGCCGGGCGGCGGGTGGTACGTGCGTGCCTCGGTGCCACTGCGAGGTGCCAAGGCGGCACACCGCACGCTGCCGGACCGGGCCCGGAAGGCCGCCGGACCGCCGAGCCCGCGGCCGGCGGACGAAAGCGGGGCGGCGTGACGATCCGCGTCCTGGTGGCCGACGACCAGTACCTGGTGCGGGCGGGCTTCCGCATGATCCTCTCGGCCGAGCCCGACATCGAGGTCGTCGCCGAGGCCGCCGACGGGCTGTCCACGCTCTCCCTGGTCCGTGAGACCCGCCCCGATGTCTGTCTGCTGGACATCCAGATGCCGCCCCCCGACGGACTGGAGATCACCCGCAGACTGGCGGCCGGCGGCTCGCCCGGTGCGCCGAAGGTGGTCGTGGTCACCACCTTCGACCTCGACGAATACGTCTATACGGCGTTGGAGAACGGTGCTTCCGGTTTCCTCCTCAAGGACGCCGGACCCGCCTTGCTCGTCGAGGCCGTGCGGGCTGCGGCGCGGGGCGACGCGCTGGTCTCCCCCCAGATCACTCTCCGCCTGCTGCGGCACTTCTCCCACGGCCAGCGGCGAGCTCAGGCATCGCGGCCGGCCGAGCAGCTGACGGAGCGGGAGAGGGAGGTCGTCCGTGCCATCGCCCGCGGTCTGACCAATCCGGAGATCGCGGCGGAGCTGTTCATCGCTCCCAGCACGGTCAAGACCCATGTCACCTCGGTGCAGGCCAAGTTGGGTGCCCGCAACCGGGTGGAGGTGGCCGCGTGGGCGTTCCGGACGGGCCTGGTGTCGTGAACCGGCGCGGGCGAAGCGGAGGCAGGAGGGGGGCCGTCCGGACGACCGGCGCCGCCCGCAGCCTCCCGCCCGTCATCCCACCGTCCCACGTGAACGTACGTTGCTCCAGCGCGTGAAACGGTGGCCGATCTCCCCCGATCGGGGGATACGGACCGGATGTTCGGGGGATCCGCCGCACGCCGCAGTTACGGGATTCTCGAGTCGGCCGCCGAGACCGGGCGGTCGCCGGAAGCAGTAACAGCACCGCAGGACAAGGAGCTCAAGTGACCACGGCCATAGGCAATCGGGGGTTCGCGGGGGAGGCCGCGATCGAGGCGTACGGCGTGGGAAAGCGGTACCGGCGCGGCTGGGCCCTCAAAGACTGCTCGTTCCGGCTGCCGGCTGGGCGGGTCTGTGGGCTCGTCGGCCCGAACGGCGCGGGCAAGAGCACGCTGATGGGGATGGCGGTGAACCTGCTCCAGCCGACGACGGGCGCCATCCGGGTGTTCGGCGCGACGCCGGGATCCGAGGAGGCGGGCCGGCGCACCGCTTTCCTCGGCCAGGACAAGCCGCTGTTCCGACGGTTCACCGTCGCCGAGATGCTGCGCCTGGGCCGGGAGCTGAACCCCGTCTGGGACCAGGGAACCGCCGAGGCGATCGTCCATTCCGGCGATGTGCCCTTCGACGCGCGGATCGGCACGCTCTCCGGCGGCCAGCGCACCCGAGTGGCCTTCGCCCTGGCCTTCGGCAGGCGTCCCGACCTGCTGATCCTCGACGAGCCGATGGCCGACCTCGACCCGCTGGTACGCCAGGAACTCACGTCCCTCCTGCTGGCGGAGGCCGCCGAGCACGGCACCACCGTGCTGTTGTCCTCCCACCTGCTCGCCGACCTGGAGAGCACCTGCGACTACCTCGTCGTCGTCGCATCGGGCGGCGTTCGCCTGGCAGGCGAGGTCGACGAACTCCTCACGGCCCACACCCTGCTCACCGGGGCCGACAGAGGTGACGGTGTCCGCCAGGACCTCGCTCGGCACACGGTCGTCGAATCCCGCGTCAACGGTGGACAGGTCACCGTGCTGACCCGCCCCGACGGACCCGTCGCCGGCCCCTGGCGGGCCCAGGCACCCGCCCTCGAAGAGGTCCTCCTCGCCTACCTCCGCAACCCCGACACATCACCCCTGATCACCCCCAGCGCCCAGGTCCGGAAGGCGGCGGCAGCAGCATGAGCACCATGACCACCGCCCCCGCCGGGGCCACCGGGACCTCCCGCCGCGGCCCGAGGCTCAGCGGCCTGACCTGGCTGGTGTGGCGCCAGCACCGAGCCGCGTTCTGGACCGGGCTGACCGTCACCGCCGCGGGCATCGCATGGTTCGCCTACCAGCGCGCGAACATGATGGACTACCTCGACTCGGTCGGCTGGCCCCACCCGAAGTCGCCCACCTGGTCGGCCGGCTTCGAGACATACGAATCCCAGCTGTCCGACTTCTCGTCCGTACTGGGCCTCCTGCCCGTCCTGGTGGGCGTCTTCCTGGGTGCCCCGCTCATCGCGAACGACCTGGAGCACGGCACCGGCAGGCTCGTCACGTCGCAGGCGGTGAGCCGCGGCCGCTGGCTCGCCATGAAGCTCGGGACGGCCGCGCTCGTGGTCACCGTGTGCACCACGGCGCTCTCCGTCGCGTTCGGCTGGTGGCTGGGACCGGTCCGCGACCAGAACGGGGTCCTCTACTGGCTGGCGGGCAGCGTCACAGGCCCGCTGCCGGTGGCACTCGGCTTGTTCACGACGGCCGCGGGCGTGGCGATCGGCATGGTCCTGCGCCGCACGCTGCTGTCCATGGTGGTCACCTTCGGTTTCGCCGTCACGGTGGAACTCGTCTGGGCCACTTGCTGGCCGCAGCTCGGCAACGCGGTGACGGCCACCACGCGTCACGGCGTCGGCGACGGCACGTTCCCGCAGCTTCCCGAAACCGCCTACGACCTGAACCAGTCCTACCTCACCGGCTCGGGCGAACTCCTCAGCAGCAACAGCTGTGCCCTGGAGAACGAACAGGCGATCAACGCCTGCCTCAAGCAGAAGGACATCGTCGGCTGGTCGGTGGACTACCTGCCCGCATCGCAGCTGTCCCCCACGATGTGGACCGGAACCGCGATCCTGCTCACCCTCACCGCTGCCGCCACCGCGTTCGTCTTCTGGTGGGGCCGCAAGCGGCTGTACTGACCGACCTGGGAGAACCGAGAGCCCCCGGCAACGGCCAGGGGCTCTCGACGAGCGTCACCACGCGGCCCCGTGTGGTGCCGGGGCCCCGGCAACTCGCCAGGGGCTCTCTGCGGGTGTCGCTGCCGGGTCAGACCAGGCCGGGTCCCCGCACCGGGATGCTGGTGAACGTCGGCTGAGAGAGTTGCTGCGGGCTGAAGAAGTCGTTGCCCTTGTCGTCCACGACGATGAACGCCGGGAAGTCCTCGACCTCGATCTTCCAGACGGCCTCCATGCCGAGTTCCTCGTACTCGACGACCTCGACCTTCTTGATGCAGTCCTGGGCGAGACGGGCGGCGGGGCCGCCGATCGAGCCCAGGTAGAAGCCGCCGTGCGAGGCGCACGCATCGGTGACCTGCTTGCTCCGGTTGCCCTTCGCCAGCATCACCTTGGAGCCGCCCGCCGCCTGGAACTGCTCCACGTAGGAGTCCATACGGCCGGCCGTGGTCGGGCCGAAGGAACCGGACGCGTAGCCCTCCGGGGTCTTGGCGGGGCCCGCGTAGTACACCGGGTGGTCCTTCAGGTACTGCGGCATCTCCTCGCCCGCGTCCAGCCGCTCCTTGATCTTGGCGTGCGCGATGTCGCGCGCCACGACCAGCGGCCCGGACAGCGAAAGCCGCGTCTTCACCGGGTACTTGGTCAGCTCGGCGAGGATGTCGTCCATCGGCTGGTTCAGGTCGATGCGCACGACGTCTCCGTCCTGCTCCAGGTGCTCGTCCGTCGTCTCCGGCAGGAACCGCGCCGGGTCCGTCTCCAGCTGCTCCAGGAACACGCCCTCGGCCGTGATCTTCGCGACCGCCTGCCGGTCCGCCGAGCAGGAGACCGCGATGGCGACCGGACAGGACGCGCCGTGACGCGGCAGGCGGACCACGCGGACGTCGTGGCAGAAGTACTTGCCGCCGAACTGCGCCCCGATCCCGATCTTCTGCGTGAGCTCGAAGACCTTCTCCTCCAGCTCCTTGTCCCGGAAGCCGTGGCCCAGCTCGGAGCCCTCGGCCGGCAGCTCGTCCAGGTAGTGCGCGGAGGCGTACTTCGCGGTCTTCAGCGCGTACTCGGCGCTCGTACCGCCGACGACGATCGCCAGGTGGTACGGCGGGCAGGCTGCCGTGCCCAGCGAGCGGATCTTCTCCTCCAGGAACTTCATCATGGAGGCCTCGTTCAGGACGGCCTTCGTCTCCTGGTACAGGAAGGACTTGTTGGCGGAGCCGCCGCCCTTCGCCATGAACAGGAACTTGTAGGCGCCGCCGTCCGTCGCGTACAGCTCGATCTGCGCCGGCAGGTTCGAGCCGGTGTTCTTCTCCTCCCACATGGTGAGCGGAGCCATCTGCGAGTACCGCAGGTTCAGCTTGGTGTACGCGTCGAAGATGCCGCGGGAGAGAGCCTTCTCGTCCTCACCTTCGGTGAGGACGTTCTGCCCGCGCTTGCCCATCACGATCGCGGTGCCGGTGTCCTGGCACATGGGGAGCACGCCCGCCGCCGCGATGTTCGCGTTCTTCAGCAGGTCCAGCGCCACGAACTTGTCGTTCGCGGACGCCTCCGGGTCGTCGATGATGCGCCGCAGCTGGGCCAGGTGGGCCGGTCGCAGGTAGTGCTGGATGTCGTGGATGGCCTCCTCGGCCAGCTTGCGCAGCGCCTCCGGCTCGACCCTGAGGAACGTTCGCCCGTCGGCCTCGAAGGTGGAGACACCCTCGGAGGTCACCAGCCGATAGGGGGTGGTGTCCTCTCCCATGGGGAGCAGATCGGTGTACGCGAACTCAGGCATCTCGCCCATTCCTCACTAGACAGGCAGCATTCCAAGGCTCGGTTCGCCTCGTGGCTGGCCTCCGTTGGCAGCGCCCACCAGCGTAGAACCTGGCGTCGGCGGTGAGGCTGTGAGGTAAGGCTCAGTTCGACGGGGTGTACCGGCCGTGGCGCATGGAAGGGTTGAGGGCGGACAGGTTTTCCACAGGCCGGTCCGAAGGGTAGTCGCGATCTATCGCGTTTCGGTACGCTGCTGGCGTGGACCTTCACAAGAGCCCCGCCCCGACGGACCGTCAGCCCGTGCCCCCGGCCGAGCTGCGCTGCTCCGACGCCGACCGCGACCGCATCACCGACATCCTGCGCGAGGCCCTGGCCGAGGGCCGCCTCACCGCGGAGGAGCATGCCGAGCGCGTCGAGGGTGTGCTCGGCGCCAAGACGGTCGGCGAGCTGGAGCGGTTCGTCCGAGACCTGCCCGCGGGCCACGCGCGCCGCATCCCGCCGACGTACACACCGGCGCCCAGCCGGCCCACCCCGGGTTCGACACCCATCCAGCCCGACGAGAACGTGGTGGCGGTCTGCAGCAGCGCCGTGCGCAAAGGCCGCTGGCGCCCCGGCCGCCGTATGCACGCGTACGCGATCTTCGGCAGCGTCCTGATCGACCTGAGCGAGGCGATATTCGAGTACCAGCAGGTCGTGATCAAGGCGATCTCGGTCTTCGGCGACGTGACCATCCGCGTCCCGGAGAACGTCTCGCTGCGCGGCACCGGCGGCGGCGTGCTCGGCAACTTCGAGGTCAGCCCGCTGGATTCGGTCGAGCAGGACGCGCCCGTCATCTACGTGGACGGACTGGCCGTACTCGGGAGTGTCGAGGCAAAGCCCAAGCGCGGCAAGCTGGTCGCGGACATCCTCGATCGCGTGTCGGACCGCGTGTCGGGCAAGGTGGACAAGGCTTTGCGCAAACACCTGGACCGTTGACGCTTGTGAATCCGGTCGCGTCCGAAGCGAACCCCTCCCGTCCCTACGGCATGAACAGCCCCTGGAATTCCAGCGGTTCGGAACTCAGTGCATAGGCGCGCGCACAGCGGGTAGGCCTTGCTGCATCGTCTCTCGCTCGCGAAGCCGTCGTCAGGAGTAGACCGTGCTGCAACCGCCGCATTCGTCCTTGCAGGTCGCTGACGTTCCGCAGCAGCGGGTGCCAGTGCGCGACAGGGACCAGGACGCCCCGTGGCACACGGAGGCGGTGTGCCGGCGCGACGAGGCCGGCCTGTTCTTCGCGCCCTCCAAGGAACCCACCGCGGCCCGGCTCTCCCGCGAGGAGGCGGCCAAGCGGGTGTGTGCGCGCTGCCCGGTGATGGTCGAGTGCCGGGAACACGCGCTACTGCAGCCCGAGCCGTACGGCGTCTGGGGCGGCCTCACCGCCGCCGAGCGCCGTGTGGTGCTGGCCCGGCGCCGCCGCAGGGAGATGGAGCTCAAGAAGGCCGCGCGGGGGGCGATAGCCGCGGCGGGCTGAAGCAGGCGCACGGACCGCCAGGGAGTACGCGGGAAGGGCGCCCTCTCCGCACAGAGGGCGCCCCAGGCGTGCCCGTCGAGCCGAGCCCTGATTACTTTGCGCGGTCGAAGTCGATCGCGCTGTACGCGCGCAGCTTGCTCAGCCGGTGCACGGAGTCGATCCGGCGGACCGTGCCGGACTTCGAGCGCATGACGATCGAGTCGGTCGTGGCGGTCTCGGAGCGGTAGCGCACCCCGCGCAGCAGCTCGCCGTCCGTGATGCCGGTGGCGACGAAGAAGACGTTCTCGCCGGAGACCAGGTCGTCCGTGGTCAGCACCCGGTCGAGGTCGTGGCCCGCGTCGAGGGCCCGCTGCCGCTCCTCGTCGTCCTTGGGCCACAGCTTGCCCTGAATCGTGCCGCCCAGACACTTCACGGCGCAGGCGGAGATGATGCCCTCGGGCGTACCGCCGATGCCGAGCAGCAGGTCGATGCCGGTGCCCTCGCGCAGCGCCAGGATCGAGCCGGCGACATCGCCGTCCGAGATCAGTTTGATGCGCGCGCCGGTCTCCCGGACCTCCTGGATGAGGCCCTCGTGGCGCGGCCGGTCGAGGATGACGACGGTGACGTCCTCGGGCGTGGACCGCTTGGCCTTGGCGACCCGGCGGATGTTCACCGACACGGGCGCGTCGATGTCGACGAAGTCGGCGGCCTCGGGGCCGGTGACCAGCTTGTCCATGTAGAAGACGGCGGACGGGTCGAACATCGTGCCCCGGTCGGCGGCGGCCAGCACCGCGATCGCGTTCGGCATGCCCTTCGCGGTGAGCGTGGTGCCGTCGATCGGGTCCACGGCGATGTCGCACTCCGCGCCGGTCCCGTCGCCGACCTGCTCCCCGTTGAAGAGCATCGGGGCCTCGTCCTTCTCCCCTTCGCCGATGACGACGACGCCGTTCATCGACACGGTGGAGACGAGGGTCCGCATGGCGCGTACCGCCGCGCCGTCGGCGCCGTTCTTGTCCCCGCGGCCGACCCAGCGGCCCGCGGCCATCGCGGCGGCTTCGGTGACCCGGACGAGTTCGAGGGCGAGGTTGCGGTCGGGAGCCTCGGAAGGAACTTCGAGCTCGGACGGCAAGTGATGATGATTCTCGGTCATCGGAGCGCACCTTTCTGATACGACGACGGCCGGATGAGGGTGTTCCCACGACTCTATCGTCGGGCAGACAAAATGAGCAGGGGGCCCCACGGATGAGCAGACCCCTGCACCTGCGACGATAGGGGCGTGGCAGGTACGAAAGGCAAGCAGAAGACGGTCCGGGACATGATCCTCTCCCTGGGCCTGATCGGGCTGATGGCGGGCGTCATCTACGTCTTCATCCCGCACGACGACCGCGCTCCCGACCTCAAGCGGGTGGACTACCGCGTCGAGCTGCTCACGGCGCGCCGTTCGGCAACCTACCCGGTGGCGGCACCCGAAGGCCTGCCCGACACCTGGAAGGCCACCTCGGTGCGCTTCGAGGGCGACAAGTTCGACGCCTGGCACCTCGGCTTCCAGGACCCCAGGGGTGAGTACGTGGCGATCGAGCAGTCGTCTCAGAAGGCGACCACGTTCATCGACGAGGCCAGCCAGGGCGCCCAGGAGACCAAGGTCACGCAGGACATCGGCGGACAGACCTGGCGGCGCTACACCGGCGGCCGCTACGACGCGCTCGTGCTCAAGGACAAGGGCTCCACGACCGTGGTGACCGGCACGGCGTCGTTCGCGCAGCTGACGAAGATGGCGGAGTCGCTGAAGACGAAGTGAGCGGTGGTACGCGAAGGGCCCCCGGCGCCATTGACGGGGGCCCTTCGCGTGGGGGAGAACGGACTCAGACCGTGGTGACGACCTCGTCGAACTCCAGACGGGGGGAGCGCGGGTACCAGGCGTCCTGGCCCGGCTTGCCGATGTTGACGACCATCAGCGGGGTGTGGTCGTCGTCCAGGAACTCCTTCTGGACGCCGGCGAGGTCCACACCGGTCATCGGGCCGGCGGCGAGGCCCGCGGCGCGGACGCCGATGATGAAGTAGGCGGCCTGGAGGGCGGCGTTCAGCAAGGCGGCGCTCTCGCGGGCCGGACGCTCGGCGAAGAAGGCGTCCTTGGCCTGCGGGAAATGCGGGAAGAGCTGCGGCAGCTCCTCGTGGAACTCGTTGTCCGCGGAGAGGATCGCGACCAGCGGGGCGGTGGCGGTCTTGGCCTGGTTGCCCTCGGCCATGTGCTGCACAAGGCGCTCACGGGCCTCGGGGGAGCGGACCAGGGTGATGCGCAGCGGGGTCTGGTTGAAGGCCGTCGGGCCGTACTTGACCAGGTCGTAGATCGCCTGCACCTGCTCGTCGGTCACCGGCTCGTCGGTGAAGGTGTTCGCGGTGCGGGCCTCGCGGAACAGCAGGTCCTGGGCGGCGGGGTCAAGGGCGAGGGACATGAGAACTCTCTCGGGACGTGCGGTCGATCCAGTGGGGGGATCGGCTTGCTGCATCCGACAGTAAAGGTAGAAAGTTCAAGCTTCAACCACGGTGAGGGTGTGGTGAGCGGCTTCACAGGGTGAGGGGACGGCACCCCGGACCGGGGCCCGCCGCCGGGTCACCGCGAACCCGCCGCGCCCTCGCCCTCTTCCTCCTCGGCCAGCGCCGCGTCCAGCCGCTTCCGGGCGCCCTCCAGCCACGTCCGGCACACCTTGGCCAGCTCCTCCCCGCGCTCCCACAGCGCCAGGGACTCCTCCAGCGTCGTACCTCCGGCCTCCAGGCGCCGTACGACCTCGATCAACTCGTCCCGTGCCTGCTCGTACCCGAGTGCCTCGTCCGTCTTGCTGGTCATGCGCCCACCCTAAGATCCCTGGTTGTCGACCCGTACCGTGAACTCACCCTCGGCGACGCGCGCCCGCAGGGGCTCGCCCGCCGTCACCTCGTCCGGTGTGCGGACGACATGCCCGTCGGCCTTCTGCAGCACCGCATACCCCCGCCGCAGCGTCGCGGCCGGCGACAGCGCCACTACGCGCGCGTGCGTGTGCGCGAGCTCCGACTCGGCGCGGCCGAGCAGATGCCCGAGCGTGCGCCGACCGCGGTCGACCAGCGCGGCGACCTGGTCGGCCCGTTCGTCGACCATGCGGTGCGGATCCTCTATGCACGGCCGGGCCAGCGCGTGCGCGAGCCCCCGCTCCTCGCGCTCGACGAACGCCTGGACGCACCGCCGCGCCCGGTCCCGCAGCTGCCGTACGCGCAGCAGCTCCTCGCCGACGTCCGGCACTACCTTCTTGGCGGCGTCGGTCGGGGTCGAGGCGCGCAGGTCGGCCACGTAGTCCAGCAGCGGATTGTCCGGCTCGTGGCCGATGGCCGACACGACGGGCGTACGACAGCCCGCCACCGCCCGGACGAGCTGCTCGTCGGAGAACGGCAGCAGGTCCTCCACGCTGCCGCCGCCCCGCGCCACGATGATCACGTCGACGTCGTCGAGCGCGTCCAGCTCCTTCACCGCCTGGACGACCTGGGGCACGGCGTGCACGCCCTGCACCGGGACGTTGCGCACCTCGAAGCGGACGGCGGGCCAGCGATGCCGCGCGTTCTCCAGCACGTCGCGCTCCGCGGCCGAGGCCCGGCCGCAGACGAGCCCGATGAGCTGCGGCAGGAAGGGCAGAGGCTTCTTGCGCTCGGGCGCGAACAGCCCCTCGGCGGCGAGGGACTTCTTCAACTGCTCCAGCCGCGCGAGCAGTTCACCGACGCCCACGGGCCGTATCTCGGCGGCCCGCAGCGACAGCTGCCCCCTCGGGGCGTACCACTCGGGCTTGGCGTGGACGACGACACGGGCGCCCTCGCTCACGACGTCGGCGACGGCGTCGAACACCTGGCGGTAGCAGGTGACGCGCAGAGAGATGTCGTACGACGGATCGCGCAGCGTCAGGAAGACGACGCCGGCGCCGGGCCGCCGCGACAACTCCGTGATCTGCCCCTCGACCCAGATGGCCCCGAGCCGGTCGATCCATCCCCCGATGAGCCGCGACACCTCACCGACGGGCAGCGGTGTCTCCGCGGACGTGTTCACAGCCATGCGCCCGAGAGTAACGGCCCGTACTGACAAAGCAGGGGGTCCGCGCAGGAGACCGCCAGGGCCGGAGCGGGCGGGGCCCGGCACTACGATGGTTCGCATGACCGCTTCGCCTGGCCGCCGTGTTCTGCTCGCCGCCCCCCGGGGCTACTGCGCGGGTGTCGACCGTGCCGTGATCGCCGTCGAGAAGGCCCTCGAGCAGTACGGGGCCCCGATCTACGTCCGCCACGAGATCGTCCACAACAAGTACGTCGTGCAGACCCTGGAGAAGAAGGGCGCGATCTTCGTCGAGCAGACGGAGGAGGTGCCGCCGGGGAACATCGTCATGTTCTCGGCGCACGGCGTCGCGCCCACGGTCCACGAAGAGGCCGAGCAGGGCCGGCTCGCCACCATCGACGCGACCTGCCCGCTGGTCACCAAGGTCCACAAGGAGGCCGTCCGCTTCGCCAAGGAGGACTTCGACATCCTCCTGATCGGGCACGAGGGCCACGAAGAGGTCATCGGTACGTCCGGTGAGGCCCCGGACCACATCCAGCTGGTCGACGGCCCCGAGGACGTCGCCAAGGTGGAGGTCCGCGACCCGTCGAAGGTGGTGTGGCTGTCCCAGACCACGCTGTCGGTCGACGAGACCATGGAGACGGTCGACGCGCTGAAGGAGAAGTTCCCGCAGCTGATCTCCCCGCCCAGCGACGACATCTGCTACGCCACGCAGAACCGCCAGCTCGCGGTCAAGCAGATGGGCGCCGAGGCGGACCTGGTGATCGTGGTCGGCTCCCGCAACTCCTCGAACTCCAAGCGCCTCGTCGAGGTCGCCAAGCTCGCCGGCGCGCGCGAGGCGTACCTCGTGGACTTCGCCCACGAGATCGACGAGGCCTGGCTGGAGGGCGTGTCGACGGTCGGCGTGACCTCGGGCGCCTCCGTGCCGGAGGTCCTGGTCGAGCAGGTCCTGGAGTGGCTCGCGCAGCGCGGCTTCGAGGACGTCGAGCTGGTCAAGGCGGCCGAGGAGTCCATCACCTTCTCGCTCCCCAAGGAACTCCGCCGCGACCTGCGCGCGGAGGCGGCGGCACTCGTCGCGGAGCGCACCGGCGGGGAGTGACGGCGCGCGGGAGCGCGCGGGAAGCGCGCACCGCGCCGAGTGGTCCGGTCCGTCGTACGGCGTCAGGAAGAGGCTGTCGGCCGTACGACGTACCGTGGTGCCCATGAAGATCTTCGGCGTGGACATCGGCGGTTCCGGAATCAAGGGCGCTCCCGTGGACCTGGACAGGGGCGATCTGGTGGAGGAGCGCTTCAAGGTGCTCACCCCGCACCCGGCGACGCCCGAGAGCGTGGCCGACGGGGTGAAGGAAGTCGTCGGCCACTTCGGCTGGACGGGCCCGGTGGGTATCACGTTCCCCGGAGTGGTCACCGGCGGCTCCACGATCCGTACGGCGGCGAACGTCGACAAGAGCTGGATCGACCTGGACGCACGCGCACTGTTCAGCGAGCGGCTGGGCGGCCTTCCGGTGACCGTGCTGAACGACGCGGACGCGGCGGGCGTGGCCGAGATGCAGTTCGGCGCGGGCCGCGACCGCCGGGGCACGGTCATCGTGCTCACGCTCGGCACGGGCATCGGCAGCGCCCTGTTCGCCGACGGCGTCCTCGTCCCGAACACCGAGCTGGGCCATCTGGAGCTGGGCGGCCACGACGCGGAGAAGCGCGCCTCCACGAAGGCCAAGGAGGACCACGACCTGACGTGGGAGCGCTGGGCCCGCCGGGTGCAGAAGTACCTCGCCCACGTGGAGATGCTGTTCTCCCCTGAGCTGCTCATCATCGGCGGCGGCGTCAGCCGCAAGTCCGAGAGGTTCCTGCCCCTGATCGAGGGCATCAAGGCGGAGATCGTCCCGGCGCAGCTGCAGAACAACGCGGGGATCGTGGGGGCCGCGATGAGGGCGGCGAAGGAGGCCTGACCACGGCGCTGACGGAGGGGCCGGGCTCCTGGCGGCCGGACGGGTCGTTGCCGTGCACCGTGCCGCGCGGCCGTACCTGTTACGGCGGCCCGCCGTGCCGGCGCCGTGTCTCCCGGCTGTACCGGTCACCGGGCCGGGCCCAGCCGGGCCGGACGGGCTGTCGCCGTGCCGCCCGGCCGGCCGGCCCTCAAGGGGCTGGACTGCCCGGCCCGGCGGCACTGGTCCCACATCGTGCGGCGGCGCTGTGCTGCCAGGCCCGGCGGTACTGGGCACACAGTGCGGCGGCGCCGTTCCGCCCAGCCAGCCGTACCGGTCACACCGTGCGGCGGCGCTGTGCCGCCCGGCGGCGCATCATCCGCAGCCTGCGTACGGTCGCGATGACACCCGCGACGAGCGTGCCGCCGTACAGCCAGCCCGCGTGGGTGGCGAGCGCGGTGACCAGCCCCACCAGCTGCCCGGCGAGCCCTTCGTCGCCGTCGGTCACGGTCAGCAGACCGAGGGCGAAGGCGATCGGCACCACCACGGGCGCGGTCACCAGGTCCCCGGGCCGCACCCACAGCGCGGTCAGCGCGCACACCGGCAGGAACAGCACGCCGTAGACCGTGAGGGACGCCCCGAACAGCAGTTGGTCGAGAAACCCGAGCGCGGCCATCACCGCCGCGCAGAACAACCCCCCGCCGAGGCTGGTGAGCCGGGGGTTGGGCGGGCGCCGTACGCCCTGGACCATCGGCGAGCCGCTCCGCACCGGAGCGGCCGGACGTCGCTGGACACCACCGCCGCCACCCCTCGCCGGCCGCGCCCCGGCGGCCCCGCCCCGCGCCTCGGGACGGCCGGGACCACCGGACCGGACGGGCCGGGCAGCGAGGCCGGACCGCACGGCCGCGGCTCCGTCCCGCCGGCCCTGCGGGGGAAGGGGCGCACCGCGTCGCGGTCCGTGTTGCGGGGGTCGCGTCCTGTGTTGCTCCACTGGACCAACTTAGGTCTGTTTATGTGTGGAATGACCCATCAGACACGCCGTTGGCGAGACCTTGGCCATGCGTTCGATACGTCGCCGGTGCGGTTCCGGGCACACCGTAGACTGGGGGATCGGCCCGCACGCTCTCCTGACGGACCCGGGCCCACACAGCCCCAGTCCAGTCCTCCACCTCACGTACGGGAAGTCGCAACGTGTCGCTCACGATCGGAATCGTCGGTCTGCCCAATGTCGGCAAGTCGACCCTGTTCAACGCCCTGACCAAGAACGACGTGCTGGCGGCCAACTACCCGTTCGCCACGATCGAGCCGAACGTCGGAGTCGTCGGCGTCCCCGACGCCCGTCTCACCAAGCTGGCCGAGATCTTCGGCTCGCAGCGGATCCTCCCGGCGACCGTCGACTTCGTCGACATCGCGGGCATCGTGCGCGGCGCGAGCGAGGGCGAGGGCCTCGGCAACAAGTTCCTCGCGAACATCCGTGAGTCGGACGCGATCTGCCAGGTCATCCGCGCCTTCAAGGACGAGAACGTCGTGCACGTGGACGGCAAGGTCTCGCCGAAGGACGACATCGAGACGATCAACACCGAGCTGATCCTCGCGGACCTGCAGACGATCGAGAAGGTCCTGCCGCGCCTGCAGAAGGAGTCGCGGATCAAGAAGGACGTCGCCCCGAAGGTGAAGGCCGTCGAGGAGGCGAAGGAGATCCTGGAGAAGGGCGACACGCTCTTCGCCCACGGCCTCGTCCAGGGCAGCGAGCGCGACGAACTCCTCCACGACCTGCACCTCCTCACCACCAAGCCCTTCCTCTACGTCTTCAACGTCGACGAGGACGAGCTGATGGACGACGCCTTCAAGGACGAGCAGCGCGCGCTGGTCGCCCCCGCCGAGGCGATCTTCCTCAACGCCAAGCTGGAGGCGGACCTCGCCGAGCTGGACGAGGACGAGGCCCTCGAACTTCTCCAGTCGGTCGGCCAGGACGAGCCGGGCCTCGCGACCCTGGCCCGCGTCGGGTTCAACACCCTCGGCCTGCAGACCTACCTCACGGCCGGTCCGAAGGAGTCCCGCGCCTGGACGATCAAGAAGGGCGCCACCGCCCCCGAGGCGGCCGGTGTCATTCACACCGACTTCCAGAAGGGCTTCATCAAGGCGGAGGTCATCTCCTTCGCGGACCTGGTCGCCACCGGTTCGGTGGCCGACGCCCGCGCCGCGGGCAAGGCCCGCATGGAGGGCAAGGAGTACGTGATGCAGGACGGGGACGTGGTGGAGTTCCGCTTCAACGTTTAGCGGTTGATCCCTGGATTTGCCGAGGTGCGGTTCAGAGGATAAAACCCCAGGTCAGGGGCCGGGTCTTACGATCTGGCCCCTGACCTGCTTTCCCTTGCTGATTCCGGCAAAGAGAAACGGCCCCCTGACACACAGGAGGCCGTTTGCGCCCGCCTGCTCAAGTGTCAGCGAGAGAAGGGGAAGGCGTGCGGCAGACGCTAGCACCCAGGCTGACCTGGGGCAATGCGCCGGTGAGTGCAGAGCAGGCCCAGCTTGGCCAGGTCGAAGTGCTAGGACGCTGCGCGGCTGTCTCGCGGCCTCCTGGCGGGGCCGGGGCCGGGCGGTTCCCAGTCGCTTCCGGAGCACCGACGGCAGTGGACCGAGCAATCAAGCCGAGTACGAGCCGATCCTCTTGCTGAGCGAGTGCTTGTGTGTTGCTGAGCGAGTGCTTGTCACTACGTGCTTCCGACGGCAGTCGTGGCGTGCCGGGGAACCGGTGCCACGACTGCCGCCACCTCGGGGGCGAAGACGGTCAGGCTAGGAAGCGTTCAGGACGGTGCCGGTGAACACCGGTCCGGTCGGCGGAGTGAGCAAGTCGTCGCCCTGCTGAAAGCGAATCGACTCCGCGGGTTCGGTCACTTCGTCCTTGAGCGTGGGCAGGGTCACTTCGGTGCTCAGCTGCCCGGCCGGGATGTCCACCCACCAAGCGAGATCCTGCACCTTGGACAGCGGGCGCTCGGGGTCCGGCGTCGCACCGGACGTCTCGAGCAGCCACTGCGGATCGACGTCCTTGGTGGACAGTTCGGCGCCGCCGGAGACCGGCTGCGCGAAGAACACCGTGTCGACACGCGTGTCGGCCGCTGTGGACAGCGTTACCCGCCACTTCAGGCTCTGGCCCTCGGTGACCTTGTCCTGGACGGGGGTGACGGTGATCGTGGGCCTCGGGTCGTCGTTCTTCACGCTCACGCCGCCGCGGGTCGAGCCGACGACGGCTCCCTTCACCGCCTTCACGAAGACATCGTGTTCCACGCCGTCGTCGTAGCGGGTGTTGCCCGTCACCTTCACCGGTACGTCGATGCCGGCGGCGCCGGGCCGCACGGTCACCAGCCGGCTCGTGGACTTGCCGGTTACGGGGTCGGCGACGTAGAACCGTGCCTGGCCGCTGCCGTGGCCGGTGACCTGGACGGGCACATGGTAGGTCCGGACGCCGGAGTCGCCTTCCTTGACGGTCAGCCGGCCGATGTCGACACGGGGCAGCGTGGCCGGCCGCACCGCGGGTGTGCCGGGGCGCCAGCCCCAGGCGTCCATCAGCCAGGCCCGCCCGTTGCGGGTGCGCGGCGTCAGTTCCAGGTTGGTCACCTGCTTCAGGTCCACTCCGGCCCGGGCCGCGGCGGTGAGCGGGAGGCGCAGTTCCCGGGCCCAGTAGGAGGCGGTCCGGTCGGTGCCCGGCAGGCCGTCGACGCGGACGCGGCCCAGCGTCGCCCGGTGGCCGGAGGCGTCGGCGACGGAGACGTCCAGCTGCGTTCCGGTGGTGTTGGGCGGCACGATCACACGCAGCGCGAGTGAGTCGGCTCCCGCGAGCGATACCGGCCGCGCGTTGCGCACCTGTACGGCGGAACCCGGTGCGGACCAGTTCAGCGCCACCGCCCGGCGGCCGACTTCCTTCCCGGTCTCCCAGCTGGCCTCCCAGACGGCGAAGTGCGGGGAGCCCCCAACGGTGGTGTCGGGGTTCAGGCAGACGGACGCCGGGTTCGGGTCTACCGCGGAGCACAGCCGGCCTCCGCCACCGTGGACGGTGACGGAGGTGTCCGGAAGGAACGCGCCGGTGCGGTTCGCGCCCACCGCGTCGGTGAGGACGCGTGCGGGATCCGCCGACGGGGCGCGCCGGCCGGAGCCGTCGAGCAGCGGAAGGACCTTGTCGTCACCGGCGACGAACAGCCGGGCGGCCGCCGCGATGTAGGTGGCGCCGGCCTTGTGCTGCTGTGCGGCGGTCAGCCGGGTGGCGGCACCCGGCGAGCACATCTTGTCCAGATGGTCGTCGTCGGACCAGAAGTCGTCCTCGGCCGGCGCCTGGGCCTGACCGGGAGTCCACTCGCTGTTGAAGAAGTTGTGGTTGGCACCCACCATGTAGACAGCGCTGTGCAGGGCGGTACCACGGCTGATCCCACGGGTGCCGTCCACGTACACCTGGCCCTGGAGGTCGGCCACGTCACCGTCACAGCCCGGCAGGATCGTCGCCGACGGCACGTCCGCGACCGGGTTCTGCCCGAAGATCGTCGGACCGATGAGCAGCATGCCACGGATGCGCCAGCGCACCGGGCCCCGGTAGCCGTCCTGGCGGGCCGGCGGCGGATAAAGGCTGTCCATCGCGGCGCGGTTGACGCCCTCGCCGCCCCGTGAGTGCCCCACCAGCAGCACCCGTGACAGGTCGGCCAGCGGCGCGTTCCGCACGATCGCCGGTGCCGTGTCGGGGTGGGCTGCCCAGTCCGCCCAGCGGGCGAGGTGGAGCCGTACCAGCGACGAACGGGCCTGCGCCCCGCTGTCCTCCAGCGGGCCGTCCTGCGCGTTGATGCCGTTGGCCGAGATGGACACGGTCACATACCCCTGTGACGCCAGGAGTTTCTGGTCCTGAAGGTAACCGCGGTAGCTGGGTACCGGCTTGGTGCCGGCCGGGCACGGCCAGGCGCCCTCCGACTCGCTGCTCCCGCCGTAGCAGGTGAAGTGGCGGCCGTGCAGGAACAGGGCGAGGGGGCGACGGCCGGTGGCATGGGTGGGGGCCACCACCACGGCCTTCATCTCGACGGGCTTCGCGAGACCGGGCAGCCGTACGGAGTTGAGGGTGTACTCGCCGGTGACGGTGCGGTACGAGCCCGGGGTGCCGGGGTCGACGGGGTTGGCCGGCAGCGCGGACGGCAGGTGGGGCGCCGAACGCTGCTCCTGCACACGTCCGTTGGTGTTGTCGGCGTCGGCGGCCGCATCGAGTCGGCGTCCGGCCGCGCGGACCTGAAGGTCGTTCAGGGCTTCCCGGCGTACCTCGCCGAGGTCGAGCCGGAACGTGCGCCCGTCGTTCTCGGCCTCGGGCCGGCCCAGCAGGCGGTCCCCGGCGTAGAACTCGACTCGGGCGTCCCCCATGGGCACCCGTGTCTTCGACCGCCATTCCAGCTGCTGGTGGGAGCCCTTGCCGGCGATCCGCCAGTCGGGAGGCAGTCCGTCGGCGATGTCGGCCGACGCCACCGATGTTCTGCTGTGGTACGGCTGTTGGGCCGACGCCGACTCCGCCGACACCCCCATCGCCGTGAGTACCGCCGCAGCGGTGACCCATATTCGCCGGGCACGGATCAAAATTGCTGTCCTCCTCCGGATTCCCCGGGACTTCCCAGGAACATCAGTCGCACCGGAGGACGACGAGTGAGATCTGTGCGTTGCCTGCGAAAAGAGACCTGATGGTGTGTCAGGAGGATTTCAACAGGGAGGCTTTGCCTATGAACTTGCGGCTGACGCCGGCCCGCTCGTCGCCGACGATGAAGCGGCGGGCGGCGCGCAGGCTGAGCTGCCGGCCCGGCGGACGGGGCTCGTCGTCCGCCGCGCGCAGGGCGGCGAGTTCGTCGGCGTACCGGACCTCGGCGGGCGGGCGCTGGAGCTGTTCCTCGGTGAGGGTCACTTCGCGGTCACCTCGGTGAGGTCGGCGAGCAGTTCGGAGGCGATGACCGGGTCGAGGTCGCCGAAGCGCAGCGGGTGAGTGTGGCTCTGCCGGTAGTCGCCGGGGCTGGAGTCGAGCCAGACGGTCTCGAAGGTCTGGTCGGGGAACATGTCGACCACGCCGACGGCGATGCCCTCGTCGAGGCCGATCACCAGGTAGTGGTCCTCGTCGATCCGCCGGTGGAACCAGCGCTCCACACCCGCGTCCTGCGGTTCGCCGCGCTCCCAGCCGCGCTTGGTGAGCCCGAGCAGCTTGCCGACCGGCACGGTGGCGCCCTCGAAGCGGGTCAGCCGGTGGCCCGCCGCTTCCTTCTCGGTGAACGCGTGCACGGCCCGGCCCAGCTGCGGGAAGGGCTGGAGGATCTTGTAGTCGGCGAACAGCTCCGACCAGGTGTCCAGGTCCGCGCCCAGGTGCAGCGGGTGCGCCAGGCGGACGCTCGCCTCTTGGGGAAGCGTCAGCTCGTCGTCGTTCATGTCGGCGAACGTGCGGTCCTCCGCCACCCGGAAGGCGGTCACCTCGCCGTCCGTCTCGCCGATCCAGACCAGACGGCGGACCAGGTGCCACAGCAGCGGGTGGGCCAGGAACAGCTCCTTGAACTCGCTCGCCGTCCAGGTGCGCTGCGCCACCATCGCCGCCTCCAGCCGCCGTACCTGGTCGGCGGCGACGGTGCGGACGTCCTTCTTCAGCGCGGCGAACCGCTTGCGTTCGGCCGGCGCGAGTTCCGGGTCGTCCTTGGCGCCGGGGGCCGGCAGGGCCTTGCGGGGCTTGCCGTCGGTGTCCCGTACGTAGGGGCGCAGCTGCTCGTCGAAGCCCACCGTGAAGCTGCGGGGGCCGTAGTCGATGACGGTGCTGCCGTCCGCGTCGAGGCCGAAGTCGGGGACGAGACGGTCCCCCAACTGCTCGGCCGTGAGCCCCAGACCCTCGGCGACCTCGGCGATCTTCTCCTGGGCGCGGACCTTGAGCGCCTTGAACGGCACTCGCTGCGCTATGCCGTGCAGATGCAGCAGCGCCACGTCGGTGCCGATCGTCGCGAGGACGTTCAGGCCCTCCACGGCACGGTGGTGGGCGCCCTCGCCGGGCCAGGCGCGCACGAGGGGAGTGAGGCGTCGTACGGTCTCGTCGTCCCCGAGCAGGCCCAGGGCGTGCAGCGCCCAGCTGTCCTTGGCGGGCATGCCGGCCAGCCGCCACTGTTCGAACAGGCCCCAGGCGAAGGCGGCGAGGGAGTCGCCGGTGCAGTGCGTGGTCAGCACGTCCAGACCGGGGTAGACCTCGCCGGGCTTGGACAGCGCCAGCACGGTGAGGACGTGGCGCACCGCGTCGGCGGGGAGGGCACCGCCCTCCGTGAGCAGGATCTGCGGCAGCAGCGCGGGGGCGGCCCAGGCGCCGACGGCGGGCATGCGCGCGGGGAGGGCGCTCTCCAGCGGGTCGGCGGCCAGCAGCTCCGCGACGATGTCGGCGGCCTCCTGTCCGCACTCGGCGGCGGCCCGCAGCACCGCCTCGTCGCCGTGCGCGGACGCCAGCAGCCGCAGTGCCTTCTCGGCGCCGCGCCGCACCGTGCCGACGGGTCCCACCGCGTGCGGGACGAGCACGGGGACGGCGGCCGGGCCGTGCCGCGTCAGCCAGGCGCGGCCCGTGGCGTCGGCCGACTTCAGACGGGCCAGCCAGTCGCACACCTGACCGGCGACCTCGACGTCCAGATACGGCAGAAGCAGCAGCCCCAGGGTGGCGGGGTGCCGGGCGGCGGCGTGCAGCAGGAGCGGGAGGGCATCCACGCCGTACTTCGCCGCCACCGGCTTGAGGGCGGCCTCGCCGTCCCAGAAGTCCTCGGGGGCGCAGACGGCCAGCAGCGGACGGACCACCTCCTCGGGACCGACGACGAACAGCCGGACCTCCCGGACGTCCTTCAACTGTCCGCCCCGCTGAAGGGCCTTGATCTCCTCTTTCCAGTCGTACGAGCCGCGCCACCTGCCGTACCAGGAGGTGACGGCGGCCCAGGCCTCCTGCTCTCCCGGTTTCCAGACGACCTGCGGCTTCGGGGCCACCGGCACCTCGGCCGCCACGCGGGCCTTGCGGGCCGTACGCTTCTTCGCCCACGGCGGGGCGACCAGCAGCGCGGGCAGCGCCTGAGCCGGGGCTTCCGCCACCCGGTCGCTGCGGGTGAGCAGGGGCTCGACGAGGGCGGCGACCTCGGCGGGGAGGTCGGGCAGCGCGGCTGCCACCAGGTCGGGGTGGGTCCGGACGTGCGCGGCCAGCAACTGCTCGGCCATCGACGCGTACTCGGCGGAGCCGAGCGATGCCGCGCCCAGCAGGCGCAGGGCGCGGACGGGGTAGCGCCGCATCGCCTCCAGCAGGTTCGGACGGACGTGCTTGTTCTTCACGCGGGCGAGCAGGATCCGGAAGGCGTCGTCCGTCGGCAACTCCACGAGGGCGCCGGCGAAGGCCTTGAGCCAGTCGGAGCTGTAGCTCTCGCCGATCGCGCTGTCGAGCAGGGGTGCGAAAGCCTTGCCGGTGCCCTCGGCCAGCGTGGCGACGAGCGGCATCGACCAGCCGTTCCAGCCGAGGTCGAGCTTTCCGCCGAAGTGGTCCAGCTGCGCCGGGGAGTTCAGCGAGCACAGCAGCATGGCCCGCAGCGTCGCGCCGGCCGTGGCCGCGTCCGCACAGCACTCGGTGACCCAGTCCTGCTCGCCGGGCACCAGGTAGGACACGACGATACGGCGACGCACGCTGTCCCGGCAGTGCGCCAGCGCGGCGACCACCTGCCGGTAGGTGCCCTCGTCGGCCACGGTCAGCAGGGAACGCATCCGGTCCGCGAACTTGGGCCGTCCCCAGTGGCCGTCGGAGGAGTCGGTCCCGGGAAGCCAGGAGAGCCAGGGATCCTCCCGTCGCCCGCCGTACTGCATGTAGTGGGTCTCGATGTCGAAGAACTCCACCACCGCCCGCGCGGCGAAGGCCATGCCGTGGGCGCGGATCCAGGCGTCCACGAAGACGCCGTCGGGGAGCTGGAAGTGCATCGTCACCCGGGCCAGGGTGGCCGCGCCCACCGGATTGTGGCTTCCGTTCAGGTGCGCGCGGGTGGCCTCGACGATCACCGGGTCGCTCTGCGGGGCGGAGAGCATCTGTTCGACCCAGCCGGCCTCCTCCTTCAGCCGAAGTGCCACCAGTTCCTCGGCTTCGGGGTGCAGTTCGCCGACGCTCCGCCTGATCCCGCCCCGCCTCGGATACACCAGCCGCCGCCACGCGGCGGGCATCGAGAAGGTCTCCTCGTCGGGGAACACCACGGCCTGGGACTCCTGCGCCGTCGTCGCCGGCTCGGCCTCGGCCGCGACCTCCTGGTAGCCCTTGCGTTCCTTCTCGGCGATCGTCTTCGCCAGGTACCGCTGTGCCGCCTCGGCCGACTCCAGCGCCTTCACCTGCGTACGGCCTTCCGTCCCCACGCGCCCGTAGCGCACGGTGACGATGTCGTCCTCCGCCGCCGCCTCCCAGAACTTCGCCGAACCGTCGCCGACCGACTCCCAGCGCCGCACAGCCCCTCCTCCGCCGACTCCGTGGTCGGTGATCGTTCGATCAGGTGGCGGTCACAGTAACCGGGCCCACTGACAGTCCCACCCGCATGCCCGACGAGCGGGGTGAAACAGGTGGGGGAGGTGCTGGACCGATCGCGTGGTGCATCGTCCCGTCGCGTCGCAAGGGCGACGGCAAGGTGTTCCTGTCGTTCGAGGACGACCGGCTCTCGCCGATCCTCAGCAAGGCCTTCCTGCTCGCCGCCCACACGAAGATCACCGGCGGGACCACCCTCCGTCAGGCCAAGGGAGGTGACTGACGCGCCGGATGGCGCTGTTCGGCCCAGCGCCATCCGGTCGCCTCGTGCTCAACTGCCCGGAGGCGATAGAAAAGGGATATGCGTGGATTTTCGGGTCGATCCGGGCGCGGGGTCCCTCGTGTGCCCAGGAAGACCCATGGGCCCGGCCGGCATCCGCCGAAGCGCCTGCGCTCCCTGCTGAGCGTGCACAGTCTCGCCGGTCAGGTCTTCCTCCTGCAGCTGGCGGTCGTGGTGCTGCTCGTCGCCGCAGCGCTGCTCGCTCTCGTGGTGCAGGCTCGCCGTGACAGCATGACGGACGCCGAGGACCGGACACTGGCCACGGCGGAGACGTTCGCGCACTCGCCGGGGATCGTGCCCGCGCTGAACAGCCCCGACCCGACCAAGGAGCTGCAGCCGCACGCCGAGGCGGCCCGGAAGGCCGCGGGCGTCGACGCCATCATCGTCTACAGGCTGGACGGGATCACCCTCACCCACAGCGACCCCCGCCAGATCGGGAAGCACATCATCGGTCCCTACGCGGAGGCGGCGGCAGGCAAGGCGTTCACCAGGACCTTCCGAGGGGCCCTGGGGCTCTCCGTGATCTCGGCGGTCCCCGTCAGGGCCCCCGACGGCTCGGTCGTCGCCATCGTCGCCGTTCCCGTCACCGTCGAGAACGTGCAGCACAGGGTGCAACGGCAGTTGCCGGTCCTGTTCGGTGGCGCCGCCGGGGCCCTTGTCATCGCCGCGGGCGGTGCGGGCCTGGCGAGCCGTCGGCTGCGGCGGCAGACCCACGGCCTGGGACCGGCCGAGATGACCCGGATGTACGAGCACCACGACGCGGTCCTGCACGCCGTGCGGGAAGGAGTGCTGATCATCGACGCCGACGGCAGGCTGCTGCTGGCCAACGACGAGGCACGGCGGCTGCTGGACCTGCCGGCGGACGCGGAGAGGCGGCACATCACCGATCTGGGCCTGGAGGAGGACCTCGCCGAGCTGCTGGGCTCCGACCGATCGGCCAATGACGAGGTGTACCTGGCGGCCGACCGGCTCCTGGCGGTCAACAAACGGCTCACCGCACCTCATGGACCGCGCGGCAGCGTGGTGACACTCCGGGACACCACCGAGCTGCGGGCTCTGTCCGGCAGGGCGGAGGGGGCGCGCGAGCGGCTGAAACTGCTCTACGACGCCGGGATGCGGATCGGCACCACGCTGGATGTGAAGCGCACCGCCGAGGAACTCACGGAGGTGGCCGTCCCTCGGTTCTCCGATGTCGCCACCGTCGAGCTGCTCGACCCGGTCCTGCGCGGCGAGGAGTCGCCCGGTGCGACCACCGAGTTGCGCCGTACCGCGGTCGCGGGTCCGGACGAGAAGCATCTCCTCTACCCCGTCGGCACGCTCGTCCGGTTCGTCCCCACCCACCCCGTCTCCATGGCGATGGCCGCGGGCCGAGCCGCCTGTGTGAGGGACCTGAGCACCTCCGAAGGCTGGCTGGCCCAGGACCCCGAGCGTGCCCGGCGGATCCTCGACCAGGGCATCCACTCCCTGCTCGTGGTTCCGCTGCGGGCCCGCGGGGTGGTGCTGGGAATGGCGAGCTTCTGGCGGGCGGAAGGCTCCCCACCGTTCGAGGACGAGGACGTGTCCTTCGCCGAGGAGCTGGGCGCCCGCGCAGCGGTGTGCATCGACAACGCCCGCCGCTACACCCGCGAACACACCATGGCCGTCACCCTGCAACACAGCCTGCTGCCACGCGGGCTGCCCGAGCAGTCCGCCCTTGAGGTGGCCTACCGCTATCTGCCGGCCCAGGCCGGGGTGGGCGGGGACTGGTTCGACGTCATCCCGCTGTCCGGCGCCCGGGTGGCGCTGGTGGTCGGTGATGTCGTCGGCCACGGACTGCACGCCGCGGCGACCATGGGCCGGCTGCGCACCGCCGTGCACAACTTCTCCGTCCTGGACATGCCGCTGGAGGAGCTGCTGGCCCGGCTGGACGAACTGGTGGCGCAGATCGACGCCGACGAGGCCGCCAGCGGGGAGGACGGGCAGGGAATCACCGGGGCAACGTGCCAGTACGCCATCTACGACACCACCTCCGGGCAGCTGACGATCGCCACCGCGGGCCATCCAGGACCGGCGCTCGTGCATCCCGACGGGACGGTGGACTTCCCCGAGGTGCCTGTCTTCCCGCCACTGGGGCTGGGCGCCGGCCTGCCGGTCGAGTGCGCCGAGCTGACCGTGCCCGAGGGCTCCCGGCTGGTGCTCTTCACCGACGGCCTGATCGAGGACCGCGACCGCGACCTGGACGCCGGCCTGGAGGCCCTGCGCGATGCGCTGACCGGCCCCGACCGCACCCCGGAGGCCACCTGCGCGACGGTGATGGCGGCCCTGCTGCCCGAGCGGCCCCGGGACGACGTCGCGCTGCTGGTGGCCCGCACCTGCCGGCTCGACCCCGCGCACGTCGCCGAGTGGCATGTGCCCCGTGACCCGGCGGCGGTGGCCCCGGTGCGCACCGCCTGCGCCCGTCGGCTGACGGAGTGGGGCCTGGAGGACATCGCCTTCACCGCCGAACTCATCCTCAGCGAGCTGATCACCAACGCCGTCCGCTACGGCGCCGAGCCCATCACCGTCCGGCTCATCCGCACGGAGCCGATCAGCGGCTCGGCCGCGGGCACCCTGATCTTCGAGGTCTCCGACGGCAGCAGTACCTCACCCCGGCTGCGCCGGGCGCACGTCACCGACGAGGGTGGCCGCGGACTCTTCCTGGTCGCGCAGTTCGCCGAACGCTGGGGGACCCGCTACACCCCCACCGGCAAGGTCATCTGGGCCGAACAGTCCCTCCACGACGGCGCCACGCCCGCAGGCGAGGAGCTCGGCGAGATCCTGCTGGACCAATGGGACGACACGGCGCTGTGAGGCGGTCGGGCACGGCGCACGACCTGCTTGCGCCGTCCGAGGGGTTCCCCGGACAGGAATCCGCCGTCGAGGCGGCCGGGTACGCTGGCCTCGACGGCCGTTTCGTCGACGCAGTGGACCCGGGAGACCGGGAGACACGGCGGAGGGCCCGCCACGCCGGACCGCGTGGTGCTGCCGGCGGCCGGTCGGAGCGCGTGTGCGCAGGCCGGCGGACCGCGGCTCTCGGCCCTGGCAGCTTCCGGAACTCCATGACCGCGCCGCGTCACCCATCGCGCGGCGACAACAGCGGCTCGCGCCGCGACCCTTGTTCCATATCCCTCTGGAGCCGTCGTGACCGCACCTCGTGCCCGAGCAGCGGCCGCCCTCGGCTGCTTCGCCCTCGTGGCACTGGGCATGAGTGCCTGCGAGCACACACCGCCCGCCAGGCTGGAGAAGCCGTCGCTGGCCACCTCCGCCGCGAGCGTGGGCGGCATGCGCGCGCTGATCGCCGCGGCGAAACAGGAGGGCACGCTCAGGGCGATCGGCCTTCCGCGGGACTGGGCCAACTACGGCGGCCTGATCGACGGCTTCGAGAAGAAGTACGGGATCAAGGTCACGGTCGACAATCCGCAGGCCCACAGCGAGGACGAGATCGACGCCGTGCGCAGGAGCGGGAGGGGGCCGAAGGCCCCCGACGTGATCGACGTGGGCGACACCTTCGCGCGGGCGGCGGCGGGGCAGCACCTGCTCGCGCCGTACAAGGTCGCCGCCTACGATTCGATCCCCCGCAGCCAGAAGGACCCGCACGCCCGCTGGTACAACAACTACGGCGGCTACATCTCCATCGGCTGCGACGCGAACCGTGTCAAACCCTGTCCCCAGACCTTCGCCGACCTCCTCAAGCCCGGCTACAAGGGCGAGGTCGCGCTCGACGGCGACCCGAGGCATTCGAACACCGCCTTCGCCGGCGTCTACGCGGCCGCGCTGGCGAACAAGGGTTCGTTCAACCACATCCGGCCCGGTCTCGACTTCTTCGCCGAGCTCAAGAAGAGAGGCAACTTCAACCCCCTGGAGTCCAGCTCGGCAGCGGTCCGGGACGGCCGGACGCCCATCAGCATCAACTGGGACTACGTCAACCTCGGCTACGCCGACCAGCTCCGCGACAAGGGCGTGAAATGGCAGGTCGCGATCCCCTTCGACGGAAGCTTCGCCCAGTACTACGCGCAGGCGATCAACAAGAACGCCCCGCACCCGGCGGCCGCACGCCTCTGGCAGGAGTACCTCTTCAGCCCGGAGGGCCAGAACCTCCGGCTCGTCGGTTATGCCCGCCCGGTGCTCATGGACGCCATGAAGCAGGACGGCACCCTCGACGAGGCCGCCGCCGCACGGCTGCCGACGGTCGAGGGAACACCGCAGTTCCCGACCGACGCGCAGCTGGAGAAGGCGCGGAAAACGGTCGAGCGGGACTGGACCAAGGCCGTCTCCGGCTGACGGCCGGTTCGGGTCAGGGACGTTCGGCCCTGTCCTCCGCGTCCGTCAGGCGCACCATGTCCATTGACGCCCTCTCCAGCCCGAGGGCTGGAGATTCCGGTCCGTACCGCTTCGCGGTACCACCTTGGGTTCCTGCTTCACGGGTCCGTGCCGGTCTGTGAGGACCGGTCTTACCAGACCTCCACAGGCCTGACTTCCCGCCCGTCCGGCGGTAGGCCCGACAACCGCGTTGTCGGGCAAAGCGATGATGCCATGGTTCTGCGGCCCTCCGGGCCGCAAGGGCGAGGATGCCCTACACCTCTACCCTGAAGGGTGGAGCACTGGGCAAGCGTTCGGTAGCAGGTATCGCGGCCAGGAGCAGACTTCACGGCGCGGTCCGCAGGGGCGCCCGCGTTCAGGAAGGCGCCCGCGTTCAGGAAGGAAGGCTGATGACCATGGCCTGGGCATCATGGACGACGACGGGGGTGTTCGCCGGGCGCGGGGGTGCCCGCACCGACGAGGGCATGATCGTGACCGGCGACTTGACCGTGCACACCACCTGGGACGGCCGTGAGGCCGATGTGGCGGTCCAGTACAGCGGCACGTCCCACTGGTTCACCCTCGCCGGAAGTCCGGTGCCCTGCCCTTCCGAGCAGGAGAGCCGGCATCTGCACCAGGAGGTGGTGGAGGCCGTGAAGGCCGGTGGCGGCGCCACCGTTCCGCACCACGACGTGTGAAGGCCGGGCGCGGGAGGCCGGGGCGGTGGCTCAGGTGCGGGATCCGGGGTCCGCGTAGCGCAGCAGGACGGCCACGCCCTCGTGTAGCCGCAACTGCCCCTCGGGCACCAGGACCAGTTCGGCCTTCGTGCCGACCAGGGCGCGGGTCAGGGCCGCGTCGGCACGCTCGTCGCGGACCTCCTGTACGCCGTAGGAGCGCAGTTCCTGCTCGGTGAGGGCGAGTTGACCGGGCTCCGGGCCGACCCACAGGCGGAGCGGCGACTCGGGGTGGTTGTTGAGGAAGAGGGCCTTCACCCGGCCGCGCTGAAGGGCCGATACGGTGGCGGAGAGCCCTTCGGCCGATACTTCGGCGCGTGCCCGCTGGGCGAGGAAGGCGCCCAGCAGGGCCCGGTCGTGCGCGGCCATGCGCCCACTGAAGAGATCTTCGAGCCGGTGCTCCAGCAGTGCCCGCCCCGGCTGGGACTCGCCGGCGCCCTCCACGGTGGTGACCTGCCCGCGCAAGGTGGAGGGAAGCCGGCGGACGAGGATGCCGCGGGCCCATTTGTCCCCCGCGACCACCACCTCCTCGGCGTGGACGCGCCGGGCATGACCGTCCAGCGCCCGGCCGATCTGTTCGGCGGCGCGCAGCCAGTCGGTCACGGGGATCACCTCGTCGAGGCGCTGGCCCGGGGTGACCTTGGTGACGGGCCAGGTGCCGGCCTCGGCCTCGATACGCACGGTGCCGGGGGCTTCCGTGGAGTGACGGCCGCTGTAGTGGACGTAAACCGCCAGGTACGGGATCCCGGGAGCGTGCTGGACGACGAGCGGCATGGTGTCCGGCAGCGTTCCGAAGTGCGCCGTGTCCTGTGGGGGCGGGAGGGGCAGTTCGTCCAGCAGCGCCAGCCGGCCGTGCGCGGTGAACACGGCCTGCCCGTGGGTGCCGGGGACGTCCGTGTCGCTGCCCACGATGCGCGCCAGCGCGGTGATGGAGGCCTGATCCGCTCCTTCGGACATCAGCGCGTCCCGCAGATGGCGCCAGCGAAGTTCCACGGCGGCGTCGGGATCCTCGATGGGGCTGTCGCGGGACGTGTCCAGATAGACCGACGCGAAGGGGCCGGGCTGCTTGTACAGGGGTTCGAGGAAGGAAAGTCTCATGGTCGCTCCCGAGTGAATCGCTCCCGAGGGCGCTGACGCCGCCTCCGGGGCGGGTGGAACGCGGTCCTGGACGCGTTCGGGCGGCGGGTCACGCCGCCGACCCGTCCAGCTCCAGGATGCGCCTGCCGGGCGGCCCCTGCCCGCCTGCGGCCCATGGCTCCCGGTGTCCATCAGTGGCCGATCGGCCCTTCTCGTGAGCCCTCCGCCGAGCCATCCTGAAGAAGCCGAGCCATCCTGAAAAGGGCACAGGATGTGGTGGGAGGGAGACCACCGGGGAACTCCGGGGAACTCCGGGGAATGCCGGCGAACGTCGGCGAACGTCCCCTGGGGGACGGCGGTCACGATGCCGCGCAGCGTCAGGGGCAGGTAAGGAGTGAGCCATGATGCAGGCGCATGAAGGAGACGTGCTGCGGTTCACCGGCAGGACCGTGGGAACGCCGGAACACCATGCCACCGTCGTGGAAGTGCTCGGCCGGAACGGGGAACCGCCCTACCGGGTGCGCTACGACGACGGTCACGAAACGGAGATCTATCCCGGTCCCGGATGCGTGATCGAGACCCGCACCGCACACGGTGCCCCGTCGGGGCACCCGAGGCGGGATCTGCGGTGACCACGCTCGCCGGCGCCGGAAAGCGGGCCGAGCGGGCCGCGTGCGGTGCGAGGCTGCCGTCGTACCGGGCGGCGCGAGGCGCGGCCGCTGTGGCCGCGGCAGCCGCCGCGGGCCCGGCGAGCGGCAGGGACCGGGGGAGCGGGAGAGCCGGGGAAGGCTGGCTGCGGCTGCCCAAGTCCGGATGGAGGCGCGTCGACACGATACGGGTGCGCCGCCTGTTCGGCTGATGCCGCCTGTTCGTTGCCGTCCGTTCGGCCGTACGGCAACGGCGTGCGGCAGCGGCTGATACGACAGCGTCGTGCGGCGGCGACGGCCCGCCGTCCTCGCCGCACCACTGTCGGACGCTCCGGGCCGCCCCCACATCCAGGTCCCGCACGCACCGGAGAACATCATCGGCGGGTATCCCTGGGAAGGCGTGTGATGCGGCGGGAAGGTGCCGCGCGGCGCGGTGGTCACCGCAGTGTTCCGCATACCGCGGACCTGCGGGTGGAGGCATGGGCCGCGACCCGGGAGGAATGCCTGGCGCAGGCCGTGCGGGGGGTCTGCGAGTCGTTCCTGGACCTGACGGGGGCAGTCGGTGTCCGCACGCGGGACGTGGTGGTCCGGGCCGACACGGACGCGGACCTGTTGGTGGCCCTGCTGGAGGAGGTCGTGTACTGGCTCGACACCGAGGGCGAGGTCCCGGTCGACGTGGAACTGGTCCCGTTCGCCGGCGGCCTGCGCGCCGCCCTGGGCGTGGCCGACGCCGACTCGCTCCCGGTGACGGGCGCCGTCCCGAAGGCGGTCACCCTGCACGAGCTGGACTTCACCCAGGGGGCACAGGGCTGGACGTGTTCGGTGACGCTCGACGTCTGAGCGGCGGCCGAGTCCGTACAAGGTGCCTGCTGTGAAGGGGACGTGACGGCGAGTCGGCGGCGTCCGGCGTGCTGCCGCCGCGCCGTGGGGCGTCGGCGCACTGGCGGCGGACCCGGACGGCCATCGGCACCGCTGCGGCGCGGCTGCCGACCGGTTCCCCGCGCAATACCATGGACGCCATAGGGCAGAGACGAAGAGAAGCCACCGCGTGCGACGTCCTCTGCGCGTGCGGCACATGCCGCGGGATGCCACGGCAGACGCCGTCCGCACTCCTGCCGATTTCTGAATCCCTTGATCGTTCGCGCCACCGAAACGCCGCCGAAAACCGCCCGTGCCAGGGCGCGGCATTCCGTGAAGCACAGGGACGACACGGGCAGACCGGAAGGGAAAACGCATGTCAGCCACACACCCACCCGACTTCGAGCACTCCATCCACACGGCGAACATCTGGCTGAAATCGGTGTCCGAGAGTCTGGGAACCAAGGACCGCCACCTCGCCCACCGGGTCATGCGGACCTGGTTGCACACGCTCCGGGACCGGCTCACCGTCGATGTGGCCGCCCACTTCGCCGCACAACTCCCCGATCTGATGCGCGGCGCCTACTACGACGGCTGGGACCCCAGCCACGTACCGATCAAGTACGACCGCCAGGGCTATGTGAACCGCTTCTCCCAGGAAGCCAAGGTCAGTACCGAGGAGGTCCCCCGGATGGCCGCCGCGGTCACCGCGGCCGTACGCGACCACGTCTCGCCCGGGCAACTGGAGAGCGCGCTGCAACAGGTCCCGAACGACATCCGCGGACTTCTCCTCGAGCCGGCCTCCTGACCGGCGTCACAGGCGGCGCGCGGGCAGCCGACGGCTCCCGGGCCGGGACGGTGGTCGACCGACGGGCGGCGACGGGTATGGACATCACACTGGTGCCGGAAAGTCCGTTCCGGTTCCGCCTGGACCGGTGCGACCCGATGCGGGTGCCCGGAGTGGTCTTCGCGACGCGGGACCTGCTGCCCGAGGCGGTCGGGGACAAGGCGCTGGAGCAGGTGGCGAACGTGGCGACGCTGCCGGGCATCGTGCGCGCCTCGTTCGCCATGCCCGATGTGCACTGGGGATACGGATTCCCGATCGGAGGGGTCGCCGCCACGGACATCGACGCCGGCGGAGTGGTCTCGCCCGGCGGCGTCGGATTCGACATCTCCTGCGGCGTCCGGCTGCTGGCCGCCGACATCGACCGTGAGCCACTGGCCCCGAGGATGCGCAGGCTGATGGACATCCTCGGCGACACCATCCCGCGCGGTACGGGGCGTGGCGGGCTGTGGAAGATCTCCGGCAGGGCACAGATGGAGAAGCTGCTGGTCGCCGGTGCCGGGTACGCGGTCGAGTGCGATCACGGTGTGCCCCGTGACCTGGATCGCTGCGAGGACCGCGGAGCACTGGCGGAGGCCGATCCGTCGCAGGTCGGGCAGCGGGCCGTGGACCGGGGACTCCAGCAGGTGGGCAGCCTGGGCTCGGGCAACCACTTCCTGGAGGTGCAGGTCGTGGACCAGGTGTACGACGCCGGCGTCGCGGCCGCCTTCGGCCTGCACCCCGGTCAGGTGTGCGTCATGATCCACTGCGGTTCGCGCGGCCTGGGCCACCAGGTCTGCACCGACCACGTCCGCGTCATGGACCAGTCCCTGCGCTCCTTCGGCATCCACATCCCGGACCGTCAGCTGGCCTGCGCGCCCGTCGTCTCCACACCGGGCCGGGCCTACCTCGGGGCGATGGCGGCCGCCGCCAACTACGGCCGCGCCAACCGGCAACTGCTCACCCAGGCCGTGCGCCATGCCTTCACCACCGCCGCCGGGGTGGGAGTCGACCTGGTCTACGACGTCTCCCACAACACCGCCAAGATCGAGACCCACGATGTGGACGGTGTGTCGCGCAGGCTGTGCGTCCACCGCAAGGGCGCCACGCTGGCGCTCCCGCCCGGCCACCCGGACCTCCCGGCGGACCTCGCCGACCACGGGCACCCCGTGCTCGTGCCCGGCACGATGGGCACGGCCTCGTACGTGATGGTCGGCACCGTCGGCAATGACGCGTTCTCGTCCGCCGCCCATGGCGCGGGGCGCGTATGGAGCCGTCACCAGGCGCTGCGCCACGTCCGTGGCGAGGCTCTGCGCGGCGAGCTGGAGTCGCGGGGCATCGCCGTCCGGCCGTCCTCCTGGCGTGGGCTCGCCGAAGAGGCCCCCGAGGCGTACAAGGACGTCGACGCGGTCGCCCGCGCCACCGAGGGCGCGGGGCTCGCCCGACTGGTCGTCCGCCTGGTGCCGCTCGGGGTGGTCAAGGGCTAGGTCCTGTCGTCAAACTCCCGTCGTCCGCCCGGAGGGCACGCACCGGACGCCGCTCCTTCCTCCACGGAGATCCATCAGAAGCCCCCTGGCCCGGGCCCTCCGGGTCGGCCTGAGCCCTCAGCCGTCGGCCAGCCCCGTCTTCAGACCCGCCCCGCACAAGGGCACCACGGCACCGCGCGCGCCCAGTACCCCCTCCCGTACCGCCGCCCAGCACACCACCCCCGTCGACTCGACGTACAGGCCCTGGGACGCCAGGTCCAGCTGGGCGTGGCGGATCTGATCCTCGGTCACCGTCAGGAACCTGCCGCCCGAATCGCGTACCGCCCGCAGGATCTGGCGGGCCCGTGGCGGGCGGGGGATCGCGATGCCCTCGGCCACCGTCGGAGCCGTGGGGGTGACGCCCACCAGGTCGTCCGCGCCCTCCTGCCACGCGTGCGCCAGCGGCGCGACCGCCGCCGTCTGGACCGCGTACAGCGCCGGGCGGCGGTCGATCAGACCCGCCGCGAAGAGTTCGGCGACGGCGAGGGCCGCGCCCAGCAGCAGCGTGCCGTTGCCGACCGGCAGGACGAGCACCTCGGGGAGCCGCCCGCCGAGGTCCTCCCACAGTTCGTGGACGTAGGTCTTCGTCCCGTGCAGGAAGTACGGGTTGAAGACGTGCGACGCGTAGAACACCTCCGGTTCGTCCGCCGCCTCGCGCGCCGCCCGCGCCGTCGCCTCGCGGTCGCCCTCGACCACGTGCACCCGCGCCCCGTGCGCCCCGATCTGCTCCAGCTTCTTGGGTGAGGTGCCCTCGGGGACGTACACCGTGCAGGGCAGCGCGGCCCGGGCGCAGTAGGCGGCGATCGCCGTGCCCGCGTTGCCGCTGCTGTCGGAGAGCACCTGCCGTGGCCGCAGCCGCAGCGCGAGCTCGGCCAGCAGCACCGCGCCCCGGTCCTTGAAGGACAGTGTCGGCATCAGGAAGTCGAGCTTGGCCGAGACGCCGTCCGTCAGCGCCACGAGCGGTGTACGGCCCTCACCGAGGCTGACCGAGGGCGTGGCGAGCGGCAGTGTCTCGGCGTACCGCCACAGTGAATTAACCCGTCCGCCAAGGGACTTGAGCGGTGCTGGGGTGGGCGCGAAGTCCAGGTCCAGCGGGCCGCGGCAGACGGGGCAGCACCAGGCGAGCGACTCCGAGGCCACGCGCGTGCCGTCCACCGGGCAGAAACAGTCCGGCAAAGGTGTCATGTGAGTAGGGTAGTTGTCCGGTTAGTGACTATATGTCATGATTCCGGCGTGGCACCGGTGTTATCTCCGCGTGCCTCGCGCCGCGTGTATGGCCGGCCTCTCGCGCACCCGCCACCGGAGCCCCCCGGCGCACCACCGACGAGGAGGACACTCCGATGGCAGTGATGCGTCAGGTCCGGCGAAGACTGGCCGGGATCGGCACGGCGGCCCTGGCCGTCGGCCTCGCCTCCGGCCTCCCCGCGCACGCGGCGCCGGACCGCGAGGGCTCGATCCAGTACGAGGGCGCGGCGAACGCCGTCGCCGACAGCTTCATCGTCACCTTCAAGGCGGATGCCGTGCAGGCGGATTCCGTCCGGGGCCGGGACCTCGCCAGGAAGTACGGCGCCACCGTCACGCGCACCTATGTCAAGGCGCTCAACGGGTACGCGATCCACGCCACCTCCGCCGACGCGAAGCGGTTCGCCGCTGACCGGTCCGTCGCCTCCGTCGTCCAGAACCGCACCCTCCACATCGAGGCGACCCAGACCAACCCGCCCTCCTGGGGCCTGGACCGCATCGACCAGAAGAGCCCGCCGCTCAACAGCCGGTACACCTACCCCGACTCGGCGGGCCAGGGCGTGACCGCGTACATCATCGACACCGGCGTACGCGTCACCCACGCCGACTTCGGCGGCCGGGCCTCGTACGGCTACGACTACGTCGACAACGACGCCGTCGCGCAGGACGGCAACGGGCACGGCACGCACGTCGCGGGCACGGTCGCGGGCACCTCGTACGGCGTCGCCAAGCAGGCGAGGATCGTCGCCGTCCGCGTCCTCGACGACACCGGCGTCGGGACCACCGACAAGGTCATCGCGGGTGTCGACTGGGTGGCCCGGTACCACCGAGCGCCGTCCGTGGCCAACCTGTCCCTCGGCTCCGGCGCCGACAGCGCGGTCGACACGGCCGTCCGCAACACCATCGCCTCCGGCGTCACCTTCGCGGTCGCGGCGGGCAACAGCAACGCCGACGCCTCCGGCTACTCGCCCGCCCGGGTGAGCGAGGCGATCACGGTCGGTGCCACCACGTCGAGCGACGCGCGGGCCGACTACTCCAACTACGGCTCGGTGCTCGACCTTTTCGCGCCGGGCTCCTCCATCACCTCCGCCTGGAACACCGGCGACACGGCGACGGCCACCCTGTCCGGCACGTCGATGGCGACGCCTCATGTGACGGGGGCGGCGGCCCTCTACCTGGCGGGCCACCCGACGGCCACGCCCGCGCAGGTCGCCTCCGCGCTCACGAGCGCCGCGACCGCCGGGGTCGTCTCCGCCCCGGGCAGCGGCTCGCCCAACCGGCTCCTCAACGTCGTCGGCGCCACGACGGCCCCGCTCGCGCGGCGCTTCGAGAACACCTCGGACCACCCGATCAACGACTACTTCACCGTGGAGTCGCCGATCACGGTCACCGGGGTCACGGGCAACGCGCCGTCGGCCCTCGGCGTCGAGGTGCACATCCAGCACACGTACATCGGCGACCTCCAGATCCAGCTGATCGCCCCGGACGGATCGGCCTATCTGCTCAAGTCCTACGGAACCGGCGGCAGTACGGACGACATCAACGCCACCTACACGGTGAACGCCTCGTCGGAGACGGCGAACGGCACCTGGAGACTGAGGGTCGGCGACAACGCGCTGTTCGACACGGGGAAGATCGACTCCTGGGCGCTGGTGCTCTGATCACGCCATTGAGCGGGTCGGCTCCGCTCGGGCTGCCCCCTCCGCCGGAGGCATACGCACGCCGATGCCGACACCTGCCACGCCCCCTACACCGGGGCAGCGCGCTCCTGGAGGGCAGGGTGGCCATCACCGCCCGCAAGGCTCTGGGCCTCGCCACGAACCCGCCGTCACACGACGCGGACGACAGTGAAGGTTCCGGCGGGGGTACGGAGACCGGCAAGCGGGTGTAACGGCGGCTATAACGGGGAGAAAGTGCCTGCGTAAAGCCCTCGGCAGGAACAAGTCATCACATCGAGTGATTCTCTGGCCTTTGCTTGCACAGCACAACCCACCGTTGCCACGCTGTTGCTGTCTGTACAAGCTGATGGGAGCGGCCAGTGACTTTCGGTGAGCAGCCGGCGTATCTGCGTGTCGCGGGTGATCTCCGCAAGAAGATCGTCGACGGCTCGCTGCCACCGCACACCCGCCTCCCGTCCCAGGCCCGCATCCGCCAGGAGTACGGCGTCTCGGACACGGTCGCCCTGGAGGCCCGCAAGGTGCTGATGGCCGAGGGACTGGTGGAGGGCCGCTCCGGGTCGGGGACGTACGTCCGGGAGCGGCCGGTGCCGAGGCGGATCGCCCGCTCCGGTTTCCGGCCGGAGAGGGGTGCCACGCCGTTCCGCCAGGAACAGGCGGACGCGTCCACGCGCGGCACCTGGGAGTCGCGCAGCGAGCAGGCGGAGGCGAGCGGCGCCATCGCCGAGCGTCTCGCCATCCCGCCGGGCGAGCGCGTGATGTGTACGAAGTACGTGTTCCGGGACGCGGGCGAGGCGATGATGCTCTCCACGTCCTGGGAGCCGCTCGCCCTGACCGGTCGAACCCCTGTGATGCTTCCCGAGGAGGGGCCGCTCGGTGGCATGGGCGTCGTCGAGCGCATGGCGGCCATCGACGTGGTGGTGGACAACGTCACGGAAGAGGTGGGCGCCCGTCCAGGCCTCGCCGAGGAGTTGCTCACCCTCGGCGGCGTCCCCGGCCATGTGGTGCTGGTCATCCAGCGGACGTACTACGCCTCGGGCCGTCCGGTGGAGACGGCGGACGTGGTGGTACCGGCGGACCGGTTCCGGGTGGCGTACCACCTACCGGTGAAGTAGCCGCATCCTGTGCCGGTGATGCGGCGGGGCGGGCCCGCGCCCGCCCGCCGGTGAGGTGATGCGCCCGGGTCACCCTGCCTCCTCCTTCCTCCCGTCAGGCCTCGCGGGCGCACCCGCGAGGCCTTCTCCTTCAGGTGGCCGCCTCCCGAGTGACCTCCTCCTTCGCGGAGTTGCGCCGTTCCCCCGCCGAAGCCCCGTCGCCCGGACGGCAGTTGCAATCCGGTCGTTCTCCCGGCCGTCTCCCGCGTGCCCTTCCTGCTGATCGACGTGCGCCGGAGGCGTGCGGGACGGCGCGTTCGACGGCGTGCGCCCCCTCCGTCATGGCTGGTTGCGTACCTCTTTGTGAAAAGGCGTATTCGCTGTGTGAAGGTAAGGCGTAGGCTCGGGCATATGCGCAGTGCGGTTTCCTTGGTGGGTGGGGCGCGGCGAGGGCCGGGGACGGGAAGGGGAGGGGCGCGATGAACGACAGCACGGTCACTCTCCCCTGGCTCGTCATACGGCAGGACGACAACGGCAACCGCTACCGCGTGGGCAGGTACGCGACTCGCGCGGAGGCCCAGAAGATCGTGGACAGCCTCGACGCCCGCGGTCACAAACAGCTCTACTGGGTAGAGCGCATCGGGCAGAACGGAAGCAAGTGAGGGGCTTTCCCCCGGGGCATGTGATCCGCCGCGCGCTCCCGTAGGCTCCGGCGCATGACCCGATCGATCGTGGTGGTCGGAGGCGCCCTGCTGAGCGGCGGCCGCCTGCTGGCCACCCGCCGCAGCGCGCCCCCCGAGCTGGCCGGCCGCTGGGAGCTGCCCGGCGGCAAGGTCGAACCCGGCGAGACCCCCGAGCGCGCCCTCGTGCGTGAGCTGCGCGAGGAACTGGGGGTGACGGCGGAGCCGGTCGAGCGCGTACCGGGGGAGTGGCCCCTGAAACCGGGGTATGTGCTGCGGGTCTGGACAGTGCGCCTCCTCGCCGGCACGCCCGAGCCCCTGGAGGACCACGACGAGCTGCGCTGGCTGACCCCGGATGAGATCTGGGACGTCGACTGGCTCGATCAGGACGTGGCGGCGGTCAAGGCCGTCCTGGCCGTTCCGGCCGCGTGGCGGCGGTTCTGACTCCGACGGGCCGCCGCAGGTGCCGCCCCGGGTCGCCCGCGAGCCATGCGAATGCATGGAATCGGTAAAACCTGTGCCCACGTTGTGGGCGGCGGCCGAGGCGCGCCGATCCGAACTCCAGGGCTCTCACGTGCGGAAAGGCCGCGATCGACCCTCCGAGGCGCGGGGGTGTTGGGCGAGCAGGGCCTGGGGCTGTTGGGGCGCATGATGTTTCAGGGGCTGGCGTCCGGTACGCCGTTCGTGCCACAGTGCGCCCGCGTGCGCGGTAAGGCGCCGGGGATATCGGGTATGTGCCCATTAACCCCACGAAACCGGATATGGGTGGGCTTCTGGGAAGTGATCGGCGTGCTCGACACCGAAGGCGAAAGCGCCGAGTGGACGTTCCCCGCCGACCCCGGCGCGGTACGGACCGCCCGCGCCGTCGTCCGGGGCCAGCTGCGCACCTGGGGGCTCGACCAGCTCGGCGACGTCACCGTGCTGCTCGTCAGCGAGCTGGTGACCAACGCCCTGCGGCACGCCACGGGCCCCATCGGCGTCCGCCTCGTACGTCCCGCCGATGCCGCCCCCACCCTGCTCGTCGAGGTCTCCGACCCGCTTCCCGATCCGCCCCACGAGCGCACCGCCCGTTCCGACGACGAGAACGGCCGCGGGCTCCAACTGGTCGCCCACTCCTCCAGCCGCTGGGGCACCCGGCCGGGCAACACCGGCAAGACGGTCTGGTTCGAGCTGCCGGTTCACGGCTGAGCGCGGGCCCCCGGTGCACGGCGCACGGCAACGGCCGCAACAGGAGTCTGTGGTTCGACTGGGCACCACCTGGTTAGAAGACTGGGAGTATGGCCCGGCCGGTCCAAAAACCATCGGGACCGTGCTGTGATCGTGAACACCGTGTCGTGCGGCGCCGTAGTGCTGGATACTGCGGGCAGCCGTTTCCGGTGACCGGTGCCGGATGCGGTGAGCTGGAGGGGACGGTTCGCGTGAGCGAGATACCAGCGAAGGCCACGGAGTCCGAGGACCCGTCGGGCGGCGCGAGGGGAGAGGCCGTGGTCGATTCCGCCACGGCCGTCGAACCGCGTGACACGACGAGCGGCACTCTGTGGCAGAGCAGTCCGCCCGGCTCCATCTACGACTACATCAAGGTCGCCTCGTTCTCCATCGGCCCCGACGGGCACGTCGACCAGTGGAGCCTGCGGGCCGAACAACTCTTCGGGATCCCCGCCGAGCGGGCCATCGGGATGGACCCCATCGCGGCGTTCGTCGCGCCCCAACTGCGCGAGCGCGGACAGCGCAAGATGGCCGAGATCCTGGACGGCCGGGAGTGGACCGGCATCATCCCCTTCCGGATGCCCGATGCGCAGCGGTCCGAGGGGATCGCCGAGGTCTATGTGATGCCCACCACGACGGAGGACGGCGAACGGGCCGCCGTGTGCATCGTCGTGGACGCCCACACCCTCCGCCAGATCGAGACGGACCTCGCCGCCTCGCAGGCGATTTTCGGTCAATCCCCTTTCGGTTTCCTGCTGATCGACACCGATCTGCGGGTACGGCGCGCCAACCAGCGGTTCGCCTCCACCTTCGGCGGCACGCCCGACGAACACCGCGGCCGCTCCGTCCACGACTATCTGCAGTCCCCGGAGGCCGAGCGCGTCGCCGCGACGCTGCGGCGCGTCCTGGAGAGCGGCGAGTCGATCACGGACATGCACGTCGCGGGCGTCATCCCCGGCTCCGACGAGCGCAGGCACTGGTCCGTCAACCTCTACCGCGTGCACAGCGGCAGCGGCCGTCCCATCGGCATCGCCTGGCTGGGAACCGACATCACCGCCCGCCGCGCAGCCGCCCGCGAGGCCGCCGCCGCCCGCCGCAACCTCGCCCTTCTGAACGAGGCCGGCGCCCGCATAGGCAACTCCCTCGATCTGGAGACCACCGCGCGCGAACTCCTCGACGTGGTCGTCCCCGGCTTCTGCGACCTCGCCACCGTCGACCTCTACCAGGGGCTCCTGGTCGGCGACGAGACCCCGCCGGGCCTGGCCGACGGCAGCGCCGAGCTGCGCCGCGTCGCGTTCTCCAGCGCGGTCGCGGACGCGCCCTTCGTCGGCGGCCCCGAACCCGTCGCCGTCGGCTCCGTGCACCACTACGCCTTCAACTCGCCCTGCGCGGACGCGCTGCGCACCGCCCGCCCCCGGCACATCCCCGCCGACGACAACGGCCTGATCCAGTCCACGCTCGCGGTGCCGATGGTCGCGCACGACACCGTGGTCGGCCTCGTCCAGTTCTCCCGTACGAAGGGCAGTGAGCCGTTCGGGGAACGCGACCGGGCGCTCGCCGTGGAACTGGCGGCGCGCGCCGCGGTCTGTATCGACAACGCGCGGCTGTACCGCCGGGAGCACGAACGGGCGTTGATACTTCAGCGGTCCCTGCTGCCACCGGGCGACCCGGAGGCCTCCGGCCTGGACATCGCCTGCCGCTATCTGCCGGGCAACGCGGCGACCGAGGTCGGCGGCGACTGGTTCGACGTCATCGAACTGCCCGGCCACCGCACCGCGTTGGTCGTCGGCGACGTCATGGGCCGCGGCCTGCGCGCCGCCGTCGCGATGGGCGAACTGCGGACGGCCGTACGCACCTTGGCCCTGCTCGACCTCGAACCCGCCGAGGTGCTCTCCGCGCTGGACGAGATCGCGCGCGGCCTCGGCGCCCCCGGCGGCGTCCAGCAGGCCACCCGTACGGCCCGCCAGCCGCGTGACGCGGACCTGTCCGAGGTCTACCTCGCGACCTGCGTGTACGCCGTCTACGACTCGGTGTCGCGACGCTGCACCTTCGCCAACGCGGGCCATCTGCCGCCGGTGCTCGTGGAGCCGGGCGAGCCCGCGCTGATGCTGGACGTGCCGCCCGGGATGCCGCTGGGCGTGGGCGGCGAGCCGTTCGAGGAGGTGGAGGTCGAACTGCCGGAGGGCGCGCTGCTGGCGCTCTATACGGACGGCCTGGTCGAGTCCCGGGACCATCCGCTGGACGAGGGCCTCCAGGCGTTCGTGGGAGCGCTCACCGACCCGAGCAGGCCCCTGGAGGACGTCTGCGACCACGTCCTCAACACGCTCGACACGCACCACGGCGAGGACGACATCGCGCTGCTGATGGCGCGTGTGCAGGGGCTGCCGGCCGAGTCCGTCGGCGACTGGACACTGCCGCGCGAGCCGCGCAGCGTGGGCCGGGCCCGCGAGTACGCGCGCGGGCAACTGCTCACCTGGGACCTGGAGCCGCTGGTGGACACGGCGGAACTGCTGGTCAGTGAGCTGGTCACCAACGCTCTGCGATACGGCGAGGGCGAGATCAGACTACGGCTGCTGCTCGACCGGACGCTGGTGTGCGAGGTGTGGGACGCGGGCCTGGTCCAGCCTCGCCGCCGGCGCGCCCGGGACACCGACGAGGGGGGCCGCGGTCTGCAACTGGTCGGCCTGCTCTCCGCGGCCTGGGGCTCACGCCGCACGCCGCGCGGCAAGACGGTGTGGTTCGAACTCCCGCTGCCCGGCGGCGAGAACGGCGTCACGGATCCGGCGGAGGCGTTGCTGAGTCTGTTCTAGTGCCCCGGCAGGCAACGTTTGCCCGTCAAGGAGCGGCGTCCGGGCGGACGACGGGAGTTTGACGACAGGACCTAGCCGCCGGGTCGCGCCGGCCTCGGCCGGAACAGCTCACCGCCGTCCCGGCGCCCCCGCGTGTCCGGTCCGCCGTAGCTCGCGGGGCCGCCGTCGCCGGGGTGGCCCGGGCCCTCGGCGCGCCGGTGAGAGGCATCGAGCAGGATGCCGCCGAGTACGGCGCCGCCCGTCCAGAGGCCCTCGCCGTACGGCGTCCCGTACGCCCGTACGTCCCGTTCGGCGAGCTGCCGGGCCTGCCGGGCGAGCGCGTCGGCCTCGCGGGCGTCGGTGAGGGCGTCGGCCGGGGACGGTACGGGCGGCACGTCCGTGTTCTCCGCGTCGCGCAGCCGCCGCTCCGCCTCCGCGAGCCGGGTCCTCGCCTCGCAGCCGATGGCTCCGCGATGGGTCGTCACGTAGTCGGACGCGGCGCCCACGGTGCAGCGTGCGGTGAGAAGGGCCCGTTCGAGCCGCCCGAGCGCATGCGATCCGCCCGGCGGCTCGCGCCACAACGCCCGGTCCAGCCCGACCGCCACCTGCTCGATCCGGCGCAGCGCATCGACGGGGTCGTACGGATCCCGAGCCCGCCGTCCACCACGGGCACCTTCGGCACCGTTCATCCGGCGCCGGTCCACTTCGCCCTGACCACTCCCGCCACAGCCGCCTTCGCTGTCGGCGCCTTCCACGCCGGTCGTCTCCGGCGTGTGCGCCCCGGTCTCTCCGGTCGTCTCCCGCGTGTCCGCCCCGCTCTCTCCGGTTGCCGCCTCGCCGGTGTCCTCGCCGCCCTCGGTTCGGTCTCCGCCGCCCGGTTCCTTCCCGCCCGTGTTCGCGTCGGCCCCGGTTGTTCGTTCGCCGCCCATCTCCGACCGCACCCCCGCCAGCACCGACTCCCCGTACGCGATCCGCCCCCGCAGATCCCCCCGGGCGCTCTCCGTGCCCACCTGTTCGCGGGCCTCCGCCAGGGCCGACTCGGTGTCGGTCAGGGCGGTGGGAAGTCGTTCCGTTGCGGTGGCCAGGGCCGCGGCGAGCCGTGCGATGCCGTCCACGAGCAGGGCCGCCTGGTCGACGGCGGCCTCGGCAGCGCGCAGATGGACCACCGCGTTCTGCGTGTCCCCCCGGTCCAGGTCCTGGCGCGAACGGTTGAGACAGGTCATGGTGAACACCAGCCGGTCCTTGGCCTGTTCGTCGTGGCCCGCCACCGGCAGATACGCGGACAGGGCATACCGCTCGCGCAGCCCCACGAGCGTGCCGTCCGCGTCCGCGATCCGTGCCGCCAGCTCCCGGAACCGCGCCTCGGCGTGCTCCAGCGCGTCCCGCACGGTCCGCTCCAGCGCCCGGGTCCGGTCGAGCCCCGCCGCCTCCTCGTCCAGCCGCCGCCCGGCCGCCTCGCAGCGCGCGAGGATCTCCTCCAGCAGGGTCCGCGTCGCGCCCTCCCCGTCGTCGAGCCGCTGTCGCGCCCGGAACGCGGCGCTCAGTTCCGCCGCGGCGAACTCCACCGCCTCCGCGTGCAGCCGTACCGCCACGTCCCCCAACTGCGCGGCGACACAGCGAAGTTCCTCACGGCTCGTCCGTACGCAGTCGTCGGTCTCGACGAGCGAGCGTCGTGCCCGCCGGTCGAGTTCGTCCAGCGAGACGACGGTCGGCGTGGCCCCACCGGGCGTCGTGCGCGTGGTCATGCGCCGTCTGCGCCGCAGGGACGCGTACACCGCCACGGCCACGGCGGCCACCGCGGCGATCAGCGGCAGCACCAGGTCGGCGGTGGAGGTCTGCCCCTGCCCGGTCGCGGCGACCCCCACGGCGGCCACCGGCGCCGGTATCACCCCCAACACGGCAGGCGCCGTCCGCACGGCTCTGTACGCGGCGGCCCGGCACGGCCGGCGTCGACGGTGGAGCGGCGTCACATCTCGGAGCGTATGGCCGGTGATGCGGCACCGCGACCGGGGTACGCCCGATACGCCGGACCTACCCTCCCGACGCACAGGAGGGCGGATCTGGTCGCCGACAGAGGGTGGTGCCATGATCAGCGGCAACACACAGTGGGGGTTCGATGCACGCTTTCGTCTTTGTCACCCTGGCAGTGATCCTGGTGCTCTACGCCATCCTGGGCATCGTGGCCATCACGACCGGCTGGGTCGTGCCGTGGCTGCGGGGAACCATCGCACGGCCGCGGCTGTGGGGCTCCGGAACCCTGCTGTTCGCCTCGGGCATCGCACTCTTCCGGTACGGCGCGACCGTGCACGGCACGACCGCCATCGATCTCGTCTTCGGCGGCGGCCTGCTCGTGTTCCTCTCCGGCGCGGCGCTCCAGTTCCTGGGGCAGCGCCCCGGCCGTGTGCCGTCCGCATGACCGGCGTCCGCGCGCCCCTCACCCTCCTGAAGGCCGCCTCCTGATCTTCGACCCCAGCCACACGAGCGGGTCGTACTTACGGTCGACCGCCCGTTCCTTCAGCGGGATCAGGGCGTTGTCCGTGATCTTGATGCCCTCGGGGCAGACCTCCGTGCAGCACTTGGTGATGTTGCAGTAGCCGAGGCCGTGTTCGTCCTGGGCCGTGCGTTTGCGGTCCAGGCCGGACTCCGACGCCGCGTCCAGCGGGTGCATGTCCAGCTCCGCCACCCGCATCAGGAAACGCGGGCCCGCGAACGCCTGCTTGTTCTCCTCGTGGTCACGCACCACATGGCACGTGTCCTGGCACAGGAAGCACTCGATGCACTTGCGGAACTCCTGCGAACGGTCCACGTCCTCCTGCGTCATGCGGTACTCGCCGGGTCCCAGGTCCGCGGGCGGCACGAAGGACGGGACCTCCCGGGCCTTGACGTAGTTGAAGCTCACGTCCGTCACCAGGTCGCGGATCACCGGGAAGGTGCGCAGCGGCGTCACCGTGACGGTCTCGTCCCGCTCGAACACCGACATCCGCGTCATGCACATCAGCCGTGGCCGCCCGTTGATCTCCGCCGAGCACGAACCGCACTTGCCGGCCTTGCAGTTCCAGCGCACGGCGAGGTCGGGCGTCTGGGTCGCCTGGAGGCGGTGGATGATGTCCAGCACCACCTCGCCCTCGTTGACCTCGACCTTGAAGTCCTCCAGGCCGCCGCCCTGCGCATCGCCCCGCCACACCTTGAAGCGGGCCTCGTAGCTGCTCACTCGTACAGCTCCTCTTCGGCGAGGTACTTGACCAGCTCCTCCTTCTCGAAGAGGGCGAGCAGGTCCGGGCGGATGGGTTCGGTGGTCTCACGGGTGAGCGCGATCTGACCGCGGACCGGGTCGGTCGCCGCCAGACCGCCTGTGGGGTCGGTCAGCCGGCACAGCAGATTCACGCGGCGCCACGTGCGGTCCATCGTCGGAAAGTCCTCCCGGGTGTGCCCGCCACGCGACTCCGTGCGCTCCAGGGCCGCCCGTGCCACGCACTCGCTGACCAGCAGCATGTTCCGCAGGTCGAGGGCGAGGTGCCAGCCCGGGTTGAACTGGCGGTGGCCCTCGACGCCCGCCCTGCGCGCCCGTACCCGCAGGTCCGCCAGCTTCTTCAGCGCCTGCTGCATCTCCGGCTCGCGGCGGATGATGCCGACCAGGTCGTTCATCGTCTGCTGGAGTTCCTGATGGAGGGTGTACGGGTTCTCCGGCGGGCGGATCGGCTCCTGGAGGTCCTCGCCGGGCGCCGGGCCCTCGGCCGAGAACGGGCGCAGGGCCTCCGCCGCCGCCGTGTCCACCTGGACGTCGTCCACCGTGGGACGCTCGGCAAGACCCGTCGCGTACTGAGCCGCGTGCAGACCAGCCCGGCGCCCGAACACCAGCAGGTCGGACAGGGAGTTGCCGCCCAGCCGGTTGGAGCCGTGCATACCGCCGGCCACCTCTCCGGCCGCGTACAGACCCTCCACGCCCCGGGCCGCCGCGGTGTCCGAGTCGACCGCGATGCCGCCCATCACGTAGTGACAGGTGGGCCCGACCTCCATCGCCTCGGCGGTGATGTCGACGTCCGCCAGCTCCTTGAACTGGTGGTACATCGACGGCAGCCGGCGCCGGATGACCTCGGCCGGCATGCGCGTCGAGACGTCGAGGAAGACGCCGCCGTGCGGGGAGCCGCGGCCCGCCTTCACCTCGGCGTTGATCGCGCGCGCGACCTCGTCACGGGGGAGCAGTTCGGGCGGGCGCCGGTTGTTGTCCGGGTCGTCGTACCAGCGGTCGCCCTCCTCCTCCGACTCCGCGTACTTCTCCTTGAAGACGTCGGGGATGTAGTCGAACATGAACCGCTTGCCGTCGGAGTTCCTGAGCACCCCGCCGTCGCCGCGGACCGACTCGGTGACGAGGATGCCCTTCACCGACGGCGGCCAGACCATGCCCGTCGGGTGGAACTGCACGAACTCCATGTTCAGCAGCGGCGCCCCGGCGAGGAGCGCCAGCGCGTGCCCGTCACCCGTGTACTCCCACGAGTTCGACGTCACCTTGAAGGACTTGCCGATGCCGCCCGTCGCGATCACGACGGCGGGCGCTTCGAGGACGAAGAAACGCCCGGACTCGCGCTCGTACGCGAAGACGCCCGAGACCCGGCCGCCGTCGTCCTTGAGGATCCGGGTGACCGTGCACTCCTGGAAGACCTTCAGACGGGACTCGTAGTCCCCGGTCTCCTTCTTGTCCTCCTGCTGCAACGACACGATCTTCTGCTGGAGCGTGCGGATCAGCTCCAGGCCCGTGCGGTCGCCGACGTGTGCGAGGCGCGGGTACTCGTGGCCGCCGAAGTTGCGCTGCGAGATGCGCCCGTCCTTCGTACGGTCGAAGAGGGCGCCCCAGGTCTCCAGCTCCCAGACGCGGTCGGGTGCTTCGCGGGCGTGCAGCTCGGCCATCCGCCACTGGTTGAGGAACTTCCCGCCGCGCATGGTGTCGCGGAAGTGCACCTGCCAGTTGTCGTGCGGGTTGACGTTGCCCATCGCCGCCGCGATACCGCCCTCCGCCATCACCGTGTGCGCCTTGCCGAACAGCGACTTGCAGATCACGGCCGTACGGGCGCCGCGCTCACGCGCCTCGATGGCGGCCCTGAGCCCGGCGCCGCCGGCGCCGACCACGACGACGTCCCACTCCTGTCGCTCCACCACGGTCATCAGAAGGCCCCACTCAATCTAGAAGAAGCGCGGATCGTCGAAGGCACCGGACGCCACCAGGTACACGTAGAAGTCGGCGAGTGCCACGCTGACCAGCGACGCCCAGGCCAGCAGCATGTGGCGGGCGTTGAGTCTGCTGATGAACTGCCACGTCCTGTAGCGCACGGGATGCTTGGAGAAGTGCTTGAGCTTGCCGCCGACGATGTGCCGGCAGGAGTGGCAGGAGAGTGTGTACGCCCAGATCAGCACGATGTTCACCAGGAAGACCACGGTGCCCAGACCCATATGGCCCCAGCGGTAGTGCTCGTCGCGGAAGGCGAGCACGGTGTCGTACGTGAGGACGCCCGCCACGAGGAGCGCCGCGTAGAAGAAGTACCGGTGGATGTTCTGCAGGATCAGCGGGAAGCGGGTCTCGCCGGTGTACTTCTTGTGCGGTTCCGCCACCGCGCAGGCCGGAGGCGACAGCCAGAAGCCGCGGTAGTAGGCCTTGCGGTAGTAGTAGCAGGTCAGGCGGAAGCCGAGCGGGAAGATCAGGATGATGATCGCCGGGGAGATGGCCCACCAGCTGCCGAAGAGGTCGGCGTTGGGCCCCGCGTGCATGGTCCGGCACCGCTCCGCCAGACAGGGCGAGTAGAACGGCGAGACGTACGGCGCGGCGTAGTAGTCCGCGTCGGCGAAGGCCCGCCACGTCGAGTACACGACGAAGGCGAACAGCCCGGCCGCGGTGGCGGCCGGAGCCAGCCACCAGCGGTCGGTGCGCAGATGCCGCGCGGCGATCGCGGCGCGCGAACCGGTCCGTACGCTGCCGCCGATCGTATGGGGTTCAGTGTCGGGGGATTCCGTACCAGTGGCCACTCATGACTCCGGTCGGGTTCAGGGGGCGTGCCGGTCCCGGGCGCCGAGACCTTCGTCGTCCGAGTCCGTCCACAGGCTGGTGTCGTACGGGGTGTCGGGGATCGTCACGAGGTCCGGCCGCCGGGACGACGTGGTGGTGACGGTGGCCGCGCGCAGCAGTGACACGCTCTCGCGCAGGTGGTCGGCATCGGCGCGGACACGGCGTATGTCGAGCCCGCCGCTCCCCATCTGCTGCTCCAGGCGCCCCACCGACCGGACCAGGTCGTCGAGGCACCGCTGAACTGTCGTCAGTTCGTCGGACACGGACATGACGTGACCTCACTTCCACGGGCTCCAGGCCCAAAGCGGCGACGTTCATGCGCCTGCGAGTGTTGCGCGTCACACAGTCGGTGTGAAGGGATCTGCACGGATTGCCTCCGGCGGTGGGACGGATGTGTGCGGGTGTGCGGGTGTGCCGGGGCGCAGGCATCACTTGAGGGTGCGCCCCCGGTCCAGGCCGGATCACTTCGAGTTACGCCGTACGGGTGGGCTTCACGTTCCCTTTCGCCGTGTCGCCGTTAGCTGCTGAACCCTTTCCTCTTCAGTGAGCCCATACAACTCATATATCTGATCAGCTCCAAATTCCCCCAAACCTGATCATAACTCTCAATTCGCTCATTTCATTCGCGGAGCGGTTCCCCGGAGGTAGACGTGATGTCCCACGACGGCGTCGGACCGCGCGCGGTGCTGCGCTCGGTCGCGTTCCTCACCGCGGGAGCCCTCGCGGTGCCCGTGCTCGCCGCCTGCAGTTCCGACGAGAAGCCGAACAAGCCGGTCGCGGTGCAGGACATCGCACCTGCCGCCCGAGGTCTCGTCGCCGACGGCGGAACACTCCACTGGGCCATCGACGCCGTGCCGGGGACCCTGAACACCTTCCAGGCCGACGCCGACACCGCGACCGCGCGCATCGCCGGCGCCGTGCTGCCCTCGATGTTCCGGCTCGACGCGAACGGCCGCCCACAGCGCAACCCCGACTTTCTGACGTCGGCCAAGGTCGTCTCGACCGAGCCCAAGCAGGTCGTCGTCTACCGGCTCGCCCAGCAGGCCGTCTGGAGCGACGGCCGGGAGATCGGCGCCGACGACTTCGCCGCCCAGTGGCGCGCCCTCTCCGGCCGGAACAGCGCGTACTGGACCGCCCGCAACGCCGGCTACGACCGCATCGAGAAGGTCGAGCGGGGCGCGAACAACCTCGAGGTCAAGGTCACCTTCGCCAAGCCGTACGCCGACTGGAGGTCGCTGTTCTCGCCGCTGTACCCCAAGGACGTCATGGGCACCCCGGCCGGCTTCAACGACGGGGCGAGGCGGAATCTGAAGGTCACCGCCGGGCCGTTCTCCCTCCAGAAGGTCGACCACGAGGCGGGCCACGTCACCCTCACCCGCAATCCGCGCTGGTGGGGCCGCCCCGCCAAGCTCTCCGAACTCGTGCTCGTGGCCGTCCCGCGCGACAAGCGGGCCGCCGCGCTCGCCGACGGGAAGATCGACCTGGCGGAGATCGACCCGGAGGAGGCCGAGCGGATCACGCTCGCCGCCCGCGACAAGGGCGCCACCCCCTTGCAGGGGCCCTCCGCCGAGGCGGAGGGGGCCGCCCGGGCGGGCTCGCCCGCCGGTGAGCAGCAGGCGCTGCGCGGCTTCGTGATCCGCAAGTCCCTGGAGCCCTCCTACACGCAACTCGCCCTGAACGGCTCCCGGGGCCCGCTCGCCGACGACCGCGTACGGCGGGCCGTGGCCCGTGCCCTCGACCGCACCGCGCTCGCCGGGCTGGTCCTCAAGCCGCTCGGGCTGCCCGCCGTGCCGGTCGGCAGCCACCTCGCGCTCTCCGGGCAGCCCGCGTACGCGGACAACAGCGGCGCCCTCGGCGGGCAGGACACCGCTCGGGCCAAGGCGCTGCTGACCGAGGCGGGCTGGGTGCCCGGCGGGCCGCTCAAGGAGGAGAAGAAGGAGAAGAAGGAGGCGAAGAAGCCGGCCGGAGCGGCCGGGTCCGAGGGCCGGAAGACGGACCAGGAGCACGGCTCGGGCGACGACGGGACGTACACCGGCGGCCAGGACGGTCAGGACAGCCAGGACATCCAGGACAACAAGGGGCACGAGTACAAGGACCCGCAGGACCAGGCGAACAAGCACCACCCGCACCACCCGCAGCACCCGCGGCACGCCGACGAGCAGGCGGGCAGACCCGTCGGTGGCGCGCCCGCGCAGGAGCACGGTCAGCAGGGCCCACCGCCGGGGGCGTACGCGCCGAAGGGCACCGCCGCTCCGGCCGGCGGCGCGGCCGCGGTGCTGGCGAAGGACGGCAAGCCGCTCAAGCTCCAGTTCGTGCTGCCGTCCGGGCCCGGCTCGCAGTCCTTGCGGACCGTCGGTGACCGCATCGCCCGCATGCTGGACAAGGTCGGGATCCGCACGGAGATCTCCAAGGTCTCCGACGAGAGCTACTTCAGGGACCACATCGCGTCCGGCGACTACGACCTGGCGCTGTACTCGTGGCCCGCGTCCGCGTTCCCCGCGACCGACGCCCGGCCGATCTACGCCAAGCCGGTACCGGCGGCGGACGGCTCGCTGACCGTCGAGCAGAACTACACGAGGGTCGGCACCGACCAGGTGGACCAGCTCTTCGACCAGGCGATCGCCACGCTGGACGAGGGCGAGGAGCGGGACCTGATGCGCAAGGCCGACGCCCGCATCTGGGCCGCCGCGGGCTCGATCCCGCTCTACCAGCGTCCCCAGCTCACGGCCACCCGCCTCGACCTGGCCAACGCGGGCGCCTTCGGCTTCCAGACACCGGTCTACGAGGACATGGGCTTCCTGAAGAAGGGCGCCCACCCGTCACCACAGCCGTCGTCCTAGCCACGCAGCTGCGGGCAGGGGCACCGTCCCAGCTGCGGGGAGGCACCGCTTCCGCTGTGGTCAGTCGTTCCGCAGGGCGGAACCGGTGGGCACAGCCCGTAGCCACCGGGTGCCGCGTAACCAGACCTGAGCTGCAGCCAAAGGCCCCGGCGAGCCCCAACGGCAGCGCACCCGTACCATGGGGTGAGGCCGTGGCGTGTCCAGCCCGGCAGGCCCGCGTCACACAGACGTACGACAGGGCCGTCCTCACCACTCCGGGAGTACGCCACATCATGGCCACGCGCCACGACATCCGCAACGTAGCCATCGTCGCCCACGTCGACCACGGCAAGACGACCATCGTCGACGGCATGCTGAAGCAGGCCGGTGCCTTCGCCGCCCACCAGCTCGAGCAGGTCGACGACCGCGTCATGGACTCGAACGACCTGGAGCGTGAGAAGGGCATCACGATCCTCGCCAAGAACACGGCGGTGAAGTACCACCCGAAGGATGGCGGGGACCCGATCACCATCAACATCATCGACACCCCCGGCCACGCCGACTTCGGCGGCGAGGTCGAGCGCGGTCTGTCGATGGTCGACGGCGTCGTGCTGCTCGTCGACGCCTCCGAGGGCCCGCTGCCGCAGACCCGCTTCGTGCTGCGCAAGGCCCTCCAGCAGCGCCTGCCCGTCATCCTGTGCATCAACAAGACGGACCGCCCGGACTCCCGTATCGACGAGGTCGTCAACGAGACCTACGACCTCTTCCTCGACCTGGACGCCGACGAGGAGCAGATCGAGTTCCCGATCGTCTACGCCTGCGGCCGTGACGGCATCGCCTCCCTCACCAAGCCGGAGAACGGCACGGTCCCGGCCGACTCCACCAGCCTGGAGCCGTTCTTCTCCACGATCCTGGAGCACATCCCGGCCCCGACCTACGACGAGGAGGCCCCGCTCCAGGCGCACGTCACCAACCTGGACGCCGACAACTTCCTCGGCCGTATCGCGCTGCTCCGCGTCGAGCAGGGCGAGCTGCGCAAGGGTCAGACCGTCGCCTGGATCAAGCGTGACGGCTCGATCAGCAACGTTCGCATCAGCGAGCTGATGATGACCGAGGCCCTCACCCGCAAGCCCGCCGAGAAGGCCGGCCCGGGTGACATCTGCGCCGTCGCCGGTATCCCCGAGATCATGATCGGCGAGACCCTCGCGGACACCGAGAACCCGGTCGCGCTGCCGCTGATCACGGTCGACGAGCCCGCGATCTCCATGGTCATCGGCACCAACACCTCGCCGCTGGTCGGCCGGGGCGGCACCGGCAAGGGCGCCAACGCCAAGGCCACGGTCAAGGACCGCAAGGTCACCGCCCGCCAGGTCAAGGACCGCCTCGACCGCGAGCTGGTCGGTAACGTCAGCCTCCGGGTGCTGGACACCGGGCGCCCGGACGCCTGGGAGGTCCAGGGCCGCGGTGAGCTGGCGCTGGCCATCCTGGTCGAGCAGATGCGCCGTGAGGGCTACGAGCTGACCGTGGGCAAGCCGCAGGTCGTCACCAAGGAGGTCGACGGCAAGGTCCACGAGCCGTTCGAGCGGATGACGATCGACGTGCCCGAGGAGCACATGGGCGCGGTCACTCAGCTCATGGGCGTCCGCAAGGGCCGTATGGACAACATGTCCAACCACGGCTCCGGCTGGGTCCGCATGGAGTTCGTGGTCCCCTCCCGCGGTCTCATCGGCTTCCGTACCGAGTTCCTGACCAACACCCGCGGCACGGGCATCGGCCACTCCATCCATGAGGGCTTCGAGCCCTGGGCCGGCCCGCTCCAGACCCGTAACAACGGCTCGCTGGTGGCCGACCGCTCCGGAGCCGTCACCGCGTTCGCGATGACGAACCTCCAGGAGCGCGGCGTGCTCTTCGTCGAGCCGGGCACCGAGGTGTACGAGGGCATGATCGTCGGCGAGAACTCCCGCGCCGACGACATGGACGTCAACATCACCAAGGAGAAGAAGCTCACCAACATCCGGTCCGCCACGTCCGACATCGCCGAGTCGATCGTGCCGCCGCGCAAGCTGTCGCTGGAGCAGTCCCTGGAGTTCTGCCGCGACGACGAGTGCGTCGAGGTGACGCCGGAGGCGGTTCGCATCCGCAAGGTCAACCTCGACCAGCGCGAGCGCGCCCGCGCCGCCAGCCGCGCCAAGCACGGCTGATCCCGGCACCAAGGCGCCTCTGCCGCCGAAGCCCGGGTGCCCCCATCATGGGGGCACCCGGGCTTTTCCGTGGCCGGGGACCACTTCTGTGGCCGGGGACCACTTCCGTGGCCTGAGAGCACTTCTGTGGCCCCGTACGACAGCCGGTGCCGGTACCTCCGGGACGCCTGTGCGTTCCCGTGGACGGCGTGAATCCCCCGTGGATGGCGTGGATCCAGCCGCGCCGGCCGCCACCCGCAACCGGTTTTTTGGGCTCTCGGTGTCCGAAATGCGGGATCCCTCGACCGATACACATGTAACACGTCCGTTTCGTGGCCTTCTCTCTCGGATCGCTTTGTCCATGTTTTGGAAGATGTACGGATGAGCTGTGATTGAACCGAGACCTAAAGACTGTGGTCGGCATTCTGGCTCATGGCAGATAGTTGGGCCCAACGCTCGGGTCAATGGGTCATGCGCTGTGGGGACAGCGCCGACTCACGAGCACCAGTGGGGTGTTTGACCCTCCGTCAGGGGTGTCGGAGGGACAGACGGTCAACCCCCTGTCCGTGCACAGGTTGAGTCAAGGAGGCGGCCAATATGGCAACTACGCGTGTTCACCAGCGACTTGTCGTGCCCAGCGCCCGATAGTCGGTCGTCTTTCCTGATCCGCGTGGTCCAAGCCGTCGCCCACCCGCACCCTGTGGTGGCCACCGGCTCGGCGTACCCATGAATTGGACGCATCATGACGAGTCCTCTCGAGACCGAGGGCGGCGCAAGCACGGTCGTCGTCGACGAGAAGGAGCCGACGAAGGAACCGGAGACCAAACAGCTGGAGGGCCGGTCGCCCGGCCAACTGATGTGGATCCGCTTCAAGCGGGACCGCACCGGGGTGATCTCCGCGTTCGTCGTCATCCTCTTCTTCCTGATCGGGCTGCTCGCGCCGCTGATCTCGAAGCTGTACGGCAAGAACCCGTACACCGTCTTCGCGGACGAGCGCCCCGAACTGTTCGACAGCGCGGGAGTGCCCGTCCAGCCCAACGGCGGTATCAGCGGCGAGTTCTGGTTCGGACTCGAACCCGGTAACGGGTACGACGTCTTCACCAAGCTGATCTACGGCATCCGGACCTCGCTGATGATCTCCTGTGCGGTCACGGTCGCGGTCGTGCTCACCGGCATCGTTCTCGGCGTCACGGCGGGCTACCTGGGCGGCAAGGCCGACTACGCCATCAGCCGGGTGATCGACTTCCTGCTCGCCTTCCCGTCGCAGCTGTTCTTCATCGCGAGCATGCCGGTCGTGGTCTCCCTCTTCGTCAGTCCGCGGGACGAGACGCCGACCTATGTCCGCGTCGTCGCGCTGATCGCCGTGCAGTGGGTGCTCGGCTGGATGAGCCTCGCCCGGATCCTGCGCGGTACGACACTGTCGCTCAGGGAGCGCGAGTTCATCGAGGCGGCAAGGGTGAGCGGGGCGTCGCCCTGGCGCATCATCAGCAAGGAGATCCTGCCGAACGTGGTGACCCCCCTGCTGGTGCAGTCCACGTATCTGCTTCCGTTCTTCGTGACGGGCGAAGCCGGCCTGTCGTTCCTCGGTGTCGGCATCGTCGAACCCACGCCCGACTGGGGCCAGATGTTCTCCAAGGCGTCGACCGAGCTCGTCCTGCAGAACGACATCACCTACATGTTCTTCCCCGGCATCTCGATGATCATCTTCATCGTCGCGTTCAACCTGCTCGGGGACTCGGTCAGGGACGCCTTCGATCCCAAGACGGCGCGCTGACCCGAAGTTGTGGGCGCCCTCGCCCCGATTCCGGACGCACTGTCACAGCACGGTCCAGGCAACTCCGTGCAATTCCATGCCGTGCCACGGCACTTCAATACGCACTGGTGACACACAGATGGGTGGGAAACTGAGTGATGAGTAGGGGCGGACGCCACGCATATGCCGCACTCTCGGTGCTCGCGGCCGGAGCTCTCGTGCTCACCGGTTGCAGCAAGGGCGGCAGCAGCAGCGGCGACAACGACAAGAAGGACAACGCCAACGCCAAGCGCCAGCAGGCCTCGATCAAGTTCGGCAACGCGGCGGACTCCACCGGTCCCGCCGCTCCGGTGCCCGGCGCCAAGAGCGGCGGCACGATGGAGGTCCTGCAGCGCGACAGCTACGCCCACCTGGACCCGGGCCAGATCTACGTCTCCGACGAGGGTTCGCTGGCGCAGCTGATCCACAGAGGTCTCACCGGTTACAAGGCGACCAGCGACGACGGCAGCAAGCACGAGGTCGTCGGCGACCTGGCCACCGACTCCGGTACCACGACGGACGGCGGCAAGACCTGGAAGTACACCCTCAAGGACGGCATCAAGTTCCAGGACGGGACGCCGATCACGTCCAAGGACGTCCGCCAGACCTTCGAGCGGCTCTTCGCGTCCTTCATCAACCAGGGCCCGAGCTACATCCAGCAGTGGCTGGCCGACACCGCCGGCGCCGACTACCGCAAGCTGCTGAAGGACGGCCCGTACACCGGAAAGCACCTGCCGGACAGCATCCTCGAGACGCCGGACGACAAAACGGTCGTCTTCCACTTCAAGAAGCCGCACGCCGACCTGCCGTACGCGCTCGCCATGGCCGGCTACGCGGTGGTGCAGGCGAAGGGCGACACCAAGACGAAGTACGACAGGGCGCCCGTGGCGACCGGCCCGTACAAGGTCCAGTCGTTCAAGTCCGGCAAGTCCATGGTGCTGGTGAAGAACACCAACTGGGACCCGAAGACGGACCCGATCCGCCACCAGTACGTGGACCAGTTCAACTTCACCTTCAACCAGCAGTACGAGGCGTCCACCAAGGCGCTCCTGGCGGACAGCGGCGCCGACCAGACCGGCGTCAGCTTCAACAACCAGGTCGACGCGGGCAACCTCTCCAAGGTCCTCGCCGACCCCAAGCTGAAGTCCCGTACGGTTGCCGGCTTCCAGCCGTACGTCGGCCAGATGAACATCAACATGAGCAAGCCGGAGCTCAAGGACATCAAGATCCGCCAGGCGATCGCCTACGCCCTGCCGGTCACGCCGTTCGTGCGCGCCTACGGCGGCAGCGCGGCGATGGAGGTCGCCGGCGGTCTGATCAGCCCGACCGTCAGCGGCTACGACCCGTCCTTCGACCCGTACGGCAAGAAGAAGAAGCCCGCGGGTGACCCGGCCAAGGCCAAGAAGCTGCTCCAGGAGGCCGGCAAGGTCGGCATGAAGCTGACCTTCGGCTACATCAACACGCCCGAGGGCCAGCAGTACTCCACCGCCATGGCGGCGGGCCTGAAGAAGGCCGGCTTCGACGTCCAGCGCCAGGAGATCCCGGCCGAGACGTACTACGACCAGGTCAGCAAGCTCAACAACGCCTACGACATCTTCCACACCGCGTGGGGCGCGGACTGGCCGTCCTCCTCGACCGTGCTCCCGCCGCTGTACGACGGCCGTCTGATCGCCGACGGCGCGCAGAACTACTCGCAGGTCAACGACCCGCACGTGAACAGCGAGATCGACCGCATCAACACCATCACCGACCCGGTGAAGGCCGCGGCCGCGTGGGAGACGCTGGACAAGTACCTGCTCACGAAGGTCGTGAACGAGGTTCCGACCGGCTACTACAAGCAGGTCCAGATCGCCGGTTCCAAGGTCGGCGGCCTGGTCTACGACGACGTCATCGGCGGCATCGACCCGCGTCGCCTGTACGTCAAGTAATCCCCGTCCGCCCAGTACCCGGTGCGGCCGCCCCTCGGGACGGCCGCACCGGGTACCGCCCGGCCCGTTGACGTCTGAGAGCTGCCCCTGCCATGCTGCGCTTCCTCCTTCGCCGGTCACTCGGCGCCGTCGTCATCCTCTTCCTGCTGAGCATCGTCACGTTCCTGCTGTTCTTCGGGATGCCGCGGGACCCGGGGCTGTTGATGTGCGGCAAGTCGTGCACGCCGGCCAACCTGGAGAACATCCACCACGTGCTCGGCCTCGACAAGTCGATCCCCGAGCAGTACTGGATCTTCCTGCACAACCTCGTCCTGGGCAGCAACGGATTCGATCAGGGCCCGTGCCCGGCCCCGTGCTTCGGGTACTCGTACCACACGAACGAGCAGGTCTGGGGCACCCTGATGGACCGCCTGCCGACCACCGTCTCACTGACCCTGGGTGCGGCGGTCTGCTTCCTCCTGGTGGGTCTGGGCACCGGCCTGCTCGGCGCCTGGAAGCGCGGCACGCTGATCGACAAGACGGTCACGGCCGGCTCCATGGTGCTCAGTTCGATGCAGATCTACTTCCTCGGACCGCTGGCGCTGGCGGCGCTCGTCTACCAGTCGCACCTGTTCGACAAGCCCGCCTACAACAACTTCACGGCCAATCCGGTCACTTGGTTCACGGGACTGATCATCCCGTGGGTGGTGCTGTCCACGATCTTCGCCGCGCAGTACACGCGTATGGCGCGCTCGTCGATGATCGAGCAGCTCCAGGAGGAGCACGTGCGGACCGCCCGGGCCAAGGGCATGTCCCGCCGGTACGTCTTCTTCCGCTACGCCTGGCGCGGCTCGCTGATCCCCATCGTGACCATCTTCGGCATCGACCTCGGATCGCTGCTGGGCGGCGCGATCATCACCGAGTACACGTTCGGCCTGCCGGGTCTCGGCCAGCTCGCGGTGCAGGCGGTGTTCTTCAGCGACCTGCCGCTGCTGCTCGGTGTGATGCTGTTCTCCGCCGCCATGATCCTGCTGTTCAACATCATCGTGGATGCCTGCTACGCGTTCATCGACCCGCGCGTGCGGCTTGCCTAGGAGCACTCCGTGACTACTTTGACCAAGGAATCCGGCGCTCCGGGCCCGGCCGCCACCGGCGCCTTCCTCTCGGTGCGGGACCTGCACGTCAGCTTCAGGACCGAGGACGGCGCCGTCGGCGCCGTGAACGGGCTCTCCTTCGACCTCGACCGGGGCAGGACCCTCGGCATCGTGGGGGAATCGGGCTCGGGCAAGTCGGTGACCAACCTGACCATCCTCGGGCTGCACAACCCCATGTTCACCACGATCGACGGTGAGATCGTGCTGGACGGCCAGGAGCTGGTCACCGCCCGGGAGTCCGAACTGGAGAAGCTGCGCGGCAACAAGGTCGCGATGATCTTCCAGGACCCGCTGACCGCGCTGTCGCCGTACTACACGGTGGGCCGGCAGATCGCCGAGCCGTTCATGAAGCACACCGGGGCCTCGAAGAAGGCGGCCTGGGAGCGGGCGGTGGAGATGCTCGGCAAGGTCGGCATCCCCAACCCCAAGGAGCGGGCGAAGGACTATCCGCACCAGTTCTCCGGCGGTATGCGTCAGCGCGCGATGATCGCGATGGCGCTGGTCTGCGACCCGGACCTGCTGATCGCCGACGAGCCGACCACGGCCCTGGACGTGACGGTCCAGGCGCAGATCCTGGATCTGTTGAAGGACCTCCAGCAGGAGTTCGGCTCGGCGATCATCTTCATCACGCACGACCTCGGGGTCATCGCCGACATGGCCGACGACATCATGGTGATGTACGCCGGGGAAGCGGTCGAGCGCGGCACGGTCGAGGAAGTGCTGAGGTCACCGCAACACCCGTACACCTGGGGACTGTTGAACTCCATGCCACGCCTCGACTCGGACCTCGGCACACAGCTCGCGCCGATCCCCGGGGCACCGCCGTCCCTGCTGAACCCCCCGTCGGGCTGCCGCTTCCATCCCCGGTGCACCTTCCAGCGGGAGGTGGGCGGCACCCGGTGCGTGGACGTTTCGCCGCTGCTGCCGCCCGGCCGGGGCGGGGCCTGCCACCTCACGGCAGAGCAGAAGCAGACCATCTTCATCGAGCAGATCAAACCCCGGTTGCGGTAGGAGAACACCTCATGAAGGAAGACGTCGTGGACGTCACGAAGGACGAGGCCACCCTGCCCGCCCCGCGCGACGCGGCCGCCGACGAGCCGGGGGAGCCGCTGCTGGTGGTGGAGAACCTCGTCAAGCACTTCCCGGTCAAGGGCGGCTTCCCGGTCCGCCGGACGGTCGGCGCGGTGCAGGCCGTGGACGGCATCGACCTGACGGTGCACGTGGGTGAGAGTTTCGGCCTGGTGGGCGAGTCGGGGTGCGGCAAGTCCACGACGGGCCGCCTGGTCACCCGCCTCCTCGAACCGACGAGCGGCAGGATCTCCTACCGCGGCCAGGACATCTCGCGCGCCACCCGCAAACAGCTCGCCCCGATCAGGTCCCAGATCCAGATGATCTTCCAGGACCCGTACTCGTCGCTGAACCCGCGCCAGACCGTCGGCAAGATCATCTCCGGTCCGATGGAGATCAACGGCATCAACCCGCAAGGCGGCCGGGAGAAGCGCGTCCGCGAACTCCTCGAAATCGTGGGCCTCAACCCGGAGCACTACAACCGCTTCCCGCACGAGTTCTCCGGCGGTCAGCGCCAGCGCATCGGCGTCGCCCGCGCGCTGGCCCTGGAGCCGAAGCTGATCGTCGCGGACGAGCCGGTCTCCGCGCTGGACGTCTCCATCCAGGCGCAGGTGGTGAACCTTCTCCAGCAGGTGCAGAAGGAACTGGGCATCGCGTTCCTTTTCATCGCCCACGACCTGGCCGTCGTACGGCACTTCTCGCAGCGTGTCGCGGTGATGTACCTCGGCAAGGTCATCGAGGTCGGCGACCGCGACTCGATCTACACGCGCCCGCGCCACCCCTACACGCACGCGCTGCTGTCCGCCGTGCCCGAGGTGAGCCTGGACGGGGGCGAGGAGGCACGGCGTGAACGCATCCGGCTCGCGGGTGATGTGCCGTCACCGATCTCCCCGCCGTCGGGCTGCCGCTTCCGGACGCGGTGCTGGAAGGCACAGGACAAGTGCGCCACGGAGGAACCGCCGCTGGTGCAGATCTCCGGTAACCGGTCGGGCCACCTGACGGCCTGCCACTTCCCGGAGGAGCCGACGATCGAGGCGCGGGACAAGGACATCATCCTGGATCCGGCGCTGGCGGCGCTGGAGGACTCCTCGGAGGGCTGAGCGCTCCACTGGAAGTCCGGTGTGTCACCTGCGGGTGCGTCGTGGCTGGTCGCGCAGTTCCGCGCGGCGGAGCCGCATGATGTAACAGCCCCGCGCCCCTTCGGGGCGCTGCCGAACCGCACCGGACTTCTCCGAGCCCGCTCAGGCCCTGTCGGACAGACCCTGGACGGGCTCGGCCACAGTGATGATCTCGGGGTCGGCGGGGGTGAGCGGCCCTCGTCCCCAGTCCCCGTACTGCTCGACGACCGCGAGCCCGGCCCGGGTCAGGAAGCGGGACAGGGCATCCGGTGCGAGGAACCGCAGAGTGCTGCGGCTGACCAGTGGCCGCTCCCAGCCGGTGCCGTCGAAGGTCTCGGTGAACGTCACCCGGTCCCCGAGCACCGGTGACTCGACCTGGTGCCGGACGCGTACGATGCCGCCGTCGCCGTACGGCACCTCGCGCACCCGGTCCGGCGTCCACGACTCCCAGGCGCGGGCGCCCGGGTTGCGGGTCTCGAAGACGAACCGCCCGCCGTCCGCGAGGGCTTCGCGCACGGCGGCCAGAGCCGCCCTCAACTCCTCGTCACCGAGCAGCACCTGAAAAGCGTGCCCGGTCATGACGACGAGGTCGAAGGCCCCCTGCCAGCGCTCCGAGCGCAGATCGCCGAGCACCCAGTCCACCCCGGGTGCGCGGCGGCGCGCCTGGACGAGCATCGCGGCGGCGGGGTCGAGACCGCACAGCCGCCCGTCGTGCCCGTTCTCCCGGGCCCGCGCCAGCAGCGCGCCGGTCCCGCACCCGACGTCCAGCACGCTTCGCGCGGACATCACAAGTCCCAGGTAGAAGTCGTCACTCGGGCCCCACGGGTAGAGGGCGTCGTACAGCCCGGCGAGGGCGGCATCGGAGAACGCGCGGTCGGCCACCGTGGCAGTTTCCCAGGTATGGGCCGGCGGTGCGCGGACTGTGCGCGATCTTTGTCGAACGTAACCACGACCGTGGTGTGCCGTGGCCGGGGACGCGCCCGGACTCCCGGAGGGCGGGGGGCGCCCACGGAGGCCGGAGAGGAAGCCGGACGTGCCGCACCACATCGAGCTCTGGGTCCCCGATCCGCGGCGGGCCGTGGAGTCCTGGGGCCGGCTCCTTGAGTGTCTCGGCTTCCGCGTACGGCTGGACCCTGCTCTTTCCCGACCGTCATCCGTACGCGGGCGGCCCCGCGCACCGCGCGGCGTACCTGGAGGACGAAGACGGTTTCGAAGTCGAACTCGTAGCGCGGGCAAGGTGATTCACCCGGCCGGGAGACGGTATGAAGCCGACCGCCCTCGCCCCTAATTTGTTCGACTTCCGGTCGGCAGTCCGGCATGCTCCCTTGCGATGACTCGAACCGATACGCCTCCCTCCTGGGACGAGCGCACGCAGCTGACCACCTATCTCGACTACGTACGCGCCACCGCCCGTGCCAAGTGTGAGGGCGTCTCACCGGAGGACGCCGTCAAGGCGCCCCTGCCCGGCTCCCCGCTGATGACCGTGTGCGGACTGATCAGCCATCTGCGCTGGGTGGAGTACTGGTGGTTCCACGTGGTGTTCCTGGGCCACGAGGACGAGGGCGTACTCGCCCAGGCCACCGAGGACGACCCGGACCCGGAGATGCGCCTGGCGGTCGACATCCCCTTGGCCCAACTCCTCGCCGAATACGAGGAACAGAGCGCCGGCTACCGCGACCTGGTCGCCGCCCACGACCTCGACACCAAGGCGAAGCGCACCATGCGGGACGGCCGCCATGCCGACCTTCGCTGGGTGCTCCTGCACCTCATCGAGGAGACGGCCCGCCACAACGGCCACCTGGACATCATCCGCGAACTGCTCGACGGCACGACGGGAGTCTGAGGCAGCCCATGGCTAAGACGAGCGGGCTCAACCCGGTCATCCGCACGATCACCTTCGACTGCACCGGCGATCCGTACGACCTCGGCCTGTTCTGGAGCGAGCTGCTGGGTCGCCCGCTGGCCGACGACGACAAGCCGGGCGACCCGGAGGCGGTGATCCGCGACCCCGACGGCGGCCCGACCCTGCTGTTCGTCCGGGTACCCGAGGGCAAGTCCGCCAAGAACCGCGTCCACCTCGACCTCGGGCCCCGGGGCCGCACCCGTGCGCAGGAGGTGGAGCGCGCCCTGGCCCTGGGCGCCCGGCAACTCGCGGACCACACCCGCCCGGACGGCGGCGGCTGGGTGCTCCTCGCGGACCCCGAGGGCAACGAGTTCTGCATGGAACGTGAGGAGCCGAACTGACCATGCCCATGTCCTCCTCGTCGTCCCTCCGCCTGGAGAAGGTGACCAAGGAGAACGTGGAGGCCGCGATCGCGCTGCGGGTCCACCCCGGCCAGGAACGCTTCGTGTCACCCGTCGTGAAGTCGCTCGCCGAGGCATACGTCCACCCCGAGACCGCCTGGCCCCGACTCGTCTACGACGGCGACGAACTCGTCGGCTTCGTCATGGCGTTCTTCGACGTCCGCTTCAATCCCGAGGCCCCGGACGACCGCCCGCGCTCGGGGCTGTGGCGCCTCAACATCGCCGCCGGTCACCAGGGCCGCGGCTACGGCAACTTCGCCGTCCGGTCCGTCTGCGACGAACTCCGCCGCCGGGGCGCGACCCGCGTCACGGTCACCTGGGCGGAGGGTGAGGGTGGCCCCGAACCGTTCTATCTACGGCTGGGGTTCCGGCGAACGGGGGAGATGAGCGGCGACCAGGTGGTCGGTGAAATGGACCTCGGCCGGTCGCCGTCGTGGACCTAGGCCCTGTCGTCAAACTCCCGCCTGCCGGGCGACGCCAGGACCTAGCCGCCCGCCGCCGTCCGGATCTCCCTCCCCGGCGGCCAGGAGCCGCGGCAGGCGTGAGAAAGCACGAAGGCCCGTGCCTCCCCAGAGGGTGCACGGGCCTTCTTTCCCCGGGAACAGGACGTTCGTGGCTCGGGTCAATGGGCCGGAAGTCCGTCCCGTGAAGGGCGCGGCTGACGAAAGGGGTGTGTCAGGCCGCGACCTCGGGGTCCTTGGACAGACGCGGGGCCGGCGCGCTCTCGTCGGTCTCCGGGTAGTGGCAGGCCGTCAGGTGGCCCGCCTTGTTGCCCTCGACCTGCACCAGCGGCGGCTCCTCCGTGGCGCACTTGTCCGTCGCCTTCCAGCACCGGGTGCGGAAGTGGCAGCCCGACGGCGGGTTCAGCGGAGACGGTACGTCGCCGGTGAGGCGGATGCGCTCGCGGGACGGGGTGTCCTCCACCGTCGCCTCGGGCACGGCGGACAGCAGGGCGCGCGTGTAGGGGTGGCGCGGGTTGCCGTACAGGTCCTCGCGGTCCGCGATCTCCACGATCTTGCCGAGGTACATCACGGCGACACGCTGCGAGAAGTGCCGCACGATCGCCAGGTCGTGCGCGATGAAGACGAACGCGATGCCCAGGTCCTTCTGGAGCTCCTGGAGCAGGTTGACCACCTGCGCCTGGATGGAGACGTCCAGGGCGGAGACCGGCTCGTCGGCGACGATCAGCTTCGGCTCCAGGGCCAGCGCGCGGGCGACGCCGATGCGCTGGCGCTGACCGCCGGAGAACTCGTGCGGGAAGCGGTTGAAGTGCTCCGGGTTGAGGCCGACGATCTCCAGCAGTTCGCGGACGCGCTTCTCCACGCCCCCCGCCGGGTTGATGCCGTTGATCTCCATCGGACCGGAGATGATCTTGCCGACGGTCTGGCGCGGGTTCAGCGACGCGTAGGGGTCCTGGAAGATCATCTGGATCTCCGAGCGGACCGGCGCGAGCTGTTTGCGGTTCGCGTGGGTGATGTCCTGGCCGCGGTAGAGGATCTTGCCGCCGGTGGGCTCCAGGAGGCGGGTGATCATGCGGCCCGTCGTGGACTTGCCGCAGCCGGACTCGCCCACAAGGCCCAGGCTCTCGCCCTCGGCCACCTGGAAGTCGAGCCCGTCGACAGCCTGCACCGCGCCGATCTTCCGCCGGATCGGGAAGCCTCCCATCACGGGGAAGTGCTTCTTCAGTCCGGTGACTTCAAGGAGGGGGTTCGTGTTGCTCATGGTCGTGACATCCCGTCTCTTGTCCGTCAGTGGGACCGGGTCGCGGCGTGGTCGGAGAAGAACTCGCGGCGCTGCTGCGCCGAGAGGTGGCAGGCGGCACCCCGCCCGTCCGTGATCGTCAGCACGGGCTGCTCGGTGGAGCACAGCCCGCCCTCGACCTTCCCGGCGAAGGCGCAGCGCGGGTGGAAGCGGCAGCCGGACGGCGGGTTCAGCAGGGACGGCGGAGAGCCGGGGATCGGGGTGAGCGGCACGTCGACCGGACCGTCGAGGCTCGGCATCGAGCCCAGCAGACCCCAGGTGTAGGGGTGCTGAGGCGTGCTCAGGACCTCCTTCTTGGTGCCCCGTTCCACACACCGGCCGCCGTACATCACCAGCACGTCGTCGGCGATGTCCGCGATGACACCCAGGTCGTGGGTGATGAAGATGATCGCGGTGCCGAACTCCTGCTGGAGGTCCTTGAGGAGGTCCATGATCTGGGCCTGGACCGTCACGTCGAGGGCGGTGGTCGGCTCGTCCGCGATCAGCAGCTCCGGGTCGCAGACGAGCGCCATCGCGATCATCGCGCGCTGGCGCATACCGCCGGAGAACTGGTGCGGGTAGTCGTCGACGCGTACGTCGGGCTGCGGGATGCCCACCCGCTTCAGCATCTCGATCGCCCGCTCCCGGGCCTCCTTCTTGGAGGCGCCGGTGTGCTTGCGGTACGTCTCGCCGATCTGCTTGCCGATCGTGTGGTACGGCGACAGTGAGGCCAGCGCGTCCTGGAAGATCATGGACATCTTGTTGCCGCGCAGCTGCTCCAGCTCCCGCTCGGTGGCGGTCAGCAGCTCCTTGCCGTCGAGCAGGATCTCCCCGTCGATGGCGGTGCGCGCGCGGTCGTGGAGGCCCAGGATCGTCAGGTTGGTGACGGACTTGCCGGAACCCGACTCGCCCACGATGCCGAGCGTCTTGCCCTTCACCAGGTCGAAGGAGAGACCGTCGACGGCCTTGACGACGCCGTCTTCGGTGGAGAAGTGAACCTTCAGATCCCTGACGGACAGGAAGGGCTGCTGATCGGTGCTCGTCACGGGGACGCTCCTGAGGGGGTGATGCGGGGGGTCGGGGGCCGGCGGAGGGTCAGGCGAGCCGGATCCGCGGGTCGATGAAGGCGTAGACGGCGTCCACGATGATGTTGAAGAAGACGATCGCCGCCGAGGCCACCAGGGTCACGCCGAGCAGCATCGGCAGGTCGTTGGCGTCCACCGCGGTGAGCGCGAGCCGACCGATGCCCTGGAGGCTGAAGACCGACTCGGTGATGATGGCGCCGCCGATCAGGGTGCCCATGTCGATGCCGAAGATCGTGACGATCGGGCCCATCGCGCCGCGCCAGGCGAAGCGGAAGAACACCGAGCGCCGGGACAGGCCCTTGGCCCGCGCGGTGCGCACGTAGTCCTCGCTGAGCTGCTCGACCAGCTGGGAGCGCGTCATACGGGTGTAGTTGGCGGTGAAGATGATGGACAGCACCAGCCACGGCAGCAGCAGCCCCGAGGCCCACTTGACCGGGTTGTCGGTGAACGCCGTGTACGACGGCTGGTCGAGGATGCCGAGCTGCTGCACCAGGAAGAACATGGCGATGTAGCCGACGAAGTAGATCTGCAGCGAGGAGCCGATCAGCGAGAACGAGCTGGCGATCTTGTCGGCCGCCTTGCCCTGCTTGACCGCGGCGATCATGCCGGTGCCGACGCCGATGATCAGGAAGAAGAACGCGGCGCCCAGCGCGAGCGAGATGGTCAGCGGCATGCGGTCCAGGATCGTGCCGAGGACCGGCTCGCGGTTGGTGAAGGAGAAGCCCAGGCAGGGCGCGTTGCAGTTGCCGAGACCGCCGTAGTCGCGGCCCAGGAAGATGCCCTCCAGCCAGTGCCAGTACTGCACCGGCAGCGGGTCGGCGATCCCGAGGTTCGTCCGGACCTGCGCGAGCAGTTCCGGGGTGCACACCTTGCCGCACGCCATACGGGCCGGGTCACGCGGGAGCGCGTAGTAGAGCATGAAGGTGACGGCGCTGATGATCAGCAGAATGACAAGTGCGCCGATGACACGGCGGACTAGAAAACGGAACATGGCGTGACTTTCCGGACGGGGCGCCGTCGCCGGGTGTGGGGAGCGAAACGGAGGGGGGAACCGGGGCGGCGGCGGTGGCCGCCGCCCCGAAGAGGGATCAGGCCTTGGCGTAGACCGGGCCCAGCGCGATGCAGGTGTTGCCGGAGTCGTAGATCACGCCGCCGACCTTGGAGCCGTGGAAGTAGTTGCGGATCGGGTTGTAGTCCGGAACCACCGCGGCGAGCTGCATGATCTGCTCGTCGACGTCGCCCCACATCTTCGCGGCCTTCGCCTGGTCCGTCTCGGCCGTGGCGGCGGCGATCGCCTTGTTGACACCCGTGTCGTTCAGCTGCGGCCAGTTCACACCGCCGTCGGCGATCTGGCTGCCTTCGAAGCAGGGGTAGATGACCGCGTAACCGGCCGGCCAGTCCGGGCCCCAGCCCGCGGCGAACATGTCGTACTTGTTGTCCAGCTGGCCGATCTGGCTGTAGAAGGACGTCTTGTCGACCTGCTTGATGACCGGCTTGAAGCCGGCCTTGCTCAGCGCGCTGTTGATCGCGACGGCCTGCTTGACGGAGTTGTCCGACTGCTGCATCGCGATGACGACGGTCTGACCCTCCTTGCCGGCTTCCTTGAGGAGGGCCTTGGCCTTGTCCGGGTCACCCATCGGCTTGGTCTTCTTGCCGTACAGGTCGAAGTCCTTGTGGCCCGGGGTGAGGGGGCTGATGATCGTGGTCGCGGTCGCGGTGACGAGCGAGCCACCACGGATCTGCTTCAGCTGCTGCGACGGCCACGCGTAGTTGAGCGCCTGGCGGACCTTGACGTCGGTGACGCGCTTGGTGTTGATCGCGAAGTAGTAGCAGGTGGTGTCGACCTGGGTCAGGACGCGCTGCTTGAGCGCCGGGTCCGTCAGCACCTTCTGGACGCGCTCGGGGGCGACCTCGTTGAGCAGCGACAGCGTGAACTGGTCGTTGCCCTGGTCGGCGATGTAGCGGTCGGTGGAGGCCAGGTTCTGGAAGCCGAACTGGAACTCGAACTTGTCCGGGTAGCCGTTGCGGATCGGGTCCGTCTCGGCGACCCAGTGCTCGTTGCGGACCAGCGACGCCGACTTGCCGATGCTGCGGTTCGCGATCTTGTACGGGGCGCAGGAGAACGGGCGCTTGTCGTACTTCTCCTTGGTGTCGTGCTTCTTCGGCACGATGGAGAAGCCGCGCATCGCGAGCATGAAGTTGAAGTCGGCGTGGGCCTCCTTCAGCTTGAACGTGATGGTCTTGCCGTCCACCTCGATCGAGGAGAGGTGCTTGCCCTCGTAGGGGCCCTTGTACTTGTCGCCGCCGATCAGCCAGCTCTGCGGGTAACGCGGACCCTGGGTGACGAACTTGGCGAAGAGGCGCTCGAAGGTCCAGCGGACGTCCTCGATGGTGACGTCGGCGCCGTCCTCCCACTTCACGTTGTCCTTCAGCGTGAAGGACCAGGTCTTGCCGCCGTCCTTGGTGGTACCCGCGTCGGTGGCGAGGTCGCCGACGAGGGTGGTGTTGCCCTTGGAGTCGACCTTGTAGCCGGTCAGACCGCGCAGGAACAGGACCGAGCAGGCGCTCTCGTACGAGGAGTACAGCTGGGCCGGGTCCAGGTGGTCCCAGTCGATCTGGTCCAGCGTGTAGATCGTGCCGCCCTTGACCGCGCCCGGGACCTCGGGGGCCGGACCGGTGGAGTCGGCCTTGGTGCCGACCGCGATGGTGGCTGCCTTGGCCTTCTCGACCGACGGAGCCTTGTTGGCACCGCTGCCGCCCGCGTTGCCGCTGCTGCACGCACTCAGCACGGTGGTCGCGCCGGCCGCCACACCAGTGGCTATCAGGAAGTTTCTGCGGGAAAAGGACATGGCTTACCTGCCTAGGGGTGGGTGGAGTGAGAGAGAAGGTGCAACCAGCCGGGCGACGGTGACCGGACTGGAGCGGGACTCAGCGCTTGGACTTCGGGTCGAGCGCGTCGCGGACCGAGTCGCCGAGGAGGTTGAAGGCGAGGACGAAGATGATCATCGAAACGCCCGGGAAGATCATGAAGGTGATGTCTTCCGTGTAGAACTGCGCGCCGCGCTGGATCATGACCCCCCAGTCGGGGGTGGGGTCCTGGATACCGACACCGAGGAAGGCGAGCCCCGCCTCGGCCGTGACGTAGGCCGGGAGCATGAGGGTCGACTGGATCAGGATCGGCGTCCACAGGTTGGGCAGCAGTTCCTTGAAGACGATGCGTCGCGACGACGCGCCGGTCACCTTCGCGGCCTCGACGAACTCCCGCTCGCGCAGGCCCAGCACCTGGCCGCGCAGCAGACGCGCGACGGAGGCCCAGCCGAAGGCGGAGAGAACGAGGATCAGGCAGGTGGCCCGGAGCCAGGTCGGGACGTCCTCGTCGAAGGAGACGAAGAGGCCGTAGACGACCGGCATGAAGGCGATGAAGAAGAGCGTGGACGGGAACGACAGCAGGATGTCGATGATCCGGCCGATGAAGTAGTCCGTCTTTCCGCCCAGGTAGCCCGCGGTGATACCGATCACGACGCCCAGCAGCGTGGTCAGCAGGGTGGCGGCCGTGGCGAGCAGGAGCGAGGTGCGGATGCCGTAGATCAGGAAGGTGAAGACGTCGCGGCCCAGCTGCGGCTCGATGCCGAACCAGAAGTCCCCGCTCATGCCACCGTTGGGCTTGACCGGGTAGGCGAAGTCGTTGAGCAGCCCCGGGATGTCCTGGCCGTACTGGTCGTACGGGTTCTTGCCGTAGAGCTTGGCGATCAGCGGCGCGCAGATCGCGACGACGAAGAAGAAGATCACCACATAGGCGGATATGACGCCCGTGCGGTCACGCTTGAACCGGTTCCAGGCAAGCCGTCCCGGTGAGCGGCTCTCGTTGCCCTTCGGGGTCGAGGAAGTGATCGACTTCTCGGCGCTCTCGTCGGTCACCTCGAGCGGTGCAGCCGCTGATGGAGTTGGGGGGGTCATGGTGCTCCAGGCCCTGTGGGGTCATGGGCCGCGCAGGGCTCTCCCTACGGGCTACGCCGGACTTTTTCAACGCAATTCATCCAGGGTCAATAAATTCTCGGCCAACTTGGTTTTGTATTTACCTTTTTTACCTTCCCTTGACCCTTCCGTAGCTACGCGGGTAGCGTGCCGTGATCGAGCCGTGTCCTTATTCGGGCCAATCGGTCAAATCAGTCAACGCGTTCGATATGCGGACGGTTGAGTGTCGAAATACGTACATCCGGGTGGCTGAAATCAACAGTTCGGCATCGATGGGTGGAGATCTATTGCGCTGGCCGGTCAAGATCCACCATGCGTCCTTTCGTCACGCCTCCGCACACGGTCGATTACCGGCCGTTCTGCGTGTGCGCATCCGGATGTGCGCCCAGGAGGGACGGAGTGCCTGCCATCCGAATGACGTCACCCACCGCCGGGGTGGCGTGATTGAGGGATATGCCGGTCAAACGATGATATTGACCGGTAACGGCAGCGCCCCGGCGCTGGAGGACGGCACACTCGGAGGAGGCACTCCATGCGTGGAGCCAGACACGCCAGATGGGCGGCGGGTGCGGCGGCGGCAGCGCTCGCGGCGGCCGCCTGCGGGGGAGGCGCGAGTGGCGGCAGCGGCTCCGGGGTGCTCAGCTCCTCCTGGGGCGATCCGCAGAACCCGCTGGAGCCGTCCAACACCAACGAGGTCCAGGGCGGCAAGGTCCTCGACATGGTCTTCCGTGGGCTGAAGCACTACAACCCCAAGACCGGCGCGGCCGAGGACATGCTCGCCGAGAAGATCGCGACCTCCGACTCGCGGAACTTCACCATCACCGTCAAGGACGGCTGGACGTTCAGCAACGGCGAGGCCGTCACCGCCAAGTCCTTCGTCGACGCCTGGAACTACGGCGCGAGCCTGAAGAACAACCAGAAGAACGCGTACTTCTTCGGATACATCGAGGGGTACGACAAGGTGCACCCGGCCACCGGCACCCAGACAGCCGACACCCTCTCCGGACTCAAGGTGACCGGCCCCCGCACCTTCACCGTCAAGCTCAACCAGAAGTTCTCGACGTTCCCCGACACCCTCGGTTACACGGCGTTCTCCCCGCTGCCCAGCGCGTTCTTCAGCGACCACGCGGCCTGGCTGAAGAAGCCCGTCGGCAACGGCCCGTACATGATCGACTCGTACACCAAGGGCTCGATGATGTCCCTCCGGAAGTGGGACGGCTATCCGGGCACGGACAAGGCGCAGAACGGCGGCGTCGACCTGAAGGTCTACACCGACAACAACACCGCCTACACCGACCTGATGGCCGGCAACCTCGACCTCGTCGACGACGTGCCCGCCGCGCAGCTCAAAAACGTCAAGGCCGACCTCGGCGACCGCTACATCAGCACCCCGGCCGGCATCATCCAGACCCTCGCCTTCCCCTACTACGACCCGAGCTGGAACAAGCCCGGCATGGAGAAGGTCCGCACCGGCCTGTCCATGGCGATCAACCGGGACCAGATCACCCGCACGATCTTCCAGAAGACCCGTACGCCCGCCACCGACTGGACCTCCCCGGTCCTCGGCGCGGACGGCGGCTTCAAGGAAGGACTGTGCGGCGATGCCTGCACGTACAACCCGGACCAGGCCAAGAAGCTGATCCAGGAGGGCGGCGGGCTGCCCGGCGGGCAGCTCAGGATCTCGTACAACGCGGACACCGGCTCGCACCGGGAGTGGGTGGACGCCGTCTGCAACTCGATCAACAACGCGCTCGGCAACGACAGGGCCTGCGTCGGCAACCCGTTCGGCACCTTCGCCGACTTCCGCAACCAGATCGGGCAGCACAAGATGCCGGGGCCGTTCCGGGCCGGCTGGCAGATGGACTACCCGCTCATCCAGAACTTCCTTCAGCCGCTCTACTACACGAACGCCTCCTCCAACGACGGCAAGTGGTCCAACAAGGACTTCGACCAGCTCGTCGACCGGGCGAACGCGGAGAGCGACACGGCCAAGGCCGTGGGGCTGTTCCAGCAGGCCGAGGAGGTCGTACGGGACAACATGGCCGCCATCCCGCTCTGGTACCAGAACGGCAGCGCCGGCTACTCCGACCGCCTCTCCAACGTGGCACTCAACCCGTTCAGCGTCCCCGTCTACAACGAGATCAAGGTCGGCTGAACCCCACGGCTGCCCGCTACCCCCGGAGCCCCCATGGGACGGTACGTCATCCGGCGTCTGCTGCAGATGATCCCGGTCTTCCTCGGCGCCACCCTGCTCATCTTCCTGATGGTGAACGTGATGGGCGACCCCATCGCGGGCCTGTGCGGCGAGCGGCAGTGCGACACCGCCACGGCGGCCCAGCTGCGCCGGGAGTTCGGCCTCGATAAGCCCGTGTGGCAGCAGTACCTGACATACATGGGCAACGTCTTCACCGGCGACTTCGGCACCGCGTTCAACGGACAGAAGGTCACCGAGCTGATGGCGACGGCCTTCCCGGTCACCATCCGGCTCACGATCGTCGCGATCCTCTTCGAGATCGTCATCGGGATCGTGCTCGGCGTGGTCACCGGTCTGCGCCGCGGGCGGCCCGTCGACACCTCGGTCCTGCTGCTCACCCTCGTCGTGATCTCGGTGCCGACCTTCGTCACCGGTCTGCTGCTCCAGCTGCTGCTCGGCGTCGAGTGGGGCTGGGTGCGGCCGTCGGTGTCCCCGGAGGCACCCTTCGACGAGCTGATCGTCCCCGGGCTCGTCCTCGCGTCCGTCTCCCTCGCCTACGTCACCCGGCTGACCCGGACCTCCATCGCCGAGAACAAACGGTCCGACTACGTCCGCACGGCCGTCGCCAAGGGGCTGCCGCGCCGTCGGGTGATCACCCGGCATCTGCTGCGCAACTCGCTCATCCCCGTCGTCACCTTCATCGGCACCGACATCGGCGCCCTCATGGGCGGCGCGATCGTCACCGAGCGGATCTTCAACATCCACGGCGTCGGCTTCCAGCTCTACCAGGGGATCCTGCGGCAGAACACCCAGACCGTGGTCGGCTTCGTGACCGTGCTCGTCCTCGTCTTCCTGGTCGCCAACCTGCTCGTCGACCTTCTGTACGCCGTACTCGACCCGAGGATCCGCTATGCCTGAGCAGCCGTACCAGCGCGAGGGCGCGGTCGCCGGGACCGGCATGGGCGGCGCGATGGACCTCGCGGCGAGCGAGGCGACCACGCTGGAGAAGACTCCCGGTGGACCGGAGGGCACGGGCCCGGAGCGCAAGCCGCGCAGCCTCTGGTCCGACGCCTGGCACGACCTGTGCCGCAACCCCGTCTTCGTCGTCTCCGGACTGGTGATCGTCTTCCTTGTCGTCATCTCGATCTGGCCGTCCCTGATCGCTACCGGCAATCCCCTCAAGTGCGACCTCGCCAAGGCCCAGGAGGGTCCCCAGCCCGGGCATCCGTTCGGATACGACGGCCAGGGCTGCGACGTCTACACCCGCACCGTCTACGGCGCCCGTACATCGGTCACGGTCGGCGTCTGCGCCACGCTCGGTGTCGCGGTGCTCGGCTCGATCCTGGGCGGGCTCGCCGGGTTCTTCGGCCGGGGGTGGGACTCGATCCTGTCCCGGACGACCGACATCTTCTTCGCCATCCCGGTCGTCCTCGGCGGTCTGGTCCTGCTCTCGGTGGTGACCAGCAACACGGTCTGGCCGGTCGTCGGGTTCATGGTGCTGCTCGGCTGGCCGCAGATCTCCCGCATCGCCCGCGGCTCGGTCATCACCGCCAAACAGAACGACTATGTGCAGGCGGCGCGCGCACTCGGCGCCTCGAACACCCGCATCCTGCTGCGGCACATCGCACCCAACGCGGTCGCACCGGTGATCGTCGTGGCGACCATCGCGCTCGGCACGTACATCGCGCTGGAGGCGACCCTGTCGTATCTCGGCGTCGGGCTGAAGCCGCCGAGCGTGTCCTGGGGGATCGACATCTCCGCCGCCTCTCCTTACATCCGCAACGCCCCCCACGCGTTGCTGTGGCCCTCCGGCGCCCTCGCGATCACCGTGCTCGCGTTCATCATGCTCGGCGACGCGGTGCGCGACGCCCTCGACCCGAAGCTGAGGTGACGGCCGTGCTGCTGGAAGTGCGCGACCTGCACGTGGAGTTCCGGACCCGGGACGGGATCGCCAAGGCCGTGGGCGGCGTCAGCTACGGCGTGGACGCGGGCGAGACGCTCGCCGTGCTCGGCGAGTCCGGCTCCGGTAAGTCCGTCACCGCGCAGGCCGTCATGGGGATCCTCGACATGCCTCCCGGCCGGATCACCGGCGGCGAGATCCTCTTCCAAGGGCAGGACCTGCTCCGGCTGAAAGAAGAGGAGCGGCGCAGGATCCGCGGCGCGCAGATGGCGATGATCTTCCAGGACGCGCTGTCCTCGTTGAACCCCGTGCTCTCCGTCGGCGACCAGCTCGGCGAGATGTTCGTCGTGCACCGGGGCATGTCGAAGAAGGACGCGCGCGCCAAGGCCGTCGACCTCATGGACCGGGTGCGGATCCCGGCCGCCGCGCAGCGCGTGCGCGACTATCCGCACCAGTTCTCCGGCGGTATGCGCCAGCGCATCATGATCGCCATGGCGCTGGCGCTGGAGCCCGCGCTGATCATCGCCGACGAGCCCACCACCGCCCTCGACGTCACCGTCCAGGCCCAGGTCATGGACCTGCTCGCGGAATTGCAGCGCGAGTACCGCATGGGCCTCGTCCTCATCACCCATGACCTCGGCGTCGTCGCGGACGTCGCCGACCGGATCGCCGTCATGTACGCGGGCCGGATCGTCGAGTCCGCCCCCGTGCACGACATCTACAAGGCGCCCGCACACCCCTATACGCGGGGCCTGCTCGACTCCATCCCGCGGCTCGACCGGAAGGGCAAGGAGCTCTATGCCATCAAGGGCCTGCCGCCGAATCTCATGAACATCCCGCCGGGCTGTGCCTTCCACCCGCGCTGCCCCATGGCCCAGGACGTGTGCCGGACCGATGTGCCCCCGCTCTACGAGGTCTCCGACGACCGGGTGAGCGCCTGCCACTTCTGGAGGGAGTGCCTGCATGGCTGAGCCGATTCTTGAGGTCAGCGGGCTGGTCAAGCACTACCCGCTCACCCGGGGGATCCTCTTCAAGAAGCAGATCGGCGCGGTCAGGGCGGTCGACGGCGTCGACTTCACCCTCGGTCGGGGCGAAACCCTCGGCATCGTCGGCGAGTCCGGCTGCGGCAAGTCGACGGTCGCGAGGATGCTGGTCAATCTGGAGAAGCCGACGGCCGGTTCGATCCGGTACAAGGGCGAGGACATCACCAGGCTCTCCGGACGCGCCCTGAAGTCCGTGCGGCGCAACATCCAGATGGTGTTCCAGGACCCGTACACCTCCCTCAACCCCCGCATGACCGTGGGCGACATCATCGGGGAGCCGTACGAGATCCATCCCGAGGTGGCACCCAAGGGCGACCGGCGCCGACGGGTGCGGGAGCTGCTCGACGTGGTCGGGCTCAACCCCGAGTTCATCAACCGCTATCCGCACCAGTTCTCCGGCGGCCAGCGCCAACGCATCGGAATCGCACGGGGTCTGGCGCTGCGCCCGGAGATCATCGTCGCCGACGAACCGGTGTCCGCCCTCGACGTGTCCGTGCAGGCCCAGGTGGTCAACCTGCTGGAGAAACTCCAGAGCGAGTTCGGCCTGGCGTACGTGTTCATCGCGCACGACCTGTCGATCGTGCGGCACATCTCCGACCGGGTCGGGGTGATGTACCTGGGGCGGATCATGGAGATCGGCAGGGACGCGGAGATCTACGACCATCCGACGCACCCTTATACCCAGGCCCTGTTGTCCGCCGTGCCGGTGCCCGACCCGGGGGCGCGCCGGCGCCGGGAGCGGATCATCCTGAGCGGTGACGTGCCGTCCCCGATGGACATCCCCTCCGGCTGCCGTTTCCGTACGCGCTGCTGGAAGGCGCGGGAGCGGTGCGCTCTGGAGGTGCCGCCGCTCGCGGTGCCCGAGGAGTTCCGTCCGGCCGCGGGGCCGGCCGCCCACGACTCGGCGTGCCTCTTCGCGGAGGACAAGCCCATGGTGCCCGCGCAGGAACGGCCCGAAGAGCCGCCGCCCGCAGAGGAGGTGCGGCCCGATGAGTCTGCATAAGCACACAAACGCACACGAAGCTCGTTAACACGCAGGCAACTCGGCCGACGCGGTTCCGATATACGGACGCAGGAGAGTGAACAGCGTACGGCCGTGCGGGTGCCGTAAACGGGCCGGGGCGCGCCATGTCGCCCCGGCCCGTTGCCGTGGGCTCAGCCCAGTTTCAGAGCGCGGCGCAGGAAGTCCAGCTGGAGCAGCAGCAGGTTCTCGGCGACCGCTTCCTGGGGGGTCATGTGCGTGACCCCGGACAGCGGCAGCACCTCGTGCGGGCGGCCCGCGGCCAGTAGGGCCGAGGACAGGCGCAGGGAGTGGGCCACCACCACGTTGTCGTCCGCCAGACCGTGGATGATCATCATCGGGCGGGCGGGGTCGGCGGCGTCCACCAGGCCCGCGTCGTCGATCAGGGAGTTGCGGCGGTAAACATCGGGCTGCCGGCCCGGGTGCCCCAGGTAACGCTCCTGGTAGTGGGTGTCGTACAGCCGCAGATCCGTCACCGGTGCGCCGACCACGGCCGCGTGGAAGACGTCCGGGCGGCGCAGTGTCGCGAGCGCCGCCAGATAGCCTCCGAAGGACCAGCCGCGGATCGCGACCCGGTTCAGGTCGAGGGGGAAGTCGCCGGCCAGGGCGTGCAGCGCGTCGACCTGGTCCTGGAGCACGACCGCCGCGAGGTCGTCCTTGACCGACTTCTCCCAGGCGGGGGAGCGACCCGGGGTGCCCCGCCCGTCCGCGACGATCACCGCGAAGCCCTGGTCCGCGAACCACTGCGAGGTCAGGTGCGGGTTGTGCGCGGCCACCACGCGCTGGCCGTGCGGGCCGCCGTAGGGATCCATGAGGACGGGGAGGGAGGTGTCACCGTCGTAGTCCGTAGGCATAAGCACGGCGCACGGGATTCGGCGTGCGCCCCCCTGTGTGAGCGTCACGCGCGGGGACAAACCGGGATGTTCCGCATGCGACGCCACAGTCGCCGCGCGCTTTCCCTCGTGCAGCACCTGGGCCTGAGCGCCCGGGCGGGCGAGCGCGGAGGAGACGAGTACGGTCACGCCCCCGGCACGCACCGCCGAGTGCACGCCGGGCTCCTGCGAGACGCGCTCCATGCCGAGCTCGTTGACGCGGTAGACATGGACCTCGCCGACCTCCGGATCGGCGGCGGCCTCGCCGGCCGACGCCGCGACCAGCACATCGTCGTCGGACACGTCGAGCACCGCCCGCACGTGCAACTGCGGTCCTGTCAACGGTCGTTCACCGACCGTGAGCACCCGCGCGCCACCCTCGTCGGCGATCCGCACCAGCTGTCCGGAGGGGCTCCAGCACGGCACACCGGCGAAAAGTTCAAGCCAATGTGGATCTTCATCCGCGTGCACCATGCGGGTCGCCCCGTTGTCCGGGTCCACGGCCAGGAACAGTTGGCTGCGCTGGTCGCGCGCCTGCACCAGAATCAGCGGCGCACCCGCCGCTGACCAGTGCACACGCGCCAGATACGGATAGCGGGACCGGTCCCAGGCAACCTCTGTCCGGGTTCCGTCGAGACTCAGGACGAACAGGCGTACGTCCGCGTTGTCGGTGCCCGCGGCCGGATACGCGACCGGTTGCGGCTCCCGATCCGGGTGCGCCGGATCGGAGATCCACCACCGGCGCACCGGTGCGTCGTCCACGCGCGCCACCAGCAGCCGGTCGGACTCCGGCGACCACCAAAAGCCCCGCGAACGCCCCATCTCCTCGGCCGCGATGAACTCGGCCAATCCATAGGAGACCGATTCCGACTCCCCCTCGGCCAGCGCCCGGTCGCCCTCGCCCTCGGCACCCACCACGCGCAGGGCGCCGCGGGTGACGTACGCGATGTGCCGTCCGTCGGGGGCCGGACGTGGGTCGATCACCGGGCCCGGGACGGGCAGTTCGCGTGCCGTGCCTGCGCGCAGCTCCGCCGTGAAAAGCCGCCCTGACAAGGCGAAGGCCGCCAACTCCACGGCGGTGTCGGTGGCGTAGCCGACGATGCCGGCGCCGCCCTCGCGGCTGCGCTCGCGGCGGGCGCGCTCCTCGGGCGGCAACTGCTCGACGGCGCCCCCGAGCAGCGCCCCCGGATCGGCCGCCGGGCGCTCCGTGCCGTCCGCCACATCGAGGACCCACAACTGGTGCGCGCGGTCCGTCCCGGACGCGGAGCGCAGGAACGCGACACGGGAACCGTCGGGCGCGACGCTGAACGCGCGCGGCGCGCCCAGCGTGAACCGCTGGGTCCGCGCGTGCCGTCGGGGGAAGGAAGCAGGCTCGGTCATCATGCCCCGACCATATTGGCCATGCGCCCCCTTGTGCGGCAGTGCGCCGATCGATGCGCACGTACGGAAAGTTATGATCACTAGCGCATAGTGGGTATGAACCCGCTGGCATCCGGGTGGATTTATCTGTGTGGATGTTTCCGTCCGGACGTTGCCCCCATAGTCCGACCCCCCGCGTCCCTGTGGATCTTTGGAGGTGAGCCGCCGTGGCACTCTCGATTTCGGCGGTGGTGCTGCTGGCGATCATCGTCTTCCTGTTGATCAAGAAGTCAGGGCTGAAGGCCGGGCACGCGGTCGTGTGCATGCTGCTCGGGTTCTACCTCGCCTCGTCGACGGTCGCTCCCACGATCAGCGACCTCACGACGAACATCGCGGGGATGATCGGAAGCATCAAGTTCTGACCTGCACCTCGTAGGGTCTGCGGCGCCGGTCGCCTCGTAGGGTGGGTCCCATGAAGGATCTACCCGACCGGCGTCTGCTGCTGGTGCACGCGCACCCGGACGACGAGTCGATCAACAACGGCGCGACCATGGCCAAGTACGCGGCCGAGGGCGCCCGTGTGACGCTGGTGACCTGCACCCTCGGCGAGGAGGGCGAGGTCATCCCGCCCGCGCTCGCGCACCTCGCGCCCGACCGCGACGACGCGCTGGGCCCGCACCGCGTCGGCGAGCTGGCCGCCGCCATGGCGGAACTCGGCGTCAGCGACCACCGCTTCCTGGGCGGTCCCGGCCGCTACCGCGACTCCGGGATGATGGGCGCCCCGCAGAACCACCGGCCGGGCGCCTTCTGGTCCGCCGACCTCGACGAGGCGGCCGGCCACCTGGTGGCGGTCGTCCGCGAGGTACGGCCACAGGTCCTCATCACCTATGACCCGAACGGCGGCTACGGCCACCCGGACCACATCCAGGCCCACCGCGTCGCCATGCGCGCCGCCGAGCTGGCCGCCGACCCCGGTTTCCGCCCGGACCTCGGCGCGCCCTGGGAGATCGCCAAGATCTACTGGAACCGGGTGCCGCGCCCCGTCGCGGAGTCCGCGTTCGGGCGCCTGCGCGAGGTGCTGGACAAGACGCCCTTCGCCAAGGCCGGATCCGTCGACGACGTCCCCGGAGTGGTCGACGACCCGGTGATCACCACGGAGATCGACGGCGCGGCGTTCGCCGTCGCGAAGGCCTCGGCGATGCGGGCACACGTGACGCAGATCGAGGTCGCCGAGCCGTGGTTCGCGCTCTCCAACGCACTGGCGCAGCCGCTGCTCACCACCGAGTACTACGAGTTGGTGCGCGGCGAGCGGAGCGAGACGGGGGTCCCCTCGGCCGGAGGCCGGGGGAGCGGCGAGACGGGAATCCCCTCGGCCGGGGGCCGGGTGAGCGCCGACCCCCGCGAGACGGATCTGTTCCAAGGAGTGGCCCCATGATGTCCACGGGCAAGCAGTCGAGTGCGCTGGCGCAGCCGTTGAGGCCGCCCTCGGGCGGGCGGATGGCGGCCTACCTGGGCCTCGTCGTGCTCGGCGCGGCGGTCGGCGTGGCGGGCGGTCTCGTGCAATCCGGCTGGTTCCCGGGCGGATTGCTGCTCGCGCTCGCGGGCGCGGCCGGGCTCTTCGTCGGAGGGGCACGGGCCGTGGGCACCCGCGCGGGAGCCATCGCGCCCGCCGCCGGTTGGGTGGTCGCGGTCGTCCTGCTCACCGCCAGCCGGCCGGAGGGGGACTTCCTGTTCGGCGCGGGTGCCGGATCGTACCTCTTCCTGCTCGGCGGCATGGCTGTGGCTGTGATCTGTGCCACCCTTGCCCGGGGGCCGCAACAGGGTGGCTGAGGCGCCCGACTTGGTGAGTGACGTACCGACTTCTCCCCCGCGGGCACGGGATGCCCCCCCGGAATACTGGCGCGTAGGTGGGGATCCCGTGCGGGTTTCCCCGGCGGGCGCGCTCAGCGGGTCGCGGGCGGCCAGTATGGTGGTGCGGCGCCCCCCGAGCCTCCCCCTAGCCCTCGGCTCCGCTCGAGCAGGGGGACCCCCACCTGTTGAGGTCGAGACGGGCGGCGGAGCCAACCGGGAGAACCTGCCTTGAGTCGTGAAACTGACAGTTCGTCCGCCGGCCCCAACGGGCGTGGTGGAGCCGCGTACCCGTCGGGGACGCCGCCGTACGGGACCCCCATGGCTTCCGTGGACGGTGTCGACGCGAGCCGTTCGGCCACGCAACCGGAGGAACGCAAGACCGAGACCACACTGACGACCCGGATCCGGATCAACATCCCCGGATCGCGGCCCATTCCGCCGGTCGTCGTACGCACCCCCGTCGCGGAGGCCGACAGCGCCGAGGAAGCGGGCGCCGACACGAAGGCGCCGAGCTCCATGAGCGGCCCCGGCACCCTCGACGGTCCCGCAGAGCCCGCCGCGCAGGCGCAGGCCGAGGAGAAGACCAGCGACTGGTTCGCGCCCCGCAAGTCCGCGCCCGCCAAGGGCCCGCAGGGCGGCGGGTCGGCCAACGGAGCCGGTCTGCCCGGGGCTTCGGGCATACAGGGCACGGGCGGCGCCCCAGCAGCGCCGGGCGGCTCCGGCGCGGGCGCTGCCCGCCCGGGTGGCCCGGGTGCGAACACCCCGGGTGGCGCACGCCCCGGAGCTTCCGGTGCGCCCGGCGGCTCGGGCGCACGGCCCGCTCCGGGCACGGGCGGATCGGCCCCGCTCGGCGCACGCCCGGGCGGCACCAACGGCAAGGGCCTCCCGGGTGCCACCGGCGCCGGCCCCGTCGCGCCGGGCCACGGCGGCGGCACCGGCTCCTTCGACGTGTCCGACGCGGTGGCCGCCACCACCGCCCAGTTCCCGGTCATCGGCACCGACGACGCGGGCGAGCCCAGCCGCGACGGCCTGCCGTACTTCTCCGACGCGGGCCGGCGCGGCCCTGCCGGCCCTTCCGGTCCGACCGGCGGCCCGGTCACGGGCGACGGCCCCGTCATCCCGCCCGCGGGTCCCTCGGCGGGCCTCCCGAGCCGTAACGCCTCCGGCCCCTCGGCGGGTGGCCCCGGTCGGAACGCCTCCGGCCCGGGCGTCGGCGTCCCCGGTCGGAACGCCTCCGGTCCCTCGGTGGGTGGCCCCGGCCCGAGCGCCGGCGGCCCCGGCCTGCTGGCACCCGGCTTCCCCGGCACGCAGGGCGGCCCGGGTGGTCCGCTCGGACCCGGTGCGCCCGCGGCTCCCGGTGTGCCCGGAGCCGCCCCGGGCCAGGGCCGTCCCGGAGGCGGGATCAGCGACGACACCGCGGTCCTCACCCCCCAGAAGCCCGCCCCCGGAGCGGGTCCGCAGGGCTACGGCGGCCCCCGCGACAACGTCTCCGGGCACACCGTCACCAGCGGCATCCCCGTCGTCCCGCCGGGCGCCCAGATCGGGTCGTTCTCGGACTCCCCCTCCGACGGAGCGGTGGCGCACACGGCCCCGAAGCTGCCCGACCCGCCCAAGACGCAGTCCGCCCCCAGCGGGAAGCCGGCCAAGAAGAAGGGCCGCAGCAAGCTGGTGCTCCTGGTCGGCGGCGTGGTCTTCCTCGGCGGTGTCGCCTACGGCGCCGGGCTGCTGATGAACCACTCCGACGTGCCCAAGGGCACCACCGTGTTCGGCGTCGACATCGGCGGCGGCACCCGCGACGAGGCGATCCAGAAGCTCGACGCCGCCCTGGGCAGCCGTACGGACAAGCCGATCCAGCTGTCGGTCGACGGCAAGACGGTCTCCCTCAAGCCCGACCAGGCGGGCCTCCAGTTCGACAGCAAGGCCACCGTCGCCGCCGCCGCGAAGAGCGACTACAACCCGGTGTCGGTGGTCGGCTCCCTGTTCGGGCAGCAGCGCGCCGTCGAACCCGTCATGCCCGTCGACGTGGAGAAGCTGCAGGCCGCGCTGGAGCGCGCCGGGGGCGGCTCCGGCTCGATGACCGACGGCACGATCAAGTTCGAGTCCGGCAAGGCCGTCGCCGTGTACGGCAAGGCGGGCAAGGGCATCGACGCCGCCGGTGCGACCGCGGCCGTCGAGCAGGCGTACCGCACCCAGGTGGAGACCAACGCGAGCACGTCCGTGAAGGTGCCCACGACCATCAAGCAGCCGACGATCTCGAACGCAGAGGTCGACCGGATGATGAAGGAGTTCGCCGAGCCCGCGATGTCCGAGCGCGTCACCATTCAGACCGACGCGACGCACAGGATCCAGTTCGGCTCCGTGTCACTGCCGAAGATCCTCGGCGTCAAGGCCGTCGGCGGCAAGCTCCAGGAGACGTACGACCTCAACGCGCTCAAGGAGGCGTACGGCAGCACCTTCGACGGTGTCCTGATCACCCGGGGATCCGGCCAGAAGACGGCGGTCACGCCCCAGGACGTCGCCTCGGTGCTGAGCAAGGCGCTGCGCGGCAAGACGGCGGCGGAGCGCATCGGAGTCATCGCGACCAAGCCGAGCTGACCTCTGGTCGTCCGGGTGAACGGAGCCCCTGCCCACACCGGGCAGGGGCTCCGTCGTCCTCCCCCCGGCACGACATGACATCTGTCATGCGGGAGTCACGACACCCGGCACTGACAAAGGCACTTCCCGCGCCGCCACGATGGGTCGCATGACGACGACAGCGGCGGCCACCGGATCGGTGGTCGGGTTCGACCGGGTGACGAAGACCTACGGGGACGTACGGGCCGTGGACGGGCTGACGCTCGATCTGCACCCGGGTGAGACGGTGGCCCTGCTCGGGCCCAACGGAGCGGGCAAGTCGACCACGCTCGACCTGCTGCTCGGGCTCAAGCACCCGGACAGCGGCTCGGTCCGGGTGTTCGGCACCGGCCCGCGCGAGGCCATCGTCGGCGGGCGTGTGGGCGCCATGCTGCAGAGCGGCGGCCTGATGGACGAGGTCACGGTCGGCGAGCTGGTCAAGCTCGCCTGCGATCTGCACCCCAAGCCGTACAAGGTCTCCGACGTGCTCGCCCGCGCGGGCATCTCGCAGATCGCCGGCCGCAAGGTCGACAAGCTCTCCGGCGGCCAGGCCCAGCGCGTCCGCTTCGCCCTCGCCACCGCCGGCGACAGCGACCTGATCGTGCTCGACGAGCCGACCACCGGCATGGACGTCTCCGCCCGCCAGGCCTTCTGGGCCACCATGCGCGAACAGGCCGACCAGGGACGTACGGTCCTGTTCGCCACGCACTACCTGGAAGAGGCCGACGCGATCGCGGACCGCGTGCTCGTCCTGCACCGCGGCCGGCTCCTCGCCGACGGCACCGCCGCCGAGATCAAGGCGAAGGCCGGCGCCCGCCGCATCGCCTTCGACCTTCAGGGCACGATCGACGAAGCTCCGCTGCGCGCCCTGCCCTTCCTCACCTCGATAGACGTATCCGGGCAGACCGTCCGCATCCAGTCCTCCGACGCCGACGCGACCGTCCACGCCCTGTACGGGCTCGGCGTCTACCCCCGCAACCTCGAAGTCGCCGGGCTCGGACTGGAGCAGGCGTTCGTCGCCATCACCGAGGCCGAGGAGGCCAAGCAGTCATGCTGAATACATTTGCTGCGCGGGGCCTGATCAAACTGGAACTCGCCCGCGCCCTGCGCAACCGCAAGTTCCTGTTCTTCTCGGTGATCTACCCGGCGGCCCTGTTCCTGCTCATTTCGAGCACCTCCGGCAGCGCGAACACCAAGGTCACCGGCAGCGGCCTGACCGTCCCGACGTACATGATGGTCTCCATGGCGTCCTTCGGTGCCCTGACCGCCGTGCTCATGGGCAACAGCGAGCGCATCGCCAAGGAGCGCGAGAACGGCTGGGTGAGGCAACTGCGGTTGACCAGCCTGCCCGGGCACGGCTACGTCCTCGCCAAGACCGCCGGCGCCGCCGTGGTCAGCCTGCCGTCCATCGTGGTCGTCTTCGTGGTCGCGGCCACCCTCAAGCACGTCCGCCTGGACCTCTGGCAGTGGCTCGCCCTCACCGGCGCCATCTGGGCCGGCAGCCTCGTCTTCGCCGCGCTCGGCGTCGCCATCGGCTACCTCGCCACCGGGGACGCGGTCCGCCCGATCACCATGATCACCTACTTCGGCCTGTCGATCCTCGGCGGCCTGTGGTGGCCGTCGGCGGTCTTCCCGACCTGGCTCCAGAACATCGCGAAGTGGCTGCCCACGCACGCGTACGCTGCCCTGGGGCAGGCCATCGAACAGAGCCAGGCCCCGCACGCCAAGGACATCGCCATCCTCGTCGTCTTCTTCGCCCTGTTCGCGGGCGGCGCGGCATGGCTGTACCGGAAGGACACGCTGAAGGCGTGAGCGCGATGACGGACGACGGCCTGCACGAGGAAGTCCGCGTGGAGCGGATGATGCGCATGGGGGAGGCCCCGCGCGACATGCGCCAGGCGATGCGCAAGCTGGTGTGGATCCTCCCCTGGCTGGTCTTCCTCAGCTCGCCGGTGAAAGACCTGTCCTCCGGCCACCATACGACCGCCGCCACCACGGCCGGCTGGCTGGGCCTCGCGGCCTTCGTAGGGCTCTATATGACGCTGGTCTTCCGGAACATGGGCAAGCCGTTCTCCGAGCCGGTCGTCGCCGTCCTCGTCGCCGTGCTCGGCACGCTCGCCGTCGTGCTGTGTCTCACCCTCGGTTCCTCGTGGCTCGGCCTCTTCGTGTACGTCTCCGTCGTCTGCGGCGCGACCTTCCCGCTGCGCATCGCGTACTGGACGATCCCGTTGACCACCGCCGTGATGCTGCTCGTGGGGCTGCGTGCCGGGGAGGACGACGCGTGGAGCCTGATCCTCCTGGTGCTGCTCATCGGCTACTCCATGACGGGCATACGGCAACTGGTGCGTACGACCGTGGAGTTGCGCCAGGCCCGCGCCACCGTCGCCCAACTCGCCGCCAACGAGGAACGGCTGCGGCTCGCCCGCGACCTGCACGACCTGCTCGGCCACTCGCTCTCCCTGATCACGTTGAAGAGCGAACTCGCGGGCCGGATGCTCCCCGGCCACCCCGACAAGGCGGCCCAGCAGGTCGCCGACATCGAGCAGGTCAGCCGTCAGGCCCTCGTCGACGTGCGCGAGGCGGTCACCGGCTACCGGCGCCCGCGCCTGGCCGCCGAACTCGCCGGGGCCCGGGTCGCGCTGACGGCGGCCGGAGTCACCGCGAACATACCCGCCGAACCGGACCTCACCGGCGTCCCGGAGGAGAGCGAGTCCGCTCTCGCCTGGGCGCTGCGCGAGGCGATCACCAACGTCGTACGGCACAGCGGCGCCGGGCGCTGCACGGTGGAGCTGCTGAGGCGGCAGACCCTGGACGGACCGGTGCTGGAGGTGGCCGTCGAGGACGACGGCTCGGGCGGTTCGGGCAAGGGCCCCGGCAACGGCCTGACGGGCCTGACAGAGCGGCTGGAGAAGGCGGGCGGGACGCTGGAGGCGGGGCGCGTGAAGCGCGGGTTCCGGCTGGTCGCCCGCGTGCCCGTCGAGACCCCGGCCGACATAGGATCCGGGTCATGAGCCGCACGATCAAGGTCCTGCTCGCCGAGGACCAGTCGATGGTCCGCGAGGCACTGGCCGCCCTGCTCGGCCTGGAGGAGGACATCGATGTCGTCGCCCAGGTCGCCCGCGGCGACGAGGTGCTGGCTGCCGCGCGCGCCCACGAGGTGGACGTGGCGCTGCTGGACATCGAGATGCCCGGCGCCACCGGGATCGAGGCGGCGGCACAGCTGAGCCGGGAGCTGCCGGCGCTCAAGGTGGTCGTCCTCACCACGTTCGGACGCCCCGGCTATCTGCGCTCCGCGATGGAGGCGGGCGCCGACGCGTTCCTGGTGAAGGACGCCCCCGCGGCCCAACTCGCCGAGGCGGTACGCAAGGTGCTCGCCGGGGAACGCGTCATCGACCCGACGCTGGCGGCGGCCGCCCTGGCAGACGGCGCCAACCCGCTGACCGAACGCGAACGCGAGGTCCTGCGGGCGGCGGCGGACGGCTCGACCAACGCGGAACTCGCCGCCACCCTCCACCTCTCCCAGGGCACGGTCCGCAACTACCTCTCCACGGCGATCCAGAAACTGGCGGTACGGAATCGGGCGGAGGCGGTACGGATCGCGAGGGAGAAGGGCTGGTTGTAGGAGGGGGGTGCCCCGAACCGGGCTGCGCCCCGATAGGGGCGCGGGGAACTGCGCGACCAGCCACGACGCGCCCGCACCCGCGTGACGACGAAACCCCTACGGCGCTTGGGCGAGACCACGGCTGCGAAGGCCTAGTTGAGCATGGCTCGGGCCGCCCGAGCCTGCCCCCGCACCCGATCAGCCGCCGTTTCGTCAACGGCAGAGACAACCTCCGCGTACGCGTCCAGCTCCGCGGCCCCCCGCAAGAAATCCCCGCGCTGCACAAGAAGCTGCGCACGCTCGTACCGCAACCGCGCCGGATGCGACGGCAGCAACAGCGACAGCTCGACCGCCCACAGGGCGACATCCGACCGCTCCGGCCGAGTGGCAGCCCACGCACGGATGTTGTTCAACACACGCAACACGACGTCCAGCGGATCGGCGGGCGCGAGCATCGACGGATCGAGCGACGAGCCCGTCGCCCCGGCGACCAGCAACTCGGTGTCGGACCCGCTCAGCAACCGTCCCCCGTCGAACGGATCGGCCAGTACCTGACCCTCCTGCGGGCCGAATCCCACGACGAAGTGCCCCGGCAGCGCGACGCCGTACACCGGAGCCCCGGCCCTGCGGGCCACCTCCATCCAGACCACCGAGAGCAGGATGGGCAGCCCGCGCCGCCGCCGCAGCACCGCGTGCAGCAACGAGGACTCCAGGCGCTCGTAGTCCGCGGCAGAGCCGTGGAACCCGCAGCGCCCGCCGAGGACGTCGGCCAGCGCCATGGCCCAGGCCCGCGGTCCGCCCGGCGCGTACGGCAGCAGTCCGGCCAGCCGGTCCAGCTCGATCTGCGCGGCGTCCATCCCGGCCTCGTCCAGCGTCCCGTCCGCCGCCGCGCCCACGAGCAGACACAGGGCCGCGAGGTCGGGCCGCGCGGACCGTGCCTCGTCGGCGAAGCGCTGCCGCACCTCGGCGGCCCGCTCCGGCTCCGGGGGATAGGGGGCGTGCATGCCTCGAAACCTCTCACACCGCCGGTCCGGCACCGGCGACCGTGGGGCCGCCCGCATCCGGTCCGCGGGAGTCATCCGGCTCCCGGTAGTGGTGATACGCATGATGCGCCGCGAACCCCAGTCGCGTGTACAGCACCCGCGCCCCCGCGTTGTCCGTCTCCACCTGGAGCCATGCCGCCGAGGCGCCCTCGTCGAGGGCCTGCCGGGCCAGCGCGGCCATCACGGCCGTGGCCAGGCCCCGGCGGCGCTGCGCCGGGTCGACCTCGACCGCCGCGAAACCGGCCCACCGCCCGTCGACCACGCACCGCCCGATCGCCGCCGGAGGGGCACCCTCGGCGCCCGGTACCGTCGCGAACCACACCGAGGGCCCGCTGCCCAGTACCTTCAGGGCCACCTCGCCCAGCCCCTTGCGCTGGTAGCGGGCGAGCCATGTCTCGTCGGCCGTGCGGGAGAGCACGACCCCGGGCGCCTCCTGGTCGGCGACGGACGCCAGGGGGCCGGTCCACAGCTCGGCGGTCACCTCCCGCGTCCAGCCGCGCGCCTCCAGCTGGGCGCACAGGAACTCCTGTGTGCCCTCCGCTCCGGTCGCGAGCTGTATGTAGGCGGGCAGGCCGCGGGTGGCGTACCAGCGCCGTACGGCGTCGAGGGCCTCGTCCAGCGGCAGCCCGGGGTCGCCGAGAGGCAGCACCGAATTGGCCCGGCGCGTGAAACCGGAGGCGGCGCGCAGCTCCCACTCGCCGAGCCGCTCCCGTTCCACCGGCTGCCAGGCCCGGGCGGAGATGTGCACCAGTTCCTCGTACGACGCCGCGGGACCCCGGCGACGCGCCGGAGCAGCCGGCACGACCTTGCCCGCGACCAGGGAGGACTCCGTGATCCGGACGCTCTCGCCGTCCCGTCGTGTGATCACCAGCACACCGTTGTCCCATGATGTGAGAACACCGACCGTGTCGGTGAACCGCTCACCCTCGGCGGCATGTTCGTTCCACCGCCGGACGGAGACGCGTTTGCCCACGTCAGCAGTGGTGATACGGACCTCGAGTCGGCCGCCCGCAGAGATTTCCACAGGTCAGTTCACCCCTCCTGTTCGGATCATGCCCAGGAACGGAGATACTAGGTGCGGGCATCGACGACGCCGCGCTCCCGCGCGCCAGGCGGCGGAGCCTGAGGAGGCCCGCCAGCGCCCTATCGAGGAGGAACGACAGCGTGACCTACGTCATCGCAGAGCCTTGTGTCGACGTCAAGGACAAGGCGTGCATCGAGGAGTGCCCGGTCGACTGCATCTACGAGGGCCAGCGGTCCTTGTACATCCACCCGGACGAATGCGTCGACTGTGGAGCCTGTGAGCCGGTGTGCCCGGTTGAGGCCATCTTCTACGAGGATGACACTCCCGAGGAGTGGAAGGACTACTACAAGGCGAACGTCGAGTTCTTCGACGAGCTCGGCTCGCCCGGTGGCGCCAGCAAGCTGGGGCTGATCGAGCGCGACCACCCCTTCATCGCGGCGCTGCCCCCGATGAACCAGTAAGCGGCTCGCACATCTTTGCCGCCTCGGTCCCGTACGGTGCTGCCGCGCCGTACGGGACCGAGGCGTTTTCCGCCCGTACGCTCGTACCGGGGCGCCCGACGTTCCAGAAAGTGAGCCCGATCCCCGTGTCCGCAGTCTCCGACCGCCTACCGACCTTTCCCTGGGACAAGCTGGAGCCGTACAAGAAGACGGCCGCCGCTCACCCGGGCGGGATCGTCGACCTGTCCGTCGGCACGCCGGTGGACCCGGTCCCCGAGCTGATCCAGAAAGCGCTGATCGCCGCGGCGGACTCCCCGGGCTATCCGACCGTCTGGGGCACGCCCGAGCTGCGGGATGCGATCACGGGCTGGGTGCAGCGCCGCCTGGGCGCCCGTGACGTCACCCACCGCCACGTCCTGCCGATCGTCGGCTCCAAGGAGCTCGTCGCCTGGCTCCCGACCCAGCTGGGCCTCGGCCCCGGCGACACGGTCGCATACCCGCGCCTGGCCTACCCCACCTACGAGGTCGGTGCCCGCCTGGCCCGCGCGGACCACGTGGTCTACGACGACCCGACCGAGCTCGACCCGACGAACCTGAAGCTCCTCTGGCTCAACTCGCCGTCGAACCCGACGGGCAAGGTGCTGGGCAAGGAGGAGCTGACGAGGATCGTCGCCTGGGCCCGTGAGCACGGCGTGCTGCTGTTCTCCGACGAGTGCTACCTCGAACTGGGCTGGGAGGCCGACCCCGTCTCGGTCCTGCACCCGGACGTGAACGGCGGCTCGTACGAGGGCATCGTGTCGGTCCACTCCCTCTCCAAGCGCTCGAACCTGGCGGGCTACCGCGCGGCCTTCCTGGCCGGTGACCCGGCGGTCCTCGGCCCGCTCCTGGAGATCCGCAAGCACGGCGGCATGATGACGTCGGCGCCGACGCAGGCGGCGGTGGTGGCCGCGCTGGGCGACGACACGCACGTGCGTGAGCAGCGCGAGCGCTACGCGGCCCGCCGCACGGTCCTGCGCGACGCCCTCCTGAAGCACGGCTTCCGCATCGAGCACAGCGAGGCGAGCCTGTACCTGTGGGCGACCCGCGGAGAGTCCTGCTGGGAGACCGTGGCCCACCTCGCCGACCTGGGCATCCTGGTCGCCCCGGGCGACTTCTACGGCCCGGCGGGCGAGAAGTTCGTACGGGTGGCTCTGACGGCGACGGACGAGCGCGTCGCGGCGGCGGCGGAGCGCCTCGGCTGACCGCGGTCGCTACGGTGCCCGCCGGCCGACACCGGGCACCGTCCCGGCGAAGTCCAGCTGAAGCAAACGCGAGCGGAGGGTCCAGGGAGCAGCTCCCTGAACCCTCCGTCATACGAGCCCCAGGCTCAGCCACCCAACGGCAGCCCACCCTGCAGCGGCAGCTGAGGACCCGACTTCGCGGTGTCACCGAGCAGCCCCCCGGCCTGCCCCGCCGCGTCCCCGGCCACCTTCTTCGCGATCGGCGTCGCCGTCCTGCCGACCTTTCCCACGGTCTTGCTCGCGGCCGGCACCGCCTTCTTGACTGCCTTGCCGCCGGCCTTGACCGCCTTGTCGCCCGCGTCACCCGTGATCCCGGTGACCTTCTCGGCCGCACCGTCGACCTTCTGCGTCGCGCCGTCGACGGTGCCGGCGACCGGCGCGTTGTCCAGGGCGGTCAGCCCACCGAGGTGCGGGGTGGCCGGCAGATCGGCCGTCGCCGCGCAGGCGGAGCCGGCCGCACCGACCACGGGCGCCGCTCCCGCTGCGATCAGCAGCGCGGCACGGGCGATCCGGCGGGTCAGGGGGAGGGACATGATGCTCCTTAGACGGGAGAGAACGGTGAAGTGTCCGACCGTGCCCGGGAGTTGATCGTTCGGGCTCGGACGCAGTGACTACCGCTCGAAACCCGCGAAGGTTGCGGTGGCCCGACGTAAAGAGTTGGTAATGCGTCGCATTATCGGGTGGGGATGAAATCGGGCAAACGGCGCCCGGCCGGAGAGCCTGCCGAATCCTTACAGCTCTTTGCTCGCAAGGGCTTCGGTCGATATCGACGTGGCCGCACAAAGAACGGCGCGCCTCGTCATCGAGGCGCGCCGCGCATAACCCCGAAGGGCGAGGGGTCGCACTGCTGCCCGAGCTACTTCCCGGGGACGATACGGACCACGGAGGCCGACGCCTTCCCGTCGGTGCCACCGGTCGTACGCCACTCGTTCGCAGAACCTCCACGCGACCACTCGCGGCCGGCGTAGGAGACGTGCGCGATGTGCAGCGCCGACGAGTTGGCCACGGCCCAGTGCGCCAGCTCCCAGCCGCGCTCGCGGACGGTGCCCGAGGCGGTGGACTTCCGGGGCACCGGGACCGTCACCGCGTCGCCGGCCGACTTCGCCGTGGCTGTGGCCGTGGCTGTGGCCGTGGGGGACGGTGACGGTCGCTCGGCGTTCACCTCCGCGGAGGCCGTCTGCAGCACATCGCGCCCGAAGTCCCGTACGAGCGCGGCCCGTACCGCGTCCGAGCCCGGGGTGCCGCTCGGTGCCGGGCGGCCCTCACAGGTCAGGGTGGCCGCCGCCCGTCCGGTGAGCGCGGCGGCGAGCAGCGCGGCGTCCGACTCGTGCTTCGCGTACGCCTCCGGGTAGCCGCTGCGCTGTACGCGCTGCGCGGCGACGGTCAGCGGCAGCCCCGTGTAGTGGGGCACCTTGGCCAGGTGCTCGTAGAAGACGCCCGCCGCGTACGTCGGGTCCATGATCTGCTTCTCGGTGCCCCAGCCCTGCGACGGGCGCTGCTGGAACAGGCCGAGCGAGTCACGGTCGCCGTGCTCGATGTTGCGCAGGCCCGACTCCTGGAGCGCGGTCGCGAGCGCGATGGTCACCGCGCGCTCCGGCATGCCGCGGGTGGTGCCGACCGCGGAGATCGTCGCCGCGTTGACCGCCTGCTCCGGCGTGAACTCGTACGACGCTCCGTCACCCTTGCCCGAGACGACCCGGCATCTCGGGGCACCCGTGCCGGTGAGGTACTGGACGGCGAGATAGCCCGCGAGGGCGAGCAGGACCACGAAGGCCGCCCCGAAACGGAGGAGGCGGCCACGGCGCTTGGGAGTGGGGGACGGCTCTGGCACGCGTACAAGGTACTGGAGGTACCTGGGGGTGATGCCTGAGGCTGTGGACAACTCGTGTGGCGGGTGCCGCGGACCGGCGCGCTAGGGTCGACACCATGGCCGATACGCTCCTTGACCTCACGCTGGACGCCGCGCGGCTCACCGCGCAGCTCGTCGACTTCCCCTCCGAGAGCGGCAGCGAGAAGTCCCTCGCGGACGCGATCGAAGCCGCGCTGCGCGCCCTGCCGCACCTGACGGTCGACCGGTACGGCAACAACGTCGTGGCCCGGACGGACCTGGGACGGCCGGAGCGCGTCATCCTGGCGGGTCATATCGACACGGTCCCGATCGCGGACAACGTGCCCTCCCGCCTGGACGAGGACGGCGTGTTGTGGGGCTGTGGCACCTGTGACATGAAGTCGGGCGTCGCGGTCCAGCTCCGTGTCGCGGCGACGGTCCCGGAGCCCAACCGCGACCTCACGTTCGTCTTCTACGACAACGAAGAGGTCGACGCACACCTCAACGGTCTGAAGCATGTGGCCGAGGCCCATCCGGAGTGGCTGGAGGGCGACTTCGCGGTGCTGCTGGAGCCCTCCGACGGCCAGGTGGAGGGCGGCTGCCAGGGCACCCTGCGGGTCCTGCTGAAGACCAAGGGCGAGCGGGCCCACTCGGCGCGCAGCTGGATGGGCTCGAACGCCATCCACGCGGCGGCCCCGATCCTGGCCAGGCTGGCCGCGTACGAGCCGCGGTACCCGGTGATCGACGGTCTGGAGTACCGGGAGGGCCTGAACGCGGTCGGCATCTCGGGCGGGGTGGCCGGAAACGTGATCCCCGACGAATGCGTCGTGACGGTCAACTTCCGCTACGCCCCGGACCGGACCGAAGAGGAGGCGGTCGCACACGTCCGCGAGGTGTTCGCGGACTGCGGGGTGGAGGAGTTCGTGGTGGTCGACCACAGCGGTGGCGCACTGCCCGGCCTCTCGCACCCGGCCGCCGCGGCGTTCATCGAGGCAGTTGGTGGCACCCCCCAGCCCAAGTACGGCTGGACGGACGTCTCCCGCTTCAGCGCGCTCGGCGTCCCGGCCGTCAACTACGGCCCCGGCAACCCGCACTTGGCGCACAAGCGGGACGAGCGCGTGGAGACGGCGAAGATCCTCGCCGGGGAGGAACGTCTGCGGGCCTGGCTGACGTCCTGACCTTGCCGCTGACCGTGGGGACGGCGGTCCACGGCGGACATGCACACGTCCCCCCTCCGTAACCCGCGTAGATCTACGCTGGGGTGGAACGACCTTCCCCGAGCTCTCGGCCTGGCTCGAGCAGGGGAGACCCCTATCGCGGAGGGAGCCCAGATGCCTACCGGCAATCCCGAAGGCAAGAAGGTGCCACCGGATGAGCAGCGGCTCGGCCCCGTGCTGCGCAGGCGGGGCCAGGTGATGCGGAGCACCACGGACCAGCGACTGCTGGACGAGCGTGCTCCCACGGACTGGGTCCACACCGACCCGTGGCGAGTCCTGCGTATCCAGTCGGAGTTCATCGAGGGCTTCGGCACCCTCGCCGAACTCCCGCCCGCGATCAGTGTGTTCGGCTCGGCCCGTACCCCGGTGGACTCGCCCGAGTACGACGCGGGCGTGCGGCTCGGACGTGCCCTGGCGGAGGCGGGCTGGGCGGTGATCACGGGCGGCGGCCCGGGCGCGATGGAGGCGGCGAACAAGGGCGCCTGCGAGGCGAAGGGGATCTCGGTCGGGCTCGGCATCGAGCTGCCCTTCGAACAGGGCCTGAACCCGTACGTCGACATCGGTCTGAACTTCCGCTACTTCTTCGTCCGGAAGATGATGTTCGTGAAGTACGCGCAGGGCTTCGTGGTCCTGCCCGGGGGGCTGGGCACCCTGGACGAGTTCTTCGAGGCCCTGACCCTGGTCCAGACCCAGAAGGTCACCCGCTTCCCCATCGTCCTGTTCGGCACGTCGTTCTGGGGCGGCCTGGTGGACTGGATCAAGAACACCCTGGTGGCCCAGGGCAAGGCCTCGGAAAGGGATCTGCTCCTGTTCCATGTGACGGACGACGTGGAGGAGGCGGTGGCCCTGGTCTCGAAGGAGGCGCAACGTTAGGCGCTCGCGCTGAGCCGACGCGGAGGGGCTGACAAATCAGCCCCTCCGGCGTTTGAGGAGCGGGGGGGCGGCCCCCGAAAAGGGGGTCTGGTGCGGAGCCCCAGCGGGGTCTGGGGCGGAGGCCCGGGAGGGGTGTAGGGGACGCAGTCCCCGCGGGGGTGCAGGGGGCGGAGCCCCCGGCGGGGTTGAAGGGGCGGAGCCCCTGGAGGATGGGACGGGTAGGGGCGGCGGGGGCGAGAAACCCTCGCGTGGCCGCCCGACTAGGCGAGCCCCCGCCGCGCCACCGCCGGCACCCGGTGCCCCGCGATCGACGCCACCATGTCCAGCACCTGCCGCGTCTCCGCCACCTCGTGCACCCGATACACCCGTGCCCCCAACCACGCCGAGACCGCCGTCGTCGCCAGCGTCCCCAACACCCGTTCCTTCACCGGCTTGTCCAGCGTCTCGCCCACGAAGTCCTTGTTGGACAGCGACACCAGCACCGGCCACCCCGTGGCGACCATCTCGTCCAGCCGCCGTGTCGCCTCCAGGCTGTGCCGCGTGTTCTTCCCGAAGTCATGGCCCGGGTCGATGAGGATCGACTCGCGCGGCACGCCCAGAGCCGCCGCCCGCTCGGCCAGCCCCAGCGTCACCTCCAGAATGTCGGCCATGACGTCGTCGTACGTCACCCGGTGCGGCCGCGTCCGCGGCTGTGATCCCCCCGCGTGCGTGCACACCAGCCCCACCCCGTACCGCGCCGCGACCTCCGCGAGCCGCGGATCGACCCCGCCCCAGGCGTCGTTGAGCAGATCCGCCCCCGCCTCGCACACCGCCTCGCCGACCTCGTGCCGCCAGGTGTCCACGCTGATCACCACATCGGGGAAGCGACGCCGCACCTCGGCGACGAAACCGACCGTCCGCCGCGCCTCCTCCTCGGCCGTCACCTCTTCCCCCGGCCCGGCCTTGACCCCGCCGATGTCGATGATCGCGGCGCCCTCCCGCACCGCCTGCTCCACGCGCGCGAGGGCGGGTTCGTCGCGGAACGTGGCCCCTTGGTCGTAGAAGGAGTCCGGGGTCCGGTTGACGATCGCCATGATCACCGGCTCGTGTGCGCCGAATTCCCGCCTGCCCAGCCTGAGCATCCCCTGTGACCTCTCCCAGTACGTCCTGATCCTTGACCGCCTGCGACCTTAATCGTCAGTGGCGCATGGCACGATCGGACCCATACACATTCGACATCGGCATTTCCGCGTCGGCGCGCAGCGCGCCGGCACCGAGCGTGGGGACCTCAGTGATGTTCATGTTCTTGTTCCTGGTCGTCGCGCTCGCCGTCGTGATCGCCGCGGTGACCCTGGCCGTGGTGGGCGGCGGCGAGAGCGCCCCCCTGCCGGAAGCGGCGCCCGAGCGGCTCGATGACCCGCTGCCCCCGGACCGGCCGGTCGACCGCGCGGACATCGATGCCCTGCGTTTCCCGCTCGCCCTCCGCGGCTACCGCATGGCAGACGTGGACGACGCGCTCGGCCGTCTCGGCGCCGAGATCTCCGAGCGGGACGCCCGTATCGCCGATCTGGAAGCCGCTCTCGCCGGCGCCCGCGCGGCAGGGCCCGCCACGGACGAGCGGGCCGAAGGGGACCACCAGTGAGCGGCGCGGCCGTGGCGGGACCGGACGGGTTGCTGCGCTGCCCCTGGGCCCTGTCCACCGAGGACTATGTGGCGTACCACGACGAGGAGTGGGGCCGCCCGGTCCACGGAGACGACGCGCTGTACGAACGGCTGTCCCTGGAGGCCTTCCAGTCGGGCCTGTCCTGGATCACGATCCTGCGCCGCCGCGAGGGCTTCCGTGCCGCCTTCGCCGACTTCAGGATCGTCAAGGTGGCCGCCTTCACGGACGCCGACCAGGAGCGGCTGCTCGCCGACCCGGGCATCATCCGCAACCGCGCCAAGATCGAGGCGACGCTCGCCAACGCGCGCGTACTGGCCGATTGGGCACCGGGCGAGCTGGACGAGCTGATCTGGTCGTACGCCCCCGACGGGGCGTCCCGCCCTGCCCCGAGGACCCTCGCTGACGTCCCGGCGGTCACCGACGAGTCGACGGCCCTGTCCAAGGCCCTCAAGAAGCGCGGCATCCGCTTCGTCGGCCCCACGACGGCGTACGCGTTGATGCAGGCGTGCGGCCTGGTGAACGACCACTTGGAGACGTGCGCGGCCAGGAGCGCGGCCTAGGGTCTGTCCGGCAGGCCCTGGGCCCAGGGCCCGGCCGCGGGCCGTCGAGGTCGACGCGGCGGGGGAGGGGGAGGGAGTCCGGGGGCACGGCCCCCGGTACACCCGGCCCGGCCCAGCCGGTCCTCAGCGCCCCAGATACTTCGGCTTCTCCTTGTTGACGAACGCCCGCACCGCGATCGTGTGGTCCTCCGAGGCGCCCGCGCGGGTCTGCAGCTCGTCCTCCTTCTCCAGGGTCTCGTCGAGGGAGTGGGAGAGCCCGTGGGCGAGGGACTCCTTCAGCGCGGCGTACGCCAGCGTCGGCCCCTCGGCCAGCGAGCGGGCCACCTTCTCCGCCTCGGCCCGCAGTTCGGCCTGCGGGACCAGCCGGTTCGCGATCCCCCACTCGTACGCCTGCTGCGCGCTGATGCTCCGCGGGAAGAGCAGCAGGTCCGCGGCTCGGGACGGGCCGACGACGCGGGGCAGCGTCCAGGAGATGCCGGAGTCCGCGGTGAGCGCGACCCCGGCGAACGACGTGTTGAAGGCCGCCGTGTCCGCGACGATCCGGTAGTCCGCGGCGAGCGCGAAACCGAAGCCCGCCCCGGCCGCGACCCCGTTCACGGCGGCGACCACCGGCTTCGCCGCTCCGGTCAGCGCCCGCACGATCGGGTTGTAGTGCTCCCGGACGGTGCTCATCACCCCGCTGTCCGAGCCCGACTCCTGGGCCTGGAGCAGCCCGATGTGCTCTTTCAGGTCCTGACCCACGCAGAACGCCCGGTCCCCGACCGCGGTCAGCAGGATCGCCCGTACGGAATCGTCGGCCGCCGCCTCCTGTGCAGCGTCCCGGAAGGCGACCTTGGCCTCGATGTTCATCGCGTTCATCGCCTCGGGCCGGTTCAGCGTGATTGTCGCCAGTCCGTCGCTCACCTCGTAGAGCACGGTGTCGGCCATGGTGGTCCCCTCCGGTGTCGCGGCTCCGTCGTACCGGTCGGTACGCCCTGCGTCCGAAGGACAGCATGGCGGAGATCACGAGTCGTGGAACGGACCCGACGTGTGACCTGCGTCAAAGAATTCGCGTTCGTATCCGGTCGGCGGATGTCCGTGTGGCGGCGCAGTATCACAGCCACATCGCCGAATTGAGTGGTTTTGCTCGCGCGTGTTGCCCAAGCGATGCCGACTGATGTTGGTCATCGGGTCCTGAGATGCGGGATAATGGCTTGGAAGCAATGTGTTCGATGCCGGTGTCGCGTGTCCTGTGAGGGATCACGTGCCCTTCAAGGGGCCGTCGGCAGACGATGAGCTGGTTTCAGGAAGGGGAACGAGCATGGCGGCCATGAAGCCGCGGACGGGCGACGGCCCGCTCGAGGTGACCAAGGAGGGGCGGGGCATCGTCATGCGCGTTCCGCTCGAAGGCGGCGGTCGGCTCGTCGTCGAGCTGACCCCTGATGAGGCCGACGCGCTTGGCGACGCCCTCAAGAAGGTCGTCGGCTGACGCGCAAGCGACCCCAGCCTTCGGCTGCCCCGGCATCGTACGCGGTGCCGGGGCAGCTGTTTTTCCAGGGGGGTGCGGTCCTCACGTGCGCGCCCCGCGCGGTCTCAGCGCTTGACCGCGCACAGCAGCCCTTCGCCCACCGGGAGCAGGGAGGGTACGAGGTCCGGGCTCTCGCGGACCGTGCGCAGCAGTTCCCGCAGCCGGAGGACTTCGGTGGGCTGCGGCCCCGAGTCCACCGTGCGGCCGTTGGCGAAGACGCCCTCGAAGACGACGAGGCCCCCCGGGCGCAGCAGGCGCAACGATTCAGCGAGGTAGTCGAGGACCTCGAGCCGATCGCCGTCGCAGAAGACGAGGTCATAGCCGACGTCCGCGAGCCGGGGCAGTACGTCCAGGGCGCGGCCCGGGATGAACCGGGCGCGGTTGCTCGCGAAACCGGAGGCGCGGAAGGCCTGGCGGGCGAACTGCTGGTGCTCCGGCTCCGGGTCGACCGTGGTCAGCACGCCGTCCGGTCGCATGCCGTGCAGCAGATGGATCCCGGAGACGCCGCATCCGGTGCCGATCTCCGCCACCGCCTTCGCGTCCACGGTGGCGGCGAGCAATCGCAGCGCGGCGCCCGCGCCGGGCGACACCGAGCGCAGCCCCGCTTCCCGGGCCCTCTCGCGGGCCCAGTGCAGCGCGTCGTCCTCGGCGACATAGGCGTCGGCGAACGCCCAGCTCGTCTGCCGGTTGCCGGTAATGACCCTCTCCTGTCCCCGTGCTTGCCTGGGCGTGACTGTATCCGTTGACGGCGGGAACCCGCAGATGGGACCAGACGTTTAGGAGGGTGGGAAGAGCAGCGGGGGAAGGACGGGGGGAAACGGATGGATCTGGACCTCGAGCGAGTGCTCACGCAGCCGCATCAGCGCACATCAAGTTCTCTTAAAACCGCTTATCCGGAGCTAACGGGCGAGGTGGCTATGGTAGGGGCTCCACTGGACACCACCAGAGCCAACAGGGGAGGTGCGGCTGCGCCTGTGGATCGGGGAGGAGTGCTACGGCGCCTCCTCAGGTCGTCGGGTGAGCCGAAATCCGTGACTGACATCGCTGACAACCACCACGCTGCCGAGACCGTGCAGACCGCGACCTTCGCCACCGACGCGGACTCACAGGCGTGGACTCCGCCCACCTGGGAGGAGATCGTCAGCATGCACAGCGGCCGGGTCTACCGGCTGGCGTACCGCCTGACCGGCAACCAGCACGACGCCGAGGATCTGACCCAGGAAGTCTTCGTCCGGGTCTTCCGCTCCCTGTCGACGTACACGCCTGGCACCTTCGAGGGCTGGCTGCACCGCATCACGACGAACCTCTTCCTGGACATGGTGCGCCGCAAGCAGCGCATCCGCTTCGACGCGCTCGGCGAGGACGCGGCCGAGCGGCTGGCCAGCCGTGAGCCGACCCCTCAGCAGGTCTTCAACGACGCGCACTTCGACGCGGACGTCCAGCAGGCCCTCGACACGCTCGCGCCCGAGTTCCGCGCGGCCGTCGTCCTCTGCGACATCGAAGGACTGTCGTACGAGGAGATCGCCGCGACCCTGGGCGTCAAGCTCGGTACGGTCCGGTCCCGTATCCACCGCGGCCGCTCGCAGCTGCGCAAGGCCCTCGCGCACCGCTCGCCGGAAGCCCGTGCAGCCGAGCGCCGCTCCTTGGTGGCCCGTGTCCCCGCGCTGGGGGGAGGGGGCGCGACCGCGTGAGTGGATCCCGTCGCCCCACACCGGCAGAGCAGCACCTGGGAGACCGTCTTTCCGCCCTGATCGACGGAGAGCTCGGTCATGAGACGCGCGAGCGCGTGCTGGCCCATCTGGCCACGTGCGCGAAGTGCAAGGCCGAGGCCGACGCACAGCGCCGACTGAAGAGCGTCTTCGCGGAGGCGGCCCCGCCGCCTCCCTCGGAGAGCTTCCTGGCCCGCCTTCAGGGCCTGTCCGCGGGAGGTGACGTCGACGGCGGTGGCACGCCGCTCGGCGGGGGAGGCTTCGGCAGAAGACTTGAGGGAACCGCCGGGCTGCCCGCGGGCTCCGGCGTCTTCGGAGTGAGGGGCGAGCCCTTCAGGTACGTCCCGTCGGTGCCGCACGCGGCGGCGCTGTCCCCTTCCGAGGGTCCGACCCTCTCCGGGGACCGCGGCTTCCGCACCCACCCCGTCGGCCGTCATGATGCCGAGCGGTCGGCCTCGCGCGGGCTGCGGTTCGCGTTCGCCGCCGCGGGCGCGGTGTCACTGGCCGCGATCGCGCTCGGCGGGATGTCGTCGGGCGTCACGACCGACGCGGGCGCGGAGGCACGCGGCGGTTCGGGCGCCGGAAGCAATGTGACCCCGATGCGTTCACCGGGCACCGGCGGTGCCACGGCGCCCGAGAACCAGCGCCGGCGGTCCACCGGACCACTGCTCGGACAGCGGACGCTCGGCGAGGCTTCCGTCGCCTCGACGGAGGCGTCGGCCCCGCTGCTGCCGGGTGCCCCGGGTGTCCAGGACATCTCGGAGATGCGCGCCCTGACTACCCCCCTGGTGGCCGGAGTCGCCGCGATGTCCCCGCTCATACGACCGCTCGCCGAGACCCCACCGGTCACGCTGACCTCCTGGGCGACCGCCCCTGAGATCACGGCTCCCGGGCTGCTGGCCGCGCCGGTGCCGACCTCGTCCGCCACCCCGTCCCCCACACCCTCCTCGCACACCGCCCGCTGACCCGGCGTCTGCGCGGCGGCCCTGGAACCTGGTTGAATCCATGGTGGGCCGCGCTCGCGGGAGCGATCCGGGCGCGGAATCGACAATCCAGCGGCGACCGTCGGCGCCGTCGTGCCGCGGGCCGGGTGTGAGGAGAGCATGAACGAGGGGGACTTCGAGCTGGAGCGTCCGGTGTCGGTGCGGCCTGTGGGCGGTGCCGTGGGGGAGGCGGGGTCCCAAGGGTCCGATGCTGGAGGCGACTTCGAGCTGGAGCGTCCGGTATCGGTGCGGCCTGCGGGCGGTGCCGTGGCCGACACGGAGCCCGAACCGTCCGACGCTGTGCCGGTCGTGTCCGAGGGTGCTGGTGCCGCCGGTGCCGCCGGTGCCGCGCAGGAACGTTCTGTTGAGGTGAGCGCCCCCCAGCCGGGCGGCGACGCGCACGCAGCCCCTGACGACCGCCCCAGGCCCCTCCACGACCCCGACCCCTACGGCACCCCGCCCTACGGTCAACCGGGTCCCTGGGCCCCCGCTCCGCCCGTCCAGCACCCGGCGACGACACACGCCCACGGCATGGCACCCCCGCCGCTTCCGGCACACGGCGCGCCGATCCCCGCGGCACCCGCGCCGCCAGGCGTGCCAATCCCTCCGGCACCTGCGGAACCGGGCGCGCCCGTCCCTCCGGCGCCTGCGTCGATGGACGGGCCGATCCCTCCGGCGCCTGCGTCGATGGACGGGCCGATCCCTCCGGCGCCCGCGCTGCCGGGCGCGCCTATCTCTCCGGCGCCTGCGTCGATGGACGGGCCGATCCCTCCGGCGCCCGCGCTGCCGGGCGCGCCCATCTCTCCGGCGCCCGCGCCGGCGGACGGGCCGATCCCTCCGGCGCCCGCGCTGCCGGGCGCGCCCATCCCTCCGGCGCCCGCGCCGGCGGACGGGCCGATCCCACCGGCACCCGCGCCGACAGACGCGCCGATTCGCGGCGCGGCGGAGCCCAGCGTGTCGATTCCCGGCATGCCCGTGCCTGCCCCGGCCGTCCCGGCGGCCCCGCCCGGCGTACCGCCCGCGCCGGCAGCTCCCGTGCCGGCCCCCGCCCCGTACCCCGCCACCCCCTGGCAGAGCTACGACCCCTGGGCACCCCGAGCCCCCTTCCAGCAGACCGGCGCCGCCGTCGCCACCCAGGAGCAGCGGCGCAAGCGGGGCAAGAGGGTGCTCGTGGTCGGGGCCGTGCTGATCGCGCTGGTGGCCGGCGGCGTCGGCGGTGTCGTCGGTGCCGCGCTGGAGCGGAACAGCGAGACCGGGGACGTCCGGCTGCCGCAAGCCGGGGTCGAGCCCAAGGGCCGCCCCCGGGACAGCGTCGCCGGGATCGCCGCACGGGCGCTGCCCAGCGTCGTCACCCTGCACGTCAAGGGCACCGAGGCCGCAGGCACCGGCACCGGGTTCGTCCTCGACGAACGCGGACACATCCTCACCAACAACCACGTCGTCGAACCCGCCGGAGCCGGTGGCGAGATAACGGTGACGTTCAACAGCGGCGAGACGGCCAAGGCCACCGTCGTCGGCCGGGACACCGGCTACGACCTCGCCGTCGTCAAGGTCAGCGGTGTCCACGGCCTGCGGCCCATGCCCCTCGGTAACTCCGACAACGTCCAGGTCGGCGATCCCGTCGTCGCCATCGGCGCGCCCTTCGACCTGGCCGGCACCGTCACCTCCGGGATCATCAGTGCCACGGAACGGCCGATCACGGCCGGGGGCGAGAAGGGCGACGGCAGCGACGTGTCGTATGTCGACGCCCTGCAGACCGACGCCCCGATCAACCCCGGCAACTCCGGCGGCCCCCTCCTCGACTCCAAGGGCCGGGTCGTCGGGATCAACTCCGCCATCCGGTCGGCCGACAGCGGCTCGGACAAGAGCGGCCAGGCGGGTTCCATCGGGCTCGGCTTCGCCATCCCGGTCAACCAGGCCAAGCGCGTCGCCGAGGAGCTGATCAACACCGGTAAGGCCACCCACCCCGTGATCGGTGTCACCCTCGACATGAACTACACGGGGGACGGCGCCCGCGTCGACGCCAAGGGGGCCGGCGGCGGTCCCGCGGTCAACCGGTCGGGCCCCGGCCACAAGGCCGGCATCAAGCCCGGCGACGTCATCACGGAGGTCGACGGCGTGCGCGTCCACTCAGGCGAGGAGCTCATCATCAAGACCCGCGCCCACCGCCCCGGCGACCGCCTGGAGCTGACCGTCGTCCGTGACGGTGCGGCAAGGAAGATCACGCTCGTCCTCGGTTCCGCGGACGGCAATTGACACCAACCTCACAGGGACGGGTCCGAAACCCGTCCCACAAGGCAAACATCCCGGAAAACCCGCCGCGTACACGCGGACGGGGCGCCCGGACAGTACCGGTCCGGCGGGAACGCCGGGTACCGTGGACCCGGCCCGGACCACGGAAGACCCGCACAGACCACCGAGGGCCGAGGACCGAGGACATCGCAAGGAGCTTCAGGTGTTCAATGACATAGGACCGCTCGAGCTGGTCACGCTCGTTGTCCTCGCCGTGCTCGTCTTCGGTCCGGACAAGCTCCCGAAGATGATCCAGGACGTCACGCGCACCATCCGCAAGATCCGCGAGTTCTCCGAGGGCGCCAAGCAGGACATCCGGAACGAGCTGGGTCCGGAGTTCAAGGACTTCGAGTTCGAGGACCTCAACCCCAAGACGTTCATCCGCAAGCAGCTGGACAACGACGACCTGGGGCTCAAGGAGATCCGCAACGGCTTCGACCTGAAGAAGGAGATGGCCGAGGTCACGGACGCGGTCCACGGCCGCGACTCCGAATCCTCGCCCTCGTCCTCCTCCTCGTCGACCTCCGGTGCCACCGGCGGCACCGTCGACATGACGAAGAGGCCCGAGAAGGCCGCCCCCGACGAGCGCCCGCCCTTCGACGCGGACGCTACCTGAGCCGTAGGCGGACGCCACCCGCGCCCACTCTGCTCGCCGGGTGACGTGACGCAGGTCATACGTCCGACCGGCGTGCGCGTGGCCCCGTAGCGACGTGCAGGGGGCCGTACGCGCCGGGCGTTTCCCTGCTGCTCTGAGCGCTGTGGCTATGCTGCCCAGTTGTTGTGCGGACCATTTGTGAGCGAGGACGCCCGTGGGGGGCGGGCCGCTCGGGTCCGACGAGAGCGAGGAGGCGTCCGAGATGGAGACGACGAGTCGGGTGGGCGCGCAGGCGCCGGCCGCGGAGGGCGGAGCGCAGCTTCCCTTCGCCCGGCGCACGGTCGACGGCTATCTCCAGGCGTCCTTCCCGTGGTACGGCCTCGACGAGGCGTTCACGGGCCCGCGCTGGCTGATGCAGGTGGGTACCGCGGCCGACGGGGTGGTGGAGCACGGTTCGATCGGGCACGGCGACGAGCCCTCCGTGCGCAACGAGGCCACCGAGGACAAGGAGCGGTTCGCGGTCGTGGTCACGGTCGCGGCCAACCCCGACCGGCGCAGTGCGGACGGCACGGGCCTGCTGGAGGCCACGTCGGTCTCCTCCGCGGCCTGGCTCGCGGGCGTGGGGCTGCTGTCGTTCACCTGGCCCGGCCAGCTGGACCACACCCTGCGGGACGACTGGCTGGAGCAGCAGACCGAGACGGCGTGGGTTCTCGCCGACGACCTGGCCGGCCCCGACTGGTCCGCTCTGACCCTGCCCGTGGACGGCGTCCCGACGCCCTTCCACTACCGCGAGTCCGAGTTCGGCTGGGTACTCGCCGGGTCGACGCAGGCGGGGGTGCACGTGGGGGCGTACGGAAGAGGCATGAGCGCGTACGGCCTGGGCTTCGCGGTGGTCAAGGACATCTCCGCGTACGCCTAGTCGGGCAGTCACATACGCCTGGTCCGGCAGCCAGGGTCACGACGACGGCAGCCAGGGTCACGACGACGGCAGCCGCGGTTACGACGACGGCAGCCGCGGTTACGACGACGGCAGCCGCGGTTACGACGACGGCAGCCGCGGTTACGACGGCGGGGGCGCCGTCCCACACGGGCGGCGCCCCCCACGGTCGTACGAGACGGTCGTACGAGCCCTAGAACTTGTTCTTCGGCGTGATCCCCAGCGACAGGCCCGACAGGCCCCGCTGGCGACCGCCCAGCTTGCCCGCGATCGAGCGCAGGGCCGAGCCCGCCGGGGAGTCCGGGTCCGTCAGGACCACCGGCTTGCCCTCGTCGCCGCCCTCGCGCAGCCGGACGTCGATCGGGATGGAGCCGAGGACCGGGACCGTCGCGCCCGTCGTACGCGTCAGACCGTCCGCGACCATCTGGCCGCCGCCCGTGCCGAAGACGTCCACCATCTCGCCGCAGTGCGGGCAGGGCAGACCGGACATGTTCTCGACCACGCCCACGATCTTCTGGTGGGTCTGGACGGCGATGGCGCCCGCCCGCTCCGCGACCTCCGCGGCCGCCTGCTGCGGGGTGGTCACCACCAGGATCTCCGCGTTCGGGACGAGCTGGGCGACCGAGATCGCGATGTCGCCCGTGCCCGGCGGGAGGTCCAGAAGCAGGACGTCCAGGTCGCCCCACCACACGTCCGCGAGGAACTGCTGGAGGGCGCGGTGGAGCATCGGGCCGCGCCAGACGACCGGCGCGTTGCCCGGGGTGAACATGCCGATCGAGATGACCTTCACGCCGTTCGACTGCGGCGGCATGATCATGTTCTCGACCTGGGTCGGGCGGCCGTCCACGGCCAGCATGCGCGGCACGCTGTGGCCGTAGATGTCGGCGTCCACGACGCCCACCTTGAGACCGTCGGCCGCCATCGCCGCCGCCAGGTTCACCGTCACCGAGGACTTGCCGACGCCGCCCTTGCCGGACGCCACGGCGTACACCCGGGTCAGGTTGCCCGGCTTGGCGAACGGGACCTCGCGCTCGGCCTGGCCGCCGCGCAGCGCGGTCGCCAGCTCGCGGCGCTGCTCGTCGCTCATCACGTCGAGCGTGACGTCGACGCGGGTGACGCCGTCGACCCGGGAGACCGCGTCGGTCACACGCTTCGTGATCGTGTCGCGCATGGGGCAGCCGGAAACCGTCAGGTACACGGTGACCGCAACCGCTCCGTCCGCGCCGATCTCCACCGATTTGACCATCCCCAGTTCGGTGATGGGTCGGTTGATCTCGGGGTCGTTCACCGTCGCCAGTGCCTCGCGCACCGCGTCTTCCGTAGCCATAAGCACGATGGTACGGCGCCCGGCGGGGGCCGCGGAAAGCCCCGTCAGCGGTCGTCTACATCACGTCTGCCCGCCCGTTCCGCCGGGAATACGCCATGCCCGTCGGGGCGCCGCAGCCCGTCCAGCTCCTTCACGAAGTCCTGGAGCTCGGAGCGGATCCAGTCGCGGGTGGCGACCTCGCCGAGGCCGGTGCGCAGCGCGGCGATCTCCCTGGTCAGGTACTCGGTGTCCGCGATGGACCGCTCGTTCTGCTTGCGGTCCTGTTCGAGGTTGACCCGGTCGCGGTCGGCCTGCCGGTTCTGCGCGAGCAGGATCAGCGGGGCGGCGTAGGAGGCCTGGAGGGACAGCATCAGGGTCAGGAAGATGAACGGGTACTGGTCGAAGCGCAGGTGAAGCGGTGCGGCGACGTTCCACACCACCCACAGGATGATGACGACCGTCATCCAGACGATGAACCGTCCGGTGCCGAGGAAGCGTGCGATCCGCTCCGAGAGGCGTCCGAAGGCCTCCGGATCCCACTCGGGCAGCAGTCGGGTGCGGCGCGGCTGCGGCTGGTCGAGCCGGAGGCGGCGGGTGGCGGCGGTCGCGCCGGAGGGGGACTTCTCGCGCTCAGGTGCCATGGGTGGCCCCCTCGTCGTCCAGATGGAACTCCGTCTCGCGCCAGTCCTCGGGCAGCATGTGGTCCAGTACGTCGTCCACGGTCACCGCGCCGAGCAGCGAGCCGGACTCGTCGACGACGGGCGCCGCGACCATGTCGTACGTCGCGAAGAACCCGGCCACCACGGGCAGCGCGGCGTCCGGGGCCAGGGGCTGGAGGTCGTCGTCGAGGATCGAGCTGACGAGCGTGTACGGCGGGTCGCGCAGCAGCCGCTGGAAGTGCACGGTCCCCAGATACTTCCCGGTCGGCGTCTCGTCCGGCGGGCGGCAGACGTACACCTGGGCGGCGAGTGCGGGGGAGAGGTCCTGGTTGCGGACCCGGGCGAGCGCGTCGGCCACGGTCGCGTCGGGCCGCAGCACGATCGGCTCGGTGGTCATCAGGCCGCCCGCGGTCTTCTCCTCGTACGCCATCAGACGGCGCATGTCGGCCGCGTCGGCGGGCTGCATCAGGCTGAGCAGCCGCTCCTGTTCCTCCTTCGGAAGCTCGGCGAGCAGGTCGGCGGCGTCGTCCGGGTCCATCGCCTCCAGGACGTCCGCGGCGCGTTCCTCCTTGAGCTTGCCGAGGATCTCGATCTGGTCGTCCTCGGGGAGCTGTTCGAGGACGTCGGCCAGACGGTCGTCGTCGAGGGCGGAGGCGACCTCGGCGCGGCGCTTGGCGGAGAGGTGGTGCAGGACGTTGGCGAGGTCGGCGGGCCGGAGTTGTTCGAAGGTGGCCAGCAGGCTCTCGGCGCCCTGTCCCTGCTCCAGGGAGAACCCGGTGACGGCGGACCATTCGACGGTCAGCGTCTCGCCCTTGCTGCGGCGGAAGGCCCCGCCCTTCCCCTTGCGGACGAAGACCCGGTCGACCTCCCAGTCCCGGCGGGCCGGCAGCTGGTGCACCGAGAGGTCGAGGACCGTCACCTCCTCGCCGGTCTCGACGAGCCTGGCGCGCAGGTCGAGCAGTTCCCCGAAGACGAGCCGCTCGGTGGGGCGCTGCTCGAAGCGGCGGACGTTCAACACTCCGGTGGTGATGACCTGGCCGGACTCGACGCCGGTGACGCGCGTCATGGGCAGGAATATGCGGCGGCGGGTGGTGAGTTCGACGACCAGGCCGAGCAGCCGCGGCGGCCGCCGTCCGACGCGCAGCATGACGACCAGGTCGCGCACGCGTCCCACCTGATCGCCGCTGGGGTCGAAGACGGCGACTGCGGCCAGGTGCGAGACAAAGATGCGAGGGGCGCTTGCCGCCATGCCCGCGCCTCCTGTTCCTGCCGTTTTGTCCGCTCGGATCGGCTTCAGGCTAGCCCGTCCCGGTGCGGTACGCCCTGGGGAGCGGTGCGGACGGACTGGCTCCGGAAGGCCTCGCGGGCACCGGTACTCTGCGGTACGCCGATGAGGACACCCGCATGAGAGGCAGCCCCACCTGTGACTGCAATTCCCCAGGGCCGTACCCGCAGGGCCGCACTGGTGAGCGCGATGTGCGCACTGGTCGTGACGGGAACAGCGCTGACGGGGTGCAGTAGCGGCGACCCGGACGCCGGGACGAACGGGCTGGGGAAGCTGTCGGCCGCCACGATCCAGAGCCGGACGCGTACGGCGGCGAAGTCGGCGCCGACGGTGCGGCTGTCCGGGACCGTGGTGAGCAACGGCAGCACGTACACGCTGGACATGCGGCTCAAGGGCGACGGGGGCACCGGGTCGGTCACCTCGAAGAGCGGCACGTTCCGGCTGTTGCGGGTGGGCGAGCATCTGTTCCTGAAGGCCGACGCGGCGTTCTGGTCCCACGAGGACGGCAAGGGGGGCTCCGACGACTCGCCGACCTCGCAGGCTGCGGCGAGCAAGCTCGAGGGGATGTATGTGAAGGTGCCGGCGGGGGACCCGGCCTACAAACGCTTCAGCGGCTTCACCGACAAGGACGTACTGCTGGACGGGCTGCTCACGCTGCACGGCGCGCTGGCGACGGACGGCCGCCATGAGCAGAACGGCGTCCGCACGATCCGCATCACCGGCGACAAGGGCTCGGGCGGCACGCTGGACGTCTCCCTGGAGGGATCCCCCTATCCGTTGCGGCTGGTCCGCGCCGGCAATGCGGGGACGCTCCGCTTGTCGGACTGGGGGAAGGACTTCGCCCTGGCAGAGCCACCGCAGAAGGAGACGGTGGACTACGGCAAGCAACTGCCGTCTTCTTAGCTGTCGCTGTCGTTGCAGCCGGGTTCCCGGCACGGGGGCTGGGCGGGGGGACGCTGCGCAACCCGGCGCTACGGGGTGCCGCTGCGCCCACCCGTGCCGCCCCAGCGGCACGACTGCCCGCAGCGGTGGTGGCGGGGCTGCCTTCAGCGGTGGCGGCGGGGTTGCCTGTAGCGGCGGGCGCTGCTGCCTACAGCGGTGCTGGCGGCGGCTGCCTACAGCGGTGGTGGCGGGGTTGCCTATAGCGGTGGGCGCTGCTGTCTACAGCGGTGGTGGCGTGGCTGGCCGTAGCGTGTCCGCAGTTGGGCAGTGGTCAGCGACGCTTGCGTCGGAGCAGGCGCGGCAGTGCCGCCGGGATCGGGCGGCGGGTCGTCGCCGGGCTCGGGACCGGCGGCGCGGCCTGGGAGTCGGACGGCAGCGCCGCCGTCGTACCCCCCGGCTCCAGCCGCAGCACCCGGCACTCCCGGCGCCACCGCTCCGGCATCTCCTCGCCGTCGGGCGCGTTCAGCCGCTTGCCCTTCAGTTCGGCGACCGCGCCCTCCCACTCGGGCGACCCCGGCGCCAGCTCGACCACCGTCGCGGGCCAGGTGACGATCCGGCCGCCCTTGTCCTTGCTGCGGACCGTGACGACCGCGTGCCCGCCGTCGACCAGGCCCGGCAGCGGCTGCTCGCCGGGGCCGTCGCCCACCACGCACACCGCGCCCTCGTGCCACACGTGCCACAGCGCACGCGCGGGCGCGCCCCGGTCGCCGCCGTCGACGGCCGACGCCCCGCCCTGGACCCAGATCAGCCCGGACTTCTTCGTGGCCTCCTCGACGAGGGCCCGGTCGAGCAGCTCGCTTGTCATGCGCCCAGCCTAGTGGGCCCTCCTGGCGGCCCCCCGGTCACAGCCAGCCGTTCCGCTTCAGTGTGCGGTGGATGCCCAGACAGAGGGCCACCGTGATGCTCATGATCACCGGGTAGCCGTACTTCCAGTGCAGTTCCGGCATGTACTTGAAGTTCATGCCGTACACCCCGCACACCATCGTCGGCACGGCGATGATCGCGGCCCACGCGGTGATCTTGCGCATGTCCTCGTTCTGCGCGACCGACGCCTGCGCGAGGTTGGCCTGGAGGATCGAGTTCAGCAGCTCGTCGAAGCCCACCACCTGCTCGTGCACCCGGGCGAGGTGGTCGGCGACATCGCGGAAGTACTTCTGGATGTCGGGGTCGATCAGCCGCATCGGCCGCTCGCTCAGCAGCACCATCGGCCGCAGCAGCGGCGTCACCGCCCGCTTGAACTCCAGTACCTCACGCTTGAGTTGGTAGATGCGGCTGGCGTCCGTGCCCCGGGGCGTCCCCTTTCGGCCGGGCGAGAACACCTCCGTCTCCACCTCGTCGATGTCGTCCTGCACCGCGTCCGCCACCGCGATGTATCCGTCGACGACGTGGTCGGCGATCGCGTGCAGCACGGCCGAGGGTCCCTTGGTCAGCAGTTCGGGGTCGTCCTGCAGCCGGCGCCGCAGCGCGCGCAGCGAGCCCTGCCCGCCGTGCCGCACCGTGATGAAGAAGTCCCGCCCGGTGAAGCACATGACCTCGCCGGTCTCGACGACCTCGCTGTTGGCCGTCAGCGCGTCGTGGTCGACGTAGTGGATGGTCTTGAAGACGGTGAAGAGCGAGTCGTCGTACCGCTCCAGCTTCGGGCGCTGGTGCGCCTGCACCGCGTCCTCGACCGCCAGCGGGTGCAGCCCGAACTCGCTCGCGATACCGGCGAATTCGGCCTCGGTCGGCTCGTGCAGACCGATCCACACGAAGCCTCCGTCGCGCCGTACCAGCCGCATCGCCTCGTGCGGGGACAGCGGCTTCTGCGTCTCGACGCGGACGCCGTCGCGGTAGACGGCGCAGTCGACGACGGCGGACGGCGTCGCGGGGTCGCGCGTGGTGTCGTACGTGCCGGCGTCCTTGCGCAGCGAGGGGCGGGACGGGCGGACCACGGCGCGCAGGTCACGGATCATCGACATGGCAGGCTCCTTCGCAACGAGCAGCGAAAGGCGCCGGGGACGGGTGGAACTGCCCGGAATGGGGACGTCCTGACAAGGCGTCTCCCTGCGTTTCCCGCAGGGAAAAAGGTTTGGCACGTCCACAAAGCGGGGAGCACCGCACCGTCGCGGTGGCGGGCTTCGCTACTGATTCAGATCAGACAGATCAGGCAAAACGAAACGAAGTGCTCTTCCGTGGTGACGCGAGCGCGAGAGGTGGCGACCAGCCGGAGCCAGAACAGCTACATCAGCGGCCGGAAGAGCGGGTGGTACTGCACGGTCGACTTCGATCCATAACAGCCCCACCTCCTCCGGCCAGTCCCTTGGGAGGGACGATCCATTCCCCGTAGGGGAGTCTCACGGCGTCGGGACTCGATCGCGACGCTTCTGCGTGCTGCCCCGAATCACCGGGCAAGAGTATCAGCCGACCGAAGTGTCAAGGCGCCGCTTTGCCGGGTGCTGACGAGTTCTATGCTCGCCGCATGGCTGATGTTCTTCCTCTGGTCGAGGCCCGGTTGCGCACCGCGCTGGGTGAACCGGACGCGCGTGCCGCGGTCACCTTCCTCGGCACGGACCGTATCGAGGTGCTGCGTTTCCAGGAGGGGGACGTCGTCCGTTACGCCACGCTCGGCATGTCCGCCCAGCCCATGACGGACCCCACGGCGATGCTCGCCGACCCCGTCAAAGGACCGCGCGTCGAGCTGATCCTCTCCGTCCGCGGTGGCGTCGCCGACACCGACAAGGTGCTCCGCCCGCTCGCCGTGCTCGCCGCGTCCCCGCAGGTCGAGGGTGTGGTCGTGGCTCCGGGTGCCTCCCTCGACGTCGGCGAACCCCTGTGGCCGGGCGCCCCGTTCACCTCGGTCCTGGTCGCCGAGCCGGGCGGCCTGGTCGAGGACCTCGAACTCGACGAGCCCCTCGACCCCGTACGGTTCCTGCCGCTGCTCCCGATGACCCCGAACGAGGCCGCCTGGAAGCGGGTGCACGGAGCCCAGGCCCTCCAGGAGCGATGGCTGACGAACGGGACGGACCTGCGGGACCCGTCCCGCACGTCCGTCCCTCTGGAGTGACCGATGTCACCCAGCGGTGGCTGAAAGCCATCAGTTGGCGAAGACGGTGACGCTGTCCTCGGTCGCGTGCGGTGTCCGAAGTTCCTCCGCTTCGTGCGTGAGCGCGTTCCGCCGTACGAGGACGACGAGCGCGCCCATGATCGCCGTGGCCGCCGCGACGACGAACGGGACGTGGATGTCGCTCCACTCCTCGATCTTCGGCGCGAAGTAGGGCGCGGCCGCGGCGGCGAACCATCGCACGAAGTTGTAGCCGGCGCTCGCCACCGGGCGCGGGGCGTCCGAGACACCCAGGGCGAGTTCGGTGTACACGGTGTTGTTCACGCCGATGAACGCGCCGGACAGGACCGTGCAGACGACGGCGGTGGTGTGGTCGCCGTAGCCGAGCACGAGTACGTCGGCCGCGAGCAGCACGAGCGAGCCGCCGAGCACCTTGAGCGAGCCGAACCGCTTCTGCAGGCGCGGTGCCACGAGCACCGAGAAGACGGCGAGCAGCACGCCCCACGCGAAGAACACGGCACCCGACTTGTACGGCGTCATGTTCAGCACGAACGGCGTGAAGGCCAGCACGGTGAAGAACGTGTAGTTGTAGAAGAACGCCGAGACCGCCGCCGAGGCCAGGCCGCCGTGGCCGAGCGCCTTGATCGGGTCGAGCAGCGACGTCTTGCGGGCCGGCTTCGGCTGCTCCTTCAGGAACGCCGTGATGCACAGGAAGCCGACCGCCATCAGGAACGCGGTGCCGAAGAACGGATAGCGCCAGCTGGCGTCACCGAGCAGCGCGCCCAGCAGTGGGCCGCACGCCATGCCGAGGCCGAGCGCGGACTCGTACAGCAGGATCGCCGCGGCGCTGCCGCCGGCCGCCGCCCCGACGATGACGGCCAGGGCGGTCGAGACGAACAGTGCGTTGCCGAGCCCCCAGCCGGCCCGGAAGCCGACCAGTTGGCCGACCGAGTCCGAGGTGCCCGCGAGGCCCGCGAAGACGACCACGAACGCCAGGCCGAGCAGCAGCGTCCTGCGGCCGCCGATGCGGCTGGAGACGACGCCGGTGACCAGCATGGCGAAGGCGGTGATCAGGAAGTACGAGGTGAAGAGCAGGGAGACCTGGCTGGGTGTGGCGTTCAGGCCCTTGGCGATGGACGGCAGGATCGGGTCGACGAGCCCGATGCCCATGAACGCGACGACGGACGCGCCGGCCGTCGCCCAGACGGCCTTCGGCTGGCGCAGGACGCCGCCGGCTCCCGTGTCGAACGGGTCACCGGCCGCTCGGTCCCCGGTCGCGCGTTCTCCGGTCGCGCGTTCTCCGGCCGCCCGGCGCCCGGCCGCTCCTGTGGGGCCTCCTGTGGGTCCTCCTGCGGCGGGCCCTCCTGTACTGCTGCTCATGCCTGTCCTCGCAGTCCTCGACGAGATGGTTGGTGTATACATATATTAAGTTAGGTGGGCTAATTAATGCAAGGTGCATCCAGTTCCCTCGGGTGAAACGGACATGAGGGGCACACGCCGGACGGGTGATCGTCCTTGACGCGGCGCTGGACGGGGAGGACCGTGGGGCCCTATGAGGGGCGAACCCAGTTGCCCGAAGTGTGGTGGCCGGGTCAGGGCTCCCGGACTCTTTGCCGACTCCTGGCAGTGCGATGTGCACGGAACCGTGCATCCGCTGCAGCCCGTGATCCCGCCCAGCGTCGAGGCCCTCAGTGTCGTGGTGCACCGTGCCCAGGTGCCGGTGTGGATGCCGTGGCCGCTGCCGGTGGGCTGGCTGTTCACGGGTGTGGCGTATGCCGGCGACGACCGCAGCGGGGGCCGGGCGACGGCCGTGGCCTGCTCGGGTCCGGGCCCGCTCGGGGGCGTGGGGGAGCTGATCCTCGTCGCCGAGGAGCTGGGGGTCGGTCTCGGCGCGCGGTACGCGGGCATCGACGGCCCGGACCCCGGCCCGTACCTCAACGTCGAGAAACCGCCTCAGGCGAAGGTGCTGGCCGCCGGGCGTCCCACCCCGCTGTGGCATGTCTCGGGGACCCCGGACGACCGTGCGGTCTTCGCGGGCGAGGCGCGCGGCCTGTGGCTGTGGGCGGTCGTCTGGCCCGAGCAGACCGGCATGCTGATGTACGACGAACTCGTGCTGACGGATCTGCGGGACGCGGGCGCGGAAGTGGACCTGCTGCCCATCGGGGCCCTGTCGCCGCGCCTGCTCGAACCGTGACGGAGGCCGGGGCGTAGAGGGGTGTTTTCCGACCGCGGTGTGGTGAGGGGCGTAATCCGGGCTGCGGTGTGGCGAAGGGCGGACCCTGGCTGCGGTGCGCCAGGAGGTGGGCCCCGACCGCGATGCGTAGGGGGCGCTGCCGGGCTGCGGGTGTGACAGGTGGCCCGGAACGCCCGTTATCCTTGAGCGTCCGCTTCCGTCCCGTCACCGCTTGGAGTCCGTGTCGTGCGCATCGATCTGCACACCCACTCCACCGCTTCCGACGGCACGGACACACCGGCCGAGCTGGTGCGCAATGCCGCTGCCGCCGGACTGGACGTCGTGGCGCTCACCGACCACGACACCACCCGCGGATACCCGGAGGCGATCGACGCGCTGCCCGAGGGCCTGACCCTCGTCACCGGCGCCGAGCTCTCCTGTCGCTACGACGGCATCAGCATGCATATGCTGGCCTACCTCTTCGACCCCGAGCAGCCCGACCTGCTCGCCGAGCGCGAGCTGGTGCGGGACGACCGGGTGCCGCGGGCCCACGCCATGATCGCCAAGCTGCGGGAGCTGGGCGTGCCGATCACCTGGGAGCAGGTGGCGCGCATCGCGGGCAACGGCTCGGTCGGACGGCCGCACATCGCCTCCGCGCTGGTCGACCTCGGCGTCGTGGACAGCGTCTCGGACGCGTTCACGCCCGAGTGGCTGGCCGACGGTGGGCGCGCCTACGTCCAGAAGCACGAGACCGATCCCTTCGAGGCGATCCGGCTGGTCAAGGCCGCGGGCGGGGTGACCGTCTTCGCGCATCCGGCCGCCGTCAAGCGCGGGCGCACCGTGCCGGAGTCCGCCATCGCGGACCTCGCCGCGGCAGGGCTCGACGGCATCGAGGTCGACCACATGGACCACGACCCGGCCACCCGGGCACGCCTGCGCGGCCTCGCGAGTGAGCTCGGGCTTCTTGCCACGGGTTCCTCCGACTACCACGGCAGCCGCAAGACGTGCGTGCTCGGGGAGTACACCACCGATCCCGAGGTGTACGGGGAGATCACCCGGCGGGCCACCGGTGCGTTCCCGGTGCCGGGGACCGGCGGACGCCGGAGCGCCTAGCCCCGCAGTAGTTCTTTCTGCTTCCGAGGCACCCGGCACCCGCCGTCGTGCCCTGTCGTCGCGCGCCTTCCGGCACGGCCACCGCCCCGAGCGGCCGCGGCCTGCCCGCTGCGGCCTGCGCGTCCGTACCTCTTCACCCCATCACCTCTTCACCCTCTTCACCCTCTTCACCCCATCACCTCTTCACCCCATCACCTCGTCATCACGCCACCAGCCATCACCCCGTCACCTCATCAACTCTTCGCAAGGCCCTCATGTTCGACGTCGCCGTTTTCGGTTCCCTCTTCCTGACCCTCTTCGTGATCATGGATCCCCCCGGGATCACCCCGATCTTCCTCGCGCTCACCGCCGGGCGTCCCGCCAAGGTGCAGAAGCGGATGGCCTTCCAAGCCGTCTGCGTGGCCGGCGGTGTCATCGCCGTGTTCGGTGTGCTCGGCCACCAGATCCTGAACTATCTGCACGTCTCCGTGCCCGCGCTGATGATCGCGGGTGGGCTGCTGCTCCTGCTGATCGCCCTCGACCTGCTGACCGGCAAGACGGACGAGCCGAAGCAGACCAAGGACGTCAACGTCGCCCTCGTGCCCCTGGGCATGCCGCTGCTGGCCGGACCGGGCGCGATCGTGTCCGTGATCCTGGCGGTCCAGAGGGCCGACAGTGTGGGCACCCAGATGTCCGTGTGGACGGCGATCCTCGCGATCCACCTCGTGCTGTGGCTGGTGATGCGCTACTCGCTGCTGGTCATCCGGGTGATCAAGGACGGCGGTGTCGTACTGGTGACCCGGCTCGCGGGGATGATGCTCTCCGCGATCGCCGTGCAGCAGATCATCAACGGGGTCACCCAGGTCATCCACGCGAGCTGAGAGCCTTCGGGCCGGCCCCCCGGCCCCGGCGCACAAGGAGCCCCGTACGGCATGCGTGCCGTACGGGGCTCCGAAGTCTCAAGTGCGCCCGAGTGAGTGACGTATACGGGCTACGACGTACGGTGTTACGAGGCGGACGAGTCGGCGGGGCGGATCCACAGTCGCTGCCCGATGGCCGCGGCCTGCTGAACGATCTGCTTGACGGAGGCGGCGTCCACGACGGTGGAGTCCACGGGTGTGCCGTTGACGTCGTCGAGTCGCATGATTTCGAAGCGCATGGCTTCTCCCTTCGTCTGGTCATCCTCCCGAAGGAGAACTACTGGTGAGCGGAGCGCGGGGCGACGATTGCCCCCCGTCCACTCGTAGTCAACGGGATGCTTGTTACAAACATTCCCTACGCTAAGGAAATTTTTCGAGTCGCTAACTACTGGCCGGTAAGCGGCCGATAAGTGACTGTGACTGGCTGGATGGGGCGCTGATCGCGTTCCCGGCCCACCGACGGGGACCGGTTGTGTTCGCAGCGTGACCGCCGGGACAATGGAGGCATATGAACGACGACCTGGCGGCGCTCGGCGCCCGCATCGACCGTACGAACGAGTTGCTCCAGCGCATGCTCGCCGAGGTGGCGAAGACGCCCTCGACCCATGCGATCTTCGTCGACGCCGGCTATCTGTACGCGGCCGCAGGACGGCTCGTCGCCGGCACCGAGGACCGCCGGGCCTTCGACCTCGACGCCGAGGGGCTGATCGAGGCGTTCATCGACAAGGCGCGCACGATCTTCGCGGACAGCCGGCTCCTGCGCGTGTACTGGTACGACGGCGCGAGGCGCCGCATCCACACGGCGGAGCAGCAGTCCATCGCCGAACTCCCGGACGTGAAGGTGCGGCTCGGCAACCTCAACGCCAACAACCAGCAGAAGGGCGTCGACTCCCTCATCAGATCCGATCTGGAGTCACTGGCCCGGCATCGGGCCATCAGTGACGCGGCGCTCATCGGCGGCGACGAGGACCTGGTGTCGGCGGTCGAGGCGGCGCAAGGGTACGGAGCGCGGGTGCACCTGTGGGGCATCGAGGCGCCCGAGGGACGTAACCAGGCGGAGCCGCTGCTGTGGGAGGTCGACAGTCAGCGCACCCTCGAACTCGACTTCTTCAAGCCGTACGTGAGCCGACGGACGACCGTGGTGTACGAGGGCCCGTCCGCGGCCCGTCCCACGCGTGAGGACGTCCGTTTCGTGGGTGCGCAGATCGCCGCGAAGTGGCTGGCGGCACGGGGCCGGGAGGCGCTGACGGACCTCCTGCCCGGACACCCGTACCTGCCCGGCTCCGTCGACCAGGACCTGCTGGTGGAGGCGGAGGGCCTGCTGCAGTACTCGCTGCGCGGCCAGTCGGACCTGCGGCGCGCACTGCGGGACGGCTTCTGGGAGCACTTGCAGGGGCAGTACTAGAGACCAGCGACGACGAGCCCGCAGACGATCGACGGCCGATCACGGCACTTCCCGCGGAGCGCTCAGCAGTGCCGGTCCCAGAAGGCCGCGAGGGCGTCGGCGGTCTGTTCCGGCCGGTCGGTGTTGGGTGAGTGTTCGGCGTGCGGTACGACGGTGCGGTGGGCGCCCAGCCGGGCGGCCATGTCGTCCAGGAGCGGGATCGGCCAGGCGTCGTCACGGTCCCCGGACAGCACGTGCATGGGCAGGCCGACGGCGGCCAGCTCGGCCACGCGGTCGGGTTCCTCGCAGAGCTGCCGACCTGTGACGAGGAGTTGGGCGGGGCTGTTGCCGAGCCAGCGGCGGCGTAGGTCCTCCCCGTCCAGTAGTCCCTCGTCGATGTCCCCGCCGTCGGTCTCCTCCGGCGGTTCCATGGCCTGGACGGCGCTCCAGACCTGAGCCATGTCCAGTACGGCGAGGGCGTCGCGCAGCAGCTTGACGCGCTGCTGCTGGGGGACGGAGATCTGGGCCGGGCCGGAGGCCATAAGGGTGAGGGAGACGAACGGCGCGGCGTCGAGGAGGACGGCGGCGCGGGCGATCTGACCGCCGAGCGAGTGCCCGAGGAGATGCACGGACCCACCGACGGCGTGCGCCTGCGCGATGACGTCCCGCGCCAACTCGCTCTGCGCGTACGGCCCTTCGTCGTCCCGCGGGCCGGGTGACTCGTACTGCCCCCGCCCGTCGACGGCGACGGTCCGGTACCCGGCCGCCGAGAGAAGCGGCTGCAGCGCGATGAAGTCCTCCTTGCTCCCGGTGTACCCGGGCAGCAGGAGGGCGGTCCCCTTGACCTGCCGCGTGGCCGCTTCCGAGTCGAGTACGGCGAACTGCCCGCGTTCCGTACCGAGCCGGTACGCCCGGACACCGGGGGGCGGGGTGAAGGTCGGGGGACGGCTCATGGGGGGAGGTTACCGGGCGGTCGGGCCGGGGTGGGGATGGGGCGGTGACATCGCGGTGTACGGATTCACGCGGTTGTGGGTGGGCAAGTGCCGGTAACCGGTAAGCGGAACTCCGCCCGGCCCGCACCGACACCGGGCGCTGCTTACGCACCGGGCCCGGGAACACCGATGGCCCGCCCCCACGAGACGTGGGGGCGGGCCATCGAACAACCGGCGCGTCAGCCCTCCGCGGGCTCCGTCGCCTTGCGCGTACGCCGACGCGGCTTCGCCGCGGCCTCGTCCGCCTGTGCCGGAATCTCCGCCTCGACAGCCACCGCCTTGCGCGTACGGCGTCGCGGCGTGGCCACGGGCTCCTCGGCGGCCACCTGCGCGGGAATCACAGCCTCGGCGACCACGGCCTTGCGGGTGGTACGCCGACGCGGCTTGGCCTCCGTGGCCTCAACGGTGTCCACGGCGGCCGCGGCCGCGACGGGTGCCGCTTCCGTGGCCTTGCGGGTGCGGCGCCGGGGCTTGGCCTCAGTGTCCTCCGCAGGTGCGGTCTCCGCCGTCTTGCGCGTGCGGCGCGGCTTGGCGGGTGCCTCGGCATCCGCCGTGACGCCCTCCGCCGTCTCGACCGCGGCCTCCGCGGCCTTGCGCGTACGCCGACGCGGCTTGGCCTCCGTGTCCTCCGCAGGTGCGGTCTCCGCCGTCTTGCGCGTGCGGCGCGGCTTGGCGGGTGCCTCGGCATCGGTCGCGACGCCCTCCGCCGTCTCGACCGCGGCCTCCGCGGCCTTGCGCGTACGCCGACGCGGCTTGGCCGGAGCCTCGTCCGCCGCCTCCGTGGCCGCCGTGCCCTCGACAGCCTCTGCAGCCTTGCGGGTGCGGCGGCGCGGCTTGGTCTCCACCGCCTCGGCGGTGTCCACGGCACTCTCCGCAGCGGCCTCGACGGCCGGAGCCGCCTCCGCGGCCTTGCGGGTGCGGCGGCGCGGCTTGGTCTCCACCGCCTCGGCGGTGTCCACGGCACTCTCCGCAGCGGCCTCGACGGCCGGAGCCGCCTCCGCAGCCTTGCGGGTACGCCGACGCGGCTTGGTCTCCGTGGCCTCCGCGGTGTCGACGGCGGCCTCGGCGGCAGCCGGAGTCGCCTCCGGGGCGGTGGTGGCCTCGGTTGCGGCGGGTGCTGCTTCCGTGGTCTTGCGGGTGCGGCGGCGGCGCGGCTTGGTCTCCGTGGCCTCCGCGGTGTCGACGGCGGCCTCGGCGGCAGCCGGAGTCGCCTCCGGCGCACTCGGTTCCGTCGTCTGCGCCACCGTCGCGACCGACTCCGCCGGCTCCCCGCCGCGCGTGCGGCGACGGCGGCGCGGTGTGCGGGGCTCCACGGCCTCGGTGGTCTCCGGGGTGTCCGTGGCGGCCGGAGCCTCCAGCGGCGCCCCGCTCCGCGTACGACGACGCCGCCGCGGCGTACGTGCCGGACGCTCGCGTTCCGCGGGCGGAGCGGAGGAACGGCGCCCGCGCGGCCCCCGTCCGCCCGTCTCGCCCAGGTCCTCCAGCTCCTCCGCCGCGAGCCCGGCGCGCGTGCGCTCCGAGCGCGGCAGGACACCCTTCGTGCCCTCGGGGATACCGAGGTCGCTGAAGAGGTGCGGAGACGTGGAGTACGTCTCCACCGGGTCGTTGAAGTTCAGCTCCAGCGCCTTGTTGATCAGCTGCCAGCGCGGGATGTCGTCCCAGTCGACGAACGTGATCGCCGTACCCGACGCGCCCGCGCGGCCCGTACGGCCGATGCGGTGCAGGTACGTCTTCTCGTCCTCGGGGGACTGGTAGTTGATGACGTGCGTGACGCCCTCGACGTCGATGCCGCGCGCGGCCACGTCGGTGCAGACGAGCACGTCCACCTTGCCGTTGCGGAAGGCGCGCAGCGCCTGCTCGCGGGCGCCCTGGCCGAGGTCGCCGTGGACCGAGCCGGCCGCGAAGCCGCGCCGCTGGAGCTGCTCGGCGATGTCGGCCGCCGTCCGCTTCGTACGGCAGAAGATCATCGCCAGCCCGCGGCCCTCGGCCTGCAGGATGCGAGCGACCATCTCCGGCTTGTCGAGCGAGTGCCCGCGGTAGACGAACTGCGCGATGTTCGCGACCGTCGCGCCCTCGTCGTCCGGCGCCGTGGCGCGGATGTGCGTGGGCCGCGACATGTAGCGGCGGGCCAGGCCGATGACCGCGCCCGGCATGGTGGCCGAGAAGAGCATCGTCTGACGCTTCGCCGGCAGCATGTCCATGATCTTCTCGACGTCGGGCAGGAAGCCCAGGTCGAGCATCTCGTCGGCCTCGTCGAGGACCAGGCACTTCACGTGCTTCAGGTTCAGCTTCTTCTGGCCGGCCAGGTCCAGCAGGCGGCCCGGGGTGCCGACGACCACGTCGACGCCGTTCTTCAGGGCCTCGACCTGGGGTTCGTAGGCCCGGCCGCCGTAGATCGCCGTGACGCGTACGTTGCGCACCTTGCCCGCGGTCAGCAGGTCGTTGGTGACCTGCGTGCACAGCTCGCGCGTGGGGACGACGACGAGTGCCTGCGGGGCGTCGGTGAGGGCCTCGGGCTTGGCGCGGCCCGCCTCTACGTCGACGGGGACGGTGACGCGCTCAAGGAGCGGGAGCCCGAAGCCCAGGGTCTTGCCGGTACCGGTCTTGGCCTGGCCGATGACATCGGTGCCGGAGAGGGCTACGGGGAGCGTCATCTCCTGGATGGGGAAGGGGTTGATGATGCCGACGGCTTCCAGGGCCTCGGCCGTCTCGGGAAGGATTCCGAGTTCTCGAAAGGTCGTAGTCAGGGTGCTGCCTCTTCTGTGAGCGCGATGCGAGGCGAACGCGGGGGTCGTGACCGTGCAGGATGTCGTCGGCCTGCTTGGGGGACGGGCCTGTGGCACGGGACCACGCCGACGCTCCAGCGCTCGTACCGCTGAGGGTCCCTCCGGATGCCGTACGCGCAGTGCCGTACGGACTAAGAGGGCTGTCGGGTCGGAGCCGATCGGGCCACCGACCGGGCATCCTCATACGTGCGGCCCGTCGAATATTCGGCAGGCGCATTACCACCATACCCTGGAATCGCGAACACGCGGTGGCCGATTCCGTCACGTAGCCGTCGTCACACTGATTGACCAGGGACTTCCGAGGGGCGGTGAGCGGGCTATTGTGCGCTTCATGACGACGCCTGACAACGCCCCCGAGGCATCCGCCGAACCCACCGGAGTCGCCGCCCAGGACTGGGCGAGCGCCTCTGTCGACCCCCAGTACCGTGCCGCGATCGTGGACCTGCTCGGTGCGCTCGCGTACGGGGAACTGGCGGCGTTCGAGCGGCTCGCGGAGGACGCGAAGCTCGCGCCGACGCTCGCGGACAAGGCGGAACTGGCGAAGATGGCGTCCGCCGAGTTCCACCACTTCGAGCGGATCAGGGACCGGCTCACCGAGATCGGGGTCGAACCGACGCAGGCCATGGAGCCGTTCGTCGCGGCGTACGACGGCTTCCACAAGCAGACGGCGCCCTCGGACTGGCTGGAGGGGCTCGTCAAGGCGTACGTGGGCGACTCGATCGCCAGCGACTTCTACCGTGAGGTCGCGGCCCGGCTCGACGCCGACACCCGCGAACTCGTCCTGGCCGTCCTCGACGACACCGGGCACGCCGGCTTCGCCGTCGAGAAGGTGCGCGCCGCGATCGAGGCCGACCCGCGCGTGGGCGGGCGGCTGGCGCTGTGGGCGCGGCGCCTGATGGGCGAGGCCCTGTCGCAGTCGCAGCGCGTGGTCGCCGACCGGGACGCGCTCTCGACGATGCTCGTCGGAGGGGTCGCGGACGGCTTCGACCTCGCCGAGGTCGGCAAGATGTTCTCCCGGATCACCGAGGCCCACACGAAGCGGATGGCGGCACTGGGGCTGGCCGCGTGATCACGGGGGCCGCGGCGTAGAGCCCCGGCCGCGTGGTCACGGCCATTGCGCGTCACGGTGACGTGGCTGCCGTGTCACGAGGGCCTGGTGCTCGTCGGCCCGGTGTTCTTCACCGTGGCGGCTGTGCGTGGTCACTCACTGTGGTCGCCCTGCGGGTCGCCGCACGTGAGTCCTCACCGTGGTCGCCGCTTGAGCCCGGGCGCTTGTCGTCCGGGCCTTCGCCCTCGCCATCGCCCTAGCCATCGCCCTCCCCACTGCCGTCGCGGTCGCGGTTGCGGTCGTGGTCGTGGTCGGCGTCCGGGGTCAGGCCGTCGCCGACCGGCGGCGAAATCCCTCCGCGGGCCGCAACAGCAGCGACAACGACGCCGCGGAGACCACCAGCGCGCCGACGAGGATCACCAGGAGATTCGCGGAGCCCAGCGCGCTGTGGGTGACGAACGCGCCGAAGAGAGCCCCCGCCGCACCCGTCGACAGCACCAGGGCCCGGGACGGCAACCGGTGCGGCAGCCGGTGTGCGGCCGCCCAGGCCAGGGCGAGCCCGAGGACGGCGGAGCCAAGCGCTTCCAAGAACATGGCGAGGTTCCCTCCCGCACGGCTGCTGCCTGGGCAAAACGGTCGTAGCCGGTCCTACCCGCGGCGTACGGAACACAATCCTCCTCTGTGTGGGTGATGTGCTCCCGCTGTGGACGGGGCAAAGGGGAGGGGCCCGGTGGTGTGTGCCACCGGGCCCCTCCCCTCTGCTTCGTTCGGAGCTACTGCTCCACTCGGAACTACAGCGCGCCGAAGCCCACCTTGCGCGGGGCCGGCTCGCCGATCTCCACGTACGCGAGACGGTCGGCCGGGACCAGCACCTTGCGGCCGTGCTCATCCACGAGGCTCAGCAGCTGCGACTTGCCGGCCAGCGCATCGGCCACGAGGCGCTCGACCTCCTCGGCACTCTGACCACTCTCCAGAGCGATCTCGCGGGGCGCGTGCTGCACGCCGATCTTGACCTCCACGGCTTTGTCCCTCCGACGGTCAGTCATGTGCGCGGCCGTCCGCGCCGTACCAGCACACATTAGCCCGGTGAGGGGACGTACACGCTCCGCGCCGGAACGCCAGGAGCGAACAGCCGACGGGAACAAACAGCCGTACGGCCCCGCTCGGCGGAACCGTACGGCTCGGCTCGGCGGAACCGTACGGCTCGGCTCGGCGGAACCGTACGGCTCGGCTCCGTGGAACCGTACGGCTCGGCTCGGTGATGTCGTGCGCGACGCTCAGCGGTGTCGCACGCCCCCTCAGTGCTGTTCGCTGCCGTGCAGCGGGAAACCCGCGATGCCCCGCCAGGCCAGCGAGGTCAGCAGCTGGACCGCCTGGTCGCGCGGCACGCTGCGGTCGCTGTGCAGCCAGGAGCGCGCCACGACCTGGGCGAGGCCGCCGAGACCCGACGCCAGCAGCATCGATTCGGCCCGCGACAGGCCGGTGTCCTCGGCGATGACGTCGCAGATCGCCTCCGCGCACTCGATCGTGACCTTGTCGACGCGCTCGCGCACGGCGGGCTCGTTGGTCAGGTCCGACTCGAAGACCAGCCGGAACGCGCCGCCGTCGTCCTCCACGTACGCGAAATACGCGTCCATGGTGGCCCGCACGCGCTGCTTGTTGTCGGACGTCGAGGCGAGCGCGCTCCGTACGGCCTGCAGCAGCGCCTCGCAGTGCTGGTCCAGCAGGGCCAGATAGAGGTCGAGCTTGCCCGGGAAGTGCTGGTAGAGCACCGGCTTGCTGACGCCGGCGCGCTCGGCGATGTCGTCCATCGCGGCCGCGTGGTACCCCTGTGCCACGAAGACTTCCTGCGCGGCGCCCAGCAGCTGGTTGCGTCGGGCACGGCGAGGCAGCCGAGTGCCCCGCGGGCGTGCCGCCTCTGTCTGCTCGATGGCTGTCACGCCGCCTCCCAAAATCGTCCACATGCGGTGTGCGCCGCGTCGCCATCGTACTTTTCGGTAACCGTGCTGTGCGCGGTGCGAGCGCAGAATTTCACGGACCGGACAATGGCGAAAGGCTCCCGGAGCACCACAAACGGGGGCAGGGCGGGCCGATGACCACCCCCCACCGTGTGCCGGGCCCGCGGCCTCTCGCCTGGCGTACTCGTCATCTTGCCCGATGTGATCGTCCTCTTACCTCACCGATGCTCACCGATAGTCGTCCTCATCGAGGGTGATGACGCGTTTCTGCTCCACGAGATCGGCCTCGTTGGCGCGGAGAATGTCCTCTTCGGTCAGGGGTTCGTCCCGCTCGGGGGCGAGTTCCGCGAGTTGTTCCGCGGCGTCGTTCTCCGGAGCTTCCACGTCGAGTTCTACGGCGTCGGTCTCGTCGTCCTCGAACGTCTCGGGATCAGTGGGGTCTACGGCCATGGTGGGCTCCCTTCCTAGAACTCCTGGCACGTCCCTGAAAGAGGCAGGGGCCACAAGCGGGTGCCCTGCTATGAGCCTAGGAGACACCCGATCTGGACGCTATGTGTGGTGAAGGCGCTATGTGCAGTGAAGGGGACGCTTTGCGGCGGCCGACGCGCCTCACCGTCACGTGTGCCCCGCACCGGGATGCGTGCACCACGCTGGTGTGCGCCGCACCGGGATGCGCGCGCCACGCTGGTGTGCCGCACCAGGATGCGCGCGCGCCACGCTCGTGCCGTCTGTGACGGCGAACACATGAACCACTCGCGTGATCGTCTCGTAACATTGCTCCATGTCTTCGACCGAGTTGCCGTTTGCCGCCCCGGCCGCCAATGTGCTCCCGAAGGTGTCGCCCGTCAGGGTCGAGGAGGGCGAGCGGCTCAGGTCGGTGGGGCTGCCGGGGATCACGCTGACCGTGCGGTCGAGGCCGCCGGAGCGTGAGGGCCTGCCGCCCGCGCTGTATGTGCACGGACTCGGCGGTTCCTCCCAGAACTGGTCCGCGCTGATGGCGCTGCTGGACGGGCACGTCGACGGCGAGGCCCTGGACCTTCCGGGCTTCGGCGACTCGCCGCCGCCGGACGACGGCAACTATTCGGTCACCGGGCACGCGCGCGCTGTCATTCGCCTCCTGGACGCGGCCGGCCGTGGTCCCGTGCACCTGTTCGGCAACTCGATGGGCGGCGCCGTCGCGACGCGCGTGGCGGCCGTGCGCCCCGACCTCGTCCGTACGCTCACGCTCGTCTCGCCCGCTCTGCCGGAGATCCGCGTGCAGCGCGGCGCGGTTCCTACGGGCCTGCTCGCGCTGCCCGGCGTCGCCGCCCTGTTCACCCGGTACACCAAGGACTGGACGGCCGAGCAGCGCGTCCGCGGGGTCATGGCGCTCTGCTACGGCGACCCCGGGCGCGTCACCCCGGAAGGCTTCCGCAACGCGGTCGAGGAGATGGAGCGGCGGCTCCAGTTGCCGTACTTCTGGGACGCCATGGCGCGTTCGGCGCGCGGGATCGTGAACGCGTACACGCTGGGCGGGCAGCACGGGCTGTGGCGCCAGGCGGAGCGAGTGCTCGCGCCGACGCTGCTCGTGTACGGCGGCCGGGACCAGCTGGTGTCGTTCCGCATGGCCGGCCGCGCGGCGCGCGCCTTCCGCGACTCCCGGCTGCTGTCCCTGCCGGACGCGGGGCACGTCGCGATGATGGAGTACCCGGATCTGGTGGCGACGGCGTTCCGTGAACTCCTCGCGGAAGCAGGCGGGTTGTCCGAGCCGGCGAACATGGCCGCGAAGGCGGCCGCGAACGGGGCCGCGCCCGTGGGCGATGCCGGTGACGCCGCCGCGACGGACGAGTCCGGCAGCGCCGGCGCGGGGAGCTGAGGCGCGGCGTGGGACGGCACAGCCGCAAGGGGCGGGGCAACAAGAGGAACATGGACGCCGGGCCGGTGCCTGGCGTACCCGCGGCGGGTACACCGACGCGGGCCGAGCCGGCACCGACGGACCGGTCGGCGCGGGGCGCGACGGCACCCACAGCCCCACCCGCATCCACACCCGCATTCGCTCATGGCGCGCCCAGGGGCGCCGAGGGTACGCCTGCTCATGGGGTGCCGCGTGTTCCTGACGGGACCCCGGCGCGTGGGGTGCCGCGTTTCGCGGACGGTACGCCTGCTCATGGGGTGCCGCGTGTTCCTGACGGCACCCCCGCCCACGGCATGCCCCGCTTTCCCGACGGCACCCCCGCCCACGGAACCCCCCGAGTCCGCGGCGGTCACCCCCAGCAGCATGAACCCGGCGGTGGCTGGGGCCAGTTCCACAGCGGGCCCGTGCCTCAGGCCGCGCCGCCCGGACGCCCCGCGCCCCGCATCCCGCACCAGCGGTCGCAGCCCGGCCCCCGCCAGGAGTACCTCGAAGCCTTCGAGGAGGGCGACGACGTCTTCGCGCCCCGTCGTACCGGCCGCGCCGACCGTCCGCCTCTCACCGACGACCGCGGCGCCGGGGCGGGCACCGGGACGAAGACCGGGGCGGACATCGGTACCGACGACGCGTCGGCGACCGAGGCCGACGAAGCGGCGCGCAAGGGGAGCCGCAAGGGGCGTACCTTCACCGGGATCGCGGCCGCCGCCGTCACCACCGTGCTCGCGGTCGTCGTCGCCGGCCAGGTTGCCGACCGGCAGGACGGCAGCGCCGCGCGGTCGCAGGCCGCCACCGCCGACCGGGCCCGCGCCGCCCACGACTCTGCCACCCGTGGCAACGACCGCCCGACCCCCTCCGTTGTGCCCAGCGCGACGCCGCTGACGTACGCGCAGGCGATGGGCAAGAAGTACCCGCTCAGCGCCACGCTGAAGGGCTCGGGGAAGTTCGAAGCGGTCCCCGGCATCGACAAGGCACCCGGCACGGGGCGGAAGTACACCTACCGTGTGGACGTGGAGAAGGGGCTCGGCCTCGACGGCGAACTCTTCGCACAAGCCGTGCACAAGACCCTCAACGACGACCGCAGCTGGTCCCACAACGGCGCCCGCACCTTCGAGCGCGTCCACTCCGGCAAGCCCGACTTCGTGATCACGCTGGCCAGCCCCGGCACCACCGCCGTCTGGTGCCTCAAGTCCGGCCTCGACACCGCGGAGGACAACGTCTCGTGCGATTCGGCCTCGACCGAGCGCGTGATGATCAACGCCTATCGCTGGGCGCAGGGCTCGAAGACCTACGGTGACGCGATTCACGCCTACCGCCAGATGCTGATCAACCACGAGGTCGGCCACCGCCTCGGCCACAACCACGTCACCTGCGACAAGAACGGTGAGTTGGCGCCGGTCATGCAGCAGCAGACGAAGTTCCTCGACCACGACGGAATCCACTGTCTGCCCAATCCCTGGCCCTACCCGGGGAGTTGACGGGCGGCACTCTCGTCACATGGACTTGCGTTCCGGCTGGAGAAGGGCGCCGCACTGGCCCTGGCCGGCGAGTCCGGCTCCGGCAAGTCCACCGCCCTTGAACGAAACGTAATCAGTCGATCTCTTAGCGCGACCGAACGCGGTCCGTGTGGGAAAGTTACGACCGTTCACCCCTTTTGGTGGCGCGATGGACAACCGTCCGCCGCGCCACCGTCATGTCCGCATACCTTCTTCCCGCTGCGAGCCGCCGGGGCAATGGCGGCTCCTCATGCGGGAGATCGGGGGTGTGTTCGTGCGCATCGGACTGCTTACGGAAGGTGGCTATCCGCATGTGAGCGGTGACGCCAGGCTCTGGTGTGACCGACTTGTGCGCGGGCTCGGGCGGCACGAGTTCGAGATCTATGCGCTCAGCCGCAGCGAGCGGCAGGAAGCCGAGGGCTGGATCCCGCTGCCGCCGCAGGTCAGCCGGGTACGGACGGCGCCTCTGTGGACCGCGGGGGACGACGGGGTCGCGTACGGGCGCCGGGCGCGGCGGCAATTCGCCGAGGCGTACGAGGAATTGGCCGCCGCATTCTGTGCGGCACCGGAGCCCGGGGCGCCGCAGAGCGCGTCCGGACCGGTCGGGCCCGAGGAGGACCGTTTCGGCAACGCCCTCTACGCGCTTGCCGAACTCGCCCGCGACGAGGGCGGACTGGTCGGCGCCCTGCGTTCCGAGACCGCCGTCCGCGCACTGGAACGCGCCTGCCGCGCCCCGGGCGCCATCCGGGCGGCGCGCACGGCACGTGTCCCCGATCTGCTGGATGTGGCCGCGCACGTCGAACGTGCCCTGCGCCCTCTCTCGCTCGACTGGTACGAGGACGACGGGCTCGGCTCGGTCGACCTCTGCCATGCCACGACGGGCGGCGCCGCGGCCCTGCCCGGGCTCCTCGCCGGGCACTTCGCGGGGGTCCCGCTGCTGGTCACCGAGTACGGCGTGCACCTGCGGGCGCACTACCTGGGCACGTCGGGCGGAGGGCCCTCCGCGGTGCGCGCGCTCCTCGCCTCCTTCCAGCGCCGGCTCGCCTCCGAGGTGTACCGGCGGGCCGTGTGCATCACGCCCGGCAACACCCATGCCCGCCGCTGGCAGGAGCGGTGCGGCGCCGACCGGGACAAGCTGCGCACGGTCTACCCCGGCATGGAGGCGTCCCGGTTCACCGAAGTGGGCGAGTCGGCCGACTGCGGGGATCCTCACACGCTGGTCTGGGTCGGTCGCGTCGAGCCCGCCAAGGACCTGATCTCCCTGCTCCATGCCTTCGCGGAGATCCGCAAGGAGGATCCGAAGGCGCGGCTCCGGATCATCGGATCCGCAGCCGACGCCGAGGGTGAGGCCTACCTCGGGCACTGCAGGGCACTGGCCGCTCAGCTCTTCCCCGACGAGGCGGAAGGCGTGCACGCCGTCGGTGACAACCCGGTGTCCTTCGAGGAGATCGGCGGCCCGGAGGTGCCCGATCGGGCGGAGGCCTACGCGGCCGGGGCGGTCGTCGTCCTGTCGAGCGTCGTCGAAGGCTTTCCGATCAGTCTGGTGGAGGCCATGTTCTGCGGCCGCGCCACGGTGTCCACCGACGTGGGCGCGGTGGTCGAGGTCATCGGTGGTACGGGCCTCGTGGTCCCACCGCGCAACCCGCGGGCGCTCGCGGAGGCGTGTCTGGCGATGCTGCGCGACCCCGAGCGCCGTGAACGCCTGGGTGCGGCCGCCCGCGCGAGAGCCCAGGAGCTCTTCACCGTCGAGCAGAACGTGGCGGCATTTCACGGTATTTACCTGGAGATCGTCTCCCGTGCGCCGGTGCGACGGGTGCTCGTGGACGACGCGGGGGAACCGCTGCCCTTCGGGGTGCCGGCGGAGGCGCATCTGCCCGGCCGCTGGACCGAGCTGCGCCACCTCGCCGGGAAACCGCGCTGGGCATGGGCACCGGGCCGCGCGGTGGCACCCGTACGCGCCGCCGGGCCGTTCCAGGAACCCGTCCCGGCGACGGAGGGCGCGCTATGAGCGACCTGGGAGAACTGGATCGCCGTGGCACCCCGGGCAGGCCCGGAGGGTGGGACGCGCGGTCGCAGGAATGGCTCGCCGGTGCGGGGGAGACGGGCTTCCACGCGGAGGAGGCGACAGGGGCAGGCGTACGCGCGGACGCGGGAACGGCGGGCTCCGGCGCCGAAACGGCGGCGAGGGCCGCCGTGCTCGGGACCGCGCGCGCGGCCCGCACGGGCGCGCCCGAGGCGTTCCGCGCCGGGTTGTGCGGCGCGGAAGGCGCGCCGGACCTGCGCGGGGGCGCGCTCGACGAGGCCCAGGCCGAGAAGGGGGACGAGTCCTGGACATCGGAGGGTGCGCGTGTCGCGCAGAGGGGCGCGCGCGACGAATCTCCCGCCGGGGCACGCCCCGACGCAGTTCCAGACGACGCGCGTCCCGATGAATCGTCGGCCGAGGCGCGTCCCGATGGATCGCCCGCCGAGGCGCGCACGGATCTCACCGCGCCGGAGCGCGCGCTCCACACGGCAGCCGACGCCACGAGCCCCGCGCCCAACGCCGGCGCCAACCCGTCTCGCAAAACCCCCGGCCGCCGGGGCGCCGCCGACCCCGTCAAGGCCCTCATGCACCAGCACCGTGACCTTTGCGAGCGCGCTGTCGACCCCTTGGAGATCGCGGCCGGCCTTGAGGCCCACGGCCTGACCGACCGGACCGCCGCGCGCTTCCGGCATCGCGACGTGTTCTCGCTCGCCGAGGAGATGTACGCGCGCGTACCGCGCGACGGCGACCAGCCCCGGCAGCCTCCCGCACCTCCGGACGTCCGCCGCGGGCACTGGTCCTGGGCCGTCCTGGCGCTGCTCCCCGGCGCTCTGTGCGCGGGCGCTGTCATCGGGCTGCGGCTCACCGAAGGCCGGCTCCGCCTCGCCGTCGCCGTGCTCGGTGCCGTCGCCGTAGTGCTCGGTCTGCGCGTGGCGCTATTCCGAGGTCCCCTGCACGCCCCCTCCCACGCCACCCCGGCCGCCACGCGCGCGTGGACGTGTTGGCTGCTCGCGTACGCACTCCTCGGCGACGGGCTGCTGCGCGCCGCGCTGGACGGCGGCCCCGACGGTCCCTGGCCCCTGGCCACCGCGCCCGTCCTGGCGCTCGCCCTGGCCTGCGGCCCGGCCGCCTGGTGTGCCCACCTCCTCGCCGTCCGCGCCCGCCGCAGACTCGCCGTCAGCCGTGGCCTTGAGGAGTTCGCGTCCTCCGTCACCCCACTGCTCCTGGGCGTGTTCGGACTTTTTCTGTGCGGTCTGGGCGCGCTGCTGGCGCTGTGCGGGGCCGTACTCGGCGAGCCCGCCGCGTACGCCGGCGCCGGTTCCCTCGGCGCGCTCCTGCTGCTCGCCCGCCTGCTCACCGTGCATGGCTTCGGCCACGCCCCGGCAGTCGTCCTCGGTGCCGCGGCCGCCGCCGAGGCGACCGCGCTGACCACGGTCTTCGTCGGCCGCCTTCCCGGCTGCTCGTTCCTGGCCACCCCGGTCGAGACCCTGGCCGCCAACAGGGGCACGGACGCCGTCCCGGCCCTCGTCTGCGCCCTCGCCGCCCTGACCCTGCTGCTGTACGCGACCCGCACCCTGACCCGGGCCTCGGCCCATGCCCGGCCACCCGGATCACCCTGAGCAGCGGCCCATGACACACCCCCACCTCCGACGCCATGGGCCGCCACCGTTGCCCGGGACACCGTCCCCACTCCCGGCACACCCCTCCCGCGGGGCCGACACCGCGGGCTCCTCTCATCCCACGGCACCACCCCTGAAGGAGAACGTCAGATGATCACCTCCCGAACCGGAGAGTCCGCCCCGGGAGCCGCCCGATGAGGGTCCTGCTGATCGGAGCCAACGGATACCTCGGCCGCTTCGTGGCCGACCGCCTGCTCGCCGACCCGGCCGTGCAGCTCACCGCGCTCGGCCGCGGCGACGACGCCGACGTACGGTTCGACCTCGCGTCCGGCAGCCCCGGCGCGCTCACCCGCTTCCTGGACGCCGTGCACCCCGGGGTCGTCATCAACTGCGCCGGAGCCATCCGCGGCGGCGCCCGCGAACTCACCCGGCACAACACCGTCGCCGTCGCCACCGTCTGCGAGGCCCTGCGCCGCAGCGGCTGCGGGGCCCGACTGGTCCAGATCGGCTGCGGCGCCGAATACGGACCGAGCCAGCCCGGTTCCTCCACGGCAGAGGACGCGGTCCCGCGCCCCGGAGGCCCGTACGGCGTCAGCAAGCTCGCCGCCACCGAACTGGTCCTCGGCTCAGGGCTCGACGCGGTCGTGCTCCGCGTGTTCTCGCCCGCCGGGCCCGGCACCCCCGCGGGATCTCCGCTCGGTCGGCTCGCCGAGGCCCTGCGCCGCGCCATGCAGTCGGGCGACGGCGAACTCAAGCTCGGCGGGCTCGGCGTCCAGCGCGACTTCGTCGACGTACGCGACGTCGCCCGCGCCGTCCACGCCGCCTCCCTCTCCGCCGCCCAGGGAGTGATCAACATCGGCTCGGGCCGCGCCGTACGCCTGCGTGACGCGGCCGCCGTCCTCGCCCGCGTCGCCGGCTACGGCGGTGCCCTGCACGAACTCGACGGCCCGCCCGGACCGGTGCGGCCGTCCATCGGCCATCCCCGGGGCGAATCGGAGCACGCCACTCCAGTCGCGTACCCCTACCCGGACGGCTGCGGCAGCTGGCAGCAGGCCGACGTGCGCACCGCCCGCGACCGGCTCGGCTGGCGGCCCCGGATCAACCTCGAAGAGTCCCTCGCCGACATCTGGATGGAGGCGGCATGCCGCATCTGACCAGCGTGACGACGGGCACCACGAGCACCGGCCTGGGCCCCGGCCTCGGCATCCCGGGCTATGCGCACCCCCTCGTCGCCCCCTTGGAGTGGGGCGAACTCACCCGCCCGGGCACCCCTGTCCACTGGGTCGTCCTCAATGTGAGCGGGGGCCCCGGCGCTCGGCCCGACCCACACTGCCTGGAGGCCGCGGGACGGCTGCACACCGTCGGCGTGCGTGTTCTCGGTCACCTCGATGCCGCATACGGCGCGCGCACCCATGGCGAGCTGATCTCCGAGGCGCACCGGTATGTCGACTGGTACCGGGTCGACGGCTTCTTCCTGAACCGCTGCCCCACCGAACGCGCCATGCTTCCCGAGGTCGGCCGCACGATCACAACTCTGCGATCCCTCCTTCACCACGGGCACATGGTCCTGGGACACGGCACCCACCCGTATCCCGGCTACGTGGAGTACGCCGACCAGCTGGTCACCTTCTCCGGCTCCTGGAGCGACTACCGCTGGTCGCAGGTGGCCGAGTGGACTGCCGACCACCCGCCCGAGCGGTTCTGCCACTTCGTCCACGGTGTGCCTCGCGGCCACCTCGACGAGGCGCTGCGCATAGCCCGCTGGCAGGGCGCCGCGACCATCTGGTTCACCGACCGCACGGATCGGGGCGGCCGCGCCGACCCCTGGGAGGGCATGCCCGGTTACTGGGACGAAATCGTCTCGCGGGTCGGGACGGGTGTCTCGGAATGAAGAAGGGCGTGGCAGTGTTACGGGGAGAACAACTGTAGTGATTGACCGACCAACGGAGTCCCCGTGTCGCTGCCACCCCTGGTCGAGCCGGCCGCCGAGCTCACCGTAGACGAGGTCCGCAGGTACTCCCGCCACCTGATCATCCCCGACGTCGGGATGGACGGGCAGAAGCGGCTGAAGAACGCCAAGGTGCTCTGTGTGGGCGCCGGTGGTCTGGGCTCGCCGGCGCTGATGTACCTGGCCGCCGCGGGCGTGGGCACGCTCGGGATCGTGGAGTTCGACGAGGTCGACGAGTCGAACCTGCAGCGGCAGATCATCCACAGCCAGTCCGACATCGGCCGCTCCAAGGCAGAGTCCGCGCGCGACTCTGTCCTTGGCATCAACCCGTACGTGAACGTGATCCTTCACGAGGAGCGGCTTGAGGCCGACAACGTGATGGACATCTTCAGCCAGTACGACCTGATCGTCGACGGCACGGACAACTTCGCGACCCGCTACCTGGTCAACGACGCGTGCGTACTGCTGAACAAGCCGTACGTCTGGGGTTCGATCTACCGTTTCGACGGCCAGGCCTCCGTCTTCTGGTCGGAGCACGGCCCCTGCTACCGCTGCCTCTACCCGGAGCCCCCGCCGCCGGGCATGGTCCCGTCCTGCGCCGAGGGCGGCGTGCTCGGCGTGCTGTGCGCCTCCATCGGCTCCATCCAGGTCACCGAGGCGATCAAGGTCCTCACCGGCACGGGCGAGCCGCTCGTCGGCCGCCTGATGATCTACGACGCTCTGGAGATGCAGTACCGCCAGGTCAAGGTCCGCAAGGACCCGAACTGCGCGGTCTGCGGCGAGAACCCGACCGTCACCGAGCTCATCGACTACGAGGCCTTCTGCGGCGTCGTCTCCGAGGAGGCCCAGGCGGCGGCCATCGACTCGACGATCACTCCCAAGCAGCTCAAGGAGTGGATCGACGAAGGCGAGAACATCGAGATCATCGACGTCCGCGAGCCGAACGAGTACGAGATCGTCTCCATCCCGGGCGCCCGGCTGGTCCCGAAGAACGAGTTCCTCATGGGCGCCGCCCTGCAGACCCTCCCGCAGGACAAGAAGATCGTCTTGCACTGCAAGACCGGCGTCCGCAGTGCGGAAGTCCTCGCCGTCCTGAAGTCGGCGGGCTTCGCGGACGCGGTCCACGTCGGCGGCGGCGTAATCGGCTGGGTCAACCAGATCGAGCCCCATAAGCCGGTGTATTAATCAGCGGTCTCGCTGACCAGCGAGGCAGAAGAAGCCCACGGCTCTGACCAGTTCAGATGCCGTGGGCTTCTGTCGTTGTGGGTCGGGCGGATCGGCAGTGCCCTGCCGATCCCAAAGCAGCCTCGTCGGCCTTCACGCGGTCGGTGAGACGGGTTCGGCATAGCCGTAGAGTGTGTGAGTCCGATCACCACGGGATGGCCCGTCATGACACTTGCCACGGTGCGCATGGATCATGAGCGCATGCATCCTCGGTTAAGCCGCATCGCTGGCATAGCGCTCCTTCTGCTCGGTATCGCCGTCGTGCTCTGGAGGGTCTTCGGTAGCCCTAGGGACTGGGAGGGCGACATGAGATGGCTTCGTAGCGGCCTCATGCTGGGAGCTCTGGGGGCGATCGGCCTCAGCGCGCGACTGATATTCCCCGGCGTCAAGGGTGATGCACCGGATGAGGTGTCCGAGAAGGACGACGGAGCAGCTCCGGATGAGAGGCCATGAGCCGGTCTGTTGCTCAGCGCCCTTACCCACCACTCTCCCCAGCTCCCATCCCGTCTGCCGTCGACCCACACACCGTGGAGCGGGCGTGGTTCAGGGCGTCAAGGTGGAGCGCGCCACTGTACGAACGACCTTGACGCCCTGGGCCGGCACCTGCGCTTCGACCCGAACGACGTGCGGGCCTGGGTAGACGCCCAGCTTGGGGAGGCTGCCTGATGGCTGGGCATATCCAAGACCGCTGGTACAAGACCGAGCCTGGACCCAACGGCAAGGTCGTCAAGGCCAAGACCGAGCGGTACGGCGTCGGCCTGCGCTACCGCGCCCGCTACGTCGGTCCGGACGGCTCCGAGAAGTCCAAGAGCTTCCCCGACCGTCAGAAGCGGCTTGCTGAGCAGTGGCTCGCGCAGATCGAGGCGGACATGTCGCGCGGGCAGTACATCGACCCGCAAGCCGGTCGCCTCACCGTTCGACAGCATGCCGAACGCTGGTTGGCGTCGCTCACCATGGATCCCGGCACCTTCGTGGGCACCGGGCAGCGCATCCGCCTGCACGTCCTGCCCTACCTGGGCAGTCGCACGCTGGGCTCGCTCCGGCCGACGCACATCCGTGAGTGGCTGCGAAAGCTGCAGGACGGGGGAGTGGCGCCCGCCTATCAGCGGGTGATCTTCGCGAACCTCTCCACCATGCTCACGGCGGCCGCGGATGACCGCTTGATCCCCGAGAATCCCTGCCGGTCGTCGTCTGTGCGTGCGCCGAAGCTTGACCCTCGCCGGATCGTTCCATGGTCGCGGGAGCGTGTGCTCGCGGTTCGCTCGGCGCTCCCGGAGCAACACCGGGCCATGGTGGATTTGGCAGGCGGCTGCGGTCTGCGTCAGGGCGAGGTGCTTGGTCTCGCGGTCGATGACGGGGACTTCAGCGAAGGGATGGTTCACGTGGTCCGCCAGGTCAAGCGCATCCGCAATCGTCCGGTGTTCGCGCTGCCCAAGGGAGGCAAGACACGCACAGTGCCGCTGCCGGAGAGCGTCGCTCGGTCGCTGGAGGAGCACATCAGTCGGCACCAGCCCGCCGCCGTGACGCTGCCGTGGCGTGAGGTCGACGGCGCGCCGGTCACGGCTTCCGTGCTCTTCCATGGCGGCCAGGGGCGACCGGTGGACCGCAACCACTTCAATCGTGGGGCCTGGCGTCCAGCTCTTGACGCGGCGGGTGTCCCTCGCGGCCGACGTCGTATGCGGCCTGACTTGCCGGTGGGTACTGAGCCGCGGCTCACCTCCCCGTCATCGTCATGAGCAGACCTTGCCGTCCTCCGGAACCGTTCCGTCCAGCAGGTACGCGTTCACCGTCGAGTCCACGCAGTCGCTCCCGCTCCCGTATGCCCCATGGCCCTCGCCCTTCCAGGTGAGCTCCACACCGACGTCCTTGCCCAGCTCGTGGGCCATCTTCCGGGCACCCTCGTACGGCGTCGCCGGATCCCCGGTGTTGCCCACCACCAGCACCGGCGCGGCTCCTGGCGCGCTGACCTCCGGATGGTCGAACTGCCCGGTCGCCGGCCAGTCGTGGCACCAGCCCGCCGTGTCCCAGCCCAGGAAGTCGCCGAAGACGGGCGAGATCTTCTCGAACTCCGGCAGCAGCTTCTTCGTTGCCTCGAGCGTCGGCCGCTGCTTGTCGTCCAGGCACGATATGACCCGTTGCGAGTGCGTCGTCGTGCCGTAGCGGGCCGAGGTGTCGCGCTCGTTGTAGCGGTCGGCCAGCGTCAGCAGCTCCGAACCGTCCCCGGCCTCGGCCGCCCGGAGCGCGCTGGTGAGCGTGGGCCAGCCCGCCTTGCTGTAGAGCGGCAGCACGATGCCGGTGACGGCCAGGGTCTCTGTGAGCTTGCGGCCGGACGACGTCTGCAGCGGCTTCGCGTCGATCCGCTTCAGCAGATCCGCGATCTTACGGGAGCCCTGCTTCGGGTCCTGACCGGTTGATTTGAGGTAGTCGTCCAGCGCCCGCTGGAAGCCACGGGCCTGGTTCTTCGCGTGGCCCACGCTGTCGGCGGTCGGGTCGACGACGGCGTCCAGCACCAGGCGCCCCACGCTCTTGGGGAACAGGTGGGCGTACACACCGCCCAGTTCGGTGCCGTACGAGATGCCGAAGTAGTGCATGGTCCCGTCGCCGAGGACCTGGCGCATCAGGTCCATGTCGCGTGCGGTGTCGGTCGTCGAGACGTGCAAGAGCAGCTTGCCGGCGGCTGTCGCGCAGCCCCTGCCGAAGGAGGTGGCGTCATCGAGGTACACCTTCTCCTCGGCGGCGTCGTCCGGTGTCGCGTCGATGCTCTCGGCGGCCTGGATCGCCTTGTCGCTGCGGCAGCGGATCCCCTTGCTGGCGCCCACCCCGCGCGGGTCCCAGCTCACCAGGTCATACCGTTCGTGGAGCTTGGAGACCGCGCTCTCGTACGACGGCATCATCGAGACGCCGGAGCCGCCGGGGCCGCCGAAGTTGAACAGGAGCGAGCCGATGCGACTGCTTCCGCTCGCCTTGGAACGGATCAGGGCTATGCCGATCGTCTCGCCGTCCGGTTTCGCCCAGTCCAGCGGTACCTTCAGCGTCGCGCACTGCCAGCCGCCGCCCGGCGCCGACGAGCCCTTGCAGCGGCTCCAGTCGAGCTTCTGCGAGGTGAGCGAAGAGGGCAGCTTGGAGGAGGCGGTGGGCGCTGACGCCGACGACGAACGGGACCTGCCCTTACCCTCGTCCTCGCTCCCGCCGGACGAACCGCTGCTGCAGCCGGTCATCAGCGCCGCGGCGGCGACCGCGGCCGTCCACCGTACGAACCGTGACATGTGCACCCCCCTCATGAGCTCTCCGCACGGAGCCGCGGGGAGCAGTCAGGCCATAGTAGGCGGATCAAGCCGAACCCATGGCTGCCTGTGGATAACTGTCTGACCTGCACTTTTGCTCCGAGTGCGATGCTGGTTGGGGATGTGGGCCGGTGGGGCTAGGAGCAGACGGTGCCGGCCGTCGGCACCTTCCCGTCCAGCAGATAGCGGTTCACTGCTTTCTGCACGCACTCGTTCCCGCTGTCGTACGCGCCGTGCCCCTGACCCTTGTACGTCAGCTCGACACCGGCACCTCTGCCCAGTGCCTTGACCATGTTCTTCGCGCCCGAGTACGGGGTGGCCGGGTCGCCGGTGTTGCCGATCACGAGGATCGGCGCGGCCCCGGACGCGCTCACGTTCGGGTGGTTGGAGACTCCTGGCACCGGCCAGTCGATGCAGCTGAGCAGGCCCCAGGCGAGAAAGTCACCGAACAGCGGGGAGGCGGCCCGGAACTGCGGCAGCCGCGCCTTCACATCGGCGGCGGTGTACCGGGGCTTGTCGTCCGCGCAGTTGACAGCGATGAGAGCGGGAATGAGGTCGCTGTACGTGCCGTCCGCGTTGCGCCCGTTCAGCACGTCGGACAGCAGCATCAGCTCCTTGCCGTCGCCGGCGTACGCCTGCTGCAGACCCTCGGTGAGATACCCCCAGTAGTCCTTGGAGTACAGGGCCATCGCGATGCCGTTGGTCGCGGCGGTCTGGGTCAGTTTGCGGGGGGAGATGCCGGGGATCGGCTTGCTGTCGAGGTCCTTCAGCAGTTTGGCGATCCGCTTCGTGATGTCCTGCGGAGTTCTTCCCACCGGGCATCCGGTGCTCTGTGAGGCGCAGTCCCGGGCGTAGTTGTCGAGCGCGAGCTGGAAGCCTTTGGCCTGCCCGACCGAGCTCTGCACCGGGTTCTCCGTCGGGTCGACGACCGCGTCGAACACGGCCCGTCCCACGTTCTTGGGGAACAGGTGGGCGTAGACGCCGCCGAGTTCGGTGCCGTACGAGATGCCGAAGTAGTGCAGCTTGGCGTCGCCGAGCACCTCGCGCATCAGGTCCATGTCGCGGGCGGCGTCGGTGGTGCGCACATGCGGCAGCACCTTGCCGGAGCGTGCCTTGCAGGCTTTGTTGAACTGCTTGGTGTTGTTCACAAACGCCTTCTGCTCGGTCGCGTTGTCGGGCGTCGCGTCCTGCTGGAAGAACGCGTCGAGCTGTCGGTCGCTCTCGCAGACCACGCCCGCGCTGCGGCCGACCCCGCGCTGGTCGAAGCTCACCAGGTCGTAGCGGGTGCGCAAGGTCTCATAGTCCTGTGCGAAGCCGGGCAGCGTGCCGATGCCGGAGGCTCCGGGCCCGCCGAAGTTGAAGATGAGGGAGCCGAGCCGCTTGCTCGGGGGGCCGCTGGCCTTCACCCGGATCAGCGCGATGTCGATGGTGCCGCTCTTGGGGTCGTTCCAGTTCAGGGGCGCTTTCATGGTCGCGCACTGCCAACGGCCGCCGTTCGGAAGGGGCGAGGGGGCGCTGCCGCCGCCCTGCAACGCGGACGGCGCCGGGCAGTCCTTCCACTTCAGCTTCTGTAGCGGCAGCCCCCCGCCCCCGGCGGGGGCGGGGGCGGGGGCGAAGGCCGTCAGCAGGGGGGACAGGAAGACGGCAGTGGCGGCCAGGGCAGTGGCGCGGCTCCGGTGACGGTTAGGCATGCTCTCATCGTGAAGCCGTACGGCATGGTGCGCTCGGGGCCGCGGGCCGTGCGGGTGAGTCCGTTCCCGGCGGCCGTGTGTCGCATTGCGTGAGGGGCGGTGCACGCGCGCGTGCCTGCCGTTGCCGTGTGGATCCTGGATCCCTAGAGCGCGCCCTTGCGCGTCAGATGGTTGAAGAACAGCCACCCCGGCAGCACCGGCAGCCACAGCGTCAGGAGTCGGTACAGCAGCACCGCGGGGGCCGCGACCTCCTTGGGCAGGCCGACGGCGATGAGACCGACCGTCAGCGTCGCCTCGACCGCGCCCACACCGCCGGGGGTCGGGGCGGCCGAACCGAGCGCGTTGCCCGCGAGGAAGACGACCGCGACGCTGGCCAGACTCAGCGTGGTCTTCTCCTCGTGCCCGAACGCCCGGATCGAGGCGTCCAGGCACATCACGAAGGACGCGGTCAGCAGCAGCATGCCGCCGATGCCGGTGACCAGCTTCTGGGGCCGCTGCAGCACGTCGAGCATGCGCGGCACGACACCCGCGAACAGCGACCTCACGCGCGTGACGACGAATTTCCGCAGGAACGGCACCGACGTGACCACCAGGACCAGCACTGCGACCGTCAGCAGACCGGCGATGACCGTCCGGGACGGAGACAGGGACGGCGTCTTCTCGGTCCCCGTGAGGTAGCCGAACGACAGCAGCATCAGGACGTGGCAGCCCAGCCCGAACAGCTGCGACGCGCCGACACTCGCCACCGCGAGGCCCGGCCGCACCCCCGCGCGCTGCAGGAAGCGCGTGTTCAGGGCGACACCGCCGACCGCCGCGGGCGCCACGATCTTCACGAACGACCCGGCGACCTGGGCCGCCACGGTCCGCGGGAACGGCACTCGCTCGGGCACGAAGCCCAGCAACGCCATCGCCGCCGCGACGTAGCTCAGCGCCGAGAAGAACACGGCCGCCGCCACCCAGCCCCACTCGGCGTTGGCGAAGAGCGTGCCGAATTCGATGTGCGTGAGCTGCGTGAGCAGGAAGTACGCGCCGATGGCGCCGGCGATGAAACTGATCAGCGTGCGCGGCCGCACCCGCTCCAGGCGGGCCGGCTCGACCGGGGCCTGTGGCCTGATCCGCAGCACCTGGTGGCGGATCTGGGTGAGCAGATCCTCCTCGCGCGCCTCTTCCAGTGCCTCGTCGATCGCCCGTTTCTCGGCTCGCTGCTCGGCGCGTACGGACTTCTTGTCGAGCTTCTCGAGCACGACCCCGGTGCCCTCGCGGGCCTCCTCCAGACGGGCCAGCTTGGCCTGCTGGGATGCCTCCAGGACCGCGTCCCGCTCGCGCTGTGCCCGCTCCCGGGCCAGTCTCCGGAGCGTCGCGCGCGTGGAGCGCGTCAGTGCGATCGGCTGCAGCAGGGGCAGGCAGTCGGCGACCGCGTCCGGGCCGAGCACGCCGACCGCGGACGCCACCGCCCGCTCGGCGCCGACCCGCAGCCCGAGCGTGGCCAGCAGTTGCGCGATGTCCATCCGCAGCACCAGGTCGCCGGCCGCGATCTCACCGCTGCGCAGATCCGTCAGGATCACGGTGCCGGAACGATCCACCACGATGGCGTCACCCGCGAGCCGGCGGTGCGCGATGCGCCGCGACTGCAGCGCCCGCACCTGGTGCCAGGTGTCGTGCAGCAACCCGTCGGTGATCTCCTCGTCGGCCAGTTGGTCGAGCGTGCGGCCGCCGGTGTGCTCGTAGACGAGCATCACGGCGTCGGGGCCCAGCTCCGAGGTCGCGATCAGCTTGGGCGCGTTGGCGCCGGCCGCGATGGCCGCGTACGCGAGGAGCGCCTCCTGCTCCAGGGCCTGGCGCAGCGACTGCAGGCTGCGCCGGGTGGTGATTCCGCGCAGCGTCAGCCGCCGCCACACCCGGTAGAAGAAGCCCTGTGCCTGCTGCTCGCGGTCGACGACGGTGACGTCGAGGGGCGGGCCGTCCTCCAGGGTGACGAAGTAGCGCCGCCCGCGGTCGCCGTTGTCCGCAGTGTCGGGCGCCTCGTCGCGCGCCGCGCTCACGGGGCGGAAGCCCACGGTGCGCAGGCCCGCCATCAGGGTCCGCCCGGTGGGCCGTACGTTCGGCGAGCCGACCGCGTACAGCGTCCCGGCCGCGACGCTCCAGCCGATCAGCACCGTCAGGATGATCGAGAACGGTGTCGTGTAGCCGGTGACCAGCATCGAGAAGGCGTCGAGCAGAAGCACCACCCACAGCACGGCGCGCCAGCGTGGTCTGCGTGACATGCCCACGGCCGTCATATAGGCGATCACCGGGGCGAGATAGCCGTGCACCGGATCGGTCAGGGCGTGGATGTCGCCGGGGGAGGGCTGCGTGAGCGCCTCCTGGATGGAGTTCGGGGCGGCCCTGGCGACCCACAGGTCTGTGGCGAGTGTCACCCCGTGTGCGAGGACAGCCGCGAGGACGCCGTCGGCGATGCGCAGCCCGTCCCGCTTGATCAGCCGCTCGATCGCGAAGGCGACCGGCACCAGCAGGATCGCGATGCTCGACGCCAGACCCGCGATCTTGATCAGTAGATCGGGTGCCTGCCCCGTGCCCTTGTTGATGTCCTGTTCGAGGCCCGACGTGGTGCCGTGCGCGAAGGCGGCGACGGCGAGCAGCACCACGATGGCGAGCACGCCCACCAGGAGCCGCATCAGATCGGAAGGGCGGTGCACGCGCGCGGGGAGCAGGGGTTCGTCGCCCTCGACCTCTTCGTTGTGGACGTCGGCACGCTCCTCGTCCACATCGGTCCGCCGCTCCGCCTCCGCTGCTTGCGGCCTCTCGGTCTCCCGTTCCTTCTTCCGCGACCGTTCGCTCTCGCGCGTCTCCTCGCGTGCGCTGTCGTCGACGTGGGTCCTCTTGGTCGCGTCATCGTCGGCGCGTGTCCTCTTGGTCGCGTCGTCGTCGGCCTTCCGGGCCGGTCCGGCGGTGTCCGGGCGCGACGAAGCCTCAGACGTGCCCTCCCCGCCCTCGGGGTGCACGCCCTGCTGTCTCATCGTCTCTTCTTGGTCTCGTATCACCAGTCACCGCCCGCACGATGGTGGCATGTCCACCCGACACACGGGGGCATCAGGGTGCAAATGCGGGGGCGCACAGTCTGCCCGAAGCGCAACGCCGGGGCGAGGGCTACGCTCGGCCGCCGTCACCTCACATTGTCGGTGGGGTGGGGCAGGATGGGGCGGATGAGTGAGGAGAGCCTTCCGGCGGACGCCCTGCCGGAGTACGCGGAGCGGGTCCTTGACGTGGCCGAACGCATCCCGCCTGGGCACGTCATGACGTATGGGGACGTGGCGGAGTGGCTGGAGGAGGGCGGTCCGCGCCAGGTGGGCCGCGTGATGGCTCTCTACGGAGGAGCGGTCCCCTGGTGGCGCGTCATCCGCGCGGACGGAGTGCTGCTCCCGGGTCACGAACTGGAGGCACTGGACCACTACCGAGATGAGGGCACCCCCCTGCGCCAGGCGGGCCACGCCTCCGAGGGCCATCTCCCGCGCGTCGACATGAAGCGGGCGCGATGGGACGGCGGCGAGCGCACGGAGGGTCACACCTGACAGCTTCCGGCATCGGACGGGCCGGAGGGGAACCTGTGGCCCGTACGAGGGAAACCGGGCACATCCGTGACATGGCGTACGTTCGTGCAGCATGGGACATGAGTGACCCGATGGGCCCACGGGAACAAGGGGAAGCCCTGCTTCCGCGCCACACACGGGCGTAGCGTCGACGGCGCGCGTCCCCCTCATCCCGCCGCCACCGCCCTCCACGCGGGGCGGCCCTCCCACCAGTACGACCACCAGGACCGGCGAACCACGTGAGCTCCTCTTCCTCCACCAGGCGCCTGCCGCACCCCCGGGTGCAGCAGGGGAGCCGTGGCGCTTACCGACTGGTGCGTACCCCGCCCGTCCAGATGGATCCCCCTCGACTGGACGCAACACAGCGCACTGTGGTTGAGCACACAGCCGGTCCGCTGCTTGTTCTCGCGGGCCCGGGCACCGGCAAGACGACCACGCTCGTCGAGTCCGTCGCCGCTCGGATCACCCGCGGCGGTGACCCGGGACGCATCTTGGTGCTGACGTTCAGCCGCAGGGCCGCCGTCGATCTGCGTGACCGGATGGCACTGCGCACCGGGGCGGCGCACGCCCCGCAGGCCACCACGTTCCACTCGTTCTGCTACGCCCTGGTCCGTGCCCACCAGGACTCCGATCTCTTCGTCGAGCCCCTGCGGCTGCTCTCCGGTCCCGAGCAGGACGTGGCCGTGCGCGAGCTGCTCGCCGGCCAGCCCGACCTGGAGCGTCTCGGCCTCGCACACGTGCGCTGGCCGGACGAACTGCGCGCCTGCCTGACCACACGCGGCTTCGCCGACGAGGTCCGCGCCGTGCTGGCCCGCAGCCGCGAACTCGGCCTCGGCCCGGATGCCCTGCGCCGCTTCGCCCAGCGCATCGGCCGCCCGGACTGGGCGGCCGCGTCAGCCTTCCTCGCCGAGTACCTGGACGTCCTCGACCTCCAGGGAGTGATCGACTACGCGGAGCTCGTGCACCGCGCGGTCCTGCTGGCCCGCCGACCCCAGGTCGCCGAGCGGCTGGCCGCGCAGTACGACGCTGTCTACGTCGACGAGTACCAGGACACCGATCCCGCGCAGGTACGCCTCCTGCACGCCCTCGCGGGCGGCGGCCGGACCCTGGTGGCCTTCGGTGACCCCGACCAATCGATCTACGCGTTCCGGGGCGCCGACGTGGGCGGCATCCTGGATTTCCCGTACGCCTTCCCGCGCGCGGACGGCGCACCCGCGCCCGTGGAGGTCCTCAGGACGTCCCGCCGCTCCGGCGCGGGTCTCCTGGCCGCCACCCGGCTGCTGACCCAGCGCATGCCGCTGACCCGCCTTCCGGCGGAGAAGGTACGGGCCCACCGGGAGCTCGCCGCGGTACGGGACGGGGGCCGCGTCGAGGTCTACACGTACCCGACGCCCGGTACGGAACTGGACAACATCGCCGACATCCTGCGCCGCGCGCATCTGGAGGACGGCGTTCCGTGGGGGGAGATGGCCGTCCTGGTGCGCGCGGGAGCCCGCATGATCCCGACGGTCCGCCGCACTCTCACGGCCGCCGGGGTCCCCCTCGACATCGACGGCGACGACCTCCCATTGCGCCACGAACCGGCCGTGACCCCGCTGCTGACAGCGCTGCGGGCGGTGGCGCGGGCGGAGGCGGTACGCGCGGGCGATGACGGGCGCGCGCGGGCCGAGGCGCCCGGCGCCGGCGATGACGTACGCGCGCGCGGTGCCGCACGGGCGGAGGACGCCGACGTACGCGCGCGTGTCGACGCCACGGCCGAAGACGCCGTACGCGCCGAGGAACCTGCGCGCGCACCTGCCGAGGACGGCCCCGAAGCGTGCTGGCTCGACACCGAGACCGCGCTCACCCTCCTGGCCTCCCCGCTCGCGGGCATGGACGCCGCCGACCTGCGCCGCCTGGGCCGTGCCCTGCGCGAGGAGGAGCGGGCCGCCGGGAACTCCGTACCGCCACCCTCCGACGAACTGCTCACCCGAGCGCTGGCCGAGCCGGAGCGGCTGGTGGCCCACGACCCGGCGTACGCGCGCGGAGCCCAGCGCCTCGGCGCGCTGCTCGGAAAGGCCCGTGAGCGGCTCGCGGGCGGTGGCACGGCCGAGGAGGCCCTGTGGGAGCTGTGGGCCGGCACACCGTGGCCCAAGCGTCTGGAGAACGCCTCCTGCAGGGGCGGTGCGGCCGGGCGCAACGCCGACCGTGACCTCGACGCCGTCTGCGCCCTGTTCGCGACGGCCGCGCGCGCGGAGGAGCGTACCGGCGGACGCGGCGCCCTCAACTTCTTGGAGGAGATCGAGGCCCAGGACATCGCCGCCGACACGCTCACCCGCCGGGCCGTGCGCCCCGACGCGGTGCGTCTGATGACCGCGCACCGTTCCAAGGGCCTGCAGTGGCGCCTGGTGGTCGTCGCGGGTGTCCAGGAGGGCCTGTGGCCGGACCTGCGCCGCCGCGGCTCCCTGCTGGAGGCCGACCGCATCGGCCGCGACGGGCTCGCCGAACCCCTGACCCCCGGGGCACTGCTGGCGGAGGAACGACGCCTGTTCTACGTCGCCTGTACGCGCGCGCGTGAACGCCTGATCGTCACCGCCGTGAAGGCACCCGCTGACGACGGCGATCAGCCCTCCCGCTTCCTCGCCGAACTCGGCGCCGAACCCAAGGACATCACCGGCCGTCCGCGCCGCCCCCTGTCGGTCGCCGCCCTCGTCGCCGAACTGCGCGCCACGACCGTCGACCCGCGCGCGTCCGACGCTCTCAGGGAGGCCGCCGCGCGCCGGCTGGCCCGGCTCGCCGCCCTCGCCGACGAGGACGGGCGCCCCCTTGTGCCGTCCGCGCACCCCTACCGCTGGTGGGGCATGTGGGACCCGACCGAGAGCAAGGTGCCGCTGCGCGACCGGGACCAGCCCGTCGTGCTGTCCGGCAGCGCCCTGGACCAGCTCGCCAACACCTGCTCCCTGCAGTGGTTCCTGGGCCGCGAGGTGAAGGCCGACGCGCCCGCGACCGTCGCCCAGGGCTTCGGCAACGTGGTGCACGTCCTCGCCGACGAGGTCGCCTCCGGACGCACCCCCGCCGACCTCGCCGTCCTCATGGAGCGGCTCGACTCGGTGTGGAACGCGCTCGCCTTCGACGCGCCGTGGAAGTCCGCGCAGGAGAAGGACAACGCGCGCGTGGCGCTCGAACGCTTCCTCAAGTGGCACGTCGATTCCAACGGCGCCCGCACCCGGCGTACGCCGGTGGCGAGCGAGCACGACTTCGACGTCACCGTCGAAGCGGGCGACTACGAGGTCCGCATCCGTGGCTCCATGGACCGCGTCGAGACCGACGGCGAGGGCCGCGCCTATGTGGTCGACTTCAAGACCGGCAAGCAGGCGCCCAGCGCCGCCGAGGTCTCCCGCCATCCGCAGCTCGCCGTCTACCAGCTCGCCGTGCGCGAGGGCGCCGTCGACGAGGCCTTCGACGGACAGCGCCCCGAGCCGGGCGGCGCCGAACTCGTCCAGCTGCGGCAGGGCGCCGCCAAGAAGGACGGCGGCGACACCCTGCCCAAGGTCCAGGCGCAGGAGCCCCTGGAGGGGGAGTGGATCGGCGAGCTGCTGGCCACCGCCGCGGGCAAGGTTCTCGACGAGCGCTTCTCGCCCACCAGCGGGCAGCACTGCACGCACTGCGCGTTCCGGGCCTCGTGCAGCGCACGGCCGGAGGGCCGTCACGTCGTGGAGTGAGAACACCAGTGTGATGGACCCCACCATGCGTGCTGACCAGCGCTTCTTCGCGCCCGGAAGGCGATGTGGCATCCGCTGTCAGTGGCCGCCGCTAGCCTCTCCGACGTGCCCGCCCGTATCACCGACCCCGAGCAGCTCAAAGAGCTCCTCGGTATCCCGTTCACTCCGGAGCAGACGGCCTGCATCATCGCACCGCCCGCCCCGCAGGTGATCGTGGCCGGAGCCGGGTCGGGGAAGACCACGGTGATGGCGGCCCGTGTGGTGTGGCTGGTCGGCACCGGACAGGTCGCGCCCGAGCAGGTCCTCGGCCTGACCTTCACCAACAAGGCGGCCGGTGAACTCGCCGAGCGTGTCCGCAAGGCACTCGTCAGGGCGGGCGTCACCGACCCGGACGTGATCGACCCGGACAATCCGCCGGGCGAACCCGTGATCTCCACGTACCACGCCTTCGCGGGCCGCTTGCTGACCGATCACGGCCTGCGCATCGGGCTCGAACCCACCTCCCGCCTGCTCGCCGACGCCACCCGCTACCAGCTCGCCGCGCGCGTGCTGCGCGAGGCCCCCGGGCCCTACCCGGCGCTGACCCGCTCCTTCCCGGATCTCGTCAGCGACCTCCTCACCCTCGACTCCGAGCTGGCCGAGCACCTCGTACGACCGGAAGACCTGCGGGCGTACGACGCCGAGCTGCTGCGCACACTGGAGGGCGTCAAACTCACCAACGCCGACCTCCGCAAAATCCCCGAGACGGCCGCCGCCCGCCGCGAACTGGCCGAGCTGGTCGGCCGCTACCGCGCGGCCAAGCGGGAGCGCGACCTGCTCGACTTCGGCGACCAGATCGCCCTCTCGGCGAGCCTCGCCGGCCTCCCCGAGGTGGGCCGCATCCTGCGTGACGAGTTCCGTGTGGTCCTGCTCGACGAGTACCAGGACACGTCGGTGGCCCAGCGCGTCCTGCTCGCCGGACTGTTCGGCGGCGGCACCGGTCACCCGGTGACCGCCGTGGGCGACCCCTGCCAGGCGATCTACGGCTGGCGCGGCGCGTCCGTCGCCAACCTCGACGACTTCCCCGAGCACTTCTCACACACCGACGGGCGCCCCGCGACCCGCCAGGCCCTCAGCCAGAACCGTCGCAGCGGCGGCCGCCTCCTCGACCTCGCCAACGGGCTCGCCGAGCCGCTGCGCGCGATGCACGCGGGCGTGGAGGCCCTGCGGCCGGCCCCCGGCGCCGAGCACGACGGACAGGTCCGCTGCGCGCTGCTGCGCACCCACGCCGAGGAGATGGACTGGATCGCCGATTCCATCGCCCACCTCGTCCGCACGGGCACAGCGCCCGGCGAGGTCGCCGTCCTGTGCCGTACGGCGACCGACTTCGGCCAGATCCAGGGTGCCCTCGTCGCCCGTGACATCCCGGTGGAGGTCGTGGGACTGTCCGGGCTGCTGCACCTGCCCGAGGTCGCCGACCTCGTCGCCGTCTGCGAGGTCCTCCAGGACCCCGGCGCCAACGCTTCCCTGGTCCGCCTCCTCACCGGCCCGCGCTGGCGCATCGGCCCCCGTGACCTGGCCCTCCTCGGCCGGCGCGCCCGGCTGCTCGTGTCGCACGCGCGCGTGGCCGCCGACGACGACCCGGACCGCCGGCTCGCGGCGGCCGTGGAGGGCGTCGACCCGTCCGAGGTGATATCGCTCGCGGACGCCCTCGACACGTTCCTCGAACTGCCGATGGAGGCCGAGCGGGAGGACGACGGGCTGCCCTTCTCGCCCGACGCGCGCGTGCGGTTCGCCCGCCTCGCCGCCGAGCTGCGCGATCTGCGCCGGTCCCTCGCCGACCCGCTGATGGACGTCCTGCACCGCGTGCTCGCCGTCACCGGCCTGGAGGTCGAGCTGTCCGCGTCCCCGCACGCACTGGCCGCCCGGCGACGCGAGACCCTGTCGAACTTCCTGGACGTCGCCGCCGCCTTCGCCGCCAATGACCAGGCCGCCACCCTCCTGGCCTTCCTCGGCTTCCTGCGCACCGCCGCCCAGTACGAGAAGGGCCTCGACAACGCCCTCCCCGGCGGCGAGAACACCGTCAAGGTGCTCACCGCGCACAAGTCCAAGGGCCTGGAGTGGGACGTCGTCGCCGTCCCCGGACTGGTCACCGGCACCTTCCCGAGCGCCCAGGGCCGCGAGAAGTGGACGGCCCAGGGCAAGGTGCTGCCGCACACCCTGCGCGGCGACGCCGACACCCTGCCAGACGTCGAGACGTGGGACTCCCGGGGCCTGAAGGCCTTCCACGAAGCCATGAAAGAGCACCAGCACACCGAGGAGCTGCGCCTCGGCTACGTCACCTTCACCCGCCCCCGCTCCCTGCTGCTCGGCTCGGGTCACTGGTGGGGACCCGCCCAGAAGCGCCCCCGAGGGCCCTCGGACTTCCTCCAGGCCCTCTACGAGCACTGTGCCGCCGGGTACGGCGAGATCGAGGTCTGGGCCGACGAGCCCGCGGAGGACGAGGAGAACCCGGCGCTGCGCGAGGCCGCCGCCGACCACGCCTGGCCGCTCCCGTTGGACGAGGCCGCGCTCGCCCGCCGCCGGGCCGCCGCGGAGACCGTACTGGCCCATCTGGACCAGGCCGCGTCGCACGTCGGCGCCCACACCACGGCCACCCACGACCCCTCGGCGTACGACGATCCGGAATGGCCGCCCCCACCGGACGAGGAAGATCTCTACGAGGAGGAAGGCCCCTACGACGAGTTCCCCGACGATTTGCCCGACGGGCTCGCCGACGGCCTCCCCGAGGAGGACGCCTCCGACTGGGACTCCTGGCCGGCGGACCGGCCGGAGGGCCGGCCCGCACCGCACGCGGCACCCCACGCGCGCGTGCCCCTCGGTGACGGCACCCCGACCGTCCCCCACGCCCGCCGGCACCCCGCCGAGGACGCCGCCCCCGCGCTCACCCCGGAGGAGGCCCGCACCATCGCCTCCTGGGACCGCGACCTGGACGCCCTGACCGGAGAGCTGCTGCGCGCCCGCACAGGCGTCACCGAAGTCCCCCTGCCGCCGTCGCTCACCGCCTCGCAGGTGCTGAGCCTGGCCGCCGACCCCGACGGGCTCGCGCAGGAACTCGCGCGCCCCATGCCACGCCCCCCGCAACCGGCCGCGCGTCGTGGCACCCGCTTCCACGCCTGGGTCGAGGCCCGCTTCGAGGAGCTGCGGCTGCCCATGCTGGAACCGGAGGAGCTGCCCGGCAGCGAGGCCGAGATCGCCGACGAGCGCGACCTGGAGGCACTCAAGGACGCCTTCGAACGCACCCCCTACGCCCACCGCACCCCGTACCGTGTCGAAGCGCCCTTCCAGCTGGCCATTGCCGGACGCGTCGTGCGCGGGCGCATCGACGCCGTCTACCGCACGGACGACGGCGAGGGGACGGCGTACGAGATCGTCGACTGGAAGACGAGCCGGACCCGCACCGGTGACCCGCTCCAGCTCGCCCTGTACCGGCTCGCCTGGGCCGAGCAGCAGGGCGTGCCTCTGGAAGCCGTCAAGGCAGCGTTCCTGTACGTCCGCAGCGGCGAGGTCGTACGCCCCGAGGCCCTTCTGGACCGGACCGCGCTGGAGCGGCTGCTGCTGGCCGAGCCCTCCGGCGAGGAACCGGCGGACCGGGATGTCGGCGCGGGCCTATAGGCTCGTGACCATGAGCGAGAGCCCGGACAGTGCCGTCCGTACGTACATCGACAGTCACCGCGCCGCCTTCCTCGACGACCTCGCGGAGTGGCTGCGCATCCCGTCGGTGTCCGCCCAGCCCGAACACGCGGCGGACGTGCGGCGCAGCGCCGACTGGCTCGCGGTCAAGCTCAAGGAGACTGGCTTCCCCACCGCCGAGGTCTGGTCCACCGACGGCGCCCCCGCCGTCTTCGCCGAATGGCCTGCCGACGACCCGCAGGCGCCCACCGTCCTCGTCTACGGCCACCACGACGTACAGCCCGCCGCCCGCGAGGACGGCTGGGACAGCGATCCCTTCGAGCCGGTGATCCACGCGGGCCGTCTCTACGCGCGCGGGGCCGCCGACGACAAGGGCCAGGTGTTCTTCCACACACTCGGCGTCCGCGCCCACCTCGCCGCCACCGGCCGTACCGCCCCGGCCGTCCACCTGAAGCTGCTGATCGAGGGCGAGGAGGAGTCCGGCTCCCCGAACTTCCGCGCCCTCGTCGAGGAGCACGCGGACCGGCTCGCCGCCGACGCGGTGATCGTCTCCGACACCGGCATGTGGTCCGCGGACACCCCCACCGTGTGCACGGGCATGCGCGGCCTCGCCGAGTGCGAGATAACCCTGCACGGGCCCGAGCAGGACATCCACTCCGGCTCCTTCGGCGGTGCCGTGCCCAACCCCGCCACCGAGGCCGCCCGCCTGGTCGCCGCCCTGCACGACGAGCACGCGCGCGTGGCGATCCCCGGCTTCTACGACGGCGTCGCCGAACTCACCGACCGCGAACGCGAACTCTTCGCCGAACTGCCCTTCGACGAGGAGCAGTGGCTGCGGACCGCCAAGTCGACCGCCGCCTACGGCGAGGCGGGACACACCACCCTCGAGCGCATCTGGGCCCGTCCCACCGCTGAGGTCAATGGCATCGGCGGCGGCTACCAAGGCCCCGGCAGCAAGACGATCATCCCGTCCTCGGCCATGGTCAAACTCTCGTTCCGGCTCGTCGCCGGACAGGACCCCGACCACATCGAGCAGGCCGTCCGCGCCTGGGCCGCCGACCGGCTGCCCGCCGGGATCCGGCACGAGATCACGTTCGGCTCGGCCACCCGCCCCTGTCTGACACCCCTCGACCACCCCGCCCTGCGGTCCGTCGCCCGCGCCATGGGCCGCGCCTTCCAGCAGCCGGTCCGCTTCACCCGCGAGGGCGGCTCCGGACCCGCCGCCGACCTCCAGGAGGTCCTCGGCGCACCTGTCCTGTTCCTCGGCATCTCCATTCCGTCCGACGGCTGGCACGCCCCCAACGAGAAGGTCGAACTCGACCTGCTCCTCAAAGGCGTCGAGGCCGCCGCATACCTGTGGGGCGAACTGGGGGAGAACTGGCGCGATGCGGACTGAGGATCTCGTGGCCCGGACGGCCACCCGGGCGGGCCGTGGGGCGCGGCACACTGGAAAGGCCGCCCCGCACGCCCAAGGCCCGCCCGACGCGGGCCCTCCAGCCGTACGTCCCGCTGAACCGCCCGCCGAAACAACCGTTCCACCGGGGGAGTTGGAAGTACCCGTGACCACCTGGACCGACCACACCGCCGACCGACCCATCTCGCTCACCGCCCCGAGCGGCATCGACCGGGCCGCCCACCACCGGCTCGACGAGGCCTGGCTCGCCGCGGCGTGGAGCCACCCCACGACCCGCTGCTTCGTGGTCTCCGGCGGCCAGGTCCTCATCGACGAGACGGCTGACGGCACCACCGAACTCGTGATGACGCCCTCCTTCGAGGCCCCCCTCACCGAGGCCCACCGCTACTTCCTGGGCATCGACGAGGACGGCGTCAGCTATTTCGCGCTCCAGAAGGACGCACTCCCGGGCCGCATGGACCAGTCCGCGCGCCCGGCCGGGCTGCGCGAGGCCGGCCTGCTGCTGTCCCCGCGCGACGCGGGCCTCATGGTGCACGCGGTCGCCCTGGAGAACTGGCAGCGCATGCACCGCTTCTGCTCGCGCTGCGGCGAACGCACGGTCATCGCGGCCGCCGGTCACATCCGCCGCTGCCCCGCCTGCGGCGCCGAACACTACCCGCGCACCGACCCCGCGGTGATCATGGCCGTCACCGACGAGGACGACCGCATTCTGCTCGGCCGCCAGGTGCACTGGCCGGAGGGCCGCTTCTCGACCCTCGCCGGCTTCGTCGAACCCGGAGAGTCCATCGAGCAGTCGGTGCGTCGCGAGGTCTTCGAGGAGGCGGGCATCACCGTCGGCCAGGTCGAGTACGTCGCCAGCCAGCCCTGGCCCTTCCCGTCCAGCCTGATGCTCGGCTTCCTCGCCCGCGCCACCTCCACCGACATCAACGTCGACGGGGACGAGATCCACGAGGCCCGCTGGTTCTCCCGGGAGGAACTGCGGACCGCCTTCGAGTCCGGAGAGGTACTGCCCCCGTACGGCATCTCCATCGCCGCCCGCCTGATCGAACTCTGGTACGGCAAGCCCCTCCCGACGAGGAGCGTCTGACAGGCGCGGTCACATGGCGACGCCCCCTCCGGTGGATCGCCGGAGGGGGCGTGCGGTGTGCTGGGGTCAGGCGCTGAGCGCCTGCTTCACCTGGGCGAGGCTGGGGTTCGTCATGACGACCTCGCCGCCGCCCTTGCTGGGAACCACCCGGACCGTCGGAACCGTCTGGTTTCCGCCATTCGCCTTCTCCACGAACGCCGCGGACTCCGGGTCCTGCTCGATGTTGATCTCGTTGTACGCGATGCCCTCTCGGTCCAGCTGGCTCTTCAGCCTGCGGCAGTAGCCACACCACGTAGTGCTGTACATCGTCACAGTGCCCGGCATGTCGGTTGCGCTCCTTTGCGGCTCGGGGTGCGTGCTTGCTGAGAGGGCAACGTATGTGAACGTTCCACCATTCCCGTTTCGGTGCGCGGGCGCTCGGGCCCCTCACCGGCGACACCTGCCGTATTAGTACGACTGCGGATGCCTCCCTGTGGACAACCGCCGCACCCGCCTCCGCAGACCTGGCAGCATGGCGGGGTGACAGCAGCAACGCACTCCACCCTCTTCCCGCAGGTTCCCGGCGGTTCCCCATATTCGGCTCCGCCGAGTGGGGCCGACGCGGTGCTCGAAGGGCTCGACCCCGAGCAGCGCGAGGTGGCGACCGCCCTGCACGGTCCGGTGTGCGTGCTGGCAGGCGCCGGCACGGGCAAGACGCGGGCCATCACCCACCGCATCGCCTACGGGGTCCGCGCCGGCATCCTCCAGCCCTCCAGCGTGCTCGCCGTCACCTTCACCAACCGTGCCGCGGGCGAGATGCGTGGCCGCCTCCGCCAGCTCGGCGCGGCCGGTGTCCAGGCCCGGACCTTCCACTCCGCGGCTCTCCGCCAGCTCCAGTATTTTTGGCCGAAAGCCGTCGGCGGCAGTCTCCCGAGAATCGTCGACCGCAAGATCCAGATCGTCGCGGACGCGGCCGCCGCCAGCCGTATCCGCCTCGACCGCAACGAGCTGCGGGACGTGACCGCTGAGATCGAGTGGTCCAAGGTCACTCAGACGGTCCCCGCCGACTACGCCGCCGCGGCCGTCAAGGCAGGCCGCGAAGCCCCCCGCGACCCCGCCGAGATCGCCCAGCTCTACGCCACATACGAAGACCTCAAGCGTGACCGCGCCGTCATCGACTTCGAGGACGTTCTGCTTCTCACCGTCGGCATCCTCCAGGACCGGCACGACATCGCGGACGAGGTCCGCGCCCAGTACCAGCACTTCGTGGTCGACGAGTACCAGGACGTCAGCCCCCTGCAACAGCGACTGCTGGAGCTGTGGCTCGGCGACCGCGACAACCTCTGCGTCGTCGGTGACGCCAGCCAGACCATCTACTCCTTCACCGGCGCGACCCCCGACCACCTCCTCGACTTCCGCAACCGTCACCCCGGAGCCACCGTCGTCAAGCTCGTCCGCGACTACCGCTCCTCACCCCAGGTCGTCCACCTCGCCAACGGCCTCCTCGCCCAGGCCCGCGGCCGCGCCGCCGACCATCGCCTCGAACTGGTCTCCCAGCGCGACCCCGGCCCCGAACCCGTCTACACCGAATACGCAGACGAGCCCGCCGAGGCCGAAGGCGCCGCCCGCCGCATCCGCGACCTGCTCGCCGGTGGCATGCCCGCCGCCGAGATCGCGATCCTGTTCCGCACCAATTCCCAGTCCGAGATCTACGAGCAGGCCCTCGCGGACGCCGGGGTCCCGTACCAGCTTCGCGGCGCCGAACGGTTCTTCGACCGCCCCGAGGTGCGCAAGGCGGGCATCGCTCTGCGGGGCGCGGCCCGCTTCGGCGCCAACGACTCCCTCCTCGACGGCGCCGTCGATCTGCCCTCCCAGGTGCGTGCCGTCCTCTCGGGTGAAGGCTGGACCCCGACGCCACCCGCGGGCTCCGGAGCAGTCAGAGAGCGCTGGGAGTCCCTCGCCGCGCTGGTGAACCTCGCCCAGGACTTCGCCGGGGCCCAACCCGACGCCACCCTCGCCGACCTCGTGGCGGAGCTCGACGAGCGGGCGAACGCCCAGCACGCCCCTACCGTGCAGGGCGTCACCCTCGCCTCCCTGCATTCCGCCAAGGGCCTGGAATGGGACGTCGTCTTCCTCGTCGGCATCGCCGAGGGCATGATGCCGATCACCTACGCGAAGACCGACGAGCAGATCGAGGAAGAGCGCCGCCTCCTCTACGTCGGCGTCACCCGTGCCAGGGAACGTCTCCATCTCTCCTGGGCTCTGTCCCGTTCACCCGGCGGCCGCGCCAGCCGACGCCCCAGCCGCTTCCTCGACGGACTGCGACCCGGCTCGGCCGGCACCGCGGGCCGCGCCACCGGCGGCGGTGCCGGAGGCATCGAACGCGGATTCAGCACCGCGGGTACGACCGTCGCCCCGCGCCGTACCAGCAGAACCCCGGCCCGCTGCCGAGTCTGCGGGCGCACGCTGTCCGACGCCGGCGAGATGAAACTGATGCGCTGTGACGGCTGTCCCTCCGACATGGACGAGGGCCTGTACGAGCGGCTGCGCGAGTGGCGGGCGGTGCAGGCACATCGCAGTGGACAGCCCGCGTTCTGCGTCTTCACCGACAGAACGCTGATCGCGATCGCCGAGGCCATGCCTGGCGACGAGCGCGAGTTGGCCCGCATCCCGGGGGTCGGAGTGCGCAAGCTCAACCGCTACGGCGCCGACGTTCTGGCCATCTGCGCAGGTCGGGACGGAGGGGGAGAGGACGGCGAGGATTGATGCGAACTCGTCGAAAAAATAGTTTGCGCATGCCCCGGCAATCCCCATAGGTTCTTAGGCACGGGGACAGCGGCCTTCTCGGAGGCCCTGATTCCGTGCTGTACTTGTCTATCCGTCGGACTGGCTCACCCCCAGTCCCCCGAGACGCCGAGAGGAGGCGATTCCAGTGATCAGCATCAGCATCAGCAGCAGCTCCACCCGCGCCGTCAAAATGACCGATCGCTCGGTCGTCTCCGCGTGCATGCTCGGCGTTTCCAACCTGGGCACCGGTCTGTCCGGCATTCGTGCCGTGCGTCCGGCGTCCTCCCTGTCTCTCGCGGGTCTTCCCATCCGTGAGCGCAATGAGCGACCGACCAAGGCACTGGAAGCAGTAGCGGCACAGGCGCAGGCCTATGCCTTTGCGGCGGCCGGTGCCGGATTCCGGAAGCAGACGACGCAGCACCACCTGATGTGGGCCTTCCGTGGGCCAGAACCCTGGAGTGATCCAGCCTGATCGCCGATCAGGCCGGCGCCTTCAGGGCCGCGGAACCCCATCCGGGATCCGCGGCCCTTCTGTTTTCCCCGAACAGGGGCGGCAGAACGAAGGGGCCTCGGGACAAGAAAAGAACCCGGTACCAAGCCGACAACCGGTCCAACAGGGCCGGAACGACCAGACGAGGAAGACGAACCGTGCAACTCGAAGCGCACGCCCCGTCCGTACCGCCTTCCGAAACGCTCCCCCCGCCCGGCCTCACGGAGGACTCCACCTTGACCCCGCTCACCGCGCTCACCGCGCTCGACGACGCCATCGAGAACCTCGGCGTACCCGTCCCCTGCCGCTCCTACGACCCGGAGGTCTTCTTCGCCGAGTTGCCGGCCGACGTCGAGTACGCCAAGTCCCTCTGCCGCACCTGCCCGCTGATCGAGGCCTGCCTCGCCGGCGCCAAGGAGCGGCGTGAGCCCTGGGGTGTCTGGGGTGGCGAGCTCTTCGTCCAGGGTGTCGTCGTCGCCCGGAAGCGGCCGCGTGGCCGCCCGCGCAAGAACCCGGTCACGGCATGAACACCGCAGGAACGATCGACCGCCCCCTCACGCACGACCCCAAGAAGCAGGCCCCGATGAAGCCGTCCACCAGCGAGCCCGCAGGCTCCGCGACCCCAGACTTCACCACCACCGGCGCGAACGACTCGCGTCAGAACAGGACCCGAGAGATGCAACTCATCCCAGAAGCCCTGGCTCGTGCGCATATGCACGAGCGACTGCACGAGGCCGAGCGGGAACGACGGGCCGTGCGCCTGGCGATGGCCCGCCGGATGCAGCGCCGGGCCGAGCGCGCCTCGCTGCGCGCCCGCCGTGCGCTCGCCATGGCCGTCATGCAGTAGCCGACGACACTCGGCGGCAGGAAAATCTTGCGGGGGCCGGTCCGAACGGACCGGCCCCCGCGGTGCGTTGAAAGCGCCGAACCGCGGCCGCGGCGATATCGTCACAGGGGTGACGAGTCTTCCCGGGGACACTGACAACCGTGGCTCCGTGCAGGTGTCCGACACCGCACAGGCCCAGTACCTCGTGTGCGCACGCTGCGGCACCGCGGCCGACGATCCCCAACCCACCTGGACCTGCTCCGTGGAGAACGGCGCCCGCTGCTACTTCTGCGACAGCTGCGCCCGTGCCAACATCAGGGCGATCGAGGGGCGGCTGGACTCGGCCTGGTGGTAGCCGCTCACGCCTCCGCTGCCGGTTCCTCCTCCGGTAGAAAGCCGGGGAGCCACTCCTCCAGTTCGTCGCGCAGGCGGACCGTGGCGCCCAGTTGGCACAGCACGCCGATTGTGCTCAACGTCACCCGGTGTATGAGGAGGTACGACGGGGGAAGGTTCAGCCGTTTGCCCAGCTGGTGCGCGGGAGAGCGCGGGTCGGCGATGCGGGCCGCCTGACTGCGCATCCAGCCGCGGGTGAAGGTGAAATCGTCGGCCTGGGCGGGCTCGATGATCGGAAGGAGATAGTCGAGGACCGCGTCGGGGTCGAGCTCGATGGACTCCTTGACGAAACCCTCTTCGCAGAGGAGTTCGTAGACCGACTGGGCGTCGCCCTCCAGGGTCATGCGCAGGGAGTCGCCGATCGGGGTCGGCAGGCCGCCGGGCAGGCGGTCGACCGTGCCGAAGTCCAGGACGCCCAGGCGCCAGTCCTCCTTGCGGGCGGACCCGCCGTCGGTGCAGGGCACCAGGCGGAAATTGCCCGGGTGCGGGTCGGCGTGCAAGAGGCCCGTGCGGGCCGGGCCCGAGAAGAGGAAACGGGCCAGTAGCTGTCCCGCGCGGTCTCGCTGCTCCTGGGAGCCGTCGGTGATCACCTCCGACAGCGGTATCCCCTCCATCCACTCGGTCACCAGGATCTGCTCGCACTGGTGCACCACGGCCGGCACCACGACGTCCGGGTCGCCCGCAAACTCCTCCGCGTGTGCGCGCTGCGCCTGAGCCTCCAGGCCGTAGTCCAGCTCCTCGGAGACCCGGTCCCGCAGCTCCGTGATCAGCGGTTTGATGTCCATGCCCGGGATCAGGGGGCCCAGCAGACGGGCGAACCGGCTCAGTTGGTTCAGGTCGGAGAGCAGTGCCTCGCCGGCGCCCGGGTACTGCACCTTGACCGCGACCTCGCGGCCGTCGTGCCACACCCCGCGGTGCACCTGGCCGATCGACGCGGCCGCCGACGGCTTGTCCTCGAACTCCAGGAACAGTTGGTGCCAGTCCTTGCCGAGGCGCTCCTCGAGCACGGTGTGCACGGTGCGTGTCGGCATCGGCGGGGCCGCCTCCTGAAGTTTCGTCAGGGCTGCGCGGTACGGGCCGGCGACCTCCTCGGGGAGAGCCGACTCGAAGACGGACAGGGCCTGCCCGAACTTCATGGCACCCCCCTTCAGCTCGCCGAGGACTTTGAACAGCTGCTCGGCCGTGCGCTGTTGGAGTTCGCGGCCGACGATCTCCGCGGATTCGCCGACGATCCGTTTGCCGAGCCCCCAGGTAGCCCGCCCGGCGAAGCCGAGCGGGAGCGCGGCGAGCTTGGCGGTACGGGTAACCGCCTTCCGGGGAAGATCAGACATACGCCCTCCAAGTCCCAGACAGCCGTGCCGCGTGTGCCTTGCGGGACAAGTCTCTCGACGGCCGTTGCTCCGCCATTCTCTCGTGCGGCTCCCCGTCCTCGGAGGTGTGTTCCTCCTTACCTTTCTCCGCTGCGCCGCACCCGCATGCGGGATGCGCCCACACCGGTCGCGCGTGCCAGTCGAGCCGGGGCACGGATGTCTCCCAGCGCGCGCCCGCGCTGGAGGGCGACTCGCCGTCCAGGAAGGCGAGCGCATGTCCGGCGGCGACTCCCGCGACGGCGGTCGCCAGGGCGAGGTCGCAGGCCTGGACCTGCCGCGGGCGCCCGGATCGCCATTGAGCGACCAGACGGGGCCACGTCTCGTCCCGATCGGCGCGGCCTCGGTCGAGACAGCCGGCGCAGCTGGTGTCGCCGGGCAGGACGAACGGGCCGACGACTCCCGTGCCCTCCACGACACCTGCGTACAGATGGGGTGTTCCGGAGGTGATCAGCGGCTCGGCGGCGAGCGGGTCGGGCGCGTGGACCTGGATGCCGTCGCGCGAGGCGAGGATCACCAGGGAGAAGCCGGGGCCCGGGGCGTCGTGCGGGGAGCGGCGTGATGCGCGCTCCCGGCGGGGTGGCCGGTCGGGCGCGGCCGCTCGTACCGCGCGGCGGGCCGCTTCCTCCCTGCGCCGGCCGATCGAGTCCGCGGGGAGGCCGCCCGGTGCCACGTCCCACGGCTCGACGCAGCCCGTGTCACGGACATCGACCTCGCCGACGCCCGCGCCTGCCAGCAGCGAGGCCAGGACGACGCCCACGCGGCCCGCGCCCCGGACCTGGACTCGATGGGAGCGACGGGCGGCCAGGCGCCGGGCGGGCTCGCCCGGTGTGCGGGCGACCAGTGACAGCGACGCCAGGTCGGGGCGGAGGCGGTCCAGGACGCCCGCTTTCGTCCGAAGGGCGTCGGCCCTCGGGCCGCCGCCCGTCGCGTCGTCGAGCAGTCCCGCGCCGGACAGGTTGTCCACCAGTGCGTCGACGTGGCCTTCGGGCAGGCCCATGCGGCGGGCCTCCTCGCGCAGCAGCGGCAGCCCGCGGGTACCGTCGAGCAGGGCGAGGAAGCTTCCCGTCGCAGTGTCCACCGGCCCCAGCACCATTGCGTGCGCGGGCGCCATCCCGAACTGCACGGTGTTCAGATCCCGCCAGCCGCGCCGCAGCGCGGGCTTCACCATCGGATGCATGACCGGCCCCCGTAGTCCCTAGTTCGTCCCCGTTCGTCGGTGGATGTTCCGATCCGCCGACGCATGCCAGCATGCCCGGAGGGGGCGGGTGCGTGCCGAAAGTTGTCCACAGCCGGGGACATTCGTCGTACGAATCAAGCGCACGGGGCGCGGATCCGCACGGAACCGTCCCGGAGGCGGGACTTCCCGCGTGTGCAGCGGGTAACGTCGGGGCGTGCCCGCCGACCCACTGCACCGTGCCGGAAAGCCATCGCGCAGCACGACGAGCCAGCCGCCGAGCGGCTCGGGGGCGAGCGCGATCGAGGTTCGCAGGAGTGCGCGACGCCGCCGAACGGTTTCCGCGTACCGTGAGGGCGATCGCACCGTTGTGCTCATCCCCGCCCGGATGTCCAAGGCGGAGGAGCAGCGCTGGGTAACCGTCATGCTCGACAAGCTGGCCGCCCAGGAGAGCAAGCGGGTGATCGGCGACGCCGAGTTGGCCGAGCGCGCCGAGCGGCTCTCGCTGCAGTACTTCGACGGGCGGGCGCGGCCCACCTCGGTCCGCTGGGTCACCAACCAGAACACGCGCTGGGGCTCGTGCACCCCGGCGGAAGGCAGCATTCGGCTGTCGCACCGGTTGCAGGGCATGCCCGAGTACGTCGTCGACTACGTGCTCCTGCACGAGCTCGCGCATCTGCTCGTACCGGGTCACGGGCCGCGTTTCTGGCGCCTGCTGGAGGCGTATCCGCGGACGGAGCGCGCCCGCGGCTATCTCGAAGGGGTGGTCGCGGCCGACCGGCTGCCCCACCAGCCCGCGCCGCGCGGCGAGTAGAGGTCACCGGCCGCGCAGGAGCCGGCGCCGCGCCCTCGGCGGACGCCAACGGCCGTACGCCGACCTGTGCCACGTGCCGGGCAGACGTCACCGACGTACGCCGACTTGTGCCACGTGCCGGGCAGACGTCACCGACGTACGCCGGCTCGCGCCACGTGCTGGGCAGACGTCACCGATGTCCGTCGGCTCGCCCCACCTGCCGGGCGGGTGGCGTGGGCCGCTGTACGGCCCCGTCCGTGCGCAGGGCAGATGCCGTCGGGTGCCCCGAAGATGCGGTTGTGTACCGGGTCTGTACCGGCTTCGTCCGCTCCGCGTATTTGCCGTTAGCCTGGCGCGACGCACTCACATTCGGGATGGGGGACGGTCGTACGCATGGCCAGGGAATTCCAACGCGGCCACAAGGCCAGGATCAGTGACCTCACCGCGGGCACGGATCTGTACGTAGGCGTGCAGATCTCCGCGCCCGGACTGACCTTCGACATCAGCTGCTTCGGTCTGGACGCCGACGAACGGCTCTCGGACGACCGGTACTTCGTCTTCTTCAACCAGCCGAAGACGCCGGAGGAGTCCGTTCAGCTCCTCGGTCCGCAGGCGGGCGACACGGAGTCCTTCCGGGTCACGCTCGACAGGATCCCGCCGCAGATCCAGAAGCTGTCCTTCACGGCGACGATCGACGGCGCCGGGCAGATGTCGCAGATCGCCCCCGGACACCTGCGCATCGTCGCGGGCGGCGAGGAAGTGGCCCGCTACCCGTTCAGCGGCTCGGAGTTCACCACCGAACGAGCCGTCATGCTGGGCGACTTCTACCTGAAGGACGTCTGGCGGTTCGCCGCCGTCGGCCAGGGCTTCGACGGCGGGCTCGAGGCGCTGCTGAAGAACTTCGGCGGCGATGTGCTGGAGGAGGAGACGCCCGAGCCGCCTCAGCCGCAGGCCGGTGCGGCCCCCGGGTTCGCCCCACCCGCCCAGGCCTCCGCACCGCCCGCGTTCGCCGCCCCGGCCGCACCCGCTCCTGCCCCGGCACCCGCGCCGCAGCAGCCGCAGCCCGCCCCGCAGGGCTTCGCGCCGCCCCAGGGATCCCCGCCTTCCGCGCCCCCGGTGCACGCCGCGCCCACCATCGTGGCGCCCCTGAACCCCCCGACCGGCGGAACCGTCCCGCCGCCGGGTCCCGCGCCGTACGTCCAGCCGCCCGTGCAGCCGGGCCCGCCGCCCGGGTACGGCCAGCAGCCGTCCGCGCCAATGCCTCCCGGCTATGGGCAACAGGCCCCTTCCGCGCCCCCCGGGTACGGCCAGCAGCCGCCCCACGGGCAGGCTCCGGGCCAGTTCCCCGGCCAGCCCGTGACACCCTCCCCGTACGGCGCCCCACAGGACGCCCCGCAGGGTGGTGCCGGTGTGGCCGCAGCGCTGCAAGCCTTCAAGGAGACACCCACCGGCCAGCGGTGGACGCAGCAGAACAAGAAGCTCGTCCGCGCCGACCTCGGCATCGGCGGGCAGCCCGTGCTGGCCCGGCAGGGCAGCATGGTGCTTTACCAAGGCAAGGTCGACTTCAGCTACAAGGGCGCCGGCTTCGCAGGCCGGATCGTGGGCAACGCGACCGGCCAGGAGATGCAGCTGATGCGCTGTACGGGCCAGGGCCAGGTGTTCTTCGCCGAAAACGCCACCCATCTGCACCCGATCGAGCTCCAGGGGGACGCGATCTGCGTCTCCGCGGAGAACGTCCTCGCCTTCGACGAGTCCCTCCAGTACGAGGTGCGGCGGATCGAGGGGCATGGCATCCCCGGTGGCGCGCTGTTCACGATGCAGTTCCAGGGGACCGGCACGATCGTCGTGAAGACGCACGGCGCGCCCGTGGTCCTGCCCGTGACACCGACGACGTTCGTGGACTCCAACGCCGTCGTCGCCTGGTCCGCCGCGGCCCAGGTGATCGTCTCCAGCCAGGTCCGCATGCGCCGCAACGCCTACCCGGGGGACACCGGGGAGAGCGTCAACCTCCAGTTCCGTGCCGCGCCCGGCAATTTCGTCGTCGTCCAGCCCTACGAGGTCTGAGGGAGCCCGTCATGAACCAGCCGCTCGCGGGCTTCGCACCCGCACCTGTCAGCGCCCGCATGGAGAACCACGGCAGCCACATGCTGAAGGTCGCCATGCAGACCGGAAACGACCTCTTCGCGCGCGTGGGCTCCATGGTCGCCTACGAAGGGTTCATCCAGTACGAGCCCAATCCGCCCGCGGTGCGCCAGATCGCGCGGGACTGGATCACCGGTGAGGGCGCGCCCCTCATGAAGTGTTCCGGCGACGGTCTGCTCTACCTCGCCGACTACGGGTCGAACGTCGTCGTCATCAACCTGGGCGGAGACGCGATCTCCGTCAACGCCACCAATCTGCTCGCCTTCGATGCGCACCTGCAGTGGGGTGTCGAACGCGTCAAGGGGCTCGCCAAGTTCGCCGGGCAGGGCCTGTGGAACACGAAGATCTCCGGGCAGGGGTGGGTCGCCCTGACCTCCCGGGGCGAGCCGATCGTCGTCGACTGCGGCGGCGGCGAGGACGAGACGTACGTCGACCCGGACGCCCTCGTCGCCTGGTCGCCGAACCTCAAGGTGAAGGGGAAGCGCAGCTTCAAGGCGCAGTCGCTCATCGGGCGCGGCAGCGGAGAGGCGTACCAGATGGCGTTCTCCGGGCAGGGCATCGTCGTCGTCCAGCCCAGCGAGGACAGCACCGACCGCCTCCGGATCCGGGGCTGAGGGGGAACCGCACACCATGCAGAGCACGCTTTTCGGCTACAACGAGCAGCAGACCCAGGAGCGCTACAGCCTGCAGAACCCGCAGATGCTGCGCGTCCTGCTGGAGGGCCACGACGACATCCTGGCGCGCAAGGGCACGATGGTCGCCTACCAGGGGCTCGTCGAGTTCGACGCCGAGTACCAGCACAACAGCCAGCGGCGCGCGCGTGCGCACACCGGCGAGGGCCTGGACCTGATGCGCTGTCACGGGCAGGGCACCGTCTACCTCGCCAACCTCGCCCAGCACGTACACATCATGGACGTCGAGCAGGACGGACTCACCGTCGACAGCAGTTACGTCCTGGCGATGGACTCCTCGCTGCACCACGAGGTCATCGCCGTGGACAGCCAGTACGGCATCTCCGGCTCCGGCAAGTACCAGCTCAACATCACCGGCCGTGGCAAGGTGGCGCTGATGACGTCGGGTGTGCCCCTGATGATGCAGGTCACCCCGGACAAGTACGTCAACTGCGACGCCGACGCGATCGTCGCCTGGTCCACCGGCCTGCGCGTGCAGATGCAGGCCCAGACGCACTCTTCCGGGGTGTTCCGCCGCCGCGGCAACACCGGTGAGGGCTGGGAGCTCAGCTTCATGGGCAGCGGGTTCGCGCTCGTCCAGCCCAGCGAGCTGCTGCCGCCGCAGAACGCGGTGATCGGGCAGGGGGTGCGCGCGCAGTACGGCATGGGCCAGCACGGGGCGCGCGGGCAGAACCAGGGCAACGTCTGGAGCTGAGCATGCGTGTAAGGGGTGACCGCTATAGCGGCCACCCCTTACACGTTACGCATTCAGAGCCTGGCGCGCGTCGCTTCCAGCAGGCGTACGACCGACTCGTCGGCAACGTCCGCGACCTCGTCGTAGGGGAACCAGCGCACGTCCAGTGACTCGTCGCTGATCGCGTGCTCCGCGTCCGGCGGCGCCACGACGGCGTACTGCACGTCGAAATGCCAGTGGCACGGCGCCGGGATCGGATGCCGGTCGAGGCGGACCGGGCCGCCGCGCAGCAGTGTCAGCCCGGCGATACCGGACTCCTCCGTGGCCTCGCGCAGGGCCGCGGCCTCAAGGGTCGCGTCGCCCGGCTCGCAGTGGCCGCCCATCTGCAGCCACATCTTCAGCTTCCTGTGCAGGGTGAGGAGCACCCGGTCGCGCTCGGGATCGATCACCAGCGCGCTCGCCGTGATGTGTCCGGCGTGGCACGCCTTCCACATGCCGTCGGGGTGAGCCTCCAGGTGGTCCAGATAGGCCTGGCGCAGTTCCTCCTGGTCCTCGTACGCCTTGAGCACGAGGACCGCGTCGTCGTACAGGCTCACTCGGCGTCGTCGCCCTTGTCGGCCTCGTCGCTCTTCTTGAGGTCCGGCTTCTCGGCGGAGCCGCCCGCCGCCTCGCCGAGCATCTTGTCCAGCTCGGAGAAGTCCAGCTGCTCGCGGTGCACGAAGCCGTCCGGGTCGTCCAGGTCGGACGCCGTCGGCAGCATGTCCGGGTGCGCCCACAGGCCGTCCCGGCCGTCCACGCCGCGCGCGTCCGTGAGCGACGCCCACAGGCGCGAGGCGTCCCGCAGCCGGCGGGGACGCAGCTCCAGGCCGATCAGCGTGGCGAACGTCTGCTCGGCCGGGCCGCCCGTGGCGCGGCGGCGGCGCAGGGTCTCGCGGAGCGCGTCGGCGGAGGTCAGGCGCGGCTTCGCGGCGGCGTGCACCACGGCGTCCACCCAGCCCTCGACGAGCGCCAGGGCCGTCTCCAGACGGGCCAGGGCCGCCTTCTGCTCCGGGGTGTCCTCCGGCTGGAACATGCCCTGCTGGAGTGCCTGCTGCAGCTCCTCGGGGTTCTGCGGGTCGAACTGGCCGACCACGTCCTCCAGCTTCGCCGTGTCGACCTTGATGCCGCGCGCGTAGCCCTCGACCGCGCCGAACAGGTGCGAGCGCAGCCACGGCACGTGTGCGAACAGGCGCTGGTGGGCGGCCTCGCGCAGGGCGAGATACAGCCGCACCTCGTCCTTGGGGATGCCCAGGTCCTTGCCGAACGCCTCGATGTTCAGCGGCAGCAGCGCCGCCTTCCCGGCCGGGCCGAGCGGCAGGCCGATGTCGGTCGAGCCGACGACCTCGCCGGCGAGCACGCCGAGGGCCTGCCCGATCTGCGTACCGAACATGGCGCCGCCCATGGAGCGCATCATGCCGATCAGCGGCCCGGCCATGGCCTGCATCTCCTCCGGCAGGACGTCGCCCATGGCCGCGCCGACGCGCTCGGCGACCGGGTCGACGAGGTCCTTCCACACGGGCAGGGTCGCCTCGACCCACTCCGCGCGGCTCCAGGCCACAGCGGAGCCGGCACCGGACGGCAGCGACGTCGCGTCGTCGAGCCACAGGTCGGCCAGGCGGACGGCCTCCTCGACGGCGGAGCGCTCGCCGGGGCTCACGCTCGCGTCCTTCGTGCCGTCCTGGGCACCCTGGGAGACCGTCTGGCGGGCGATCTGCTTGGCCATGTCCCAGTTCACCGGGCCGCCCTCGTACGAGAGCATCTGGCCCAGCTGCTGGAAGGCGGCGCCCAGGTCGGTGGGGTTCAGGGAACCGAACATCGCGGCGAGCGGGTTGTCGGCGCCGGCCCCGCCGGCTCCGGGCAGCCCGAAACCGAACGGGTTGGCCGGTCCCTGACCACCACCGCTCTGCTGGTCCTTCTTCTTGCCCTCGTCGCCGTTCTCCGGCTCCTCCGGCGGAAGGCCGAATCCGAATGGGGTGTCACTCACGGGATTCCTCGGCTGGTAAGGCCACCGGTTCGGTCCGGCGGCTGGCTGCCCGACAACACCACCAGCGTAGACACCCCGGGCGGATCGGGCCTGGGTGCTTCGCTGACTCCTGGCCTGCGGCAGGATGGATGCCACCTGGTACGCGCGCGTGCTTCGCGTTCGTACTGAAGACAACCGCTGGAGACGCCCGGTGAGTTCCCCAGATCCGCAGGTTCGCGCAGCGCGAAACCATTCAACCAGTCCCGGCCTTCGCGGGCCCGTCGTCGCGGTCACCGGCGCCGCGTCCGGCGTCGGAGCCCTGCTCACCGAGAGGCTCGCCGCTTCGGAGGAGATCAAGCAGGTCGTCGCCATCGACGAGCGGCGCGGGGAGTGCGCGGCCGCGCAGTGGCACATCCTCGACGTGCGCGATCCAGCTATCGCGGAGAAGCTGCGGGGCGCGGACGTCGTGGTGCACCTGGCCCTCGACCTTGATCTGGAGACCGATCCGGCGGCGCGTTCGGCCTACAACGTCCGGGGGACGCAGACCGTGCTGACCGCCGCCGCGGCGGCCGGGGTGCACCGGGCGGTGCTGTGCACCTCAGCGATGGTCTACGGGGCACTGCCCGACAACGAGCTGCCGCTCTCCGAGGACGCCGAGCTGCGGGCGACCGCGGAGGCGACCGGGGTCGGGGACCTGCTGGAGATCGAGCGGCTCGCGCGGCGGGCGCCGCGGGCCCATCCGGGACTCAATGTCACCGTCGTCCGGCCGGCTGTGCTGGTCGGGGGGACCGACACCGCGCTGACCAGGTACTTCGAGTCTCCGCGGTTGCTGGTTGTCGCCGGGTCGCGGCCCGCCTGGCAGTTCTGCCACGTCGAGGATCTGTGCGGTGCCCTGGAGTACGCCGTTCTGGAGAAGGTGGACGGGGAGCTGGCTGTCGGGTGCGACGGGTGGCTGGAGCAGGAAGAGGTCGAGGAGCTGAGCGGGATTCGGCGGATGGAGCTGCCGTCGGCGGTCGCCCTGGGTGCGGCGGCGCGGCTGCACCGGATCGGGCTGACGCCCTCGCCCGCCGGTGATCTCGCGTACACGATGTACCCCTGGGTGGTCAGCGGGAGCCGGCTGCACGACGCCGGGTGGCGGCCGCAGTGGACGAACGAGGAGGTCCTCGCGGAGCTGCTGGAGGAGGTGGCCGGGCGGCACACCGTGGTCGGGCGGCGGCTGGGACGCAAGGACGCGACGGCTGCGGGGGCTGCCGGGGCGACGGTTGCCCTGCTGGGTGCGGCGGCGGTGGTGCGGCGGGCGCGGAAGGCTCGGCGGCGGATCTGATGTGTGCGGTGGGGTTGGGTCGTAGTGGGTTTCGCCCCCGCCGCCCCTACCCGTCCCATCCTCCAGGGGCTCCGCCCCTTCGACCCCGCCGGGGGCTGTGCCCCCTGACTCCTGCCGGGGGCTGTGCCCCCTGACTCCTGCCGGGGGCTGTGCCCCCTGACTCCTGCCGGGGGCTGCGCCCCCAGACCCCGCCGGGGCCTGCGCCCCCAGACCCCGCGTGACGGGTGGGTCGCCTATTCCTCCTTGTCGGTGGCGTACGGCACGATGGGGGCATGGCACACACCAGCGATCACCCCGGTGAGCAGGCGGCGGACGATCCCATCAAGCTGCTCGCGATCCGTGACACCCCGCTCTCCGTCGACGAGGTCTTCCGCGCCGTGGGGGACGATGCGGCCGGAGGGATCGCGCTGTTCGTCGGGACCGTGCGTAATCACGACGGTGGGGCCGACGTCGACGAGCTGGGGTATTCGTGCCATCCCACCGCCGAGGCCGAGATGCGGCGGATCGCCGAGAAGGTCGTCGCCGATTATCCCGTGCGGGCGCTCGCGGCCGTGCACCGTGTGGGGGATCTGCGGGTCGGGGATCTCGCCGTCGTCGTCGCCGTGGCGTGTCCCCACCGGGGCGAGGCCTTCGATGCCTGCCGCAAGCTGATCGACGACCTCAAGCACGAGGTGCCCATCTGGAAGCACCAGAAGTTCTCCGACGGGACGGAGGAGTGGGTCGGGGCTTGCTGACCTGACCCCGCGAGCGGCTCTCGTACCTCTCATGGGGTTAACCAACCTCTCACCCGGCTTCCGGTTGCGTAACCGCACCCCTGGCCTGAGCGTTGTCAGTGCGGATGATTAATCTGCTGATCAGTCAGTTGCGGTCGCTCATGTGATGGGGAGGTCGGCATGGCGGCGCTCGCCTGGTTGCTGATTCCGCTTATGGCTGCGGTCGGTGCCGGACTGTGGGGCAGTTGGGCCAGTCGTCATCGCAAGGCCGCGGGCGACGGCTCGGAGCTCGCCGGGTACGCCCGTTTCCGCGAAGCCATGGAGAGGTCCCACTCGGGCGGCTGAGCACCCGGGACCCAGGGACCGCCCGCTCGTACGGACGGCCCCGGCGGTGCGTTGACAGGCCCGTCCCGTACTGTCGTTCCATGCCACGCCGCACCGCGACGATGCTCGCTTCCACCCTGATGCTGATCGCGCTCCTGTGCGCGGGAGTGTTCATCAAAGTGCCGTACTCGGAGCTGTCCCCGGGTCCGACGGTGAACACCCTCGGCGAGCACGACGGCGAGCCGGTGCTGCAGATCGCCGGGCGCACGACCTATCGGACGACCGGTCACCTGAACATGACCACCGTCCGGGTCACCAGCGCCGACTACAACATGAACCTCGTCGAGGCCGTGTACGGATGGCTCGCGCATGACAGCAAGGTCGTGCCGCACGACACGCTCTACCCGGACGGCAAGACCGAGGAGCAGTCCACCCAGGAGAACGCCGAGGAGTTCAGCCAGTCACAGGAGAGCGCCAAGGTCGCCGCCCTCAAGGAGCTGGGCGTCCCCGTGAAGTCCTGGGTGATCGTCTCCACCGTTCTCAAGGGGTCGCCCGCCGAGGGCAGGCTGCATGCCGGCGACGTCATCAAGGCCGTCGACGGTACGGCGGTGAAGGCGCCCGACGACGTCGCCAAGCTGGTCACCAAGCACAAGCCCGGCGAAAAGGTCGTCTTCACGATCGTGCCTGCCAAGGAACAGGCCGCCGCCGCGAAGGCGAACAAGACGGCCACCAAGAGCCAGGATGTGACGATCAACACGGCGAAGTCCCACGACAGCGGCCAGGAGCGGGCCATCGTCGGGATCTCCGCCGGGACCGATCACACGTTCCCGTTCACCATCGACATCAAGCTCGCCGACGTCGGTGGACCGAGCGCCGGCCTGATGTTCGCGCTCGGCATCTACGACAAGCTCACCCCGGGGAGTCTCACCGGCGGGAAGTTCGTGGCCGGCACCGGCACCATCGACGACAGCGGGACGGTCGGGCCGATCGGCGGCGTCGAGATGAAGACCGTCGGTGCGCGCAGCAAGGGCGCCCAGTACTTTCTGACGCCCAAGGACAACTGTGCGGCCGCCGCCAAGGACACCCCCAAGGGGCTCACGCTAGTCAAGGTCAACACCATCGACGACGCCCTGAAAGCCCTTGAGGACATCCGCACCGGCAAGACCGCTGATCTGCCGAAATGCACCGTCAAGGGATGAAGTGTTCCAGATGAAATGTTCCAAGGGTGACGGGCGGCGCCGCGCTCGTGCGTGACCGGGGGCGCCCGGAAAGGCCGTGCGCCCCCAGCCATGTACCGCGGAGCAGTCAGTCCGTGGTGCCTACGCGGACCACTCAGTCCGCGGTACTTACGCGGACCAGTCAGTCCTCGAACGTCGCCGACAGCGCCTGCGCGAGGCCCGGCACCAGGTCAGGACCTGTCAGCACCTCCGTCGACGAGTCCTTCTCACGCAGCCGCAGCGCAGACTCGCGCGCGCCGTCCCGCAGCACCGCCACGGTCATGCGCACTTCCTGGCGCTCCGGGTGCTCGGCGACCCACTTCGCCAGCTTCTTCTCGCTAAGTCCCTCAGGAACCGAGCCCTCCGCGGACGGCGGCAGCATCAGCCGCTCCACGGTGAGGGCGCAGCCGACCACCGCGTCGGGCCAGGCGATGGTGCCGAGGAACTCGTCCAGCGGCTTGCCGGCCGGGAGCTCGTCCTGCTCGATCGGGGTGAGACCGGTGGTCCCGGACTCGTCCTCCAGGCCGAGCTGGGCCGCGAGCGCGGGTTCCTGATCCCGCAGCCGTGCGGTGTCGACGAGGGCGAAGAGGCGAGCGGGCTGGTCCCAGCCGAGGCCGGAGACGTACTCGTCGATCTCGAGTACGGCCTGGGTGAGCGGGCTCGCTGCCATGGGAGTGTTGGACATGGTCACAATCCTGCCTCGTTCCCACCCGGAAGCGGGAACCGAGTAAAGCGCCAGTAAGTTGCATAGGTGGGGCTCCGCGATCGTGGAGCCCCATCCATGGTCCGCGTTCACGGGGGCCTGACGGATCAACACGGATCAACAGCGAACTTCGAGGTGCGCACCTTGGCTTTCCAGATGCCGGACCGCGGCGGAGGCCCGACGGGGCCACGGATCAGAGTGGGCCGCCCGTCCCGGCGTGCCCGGACCCTGCTCATGACACTGGGGGTCCTCGCCGTTCTCGGCATGGCGTTCGTCATGTTCGCCGGCTTTTGGACGGACTGGCTCTGGTACCGGTCGGTGAAGTACCCGTCCGTCTTCACGACCACGCTGTGGACCAAGATCGGGCTCTTCTTCGTCTTCGGTCTGCTGATGGCGGCCGCGGTCGGCTTCAACGTCTGGCTCGCGCACCGGATGCGCCCGCCGCTGAGTGCCATGTCCATGGAGCAGCAGAGCCTCGACCGCTACCGGATGGGGATCGCGCCCTACAAGAAGTGGCTTCTGCTCGGGATCACCGCCCTGGTCGGCCTGATCGCGGGAGCGTCCGCCTCCAGCCAGTGGCGGACCTGGCTGCTGTGGGTCAACGGCGTGCCCTTCCACCAGAAGGACCCTCAGTTCCACCTGGACGTCTCCTTCTACGCCTTCGACCTGCCCTGGTACCGGTTCCTGCTCGGCTTCGGTTTCGCCGCCACGGTGCTGTCGCTGATCGCCGCCGCGCTCACCCACTATCTGTACGGCGGCCTGAGGGTCACCTCCCCGGGGGCGCGCGCCACGGCCGCCGCGACCGGGCACCTGTCGGTGCTGCTCGGCGTCTTCGTCGCCCTGAAGGCGGTCGCCTACTGGCTCGACCGGTACGGACTCGCGGTCAAGTCGAGCGACTTCAAGGCGACCGGCAACTGGACGGGCCTCAGGTACGTAGACGCGAACGCCTACCTGCCGGCCAAGACGATCCTGTTCTGCATCGCCGTCATCTGCGCGCTGCTCTTCTTCGCCACCCTGTGGCGGCGCACCTGGCAGCTCCCCGTCATCGGCTTCGGCCTGATGGTGCTCTCGGCGGTCCTCATCGGCGGTCTGTACCCGGCGATAGTCCAGAAGTTCCAGGTCCAGCCGAACGAGCAGGCCAAGGAAGCGCCGTACGTCGAGAAGAACCTCAAGGCGACCCGTGAGGCCTACGGCATCGAGGGCGCCCAGGTCGCCGAGTACGACGGCAAGAGCGACAGCAAGGACAAGAACAAGCTGCGCGACGACGCCGACGCCACGGCGAGCATCCGCCTGCTGGACCCGAACATCGTCTCCCCGACGTTCCAGCAGCTCCAGCAGATGAAGAACTACTACGCGTTCCCGACCAACCTGGACGTCGACCGCTACAACAAGGACGGCAAGGATCAGGACACGGTCATCGGTCTGCGAGAGCTGAACCTCAACGGTATTCCGAAGAACAACTGGATCAACGACCACTTCCGCTACACGCACGGCTTCGGCGTGGTCGCGGCCAAGGGCACCACCGCCGGCGCCAACGGCCAGCCCGTCTTCACCGAGTCCGACCTGCCGTCGTCCGGTGACCTCGGGACGTACCAGCAGCGGATCTACTACGGCGAGAAGACCACCGAGTACTCGATCGTCGGCGGTCCCCAGAAGGAGATCGACTACTCCGACGACAGCGGCGAGAAGACCACCAGCTACCAGGGCAAGAGCGGGGTCAGCCTGTCCAGCCCGATCAACCGGGCCGCGTACGCGGTGGCGTTCAGCGAGCCGCAGATCCTCTACTCCGGCGCCATCGGCGAGGGCTCGCGGATCCTGTACAACCGCACGCCCAAGGAGCGCGTCGAGGCGGTCGCGCCCTGGCTGACCATCGACGGCGACGCCTACCCGGCGGTCGTCGGCGACCGCATCCAGTGGATCGTCGACGCGTACACCACGACGAACGGCTACCCCTACGCCTCCCGTACGACCCTCGGTGACACGACGGCCGACTCGCTGACCGCGGGCAACACGCAGCGCGCGGTGATGGCCCAGCAGAACCAGGTCAACTACATCCGCAACTCGGTGAAGGCGACCGTCGACGCGTACACCGGCGAGGTCAAGCTCTACCAGTGGGACACCGAGGACCCGGTCCTGAAGACCTGGATGAAGGCGTTCCCGGGCACCGTGAAGCCCAGGACCGATATCTCGCCGTCGCTGATGTCCCACCTGCGCTACCCGCAGGACCTGTTCAAGGTGCAGCGCGAGCTGCTCACCCGCTACCACGTCAAGGACGCCCAGACGTTCCTCAGCGGCAGCGAGGTGTGGCAGGTGCCGGACGACCCGACCAACAAGTCGGGCAACGCGGTGCCGCCGTACTACCTGAGCATGAAGATGCCCGACCAGCAGGCGCAGGCGTTCTCCCTGACGACGACGTTCACGCCGAACGGCCGGGACAACCTGAGCGCCTTCATGTCGGTCAACGCCGAGGCGGGCACCAGTGACTACGGCAAGATCAGGATCCTGAAACTGCCGACGAGCAGAACGGTGGACGGACCGAAGCAGGTCCAGAGCCAGTTCAACTCCGAACAGGACATCGCCGAATCGATCAGGCTGCTCAAGGGCGGCGACTCGGACATCGAGTACGGCAACCTGCTCACCGTCCCGCTCGACGGCGGACTGCTGTACGTCGAGCCCGTGTACGTACGCGGTGGCGGACTCAAGTACCCGCTGCTGCGCAAGGTGTTGGTGACCTACGGCGGCAACACGGCGTTCGAGGACACGCTCGACCTGGCGCTCAACAAGGTCTTCGGGGCGCAGAGTTCCACCTCGCCGCCGGACACCGGCACCACCACACCGCCGACGTCCGCGAATCCGACGGTCCAGCAGGCGCTCGACGACGCGCAGAAGGCCTTCGAGTCGGGCCAGGAGGCCCTCAAGAAGGGCGACTGGCAGGCGTACGGACAGGCGCAGAAGGACCTTGAGGACGCGCTGAAGCGGGCCGAGGAGGCGCAGTCCAAGGCGAACAAGACCGGCAGCGGGAGCGGCGGCAGCAAGGCCGGCAGCAGCCCGTCCGCCGGTTCGTCCCCCGGTCCGAGCGGTTCGCCGAGCAGCTCGCCGAGCGGTTCACCCAGCAGCAGCCCGAGCAGTTAGGGCGCTGACCGAACCGAATGCCCTCCCGCGCCGTGGTACGGTTGACACACAACGGCGCGGGGTGGAGCAGCTCGGTAGCTCGCTGGGCTCATAACCCAGAGGTCGCAGGTTCAAATCCTGTCCCCGCTACTGAAGTCGAGGGCCCGGATCCTGATCATGGATCCGGGCCCTCGACGTGTGCGCGCGACACGACGGGTGTACGCCGTGACCTGGTGACTCGCATGAAGTCCGACTTCCTGCGGGGGGAGTTGGCCGTTCTGTGTTTGACTTGTCTCTCTGTGGGCATGTCGACAAAACGCTGTAGTGACCTCAATGGCTGCGGTATACCGGGTGTACCCAGGTTGCAGGTGGTGCGACGATGGACGTTATGGGGGACAAAGTAACTCTGTTCGAGACAGGGCGAATTGTGCGGCCCGCCGGCGGGACCGAAAGCGGTGAGGTCGTCGCGGACCGGGACGATACGGGCGAAGCCACCGAGGAGGCGCGCCGTCGGCTCGCCGCCGACGCCGGCGACGTCGAGGCGATGAGCGTTCTCGGGGCCTTGCTGCTGCGCCGTGGCGATCTCGACGGAGCCGAGCCCCAGTTGCGCGCCGCCACAGCCGCGGGTGACCGGGCCGCCGCCAACAACCTGGGTGTTCTTCTGCACCAGCGGGGATACGCCGAGGAAGCCGCCGGCTGGTGGCGGATCGCCGCCGTCGCCGGGTCCGCCGCGGCCGCGCACGCCCTCGGGCGGCATCACCGCGAGCGCGGCGACGAGCCCGCCGCCGAATATTGGCTGCGCCAGTCCGCCGAACAGGGTCACACCCTCGGCGCGTACGCGCTCGCCGATCTGCTGGAGCACCGCGGCGACGACGGCGCCGAGCAGTGGATGCGCGCCGCCGCCGAGCGCGGGCACCGCGAGGCCGCCTACCGGCTGGCGCGGACACTCGACCGCAAGGCCCTGCACGAGCAGGAGACCGGTACGGACAACGGTGTCAAGCCGTCCGCGCTCGACGAGGTCGAGCAGTGGTACCGGCAGGCCGCGGCGCGCGGGCACCGGCGGGCCGCGCTGCACCTCGGGGCGATCCTGGAGAAGCGGGGCGACCTCAAGGAGGCCGGGCGCTGGTATCTGACGAGCGCCAAGGACGGGGAGGCACGGGCCGCCTGCGCCCTCGGCTTCCTGCTGCGGGACGCGGGGGATACGGAGAGCGCCGCCGTCTGGTGGCTTCGGGCCGCGCAGGAGGGGGACGGCAACGCGGCGAACGCGCTGGGCGCGCTGCACGCCGAGCGCGGCGAGACGCAGACCGCCGAGCGGTGGTACCGGGCGGCGATGGACGCCGGCGATGTCAACGGCGCTTACAACCTCGGGCTGCTCTGCGCCGAGCAGGGCCGCACCGCGCAGGCCGAGCAGTGGTACCGGCGGGCGGCGTACGCGGGGCACCGTGAGGCGGCGAACGCCCTCGCCATCCTGCTGCTCCAGGGCGGGGACGCGACGGGTGCCGAACCGTGGTTCTCCAAAGCCGCCGAGGCGGGGAGCGTGGACGCAGCGTTCAACCTCGGGATCCTGTTCGCCGGGCGGGGCGACGACGAGGCGGCACTGGTCTGGTACGAGCGGGCGGCGGCCGCCGGGCACACAGAGGCGGCGCTCCAGGTCGGGATCTCGCGGCTGCGGGACGGTGACGAACGGACGGCCGAGCGGCATCTGCGGTGCGCGGCTGGTGGCGGCAGCGCGGAGGCCGCCTATCGGCTGGCCACCGTGCTGGACGCGCGCCGGCCGCCGGCGCCCGCGCATGAGCTGGGCGAGCCGTCGCACGAGAAGAGCGAGTGCGAGGAGTGGTACGAGCGGGCGGCCTCGCAGGGGCATCGGCGGGCGCAGGTGCGGGTCGGGATGCTGGCCGCCGCGCGGGGCGATGTCGTGGAGGCGGCGCGGTGGTATCGGGAGGCCGCGGAGGCCGGGTCGCGGAACGGTGCCTTCAATCTGGGACTGCTGCTGGCGCGCGAGGGGAGCGAGCCGGAGGCCGCGCTGTGGTGGACGCGGGCGGCCGACGCGGGGCACGGGCGGGCCGCACTCCGGCTGGCCCTGGTCTACGCGCGTCGGGGGGAGCTGGCGGAGGGGCAGCGGTGGGCGGACCGGGCGGTGTCGCTGGGGCCCGCGGAGGTGGCCGAGCGGGCGGCGCGGTTGCGGGATGCGTTGCGGGAGGAGCTGTCGGCGTGACGCGTGACGCTGCGCTGTGCTGGGGCCACGTTTCTGGCGGCTGCGCCCCCAGACCCCCGCTTTAGGCCTTGAGGCCTTGACGGCCTCGCCCTCAAGCTCCCCCAAGCTCTTCGAGCAGGGGACCCCGGACGGGCTGGTTGTGGCAGCCCGCCCGTAAGCGATTTGCCTCTGTCCGCATCCTTGACGTAATGTTGCGTTCACCGACGCGGGGTGGAGCAGCTCGGTAGCTCGCTGGGCTCATAACCCAGAGGTCGCAGGTTCAAATCCTGTCCCCGCTACTGAAGGTCCAGGGCCGGAATCCATGAGGATTCCGGCCCTGGTGCATTTACGGCTTGTGGCCCACCGCCTCCTCGTACAGGGCACGGTTCACCGTCCTCGACTCCGGGAGAGGGTCCCCGGTCGCCACCTTCTGGGCGCCGTACGCCGATTGGAGGCGTGACGTCGTACCGGCGCGGATCTCCCAGTCCATGCGGAGGGACGGTGTCGATTTCAGGATCGCCTCGTCCGTCTTCAAGAGCTTTGCCAGGTATGTGACGAAGCTCGCATCCTTCTTGTAGTCCGCCGCGAAATACGTGTTCACCGTGCGGATGTACCACCGAGCGGCTGTCCGCCCAGGAACGCGTACCCCGGCTGCCCGTCGACCCTTCGCCACACGGGGTCCAGCAGCCATGCCGAGTCCACGCCGCCGTTCTGCAGTGCCGTGAGAACGTCCGCCGAGCCCAGTTGCTGGTACTGGATCCTGTCGAGGCCGCCGCCGTGCTGCGCCAGCGCCTGCTGCATCAGGTACGCGATCACCGAGCCCTTGCCGATCATCGTGCCCATCCTGCGGCCCGCCATCCGGACCTGTGCCGCCGTCTCGCCGTTTTCCAGCCGCACCCACAGACCGCTCTTCGACTTCGGGTCCGGGGAGAAGTTGCCCGCCACCCACTTGATGTCGAAACCGCCCTTGATGCCGTTCGTGACGGCCGCCTCAGGGGCCGCCCACAGCGCGTCGATGTCTCCCTTCGCCAGCAACGGCAGTGCGTCCGGCGTCGGCAGCACCTTCAGTGTGACGTCCAGGCCCTCTTTCTTGAACTCGCCCTTGTCCAGGGCGGCTTGCAGCGGTGCCACGTACTCGGCGCTCAGCGTTCCCGTCGCGATCGTCACCTTGCCGGACCGACGGCAGCGACGCCGGCAGCAGCACATGCCGGAACATCTGCCACGGGGAGGCCCCGAAGACCCGGCCCGCGTCGCGGTGACCGGAGGGGATCGCCAGCACCGCCGACATCGTCGAGATCCATACGAAGAAGAAGACCGTCGCCGCCACCAGGGCCACCTGCGGGCCCTCGCCGAGCCCGAACATATTGAGGAAGATCGGCAGCAGGGCCAGCTTCGGCACCACGTACAGGGCGTCCAGCAGCGGTTCCAGGGCCGCCCGTACCAGTGACAGCGAACCCATCAGCAGGCCCAGGGCGTAGCCCGCCGCCGTGCCCGCCGCGTAGCCCGCCAGGACGCGCTTCAGGGTGGCCCACACGTCCGGCCACAGGTCCCCGGCCGTGGCGCGGTCCCAGCCGTCGGCAAGGATCGTGGAGGGGGCCGGGTAGACGCGGTCGTCGATCCAGCCCTGGGCGGCGGCCAGCTGCCACAGCAGGACGAGCAGTAGGGGGACGGTGACCGCGAGGGAGAGTTCGAGGGCGCGTCGGCGGCGGTAGGTGCGTACGGGGTCGAGTTCCCGCGGGCCCGGGCGGCGGACCACGACCGACTCGCCCGTCTCGGGTGCGACCGTGGTCATGCCGGCACCGCCTCCCTCCGCAGCAGGTCCCACAGCTCGCTCTTCAGGGCCGTGAACTCGGGCGCCGAGCGGACCTCGCCCGTGCGCGGGCGCGGGAACGGCGGGCGGTGTTCCGCGATGATCCGGCCCGGGCGGGCCGAGATCACCAGGACGCGGTCACCGAGACGAGCGCCTCCTCCAGGCCCACCAGATTCGTGGCAAGCTGTGACGTACACGCCCGGCGCCCAGGCGACGTCGGGCACCCTCCTCGGTGAAGTCGTGAGGCCTCGCCGGCCAGCGTCCGGAGGGACGCGCCACGCGGGCCGACGGCTTCTGCCGCTTAGCACCAGGGCGCGAAGGCGATTGGCTCGCACCTGAGCAACGCTCGGTATCACTGGGCCAATTCAGAGACGCTGTGCGTGATGAAGAGGGTTGTGCGGGCCGGTCATTCAGCGGCCCGCACGCCTACCTCGCGGCGCGGGACACGCTGCACGTCCAGGCCGAAGCGGACGTTGGCCTGGACGGTCTTCCAGTCGTAGATGCCATAGTCCTGGAAGATCATGGCGGTGCGCGCCACGCGGCGGAGCCGCACATCGGGGTGCGGCGTCGTACGGATCTCCAGCGTGCCGGTGCTGGGGCGCAGCAGGCCCGCCGCGATGCGCAGGAGCGTGGACTTGCCGCAGCCCGAGGGACCGACGATGCAGACGAACTCGCCGGGTGCGACGGTCAGGTCGAGGGGGCCGAGGGCCTCGACCGTGTGGGGGGTTCGGCCGAAGGTGCGGGTCAGGTGATGGGCGGTGAGTTTCGGATACGGCGGATACGGCGGATACGGCTCTCCCACGGGGTCTCCTCGCGGAGTGCGGAACGGACTGGTGGGTGCCGTTGACCATATGGCGGCCCGTCAGATTCGGGAAGTCCGTAGGCAGCGCGAAGCCCCGGCGCCGTCTCGGCACCGGGGCTTCGGGAAGGGTGTCTGCTAGGCGCCCGCGCAGCTCGGGCACAGGCCGCGGTACGTCACCTCGACGTCCGAGACCATGAAGCCGAACCGCTCCGAGTCGGGGAGGTCGGCCAGCGGGTTGCCCGTCGGGTGGACGTCGCGGATCGATCCGCAGCGGGCGCACACCAGGTGGTGGTGCGGCCGGTGCGCGTTCGGGTCGTACCGCTTGGCGCGCTTGTCGGTGGAGACCTCGAGCACCTCGCCGAGGGAGACCAGCTCCCCCAGGGTGTTGTAGACGGTCGCCCGGGAGATCTCGGGCAGCTTGGCGACGGCCCGCGCATGGACCTCGTCGGCCGTCAGATGGACGTGCTCGCCGTCCAGGACCTCGGCCACGACGCGCCGCTGCGCGGTCATCCGCCATCCGCGTCCGCGCAGCCGTTCCAACAGGTCACTCATGCAGTCCAGCCTAACAGCTAAGGGGACCAGGTCCCGAACCTGTGTGAGATTGGATCCTTATTTGACTTAGACCTTGTCCATTGTAGGATCGAGACCGGCTTTGGCCAAGTAACTGCAATAGACAGAAGTGACGCAGGAGGCACACGTGGCGCAGGGACCGCTTACGACGGAGGCCGGAGCCCCGGTGGCCGACAACCAGAACAGCGAGACCGCGGGCGTCGGCGGCCCGGTGCTCGTCCAGGACCAGCTCCTTCTGGAGAAGCTCGCCCACTTCAACCGCGAGCGCATCCCGGAGCGTGTCGTGCACGCCCGTGGTGCGGGCGCCTACGGCACCTTCACGGTCACCGCCGATGTCACCCGGTACACGCGTGCCGGGTTCCTCTCCGAGGTCGGCAAGCAGACCGAGACCTTCCTGCGTTTCTCGACCGTCGCCGGCAACCTCGGTGCCGCGGACGCCGTGCGTGACCCCCGCGGGTTCGCGCTGAAGTTCTACACCGAAGAGGGCAATTACGACCTCGTCGGCAACAACACCCCGGTGTTCTTCATCAAGGACGCCATCAAGTTCCCCGACTTCATCCACACCCAGAAGCGCGACCCGTACACGGGCTCGCAGGAGGCGGACAACGTCTGGGACTTCTGGGGCCTTTCGCCCGAGTCCACCCACCAGGTGACCTGGCTGTTCGGCGACCGCGGCATCCCCGCCTCGTACCGCCACATGAACGGCTACGGCTCGCACACCTACCAGTGGAACAACGAGGCCGGCGAGGTCTTCTGGGTCAAGTACCACTTCAAGACCGACCAGGGCATCAAGAACCTCACCCAGGCCGAGGCCAACAAGCTCGCCGGTGAGGACCCCGACTCCCACCAGCGCGACCTGCGCGAGGCCATCGAGCGCGGCGAGTTCCCGACCTGGACCGTGCAGGTGCAGATCATGCCGGCGGCCGAGGCGGCGACGTACCGCTTCAACCCGTTCGACCTCACCAAGGTCTGGCCGCACGAGGACTACCCGCCGATCGAGATCGGCAAGCTGGAGCTCAACCGCAACCCGGAGAACATCTTCGCTGAGGTCGAGCAGTCGATCTTCAGCCCCGCGCACTTCGTACCGGGCATCGGTCCCTCCCCGGACAAGATGCTCCAGGGCCGTCTCTTCGCGTACGGCGACGCACACCGCTACCGCGTCGGCATCAACGCCGACCACCTGCCGGTGAACCGTCCGCACGCCACCGAGGCGCGCACCAACTCGCGTGACGGCTTCCTCTACGACGGCCGCCACAAGGGCGCGAAGAACTACGAGCCGAACAGCTTCGGCGGTCCGTTCCAGACGGACCGGCCGCTGTGGCAGTCGACCTCGAACTTCACCGCCGGTACCGGCAACCACGAGACCCCGGTGCACGCCGAGGACGACGACTTCGTGCAGGCGGGCAACCTCTACCGCCTGATGTCGGAGGGTGAGAAGGACCGTCTGATCGAGAACCTCGCGGGCTTCATCGCCAAGGTCTCCCGTGACGACATCGCCGAGCGCGCGATCAACAACTTCCGTCAGGCCGACGGAGACTTCGGCAAGCGCCTGGAGGCCGCGGTCCAGGCTCTGCGCGGCTGACCCGGGTTGGACCGCTTGTCGTAGGGGGCGGGCCGGTATCCCTCCGGGGATCCCGGCCCGTTCGCTTGCCCGCGGCCGGCGGGCGCCGGCCGGCGGGTGGCTGGGGCCTGGGGGCGGCTAGTGACTCCCTGCCGGGACGCGTCGTCGGGCCGGTGCCCAGCAGCGGATGATGTCGCGGACCGAGACGACGCCGACCGGCTCGTCGCGTTCCAGGACGATCAGATGCCGGAACCCGCCGTGGGTCATGGCGCGCGCGGCCTCTTCCAGGGTCCAGGACGGCACGGCGAACACGACGTCCGTGGTGGTGTGGGCGTGGGCCCGTTCGGTGTCCGGGCACTGGCCCAGGCCGACGGAGTTGAGGATGTCGCGCTCGGTGAGGATGCCGAGGCCGCCGGCGTCCGGGTCGAGGACGACGGCCGCGCCGACCCGGCGGGCGGACATCAGGGCTGCTGCCTGACGGAGGGTGTGTGCGGGGCCGATGGTGAGGACCACCGTGCTCATGGCGTCACGGACGAGCATGGGGCGGAGCCACCTCCTAGGAACGCACGGCGCAGGGCTCCGGGGCCGTGCGTTCATGCCCGCCGGAGAAGCCTGTGCGATGCTTCACAAATTCACAAGTGGGGGGACTCTCAGAGTCGCAGGCAAAGAGCGAGTCAACAAGAGGGCGCACGCAGTGAGTTCAGGGGCGCTCGCGAGGCATGGGCGTACCCCTGGTGACTAGTACCGGTCGTTCAGGTAGTCGAGCAGGGTGTCGTGGAGGAGTCCGTTCGAGGCGGCCGCGTTCCCGCTGTGCGGACCCGGGCGACCGTCGAGACCCGTGAAGGAGCCTCCGGCCTCGGTCACGATGATGGCGTTCGCCGCCATGTCCCACAGCGACAGCTCGGGCTCGGCGCAGAGGTCGACCGACCCCTCGGCGACCATCATGTAGGGCCAGAAGTCGCCGTAGCCGCGGGTGCGCCACACCGCGCGCGTCAGATCGAGGAAGCCGCCGAGCCGGCCCTGCTCCTCCCAGCCGGAGAGGGAGGAGTACGCGAAGGACGCGTCGGACAGCGTCGACACGCGCGAGACATGCAGCCGGGACGCCGAGGACAGGCTGCGGCCGGTGAACGCGCCGTGGCCCTTCGCGGCCCACCAACGGCGGCCCAGCGCGGGAGCGGAGACGACGCCGACGACGGGCTGGTAGCCCCCCTCGCCCGCCTCCATGAGGGAGATCAGGGTCGCCCATACCGGTACGCCGCGTACGTAGTTCTTGGTGCCGTCGATCGGGTCGACGACCCAGCGGCGCGGCCCCGTGCCCTCGATGCCGTACTCCTCGCCGAGGATCGCGTCGCGCGGCCGGGCGCGCTGCAGCTGGCCGCGGATCAGCTCCTCGGCGGCCTTGTCGGCCTCGCTCACCGGCGTCATGTCCGGTTTGGTCTCGACCTTGAGATCGAGGGCCTTGAACCGGTCCATGGTCGCGGCGTCGGCGGCGTCCGCGAGTACATGGGCGAGACGCAGGTCATCGAGATAGTCGGGCATGACCGAACGGTATCTGCCCCTTCCGGGAAACGGCCACACGACTCAGGGGATCTTTGCGGGGCACGCGCCCCGCCCCGCGCCGCCGCGCGCTCCCCTGCAGCACCCAGGCGCTGTTGCGTGATCACGGCATGCGATGACCCGTATACGCCCCCGGGCGCCGCCGCGAACCCTTGACAGTGCATGTGTGCGCGTCAAATCTGTGCGTCAGAGCAGCCGGCCCCGAGGGAGGCAATGATGCCTGCAGCGCGGGAATCCCTACTGGACGCCGCTTGTACGGCGCTCGCGCGCCGACCGTGGTCCGCCGTGCGCATGGTGGACGTGGCCGCCGCGGCCGGTGTTTCCCGCCAGACGCTGTACAACGAGTTCGGCAGCAAGGAGGGGCTCGCCCGGGCCCTGGTGCGCCGGGAGGCCGACAACTACCTCGCCGGTGTCGAGCGGGCCCTCGCCACCCACACGGACGCCCGCGAGCGGCTGGCCGCGACCGCCGAGTGGACCGCGGCGGCCGCCCGTGGCAACGCCCTCGTCCGCGCCATGCTCACCGGCTGCTGGAGCGAGCGGCTGCCCACGCCGACGCTCTCGGCGGTGCCGTCCGGCTCCGCCGTGCCTGCGCAGAGGCGGGCCGACGGGCCGTTGCCGTCGCCCGCCGACTTCGTGGCACTGGTGCGTGATCGGGCCGTCGCGGCGGTGGTCGTGCCCGGTATGGGCAAGGGGGATGCGGCGGAGTTGACTCGTTCTTGTGAGCTGGTGGTTCGGCTCGCCCTTTCGTGCGTGGCGGCTCCGCCGGGGGAGGGTGGGGTTGAGGGGCTGGTGCGATTTGCTCTGCCGCGGCAGCTTCGATGAGAGGCGTGCCTGGGTGAGAGAGGTGCGCCTATTTGGGGTGCCAGGGGTTGTGGGTGCGCGGGTGCGGGTTGATTGTGGTGGGTCGCGCAGTTCCCCGCGCCCCTAAAGGGGCTTGCCCCTAGCGGGGCTCGCCCCTCAGTGGGCCGAGCCCGAAAGTTGGAGGCCGATCACGCCTGCGATCACCAGGCTGATCGAGACGATCTTCAACGTCGACACCAGGTCGCCCAGGAACACCATGCCGTAGATCGCCGTCCCGGCCGCGCCGATGCCGGTCCACACCGCGTAGGCCGGGCCCACGTCCAGCTTCCTCAAAGACAGCGTGAGAAGGCCGAAGCTGCCGAGGGCGAAGATGCAGAAGGCGACCGTCGGCCAGAGGCGGGTGAAACCGTGCGAGAGCTTGAGGCAGACGGCAAAACCGGTCTCGAGAAGCCCGGCCACGATGACCAGCAGCCACGCCATGTCTCGTCCTCCCGCGTCCCCACGTCGACTGCTCCGTCTGGATCGGATCCGGCCCGGTGCGAGTAAGCATTTACCGGCCCGCCACAGACCCAAACAACGCGGAGGTCAGTCCCCTTCCTTCCGCTCCCGCGTGGACAGCAGTCTGCGCAGGGAGTACAGCCGTGCCGGATCCGCGTGTCCCTCGGACACCCAGTCGTCCAGGGCACAGTCCGGTTCGTCGTGGCTGCACGCCCGCGGACAGCCCTCGGTGCCGGGCTCCAGGTCCGGGAAGGCATGGATCACGCGGGACGGGTCGATGTGCGCCAGGCCGAAGGACCGTACGCCCGGTGTGTCGATCACCCAGTCGCCGGTCCGGCGCAGCGGCAGGGCGAGCGCCGAGGTCGTGGTGTGCCGGCCGCGGCCGGTCACCGCGTTCACCTGGCCCGTCGTACGCCGCCGGTCCTCCGGCACCAGGGCGTTGACCAGCGTCGTCTTGCCTACGCCGGAGTGCCCGACGAACGCCGTGATCTTGCCCTCCAGGTGCTCGCGCACCCGGTCCGCCGCGTTCCCGTTCTCCAGCTCCTCGCGGCTGGTGACGACGTACGGGATGTCCAGGTCCCCGTACAGCTCCAGGAGTTTGTCCGGCGGGGCCAGGTCCGACTTGGTCATCACGAGGAGGGGTTCCAGGCCGCCGTCGTACGCCGCCACCAGGCAGCGGTCGATCAGGCGCGGGCGGGGTTCCGGGTCGGCCAGGGCCGTGACGATGGCGAGCTGGTCGGCGTTGGCGACGACCACGCGCTCGAAGGGATCGTCGTCGTCGGCGGTGCGACGCAGCAGGGAGGAGCGCTCCTCGATGCGGACGATGCGGGCGAGGGTGTCCTTGGTGCCGGACAGATCGCCGACGAGGGCGACGCGGTCGCCGACCACGGCCGCCTTGCGGCCCAGTTCCCGGGCCTTCATCGCCATGACCGTCCGGTCGTCGACGAGGCACGTCAGCCGGCCGCGGTCGACGGTGAGCACCATGCCCTCGGCCGCGTCCTCGTGCTTGGGCCGGATGTTCGTCCGCGGCCGGTTGCCCTTGCGGTTCGGGCGGGTCCGGATGTCGTCCTCGTCGGTGTGCTTGCCGTAGCGGCGCATGATCTCAAGTCCGCCCGTCAGTTCCCCAGCATCCCGGTCCACAGGTCGGGGAAGTCCGGCAGCGTCTTGGCCGTCGTCGCCACGTTCTCGATCTGCACGCCGTCGACCGCGAGGCCGATGATCGCGCCGGCGGTGGCCATGCGGTGGTCGTCGTATGTGTGAAAGACCCCGCCGTGCAGGCGGCGTGGACGGATGTGCAGGCCGTCGGCGGTCTCGGTGACGTCACCGCCCAGCTCGTTGATCTCCTTGGTGAGCGCGGCCAGGCGGTCGGTCTCGTGCAGCCGCAGATGGGCCACGCCCCGCAGGGTCGAGGGGGAGTCGGCCAGGGCAGCGACCGCGGCGATACCGGGCGTCAGCTCGCCGACCTCGCCCAGGTCCACGTCGATGCCGTGGACGGCCCCCGAACCGGTGAACTCCAGGCCGCGCTCGGTGAGCTCGCAGGAACCGCCCATCTCGGTGAAGATCTGGCGCAGCCGGTCGCCCGGCTGCGTGGTGCGCGCCGGCCAGTCGGGGATGACGACCGTGCCACCGGTCACCAGGGCGGCGGCGAGGAACGGCTGGGCGTTGGACAGGTCCGGCTCGACGGTCAGGTCCCGGCCGAGCAGCGCGCCCGGGGTGACCCGCCAGACATTGGGCTCGCCGCCCGACTCCGGGGTGTCCACCTGGGCGCCGACCGCGCGCAGCATGTCGACGGTCATGCGGATGTGCGGCAGGGAGGGCAGCGTGGCGCCGGTGTGGCGGACCTCGACGCCCTGGTTGAAGCGCGGTGCGGAGAGCAGCAGCGCGCTCACGAACTGGGAGGACGACGACGCGTCGATCGCCACCGGGCCGCCGTCCAGCGCGCCACTGCCGTGCACGGTCAGCGGCAGCGCGCCGCGGCCGTCGTCGTCGATGCGGGCGCCGAGGGCGCGCAGGGCGTCGATCACGCCGTGCAGGGGGCGCTCGTACGAACGCGGGTCGCCGTCGAAGCGGATGGGGCCGTCGGCGAGCGCGGCCACCGGCGGCAGGAAGCGCATCACGGTGCCGGCGTTGCCGACATCGACCGTGGCCGGGCCGTGCAGTGCGGCGGGGATCACGCGCCAGGTCTCGCCGGAGCCGTCGGGGCCGCCCGCGACGGAGGAGCTGGACGACACTGTCTCCTCGATGCCGACGCCCATCGCGCGCAGGGCGGCGGCCATCAGCAAGGTGTCGCGTGAGCGCAGGGGGCGGCGCAGCCAGCCGGGCTCGGAGGCGAGGGCGGCGAGGACGAGGGCGCGGTTGGTGACCGACTTGGACCCGGGCACGTGGACCGTCGCGTCGACGGCTCCGCTCGCGTGCGGGGCGGGCCAGAGGGCGGTGTGTGCGGGGTTAACGGTCATGCGCCCACTTTAGTGGCTGGCCCAGGCCGGAGATCTTGATCAAATGCGGCGAAATCCGATCGAAACCGTTGTCTGTTATAGAGGGCGGAATGTGCCGTGCATATATGCACGGACTCCTTCCCGGACTCGGGTAAAACCTCATGCACGCACGCCTGAGGTCAGGCACGGTGCCGGCCCCGTCAGACCTCCAGCAGCCACCGTCCGCCCCCGATCAGCGAGCACAGCGACACCGCGTGGAACAGGAAGAGCCAGAGGGCCGCAGGCACATGGGTGAGCCGCGACAGTTGGTCCGCGTCCGAGTCCCCGGCACCTCCGCGCGCCCGCTTGGCCTGCAGTTCGAAAGCCGGCCGTACGCCGCCGACCAGCAGGAACCACACCACCGCGTACGCGAACGCCGCCTGCACCTGGGGACCGGCAAGCCATGAGACCAGCAGGAACGCCCCTCCGGTGAGGACCACGGTCAGCGCACCGTACGCGTTGCGGATCATCACCAGCATCGCCACCAGCAGCGCGGTGGCCAGCCACAGCAGCAGGGTGATGTGCCCGGCGGCGAGCAGCGCCGCGCCGCCGAGGCCGAGGAGCGGGGGAGCGGTGTAGCCGGCGGCGGCCGTGAGGATCATGCCGAGGCCGTGCGGTTTGCCGCGGCTGACGGTGAGGCCGCTGGTGTCGGAGTGGAGCCGGATGCCGGTGAGGGTGCGCCCTGTGAGCAGCGCCACCAGGCCGTGGCCGCCCTCGTGCGCGATGGTGATGGCGTTGCGCGATATCCGCCACACGCCCTGTGGGACGACCACGGCGAGCGCGGCGACCAGGGTGGCGATCACCACCCACAGGTCGGGATCGGGCTGGCTTCCGAAGACCCGGTCCCAGAGGTCGGGCAGTGAGCTCAGCGAGGTCGAGGCGAGGCTGTCCATTGCTGGTAGTGGCTCCTGGGGTTGATGGAAGGGGGCCGGCGCGTAGCGCTGTCGTTGAGGGGTGGTGGTCGGGTGACGGGTGGGCCTGGCAATGTGGCACTCATGTGCGGACGGTATTCAGCGAGTCGCAGGCCCGAGGATCTCGCAGGAATCTTTGAGATAGAGAAGTGGGAGCCCGAGGAGACCCTGGCGCCCGACTACAACGTGGCCCCGACCAAGGAGGTCTACGCGGTCCTGGACCGTCCTGTGAAGGACGCCGAAGACCAGAGGCCGGTTCGCCAGCTGCGCAGGTTGAAGTGGGGCCTGGTCCCCTCCTGGGCCAAGACGCCCGAGGGTGGCGCCCGGATGATCAACGCACGGGCCGAGACCGTGCACGAGAAGCCGTCCTACCGCCGTGCCTTCGCCACCCGCCGCTGCATCATGCCCGCCGACGGCTACTACGAGTGGGTCACCGGCAAGCAGGAGCGCGACCTGGAGGTGGAGGGCAGGAAGAAGCGGCCGCGCAAGCAGCCGTACTTCGTGCTGCCCGCCGACGGCTCGGTCTTCGCGATGGCCGGGCTGTACGAGTTCTGGCGGGACAGGACACTCCCCGACGACCACCCGGGGGCCTGGTGGGCGACCTGCTCGGTGATCACGACGGAGGCGGAGAACACCCCGCTGGCCGTGACCCCGGCCGAGGGCCCGCGTTCCCTCGCCGACATCCACCCTCGTATGCCGCTGATGCTCACCCCGGACCGCTGGGACGCCTGGCTCGACCCGTCCCGCACGGACCCGGACGACCTGCGCTCCCTGCTGGACGCGCCCCCCACCGGCCTGATGCGCGCCTACCCGGTCTCCACGGCGGTCAGCAACGTCCGCAACAACGGCCCGGAGCTGCTGAAAGAGCTGGCGGCGCCCGAAGAGGGCACACTGTTCTGACGTGACGGGAGTAACAGAGAGTATCGAGACCGAGGCCGGTGAGGCCCGCGTCACCTGGCACAGGGCACAGAAGGCGAGGCTCGTACTCGCCGTCGGCCACGGCGCCGGCGGGGGCATCGAGGCACGCGACCTGCAGGCGCTGGCCCGGGTGCTGCCCGCGCACGGTGTGAGCGTCGCGCTCGTCGAGCAGCCCTGGCGCGTGGCCGGCAAGAAGGTCGCTCCGGCGCCGAAGACGCTGGACACGGGCTGGCGCGGGGTGTGGCCCGCTCTGGCAGGGCCCGGGGCGCCCGTGATCGCCGGTGGGCGCAGCGCCGGGGCAAGGGTCGCCTGCCGTACAGCCACCGAGCTCGGCGCCGCCGCCGTGCTCGCGCTGGGCTTCCCCCTCCACCCACCGGGCAAGCCGGAGAAGTCGCGCGCCGACGAGCTGCTCGGCGCGGGCGTGCCCACGCTCGTCGTCCAGGGTGGCAACGACCCGTTCGGGAGGCCGGAGGAGTTCCCGAAGGGGTCGTACGAGATGGTCGAGGTGCCGTACGGGGATCACGGTTTCGCCGTGCCGAAGCGCGCGGACATCACCCAGGAGGAGGCCCTGGGGGTCATCACCGACGCCGTGGTGAAGTGGACTGCGTCACTCGGGTGACCCCCGGGAATGTTGCGGGTCGAACCAATGTTGTGCGGGTCAGACAGCATGTGCCGTGCTGCACCGTACGAAGAGAGGAAGTCCGCCGCATGGGTTCGACCATCTGCCCGAACCGTCGCAGCAGCGCTGACCTGGACTGGACGGTGCTGCACGCGGCGAAGACCGCCCCTATTCGGGCGGCGGCGGGTAAGGATGTTCGTCTATCCTCCGATTCCAGTGGGACCGGTTTCGGTCCCACCACATCACTGGAGGAGGTGGGTCCGGTCACCGGTACCGACGCAGGGACCGACAACGGCCAGGCGGAGCAGCCCGAGGGCCGGGGCACGGGCATGGAGTCCTCCGCCGAGCGCAGTGCGCGCTTCGAGCGGGACGCGCTCGAATTCCTGGACCAGATGTACTCGGCCGCGCTGCGTATGACGCGCAACCCGGCCGATGCCGAGGACTTGGTGCAGGAGACGTACGCGAAGGCGTACGCGTCCTTCCACCAGTTCCGCGAGGGCACCAACCTCAAGGCGTGGCTGTACCGGATCCTCACCAACACGTTCATCAACTCGTACCGCAAGAAGCAGCGCGAACCCCAGCGCTCCGCGGCCGAGGAGATCGAGGACTGGCAGCTCGCCCGCGCCGAGTCGCACATGTCGACCGGTCTGCGCTCCGCCGAGTCGCAGGCGCTCGACCACCTGCCCGACTCGGACGTCAAGGAAGCGCTGCAGGCGATTCCCGAGGAGTTCCGCATCGCCGTCTATCTCGCGGACGTAGAGGGCTTTGCGTACAAGGAGATCGCCGACATCATGGGGACACCCATCGGTACGGTGATGTCCCGGCTGCACCGGGGCCGCCGTCAACTGCGCGACATGCTCGAGGACTACGCCCGCGAGCGCGGGCTGGTCCCGGCCGGCGCCGGAGAGTCGAACGAAGCGAAAGGTTCGGGCTCATGAGCTGCGGAGACCCGCACGAGACGGACTGCAGTGAGGTCCTCGACCATCTCTACGAGTTCCTCGACAGTGAGATGCCGGACGTCGACCGCGACAAGTTCAAGCAGCACTTCCAGGAGTGCTCGCCGTGCCTCGAGAAGTACGGCCTGGAAGAGGCCGTGAAGAAGCTGGTCAAGCGGTGCTGCGGGCATGACGAGGTGCCGGGCGACCTCCGGGCGAAGGTCATGGGCCGTCTCGAGCTGATCCGCTCGGGCCAGACCGTGACCGAGCCCGACGTGACCGTGACCCCCCAGGAGTCCTGAACTCCCGTTCGGGGAACTCATGACCGAGCCCGGCGGCTCGTCACCCGAATGTGCTAATCCGCGGGTCGTGGGCCCGCGGATTCGCCCAATGCCTCCCCCGTGTGCTGCGCACCCCTCTAGGCTCCGGAGCCTGAAAGGGGCATGACCGGGCCCGCTCGTTCGGGACCGGGCGCGGGTTCGGGGGAGGTGCGTCGATGCCGCCGGTTCGGCCGTGGACACGCGTGTACGTCGGCTGTGCCGTCCTCTGTGCCCTGCTGTGCGTGGCTCCCGTGCCCGGCGTCAGGGTCCCCTGGTGGGCGGTCGTCCCGCTTGCCGCGCTGTACGCCGGCTGCGAGCAACTGCCCCTCCCCCGGGCTCTCGGCTTCGCCCGGACAAAGGGGACCCCCATCCGTCCCGTCGGGCGCCGGGCCCCCGAGGGCACGGGCACGTTCTTCCCCGTGCTGCTCGCCGGGGCCTTTCTGCTGCCGCCCCCGGTCGCCGCGCTCGTGCCGCTGCCGGGGGCACTGCTCGCGCCCGTCGCACACCGGCAGCCGTGGCTGCGCCGGACCTGGCGGGCCGCGCGGCTCGCCCTCGCCGTCTGGGCCGCGTCCCGTGTGCACTGGGCGCTGGACGGCCGGGACGCGGTCGTCGGACCCCACTTCCCGTACGCGCTCGTGCCCGCCGGGGCCGCCGTGGTGGCGTTCTGCCTGGTTCTGACCGTGCTGGACGGCGGAATCCTGGCGCTGGCCGAGCGGGTACCGGCGCGCACCGCCTGGCGCGGCCTGTTCTCGCGCTCCCTCGCGCCCGTCGCCGTGCACGGGCTCGCCGGGCTGATGATGGCCGTGCTGTGGCGCAGCCCCTACGGGCCGGTCGCCGCGCTACTCGTGCTGCTGCCCATGTACGTGTCCTGCTGGGTGTTCGCCCAGTACCACCAGGAGCGGGCCGCCCACCAGGCGACGATCCGCGCGCTCGTCCAGGCCGTCGACATCAAGGACGGGTACACGCGCGGGCACAGTGAGCGGGTCGGGCAGGCCTCGATGATGATCGCGCGCGAACTCGGCATGGACGACGAGCGCATCGAGGTGCTGCGGTTCGCCGGGATCCTGCACGACGTCGGCAAGCTCGGCGTCCCCACCCGCCTGCTGCGCAAGGACGGGCCGCTCACCCCTCAGGAGCGGCGGATCATCGAGCTCCACCCCGAGTACGGGCACGAGATGGTCCGCGGGATCGGCTTCCTAGGCGAGGCGCGGTCCGCGATCCTCCATCACCACGAGCGGCTCGACGGCAGTGGCTATCCCTACGGGCTGACGGGCCACCAGATCCCGGAGTTCGCCCGGGTCGTGGCGGTCGCCGACGCCTTCGACGCGATGACCTCGACCCGGTCGTACCGGCGCGCCCGTCCCGTCGAGGCCGCGCTGGAGGAGCTGGAGCGGTGCGCGGGCGCACAGTTCGACCCGGCGATGGTACGGGCGCTGATCCGGGCCCTGGACCGGCACGGCTGGCATCCGGCGGTGACCGCCGACGAGGTGCGCGGAAACACGCCACCGCCCGCCCTGCCCGTGGCCGGTCAGCCGGCGGGGCAGGGGCACGGCGGAGGCACCGCATGACGGCGGAGATCCGTCAGAAGCCCCCTGGCCGCCTCCCCCTCGTCCTCGCCCATACGGCGGCCGCGCTCCTCGCCGCCGGCTCTCTTGGCGTGACCCTCTGGCACGGCCTCTGCGAACCCGGCGTCGCCCTCGCCTTCGGGCTGCTCGTCGCGGTGGGGGAGCTGTCCCGGTGGAGCGGCAGCGGCGAGCGGGAGCCCGCTCCCCTCGGGGCCGCCGGGGCCCTGTCCTACGCCCTGCTCGGGCAGAACGCCGGGCAGCCCATCCACCACGGCGTGCCGCAGGTCGTCACCGTGGTCCTCGCGGCCTCCCTGGCCGGCTGTGTCCCGCACGTGGCCCGCGGCCGCGGATCCACCGCCGACCACCTCACCCGCCGCCTGCTCACCGTCGGCTTCGCCGCCGTCTGCTTCCAACCCCTCTACGACCACGGCCGGTTGCACGGCCGGGGCGGCCCCGCCTACGCGCTGCTCGTCGTCGCCCTGCTCGTGCTCACCACGCTCTGCGACGCCGTGCTCGCCGCCGCCCTGGCGCGCTCCCGCACCCGCTGGCCGTTCGGGCCGCTGCTGCGCGACGAGCTGCGGGCCCGGCTCGGCATCGGCTCGGCCGTGTGCGCGACCGGCGCCGTGATGTCGCCGGCCGTCGCGGTCGTGGGCCTGTGGGCGCTGCCCGTCTTCTCGCTGCCGCTGCTGCTCACCCAGCTCGCCTACCGGCGGTACGCCGCGGTGCGCACCACCTACCGGCAGACCATCGCCTCCCTGGCGCGCGCCACCGAGATCGCGGGATACACGCCCGCGGGGCACGCCCGTCGCGTGGCCGCGCTCAGCCGGGCCGTCGGCCGCGAGCTGGGCCTGACCGAACCGGAGCTGACCGTGCTGGAATACGCGGCCCTCATGCACGACATCGGGCAGCTCAGCCTGGTCGACCCTGTGCCCGCCGGTGCCACCGCGGCGCTGCCCGCCGAGGAACAGCGGCGCATCGCGCTCCTCGGTGGCGCCGTCGTACGCCAGACCGGGGTCGACGCCGAGGTCGCCGTGGTCGTGGAGCGGCAGGCGGACCCCTACCGGGAACAGCCGGTCAGCGCCAGAATCATCCGCACCGTGAACGCGTACGAGGAGATGGCGAGGGAAGAAGGGGGGCCGGGAGGACCGCTCACCGCACTGGAGCGGTTGCGGCTCGCCTGCGCCCGCGACTACCAGCCCGAGGTCGTGGAATCGCTCGCGAGAGTGCTGCAGAGAGACAGTCTGACCTTGCCTGTGGTGGGGTAACCCATGGGTAATGAGCGACCGTCCAGCGGTACGTGGTTGGATGCGAGTGAGGGTGTTCGGGGGCACAGCTCGGCCCGTGACCCCGCAGGTGTCAAGGAATCGGCAGGCGGGAATCGCAAGGGACTGGCAGGCGGGAATCGTGAGGATCTTCGGTAAGGGACGACACCGGCCCTCCGCCTCCTGGCGGCAGGCCACCGACCGCGCGTTCACGCTGATCGGTGACGGCCGGTACGAGGACGCGGGAGCGCTGCTGACCCGCGCCGCGGACCTGGAGCCCTGGCTGTCGGAGTCCTGGTTCAACCTCGCCCTGCTCCACAAGTTCCGCCACGACTGGGAGCAGGCCCGTACCGCCGGGCTGCGTGCCGTGGCCCTGCTCGACCGGGAGACCGGGGCGCCCGACTGGTGGAACGTGGGCATCGCCGCCACCGCCCTTCAGGACTGGCCGCTGGCCCGCCGCGCCTGGCAGGCGTACGGCCTGCGGGTGCCGGGAGGCGCCGCCGTCTCCGGCGAGCCCGCCGGGATGGAGCTGGGCAGCGCGGCCGTGCGGCTGTCGCCGGAGGGCGAGGCCGAGGTCGTCTGGGGGCGCAGGCTGGACCCCGCCCGCATCGAGGTGCTCTCCATCCCGCTGCCGTCCTCCGGGCGCCGCTGGGGCGAGGTCGTGCTGCACGACGGCGTACCGCATGGCGAGCGCACGACGGCTGCCGGGCACGCGTACCCGGTCTTCGACGAGATCGAGCTGTGGGCGCCCTCGCCGGTGCCGACCTGGGTCGTGCTGCTGGAGGCCGAGACCGAGGACGACCGGGACGCGCTGGAGCAGCTGGCCGCGGACGCCGGCTTCGCCGCCGAGGACTGGTCCTCGTCCGTGCGGCTGCTGTGCCGTATGTGCTCCGAATCCCGGATGCCGTCCGACGAGGGCGACGGCGAGCACCTCGACCCGCACGACCACAGCGAGCCCGGGCATCCGGGACCGCTGGGGCACCGCACCGACGGGCAGCTGTGGGTGCCCGAGCGCGAGTGCGGCATCGCGGCGCCCGCCTCGCTGGTGCGCGGGCTGCTCGACGGCTGGGTCGCGGACAGCCCGGACACCCGGGACTGGCGGGACCTGGAAGAGGTCTGTTGAGCCGGGTCAAGCTCATGATCCCCGGGAAGCCACCCGACCGCGCCCCGTAGGCTGTACTCGCAGATTTTCTCAAAGGTCGCAGGAAGGCGTACGTCGGTCATGGCGCAGCAGGACACCGATCAGCAGCACGCGGGCGTGCTCCCCGTGGACGACGAGGGCTTCGTCATCGACACCGAGGACACGGAGGAGCGCGAGACGGCCTGGCGCGAGCGCGGCACCTCGCGGCCGATCACCGTCGTCGGGAACCCGGTGCTGCACAAGGAGTGCAAGGACGTCACCGAGTTCGGTGAGGAGCTGGACCAGCTGGTCGCGGACATGTTCGCCAGCCAGCGCACCGCTGAGGGTGTTGGCCTGGCCGCCAACCAGATCGGCGTCGACCTGAAGGTCTTCGTCTACGACTGCATGGACGACGAGGGCGTGCGGCACGTCGGCGTCGTCTGCAACCCGAAGCTGGTCGACCTGCCCGCCGACAAGCGCCGCCTGGACGACAGCAACGAGGGCTGCCTGTCCGTGCCGACCGCGTACGCGCCGCTCGCCCGCCCCGACTACGCCGAGGTCACCGGGCAGGACGAGAAGGGCAACCCGATCAAGGTGCGCGGCACCGGCTACTTCGCTCGGTGTTTGCAGCACGAGACGGACCACCTGTACGGCTACCTCTACATCGACCGGCTCTCCAAGCGTGAGCGCAAGGACGCCCTGCGGCAGATGGCCGAGAACGAGCCCCGCTACCCCGTGGTGGCCAACGACTGATTCCGCCGCCGGACGGTGTCCGGCGGTCTGGCCCGCGGCCCCCGAACGGCCGTGGAAGAAAACGACAGTTGGGGCGAGCGAGCCCTCGACGACGGCGCCTGGCCGGGATCCCTCCCGGCCAGGCGCCGTTCGCATGTACGACGCACAGTGGATCCCGTGTACGCATCAACTGATCCATAACCGGACACTCAGGGGGCATTCTCGGCACTACGGGGTAGTGAGTGAAGCAAATCCATTCCCAGATCGGTCAGTTGTGGTGCTGAATGGAAAGCGCGGGGATACGCAACGGCGCGCGCCCGGCACGGCGGGAGGGGTGTGACGCCAACCGGCGGCTGAGAGGGGTTTGTCCGTGCCAGCTTTCCCACACCGCACTTCATCGACGACTGCGGTCGCGGTTCCACCGGCGCTGTCTCTACCGGTGATCGAGGACGCGTTTACCCGGCGACTGCATCCGTATTGGCCCCACCTGCAGGAGAAGACACGTTCCTGGCTGCTGGAAAAACGGCTCATGCCGGCGGACAAGGTCGAGGAATATGCCGATGGACTGTGCTACACCGATCTCATGGCGGGCTACTACATCGGAGCCCCCGATGAGGTCCTGCAGGCGATAGCCGACTACAGCGCGTGGTTCTTCGTCTGGGACGACCGCCACGACCGTGACATCGTCCACCGGCGGCCGATCGCCTGGCGGAGGCTGAGGTACCAGCTGCATGCGGCCCTGGAGTCCCCGAGGGGCCACCTGCATCACCCGGATCCCCTGGTCGCGGGGTTCGCGGACAGCGTGGTGCGGTTGTACTCGTTCCTCGGAAAGAAGTGGAACGCGCGCTTCGCCCGGCACTTCCACGCGGTGATCGAGGCGTACGACCGGGAATTCCGCAACCGCACCTACCGAACCGTCCCGACGGTCGACGCCTATCTCGAACTCCGGCGGCTCACGTTCGCGCACTGGATATGGACGGATCTGCTGGAGCAGAGCGCACGACGCGAACTTCCCGACGCCGTGCGGAAACACCCCGCTTATCGGCGGGCGGCGCTGTTGAGTCAGGAATTCGCCGCCTGGTACAACGACCTCTGCTCGCTCCCCAAGGAAATCGCGGGAGACGAGGTGCACAATCTCGGAATCAGCCTCATTCATCACGAGGGGCTGACGCTCGAAGAAGCCATCAAGGAAGTAAGGCGACGGGTCGAGGTATGCATATCAGAATTCCTCGAAGCCGAAAAAGAGGCGCTACGGTTCGCCGGCACCCTCGCGGACGGCACCAGGCGGGGCAGGGAATTGAGCGTCGCAGTGAAAGCGATCGTCGCGAATATGCGGAACTGGTTCAGCACCGTGTACTGGTTCCACCACGAGTCCGGCCGGTACATGGTCGACAGCTGGGACGACCGCTCGACACCCCCGTACGTCAACAACGAAGCGGCAGGTGAGAAATGACAGTCGAATCGGCGCACTCCGGGACCCCGCAGGCACGCCGGCCCTCCGCAGGCGCGGAGGAACCGGGCGAGCCGCCCCTCGCCGGGGGTGCCGTCCCGCTCCTCGGCCACGGCCTGCAACTGGTCCGGGATCCGGTGGGCTTCCTCGCGGGGCTGCGCGACCACGGCGACGTGCTGCGCCTGAAGCTGGGCCCCAAGACGGTGTACGCCGTGACCACCCCGGAACTCACCGGGGCCGTCGCCCTCAGCCCCGACTACGTCGTCGACGGACCGCTGTGGGAGTCCCTCCGAGGTCTGCTCGGCGAGCAGGGGGTGGCCACCACCAACGGGCCGCTGCACCAGCGTCAGCGGCGTGACATGCAGCCCGCCTTCAGGCTCGCCGCCCTCCAGGGGTACGGGCCGGTCATGGAGGAGGAGGTCTACTCGCTGGTGGAACGCTGGCGGTCCGGCGAGACGATCGACGTCACGGCGGAGTCGTTCCGGGTCACGCCCCGCATCGCCACCCGCTGCCTGATGCGCGGCACGTACACGGACACCCGGGCCGATCGCGTCTCCGCCGCGCTCACCACGTTGTTCAGCGGCATGTACCAGCGCATGGTCGTCCCCCTCGGACCGCTGTACCGGCTGCCACTTCCGGCCAACCGCGCATTCAACCAGGCTCTGGCCGATTTCCATCGGCTGGCCGACGAGATCATCGCCGAGCGCCGGGCATCCGGTCAAAAGCCGGACGATTTGCTGACCGTTTTGCTGGAGGCGAAGGACGAGAATGGCGACCCCATCGGGGAGCAGGAGATCCACGATCAGGTCGTCGCGATAGCCGTCGCCGGCAACGAAACGCTGGGCTCCACCGTCATGTCGCTCCTGCGGGTCTTCACCGAACACCCGGAGCAGGCGAGCCTGATACACGACGAGGTGAAAACCGTCGTCGGGGACCGGCCGGTGGGATTCGAGGACGTCGACAAGCTGACGCACACGCGGAATGTAGTGGTCGAGACCATACGGTTGTATCCGGCGGTTTGGATATTGATGCACCGGGCGGCCGCCGACACCGTGCTCGGCGGGTATCGCATTCCGGCCGGGGCCGACGTGGTGTACAGCCCGTACGCGATCCAGTGCGATCCGCGATCGTACCAGCGGCATTTGGAGTTCGACCCCGACCGCTGGCTTCCGGAACGCGCCAAGGACGTCCCGAAGTTCGCGATGATCCCGTTCAGCGTCGGGAATCGGAAATGCCCGGGCGACCACTTCTCGATGGTCGTGCTCACGCTCATCGCGGCGGTGGTGGCGTCCACGTACCGCTTCGAACAGGCGCCGGGGTCGGACATCAGGCCCCGCATCGGCATCACGCTGCGTCCGCGGCGGCTGCTGCTGAAGGCGATACCGCGGTGAGGCGGCGGCGCACGTTCAGGCGGCCTGTGGGCCCCTGAACGTGCGCCGCTACGCGTTCGGCGTCGTCCCCAGCACCGGTGGTAGGGGGTGGCGCCGGTCTAGAAGTCCTCGTCCAGGTCGACCGTGCCCTCCACCGCGACCTGGTACGCCGACGGGCGCCGCTCGAAGAAGTTGGTCAGCTCCTGGACCCCCTGGAGCTCCATGAAGGAGAAGGGGTTCTCGGAGCCGTACACCGGTGCGAAGCCGAGACGCGTCAGGCGCTGGTCGGCGACGCACTCCAGGTACTGCCGCATCGAGTCGGTGTTCATGCCCGGGAGGCCGTCCCCGCACAGGTCACGCGCGAACTGCAGCTCGGCCTCGACGGCCTCCCTCAGCATGTCGGTGACCTGCTGCTGGAGTTCGTCGTCGAAGAGGTCCGGCTCCTCCTTGCGCACGGTGTCGACCACGTCGAAGGCGAACGACATGTGCATCGTCTCGTCGCGGAACACCCAGTTGGTGCCGGTGGCCAGGCCGTGCAGCAGACCCCGGCTGCGGAACCAGTAGACGTACGCGAAGGCACCGTAGAAGAACAGGCCCTCGATGCACGCCGCGAAGCAGATGAGGTTGAGCAGGAAGCGGCGGCGGTCGGCCTTGGTCTCCAGCCGGTCCAACTTCTCCACCGAGTCCATCCACTTGAAGCAGAACTCGGCCTTCTCGCGGATGGAGGGGATGCTCTCGACGGCCGCGAAGGCGGCGGCACGGTCGTCCGGGTCGGGCAGGTAGGTGTCCAGGAGGGTCAGATAGAACTGGACGTGCACGGCCTCCTCGAACAGCTGGCGCGACAGGTACAGGCGCGCCTCCGGGGAGTTGATGTGCTTGTACAGCGTGAGCACCAGGTTGTTCGCCACGATGGAGTCGCCCGTCGCGAAGAACGCCACCAGGCGGCCGATCAGGTGCTGCTCACCGGGCGTCAGCTTCGCGAGGTCGGCGACGTCCGAGTGGAGGTCGACCTCCTCCACGGTCCAGGTGTTCTTGATGGCGTCCCGGTAGCGCTCGTAGAAGTCCGGGTAGCGCATCGGGCGGAGAGTCAGTTCGAAGCCCGGGTCGAGCAGGTTGGTGTTACGGGTAGTCATTACTGGCAGGCCTCGCAGGACTCGGGGTTCTCAAGGGAGCAGGCGACGGCGTCGGGGTCGGCCACCTGCTGGACGGGGATGGGCTTCTGGGCCTGCGCCTGGCCCTGGGCGGCGCGGGCGATGCGGGTCGCCGGGCGGGAGCGCAGGTAGTACGTCGTCTTCAGGCCCGACTTCCAGGCGTACGCGTACATCGAGGAGAGCTTGCCGATGGTCGGCGTCTCCAGGAAGAGATTCAGGGACTGAGCCTGGTCGAGGAACGGGGTGCGGGCGGCGGCCATGTCGATCAGGCCGCGCTGCGGGATCTCCCAGGCGGTGCGGTACAGGGCCCGTACGTCGGCCGGGATCCACGCGAAGTCCTGCACCGAGCCGCTCGAGTCGCGCAGCGCCTCACGGGTGCGGGCGTCCCAGACGCCGAGTTCCTTGAGGTCGTTGACCAGGTAGGAGTTGACCTGGAGGAACTCGCCGGACAGGGTCTCGCGCTTGAACAGGTTGGAGACCTGGGGCTCGATGCACTCGTAGACGCCCGCGATGGAGGCGATGGTGGCGGTCGGCGCGATGGCGAGGAGGAGCGAGTTGCGCATGCCGACGGAGGCGATGCGCTCACGCAGGGCCGCCCAGCGCTCGGGCCAGGTCAGTTCCACGTCGTAGTGGTCGGGGTGCAGCACACCCTTGGCGGTACGGGTCTTCTCCCAGGCCGGGAGCGGGCCGTTGCGCTCGGCGAGGTCGGCGGAGGCCTCGTACGCGGCGAGCATGATGCGCTCGGCGATCCGGGTGGAGAGGGCCTTGGCCTCCGGCGAGTCGAAGGGCAGGCGCAGCTTGAAGAAGACGTCCTGCAGACCCATGGCGCCGAGGCCGACCGGGCGCCACTTGGCGTTGGAGCGGCCCGCCTGCTCGGTCGGGTAGAAGTTGATGTCGACCACGCGGTCGAGGAAGGTGACGGCGGTGCGGACGGTGGCGTCCAGCCGCTCCCAGTCGATGTCCCGGGAAGCCGGATCGACGAAGGCGCCGAGGTTGACCGACCCCAGGTTGCAGACCGCCGTCTCCCCGTCGTCCGTGACCTCCAGGATCTCCGTGCAGAGGTTGGAGGAGTGGACGACGTGGCCCGGCTCGGCCGTCTGGTTGGCGGTGCGGTTGGCGGCGTCCTTGAAGGTCATCCAGCCGTTGCCGGTCTGCGCGAGGGTGCGCATCATGCGGCCGTACAGGTCACGGGCCGGGATGGTCTTCTTGGCGAGCCCGTTCGCCTCGGCCTTGCGGTAGGCCGCGTCGAACTCCTCGCCCCACAGGTCGACCAGCTCCGGCACGTCCGCCGGGGAGAACAGCGACCACTGCTCGTCGGCGTTGACCCGGCGCATGAACTCGTCCGGGATCCAGTGCGCGAGGTTCAGGTTGTGCGTACGGCGGGCGTCCTCGCCGGTGTTGTCGCGCAGCTCCAGGAACTCCTCGATGTCGGAGTGCCAGGTCTCCAGGTAGACCGCGGCCGCGCCCTTGCGCCGGCCGCCCTGGTTCACGGCGGCGACCGAGGCGTCGAGGGTCTTCAGGAACGGGACGATGCCGTTGGAGTGCCCGTTGGTGCCGCGGATCAGCGAACCGCGCGAGCGGATACGGGAGTACGACAGGCCGATGCCGCCGGCGTGCTTCGAGAGGCGGGCGACCTGGTGGTAGCGGTCGTAGATGGAGTCCAGCTCGTCCAGCGGGGAGTCGAGGAGGTAGCAGGACGACATCTGGGGGTGCCGTGTGCCGGAGTTGAAGAGGGTGGGGGAGGAGGGGAGGTAGTCGAGGCGGCTCATGAGCCCGTAGAGCGCGGCGACTTCGTCGACGGAGCGGGTGCCGTCGTCCTCGGCGAGACCGGCGGCGACGCGCAGCATGAACTGCTGCGGCGTCTCGACGACCTTGCGGGTGATCGGATGCCGGAGGAGGTAGCGGCTGTGGAGCGTCCGCAGGCCGAAGTAGCCGAAGCGGTCGTCGGCGGCGGGGTCGACGAGCGCGTCGAGACGGTCGGCGTGGAGCCGCACGAACTCGGCGGTGCGGTCGGCGATGAGCCCTTCCCGGTGCCCGACGGCGACGGACTCGGTGAACGAGGTGACGCCCTGGGAGGCGGCTTCGGCGCGGATGCCGATCGTCAGCAGCCGGGCGGCCAGCTTCGAGTAGGCGGGGTCCTCGGAGATGAGGCCGGCGGCCGCCTCCGTGGCCAGCTCGCGCAGCTCCGTCTCGTCCGCGTGCGCGGACCGGCCGCGCAGCGCGGCGGCGGCGACCCGGCCGGGGTCGGCGTCGGGGAGGTCGGCGGTCAGCTCGGTCAGGGTCCGCAGCAGCGCGGCACCGGGACCGTCGTCGGCCGCCGGAGTCGCCTGGGCTGCCTCGGTTGCTGAAACCGGGTCTGCTGGCGCGATGGTCACGTGGGGCTCTCCCTCGCTCGGCACGGGGCCTGGTGGAGGGCAGGGGTAGCTCACGAGCGCACGCCGGCGTCGCGTCCACCGGCCCATTCCACGAGGCCCGGACGTCAGGGCACCCGGACCGGACGGCCGGGCGCGCTGTCGGCAGGTCCTCGGACTGACGCTCGTACGCATTCCGTCCGGGACGGACACGTACAAGTACACCGTTGCGGGACAGTTCCGGATTCGCACCGGATTCCCCTGCGGCGACAGCGAGCATGAGCATACATCTTGTGCCGGGTCGCGGTGCCACCCCCAGATGTTGTGCCGAGTCGGCTCCGGAGAGTGTCGGGTGCCGAAGGGTCAACTCATCGGTGCCGCACTCCCCGCGCCTGAGAACGCCGTCGGACCGGCTGAACTATCAGCCGGTCCGACGGGGTTTTGAGGATGAGGCCTGAGGCCTGAGGCCCGAGACCTGCGGGCTGAGGCCTCAGGCCGTAGCGGGGGCTGGGGGCGGCAGCCTCCGGGGAGTCCTGTCGCCTAGTGGCTCGCGCCGGCCGTGGCCGGCGGCAGGTCCACCTGTACTCCTGGGTCGCCCGCGTCCGCCGTGTAGTCCTCCGGCTTCGTCTCGTCGGTGCCCTCCGGGGCCTTCAGCGCGCGCAGGACGACCGTCAGGACCACCGCGACCACCACGTTCAGCACGAACGACGTCAGGCCGATGTAGCCCATCTCGTCGAGGCCCGGGATCTTCGCGTTGGAGCCGCCGAAGTGCTTCTGGTCCGGGTTGGTCGGCGAGGCGACGCCGTACGCGGCGAGCGTGCCGTAGACCATGCCGACCGCCCAGCCCGCCAGCAGCGCCCAGCGGTGGAACCAGCGGGTGAACAGGCCGCCGACCAGGGCCGGGAAGGTCTGCAGGATCCAGATTCCGCCCAGCAGCTGGAAGTTGATCGCCACCGTCTTGTCCATCGTCAGGACGAAGATCAACGCGCCCACCTTCACCAGCAGGGACACCAGCTTGGAGACCTTGGTCTCCTGCTCCGCGGTGGCGTCCGGCTTGATGAAGTCCTTGTAGATGTTGCGCGTGAAGAGGTTCGCCGCCGCGATCGACATGATCGCCGCCGGAACCAGTGCGCCGATGCCGATCGCCGCGAACGCCACGCCCGCGAACCAGTCCGGGAACATGTCCTCGAAGAGCTGGGGGATGGCCAGCTGCCCGTTCTTGACCTGCACGCCCGCCGCGATCGCCATGAAGCCCAGCAGGGCCAGCAGACCCAGCATCAGCGAGTACAGCGGCAGGATCGTGGTGTTGCGGCGGATCACCTCACGGCTGCGCGAGGACAGCGTCGCGGTGATCGAGTGCGGGTACATGAACAGCGCGAGCGCCGAGCCCAGGGCGAGCGTCGCATACGTCCACTGGCCCGCCTCCGCCGGTGCGAGAGCTCCGCGTGGCTTCCCCGTCGTCGCGTTCGTCTGGGCGAACGCGTGGGCCGCCTTGGCGAAGATGTCGTCGAAGCCGCCCAGCTTGATCGGGATGTAGATGATCGCCACGGCGATCACGATGTAGATCAGCGTGTCCTTCACGAACGCGATCAGCGCGGGGGCTCTGAGGCCCGACGAGTACGTGTACGCGGCCAGCACGCCGAAGGCGATCAGCAGCGGCAGATCCTTCACGAACCAGTTCGTGTTCTCGCCGCCGCCCACGCCCATCACGTCCAGCACGGCCTGGATACCGACCAGCTGGAGCGCGATGTACGGCATCGTCGCCAGGATGCCGGTGACCGCCACCGCGAGCGACAGGCCCTTCGACCCGAAGCGGCCGCGCACAAAGTCGGACGTCGTCACGTATCCGTGCCGGTGGGAGACCGACCACAGGCGCGGGAGGAACGTGAAGATCAGCGGGTAGACCAGGATGGTGTACGGCACCGCGAAGAAGCCTGCCGCGCCCGCCGCGTAGATCGCCGCCGGCACGGCCACGAAGGTGTACGCCGTGTACAGGTCGCCGCCGAGCAGGAACCAGGTGATCCAGGTGCCGAACGACCGTCCGCCCAGACCCCATTCGTCCAGGCTGTGCTCGTTCTCGGCCTTGCGCCAGCGTGCCGCCAGGAAGCCCACGACGGTGACGGCCAGGAAGAAGAAGATGAAGACGCCGAGCGCGACTCCGTTGACGTCGTTCTTCATTCCGCCGCACCCCCCTTCGCGGCGGCGCGGGCGCGCTGGTCACGTCGCCACAGCGCGTACGCGAGCATCGTCAGCGCCGTGGAGATCACCACCCAGAGCATCTGGTACCAGTAGAAGAACGGGATGCCGATGAACGCGGGGTCCGTCTTGGCGTAGGAACCGACCCACAGCATCGCGACGAAGGGTGCTACTAGACAGAGGGCGATGACGACGCGCACAGGCGTCACCACCGCCTCTCTGCTCACATCCGGCTGGTTCGACATCTAACGGCTCCGTCCCCTCACTGATCACCGATGTAACGCGCAGGCAATGTAGGTGACGGCTTCACGAGAGCGGAAGCCCTCGTCCGCATATCGGTCCGCAAATTCGCCCCTCGGCCTCTGCGGCGGTGGACCGTGGAGCAGGAGTGGAGCCCGGCGTTGTGGCGCAGCAGGTCTCAGGGGTTCGGGCGGCTCAGCCTCGCCACGAACTTGTAGCGGTCCCCGCGGTAGACGGACCGCACCCACTCCACCGGCTTGCCCTCCCTGTCCAGCGAATGCCGGGAGAGCATCAGCATCGGCAGGCCCACGTCCGTGCCGAGCAGCCCCGCCTCGCGCGGGGTGGCCAGCGATGTCTCGATGGTCTCCTCGGCCTCCGCGAGATGGACGTCGTACACCTCGGCAAGCGCCGTGTACAGCGAGGTGTACTTGACCAGCGACCGGCGCAGCGCCGGGAAGCGCTTGGCAGACAGGTGCGTCGTCTCGATCGCCATCGGCTCGCCGCTCGCCAGCCGCAGCCGCTCGATGCGCAGCACCCGGCCGCCGGCCGAGATGTCGAGCAGCCCGGCGAGTGCGTCGTCGGCCGTGATGTAGCCGATGTCCAGCAGCTGCGAGGTCGGTTCGAGGCCCTGGGCGCGCATGTCCTCGGTGTACGAGGTGAGTTGCAGCGCCTGCGAGACCTTCGGCTTCGCGACGAACGTGCCCTTGCCCTGGATGCGTTCGAGCCGCCCCTCGACGACCAGCTCCTGGAGTGCCTGGCGCACGGTCGTCCGCGAGGTGTCGAACTCGGCGGCCAGCGTGCGCTCGGGCGGCACCGGCGTGCCCGGCGGCAGCGTCTCCGTCATGTCGAGCAGGTGCTTCTTCAGACGGTAGTACTTGGGCACGCGCGCGGTGCGGACGGTTGCCCCGCCCTCGTTCTCCGCACTGCTGACGTCGGTGCTCATGCTCTGCCTTCCCGGCTCCGGATGCCGAAGCGACCGACAGGCCGTCGGTCACGGCTCACATCGTGGCACGGCTTCATGGGGAGATGTCCTCCCCGTACGCTCCGCGATCCCCGTTTGCACGGCCGGGGATCCCCTCTGTATACCGCCGGCACCTTCGCTGGTCTAGTCCATATATCCCGGCATGCCTCAGATGCCTTGCCAGCCGGGCTTGTTGGCGTAGGTGTGCCGGAAGTAGTCGGCGAGCTTCAGCTTGGACGCGGCGGCCTCGTCGGCGACGACCGTCGCGTGCGGATGGAGCTGGAGCGCGGAGGCCGGGCAGACCGCGGCGACCGGGCCCTCGACGGTCGCGGCGACCGCGTCCGCCTTGCCCTCGCCGGTCGCGAGGAGCACAAGGTGCCGCGCCTCCAGGATGGTCCCTATGCCCTGGGTGATCACATGGTGCGGCACCTGGTCGATGTCGCCGTCGAAGAAGCGCGCGTTGTCTATCCGGGTCTGTTCGGTGAGCGTCTTGATCCGGGTCCGCGAGGCGAGCGAGGAGCACGGCTCGTTGAACCCGATGTGCCCGTCGGTCCCGATCCCGAGCAACTGGAGGTCCACGCCGCCGGCCGTGCCCAGCGCCTTGTCGTACGCATCGCACGCGCCCTGTACGTCCTCGGCGGTGCCGTCGGGCCCCATGAACGCGTCCATGCCGATCCCGAGCGGCTCCAGCACCTCGCGCCTGAGGACGGAGCGGTACGACTCCGGATGCTCGGCCGGCAGCCCCACGTATTCGTCGAGCTGTGCGACCCGCGCCCGCGAGGCGTCCACGGTGCCGGAGCGCACCTTGGCCGCCAGCGCCTCGTAAATGGGCAGAGGGGTCGAACCGGTGGCCACGCCGAGGAGGGCGTCGGGCTTCCGCCGGAGCAGCTGAGCCATGGCCTCGGCGATGAGCTCGCCACCCGCCTTGGCGTCCGGAACGATGACAACTTCCACGCTGGGCCTGCCGATCTGAGGAGGGGCTCGCCTGGGAACCGAAGGGGAACGTGGTGGTATAGACCAATCTGCAAGGCCAATCTAGCAGAATGAAGCGGTTCGCAGGGGTTCGGTCCACCCTTCGGCGAGCCGCTTCGTCCCTGGAGGCCCTGAACACCCTGGGTGCCCCGGAGGCCCGGAGGCCCAGAGGCCCGCAGGTCCGGATGCTGCGGACGCCTTGGAGGCCCGGAGTCCCAGGACACCGCGGACGCCCCGGAGCCCGGAAACCCCGGACGCCCCGGACACCCGGAGTCCCGGACGCCCCGGACACCTCGGCTTCCCCCGCCCGTCGCGTGCGGGTCGCCGCCCGGATGCGCGATCCGGGGAGCGAGGGAGTGGAATGGAGTCAGCCGGCGCCCTGCCGTACCGGCGAGTCACCCAAGGAGGCCCCCATGACCGCCCCCACCACGGACCCCCGCAGCGCCGATCTCCCCGGGCGGATCATGGCCCGGGAGATGGCCGAGCAGCCCGCCGTGCTGCGCCGGATCCTGGAAACGGGCGCCCCGCGCATCCACGAGGTGGCCCGGGAGGTCGCCGCCCGCAGGCCCCGGTTCGTGCTGCTGACCGCCCGTGGCACCTCCGACAATGCCGCGCTCTACGCCAAGTACCTGCTGGAGATCCGCCTCGGCCTGCCCTGCGGTCTGACCTCGATGTCGACGACCACGGCGTACGGCGCCCGCCCCGACCTCACCGACGTCCTCGTCATCACGGTCAGCCAGTCCGGCGGCTCCCCGGATCTGGTCGCCTCGACGCGGGCCGCCCGCGACGCCGGCGCCCTCACGGTCGCCGTGACCAACAACCCGGACTCACCGCTGGCCGCTGTCTCCGAGTTCCACATCGACATCATGGCCGGGCCGGAGAGGGCCCTCCCCGCGACCAAGACCTATACCGCCTCCCTTCTCGCCCTCTATCTCTTCGTCGAAGGACTGCGCGGAGGCGACGGAGCCCCCGCCAAGGTGCTGCCCGACCTCGCGGAGCAACTCCTCGCCCGGCAGGACGAGGTCCGCACCCTCGCCTCCCGCTACCGCTTCGCCGAGCGCATGGTCATCACCTCGCGCGGATACGGCTATCCGACCGCCAAGGAAGCCGCCCTGAAGCTGATGGAGACCAGTTACATCCCCGCTCTCTCCTACTCCGGCGCCGACCTTCTGCACGGCCCGCTCGCCATGGTCGACAACGTCTCGCCGGTCATCGCGGTCGTGACGGACGGCAAGGGTGGCGCCGCGCTCCAGCCCGTGCTCGACCGGCTGCGCGACCGCGGCGCCGACCTCGTCGTCATCGGTCCCGCGGGTCAGGTCGAACAGGCCTCCGCCGGCTTCGTCCTGCCGACCGAGGGCGTGGCCGAGGAGATCCAGCCGATCCTGGAGATCATCCCGCTCCAGCTCCTGGCCTACGAGGTCACGATCGCCCGCGGTCAGGACCCGGACGCCCCGCGCGCCCTGGCGAAGGTGACGGAGACGCGCTGACGAGGCGGAGACGCACTCGGCTCGCCTACGTCAGCGACCCCCCCGTCGCATCCACCCAGCTGCCCGTGACCCACCGCCCCGCGTCCGACGCGAGGAACGCCACCACGTCCGCGACGTCCGCCGGGGTGCCCACGCGGCCCAGTGCCGATATCGCCGCGGCCTGCGCCCAGCCGTCCCTCGTCCCGTGCAGGAACTCGGCGGTGTTGTCGGTGTCGATGATGCCCGGCGCCACCGAGTTCACGGTGATGCCACGGGGCCCCAGGACCTTGGACAGGTCGCGGGTGAAGACGTCCAGTGCGCCCTTCGTCATCGCGTACGCCATCTTGTCCGGCATCACCGCGGTCCGTGCGAGTCCGGACGAGATGTTGATGACCCGGCCGCCGTCCCTCAGCCGGCCGAGGCCGTGGCGCACGATGAAGTGCGGTGCCTTCACGTTCACCGCGAAGACCTTGTCGTACTCCTCCTCGTCGATCTCCTCCAGCGGGCGCGAGGTGCCGATGCCCGCGTTGTTCACCAGGATGTCCAGGCCGTCCGCGTGGCGGTCGAACTCCTCCCACAGGGCCTGGGCGTCACCCGGCGGCCCCAGCTCGACCCCGATCGCGAATGCGGACCCGCCTGCCGCCTCGATCGCGGCGACCGTCTCCTTCGCCGCCGCCTCATTGCTGCCGTAGTGCACGGCGACCCGCGCGCCGTCACGTGCCAGCCGCTCGGCGATCCCCCGGCCGATGCCCCTGCTCGCCCCCGTGACGAGTGCCGTCCTCCCCGTGAGCACGCCCATGCCGACTCCCCTCCACATTTCTCTAGTGGCCGCTACAGAAAAGACCGTACGACAGGGCGCCGGCATTTCTCTAGTACCCGCTATAAAATCCACCCCATGGTGAACAGCCAGGAGAAGACCCAAGGCGAGCCGGGGGACGCACCGCCCGCCGCCCTGGAGGTGCGGGCCGCCGTCCGGCCGCGTGGGCGCCCCCGCTCCTTCGACCGGGAGACCGCCCTCGAAAAGGCCGTCCTCGCTTTCTGGGAGCACGGCTACGAGGCCACGTCCGTCTCCGACCTCACCCGCGTCATGGGCATCGGCGCCCCCAGCCTGTACGCGGCGTTCGGCGACAAACGGTCGTTGTTCGAGGAGGTCGTCACCGTGTACGACGACCGGTACGGGTCCTTCGGCGACCGTGCCCTCGCCGAGGAACCCACGGTCCGTGCCGCCTTCGAGCGGATGCTCCGCGAGGCCGCCGACCTCTATACGGCCCCCGGTCACCCGCACGGCTGTCTCGTCGTCCATGCCGCCACCAACTGCACGACCCCCGAGGTCGAAGAGTCCTTGCGGGCGCGGCGCAATGCCAACATCGCCGCCTTCGAGAGCCGCATCAAGGCCGGCGTCGCCGCCGGTGAGCTGCCTGCCGGTACCGACGCCGGCGCACTCGCCCGGTGCGCGGGCGCGATCATCCAGGGCATGTCCCAACAGGCGCGCGACGGGGCGAGCCGGGAGGAGTTGGAAGCACTCGCGGACGTCGCCATGGCAATCTGGCCCCGCGGATGAGTCGGAGCGGGCTAGGCTGCGTGTGAGCGTCGGGGGATGTCCGATAAAGAGACAACAACAAACATCCGCAAACGCATGGACACACGCGCCCGGACGCAGCACCATGGTCCGTGGACGTGGTCTAGTCCATAGGCTCAGGCAATCGCAATCCAGGTAAAGCAAGTAAAGTTCTCTCGTCGCGCAGACGAGTCGCGCCGACGACTCGCGCCGATGAGAGAACTCGACGCAATGAACCTCCGTCTTCCCCGCACAGGAAGGCGGACCGAGGAACCGGGCTCTCTGCCCTGACTGCCCCGGCTCCTCGACCTTCGGCCGACCGGGACCGCACACCCCACGGCCGTTGCTGCTCCGGGCTGCGGTGCCGGGAGGGTTGAGGGTCCCTCCCAGGCGCCGCGGCCCGCGGGTGTTTCCGGGGCCGGTTCCGGCCGTCGCCTCCACCTGGACAGCTGGCTGATTTCGAGCGATGTCCGAAGCCCCAGTACGCTCGCACACGTGCCCTCCATGAACGAACTGGTCCGCCAGCACACCGCCCTCAGCGACTCCGACCTGGAGTGGCTGCACCTGCTGGTGTCGGAGTGGCAGCTGCTCTCCGACCTCTCCTTCGCCGACCTGGTCCTGTGGGTCCCCACAAGCGACGGCACGCGCTACGTGTCGGTCGCGCAGATGCGCCCCAACACGGGCCCCACCTCCTACCAGGACGACATGGTCGGCCACCTGGTCCCGCGCGGCCGCCGCCCCATGCTGGACGCCGCCCTCGACGAGGGCCGGATCGTGCGCGAGGGCGACCCCGAGTGGCGCGAGGAGGTCCCGGTCCGGGTCGAGTCCATTCCCGTGCGCCGCGAGGGGCGCGTCCTCGGGGTCATCGCGCGCAACACCAACCTGCTGACCGTGCGGACCCCGAGCCGCCTGGAGCTGACGTATCTCCAGAGCGCCTCCGACCTCGCCCAGATGATCGCGGCCGGTTCCTTCCCGTTCCCCGACCAGCAGGTCGACATGGACGCCTCGCCGCGCGTCGGCGACGGACTGATCCGGCTGGACGCGGACGGCATAGTCCAGTACGCGTCACCGAACGCGCTGTCGGCGTACCACCGCCTGGGCCTCGCCGCCGACCTCGTAGGCCACCACCTGGGCAAGACCACCGCCGAACTCGCCCCGACCCGGGGCCCGGTGGACGAGGCCCTGTCCAAGCTCGCCAGCGGCTGGGCGCCGCGCGAGTTCGAGATCGAGGCGCACGACGGGGTGATCCAGTTCCGCGCGATCCCCCTCAAGCCGAAGGGCACGCGTATCGGTTCCCTCGTCCTGCTCCGGGACGTCACCGAACTGCGACGCCGTGAGCGTGAGTTGATAACCAAGGACGCGACCATCCGGGAGATCCACCACCGGGTGAAGAACAACCTCCAGACGGTCGCCGCCCTGCTCCGCCTCCAGGCCCGCCGCATCGAGTCCGAGCGCGGGCGGGAGGCCCTCGAAGAGGCCGTACGAAGGGTCGGCTCGATCGCGATCGTTCATGAGACGCTGTCCCAGAACCTGGACGAGCGCGTGGACTTCGACGAGATCGCCGACCGGGTGCTCGCGATGGTCGCCGAGATCTCGCCCGGTTCGGTCACCGGCCGGCGCAGTGGCCGCTTCGGGATCCTGGACGCCGAGGTCGCGACCCCGCTCTCCATGGTGCTGACCGAGGTCCTGCAGAACGCTCTGGAACACGGCTTCCGTCCGGGCGACACCGGCACGGTCGAGGTCTCGGCGGTCCGCGGCGGCACGACGAAGGAGGCCCGCCTCCTGGTCACGGTCCAGGACGACGGGGTCGGCCTGCCCGAGGGCTTCGACCCGCACACGGCGGGCAACCTCGGTCTGCAGATCGTACGGACGCTGGTGGAGGGCGAGTTGGGCGGCACGTTCGACATGGTCCCGGCCCCGGAGCGCGGTACGCGGGTGATCCTGGACATCCCGGTGCGGGCGGAGAAGTGACACCGCCGCACCCTCGTACGGCGTCCGCACAGCAATGAGCCCCGGACCACAAGTGGTCCGGGGCCGAAAGCTCGTTGCCAGCTAGTGCTAGCGCGGGTACTGCGCGCTGCGGCTCGGGGGCGGGAGAAGCGTACTCGCTGTACGCGCCGCCAAGCTCAGGCTCGTACGGGGTGGGTGCGTCAGGCGGAGGCCTGACGGGCCCGGTTGCGGGCGGCGCGGCGCTTCATGGCGCGGCGCTCGTCCTCGCTGAGACCACCCCAGACGCCGGAGTCCTGGCCGGACTCGAGCGCCCACTGCAGGCACTGCTCGATAACCGGGCAGCGACGGCAGACGGCCTTGGCTTCCTCGATCTGCAGCAGCGCGGGACCGGTGTTGCCGATGGGGAAGAAGAGCTCGGGGTCTTCCTCGCGGCAAACGGCGTTGTGACGCCAGTCCATGGCTGCTACCTCTCTTGGTATTACGTGCAGATTGCTTGTGAATGTGAACGCTTTCACGAATCCCTCAACAAGTGAAGGGCCGATCGTCAGACTCGCTGACGTGGTCCTGTGGATTGAGGAGGGGTTCGGGCTCTCGATGGGGGCCGGTGTTGCGGGCTGTCCCGAGCGCCACGTAGAGACTCGCAAACCTCGGCGGCGGATACAACCCCTTCCGGAAAGTTTTTTTTGATTCCCTGGTGTCGACTGGGTCACAGCCGTACTTCCAAGGGGTGGATCCTGGTCTAAACGTTCGAGTGAAAGGACTTTGGCCCCTTCTGCTCACACAATCACACGCAGTGCACGGCGTACGCCTGTGAACGTCACGCTCGTACGCAGCCCCAGGTGGTCGCCGTCCATCTGCAGGGGCAGGGGCACCTTCGAATGCAAGGTGAAGCCGCTCAGGTCATGCAGGGACACCACGTGCTTGCCGCGCGGTCCGCGCTCGGGGGACGAAGTGAGCAACTGGGTGGCATACCGGGCAACCGAGGCCGTGGACACGCGGCTGAGAGCGAGTACGTCGAGCCCGGTATCGAACGAGGCCTTAGGTGACGCGTACACCGGACGATTGCCGAGAAACGTCCACGGTGCCGTGTTGCAGATTATGGACAGGACGAGATCGGTGACCGGCTCCTCGCCGGCCCGCTCCAGGGTGATCGTTCCGCGCCTGCGGTGAGGTTCGTCCAGAAACTGGCGCACCACCTGGCGCAGATACAGCGCATGGGTGGACCGCTTGCCGCGTTCCCGCTGCTGCTCGACGCGGCCGACCACGCCCGCGTCGAAGCCGAGGCCCGCGTTGAAGGTGAACCAGCGGGAGGGCACCCCCTCGTCCTCCGTGCCCGGGGTGCCCGCGGCGAGACCGAGGCCGACCGTGCGCTCGCGCTCCTCGCGCAGAGCGTCGAGGATCGCGCCGGTGGCCTCCACGGCGTCGTTGGGCAGACCGAGGGCGCGGGCGAAGACGTTGGTCGAGCCGCCGGGGACGACGGCGAGGCGGGGGAGGCGCTCGGGGTCGGGACCGTGGTGCAGCAGACCGTTCACGACCTCGTTGACCGTGCCGTCGCCGCCGAGGGCCACGACCAGCTCGATGTCCTCGCTCTCCGCGGCCTGCCGGCCGAGGTCCCGGGCGTGCCCGCGGTACTCGGTGGTGACCGCCTCGAGCTTCATCTCGCTCGCCAGCGCGTGGATCAGGACGTCACGGGTGCGTGCACTTGTGGTGGTTGCCGCCGGATTGACCACGAGAAGTGCACGCATGGGTTGCAGCGTACCTACTGGGTGGTACTCGGTCCCAGCCCGAGTTAGGGATCGGGTAAGAGATCGAGGAGTGGCCTTGAGCACAGTCCTCCGGGTTCAGCTCTTTGGGCGCCGACCGCGTCGGCGGTGGGGTGCCGCCCGAGGGCTACTCTTCAGGGGTGAGCGCTGAGCAGAACCCCACCCATCGGACGCCCGACACCCAGTCCCGTCCCGTGCGGCTGACCGCCGCCGCGGCGCTGGCCGGCCTGGAGGGGCTCGCCCTGGTCGTGGGCGGTGTCTGGATGTTCGTCCTGGGCCTCACGGGCTCGCCGGACGACCGTCAGCAGGCCGTCACCGGCGGTGTCACCCTGATCGTGCTCGCGCTGCTGCCCCTGCTGGCCGCGCGGGGTCTGCTGCTGCGCCGCAGCTGGAGCCGGGGGCCCGCCGTCATCACACAGATCATGGCCTTGCCGGTGGCGTACAGCCTGCTCCAGGCCGACAGCGTGGCGATCCCGGGCGGCATCGCGCTCGCGGTGGTCGCGGTGGCGGCGCTGGTGCTCTTGGTGAACCCGGCGACAACGCGGGCGCTGGGCATCCGGGGGCCCGGGAACGTACAGGACCAGAAGTAGGCGGCGCGTACGCCGTCGGCGTACGCAGTTGCGAGGGCGACCGGAATCCCGGTCGCCCTTCGTCACTCCTCGACCAGCAGCTTCTCCCGCAGCTGGGCCAGTGTCCTCGCCAGCAGGCGCGACACGTGCATCTGTGAGATGCCGACCTCCTGCGCGATCTGCGACTGCGTCATGTTGCCGAAGAAACGGAGAAGAAGGATCCGCTTCTCCCGCGGCGGCAGGTCCTCCAGCAGCGGCTTCAGCGACTCGCGGTACTCGACGCCCTCCAGCGCCTCGTCCTCCGCGCCGAGCGTGTCCGCGACCGCCGGCGACTCGTCGTCCGTGTCGGGGACGTCCAGGGACAGAGTGGAGTACGCGTTGGCGGACTCCAGGCCCTCCAGGACCTCCTCCTCCGAGATGGCCAGCTTCTCGGCCAGCTCGTGGACCGTCGGGGAGCGGCCGTGCAGCTGGGACAGCTCGGCCGTGGCCGTCGTCAGGGCCAGGCGCAGCTCCTGCAGACGCCGCGGCACCCGTACCGCCCAGCCCTTGTCGCGGAAGTGGCGCTTGATCTCGCCGACGACCGTCGGGGTCGCGTACGTCGAGAACTCGACGCCGCGTTCCGGGTCGAAACGGTCGACCGACTTGATCAGGCCGATGGTGGCGACCTGGGTCAGGTCGTCCAGCGGCTCGCCCCGGTTGCGGAAGCGGCGCGCGAGGTGTTCGACGAGCGGCAGGTGCATACGGACCAGCTGGTTGCGCAGCTCCGCGTACTCCGGGCTGCCCTCCTGCAGCTTGCGCAGCTCGACGAACAGGGCCCGCGCTCCGCTGCGGTCCTGTGGGTCGTGCTGTGCGCCGCCCGGCACACTCTGCTCAGCGTTTCGCTCGTGCTCGCTCATCGTCCCGCCCGTCACCCTTCCCCAAGCTCTCGACTCCGCTCGAGCAGGGGAGGCCCCATTTCCTCCGGAGGACGTGCTCCGCGTGGCACCGTCTGGATCCCCTCGTCCGTCGCCTCGCGCGTCGACCGCCCCGGCCGCGTCGACCGCCCCGGCCGCGTCGACCGCCCCGGCCCCGTCGGCCGACCCCTCCCGATCGGGGGCCTCGGCCGCCGAAGCGTCGTCCACCGGATGCGGACGGGCCTGCTCGGGGATGCTGTCCACGCCGTCCGCCATGCGCCGCGACCCGCTCGGGCCGCCGGCGTTCCCGGCGGAAAGTTCCCGTGTGCCGCGCTCTTCGTCCCGCACCGGCCCGTCCCCGTTCGTCACGCCGGCCCGGGTCCCGCGCCGCGCTGTTTGTAGAGGCTGATGGACACGGTCTTGTCGTCGGCGACCGCGGAGGAGACCTTGCCGGCCAGGGCCGACAGAACGGTCCAGGCGAAGGTGTCCCGCGAGGGGGCGTGACCGTCCGTGGTCGGGGCGGAGACCGTGACCTCCAGTGAGTCGTCGATGAGCCGGAAGACACAGCTGAGCACCGAGCCGGGCACGGCCTGTTGCAGCAGGATCGCGCAGGCCTCGTCGACCGCGATGCGCAGGTCCTCGATCTCGTCGAGGGTGAAGTCCAAACGGGCCGCGAGGCCGGCCGTGGCCGTACGCAGCACCGACAGGTAGGCACCCGCTGCCGGCAGCCGGACTTCCACGAAGTCCTGGGTCGCGGGCTCGCCTGCGATCTGGGACACCCTCACCTCCAAGGTGGTACAAGCTCTTTCGGGGCCGAGGGTCGCCCCCCGGGGTAACGCCCTACGTGGTTCAGCGGTGACGCTATCGCGCTCTCGACTTTCCTGTCCTTGGGACCCCGACCCCTTTCTGTCACTCATAGTAAACCTATGGATACACACAGTGGCTAGGGGTCTTGCGGGCTCAATTGGGAAGAGCGCGCGCCGGGTTGACGTACCCCGGCGTCAGACTGCCGAACCGTCGAAATCCAGAGTCACACGAGTACGGATACACAGTCACACGAGTACATGGTCGACGAAGCACCAGCGCCAGTCCTCGCCCGGCTCGAAGGTGCGCATGACCGGGTGGCCGCTGTCCTTGTGGTGCGCGGTCGCGTGCCGCAGGGGCGAGGAGTCGCAGCAGCCCACGTGTCCGCACTCCAGGCACAGCCGCAGTTGCACCGGGTGCGTGCCGGCGGCCAGACACTCCAGGCACGTTTCGCTCTGGGCCTCGGGCTCGGGCTGCGGCAGCGCGCCCGCGTGCGTGCACTGTTTCATGATTGCCAGGTTACGACGGGTCCGCGGGAAGCCGCGCGGAAATCGAGGGCGGGCGGAAGACGATGAATGTGTTGCCACTGCTGTTGCTGGTCGCCGGCAGCGCCGCAGTCGCCGGGGCCGCGCGACGCACCCCTGTGCCCGCGCCGCTGCTGCTGGTCGCGGCGGGCCTCGCCGTCTCGTACCTGCCCGGCGTGCCCGAGTACACCCTCGACCCCGGCATCGTCCTGCCGCTGGTGCTGCCCCCGCTGCTGTACACGGCGGCCACCGACAGCTCGTACCTGGACCTGCGGGCGCAGATGCGGCCCGTGGCGCTGCTGTCCGTCGGGTATGTGCTGTTCGCGACGCTCGTCGTGGGCTGGGCGGTGTATCTGATCGTGCCGGGCATGTCACTGCCCGCGGCGATGGTGCTGGGAGCGGTGGTCGCTCCACCGGACGCGGTCGCGGCGACGGCGGTCGCCCGGCGGGTGGGGCTGCCGTCGCGGATCACCACGATCCTGCAAGGGGAGTCGCTGGTGAACGACGCGACCGCGATCACCGCGTACAAGGTGGCGCTGGCGGCGGCGATCGGGGAGGGCGCGACCTGGGCGGACGGGGTGCGCGAGTTCCTGCTCGCGGCGGTCGGCGGTGTCGCGATCGGCCTGCTGCTGATGATGCCGATCCACTGGCTGCGTACGCACCTGAAGGAGGCGCTGCTGCAGAACACCCTCTCCCTGCTGATCCCGTTCGTCGCCTACGGGGCAGCGGAGTGGGTCCATGCGTCCGGGGTGCTCGCCGTGGTCGTCGTCGCCCTCTACCTCGGGTACCACAACTGGCAGGTGGACTTCGCGACCCGCCTTCAGGAGGAGGCGGTGTGGAAGATGGTCGCGTTCCTCCTGGAGTCGGCGGTGTTCGCGCTCATCGGGCTGCAACTGCCGGTCGTCCTGAAGGGACTCGGTCAGTACGAGGGCACGCGCGCGGCCTGGTACGCGGTGGCCGTGTTCCTCGTGGTCGTCGCGTCGCGGTTCGTGTGGGTGTATCCGGGGACCTTCCTGCCGCGCCTGCTGTTCCGGCACATCCGGGAGCGCGAGGCGAACCCCACGTGGAAGGGGCCGTTCATCATCGGCTGGGCGGGGATGCGCGGCGTGGTCTCGCTCGCGATCGCCTTCTCGATCCCGCAGACCATCCACGGCGGCGGCGCTTTCCCCAACCGCAACCTGATCCTCTTCCTGACCTTCACGACGGTGATCGGCACGCTGGTGGTGCAGGGGCTGACCCTGCCCCCGCTGATCCGGGTGCTGCGGCTGCCGGGGCGCGACGCGCAGGCGGAGACCCTCGCGGAGGCCAACGCCCAGGCACAGGCGTCCCGGGTCGCCGAGCAGCGCCTGGACGAGCTCCTCGACGACGAGCGCAACGCCCTGCCGCCCCCACTGGCCGACCGCCTGCGCACGGTTCTGGAACGCCGCCGCAACGCCGTCTGGGAGCGGCTGGGCTCGGTGAACCCGGTGACCGGCGAAACGGTCGACGACACCTACAGCCGGCTGTCCCGCGAGATGATCGGAGCGGAACGCGAGGTCTTCGTGAAACTCCGCAACCACCGCTACATCGACGACGAGATGCTCCGCACCCTGCTGCGACGACTGGACCTGGAGGAGGCGGCGGCCTACCGGGAGACGACGTGAGCCGCGCGTTCGGCTGTGGTGGGGGAGAGTCGGCCTTCCGGCCGTGGTCCCTCCGTCCTCGCCGGTGAGGAAGCCGTTCCTTCGTCCATGCCAGGGAGTAGGACGAAGGACCCGACCGCGGCTAGGAGAAGGGCCGTCCGGTGATCACGGCGGCCAGCGTCGTCCCCTGTGGGAACGCGCCCTCCTCGGTCAGGGCGACAAGTCCGTACAGCAGCTTGGCGACATAGAGACGTTCCACCGGGAGGCCGTGGCGGGACTCGAAGTCGTCCGCGAAAGCTTCGAGTTCGTCCGACGTGCGGGCGTAGCCGCCGAAGTGGAAGCGGGTGTCCACGGTCCAGGTGCCGCGACGGCCCCCGAACGCCAAGGTCTGGAGCGCGGCCGTCTCGGCGGCCAGGAAGTCGCCCTTGAGCACCGCGACCCCCACGGCCCGCTGGTCCGGGGCCAGTCCCGCGGCCAGCCCCGCCAGGGTGCCGCCGGTGCCGCAGGCCACGGCGACCACGTCCGCACGGCCGCGCAGCTCCTCGCCGAGCGCGTGGCAGCCGCGTACGGCGAGGGGGTTGCTGCCGCCCTCCGGCACGACGTACGCCTCCTCGGCGTCCGCCGCGCGCAGGATGCCGGCCAGGGTTCCCGGCTCCGATATGCGGCGGTACGTCGACCTGTCGACGAAGTGCAGCCGCATGCCGTCGGCCGCGCACCGGGCCAGGGAGGGGTTGAGCGGGCGGTCGGCCAGCTCCTCACCGCGGACCACACCGATCGTCTCCAGCCCCAGCAGCCGGCCCGCCGCGGCCGTGGCCCGCAGATGGTTGGAGTAGGCGCCGCCGAAGGTGAGCAGGGGGCGGCCGGCCGCGGCCCGCAGGTTCGGGGTGAGCTTGCGCCACTTGTTGCCGACCAGGTCCGGATGGATCAGATCGTCCCGCTTGAGCAGCAGCCGGACGCCGTGCCGCGCGAAGCGCTCGTCCGCCGCCTCCTGCAACGGCGACGGCAGGCGCGGGCGCAGCACGGACGGGTCGAGCGCTTCGGGGGCGGGCTCGGCGGTGTGCGGCACGTCGGGGCTGGTCACCCCGCCATTGTCGGCACCGGTCGCCGCTCGACAAAGTGCCCCACTCTGCCCAGGCCTGCGGTGATCCATTCCCGCTCTTTCGGGTAATAGCACCGACACGCTCCGTGATGGAAGGCTTCTCTTCGCAAGCAATGCGTGACCGGGAGGGCAATTCCACATGTCGGTAGGCGAAGAGGTCCGAGCGGGGCAGGACAAGCCGCAGCAGAGTCTCGGCACAGCGGCCGCACGGAACCTGGCCACCACCACCAAGTCCGCGCCCCAGATGCAGGAGATCAGCTCACGATGGCTGCTGCGCATGCTGCCGTGGGTGAACGTGCAGGGCGGCACGTACCGGGTGAACCGCCGCCTCACCTACTCCGTGGGTGACGGCCGTGTGACGTTCGTGAAGACCGGCGACCAGGTCGCGGTCATCCCCGCGGAGCTGGGCGAGCTGCCCGCCCTGCGCACCTACGACGACCAGGAAGTGCTCGGCGAACTCGCCCGGCGCTGCCAGCAGCGGAGGTTCGCGCCCGGGGACGTGCTCGCCGAGTTCGGCAGCCAGGCCGACGAGGTGTTCCTGCTCGCGCACGGCAAGCTCGAGAAGATCGGCACGGGCCCCTACGGCGACGACGCGGTGCTCGGTGTCCTCGCCGACGGCGCCTACTTCGGCGAACAGGCACTGCTCGACCCGGACGCCATCTGGGAGTACACGGCCCGCGCGGTCACCGCCTGCACGGTGCTCGCCCTCCCCCGCCGGGACGTCGAACAGATCGCGGAACGCGCCGAGTCCCTGCGCGACCACCTCGACCAGCAGCGATCGATCCCCGAACAGCGCACCAACAAGTACGGCGAGAAGACGATCGACCTCGCCGCGGGCCACGCCGGCGAGCCGGACATCCCGCACACCTTCGTCGACTACGAGGCCGCGCCCCGCGAGTACGAACTGAGCATCGCGCAGACCGTCCTGCGCATCCACACGCGCGTGGCCGACCTCTACAACCAGCCGATGAACCAGACCGAGCAGCAGCTGCGGCTCACGGTCGAGGCACTGAAGGAGCGCCAGGAGCACGAACTCATCAACAACAGGGAGTTCGGCCTGCTCCACAACTGCGAGTACGACCAGCGCCTCCAGCCCCACGACGGCGTTCCCAGCCCCGACGACCTGGACGAACTGCTCAGCCGCAGGCGCGGATCCAAGCTGTTCCTCGCCCACCCGCGCGCGATCGCCGCGTTCGGCCGCGAGTGCAACAGGCGCGGACTCGTCCCCGAGTCCGTCGAGATCGCGGGCAACCGCATCCCCACCTGGCGCGGAGTGCCGATCTTCCCCTGCAACAAGATCCCGGTCACCGAGGCCCGTACGACCTCCATCATCTGCATGCGTACGGGCGAGGCCGAGCAGGGCGTCATCGGTCTCCAGCAGGCGGGCATCCCGGACGAGATCGAGCCCAGCCTGTCCGTGCGCTTCATGGGCATCAACGAACAGGCGATCATCAGCTACCTGGTCACGGCCTACTACTCGGCCGCCGTCCTGGTGCCCGACGCGCTGGGGGTCCTGGAGAACGTAGAGATCGGCCGCTGGAGGTGACGCCATCGCTGTTCGCCGCACACAAGCGGCAGGCCGTGTTCCCGCCCGTCAGGGCGGGTACACCCTCGGGATGCGCGCCCAGCGGAGGCGGAAGTGCCGCCGTCCGCAGACTCTCCGAGGCGGTCCGATGGGTGAGTTCATGACGGAGTCGAAGCAGAGCACGACCCTCGACAGGCAGAGCCCGGCGAGTGCACCTGGACGGCACGGCCCGCTCCCGGCCCCTGCGGAACCGTACGACGGGCACGAAGCGGCGGTGATACTGGAGCGCACCCGCGCCTCGGTCGACCCGGAGCTGCGCCGGGCCATCGACACCCTGCCCGACTCGATGCGCCGGATCGCGCGCTATCACTTCGGCTGGGAGCACGCGGACGGCTCCCCGGCGGCCGGCAACGCGGGCAAGGCGATACGCCCCGCGCTGGTCCTGACCGCGTCCCGCGCGCTCGGCGGACGGCAGTCGGCTGCCGTAGGGGCCGCGGCGGCCGTGGAGCTCGTGCACAACTTCACGCTGCTGCACGACGACGTGATGGACCGGGACACCACCCGTCGGCACCGCCCCACCGCCTGGACCGTGTTCGGCGACGCCGACGCGATCCTCGCCGGGGACGCCCTGCAGGCGCTGGCCCAGCGGCTGCTCGCCGAGGATCCGCACCCGGCGTCCGGGGCGGCCGCCGCCCGTCTCGCGGCCTGTGTCGTCGAACTGTGCGCGGGTCAGCACACGGACACGGCCATGGAGAGGCGCGGCCCCCACGAGGTCACCCTCGACGAGGTGCTTGCGATGGCCGAGGCGAAGACGGGCGCACTGCTCGGCTGCGCCTGCGCGCTCGGCGCCCTGTACGCGGGGGCGGACGAGGCGGACGTCGAGGCGCTGGACGCGTTCGGCCGTCAGGCCGGGCTCGCCTTCCAGCTCATCGACGACGTGATCGGCATCTGGGGGGACCCGAGCCGCACCGGCAAGCCGGCCGGCGCGGACCTCATGGCCCGTAAGAAGTCGCTGCCCGTGGTCGCCGCGCTGGCTTCCGGCACCCCGGCGGCCGCCGACCTGGCCGAGCTGTACCGAGAGCCGTACGAGGAAGGGGGGCTGGAGCGCACGGTCCTCGCCGTCGAGCAGGCGGGCGGCCGCGACTGGGCGCAGTCGCAGGCGGCCGACCGGATGGCCCGGGCGATGCAGGAGCTGTCCCGGGCGGTCCCCGACCCGGAGGCGGCGGGCGGCCTGCTGGCCCTGGCCGAGTTCGTGACCCGGCGTACCACCTGACCGCCACCACCCGACCACCACCACCGAGAGACCCCGGAGCACCGGGCCTGTGCGGCTCCTGACCCCGCACGGCGCCCGTGGCTCCGGCCCGGACGGGCCCCGCACATCCCCATGTGTGCGGGGTCCGCTCCTTCGCCCGCCGGGCACCCGCGCCGAGCGCGTTCCGGTTAGGCTGCAACCGCCGGACGCACGAGGTCGGTTGACACGAGGGGTGGGCGGATGGGCGTGGCGATCCGGACGGCGGACGGGAGCGACCGCGAGCTGGTCGTCCGGCTGCTGGACGAGGCCTTCGGCGACGATCCGGTCAGTCGCTGGGTCTTTCCGGGCGAGGAGTACCGCCGTACGACGCACCACCGGCTGATGGCCGCGTTCACCGACGTCGTGCTCGCCGAGGGACGCGTCGACATGACCGAGGACGGCAGGGCGTGCGCCCTGTGGCTGTCCGTGCCCGCCGATGAGCACTACGTAGAGCCTGCCGGTGAGCACTTTGTAGAGCCCGCCGGTGACCACGCGGGAGAACCTGCCGGTGACCACTTCGGAGAAGAGGGCGGGGACGACGCCGTGCGGTTGCGCGAGGCCGTCGACCCGGAGAACGAACGCGTCGAGCGGATCGCCCGGCTGACGGCCGAGTCGCATCCCGCCGACCGCGCGCACGCATACCTCTGGATGATCGGCGTGGCACCGCGGCACCAGGGCGAGGGCCTGGGCACCGCGCTGATCGAACACGAACTCGTCCGCTGCGACCGTGCGGGCCTGCCCGCCTATCTGGAGGCCAGCAGTCGCCGTAGCACCAGGCTGTACGAACGCCTCGGCTTCGCCTTCACCGGCCGCACCCTGCACCTCCCGGACGGCCCGCGGATGTGGCCGATGTGGCGCGAGCCGCGCTGAATCCGCACCGGGGAAGCGATGCGTACCCGGGACGCGATCCGTCTCGGGAAGCGCCGCGCCCCTTGCCCGCCCTACCCTGAAGGCATGGGCAGCGAGGACCATGTCTGTCCGTCGTGCGGACAGCCGGTCGCCACGGTCGTACGGCGTCACAAGACGCTGGGCGCCTGGGTTCCCCTGTGGCGCCCCGGCCCCTGCCGCAATCCCGAGTGCCCGGCGTACGTGCCGCCGCAGCCCGAGGAGACGCCCCGGGACAGGATCCGCGAACCGGTCACGGAAGACCCGGAACGAACGGGCGTTCAAGAGCCCGGGACGAAAGACCCGGGGCGACCGGGTATCCAGGAATCCGGGACGAGCGACCCGGGGCGACCGGATGGCCGGGAATCCGGGACGAGCGTGTAGAGGGCCGTACAGCGAGACAGTACAGCGAGACCAAGAAGCGCGGCCGAGGCCTTGGGCTGTGGACCGAGGCCGTAGGTTGATGGCATGTCCGAACCTCTTGTGCACCTCACCGAGCGCTCCCTGTGGGAGGCGGCCCGCGCGACCGGCACCTACGAGATGTCGACCCGCGGCCGCACCCTCCAGGAGGAGGGCTTCATCCACTGCTCACTGCGCCACCAGGTCCCGTCCGTGGCACGGTTCGTGTACGCGGAGTACGACGGGCCCGACGAACTGGTGCTGCTGGTCATCGACCCCGAGCGGCTGACCGCCCCGCTGCGCTACGAGGCCGCGAAACCGGGCGACGAGGAGTTCCCGCACGTGTACGGGCCGATACCGGTGTCCGCCGTGGTGGACGTGGAGGTCTGGGACGGCGGGGCGGCGGCCCGAGCGTGACCGGGGCGGGGGGACGGCGCCGGGCGTGGCGGTGGGCGGTCGGCGTATGGGCCGCCCTGGTGCTGGCGGGCGGAGGGCTCACGCTGTGGCTGCAGGACGCGAACGAGCCCGATCCTCCGGCCAGGTGGGAGCGTGCGCCGGCGCCGCTGCTGTCCGCCGATGTGCGGGGGACGCCCTGTCCGACGCCGACGTCGGCCACGGGGTCGACGATCGTGGTGTGCGCGTACGCGGTGCAGCAGGGTGCGCCGGGCCGCTGAGGAAACTCTGGCGAGGCAGGCTGCCGGTCCAGGGGTCGCGGCCCGTCAGGCAGTATGTGCCGCCCGCCGGGTCGCGCATCACGGTCCAGTGGGTGCCGGAGGCGACGAACGTGGCGCCGAGCCGCTCGTGCCGGGCCCGGACCGTGTCGATGTCCACGCACGCGAGGTCGAGGTGGGCGGAGGTGGGGCGGTCGGTGCCGAGGCGTTGCAGCAGGATGCGGACGGGGAGGGCGGCGGGCGGCCTGGCCACGTGGAACTCCGGGAGGGAGCCGGGCAGCGACTCCCAGCCGGTGAGGTCGCTCCAGAACGCGACCTCCACGTCGAACACGGCCGGGGCGAGGTCGAGGCACACCTGGTCCAGCCGACTCGCCGCACTGTCGGGCCCCTCGACCACGGCATGAGCGCCACGTCAGACACGTCAGACGCGTCAGACACGTCAGAGCTGCACATGCGGATCCGTCTGGGTATTCGGCGGTTGTCCCCGCCGTGGCCGCGTCAGTCCCTTCGCCACGCATGCCGGAATCCCCGCCCCCTGCTCGTGCGACCGCGCCCGGTACGCGCTCGGGGTCTCGCCGACCAGCTCCGTGAACCGCGAGCTGAAGGACCCCAGCGAGGTGCACCCCACTTCGAAGCACACCTCTGTCACGGTCAGGTCGCCGCGCCGCAGCAGCGCCTTGGCCCGCTCGATGCGGCGGGTCATGAGATAGCTGTACGGCGTCTCCCCGTACGCCGCGCGGAAGCTGCGCTGGAAGTGCCCCGGCGACATCAGCGCGGTGCGTGCGAGCGCCGGCACGTCCAGCGGCTGTGCGTACTCACGGTCCATCCGGTCACGCGCCCGCCGCAGCCGGACCAGGTCGTCGATGTCCACGTCCACAGCATCGCACGCACCACCGACAACGGGTCCGCACGAACTTCCGCCCCAGGACTCGGCGAGATCCACCGGGCATACTCCGACCTACTCGGGTGACGACCGACAAAGGGGTCTGATAGTGAGGATTTCCCTGGCGTCGTTCGGGGGTCTGACTCCGGGTCTGACTGACGTTTCGGCTGTCCGTCTGTTGAATTGTCGGCCGCCGAACGACGCCACCGCGTGTGCTCACGGGTGTCCGTGACCTCATAGGAGCTTGGCCACCAGCCTCATCACTGTCTCGTCCGTCGGCCCGGGCAGCACACGCCGGTCCGGTACCCATACGGAAGGACGGCAGAGCCGAGCATGACAGCGCCCGAGATAGCGGTGATCGGCGGAATCGACACCCACACGGACGTCCACCAAGCCGCTGTGATCGACTCGGTCGGCCGCCACCTGGACACTCAACCGTTCAAAACGAACTCGGCCGGCTACGAGCAGCTGCTGGCCTGGCTACGTGCCCAAGGCGACGTCATCGCGGTCGGGATGGAGGGCACCGGCGCCTACGGCGCCGAACTCGCACGGTTCCTCACCGCGAACGGCATCACGGTCGTCGAGGTCGACCGGCCGGACCGCAGGGCCCGGCGGGCCCACGGCAAGTCCGATCCGATCGACGCCTACGCGGCGGCCACCGCCGTCCTGTCCGGCCGGGCGAGCGGAACACCGAAGAGCCGGGACGGGATCGTGGAAGCGATCCGCGCTCTGCGCGTGGTCCGAAAGAGCGCCGTCAAGGCCCGCACGCAGACCATCAACCAGATCCGTTCCCTGATGGTCACCGCGCCCTCCACCCTGCGGGACAAGCTGCGTGGGCTGCCCACCGGCGTGCTGATCGACACCCTCGCACGGCCAGGCCCGCCGGTGATCTCACGGACCCGGCCTGCGCTGCCAAGACGGCACTTCGCCGCCTGGCCCGGCGCTATCAGGCCCTTCAGCAGGAGATCAAAGAGGCCGACGCGGACCTGGCTCCCCTCGTGACTCGGGCGGCACCCAGCCTTGTCGCACTGCCCGGGGTGGGCACGGAGACGGCCGGCCAGCTGCTGATCACCGCGGGAGACAACCCCGACCGGCTCCGGTCCGAAGCGTCCTTCGCGCATCTGTGCGGGGCCGCCCCGATCCCCGCCTCGTCCGGCCGGACCAACCGTCACCGCATCAACCGCGGCGGGGACCGCAACGCCAACAGTGCCCTCTACACCATCGTCCTGGTCCGCATGCGGCACGACCAACGAACCCGGGACTACGTCGCCAGACGCACCACCGAGGGCATGTCCACCAAGGACATCATGCGCTGTCTGAAGAGGTTCGTCGCCCGCGAGGTCTACAGGCACCTCAGGAGCACAGGCATTGTGAACACGGCAAGCTCGGCCGGAGCCAGATCATGACGCCGACCGGCTGCCGTTCGCGTCATCAAGGTCGAAGGACGCGGCCGCAGTCAGCCGCTCGACAAACTCCGTGAAGTCCGTCGCCAGCGGGAGCTCGGTGCCGTCGTCCACGTCGAACCACGTCACGGACGGCTCCCCGCTCTCTCCGCATGCTCGGTAGTCGAGAGCAATCCAGGAGTGACCGTCACCGGAAAGCAGAACAAGAGGTGAAGGAAGACCCCACTCCTCAACCAGGTAACCCGAGTCCAGCAAGGACGACTGGCCGTCGTGATGGCCGATGCCCCTCATGTCGTCGAGCGGAACGTGGTTCTCGCTCCACGACGTCGGCACGTCCGTCGGGAACGCGTTCCACGACTCCGCCACCAGGCCGCCGTTCTGAACCTGCAGGATCTCCAGCAACGAGGCCGGCAGACGGACACCGAGCCGGTGCTCGGCGTCCCGGATGACCGCGTCGGTCAGCGGGGGCTGAACCCCATACAGGCCCTCGCCCCAGAACGTCGCCTTCACCTCATCGAACCGAGCCACAAACGCATCCTATGGACCCAGCAGATCAGCTTGACGATCTATAGGAGCTTCATGGGGTTCATCGGGGAGACCTGGCGACTGGTGGGTCGTCGCACCGGCGGCGTCGTAGGCGAGATCCTCGTTGAGGACGCCGACTTCCCCTGGTTGCACGGCCGTTTCACCGCACACACCGGCTTCGCGGAGCTGCGTCCGCTGTTCGAGCGGGAGTTGGCGCTCGTGGACCGGATCGACGATGCGTACGAGCAGTGGGAGGAGGCGTACGAGGCGATCACCGAAGCGGTCGCGCTGACCGCGCCCGGCAACCCGGTCGCCGACTTCCTCCTCCACATCGACGGCGAGACGGCGTGGTTCCGCTGGACGGAGCGGCCGAGCGGGGAGGACTGACGGGAACGCGAAGGGGCCCGGCCGGCGGTTCGGGCCGGGCCCGCCCAGCGGGTCAGCGCGCTGTGCAGTCGGGGAGACGGACCGCTTCCGTGCGGGTGTTCTCCGGCGCGTCGGCGGCCGGCATGTCCGCTGCCCTCAACCTCAGCCGGATCCGGCTCGTGGCGCACGGCATGCGGCACATCGTTCGCGTCTGTCGCCACCGAGGCGACCTGTCGCCCGCATCGCTGTACGAGTTCGGCCTGACCACCCTCCTCGACGGCCTCGCGGCGCGCATCAAGGCGGCGACGCCTTTTGCACCGGTGGCCTGAGGAATGCGGGGTTTCTCAGCCGAGCCCGCCCGTGTGGAGTGACCTGTCTCACGTGCCGTCACAACTATCGAGCACGCGGTGTCTTGTGGCCGAACCCCTGGAACCGGAGGAGACACCATGACCGAGAACACCGAGGTCGTCGTGATCGGCGGCGGATACGCCGGCGTCATGGCCGCCAATCGCCTGACGCAGCGCGACGACGTGACAGTGACGCTGATCAACCCGCGCCCGACCTTCGTCGAGCGGATCCGCCTGCACCAGGTGGTGGGCGGGTCCCATGACGCGGTCGTCGACTACCGGGAGATCCTGGGCGAGGGCGTCCGGCTGGTGGTCGACACCGTGACACGGATCGACGCGGCCGAGCGCAGCGTGATGTTGGCGACCGGCGGCACGGTCGGCTACGACTACCTGATCTACGCGGTGGGCAGTGGCAGCGCCGACCCGTGCGTGCCCGGAGCGGCCGAGTTCGCCTACCCGATCGCAGGCCTGGAGGAGGCGCAGCGGCTGCGGCCGATCGTCGACGCCGCGCCCGCGACGGCCGCGGTGACGGTCGTCGGAGCCGGTCCGACCGGCATCGAGACCGCCGCCGAGCTGGCGGAGCTGGGCCGCGCCGTGACCCTGGTCTGCGGCGGGGTGCTCGGCCCCTACCTGCACCCGCGGGGTCGACGCTCGGTTGCCAAGCGGCTGGCCGAACTCGGTGTGAACGTCCTCGACGGCCCCGACGCGAAGGTGACGGCCGTGACACGCGATGCCGTGCGGCTCGGTGACGGCCGTACGCTGCCGAGCGAGGTGACCATCTGGACCGCCGGATTCGGCGTGCCGGACCTGGCCGCGCGCAGCGGGCTGAGCACCGACGCCCTGGGCCGCCTGCTCACGGACGAGACGTTGACGAGCGTGGACGACGCGCGCATCGTCGCGGCCGGGGATTCGGCGGCACCCTCGAACCTGCCCCTCCGGATGAGCTGCCAGGCCGCGGGTCCGCTGGGCGCCCACGCCGCCGACACGGTGCTCAGCCGGATCGCGGGTGAGCGGCCCGCGACCCTCACCATAGGGTTCGCCGGCCAGTGCATCAGCCTGGGCCGTCGCCTCGGTATCTTCCAGTTCGCCGACAAGGAGGACACGGCGAAGGGGTACTACCTCGGTGGCCGATCGGGCGCGAAGCTCAAGGAGTTCATCTGCAAGGGCACCGTCAAGCAACTGGCGGACGAGGGACGCAAGCCCGGTTCCTACCGTTTGCACAAGTTGTTCAAGGAAGGCAAGCGCCAGGAGCTTCTGCGGGCCGAGCGCGACGAGGCGTCGGCCACCGCTGAACGCGCGGCCTAGCCGGGCTGGTACAAGGTGGGGTCGAACGGCCACCGAGGAAGTCACCGAGGAAGTCACCGAGGAGAAAGGACCTCGCTGTGGATGCGCTTGACGGCGGTCGGCAACCTGGGCCGGCCGCGAAGGAGAGAGGCCGGGACATGGCCGACCACGCCGCTGATCCGGCGACCGAGACGTTCATCGCCCACCGCAACCTGCTCTTCACCGTCGCGTACGAGATGCTCGGATCGGCGGCCGACGCCGAGGACGTCCTCCAGGAGACCTGGCTGCGGTGGGTCGAGGCCGATCTGGGACAGGTGCGCGACCCGCGCGCCTACCTGGTCCGGATCGCGACCCGCCAGTCGCTCAACCGGCTGCGCACCATGACCCGCCGCAAGGAGGCGTACGTCGGCCCCTGGCTGCCCGAGCCGCTGCTCACCGCGCCGGACGTGGCCGAAGACGTCGAGCTCGCCGAGAGTGTGTCGATGGCGCTCATGCTCGTCCTCGAGACACTGTCGCCGACAGAGCGCGCCGTCTTCGTGCTGCGCGAGGTCTTCGACGTCGGCTACGACGAGATCGCGGCCGCCGTCGACAAGAGCCCCGCGGCCGTCCGCCAGATCGCGCACCGCGCCCGCCGGCACGTCGACGCCCGCCGCCCCCGCCAAGTGGTCTCCCCCAGCAAAACCCGGGCGGCCCTGGAGTCGTTCCGGCGCGCGCTCGTCACCGGGGACCTGCAGAGTCTCCTTGACGTACTCGCCCCCGAGGTCGTCCTCGTGAGCGACGGCGGCGGCGTCAAGCAGGCCGCGCGACGGCCGATCATCGGCGCCGACAAGGTGGCCCGTTTCATCGTCGGCGGCTCCGGCAAGGTTGGAGCCACGCTCACCGGTGACCCCACCGTGGTCAACGGCAACCCGGCTCTCGTCCTGCGCCTGGACGGCGAGATCGACGGCGTCCTGGCGTTCCGTGTCGAGGACGACCGCATCACCGGCCTCTACTACGTCCGCAACCCCGAGAAGCTGACCCGCGTCGGCTCCGAGACCCCGCTCACCCTGCGATGAACACCGTTGGCGGAACGGCCCGCGGCTGACCAGGCACCGCGGTCACCGAACCCGATGCGCCCTCCGTGGTGTGCACGACGAGGCCCCCGCCCCGGGTGCGTTGAACTTCCCGTCCAGGGACGTCGGTCCAGGGGATCGGTCGGCGCCGGTCGCCCGGAACGACAAGGGCTCCGCAAAGAAGACCGCACCCGATCCATCATGGACGCCATGCTGGGCGGCCTGTGGACCGGGTGCGGACGGGCAGACGCTGCAACCAACCTAGTAATCGCAGGTCAGAGGGCATGATCGCGATCAGGCCTTCTTGGTCTCCCAGAAGATCTTGTCGATCTGGGCGATGTAGTCCAGCGCCTTCTGGCCCGTCGCCGGGTCCGTGGACGCCTTGGCGGCCGAGAGGGCCTTCAGGGCGTCGTTGACCAGCTGGTGCAGCTCCGGGTACTTCTCGAAGTGCGGGGCCTTGAAGTAGTCGCTCCACAGCACCGAGACGTGGTGCTTGGCGAGCTCGGCGCGCTGCTCCTTGATGACGGTGGCGCGAGCCTGGAAGTGCGGGTCGTCGTTGGCGGCCATCTTTTCCTGCACGGCCTTCACCGACTCCGCCTCGATGCGGGCCTGGGCCGGGTCATAGACGCCACAGGGCAGGTCGCAGTGGGCGCTGACCTTGACCTTGGGGGCAAACAGGCGGGAGAGCATGAAGCTGTCCTTCCTCGTGATCGTCTTCTCAGGTGGGACATTACTCCGTGGGGGACGGGTTTTCGCGGGTGCCCCCATGGGCTTACGTCAAAAGTCCGGGGTGACACTGGGACTGGTGGAGGATCGGACCGGGGAGGTGCCGGTGATGCCGGAGCTGTCGCAGGAGACCGAACGCACGAGGGCCTTGCTGCCGTTTGGGCCGGCCGAGGTGACGGGACCGTCCATGGTGCCCACGCTTCAGCACGGTGACCGGCTCCTCGTCCAGTACGGGGCGCGGGTTCGGCCGGGCGACGTCGTCGTGCTGCGGCATCCCTTCCAGCAGGACCTGCTCGTCGTCAAGCGCGCCGTGGAGTTGCGCGAGGGCGGCTGGTGGGTGCTCGGCGACAATCCGTACGCGGGCGGGGACAGCACCGACTACGGCGCCGTTCCCGAGGAGCTCGTCCTCGGGAAGGTGTGGTTCCGTTACCGGCCGCTCAGGAACGGTCAGCGCTCGCCGCTCGCACTGGTGCGCTGGGCGCTCTCGGCCGCCCGGCCGGTGTTCTCCGACCGGTCGGCCTCCAAGCGCTTGCGCGCGCGGTAGGCGGCCACGTTCGCGCGCGTGGCGCAGCGGTCCGAGCAGTATCGCCGGGAGCGGTTCGTCGAGGTGTCGAGGTACGCGTTGCGGCAGGGGACTGCCTCGCACAGGCCCAGGCGGTCCACGCCGTATTCCGTGAGGTGGAAGGCCAGGCCCATCGCGGCGATGGCCGCGTAGCCCGCGGTCGCGTTCGAGGGGTGGTCCGCGAGGTGCATGTGCCACAGCGGGCGCCCGTTGTCGTCCCGGTAGTCGTGGCCGGAGATCTGCGGGCTCACCGGGAACTCCAGGAGCAGCGAGTTCAGCAGGTCCACGGCCAGCGTCTCGTCGCCCTTGTCCGCCGCCTCGAAGACCGCGCGCAGTCGGGCCCGGACCGAGCGGAACCGGGTCACGTCGGCGTCGGTGGCGCGGCGGGCCGCCGACGAGTTGGCCCCGAAGAGGTCGCGGACGGCCTCCACCGAGGTGAGGGAGTCCTTGCCCCGGGCCGGTTCCTCGCTGTTCACGAGACGCACGGCGTAATCCGAGTAATAGGCCAGTTCCACTTGTAGTCCTTACGGGGGCGCTCTATCGTCGTGACCGCGGTCACGTAACAGATGATCGTGCTTACAGGGTATTACGAGGTTCAGTGGAGAAGGGGGCTTCCATGACCACCACGGCCGGATCCACCGCGGGTACCGACTGGCAGGCCTGGCAGGAGAGCTGGGACCGGCAGCAGGAGTGGTACATGCCGGACCGCGAGGACCGCTTCCGGATCATGCTCGACATGGTGGAAGCCTTCGTCGGCCCCGAGCCACGCGTCCTGGACCTCGCGTGCGGCACGGGCAGCATCACCGCCCGGCTCCTCGCCCGCTTCCCGAAGGCCACCAGCACCGGCGTCGACCTCGACCCCGCCCTGCTCACCATCGCCCGCGGCACCTTCGAGGGCGACGAGCGCGTCACGTTCGTCGAGGCCGACCTCAAGGACCCCGACTGGCCCGCCCGACTGCCGTACGAGGCGTACGACGCGGTCCTCACGGCCACGGCCCTCCATTGGCTGCGCACCGAGTCCCTTCAGGCGCTCTACGGTCAGGTCGCGGAACTCGTCCGCTACGGAGGCGTCTTCATGAACGCCGACCACATGATCGACGACACCACGCCCCGGATCAACGCGGCCGAGAGCGCCCAGCGGCGCGCCCGCATGGATCAGGCCATGCGCGGCGGCGCCCTCGACTGGGCCGACTGGTGGGCGCTGGCCGCCAAGGACCCCGTGCTCGCCGCGCCGACCGCCCGCCGCTTCGAGATCTACGGTGTTCACGCCGACGGCGAGATGCCGTCCGCCGCCCGGCACGCGCGCGTGCTGCGCGACAAGGGCTTCGCCGAGGCCCGCCCGGTGTGGTCCTCGCCCTCGGACACGCTGCTCCTCGCGCTCAAGTAGGCCCCCGCGGACCCGGGTCGAGGCGGTACGGAAAATCCGTACCGCCTCGACCGCGTCCCGAACCGCCCTCCACCGCACTGGAAGGGTGAGACGGCCCGGGACCGGCGGGCCGGGGAGCTGGAGAAGGGGGGCGGGATGACGCGGAGCGGGGAAGCGGCTCTGCACGCCTTCGTCGAGGGCAGGCGCACGGCGCTGTTCCGCAGTGCCTATCTGCTGTGCGGCAACCGCGACGAGGCGGAGGACCTCGTCCAGACGACCCTCGTCAAGGTCGTCCTCGGCGCGCGTCGGCACGGACGCCTGGAGCACCTGGAGGCGTACGCACGCAAGACGCTGGTCAACACCTTCATCTCGGCGCGCCGCCGCTTCTGGCGGCGCGAGCAGGCGTACGGCGAGGTGCCGGACGTGCCCGAGCGGCTGGTGGACAGCGACACCGGACTGATGGTGCGGGCCGCTCTCGCCCAGCTCGCGCCCAAGCAGCGGGCCGTCCTCGTACTGCGGTACTGGGAGGACCTGAGTGTGGCCGCCACGGCCGAGCTGCTCGGGATGCGGGAGAGCACGGTCAAGAGCCACACGGCAAGGGGACTGGCGGCCCTGAGGGCCGTCGTGCGGGAGGAACACGTATGACGTACAAGGAAGTCGAGCGCGAAGAGGTGAGGGAGCTGCTCGGCCGGGCCGTCGACGACGTGCCGGTGCCGGCGGGCCGGGGCAGTGAGGCCGTCTTCGAGCGCGCCTCACGGCTGCGGTGGCGCAGGCGGGCCGCGGCGACCGGGGCCGCGGCGACCGGGGCCGCCGCGGCCGTGGTCGCCACGGGCCTGGTCCTCGGACCGGGGGTGCTGAACGGCCACCAGGAGGCGAACGTCGCGAGCACCCCCACGGCCGGCGAGTTCACCACGAAGCCGGCCGGGTTCGAGGGATTGCTGCCCGCTGGGGTCGGAAAGATCCGCGAGGTGTCGCTGGGGCAGCTGATCAAGGGGACGAAGAAGCCGCTGGGGGGCCCGAAGGCCGGGCCGTACGACGGCGAGTACGCGGTCACCCGGGACGGGGGCACCGGATACCTCACGGTGCACGTCGTCGACTCCGGCAAGGACCGCAAGGCCACGGACGCCGGGACGGACCCCGCGGCCAGGGAGGCCGACAAGGACCCGTGCGTCATCGCCGCCCATGTCTCGCCCCCGATGGTGAACTGCACGACCGAGGAGGTGTCCGGCGGGGCGCTGCTGTCCCTCTGGCAGTCGACCCCGGATCCGGCGACCGAGGTCCAGCCGAAGCACAGCGGCACCGAGCTGTACGCGCGCCTGAGCCTCAAGGACGGAACGCTGCTGACCGTCCGGGACTGGACGGGCTTCCTCGGTAGTGGTTCGCAGGGCCCGCTGCTCAAGACGTTCCCGCTGACGCGGGCGCAGCTGCGTGAACTGGCGCTGAAGCCGGAGCTGTTGCCGTAGCTCCCGGGCGGGCTGCGGGCAGCACGAAGGGGCGGTACGAGGATCCCGTACCGCCCCTTTTCGTCGTACGTACTCCCGGAGCGCCTTCGTACTCCTGGAGCGCCTTCGTACTCCTGGAGCGCCTTCGTACTCCTGGAGTGCCTTCGTACTCCTGGAGTGCTTCGGACTCCTAGAGCACCTTGGACAGGAACGACTGCGTCCGCTCGTGCTGCGGGTTCGACAGGACGTCACGCGGGTGACCGGACTCGACCACCACGCCGCCGTCCATGAAGACGAGCGAGTCGCCCACCTCGCGGGCGAAGCCCATCTCGTGGGTGACGACGACCATGGTCATACCGGACTCGGCCAGGTCACGCATGACGTCGAGGACGTCACCGACCAGCTCCGGGTCCAGCGCCGACGTCGGCTCGTCGAACAGCATCAGCTTCGGGTCCATCGCGAGGGCCCGGGCGATGGCGACGCGCTGCTGCTGGCCACCGGAGAGCTGCGAGGGGTAGTGCCCGGCCCGGTCGGCCAGGCCCACGCGCTCCAGGAGCTGCATCGCGCGCTCCCTGGCCTGGGCCTTGTTCGCGCCCTTGACCTGGACCGGCGCCTCGATGACGTTCTCCAGGGCCGTCATGTGCGGGAACAGGTTGAAGCGCTGGAAGACCATGCCGATGTCCCGGCGCTTCAACGCGACCTCGCGGTCGCGCAGCTCGTACAGCTTGTCGCCCTGCTGCCGGTAGCCGACCAGCTCGCCGTCGACGTACAGCCGCCCGGCGTTGATCTTCTCCAGGTGGTTGATGCACCGGAGGAACGTCGACTTGCCGGAGCCGGAGGGGCCGATGAGGCAGAACACCTCGCCCGGCTTGACCTCCAGGTCGATGCCCTTGAGGACCTCGACCGCCCCGAAGGACTTGTGGACGCCCTCGGCCTTCACCATGAGGGTGCCGGACGCGCTGTCCTTGACGGTCTTCTCGGTCATGCCGTGACCTTCCTGCTCGAGAAGGACGTCAGATGGGCCTTCACCTTCTGCCACGGGGTCGGCGGCAACTGGCGGCTGGAACCGCGCGCGTAGTACCGCTCGACGTAGTACTGACCGACGCTGAGGACCGACGTCATGATCAGGTACCAGGCGGCGGCGAGGAAGTACATCTCCACCGGGGCGCCGGAGACCTGGCCGATGTCCTGGGCGTAGCGGAAGAGCTCGGGATACTGGACGGCCGCCACGAGCGAGGTCGTCTTCAGCATGTTGATCACTTCGTTGCCCGTCGGCGGCACGATCACGCGCATCGCCTGCGGGATGACGATCCGGCGCAGCGTCTTGCCGTGGCTCATGCCCAGCGCGTGGGCGGCCTCGGTCTGCCCCTCGTCGACGGCGAGCAGGCCGGCCCGGCAGATCTCCGCCATGTAGGCGGCCTCGTTCAGGCCCAGGCCGAGCAGCGCCGTCAGCAGCGGCGTCATGAAGTCCGACCAGTAGTTCTTGTAGATCGGACCGAGGTTGATGTACTCGAAGACCAGGCCCAGGTTGAACCAGAGGAACAGCTGGACCAGGACCGGGGTACCGCGGAAGAACCAGATGTAGAACCACGCGATGGACGAGGTCACCGGGTTCTTCGACAGGCGCATCACCGCGAGGAGGATGCCGCCGACGATGCCGATCAGCATCGACAGGACCGTCAGCAGGAGGGTCTTGCCGACGCCGGTCATGATCCGGTCGTCGAAGAAGTAGTCCGGAACCGCGTGCCAGTTGATCTTGCCCTGGCCGAACGCGTAGATGATCGCGACGAGGATCCCGATCGCGATGACGGCGGAGACGTACCGCCCGTAGTGCCGGACCGGAATGGCCTTGATGGCCTCCGGCCCGGCCGGGGGAGTGTCCTCGGGACCCGCCGTCTTGTCGATGTCAACAGTCACTGGTCATGCCTTTCAGTGGCCGCGCGCGCGGTCACTTGCCGCCGTTGACGACGGACTCCTTCACGGCGCCGTCCTCGGCGCCCCACTTCGCGAGGATCTTCTCGTACTCGCCGTTCTTGATCACCGCGTTCAGCGCGGCCTGGAGGGCGTCCCGCAGCTGGGTGTTCGCCTTGGCGACCGCGATGCCGTACGGGGCGGCCTCGACCTGCTGGCCGACGAGCTCGAAGTCCTTGCCGCCGCCCGAGGTCTTCACCGCGTACGCGGCGACCGGGAAGTCGGAGGAGGCCGCGTCCGCACCGCCGGAACGCAGACGGGTCTGGGCCTGCTGGTCGTCGTCGAAGGCCTCGATGGTGATCTTCTTGCCGCCCGAACACTTCTTGGTCTCGGCCTTGGCGAGGTCCTCGGAGACCGTGCCGCGCTCCACGGCGAGCTTCTTGCCGCACAGGTCGGCCCACGACGTGATCCCGCCGGTGTCGCCCTTGCGGGTGTAGATCGAGACACCCGCGGTCAGGTAGTCGACGAAGTCGACGCCCTCACCGACCTTCTTGCCGGTGTCGGGGTCGACACCCTCCTGGCGGCTCTTGTTGTCGGTCATCGCGGACATGGCGATGTCGTAGCGCTTCGAGCGGAGACCCGTGAGCAGGGCGTCGAACGTGCCGTTCTCGAACTGGAACTTCACACCGAGCTGCTTGCCCATGGCGTCGGCGAGGTCCGGGTCCAGGCCGACCGTCTTGCCGGAGCCGTCCTTGAACTCGACGGGCGCGTAGGCGATGTCCGAGCCCACCTTGACGACACCGGCCTGGCGGATCGACGCGGGAAGCTTGTCGGCCAGCGGAGCCGACGCCGAGGCGCTGCTGCTCGAACCGTTGTCCTTGTTCTTCGTCTGGTCACCGCACCCGGTGAGTACCAGGGTGCCCGCGACCGCGAGGGCGCCGACCGCAGCTATCCGGGAGCGCGTGACGGTCGTACGACGGGTGGAGCTTGCGGTCATCGTGGGTTCCTCCGGCGGAATCGGTTGGTGCCGATGGGTCGACGAGAACACACACCTTTGGGTGTCGCGACCTCGTGTGATGAGGCATCTTGCCATTCGGACTTGGGCAATCAGATGCCCCTCTATGTCAAAATCGGATAACGGGTGACCCCCGAACCGCCTCCAGGCGGCCTATCAGGGCCGGTCCTTTGCGGAATTCCCCCCTTCCGACCGGAAGATCTTCGGTGCATCTCACCATCCGGTCGAGCTCACGTCCGTACACGTGATCGTGTGAGGGCGTGTCGGGGACTTGTCCACATTTTCGGCCATGAGTCATCTCACCGGCGTGTGACCTTCGCGTTATGGACTCGTCCCGGACACCATCCGTCCGGTAAGAAGGTTCCTTACACCCCTCATCCGGGGCTCAGGGCGCGTGTGCGGCGCGCCGTCGCGTATGCACCCGTACGCATCAGTTCATCTGGGTCATACGCGGTCCCGCCCACCCCTCAACCAGGAGTGGTCACCCTCAAATCATGAACATCTAAGGGGTACAACACAGTGGCAGCGGAGATCGTCAATCCTCGCAGCGACAGCAGTACGGATCAGGACGGCGGGGCCGAGCCCCACGATTCCTTCGATCCAGCGTTCGCGCTGCACCGCGGCGGCAAGATGGCTGTGCAAGCCACCGTGCCGATCCGCGACAAGGACGACCTGTCCCTCGCGTACACGCCCGGCGTCGCCCGGGTGTGCACCGCCATCGCGGAGCAGCCGGAGCTGGTCCACGACTACACATGGAAGTCGTCGGTCGTCGCCGTGGTGACGGACGGCACGGCGGTGCTGGGGCTCGGTGACATCGGCCCCGAGGCCTCCCTCCCGGTGATGGAGGGCAAGGCGATCCTGTTCAAGCAGTTCGGCGGGGTGGACGCGGTTCCGATCGCGCTCGCCTGCACGGACGTGGACGAGATCGTCGAGACCGTGGTCCGGCTCGCTCCCTCCTTCGGGGGCGTGAACCTGGAGGACATCTCGGCGCCTCGGTGCTTCGAGATCGAGCGCAGGCTCCAGGAGCGGCTGGACATCCCGGTCTTCCACGACGACCAGCACGGTACGGCCGTGGTGACGCTGGCGGCCCTGCGGAACGCGGCGAAGCTGACCGGGCGGACGATCGGCGAGCTGCGCGCGGTCATCTCGGGCGCGGGCGCGGCCGGGGTCGCCATCGCGAAGATGCTGGTCGAGGCCGGGATCGGCGATGTGGCGGTCGCCGACCGCAAGGGCGTCGTGTCCCCCGACCGGGACGATCTGACGCCGGTCAAGCGAGAGCTCGCGGGCTTCACGAACAAGGCGGGCCTCACAGGGTCGCTGGAACACGCCCTCGCGGGCGCCGACGTCTTCATCGGCGTCTCCGGCGGCACGGTGCCGGAGGACGCGGTCGCGTCGATGGCGGAGGGCGCCTTCGTCTTCGCCATGGCCAACCCGAACCCCGAGGTGCACCCGGACGTCGCGCACAAGTACGCGTCCGTGGTGGCGACCGGGCGGTCCGACTTCCCGAACCAGATCAACAACGTGCTGGCGTTCCCGGGGATCTTCGCGGGCGCGCTGCAGGTGCGGGCGTCCCGGATCACGGAGGGGATGAAGATCGCGGCGGCCGAGGCGCTGGCGGCGGTCGTCGGCGACGACCTGGCGGCCGACTACGTGATCCCGTCGCCCTTCGACGAGCGGGTGGCACCGGCGGTGACGTCCGCTGTCGCGGCGGCGGCGCGGGCCGAGGGCGTTGCGCGGAGGTAGTCCGACGACGCTTGGCTGGGCGGGCGGGTGCCTTCACCTGTCCGCCCAGTCCTTTGTGTGCCCGGTGTTGCTGCGGGCCGGGAGTGGGTTTCGCTCACCGGCGCTTGCAGGGTGCCTCCCCCAAGCTCTTCGAGCAGGGGGACCCCCAGCGCCCACGCGTGCCGCCCTGGGGGTCCCCCCAGGCCCTTGAGGCACTGCGGGAGGCACGACTGCCCGCAGCTGCGTACGGGGGACGCCGCAGTTGCGTAGGCGGGACACGCGTCACAGTCGGCTACGGTTCCGTGCGTCGACCCCGGAGCCTATCGTCAAGGTCATGTTCGCTGCCTACGCCGCCCGCATCGACCGCGACCACCCTCTCACCGGCCTTGAGTTGGGAGAGCGCCCGGCCCCCGAGCGGAGGCCCGGCTGGACGACCGTGAACGTCAAGGCCGCCTCCCTCAACCACCACGACCTCTGGTCCCTGAGGGGCGTCGGTCTCTCCGAGGACAAACTGCCCATGATCCTCGGCTGCGACGCGGCCGGCGTCGACGAGGACGGCAACGAGGTCGTCCTTCACTCCGTCATCGGCCAGACCGGCCACGGCGTCGGCCCCGACGAGCCCCGCTCGATCCTCACCGAGCGCTACCAGGGCACCTTCGCCGAACAGGTCACCGTCCCCACCTGGAACCTCCTCCCCAAGCCCAAGGAACTCTCCTTCGAGGAGGCCGCCTGCCTCCCCACCGCCTGGCTGACCGCGTACCGGATGCTCTTCACCAATGCCGGCGTCCGCCCCGGTGACTCGGTCCTCGTCCAGGGCGCGGGCGGCGGTGTCGCGACCGCCGCGATCGTGCTGGGCAAGGCGGCCGGCCTGCGGGTCTTCGCCACCAGCCGCGACGAGGCCAAGCGCAAGCGGGCCCTGGAACTGGGTGCCGTGGAGGCCCTGGAATCCGGTGCGCGGCTGCCGCAGCGCGTGGACGCCGTCATCGAGACCGTCGGTGCCGCCACCTGGTCCCACTCCGTCAAGTCGCTGCGGCCCGGTGGCACGATCGTCATCTCCGGCGCCACGAGCGGCGACCGTCCCTCCCACGCCGAACTCACCCGTGTCTTCTTCCTGGAGCTGAAGATCGTCGGCTCCACCATGGGCTCCAAGGACGAACTGGAGGACCTGCTCTCCTTCTGTGCCGCCACCGGCGTGCGCCCCGTCATCGACGAGGTCCTTCCGCTCGACCGCGCCCGTGAGGGCTTCGAACGCCTGGAGGCGGGCGACCAGTTCGGCAAGATCGTGCTGACCACGGACTGACCACCTCGCGTTTTCCTTCGCCTCCCCGGCGGTCGGGGATCCCCGCGCGATCGCGGCGGGCTCGAAGTCCTTTCGAGTCCGCCGTTGGTGTTTCTTCTACCGGCACTCTCTTGTCAACCGTGGTTGACAAGCTTGGGCTGTCAACCTATGTTGACATCATGACCGAAGCAACGGAACTCGCCGAGCGCGCGGGCGACCGCGATCCACGCGTCGGGCTGCGGGCCGTCGCCGCGCTGCGGAGGCTGCTGGAGCAGCTGGAGGCGGTGCAGGTGCGCAGCGCGCGCAATCAGGGCTGGTCGTGGCAGGAGATCGCCACGGAACTCGGAGTCAGCAGGCAGGCCGTGCACAAGAAGTACGGGAGGTAGGGATGTTCGAGCGGTTCACGAAGGATGCGCGCGCGGTGGTCACCGGCGCGGTCGAGCACTGCGAACGGGCCGGTGGGGAACGCGTCGACGAAGCGCACCTGCTGCTCGCCCTCCTTGACCGCGAGGGCAGCCGCGCGGCGTTCGCCCTGGCGTCCCTCGGGCTGACGGAGCGGCGCGACGCGGTCGAACGGGACCTCGCCGAGGCCCGCCGCCGCGGTGGCCTCTCCCGTGCCGACGCGGACGCACTCGCCGGGCTCGGCATCGACCTCACGGAGATCGTCTTCCGGGTCGAGAAGACGCACGGGGAGGGCGCGCTGGCGCCGGGCCGGAAGGGCGGCGTACGACGGTCGGGGCGCCGCCCGTTCAGCCGCGGCGCCAAGGATCTCCTCACCCAGTCCCTGCGCACCGCCGTCGCCCATGGTGACCGGCACATCGGCGACGAGCACATGCTCCTTGCCCTGACCGCCCGCCCGGGCGTCCCGGCCGAGGTCCTCGCCGACCACGGAGTGACGCATGCGGCCGTGGAGCGGCTGCTGTGGGGCGGGGGAGAGGCGAAGGCCGGGTGACGTCGCCCCGGGTGGGGCGGCCGACGGTCGACGTCACCCCTTCCGCGACCGCAGCGTAGCCCCGATGTGCGCCGCCGCCGTCGACAAGTGGCGGCGGGCGTCGCGGAGTTGTTCCTCCGTCACGCCGTGGTCGCGGGCCGCGTCGCGGATGTCGTCACGGAAGCGGTCCAGGAGCCGGTCGAGGGCGCGGGCAGGGTCACCCGAGAAGTCCTCGTGAGCCCAGGAGGGTTCGTACGCGCCAGGGAAGTCCTCGGGTGTCGTCGTGTACTCCGGTTCCCCCGCCGCCTTCGACGTGCCCGCCGTCCCGGTGCGCCCGGTGCCGAAGTCCTTCCCGAAGCCCTTTCCGAACTCGCCGAATTCCTTGGCGAGTTCGGTCAGCCCTTCCCGTACACCTGTGGGCCAGTCGCCGCGCGCGAAGTGGTCCTGCACCTGCTCCTGCACCCGGCGTGCCATGCGCTGCAGTTCCTCCTGCGCCTGGGAGGCCGCCCGCTCCTCTGCCTCCTTGGCCTGGCGGCGCGCTCGCTGGGCCTCCTCGCGGGCTCGCCGGCTCTCGTCCTTGGCGCGCCGGGCCTGTTCCTTCCATTCCTGCTTGACGCGGCGCATCTCCTCCTTGGCGGCGCGCCACGCCTCCTTCTCGGACTGGTCGCCATACTCCCCGTACGCGCCCCCATGCTCCTTGGCCCCCCGCCGGGCCTCGGAGACCGCGGCCCGCATCTCGCGGCGCAGATCGCCTGCCGCGCCCCGGACGTCCGCCCGGATCTCGGCGGCCAGTTCGGCGACCGACTCGCCGATCTCCAGCTCCAGGTCGGCCAGCTCACCGCTGCGGTCGGCCAGTTCGGCGCGGCCCGCGTCCGTGATCGCGTACACCTTGCGGCCGCCCTCGGTGGTGTGCGTGACCAGCCCCTCGGCCTCCAGCTTGGCCAGCCGGGGGTAGACGGTGCCGGCGGACGGTGCGTACAGCCCCTGGAAGCGCTCCTCCAGCAGCCGTATCACCTCGTATCCGTGGCGCGGTGCCTCGTCCAGCAGCTTCAGCAGGTAGAGCCGCAGTCGTCCATGGGCGAAGACGGGAGGCATGTCAGAGCCCCTTCTGCTCGGTCGGGCCGCCGGTCGTGCCGTCGGAGGGACGGCCGGACGCGGTGGCGGTGTCGCTGCTGGTGCCGGGGGATAGATCCGCCACCCGTGTCGGCGAGGCGTCCCATGGTCCGGGGATGTCCCATGGTTCGTCCTCCGCGGGCGGGCGGCGGAGCAGGGCGATGGAGCCGGAGACCGTGGTGGCCTTCAGGCGGCCGTTGCCCCCGCCCAGACGGCCCGTGACCCTCTTGGCGCCCCATTGGCCTGTGACGCGCAGATCGTCGAAGGCGTTGGACACGGTGCCGCTCGCCGTGTTCGCCTCGACCTCGGCGTCCACCGGATGGGGGAGCCGGATGGCGATCTCACCCGAGACGTTCGTCAGCTGGGCGTCGGTCGGGCCGCTGGTGGGGTCGAGGTCCAGGATGATCGAGCCGCTGACCGAGTCGGCCTTCACGGACGGGCAGGCGCCCTCGATGACGGTCAGGTCGCCCGACACGGAGTTGAGCCGCAGGTCGCCGGTGACGCCCTGGGTTTCCACGCTTCCCGAGACTGTAGTGGCGCGGACCGGTCCGGAGAGGGCGACCAGCGTCGTCTCGCCCGTGACGCCCTTCACCTCGGCGCTGCCGTCGATCCCGGAGACCATGGCGTTGGCCCCTACCACGCCGACCTCCACGCGGGTGGACGCCGGAACGGCAAGGGAGACCACCGCGCTGCGGCGCCAGCCCTTCGGGTCGAGCCACTTGAGGAAGCCCTTCCAGGGGAGGTCGTCGTACGCCACCGTGAGGGTGCCGTCCTTGTGCGTCACCATGAGCGGCGGGCCCTCGATGTCCGAGACCTCCAGGCGTGCGGAACCCTCGTCCGTGCCCACCACGTTCACCGTTCCGCTGACGATGCGCACATGGAGTGCCGTCACGGGGGCGTCGAAGGTGAGCTTCCTCGGCTCTGCGACGGACCACTCTGACATGGTGCTGACCTCCTCGGCCGGTGCGGATGGGGTGTGCGCGACAGGCGGCGTCACGGCCATGCGCGACGGTGGCGGGTGCCCGTCCGACGCGCCATATCGCGTTTTGCATAATCACGATATATCGCGGCTAGGGAAAGTCAAGACACCCGTTCTGGGGAACCCGCGAGGAGGAAAGTGGACAAAACCGCCTAACGTGGGGTCATGTCGACGGAAGCTCGGGCCAGCGGACCCGCCCCCGGTGCCCTGCTCCTCTGCCGTACGGACCCCGCTTCCCTCGCTCCCGTCGCCCCCCTGCTCCGCGAGCGCATGGTGCTCACGCAGGCGGGCCCCGAGTGGAGCGCGCTGGTCCCCGAGGGCAAGCCCTGGTCGCACGGCGGCGAACCCGTCGACCGGGTCCTCACCGGCTGGGCCACCGCGCTCGCGGTCGGCGCCCCCTGGCCCGTCCTCGCCCTGTGGTGGGACGCGGATCGCGCCGGCTGCACCCTCGCCGCCGGCTTCCGCCGCCCCGTGACCTACGTGTGGCTCGCGAACGGCACCCCGGCCGGTGAGGACGAGGCGATGCGCACGCTCGGTGCCCGTCTGGGCCTCGACCCCGTCCTCGACATGCAGGCGCTCGAGCGCCTGACCGCAGCCGATGCGGGCACGGACGCACGCGCCCGCCTGCGCGGCCTCCTCGCCGTCCTCACGCGCGCGGGACTCACGCTCCCACCGGGCCTGACCCCCGGCGAACCGGCCACCCGCCTGCGCGAGGCGGCCCTCGTCCGCCCCGACGCCGAAAAGATCGCGTGGCCGGGCTGCCGCGACGCGCTCCGCACGGCACTCGACGCGGTCGGAACCACACGCCTGGGCCCCTGGCTCCCATGGGCGGGCACCCCGAAGGCCCGCGCCCTGGCCCTGGCCCAGGTGGCGGCGGGTCTCCCGCTCACGACCTGGGGCCTGCGCCATCGCAGCGGCGGCTGGATCGTGGCGGGCGCGCTCCTGCTGGCACACGGCGCGCTGGGCCTCGTGTACGACCTGGGCCGGCCGCGGGATTGACGGGCTCGTCCCAGAGGGAGTTCGCCTGCCCCTCCGGTACCGGCCGGTGGCCTACCCGGTATCGGCCGGTGGCCTACCCGGTATCGGCCGGTGGCCTACCCGGTATCGGCCGGTGGCCTACTCGTCGTCCTCCTCGTCCAGCCGCGCCAGCCAGGTCGCCAGCCGCTCCACCGGCACCTCGAAGTCCGGATTGAGATCGACGAACGTACGAAGCTGTTCGGCGAGCCACTCGAAGGTGACCTCCTCCTCGCCGCGTCGCTTCTCGAGTTCTTCGATGCCTCGGTCGGTGAAGTACAACGTGCTCTCCGTCGGATGGGACTGGTCGGACCTGCCGAAACGCGATACCTCCAGGATAGGCGTGGGCCGCGCCTTCGGTGGCCCAGCCGTCACGAGCCGTCCGGCCCGTGCCGCAGGACTGCTCCCGTACGGCGACACAGTGCCGGCCGCAGGCGTGAGCATCGGCCTGCAGGCCCTCGCCGAGGGGCACATCGCGGGGCGGTCGATCGCCGCGCGGCCAACCGGCACGGCACCCGATCCACGGGAGTGGGAGCGCGCGGCCGGGAGGCGGGCGGCGCTGAGGAGGTGCAACACCGGGTGCGCGCCGGACGCGACGACGATCTTGCCGAGCGCGCCCTCGATGCCTGGCGGCAGTTGCCAGGGGACGTCCTCCCCGTATCTGGGAACTGACCCACCATTACGCCGGGCCGGATGTACGCCGAAGGGCCCGGCCCCGGAGATCCCGGGACCGGGCCTTGTCGTCAAGCAGACGTGCTCACCGGCTTACGCCTCGAACACCTCACGCACCAGCTGCTCCTGCTCGGCCTGGTGCCGCTTCGCCGAACCCACCGCCGGGGACGAGCCGTGCGGGCGGGAGATCCGCCGCAGCCGCTCGCCGGCCGGGACGTCCGCGCCGACCGCCAGGTCCAGGTGGTCGATGAGGTTCAGGGCGATGAACGGCCAGGCGCCCTGGTTCGCCGGCTCCTCCTGGGCCCACAGGTACTTCTCGGCGTTCGGGTACTTCTTGATCTCGGCCTGGAGCTCGGCACCCGGCAGCGGGTACAGGCGCTCGAGGCGGATGATCGCCGTGTCCGTCACGCCGCGCTTCTGACGCTCGGCCTCGAGGTCGTAGTAGACCTTGCCCGCCGTGAAGACGACCTTGCGGACCGCGGCCGGGTCCACCGACGCGTCGCCGATGACCGGGCGGAACTGGCCCGTCGTGAACTCCTCCGCCTTGGACGCGGCGGCCTTCAGGCGCAGCATCGACTTCGGCGTGAAGACCACCAGCGGCTTGTGGTGCGGGTTGTGCACCTGCCACCGCAGGAGGTGGAAGTAGTTCGACGGGAGGGTCGGCATCGCGACCGTCATGTTGTTCTGGGCACACAGCTGAAGGAAGCGCTCGGGACGCGCGGACGAGTGGTCCGGGCCCTGGCCCTCGTAGCCGTGCGGGAGGAGCAGGGTGACGCCGGAGGTCTGGCCCCACTTCTGCTCCGCCGACGAGATGAACTCGTCCACGACCGTCTGCGCGCCGTTGACGAAGTCGCCGAACTGGGCCTCCCACATCACGAGCGCGTCGGGGCGGGCCAGCGAGTAGCCGTACTCGAAGCCCATCGCCGCGTACTCGGAGAGCAGGGAGTTGTAGACGTTCAGGCGCGCCTGGTCCTCGGAGAGGTACATCAGCGGCGTGAACTCCTCGCCCGTCTCGCGGTCGATGATCACCGCGTGGCGCTGGCCGAAGGTGCCGCGCTGGGAGTCCTGGCCCGCCAGGCGGACCGGGGTGCCCTCCAGCAGGAGCGAGCCGATGGCGAGGGTCTCGCCCATGCCCCAGTCGATCGTGCCGTCCTCGACCATCGCGGCCCGGCGCTGCAGCTGCGGCAGCAGACGCGGGTGGGCGGTGATGTGGTCGGGGATGTTGACCTGGGACTCGGCGATGCGCTTGACGACCTCCGCGGAGATGGCCGTCGGGACCGCGACCGGGAAGCCGTCCTGCGGCTCGCTCGACTGCGTCGGCACCGGCTGGGAGGTGGCCTCGCGGACCTCGGTGAAGACCTTCTCCAGCTGGCCCTGGTAGTCCTGGAGGGCGTGCTCGGCCTCTTCCAGGGTGATGTCGCCGCGACCGATCAGGGACTCGGTGTACAGCTTGCGCACCGAGCGCTTCTTGTCGATCAGGTCGTACATCAGCGGCTGGGTGAACGCCGGGTTGTCCGACTCGTTGTGACCGCGGCGGCGGTAGCAGATGAGGTCGATCACCACGTCCTTGTTGAACGCCTGACGGAACTCGAAGGCCAGACGCGCGACGCGCACGACCGCCTCCGGGTCGTCGCCGTTCACGTGGAAGATCGGGGCCTCGATCATGCGGGCCACGTCCGTCGCGTACATGGAGGAACGCGAGGACTCGGGGGCCGCGGTGAAGCCGACCTGGTTGTTGATCACGACGTGGACCGTGCCGCCCGTGCGGTAGCCGCGCAGCTGCGACATGTTCAGGGTCTCGGCCACCACGCCCTGGCCCGCGAAGGCCGCGTCGCCGTGCAGGGCCACGGGCAGGACCGTGAAGTCCGTACCACCCTTGTTGATGATGTCCTGGTTGGCGCGGGCGACGCCCTCCAGGACCGGGTCCACCGCCTCCAGGTGGGACGGGTTCGCGACCAGGCTGACCTTGATCTGCTCGCCGTCCAGGCCCGTGAAGGTGCCCTGGGCGCCCAGGTGGTACTTCACGTCGCCGGAGCCGTGCATCGACTTCGGGTCGAGGTTGCCCTCGAACTCGCGGAAGATCTGGGCGTACGACTTACCGACGATGTTCGCCAGGACGTTCAGGCGGCCGCGGTGGGCCATGCCGATGACGACCTCGTCCAGGCGCGACTCGGCCGCGCTGTCGATCACCGCGTCGAGCAGCGGGATGACCGACTCGCCGCCCTCCAGGGAGAAGCGCTTCTGGCCGACGTACTTCGTCTGCAGGAAGGTCTCGAAGGCCTCCGCCGCGTTCAGGCGGCGCAGGATGCGCAGCTGCTCCTCGCGCTCCGGCTTGGTGTGCGGGCGCTCGATGCGGTCCTGGATCCACTTGCGCTGCTTGGGGTCCTGGATGTGCATGTACTCGATGCCGGTGGTGCGGCAGTACGAGTCGCGCAGCACGCCGAGGATGTCGCGCAGCTTCATCAGGGACTTGCCGGCGAAGCCGCCGACCGCGAACTCGCGCTCCAGGTCCCACAGGGTGAGGCCGTGCTCGGTGATGTCCAGGTCGGGGTGCTTGCGCTGGCGGTACTCCAGCGGGTCGGTGTCGGCCATGACGTGGCCGCGGACCCGGTAGGAGTGGATCAGCTCGAAGACGCGGGCGGCCTTGGTGACGTCGTCGTCGTGCGAGGCGTCGATGTCCTTGAGCCAGCGGACCGGCTCGTAGGGGATGCGCAGGGCCTTGAAGATGTCGTCGTAGAAGCCGCTCTCGCCGAGGAGGAGGTTGGCGACGACGCGCAGGAACTCGCCGGAGGCGGCGCCCTGGATGACCCGGTGGTCGTAGGTCGACGTGAGCGTCATGACCTTGGAGATGCCGAGCTTGTTCAGGGTGTCCTGGGAGGTGCCCTGGAACTCCGCCGGGTAGTCCATCGAGCCGACGCCCATGATCACCGACTGGCCGGGCATCAGACGCGGGACCGAGTGGACCGTGCCGAGGCCGCCGGGGTTGGTGAGGGAGACCGTCACGCCGCTGAAGTCGTCCATCGTCAGCTTGCCGTCGCGGGCGCGGCGGACGATGTCCTCGTAGGCCTGCCAGAACTCGAAGAAGTTGAGCGTCTCGGCCTTCTTGATCGCCGCGACGACGAGCTGGCGGTCGCCGTTCGGCTTCACCAGGTCGATGGCCAGGCCGAGGTTGACGTGCTCCGGCTTGACGAGGGTGGGCTTGCCGTCCTTCTGCGCGAACGACCAGTTCATCGACGGCATGGCCTTGATGGCCTGCACCATCGCGTAGCCGATGAGGTGCGTGAAGGAGATCTTCCCGCCCCGGGCGCGCTTGAGGTGGTTGTTGATGACGATGCGGTTGTCGAAGAGCAGCTTCACCGGCACCGCGCGCACGGACGTGGCCGTGGGGAGCTCCAGCGAGGCGTTCATGTTCTTCGCGACGGCGGCGGAGGGGCCGCGCAGCGTCACCAGTTCGGGACCCTGGGGGGCCTCGGCCACGGGTTCGTCCTTCTTCGGCTTGGCGGGGGCCGCGGCGGGCTGCGCGGCGGCGGGTGCGGCGGGCTTGGCCGGGGCGGGTGCGGCAGCGGCGGGCTGCGGGGCCGGCGCGGCCGGGGCCTGCGGCGCTGCGGGAGCCGCAGGAGCGGCGGCCGGGGCGGCGGGCGCCGCGGCGGCGGATGCGGCCTGGGCCGCCGTGGTGGTCTCCGCGGCCCCCGCGGCCGCGGTACCCGCCGTAGCCGAGGAGGCAGCCGCCCCCGGCTTGTAGTCGGCGAAGAAGTCCCACCAGGCGCGGTCTACCGAATTCGGGTCCTGGAGGTACTGCTGATAGATCTCGTCGACGAGCCACTCGTTCGGACCGAACGCGGCAGCGGGGTTCTTCCCGGCTTGGTCGTCGGTCGAGATGCTCGAGTTACTGGGGGACTGTGGCGACACGGCGGCAACCGCCCTCTTCCGCTTCACAAGGTGATGGACAGCGGGAATAAAGGCTACGCCTCCCCGGCCGTGAAGGTCAGGTCGGGCCGGTTCATCGTCGCGTAAGTCACATCGGAAAGCGTGTTTCGGGGGTGGAAATGGCGGGAAACAAGCGTGGTTCCGGTTAGAGACGGGTGCGACGATCCGGGCCCGGCGCGGGGGGTGCGCGGGCCTCTGCCTGATCACACGTGTCCGTCAGCGGGGATGCACATGGATCTTGTTGCTCCGCTTCGAACTTTACGTCAACTTGGGAGAGATGGCTCCCCTGGAAGGGTGACCTGGATCCGGCAGCCGCGCGTGGATTCGGCCACACCGATCCGGCCACCGTGCAGATCCACCGCCCAGCGGGCGATCGCCAGACCCAGGCCCGTGCCGCCGTCGCTGCCCGGACCGTGCGGCGCTCTCACGGCGCCGCGGTTGAAGCGCTCGAAGACCCGGTGCCACTCCGTCCTGGGGATGCCGGGACCCTCGTCCAGCACCTCCAGCTCCAGGGCGTCCGGGGTGGTGCCGCGCCTCGCCTTCACCGTCACACGGCCGTGCGGCGGGCTGTGCTTGACCGCGTTGTCGATCAGATTGGCGACGACCTGGTGGATGCGCTCGGGGTCCGCGTGCGCGGTCAGCTCCGGCGGGGAGACGTCGAGGTGCAGATGCACGTCCGTACGGGTGTGGCTGCCGGAGCCCGAGGCGATGCCCGCGCGCGCGGAGGACACCATCTGGGCCTCCTTGAGGACGCCCGAGAGATACGGCCACACCTCGAAGCGGCGCTTCTTCAGCGGGACGACCCCGTTGTCCAGGCGCGAGAGGTCCAGCAGGGTCTCCACCAGCCGCCCGAGCCGCTCCGTCTGCTTCAGGGCCGTACGCATCGTCTCGGTGTCGGCCTGTGTGACTCCGTCGACGATGTTCTCCAGGACCGCGCGCAGGCCCGCGATGGGCGTGCGCAGCTCGTGCGAGACGTTCGCCACCAGCTCCTTGCGCTGTCGGTCCTGCGCCTCCAGCTCGTCGGCCATCAGGTTGATCGTCTGGGCGAGGTCGCCCAGCTCGTCCCGGCGGTTGTCCCGGACCCTGCGCGTGTAGTCGCCGTGCGAGATCGACCGGGCCACCGTGTTCATCTCGTCCAGCGGGGAGGTGAGCGAATGCGCCACGAACTGCGTAATCAACAGCGTGGCGATCATCGAGAACACCGTGATGAAGCGCAGCTCCGTCTCGGTGCGCGCCGCGATCATCAGCAGGCCCGTGGTGATCAGCACCGAGATGACGACCAGTGCGCCCAGCTTGGTCTTGATCGAGAACGGGCGTACGCCGCCCCAGGGCTCCCCGGGGCTCCTCCGTGCGGCCGGCCCGCCGCTCATGGCGTCGGGGTCTCCAGCGCGTAGCCGACGCCGTGCACGGTGCGGATGCGCTCCGCGCCGATCTTCCGTCGCAGGGCCTTGATGTGGCTGTCCACGGTGCGCGTACCGGAGGCGTCCGCCCAGTCCCACACCTCCGCGAGCAGCTGCTCGCGCGAGAGCACGGCGCGCGGCGTGTTGGCCAGGCATACGAGCAGGTCGAACTCGGTGGGCGTGAGGTGGACGTCCTCACTGCGCACCCGCACCCGGCGCTGCGCGTGGTCGATCTCCAGCTCGCCGAGGCGCAGGATGCCGGAGCGCGGCGTTGCGGCGGCCAGTGCGGCCCGCTCCATCCGGCGCAGCAGCACGTGCACGCGTGCCGCCAGCTCGCGCATAGAGAACGGCTTGGTCATGTAGTCGTCGGCGCCGACGCCGAGCCCGACCAGCATGTCCGTCTCGTCGTCGCGCGCGGTGAGCATCAGCACCGGCACCGGGCGCTGTGCCTGCACGCGACGGCAGACCTCCAGACCGTCGAAGCCCGGCAGCATGATGTCGAGAATCAGCAGGTCCGGCTGCCATGCCTCGGCCGTGTCCACGGCCGACGGGCCGTCGCCGGCCGTTTGCACGAGGAATCCCTCGGCGCGCAAGCGGGCTGCGATGGCGTCGACGATCGTCGGGTCGTCCTCGACCACCAGAACGCGCCGTTGAGCGCCCGGGGTCGCCGTCGTGCCGTTGTGCGAGGTGTGTGTCTGCTCCATCGCCCGCCCCTGAGTGTGCTTTCCGGAATCCGTGGGGTGATCCCATGACTGCGCTTGACGCTTGAATGATCCGCGTCAGGGGAGCAGCGTACGGGGAGTTACCGCGAGTCGGCTATCCAGGTCTGACAGCGAGGTGTACGACGTCGGGAACGCCCCGGGCAACGGGGACCTCTTCGGTACGCACATGCTGGAACCCGGCATTCCATAGAGTTCCTTCAAATTCCGGAGAGGGCTGCGCCGACCACACCGCGAGTACCCCGCCGGGCCTCAACACCCTTGCGCAGCTTGCGATTCCGGCCTTCGAGTACAGGCTGTCGTTGTCCTCCGTGACCGTCCAGTCGGGCCCGTTGTCGATGTCGAGGCACAGCGCGTCGTACGTGTCCGATGTCTCATTGACGTACGACACGAGATCGGCTTCGAGAATCCGGGTGCGCGGGTCGGCGAGCGCGCGGGAGGAGAGCGTGGACAGGGGGCCGTCGAGATGCCAGTCGATGATGGCGCGCTCGCGTTCGACGACGGTGATACGTCCCCAGCGCGGGTCCGCGGCGGCGTGTGCGAGCGAGAAGCCGACGCCGAGTCCGCCGATCAGCACGCCCGGTTCCGGGCGGGAGTCGAGGGCGTCGTACGCGACGTCGACGAGCAGCCGCTCCGAGCGCCCGTCGGAGGTGTCCATCAGGAAGCAGCCGTTCGCGATGATCTGGAGTAACGCACCGTGGCGTCGCAGCACGACCTCGCCGTGGGGGCCCTCGCGGCGGTCCAGGACTTCCGGGGCGTCGTAGATGTCGTACGGATGAGGCATGGGCTTCATTGTGGTGACGGGGCGTCGTCAGGGACGAGGGATTTTGCGAGGGCGTACCGGGCGAGGGCGTACCGGGCGGGGCGGAGCGGGCGGGGGCGGACCGGCCGAGGGTCGACCGGCCGAGGCCGAGACGTCGCGAACATCCGTTTGTGTGGTCATCCTCGACGCAGAAAGCGCCTGAGAAGTTGCTATGAATCGCGTCTCGCGTGGCGTCGGTCATAGACAGCGCCCCGCGCGGCACGAAGGGTGGGGCGTGAGGGAAGGAGCGCCGCACCTTGGAACGTACGGTCTCGGCGGCTGACGCCATGTTCACGGCCCCCGAGACGGGCGCGCCACTCCTGGACGGCATGCCGCGCCAGCGCTCGGCGCCGTCTCTTCCGGCTCCGACCACACCCCCGGCCGCGACCGTCCCACCGCCCTCGGCACCGGCACCGGTTCGGCTGCCGGGCCTGCGCCCCTGGCTGTTCCTGCCGACCCCGACGGGCACGCCCTTCACCTTGGGGTACGCCGCTGTTCTCGTCCTGACGTCCCTGTTCGCCGAGTACGCCGACCCGACGCTGGTGCAGACCCTGTACCAGGAGTCCAGTACCGACGTCGCCCATCTGATGCAGACCCCCGTACTGGTGCTGGTCGCCAGCGCGCTGTGGATCGCGGGCGGGATCACCTCGGCGTACACGCTTCTCTTCCTGCTCGTACTGACCGTGCTGGAACGGCGCATAGGCGGCCCGCGCACGGCCGTTGTCTTCCTGCTCGGCCATGTGCTCGCCACGCTGGCCACCGAGGTCCCGGTCGGCCTCTCGGTGCTGGCGGGCGACCTGCCCGACAGCTCCCTGCACCGCCTCGACTACGGCATCAGCTTCGGCGTGGCGGCGAGCCTCGGCGCACTGACGGGCCTGCTGCGGCCGTGGCTGCGCTGGACGGTGCTCATCGCGTTCGGCGGAATGCTGTTGCAGGACCTGGTCGCGTTCACGGACCCGCTGAGCAACTGGGGCCACCTGCTGGCCCTGGCGATCGGCATAGGGACATGGCCGCTGGTACGGCGATGGGAGCGGACCGGCCACCTGACCGGCCACCTGACCGGCCACCTGACCGACCATCAGCCCGACCACCCGACTGGCCGTCAGGCAGGCCATGGGGCCACGTCGACGGCGGGCAACTCCGGCCGCGGGGCCGCATCGGCGGCGGCTGGGTAATCCCGGGCGTGGGGCCGTCTTGGCGCGGCTGGGTAACCCCGGGCGTGGGGCCGTCTCGGCGCGGCTGGGTAACCCCGGCCGTGAGGCTGTGACGGCGGCGGGTCGGCAGCTGTGTCGGCTGTCTCCGTCGCCACGGACGACCGCCCCGGTTCTCAGGCGCGCGAGCCAAGAAGACGGTGGCGGCGGAGCAGGCGTTGTCCTGAGGCTGTTTCGGCGACGGCCGGATCGGCTCCGACCGTCGGGCCTGCGGTTCGGTCAGGAGTGCGGCGGCGTCCACACGTACGGCGTCGTCGTGGTCACTGCCCGGAAGCCCAGGCGGCGCAGGATCGGGGCGCTGTCGTCGGACGCGTCCACGTGGAGGTAGTGGACACCGCGTTCCGCGGCGAGGGCGGCGCGTGTCGCGACCAGGGCACGGTAGATGCCCCTGCCCCGCCACTCCGCCAGCGTCGAGCCGCCCCACAGGCTCGCGAACTCCGTTCCCTCCCGGAAGACCAGCCAGGCCGCGGAGACGACCTCCCCGCCCGCCTCGGCCACGTAGACCGCGATCTGGTCCGGCGCGGCGGCGACCCGGCCGGTCAGGTCCTCCGCCAGCCAGCTCCAGTCCTGTCCCCAGACGGCCGACTCCATGGCGGCGATGCGGCGCATGTCCGCCTCGGCCGTGACCCGCCGCAGCGTGACGTCCCCCGGCAGCACGGGCGGACGCCCGGCCATCTCCTCGGCGCGCCCGATGAGTACCGTCTCCCGGTCCTCGGGGACGAAGCCCGCGGCGCGCAGCCGGTCCGTGAGGTCGGCCGGGGTGTCGTGCCCGCGCGTCTTCCACTCCACCGCCTCGCCCCGGGCGGCGAAGTGGTCGCGCTGCCGGGCGATCAGCCGGTCCAGCTCCGCCCCGCGCACCCCGAGATCGCGCGGCCCGCTGACGAAACCCCGGAACTGGCCGACGATCCGCAGCAGCGGACCGTCGTGCTCGTAGGTGACGCCCGCCGGAGGGGTGGGCGGGGCGCCGCGCATCTGGTCGTCGTAGGCGGTGAGCAGAGTCTCTGTGTCGGTCACGGGAGTACGTAAGCGGCGCGGCAGGAGAGGGGGCAACCGCTTTTCGCCGCGGGTCCCTCCGGAAGCCGGGAGACGTGATCGCTCACAGCGAACGTCCCTTGGGGAACAATCGGATCCCGCCGTGCATTGAGTCCGCATAGCTCAACTTGACTGCCGAAGGGGAGATCATGGCTTCAACGTCCGCATCGCTCACCCTGCCCGTTCTGCCGCTCGACGACGAGGTCGTGCTGCCCGGGATGGTGGTTCCGCTGGACCTGAACGACACCGATGTGCGCGCCGCGGTGGAGGCCGCCCAGGCCGCCGCGCGGTCCCAGTCCGGAAAGCCGCGGGTTCTTCTGGTGCCCCGCATCGACGGTACATACGCGAGCACCGGTGTGCTCGGCACCGTCGAGCAGGTCGGCCGGCTCGCCGACGGCGACCCGGGCGCGCTCATCCGCGGACGCGGACGGGTGCAGATCGGTGCCGGGACGACCGGTCCCGGGGCCGCCCTGTGGGTCGAGGGAACGCGGATCGACGAGACCGTGCCCGAGCCCCTGCCCGGACACGTCTCCGAACTGGTCAAGGAGTACAAGGCCCTCGCCACCAGCTGGCTGAAGAAGCGCGGCGCCTGGCAGGTCGTGGACCGCGTCCAGGCCATCGAAGACGTCTCCGCGCTCGCCGACAACTCCGGCTACTCGCCGTTCCTGACCACCGAACAGAAGGTGGAGCTCCTGGAGACCGCCGACCCGGTGGCCCGCCTGAAGCTCGCCACCCAGCAACTGCGCGACCACCTCGCGGAGCAGGACGTCGCCGAGTCCATCGCCAAGGACGTCCAGGAGGGCGTCGACAAGCAGCAGCGCGAGTTCCTGCTGCGCCGTCAGCTGGAGGCCGTCCGCAAGGAGCTGCGCGAGCTGAACGGCGACACCAAGGACGGCGAGGAGTCCGACGACTACCGGGCGCGGGTCGAGGCCGCCGATCTCCCGGAGAAGGTCCGCGAGGCCGCCCTCAAGGAGGTCGACAAGCTGGAGCGGTCGAGCGACCAGTCGCCCGAGGGGTCGTGGATCCGCACCTGGCTGGACACCGTCCTCGAACTGCCGTGGAACGAGCACACCGAGGACGCCTACGACATCCGCGGCGCCAAGGCCGTCCTCGACGCCGAGCACGCGGGTCTTGAGGACGTGAAGGAACGGATCACCGAATACCTGGCGGTGCGCAAGCGGCGCGCCGACCGGGGGCTGGGGGTCGTGGGCGGCCGCCGCGGCGGTGCGGTGCTGGCGCTCGTCGGGCCGCCCGGCGTCGGCAAGACCAGCCTCGGCGAGTCCGTCGCGCACGCCATGGGACGTAAGTTCGTCCGGGTCGCGCTCGGCGGTGTGCGCGACGAGGCCGAGATCCGCGGCCACCGGCGTACGTACGTCGGTGCCCTGCCCGGCCGTATCGTCCGCGCCATCAAGGAGGCCGGGTCCATGAACCCGGTGGTCCTGCTGGACGAGATCGACAAGGTCGGCTCCGACTTCCGCGGCGACCCGGCCGCGGCCCTGCTCGAAGTCCTCGACCCGGCCCAGAACCACACCTTCCGGGACCACTACCTGGAGGTCGAACTCGACCTGTCCGACGTGGTGTTCCTCGCCACGGCGAACGTCCTCGAAGCCATCCCGGAGGCCCTGCTCGACCGTATGGAGCTGGTCCGCCTGGACGGCTACACCGAGGACGAGAAGGTCGTCATCGCCCGCGACCACCTGCTCCCGCGCCAGCTGGAGCGGGCGGGTCTGAACAAGGACGAGGTCACGCTCGACGAGGGCGCGCTGCGCAAGCTCGCCGGCGAGTACACCCGGGAGGCGGGCGTACGGACCCTGGAGCGGTCGATCGCACGTCTGCTCCGCAAGGTCGCGGCCCAGCACGAACTGGGCGACCGCGAGCTGCCGTTCACGGTCCGGGACGAGGACCTGCGCGCGCTGATCGGGCGTCCGCACCATGTGCCCGAGTCCGCCCAGGACCCGGCCGAGCGGCGTACGGCGGTCCCCGGCGTGGCGACCGGTCTCGCGGTCACCGGCGCCGGTGGTGACGTCCTCTACGTGGAGGCGTCGCTGGCCGACCCGGAGACGGGCGGTGCGGGTCTGACCCTCACCGGTCAGCTCGGGGATGTCATGAAGGAGTCCGCGCAGATCGCGCTGAGCTTCCTCCGCTCCCACGGGGCCGAGCTCGAACTCCCGGTGGGCGACCTGAAGGACCGGGGCGTGCACATCCACTTCCCGGCGGGCGCGGTCCCCAAGGACGGCCCGAGCGCGGGCATCACGATGACGACCGCGCTGGCCTCGCTCCTGTCGGGCCGGCTGGTCCGTACGGACGTGGCGATGACGGGCGAGGTCTCGCTGACCGGCCGTGTCCTGCCCATCGGCGGCGTGAAGCAGAAGCTGCTCGCCGCGCACCGGGCGGGCGTGACGACCGTGATCATCCCGAAGCGCAACGAGCCCGACCTGGACGACGTCCCGGCGGAGGTGCTGGACAAGCTCGACGTCCACGCCGTCACGGACGTCCGCCAGGTCCTGGAGCTGGCGCTGGCGCCGGCCACGAGCGGCGCGACGCCGGAGGTTCCGGTGGCGGCGTGACGGACGCTGCCGGATGAGGGAAGGCCCGGGTTCCGTGAGGGAGACCCGGGCCTTCGCCATACGCACGCACGCCGGCGCACATGGATTGCGGGCGGGGAAGGGGGGTCGGAGGCTGCCGTTGGTCTACGCCTGCGAAATACTGGCGGAGCTGCGGCAATGGCGTTGTCCGAACGTTCCGCAGAAACTTTCAGGAACGGGAAACCGGGGCAGGGGTGCTGACGTGCACGAGGGCGGAAACGGCGAGAGGCGTCCGGTCGAATCCGGCATTTCGGGGAGCGGCGTGGACCACAGCGGCGCGGACCGGGAGTTCCTCTCCCTGGAGCGCGAGCTGACGGTGTTCCTGCGGCGGGCGCGTGCCAACCAGGGCGAAATGGCCCGCGAGGTCCACCCGGACCTGGAGCCCGCCGCGTACGGGCTCCTGGTCCGCCTGGACGAGTGCGGCCGCCAGCGCGCGACGGAGCTCGCGGCCTACATCGGCGTCGGCAAGGCCACCATGTCCCGTCAGCTGCGCGCCCTGGAGGAGCTGGGCCTGGTGGCCCGCGAGCCCGACCCGGCGGACGGCCGGGCGTGGCTGGTCCACCTCACCGACGAGGGCCGCAGCCGGGTGGGAAAGGTACGCGAGGCGCGCCGTGCGCGGTACGTGAGCAAGCTCTCCCACTGGGACCGGCACGAGGTCGCCGAACTGGCCCGGCTGCTGCACCAGCTGAACCGGAGCATGGAGAAGTAGCCCGGCCCGGGAGCGCCCCTCACAGCTCCGCGTACACCACCGTCGCGTCGTCGTGCGTCTTGCTGCGGCCCAGATGCGCCCGCTCCTCGCGGTCGGCGGTCTCCAGCGCCCGTACGCGCCCCACCAGCGCCGCCGCCCCCTCCTTGCGTACGAACGTGAACAGGTCCGTCCAGTCGCCCTCGCGGAACTTCTCCGTCCAGCGGGTCGCGCCGTCCGTCAGGGCCACGAGGGTACGGACCGCCGTGCGCGGCAGTTCGCCCGTCACCGCCCGGGCCGCGACGGCCGGGTCCGCGGCCGCTGTGAAGAAGCCGCCCTCCTTGTTGCGGACCGTGGCGTCCGCGATCGCGTCCGTTGCCAGCGAGGCGCGCGGGACGCGGGCGAGGCGGTCGTCCAGGAGGGCGGTGACCGCGCCGTCGGGGGCCTCGCACAGCAGGGCCGAGTCCGAGAGGACCAGGTACTCCACCGCGGCCTCGGACCAGCGGGCGAGGACCACGGTCGCCTGAGGGGTGCGCGGGTGAGAAAGGTCACAGGTCGTTCTGTGAAGCTCGGCGGTCCGAAGAATGGCGCCGGAAAGGACCTCCGGGAGCGTCAGTTCGGGGCGGGAAACAGACAGTTCGGTCAGCGCTCCGCCGAGCCGTGCGCAGAACCAGTGAACGGAATGCAGGCATCCGTCGTCGCCCCGCGGCGGAGTCACTCCGTCCAGCACGACCAGCACCCCGCCCTGTCCTGAAGCCGGAAGCGCGAGTGCGGCGAAGTCCTCGTTGGGGCGTTCCGGATCGCCGGGCTCGGAAATCAGTTCCGTACGCATCCAGCCAGTCTGCACGGGCCCTTCACGAGGTCCACAAAAGGCTGGCAACAGTTGCCGAATGGGTGCGACCCGGCAGGTCAGCCGCCTGGTTTGGTACGGAATGATTGGTTCCGGTGAAGCGTGGTGGCGAATACTGTCAAAGCGCGCCGCCGACGTCCAACCGGGCCGCCGTACAGGGTCACCGCACGGGCCGGAGGAACTTGCCCGCCAACTCCTCGCCGATGTTCACTCCTTCGAGTGGCGGGTCAGGCGAAGTGAGACCACTGCCCACCGGCACTGGGAGGGTCGGAAGCCGTCGTACCGGGTCGACTCTCCCGTTGACGGACCGTCACCCGGGCCCATGGGTACACGAGTCAGGAATGCGAGCACCGGTGCAGAAGAAGCGGCCTCGGCGCACAGACAAGCAGACGGCCCCCGGACAGGGTGCCTCGTCCGAGTCCGCGGGCAGCGGTCGTCCCGCCCATGTACGCAACCGCCTCATCGTCGCGGTGGCCGTGGTCGCCGCCGCGATCGCGGGAGCCGGGGCGCCGAGCGTCATCGCCGCCTCGGGACAGCTGAACGACTCCCAGAGCCTGGTGACGCTGGTCGAGCAGACCCAGAACGCGCTCGTGCTCGCCCACTCGCTGGCCGACGAACGCGACGAGGTCACCTCGTACGTGGCCGCGGGGCGCCCCAAGTCGAAGCCGCCCACCGGGCAGCGCAGCACCCGCGTCGACCGGGAGATCGAGGACCTGCGCGCCGATCCGGACATCTCCGCCGCGTTGCGCAAGGCCTTCAACGACGTGGACGCGGTACGGAGGGAAGCGCTCGTCGGGAAGAGCACCGCTCTCGAAACGCACCAGGCGTACTCCGCCGTCATCGCCCGGCTCCACGCCCTCGCCCTCGAACTGGCCGAGAAGATGCCGTCCCGCGCGGGCTCCGGCGCCTACTCCCTCGCCGAACTCGACGGCGCCGTCCAGCAGTCCGCCGCCGCCCGCGGACTGCTCCTCGCGGCCCTGAACATCCCGCGCACCACGCAGACCACGATCGACCCGATCTCCGGCCTGCCGGTCACCACCACCAGCTCCTCGGCCGCCGACACCAAACAGCGCGACGCGCTCACCGCCGCTGCCCAGCAGGCCGCCGTCCGCTCCGACGCGGCCGTGGCCGGCTTCCGCGAGACCGCGCCCGAGGGGGCCACGAACTCGTACGACTCCACGGTCACCGGCCCCGAGGTCACCTCCGCCGAGAAGTACCTGAAGGCCCTCACCGACCAGCCCACCCTCTCCGACGGCGACCTCGGCTACAGCACCAAGAAGGTCGACGCGGCCCTCACCGCCCGCGTCGACCTGATGCGCGGCGTCGAGTCCTCCCTCTACGAGAGCCGCAGCCAGGACCTCGCACAGCTGCGCGACGACGACGTCACCGCGCTGGAGATCCGCATCGCCGTCCTCGGCGCGCTCATGCTCGTCGCCGTCGGCATCGCCATGGCCATGGCCCGCAGCCTCACCCGCCCGCTCGCCGTCCTGCGCCTCGGCTCGGCCCGGGTGGCCGCCGACCCGGCCGCCGAGGAGCCGGTGAAGTTCACCGGGCGCAACGACGAGTTCGCCCAGGTCGTCCGCTCCGTCAACGCCCTGCACGCGCACGCCGTCGCCCTCCAGGAACGCCTGTCCACCCTGGAGGCCGACCGCAAGCACCTCGTCGGCCAGCGCCAGGCCATGGCCGACGAGCGCGCCCGGCTGCGTACCGAACTGACCGAGGCCTCGGCCCACCTGGAGCAGGTCAGGCACAGCATCCACTCCACCTTCGTCAACCTCGCCCTGCGCACCCTCGGCCTGGTGGAGCGCCAGCTCTCCGTCATCGAGGGCCTGGAGGAGCGGGAGCAGGACCCGGACCGGCTCTCCACGCTCTTCCGGCTGGACCACTTCGCCACGGTCATGCGCCGCCACAGCGAGAACCTCCTCGTCCTCGCGGGCGCCGAGCACGTCCAGCAGCACGCCGGGCCCGTGCCGCTCGTCGACGTCGTGCGCGCCGCGGTCAGCGAGATCGAGCGGTACGAGCGCGTCCGCATCGCCGCGCTGCCGCCGCACGCGCACCTCGCGGGCTTCGCCGCCGACGACCTCTCGCACCTGGTGGCCGAACTCTTGGAGAACGCCACCTCGTTCTCCCCGCCGGACGTCCCCGTCGAGGTCTCGGGCTGGCTGCTGGAGAGCGGCGACGTGATGCTCTCCGTCCAGGACGAGGGCATCGGCATGGACAGGGAACGGCTGAGCCGGCTCAACACCCGTCTCGCCGACTTCGACCCGAACGACCCGTACGACCAGGAGGGCGGTGAGGGCCTGGGGCTCGGCCTGTACGTGGTGGCCCGCCTCGCCCACCGGCTCGGCGTCCGCGTCCGGCTGCGCGAGCAGAAGCAGGGCGGCGTCGCGGCGGTCGTCGTCCTGCCGAAGTCCCTGCTCGCCGCGGCCCCGGCGGCCGCCGTCCCCGCCGCTGACCCGGTCGCGGGCAGCGCACACGCGCTGTCCCTGCCCGGCGCCGACGCCGAGGCCAACTCGAACGTCCTCACCGGCCGTTCGCGGATCACCCTCCCGGAGCCGGAGGGCGACGAGGACCCGCTGATCACGGCGGCGGAAGAGGCGATCAGGGAGCGCGAGGAGACCGAGGAGCCACGGGAGTCCGTACGGGGCGAGAGCGCCGTGCGCGGGGACACGCCCGTGCGGGGCGAGGCCGCCGTGCCCGAGGACGAGAGCGCCGTACGCGGGGACACGCCCGTGCAGGGCGAGAGCGCCGTGCGCGAGGACTGGCCCGTGCGGGGCGGGAGCGCTGTTGGCGCGGGCGAGCCCGCCGTGCGCGAGGACCGGTCCGTGCGGGGCGAGAGCGCCATACGCGAGGACGAGCTCAGCCGGGACGAGGGGCCCGTACGGGACGACGAGCCCGTACAGGACGAGGTGTTCGTACGGGACGACGAGCCTGTACAGGACGAGGTGTTCGTACGGGACGACGAGTCCGTACGGAATCCGGTCGATCCGGAGTCCGGCGAGCCGGTGCCCGGCCCGGAGACCACGATGGAGCTGCTGCTCCCCTCGCCCCGGGTGGAGGACGCCGCGGCCGGCATCCCCGACCCGTACGCCATCGGCCCCGACGCGCACGAGCGCACCGTCGACGAGGGCGAGCCCCGGCCCGCCTCGGAGGCTCCCCGTACCGCCGCCGAGCCGGCCGCGGCCGAGGAGCCGGAGGCCCCCCGCCTCACCGCCAAGGGCCTGCCCAAGCGCACCCCCAAGATCTCCGCACCCGCCCCGGCCCCCCGGCCGCGTGTCGGCGGTCTGGACGCCGAGGCGCTGCGCCGCAGGCTCGGCGGGTTCCACCGGGGTGCCAAGGAGGGCCACCGCCACGCCGAGGTGGAGATCGCCGAGAAGACGGGGGAGACCAGGACACCCGAGCCCCGGCCCACGGCACCACCGCAGAACGCAACACCCGGCACCGCACAGGACGTAGAACCATCGGGGGGAACAGTCGAGGAGGCAAGCAGTTGACCGCGCCCAGTACCTTCGGACTGAGCAGTGAGGCACGCAACCTGCACTGGCTGCTGACGAACCTCGTCGAGGAGGTGCCGGGACTCCTGTCCGTCGCGGTGGTCTCCTCCGACGGCCTGCTCCTGCTCTCGTCCGACCCAGGCCGCAATATCGAGGCCCGCACGGGCCAGAACGATCAGCCCCGCGGCCCGAGAGGGTCGTCCGCCGACCTCGCCACCATCGTCTCCGGCATCGGCAGCCTCACCATCGGCGCCGCGAAGCTGATGGACGTCGGCGGGGTCAAGCACACGATGGTCGCGATGGACGAGGGCAGCCTGTTCGTCATGTCCATCAGCGACGGCTCGCTGCTCGGCGTGCACGGCTCCGCGGACTGCGACATGAGCGTGGTGGCGTACCACATGGCGCTCTTCGTCGGCCGCGCCGGACACGTCCTGACGCCCGAGCTCCGCAGCGAGCTGCGCAAGTCCCTGGAGGCCGAGTCGGCAGGGAGCATCCGATGAGCAGCAAGTCGAAGAAGCTTCCCGTCCGCGGCGGCGACCGCAAACCCGCCCGCGTGCGCCCCTACTCGCTCACCGGTGGCCGCACCCGCTTCGGCCACGTCCTGCTCGTCGAGACCTTCGTGGCGGCCCTCGAGGCCCCCGAGAGCCGGCCTGAGCTGACGAATGGCTCATTGGCCACCCGGGTGATGCCCGAGATGCGGGCCATCGTCGAACTCTGCCGTCGTATGCGCACGGTGGCGGAGATCGCCGCCCTGCTGAGAATGCCGCTCGGCGTGGTCCGCGTGCTCCTGAGCGACCTCGCGGACCAGGGAAAGATCCGTGTGTACGGAACCGGTCACGGCCCGGGACAGCCGGACCGCGCTCTGTTGGAAAGGGTGCTGAGTGGACTCCGTCGTCTCTGACGCCTCCCCGGGCGTCTCCCCGCTCCTCGACGAGGAGGAGCACCCGCGGGCCTGGCAGACGGACCGCACACGCGCCCCGATCGCCACGAAGATAGTGGTGGCGGGCGGTTTCGGGGTCGGCAAGACCACGCTGGTGACCGCCGTTTCGGAGATCACGCCCCTCCAGACGGAGGCGCTGATGACGGAGGCCAGCGAGGAGACCGACGACCTCACCGGGACGCCGGACAAGCTCACCACGACCGTGGCCATGGACTTCGGCCGCATCACGCTCGACGACGACCTGGTGCTCTACCTGTTCGGCACGCCGGGCCAGCAGCGGTTCTGGTTCATGTGGGACGACCTGGTGCGCGGCGCGATCGGCGCGGTCGTCCTGGCCGACACCCGGCGGCTCGCGGACTGCTTCCCGGCGCTCGACTACTTCGAGAGCAGCGGACTGCCGTACATGGTCGCGGTCAACCACTTCGACGGCAGCGAGCGGTTCGAACCCGAGGATGTGCGCGACGCCCTCACGATTCCCGCACACATACCTGTCATGATCATGGACGCGCGCCGCCGGATCTCGGTGATCGAGACCCTCCTGGCCATGGTCGGCCACGCGCTCGACGTCACCCCCGAGTGAGGGGGCGCCTTATGGATCTTCGCGGCGTCGCGGCGTCTGGCACGCACGCTCGCCGCGTTGCCGCAAGGGCCTAGTAGCTCCGCTACGAGGCCCTTCCGGCGCCTTGCGATCGCACGCACCAGACGCCGCTCCTTCCTCCGCGCTGATCCATAAGGCACCCCCTCGTCCCGATAGGAGCACCACCCATATGCGGAAGATACTCGTCGTGGGAGCCGGTCAGTCCGGACTCCAGCTCGCCCTCGGCCTCCAGTCGCACGGGTACGAGGTCACCCTGATGTCCAACCGGACCGCGGACGAGATCCGTACCGGCCGGGTCATGTCGACGCAGTGCATGTTCCACACCGCCCTTCAGCACGAGCGGGACCTCCAGCTGAACTTCTGGGAGTCCCAGGCCCCGAGGATCGAGGGACTCGGTGTGTCCGTGGCCGGTCCCGAGTCCCAGCGCGTGATCGACTGGGTGGGCAAGCTCGACGGGTACGCGCAGTCCGTGGACCAGCGGGTGAAGATGGCCGGCTGGATGGAGACGTTCGCGCAGCGCGGCGGCCAGCTCGTCATCCACGGCGCGGCGGTCTCCGACCTCGACTTCTTCTCCCGCACGTACGACCTGGTGCTGGTGTCGGCGGGCAAGGGCGAGCTGGTGTCGATGTTCGGCCGCGACGCCTCGCGCTCCCCGTACAGCGAGCCGCAGCGCGCCCTCGCGGTCTCGTATGTCCACGGCCTGGGCCCCCGCCCGGAGCACCCGGACTACGACGCGGTCCGCTGCAACCTGGTCCCGGGCGTCGGCGAGCTCTTCGTCATGCCGACCCTGACCACCTCCGGCCGTGCGGACATCCTCTTCTGGGAGGGCATCCCCGGCGGACCGCTCGACGTCTTCAACGGCGTCAAGGACCCGGCCGATCACCTCTCCCTGACGCTGGAACTCATGGAGAAGTTCACGCCGTGGGAGTACGCGCGGGCCACCAAGGTGGAGCTGACCGACGCGAACGGCACCCTGGCGGGGCGCTACGCGCCCACCGTCCGCAACCCGATCGGCCGTCTTCCCGGCGGCGGTCTTGTCCTGGGCGTGGCGGACGTGGTCGTGGCCAACGATCCGATCACCGGCCAGGGCTCCAACTCGGCGTCCAAGTGCGCCGCCTCCTACCTCGCCTCGATCCTCGAACACGGTGACAAGGAGTTCGACGAGGCCTGGATGCAGCAGACGTTCGACCGCTACTGGGACGTGGCCCAGCACGTCACCAAGTGGACGAACGCGATGCTCGGCGTGCCGCCGGAGCACGTGCTGAACCTGATCGGTGCGGCGGGGGCGTTGCAGCCGGTCGCCGACCGCTTCGCCAACGGCTTCGACGACCCGGCCGACTTCGAGAACTTCTTCTACGAGCCCGACAAGACGGAGGCCTACCTGACGTCGGTCTCTGGTGCCGCCGCCCAGTAGCCCTTGTCGGGACCGGTCATGGCGCCGCGGGGGAGCCGCGGCGGTGCGTACCGCCGCAGGGGCTTCCCGGCGGGGTCCGGTCGTACGGCTCCCAGCACAGGGTTGGCCGCGATCGGGGACACCTTGACCCTCGTCCCCGGCCGCGGCGCCTGGACCACCATGCCGTTCCCGAGGTACAGGGCCACGTGTGTGGCCTCGGGGAAGTAGACCACCAGGTCACCGGGGCGCAGCTTCTTCAGCGGTACGTGCGGCAGTCGCGCCCACTGCTCCTGACTGGTCCGCGGGATGGCCCGGCCCGCGTGCCCCCAGGCCCGCGAGGTCAGCCCCGAGCAGTCGTACGCCGTCGGGCCCTCGGCGCCCCACCGGTACGGCTTGCCGATCTGCTCGACGGCGTACCGCAGGGCCCTGCCGCCCGCCCTGGACGGCGGGCGGTCGTCGCCGAGGGAGCCGGACGCCAGGAGCTCCCGCTGCGCGGTGGCGGTGCCGTTCCTCTCGAACTCGGCCAGCTGGTCGAGCTGTTCGGCGCTGAGTGAGGAGAGCATCTTCTCCACGTCCGCCAGCCGCCGCTGGACGTCTTCCCGCGCCTTCTTCTGCTGCTCCTCCAGGGTGAGCTGGTCGTCCAGTGCCTTGCGCGCCTTGCGTGCCAGATCGTCGGCGCGCTTCTCGTCGCCGGTCAGCTGGTCCACGCTCTCGGCCCGATCCTGCGTCAACTGCCCGATCACATGGCCCTCGTCGAGCGCGTGCTGCGGATCGCGGGCGAGCAGCAGACGTACGTACGCGGAGATCCCCGTGCTGCTCTGGTACTGCTGTCTGGCCAGCCGGCCGACCTCGCCGCGGCTGCTCTGCAGGGCGAGCCGGGCCCTGACGAGCTGCCCGTCGAGCCGCTCGACGTCCGCCTGCCGCTTCGTCAGCTTCTCGGCGGTGGCGTTGTAGGTCTCGGTGGCCCGCTCGGCCTGCCGGTACAGCTGTTGAAGGTCCGTCAGAAGCCGGGAGGGGGAGGCCGGGAGGGTGTTCGGCCGGACCGCCGGGTCCGCCGCCGGGTCCGGTGCGGCCGCCGCGGGAGCGGGGACGAGCAGGGCCGAGGTGGTCACCGCCGTCGAACAGACCAGGCGGAGCAGCATTCCTGACATGTCATCACCTCCGGTGCGGGGGGTGGTCGTTCCACCTCGCACCGGAATGATGAGCTGACCGCGACCCGGGGTCCCGTCGAGTGGTCGGTTCGGGCCAAGGAGGTCACTCGTCGGCGGCGTCCGGACCGCCGCCCGGCGTGGCGCCTGGCTTCGGGCGCGGCTTGGACCACGGCCACCTGATACGGCCGCCGTCGTCCCCCTCGGGGTCGTACTCGTACTTCCAGCCCTGGTGGAGGCCGAGCCGCGGGCTCCGGCCCGCCTGGACGCGCCGGTAGACGAGCACGGTGGGCGGGCCGCCGGCCGCGTCCGGGACGGGGACGCGGTACGTCTTCGGCGGGTGACCGGTCGGGCCGAGCAGGACGGGCAGGACGCGCCCGTCCAGAGGGCCGCCGACGAACGGGGTGTCTTGGCTCTTCACCGGATCAGTGTCCCCTTCACCGGATCAGTGTCCCCTTCATGGCCTGTGTTTGTCGGTTGATGGGGCCAGTGTTTGTCGGTGTCGTGAGCCGGTGTCGGCGGCACGGCATCGTGTTCTGCGCGCGCTACCGGGTCACAGCAAGTGGCCCGCGTCGCCGACCACGGGCAGGACGCGCCGGACCAGCGCGCCGATCGGTCCCTGCCCACTCTCCAGGGCCAGCGCACCGCGGACCACGGCGGCGGTCTGCGGGTCGCGCCCGGCGGCGGCCAGCAGGCACGCCGCGAACTGCTCCACGAGCCAGTCCCGCAGCTCCTCGACCGGCGGTTGCTTGCCCTCGTCGAGCCAGATGAGGGAGGCGGCCTCGACGGCGGTGATCCACATCCGTACGGTCATCCGCAGCCGCGGACCCGGCTCCTCCACGCCCATGTGGCTCAGGATGTGCTCGGCCGCGGCCCGCCGGACCCCGTCCACGATGGCGGTGGTGCGGGACGTCTCGACCACGCTGCCACCCTGGAGCAGGGCGCTGAAGCCGGCGTCGTGCCGACCGACGAAGGCGAGGTAGCGGTCCAGGGCCCGGCCCAGGCGCCGGGTGAGCGGTCCCTCCGGGGGCTCGGCGAAGCACTGCTGGAGCTCTTCGGCGGCGGAGCGCAGCGCGGCCTCGTACAGCTGCTGCTTGCCGCCGGGGAAGTAGCGGTACACGAGCGGGCGGGAGACTCCGGCCGCCTCGGCCACGTCGTCCAGCGAGACCTCCTCGGGTGCGCGGTGCGCGAAGAGGGTGAGCGCGGCGTCGAGCAGTTGGCTGCGCCGCTCCTCCACGCTGAGCCGGCGGTACGCGGGGGGCGGGGCCTGGGAGGTCATGTTCCGCAGCGTAATCGCGCCGCGGGGAGAAGAGGCACCCGGAGTTGCGGGCACCCCCCGGGGGCTGCGCCCCCAGACCCCCTTCGGCCTGAACGGCCTCGTCCTCAAACTCCCCCAAGCTCTTCGAGCAGGGGGGACCCCAGACGGGCTGGTTTCGCTCACCCCAGCCCCAACGTACTCACGCCAGCAGCCCCGACGACCTCCAAAGCCGTCGCCCCACCCCCCGCAGCACCCCGATGTCGTCCAGGAAGTCCGTCAGCCGCTTCGCGCCCGTCTGCATGACCTCGCGTCGATGGCCGCTCGCCTTCACCTGGGCCATGGCCTCCCGTTGGTCCAGGCCGACGTTCGTGTAGACCTCGGGGTTCACGAACGCGACCGAGAACACCCGCGCGAACTCACCGGAGGTGATCCGCGTGAACTCCTGCGACCACCGCGGAGCGGTCAGCATCTGGCGGCGCAGTTCCTCGCGGGCGTACCGGACGTGCCGGGCCTCCTCGACCACATGGATGCGTGTGACGCCGCGGATCAGCGGCTGCACCCGCTCGTCGGGGAATGTCAGCCGCTGCATCCAGTCCAGGACCTCCTCGCCGAGCAGCGTGGCGGTGAAGGAGCCGGGCGTCGTCGAGATGGTCTTGAAGACGCGGCCCAGGTTCTGGTGTGCCCGGCTCACCGGGTACCAGGGGGTGTCGCCGTGCGCGATCAGCCGGGCGAACATCTTGGAGTGCCGGCACTCGTCCTCGATCTCGGTGAGCGCGTACCGCACGTGTGCGCTCGTCGCCGCCTTGTCGTAGATGTGCCGGACGAGCAGCTGCATCAGGATGATCTCGAACCAGATGCCGAGCGAGCCGAGGGCCGCGGCCTCGTGCTGGGAGAGCAGGATCCGCTGTTCCTCGCTCATCCGTTTCCACAGCGGCGTGTCGTACAGGGACACCAGCTCCGGCGGCCAGAACCACTTGCCGTCCTCGTAGGGCGCGTCCCAGTCCAGTTCCCTGTCCGGGTCGAAGGAGTGCTTGGCGGAGGAGGCGAGCAGCCGCTCGGCCACCTGCTCCCGGTCCTTGAGCAGGCCGAGCGCGTCGCGCAGCACATCGGCTTCCGTCACGGTCGTCATCGCTGTCCCACCACCTCGTCGTACCGGCCCGCCGTTACCGGCGGTCCGGCGGTCGCGTCTTATGAGACTGCTTGTCAGCAAGGACGTCAATCCCCTGCGTCGCACTTGTTGACGCCGCGTCTACCCCGTGTGAGCGTGGGCGGTATGCCGACGCATGAGCTGTACGCCAAGGACCCGGGAGACCCCCTCTGGCAGGTGCCCGCGAGCGGTGCGGCCCGGTTCAGCTGGGAGTACGACGACGGACGCGACCGGCTGCTCGCCCTGTACCAGAAGGGCAAGGACAAGCAGTGGGACGGGCAGAAGCGGATCGACTGGGACCTGGAGGTCGACCCGTACGACTCCCTCGGCACGCCGGACGAGGCGATGACCCTCTACGGGACGCCGTACTGGGCGAAGATGACCGACAGGGACAAGGGCGAGCTGCGCAAGAACTACGCCTCCTGGCAGTTCAGCCAGTTCCTGCACGGAGAGCAGGGCGCGATGGTGTGCGCGGCCCGGATCGTGGAGTCCGTGCCCGATCTGGACGCGAAGTTCTACTCGGCGACCCAGACGATGGACGAGGCGCGGCACGCGGAGATCTACGCCCGCTTCCTGCACGAGAAGATCGGGATGGTGTACCCGATCAACGACAACCTCCAGGCACTCCTCGGGGACACCCTCCGCGACTCCCGCTGGGACATGCCCTACCTCGGCATGCAGGTGCTGATCGAAGGCCTGGCCCTCGCGGCCTTCGGCATGATCCGCGACACCACGAACAAGCCGCTGCCGCAACAGATCCTGGCGTACGTCATGCAGGACGAGGCCCGCCACGTGGCCTTCGGCCGCATGGCCCTGCGCGACCACTACAAGCAGCTCACGGACGCGGAACTGCGCGAACGCGAGGAATTCGTCATCGAGGGCTGCTATCTGATGCGCGACCGCCTGCGCGGGGAGGAGGTGCTGGAGAACTTCGGCATCCCCAAGGCCGAGGCGGCCGAACTCAGCGAGAATTCCGAGTTCCTGCGGCTCTTCCGGCAGCTGCTCTTCAGCCGCATCGTCCCGTGCGTCAAGGACATCGGCCTGTGGGGCAAACGCCTCCAGCAGGCGTACGTCGACATGGGCGTCTTCGAGATGGGCGACTCGAACCTGGACCTGCTGATGGCCCAGGACGAGGAGATCGCCGAGAAACTGGACGCGGAACGCTTCGCCGCGGAGGAGGAGGCCCGCGTCGCGGAGGTGACGGAGGCCATCGAGGAGGGAACGGCCGCCGCGGGGTGAGCCCTCACCTCCTGCCGCTCTTGCCGCCCGGGCGCGACGCCAGCACCGCCTCCATCACCGCCTTCGCGATCGGCGCCGCGTCCCCGCCCCCGCTGACCTCCCCGCGTCTGCCTGCCGCATCCTCCACCACCACCGCGACCGCCACCGCCGGCTCCAGCGCGTCATAGGGCTGCGCCCAGGAGATGAACCAGGCGTACGGCTTCGCGGAGTTGCCGACACCGTGCTGGGCCGTGCCCGTCTTGCCGCCCACCGTGACGCCGGGGATCGCCGCGTTCCTGCCCGTCCCCTGCTCCACCACGTCCGTCATCATCTCCCGCAGCTGCGCCGCGGTCGCCGCGCTCATCGCCTGGTGCAGGGTGCGCGGCTCGGTCACCGAGACCGTCTCGCCCGCACGAGTCGTCGTCCTGTCCACCAGGTACGGCTCCTTCACCGAGCCCCCGCCCGCCACCGCCGCCGCGATCATCGCCATCTGCAACGGCGTCGCCCGCGTGTCGAACTGCCCGATCGAGGACATCGCGAGCTGCGCCTTGTCCAGCTTCCGATCGAAGGTGCTCGGCGCCACCGAGAAGGGAATATTCAGCTTCCGGTTATTGAAGCCGAAGTTCGCCGCCGTGCCCGTCATGTTCTTGAGCCCCACCCGCACGCCGAGCTTCGCGAACACCGTGTTGCACGACCACTCGAAGGCATACCGCAGCGACGCGTCCTCGCAGCCGTGCACCTCGTTGCTCAGCCGGGTCGTCGTGCCGGGCAGCCGATAGGGGTCCTCGGACGCCGTCGGCGCGTCGAGGTCCCTCACCACCCCCGCCTCCAGCGCCGCCGCGGCCGTCACCACCTTGAACGTCGAACCGGGCGGATACGTCTGCCGGATCGCCCGGTTGAGCATCGGCCGCGCCGCGTCCGCGTTCAGCCGGGTCCAGGCCCGGGTGACGGACTCCTTGGACCCGGACAGCTCCGCGGGGTCGTACGACGGCGTCGAGACCAGCGCCAGGATGCGCCCGGTCGACGGTTCCAGCGCCGCCACCGCGCCGGTGCGCCCGGCCAGGCGCCGGTACGCCGCCCGCTGCGCCGCCCCGTTGAGCGTGGTGACGACGTTGCCTCCGGGGTTGCGTGACCGCGTGACCTCGTTCCACAGCGGAACGAGCGGCTCCAGCAACGGGTCGGTGCCCGCGAGCACCGCGTCCCGCGCGTTCTCCAGCAGCGTCGTCCCGTACACCTGCGAGGCGAAGCCGGTCACCGGGGCGTACAGCGGGCCGTCCTTGTACGTGCGTTCGTAGCGGAACATCCCGCCCGCGTCCCGGGAGCCGGTCACCGCGAGGCCGTCGACCAGGATGTCGCCGCGCGCCTGGCCGTACCGCGCGATGGTCTGCCGGCGGTTGGCGGGGTTGGCCTCGTAACGGGAGGACTCGAAGATCTGCACCCGGGTGGCGTTCGCCAGCAGGGCGACCAGGAGCACCGCGCACAGGGCCGCCGCCCGGCGGATGTACCGGCTCACGGCGTCGCCGTCCCGTCGTACTGGCCGCGCGCCGAGTCGCTGATCCGGATCAGCAGCGCGACGATGATCCAATTGGTGACGACCGAGGAGCCGCCCTGCGCCAGGAAGGGCATGGCCATGCCCGTGAGCGGGATCAGGCCCGTCACCCCGCCCGCGATCACGAACACCTGGAGCGCGACGATCGACGCGAGACCGATGGCGAGCAGGCGCCCGAACGGGTCGCGCAGCGCCAGGCCCGCCCGGTAGCCGCGCTCCACCAGCAGGGCGTAGAGCAGGAAGAGCGCGGACAGGCCCGCGAGGCCCAGCTCCTCGCCCGCCGTCGCCAGGATGAAGTCCGACTTGACGGCGAAGCCGATGAGGATCGAGTGGCCGAGGCCGAGCCCGGTGCCGAGCACGCCGCCGGCGGCGAACGCGAACAGGGACTGGGCGAGCTGGCCCGGGCCCTGGCCCGCCTCGATCGACGCGAAGGGGTGGAGCCAGTCCGCGACCCGGCCGTGCACGTGCGGCTCCACCCGGCCCACGGCGAACGCGCCGAGGACCGCGAGCAGCAGCCCGACCGCGATCCAGCCGGTGCGGCCCGTGGCGACGTACAGCAGCACCACGAACAGGCCGAAGAACAGCAGCGAGGTCCCGAGGTCCCGCTCCAGGACCAGCACCCCCACGCTCACCAGCCAGATCGCCACGACCGGGCCGAGAACACGTCCGGTGGGCAGCTGGAGCCTCCCCACACGGCGGCCGGCGAACGCCAGCGCCTGGCGGTTGGCGGCCAGGTATCCGGCGAAGAACACCGCCAGCAGCACCTTCGCGAACTCGCCCGGCTGGATGGAGAACCCGGCGATCTGGACCCAGAGCCGGGCGCCGTTCACCGCCGGGAAGAAGATCGGCAGGATGAGCAGGGCGAGGGCGGCGACCACGCAGACGTACGTGTAGCGCTGGAGCACCCGGTGGTGGCGCAGCAGCAGCACGACGCCGATGAAGAGCGCCACCCCGACCGTCGACCAGTACAGCTGGGCGGGGGCCGCCCGGTCGCCCGGGGTCTCCAGGTCGAGACGGTAGATCAGCACCAGGCCCACGCCGTTGAGCAGCACGGCGATGGGCAGCAGCAGGGGGTCGGCGTACGGGGCCCGCAGGCGCACGGCGCAGTGCGCGAGCAGCGCGAGCACCCCGAGCCCGGCGCCGTAACGGGCGGTGCCGGGCGGTACGGCGCCGTGTTTCGCCAGACCGACCGCGCAGTAGCCGTACACGCAGAGCAGTACGGCGACGACGATGAGGAGGAGCTCGATGCCGCGGCGCCGGGGCAGGCGTAAGGCGGGTACGGGGGCGTCGGCCGCCGCCGGCGTCGCCGTTCTCGGTCCTGGCATTCCGGGCTGGATCATGTGCGGAACGTAGCAAGCGGGCGACCGTGATGTCCCGTTATGGGGTGGTAATCGGGCCGTTCCGGTTACACCTCCCGAGGTGATGTCACTCCGCGAGTTCCTCCAGGAGACGGGCCGTGTCCAGGCCGGCCCGCAGATACTCCACGAACAGCGCGTTGTGCAGCGCCCAGGGGCCGCGGCGGGCGCGGATCAGCCGGATCGCCTCCTCGGCGGTGTGACCGGCCCGTACGAGCGCGTGCGCGACGACGAGGCCCGAGCGGTTGTAGCCGTGATAGCAGCGCACGAGGACCCGGCGGCCCTCCTCCATGGCGTCGTCGGCCGCCTGCGCGAGCCGCATCACGCCGGCGATCTGCGTTCCGTCGAGCGGCCCGTCCGGAATCGGCCACACATGGTGCTCGACCCCGTCGTCCGGCCCGTGCCCCGGCAGCCGCAACAGGGTCAGCACCAGATCGAACTCGTCGCGCACGACGGCGAACTCCAGCTCTCCGGAACTCCCCGCGAACTCGTGCCCGCCCATCCACAGGCCGGGCACGATCTCGTTCCACGGACTGTCCGGAGCGGGTACATCGGGTTGCTTTCTGCGGGTCCGCAACGGCGCCTCCCACCGAGTTCCCCCAACTGCTCCCAAAGGTAACCGGCTTCTTGCCCGTGGAGCACCCCACCTGTTCCCATGGTCGAGGGGTGGTGAGGGGTGATGATGCATGAGTGGACTGCGCGTCATACCGACCTGGCGGCACGGACAGGAACGCCTGTACGTATGCGGCGCCGACGGCAGGAATGTCGCCTGGTACGACCGTGAGGCGGGCCGGGTCAATCTGATCGGCGAGGACCGGCGTCAGGACGTGCTCGACGCCCTCGGCCCGTTCCTGACCGGCCCGGTGACGGTGGGGCCGCCGCCCGTCCCCACCCCCGCGGAGCTGGCCCGGCTCTCCCTCCACCCCGACGACGACCTGGCGCCCAACCGGCCCGGCGAGGCGCTGGTGATCGCCCTGGACCGGGATCCGGGGGCCGCCCACCGGCTGCGCCCGGACCCGAGGCGCCGGGCGCTCGCCGCCGAGGAGGCCGTCGGTGAGGCGCTGGACCGGCTGGAGGGCGCGGGCTGGCACACTCTGCACTCGGTGCCGCTGCCCGGCGGCGACCGCGTCCACCACCTGGTGATCGGCCCCGGCGGCCTGTTCGCGGTGCACTCGCTCCACGCCCGCAGACAACGGGTCCTCGTCGCCGACCCGATGGTGACGGTGGGCCGCCACGAGCCGTGGCCTCTGCTGCGCCGGGTGCGGGCCGACGCGGCCCGGGCGTCGTACGCCCTGACCGCCGAGGTCCACCCGGTCCTGGCCCTGATGGAGCCGGCCCGCCTGGAGATCACCACCCCGCTCCGCGAGCTCCGCGTTCTCAAGGACACCGACGTCCCGGCCCTCGCCCGCCTGGGCGGTGTGCTCAAACCGGCGGACGTGGAGGCCCTGCACGCGATGGCGCGGGACCGGCATACGTGGGCGCGGGTGTGAGGGGTTCGGGAGGACCCGTCACGGGCAGTCGCGGCTGTGCGGGTCCGCTGTCCCCTGTCCCCTGTCCGCTGTCCTCGCCATGGACCTCGGCCATGGACCTCGGCCGGAGCGGACGCGGTCAGGGCAGTGGTCCCGCCCGGCCGGTGTCGAACAGCGGGGCCAGTAGGTCGCCGTACGCCTGGAGGCGTGGACCGATGTCCGGCGCGCGGAAGGCGAGACTGCCGGGGGACGCGCAGTCCATGACCTCCTCCCAGGTCACGGGCGCCGACACGGTGGGTTCGGCCCGGGCACGCAGCGTATAGGGCGTCGCCGTCGTCTTGCGGGCTGCGTTCTGGCTCCAGTCCACGAAGACCTTCCCGGGCCGCAGGCTGCGGGTCATCCGGTGGACGACGAGGCGGGGCAGCGCCTTCTCCGCCTCCACGGCGAGCTGCTTGGCGTACTCCGTCGTCCGCTGCGACGGCGTCGGCTCCACCGCCGCCAGCAGGTGCAGCCCCTTCGAGCCGGACGTCTTCGCGTACGCCTCGATCCCGTCCGCCGCGAGCCGTTCCCGCAACCACAGGGCGACCTCGCAGCACTCGACGATCGTGGCGGGCGGGCCCGGATCGAGGTCGAAGACCAGCCGGTCGGCCTCGTCGGGCGTGTCGATGCGCCACTGCGGGGTGTGGAACTCGGTGACCAGGTTGGCCGCCCACATCAGGCTGGCCAGGTCCTGGACGAGCACCATGCGGGCCGGCCCCTCCGAACGCGGCACCTCGGCCGTGGTGACCCAGTCGGGCGTGCCCGGCGGCACGTTCTTGGCGAAGAAGATCTGGCCGTCCGGGCCGTCCGGGTAGCGCAGGAAGGACAGCGGGCGGTCCCGCAGGTGGGGGAGCAGCGCGTTCGCGGTGGTCGCGTAGTAGTGCAGCAGCTCGGCCTTGGTGAAGCCGGTCGCTGGATGGAGGACCTTCTCCAGGTTGCTGAGCGCGAGCCGTCGCCCCTCCACCTCTGTGATCGGCGTCATACGATGAGAATCCCACGAAACCGGGTAAATCGGCTGAAGCGTATGAAAACGCCTGGAAACGGCTGGAAAGGTGCGGAACGTGCGATCCATCTGGAACGGCGCCATCTCGTTCGGCCTGGTCAGCATCCCCATCAAGCTGGTGAACGCCACCGAGAGCCACTCGATCTCCTTCCGCCAGATCCATATGGAGGACGGCGGACGCATCCGCTACCGCAAGTTCTGCGAGCTGGAGGACCGCGAGGTCTCGGGTGCGGAGATCGGCAAGGGGTACGAGGACGCGGACGGCACGATCATCCCGATCAGCGAGGAGGATCTGGCCCAGCTGCCGATCCCGACGGCCAGGACGATCGAGATCGTGGCCTTCGTGCCGTTCGAGCGGATCGACCCGCTCCACATGGACAGCGCGTACTACCTCGCCGCGAGCGGCGCCCCGGCCGCCAAGCCGTACACGCTGCTGCGCGAGGCCCTGAAGCGCAGCAACAAGGTCGCCATCGCCAAGTTCGCGCTGCGCGGCCGGGAGCGCCTGGGCATGCTGCGGGTGGTGGAGGACGCCATCGCGATGCACGGGCTGCTGTGGCCGGACGAGGTCCGCGCCCCCGAGGGCGTCGCCCCGGACACGAGGGTCACGGTCAACGACAAGGAACTCGATCTCGCGGACGCCCTCATGGACACCCTCGGCGAGGTCGACCTGGGTGACCTGCACGACGAGTACCGCGAGGCCCTGGAGGAGCTCATCGCCGCGAAGGCCGCGGGCGAGACACCCCCACAGGCCCCCGAACCGGCGGTGAGCGGCAAGGTCCTCGACCTGATGGCCGCGCTGGAGAAGAGCGTGCGCGCGGCGAAGGAGTCGCGCGGCGAGGCGGCCGGCGAGACGGCCGGTGAGGAGGCCGAGGTCAGACGCCTGCCGGCCCGGAAGACAGCGCGGGCGCAGCCGAAGGAGGTCGGGGGCAAGAAGTCGACGGCGAAGAAGGCGGCGGCCAGGAAGACCGCCGCGAAGAAGACGGCGGCGAAGTCGACGTCCACGGCGAAGTCCGAGTCCACGGCGAAGTCGACGTCGGCGGCGAAGCCGACCGCTACGACGAAGAAGACGGCGGCGAAGAAGACAGCGGCGAAGAAGACGACGGCACGCAAGCGGCCGGCGTGATGCGAGCCGGGCGCAGGGCGCGCGGGGCGCCGGTCGCCGTCGCGGCTCGGATGGAAGGGGAGCCGGACGATGCCCGGCCGGCCGGACTCCAGTGCTGGGTCCCGTCCTTGTGGGGCGGTGGGGCGAGGGTCGTCATGACACGTACTCCAAGTGCTCCGGGACGGAAGAGGGTTGGCTTACGGGGACGACGGAAGAGGGTTGGCTTACGGGGACGGGGACGGGGACAGGGACCGCGCGGGCGGCGGGCATGTGCGAGCGGGGCCGCGGGGGCGGCAGTCCAGCGACGCGCACCCACCGGGCGACGACGCGCCGCACCATCCGCCCCATGCCTTTGCGGTCGTCAACGGCCATACGGACGATGTCGACCCGGCTGTCGGGTCGTCGACCCGTTTGAGCAGCAGGTTGTAGGACCACGAGACGAACTCGCGCTGGCGTCAGCTCGACGGCGGTCTGCCAGGTGTCGTCCGTGCCGGCGTTGTCCGCGACGGTGATCCGGAACGGGAACGGAGTCCTTGCCTCGGGCGTCTCTCATCCGCCGCCGGTCGTGCGGCCCATCGTTCCAGGGGCGTCTGAGATGCCGCCGGTGAGGGCTGCGTTGACGAGGGCCAGGTCGGTTTCGGTGACACCCACGAATGTGCAGAGCCGTCGGTCCTCGATTGCGACGACGTCGTTGCTGATGGACGCCGGCGCGCTGGGAGTGCTGACCTCCACCACGAAGGGAATGCCGTTGGCGTGGCGGACGACGGAGCCGTCCTCGTTGTGGGGGGACTTGCAGAGCAGGTTCGGCATCGCGTTCTTCGCTGCCGACGTGGCCTTCGCTGTTTGAGGTGTTGCCCCCACGCTCATCACGCCTGTTGTTCCGGCAAGCGCCACGGTCAGGCAGGACGCGCCGATCGCGCGGGTGATGTGCTTCCGGATGCCCGTCGTCATGATGCCTCCCTGGGGACGGGGCTGTGTGGCCTCCACCAGCGTCCGTGTGGAGGCGCTGTGCGCAGGGACGGGGGCAGGCCGCGTTTCGGAGCCGAGAGTTCAGCACAGCGGGCGGCCTGCCCGGACACCTCTTACTGGCCGCCGACGGTGGCGGGGGCTGTGGTGCCACCCACCGTTACAGTGCTGGCTTGGCCGCCGATGGTGGGGGCTGTCGTGCCACCTGGGCCAGGCGTGGTCGTTCCGGGGGTGGTTGTCCCGGGGGTGGTTGTGCCAGGGGTGGTCGTTCCGGGGGTCGTTGTGCCGGGGGTGGTTGTCCCAGGGGTGGTCGTTCCGGGGGTGGTTGTCCCGGGGGTCGTTGTGCCGGGGGTGGTCGTTCCGGGGGTGGTTGTCCCGGGGGTGGTCGTTCCGGGGGTGGTTGTCCCGGGGGTCGTTGTGCCGGGGGTGGTCCCCTGGCCGCCGATGGTGGTGGCGGCGGCGGTGGTCACGGCTCCTGAGACGCCGCCGATGACGGTCGCGCCGGTTACGGTGGCGCCGGTCGTGGTGGTGGCTCCGGTCGTGGTCGTGGTGGCGCCCGTGGTGGTGGCGCCGGTCGTGGTCCCGCCGCCGACGGTGGCTCCGGTTGTGGTGGCGCCCGTGGTGGCGCCCGTGGTGCCGCCGGCGCTTACGAATCTGCAGAGTCCCTGGGACAGCATGGGGACGACGTTGTTGCTGGGGACCTCCACCACGACGGGAACGCCGCTGCTGTCGCGGACGAGATTGCCTTTGTTGTCGCGGAGGAACTTGCAGAGCAGGTTCGGTGTCGCGCTCTTCGCTGCCGGCGCGGCCTTCGCTGTTTGAGGCGTTGCCCCCAGGCTCATCACACCTGCCGTTCCGGCAAGCGCCACGGCCAGGCAGGACGCGCCGATCGTGCGCGGGATGTGCTTCCGGATGCCCGTCGCCATGTTGCCTCCTTGAGTGACTGGGCTACGTGGCCTCCACCGGCGTGGGGACCGGCAATGACCGCGGCGTTGATGTGCGTTCGGGTCCCCGCGGACGTACTGTCCGCGGGGGAAAGGGGGCAGAGCCGCCCGTCGGGATGAGTCGACAGCGGGTGGCATACCCGGGCTCCCCTCACTTGCCGCCGACGGTGCCACCTTGGGTGACTTCGCTGCCGATGTCGCCCGGGGCGACGGTGCCGCCCCGGGCGACAGCGCCGCCGATGGCGTTCGCCGCTATTGGCCGCCGACCGCGGTTGGCGTCATTTGGCCGGCGCTGGCCAAGCCGCCGATGGTGGCGGCAGTGGTGACGGCTCCTGAGACGCCGCCGATGACGGTGGCCCCGGTTACGGTGGCGCCGGTCGTGGTGCTGACTCCGGTCGTGATGGCTCCGGTTGTGGTGGCGCCGGTTGTGACGCCGCCGGTGAGGCCGCCGATGGTGGCGCCGGTTGTGGTGGCTCCTGTGGTGACGAACGCGCGGTTGCAGAGCCTCGGGTCCACAGCCTGGCCGGTCACGGCGCTCACGACGACGGTCTGGCCGTTGATGAGGACGAGTCTGCAGACCACGTTCGGCATTGCGCTCTTCGATTCCGCCGTGGTCTTCGCTGCTGTTCGAGGTGCCGCCTGCACGCTCATCACGCCTGCTGTTCCGGCGAGCGCCGCAGCCAGGCAGGACGCGCCTATCGCGCGCGGTATGTACTTCTGGATGCCCGTCGCCATGATGCCTCCTGGAGTGGACGAGCTATGTGGCCTCCACCAGCGTGGCGACCGGACGTGATTGCGGCGTTGACGTGCGTTCGGAGTCCGCGCGGACGCGCTCTCCGCGCGGACGGGGCAGCCGCCCGTCGGCATGAGCTGACAGCTCGCACAGCGGGCGGCGTGCCCCAGGTGCCTCTTGTCAGCCGCCGATGGTGGCGCCTGTGGCGACGGCTCCGGTGGTGCCGCCGATCTGGCCGGCGCCGATGGTGGCGCCTGTGGCGACGGCTCCTGTGGTGCCTCCGGTGAGGCCGCCGATGGTGGCGCCTGTGGCGACGGCTCCGGTGGTGCCGCCGATCTGGCCGGCGCCGATGGTGGCGCCCGTGGCGACCGCTCCGGTGGTGCCGCCGGTCAGGCCGCCGATGGTGGCGCCCGTGGCGACCGCTCCTGTCGTGCCGCCGGTCAGGCCGCCGATGGTGGCGCCAGTAGCGACCGCTCCGGTGGTGCCGCCGCCGATTGTGGTGGCGCCGGTGGCGACGGCTCCGGTGGTGCTGGTGGCGCCGGTGGTGGTCGTGGTGGCGCCGGTGGCGACGGCTCCGGTGGTGCTGGTGGCGCCGGTGGTGGTCGTGGTGGCGCCGGTCGTGACGGCTCCTGTGGTGGTGCCGCCGGTGAAACCGCCGATGGTGGCGCCGGTGACGACCGCTCCGGTGATGCCGCCGCCGCGGAAGCAGAACCTCGGGGGCACGACCTTGCCGGTCCGGACGTTCACAAAGACGAACCGGCCGTTGATGAGGACGGTCTTGCAGGGAACCAGGTCCGGTATCGCGCTCTTCGACACCGCCGTGGCCTTCGTTGTTTGAGGTGCCGCCTGCACGCTCATCACGCCGACCGTTCCGGCAAGCGTAGCGGCCAGGCAGGACGCGCCGATCATGCGGGGAATGTGCTTCCGGATGCCCATCGCCATGATGCCTCCTTGAGTGAATGGGCTACGTGGCCTCCATCGGCGTGGAGACCAGCCTTGACCGCGCGTTGACTTGCGTTCGGCGTTCCGCGCGGACGCGCTGTACGCGGAGACGGGGCAGCCGCCCGTCAGCGTGAGAGCTCTGCGCAGCGGGTGGCGTGCCCCAGGAGCCTCTTGTCAGCCGCCGATGGTGGCGCCGGTGGCGACTGCTCCGGTGGTGCCGCCGATCTGGCCGGCGCCGATGGTGGCTCCGGTGGCGACGGCTCCTGTGGTGCCTCCGGTGAGGCCGCCGATGGTGGCGCCGGTGGCGACTGCTCCGGTGGTGCCGCCGATCTGGCCGACGCCGATGGTGGCTCCGGTGGCGACGGCTCCGGTGGTGCCGCCGGTGAGGCCGCCGATGGTGGCGCCTGTGGCGACGGCTCCGGTGGTGCCGCCGATGAGGCCGCCGATGGTGGCGCCTGTGGCGACGGCTCCGGTGGTGCCGCCGGTGAGGCCGCCGATGGTGGCGCCTGTGGCGACGGCTCCGGTGGTGCCGCCGATCTGGCCGACGCCGATGGTGGCTCCGGTGGCGACGGCTCCTGTGGTGCCTCCGGTGAGGCCGCCGATGGTGGCGCCTGTGGCGACGGCTCCTGTGGTGCCGCCGATGCGACCGCCGATGGTGGCGCCCGTGGCGACGGCTCCGGTGGTGCCGCCGATCTGGCCGACGCCGATGGTGGCGCCGGTGGCGACGGCTCCGGTGGTGCCGCCGATGCGACCGCCGATGGTGGCGCCTGTGGCGACCGCTCCGGTGGTGCCGCCGGTGAGCCCGCCGATGGTGGCGCCTGTGGCGACCGCTCCGGTGGTGCCGCCGGTCAGGCCGCCGATAGTGGCTCCGGTGGCGACCGCTCCTGTGGTGCCGCCGATGAGGCCGCCGATAGTGGCGCCTGTGGCGACCGCTCCTGTGGTGCCGCCGATGAGGCCGCCGATGGTGGCGCCTGTGGCGACCGCTCCTGTGGTGCCGCCGCCACCGCAGACCGTGACGAGCTTGCCGTTGACGAGGGTGAGGGTGCAGGGCTGGTTCGGTATCGCGCTCTTCGACACCGCCGTGGCCTTCGCTGTCTGAGGTGCTGCCTGCACGCTCATCACGCCCGCCGTTCCGGCAAGCGCTACGGCCAGGCAGGACGCGCCTATCGCACGCGGTATGTACTTCCGGATGCCCGTCGCCATGATGCCTCCTCGAATGGATGGGCTACGTGGCCTCCACCAGCGTGGGAGACCGTCCATGACCGCGGCGTTGATCCGGCGTGACCCCGGCGTGACCCCGGCGTGACGCTGCTCAGGACTGGGCGCGGGGAGCCGGTGACCGGCGCAGCAGGCTCGTCCCGCTCTGCTGACGCGCCGCCGGGAATCCGAGCGCCCGTCGATCGACCGTCCACCGTTCGGCTCAAGAAACGAGTTGTGCCGATATAGACCTATTTATTGTGGTTTCGCGATGATCCGTTCACGGGTCTGGTGATTCGCCAGTGCGTCCGCTGAATGTCCCGGGACCCCAGATCGAGGGAGCATTGTGGAGTCACACAAGGCCTTGGACGAGACCGCCCCGGAAGGCGAGGCCCTTCGAGAGCCCGCCGCAGTCGACGTACTGCCGCCCGCGCCGAACGGGCCCTGGTCGCCCCTGTCACGGATCGTGATCACTGGGACCATAGTGGTGGCGGCAACCGCTGTCGCCGTCCACCTGCTCCTGGTCTTCCTGTACCTCGCCCCGGCGAACGCCATCAGCAGGAAGCATGCCGATCTGATACGCGGCTGGGTCTATCCGGAGTTCGACCAGAACTGGCAGCTCTTCGCCCCGAACCCGCTCCAGACGAACATCACCGTGCATGCGCGCGCCCAGATCAAGATGCCCGACGGCTCCCTGCGTACGACGCCCTGGGTCAACCTGACCGCCCAGGACATCGCCCACATCAAGGACAATCCCGCGCCCAGTCATGCGTACCAGAACCTGCTGCGCCAGGCCTGGGACTTCTACAACAGGCAGCGAGACGCGACCGGTAAAGCGGTCGGCCTGCGCGGCGAGCTCGGCGAGACCTACGTGCGCCGGATCGCTGCACAGCGGCTCAGCGCGCGATTCGACGGTGGCCGGGTGGTCAAGGTGCAAATTTATTCGGCATATGCCCCGATTGCCTCGCCGAAGTGGAGCAACGAGAAGGTGGACACCCGTACGACCTACCAGTCGCTCCCGTGGTGGCCGATCTCCAAGGAGGACTTGCGGTGAACATCGAGAAGGACACTGCCCAGGTGCCTTCCCCGTTCAAGGGCATAGGCGCGAAGCTCGATGCGGGGATCAGCAAGGGGCTGAACAAAATCACTGGTTCGGCGCTCATGCCGTACCAGGCCGCGATCGTCCGGATCGGCTTCGCGCTGACCTTCGCGCTCTACCTGATCCGGGAATGGCCGCACCGGCTGGAACTGTACGGCACCACCAACCCGTGGGGATTCGACCTCGCCCAGCGCCTGAGCAACGAGAACGGAGCGTTCACGTTGCTGCTGTGGTCGAACGACAGGCTGTGGTTCGAGCTGGTCTACAACGGCACGATCGTCGCGAGCCTGCTGCTGCTCCTGGGATGGCACACCCGAACCATGTCGCTGCTGTACATGGTCGGCGTGCTGTCACTCATGAACCGCAGCGTCCTCCTGGGTGACGGCGGCGACACCCTCATCCACCTGGTCGCGACCTACCTGGTGCTCACGCGGTGCGGGCAGGTGTGGTCGCTGGACGCACGACGGCGGGAGCGCGCGGCGGTGATGGGCCGGGGCGGCAGCGATCCGGTGCGCGTGGCCCTCTGGGCGTTCTTCGCCGTGGCCCTCGCGGCTGCGCAGGTGACGGGATTCGCGCAGTTCTGGCCGCGCTGGGGCCTGTTCCTCTGGGGATGGTTGTTCACCCAGGCCCTCTGGTTCTGGGCGGAGCGGCGTCGCTCCTCCCAGCTGCGAGGGGTGCTGGACGTCATGGCCAACCTCATCCACAACGCGGGGATGCTGTTGATCGCCGCCCAGGTGATCATCCTCTACTCGGCAGCCGGCTGGTTCAAGATCCAGGGCGCGCGATGGCAGGACGGAACCGCCCTGATCTACCCCCTGCATCTGAACTACTTCAGCCCGTGGACCCGGCTGTCCCACTCGCTCGGCAGCAACTCCCTGATGGTCACGACGATCACCTACGGCACGGTGTTCGTGCAGGTCGCCTTCCCCTTCACCCTCCTCAACCGCCGGGTGAAGAACGTGCTGCTCCCCATCATGATGACCGAGCACGCGGGCATCGCGGTGATCTGCGGCCTGCCGTTCTTCTCCATGGCGATGGTCTTCGCGGACTCGATCTTCCTGCCGACGAGCTTCCTGCGCTGGCTCGGCTGGAGGGTGGCCGTCGCCCGAGACGACATGATCGAGCGGTGGCGCCGGTTGCGCCGTAGGGGAGACCCTCAGACGGCTGGGGCGGGTGCCGGAGTGTGACGGACGGTACGGCGCGCCGTTCTCGTCCGGCGCGCCGTACCCCCGGACGCACCCTCATGACCGCGGCGACCCGTTCCGAGGACGCGACCGCTGAAGTTCGGCCACGAGCCGGTGCAGGCGCTGCGTGGGACGGAGCCCCAACTCGTCGCGGAGGCGCTGCGCGTAGCGTTCGAAGTCGGACAGCGCCTCGGACGGATTGCCTTCGGCCAGGTGGGCGCGGATCAGCGAGGCCTGGCTGCTCTCCCGCAGGGGATCCGCCTGAACAGCCGCGTGAGCGGCCGATACCGCTCCGGCGAACTCCTTCGCGTCGATGAACTCCCCTGCCAGCGCCTCCAGGGCGTGCAGGCGCAACTGCCGCCAGTGCTCCGCCTCCAGCAACGCCCAGTCGTCGTACCAGCCGGGCAGCAGGTCGGCGGAGAGCTGGTCGACGGTCGCCGCGTTGAGGCGGAGGTCCTCCACCGGGCCGCCGGGATCGAGCAGGCGCTGGGCCAACGACCGGGAGTGGTAAAGGTCCACGGTGACGTCCCGCGCGAGGCGCACCTCGGCGGAGGAGACGTCCAGCGCCTTCCTGGCGGTCCCGCGCAGGCGTGACAGCGCTGCCCGGAGGTTCGTATAAGCACTGTGCTCCGATGCGTCGGGCCACAGGCTTCCGGCGACCAGGGATCGGGGAACGGAAGCGCGGTAGTTGAGCGCGATGAACGCCAGAAGCCGCTTGGAGCCGACGGGGACGGCCACCGGTACGTCGTCGACCATGAGGTCGAAGCCGCCGAGCAGCGCGATGCGCATGGGCGACTTGGTCTTCACGGCCAGAGAAGAGAAAGCGAGATCAGCTGCGCTCATGGCTGCGTGATCGGGTAGGGGTCAGTCCGCCCAGGCGCCTGCCGACCGGCGGCGCCGCCGCTGCCCAAAGGCTCACGATCTGCACACTTTCCATGCGTCCATGCTGCTCTGTCCGCAGAAGGTTGTCGAATCGTCTCGATTTGACAAAATCGCAGTCTTGGGTCCGGTATGCGCACTTCGGTGGTCAACGAAACGGCGCCGGAGGCCGAGTTGATGTCACGCCATCGTCACGCCCGCAGCACGCCACGGTGATGCCCGCCTTTCCACACTGGCTCCCGCTAAGCGCCTCACCGAATGGCGGCCGTGGCGGCCGAACGACGGGAGAAAACGATGAGGAAGACGAAGAAGCGGAACATGGCGGCCGGGGTGGCGGTCTTCGCACTTGTCGGAGGACCGGCGATCGCCGCCTCGCCGGCGCAGGCGGCACCCATGCATGCGCCACGGATCTCATGCACGCTGACCCAGGATGCCCCTGGTTCCTTCTTCAGAGTGGTCGGCAACGGGTTCCCGCCCGGTGAGCTGGTCGTGCTCCTGGATTCATCAGGAACCATGCTGGGCAAGGACACGGCGCGGCTGCCGGAGGGCTCATTCGACTTCGCCTACCTCCCCATCGACAACTACACCGTCGCCTCGGGCTTCGGCCGTGTGGGTTGCGTCTGACCGACCCGGCGTCCCCGTTGGTTCCGCGCGTGAACATCAGCGAACGTCGGGGGATTCCGCGAGGGTGTGTGCGACGAGGGCGTTGGCGTGCCCGTGACCCAGCCCGTGTTCGGCTTTGAGCCAGTTCACGAGTTCCATGTGCTTGGTCAGAGGGGAGGAGCGGATGAGCTCCTTCCACTCCGCTATCGGGCGGCCGTACTTCTTCTCGATGGAAGGGAAGTAGCTGGCAGGGCCCTTGACGGTGTCAGCCATGTCGGCCTTGTCCTCTCTGTCTGCGCCTGATGTTCCCGGTGTTGTCGCTCGTAATGACCGTTGGACGCGAAGGAAGTCATCGGTCGAACCGGAGTGACCTGCGTCACGCTCCGAATGTCGGCCGCCCCCGTACGAGAGCCGAATCTCCTACGCGCTGATGTGCGCGGGCAGGCCGAAGAGCGGGAACAGGCGCTCGGTGTCGCGGAAGACGCTGATGTCCCTGATCCGGTCCTCGGTGATGTCGACGACCTGAAGCGCCCAGGGCTCGAACCCCGTTCCGTCGGCACTGGGCCGGTACTGGCCGAACGCCGGCGAGCCGTTCGCCACGGTGGGGATCAGCCGTGATCCGCGGCAGCCGATGGCGGGTCCGGTCAGCCAGGCCTGGATGTCGGAGACGCCTTGCATCCACACGGCGTACGGCGGCAGGGACATGGTGGCGTCCACGTGCAGCAGCATGCTCAACTCCTCCATGTCGAAGCTGGAGAAGGCCGCGGCATACCGCTTCGCCAGTGCCCGCTGGACGGTGCCGGGCTGCCGTACCGTCGCATGGCCGGTCACTTCGCGGCGGGCGGCCAGCGTGGCACGGGCGCGCTGGAGTGCGCTGTTGACCGAGGCGACGGTGGAACCGTGCAGGTCTGCGACTTCGCGCGCAGAGAAGCCCATGACTTCCCGCAGCAGCAGAGTCGCGCGTTGCTTGGGCGCCAAGTGCTGTAGCGCGGCGATGAAGGCCAGGCGCACCGATTCGCTCGCCTGGGCCGCCTCCGCGGGGTCGTCCGGCGTGGAGGCCAGGGCAGCCGGACACGGTTCGATCCACAGCCCGGCGTCCAGTGGGGCGCCCGGTGAAGTGGCGCCACTGGTCGGGCCGGAGAGATCCATCGGGCGAGCCCGGCGCTTGCCGGCGGCGAGCGCGTCGAGGCAGACGTTGGTGGCGATGCGGTAGATCCACGACCGCAGCGACGACCGCCCCTCGAACCGGTCGAGGCTGCGCCAGCCCCGGATCATGGTCTCCTGCACGGCGTCTTCCGCTTCGAAGACCGATCCCAGCATCCGGTAGCAGTACCCGATCAGCTCGGCCCGATGACTCTCGAGCCGGACCGCGGTGGATTCATGCCCATGCCCGTGCCCGACGACACCGACTTCAAGATTGTTCATTCCCGCCCCCCGACGCACCAGAATAACTGCCGTAATTCCCAGGGGCTTGAGAAGTCCTACCGGGCATGTACCTGGCATACGGACCTGGTCGTGCGTACGGACGATTTCCCCCGACTTCCGCCGGACTGTCGGAGGCGGTCCGTACGCTCGTCGGTATGGAGGGGAACGAACCACACGGCGAGGAGCCCGGCACCGAGGCGTGGCAGCGGCTGAGCGCGTACGCCTACCTCAGTGCATCCGAGCGCCTGGAGTACGTAGCGGTGATGCGGGTGTTCTGCGGCACGCTGCTCGCGGACCTGTCCGTACCCGACGTTCTCGCCAAGCTGGACCGGGCCGGCGGTCCGGGGGCGGCACTCGGCGTCGAGACGCTCACCGCCCGGCTCGAACAGCTGGTCCGCTGGGGCAATCTGCTGCGCAGCACGCATACGGTCAGGGCGACGAGCATCGCCGAGTACCAGCGCTCCCGGTCCCGCTACCAGCTGTCCAAACTGGGGGAGCGCGTGCAGCGGGACGCGGACGAGGTACTGGCCGGGGCGGACGCCGCCCGCGAGGTGAGCAGCGAACTGCTCGCGCTCGTCGACCGAGGCCTGCGCGAGGTCGCCGCCCTGGCCGGGGCGCCCGGCGGCGCGGACCCGCAGCAGGCACTGGAGCGGATCAGTACGCTCTTCGTGCAGTTCGCCGAATTCGCCGAGTCCGTGCGCGACTTCTACGCCTACCTGGGTCAGGTCCTGGCGCGCTACGACCTCGATGGAGCCGAGTACCAGGGATTCAAGGAGCTGCTGCTCGACTACGTGGACGCCATCACCGAGGACGTCTCCTTCCGGGCCCCGCGCATCGCCGCGCACCTGGACACCGTCTGGCCGCACCTGCCCGCGCTGCTCGCCCGTATCGACGCGCGCACGACGGGCATCGGGGCACTGGCCGACGGACTGCCCGAGACACGGGTGCAGCGCAGCCGCGGGCGGGACCTCGCGGACTGGGAGGGGCTGCGTGACTGGTTCACCGACACCGGCGGGCACGGCAGCCAGGTGGACCAGCTCCGGGACGCCACCCTGCGTGCCCTCCAGTCGCTGCTCGCCAACGCCAAGCGGATGCTGCGTTCGGCCTCCGGCGAGATGTCCCGCCGCAGGGACCTGCTGCGGCTCGCGGCCTGGTTCGACGCCGCGGAGCCGGAGGAGGCCCACGACATCGCGGTCGCCGCCTTCGGGCTCTACGGGGCACGGCACCTGGGCGTGGCACCGGATCCGGACCTGTCCGTGCCGGCGTACGTGAGCTGGTGGACCGGACCCGTGGTGGACGTGCCGGTGGCGCTCCGCGAGCGCGGCAGCAGGGCTCCGCGCGGACGTGCCGCGGCGGCCGAGAACCACGCCGAGCAGAAGCGTCGTCTCATGGAGCGGGCGCGGGAGGAGGCGGAGGCCCGGCAGGCGGCGGCCGATGAACTGCGCAGCGCGTCGGGCAGATTCGACCAGGTGAGACTGAGCGCCCCGGCCATGCGACTACTGCTGGAGCTCCTTACCGCCGCCCTCGGCAACGCCCAGTTGCGCAAGGACGCTGGTGATGCCGGTGACACGGGTGACGCCGGTAACTCGCGTGACATCCGGGAGGCCGGTGACTTCCTGCTCGACGGCGCGCGAGCGAGCGACGCGGACCTCGGCATCCGCCTGACGGCGTGGCGCACCCCTGGCCGGAACACGGTCCTGCGGTCCGTGGACGGCGACCTGACGGCGGACGACCTCACGCTGGCCGTGGAGAGTATGGCTGTCAAGATCATGGCCGTGGAGAGCGTGACCGTCGAGAGCGTGGCCGTGGACAGCGCGTCCATGCCCACGGTGGGGGAGGCGAGCGCCTGATGCCCCTGCCCTCCGCGCACGACGTCGCACTCGCGGCCGAGCGCCGCACCGCCGCCCGGCTTCTCCTGGCCCACCCCCTCGTCACCAGCACCGGACCGCACAGCGACACCTTCCCTCTGATCCGGCGCCACGCCGACTGGCTTGCCCAGCGCTTCCAACAGGTGTTCGGCTATCGGCTGCTGGTGGAGGCGTCGTACGCCCGGCTCTTCAAGGCGGGCCTCGGCCCGGGCTCGGGCCACCGCCTCGAACGCGCGTCGACCGGGACGCCGTTCACCCCACGGACGTACGCCTATCTGGCCCTCGCCCTGTCGGTCCTCGTCACCGCACCGGAACAGCTCCTGCTGTCCCAGCTCGTCGCCGACCTGCGGGCCGCGGCCGTCGACGCCGGGATGGAGATCGCCGACACAGGACGGCAGGTCGAGCGCCGGACGCTGGCGGCCGCACTGCGGCAACTCGTCGACTGGGGCGTCCTGGTCGAGACCGAGGGCCACGTCTCGGCCGTCGCCGAGGAGCGGTCGGGGGAGGCACTGCTGACCGTGGACCGCGAGATCGCGCGAGCCGTCGTCGCCGGCCCGCTCGCACAGAGCCGCGACGGCGCGGACCTCGTACGCAGAGCAGCCGATCCCGGCTTCGGCGGGCCGCGTACGTACGTCCGCAGGCGCCTCGTCGAAACCCCCGTCGTCCACCTGGACGACCTCACGGACGCCGAGCGCGAATGGCTGCGCACCCGGCAGCGGCGCGAAGCACAGGCGTTCTCCGAACTGCTCGGCCTGGAGGCCGAGATCCGTGCTGAAGGCATCGCCCTGGTCGACCCGGACGACGAACTCACCGACCTGCACCTGCCGGGCACCGGCACGGTCGCGCAGGCCGCACTGCTGCTGGTGGAGCGGCTGGTCGCCCGACTGCGCCCCGAAGACCCCGGCCACCCGGCGACCGGCGGGCGGCTGGTCATCGGCGTACCCGTTCCGGACGGACTGCTGCCCGAACTGCTGGCCGAACTGATCGAGGAGTACGGCAGGCGGAGCCACTGGCAGCGCGGCCACCTGGAGGACCCGGACGGATTCCTCGCCGCCGTACTGGCCCTCCTGGTCCGGATGCGTCTGATGGCGCCCACCGGACCCGTGCGAGCCGAAGGCCACGGCCTGCCCGATGGATACGAGGAGACGGTGGCGGACGGCCGTTCCGTCACGGATGTCTCGGGGGCGCGCGGAAAGGACCGTACGGGCGGCGGCTGGATCCTGCTCGCCGCGGCCGCCCGGTACGCGACCACTGTGGCCGTCAAGACCCGTACTGACCAGTCCTCAGCGGACGACATCCCCAAGGAGCCGCCCCGGTGAACCGTCCGCCGTCCCCCCACCGCTACCGCCTGCACCGCGCGGGCATCCAGAACGTCTGGCAGTACGACGAGCAGGAGTTCACCTTCGGCGACGGCCGGCTGCTCCTGCGTGGCAAGAACGGCGCCGGCAAGTCCAAGGCCCTGGAGATGCTGCTGCCGTATCTCCTCGACGGCGACGCCCGTGCCCTGGACGCCACGGGAACCGGGCGCACCACCCTCGCCTGGCTGATGCTCGACGGCTTCGAGCAGACCAACAGGTTGGGCTACCTGTGGGTGGAGTTCGCGCGGACGGACGAGGAGGGGAACGACCACCACCTCACCCTCGGGGCGGCCATCCGCGCGTCCCAGTCGACCAAGACGGCGAAGCCCTTCTTCTTCACCACCTCGCTGCGGGTCGGCGAGGACCTGCACCTGGCCCCCGCCGGCCAGCCCCTCCCCGTCGACCAGCTCAAGTCGCTCGTCGGCCCGGAACACGTCACGGACCGGGCCGTCGAGCACCGGGCCAGGGTCGCCCGCGACCTGTTCGGTCTCACCGACCCGGCCCGCTACCGCAACCTGCTCCACCTCCTCCACCGCCTGCGCCGCCCCACCATCGGCGACCGCATCGACTCCGGCGGTCTGGTCTCCGTCCTGGCCGAGACCCTGCCGGCGCTCGACGACGAGATCGTGGAGAAGGTGGCCCGTAACCTCGACGACCTCGACGCCGTACGGGCCGACCTCGGACGCCTCGAGCGGACCGACCAGGCGCTGCGCACCTTCCTCACCGGCTACCGCGGTTATCTGCAGGGGGCGCTGCGCCGCCGCGCCGATCAGGCGAGCGGCGAACTGGATCAGCTGGCGGAGCGCCGCAGGGCCGCGGGTGACGCGGCGAGGAAGGCGGAGGCACTCCGTGCGAGTGAGGAGGAACTCGGCGCCCGTATCGAAGCCCTCGAAGGTGAGGCGAGTACGGCCGAGACGGACCTCGCCGCACTGCACGCCAGCGCCGGATACCGCAGCCTCAAGGAACTCGCGGAGAGACGCGCCACCGTCACTGCCCTGCACAGCGCGGCCGCCGTCGCCTTCAAGTCGCTGCGTCAGACGCACAGCAACCAGGAGGAGGCAGGGCGGCGGCTCACCGCCGAGGCGCGGCGACTCGGTGAAGAGCTGGTGGAACTGAGCACGGCGCACGGAGAGTTGGTGCGGGAGGGGGAGCGGTCCGGGCTCGATCCCGTGCATGTGGGGGAGCCGGTCGCTACCCGAGCCGCGCCGGTCGCGGCCGCCTCCACAGCCGAACTGACCTCACCGGACGGTGACTTCCACCTCGTACGCCACAGCGAGGTACTGGCCGTCGACACCGAGGCATGCGCGACCGCGTTGCGCGCCTGGGACACCCAACTGGACACCGCCCAACCGGTGATCAGGAACCGCTCCCGGTCCGTGATCGAACTGGACGCCCTCATCGAGCGGTCGAACGGGGCCCAGCGGGAGGCGCACGAGGCCGACGCCGCCCGCGAGCGCCTGGAGGAACAGGCGGAACACGCACGCATCCAGGCCGAGCGGCGCCGACAGGAGACAGCGCGCGAGTCGGAGGCGTACGCCGACGCGGCACGGGCCTGGACCGAGCGGTTGCGGAACCTCACCGGAATGCCCATGGAGGCCGTGGACGCCCTGGTCGCGCACGACCCGGCGGAGGACGGTCCGCTGCCCGCCCAGGTCCCCGACGAGGTGGCCGACGCGGCTCGGTCGGCCGTCGACCCGTGGCTGGCGGAACTGGGCGAGGAGCGGGATGCCCTCGCCGTAAGGGTCCGCGAGCTGACAGGCGAACAGGACGGCTTGCGGCGCGAGCGCGAGGATTGGGAACACCGCACCGACCCCGAACCGCCGCCCTCGCCCCACCGCGCGGCTCCCCGAGCACCGGGCACCGGAGCACCCTTGTACCGGCTGGTGGACTTCGCCGATGACCTGGTCCCGGAAGCGCGGGCGGGCCTGGAAGCCGCGCTGGAGGCAAGCGGCCTGCTGGATGCCTGGGTACGCGCGGACGGCACGGTCCTGGACCCGGCCACGCGGGACACGCTCCTGGTTCCGGGAGCGCCGGTGGCCGGGGTGACGCTCGCCAGAGTGCTACGGCCGGTTGCCGCGCCGGACAGTGGGGTGGCGGTCGAGCAGGTGGACCGCGTGCTCGGGGCGATGGCTCTGGTCGAGGGCCTTTACTCCGGCTACTCAGACCACTCCGATAACTTCCACAACTCCGACTACTCCGACGTGATGGATGCGGCGCGCGAGGCGGACCCGGTTATGGGCGAACCGGACGAACCGCACACCGCGATCGGCACTGACGGCTCCTGGAAGCTCGGCGTCGCCCGGGGCCGCCACACCAAGCGGGCCGCAGAGTACGTCGGCGCGGAGGTGCGGGCCGAAACCCGCCGCCGGGCGCTGGCGGAACTCGACCGGCGACTGACCGCAGTGGAGGCTGAACTGGCGGAGCGCCGGCACGGCCTGCGCATCCTGACCGAACACCGAGACCAGGTCGCCGACACTCTCCGCCGCCCGCCCACGGCACGTCGGCTGACCGATGCCTGGGCTCGTACCACCGAGGCCGAACGCACCGCCGAGTCCCTGGCGGGGCAGGCGGCGACGGCCGCCCGCGAGGCGGAGCAGGCACGGGCACGCGCGGTCGCCGCCCGGCGGGAGACCGAGGCGACGGCGAGCGCCCACGGCCTCCCGGCGGACCCGGCCGCACTGGACACGGTCCGTCTCGCCCTCGACCGCCTCGGCCAGGGCACGGAACGGCTGCGGCGGCGAGTGCGTGCGGTCATGTCCACAGCCGACGGCCACCGCGCCGGCCGGACGGACTACGAGCGTGCCGAGTCGGCCCGCCGGGAGGCCGAGTCCGACTACGCCGAGCCGCTCGCCACCCTGGAGGCCGCCCGCCGGACCGTCCGGGGCCTGGAGGAGGCGCTCGGTGCCACCGAGCAGGAGATCCTGGCCCGCGAAGCCGAGGCGAAGCGCCGCCTGGACGCCGTGAGCCGCCAACTCCCGCGCTCCCGCCAGGACATGGCCGACACGCACGACAAGCGCGTACGAGCGGAAGAGGACGAGCGGGTGCGGCGCGAGGCACTGGCGGCCCAGGAGAGCGCGGCGCTGGACTGCGGCAGGCGGCTGCGTACGGCGCTGTCGCTGCCGGGCGTGCTCAGGGGAGCGGGTCTTGACGCGGAGGAGGACGAAGGAGCCCTGAAGCCCCCGGACCCGATCCACGCCGACGTACGGGAACGCATCAAGGCGCTACGCCTGCTGGTCGATTCCGTACACAACGGTCTGGACGCCGAACGCCGCGACGTCTCGGACACCACGCTCCTCAACCGCCACACCGAACTGCGCGACCAGCTCTCCGGAGGCTACGACGCGACGATCGAGGAACACGACGGCATCAAGCTCTGCCGGCTCGTGGACGATCACGGCCCGCACGACATCGCCCTGGTGGGCGAGCGCATCGCGGCCCAGGCGGACGAGGCACGGGACCGCCTGACGGAGCGCGAGCGCGAGGTCTTCCAGCGCTTCCTGACGGGAGAACTGGGCGACCACCTGTCCTCCCAGGTCCTGGCCGCCGGAGCCCTGGTCGCCGCCCTGAACGCCACCTTGTCCACGGTCCGTACGTCCCACGGCCTGGGCGTGACACTCGACTGGAAGTTGGCCGACGGAGTGGAGGCGGACGTCAAGGCGGCGGTCGACCTCCTGCGCAGCGCGTCGGGCCTGCGCACCCGTGACCAGTCCGAGCAACTCCGCGACGTCCTCCAGCGCCGCATCGAGGACGCGCGTCGCGCCGACCCGGCCGCGGGCTACGCGTCCCACCTACGAACCGCGCTCGACTACCGCGACTGGTTCACCTTCACGCCCTGGGTGGTGAACGACGCGACACCGGCCGCCCGCCGCAAACTCTCCGGCCGCACGGGCATGAGCCAGGGGGAACAGCGCGTGCTCTCGTATCTGGTCCTGTTCGCGGCAGCGGCCGCGCACTTCACGAGCGTTGCGGAGCACGCCCCTTGGGCTCCCCGGTTGATCCTCCTGGACGACGCCTTCGCGAAGGTCGACGAGCCCACGCATGCCCGCCTGGGCCGCATCCTGGTCGACCTGGACCTCGACTTCGTCCTCACCAGCGAACGCCTGATCGGCAACTGGCCCGACGTACCGTCCCTGCACATCTACGAGTGCCTGCGCGACCCGCATGTGCGGGGCGTGGCCACGCTCCACTACACGTGGAACGGCCGGCAGCGGAGGCTGGTGTCGGTATGACGAGCCAGCGAGCGGCGGTAGAGCCGTCGTCCTTGGAGGCTGCCGAGCCGTCGTCCTTGGACGCTGCCAAGTCCTCGTCCTCCTCGGAGGCTGCCGAGCCGTCGTCCTTGGACGCTGCCGGGCCGTCGTCCTTGGACGCTGCCGGGCCGTCGTCCTTGGACGCTGCCGGGCCGTCGTCCTTGGACGCTGCCGAGCCCTCGTTCCTGGATGCTGCCGGGCCGTCGTCCTTGGACGCTGCCGAGCCCTCGTTCCTGGATGCAGCCGAGCCGTCGTCCCTGGACGCCGAGACGTTGGCCTTCCTGACCCGGCCGGCCCTGAGACGCCTGTGGACGGCGGCACGCACCCGCCTGGAACGCAACGGACTACAGGCGACGGGCACGGTCAAACTCCAGGACCTGGACGCGGCGGAGCGCGAGGCCCTGTCCCTCCTCCTGGCCAAACCGCTCACCGGCCCCACCGCCACGATCCGCCTGCCGGACCTGGACACCCGCCTGCGCGACAGCGCGGCCGGACGAGGCCTGGCCGCGACTCTGTCGGAACTGGGCCCACCCCTGACCGACCGCCGAGCGGCCCGCGACGCGGCGGCAGCCGAACGCACCCACCTGTGGTCCACGGCGGAGTCGGCCCTGGCCACCACACCCCTGGCAGACGAGCCCTGGACCCGCCCATGGCTGGAGGAGATACGCCGGACCGGCACGCTCACCCGCCAGCATCCCGGCACCGCCCTCACGACCATCACCCAGGCCATCCAGACCCTGGCGACCCTGTTCCCCGGCACGGGCTCCGACCCCACCCCCGCCCTTTGGGGCCGCGGCGAACTGGCCACCCGCACCACAGGCTCGGCCCACGGCCTGGACGACGGCACGCTGCTGGCCCGCCTGGTCCTGCGCGGCATCGCGCTCGCACAGGACGTCGAGTTCCCGACCGACGCCCCGGGCCGCCGCGCCCTGTGGCGCCGGGCCTCGGTCACCCCCGACGAGGTCTCCAGCACGGTCCTGACCTACGGCCTGCGCCCCACGGGCGGCACCTGGCAGGAGAGGGCCCTGAGCGAGCGCGCCGACCACCACCTGGAAACCCACCTGACGCTGCGCGAACTACGCACCCTGTACCTGGAGCTGCCCCCGCACACCCGCATCCACGTCTGCGAGAACCCGCGGGTGGTGGAAGCGGCGGCGGACGCAGGCTGCACCGCTCCGTTGATCTGCACGTCGGGCAGCGCGACAACGGTCGTACTCACGCTGCTGGACACGCTGGCGGCGTCCGACTGCGACTTCGCCTACCACGGCGACTTCGACTGGCCGGGGATTGCCCTGGCCAATCGCATCATGCAGCGCTACGGAGCGCAGCCGTGGCGCATGACGGCGGCGGACTACGAGTACGTGATGACTCGCGCTCGGCTGCAAGGAACCCCACCACTCGCCCTCACCGGCGCTCCGATCGAGGCGGCATGGGACCCGGAACTGACCATGGCCATGAGCACCCTGGGCGTCGCTCTCCATGAGGAAACGGCGCTGGACCTCCTCTTGGATGACCTGGGCGACTGACCGAGGTCCGGGGGCGCGCCCCTGTGAGGGTTGTCAGGAGCGCCCGGTCAGATCTTGACGACGGTGACACGTCCACCGCACAGGGCCGTGAGGTCCTCGGGGTCCGAGGTGAGGATCGTGACCGGTCCAGGGGCGGCGAGGGCGGTGGCGCCGAGCATGGCGTCGATGGCGTACTTGTGGCCGTGCAGGCCGGTGCCCGCGAGGAGGGCGGCGGCCTGCCGGGCGATCGGCTCGGTGACCGGCTCCACGATGAGGCGGGAGAGGGTCCACTCCAGGGCGGGGCGTTGATCCGGGGATGGACCACCTCGACCAGGGTGGCCGCAGACGTGATCACCCTCAGGTCGTCGGCGCGGGCCAGGGCGAACCAGCCGGTGACCGTACGGTCGCGCAGCACGGCCTTGGACAGCCCCTCGCTGTCGAGGACCAAGGTGCCGCCGGGTACGGCCGGGGAGCGGGTCACGCCGCGTCCACCCCGCCGCGGGTCTGCTCGAGGCGGGCCTGGTGGAGCTGGTCGCGCAGCGCCTGGATCTCCTCGTCGGTGACGGGTCCGTGCTCGGCCTCGGCGACCTGGATGAGTTCGTTGAGGTTGTCGCGTTCGATCTGCCGGGCGACGGCGGCGGCCACGTAGGCGGACAGGCCGGAGGGGCCGCTGCGCGCCTTGGCGGCCTCCGCGATGTCGCGCGGCATGGTGATCGAGTACTTGCCGGTAGGCTCGCTCATGCCCTTTATCCTACCTCCGATCCTCCTTGAGGGGGATCCATCCGTCTCCTCGCTATGGGGCGACCCCGCTGAGCAGGATTGACCGAGGACGCGGACTGTCGAAACGCTGTGATCTCAGGGAACGTGATCACTTGGACAGTCGACGCGCACGTCGGATACTGGCCATGCCCGGCCAAGCATCGACGCGTGGGGGGTGCCCATGATCCGACGTGATGCGCTGGCGGAGTACGTTCGCGGGTCGTTGTGGGTGCTTCCCACCCTGTCCGTGGTGGCCGCACTGGTCACCGGGTCGATGCTGTCCCTCGTCAAGACCGGATCGGGCTCGCCGCTGGCGTTTCAGGGGACCGCCGACGATGCCCGCACGCTGCTGATCGGGATAGCCGGGACCATGGTGACGGTCATCGCCGTGCTGCTGGGCCTGGCCGTGGTCGCGCTGCAACTGTCGTCCACCCAGTTCTCGCCGCGGCTGCTGCGCAACTTTCTCCGCGACCGGCCCAATCAGATCGTGCTCAGCGTCTTCGTGGCCACCTTCGCCTACAGCGCGGCCGGTCTCTACACGGTCGGTGTTTCGGGAGGGGGCCGCTCCGAGAACTTTCCCCGGTTCGCGGTGAGCGGCGCGCTCGTCCTGCTGTTCGTCAGCCTCGGCCTGCTGGTGTTCTTCGCCGACCATCTCGTGCATTCCATCCAGGTCGACGCGATCATGAGCGTGGTCGAGCGCAACACCGTCCGGGTGATCCGCGACGGGGTGTTCGCCGGTGGCGAGGATGTCGTCGACGTACCGGAGTGGGCCGTGGCCATCGCCTCCCACCGCTCCGGGTACGTACAAGTGGTGCGCCCGCACCTGCTGCTGCGGACCGCGGCCGAGCACGGGGTCTGTCTGCGGCTTCGGCCCCGGGTAGGCGAACACGTCGTCGCGGGAACGACACTGGCGTGGATCTGGCGGGCTTCACCGCATGATCCCGCTCCGTCCCCTCAGGAGTTCTCGCAGGTGATGGGCGCTGGCGTCCGTATCGGATTCGAGCGCACCCTGGAACAGGACGCTGCGCTCGGAATCCGGCAACTGGTCGACGTCGCCTGCAAGGCGCTGTCTCCGGCGGTCAACGATCCGTACACGGCGGTGCAGGCCATCGACCACCTGTCCGTGATCTTCTGTGTGCTCGCCCGGCGCCCCCTGGGCAACCACGTCGTCCGCGACGTCGGCGGGGCCGCCGTGATCATTCCCGGGCGGCGGTTTCCGGAATACCTCGCCGTGATGTGCGGGCTCATCCGACGCTACGGGGCCCGTGAACCGACCGTGGCCCACGCCCTGCTCCGCCTGCTGCACAACGGCGCCGCCGTGGTCGCCGACGATGCCGAGCGGTCGGCGGCGATCGAGGAACAGGCCCGCATCGTCATCGCCGACGCCGAGCGAGAGGTGGCGCAGCCGACCGACCTCGCCCTCGCCCACGCGGAGGCGGAAGCCGTGCGCCGGCAAGTGGCCAGGAATCGTTCGACCGTCCACACCCCCGACAACCGACCAGACGGGCCACCAACTCCCTGACCACCTCGGCAGGCAATGCAGGCAGTCCTGCAGCGCCACGGCTTGTCCCCTGCGCCGACCCCCGGCGCGACCTCCCGTGCCACGTCCTCGGCTCGCCCGGCCGGCGTGGTCCTGCGCACCGGGGCCGGGTGGCGGACCCCGTGCGGGCGGGTGTAGGTCGCCCGGCAGGGGGCCTGGGCTCGCGGTCGGGGTCCTTGTGCCGTCCTCCGCGCCAGGCCCACTGCCGGCCTGGGTGGGGCTGGAGGTTGAGCGGGCCGAACTCATCCAGGCATAAGACGACTTCGGGCTCGCTTTCCTCGGGTATGACCTCGCCGTCGGCGATCGCGTAGAGGCGCTCGACGCGGGCCTTCTTGGCCGCGTAGCCGGGGGCGCGGGAGGTCTTCCCGTTCCTTCGAGCGCGGGCTCGGATACCTCGACGCGGTGTCCGGTGTCGAGGTCGGTGACGGCTGGATCACCGCGACCGTCCACGGCACCGAGCGGTACGAGGTGGAACTGACGCGCTCTTCACGCGGCCGGGGCCCCGGAAAGAGCGATCTCCGCCCACACGACCTTGCCGGACGGCGGCCATGGCTCGCTGCCCCACCGCACGGCCAGCGCGTCGACGAGGAGCAGCCCGTGCCCGGTCCCGGCGGTGGGACAGCCAGTACGACGGACGAGGGGCCGACGGTCGCCCCGCGGATCGGTGACTTCGATACGGACCATTTCCGAGGCATCGACACTGAGCGTGAGCCGGAACCCGCGTCCCTTCACCCGCCCGTGCGTGACCGCGTTCGCCGCCAACTCGGCGACGACCAGCGCCACGGACTCGCTGACCGCGCAACTGTGCGGCCAGCCCCACTCACCGAGCTGCTGCACGGCCAGCAGCCGGGCAAGGCGGGCACCGCGAGGAGTGGCGCTGAGGAGCTGGGTGAACCGCTGGGTGAACTGCTGGGTGGAGATTTCTGACTTCATGTCACTGAGCGTGGTCGCCTCGCTCTACCCTGACCAGGGAATCCTTCGGTACGGAGGGTGTGTGTACCGGTACGGACGGTGTCCTGTACGGGTGTCGGCCGTGACCTGGTGGGGCGTGTGGGACAGCAGGGCGGGTGTTCGGGATGGCGATGACGGAGTCGCAGTCGCAGGAGACGTACGACGAGGGCGAGCAGGCCGGCGACCTGAACCGGGCGATCGGCAAGCAGGTCAAGGTACTTCGGGAGCGGACGGGACTCACACAGAAGGAGCTGGGGGACCGGCTCGGATACAGCGAGGACCTGATCTCGTCGCTGGAGCGGGGGAGGCGGACGCCGCAACGGGAGTTCCTTGAGGCGGCGGATGAACTGCTCTGCGCCGGTGGCTTGTTGAAGGCGACGATCGAGGATGTGGAGCGGGCCAAGGCGAAGGCGAGGGTGAAGCATCCGGCTTGGTTCAGGGATTATGCGCGGCTGGAAGCGAGTGCGGTTGAGATCAACTTCTTCAGCACTCTTGCGCCGCCTGGGCTGTTGCAGACCGAGGACTTCATCCGGACTGTTCTGAACGGTCGACAGCCGCTGCTGTCCGAGGAGACCATCGAACAGCGGGTGGTCTCTCGGCTCGCCCGCCAGGAGATCCTGACGCGGTGGCCGCTGCCCATGGTGACGGCCGTCATCGACGAATCCGTGCTGCGGCGCAAGCTTGGTGGGCGCAAGGTGCGGAAAGGACAGTTGGAGCATTTGCTGAAGTGCGGCCGGCTGCGCAACATCACCCTGCAAGTGCTGCCGCTGGACTGCGAGGAGAACTCCGGGGTGGATGGTCCGTTCGTGCTGTTGACGCCCAAGGGGAAGCAGCAGGTGGCCTACCTGGAGGTGCAGGGCGTAGGCCAGTTGATCACGGACTCGGACGAAGTGCGTATCCTGGCCGCGCGCTATGGAAGCATTCGTGGGCAGGCCCTCACCCCGCGTGAGTCCCTGGCCCTGATGCAAGAACTGTTGGGAGAGCCATGAGCACCAACGAAACCTCGCCCGAACTTGCCTGGTTCAAGAGCAGCTACAGCGGCGCGGAGGGCGGCGAGTGCCTGGAGGCCGCCACAACCAAGGGCGCGGTCCACATCCGCGACTCGAAGGACCCCGCCCGCGCCCAACTCGCCTTCCACCCGTCGGAGTGGGCCGCATTCCTGCGGTATGCGACCTAGGGCTGAGCGCACGCGAGGCTACGCCTTGCCATCCCCGCCCCTCAGTGACGACAGAACCAGGCGCCCGTACCGCGTCGTAAGGACTGCCGCTGTGGCGGCAACCGACAGTGCGAGCGAGATGATCAGGTGCGCCACAGAGTGGTCATCGAGAACTTGCAGGATGCCAAGGGCCGTGCCGAGGGGCAGGCCGAGAATGGTGAGGACGCCCAGGGCCCCGCTGATCTGCTGGCTTTCCTGCGTCTGTACGAGCCTGCTGTAGTCGGCTGCTTCGGCGAGGATCTCGTCGAAGCGTGCGGGCAGGCGGTGCTGGTTCTGGAAGGCGAGCAGCAGATCGTTTGCCGCGCCGTGTGCGGTGAGGTGCTGTCGCCAGTAGGTGCTGCGGAAGACAGCGATGTTCTTCTCCAGCGTGGCGACGCGGCGGGCCAGACGCGAGGAGTTGAACACCTCGGAGAGTTCGTCGGTGAGCTCGTCGATGTGATCGCGTTGGAGCGAGCCGAGGAGCAGAGCGTCGAGGTAGACGGTACGGGAGTGAAGCGCGCCGAATTCGAAGAAGTCGCCCTCACCGGCGTCGGCCCGGTGGCCGAGGAAGGCGGCCCCTTGACGCAGCACCAAGGCGCTCCAGTCCGCCGAGATCCGCACAGCGTCCTTGAGCTGTTCGTGGGTGGTCTCCGGAGGCAGTGGGAAGTCCTCCGGTGTGGAGCGTGACGCCAGTTGCCACAGCCAGCGGTCCGCGGTGGAGGGCAGTGCCCCTTCGAGCCCCGTGCGGAGGGCTGGGGAGTGCTGCCCTGTAGGGGTCATGAAAGCGATGGTGTAAGGACGGGCGATGGCGAACGGCGCGTCGGGGTCACGGACATCGGCGATGCCGGCGAGAAGCTGGGCCGGGTCGAAAGGTCCGGTGAGCGGTTCCTCCACTGGGACAGGCCGCCGCCCGCCCAGAGCCCGCAGTACGGGCAGCAGCGGGCGCTCCACGCTGAAATGCAGGACGGCGAGGGCATGTTCGGGATTGCGAGCGGTGGCCGCGCGCAGAAGCTCCATGCCGAGCAGGTGCAGCCCGTCATGCTTGACGTCCAGCGGCAGGTGCCAGCGACGCGGCCGTCCAGGTGCCCCATAGAGTGCGCGGGCGGAGGCAGGGGCGAAGTACGTAGAACGGGTCTGGGTGTCGGTGCGGCGGCTACCCAGCTCGAACGGCAAAGGACCTTCCTGCCAGTCAGGGACGCGGAGCAGCCGCACGGGCAGGACGACGGTCAGCTCCTGGCGCGCCCCTGTGACGTCGTCGAGCGCCGGAATGCCGTTGCCCGTCACAGGTAGTACTCGGCCGGGTCGGGCTGGTCGAGATGGATGACGAACTCCGCCCGGTCGGGGCTTTGGGCGCTGACATGAAAGCACACGCGTTCCCCAGTGCGGATGGTCCGGAATCCCTCGGTCATGATCTGCCGGCAGTCGAAGCTGTAGTACCGCTCATCCTCGTCGTCCTGGACGACATAGGAGCCGAGCGCACCGGTCACCCCTCCGCCGCTCGTTCGCCTGTCGACGATGGTTCCGTGACACGGCCCGCTCATGCTGTCGTCCCCTCTCCCTCGGACGCGTCGATGTCCTGCACGCCACAGGGCACAGGCCACTGGGCAGGCTATCGCGGGTGCCCGAACAGCAACAGCCTGTAATCGGACGGTCGTTGGGAGTTGATCGACTTGTCTCGGGCGCAGGTGAACGCGATGCGTTGTCAGTGGCCCCTCCTACGCTGCGCTACTGATCGAACGGTTCGGACAAGGAGGCATTGGATGGGCGGTGACGCGTGGAAGCACACGGGCCCGTATCAGAGGGATCTGGCTGCGGCATTCCGGCAGGAGCAAGAACGGGAGTTGGCGCGGGACAACCACGGCTTTGAAGGCCGGTCCGTAGAAGAACTGTGGAGGGACCCAAAGTGGCATGAGTACATCTTCACTGGTGGCACGGCGACGGTGTTGGATTTCCCCCTCATGATCGACGCTGCGGATAGCGACGACGGCCCCTTCATGCGGCCGCTGACCGATCAAGAGGTTCGTGCGTGGGCTCCCAGCGGCCGGCCCACCTACGACGAGTGGGTCGACGCCCTCGCTTCCGACCGGCTGGACTACCCCGGGCGCGGCCGCGGTAACTGCACGATGCTCTACCGCGACGGTCAGCCCACGGAGATCGGTTACTGGGGGGTTACCTCCGATTAGTGGATCAGCGTCCAGTCATGGTGCTAGCCAACGACTCGCTGGCTTGTGGAGCCTGGCGCAGCCTTCAGACCCCTGGATCCATCCAGGGGTCTTCGCCGATCCTGGGTCCGGCCAGGGCAGATGCCTCAAGATCCTGTCCACGAATTGCACCAAGAACCGGACCTCAGCGTCTCGGCTGGGGACGGGGGCTTTCAGCGCCTCATACAGGGCCCCCGGCAGGATTCGAACCTGCGCACACGGCTCCGGAGGGCCTGTGTATGGCCCGCATCTCCGCTGGTCACGGCCTGTCAGCCCAGCGATAGCGAGGTCCCCGTCCACATATAGTCCGCAGCCCGCGGCATGCTCGGATCCTGCTGTAGGCCGCCGGCTTCCGTGACCAGTGGCGTGTGAGGACACTGTAGGGGTGTGACCTCCGTTCTCAGGCGGCGAAGGTCAGAACGACCTCTTCCTTCATACGCTTATCGAGCGAGTTAGTGCCGCCTCGAGGGGGCGGGAGGTAGCGTCGACTCTCTGGCAATTCACGAACATGCCGATCGCAAAGCTCGAGCCGATGGCGCCGACCAAGGCCTTGCAGCATTCGATCAATGGAGACTTCAAAGCCGTTGATCTTAGCGTCGGAAATAACGAACGATGCGGTACCCCCGGGCTTGAGTACTCGCGAGATCTCGGAGAACACGGCGTCCATGTCTGAGGTGTATTTGTGAACTATTCCAGCGGCCCGAGAAGCGATGTCTGGAGACGTCGAAGACTTTGCGATTTCCTCGATCTCCGAGGCTGCTTTCATGCCCACCTCAGATCCCACATTCGTGGATCGCAGGCCGCGCAAATATGCAATTGAGTACCCCATCCATACAAGGCTCATCCGATGACCCCTGAGGTAGTCAATCGCCACCAGGTATGGAGGGCTAGTCATAACAGCATCGACACTGTTGTTCTGAAGCGGCAAGGAACGGGCGTCTGCCCGCAGGGTTGTTAGCTTTGCATCATTTGACGCGATTGAGTAACCGCCTCGGAGTGTTCGAACACGAGAAGCGACAGTCTCTGCCGATGCGCAGAACTTATCAATGGGATCAAATGAGGCCGTGTCTCGCACGCGATGAGGGCGAGAGTGGGAGACGTCGCGAGCTTTCGAGACGCCAGAATCCTTCGTAATGATGAGCCGCGAAAAGGCGCACCAAAGTGGCGCCTTGAATTGCTCTGGCGCCAGTGTAATCTCGGCTACGAGCGCAGCCAAGCGCGACCGCGTCTTCGGGTCAAACCAGAAGTCGATAAATTTGGAAGTTTCCGCATCGACTTGGATGTCTTCGCTTTTCGACCTGTCTGCTCGGACAGCTATGGCCCTGGCATGCTCCGTGAAAGCAGAAAGGTCATAGTCCGTGCCCACTGTCTGCGCGATCATAAGAGCCAGGGGGTCCGTGTCGCAGCCAAAAGCGGTGTGACCTGATAGGTTTGCTGCAAGCGGGAATGTCCCGGAACCCATCATCGGGTCGAGTACGACTGCGTTGGTTGAAAGACTGGCGATCTTCCGTTCGACCAACTCTGGTGCCATACGGGCAGGGAACGGATGCACCGCCGCTCGGGTCTGAATTTTCACGGCGTTGCCGGCCCTTCTGTTTCTAGATCAGTAGGCACCGCTGCCTTGTAGGCGTCGGCGAGTCTGGCAGGATAGTCCCTTAGGGTACTGTTAAGTTCCTGCAGGAGGGCCTTTGGCGTCGCGTTAAGTGCGATCAATTGTCCGTCAAAGAAGATACTCGACGGTGCCAATGCCGCCAGGCCACGAATGATAGCTGTCAATTCCTCGGGAGTCAGATCAATCGCTCCGTCAGTGCGTTCGTAGATGGCAGTCATGATCGTGTCGACTCTAACTGGTGTCCTCCGCTCGGAGTAACGAACCAGTAGGTTGATGACCTCGGTTACTGGCGGGGCCTGAGGCGCAGGCTGCGCCTCGATGGCGTCGACGAATGCACGCGAGCCCTCGGGGGTGTGGTGCTTGAACAGATCTCGCAGGATTAGGGGTGAGAGTCGCCTCAACGGGAATAGCTCGACCAAGCGAGCAAGATCCGTGATCGTGATCGGTGTTACTCCATCGTTCTTGCAGATGGCACCGATTAGTGCGTCCTCGTCACCGTCACCCTGGAATCCTGGCGCGACAATCAGAGTGTAGGAAGGCTTGACGTCCAGATTGAACGTCTTAGTGGCTTTCTCGCGATGAACCCGAAGGATGGAAGTGCGGGCTGTTCCAGCTTGGATTTTGGGAGGCTTGGGCGAGGCCTCCCCGCCCATGACCTGCCTTGCCTCTTTTCCGCTGGATTTGGCGTCGTAGGTCAAGGCGTAGCTTTCACTACCGTTTCCGCGCCTGCCCAGTCTGACTGTGGCGATCCCATCGGGGCGCCCATTCCCGCCGATCCTCTGTACGCTGTATCCCATTATTTCTAGCGCGTCGGCAACAGCGTCTTCGAGTTCAGTCTCATTGCTACTTGAATCGCGAAGTTGGCGAGCCACGACCGGGGCGGAGTTCGGGTGTCGCTTCACGAGGTCGCGTAGGAAAGCATCCCTCCGCTTCATGATGCGGTTCACAACCTCCGCCTCGATGCTTTCGTCGATCATGTAGGCCTGCGTAAGAAGCTCTGTCAACCCTAGGAGTTGCAGCGCTTCTTGCATTCCAGGTTGATCGATGTAATTGCTGACGAAGGGGTGCGTCTGGTTGAGAATCGCAGCTCGCCGATTCACGTCGTACTTGACGAGGCGTCGATCATCTCCGACGGGTTCGACGATTACCTTTTCCAAAAGGTCATCGTTTTCAGCAATCAGAGTCTGCGCCTCGGGCTCGTCCGAGAGATCCATGCCGAGGACTTCTCGAACTGCAGCGTCCCCTTGTGAGGCTCGTCGGACCATGCGCCTCAGCGGGCCTTGTGTGAGGCCGGGAGGCGGGTTCGAAATCCTTCCTTGTTTCGTAAGCACTGGCATGGCGTCGGCGTCATCAGACTTCTTGGTAACTGATCTTGCCTTGTTGAAGACGGCAAGCATGTACTGTCGAAGTTCTAAAACCTCCGGGGAATCTTGCAGGCTCTCGCGCGGGCTCGCCACCAACCCGTCAAGGTCATCGGCATTAATCACCATATGAAAGCGCGTCAGGGTTCCGTGATGAAGTTCCGGCCCGACGTTGAAAGAAGCGTCGTCAAGATTGATAAGCCGCTGCCGGACTCGCACAAAGAATCCGTGGCTGCGGGCAATCAATTCACTTTTGCCCTTCTGTAGACCATCTTCGAACAATTGGGCGTATCCCCACACTGCTCCAGCCTTGGGGAGTCGATACGCTGGAACCATTTCTCCATCGATCTCAACTCGGATGGCTTCGCCGATTTGACGGTCGCGGGGGAGTTCAGATTCTGACTCGCCGATAGTGAAGCGCCACCGTTCTTTCCCCTGCGCCTTCGATGCCTCAATCTCGTCACCGTTGTAGTACAGCTTGAATGAAGGGTTGAGTGGAATTGATGTTGACAAAACCCAGCGAAGTCGACCCTGTCGAATATTGTGGGCCGGCTTCTTGAGGCGTGTCATGACGGCAGCGGTCCAGTGTTCTGGCCCTTCCTCGGAGGCGGGGAAGAGCGCTTCAATTACCGGGCGCATGTTAGCCCCGTAGTCGCGCAAATTTGTAAGGAGAGCTTCCTTGGCTTCCTCCTTCGTGAGCTCTAGGACTAGCAAACTAAGATTGTGGGGGTCGCTCATGTCACCCTGGACTTTCTTGTAATCCATAGTGACAGCCCTATAGGCGCCGTCCTTGAGCGTGATGTAGGTTAGCTCTTCAGCCAGAACATACGTTGCAAGTTTGCCAATGCCGAACTTCCCGATGGGGACGCGGGGTGAAGTTTTATCCGTTTCTCTCTTGCGTGATTTTCCGATTCGCCAGAGATCTTGGAGCCCCGAGACATCCATGGAGAGGCCGTCGTCGATTACTAGGATGGAGGCGTGTGGCGCTTCGAGGTCGGCAGGCATGTGAACCCATACCCTTTTTGCGCCGGCGTCGTAGGAGTTGGAAACCAACTCTTCAAATGTCTTATTTGGGGAGCTGTAGAGACCCTCGGAGAAGCGTTCAATGATTTCGAGGGATATGCGAACTGGCACGACGGCGGAAGCGTCTCGTGTGACCCCAACGAAGTCGGCTACGGCAACCTGGGGCCCAGACTCGACGGCATCAGTGCCGCCGAGGGTCAACTGCTCGGCGCCCTTGTCGCTCGCTGCTTCGAACCCCACCACGGCCCCCTATGGACTCAGTCGCTGGCACTCAGATCGTCGGGCGTGACGCTCCGTCACTCTCGGTGCGTATTTTATGGGTTGGGGAGTCTCTGACGATAGATGGACTGCCTGAACGTGCAAGTGTCGCATCGAGTGGTGGCCTCGTGGTCGCCAGGTAGGTGGAGGCTCACGAAGAGCCAAGGACCGAGATCGCGTAACTGAACGCGGACTGACCAGTCGGGATGCCGATGTGAGTGTCTGTGGCTGCCGCCGTCACTCCACTCCCCGCTGTTCTCTACCCAGCACCGCCCGATCGCGTACGAGGGGGCGTGTACTCCGGTCCTGCCTCCTCGATGCGAACTACGGGCGAGTAGGTCGCTGAGGTCTCCTAGGCTGGTCACTGGGGTGTCAGCGGCATAGGACGGTCAGCTGCGGTCGTTCTCGTCGATGAGGAGCACAGGGGCTACCGGATCAATCGTCGCGCGTCTTCCTGGACGACTACTGCCAGACCTTCGCGTCGGCTCCCGGCCAAGCGAGGATCACGCCGGCGCGCTCGCAGATCCCGAGCCAGCGGTCTTCGGAGGGCGCACGCTCTACCCATAGAACTCCGCGCACCTGCGGCGCTCGTTCACTGAGCTGGTCTACGTAATCCAGCAGCTGACCGAGCCCTGTACGCAACTGGTGGGACTCGTTCTCCAACCGCAGGGACTTGACTTCCGTGACCGTCAAGGTGTCGTCATCACGCCATGCGAGGTCGAAAGCCGGGTCGGTCGGCATCGGCGACAAGGGCCTCAAGCCGCGGTCGCGAACCTGCTGGGCGAGTGCGTTCTGCAGCCCGCGGTGCCTAGTCAGCGTCTCCGCCATGAGTGCGGGATCCGGTGCGCTCGGCGTAGCTGGCGCGGGCGTAGTGGTTTCATCCTCGACCCGGTAGTCCGTGCCTACAGGCACGTCCGGGGCCGTCACTGCCGCACCGACGCGGATCATGTGGAAGTGGATGACCTGGCGCTCCTCGCCACCTCCCGTTGACGGGGCCCGGCCCCAGGAGTAAGGACGGCTGGGGTCAAGGATCCATTCGCCGGCATAGCGAACTACACCCCGACTCCCGATGAACAGCCGTAGGTGCCGTCCGTCTTGCAGGTGGTCCCGGATGGCCTTGTTGCCGCGGGTGAAGACCTGGTCACCGGCTTGGCCCTCGCCGGTGTAGCGGAAGTGGTCTTCCGACTCCCACAGATCCTGGTAACCGTGCTGTTCGCCTGTGCGGGGGTCTGTGAAGAAGATGATGTTTTCACTCGTCTTGGACGGGCTGATCCCGCCCTGCCGGCTGCCGCCATACTGCGTGTGAAGATCGACGCGACGAATCTCGTCGCCCGGCTTTAGGTCCCAATCGTCACCCTCGGGGAGCTGCACGCCCGGTGTACCTGCCGTCGTCCGCTCGACCTCGCCTACCAACGCTTCCCACTGTTGCTCAGTAAGCCGGTGCGGGTTGGTGGCAAACGGCTGCGTCAGCACGCTGGCTCCAACGAACGTGCTGTGGCCCTTGAACCAGGCACGAGGGACCGGGCTGTCCCGCCACTGCCCGACGCGGAGCGGCACAACGTGCCGTGGTCCTGGCGCTTCAGCCCAATAGCCGTCGTCGTCCTCATCGGTCCAGAACGGCTCGCCAGTGAGCTGTCCAGTTGCGACTACTCCCCCTTGCGGGCCGCTCACCCACAGCGCGAAGGCGTCACCCTCGCGCATCTCACGCAGGTGTCGGCCCACTGACCAACTCGTCAACTCCCCGCCCTCATCCAGCATCTCTTGCAGCCGGAACTTCCTTGGATTGCAGACCAATAGCCACGCCGCCATGAAGCCCACCCCTTCGCACATGGAGGAGCTACAGACTAGCTATCACCCATGACACCGGTGGGGGACCCGGCGTTTGGCCGATCGATCACGGGCAGCCGGGGCCAGCATTCTCGGTAGACGCCTTCTCTGCTTCTGAAGGCGTGGTTGACTCCTCCTGCTGCTCCTGCTCCCCCGTCGCCACGGGTACGGAGGGAGCATGCGGCGAGGTGGAAGGGTGTGGAGTATGTCGGTTGTACGTCCCGGAAGTGATCATTACCCGGCGCACGATCAGGTCTGCTTCCTCTGTGCTGAGCCATTCGACGGCAGCGGGGCTGTAGTCATGTGGGTCGGGGTTGGTTACTTCATGTATCTCCATGGCCAGGGGTGTGCTGGTTCCTTCGTTCTCCGGATCGCACGGGATGCCTGGCAGGTGGAGCATGAACAGTGCCACACACCGCAGAACGCGCCCTACTGAGGTTGGCGGAGCGGCTTTGGGCTGGAGCTGCCTTGGTGCGAGTGATCATGGCCCCGTAAGCTTCCGGCGCGTCGGGCAGTCTGTGGACCTGCCCGGTAAAGCACGACGTTGGGGCCATGATCTTCGAGGCTCGCGCCAAGGTGGCTGCCTAAAGCCGTGGAGCCGACCGCCCCAGCCACGACGGTGTTCTGACCTCGGCGGGACTGTCTCACCCTTACCCCGGCCTGGTCTTCGCCCCCTTGTGGGCGCGGACGGGCGCCGGCGCGCGGCCCCGGTGACGAAGGCAAGGAGGGGCGGCGCGCCGGCGACCGGCCGGCGCCGCCGCGCTGTGCGCGGCACCTCCGATCTGTGATCGGACTGCTTGCAGTTCAGGAGGCAGGGAGCAATGGCGAGCGAAGCGAGCCCTTGATGATGTAGGGAAACTTCCACCGCGTTCCGCGTCGGGGGTGCCGGAAAACTCCCGTGCCGCTATGCGGCGACACTGTCGGGCTGCTGCCCGTGTTCGAGATAGATCGGCGCCGTCCCTGATGATCGGGCCTCTATGGCGGCAAGGATCCGCCTGGCCAAGCGCGGAATCGTACGCTCGGCGACTTCGTCGGGGCACAGGAACGCGATGCTCTTCAACTCATCCGCCTGCAAGGTCGCTTCGGCCAGAGCCTCCGGGGTGAGCTGACCGCCGTCGAAGAGGTACAGCACCTTGTCGCCCTCGGCATCGTTGGGAGCCCAGTCGACTGCCAGCAAGCGCCCCAGGGGAGGAGTGATTCCCAACTCTTCCTCCACCTCTCGGGCGGCTGCCTGGAGCGGGGATTCCCCCACCTCGACATAGCCACCGGGGATGTCCCAGTAGTCCTTGTAGGTGGGCTCCACCATGAGGACACGCCCGTCGGCATCAAAGAAGAGCGCACCCGCGGCCATGCGCGGATGCGCCATCTTCGCTTCGTGCTCGCTCGCTGCCATGGCCCCGAGCGTACCCACCTCAGACGACATGCAGCCGATCGGCAAGCTCCGCGAGGGTTCGGCTCGGCCGGCCGCGCTGGTTGCGCACCCACGTGAGCACCAGCTCACGAGCGAGGTAGTGACTGCGGACCTGTTCCGGCGCCCACTGCTCGGCTTCGAGGATCATGGACAGGGCATCGTCCATCCGGTTGTGCGCACTGAGTGCACGGGCCACCTCCAGGTTGTGCCGCGTCCGTCGCTCGATCGGCAGACCGCTGGTGTCGACCTGGGGGCCCAGATCAGCGGCGACCTGCATGTCTCCCAGCTCCGCCGCCGTGGCCACTCGGTGGATCGCGACGTTCGTCGGCCCGAATGCCGTCCACATGTGGTTGGCGTCTCGCCCAAGCCGTTGCGCTGCCTGGTCCGCCTCGGCAAGGAAGTCACGAGTAGTGGAGCGATCATCGGCACGCGCGGCTGCCATCGACCCCGCGAGGAAGAGCGTCCCGTAGATCGACAGGAACTCTGGGCTGGCGTCTCGGAGCCCTGGGCGAAGGTAGTCAGCGGCGTCGCTGACGAGCTGTACGGCGGCGTCGAACCTGCCGTTCGAGAGAAGGCAGTGTGCCACCGATCGGAAGAGCGACCCGGTGACGGCGGCGTTGTCCGACTGCTGAGCCGCAGCCAACCCGCGATCCGCCGCGATCCACGCGAGATCCGTCTCGCCGACCTTGGTCAGTACCATGGCGGCGCCCTGGTACGTCATCGCCATCAGTTCGTGTGCCCGCTCGCGCTCTCGGCCCTCGTACGCCTGGGCTGCAATGAGTGCGTCGGCAAGCACCAAGGGAAGGCGTCGGGTGGCGAAGCCGTACCGCGAATCCTGATAGGCGTCCCAGACTTCGGCCACGCTGTCCTTCAGCTCATCGAGGGGCGTCGGTTCTCCCTCGGTGGTCACGCCCAGAAGCGGCGTGAGCTGCCGGTAGTTCATCAGCGCTGACCGCAGCGCCGGCACAGTCCGGGTGCCGCTGTCCGCTGTCCAGTCCATCAGCGTGGGCTCGGCGAGCAGATCGCCAAGGGTCACGTCCAGCGCATCGGCCAGGGACTTGATGACCGAGAGCCTGTCCAGCTCCAGCCGGTTGTTCTCGGCCTTGCTCAGCCAGTCGACTGTACGGCCGACGAGTCCGGCCAGGACTTCCTGGGACATGCCGCGCCGCCGGCGGTACCAAGCGACTCGCTCACCGATCGTCAGGTTCGTCGTCATTCCTCGCATGGGAAGAGCGTCCCCCTGTCTCTTCGCGCGACCCCGGAGAGATTTTCCGGGGTGGTGAGCCGGACCGGTCCTAGCGTTGCTGACAACCCAAGGAGCTGTCAGACCGAGAGTGCAACGAGGGGCCGTCATGGCGCTGACCCCGGTAGAGCGGCTGGAACTACTCAACCAGATACGGGAGCTTGACGAAGAGATGGCTGAACTCGCCCGAAGGGCGGACAGGTTGGTCACCGAGCTTGGCCTTGCTGCCTTACAAGATCCTCAAGTTGGTCCATCCGCTCGGCGAGGCGGCGCACATCCCGACGGACCTCCGACAGGTACTCGGTGATCTGCTCGAACTCGGTGCTCCGCTTCGGTGAGGCGCCCTCGCCGGGCAGTGCGGCGAAGCTGCCTTTGCCCTGGTGAGAGATCGCGTAGCCGTCCTCGCGGAGTCGAGAGATCGCCTGCCGGGCCACGGTGCGCGACACGCCGTGCTCGGTCATCAGCTCCGCCTCTGAGGGCAGCTTGTCGCCCGGTGCGAGTTCCCCGTCCCGGATCTTGCGCTTGAACTCGTCGGCGATCTGCAAGTACGCGGCCCGCCCGGCGGTGAAGTCGGCCATAGCCCCTCTCCGTGGTTGTCGTACCTAGTGCAGCACATCCCGCGCAAGGGAGTCGAGGCCGGCCACTTGACACACCAAGTAGTACAGGTCCATTCTCTAGCCAGAAATGACGTACTAAGTACGTCAAGTAGTCGCATCTAGGAGCGCACTCATGCGTCAGATCCCCGTCGACACCTCCGCCGCCACCGTGATGGTCGCCCAGCCCCCGCAGAAGAAGATCCGTGACCGCCGCTCCGGTGAGATCGCCACCGACGCCGAGACCGGCGCCGACCTGATGACCGTGGACGTGATGTTCGCGCTCAACGGTGAGGTTGAGATCCTGACCGTGACCGTTCCCGAGCCGGGCATCACCGGTGAGCTGATGATGGGCACCCCCGTCGCGCTGACCGGTCTGATCGCCCGGCCGTGGGAGAACGAGTTCAACGGCCAGAAGCGTCACGGCATCGCGTTCCGCGCGGTCGCGGTCACCTCGCTGGCCGCCGGCGCCTCGCAGCCGAAGGCGGCCTGATCATGACCTGGTTAACGGTCGCTCTCGTGCTGGTCGTCGCCGCTGCGGGTCTCCTGCGGTGGCGGCGCCCCGCCTGGTACTGGCTCACCTGCGGTGTCGCCCTGGCGAGTCTTCGGGTTCTGGTCCGGTACGCGTCCGTGATGGACGCCTGCGGGCTGACGGTGCCGCCCTCGCGTTGGCGCCTCGCCCTGGCTCGGGCCACGAACCGACCGGTTCCCGGTCCCCGCGCCCCGCGCATCCTGCGTCTGCGGCCGACCCGGACCGGGTTGGTGCTGCGGCTCAAGCTCCGTCCTGGTCAGGACGCGTTCGACGTGGCGGCCTCGTGTGACCGGTTACGGCACTCGTTCGCCATGTATGGCGTGACCTCGCGGGAGTTGCGTTCGGGTGTCGTGGAAGTGCGGATGACCGGCTACGACGTGCTCAAGCGGGTGCAGATGCCGACCAAGGTCGACACCCGTCCGATGCGGGTCCCGGTCGCTCTCCGGGAAGACGGCGCGGTCCACTACCGCGACTACCGCGCAGTTCCCCACGCGCTCACGCTCGGTGCCACGGAGTCCGGCAAGTCCGTCTATCAGCGCAACCTCGTCGCCGCGCTCGCCCCGCAACGTGTCGCCCTGGTCGGGATCGACTGCAAGCAGGGTGTGGAGCTGTTCCCGCTGGCTCGCCGGTTCTCCGCGCTCGCCGACAACCAGGACACCGCCGCCGAACTCCTCGACGCCTTGGTGTCCCACATGCAGGACGTCTATCAACTCATCCGCGCCGAACAGCGGATCACCGCTGACGTGCCGGACGCCGAGATAGCCGCCGACATCTGGGACCTGCCGGAAGACCTCCGCCCGGTGCCCATCGTGGTCCTGGTCGACGAAGTCGCCGAACTCGCCCTCTTCGCCACCAAGGAGGAAGAGAAGCGCCGGGACCGAATCATCACCGCGCTCGCCCGGCTCGCCCAGCTTGGCCGCGCCGCCGGCATCTACCTCGAAATCTGCGGCCAGCGCTTCGGCTCCGAACTCGGCAAGGGCATCACCATGCTCCGTGCCCAGCTCACCGGCCGTACCGCGCACCGCGTCAACGACGAGTCCTCGGCGAACATGGCCTTCGGGGACATCGCCCCGGACGCCGTCCTCGCCGCGATCCAGATCCCCACCGACATGCCCGGCGTCGCCATCACCGGCGACTCGACCGGAGGATGGGCCCGTATCCGCGCCCCGCACACCTCGCTGCGGCAGGCCGTGAACACCTGCAATCGGTACGCCGACTTGGCCCCGAACCTGCCCGCCCTGGCTCCCTTCCGCCCGGCGCTCGCCATCCCGACGCCGGTTGAAGCCCCGGCCGTCGAGTCCATCCCGGCTACCGCCTAATTCCTCCCGCTCCACGGCTGGCGCGACCGCATCGCGCCAGGTCCCTACCCGAGCCATGCCCGAAGAAGGGAGATCGCCCGCCATGTGCCCCGACTGTGAGGACTTCACCCGCACCGTGGTGATGCTCGGCGACCTGGCCCTGTACGCCGACAGGATCGGCGCTGACCAGGACTTCATCGACACCGTGGGCCCGTGCTTGGCGGCGTCGCTGCCGGAGCCGCCGCCCGGCACCTTCCCGCCCGGCTATGACCCGAACGAGGGCCCCGAGTACCCCGGCGAGGGGTGGTGACCGTGCCGACCGCGAAGAAGCCCGCCGCCCGCCGCAAGCCCCGGCCGAAGCCGTGCCCCGACTGCAACGGCACCGGCGAGATCACCGAAACCGTCCGGGTTGGCGCCCGTAAGGGCCGTGCCACCGACAACCGGCAGACCGGCCTGTGCCTGACCTGCTGGGGATCCGGCGAAGCCACCACCGACTGAACCCCTGCCGGGGCTGGGCGGCCGGACTCGATCCTCGCCCCGCCCCTGGCCCAACCCGCAAAGGGAGGTGACGACATGACCCGCTCGATCCGCCCGGACGCCGTCCTCGTACAGGCCGTGATCGCCGGCGCTCTGTCCTTCGCCCACCTTCACGACCTGGCCGCCGCCGCCGGACAGTCCGGCTGGAAGGCATGGGCCTACCCAATCAGCGTCGACCTGCTCCTGGTCGCCGCCTGGCGTCGGCTGCGCAACAGCGGCCCGTCCCGGCTGGCCTGGTGCTGGTTCCTGATCGCGCTGTTCGCCTCGCTCGGCGCCAACGTCGCCACCGCTGGCTTCCTCGACCTGGCCAACCCGCCCGCGCTGCTCCGACTCGGCATCGCCGGCTGGCCCGCGCTCGCCTTCCTCGGCGGCACCCTGCTCGCGCACTCGGCCAGCGACCCGGCACCGGTAGCGGCGGCTCCTGTCCCGGCCACTGATCCGGCTCCTGAGTCCGACGCCGAACCGGAGTCCATTCCGGAGCCGGTGGCCGCCGCCGACGACACCCCGGCGCTACCCGCCGCCGACCCGGCCCCCGCCCCTGCTCCCGAGGTGGCGGTCCCGGCTCCGCTGGTCGCTCATGCGCGCAAGGTCGCCGCCGACCACGAGGCCCGTACCGGCTCCCCGATCGACACCGACACCCTCCGCGCCCGCCTCGGCGTCCCCGCGCCCATGGCCGACGCCATCGCCGCCCAACTCGCCTGACAGGCAAGGAGTTCAGCAATGCCCATGCGCGACTTCTTCCACTCCGTGATGCAGATCGGTCCGGTGCAGATCGGCACCCACCGCGACCGCCACGGCCAGACCAAGCACGCCGCCGTGTGCACCTCCGACGACTGCGGTTGGTCCGCCGACTACTCCAGCCAGTCCGCCGCCCAGCTCGCCGCCCGCACCCACCGCTGCCGCGTCCGCTAGGAGTCCACCGCCATGCAGGTCCCGCTCTGGTTCGCGCTCCTCGTCATCGGCTACCTCGGCGTCAAGCTCATCCGCCCGCCGGCCTGGCTCATCGCCGTGCTCCTGCTCGGCGGCTTCCTCCTCGCCGACAGCGTCTTGGCCCCCGCCATCAACGGCCTGATCAAGTAACCCCCTCGGAAGGGAGTCCCACCATGCTCCGCCCGAAGATCCCCACCATGCCCACCCCGACCGGACACGTCACCCCGCCCGCCGCCGTGGAGCCGACCGCCATCGTTCCCAGCGTCCAGACCCCGCCGGCCGCCCCGACGACCCCGGCGCCGTCCCGCCCGGTGGTCCAGCTCACCCCCGGCACCGTGCTTGCCCTCGTCGGCGGCGGCACCGCCGTGGTCCTGGTCGTCGGCGCCGTCCTCGTCTCCATGCTCCTGGCGGTCGCCATCACCGGCGCATCGGTAGCCGTGGTCGCCGTCGTCCTGCGCTCGCTGCTGGCCTCCGAGACCAAGCGGCGCTGACCGGCCCCCGGAGCGGCCTCGGTCGCCAAACTTCCGCCGCTCCGGGCGCCTCCCCTTCCCGATCCACGGACCAGAAAGGCACGGCCCATCATGCCCCAGAGCAACCCGAGCATGCCGATCTGCCGCGACTGCGACGGCTTCGCCACCGTCGCCATCGACACCGGCACCCGCCACACCGACGGCACCCGCGTCACCCTCCGCGTCGACTGCCCGACCTGCAAGGGCACCGGCCACACCCGCCCCGCCGCCTCGCTCGTGCGGACCGGGAGGTGAGGACATGAGGACCCTCACCACCTCAGCGCATCTGGAGCCGGACACCACCACCCGCGTGAACGTGTTCGCCCCCACGCCCGGCGAGGACGGCTTCGTCAGCCTCCGTGTCGGCGGCGAGTTCATCGACGTGGCGCTGATCGCTCAACCGGGATGTGCTGACGCCCTGCGCGCTCTGGCTCGCGCGGCTGAGGAAGCCGCCGTGGCACTGGATTGCATCGCCGAGATCGCTCCGGAGGGTGCCGCATGACCGACACCGCGACCTTTGCGGGCCTGGACCCGGTCACCCTGGGGGATCTCCTCCGGGTGGCCGGGCTTCCCGGCTTCGACCGCTGGCAAGACCAGATCAAGCGCACCGGCGGCTGCTCCGACCCCATCCATCTGCGCGGCTGGGTGGTCCACAAGGACAAGGTCACCGGTGAGACCCTGCACCGCTACAGCACCGAAAACGAGCCCGGCGGACGGCTCCGCGTCGCCTGTCGCAACCGCCGGGCCTCCCGCTGCCCCGCCTGCGCCTGGACCTACGCTGGGGACACCTACCACCTGATCCGCGCCGGACTCGCCGGCGACCCGGACAAGGACATCCCCAGCACCGTGCGGGATCACCCGCGGGTGTTCGCCACCTTCACCGCGCCCTCGTTCGGCCCGGTCCACAACCGGCCCGACCGTGGCGCCTGCCGCTGTGGCACCCGCCACCCCGCCGACGACCCCGCCCTCGGTACGGCGCTCGATCCGGGCACGTACGACTACGCCGGCGCCGTGCTGTTCAACAACCACGCGGGTGAGCTGTGGATGCGCACCATCAACCGGCTCCGCCGCGAGATCGCCAAGCGCGCCGGACTGACACAGCGCGAACTCGCCGAGACCTGCCGACTGTCCTACGGCAAGGTCGCCGAGTTCCAGAAGCGGGGCGCCGTCCACTTCCATGCCGTGATCCGCCTCGACGGTCCCGACGGAGCCGACTCCGCCCCGCCGTCCTGGGCCACGACCGACCTGCTCACCGACGCCATCCGCGCCGCCGCCGCGCACCCGTACAGCCGCGTCAGTGTTCCCGCCGCCGGTGAGCAACCCGCCCGCACCTTCCAGTGGGGCCGACAGCTCGACGTACGGCCGGTCAAGGCGTTCGGTGACGGCTCCGACCTCACGGAACAGGCGGTCGCCTCCTACGTGGCCAAGTACGCCACCAAGGCGGCCGAGAACACCGGTACCCTCGACCGGCGCATCGGCGAACTCTCCGAACTCGACCGCCACGGCGTCCCCGACCACGCCCGGCGCCTGATCACCGCATGCCGAGACCTCGATGAGCTGTACCCGGACCGGCGCCTGTGGGCCTGGGCTCACATGCTCGGCTTCCGCGGGCACTTCTCGTCCAAGTCCCGCCGCTACTCGACCACGCTCGGCGCCCTCCGCCAGACACGCGCCGAGTACCGCGCCGCGCAGGAACGCGCTGCCCTCGGCCTGGACGAACACGAGCCGGACACCGTCCTCGTCCTCGCCGACTGGCAGTACGCCGGCCACGGTCATACCCCGGGTGAATCCGCCCTCGCCGCCACCATCCGGCGGGACATCGAACTCAACCGCGAAACCGCACGCGAAGCCTTGGAAGGAGAACTGGCGTGAAAGACGAGCTGATGACCGTTCCGGAAATCCTCGCCGAACTCAAAGGGGTATCACGTCGGACCTTCTACCGCTGGCGAGAATTGGGGCAGGCTCCGCGAGCTTTCAAGCTGCCCAATGGCGAACTGCGGGTGTGGCGCAGCGACTTCACGGCCTGGCTGAACAGCCGAGAGAGGGCAGCGGCGTGAAGTCACTCGACGTGAAGGTCTGGGGCGTTCGGAAGAGGAACACCAAGAAACCGTCCTATGACGTGAGGTGGATCGTCTCCGGGAACGTGTTCTCCGAACAGTTCCGCACCAAGGGACTCGCGGACAACTACCGTTCCAAGCTCCTGCGTGCAATGCGCGACGGTGAGGAGTTCGACGCGGCTACCGGGATGCCGGACTCGATGGTCGAAAAGGCGCCCTCGATGACGTGGTACGCCTTCGCCTTGAAATACCTGGCCATGAAGTGGCCGCACGCTGCGCCGAACACCCGCGACGGGATCAACGAGTCGTTGACCGCTGTCACCGTGGCTCTCCTCGACGATCGTCCTGGGCGGCCGGCCGATGACCTCCTCAGGAAGGCGCTTCGTAACTGGGCTTTCGTCCTTCCCGGTCCGGACGACCGCGAGTTGCCGACCGAGATCGCGAACACCCTGCACTGGGTGGCCAAGGCATCGCGCCCTCTCTCGGACCTCGCCGACGCAGTGGTCGGCAGGGCGGTCCTGGACTCCCTGAAGCTCAAGCTCGATGGAACGGCGGCTGCGGCAGAAACCGTACGGCGCAAGCGGCGGACTCTGGTCAACGCTATGCACTACGCTGTGGATCTCGGCGAGTTCAAGGAGAATCCGATCACTGCGGTTCGCTGGAAGAAACCGAAGGTGGTCAAGGAAGTAGATCCCCGAGTAGTGGCGAACCCTGAACAGGCTCGTGCTCTGCTGACTGCGGTCTCGTACGTTGGCGGATATGGCCGTGCGCGCGGCCGGCGACTCGTCGGCTTGTTCGCCTGCATGTACTACGGCGCTCTTCGCTCGGCTGAGGCTGTCGGCCTCAAAGAGGCAGACCTGAAACTGCCGGAAACGGGCTGGGGAACGGCTCTGCTGAATCGCACCCGCCCCAGCGTCGGCAAGCGATGGACCGACTCTGGTGAGACGCACGACGATCGCGGACTTAAAAACCGGCCCGTCGAAGAGGTGCGGCCCGTGCCGATTCCGCCGCAGCTCGTTGCCATCCTCCGGGATCACCTCGACACCTTCGGCACCGCGACGGACGGGCGGCTGTTCACCAACGAGCGTGGGGGAGTGGTCGGCTCCTCCACTTACTACCGCGTGTGGCAGGAGGCTCGTGCGCTGGCTCTCCCGCCGGCCGTGGTTGCCTCGCCGCTCGCTGCACGCCCGTACGACCTTCGGCACTCGGCGCTGTCGACGTGGCTCAACTCGGGCGTTGACCCGACCGAGGTCGCCGAGCGTGCGGGCAACAGCGTCGAGGTGCTGCTGAGCCGCTACGCTAAGTGCATCGACGGTCGGCAGGAGATCGCCAACCGCAAGATCGAAGAGCTGCTGCGCGAGTACGAGTGAGGCAGCTCAACGCGAGGCTTTAGCCCCCTGGACTCTTCCAGGGGGCTCTACATTTATTTCAGGCGAGCCTGCCCGCTAAGAGGATTCACGGCTGTACTCGCTTGCTCAGACGTCATGTTTCATGACGTTGCGCGGTCCTCTCCCGCTCAGCTAGTGCGGCACGGTACAGCTGAACGATCTCAGCATCTGAGAGCTGCGCGGCAGCCCCGTGGCTTCCCGCCTCACGGCTGAGCCATTGGACTCTCTCCAGTAGTTCAGTGCCGGGTGTGCCCCGTCGCCAGGCCACGATGTGGTGGTTCTGCCTGCTTGGTAGGCGAACAGGTAGGTGCTCGAACTGTCGGGCGCGCAGGATCTCGGTGATATGCGTGAGAGCTTTCCCTCGCAAGCTCCGGTGCTTCCCGATGCGGCGGAGTTGTTCCATCGAGAAGATCTCGATCTCGCCGCGGCCTGCAAACGTCTCGATGATGCGCACGGCCTCGGAAGTGGCACGCAGGCGTTCAACTGCGGTTGTCATCGTCCCCCCTTGGACATGGCAGCGTGGGGGCAGCCTAGGGCGCGGCTGGCGTGGGCGCATGGCGAATGCCAGAGTGGTCTGCGGCGAGCCGGTCAGCGATGGGCCGCCCGGTGACCTCTCTTCGCAGCGGCTGACCAGGGAAGATGACCCAAGATCCTGTCCATGAATAGTCCACAGAGCCCGTCCTAGGGCCGCTCAGCGCTGCATACGCCTGCACAAACACAAAGACCCCGCACTCAGCGTTTCCGCTGGTCACGGGGTCTTTTGGCACCTCATACAGGGTGCCCCCGGCAGGATTCGAACCTGCGCACACGGCTCCGGAGGCCGTTGCTCTATCCCCTGAGCTACGGGGGCGTGTCGGCCGCTCTCTGCGGTGACGGGTAGAACCCTACCAGCTCTTTCGGGGTCGTCATGAACGTTTACCGGGCGGTCCCGTCGAGGGTGGCTTCCCTGCATGGAGTGGAAGCGTCGAGGCCGGCTCGCCCGGACGGGGTGGAAGTGGGGAAAACCCGGACGCGACCCCCTGTGCCGACCTACTCTCGAGTTGTGCCAGGCGCGTCCGGCCGGGTTCTTGTTGTGGACGACAACAAGGTCATCCGGCAGCTGATCAGGGTCAACCTCGAGCTGGAGGGCATCGAGGTCGTGACCGCGGCCGACGGTGCCGAGTGTCTGGACGTCGTCCATCAGGTGCGGCCCGATGTGGTCACCCTCGATGTCGTCATGCCCCGGCTCGACGGGCTGCGCACCGCCGCGCGGCTCCGTGCCGATCCCCGTACCCGCGGTCTCCCCCTCGCCATCATCAGCGCCTGCACGCAGTACGAGGTCGAGAGCGGCCTCGACGTCGGTGTTGACGCGTTTCTCGCCAAGCCCTTTGAGCCCAACGAACTCGTCCAGCTCGTGAAGGAGTTGATGGAGCGTCGCGGGCGCGTCGGAGCGGAAGCGTCCCGCTTCGGGCGCGTCCTCGATCTCGATGCGGACGAGGCCGAGTGCGCCGGACGCGCCGATCATGCGGGGCATGCGGGCGGCTGACCGTCCGGCTATCCGGCCATCCGGCCACCGTCGGACAGGGGCACTGGGTCAGCCAAGGAGCACCGCCGGGCAGGGGGAGCGGATCGGCCAAGCACCGCTAAGGCCGGTCAACAGTTGATCAAGCATTGATCAGGATCGGGCCACGGTTGGGCCAGAGTTCCACCCCAGGCCGCACCCCACCCCGTCCACATCCCGGACCCCCGCCCAAATCGGCTCGCCTACCCACCCCCCTCCTCCCATACCCTTGTCCCGTGACCCCCGTCGAGCTCTCCCGCACCGTGCTGCGCGCGGTGCGTCGTGCTGTGGATGACGGGGAGCTGAGCGTGCCCGTGCCCGCACGTGCTGTGGTCACTCCGCCCGGGCCCGGAGGCTGTGGCGACTACGCCACCAACATCGCCCTCCAGCTCGCCCGTCCGGCGGGGAAGCCGCCCCTCGACGTCGCCGAGATTCTGCGCCCCCGCCTCCGTGACACGGCCGGCGTCGCCGACGTCGAGATCACCGGGCCCGGTTTCCTCAACATCCACCTCGAACGGGCCACCGCCACCGCCGCCCTCGTCCGCGAGATTCTCGAACGGCGGGACGGAAGCGACCCCCACCGCCTCGGCAGTACCAGTGGCAGCAGCAGCCCCGCCGCTTACGGCCACACCCCCACCCTCACCGGCCACGTCATCCCCCTCCGCATCCCCTACGACATCCGCGCCGAAGTCGTCGCCGACACCCTCGTCCGGGTGATCGCCACCCAGGGCGGCCGCGCCGAAGTCGACCACGCGCGGCCCGGAGAGCCCGTGGACCTGCGGCCCGTCCCCGCCCCGGAGGATCCCGCCCCCCTCGGCCCCGACGCCGCCCGCTGGGCTCTGCTGTACCCCGCCGCCCACGACCGGCCCCGGATCACCGCCGACCATCTCCTTCAGCGCGAGAGCAACCCCCTCTTCCGCGTCCGCTACGCCCACGCCCGTGCCCGCGCGCTCACCCGCAACGCCGCCCGGTTGGGTTTTGAGGCCGTCCCCGGCGACGTCTCCGACACGGCTCGTCTGGCATTCGACGACACGGCCCGTCTCGCATTCGACGGCACGCCCCGTCCCGCATTCGACGGCGCCCCCGGTCACGTACCCGATGCGACGCCGCTGGTGCCTGGCGCGGCCTCCCACGTCTCCGACGCGACCCCCCTCCTCCGCGCCCTAGCCGGATACCCCACCGCCCTCACCCAGGCGGCCGCCCACCGCGCGCCCGACCGGCTCGCCCGGCACCTTGTCGGCGTTGCCGATGCCCTGCTCGCCTTTCAGCACACCGTGCTCCCGCTCGGCGACGAGAAACCCTCGGCCGCCCACCGGGCCCGGCTCGCGCTCGCCGAAGCCGCCGGGACGGTGCTGGCCGGCGGCCTGTCCCTGCTCGGCATCAGCGCACCCGACTACCTCTGAGACCTCTGGGACCTCTGATGAGACCTCTGATGAGACCTATGAGATCTCCGAGATCTTCGAGACCTCCGCGATCTTCGAGACTTCCGAGAAAGCCCTCACCGACATGAGCCGTTCCGCACACCCCGCCGGGCCCCGCCACGCCGACGTCCTCCCCGACGGCCACTACTCCGCCCCGCCCGCCGACCTCAACGCCCTCGACGTCAAGGTGTGGGCCCAGACCGTCACCCGCAATGACGACGGAGTCGTCACCGTCGGCGGCATCGACGTGAAGACCCTCGCCGAGCAGTTCGGCACCCCCGGCTACTTCCTCGACGAGGCCGACTTCCGGGCCCGTGCGCGCGCCTGGCGTACCGCCTTCGGGGCCGACGCCGACGTTTTCTACGCCGGGAAGGCTTTCCTGTCCCGCGCCGTCGTGCGGTGGCTGCATGAAGAGGGGCTCAATCTCGACGTGTGCACCGGCGGTGAGCTCACCACCGCCCTCGCCGGTGGCATGCCCGCCGACCGCATCGCCTTCCACGGCAACAACAAGTCCATCGACGAGATCACGAGGGCCATCGAGGCCGGCGTCGGGCGGATTGTTCTCGACTCCTTCCAGGAGATCGTGCGGGTTGCCCACATCGCCTCCTCCCTCGGTAAGCGGCAGCGGGTGCAGATCCGTATCACCGTCGGCGTCGAGGCTCACACGCACGAGTTCATCGCCACCGCCCACGAGGACCAGAAGTTCGGTATCCCGCTCGCCGGCGGGCAGGCCGCCGAGGCCGTGCGCCGTGCCCTCCAGCTCGACGGGCTCGAACTCATCGGGATTCACAGTCACATCGGGTCCCAGATCTTCGACATGTCGGGCTTTGAAGTCGCCGCCCATCGGGTTGTCGGGCTTCTCAAGGACATTCGCGACGAGCACGGCGTCGAGCTGCCCGAGATCGACCTCGGGGGCGGGCTCGGGATCGCGTACACCAGTGACGACGATCCCCGTGAACCCCACGAGATCGCCAAGGCGCTGACCGAGATCGTCAGCCGCGAGTGCGAGTCCGCACGCCTTCGCACTCCCCGCATCTCCGTCGAGCCCGGGCGCGCCATCGTCGGGCCCACCGCCTTCACCCTCTACGAGGTCGGCACGATCAAGCCCCTCGACGGGCTGCGCACCTACGTCTCCGTCGACGGCGGCATGTCCGACAACATCCGCACCGCGCTGTACGACGCCGAGTACAGCGTCGCCCTCGTCTCCCGTACCTCCGAGGCTGAGCCCATGCTCGTCCGTGTCGTCGGCAAGCACTGCGAGAGCGGGGACATCGTGGTGCGGGACGCCTTCCTGCCCGCCGATCTGGCACCCGGTGACCTCATCGCCGTGCCCGCCACCGGCGCGTACTGCCGTTCCATGGCCAGCAACTACAACCACGCGCTGCGCCCGCCCGTCGTCGCCGTGCGCGACGGCGAGGCCCGGGTGATCGTCCGCCGTGAGACGGAGGATGACCTCCTCCGCCTCGATGTCGGGTGACACTCGATGTCGGGTGGCAGCAGGCCGATACAGCAGCAGGCCGATAAATACGCCGCAAGACCCGCAAATACACCGCAAGGCCCGCGGCGGAAGAGCTGCGACAGATCTGCGGGAGATCTGCGAAAGATCTCCCGTCTTCCGCCGCCGACAAGATGAAATAGACATCTCACGATCCGGACGAAGGGTAGAAACTACCGTCCGGTGAGTGAGACTGGTCCAACCGTAGACCGCATGAGGAAACGAGGTCGGATGATGCGTACGCGTCCGCTGAAGGTGGCGCTGCTGGGCTGTGGGGTTGTCGGCTCAGAGGTGGCGCGCATCATGACGACGCACGCCGACGACCTCGCGGCCCGGATCGGGGCCCCCGTCGAGCTGGCGGGGGTCGCCGTCCGGAGGCCTTCCAAGGTGCGCGAGGGCATCGATCCCGATCTCGTCACCACCGACGCCACCGCCCTCGTCAAACGCGGGGACATTGATGTCGTCGTCGAGGTCATCGGCGGTATCGAGCCGGCCCGGACCCTCATCACCACCGCCTTCGAGCACGGCGCCTCCGTCGTCTCCGCCAACAAGGCGCTGCTCGCCCAGGACGGGGCCGCCCTCCACGCGGCGGCCGAGGGGAACGGGAAGGACCTTTACTACGAGGCCGCTGTCGCCGGTGCCATTCCGCTGATCCGGCCGCTGCGCGAGTCCCTCGCCGGTGACAAGGTCAACCGGGTGCTCGGGATCGTCAACGGGACGACCAACTTCATCCTCGACAAGATGGACTCGACGGGCGCCGGGTATCAGGAAGCCCTCGACGAGGCCACCGCCCTCGGGTACGCGGAGGCCGACCCCACCGCCGACGTCGAGGCGTTCGACGCCGCCGCCAAGGCCGCCATCCTCGCCGGGATCGCCTTCCACACGCGTGTGCGCCTCGACGACGTCTACCGCGAGGGAATGACCGAGGTCACCGCCGCCGACTTCGCCTCCGCGAAGCAGATGGGCTGCACCATCAAGCTGCTCGCCATTTGCGAGCGTGCCGCAGACGGGGGCTCGGTCACCGCGCGCGTGCACCCCGCCATGATTCCGCTGACCCACCCGCTCGCCTCCGTGCGCGGCGCGTACAACGCGGTCTTCGTCGAGTCGGATGCCGCCGGGCAGCTCATGTTCTACGGGCCGGGGGCCGGCGGTGCGCCGACCGCCTCCGCCGTTCTCGGCGATCTCGTCGCCGTCTGCCGCAACCGGCTCAGCGGTGCCACCGGGCCCGGTGAGTCCGCATACGCCGCCCTGCCGGTGTCCCCGATGGGCGATGTCGTCACGCGGTATCACATCAGCCTTGACGTCGCTGACAAACCGGGCGTTCTCGCCCAGGTCGCCACCGTCTTCGCCGAGCACGATGTCTCGATCGATACGGTGCGCCAGCAGGGCAAGGACGGCGAGGCCTCCCTGGTCGTCGTCACCCACCGTGCGTCCGACGCGTCCCTGGCCGGGACCGTCGAGGCGCTGCGCAGCCTCGACACCGTGCGGGGTGTCGCCAGCATCATGCGGGTTGAAGGAGAGTAAGCAGCAATGACCCACCAGTGGCGCGGAATCATCGAGGAGTACCGGGATCGGCTGCCGGTGTCCGACAGCACGCCGGTCGTCACCCTCCGGGAGGGCGGTACGCCGCTCGTGCCCGCGCAGGTGCTCTCCGAGCGCACGGGCTGCGACGTCCACCTCAAGGTGGAGGGTGCCAACCCCACCGGGTCCTTCAAGGACCGCGGCATGACCATGGCCATCAGTAAGGCCAAGGAGGAGGGCGCGAAGGCTGTCATTTGCGCCTCCACCGGTAATACGTCCGCCTCCGCCGCCGCGTACGCCGTGCGCGCCGGGATGGTTTCGGCCGTTCTCGTGCCCCGCGGCAAGATCGCGCTCGGCAAGATGGGGCAAGCGCTGGTGCACGGCGCGAAGATCCTCCAGGTCGACGGCAACTTCGACGACTGCCTCACCCTGGCCCGGGAGCTTTCCGACAACTACCCGGTGGCGCTGGTCAATTCCGTCAATCCGGTGCGTATCGAGGGGCAGAAGACCGCCGCCTTCGAGATCGTGGACATGCTCGGCGACGCGCCCGACATCCACGTACTTCCCGTCGGCAACGCGGGCAACATCACCGCCTATTGGAAGGGCTACAAGGAGTACGCCGCCGACGGCATCGCCGGGCGGACTCCCCGCATGTGGGGCTTCCAGGCCTCCGGCTCGGCGCCGATCGTGCGCGGTGAGGTCGTCAAGGACCCGTCGACCATCGCCACCGCGATCCGCATCGGCAACCCGGCGTCGTGGCAGTACGCCCTGGCGGCCCGGGACGAATCGGGCGGTCTCATCGATGAGGTGACGGACCGTGAGATTCTGCGCGCCTACCGGCTGTTGGCCTCCCAGGAGGGCGTCTTCGTCGAGCCCGCGTCCGCCGCGTCCGTGGCCGGTCTGCTGAAGGCCGCCGAGCAGGGCAAGGTCGATCCCGGGCAGACGATCGTCTGCACCGTGACCGGAAACGGCCTCAAGGACCCCGACTGGGCCGTCGCGGGCGCCCCGCAGCCCGTCACCGTCCCGGTCGACGCGGCGACCGCGGCGGAGCGCCTCGGGCTCGCGTGAACAGCCGCGTTCGCGCCTCGGCTCGCGTAACCAGGTCCTCGGCCCGCGTAACCGGCCCGCGTAACCAGGCCCTCGGCCCGCGTAACCGGGCCCTCAGCCCGCGTAACCGGGCCGCCGACGGGGGATAACCACGGGGGCCACGGGGGATAACCCTGTAGGCATCCGGCAGAGGGTGCACAGGGGGCTTACGACACGCATCGTGCGCCTCCTGTGCGCCCTATGTCGCCACAGAACCTTCCTTCGATAGGCTGTACTGAACCCGCCCGCCGCATATGCCGCGGTACCGCGCCGTCCCTGCGGCCCGGCCCTCGGGTTTTCCGCACGTATCGAAGTCAATCCCGCACGTATCGAAGTCAATCGCAGTCAATCGAAGTACATCGACGTAAATCGAAGTCATTCGACTGTCACGCAGCTCAAGGAGAGTCATCGAGCGATGGCAGGTCCAGCCTTCCGCGCCGCCGCCGTCCGGGTGCGCGTCCCCGCCACCAGCGCCAACCTCGGCCCGGGCTTCGACGCCCTCGGCCTCGCGCTGGGGCTGTACGACGACGTGGTCGTCCGGGTGGCCGACTCCGGGCTGCACATCGACATCGCGGGCGAGGGCAGCGAGACGCTGCCGCGTGACGAGAAGCATCTCCTCGTACGGTCCCTGCGTGCCGCGTTCGACGTCCTGGGCGGGCAGCCCCGCGGTCTGGAAATCGTCTGCGCCAACCGCATTCCGCACGGTCGTGGCCTCGGCTCCTCCTCCGCCGCCATCTGCGCCGGCATCGTCGCCGCCCGCGCCGTGACCATAGGCGGCGACAGCCGGCTCGACGACGCCGCGCTGCTGGAACTCGCCACCGAGATCGAGGGCCACCCGGACAACGTCGCGGCCTGTCTCCTCGGCGGTTTCACTCTCTCCTGGATGGAGCGCGGTGCCGCCCGGGCGATCCGCCTGGACCCCGCAGATTCCATCGTTCCGGTGGTTTTCGTGCCCGGAAAGCCGGTCCTGACCGAGACCGCGCGCGGATTGCTCCCGCGCACCGTGCCGCACGTCGACGCCGCCACCAACGCGGGCCGTGCCGCCCTGCTCGTCGAGGCCCTGACCAGGCGCCCCGAGCTGCTGCTGCCCGCCACCGAAGACCGCCTCCACCAGGAGTACCGCGCCCCGGCCATGCCGGAGAGCGCCGCGCTGGTGGAGCGGCTGCGGGCCGACGGGATCCCCGCGGTGATCTCCGGCGCCGGCCCCACCGTCCTGGCCCTGGCCGACGCCGCGAGCGCCGACAAGGTCGCCGACCTGGCCGGCGAGGGCTGGGCCGCCAACCGGCTGGACCTGGACAGTCAGGGAGCGAGCGTGCTGCCGCTTGCGCCCTGACACACGGTTGCCGGATTTCGAGAGGGGGAATGTTTGTTGGATCCGGTAGTGTTAACCTCAAGTCTGCACCCGACCCAGCCATGGCGAGGTGCTTGGTGTCCCCGTCCGGGACCACCCTTCTTCCGGGAGCTTCCCACGTCGCACTGTGTTTCGTATTTCGTACCTGGGCCGTACGTCGTACGCGGACACTGAGCGGTTTGCCGAGCACGCTCCGGAATCGGCGCGACCGAGCCGCCTGACACAAAACCGGGTGCCACGGCTTCGGGAAGCGCCAATCACCAGAAATTTCCTCCGCCTCTTTGGCGGACCACCGCCCCGGCACGGTTCACACAGACAGGACCGAAGCCGGACAGCACAACCGGTCGCCGAGCCAGACAGGCCGACGTCCGCTCCAGGGAAGGACCCTTCGTGAGCGACACCACCGATCTGATGGGCGCACGTGTCGAGGAGACCGCTGCCGCGCCCGCCACGGACGCTTCCGCGCCTGCCACCGGTGCCGGCTCCCGGCGGCGCCGCGGTACCGGCCTCGAGGGCATGGTGCTGGCCGAGCTGCAGCAGGTCGCGTCCGGCCTCGGTATCAGGGGCACGGCGCGCATGCGCAAGAGCCAGCTGATCGAGGTCATCAAGGAGGCGCAGGCAGGCGCCGGCGCCCCGGCCAAGGCGGCAGCCCCCGTCGGGGACGCCACCGAGACGAAGCCGAAGCGCCGGGCCACCTCCAGGACCCGTACCGGCGGCGACGCCGCTCCGGCCGAGGCCAAGGCCGAGAAGGCCGCCGAGAAGGCCGTGGCCCAGCAGCAGATCGAGATCCCCGGCCAGGGTGCCGGTGACGACGCCCCGGCCGAGCGCCGCCGGCGCCGCGCCACCGCCGAGGCCGGCAGCCCCGAGACGGTCGCCGCCGAGGCGAAGAGCGAGCCGAAGGCCGAGACCCCGGCCCAGCAGGCGCAGCCGCAGGGCGAGGCCAAGGGCGACGCCGCTGACGGCGAGGGCCGTGGCCGTCGCGACCGCCGCGAGCGTGGCCGCGACCGCGACCGCGACCGCCGCGGCAAGGGCGACGACCAGCAGCAGGGCCAGGGCGGCGGCCGTCAGGACCGCCAGGACCGCCAGCAGGGCCAGCAGCAGGGCGGCGGCCGTCAGGACCGTCAGGACCGCAACGTCGGTCCGCAGGACGACGACGACTTCGAGGGCGGACGCCGGGGCCGTCGCGGCCGCTACCGCGACCGCCGTGGCCGTCGCGGCCGTGACGACATGGGCGCGCCCGAGCCGCAGCTCGCCGAGGACGACGTCCTGATCCCCGTCGCGGGCATCCTCGACATCCTCGACAACTACGCGTTCATCCGCACCTCGGGCTACCTGCCCGGCCCCAACGACGTGTACGTCTCCCTCGCCCAGGTCCGCAAGAACGGCCTGCGCAAGGGTGACCACGTCACCGGCGCGGTCCGTCAGCCGAAGGAGGGCGAGCGCCGCGAGAAGTTCAACGCGCTGGTCCGCCTCGACTCCGTCAACGGCATGGCGCCCGAACACGGCCGTGGCCGCCCGGAGTTCAACAAGCTGACGCCGCTGTACCCGCAGGACCGGCTCCGTCTGGAGACCGACCCGGGCGTGCTGACCACCCGCATCATCGACCTGGTGTCGCCGATCGGTAAGGGCCAGCGTGGTCTGATCGTGGCCCCGCCGAAGACCGGCAAGACCATGATCATGCAGGCGATCGCCAACGCGATCACGCACAACAACCCCGAGTGCCACCTGATGGTCGTCCTCGTCGACGAGCGTCCGGAAGAGGTCACCGACATGCAGCGGTCGGTCAAGGGCGAGGTCATCTCCTCGACCTTCGACCGCCCGGCCGAGGACCACACCACGGTCGCGGAGCTCGCCATCGAGCGTGCCAAGCGTCTGGTGGAGCTGGGTCACGACGTCGTCGTGCTGCTCGACTCGATCACGCGTCTGGGCCGTGCGTACAACCTCGCCGCGCCCGCCTCCGGCCGCATCCTGTCCGGTGGTGTCGACTCGACGGCCCTCTACCCGCCGAAGCGCTTCTTCGGTGCGGCCCGCAACATCGAGGACGGCGGTTCGCTGACCATCCTCGCCACCGCCCTGGTGGACACCGGGTCCCGCATGGACGAGGTGATCTTCGAGGAGTTCAAGGGCACCGGCAACATGGAGCTCAAGCTCGACCGGAAGCTCGCCGACAAGCGCATCTTCCCGGCGGTGGACGTCGACGCGTCCGGTACCCGTAAGGAAGAGATCCTGCTCGGCGCCGAGGAGCTCGGCATCGTCTGGAAGCTGCGCCGGGTGCTGCACGCGCTCGACCAGCAGCAGGCGATCGAGCTGCTCCTCGACAAGATGAAGCAGACGAAGTCGAACGTCGAGTTCCTGATGCAGATCCAGAAGTCGACGCCGGCGCCGGGCAACGGCGACTAGCGCTCCGCTGGGGCCGCGGACTGAGGTGGTTTGTTGACCGCGGGTCCGTTCGTGGCTGGTCGCGCAGTTCCCCGCGCCCCTTGAGGGCGCGCTCAAGGGCCGCCTCGTCCGAAAAGGATGGGGCGGCCCTGTGTGCGTAGCGAGACGTTCGCCACAGGTGACCGGTCGCGAGTGGTGCGATGCCTGTGGAGGAAATGCCTGGTGAACGCGCTTTCTGTGCGCTCGGTGGTGACCCAGTGTGTTTGTCGGCCCACGTCGTGGACACTCTGCGTTGTGCAACCCTGTCTCCGGTTTCTCCGTCTGACCGAACGGAGTGACGATGGAGCAGAGGGCGTCCAGGACTGAGGAGCACATGCCTGCCGAGAGCACGCCGGATGTCGGCATAGCCGACGAGGCCACCACGAACGGCTCGCGCCACCGGGGCAAGGGGCGCCGCCGCAGGCCTCACGGCACGCGACGCAAGGCCCTCCTCGTCACCGCCTGGACCGCCGGGGGCATCCTTGTGCTCGGCGGCGCCGGAGCCGGCTACCTCTATTTCACGCTCAACAGCAACATCAAGAGCGTCAACATCAACCAGGCCCTCGGCACCCAACGGCCCGTGAAGGTCGACAACGGCTCCGAGAACATCCTGGTCCTGGGCTCGGACACCCGCTCGGGCAGCAACAAAAAGCTGGGGGGCGGCACCGACGACGGCAGCGCCCGCTCCGACACTGCGATGATCGTGCATGTCTACCAGGGCCACAAGCGGGCCAGCGTGGTCTCCATCCCGCGCGACACCCTCATCGACCGCCCCGAGTGCACCGACTCCAAGGGCACCGCGCACCCGGCGGTCTCCGGCGCGATGTTCAACTCCGCGTACTCCACCGGGGGCGCCGCCTGCGCCGTGAAGACCGTCGAGTCGATCACCGGCATCCGGATGGACCACTACCTCGAGGTCGACTTCTCCGGCTTCCAGAAGCTGATCGACGAACTCGGCGGCGTTCGGGTGACCACCACCAAGGACATCGACGACAAGGACAGCCACCTCGACCTGAAGGCCGGCCCGCACACGCTCGACGGCGAGCAGGCGCTCGGCCTGGTCCGCACCCGGCACGGTGTCGGCGACGGCTCCGACCTCGGCCGGATCCAGCTCCAGCAGGCCTTCGTCAAGGCCCTGGTCGACCAGGTCAAGCACATCGGCATCCTGACCAGCCCGACCAAGCTGTACGACCTCGCCGTCACCGCCACCAAGGCCGTCACCACCGACACCGACCTGGGTTCGGTCACGAAACTGTCGGCCTTCGCGGACGGGCTGAAGGGCATCAGCTCGTCCCACATGAACATGGTGACGATGCCGGTTCAGTACGATCCGGTGAACCCCAACCGTGTCGTGGTGGAGAAGGCCAAGGCGCGGCTGGTGTGGGACGCGCTGAAGAACGACCGGGCGATTCCGGCCAGTGCGACGAAGGGCTCCGCTACGGGGGAGGCGGGCGGGGTTGTGGCCTCGTCCTGAGGGTGCCCGGGGGTGCGGCTGAGGTACCGGGGTTTCGCTTCCCGGCGCTTGCCGGGTGCCGCTGCGCCCACCCGTGCCGCCCCAGCGGCACGATTGCCCGCAGCTACGGCAGCTGCGGCGGCATCACTGTCCGCAGTCTGACTCCCTCGGGAATAGTTCACCCATGGCCCCGGTTTTGGGGGATGCGGTCAGTCCTGGCAGACTGGTACGTCGGCTCCGGTTCACGCTTCCGTATCCCGCGGCTGCGACCCGGCGCCCTCCCGAACCTAGGAGACACCTTGAAGCGCGACATCCACCCCGCGTACGTCGAGACGCAGGTCAGCTGCACCTGTGGCGCGTCGTTCACCACCCGTAGCACCATCGAGTCCGGCACCATCCGGGCCGAGGTCTGCTCCGAGTGCCACCCGTTCTACACGGGCAAGCAGAAGATCCTCGACACCGGTGGCCGTGTGGCCCGCTTCGAGGCCCGCTTCGGCAAGGCTGCCGCTGCCAAGAAGTAGCGAGCCCACAGCGCCGGTCTTCGGTGCCTCCGTTCAGGGGGCGCCGAGACCGGCGCTTTGCGGTGCAGCCCCTATTCGTCGTACATACGTCCCCACACCCGGGCCGGGCAGGGGGACATCCCATGGGAGCCGGAGATGTTCGAGGCGGTCGAGGAACTGGTCGGTGAACACGCCGACCTGGAGAAGAAGCTCGCCGATCCGTCGGTCCACTCGGACCAGGCGAACGCGCGCAAGCTCAACAAGCGCTACGCCGAGCTGACCCCGATCGTCGGCGCGTTCCGCTCCTGGAAGCAGACCGGCGACGACATCGAGACCGCGCGCGAACTGGCCGCCGACGACCCGGACTTCGCCGCCGAGGTCAAGGAGCTGGAGAAGCAGCGCGAGGAGTTGACCGAGAAGCTGCGCTTCCTGCTCATTCCGCGCGACCCCAGCGACGACAAGGACGTCATCCTGGAGATCAAGGCGGGTGCCGGTGGTGACGAGTCGGCGCTCTTCGCCGGCGACCTGCTGCGGATGTACCTGCGGTACGCCGAGCGCGTCGGCTGGAAGACCGAGATCATCGACTCCACCGAGTCCGAGCTGGGCGGCTACAAGGACGTCCAGGTCGCCGTGAAGACCAAGGGCAACGCCACGTCCGAGCCCGGCCAGGGCGTATGGGCCCGGCTGAAGTACGAGGGCGGCGTGCACCGCGTGCAGCGCGTGCCGGCCACCGAGTCCCAGGGCCGTATCCACACCTCCGCGGCCGGTGTCCTCGTCACGCCCGAGGCCGAGGAGGTCGACGTCGAGATCAACCCGAACGACCTTCGGATCGACGTCTACCGCTCCTCCGGACCCGGCGGTCAGTCCGTCAACACCACCGACTCCGCGGTGCGCATCACGCACATTCCCACCGGAGTCGTCGCCTCCTGCCAGAACGAGAAGAGCCAGCTGCAGAACAAGCAGCAGGCGATGCGTATCCTGCGCTCCAGGCTGCTCGCCGCGGCGCAGGAGGAGGCGGAGAAGGAGGCCGCCGACGCCCGCCGCAGCCAGGTCCGCACCGTCGACCGCTCCGAGAAGATCCGTACGTACAACTTCCCGGAGAACCGCATCTCGGACCACCGCGTCGGCTTCAAGGCGTACAACCTGGACCAGGTCCTGGACGGCGACCTCGACGCGGTGATCCAGGCCTGCGTCGACGCGGACTCGGCCGCCAAGCTCGCAGCCGCGTAAGGCAGCCCAGTACAAGTAGGCAGCCCAGTACAAGTACGGAGGACGAGCGTGAACCTGCTGCTCGCGGAGGTGGCCCAGGCCACCCAGCGGCTGGCCGACGCCGGCGTGCCCTCGCCGCGCACCGACGCGGAGGAGCTCGCGGCCTTCGTGCACGGCGTCAAGCGGGGCGAGCTGCACTCCGTGAAGGACGCGGACTTCGACGCCCGCTACTGGGAGGTCATCGCCCGCCGGGAGGCCCGTGAGCCGCTCCAGCACATCACCGGGCGCGCCTACTTCCGGTACCTGGAACTCCAGGTCGGGCCCGGGGTGTTCGTGCCGCGCCCGGAGACCGAGTCCGTCGTCGGCTGGGCCATAGACGCCGTGCGCGCCATGGACGTGGTCGAGCCGTGCATCGTCGACCTGTGCACCGGTTCGGGCGCCATCGCGCTCGCCCTGGCCCAGGAGGTGCCGCGCTCGAGCGTGCACGCCGTGGAGCTGTCCGAGGACGCCCTGACGTGGACCCGTAAGAACATGGAGGGGTCCAGGGTCGACCTGCGTCAGGGAGACGCCCTCACGGCCTTCCCGGACCTCGACGGCCAGGTCGACCTCGTGATCTCCAACCCGCCGTACATCCCGCTGACCGAATGGGAGTACGTCGCTCCCGAGGCCCGGGACTACGACCCGGACATGGCCCTGTTCTCCGGCGAGGACGGACTGGACCTCATCCGCGGCCTGGAGCGCACCGCGCACCGGCTGCTGCGCCCCGGCGGCGTCGTCGTCATCGAGCACGCGGACACGCAGGGCGGCCAGGTGCCGTGGATCTTCACCGAGGAACGCGGCTGGGCCGACGCGGCCGACCACCCCGACCTCAACAACCGCCCGCGCTTCGCGACCGCCCGCAGGGCGCTGCCGTGAGCACGGCGCGCGGCATTGCGTGGGGCACGCCCACGTCGAAGACTTCAGTCCCGCAGTACGTGATCCCGCAGTACGTGATTCCGCAGTACGTGATCCCGCAGTACATGATCCAGCAGTACGTGTACGAGGAGGCCCTCTAGACATGGCACGGCGATACGACACCAATGACGTGACCGACCGCGCGACCGGTCTGCGCGAGGCAGCGTCCGCCGTCCGCCGTGGCGAACTCGTGGTGCTGCCGACCGACACCGTGTACGGCATCGGCGCCGACGCGTTCTCCTCGGAGGCCGTGGCCGACCTGCTGGAGGCCAAGGGCCGGGGCCGCAACATGCCCACGCCCGTCCTCATCGGCTCCCCGAACACCCTGCACGGCCTCGTCACGGACTTCTCCGAGATGGCCTGGGAGCTGGTCGACGCGTTCTGGCCGGGCGCCCTCACGCTCGTCGCCAAGCACCAGCCGTCCCTCCAGTGGGACCTGGGGGACACCCGTGGCACGGTTGCCGTGCGCATGCCGCTGCACCCGGTCGCCATCGAGCTGCTGACCGAGGTCGGCCCCATGGCCGTCTCCTCCGCGAACCTGACGGGCCACCCGGCGCCGGAGGACTGTGACGCCGCGCAGGAGATGCTCGGCGACTCGGTCTCCGTCTACCTGGACGGCGGTCCGACCCCCGGCAACGTCCCGTCGTCGATCGTCGACGTCACGGGCAAGGTGCCCGTCCTGCTGCGCGAGGGCGCGCTGTCGGCCGACGAGCTGCGCAAGGTCGTACCCGACCTCGAGGTGGCGAATTGACAGCCCCTGACGCGGGGCGTGGCATAGGCAACGGGGAAAGGGCAGCGGAGATCACGACGACGTTCGTCGGGCTCCCGCGTGACACCTTCCGCATCCTCCACGTCAGCACGGGCAACGTGTGCCGCTCGCCGATCACCGAGCGGCTGACCCGCCATTTCGTGACGGAGCGGCTCGGCGTACTCGGCGGCGGGCTGGTCGTGGAGAGTGCGGGCACCTGGGGCCATGAGGGTGCGCCCATGGAGGCGAACGCGGAGGCGGTCCTGGCGGACTTCGGCGCGGACGCCTCCGGCTTCATGGGCCGCGAGCTCCTGGACGAGCACGTCATCATGGCGGACCTGGTGCTGACCGCTACGCGGGATCACCGCGCCCAGGTGATCTCCATGGGGCACTCGGCGGGACTGCGCACCTTCACGCTGAAGGAGTTCACCCGCCTGGTGCGGGCGATAGACCCGGCCACGCTGCCTCCGCTGGAGGACGGCGTGGTGGCGCGTGCCCGCGCGCTGGTGCGGGCGGCGGCGGCGCTGCGGGGGTGGCTGCTCGCGCCGACGGCGGAGGCGGACGAGGTGTTCGATCCGTATGGGGCGCCGCTGCCGTTCTTTCGGTCGATCGGGGACGAGATTCATCAGGCGTTGGATCCTGTGGTGACGGCGCTTACCGGGGTACCGGCGCGTATGTAGTTGCCGCCGGGGCCATTGCAGCTGTGCCCGGTGCCCGGGGGAGGCTGCGCAACCCGGCGCTACGAGGTGCCGCTGCGCCCACCCTCCCCCAAGCTCTCGGCTTCGCTCGAGCAGGGGGGACCCCCATCGCCCCAGCGGCACGACTGCCCGCAGCTACGCAGCCAGCGGCACGACTGCCCGCAGCTAGGACGGCACGACTGCCCGCAGCTGCGCAACGCCGGGCATCACCTGGCTCCCCGGCCTACATTGGTCGTACGTCACCCCTCGACGCCCCGGAGCCCACCATGGCGGTCACCCATACCCTCGAGGCCGACGTCCTGCGGCGGCAGGACCCCGAGCTGGCGGACATCCTGCTCGGCGAACTCGCCCGGCAGTCGACGACCCTGCAGCTCATCGCCGCCGAGAACTTCACCTCGCCCGCGGTGCTCGCCGCTCTCGGCTCCGCGCTCGCCAACAAGTACGCCGAGGGGTATCCCGGCGCCCGGCACCACGGCGGGTGCGAGATCGTCGACGTGGCCGAGCGCATCGCCGTGGAACGGGCGAAGGCGCTGTTCGGGGCCGAGCACGCCAATGTGCAGTCGCACTCGGGCTCCTCCGCGGTGCTTGCCGCGTACGCCACCCTGCTCAGGCCCGGCGACACCGTGCTCGCCCTGGGGCTGCCGCACGGCGGCCACCTCACGCACGGCTCGCCCGCGAACTTCTCCGGCCGCTGGTTCGACTTCGTCGCCTACGGGGTCGAGGCGGAGTCCGGGCTCATCGACCACGAGCAGGTGCGCACGCTCGCCCGTACGCACCGCCCCAAGGCCATCGTGTGCGGGTCCATCGCCTATCCGCGGCACATCGACTACGCCTTCTTCCGCGAGGTCGCCGACGAGGTGGGCGCGTACCTCATCGCCGACGCCGCCCACCCGATCGGGCTCGTGGCCGGGGGAGCGGCGCCCAATCCGGTGCCGTACGCCGACGTCGTGTGCGCCACCACGCACAAGGTGCTGCGCGGGCCACGCGGCGGCATGATCCTGTGCGGGGCCGAACTGGCCGAGCGCGTGGACCGGGCCGTCTTCCCGTTCACCCAGGGCGGTGCCCAGATGCACACCATCGCCGCCAAGGCCGTCGCGTTCGGGGAGGCGGCCACGCCCGCCTTCGCCGCCTACGCCCGGCAGGTGGTCGCCAACGCCCGGGCACTCGCCGCGGGGCTGGCCGCCGAGGGGCTCACGATCACCACGGGCGGCACCGACACCCATCTGCTGGCCGCCGACCCCGCCCCGCTCGGCGTCGACGGCCGCAGCGCACGGGGGCGGCTCGCGGCGGCCGGCATGGTCCTGGACACCTGTGCGCTGCCCCACGGCGACGCCCGCGGTCTGCGCCTGGGCACCGCCGCGCTGACCACCCAGGGCATGGCCGAGGACGAGATGGCGTACGTCGCCGCGCTGTTCGGGTCGGTGCTGCGCGAGGAGGTGGATGCCAAGAAGGCCCGTGACGAAGTCCGGGAGCTGACCGGTGGATTTCCGCCGTATCCCAGCCGGTGAGGGGTACATGGAACGTCTCACACAGCCACACGTGCAACCATCATCGCTACCCGGTAGTCCTCAACCATATGCACGCGAAGCTAGGGTGTGGGGCTGAGGATCCCAGCGAGACCTGTGGGGAAGCCCGTGCGTGAATACCTGCTGACGCTCTGCGTCACGGCCGCGGTGACGTATCTGCTGACAGGGCCGGTACGTAAATTCGCGATCGTGGCCGGAGCCATGCCGGAGATCCGGGCACGTGACGTGCACCGGGAACCCACCCCCCGGCTCGGCGGTATCGCCATGTTCTTCGGCCTATGTGCGGGCCTGCTGGTCGCCGACCATCTGAAGAACCTCAACGAGGTCTTCGCCAAGTCGAACGAGCCACGGGCGCTGCTGTCCGGGGCCGCGCTCATCTGGCTCATCGGCGTGCTGGACGACAAGTTCGAGATCGACGCCCTGATCAAGCTGGGCGGCCAGATGATCGCCGCGGGCGTCATGGTCATGCAAGGCCTGACCATTCTGTGGCTGCCGGTCCCGGGCGTCGGCAATGTGGCGCTTACCCAGTGGCAGGGCACCCTGCTGACCGTGGCGCTGGTCGTCATCACGATCAACGCGGTCAACTTCGCCGACGGCCTCGACGGCCTGGCCGCCGGGATGGTCTGCATCGCGTCGGCCGCGTTCTTCATGTATGCGTACCGGATTTGGTACGGCTACAACATCGAAGCGGCAGCCCCCGCCACGCTTTTCGCGGTGATCCTGATGGGCATGTGCCTGGGCTTCCTGCCGCACAACATGCACCCGGCGCGGATCTTCATGGGCGACTCCGGGTCGATGCTGATCGGGCTCGTGCTGGCCGCCGGCGCCATCTCGATCACCGGGCAGGTGGACCCGGACGCGATGAACCTGTTCTCCGGTTCCGAGCGCGCGACGGTCCACCAGACCGTTCCGGTCTACATCCCGCTGCTGCTCCCGCTGACGATCATCGCCGTGCCGGCGTTGGACTTCTTCCTCGCGATCGTGCGGCGCACCTGGCGCGGCCAGTCGCCGTTCGCCGCGGACCGCGGGCATCTGCACCACCGGCTCTTGGACATCGGGCACTCGCACAGCCGGGCCGTGCTGATCATGTACTTCTGGTCGGCGCTCATCTCCTTCGGCGCCCTGGGCTACTCCGTGAACTCGGCGTCCATGTGGATCGTGCTCGGCATCATGGCGCTGAGCGCGGTCGGCCTGGTCCTGCTCCTGCTGCCGCGGTTCACGCCGCGCGCCCCGCGCTGGGCCGAGGCCTTCGTGCCCCCGCGCTACCGCCGGCGCCGGCGCCGGGCCGCGGTGGAGGCCCTGTCGGCCGCCGCGTACGAGGGCGAGGAGGAGTCGAGGCCCGAGGAGGAACACCGCACCCGCACCCCGGTCGCCGCAGGCGTCTCAGGAGTCAACGGAGCCACTGCCATCGGCCCCCGTTCGCGGTTTCTGGACCGCGATCCGGAGTCGTCGCGCTGACGTACAAGGTAAGAATCTGACGAGTGCGTTGCCATTTCCTGGCGGTGCAAAGCGCGTCAATACCAGACAAGTCGGCGCGGGAACCGCACAGGCGCGCAGGTTCACTCTCATGTGTGACAGTGGGCACATCCACTAGGTAAAGACCGCATCAAATAGTTTGTGATACGGTTCACGAGAACCCCCGGGATAGAGCCGAAGGACCTGACTGTGACGGTCCCTTGGCGTGAGGTTCTCTCGCGGCCCGGGACTACGCTCGTCCATGACGACACCCTGCCCCCTTTTTTGAAGCGGAGTTGCCGCCATGCCGTCCAATGACGCCCGGAACCTTCTGCAGACCGCTGTGCCCACAGCGGCTGTCGGCGTGGTCACCGTCGCTGTCAGCGGTGCGGTCGCGGGCGGCAAGGGGGCGCTCGGCGCGGCCGTCGGCACGGTGCTGGCCATCCTCTTCATGGGGATCGGGCTCTACGTCCTGCAGTGGACGGCAAAAACGCTCCCGCACCTGTTCCAGGCCATGGGGCTGATGCTGTACGTCGCTCAGCTCCTACTCCTCCTGATCTTCGTGGGCCTCTTCAAGGGCACCTCCCTCTTCAATCCGAAGGCGTTCGCGGCCGCGCTCGTCGTCTCGACGGTCGTCTGGATGGCGGCGCAGGCGCGTGCGCACATGAAGGCCAAGATCTTCTACGTCGAACCGGATTCCCAGAAGAGTGACAAGCCCGAGAAGACAGGGTCTTCGTCGTGAGGGGTAGGGCCGGGATAAAGACGTGTGAGATCTCCTGCTATCGTCCGGTGCCAACTGCGGCATCGCGGGCGCGGGCATCTGAGCTGACGCCTGCCCAATCGCGAGGCTCGATGCCCCCCAGCCGCCCCCACATCCGTAACACCAGTCCGGTGCCGATCCGCGGCTGCGCGCCGCGCCGACACAACGAGGTAGCCGTACCCATGCGTCACGCCGAAGGAGCCCGCGGTGAGTGCTGACCAGACCCAGCTCGCCTTTGACTGGAGCTGTCGGATCCTGTCCGACAACGGCTGTGGCTTTCCGGCTCCGGGCCTGCACTCCTTCCTCTTCAAGCCGATCGCCACGGTGGGCGGCTTCGAGTTCAACAAGGTGATGCTGCTGGCGCTCATCACCAGCGCGCTCGTCGTCACCTTCTTCTGGGCGGCCTTCGGCAACGCCAAGGTGGTCCCGGGCAAGCTCCAGCTGGTGGCCGAGGCCGGCTACGACTTCGTGCGCCGCGGCATCGTGTACGAGACGCTGGGCAAGCGCGAGGGCGAGAAGTACGTCCCGTTCATGGTCTCGCTGTTCTTCTTCATCTGGATCATGAACATCTGGTCCGTGATCCCGCTGGCCCAGTTCCCGGTGTCCTCGGTCTTCGCCTTCCCGGTGGTGCTCGCCGCGATCGTGTGGATCATGTGGGTCTCGCTGACCTTCAAGCGCCACGGCTTCGTCGGCTTCTTCAAGAACATCACGGGCTACGACAAGTCGCTCGGCGCCGTGCTGCCGCTCGTCATGGTCATCGAGTTCTTCTCGAACCTCTTCGTCCGCCCGTTCACGCACGCGGTGCGACTCTTCGCCAACATGTTCGCGGGTCACCTGATGCTGGTGATGTTCACCGTCGCCTCCTGGTACCTGCTGAACAGCTACATGATCCCGGCCGCCGGCGTCTCGTTCGTGATGACCATGGTCATGATCCTCTTCGAGCTTTTCGTGCAGGCCGTCCAGGCGTACGTCTTCGTGCTGCTGGCCTGCTCGTACCTTCAGGGCGCTCTCGCCGAGCACCACTGAGCCTCTCCCGGCACCCAACCCCCAGTCGTCCGGTGGTCAACCCCCACCGGTCCGTAAAGAAAAGGAAGATTCAGCATGGCTGCCACTGAGACCCTTGCCGCTGTCTCCGGTTCCATCGGTTCCGTCGGTTACGGCCTCGCCGCCATCGGCCCCGGCGTCGGCGTCGGCATCATCTTCGGTAACGGCACCCAGGCGCTGGCCCGTCAGCCCGAGGCCGCCGGTCTCATCCGTGCCAACCAGATCCTCGGCTTCGCCTTCTGTGAGGCGCTCGCCCTCATCGGCATCGTCATGCCGTTCGTGTTCGGTCAGTAATCACCCCCTGATCGACACGTATCGACGAAAGGCACTGATGTGATCGCCAACCTGGCACAGCTGGCGGCCGAGGAGAAGCAGAACCCGCTCCTTCCGGCCGGTCCCGAGCTGCTCGTCGGCACCATCGCCTTCGCCATCGTGTTCTTCTTCTTCTGGAAGAAGCTGCTCCCGAACATCAACAAGGTTCTGGAAGAGCGTCGCGCGGCGATCGAAGGCGGCATCGAAGAGGCCGACGCCATGAAGGTCGAGGCCCAGAGCGTGCTTGAGCAGTACAAGGCTCAGCTCGCCGAAGCCCGGCACGAGGCCGCGCGGCTGCGCCAGGAGGCGCAGGAGCAGGGCGCCACGCTCATCGCGGAGATGCGCGCGGAAGGCCAGCGGCAGCGCGAGGAGATCGTCGCCGCCGGGCACTCGCAGATCGAGGCCGACCGCAAGGCCGCCGCTCAGACGCTGCGGCAGGACGTCGGCAGGCTGGCCACCGACCTGGCCGGCAAGCTCGTCGGTGAGGCCCTTGAGGACCACGCCCGGCAGAGCCGCGTCATCGACCGCTTCCTCGACGAGCTCGAGGAGAAGGCCGAGGCCGCGCGATGAACGGAGCGAGCCGCGAGGCCCTGGCAGCCGCACGCGAGCGTCTCGACGCGCTGACGGACTCCACGTCCGTGGACGCGGCGCAGCTCGCCGACGAGCTGGCCGCCGTCACCGCGCTGCTCGACCGCGAGGCGTCGCTGCGTCGGGTCCTGACCGACCCGGCGCAGCCCGGTGAGGCCAAGGCCGCACTGGTCCAGCGTCTGCTCGGTGACCAGGTCAGCGGGTCCGTCGTGGACCTGATGGCCGGCATGGCGCGCTCCCGCTGGTCGCAGCCGCGCGACCTGGTGGACGCGCTGGAGGAGCTGGCGGACGTCGCCGACCTCACCGCCGCCGAGAAGGCGGGCGCGCTCGACGACGTCGAGGACGAGCTGTTCCGGTTCGGCCGGATCGTCTCCTCGAACACCGAGCTGCGTGCCGCGCTGACCGACCGCGCCGCGAGCACCTCGGCCAAGATCGAGCTGCTGCACCGGCTGCTCGGCGGCCGGGCCAACGTGACGACCGAGCGTCTGGTCACGCGCCTTGTGACCGCGCCGCGGGGACGTAGCCTGGAATCGGGAATCGAGTCCCTGTCCAAGCTCGCGGCCGCGCGCCGGGAGCGCCTGGTCGCCGTCGTCACCTCGGCGGTCCCGCTGAGCGACGTGCAGAAGCGACGCCTCGGCGCCGCACTGGCCAAGCTCTACGGCCGCCAGATGCACCTCAACCTGGACGTGGACCCCGACGTGGTCGGTGGGATGCGGGTGCAGGTCGGTGACGAGGTGATCAACGGGTCGATCGCGGATCGACTCGACGACGCCGGCCGCCGCATGGCGAGCTAGCAGCAACTCCATACGCAGTACTACGGCCCGAGTTGGGCCGTGCAGAGGATTCCTGGGGGTCGCCCCCAGACCCCCAATGAAACTTCGGGCCCAACAAGGAGAGCAGGGAACCCAGATGGCGGAGCTCACGATCCGGCCGGAGGAGATCCGGGATGCGCTGGAGAACTTTGTCCAGTCGTACAAGCCGGACGCGGCCTCGCGCGAGGAGGTCGGTACGGTCACCCTTGCCGGCGACGGCATCGCGAAGGTCGAGGGTCTTCCCTCGGCCATGGCCAACGAACTGCTGAAGTTCGAGGACGGCACCCTCGGCCTCGCCCTCAACCTCGAGGAGCGCGAGATCGGTGCCATCGTCCTCGGTGAGTTCAGCGGCATCGAGGAGGGTCAGCCGGTGCAGCGCACCGGTGAGGTGCTCTCCGTGGCCGTCGGCGAGGGCTACCTCGGCCGCGTCGTCGACCCGCTCGGCAACCCGATCGACGGTCTCGGCGAGATCGAGACGTCCGGTCGTCGCGCCCTCGAGCTGCAGGCCCCCACGGTCATGCAGCGCAAGTCGGTGCACGAGCCGATGGAGACCGGCTACAAGGCCGTCGACGCGATGACCCCGATCGGCCGTGGCCAGCGTCAGCTGATCATCGGTGACCGTCAGACCGGCAAGACCGCCCTGGCTGTCGACACGATCATCAACCAGCGTGACAACTGGCGCACGGGCGACCCGAAGAAGCAGGTCCGCTGCATCTACGTCGCCATCGGCCAGAAGGGCTCCACCATCGCGTCCGTGCGCGGCGCCCTGGAGGATGCCGGCGCGCTGGAGTACACGACCATCGTCGCCGCCCCGGCGTCCGACCCGGCCGGCTTCAAGTACCTGGCGCCGTACACCGGTTCGGCCATCGGTCAGCAGTGGATGTACGAGGGCAAGCACGTCCTCATCATCTTCGACGACCTCTCGAAGCAGGCCGACGCCTACCGCGCCGTGTCCCTGCTGCTGCGCCGCCCGCCGGGCCGCGAGGCCTACCCGGGTGACGTCTTCTACCTGCACTCCCGTCTGCTGGAGCGCTGCGCGAAGCTCTCCGACGACATGGGTGCCGGCTCGATGACCGGTCTGCCGATCGTCGAGACGAAGGCCAACGACGTCTCGGCGTTCATCCCGACCAACGTCATCTCCATCACCGACGGCCAGTGCTTCCTGGAGTCCGACCTGTTCAACGCCGGTCAGCGTCCGGCCCTGAACGTCGGTATCTCGGTCTCCCGCGTCGGTGGCTCGGCCCAGCACAAGGCGATGCGCCAGGTCTCCGGCCGTCTGCGCGTGGACCTCGCCCAGTTCCGTGAGCTGGAGGCGTTCGCCGCCTTCGGTTCCGACCTGGACTCCGCGTCGAAGGCCCAGCTGGAGCGCGGCCAGCGCATGGTCGAGCTGCTGAAGCAGGCCCAGTACCAGCCGATGGCCACCGAGGACCAGGTCGTCTCCATCTGGGCCGGCACCAACGGCAAGATGGACGAGGTTCCGGTCGTCGACATCCGCCGCTTCGAGAAGGAGCTCCTTGAGTACCTGCACCGCAAGGAGCAGGGCCTCATGACCTCCATCAAGGAGGGCGCCAAGATGTCGAACGACACGATCCAGGCGATCGACGACGCCGTCGCGGAGTTCAAGAAGCAGTTCGAGACCTCGGACGGCAAGCTGCTCGGCGAGGACGTTCCTGCCGCTGCCGCCAAGTGACGTAAGGAAGGGACCTGACTCATGGGAGCCCAGCTCCGGGTCTACAAGCGTCGCATCCGATCCGTCAGCGCGACCAAGAAGATCACGAAGGCGATGGAGATGATCGCCGCCTCGCGCGTCGTCAAGGCGCAGCGCAAGGTGGCGGCCTCCACGCCGTACGCGACCGAGCTCACCCGCGCGGTCACGGCGGTCGGCACCGGCTCGAACACCAAGCACCCGCTGACCACCCAGGCCGAGACGGTCACCCGGTCCGCGGTGCTGCTCCTGACGAGCGACCGTGGTCTGGCCGGCGCCTTCAACTCCAACGCGATCAAGGCCGCGGAGCAGCTGACCGAGCGCCTGGAGCGCGAGGGCAAGCAGGTCGACACGTACATCGTCGGCCGTCGCGGTGTGGCCCACTACAACTTCCGTGAGCGCAAGATCGCGGAGTCGTGGACGGGCTTCACGGACGAGCCGACGTACGCGGACGCCAAGAAGGTCGCGGCCCCGCTGATCGAGGCCATCGAGAAGGCGACGGCGGACGGCGGCGTGGACGAGCTCCACATCGTCTACACCGAGTTCGTCTCGATGATGACGCAGACGGCGGTCGACGCCCGCCTGCTGCCGCTCAGCCTCGAAGAGGTCGCGGAAGAGGCGGCGCCGAAGGGCGAGATCCTTCCGCTGTACGAGTTCGAGCCGTCGGCGGAGGACGTCCTGGACGCCCTGCTGCCGCGCTACGTGGAGAGCCGTATCTACAACGCGCTGCTCCAGTCGGCCGCTTCGAAGCACGCCGCCACGCGGCGCGCGATGAAGTCGGCCACCGACAACGCCGGAGAGCTCATCGAGAGCCTCACCCGGCTTGCCAACGCGGCCCGCCAGGCCGAAATCACCCAGGAAATCAGCGAGATCGTCGGTGGCGCGAGCGCCCTGGCCGACGCGACCGCGGGGAGTGACCGCTAATGACCACCACTGTTGAGACCGCGACGGCTACGGGCCGCGTCGCCCGGGTCATCGGCCCGGTCGTCGACGTGGAGTTCCCCGTCGACGCGATGCCGGAGATCTACAACGCCCTTCACGTCGAGGTCTCCGACCCGGCGAACGCGGGCGAGAAGAAGATCCTGACCCTGGAGGTCGCCCAGCACCTGGGTGACGGCCTGGTCCGCACGATCTCCATGCAGCCCACCGACGGTCTGGTCCGCCAGGCCGCGGTCACCGACACGGGCACGGGCATCACCGTCCCGGTCGGCGACTTCACCAAGGGCAAGGTGTTCAACACCCTCGGTGAGGTGCTGAACGTCGACGAGAAGTACGAGGGCGAGCGCTGGTCCATCCACCGCAAGGCCCCGAACTTCGACGAGCTCGAGTCGAAGACCGAGATGTTCGAGACCGGCGTCAAGGTCATCGACCTCCTCACCCCGTACGTCAAGGGTGGAAAGATCGGTCTGTTCGGCGGCGCCGGCGTCGGCAAGACGGTGCTCATCCAGGAGATGATCTACCGCGTCGCCAACAACCACGACGGTGTCTCCGTGTTCGCCGGTGTCGGTGAGCGCACCCGTGAGGGCAACGACCTCATCGAGGAGATGTCGGACTCGGGCGTCATCGACAAGACCGCGCTGGTCTTCGGCCAGATGGACGAGCCCCCGGGCACCCGTCTGCGCGTGGCCCTCGCGGGTCTGACCATGGCGGAGTACTTCCGCGATGTGCAGAAGCAGGACGTGCTGTTCTTCATCGACAACATCTTCCGCTTCACGCAGGCCGGTTCCGAGGTGTCGACCCTGCTCGGCCGTATGCCCTCCGCGGTGGGTTACCAGCCGAACCTGGCCGACGAGATGGGTCTCCTCCAGGAGCGCATCACCTCGACCCGTGGTCACTCGATCACCTCGATGCAGGCGATCTACGTCCCCGCGGACGACCTGACCGACCCGGCCCCGGCCACCACGTTCGCCCACCTCGACGCGACGACGGTTCTGTCCCGTCCGATCTCCGAGAAGGGCATCTACCCGGCCGTGGACCCGCTGGACTCCACGTCCCGCATCCTGGACCCGCGCTACATCGCGGAGGACCACTACAACGCGGCCATGCGCGTCAAGACGGTTCTCCAGAAGTACAAGGACCTCCAGGACATCATCGCGATCCTCGGTATCGACGAGCTCGGCGAGGAGGACAAGCTCGTCGTCCACCGTGCCCGTCGCGTGGAGCGCTTCCTGTCCCAGAACACCCACGTCGCCAAGCAGTTCACCGGCGTCGACGGGTCGGACGTCCCGCTGGACGAGTCGATCGCGGCCTTCAACGCGATCATCGACGGCGAGTACGACCACTTCCCGGAGCAGGCGTTCTTCATGTGCGGTGGCATCGAGGACCTGAAGAAGAACGCGAAGGAGCTGGGCGTCTCCTGACCCCGCGCTCGTAGCGAAGGGGGACGAGACCGCGCCCGACCACGGGCCGCGTCCCGTCCCCCTCCGTACGCCACTGCATGACAGCGGGGGCCGAGCCAGTCGCGGCTACCGCCGCATGGCCCCCGCACCCCCGGCCGACAGGCTGGGCGGGCCCGAGGCACTTCGATGCCCGGCGCCCTACTAGACTTATGACCCAACACCCGGCATCCGCCGGGTGGTGACCCGAGGAGCCAACCTTGGCTGCTGAGCTGCACGTCGAGCTGGTCGCCGCCGACCGCCAGGTCTGGTCCGGCGAGGCCACCCTGGTCGTCGCGCGCACCACGTCCGGCGACATCGGCGTCATGCCCGGTCACCAGCCGCTGCTCGGTGTGCTGGAGTCGGGCCCGGTGACCATCCGTACGAGTGATGGTGGAACGGTCGTCGCCGCGGTGCACGGCGGTTTCATCTCGTTCGCGGACAACAAGCTGTCGCTGCTGGCCGAGATCGCCGAACTGTCGGACGAGATCGATGTCCAGCGTGCGGAGCGGGCCCTTGAGCGCGCGAAGACGGAGGCCGACGCCTCCGCCGAGCGCCGCGCGGAGGTCCGACTGCGTGCGGTGTCGGCGCACTGATCCATGGCGGTCCCTCCCCAGGCCCTTGAGGCACTGGGGGAGCGCCGTCCGATGACGTGACTCAGCCGCGGTCGGCCCGGAGCAATCCGGTGCCGACCGCGGCTGAGGCAAATGCGGGTGTTTTTTCCGTTCCGTTACCTAGGAGACGAGGAGGTCGGTGCCGATGGTCCTCGCTCTGACTGTGTGCGGAATTGTCGTCGCACTCGTGGTGGTGGGGCTGTTCGTCTTCGGACTGCGCCGCAGGCTCATCCAGCGCTCCGGCGGCACCTTCGACTGCAGCCTGCGCTGGGACGTGGCGGAGAAGCCCGACGTCAACGGCAAGGGCTGGAGCTATGGAGTCGCCCGCTACAACGGCGACCGCATCGAGTGGTACCGCGTCTTCTCGTACGCCCCGCGCCCGCGCCGTGTCCTGGAGCGCTCGGCGATCGAGGTGGCCGGCCGCCGCAGCCCTGAGGGCGAGGAGGAGCTGGCGCTGCTGTCCGACGCGGTGATCCTCGCCTGTCACCACCGGGGCACGCGCCTGGAACTGGCGATGAGCGAGGACGCGCTGACCGGTTTCCTCGCGTGGCTTGAGGCAGCCCCGCCCGGACAACGGGTGAATGTGGCGTAGCCACATTCACCCGTTGGGTGGGGGTCCCCCGGACGAAGTCCGGGGGGAGTGCCAACGTTGCTTGAACCCTTCGGTCAGGTTTACGACAGACCGTTGCTCAGGGCGCTCACCAGCTCACCGTTGCTGGTGTCACCGCTGAACTCCCAGAAGAACGCGCCGCCCAGACCCTGGGTCTTGGCCCACGACATCTTCGTACCGATCGTGGCCGGGGTGTCGTACGACCACCAGTTGCTGCCGCAGTGCGCGTAGGCCGTGCCGGCGATCGTGCCGGTGACGGGGCAGGACGTCTTGAGCACCTTGTAGTCCTCGATGCCCTGTTCGTACGTGCCCGTCGCCGCGCCCGTGGCCGTGCCGCCCGGGGCGTCCTGGGTGACGCCGGTCCAGCCGCGGCCGTAGAAGCCGATGCCGATCAGCAGCTTGTTCGCGGGTACGCCGGCCGCCTTGTACTTGGCGATCGCGTCGGCCGTGGTGAAGCCGGCCGTCGGGATGCCGCTGTACGAGGTGAGGGGCGAGTGCGGGGCGGTGGGGCCCTGCGCGGCCCAAGCGCCGAAGAAGTCGTACGACATCACGTTGTACCAGTTGACGTAACTCGAGGCGCCCGCGTAGTCCGCCTTCTCGATCTTGCCGCCGGAGGAGCCGTCGGCGGTGACGGCCGCGGTGACCAGGGCGGACGAGCCGAACTTGGCGCGCAGTGCGGCCATCACGTTCTTGAAGGCCGCGGCCCCGCTGGTGTCGCAGGACAGACCGCAGGCGTTCGGGTACTCCCAGTCGATGTCGATGCCGTCGAAGACGTCGGCCCAGCGGGAGTCCTTGACCAGGTCGTAGCAGGACTGGGCGAAGGCCGCCGGGTCCTTGGCCGCGTCCGCGAAGCCGCCGGACCAGGTCCAGCCGCCGAAGGACCACAGCACCTTGATGTTCGGGTACTTCGCCTTGAGCTCACGCAGCTGGTTGAAGTTGCCGCGCAGCGGCTGGTCCCACGTGTCCGCGACGCCGCTGACGGACTGGTCGGCGGTGAACGCCTTGTCGTAGTCGGCGTAGGAGTCGCCGATCGCGCACTTGCCGCCGGTGACGTTGCCGAAGGCGTAGTTGATGTGCGTGATCTTGGCGGCCGAGCCGGACGTCACCAGGTTCTTGACGTTGTAGTTGCGCCCGTAGATGCCCCACTCGGTGAAGTAGCCGAGCTTGACCGTCGAGCCGGTGGTCGGGGGATTCGTGGTGCCGCCCGTGGTGTGCACGGTGACGGCACCGCTGACCGGACCCGTCTGGTCGGCGGTGTCACGGGCCTGGACGGTGTAGGAGTAGTCGGTGCCGGCACTGAGGCCGGTGTCCGTGTACGACGTCGTCGTGACGGTCGCGACCTTGGTGCCGCCCCGCAGGACGTCGTAGTTCTTGATGCCCTTGTCGTCGGTGGCCGCCGTCCAGGACAGCTTCACGGAGGTGTCCGTGATGCCGGACGCGGTCGGGGTGCCCGGCGCGGAGGGCGCGTTGTCGCCGGGGACGGTAGTGCCGCCGTCACAACTGGCGCCGTTGAGCAGACAGTTGCTCGGTGCCCCGGAACCGCTGCCGTTGAAGCCGAAGGAGACGGAGGCACCGGGCGCGAGGGTGCCGTTGTAGGACTTGTTCTTGGCGATCCAGTGGGTGCCGGAGTTCGTCACGTCCGCGTCCCACGCCGAGGTGACGGACGTACCGGACGGGAAGTCCCACTCGATGGTCCACGAACTGATCGAGGTGCTGCCGGAGTTGGTGACGGTCCACTTGCCCTCGAAGCCGGTTCCCCAGTCCTGGGTCTTGGCGTAGGTGGCGGTGGCCGATGTGGCGGCCTGGGCCGGACCGGCGAGGCCGACCAGACCGGCGAGGGGAAGCAGCAGGGTTGCGAGCCCCGCCGCCGCTTTGTGTCTGAAGCGCATGCTGCGCCTCCTCGGGGGTGTCGGGGGCATGACTGAGCCTTCACGCCCACAGTGCCGCGAGGATAGAAAGGTCTGTACCACAGGTCAATAGGTCTGGACCACTTGACAGTGTGCGTCCTAGAGTCCCAACTCCTGTGCCATCACGGCTGCTTGGGCCCGGTTGCGCAGCTCCAGCTTGCCGAGGAGCCGGCTGACGTGGGTCTTCACGGTGGCCTCCGCCATCTCCAGGCGAAGGGCGATCTCGGCGTTGGAGAGCCCCTCGCCGAGACAGGACAGCACCTCGCGCTCGCGTCGCGTCAGTACCTCCAGGGCCGACTGGTCGGCCGCCGGCTCCCGGACGGGCCCGGCGGCGAACTCCGCGATCAGCCGCCGCGTCACCGCCGGCGCGATCAGCCCCTCGCCGCCCGCCACCGTCCGCACGGCGGCGATCAGATCCTTCGCCTCCGTGTTCTTCAGCAGGAACCCTGCCGCGCCCGCCCGCAGCGCCCCGAACACGTACTCGTCGAGGTCGAACGTGGTGAGCACCAGCACGTCGGCGAGGCGCTCCACGACGATCTGCCGGGTCGCCGAGACCCCGTCCAGGCACGGCATCTGAACATCCATCAGGACCAGGTCCGGCCGCAGCTCACGGGCGAGCGCCACCGCCCGCTCGCCGTCCGCCGCCTCCCCGACCACGTCGATGTCGGGCGCGCTGCGCAGGATGAGGACCAGCCCGGCGCGCACGGCGGCCTGGTCCTCGGCGACGAGCACGCGGATCATGTGGGGTCTCCTTGGGTGAGGGGAAGGGTGGCGCGCACGGTCCAGGACGGGCCGCCGGGTCCGGCCTCGAAGGTGCCGCCCAGCAGGCCGGCCCGCTCCCGCATCCCGATGAGTCCGGTGCCCGAACCGGGAGCACGGGAGCCGTTCCGGTCGTCGTACGGGCTGGTCACCCGCACGCGGAGGGTTCCGTCCCGCTGTGCGAGCCGCACCGTTGTCGGGCCGGGAGCGGCATGCTTGAGGGCGTTGGCCAGGGACTCCTGCACGATCCGGTAGGCGGCCAGTCCCACCGGCGCGGGGACCGTCCCGTGGTCCGTGTCGAGCGTGACGTCGAGCCCGTTGGCGCGGGCGCTGTCGACCAGGGCGGCGAGCCCGTCGAGCGTGGGGGTGGCGACGGGCTCGCGTCCGGCACCGCCGTCCCGCAGGATCCCGATCAGCCGCCGCATCTCGGCGAGCCCCGCCACGCTGTTCTCGCGGATGACGGCGAGAGCCTCCCGGGATGTCCTCGGGTCGTCGATCGAGAGCGCGGCCGTGGAGTGGATGGCGATCGCCGACAGGTGGTTGGCGACCACGTCGTGCAACTCGCGGGCCATACGGGTGCGTTCGGCGGTGACGGCCTGGCTGCGGTCCATCTCGGCGAGCAGGGCGGTCTGTTCGGCGCGCAGGCGTTCGGCGACGGCGGCGTCGCGATGGTTGCGCACCACCCAGCCGGTCGCTGCGGGCACCAGAGTCACCAGCCCCACACCCGCGCCGATCAGCAGAGCCCCCGGGGTGCGCCAGGCCGCGAGGGGGGCGACGCATCCGACCACGGTGAGCAGCCCCGTGATCCAGGGGATGCACCGGGCGGAGGCGGCGCTGCCGTACAGGACGGCCGCGTAGACCAGGTCGGTGAACATCAGCACAGTGGCGAGGCTGCCCTGCGTGAAGAGATCCGCGATGATCGCCACGGTCCCGATGAGCAGCGCCGTTCGCGGTCGTGTCCGGCGCAGCAGCTCGCAGCCCGCCGTCACGACGAGCGGGACCAGGACCGCCCGGTCCCCGTCGAGGAACGACATCGGTCGTCGCGGGTCCTGCTGTGGAGACCGACGCCCATCAGGAAGAGCCCGCCGAGCAGTCCGCCGACGGCGATGCGCACGTCGTCGCGGTGCGGGCGAGGGAGACGTACGGCCATGACGCCATCCAACACGGTGGGGCAGCCCGTTCGCCTGATGCCGCAGGAGGGTTCGCGAGTACATCGAAGGATGCAGTGGGACTTCGTCACCACCGACGACGATTCGCGCACCGGCCGCCGGGAGCCTGGAGGGAACGGGGGAGCGAGAGGAGCGAGCCGTGATCGTCGGGTTGATCGTCGCGTGTGAGGCCGGCTTCTGGGTGTTGCTGGTGGCGGGCCTGGCCGTCCGCTATCGAACACTTGCCCGGTACTCCACCCTTCAGGGTGGAAGTGTAGGGCATCCTCGCCCCGGCGGCCCGGAGGGCCGCAGAACCGTGGGATCATCGCTTTGCCTGACAACGCGGTTGTCGGGCCTACCGCCGGACGGGCGGGAAGTCAGGCCTGTGGAGGTCTGGTAAGACCGGTCCTCACGGGCCGGCGCGGACCCGTGAAGCAGGAACCCTAGGTGGTGCCGCGAAGCGGTACGGACCGGAATCTCCAGCCCTCGGGCTGGAGAGGGCGTCAACTGCTCAGGATGCGCCGGGCTGGCCGAAAAAGCGCCCAGGCCTCCCGCCTGGGCGCTGGAACGGTGATGCGGGAGCAGAACTCCTGACGAGCGGCTCAGCGCTCGCCGCCCGGCACCCACAGCACGTCCCCGGTCTCCCTGTTGGCGTACCGGGCCAGGATGAACAGCAGGTCGGACAGGCGGTTCAGGTAGGTCGCCGTCAGCGGGTTCATGCTGCCGCCTTTTCCTTCTTTTCCTTCGGCGCCGTGGGCCTCCAGCGCGGCCCACGTCGAGCGTTCGGCACGCCGTACGACCGTGCATGCCTGGTGCAACAGGGCCGCGCCGGGCGTGCCGCCGGGCAGGATGAACGAGCGGAGCTTCTCCAGTTCGGCGAGGAAGCGGTCGCAGTCCGCCTCCAGTCGGTCGACGTAGAACTGCTCGACCCTGAGCGGCGGGAACTCCGGGTTCTCGACCACCGGCGTCGAGAGGTCCGCGCCCACGTCGAACAGGTCGTTCTGCACGCGGGTGAGGACCTTGACGACCTCCTCGTCGAGGCCGCCCAGTGCGATCGCGGTGCCGATCACCGCGTTCGCCTCGTTGGCGTCCGCGTACGCGGCGATGCGCAGGTCGGTCTTCGGCACCCGGCTCATGTCGCCGAGGTGCGTCGTGCCCTTGTCGCCGGTGCGCGTGTAGATGCGCGTGAGATTGACCATGTGACCAGCCTAGTTAGGCCCCGGCCGTCCGGAACACCCGTGTGCCCACCGTCACGGCCAGTGCCGCGAGGCCGAGGGCGACCAGGACGCCGTACAGCATGTGCGCCGTCGTGTACGAGCCGATGTACGCGTCCCGGACCGCGTCCACCAGATAGCGGAACGGCATGAAGTGGGACAGCAGGTCCAGCCAGCCCGGGGCCAGGGACATCGGCAGCATCAGGCCCGACAGCAGCATCGACGGCATTGTCATCGCGTTGACGGCGGGGCCGAACTCCTGCGGGCTGTGGATCTTCATGGCCAGCGCGTACGACAGCGAGGCGAGCGAGACGGTCAGCAGTGCCACGAAGGCGAAGCCGATCAGGATGCCGGGCAGGGGCGCCCGCAGGCCCATCACCAGTGCGGCCAGCACCAGCAACACCGCCTGGAAGACGAACACGGCGGCATCCCGAAGCACCCGGCCGAGCAGCAGCGCGAGGCGGCTGACCGGGGTTACCCGCATGCGCTCCACGATCCCGAGGTTCTTCTCGATGATGATCGTGAATCCGGCGAACGCGGCTCCGAACAGCCCCAGTTGGAGCAGCAGGCCCGGCACGAGGACCTGCCACGAGGTGCCGCGCGAGGCGAGCGGAAGACCGGTGAGCAGGGGGCCGAAGAAGAGCAGGTAGAGCAGCGGCATCAGGACGCCGAAGAGCATGGCGAACCGGGAGCGGAGTGTCTGGCGGGCGTACCGCCCGAAGATCAGTGCGGTGTCGTGCAGCAGCATCGTTCGGTGGGTCCTCTGCGTCCTATACGGCTACGGGGGTGGAGTCGGCCGGTGCCGGGCCGCGGCCGGTGATCGCGAGGAACGTGTCCTGGAGCGTCGCGTCGATCGAGCCGCCGTACTCCAGCTTCAGGGCGCCCGGCGTGCCTTCCGCGACCACGATCCCTTGGTCCACGATCACGAGTCGGTCGGCGAGCGCGTCCGCCTCGTCGAGGTAGTGCGTGGTGAGGAAGACCGTGGTGCCGTACTCGTCGCGCAGACGCCGTACGAGGTCCCAGAGGTCGGCCCGGCTGCCGGGGTCCAGGCCCGTCGTCGGCTCGTCGAGGAAGAGCACTTGCGGCCGGTGCGTGAGCCCCATCGCGATGTCGAGCCGCCTGCGCTGGCCGCCGGAGAGCGCCGCCGTTTTGCGGTCGAGGAGGTCGGTGAGGTCCAGGGCCTGCGCCAATTCCTTGGTGCGGTCGGTGGCCTGGGGTTTCGTCAGACGGTAGAGCCGTCCCTGGGTGACGAGTTCCTCCCGCACGGTCACGTGCGGGTCCACGCCGCCGGACTGGGCGACGTAGCCGCAGGCGCGGCGCACGCCGAGCGGGTCGGTGGCGAGGTCGCAGCCCGCGACCGTGGCCGTGCCACCGGTGGGTTTCAGCAGGGTGGTGAGCATCCGGAGGGTGGTCGTCTTGCCGGCGCCGTTCGGGCCGAGGAAGCCGAGGATCTCGCCCTCCCGGACGGTCAGGTCGATGCCCCGCACCGCCTCCACCGGGCCCCGTTTCGTCCGGAAGGTACGGGCCAGACCGGCCGTACTGATGATGGTCATGCCGTCCAGAAAAACAGAGTCCCTGAAATTTTGCAATGACCCCAAAGTTTCAGGAGGTCCATCGAAGTTAGGATCAGGGCATGGCTGAGGGGCTCAGGGAGCGGAAGAAGCGGCAGACCAGGCAGTACATCTCGGATGTCGCCACGGGCCTGTTCCTCGAACGCGGCTTCGACGCGGTGACGGTCGCGGAGGTCGCCGAGGCGGCCGACGTCTCCGTCAACACCGTCTACAACTACTTCCCCGCCAAGGAGGACCTCTTCCTCGACCGCTCCCGGGGTGTCGTCGACCGGCTCGCCCGCTGGGTGCGGGGGCGCGGGAAGGGTGAGTCGGCCGCCGTCGCCGTCCTGCGCGAACTGCGTGACGAGGTCCAGGCGGTGTCGCCCAGGTTGGGGCTGATGGAGGGTTATGCCCGTTTCATGAAGGTCATTCATGACGCACCCGCCCTCCGCTCCCGCCTGTGGGCGATCGGGCAGGAGGTGCTCGACAACCTCGACCAGGCACTGCGTGAGGAGACCGGCGCACCCGCCGACGACCCGCTGCCCACCCTGATCGCCGGTCAGATCAACTGGGTCCACCAGACCGTCATGGCCGCCATCGGCCGGGAGATGATGGCCGGGCGCAATCCGGACGAAGTGTCACGCGAGGTGCTCGTGCTTCTCGACGACATGGAGGAGCTGTTGAGCGAGAAGGTGCTCAACTACGCCGCCCGGGCGGCGGAATGAAGAGCGCCGGTGCGGTGCCGGTGAGCCGCGCCATGACGACGTGACGCGCATCTCAGCCTGTGAGACGTGACACGGGTTACTAAGCGCTCACACCGGCCCTCACGGGCGCTAGGGTCCGGCCGAGAGGCATACACGACCAGCGCGCAGGGGAGTCGCACAGTGGCACGGAAGCTTGCCGTCATCGGGGCCGGACTCATGGGTTCCGGCATTGCCCAGGTATCGGCCCAGGCCGGCTGGGACGTCGTCCTGCGTGACGTCACCGACGAGGCGCTGACCCGTGGCACGGACGCCATCAAGGCCTCGTACGACAAGTTCGTGAGCAAGGGCAAGCTGGAGGCGCACGACGCCGAGGCGGCGCTCGCCCGCATCACGGCGACCACCGACCTCGACGCCGCCGCCGACGCGGACGTAGTCGTCGAGGCCGTCTTCGAGAAGCTGGAGGTCAAGCACGAGATCTTCCGGACGCTCGACAAGATCGTGCGCGAGGACACCGTGCTGGCGTCCAACACCTCCGCCATCCCGATCACCAAGATCGCGGCGGCCACCGAGCACCCGGAGCGGGTCGTCGGCGTGCACTTCTTCTCGCCGGTGCCGATGATGCAGCTCGTCGAGCTGGTCCGCGGCTACAAGACGAGCGACGAAACCCTCGCCACCGCCCGTGCGTTCGCCGAGTCCGTCGGCAAGACCTGCATCGTCGTCAACCGCGACGTCGCCGGTTTCGTCACCACCCGTCTCATCTCGGCGCTCGTCGTCGAGGCGACCAAGCTGTACGAGTCGGGCGTGGCCACCGCGGAGGACATCGACCTCGCCTGCAAGCTGGGCTTCGGTCACGCGATGGGACCGCTGGCCACCGCCGACCTCACCGGCGTCGACATCCTGCTGCACGCCACCAGCAACATCTACACCGAGTCCCAGGACGAGAAGTTCGCGCCGCCGGAGCTGATGCGCCGGATGGTGGACGCCGGTGACATCGGCCGCAAGAGCGGGCAGGGCTTCTACAGCTACTGAAACCGCACGCACCCCCGAGGTGTCACCTCATGGGGTGAATTCGGTATCGGTTCGCTTACAGACGGCAACCTTGCCGCCCTCCGGACAGTCAGAGGTTGTCAGAGGTTGCACAACCAACGTGGGGTACGAACGACGCACTCTCGGGGAGCGCATATGCACATCAGGGGCGACCACGCCGAGCTGGTCGTCGGGGGCCGCCTCGACGTCCGCAGCGCGGCGGACGCCCGTACGGTCCTGCACTCGGCCGTCGACGACGGCGTCGGCGACCTGGTGCTCGACCTGTCCGAACTGGACTCCTGGGACGCCACCGGGCTCGGGGTGATCATGGGGGCCCACCGACGGGCCGGGCGGTGCGGCCGACGGCTGGTGCTGCGCGGCGTGCCACCCCAGATGCAGCGCCTGCTGGTGGCCACGCGGCTGCACCGGATCCTGGCCATCGAGGGCGGTATCGGGGTGGAGTCGCTGCCCCGCGTGTGACCGGTCGGGGGGCGGGGCGCGGCGTCACACGAGCGAACGCCGACGAAACGCACGTCGCGCACAATCCTCACGACACTGTGACGTCTCGGACGGCGCGGTACCCCGGCTTGTCAGAGATACTGTGCGAAGGTTTAGGGTTCGGCTGCCCGCCGCCCGACACCCTCGAGCGGGCACCGGACCAGAAGCGACAGCGCAGTGTGCAGCAAGGCCGGGAGGGGCTCAGGCACACGACGCTTTTGGGGGGCTAGGACCTATGGACCCGAACAACCCGGGACCCGAGGAGTACGGCCACGACGGTGACGGTGAGACGCCGCGCCAGCGCCCGCCGCGGGACCCCATCACACCTGACTTCGGACATCCGACGCCGGCACTCGCCCGCACCGTCCAGCTCGTCTCGGGCGACTTCCTGCTCACCGTCAACCCCGTCGACGGCAGCGAGATAGAGGTCTGCCCGCCGGGGGAGCGCCCCGCGCGGCCGGTGAAGTACACCGCCGCCGAGCGGGCCGAGCTCGCCCGCGCCGCCCGGCCGCCCGTCCCGCCCGGGGCCGCGCAGCCGCGGCTGCCGCTCCTGGAGCGCCAGGAGGAGCGTGAGCGGCTCGTACGGCTCCTCGCGCGCGGCCGCTCGGTCCGACTGACCGGACCCGCCGGTTCCGGCCGTACCGCGCTCCTTGACGTCGTCGCCGAGGACTGCGCGGACCTCGCGCCCGACGGCGTCGTCCGCCTCTCGGGCTACCGGCGCACCGCGAGCGACCTCCTCCACGACCTCTTCGCCGCCGTCCACAAGGCGCCCCTGTACCGCCCCGAACGGGACGAACTGCTCCAGTACGTCCACGAGATCGGCGCCGTCGTCGTCCTCGACGACCTGGAGTTCGGCGGCAGCGGGCTCGACGAACTGCTCGACGCGACCCCCGAGTGCGCCTTCCTGCTCTCCGCCACGCCCGACGTGCCCGCGCCCTCCGCCGACTCGCGTGTCGAAGAGGTCTTCCTCGGCGGACTCGACCGCGCCGGCGGCCTCGAACTCCTCGAGCGCGCCGCCGGTCGCGAGCTCACCGACGACGAGGCGAACTGGGCGGGCGACCTGTGGTTCGAGTCCGAGGGTCTGCCCCTGCGCTTCATGCAGGCCGGTGCGCTGCTGCGGCAGCGTGACCGGCGGCGGGCCGACGAGGGCGCCGTCGACGAGTTCGGCGTCTTCGAGAGTGTCCCCCTGGACGTCCCCGTGGACGCGCCCTTCGGCGCCGAGGACGAGAACGACGTACCGCTGCCGTCGCTCGCGGAGGCCGCCGCGCCCGCACCGCTGCTCGCCGCCCGGCTGAGCGCGTCGGCGCGCGACACCCTCAAGTTCGCGGTCGCGCTCGGCGGCGAGGTGCCCCACCAGACGCATCTGCCGGCCCTCGTGGACGACACCCATGCGGACGCGGCGCTTGCCGAGCTCGTCGGCTGTGCGCTGGTCACCCCGGTCGGCTCCCACTACCGGCTCGCGGCCGGGGTTCTGGCCCAGCTGGAGGCCGCCGGGTACACGACCGGCGCGGCGGAGTACGTGCTCAAGGCCGCCCAGCACTACGCCTGGTGGGCCGGGCATCCCTCGGTCACACCGGACAGGGTCTCGGCGGAGGCCGACGCCGTGCTGGCCGCGCTGACCGCCCTGGTGCCGCTCAGTTCCCCCGAGCTCTCGCCCACGCCCGAGCAGGGGGAACCCTCGTCGGCCGTGGAGGACGAGGAGAACCCGGCCGTACGACTGGCCCGGCAGGCCGCGCCCGCGTTCGCCGCGGGCCTCGACTGGAGCGCCTGGGAGCGGGCGCTGCGGACCGGTGCCGAGGCGTCCAGGCTCGCCGGAGAGGTCGGCGAACAGGCCTACTTCCACCACGAGTTGGGCATACTCGCGCTCTGCGGCGGGCAGCTCGACCGGGCCCGCACCGAGCTGGAGGCGTCCATCGGGCTGCGCGGCGCGCTCGCCGACAAGCGCGGCACGGTCGCCGGACGGCGCGCCCTCGCCCTGGTCGCCGACCGCTCCGGTGCCACGCCGCCCGGCGGGCGTACGGCGGCGGGCGAGGAGGTGCCGGACGCGCGGCAGGAGGAATCGGCGTCGCCGCCCGGTGGCGTACGGGCCGGCTTCGGGCTGCCCGCTCCGATCGGTGACACGTCGACGCTGGTCACGTACCAGGCCGTGGCCGAGCCGGCGCGCAAGGCCGGTGGCGTCCGGAACATGGTCCTGGGCACCCGGCGCAATCTGGTGGCCGCGGGCGCGGGGGCGGCGCTGGCCGCCCTGCTCGGCACGGTCGTGACCCTCGGCATGACCTCGAACAACAGCGACAACACCCCGTCCGACGACGTCCGCGTGGGTCCCTCGGCGAGCCAGGACGCGAACGACGGCAGCCTCGGCGCGGACAAGGCGGACACGGGCGGCAGCGGAGGCGGTTCGGGCGGGGCAGCCGCCCCGACGCCGAGCAGCACGGGCGGTGTGCCGTCGGACGGTCCCACGGGCACGCGGGGGACGACTCCGTCGAAGTCGCCGACGAAGCCCGCGCCCACGTCGTCCACGCCGAAGCCGTCGTCGTCCACGCCGAAGCCGTCGTCGTCCACGCCGAAGCCGCCGTCGTCCTCGACGAAGCCGCCGAGCCCCACGCCGACGCAGACCGTGACGCCGACGCAGACCGCGACGCCGACGGACACCCCGAGCACCTCCGACTCGGCCAGCGGCCCGGCCTCCTCCAGCGCCCCCGCCACGACGACCGGCTCGGCGAGCGCACCGGCGAGCAGCACCGGTTCGGGAACGCCGAGCGGTTCGGGCTCGGTGATCTGAGGTCCCTGTCGACGCACGAGGGCCGGGTCCGCTGTCCGGACCCGGCCCTCGTGCGTCGTAGTACCGCCTGTCTACGGCTGTCTGTACCGCCTGTCCGCGGCGTCAGAACAACCGCAGCTTGTCGTCCTCGATGCCGCGCAGCGCGTCGTAGTCCAGGACCTGGCAGCCGATCCCGCGGTCCGTGGCGAGGACGCGCGCCTGCGGCTTGATCTCCTGGGCCGCGAAGATGCCGCGGACCGGGGCGAGATGCGGGTCGCGGTTCAGGAGCTCCAGGTAACGCGTGAGCTGTTCCACGCCGTCGATCTCACCGCGCCGCTTGATCTCCACCGCGACCGTCGCGCCCTCGGCGTCCCGGCACAGGATGTCGACCGGGCCGATCGCCGTCATGTACTCGCGGCGGATGAGCGTGTAGCCCTCGCCGAGCGTCTCGATGCGGTCGGCGAGCAGTTCCTGGAGGTGTGCTTCCACGCCGTCCTTGATCAGCCCCGGGTCCACGCCGAGTTCGTGCGAGGAGTCGTGGAGGATCTCCTCCATCGTGATGATCAGTTTCTCGCCTGCTTTGTTGATGACGGTCCAGACGCCTTCCTCGTCGCCCGAACCCTCCTTGAGCGTGCAGGGCGGCGACATCCAGTTGAGGGGCTTGTAGGCCCGGTCGTCGGCGTGGATCGAGACGCTGCCGTCCGCCTTCACCAGGATCAGACGGGGCGCGGAGGGAAGGTGTGCGGTGAGACGGCCCGCGTAGTCGACGGAGCACCGGGCAATGACGAGACGCATGGTCGGCAACGCTACTCGACGCGATGGCCCCAACGCGATTCGCCCTCGAAAGGGTTCCAAGATCCTCCCTTTCTTCCCGGGATGCCCCCGTTCATCAATGGCTGGTTGTGTGCCTACTGGGAACTCGCTGTCTTCGCATTTTCCTGGTGCCGTCACCGGCCGTTGCCTACCGTAGTAAACGGGAGGTCGTGAGGTGTGTACTCAGCGTGTTCGGTATAGCGAACTCCCTGCCCTGTCCATCAACCCCTGTTGTTCCGGGGTGCGAGAGGAGAACCCATGTCGCTCGACGTCTCACCGGCCCTACTCGAACAGGCCGAGCGAGGCGAGGTCGACGAAGCAGATTTCGTCGACTGCGTCCGGACCTCCCTGCCCTACGCGTGGGAGATGATCAGCTCCCTGGTGGCCCAGCTGAAGGTGGACGGCGGCGCGTTCGCCGACAACCAGACGCCCCCGCCGGACGAGCAGGCACGTGGACAGCTGCTGCGTGCGCTCGCCAGCGACGCGATACGCGGGGCCCTGCAGCGGCACTTCGGCGTGCGCCTGGCTTTCCAGAACTGCCACCGGGTGGCGGTGTTCCCGCTGGACTCCTCAGTGGACGACACGCTGGCTCGTTTCACCTCGGTCCGCAGTCAGCTGCTCAACCAGTCGCCGGAACTGCGCGACTGCTGACGCACGCGATGAACCACTGCTTGCCGCTCCGTACGCGGGAGGTGCATCTGTACCGGAGCGGCAAGCTCCCGCCGGGAGCCCGGCCGACCGACCGAGCCCGGCGTACTCAGCCGAGATGGGGGAGCACCTCGGCGCCCAGCCGCCGTACGTTCTCCTCCGTCGCCGCGAGGTCCCCGGAGCCCTCGACGAGCAGGGCGAAGCGCGCGATGCCGGTGCGCTCCGAGGTCGCCGCGAGCCGGTCGACGCACAGCCGGGGGGTGCCCACCGGGTGCAGCCCGCAGAGCAGTTCGGTGTACGCCAGTGGGTCCCGCATCGTGCGGGCCCGGCCGTCGACCGTCACATGCGCGTCGAGCCCCTGTTTCAGCCAGCCCGGCATCGCCTTCGTCAGCGACTCGACCGCGTCGCTGAGCCGGTCGGCGATCTGGCAGACGCCGGCCGAGACATGACCGGCGCCCGCGATCACCTCACCGCCGATGCCGGCCGCCCGCGCGTGCTGCCGCCACAGCGCGATCATTTCCGCCTTCTCCTCGTCGCCGACGTGCATGCCGAGCAGCATCGGCAACCCCCGCTCGGCCGCCAGCCGTACGCTCGCCGGTGAGGTGCACGCGACGACGACCTCGGGTCCCTCGGTGTCGGTGAGCGACTCCGACGGCCTTGGGACGACCGGGACTTCACGGAAGCTGAATCGTTCCCCCGTGGCCGCGACCGACGGTTCGCGCAGCCAGCGCACCAGCAGATCGAGTGATTCCGGGAATCCCGTCTCGTACGCCCGTAGGCCCGCGCCGAAGACCTCCAGGTCCACCCACGGCCCGCCGCGGCCCACTCCGAGCGAGAAGCGCCCGCCCGAGGTGAGGTGCAGCAGCGCGGCCTGCTCGCCGAGCGCCACCGGGTGGGCCGTGGGCAGGACGCTCACCGCCGTGCCGACCCGGATCCGGCGGGTACGGCCCAGCAGGAAGGCCGCCAGCGTGATCGCCGACGGGCACGTCCCGTACGGCACGAAGTGGTGCTCGGCCAGCCACACTCCGTCAAGGCCCGCCTCCTCGGCGACCTCGGCCGACCGCACCGCGCGGTGCAGCGCCTCCCCCTGGCCCTGTCCGGGAAACTGGGCGGCCAGTACAAAACTACCTACGCGCATCGCACTTCCTGCTTTCCTGGCTCCGACACGGAGCTCCCCCACCCGGCATAACTGCCTGACATGTGCCCAAGTCACGGCTGGACGGCGAGATTTGCGGATTGTCTGCAGAATGGCCCGATGGGAGGGTGATCTGTCAGGATTGGTGACGTACGCGTACCCGTAACGGCGCCGCGTAGGCTGGATTCGACCTGTGCCCCTGTATAGCCCCGTGAGGTGTCCTGTGTCCCCGCGTCGCAACCGACCCAAGGGCCCCGGCTCGTCCGGCCGGAGCGCGGACGACGACGACAGGTCCCGTTACGGCGGCTGGCAGTCCAGCGAGCGCTGGCAGGGCGAGGACTGGAACGTGCGCCATGTGGCGGGCGCGAGCGCCGAGGGCAAGACCTACCGCTGCCCCGGCTGCGACCAGTTGATCCCCTCGGGCGTCCCGCACGTGGTGGCCTGGCCCGACCACGCGGGCGTGGACGACCGCCGGCACTGGCACAAGGCGTGCTGGAACGCGAAGGACCGCCGCACCTCGCGGGTGCAGCGGTCCCGTAACGCGCCCAGATACTGAACCCGGACCTAGGGCCTGTCGTCAAACTCCCGCCTGCCGGGCGGCGTCTGGCACGCACGCTCGCCGCGTTGCCGAAAGGCCCTAGTAGCTCCTCCCCCAAGCTCTCGGCTTCGCTCGAGCAGGGGGGACCCCCATCGAGGACCTTCCGGCGCCTTGCGATCGCACGCACCAGACGCCGCCCGGCCCGCCTGCGGGCGGACGACGGGCGTTTGACGACAGGGCCTAGACGTCCCGCTTCTCCAGCAGCAGGTAGGCCCCGCCGAAGGCGACAGCGGTCACGCCCAGCATGATCCACAGCGGGTCCCAGCCCGAGGGGCCCGAGTTGCTGAGCGAGTTGGAGTAGAAGACGCCGAGCTGGTTCGGGATCGAGTAGTCGATCAGGGCCGTGCGCACCTTGTCCAGCGACTCCGCGAACATGAACAGGGCCATGACCAGCGGGGCGAGCAGCACACCGATCATGATGGTGATGGCGCCCGCCGAATGCCGGATGACCGAGCCGATGACGAGCGACAGCAGCCCGAGCAGCGCGATGTAGAGCGAGATGCCGACCGTCCCCTTCAGCCACTCCGAACCGGACGGCTGCTTGGCGCCGTCCAGCAGGGACACGTCCACGAAGGCGACGAAGAGGACCGACACCAGCGTCATCACGAACGCGACCGCGAAGAACACGATCGCCTTCGCCGCCAGCACCCGCCCCCGGGACGGGCACGCGGTCATCGTGGTCCGGATCATGCCGGTGCCGTACTCGGAGGCCGTGGTCAGCACGCCGAGCGTGATGATGCAGATGGAGCCGAGAAGCAGCCCGAAGACCCCGAACGACAGCGGGTTCTCGCTCCGCAGGCTCCCCTCCGACGAGTGGGCGGAGACCAGCACGCCGGTCAACAGCCCGATGCCGACGACGAGCAGGACGAACATGCCCAGCGTCCACATCGTGGAGCGCACCGACCTGATCTTCGTCCACTCGGAGGTGATGGCGTGCCCGAGGTGGGTCCGGACGACCGGGATCGGCGAGGTGTAGGCGGGGTACGCGGGACCTGGCGCCGCCTGCCAGGCGGGCGCGGCCTGCGGCATCGGGGGCTGGGGCGTGCTCATCGGGCGTCCTCGGACTTGGTCAGGTCGGCGGCGGGGGCGGAGGCAGGGGCAGGGGCGGGCGTGGCCGACGCGGGTGATTCCTGCGGTGCGGGCGCGGCGGCCGGAGTGGCAGGCGCGGCGGCCCCGGCGGGCTGGGCCGGGGGAGCGGTGGCGGCCTGGGCCGGGGCGGCGGGCGCGGCGGCCGGAGCTGCGGCGGGCTGGGCCGGGGGTGTCGGCTGTGCGTACGGGTTCGACTGCTGCCCCGCGCCGGGGGCGGCGGGCGCTGCCGGAGCGCCGTACGGGCCCGCGGGCACCTGCTCCGGCTGCCCCGGCATCGCGAACGGCCGGCCGCCCTGCTGGGGCGGCGGCGGGGCGTACCAGCCCGGCTGGCCCTGCCCCGGCACCGGCATCGGTGGCTGGACGCCGGGCGGCAGCGGCTGCTGGAGCCCGGTCTTCTGGTCGATCGTCGAGCGGTAGTCGACGGCGCCCTGCGTCATCCGCATGTACGCCTCCTCCAGCGAGGCCTGGTGCGGCGACAGCTCCCACAGGCGTACGTCGGCGTCGTGCGCGATGTCGCTGATGCGGGGGAGGGGCAGCCCGGTCACGCGCAGCGCGCCGTCCTGCTCTGGCAGCACATGCCCGCCCGCCTCGGTCAGCGAGGCGGTCAGCTTCTCCCGCAACTGCGGCTCGGTGTCGGGCGTGCGGACACGCGCGAAATCCGCGGAGTTGGCGGAGATGAAGTCCTTGACGCTCATGTCGGCGAGCAGCTGCCCCCGCCCGATCACGATCAAGTGGTCGGCGGTGAGCGCCATTTCGCTCATCAGGTGGGAGGAGACGAAGACCGTACGGCCCTCCGCCGCGAGGGACTTCATCAGATTGCGCACCCACAGGATGCCCTCGGGGTCGAGTCCGTTGACCGGCTCGTCGAAGAGGAGCACCTGGGGATCGCCCAGCAGCGCGGCGGCGATGCCGAGGCGCTGGCCCATACCGAGCGAGAAGCCCTTGGACCGCCTCTTCGCCACGTCCTGGAGGCCGACGACGCCGAGCACCTCGTCGACGCGCCGCGCCGGGATGCCGGAGAGCTGGGCCAGGGACAGCAGGTGATTGCGGGCGGCCCGGCCGCCGTGCACGGCCTTGGCGTCGAGCAGGGCCCCGACCTGGCGGGGGGCGTTGGGCAGCTTGCGGTACGGGTAGCCGCCGATCGTCACCTGCCCCGAGGTGGGGTTGTCCAGGCCGAGGATCATCCGCATGGTGGTCGACTTGCCCGAGCCGTTGGGCCCGAGGAAGCCGGTGACGGAACCCGGACGTACCTGGAAAGAAAGGTTGTACACGGCCGTCTTGTCGCCGTAGCGCTTCGTCAGGCCGACTGCCTCGATCATGCTCCGCACCCATCGAAAGGTTCAGGACGTCGGGGCCCCACACTGCCCCCGTAAGGGTTAGGAGGATATCCGGGCGCTGACGGTTCCGGCCAAGACAAAGCAAAACCGCGCAGGCCACCGGCGTGATGCTGAGACGTCCCGGCGGGCCCCTCGCCCGTCCGTGCCGGCAAGCGCCACAGCTGCCGCAGCCGGACACGGCGAAGGCCCGCACCCCCGGCGGAGAGTGCGGGCCCCTGTCCGGCTGAACGGTTACCGGGTCTGCTGTGCCGGAACCCCGCGGGAGATCGGCTCGTCCTCGGTCGGGGCGCCCGCGGCGGCGACGGCCGCGCCCGTGAGCGTCGCGAGCATCTCGCGGACGTTCGTCAGCTGGGCGTTGATGGAGTCGCGACGGTTCGTCAGCGCCGCCAGCTCGCGCTCGGATTCCGAGCGGATACGGTCGGCCTTGGCGTTCGCGTCGGCCACGATGTCCTCGGCCTGGCGCTGGGCGGTCTCCACCGTCTGGCGGGCGCGGCGCTCGGCGTCCGTGCGCAGCTTCTCGGCCTCCAGGCGCAGCTGCTCGGCGCGGTGCTCGATCTCGGCCAGGCGCTTCTCGGCCTTGGCCTGGCGGGAGGCCAGGTCGCGCTCGGACTGCTCGCGCCGCTTGGCGAGGTTCGTCTCGAAGTCGGCGGCGGCCTGCGCGGCCTTGGCGCGGGTCTCCTCGAAGAGGGCGTCCGCCTCCTCGCGCTTGGACTGCGCGTCCTTCTGCGCCTCGGCACGCAGCTGGGAGGCGTCGCTCTTGGCCTTCTCGACGATCCGGACGCCCTCGTCCTCGGCCTTGGCCTTGCGCTCCGCCGCGAACGACTCCGCGTCGTTGCGAACCTGCTGGGCGGCCGACTCGGCGAGCTCACGGTGCTGCTCGGCGGCGCGGCGGGCCTCCTCGCGCAGGTCCTTGGCCTCTTCCTCGGCCAGGCGGAGGATCTTCTCGACGCGCGCGCCGAGACCCGCGTACGACGGCTCCGCGTCGCTTACGGCGGCCTGGGCGTTCTGCGTCTCGAGGTGGAGTTCCTCGATGCGCTTTTCCAGAGCGGTGATGCGGGCGAGAGCACTGTCACGGTCGGAGACGAGCTTGGAGATTCGTTCGTCCACCTGAGCGCGGTCGTATCCACGCCGCACAAGCTCGAAGCCGTAGGGGGAAGTGTCGCTCATGGGGTTCCTGTCGAATGAGACCGGTGAGGTGATAGAGGGAATCCTAGGGGTCAAAGCGGTGTGTCATCGAGCGGATACGTGTTTGATCTGGAGAATGACACTCCTTTTGAGTGGCTAACTGTCTCAGCGCTTGCCAGGACCTGCGTGAAACGTCCCGGCAAGGCACAGAATCAGCGCTTCTGGCTACCCCTCTGACGCCTTGCCACCCGAACGGGGCGCACCGATGGCGGCCCCCGCCTTGACGCCCCCATCCTTGCCACCGGACGGGGTCTCAAAAGACTCCAACGCTTCCAGGACGTCCTGGACACGGGAGATCTCCGCATTGATGTCCTCGCGCCGGCGCACCAGGATCTCCAGCTCCCGCTTGCCCTCCTCGACCGCCTGCCGCGCCTCGCGGATCGCCTCGGCCTTGATCTTCTCGGCCTCGGAGACGAGGGAGGCCTTCTTCTGCTCGGCCTCCTTCAGCAGCCCCTCGGCCTTCTTGACCGCGGCGATACGGACCTTGCCCGCCTCGGAATTGGCCTCGTTGAGGAGTTCCTTGGCGTCCGCCTTGGCCTTGGCCAGCTGCTCCTCGGCGGCCTTGACCAGCGCGTCGCACCGCTCGCCCGCCGACTTCATCGTCTCGGCCGACTCGCGCCGCGCCCGCTCGTGCAGCTCCTCGACCTCGGTCGTGATCCGGTCGCGCAGCTCCTCCGCGCGCTCGCGGATCGCGGTGGCGTCCCGGCGCGTGCCGACGAGCAGCTCGTCCGCGTCCGACCGGGCCCGCTCCACCAGCAAGTTGCCCTCGACCGTCGCCTCGGCCACCAGGCGGTCGGCCTCCTTGCGGGCGGCGCCCACCATAGTGTCGGCCTGCGCCTCGGCGTCCGCCGTCGTCTTGAGCGCGGTCTGCTGCGCCTCCGAGAGCAGCTTGTCGGCCTCGGACGCGGTCTCCGTGATGAGCGTGTCGACCTGCTCGGCCGCCTCGGAGCGCCGCTTGTTGGCGTCCTTGCGGGCCTCGTCCAGGGTGCGCTCGGCCTCCTCGCGCGCGGCCGCGGTGACCCGCTCGGCCTCCGCCTCCGCCTCGGCCTTGATCCGCTCCGACTCGCTGCGGATCCGCTCCGCGTGCTGCTGCGCGGACCCGACCGCCTCGGCGGCCTCGGCGCGCAGCCGCTCCGCGTCGCCGGTGGCGTCCGAGATCAGCTTGTCGGCCTTGGCCACGGACTCGGCCCGGACCCGCTCGACCTCGGCCGCGGTCTCCGTGGTGAGCCGCTCGGCCTCCGCCCGCGCCTGCGTGATGAGGGTGTCCGCCTGCGTGGCCGCGTCCGACCGGATCCGGTTCGCGTCCGTGCGCGCCTCCGCACGCGTGCGCGTCGCGTCCTGGTCGGCGGTGGCGATGGTGTCCGAGGCTTCCGTCCGCACGCGCTGGGCGTGCTCGGCGGCGTCCGAACGGATCCGCTCCGCCTCGGCGATCGCCTCCGAGACCGTGCGCTCCGCCAGCGACTTGGCGGCCTCCGACTCCTCGGCGGCCTCCCGCCGGACGCGGCCCGCGTCCTCGGCGGCCCGCTCGCGCTCCGCGTAGGCGTCGGCGCGGACCCGGTCCGCCTCCTCCTGCGCCTCGGTGCGCGTACGCTCCGCCGCGTGCTCGGCGGCCGAGCGCAGGCCGGTGATCTCCTCCTGCGCCTGCTCGTGCAGCCCGGCCACGGAGTCCCGCACCTGCTGGGCGTGCTGCTCGGCGGCCGACACCATCTCGGTGGCGCGCCGGTCGGCCTCCTCGACCAGCCGTACGGCCTCGGCCTGGGCCTCCTCGACCCGGGCGCGCGCCACGGCGAGCAGTTCCTCGCTCTGCTCACGGGCCCGCTCGCGCTCCTGGTCGGCCTCCTGGCGGGCGGAGCCGAGGAGCTCCTCGGCCTCGCGACGGCGCCGGGTGGCCTCTTCCTGGGCGGCGGCGAGTGTCTCGGCGCCCTCGGTCGCCAGCCGCTCGGCCGCGGCCTGCGCCTCGGCACGTACGCGGTCGGCGGTGTCCTGCGCCTCCGACTTGAGCCGCTCGGCCTCGGCCGCCGCCTCCGAGCGCAGTCGTACGGCGATGTTCTCGCCCTCCGCGCGGGAGGCGGACGCGTCGGCGGCGGCCTCCGTGCGCAGCCGGTCGGCCTCGGCCTCGGCCTGCGCCTGGAGCGTACGAATGCGCTCGGCGGCCTCCGAACGCAGCCGGTCGGTCTCCTCGGCGGTCTCGCGGCGGATCCGCTCGGCCTCGGCGCGGGCGTCGTCCAGCGCCTGCTCGGCGGAGGCGAGCCGCTGCTCGGCCTCGGTCTGGAGGCGGGTCAGCTCCTCGGCGGCGTCCGTCCGGCGGGCCTCGACGGCCCGCTCGGTCTCCTCGCGCACGTCGCGCGCGGCCCGCTCGGCCTCTTCCTTGATCGCTTCGGCCTGCTCGGTGGCCTCGGCGCGGTGCTGCTCGGCCTCCTTGCGGGTGCGCTCCAGGGTCTCCTCGGCCTGGCGGCGCAGCAGCGAGGCGCGCTCGATGGCCTCGGTGCGCACCTTCTCGCTGTCCGTGGTGGCGGTCTGGCGCAGCTCGTCCGCGTCGGCCTTCGCCTTGGCGAGCAGCTCCTCGGCGGTCTTGGCCGCCTCCTCGATCTGCTGGACGGCCTCGCGCCGGGCCTCGGCGCGGATCTTCTCGCCCTCGGCGACCGCGTCGGCGCGCAGCTGCTCGGCCTCGCCGCGCAGCCGGCGCGCCTCCTCCTGGAGCTCGACGGTCTTGGCGCGGTACTCCTTGGTGTCGTCCTTCGCCGCGCCCTTGAGCTGCTCGGCGATGTCGTGCGCCTCGGCGCGCAGCCGGTCCGCCTCGGCCTCGGCCTCACGGCGGATCCGCTCGGCCTCCTCGGCGGCGGCCTTGGTGGTCGCCTTGGCGTCCTCCGACGCCTTGTTGAGTACGTCCTCGGCCGTACGGGCCGTCTTGGCGAGCTGGGAGGCGGTCTCCTCGGCCGTGACACTGCGGGCCTTCTCGGAGGCCTCCGCGAGGATCTTCTCGGCCTCGGCCTTGGCGTCCGCGACGACCTGCTCGGCCTCGGCCTTGGTGACCTCCGCCTCCTTGGTGGCCTCGCTGACCAGCCGGGCGACCTGCTCCTTGGCCGTGCGGGTGCGCTGCTCGTTGGTCGACTCGGCACTGGCCAGGGCCTTGGCGGCGTTCTCCTTCGCCTCGGTGACCACCTTGTCGGCCTCGGCACGCGCCTCGCGCAGCGCCGCCTCCGCCTCGGTCATCCGCTGCTCGGCGGACCGGCTCAGCTCGGCCGCCTGCCGGCGGGCGGCGTCCGACTCGCTCGCGGTGCTGGAGCGCAGCTGCTCGGCGTGGTCGGTGGCCTCCTGGGCCTGGGTGGACGCGGCGTTCAGCAGCCGCTCGGCGTCCGCGCGGGCCCGGCGCAGGATCTGGTCGGCCTCGGCGCGGGCGGACTCGGCGTCGCTCTGGAGCCGCTGGCGGGCCTCCGCGGTGATCCGCTCGGCCTCGGCGCGGGCGGCGGCGAGCGACTGCTCGGCCTCGGCGCGCGACTCCTCGACGAGACGGCGGGCCTGGGACTCGGAACGGGCGCGCAGCTGCTCGGCCCACGCCACGTTCTCGTTGACGTGCGACTCGACGGTCTGGCGGCGCTCCGCGAGCTCCTGGTCGAGCTGCTGGCGGCGGGAGACCGCCTCCTGGTGCAGCTCCGCCTGGAGGCGGGCGACCTGCTCGGCGTGCTCCTGGAGGATGCGCTGCGTCTGCGCGCGGGCCTGGCTCAGCTCCCGCTCGGCGTCCGCCCGCAGCTGGTCCGCCTGCATCTGGGCGGTGCGCAGCATCTGCTCGGCCTGGTAGCCGAGGTCGCCCCCGTCGTAGGCGGGACGGGTCATGAGGGTGCGGCGCGCCTCGTGCAGCTTGGCGCGCAGCACCTCGACCTGGTAGCCGAGGTCCTCGGCGTGCTGGATCGCCTTTTCCCGCTCGGTCTTCAGCCGCTCCATCTCGGCCTCGAACCGAGAGAGGTGGTCGACGTCAGCCGCCGGCTCTCGCTCCTCGTAGCCCCGCACTGCGCGGTCCCATCCGTCCCCTGGTCGCAACCTTCTCCGAACGAGCTCCGTCCATCCGCCGAACGGGGCCCCCGGGGAATGGTGTCAGATCTACGACGGAGCATGGGCTGCTGCCCCGACGCTCGTCCCCCGAAACCCGGACCCCGGCTCCGTCCCGTCGGCCACGACGGGACTCGGTCGCCCTGGTGGAGCGGCGACCGCCCCCAACCCTACCGGCCCTTATGTACGGGAGTCAGTGCTCAGGTGACTCAACAGCCGCGGATGTGACCAGTTCTGTCAGTACGCCGTGGCAATCCTTGGGGTGCAGGAAGGTGATCCGCGACCCCATGGAACCACGTCGTGGCTCCTCGTACAGGACGCGTACGCCCTTGTCCTTGACGGCGGTGGCGTCCGCGTCGACGTCCGCCGTACCGAAGGCGATGTGGTGCACGCCCTCGCCGTTCTTCGCCAGCCACTTCGCGACCGTGGAGTCCTCGCGGGTGGGTTCGAGCAGTTGCAGGTAGGAGGCGCCGCCGTCGTCCGTGTTGTTGATCTTCAACATGGCCTCGCGGACACCCTGCTCCTCGTTGACCTCCGTGTGGAACACGGAGAAGCCGTAGGTCGAGGTGTAGAACTCGACGGTCTTGTCGAGGTCGAAACAGGCGATCCCGATGTGGTCGATTCGCGTCAGCATGGATTCAGTGCAGCGCTCCTGAGGTGGTTACGCAACGTGCGCGCGATCACACTGACGGCTTGATGACGGGGTGGACTACCCCTCAGTACATTCGAAGTAAACCCTCGTTCACTCCTCGGCTGTGCAGGCCGGAAGGGGATCGCAGCTCATGTCTGGAACGAACAGCACGACCAGCGTCATCGTCGCGGGTGCCCGCACCCCGATGGGACGGCTGCTCGGCTCGCTGAAGTCCTTCTCCGGAGCCGACCTCGGCGGCTTCGCGATCAAGGCCGCCCTCGACCGTGCGGGGATCGGTGGCGACCAGGTGCAATACGTGATCATGGGCCAGGTGCTGCAGGCCGGGGCGGGGCAGATCCCGGCCCGTCAGGCCGCGGTCAAGGCGGGCATCCCGATGAGTGTCCCGGCCCTGACGATCAACAAGGTGTGTCTGTCGGGCCTCGACGCGATCGCGCTGGCCGACCAGTTGATCCGTGCGGGTGAGTTCGACGTGATCGTCGCGGGCGGCCAGGAGTCCATGACCAACGCCCCCCACCTGCTCCCGAAGTCCCGCGACGGCTTCAAGTACGGCGCGGTCCAGATGCTCGACGCGATGGCGTACGACGGCCTGACCGACTCCTTCGAAGGCATCGCCATGGGCGAGTCCACGGAGAAGCACAACACGCGACTCGGCCTCGGCCGGCAGGAGCAGGACGAGATCGCGGCCCTGTCCCACCAGCGGGCCGCGGCCGCCCAGAAGAACGGCGTCTTCGAGGCCGAGATCACCCCGGTCGAGGTGCCTCAGCGCAAGGGCGAACCGGTCGTTTTCAGCAAGGACGAGGGCATCCGCGGCGAGACGACGGTGGAGTCCCTGGCGAAGCTGCGCCCCGCGTTCACCAAGGACGGCACGATCACGGCCGGTTCCTCCTCGCAGATCTCGGACGGTGCGGCGGCCGTGGTCGTGATGAGCAAGGCCAAGGCGCAGGAGCTGGGCTTGGAGTGGATCGCGGAGATCGGCGCCCACGGGAACGTCGCCGGACCGGACAACTCTTTGCAGTCGCAGCCGTCGAACGCGATCCTGCACGCCCTGAAGAAGGAGGGCCTGGAGGTCTCGGATCTCGACCTGATCGAGATCAACGAGGCGTTCGCCGCCGTTGCCGTGCAGTCGATGAAGGACTTGGGGGTTTCCTCCGAAAAGGTGAATGTCCATGGCGGCGCGATTGCCCTGGGTCACCCGATCGGCATGTCCGGCGCCCGGCTCGTCCTGCACCTCGCCCTGGAGCTCAAGCGGCGCGGCGGAGGCGTCGGCGCGGCGGCGCTGTGCGGTGGCGGCGGCCAGGGTGACGCGCTGATCGTGCGGGTACCCAAGGCCTGAGCACCCTCGACCGACCTCTCTTCGTGTTTTCGTGAACGGAGCTGTGATGCAGGACGTCTCCTCGCTGGTGGCCCAGGCCAGGGAAGGCCGGCCGCGGGCCGTGGCCCGGCTGATCTCCCTGGTGGAGGGGGCGTCCCCGCAGCTCAGGGAGGTCATGGCGGCGCTCGCGCCGCTCACGGGCAACGCGTACGTCGTGGGCCTTACGGGCTCGCCGGGCGTCGGCAAGTCCACGTCAACGTCCGCGCTCGTGACGGCGTACCGCAAACAGGGCAAGCGGGTCGGCGTCCTGGCCGTCGACCCGTCCTCGCCCTTCTCCGGCGGCGCGCTGCTCGGCGACCGCGTCCGCATGTCGGAGCACGCGTCGGACCCCGGCGTCTACATCCGCTCGATGGCGACCCGAGGGCATCTGGGCGGCCTCGCCTGGGCCGCCCCGCAGGCCATCCGGGTCCTGGACGGCGCGGGCTGCGACGTGATCCTGGTGGAGACGGTCGGCGTCGGCCAGTCGGAGGTCGAGATCGCCTCCCAGGCCGACACCTCGATGGTGCTCCTCGCCCCCGGGATGGGCGACGGCATCCAGGCCGCGAAGGCGGGCATCCTGGAGATCGGCGACGTGTACGTCGTCAACAAGGCCGACCGTGACGGCGCGGACGCGACCGCGCGCGAGCTCAACCACATGCTGGGCCTCGGGGAGTCGCGGGCCCCGGGCGACTGGCGTCCGCCGATCGTGAAGACGGTCGCGGCACGCGGCGAGGGCGTCGACGAGGTCGTCGAGGCGCTGGAGAAGCACCGGGCGTGGATGGAGGAACACGGAGTGCTCGCCGAGCGCCGGCGGGCCCGTGCCGCCCACGAGGTCGAGACGATCGCGGTGACGGCCCTGCGCGAACGGATCGGTGACCTGCACGGCGACCGCCGCCTGGGCGCGCTGGCGGAGCGGATCGTGGCGGGGGAGCTGGACCCCTATCGGGCGGCGGACGAGCTGGTGGCGGGGCTGACCAACAGCTGACGGGCCGCGCTCGGCACCGAAAACCTCATGGCCGGCCCCCGGAGGCCGCTGGTACCTTGATCCGCATGTACCTCCTCTTGGCATAGGACCCGCCCAGGTCCGCGATCGACACGGCAGCCGTCCGTGGTCGTCGCGGCACTTCGGCGTCCCGTCCATGCCTCCAGTTGAGGAACTTCCGCGTGTCTGCGCCTTCTCCCGGGCGGCCTTCGTATGCCGCCGTTCTGCGTGTCCCGTACGCCCGTCGCACCTTCTTCGCCGCGCTCGTCGGCCGGCTGTCGTACGGGACGGTGTCCATCGCCGTGATGCTGTCCGTGACCCGGGCGACCGGGTCCTACGCCGTGGCCGGTACGGTCATGGCGCTCTTCGGGGCCATGACGGTCCTGCTCTCGCCGCTACGGGCGGCGTTCGTCGACCGATACGGGCCCCGGCGGGCGCTGATACCGATGGCGCTGGCGTACGCGGGCCTGCTGACGGCGCTCGCCGCGGTGAGCTGGCGGCCCGGCGCACCGGCCCTGCTGCTGGGTGCCCTCGCCGTCGGTGCCGGTGCCTTCCCGCCGCCTCTGGGCCCCACCATGCGGGCCGTGTGGAGCGGACTCCTCGACGACCAGCGGCTGTTGCAGCGCGCGTACGGGCTCGACGGGGTGACCGAGGAACTGCTGTTCGTGTCCGGTCCGCTGATCGTGGGCGCGTTGCTGCGGTGGGCGCCGCCCGCGGCCGGGGTGGCGCTGAGCGCGCTGCTGGTGGCGGCCGGGACCGTCGCCTTCGTCTCGTCCCCCGTGGTGGCCGGGGCGCGCCCCGACGCGGCGAAGCCGGAGCGCTCCGCGAAGCGGCTGCGGGGTGCGCGGGGCCTGATGCAGCCGGTGTTGGTGGCCGCGGGGGTCGGCGTGGCTGTCGGCGCCCTCGATCTGCTGGTCATGGCCTTCGCCGGGCAGCGGCGGTACGGCGATGACGTCGTGGCCTGGGTGCTCGCGGCGCTGTCCGTGGGCAGCGCGGTCGGCGGGCTGCTGAACGGGGCGGTCGACTGGCGTACGAGTGCGCGGGTACGCCTGCCGCTGCTCGCCTGCGGCCTGGGCCTGACCCTGGCGGTGGCCGGCCTTGCCCCCGGCCTCGGCGTCCTCACCGTGACCGTGGCCTGCGCGGGCCTCTTCATAGCCCCGGCCCTGACGACGTCGTATCTGATCGCGGACGAGTCCGCCCCGCCGGGCTTCCGCACCCAGGCGGGCGCCTGGGTCAACACCGCGGTGAACGCGGGCGGTTCGGCCGGCTCGGCGGCGGTGGGGGTGCTGGTGGCACATCTGCCGCTGGGGGTGTGCTTCGCGGCGTCGGGAGCCGTGACGCTGACGGCTGGGGCGGCGTCGCTCTGGGGTGCACGCGGCGTCGCCACGTCCGCGGCTGCTGCGGACCGTGGTGTCTCCGCCGGGGCGTAGCGCTCCGCTCGGAGGCCGTGTGTCACCTGCGGGTGCGTAGCGTTCCGCTGGGAGGCCGTGTGTCACCTGCGGGTGCGTAGCGTTCCGCTGGGAGGCCGTGTGTCATCTGCGGGTGCGTCGGTGGCTGGTCGCTCCCCCAAGTTCTCGGCTTTCTCCCCCAAGCTCTCGGCTTCGCTCGAGCAGGGGGGACCCCCATGAACAGGGGGACCCCCATCGCGGCGGAGCCGCACATCGATACAGCCCCGCGCCCCTTTCGGGGCGCTGTAGCCCGCTGGTAGGCAGCCGGGGTGGCCGGCAGTGCGCTCGCACTGTCGGCCACCCCGTACAGCCGGTTGATCCAGGGCGCCCTGGCGCTCCGCTACGGCTTGCCCCGCTGCCCCCGCAAGTGCTCTGCGATCGGCCGGAGGGACTTGTGCAGCTGCTCCAGGTCGTCGGGGGCCATCAGGTCGATGAAGTGTCGCCGCACAGACGCCACATGGTGTGGCGCGACCTTCTTCATCATCTCCAGGCCGTGGTCCGTCAGGACCGCGTACAGACCCCGGCGGTCGGACTCGCAGTTCTCGCGGCGCACCAGGCTCGCGTTCTCCATACGCGTGATCTGGTGCGAGAGGCGGCTCTTGGACTGGAGGGTGGCGGCCGCGAGGTCGCTCATCCGCATGCGGACGCCCTCCGACTCCGAGAGATTCACCAGGATCTCGTAGTCGTTCATTGTCAGGCCGAACGGCTGGAGGTCCCTTTCGAGCTGGTACGTCAACAGCCTGTTGACCTCCAGGTGGGTGCGCCAGGCGCACTGCTCCGCATCGGTCAGCCAGCGCGTGGCCGTCTCGGTCTCCATGAATGAAGTCTACCTAAAAGGTTGAAAGGCGAACTAGTGAGGGTGGTGTGACTGTGCGCACGCGTTCGACGTCACACTCCGCAGACTACCGCTCACAGCCCGAAGCGACGCTGGAGGTCCCCCAGCTGTCCGGGAAGGCGCGGTGTCCCCGGCTGGCCCTGGTGGCCGGGTACCCCGCCGCCGCCCGGTACGCCCGGCTCGTGCGGAACCGCCCCCGTGGCCTGCTCGGCCATGAGCGTCTCCGAGGACTGCAGCAGGACCGTGCCCGCCCCGACGAACTCGAACTGGTGCTCCTCCCCGGAGGCCCCGCCGAGGCCTGTCATCGCACGTAGACCGCCCCATACACCCGTCAGATACCCGTGGTCGTAGTGATGGCACGGGGACGGGCAGTCGGCCCAGCCGACCAGCGCCTGCGGATCCACCCGGATCGGGGGTTCCATGAACACCACCGGACCGTTGGACGCGGCCACGAACTTGCCGGTTCCGATCAGCGTCAGGAATCCCGGAATGATCGACTGCTTCAGCGCGAGACTTGGCTGAAAAGCGAGGAGGTTGCCCGAGCGAATGGTCAGGTTGCCGTCGTCCAAATCGTAGGAATTCACATCGAAGGCCCGGTCGGCGAGGAGCATCTTGCCCGAGCCCTCCGCCACCACCCAGTCGCTCGCGTGCAGAGGCGAATGAAAGGACGTACGGACAATCCGGTCGAGGCGGCCGTGCCCGATGCCGTTGAACTCGATCGAGCCGTAGTAGGCGATCATCTTGCCCTTCTGCAGGAACCACTGGCTGCCCTTGAGCTCCACGCAGAAGGTGTACTTGTTGACGCTGTCGTCGGCCGGCAGTGTCATCGGGTCGTGGATCACGGGACCGGCGCCCCCCGGGTAGGTGCTCAAAGCTTCTCCTCCGACGCCTGGACGTACACCACACCACTGCCGCTCAGCTCCAGCTGGAACGCCTCGCCGGAGCCACGGCCCACCATGTCGCGCCAGCCGAGCGCCGTGGAGAGCTTGTTGCGCACGTCGCCGTGGTGGGCGACATACGCCTGGGGGTCGACGTGGACCGGGCGCTGCGGGGTGATCGGCACCTCGAAGACGCCGCCGTGCGCCATGACGGCGACCGCGCCGTGGCCCTTGAGGGTGGTCGTGAACAGGCCCTGACCGGTGACCTGGCCGCGCACCATGCCCATGACGCCGCCCTGCGAGCCCATGAACATCGTGCCCTGCTGGAGGGCGCCCTCGAAGACGAGCAGGCGGTCCGCCTCGACGTACAACGTGTCCCCGGTGAGGTTGATCACCTGGATGTGGTGGCCACCGTGCCCGAACAGCACCGTGCCGCTGCCCTCGACCGACATCAGCGGTGTCGCCTCATTGGCGAGGCGGCGGCCGATCATCGACATGACCCCGCCCTGGCCGCCCTGGACGTTGGGGGTGAAGGAGACCTCGCCCTTGTAGGCGAGCATCGCGCCCCGCTGGCTGTACAGGCGCTGCCCGGGCACGACGGTCGCCTCGATCATCTTCGAGTTGATCTCACGGAAGGGCATGTCACACATCCCCCGCGATCGTGTTGCGCTCGCTGGGCTGGACGTACACCAGTCCGTCCCCCTCGAAGCGGATCTGGAAGGCCTCGCCGCCGCCTTCGCCGAGGAGCGTGCGGAAGGTCACACCGGACTGGAACGACTGCCGCAGGTTTCCCTGGTGCGCGACGTACGCACCCGGGTCGACGGTCAGCGGGTACTGCGCGCTCACCCGCAGCACCACTGCCGGGCCGTCCGACATGATCGCCGCCTGGCCGTGGCCCTCGACGGTCGTCGTGAACAGGCCGTTGCCCTGCGAGGCACCACGCAGGCCGGTGAACGTCGTGCCTGTACGCAGGCCGGCGTCCGTCGCGAGGAGGTTGCTCGACTCGACGTACAGCTTGTCCCCCTGGAGGTTCACGAGGTTGATCTCGGAGGCCCGGTCGGCGAACCAGCACGTCCCGTGCCCGCGCACCTCCATCACGGTCATCTGCTCGCCGGTGAGCCTCCGGGTCACCATGCCCCGGATGCCCTCACCGCCGCCGCTGAGCTTCTTGAATGCCATCTGACCGTCGTAGGCGACCATGGAGCCGTTCTTCGCCTTCACGGCGTCCCCGGTCATCTCGACGGCCAACACCTTGCTGCCTTGGAGTCGGAACATCGCCACGGGGTGAAGGTAGCGGCCGACGGTGCGTAACGGACAGACCCCTGTCGCCGGGGCGGCGCGGTCCTTTGTCACAATGGGCCCGTTGCTTGTGCTTCCATTCACAAGGCGACCGCGTCGTCAGCGACTCTCCCACCGAAGGTGATCCGTGGACCTCAAGACAGCCTCCGCCATCCGCCGCCTACGCCTGATCTCCGTGCCCGAGGGCATCTCCTGGATCGTGCTCGCCACCTGCACGGTGATCAAGTACACGGTCACGTCCGAGGTCGACGTCGCCCGGGTCCTCGGTCCGATCCACGGCGTGCTGTTCATCCTCTACGTGATCTTCTGGCTCGACGCCTGGAACCGCACCAAGTGGGACAAGGGGACGGCCTGGCTCTACTTCGCCTACTCGATCATCCCCGGCGGCGGCTTCCTGGCCGAGCGCAAGCTGCACCGCGCGGCCCAGGACGCCGTCATCGCCGCCCGCGCCCGCAAGGAAGGAATCGTGAACGCATGATCGTCGCCTTCTCCGTGACGCCGCTGGGTGTCGGCGAGGACGTGGGGGAGTACGTCGCCGACGCCGTCCGGGTCGTACGGGAATCCGGCCTGCCGAACCGTACCGACGCGATGTTCACCTCCATCGAGGGTGAGTGGGACGAGGTGATGGACGTGGTGAAGCGCGCCGTCGCGGCGGTCGAGGCGCGTGCGCCGCGTGTCTCGCTCGTCCTTAAGGCGGACATCCGCCCGAGTGTGACGGACGGTCTCACCTCGAAGGTGGAGACGGTGGAGCGATACCTGTCCGCGGAGTAACTCCCCGCACGGCAGCCCGAACCCCGGTCCCTGAGGGCCGGGGTTTTGCCGTTCACGGGCAATTCCCGGGGGTCCCGAGGCTTTGAGCGATCGCTCAAACCTGTTGTACTGTCAGGCCACTTGATTGAGCAGTCGCTCAAACAGGGCCGTTGACATGGGGGATTCGCAATGGGGCTCTACGTAGAGGCGCACATACGCGGCGACCTCGACGAACTGTGGGAACGGACCCAGGACCCCGAGCGGCACCGGCGCTGGGACCTCCGTTTCAGCGAGATCGAATACCTCCCGCGCGCGCAGGGCGAACCGCAGCGCTTCCGGTACGCCACGCGGGTCCTGCCGTTCCTGACGGTGTCCGGGACCGGGGTGTCGGCGGGCGAGAAGACGCGGCCGGACGGGACGCGCACCTCCGCGCTGCGGTTCTCCTCGCCGCACCCGCTGTCGCTGATCGCCGAGGGGAGCGGCTACTGGCGGTATGTGCCCGACGGTGACGGCGTCCGCTTCCTCACCGGGTACGACTACCGGCCGCGGTGGGGCCGCGTGGGCGCGCTCGCGGACCGTGTGGTCTTCCGCCCGCTGATGGGCTGGGCGACCGCCTGGTCCTTCGACCGGCTGCGGCTGTGGCTGGAGAAGGGGATCACACCGGAGCGGGCGCTCGTGAACTGGTGCGCGGAACTGGCCGTCCGCGCCCTGATCGTCGCGACCGCCTGCACCGGCCTCGGCCTGGACTCCTTCCTGCGCCTCTTCGGCCCGTTCGCGGCGGCGATGGCCTATCTGTGCCCGCTGCTCCTGGCCGTGGCCATCTCCCTGGCCCTGTTCAAGACCCCCCTTTCCTGCACCCCGGCCGCCCGCCGCTGTCTGCGCACCCCGCCCACGCGCGTACCCGCCCCCCGTCTCCTGTGCACCCTGGAGTGGCCGTCATGACCTCGATCTTCCGTACGGTGATGGGCGCGGACTTCGAGCGGCTGCACCCGCAGTTACGGCGCCGCTTCTCGGTGGGACTGGCGAGCGGTGAGGCATGCACGGGGCGCGGGGTGATGGACCGTGTCTGGCACGGCAGGGGATTCGTCAAGCCGTTCCTGGCGCTCGGCGGCACGCGCCACATCCTCGTCCCGCGGCAGGGGCGGAACGTCCCCTTCGTCATCGAGAACGTGCCGTACACGGACACGTTCGGCCGGGAGACGGTGACGTTCGTACGCACCTTCGACCTCCCCGGCCGTGCCCGCCGTTTCGACGCGCAGATGGTGCTGAGCCCGAAGGGCGACCGCATCCTGGACTACCTGGGCACGCATCAGCACCTGGCGACCGATCTGCACTTCCGGGCGGAGCCGGACGGGTCCCTGCTGATCCGTTCCGGCGAACACCGGTTCCGCGAGGGACCGGTGGACGTGCGGGTGCCCGAACTGATCGGAGGTCAGGCCGAGGTGAGGGAGTCGTTCGACGAGTCGACGGGGCGCTTCCGGATTCGGGTACGGGTGGTGAACCGGTACGTCGGCCCGCTGTTCGGCTACGAGGGATCGTTCACGGCGTCGTACACGGATGTCCGCGTACGCGGGGTGCGTGCAGGCCTTCGCCCCGTCCGGGAGGAGGCACGGGCGTGAGTGCGGCGACGAAGGAGAAGCTGCTGAAGGGGGCGCTGCGGACGCTCACCGAGCAGGGGATCGCCAAGACATCGGCCCGTACGATCGCGGCGAGCGCCGGGGTCAACCAGGCGCTGGTCTTCTACCACTTCGGCTCGGTGGACGAGCTGCTCGCGGCGGCGTGCCGGTACGGGACGGAGCAGCGGGTGGCGCGGTACCGGGACCGGCTCGACGGGATCCGCTCGCTCGGTGAACTCCTCGCGTTCGGGCGCGAGATGCACGCGGAGGAGAAGGCGGCGGGGCATGTGGCCGTCCTCGGCCAGCTGCTGGCGGGCGCGCAGACGCACCCCCGCCTCGCACCGGCGACGGCGGCCGGGCTCGACCTGTGGATCGTGGAGATCGAGCGGGTACTGGAGCGGGTGCTGGCGTCGACGCCGCTGGGGGAGTTCACGGATCCGGCCGGTCTCGCTCGCGCGGTGTCGGCGTCCTTCGTGGGAATCGAACTGTACGAGGGCGTGGACCCGGAGGGAGCGTCGGCCGCGCTGGGCGCGCTGGAGCGGCTGGGGGCCCTGGTGGCGGCGCTCGACGACCTGGGGCCGGTGGCACAGCGGGCTGTACGGCACGCGCTGCGCCGGGCGCCGCGCGCTTAGGGGTTACGCCCCCTCGGCCCCAGCGGCCTCATGGCAGGCACCGGTCTCCGATTTCAGCCGTTCAGCGCTCCCGTTCCAGGTAGTCCTTGAAATGTTCGAGGTCGCTGCGGACGACCCGTTCGATCGCGTTGGCCTGGGCGAATCCCTTCGGCCCGCCGAACGTCTCCCTGACGGTGTCGGGGTCGTACTCGAGCCGCGCCTGGACCCGGGTGTGGGTCCGGTCGATCGGCTTCAGCGAGAAGGTTCCCGCCAGCAGTGGGGCACCCGTGGTGTGCCACTCCATCACGCGTTCCTTGCGGTCGGAGACCTCGGCCTCCAGTTCCCGGGTCCGGCCGCCGGCCTCGACGTCCAGATGCGCCCGGCCGTTCGGCTCCGTACGGGCGTCGCGCACTCCTTCCACGAAGCTCGGGAAGTTCTCCACACGGTGCAGCCGGTCCCAGGCCCTGTCGATCGGGACCCCGACGTCGACGTGTTCTTCGAGGGTGCTCATGGCTCACCTCCACGCTCGGCTCATGCTTCATGGCCTTCTGCTTCCAGTGTGCGCCCCGGGCCGGAGGTCGACCGAAAGGCGAGACGGGGCTGACCACCATGTGACCGGCCGGTAAGGTCGATGGCGTGCCGAAGCCCCTCAGCCTCTCCTTCGATCCCATCGCCCGCGCCGACGAGCACTGGAAGCAGCGGTGGGGAAGCGTGCCGTCCATGTCCGCGATCACCTCGATCATGCGGGCGCAGCAGATCCTGCTCGCCGAGGTCGACGCGGTCGTGAAACCGTACGGACTGACCTTCGCGCGGTACGAGGCGCTGGTGCTGCTGACCTTCTCCAAGGCGGGCGAGCTGCCGATGTCCAAGATCGGTGAACGGCTCATGGTGCACCCCACGTCCGTCACCAACACGGTCGACCGGCTGGTCAGGTCGGGTCTCGTCGCCAAGCGGCCCAACCCCAACGACGGCCGCGGCACCCTTGCCTCCATCACCGAAAAGGGCCGCGAGGTGTGCGACGCGGCCACCCGTGACCTGATGGCGATGGACTTCGGGCTCGGCGTGTACGACGCGGAGGAGTGCGCCGAGATCTTCGCGATGCTGCGCCCGCTGCGCGTCGCCGCGGGGGACTTCGACCAGGAGTAGGAACCGGGCCGTACGGCCCCGGGGGTGCCGGAAGATCGCCCGAAACCGGCGGTTACGCTCGTACCCATGAAAAAGAGCGTGCTGACCCGCTACCGCGTCATGGCCTACGTCACCGGTGTGCTGCTGGTCCTGCTGTGCCTCAGCATGATCGCCAAGTACGGCCTCGACGTGGACGGCGCCGCCGACTTCACCCGTGTCGTGGCCATCGCGCACGGCTGGCTCTATGTGATCTACCTCGTCTTCGCCTTCGACCTGGGCGCCAAGGCGAAGTGGCCGGTCGGCAAGCAGCTGTGGGTACTGCTGGCGGGGACGATCCCGACGGCCGCCTTCTTCGTGGAGCGCAAGGTCAGCCAGGAGCTGGAGACCAGGCTCGGGGACGAGGCGCCCGCGGTCGCCAAGGTCTGACCGTCGCCAAGGCCTGACAGTCGCCAAGGCCTGACGGACACCGAGGTCTGACAGTCACCAAGGCCTGAAGGACACCGCCGCACGAGATACGCGTGCGGCGGTTTGTCGTGACCGGTCACTGGGGCGCCCTATTAAATGTGACTCACTCCGGCCCGCTCCGGTCGACATTTACTTGGACGTCCTAGTAAATTCGAGGGTATGGACGCTGACGCCATCGAGGAGGGCCGCCGACGCTGGCAGGCCCGCTACGACGCCTCGCGCAAGCGCGAGGCGGATTTCACGACGCTCTCCGGCGACCCCGTGGAGCCCGTGTACGGACCGCGGCCCGGAGACGCCTACGAGGGCTTCGAGCGGATCGGCTGGCCGGGGGAGTACCCCTTCACGCGCGGCCTGTATCCGACCGGCTACCGGGGGCGGACGTGGACCATCCGGCAGTTCGCCGGCTTCGGCAACGCCGAGCAGACGAACGAGCGCTACAAGATGATCCTGTCCAACGGCGGCGGCGGCCTGTCCGTCGCCTTCGACATGCCGACCCTCATGGGCCGCGACTCCGACGATCCTCGCTCACTGGGTGAGGTCGGGCACTGCGGCGTGGCCATCGACTCGGCGGCGGACATGGAGGTCCTGTTCAAGGACATCCCGCTGGGTGACGTGACGACCTCGATGACGATCAGCGGTCCGGCGGTCCCCGTCTTCTGCATGTACCTGGTCGCCGCCGAGCGCCAGGGCGTGGACCCGTCCGTGCTCAACGGCACGCTCCAGACGGACATCTTCAAGGAGTACATCGCGCAGAAGGAGTGGCTCTTCCAGCCCGAGCCGCACCTGCGTCTGATCGGCGACCTGATGGAGTACTGCGCGGGCGGCATCCCCGCGTACAAACCGCTGTCCGTCTCCGGCTACCACATCCGGGAGGCGGGCGCGACGGCCGCGCAGGAGCTGGCGTACACGCTGGCGGACGGGTTCGGGTACGTGGAGCTGGGGCTGAGCCGCGGCCTCGACGTGGATGTGTTCGCCCCCGGCCTGTCCTTCTTCTTCGACGCGCATGTCGATTTCTTCGAGGAGATCGCCAAGTTCCGGGCGGCGCGCCGCATCTGGGCGCGGTGGATGCGGGACGTGTACGGGGCGAAGAGCGAGAAGGCGCAGTGGCTGCGCTTCCACACGCAGACCGCTGGTGTCTCGCTGACCGCGCAGCAGCCGTACAACAACGTGGTGCGTACGGCGGTGGAGGCGCTGGCGGCGGTGCTGGGCGGCACGAACTCGCTGCACACGAACGCGCTGGACGAGACGCTGGCACTGCCGAGCGAGCAGGCGGCGGAGATCGCGCTGCGCACGCAGCAGGTGCTCATGGAGGAGACCGGCGTCGCCAACGTCGCCGATCCGCTGGGCGGTTCGTGGTACGTCGAGCAGCTGACGGACCGTATCGAGGCCGACGCGGAGAAGATCTTCGAGCAGATCAAGGAGCGGGGGCTGCGGGCGCACCCGGACGGGCAGCACCCGATCGGGCCGATCACCTCAGGGATCCTGCGGGGGATCGAGGACGGCTGGTTCACGGGCGAGATCGCGGAGTCCGCGTTCCGCTACCAGCAGTCCCTGGAGAAGGGTGACAAGAAGGTGGTGGGCGTGAACGTCCACACCGGGTCCGTCACCGGTGATCTGGAGATCCTGAGGGTCAGCCATGAGGTGGAGCGGGAGCAGGTACGGGTGCTCGCGGGCCGGAAGTCGGCGCGGGACGAAGTGGCCGTGCGGACCGCGCTCGACGGGATGCTGGCGGCCGCGCGCGACGGTTCCAACATGATCGAGCCGATGCTGGACGCCGTACGGGCGGAGGCGACGCTCGGGGAGATCTGCGGGGTGCTGCGGGACGAGTGGGGGGTGTACACGGAGCCGGCCGGGTTCTAGGTGCGGGTCGGTGAGGGCGGGCGGGTTGTTCGCGCCCGCCGCCCCTACTCTTCCCGTCCCTGGGGGGGCTCTGCCGCTCCGCCCCCAGACCCCTCGGCCTGAACGGCCTCGTCCTCAAGCGCCGGACGGGCTGGGGGGTGGCCCTCGTCCTCAATCGCCGTACGCGCCCGGTGACGTCAGCCCGACCAACAGGACCCGGGTGAAGCCCCGTACCCACTCCTCGTCCGCCGGGCGTGCGCTGACCAGGGTGCGGTGGACCACCGCGCCCGCCACCATGTCGAAGATCAGGTCGGCGGTGCGGGTCGCCGTCTCCGGGTCCGACTCGGGAGGGAGTTCGCCGCGCGCCGTCGCGCGGGCGCGGCCCTCCAGGACCAGGCGCTTCTGGCGGTCGACGATGGAGGCGCGGATGCGTTCGCGCAGCGCGTCGTCCCGCGTGGACTCCGCCACGACCGCCATCAGGCCGCTCTTGGCCTCCGGGCGACCCAGGATCGCCGCGAACTGCAGCACCACGCCCTCGATGTCCGCGGCCAGGCTGCCCCGGTCGGGCAGTTCCAGTTCGTCGAAGAGGGCCGCCACCGCGTCCACCACGAGTTCGTTCTTGCCCGCCCAGCGGCGGTAGAGGGTCGTCTTCGCGACCCCTGCCCGCGTCGCCACGTCCCCCAGCGTGAGCTTCGACCAGCCCAGCTCGACCAGCGCCTCCCGCGTCGCCGCCAGGATCGCGGCGTCCGCGGCGGCGCTCCGCGGGCGCCCCGTACGGGCGGCGGGCGTGCTGCTCTGCATGTCAGCGACCATATCCGGCGATGTCGGCGGCCAGGTCCGTGCTTCCCGCGAAGCGGTCATGTCTGTGCTTCCCGTGAAGTGGCCATGTCTGTGCTTCCTGTGAATCCGTGCTTCCTGTGAAGTGGTGAGGGAGATCACCGGCGGACGGGGCACGGCGCCCCTCGCGGGCAGTTACGCTACGACCCGTAGCGAAAGCGTCGGCCCGCACCTTGGGGAACGGCTGTCACCACGCTTTTCACAGCGGCGCAGGAAAGGGGGAGGATGTACTCATGCAGCCACGGAACATGTCCATGAGCGGAGTCGTCGACCTCGCCGCAGTGAAGGCCGCCCAGGAGGCCAAGGCGAAGGCGGAGCAGGCGCGCGCCGAAACGGCCCGGCAGGGCGGGGGAGGGGCGGTCTCCCCCGCCGACCTCGTCATCGACGTCGACGAGGCGGGGTTCGAGCTCGACGTACTGCAGCGGTCCACCGAGGTGCCCGTCGTCATCGACTTCTGGGCCGAGTGGTGCCAGCCCTGCAAGCAGCTGAGCCCGGTCCTGGAGCGCCTGGCCGTCGAGTACGACGGCCGGTTCGTGCTCGCCAAGATCGACGTCGACGCCAACCAGATGCTGATGCAGCAGTTCGGCATCCAGGGGATCCCGGCCGTCTTCGCCGTCGTCGCCGGCCAGGCGCTGCCCCTCTTCCAGGGTGCCGCCCCCGAGGAGCAGATCCGCGCGACCCTCGACCAGCTCGTCCAGGTCGCCGAGCAGCGCTTCGGGCTGACCGGTCTGACCGTCGACCCCGACGCCGAGCCGGGCGGCGCCCAGGCGACCCCCCAGGTACCGGCAGGCCCCTATGACGCCTTGCTCGAAGCCGCCGTACAGGCCCTGGACGCGGGCGACTTGGGTGGCGCGGTCCAGGCGTACAAGAACGTGCTGAGCGACGACCCGGGCAACACGGAGGCCAAGCTGGGCCTCGCCCAGGCCGAGTTGCTGCAGCGGGTGCGGGACCTGGACCCGCAGCAGGTGCGCAAGGAAGCCGCCGAGAAGCCCGGTGACGTACCGGCACAGATCGCCGCGGCGGACCTGGATCTGGTGGGTGGACATGTGGAGGACGCGTTCGGGCGGCTCATCGACACCGTGAGGCGCACGGCGGGGGACGACCGGGACGCCGCGCGGCTGCGGCTGCTGGAACTCTTCGAGGTGGTCGGTGCCGACGACCCGCGCGTGACCGCGGCGCGCAGGGCGCTCGCTCGGGCTCTGTTCTGACCAGTTGCTAAACACTCGGGCTTGTGATGCCCGGGTGAAAGATTTGCCGACAGGGGTACATCGCGGCCGCGCTTTACCAAATCTTGGTAATCGCGGCCGCTGTTACTGGGAGTAAGACGGGCCCCTTGCTCTGTCAGGTTCTGTCCGCACTTCAACCGTTTCGCCATCTCCCTTTATGCCACGAAGAGTTGCCGATCGATACCGGCGGGTCGTTGTTCGGTTATCCGGCCGTTACTAGCGAGTAACGAACCCCCTTGCGGGGGCGGCGAGAATGCACCACGATCGGCCACGCTCGGTCCATCGCCGTACCCGACAGCCAGCCGGGGCAACGGATTTTTCGTGGGTCCCCACCGAGCAGGAGCCGGCGGCAGTGGCGCCGGGTCCTGGACAGGGGGGTCTCCGCTGCGGCGGAGCCTGTCCGGCAGGTTGTGCGTGATGCGTGTCAGGCGCGACCAGTGGTTGTCGCTCGGGGGTGATCGCCGGTGATTCGGGCGCGGTTGGCGCCTTCGAGCGCGGGCGCTCTCCTTCCCGAGGACGTAGCACTTCTCCCATCCCTGCCCGGCTGAGCCGCCGAACGGTAGCGAGCTGGGGCCAGGAGATGTACGTCCGAGAAGGAGGAAATATGGAGTCCCAGGTGCGTGGCGGGACCAGATGGAAGCGGTTCGCTGTGGTCATGGTGCCCAGCGTTGCCGCGGCCGCAGCGATCGGTGTCGGGCTCGCGCAGGGTGCGCTGGCCGCGTCGTTCAGCGTTTCCGGCCAGGAGTTCAAGGTGTCGGCCGGGCATCTGCACGGTGACGGCTTCGCCCAGTACGGCGGTATCGACACCGGCTACACGTCGACCGACGGGAAGACCAAGACGGTCCGTCCGGTCGCGATCTCGTCGTTCGAGAACGCGACCATCACGAAGATGTGCCAGTCGGTCAAGACGGAGATCCCCCTCATAGGGAAGACGATCTACCTCCGTCTCGACGCGGGGCCGGACGACAATCACAAGGTCGAGGCCACGAACCTCTACATCGATGTCGCCCAGCTCGACGCCGACGCGCAGTTCAACAACATCGACATCGGCGTCGCGGTCCAGGACAAGACCAGGGGCCCTGCGGTCAAGGACAAGACCGTGCTGCCGGGCGGCTTCGCCCAGCAGGCGGAGTCGGCCGACCTCTACGGCGTCGAGCAGACGGCGTGGGCGACCACGGCCGGCACCTTCAAGCTCAATGGCCTGAAGATGCGTCTTGGTACGGACCCCAAGATGGAGTGCTACTGACGGCTTCCGTCACAGGGGTGTCCTGGGGTGACTGAGGTCCCCCACGGGGGCGGGGAAGTAGTCGCTTCTCCGCCCCACGGGCCCGGCTGGACCGTGCGTCGGGCACATTCACAGACTCACACATTCCGGCTTCTCCACACCTACGGCCGAGCCGGTACGTACTTCCACCGGACCCAGGGAGCTGTTTTCCATGAGTGCCGAGACTCCGGTCCAGAGCGCCGGGAACTTCACCCGGTTGCGTCTGCGATTCCGTGACTGGCGGGGCAGCCGGCCGTTCTGGGCAGGTGTGTTCACCCTGCTCGGCGGGGTGCCGATCGCCTACTTCCCTTATGCCACCCTGAAGCTGGGCACCATGTCGATCGCCATGGCGACCACCGCGGGTGCTGGCTCCCTCATCATCGGTGTCCTCCTATTTACGCTGGGCCTGACCATGTGGTTCCAGCAGGCGACGCGCATCTTCGCCGGTGTCGCGGCGATCATCCTCGGTCTCGTGTCCCTGGTGGTCTCCAACATCGGCGGCTTCATCATCGGCTTCCTGCTCTCGCTGATCGGCGGCGCGCTCGCCGTTTCCTGGGTGCCGGTTAAGCCGAAGGCCGAGGGGGCCGGAGGGCAGCAAGCCGGATGGGGTCCTGCGGGGGACGGCGTCGCGGAAACCGCTCCTGAGGGCGCCATCGGTCAGCCGGGCCTGCCGAATGCTCCGTATGAGCCGGCCGACGGTGGTGCGGGGCACGGCGTCCCGGCCGAAGACGCCAACGGAGGGCACCGTGTCGGCTGACGAGGCCCGCGACAAGAGCTCCGCGGCCCCGGCACAGGCCAAAACGGGCCCGCGCCACGCGGCCCCCAGGAAGCCGCTGTTCACCAGGTTCCACGTGCCGGCCGGCAAAGCGATGGCCCTGGCGGCGATGCCGACGGCGGTCCTCATGGGGATGGGGTTCACGCCGACGCTGGCCCGTGCCGACGACCACTCGCCCGCGAAGAGCTTGACGGTCGACGAGTACCAGAAGTGCGTGGAGGCGGTGGACGGCTCCCAGGATTCCAAGGACGCCTCGACCACGCCGTCGCCGACCGCCTCGGCGAGCGCGTCGAAGTCCGCCGATACGGCAGAGCCGACGCCCTCGGCCTCCGCCAACAGCGGGTCGGACAAGACCTCTTCGTCGGATTCAGGTTCCGACGACAAGGCCACGCCCAAGCCGTCCGCGTCCTCGTCCTCCGCGAGTTCCTCGGACACGTCGTCGGGCAGCGGTACGTCCCCGGCGAGCCCGTCCGCCTCCGCGAGCGGCAGCAACGTGCTGGAGGACATCGGCAACGCGATCAAGGACATCTTCACGCCCGGCGACAGCTCGTCGGCGAGCGCGTCCACCACGCCGTCCCCCTCGGCCTCCGCGTCTGCGACGCAGGAGACCAAGGACACGAAGGACACGTCCGACACCGTCAAGGACACGACCAAGAAGGTCACCGATACGGTCAAGGACGCCGTGAAGGACACGACGGACACGGCAACGAAGGCGGCCTCCAGGGCCACCGAGGCGGCGAGTGACGCCGTGAAGTCGGCGGAGTCCGCCACCGCGAGCCCGTCCGCGAGCGCCACCACCTCCGCGGAGGACTGCCCCGCGGCGACCGACGACGAGAGCGGCGTCGAGAAGATCGTGGCCCTGCCCGACGCCCCCTGGCGCCTGGAAGCCAGTTCGCTGACGCTCAAGGGCGCCGACTACCAGGGCATCGTCAAGGTGCGCACCGCGAACGGCACCATCAAGAAGGTCCTGAAGTACGTCATCTCGGACGGCACCGACATCGGCGACCTGCATCAGCTCGTCGATGGCCCGAACGGCGTGACGTACCACGTCCAGGCCGCCAGGGGCTCGCACTCGACCATCACCGGCGGCAAGACGGTGATGTACACGGAGAGCATCTCCGGCAACCTGCTCGGACTGATCCCGCTCACGTTCACCCCGGACAACCCGCCACCGCTGAACATCCCGCTGATCTACTTCACGAACGTGAAGGTCACCCAGGCCGGCCAGTTCGGCGGCACGCTGACGATCCCCGGCATGCGCCAGTACACCACCGGCACGAGCTGAGCAGCTCTCAAGACCCGTCCGGGAGCCGCACAAAGGCTGTGGCCCGGTCCCTCATTTACTAAGGGGGCCGGGCCGCAGCATTTTTGAAAAGCGTTTACAAGTTTCACAACTCTCTCATAAAGTGACCGTTGCCGTGAGCATGACCAGCTGCGGCTCGGGGGTGGCACTGGGGCATCACGGTCGACGCGTGAGGCGTCGACGTGTGCGTGTGCGACGCCCCCGTCGACCACACCACTGAGGGGGACTTCGCACTCCATGTTCACTCTCGTCAGTCGCTCGGTGCGCCAGGCAGCGGCGGTCGCGGCCGTACTCGCCGCGAGCGCCGTACTGGCGGTGACGGCGACGAAGGCCGCACCGATCTCGTCGTCTGCACCGGACCCCGCCCAGGCGGGCCACGCCGATAAGGCACCACTGATCCAGCAGGCAGCCGGGGAGGGCAGCGGGCTGTTCCCGCTCATCACCCGGGACAAGAACGGCCGTCTCTTCGACTACGAACCCAAGGGCACCGGCGGATTCGCCGCCAGGTTCGACCTGGGCGGCGGCTACGCCGACGCGACCGCACTCACCCAGGCCAACATCTCCGCCAACCTCACCGGCACCGACCTCTACGCCGTCATCGACGGCATGCTCTACTACACGGCCGAGCGCGGCAACGACACCAAGGTGCTCGGCGGAGGCTGGGACGCCTACAACCTGCTCGTGTCGGTGGACAACATGGGTGGCACCGCGCATCCCGACCTGCTCGCCCGGGACAAGGACGGCGCGCTCTGGCTCTACCAGGGCAAGGCCGACGGGACCCTTGCCGCCAGGGTCCGCGCCGGCACGGGCGGCTGGAACGGCATGGACGAGCTCACCGGCCGCGGCGACTACACCGGCGACGGCAAGGCCGACCTCGTCGCGCGTTCCACCACCGGAACGCTCTACCTCTACCCGGGTACCGGCAACGCCACCGCCGACGCGGTGGTCGGCACCCGTGTCACGGTCGCCGCGCCCAGCGGCACCGCGTGGAAGGACTACACCGCGCTCGTCTCGGTCGGCGACAACGACGGCGATGGCAAGTCGGACCTGATCGGCGTGGACAGCGCGGGCGCGCTGTGGCTGTTCAAGGGCACCGGAAAGTCTTCGGCCCCGTTTGCCGCCCGCACGCAGATCGGCACCGGCGGCTGGACCGCGTACAACCTGCTCTTCTGAGCGGTTCCCGCCCTTCCGGCTCCCTTTCTCTTCTCAGCAGAACGGCTGACATTTCCGCATGCGTACACACGCACGTCCGGCCACACACAGAGGCCGGACCGTATTCGGATCCCCAGGCAGATGGTCCCGGTTCCTGGCTTCCACGGCCCTGGCCACCGCCACCGCGATCGCGGTGACTGGCGGTCAACTCCCACGCCTGGCCCCCGACAAGACCGACACGACCGCGTCCGCCACGGCCGCCGACGACCCCGGCGCCCCTTTCGACCTCAAGAACGCTGAACGCGTCCGCAAGGAGCAGTGCCTCCTCAGCGGCGTCCTGCGCAAGGGCGGCCCGGCGATGAAGGAGGTCGCCCGGGCCGGTCTCATCGGTACGGAGGAGCAACTGCACACGGCTGCCAATCCGGAGTACTGGAACGGCACACCGCTCCACGCGGCCTTCGAGAAGGACCGGGCCGCGGCCGACGTCAAGATGGACGAGCTCTGGGGCCGCGCGTATGTGTGGCAGGAGTCTCTTCATGTTGAGCAGCCTCCGCCCGGTTACTCGTACTCCGGCTTCCAATGGGTGGAGAGCGACGCCAACCCGTTCCGCACCATCAACCTGAGCAGCTGGGTCGCTGACCAGTTCTGGAAGGACGAGTCCGACTTCTACGTCGATCCGCACCCGACGGCGAGCAAGGAGTCCGTCGACGCGGCCACGGCGATCTACAACGCCCGCTACTCGGAAGCCACCAAGGAGAACTACGAGGACCGTAAGGCGTGGGAATGGGAGATGCAGTTCATGCATCCCATGTACGCCGACGACGCGCGCCTCTTCCTCCAGTACGGCGGCTTCCCCACCAGTGCACCCGACCCGGATTCGATGGAGTTCCGGCTCGACGTAGAAAACCTCAAGGCGCGGTTCGCGTCCTGCGCGTTCACCAACGCGATTGACCCGCACGGTGTGCTGACCCCGGAACTGGCCGTGGCACACACCGAATGGCAGGACGAACTGGCGGGGCAGAAGACCCAGCGGGACACCATCATCCGGGCCGAGTCGCAGGCCAATTCCGATCTTTCGACGGCATCTCAGGCGCTCGGCGAGGCGCTCGCCCAGTCACTGATAGCAACCCGGCTGACCGACTGGCAGGCGTACTGGACCAAGCAGACGGCGGCCGACCACCCCAACGACTACCCCGAGGCGACCGAGTTCACCCAGGTCCAGAAGTGGATCAGGGACGCCCGGGGCCGGGCGGCCGGCCGCCTCTTCGTTGCTTCCCGGGCAGCGCTGGACGCCAAGACCCAGGCGGACAAGGTCACCAAGGCCCAGAATGAGGCGTACGCCATCGCCGACCAGGCCGGTCTGCCGCGCGGCCGGGGGCTGCTCTACGGGCAGCAGGCCGCGCAGGTCACCAAGGCGTCCGCGGCCGCCGCGCAGGCGGCGGCGAAGGCCGTTGAGACCGCCTTCAACGCGACCCGCGCCTCAGCCGCCGACAGCAAGACGCTGAACGATCTGGCCAACACCCAGGCACACGCCACGAAGGCCGAGTTCCGGCGCAAGGCCGCTCAGGAGGCCGAGGCCCAGGCGAAGGCCGCCGCCGAGGGCGCCGCCGCGCAGGCCCAGGAGGCTGCGAAGCACGCGGCCGAGGCAAAGGCCGCCGAGAACAAGGCGGAGGCTGCCGAGAAGACCGCCAAGGACGCGGCCGCCGACGCCAAGGCAAAGCGCCAGAAGGCCGAGGCCGAGCGCGACTACGCCAAGTCGCAGAAGGAACTGGCCGAGGCGGAGCGCAACAAGGCCCAGGACGCCGAGACGCGCGCGCAGTCCCAGCGGCAGGTTGCGGCCGACAAGCTGTCCGACGCGCAGGCCGCCGGTAAGACGGCGGCCGAGAAGAAGGACGGCGCGCTGGCGGCCGAGCGCAGGGCGACGAGGGCGCGTGACGGCGCGCTGGCCGCCGAGGAGCGCAGGGACAGCCTCGTCGCGAAAGCCGACGCAGCGGAGGCGCTGCTCGCCGCTGTGGACGGCACGGCGGACGCCATCGAGGCCCGTCAGGCCGCGACCAAGGCGCGGGCGGCAGCCGACGATGCCACCACCGCGGCTACCGCGGCACGCAAGGCGGCGGACGAGGCCACCGAGGCGGCTACCGAGGCACGCGCGGCCGCGACCCGCGCCGAAGGGGCGGCGAAGCGCGCCCAGGCGGCGGCGGACGCCGCGAAGCGTGACGTTGCCATCACCGAGGCCGCGGTGAAGAAGGCCCACGCGGCCGCCGCCGACGCCATCGCTGCGGCCCAGGCGGCCAAATGGAACGCGATTGCCGCGAAGGCGGAGGCGGAGACCGCTCAAAAGGCGGCTGCCAAGGCCCGGGGCGACGCCACAGTCGCCCGCTCCGAGGCTGCACTCGCCGGCGCCGATTCGATCCGCGCCGCGGGCCACGCCTACGCCACCGCGCAGGCCGCCTCAGCGGCCCGTGACTCGGCGGCCCAGGTGGTCAAGCCGGCCAACGACGCCATCGAACTCGGGTCCCCGTACGCGGAGACCGACTCCTCGGCGGGCCTCGCCGTGCTGACGGGCCAGGCTTCGAAGACGGCCGCGCAGCAGCAGGTAGCGGTCGCCAAGGCGAAGGCGGAGCAGGCTGCGAAGGCCGCAGCCGAGGCCAAGGCACTGGCTGCCAAGGCGGACGCCGATGCCAAGGCGGCAGCCGAGGCCGCGGCCAACGCGGCCGACTATGCGGCAAGCGCCACCAAGTCCGCGGCCGAGGCCCAGGCATCGTCCGAAGCGGCGGACGCCTCCGCCAAGGCGGCGAAGAAGGCCGAGGCCAACACCGTCGAGTACAACCGGCAGGCCACCGAGGACGCCGACGCGGCCCAGAAGGCGGCCACCTCGGCCGACGACTACGCCACGCAGGCCGACTCCGCCGCCACGGACGCCGAGCGGGACGCGGCGAGCGCCCGGGGTGCGGCCGACGCGGCGGAGGCCGACGCGTCCACCGCGCGCGGCGTCGCCGACCAGGCCGAGAAGGACGCGGCCACGGCCGAGGCCGCCGCGGCCAACTCCCGCAACCTCGCGGTGGAGGCCACCCAGGCCTCCATCCGTACGGAGCAGGTGGACTTCGAGGACCGTCAGGAGCAGCAGCGCACCGCCGACGGCAGCGGCACCGGTAAGGACGGTGTCGTGATGAAGCCCAGCGGTGACACGCGGGTCGACATCGACCCGCTGAGCGACTGCGTGGGCAGCCACTCCGGGAGCGAGATCGGCTGCGAGATCGACCTCAAGTTCCATGTGTACGGCGAGATGGACTTCTACCTTGAGTCCTGCCCGCTGCCCGGTGTCGACCGCTCCAAGTGCGGCAAGGCCATCCAGCGCGACTACCTGACGAGCTCGCCGCTGGACGTCACCTTCCGCGAGGACAACGTCCACGTCGACGGTGTGGCCCTTACCGCGTCTGTCCTGAAGGCCGTCGCCGCCGGTGCGGTCGCCGACATTGTGGGCTGCTCGAAGCTCAAGATCAGCAGCTGCCTGTGGCTGGCCGGCAGCATCATCCTGCCGGGACTGCTGGTCAAGGCTGCCGAGGCCGCGCTCGCGATCCGCACGGCCATCCGCGGGGGCAGCGGGATCGGCGCCGCCATTTGGGGCCTGCGCGGCTCCGGCCTGACCGCGTCGGCGGCGGCGAACCTGGAACGTCTCGGTCGGCAGGCCTTGAACGCCATGTGCTTCCCGGCCGGGACCAGGATCGCCACCGATCACGGCACCAAGCCGATCGAGGACATCAGGCCCGGTGACAAGGTCTGGGCCGAGGACCCGGAGACGGGCGAGCGGCGCCTGCGCGAGGTGGCTGGGGTGATGCAGCGCACCACCGACTCCCTGGTCTCCGTCGACACGGGCGGAGAGACGGTCCGGGCTACCCCCGAGCACCCGTTCTGGGTGCAGGGCAAGGGCTGGACGGCTGCCCAGGCGTTGCGGTCGGGGGACCGACTGCGGACGCTGGACGACAGGGGCGCGCGCGTCGAGTCGGTGCGGACGACTTCCGTACGGGCGCGGGTGTTCAACTTCGAGGTCGAGGGCGATCACACCTACTTCGTCGGCGGGACGAAGGTGCTGGTGCACAACACCTGCCGGATCTTCCCGAACCGGATGTCCACCACACTTGCCGAGGAACTCTCGTTGGCCGAGCGGCTTGGCATCCGCCCCGCCAAGCCAGGGTCCGCCGACTGGGAGAGATACATCGACTTCGATGGCGAACCGGTCAAGTGGGCCGTGCTGGAGGACGGACAATTGGTCATCATGCCCAAGATGGTCAACGGCAAGGAGCTCTCCCACCCCGTGCTGAGCGGTGGCGGTCCGGTCCGGGCTGCCGGTGAGGCGGAGATTGCGGGTGGTAACGGCCAGTACTTCGGCCTGCGCATCGATAGCCACAGCGGTCACTACTTCGTCACGGACGATCCCTTCTGGGCGCCCGGCGGCGGAGCGGAACAGGTCGGGAAAGAGGCCTTCGCGGCGGCCGGGGTGATGTTCTAGTGAGTGGTCTTTTCGACGACTTGGACCGGCTGGATCTCCAGGGCCATGTGCGCCGATGGTCGGAGGTGGACGCGACGAAGGCCGAAGGCTCGGTGAGCCTGTGGATGGCCGCAGCCCAGCAGTTCGCCGTCCGGCTCCAGAGGGACCCGGCCCGGGTGTCCGACGAGCAGTGGCAGGCGGTCGGGCAGGGGTGGCCGGCACTGCTGGCCGCTGCCGAGCGCGCGACCGGCCCCCAGTGCAACGAATGGCTGCTTCGCGACCTGTGGCTCAGGGCTTCGCTGCTGAAAGCGGTGGGCCCGCGCGCGGACGTGCCGCTGCTCGATCCGGGGCCTGTGCTCGAACGAGCCCTGGACGCCATGCCGATGAGCCCGGAGGAGGCCGCCGCGCTCGCGCCGCGGTGGCGTGAGCTGGAGCGTTCGCAGATGCTGTCGCTTCGGATGATCCGACGGCTGCTCGCGCCCGTCCGCGCTCTGGCTCCGCTCCTCGGGGACCACCCGCGGTGGAGCGAGTACGAGACGTGGGAGCGTCTGGCCGGCGACCTCCCGTAATAAGCCGGCTCATCCTCCGATACACCGAAGGCGCCCCCTGCCGTACCCGGCAGGGGGCGCCCTCAGTGTCGTACGACCGTCGCTAAGGCGTCAGTTGCGCCCCTCGCCCAAGTGGTGCACCCGCACCATGTTCGTGGTGCCCGGGACGCCGGGCGGGGAGCCGGCCGTCATGACCACGATGTCGCCCTCGTTGAACCGCTTGAGCTTGACGAGCTCGTGGTCGACCAGGTCGACCATCTCGTCGGTGCTGTTCACGAACGGCACGACGTGCGACTCCACGCCCCAGCTCAGCGTCAGCTGGTTGCGGGTGGCCTCGTCCGTGGTGAACGCCAGGATCGGCTGGATCGCGCGGTAGCGGGACAGCCGGCGGGCGGTGTCACCGGACTTGGTGAAGGCCACCAGTCCCTTGCCGCCGAGGAAGTCCGCGATCTCGCAGGCCGCGCGGGCGACGGAGCCGCCCTGGGTGCGGGGCTTCTTGCCGGGGACCAGCGGCTGCAGGCCCTTGGAGCACAGCTCCTCCTCGGCCGCGATGACGATCTTCGACATCGTCTTGACCGTCTCGATCGGGTACGCGCCCACGCTCGACTCGGCCGACAGCATGACCGCGTCGGCGCCGTCCAGGATCGCGTTGGCCACGTCGGAGGCCTCGGCGCGCGTCGGACGGGAGTTGGTGATCATCGACTCCATCATCTGGGTCGCCACGATCACCGGCTTGGCGTTGCGGCGGCACAGCTCGATGAGCCGCTTCTGCACCATCGGGACCTTCTCGAGGGGGTACTCGACGGCCAGGTCGCCGCGGGCGACCATCACGCCGTCGAACGCCATCACGACGTCCTCCATGTTCGCCACCGCCTGCGGCTTCTCCACCTTGGCGATGACCGGGACGCGACGGCCCACCTCGTCCATGACGCGGTGGACGTCCTTGACGTCGTTGGCGTCGCGGACGAAGGAGAGCGCGACCATGTCGCAGCCCATGCGCAGTGCGAACCGCAGGTCCTCGATGTCCTTCTCGGACAGCGCCGGGACGTTCACCGCCGCGCCGGGCAGGTTGATGCCCTTGTGGTCGGAGATGACGCCGCCCTCGATGACGATCGTCTTCACCCGCGGGCCCTCGACCTCCAGGACCTTCAGCTCGACGTTGCCGTCGTTGATCAGGATCTGGTCGCCGTGGGAGACGTCGCCCGGCAGGCCCTTGTACGTCGTACCGCAGATCGACTTGTCGCCCGGCACGTCCTCGGTGGTGATGGTGAACTCGTCACCACGCACCAGCTCGACCGGGCCCTCCGCGAAGGTCTCCAGGCGGATCTTCGGGCCCTGAAGGTCGGCGAGGACACCGATGGCCTTGCCGGTCTCGGCGGACGCGGCCCGGACGCGGTCGTACCGCCCCTGGTGCTCTGCGTGGGTGCCATGGCTGAAATTGAAGCGGGCCACGTTCATGCCGGCCTCGATCAGCGTGACGAGCATTTCGTGGGAGTCGACCGCGGGGCCGAGAGTACAGACGATTTTCGAACGGCGCATGGGGCGATCCTATCGGTTTGTTTCGCTACGGAATATTCCGTCTGGCGGAAGATACAAATGGGCGGCTATGCGCTCAGGAGAGAGCCATTGGAATGGATAAACCGGTCGAATTCCTTCAGTTGCCCCTTCCGACCAGTGCGTAGGTCTGTGTGGCGATCTCCAGTTCCTCGTCCGTCGGCACCACGGCGACCGCCACCCGCGCGGACGCGGGCGAGATCAGCCGCGGCTCGTCGCCGCGTACGGCGTTCAGGTCGCCGTCGACCGCCAGGCCCAGCTCCTCCAGGCCCGCGACGGCGGCCTCCCGCACCGGGGCCGCGTTCTCGCCCACCCCGGCCGTGAACGCGATCGCGTCCACCCGTCCGAGTACCGCGTAATAGGCGCCGATGTACTTCTTCAGTCGATGGATGTAGATGTCGAAGGCGAGCCGCGCCTCCTCGTCGCCCTCGTCGATCCGCCGGCGGATCTCCCGCATGTCGTTGTCGCCGCACAGACCGAACAGACCGCTCCTCTTGTTGAGAAGAGTGTCGATCTCATCCATGGACATTCCGCCAACACGCTGCAAATGGAAGATGACGGCGGGATCCAGGTCGCCGGAGCGCGTCCCCATCACGAGCCCCTCCAGGGGGGTGAGCCCCATGGAGGTGTCCACGCACCTGCCGCCCCGGACCGCCGACGCGGAAGCGCCGTTGCCGAGGTGCAGCACGATCACGTTCACCTCTTCCGGCGCCTTGCCCAGCAGCTTCGCGGTCGCCCGGGACACGTACGCGTGCGAGGTCCCGTGGAACCCGTACCGCCGGACCCGGTGCCGGTCCGCGATCTTCACGTCGATCGCGTAGCGCGCCGCGGACTCCGGCATCGTCGTGTGGAACGCCGTGTCGAAGACGGCGACCTGCGGCAGGTCGGGGCGCAGCGCCATGGCCGTGCGGATGCCGGTGAGGTTGGCCGGGTTGTGCAGCGGCGCGACGGGGATGAGCCGCTCGATCTCGGTGAGCACGGCGTCGTCGATGACAGTGGGCTCGGTGAAGAACATGCCGCCGTGCACCACACGGTGGCCGATGGCGGCCAGCTCGGGCGAGTCGAGTCCCAGCCCGTCCTTGGCCAGCTCCTCGGCGACCGCCTTGAGCGCGGCCTGGTGGTCGGCGATCGGGCCGTTCTGCTCACGGGTGTCGCCCGTGGCGAGCGCCGTGTGCCTGAGCCGGGACGTCTGCTCGCCGATGCGCTCGACCAGGCCCATGGCCAGCCGGCTGCTGTCACGCATGTCCAGCAGCTGGTACTTCACCGACGAGGAGCCGGAGTTCAGGACGAGGACGCGGGTCTGGCTCACTGGGCGGCTGCCTTCTCGATCGGGTTCTGGGCCTGGATCGCCGTGATGGCGACCGTGTTGACGATGTCCTGGACGAGGGCGCCCCGGGACAGGTCGTTGACGGGCTTGCGCAGGCCCTGGAGGACCGGGCCGACCGCGATCGCGCCGGCCGAGCGCTGCACGGCCTTGTAGGTGTTGTTGCCGGTGTTGAGGTCCGGGAAGATCAGCACGGACGCCTGCCCGGCGACCTCCGAGCCCGGTAGCTTGGTCGCCGCGACGCTGGGCTCGACGGCGGCGTCGTACTGGATCGGACCCTCGATCCTCAGATCGCCGTCGCGCAGCCGCACCAGCTCGGTGGCCTCGCGCACCTTGTCCACGTCGGCGCCCGAGCCGGACGTTCCGGTGGAGTACGACAGCATCGCGATCCGCGGCTGAACGCCGAACTGCTCGGCGGTGGCGGCCGACTGGATGGCGATGTCGGCGAGCTGCTCGGCGTTCGGGTCGGGGTTGACGGCGCAGTCGCCGTAGACGAGCACCTTGTCGGCGAGGCACATGAAGAAGACCGAGCTGACGATCTTCGCGTCCGCCTTGGTCTTGATGATCTCGAAGGCGGGCCGGATGGTGGCCGCCGTGGAGTGCACGGACCCGGAGACCATGCCGTCGGCGAGGCCCTCCTGGACCATGAGGGTACCGAAGTAGTTCACGTCGGCGACGATGTCGTACGCCAGCTCGACCGTGACGCCCTTGTGGGCGCGCAGCTGGGCGTACTTCTCGGCGAAGCGGTCGCGCAGCTCGGAGGTGGCCGGGTCGATCAGCTGGCAGTCGCCGAGGTCGATGCCGAGGTCGGCGGCCTTCTTGCGGATCTGCTCGACGGGCCCCAGCAGGGTCAGGTCGCACACACCCCGGCGCAGCAGCACCTCGGCGGCATGCAGCACGCGCTCCTCGGTGCCCTCGGGAAGCACGACCCGGCGCTTGTCGGTGCGGGCCTGCTCCAGCAGCTTGTGCTCGAACATCATCGGGGTGACCCGGTCGCTGCTCGGGGCGGACACCTGCTTGAGCAGCTCGGCGGTGTCCACGTGCCGCTCGAAGAGCCCGAGCGCCCGCTCCGCCTTGCGCGGGGTGGCCGCGTTCAGCTTCCCCTCCAGGGAGAAGAGCCGGGCGGCGGTGGGGAAGCTGTTGCCGGACACCGAGATCACCGGGGTGCCCGGGGCGAGGCGGGCGGCGAGGGTGAGGATCTCTTCGCCGGGCACCTCGTCGATGGTGAGCAGCACGCCGGCGATGGGCGGGGTGCCGGCGCTGTGCGCGGCGAGCGAGCCGATGACGAGATCGGCGCGGTCGCCCGGCGTCACGACCAGACAGCCCGGGGTCAGGGCGCCCAGGAGGTTGGGCAGCATGGCGCCGCCGAAGACGAAGTCGAGGGCGTCCCGCGCGAGGCCCGAGTCGTCGCCGAGGAGGACCTTGGCGCCGAGGGCGTGGGTGATCTGGGCGACCGTAGGGGCCGAGAGGGCGGGCTCGTCGGGAAGGACGTAGCAGGGCACGGGAAGCCGCGAGTCGAGCCGCTCGGCTATCTCGTCCCGGTCCTCGCGGGCGACCCGGTTGGTGACCATGGCGAGGACGTCGCAGCCCAGGCCGTCGTAGGCGCGGTAGGCGTTGCGGGTCTCGGCGAGCACGGACTCGGCCGTCTGCTTGCGGCCGCCCACGACGGGGATGACCGACGCCCCGAACTCGTTGGCGAGCCGGGCGTTGAGGGACAGCTCGTCCGGGAACTGGGTGTCCGCGAAGTCGGTGCCGAGGACGAGGACGACGTCGTAGTCGCGGGCCACGACGTGGAACCGGTCGACGAGCGTCGACACCAGCTCGTCCGTCCCCCGCTCGGCCTGGAGCGCGGACGCCTCCGGGTAGTCCATGCCGTACACGGTCGCCGGGTCCTGGGGGAGCCGGTAGCGGGTGCGCAGCAGCTCGAAGAGACGGTCCGGCCGGTCGTGGACGAGGGGGCGGAAGACGCCCACCCGGTCGACCTGGCGGGTCAGGAGTTCCATGACTCCCAGCTCGACGACCTGGCGGCCGTCGCCGCGGTCGATCCCGGTCACGTACACGCTGCGCGTCACGCGTGCTCTCCCTTTCGTCTCTCGATGGGCGGGCCGGTACCTCGATGGGCGGGCCGGTACGGTGCTCGGGCAGCCCGTGGGTCGCTGCGCGCCCCTGTTCTTCCTTGATCGGCGACTCGGGCACCATCGACCGACTCCGGGTGTGTTTGTGCAGGTCCGCGACCTCGAAAATCCTCCGCGAGGGTGAGCAGAACCCCCTTGACAATACCTCTGCGGCTGGATAAGGCGCCCGTCAGGGCCAGGGGAAGAGAAAGGGCGGACCGGGGCGTGGGGTACGGGCGCGGCACCCGCCTATGAGGCGTGAAACAATCGGATTGGCTCACCGGTATCAAAGCGAGCAGGAGACACAGCACGATGCGCATCGGAGTACTCACCGCAGGCGGCGACTGCCCGGGCCTGAACGCAGTGATCCGGTCGGTCGTGCACCGAGCGGTAGCGCAGTACGGCGACGAGGTGATCGGCTTCGAGGACGGCTACCGGGGCCTGCTCGACGGCCACTACCGCACCCTCGACCTCGACGCCGTCAGCGGCATCCTGGCCCGCGGTGGCACCATCCTCGGCTCCTCCCGTCTGGAGCGCGACCGCCTGCGCGAGGCCTGTGGGAACGCGTCGGACATGATCCGCGACTTCGGTATCGACGCGCTGATCCCGATCGGCGGCGAGGGCACGCTCACGGCGGCGCGGATGCTGTCGGACGCGGGTCTGCCGGTGGTCGGCGTCCCCAAGACGATCGACAACGACATCTCGTCCACGGACCGCACCTTCGGCTTCGACACCGCGGTCACCGTGGCCACCGAGGCCATGGACCGTCTGAAGACGACCGCCGAGTCCCACCAGCGTGTGATGGTCGTCGAGGTCATGGGCCGGCACGCCGGCTGGATCGCGCTGGAGTCCGGCATGGCGGCCGGCGCCCACGGCATCTGCCTGCCCGAACGCCCCTTCGACCCGGCCGACCTGGTCAAGATGGTCGAGGAGCGCTTCGCCCGCGGCAAGAAGTTCGCGGTCGTCTGCGTCGCCGAGGGCGCGCACCCCGCCGAGGGCACGATGGACTACGGCAGGGGCGAGATCGACCAGTACGGCCACGAGCGCTTCCAGGGCATCGGTACGGCATTGGCGTACGAGCTGGAGAGGCGACTCGGCAAGGAGGCCAAGCCGGTCATTCTCGGCCACATCCAGCGCGGCGGCACGCCGACCGCGTACGACAGGGTGCTCGCCACCCGCTTCGGCTGGCACGCGGTCGAGGCGGCCCACCGCGGGGACTTCGGCAGGATGACGGCCCTGCGCGGGACGGACGTGGTGATGGTGCCGCTGGCCGAGGCGGTGACCGAACTGAAGACGGTGCCGAAGGACCGCATGGACGAGGCGGAGTCCGTGTTCTAGGAGTCGGTGTACCAGGTAGATGTTCCGCCCGGCGGTCTAGTAGGTGTTCCTCTCGACCGTCGACCAGAAGTTCTCGACGATGCGGTCGAGGTAGTCGCGGCCGGCCTCGTCGGCGTCGGCCGCGGCCGACGAGGCGCCCCAGTCGAGCGTGGGGACCATGGGCGCCATCTGCCCCTGGTAGTCGGCGTGCATCTCCTCCAGGACGTCCTCCAGGAGCCGCCGGCCCAGGGGCAGCAGTTTGCCGACCGGGCGGACGTACCCCTGCCAGCGGGTGGTGACCGCACTGCGCAGCAGCTCTCCGAGTCTTCCGTCGCGGCCGGTCACGGTGATGAAGTCGGGCAAGGACAGGTCGAGTACCTGGGCCAGGGCGGCGGACTGGCGGTCGTTGCCCCGCCACTCGGCCGCGTCCTCCATCCGTGCGTAGGCGAGGAGTTCGATCCCGACGGCGCGCGCCACCTCGTCCGCCGCGAGCCCGCGCGCGATCCGGTGCTCGCGCAGCGTGCGCGGCGCACCGATGAGTTCGCCCGGGGAACACCACAACACACCGGCGAGCGCGGTGAGTTCGGGAGCGCTCGGGGCGACGGTCCCGCGCTCCCAGTCGATCACGAGGCCGGGGGTGACGTGGGGGAGCCCGTACGAGGAGCGCATGCCGTAGGCGACGTGCTCGGGCGCCATACCGAGGGCGGCACGCAGACTGCGGGCGGCCGGTGCGTTGAACGGCGGGGTGGGCGGGGTGGGCTGCTGAGCCTGCGGTCGTTGCACGCGCACAAGGTATGGGGACGGGGCTGCCGTGACTACGATCTGTTCGGCCACAATCACGGATTGTAGGAACATACGGTTTCGGTCGTGGGTGGTTTAAACCGCGACGATCGCCCGCGGTGCCGGTGAGCGGTGTGCGGACGCCCCACCAGGATGCCGCCGAGCAGCCCTTCGCCCGGGATCACCAGGACTTCGGAGGAGCGGCCGGTATCGCTCGGCACTCGCCGAGGGAGCCGGGGAGTGCGGTCCGCTGCCGGTTTTGGCCGATAACGCATCCCTCCCGGAGGGGCAACGCGTCCCTCCCGGAGGGGCGGCAACGCGTCCGTCCCGGAGAGGCGGCCGTGGAACTTGCCGCCCGCTACGGGCCCCCGGCGGGCGGCGACGGTCTGCGCCTACCGCCCCCGCTCGGCCCCCCGAACCCACCGGTACACCAACTCGGGCCGCCCCACCTGCCCGTACAACGGGCTGCGCCCGGCCCTCCCCGCCTCCACCAGGTGCTCCAGATACCGCCGGGCCGTGATCCGTGAAATCCCCACCGCCTCCGCGACCCCGGCGGCCGTGAGCCCCTCCGCGCACTCCCGCAACGCGCCCGTCACCCGCTCCAGCGTCGGCGCGCTCAACCCCTTGGGCAGCGCCGCCGGACCGGGCGCCCGCAGCGCGGCCAGCGCCCGGTCGACCTCGTCCTGGCCGCTGGCCTCGCCCACGGCCGCGTGGAACTCCGCGTACCGCACCAGCCGGTCCCGCAGCGTCGCGAAAGTGAACGGCTTCAGCACGTACTGCACGACTCCCAGCGAGACGCCCTCCCGGACCACCGCCAGATCCCGCGCCGACGTCACCGCGATCACGTCCGCGTGGTAGCCGGCCGCCCGCAGCGAGCGCGCCAGTTGCAGGCCGTGCACGTCCGGCAGGTGCAGGTCCAGCAACAGCAGATCCACCTGCGTACGCTCCAGCGCCCGCCGCGCCTCCGCGCCCGTGTGCGCCTTGCCGACCGCCGTGAAGCCCGGCACCCGGCCGACGTACATCACATGTGCGTCGGCGGCGACAGGATCGTCCTCAACGACGAGTACGCGGATGGGATCGGTCATGCGTCACCTCCAGGCGCGGCGGACGCGACACGGATGCGGCTCATGCGTCACCTCCAGGCGCGGCGGACGCGACACGGGCGCGGCTCATACGTCACCTCCGGACAGGACGGCCCCGGTCTCCGGCGACGTCGGCTCTGCCGGAGCGGCGGCCCCCACCGTAGGCAACGGCACCCGCGCCGCGAACTCCGCCCCACCCCCGGCCGCCTCCGACACGGTCAGCGTGCCCTCGTGGCGGCGCACCGTCTGGCGGACCAGGGCGAGGCCCAGGCCGCGGCCGCCGGGGCCGGTGGCCGGCTTCGTCGACCAGCCGCGTTCGAACACCGCCTCCGCGTGCGCGGGATCCACCCCGGCACCCGAGTCCGACACCCGCAGGACCAGTTCCGCACCCTCCGTGTACGCCGTCACCGTCACCCGGGCTCCCACCGAGCCCTGCGCCGCGTCGACCGCGTTGTCTATCAGGTTCCCGAGGATGGTGACCAGGTCCCTGGCCGGGAGCGACGGAGGCAGCAGGCCGTCGTCGATGCTGCTCTCCTCCGACACCACCAGCTCGACGCCCCGCTCGTTCGCCTGGGCCGCCTTGCCCAGCAGCAGGGCCGCGAGCACCGGTTCGCTGACCGCCGCGACCATCTGGTCCGTCAGGGCCTGCGCCAGTTCCAGTTCGGCCGTGGCGAACTCGACCGCCTCGTCCGCGCGGCCCAGCTCGATCAGCGAGACGACGGTGTGCAGGCGGTTCGCCGCCTCGTGCGCCTGGGAGCGCAGCGCCTGGGTGAAGCCGCGCTCCGAGTTCAGCTCGCCCATCAGGGACTGGAGCTCGGTCACGTCGCGGAGCGTCACCACCGTGCCCCGGCGTTCGCCGCCGGAGACCGGCGAGGTGTTCACCACCAGCACGCGCGTCGCCGTCAGGTGGACCTCGTCCATCCGGGGTTCGGAGGACAGCAGCACGCCCGTCAGCGGAGCCGGCAGGCCCAGGTCCGCCACCGAGCGGCCCACCACCTCGCCCGTCACCCCCAGCAGCTCACGGCCACCGTCGTTGATCAGCGCGACCCGGAACTGGCCGTCCAGCATCAGCAGGCCCTCGCGCACGGCGTGCAGCGCGGCCTGGTGGTAGTCGTGCATGCGGCTCAGCTCGGTCGCGTTCATGCCGTGCGTGGAACGGCGCAGCCGGCCGTTGATCACGTAGGTGCCGATCGCGCCCAGCACCAGGGCGCCCCCGGCCACCTCGATCAGTGCGGTCACCTGGTCCTGGACCCGCGCGGTGATCGCCTCCACCTTGATGCCCGCGCTCACCAGGCCGATCACATGGCCGCCGTCCTTGATGGGGGTGACCGCGCGGACGGACGGCCCGAGCGTGCCGGTGTAGGTCTCGGTGAAGGTCTCGCCGTTCTGGGCGCGGGAGATATTGCCGAGGAACCGTTTCCCGATCTGCTTCTTGTCGGGGTGGGTCCAGCGGATGCCCTGCGGATTCATGATCGTGACGAAGTCGACGCCCGTGTCGTGCTGCACCCGGAGCGCGTACGGCTGCAACCGGGCCGTCGGCTCGGCGCTGCCGATCGCCTGCCGTACCGAGGGCGCGTCGGCGACCGAACGGGCCACCGCCGTGGCCTGGCGGCCCGCCGCCTCCTGGGCCTGGCTGCGGTCGCTGACGTACGTGAACAGCGCGTAGCCGGCGACGAGCACCGCGATCAGCACGGCCTGCATTCCGAAGAGCTGGCCGGCCAGGCTGCGGGGTCTCCAGAGGCGGGGTACGCGCATGGGTTCAGTCTGCCTCCCCGGATAAGCGTGAACTAAATGAACGGAAGGGTGACCGCCCTCACAGGCCGGGAGATAGTCACCGCATCCCGGGACGCAGTTCCGGGCCTCGACCCGGGAGCCTCTCCCTCCCGGACCCCCGATTCCCCCGGACGTGAGCCGCACGCCGGTGATGCCGACGAAGACGTCAAGGAGGCAGCCGTGACGACGACGGCACCTGCCGCACCCGCCGCGAAGCGGGATCGCACCCACTACCTCTACATAGCAGTGATCATCGCGGTGGCGCTCGGCATCGCCGTGGGTCTGATCTGGCCCGACGCCGGGGTCGAGCTCAAGCCCCTCGGCACCGGCTTCGTGAACCTGATCAAGATGATGATCTCGCCGATCATCTTCTGCACGATCGTGCTGGGCATCGGCTCGGTACGGAAGGCCGCCAAGGTCGGCGCCGTCGGCGGTATCGCGCTCGGCTACTTCCTGACGATGTCCCTGGTCGCGCTCAGCATCGGCCTGGTCGTCGGAAACATCCTGCACCCGGGCGACGGCCTGCACCTGACGAACGCGATCAAGCAGGCGGGCCACGCCCAGGTGTCGCCCGAGGCGCTGCCCCCGGTCGACTTCGTGCTCTCGATCATCCCGACGACCTTTGTCTCCGCCTTCACCGAGGGCCAGGTCCTGCAGACCCTCCTCATCGCGCTCCTCGCCGGGTTCGCGCTGCAGGCGATGGGCTCGGTCGGCCAGCCCGTACTGCGCGGCATCGAGCACATCCAGCGGCTCGTCTTCCGCATCCTCGCCATGGTGATGTGGGCCGCCCCGATCGGTGCCTTCGGCGCCATCGCCGCCGTCGTGGGTTCGGCCGGTCTGGACGCGCTCAAGAGCCTCGCCGTGCTGATGCTCGGCTTCTACGTCACCTGCGTCCTGTTCGTCTTCATCGTGCTCGGCGCTCTGCTGCGCGTCGTCGCGGGCCTGAACATCTTCACGCTCTTCAAGTACCTGAGCCGTGAGTTCCTGCTGATCCTGTCCACCTCCTCCTCCGAGTCCGCGCTGCCGCGCCTCATCGCGAAGATGGAGCACCTGGGCGTCAGCAAGCCGGTGGTCGGCATCACCGTCCCGACCGGCTACTCCTTCAACCTCGACGGCACGATGATCTACATGACCATGGCGTCGCTCTACATCGCCGACGCCCTGGGTACGCCGATGTCCATCGGCGAGCAGATCCCGCTGCTGCTCTTCCTGCTGCTGGCCTCCAAGGGCGCGGCCGGCGTCAGCGGTGCCGGTATGGCCACGCTGGCCGGCGGTCTGCAGTCCCACAAGCCCGCGCTGGTCGACGGTGTCGGCCTGATCGTCGGCATCGACCGCTTCATGAGCGAGGCCCGCGCCCTGACCAACTTCGCGGGCAACTCCGTGGCCACCGTCCTGGTCGGCACCTGGACGAAGGAGATCGACAAGGAGCGCGTGCGGCGGGTGCTCGCGGGCGAGCTGCCCTTCGACGAGACGACCCTGCTGGACGAGAACCAGTCGGCGGTTCCCGCCGAGGCCGAGGTGCCGGGGCAGGGTGGCGAGAAGGAGCTCGCCAAGGCGTAGACGCTGCGCTGCGTCTGCCCAGGCGCTGCGCTGCGTCTGCCGGGTGAGGCGGGTCGCAGGCTGCGGGCCGGTTTGTGGCTGGTCGCGCCCACGCGGCGGAGCCGCATATCGATACGGCCCCGCGCCCCTTCGGGGCGCGGCCCCTCGCCGGCCTGCGCCCCTTCGGGGACGCGGCCCCCTCGCCGGACGTCCGGCCCCGCCTGAACCGGGGCCGGGCGTCCGGTGCAACAAAGGAACCTGGGCCGGGCGCCCGGGACGTAAAAAGAACGCCGAGCGGTCGAGCCTCCCCCCGTGGGCCCGGCCGCTCGGTTCTTTTGTGTGTTCGGAAGCTGCCGGATCTCAGTCGGTCAGCTTCGCCACCAGTTCGGTGGCCCGGGAGGCGGGTACGCCCGCTGCGGTCAGCAGTGTGACCGCAGCGGAGCGGCCCGCCTCGGATGCTGTCAGCAGGCCGTCGTTCACCGCCTCCATCAGCGCGAACAGCATCTGTTCGTGCACGGTCGCCAGCGCCTGCGGCGGCAGCGGCGAGGTGAACACGCCCTGCTCCAGACCGCGCGCCAGGACCCCGGCACAGGCCTCGCGGACCGGTGCCAGACGGTCGCGGATGCCCTGCACGGTGACGCTGCGCTGGGCCAGCGCGACCAGGATCCGGTAGCGGTCGGCGACCTCCCACACCGCCAGCGTCGAGCGGGCCACCGCCTCCGCCGGGTCCGCGACGCCCTCGCGGCCCGCCGCGTGCGCGGCCACGACCGCCTCCACCGCACCGTCGACGAGCGTGCCGATCAGCGCCTCACGGCTCGGGAAATGCCCGTACACCGTGCGTCGTACGACGCCGGCGGCGCGGGCGATCTGGTCCATGGACGCATCCGGGTCGCGCAGCAGTTCGGCGAGCGCGACCTCCAGGATGCGGCGGCGGTTGGCGTCGGCGCGGCTGGGGCTACCCGTGGTCATGACTGCCATTCTGCACGGCCCTCCGGCACCTCCGTATGCCTCCACGGGGCCTTCACCTCCTTCGTTTGCACATTGCTGTGCAAGGACGTACATTGCACATCGTTGTGCAGTTGCACGCTAGTGTGCAAGTCGGATGTCGTGGTGGACGCCGCGGTGGGTGCCGTGGTGGACGCCTCGGGGGAGAGGAAGGCCCGTACCCATGCGTCTCGTCATGAACGAACCGGTCGAGGGGATGGACCGGCCCTATGCCCGGCGCTGGTGGGCGCTGCTCGTGCTCTGTCTGAGCCTGCTGATCATCGTGATGGCGAACACCGCCCTCACCGTCGCCGCGCCCGACATGACCGAGGACCTCGGTCTGTCCAGCGCCGACCTCCAGTGGGTCATCGACGGCTACACCGTCCCGTACGCGGCGCTGATGCTGCTGCTCGGCGCGATCGGCGACAAGTACAGCCGCCGTGGCGCGCTCGTGCTCGGGCTCGTCGTCTTCGGGGGTGGGGCGGTCTCCGGCTACCTCGCCGACAGCTCCACGGCGGTCATCGCGGCCCGCGCCGTGATGGGCGTCGGCGCCGCGCTGATCATGCCCGCCACGCTCTCCCTCCTCGCCGCGACCTTCCCGCGCGCCGAACGCGCCAAGGCGATCACCCTGTGGACCGCCACCGCCGGGCTCGCCATCGCGGCCGGGCCGCTGGTCGCCGGCGCCCTGCTGGAGCACCACGGCTGGTCGTCCACGTTCCTGATCAACGTGCCGATCGCCGCCGTCGCGATCGTCGGCGCCTTCGTCCTCGTCCCGCCGTCCAGGGCCGGCCACCACGACCGGATCGACCACGTCGGCGGACTGCTGTCGGTCGTCTGGACCGGCTCGCTCGTCTACATGATCATCGAGGGCCCGCACTTCGGCTGGGGCGCCAAGGCGATCACGGCCGCCGTCGTCGCGGGCGCGGGGCTGGTGGCCTTCGTCCTGTGGGAGCTGCGCCACCCGCGCCCGGTCCTGGACGTGCGCCGCTTCGCGCACCGCCGGTTCGCGGGTTCCAACCTCGCCGTCGCGCTGTTCTTCCTCGCGGTCTTCGGCGCCTTCTACTTCCTCACCCAGCACCTCCAGTTCGTCCTGGGCTACGACGCCCTGGAGACCGGAGTGCGGATGCTGCCGCTCGCCGGGGCGGTGTTCGTGGGCTCGGCGCTGACCGGGTACCTCACCCCGCGCATCGGCATGAAGATCACGGTGACCGCGGGCATGGTCGGCGGCACGGCGGCGCTCGCGCTGCTCACCCGGGTCGACTCCGGATCCTCCTACGGCGACTTCGTGCTGCCCCTGGTGATCCTGGGCCTGGCGATCGGGCTCGCGCTCTCGCCCTGCACGGACGCGATCATGGGGGCGTTCCCGGAGTCCGAACTGGGCGTCGGCGGCGCGGTGAACGACACCTCCCTCGAACTCGGCGGCTCGCTCGGCATCGCCCTCCTCGGCTCCGTGCTGGCGAGCTCGTACTCCTCGCACCTGACGGACGCCACCGCGGGCAGCAAGCTCCCGGCGAACGCGCTGGACACCGCGCAGGACTCGGTCGGCGCCGGATACGCGGTGGCGCAGGGCATCGGCGACAAGGCCAGGCAGCTCGCCGAGCAGGCCGCGCACGCGCCGAGCGCCCAGCAGGCCGCGCAGCTCAAGGCGCAGGCCGACCAGCTGGCCCAGGGCGCACGGCAGATGGCCGACGCGGTCGGCTCGTCCTTCGCGGACGCGGTCGCGCACACCAGCCTGGTGGGCGCGGTGATCCTCGGCATCGGCACCGTGCTGGTCGCAGTGCTGCTGCCGCGCAAGGCACGCCCGGCCGAGGCCGAGGAGCGGGCCGAGGAGCGGGAGCTCGTGACCACCGCTCCACACTGAGCTCCCGCGGAACCCCGCCCCCTTCCCCTGCGTCTGGCAGGACATGCACTACCGTGCCGTGCCGGATCAACCGGCACGGCACCTTCGCGGAAGGCACGGGGGCATGAAGATCGACTGGGACCGGCGTACCTGCGCGCGCCGAGGACATGTGACGTACGCGCCGGACGACCCCCGGCTGCGGGTGCGGCTGCACGCCCAGACCGCGCTCGGGGACGTGTGGCGGTGCCTGCGCTGCGGCGATTTCGTGCTCGGCGAGCCGCACGGCTCGGGACCGGCCGCCGAGGCGCCGCTCGTGCCGCGCGGCAAGGTGCTGCGCGACCTGTTCATCCTGCGCTTCCTGGCGCTCGAGCGGGCCGTGCGCGGCGTGTTCATCGTGCTGGTCGCGGTCGCCGTGTGGAAGTTCAGCAACAGCCAGGACGCGGTGCGGCGGCTCTTCAACGAGTACCTGGACGTCTTCCGGCCGGTCTTCAGGCACTTCCACTACGACCTCGACCACTCGCCCGTGGTCGGCACCATCCAGAAGACGTTCGGCTACAAGCACTCCACGCTGCTCCTGGTCGCCGCGCTGCTGCTGGTGTACGCGCTGATCGAGCTGATCGAGGCGGTCGGCCTCTGGTACGCCAAGCGCTGGGCTGAGTACCTGACGGTCGTCGCGACCGCCGCCTTCCTCCCGTTGGAGGTCTACGAGCTCACCGAGCACGTCAGCTGGCTGAAGATCGCCACCCTCGTCCTGAACATCCTCGCGGTCCTCTACATCGCCATCGCCAAGCGGCTGTTCGGGCTGCGCGGCGGCCGGAAGGCGTTCGACGAGGAGCGGCGCAGCGCGTCGCTGCTGGAGGTGGAGGAGTCGGCGGGGGTCGTCGTCACCTCCTGAACCGCACGGGCCCGAGCGGGCCCGCCGCCCATGCCTCTGGGCTCGGCGTGCTGCTCGCCGGGGTGCTGGGTGCCGTTGTCGTGTACGCCACCGTGCCGGATGGACGCTGTCGAACACTTGCCCAGTGCTCCATCCTGCGGACGGCGATCGGCGCCGTCCGCTTCAGGCCACGGCGATGTTCAGACGCTCCCATTCCCCGGCCGTCAGCTCCAGGTCCGCCGCCCCCGCAGAGTCCCTGATCGTCTCCGGGCGGCTCGCGCCCGGGATCGGGATCACCGTCGGTGACAGCGACAACAGCCAGGCCAGACATACCTGTTGCGGGCTCGCTCCGCGCTCCCGCGCGATCTCGTGGAACACCGGAAAGCGCGCGGAGGCCGGCCGCGACGGGCCGTCCAGGGAGCTGCGGGAGAGACCGCCCAGCGGGCTCCACGGCAGGAACGCAAGGCCCAGCTCGGCACAGAGCCGCAGCTCGGGGTCGCTGTCGCGGACCGCGGGGGAGTAGCGGTTCTGGACCGACACCAGGCGCTCGCCCAGGATCTCGCGCGCCCGGCGGATCTGGTCCGTCGTCGCGTTGGAGATGCCGATCAGGCGGACCTTCCCCTCGTCGGCGAGGTCGAGCAGCGCGCCGAGCGAGTCCTCGTACGGCACCTCCGGGTCCGGCTTGTGCAGCTGATACAGGCCGATCGCCTCGACGCCCAGCCGCTTCAGGGACGCCTCCGCGGCCGCCCGCAGATGGCGTGGCGTGCCCGTCACGGTCCAGCTGCCGTCCGCCGGTCGCCCGCGGCCGCCCTTCGTGGCGACCAGGACGTCCGCGGTGTCCCCGCCGTAGGTGGCGAGGGCGCGGGCGAGCAGCCGTTCGTTGTGGCCGGGTTCGGCGCCCGGGAGATGGTACGAGTCGGCCGTGTCCAGGAGGGTCACCCCGGAGTCGAGTGCCGCGTGCACGGTCGCGATGGCGCGGGCTTCGTCCGGGCGGCCCTCGATGGACAGGGGCATCGCGCCGAGCCCGACGGCGCTCACGCGCAGCTTGCCGAGTGTCCGATTCCGCACCTCAGTTCCCCTTCCCGAGCGTCTCCGCCACCGCCCGCGGCAGCCATTCCTTCGTGTGCCCGAAGGCGAAACCGAGCGCCGTGGCCCGGGAGTTGTCCATCCCGTACGAGCGGGTGAAGGAGAACGGCGAGACCTCGCCGACCTGCACGCGCCGGAAGACGGTCTTCGCGTCCGGGATCCGTGCCGCCACCGCCTCGCACAGTTCCTCGGTGGTGAGCATCCCGTGGGACGCCGCGTTCACCGGCCCGGTGAAGTCCTGGCCGGCCGCCCATGCCAGGAAGTCGGCGATCTCCTCGACGTGGATGTACGTCGCCGGGTGGTTCCGGGTGGGTACGAGGACCGGGGCGCCGGTGCGGATCCGGGACGCGTAGTGGTCGAGGCGGCCCGTGAAGTCGTCGGTACCGCCCAGCACATGGGCGACGCGTACGGCGGTGTACGGGAACGCCGGGTCGGCCGCCAGCACCGCTTCGGCCTGGCGCTTGCCCTCGCCGTAGTGCGCTTCCAGGAACTCCTCGTCGTCCCAGGGGAGTTCGAGATCCACCGGGACCGTACGCGGGTCGACGGCGTCCTCGCGCACCGGCGCGAGCGAGTCCTCGTACTCGTACACCTCGACCGTCGACGTCATCACATAGCGGCGGGTGCGGCCGGCGAAGACGCGGCGGGCGACGGCCGCCTGGCGCGGGGTGTAGCAGACCTGGTCGACGACGACATCGAAGGTGCGCGAGCCCAGCGCTTTCAGCAGGGATTCCTCGTCGTCGCGGTCGGCGACGAGATGCACCGCGCCCGCGGGCGGCGGGGACGAGCCGCGATTGACGACGGTCACGCGGTCACCGGCGGCGATGAGCCGGGCGATCAGGCGTTTCCCGAAATAGCGGTTGCCGCCGATGACACATACTTCGCGCACGGTGGTTCCTCCCCCGAATTCAGTGGGCGTTGAGCTATTGGGTGTTGGGGCTTGGGGCTTGGGGCTTGGGTCTTGGGTCTTGGGTCCTGGGTGTTGGCCGTTGGGCTTCGCGGCCATAATTCTCGTGGCGGGACAGCGAGTTCTGAAGGGGGAAGCATGGGAGATCCGGTCGCGGCACCGAAAGAACCACGGCATCTGCGGGCTGCCACCAACGAAACGTCGGTGGCCTTCGACGCGCTGGATCGGCAGATCCTCCAGCAGTTGCAGTCCGACGGCCGGATCAAGCTCAGCGAGCTGGGGCGGAGGGTGCGGCTCAGCCCGGCCGCGGTCACCGAGCGCGTACGGCGGCTGGAGGCCGCGGGCGCCATCGCCGGGTACGGCGCCCATGTCGTCCCCGCCCGGCTCGGCTACGGCATCCAGGCCTTCATCCGGGTCAACCCGCACGGCGGCTACACCCTCAAACACCCGCGCACCCTGGAGCTGATCGACCGCCCCGAGATCATCGAGGTCCACCACGTGGTCGGCGAGGACTGCTGGATCCTCAAGGTCGCCGTCGAGGACACCGTGCACCTGGAGGAGGTCCTGGAGCAGACCTCGGCCCTGGGCCGTACGACGACGTCGATCGTGCTGTCCTCGCCGGTGGAGCGGAAGCCGCTGCTGCCGCCCGGCTGACAGTGTTGCCCTGACGTCGGCGTCAAGGATTACGGTCGGGCCATGCGAATCGGCGAGCTGGCGGCGCGGGCCGGGACCACCACGCGGACCCTGCGGTACTACGAGTCGCGGGGGCTGCTGCGCGCGCGGCGCACCGGCAACGGGTACCGGACGTACGACGAGCACGACCTGAAGCTGCTGCGGCAGATCAGGACGCTGCAGGACTTCGGGTTCGACCTGGAGGAGACGCGGCCCTTCGTGGAGTGTCTGCGGGCCGGGCACCCGGAGGGCGACTCGTGCCCGGCGTCGCTCGCGGTCTACCGGCGCAAGCTGGACGAACTCGAGGCGCTGATCGGTGAGTTGCAGGCGGTGCGGGTGAAGGTCGGCGAGCAGCTGGCGAGGGCGGAGCAGGCGCGGCAGGCGCTGGCGGCCGAGGCGGCGGTTCCGGGCGGTCCGGAACCGGTGTGCGAACTGGGAGGGCGGCAACGGTGATCAGGGCGGCAGGTGTGGCCGAGGTGACGGACGCGGACTTCGGGACGGAGGTGATCGGGGCGGAGCTGCCCGTACTGGTGGAGTTCACCGCCGACTGGTGCCCGCCGTGCCGGCAGATGGGGCCGGTGCTCAGTGCGCTCGCGGCCGAGGAGGAGGGCCGGCTCAAGGTGGTCCAGCTGGACGTGGACACCAATCCGGCGACGACGAACGCGTACAAGGTGCTGTCGATGCCGACGTTCATGGTCTTCCGCGGCGGTGAGCCCGTGAAGGCGATGGTGGGGGCGCGCCCCAAGCGGCGGCTGCTGGAGGAGCTGGCCGACGTCCTCTGATTCCCCCGCATAGCCCGCATACGAAGAAATCCCCCGAGTGATTGCGCTCGGGGGATTTTTCTGCGTATATTCAATGGTTCGCGACTTGGATTGGCCAGGTCAATCGACAAGTCGCGGAGAAGTTCAGTGAGCACAGTATATCCGGGCGGGAGCGGAATTGTCAAACACCGAATTTCCGGACGATGAATTGCGGCACGAGCAGGAATTCATCGACGGGCTGTACGCGCGCGTGGACGCGCTGCGCGGCGACACCGAGACCTCCGTCGCGGACGCGCTCGCGCAGGGTGACAAGCCCATGCAGGCCCGGCTGGAGCGGGACATCCTCGTCGCCGAGCGCTCCGGGCTGCTCGCGGCGCTGGACGCCGTGGACGGTTCGCTGTGCTTCGGCCGTATCGACCTCACCTCCGGGGTCAGCCACCACATCGGCCGCATCGGGCTGCGCGCGGACGACGCGGACCGCACCCCGGTCCTGATCGACTGGCGGGCCGACGTCGCCCGCCCCTTCTACCTGGCCACCGGGCACACCCCGATGGGTCTGCGCAGGCGCAGGCACATCTCCACCGACGGACGCCGGGTCACGGCCCTACAGGACGAGTTCCTCGACGTCGGTGACCGCGAACGCACCGGCCACGAGGACCCGGCCGGGGACGACGTGCTGCTGGCCGCGCTCAATTCGGCCCGCACCGGCCGGATGAGCGACATCGTGCAGACCATCCAGGCCGACCAGGACCGCATCATCCGCGCGCCGCACCGGGGCGTGCTGGTGGTGGAGGGCGGCCCGGGCACCGGCAAGACGGCCGTGGCCCTGCACCGGGCGGCGTATCTCCTCTACGAATACCGGGAGCTGCTCGCCCGCCGAGCCGTCCTCATCGTCGGCCCGAACCCGGCGTTCCTCGGCTACATCGGCGAGGTGCTGCCCTCGCTCGGAGAAACGGGCGTGCTGCTGGCCACGATCGGGGAGCTGTTCCCCGGGGTGAAGGCGACCGCGACCGACAGGCCCGAGGTGGCGGCGGTGAAGGGCCGCGCCGACATGGCGGACGTGCTCGCCCGCGTCGTACGCGACCGGCAGTCGCTGCCCGACCCGGTGATCGCCATCGAGCACGACCGGGACGTCCTGCTGCTCGACGACGGGCTCGTGAACGTCGCCCGCGAGCGCACCCGCGCGGCGAAACTGCCGCACAACGTGGCGCGCGAGTACTTCGAGGGTCACATCCTGAACACGCTGACGGACATGGTCGCCGAGCGGATCGGCACCGACCCCTACGACGGCTCGAACCTCCTCGACGCGAGCGACGTCACCCAGATCCGCGACGAGCTGGCCGAGAACCCCGAAGTCTGGTCGGCGATCGACCAGTTGTGGCCCCGGCTGACCCCGCAGCGGCTGGTCGCGGACTTCCTCGCCGACCCGGAGGGGTACCTGTCCGACGAGGACGCGGCCGCCGTCCGCCGCCCGGTCACGCGCGCGTGGACCACGGCCGACGTGCCGCTGCTCGACGAGGCGGCCGAACTGCTCGGCGAGGACGACCGGGCCGCGCGCGCCCGCGCCGAACGCGAGCGCGAGGCGCAGGTGTCGTACGCGCAGGGCGTGCTGGACGTGTCGTTCGCGTCCCGGACGTACGAGTTCGAGGACAAGGAGGACGGTGATCCCGACGCCTCCGAGGTCCTGTCCGCGCACGACATCATCGACGCGGAGCGGTTCGCCGAGCGGCAGGAGGAGGACGACCACCGCAGCGCCGCGGAGCGGGCCGCGGCCGACCGTACCTGGGCGTTCGGGCATATCGTCGTCGACGAGGCGCAGGAACTGTCACCGATGGCGTGGCGGCTGCTGATGCGGCGCAGCCCGACCCGCTCGATGACGCTGGTCGGGGATCCGGCGCAGACCGCCGAGGCGGCGGGCGTCGGCTCGTGGTCCCAGATCCTGGCGCCGTACGTCGAGGACCGCTGGGAGCACACGCGCCTCGGTGTCAACTACCGCACCCCGTCCGAGATCATGGACCTGGCGGCGGCGGTCGTCCGGGCCGAGAACCCGGACTTCGAGCCGCCGAGTTCGGTGCGGTCCACGGGGGTACGGCCGTGGGTGCGCCGTGCGGACGGAGACCTGCGGGACGCGGTGGCGAAGGCGGCGGCCGAACTGACGCCCACGGAGGGGCGGCTGGCGGTCATCGCGCCGCGCGAGCTGCACCGGTCGCTGGCGGCGCGGCTGGACGGAGTGACGGCGGGTGGGGAACCGGACCTGACGCGGACCGTCGTGCTGCTCGACCCGCGTCAGTCCAAGGGGCTGGAGTTCGACTCCGTGCTGGTGGTGGAGCCCAGGCGCTACGGCACGAGTGATCTGTACGTGGCGTTGACGCGGGCTACCCAGCGGTTGGGGGTGCTGTACAGCGGGGAGCTGCCGGCGGCGTTGGAACGGTACTGAATTCCGCCCCCGCCGCCCTTACCCGTTCCATCCCAGGGGCTCCGCCCCTTCGACATTTGCCGGACGGGTGGGACTTGCCGGACGGGCTGATTGGTCAGCCCGTCCGGCGATTGACGGCGTGGCCGTCAAGGCCGACAGCGGGGGGTCACTTTCCCTGGAGGCTCATTCCCTTCGGTGAGGTGAGCCCCTTCTCGGGGTCGGCCCGGAAAGCCGCTGTCCACGCCGTGGGCGCGCAGGAGGCACCGTTGGGGTGCTGCTCCGTCAGCCGCGCCCGGCGGCTGTCCTCGACCACGATCCGGCCGTCCTTCTTCGATGTCACCCTCAGGCGCACCGGCACCGTGGTGGCGCCGACGTCCTTCGGGAGCCGTACCGACACCTGGGCGATCGGGTCGCCGGGGCTGCCGGACGCCATCTCCTTGCAGGTGCCGTCCACGCACAGCCGGATCGTCGCCGCGTCCTGGTCCCCGAAGTCGGCAGGCCGCCACACGACCGCGACCCCGGAGTCCATGTCCGCCTCGGTGCACGACGCGCCCCGGTCGAGGACCGAGCAGCCCGTCAGGGCCGCCGCCGTGCACAGAACAAGGAAGATGCGCCGCATATCAGCCCCTCGCGACGGTGCCCGGAAGGGCACTGTTGGCCAGTCCGATGTCGGTGAAGATGAGATAGCAGGGGTCGAAGAAACCGCCCCTGTCATCACTTCCCCCTCCGCCACCACCGGAGATGATGCCCTTCGCGTAGGCGCGACCGCTGCTGTCCACGGTGTACGTCGGCCCACCGGAGTCGCCGTGGATGACACACGCGCCGGAGTCCTTCTCGGCGATGACCATGTTGCGGGCGGTGGTCCCACCGTCGTACTTCACGGTCGCCTGGGTCGCCGTCACCTCCCAGCCGCACTGCTCGCCGGTCATCATGCCGCCCGTGCAGAACTTGTCCCCGCTGTGCGCCCAGCGCCGCCAGTAGTCGTGGACGACGCGTGACGAGGTGGACCGCTTGCCTCCCTTGTAGATGCGGGCGGACGCGGAGGACGGGCTCTCGACCCGGTACAGGGAGAGGTCGCCCGAGTAGTAGCTCTGGCCGGCCAGGCGTACCGAGCCCGTCCGGTTGTTCCAGTTGTCCCGGACGACCGGACCGATGAAGTCGGTCTGGCTCGGGTTCATGACGACGCCGTCGCCCGATGTGCAGTGGCCCGCGGTGAGCATGTACCACTTGCTGTTGTACTTCCAGGGGAAGCCGGCCGTGCACCACTTCGCGGAGGTGGTGGTCACCATGGAGTAGATCCTCGCCCCGCCGTAGTAGGGCGATGTGTCGTAGTACCGGTCGGCCAGCGGCTCCACCGTGCCGGCGCCGGCGGTGAGGTGCACGGCCACCGTGTCGGTGCCGTACCGCTCGCCCAGGGCCGTCACGAGGGCGCCGTCGGCCGTGGGGGTCTCCACGACGACACGGTTCTCCTCGGCGTCGACGAAAGCCGTGTGCAGCGTGGTGGAGCCGGGCAGTTCCGTCTCCGTCAGCTGGAGTACCTCGTCCCGCACCGATTCCAGCGCGGTGACACTGTGGTCGACCACCTCGGCCTTCGGGGCGACCTGTTCCGTCACGGTGGGCCCGTCCGGCGCCGGCTCCGTCGCCGTCTCCTCGGGCATGTCGTACGTGCCTTCACCGGTGCTCTCGGCGGAGTCGTCGGCGGGAGGCGAGGGAGACGGTTCCGTGCCGCCCGGTTCCGCGTCCGGCTTGGTGCCGTCCTCCGGTTCTTCGGCCGGCAGACCGCTGCCCTCGTCGGCCGGGGCCTGCGCGACCTGGATCGGCGCGGCGGCCTGGGCGAGGGCGTCGGCGTCGACGACGGGTGCGATCAGGTCGCCGGTCGTCCCGTCGACGTACGGCGGGGCGAACGTGTCGGGGTGCTCGGTGGCGCGGGCCGTGGCCTGCTCCAGGGCGTAGGCCTGGACGGGCGTGGCCTCGCCGGTGCCGTCCCCGAGTCCGCCTTCGATGATCTCCACGCGGTCGATGACCACCGAGACCGGTTCCGCCGCGGGCGGGGAGTACGGACCGCCGAAGCGGGCACCGATCTGCCGGTCGCCCTTGCCGGACAGGGACGAGGTGTCCCACACCAGCTTCGGCGACTTGCCGTCGGTCAGGCGCACCGGCCAGGTCACCGGGGTCCCGTCCGACGGGTTCGTGACCTGGGCGGCCGGGATGACCTCCCAGGCGTCGGCGGCCGACGCCCGTTGGAGAAACGTTACGTCTTCCAGGCCGGCGGGTCCGCTGACCGCGAGGTCGACCGAGCCGACGAGGACCTCGCCGTTGGCGGGCGAGGTGACGGCCGCCCGGCCCGCATGGAAGCTCCGCCTGCGCTCGGCCGAGACGTTTCCGGCCCGGTCGGTCGTGGTGACGACGAGCTGGTGGCTGCCCTCCGTGGCCGGGGTCACCCGCAGTTCGACGGGCCCGCCGGTCGTGGTGACGGTCTGCGGGGCGCCGCCGTCGACGGCGTAGGTCAGGCTCTTGGTGTCCGTACCGTCCGGGGTCACCGTGAAGGTGCCGGTCACACCCGCCCCGCCGGCCCACGCGTCGTCCGGGTAGTCCGCCGACGAGACGGCGGGGGCGCCGGGCGCCGTGGTGTCCACCGTGAAGCGGAAGTGCGAGGTCGCCCCGCCCACTCCGTTCGCGTCGATCCCGCGTACGTGCAGGTACCAGGTGCCCTCCGCACGGGTCGTCGTGTACGTGGTGCCGGTCGTCTCGGCGGAGGCGTCCGGGACGGTGTCGGTGGCCTGGTCCACGGCGATGCTGTACCCGGCGGAGGCGCCGGACGGTGCCGTCCACGAGGCCGCGAAGTCACCGCTGCGGTACGCGCTCGTCTGGTCCGGGTGCGAGGACGAGCTGATCACCGGGCTCGGCGGCAGCGTCATGTCCACCTTGAACGGCAGATGGGCCGCGGTCGCCGACCAGTTGCCCGCGTTGTCCTTCGCGCGGACGTGGAGGTACCAGGTGCCGTCGGAGCCGACCGTGGTCGTGAGCGTGGTCGCCGTCTGCACGGTGCCCGTCGTCGGAGGCAGCGTGTTCGGCGTCCGGTCCACGGTGACCGCGTAGCCGGCCGCACCCGACAGGTCGGCGGGCGCCGACCACCTGAACGATGCCGTCCGGTTCGCGTACGCGCTGGTCGCCACCGGGTGGGTGGACGACACCAGGCCGTCGGGCGCGCCCGGTGCGGTGGTGTCGACGTTGAAGCCGAGGTGCCGGGTCGCGGACCACAGGCCCGCCTTGTCCTGGGCGGCCGCGTGCACCCACCAGGTGCCGTCGGTGCGCCCGGCCCAGTTGACGGAGGTGCCGGTCTGCGTGACGGCCGTGCCGGCGGCGGTGGTGGGGCTCTGGTCGAGCTTGACCGCGTAGCCGGTGACTCCCGAGGCGTCCGTCGCGGCCAGCGTCCCGGTGAACGTGGTGGCGTTGTACCAGGCCGACGCGGACGGATGACTGGTGGAGGTGATGGCCGGGGTGGTCGGGGCCGTGGTGTCGACGGTGAACGTCTGCCAGGCCGACCAGGCCCCGGTGTCCGTGCCGTCCGACGCCCGCGCCCGCCACTTGTAGGCGCCCGGGTTGAGCACGGCGGCCGTGTGGGTCGCCACCGCCCCCGAGGACACCGCGGTGGACGTCCCGGACTGCAGGGCCGCGGTTCCGTCCACCGCCCAGACCTCGAAGGTCAGCGTGAGCTGCTGTGCGTCCGCGTCGGTGGCCTTGGCCGACAGAGTGGGCGTGGTGTCCGACGTGTAGGTGCCGGAGAGCGGTGACACCGCCGTCGCCGTATCGGGCTTGGTGTTGTACGTGACCGTCAGGGACGGCTCGTAGGTGGCGTTGTGCGCGCCGTCCGTCTGGTTCGCCGAGTAGTAGCGGCGCCAGGTCAGCGGGTCGGTCTCGTCGACCGCCGCGAGCCGCACGCCGTAGTTGGGCTGGCCGTCGGCCCAGGACTGGACGATCCCGTCGATGTCCCAGGACACGTGGCCCGCCGGGCAGGAGCTGTTGTAACCCTTGGCCGCGGTGGAGGTCACGGCGCCGCTCGTCGTGGTCGTCGGCTGCGCGGACCAGGAGATCGCCGAGGGATCCCAGTCCGAGGTGATCCGGCGCACCTGGTTGCCGGAGCCCGCGGTGCTGCACGTCGAGGAGTAGTACGAGTAGAGCCGCAGATCGGTGTCCACGATGTGCTTGCCCGCGTATTTCGACACGTCGAACTTCAGGAAGGACCGGGCCTTCTCGGACCCGTTGTACGTGCCGGCCTTCAGCTCGGTCGAGCCGCGCTGTGAGGTGAGGTAGTCGTCGTACTGGACCCAGGTGTCGGTCACCGGGCCGAAGAGCGAGTCGGTCGGGTCGATGGTGACCGGGTACTTCAGGTCCGGGTCGGCGAGGAAGTCCGGGTCGGGCTTGAGAACCAGGACCTGGCCGTCGCCGTCCTTTTCGACGGCGACGTCGATGGCGGCAAGGTGTTCGGGCTCTCCGGACGCCTTGCGGGTGCCCGCGCCCCACATCACCGGCAGCGGGGCGGTGGCCACGGTCCGGTTCTTGCCGTCCTTCCAGCGCAGGCGCCGTTCGGGGGTCTCCTGCAGCGTCAGGCCGTCGGCCGTGACGGGAAGCCGGTAGGTGACGGGCCCATCGGGGCGCTCGTGCAGGACGACGGAGTGGGAGAAACCTTCCTTCAGGGCGGTCACCACCAGGTCGCCGCCTTCGACGGCGTTGCGGTAGACGGCTGTCGAGCCCTTCAGCTCCGGCTTGGGTAGCTTGCCGTCCCAGTCCAGCCCCAGGGACCTGCCGCCCCGGGAGACCTCGGCCAGCGGTTCTGCCTCGCCGCCCCCCGAGAAGGTGATGTCGGCCGCGGCCGCCTTCGGCCGTACGACACCGTCGTCCGCGACAAGTGTGGTGTCGACCGGGGTCCAGCTTCCGTCCGGGTTCTTCACCCGGATCGGTCCGGTGAACGACTCGACGGTGGTCGTGCCGTCGGCGTTGGCCCATGTCGTGGTCGACTCGGTGCGCTGCGAGACCACTTCGACACGGGTACCGGAGGACTCGCGCGTGGCCGGGAAGGTCGGGTCCGGCTCAGGGCCGTCCGTGGCGCCGGCCGAGGCGGACAGCAGGGGCAGCGATGTCGAGACCATCGCGGCCAACAGTGCCGCCGCCCAAGCCCGTTGCTTGCGCGGCTGTCTTCGCCGGACCCGTACCTGCCTTGTGGCCATGCGGAGTTGCACTCGGGTTCCTTTCGATCACCTGTGTGATGAGCGCCCGAGCTTACTGACTTCGGCTCGTCAGGGTGACGTTGGGATGTCGAGGGCGAGGCCGGTCCCGGTGATGAAGCCGTCGAGGGTGTCGGGCCGGTACTGGAGGCGTTTGAGCCGATTGCGGACGAGCGTTTCCAGGCGGTCGAGGGCGACGACGGCGAGGTTGGCCAGGCTGCGTTTGACGTGCGCCCATACCCCCTCGACCGGGTTGAGGTCGGGTGAGTAGGCGGGCAGCAGGAACACCGTCAGCCACTCACGCTCGGCGATCAACTCACGCATGGCGTGGGAGACGTGGGTGTTCAGCCGGTCCCACACCAGCACGATCGGCGCCTTGACGAGCTGGTGGGTGCCGTCGATCAGCGCGATGAAGTCGCGCTCGCTCATGCTGCGGCGCTTGCCCTTGCCCGCGGGGTGGGTGCGCAGGCGGTGGCACAGCCGGGTGCGGGAGCCCGGCCGCATCGCGATGAGTCCCGCCACCGACAGGCGCCCCGAGCGCCGCCCGCTCACCGTCACCTGCGGTGTGTGGCCGCGCCGGCCCCAGGTGCGTCCTTTGGGCGGCCGCCGGGTGAAGCCTGCCTCGTCCTCGAAGCAGATGTAGCCTCCGCAGGCCGCCCGGGCTCTTTTACCTCGGCCCAGGTCGCCTCCTTCCAGGCGGTCACGGCCCGCTCGTCGCGCTCGGCCACCCGCCGTGTGGGCACCTGAGGGCTGAACCCGAGTCGGCGCATCAGCCGGGTGGCACCTGAGACGCTGTAGGAGACATGGAACTTCCGGCCGATCAGCGTGGCCACCCTCGCGGCGGTCCACACCTGGTCCTCCACCCACCCGTGCGCGGCCGGACCCTGCTCCAGGTACGCGGCCAGTTTTTCCAGACAGCGCGGGGACAGACGGCACCGCGACCCACTCGGGCCGCGCGAGGCCAGAGCCTGTACACCGCCCTCGCTCCACATCTGCTGCCACTGGTAGGCCGACTTCCGGCTCACCCGCAGGCGCCGTGCGACCTCCGGAGGCTTGATCTTCTGCTCGAACAACTCTGCCGCCTGCATCCGGACCGCTTCCCGGCGCTGACGCCCCGCAGCGGTCAGCCCGCCCCCATCCGCATACCTCACAGACCACGGGATACAACCAACACCCCAGACCCATCAGGGACTTCAGCAAAGATCACCCTAATGAGCCGAAGTCAGTAGTTGTTCATGACATGATTGCAAAGAAGACTCAAAATCTCCTTGTGCCAGGCCGATTGGGGATCTCAGGCCGGCCGGAGCCACACCGTCGCCAGGGGCGGCAGCGTCAACCGGACACTGGCCGGACGGCCGTGGCGGCCCTGCGGCTCCGGCTTGATGACGTCCGGGTTGGTGACGTCGCTGCCGCCGTACTTCTCCAGGTCCGTGTTGAGGGTCTCGTGCCAGGCGGGGATGTCGTCGGGGACACCGAGGGCGTAGTCGTGGCGGACGACGGGGGAGAGGTTGGAGACGGACAGCAGCGGTGCACCCTGCGCGTCGAAGCGCAGGAACGCGAACACGTTGTCGTCGGTCGCGTCGCCGACGATCCACTGGAAGCCGGTGGGGTCGGTGTCGCGCTGCCAGAGGGCGGGGGTGTGGCGGTAGACGGTGTTGAGGTCGCGCACCAGGTCCCGCACCCCCCGGTGGTCCGGCTCCGCGCCGTACGCAGGATCCAGCAGCCACCAGTCCGGACCGTGCGCCTCCGACCACTCGGCGCCCTGGGCGAACTCCTGGCCCATGAAGAGGAGTTGTTTGCCGGGGTGAGCCCACATGTAGGCCAGATAGGCGCGGTGGTCGGCGCGCTGCTGCCACCAGTCGCCCGGCATCTTCGACACCAGTGACCGCTTGCCGTGCACGACCTCGTCGTGGGAGATCGGCAGCACGTAGTTCTCGCTGTAGGCGTACACCATCGAGAAGGTCATCTCGTGGTGGTGGTATTTGCGGTGGATCGGCTCGTGGCTCATGTACTGCAACGAGTCGTGCATCCAGCCCATGTTCCACTTCAAGCCGAAGCCCAGACCGCCGAAGCCGCTCGGACCCCGGTGGTGCGTGGCCCGGGTGACGCCGTCCCAGGCCGTCGACTCCTCGGCGATGGTCACGACACCCGGATTGCGGCGGTACACCGTCGCGTTCATCTCCTGGAGGAACGCGACCGCGTCCAGGTTCTCCCGGCCGCCGTGCACGTTCGGGGTCCACTGGCCCGGCTCGCGGGAGTAGTCGAGGTAGAGCATGGAGGCCACCGCGTCCACGCGCAGGCCGTCGATGTGGAACTCCTCGCACCAGTACACGGCGTTGGCGACCAGGAAGTTGCGCACCTCGCGCCGCCCGTAGTCGAATTCGAGGGTCCCCCAGTCGGGGTGCGCGGCCCGCAGCGGATCCTCGTGTTCGTACAGGGGGCGGCCGTCGAACTCCGCCAGCGCCCAGTCGTCGCGTGGGAAGTGCGCGGGCACCCAGTCCATCAGGACGCCGATGCCGGCCCGGTGCAGCGCGTCGACCAGGTACTTGAAGTCGTCGGGGGTGCCCAGGCGGGCGGTGGGCGCGTAGAAGCCGGTGACCTGGTAGCCCCAGGAGCCGCCGAAGGGGTGCTCGGCGACCGGCATCAGTTCGACGTGGGTGAAGCCGAGGTCCCGTACGTACGCGGGGAGCTGGTCGGCCAGTTGACGGTACGTCAGGCCGGGGCGCCAGGACGGCAGGTGCACCTCGTACACCGAGAACGGCGCCTCGTGCACCGGCCGGTCACCGCGCCGGGCCATCCATTCCCCGTCCCCCCACCCGTACGACGACTCCGTCACGATCGACGACGTGTGGGGCGGGGCCTCCGTGCGGCGAGCCAGCGGGTCGGCCCGCAGGGTCTTGGAGCCGTCGGGCCGCGTGATCTCGAACTTGTACAGCTCGCCCTCGCCGATGCCGGGCACGAACAGCTCCCAGACACCGGTCGAGCCGAGCGAACGCATCGGATGGCCCGTGCCGTCCCAGAAGTTGAAGCCGCCCGCCAGGCGCACGCCCCGCGCGTTCGGCGCCCACACCGAGAAGCGGGTACCGGTCACGCCCTGGTGGGTCGTCGGGTGGGCGCCGAGTGCCTTCCACAGCTCCTCGTGGCGACCCTCGCCGATCAGGTGCAGGTCGAGATCGCCGAGCGTGGGCAGGAAACGGTACGCGTCCTCGGTCTCCACCACCGTGCCCTCGTACGCCACGAGGAGGCGGTACGCCGGAACCTCCCGCAGGGGCAGCAGCCCGGAGAAGAAGCCGTCGCCGTCGTCGTGCAGCTCCGCCCGAAGGCTCCCGGCGATGACGGTGACGGACAGCGCGTACGGGCGGAAGGTCCGGAAGGCGACCCCGCCGGGCACCGGGTGGGCGCCGAGCACCGCGTGCGGGTCGTGATGGGTGCCCGTCAGCAACCGCTCACGGTCACCGGCGTCGACGGCGGGGGAGACGGCCACCTCCACGGCCTCCTCCACGGCCTCCTCCACGGCCTCGGGCGCGACCTGCTCCGCGATCGCCTTCCCCCTCGCGAGCTGCTCCGGAATCGCCTTTGCCGGGACCTTCTTCGCAGCCGCCTTCTTCGCAGCCGCCTTCTTCGCAGTCGTCTTCTTCGCAGTCGTCTTCTTCGCAGCCGTTTCCTTCGCAGTCGTTTTCTTTGGGGCTGCCTTCTCGGCGGTTGCCTTCTTGGCCACCGTCTTCTTCGCCACCGCCTTCTTCTTCCCGGGCGTCGACTTCCCGGCGGCCGTCGTCGGCTCCTTCTCGGCGGCCGCCTTCCTCACACCGGTCTTCTTCTGACCGTCGCCGTTGTTCTTCGCGCTGTCGTCGGACGGGGGGCGGGGCGTCACGGGCGGGGCCTCCTCGGCAGGGGTGGTGGGTGCGATGCGTGCTCGGTCACGGTGTGGCGTCGGCGGACAGGCGGCGTATCGCCGCCATCGGCACCGGCAGCCAGTCGGGGCGGTGCCGGGCCTCGTACAGCACTTCGTAGACGGCCTTGTCGGTCTCGTACGCGCGCAGCAGTACCGGTTCGGTGCGCGGGTCGCGCCCGGCGACCTCCGCGTACCCGGAGCAGTACGCGGCCCGGCACCCCGCCGCCCACTCCGGTGCCGGCGGGCCGGCCGAGTGTGCCGCGTAGTCGAAGGAGCGGAGCATCCCCGCGATGTCCCGCACCGTCGGCTGCGGCATCCGTCGTTCGGCCAGCGGCTTCGACGGCTCGCCCTCGAAGTCGATCAGCGACCAGGAGCCGGACGGTGAGCGCAGGCACTGGCCCAGGTGCAGATCGCCGTGGATGCGCTGGGCGATCCAGGTGCGCCCCTCGGTGGCGAGGGCGGCCAGCGCGTCGAACGCGGACCGCAGTCCGGGCGCGTACGGCCGCAGCGCGGGCACCGCCTGCGCCGCCGCCTCAAGGCGCCGGGCCATGCCGTCGACCAGCAGCCGTATCCGGGCCTGTCCCAGGGTGACCGTGGGCAGTGCGCGGGCCAGCGCCGTGTGCACCTCGGCCGTCGCCCGCCCGAGCGCCCGCGCCTGAGCCGTGAAGTCCTCGCCCTTGGCCAGCTCGCGCAGCGCCAGCTCCCAGCCGTCCGCGGCACCCCGGAGATAGGGCTGAAGCACGGCCAGGACGTACGAGTCGTCGAGGCCGTCCAGGTCGGCGAGCAGCCAGCCGGCCGGTGCGGGCACCCGGGGGCAGCCCTCGCGCGCCAACGCCAGCGGAAGTTCCAGGTCGGGGTTGACGCCCGGGACGATGCGCCGCAGGAGCTTCAGGATGAACGTATCTCCGTAGACGACCGAGGAGTTGGACTGCTCCGAGGTCACCAGCCGCGGAACGAGCCCCTCCCTTATCGTCTGGCGCGCGTCCCCCTCGAAACGGAGCGGGCCGATACGGGCCCGGGTGCGGATCGCTTCCAGGAGCACGGCGGTGGCCCTCGGGTCGTGCAGCGCCTCGTACACGGTGCTTCCGGCCAGCGGGCCGTCCTCAAGATGCCCGATGAGCGCGGGCGCCAGCCGTGGTGGCAGCGCCTCGCGCACACCGATCAGCAGTTGGTAGCAGTCCCCCGGGTGCGGTACGGCACCCTGGGTCGGCACGTCCGGCTGATGCGTTCGCACGAGAAGGTGGAGCAGGCTCAGCGTGCCGCCGGGCGGAAGCAGCTCGGTGGCCGCCACCAGCGAGAACCCGGTGACCGGCCGTCCCTTGCCCGCGAACCAGCGCTGCCGTGGCAGCCACTCCCGCAGCAGTGGGTCCAGGGACGCGATCAGGCCGGGGTGAGTGACGGCGGCACGGGTGACGGCTTCCGACATGGCGTGCGTCCTTTCCCCTCTTTTTGGTTCGCCTCCGGGGCGCTCGAGCTGGTGTCGAGAGCACGACCGTGCTCAGCCCTTCGGGCCTCCGCGCTCCCCCAAGCTCTTCGAGCAGGGGGGACCCCCACGCACTCTCGACACCAGCGCGCCCCTTCGGCTCACGCGGGAAGTCGGGGGTGTTACTGATGCGTGCCCCGGGCGGTGCGGGGGAAACCGCCCCGCCCGAGGGTGTCTACACGGCCTGGACGACGTCCTTGCGGAGCCGGAACCAGTAGAAGCCGTGGCCTGCGAGGGTGAGCAGGTAGGGCAGTTCGCCGATGGCCGGGAAGCGGACCCCGCCGATCAGTTCCACCGGGTGTCGGCCGCTGAACGCGCGCAGGTCCAGTTCGGTCGGCTGCGCGAACCGGGAGAAGTTGTGCACGCACATCACCAGGTCGTCCCCGTGTTCGCGCAGGAAGGCGAGCACGGCCGGGTTGGAGGAGGGCAGCTCGGTGTAGGAGCCCAGCCCGAACGCGGGGTTCTGCTTGCGGATCTCGATCATCCGGCGGGTCCAGTGCAGCAGCGAGGACGGCGACGACATCGACGCCTCCACGTTGGTGACCTGGTAGCCGTAGACCGGGTCCATGATCGTCGGCAGGTACAGCCGCCCCGGATCACATGATGAGAACCCCGCGTTGCGGTCGGGGGTCCACTGCATCGGGGTGCGTACCGCGTCGCGGTCGCCGAGCCAGATGTTGTCGCCCATGCCGATCTCGTCGCCGTAGTAGAGGATCGGCGAGCCGGGCAGGGACAGCAGCAGCGCGGTGAACAGCTCGATCTGGTTGCGGTCGTTGTCCAGCAGGGGTGCGAGGCGGCGGCGGATGCCGATGTTGGCGCGCATGCGGGGGTCCTTGGCGTACTCCGCCCACATGTAGTCGCGTTCCTCGTCGGTGACCATCTCCAGGGTCAGCTCGTCGTGGTTGCGCAGGAAGATGCCCCACTGGCAGTTCGAGGGGATGGCGGGGGTCTTGGCGAGGATCTCGGAGACCGGGTAGCGGGACTCGCGGCGCACGGCCATGAAGATGCGGGGCATGACCGGGAAGTGGAAGGCCATGTGGCACTCATCGCCACCGGATCGGTAGTCGCCGAAGTAGTCGACCACGTCCTCCGGCCACTGGTTCGCCTCCGCCAGCAGCACCGTGTCCGGGTAGTGCGCGTCGATCTCCTTGCGTACCCGCTTCAGGAACTCGTGCGTCGCCGGAAGGTTTTCGCAGTTCGTGCCTTCCTGCTGGTAGAGGTAGGGCACCGCGTCGAGGCGGAAGCCGTCGATGCCCAGGTCGAGCCAGAATCGCAGCGCGGAGATCATCTCCTCCTGCACGGCCGGGTTCTCGTAGTTCAGGTCCGGCTGGTGGGAGAAGAAGCGGTGCCAGTAGTACTGCTTGCGGACCGGGTCGAAGGTCCAGTTGGAGGCCTCCGTGTCGACGAAGATGATCCGCGCGTCCTGGTACTGCTTGTCGTTGTCGGCCCATACGTAGTAGTCCCCGTACGGGCCGTCGGGGTGGGAGCGGGACTCCTGGAACCACGGGTGCTGGTCGCTGGTGTGGTTCATCACGAAGTCGATGATCACGCGCATGCCGCGCGCGTGCGCGGCGTCCACGAACTCCACGAAGTCCGCCAGGTCCCCGAACTCCGGCAGCACCGCCGTGTAGTCCGAGACGTCGTAACCGCCGTCGCGCAGCGGCGACTTGAAGAACGGCGGCAGCCACAGGCAGTCCACGCCCAGCCACTGCAGATAGTCCAGCTTCGCGGTCAGCCCCTTCAAATCGCCCACGCCATCGCCGTTGCTGTCCTGGAAGGACCTGACCAGGACCTCGTAGAAGACGGCACGCTTGAACCACTCCGGGTCGCGGTCGGCGACGGGAGTGTCCTCGAAGGTGTCCGGGACGGGCTCGTTGACGATCATCGTGTGGGTGACCCTCCGGTCTGCAGTGAGGACGGTCGCAGGACGGTCAGCACGTGCGCGGGGCTGTCGCCCGGCGTGAGACGTACGTAGTTGGTCCTGCCCCAGTGGTAGGTGACACCGGTGAGCTCGTCGCGCACCGGCACCGACTCGTGCCGGTCCAGGCCGAGCCGCGACATGTCCAACGAGACCGTCGCCTCCTGGGTGTGGTGGGGATCCAGGTTGACGACCACCAGAACCGTGTTCGAGCCCGAGCGTTTCGAGTAGACGATCACCTCTTCCTTGTCGGCGTGGTGGAAGTGCAGGTCTCGTAGCTGCCGCAGTGCCGGGCTGGCCCGCCGGATCTCGTTCAGCTTTGTGATCAGGGGGGCGATGCTGCGTCCTTCGCGTTCGGCCGCTTCCCAGTCCCGGGGCCGCAACTGGTACTTCTCGGAGTCCAGATACTCCTCACTGCCCTCCCGCAGCGGCACGTTCTCGCACAACTCGTACCCCGAGTACACCCCCCACGTCGGCGACAGCGTCGCCGCGAGCACCGCCCGCGCCTCGAACGCCGGCCGACCCCCGCGCTGGAGATACGCGTGCAGGATGTCCGGCGTGTTCACGAAGAAGTTCGGCCGCATACACGCCGCCGACTCCCCCGACAACTCGCTCAGATACTCGGTCAGTTCACGCTTCGTGTTCCGCCACGTGAAATACGTGTACGACTGCTGGAAGCCGACCGCCGCCAGCGTGCGCATCATCGCCGGCCGCGTGAACGCCTCCGCCAGGAACACCACATCCGGATCGGCCCCGTTGACCTCCCCGATCACCCGCTCCCAGAACACCACCGGCTTCGTGTGCGGATTGTCCACCCGGAAGATCCGCACCCCGTGCCCCATCCAGAACCTCAACACCCGCACGGTCTCCGCCACCAGACCGTCCATGTCCTGATCGAACGCGATCGGATAGATGTCCTGGTACTTCTTCGGCGGATTCTCCGCATACGCGACCGACCCGTCCGGCCGGTGCCGGAACCACTCCGGATGCTTCTGAACCCACGGATGATCCGGCGAACACTGCAACGCGAAATCCAGCGCGATCTCCAGCCCCAGTTCCCCCGCCCGGCCCACGAACCAGTCGAAGTCCTCCACCGTGCCCAGATCCGGATGCACCGCGTCGTGCCCGCCCTCCGGCGACCCGATCGCCCACGGCACCCCCACATCCTCCGCACCCGCCGACAGACTGTTGTTACGGCCCTTGCGGAACGTGAACCCGATCGGATGGATGGGCGGCAGATACACCACGTCGAAACCCATCCCCGCGATCGCCGCAAGCCGCCGCGCAGCCGTCCGGAACGTGCCGTGCGGCCGCTCCACCGTCCCCTCCGACCGCGGAAAGAACTCGTACCACGCCCCGTACAACGCCCGCTCCCGCTCCACCAGCAACGGCAACGGCTCCGAGGACGAAACCAGTTCACGCAGCGGATAACGGGCCAGAACCTCCTCCACCTCCGGGGTGAGCGCGGCCGCGAGACGGGACGCGGCCGGGCGGCCGGTGTCGCGCAGGGCCTCGGCCGCCGTGCGGAGCAGCTCCCGCCGGCCTTCGCCCTTCGGGACGCCGGCGGCCGCGCGCTCGTACAGCCGCGCGCCCTCCTCCAGGACCAGTTCGGTGTCGATCCCGGCCGGGATCTTGATCCCGGCGTGGTGCCGCCAGGTGGTGACCGGATCGCCCCACGCCTGAACGGCGTAGGTCCAGCGGCCCTCGCTCGGTACGGAGACGGTGGCGCCCCAGCGGTCCGTGCCGGGGGCCAGTTCGCGCATCGGCGTCCACGGGCCGGGGCGGCCCTCGGGGTCCGTGAGGACGACGTTGGCGGCGACGGCGTCGTGGCCCTCGCGGAAGACCGTGGCGGAGATCTCGAACTCCTCGCCCACCACCGCCTTGGCCGGGCGACGGCCCTGGTGGACGAGGGGGCGTACGTCGAGGACGGGGATGCGCCCCAGGGTGGGACCGGTGTCAGGGCTCGGGGCGGGGTTCGGGCCCGCGGAGGGTGTTCGCGGGGTGGGGGGAACGGTGTCGGGGGGAACGGCGTCGGCCCTCTGTACGGAGGTGGTGCCGGTGCCGTGTGCCGGGGGTGCCGACGAGTGGTGCGCTGCGGGCATGACCGCTCCTGTCCGCGTCAACGTGGGTGGGCGGATGGGTGTCGGGAGGTAGGGCCAGCGGGGTTACCGGAGGAGCCTTCCCACCTTGTGCGGGTGGGCATTCCGGCACTTTGTTAACTACTCACGCGTATGTCTATGTTCAAGACCGGCCGCATCCGGAAGAGCGAAAAGGACCGGCCCCGCCCGAGGGAGGCGAGGCCGGTCAGCGTACGCGTGTCCGGTTAATTCTGGTTTACGCGTGTCCGGATCATCGCGGTCCGGGATTGTCGACCTGGAGCAGTCTGTTCGGTGAACCGAGTCCCGCCCCCTTGACCTTTCCGGCGGCCGCCCGCTGGACGAGCGCCTGGCTCACCTGCGCCGGAGTGGCCTTGGGGTGGTTGGCGAGGTAGAGCGCGGCCGCACCCGTGACGTGCGGTGTCGCCATCGACGTACCCGAGAAGGTGGCCTTGCCCGTGTCGCTCGTGTACCAGTCGGAGGTGATCGCCACGCCGGGGGCGAACAGGTCCAGACTGGCGCCCCAGTTGGAGAAGCTCGCGCGGGTGTCCTTCTGGTCGACCGCGCCGACCGTGATGGCCTGTTTGACGTGGGCCGGGGAGTACAGGCCGGCCGAGAGTCCGTCGTTGCCGGCGGCGACCACGTAGGTGACGCCGGAGGCGATGGAGTTGCGCACGGCCGCGTCCAGCTGGGCGTTGGCGAAGCCGCCCAGGCTCAGGTTCGCCACCGCGGGCTTCTTCGCGTGCCTGGTCACCCAGTCGATGCCCGCGATCACCTGTGCGGTGGTGCCGGAGCCGTTGTCGTCGAGGACGCGCACGGCGACGACCTTCGACTGCTTGGCGACCCCGTACGTGCCGCCCGCGATGGTTCCGGCCACGTGCGTGCCGTGCCCGTTGCCGTCGGCGGCGGTCCTGTCGTTGCCGACGAAGTCCCAGCCGTAGCTCGCCCGGCCGCCGAAGTCCTTGTGCGAGATGCGGATGCCGGTGTCGATGACGTACGTCGTCACGCCTGCGCCGGCCGGCTCGGGCCAGGTGTATCCCTTGTCGAGCGGCAGGTCCGGCTGGTCGACACGGTCCAGACCCCACGAGGGCGGGTCCTTCTGGAAGTGGTCCAGGGTGACCCTGGTGTCCTGGACGACCGAGACCACGCGGGAGTCCGCCGCGAGGCGCCTGGCCTGCCGTTCGTCGACCTTCACCGCGAATCCGTTGAGTGCGGTCCCGTAGGTGTGGCTTATTTTCGCCCCGTATTTCTCGGCGATGCCCTTGCCGGCGTCCGACGGGGCCTTCGTTCCCCCCTTGAGCGTCACGATGTAGCTGCCGCTGACGGCGCCGGGGGCCCCGGCACCGAGGATCGTCCCCTCCGGGGCGGCCTGCGCGGACTGGGTGATGGCCGAGAGCGCCGCCACCGTGGTGACCGCGGTGAGGCCGCCCGCCCAGCGCAGACGCGCGTATCTCATCCGTGCCATGACTCGAGTTCCCCTCCTCGACTCGGCGCACGACGGCCGGAGTTCATCCATGTCCAGGCTATTCGCCGACCGGTGCGCCAAGGGGCAGCCTCTCGTGCGGTGCGAACCGCCACAAGGTCGCCTGGGTGGGCGGAATCGGCCATATCGGCCATGGCGGGCATGTAAAGGTTGCGTTGTTTTTTCGACGGCTTGTACGGGGTGCAGGTCAGCCAGAACCAGCCCGTCCGGCCCTTGGGGACAAGGCTGTTCAGGCCGAAAGCGGCGGTCCGGGGGCGCAGCGCCCAGGGACGGTCACGGCACCCCGAGTGCGTACAAACCCGGCGGTAGGCGCACCACGCAAGCTACCGTCGGAGACGACACGCGTACGTCCTCCGTGAAGGTGGAACTCGTGAAGGCCATCCGCAGGTTCACCGTACGTCCCGTCCTCCCCGAAGCCCTGCACCCGCTGAGCGACTTGGCGCGCAATCTGCGCTGGTCGTGGCATGCGGAGACCCGTGACCTCTTCCAGTCCGTCGACCCCGAGCGATGGGCCGCCTCCGGCGGCGATCCCGTGCGGCTGCTGGGCAGCGTGCCGCCCGCCCGGCTCGCGGAGCTGGCCGAGGACCGCCGTTTCCTGCGCCGCCTGGCCGCGGCCGCCGACGATCTGACCGACTATATGAGCGGCGACCGCTGGTACCAGTTCCGCTCGGCCGAGTCCGACCTCCCCGCCGCCATCGCCTACTTCTCGCCCGAGTTCGGCATCACGGCCGCGCTGCCCCAGTACTCCGGCGGCCTCGGCATCCTCGCCGGCGACCATCTGAAGGCGGCCAGCGACCTGGGCGCCCCGCTGATCGGCGTGGGCCTGCTGTACCGGCACGGCTACTTCCGGCAGACCCTGTCGCGGGACGGCTGGCAGCAGGAGCACTATCCCGTGCTCGACCCGAACGAACTGCCCGTGGTGCCCCTGCGCGAGCCGGACGGCACCCCTGCCCAGGTCTCCCTGGGCCTGCCCGGCGGCCGCCGGCTCCAGGCACGCGTCTGGCTCGCCCAGGTGGGCCGGGTGCCGCTGCTGATGCTCGACTCGGACGTCGAGGAGAACGACCTCGGCGAACGGAGCGTCACCGACCGGCTGTACGGCGGCGGCAGCGAGCACCGGCTGCTCCAGGAGATGCTGCTCGGTATCGGCGGGGTGCGCGCGGTGCGCACGTACTGCCGGCTGACCGGGCACGCCGAGCCCGAGGTGTTCCACACCAACGAGGGGCACGCGGGCTTCCTCGGCCTGGAGCGGATCGCCGAGCTGTCCGACGCCGGACTCGACTTCGACTCCGCTCTGGAGGCGGTCCGGGCGGGCACGGTCTTCACCACCCACACGCCCGTCCCGGCCGGCATCGACCGTTTCGACCGGGAGCTGGTGGCCCGCCACTTCGGTCCGGACGCCGAACTTCCGCGGATCGACGTGGAGCGGATCCTGCGGCTCGGGATGGAGACCTACCCCGGCGGTGAGCCGAATCTCTTCAACATGGCCGTGATGGGCCTCAGGCTCGGCCAGCGCGCCAACGGCGTGTCCCTGCTGCACGGCAACGTAAGCCGGGAGATGTTCTCGGGCCTGTGGCCGGGCTTCGACCCCGACGAGGTGCCGATCACGTCCGTGACGAACGGGGTGCACGCGCCGACCTGGGTGGCGCCCGAAGTGTTCCGGCTCGGCGCGCGGCAGGTCGGGGCGGAGCGCACCGAGGACGCGATGACGGTGGGCGGCCGCACGGACCGCTGGGAGGCGGTCGCCGAGATCGCCGACCAGGAGATCTGGGACCTGCGCCGGGTGCTGCGCGAGCAACTGGTCCTTGAGGTGCGGGAACGGCTGTACGCCGCCTGGCGGCAGCGCGGCGCCGGGACGGCCGAACTCGGCTGGATCGAGGGGGTGCTGGACCCTGATGTCCTGACGATCGGCTTCGCCCGCCGCGTGCCGTCGTACAAACGCCTGACGCTGATGCTGCGCGACCGGGACCGGCTGATGGAACTGTTGCTGCACCCGGACCACCCGATCCAGATCGTGGTGGCCGGGAAGGCGCACCCGGCGGACGACGGCGGAAAGCGCCTGATCCAGGAGCTGGTCCGGTTCGCGGACGACCCACGGGTACGCCACCGCATCGTCTTCCTCCCCGACTACGGCATGGCGATGGCGCAGAAGCTGTACCCGGGCTGCGACGTATGGCTGAACAACCCGCTGCGCCCGCTGGAGGCGTGCGGGACGAGCGGCATGAAGGCGGCGCTCAACGGCTGCCTCAACCTGTCGGTGCTCGACGGCTGGTGGGACGAATGGTTCCAGCCCGACTTCGGCTGGGCGATCCCCACGGCCGACGGCGCGGGAACCGACGAGGACCGGCGCGACGACCTGGAGGCGGCGGCGCTGTACGACCTGCTGGAGCAGCGGGTGGCGCCGCGCTTCTACGAGCGGGGCCAGGGTGGTCTGCCGGACCGCTGGATCGAGATGGTCCGCCAGACGCTGATGCACCTGGGCCCGAAGGTGCTGGCCGGGCGGATGGTTCGCGAGTACGTGGAGCGCCTGTACACCCCGGCGGCCCACGCGCACCGGGCGATGACGCCGGACGCGGCACGGGAGTTGGCGGCCTGGAAGGCGCGGGTGCGGGCGGCCTGGCCTGCCGTCACGGTCGACCACGTCGAGACGTCGGCCGCGACGGCGACGGCGGAACTGGGCTCGACGCTCTCGCTCCGGGTCCGCGTCGGGCTCGGCGACCTGAGCCCCGACGATGTGGAGGTGCAGGCGGTGTCGGGGCGTGTGGACACGGAGGACGGTATCGCGGACGCCACGGCTACGGCGCTGAAACCTGGAGGTGGGCCTGATGGGGAGGGCCGCTGGGTGTACGAGGGGCCGCTGTCGCTGGACCGCACCGGCCCCTTCGGCTACACCGTCCGCATCCTCCCCTCGCACCGGCTGCTGGCCACCAGCGCGGAACTGGGGCTGGTGACCGTGCCGCCGGAAGGGGCGGTCGAGGAGGCCGGTGTACTGATGCGCTGATGGGGCGTGCGGCACCGCGCCGCACGAAGACGACGGCCTTGGCGGCCTGCTCCAAGCCTGGAGCAGGCCGCTTTCGTTTGCCGCTCCGCCTGCGACGCCGGCTGTGGCGGTGTGACGCACGCCCTGTGACGCACACCACCGATTTTTAGTTTGCTATTCAACTTCTCCCGAGGGAATCTCTTCCTAGAAAGATTCATTGATGCGGGTGTCCTCCCCGGACGGACCACCGCCCGGCTCGACACCCAAGGAGGCCGCAATGCCGGCATCAAAGAACCGCCTGCGGGGGCTGATCGGCAGAATGTTCGGCCGCTCCGCAGCAGACGAGAAGGAATCCACCATGTTCAACGCATCCAACGTCAAGGCCGCTCCCAGCCCCGACCTGCTGACCCCTGACAACTCGGTGATGCTGTTCGTCGACCACCAGCCGCAGATGTTCTTCGGCACGGGCAGCGGCGACCGCACCGCGATCATCAACGCCACCGTGGGCCTCGCCAAGGCGGCCAAGGCGTTCAACGTCCCCGCGGTCCTCACCACCGTGGCCGCCGAGTCCTTCTCCGGCCCGATCCTGCCGCAGCTGGCCGAGGTCTTCCCGGGCCAGGAGATCATCGACCGCACCACGATGAACGCCTGGGAGGACAACGCGGTCGTCGAGGCGATCAAGGCCACCGGCCGCAGGAAGATCATCATCTCGGGCCTGTGGACCGAGGTATGCATCGTGCTCCCGGTGCTGTCCGCGCTCGGCCAGGGCTACGAGGTCTACGTCGTGGCCGACGCCTCCGGCGGCGTCACCCCGCAGGCCCACGAGCACGCCGTCCAGCGCATGATCGCCGCCGGCGCGGTGCCGGTGACCTGGATCCAGGTCCTGCTCGAGCTGCAGCGCGACTGGGCCCGCGGCGAGACCTACGGCGCGGTCATGGACATCGTCAAGGAGCACGGCGGCGCCTACGGCCTCGGAGTCGTCTACGCCCAGTCCGTCATCGGCGCCCACGCCGCAGGCTGACCCCACCCTTTGCACCTCGGCTCGGGGCACACGTCCCGGGCCGGTGCGGGCCCGCCGTCGAAGCCCCTGTGCACGACGTCCGGTGGCCCCCGTGCGACGGAGGAAACGACAGTGAACCCCAACCATCCGTCCGCCCCCCGCGCGCCAGGCGGTCGCGAACCGCTGCTGGCGTCCCTCATGACCGTGACGGCCGTGAGCGGCCTCATCGACGCAGTCAGCTACCTGGGCCTGGGCCATGTCTTCACCGCGAACATGACCGGCAACGTCGTCATCATCGGCTTCGCCGCGGCCGGCGTACCCGGCTTCTCGGTACTCGGCTCGCTGGTCTCACTGGCCGCCTTCCTGGCCGGAGCGGTGATCGCCGGCCGTCTGGCAACCGTGCTGCGCACCCGATCCTCGGGTACGTGGCTCCGCCGGATCCTCGGCGCCGAGACGGCGCTGCTGGCTACGGCCACAGCGGTCGCCTTCACCGCGAGCCACGCGGTCCACGCGCTCATCGCCTTGACCGCACTGGCCATGGGCCTGCGCAACGGGACCGTGCGCAAACTCGCCGTGCCGGACGTGACCACGACGGTACTGACCCTCACGCTGACCGGACTGGCATCCGACTCGACTCTGGCAGGCGGCAGCAATCCGCGTGCGGGCCGTCGGCTCGCCTCCGTGCTGGCGATGCTGGCGGGCGCCTTCGCGGGAGCCCTGCTCGTGCAACACACGGGGCTGGGCTGGCCCCTGCTGGCCAGCACGCTGGGTACCGCGACCGCCGCCCTGGCCGTGCCGCGCGGCTCCTCCTCCGGCTGAGCCGGCCGGGGGAGACATCACCTCCCCGTGTTTCCGCCGACCGCCCCGCCGTTGACACGGCTTCTCAGAACCCCCCTCTTTCTCCCGCTGGAGATGATTTCCATGGCCACTATGCCCGTGGCAGGCCTTCCCCCCGTCAACGCCGACCACGTCGCCGACATCGTGGTGCGCAACGCCAAGATCTACACCGGTGACCCGGTGCACCCGCATGCCAGTGCCGTCGCCATCAAGGACGGCAAGGTCACCGTGGTCGGTGACGACAACGACGTCGCCCCGCTGATCAGCGCCCGCACCCGAGTGGTCGACGCGCTGGGCCGCCGGGTCATCCCGGGCCTGAACGACTCCCACGTGCACGTGATCCGGGGCGGCCTGAACTACGTCCTGGAACTGCGCTGGGACGGTGTGCCCACACTGCGTCAGGCACTGGCGATGCTGCGCGAGCAGGCCGCCCGCACCCCCAAGGGACAGTGGGTCAGGGTGGTCGGCGGATGGTCGGCGGACCAGTTCGCCGAGAAGCGCCTGCCGACCCTGGCCGAGCTGAACGCGGCCGCGCCGGACACGCCGGTGTTCGTGCTGCACCTCTACCAGTCCGCCCTGATGAACCGTGCGGCGCTGAAGGCGGCCGGTTACACCAAGAGCAGCCCCGATCCCAGGGGCGGTCAGCTCGTGCGGGGCCGGGACGGGGAGCCGACCGGCATGCTCCTTGCCGCGCCCAGCGCCCTGATCCTGTACTCCACCCTCGCCGCGGCACCGACCCTGCAGGGCGAGGACCTGAAGACCTCCACCCGGCACTTCTTCCGTGAGCTGAACCGGTTCGGCCTCACCTCGGCCATCGACGCGGCCGGGGGCTTCCAGAACTTCCCCGACAACTACGGCACTGTCATCGACCTCGCCAAGGCCGGCCAGCTGTCGGTGCGCATCGCCTACCACCTCTTCCCGCAGACGGCCGGACAGGAGATCGACGACCTCAAGCGCTGGATCGGCATGGTCCGGCCCGGGGACGGCGACGAATGGCTCCGCCTCAACGGCGCCGGAGAGAACCTGACCTGGTCGGCCGCCGACTTCGAGAACTTCACCGAGCCCCGGCCCGAACTGGCCGCGGACTACGAGGAGAGCTTCGAGAGCGCCGTGCGGCTGCTGATGGAGAACGGCTGGGGCTTCCGCCTGCACGCCACCTACGACGAGACGATCCGCCGCGACCTCGCCGTCTTCGAGAAGCTCGCCGCCGAGGGCCTGTTCCCGGCCGGCAACCGCTGGCTCTTCGACCACGCGGAGACCGTCTCCCGCGACAGCCTGGACCGTGTCGCCGCGCTGGGCGGGGCCATGTCGATCCAGAACCGTATGTCCTTCCAGGGCGAGGCGTTCGTGCGCCGCTACGGCGCCGGAGCCGCCGCCGAGGCGCCGCCCGTACGCGCCATGCTGGACCGCGGCCTGACCGTCGGCGCCGGCACGGACGCCACCCGGGTGTCCTCCTACAACCCCTGGGTCGCGCTGCACTGGCTCGTCACTGGCAGGACCGTCGGCGACCTGACGATCTATCCGCCGGAGAACCGCGTCAGCCGGGAGACCGCCCTGACCATGTACACCCAGGCCGGCGCCAAGCTCACCGGAGAGCAGGACGTCAAGGGCACCCTCAAGCCCGGGTTCTACGGCGACCTCGCCATCCTCTCCGACGACTTCTTCGCCGTTCCGGAGCAGGACATCCCGCACATCGAGTCCCTCCTGACCGTCACCGGCGGCCGCATCGTCTACGCCGCGGCCGAGTACGAGGGCATGGACGAGGAGATACCGGCGATCAGCCCGGCATGGAGCCCGGTCGCGCACTACGGGGGCTACCAGGCCACCGTGAAGCCCAGCATCTCGGGCGCGCGACAGGCCGAACTGCTCGGCCAGGCCGTCGCCGAGTCCGAACAGCACCGGCAGTGGCGCGCTCAGCGCGGCTTCACCCCCGAGGCCCCGACCGAGATCTTCGACACCTGCTTCGTGCTGTAAGGCACGGGACTCACCGCTGCCGCCCCGGTCCACAGAGAAGAGAACGTCATGAACACCGGACTGCTGATCCTGCGACTCGTCATCGGCCTGCTGTTTGCCGGGCACGGCATCCAGAAGATCAGCCACTGGCTGGGAGGACACGGGATCGAGGGCGGAGCGGCGGAGTTCCGGGCGGACGGGTTCCGCGGCGGCCGCCTCACCGCGGCCGCCGCGGGCCTGGGACAGATCGCCGCGGGTCTACTGCTCGCCGCGGGAGCGCTCACCCCCCTGGCAGCCGCCATCGCCGCGGGCGTCATGACCGTCGCGGTCACAGTAAAGTGGCGCAACGGGCTCTGGGTGCAGGACAACGGCTACGAGTACCCGCTGGTCCTGGTGATCCTGCCGGCCGTGCTGACGCTGACCGGCCCGGGCCGCTGGTCGGCCGACCAGGCCCTCGGTCTGCTTCCCTGGGACCCGTGGTGGACAGTCGTGGCCGTCGGCCTGGGCGTGGCCGGCGGGCTGATGACCCGCGTCTTCCTTGGACGACCGAGCGGTGAGTCCGAGGGAACATCCGTGCCGCCAAGGAGTTGAAACAGCCATGGAGAATGAAGCGACGGGCCCGCTGAGCGGGCGAACACGGTTTCCGGGCGACGGTGGCGACGACCAGGACGATGACCCGAGCATCGATTATGAACTGATCGGTGGCTGGAAACTGGTGATGGAGGGCTTCCGCGCCACACACCAGTCTTTCGTGAGCGAGCTGGCGAAACGCTTCGACCTCGGCCCAGGCGCCGCGGACGTACTGTTGCGCATCCTGATCAGTCCCAAGCACCGGATGCCGATGACACGCCTGGCGCACGAGGCGGGTATGTCCAGTGGTGGGTTCACCAAACTCGCCGACCGGCTCTGCGCGGCCGCCCTGACCCAGCGCGTGTCGTGCGATGCCGACCGACGCGTCACCTACCTCGAACTGACCGAGCGCGGCGAGGAAACCGCCCGGTCGGTCTCCCGGGTGGCGACAGAGATCCTCCGCACCCGAGTGCTCGGCACCCTCGGGTGCGACGGGTTCCGCAACCTCGCCGGGTCGATGCGTGAACTGCGCGACGCCAACGTCGGTCCGGGGAAGTAACGACGGCCCGGAAGGACCGGCCACCGCGTCGGCCGCGAGGTGACGCGCGGTCTCAGTCCAGCGAGTCCTCCGCGCACAACCGCCGCAGTACCGCCCCGCACCGCCGCGCATACGCGTGCTGCAACCCCCGCGTGGCCGGGCCGCCGGCCCTCGCGTACCACTTGGCCGCGCGGCTGAACGCCGTGATCGTCAGCCAGACCGTGCCGTCCCCGGTGCGGTCCACCACGAAGGCCTCCTCGCCGCACTCCGGGTGGCCCGGCAGCGTGCCGTACGCCCAGCCCGCGCGGCGGGATTCCTCGACCGTCCAGACGATGCGGCACGGGGCCTTGATGACGCCGGCGAGGGTGACCGTGACGTCGACGCCGGGGGCGGCGCGGTCGGCCGTGGCGTCGATGCCGACGCCCAGGGCGCGGTGCATCTCCCAGGTGAGGACCGTCTCGGCGGCGCGCCGGAAGACCTCCTCGCCCTCGCCCAGCCGGGCGCGTAGGTGCAGGGGGTGGAAGCCGGGCGGGCAGAAGGCGGCGTTCTCACGGGTGGCGCCGACATCCTCGTACGTGAAGGACATGGGTCCCAAGAGTAGGGCGGCCCCCGGAGACGCCTTCGCGCCGGGGGCCGCCCTCTCAAATGTTCCGCGTCAGCTCACGTTGACCGCGGACCAGGCCGCCGCCACCGCGTTGTACTCGGTGCTGCCGGAGCCGTACAGGGCGGCCGCCGCCGAGAGCGTGCCCGTACGGGCCGACTTGTAGTTGGTCGTCGACGTGAAGTACGTCGTCAGCGCCTTGTACCAGATCTGCAGGGCCTTGGCCCGGCCGATGCCGGTGACCGTGGAGCCGTTGGACGTCGGGGAGTTGTAGGTCACCCCGTTGATGGTCTTCGAACCGCTGCCCTCCGAGAGGAGGTAGAAGAAGTGGTTCGCGACGCCCGACGAGTAGTGCACGTCCAGGTTGCCCACCGACGAGGACCAGTAGTCGGCCGAGCCGCCGTCCTTGCTGGGCTTGTCCATGTAGCGCAGCGGGGTGCCGTCGCCGTTGATGTCGATCTTCTCGCCGATGAGGTAGTCGCCGACGTCGTTCGAGTTGGCCGCGTAGAACTCGACGCCGGTGCCGAAGATGTCGGAGGTGGCCTCGTTGAGGCCGCCGGACTCGCCCGAGTAGTCGAGTCCGGCGGTGTTGGCGGTGACACCGTGGCTCATCTCGTGGCCGGCCACGTCCAGCGAGGTCAGCGGGTGCGTGTTGCCGTCGCCGTCGCCGTACGTCATGCAGAAGCAGCTGTCGTCCCAGAACGCGTTGACATACGCGTTGCCGTAGTGGACCCGGGAGTAGGCCGCCTTGCCGTCGTTCTTGATGCCGCTGCGGCCGAAGGTGTTCTTGTAGAAGTCCCAGGTCACCTGGGCGCCGTAGGCGGCGTCGACGGCCGCGGTCTGGTCGGTGGTGGAGCTGGAGGCCGCGCCGGTGCCCCACGTGTCGTCGGCGTCGGTGAACAGGGTGCCCGCGGTGGAGCTGGTGGTGTGCTTCTTGTTGTAGGTCTTGTGGCCGCCGCGCGTGCCGTCGGTCAGCTGGTAGGTCGAGCCCGACAGGGTGGTGTTGAGGCTCACCGTGCCCGAGTAGAGGCTCTTGCCGGTGCCCGTCTCGATGCCCTGGTACTCGTACAGCTTCTTGCCGGTGGCGGCGTCGGTGATGACGTGCAGCTGGTTCGGGGTGCCGTCGTCCTGGAGCCCGCCCACGACGGTCTCGTACGCGAGGACCGGCGTGCCGTTGCCCGCCCAGATCACCTTGCGCGCGCCGTCGGCCGCCGTCTTCTCCGAGCCCGCCGCCTGCGCGGCCTTCACGGCCTGCTTCTCCGCCTTCGCCGCGGTGACCTGCGGCTTGAGGGAGGACAGCTTGATGGTCGCCTTGTTCGCTCTGGTCACGCCCTCGGTCTTGCCGGACTTCGACTCGTGGACGACCAGGTCGCCGCCGAGGACCGGGAGGCCCGCGTACGTGCGCTCGTAACGCGTGTGGACCGTGCCGTCGACGTCCTTGACGACGTCCTTGACGACCAGTTGCTCCTTGACGCCGAGGCCTATCTTGCGCGCCGTCTCGGGTGCGGCCGCCTGGGCCTCCTTGACGAGCGAGGCGCGGGTGGACGCGGACAGCGTCAGCGGTGCGGCGGCGAGCGGCTTGGCCGTCTTGCCGGAGGCGGAGGCCGGGACCTGGGCGGAGGCACCGGTGGTCATACCGGTGGCGAGCAGGGCTCCGGCCGCGACGGCGGTGGCGATGGCCAGAGTGGTGCGCTTGTGACGCGCGTAGAGGGGAGTCACGCAAGCTCCTTATGTGGGGGCGGCCGCATGACGTGGGGTGGCCATGCGGACGGTTGTGAAGTTGCGGTGCGGGTGAGCCGTGCGGTGGAAGACTCGCATCAAGGACGCGTACATGTCAGGAGGGCAAAGCGACCTTGGCCGAAAATCGTCCATCAGGTGAACCGTGTCGCGTGCCGCGCAGGCTCCGGACCTGGTCAAGCATCAATGAAGCCCGGTTCAGGGCGCGGCAAAGAGGGTGCCGCCCCGGGGAGTCGGCTCCCCGGGGCGGCACCCTGTTGTCTGCGCGCCGTGGCGTGCGTTCAGCCGCCGTCTACGGGAACGTCAGCTTCCAGCCGTTGATCGTTCCGACGTCCTGTGCCGCCTGGTCCTGAACCCTCAACTTCCAAGTGCCGTTGGCGGTTTCGGAGGACGCGTTGACCGTGTAGGTGTCGGTCACGTTGTCCGCCGAGTCGGACGAGCTGAAGTTCTTCAGCCGGTACGCGGTGCCCGACGGGCCGATCAGATCGATCACCAGGTCGCCGCGCCAGGTGTGGGTGATGTTCGGGGTGACCTGAAGGTTGTTGGGCGCGTTGCCGGTCCGGCCGCTCACGGTGATCGACGAGGTGACCGCCGGCCCGTTGTCCGGAATCGATACCTTGGTCGAGCTCTCGTACGAGGTGCCGCCGCCGCCCCCGCCGCCACCGGAGCGCGACCCGACCGCGATCGCGGCCCAGGCGTCCTGCACCGCCTTGTACTCGGTGCTCGTCGTGCCGTACAGCTCGCCCGCCGCCGCGAGCGTGCCCGTGCGGGCCGCCGCGTAGTTGGTCGTCGAGGTGAACTTCGTGGTGAGCGCCCGGTACCAGATCTGTAGCGCCTTGTCCCGGCCGATGCCCGTGACCGGAAGGCCGTCCGAGGTCGGCGAGTTGTAGCTCACGCCGTTGATGACCTTGGCGCCGCTGCCCTCGCTGAGCAGGTAGAAGAAGTGGTTCGCGGGACCCGACGAGTAGTGGACGTCCAGGTTTCCGAGCCCCGAGTACCAGCTGTCCTTGGACGAGCCGTCCTTGCTGGGCTTGTCCATGTAGCGCAGCGGGGTGCCGTCGCCGTTGATGTCGATCTTCTCGCCGATGAGGTAGTCGCCCACGTCGGAGGAGTTGGCGGCGTAGAACTCGACGCCGGTGCCGAAGATGTCCGAGGTGGCCTCGTTGAGGCCGCCGGACTCGCCGGAGTACTCGAGTCCGGCGGTGTTGGCGGTGACGCCGTGGCTCATCTCGTGGCCGGCCACGTCCAGCGAGGTCAGCGGGTCGGCGTTGCCCGAACCGTCGCCGTACGTCATGCAGAAGCAGCTGTCGTCCCAGAACGCGTTGACATACGCGTTGCCGTAGTGGACCCGGGAGTAGGCCGCCTTGCCGTCGTTCTTGATGCCGCTGCGGCCGAAGGTGGACTTGTAGAAGTCCCAGGTGACCGCCGCGCCGTAGTGCGCGTCGGCGCCCGCGGTCGCGGCGTTCGACGTGGTGCTGTTGCCCCAGGTGTCGTTCGTCTGCGAGAACAGCGTGCCGGTGCCGGACGAGCCATGGTTGAGGTTGTATGTCTTGTGCCCGCCGCGCGAGCCGTCGGTCAGCGTGAAATTCGAACCCGACTGCGTGGTCGTCAGCGTGACCTGGCCGCTGTACTGCGTGTTGCCGATGCCGTTCTTGATGCCCTGGTAGCGGAAGAGCTCCTTGCCGGTGGCGGCGTCGGTGATGACGTGGAGCTGGTTCGGGGTGCCGTCGTCCTGGAGGCCGCCGACCACCGTCTCGTACGCCAGGATCGGCTTGCCGCTCGCCGCCCAGATCACCTTGCGCGGAGCACGGTCGGCGCCGGTCTGCTTCGAGCCCGCCGCCCTGGCGGCGGACACCGCCTGCTTCTCCGCCTTCGAGGCGGCCACCCGGGGCGTGAGCGAGGCGACCTTGATGGTGGCGGACGAGGCCTTGATGACGCGCTCGGTCTGCCCCGACTTGGCCGTGTCGACGACCAGGTCGCCGCCGAGGACGGGGAGGCCGGCGTACGTGCGCTCGTAGCGCGTGTGGAGCGTGCCGTCGGCGTCCTTGACGACGTCACGGACGACCAGCTTCTCCTGGGTCCCGAGGCCTATCGCCTTGGCGGTGTCCGCCTTCGCCGCGTCGGCATCGCGGATCAGCTCGGCGCGCTGCGAGGGGGAGAGCTTCAGGGCGGCGTGGGCGGGGTTGATCTTCCCGGCGGCGGGCGCGGCCGGGGCGGCGCTCGCGGCGCCCGACTGCACCGCGGCGGCCAGCAGGGCGGAGACGCCGACGAGGGCGACGGCCGCGACACGACGGGAGGGGGTGTGGGAGGTGCGTCTGCGAGAGGAATTGCTGCTCAACACTGACTCCTTCTGCGTGGCCGCGGATCGCGCGGCCAGGGGAGACCGGACGGATGGTCAGCCGTCCGGGCAGAACAGGGCGGAACGCGGAACCAGGTGCATGAAGGTCACGGGCCACCGCACGGGTGCAGCTGTGGGGTTGCTGTGAGGTGGCCGTGGGAAGCGTGTCAGGAGACGGCGCTTGCTGTCAGGAGCGCGTCAACAACTTGGCCGGAAACGCTCCGTTGCCCGGATGGTCATGTTCGATATACGGATCCGTCAGACGCCGGACACCGGGGTGAGGTACAGGTCACCGGGGCGAGGTACGGGTCCCCGGGGCGTGGTCCGGGTCACCGAGCGAGGTACGGGGCGGCTCCGACCCGCGTTCGCCGTGCCACGTCCGCCACAGCGCCGCGTACGCCCCGTCGGCCGCCACCAGCTCGTCGTGTGTGCCGAGTTCGCTCAGACGGCCGTCCTCCATCACGGCCACGCGGTCCGCGTCGTGCGCGGTGTGAAGGCGGTGCGCGATGGCGATGACGGTGCGGACTTCGAGGACGGCGGCCAGGGCGCGCTCGGCGTGGCGGGCGGTGGCGGGGTCGAGGAGGGCCGTGGCCTCGTCGAGGATCAGGGTGTGCGGGTCGGCCAGCACCACCCGGGCGAGGGCGAGTTGCTGGGCCTGCGGGCCGTCCGTGCGGCACCCCGACGAGCCCAGCTCGGTGTCGAGACCGCCCGGCAGCTCCCGCACCCAGTCGTCGGCACCCACCGCGGCGAGGGCCGCCCACAGCTCCTCGTCCGTGGCGGACGGCTCGGCGATCCGCAGGTTCTCGCGGACCGAGCCGAGGAAGACATGGTGTTCCTGGGTGACCAGGACGACCTGGCGGCGCAGCCGCTCCGGCCCGAGAGCGGCGATCGGCACCCCGCCCACGGTCACCGATCCCGCGCTCGGCGCGTCGATGCCCGCCAGCAGTCTGCTCAGGGTGGTCTTCCCGGCGCCCGAGGGGCCGACCACCGCCAGCCGCTCGCCGGGCCGCACGGTCAGATCGACCCCGCGCAGCACCTCACCCCCGCGGTCGTAGGCGTACCGCACGTCCGTCACGTCGATCCGGTCGTCCGCGGGCGCCGCGGACGCTTCCTCCGGAGCGGTGTGCGGGGTCCGGCCGAGCCCCTCCACCCGGGCGAAGGACGCGCCACTGCTCTGCAGTTGCTCGATCCGCATCAGGATCTCGTCCAGCGGTGAGCTGAACTGCTGGAGGTACACCGCGGCCGCCACCACCGACCCCAGACTCATCGCGCCGTGCGCGTGCAGCACCCCGCCCACCAGCAGCACACCGGCCACGGGAAGGACGTACGACACCTCCACCACGGGGAAGAACACGGACCGCAGGTACAGCGTGTACAGGCGCCTGCGCCGGGAGACCTCCAGCGCGTCCCGGCTCGTCGCGGTCCGACGCTCCTGAAGCCGGAACGCCTCCACCGTCCGCGCCCCGGCCGCGGTCGCCGCGAGGATCTCCGCGACCTGCGAATTGGACTCGCCCTCGGCGAGGTAGCCGTCCCGTGCCCGGCGCAGGTACCAGCGCAGCACACACCAGATGGGGACGAGAGCGAACACGCCGATGGCCCCGAGCAGCGGGTCCAGCGCGAAGACCGCGCCGAGCAGCAACAGCGCCTGCACGCCGTTGATCAGCAGGTCGGGGCCGACGTCCCGCAGGGTGGTGCCGACGGTGGACACATCGGCGGTGCCGCGCGCGGTCAGATCACCGGTGCCGGCCCGCTCCACCACGGACGCGGGCAGCGCGAGCGCCCGGTCGACGAACTCCTCACGCACCCGCGCCAGTGACCGCTCCCCGAAACGGTGCCCCACGTACCGGGCCCAGCGCGCCAGCAGCAGTTGCGCCAGCGAGCACAGCAGGATGGCGAGCGCCATCCGGTCCACGGCCCCGACCCCGCCCCCGGCCCGGACCTCGTCGACGATCCGCCCGAGCAGCCAGGGACCGGCCAGTCCCGCACCGGCCGCCGCCGCGTTCAGGGCCAGCGTGGCGGCGAAGGCCCGCGCGTCGGCCCGTACCAGCCGTACGGCGGCCCGGCGCACGTCGGCGGGCTCGGCGACGGGCAGTTGTCCCCGGCTCATCCCATGACCTCCTCGGCAGCGGCCGCGTCGGCGTCTCGCGCCACCAGTGCCCGGTAGCCGGGCTCCTGAGCCAGCAGCCGCGCATGGCTTCCGGTGGCCGCGACCTTGCCGTCGACCAGGTAGTACACGGTGTCCACACGATCAAGGACCAGCGGGGAGGTGCTGGTCACCACGGTCGTACGGCCCTCACGCGCCGCCCGCAGCCGGTCCGCGAGCGCCGCCTCGGTGTGCGCGTCGAGCGCCGAGGTGGGCTCGACGGTCAGCAGCACCTCCGGGTCGGCGAGCAGCGCCCGCACGAGCCGTACGCGCTGCCGCTGGCCGCCGGAGAGGTTGCGCCCCTGCGCGTCGATCGCCGAATCGAGCCCGTCCGGCAGGCCCTGCACGATGTCGTCGGCCACGGCGGCGTGCACCGCCCGCGCGATCGCCGCCTCGTCGAGGTCCTCCGGCTTCCGTCGGCCCCCGACCAGTTCCCGCAGCGTCCCCGCGAACAGGTCGGCCTCGTTGTCGGCGACCAGGATCCGTGCCCGCACCCGCGCCAGCGGGATCTCGTCCAGGCGTACCCCGCCCCAGGTCGCCTCCGAAGGGGCGTAGCGGCCCAGGCGGTCGACGACGGCCGCGGCGTCCGCGGGCCGCGCCCCGGCCAGCGCGGTCAGCCGCCCCGGCAGCACCCGCACCCCGGACTCCGGATCGTGCAGCACGGACGGCTCCGCGGGCGCCTCGCGCGTGCCGTCGTCGGGCTCCGGCTCCAGCCGCAGCAGCCGTACGACGCGCCGGGCGGCCACCACACCCCGGCTGAGCTGGTAGCCGCACTCGATGAAGAACGCCACCGGGCGCACCATCACGGCGACATACCCGTACACGGCCACCAACTCGCCCACGGTGATGGTGCCCTGGGCGGCCAGCCGGGCCGCGAGCCAGGTCACGACGGCGAGGAACAGGGTCGGCAGCCCCACCCCGAGCGCCTGCATCCAGCTGGTCACCGACCCGACCCGGTACCCCTGCTCCCGCAGACGGTCCGAGTCCCGGCGGAAGGCGTCCGCGAACAGCCCCTTGCCGCCGAGGCCGTTGAGGACGCGCAGCCCGCCCGCGAGGTCGCCGATCCGCGCCGTCAGCACGCCCTGCCGCTCCCGGTACTCCGCCTCGGTGCCCTGAAGCCGCCCCATCAGCGGCCCGACGATCAGCGCGATCACCGGCACCCCGAGCAGCACGACCGCGGCGAGCCGCACGGAGACCGACAGCAGCAGCCCGGCGACCGCGCCGTAGGCGACGACCGCGCCGACGCCGGGGCCCACGACCGTCAGGGCTCCGGCGATCGTCTGCACGTCGCCCACGCCGATCGTGACCACCTCTCCGGCCCCGGCCCGCCGCGGCAGCGCGGCCCCCAGCCGGACCGCGTGCCCCACGACGACCTTCACCGTGCGGAAGTTGGCGTCCATCCGCACCCGGGTCATCACGCGGTGCCGCATGATGCTCAGCCAGGCGTTGAACGCGCCGACCACGACCAGCGCGGCGGTCCACCGGGCGAGCGCGCCCAGGTCGCCCGGCTGGAGGCCCTCGTCGATCGCCCGGGCCATCAGATACGGCGTCGCCGACAGCAGGACCATCCACACACTGCCCAGCAGCGCCCCCGCGACGGACCGCCACGGCTGGCACCTGACCAGCCACCACAGATACCGCCAGCCGCCACGACAGTCGGGCGTCCCGGGGTCCTCGTAGGCATCGATCATCCGCGTACGATCCCCTGTTCTTTCACGCCAGACTGTCCCGCCACGCCCGGTGCAGATCCGCGAAACGTCCGGTCCCCGCGATCAGCTCGGCCGGACTGCCGTCCTCGACGATGCGGCCGCCCTCCATCACCAGGACCCGGTCGGCGATCTCCACCGTCGACAGCCGGTGGGCGATCACGACGGCCGTACGGCCTCGCAGCACCGTCACCATCGCCCGCTGCACGGCCCGCTCGCCGGGGATGTCCAGGGAACTGGTCGCCTCGTCGAGGATCAGGACGGCGGGGTCGGCGAGCAACGCCCTGGCGAACGCCACGAGCTGGCGCTGCCCGGCCGAGATGCGGCCGCCGCGCTTGCGTACGTCCGTGTCGTAGCCGTCGGGCAGCGCGCTGATGAAGTCATGGGCGCCGATCGCCTTCGCGGCCCGCTCGATCTCCTCACGGGTCGCGTCCGGGCGGCCGATGGCGATGTTCTCGGCGACGGTGCCGGAGAACAGGAACGCCTCCTGCGTCACCATGACGACCCCGCGCCGCAGTTCCGGCACGGCGAGGTCGCGCAGGTCGACGCCGTCCAGCAGGACCCGCCCGTCCGAGGGGTCGTAGAACCGGGCCAGCAGTTTGGCCAGGGTGGACTTGCCGGCGCCGGTCGAGCCGACGACCGCGACGGTCTGCCCGGCCGGCAGGGTGAGGTCGAAGCGGGGCAGGACCTCGCCGCCGGTGCGGTAGCCGAAGCGGACGCCGTCGAAGACGACCTCGCGGCCGGGGTGTTCGCTTTCCAGCGCCGGAAGCGCCTTGGGCGCCGAGGGCTCGGGCACGGACGGCGTCTGCGCCAGCAGCCCGGCGATCTTCTCCAGCGAGGCCGCCGCGGACTGGTACGAGTTGAGGAACATGCCGAGTCGGTCGATGGGGTCGTACAGCCGCCGCAGGTACAGCACCGCGGCCGCCAGCACACCCAGCGCCAGCGAACCCTCCGCCACCCGGTACGCGCCCCACAGCACGATCACCGCGACGGCCGTGTTGGCGACCAGCCGGGAGCCCACGACATAGCGGGCCATCTCCAGGAGCGCGTCTCCGTTGGTCCGCTCGTGCCGCCGGTTCAGGACGCGGAAGTCGGCGTCGTTGACGGCCTCGCGGCGGAACGCGCGCACCGGCCGGATCCCGTTCATCGTCTCCACGAACTTCACGATCACGGCGGCGATCGCCGTGGACCGCAGCCGGTACACCCGCCCCGCGCGCCGCTGGTACACCCGCACGAGGAGGTGGAGCGGCACGAACGACGCCACCGCGACCGCGCCGAGCCCCAGGTCCAGCCAGAGCAACAACGCCGAGATGTAGACGAAGGACAGGATGACCGTGACCAGCTCCTGAAGCCCCTCGCTGAGCAGCTCGCGCAGCGACTCGACGTCCGTCGTCGAGCGGGAGATCAGCCGGCCCGAGGTGTACCGCTCGTGGAAGTCGACGCTCAGGGCCTGGGCGTGACGGAAGATACGGCCGCGCAGGTCGAGCAGCACGTCCTGGTTCACCCGGGCGGAGGCGACGATGAACGCGTACTGGAGCCCGCCGGAGACGGCGGCGCACAGCAGATAGGCGACTCCCACCGCGATCAGCGGGCCGTGTTCGTGGTCGCGGAACGCCGGTACGGCGTTGTCGATGGCGTACGCCACCAGCAGTGGGCCCACTTGGACGGCCGCCTGCTGGAACAGCAGCAGGAGCGTCGTCACGGCGACCCGGGCCTTCATCGGGGCGAGCAGCGAGCGCAGGAGGGCCGCCGTCGCGCCGGGCGGAGCGGGCAGGACATCGCGGTCGTAGAGGTCGCCGGTGTCCTGGGGAGGCGGGAGTTCCTCCTCGTCGGCGGCAGGGGTGGACGTCGCAGACGCCGTCATCGGTCGTCCTCCTGTTCCCCGGACATCAGGTGTGCGTATTCGGCGTTCGTGCGCAGCAGTTCGTGGTGGGTGCCCACGGCGGCGATACGGCCGCCGGACAGCAGGGCGACCCGGTCGGCGAGCAGGACGGTGGACGGGCGGTGTGCCACGACCAGGGCGGTGGTGTCCACGAGCACCCGGCGCAGCGCGGCCTCCACGGCGGCCTCGGTGTGGACGTCGAGGGCGGACAGGGGGTCGTCCAGGACGAGGAACCTGGGCCGGCCGACGACGGCCCGGGCCAGTGCGAGCCGCTGGCGCTGGCCGCCGGACAGGCTGAGCCCCTGCTCGCCGACCTGGGTCCGCGTTCCCTGCGGCAGCGCGTGCACGAAGTCGGCCTGGGCCACTTCGAGGGCGCGCTCCAGCTCCTCGGGTCCGGCGGTGTCGTCGGCACCCATGAGCACGTTGTCACCGACGCCGGCCGAGAAGAGGGTGGGCTCCTCGAAGGCGACGGCCACCTTGGAGCGCAGCTCCTCGCGGGACATGGCCGTGATGTCCTCGCCGTCCAGCGTGATGCGGCCGGACGTCACCTCGTGGAGGCGGGGGATGAGCGCCGTGAGCGTGGTCTTGCCGCTTCCGGTCGCCCCGACGAGGGCCATGGTTTCGCCGGGGCGGATGTGGAGGTCGATGCGGTCGAGGACGGGGGGTGAGCCGGCGGGGGCGTCGGGATAGCGGAAGCGGACGTCGTGGAACCGGAGGCCGTCAGGTTGCCCGGTGCTGGTGTCGGCCGGGGGTTGGGTCCGCAACTCGGCGGTGCGAGGTGCCCCTGCGCCCACCCTCCCCCAAGCTCTCGACTTCGCTCGAGCAGGGGGGAACCCCATCGCCCCAGCGGCACGACTGCCCGCAGCTACGCCGATTTCGGGTTCCTCGTCCATCACCTCGAAGTACCGCTCCGTAGCCGTCGCCGCCTCCTGACTCATCGCCAGCAGGAAGCCGATCGAGTCCACCGGCCACCGCAGAGCGAGCGCCGTCGACAGAAACGCCACCAGCGTCCCCGCGGACAGGTCCCCGTCCGCCACCTGAACGGTCCCGAGCACCAGCGCCGCCCCGATCGCCAGCTCCGGCAGCGTCACGATGACGCCCCAGATCGTCGCGAGCAGCCCGGCCTTCCGCAGCTCCGTCCCCCGCAGCGTTTGCGACAGTTCCCTGAAGGCCCGCGCCTGGCTCCGGTGCCGTCCGAAACCCTTGATGATGCGGATGCCGAGCACACCCTCCTCGACGACCGTCGTCAGATCGCCGACCTGGTCCTGGGCGCGGCGGGCCACATCGGCATAGCGCTTCTCGAAGATCACGCAGGTGACGACCACGGGCAGGGCCGGCCCCAGGATCACCAGCCCCAGGGACCAGTCCTGCATCAGCATGATCACCACACCGACGAGGATCGTCACCCCGTTGACCAGAAGAAATGTCAGCGGGAAGGCGAGGAACATGCGCAGCAGCATCAGGTCCGTCGTCCCGCGGGACAGCAACTGCCCGGACGCCCACCGGTCGTGGAAGGCCACCGGCAACCGCTGCAGATGCCGGTACAGATCCGCCCGCATCTCCGCCTCGACGTGCGACAGCGGCCGCGCCACCAGCCACCGCCGCAGCCCGAACAGCACCGCCTCCGCGATCCCGAGCAGCAGCAGGTACAGCGCCCCGAGCCAGACGCCTGCCGGATCCCGGTCGGCGACCGGCCCGTCCACCATCCACTTCAGCACGAGCGGGATCACCAGCCCCGTACAAGAGGCGAGGACCGCGACGAACGCGGCCGTGAACAGCCGCACCCGCACCGGCCGCACATACGGCCACAGGCGCAGCAGGGTGCGGACGGCGGATCGGTCCTTGGTGGTTGCACGTGTCGTGGGCATCAGGAGCGAGACTACGGATCGGCACTGACAGTGCCCACCGAGTTTTGGCCGGATCGGGGTCCGCCGCTGGTCCTACGACCTGCGCGTTCGAAGTGTCGTACGACCGCGTCGACCACCCGGTCGTACCCCTCCGTCATCCGATCGGCTGATGCTCCCTCGAGCCCGACGGCCGATGTGCCGGACCCGGCCCGCCCGCGACCCTCGTCCCATGCCACCCATGCCTTCGCATCCCGTGATCGAAGTCGACGCACTGCGCAAGTCCTACGGCGGCCGGGCCGTCGTCGACGGTGTCTCCTTCACCGTCGAGGAGGGCGAGATCTTCGGGATCCTCGGCCCCAACGGCGCCGGCAAGACCACCACCGTCGAGTGTGTCGAGGGCCTCAGGATCCCCGACGCGGGGCGCGTCCGGGTCACCGGTCTCGACCCCGTCGCCGACCACGAGCAGGTCTCCCGCGTCCTCGGAGCCCAGCTGCAGGAGAGCGAGCTCCAGGCCAGGCTGACCGTGCGCGAGGCCCTGGAACTGTACGCGTCGTTCTATCCGCACCCCGCCGACTGGCGTCCGCTGGCCCAGCGTCTCGGCCTGACCGAAAGACTCGACAGCCGCTTCGGCAAGCTGAGCGGTGGTCAGAAACAACGCCTGTTCATCGCGCTCGCCCTCGTCGGAGGCCCACGCGTGGTGGTCCTCGACGAACTGACCACCGGGCTCGACCCGCGGGCCCGCCGCGACACCTGGCGGCTCATCGAGGACGTACGGGAGAGCGGCGTCACCGTCCTGCTCGTCACCCACTTCATGGAGGAGGCGCAGCGGCTCTGCGACCGGATCGCGGTCATCGACAAGGGCCGTATCGCCGCCCTGGACACTCCGTCCGGGCTGATCCGCCGCGCGTCCGGCTCCACGGTCATCAGCTTCACGCCGTCCGCGCCGCTGGACGAGCGCGACCTGCGGGAACTGCCCGCGCTCGCGTCCGTGGCGTACAAGGACGACCGGATCACGCTCGCCGGCACCGACGAGACGGTGAACGCGGTCATCACTCTGCTCGCCCGGCGCCACATCACGGCCCGGCAACTCCGCGTCACCGACGCCACGCTGGACGACGCGTTCCTGGACATCACGGAGGCAGTGGAATGAGCGCCGCAGTCGTCGACACCGCCGTACTGAAGACCGAGCTCCGCCTGTTCCGCCGCGAACCCGGCAGCCTCTTCTGGATCCTGATGTTCCCCACCCTGCTGCTGGTGATCCTCGGCTCGATCCCGCACTTCCGCGAGAGCGACAAGTCCCTCGGCGGCCTCCGGCCCATCGACGCGTACGTTCCCGTGGTGGTGCTGGTCGCCATGATCACGGCCGGGGTGCAGTCGATGCCGCAGGCCCTCACCGGCTACCGCGAGCGCGGCATCCTGCGCCGGATGGCCACCACACCCGTACGGCCCTCCGCGCTGCTGTCCGCGCAGATGCTGGTGCACGGACTGGCCGCCCTGGTCTCCACGCTGCTCGCCCTGGCGGTGGGGCGGCTCGCCTTCCACGTACGCCTGCCCGAGCAGCCCGCCGGATACGTCCTCGCGCTGCTGCTCGCCATCCTCGCGGCCCTCGCGCTGGGTTCGGTGGTCTCGGCCGTCTCCCGTACGACGAGGATCGCGGGCGCGATCGGGGCCGCCGTGTACTTCCCGATGATGTTCTGTGCGGGGGTGTGGCTGCCGGTGCAGTCCATGCCGCACTCGCTGGCCCGGATCGTCGAGGTGACCCCGTTCGGCGCGGCCGCCCGGGCGCTAGGACAGGCCGCCTCCGGTGACTGGCCCGGCTGGAGCCACCTGGGCGTCCTCGCCGTCTGGACGGTACTGCTGTCGGCCGCGGCGTCGCGCTGGTTCCGCTGGGAATGAGGACCGGACCCGCTGTGCAGACTGGTCGTATGACAGTCGAGACCGGCGAGGAACCCGGCGTCGAGGTCGGCGCGTGGACGGCCGGGGGCTCCGCCGCAGTGGAGGAACGCTGGGCCGCGTTCCACCACTGGGGCCCCTATGTTCTCCTCGCCATCGGAGCCCTCACCGCGGCCGCCTCCGCGGACGCGGAGGGCATGACCACCGGCGAGCGGTACGCGGCGGGCGCGCTGACCGTCGCGGGCTTCGCCCTTCAACTGGTCTGGGGGAGAGTGGCCCGGGACCGTACGGGCCCGTCCCCGGCCGGGGCCGTGTACTACGCCGTCCGCTGGGCGCTCGCCTACACCCTCAGCTGGCTCAACCCGTTCTTCGCCTTCTACGCCGTCACCGGCTACTACGGCGCCAACCGGCTGCTGCCCCGCCGCTATGTGAAGGCCGGCCTCTTCGCGACCGCCGTCGCGGTCGCCGGCTGCCAGATCGGCGGTATGCCGCCGCACGGGTTGCTCCTGTGGTTCGGTTTCGGCGTGGTGCTGGGCGTCAACGTCGGGCTGGTCGCTCTCCTGTCCCGGTTCGCCGCGCAGGAGGACGAACGCTCCCGCGCCCAGGCCGTCACCATCGCCGAACTCGAACGCACCAACACGGCCCTCCAGCAGGCGCTCGACGAGAACGCGGCCCTTCACACCCAACTCCTCGTCCAGGCCCGGGAGGCGGGGGTGGCCGACGAGCGCCGGCGCCTGGCCGCCGAGATCCACGACACCATCGCCCAGGGCCTGACCGGGATCATCGCCCAGCTCCAGGTCGTCGCGAACACCCAGGACCCGACGGCGGCCCGCGCCCATCTGGACCGGGCCGCCGCGCTCGCCCGGCACAGCCTCGGCGAGGCCCGCCGCTCCGTGCACAACCTCGCACCGGTCGACCTGGAGCACGCCGGGCTTCCCGAGGCCCTGAAGAAGACGGTCGCCGAGTGGGCCGAACGCACCGGTCTGCGGGCCGAGTTCACGGTCACGGGGACCGCCGAGCAGCTCCACGAGGAGGTGTCCGCCACGCTCCTGCGCATCGCCCAGGAGGCCCTCTCCAACGCCTCCCGGCACGCGTTGGCCACCCGCGTCGGCGTGACGCTGAGCTTCATGGGCGACGAGGTGAGCCTCGACGTCCGCGACGACGGCCGGGGCTTCGACCCGCTCCGGCTTCCCGAACGCACCGGCTCCGGGGGCTTCGGCCTGGACGGCATGCGGGCCCGCGCCGAACGCATCGCGGGCTTCCTCACCGTCGAGTCGGAGCCGGGGCACGGTACGGCGGTCTCGGCTCGCGTACCGTTGGTGCGCCATGAGCGGTGACATGACCATCTCCCTGCTGATCGTCGACGACCATCCCGTCGTACGGGACGGTCTGCGCGGCATGTTCGAGAACTCACCGGGCTTCCGCGTGCTGGGCGAGGCGTCGGACGGCGTGGCGGCGGTGGCCCTGGCCGCCGAGCTCGACCCCGACGTGATCCTCATGGATCTGCGGATGCCGGGTGGCAACGGGGTGGAGGCCATCGCCGAACTCACCCGCACGGGCACCCGCGCGAAAGTCCTGGTCCTGACGACGTACGACACGGACTCGGACACCCTGCCCGCGATCGAGGCGGGCGCGACGGGCTATCTGCTGAAGGACGCGCCGCGCGACGAACTCTTCACGGCCGTACGGGCCGCGGCCCAGGGCCGTACGGTCCTGTCCCCGGCGGTGGCCTCCCGTCTGGTCTCGGCCGTCCGTGCCCCGGGCAACGAGCCGCTCTCCGCCCGCGAACGGGAAGTGCTGGCCCTCGTCGCCAAGGGCACCTCCAACCGCGAGATCGCCCGGGTCCTGTTCATCAGCGAGGCGACCGTCAAGACCCACCTCACCCATCTCTACGCCAAACTCGGTGTCAACGACCGTGCGGCGGCCGTGGCGGTGGCGTACGACCGGGGAATCCTCGGTTAGCGGCGGAGCAGGTCACGCCCGCACGTCACGCCCGCCGATCACACCGATCACACCGATCACACCGGTCACTCCTTCACCCGCAGCAGCAGCACCGACCGCGCCGGCACGGTGATCGCCGTTCCCGCCCGGTGCACCACGTCCGGCGCCGCGGTCTGCTCCTCCCGCGAGGTGTCGACGACCACCTCGTACCGCTCCGCCCACGGCGGCCCCGGCAGCACAAAGCTCACCGGGCGGTCCCCGGCGTGCAGGACCGCCAGGAAGCTGTCGTCCACCACCGGGGCGCCCCGGGAGTCCCGGCCCGGTATGTCGCGGCCGGACAGATACATGCCCAGGGTCGCGGCGGGCGCGTACCAGTCGCGTTCCGTCATCTCCGCCCCCCGTGCCGTGAACCACGCCAGGTCCCTCAGGCCGTCCGCCGAATGGGCCCGCCCGGAGAAGAACGCCCGGCGGCGCAGCACCGGATGGCGGTGGCGCAGCTCGATCAGGCGGGCGGTGAGGTCGAAGAGCGCCCGCCAGCCCGGATCTTGAAGCAGGCTCCAGTCCAGCCAGCCGATCTCGTTGTCCTGGCAGTACGCGTTGTTGTTCCCGCGCTGCGTGCGGCCCATCTCGTCGCCCGCCACCAGCATCGGCACGCCCGTCGACAGCAGCAGGGTGGTGAGGAGGTTGCGCAACTGGCGTCGCCGCAGGGCCCGTACGCGCTCGTCGTCCGTCTCTCCCTCGGCACCGCAGTTCCAGGAGCGGTTGTCGTTCGAGCCGTCGCGGTTGTTCTCGCCGTTGGCCTCGTTGTGCTTGCGCTCGTACGACACCAGGTCGCGCAGGGTGAAACCGTCGTGCGCCGTCACGAAGTTGACGGACGCGTACGGGCGTCGGCCACCCCACGCGTACAGGTCGCTGGAACCCGACAGGCGGTACCCCAGGTCCCGCACGTCCGGCAGCGCACCCCGCCAGAAGTCCCGAACGGCGTTGCGATAGCGGTCGTTCCACTCCGTCCACAGCGGTGGGAACGCCCCGACCTGGTAGCCGCCCGAGCCCACGTCCCACGGTTCCGCGATCAGCTTCACCCGGCGCAGCACTGGGTCCTGGGCGATCACCGCCAGGAACGGGGAGAGCATGTCGACGTCGTGCATCGACCGCGCCAGCGCCGCCGCCAGGTCGAAGCGGAAGCCGTCCACGCCCATCTCCGTCACCCAGTAGCGCAGGGAGTCGGTGATCAGGCGCAGTACGTGCGGCTGGACCACGTGCAGCGTGTTGCCGCAGCCGGTGTAGTCGGCGTAGCGGCGCGCGTCGGACTGCAGGCGGTAGTAGCCGCGGTTGTCGATGCCCTTCAGGGAGAGCATCGGGCCCAGCTCGCCCGCCTCCGCCGTGTGGTTGTAGACCACGTCGAGGATCACCTCGATGCCGGCCGCGTGCAGCGCGCGGACCATCCGCTTGAACTCGCCGACCTGCCGACCGGTGGTGCCGGAGGCCGCGTAGGCCGCGTGCGGGGCGAAGTAGCCGATCGAGTTGTAACCCCAGTAGTTGCGCAGGCCCCTGCGCAGCAGATGGTCCTCGTGCGCGAACTGGTGCACCGGCAGCAGCTCGACGGCCGTGACGCCCAGCTTCACCAGGTGCTCGATCGCCGCCGGATGCGCCAGACCGGCGTACGTTCCGCGCAGCTTCTCCGGGATCCCCGGGTGCAGCTTCGTGAACCCCCGTACGTGCACCTCGTAGATCACCGAGTCCGCCCATGGGGTCTTCGGCCGGCGGTCGTCCGCCCAGTCGTCGTCATCGTGGACGACGACGCCCTTCGGGACGTACGGAGCGGAGTCCCGGTCGTCGCGCACGGTGTCCGCGACCTGCTGCTGCGGCCAGTCGCGGACGTGCCCGTACACCTCGGGAGGAAGGCCGAAGTCGCCGTCCACGGCGCGCGCATAGGGGTCGAGCAGCAGTTTCGCCGGGTTCCAGCGGGCGCCGGTCCACGGGTCCCAGCGGCCGTGCACCCGGTAGCCGTACCGTTGGCCGGGCATCACGCCCGGCACGAAGCCGTGCCAGATCTCGTGCGTCAGCTCGGTCAGCCGGGCCCGGGTCTCCCGGCCCTGCTCGTCGAACAGGCACAGCTCGACCGCCTCGGCCCCGCCCGCCCACAGCGCGAAGTTGGTGCCGGCGACCCCGTCCGGGCCGACCCGGAACCGGGCACCCAGCGGCATCGGTGCACCCGGCCACACGGGCGCGCCGGGCGCCCTGCGCTGCGCACCGTTCACGACGGCGGCGGCGCGCGCCTCCTCGGTGACAGCCTCCTGCTCGGCTGCGCTCGACACCTGTAGGCCTCCCGCGGCTCGTGGAACGACGCAGACATGAACGTGCGGTGTCCCGCCGCACATCCCGTCGCGTCGTCCTCCCCACTGTTCTGCCCAGAGGGCGGCTCGCACTCACGTTTCCCCAGGAGGGGCTGGGTCGTTGGGATCATCGTGATGCACGTACAGACGCGCGCGCGGCGCGCGGGAGCCGCACTGGCCGCCGCACTGACCTGGACCGGCCTCCTGTCCGGCTGCACCTCCGACGGATTCGACGACGCCTTCGGCAAGCCGCCCGCGCCCGAGGACATCATCCGCGTGTCTCCCGACGACGCCGACAGGGCCGTGCCCGCCGACCGGCGGCTGCGGATCCGGGTCGCCGAGGGCCGTCTGGAGTCGGTCACCGTCGTCAGGTCCCAGGACGGGCAGGACTCCCCGGTGCCGGGGCACCTCTCCGCCGGCGGCAGGGTCTGGGAGCCCGACCACCGCCGCCTCGCCCTCGCCGCCAAGTACACGGTCGACGCGGTGGCCCTCGACGGCCACGGCCGCCGCTCGGCCCGTCACGCGACCTTCACCACGTTCGTCCCCGACCAGCGCTTCATCGGGTACGTCACCCCGGAGAACCGCTCGACCGTGGGCACCGGAATGATCGTGTCCCTGCAGTTCAACCGGGAGATCGAGAACCGGGCCGTCGTGGAGCGCGCGATCCACGTGAGCGCGAAACCGGCCGTCGAGATCCGCCCGCACTGGTTCGGCAAGGACCGCGTCGACTTCCGGCCCGAGGAGTACTGGAAGCCCGGCACCAAGGTCACCGTCGCGCTGCGGCTGCGCGACGTCGAGGGCGCGCCCGGGGAGTACGGACTCCAGTACAAGACCGTCTCGTTCACCGTCGGCCGCAGCCAGGTCTCCCTCGTCGACGCGTCCGCGCACATCATGCGGGTCCGCCGGGGCGGAGACCTGATCGCCACCGTGCCGATCACCGCGGGCGCGCCCAGGACCACCACCTACAACGGGAAGATGGTGGTGATGGAGATGCTGAAGGTGACCCGCATGAACAGCCGCACGGTCGGTTTCGGCGGCGAGTACGACATCCCCGACGTCCCGCACGCCCTGCGCCTCACCGACTCCGGCACCTTCGTGCACGGCAACTACTGGGCCCCGGACGCCTTCGGGCGCGTCAACGTCAGCCACGGCTGCGTGGGCCTCAAGGACGTCAAGGGCGGCGGCCCCGACACGCCCGCGGGCTGGTTCTTCAACCGCAGCCTCATCGGCGACGTCGTCGAGGTGGTCAACAGCAAGGACAAGAGGGTCGCTCCCGACAACGGGCTCGGGGGCTGGAACATGGGCTGGAACGAGTGGAAAGAGGGCGCGGCGGTGGAGTAGCCGGCCCAGGGGCACGCCGGGGTGCGCAACCGGCGTGCCCGGTGCACCCGCATGCGACGCAAGTTGGGACTGAACAGTGACAATCGCGGGGAGTCATCGGGCTGGGGGGTGTGATTAATTTGCGCAATGCGCGCGCGGGTCGCGCTTGAGTGCGGGCCTCATCAGGCCGTGCGAGGGGAGAAGGAACGTGAACGGGCGACCGATATCGGGGGCGTCGGTTGGTGCGCGGGGGCGCAAGAGGACACAGACGGTGATGGTCGGGGCGCTGCTGCTCGCCGTCACCGCGTGCGGCGGGGGAGGGGGAACCGGCTCGGGGTCCGGGGCCGCGCAGGGCAAGGACTCCGGTTCGGCCGGCGGCAAGCAGTCACAGGCCGTCGTCACCATAGCGCCGAAGGACGGCGCCAAGTCCGTGGACACCAGCGGCGCCCTCAAGGTGACCGCGGCCAAGGGCAAGCTGACCGAGGTAAAGGTCGAGGATCCCAAGGGGCAGGAGGTCGCCGGGAAGATAACCGGCGGGGGGACCAGCTGGACGCCCTCGTCCCACCTCGCCGCGGCCACCACGTACAAGGTGCACGCGGTTGCCAAGGACTCCGCCGGGCTGACCTCCGCGGAGGAGTCGTCGTTCACGACGCTCACCCCGAAGAACACCTTCGTCGGCAACTTCACGCCCGAGGACGGTTCCACGGTCGGCGTGGGTATGCCGTTCTCGGTCCGCTTCACCCGGGGCATCACCCACCCCGAGGACGTCGAGAAGGCCATCACCATCAAGACCGAGCCGGCCGTCGACGTCGAGGGCCACTGGTTCGGCAACGACCGCCTCGACTTCCGCCCGGAGAAGTACTGGAAGGCCGGCACCAAGGTCACCGTGAACCTCAACCTCGACGGCGTCGAGGGCCGCCCCGGGGTGTACGGCAAGCAGGCCAAGACCGTGAGCTTCACCATCGGCCGCAGCCAGGTCTCCACGGTCGACGTCAAGACGCTCAAGATGGTCGTCAAGCGCGACGGCAAGGTCATCAAGACCCTCCCGGCCACCACCGGCAAGCCGGGCTACGACACCTGGAACGGCCAGATGGTCATCAGCGAGAAGCTCGCGGTGACCCGTATGAACGGTGAGACGGTCGGCTACGGCGGCGAGTACGACATCAAGGACGTCCCGCACGCCATGCGCCTGACCACCTCCGGCACCTTCATCCACGGCAACTACTGGGGTGGCGGCGCCTTCGGCAACTACAACGCCAGCCACGGCTGTGTCGGCCTGCGCGATGTGCGCGGCGGCTACGACGGTTCGGTGCCGGCGGCCTGGTTCTTCAACAACTCGATGGTCGGTGACGTCGTCGTCGTGAAGCACTCCAACGACAAGACGGTCGCACCCGACAACGGGTACAACGGCTGGAACATGTCCTGGGCCGAGTGGACCAAGTAAGTGCGGACCAAGTAAGTGCGGACCAGGTAAGTCCGGTCCGGTGAAACGGGCCCGGTGTGCCGCTGTGAGCGAGCACACCGGGCCCGTTCGCGTTAGTGCCCGTTAACCTTCCTGGCATGACCGTACATCTCGAAGTCGCCGAGGGCGTGGGTACGCTCCGCCTGGACCGCCCGCCCATGAACGCGCTGGACGTCGCCACCCAGGACCGGCTCAAGGAGCTCGCCGAGGAGGCCACGCGCCGCGACGACGTGCGCGCCGTGGTCATCTACGGCGGGGAGAAGGTGTTCGCGGCGGGCGCGGACATCAAGGAGATGCAGGGCATGGACCACGCCGCGATGGTGCTGCGTTCCCGCGCCCTACAGGACTCCTTCACCGCCGTCGCCCGCATCCCCAAGCCGGTCGTCGCCGCCGTCACCGGCTACGCCCTGGGCGGGGGCTGTGAGTTGGCACTGTGCGCGGACTACCGCATCGCCGCCGAGAACGCGAAGCTGGGGCAGCCGGAGATCCTGCTCGGCCTGATCCCGGGCGCGGGCGGCACCCAGCGGCTGGCCCGTCTGGTCGGTCCCTCCAAGGCCAAGGACCTGATCTTCACCGGCCGGATGGTGAAGGCGGACGAGGCGCTGACGCTGGGCCTGGTCGACCGGGTCGTACCGGCCGAGGAGGTGTACGCCGAGGCGCACGCCTGGGCCGCGAAGCTCGCCCAGGGGCCGGCGATCGCGCTGCGCGCCGCCAAGGAGGCCATCGACACGGGTCTGGAGACGGACATCGAGACCGGTCTCACCGTCGAACGGAACTGGTTCGCGGGCCTGTTCGCGACGGAGGACCGCGAGCGCGGCATGCGCAGTTTCGTGGAAGAGGGGCCGGGCAAGGCGAAGTTCGTCTGAACCGGCGGTCGGAGCTGAGAATTGCTCAGGAATTTGTGCTGATCCACTTGCAGTTGACGCGACGTCTCACCCGGCGTCCCCCGAAGGGGCGGTTTATGGAAGCCTTAAGGCAACCTTAAGTCTGCCGCGCGGAAGTTGCTCGGACCTTGCCGCCAACTGGCCTGTTTCCGCAGGCCAGTTGGGGTGCGACGGGGTCCGAATTGCTCATGGCATATGCCAATCGGATGGTGTGGAATGTACGATTCCGGGGTCTGTATTCTTCCGTAACGCCTCCGAACGGCGCTCTGGGCGGCCATGATGGGGTCATGGCGGGGCTGGAGGGTATCGAACAGCCGCGGCGGCACGGGAGTGCGACCGCGGCGCGCTGGTCGCCTGCGGTCGAGGACGAACGGGCGCTGAAGGCGATGGAGTTGTTCGGCAACCCCATCGACGCGGAGGTGCCCCTGCCGTCCCGCCCCGAGTCCGCGGCCACCGCGCGTCGGCTCGCCCAGGTCGTGATCCTGCGTCACTGGGGGCTCACCCCGAAGATGACCGAGGACGCGGTCCTGCTCGTCTCCGAGCTCGTCGGCAACGCCGTACGGCACACCGGCGCGCGCGTCTTCGGACTGCGCATGCGCCGCCGCCGGGGCTGGATCCGTATCGAGGTCCGGGACCCCTCCCGCGGGCTGCCCTGTCTGATGCCGGTCCAGGAGATGGACCTGAGCGGCCGGGGTCTCTTCCTGGTCGACAAGCTCGCCGACCGCTGGGGCGTCGATCTGCTGCCGCGAGGCAAGACGACCTGGTTCGAGATGCGGGTCGCCGACCGCTGACCGCCCTCGGGGGCGACAGCGTCCACGGCAGAAGCCCCGACCGCCGGACGGCCAGGGCTTCTTCGGGTGTCGCGGAGCGAAGTTGGGGTGTACGCCGCGACACCTGCGACGAACCGGTGCCCGGGTCAATGGGTGGCTGCCGCACAACCGACTATCGCAGATGAAAGCGACTGACCCACAGTCGGGTTCGGTCACAGAACCATGCCTGTGGGCGGCTTGTGGGTGGTTCGCGCATCAGTGCGCCGTACGACCCGCCCTTCCGTAATCCATGCAATCGCCCATTTCCGCACCGTCTCACCCTTAAATGGTGAGAGTGACCACGCCCGTCCCTCCCTCCCCGCCGGACCGTGAGACGGGGACCGCGCGTCCGGTGCCCGACCGCCGCACGGCCCTGCGTGCGGGCGCGGGGCTCGCCGCCACGGGCGCGTTCGCCGCCGCCTGTTCCCCCGGCGGCGCCGTCGCCCACCCGGCCTCCCTGTCCCGGACCGGCGACGCCTCGCGCCCCTTGGCCGGTTCGCGCGCCCCGGGCACCCCGATCGCCGCGCCCACGCCGCGCGCCCTCCCGCGGCAGCCCGCGCAGATCTCCCACGGGCCCCGCGACCGCCCCCGGGTGGCCCTCACCTTCCACGGCCAGGGCGACCCCTCCTTCGCCACGTCGATCCTCGACACGGCCGAGAAGGCGGGCGCGAGGATCACAGTGCTCGCGGTCGGCACCTGGCTCGACGAACACCCCGACGTCGCCCGCCGCATCCTCGACGGCGGTCACGACCTCGGCAACCACACCCTGCGCCACCTCGGCATCAACTCCATGTCCGAGAAGGACGCGGCCGCCGAGATCCAGGGGTGCGCCGACCGGTTGCGGCGGCTGACCGGGTCCATCGGCACCTGGTTCCGCCCGTCCCGCGCCCCGCGCGCCACCCCGCTCGTCGAACGGCTGGCCCGCCGCAGCGGCTACCCGCACGTCCTGTCGTACGACGTCGACTCGCTCGACCACACCTCGCCGGGAGCCGCCGCCGTCACCCGCAGGGTCATCGGCGAGATCCGCAACGGATCCGTGGTGAGCCTGCACTTCGGCTATCCGGACACGGTCGCCGCCCTGCCCGCCCTTCTGCACGAACTCGACCGCCGCGGCCTCACCGCGGTGACCACCACGGAGCTGCTGAGCTGATGCACCCCACGACCCTCACCCGCGTACTGATCGCCGGCGCGGCCCTCGCCGCGCTCGCCGGCTGCAGCGGCGGATCCCCCCACAAGGACCAGCCCGCCGCCTCCAAGAGCCCCGTCACCCGCAGCCCGCAGCGGAGGGCCGTCCAGGGGCTGCCCGGCATGCCGCCCGTGCTCGATCAGCACGACCTCTACGCGGCCGACCGCCCGGGCCGGCTCTCCCCGGTGGTGCGGGACTTCCCGTCCCGCGTCTACGTCCCCAACACCGAGTCCGACACCGTGTCCGTCATCGACCCGGAGACGTACGAGGTCATCGAGACGATCCCGGTCGGCAGGCAGCCCCAGCACGTCGTCCCGTCCTGGGACCTGAAGACGCTGTGGGTCAACAACGACAAGGGCAACTCCCTCACCCCCATCGACCCGAAGACCGGCGAGGCGGGGGAACCCGTCGACGTGCACGACCCGTACAACCTGTACTTCACGCCGAACGGCAAGTACGCGATCGTGATGGCCTCCCTCGACCGGCAGTTGGTCTTCCGCGACGCACACACCATGAAGGTGGCCAAGACCGTGCCGGTGAGCTGCTACGGCGTCAACCACGCCGACTTCTCGCTCGACGGCCGCTACTTCATCGTCTCCTGCGAGTTCAGCGGCGAGCTGCTCAAGGTCGACACCGAGAAGATGAAGGTGATCGGCCGGCAGAAGCTGCCGTTCCACGGTGCGATGCCGCAGGACGTGAAGATCTCCCCGGACGGAAAGAAGTTCTACATCGCCGACATGATGGCCGACGGCCTGTGGATCCTGGACGGCGACACCTTCGGCAAGCCGGGCTTCCTGCGCACCGGCAAGGGCACCCACGGCCTCTACATCAGCCGCGACTCCCGGGAGATGTACATCTCCAACCGCGGCGAGGGCACCATCTCCGTCTTCGACTTCCAGCGCGACCGACTGACCAAGAAGTGGCGCCTGCCGGACGGCGGCAGCCCCGACATGGGCGGCGTCTCGGCGGACGGGAAGGTCCTGTGGCTGTCCGGCCGCTACAACTCCGAGGTGTACGCGATCGACACACGCACCGGTGAGCAACTCGCCCGCATCAAGGTGGGCCGCGGCCCGCACGGCCTGGCGGTCTACCCGCAGCCGGGCCGCTATTCGCTGGGCCACACGGGCATCTTCCGCTGACGTGAAGGCGGGCAGTGCGGGTCACACCGCGGTGAGCAGCGCCTCCGATCCCACCGGACGGTAACCGGCCGCCTGGAACGCCCGCAGACTACGGGCGTTCCCCGCCGACACCTGGGCCCAGACCGGCTCGGCGGCCAGCTGCCGCGCCGCCGAGACGAGCGCCCGCCCCAGGCCCCGGTGCCGTGCGTTCTCGTCCACCTCCACCGCGACCTCCAGCCGCCCCGCGACCCCCCGCCCCAGCACCAGCACACCGCCCGTCGTGGCCCACACCCGCACGTCGTCCCGCCGCTTCCGGGAGCTGACCACCCGCGGATGGCCGGGGTCGACGATCTCCGCCAGCGGGAGCGGCGGCCGGCCCGGCAGGGGAGACCCGACCACGAGCACGTCGATCGTGTCGGTCCTGCGCCTCGTCCGTTCCATGAGCGCCGTGAGGAACCTCGCGTTCATCGTCGCGGCGAGCGTGTCGCAGTCGGTCCGCGCCAGCGTCGCACGTACCCAGTCCGGATCCTCGTCCGTGAAGACCACCGAGTGCGCCGTGAAGGCGATGACCCCCGCGTCCCGGGGGGAGGGCTGGGGCACGACGGTCGTCCCACCGTCCGCCGGGGGGAAGACTCCACGGGCCGCCGCGTCCAGAATGTCCCGCAGAGTGTCGGGCATCGGTCGGTCTCCTCCGGCTTGAGTCTCCACCCACTGGAAGGCCCACACTCGCAGACATGATCGAAGACGGCACCGGCCTTTTCACGATCGGCGAACTCGCCCGTGCCACCGGACTGACCGTGCGGACCATCCGTTACTGGTCTGATGAGGGCGCCCTGCCCCCGGTGGCCCGTTCCCCGGGCGGCTACCGGCTCTACGACCTGGCCTGTGTGGCCCGGCTGGAGCTGATCCGCACCCTGCGCGAACTGGGCCTCGGCCTCGACGACGTCCGCGCGGTGCTGGCCGGCGAGACGACGGTCGCGGAGGTGGCGGCCGCGCATGTGGCCGCGCTGGACGCGCAGATCCGTTCACTCAAGGTGACCAGAGCGGTGCTGTCGACCGTGGCGCGACGCGGTTCGACCGCGGAGGAGATGACACTCATGAACAAGCTGGCGCGGCTGTCGGCGGCCGAGCGGAAGCGGATCATCGAGGACTTCATGGAGGGGATCTTCGAGGGACTCGACACGGTGGACCCCGATATCCGGGGCCGGCTGCGGTTCGCCGCCGCGACCCTGCCCGACGACCCCACGCCCGAGCAGGTGGACGCCTGGGTGGAACTGGCCGAGCTGATCCAGGACGAGGGGTTTCGCGCGAGGATGCGAAAGATGGTCGAGTTCAACGCGGCGGACCGGGGGCCGGACGTCCCGGCGGGTACGTCCCTGTGGTTCGTGAGCCGCCTGGTGCGGCTCGTGGGCGAGGCGCTGCGACAGGGCATCGCCCCCGAGGCGCCGGAGGCCGAGGAGGTGCTGCGCCAGGTGCTCGGCAACGCCGACCGGGCATCCGTCCTGGAGCGTCTGACGGCGGCCTCCAACGTTCAGATCGCCCGGTACCGCGAGTTGACGGCCATCGTGAACGGTCTGGAGCCCCTGCCCTCGCCCAACGAGGAGTTCGCCTGGGTGGTCGCTGCACTGCGGGCCGGCGCAGGCCGTTAATCTGACCTGCGTCAGTACGACAGCAAGACACGAGAAACGCGACAAAAGGGGCGGATCGGTGGCGGACATCGAGGAAGCACGCAAGCAGTTCCAGCGGATCGATGCGGACGGTGACGGTTTCATCACCGCCGCCGAGTTCAAGTCCGCCCTGGCCCAGGAGGGCGACTGGAACGTCACCGAGACGGTGGCCGAGGCCATCATCAAGTCCCGGGACCTCAACGGCGACAAGGTCCTGTCGTTCGACGAGTTCTGGACGTACCTGAACAAGTGAGCCCACGACGAAGGGGCGCCCGTTCCGCTTCCGTCGGGACGGGCGCCCCTTCGTCATGTGCCCTCCTCGGGCCGCCGCCGGCCGTTCGGCGCGCAAGCGGGCGTCACCCGACCGCGCACCGGACTTCCGTGCAGGGACTCCCCGGGCTCAGACGATCTCCAGGGGCAGGTGCGGCCCGTCGGGCAACTCGACCTCGACCGGGTCGCCGGGCCGCACCACACCTCCCGTCACGACGACGCTCATGATCCCGGACTTGAAGCGGACCCTTCCGCTCTCGTCCCGGCCGACGACCTGCTTCATCAGCCCCTTCTGGAAGCCGTCGATCTGGGCGCAGGGATTCCGCAACCCGGTGACCTCGACGACCGCCTCCTCCCCGAGACGCAGCAGCGTCCCCTTGGGCAGGCCGAGCAGATCGATCCCGTGGGTGGTCACGTTCTCCCCGAGCTCTCCGGCCGCCACCTCGAAGCCGGCCTCCCGCACCTCGTCGAACAGCTCCTCGTGGATGAGGTGCACCTGCCGCAGATTCGGCTGTGAGGGGTCCTTCTCCATCCGGAAGCGGTGCTTCACCGTGGCCCCGGCGTGCACGTCCCCCTCCACCCCGAATCCGGCGACCAGCGTGATGCTCTCCCGGTTCGGCTTGGTGAACGAATACGTCCCGTTACTGCTGACCGCGCTGACCGTTCCGCCCATGCCGAGAAGCTCCCCTCTTCCGAACGACCGTCGTTCAGTCGCAGGTCAGAGGGTAGACGGTGGTTTCGGCAGGACGTCAGCCGTACCAGACCTCGGCCACCGGGGCGGCGAGCGCGGTGGCCTGGGCGTGGCCCGCGCGGGCGGAGGCAGGACGGCGCCCGTCGTCGGTCAAGTTGCGGCCCATCGCACGGCGCGCGGCACGGTCCGGGGACAGCAGAACGACCCGCGCCCCCTCGCGGGACAGCTCGGCGGCCTGCTCCGCGGCGCTGGGATGCGGGCCGACCGCGTGGGGGACCGGTGCGATCGCCACCACCCGGCGATGGCCGCGCGCGAGCTGGAGGTTGGCGGTGGAGCGGCTGCCGCCGTCCATCCAGCGCCGGCCCGCGACCGTGACGGGCGGCCACACGACCGGCACGGCACAGCTCGCCGCGACCGCTTCGAGGAGCCTCACGCCGGAGTGCGCGTCGAACGCCATGACCTCTCCGGTCAGCGCGTCGACCGCGGTGATCCGCAACTCCCGTTCGGGCCAGTCGTGTATGTCGCCGAGGAGCGCGCCGACCGTGTCGAGGACGTCCGATTCGGGGCCGGTCCGGGCGCTCAGTGCCGCCCGGCCGAGGCGTCTCACGGAGCGCTGCGGATCGCTGGATCCCAGTGCCGCCCACAGGAACCGTGCCGTTTGACCCAGGGTCACGGGGAGGCGGACCGCGTCGCCCCCGGAGAGCTGGCGCTCGTACAACTCGGCGGCCGGAACCCCGGAGAGAATCCGGGAGCCGAAGACGGCGCCGCCGGAGGTGCCGATCACGACGTCGGCGCCGGTGAGATCGATCCCGGCCTCGGCGAGTCCGGCGAGCACCCCGACCAGCCAGGCTCCGCCGACCGGTCCGCCGCCGCCGAGCACGAGTGCGGTGTCGGCCATGATTCCCCCTTCTGCTGGGTTCGGCCAGGTAAACGGGGAGTGCTCCCCGTTTACCTGGCCGACGATAGCATCACTACCGGGGAGTGCTCCCCGGTAGTGATGCGGACAAGGATGCGGACAAGGGTGCAGACAAGAGGGAGGCATGGTGGGCGACCCGTCGCCGGTGCGGCGCCGTGACGCACTGCGCAACCGGAAGCTGCTGGTGGAGACGGCCCGCGAGGTCTTCGCCGAACAGGGCCTGGACGCCCCGCTCGACGAGATCGCGCGACGGGCGGGCGTGGGCAACGCCACCCTCTACCGCCACTTCCCGAGCCGCGCCGTGCTCGTCGACGAGGTCTTCCGGGACGCGCTGATGGAGACTACGGCGGCGGGCGAGCGGGCCCGGACCGCCGAGGACGCGTGGACGGGCCTGACGGAGTACCTGGAGGCGGTCTTCACGGGGCTGGCCGCGGACCGCGGCACCAACGACCTGATGACCACGGGCCTGGAGGGCGTCACCTCGCTGGAGGCGATCCACGCCCACAACCGTGAGACCGTCGCCGGACTGCTGCGGCGCGGTCAGCAGCAGGGCACGATCCGTCCGGACGCCACCACCGAGGACCTGCTGTTCGCCCTGGCGGCGCTGGGCCGGGCCGTCCCCGCGCTCACCACGGTGGCCCTGGACGCCTGGCGCCGCCCGCTCGCCCTGCTCCTCGACGGCCTGCGCGCCGGCCCTGCCGCACCTCGGCTGCCCGTACCGGCGCTCACCGCCGCCCAGTTCGGCGAGGTGCTGCTCAACCTGGGGCCGGGCGGGCGGGGTTGAGGACCCGCGCTCCGGCTCAGGCGCTCGTGGCCCACTCGCGCAGCGCGGCCTTGCCGGCGAAGTCCGCGACGTTTTTGTCCTCGGGGTCGGACGTGTACTGGTGGAAGCGCCACGCCGCCTCGATGCGGGGCCTGCCCGCGGTGACGTAGTCGGCGATCCACAGGCCGTCTCCGGCGTACGAGGTGGTGTCGACGGTGAGCCAGAAGTGGCGGTTGGTGTAGAGGATCACTCTGTGGTCCGGCCGGAGTTCCTTCACCTTGTGGATGAAGCGATCCTTCTCGGCGGTGGTGGCATGCGTGCCGTCGCCGGTCGTCTCCCAGTCGACGGCCAGCAGGTCGCCCGCCTTCTCCGGGGTCTTGCCGAGGAAGTACTCCGCCTGGGCCGTGATGTCGCCGGGCCACAGGAAGTGGTAGAAGCCGACCACGCAGTCGGCGTCCCGGGCGGTCTTCACCTGGGCGGTGAGCTTGGGGTTCACATACGAACGCCCTTCCGTCGCCTTGATGAAGACGAAGGAGAGGCCGTCCGTGTCGTACGCCGACGACTGGTACGCGCTGACGTCGATGCCGTGCAGCATGGGGCTCCCTGGAGTGTGCTGGTGGGGGGACAGGGAAGGTCGCCTGTTTCACCTTGACACGGGTGATATGCCCGCATAGGCGCGAATGTGAGCTTCTGTCAGCCACCGAACTGAGGACCGAGGCTGACACCCCGGCCGGGCACCGTGGAGCACATGGCCTGCGCGCCGGCCGCTCCGTTCCCGCGTCGCCGCAACAGGTGTGTACCGCGCGGATGTCGAGTGTCCCGGAACCGTGACAGGGACGTCATGGGTCAAGGACTTCCCTGGTCACAGGGTTCCCGGTCGGCGCATGGTGATCGCACAGCAACTCACGGGTGTGTGTCAGCCGCTCTCACCCCGCTCTCCTTGGAAGGAACCCTCCTCATGGCCCCCCTGCGCACCCGCTCCGTTCTGGCCGCCGCCGCGTTCATCGCGGGCACCGCGCTGCTGACCGCTTGCCAGGGCGGCGGCGCCGACAGCGCCTCCTCGGCCGACACGGCGAAGGCGACGGCGACTTCGACGCAGACCGCCGCGGACCAGAGCGCCACCGACTCGCCCAACAGCACGGCCTCGGCCGGTTCCGGCGGCTCCGGCAAGTCCACCTCGAACCAGTCCGGTTCGAGCAGCGGCTCCGGCAAGTCCGGCTCGGGGTCGTCGGGTTCGGGCTCCTCCGGCTCGGGCTCCTCCGGCTCCGGGTCGTCGAGCAGCTCGAACACCATCGAGGGGATCAACAACGGCAAGGGTGTGAACGGCCAGTGGCACGGGATCGTGCACTACCTGGCGCCCGGCAAGTACACGGTGGGGGACTGGAAGGACCAGGAGCAGCAGTTCTTCGTGTCGAACGGCACCGAGATCTGGGGCGCGGGCACCGTCTGCGGCGACAAGAACGGCCAGGCCGCCGACAAGTGCACCGAGGCCGAACTGGAGGCTGCCGCGAAGAAGGGCTTCGAGGCCGACGTGACGGTCCGCAACGGGATCGCCACCGAAATCCGTGAGGGCTGACCGTCGCCGTTCGGCAGTTCCGCGATCACCCGGTACGCGGCAGCGCGCGGGGGGCTTCACCGGCATGGTGACGAGGTCGGCGGCCTGGTGGAGCGCGTAGGCCGTGCGGCCGGCGCGCGTCTCGGCGCCGCGGTCCTGCTCGTACCGCCCCTCCGGCGGTCAGCGCAACTCCGCTTTGCCGGTGGCCCGCCCGTATGCCCTGATTGTTACAATTTGCTATACGTCCTGGGAACCGCTGACAATCGTGCTTGTAGGCCAGCACAGCAGCAGGTGATCGAATGGGTTCGGCGCGGCCCCACCCTGACACTTCGCGGCACCCCATGGACCATGCCTGGACGCGACGGCTGCACGGGTCGGCAGCAGGCGCCTTCAGGCTGGGGGAGCGGATTGTCCACCGTGTGCGGCGGTCCATTGCGCCTGCCTTCCTGGGGGAAGACGAATCCGCCTCCGTTCTCCGGCGGGCCGTGAAGGCAGGACAGGTCGGCTATTACGAGTGGAACTTCCGCACAGGGGACCTGACCTGCGACGATGCGGCCCTGGAGGCAGCCGGACTGGAGCGGGGCACCTTCAGCGGGCGAGCTGCGGAATGGTTCGCGATCGTCCACCCCGATGACGCGGCCGAGTTCCGGGCCCGGATGGAAGAAGTGGCGAAGGGCCGGGACCTGTCCGTCATCGAGTACCGCGTGTGCCGCCCGGCCGACGGAAGTATCGGCTGGATCGAGTCCCGCTGCCGGACGGTCTTCGACGAAGACGGTGAGCCGGCCCGGGTGGCCGGCATGCTGTGGGAGGTTGCACCGCGCCTGAACCGGGACTCGATCGGCCGCTCGCTGCGGCACATGAGTGACGCGTTCTTCGCCTGTGACACCGACTGGCGGATCACCTACCTCAACGTTGAAGCGGAGGGCATCCTCGGTCCCGCTCCGTCACTGCTCGGGCACGTGCTGTGGGAGGCGGCTCCCGAAAGCGTCACGTCCGGTCGGGAGGATCTCTTCCGGCGGGCCATGGCGGGCACCGTACCGATCGACGTCGAGGAGAAGCTGCAACCAACCGGGCCCTGGTATCGCATACGGCTGGTCCCTGTGCCCGACGGCCTCTTGGTCTTCCTCGCCGAAGACCGCACAGAACAGGCCGCCGCGAAACGCTCCGCCTGCGTCGAGGAGCTGACTGACGCCCTCGCGAAGGCGCTCACGGCCAAGGATGTGGTGAATTCGGTCAATGAACTCGTACTACCGCCGTTCGACGCCACCGGCCTGATCATTCAAGCCCTGGAACACGGTCGCCTGCGTGCGGTCGGATGCACCGGATACCCGCCGCCGTTCCACGAACTCATCGCCGAGTTCGATCTTTCGGAGGACACTCCGGTCCGCGAGATACTCCTCCATCGCAAGGTCCCGATGTTCTTCCCCTCGCCGCAGGAGCTGATGCAGCACTACCCCGGGACCGCCGAGTACGTGGCCGTGGGAAAGAAGAAGTCCTGGGCTTTCCTGCCACTGCTCGCCTCCGGACGCGTCATCGGCTTCTGCTGCATCACATGGAGCCAGCCGCGCTGTCTCACTCACGACGAGCGCACCCTGCTCGCCGCACTGAGCGGGCTGATCGCCCAGGCCCTTGAACGGGCCCGCCTGTACGACACCGAGCACACGCGCGCCCAGGAACTGCAACGCGGCATGCTCCCCCGAGCCCTGCCCTCGCCGCCCGCCGTCACCGCGACCGCCCGCTTCCTGCCCACCAGCGGGGAGGTCGGCGGGGACTGGTACGACGTGATCCCGCTGTCCTCCGGACGCGTCGCCCTGGTCATCGGCGACGTCATGGGCCACGGCCTGCCCGAGGCCATCACCATGGGACGGCTGCGCACCGCCGTCCACACTCTGGCCGCCCTCGAACTCCCACCCGATGAACTCCTGGCCCGCCTCAACGACCTCGTCAACGGTCTCGGCGACGACTTCTGCGCCACGTGCCTCTACGCCGTCTACGACCCCGCCTCCGGCGCCTGCACCTTCGCACGCGCCGGCCACCCTCCGCCCGCGATCGTCCACCGCGACGGCACCGTCGACTTCCCCCAGCTCGCCCTCAACCCACCCCTGGGCGCCGCCACGCCCCCCTTCGACACCACCGAACTCTCCCTGTCCGAGGACAGCCTCCTCGTGCTGTACACCGACGGCTTGATCGAATCCCGCATCCGCGACATCACTTGCGGCATGGCCCGCCTCGCGCTCACCCTCACCGCCGCCACCGACCAGCTGCCGCCCGACAAGGACCGCAACGAGGTCACCAAACACCTCGACTGTCTGTGCGACACCCTCACCTCTACTCTGCTGCCCACCCAGCAGACCTACGACGACGCCGCGCTGCTCATCGCACGCATCCACCGTCTCCCTCCCCAGAACATCTCGTCCTGGCCCCTGACGGAAGACGCCTCCGCCGCAGCCCAGGCCCGCCGGCTCATCCGGGACCAACTCGCCGCATGGGACCTCGACGACCTCGCCATGACCAGTGAACTGCTGGTCAGCGAACTCGTCGGCAACGTCGTCCGCCACGCCAAAGGCCCCGTCCGGCTCCGTCTGCTCCGCAGCGACGTCCTCGTCTGCGAGGTCTCGGACGGCAGCCTGAGCACCCCCCACATCCGCCGCGCCGCCGATACCGACGAAGGCGGACGCGGTCTTCAACTGGTCGAAGCCCTCTCCCACCGCTGGGGCACCCGCCACACCCCCACGGGCAAATGCATCTGGACCGAACAACTCCTGCCGCTCCCCCTCCCTGAGGCACACCACGGGGGCAGGACCGAACCCGTCCGGACTTCCGCCGACACCGCCTGAAATCGCGGTGTCGGCGGTGTAGCCGAGGCGAGGACTGGTGCCGAGAGCGCACACCCCAGGCGACCCGGGCGCCCTGCCGATCGCTCAACCGCCTTCGCGGCCCTCGTACGCCATCTGCCGGCCGACCCGTACTGCCCGCCGAACTCCTGCCCACCGACTGGCCGGCGCCCGACCTGGGGGCCGTCTACTCGGATGCGGTGCGCGGCGGGCCTGGTCGCTGACTTGGTGCCTCACCCGAAGCCGCTCATGTCGGATCCGGTGAAGTCGGCGCCCTGGTCGGCGAAGCCGGTGCCCTGGTCGGCGAAGCCGGTGCCCTGGTCGGTGGACCCGGTGAAGCCGGTGCCCTGGTCGGCGAAGGCGCCCGTGCTCAGGTCGCTTGCGGTGGTGGTTCCTCCGTTGGCGGTGGAGGCGAGGCCGTTGGCGGCGGTGAGGCCTCCGTTGGCGGTGGAGGCGAGGCCGTTGGCGGCGGTGAGGCCTCCGTTGGCGGTGGAGGCGAGGCCGTTTGCCAGGGTGGTGCCTCCGGTGGCGGTGGAGAGTGTGCCGTTGGCGATGGTGGTGCCGCCGTTGGCGGTGGAGAGTGTGCCGTTGGCGGCGGTGAGGCCTCCGTTGGCGGTGGAGGCGAGGCCGTTGGCGGCGGTGAGGCCTCCGTTGGCGGTGGAGGCGATGCCGTTTGCCAGGGTGGTGCCTCCGGTGGCGGTGGAGAGTGTGCCGTTGGCGATGGTGGTGCCGCCGTTGGCGGTGGAGAGTGTGCCGTTGGCGGCGGTGAGGCCTCCGTTGGCGGTGGAGGCGAGGCCGTTGGCGGCGGTGAGGCCTCCGTTGGCGGTGGAGGCGATGCCGTTTGCCAGGGTGGTGCCTCCGGTGGCGGTGGAGAGTGTGCCGTTGGCGATGGTGGTGCCGCCGTTGGCGGTGGAGAGTGTGCCGTTGGCGGCGGTGAGGCCTCCGTTGGCGGTGGAGGCGAGGCCGTTGGCGGCGGTGAGGCCTCCGTTGGCGGTGGAGGCGAGGCCGTTGGCGGCGGTGAGGCCTCCGTTGGCGGTGGAGGCGATGCCGTTTGCCAGGGTGGTGCCTCCGGTGGCGGTCGAGCCCGTGCCGTTCGCGATGGTGGTGCCGCCGATGGCGATGGTGGTGGTGCGGCCGGCAGCGGCGGGGGAGCCGGTGGCAACGGTCTGAGGGACGGACGTGGGGGCGAACGTGGGGATGATCCTGGTGATCACCCTGGGGGCGGCGCCGACTGCCACCAAGACCTTGGGGCAGGTGCTCCAGGGTGGACGGGGGATGTGATAGCAGAGAGCGGCGGGTCGTGATGTAGGTGTCTGCGGTGCAGCGACGGCGTGAGATGCCGAGAACCCCAATGCGGCGGCCGCCAAGCACGAGGGAATCGTCGCTGCGACCCCCACCCTGCGGAAGCGCCTCTTCTTCATTTCCTCACCCCAAGGGTCGAAGCAAAACAGGAGCCGCCCCATGAGGGCTCCGACCAATCGGGGGTGTCCCCACGGGTCCGATCTCAGCGTCAGTCCGTGAGGGCTTCCGGATCAAGAGGTAGAACAACCGACCGTGTGGGTAGAACTACCCCTCCTCCCAAGGCTCACCTGCGACTCCTCGCTGCAGTGCCAGCCGGGTGAGGTCGGCCCTGCGGCGGACGCCCGTCTTGCTGCGCAGGCGGTCGAGGTGCGAGTGGACCGTGTGCTCGCTGATGTTCAGCTTGGAGGCGACTTTACGGTCGGTGGCGCCGGTCGCGACGAGTTGCAGGATCTCTCTCTCCCGGTCCGTGATGTGGGGAGGGGTCTCTTGCGGACCTTGATTGTTGAAGTCGGTGGAGAAATAGCTGCGACCGGCGGCCACGGTGCGGACCGCTGTAAGGAGTTCCTTCTCCGCGATGTATTGGCTCAGATAACCGCGCGCGCCCGCTTCGATGCACAGGACGAGGTCGGTCTGCGCTTTCGAGTGGGACACCACGACGACCCTGTGTCCCTCCTGGTGCAACCGGGAGATGAGACCGAGGATGTCCCGTACGGAGGCCTGCAGACCGAGCAGGACGACATCCGCGTCGCCCGCCTCGCAATGGACGCCGACGCGCTCGACGGAGGTCACCCGTTCGAGGTCCGGCGCACCGTCGATGACGTCCGAGAGGCCGTGCCGGAGGAGTGGGCTGTCGGAGATGACTGCCACGTACGTCGGATTCGCGCTCATCGAGGTTCCTCGTGGAGCGTCAGGACGCGATCTTGTCCTCCAGCATAGCGCCGAGGCCCTGGGCGGTGCAGATGTCGGCGCGTTCGGCGATGGGGACGGGCATGCCGGTCGCGTCCCGCAGCATCCGGTCGTAAGAACATGGACTTTCCGCCGCGTGAGCAGGGACGGCCCTGACCGTGCTGAAAGACGCGAACGCGCTGGGCAGGGCCTGTTTCCCTAGCACTCGATAATGTTCACCGCGAGCCCGCCCCGGGCCGTCTCCTTGTACTTCACGCTCATGTCCGCGCCGGTCTCCTTCATGGTCTTGATGACCTTGTCGAGGGAGACCTTGTGGGTGCCGTCGCCGCGCATCGCCATGCGGGCCGCCGTGACCGCCTTGACCGCCGCCATGCCGTTGCGCTCGATGCACGGGATCTGCACCAGGCCGCCGACCGGGTCGCAGGTCAGGCCGAGGTTGTGCTCCATGCCGATCTCGGCCGCGTTCTCGACCTGTTCGGGCGTGCCGCCCAGCACCTCCGCCAGCGCGCCCGCCGCCATCGAGCAGGCCGAGCCGACCTCGCCCTGGCAGCCGACCTCCGCGCCGGAGATGGACGCGTTCTCCTTGAAGAGCATGCCGATCGCGCCCGCGGCGAGCAGGAAGCGTACGACCCCGTCCTCGTCCGCGCCGGGCACGAAGTTGACGTAGTAGTGGAGGACCGCCGGGATGATGCCCGCGGCGCCGTTCGTCGGGGCCGTGACCACGCGGCCGCCCGCCGCGTTCTCCTCGTTCACCGCCATCGCGTAGAGCGTGATCCACTCCATCGCGCGGGAGACCGGGTCACCCTCGGCGCGCAGCTGGCGCGCGGTGACGGCGGCGCGGCGGCGCACCTTCAGGCCGCCCGGCAGGATGCCCTCGCGGGACATGCCGCGCGACACACACGCCTGCATCACCCGCCAGATCTCCAGCAGGCCCTCACGGATCTCCTCCTCCGTCCGCCAGGCCCGCTCGTTCTCCAGCATCAGCGAGGAGATCGACAGGCCCGTCTCCTTCGTCAGCCGCAGCAGCTCGTCGCCCGTACGGAAGGGGTACTTGAGCACCGTGTCGTCGAGCTTGATGCGGTCGGCGCCCACCGCGTCCTCGTCGACGACGAAGCCGCCGCCCACCGAGTAGTACGTCTTCGACAGCAGCTCGGCGCCCGAGGCGTCGTACGCCCACAGCGTCATGCCGTTCGCGTGGTACGGGAGCGTCTCGCGCCGGTGCAGGATCAGATCGTCGTCGAAGGAGAACGCGATCTCGTGCTCGCCGAGGAGCTGGATGCGGCCCGAGGCCTTGATGGCCTCCACCCGCTCGTCGGCCGTCTCCACGTCCACCGTGCGCGGCGAGGCGCCCTCAAGGCCGAGCAGTACCGCCTTGGGCGTGCCGTGGCCGTGGCCGGTGGCGCCGAGGGAGCCGTACAGCTCGGCTCGTATGGACGCGACCGGCTCCAGCAACTCCTCGTTGCGCAGCCGGCGGGCGAACATACGTGCCGCGCGCATCGGGCCGACCGTATGGGAGCTGGACGGGCCGATGCCGATCGAGAACAGGTCGAAGACCGAGATGGCCACGGTGACTCCTCAATACAGGGGTGGTGCAGGGGTGGTGCAGGGGGTGTGGGCGCCGCGCACACCGGTGACTTCCCTCCAGTGTGCGCGGTGCCCGACGGGACTTACTTGGTCAGACCCGGGTACAGCGGGTGCTTGTCGGCCAGGGTCTTCACCCGGGCCTTGAGGGCCTCCGCGTCGTAGGACGGCTTCAGTGCCTGAGCGATGACGTCCGCGACCTCGGCGAAGTCCTCGGCCGTGAAGCCGCGGGTCGCCAGGGCGGGCGTACCGATGCGCAGGCCCGAGGTGACCATCGGCGGGCGCGGGTCGTTCGGGATCGCGTTGCGGTTGACCGTGATGCCGACCTCGTGGAGGCGGTCCTCGGCCTGCTGACCGTCCAGCTCGGAGTTGCGGAGGTCGACCAGGACGAGGTGCACGTCCGTGCCGCCGGACAGGACGTCCACGCCGACCGCCTTGACGTCGTCCTTCACCAGACGCTCGGCGAGGATCTTGGCGCCTTCCAGCGTCCGGCGCTGCCGCTCCTTGAAGTCCTCCGAGGCCGCGACCTTGAAGGCGACCGCCTTGGCCGCGATCACGTGCTCCAGCGGACCGCCCTGCTGACCCGGGAAGACCGCCGAGTTGATCTTCTTGGCCAGCTCGGCCGTCGACAGGATCACGCCGCCGCGCGGGCCGCCCAGCGTCTTGTGGGTCGTGGTGGTGACCACGTGGGCGTGCGGGACCGGGTTCGGGTGCAGGCCCGCCGCCACCAGACCGGCGAAGTGCGCCATGTCGACCATGAGGTAGGCGCCGACCTCGTCCGCGATCCGGCGGAACGCGGCGAAGTCCAGCTGACGCGGGTAGGCCGACCAGCCCGCCACGATCAGCTTCGGCTTCGACTCCTTGGCCAGGCGCTCCACCTCGGCCATGTCGACGGTGCCGTCGTCGCCCACGTGGTACGCGACCACGTTGTAGAGCTTGCCGGAGAAGTTGATCTTCATGCCGTGGGTCAGGTGCCCGCCGTGCGCGAGGTTCAGACCCATGATCGTGTCGCCGGGCTGGAGCAGCGCGAACATCGCGGCCGCGTTGGCCTGCGCGCCCGAGTGCGGCTGCACGTTGGCGTGCTCGGCGCCGAAGAGCTCCTTGATGCGGTCGATGGCGATCTGCTCGACCACGTCGACGTGCTCACAGCCGCCGTAGTAGCGGCGGCCCGGGTAGCCCTCGGCGTACTTGTTGGTGAGGACCGAGCCCTGGGCCTCCATGACCGCGACCGGAGCGAAGTTCTCCGAGGCGATCATTTCGAGGGTGGACTGCTGACGGTGCAGCTCGGCGTCGACCGCGGCGGCGACATCCGGGTCGAGCTCGTGCAGGGGCGTGTTCAGAAGCGACATGGGGTGCCGTGACTCCTCAGCCGGCGATGTGGGCGTCGTACTCGTCGGCGGAGAGCAGGTCGGCCGGCTCCTCCGTGACGCGTACCTTGAACAGCCAGCCGCCCTCGAAGGGGGCGGAGTTGACCAGCGACGGGTCGTTCACCACGTCCTCGTTGATCTCGGTGACCTCGCCGGTGACCGGGGAGTAGAGGTCGCTCACCGACTTGGTCGACTCCAGCTCACCGCAGGTCTCGCCCGCGGTCACCGTGTCACCGACCTCCGGGAGCTGGACGAACACGACATCGCCGAGCGCGTTGGACGCGTGCTCCGTGATGCCGACCGTCGACACGCCGTCCTCGGCGTCCGACAGCCACTCGTGCTCCTTGCTGTAGCGCAGCTGCTGGGGGTTGCTCATGGCCTGAATTCTCCTGTACGCGGGGGAGTGGTGATGAATGGGGGACTGCTTGAGACGCTTGTGAGCAGGGCGGACGGGTGCGGTGCCACGTCCGGCCCGCGCCCAGTCTCTACTTCTGGCGCTTGTAGAACGGCAGCGCCACGACCTCGTACGGCTCGTGGCTGCCCCGGATGTCCACGCCGACCCCGGAGGTGCCCGGCGCGGCGTGCGCGGCGTCGACGTACGCCATCGCGATCGGCTTGCCCAGCGTGGGGGAGGGGGCACCGGAGGTGACCTCGCCGATCACCTCGCCGCCGGAGACGACCGCGTATCCGGCCCGCGGGACGCGCCGTCCCTCGGCGATGAGGCCGACGAGGACGCGCGGCGGGTTCGCCTCGGCCCGGGAAGCGGCCTCCTGGAGCGCCGCGCGCCCCACGAAGTCGCCCTCCTTCTCGAACTTCACAACCCGGCCGAGCCCGGCGTCGAAAGGAGTCAGGGACGTGCTGAGCTCATGCCCGTACAGCGGCATGCCCGCCTCCAGGCGCAGCGTGTCCCGGCAGGAGAGGCCGCAGGGAACGAGACCGACGGGCGCGCCCGCCTCGGTCAGCGCCTGCCACAGCTTCTCGGCGTCGGACGGGGCCACGAACAGTTCGAAGCCGTCCTCCCCCGTGTAGCCGGTGCGCGCGATCAGCGCCGGGACGCCCGCGACCGTGCCGGGCAGACCGGCGTAGTACTTCAGGCCGTCCAGGTCGGCGTCGGTGAGGGACTTCAGGATGCCGGGGGCCTCGGGGCCCTGGACCGCGATCAGCGCGTACGCGTCCCGGTCGTCGCGCACCTCGACGTCGAAGCCCTCCGTGCGCGCGGTGAGCGCGTCCAGCACCACCTGGGCGTTGGAGGCGTTCGCGACGACCATGTACTCCTGCTCCCCGAGCCGGTACACGATCAGGTCGTCGAGGATGCCGCCGTCCTCCTGGCAGATCATGGTGTAGCGGGCGCGGCCGACGCCGACGGAGGCGATGTTGCCGACGAGCGCGTAGTTGAGGAACCGGTCCGCCTCGGGCCCGGTCACGGTGATCTCGCCCATGTGGGAGAGGTCGAAGAGACCCGCCTTCGTACGGACGGCGACGTGCTCGTCGCGCTCGGAGCCGTACCGCAGCGGCATGTCCCAGCCGGCGAAGTCGGTCATCGTCGCGCCGAGCGAACGATGCAGGGCATCGAGCGCGGTGTGGCGCAGGGGGCTACTGCTCATCGGTTGTGCTCCCAAGACAGGACGGGCGAGGTCGTTCCTCCCCATCTGTCATCGGAACCTGAGAGGTTCGCCATGACCGACCGCGGCGGGTCGTCACGGCTTGCACCTTGGGTGGAGCCACTGGCAAGCGGCTCGCTTTTCAGATGTGCCTCGCCCGCGCGGTACGGGGCCTGAGAGATTCAAGGGAGGGACTTGCTCCTTCGGCGCCCGGGCGTACGCACATACGTACGCACCCGGGACTCTCCCGCGCGGATTCAAGCGGCCGGTATGCAGTTGGCGCGCACATCATTGCACGCATCGGACGATCCTGGGCAGGCCGCAATCTGTAACCGGCTTGTGGCTGTACGAGAACACAAACACGAGACACCGCGCATTACCTTCTCTTTACGCTCGACGGGGATGGGACTTCCTGACCCCCAGGGGAGGACGATCACGGTGAACAGGACCACGGCGTACGCGACGACGTCGGGCATCGCGGTGCCCAAGCAGCCCGGAGCCCGGAGCCGGCAGACCTGCCGACCGCTGGGGGCGGCCGTGGTGCGCGATCTGCGGGCCCGCGCGGGCCGCAGCCCGCACGGGCTCACCTTCGGCGCCGGCGATCTCGTCGTGCTCACCGGTCTGCCCGGCAGCGGCAAGTCCACGCTCATGCGGCGCACCGTGCGCGGCGCCCGGATCGACTCCCAGGACACCCGCGACCGCTGGGACACGCGCCTGGCCCGCTTCCTGCCGTACGCGCTCTACCGCCCGCTGGTCCGCCTCGCCCACTACGCCGGACTGCGCCGCGCACTGCGGGCCGGCGCCGGCGTCGTCGTGCACGACTGCGGTACGCAGGCCTGGGTGCGCGGCTGGCTGGCCCGGGAGGCCCGCCGCCGCGGCGGCACGCTCCACCTGCTCCTGCTCGACGTCACCCCGGACACGGCCCTGGCGGGCCAGCGGGAGCGCGGCCGCGGCGTGTCGCGGTACGCGTTCCTGAGGCACCGCCGGGCCACCCGCCGGCTGTTGCGCTCCATCGAGCGGGGCGAGATGCCGGAGGGCTGCGGCTCGGCGGTCCTGCTGGACCGGGACGCGGCCGACGTGCTGCACAGGATCGATTTCACGGACTGACGGCTCCTTCCCGTGCGGGGGCCGGGACGGACCGTTCGTCCCTGTGCGGGGCCGGGGCCGACCCGCTCAACCCCGTACACCCAGTAGCCTTTCAGCCACACCAGCGGTTCTCAGCAGGCGGTAGGCAGATGGACTTCCCGGCGGACCTTCCCGCGGACTTCCCCACACAGACGCACCCCCATCCGCACGGCGGATGGCCGGGCAACGAACTGGAGGAGGTGCTCTCCGCCTCCCTGGGCGTGCCCTCGGCCGCCGACAGGATCGTGGAGGTCCTCGGACGCAGCTTCGTGTGGGTGCCGCTGCCGAACGGTGGCGGCCCGGACAGCGACTCCCTCGACCTGCCCACGCTGGAGATCGAGGGCCAGGTGTACGTCCCGGTGTTCAGCTCGGAGGAGCAGTTCCGCCGGGTCGTCGGCAACCACATGTCGTACACGGTCGCGCCCGCCGTCGAGTTCGCCCGCGGCCTGCCCGCGCAGGCCGGCATCGTGGTCAACCCGGAGGGCGTGGTCGGTGTGCCGCTGCCGCCGCAGGCGGTGGCCGAGCTGTGCCGGGCGGGGCGCACCCCGCTGGACGGACCCGCCGGCGGCGGCCGCGTCCGCCTCTTCGAACCCGACTGGCAGGAGGACCCGGTGGACTTCCTCGCCGCCGCGTCCGCCGAGTTCGCGGCGACCGGCGTCGTGCTCACCGCGCGCCGCTGCCTCGCCGCCATCGAAACGGACGACCCGGTCATGTTCGTCGGCGTGGAACTGTCCCAGTGGGAGGGCGACCTCCGCACCCTCCCCATGGACGCGCTGGGCCGGGCCCTGGGCAAGGTCGCGGTCAAGTGGCCGGTCAACCTGGTGCTCCTGGACGTGACCCAGGACCCGGTGGCCGAGTGGATGAGGGAAAAGGTCCGGCCCTTCTACCAGCAGGGCTACTGAGAAGCGCCCCTGAAAGGGGCGCGGGGCTGTGTCGATATGCGGCTCCGCCGCGTGGGCGCGACAAGCCACGGACGGAGCCGCACCTGCCGGACGGCAGTAGGCCCCGAGCCCTTGGGCGCACGGCTGTCGGCGCAGCCACTTAAGCTGGTTTCATAGCTCGGTCTAGGTGTTGTACGGAGGGGCGGTAACAAGGTGAGCGCGAGCGGCACGGCCGCGGCCGGGCACGTCGAGCACATGCTGCGCCAGGTGACGCCCGGGCGTTACGACGCCTACGAGGCGCTCCTTCGCGCGCTGGCGACCCCGTCGTCCGGCCAGGTCTGGATGCTGCTCTGGCACGGCCAGGCCGGTTCGCCCGACGCTCAGTACGGAAACATGGAGGTGGACGGCTACGGCTACGCGCCCTGCGTCACCTCCGCCCAGGAGCTGTCGGCCAGTGGCTGGAACCGTTCGTACGAGGTGGTCGACGGCCTCGACGTGGCCCGCACCCTCTACCCGGACCACTACGGCCTCTGGCTGAACCCGCACGCGCCGGGCGGCGGCGTCGGCATCCCCTGGCTGGATCTGCGCCGTATCGCCACCGGCCTGGAGCGCCAGCCCTCGGGACCGCTGAGGCTGGGCGAACCGGCCATCGACATCCCGCAGTTCTACGCCCTGCTCACGCAGAACGCGCACCGCACCCCCGCCGTGCGCTCGCTGCGCCGCGCCTGGGTCCAGCCCGCGCTCGGCGCGCCGTACCTGGCGATCGGCCTGGACGTGTACGACACCTCGCCGCCCGCCGTCGACTCGGTGCGCGCGATGATGCAGCAGTCCGTCGTCGCCGTCCCGGACGGGCTGCCCGTGTCGACCGTCGCGATGTCCGACGAGCACGACCCGGTCGCGATGTGGCTGCGCGCCCACGCCCGCCCGTTCTACGACCGTGAGGCCCACGCGGCCCCGGTCCAGGCTCCCACGGCGGGCGGCTACGGCTACCCGCCGGCCCGAGGGACGTACTGAGGGGCGCACGACAGCGAAGCGGGACCCGCCGGTGTGCGAGGTCCCGTTTCTCGTGCGGTGGGACGGCCGGGGGCCCTGTCCGAAACTGATTCTCGCGAGGTCGGAATGCCGAGGAACGGGCCGTCCACACTGTGAGACGGCTGGGCGTGGGCCAGGGATCCCCCCTGGCCCCAACTGCCCCCCGTTCGACTAGCGTTACCCACTGTCCGGATAACGGAACACCTCAAGATGCATCACGTTTACGCATCCATTCACCGTCAAGTCTGGCAACTGATCGCAGAACCGTTGAAGACTCCCGCACCAGGGGTTTGTTCGCCCCTGTGTACGACGGACTGATTCATGCCGCTACAGCGGCGAGCGCGGGCCGGCCACCGCCGGTTGAGAGGGGTCCCTGCCAGATGACGGCACCATTGCACGAGCCGACCGCTGAGGCGGCCCCGAGTGCTGCCGAGGAAGCGGCTGCAGCCAGCGCGGACGCGAAGGCCGTACAGGGACGTTCCCTGGGTCGGATCGCCTGGGAGCGCCTCAAGCGTGACAAGCTCGCCCTGACCGGCGGCATCGTGGTGCTCGCCCTCATCCTGCTCGCGCTGCTCGCCCCGGTGATCACGAACCTGCTCGGCCAGGATCCCGACGCCTACCACGAGAGTCTGATCGACCCGCTCTTCGGTACCCCCAAGGGTTCCCTCGGCGGCATCAGCGGCGACCACCTCCTGGGCGTGGAGCCGGTCAACGGCCGCGACATCTTCGCCCGGACCCTCTACGGCGCCCGGATCTCGCTCCTGGTCGGTTTCCTGTCCGCGGTGGTCGCCGTCGTCCTCGGTACCGTCCTGGGCATCCTGGCCGGCTTCTTCGGCGGCTGGGTCGACTCCCTCATCAGCCGCGTGATGGACGGTCTGCTGGCCTTCCCGCAGCTGCTGTTCACCATCGCCCTGGTCTCCGTCATGCCGAGCAACATGCTGGGCCTGACCGGCTCCAACGTGCGCGTGTTCGTGATGATCCTGGTCATCGGTTTCTTCGGCTGGCCCTACATCGGACGCGTGGTGCGCGGCCAGACCCTCTCGATGCGTGAGCGCGAGTACGTCGAAGCCGCCCGATCGCTGGGCGCCGGGCAGTTCTACATCCTGTTCAAGGAACTGCTGCCGAACCTCGTCGCGCCGATCATCGTGTACACGACGATGATGATCCCGACCAACATCCTCACCGAGGCGGCACTCAGCTTCCTGGGCGTGGGCGTCAAGCCGCCCACGTCCTCCTGGGGGCAGATGCTTTCGAGCGCGATCGACTACTACGAGTCGGACCCCATGTACATGGTGGTCCCCGGTGTGGCGATCTTCATCACCGTTCTTGCCTTCAACCTCTTCGGCGACGGCGTGCGGGACGCGCTGGACCCGAAGGCCTCCCGCTGAACTGCCGTACTCCAAGTTTCCCGTGGCCATAACACGGGGTCTCTCATCAAATTCGGAGGATCCGAGATCGTGACTACCCAACGCACCTCAGGGCGGCGCAAGCAGGCCATGGCCGCTGCCGCGGTGGTCGCCGCGCTGCTGACCACGGCGGCGTGCGGCGGCGGCGACGGCAAGGACGGCGACAAGGGCTCGACGACCGGTGCCGCCGGCTTCGACGCCGCGAACAACAAGGTCGCCCAGGCCTCGCTGGCGAAGAAGGGGGGCACGCTGAGGTTCGGTGGCGCCCAGGACGCCGACTCGTGGGACACCACGCGTGGCTACTACGGCTTCATGTGGAACTTCGCGCGCTACTACAGCCGCCAGCTCGTCACGAACAAGCCGGCGCCGGGCAAGGAAGGCGCCCAGCTGACCCCGGACCTCGCCACCGGGCTCGCCAAGGTCACCGACGGCGGCAAGACCTACACGTACACGCTGCGTGACGGCGCGACGTGGGAGGACGGCAAGCCGATCACCTCCAAGGACATCAAGTACGGCATCGAGCGCGTCTGGGCGCAGGACGTGCTGTCCGGCGGTCCGGTCTACCTGAAGGACGTGCTCGACCCGAAGGGCGAGTACAAGGGCCCCTACAAGGACACGTCCAAGGACAAGCTCGGTCTGAAGGCCATCCAGACGCCGGACGACAAGACCATCGTCTTCAAGCTGCCGCAGGCCAACTCGGACTTCGAGGAGATGCTGGCCCTGGTCTCCGCGTCCCCGGTCCGCCAGGACAAGGACACCAAGTCCAAGTACGGTCTGCACCCGTTCTCCTCCGGCCCGTACAAGTTCGAGTCGTACAGCCCGGGCAAGGACCTGACCCTGGTCCGCAACGACCAGTGGAAGCAGGCCTCGGACCCGATCCGCAAGGCGTACCCGGACAAGATCACCATCACGTTCTTCTCGGACGCCAACCAGCTCGACCAGCGTCTGATCAACGGTGACCTGGACCTCGACATCAACCAGACCGGCATGTCGCCGCAGGGCCGTACCACCGCCCTGAAGCAGCACAAGGCCAACCTGGACAACCCGGTCTCCGGCTACATCCGCTACGCGGTCTTCCCGCAGAGCGTCGCGCCGTTCAACAACGTCGACTGCCGCAAGGCCGTGATCCTGGGCGCCGACCACGTGTCGCTGCAGACCGCCCGTGGTGGCCCGGTCGCCGGTGGTGACATCGGCACCAACATGCTCCCGCCGTCCGTCCCGGGTGCCGAGGGCCAGAAGTACGACCCGTACGAGCTCGCCGGTGCCAACAAGAACGGCAACGTCGCCAAGGCCAAGGAAGCGCTGAAGGCCTGCGGCAAGCCGAACGGCTTCAAGACCACCATCGCCGTCCGCAACAACAAGCCGGTCGAGGTGGCCACCGCCCAGTCCCTGCAGGCGTCCCTGAAGAAGATCGGCATCACCGCCGAGATCGACCAGTACGACGGTTCGCAGACCACCGGCATCATCGGTAGCCCCGCCAACGTGAAGAAGAAGGGCTACGGCATCATCATCATGGGCTGGGGTGCCGACTTCCCGTCGGTCCAGGGCTTCGGTCTGCCGCTGTGGAACAGCAAGTACATCCTGGACAGCGGTAACTCCAACTACGCGCTGATCAAGGACAAGGCGATCGACGGCCTGTTCAACAACTACGTCACCACGCTGGACGACGCGGGCAAGACCAAGATCGCCACGGACATCAACCACAAGGTCATGGACGGCGCGTACTACCTGCCCTTCGTCTTCGAGAAGTTCATCAACTGGCGCGGTGACAACCTGGCGAACGTCTACACGTCGGACGGCTACAGCGGCGTCTACGACTTCGTCAACCTCGGCCTGAAGTCCACGAAGTAACCCTCGGCACACCCGCCGTACTGCACGAAAGGCAGGTGAAGGCCGGCGCGGCGTGATCGCGGGCCACCGGACGACCTCCGGTGGCCCGCGGTCCGCGGCGGGCCGAGAGCTGTGCTCGCTTACCTCATCAGGCGGTTGTTCGCCGCCGCAGTGATGCTTGTGGTCATCGTCATGGTGGTCTTCGGCATCTTCTTCCTCATCCCCAAGTGGGCGGGGGTGGACATCGCCTCGAGCTTCGTGGGCAAGCAGGCCGACCCGGCCGCCGTCGAAGCGGTGCGGCAGAAGCTGGGCCTGGGCGACCCGATCTATTCTCAGGTCTGGGAGTTCTTCAAGGGCATCTTCGTCGGCCGCACCTACTCCGGCGGCGGTGACGTCACGCAGTGCGCCGCGCCGTGCTTCGGCTACTCCTTCCGGAGTGAGCAGGCCGTCTGGCCGGTGCTGACCGACCGCTTCCCGGTGACCCTGGGTCTGGCGCTCGGTGCCGCCGTGCTGTGGCTGATCTTCGGTGTCGCGGCGGGTGTGCTCTCCGCGCTCAAGCGGGGCAGCATCTGGGACCGCGGTGCGATGGTCGTCGCGCTGTCGGGTGTCTCCCTTCCCATCTACTTCACCGGCATGCTCGCCTCGGCGATCTTCGTCTTCGGTATGCACTGGATCGACGCGCAGTACGTGCCCCTGGACAAGAGCTTCTCCGGCTGGTTCGGCGCCATGATCCTGCCCTGGACCACCCTCGCGTTCCTGTACGCGGCGATGTACGCCCGGATCACCCGCGCCACCATGATGGAAATCCTCGGCGAGGACTACATCCGCACGGCGCGCGCGAAGGGCCTCAAGGAGCAGGTCGTCATCGGCAAGCACGCCATGCGCTCCACGATGACGCCCATCCTCACGATGCTCGGCATGGACCTCGGCGCCCTCATCGGCGGCGCCATCCTGACGGAGTCGACGTTCAACCTGCCCGGCCTGGGGCAGGCGGTGCTCAACGCCATCAAGAACCAGGACCTGCCCATCATCCTGGGCGTCACCCTGATCACCTCGCTCGCGGTGCTCATCGCCAACCTCCTGGTGGACGTCCTGTACGCCGTGATCGACCCCCGAGTGAGGCTCTCATGACCGAACTCAGCAAGAGCGGAGCGGCCGTGGGTGAGCCCACCTCCGCCTCGCCCGCCCCCACCGCCTTCCTCGAAGTGCGCGACCTGAAGGTGCACTTCCCGACCGACGACGGCTTGGTCAAGTCCGTCGACGGGCTCAGCTTCAAGCTGGAGAAGGGCAAGACCCTCGGCATCGTGGGCGAGTCGGGCTCCGGCAAGTCGGTGACCTCGCTCGGCATCATGGGCCTGCACACCGCCGGCCAGTACGGCAAGCGCAAGGCGCAGATCTCCGGCGAGATCTGGCTGAACGGCACCGAGCTGCTGTCGGCCGACCCCGACCAGGTGCGCAAGATGCGCGGCCGCGAGATGGCGATGATCTTCCAGGACCCGCTGTCCGCGCTGCACCCGTACTTCACGATCGGTCAGCAGATCGTGGAGGCGTACCGCATCCACCACAACGTCGACAAGAAGACCGCCCGCAAGCGGGCGATCGAGATGCTCGACCGGGTGGGCATCCCGCAGCCGGACAAGCGGGTGGACAACTACCCGCACGAGTTCTCCGGCGGTATGCGCCAGCGCGCGATGATCGCGATGTCGCTGGTCAACAACCCCGAGCTGCTCATCGCGGACGAGCCGACGACCGCCCTCGACGTGACCGTCCAGGCGCAGATCCTCGACCTCATGCGCGATCTGCAGAAGGAGTTCGGCTCCGCGGTCATCATCATCACCCACGACCTGGGCGTCGTCGCCGAGCTGGCCGACGACCTCCTGGTGATGTACGGCGGCCGCTGTGTCGAGCGGGGACCGGCCGAGAAGGTGTTCTACGAGCCCCGGCACCCCTACACCTGGGGTCTGCTCGGCTCGATGCCGCGTCTCGACCGGGACCAGCAGGAGCGCCTCATCCCGGTCAAGGGCTCTCCGCCGTCCCTGATCAACATCCCGTCGGGTTGCGCCTTCAACCCCCGCTGCCCGTACGCTGACCTCCCGAAGGACAACGTCACCCGCACGGTCCGCCCCGAGCTGACCGAGGTCGGCAGCCAGCACTGGGCCGCCTGCCACATGACGCAGGAGCAGCGGGAGCGTATCTGGACCGAAGAGATTGCGCCGAAGCTGTGAGCGAGGACAAAGCAGTGACCATTCCCGCGCAGAGCGAAGGCACCAAGGCCACCAAGGGCGCCGGTGACGGCGACGTCCTGCTGAAGGTGACCGGGCTCCAGAAGCACTTCCCGATCAAGAAGGGCCTGCTCCAGCGGCAGGTCGGCGCGGTGTACGCGGTCGACGGCCTCGACTTCGAGGTGCGCAAGGGGGAGACCCTGGGCGTCGTGGGCGAGTCCGGCTGTGGCAAGTCGACGATGGGCCGGCTGATCACCCGGCTGCTCGAACCGACCGGCGGAAAGGTCGAGTTCGAGGGCAAGGACATCACGCACCTCGGCGTCGGCGGCATGCGTCCGCTGCGTCGCGACGTGCAGATGATCTTCCAGGACCCGTACTCGTCGCTGAACCCGCGTCACACCATCGGCACGATCGTCAGCGCTCCCTTCCGCCTCCAGGGCGTCGAGCCCGAGGGCGGCATCAAGAAGGAAGTGCAGCGACTGCTGTCGGTCGTGGGTCTCAACCCCGAGCACTACAACCGCTACCCGCACGAGTTCTCCGGCGGTCAGCGCCAGCGCATCGGCATCGCCCGCGCGCTCGCGCTGAAGCCGAAGCTGGTCGTGGCCGACGAGCCCGTCTCGGCGCTCGACGTGTCCATCCAGGCGCAGGTCGTGAACCTCATGGACGACCTCCAGCAGGAGCTCGGCCTGACGTACGTGATCATCGCGCACGACCTGTCGGTCGTCCGGCACGTCTCGGACCGGATCGCGGTGATGTACCTGGGCAAGATCGTGGAGCTGGCGGACCGCGACTCGCTGTACAACGCGCCGATGCACCCGTACACCAAGGCGCTGATGTCGGCGGTGCCGATCCCGGACCCGAGGCGCAAGTCGGAGAAGAGCGAGCGCATCCTGCTCAAGGGTGACGTGCCCTCGCCGATCTCCCCGCCGAGCGGCTGCCGCTTCCACACCCGGTGCTGGAAGGCCACGGAGGTCTGCCGGACGACCGAGCCGCAGCTCATCGAGCTGAAGCCGGGGCAGCGCGTCGCCTGCCACCACCCGGAGAACTTCGAGGACCAGGCCCCGCAGGACACGGTGCTGCTGACCGACGCCAAGGAGGCGGCGGAGCTGGTGCCGGAGGCGGTGCTGGAGGAGTCGGCGGAGACGTCGGCGGCTGTGGCCGCGGAGGTGGCGGCCGAGGCCGAGGCTGAGGAGGCTTCTTCGGAGCAGTCGGCCGAGGAGGCCACCGAGGAGCCGGCCGCCGCTGAGGAGGAGTCCTCCGAGGAGTCCGCCAAGGAGTCGGCTGCCGCTGAGGAGGAGTCCTCCGAGGAGGAGTCCGCCGAGGAGCCCGCGGCCACCGAGGAGCCCGCGGCCACCGAGGAGCCCGCGGCCACCGAGGAGCCCGCGGCCACCGAGGAGCCCGCGGCCACCGAGGAGCCCGCGGCCACCGAGGAGTCCGCCGAGGCGGCCGCTTCGGAGGCGAAGGCGGAAGCCGATCGTCAGGAGTCAACTGACAAGTAACGCATGACGACTTGGTAAAGTCATGTGCATGCCCGAACGGGAGAGCGCAGAGTCTGGCGTGTCCGTCTGATCGACAGCACGCTCGAAGGGACGACTCATGGCACTCTCCCGTTCGGCACGCTTAGGGGCCCTCGCCACCGCGGCGGCCTCCTTTCTCGCCATCGCGGCCTCCTCCGCCCCGTCCGCCGGCGCCGACGGCATCGGTGACACCTATTTCCCGCAGCTCGGCAACGGCGGCTACGACGCCCGCCACTACGCCCTCGACGTGGCGTACAACCCGGACACCGACCGCCTCGACGGCCGTACGACGATCACGGCCCGCGCCACCCAGAGCCTCACCTCCTTCGACCTCGACCTCCAGAAGCTCGACGTCACGAAGGTCGAAGTGAACGGCAGACCCGCCCAGTTCACCCGCGAGGGCGACGAGATCCGCATCACCCCGCGCGGCGTCCTCCCCAAGGGCAAGGACTTCACGGTCACCGTCACCTACGGCGGCATCCCCGAAGCCCTCGGCGGCCCCATCGTCTTCGGCTCCAACTACGGGTGGATGAAGACCGCCGACGGTGTCTTCGTCGCCTGCGAGCCCAACGCCGCCTCCACCTGGTTCCCCTCCAGCGACCACCCCGCCGACAAGGCCACCTACGACATCCGCATCAAGGCCCCCAAGGGCCTGACCGCCGTCTCCAACGGCCGCCTGGTCTCCACGTACGACAAGGGCGACCAGACCGTGACCCACTGGCGTGAGACCAAGCCGATGGCCACGTACCTGGCCACGGCGACCGTCGGCAAGTTCGACGTGAAGACCGGGAAGACACCCTCGGGGATCCCGATCTACGTCGCCATCGACCCGGTCCTGGCGAACAGCAACAACGTCGACGTGTACGCCGTCACGGCCGAGGCCACCGACTACTGGTCACAGGTCTTCGGCCCGTACCCCTTCGAGGAGACCGGCGCCATCGTCGACGACATGCCCGAGGCGGGCTTCTCGCTGGAGGTCCAGTCGAAGCCCGTGTACTCGGCCGTCCGCTCCGAGTCGACCATCGTGCACGAGCTGGCCCACCAGTGGTTCGGCGACTCGGTCTCGGTGGAGCGCTGGAAGGACATCTGGCTCAACGAGGGCTTCGCGACCTACGCCCAGTGGCTGTGGGCCGAGCACAAGGGCACCCGCTCGGCGCACGACTCCTTCCTCGCGGCATACAACGCCCGCCCGGCCGACAATGCCTTCTGGCAGATCACGGTGGCCGACCCGCAGCGCGACACCATGTTCGCCTCGGCGGTCTACCAGCGCGGTGCGATGACGCTCCAGGCGCTGCGGGAGCGCATCGGCGACACCGCGTTCTTCAAGCTCCTGCCCACCTGGACGAAGCTCCACCGGTACGGCAACGCGAACACCGGCGACTTCATCCGGCTCGCGGAGAGGATCTCGGGGCAGAAGCTGGACGACCTGTTCCAGAAGTGGATCTACACCACCGGAAAGCCGGCTCTGTAACCTCGGCAACCTCGGCGCTCCGGAGCTTCGACCTTGCTTTATAAGGCGCGCACCCTCCATGCCCTTCGATAGGTGACAATGTAGGGGTGCTCCAGCAATTGTTCAGCCCCTCCGTCCAGCACACGCTGGACGTCGTCGGCATCTTCGTCTTCGCGATCTCCGGCGCGCTGCTGGCCGTCCGCAAGAACTTCGACGTCTTCGGCATCGCCGTGCTCGCCGAGGTCACCGCGCTGGGCGGAGGGGTCTTTCGTGACCTGGTCATCGGTGCCGTACCGCCGGCCGCCTTCACGGATCTGGGGTACTTCCTGACCCCGTTGCTCGCCGCCCTCCTGGTGTTCTTCCTCCACCCCCAGGTGGAGCGCATCCAGGTCGCCGTCAACGTCTTCGACGCGGCCGGCCTCGGCCTGTTCTGTGTCGCCGGGACGACGAAGGCGTACGCCTACGGACTCGGCCTCACCTCGTCCGCGGCTCTGGGTCTCGCCACGGCCGTGGGCGGCGGCGTACTGCGGGACGTCCTCGCCAACGAGGTGCCCTCCCTGCTGCGCTGGGACCGCGACCTGTACGCGGTGCCGGCGATCGTGGGCGCCACGATGGTCGTGCTCTGCATCCGCTATGACGCGCTGACCCCGTTCACCTCCGGGCTCGCGGTGGTCACCGCTTTCGTACTGCGCCTGCTGGCGATGAGGTTCCACTGGCGAGCGCCGCGCGCTTGGAACCGTCGCTCCACGGTTGCTGAGGAATAGCCCCGGTGACGGGCTTGCCGGTCATCTGCTGGGTCAGCCAGGTGAACGCGTACGGGATCTGCGGCCGCCACAGGGCCAGCGTGTGGCCGCCGGCGCTGCGCGGGATGAACACCGTGCGCACCGTTGTGGGCGGTTTGGCGATCCCCTTGAGCGCCGCGGCCGCCTGATAGCCGTCGCCCAGCTGGCCGGACAGATAGAGGGAGATGCGCGGCGGGGTGCGGTAGCCCTTCAGCAGGAGGAACGGATTGTTCTCGCGCCGCAGCTCGATGCTCCGCGCGGCGAGCGAGTGGCGTTCGCCGATCGGGTCGTTGTAGCCGGACATGCTGATGGCGGCCCGGTAGCGGTCGGGGTGCGCGACCGCGAGCTTCGCCGCGCAGTGCGCTCCCGCGGAGTAGCCGGCGGCCGCCCAGCCGTTCGGCGCGGACTGGGCGCGGAAGTTGTCCGTCACCATCTTGGGCACGTCTATGCTCAGCCAGCTGTCGGCGTTGACGGTGCCCGGGATGTTCGCGCAGCCGGTGTCGACCTTGGCGATGAGGTTGGTGCGCGGCGCGACCAGGATGAACGGCGCCACCTGCCCGCTGCGCATCAGCGGCAGCAGTTGCTCGTGCACGTTGAGCGAGCCGAACCACGCCTTCGCCGAGCCGGGATAGCCGGACAGCAGCTCCACGACCGGGAACTTCTTGTTGCGGTAGGCGGGTTCGTCGTACTGCGGCGGCAGCCAGACGTAGACCTCGGCGTTGACGCCCGAGACTCGTCCCCTGACCTGCGTGACGCGTACCCCGCCGGCGGCGTGCATGCCCGGCCCCTCGGCCTGCGTGAACTGCTGGCGAACCTTGGGCAGGGCCTTGACCTGGATGCCCCCGGTGCCGTCCTTGCCGAGGTCGGCGGCCTGCTGCACATGGTTGCCGGTGCCGAGCAGGTCGTCCCAGTTGTCGTACAGGCTGTTGGCGTTGTTCACCATGACGAAGACCAGGGTGATCGCCGTGCCCTGGGCGAACAACAGCATCAGCAGCCGGGCCGCATGGCGCACGACCACCGGGCCGCGGATCCGGGACCACAGGAGCAGAGGCAGGATGAGGGCGACCGCCGCGAGGGCGATCGACGTGAGGAGGAACGGCGTCCCGGTGAGACTCATCGGCTTTGCGGCTCTCCCTGTGAAACGGATGGATCAAGCTGTACGTCTTCTGAGAGGGAATCCGGGGGCCATCGGTCACGGACGAGTGGTGACACTTACCGAGAAATTGCCAAAACCTCACCTAGGAGTGGCTGGAAATCGCGTGGTGGCGGGGTGCGCAGTTGTGATCGTCACACGGTCGAAACGGCAAAAGCTACTGCTTAGTAATCACCTGTTGTAGCGTTCAGGCATGCCAGATGCAGCTACCGCCCAGGCCGCACGAGCCGCAATCGGCGACAGCGAGTTCGACCGCGACACCGCGGTCACCCTCCGCGAGCCCGGCGTCTACGACATCGACCTCTCCGCCGGCTGGACGATCATCAGCGCCGTCAACGGCGGCTATCTGCTGGCCGTCCTGGGCCGGGCCCTCGCGGACGCCCTGCCGCACTCCGACCCGTTCACGATCTCCGCGCACTACCTCACCGCGTCCCAGCCGGGCCCCGCGGTGATCCGGACGGAGCTCGTCCGCACCGGCCGCACCCTCTCCACCGGTCAGGCTTCCCTCTTCCAGTACGACGACGAGGGCCGCGAGGTCGAACGGATCCGCGTCCTCGCCTCCTACGGCGACCTGGACTCCCTGCCCGACGACGTCCGTACGAGCGCGAAGCCGCCGGCCTTCCCGCCGTTGGACCAGTGCTTCGGCCCCGAGGACGGCCCGGCGCCGGTCCCCGGCAGCTCGGCCATCACCGACCGCCTGATGCTGAAGCTCGACCCCGCCACGCTGGGCTGGGCGCTCGGATCGCCGTCCGGCAAGGGCGAGATGAGGGCCTGGTTCGGGCTCGCCGACGGCCGCGACGCGGATCCGCTCTCGCTGCTCCTCGCGGTCGACGCGCTGCCGCCGACCGCCTTCGAGCTCGGCCTCTCCGGCTGGGTGCCGACGGTTGAACTGACCGTCCACGTCCGTTCCCGCCCGGCACCGGGCCCGCTGAGGGTCTCCATCACCACGCGCAACCTCGCGGGCGGCTTCCTGGAAGAGGACGCGGAGGTATGGGACAGCGCAAACCGCCTGGTCGCCCAGTCACGCCAACTGGCGAGGGCCAGGCTGGCCGCCTGAGGGGACATACGGTTTGCCGCCCCCAGAGACGGCAAATTCAGCCCCTCCGGCGTTTGAGGAGCGGGGGTTCAGGGGGCGGAGCCCCCTGGTGGGGTTGAAGGGGCGGAGCCCCTGGAGGACGGGACGGGTAGGGGCGGCGGGGGCGGAATCCATCCCCGCCGCACCCGGCACGGCTACGCGCCGAACCCCCGCCGCCCGAGCCACGCCCCCAGCTCCCCATACGCATCGGCCCCCTCCGGAGCGGCCACGGCCGAGGCGAACGGCCCGTCGTCGCCGCGGTCCGGGGCCGGCAGCACGAGCCGGGCCACGGCCAGCGCGAACTCCGCAAGCTCCGGGTCGAGTTCGAGAGGACGGCCGAGCGCCTCGGACAGGTCCCACGTGTGGGTCACCGCCTCCATCACATACCCCGACAGCGCGTTGCGCCCCGACGTCTCGCCCCACGGAACACGCACCGTCGCGTCCAGCCGCGCGTCCTCCGCCCAGGCCCGCCGGACCTCCGTCCTGGCCCCGTCGTACGCGGCCGACCAGCCGTCGTCCGCGACGCCGTCCACGAACGGGCGTACGGCCAGACCGTCACCGCCCGCCCCCACCACGGCGATCCGGCGCGTGCCGCCGACGAGGTGCGACAACAGCGTCCGTACGTCGAAATCGGTACACGGCGTGGGCCCGGCGAGCTGCTCCGGCCCTACGGTCTTGATCAGCGCGGCGACCTGCTCGGCGGCACGGGCGTAGACGGGGCGGGGGTCGATGTCCATGGCGGTCCTCTCGAAGTGGCCCGAAGTGAGTCGGTGCCATGAGGGTCGCCTCATAACGTGACAGTTTCCGTCAACATTTGCGCGGCCCCTCGTACCGCCGCGATGCTGGGCGGGTGAAGTCCGACCGCCTGCTCTCGATCCTCCTGCTGCTCCAGACCCGAGGCCGCGTCCCCGCGCACGAACTCGCCGAGCGGCTGGAGGTGTCGGTGCGCACCATCTACCGCGACATCGAGGCCCTGTCCGCCTCCGGCGTCCCGGTGTACGCGGAGCGCGGACGGCACGGCGGCATCGAACTGCTCGCCGGTTTCCGTACGGACGTCACGGGCTTGACCGCGGACGAGTCCCGCGCCCTGTTCATCCTGGCCGCACAGGGCACGCACGCCGCCCTCGGTCTGGACGCGGCCCTCGGCTCCGCGCTGCGCAAGGTGATGGCCGCGCTGCCCGCGCCGCACCGGCCCGCCGCCGAGGTCACCAGCCGCCGCATCCTGGTCGACGCAACCCGCTGGAAGGGCGGCCCGCAGCTCGCCGTCGACCTGGACACCCTCCAGGACGCGGTGTTCGCCGACCGTCGGCTGAGGCTGCGCTACCGGCACAGCGGCGACACCGCACCGCACACGTACACGGTCGACCCGTACGGGCTCGTCTCGAAAGCGGGCGTCTGGTACCTGGTCGCCGACCGCCGCGCGAAGCCGCGGCTCTTCCGCGCCGACCGGGTGCGGTCCGCCACGCTGCTCGACGACCCCGTGCGACGGCGGCCGGGCGTCGAACTCGCCGACGCCTGGGAGGTCTTGCGTCGTGAGGTCGAGGAGCGCCCCGGTGGGCTCGACGTCACCGTACGGGTCCGGCGCGACCGCCTCGACATGTTCCTGCGGATGACGGCCTCGGCACTGGCCGGGCTCCCCGAGGACGACGGCGCGAGCGAGTGGGTGACCGCGCGGCTGTCCTACGGCTTCGTCCGCGAGGCCCGTCAACTGCTCGCGTTCTCCGACCGCGTGGAGGTGCTCTCCCCGCCGGAAGTGCGCGAGGAACTGATGACCGCGGCCGCCTCTGTCACGAAGCTGTACCAGCCAGTAGTCGAGCGGCGGTCCTGAAGTCCCTGGTCAGATCGGTCTCTTGGGATGCGCTTTACCCGGCGCACAGGCCGGGGACAGGAAGGACTCAAGGGAGCCCTAAGCGCCGTTGGTTGAGTGCCCGCCTCAGGAACCCTCATCTTCCTTGGAGTTGTTTCTCATGAAGCGTGTGCGTCTCGTCCCCGCGGTGGCCCTGCTGGCGCTCTCGCCCCTCGTCCTGACGGCGTGCGGCTCCGGCGACTCGTCGTCCTCGAACGGCAACTCCGGGCAGCAGCAGGCCTGTCAGGCCCCGTCCGGCATGCCGACCGGCGGCGCCTCCGGCCGGCCGAGCGGCGCTCCCTCGGGCGCCCCGTCGGGTGCGCCCACGGGCGCGGCGGCCTCGGGCAAGCCGACCGGCACTCCCTCCGGCATGCCGTCCGGCGCGCCCGGCGGCGGTCAGGGCGGCCCCGGCGGCGGCCAGGGAGGAGGTCAGCCGGGCGGCGCCGGCCAGGGCGGCGGCTGCGGAGGCCAGGGAGGCGGTCAGCCGGGCGGCGGCCAGGCGCAACAGGCACAGCAGGGGCAACAGGGGCAGCAGGCGCAGCAGGGCTGACCTGGACTCGGTACTCGGTACTCGGTACTCGGTACTCCATGCTCCGTACGACAGAGGCGGCGCACTCGGTGAACGGGCGCGCCGCCTCCGCTCGTGTCCGTCCCGGTCAGGCCGGCCAGTGGTGGCGGCCGATGCTGATGAGCCGCATCTGACGGGCCGCGACCTGGGCCACGCGCTCGCGCTCCTCCGGCGGCGCTTCCAGCGCCTCCAGGAAGAGTGAGGCGGTGATCAGCATCTGGTCGACGTACAGATGAGCGAGCATGAGCAGGTCGTCGTCGCTCCACCCCGCCGACTCGGGGTCCTTGGCCAGCTCGGCCTTCACCTCCTCGGTGAACCGGGCCAGTTGCTCCCGGATGGCCTCTCGTACGGGCTGCACCCCGCCGTGCCGTTCACGGGCGATGAACCGGACGTGGGCGGGGTGGGTGTCCACGTGGCGGGCGATCAGATCGACGGCGCGGGCTATGCGTTCGGCGCTGTCGCCGGTTCCGCCGGACACCGTCGTCGCGATCATCGGGTGCAGGCTGCCCAGTGCCTCCTCGACGAGGGCCACACCGAGGTCCGCGGTCGAGCGGAAGTGCCGGTAGAAGGCGGTCGGGGCGACGCCGACCGCCCGGGTGACCTCGCGCAGTCCCAGGCTGCTCAGGCTTTGCTCCTCCAGCAGTCCGAGCGCCGCGTCCAGGAGCGCCTGCCGGGTCTTCTGCTTCTGGGCCTGTCGGATGCCGAGGGTGTGACTCATGCCATGCAGTTAACAACTGTTCTCTGGAATTGAAAAGCCGTGGGACGCGCTAGACTCAGAAGTCAGTGAACAACTGTAACTACAACCGTTCACCGAAACGTCACGAGAGGCAATCTCGGAGGGGGATCTCGTCCCATGCTGTTCCTCGTCGCCGCACTCCTGCTCCTGGGCATGGTCCTGGGCACCGTGGCCCACGCCCCGCTCTCCTTCACCCTCGTCGCCGCGGCCGTCATCGGTGCCTGGCTCGTGGTCTTCGCCGTCCGCGAGCGGCACGCACGCCGGCGGCATCCGTCGGCCCACTGATCCACCGAACACCGACCGACCCTCGGGAGCTGACCGTCATGCAACTCACCGCCGCACGAACCGCACGAACCGAGGACACCGCCGCACCGGCCCGCCGCAGCGGTGTGCGCGACACGGACGGCATGGCCGTCGCGTCCTTCATCCTGGGCCTGCTCGGCCTTCTCGTCCTGAACGTCTTCCTGGGGCCGATCGCCATCGTCCTGGCATCGGTCGCCCTGTGGCACGGCACGAAGCGCCGGGGCCGCGCACTCCTCGGCCTGGGCCTGGGCATCGCGGACCTCGTGGTCCTGGTGACCTTCATGCAGCTGGACCACACCGTGTCCTGGAGCTTCTAGACCGCTGCGGGTACCGCCGCCGGTACCCGGGGCGAGAACCGGCCGCACCGCACCGCACACACGGCCCTCCAGGGCCGAGGCCGAAAAGGGACGGCCCTAGAATTGGGCCCACCATGGCTTACCTCGACCACGCCGCGACCACCCCGATGCTCCCCGAGGCGGCAGAGGCACTGACCGCGCAGCTCGGCATCACCGGCAACGCCTCCTCGCTGCACGCGTCCGGCCGTCGCGCGCGACGCACCGTCGAAGAGGCCCGCGAAACCCTCGCCGAAGCGCTGGGCGCCCGCCCCAGCGAGGTCGTCTTCACCTCCGGTGGCACCGAGGCCGACAACCTCGCCGTCAAGGGGCTGTACTGGTCCCGCCGCGCCGCCGATCCCGCCCGCACCCGCGTCCTCGCCAGCCCCGTCGAGCACCACGCGGTCCTCGACGCCGTGCACTGGCTCGGTGAGCACGAGGGCGCCACCGTCGAGTACCTGCCCGTCGACCCCTACGGCCGCGTCCACCCGGAGGCCCTGCGCGAGGCCATCGCCCGCAACCCCGACGACGTCGCCCTGGTCACCGTCATGTGGGCCAACAACGAGATCGGCACGCTCATGCCGGTCCGCGAACTGGCCGATGTGGCAGGTGAGTTCGGCATCCCGCTGCATGCCGACGCGGTCCAGGCCTTCGGTCAGGTCCCGGTCGACTTCGAGGCCTCGGGCCTCGCCGCGATGACGGTCTCCGGCCACAAGATCGGCGGTCCGTACGGCATCGGCGCGCTGCTCCTCGGCCGCGCGTACAGCCCCGTACCGGTGCTGCACGGCGGCGGCCAGGAGCGCCATGTCCGCTCCGGCACCCTCGACGTGCCGGCCATCGCCTCCTTCGCGGTCGCCGGACGGCTCGCCGCCGAGCAACGCGCGTGGTTCGCCCGCGAGATCGGCGGCTTGCGCGACGACCTGATCGCCGCGGTCCGTGCGGCCGTCCCGGACGCGATCCTGGGAGGGGACCCGGTGGACCGACTCCCGGCCAACGCGCACTTCACCTTCCCGGGCTGCGAGGGCGACTCCCTGCTCCTGCTGCTGGACGCGCAGGGCATCGAGTGCTCCACGGGCTCCGCCTGCACGGCCGGTGTCGCCCAGCCGAGCCATGTCCTCCTCGCCACCGGCACCGATCCGGACCTGGCCCGCGGCACCCTGCGCTTCTCCCTCGGCCACACGTCCACGGAGGCCGACGTCGAGGCGGTCGCCAAGGCGATCGGCCCCGCGGTGGAGCGTGCGCGCACCGCGGGACTGACCTGACGGCGGGAGCGCGGACATCGGACTTAGGGGGACGTCATGGACGCTGTGAGGGCGCAGTGACCGTGACGGCCCCACAACTGCCTTGGACAAAAGACAAGTTGTCGCGCCCCTGATCGCGTGAAGGGTGCGGGACGCATCGGACACACGCTTCTCGAAGGCCGCTCACAACGTCGATGGAGAGTGACTTGGGTCACATTCTCCTAAGGCTGTGTACGCGCTCCTCAAGCGCCCTGCGCGCGCTGTGCCCCGGCTGTCCGGGCGCTGCGTACGAGCCTCATATACCGGTCCCAGTCCCAGTGCGGCCCCGGATCCGTGTGGTCCGTGCCCGGCACCTCCACATGTCCGATGATGTGCTCGCGGTCGACGGGTATGCCGTACCGCCCGCATATCCCGGCCGTGAGCCGCGCCGACGCCTCGTACATCGCGTCCGTGAAGGAGGAGGCGCGCTCCACGAAGCCCTCGTGCTCGACTCCGACGCTGCGCTCGTTGTACTCACGGTTGCCCGCGTGGAACGCCACGTCCAGCTCGCGGACCATCTGCGTGACGTGGCCGTCCTTGCGCACGATGTAGTGCGCCGCCGCGCCGTGCGCCGGGTCCTGGAAGACCTTCACCGCGCTGCGGTAACCGCCCTGGGTGACATGGATGACCACACGGTCTATGCCGTAGTCGTCGGGCCGGTCCGCGCGCCGCAGGTTCGCCGACGACGCGGCTACCCACTGCGCGCCCCGGAAGTCGACCGCGCCCTCCACCCGCGGCTTCTCCACGCCGGGCAGCCGCCACCACAGGTGCGCCAGCTCCTGCCGTGCCAGCGCGACCGTGCCCACCCCGGCCGCCGCGCCGCCGACCAGCAGCGCCCGCCGCCCGAGCCGCCGGTCGCCGTCTCTCACCGCTTTCCGATCCCCCACATGAACGTCAACGGATACTCGCGGGCCCCGGTTCCCTTGGGCCCCGTACTCTTGAAGGGCTATGACTGACATCCCGCAGCGCCCCCTCCGCGTCCTCGCCGCCATGTCCGGCGGAGTCGACTCCGCCGTCGCCGCCGCCCGCGCCGCCGAAGCGGGCCACGACGTGACCGGCGTGCATCTCGCGCTGTCCGCGAACCCGCAGTCGTTCCGCACGGGCGCGCGCGGCTGTTGCACCATCGAGGACTCGCGCGACGCCCGCCGCGCCGCGGACGTCATCGGCATCCCGTTCTACGTCTGGGACCTCGCCGAGCGCTTCCGTGAGGACGTGGTCGAGGACTTCATCGCCGAGTACGAGGCCGGGCGCACCCCGAACCCGTGCCTGCGCTGCAACGAGAAGATCAAGTTCGCGGCGCTCCTGGACAAGGCGCTGGCGCTGGGCTTCGACGCGGTCTGCACGGGCCACTACGCCAAGGTCGTGGTGAGCGAGGACGGCACGCGCGAGCTGCACCGCGCCTCCGACATGGCCAAGGACCAGTCGTACGTCCTCGGCGTGCTGGACGAGAAGCAGCTGGCGCACGCGCTCTTCCCGCTCGGCGACACGGTCACCACGAAGGACGAGATCCGCGCGGAGGCCGAGCGCCGGGGCCTCGCGGTCGCCAAGAAGCCCGACTCGCACGACATCTGCTTCATCGCGGACGGCGACACCCAGGGCTTCCTCGCCCGGCGCCTGGGCACCGCGGAGGGCGACATCGTCGACGAGTCCGGCACCAAGCTGGGCACGCACGAAGGGGCGTACGGTTTCACGATCGGCCAGCGCAAGGGCCTCAGGATCGGCACCCCGGCACCCGACGGCAAGCCGCGCTACGTCCTCGACATCTCGCCGGTCACCAACACGGTGACGGTGGGCCCGGCGCCCTCCCTGGACGTCGCCGCCCTGACCGCGATCAAGCCCCGCTGGTGCGGCGCGGCTCCGTCCGGCCCCGGCACGTACACGGCCCAGCTCCGCGCCCACGGCGGCGAGACGGAGGTGACGGCGGAGCTGGTCGACGGCGAACTCCAGGTGCGCTTCACCGAGCCGGTCCGCGGCGTCGCCCCCGGCCAGGCGATCGTGCTGTACGACGGCACGCGCGTGGTGGGCTCGGCGACGATCGCGACGACCACGCGCGCGACCACCGCGGTGGCCTGACGACAACCTTGTGGGTCGATACGCCGGACGCTGCGGGGCAGTGCACCTGACCCTGCGGGGCGGTGCACCTGACCCTGCGGGGCAATACACCTGGCTCACACCTGGCTCGCGAAGAACTCAGCGAGGACCGGCGCCAGCACCTCAGGGTCCACCATGTGGGTCTGGCCCTCCAGGGTGCGGTACGTGCCCTGGGGTGCCGACTCCGCGACCGCCCGCGTCGCCCTGCGCAGCCACTCGGGGCTCGCGGCGCCCGCGAGGGCCAGGACCGGGACGGTGATCGAGGCGAGCCGGTCCCGGGGGACCAGGCCGTCGCCCATCACGGCGTCGTCGTACGCGAGGGTCGGTGCGATCGCCTCCATGCCGGCCCACATGGGGGACTGGCGGGCGTTCGCGATCATCTCCGGAGCCAGGCCGGTGAGCGTGAGGAACAGCTCGACCGCGTCCCCGCGGCGGCCCTGGGCGAGCGCCTCGGTGAGGTTCCTGGTGTACTCCGCGCGCTCCTCGGCGCCGCCGTAGTCGGCGAACGGCGTCTCGTAGACGGCGACCGAGCGGACCGGCAGTCCGCTGGCCGCCGCCTCCAGTGCCAGCGCGCCGCCCGACGAGATGCCGTACAGCGCCGCCTCGCCGCCCGCCGTCTTGATCAGCGCCGCGAGGTCCTCGACCTCGCGGGCCACCGCGTACGGCGCCGTGTCGTCGCTCTCACCGCGGCCCCGGCGGTCGTACACGATGACACTGAAGCCGTTTGAGAGGCGCGCGGCCAGGGGCGCCACCGTGGCGCCCGTGGACATCGCGCCGCTCACCAGGACGACCGCCGGGCCCTGTCCGGTGCGCTCGTACGCGAGAGTGGTGCCGTCGCGCGAGATGGTCTGCTTGTCCATGTCTGTGAGACTGCCGCACGAAACGGCATTAAAACGGCATTAAGCGGTCACGACACTTCTACTACTTCAAGCGGTCACGACACTTCTGCTTCGTAGAAGCAGAAGTGGTCCTTGATCTGCGCGACCTCCGGCTTGGGGTCGGGATACGCCCAGACGAGGTCCGCCGCGTCCGGCAGGGACCAGTAGGACGCGGTGCCCTTGAACGGGCAGACGGTGTGCGTGTCGGATGCGGTCAGCAGGTCGAGGCGTACGTCCTCGGCGGGGATGTAGTACCGCGGGGGACAGCCGGTCTCGCGCAGGACGAGCGCGCGGTCGCTCTCCGCCAGGACCTGTCCGCCGTGCACCACGCGCACGTGCTGGTCGCCTTGCTCGATGGTGATCGTGTGTCCTTCGGTCATACCGGAAAAGCGCTCGCGGGACCCTGGTTCTTCCCGCGTACGGTGGCGGCATGAACATCTGCGTCTTCCTCTCCGCCGCCGACCTCGACGACCGCTACACGCGCCCCGCCCGTGAATTCGCGGAACTGCTGGGCAAGGGCGGGCACACCCTGGTCTGGGGCGGCTCGGACGTCGGTCTGATGAAGGTGGTCGCGGACGGGGTGCAGGAGGCCGGCGGCAGGCTGCTGGGCGTGTCCGTGGAGTTCCTGGCGGCCAAGGCCAGGGCGGGCGTCGACGAGATGGTGATCGCCAAGGACCTCGCCGAGCGGAAGAGGCTGCTCCTGGAGAAGGGCGACGCCGTGGTGATCATGGTCGGCGGGACCGGGACGCTCGACGAGGCGACCGAGATCCTGGAGCTGAAGAAGCACGGGCACACCGACAAGCCGGTGGTCCTGCTGAACACGGAGGGCTTCTACGACGGCCTGAAGGAGCAGTTCCGGCGTATGGAGGACGAGGGTTTCCTGCCACGTCCGCTCGCGGACCTGGTGTTCTTCGCCGAGGAGCCGGTGGGGGCGCTGGCGTATCTGGAGGAGTCGCTCGGTATCCAGTAGGGCCGTGATGCGAGCATGGCGGACATGGCTACTCATGTGATCACCGGGGCGGGTTCCGGCATCGGCGCGGCCGTGGCCCGCCGCCTGCACGCGCGCGGGGACGACCTCGTGCTGCACGCGCGCGACGCGGGGCGGGCGAAGGACCTGGCGGCCGAGTTCCCCGGGGCCAGGACCCTGGTCGGCGACCTCGCGGATCCCGACAAGCTGTCCTGGGCGTTCTCCCACCAGAGCCTGCCGGACCGGGTGGACTCGCTCCTGCACATCGCGGGCGTGGTCGACCTGGGCCCGGTGGGCGAGCTGACCCCGAAGTCCTGGCGCCACCAGCTCAACGTCAACCTGATCGCCCCCGCCGAACTGACCCGCCACTTCCTGCCCCAACTCCGCGCCGCCCGCGGCCACGTGGTCTTCGTTAACTCGGGCGCCGGCCTGACCGCCCACGCCGACTGGTCCGCGTACGCCGCGTCGAAGCACGGTCTCAAGGCCCTCGCGGACTCGCTGCGGCACGAGGAGCACGGCAACGGCGTCCGCGTCACCTCCGTCTACCCCGGCCGCACCGCCAGCCCCATGCAGGCCAAGGTCCACCAGCAGGAGGGCAAGGACTACGACGCGTCGAAGTGGATCGACCCCGAGTCGGTCGCGACGACGATCCTGATGGCCATCGACCTGCCGAGGGACGCGGAGATCAACGACGTGACGGTGCGGCCGGGGCGCTGAATCCGGTCGGGGGAAGAGACAGGGAAACAGACAGGGGGAGAGGCAGGGGGCGATGAAGAGCGGTGACGAGATCCGGGCCTGGCTGGACGACGTCTGGGGCCGCACCGAGGCCGCGGTGGTCCTGGCCCGGGGGGACGACGGCGGTCCGCCGGCCAAGCGTCGCGTCCTCGCCGAGGTGTACGACGACGACGCCCTCGCGGAGCTGCGGGAGCTGACCACGTCCGGCGAGTTCACGGGCGACATCTGCCGCTGCTTCGGCAGCCTGACCGTCGCCCTGCTGGACGCCCGCGGCGACTTCATCGGCAGCGGCAGTTACCACGGCCAGGACGCCATCTCCTGGGAACGCGGCAGTTTCCGCAACAACCTGGAGGTCGCCGACCCGGAGGGGTTGGACGCCTTCTTCCGGCGGCACGGGGTATACCGGTTCTTCCGGCGGCACGGGGTGTACCGGCCGCGCGACCGGACACCGGAGGGTGCGTAGGCTGCCGGGGTGAGTGAAAACAGCCAGTTCAGGTTCGGTGCCGCCACCGGGGTCGGGTCCATGCCAGGCGGGGACGCTCGGGAGGCGGCGAAGACCGTCACCGGGAGCTTCGAAGACTTCCCGTTTCTCGCCGAACTGCCGGCCCGGGGGCCCGGTGCGGACATGATCGGGCGGACCGCCGGGATGCTCGTCGACCTGTACGCGCGCGTGGAGCCCAGCGGCTGGCGGTTCGGCGACCGGCCGGGGCGGGACACCAAGCGGGCCCGCTCCTGGCTCGGCGAGGACCTCGACGCGCTGGAGGAGTTCACCCAGGAGTACGAGGGGGCGCTGAAGGTGCAGGCGGTGGGGCCCTGGACGCTGGCCGCCGCGCTGGAGCTGAAGAACGGCGAGGCCGCGCTCTCCGACGCCGGCGCCTGCCGTGATCTCGCCGGGTCGCTCGCCGAAGGGCTGGGGCTCCACCTCGACGAGGTGCGGCGTCGCGTGCCCGGTGCCCGGATCGTGCTGCAACTCGACGAGCCGTCGCTCACCCCCGTACTGCGCGGGCAGGTGAGGAGCGCGAGCGGCTACCGCACCCACCGGGCCGTGGACCGGCAGGTCGTCGAGGCCACGCTGCGGGACGTCGTCGGGGTTCACGCCGAGGGCCCGGTCGTGGTCCACTCCTGCGCACCGGACGTCCCGTTCGCCCTCCTGCGCAGGGCGGGCGCGGCCGGTGTCTCCTTCGACTTCTCGCTCCTCACCGAGCGTGACGACGACGCGATCGGAGAGGCGGTGGAAGGGGGCACCCGGCTCTTCGTCGGGGTTGTCCCGGGCACGGACGGCCCATTGTCAGACCCTGCCGGTAGCGTCATGGGTGTCAGGACGCTGTGGCGCAGGCTGGGGCTGCGTCCGGGGCTTCTCGCGGACGCGGTCACGGTCACGCCGACGTGCGGGCTCGCGGGCGCTTCCCCGGACTACGCACGCAAGGCGCTCGCCCACTGCGTCCGGGCGGCGAGGTCCCTCGCGGACAACCCAGAGTAACGGGAGGACAACACGGTGGCCGGCGACAAGCAAGCGGAGACGACGGTGCCCGTCGAGGCACGGGAGCAGCACGCGCAGCTCGCTGAGCAGATCGAGGAGCACCGCTTCCGGTACTACGTGAAGGACGCTCCCGTCATCAGCGACGCGGAGTTCGACACACTCCTGCGCTCCCTCGAAGCGCTGGAGGACGAGTATCCCGAGCTGCGCACGCCCGACTCGCCGACCCAGAAGGTCGCGGGGGCGTACGCGACGGAGTTCACGGCCGTCCAGCACCGCGAGCGCATGCTCTCCCTGGACAACGCGTTCGACGACGAGGAACTCGCCGCCTGGGCCGACCGCGTCGCCAAGGAGACCGGCACCTCCGCGTACCACTTCCTGTGCGAGCTGAAGGTCGACGGCCTCGCGGTCAACCTCACCTATGAGCACGGTCGTCTCACACGCGCGGCGACCCGTGGCGACGGCCGCACCGGAGAGGACATCACCCCCAATGTCCGTACGATCACGGAGATTCCGGACCGGCTGAAGGGTGACCGCGTCCCGGACCTCGTGGAGATCCGCGGCGAGGTCTACTTCCCGATGGAGAAGTTCGAGGAGCTCAACGCCCGCCTCGTGGAGGGCGGTGACAAGCCCTTCGCCAACCCGCGCAACGCGGCGGCGGGCTCCCTGCGCCAGAAGGACCCGCGCATCACCGCCACCCGGCCGCTCCACATGGTCGTCCACGGCATCGGCGCCCTGGAGGGCTTCGAAGGCCTCACCCGCCTCTCCGAGGCGTACGACCTGCTGCACACCTGGGGTCTGCCCACCGCCAAGTACAACAAGGTGGTCGACGACCTCGACGGAGTACGGGAGTTCATCGCGTACTTCGGCGAGCACCGTCACTCCGTGGAGCACGAGATCGACGGGGTGGTGGTGAAGCTCGACGAGATCCCGCTCCAGGGCCGTCTGGGCTCCACCTCCCGCGCCCCGCGCTGGGCGATCGCGTACAAGTACGCGCCGGAAGAGGTCAACACCAAGCTCATCAACATCCGTGTGGGCGTGGGCCGTACGGGCCGGGTCACGCCTTACGCGCAGGTGGAGCCGGTCACGGTGGCCGGCTCGGAGGTCGAGTTCGCCACCCTGCACAACCAGGACGTGGTCAAGGCCAAGGGTGTGCTCATCGGCGACACGGTGGTGCTGCGCAAGGCCGGTGACGTCATCCCGGAGATCCTCGGCCCGGTCGTCGACCTGCGCGACGGCACCGAGCGCGAGTTCGTGATGCCGTCCGAGTGCCCCGAGTGCGGTACGCCGCTCAGGCCGATGAAGGAGGGCGATGTCGACCTGCGCTGCCCGAACGCCCGCTCCTGCCCCGCCCAGTTGCGTGAACGCCTGTTCTATCTCGCGGGCCGTAAGGCGCTGGACATCGAGCACTTCGGGTATGTCGCCGCGGCGGCGCTGACCATGCCGCTGGAGCCCGGAACGCCACCGCTGAAGAACGAGGGCGACTTGTTCGACCTCACCGTAGAGCAGTTGCTGCCCATCAAGGCGTACGTGCTCGACCAGGACAGCGGTCTGCCCAAGCGCGACCCGAAGACCGGCGAGGAGAAGATCGCCACGGTCTTCGCCAACCAGCAGGGCGAGCCCAAGAAGAACGCGATCGCGATGCTGGAGAACATCGCGGCCGCCAAGGAGCGTCCACTCGCGCGCATCCTGACCGGTCTGTCGATCCGTCACGTCGGCCCGGTTGCCGCCGAGGCGCTGGCCCGCGCCTTCCGCTCGATCGACCGCATCGAACAGGCGACCGAGGAGGAGCTCAAGGACACCGATGGTGTCGGTCCGATCGTGGCAGCCGCGGTCAAGCAGTGGTTCGCCGAGGACTGGCACCGAGAAATCCTCCGTAAGTGGAAGGCCGCAGGCGTCCGTATGGAGGACGAGGGCTCAGGGGAGGACGAGGGTCCGCGCCCGCTGGAGGGACTCACGGTCGTCGTCACCGGGACGCTCGCGCACCACACGCGGGACGGCGCGAAGGAGGCGTTGCAGAGCCGCGGAGCGAAGGTGACCGGTTCTGTTTCGAAGAAGACGTCCTTCGTCGTCGTAGGTGACAATCCCGGATCGAAGTACGACAAGGCGATGCAGCTGAAGGTTCCGGTGCTCAATGAGGACGGCTTCGCCGTCCTGCTGGAGCAAGGGCCGGAAGCGGCTGCGGAAGTCGCCCTTCCGACCGGTGAGTAGCGGTTCAAGGCCACCCGTTCGGCGCATACCAGATGCATACGGGTGGCCGGGGCGCATTCGGGCAACCGTCGACGACCGCTGCCCGTGGAAGCCTTCTGCGGCCTACTGTTGAGGTGTGCGCCTGCCGTGCCCGGACGCGTGGTGGGTTTTCAGACGCTGTGCCGTTGACGGTTCGTCGGGCATTGGGCCGCGTGGCGTGGGCACCGCCGGCTGTGAGAGGGACGGGAATGGAACCGACCGAGAGCGCTGCCTCGGACTCACGGCTGCGCCGGATGTCCGGTGCCTGGCGCGCGGGCCGCCGGAGTGGGCGGCCTTCGGAGCGCACGGGCGCGGACGGCCGAAACGCCGTGCCGGGGACCCTTCCCGGTGTGCCGCACGCACCGGGAGGCGTCCCCAGAGCACCGAGGACCATCCCGGGGGTCGGAGGCGTACCGGGGATCGCCCCCGTGACCGGACCGCTTGCCACCGGGCATGCCACCGAACCGCCCGGCCACGACAGCGAGCGGCACATGTCCTGGCCCGCGCTGCCCGCGGCGGTGGTCGCGGGCGCCGGGTTCGCCCTCGGCGTCGGCTTCTACCGCGCGTTCGGCGGACACCACGCGCTCTTCCCGTCCGGCACGGTCGGCTGGTCCCTGGCCGTGCTCACCGGCATCATCGTCGGCCACCTGGTCGCGCTCGGCCGCGCCCGCTGGTGGGGCGGCACGGGCTCGGGCGCCGCCCTGACCCTCGCCGTCCTGCTGCTGTACGGCTGGGTGCCCGCCGGGATGGTCAGCCTCACCGTCGTCGTACTGGTCGGCATAGCCCGGCTGGACCGCTGGCGGCAGGGCATACTGCACGGCTCGGTCGACATTCTCGGCATCGGCGCCGGGGCGCTCGTCCTGGCCGCCTTCGGACGCGTCCCGACCGTCGAGACGCCTTGGGACCCGCAGAGCTGGACCGTCTACACCGCGCCCGAGGTCGCCCTCGTCGCCACCGCCTACCTCGCGGTCACCCGGCTGCTGCTGTGGTACCTGCACGCGCCGCGCGCCGGCGGGCTGCCCACCGTCGCCCGCACCGCCCTGGTCCGGCACGGGCTCGTCGCGATCGCGCTGTTCGGTATCGCGCCGCTGGTATGCGTGGTCGCCGTCGCCCAGCCCATCCTGCTGCCGCTGTTCTCCATCCCGCTCATCGCGCTCGACTCCACCCTGTGGATAGCCCGGGCCCGGGCCGAGGAACAGCTGCGTGACCCGCTGACCGGACTGCCCAACCGGCAGTGGCTGCTGGAGCGCACCTGGACGGCGCTCGACGACGCCGAGCGGATCGGGGCGAGGTCCGCCCTGATGCTCATAGACCTCGACCGCTTCCGGTCGGTCAACGACACGCTCGGCCATCTCGCCGGCGACCGGCTGCTTCTCCAGATAGCCGAGAGACTGCGGCTGGCGCTGCCGCGCGGGGCGGAGGCCGCGCGGCTCGGCGGTGACGAGTTCGCCGTGTTACTGCCCGTCGCGGACTCCACGACGTCCGCGTCACGGGCGGCCCGCAACCTGGTCTCGGCGCTCAGCTCGCCGCTCGACCTCGACGGGCTCACGCTCGTCCTGGAGGCCAGCGCCGGGGTCGCCGTCTTCCCCGACCACGCGCTCGACGCCGAGGGGCTGCTGCGGCGGGCGGACGTCGCGATGTACCAGGCGAAGCGGGACCGTACAGGGGTGGAGGTGTACGAGTCCAAGCGGGACTCGAACACGCCCGACCGGCTCGGACTGCTGGGTGATCTGCGGCGCGCGCTGGACGCGCACGAGGTGGAACTGCACTACCAGCCCAAGGTCCGCTTCGACGGGCAGGTCGCGGGGCTGGAGGCGCTCGTACGGTGGGTGCATCCCGAGCGCGGGAAGGTGCCGCCGGACGAGTTCATCGCGATCGCGGAGTCGTCCGGGCTGATGCCGCACCTGACGGAGTACGTGCTGGAGACGGCACTCGGCCAGGTGGCGCGGTGGCGGGCGCAGGGGCTTCAGGTGCCGGTGGCCGTGAACGTCTCGCCGCGGGACGTTCACACGCCGGGCTTCGCGGGCGCGGTGGCCGCGCGGCTGGCGCGGCACGGGGTCCCGGCGGGAGCGCTCCAACTGGAGATAACGGAACACGTGCTGCTGGAGGACCCGCAGCGGGCGGCGGACACGCTGGCGGGGCTGACCGGGCACGGCGTGAAGATGTCGCTGGACGACTTCGGCACCGGCTACTCGTCGCTGGTGCATCTGCGGCGGCTGCCGGTGAGCGAGCTGAAGATCGACCGGTCGTTCGTGGCGCGGCTGGCCGTGGACGCGGAGGACGCGGAGATCGTCCGTTGCACGGTGGACCTCGCGCACTCCCTGGGGCTGCTCGTCGTCGCGGAGGGGGTCGAGGACGACGAGACATGGGAGCGGCTGCGGGATCTGAGGTGCGACGCGGTACAGGGCTGGCTGGTCGCCGCGGCGATGCCGGCGGAGGAGGCCACGGCGTGGCTGCGGGCGCGGGGGGCTCGGGGGTGGCAGCGTCCTGCCGCGGCGCTGCCCGCGGTCGCGACCGACGAGTAGTCGCGCATTACTTACTTACTTCCCTCCCTCCCCCCTTCTTCGCGGGGTGCGGGCAATCCCTTTGGGACGGGGCCCGGGCAATCCCATGCGCGGGCATCCCTGCTCGCGCCATAGGATTGGGCCCAAACCACACACACTCACCCCAGAGGATCGCTGCATGCCTGGCATCACGCGCGAGGAGGTCGCCCACCTCGCCCGGCTGGCGCGTCTGGAGCTGAAGCCCGAAGAGCTCGAACACTTCGCAGGCCAGCTCGACGACATCATCGGCGCGGTCGCCCGCGTCAGTGAGGTCGCCGACCAAGACGTACCGCCGACCTCCCACCCGCTGCCGCTGACCAATGTCATGCGCCCGGACGAGGTCCGTCCGTCGCTCACCCCCGAGCAGGCGCTGTCCGGCGCCCCGGCCCAGGAGCAGCAGCGTTTCAAGGTGCCGCAGATCCTGGGGGAGGAGTAGTTCGCCATGACGGACAAGAACAGCATCATCCGGCTCACCGCCGCCGAGACCGCCGCGAAGATCGCCTCCGGCGAGCTCACCGCCGTCGAGGTCACCGAGGCCCACCTCGCCCGGATCGAGGCCGTCGACGAGAAGGTGCACGCCTTCTTGCACGTCGACCGCGAGGGCGCCCTCGCGCAGGCCCGCGCCGTCGACGAGAAGCGGGAGCGCGGTGAGAAGCTCGGCCCGCTCGCCGGTGTGCCCCTCGCGCTCAAGGACATCTTCACCACCGAGGGGATCCCGACCACCGTCGGCTCCAAGATCCTCGAAGGCTGGATCCCGCCGTACGACGCGACCGTCACCAAGAAGCTGAAGGCCGCCGACGTCGTCATCCTCGGCAAGACCAACATGGACGAGTTCGCCATGGGGTCCTCCACCGAGAACAGCGCGTTCGGACCGACGGGCAACCCGTGGGACCTCACCCGCATTCCCGGCGGATCCGGCGGTGGGTCGTCCGCCGCGCTCGCCTCCTTCCAGGCGCCCCTCGCCATCGGCACGGACACCGGCGGCTCCATCCGCCAGCCCGCTGCCGTCACCGGCACGGTCGGCGTCAAGCCGACGTACGGCGGTGTCTCCCGCTTCGGCATGGTCGCCTTCAGCAGCAGCCTCGACCAGGGCGGCCCCTGCGCCCGTACGGTCCTCGACGCGGCTCTTCTGCACGAGGTCATCGCGGGGCACGACCCGCTGGACTCCACCTCGATCGACGCGCCCGTACCGCCCGTCGTCGAGGCCGCCCGCAACGGCTCCGTGCAGGGCATGCGCATCGGTGTCGTCAAGCAGTTCCGCGGCGAGGGCTACCAGGCCGGTGTCGTGCAGCGCTTCGACGAGTCCGTCGCGCTCCTCAAGAAGCTGGGCGCCGAGATCGTCGAGCTGGACTGCCCCTCCTTCGACCTGGCGCTGGCCGCGTACTACCTGATCGCCCCGAGCGAGTGTTCGAGCAACCTCGCCCGTTTCGACGGTCTGCGCTACGGCCTGCGCAACGGCGACGACGGCACGCACTCCGCCGAGGAAGTCACCTCCCTCACCCGTGCGGAGGGCTTCGGCCCCGAGGTCAAGCGCCGCATCATGCTCGGCACGTACGCCCTCAGCTCCGGCTACTACGACGCGTACTACGGCTCGGCCCAGAAGGTCCGTACGCTCATCACGCGCGACTTCGAGAAGTCGTTCGAGAAGGTGGACGTGATCGTGTCGCCCACGACCCCCACCACCGCCTTCCCGATCGGCGAGCGCGCCGACGACCCGATGGCGATGTACCTGGCGGACCTGTGCACCATCCCGGTCAACCTGGCCGGCAACTCCGCCATGTCCCTGCCCTGCGGCCTCGCGCCGGAGGACAACCTCCCGGTCGGCCTGCAGATCATCGCCCCGGCGATGAAGGACGACCGGCTGTACAAGGTCGGCGCCGCCGTCGAGGCCGCCTTCGTGGAAAGGTGGGGGCACCCGCTTCTCGAGGAGGCTCCGTCGCTGTGAGTAAGGCACTGTCCAAGGCCAAGGGCTTCAAGAAGTCCAAGTCCGGTACGTACCTGTCCATGGCCACCACCGCGTTCGGCGCGTTCGGTGTCGCGAAGCAGGTCAAGAAGGCCCGCCTCGAACACGACACGCTGCGCCTGATCGACGCCGCCGTGTCCGCCGCCGCCATCGTCACCGGCCTCGCCCTCCTCGTCCGCGAGCTGAAGCGGCTGGGCGACGACGACGTCCTGCTGGGCTGAGAGGGAAGTTTCACCGTGACCACCACGACCGACCTGGTGTCGTACGAGGACGCGCTGGCGTCGTACGACCCCGTCATGGGCCTTGAGGTCCATGTCGAACTCGGCACCCACACCAAGATGTTCTGCGGCTGTTCCACGGCGCTCGGCGCCGAGCCCAACTCGCAGACCTGCCCCACCTGCCTCGGCCTGCCCGGCTCGCTCCCGGTCGTCAACGCGACCGGCGTGGAGTCCGCGATCAGGATCGGTCTCGCGCTGAACTGCGAGATCGCCGAGTGGTGCCGCTTCGCCCGGAAGAACTACTTCTATCCGGACATGCCGAAGAACTTCCAGACCTCCCAGTACGACGAGCCGATCGCCTTCAACGGCTACCTCGACGTGCAGCTGGAGGACGGCGAGACCTTCCGCGTGGAGATCGAGCGCGCCCACATGGAGGAGGACACCGGCAAGTCCACCCACGTCGGTGGCGCCACCGGCCGTATCCACGGCGCGCAGCACTCGCTGCTCGACTACAACCGCGCCGGCATCCCGCTCATCGAGATCGTCACCAAGCCGATCGTCGGCGCCGGGGAGCGCGCGCCCGAGGTGGCGAAGGCGTACGTGCGTGAGCTGCGCGAGCTGATCCGTGCGCTCGGCGTCTCGGAGGCCCGTATGGAGATGGGCCAGATGCGCTGCGACGTGAACCTGTCGCTGATGCCCAAGGGCTCGGACAAGTTCGGCACGCGCTCCGAGACGAAGAACGTCAACTCGCTGCGTTCCGTCGAGCGTGCGGCCCGGTTCGAGATCATGCGCCACGCGGCCGTGCTCTCCTCCGGCGGCACGATCATCCAGGAGACCCGCCACTTCCACGAGGACACGGGCTCGACGACCTCGGGCCGGGTGAAGGAAGAGGCCGAGGACTACCGGTACTTCCCCGAGCCGGACCTGGTCCCGGTCGCGCCCTCGCGCGAGTGGGTCGAGGAGCTGCGCACCGCGCTGCCGGAGCTGCCCCTCGTGCGCCGCAACCGGCTGCTCGGGGAGTGGGGCATCTCCGCCACCGACATGCAGGCGATCCTCAACGCCGGCGCCCTGGACCCGATCGTCGCCACCATCGAGGCGGGCGCCGACGCGGCCTCCGCGCGCAAGTGGTGGATGGGCGAGCTCGCCCGCAGTGCCAACGAGTCGGGCAAGGCCCTGGACGAGCTGGCCATCACGCCGGAGCAGGTCGCCCGCGTCACCAAGCTCGTGGCCTCCGGCGACCTGAACGACAAGCTGGCCCGCCAGGTCATCGAGGGTGTCCTCGCGGGTGAGGGCACACCGGACGAGGTCGTCGAGAAGCGCGGTCTGAAGGTCGTCTCCGACGAGGGCGCCCTGACCACCGCCGTCGAGGAGGCCATCGCCGGCAACCCGGCCATCGCGGACAAGATCCGCAGCGGCAAGGTGGCCGCGGCCGGCGCCCTGGTCGGCGCGGTCATGAAGGCCACCCGCGGCCAGGCCGACGCCGCCCGCGTCAAGGAGCTGATCCTGGAGAAGCTGGGCGTCAGCGAGGGCTGAGCGAACCCGTAGAGCGGTTCCGAGGGGCAGTACACCGAACCCGGTGTACTGCCCCTCGATTTGCTTATAAAAACCTTATTAAACGACACCATTGCTGGGATTGTCCTGTGACGTGGGTCCCACTGCTGTGAGTAACCCCACGAAAGTGACAAACGATCTTTTTCGGCTGCGAAGGTATTGGGGATTGCTCAAGCGTTCTTTGCGGGCTGTTCAGTTTCATCAGCTGCTGTTCCCGGTCAAAGATCCACCAAACACCTCCGGGAGCACGTTCGTGGCAGCCCTTGCACGCTGGTGTGTACGCAACCGCCTCGTCACCGTTCTGCTCTGGCTGATCGCCTTCGCCGGTGTCAGCGCCGCAGCGGCCGCCACGGGCTCCGCGTACTCGAACGACTACGCCGTCCCCGGCACCGAGTCGAACCGCGCCGCCCAGCTGCTCGAAAAGGGCTTCCCCAGCCTCGGTGGCGACAGCGACACGGTCGTCTGGCACACCAGCCCGGGCAGCGTGAACGCCGCCGACGTCGAGCAGGCGATGACCCGCGCCCTGGACCGGATCGCCGACCTGCCCGGCGTCGCCTCCGTCACCAGCCCCTACGAGGGCAGTCACGGCGGCCAGGTCAGCCGTGACGGCCGTACCGCCTACGCCACGATCACCTTCGACCAGCAGACCGAGAACATCGGCAAGGGCGAGGCCCAGGCCGTCGTCGACACCGCCAAGGCCGCCGAGACCGGCGGCCTGGAGGTCGAACTCGGCGGCGGCGCCATCAGCCTCACCCAGTCGCAGGGCGGGCACCTCGCCGAGATCGTCGGCGTGGTCGTGGCCGCTGTGGTCCTCTTCCTCGCCTTCGGCTCGCTCGCCGCCTCCCTGCTGCCCATCGCGACCGCGCTGATCGGCGTCGGCACCGCGTACGCCGGGATCGGCCTGCTCGGACACGCCATGACCGTCGCCGACTTCGCGCCCATGCTCGGCATGCTGATCGGGCTCGGCGTCGGCATCGACTACGCGCTGTTCATCGTCACCAGACACCGCCGCAACCTGAAGCGGGGCGTCCCGGTGGCGGAGGCCGCCGTGAGCGCCGTCGCCACCACCGGCCGGGCCGTCGTCTTCGCGGGCGCCACCGTGTGCATCGCGCTGCTCGGCATGCTGATCCTGCGACTCGGCTTCCTCAACGGTGTCGCGGTCGCCGCCTGTCTGACCGTCATCCTCACCGTCGCGGCCTCCGTGACCCTGCTGCCCGCCCTGCTGTCCTTCATCGGCCCGCGCGCCCTCAGCAGGCGTGAGCGGCGCAGACTGTACGAGCACGGGCCCGAACCGGAGGTACCGACCGGGCTCGCCGCCCGCTGGTCCGCGTTCGTCGAACGCCACCCCAAGAAGCTCGGCGTCGTCGCCCTCGCCGTCATGGCCGTCCTCGCGCTGCCCACGCTCTCTCTCCACCTGGGCACCTCCGACCAGGGCAACGACCCGAAGTCGTCGACCACCCGGCAGGCGTACGACCGCCTCGCCGAGGGCTTCGGGCCCGGTGTCAACGGCCCGCTCACCCTCGTCACCCACGTCGGCGGCGCCGAGGACAAGCTCGCGCTCGACAACCTGGACAGCACGCTCGCGGCCACCAAGGGCGTCGCCTCGGTGAGCCCGGCGACGTACAACACCAGCGGTGACACGGCGTACCTGACCGTCGTCCCGGACTCCGCCCCGCAGGACCGGCAGACCAGCGACCTGGTGCACCGGCTGCGCTCCGAGGTGCTGCCGCGCGCCGAGCAGGGCACCTCGCTCGACCTGCACGTGGGCGGGGTGACGGCCGGCTACGACGACTTCGCCGCCGTGATCGTCGGCAAGCTGCCGCTGTTCGTGGGCGTGGTGATCGGACTGGGCTGCGTCCTGCTCCTGCTCGCCTTCCGGTCCCTGGGCATCCCGCTCAAGGCCGCCGCGATGAACGTCGCCGCCGTCGCCTCCGCGTTCGGTGTGGTGGTCGCGATCTTCCAGTGGGGCTGGGGCAGCGAGCTGCTGGGGCTCGGCCGCGCCGGTCCGATCGAGCCGTTCCTCCCCGTGATCATGGTCTCGGTACTCTTCGGGCTCTCCATGGACTACCAGGTGTTCCTGGTCAGCCGCATGTACGAGGAGTGGCTGGAGACCGGCGACAACCGGCGGGCCGTGCGCGTCGGCCTCGCCGAGACCAGCCGGGTGATCAACTCGGCGGCCGTCATCATGATCTCCGTCTTCCTCGCCTTCGTGCTCAGCGGTGACCGCGTGATCGCCATGTTCGGCATCGCGCTCGCCGCGGCCGTCGCCCTCGACGCCTTCATCCTGCGCACGCTCCTCGTCCCCGCCCTGATGCACCTGCTGGGCGGCGCCAACTGGTGGCTGCCGTCCTGGCTGGAGCGCCGATTGCCGCGTATCAGCATCGAACCGCCAGAGTGCCGTGCGACGATTCCGGGGCGGCGCGCTGACGAGGACGTGCTGGTGGACGTACTGGTGAAGGAGCGGCAGCAGGATGTACGCGATATCCCTGGGTGACGACGGAGCCGAACTGCGGCCGCTGGCGCCCTGGCACGCCGAGGAGTTCCTGGCACACCTCGACCGAGGGCGCGAGTTCATCACCGAGCACATCCCGTTCGGGACGAACGCCACGGATGTCGACTCCGCCCGTGCCGTCCTTCAGACGTGGGCCGACAAGCAGGCCGCCGACAACGGCGGCCTGCACGGGCTGTGGCTGGAGGGGAAGCTGGTCGGCGGTGTGCTCTTCCGCGTCTTCGACGCCGAGGGCGGCAACTGCGAGGTGGGCTGCTGGCTGGAACCCGCGGCGACCGGGCGGGGACTGGTCACGCGCGCGATACGGGTGCTGATCGACTGGGCGGTCGACGAGCGCGGCATCCACCGGGTGGAGTGGCAGGCGTCGTCCGCCAACGTACCGAGCCTCAATGTGGCGCGACGGCTGGGCCTGAGCCGTGACGGTGTGCTGCGGGAGGACTTTTTGTACCGCGGCGTACGCCAGGACACCGAGGTCTGGTCGGTGCTCGCGTCCGAGTGGCGGGCGGCACGCGCGCGCAGCGCTCGCGACGATCATTAAGGGACCTCTCAGACAGCCTCCGTACGGTGCGGGGCATGGGAACCAAGACAGTTGACGAGGCCGCGGCCGAGACCGGCGCCGAGGCGACGAACGACGAGGAGAAGGCGGAGGCCACCGAGGCCGAGGAGACGGCTCAGGAGACAGCTCAGGAGATGGTCGAGGGGACGGCTGAGGAGACCCCGGCCGAGGACGGGCCCGGCGAGACCGCACCGGAGGGCCCCTCCGGAGTGGGCCAGGGCGCCGGGGCGGTCGTTTCCGCGGGCCTCGGCCTCGTCTCCCTCACCGGCGGCTGGGTCGCCACCGTGGCCTCCGCGCGCGAGACCCTCGTGGGCCAGCTCCGGACCTCGTCCTCGGCGAGCGTCGCCACACAGATCAAGGAGGTGTACGGCGACGCCTGGCACACCACCGCGCTGTGGGGCGGCCTGTTCGCACTGGCCGCGCTGATCGTGGGCGTCGTGGTGCTCGCGCGCCCGGCCTTCGGCGCGCCCGGCAAGCCGCAGGCCCCATGGATCAAGTCCGTCGCCTGGGGCGGCGTCGCACTGGGGGGCATCGGGCTGCTGCTGGCCGTCCTCAAGTACACCGACATCCTGCTCGGACTGCCGTCCGCGAGCTGATACGGCGCGGACTCTTAGCGGGCCCTCAGAGGTCTTAGGGCTTCCGGAGGATCCTTAGGGAGGCCCTGGGACCCCCCTTCGCGCGGCTAAGGCCCCCGTCCGCCGCGAAGATGCGGAAGTCTCCCGATGTGGCGGACCCGCCTGGGAGACGAAGGTTGAGGCATCGCAGGAAGCGAAGCCGGAAACCGACGTCTCATGGGGGACACGACATGATCGAGTACGAGCTCCAGCAGATCCGTTCCGCCGAGCTGATCCGCGCGGCGGAGGAGTACCGAATCGGCCGCGAGGCCCTGCGCCTGCGCCGCGCCGCCCACAGGACCGCCAAGGAACCCGAACCGGAGGGCCGGGCCCATGGCCACCGTCGTCGGCCCCGTGTCGCCCGCGCCGCATGAGCGAGCGGGCGGGGGAGTACGGCGACACGGACGACGCGCCCCGCGAGGGTGGCCGTACGGGGGTCGGCCGCCCGCGTCATGAGCGGGCCCGCGCCGGGCCCGACCCATCCGCCACCACGGCCGCCCCGGCAGACGCCGAGGCGGCCGCCCTCCCCGCCCCGGCAGTCATGGCGGGGGCCGCCCTCCCCGCCCCGGTGCCGCAGTCCGAGCGTTCCAGGGCACGGGTGGGGATATTCGGTGCCGCGTTGTCGGAGGCCCGTGTCATCCTCGGGAGCGTGGAGACCAGGTCCGTCAGTCCCGTATTCATCGGTCGTGCCGATGAGTTGGGGGTGTTGCACGACGCGCTCGCCCGCGCCCGCGCCGGCGAGCCGCAGGCGCTGCTCGTCGGCGGTGAGGCCGGTGTCGGGAAGACCCGGCTGATCGAGGAGTTCGCCGCCGCGGCGGGCCGCGCGGACGCGGTCGTCGCGCTCGGCGGCTGCGTCGAGATCGGCGCCGACGGGCTGCCCTTCGCCCCGTTCTCCACCGCCCTGCGCGCCCTGCGCCGGCAGCTCCCCGAGGAGCTCGCCGCGGCCGCCGCCGGGCAGGAGGACGAGCTGGCCCGGCTGCTGCCCGAGCTGGGCGAGGCGCGCCGCGGCTCCCGGGACGACGAGGAGGGCATGGCCCGTCTCTTCGAGCTCACCGCCCGTCTCCTGGAGCGGGTCGCCGCCGGCCGCACCGTCGTCCTCGCCCTGGAGGACCTCCACTGGGCCGACGCCTCCACCCGCCACCTCCTCGCCTACCTCGTCCGCACGCTGCGCAGCGGCCGCCTCGTGGTCGTCGCCACCTACCGCTCCGACGACATCCACCGCCGCCACCCCTTGCGCCCCCTCCTCGCCGAACTCGACCGCCTCCGTACGGTCCGCCGCATCGAGCTGTGCCGGTTCAACCGTGCGGAGGTCGAGCGTCAGATCGCCGGCATCCTCGCCGCCGACCCCGACCCGGCCCAGGTCGACGAGATCTTCGAACGCTCCGACGGCAACGCCTTCTTCGTGGAGGAGCTGGCGGTGGCCGCCGTCGAGGGCTGCTGCACGGGTCTCACCGACTCGCTGCGCGACCTCCTCCTCGTCCGCGTCGAGAAGCTGCCCGAGACCGCGCAGCGCGTCGCCCGGATCGTCGCCGAGGGCGGCTCCACCGTCGAGTACCGACTCCTCGCCGCCGTCGCCCGGCTGGTCGAGGACGACCTCATCGAGGCGCTGCGCACCGCCGTCGGCGCCAACATCCTGCTCGCCACGACCGACGGCGACGGCTACCGCTTCCGCCACTCCCTCGTCCGCGAGGCCGTCAGCGACGACCTGCTCCCCGGCGAGCGCTCCCGCCTCAACCGGCGGTACGCCGAGGCGCTGGAGGCCTACCCCACCCTCGTACCGGCCGACCAGCGAGCCCCCCGTCTGGCCAGCTACTGGTACCACGCGCACGACGCGGCCAAGGCCCTGCCCGCCGTCCTGGATGCCGCCGTGGAGGCCCGTCGCCGGCACGCCCACGCCGAGCAACTGCGGCTGCTGGAGCGGGCGATGGAGCTGTGGGATGTCGCCCCCGACGCGGTGCGGGCCGCTCTGCGCCCGGTGGACCACGTCGAGGTCTACCTGCCCTGTGGCTGCGACCCGGAGGCCACGCCCCTGCGCTACCTCGACCTGATGGCCGAGGCAGCCGTCGCGGGCCGGCTGTCCGGGGAGCGTGAGCGAGCCCTGAAGATCACCAAGCGGGCACTGCGCCTCCTGGAGGAGGAGGACGACCCCCTGCGCGCCGCCTGGTTCTGGGTGCAGCGCTCCCGGCTGATGCAGAACACCGCCCGCGGCGACGGCTGGCAGGAACTCACCACCGCCCAGGAACTGGTGCGCGGACTGCCGCCCTCGGAGGTGCACGCCGAGGTGCTGGCCATGGTCGCGAGCTGGTCGATGATGCACGCTCCGGGCGCCGACGCGCTCTCGGCCGCCGAGCGGGCCGTGGAGTACGCGCGCATGGTGGGCGCCCGCGACATCGAGCTGAACGCGCGCCTCACGCTGGGCGGTCTTCTTGTCGAGGCCGGTGACATCGACACCGGGCTCGCGGAGATGTACGAGGTCAAGGAGCAGGCGGCGGCCCTCTGCAACACGTATGTGACCGGCCGCCTCCATGTGAACCTGCCCTCCCATCTGGAGGGCATCGGCCGTTCCCAGGAGGCCGTCGCAGTGCTGCGCGAGGGGCTCGACGTCACCCGGAGACTGGGTCTGACGGACTCCGAGGCCTGGGTGTGGGGCAACCTCGGTGAGTCTCTCTACTCCCTGGGCCGCTGGGACGAGGCCGCCGAGGCCGGGATCGCCTCGGAACGCGTCGGTCAGAGCGCCAAGCCCCGTGGCTTCCGCGCCACGATCCATGCGCATCTCGCGCTCGCCCGGGGCGACCTGGCCGATGCGGGGCGCCAACTGGCCGCCGCCCGTGAGTACTTCGGCACCCACGACACCATGCCCCAGCACGATCTGAAGCTGGTGCGCGTCGCCATCGGGATCGCCGCCGGTGAGGGCCGTCTCGCCGACGCCCGCGCCGCCCTCGACGCGGCTCTCGGCGCGGGCTTTCCGCCGGGCACCCAGCGCTATGGCTGGCCGCTGCTGCTGGCCGCCGCCACGGCCGAGGCCGACGCCCTCGGGCTGCCCGCCGCCGAGCCGGGCCGCGCGGAGAGCCTGGAGCGGATCCGTGAGAGCGCCAAGTCGCTCACCACGAACGTGCCGGTGTGGCAGGCGTACGAACGCTGGGTCCGCGCCGAGCTGCTGCGCGCCGAGGGGTGTGGCGCGCCGTTCGACTGGTGCGAGGCCGTGACCGCCTTCGAGACCCTGGACCGCCCGTACGACCTGGCTCGCGTGCGCCACCGCCTCGCCGAGTCCCTGCTGGCTTCGGGCGGAGACGAGGACGCGCGCGAGCGGGCCGCCGAGCTGCTGCGCTTGGCCGGTGCGGTGGCCGATCACCTCGGTGCCCGGCCGCTCGCCGAATCGGTCGCCCAGCTCGCCCGGCGCGCCCGCCTCACGCCGACGCGCACCGCCGAACCGGCCGCGCTCGACCCGGCAAAGTCCCTGGGGCTCACGAGCCGCGAACGGGACGTGCTCCGCCTGGTCGCGGCCGGCCGCAGCAACCGTCAGATAGCCGAGGAGCTGTTCATCTCCCCGAAGACGGCCAGCGTCCACGTCTCGAACATTTTGGCAAAGCTGGGCGTCTCAGGACGAGGGGAGGCGGCTGCGGTGGCCCACCGGCTGCGGCTGTTCCCACCGGAGACACCCGCTGTCCGGGCGGCGGGGTGAGGTTCGCGCCGTCAGGAATCCGAGCCGAGGGAGGCACCGTGTTCAACATGTTCGAGGAACTCTTCGCACCGGGCCGCAAGCACACCCACGAAGAGAAGAAACGCCTGGAACTGACCCGGGTGGACGTGACGGACGGCGACCCGGGCCGCGGCCCGATCGACCTGGCCTCGGGCACGGTGGTCATACGCCCACCGACACCGGCTCCCACCGAGCGGGAGACTGGCCGGGAGGCCGGTGGGGACACCGGCCGGGAGGCCGGTCGGGTGACGGGGCCGGAGGCTGAACGGGAGGTCGGTGGGGACACCGGCCCGTCGGTCGGGTGAGGGGCCCGGAGGCTGGACGGGAGGCCGGTCGGGAGATCTCCGGGCGGCTGCCCCGGAGATCGTCCGGGAGGTCGGCCCGGAGACCGGCCCGGAGGTCGGTCGGGGCTGAAGTCGCGTTGCCCGTCCTACGACACCTCCAGCTCCAGGATCCGGTCGTCGCCCTGCTTCGGCTTGCCGCGGCCGTCCGTGTTGCTCGTCGTCAGCCACAGTTTGTCGCCGCCTGCCGCGACCACCGTACGGAGGCGGCCGTAGGTGCTCTTCAGGAACGCCTGGGGGGCGGCCGAGGCCTTCGTGCCCTTCAGGGGGATGCGCCACAGGCGCTGGCCGCGCAGGCCCGCCATCCAGATCGAGCCCTCGGCGTAGGCGGTGCCGCTGGGGGAGGCCTGGTCGGTGTGCCATTGGGCGATCGGATTGATGTACTTGGGGTCGGCCGACGTCCCCTCGGCGTCCGGCCAGCCGTAGTTGCCGCCCGGTTTGATCGCGTTCAGCTCGTCCCAGGTGTTCTGGCCGAACTCCGAGGCGAACAGACGCTGTCGGGAGTCCCAGGCAAGACCCTGAACATTGCGGTGGCCGTACGAGTACACGGGGGAGTCGGGGAACGGGTTCCCCGGGGCCGGGTTGCCCTCCGGGGTGATGCGCAGGATCTTGCCGCCCAGGGACTTCAGGTCCTGCGCCAGACCCCCGCTGCCCGACTCGCCCGTGCCCGCGTACAGCATCCCGTCCGGCCCGAACGCGATCCGTCCGCCGTTGTGGATGAAGCCCTTGGGGATGCCCTTGAGGACCGTGTCCGGAGCGCCCAGCTGCTGGCCGGCGGGCTTCTTCGCGTCGTACAGCATGCGGACGATGCGGTTGTCGGAGTCCGTCGTGAGGTACGCGTAGATCAGATGGTCCGCGGCGTAGCCGGGGGAGAGGGCGATGCCCAGCAGGCCGCCCTCGCCGGAGGCCGAGACGCCGGGCACCGCGCCCAGCTCCGTCTTCTTCCCGGTCTTCTCGTCGATCCGGGTGATCGTTCCCTCGTCCCGGGAGGAGACCAGCAGTCCGCCGCCGGGCAGTGCGGCGAGGCCCCAGGGCGTCTTGAGGTTCTGGGCGACCGTACGCACCACCCGGACCGAGCCCTTCGCCGACGGCGTCTCTTCGGCCGCCTGTCTGGAGGACGATCCCCCGGGTGCCGCACCGCTCGACGAGACGCTCCCGCCGCCGCTCGGCATGTCCCCGCCACCGGAGCCACCGGAGGAGCAGCCGGCCGTCAGCAGGAACGCGGTCGCGGCCAGCACGGCCGTCACAGCTCGACGTTGCACGATCCAGGTCCCTTCGACGCGGGCTTCTCCTCTTCCTACACTGCCCGCTCCCCGCCGGTTCCCGGCCGCCGACCGGCGATCGGGCGACCCACCGCTTTCCGGCCGGGTCCCCGGGCCGGGAACAGCCCCTGGACCTCAGTCCCAGGACCCCTGTGCCGTAGGCAGGACCGCAAGTTCCGTCAGGTCTTCCGGTGTCAGCCGTATCCCGGCCGCGCCCGCGTTCTCCGCGACCCAGCGCTCCTGCTTGGCACCCGGTACCGGCACCACGTGCCGTCCCTGTGCCAGTACCCAGGCCAGCGCCACCTGGGCGGGCGTGACGTCCTCACCGTGACGGCGCGCCACCCGTCTGAGGCCGGCCACGATCGGCTGGTTCGCCGCCATCATCTCGGCCGTGAAGCGGGGGTGCCGGGCACGCAGGTCGTCCGGTTCGAAACCCTCGCCCGGGGTCAGCGTGCCGGTCAGGAAACCGTTGCCGAGCGGCATCGCCGCCAGGAAGCCGACCCCGCGCGCCGCGCACCACGGCAGCAACGCCTCCAGCGCCTCCGTCGACCACACCGACAGCTCGGCCTCCACCGCGCTCACCGGGAACACCTGCTGCACCCGCTCCAGCTGCCGAATCGTTTGGTCGTACAGCCGTGCCCCGGTCCGTCGTCCGCCCCGTACGCCCATCGCGCTCAGCCCCAGCGCCCTCACCTTTCCGGCCCGCACCAGCTCCGCCATGGCGCCCCAGGTCTCCTCGACGGGGACCTCCGGGTCCGCGCGGTGCAGCTGGTAGAGATCGATGACGTCCGTCTGCAACCGGCGCAGCGACGCGTCGCAGGCGCGCTTCACATAGCCCGGACGGCCGTTGGCCACGATGTGCTGCTCGCCCACCAGCAGGCCGACCTTGGTCGACACGAACGCCTCGGCGCGCCGCTCCTTCAGCACCCGGCCCACCAGCAGTTCGTTGGTGAACGGCCCGTACATGTCGGCCGTGTCGAGCAGCGTCACCCCCAGGTCGAGCGCCCGGTGCACCGTCCGCAGCGACTCCTCGCCGCGCTGCCGTGAACCGGAGTACGCCCAGCTCATCGGCATGCATCCGAGTCCGACGGCCCCCACTTCGAGCGTTGCCGCGCCGATCGTCCTGCGCTCCACCTGGCCGTGCCCTCCCTTTCCTGGCACCCCAAACTAACCAATGCGGCGCCGAATCCTTCGCATAGCCTCCTGACCATGACTGACGATGTGTGGCTTCCGTTCCGTTCGGACGAGATAGAGGGTCTTCCCGAGGGCCTCAACTACCGCTTCTGGGATGGCGAGGAGGAGTTTCCCGCGGACCCCGCCGACTGCGCGCTGTACGTCGTGCCCTATATGAAGGGCAGTGAGGTCGCGGTGCGCCCGATGGCAGCCATGACGTCCGTCCGCGTCGTGCAGACGCTTTCCGCCGGCGTCGACCATGTCCAGCCGGGCCTCCATCTCCTGCCCGGCGGCGTGCGGTTGTGCAACGCGCGCGGGGTGCACGACGCCAGCACCGCCGAACTCGCGCTGACCCTGATCCTCGCGTCGCTGCGCGGCATCCCCGACTTCGTCCGGGGACAGGACCGGGAGGAATGGCGTTCGGGGTTCCGCCCGGCGCTCGCCGACGCGTCCGTCCTCATCGTCGGATACGGGTCCGTGGGCGCCGCGATCGAGGACCGGCTCGCGCCGTTCGAGCTCGCGCGGGTGGCGCGCGTCGCGCGCCATGAGCGCGAGTCGGCGCGCGGCTTTGTGCATCCCGTCTCCCGATTGTCGGAACTTCTTCCCGACGCCGATGTCGTGGTGCTTGTCACGCCGCTCACGGACGACACGAAAGGACTGGTCAACGCGGACTTCCTGGCCCGGATGAAGGACGGCGCGCTGCTGGTGAACGTCGCCCGCGGCGGCGTCGTCGACACCAAGGCGCTGCTGGCCGAGCTGGAGACCGGCCGCATCAGGGCGGCCCTGGATGTCACCGACCCCGAGCCGCTGCCCAAGGGGCACCCCTTGTGGCATGCGCCGGGTGTGCTGATCAGCCCTCATGTCGGCGGTCCCACCGCGGCGTTCTGGCCTCGCGCCAAGCGCCTTCTGAGCGCTCAGCTGAACCGTTTCGCGCTGGGAGAACCGATGGAGAACGTGATACTCACGACCGGCGCGTAGCGGACGGAGGGGAGACGGCGGGGGAGGGCCGTCGCGACGGCCCGTCCGGCGCACGATTCGCCCCGGCTCCGCCTCGGGCGCAAGGGCCGGCCCCGGGTCGTACCACCGGCGTACGCGTCGTCTCCCGTTTGCTCCCCTCCGCTTCGGGCACACTCCGCATTCTCTTGTGCGCGCAACGTGCTCACGTCCACGCTGGTCGTCACGGAGCGTAGAGGAGCTATGTCCCTGAGTGACGAGACTGGTGTATCGTCCCGACAGGGGCTGCGCCGCGCACCGTTCGGCGCCGGGGACGGAACTTTCAGACATGCGAGGGGGGCGACGGGCGATGCACGGCCTATGGACGAACGATCCGACGCGGCGGGGTCGCGGGCGGCGACCCTGGCGAGCAGCGACGCGCAGACGCGGCCACAGCGGGCACAGCGGCCACGGCGGTCACGTCGGCCATCACCACCACCGCAGGCACAGTGGCCGCAATAGGCATGCCCACCCGGCGCACCGGGACCAGCTGGATCCGGTGGGGCCGTGGACCGGGAGGGTCCGGTGAGCTCCCCGGGAGCCGTGCTGGCCCGCCGTCCGGTGCCCGACGGCCGGACGCGCCTGGTTCCGCAACTCGCTCTGGCCCTGGTGTGCGCGGGATACGCCGTCGGTTCCGCGCTCGGCTGGGGCGCCGCGAGTGTCGCGCTCTTCATGGGCGACTTCGGGCTGAGCGCCGCCGCGGGCACCGCGTCGGTCTCCTGCCTCCTCTACGCCCGCAGTGGCCGCAGCCGTTTTCGATCCGCCTGGCTGCTGTTCGCGCTCTCCTCCGCCATGGCGGCCCTGGGTAACGGCGTCTGGGGTTGGTACGAGGTCGTCCTCGACCGCCCCGTCCCCTCGCCCAGCTGTGCCGACTTGTTCTTCCTCTGCTTCGCTCCACCGGCCATCGTAGGACTGCTCGTGCTCGCCAAAAGGCCCGTCACCAAGGCGGGTTGGGTGTGCCTCGCGCTCGACGCGTGGCTGATCGGCGGCTCGCTGCTCACGTTGTCGTGGAGCCTCGCGCTCGCCCAGGCGGCCAAGTTCGACGGGCCGAGCGTCGCGCACACGGCGCTCTCGCTCGCCTACCCGCTGCTGGACATCGCCCTGATCAGCATGGTGCTCGCCCTGCACTTCCGGCGCTCGGCGGTGAACCGCTCCGCGGTCAACACCGCCATCGGCGCGCTCGCCCTGACCGTGATGTGCGACGCCCTGTTCACCTCGCCGCTGCTGCACAGCAGCTACCGCTCGGGCCAGCTCCTTGACGCGGGCTGGTTCTCCGGCTCACTGCTCCTCGCGTACGCCCCCTGGGTCGGCGTCCGGCACGGGCAGCCGCGCGACGAGGGGCACGCGCGCGTGGTGTACGAACACCTACCGGGACAGCGGCAGGCGGGGCCACGGAGAACGGGCCTCCAGGGAGGGCACCCGCACGCGCTCGCCCCCGACCTGGGCGACGGGATCCCGCAGGAGCAGGTCCACGCCCGGCACCCGGCGGGAGTCCCGCAGGGGCAGGGCCACGACCGCTACCCGGTCACCCGCCCGATCGCCGGATCGCTGGCCGCGCTCACGCCCTACCTGGCCGCCGCCGTCTGCACGCTGGGGATCCTCTACAACATCCTCAACGGCCACAGCGTCGACCGCGTGGTGCTGATCACCGCGGGCGCCGTCGTGCTCGCGCTGGTCGTGCGCCAGGGCATCATGCTCCTCGACAACATCACCCTCACCCAGGAACTCGCGCAGAAGGAGAACCACTTCCGCTCCCTGGTGCAGGGCTCCAGCGACGTCATCATGATCGCCGCGCCCAGCGGCATCCTCAGATACGTCTCCCCGGCCGCCGCCGGCGTCTACGGACGGCCCGCCGAGGAACTCGTCGGAACCGAGCTCGCCGCGCTCATCCACCCGGAGGACCTGGGCTGCGTGGTGCACGAAGTGCGCCGCTTCCTCGCCGCCAGCCACACTGCGGAACCCACCACCCGCATCGAGTGCCGCTTCAGGTCGGGCGGCGGCGGCTGGCTCAACGTCGAGTCCACCGTCAACCGCCACGACGGCGGCCTCATCTTCAACAGCCGGGACGTGACCGAAAGAGTGCGCCTACAGGCGCAGCTCCAGCACAACGCCGAGCACGACCCGCTCACCGACCTGCCCAACCGCGCCCTGTTCACCAAGCGCGTCCAGCAGGCCCTGCCCGGCCGCCGCTCCTCCGACCGCGGCACCGCCGTCCTGTTCATCGACCTCGACGGCTTCAAGGCCGTCAACGACACGATCGGCCACCAGGCCGGGGACGAGCTGCTCGTCCAGGCCGCCCGCAGACTCCAGGACGCCGTCCGGCAGGGCGACACCGCCGCACGTCTGGGCGGCGACGAGTTCGCGGCCCTGATCGTCGGCGACGGCACCCGGGACCGCGCCGCGCGCGAACGCCACATCGTCGAACTCGCCGACCGGCTCAGGGTCACTCTCTCGCAGCCGTACGACATCGACGGCAACGACGTCCGGGTGGCCGCGTCCATCGGAGTGGCCTTCTCCGAGCCGGGCCTGGGCGCGGGCGAGCTGCTGCGCAACGCCGACCTCGCGATGTACCGCGCCAAGGCCGCCGGCAAGGGGCGCGTCGAGCTGTACGCGCCCCAGATGCAGCAGGACGTCGTACGGAAGGCCGAGCTGGCCACCCGGTTGCGGGCCGCGCTGCACGACGGCGAGTTCACCCTGCTGCACCAACCCGTGGTGTCGCTGGACGATGGCCGGATCGCGTCGGTCAGCGCCCAGGCACGCTGGCGCTCCTCCCAAGGCGTGCTCTTCACCCCTGCGGAGTTCCTGCGCGTCTCCGAGGACAGTGACAAGACCGCCGAACTGGACCGCTGGATGCTGGAGGAAGCCGTCGAGCAGGCCGCCGAGCGCGCCGCCACCGGGCTCGGCGTGCCGGTGGTCGTCCGGATGAGCGCCCGGCGCCTCCTCGACCGCTCCCTGCCCCTCGGCTCCGTGGAGGCACTGCTCACCCGGCACGGCCTGGCCTCGGGCGCCCTGATGATCGAGCTGTCCGACACCGACCCGCGGGCGTCCCTGGACGAGCTGGAACGCAGACTCGGCGCCCTGCGCCGGATCGGCGTCCGCATCGCGCTCGACGGGCTCGGCAGCGGCTACGCGGCCATCCCGGCACTGCGTCGGCTCCCCATCGACGTGGTGAAGCTCGACCGGACCCTGGTCGAGGGCGTCGTCGAGTCCGCGCGGCTGCACAAGATCACCAGCGGGCTGCTGCGCATCGCCACCGACCTGGGCCTGCAGTCGGTCGCCGACGGCGTGGACCTGCCCGAGCAGGTCGTCGCCCTGCGCGCGATGGGCTGCACCCATGGGCAGGGCGCGGCGTTCTCCGGGCCGCTGGACGAGTACCGCCTGCGTCGGGCACTCACTTCCGGCCACTACCCCGTGCCGCACGGCCCGGTGGAGCCGGCGTTCGCCGTCGGGGGTGCGGGGGTGTACACAGGCGGTGTGCCTGCCGTCTTCGGCGGCGGAACGGCTCTACGCTCACATAATGAGACTCCCGTCCCACCCACTTGACAGTGACAGCGTGCCGGGGGGAGGGTCAGTGCCATGCGCACCCGAATTCTCGTACTTGGACAGCGCGTCGGCTGAAGCTGGGAATGACCGGAAGGAAGACCGGAATCCCCAGCGACCCTCACCGGCGCGCTCCCCTCGCTTGCCTGACGGCACGAGGGGTTTTTTGTTGCACGGGCACGAGTCGCACTCCGCCCGAGCACCAGTCGAACCCCGTACAAACCTCGCACAAACCCTCAGCATCGAGAAGAGATTGCCGATGACCGAGCAGGCCTCCGGGGCCCACCATCCGCAGCCGCGGCCCCGTTCCTCTGGACAGCCGTCCGCGCCCGAGCACGTCACGGGAGCGCAGTCCCTCATCCGCTCTCTCGAGGAGGTCGGCGCCGAGACGGTATTCGGCATTCCCGGCGGTGCGATCCTTCCGGCGTACGACCCGCTGATGGACTCGACCAGGGTGCGTCATGTGCTGGTGCGGCACGAGCAGGGCGCGGGTCACGCGGCCACCGGTTACGCGCAGGCCACCGGCAAGGTCGGCGTCTGCATGGCCACCTCGGGACCCGGCGCCACCAACCTGGTCACCCCGATCGCCGACGCCCACATGGACTCGGTGCCGCTGGTCGCGATCACCGGGCAGGTCGCCTCCAAGGCGATCGGCACCGACGCCTTCCAGGAGGCGGACATCGTCGGCATCACCATGCCGATCACCAAGCACAACTTCCTGGTGACCAAGGCCGAGGACATCCCGCGCACGATCGCGGAGGCCTTCCACATCGCCTCCACCGGCCGCCCGGGACCGGTCCTCGTCGACATCGCCAAGGACGCCCTCCAGGCGCAGACCGTCTTCAGCTGGCCGCCCGTCACGGACCTGCCCGGCTACCGTCCGGTGACCAAGCCGCACGCCAAGCAGATCCGCGAGGCCGCCAAGCTGATCACCGCGGCCAAGCGGCCGATCCTGTACGTCGGCGGCGGTGTCCTCAAGGCCGACGCCACCGCGGAACTGAAGGTCCTCGCCGAGCTGACCGGTGCGCCCGTCACCACCACGCTGATGGCGCTCGGCGCGTTCCCCGACAGCCACCCGCAGCACCTGGGCATGCCCGGCATGCACGGCTCGGTGGCCGCCGTCACCGGTCTGCAGAAGGCCGACCTGATCGTCGCCCTCGGCGCCCGCTTCGACGACCGCGTCACCGGCAAGCTGGACAGCTTCGCCCCGTTCGCCAAGATCGTCCACGCCGACATCGACCCGGCCGAGATCGGCAAGAACCGCGCCGCCGACGTGCCGATCGTCGGGGATGCCCGCGAGGTCATCGCCGACCTGATCCAGGCCGTGCAGAAGGAGCACAGCGAGGGCCACAAGGGCGACTACACCGCCTGGTGGAACGACCTGAACCGCTGGCGCGAGACGTACCCGCTCGGCTACGACCTGCCCGAGGACGGCACGCTCTCCCCGCAGCAGGTCATCGAGCGCATCGGGCGGCTCGCACCCGAGGGCACGATCTTCACGGCGGGCGTCGGCCAGCACCAGATGTGGTCCGCGCACTTCATCCAGTACGAGAAGCCCAGGACCTGGCTGAACTCCGGCGGCGCCGGAACCATGGGCTACGCGGTCCCGGCCGCGATGGGCGCGAAGGCCGGAGCCCCGGACCGTACGGTCTGGGCGGTCGACGGCGACGGCTGCTTCCAGATGACCAACCAGGAACTGACCACCTGCGCCCTGAACAACATCCCGATCAAGGTCGCCATCATCAACAACGGCGCCCTCGGGATGGTCCGCCAGTGGCAGACTCTGTTCTACAACCAGCGGTACTCCAACACCGTGCTGCACAGCGGCCCCGAGGCGGACGGCAGGCAGCCCAGCGCCGGCACCCGCGTCCCCGACTTCGTGAAGCTGTCGGAGGCCATGGGCTGCTACGCGATCCGCTGCGAGTCCCCGGACGACCTCGACAAGGTCATCGAAGAGGCGAACTCCATCAACGACCGCCCGGTCGTCATCGACTTCATCGTCCACGAGGACGCGATGGTGTGGCCGATGGTCGCCGCCGGCACCTCCAACGACGAGATCATGGCCGCCCGGGACGTCCGCCCCGACTTCGGCGACAACGAAGACGACTGAGAGAGCTGAGTGAGAACCATGTCCAAGCACACCCTCTCGGTCCTCGTCGAGAACACGCCCGGCATCCTCGCCCGGATCGCCGCCCTGTTCTCCCGCCGCGGCTTCAACATCGACTCGCTCGCGGTCGGTGTCACCGAGCACCCCGACATCTCCCGCATCACCATCGTGGTGAACGTCGAGGACCTGCCGCTCGAACAGGTCACCAAGCAGCTCAACAAGCTGGTCAACGTCCTGAAGATCGTCGAGCTGGAGCCGTCGGGGGCCGTTCAGCGTGAACTCGTTCTGGTGAAGGTGCGTGCCGACAACGAGACGCGTTCCCAGATCGTCGAGATCGTCCAGCTGTTCCGCGCCAAGACCGTGGACGTCTCCCCGGAGGCCGTCACCATCGAGGCCACCGGGTCCAGCGACAAGCTGTCGGCCATGCTGAAGATGCTGGAGCCGTTCGGCATCAAGGAGCTGGTTCAGTCCGGCACGATCGCGATCGGCCGCGGCGCCCGTTCGATCACGGACCGCTCCCTGCGCGCCCTCGACCGGTCCGCGTAGGACTCGTAGAGGATTCCCCTACGCCCGGAAACGGGCGGCCGGTGAGTGGCCGGCCGCCCGTATGCCGAGACCCCGAAACCTCACTTCCGCTCACCGTCATACGGTGGGACGCAACACCTGCACCCCAAGGAGAGAACCCAAAGTGGCCGAGCTGTTCTACGACGCTGACGCCGACCTGTCCATCATCCAGGGCCGCAAGGTCGCGGTCATCGGCTACGGCAGCCAGGGCCACGCCCACGCCCTGTCGCTGCGCGACTCGGGTGTCGACGTCCGCGTCGGTCTGCACGAGGGCTCCAAGTCCAAGGCCAAGGCCGAGGAGCAGGGTCTGCGCGTGGTGACCCCGGCGGAGGCCGCCGCCGAGGCCGACGTCATCATGATCCTCATCCCGGACCCGATCCAGGCCCAGGTCTACGAGGAGTCCATCGCCCCGAACCTGAAGGACGGCGACGCGCTGTTCTTCGCCCACGGCTTCAACATCCGCTTCGGCTTCATCAAGCCCCCGGCCGGCGTCGACGTCGCCCTGGTCGCCCCGAAGGGCCCGGGCCACCTGGTGCGCCGCCAGTACGAGGAGGGCCGCGGCGTTCCGGCGATCGCCGCCGTCGAGCAGGACGCGACGGGCAACGCCTTCCCGCTGGCCCTGTCCTACGCCAAGGCCATCGGCGGCACCCGCGCCGGCGTCATCAAGACGACCTTCACCGAGGAGACCGAGACCGACCTGTTCGGTGAGCAGGCCGTGCTGTGCGGTGGCACCTCCGCGCTGGTCAAGGCGGGCTTCGAGACCCTGGTCGAGGCGGGCTACCAGCCGGAGATCGCCTACTTCGAGTGCCTGCACGAGCTGAAGCTGATCGTCGACCTCATGTACGAGGGCGGCCTGGAGAAGATGCGCTGGTCCGTCTCCGAGACCGCCGAGTGGGGCGACTACGTCACCGGCCCGCGCATCATCACGGACGCCACCAAGGCCGAGATGAAGAAGGTCCTCGCCGAGATCCAGGACGGCACCTTCGCCCAGAACTGGATGGACGAGTACCACGGCGGTCTGAAGAAGTACAACGAGTACAAGACCGCCGACTCCGAGCACCTGCTGGAGACCACCGGCAAGCAGCTGCGCAAGCTGATGAGCTGGGTGAACGAGGAGGCGTAAGTCTCCTGGCCAAGGGGTCGGAGCGGCACGCTCCGGCCCCTTCGGCAAACCGTGGGTAACGCCCGGAACGAGGCGTTGTCCAACCCGTCCAGCCACGGACGGGTGATCCTTCCGCAGCGGCGTAAACCGATACGTGCGACGCCACTACACTGCTGCACAACAATCGCGTTCAGGCCCACAGCGTCGTGCGTCTTCCACGCGGCAAGCATCCCTCCACCGCCTGCGGCCGTCGGGACGGCCGTCCGCATTGGACTTGTGAGGACTCACGTGAGCTCGAAACCCGTCGTACTCATCGCTGAAGAGCTGTCGCCCGCGACCGTCGACGCCCTCGGCCCCGACTTCGAGATCCGCCACTGCAACGGCGCGGACCGCGCCGAGCTGCTGCCTGCGATCGCCGACGTCGACGCCATCCTGATCCGCTCCGCGACGAAGGTCGACGCCGAGGCCGTCGCCGCCGCGAACAAGCTGAAGGTCGTCGCGCGAGCCGGCGTCGGCCTGGACAACGTCGACGTCTCCGCCGCCACCAAGGCCGGCGTGATGGTCGTCAACGCCCCGACCTCGAACATCGTGACCGCCGCCGAGCTGGCCTGCGGTCTGCTCCTCGCCACCGCCCGCAACATCCCGCAGGCCAATTCCGCGCTGAAGAACGGCGAGTGGAAGCGCTCCAAGTACACCGGCGTCGAGCTGGCCGAGAAGACCCTCGGTGTGGTCGGCCTCGGCCGCATCGGCGCGCTGGTCGCGCAGCGCATGTCCGCCTTCGGCATGAAGGTCGTCGCGTACGACCCGTACGTCCAGCCCGCACGGGCGGCGCAGATGGGCGTCAAGGTGCTGTCGCTGGACGAGCTGCTGGAGGTCTCCGACTTCATCACCGTCCACCTGCCGAAGACCCCGGAGACGGTCGGTCTGATCGGCAACGAGGCGCTGCACAAGGTCAAGCCGTCGGTCCGCATCGTCAACGCCGCGCGCGGCGGCATCGTCGACGAGGCAGCGCTGTACTCGGCGCTCAAGGAAGGCCGGGTCGCGGGCGCGGGCCTCGACGTGTACGCGAAGGAGCCGTGCACGGACTCGCCGCTGTTCGAGCTGGACCAGGTCGTCTGCACCCCGCACCTCGGTGCGTCGACGGACGAGGCCCAGGAGAAGGCCGGCATCGCGGTCGCCAAGTCGGTGCGCCTCGCGCTCGCCGGTGAGCTGGTGCCGGACGCGGTGAACGTCCAGGGCGGTGTCATCGCCGAGGACGTCAAGCCGGGCCTGCCGCTCGCCGAGAAGCTCGGCCGTATCTTCACCGCGCTCGCGGGCGAGGTCGCGGTCCGGCTCGACGTCGAGGTCTACGGCGAGATCACCCAGCACGATGTGAAGGTGCTCGAACTGTCCGCGCTCAAGGGCGTGTTCGAGGATGTCGTGGACGAGACGGTCTCGTACGTCAACGCTCCGCTCTTCGCCCAGGAGCGCGGTGTCGAGGTGCGGCTCACCACCAGCTCGGAGGCCACGGACCACCGCAACGTCGTCACCGTGCGCGGCACGCTCTCGGGCGGCGAGGAGGTGTCGGTCTCCGGCACGCTGGCCGGCCCGAAGCACCACCAGAAGATCGTGGCTGTCGGCGACTACGACGTGGACCTGGCCCTGGCCGACCACATGGTCGTGCTGCGCTACACCGACCGTCCCGGCGTGGTCGGCACCGTCGGCCGCATCCTCGGTGAGGCCGGCATCAACATCGCGGGCATGCAGGTGGCCCGTGACATCGCCGGCGGCGAGGCCCTCGCGGTCCTCACGGTCGACGACACGGTACCCTCCGGGGTTCTGGTCGAGGTCGAGGCGGAGATCGGGGCGACGTCGGCTCGTTCCGTGAACCTGGTCTGAGGTTGCCGTCCCTGGGGGCTGCCGCCCCCAGACCCCCGCTTCGGCCTTGACGGCCTGGTCCTCAAACGCCGGACGGGCTGAGAAAACTCAGCCCGTCCGGCGTTTCGCTGTGCTGGGAATCAGGCAGCGACCTCCTCCGCCTCCTGCTCGCGTACGTGGATCCGGCGCAGTGTCGCCGCCGCCGCGATCGCGGCCCCTGCCAGCAGCACCGCCCCCGCGATCGCCGCTCCCCGCATCCCGCTGGTGAACGCCTCTCGCGCCGCCGTCGCCAAGGCGTCTCCCGCGCGTCCCGGGAGCTGACCGGCGACGGCCAGCGCACCGCCCAGCGTCTCGTGGGCCACGGCCGGGGCCGAGGACGGAATCTCGTGGCGGTAGATCGCCGTACCGATGGAGCCGAGGACCGCCATGCCGAGGGCCCCGCCGAACTCCGCGCCCGTCTCCAGGAGCGAGGACGCCGCGCCCGCCCGCTCGGCCGGGGCCGCCCCCATGGCCAGGTCCGTCATCTGCGAGATGACCATGACGATTCCGGAGGCGAGGACGCCGCACGCGGCCAGCACCAGCCAGAGGGAGTCCGTGCCGGCCAGGGCCAGCATTCCGTATCCGGCCGCGGCGATCACGAAGCCCGCGGTGACGACGTAGGCGCGGTTGACGCCCTTCTGGACCAGCTGCGTGGCGATCGGGGCAGCCGCGCCGATCGGCACCGAAGGGAGCAGCGCCCACAGAGCCGCCTCCAGCGCGCTCTTGTCGAGCACCGACTGAAGGTACTGCGTGGTGAAGAAGGCCGACCCCAGCATGGCGAACGAGGAGACGAGGTTCAGGACGACGGCGGGGGCGAAGCCACGGCCGCGGAACAGGGCCGGAGAGATCATCGGGGAGGTCGCAGTGCGCTGGCGGTGGACGAAGAGGGCGGCGAAGAGCAGGCCGACGGTGATCGAGACGACGTACTGGACGTTCCAGCCCTCCGACGGGATCTCCTTCAGGCCGTAGATCACGGGGAGCACCGCCGCCATCGACAGCGGCACGCTCAGCCAGTCGAAGCGGCCGGGCTCGGGGTCCTTGGACTCGGGGAGCAGGATCGGGCCGAGGACCAGCAGCAGCGCCATCGCGGGCAGGTTGACCAGGAAGACCGAGCCCCACCAGAAGTACTGGACCAGCACGCCGCTCATCACCGAGCCGAGCGCGATGCCGCCCGTCATCACGCCGGACCACATGCCGATGGCCTTCGCGCGCTGGGCGGGGTCGGTGAACATGGTGCGGATCAGCGCCATCGTCGAGGGCATCAGGGTCGCGCCGCCGATGCCGAGGACCGCGCGGGCCGCGATCAGGGTCTCGGCGCTGTTGGCGTAGGCCGCGACCAGCGAGGCGGCGCCGAAGGCGGCCGCGCCGACCAGCAGCAGCTTCCGGCGGCCTATGCGGTCGCCGAGCGAGCCCATCGTCATCAGCAGGCCGGCCAGTACGAACGCGTAGATGTCGAAGATCCACAGCTGCTGGGTGCCGCTCGGCCTCAGGTCCGCGCTGATCGCCGGGATCGCGAAGTACAGGACCGAGACGTCCATGGAGACCAGCAGCAGCGGAAGCATCAGCACGCCGAGCGCGGTCCATTCACGTCGGCCGGCGCGGGCGCCGTCGGCGCCCGGGGTGGTGGTCGTGCTCGTCGGGTTCGTCATGACAGCGACTGTACGAGCGTCTTAAACGTTTGTCTAGAACGCTTGTATAAGTCATCTGTATAGGACGGTTGTATGGATGCGGAGTAGGGTGGTCGGCATGGGACACCGTGAGGATCTGCTCGAAGGCGCCAAGCGCTGCCTGCTGGAGAAGGGGTTCGTGCGCACCACGGCCCGCGACATCGTCAAGGAGTCGGGGACCAACCTGGCGTCGATCGGCTACCACTACGGGTCGAAGGACGCGTTGCTGGTGCAGGCGTACGTCTCGCTGGTCGAATCGACGGGGCACCGTTTCGAGGCCGGCGGAGAAGGTCTCAAGGCGTTGTCGGCGCCGGCCGGGTCGCTGGAGCGCTTCCAGGAGGTGTGGACCTACGTCATCCGTGCCCTGCCCGAGTCACGGGCCATCTTTCTGCTGAGCTTCGAGCTGATCCTCCAGGGCGACCGGCTGCCGGAGGTGCACCGGATGCTCGTCGAGGCGCAGAAACAGTCGTTCTCGGGACTCGTGCCCCTGTTCAGCGGCATCCCGGAGGAGGAGCTCGACAAGGAGACCATCGACAGCGAGGGACGCTTCTACAACACCCTGCTGCAAGGGCTCATGGTCCAGTGGCTCTTCGACCCCGACTCGGCGACCGACGCGGACCAGCTGACCGAGGGCCTGCGCCGGGTGATCGCGGCCGCCGCGAAAGGCTGAGGCGCCGAGACCCTACTGGTCTGTGCTCGCCCGCCGGTCCCGCAGCGCCGGTGCGGCCGACTCCCTCGCCCCGCCCGGCAACGGTGTCAGCCCTCGCACCCCGATGCCGTGCTCGCATGGGGCGCGTTCGGCGCGCATGGGGCTCCAGTCGATGTGCGGGCGTGGCGCCGCATTCCAGGGATATGGCGCCACGCACAAGGGGGTTGGCAAGGGGATCACTCGGGCAGGGGTGGCGGGCCCGCGTTCCGTCAGAGCCGCGCGCCCTTCAGCGCCATGTGCAGCAGCAGCCGGTCCTCGCCGTCGTCGAGGTCCAGGCCCGTGAGCTGTTCCACCCGGGACAGGCGGTAGTACAGGGTCTGGCGGTGGATGCCCAGTTCCGCCGCTGTGCGGCCCGCCTGGCCCGCGCAGTCCAGGAACACCTCGGCCGTGCGGGCGAGTTCACGGTGGGCGGGGGACAACAGGGCGCGTACGGCCGGGTCGTGGGCCGCCTGCGGGGGAAGCGACGTCAACATGCGGTACGGGCCGATGGACGACCACTGCGCGACCGGGCCGAGCCGGGACTCCGCCAGGACCGCGCGGGCCGCGGCCGACGCCTCCTGCCAGGCGGTGCCCAGCTCAGCGAGACCCTGGCGCGCCCCGGCCACCCCGGCCGCGGCCCGCCCGCCGCCGCGTGTCCCCTCCGCCTCCCGCAGCAGCCGTGCGGCCGCCGTCAGCGCCGGGCTCAGCACGTCCGCCGAGCGCAGCCGCACCAGCAGGGCCACGCTCTGGCCTTCCCCCACCGCCTCAAAGGCGTGGGAGGCACCCCCGGTCCACGGCACCGTGCACAGCGCGGTCGCCGCCGGGATCGTACGGACCGTGGGTGCGTCGTCCGGGTCGGCCGACGGCCAGGGGGCCACGCACACCACCGTGTGCAGACCGTCGCCGCGCGCGCCCAGCGCCGTACGCAGCTCCGCCACCGCCATCTCCTGCTGCCAGCCGCGCTCGGCGGTGAGGGCCGCCCGCAGTTCGCGTGTCAGGTCCGCGCCCGCCTGTGCCTCGTCCGCGAGCAGCGCGCCGATACGCGCGGCGATCTCCATCGCGGCGGACAGCAGCGCCTCGGACGGGCCCGGCTCGTCGGCCAGCAGCCACACATATCCGAGGACGACACCCCGATGGCGTACGGGCAGACAGATCCGTCCCCGGTACACGCCCGCCTCCGGAGTGGGCGGGATGCGCACCGGCCCGGTGGCGCGGGCGATGCCGAAGCCCTCGAACCACTTCCGTACCGCCGCCGTGGAGCGGCGCGTGAGGATCGAGCGGGTGCGGACCGGGTCGAGGGACGCCTCGTCGAACTCTCCGTCGCTGTCGTACGCGGCGAAGGCGATCAGCTCGAAGTCCCGGTTCTCCAGGGTCGCGGGCGCGCCGAGCAGCGCCGAGATCTCGTCGACGAGCTCCTGGTAATCGCCTCGGCCTGCCTTGAAAACGTCCGCCACGCGGCCATTCTCCCGCATTTTCCCACCCGCCTCATACAGATGTCTGAGATCCGGGGCGCGGATGCGTGACAGCTGTCGATGGCCGACGATCGGAGGGATCCTTAGGTTTCACGGTGGTTCTCCGTGCCGTACCCGAATGGTCGGGATTCGGCCTCCTGGTGGTTTTTCTTGTGGAGGTGCCCCGTGCTGGGTCCCGTGATTCTCGCCGCGTCGCGCAGCGACCGGATGCGCCGTCTGATCTCGGCGGCCCCGGTGACCAAGCGGGTCGTCGACCGCTTCATCCCCGGCGAGACCGTCGGTGAGATCGTCCCGATCATCAAGGAGCTCACCGGCAAGGGCCTGGAGCTCACCATGGACGTCGTCGGCGAGGACATCACGACCCCCGAACAGGCCACGGCCGCGCGTGACGCGTACCTGGAGCTGATCGACCGCCTCAAGGAGCTGGACCTCGGCACGAAGGCCGAGATGTCGGTGAAGCTGTCCATGTTCGGCCAGGCGCTCCCCGGCGGCCACGAGCTGGCCCTCGCCAACGTCCGCCCGGTCGTCGAGGCCGCCGCCGCGATCGGTACGACGGTCACGCTGGACGCCGAGGACCACACCACCCTCGACTCGATGTTCGCCATCCACGAGGAGCTGCGGAAGGACTTCCCGCAGACCGGCTGCGTGATCCAGGCCTACCTCTTCCGCACCGAGGAGGACGCCCGCCGTCTTGCCGCGAGCGGCAGCCGGGTGCGTATCGTGAAGGGGGCGTACAAGGAGCCCGCGTCGGTCGCGTACCAGCAGAAGGCCGAGATCGACAAGGCGTACGTCCGCATCCTGAAGACCCTCATGGAGGGCGAGGGATACCCGATGATCGGCTCCCACGACCCGCGGCTGATCTCCATCGCGCAGGAACTCGCCCGGCGCGCCGGGCGCAAGCTCGACGAGTACGAGTTCCAGATGCTGTACGGCATCCGCAGCGAGGAGCACCTGCGGCTGGCCGCCGAGGGCCACCGCATGCGCGTGTACACCGCGTACGGCACCGACTGGTACGGCTACTTCATGCGCCGCCTGGCGGAGAAGCCGGCGAACCTGCGCTTCTTCGTCCGCTCGATGGTCAGCAAGGGCTGACACCCACCCGCTCGCAAAGGAGTTCGGCACTCATGGACGCTGTGACCCAGGTCCCCACCCCTGTCAACGAGCCGGTGCACGGCTACGCCCCCGGTTCGCCCGAGCGCGCCCGTCTTGAGGTCAAGCTCAAGGAACTGGCCGAGAACCCGATCGACCTGCCGATGACCATCGGTGGCGAGAAGCGCATGGGCGGCGGCGAGCCGTTCCAGGTCGTGCAGCCGCACAACCACAAGGCGGTGCTCGGCACCTACCGCAACGCCACCCAGCAGGACGCCCAGGACGCCATCGACGCGGCCCTGGCCGCCGCGCCGGCCTGGCGTGCGATGTCCTTCGACGACCGCGCCGCGATCATCCTGCGCGCCGCCGAGCTGCTGGCCGGTCCCTGGCGCGAGACCCTCGCCGCCTCCACCATGCTCGGCCAGTCGAAGACCGCCCAGCAGGCGGAGATCGACACCCCGTGCGAGCTGGTCGACTTCTGGCGCTTCAACGTCCACTACGCCCGCCAGATCCTGGCCGAGCAGCCCCCGGCCAACTCCCCGGGCGTCTGGAACCGCCTCGACCACCGCCCGCTGGAGGGCTTCGTCTACGCGATCACGCCGTTCAACTTCACGGCGATCGCGGGCAACCTGCCGACGGCCCCGGCCCTCATGGGCAACGTCGTCGTCTGGAAGCCGTCCCCGACCCAGACGCACGCCGCCGTGCTGCTGATGCAGCTGCTGGAGGAGGCGGGCCTGCCCAAGGGCGTCATCAACCTCGTCACCGGTGACGGCATCGAGGTCTCCAAGGTCGCCCTGGAGCACCGGGACCTCGCGGGCATCCACTTCACCGGTTCGACCAAGACCTTCCAGTACCTGTGGAAGACGGTCGGCACCAACATCGAGAAGTACCGTTCGTACCCGCGTCTGGTCGGCGAGACCGGCGGCAAGGACTTCGTGGTCGCGCACCCGAGCGCGGACCGCGCGGTCCTGAAGACGGCGCTCACCCGCGGTTCCTTCGAGTACCAGGGCCAGAAGTGCTCCGCGACCTCGCGCGCGTACATCCCGGCCTCCATCTGGAACTCCGGTTTCAAGGAGGAGTTCGCGGCCGAGGTCGACGGCATCACCATGGGTGACGTCACCGACCTGTCGAACTTCATCGGCGCCGTCATCGACGAGCGTGCCTTCGCCAAGAACAAGGCCGCCATCGACCGCGCCCAGGAGGACCCGACCTGCACGATCGTCGCGGGCGGCTCCTACGACGACTCGGTCGGCTACTTCGTGCGCCCGACCGTCGTCGAGTGCACCGACCCGGAGAACGAGGTCTTCACGACCGAGTACTTCGGCCCGTTCCTCGCGGTGTACGTGTACGACGACAGCTCGGCCGAGAAGTACGACGAGATGCTGGCCCAGATGGAGTCGGTGTCCGACTACGCGCTCACGGGCTCGGTCATCGCGAACGACCGCGCCGCCGCGGCCCACACGATGGACAGGCTCCGCTACGCGGCCGGCAACTTCTACATCAACGACAAGTCGACCGGCGCCGTGGTCGGCCAGCAGCCCTTCGGCGGCGGCCGCGCCTCCGGCACCAACGACAAGGCCGGCGCTCCGCAGAACCTGCTGCGCTGGACCCTGACCCGTGCCATCAAGGAGACCCTGGTCCCGCCGACGGACTACACGTACCCGCACATGGGCTGACACCCGCGCGGACCCACGATCCCCGCCCCCGCTCCGGAGCCCCCCTCCGGAACGGGGGCGGTTCCATGTGGTGCGGGTGCGGTTCACAGGACGAGGGCGATACTGGTCCGATGGCCACCCGACTCCGTACCGCCCACACCGCGGACCTCACCCCGGCCGACCTCCGCGCCGCCCGCACCTTGCTGGACGGCGCCTTCGAAGGAGACTTCGGCAACCAGGACTGGGAGCACGGGCTGGGCGGGATGCATGTGCTCGTCGACGACGAACAGGGACTCGCGGCACACGGATCCGTCGTCCAGCGGCGCGTCGCGCACCGCGGACGCTGGCTGCGCCTGGGGTACATCGAGGCCGTGGGCGTCCGTGCCGATGTGCGGCGCAGGGGGCTCGGTGGCCGCGTGATGGCCGAGCTGGAGCGGATCGTCGACGGGGCCTACGACCTCGGTGCGCTCTCCGCCAGCGACGAGGGGGCCGCGCTCTACCGCGCCCGGGGCTGGCAGCCGTGGTCCGGCCGCGTCTGCGCCCTCGGGCCCGAGGGGGTCGTACGCCTGCCCGACGAGGAGGGCTCCACCTTTGTACGCCCCGTCGCCGCGGGCCTGCTCGACCCGGCGTACGAGCTGGTCTTCGACTGGCGGGACGGGGACGTGCTCTGACCGGCCGTCAGACGGCCCGCACGATGATCTTCCCGGTGTTGCCGCCCCGCAGCATCGACAGGAAGGCCTCCACGATGCGGTCGAAGCCGTCCACGATCGTCTCGTCCGACTCCAGCCGCCCGTCGATCAGATGCGGGACGGCGAACTCGTACAACTCCTCCTGCAGATCGCGGTAGTCGCTCACCAGGAAGCCCTCGATGCGCAGGCTCTTCTCGACCACGGCGGAGTGGTCGAAGACGGTGGGCGGGGCGTCCGGGGTGTTGTACTGCCCGATCGTGCCGATTCGCACCACCCGGCCGTGCTCGCGCAACGCGCCGATCGCGGCGGCCAGCTGCCCGCCGCCGACGTTGTCGACGAACAGGTCGACGCCGTCGGGCGCGGCCTTGGCGAGGAGGTCCGCGACCGGGCCGGAGTGGTAGTCGAAGGCCGCGTCGTAACCGACCCGCTCGGTCAGGTACGCCACCTTCGCCGCGCTGCCCGTGCTTCCCACCAGCCGTCCGGCGCCCAGAAGCCGGGCGAACCGGCCGGTGGCCGTACCGACCCCGCCCGCCGCGGCCGACACGAACACGTCGTCGCCCTCCTTCAGACGGGCGATCCGGGTGAGCCCGACGTACGCGGTCAGGCCCGTGCCGCCGAGCACGCTCAGATACGCGGACAGGGGGACCCCGTCGTAGTGGGGGAGGCGTCGGGCCTCCTCGGGGCGTACGACGGCGTGGGTGCGCCAGCCGTGCCGGTGGAAGACGATCTCCCCTTCGGGCAGGGCCGGATCGCGGGACTCGATCACCCGGCCGAGGGTGCGGCCCTCCAGCGGGGAGTTCAACGGGAAGTCGCCGTCCATCATTTCGCGGTGGTACGGGTCCACGGACCAGTACAGGTTCTCCACCAGCACCGTGCCCGGGGCGGGTTCGGGGACGGGCGACTCGGCGAAACGGAAGTGAGCGGGGGCGGGGTAGCCGGTCGGACGGGCGGTCTGCTGCACGGTGAGCGCGATCTCGGTCATGGCGGCGACCGTAGGCAGGAATGCGGGGGGCCGGGCAGGGAGTTGGGCTCATGGAACGGCCGCATCCATGAGACGTCCTCATAGCAGCAGGTGGGAGCCCTCGATGAGCACAGCGGACCTCGCGCCGCAGGAGCTGCGGATCCTCGTCGCCGTGGCCCGGGAGGGCGGTTTCTCGGCGGCCGGTGCCGCGCTCGGCAGCACACAGTCCGCGGTGTCGCACGCGGTCCGCGGCATCGAACGGAAGCTGGGCGTCGTCCTGTTCGACCGCGGCCGGTACGGGGCACGCCCCACGCCCGCCGGTGAACGGGCCGTCGCGCACGCCCGGCGTGTGCTGCGCATGCTGGAGGCGCTCGTGGCGGAGACGCGCGGCGTGGGCGCCGGCCCGGACGGCGGCGACACGGTGGCCGGGCCGCTGCGCATCGCGGCGTTCCGCAGCGCGGCGCTGTACCTGCTGCCGCCGGCGCTGGAACGGCTGACCGCGCGCCACCCCGGGATCGTGCCGACGGTCGACGTCGTCCGCGAGATCGGGCCGGGCACGGCCGGGGAGGTGGCCGCGGGGCGGGCGGACGTCGGGATCGCGACGATGGGCACCAGCACGCCGGTGCCCGCCGGGCTGGTCGGGGACGTGCTGCTGGAGGAGCCGTACGCGCTGGTCCATCCGGCCGGGCATCCGGACCCGCGCTCGCTTCCGCTGGTGGACTGGACCGAGAACTGCTCGTCGTACACGCGGACGTGGTGGGCCGCACAGGAGTGGATTCCCACGGCGACGGTGCGGGCCGAGGATGACGGAGCGGTGCTCTCGATGGTGAGCAGTGGTCTAGGTATGGCCATCATGCCCGCCCTGTCCCTGACGAGAGCACCGCTCACAACGGAGATCACCGACCTCGGCCCGGACCGCCCCACGCGCCAGGTCGGATACGTCACCACACCGGAACTGGCCGCGACGGTCGCGGTACGGGCGCTGATCCGGGAGCTGCGGGGACTCCGCCGTCTCAGATAGTAGGAAGTCCGAGTAATTGTGGAGACAGACGCGCCGTCCTCCCTTAGTTTTGTGGGAGCCGAACGTCTCGCTCGATCAAGCGAATGGCGGTCGTGAGCCGGGCCCTGTGCAGGCAATCCCTGCGGCGCTGCTCCCCGCCCCTCCGGCGTCTCGTTACCCCTTTCCGCACTCCCGGATCATCGAAGGAGTCGATTCCCCATGGCCGAGACGACCGCCCGCCGCCGAGTCCGTCACGTTTCCCGAACGAACGAGTCCGACCGCAGGAACGCCGCCGCCGCGCTCCAGCGCGCCCTCGACCGCCGCGACAACGGCGGCGAGACGGGCCACCGGGCCGCATAGCGAACCCAAGCCGGGAGCCGCGCCCGCACGGGGTGCGGCGCGGGCCGTGAGTCACGGGCTCACGCCCCGCGCCGCACCTCGAACATGTTGCCGGCGTCACCTGTCCGCGTCGCTGGCGTCACCCGTCCACGTCGCTGTCGTCACCCGCCCGGGTGCCCGCCCGTGTCCGTATCCCGGACGCCGCGTGTCATCCCATGGGACAAGGAGTACGGTGCCGACATGTCTCGCAGCATCAATCTCGCAGTGATTCCCGGTGACGGCATCGGCCAGGAGGTCGTGACCCAGGGGCTCAAGGTCCTTTCCGCCGTCCTCCCGCAGGATGTGAAGCTGGAGACCAAGGACTACGACTTCGGCGCCCGGCGCTATCACGCCACCGGTGAGACCCTCACCGACGCCGACCTGGAGCAGCTGGCGCGGCACGACGCGATCCTGCTGGGCGCGATCGGCGACCCCTCGGTCCCGTCCGGCGTCCTGGAGCGCGGCTTCCTGCTCAAGCTCCGCTTCGCCTTCGACCACCACGTCAACCTGCGGCCCTCCAAGCTGCTCCCGGGCGTGCCGACCCCGCTCGCGGGCCAGCCCGAGATCGACTTCGTCGTCGTCCGTGAGGGCACCGAAGGCCCGTACACGGGCAACGGCGGCACCATCCGCAAGGGCACCCCCCAGGAGGTCGCCACCGAGGTGTCCGTGAACACGGCCTTCGGTGTCGAGCGCGTGGTCCGTGACGCGTTCGCCCGCGCCCAGGCACGCCCGCGCAAGAAGCTGGCACTGGTCCACAAGAACAACGTGCTCACGTTCGCGGGTCACCTGTGGACGAACATCTTCAACAAGGTGGCGGAGGAGTTCCCCGAGGTCACCACCGAGTACATGCACGTGGACGCGGCGACGATCTATCTCGTCACGCAGCCCGAGCGCTTCGACGTGATCGTCACCGACAACCTCTTCGGTGACATCCTCACCGACCTGGCCGCCGCCATCTCGGGCGGCATCGGGGTCGCCGCCTCCGGCAACATCAACCCGTCCGGCGAGTTCCCGTCCATGTTCGAGCCCGTGCACGGCTCGGCGCCCGACATCGCGGGCCAGGGCAAGGCCGACCCCTCGGCCACCGTCCTGTCGGTCGCCCTCCTGCTGCGCCACCTCGGATACGAGGCCGAGGCCGCCCGCATCGAGGAGGCCGTCTCCGCCGACCTCGCCGAGCGCGTGGGCAAGCCCGCCCGCACCACCGACGAGATCGGCGACGCGCTCGCCGTACGAGTAGCAGGCTGACCCGCCGCCGCTCACACCTCCTGAGAAGGCCGCCGGGTCGCAATCGCGCCCGGCGGCTTTTCCATGCCCTCGCCGGGTGTCACCATCGATCCACCCCTGGGCAAGCCCAAGGGCCGCATTCACACCGTTCCGGTCCACAGCTCCCGGTTGCGATAATCGAAGCCGGAGCCGCGGAATGAGGGAATGCTCGGACGTCCTAGCACTGGCCACTGGCAGTGCGGGCGTGAGCGCGGCCCGTCAACACAACCGGTGAAGGACAACCATTCATGACGACGCCCACGATCGAGCTGAAGCCCTCCTCCAACCCCCTCTCCGACGCGGAGCGGGAAGCGATCCTGGCCAACCCCGGGTTCGGCCGCCACTTCACCGATCACATGGTGACGATCAAGTGGACCGAGGGGCGGGGCTGGCACGACGGCCAGCTCGTCCCGTACGGCCCGCTCTCCCTCGACCCCGCGAACATGACCCTGCACTACGCGCAGGAGATCTTCGAGGGCCTCAAGGCGTACCGCCAGCCCGACGGCTCGGTCGCCACCTTCCGCCCGGAGATGAACGCCCGGCGCTTCCAGCGCTCCGCCTTCCGCCTCGGGATGCCCGAGCTGCCGGTCGAGACGTTCATCGAGGCATGCGACGTCCTCGTCCAGCAGGACAAGGACTGGGTGCCGGCGCACGGCGGCGAGGAGTCTCTGTACCTGCGCCCCTTCATGATCGCCACCGAGGTCGGCCTCGGTGTGAAGCCCGCCAACGAGTACCTCTTCCTCGTCATCGCCTCCCCGGCGGGCGCCTACTTCGCGGGCGGTGTGAAGCCGGTCTCCATCTGGCTCTCCGAGGACCGCGTCCGCGCCGTCCCCGGCGGTATGGGCGACGCCAAGACCGGCGGCAACTACGCGGCCTCCCTGCTCGCCCAGGCCGAGGCCGCGGCCAAGGGCTGCGACCAGGTCTGCTACCTCGACGCCGTGGAGCACAAGTGGGTCGAGGAACTCGGCGGCATGAACCTGTACTTCGTGTACGGAAACAAGATCGTCACGCCGACCCTCACCGGCTCCATCCTGGAGGGCGTCACCCGTGACTCCCTCCTCACGGTCGCCCGCGACCTCGGCTACGAGGCGGAGGAGGGCCGCGTCTCCGTCGACCAGTGGCAGGCCGACTCCGAGAACGGCACCCTCACCGAGGTCTTCGCCTGCGGCACGGCGGCGGTCATCACCCCGGTCGGCACGGTCAAGCGCACGGGCGCCGAGTGGAAGCAGTCGGGCGGCGAGCCGGGCGAGGTCACCCTCAAGCTCCGCGAGGCCCTGCTGGACATCCAGCGCGGCACCCACGAGGACACGCACGGCTGGATGCACAGGCTCGGCTAGATCCACGGCACGGCCAAGGGCCGCCCCGGACTTCGCGTCCTGGGCGGCCCTTTCGTATGCCCGTCGCATGCGTGTCGTATGCCCGCGCGAGGTGAATGTTTGAGTGACGTTCAATGCATTCGTCGGCAGGGTCTGGGTGTGGGGTTTCGTTCCGCGGATCTCGTGCTTAGAGTGGCGCTCTAAAGCCAGGGAAGGAAGGGAGGCGTCGTGAGACTGACCCCCACGGAGCGCGACCGGCTGCTGCTGTTCTCGGCGGCCGAGTTGGCGCGGGCCCGCAAGGCCCGCGGCCTCAGGCTCAACGTGCCCGAGGCGACCGCCCTCATCGCCGACACGGTGTGCGAGGCGGCCCGTGACGGGGCCCGGCTCGCCGAGGCCGTCGAGCGCGCCAGGGCGGTCCTCGGCCCCGACGACGTGCTGCCGGGCGTCGCGGACGTGGTCACGGAGGTGCACGTGGAGGCCGTCTTCGACGACGGGTCGCGACTCGCGGTCGTCGGCGACCCCATCCGGGGCGGACTGGGGGACCAGGCCCCCGGCGCGCTGCTGCCGGGGCCCGAGCACTCCGGGCCCGAGGCGGCGGTCCGGCTGACGGTCACCAACACCGCGACCGTGCCGGTCTCCGTCACCTCCCACTTCCACTTCTTCGAGGCCAACCCGCGGCTCGACTTCGAGCGCGCGCCGGCCTACGGCATGCGGCTCGCCGTGCCCGCCGGGTCGTCGGTCCGTTTCGGGCCGGGGGAGTGCGTCGAGGTCGGCCTCGTGCCGATCGGGGGCGACCGGATCGCGATCGGGTTCGCCGGGCTCGTCGACGGGCCGCTGGACGCGCCGGGCGCGAAGGAAGAAGCCCTGCGCCGGGCCGCCGCCTGCGGATATCTGGGAGCCGAACGATGAATCCGTACGAGTACGCCGCCACCCACGGCCCCCGCGCCGGCGACCGCGTCCGGCTCGGCGACTCCGGGCTGGTCGTGCGGATCGAGTCCGACGCGCAGAAGTACGGCGACGAGTTCCTCGCCGGCTTCGGCAAGACCGCCCGCGACGGACTGCACCTCAAGGCCGCCGCCGTGCGCGAGACCTGCGACGTCGTCATCAGCAACGTGGTCGTGATCGACGCCGCACAGGGGATCAGGAAGGTCTCCATCGGTATCCGCGAGGGGCGTATCCACGCGATAGGGCGGGCCGGGAACCCCGACACCCTCGACGGGGTCGACGTGGTGGTCGGCACGGGTACGTCGATCGTGTCCGGCGAGGGTCTGATCGCCACCGCCGGCGCCGTCGACACGCATGTCCATCTGCTGTCGCCGCGCATCATGGAGGCCTCGCTGGCCTCCGGCGTGACCACGATCATCGGCCAGGAGTTCGGGCCGGTGTGGGGCGTCGGCGTCAACTCGCCCTGGGCGCTGCGGCACGCGTTCGGCGCGTTCGACGCCTGGCCGGTCAACATCGGCTTCCTGGGCAGGGGTTCGTCCTCCGATCCCGCGCCCCTGATCGAGGCGCTGGCCGAGGGCGGCGCGTCCGGCTTCAAGGTGCACGAGGACATGGGCGCCCACACCCGTGCCCTCGACACCGCGCTGCGTGTCGCCGAGCAGTACGACGTCCAAGTCGCCCTGCACAGCGACGGGTTGAACGAGTGCCTGTCCGTCGAGGACACGCTCCGGGTCCTCGAAGGGCGGACCATCCACGCCTTCCACATCGAGGGCTGCGGCGGCGGTCATGTGCCGAACGTCCTGAAGATGGCGGGCATACCGAACGTCATCGGCTCGTCCACCAACCCGACCCTCCCCTTCGGCCGGGACGCCGTCGCCGAGCACTACGGCATGATCGTCTCCGTCCACGACCTGAAGACCGACCTGCCGGGCGACGCCGCCATGGCCCGCGACCGCATTCGCGCCGGGACCATGGGCGCCGAGGACGTGCTGCACGACCTGGGCGCGATCGGCATCACCTCGTCGGACGCGCAGGGTATGGGCCGCGCGGGCGAGACCGTGCGCCGTACCTTCGCGATGGCAGGCAAGATGAAGGCCGAGCTGGGCCCCACGGAGGGCGACGGACCGGACGACGACAACGCCCGCGTCCTGCGCTACATCGCCAAGCTGACCATCAACCCCGCCATCGCCCACGGCCTCTCGCACGAGGTCGGCTCCATCGAGGTCGGCAAGCTCGCCGACATCGTTCTGTGGCGGCCGGAGTACTTCGGCGCCAAGCCGCAGCTCGTGCTCAAGGCCGGTTTCCCGGCGTACGGGGTGGTCGGCGACCCGGGCGCGGCCACCGACACCTGCGAACCCCTCGTCCTGGGCCCCCAGTTCGGCGCGCACGGCGCCACACCCGCCGACATCTCGGTCGCCTTCGTCGCCCAGGCGGCACTCGACCAGGGCAACGACAGGATGCCCACCCGGCGGCGCAGGGTCGCCGTCCGCGGTACCCGGGGCATCGGCCCCGCCGACCTGCGCCTCAACTCCCGTACCGGAACGGTGGACGTCGACCAGCGCACCGGCCTGGTCACCCTCGACGGCGACCCGATCCGCTCCGAGCCCGCCGACTCGGTCTCTCTCAACCGCCTGTACTTCCTTTAAACGTCACAGCCTGTGAGGACCCGCGACATGACCACCCCCGCCGCCGACGGCTTCCGCATGCCCGCCGAGTGGGCCCCGCACGAACGCACCTGGATGGCGTGGCCGGGGCCCAACCCGACCTTCGACACCCCGGGCGACCTCGCCGCCGCCCGCGCGGCCTGGGCGTCGGTCGCCCGCGCGGTCCGCCGTTTCGAACCGGTGACGGTGGTGTGCGGCCCCGGACAGTCGGCGGAGGCCCGGACCCTCCTCGGCCCGGGCATCGACACCGTCGAGCGCGACCTCGACGACGCCTGGATGCGCGACATCGGACCTACCTTCCTCACCAACGGCGCGGGTGAACTCGCCGCCGTGGACTGGACGTTCAACGGCTGGGGCGCCCAGGAGTGGGCCCGCTGGGAGCACGACGCGAAGATCGCCGCGTACGTCTCGGGCCTCGCGGGCGCGAAGACGTACGCCTCGGAGCTGGTCAACGAGGGCGGCGCGATCCATGTGGACGGCGAGGGGACCGTCCTGCTCACCGAGACCGTGCAGCTCGGCCCCGAGCGCAACCCGCACTGGACGAGGGAGCGGGTGGAGGCCGAGATCCATGCCCACCTCGGCACCCGCAAGGCGATCTGGCTGCCGCGCGGACTGACCGGCGACTACCCCCCGCACGGCTTCGGCACCCTCGGCCACGTCGACATCGTCGCCGCCTTCGCCCGCCCCGGCGTCGTGGTCGCCCACCACCAGCCGGACCCGGCACACCCCGACCATGAGGTGACGAAGGAGGTCATCGGCCTGCTGAAGTCGGCGACCGACGCCCATGGCCGCCGTCTGGAGGTCGTCGAGGTGCCCGCCCCGACGACCCTGGAGGCCGACGGCCACTGGGCCGACTACTCCTACATCAACCACTACCTCTGCAACGGCGGCGTCGTGCTGTGCGGCTTCGACGACCCCCGGGACGAGATCGCCGCGGGCATCTTCCGCCGCCTCTTCCCCGAGCGGACGGTGACGCTGGTGGACGCCCGCGGGATCTTCGCGGGCGGGGGCGGCATCCACTGCATCACCCAGCAGCAGCCCAGGGCAGCGGTCAGGTAGAACGTCAGGGTGAACGTACTGCTGCTCTGCCCGGCCCGCGGCCACCGCCTCACCGAGCTCCGCACGGAACCCGTATGAACGCCCCATCGTCCTCCCCCCGCCGCCGCACCCCCGCTCCGCCGCGCGAGGAGGTACTCGCCGCCGCCATGGAGATGATCGCCGAGCGCGGTCTGGAGAAGCTCACCATGGCGGCGCTCGGCCGGGAGGTCGGGATGAGCAGCGGCCATCTGCTCTACTACTTCCGGTCCAAGGACGAACTGCTCCTGGAGACCCTGGAGTGGAGCGAGGGCAGACTGGGCGCCGAACGCGGCCGGCTGCTCAGCCGCCCGGTCCCGGCCCGGGAACGGCTCGACGCGTACGTCGATCTGTACGTCCCCGACGGTCACCGCGACCCGCACTGGACGCTGTGGCTGGAGGTCTGGAACCGCTCGCAGAACGCCGACGACGCAGCCCGCGCCCGGCAGGCCGCCATCGAGGGAGCCTGGCACCGTGACCTGGTGGCACTGCTCGCCGAGGGCGTGTCGAGGGGGGAGTTCCGGGCGATCGACCCGGACCGTTTCGCCGCCCGGCTGCGCGCCCTCCTCGACGGCTTCTCCATCCATGTGGCGATCGGCCTGCGCGGCACGGACCGGGACCAGGTCCTGCGCCACGTAAGGGAGTTTCTGGCCGAATCCCTGGGCTGAGCATGGGCTGAGCATGGGCTGAGCATGGGCTGAGCATGGGCTGAGCCGGGGCTGACCGGCGGCCCGCGTACTCGCGGACACGCGATCATCCGCCCGGGTTGTACGTAATCGAACGCATTGACCAGGGATGCATGGTGCGGTTGCATCCCGACGAGCCCTCGGCGCAGGGCCGGGGGAACAGGGGAACAGCGGACTTCAGGCCTCTGACGACCGCATCCTGAGACGGCGGTGAGCGCGGGGGTGGAATGTGCCAGACTGCCCCCGTGCTCTCGTTCGCCATGATTATTGGCAGCAGGCGCGCCGGTCCGCAGTGACCGCCACGTACGACCAGGTACGGGCGGCCACCGTCGTCCTCGACCCGCGCGCAGACCTCTCGCACCCGCGAGAGGTTTTTCGTTTTCCTGGCCCACCATCAGCCGGGAGGGGAGCGCGAGGGACCATTGGGGGGACGGTGGAGCCGGTCATTCCGGTAGACCGAGATCCAACACAGGAGCCTTGACACCATGACGGAAACCAGCGAGCTCGACGACTCGTTCCACGTCTTCGACACCACGCTGCGTGACGGCGCGCAGCGCGAGGGCATCAACCTCACCGTCGCGGACAAGCTGGCCATCGCACGGCACCTGGACGACTTCGGCGTGGGCTTCATCGAGGGCGGCTGGCCCGGCGCCAACCCGCGGGACACCGAGTTCTTCGCCCGTGCCCAGCAGGAGATCGAGTTCAAGCACGCCCAACTGGTCGCCTTCGGCGCGACACGCCGGGCGGGCGGCAAGGCCGCCGAGGACCCGCAGGTCAAGGCGCTGCTGGACGCGGGCGCGCCGGTGATCACCCTGGTCGCGAAGTCCCACGACCGCCACGTCGAGCTGGCCCTGCGCACCACGCTGGACGAGAACCTGGAGATGATCCGCGACACGGTGTCGTACCTGCGGTCCCAGAACCGCCGGGTCTTCGTGGACTGCGAGCACTTCTTCGACGGCTACCGGGCGAACCCCGAGTACGCGAAGGCGGTGGTCCGTACGGCGGCCGAGGCGGGCGCGGACGTGGTCATCCTCTGTGACACGAACGGCGGCATGCTCCCGGCGCAGGTCCACGCGGTCGTCTCGACGGTCCTCGCGGACACGGGCGCCCGCCTGGGCATCCACGCACAGGACGACACGGGATGCGCGGTGGCCAACACGCTGGCGGCGGTGGACGCGGGCGCGACGCATGTGCAGTGCACGGCGAACGGCTACGGCGAGCGGGTGGGCAACGCGAACCTGTTCCCGGTGGTGGCGGCCCTGGAACTGAAGTACGGCAAGAAGGTGCTGCCCGAGGGCAGGCTCCGCGAGATGACGCGCATCTCGCACGCGATCGCGGAGGTCGTCAACCTGACGCCTTCCACCCATCAGCCGTACGTGGGCGTCTCGGCCTTCGCCCACAAGGCGGGCCTGCACGCATCGGCCATCAAGGTAGACCCGGACCTGTACCAGCACATCGACCCCGAGCTGGTCGGCAACACCATGCGGATGCTGGTGTCCGACATGGCGGGCCGCGCGTCGGTGGAGCTCAAGGGCAAGGAACTGGGCGTGGACCTGGGCGGCGACCGGGAGCTGGTCGGCCGGGTCGTGGAGCGCGTGAAGGAACGCGAACTCAAGGGCTACTCGTACGAAGCGGCGGACGCCTCGTTCGAGCTGCTGCTGCGCGAGGAGGTGGCGGGCAAGCCCCTCCGCTACTTCCGCACCGAGTCCTGGCGGGCGATCGTCGAGGACCGCCCCGACGGCACCCACGCCAACGAGGCCACGGTCAAGCTCTGGGCCAAGAGCGAGCGCATCGTCGCCACGGCGGAGGGCAACGGCCCGGTCAACGCCCTGGACCGCGCCCTGCGCGTGGCCCTGGAGACGATCTACCCCGAGCTCGCCGCCCTCGACCTGGTGGACTACAAGGTCCGCATCCTGGAGGGCAAGCACGGCACGCAGTCCACGACGCGCGTGCTGATCTCCACGTCGGACGGCAAGGGCGAGTGGTCCACCGTGGGCGTGGCGGAGAACGTGATCGCGGCGTCGTGGCAGGCGCTGGAGGACGCGTACACGTACGGTCTGCTGCGCGCGGGCGTGGAGCCGGCGGAGTAGCGGAGTAACGGACGGTTCAGCAGGAGTCCGCGGCGAGCTTCTCGAACTCGCCGCGGCTCATGGCACGGTCGTCGGCCCAGACCTGGCCGGGCCCCAGCCGGTCGAGATCGGCCGCGCGGAAGGTGACGATGCCGGTGTACTCGTAGTTGAACTCACCCTTACCGAAGGCGAGTTCGTACGTGTACGCCGACACCAGCCGCTGCTTCCCCGCCGTGCGGGCCTGCCAGGTTTCCGGGGGCGAGAAGAGCGGAAAGTCGGCGTCGGAGCCACGCCGCTTGCCGGGAGCCTTCCAGCCGGAGCGGTTGCGGTCCGAGTCGTCCTCGGCGGGCGCGCCGGTGAGGCCGAGGCCTTGGATGAGATCGTCGCCGCACGGTCTCAGCAGCGCCCGCGGGCTGCCCGAGGCATCACGGTAGACGGCGGCCAAGGGCAGCATCATGGCGCCGCAACCGCTCAGCAACGCCATTCCGCCGATCACCCCGGCCATCGCCAGGACCGTCCGTCGCATACCCGCAGCCCCTCTTCTGTTCGTCGACCGCCATGGTGGGGGGCGGTCCGGCTCATCTTCCAGCAACGGTCGGTCTCGCTCGCGTTGCGGTGCCGCACCTGACAGGACCGACTGCCCCCCCATGGGGACCGTCTGAGGATCGGCATCCGGTTTTGGGTGCATTCGGGTAGTTTCGAACTATGAAGGCCGCGCTGATGCGAGCACTCGCGGTACCGCTGGTCGCCCTGATCATGGCGGCCCTGACGGTGCTGTCAGCCGGCGCGCCCCACGCGTACGCGGCGACGGACGTCTCGGTCATCGCCGAGGCGCTCCGCAGAAGCCCCGTATACGTCGACCCGGCCGCCTCCGGCAGGCTGCCCGCCCCGGACGCCGACGCCCTCGCGAAGAAGATCAAGGGCGCCGACAAGCCGGTCTTCGTGGCGGTCCTGCCCTCGGGCTACCCCACACAGAACCTCTTCCCCAAGCTGCGCACGGCCACCGGCATCACCGGCCTGTACGCGATCCGCCTGGGCGACCGCTTCGACGCCCGGGCCGACTCCTCGGTCTTGCCCCGCACCGCCGTGCGGAACCTGGTCAGCAGCGTCCAGGGGGAGACCGCCAAGGCCCAGCTGAACGACTTCACCGACCGCGCCCTCGCCAACGTCGGCGGCCACGCGCCGTCGAGCTGGGGTACCTCGGGTGGCAGCAACATGGCATCACCCACCGCGCTGATCACGGTTGGCGCGGTGCTCCTGGCCGCGGGCGTGGGCGCCTACACCCTCGTACGCCGCACCCGGCGCCGGCGGGAGGAGGAGCAGCGGGCCGCGCTGGAGAAGCTGCGGGTCGTGGTCGACGAGGACATCACCGCCTTCGGTGAGGAGCTGGACCGCCTCGACTTCCACCCGGCGGAGCCGGGCGCGGACGACGCGATGCGCGCGGACTACGAACGGGCACTGGACGCGTACGAGCAGGCGAAGTCGTCCATGGCGGCGGCACAGCGGCCGGAGGATGTGAAGGCCGTGACCCAGGCCCTGGAGGACGGCCGCTTCTCGCTCGCGCAGCTCGCCGCCCGCCGTGAGGGGTGCCCCCTCCCGGAGCGCAGGCCGCCCTGCTTCTTCGACCCGCGGCACGGCCCGTCCGTCGCCGACGCGACCTGGACGCCTCCGGGTGGCGCAGCCCGCGAGGTCCCGGTCTGCGCGGCGGACCAGGCCCGGCTGGCCGACGGCCGCGACCCCATGGTCCGCGAGGTGGAAACGGACTACGGCCGCCGCCCGTACTGGGACGCCGGCCCGGCGTACGGCCCCTGGGCGGGCGGCTACTTCGGCGGCGGCCTGCTGCCCGGTCTGCTGGTCGGCACCCTGCTCGGCAGCATGATGGCCACCCCGTCGTACGCGACCGACTACGGCACCGGGTACGGCGACTTCGGCGGCTATGACGGCTACGACGGCGGAGACACCTCCGGCGCCGACTTCGACTCCGGAGACTTCGGCGGCGGCTTCGGCGACGGCGGGGGAGGGGACTTCGGCGGGGGTGGTGGGGACTTCGGCGGAGGGTTCTGAACCGGGCGGGTTCACGCGCCTTCGGGTACGTCCCCGTCCGCGAGTCGTTCAGCGGGCAACGCGGTCAAGAAACTCACTCCAGGTGGCTGGGGAGACTGTGAGAACGGGCCCGGCGGGGGTCTTGGAGTCGCGGATGTGGATGGTGGCGGGGGTGGTGGCGACTTCGAGGCAGTTGCCGCCCTCGTTGCTGCTGTAACTGGACTTGAACCACGACAAGCCGTCCGAAGGGAGATTTCGTCGTGCTGCGGTGTTCATTACTCTCCTAGCAGTCTGTCCAGGAGGCGCGCGCTCTCGTCTGGAGAGAGGGCCTGTGACCGCAGCATTCCATACTTCAGCTGATAAACGCTCACCTCGTCGGGATCATCGACCAGGAAGCTCGCGCGCTGCACCTCCAGGTAGACCGCGTGCTCGTGGTGCGCCGTCTCCAACAGCAACATGGGTCCCGCCAGACCGGCGTGCGGCACGCGACCCAAGGGCATGATCTGAAGCCCCATATGGACGCGGTCACCGTACTCGCGCAGCTTGCGAATCTGCTCGCGCATGATCTCAGGCCCACCGAGAGCTGTTCGCAGAAGGCCCTCCTCCAGGATGAAATGGCCGAATGGTGGTTGCTTGCGCTGCCAGATCTCTTGCCGTTCCATGCGAGAAGCCACCCACTGTTCTGCCGCCTCGTCCTCGAACCGTGGGAAACGGCATTCGAAGGAAGCGCGGCAGTAGTCCTCGGTCTGGAGGAGGCCAGGAACCATCTGCGTCTCGTACGAGAGAATGCTGACAGCCTCCTGCTCAATGTCGACGAGCCCTTGGGCGAACTGCGGCATCCTTTCCCGCACCGGCATCTTCGCCACCAGCACGGCCAACGCCCCACCCGTACCCAACAGTTCGTCGAACTGCTCGGCCCGATCCGGCTGTAACGCAAGCCGCCCCTGCTCGATCGATCCCACCGTGTCGACGTGAATGTTCGCCAACTCGGCGAACTGCTCCTGCGTATGGCGGGCCTGCCTCCTGAAGTGCGCCACGAGCGCACCGACCGCCTGCCACGAACCGACCTTCTTGGGCTGCTTCCTCGCCGACTGCATGGCGGTCCCCTTCCCCCGCAGACACACGAAGTCCTCGTAGCGAGCTCGTAGGAATCACGACTACGACCTCACACACTGCTCCACTGTAGTGACACCCTGTGACAGTCGGAGTCGTGAACGGACAACCCCGACACCCCCACACCCGCGAGGCGTTCTACCGCAGGGACCGCAGATCGGTGCACCTGGCCCGTGAGTTCACCCGCGAGGCGCTCATGGACTGGGCCGTGGCCGAGCGCAGCGACGACGTACTGCTCTGCGTGAGCGAACTCGCCACCAACGCGTTGCTCCACGGCGTACCGCCCGGCCGAGGCTTCGGCCTGCGCCTGGCCTTGCACCCCGACGGCGTCCTGCGCATCGAGATCCACGACAGCGGCCCCGGCGAGGTCGGACTCCCGGACGACACGTCACCGGAGTCGGAACGCGGTCGCGGTCTCCTGCTCGTCGCCGCACTCGCGGACAAGTGGGGCGTCGAGGATCGGGATCCGGGAAAGATCGTGTGGTGCGAGTTAAGGGAAACGTACTTCCGGGAAACGTACTTCCCCAACCATGTGGAGCGACCTGTATAGGCCGGAAGCTGACCTACTTCCGGCCTACGGTCTCCCCATGACCTCACCCGACGACACAGAGCCCCACGCCTTCGAATCCGCCGCCCACCTGGACGCCTGGCTCGCCGCGCGCCCGGCCCCTCAGCCCGGAATATGGGTGAAGGTCGCGAAGAAGGGGGCGGGGGTGCGCTCGGTCACCGCCCGGGACGTCAACGACGTCGCCCTCTGTCATGGCTGGATCACCGGCCACCGTCGGGGGCTCGACGCGTCGTATTTCCTGCAGAAGATCACCCCGCGCAGGCCCGGGAGCCTGTGGTCCATGGTCAACGTGCGCAGGGTCGAGGAGCTCACCGCCGCCGGACGGATGCGGCCCGGCGGGTTGGCCGAGGTCGCGGTGGCCGAGGCGGACGGGCGGTGGGCGGCGGCGTACGAGTCGCAGAGGAACGCCACCGTGCCGGACGACTTGGCGGCGGCGCTGGAGCGGAGCCCGCGCGCCAAGCAGTGCTTCGACGGGCTTGGCAGGACGGATCAGTACCTTCTGGTACTTCCGCTGCTCAGGGCCCGCACGCCGAAGAGCCGGGCCGCCCGGCTGGACGCGGCGATCGCCCGGCTGGAGGTGGGCCGCCGCCCGGCGCAGGCGTGAGCGCCCGCCCTCCGGATACGGGGGAGTGGAGGGCGGGCGCGCTCAGGGGGCCACGCGGGCCGGGGCTCGCGCGGCGGGTGCGGCGGGGTTACGCCTGCTTGATCGCCGAGATGTCGAAGACCAGCTTGATCTTGTCCGAGACCAGCACGCCGCCCGTCTCCAGCGCCGCGTTCCAGGTCAGGCCCCACTCCGAGCGCAGGATCTCCGCCTTGCCCTCGAAGCCGATTCGCTCGTTGCCGAACGGGTCCTTGGCCGCGCCGCTGAACTCCAGGTCGATGGTGAGCGGCTTGGTGATGCCCATGATCGACAGGTCACCGGTGATCCGGTAGTCGTCGCCGCCGAGGGCCTCCGCCTTGGTGGAGCGGAACGTCATCGTCGGGTGCTCGTCGGTCTTGAAGAAGTCGGAGCTCTTGAGGTGGCCGTCGCGGTCGGCCGAGCCCGTCTCGACGCTCTCCATCTTGACGTCGATGGAGGCCGTGGACTTCGACGGGGCCGAGCCGTCCAGGTGCAGCGTGCCGGTGAAGTCCTTGAAGTTGCCCTTGACGTTGGTGACCATGGCGTGCCGGGCCACGAAGCCGATCGTGGTGTGGGACGGGTCCAGCGTGTACTCGCCGGTCAGCGCGGCGAGGTCCGGGTTCACCGCAGCGGCGGCAGCCGGGGCGGCAGTGGTGTCGGTGTTGCTCTTGCGGCTGAAGAGACCCATGACGTGCTCCTTGGGGGGACGGTTCGTGGACTCGTGAAGCCACGACGGTGAGCTGTTGAATCTTTAATGAGCTCAACACGGACGACTGTAAGCCTATTCCGTTCAATCTTCAACATCATCCGCGTCGTGTTGTCGGAGTCGCTGTGAGTGATCGACTATGAGGGTCACGGCGTCCGGCAAGGTCCCGCCGGTGTTGCCGCGAGGCCGCCGTTCGAGGCTCCGTGTCACCCCGGGGATGGCATGTGGGACCCATCAATGCGAGGTCGCGCTCGGCTGACGGCTTTGTGAGACTCCCACAAGGCCCGTGCCCCCCGAGCAGTCAGATCGGCTGCACAGGGGTCTGGTTCTGTTCAGTGGTACCAGGAAAACGGGCCGGAGACTGTACGGAGTCGACGGCCCTCTTTCCTTGGTGGACTTCGTAAGGTCGCTACATGACCGTTTTGGACGAGGCTGTAGATTCCGGGAGCGAGCCCACGGATGCGCGGGGGCGGGTCGCCGAACTGCACGAGCTGCGTGCGCGGGCCCTGGCCGGGCCGAGTGAGAAGGCGACCGAGGCGCAGCACGCCAAGGGCAAGCTGACCGCTCGGGAGCGCATCGAGCTGCTTCTGGACGCGGGGTCGTTCCAGGAGGTCGAGCAGTTGCGCCGGCACCGGGCGACCGGGTTCGGCCTGGAGGCCAAGAAGCCGTACACGGACGGTGTGATCACCGGCTGGGGCACGGTGGAGGGCCGTACGGTCTTCGTCTACGCCCATGACTTCCGTATCTTCGGCGGCGCGCTGGGCGAGGCCCACGCCACGAAGATCCACAAGATCATGGACATGGCCATCGCGGCGGGTGCGCCGCTGGTCTCCCTGAACGACGGCGCGGGCGCCCGTATCCAGGAGGGCGTCAGCGCGCTGGCCGGCTACGGCGGCATCTTCCAGCGCAACACGAGGGCGTCCGGGGTCATCCCGCAGATCTCGGTGATGCTGGGCCCGTGTGCGGGCGGTGCGGCCTACAGCCCCGCCCTGACGGACTTCGTGTTCATGGTCCGCGACACCTCGCAGATGTTCATCACCGGGCCGGACGTGGTGAAGGCCGTGACCGGTGAGGAGATCACGCAGAACGGTCTGGGCGGTGCTGATGTGCACGCCGAGACCAGCGGTGTGTGCCACTTCGCCTATGACGACGAGGAGACGTGCATCGCCGAGGTGCGCTACCTCCTGTCGCTGCTGCCGCAGAACAACCGGGAGAACCCGCCGCGGGTGGAGTCCTCGGACGCTGCGGACCGCCGCAGCGACGTGCTGCTGGACCTGGTCCCGGCGGACGGCAACCGGCCGTACGACATGGCCAAGGTGATCGAGGAGATCGTCGACGACGGCGAGTACCTGGAGGTCCACGAGCGCTGGGCGCGGAACATCATCTGTGCGCTGGCGCGGCTGGACGGCCAGGTGGTGGGCATCATCGCCAACCAGCCGCAGACGCTGGCCGGTGTGCTGGACATCGAGGCGTCGGAAAAAGCTGCACGTTTTGTCCAGATGTGTGACGCTTTTAACATTCCGTTGGTGACGTTCCTGGACGTCCCCGGTTTCCTTCCCGGCGTCGACCAGGAGCACGGCGGCATCATCCGTCACGGCGCGAAGCTGCTGTACGCGTACTGCAACGCGACGGTGCCGCGGATCTCGCTGATCCTGCGCAAGGCGTACGGAGGTGCGTACATCGTGATGGACAGCCAGTCCATCGGGGCGGACCTCACCTTCGCGTGGCCGACCAACGAGATCGCGGTGATGGGCGCGGAAGGCGCGGCCAATGTCATCTTCCGCCGTCAGATCGCGGACGCGGAGGACCCGGAGGCCATGCGGGCGCGGATGGTCAAGGAGTACAAGTCCGAGCTGATGCACCCGTACTACGCGGCCGAGCGCGGTCTGGTCGACGACGTCATCGACCCCGCCGAGACCCGCGAGGTCCTGATCAAGTCGCTCGCGATGCTCCAGTCCAAGCACGCGGACCTGCCCTCCCGCAAGCACGGCAACCCCCCGCAGTAACCCAGCGGATTCTCCCCGATACCTCTGCGGAAACCTCTCTCACGGAGACTGACACCCATGAACACTCCCGACATCCGCGTCGAGAAGGGCCACGCCGAGCCCGAGGAAGTCGCCGCCATCACTGCGATCCTGCTGGCCCGCGCTGCCGCCCGCACCACCGAGCCCACCCAGGCCCACCGCACCGGCCGCAAGGCCGGCTGGCGCCGCCTGGAGCGCGAGGGCGGCTTCCGCGCCCCGCACAGCTGGCACTAGGCGCTGCGCTCGCCTGAGCGGCTGATACGCCGAGTAGGGCCCCCTCCGATGGAGGGGGCCCTACTCGTACGCGCGACAGGGGCCCGGCCGGTTCGGCTCCGCCGTGCTCCGCCGTGCTCCGCCGTGCTCCGCCGTGCTCCGCCGTCGTGGTTGCTCGCCGCCGAGCGGCGGCGGACAAGGCGGGCTGACACAACGAAACGGCCCCTGTGCCCTCCGAGGGGGCACAGGGGCCGTTTCGTGTCGAGACCTACCGCAGACGCGCCATCAGCGCGTGCTCCACGAGAGTGATGAGCGCCGACTTCGCATCGGCCCGATGCCGCGCGTCCGTGGTGATGATCGGGGTGTCCGGGCCGATCTGCAGGGCCTCGCGGACCTCGTCCGGCTGGTACGGCTGGTTGCCGTCGAAGCCGTTGAGGGCGATGACGAACGGCAGACCGCTGTTCTCGAAGTAGTCGACCGCGGGGAAGCAGTCGGCCAGGCGGCGGGTGTCGACCAGGACGATGGCGCCGATGGCGCCGCGGACCAGGTCGTCCCACATGAACCAGAAGCGGTCCTGGCCGGGCGTGCCGAACAGGTACAGGATCAGGTCCTGGTCCAGGGTGATACGGCCGAAGTCCATGGCCACCGTGGTGGTGGTCTTGTCCCCGGTGTGGGTGAGGTCGTCGATGCCTGCCGAAGCAGACGTCATGACGGCCTCGGTGCGCAGCGGATTGATCTCCGAGACGGCACCCACGAACGTGGTCTTGCCCACGCCGAAGCCGCCCGCCACCACGATCTTCGCGGAGGTGGTGGAGCGGGAAGGACCGCCGCTAGAGCTTGCGAAGTCCACTGAGCACCCTTTCGAGCAGTGTCACGTCTGGCTGGCCGCCGGCGTTCTCGTCGCCGCCGGGCTGATGGATGGCGACCAGGCCCGCCTCCGCCAAGTCGGCGACGAGGATCCTGGCCACGCCGAGAGGGATCGTCAGGAGCGCCGAGATCTCGGCCACCGACTTGATTTCCCGGCAGAGGTTGCAGATCCGCTGATGCTCGGGCAGCTGGCCCTGCATCTGGTGCGGCTGCGCGGTGGTGTGCACCAGCGCCTCGATGGCGAGCTGGTAGCGCGGCCTGGTACGGCCGCCTGTCATGGCGTACGGACGCACCAGGGGGTTGTTCGACGACCCCGCGGGCGCCGGCTCGGGAGCGCGGCGCTGCGGCTGCACGGGCTGGATGCGCGGTGCCGCCGGCTGGTCGTACGGCGACGGACCGGGGCCCTGCGGGCCCTGGGGCGCGTACGGCTGTTGCCGGTGGCTCGGTGCGGAGGGGAAGTTGTACCGGTTCTGCTCACCCTGTCCCGGGCCCTGGCCAGGACCATAGGACCAATTGCCGGCGGGATGACCGCCTGGGGGTGTTGCCACTTTCTCTCCTCCTCCTCTGACTGTGCCGGGCACCCATCGCCGTGGAAGCCGCGTCCCGAAACCTTACGGCCCCGGGACGCCAATACGCACCGTCTGACTATTAGTTGAGAAGGCTTCCCTGGAGCTCCGCACGAAGGTCCGGAGTCAGAACCGTGCCGGCACGGTCCACCAGAAGCGCCATCTCGTACCCAACCAGGCCGATATCGGCCTCCGGGTGTGCGAGAACAGCGAGCGACGAACCGTCGGAGATGGACATGATGAAGAGGAATCCCCGCTCCATCTCCACAACCGTCTGGTTCACACTGCCACCCTCGAAGATGCGGGAGGCACCCGCGGTCAGCGAGGTCAGACCGGAGGCGACGGCCGCCAGCTGATCGGCGCGGTCACGCGGAAAGCCTTCGGACATCGCCAGAAGGAGTCCGTCGGCGGAGACCACCACCGTGTGGGACACCCCCGGGGTGTTGTCCACGAAGTTGGTGATCAACCAGTTCAGGTTCTGTGCCGCCTGGCTCATCGGGCTCACACTAACGCTCCTGGTTGTAGGTGCTGTCAGGACCGAAGCCCTGGCCGTTCGTTTCACTGCCTGCGTTGCGTCCGCGTTGGACACCTCGACGCAGGTTGCTCAGCCTGCCCCGGACATCCTCCGGGGCACGGGAGACCTGTGGGCCTCCCTGCGGGGTCGTCTCCGCGGCGCCCTCGATCAGGTTCGCCTTGGGTACCCGTCGAGGCAGTCCGGAAGAGGTGACCCCGCCCGCCTTGGGCTTCCGGAGCGACGACGCCTGCTGCCACCGCTGGTCGTTCGCGGAGCGCCAGTCGTCGCCCGACTCCGTGGCCGCCGGCGGCTCCTGCGGCACGGACCGCGGTCGGCCGGTGGCGCCGCTCGCGGTGGAACCGCGGCGGGGCAGTCCGGCGTCGGTCATCTCGTGGGCAGCGGGGGCCGACCCCGGACGATCGAAGCCTACGCGGTCCCGCTCACTCACGTCAGCGGCCTGCACGGATTCCGTTTCCGGAGCGTAATCGGCGCGGTAGGCGTTCTGGTACTCGTCCTGCTTCGGCCAGTCATCCTGGTAGGACGACTCGTCGAAGGCCGAGAACGTCTCCGAAGCGGTGGCCTGGGCCGCCGCACGGTTCTCCTGGCCCGGCTCCGCATAGGCCGGCTCCGGGTAGCCGCCGTCGGCCGGGAAGCCGTCGCCCTGCGGCACTGAGCCGTTGGACGCGAAGTACGGCTCCTCGTACGCAGGCTGCTGCGGCTCGCCGTACGCCGTCTGCTGGTCGTAACCGGTCTGCTGGTCGTACGCCGCCCGCTGTTCATCGTAGGCGCCCTGCCCGTTGTCGTACGCGGGCTGCTGCGCCTCGAACCCGTCCTGGTACGACGGAGCGGTCTCCTGGGCCTCCTGCTGGTGGCCGGGGTCGTGCGTCTGGGCCTCCAGGGCCGCACGGCGCTCCTCGCGCATCAGCGAGCGGCCGACGGGGTCCAGGTCCCGGATGTCGTCCGGGACCTCGGTGTAGCGGCTGTCGTCGAAGCCGAGCTCCGCCGCCGTCCGCATCGGCTGTCCGGCGAAGCTCTCGCCCTGGAAGGACTGCTCCGGGATGATCTGCGAAACGGTGAAGTCGTTGCGCTCCAGCGGCTGTTCGCCGCCACCGCCGTGGGTGATGGCGTCCGGGAGCATGACCAGCGAGGTGGTGCCGGCCTGCTCGCCGGAGGGGCGCAGCTGGACCCGGATGCCGTGCCGGTCGGACAGCCGGCCGACCACGAACAGGCCCATGCGCTGCGAGATCGCGGCGTCCACGGTCGGCGGGTTGGCCAGCTTGTGGTTGATGTCCGCGAAGTCCTCGGCCGTGAGGCCGATGCCCTTGTCGTGGATCTCGACCATGACGCGGCCGTCGGGCAGACGGGTCGCGGTGACACGCACCTTGGTCTGCGGCGAGGAGAACGTCGTGGCGTTCTCCAGCAGCTCGGCGAGCAGGTGCACGAGGTCGGTCACGGCGCGGCCGTGGATCTCGGCCTCCGGGACACCGGACAGCTCGATGCGCTCGTACTGCTCCACCTCGGAGGAGGCGGCGCGCAGGACGTCCACGAGGGGGACGGGCTGGTCCCAGCGGCGGCCGGGCTCCTCGCCCGCGAGGACCAGGAGGTTCTCGCCGTTGCGGCGCATACGGGTCGCGAGGTGGTCCAGGCGGAAGAGGTTCTCCAGCTGGTCCGGGTCGGCCTCGTTGTTCTCCAGGTCGGTGATCAGGGTCAGCTGGCCCTCGATCAGCGACTGGTTGCGGCGCGAGAGGTTGGTGAAGATCGCGTTGATGTTGCCCCGCAGCAGGGCCTGCTCGGCGGCGAGCCGGACGGCCTCGCGGTGGACCTGGTCGAAGGCGCGGGCGACCTCGCCGATCTCGTCCCTGGAGGAGATCGGGATGGGTGCGACGCGGGTGTCGACGCGGCCCGGGTCGGTGCGCGAGAGCTGGTCGACGAGCATCGGCAGGCGCTGCTCGGCGACGCCGAAGGCGGCGTTGCGCAGCTGGCGCATCGAGCGGCTCATCTGGCGGGCCATGAGACCGGCGATGATGAAGGCGGCGAGCAGGGCGACGACGACGATGGCGCCGTTGATGTAGGCGTTGCGCTGGGCGTCGGAGGCGATCTGGCCGGCGTCGTCGACGGCGCGGTTGATCAGTTCCTTCTCCACCTGGCTGTATCCCTGGAACTTCAGGCTGGAGACCGCCATCCATGAGGACGGGGTGATGCCGAGCTGCGCGAGTTCGGAGGGCGTCTTGGCGCTGCCGATCGCCTGGATCATCTTGTCCATCGCCGGCGGGGTCACGACGGTCTGACCGGCGGCCTGGGCCTTGGCCTGGGCGTCGGCGAGCTGCTTCTTGCCCTCTTCCGTCTTCTGCTGCATCACCTCGATGAGGCGGGCGGCGTCCTTCTCGGTGCCGCCGGAGACGTACTCCTGCAGAGCGACGTTCTCCAGGTACGCGTACGAGGTGAAGGCGGTGACCTGTCGCGCGTAGGTCTTCGTGTCGGTGCTGGGCTTGACCAGCAGGTGCATGCCTATGGAGCGCTGGAGCGACTCGGCGCCCTTGGCGAGGGCGAGGGCGTACACCGTGCGGCCGTACGCGGTGATGTTCCCGGTGCCGAGGCCCAGCTCGTTCGAGAACTCCATCAGCAGGTGCTCGACGGTGACGTAGCCCTCTTCGGTCTGGACCGGGTCCATGGCCTTGGTGTACGCCGCCTGGCGGATCTTCTCCAACTGGGGCTCGGCCTTCACCACCAGGTCGAGTCGGCGCGCCAGTCCCTGCTCGGCGGGCATTCCGACGACTTCCTTGTGGAACGCGTCGGCCTTCTGGTCGGTGACGGCCCGGGCCTGCTTGACGGCCGAGTCGTTCCGGTCGCCGTTCAGCAACGGCTGCGCGGAGACATCGCGCTCGTTGAGGAGGGCCTCGGCGTAGTCGCTCGCCGCGGATACGATCTTCGCGACCTTCTCCGCGTCCCGGGCCTCCTGCCAGGTGTTGATCGAGCTCCTTACCTGGAAGCCGCCCATGACCAGGCCGACCAGCGCGGGTATGAGCAGGATCGCGTTCAGCCTGGTCGGCACGCGCCAGTTGCGCGGGGAGAGGCGGCCACCGCTGGACGGGAGGGCCGTCGGCTCCGGGCCGGGCACGTGTGCGGGTGCCGCTCCGCGCGGCGGCGGGGTGAAGTTGCCCCGCGCCGAAGGCTCGGGGCCTTTCTTGCTTCGCCTCACTCGACCAACAACCTCTCGGCGACGGCACCTACGTCGTGCCGCGGTGTCTCCTGAGCCCTGTCGCCGACAAGTACGTCATTGACTACTGGGCAGTTCAGGCATTCCAGCACGTCAGCCTGCGCGATTCCAAACACTCGGAATGAAGGATTCCGGTGCTGGGGGCCACACATAAAACGGTCATAAAGAGCGAGCCCCGCCAAAAGACGGGGCCTTTGTGAGCGCAGCGAGACCGAACGACCGCGACGCGTTGCGATACCACCGGATTTCTCTGTCGAAACGTTATGAACACCGGGGCCGACCGTGTCAAACGCCACAGCCGGCTCCGGCATATCTACGACAACTGCCGTATGGCGCCGCCTATTTGATCTACCGCAGGCGTGCCATGAGGGCATGTTCGACGAGCGTGATCAGCGCACTCTTGGCGTCCGTGCGGTGGCGGGCGTCCGTGGTGATGATCGGCGCGTCCGGACCGATCTGGAGTGCCTCCCGCACTTCTTCGGGCGCGTAGGGCTGGTGCCCGTCGAAGCCGTTGAGCGCGACGACGAACGGCAGACCGCTGTTCTCGAAGTAGTCGACCGCGGGGAAGCAGTCGGCCAGGCGGCGCGTGTCGACCAGGACCACCGCGCCGATGGCGCCGCGGACCAGGTCGTCCCACATGAACCAGAAGCGGTCCTGACCGGGCGTGCCGAACAGGTACAGGATCAGGTCCTGGTCCAGGGTGATACGGCCGAAGTCCATGGCCACCGTGGTGGTGGTCTTGTCCCCGGTGTGGGTGAGGTCGTCGATGCCCGCGGACGCGGACGTCATGACGGCCTCCGTGCGCAGCGGGTTGATCTCGGAGACGGCACCCACGAACGTGGTCTTGCCGACGCCGAACCCACCCGCCACCACGATCTTCGCGGAGGTGGTCGCCCGCCCTCCGTCAGAGCTTGCGAAGTCCACTGAGCACCCTTTCGAGCAGTGTCACGTCCGGCGCGCCGCCGTTGTTCTCGTCGCCACCCGGCTGGTGGATCGCGACGAGACCGGCTTCCGCGAGGTCCGCGACGAGGATCCGTGCCACGCCGAGCGGCATGGCGAGGAGCGCCGACACCTCTGCCACCGACTTCACCTCACGGCACAGGTGGCAGATCCGCTGGTGCTCCGGGAGCAGCCCCATGAGCGCTGCCGGGTCGGCCGTCGTGCTGATCAGCGCCTCGATGGCGAGCTGGTAGCGCGGCCGGGTCCGGCCGCCGGTCATCGCATACGGACGTACCAGCGGCTGGTCGCCCTCATCCCCGTACGGCTCCGCGTACGGATCATGAGAGGCGGTGGGCGGGGTCATGAATCCTCCGGGCGGGACAGCAAGTAGGTCAGTCGTGCCATCTGTCATGGCCGGTGGGGGGATTGTGGCGGCCGGACGGTGTTTTGGTGAGGGGGGTGGTGCAGCGGACGATCAGTGAAGCAGACTGCCTTGGAGCTCGGCCCGCAGGTCGGGCGTGAGGACCGCGCCTGCGCGGTCGACCAGGAGTGCCATCTCGTAGCCGACGAGGCCGATGTCGCACTCCGGGTGGGAGAGTACGGCGAGCGACGAGCCGTCGGAGACGGACATCAGGAACAGGAAGCCGCGTTCCATCTCGACGACCGTCTGCGCCACGCTGCCGCCCTCGAAGATCCGGGAAGCCCCGGCCGTCAGCGAGGTGAGGCCCGAGGCCACGGCCGCGAGCTGGTCGGCGCGGTCGCGCGGGAAGCCTTCGGACATCGCCAGAAGGAGTCCGTCGGCGGACACGACGACGGTGTGGGACACCCCAGGGGTGTTGTCCACGAAGTTGGTGATCAACCAGTTGAGGTTCTGTGCCGCTTGGCTCATCTGGCTCAACTAACGCTCCTGCTGGTGAGTGGGGCTCGGGAAGCTGCCGGTCTGGCCTGTACCGGCCTGGCGACCCTGCGCGATACCCCGACGGAGATTGGTCAGCCGGCCGCGTACGTCATCAGGCGCACGCGAGACCTGCGGACCGGCGTGGTGCTGTTGCTGCTGAGCCGTGCCCGGAACGAGGTTCGCCCGGGGCACCCGGCGCGGCAGGCCGGAGGTGGTGATGCCGCCCGCGGCGGGCTGCCGCACGCGCTCGGCCTGGCGGACGAGCTCGTCGTTGGGCGAGGTGCGCCAGGCCGCGTTGGCGGCCGGACGCTGGTGAGCCGCGGGGGCCTGCTGCTGCGGGGCCTGCGGCGCGGAGCCGTTGCCCTGCTGTTGGCCGCCACGGAACCAGTTGGTCTCGAGCGTGTCGAACAGCGGCGTACGTCCGTCGCCGGGGTTCGCCGCCGGCGGCAGCGCCTCGGGCTCCTGACGACGCGGAGGCTGTGGGGCCGGCGGCCGGGAGGCGCCGTAGCCGTCGCCGCCCACCTGCGGCCGCTCGAACTGGCCGGTGGAGGAGGGGTCCTGGTGGTTTCCGTAGCCCGGCGCGGCGAACTGGCCCGTGCCGGAACCGTTGTAGCCCTGCGCGGCGAACTGACCGGTGGAGGACGGGTCCTGGGCGTGGCCGGGCGTCGGGAACTGGCCCGTGTTCTGGACGTGGCCGGCCGCGGGGAACTGCCCCGTGTCCTGACCGCGTCCGACCGCCGGGAACTGGCCCGTGTTCTGGACGTGGCCGACCGCCGGGAACTGGCCCGTGTTCTGGACGTGGCCGGCCGCGGGGAACTGCCCCGTGTCCTGACCGCGTCCGACCGCGGGGAACTGCCCCGTGTCCTGACCGCGTCCGACCGCGGGGAACTGCCCCGTGTCCTGGACGTGGCCGGGCGCCGGGAACTGGCCCGTGTCCTGGACGTGGCCGGGCGCCGGGAACTGACCCGTGTTCTGGACGTGGCTGGGCGCCGGGAACTGGCCCGTCGAGCCGCCCTGGTTGGCGCTGCCGAAGATGTCCGAGCGGACGAACTGGCCGCCGTTGTCCTGCGCGCCCGCGCCGGGGCGCGGGTCGTTGAAGTCCGGTCGCGGGAACTCCGAGGTCGAGGCCGGGCCCTGGCGGTCGTCGATGCGGGGCATCGGCGAGGTCGTGGACAGGGCGTCCGGCTCCTCGTGGCCGCGCGGGGTGTCCAGCGAGGCGCGCGGCACCGACGGCTGCGCGTTCTCGTCGCTCCAGCTCGGCGTGCGCTGCTGTGGGTTACCACCGGGCAGTTCGGCCCGCGCGCCGCCGCGGCCGGGGAGCTGCGGCCGACGCCGGCCACGGCCCTCCTTGGGCTGCTGCTGCGACTGCGGTGGTACGGCCGTGGGGGCGCCGCCGTCGCCGAAGCCGCCCTGGCGCGTGCCCGAGCCGCCGTCGCCGAAGCCGCCCTGGCGGGAGCCCGTGTCCTGGAAGGCCTGGGCCCCTTGCAGTCCCTGGGGACCGCCCTGTCCGAAGGCGCCGGCACCGGCACCCGCGCCCGCCGGAGCCGGCCGGCCCTGCTGCGGGGCGGCGGGGCCCTGCGGACCGCGCGGGGCGCCGGGACGGCCGCCCTGACCACTGCCAGGCAGCGCGGCGCGCGGACCCTGACCGGCACCCACCTGCCCGCGCTGCGGGGCGGCGCCGAGGCCCGGGCCACCGGTCGAACCGGTACCGAAGGACGAACCGCTCTGCTGGGCCTGGCGACGAGCCGCGGCCACGCCGGCGGCGGCCTGCGCGGCGGCGGGACCGCCGCTCTGCGGGGCGCCCTGGCCCGGCTTGCCCGGAGTGGGCTTCTTGCCGCCCTGGGCGACATCGACCGGGAGCATGACCAGCGCGGTCGTACCACCGGAGTCGGACGGGCGCAGCTGGATGCGGATGCCGTGGCGCTGCGACAGACGACCGACCACGAAGAGGCCCATGCGGCGGGAGACGGAGACGTCCACGGTGGGCGGCGCGGCGAGCCGCTCGTTGATCGCCGCGAGGTCCTCGGGGGAGAGGCCGATACCGGTGTCGTGGATCTCGATCAGCACGCGGCCGTCGGGCAGGGCGTGACCGGTGACCTTGACCTTGGTCTGCGGTGAGGAGAAAGAGGTGGCGTTCTCGAGCAGCTCGGCGAGGAGGTGCACGAGGTCGTTGACGACGCGGCCGGCGACCTCGGTGGTCGGGACCGCGGCCAGCTCGATGCGCTCGTACTGCTCCACCTCGGACGCGGCGGCGCGGAGCACGTCGACCAGCGGGACCGGGCGGGTCCAGCGACGGCCGGGTTCTTCACCGGCGAGAACGAGGAGGTTTTCACCGTTACGGCGCATACGCGTCGCGAGGTGGTCGAGCTTGAACAGCGAGGACAGCTGGTCCGGGTCGGCCTCGCGGGACTCCAGCTCGGAGATCAGCGACAGCTGGCGCTGGATAAGACCCTGGGAGCGGCGCGAGAGGTTGGTGAACATCGCGTTGACGTTGCCCCGCAGCAGGGCCTGCTCGGCGGCGAGGCGGACCGCCTCGCGGTGCACGTCGTCGAAGGCCGCGGCCACCTGGCCGATCTCGTCCCGGGAGTGCACACCGACCGATTCCACGGACGTGTCGACGTCCTGCGGGTCGGACTCGGACAGCTGCTTGACCAGCTCGGGCAGGCGGTCCTGGGCGACCTTGGTCGCGGTCTCCTGGAGCCGGCGCAGCGAGCGGATCATGGACCGGGCCACGACGAAGGCGCCGACGAGGGAGACGCCGAGGACGAGCAGGATCAGCGCACCGGAGATGATCGCCTCGCGCTCGGAGGCGCTGCGCAGCTCGCGGGCCTTCTGCTCCATCTCTTCGAGGAGCGTTCCCTCGATCTTGCGCATCTGCTCGATCTTGGCCGAGTCGTCGTCGACCCAGTCCTTGTACGAGCGCTTGTCCTGGCTCTTCATGCCGGCCGAGCTCTTGAGGACTCGGTCGGCGTACTTGTTGGCGGCCTCGATCGTCGGGCTGCCCTGGTCGACCGGCTTCGTCAGCTGCTCGGCGCCGTCGCCGTAGATGCCCCGGAAGCTCTCCAGTTCCGACTCCTGGCTGTCCAGGGCGGAGAGGGCGTACTGACGGTCGTTCTCGGAGAGGTCGCCGGGCGTGGTGTTGCTCGCCGGCAGGGCCGCCGCGATGACCGCGCGCTGCACCGATGCGTACTCCTTGGCGGTGGAGAAGGCCGCCAGGGCGCGGGTGCGCGAGATCATCTCCGGGTTGCTGGTGGCCTCCGCCATGTCCTGGGAGAGGCTGAGCAGTCCGGTGATCAGGCGGTGGTACGCCTCGACCGTCTGCGTGGAGTTCTTCGAGTCCTTGAAGGCGCTGGACCGGATGGCGCTGAGGTTCGACAGCTCGCTGGCGATGCCGGTGAGGCTCTCGGTGACGCCGGTGAGGTCGCCGCTGCTGGCGGAGTCGTCCACCTGCTGGGCGCCCTCGAGGAAGCTCTGCCTGGCGCGGTTGGTCCTGTCGCGGACGCCCTTGACCGTGTAGTCGGACGCCGACGCGCCGTGGGAGAGCGGTCCGGCGGACTGGTCGCGCTCCTCCTGGAGCGCCTGGGCCAGCTGCGTGGCCTGCTTGGTCATCTCCGTCAGCAGCTTCATGTTGTCGAGCTGCTGGATCTGGTCCACGTTGTCGCTGATGCGCAGGGCACCGAGCGAGGTGGCGGCGACCACGGGGAGCGCGAGCAGCGAGACCAGACGCGTCGAGATGCGCCAGTTCCGCAGTGCTATTCGCGGGCCGGGCCCGACCGGAGCGGTGGTCTTGGGTGGGGTGGGTGCCGAGGGCGGTGTGGGGGCCGCGGGCACGCCGGTGCGCCCGGGACGCTCGGCGACGCCACCGGACGGTGCCGGTCCCGGGTTCTGGGCGTGCTGGGGCGAGGAACCGCGGTCGGTCCCGCCGTGCGGCTCCGGCTCCGCCGAAGCGCTGCCATCCCTCTTGAAACGTCCCTGCACTAGCGTCGCAACCTCTGGACCAGGCGCCCCTCCGCGTGAACGGAGGGACGGTGTCGGCGTAGTAGAGGGGCGCCCTGAATGCGCTCCCCTGGTGGTCGTGAGTGACCGGCGCAGGCTCCCCCCTCACCGCCGCTGCTCGGCGCTGTTTGCGCCCTTGCGCGCCGGTGCGATCCCGCGGCGGTCCGTGGAATTCCAGCACAGTGCCGGATCTCCAACAAGGCCAACAGACCAGCCTGTGACCTTGGTGACACCTTGTGAGGGGTGCGTCACGAGACGTAGAGAGTGAGCTCGTACATAACGGGCGTATGCCCACGATTCATTCGAGTACGCCTGGTGTCCCAGTCGCCATGATCGGGAGCGGAATGCGGGCTTCAGTGGACCAATGTCCGTTTCGCCGCATCGGAGTATCGGTCCGAATTGACCCTTTTGCTTATTGGTCAGTGAGCAAACTCACACCCGAATCGAGCCCTCTTCATGGCTCCGACGGGGAATTGCATGTTTAGCCTGACGCTTTACAGGGATGGCGAATCCGACAACCCGCGCCCCCGCGACCGCCCTTGAGGCCCGCCCGGCGCCCGCAACGACGAGGTCACCTACAACAGTGAAGACCACGATGATGTTCCGCAACATAGCCAACCCGCGGCGGACGACGCTGGCGCACCTCGCCGACGCCGATGAGCTGCAGGCGCCGGCGACGCCGGAACACTCCGTCGACCTTCCCACCCAGACCGCCAATCCCAAGCGCACCGTCCTCATGGACGTCCCGGTTCAGTCCTCCGCCGCGGAGTAGTACGGGCAGCGGGCGGCGCTTTCTCAAGCGTGCCCGCAGGGCGAGAAAGCGATCGTCGCGACGCGCGCCCGCGCGGGACGCGGATGATCGCCGCGATGTGTGGCTCGCGGGACGAACAGTGATCTCGGCGACGCGTGCTCATGGAACGTACGAACGACGAGAAGTGATCGTCGCGACGCGCTCGCCCGGCGAGAGAGTGATTGCCGCGACGGGGCCGTCACGCGCACCCGCGGGTGCGTGATCGCATACGGCCCCGGCGGTGTCCGCTGTCATACGCGAGACGCTCGGCCCCCGGTAATGCGCGAGGCGCCCGCCCCTTGCCGCGTTAGCCTGGAGCGTCAGACTCCAGCCAGCTCAGTGAGGGGCGCAAGGATCCCGTGCGCATCGCCAGGTTCTCCATCGACGGGAACGTCGCCTTCGGCGTGGTCGAGGGTGACAAGCCGGACGAGCTCGTCCTCGACATCATCAAGGGCATCCCGTTCGCGGACTTCGAACTCTCCGGTACGAAGGTGCCGCTGAGCAAGGTCAGGCTGCTGCCGCCGGTGCTCCCCAACAAGGTCGTGGCCTTCGGCCGTAACTACGCCGAGCACGCCAAGGAACTGGGCAACGAGGTTCCCGACGCCCCGTTCGCCTTCTTCAAGCCGTCCACCTCGGTGATCGGCCCCGGCGACGAGATCGCGTACCCCTCCTTCTCCCAGGAGCTGCACCACGAGGCCGAGCTGGCCGTGGTGATCGGCCGTATGTGCCGCGAGGTCCCGCGCGAACGCGTCAAGGACGTGATCCTCGGCTACACCTGCGCCAACGACGTGACCGCGCGCGACGTCCAGCGGCGCGAGAAGCAGTGGGCGAGGGCCAAGGGCTTCGACACCTCCTGCCCGCTCGGCCCCTGGGTGGAGACCGACCTCGACCCGAGCGACCTCACCATCCAGCTCACGGTCAACGGGCAGCAGCGCCAGCTCGGCCGTACGAGCGAGATGATCCACTCGATCGAGGATCTGATCGTGAACATCACCGAGGCCATGACGCTGCTCCCCGGCGACGTGATCCTCACGGGCACCCCCGCGGGGGTCGGCCCCCTCAACGTCGGCGACGAGGTCGCCGTCACCATCGAAGGCATCGGCACTCTCACCAACAAGGTGATCAAGCGTGGCTAACGCGAACGTCCGCGTACGTTTCTGTCCGTCCCCGACCGGCAACCCCCATGTGGGCCTGGTCCGCACCGCCCTGTTCAACTGGGCGTTCGCCCGCCACACCGGCGGCACGTTCGTCTTCCGTATCGAGGACACGGACGCGGCCCGCGACTCGGAGGAGTCGTACGTCCAGCTCCTGGACTCGCTGCGCTGGCTGGGCTTCGACTGGGACGAGGGCCCGGAGATCGGCGGCCCCCACGAGCCGTACCGCCAGTCGCAGCGGATGGACATCTACAAGGGCGTCGCGCAGAAGCTCCTGGACGGCGGGTACGCGTACCACTGCTACTGCACCACCGAGGAACTGGACACCCGCCGCGACGCCGCCCGCGCCGCCGGCAAGCCGTCCGGGTACGACGGCCACTGCCGCGACCTGACCGCCGAGCAGGTGGCGGCGTACGAGGCCGAGGGCCGTACGCCGATCGTCCGCTTCCGTATGCCCGACGAGACGATCACCTTCACGGACCTGGTCCGCGGCGAGCTGACGTTCACGCCGGAGAACGTGCCGGACTACGGGATCGTCCGCGCCAACGGCGCACCCCTGTACACGCTGGTGAACCCGGTCGACGACGCCCTCATGGAGATCACCCACGTCCTGCGCGGCGAGGACCTGCTCTCCTCCACCCCCCGCCAGATCGCGCTCTACAAGGCGCTGACCGAACTGGGCATCGCCAAGTCCGTGCCCCAGTTCGGCCACCTGCCGTACGTGATGGGCGAGGGCAACAAGAAGCTGTCGAAGCGTGACCCCGAGTCGTCGCTGAACCTCTACCGCGAGCGCGGCTTCCTGCCGGAGGGCCTGCTCAACTATCTCTCCCTGCTGGGCTGGTCGCTCGCGGCGGACCGCGACATCTTCGCGATCGACGAGATGGTCGCCGCCTTCGACATCGCGGACGTGAACCCCAACCCGGCCCGCTTCGACCTCAAGAAGGCCGAGTCGATCAACGCCGACCACATCCGCCTGCTGGATGTGAAGGACTTCACAGAGCGCTGCCGGCCGTGGCTGAGGGCCCCGTTCGCCCCCTGGACGCCGGAGGACTTCGACGAGGAGAAGTGGCAGGCGATCGCCCCGCACGCGCAGACCCGCCTCAAGGTCCTCTCCGAGATCACGGACAACGTCGACTTCCTGTTCCTGTCGGAGCCGGTGTTCGACGAGGCCTCCTGGACCAAGGCCATGAAGGAGGGCAGCGACGCCCTGCTCCGTACGGCCCGCGAGAACCTGGACTCCGCCGACTGGACCTCGGCGGAGTCGCTCAAGGAGGCCGTCCTGGCCGCCGGCGAGGCCCACGGCCTCAAGCTCGGCAAGGCCCAGGCGCCGGTCCGCGTCGCCGTCACCGGCCGCACGGTCGGCCTGCCGCTCTTCGAGTCCCTGGAGGTCCTGGGCAAGGAGAAGACGCTGGCCCGCATCGACGCCGCGCTGGCCAGGCTGGCGGCCTGACACGGCCATGTGTGTGAGGGGCGGCACCCGAAAGGGTGCCGCCCCTCCGGCGTTCTCGGGCGGCGTCGCCGGAGCCGGGACCGGGCTTCCGAACCGACGGACACGGCCGCCGGCCCCGGGTTACCGTCGGACCATGAGCATCAGCGCCGTGGTCTGGGACGTCGACGACACCCTTTTCGACTACACCGCGGCGGACCGCGCCGGCATGCGCGGACATCTGGCGGCCGAGGGCCTGCTCGACGCGTACGAGACCGTGGAGCGTGCCCTGGCCCGCTGGCGGGAGATCACCGACCGGCAGTGGGCGCGATACGCCGCGGGGGAGACCTCCTTCGAGGGGCAGCGCCGCGACCGCGTACGGGTCTTCCTGGGCGAGGAGCTGACCGACGCCGAGGCCGACGCCTGGTTCCGGCGCTACCTGGACCACTACGAGGCCGCCTGGGCCCTCTTCCCGGACGTGCTGCCGGCCCTGGACGCCCTCGCCGCCAGCCACCGACACGCCGTGCTGTCCAACTCCAGCGTCGAGGTCCAGGAGTACAAGCTCCGTGCCCTCGGCGTCCGCGACCGCTTCGAGGCGGTCCTGTGCGCCGCCGAGCTGGGTGTTTCCAAGCCGGACGCGCGGGCTTTCCGCGCGGCCTGCGACGCCCTGGAACTGGCCCCGCACCAGGTCGCGTACGTCGGCGACCACCCGGAGATCGACGGAAGGGGCGCCGCCGAGGCCGGGCTGCTGTCCGTCTGGATCGACCGCGACGGGCTGTACGCGACCGGCGACGCGCCCCCCGGACCGCACCGGATCGCCTCCCTCGCCGAACTGCCCGCGGTACTCCACGCGGATAGTCGTTTTGGAGCCCCGTCCACCTTCAGGTAATGTTCTTCCTGCGCCGCCGGGGAGCGGGCCGAAAGGCCGGAAACCGGAGGCGCAAGCTAGAACAAGATCCCCTCAGGGGCTTGAGTTCCAGTGGCCTATGGTGTAATTGGCAGCACGACTGATTCTGGTTCAGTTAGTCTTGGTTCGAGTCCAGGTAGGCCAGCTCGCAGAGCTCATCTGCACCCGCGGATTCCATCCGCAAGCCCCCGTTGTGTAGCGGCCTAGCACGCTGCCCTCTCAAGGCAGTAGCGCCGGTTCGAATCCGGTCGGGGGTACAGATCCTTCCCGCGAAGGCAGTCAGGGTAGCTCCCACTGTCATCGCGTGGACAACATCCGGCTACCGCCGGGTGGGGATCGCTAGGGCCCCCGTTGTGTAGCGGCCTAGCACGCCGCCCTCTCAAGGCGGTAGCGCCGGTTCGAATCCGGTCGGGGGTACGAACTGGTCTAAACCACATTGGTCTATGGTGTAATTGGCAGCACGACTGATTCTGGTTCAGTTAGTCTTGGTTCGAGTCCAGGTAGACCAGCTCGGATCTGCGGAAACGTAAGATCCACGCCCCCGTTGTGTAGCGGCCTAGCACGCCGCCCTCTCAAGGCGGTAGCGCCGGTTCGAATCCGGTCGGGGGTACACAGTCGAAAGGGCCCTCCCTCGGGAGGGCCCTTTCGCATGCATCACTTGCCGCCGAACCGGCGGCGCGACTCCTCCGCCTCCGCCAGCCGGCGCAGACTGAGCAGCACCGGCTCGTACAGCACGGTCAGTGCCACGGCGGCCTCCACCTGCTCGTCCGCCGTGTCGTAGCGCTCCACCAGATCCAGGTCGGTGACGGCGATCCGTTCCATCGCGCGGGCGTAGGGCTCCAAGTCCTCGACGGCGCAGGGATAACCGAGTCGGGACAACGTGGCGATCGCGGTCACGAGCATCCCGTACGCGGGCGCGGTCGGTTCCCCGGACGGGCGGGGCGTGGATCCGTAGTTCCAGTCGAGACGGTTCAGCAGCGCGTCGGCGGTGTGCCGGGCCGCCTCGGTGGCCGGGTCGGCCTCGTCCGGCGCCGGACCGTGCGGCAGGGCCCATACGGCCGTACCCAGGCGCATGTTCCGGTCCAGGTCCTCGTCCTGGAGTGCGGCGAGCACCTCCCTGGCCGAGTTCACCGGGATCCGGCCCACCTGGATCAGCGCCCGTACCAGCCGCAGCCTTCGCAGGTGCTCCTCGTCGTACTCGGCCTGCGTGGCCGTGATCCGGCGACCGGGGTGCAGCAGTCCCTCCCGCAGGTAGTACTTGATCGTCGCCGTGGAGACCCCGCTGTGTGCGCTCAGCTCCGCCAGTCGCATTCCGTCCCGCACCCACTTTCCTCTTGCGCTCCGGGTTGGGTAGTGCCACTATCCAAGCATGGATAGTGGAGCTATCCAAGACAGGCTGCGGGCCGGACGAGGATCGAGTGGGGGAGATCATGAGTGGTAAGCCGATCGAAGGGCGCATGACCGCCGCGAGCGAGGGCGAGGTGGTCGTCTTCCATATCGGGATGCGGATCAACAGCTTTGCCGCGGTGCGCAGTTGGTGGCCGGTGGCCAAGGCCATGGGGCCGATGCTCGCGGAACTGGCACGGGACAAGGACAGCGGACTGCTCGGCTACAAGTCCCTGCTGGGCGGGGTGCGCGAGGTGTACCTGGTCCAGTACTGGGAGTCGAAGGAGAAGCTCCTCGCCTACGCCGCCGCGCCGGACAAGAACCACCGGCCGGCCTGGGCCGCTTTCAACCGGCGGCTGCGTGAGGGGAAGGGAAAGGTCGGCTTCTGGCACGAGACGTACATCGTGCCCGCCGGGTCCCATGAGTCGATCTATATGAACATGCCCGAGTTCGGCCTGGGCAAGGCCACGGGCGTGGTGCCGGTCGGCCGCCGGGGCGACCGCGCCGCCGACCGACTGCGGACATCCTGAGGGCGTCCGCCGCCCGTCGAAGTGTCACCGGGAGGGCCTGCCGCGGCGTTGAGGCGGGCCCTTTCCCGATCACGTACCGACGGGGGTGACGCTCAGCCGGAGCGGCGCAGCGCCTCGGAGAGGCGAGCGGCCGCGTCGATGACCGCCTGGGCGTGCATACGGCCCGGGTGGCGCGTCAGACGCTCGATGGGCCCGGAGACGGACACCGCGGCCACCACACGGTTGGAAGGGCCGCGCACGGGCGCGGAGACGGACGCCACGCCCGGCTCCCGCTCGCCGATGGACTGGGCCCAGCCACGGCGTCGCACGCCCGACAGGGCCGTCGCCGTGAAGCGCGCGCCCTGCAGACCCCGGTGCAGGCGCTCCGGCTCCTCCCAGGCCATCAGGATCTGCGCGGAGGAACCCGCCTTCATCGTGAGCGTCGAACCGACCGGGACCGTGTCCCGAAGGCCGGACAGGCGCTCTGCCGCGGCGACGCAGATGCGCATGTCGCCCTGGCGACGGTAGAGCTGCGCGCTCTCGCCCGTGACGTCCCGGAGGTGGGTCAGCACCGGGCCCGCCGTCGCCAGCAGGCGGTCCTCGCCCGCCGCTGCGGCCAGCTCGGCCAGCCGGGGGCCGAGAATGAAACGGCCCTGCATGTCGCGCGCCACCATGCGGTGGTGTTCAAGTGCCACGGCGAGACGATGCGCCGTGGGTCGTGCAAGTCCGGTGGCGCCGACCAGACCCGCGAGGGTGGCCGGACCGGACTCCAGGGCGCTCAGGACCAGGGCTGCCTTGTCCAGAACGCCGACGCCGCTACTGTTGTCCATGCAACGATACTCACGTCTCACTCTGTGAAACGCAAGTTCAATTTTCCGTGGAACGCGCCACCCTGGAAGTCATGGCGGCCCGTGGACCGACGGGCCCGGCGGCAGACACCCGGAAACAGGGGTACGGGCGCCGCTCCTCAAGATCTCTAGTTGGGTCGGTGCACTCTTTGCCGGCCGAAGGGAAAGCGATGGGTAGGACACTCGCGGAGAAGGTCTGGGACGACCATGTCGTCCGGCGCGCCGAGGGCGAGCCCGACCTCCTCTACATCGATCTGCACCTGCTGCACGAGGTGACCAGCCCGCAGGCCTTCGACGGGCTGCGCAAGAGCGGTCGGCAGGTGCGCCGGCTCGACCTCACCATCGCGACCGAGGACCACAACACCCCCACCCTCGACATCGACAAGCCCATCGCGGACCCGGTCTCCCGGGTGCAGCTGGAGACGCTGCGCAAGAACGCCGCGGAGTTCGGCGTCCGACTGCACCCGCTGGGCGACGTCGAGCAGGGCGTTGTGCACGTCGTCGGCCCGCAGCTGGGTCTGACCCAGCCGGGCACGACCGTCGTCTGCGGCGACTCCCACACCTCCACGCACGGCGCCTTCGGCGCGCTGGCGTTCGGCATCGGCACCTCCCAGGTCGAGCATGTGCTGGCCACCCAGACGCTGCCGCTGGCCCGCCCGAAGACCATGGCCATCACGGTCGACGGCGAGCTGCCCGAGGGCGTCACCGCCAAGGACCTGATCCTGGCGATCATCGCCAAGATCGGCACCGGCGGCGGCCAGGGCTACATCCTGGAGTACCGCGGCTCGGCCATCGAGAAGCTCTCGATGGAGGCCCGGATGACCATCTGCAACATGTCGATCGAGGCCGGCGCCCGCGCGGGCATGATCGCCCCCGACGAGACCACCTTCGCGTACCTCAAGGGCCGTCCGCACGCCCCCGAGGGCGCCGACTGGGACGCCGCGGTCGAGTACTGGAAGACGCTGCGCACCGACGACGACGCGGAATTCGACGCCGAGGTCCACATCGACGCGGCCTCCCTCTCGCCGTTCGTCACCTGGGGCACCAACCCCGGCCAGGGCGCGCCGCTTTCGGCGTCGGTCCCCGACCCGGCTTCGTACGAAGACGCTTCGGAGCGTCTGGCCGCCGAAAAGGCCCTGGAGTACATGGGGTTGGAGGCCGGGCAGCCGCTGCGCTCCATCAAGGTGGACACCGTCTTCGTAGGTTCCTGCACCAACGGCCGCATCGAGGACCTGCGCGCCGCCGCCGCGATCCTCAAGGACCGCAAAGTCGCCGACGGCGTACGGATGCTGGTCGTCCCGGGCTCCGCGCGCGTGGGCCTCCAGGCCGTCTCCGAGGGCCTGGACGTGGTCTTCAAGGAGGCCGGCGCCGAATGGCGGCACGCGGGCTGTTCGATGTGTCTCGGCATGAACCCGGACCAGCTGGCCCCGGGCGAGCGCTCCGCGTCCACCTCCAACCGCAACTTCGAGGGCCGGCAGGGCAAGGGCGGGCGTACGCACCTGGTCTCGCCGCAGGTCGCCGCCGCCACCGCGGTCATCGGCCACCTGGCCTCCCCGGCCGACCTGTCCGACGTCCCCGCGCCCGCTGGAGTCTGAGAGTCATGGAAGCATTCACCACGCACACCGGCCGGGCCGTCCCGCTGCGCCGCAGCAACGTCGACACCGACCAGATCATCCCCGCCCACTGGCTCAAGAAGGTGACCCGCGACGGGTTCGAGGACGGGCTGTTCGAGGCCTGGCGCAAGGACTCGTCCTTCATCCTCAACCAGCCCGAGCGGGAGGGTGCGACCGTCCTGGTCGCAGGCCCCGACTTCGGCACCGGCTCCTCCCGTGAGCACGCCGTCTGGGCGCTGCAGAACTACGGCTTCAAGGCGGTCATCTCCTCCCGTTTCGCCGACATCTTCCGCGGCAACTCGCTCAAGAACGGCCTGCTCACGGTCGTCCTGGAGCAGAAGATCGTGGACGCGCTGTGGGAGCTCACGGAGAACGACCCGACGGCTGAGGTCACTGTGGACCTTGAGGCGCGTGAGGTGCGCGCCGAGGGCATCACCGCCGCCTTCGAGCTGGACGAGAACTCCCGCTGGCGGCTGCTGAACGGCCTGGACGACATCTCCATCACCCTCCAGAACGAGGCCGACATCGCCGCGTACGAGGCGGGACGCCCCTCGTACAAGCCGCGGACGCTCCAGGTCTGACACCCGGCCCCCAGGAGGGCTGGTTTCGGCCACCGCAAAACGCTCTGTACCCCCAATCGTGGATGGTTGGGGGTACAGCCGTATCTGCCCCCGGATGAGTCCGGCGCGCCGCCTTGGGGGCTTCAACTCACCTGGTTACAACGGACTTTGCCGGGGAGCGTGCGCTTCGGTGCCGTGAGGCGCCGAGGAGACCGGAAGGCCTCCCGGAGACGGCAGTTGCCCCCAGCGCAGGCGACAACTCGCCCCAGATGGCACAATCTGTGCATGGACAACGACGGCCAACTCGAGCTCTATACGGCGGTCGCGGCCCAACTCAAGGAAGCGCACGCAAGCGTGCGCGCACTGCAAGTCCCGGAGGGCGTACGGATGGCGCTGACCCGGAAGCTGCTGGTCATTACGGCCGCGGCCAAGCACGATCCCGCCGAAGCGACCAGGCGTCTGGAGCGGTTCATGACCGACCTCGACCAGGAGCGATTCCCGGAAGAGGAACTCTGAGACGGTCGAGTCCGCTGCGGCACAAGGGTGATAAGCCCGTTTCGTGTTTGATTTGCGGTATATATCTGCCTAACGTGCGAAAAAGCTTGAACACTTTCGTTCTGGCGATGTCTCCGAAGGGGAAGACGTGAACAAGGCGCAGCTCGTAGAAGCGATTGCCGACAAGATGGGCGGCCGCCAGCAGGCTGCCGATGCTGTCGACGCGGTCCTGGACGCCATCGTCCGCGCGGTGGTCGGAGGCGACCGGGTTTCGGTCACCGGCTTCGGTTCGTTCGAGAAGGTCGAGCGTCCGGCCCGTTATGCCCGCAACCCCCAGACGGGCGAGCGGGTTCGGGTCAAGAAGACCTCTGTGCCGCGCTTCCGTGCCGGTCAGGGCTTCAAGGACCTGGTGAGCGGCACGAAGAAGCTGCCGCGTGGTGGTGAGGTCGCCGTCAAGAAGGCGCCCAAGGGCAGCCTCCAGGCAGCCGGCGCCGCGGCCACGGTCAAGAAGGCCGCGGCCAAGAAGGCCGCGAAGAAGGCAGCGCCCGCGAAGAAGGTCACCGCGAAGAAGGCCCCCGCCAAGAAGACGACGGCGGCGGCCAAGAAGACCACTGCGAAGAAGGCCCCCGCCAAGAAGACGACGGCGGCCGCCAAGAAGACCACGGCCAAGAAGGCCACCGCCAAGAAGGCTCCGGCGAAGAAGGCCCCGGCCAAGAAGTCCTCGGCGCGTAAGACGACCGCCAAGAAGACCACCGCCCGCGGCTGACCGGGGCGCACAGGCACTCACGCGCCGGGCCGGGCTCCCAGGGGGAGCCCGGCCCGCGGTCTGTCCGGTGGCGCTCAGAACGTATGCAGGGTCACCAGCGTGATGCGCCGGGCGTCACCCTCGCCCTCCACCTCGATCCGCACCCGTTGCCCTGGACGCAGCAGCCTGAGCCCACCCGCGTCGAAGGCCTGGGCGTCGAAGGGGACGGGAGTGCCGTCGTCGAGCAGCACCTGACCGGTGCGGGTCTCGGGATCGTAGGTGTACGCGGTCGCCTGCATGAAGGCAGCCTATCGACCGCCTCGCGCGCCTTCCCGGGCCGCCCACCGACGCCCCTGGAGGGGCCCCTACGCCGCCAGTCGCCCGGCCGGCCGGGATGAGCAGTCGTGCCGCCGCAGCGAGTTCCGTCGCGGGGCCTGGAGGGCTCTCGCGTGCCGTCAGGTGCCCGGTTGGCCCGGGATGAGCAGTCGTGCCGCCGCTGCTGCCGTGCGCGGGCCCACGCCCAGTGCCAGCGCCGCGCGCAGGTCGTCGCCGGTGTCCACGTCCTGGCGTACGGAGTCCACCGCGTCGAGGGTGAGTTCCACCGCCCCCGAGGCGCGATGCCGCGCCCGCGAATCCATGCCGAAAGCCGGCCGCAATTCCCGGCCCGGGGCCGCCGCCAGCAGCGTCGTACCGATTCCGGCGGCGTCGGGCAGAAAAGCGCGCGGGAATTCGGCGCCCGCATCGAGGACCCGGGCCAATTCGACGGCGCGCAGCGCGGGAAGATCGGCGTTGAGCGCCGCCACGGCGCCGTCGGGGCGCAGCCGCCGTACGGCCGTCGCCCCGTGCGCGAGCGCGGCGTTCAGGCCGCCCGCCGGCTCGTCCGGGACGATCAGGGCGCCCAGGGTCGCGAGCTCCCGACCGGCGAGCGGGTCGTCCGTGACGACTGCCACATCACGCACCGCCGGGCAGGAGAGCGCCGCGGCCACCGTGTCCTGCGCGAAGGCGAGGGCGAGCCCCGGACGCAGTCCGTCCGTCGCGGTGTCCGAGAGCCTGCTCTTGGCCCGCGCCAGGGCTTTCAGAGGTACGACCACAGTCCACTGCACGAGCGCTCCGTCCCTGTCTTGTCGCGTCCATTGTCACCCGGCCCGCGACAGGATCCCCATGGCCCGCCCGGCGGCTCTTGCGGCGGGGCGTACGGTGTTCTCGACAGACGGGCGGCCCGGGGCGACACTTGTGCGGCCCACAGCCCCCAACCCAGTGCCAGGCCCCGTGCCGGGTCCCTAGAGGAAGGTGTCCGCGTGCCCCGCCGCAGAATCGGCTTCTGGTACCGCTTCGCAGCGGTCCTCTGCAAACCGCCGCTGGTGGTTCTGCTCAAGCGGGACTGGCGCGGAATGGAGAACATTCCGGCCGAAGGCGGATTTATCACCGTGGTGAACCACAATTCCCATGCGGACCCCTTCGCCTACGCGCACTATCAGTACAACACCGGACGGGTTCCGCGATTCCTCGCGAAGAGCGGCCTTTTCAAGAAGGGATTCGTCGGCGCCACCATGCGCGGCACCGGGCAGATCCCCGTCTACCGCGAGAGCACGGACGCGCTCAGCGCCTTCCGGGCCGCGATCGACGCCGTGGAACGGGGCGAGTGCGTCGCCTTCTACCCCGAGGGCACCCTCACCCGGGACCCGAACGGCTGGCCGATGACCGGCAAGACCGGTGCCGCTCGCGTCGCCCTCCAGACCAAGTGCCCGGTGATCCCTGTCGCCCAGTGGGGTGCCAACGAACTGCTGCCGCCGTACGCCAAGAAGCCCAACCTCCTTCCGCGCAAGACCCACCACGTGCTCGCGGGCCCGCCCGTGGACCTCACGCGCTTCTACGACAGGGAGATGTCCCCCGACCTCCTGAAGGAGGCGACGGAGGTCATCATGGCTGCCATCACCCGCCAGCTGGAGCAGATCCGCGGCGAGAAGGCGCCCGAGAAGCCGTACGACCCGCGCGAGGTGCGCATCGAGCAGCGCCGCCGCTCCGCCGCACAGGAGACGGCACGGCAGAAGGAGGGCCAGGGCAAGTGAGCAAGCCGGTCAAGGCGGCCGTCTTTGGTACGGGATCGTGGGGGACGGCCTTCGGCATGGTGCTCGCCGACGCCGGGTGCGAGGTCACGCTGTGGGCTCGCCGCGCCGAACTCGCCGAGGCGGTCAACTCCACCCGTACGAACCCGGACTACCTGCCGGGCGTCGAACTCCCCGAGAACCTGCGGGCCACCACGGACCCCGCCGAGGCCGCGCGCGACGCCGACTTCACGATACTCGCGGTCCCCTCGCAGACCCTGCGCGGGAATCTCGCCGAATGGTCGCCCCTGCTCGCGCCCCACACGGTCCTGGTCTCCCTGATGAAGGGCGTCGAACTCGGCTCCGCCATGCGGATGAGCGAGGTCGTCGAGGACGTCGCCAAGGTCGCCCCGGAGCGCGTCGCCGTCGTCACCGGACCCAACCTGGCCCGTGAGATCGCCGCCCGCATGCCGGCCGCAGCCGTGGTCGCCTGCACCGACGAGGCCGTCGCACAGGGGCTTCAGGCGGTGTGCCACACGCCGTACTTCCGGCCGTACACCAACACCGACGTCGTCGGCTGCGAACTCGGCGGCGCGGTCAAGAACGTCATCGGCCTGGCGGTCGGCATCGCCGACGGCATGGGCCTCGGCGACAACGCCAAGGGCTCGCTCATCACCCGCGGCCTCGCCGAGACCACCCGCCTCGGACTCGCCATGGGCGCCGACCCGCTGACCTTCTCCGGACTCGCGGGCCTCGGCGACCTGGTGGCCACCTGCTCCTCGCCGCTGTCGCGCAACCACACCTTCGGAACCAACCTCGGCAAGGGCATGACCCTCCAGGAGACCATCGCGGTCACCAAGCAGACCGCCGAGGGCGTCAAGTCCTGTGAGTCCGTGCTGGATCTGGCCCGCCGGCACGGCGTCGACATGCCCATCACGGAGACGGTCGTCGGCATCGTCCACGAGGGCAAGCCGCCGGTGGTCGCGCTCAAGGAGCTGATGTCGCGCAGCGCGAAGGCCGAACGACGCTGAGCGAACGCGCGCGCCCCTTCGGCCCACTCGCGGGGGCGCACGCTGCTTCAGGGCACTACCTACGGGTACTCTCATCGCGATATGAGCACCGAGAACCTCCCCCAGAGCCCTGAGCAGCAGCCGCCTCGCAAGCCGCGTGTAGCCGTTGTCTTCGGCGGCCGCAGCTCCGAACACGGGATCTCCGTCGTCACCGCCGGTGCGGTGCTGCGCGCCATCGACCGGACGAAGTACGACGTGCTGCCGATCGGCATCACCCGGGACGGCCGTTGGGCGCTCACCGCCGACGAACCGGAGCGCATGGCGATCATCGACCGCCGGACGCCCGAGGTCGAGGAGCTCGCCGAGTCCCAGGAGGGCGGCGTCGTCCTGCCCGTCGACCCCGCGAGCCGTGAAGTCGTCTACACCGAGCCCGGTTCGGTGCCCAAGGCGCTGGGCGAGGTCGACGTCGTCTTCCCCGTGCTGCACGGCCCGTACGGCGAGGACGGCACCCTTCAAGGCCTCCTGGAGCTGTCCGGCGTGCCCTACGTGGGCGCGGGCGTGCTCGCCTCGGCCGTCGGCCAGGACAAGGAGTACATGAAGCGGGTGTTCACCTCGTTCGGGCTCAAGGTCGGCCCGTACGTGGTGATCCGACCGCGTGAGTGGGAGCGCGACGAGTCCGCCGCCCGCAAGAAGATCATCGACTTCGCGGGCGAGCACGGCTGGCCGCTGTTCGTGAAGCCCGCGCGCGCGGGTTCGTCGATCGGCATCACCAAGGTCGACGACCTCGCGGGCCTCGACGAGGCGATCGCGGAGGCCCAGCGGCACGACCCGAAGATCATCGTGGAGGCCGCGGTGCGCGGCCGCGAGATCGAGTGCGGCGTCCTGGAGTTCGAGGACGGTCCGCGCGCCTCGGTGCCCGCCGAGATCCCGCCGCCGGACGCGCACGCGTACTACGACTTCGAGGCGAAGTACATCGACTCGACGCCCGGCATCGTGCCCGCGCCCCTGACCGACGAGCAGACCGCCGAGGTCCAGCGGCTCGCGGTGGAGGCGTTCGAGGCGACCTCCTGCGAAGGCCTCGTCCGCGCGGACTTCTTCCTCACCGAGGACGGGGAGTTCGTGATCAACGAGATCAACACCATGCCCGGCTTCACGCCGATCTCGATGTACCCGCAGATGTGGCAGGCGAGCGGGATCAGCTACGGCGAGCTCGTGGAGCGCCTGATCGGGGCGGCGCTGCGGCGGTCGACCGGACTGCGCTGAGGACCGTGCGGCTCAGAAGGCGATCCCCTTGGGGATCGCCTTCTTGATGGCAGGCGCCAGATCGACGAGCGGTCCCAGGCCGTCGCCCGTGCGCGCCTTGGGAAGGCTCACCTCGACATACGCCTTCCGCAGTGTCGTGGTGAAGCGGAACGAGTCGTCGTTCCGCTTCTCCAGGAGCCAGCCGACGCCGTTCGCCTCCACGCCGTCCGCCTCCGAATCGTCCATCTCGGAGGGCCTTGTGACACCGCAGCGCAGTATGATCGCCGGGCCTCCCCAGCCCGCCGTCAGCGCGGACCGGGGCTCTGGATCGTTCCGCTCGAGGCCGCTCACCTTCCGCGGCAGCACCTTGTCCAGGTTCTGGCACAGCTTCGCGACCTGCGCGTCCGGGCTGGGAACCGCGGCCGACGGGCTGTCGTCGCTTGAGGAACAGCCCGCCGTCGCGATCAACAGTGCGATGACGGGCAAGCCGAGGAGCCGGTGATGGAAGAAGACCACCGGCCAAGGGTAGACGGGGGCTACAGATGCACCACCGGGCAGGTCAGGGTGCGGGTGATGCCGTCCACTTGCTGGACCTTGGCGACCACCATGCGGCCCAGTTCGTCGACGGTGTCGGCCTGGGCGCGCACGATGACGTCGTAGGGACCCGTCACGTCCTCGGCCTGGATGACCCCAGGGATCTTGCTGATCGTCTCGGCGACGGTCGACGCCTTGCCGACCTCCGTCTGGATCAGGATGTACGCCTGTACCACGGAACCTCCAGGGCGGCCACGAGGATCATGTGGGGAGAAGGGACGCCACGGTATCGCGTCGCCGCTCGTCACGGGGAGACCCGCGGGGGCTGTGGCGTGAGCGCCGGGGAACACCGGCGACACAAGTTGACGGTCGACTCGACCGTACCGAGGACCATGACGGCTCGCGACCGGGCGCGGCAGGCAAGAGAAGGGGACGAACGACGATGAAGGGCACCGTGGGCGAGCTGGGCGAGTTCGGGCTCATCAGGGAGCTCACCTCCCGGCTCACCACCACCCCGGCGGTCCGGGTCGGCCCCGGCGACGACGCGGCGGTGGTGGCCGCGCCCGACCGCAGGGTGGTGGCGAGCACCGACATCCTTCTGGAGGGCCGGCACTTCCGCCGCGACTGGTCCACGGCGTACGACGTGGGACGCAAGGCGGCCGCGCAGAACCTCGCGGACATCGCCGCCATGGGCGCCGTGCCGACCGCGCTGCTGCTCGGTCTGGTCGTCCCCGCCGAACTGCCCGCCGCCTGGCCCACCGAGATGATGGACGGCCTGCGCGACGAGTGCCAGGTCGCGGGCGCGGCCGTGGTCGGCGGGGACGTCGTGGGCGGCGACACGATCATGATCTCGATCACCGCGCTCGGCGATCTGCGCAACCACGAGCCCGTCACCCGGGCCGGTGCCCAGCCCGGCGACGTGGTCGCCGTCACCGGCTGGCTGGGCTGGTCCGCGGCCGGGTACGCGGTGCTCTCCCGCGGCTTCCGCTCGCCGCGCGCGTTCGTCGAGGCGCACCGGCGCCCCGAACCGCCGTACCACGCGGGTCCGGCCGCCGCCGGACTCGGCGCCACCGCGATGTGCGACGTCAGCGACGGGCTCATCGCCGACCTCGGCCACATCGCGGAGGCGAGCAAGGTCCGGATCGACATCCGCTCGGGCGCCATCGACATCCCGTCCCAGATGAACGACATCGGGCAGGCCGTGGGCGTCGACCCCATCCAGTGGGTGCTCACCGGCGGCGAGGACCACGCGATCGTGGCGACCTTCCCGCCGGACGTGAAGCTGCCGGCCCGCTGGAAGGTGATCGGCGAGGTGCTCAACCCGTCGGCGCTGCCCCAGGTGACGGTCGACGGGGCCCCGTGGACCAGCAAGGGCGGCTGGGACCACTTCGGGGACATCGAGGGGTAGGGCGCTCCAGGGGGGCATCTCAGGGGCGGGAGCGCCTGGTTGCCCGGCTGTCCGGCCGTGGCCGTGCGCCCCGGCCGGTGCCCTCACGCCGGGTACTCCGGCAGTTCGATGTCCGTCGCCGCCTTCTCCGTCAGCCGCTTGAAGAAACCGGCGAGGGGGCGCGAGCTGAGCAGCCGGTACATCCGGTCCCGGCTGCGGATCCGCCACTCGGTCGCCGGGGCGAAGAACGGGCCCGCGTTGCCGGAGATCTTCTGGCAGCCCTTGGCGAAGTCCCGGATGCGTGCCTCGTACGCGGCGAAGGCCGTGCGGTGGTCGCCGCCGGCGAGGGCGAGTTCGCCGGCCAGCACGTACGAGCCGACGACCGCCACACCCGTGCCCATACCGCCCATGGTGGCGCCGTACCCGGCGTCCCCGAGCAGCACCACGCGCCCCTTGGTGAGGCGGTCGACATGGATCTGGGCGATCGCGTCGAAGTACAGATCGTCGGCGGCCTCCAGGGCCTTGAGCACCGCCGGCGCCTCCCAGCCCATCCCCGCGAACCGCTCGGCGAGGATCCTCTTCTGCGCGGTGACGTCCCGGCGGTCGTACGTCAGCCGCTCGGAGCGGAAGACCAGCAGCGCGCCCGCACGGTCCGGGTCGCCGTCGTAGTTGCCGATGACGACCGCGCGGCCCGGCTCGCTGTAGACGCGTCCGGTGCGGTCCAGGCCCAGGTGGTTGGGGATGTCGAAGCCGGCCACGTAGTGGTCGAAGAACCTCAGGTAGCGGGACTCGTCGCCGAAGGCCAGGCTTCGGGTGTGCGAGTGCAGGCCGTCCGCGGCGACGACGAGGTCGAAGCGGCGGGGCGCGCCGCGCTCGAAGGTGACGTCCACGCCGTCGGTGGTCTCGGTGAGCGTGGCGATGGAGTCGCCGAACACATACTCCACGCGGTCCTTGGTGCGCTCATACATGATCCGCGCCAGGTCGCCGCGGAAGATCTCCACGTCCCCGCTCATCATCTCGGCGGGCAGGTCGACGCGCGGGGTGCCGTCGGCGCTCACGACGGTCTGCCGACCCATGTGGGTCTGGTGGGTGTGGATCTCGTCCCAGATGCCCATCGCGGTCAGGACGGTGCGGTGGACGTGCCCGCGGAAGTCGACGGCGAAGCCGCCCTCACGCAGGGCGGGCGCCTTCTCGACGACGGTGACGCGGGCGCCGTACCGGGCGAGGTTCAGGGCGGCGGCGGGTCCGGCGACGCTGGCGCCGGAGACGAGGACGTTCAGGTGGCTGAGGTCGTGTGTGTTCGTCATGGGAAGGAGCTTCGAGGGCGGCGCTGACCGTGCGCCTACCGTTCGCTGACCGCCGCTGACCGCAGACGTCGTCCCTGGTCGAAGGCCTCCTCATACGCTTCGGGGGACAGCCTTTCGCGCGTTGCCTCCCGGGTGCGTACGACATCGGGGTCGCCCAGGAGCGGCGCGCCCCGCAGGGCCGTGCCGGCGCCCAGGAGGACGGCCGCGCGCTCGGGGGACTCGGCGACGGACGCCAACGCCTCGGCGGTCTCGGCGAGTTCGAGCACGCCCGGTCCCTCCGCGGCGAGGCGGGCGGCCTGCCCGAACCAGTCGCGGGCCTCCTCCGCCCGTCCCTCGGCCGCGGCCGTGCGGCCGAGCCCGATGAGGATGCGCACGCTCTCGCCGACGCTGAACCAGTTCGCGGCGCACGTCTGAAGGGCCTTTTCGTACTGCACGCGCGCGTGGGCCGTGTCCCCGGAGAGCCGGGCCAGGTCACCGAGGCCGCGCCGCGCGCTCGCCACCTTGTCGGGGACACCGGCGGCGCGGGCGAGGGCGGCCGACTGCTCGAAGTACGCGGCCGCCGCCTCGACGTCGCCGCGGTGCAGCAGTACCACTGCCTTGGAGCGCAGCAGGTCCGCGGTCTCCTCCGGCGCGTCCAGCTCCCGCACGTGGGTCAAGCCCTCGTCCAGCAGCTCCAGGGCGCGCTCGTGTTCGCCGCGCCAGTCGGCGAAGGCGCCCAGCGGATCGAGACAGTTGGCCATGCCCCAGCGGTCGCCGCTCGCCCGGAAGCCGGTCAGGGCGCGGGCGAAGCCGGCCTCGGAGGCGGCGGGGCTGCCCGCGAACTGCGCCTGGTAGGCGGACCCCAGGTCCAGCAGCGCGCTGCCCCACGGGTCGTCGCCGAGCTGGACGGCCCGCAGTTCCGTGTCCGCGGAGAGCAAAGGGCCCCCGGTGAGCGCCCAGAGGACCATCACGAACGGCAGCCGCAGCGGCCTGTCCAGAGAACGTATGACCTCGGCCACGCGCGCGATGCGGCCGGGTCCGGCCGGGTCGTCGCCGCGCCCGGTGATCGTGTTCATCGCGCACAGGGCGTACTCCTCGGCCAGCCCCTCGGGCGGCTCGTCGCCGACGGCCGCGAGCAGCGCGCGGGCGACGGGCTCCTGCTCGCCGTGCGGGCCACGCAGCCGCCAGAACCAGGACAGATGGGCCATGAGGCGCAAAGCGTCCCTGGGAGCCGTGGAGACGAGGTGGCGCAGGGCCGCGTCCAGGTTGCCGTGCTCCGCGGTCAGCCGGGCCAGCCAGGGCAACTGCTCGCCACTGCGGAGATACGGCTCCGCCCGCTCGGCCAGCCCCCGGTAGTACGCGGCGTGCGCGTCCCGCAGCCGCTCCTGCTCGCCCGCCTCCACCAGGCGCTCGGTGGCGAACGCGCGGATGGTCTCCAGCATCCGGTGGCGCCCGTCGGCCACCTCCAGGAACGACTTCTCGGCCAGCGAGGCCAGCAGGTCCTCCGGATACGGCACCCCGCACACCGCCTCGACCGCGTCGAGCGTGGCGCCCCCGGAGAACACGGACAGCCGACGGGCCAGTTCCCGCTCCTCCTCGTCCAGCAGGTCCCAGCTCCACTCCACGACCGCACGGAGGGTGCGGTGCCGCGGTGCCTTGGTGCGGTCGCCCCGGGACAGCAGCCGGAACCGGTCGCCCAGGCGGTCGGCCAGCTCGTCCGGGGTCAGCGTGCGCAGCCGGGCCGCGGCCAGCTCGATGGCGAGCGGCAGCCCGTCGAGCGCGGCACAGACGTCCTCCACGCGCGCGTGCCCCTCGAAACCGGGCCGCACCGCGCGTGCCCGGTCCAGGAAGAGCCGCACGGCGTGCTCGGGCGGCAGCGGCGGCACCGGGCACAGCACCTCGCCCGTGATCCCCAGGGCCTCGCGTCCGGTCGCCAGGATCCGTACGCCGGGACATGAGCCGAGGACGAGCGCGGCGATCCGCGCCGCGTCCTCGACGACGTGCTCGCAGTTGTCGAGCACCAGCAGCAGCTCGCGGTCCTCCAGGGCGGCGAGCAGCCGTTCCGTGGCGTCCGTGGCGGGCCCGCGGAACCCGTCGCGCACGCCGAGCGCGGCGAGAACGGCGTACGGGATACGGGAGCCGTCGGTGACGGGGGCGAGCTCGACCAGGCGGACGTCGGGGGCGGCGGCGTGAGCGTGCGTGGGGGCGTTTGCGCGGGCGTCCGAAGGGTTCGTGCGAATGTCTGCGGTTGAGGCGGTGCCCCCGCGAGGGGCTGCGTGTGAGGCGGCTCTCGCGCGATCGTGCGCGGCTGAGGCGGCCCTTGCGTGAGCATGCGCGGCTGAGGCGGTCCCTATGTGAGCGTGTGCCGCCGAGGCGGTCCTCGTGCGAGGTTCTGCGTCTGCGGTCGCGTTCACGTCGGCGCCCGCGTGAGCGCCGGCGCGGCCCTCGGCATATCTGCGTGCCGCCTCCGTCGCCAGGCGGGTCTTGCCCGCGCCGCCCGGGCCGGTGAGCGTGACCAGCCGGGTGTCGGGCGCGGCGAGGAACGCGTCGATGCGGGCGAGCTCCGGAGCGCGGCCGATGAAGCGGGTGAGCTGCGCCGGCAGACGGGCGCCCTGGGCGGGACCCGTGCCGCGCAGAAGCTCCTGGTGGAGGGCGGACAGCTCGGGTGAGGGATCGGTGCCGAGCTCGTCGGCGAGTGTGCGGCGGGCCTCTTCGTACACCGTGAGCGCCTCGGCGGGCCGTCCGCCCGCGTGCAGGGCCCGCATCAGCAGTTCGTACAGCCGCTCGCTCAGCGGGTGCGCGGCGAGCAGTTCGCGCAGTTCGGGTATGAGCCCGGCGCCGGAACCGAGGGCGAGATCCGCCTCGACACGGTCCTGTACGGCGGCGAGCCGCAGCTCTTCGAGGCGGGTGCGCTGGGCCTGGGCGGCGGGAAGGTCGGCGAGGGCCGGGCCGCGCCACAGGGCGAGTGCCTCCCGGAGTGCGGCCGCGGCCCCCCGGTGGTCACCGTGGGCGAGGGCCGAGGAGCCCTCGCGGGCGAGCCGCTCGAAGCGGTGGGCGTCCACGGTGTCGGGAGCGACCGGGAGGCGGTAGCCGGTGGGGGTCGCCTCGATGTCCGTGTGCGGGCTCAGCCGCTTGCGGAGGCGGGAGATCTGCGACTGGAGGGCGTTGGCCGCACCCGCCGGCGGCTCCTCGCCGTACAGGCCGTCGGTGAGGCGCTCCAAGGAAACGGTCCGCCCGGCGTCGAGGAGCAGCAGCGTCAGGAGGGCACGAGGACGGGGGCCGCCTGGATCGAGCGGGGTGTCGTCTTCGGTGCGGACGTCGAGGGGGCCGAGGATGCCGAAGCGCATGCGGCGGATTCTGACAGGCCGTGGCCATCCGGGCACAGCAAAAAGCCGGTCCACGCATGTGGACCGGCTTTTGGCAGCGAACCAGCGGTGGCCGCGCGCTTAACTGGACGTCAGCGCGAGACCTTGCCGGCCTTGATGCACGAGGTGCAAGCGTTCACGCGCTTCGGCGTCCCGCCCACCACGGTACGCACACGCTGGATGTTCGGGTTCCAGCGGCGGGACGTACGGCGGTGCGAGTGCGAGATGTTGTTGCCGAAGCCCGGCCCCTTGCCGCAGACGTCGCAGTTGGCAGCCACGGGTCACTCCAAAGACTTCAGATGCACTTACGGTTGATCCCGGCATGCCGGAATCGAGATCATAGGATCTGAGTGGCGTTGCCAGGGGGAAAGCCCGACCTGGATCGGGCAACCGGAGCAGCATACAACGGCTGCGTCCGTACAACGAAACTACCATGGCCGCCCCGGGCCTCGCTCCGGCCCCCGGGCCTCGCTCCGGCCTTCGCAGCCCGCACGCCAAGGTTTCCCGCCGGGCGCCCGCCCCGCCCTCTTCCTGACCGGACCCGCTCTGGGTCTACGCTGCGTCACACGTCCAGCAGTTCAAGGAGGCGCAGGTGGCGCAGGTGCCGCAGCCATTGGATGCTCTCGCGGTGCGCACCTGGTGCGGTCTCGCGCTTCAGGCGCTGGGGCGGGCGCGCGAGGAGATCGACGCGATCAACGTCTATCCCGTGGCCGACGGGGACACCGGCACGAATCTCTATCTGACCGTGGAGTCGGCAGCCGCGGCCGTCGAGGCGGTCTTCGCCGGGTACGAGACGGGCGCCGTGACCGGCGCGCGGCGGCCGACGCTCGCGGACGCCGTCCGGGCCATGGCGCACGGCGCGCTCATCGGGGCGCGCGGAAACTCCGGGACGATCCTGGCGCAGTTGCTGCGGGGCATGGCCCAGGTGCTCGCCGCCGACGGTGAGACCGCCCACACCGACGCGCAGGGACTGCGGCTCGCTCTCCGGCGGGCCGCGGACTCCGCGCGCGAGGCCGTCGCACATCCCGTGGAGGGCACCGTCCTGAGCGTGGCCTCGGCCGCCGCGGACGCGGTCACCGGCGCCGAGGGCGACTGTGGGTCGGTCGCGCGGGCGGCGTACGAGGGGGCGCGGGCGGCCCTGGCGGCGACACCCGGGCAGCTGGCCGTCCTGGAGCGCGCCGGTGTGGTCGACGCGGGCGGCCGGGGGCTGGTGGCGGTGCTCGCGGCGCTGGTGGAGACCTTCACGGGAGAGGCGCCGCGGGCGACCGTTGAGGCAGCGGTCGCGGTCGACGGCTCGGGAGGGGCTCCGCACGCGCGCCTGCACGGCGTCACGACGGCCGTGGCCCGAGAGACGGCCATCGCACACCAGAGGACCGCGGCCACGCCCCGGGAGACGACCCCCGCGGCCCAGGAGTGCGTGGACGGTGCGGTGGACGGGGCCGGGCCCGCGTACGAGGTGATCTATCTCCTGGAGGCCGACGACGCGGCCGTGGCCCGGCTGCGGGAGCGGCTCGACGTGCTGGGGGACTCGCTCGTCGTGGTCGGCGGGGACGGGCTGTGGAACGTCCACGTGCACGTCGACGACGCGGGTGCCGCCGTCGAGGCGGGCGTCGAGGCCGGGCGCCCGTACCGGATCCGGATCACCCACTTCGCCGCCGGTGATGTACACACCGGCGGCGCCGGACGGCCGCCGCGCGAGCGGGCCCAGCGGGCGGTGGTGGCCGTGGTGCCGGGGGAGGGCCTGGCCGGGCTGTACCAGGAGGCCGGGGCGACCACTGTGCTCGCCCGGGCCGGGGAGCCGCCGGCCAGCGGGGAACTGGTGGAGGCGGTACGGCGGGCGCACGCGCGCGAGGTGGTGCTGCTGCCGAACGACGCGGATCTGCGCCACACTGCGGCCGCCGCGGCCGAGCAGGCGCGCACGGAGGGCGTCCGTGTGGCGCTCATCCCGACCCGGTCCGCGGTGCAGGGCATCGCTGCGCTGGCCGTGCACGAGCCGGAGCGGCGCTTCGACGAGGACGTCGTGGCCATGACGTCGGCGGCCGGCGCGACACGGTACGCCGAAGTGGCGGTCGCGGAACGGCAGTCCTGGACCATGGCCGGCATCTGCCAGGCCGGCGACGTCCTCGGCCTGATCGACGGCGACGTCGCGGTGATCGGCTCGGACGTCACGGCGGCGGCGGAGACGGTCCTGGACCGCATGCTCGCGGCGGGCGGCGAGATGGTCACCCTGGTCCTGGGCGACGAGGCCCCGGAGTCCATCGCGGCGCACCTGGAGTCCCGGGTGCGCGAGTCGTACCTGGCGGTCGACACGGTGGTGTACCGGGGCGGCCGCCAGGGACCGCTGCTGCTGATCGGCGTGGAGTGAGCCAGAACCACCACCTCCGCGCCCCGCACAGCGGGCACCCGGCGGCACTGTCACCGGTCCGGGTGTGACTCCAGCAGCTCCAGCAGCCGCTCCGCCTCCGCCCGCCGCGTGCGGACCGTCTCCGTGTCGCCGTCGGCATCCTCGTACGCGGACAACGCCGACAGCACCGCACGCGCGCGTGCCGACGCCGCGGCCGGGCGGCGGAGGTCGGCCTCCAGCCGGCCCGCGGCCAGTTCCGCGCCGGTACGGAAATCGAGGCCGCCCGCGCCGAGGGACTGGAAGACCATGATGGCCTCCGTGACGTGGGCCAACGCCTCCTCGTAGGCCGTGCGCAGCGTCTCCGCGTCCGCGTCGTCGCCGACCGACCGTGCGATCAACTCGCCGCACTGGCGGTGGGTGTGGCCGAGCTCCATGACCAGCCGGTCACGGGCGTCGTCGTCCGCGGTGGAGGCCGCCGCCGACGCGCACTCTCCCACCGCCTCCGCCATCAGCTTCCGCGCTGTGTCCAGGCCCGCGTCCCCACCGGCCGCGAGCCACGCCCGGGCACGCAGGGCACGCACCAGGCCGTGCGTGTTGCCCAGCTCCCGCCACAGGTCCCCGGCGCGGGCATACGCACGGTCCGCCTCCGCCGGCAGGTCCGCGCGGCCCAGCGCCTCCGCGGCCAGGTGGGCCAGCATCGCGTGGTCGCGCTGCTCCGGCCAGTGCCGGGCGATCTCCGCGGCCCGCAGCCACCGCTCCGCCGCCGCGCGGTGCTCGCCCAGCTCCGTATGGCAGTCGCCGAGCCACCACTGCGTCTGCACGATCGCCCCGTCGCCGTGCGTCTCGGTGGTCAGATCGGGCAACGCCGACTCCAGCACCTCGGCCGCCTCGGCGAAACGCCCCTGCTGGAGCAGGAAACCGCCCAGCTGGTGCCGCGCCCACGCGCCCAGCGTGGGGCCCTCGCCCGCCTCGTCGGCCCAGTGCGCCGCCTCCAAGGCGTGCTCGGCGGCCTGATCGAGCTGTCCCGACGCACCCAGCGCCTCCGCCAGCTGGAGGTGAAGCTGCGCCTGCCCGACCGGCTCCAGATGCCCCTGGCCGTGCTCCAGCGCCGCGCGGGCCGCCCGCTGCGCCACCTCCGCGTCGCCCAGCTGCCGCGCCATCCCGGCCAGCTGTGCCTCGTGTTCCACCGCGAACCACGGAAGTCCCGCCGCGACGTACTCCTCGGCCGCCCGCGCCAGCAGCTCAGTGGCGGCCTGAGCGTCCCCGGCACGCGCCGCCAGCTCCCCGAGCATCGCCTTCGCATCCGCCGCCCGGGACGCGAGGCGTACCTGCGACGTGTGCGGCTCGGCGAACGCCAGCAGTTCCCGCACGGCCTCCTCGGCGGCCTCCGTGGAGTCGTCGTCCTCGTGCAGCCGGTGCATCAGGATGCGGGCCCGTCCCACGAGCACGGACGCCGTCTGCCGCACCCCGGTCCCGCCCTCCTCGAAGAGGGCGAGCACCTCCTCGCGCAGCCCGGTGACCGTCTGCAGCGCCTCGTCGGCGTCGCCCGTCAGCGCGCGTACGAACGCTCCACGCGCGCGTGCCGCCAGCGCCTCCCCGGGGTCGCCCGCCGCCGCATACAACTCGGCCGACCGCTCGAAGAGTTCGGCGCCCTCCGGGCCACGGCTCAGTGCCTCATGGTCGACGAGGTCCGCGCGGTCCCGGGGGTCCAGCTCCTGGCCCTCCGCGGCGCGCGCCACCGCGGCCCACGCGTTCATGGCGTCCGGGTGCAGAGCGTCGTTCAGGCGCCGGGCCTCGGCGACCAGGGCCGGAAGGTCTCGCTCCTGGACCGGGGCGACCGGCGGCGGTGCCACGGGCGCCGGACGGGCCGCCGTACGCACGCCCAGCGGGAGCCGGTCCACCAACGGGCGGCGGTCCATCCGCTCCCGGGTGCGCTCACCGACGTACCGCGTGCCGTTGCGCGTGTCGAAGCGGGCGGCGAGCGCAAGCGCCTCCTCGCGCGCGTGGGCGGCCAGTTCGCGCGCGGTCCACTCCCGGCCCGCCGGGCCCGGCACCGACTGGTCGCCGAATCCCAGCTCGACCAGCCGGTCCATCAACAGCGCCACCACCGCCAGGAAGTCCAGCTTGCTGCGCGGCTCCCCGGAGTCGGTGAAGTACGTCGGCCGCTCGGCCAGGAGTTCGAGGCCGCGTGCCTCGTTGCCGGTCAGCGCGCAGAACTCCACGTGGTCCGCGTACGAGCCGCGCATGCTCTCCATGGCCCGTACCAGCCGGAAGCCGCGCAGGTGGTGGGCCCGCGCCTCGTCCAGGCGGCCCAGACGCAGCAGCGGCAGCAGGGAGGAGGCCAGCACCGCGTGCGGCTCGTGCGCGCACACGTACTCGCCCTCAAGGACCGGCCGCCACAGCTGAAGCGCCTGCTCGTCCTCGCCCTTGTGCGCCTGCCACCACCCCTGGTCGTGCAGCTCGCACGCGTGGCAGTCGGCCATGCTGTCCCGGTCGGCGGCCAGCCATGCCCCGTACGCCCGCTCGGCGCGTTCCAGGTCCCCGATGTGCGCGGCGACGCTGAACTCGGCGCTGCGCACCGCCCGTTCGGAGTGCCCGGCCAGCCGGTAGCGGCGCTCCATCTCGCCGAGCCACTTCTCCATGACGTCGAGCCGGATGTGCGGCTGACCCAGCATGCCCGACGACATCCACTTGAAGACCCAGAACAGCGAATGGGCCTCGTACTCGTCGAAGTCCTCAGGGCGCTCGTCCCACATGCGCAGCAGACGCGCGAACGGGACGAACACCTTGTCCTTCTCGGAGCTGTAGTTGTAGACCTTCAGCTGGTGCCCGAGCGCCTCGATCACGGCCAGCGGGATGTTCAGCTTCTCCGCCTCCACGAGCAGCTGCTCCGCGCGCGCGTTGCGCGCCGGCCCCTCCGGCTGCTCGTAGTTTTCCGCCATCGCCTGGCGCAGTGAGTCGAAGTCCATGACCTGGCTCATCGGTGGCCTCCCTCCGGGGAGTTGGGATGCGTGGCCCATTCCAGGAGCCCGATGAACGCGCGGTTCAGCAGCGCGGAGTCGGCGGGCCTCAGGGGGCGCTGCGCCATCAGCAGGGCCTGACCGTAGAGGGACTCGGTGGCGGTGCCGATCAGCTCCGGGTCGTCCAGGGAGCTGATCCTTCGGATCAGCGGGTTGAGGTGGTTGAGGACGAGGCGCGCACGGGGCGCGCTGCCCCGCAGCGAGCCCAGGATCCCCGCCCACAGATCGTCGGCCTGCTCCTCGGCCTCCGCGCGCGCCTGCTCGTGACGGGCCGCCCGGTCGTCCAGGTGCAGCGCGGGCACGGACAGCGGATGGAACGCCCGGAGCACGACGTCGCAGCCCAGGGGGTCCAGTTTGGCGCGCGCGGCCCCCAGGAAGGCCGACAACGCCAGCTCCTCCGCCGGGTCGACCGCGTCCAGATGCGCGGTCACGGTGTCCGCGTCCAGTTCCGCGACCACCGTCCCCGGGCGCACCGACGGCAGCGCCTCCACCAGCTCGCTGTCGTACGTGTAGCCGCCGTTGACCACACCGACACCTTGCGCGGAGGCGATCGGCGCGACCTGACGGTACTCCTCCACGGTCCGCGTGAAGTGCACGACCGGATGCCGCTGCGCGAACTCCTCCAGGGACAGCCGCCCGTCCGTCGTCTCGAAGGGCAGCCACGGCAGCATGGTGCGCAGCATCTCCTTGTCGTGCCGAGCGAGCGACTTCACGCCCAGGTAGTGCACGGACAGGAAGGCGGCGAGACGCTCGGGGTCACCGGCCGCGAGCCCCGTCAGCCACGACCGGATGCGCTCCCCGAGGGCCTCGCGCACGGCCCCCAGGGTCTCGTCCTCGTACAGCGACTCGCGCGACGCCGTGGGCCGCAGACTGTCCGTGTCGAGCACACAGCGCACGAAGAACGCCCAGTCGGGCAGCAGCTGTTCGGCACGCTCGGTCAGCAGCATGCCCTTCAGGTGCACACGGTGGCTCGCGCGCTGGGCCGGGCTGACCGCGGTCGGCAGTACGTACGCCACGCCCCGGATCCCGGCGAGCGGCACGTCCAGGTCGATCGTGTCCAGCGGGGTGAAACCGAACAGGTCGTGACAGTGGCGCGCCAGGGCCACCCTTCGGGTGGTGGGGGAGGGGTACGCGCGGTCCCAGGGCGCCGGCAGGTCCGTGATCGCCTCGTCGCCGACCCTGACGTCGTACGGCAGCAGCGACCCGAAGTCCCGCGCCAGGGAGCGCACCCGGTCCGCGGAGAGCCAGTCGGCGGCGCCGGGACGCGCCACCAGGTGCACGGTGGTGCCGGGTTCCGGACGGGCATCGTGCGGCAACGTCCGTACGACGTACGAGCCGTCGTCGGCCGCCGTCCACTCCACGGGCGCCGCGTCCGGCGTACGGGCGCTGCGGCTGACGACCCGGATGCGCTCGGCGACGACGAAACAGGCCAGCAGCCCGATGCCGAACTGCCCCAGGAAGTCGGAGCGTGCCTCCTGGAGGCCGTCGGCCCGCTTCGAACTGCGTCCGATGGTGGCGAGGAGGCTGTGCACGTCGGACTCGGTGAGCCCGACACCCGAGTCCTCGACACGGAGGGCGCCGCCGTCCGCATACAGCCGGACCGTGGCGGGCGCGTCCGGCTGCTCGGCCCGGCGCGCGGTGATCGCGTCCACGGCGTTCTGCAGCAGCTCGCGCAGATAGACCTTGGGGCTGGAGTAGAGATGATGGGAGAGCAGGTCCACGAGACCGCGCAGGTCGACCTGGAACGTATGAGGTGAATGAGGTGACTGTGGTGCCTGTGATGACTGCGAGGTCTGGGAGTCCATCGTCACTGCGCCGCGGGTGGGGGCCGGTCGACGGCGCGGGGTCGGGCGGTCCCGGTGGGGCGGTGACCGCGGAGGCGAGCCGGAGGAATGCGCCATCCTAGGCCCCGAACGACCGGCCTGACCAGCGGATTTCCAAGACGTATACGGCATTGTCAGTGGCGTGGTGTGCAATGGATCTCGTGCCCGCACTGGAAGAACCACTGAAGAAGGTGCTCGGCCCCGCCACCGCGAAGGTGATGGCCGAGCACCTCGGCCTGCACACCGTCGGAGACCTGCTCCACCATTACCCGCGCAGATACGAGGAGCGCGGTCAGCTCACCCACCTCGCCGACCTGCCCATGGACGAGCACGTCACGGTGGTCGCCCAGGTCGCCGACGCCCGTCTGCACACCTTCGCCTCGGCCAAGGCCCCTCGCGGCAAGGGCCAGCGTCTGGAGGTCACGATCACCGACGGCAGCGGCCGCCTCCAACTGGTCTTCTTCGGCAACGGCGTGCACAAGCCCCACAAGGAACTCCTGCCGGGCACCCGCGCGCTGTTCGCGGGCAAGGTCTCCGTCTTCAACCGCAAACTCCAACTCGCCCATCCGGCATACGAGTTGCTGCGCGGCGAGGATGTGTCCGAGACGGTGGACAGCTGGGCGGGCGCCCTGATCCCCCTCTACCCCGCCACGGCCAAGCTGGAGTCCTGGAAGATCGCCAAGGCGGTGCAGACGGTGCTGCCGAGCGCCCAGGAGGCGATCGACCCCCTGCCGGACTCCCTCCGCGACGGCCGCGGTCTGGTCTCCCTTCCCGAGGCTCTCCTCAAGATCCACCGCCCGCACACGAAGGCGGACATCGCCGACGCCCGCTCCCGGCTCAAGTGGGACGAGGCCTTCGTCCTCCAAGTCGCTCTGGCCCGCCGCCGCCACGCGGACACCCAACTCCAGGCGATCGCCCGGAAGCCCAAGCCGGACGGCCTGCTGACGGCCTTCGACGACCGCCTCCCCTTCACCCTCACCGAAGGCCAGCAGAAGGTCTCGAAGGAGATCTTCGACGACCTGGCGACCGAGCATCCGATGCACCGGCTGCTCCAGGGAGAGGTCGGAAGTGGAAAAACCATGGTGGCCCTGCGCGCCATGCTCGCCGTCGTGGACGCCGGCGGGCAGGCCGCCATGCTCGCGCCCACCGAAGTGCTCGCCCAGCAGCACCACCGGTCCGTCGTCGAGATGATGGGGGAGCTGGCCGAGGGAGGGATGCTGGGCGGGGCCGAGCAGGCCACCAAGGTGGTGCTGCTCACGGGGTCCATGGGGGCGGCGGCGCGGCGGCAGGCGCTGCTCGATCTCGTCACCGGGGAGGCCGGGATCGTGATCGGCACCCATGCGCTGATCGAGGACAAGGTGCAGTTCCATGACCTCGGCCTTGTCGTGGTCGACGAGCAGCACCGGTTCGGGGTGGAGCAGCGGGACGCGCTGCGCGGCAAGGGCAAGCAGCCGCCGCACCTGCTGGTGATGACCGCCACGCCGATTCCCCGGACCGTCGCCATGACCGTATTCGGCGACCTGGAGACCTCCGTTCTCGACCAGCTCCCGGCCGGGCGTTCGCCGATCGCCAGCCATGTGGTGCCGGCCGCCGACAAACCGCACTTCCTGGCGCGCGCCTGGGAGCGTGTGCGCGAGGAGGTCGAGGGCGGGCATCAGGCGTACGTCGTGTGCCCCCGCATCGGCGATGAGGAGGACGATCCGAAGAAGGCGAAGAAGTCGCCCGAGGACGAGGCGGAGAAGCGGCCCCCGCTCGCTGTTCTCGATATCGCCGACCAACTCGCCAAGGGGCCGTTGCAGGGACTCCGGGTCGAGGTGCTGCACGGGCGAATGCACCCCGACGACAAGGACGCGGTGATGCGCCGGTTCGCCGCCGGGGAGACGGACGTCCTGGTCGCGACGACGGTCATCGAGGTGGGCGTCAACGTCCCGAACGCCACGGCGATGGTGATCATGGACGCCGACCGCTTCGGGGTCTCACAGCTCCACCAGCTGCGTGGCCGGGTCGGCCGGGGCTCGGCGCCGGGGCTGTGCCTCCTGGTCACCGAGATGCCGGAGGCGAGCGCGGCCCGCCAGCGCCTGAACGCGGTGGCGTCCACCCTCGACGGCTTCGAACTCTCCCGCATCGACCTCGAACAGCGCCGCGAGGGCGACGTGCTCGGCCAGGCCCAGTCCGGCGTCCGTTCCTCGCTGCGCATGCTGGCGGTCATCGAGGACGAGGAGATCATCGCCGAGGCCCGCGAGGAGGCGGCGGCGGTGGTGGCCGCCGACCCCGACCTGGAGCGACTGCCCGGCCTGCGCACGGCCTTGGAGGCGCTGCTGGACGACGAGCGGGAGCAGTACCTGGAAAAGGGCTGAGGACAGCGCCCCGAAAGGGGCGCGGGGCCGTGTCGGCACGCGGCTCCGCGGCATGGGCGCGAGCACCCCCCGAATCCGCAGCCGCGCACGAGACAAAGCCACTCCTCGGCCCTCGCCTGCCAAACTGGATCCGTAACCATCCCCACGACCAAGGATCCGAGATGACCCGCGTGATCGCCGGCGCAGCCGGCGGACGCCGACTGGCCGTCCCGCCGGGAACCGGCACCCGCCCCACCTCCGACCGGGCGCGCGAGGGCCTCTTCTCCACCTGGCAGTCCCTCCTCGGCGGCCCGCTGGACGGCGAGCGGGTCCTCGACCTGTACGCCGGCTCGGGCGCCGTCGGCCTGGAGGCCCTGTCCCGCGGGGCCGGCCACATCCTCCTCGTCGAGGCCGACGCCCGGGCCGTCCGGACCGTCCGTGAGAACGTCCGGACACTCGGTCTGCCCGGCGCCGAAGTCAGGGCGGGCAAAGCGGAACAGATCATCCGGACACCGGCGCCGTCGGACCCGTACGACATCGTCTTCCTGGACCCCCCGTACGCGGTTTCCGACGAGGATCTTCGCGAGATTCTGCTCACACTCCGGACGGGGGGCTGGCTCGCGGCCGACGCCCTCGTCACCGTGGAGCGCAGCACCAGAGGCGGAGAATTCCGGTGGCCGGACGGCTTCGACGCGATCCGGGCCCGTCGTTACGGCGAAGGGACGTTTTGGTACGGTCGCGCCGCCTCTACGTGCGAAGACGCACGATGACCGGACCGGAGAGCGAGGGATCACAAGTGCGCCGCGCCGTCTGTCCCGGGTCGTTCGACCCGATCACCAACGGACACCTCGACATCATTGCCCGCGCCTCCAAGCTGTACGACGAGGTGTACGTCGCGGTGATGATCAACAAGTCCAAGAAGGGCCTGTTCGAGATCGACGAGCGGATCGATCTGATCCGCCAGGTCACCGCCGAGTTCGGGAACGTGGAGGTGGAGGCCTTCCACGGCCTGCTGGTCGACTTCTGCAAGCAGCGTGACATCCCCGCGATCGTCAAGGGCCTGCGCGCCGTCAGCGACTTCGACTACGAGCTGCAGATGGCCCAGATGAACAACGGCCTCTCGGGTGTGGAGACCCTCTTCGTGCCTACCAATCCCACCTACAGCTTCCTGTCCTCCTCGCTCGTCAAGGAGGTCGCCGCCTGGGGTGGAGACGTCTCCCACCTGGTGCCCCCGGTCGTTCTGGAGGCCCTCGACCAGCGCCTCAGGAAGGACTGAGCGGGCCGCGGCCGGCCCCTCGGAACCTGACAGGCCGTCACCCGGTGTCGGTCGGGGCGGGAGTGGTCGTACAGTCGACCCGTCCGTCTCCAACACAGCTGTAGAGAGTGGCGAGCACACGGTGGACGTGCAGAAGAAGCTCGACGAGATCGTGGCGATGGTCTCCGGCGCCCGGGGCATGCCCATGTCGGCCTCGTGCGTGGTCAACCGCGCCGAGCTGCTCTCGATGCTGGAGGAGGTGCGCGCGGCGCTGCCCGACTCCCTGGCCCAGGCCCAGGAGCTGATCGGCGACCGTGAGCAGATGGTCGAGCGGGCCCGCCAGGAGGCCGAGCGGATCATCGAGACCGCGCACGCCGAACGCGGCTCCCTGATCTCCGACACGGAGGTCGCCCGCCGCTCCCAGAACGAGGCCGACCGCATCCTCACCGAGGCCCGTCAGGAGGCCGAGGAGGTCCGCGCCGAGGCCGACGACTACGTCGACTCCAAGCTCGCCAACTTCGAGGTCGTCCTCACCAAGACCCTCGGCTCGGTCGGCCGCGGCCGCGAGAAGCTCCTCGGCACCGGTCCCGGCCTCGACGAGCAGGGGTACGAGGACGAGGACGCCCCCGAGCGCAGTCACGACCCCGAGACCCTGCGCCGCGACGCCGACGCGTACGTGGACGCCAAGCTCGGTGCCTTCGAGGCCGTCCTCGCCAAGACCCTGGAGGCCGTCGGCAAGGGCCGGCAGAAGCTGCACGGCCGTATCGCCACCGACGACCTGGGCGCCCTCGCCGACGACATGACGACCGTCCAGCACTCCAGCGACGCTGACTACCTCGCCGACCTCGCGGCCCTGGCCGACACCCCGGACCGGACGCCCGCGGCCCCTGCCCGGGCACCCGCGATCCCGGCCCAGCAGACTGAGCCGGCCTACGCGCAGCAGCAGGACCCCTACGGCTATCAGCAGACCGACCAGTACGGCTACCAGCAGGCGTACGCCCAGCAGGACCCCTACGGCTACCAGCAGGCCGACCCGTACGCCGCCTACCCGCAGGCGCAGACGTACGACCAGCAGGCCGCGTACGACCAGGGACAGGGCGGGCACCAGGGGTACGCCCAGGACAACGCGCTGGACGAGACAAGCCTCTTCGACACGACCATGATCAGCGCCGAGCAGCTGCGAGCCTACGAACAGGGGCGCGGCGGTCACTGAGCGTGCCGGGTACGCGGGTCCGGAGCGCCCCGAGCGCACCGGATTGGGCTGAGAGCGAAAGGTCCAGTATCCTGGCTCTTCGGTCGCGCGTACCCTTCGCGATCAGCGCTGCCCGGAACACCACGGGTAGGCGTCCCCTCAGAACTCGAAGATCGAAAGCAGGAATGGCCCTGAACGCCCGCCTCGACCACCGGAACCCCCTCGTGTTCGACACGCACGAGCTGGGTCGGCGTCCTGGTGCGCTCCAGCGCCTGACCCGCACGGTCGACGCTCCCAGGGACTTCGGTATCCAGGGAGTCATCGGAGTGCCGGAAGGCGCCCCGGTGGAGCTCGAACTCCGACTCGAGTCGGTCATGGAAGGGGTGCTCGTCACAGGCACCGCCCGTGCATCGGTCGAGGGGGAGTGCGTAAGGTGTCTGGAGCCGCTGGAGCAGGAGCTCGAAGCGGACTTCCAGGAGATGTTCTCGTACCCTGACGCCGACGACCGGGGCCGTGTCAAAGCGGAACCGGCCGACGACGCCGAGGAAGACGAGGACAGGCTCTTTCTCGAGGACGGCCTGTTCGACCTCGAACCAGTGCTGCGCGATGCGGTGGTGCTCGCACTGCCGATGCAGCCGGTGTGCCAGGAAGACTGCCCTGGTCTGTGCTCCGAGTGCGGAGCACGCCTCGCGGACGACCCGGACCACCACCATGACGCCGTCGACATCCGTTGGGCGGCACTGCAGGGACTCGCCGGTTCACTCGGAGACGGCGAGAAGGACGAGATGAGCGGCGCCGAAGCGGGCGTCGACGAGAAGCAGGAGAAGTAGCCGTGGCTGTTCCGAAGCGGAAGATGTCGCGCAGCAACACGCGCCACCGCCGGTCGCAGTGGAAGGCTGCGGTCCCCACCCTGGTTGCGTGCGAGCGCTGCCACGAGCCCAAGCAGCAGCACATCGCGTGCCCGTCGTGCGGCACCTACAACAAGCGCCAGGTCCTCGAGGTCTGATCGGCTGGTGAGAGTGCTGATGTCTGACGCCAAAAACAGTCCTCGCCGTAGCGGGGGTGGTTCGGCGGACAACACAGCCTCGTCCCACACGCTTCTGGAAGGGCGGCTCGGCTACAAGGTCGAGTCCGCCCTTCTGGTGCGCGCGCTGACCCACCGTTCGTACGCGTACGAGAACGGCGGTCTGCCGACGAACGAGCGCCTGGAGTTCCTGGGGGACTCCGTCCTCGGCCTCGTCGTCACCGACACGCTGTACCGCACCCACCCCGACCTGCCCGAAGGCCAGCTGGCCAAGCTGCGGGCCGCGGTGGTCAACTCGCGTGCGCTGGCGGAGGTGGGCCGCGGGCTCGACCTCGGCTCCTTCATCCGGCTCGGCCGGGGCGAGGAGGGCACGGGCGGCCGGGACAAGGCGTCCATTCTTGCCGACACCCTTGAAGCGGTGATCGGCGCTGTCTATCTCGACCAGGGGCTGGACTCGGCGGGGGAGCTGGTGCACCGCCTGTTCGACCCGTTGATCGAGAAGTCCTCGAATCTCGGTGCCGGCCTGGACTGGAAGACCAGCCTCCAGGAGCTGACCGCGACCGAGGGGCTCGGTGTGCCCGAGTACCTGGTCACGGAGACCGGCCCGGACCACGAGAAGACCTTTACTGCTGCCGCCCGCGTCGGAGGCGTCTCGTACGGCACCGGCACCGGCCGCAGCAAGAAGGAGGCGGAGCAGCAGGCCGCGGAGTCGGCCTGGCGCTCCATCCGCGCAGCAGCGGACGAGCGCGCGAAGGCGGCTGCCGAGGCGGGGTCCCCCGACGGGATCACCGACACCAAGGCCTCCGCCGCGGCGAGCGACACGGCCACGGCCTGAATCCTCCGGCACATCCTTCGAAACGGACCCCGCCCCGGCGACAGCGCCGCGGCGGGGTCCGTCGCATGAGGCGCGCGCGCCGCGCCGGCGCCGGGCCTTCTCCGCCTGCCGCTCGGCCCTACGGCGCCGGGTTTTCTCTGGCTGCTGCTCGGCCCCACGGCTCCGGGTCTCCTCCGGCTCGGGCCGCTGGGTGTGGCCGGGGATTCGTCAGTGCGGTCGGAGTTCCGGGAGCGGGGTGCGGGGGCCGCGCCCGAAAGTGGTGCCCTGCTTCCGCCCGGCCTGCCGCCGTTCCCTCCGCCGAGGCCGGAAGGCGCTCGTCGAGCCGCTTTGTTCAAGAGGTACCCTGCGGACATCGCCCCCCCTCGTTCCCCCTTCCGGAGGAGTCCCGTGCCCGAGCTGCCCGAGGTCGAAGTCGTGCGGCGTGGCCTGGAGCGCTGGGTCGCCCACCGGACCGTCGCCGACGTCGAGGTGCTGCATCCGCGTGCCGTCCGCCGGCACACCGCGGGTGGCGAGGACTTCGCGCACCGGCTGAAGGGGCAGCGCCTCGGTACCCCGAGCCGCCGCGGCAAATACCTCTGGATCCCGGTGGAGACCATGGGTACGGCGACCCTGGCCCACCTCGGCATGAGCGGCCAGCTTCTCGTCCAGCCGTACGACACCCCGGACGAGAAGCACCTGCGTATCCGCCTGCGCTTCGACGACGCCCTCGGTACCGAGCTCCGCTTCGTCGACCAGCGCACCTTCGGCGGCCTCTCGCTGCACGACACCACGCCCGACGGCCTGCCCGACGTGATCGCGCACATCGCCCGCGACCCCCTCGACCCGCTCTTCGACGACGAGGCCTTCCACCGGGCACTGCGGCGCAAGCGCACGACCATCAAACGGGCCCTGCTCGATCAGTCTTTGATCAGCGGCGTCGGCAACATCTACGCGGACGAGGCCCTTTGGCGTGCCCGTATCCACTACGAGCGGCCGACCGCGAACTTCACGCGCCCGCGTACGACCGAACTCCTCGGCCATGTCCGGGAGGTGATGAATGCCGCGCTCGCTGTCGGCGGCACCAGCTTCGACAGTCTCTATGTCAACGTCAACGGAGAGTCGGGCTACTTCGACCGGTCACTGGACGCGTACGGCCGCGAAGGACTGCCCTGCCGGCGCTGCGCCACACCGATGCGCCGCCGCCCCTGGATGAACCGGTCCAGCTACTTCTGCCCGAGGTGTCAGCGGGTGCCGCGCGTTTCTTCGTAGGACCGGCGTGCTTCCAGCACGTCGTCCATCCGCCCCTCCACGAAGTGGATGAGGGCCAGGAGGCGCTCGGCGACCTCGCGGCCCAGGGGAGTCAGTTCGTAGTCCACGCGGGGCGGATTCGTCGGCTGTGCCTCGCGGTGCACCAGACCGTCACGCTCCAGCGCGTGCAGGGTCTGGGACAGCATCTTCTCGCTCACGCCGTCGACACGGCGGCGCAGCTCGTTGAAGCGGAAGGGCCCCTCGTGCAGGGCTCCCAGCGTGAGCGTGCCCCAGCGTCCCGTGACGTGCTCCAGCGTGCCCCGCGAGGGACAGGCCTTGGCGAACACGTTGTAGGGGAGGTTCTGGTCCTCCGTGAGCTGTTGCGTGCTGTTCATGACACAAGCGTAGCCGAACACAGCGCTAACCAACAGGTTGCACTAACCGAAAGTTAGTGCTTTCCTTTTTTCATCGCTGGTGAGCTGCTCCTTCCTCGCGGCTCCCGTTCATGCTTCCAAGGAGTACGTCACCATGACCGCCCCTGTTGTCTCCATCGCCTACCACTCCGGCTACGGCCACACCACCGTCCTCGCCGAGGCCGTACGGGACGGCGCCGTGGAGGCCGGCGCCCAGGTGCACCTCATCAAGGTCGACGAGATCACCGACGAGCAGTGGGCGATCCTGGACGCCTCGGACGCGATCGTCTTCGGTTCACCGACCTACATGGGCACCGCGTCCGGCGCCTTCCATGTCTTCGCCGAGGCCTCGTCGAAGCGCTGGTTCGGGCAGGACTGGAAGGACAAGCTGGCCGCCGGCTTCACCAACTCCGGATCCAAGAGCGGTGACAAGCTGCACACCCTCCAGTTCTTCCAGATCCTGGCCGCACAGCACGGCATGAACTGGGTCAATCTCGGTCTGCACCCGGGCTGGAACAACAGCGCCGGCTCCGAGTACGACCTCAACCGGCTCGGCGTCTTCCTCGGTGCCGCCGCGCAGACGAACGTCGACGAGGGCCCGGAGGCCGTCCACAAGGCCGACGCGGCGACGGCCCGGCACCTCGGCCGCCGCGTCGCGGAGACGGCGAGGCAGTTCGGGCTGGGCCGCGCGGCGGCGTAGGCATGGCCGTGCCCCCGACCGGAGTCCCCGGCCGGGGGCACGCCACCCGTACGAAGCGCGTCAGTAACCGAAGAAGTGACGCGCCGGGTCTCCGACCTGCGGTCGCCTGACCGATGGTCGCTTGGTACCTGGGAGTGAGGGCGGGCACCCCTCCGCCTTGGGCGGCAGCGGCCCCGCTCCTGACAGCCATGTCACCCGAATGGCGCAACATGATGTGCCACCCGCATGGGCGAAGCTCAAGCTGGCTAGTGCCCCAATCGAGGTAATCCGTGAAAGGGGAACCGAATGAGCATTCGACGAATCCTCGCCGCCGTCATCGCCACGGCAGCCCTCGCCGGACTCGGCCTCACAGGCGCCGCCACCGCCACCGCCGCCACCGCAAAGGGTGCCCCATCCGTCGTCAGCCCTACGGAGTGCAGGGAGGGCGGCGGAGTGCCCCGGATCGACTTGCCGGGCAACCCCTGCGTGGGCGGCAAGTACGACGGCCAGGCGGTCGACTAAACCCCACAAGGCGCCCCGCAGCCACGCGCCGCGGGGCGCTCCCGCGCGAGCGTAGCCGGGAGAGTCGCAGGGACTGTGCCGACCCACGCAAGACTCTCGGGTGGAGACTGCAGCAGGCCGGCGGCGACGCGCACGGATGCCCAAAGGCGGCGTGCCCCGCGGTCCTCGGCCCTACTCCAGGGTCTTCGCAGCGTTGCGGATGACCTCGAGGACAGCGTTGGGCTGGGAGAGCATCGGGACGTGGCTGCTGTCGAGGCTGACGGTCGTGGCCTTCATCCGTTCGGCGGAAGCGCGCTCCCGGTCCGGGTTCACCGTGCGGTCCTGGGTGCCCACGATGTACCAGCTCGGCTTCGCTCGCCAGGCATTGCCGGGTACCTGCTGGTCGAAGAGGTCCGCGATCGGCGGGTTAGCGGTCGCCAGCACGAGCTTTTGTTCCTCCAGCGGCAGGTCGCCGCAGAAGTCGCCGATACCCGACTCCTTGAGGTAGATGCGGTTGTCGGCGACCTCAAGGTGCTCGAAAACCGGCGAGCTGGGAAACGCGGCCAGGTGCTGCTGCGAGGTCTCGTCGTCGTCCGGGGCAAGCGCGCAGATGTACACAAGAGCGCCCACCCGGTCGTGCACGCCCGCCTTGGTGATCAGCGTGCCGCCGTAGGAGTGGCCCACGAGCACGACCGGGCCGGGCACGTGGTTGATCGCGCGGGTTACGCAGTCGACGTCGCCTGCGAGCGAGTCAAGCCCATGCTGCGACGCGAAGACCTCGCGACCCTCGGCCTGGAGTGCGGGGATGAGCTTTGCGAAGCACGAGCCATCGGCCCACAAGCCGTGGGCCAGCACGATGCTGGCTTTTCCGGCCATGAGTGCCTCCCCTGTCGCTACGTCGCTACCTGCAGCGGAGATCCACTTCGTTTGATCCTCTTTGTTCACCGTAGGTGGGAACTACAGGTGCCGCTCGCCCGACACGAGGTCCAGGCGCGGCTGCACGCGATCCCGTATCTCGGCACGCGGCCGTTGGCGTCGTTCGTGGTTCTGCCGCTGGACCGGAATCGCTTCAACGACCGCGTATGGCGGCCGGCGCTTGGGGCCGCAGGCGTCAAGACCGGTCGGGACAACGGCATGCACGCGCTGCGGCACTTCTACGCTTCGGTGCTGCTGGACGCGGGGGAGAGCATCAAGGCCCTGAGCGAGTACCTGGGCCACCACGACCCGGGTTTCACGCTGCGGACGTACACGCACCTGATGCCGTCGAGCGGGACCCGGACCCGGGCCGCCGTGGATCGCGTCTTCGGGGACGAGGAACCCACGGTTGACGGCCCGGACACGGCCCAGGAGGGTGCATAGCCGTCTGACCTGCGGCTATCTCAGTAACCGAAGTCCTGCGTCCACCAGGGCCCACCGGACCCGAAGTGCACGCCGACACCCAGCGTCTTGAAGTCGCAGTTCAGTATGTTCGCCCGGTGGCCGGGGCTGTTCATCCAGGCATCCATCACGGCCTCGGCGGTCGTCTGGCCGCGGGCGATGTTCTCGCCGCCCAGGCTCCTTATGCCGAGCGCGGCCGCACGGTCCCAGGGGTCGTTGCCGCTGGGGTCGGTGTGGTCGAAGAAGTTCCGCGCGGCCATGTCCTGGCTGAACGCCTCCGCCAGCTTCCGCAGGGGGCTGCTCTGTTTCAGAGGGCTGCAGCCCACCTTGGCCCGCTCCTCGTTCACGAGCTTGAGCACCTGGACCTCGGCCGAGGCCTCGCCGGGCACGGTCACCGACGGGGTGGTCTTCGGCTTCTTCGGGGCCTTCTTCGCCGGCGGCGCGGCCGTCGCCGACTTCGTCGGGGACGGCTTCGGCGAGGCGGTCCGCGTCGGCGTCGCCGGGGACGCCGAGGCCGAGGGGACCGCGGCCGGCGCGGAGGAGCGGTCGGAGTTACGGCTCGTGGACTCGGAGCCACGGTCGTTCGCGGGGCCGCTCGCGCCCCCCTGCTCGGTCGCGAAGCCCGACGGGGTGGTGCCCCCGGCCTGCGCGCTGCCGGAGTTGCCGCTCACCGAGAACTGTTTGCCACCGGGCAGCACCCCGGTGGCGACCGCCACCGTGCCCAGCGCGACGGCCGCGGAGACGCCCAGCAGGCCCGTGCGTACCGGCGTCGCGGCCTTCGCCTTGCGGTGCGAGCGGGTCGCGAGCCGCTCGGCCTCCAGGACCGCGGCGAAGCCGTAGAGGTTTTCCGGGCCGTAGCGCTCCGTGGGGATCTCCTGCTTCTGTGTGACCCCCCCGGCGCGGCCTGAGGCCGCACGTCCGGCGGCGGAGCGTCGGTGGCGTCCCATCTGCTGGCCTTCCTGATCTTGCGGTCAGCGCCCCTCACCCGAACGAGTGAGTTTCACATGAGATTTATCTGGACCGGGACGGTACCGCATGGCGCTGGGGGACGAAGTGCCTGGTGTGACATTGGCCAGTTAGCGTGCAGCCATGAACGACGATGCTCGGCTCGTCGCGTGGGTGCGCGGGCGTGTCCAAGGTGTGGGTTTCCGCTGGTTCACGCGAGCCAAGGCGCTGGAGATCGGCGGCCTGAGTGGTTTTGCTCTCAATTTGGACGACGGGCGCGTCCAGGTGGTCGCCGAAGGCTCGCGGGAGGGCTGCGAGGGCCTGCTGGACTGGCTCCAGGGCGACGACACACCCGGGCGTGTGGACGGAGTCACTGAGATTTGGGACACGCCCCGCGGTGGCTACGACGGCTTCGCGATCCGCTGAGTCGGGTCCGGCGGACCGCCCCGCGGAAGCGGAGGGACATGCCACTGGCACCTGCCCGAAGCAGAAAGGGCCTGGTGGTTGCCAAGAAGCGCTGGTCGTGGCAGGCTCCGCAGATAAGGATGATCTCCACGCCCTCAGGGGTCCGCAGGAGTCGCAGTGCCGCCCTTCGAGGGCCGCGCGCACGCGGGCTGCCCGCCAATACGGGGTGTGATCGTGTTGACCGTCAAACTTTTTGGTGAGACGCTGAAAGCCCCGCGCACCTTAGCTGTTTGGCATGTAAGAACGGCAGCACAAACTCAAGAGTGCCAAGCACCGCGGGTGCGAATCCCTCACGACCCACACCGCTTCGGTCGGTCACTCAGTGTGGAGGACCATCCATCATGGCAAAGGCGCTTCTCGGTTACGTCGGCGGCTCCGACCCGCGACTCCTCGCCGAGATGCGACGGCTCCAGCAGCGCGTCCAGGAGCTCGAATCCGAGCTCGTACGGATCCAGGCGGAGAACGACGCGCTGACGGCTGCCGCTTCTCACGACAGGATCATGGAGAGCATCGACGCACACCAGGCGGAGCCTGCGCTCACCTGATCACTGCACCGCTACACGACAACAGCACACGCAGTGGTTGGCTGCCCGTATCAACCGCTCGGTTGTCAGAGTTGCAAGGGACGCCTCGGCGTCCCTTCTTTCTTGCCCCGCGTTTCCTGCCCGGCGTCTGCCGCGCCGCGCTTGTCGCCCCGCGATGGTTGCCCGCGCACCCTTTCAGTCTCTTTAACGGATGGTGTGCCCTGCACGTTCATGGGTGAAACCGTGGGGTTGCCAGGGTTCATGGAGTGAGATACCGGCGGAAGGTAGAGTCCAGCGGCGTGCACCTCAAGGCCCTGACCCTCCGCGGGTTCAAGTCGTTCGCCTCGGCGACCACGCTCCGGTTCGAGCCGGGGATCACGTGCGTCGTGGGGCCGAACGGCTCGGGCAAGTCCAACGTCGTGGACGCGCTCAGCTGGGTCATGGGCGAGCAGGGGGCCAAGTCGCTGCGCGGCGGCAAGATGGAGGACGTCATCTTCGCCGGCACCACCGGGCGCCCGCCGCTCGGCCGCGCCGAGGTGTCCCTCACCATCGACAACTCCGACGGGGCCCTCCCGATCGAGTACGCCGAGGTCACCATCACGCGGATCATGTTCCGCAACGGCGGCAGCGAGTACCAGATCAACGGCGACACCTGCCGCCTCCTCGACATCCAGGAACTCCTGTCCGACTCTGGCATCGGCCGTGAGATGCATGTGATCGTCGGCCAGGGCCAGCTCGACTCCGTGCTGCACGCCGATCCCATGGGCCGCCGCGCCTTCATCGAAGAGGCCGCGGGTGTGCTCAAGCACCGCAAGCGCAAGGAGAAGGCGCTCAGGAAACTGGACGCCATGCAGGCGAACCTCGCCCGCGTCCAGGACCTGACCGACGAACTGCGCCGCCAACTCAAGCCGCTGGGACGGCAGGCGGCGGTCGCCCGCCGGGCCGCCGTGATCCAGGCCGACCTCCGGGACGCGCGCCTGCGGCTGCTCGCCGACGATCTCGTACGGCTGCGGGAAGCGCTCAAGTCCGAGGTCGCGGACGAGGCCGCGCTCAAGCAGCGCAAGGAGACCGCCGAGGCCGAGCTGAAGAAGGCGTTGCAGCGCGAGGCACTCCTGGAGGACGAGGTACGGCAGCTGACGCCCCGTCTCCAGCGGGCGCAGCAGACCTGGTACGAGCTGTCGCAGCTCGCGGAGCGGGTGCGCGGCACGATCTCGCTGGCCGACGCGCGCGTCAAGAGCGCCACCTCTCAGCCCTCGGAGGAACGGCGTGGACGCGACCCCGAGGACATGGAGCGTGAGGCCGCGCGGATCCGTGAGCAGGAGGCCGAACTGGAGGCCGCCCTGGAGGCGGCCGAGCGCGCGCTGGAGGACACCGTCGCGCACCGGGCCGAGCTGGAACGCGAACTGGCGATCGAGGAGCGGCGCCTGAAGGACGCGGCCCGCGCCATCGCCGACCGCCGCGAGGGCCTGGCCCGGCTGAACGGGCAGGTGGGCGCGGCCCGTTCGCGCGCGGCCTCCGCCCAGGCCGAGATCGACCGGCTCGCCGCCGCCCGAGACGAGGCGCAGGAACGTGCCGTCGCCGCCCAGGAGGAGTACGAGGCGCTCAAGTCCGAGGTCGACGGTCTGGACGCGGGTGACGCGGACCTGACGGAGCGGCACGAGGCGGCGAAGCGGGCCCTCGCCGAGGCGGAGGCGGCTCTGGCGGCGGCCCGCGAGGCGGCCACCGCGGCCGAGCGCAAGCGCGCGGCGGTCGCGGCCCGGCACGAGGCCCTCGCCCTGGGCCTGCGCCGCAAGGACGGCACGGGCGCGCTGCTCGGTGCGAGGGGCGCCCTCTCCGGTCTCCTGGGCCCGGCGGCCGAGCTGCTGTCGGTGACCCCGGGCTACGAAGTCCCGCTCGCGGCGGCCTTCGGCGCGGCCGCGGACGCCGTCGCGGTCAACACACCGGCCTCGGCGGCCGAGGCCATCCGTCTGCTGCGCAAGCAGGACGCGGGACGGGCGGCGCTGCTGCTGGCGGGCGCACCGGAGGAACCGGCCGGCGAGCCGCACACCCCCGACTCGGTCGCCCGACCGGGCCCGGCGCTTCCCGCGGACGCCGTCGGCGGGTTCGGGGACGTGCGAGCCGGGCAGCCCCACGCCCTCGGCGCTTCCCATGCTGATGTGTTTGCCGGCGAGCCCGCGGACGGGGGGTCCCGTTCCGGCGGGCTTCCCTTCGCGGCCGACCTCGTCCATGGCCCCGCCGAGCTGATGCCCGCCGTACGGCGGCTGCTGCGCGGCATCGTCGTCGTCGGCACCCTTGAGGACGCCGAGGAACTGGTCTACGCGCGGCCCGACCTGACCGCCGTCACCGCCGAGGGCGATCTCCTCGGGGCGCACTTCGCGCACGGCGGGTCCGCCGGGGCGCCGAGCCTGCTCGAAGTGCAGGCCTCCGTCGACGAGGCCGCCGCGGAGCTGGAAGAACTCGCCGTACGGTGCGAGGAGTTGGCTCAGGCCCAGCGGCTGGCGGGGGAGCGCCGCAAGGAGTGTGCCGCGCTCGTGGAGGAGCTGGGGGAGCGGCGGCGGGCTGCCGAGCGGGAGAAGTCCGCGGTCGCCCAGCAGCTGGGGCGGCTGGCGGGGCAGGCGCGCGGCGCCGCCGGGGAGGCCGAGCGCTCCACCGCCGCCGCAGCGCGTGCGCAGGAGGCACTGGAGAAGGCACTTCAGGAGGTCGAGGAACTCGCCGAGCGGCTCGCCGTCGCCGAGGAGATGCCGGTCGAGGAGGAGCCCGACACCTCCGTGCGCGACCGGCTCGCCGCCGACGGGGCCAACGCGCGGCAGACCGAGATGGAGGCCCGCCTCCAGGTCCGTACGCACGAGGAGCGGGTCAAGGGCCTGGCCGGCCGGGCCGATGCCCTCGACCGGGGCGCCCGCGCCGAACGCGAGGCACGCGCGCGTGCCGAGCAGCGGCGGGCCCGGCTGCGGCACGAGGCCGCCGTCGCCGAGGCCGTCGCCTCCGGTGCCCGGCAGCTCCTCGCCCATGTCGAGGTGTCGCTGGGCAGGGCGGACGAGGAGCGCACCGCCGCCGAGGCCGCCCGGGCCCGACGCGAACAGGAACTCGGAGCGGCCCGCACCGCGGGCCGCGACCTCAAGGCCGAGCTCGACAAGCTCACGGACTCGGTCCACCGCGGAGAGGTGCTCGGCGCCGAGAAACGGCTGCGCATCGAGCAGCTGGAGACCAAGGCGCTGGAGGAACTCGGTGTCGAACCGGCGGGGCTGATCGCCGACTACGGCCCCGACCAGCTCGTACCGCCCTCCCCGCCGGCCGAGGGCGAGGAGCTGCCCGAGGACCCGGATCACCCGCGCAACCAGCCGAAGCCGTTCGTCCGCGCGGAGCAGGAGAAGCGGCTCAAGGCCGCCGAGCGGGCCTACCAGCAGCTCGGCAAGGTCAACCCGCTCGCCCTGGAGGAGTTCGCGGCGCTGGAGGAACGGCACAAGTTCCTCAGCGAGCAGCTGGAGGACCTGAAGAAGACCCGTGCCGACCTGCTTCAGGTGGTGAAGGAGGTCGACGAGCGCGTCGAGCAGGTCTTCACCGAGGCGTACCGGGACACGGCGCGCGAGTTCGAGGGCGTCTTCAGCCGGCTGTTCCCGGGCGGCGAGGGGCGGCTGATCCTCACCGACCCGGACAACATGCTCACCACGGGCGTCGACGTCGAGGCGCGGCCCCCGGGCAAGAAGGTCAAGCGGCTCTCCCTGCTCTCCGGCGGTGAGCGGTCGCTGACCGCCGTCGCGCTGCTTGTGTCGATCTTCAAGGCGCGTCCCAGTCCGTTCTACGTCATGGACGAGGTCGAGGCGGCACTCGACGACACCAACCTCCAGCGGCTGATCCGCATCATGCAGGAGCTGCAGGAGGCCTCGCAGCTGATCGTGATCACGCACCAGAAGCGGACGATGGAGGTCGCCGACGCGCTGTACGGCGTCTCCATGCAGGGCGACGGTGTGTCGAAGGTCATCTCCCAGCGACTTCGCTAGATGCGTGCTACGTACACCGGTCGCCACCTGCAACTTTCTCGGTGACTTCACTTCTTGAACGAAATTCCTGCACGCCGTGCCTCGAAGCTCACACTCAAGGCCCGTTGACTTCGAAACTTGAAGGCATAGGGTCTGCTGCGTTGCTTTTACCTTCAGGTATCGCTACTTGAGAGGGATCGCCCCCCATCCGGCAGTGTTGCCGGTGGCCCGAGGAGTTTCACGTGACCAGCACAGCGCAGGCACCCCAGCCAGGAGCCAGGACGGCTCACCCCGAACATCTCGGGCATGTCATCTTCATCGCGGCGGCGGCTGCGATGGGCGGTTTCCTCTTCGGCTACGACAGCTCCGTGATCAACGGCGCCGTCGAAGCCATCCGGGACCGCTACGACATCGGCTCCGCGGCGCTGGCCCAGGTCATCGCCATCGCCCTGATCGGCTGCGCCATCGGCGCCGCAAGCGCGGGCCGCATGGCCGACCGCATCGGCCGCATCAGGGTCATGCAGATCGCCGCCGTGCTGTTCACCGTCAGCGCCGTCGGCTCGGCGCTGCCCTTCGCGCTGTGGGACTTCGCCCTGTGGCGCGTCGTCGGCGGCTTCGCCATCGGCATGGCCTCGGTCATCGGCCCCGCCTACATAGCCGAGGTCGCCCCGCCCGCCTACCGCGGTCGCCTCGGTTCCTTCCAGCAGGCCGCGATCGTCATCGGCATCGCCATCTCGCAGCTGGTCAACTGGGGTCTGCTCAACGCGGTCGGCGGCGACCAGCGCGGCAAGCTCATGGGCTTGGAAGCCTGGCAGGTCATGCTCGGCGTCATGGTCGTCCCGGCCGTCCTCTACGGCCTGCTCTCCTTCGCGATCCCCGAGTCCCCGCGCTTCCTGATCTCCGTCGGCAAGCGGGACCGCGCCCGCGAGATCCTTGCCGAGGTCGAGGGCCAGGGTCTCGACCTGGACGCCCGCGTCGCCGAGATCGAGCACGCCATGAACAGTGAGCACAAGTCCACCTTCAAGGACCTGCTCGGCGGTGGCTTCTTCTTCAAGCCGATCGTCTGGATCGGCATCGGCCTCTCGGTCTTCCAGCAGTTCGTCGGCATCAACGTCGCGTTCTACTACTCCTCGACGCTGTGGCAGTCGGTCGGCGTCGACCCGACGGACTCGTTCTTCTACTCCTTCACGACATCGATCATCAACATCGTCGGCACCGTGATCGCGGTGATCTTCGTGGACCGCATCGGCCGCAAGCCGCTCGCCCTCATCGGGTCCATCGGCATGGCGGTCGGCCTCGCCCTGGAGGCCTGGGCGTTCTCCTACCACCTCGTCGACGGCAAGCTGCCTGCCACCCAGGGCTGGATGGCCCTGATCGCCGCCCATGTGTTCGTCCTCTTCTTCGCCCTGTCCTGGGGTGTGGTCGTCTGGGTCATGCTCGGCGAGATGTTCCCGAACAAGATCCGTGCCGCCGCCCTGGGCGTGGCCGCCGCGGCGCAGTGGATCGCCAACTGGGCCATCACCGCGAGCTTCCCGTCGCTGGCCGACTGGAACCTCTCGGTGACCTACGTGATCTACGCGGTCTTCGCCGCGCTCTCCATCCCGTTCGTCCTGAAGTTCGTCAAGGAGACGAAGGGCAAGGCCCTGGAGGAGATGGGCTGAGTCCGCCCATCGCTTCGAGCTCGAGGAGAAGGGCCAAGACCCCGCTGCCCCTCTCCTCGGATCCTGCCCCCGCCCGGCTCGGCCACCGCCCGAGCCGGGCGGGGGTGTAGGGGTGAGAGAGGCGTGATGACCGGGAGGGTCAGCCTTCCAGGCGGGGGAGCACGTTCTCGCAGAACAGGTGCAGACTGCGCCAGCCCTCGTCGAGGGGCATCCCGCCCGACAGCGGGTGCAGGACGTGATTGTCCAGGCCGAGGCCCACGCACTCGTCGGGCGTCAGAATCCGGTACACACCCTCCGCGCGCAGCTCGTCCACCGTCGTGGCCGCCGACCGCACCGCCGAGCGGATGTCGCCGGACTGCCAGGAGGCGTACGTCCGCGCCTCGTGCAGGAAGTGCTCGCCGTACTGCGCCCAGGCCCGGTCCGGGTCCTCGGCGATGTGCAGCAGCGGGGTCTCGGCGGCCGGCATCATCGTCCAGCCCTCGGTGCCGTACTCGACGAGCCGCTCCTTGTAATACGCCTCCAGCTCCGGAAGATGCGCACTCGGGAAGAAGGGCAGGCCCAGACGCGCGGCGCGGCGGGCCGCCGCCTTCGAGGAGCCGCCGACCAGCAACAGGGGGTGCGGACGGGTGTACGGGCGCGGCGTGACGCATACCGTGCGGCCCCGGTACGGGAACTCCTCGCCGGTCCACGCCTTCAGTACGGTCTCCAGAAGCTCGTCCTGGAGCGCGCCGCGCCGCTTCCACTCGACGCCGAAGAGGGCGTACTCCTCGGGCCGGTAGCCGATGCCCGCGACGGTGACCAGCCGGCCGCCGCTGAGCAGGTCAAGGACGGCGATGTCCTCCGCCAGCCGCAGCGGGTCGTGCAGCGGGCCGATGACCGCGGACACGGTCACCGCCAGCCGCCGGGTGGCGCCGAAGACCGCGCCCGCGAAGGCGAACGGCGACGGCAGCCAGTTGTTCGCGACCCCGTGGTGCTCCTCCGTCTGCACGGTGGTGATCCCGTGGTCGTCGGCGTACGCGGCCATCTCCACAGCGGCCCGGTACCGGGCACTCAGCGACGCGGGCGTGGCGCCGGGCTCGACGAGGTTGAAACGTACGACCGTGACGGGCATGGGAAAGCCCCCTTCGCCTTCGCCGGGCGGGTGTGCAGAGGGACGGTAGCTGACGAAGCGTCAGACAAACAGGGGTACGGACGCCCGGAGTCGCCGCCGAACGACCCGGTGCCTGGTCGCGCATACTGGACCCGTTATGGAATTCGTCATCCTTGCTGTAGTCATCGCCGTGGTCCTGTTCGGCGCGCTCGGCGGGCTCCTCATCAGCAGTCGGCGCAAGAAGCCACTGCCCCCGGCGCCCCCCACGACGCCCGACATCACCGCCCCTCCGGCCGAGCCGCACGTCGGCGACGAGGCCGAGACACCGCGCGACGAGGAACGCCGGACGATCGAGGAGGTGGATCTCCCAGAGGGCGCCGCTCCCGTCGCCCTCGAGGAGCCGCCCACGATCGAGGCGCCTCCGATCGAGATCCCCGAGCCCACCGCCGGCCGGCTGATCCGTCTGCGCGCCCGCCTCTCCCGATCGCAGAACGCGCTCGGCAAGGGGCTGCTCACCCTCCTGTCGCGCGAGCACCTCGACGACGAGACCTGGGAGGAGATCGAGGACACGCTGCTCACCGCCGACGTCGGCGTGCAGCCCACCCAGGAGCTGGTCGACCGGCTGCGCGAGCGGGTGAAGGTGCTCGGCACCCGCACGCCCGACGACCTGCGCGGACTGCTGCGTGAGGAGCTGCTCACGCTGGTCGGCCCCGGCATGGACCGCACCGTGCGGACCGAGCCCGAGGCCAGCAAGCCCGGCATCGTGATGGTCGTCGGTGTCAACGGCACCGGCAAGACCACCACCACCGGCAAGCTCGCCCGCGTGCTCGTGGCCGACGGCCGCACCGTCGTCCTAGGCGCCGCGGACACCTTCCGCGCCGCCGCCGCCGACCAGCTGCAGACCTGGGGCGAGCGGGTCGGCGCGTACACCGTGCGCGGCCCGGAGGGCGGCGACCCCGCCTCCGTCGCCTTCGACGCGGTCAAGGAAGGCAAGGAGATGGGCTACGACGTCGTGCTCATCGACACGGCGGGGCGTCTGCACACCAAGACCGGCCTCATGGACGAGCTGGGCAAGGTCAAGCGCGTCGTCGAGAAGCACGCCCCGCTCGACGAGGTGCTGCTCGTCCTCGACGCCACGACCGGGCAGAACGGCCTCGTGCAGGCCCGTGTCTTCGCCGAGGTCGTCGACATCACCGGCATCGTGCTCACCAAGCTCGACGGCACGGCGAAGGGCGGCATCGTCGTCGCGGTCCAGCGGGAGCTGGGCGTGCCGGTCAAGCTGGTCGGTCTCGGCGAGGGCGCCGACGACCTGGCGCCGTTCGAGCCGGAAGCGTTCGTGGATGCGCTTATCGGCGACTGAGCGTACGCACGTGTGCGGTGCGTACGTGGTCGTATCCGGGCAAGGGCCCCACTCCCTGGTGCAGAGGGAGCGGGGCCCTTCGCTGTTGCCGGTCCGGCGGACGGGACTTTCGCAACAGGCCCTATGCCCGTGACCGGTGCGCCACGTACGCCAGCGTGCCGATCAGCAGACGTGCGGCCGGTGGCTCCGTCGCCGAGTCGAGGGAGGGGGAGCGGAGCCAGCGGACCGGGCCCAGACCGCCGCGGTCCGAGGGCGGGGCCGTGATGTGGGAGCCCGGGCCCAGGGCGTGCAGGTCGAGGGACGCGTCGTCCCACGCCATCCGGTAGAGCAGCTCGGGCAGCTCGGCCGTGGAGCCTGGGGCGACGAAGAAGTGGGCGCGGCCGTCCGGGGTGGCCGTCACCGGGCCGAGCGGGAGTCCCATGCGTTCGAGGCGGACCAGTGCGCGCCGCCCGGCCGCCTCGGCGACCTCGATCACATCGAACGCACGGCCGACCGGCAGCATCACCGCGGCGCCCGGCACCTCGGCCCAGGCCTCGGTCGCCTCGTCGAGCGTGGCGCCGGCCCGCACGACGGGCGCGAAGTCCAGCGGATGCGCGCCGGGCACGGCACAGTCCGCCCTGCCGCACGAGCATGCCCCCGCGGCCGCCCGTGCGCCGGGCACCACGTCCCAGCCCCACAAGCCCGTGTACTCCGCCACGGCGAGGCAGTCCGACGAGCGGCTCCGGCGTCGTGCGCCGGGCCGGATTTCGCGGATTCCCCGCGTACCGCCGATCGTGAAGCCCATGCCCCCTCCAACGGGTCCGGCGTGCCGGTGGTTACGCGACGGAATCAGAAAGTTACCCTGCGTTCCCATCCGTCGTTCGTCGCCCCGGCTCGGGCGGCGCTCAGTCGCGTCCGGGGTGGTGCGTTCGGCAACGCGCGCCGCCGAGTGCCACGCTCCACCCGCTGCTGTTCGTCATGTGTCAAGTGAATCGCGCGGAGGCGACCGTGAGTTCATTCGATGGGGTGGCGAATGGTGGCGTTTCTGGAATCGCCATGGCTGGACGGGTGATCGTAGGATTACTTTGAGTGCACGAGTCCTGGGGACGCACGCACTCGTGGGTATGCCGGAGGCAAGTCGGGTTCCCGTCCGAAGGGTGACAAGTGCCGGACGCGGGGCTGTAGGCACCGGCATTCTGGTAGGGCTTGGCGCACACAGTGCACAAGTGGTTTCAGGGATGGGGGCGTTCCAGTGGGCGAGAACGGCGGAAGCGGGACGAACGCTGACAAGCGCCCCAATGAGCTGCTCGGCTCGTGGTTCGTGCGCAGCGGCTGGTCGAAGGGTGAGCTGGCGCGGCAAGTGAACCGCAGGGCCCGCCAGTTGGGGGCCAACCACATCTCCACGGACACCTCACGGGTGCGCCGCTGGCTCGACGGGGAGAATCCGCGCGAGCCGATCCCGCGGATCCTCTCGGAGCTGTTCTCCGAGCGGTTCGGCTGCGTGGTCGCCGTCGAGGACCTCGGCCTGCGCACCGCCCACCAGTCACCCTCCGTGTCCGGAGTCGACCTGCCCTGGACGGGCCCGCAGACGGTGGCGTTGATCAGCGAGTTCTCGCGCAGCGACCTGATGCTGGCGCGGCGCGGCTTCCTCGGGACCTCGCTGGCCCTGTCCGCGGGCCCGTCCCTCATCGAGCCCCTGCAGCGCTGGCTCGTGCCGGGTTCGACCACGTCGCGCGGTGAGCCCGAGCCCGCGCTCGCCTCGCGTCGCGGCGGCCGGCTCTCCAAGCCCGAGCTGGACCTCCTGGAGACCACCATCGTGATGTTCCGGCAGTGGGACGCCCAGTGCGGCGGGGGTCTGCGCCGCAAGGCGGTCGTCGGCCAACTGCACGAGGTCACCGACCTCCTCCAGGAACCCCAGCCCGAGGCCACCGCCAAACGCCTGTTCAAGGTCGCCGCGGAGCTGGCCGAACTGGCCGGCTGGATGAGCTACGACGTGGGACTGCAACCCACCGCGCAGAAGTACTTCGTCCTCGCCCTGCACGCCGCCAAGGAGGCGGGCGACAAGCCGCTCGGCTCGTTCATCCTCTCCAGCATGAGCCGCCAGATGATCCACCTCGGCCGGCCCGACGACGCCCTGGAACTCATCCACCTCGCCCAGTACGGCAGCCGGGACTGCGCGAGTCCGCGCACCCAGGCCATGCTGTATGCGATGGAGGCCCGCGCGTACGCGAACATGGGTCAGCCCGGTAAGTGCAAGCGCGCCGTCCGGCTGGCCGAGGACACCTACGCCGACGCGATCGAGCTCGCAGAGCCCGAGCCCGACTGGATCCGCTTCTTCTCCGAGCCCGAACTGCACGCCGAGAACTCCCACTCCTACCGCGACCTCGCCTATGTCGCCGGCCGCAGCCCCGCCTACGCATCCCTCGCCGAGCCCCTGATGCAGAAGGCCGTCGACGGCTTCGCCGGGGACAGTGAGCACCAGCGGTCGTACGCACTCAATCTCATCGGCATGGCCACCGTGCATCTTCTTCAGCGCGAGCCCGAGCAGAGTGCGGTACTGGCCACGAAGGCCATGGAAATCGCGCGAAAAGTGCGGTCGGAACGGGTTAACACTCGTATTCGAAAGACCGTCGACACGGCCGTACGCGATTTCGGTGATCTTGCCGAGGTCGTCGAATTGACCGACCGGCTCGCCACCCATCTTCCCGAGACCGCCGAGGCGGTCTGACCCTCCCGGGCCCACGGAACCCAAGGGCCCCCTCGGACCCCGGCCGCGGCCGCCATCCCGAACTGCCCGACTCGGCTCCCCCATGCCAGGTCATCGGATGGCCGCCGCGGCCGGCCGCGTATTTTCGCGCCCGAACCGGCTTTTCGCGCCCGAACCGGCGCCGCTCCGGGGGCCCGGCCGATCTCCCGTGAGCGCTCCTCGATCGAAGCCGTGATGCCATTCATCGAAGGTTGCGCCACGATAACGATCAGCGCGGCCCGCATCCGGCAGTTCATCAATGCGTAACACGAATGGCGCCTTCGTCACTGCGGCGAAACATCGAGGGGTGCCGACCGAAACCGCGCTGCGCCAATCTCATGGCGCATAACCGGCCCACCCCTCATGACCGGACCTCTTTCAGGCTTCGCCCGCACGGGGCCGTACCAACCGACGAGGAGACGCCGATGGCACCAGCCATCACGCTTGCCGCGGAGGCACCCAAGCTGTCCTCCGCGAACACAGGCTTCATGCTGATCTGTTCCGCCCTGGTGATGCTCATGACTCCGGGCCTGGCCTTCTTCTACGGAGGCATGGTCCGCGTCAAGAGCACCCTGAACATGCTGATGATGAGCTTCATCAGCCTGGGGATCGTCACCATCCTGTGGGTGCTGTACGGCTTCTCCCTTGCCTTCGGTACCGACTCCGGCAGCATCATCGGCTGGAACTCGGACTGGGTGGGGCTCAGCAACATCGGCCTGACGGAACTGTGGGACGGCTACACCATCCCGATCTTCGTCTTCATGGTCTTCCAGCTGATGTTCGCGATCATCACGCCCGCACTGATAAGCGGCGCCCTCGCTGACCGCGTCAAGTTCAGCGCCTGGGCCCTGTTCATCGCCCTGTGGGCCACGGTCGTCTACTTCCCGGTCGCCCACTGGGTCTGGGGCGCCGGCGGCTGGGCCTTCGAGCTCGGTGTGATCGACTTCGCCGGTGGTACGGCGGTGCACATCAACGCCGGTGCCGCGGCGCTCGGCGTGATCCTGGTCATCGGCAAGCGCGTCGGCTTCAAGAAGGACCCGATGCGCCCGCACAGCCTCCCGCTGGTCATGCTCGGCGCCGGTCTGCTGTGGTTCGGCTGGTTCGGCTTCAACGCCGGTTCGTGGCTCGGCAACGACGACGGCGTCGGTGCGCTGATGTTCGTCAACACGCAGGTCGCCACCGCCGCCGCCATGCTGGCCTGGCTCGCCTACGAGAAGATCCGCCACGGCGCGTTCACCACGCTGGGCGCCGCCTCCGGTGCCGTCGCCGGTCTGGTCGCCATCACCCCGTCCGGTGGTGCGGTCTCCCCGCTCGGCGCGATCGCCGTCGGCGTCATCGCCGGTGTCGCCTGCGCCGCGGCCGTCGGCCTGAAGTTCAGGTTCGGCTACGACGACTCCCTCGACGTCGTCGGCGTCCACATGGTCGGCGGCATCATCGGCTCCCTGCTCATCGGCTTCTTCGCCACCGGCAAGGGCCAGTCGACCGCGACGGGCGTCTTCTACGGCGACCACTCCTTCACCCAGCTGTGGAAGCAGTGCGCCGGTGTCGGCGCGGTCCTCGCCTACTCCCTGGTCGCCTCCGCGATCCTCGCCTTCCTCCTCGACAAGACGATCGGTATGCGCGTCACCGAGGACGAGGAAGTGGCCGGCATCGACCAGGCCGAGCACGCCGAGACCGCATACGACTTCAGCGGCGCGGGCGGCGGTGTCGCCGGGACCGTCGCAGCCTCGGCCCTGGCCGCCACGCAGACCAAGAAGGTGGACGCATGAAGCTCATCACCGCCGTCGTCAAGCCCCACCGGCTCGACGAGATCAAGGAGGCCCTCCAGGCCTTCGGAGTCCACGGTCTGACGGTCACCGAGGCGAGCGGCTACGGTCGTCAGCGGGGCCACACCGAGGTCTACCGCGGCGCCGAGTACACGGTCGACCTCGTCCCCAAGATCCGTATCGAGGTGCTGGTCGAGGACGACGACGCCGAGCAGCTGATCGACGTCATCGTCAAGGCGGCCCGCACCGGCAAGATCGGTGACGGCAAGGTCTGGTCCATCCCGGTCGAGACAGCCGTCCGGGTCCGGACGGGCGAGCGCGGCCCCGACGCGCTGTAAGGCACCAAGGAACAGGAGTCGCTGGGTGACGAGTACGGACGTACGTACGGAAGCAGAGGACTCGGGACCCAGCGGCTACGCGGCGGCCCGGCTGCGCCTCCTCCAGGAGGGGGCGCGGTCCGGGCCGCCGCGCCGTGCGGCCCTGGCGGAACTGACCGACGACTGGCTCACGGAACTGTTCACCGCGGGCGCCGAGGGACTGCGCGGCGTCTCCCTGGTCGCGGTCGGCGGCTACGGCCGCGGCGAGCTGTCCCCCCGCAGCGACCTCGATCTGCTCCTGCTGCACGACGGCAGCGACAGCAAGGCGGTCGCCGCCCTCGCCGACCGCATCTGGTATCCGGTCTGGGACCTCGGCCTCGCCCTCGACCACTCCGTCCGCACCCCGGCGGAGGCCCGCAAGACGGCGGGCGAGGACCTCAAGGTGCAACTCGGCCTGCTGGACGCGCGGCACCTGGCGGGCGACCTCGGTCTTACGGCGGGACTGCGTACGGCCGTCCTGGCGGACTGGCGCAACCAGGCGCCGAAACGTCTCCCCGAGCTCCAGGAACTGTGCGCCGAACGGGCCGAGCGGCAGGGCGAGCTCCAGTACCTGCTGGAACCGGACCTCAAGGAGGCACGGGGCGGGCTGCGCGACGCCACGGCCCTGCGCGCGGTCGCCGCCTCCTGGCTCGCGGACGCCCCGCGTGAGGGACTGGCGGACGCCCGCCGCAGGCTCCTGGACGTACGGGACGCGCTGCATCTGACCACCGGGCGCGCCACCGACCGGCTGGCACTTCAGGAACAGGATCAGGTCGCAGCCGAGCTCGGCCTGCTGGACGCCGACACGCTGCTGCGGCAGGTGTACGAGGCGGCGCGGGTCATTTCGTATGCGAGTGACGTGACGTGGCGCGAGGTGGGGCGCGTCCTGCGGTCGCGCGCCGTGCGGCCGCGACTGCGCGCCATGCTCGGCGGCGGCAAACCGGTCGCGGAGCGGTCCCCGCTCGCCGAAGGCGTGGTCGAACAGGACGGCGAGGTGGTGCTCGCACGCGCCGCACGCCCCGAGCGCGACTCCGTGCTCCCCTTGCGCGCCGCGGCCGCCGCCGCCCAGGCAGGCCTTCCGCTCTCCCTGCACGCCGTGCGCCGCATGGCCGGCGCCGCACGCCCGCTGCCCACACCGTGGCCCGCCGAGGCACGCGAACAGCTCGTGACCCTGCTGGGCTCCGGCCGTCCGACCATCGACGTCTGGGAGGCCCTGGAGGCCGAGGGTCTCATCACCCGTCTGCTGCCCGACTGGGAGCGTGTGCGCTGCCGCCCGCAGCGCAACGCCGTACACGTCTGGACCGTCGACCGGCACCTGATCGAGACGGCCGTGCGCGCCTCCGAGCTGACCCGCCGCGTCGGCCGCCCCGACCTCCTCCTGGTCGCCGCGCTCCTGCACGACATCGGCAAGGGCTGGCCCGGCGACCACTCCGTCGCGGGCGAGATCATCGCCCGGGACGTGGCGGGCCGCATCGGCTTCGACCGCGACGACGTCGCCGTCCTCGCCACCCTCGTACGGCACCACCTGCTGCTCGTCGAGACGGCCACCCGGCGCGACCTGGAGGACCCGGCCACCGTCCGCTCGGTCGCCGAGGCCGTCGGCTCGCAGAGCACGCTGGAGCTGCTGCACGCGCTGACCGAGGCCGACGCGCTGGCCACCGGTCCCGCGGCCTGGTCGTCCTGGCGGGGCGCGCTGGTGACCGACCTGGTCAAACGAGTCTCGGCGGTCCTCGCCGGCGACGAGCCCGCCGACCCGGAGGCCGCCACGCCCACCGCCGAGCAGGAGCGGCTCGCCATCGAGGCGTTCCGCACGGGCAGCCCGGTCCTCGCGCTGCGCGCGCAGACCGAGCCGCCGGCCGAGGAGCCGCCCGGCGAACCGGAGCCCCTCGGCGTGGAGCTGCTCGTCGCCGTACCGGACCAGCCCGGCGTGCTGCCCGCGGTGTCGGGCGTCCTGGCCATGCACCGCCTCACCGTCCGCACGGCGGAGCTGCGCGCTCTGGACCTCCCGGACGGCGTCCACGAAGGCTCGGTGCTGCTGCTCGACTGGCGGGTCGCGGCCGAGTACGGCTCCCTGCCACAGGCGGCCCGGCTGCGTGCCGACCTCGTACGGGCCCTGGACGGCTCCCTGGACATCGCGGCGCGCCTGGCGGAGCGGGACGCGGCCTACCCCCGCCGCCGGGGCGTGGTGGCACCTCCGCCGCGTGTCACGGTGGCTCCCGCGGCCTCCCGGCACGCCACGGTGATCGAGGTACGGGCCCAGGACGCACCGGGGCTGCTCTTCCGGATCGGGCAGGCGCTGGAGAAGTCGGGGGTGCGGGTGCGCAGCTCCCATGTGTCCACGCTCGGCGCGAACGCGGTCGATGCCTTTTATGTGACCACGGCCACGGGGGCGCCTCTGCCGGGGGAGGAGGCGGCTTCGGTGGCGCGGGCGCTGGAGGAGGCGTTGCGGGCGTGACTGTGCGGTCACCCCTTGCGTTGATCGGGTGTGCTCCCCGCCGGTGCGGGGTTGGTCCGCCCGCGCAGCATGTGCTCAAGGTCGTCGAAGCGTGCTCCCCGCCCATGCGGGGATTCCGCCCCCGTCCGCTGAACCAGCGGACGGGGGCGATTTGCTTGCGCGGCCGGATACCCTTGAGGACACACCCGAAATGCCCCCGACACCGAGGACCGACGCCGCCGTGTTCGATACTCTCTCCGATCGCCTCTCAGCGACTTTCAAGAACCTGCGCGGCAAGGGGCGCCTCAGTGAGGCGGACATCGACGCGACTGCACGCGAGATCCGCATCGCGCTCCTCGAAGCGGACGTCGCGCTGCCGGTCGTCCGGACGTTCATCAAGAACGTCAAGGAGCGCGCACTCGGGGCCGAGGTCTCCAAGGCCCTGAATCCGGCCCAACAGGTCCTCAAGATCGTCAACGACGAGCTGGTCACCATCCTCGGTGGCGAGACCCGCCGTCTGCGCTTCGCCAAGCAGCCCCCGACCGTGATCATGCTCGCGGGTCTCCAGGGCGCCGGTAAGACCACCCTCGCGGGCAAGCTCGGCCGGTGGCTCAAGGAGCAGGGCCACTCGCCGCTGCTGGTCGCCGCCGACCTCCAGCGTCCGAACGCGGTCAACCAGCTCAGCGTCGTCGCCGAGCGCGCCGGAGTCGCGGTGTACGCGCCGGAGCCGGGCAACGGCGTCGGCGACCCGGTCAAGGTCGCCAAGGACTCGATCGACTTCGCGAAGAGCAAGGTCCACGACATCGTGATCGTGGACACCGCGGGCCGTCTCGGCATCGACCAGGAGATGATGCAGCAGGCCGCGGACATCAGGGATGTCATCAGCCCTGACGAGATCCTCTTCGTCGTCGACGCGATGATCGGTCAGGACGCGGTCAACACGGCCGAGGCCTTCCGTGACGGCGTCGGCTTCGACGGTGTGGTCCTCTCCAAGCTCGACGGTGACGCCCGCGGTGGTGCGGCCCTGTCGATCCGGCAGATCACCGGCAAGCCGATCATGTTCGCGTCGAACGGCGAGAAGCTCGACGACTTCGACGCCTTCCACCCGGACCGGATGGCCTCCCGCATCCTCGACATGGGTGACCTGCTCACCCTGATCGAGCAGGCGGAGAAGACGTTCAGCCAGGAAGAGGCCCAGAAGATGGCCTCCAAGCTGGCGTCGAAGAAGGGCCAGGACTTCACCCTGGACGACTTCCTGGCCCAGATGGAGCAGGTCAGGAAGATGGGCAGCATCAGCAAGCTGCTCGGCATGCTCCCGGGCATGGGCCAGATCAAGGACCAGATCAACAACCTCGACGAGCGCGACGTCGACCGCATCGGCGCGATCATCAAGTCGATGACCCCGGGCGAGCGCCAGGACCCGACGATCATCAACGGTTCGCGCCGCGCCCGTATCGCCAAGGGTTCCGGTGTCGAGGTCAGCGCCGTCAAGGGACTCGTCGAGCGGTTCTTCGAGGCGCGCAAGATGATGTCCCGCATGGCCCAGGGCGGCGGCATGCCCGGCATGCCGGGGATCCCGGGCATGGGCGGCGGCCCCGGCCGGCAGAAGAAGCAGCCCAAGCAGGCCAAGGGCAAGCAGCGCTCCGGCAACCCGATGAAGCGCAAGCAGCAGGAGCTGGAGGCGGCCCAGCGCCGCGAGGCCGCGGCCCAGGGCCAGGGCGCGTTCGGGCTGCCGCAGCAGGGCGGACAGGAGTTCGAGCTGCCGGACGAGTTCAAGAAGTTCATGGACTGACGCTCACGAACGTTCGTTCCATGCGTCACTGAGGGCGCCTCTCTTCGTGGGAGGCGCCCTCAGCGCGTGCCGGTGCCTGGATGGTGTCGTACTGTCCGATATATGAGCAATGCTGCGCCGCCACGCAAGACCCCGGAGCAGCCGTGGCGCACCGAGGGCACCCCGGAGGAGCCGCCCAGGCGACCGCGCGGTCGGAAGATGCGCAGTGGCTGGTGGGGCCTGCTCGTCGCCGCAGTGGTCGTCTTCGCCGCTGCCTACCTTTCGCTGACCTACTTCAATCAGGGCAACGAGCCCACGATCGCGTACACCGAGTTCAGCAAGCAGGTCGGGGACGGCAACGTCTCCAAGATCTACTCCAAGGGCGACGCGATCCAGGGGCAGCTCAAGAGCGCACGGCAAAAGCCCGGCGGCGGGAAGTACACCAAGTTCAAGACGCAGCGCCCGGCCTTCGCGGACGACAAGCTCTGGCAGAACCTGAGCAAGCACAACGTCACGGTGACCGCGCAGCCGGTGGTCCAGGAGCGCGGCTTCGTGTACAACCTGCTGCTCTCCCTCGCGCCGTTGGTGATCCTGGTCGCGCTGTGGGTCTTCTTCGCGCGGCGGTTGCGTACGGGCTTCGGGGCAGGGGGCATGCTCGGCCGCAAGGCGCCGCCCAAACCGGTCGAGCTCCAGCCGGGCACCCAGCGCACGACGTTCGCCGACGTGGCCGGCATCGACGAGGTCAAGGGTGAACTGGACGACGTCGTCGACTTCCTCGAACACCCGGACGCCTACCGCAGCATGGGTGCGAAGATGCCCCGCGGCGTGCTGCTGACGGGCCCACCGGGCACCGGCAAGACGCTGCTCGCGCGGGCGGTGGCGGGCGAGGCGGGCGTGCCGTTCTTCTCCGCCTCCGCCTCCGAGTTCATCGAGATGATCGTCGGCGTCGGAGCGTCCCGGGTCCGGGAGCTGTTCGCCGAGGCCCGCAAGGTGGCCCCCTCGATCATCTTCATCGACGAGATCGACACGATCGGGCGACAGCGGGGCGGCGGCCCGTCGGTGAGCGGCCACGACGAGCGCGAGCAGACGCTGAACCAGATCCTCACCGAGATGGACGGCTTCTCCGGCTCCGAGGGCGTGATCGTCATCGCGGCGACGAACCGCGCCGACATCCTCGACCCGGCACTGACCCGGCCCGGACGCTTCGACCGGGTGGTCAGCGTCTCACCGCCGGACCGCGGCGGCCGTCAGGCGATCCTGAAGATCCACACGCGGGACATCCCGCTCGCCCAGGACGTGGACCTGGCCCAGGTGGCCCGTACGACGCCGGGCATGACGGGCGCGGACCTGGCCAACCTCGCCAACGAGGCGGCCCTCCTCGCGGTCAAGCGCAAGCAGGAGCGGGTGACGCAGTCGGATCTGTCGGAGGCGCTGGCGAAGGTGCAGCTGGGTGCCGAACGCCCGCTCGTGATGCCGGAGGAGGAGCGCCGGCGCACCGCGTACCACGAGAGCGGGCACGCCCTGCTGGGCATGCTGCAACCGGGCGCCGACCCGGTGCGCAAGGTCACGATCGTGCCGCGCGGCCGGGCACTCGGGGTGACGCTCTCGACCCCCGAGGCCGAGAGGTACTCGTACACGGAGGAGTATCTGCGCGGCCGCATCATCGGAGCCCTGGGCGGCATGGCCGCGGAGCAGGTGATCTTCGGCGTCGTCACCACCGGCTCCGAGAACGACCTCGAACAGGTCACCAACATCGCCCGCGGCATGGTCGCCCGCTGGGGCATGAGCGAACGGGTGGGCCGTCTGTCGGCGCTGCCCAACGACGCGCAGCAGACGTACGGCCTGGCGGCGGCCCCGCAGACGCTGGATGCGATCGAGGGCGAGATGCGCCGCATCGTGGACGACTGCTACGAGGAGGCGTGCCGCAAACTCCTGGAACACAGGAGCCAACTGGACGCGCTGGCGGAGGCGCTCCTGGCCAACGAGACGCTGGAGGAGGCGGAGGCGTACCGGATCGCGGGGATCCTGCGCCTGCGGAAGGACGATTGAGCGATCCGGGCGTCGTCCGGGGACGCGCGTGGTCGCTGGGGCGCGCTGCTGGTCCAGGGAGCGCGGGGTCGGCCGGGGACCGATGGTCCGGGGGAGGTGGTCCGGGGAAGGTGCGAGACCGGCGCGTGGTCGTCTAGGGGATGCGGGCGATCAGATAGCGGAACACGTTCGGCATCCACACCGTTCCGTCCGCCCGCTGGTGCGGGTGCAGCGCCTCCGTGAGTTCCTTGTCGACCTGTTCCTGGTCCGTCGCGTCGAGGGCCCCGTCGAAGAACCCCGTCGACAGCATCCCGCGTACCGCGCTGTCCAGGTCGGCGTACCCGAAGGGACAGGCGACGCGTCCCGATCCGTCCGGCCGCAGCCCGGAGCGCCGTGCCGCCTCCTCCAGGTCGTCGCGACGGGCGGGGCGCCAGTTGCCCGTACCGCGCTCGGGATCGGCCGGTTTGGCGGCGACGCGGAGCACGGACGAGGTGCTGCAACGTTCCGGCGGACCCCATCCGGTGAGCACCACCAGCGACCCGTGCTCGGCGAGCGGCATGGCCGCCGCGAGCTGTTCCACGAGGCCCTCCAGGTCGCCGTCCACGCAGCCGATGGGCTCGAAGGCGCACACCAGGTTGTACGCGGGCTCTCCGGTGGCGGGCGTCGCGTCCTGTGGGCGGCCGTCGACGAGCCGGGCGGCCGCACGCGCGCGCGTGCCCCACGTCTCGGGCATCAGCCGCTCGCGGGCGAGGGCCAGCCGCTCGCGCGCACCGCGGTGGACACCGGTGACCGAGGCACCCCGGGAGACAGCCATCAGCAGCGCCAGGCCCGAACCGCACCCGAGCCCCAGCAGCCGCGTCCCGGAGCCCACTTCGAGCCGCTCGTAGACGGCCTCGTAGAGCGGCACGAGCATCCGCTCCTGTATCTCGGCCCAGTCACGCGCGCGTGCACACCGGTCCACGCGAGGAGCAGGTCCCGCGTGGGGGTGGTGCTGCCGCACGGCCGTAGGTGTCATCGAAAGCGCCCCAATCCGCCCAGAGTTGCCGCTGTGTCAGATTCCGTAGCCCCCGTGACGTGCGTGCGCACTTCCCCCGCAGCACCCGTAAGCCAGGAAACTCCGCGCCCGTCGTGGCGTCCAGGGGTTGCGGCTCACTCCTTGTGAGCCGTCCGCGCGCCCCCGGACCCACCCCGGGGCGATAAATGACGCACGGCCCGGCGAGGTGCCCCCGTAGCATCGCGCCATGGCGAAGACACCCGTTCTCACACCCCGCGCGGACGACTTCCCGCGCTGGTACCAGGACCTGGTCGGCAAGGCGGAACTGGCCGACAACGGGCCGGTGCGCGGCACCATGGTCATCCGACCGTACGGGTACGGTCTGTGGGAGCGGATGCAGGCGGAGATGGACGCCCGCATCAAGGAGACGGGCACCCAGAACGCGTACTTTCCCCTTCTGATCCCCCAGTCGTACCTCACTCGCGAGGCCGACCACGTCGAGGGCTTCGCGCCCGAACTCGCCGTGGTCACGCACGGCGGAGGCAAGGAGCTGGAGGAGCCCGCGGTCGTCCGCCCCACCTCCGAGACCATCATCAACGAGTACTTCTCCAAGTGGGTGCAGAGCTACCGTGACCTGCCCCTGCTGATCAACCAGTGGGCGAACGTGGTCCGTTGGGAGCTGCGGCCCCGCCTGTTCCTGCGCACCTCCGAGTTCCTGTGGCAGGAGGGACACACCGCGCACGCCACGTACGAGGAGGCCCGTGACTTCGCCGCGCGCATCCAGCGCGACATCTACGGGGACTTCCTTGAGAACGTCCTCGCGACCGACTTCGTGGCCGGGCGCAAGACGGTCAAGGAGCGCTTCGCCGGTGCCATCAACACCCTCACGCTCGAAAGCATGATGGGCGACGGCAAGGCCCTCCAGATGGTCACCAGCCATGAGCTGGGGCAGAACTTCGCCAAGGCGTTCAACACCCGCTACCTGTCGAAGGGCGGCACGCAGGAATACGTCTGGCAGACCTCATGGGGCTCGACCACGCGCATGATCGGTGCCCTGGTGATGACGCACGGTGACGACAACGGCCTGCGGGTCCCGCCGCGCCTGGCGCACATCCAGGCCGTCGTCCTCGCGATCAAGGGTGACGAAGCGGTTCTGGCCAAGGTCCGCGAACTCGGCGATCAGCTGAAGGCCGCGGGCGTACGCGTCCAGGTGGACGACCGCACCGACACCCCGTTCGGCCGCCGCGCCGTCGACTGGGAACTCAAGGGCGTGCCCGTACGCATCGAGATCGGCCCCCGTGACCTGGAGAACGGCACGGCGATGCTGGCCCGCCGTATCCCTGGGGGAGACAAGGAGCCGGTGGCGATCGAGTCCCTCGTACGCCTGCTTCCCGGGATTCTCGAAGAGGACCAGGAACTGCTCCTGAAGCAGTCGCGTGAGCGCCGTCAGGCCCGCACGGCGGACGTGTCGACGATCGACCAGGCCGTCGAGGCGGCGACGGCGGGCGGCTGGGCGCGCATCCCGTGGGCCGTCCTCGGCGAGGACGGCGAGGTCAAGCTGGCCGAGCACGGGGTGACCGTACGGTGTCTGGTCGCCGAGGACGGGTCGGTTCCTGACGCCGACGACGCGCCGGGTAACGTCGCGGTCGTCGCGCGCGCTTACTGAGGTACGGACCGAGGCGCGGGGAGAGCGGCCGAAACGCCTCTTGCGCATCTGCAGACCACAGGCGCCCCGGCGCGCGGAGTTCTTCTACGCGCCGGGGCGTAGCCGGGTCGTGCGCGTCGCTACGCACCGGCTTGGTATGAGCTGTGAGGCTTCTCCACAGATCGGCGCACGCGCCCTCGTCAGGACGCATCAGTGGCAACTGACGGGTAAGTGCAAATTATTTGGGATGCCCCGGAATAGGAACACGGGGGGCCTCAGGCTCGTTGTCATTACGTGAGCACGACACCACCTGTTCTCGCCGCAGAGCTGGCGCAGGCGTGGGCCGATATTCAACGGCACCACCCCGAGCTGCCGGATCTTGCCGCGCCCGAGTCCCTGATCGGAGAGTCGTCGTCCGCCTGTGGACACGAACTCTCTTTCGAGCGACTGCTGCATGAGGCAGTCCACGGCATCGCCGCCGCCCGCGGAGTCCGCGACACCTCCCGAGCCGGCCGGTACCACAACCGCAGATTCCTCGCGATCGCCGAGGAGCTGGGCCTGGACCACCCCGAGGAGCCACACCCCAGCAGTGGCTTCTCCCTGGTCACGCTCAACCCCGAGGCGAAACGGCGCTACCGCCCGACCATCGAGCGGCTCCAGCGCGCACTCAAGGCCCACTCGGCGGCGACGGCCGCGGACACGGCCCGCACGTTCCGGGGCCCGGCCGCCCGCCACGGCTCCTCCGGAGGCGGCGTCCGCGTCAAGGCGGTCTGCGACTGCGGCCGCAACGTCCGCGTGGTCCCGTCGGTCCTGGCCCAGGCCCCGATCGTCTGCGGCGGCTGCGGAAAGCCGTTCCGCATTCCCGAGGCAGTGGGAGCGGCGGCAAGCTGAGCCGCGGCCGCTCGTGGCGGCCGTAGTCAGTGAGCCGAGTCGTACGTAGCTGCGGGTAATCGTCGTGCCGCTGGGGCGGCACGGGGTGGACGCCGGGGTACCCCTGCTCGAAGAGCCTGGGGAGGCACCCTGTGAGCGCCGGGTGGCGTGGTCAACGCCCGGGGGACCCCGGCGCCGGGTGCCTCTTTGTCGTGCCCGCACGCATGCCCGCACGCATCATCGGCGCACCCTCGGCCAGAGGCGACCCGCAGGGTGTGGCACAATGGCTAGCTGTACTCGACAGCCGCACAGGACCCCTCTCTCCTCCGGCTGACGCGTCCATCGGGCACTCGGGTACCGCAACCCCACGCGGCAATTCCGCCGTGCCCAACCACGTCAAATCCAGGAGAACCCACTCCCGTGGCAGTCAAGATCAAGCTGAAGCGTCTGGGCAAGATCCGTTCGCCTCACTACCGCATCGTCGTCGCCGACTCCCGTACCCGCCGTGACGGCCGGGCGATCGAGGAGATCGGCAAGTACCACCCGACGTACAACCCGTCGGTCATCGAGGTCAACGCCGAGCGCGTGGCGTACTGGCTCTCCGTCGGCGCCCAGCCGACCGAGCCCGTGCTCGCCATCCTCAAGAAGACCGGCGACTGGCAGAAGTTCAAGGGCGAGCCCGCCCCGGCGCCGCTGCTGGTGGCCGCGCCCAAGGCCACGCGTCCGTCGTTCGAGGCGCTCAGCGGTGAGGACGAGGGCAAGGGTGAGGCCATCACCCAGAAGAAGAAGGCTGAGAAGAAGGACGAGGCCGCTGCCGAGTCCGAGTCGACCGAGGCCTGAGCAGCATGCTCGAAGAGGCGCTCGAGCACCTCGTGAAGGGCATCGTCGACAACCCTGACGATGTGCAGGTGGCTTCGCGCAACCTGCGCCGCGGGCGGGTGCTCGAGGTCCGGGTCCACCCCGACGACCTCGGCAAGGTGATCGGTCGCAACGGCCGCACCGCACGCGCCCTGCGCACCGTCGTGGGCGCCATCGGCGGCCGCGGTGTCCGTGTCGACCTCGTCGACGTGGACCACGTCCGCTGACGCTTTTGCAGCACCGGCTCGGGCCGGGGAGGGCCACTGGGCCGTCCCCGGCCCGTAGTCGTATGACAGGAGATCTAGCACAGTGCAGCTGGTAGTCGCACGGATCGGCCGCGCCCACGGAATCAAGGGCGAGGTCACCGTCGAGGTGCGTACCGATGAGCCCGAGCTGAGGCTGGCACCGGGCGCGGTGCTGGCCACCGAGCCCGCCTCGGCCGGACCGCTGACCATCGAGACCGGCCGCGTACACAGCGGCCGCCTTCTGCTGCGGTTCGAGGGCGTGAGCGACCGCAACGCCGCCGAGGCGCTGCGCAACACCCTGTTGATCGCCGAGGTCGACCCGGACGAACTGCCCGAGGGCGAGGACGAGTACTACGACCACCAGCTCATGGACCTGGACGTGGTGACCAAGGACGGCGTGGAGGTCGGCCGGATCACCGAGATCTCGCATCTGCCCACGCAGGACCTGTTCGTGGTCGAGCGGCCCGACGGGACCGAGGTGATGATCCCCTTCGTCGAGGAGATCGTCACCGAGATCGACCTGGAGGAGCAGCGGGCCGTCATCGATCCCCCGCCCGGGCTGATCGACGACCGGGCGGAGATCGCCTCGTCGAGGGACGACAGCGCGAGGAACGACAGCGCGGGGGACGACAGCGCATGAGGCTCGACGTCGTCACGATCTTCCCCGAGTACCTGGAACCGCTGAACGTCTCCCTCGTCGGCAAGGCACGCGCGCGTGGACAGCTCGACGTCCACGTGCACGATCTGCGGTCCTGGACGTACGACCGCCACAACACCGTCGACGACACGCCGTACGGCGGCGGCCCCGGCATGGTCATGAAGACGGAGCCCTGGGGCGGGGCGCTGGACGACATCCTGGCCGACGGGTACGAGACCGGTTCCTCGGCACCCGCTCTGATCGTCCCCACGCCCAGCGGGCGTCCCTTCACCCAGGAGCTCGCCGTCGAGCTCTCCGAACGCCCGTGGCTGATCTTCACGCCCGCCCGCTACGAGGGCATCGACCGCCGCGTCATCGACGAGTACGCGACCCGGATACCCGTGTACGAGGTGTCCATCGGCGACTACGTCCTGGCCGGCGGCGAGGCGGCCGTCCTGGTCATCACGGAGGCGGTGGCCCGGCTGCTGCCGGGCGTCCTGGGCAACGCCGAGTCCCACCAGGACGACTCGTTCGCGCCGGGCGCGATGGCCAACCTCCTGGAGGGGCCCGTCTACACCAAGCCGCCGGCCTGGCGCGGCCGGGAGATCCCGGAGGTGCTGCTCAGCGGCCACCACGGAAAGATCGCCCGCTGGCGCCGGGACGAGGCGCTGCGGCGGACCACGGCCAACCGGCCTGATCTGATCGAGCGTTGCGACCCCTCGGCCTTCGACAAGAAGGACCGCGAGATGCTCTCCATCCTGGGCTGGGCGCCGGATCCGGACGGCGAGCCGTACGGTCGATTTTGGCGCAGGCCAGAGGGCGTGGAAGAATAGCGAGCTGTTGTCCGCCGTCCGGTGTGCGCCCCTGCCACGGGGGGACACGACGCCCGCCCCGACGCGGCCGACGAACCTCTTACCGAGAAACTACTTCCCGTCGATGACCTGTGGCATCGGCGAAGAAAGCAGACGAAATGTCTCACCTGCTCGACTCCGTCGACGCCGCGTCGCTGCGCAGCGACATCCCGGCCTTCCGCCCGGGTGACACCGTCAACGTCCACGTCCGCGTCATCGAGGGCAACCGCTCCCGTGTGCAGCAGTTCAAGGGCGTTGTGATCCGTCGCCAGGGTGCCGGCGTGCGCGAGACCTTCACGGTCCGCAAGGTCTCCTTCTCTGTCGGCGTCGAGCGCACCTTCCCGGTGCACACCCCGATCGTCGAGAAGATCGAGCTCGTCACCAAGGGTGACGTGCGCCGCGCCAAGCTGTACTACCTGCGCGAGCTGCGCGGCAAGGCGGCGAAGATCAAGGAGAAGCGCGAGAACTGAGTTCTCGGGCCGACCGCGATCGAGCCGGCACAAGGGGTCCACAGGGGGGCCGGATAGCATCTGGCCCCGATGGACACCGAAGCACAGCACGTGGAGCGCGACCGCTCCTCCGACCCCGTCGAATCCGAGGACACCTCGGAGGCACCGGGTCCGGAGGAACGGTCGCGCTTTGCGTTGGTCTCCCGGATCACCGACTGGCTGCCCGGCGGCCGGATCACCCTGACCGTGCTGGTCTGCCTGCTGTTTCTCCTCGGCCTCAGCACGTTTGTCACACAGCCGTTCGTCATCCCCAGCGGCTCGATGGAGCGCGGATTGAGGGTTGGGGACCGCGTGCTCGTAAATAAGTTGGCGTACCGTTTCGGATCGAAGCCGCAGCCGGGAGACGTCGTCGTCTTCGACGGCACCGGGTATTTCGGGAACGCCGACTACATCAAGCGCGTGGTCGGCGTGGGCGGAGACCACCTGGTCTGCTGCGACAAGAAGGGGAGGCTCGAGGTGAACGGCCGGTCGGTCGACGAGTCGTCGTTTCTGTACCCCGGGAACAGCCCGTCCGACGTCTCCTTCGACGTCGTCGTGCCCGACGGCACGCTCTTCGTGCTCGGTGACCACCGTGCCGACTCCAGCGACTCCCGCGACCATCTGGGTTCGCCCGGCGGCGGGATGATCCCCCTCGGCGCCGTGATCGGCAGGGCCGACTGGCTCATCTGGCCCTCCGCGCACTGGAAGCACCTCACCCGTCCCGGCGCCTACGCGCGCGTGCCCGCCCGCGTCCCGGAGGCGAACGAGCCGAACCGTGCGGACGGTGCCCATGGGTAACCGTGGCAAACGGCGCGGCATGCCGACCGACACCGCCGCCCAGAACCTCCTGCCCACCGGCTCCCGGCGGGCAGGAGGCGGTGGTCCCACCGGGCGCAGCCGGGCCGAGCGGCGCAAGCTCCAGCGCAAGGTCAAGCGCAAGAGAAGGCGTTCCGCGGTCAAGGAGATACCTCTCCTCGTCGGCGTCGCCGTTCTCATAGCACTGGTCCTGAAGACGTTCCTGGTGCAGGCCTTCGTGATCCCGTCCGGCTCCATGGAGAACACGATCCAGATCGGTGACCGTGTCCTCGTCGACAAGCTGACCCCGTGGTTCGGCTCCAAGCCGCAGCGCGGCGATGTGGTCGTCTTCAAGGACCCCGGCAACTGGCTCGCGGGCGAGAAGACGACCAAGAAGAACGACCCCGTCGTCGTCAAGCAGATCAAGGAGGGGCTCACCTGGATCGGTTTGCTGCCCTCCGACAACGACAAGGACCTCATCAAGCGGGTCGTCGCGGTCGGCGGAGACACCGTCAAGTGCTGTGACACCCAGGGTCGCGTGACCGTCAACGGCATGCCCTTGAGCGAGCCGTACATTCACCCGGGGAACAAACCTTCCGACTTTTCCTTCTCGGTGACCGTGCCTCAGGGCCGTCTGTGGGTCATGGGTGACCACCGCGCCAACTCGGCCGACTCGCGGTACCACCGCACCGAGCAGTTCAGCGGTACGGTCTCCGAGGAGTCCGTCGTCGGCCGTGCCATGGTCATCGCCTGGCCCCTCGGGCACTGGACGCGGCTGAAGGAGCCGGACACGTATACGTCGGTGCCGAGCGGGTCGACCACCGCACTCGGCCCGTCGCATAGGGTGGCCTCCGCGGATCGATATGGATTGATCCCCCTCCCGAGCCCTGCGGAACTCCCGCTCGTTATGGGAGTGGTGGGCCTGCGTCGACTGGGGCGCCGGCGGCGGTACGGAGTGAGGAGTGGATGTGGGGGATTTGGCGGTCGGCGCACGGTCCGGACACGATGGTCCCGAAGACAGGCCGGTGCAACCCGACGAGGCGGCTTCCCCGGCCGCGGCAGGCCACGCCGGCTCCGGGAGCGGCTCCGCGGACGGCGACACGCAGGGGGGCGGCGATCAGGCCGGCCCGCCGAAGAAGCAGCGCTCCTTCTGGAAGGAGCTTCCGCTCCTCGTCGGTATCGCGCTGGTGCTCGCGCTGCTGATCAAGACATTCCTGGTGCAGGCGTTCTCGATCCCCTCGGACTCGATGCAGAACACCCTCCAGCAGGGTGACCGCGTCCTCGTCGACAAGCTGACCCCGTGGTTCGGCTCCGAGCCTTCGCGCGGCGAGGTGGTCGTCTTCCACGACCCGGACAACTGGCTCAGGGGCGAGCCCACCACCACCCCGAACGCCATCCAGACGGCCCTGAGCTGGATCGGCCTGATGCCGTCCGCCGAGGAGAAGGACCTCATCAAGCGGGTCATCGGTGTCGCCGGCGACACCATCGAGTGCAAGGACACGGGCCCGCTGCTGGTCAACGGCAAGGCGCTGAACGAGCCTTACGTGTACCCCGGCAACACCCCGTGCACCCTCGACGACCAGGGCGGCCAGTTCAAGGTCACGGTTCCCCCGGGCAAAATCTGGGTCATGGGTGACCACCGGCAGAACTCGCTGGACTCCCGCTACCACCAGACGGACAGGAACGGCGGCTTCGTGCCCGTGGACAACGTCGTCGGCCGCGCCATCGTGGTCGCCTGGCCGCCCACCCGCTGGAACACGCTGCCCATCCCGGACACCTTCGACCAGGGACTCAGTGTGGCGGCGCCCGGAGCGCTCGGCCTGACGGGCGCGGTGCCGCTGGTGCTGTGGCGCAGGCGGCGCGACACCGCGCGCCTTACCGCCGGAAACCCGAGGGTTTCTGGCAGCGGTACCGCCGGGTAGGGTGCCGTCCCAGATCGCCGATCTTCCGTGGCCCGGCAGCGGGCCGCGGGATCGATCTCCGAACTGGGAGCACTGGGATGAGCGGGACTGGTCGTAAAGAGGGCCGCGGACGGCTCGGCAGCACGCTGTCGGGGATGGCCGTGGCCCTCGGCTGTGTGCTCTTCCTCGGCGGGTTCGGCTGGGCCGCGATCGTCTACAAGCCGTACACCGTGCCGACCGACTCCATGTCGCCCACCATCGTCGCCGGTGACCGGGTCCTCGCGCAGCGCGTCGACGGCGCGGACATCAAGCGCGGTGACGTCGTCGTCTTCAGGCAGAAGAGCTGGGGCGACATGCCCATGGTCAAGCGGGTCGTGGCGGTCGGCGGCGACACGGTCGCCTGTTGCACCGACGGCAAGCTCACCGTCAACGGCAAGCGCATCCAGGAGCCGTACCTGCCGAAGGGCCAGGCCGCCGAGTGGAAGTCGATCCCGAGTGTCACCGTTCCCGAGGGGCGGCTGTTCCTCCTCGGTGACGAGCGCAGTGGCTCCCTCGACTCCACGGCCCACCTGACGGAGGCCTTCAGCGGCACGGTCCCGCGCAGCGCGGTGGACGCCCGCGTGGACGCCGTGGTGTGGCCGATGAACGGGATGCTGGCCCGTCCGACGGGCTTCGAGACGCTCGGCCCGCTCTCGTCGCCCGGACCCCTGCGGCTGATCCTCGGGGCGGTCGTGGCGGGCGTGGTGCTGGTGCTGGGCGGTGCGGCGTACGGCCCGATCGCGGGACTCGCCGGACGGAAGCGCACGAGCGCGGTGCGGACGGAGCCGGCCGGTGTCCGCTGAGGCGTCCGCGTCCTCGTCCGCGTCCTCGTCTTCTTACTCGTCCCCGCACGGGTCGTACGAGTCTGCCGCGGGCGAGGGCGGCGCGCGGGACACGTACGAAGGCGGGCTGCGCAAGGTGGCGCGGGTCGTACTCCTGGACCCGCAGGACCGCATCCTGTTGCTGCACGGCCACGAGCCGGACGATCCGGCGGACGACTGGTGGTTCACCCCCGGCGGTGGCCTGGAGGGCGACGAGACGCGCGAGCAGGCCGCACTGCGGGAGCTCGCCGAGGAGACCGGCATCACGGATGTGGAACTGGGCCCGGTGCTGTGGCGGCGCACCTGCTCGTTTCCGTTCGCCGGCCGCCGCTGGGACCAGGACGAGTGGTACTACCTGGCCCGTACGGCCCAGACGGCGACCGCCGCGCTCAGCCTGACGGATCTGGAAAAGCGCAGTGTCGCGGGAGCACGGTGGTGGACGTGCCGGGAACTGGCCGAGGCGCATGAGACGGTGTATCCGACGAGACTCGCCGAGCTGCTGCGCACGCTGCTCGACGAAGGTCCCCCGGCCAGACCCGAGGTCCTCGACACAGAAATCGTCTAGAGGCTCACGGGACTGGCGCACAATAGTGGGATCGCACGGCTGAAGGGGAACATGCCATGAGCGCCGAGGACCTCGAGAAGTACGAGACCGAGATGGAGCTGAAGCTCTACCGGGAGTACCGCGACGTCGTCGGTCTGTTCAAATATGTGATTGAGACCGAACGGCGCTTCTACCTCACCAACGACTACGAGATGCAGGTGCACTCGGTCCAGGGCGAGGTGTTCTTCGAGGTGTCCATGGCGGACGCCTGGGTGTGGGACATGTACCGGCCTGCTCGCTTCGTGAAGCAGGTACGGGTGCTCACATTCAAGGATGTGAACATTGAGGAGCTGAACAAGAGCGATCTGGAGCTTCCCGGCGGGTGACGGGCGGCTCCGCACCCATGAGGGTGGCGGGCAGGTCCGCCACCCGTGGGGGTGACGGAGTTGTCCACAATCGCTGAGCCGTCCACCAAGATCCACTCGGTGGAGCCGGATGCGTGACGGTTGGCGCCGGAGGTGGTGCCGACATGAACACACATCAGGCACGCAGTGCACTCGGCAGGTATGGCGAGGAACTGGCCGCCCGGCGGATGACCGAGGCCGGGATGACGGTCCTGGAGCGCAACTGGCGCTGCGGCAGGAGCGGCGAGATCGACATCGTGGCCAGGGACGGTGATGTCCTGGTCGTCTGCGAGGTGAAGACCCGCCGCGGCGGCTGCTTCGAGCATCCGATGGCCGCCGTCACACCGGTCAAGGCAGGGCGGCTGCGCGATCTCGCCGAGCGCTGGATCCAGGCGCACGGCGGGGCACCACCGGGCGGGGTGCGCATCGACGTGGTCGGTGTCGTCCTGCCCGAGCGCGGCGCGGCCGTGCTCGAGCACGCGCGGGGGGTGGCCTGATGGGCTTCGCGCGTACGTGCTCCGTGGCGCTGGTCGGCGTCGAAGGCGTCGTGGTCGAGGTGCAGGCCGACCTCGAACCGGGCGTGGCGGCGTTCACGCTGGTCGGGCTGCCCGACAAGAGCCTGACGGAGAGCCGCGACCGAGTGCGGGCCGCGGTCGTCAACTCGGGCGGCGAGTGGCCGCAGAAGAAGCTCACGGTGGGGCTCAGCCCCGCGTCCGTACCGAAGGCCGGCAGCGGGTTCGACCTCGCTGTCGCCTGCGCGGTGCTCGGCGCCTCGGAGCGGATCGATCCGCGGGTGCTCGCGGACATCGTGATGATCGGCGAGCTGGGCCTGGACGGCCGGGTACGCCCCGTCCGGGGGATCCTTCCGGCGGTACTGGCCGCGGCGGACGCGGGCTACGAGCAGGTGGTCGTGCCGGAGTGCGCCGCCGCCGAGGCATCGCTGGTGCCCGGCGTGTCCGTGCTGGGCGTGCGCAGCCTGCGCCAGCTGATCGCCGTCCTCGCGGACGAGCCCGTGCCCGACGAAGAACCCGACGAGCAGGGCCGCCCGGATCCGCTCCTCGCCGGTCTGCGCGTACCGGGCACCGGCGCGGCCACCGGGATGCACAGCATGGGCGCCGCGCCCGACCAGGGCCATGACCTGGCCGACGTGGTGGGCCAGATCTCGGCGCGCACGGCGGTGGAGGTGGCCGCGGCGGGCGGGCACCACCTGTTCCTGGAAGGGCCGCCCGGTGCCGGGAAGACCATGCTCGCCGAGCGCCTGCCCGCCATCCTGCCCAGGCTCAGCCGCCAGGAGTCGCTGGAGGTCACCGCCGTGCACTCGGTGGCGGGACTGCTGCCACCCGGCAAGCCCCTGATCGACGTCGCCCCCTACTGCGCGCCGCACCACTCGGCCACCATGCAGGCGCTGGTCGGCGGCGGTCCCGGCGTCGCCCGTCCCGGCGCCGTGTCGCTCTCCCACCGCGGAATTCTCTTTCTTGACGAAACTCCCGAGTTCAGCAGCCATGCCCTTGACGCACTGCGGCAGCCCCTGGAGTCGGGGCACGTCGTGATCGCGCGCAGCGCGGGTGTCGTGCGGTTCCCGGCGAAGTTCCTGATGGTGCTCGCGGCCAACCCCTGTCCCTGCGGTCGCTTCTCCCAGCGCGACACCCTGTGCGAGTGTCCTCCCTCCGCGATCCGCCGCTACCAGGCCCGACTCTCCGGCCCGCTCCTGGACCGGGTCGACCTGCGCGTCGAGGTGGACCCGGTCACCCGCGCCGAACTCACCGAGCGCGGCGCCCGGGGCGAGTCCACCGCCACGGTCGCCGACCGGGTCCGCGAGGCCCGGGAGAGGACCGCGGCGCGTCTGGCGGGCACCCCCTGGCGGACCAACAGCGAGGTGCCGGGGAGGGAGCTGCGCAACCGCTGGTATGCCGCGAGCGGCGCGATGGACGAGGCCGAGCGCCATCTGGAGCGGGGCGTGCTGACGGCCCGGGGGCTCGACCGCGTGCTGCGTGTGGCCTGGACCGTCGCGGACCTCGTGGGCCACGACCGGCCGGGAGCGACGGACGTGGCCCTGGCGCTGCAGTTGCGCACCGGGGTTCCGCGGGGCGTGCCCATGGCCATCGGAGCGCCGGTATGAGCGGGCGCGGCGCCCCGGACGGTGAGCGCCTCGCCAGGATTTTCCTCAGCCGGGTCATCGAGCCCGGGGACGAGGTGGCGGGCCGCTGGCTGCGCGAACACGGCGCCGAGGAGGTGACCCGGCGGCTACGGGAGGGCGGCACGCGGCTGCCGGGGGTGACGGACAAGCGGTGGGCCGGGCTGCTGGCGCGGGCCGAACGGGCCGAACCGGAGCGGGACTGGGCCATGGCCCGGGAAGCAGGGGTGAGATTCGTGTGTCCCGGCGCGTCCGAGTGGCCCGCCCAGCTCGACGACCTCGGCGACACCCGGCCCGTCGGGCTCTGGGTGCGCGGGCGCCCCAGCCTGCGGATGTGGGCGCTGAGGTCCGTCGCGGTCGTGGGTGCGAGGGCCTGCACCGAGTACGGGGCGCATGTGGCAGCGACACTCGGCGCCGGGCTCGCGGAGCGCGGCTGGGTGGTCGTCTCCGGTGGCGCCTACGGTGTGGACGGGGCAGCTCACCGGGGCACCCTGGCGGCCGGCGGCGCCACCGTCGCCGTGCTGGCCTGCGGCGTCGACCGGCCCTACCCGCGCGGACACACCGAGTTGATCACCAGGATCGCGCACCAGGGGCTCGTCGTCGGGGAGTTACCGCCCGGCGACCACCCGACGCCCAGCAGATTCATCCTCAGAAACCGGGTGATCGCCGCCCTGACCCGGGGCACGGTGGTCGTCGAGGCGGCCTACCGTAGCGGCTCGCTGGTCACGGCACGCGCGGCGCAGCGGCTCGGCCGGTACACGATGGGCGTGCCCGGACCGGTCACCAGCGGACTCTCGGCGGGTGTGCACGAACTGCTGCGCGGGGACGCCGTCCTCGTCTCCGATGCCGCGGACGTCGTCGAACTGGTGGGAGAGATGGGCGAGCTCGCCCCGGACCGGCGCGGGCCCGTCCTGCCCCGCGATCTGCTCGACCCCGCCGCCGCCCGGGTGCTCGCCGCGCTGCCGGCCCGGGGCACGGCCGCGCAGGACGAGATCGCGCGCGGGGCGGGGACCACGGACGACGAGGCGGTCGCGAGACTGTACGAACTCCGATCACTTGGGTTCGTCGAACGACACGGCGACGGCTGGAAGTTGACACGCCAGGCGCTGACCTCCGTCCGGCAAGATCACGGTCAGTGCTGACAGAGCGTGTTCGTCCGTCCGGGCGATCCCCGACAGCCTTGGCATTTCCCTTAGTTGACGGCCCTCGACGGTCACACAGGGCTATGACCGTGGCATCGAAGGGGGCACCGCCGCACCCGTTCGCGCACGGGTGATCCCTTGCCCTTCGCGCACTGCGACACCACAGTCACGCTACGCTCACGAGGATTCCGACTCAGACAACCATCTCGACACCAGAGCGACAGCTCACTCAGGCATCCCCAGTTCACGGCAGAACGGCACAAGGCGACGAATGCCCCAGCACACCTCCGGGTCCGACCGGGCGGCGCTTCCCCCAGCCGCCCGTGACGGCGGCAGCGTGCGCCCGCCCGCTCCCTCGACGCTCGACGAGCTGTGGCGGTCGTACAAGCAGACGGGGGACGAGCGGTTGCGGGAGCAGCTGATCCTGCACTACTCGCCGTTGGTGAAGTACGTGGCGGGGCGGGTGAGTGTGGGGCTGCCGGCCAATGTGGAGCAGGCGGACTTCGTGTCGTCGGGGGTGTTCGGGCTGATCGACGCGATCGAGAAGTTCGACATCGACCGGGAGATCAAGTTCGAGACGTACGCGATCACCCGGATCCGGGGCGCGATGATCGACGAGCTGCGGGCACTGGACTGGATCCCACGGTCGGTACGGCAGAAGGCCCGCAGCGTGGAGCGGGCGTACGCGACGCTGGAGGCGAGGCTGCGGCGGACACCGTCCGAGGGGGAGGTGGCGGCGGAGATGGGGATCGGCGTGGAGGAGCTCCACGCCGTCTTCAGCCAGCTGTCGCTGGCGAACGTGGTGGCGCTGGAGGAGCTGCTGCACGTGGGGGGCGAGGGCGGCGACCGGCTGAGCCTGATGGACACCCTTGAGGACACCGCCGCGGACAACCCGGTGGAGGTTGCCGAGGACCGGGAGCTGCGGCGGTTCCTGGCGCGGGCGATCAACACGTTGCCCGAGCGGGAGAAGACCGTGGTCACGCTGTACTACTACGAGGGGCTCACGCTCGCCGAGATCGGCAATGTGCTGGGTGTGACCGAGAGCCGGGTGAGCCAGATCCACACGAAGTCGGTGCTGCAGCTGCGGGCGAAGCTGGCCGGTTTTGGACGCTGACCCGGGGCGGGCCGGGTGGGGTGTGCCGTCTGCGGCGTGATCCGCGTACGCCTCGGCCAGGTGGTGCGCCCCGTCGCGCGCGGGCCACCCGCGCCCCGGTGGGTGGAGTCCATGACTGGCGCGCGTGGCGGGAGTGGCTCCCGTCGGCGTCGGACCCTCCGTACAGTGGTTGCCGTGCCAAGGATTCGAGCGGCCTCCGTGGCCGAGCACCGGTCGATGCAGCGAGCCGCCCTGCTGGACGCGGCCCGGTCCCTCCTGTCCGAGGGTGGTACGGAGGCGCTGACGTTCCCGGCCCTCGCCGAGCGGACGGGCCTGGCGCGTTCCTCCGTGTACGAGTACTTCCGCTCCCGCGCCGCCGTCGTCGAGGAGCTGTGCGCGGTCGACTTCCCCGTCTGGGCGGCGGAGGTCGAGGCAGCGATGGCCGCGGCGAGCGGGCCCGCGGCGAAGATCGAGGCGTATGTGCGCCAACAGCTGGCCCTCGTGGGGGACCGGCGGCACCGGGCCGTGGTCGCCATCTCCGCGAGCGAGCTGGACGCCGGGGCGCGCGAGAAGATCCGTGCCGCGCACGGCGGTCTCGTCGCGATGATCGTCGAGGCGCTCGGTGAGATGGGACACCGCGAGCCACGGCTGGCCGCGATGCTGCTCCAGGGCGTGGTCGACGCGGCGGTGCGGCGCATCGAACTGGGCGCCGCGGAGGACCCGGCCGCCATCACCGAAGCGGCGGTCGCGATGGCCTTGCGGGGCGTCCGGGGCTGAGCGCTTCCCGAACGGTGCCGCCTGGAACCGGGATTCAACGCTCCCGGAGCCCGGAGCCCGGAGCCCGGAGCCCGGAGCCCGGAGCCCTGCGTAGAAGGCCGCCCGCCGCCTGGGCCGAGGGCTTCCGGAGGGTGGTGCCCGTGGCTGGCTGGGGGTGAGGGCTTGCGGAGGGCGGTGCCCGCGGCTTGGGCGAGCGCTCGGGCGTGCAGGGGATCCGGTGGCCGTACCGACCACCAGCGACTACGGCGCGGGCAACGGCACCCCGTCCACCCGTAGCAACCGCGACGGCCCCGCGCGCCGCAGCCATGGTGGCAGCAGGGACAGCGGGTCCAGATACTGCGCAGGCCCCAGTGCAGGCACGGTGTCGCGCAGTGCGCGGTCGGGGTTTCCAGTGCGCCCAGCACCTCGCCCGGCTCCACCGTGTCGCCCTTGCGTACCGACGCGCGTACGGGCTCGTACGTCGTCCGCAGCGGCGGGTCGCCCGTACCCGTCAGGTCGACGGAGATCACGCCCCGGCCCGCCACCCGGCCCGCGAAGACCACCCGGCCCGCCGCGACCGCCCGTACCCCATCGCCCCGAGCCGCCGCCAGGTCCACGCCCCGGTGGCCCGGCCCGTACGGAGTCGTCGGGGGGTCCCAGCCTCGTAGGACCGCGGGGTGAGTGCCCACGGGCCAGACCCGGGCGACCGCCGGTACCGGCGGGTCGGGGGCCGGTGCCGGTGCCGGTGGCGTGGCCGAATGCAGGCGTGCCGGCGTGCCCGCCCAAGCCACGGGGGCCAGGACGCTCACCGTCACCAGCAGCAGCACCGCAGGCCACGCCCGCACAGATCGTTTCGCTCGCATGCGAGAACCGTGCCGCACACCGGGCGATCACGGCCGGGATCTGTGGACAACCGCCCGGTTGTGGACAGCTGCGTCACTCGCCGCCCCGACGGTCCCGTACACTTCTTGTGGCGATCCGGGTCACCGGGTCGACTTCGCACGCCCCGATACCAGGCCATCACAGGCCGGTGTCAGCGCTCCTCGGTCCTTTGCGGCACGGCGCACCGCGGGCGTCAGGCGCGAGTGCCATCCGGCACCCGCGGCACAACCGAGAAACTCAAGGAGAACGGCCATGGCCGTCGTCACGATGCGGGAGCTGCTGGAGAGCGGCGTCCACTTCGGTCACCAGACCCGTCGCTGGAACCCGAAGATGAAGCGCTTCATCTTCACCGAGCGCAACGGCATCTACATCATCGACCTGCTCCAGTCGCTGTCGTACATCGACCGCGCCTACGAGTTCGTCAAGGAGACCGTTGCCCACGGCGGCACCGTCATGTTCGTCGGCACGAAGAAGCAGGCGCAGGAGGCCATCGCCGAGCAGGCCACCCGCGTCGGCATGCCGTACGTCAACCAGCGCTGGCTGGGCGGCATGCTCACCAACTTCTCGACCGTCTACAAGCGTCTGCAGCGCCTCAAGGAGCTCGAGCAGATCGACTTCGAGGACGTCGCGTCCTCCGGTCTGACGAAGAAGGAGCTCCTGGTCCTCTCCCGCGAGAAGGCCAAGCTGGAGAAGACCCTCGGCGGTATCCGCGAGATGCAGAAGGTGCCCAGCGCCGTCTGGATCGTGGACACCAAGAAGGAGCACATCGCGGTCGGTGAGGCCCGGAAGCTGAACATCCCGGTCGTCGCCATCCTCGACACCAACTGTGACCCCGACGAGGTCGACTACAAGATCCCGGGCAACGACGACGCGATCCGCTCCGTCACCCTACTCACCCGTGTGATCGCCGACGCCGTCGCCGAGGGCCTCATCGCCCGTTCCGGCGTCGCCGCCGAGGGCAAGGGCGAGAAGGCCGCGGGCGAGCCGCTCGCCGAGTGGGAGCGCGACCTGCTCGAGGGTGAGAAGAAGGCTGAGACCGAGGAGGCCGCCCCGGCCGCCGAGGCTCCGGCCACCGAGGCTCCGGCCGCCGAGGCTCCGGCCGCCGAGGCTCCGGCCGCCGAGGCCGCCGAGGCCGTCGAGGCTCCGGCCGCCGAGGGCGAGCAGGCCTGACCCTCTGGGCCGTTCGGCTGAAGTGACGGCGGGCGGCGCCGACCGCGCCACCCGCCGTTCACCCGCAGCCATTAGATCTTCGTAGCCCGTAGATCTTTGGCGGCGGCCCGCCCGAACCCGCGGCCGCCGCCGACTTCGAGACTTCGAACTCCGAGAAGAGATTCACAGATCATGGCGAACTACACCGCCGCCGACGTCAAGAAGCTCCGTGAGCTCACCGGCGCCGGCATGATGGACTGCAAGAAGGCGCTGGACGAGGCCGATGGCAACGTCGAGAAGGCCGTCGAGGAGCTCCGCATCAAGGGCCAGAAGGGCGTCGCCAAGCGCGAGGGCCGCTCCGCCGAGAACGGCGCCGTGGTCTCCATCATCGCCGACGACAACTCCTCCGGTGTCCTCGTCGAGCTGAAGTGCGAGACGGACTTCGTCGCCAAGGGCGAGAAGTTCCAGGCCGTCGCCACGGCGATCGCCGAGCATGTCGCCAAGACCTCCCCGGCCGACCTCGAGGCCCTGCTCGCCTCCGAGATCGAGGCCGGCAAGACCGTCCAGGCGTTCGTCGACGAGGCCAACGCCAACCTGGGTGAGAAGATCGTCCTGGACCGCTTCGCGCAGTTCGCCGACGGCTTCGTGACGGCGTACATGCACCGCACCATGCCCGACCTGCCGCCGCAGATCGGTGTCCTGGTCGAGCTGGACAAGCCGAACGCCGAGGTCGCCAAGGGCGTCGCCCAGCACATCGCCGCCTTCGCGCCGAAGTACCTCTCCAAGGAGGACGTCCCGGCCGAGGTCGTCGAGTCCGAGCGCCGCATCGCCGAGGAGACCACCCGCGCCGAGGGCAAGCCCGAGGCCGCGATCGCCAAGATCGTCGAGGGTCGTCTCAACGGCTTCTTCAAGGACGCGACGCTGCTCGGCCAGCCGTACGCGCTCGACAACAAGAAGTCCGTCCAGAAGGTTCTGGACGAGGCGGGTGTCACCCTGAAGCGCTTCTCGCGCATCAAGGTCGGCATCTGAGTCCGTACCGCGATCGACGCTTGACCCCGATAGGGTCGACAGCAGTCGTTCGGGTACGCCGCCCCGCACGCGCGCGTGGCGGACGACAGCAGATCTGACGAGGAGGCCATTGCCGCGCATGGGATGCGAAACACGCCCCCACCGGCAATGGCCTTCTTCGTATGTGCGACACGTAAAAGAGGCGGGATCTCCATGACCACCAATGCCGGGAAGAGCGATGACGGCAAAGTACGCGGCCGGTTTCTGCTGAAGCTGTCCGGAGAGGCGTTCTCCGGAGGCACCGGACTCGGCGTCGACCCGGACGTGGTGCACGCCATCGCCCGTGAGATCGCGGCCGTGGTGCGCGACGGATCCCAGGTCGCCGTCGTCATCGGCGGCGGCAACTTCTTCCGTGGCGCCGAACTCCAGCAGCGCGGCATGGACCGGGCCCGCTCCGACTACATGGGCATGCTAGGTACGGTCATGAACTGCCTCGCCCTCCAGGACTTCCTGGAGAAGGAGGGCATCGACTCGCGCGTGCAGACCGCCATCACCATGGGGCAGGTCGCCGAGCCGTACATCCCACTGCGCGCCGTGCGCCACCTGGAGAAGGGCCGCGTGGTCATCTTCGGCGCCGGTATGGGCATGCCGTACTTCTCCACCGACACGACCGCCGCCCAGCGCGCCCTGGAGATCGATGCCGAGGCGCTGCTCATGGGCAAGAACGGCGTGGACGGGGTGTACGACTCCGACCCGAAGACCAACCCCGAGGCCGTCAAGTTCGACTCGCTCAGCTACGGCGAGGTCATCACCCGTGACCTCAAGGTCGCCGACATGACCGCGATCACGCTGTGCCGGGACAACAAGCTGCCCATCCTGGTCTTCGAGCTCCTGGCGGAGGGCAATATCGCACGGGCCGTCAAGGGTGAGAAGATCGGCACACTCGTGGGTGACCAAGGCAGCCGGGACTGACCGGAGCTCGACCCGTCCGGGGGTGAACCCCGTCCGGGCGACGGACCCTGACCGGGGGATGGACAATGTCCTACCGGTCCGGAACCGTTCAGGAAGAAGACGCGACGCAGCCGGCCGCAGACCGACGAGTGACAGCTGCCGGGCCTACTCAAGACACGCAGGAGCAAGTGGTGATCGAAGAGACCCTCCTCGAGGCCGAGGAGAAGATGGAGAAGGCCGTCGTGGTCGCCAAGGAGGACTTCGCCGCGATCCGCACCGGCCGTGCGCACCCGGCGATGTTCAACAAGATCGTGGCCGACTACTACGGTGCGCCGACACCGATCAACCAGCTGGCCTCGTTCTCGGTGCCGGAACCGCGCATGGCCGTGGTGACGCCGTTCGACAAGAGCGCGCTGCGCAACATCGAACAGGCGATCCGCGACTCCGACCTGGGCGTCAACCCGAGCAATGACGGCAACATCATCCGCGTGGTGTTCCCCGAGCTGACCGAGGAGCGCCGCCGCGACTACATCAAGGTCGCCAAGGGCAAGGGTGAGGACGCCAAGGTCTCGATCCGCTCCGTGCGCCGCAAGGCCAAGGACGCCATCGACAAGCTGATCAAGGACGGCGAGGTCGGCGAGGACGAGGGCCGCCGTGCGGAGAAGGAGCTCGACGACACCACCGCGAAGTACGTCGCACAGGTGGACGAGCTGCTCAAGCACAAGGAAGCGGAGCTGCTCGAGGTCTGATGAACGATTCTTCCTGGGGGGCGCCGCAACAGACCGGGTACTGGGGGCCTACCGACCAGGGGCCCGTCCAGGGCGCCGGTCCGGCGGGTCCCGCGTACGATGCGCATGACGCCCAGCAGACTCGCCCCATGCCCATCGTGCCCGAGGTACCCGCACACGGCGGAGACCAGGATGACGACCGGGGGGCCGCTCGGCTGAGTGGCCCCTTGTTCCGCGACGAGACGCCGCAGGCGCCGTCCCCCTGGGCGGCGTCGCAGAATCCGGAGCCCATGCCCGACGCCCCGCAGCCGGCGCCCGCACCGCAGAAGAAGAGCGCGGGCCGTGACCTGGGCGCGGCCATAGGCGTCGGCGTCGGGCTCGGCGTCGTGATCGTCGCGTCGTTGTTCATCGTCAAGGCCGTGTTCGTCGGCGTCATAGCGGTCGCCGTCGTGGTGGGCCTGTGGGAGCTGACGAAGCGGCTGGAGGAGCGCAAGGGCATCAAGGCGCCCCTCGTGCCGCTGGCGGTCGGCGGTGCGGCGATGGTCGTCGCCGGGTACGTGCGGGGCGCCGAGGGCGCCTGGGTGGCGATGGCACTCACCGCGCTCGCGGCCCTGGTCTGGCGCATGACGGAGCCGCCGGACGGCTATCTCAAGGACGTCACGGCAGGCGTCTTCGCGGCCTTCTACGTGCCGTTCCTGGCTACGTTCGTCGCCATGATGCTGACGGCCGACGACGGCCCGAAGCGCGTCCTGACCTTCCTCCTGCTGACGGTCGTGTCCGACACGGGCGCGTACGCCGTCGGCTGGCGTTTCGGCAAGCACAAACTCGCCCCGCGCATCAGCCCCGGCAAGACCCGCGAGGGCCTCGTCGGTGCGGTCGCCTTCGCGATGGTGGCGGGCGCGCTGTGCATGCAGTTCCTGATCGACGGCGGCTCGTGGTGGCAGGGGCTCCTGCTGGGCCTCGCGGTCGCGGTCAGCGCCACGCTCGGCGACCTCGGCGAATCCATGATCAAGCGCGACCTCGGCATCAAGGACATGGGCACGCTGCTGCCGGGCCACGGCGGCATCATGGACCGCCTGGACTCGCTTCTGCCGACGGCTCCGGTGGTGTGGCTGCTGCTGGTGCTGTTCGTGGGCTCCGGCTGACCGGTCCGCCCACGCTGTGTTGAGCAGCCCCCGCTCCTGGTGAGTGGGGGCTCACGCATGTTGTCCCAATGACTCCCCGATGACTCCCAATGACATCGGGCAGACGAGGCATGGTCTTCACGACACCGGACGCGGACGCCGGACGCCGGTCCGCGCCTCGCGGGGACGGATCTGGTGCACCTGCGCTGGGACCGCATTGACCAGATGATCGTCTTCGCGGGGGACATCAAGCCGTTCCCGTGAGCACGGCCGGTCCCGCGCTCCGGAGGAGGGGACGCGCGTCGGCCCGTTCCGGGCCGTCCGGGTCACCCGACCGGATCTGCGACACTGGTACAGCCATGCCTAAGCCCGGAGAACTCACTTTCGTCGCCCCGCGCGGAGCCAAGAAGCCCCCGCGGCACCTCGCCGACCTCTCGCCCGCCGAGCGGAAAGCGGTCGTGGCCGAGATCGGCGAGAAGCCGTTCCGTGCCAAGCAGCTCTCGCAGCACTACTTCGCGCGGTACGCGCACGACCCGGCGGAGTGGACCGACATCCCCGCCTCCTCCCGCGCCAAACTTCAGGAAGCGCTGCTTCCGGAGCTGATGACGGTCGTGCGGCATCTGTCGACCGATCAGGACACGACGCGCAAGACGCTGTGGCGGCTGTTCGACGGCACGCTCGTCGAGTCCGTGCTCATGCGTTATCCGGACCGGGTCACCATGTGCATCAGCTCACAGGCCGGCTGTGGCATGAACTGCCCGTTCTGCGCCACCGGGCAGGCCGGCCTCGACCGCAACCTGTCCACCGCCGAGATCGTGCACCAGATCGTGGACGGCATGCGGGCGCTGCGCGACGGAGAGATCCCCGGCGGTCCGACGCGACTGTCCAACATCGTCTTCATGGGCATGGGTGAGCCCCTCGCCAACTACAAGCGCGTCGTCGGTGCGATCCGTGCTCTCACGGATCCCGCGCCGGACGGCCTCGGGCTCTCGCAGCGCGGTATCACGGTGTCGACCGTCGGTCTTGTGCCGGCCATCCACCGCTTCGCCGACGAGGGCTTCAAATGCCGCCTCGCCATCTCCCTGCACGCGCCGGACGACGAGCTGCGCGACACCCTCGTACCGGTCAACACCCGGTGGAAGGTGCGCGAGGTCCTCGACGCCGGCTTCGAGTACGCCGAGAAGTCCGGGCGGCGGCTGTCCATCGAGTACGCGCTGATCCGGGACATCAACGACCAGGCGTGGCGCGGCGACCGGCTCGGCCGGCTGCTCAAGGGCAAGCCCGTGCACGTCAATCTGATCCCGCTGAACCCGACGCCCGGTTCCAAGTGGACCGCCTCGCGGCCCGAGGACGAGAAGGCGTTCGTGGAAGCCATCGCCGCCCACGGCGTGCCGGTCACCATCCGGGACACCCGGGGCCAGGAGATCGACGGAGCCTGTGGACAGCTGGCGGCCAGCGAGCGGTAGGGCGGTAGTCTGAGCCCGGTAGGCACATCTTCATACATCTTCATATTCCGACAGGGGAGCGCCACAGCGCTGAGAGTGCGGTATCGACCGCAGACCCTCTGAACCTCGCCCAGGTCATTCTGGGTAGGAAGTTCGGTCTCAACTCAAGCTGTTGCGCCCTGCCCGGGATCCCTTCGGGGCTTCCGGGCAGGGCCGCGTCTCTTCCTGGTCACTTCCAGGAGGAATTCAGTGAGCATCACCGGTAAGCAGTTCGCGGCCGTGGTCGTCGGGCTGGGCATGGTCACGCTGTCCGCGTGCGGGTCGTCCGGCTCCGCCGACGGGAGCGGCGGCGACTCGAAGACCGTGACCCTCGTCAGCCACAACTCATGGGCCGCTTCCAAGAGCGTCATCTCGGCGTTCGAGAAGGAGTCCGGCTACACCGTCAAGGTCCTCGAGGACGGTGACGCGGGCCAGGCCGTCAACAAGGCGATCCTGACCAAGGACAACCCGCAGGGCGACGTCTTCTTCGGCGTCGACAACACGCTGCTGTCCCGGGCGCTCGACAATGGGCTGTTCCAGCCGTACGAGGCCAAGGGGCTCGACCAGGTCGGCGCCCAGTACCAGCTCGACAAGGACAAGCACCGGGTCACGCCGATCGACTACGGCGACATCTGCGTCAACTACGACAAGAAGTACTTCGCCGACCACAAGCTGACCCCGCCGGCGTCCTTCGACGACCTCGTCAAGCCGGCGTACAAGAACCTCCTCGTCACCGAGAACGCGTCCACCTCCTCGCCCGGCCTCGGCTTCCTCCTCGGTACCGCCGCGAAGTACGGCGACAGCGGCTGGCCGGATTACTGGAAGAAGCTCAAGGCCAACGGCGTGAAGGTGGTCGACGGCTGGGAGCAGGCGTACAACCAGGAGTTCTCCGGTTCCGCGGGCGGGAAGAAGGCCAAGGGCGAGCGGCCGCTCGTCGTCTCCTACGCCTCCTCGCCGCCCGCCGAGGTCATCTACGCCGACCCGAAGCCCAAGACCGCGCCGACCGGCGTCGCGACCGGCACCTGCTTCCGCCAGATCGAGTTCGCGGGCCTGCTGAGCAACGCTCACAACACCAAGGGCGGCAAGGCGTTCATCGACTTCCTGATCAGCAAGAGGTTCCAGGAGGACATGCCGCTCAACATGTACGTCTACCCGGTGGTCGAGGGGGCCAAGGTGCCCGCCGAGTTCACCGCGTACGGGCCCGCAGCCAAGGACCCCGAGACCATGGCCCCCGCCAAGGTTGCCGCCAACCGTGACCAGTGGGTCAAGTCGTGGACGTCGCTCGTACTGAAGTAGGGCCCGGGGCGGAAGCCGAACCCGGTGCCGAGGTGAAGCCCGGGGCTGAAGCAAAGCCCCGGGCCCTCACGAAGGTCTCCCGGGGGAGCGCGACGCGGCTCGGGCTCATGGCCCTGCCCGTCGCGTTCTTCGCGGTCTTCTTCGCCTACCCCGTCGCCGCGATCGTCGCGCGCGGTCTCCACGTCGACGGGGTGTGGCGCCTCGGGCGCGTCGCGGATGTGCTCGCACAGTCCGACATCCGCCACGTGCTGTGGTTCACGACCTGGCAGGCGCTGGCCTCGACCGCCCTCACGCTGCTGGTCGCGCTCCCCGGCGCCTACGTCTTCGCGCGCTACGACTTCCCTGGCAAGCAGGTGCTGCGCGCGGTCGTCACCGTCCCGTTCGTGCTGCCGACGGTCGTCGTCGGCACGGCGTTCCTGGCCCTCGTGGGCCGCGGCGGACTCCTCGACGACCTGTGGGGCATACGGCTCGACACGACCGTATGGGCCATCCTGCTCGCCCACGTCTTCTTCAACTACGCGGTCGTCGTCCGCACGGTCGGCGGCCTGTGGGCGCAGCTCGACCCGCGCCAGGAGGAGGCCGCCCGCGTGCTCGGCGCCTCCCGCTTCACGGCGTGGCGTACGGTGACGCTGCCCGCGCTGAGTCCGGCCGTGGCCGCGGCCGCGCTGATGGTGTTCCTGTTCACCTTCACCTCGTTCGGCGTGGTGCAGATCCTCGGCGGCCCCACCTTCTCCACGCTGGAGGTCGAGATCTACCGGCAGACGTCGGAGATCTTCGACCTGTCCACGGCCGCCGTGCTGACGATCGTCCAGTTCTTGGCGGTGGGCGCCATCCTTGTGGTGCACGCCTGGACCGTGCGCCGCCGGGAGAGCGCGCTGCGGCTGGTCGACGCCTCCCTCACGGCGCGCAGGCCGCGCGGGGCGGGCCAGTGGGCGCTGCTCGGCTCGGTCCTCGCCACCGTCGCCGCCCTGCTGGTGCTGCCGCTGGCCGTACTCGTCCAACGTTCGCTCGACGCGCCCGGGTTCGCGTACTACAAGGCGCTGACGCACGACGGCGGCGGCATCTTCCTCGTCCCGCCGATCGACGCGATCGGCAACTCCCTCCGGTACGCCGTCGCCGCCACGCTCATCGCCGTGCTGATCGGCTCACTCGCCGCCGCGGCCCTCGCCCGCAGGGACGCCGGCCGACTCGTGAGGGGCTTCGACGCGCTGCTCATGCTGCCGCTGGGCGTGTCCGCCGTGACGGTCGGCTTCGGATTCCTGATCTCCCTCGACAAGCCGCCGCTGGACCTGCGCGGTTCCTGGTTCCTGGTGCCGCTCGCCCAGGCGCTGGTGGGCGCCCCCTTCGTCGTACGCACCATGCTGCCCGTCCTGCGGGCCGTGGATGAGCGGCTGCGGGAGGCGGCGGCCGTGCTGGGGGCGTCACCGTGGCGGGTGTGGCGGGAGGTCGATCTGCCGATCGTGCGGCGGGCGCTGCTGATCGCGGCCGGATTCGCGTTCGCCGTGTCGCTGGGCGAGTTCGGGGCGACTGTATTCATCGCGCGGCCGGACAATCCGACGCTGCCGGTCGCGGTGGCACGGCTGCTCGGTCGGCCCGGTGACCTCAACTACGGCCAGGCGATGGCGCTTTCGACGATTCTGATGGTGGTGTGCGCGGTGGCTCTGCTGGTCCTGGAACGGCTGCGCACGGATCGGACGGGGGAGTTCTGACGATGCTCAGGCTTGAGGGCGCGACCGTGCGCTTCGCGGGGCGCGCCGCCGCGCTCGACGGAGTCGACCTCGACGTCGCCGAGCACGAGATCGTGTGCGTGCTCGGGCCGAGCGGCAGCGGCAAGTCGACACTGCTGCGGGCCGTGGCCGGGCTGCAACCCCTCGACGCGGGACGGATGTTCCTCGACGGCCGGGACCTGGCCGGGGTGCCCGCGCACCGGCGCGGGGTCGGGTTGATGTTCCAGGACCACCAGCTGTTCCCGCAGCGGGACGTGGGCGGGAACGTCGCCTTCGGGCCGCGTATGCACGGGGCCGCGCGCGCCGAGCAGGACGTGCGCGTACGGGAGTTGCTCGACCTGGTCGGGCTGCCGGGGGCGGCGCGCCGGGCCGTCGCCGCCCTCTCCGGCGGCGAGCAGCAGCGCGTCGCGCTCGCCCGCGCCCTCGCGCCCCGGCCGCGACTGCTGATGCTGGACGAACCGCTGGGCCAGCTCGACCGGTCGCTGCGCGAGCGCCTGGTCGTCGAACTGAGGGATCTGTTCGGGCGATTGGGCACGACCGTGCTCGCGGTCACCCATGACCAGGGTGAGGCCTTCGCGCTGGCCGACCGGGTCGTCGTGATGCGAAACGGGCGGATCGCCCAGTCCGGTACGCCTCTTGAGGTGTGGCAGCGGCCCGCCGACGCGTTCGTGGCGCGTTTCCTCGGCTTCGACAACGTGGTGGAGGCGACCGTCGCCGGACAGGCCGCGGACACACCCTGGGGCAAACTCCCGGTCCCGGAAGGCTCCCCGCAGGGGCCCGGCACGCTGCTCGTCCGGCCCGCCGGCGTACGGCTCGTGGACGCGTCCGAGGGTCTGCGCTGCACCGTGGCCGCACGCACCTTCCGCGGCACCCATGTCGCCGTACGCCTCCAGCCGGAGGGGGCGCCCGCGCTGGAGGCGGCGTGTGCGCTGCGGGCGGCGCCGGAGCCGGGGGACGAGGTCGGGGTCGTGTTCGACGCAGCCGAAATCGTGGTGCTCGGGGGCGCTGCCGGCGTCTGAGCGCTCCGCTGGAAGTCCGGCACCGCCTGCGGGTGCGTCGTGGCTGGTCGCTCCCCCAAGTTATCGGCTTCGCTCGAACAGGGGGGACCCCCATCGCGGCGGAGCCGCACATCGATACAGCCCCGCGCCCCTTCGGGGTGCTGCCGAACCGCAAGCGCGGCCCGCTGACGGCGGTCCTGCTCGCGTTCTACCGCCGACTTCCCATCGACGGCCGCAGTTGGCGGTACGGGGCGAACGCGGGCTGCTGGATTTCTGGCTGGAGCGGGCCTCGTTCGGGTGAGCGATGGGCAGCGAGCGGTGCGTGGTGAACGGGGTTCCACCTGTGTGGCACAACGGCCAACGGCCCGCCCCCGAAAGGGGCGGGCCGTTGGCCGTACGGACCGTGCCGGAGCGTCAGTCGGACTTCGACGCGCCGCGGCGGCGCATGCCGAAGAACACCGCGCCACCGCCGATGACGACCAGGGCGCCGGCGACACCGGCGATCATGGGCGTGGCGGAGCTGGCACCGGTCTCGGCCAGGTTCGAGGTACCGGCCGCGGGCGAGGGGGAGTTGTCCCCGCTGGTGCCGGGGGCCGTGCTGCCCGACGCCGACGGGGTGGCGGACGACGAGGACGGCGTCTGGGAGGGCTTCGGGGTCACCGAGGCCGAGGGGGTGGTCGAGGCCGACGGGGTCGTCTCCGTCGTCGTGCAGGCCTTGGACGGGGTGGTCAGGAGCGAGAGGTCCGCATTGACCTTGCCGCTGTTGGCGTTGATATGGACGCGGTACTGGGCGCCCGGGGCCCAGTCCTCGGAGAACGTGACGATGGCGCCCTCCTTGGTGCCGGTGACCGTCTGCTCGCCGACCTTCTTCGCGTCCGCCCCGTTCGACTCGAGGTAGACCGATACGGTCGCCTCCTTGCCCGAGGCGTCCTGGTCGGTGACGGTGATGACGCCCTTGCCGTTGTTGCCGCAGGACGCGGCGGCCGAGAAGTCACCGATCTTGCAGGCGAACGCGTTGCCGGCGACGCCGAGCGCGAGCGCGGCGGTGGCAGAGGCGACGCCCAGGATGCGCACCGATCGTGCGGTGCGGGAAGATATGGACACGATTGCCCTTCACGGGATGCGCAACTGCGGGGGGTTCCGGGGACGTTGTGACAAACAACAGCGTCCCCACCAGACCCACAGGTCTATAAGCGGTGGCTGAACGCTGTCAACGCCGATGTCCGGCATGCCGGATGTCTTTGCCCGGACATTAACCATCGACGCGTTTGAGCTGGGCCGAAGCCTGCTCAACCCCTCGCAGCCGCATCCTCGTTCATCTGTACGAGCTCAGCCCTGCACCGCCGCCGGGTCCATCCACATGACCTCCCAGGTGTGGCCGTCCAGGTCGTCGAAGGCGCGGCCGTACATGTGGCCGTAGTCCTGCGTCTCGCCGGTCGCCGTGCCGCCCGCCGAGATCGCCCCGTCGACCAACTCGTCGACCTTCGCGCGGCTTTCGGCGCTCAGACAGAGCAGCACTTCGCTGGTCCTCGTGGCGTCCGCGATCTGCTTCTTCGTGAAGTCGGCGTAGCGCTGCTTGCTCAGCAGCATCGCGATGATGGTGTCGCTGATGACGACGCAGGCGCAGTCGTCCGTCGTGAACTGCGGGTTGATCGTGTAGCCCAGCTCCGTGAAGAACTTCTTCGACGCGTCGACGTCGGAGACGGGAAGGTTCACGAAGATCATCTGCTGGTACATGGGCGGTTTCTCCCGGTGGTGTGGTGAGCTGTACGGAGAGATGGACCCCGTGGCGGCGCGGAACTCATCGGTGGCGGGGGGACTTTTTTTCGTGGTGCCTCTCCTGCCGTCTCTCAGCCCGCCAACGGCATCGCCGCCAGTTCCGCGACCGCCCACGTCAGCGGCACGAACACCGCGACCAGAGCGCCCACGCGCAGCAGCGCCGCGGTGCGCAGCGCGGTGGCCGGCGCACCCAGCCGCACCAGTGCGGCGACCGTGTCGGCGCGCGCCTGCTTCGCCTCGACCGCGGCCGTCGCCAGCGTCGCGAGCGTGCAGCCCGCCACGAGCACCGCACCCAGCGTCGTGAGCGGCCCGACCGACGCGCCCGCACCGGCGTACGCCGCCGCGGCGTACGTCGCCGATGCCACCGCGCACACCACCCCGAGCGGCCGCCCGATCCGCCGTGCCTCCTCCTGAAGGCCGCGCCCGGCGAGCAACCGCACGGCACCGGGGCGCACGGCCTGCAGCAGCCAGCCGCACAGGTGCGCGATCGTGGGCGCGGCCAGCGCCAGCCCCAGCGCGGTCAGTGCCCAGCCCGCCGGCACCCCGGCGGGCCCGCTCACCAGACCGCCCGGCAGATGGGGCCCCGGTGCGGGGCCCGAGCGGCTCGCGTACGTCTCGACGGCCAGCCCCCCGGCGAACGCGGCCACGCCCCACGGCAGGCCGCCCGGTGCGGGCGGGGGAGCGGCGGGCCGGTCCGGCACCGGGATCCCGTCCGGGAGGTCGGCACCGCGTCCGTCCAGGGTGTCGTCGGCGCCGGAGCCGGCCTGGGGGGTGTCCTTCCGCCGCCCGGCGCGGCGCGGACGTCCCTCCTTCGGGCGCAGGGCGAGCGCGCCGGCCAGGGACGCGGCCAGGGGCACCAGCGCGAGCAGTGTGAGCGCCGCGGGCAGCGGCAGTGACCAGTCCACGGCGAGGAACTCCGCCGACCTGCCGCCGAACGGAATCCCCGTGAGATCGCCGCGCAGATACAGGAAGACCACCAGTGCCAGCAGCGAGCCGAGTGTGGTGGACAGGGCGGTGGTCACCGCCGAGTACGCCATCAGCCGGCCCGGTCCGAGGCCGATCGCCGCGAGCCCGGAGCGGGGGCGGGTGCCCGGGTCCGTGCGGGCGACGGCGACCGCGAAGTACACGGTGGCGGCGATCGGCGCGAGGCACCACACCAGCCGCAGCACCGAGCCGGCCGAGGCCTCCGGGTGCCCCATCGCGTACCCCAGCGTGCACAGCAGCAGGAAGCCCGTGCCCGCCGAAGCCGCGGCGACCGACAGGCGGCGGAGCTGGACGAGGGGGTGGGCCCCGCGGGCTAGACGGAGAGCGAGCACGCGGCCCGGCCTTCCGTCTCGGGCACCGGAGGCAGATGGACGTTGTTCACGCGCCGCCCGTCCAGCAGGGACACGGTGCGGTCGGCGAGCGCCGCGGTGTCCGGGTCGTGCGTGGCCAGGACGACCGTGATGCCGTGGGATCGGGCCGCCGTGGCGAGTGTGCGCAGCACCTGGGTGCGGTCGGCACGGTACAGCGGGGCCGTCGGCTCGTCCGCGAACAGCACGGTCGGGCCGGAGGCGATCGCCCGGGCGATGGCGACCCGCTGCCGCTCGGCCTGGAGCAGTTCGCAGGGGCGCTTGCGGGCGCAGTCGCCGATGTCGAGGCGCTCCAGCCACTCCAGGGCGGCGGTCTTGGCCCGGCGGCGGCTCGTGCCGCGCAGCATCAGCGGCAGGGCGGCGTTCTCCCAGGCGTTCAGCTCGGGGACGAGGAGGGGCACCGGGTCGATCCAGCCGAAGCGGTCGCGGCGCAGCCGTTCGCGGGTGAGCGGGCCCATGGTGTGCACGGGGGTGCTGTTGAACCAGACCTCGCCCTGCTGGATGGGGAGCAGACCGGCCAGGCACTGGAGCAGGGTCGTCTTGCCGCTGCCGCGCGGGCCGGTGACGGCCAGGATCTCGCCCTCGCGCACACCGAGCGAGACGCCGCCCAGCGCGGGCGATCCGTTGTGCTGGAAGTGCAGGGCGCGTGCCCAGAGCACGTCGTTGTCCGGCGGGGCCACCATCGCGTACACCTCGGTTCAGATCCGTTTTCCCGTGCCGTTCCCCCATCCGGGGGACCCGTTCGGGGGAACGAAGACAGGGCCGATCGGTCACTCACGCTAGGCAGACGGCGACGCCGGCCCCGACAGCAAACGGCCCCGGGCCGCCGTTTCTCACTCGAACGGGCGGCACGGGGCCGTAGCTGATCAGTCAGGAGGAAGATCTGAGCGAAGCTCGCGGCCTCGGACGGCTCAGAGCTTCGTCCACGCCTCCGTCAGCGTCGCGCGCAGGATCTGCTCGATCTCGTCGAAGGTCTCCTGGTTGGAGATCAGCGGCGGAGCGAGCTGGACGACCGGGTCGCCGCGGTCGTCGGCACGGCAGTACAGGCCGTTCTCGAACAGGGCCTTGGACAGGAAGCCGTACAGGACGCGCTCGGTCTCCTCCTCGTTGAAGGACTCCTTGGTCGCCTTGTCCTTGACCAGCTCGATGCCGTAGAAGAAGCCGTTGCCGCGGACGTCGCCGACGATCGGCAGGTCGTGCAGCTTCTGGAGGGTCGACAGGAACGCGCCCTCGTTGTCGAGCACGTGCTGGTTGAGACCCTCGCGCTCGAACAGGTCGAGGTTGGCGAGACCCACCGCGGCCGACACCGGGTGGCCGCCGAAGGTGTAGCCGTGCAGGAAGGTGTTGTCGCCCTTGTAGAACGGCTCGGCGATGCGGTCGGAGATGATGCACGCGCCGATCGGGGAGTAGCCCGAGGTCATGCCCTTGGCACAGGTGATCATGTCCGGGACGTAGCCGAACTTGTCGCAGGCGAACATCGTGCCCAGGCGGCCGAAGGCGCAGATGACCTCGTCCGAGACCAGCAGGACGTCGTACTTGTCGCAGATCTCGCGGACCCGCTGGAAGTAGCCGGGCGGGGGCGGGAAGCAGCCGCCGGCGTTCTGCACCGGCTCCAGGAAGACCGCGGCGACGGTGTCCGGGCCCTCGAAGAGGATCTGCTGCTCGATCTGGTCGGCGGCCCAGCGGCCGAAGGCCTCGGGGTCGTCGCCGAAGATCGGGGCGCGGTAGATGTTGGTGTTCGGGACCTTGTGCGCGCCCGGGACCAGCGGCTCGAAGGGGGCCTTCAGGCCCGGCAGGCCGGTGATGGACAGGGCGCCCTGCGGGGTGCCGTGGTAGGCGACCGCACGCGAGATGACCTTGTACTTGGTGGGCTTGCCGACCAGCTTGAAGTACTGCTTGGCGAGCTTCCAGGCGGTCTCGACCGCCTCGCCGCCGCCCGTGGTGAAGAAGACCTTGTTGAGGTCGCCGGGCGCGTAGTCGGCGAGCCGCTCCGCGAGCTCGACGGCCTTCGGGTGGGCGTAGGACCACACCGGGAAGAACGCCAGCTCCTGCGCCTGCTTGAGGGCCGTCTCGGCCAGCTCGGTGCGGCCGTGGCCCGCCTGGACCACGAACAGACCGGCGAGACCGTCGAGGTAGCGCTTGCCCTTGTCGTCGTAGATGTAGGTGCCCTCACCCCGGACGATGGTGGGAACGGGCGCGTTCTCGTACGAGGACATGCGGGTGAAGTGCATCCACAGGTGGTCGTACGCGGTCTTGCTGAGGTCCTTGGTACTCACGGCTATCGGGTCCTCACGGTTATCGGGTTCCCCACATGTAGGTCTGCTTCTTGAGCTTGAGGTAGACGAAGCTCTCGGTGGAGCGCACTCCGGGGAGGGCCCGGATGCGTTTGTTGATGACGTCCAGCAGGTGGTCGTCGTCCTCGCAGACGATCTCCACCATCAGGTCGAACGAGCCTGCGGTCATCACCACGTACTCGCATTCGGGCATGTCGGTCAGCGCGTCGGCGACGGGGTCCAGATCGCCCTCGACGTTGATCCCGACCATCGCCTGTCGGCGGAAGCCCACGGTGAGCGGGTCCGTGACGGCGACGATCTGCATCACGCCCTGGTCGAGCAGCTTCTGGACGCGCTGGCGCACGGCCGCCTCGGAGAGGCCGACGGCCTTGCCGATGGCGGCGTACGGCCGGCGGCCGTCCTCCTGGAGCTGTTCGATGATGGCGAGGGAGACGGCGTCCAACTGGGGACTGCCGTTCCTGGACTCGCGGGAGTCCCTCTGGTCTGCGCTTCGACTGGCCACGACCTCACTGTGCACGACGTCTCGATAGTTCCGCAAGGCCAGATCGATGAAATTCGTTGTTTACGTGAGGGATGTCTGCGGATTTCGCAGCTATGACGCAATCGAGGGTGTTGAAAACGTGGGGCCACGGACTAGGGTGGGTGTCTCAGTCATTGGACACCCGAACTTGGAGGGCCGGCAGTGAGCACCGAGCTGCGTCGTCTGCGCAACTACATCGACGGCGAATTCCGTGACGCCGCCGACGGACGGACCACCGAGGTGGTCAACCCCGCGACCGGCGAGGCGTACGCGACCGCCCCGCTGTCCGGGCAGGCGGACGTCGACGCCGCGATGGCGGCCGCGGCCGCGGCCTTCCCGGCGTGGCGCGACACCACGCCCGCCGAGCGCCAGAAGGCCCTCCTCAAGATCGCGGACGCGTTCGAGGAGCGCGCCGAGGACTTGATCGCGGCCGAGGTCGAGAACACCGGCAAGCCGATCGGGCTGACCCGGTCGGAGGAGATCCCGCCGATGGTCGACCAGATCCGCTTCTTCGCGGGCGCGGCCCGTATGCTCGAGGGCCGCTCGGCCGGCGAGTACATGGAGGGGATGACCTCGATCATCCGCCGTGAGCCGGTCGGCGTGTGCGCGCAGGTCGCGCCGTGGAACTACCCGATGATGATGGCCGTGTGGAAGTTCGCCCCGGCGATCGCCGCGGGCAACACGGTCGTCCTGAAGCCGTCGGACACCACCCCGGCGTCCACGGTCCTGATCGCCGACATCATCGGCTCGATCCTGCCCAAGGGCGTCTTCAACGTGATCACCGGCGACCGCGAGACGGGCCGTCTGATGGTCGAGCACCCGACCCCGGCCATGGCCTCCATCACCGGTTCCGTACGCGCCGGCATGTCCGTCGCCGAGTCCGCGGCCAAGGACCTCAAGCGTGTCCACCTGGAGCTGGGCGGCAAGGCGCCGGTCGTCGTCTTCGAGGACACCGACATCGCCAAGGCCGTCGAGGACATCTCGGTGGCGGGCTTCTTCAACGCCGGCCAGGACTGTACGGCCGCCACCCGCGTCCTCGTCCACGAGTCCATCCACGACGAGTTCGTGGCCGCGCTCGCCAAGGCGGCGTCCGAGACCAAGACCGGCCAGCCGGACGACGAGGACGTGCTGTACGGCCCCCTCAACAACCCGAACCAGCTCAAGCAGGTCTCCGGCTTCATCGAGCGCCTGCCCGCGCACGCCAAGGTCGAGGCCGGCGGCCACCAGGTCGGCGAGAAGGGCTACTTCTACGCGCCGACCGTCGTCTCGGGCCTCCAGCAGGACGACGAGATCATCCAGAAGGAGGTCTTCGGCCCGGTCATCACGGTCCAGTCCTTCGCGGACGAGGCCCAGGCGATCGAGTGGGCGAACGGCGTCGAGTACGCCCTCGCCTCCTCGGTGTGGACGAAGGACCACTCCCGCGCGATGCGCCTGTCCAAGGCGCTCGACTTCGGCTGCGTGTGGATCAACACCCACATTCCGCTGGTCGCGGAGATGCCGCACGGCGGCTTCAAGAAGTCCGGTTACGGCAAGGACCTGTCGGCGTACGGCTTCGACGACTACACGCGGATCAAGCACGTGATGACGTCGCTCGACGCGTAGGCCTCCGGCGGTTCTGCGGATGCCCGCGACCCCGGGCGGGAACTCCCGTCCGGGGTCGCGGGCGTTTGTGCAACTTCCTTGCATCTGAGGGGAGTTGACAAGATGTCGGTTTCTCGCCGGGCCGCTCGACGGGGCGTCGATTGTCCGGCCACGGGAACGGGCGGCATGCTGCCGGGGTGCACCGGACACCGAAGACGACGATTCCCTCCCGCCGTTCCCTGCTGCGCGCCCTCGGTGGCGGCGCGGTGTTCGGTGCGCTCGCCGGCTGCGGCGTGCCCGCCGCGTATGTCGCACCGGGCGACCGGGCCGGCGCCGACACATCCGCCCGGGACAAGCGGCTGACCTGGGCGAACTGGCCCCTGTACATCGACACGGACGACAAGAACCCGAACCGGCGGCCGACGCTGGAGGCGTTCGGGAAGCGCACCGGCATCAAGGTCGACTACGTCGAGGAGATCAACGACAACGACGAGTTCTTCGGGAAGATCAGCCCCGCGCTGCTCAACCACCAGTCCACCGGCCGCGATCTGATCGTCATCAGCGACTGGATGTGCGCGCGGTTCGTACGCCTCGGCTGGGTGCAGGAGATGGACCGGGCCCGGCAGCCCAACGTCACCAAGTACCTGGACCCGCTGCTGCGTTCACCCGCGTTCGACCCGGGCCGCGCGTACAGCGTGCCGTGGCAGTCCGGGATCACCGGCATCGCGTACAACCGCCGTGCGCTGGGCCGCGAGATACGGCAGGTCTCCGACCTGTGGGCGGGCGACCTGAAGGGCCGGGTGACGCTGCTGTCCGGCCTGGACGAGGCGTTCGCGCTGCTGATGCAGGGCAACGGGGTCGACATCACGCGGTGGACCGGTGACGACTTCCACAGCGTCTGCGACCAGGTGGAGGAACAGGTGCGGCGCGGGCAGATCCGGCGCTTCACCGGCAACGACTACATCAAGGACCTGTCCAACGGTGACGTGCTGGCCTGCCAGGCGTACTCCGGTGATGTGATCCAACTCCAGGCGGACGACCCGGACATCGAGTTCGTCGTCCCCGAGGAGGGCGCCGAGCTGTGGTCCGAGTCGCTGATGATCCCCAACCTGGCCCGCCACAAGGCCAACGCCGAGCGGCTGATCGACTACTACTACGACCCCGAGGTCGCCGCCGAGCTGGCCGCGTGGGTCAACTACGTCTGCCCGGTCCCGGCCGCGCGGGACGTCCTCGCCTCGTCCGACGATCCGGACACCGCCGCCCTGGCCGAGGACCCGCTGATCTTTCCGGACGCCGGGATGCGCCGACGTCTCGCGATCGCACGGGACATCACGTCCGGGGAACGGGTGGAATTCGCCAGACGGTGGAACGCGATCGTGGGGCTCTGAGCCGACCGGCGGAGGCGCGTGACCGGCCTGCGCCGGGACGAGGTGGCCGTGCCGGCCGCCATCAGCACCAACTACTACACCCGCCTGGAACAGGGCCGCATGACCCCCTCCGCGTGTGTGCTGTCCGAGCTTCTTCGGGTCCTGCATCTGAGTGACGACCAGCGGGACCATCTGTTCGAGCCGGCCTGAAGGGAGGCCGGTGGGGCGCGGCGGCGGGCTCCGCAGAAGGCGCACCCCCGGTTGCGTACCGTGCTGAACGAGCTCAGCGTGGCGCCCGGCATGATCCTGGGCCGGTACCTTGACATCCTGGCGTGGAACCCGATGGCCGCCGCCTCGTTCAGCACCGATTTCGCGAAGGTCCCCAGGCCGCGGCGCAACTACGTCCGGCAGCTCGTCACCGACCCGGCCACGAGGTCGCTGTACGCCGACTGGGAGGGCTCCGCTCGTAACGCCGTGGCGGTGTTGCGGCAGCAGGCCGCGAACTGTCCCGACGACCGGAGACTCACCGCCCTCGTCGGTGAGCTGTCGGTGCGCGACGATCAGGCGGCTGGGGTGCTTGAACGCGGAGCCGAGATCAATCCCGAACGCCCGCCAACTCCACCGCCCGGCGACGCAGGGCGAATGACGCGGGGGCGACGGACGAGACCACGGCGAGCACCGCGCAGGCGCCCACGGCCGCACCGATGGCCGTCCAGGGAACCACGATCGTGGTCCGCACCGACAGCAGGCCCAGGGCGCCCCACATGCCCGCCAGGTTGAGCACGGCGACCAGCAGTCCCAGTACTCCGCCGACCGCGACCACCATCAGCGCTTCGGCACCCACCAGCCGCAGCACCTGCCACGTCGTGGCCCCGGCCAGGCGCAGCACGGCCAGGTCGCGGACCCGGTCGGAGGTCGCCATGACCATGGTGTTGGCCAGGGAGATACCGGTGTAGAGCAGGGCGATGCCGAGGACCAGCAGGAAGCCCGTCCGGGTCGTCCCGTCCGTCTCGGGGTGACTCGCCCGGACCCACTGGTCCTTGGTGAGGACCTGCCCGCCCGACGTGTGCACCGCCGCACGCAGTCCGGCGGCCACGGCGTCCGCGTCGGCTCCGCCTGTGAGGGCGACGTCGACCCGATCGACGGTCGCGCCCGGGGCGTTGCGCGGGGTGACGTAGACGCCGTTGCCACCGGTGCCGGTCGTCATCACCGCCACGATCCGGAGCGTTTTCCTCGTGCCGTCGCCGAGCCACACCTGCACCCGCTGCCCCACGGTGTGCCGCTGCCACTCCCGGTTGACGATGATCGAGTCGTCGTCGAGGTCGCTCACCCTCCCGGCCGCGATCGGCAGCCGGGTGGTGGCGGCGAGCGGGCCGGGATCCGCGGCACGGGCCTGAGACCTGACCAGTGACACGCCGTCCTCCAGGACGTGGACGGCACTCGACGAGATCGCGGACACCTCCGTGCCGCGCACCTTGTGCAGCCTGCGCAGCGTCGCCGTGTCGAAGCCCGCGCCGCTCGCCGGGGTGACGACGAAGTCGGCTGCCGTCTGCTCGCGCGTCTCGGCGGCCCTGGCCTCGTTCAGCGTCGCGGTGGCCCCCAGGAGCGAACCCGCGAGGGCGACGGTGACCAGGACGGGCGCCGCGATCGCGGCGGTGCGCCGCACACCGGCGGCGGCGTTCTCCCGCACCAGCATGCCTCCGGCACCGGGCAGTCGGGCCGGGAGCCAGGCGAGCAGCCGGGTCAGCGGGCGCACCACGGCCGGTGCGAGCAGCGCGACCGCGCTGATCAGCAGCATCGGCCGGCTCACATAGGTCTTGCGGTGCAGCAGGTCACCCGGGCCGGTGGCCAGGGCCAGGCCCAGCGTCACGACGGCGGTCAGTAGCAGGACCAGGCCGAGCAGACGGCGGCCCCAGGTCATCGTCCCGGTGTCCACGGACGCCTCGCGCAGCGCCTGGGTGGGGCCGGTTCGGCCCGCCCGCCAGGAGGCGGCCACGACGCCGCACAGCGCGACGCACAGGCCCGTCCAGAACGCCATGTGGTACGGCCAGGTGTGGTCGCCGATGCCGAACCAGCCCGGCGCGAGACCGCCGTCGACGACCCATTCGGCCAGCCGCGGCGCACCGTACGCGCCGAGCACGCAGCCTGCGGCCGAGGCGAGCACGCTGACCATGAGGGCTTCGGCGACGACCAGGCGCCGGATCTGTCCCGGTGTCGCACCGGCGCTGCGCAGCAGCCCGAACTCCCGGCGCCGCTGGGCGACCGCGAACGCGAAGGTGGACGCCACCACGAACACCGACACGAAGGCGGTGACGCCGCCGGCCGTGCCGAACATGGCGTTCATCGCGGTGAGGGCCTTGCTGTCCCGGTCGGGGTCCGGGTCGGCGTAGCGGCGGGCGTCACCGGTGAGGACCCGGACACCGGCGCTGCCGCGCACCGCCCCGCGCACGGCCGCCGCGTCGGCGTCCACGACCAACTGGACACTGATGGGGGACAGTTCCGCGGCGCGCCCGTCGGTGTAGAAGACGGCGTTCTCGAAGCCGCGCCCGGCGACGGTTCCGACGACCCGTACGGTGCCGCGATCGGTCCGTACGCGCTCGCCCGGCTTCGCCCAGGCGCCGCTGACGACGACCTCGTCGGCCGCGCGGGGCGCGTGTCCCGCGTCCAACTCGTACGGGGCGAAGGCGGCGGTGGACCAGGGGTGGCCCACCAGGTCGCCGGGTCCGCCCCGGGCCCGTACGGCGAACGACCGGTCCTCCACTACGGTGCCGAGCTCCTTCAGCTTCGCGACGGCCCCGGCGGGCACGGCGCGCGGGCGGTCGAGCTGGGCCACCCGGTCGCCGACCGGGGTGCGCACCCGCAGGGTGTCCGCTCCTTTGACCACGACCGGCGCGGCGGCGAACCGTTCGGGCCGGCGGTCGGGCGCGTCCAGCGACGAGGCGAGCACCAGGCCCATCACGGCGATCAGTGCGACGCCCAGCGAGAGTGCGACGAAGCTGCCGACGAAGGTGATCCAGCGGGTGCGCAGGGTGCGCAGGGCGACACTCAGCACGGCACGGCCTCCAACTTGGTCATCCGCGCGGCGATGTCGTCGGCGCTCGCCCCGGCCAGTTCGCCGCCCACCCGTCCGTCGACGAGGAAGACGACGCGGTCGGCGTACGAGGCGGCCACCGGGTCGTGCGTGACCATGATGATCGTCTGGCCCTCGCCGTCGACCATGCCGCGCAGCAGCGTCAGCACCTCGCGGCTGGTCCCCGAGTCGAGGGCACCGGTCGGCTCGTCGCCGAACAGCACCTCGGGGCGGGTGATCAGGGCGCGGGCGAGGGCCACGCGCTGCTGCTGGCCGCCGGACATCTCCGTCGGCCGGTGCCGCGCCCGCCCGCCGAGGCCGACCTGTTCCAGTACCTCGCGCACCCGGGCCCTGGAGGGGCGGCGGCCGGCCAGCCGCAGGGGCAGCGCCACGTTCTGCTCGGCGGTCAGGGACGGCAGCAGGTTGAACGACTGGAAGACGAACCCGATGCGTTCGCGCCGCAGCAGCGTCAGCCTGGTCTCGCTCAGCCCGGTCAGCTCCGTCCCGCCCACGGTGACCGACCCCGACATGGGGCGGTCCAGCCCCGCGGCGCACTGCAGCAGGGTCGACTTGCCCGAGCCGGAAGGGCCCATGACGGCGGTGAACGTCCCCGCGGGGAAGGAGAGCGAGACCTCGTCGAGCGCCGCCACGGTGCTGTCGCCCGCCCCGTACCGCCTGCTGACACAGCGCAACCGGATCGCGTCGTTGTCCATCTGTCCCCACTCGTTCGGTGTCGGTCCTCCCGCGCACAGGGCAGGAGGGAAGCCTCGGGAGACGGCACCGGCGGAGCGGTCGTCAACGTCCCGCCTGTCCGGCCTCGTTGATCCGTCTCTTTGCGAGACTCCACGAAACCGCGCGGGACCAGCCCGGCGCAGTGCGGCAGGGCCGAGACCTGAGGTAGGGCCAGGCCTACCCCCGATCCGCACCCTGGACCGATGGTGCTGCCGGTGCGGGTCCTTCTACGGTGACGCCCATGCACCCTCGGAATGTGTGGCAGGCCATGTCCAGGCCGGGTTTCCCGCTGTCGTCGTGGCCGTGGCGTTCGGTCGGGTACCTGCTCACCGGCACGGTGGCCGGCGTTGTCGTCCTCGTGGGGATCGTGACCACGGTGGCCGTCGGCGGCGTTCTCGCCCTCGTGCTGGTGGGACTTCCGCTGCTCGTCCTCGCGGCCCTCGCCGGAATCCCGGTGGCCCGGCTGGAGCGGCGCAGGCTGCGCCTGATCGACCGGGACCCGGCCCACGCCCGGCACCGGCCGCCCGCCGCCAGTGGGCTTCGGTCCTGGCTGACGACGCGCCTGAGGGAGCAGGAGACCTGGCGGGAGCTCGGGTACACCCTGCTCTTCGCGGGGCTGCTGTGGCCGGTCGACGCCCTCGCGATCACGGTCGCCCTGCTCTGCCCGCTGTCCATGGTCGCGACCCCGCTGCTGATGGCCACGGCCGGCGACGGCCGGGAGGCGAAGGTGCTGAAGCTGTGGACGGTCACCACCTGGCCGGCCGCCTTCGGTACCGCCGTGCTCGGGCTCGTCCTCCTGGTCCTGGGTGCCTATGTCCTGGGGGTCGCGGCCGGTGCCCGGGCGGAACTGACGCGCCTGCTGATCGCGCCGCGCGGGGGCGACCTGGGGGCGAAGGTCGTCGAACTGACCCGCTCCCGCGTCCGGTTGGTGGACGCCTTCGAGGCGGAGCGGCGGCGCATCGAGCGCGATCTGCACGACGGGGCCCAGCAGCGGCTGGTGGCGCTGACGATGACGCTGGGCCTGGCCCGCCTGGACGCGCCGCCCGGGCCACTGGCCGACCAACTCGCCAAGGCCCATGAGGAGGCGGGCAAGGCACTCGCTGAGCTGCGCGAAATCGTCCACGGCATCCACCCCAAGGTCCTCGCGGACTACGGCCTGAAGGCGGCGGTCACCGATGCCGCGGACCGCTCCGCGATCCCCGTGGACGTCGACCTGGAGCTGCCCGGACGACTGCCCCAGGCGGTCGAGGCCGCCGCGTACTTCGTGGTGTGCGAGGCCCTCGCCAACATCGCCAAGCACAGCGGGGCGAGTCGCGCGGAGGTGAGCGGCGGACACCGCGACGGGCACTTGTTCCTGCATGTACGCGACGACGGGCGGGGCGGCGCGGACGCCGGGGCCGGCAGCGGGCTGACCGGACTCGCGGACCGGGTGTCGGTGCTGGATGGCAGACTCTCCCTGTCCAGTCCGCCGGGCGGACCGACCCTGCTGCGTGTGGAGTTTCCTTGCGAACGGACCGATCGCTCCGCGTAGTTCTGGCGGAGGACAGCGTGCTGCTGCGGGAAGGGCTCGTCGGCCTGCTCGACCGCTGCGGCCACGAGGTGGTCGCGGCCGTCCCGGACGCCACGGCGCTGGTCACCGCGGTCGAGGAGCACACCCCCGACATCGTCGTGACGGACGTGCGTATGCCCCCCGCGTTCCAGGACGAGGGACTGCGGGCGGCGGTGCGGCTGCGCGAGGAGCGGCCCACGCTGCCCGTCCTGGTGCTCAGCCAGTATGTGCAGCGGACGTACGCCGCCGAACTGCTGGACTCCGGCGACGGATCGGGCGTCGGCTATCTGCTCAAGGACCGGGTCGGGCAGGTCGAGCAGTTCGTGGACGCCCTGTGCGAGGTCGCGGACGGCGGCACCGTCGTCGACCCCGAAGTCGTACGCCAACTGCTGCGCCGCCGCCGCGATCCGCTGGAGCGGCTCACCCCGCGCGAGCGGGAGGTCCTGGCCCTGATCGCGGAGGGTAAGTCGAACGGCGCCATCGCCCGCGAACTGGTGGTGTCCGAGGCGGCGGTGGGCAAGCACATCAGCGGCATCCTCACCAAGCTGGATCTGCCTCCGGCGGACGAGACCCATCGCAGGGTGCTGGCGGTCCTCGCCTATCTGCGGGCGTGACGCGGGAATCCGCTCGTACTGGCCGGCTGGCCGCCGGGGTGCTTTTGAACGCGTTCAATTCGAGGCGTACGCTCATGTCATGAGCGACAGAGCCGCCCTGTTGAAGGGCATTCGCGCCTGGCTGGTCTTCTTCGTCGTCTGCCTGGTGCTCAGCGGCGCCACGGCCTTCCCCCTGGTGCACGAACTGCGCTGGACCGAGGATCTGCTCACCTCACTGTCGGTGCCGGAACGCCTTCCCGCCCTCATGGACTGGATCGAACGCGTACGCCGCGGGCTCGACGCCGCCGACGCCGACCATCCCTTCGTCCTCTACGGCACGGACTGGCTGGCGTTCGCGCACCTCGTGATCGCGGTGGCCTTCTACGGGCCGTACCGCGATCCCGTCCGCAACATCTGGGTCGTCGAGTTCGGGATGATCGCCTGCGCGGGCATCGTTCCGCTCGCCCTGATCTGCGGGCCGATTCGCGGGATCCCCTTCTGGTGGTCGGTGATCGACATGTCGTTCGGGGTCTTCGGGATCGTGCCGCTGTACGTCGTACGGAAGAAGATCAAGCGACTGGAGGCGCTCGCGGTGAACACGTCTCTGGTGCCTGCCACTTGAGGGCAGCCGGTTGAGGGTCGCCATTGAGGGGCTCGCGCCGAGGGCCTGCCTGCGTCCGCCGCCCCGGCCCCCGGGAGTGCGAAAAAACTGTTATCCCGTCACCCAGTGCTCCGTCTCCTTGGTGTCCCCTGTTCCCGACGCGCTCCGGCGGGAGCCGTCGTGGACCGCCCGTCCCGGCGTTCACGGCCGTGGCCGAGACTGTATGTCCACAAGGCGGTACGACGACCGTGGAAAGGACGCACGTGGAGACCCGGCAGTGGCGTACGACGATCTCGGCTGCGCAGGACGGCGACCGGCAGGCGCTGGACGAGCTGGTCGCGGGGTGGCTGCCGCTCGTCTACAACATCGTCGGCCGCGCCCTCAACGGTCACGCGGACGTCGACGACGTCGTACAGGAGACGATGCTGCGGGCCGTCGACAACCTCGGCACGCTGCGCGATCCGGACAGTTTCCGCTCCTGGCTGGTCGCCATCGCGATGCGGCAGATACGGGACCGGGCGCGCCGCCGGACGCCCGAGCCGCTGGCCTCCGACGCGGGCGACCGGGCCGCCGACTTCGCCGAACTCACCGTGTTGCGGCTCCAGTTGGAGGGTCAGCGGCGTGAGGTCGCGGAGGCGGTGCGCTGGCTCGACGACGAGGACCGGCAGTTGCTGTCGCTGTGGTGGCTGGAGGTCGCGGGCGAACTGACCCGCCGTGAACTGGCCGCCGCGGTCGGCATCAGCAGGCAGCACGCCGCCGTGCGGGTGCAGCGGATGAAGGCGCGCCTGGAGGTGGCGCGCGGCATCGTACGGGCGCTGGAGGGGGCCTGCCCGGAGCTGGACGCCGTCACCGCCCGCTGGGACGGCCGGCCCGGTTCGGTGTGGCGCAAGCGGCTGGCCCGGCACATCCGTGGCTGCGCGTACTGCGCGGGTGCGGAGGAGAGCGTCGTACCCGCCGAACGGCTGCTGGTCGGGATCGCGCTCGTGCCCGTGCCGGCCGGCTTCACCCTGTCGCTGGCGCTCGGCGGCAAGACGTCCGCGGCGGCCGCCTCCGTCGGCTGGTCCGCCAAGGTGCTCGGCGCGCTCACCAAGCCCGCCGTGGCGGTGACGGCGGGCGCGACGATCGCGGCGGGCGGGGCGTACGTCGTCACGCACCCCTCCGACGACCCGCCCCCGCGGGCCGTCATCGCCCCCACGGCATCGTCGAGCCCGTCACGGACACTTTCCGCGACGCCGACAAGACCGCCGTCACCGTCGCCATCCCCGTCGCCATCCCCGTCGCCCTCGCCGTCGCCCTCGAAGACGGCGACCGACCTCTACGGCACGGTCGTGGACGCCGTCGACCGCGCGCCCGCCGCCGACGCCCGGCCCGGAACGCTGCCCCACCGCCCCGAGTCCGGGATCACCAGCACCGGCGGCCCGAAGGCCGTGATGCAGCACCGCGGGGAAAGCGTGACGCTCACGGGCCAGGGCTACGTCCTGGTGCGCTGGCAGATCTCGCCGAAGAGCCGGCCGGGCTCCCTGGTCATGCCGACCTGGACCGGTCTCAAGGGGAAGCTGTTCCATGTCGCCTCGGGCGGCGGCCGCCGCATGGACGACCCTCTCCAGGGGAGCCCCGACGGCTACGCGACCGGCATGGGCGGACCGACCATCGGATACGCGGTCCTGCCGGGCGGCACACAGCAGATGTGGCAGAACGAGTACTTCTACCTCGACGGTTCGGTCATCCTCACCCAGAACGAGCGGGGCTGCGACTACGGCCTGACCGTCTTCCCGTCGAACTGGGACGCGGTGAACGCCGACGTCCTGACCGGCCCCGCCCAGGGCGCGATCCGCTACGGCCTGATCCGCGACAACGGCAAGGACACCGCCCCGGTGCCCCAGTACGCCACCCGCTCGACCCCGACGGACCCGGCGACGGTCGAACAGCGGTCGCGCGTGTAGCGGTTGGCTGCGACGACGAACTCGGAACCCGTCAACTGGCAGCTCTCCACGACCGAGTTGATCACCCGCTCGCCGGACCGAACGCAGCTCGCCGAGCCGCCGGCGACTGCCGTGGCCGCGGGGATCGCCGGGGCCACCCTGTCCGCCGGGATGGCCGAGGCCCGGACATGGGCGCGTGACGCCCGTTCGTCAGCCCCCGCGCACCGCGCGCAGCGCGTCGATGCGGTTCGTCGTGATCGAGTCCACGCCCAGGTCGAGCAGGCGTCGCATCGAGCGGCGGGTGTCGGGGGTCCAGACGGACAGCAGGTGGCCGCCCTGGCGCACCCGCGCCGCGAGGTCGTGGTCGACCAGCGCGAAGCGGTAGTTGAGCCAGCGCGGGCGTACCGCGTCGAGCAGGGCGGGCCGCGGCGGGGCCAGGGTCGTCCAGGTCAGGGCGATCTCCGCCGAGGGGTCGGCGGCCCGGACCGCCAGCATGGTCTGCGCGCCCGCGCAGTAGTACACCCGCTCCTCGGCCCCGCACTGCCGCACGACGTCCATGATCCGGCGCACGGCCCGGACCGAGGGCCCGCCCGGCAGGTCGATCATGACCCGGTGTCCGTCGGTGGCCGCCAGGGCGTCCGCCAGCGTCGGCACCCCGCCCGCCGTCAGCCCCCGCACCTCGTCGGAGGAGAGCGCGGCGAGCGGCCGGTCCTGCCCCCACAGCCGCTTCAGCGTCTCGTCGTGCAGCAGTACGGGGACGCCGTCCCGGGTGAGCCGTACGTCGATCTCGACCGCGTCCGCGCCCTGCTGGAGCGCGGAACGCAGCGATTCGATGGTGTTCTCGCGGTGGCGGTAGGGGGTGCCGCGGTGGGCGACGGCAGTCACGGTGCGCATGGGGTCAATTGTGGTGGTGCTCAGGGCGCGAGCCACGCCGAGGTGTACGCGTCGATCTCGGCGGCCAGCTTCGCCTTGCCGGCGTCGTCGAGGAAGGACGCCTCCACCGCGTTCTTGGCGAGGTCGGCGAGCCCCCGCTCGTCGAGGTCCAGCAGCCGCGCGGCCACCGCGTACTCGCCGTTGAGGTCGGTGCCGAACATCGGCGGGTCGTCCGAGTTGACGGTGACGAGCACACCGGCGCGCACGAACTCCTTGATGGGGTGCTCGTCGAGCGTGCGGACCGCGCGCGTGGCGATGTTGGAGGTCGGGCAGACCTCCAGCGGGATGCGGTGCTCGGCGAGGTGGGCGAGCAGCTTCGGGTCCCGGGCGGAGCTGGTGCCGTGCCCGATGCGCTCGGCCCGCAGCTCGTTCAGGGCGTCCCAGACCGTCTCGGGCCCGGTGGTCTCGCCCGCGTGCGGCACCGACCGCAGCCCGGCGGCTATGGCCCGGTCGAAGTAGGGCTTGAACTGCGGCCGGGGGACACCGATCTCGGGCCCGCCGAGGCCGAACGAGACGAGCCCCTCGGGGCGCAGCCGGTCGTCGGTGGCGAGCCGTGCCGTCTCCTCGGCGGATTCGAGCCCCGCTTCGCCGGGGATGTCGAAGCACCAGCGCAGAACGGTCCCGAACTCGGCCTCCGCCGCCTTGCGGGCGTCCTCGATGGCGTCCATGAAGGCGCGCTCGTCGATACCGCGGCGGGTCGACGAGAACGGCGTGATCGTCAGCTCGGCGTAGCGGACCTGCTGCCGGGCCATGTCGCGGGCCACCTCGTACGTCAGCAGACGCACGTCCTCGGGGGTTCGGATGAGGTCGACGACGGACAGATACACCTCGATGAAGTGGGCGAAGTCCGTGAACGTGAAGTAGTCGGCGAGCGCCTCGGGGTCGGTGGGCACCTGGGAGTCGGGGTGGCGGGCGGCCAGTTCCGAGACGATGCGGGGGGAGGCGGAGCCGACGTGGTGCACGTGCAGTTCGGCCTTGGGCAGTCCGGCGATGAAGGCGTGCAGATCGCGCACGGCACCGGTGTCGCGGTGGTCGGTCAAGGGGTCCTCCCCGGGGAACGGCGCCCCCGCGCCGGGATGGGCGAGCGGGGACGCGGGTGATCGGCTGATCGGTGACTCGGGGACGATCCTAGGCATACGTCCCGGCCTGCGTGGATCCGGTCGGGGGTACGGGTGGGCGGTCGGGTCGCGGAGGCGGGGGTGGGGGAGCCCCGGGTGGGGCTCGGTCGTAGCATGTCGGGGCCAAGGAACAAGGGGGGCGGGTCGTGAGCGAGGAAGCACATCCGGAACAGGGCGCCGCAGCGGGTGCGGACAACCCGTGGGCGCCGCCGGAACAGAAGATATCGATGGACAAGGCGGGCACCGGGCAGCCACCGGCCGGCGAACCCGCGGTGGGCGGACCGCCGTCGTCGTTCCACGCACCACACAGCGGGGGCGGCGCGCCGCCGGTGAACGGCGGGTTCGCTCCACCCGCTTCGGGTCCCGCCCACGGCGCCCCCGCGGGCGCACCCGTGCCCGGCGCGCCGAACCCGGGCGAGCAGGGTTTCCCCGTACCGCCGCCGCCGACCGCGCCCGCGGACCCCGGCGCATTCCCCTACGCGACACCGGGCGGCTACGGCTACCCCGTGCCGCCGGGCTACCCGGGCTACCCGGGTTACGGCTGGCCCGGCCTGCCGATGCCCCCGCGCAACGGTCTCGGCATCGCGGCCATGGTGCTCGGCATCCTCTCGGTGTGCCTCTTCTGCATGTACGGCGTGGTCTCCCTGATCCTGGGAATCATCGCGGTGGTCCTCGGGATCAAGGGCCGCAAACGGGCCGACCAGGGCGAGGCCGACAACCGTGGGCAGGCCCAGGCGGGATTCATCCTCGGCATCATCGGGATCATCCTCGGTATCGCCGTGATGGCCCTGATGATCATCGGGATCGTGGGCGCGATCAACGACGAGGAAACGCGGTACTCCGACTCGCCCTATGTCGGTGACGCGCTCACGACGTCGGCACCCGTGCTGTTCCACGACTGACACCGGCGACCGGCTGAGTCCACCTGTCATGAGGACGGTTCCCACACGTGTGGGAACCGTCCTCATGCGTCTGTGCGGTGTGACATCGCCGCAGCTCCCGGTCGCGGGACGTCCAGCATCCGGCTGGTGGACGACGCCCTGGTGTCGCACCGGCCCGGCGGGCACGCCACAGGCCGACGGCGGGGCGGTGCGGGGCCCGGCGGGGCACCGACTCCGCAGTCGGCCGCCGCTGTTCCGCGGCGGCCTCGGCAATCGGTGCCCCACCGAGAACCGCGAGTCGCACGAGCGTGTCCCGAGCCACCGGCCGGGCCGCTCCGGCGAGCCGTCCCGTCGGAGTCACCGTGTCACGGCCGCGCGGCCAACCGCTCCCGCGCCTCCATCAGCGCGAACCCCAGCAGGTTCGGCCCCCGCCACCGCTGCGGATCCGTCGCCCGTTCGTCGTCCGCCGCCAGCCCGATGCCCCACACCCGGTCCACCGGGCTGGCCTCGACGAGCACGCGGTTCTTCGTGCCCAGCAGAAACGCCCGCAGATCGGCATGCGCGGTGAACTTGTGGACGCTGCCCTCGGCCACGATCCCGAAGCGCTCGCGCTCCCATATGGCGTCGTCGAAGCCGCGCACCAGCCGTCCCGCCTTCTTGGCGAGCGCCGGGTTGGGCGCCTCGATGGCCTTCCGCTCAGCCTCCGCGTCGTCGAAGAGCCGCGCCTTCGACGCCATCATCCAGTGCTCCGCCGTCGCGTACTTGACGCCGTCCACCGTGAACGGCGACGGCCACCACTGGCTCAGACAGCTCGCCCCGATCTGTCCGTCCGGCCGCGGCCGATGGCCCCAGAAGTGCAGGTACTTGACCCTCGCCCCCGCCTGGACCTCCCTGACCAGGGCTTCCCAAGAATCGATCTTCCCCATGCACGCGAGTGTGGCACGCACCACTGACACTCCGTCCCTCCTTTATCGGCGGGACTCGACACCTGGTCGACAGATTCCGTCGCGTAACCAAAAGGCAACAACGGAATCACTTGTTGGCGTCCACTTGCTCTGTCAGGATCGGCACTCAAATCGAGCTGGAGCTACGCAAGCCCCCGCGGTGGAGGCGGGCCGGCGGCGGAGGAGAGCGACATGCACAATCCGGGCGACACCGGCCACGCCGACACCCGCAACCAGACGCAGGACGACGTACGGGAACGTTTCGCGGACGGTGCGCAGTACATCGCGGGCAGACCGGCCAGGGGCACGTCGGGCCGTACGCACGCGGTGGTCGACCCCTCGACGGGCGCCGAGGTGTACACGTACGAGCTGGCCGGCACCGAGGACGTCGACCGTGCCGTGGCCGCCGCCCGCGCCGCCTTCCCCGGCTGGTCCGCCGCCACCCCGGGCGAGCGCTCCGACGCGCTGCACCGTTTCGCCGCCGTCCTCGCCGACCGCGCCGAGGAGTTCGCCCGTGTCGAGTCCCTCCAGTGCGGCAAACCCCTCAAGCTGACGCGGGAGTTCGACGTCCCGGGCACGATCGACAACACCGCCTTCTTCGCCGGTGCCGCCCGGCACCTCCAGGGACAGTCGGCCGGTGAGTACTCCGGCGACCACACCTCGTACGTCCGCCGCGAACCCATCGGCGTCATCGGCTCCATCGCGCCCTGGAACTACCCCCTCCAGATGGCCGCCTGGAAGATCCTCCCGGCGATCGCCGCGGGCAACACGATCGTCCTCAAGCCCGCCGAGCTCACCCCGCTGACCTCGCTGCTGTTCGCCCGGGCAGCCACGGAGGCCGGCATCCCGGACGGCGTCATCAACATCGTCACCGGCACCGGCAAGGAGGCGGGCGAGCACCTCGTCGGCCACCCCGACGTTGCCATGACCTCCTTCACCGGCTCGACCCCCGTCGGCAGGCGCGTCGCCGAGATCGCCACCGCCACCGTCAAGCGCATCCACCTGGAACTCGGCGGCAAGGCGCCCTTCGTCGTCTTCGACGACGCCGACCTCGACGCCGCCGTGAACGGCGCGGTCGCGGGCGCGCTCATCAACACCGGCCAGGACTGCACGGCCGCCACGCGCGCGTACGTGCAGCGTCCCCTCTATGACGAGTTCGTCGCGCGGACCGCCGCACTCATGGAGACGGTCCGCCTCGGCGACCCCTTCGCCCCCGGCACCGACCTCGGCCCGCTGATCTCGCACGTCCAGCGCGACCGCGTGGCCGCCTTCGTCGACCGGGCGCGTGCCTACGCGCGCGTGGTGACCGGCGGAGAGGCTCCTGGGGGAGATCTCAAGAACGGCGCGTACTATCGGCCCACCCTCGTCGCCGACGCACCCCAGGACAGCGAGATCGTGCAGTCCGAGATCTTCGGGCCCGTGCTCGTCGTCCTGCCCTTCGACAGCGACGACGAAGGCATCCGGCTCGCCAACGACACCCCGTACGGCCTCGCCGCCTCCGCCTGGAGCCGCGACGTCTACCGGGCGAACCGCGCCACCCGCGAGATCAAGGCGGGCTGCGTGTGGGTCAACGACCACATCCCGATCATCAGCGAGATGCCTCACGGCGGCTACAAGGCGTCCGGCTTCGGCAAGGACATGTCCTCGTACTCGTTCGAGGAGTACACGCAGGTAAAGCACGTCATGTTCGACAATACGGCGGTGGTCAGGAAGGACTGGCACCGCACGATCTTCGGGGACCGATAGCAGAACAGGCCGCCTGACCCGCGGCCGCACACCCTCCCGAAAGGGCACCACGCGCATGGAGCAGTACGAGCCCGACCGCCTCTCCCCGGCCCAAGTGGCCGCCATGCGGCGCAGCTTCCGCAACGGCAGGGCCTCCCTCACCCGCCGTTCGCTGTTGCGCGCCTCCGCGGGCGGCGCGCTCGCGCTGGGCGGCCTCGGGTCGCTCAGCGCCTGCGGGATCCCCGCGGCCGGCAAGACGCAGGGCGGCACGTCCGCCACGGACCACTCGGCCAAGGAGAAGGTCGTCAACTTCTCCAACTGGACCGAGTACATCGACGTCGACGACAGCGGGAAGCACCATCCGACGCTCGACGCTTTCCGCAAGCGGACCGGCATCACGGTCAAGTACACCGAGGACATCAACGACAACAACGAGTTCTTCGGCAAGATCAAGCCGCAGCTCGCCGCGGGCCAGGACACCGGCCGCGACATCATCGTCCTCACCGACTGGCTGGCCGCCCGGCTGATCCGCCTCGGATGGGCCCAGAAACTGGACCCGTCCAACCTGCCGCACGCCTACACCAACCTGTCGGCGCAGTTCCGCAACCCGGACTGGGACCCGGGCCGCGCCTACTCCTACCCCTGGCAGGGCATCTCGACCGTCATCGCCTACAACAAGAAGGCGCTCGACGGCATCGAGGTCAAGTCGGTCTCCGACCTGCTCGACAACCCCAAGCTCAAGGGCCGTGTCGGCTTTCTCTCCGAGATGCGCGACAGCATCGGCATGACGCTGCTCGACATGGGCAAGGACCCGGCGAAGTTCACCGACGACGACTTCGACGCGGTGATCGCCCGCCTCCAGAAGGCCGTCGACAACGGCCAGATCCGCCGCTTCACCGGCAACGACTACACGTCCGACCTCACCAAGGGCGACTTCGCGGCCTGCATCGCCTGGGCAGGCGACGTCGTCCAGCTCAAGGCGGACAGCCCGGACATCGACTTCCTGATCCCCGACAGCGGGTACATGACGTCGACCGACAACATGCTGGTTCCCAACAAGGCGCGTCACAAGACGAACGCCGAGCGGCTCATGGACTTCTACTACGAGCCCGAGCAGGCCGCCGCGCTCGCCGCCTACATCAACTACGTGACGCCCGTCGACGGCGTGAAACCCTACCTCGCGAAGATCGACGAGGACGCGGCCGACAACCCGTTGATCATTCCCGACAAGGCCATGGCCGCGAAGTCCCACGCCTTCCGCTCGCTGACGCAGAAGGAAGAGACGGCCTACGAAGAGAAGTTCGCGAAGCTCACAGGGGCGTGACGAAGATGACGACAGACAACAGCGGCGATGTCCGCCTCTCCGGGATCAGCAAGACCTACGGCTCCTTCACCGCCGTGCACCCGCTCGACCTGACCGTGCCACAGGGCTCCTTCTTCGCCCTGCTCGGCGCCTCCGGCTGCGGCAAGACCACCACCCTGCGCATGATCGCCGGCCTGGAGGAACCTTCCTCCGGAACGGTCCGCCTCGGCGACCAGGAGGTGACGCACCTGCCCCCGTACAAACGGCCGGTGAACACGGTCTTCCAGTCCTATGCCCTCTTCCCGCACCTCGACATCTTCGAGAACGTCGCCTTCGGCCTGCGCCGGCGCGGCATCAAGTCGGTGAAGAAACAGGTCGAGGAGATGCTCGACCTCGTGCAACTCGGTGAGCAGGCACGCAAGAAGCCGCACCAGCTCTCCGGCGGCCAGCAGCAGCGCGTCGCCGTGGCCCGCGCGCTGATCAACCACCCCAAGGTGCTCCTGCTCGACGAGCCCCTCGGCGCCCTCGACCTCAAGCTGCGCCGCCAGATGCAGCTGGAGCTCAAGCGCATCCAGACCGAGGTCGGCATCACCTTCATCCATGTCACGCACGACCAGGAGGAGGCCATGACCATGGCCGACACGGTCGCCGTGATGAACGCGGGCCGCGTCGAACAGCTCGGCTCGCCCGCCGACCTCTACGAGAACCCGCAGACCACGTTCGTCGCCAACTTCCTCGGCACCTCGAACCTGATCGAGGCCGAGGTCGACACCAGGAGCGGCGACGAGATCGTGCTGAAGGCGGGCGGCGGCAAGCTCCTGCTCCCCGAGGCGCGATGTTCCGCCCCGACGACGACCGGCGGCAAGGTGCTGGTCGGCGTGCGGCCGGAGAAAATATCCCTCACCCACGCCGACGACGCGGGCGAGATACCCGAGGGCCGCAACCGCATCACCGGAAAGATCGCCGACACCAGTTTCATCGGCGTCTCCACGCAGTACGTCATCGACAGCCCGGTCTGCCCCGAGTTCGAGGTCTACGTCCAGAACATCGACCGTGATTCCCGGCTGGTGCCCGGAGCCGACGTCGTCCTGCACTGGAACCCGGCCCACACCTTCGGCCTGGACGCGGCGCAGGACATCGACGCGGGCGTAGAGACGGTGGAAGAGGGGGCCGCCGCCTGATGGCCACTGTCACCGAGGCGCCCCCACCCCTCGCGCCCACCGCCCCCGAGCAGAAGCCGCCCCGCAAGCGCGGCCGTCTCGTGCCGTACTGGCTGCTGCTGCCCGGCATCCTCTGGCTGATCGTCTTCTTCGCGCTGCCGATGATCTACCAGGCCTCCACCTCCGTGCAGACGGGTTCCCTGGAGCAGGGCTACAAGGTCACCTGGCACTTCGCGACCTACTGGGACGCGCTGTCCGAGTACTGGCCACAGTTCCTGCGCTCGGTCGCCTACGCGGCCGCCGCGACGCTCCTGTGCCTGGTCCTCGGCTACCCGCTGGCGTATCTGATCGCCTTCCGCGCGGGCCGCTGGCGCAACCTGATCATGATCCTGGTGATCGCACCGTTCTTCACCAGCTTCCTGATCCGCACGCTCGCCTGGAAGACGATCCTCTCCGACAGCGGCCCGGTCGTCAGCACCCTGAACACGCTGCACGTCCTGGACGTCACCAACTGGCTCGGCTGGACCGCCGGTGACCGCGTGCTGGCCACACCGCTCGCGGTGGTCTGCGGTCTGACGTACAACTTCCTGCCGTTCATGATCCTGCCCCTGTACACCTCCCTCGAACGCATCGACGGACGCCTCCACGAGGCGGCGGGCGATCTGTACGCCAAGCCGATCACGACCTTCCGGAAGGTCACCTTCCCGCTGTCGATGCCCGGCGTGGTCTCGGGCACGCTGCTGACCTTCATTCCGGCGGCCGGCGACTACGTGAACGCCGACCTGCTCGGCTCCACCGACACCCGCATGGTCGGCAACGTCATCCAGACGCAGTTCCTGCGGATTCTCGACTATCCGACGGCCGCGGCGCTCTCGTTCATCCTGATGGCCGCGATCCTCTTCATGGTGACCGTCTACATCCGTAAGTCCGGGACGGAGGATCTGGTCTAAATGCCCTTCGTCAACTGGCTCAAGCGCAATCTCGTCGTCATCGCGGGACTGCTGACACTCGGATATCTCCTGCTGCCGAACGTCGTCGTCACGGTGTTCTCCTTCAACAAACCGAAGGGCCGCTTCAACTACGAATGGCAGCAGTTCTCGCTGGACGCCTGGAAGGACCCGTGCGGCGTCGCCGACATGTGCGGCTCGCTGTCCATCAGCCTCCAGATCGCCGTGTGGGCGACCATCGGCGCCACGATCCTCGGCACGATGATCGCCTTCGCGCTGGTCCGCTACCGCTTCCGCGCACGCGGCGCCGTGAACTCGCTGATCTTCCTGCCCATGGCGATGCCCGAGGTCGTCATGGCGGCCTCGCTGCTCACCCTGTTCCTCAACATGGGCGCGCAGTTGGGCTTCTGGACGATCCTCATCGCCCACATCATGTTCTGCCTCAGCTTCGTCGTGACCGCCGTCAAGGCGCGTGTCATGTCGATGGACCCGAGGCTGGAACAGGCCGCACAGGACCTCTACGCCGGCCCGTTCCAGACCTTCCTCCGGGTCACTCTGCCGATCGCGGCGCCCGGAATCGCCGCGGGCGCGCTGCTCGCCTTCGCGCTCTCTTTCGACGATTTCATCATCACCAATTTCAACGCGGGTTCGACCGTCACGTTCCCCATGTTCGTCTGGGGTTCGGCACAGCGCGGAACACCCGTTCAGATCAATGTCATCGGCACGACGATGTTCATCGTCGCCGTACTGTTCGTCCTGGTCTCCATGGCCATCGGCAACCGCCGAAATCGCCAGAAGGCATAAGCCGCTCGGCGTGATACACCTGTAGGGAGTTGAAATCATGGCCCCTAGCGCCATGACCCGTTGGACCAAGTCACTTTCTGAAGCACAGCCGGTCCCGTACTGGCTGGAAGACCCCGGCAAGCCCCACCCCGAGCCCGCCCTCACCGGCACCGAGACCTGCGACCTGCTGGTCGTCGGCGGCGGCTACAGCGGACTGTGGACCGCGCTCATCGCCAAGGAGCGCGACCCGCGGCGGGATGTGGTGCTGGTGGAGGGCCGCGAGGCGGGCTGGGCCGCCTCGGGCCGCAACGGCGGCTTCTGCGCCGCCTCCCTCACTCACGGTCTGGCCAACGGCCTCACCCGCTGGCCGGACGAGATCCACACACTCCAGGAGCTGGGCGCCCGCAACCTCGACGAGATCGAGAAGGCGGTCGCCCGCTACTCCCTGGACTGCGACTTCGAGCGCACCGGCGAGATCGACGTAGCGACCGAGGCGTACCAGGCGTGGGAACTGCGCGACTGGTACGAGGAGCTGGACCGCCGGGGCCTCGCCGAAGGCACCGAGTTCCTGGACGCGGAGGCGGTACGGGAGCAGGTCGACTCACCGACCTTCCTCGCCGGCCTGTACGACCGCCGGGGCGTGGCCATGCTCAACCCCGCGAAGCTCGCCTGGGGCCTCAAGCGCGCCTGTCTCCAACTCGGGGTACGCGTGTACGAGCACACCCCCGCCCTGACGTTGAAGCCGTACGGCGCCGGCATGGCCGTACGCACCCCGTACGGCCAGGTCCGCGCCCGCAAGGTCGCGCTCGGCACGAACATCTTCCCGAACCTGCTGCGGCGCGTCCGCTCGTACACCGTCCCGGTCTACGACTACGCGCTGATGACCGAGCCGCTGACCGCCGACCAGCTTGCCTCCATCGGCTGGAAGAACCGCCAGGGCCTCGGGGACTCGGCCAACCAGTTCCACTACTTCCGGCTCTCGGCCGACAACCGGATCCTGTGGGGCGGCTACGACGCGATCCACCACTACGGCGGCCGGGTGCGGTCCGAGTACGACGACCGCCCGGAGACGTACGCCAAGCTCGCCGGGCACTTCTTCACCTGCTTCCCGCAGCTGGAGGGCATCCGCTTCACGCACGCGTGGGGCGGCGCGATCGACACCTGCTCGCGCTTCTCGGCGTTCTTCGGCACGGCGCACCAGGGCAAGGTGGCCTACGCGGCCGGCTTCACGGGCCTCGGCGTCGGGGCGACCCGCTTCGGCGCGGACGTGATGCTCGACCTGCTGGCGGGGGAGCGCACGGAGCGGACCGAGCTGGGGATGGTCCGCAAGAAGCCGCTGCCGTTCCCGCCGGAGCCCTTCGCCTGGACGGGCATCGCGCTCACCAAGTGGTCGCTGGCACGGGCCGACGCGCAGGGCGGTCGGCGCAACCTCTGGCTGAAGACGATGGACAGGCTGGGGCTGGGGTTCGACAGCTAGCCACAGCTAGCCACGCGGGGCCTGCAAGGGGCTCGAAGGGACCTGCCGAGGCTCTCGGCGGGTCCCTTGCGGATTCTGGCGGTCCCGGGCCCATCGCGGTTGTGGCGGCGCCGGGCCCTTGCGGGTTCTGGCGGTCCCGGGCCCTTCGCGGGTCCTCGCAGGCCGGGCGGTGGTCTTGACAACTGGATTGGTCTGGACCAAATTGGGCGCGCTCCACCCTCCAACTCCCCCATGCCCGGAGGCACTTGTGGATCGCACCAGACCTCATGCCCGGCGCCGCCGCCTTCTGGCCATGTGTACGGCCGCGGCGCTGGCCGTACCCGGCCTGACCGTGCTCTCGTCGGCCGCCGTCGCTGCCGACGCGGACCTCGCCCGCAACGGCGGTTTCGAGTCCGGCCTCGACGGCTGGACCTGCACCGCGGGAACGGCGGTCAACTCACCGGTACACAGCGGGAGTTCCGCGCTCCAGGCGACGCCGGCCGGCAGTGACAACGCCCAGTGCACCCAAACGATCACGGTCAAACCGGACTCCCAGTACACGCTCAGCGGCTATGTCCGCGGCTCGTACGTCTACCTCGGCGCGAGCGGCACCGGCACCACGGACGTCTCCACCTGGACTCAGTCCGCGACGGACTGGCAGCAGCTCGGCACGACCTTCCGCACCGGTGCGTCCACGACCAAGGTCACGATCTACTTGCACGGCTGGTACGGCACCGGCGCGTACTACGCCGACGACATCTCGCTCGTCGGCCCGGGCGTGGCAGCGGGTCAGCCGCCCAGCGCGCCGACCGGCCTGAAGGCCGGCACGGTCACGTCTTCCTCCGTCGCCCTGTCCTGGTCGGCGGTGACGGGTGCGACGAGCTATTCCGTCTACCGGGACGGGATGAAGGTCCAGACAGCGACCGGTACTTCGGCCACGGTCACCGGCCTGTCGCCGTCGACCGCGTACGGCTTCCAGGTCACGGCGGTGAACGACGCGGGCGAGTCCGCGAAGTCGGCGAGCGTGACCGCGACCACCTCGGCCGGACCGGGCGGAGGCTCCACGGACCTCCCGGCCCACGCCCTCGTCGGCTACCTCCACGCGAGCTTCGCGAACGGCTCCGGCTACACGCGCCTGGCCGACGTCCCCGACAGCTGGGACGTCATCGACCTGGCCTTCGGCGAACCGACGTCGGTCACGTCGGGCGACATCCGCTTCACCCGCTGCCCGGTCACCGAGTGCCCGAACGTGGAGAGCGACGCCGACTTCAAGGCGGCGATCAAGGCCAAGCAGGCGGCCGGTAAGAAGGTGCTGATCTCGATCGGCGGCCAGAACGGCCAGGTGCAGCTGACGACCACGGCGGCCCGCGACACCTTCGTCTCCTCGGTCTCGAAGATCATTGACACCTACGGCCTGGACGGCCTGGACATCGACTTCGAGGGCCACTCCCTGTCCCTGGACGCGAACGACACGGACTTCAAGAACCCGACCACCCCGGTGATCGTCAACCTGATCTCCGCCCTGAAGACCCTCAAGGCCAAGTACGGCTCCAAGTTCGTCCTGACCATGGCCCCCGAGACGTTCTTCGTCCAACTCGGGTACCAGTACTACGGCCCGGGCAAGTGGGGCGGCCAGGACCCGCGTGCGGGGGCCTACCTCCCGGTGATCCATGCCCTGCGCGACGACCTGACCCTCCTCCACGTCCAGGACTACAACTCGGGCTCGATCATGGGCCTCGACAACCAGTACCACTCCATGGGCGGCGCCGACTTCCACATCGCCATGACCGACATGCTGCTCACCGGCTTCCCGGTGGCGGGCGACGCGAACAACGTCTTCCCGCCGCTGCGCCCCGACCAGGTGGCGATCGGCATGCCGGCGTCGATCAACGCGGGCAACGGCTACGTCTCCCCGTCGGAGGTCACCAAGACCCTGGACTGCCTGACGAAGAAAACGAACTGCGGCTCGTACGCGACCCACGGCACCTGGCCGGCCCTGCGCGGCCTGATGACGTGGTCGATCAACTGGGACCGGTTCGGGAGCTGGGAGTTCCAGAAGACGTTCGACGGCTTCTTCGGCTGAGGAACGCGGCGAGGCCGATCAGCAGCACGCCACACAGACACCAACTGGCCAGCACGTCGAGGGCCCAGTGGTAGCCGTGGCGGACCAGCCCGAGGCCGACGCCGAGGTTCAGCCCCAGGCAGGCGAGGAGGAGTCCGCGCCGAGCAGGCGGCGTGCGCAGCCAGGGCCACAGGATCAGGGTCGCCGCTCCGTAGGCGATCGCGGCCGTGGCTGTATGCCCCGAGGGGAAGTAACCCGTGCCCGGGCCCATGACCGGTGGGCCCGGCCGGGCTATCAGTTCCTTGAGCGGCACGATGACCGCCGGGACGACCGCCATGAGGACGGCCGCGGCGACGGAGGGCAGCCACCACCGGTGGGTACGGGCGGCACGCGCACGCCGGCCGACGTAGAACAGGACCGCCACCAGCACCGGCACGGCGACCACGATGTTCCCGAGATCGGCGAGGAGCCCGGAGACCCGGTCCGGGTGGACCACGCCCCCGCTCAGCCGCTCGTCGGCACGGGCGAGCGGACCGTGGACGGCGACCTGCCAGGTGATCAGCAGGAAGGTGCAGAGGAGGGCCGCGGAGGTCAGAAGGCAGGTCGGCCGCCCGGGAGCCAGGGGCTTTCCACCGTGCGGGGCAGGCGGATGCTTGGGGTCCGGGTCTCGGGAGGTCGACACGGTGCACAGCTTGTCAGGGCTGGTCGGCCGGGAGTCCCGCGGGTCCCGGTCCTCCCCGCACGGCGACAACAACCGCGGGGCTGGGATGATCGGCGCGTGACTGGCGAATCGGTTCGGCCCGGCCGCATGTGTGGGTGGAGCATCACGCACTGGACCCGGATGAGGTGTACCGGGTGGCCCTGAGGACGCGGCCGATGGGGACGTTCGCACGGGTCGCCGCGGACAGCGAAAATCCGACCACGATGCCGGGGAAGCCCTCAGCCGACTTGGTCGGTATCCATCACGTCCATCACGCCGTCTCGCACCTCTCACCACCACGCATGATTTGGTGCCTGGGGCCGAGATTGGCGTCGGGCGCACCCGCGTGATCCACTTCGCCCTGTCATGAACAGGCGGCCTCTGGGGAGGGGCCGCGCAGAAGGGGGGAGAGCGCGTCCATGCGCACCGCCGCAAACGAAACGACTCAGCCGTGCCCGGAGTGCGGGGCCGGAATCCGTGCGGACGGTCGGTTCACCATCTGGTGCGTCGCCTGTGAATGGAACGTGGACCCGGCAGGGCCACAGGAGGAGCACGGGCGGCTGGAAAGGGCGCGCCGCGCCTTGGCCCAACGGCACGGTGAGAAGCTGCTCGCAGAGGTGTTGGACGGGGGAATTCGGCGGCCGCGGCGGGACGCCTCCGCGCTCCTCGCCTACGCGATCGCGCTCGCCGTGCACGGCGTCACCGTGGCGCTGGCCGCGGGCGGGATCTGGTGTGTCGTGAGTGGCTGGGGTGGGGCGGGGATGGCGCTGGGCCTGTTCCTCCTGGTGGCGGCGTGGGCCCTCCGGCCGCGGCCTGCGCGGTTGCCCAAGGAATGGCCGGTGCTGCACCGCGCCGACGCCCCCGAGTTGTACGCGCTGGTCGACGAGGTTGCTCAGGTGGTCGGTACCCGCGGTGTGGACGTGATCACGGTCGGTGCGGAGGTCAATGCGAGCGTCATGGCCTATGGCGTGCGCGGACGCCGGTCGTTGATGCTGGGGCTGCCCCTGTGGGAGATCCTCACGCCGCAGCAGCGGGTGGCCCTGCTGGGCCACGAACTGGGCCACTACAGCAACGGGGACACCCGCCATGGTCTGGTCGTGGCGACGGCTTACCGTTCGCTGACCACCTGGCGCTACTACTTCCTTCCGATCGAGAACCCGTCCGGCGTCGAAATACTCGTCAACGTGCTCTACTTCGTGCCCAGTTTGCTCATCCAGGGCTTGCTGATGCTGCTGGACCAACTGATGCTGCGGGCCACCCAGCGTGCCGAGTACCTCGCCGACCGCGAGGCCGCCCGTGCCGGGTCCACCGAGGCCGCCGTGGGGCTCATGGACTGGCTCCTGGTCAGGGATTCGGCCGCCACCACCCTGCGGCGCGAGGCCAACAACGCCGCCCGGACCGGGCCGCGCGCCGCCCGCGAGGCCGAGGCCCGGGCTGACGAGCTGTGGGAGCGGCTCTCCGCGCACATGGCGTCGATCCCGGAGTACGAGTACGAGCGTCAGCGGCGGGTCGGCGCCCGACGCGGACACAGCGTCGACGCGACCCACCCTCCGACACACCTCAGGCGTCAGTGCCTGCTCGCCGACGCGCCCGTGCCCGCGGCCGTGGTGGGGGACGCAGACCGGGAGCGCCGGATCGCCGTGGAACTTGCCGACGCGCGCAGCACGGTGGCCCGGCGGATCGTAAGGGAGGGCTTCGACGGCTAGCGGCTTTCTGCGGATTGAGGCCCGCCCCGCGCAGTGCATGCTTTCCCGAGCTCTTGGAGGACTACCTGGCCTCGGCGAGTCCCGATCTGGTCCGGCAGATGCTCGCGGTCTGCGCAACCGTGCCGATGAGCGCGGATGCGCAGGAGGCTTGCAACGTCGAGAACTCGGGAAGTTGCCCGCGAGCGCGTCAGCCGCCGCCACAGCTACCGCCCCGCGTAATGATCAGGCGTCATTCGGGTGTGATGCCTAAGCGGTTGCGGGCTCGGAACAGTGAGAAAAATGCCTGATCAGAGGGGGCGGGCGAGTGTATCGTCGCCCGCATGCCTGAACTGATCTCACCCACAGTTCGACTCCGGTCCTCATGGCTCGCGGCGCGTGACGAGTGGCCTCCCGGTGCCCACCAGGACGGGACCGGATTGCGTCTCGCACCCGATGCCGACCTTGCCGGCTCCGAGGTCTTCTCGGTTTGGGTCGAGCGGCTGCGGAAGCAGTCGGACACGTCGGTTGCCTTGGGAGAGGGGCGCGTCCACGCCACCCACTGGTGGATAGTCGAGGGCGACAGCTATCTGGGCGCCATCGATGTGCGGCACTATCTGAACGCCTTTCTGCTCGATGTCGGCGGGCACATCGGCTACAGCATTCGGCCCTCCGCTCGCAGACGCGGCTTGGCCACCTGGGCCCTCGGGGCGGTTCTGCCCGAGGCCCGCGCGCTCGGCTTGGACAGGGTCCTCGTCACCTGCGACGACGACAACATCGGGTCGGCACGCAGCATCGAGCGCAACGGTGGTGTTCTGGAGGATGTGCGCTCCACCGACGCGGGCGTCAAGCGGCGCTACTGGATCGCGCTGTAGACAGTGGTGCAGCCGTGGCATCCCCACCCCGAACGCAGGTCGGCCGCCCCGGAACAGGGGGGGGCGTTCCGAGGCGGCCGACCGGATCGGTGTGCCGCCCGCCCCGGGGGGTTTGGGGCGTGCGGCCGTCCGATCGTGAGGAGAACCGGAGCCGGAAGCTCCGGGTGTGTGCGCGAGGCACGACCAGGTCGAAGCTGGGGAGGCCCCGGCCTGGTGTCGCCCACAGTCCCCTGTGGGCGGGGTGTATCTCTCATCTGGGTAGAACCTACGGCAGGAAAAACCGCTCCGACAGCCGGAATCGCGTCCCGTCATGCACCTCGCACACCTTCTTCACACGCTCTGCCCCCTGTCGCCCCAGCCCCGGAATCACGACGGACGGAGGGGCTGGGGCGGGAGGGCGTTCAGGGGCGCCCATGCTGTGGCTCAGCTGCGGGTTTCCTGTGGCGCGAGCGCCGGTTCCCCGTGGCTCAGATGCGTGCGAACGACTGCTCGATGATGTCGAGGCCCTCGTTCAGCAGGTCCTGGCCGATGACCAGCGGGGGCAGGAAACGCAGCACGTTGCCGTAGGTGCCACAGGTCAGGACCAGCAGGCCCTCCTGGTGGCAGGCCTTGGCGAGCGCGCCGGTCGCCTCCGGGTTCGGCTCCTTGGTCGTGCGGTCCTTGACCAGCTCGATCGCGATCATCGCGCCGCGGCCGCGGATGTCGCCGATGATGTCGAACTTCTCGGCCATCGCCGTGAGGCGGGCCTTCATCGTCTCCTCGATCTCCTTCGCCCGGGCGTTGAGGTCGAGCTCCTTCATCGTCTCGATCGCGCCCAGCGCACCCGCGCAGGCGACCGGGTTGCCGCCGTAGGTGCCGCCCAGGCCGCCCGCGTGCGCGGCGTCCATGATCTCGGCGCGGCCGGTCACGGCGGCCAGCGGGAGGCCGCCGGCGATGCCCTTGGCGGTGGTGATCAGGTCCGGGACGATGCCCTCGTCCTCGCACGCGAACCACTGGCCCGTGCGGCAGAAGCCGGACTGGATCTCGTCGGCGACGAAGACGATGCCGTTGTCGGCGGCGAACTGGCGGATCGCGGGCAGGAAGCCCTTCGCCGGCTCGATGAAGCCGCCCTCGCCGAGCACCGGCTCGACGATGATCGCGGCCACGTTGTCCGGGCCGACCTGCTTGGTGATCTGGTCGATGGCCTGGGCGGCGGCCTCCGGGCCCGCGTTCTCCGGGCCGGTCGGCCAGCGGTAGGCGTACGCCATCGGCATGCGGTAGACCTCGGGCGCGAACGGGCCGAAGCCGTGCTTGTACGGCATGTTCTTCGCCGTCAGGGCCATCGTGAGGTTCGTACGGCCGTGGTAGCCGTGGTCGAAGACCACGACCGCCTGGCGCTTGGTGTACGCGCGGGCGATCTTGACCGCGTTCTCGACGGCCTCGGCGCCCGAGTTGAACAGGGCCGACTTCTTGGCGTGGTCGCCGGGGGTCAGCTCGGCGAGGGCCTCGGCGACCTCCACGTAGCCCTCGTACGGCGTGACCATGAAACAGGTGTGCGTGAAGTCCTGGAGCTGGGCGGAGGCCCGGCGTACGACGGCCTCGGCGGAGGCGCCCACGGACGTCACGGCGATGCCGGAGCCGAAGTCGATCAGACGGTTGCCGTCGACGTCCTCGATGATGCCGCCGCCCGCACGCGTGGTGAAGACCGGCAGCACGGAGCCCACGCCCTGCGCGACCGCGGCAAGGCGGCGGGCCTGCAGCTCCTGCGACTTAGGGCCGGGGATGGCGGTGACGACGCGACGCTCCTGCGGAAGTGCGGTCATGGGGGCTCCCTGATGATCGTGCGAACCGAACCGGAGTTCCGGTGCACCAGGCGTTCCCGTGCACCGGGCGTGCCGGTGGGCCGGGTGGCCCGGTGGGCCGGGTGGTCCGGCCGGGGGTGTTTTTCGGACGCTTGCCTTCTTTTCTCGCAGGCTAAGGCGGGTCGCGGAGGGTGGGCATGCTCCATGTGGGCGCTTTGCGCGCCTCCGCTTGTCCGCAGTGGACAAGCAGTGGACATGGCGGTGGACATGGTGGTGCACAGGCGGTGGACACGGCTGAGCGGGACGCATCACCGCAGCACGGCCCCGTATGCGGTGAACTCCCCTTGCGGGGGCGTTAGATTGACTCGCTGATGGTGCAGGGAGCGGCTGGTCAGGGGGCAAGGGCGATGGACAGCGACGGGACGCAGGACGCGCGGGGCACACATGCGAATCCTGTGCCGCGCCCGGCGGGGCCGCCGGAGCGGCCTCCGGTGCCGCCGCGGCCGGCACAGGCGCCGGGTGTGCCGCCTGTGCCGGAGCAGGCTTCACGGTCCTCGTCGTCCGTCGCCGACTGGCTCAACGCTGCGAGGCCGAGTGCTCGACCCGGGATCTGGCGGTACGGCTATCGCCCGCCGAAGGGGGCGCAGGCACCGGAGCGGCTTGCTCCGGTGACCGTCGCCGGCATGTTGATCCCGTTCGTCGTGGCGCTCGTGGTGTGGTCCGCGTGGCGGCGCGGCGTCATGCCGTACCAGTTCGTCGTCCTGCGCCTGTTGACGCCGAGCAGCTGGTGGTGGGGCGGCACATCGACCTCGCCCAAGGAACAGGTGGGGCAGTCGGTCCGGTTCCCGGGGTGGGAGGCATTGACGGTCTACGACGGTGTCTTCTTCGCCGTACTTGTCGGCGCCGTGGCCATGCTGGGCAGCTGGCCTGCCATTATCCGCCACTACGTCGGCCGCAGGCCTCAGCCGTCACGCGCCCTGATCGCCGCCCTCCTCGCCCTGGTCGCTCTCAGTTTCGTCTTCCCGGAGGCTTTCCCGATCGTCGGCTGGGACGCGGTGCCGATCGTCGACCCGCTGCTCTCCCTTGTCGTACTGCTCTCCGACGGCTACGAACTGATGGCCTCCCCCCTCTTCACGAACACGCTCTACGCGGTCATCACGCTCCTTGTGCTGTGGCCGTTCGCCCGCGTCGGCGGTTGGTGGACATACGCGAAGGAACGACTCGGCGCACGCCGTGCCAGTACGTCCCCCGCCGCCCCGAAGGCGGTGCGGCGGCCCCGCGCCCAGTGGCCCGAACTGCGCGATGCCGGTCAGCAGGAGGCGGCCGAGGTGCTGACCACCGAGGTCGCGGCGGGCGGTATGAACGACGTCGACTGCGCGCGTGTCACGCGCGCGTGGGCGGCGGCCCGACGCGACGGCACACAGGCGGCGTTCCGGGACACCATCCTGCGCCAGGCCGGCGCCGCGTGGACGCATCCTTCCGGCGACCGTGACCTGCACCGCCGTACCACACGGCACGACCTGCTCACGGGACAGGTGCGCATCGGCCGCTGGGCGGCCGCGGAGCGCGCGCCGCTCGCCTTCCACGACGCGGGTGCGGCCCTCGGCCCGGACGTCCTTGGTACCTCGCTGCTCGCGGTCGGCCCGTCCGGCTCGGGCAAGACCCAGACCCTGATCGAGCCCGTGACCGAGGCACTGACCCTGCAGGCGCTCACTGGGGGCTGCACGGTCGTCGCGGTGTCGGCGGCCGGGAGCCCACTCGGCTCCGACTCCGCGTTCGACGTGATCGTACGTATCGGGGATCCGTCGTCCGTCCACGACCTAGACCCGTATGCGGAGTCCGACGACCCCGACGAGGCGGCCGCGATCCTCGCGGAAGCGCTGGTCGGCGACCTCGACGGCGTCAGCGGCCAGAGCGCCGCCACCGCGCTCGCCCAGCTGCTCGGCCCCCACCGGGCCGTGCATGGCCGCTTCCCCACCCTGCCGGAGCTGCGCGAACTCCTGGAGGGCGAGCCTGGTGCGCTGGCGGCGCTGCGAGACGCACTCGCCGGGGACGAGGTCATGCGCCGTGAACTGGACGCACGGATGCGGCAGACGGGCGCGCCGGGCGACGCGGGCCGCGCCCTTGCGGACCGGCTGGCGCTGCTGAACCGGCCGGTGTTCGCGGATTTCTTCGGAGGCGGCAGCGCCCACCGTGTCTTCTCCCTCCGTGCCGTCGCCCATCACCCCCTCCGGGTCCGCATCGACCTCCCCGAGCGCGGCCATGAGGAGGCCGCCCGGCTGATCACCCGGCTGGTGGCCGCGCAGTTCCACACGGTCGTACGGGAGGGCCGGCGCAGCCACTTCGCCTGCCTGGTGCTCGACGACGCGACCGGGACGGTCACTGCCGAGTCGGTGCGCCGTATCCAGCGGTTGCGGTCGCAGAACGCGGGTGTGGTGCTGGCCCTGCGCAGCGTCGGGGACGTTCCCGAGGCGCTGCACGGGCCGCTCTACGGTGCCGTCGGCTGCCGTATGGCGTTCTCCGGCGTCACCACCTGGGACGGCAGCCGGTTCGCGCAGGCCTGGGGCACCGAGTGGGTGGAGACGACGGAGGTCGCCAAGCACACGGTCTTCGCCGACCAGCCCATGACGCGGGCCATCCACGCCCTGCGCAAGCTGGTGACGGGCAAGGCGGTGACCACGGACGCGGTGACCGTGCGCCAGGTAGAGCGCGAGCGGTGGTCCGCGTCCGAACTGGCGCACGCGGTGCCGCCGGGGCACGCGGTGCTGTCCCTGACCACGGTGAAGGGTGAGCACGCGCCCCCGCTCCTGGTGGACCTGCGCGGCCGAGGCTCCTGATTCCGGACGTCCTGATGAGGTTCCTGAACAGGACGTACTGCCGAGGTTCCTGAACAGGACGTCCGGACATTCGGGCGCGAGGTGACCGTACGGTGAGGCAGAATCGACACAGGTCGTTCATACACGGCGGCCAAAGGATCACAACGCAGACCCGAAGGCCTCATGCCACCCACGCTCGCCTCGCTCGTCCACCACTCCGCGCTCAAACTGACCGTGCGTGCGGGCGAGGATCGCCTGGATGTTCCCGTCCGCTGGGCGCACGTCAGCGAACTCGCCGACCCCGTGCCCTACATGGAGGGCGGCGAACTGCTGCTGATCACCGCCCTGAAGCTGGACGCCGATGACCCGGAGGCCATGCGGCGCTATGTGAAGCGGCTGGTGGGCGCGGGCGTGGTCGGCCTCGGATTCGCCGTCGGCGTCAACTACGACGAGATCCCGAAGGCGCTCGTGGACGCCGCGGAGCAGGAGGGGCTCCCGCTGCTGGAAGTGCCCCGGCGCACCCCGTTCATCGCCATCAGCAAGGCCGTGTCCGCCGACATCGCGGCCGACCAGTACCGAGCCGTGACCGCCGGGTTCGCCGCCCAGCGCGAGCTGACCAAGCAGGCCCTGAACGAAGGCCCCGAGGGGCTGCTCGCCGCCCTCGCCGGGCAGGTCGACGGCTGGGCCGCGCTCTACGACGCGTCCGGCGCCGTCGTCGCGGCCGCGCCCGAGTGGGCGGGGCGCCGCGCCGGGCGCCTCACCGCCGACGTGGAGCGACTGCGGGAGCGGCCCGCACCGGCCAGTTCCGTGGTCGGCGGGCCGAACGGCGAGGACCGGGTCGAACTGCACTCTCTCGGCACCGGACGGCGTCCGCGCGCCGCGCTCGCCGTGGGCACCGCGGCCGCGCTGGGCACCGCCGAGCGGTACGCCGTGCACTCCGCCATCGCCCTGCTGACCCTCACCACCGAGCGGTCCAGGGCCCTGCACGCCGCCGAGCAGCGGATCGGGGCGGCCGTACTGCGCATGCTCCTCGCCGGGCAGCCGGACCACGCCCGGGCGGTGGCCGGCGACCTGTACGGCGAACTCCTCGACGCGCCCTTCCGGCTGATCATCGCCGAGTCGGCGTCCGCGTCGGCCGCCCGTGCGCACGCCGACGGGCACGCGCGCGTGGCGCCCGCGCCGCCACCCGCGGCAGCGCTCGCCGCGGCCGACACGGACGGCGACCCGCTGGACGGGCTCGCCGAGACCGTGGAGTCCGCCGCCGCACGCTCCGGGGAGACCGTGCTCGTCGTACCCGACGGGGAGCGGCTCGTCGTGCTCGCCGTGGACGGGGGCGCGGCCGTCACCGCGTGCCAGGAGTACGCGCTGGCGGTGCAGGCGGCACGGGCCGCAACGCTGGAGCAGCAGGCCGCCGACGAGGACGAGCTGGTCGTGGGCATGTCGGCACCCGCCGGGCCGATCGCCGCGGCGGCCGCGTACAAGCAGGCGGAGCAGGCACTGTCGGTGGCCCGGCGGCGCGGCCGGTCGCTGGTCGAGCACGAGGAGCTGGCGGCCGGATCGGTCCTGCCGCTGCTCGCGGACGACGCGGTACGCGCCTTCGCGGACGGCCTGCTGCGCGCCCTGCGCGAGCACGACGCCACGGGGCGGGGCGATCTGGTGGCCTCGCTGCGGGCCTGGCTGTCGCACCACGGTCAGTGGGACGCGGCGGCGGCCGACCTCGGCGTCCACCGCCATACGCTCCGCTACCGGATGCGCCGGGTCGAGGAGATCCTGGGGCGCTCGCTGGACGACCCGGACGTACGGATGGAGCTGTGGCTGGCGCTCAAGGCGACGGCCGCGGCGGGGGAGTGACGGCCGCCGGGCAACCACCTGGGCTCTCGGCTGTACATCCCGTAGAACCCCCGCCCCGCACTGCTCCTCCCCGGACAAACGACCCTTCGCCGCCCCGGCCCTACCGTGGACCACGCACACCCAGGAACATCAACCTCGGAAGGGCCGGGACCCGATCATGACTTCCACCCACGCCTTCTGGCTCGCCGGCCGCCAGGCCACCGGTGAGACCACCTTCGACGTCACCTCCCCGTGGGACGGCCGGCTCGTCGGCAGGGTCAGCGTCCCGACCGAGGCCCAGGTGGAGGAGGCCGTGGCCGCCGCGTACGCCGTGCGCGACGAGTTCGCCGCCACCCCGGCCCACGTACGCGCCGCCGCCCTCGACCATGTGTCGAAGCGCCTCGTCGAGCGCACCGAGGAGATCGCGCAGCTGATCTCCGCCGAGAACGGCAAGCCGATCAAGTGGGCCCGTGGCGAGGTCGGCCGCGCCGTCTCCGTGTTCCGCTTCGCGGCCGAGGAGGCCCGTCGCTTCAACGGCGGCGAGGCCCAGCGCCTCGACACCGACCTCGGCGGCCAGGGGCGTCTGGCCCTGACCCGTCGCTTCCCGAAGGGTGTCGTCCTCGGCATCGCGCCGTTCAACTTCCCGCTGAACCTGTGCGCCCACAAGGTCGCCCCGGCCATCGCCGCCGGTGCGCCGATCATCCTGAAGCCGGCCCCGGCCACCCCCCTCTCCGGCCTGATCATCGGCGACCTGCTCGCCGAGACCGACCTGCCCGCCGGTTCCTGGTCGATCCTCCCGGTCTCGAACGACCGCATGCCCGCCCTCGTCCAGGACGAGCGCCTGCCGGTCATCTCCTTCACCGGTTCCGACAAGGTCGGCTACGCGATCATGGACTCGGTGCCGCGCAAGCACCTCACCCTGGAGCTGGGCGGCAACGGCGCGGCCGTCGTGCTCGCCGACTTCGCGAGCGACGAGGACCTGGACTGGGCCGCGACCCGCATCGCGACCTTCTCCAACTACCAGGGCGGCCAGTCCTGCATCTCCGTGCAGCGCGTGATCGCGGACGCGTCGGTCTACGACCGCCTGCTGCCGCGCATCGTCGCCGCCGTCGAGGCCCAGGTCACCGGTGACCCCTCCGACTCCGCGACGGACGTCGGCCCGCTGGTGAGCGAGGACGCCGCCAAGCGGGTCGAGTCCTGGGTGGACGAGGCAGTGGGCGCCGGCGCCAAGCTGCTGACCGGCGGCAAGCGGGACGGCGCCTCGTACGCGCCGACCGTCCTCACCGAGGTGCCGGCCGACGTGACCATCTCCTGCGAGGAGGTCTTCGGTCCCGTCCTCACCGTGCAGAAGGTGGACGGCGAGGCCGAGGCCTTCGCCGCCGTCAACGAATCCAAGTACGGCCTCCAGGCGGGCGTGTTCACCCACGACCTCCAGGTCGCCTTCCGCGCGCACCGTGCCCTGGAGGTCGGCGGCGTCGTCATCGGCGACGTGCCCTCCTACCGCGCCGACCAGATGCCGTACGGCGGTGCCAAGCAGTCCGGTGTCGGCCGCGAGGGCGTGAAGTTCGCGATGGACGACTACACCTACGAGCGTGTCCTGGTCCTGACGGGCCTCGCCCTCTGACGCCACCTGACATACCGACGGCCGGAGCCCACTGTGCGGGGGCTCCGGTCGTCGTCGTACCCCACCAGGGCCCGCTGTCGGCCTCGCCCTCGCCCCCGCCCACCGGCGAGCAGGTGCCGGTCAAGGCCCCCCACCTGCGGGTTCTCCGCGAAGAGGCGGCTTTGCGGTGAGGGGCGGTTCACCCGTTCGGGCTAGTCGGCGTCGCGGCGTGCTTTGCGCGCACTTACGTTCGACAGGGGTGTGTGCGGTTCTCGGTTCGGGAGCCACCCGACGGACCACGCCCACGGGAGGCAGTCATGCGTCTCATCGGACTACCCACCGTCGCCGTCGCAGGGTGCGTCGCACTGGGGCTGTCGGCCCCCGCTGCGACGGCGGCCGACGGAGATCACCATGACCCTGTCGCCAGTGTGACCAACATGAAGGTACGGCCCGGCGATACCGTCGACCTGACCTTGCGCAACTGCACCGACCCCAGTCAGGGCGGACGTGCCCAGGGCTCGCTCGTCGGTGGCAACACCACCGCGAGATCCCCCATCGAGAACACGGAACTCACTCCCAGCGTCAACGCGGGCGAAGCAGCAACACTCGAGGGCGTGGCCAGCATCAGCTCCAACGCCAAGCCCGGGAACAACGAGACGATCTACTTCGTCTGCAACTCGAACCCGGACAAGGTCGTGGACGTCCCCGTCTTCATTGCGCCCGATTGAGCGGGCCCTGGAAGGCTGGACCGTGTGAAAGGGCCCGGCACCGATGCCTTCCGGTGCCGGACCCCTTCCCCATGCGTCGGCCTCGTCCGGACCCTCAACCGGAGAAGCCGACGTGCGCGAGCCGCAGCGGACCGCGCAGCCTGACGTGGACGTCGTGCACACCCGCGGCGGTGAAGGCGGCGTCCAAGGTGGTGTAGTCGTACGGGCCGGTGGGCGTGCCCAGGGTGAGTACGGCCGACGGCTCGCCTTCGCCCAGTGAGAGTTCCACCACGCCCTCGCCCGCTACCTGCGCCGACACCCCCGTGACACCCTTCCCGCCGAAGTCGCAGGCGCGGAAGACCAGTTCGCTCGTGCCCCCGTCCACAGGGATGACCGCGTCACCCGACACCTTCGTACGGTCGACGATCGCGGTGTTCCGCTGCTCGTCGAAGTCGGCGGCGTTCAGGCCGCGTTCGCCGACCGGACGCGGTCCGGCCGCCTCGCCGTCCAGCTCGATCGTCGTCCGCAGCCGGATGTCCTCGCTCGACGCTGCCGCCAGGAGTTCGTACGAGCCCGGCTCGATCCGCGCCCGGCCGTGCGCCACGTCCCAGAACTCGAAGGCGCGCAAGGGGACTTCGAAGGTCAGCTCCACGGAGGCGCCGGGCGCGAGGTGGACGCGGCGGTAGGCGACCAGCTCGCGGCGCGGGCGCGGTACGGACGGGGCGACGGCCCGGGTGTAGAGCTGGGCCACCTCGTCCGCGGCCCGCGCGCTCGTGTTGGTCACGGTGAAGGAGACCGTCAGCCGGCCGTCCCGCACATGGGTGGCGAGGTCGTCGTACGCGAACGACGCGTAGGACAGTCCGTGCCCGAACGGGAACAGCGGTGTCCCCTCGAAGTACAGATACGTCTGACGGGCGCCGATCACGTCGTAGTCGAGTAGATCGGGCAGGTCCGCGTCGTCCGCGTACCAGGTCTGGGGGAGGCGGCCCGCGGGGGAGACGTCGCCGGACAGCACTCGGGCGAGGGCGGTGCCCACGGCCTGGCCGCCGTGCGCGGTCCACAGGACGGCCGGGAGGTCGGAAGGATCGACCGCGTACGGGTACGCGGAGACCAGCACCAGCGCTGTGCGCGGGTTCGCGGCGCGGGCCGCGCGCAACAGTCGCTCCTGGTGGGCGGGCAGGCGCAGCGTCGTACGGTCCTCGGTCTCGCGGCCGTTCAGGTGCGGGTCGTTGCCCGCGAACACGAGCACCACGTCCGCTCCGGCCGCCACCCGGGCCACCGCTTCCTCGCCGCGCTCGGTGACCTCCAGCTCGAAGACCTCCGCACCGGAAGGATTCTCCTCGGCAACCTTCACGCCGTCGGCGGCGACCGACACATACCCGCCCGTGCCGACGTGCTTGAGGAGGTGGCCGCTGCCATGGGCTTCCAGGCGGAAGGTCTCCTGGACGACCCAGCCGCCGGGCTGGTCCGCGGACGCGCGGACGTACCCGTCGTCGGCGACCGAGAGGTAGCGGCCGTCGGGGGCGCGGAGGGTGAGCAGGCCCTCGCCCCAGTCGATCAGCGCGAGATCGGTGCCCTCCGCGTCGGCGGTGAGCGGAGGCAGGTCGGTGCGGCCCCGCAGCAGCGCCGGGTCCAGCGCCCCCTCCGCGCCGCGCACCTCCTGGCCGGCGTCCACCACGGGCACCCGCAGATACGTGCCGGCCTCGGTCTTGAGGCGTACGCGGTCCACGCCCTCCGCGAAGTCCACGCGGCCGGCGCCGAATCGCTCGTACAGGCCCTCCAGGGGGGTGGACCGGTGGATCAACGTGCCGCTGTACCAGTCGAGTTTGCACTCGTCGGCGAGCAGGCCGACCGCCGCGACGCGCACGTCCCCGGCGAGCGGGAGCAGGCCGTCGTTCTTCAGCAGCACGACCGTCTGCTCCGCCGCCTCCTGGGCGAGTGCGCGGTGGGCCGGGGTGTCGAAGTCGCCGGTGCCCGCATGCGGGTCCAGGCGCGGGTCGAACTCGCCGAGCCGGAAGCGGACCGCGAGCTGGCGGCGGACCGCCCGGTCGATGTCCTCCTCGCTCAACAGGCCTTGGACCAGGGCGCCCTGGATGCGCGCGGTGATTGTCGAGGCGTCCGTGCCGTGGTCGGTGAAGCTGTCCACGCCCGCCCGGAGCGCGGCGGCCGTGGCCTCCTCATGGGTGTCGAAGTAGTGCTCGGAGTCGACCAGGTTGGAGGGCGCACCCGCGTCCGAGCAGACCAGCAGCTCCTGGTCGGTCCAGGTGCGCAGGTGCTCGCGCAGATACGGCGAGACGTGGTTGGGGCGGCCGTTGACCAGGTTGTACGCGGGCATCACGCCGGCCACCGCGCCCGCCTCGACCGCCTCGCGGAACGCCCGCAGGTCGTACTCGTGCAGCACGCGGGGGCGGACCGAGGAGGAGGTGGTGTCGCGGTCGGTCTCGTTGTTGTGGGCCAGCCAGTGCTTGAGGACGGGCGCGGTGCGCCAGTACGTCGGATGGTCGCCGCGCAGGCCGCGCGTGTACGCCGTCGCGATCGCCGAGGTGAGCTTCGGGTCCTCCGAGTAGCCCTCCTCGTTGCGGCCCCACAGCGGGTGGCGCAGCAGGTTCACCGTGGGGGACCAGACGTTGAGGCCGACACGGTCGTCGCGGGCGCGCATCGCGCGGACCTCTTGGGAGACGGCCTCACCGACACGGCGTACGAGGTCGTCGTTCCAGGTCGCGCCGAGCCCGACCGCCTGCGGGAACACGGTCGCCGGGCCCATCCACGCCACCCCGTGCAGCGCCTCCTGGCCGGTGCGGAACGCGGCGACGCCCAGGCGCTCGACCGCGGGCACGCACTGGTGCAGGAACGCGACCTTCTCGTCGAGCGTGAGCCGCGTCAGCAGATCGTCGACGCGCTTCGCGAACGGTAGCTGCGGATCACGGAAAGGGGGCGTGGAGGGCGTCTGTGCGGTCACGTGGAGATCCTTCTGAGGCGGAACGGTGGGGACCTTTCGAAGCGCTTCGATGCGCTTCGATGCTCATTCGGCTCCGGGGCGGTGTCAAGACACCCAGACGCAACAACTCTGTTTTCCGCCCTGATTTTCAACCCTTCACGTAAGTCCCGTCCGCTCTTTCCCACCTCGGAGGAATCTGGGCAGCGACCCTTGTGCACCCCCAGGTGTTCACCTAACCTCGCAGGGGCTTCGAAGCGCTTCGACTGCGGAGGGCCCACTCCGCGTTCTCCTACACCTCCGATGTCCGCCGCCGCTTCAGCTCAGGCAAGTTCCATTCGAGACACCGCAGCCGATGGCTCCTCCGCCGGGTGTCCTGGTGCGCCATGAAGGGTTGACGCAATGACGCCGAATGACGCCTCCTCCCCGTTCCTGCAGAAGCACTTCAAGAAGGGCATGCTGGTCGGCGCGGTCAAGGGCTGAAGCCCGAGCACGGCGGACCACAGGCCCCACCTCCCCACGCCCCAAGAACGACGCACCCTTCACGAACGGGAGCTGGTTTGATGCCGCAGTTCAGTGACGCCACCCGCGGCCGGATCCTCTTCGGTGGCGACTACAACCCCGAGCAGTGGCCCGAGGAGACCTGGCACGAGGACGTCCGGCTGATGAAGGACGCCGGTGTCAACTCCGTCACCCTCGGCGTCTTCTCCTGGGCGAAGCTCGAACCCGAGCCGGGGGCACGGGAGTTCGACTGGCTGGACACGCTGATGGACCTGATGCACGACAACGGCATCGGTGTCGTCCTCGCCACCCCCACCTCCTCACCGCCCCCGTGGATGGGCCGCCTCCACCCGGACACCCTGCCCCGTGACGCGGACGGCCACATCGAATGGTGGGGCGGCCGCCAGCACTTCTCGCACTCCAGCGCCACCTACCGCCACTACGCCGCCGCCATCACCGAGGACCTCGCCGCCCGCTACGCCGGCCACCCCGCCCTCACCATGTGGCACATCAACAACGAGTACTGCACCTTCGACCACGGCGACGAGGCGGCCGCCGCCTTCCGCCGGTGGCTGCGCGAGAAGTACGGCACGCTCGACGGCCTGAACACCGCCTGGGGAACGGCCTTCTGGAGCCAGGGCTACGACAGCTGGGACGGCATCCTGCCCCCGCGCCGCGCCCACTACCTGAACAACCCCACCCAGGTCCTGGACTTCCGGCGCTTCACCTCCGACATGCTCCTGGAGTGCTACGTCGCCGAGCGCGACATCGTCCGCCGGCACACCCCGCGCCTCCCGGTCACCACCAATTTCATGTCACTGTGGATCGGTCAGGACGCCTGGCGCTGGGCCGAGGAGGAGGACGTCGTCTCCGTCGACATCTATCCCGACCCGCGCGACCCCCTCGGCGCCCAGCACGGCGCCCTCGTCCAGGACATGACCCGCTCCCAGGCACGCGGCCCCTGGATGCTCATGGAACAGGCGGCCGGGCCGGTCAACTGGCGCGGCGTGAACCACCCCAAGCCGCGCGGCGTCAACCGCCTGTGGTCGCTCCAGGCCGTGGCCCGCGGCGCGGACGCCGTCTGTTACTTCCAGTGGCGCCAGTCCCGGCAGGGTGCGGAGAAGTTCCACTCCGGGATGGTCAGCCACGCGGGGGAGCGGGGCCGCACCTTCCAGGAGGTCAAGCAGCTCGGCGCGGAACTCGCCCGCATCGGCCGCGAAGTGGCGGGCAACCACACCGCCAACGAGATCGCGATACTGCACGACTGGCACTCCTGGTGGGCGGGCGCGCAGGACGGCCGGCCCTCCACCGAGGTCGACCACCCCGCCGTCGTCCACGCCTGGCACCGCGCCCTGTGGGATGCCCACCTCACCACCGACTTCGCCCACCCCGAGCACGACCTCACGGCGTACAAGCTCGTCGTCGTCCCCCAGCTGTACGCGCTCACCGACGCGGCGATCGAGAACCTCCTCGCGTACGTCCGCGGCGGCGGCACCCTCGTCTGCGGCTTCCTGACCGGCGTGGCGGACGAGGACGACCGAGTACGGCCCGGCGGCATGGACGCCCGCCTGCGCGAGCTGTTCGGTATCCGCACCCTGCACGAGTGGTGGCCGCTGGACGCGGGGGAGAGCGTCGAGTGCGACGGCTTCCGCGGGTCGCTGTGGTCGGAGGAGATCGAGGCCGACGGCAGCGACGACGAGACGATTCGCTACAAGGGCGGGGAACTGGACGGGCTGCCCGCCGTCCTGCGCAAGGGGCGCGCCTGGTACGTCTCCACGCTCCCGGAGCCCGACGAGCTGCGCGGCCTGCTCGGCCGGATGGCCGCCGAGGCGGGCGTCCGCCCGGTGCTCGACCGGCTCCCGGCGGGCGTCGAGGCGGTCCGCCGGGGCGACCTGCTGTTCCTGCTCAACCACGGGCGGGAGGCGGTGACGGTCGAGGTACCCGGAACCCACCGGGACCTGCTCACCGACACCACCGTCACGGACGAGCTCTCCCTCGGCCGCTACGGAGCGGCGGTGCTCAAGCCATGATTGCCACGACCGCGATGACCGCCACGACCGAGATGACCACCACGACCGCGATGACCGCCACGACCAGGATGACCGCCACGACAGCCATGACCCACGCACCCGTCCACGGCACCTGGGAGCCGACCCCCGCCGCCCGCTGGGAGGACGCCTTCCTCAGTGGCAACGGCCACCACGGCACCCTTGCGTTCGGTGATCCGAACGACGACCGTGTCATCGTCACCCACCACACCCTCGTACGCCCCAACGGCAGCGAACATGCCCGCCCACCGCGCCTCGCCGCCGAACTCCCCGCGCTCCAGGAGCGGCTGCTCGCCGGTGACCTCACCGCCGCCGAGGGCTTCACGGACGGACGACCGCTCCAGTGGGTGCAGCCCTTCCATCCCGCCTTCCAGATACGACTCCGGAGGCCCTCCGGCGACCGGCAGGGCTACCGCCGGTCCGTCGACTTCACCACCGGCGAGGCGACGGCCGGCTGCGACGGCTGGACCAGCCGGGTCTTCGTCTCCCGCGCGGACGACGTGATCGTTCAGCAGGTGACCGGCCCGGACCTGACGCTCGACATCTCCCTGGACCACCAACTCCCCAGCGCACCTGCCAGGTTGGGAGTCGGCTACGGCGCACTCCGCACCCCCGAGGGCGCCCTGCTCAGCCTCCGCGCCCGCTACCCGGACAGCGACCGCGCGTACACCGGAGTGACCCTGGTCGCGGTGACCGGCGGCACGGCGACCCTCACTCCGCCGGGGGTGCGTGTCGCGGGCGCGGCCTCGGTGCTGCTCCTCACCCGGGTGCGACGGCACACCGGCGAGGCGGACGTCACCGAGGAGGCGCGAGCCCTGCGCGACCTGGTCGGCGAGGCGGCGCAGCGGCCGTACGAGGATCTCCTCGACCGGCACCTGGCGCTCCACCGCACCGCCTACACGCGGGTGACCCTCGATCTGCGCGCGGACGAGGCCGAGCGTGCCCTGCCCGGCTCGGAGGTGCTCAAGCGCCCCGGAAGCGCGGCTTTGCTGGAACGCCTCTTCGCGGCCGGCCGCTACCACCTGCTCTCCGCCAGCGGTCTTCTCCCGCCCCGCCTCACCGGCCTGTGGACCGGCGACTGGGACACCGCCTGGTCCGGGGCGTTCACCACCGATGCCAACCTCAACCTCCAGACCGCCTGCGCCGCTGCCGCGGCACTCCCCGAAGTCACCGAGGCACACGCGTCCCTGATCCAGCGTCAGCTGCCCGACTGGCGCGCCAACGCCCGGGCAGTCTTCGGCGCCCGCGGCGTCGTCGCGCCCCCGCACACCGACGGCGAATCCGGGTACACGTACCACTTCAGCCGCGAATACCCGCTCCACCTGTGGACCGCGGGCGCCGACTGGCTGCTCAAGCCGCTCGTCGACCACGACGAGACCCGCGGCGCACGCGACCCGCGCACCGCCGCCGCCCTCGCCGAAGTCGCCCTCTTCTATGAGGACTTCCTCACCCGCACCGACGAGGACGGCCACCTGGTCGTCGTCCCTTCCTACTCGCCGGAGAACCGTCCCGCGAACGCCAGTTGGGGTGCCGTCAACGCGGCCATGGACCTCTCGGCCGCCCGGCACGCCCTGCTGACGGCGGCCGCCTACCACCCCGGACCCGACGCGGACCGCTGGCGCGCCCTCGCCGACCGGCTCCCGCCCCACCGGATCAACGCCGACGGCGCGCTCGCCGAATGGGCCTGGCCCGGCCTCGACGACACCTACGACCACCGCCACCTCAGCCACCTGTACGGCGTCTGGCCCCTCGACGAGATCAACCCGTACGACACCCCGGAGCTCGCCAAGGCCGCCCACCGTGCCCTGGAACTGCGCGGCGCGGAGAACCACTCGGCGCACGGCCATCTGCACCACGCCCTGATCGCGGCCCGGCTCAGGGACGCCGACCGGATCGCCCACGCGCTCGCCCAGGTGCTGGAGGGCGACTTCTTCCACGCCTCCCTGATGAGCGCGCACTACCCCGACCGCGACGTCTACAACGCGGACGCCGCGCACACCCTGCCCGCCGTGCTCATCGAGATGCTCGTCCAGTCGACCCCGGACCGGCTGGTGCTGTTGCCCGCACTGCCGAAGGCCTGTCCGGAGGGCGAACTCCGGGGCATCCGGACGCGGTTCGGCGCGGAGCTCGACCTCAGCTGGACCCCGCACGAAGCGACCGCGGTGATACGCCCCACCCGTACTCACCGCATCGAACTGCGGACTTCCTCCGGCGCACAGCCGCTCGACCTCGTCGCCGGAGAAGACCACGTCCTCACCCTGGGGGCGCGGTAACCCGCGCGACTCCCCCCAGGCTGTGCTGTGTCAAACCGGGCTGGTTCCAACCCGGCTGGTGTTGATCGCGTAAGACCTGTCGGACCGCTGGCCCGTAGGCGAGGTGAGCCAGGAATCCCCCTGCTTCAGCTGGGGGAGGGTTCAAGAACAACCTGACCGTCAGCAGCAGCTGAACCGCTCCACCTGACTGTGCGGCCGGCCCCGCGAGGGACCGGCCGCACACCGCTATGCGACGATCGGCAGCTCGGCCCCGTCCCTGAGGAACAGCGGGAGCCGGTCCAGCGGCGCCTCCACGGTGACGGCCGCGCCGCCCTCGTACGTCTCGCCCGTCCACGCGTCGGTCCAGCGCGCGCCCTGGGGAAGGTGGACCGTGCGCGTCGTCGCGCCCGCCGTGAGCACCGGCGCGACCAGCAGGTCCGGGCCGAAGAGGTACGCGTCGTCCACCTGCCAGGCCGCCTCGTCCTCCGGGAACTCCAGGAACAGCGGCCGCATCACCGGCAGCCCCTCCTCGTGGGCCTGCCGCATGACCGTCAGGATGTACGGCTTCAGCCGTTCGCGCAGCCGCAGGTACGTCTCCAGGATCGCGCCGGCCTCCTTGCCGTACGACCACACCTCGTTCGGGCCGCCGGTCATCGCCGGACCCAGCGGCATCGCCGGGTCGCGGAAGCCGTGCAGACGCATCAGCGGGGACAGCGTGCCGAACTGGAACCAGCGGACCATCACCTCCCGGTACGCCGGGTCGTCGGGGTCGCCGCCGTGGAAGCCGCCGATGTCCGTGTTCCACCACGGGATCCCGGAGAGAGCGGTGTTGAGACCGGCCGCGATCTGGCGGCGCAGGGTCGCGAAGTCGGTGCCGATGTCGCCGGACCACAGGGCGGCGCCGTAGCGCTGGCTGCCCGCCCACGCCGAGCGGTTGAGGGTGACGACCTCGCTCTCGCCGGCCGCGAGCATGCCCTCGTAGAAGGTGCGGGCGTTCTCGCGCGGGTAGAGGTTGCCGACCTCCAGGCCCGGACCCGCGTAGTAGCGCAGGTTCTCCGGGAAGCCCGGCTTGATCTCCGGCTCGCAGGCGTCCAGCCAGAAGGCCTTGATGCCGTACGGGTCCAGGTAGTTCTCCTTCACCCGCGACCACACGAACTCCCGTGCCTCGGGGTTCGTGGCGTCGTAGAAGGCGACCTGGACGGTCGAGGCGACCTCCTTGTCCGGCCAGTCGGCGTGTGCCAGCGGGCCGTACTGGGTGCCGATGAAGTAGCCGCGCTGCTCCATGAGCTGGTGGTTCTCGGACAGTGGGGAGACCGAGGGCCACACGGACACGACCAGTTTGATGCCCAGGTCGTCGAGTTCACGGACCATGGCCGCCGGGTCCGGCCACTCCTTCGGGTCGAACTTCCACTCGCCCAGGTGCGTCCAGTGGAAGAAGTCGCAGACGATGACGTCGATCGGCAGTCCGCGCCGCTTGTACTCCCGTGCCACGGACAGGAGTTCGTCCTGCGTGCGGTAGCGCAGCTTGCACTGCCAGAAACCCGCCGCCCAGTCGGGCAGCATCGGCGTCCGGCCGGTGACCGTGCTGTAGCGGCGCTGCGCGTCGGCGGGGGTGCCCGCGGTGATCCAGTAGTCGATCTGCCGGGCCGAGTCCGCCACCCAGCGTGTGCCGTTGTCCGCCAGCTCCACGCGGCCGATCGCCGGGTTGTTCCACAGCAGGGTGTAGCCGCGGCTGGAGGTCAGGACCGGGATGGAGACCTCGGCGTTGCGCTGGACCAGATCGAGGACGGTGCCCTTCTGGTCGAGGCGTCCGTGCTGGTGCTGGCCCAGGCCGTACAGCTGCTCGCCGTCGTACGCGGCGAAGCGCTGTTCCAGGCGGTGGTGGCCGTTGCCGACGGCGGTGTACAGACGCGGGCCCGGCCACCAGAAGTGGGCGCGTTCCTCGGCGAGGATCTCGGCCGAGTCCTCGGTGCGCAGGAAGCGGATCAGTCCGTCGGCGCCGACGTCGACGGTGAGCGCGCCCACCGTCAGCCGCCCGCGCCCCTCCTCGATCTTCACCGTGCTCTCGGACGCCGGCGGGCCGTCGAGCAGGGCGCCCGGCAGTCCGTCGAGGACCGGGCCGCCGAGCCGGGCCCGTACGCGCACGGCGTCCGGCCCCCACGGCTCGATACGTACGGTCTCTTGCCGGCCGCTCCACTCCAGCGCGCCGTCCCGCTCACGGAACGTGCCCACGGTGGGGGAGGACTGGGCGAGGCTGACCTCGGGCGGGCTTGCGTCAGGCTGGTTCACGCGGTGCTCCTGGGGGAGTGCAGGGAGGAATGTGCCTGGAGTGGTGCGGACAGCGGTGTGTGGCGCGAGTGCCTACAGCCGGATGTCTGTAGGACGAGTGCGGACAGGAATGCGCCTTGAGGGGCGCGGACAGGGACGTCTGAGGGAGCCCGGACAGGGATGTGTCCGGAGGAGCGCGGACAGGGATGTGCCTGGAGGAGCGCGGACAGGGATGTGCCTGGAGGAGCGCGGACAGGGATGAAGCACGGACCCGGCGTGCCCCGGCGGGACACGCGCTGGGGCGGGACCCCGCGGTGCGGCGGGACCCCGCGGTGCGGCGGGACCCCGCGGTGCGGCGGGTCGCCGTCGCCTCAGGTCGCGGAAGGAGCCGGACCCGTGCTCGCCCGGACCGTCAACTCCGGGGCGAGCAGCACCACTTCGTCCGTTCCGCGGCCCTCCAGCTTCGCGACGAGCAGCTCGACGGCGCGCCGTCCCATCTCCTGCGCGGGGATGGCCACGGACGTCAGCCGTACCGACGCCTGGGTGGCGACCTGCTCCGGGCAGACGGCGATCACGGAGACGTCCTCGGGTACGGCCCGGCCCTGCTGGCGCAGCAGCGCGAGCAGCGGTTCGACCGCGGACTCGTTCTGCACGACGAACCCCGTGGTGCCCGGCCGCTCGTCGAGGATCCGGGCCAGGGTCAGGGCCATCGCGTCGTACCCGCCCTCGCAGGGGCGGTGCAGCACCCGCAGTCCCAGCTCCCGCGAGCGGGCGCGCAGGCCGTCGAGGGTGCGTTCGGCGAAACCGGTGTGCCGCTCGTAGACGGCGGGCGCCTCGCCGATGACAGCGATGTCACGGTGACCCAGTTCCGCCAGATGCTCGGCGCACAGGGCGCCCGTCGCGCCGAAGTCGAGGTCGACACAGGTCAGCCCGGAGGTGCTGGCGGGCAGTCCGATGAGCACCGACGGCTGGTCCGTCTCGCGCAGCAGCGGCAGCCGCTCGTCGTCGAGTTCGACGTCCATCAGGATCATCGCGTCGGCGAGCCCGCTGCCCGTGACCCGGCGCACCGCGTCGGGACCCTCCTCGCCGGTGAGGAGCAGCACGTCGTACCCATGGGTGCGCGCGGCGGTCGCCACGGCGATGCCGATCTCCATCATCACCGGCACGTACATGTCCGTGCGCAGCGGGACCATCAGCGCGATGATGTTGGACCTGTTGCTGGCCAGGGCGCGGGCCCCGGCGTTCGGGTGGTAGCCGAGCTCCTGGATGCTCTGCTCGACCCGCTGCCGGGTGGTCGCGGAGATGGAGCGCTTGCCGCTGAGGACATAGCTAACCGTGCTCGCCGACACTCCGGCGTGCTGGGCAACCTCGGCGAGGGTGACCATCAAGCTCTCCAAGGGGGTGAAGCGCTTCGACAGTGCGCGCATTACGGAAAGAGAGTGTGTGAGGGTGACTCGACAGTAGCTTGAGGAAGGGGGGCTGTCCATAGCCTGTCGAAGCGCTTCGACAGCGAAATTCCTCGACGGAATTACTTGGCGTGCACGGCAACCCCCGCGCTCCCCGGCGGCCACTGAAGGGGCGTACACGAACCGTCCCCCCGGAAGGACCCCCGATGCAACACCGTCGACCGCGCCTGTGCAAGAAGGCGAAGACCCTGACCGCCCTCACGGTCGTAGCCGCGGCCGTCGCCGGCGTCACCGTCGCCCAGGCGGGGGAGACGAGCAAGAAGTGCGCCGCCTTCGACACGATCACGCTCGGCAAGTACTACCTGAACAACAACCTCTGGGGCCAGGACAACGGCAAGGGCACCCAGTGCCTCTGGGACAACTCGCAGTCCGGCTCCACCATCTCCTGGCGTCAGCCTCGGCGGCGCCATGTGGGACATCTACCGGGGCGACATCGGCTGGAAGGTGTACTCCTTCGTCCGCCGCGCCAACACCACCAAGGCCACGATCGACCTGAACGACTTCACCCAGGCCCTGGTCCGCCGCAAACTGCTGAGCAACGACAAGTACGTCTCCGGCATCGAGGCGGGCACCGAGGTCTTCAAGGGCACAGGCCGACTTGACACCGAGGCGTACTCGGTGGACATCGGCTGACGGCGTTTCCCGGGCGGGTGGTTGCGCGAGGACTGGTGACCTCGCCCCGAATCGGGTACCAACGATCGAGTAGCACCGATCAGTAACGTACGCCCGCAAGATCGCTGTACGGCACGGTTGGCAGCCGTACGGCGTCTTGATCGGCGTACGCCCCACAAGATCCCGATTCGCGAGATCCCGATTCGCGGCGAGGTGAGCCTCATGTCCGCATCACCAGCACCCAATCCCAGGCCCACGGTCACCGAGCGTGAGGCCCGCGAGGTCGCCGAGGCCGCGCGCGAGCAGGACTGGCGCAAGCCCAGCTTCGCCAAGGAACTGTTCCTCGGCCGCCTCCGGCTCGACCTGATCCATCCACACCCCCAGCCCGCCGACGAGCACGTACAGCGCGGCGAGGAGTTCCTCGCCAAGCTGCGCGACTTCTGCGAGACCCGGATCGACGGCGCCCGTATCGAGCGCGAGGCCCAGATCCCCGACGAGACGATCAACGGTCTCAAGGACCTCGGCGCGTTCGGCATGAAGATAGACACCAAGTACGGCGGTCTCGGCCTCACCCAGGTGTACTACAACAAGGCGCTCGCTCTGGTCGGCTCCGCGAGCCCCGCGATCGGCGCGCTGCTGTCCGCGCATCAGTCGATCGGAGTACCGCAGCCGCTGAAAATCTTCGGCACCCAGGAGCAGAAGGACACGTTCCTGCCCCGCTGTGCCCGCACCGACATCTCGGCGTTCCTGCTCACCGAGCCGGACGTGGGCTCCGACCCGGCCCGGCTCGCCACCACGGCGGTACCGGAGGGGGACGACTACATCATCGACGGCGTGAAGCTGTGGACCACGAACGGCGTGGTCGCCGACCTGCTCGTCGTCATGGCGCGGGTCCCGAAGTCCGAGGGCCACAAGGGCGGCATCACGGCGTTCGTCGTCGAGGCCGCGTCGGAGGGCATCACCGTCGAGAACCGCAACGCCTTCATGGGGCTGCGCGGCCTCGAGAACGGCGTCACCCGCTTCCACCGGGTCCGCGTCCCGGCCGCCAACCGCATCGGCCCCGAGGGCGCCGGCCTGAAGATCGCGCTGACCACGCTCAACACCGGCCGCCTGTCCCTGCCCGCGATGTGCGTGGGCGCGGGCAAGTGGTGCCTGAAGATCGCCCGGGAGTGGTCGGGAGCCCGTGAGCAGTGGGGCAGGCCGGTCGCGCTGCACGAGGCGGTCGGCTCGAAGATCTCCTTCATCGCGGCGACGACCTTCGCCCTGGAGGCGGTCGTCGACCTGTCGTCGCAGATGGCCGACGAGGACCGCAACGACATCCGCATCGAGGCCGCCCTCGCCAAGCTGTACGGCTCCGAGATGGCCTGGCTGATGGCCGACGAACTGGTCCAGATCCGCGGCGGCCGCGGCTTCGAGACCGCGGAGTCGCTCAGGGCCCGCGGCGAGCGGGCGGTCCCGGCCGAGCAGATGCTGCGCGACCTGCGCATCAACCGCATCTTCGAGGGCTCCACCGAGATCATGCACCTGCTGATCGCCCGCGAGGCGGTGGACACCCACCTGTCGGTGGCCGGTGACCTGATCGACCCGGACAAGTCCCTATCCGACAAGGCGAAGGCGGGCGCGAACGCCGGTGTCTTCTACGCCAAGTGGCTGCCGAAGCTGGTGGCCGGACAGGGCCGGATCCCGGGCGCCTACGGCGAGTTCCGCCAGGAGGTCGACCTCTCGCCGCACCTCAGGTACGTCGAACGCGGCGCCCGCAAGCTCGCCCGCTCCACCTTCTACGGCATGTCCCGCTGGCAGGGCCGTATGGAGACCAAGCAGGGCTTCCTGGGCCGGATCGTGGACATCGGCGCCGAGCTGTTCGCGATGAGCGCGGCCTGCGTGCGCGCCGAGCACCTGCGCAGGACCGGGCAGCACGGACGCGAGGCGTACCAGCTCGCCGACGCCTTCTGCCGGCAGTCCCGCATCCGCGTCGAGGAGCTGTTCGGCCGCCTGTGGACCAACACCGACGAACTGGACCGCAGGGTGGTCAAGGGCGTCCTGTCCGGTACGTACGAATGGCTGGAGCAAGGGGTCGTCGACCCGTCCGGCGAGGGACCGTGGATCGCGGACGCGGCCCCCGGCCCCGCCCGTCGGGAAAACGTCCACCGCCCCATTCGCTGAACTTTCGGCGAGGCGAACCTCCGCCCCATTCGCTGACCCTTTCCGCGGGGTGAACCTCCGTCTCTTTCGCGGACTTTCACCCCGCGCGTGCATCGCCGCCCCGTCCGTCATTCTGCTGCTTGCCGCCCTGAACCAATGCGACAACAATGGGCGAAATGGCGAACGGGGACGGCAGATGCGCCAAGGTGTCGGGGAAGAACACACTCACAGAATTTCCGCACTGCTGACGCGCGCCCGGAATCAGGCGCGCCGGCAGCTCGACGACATGGATACGGTACGCGCGCTGCGGACCGTACGGAACGATGTTCTGCCGCTTGCGGAGAAACTGCGCAGGGCGGCTCCGGACACCTTCGAGGCGCACCGGGACGCGCTGGCAGTCCTGTTGAACGACTGCGCGCTCGCCGTGGTCGACGAGGAGCCGAAACCGCCGGTCGCCTCTTTCGAGCCGATTCCGGTCCGGCGAATCGACCTGAGGGACGTCGACGCGCTCCTCGACGCCGGGCGGCCGGGCGAAAGGCCCGTCATTCAGCAGCTTTTCCGCAGTGCCGTGGAGTTCGCGAAGGACCCCGTACTGCGTGAGGTGATCAAGGCCAATCAACAAGGCGTCCACATTCTCCAGCGGGCCAACCACTGGATACGGATGCTCGTGGACGCGATGTAGCGGGGGGTTGTTCCAGTGCCGGGTCTCGGTCTCGACAAAATCACCGGCCGGATCATGCGGGCCGGAGAGGGCCGCGTGCTGCGCCACCTGGAGCGCAGCGCCGCGCAGGTGGGCCTCTTCCAGGAGGAGTTCAAGGCGCTGAGCGACGAGGAACTCCAGGGCCTGACGCCGCGGTTCAGGGAGCGGCACGCGAACGGCGAGAGCCTGGACGCCCTGCTGCCCGAGGCGTTCGCCGCGATGCGCGAGGCGGCCGCCCGCACCCTCGGCATGCGCCACTACGACGTCCAGGTCATGGGCGGCGCGGCCCTGCACCTCGGCAACATCGCGGAGATGCAGACGGGCGAGGGCAAGACGCTGGTGGCCACGCTGCCCGTGTATCTGAACGCCCTGACGGGCAAGGGGGTTCACGTCGTCACGGTCAACGACTACCTGGCCGGGCGGGACGCCGAGTGGATGGGCCGGGCCTACCGGTTCATGGGCCTGACGGTGGGCGTCATCACGTCCGGGTCGACCCAGGCCGAGCGCCGCGGCCAGTACCGCCACGACATCACGTACGGCACCAACACCGAGTTCGGCTTCGACTATCTGCGCGACAACATGGCCTGGTCGAAGGCCGAACTCGTCCAGCGCGGCCACCATTTCGCGATCGTCGACGAGGTCGACTCCATCCTCATCGACGAGGCGCGCACACCGCTGATCATCTCGGGGCCGACCGACGAGACCACCCACTGGTACGAGGTGTTCGCCGAACTCGTGACGAGGATGCAGGGCGTCCCCGTACAGGAGGAGCTCTACACCTCCCTCGCGCAGAAGGACGAACTACAGGCCCTGCGCGCCCGCTTCCACTACGAGTACGACCTCAGGAAGCGCACGGTGGCGATCCTGGACCGCGGGGTGGAGTTCGTCCAGGACCAGCTCGGCATCGACAGCCTGTACGAGTCCGACCACACCCCGCTCGTCGGGCATCTCCACAACGCCCTCAAGGCCAAGGAGCTCTTCCGCAAGGACACCGAGTACGTCGTCGGAAGCGACGAGGTCCTGATCGTCGACGAGCACACCGGCCGCATCCTCCCCGGCCGCCGCTACAGCGAAGGGCTGCACCAGGCGATCGAGGCGAAGGAGAAGGTGACGGTGAAGGAGGAGAACCAGACGCTCGCCACGATCACCCTGCAGAACTTCTTCCGCCTCTACGAAAAGCTGTCCGGCATGACCGGCACGGCGATGACCGAGGCCGCCGAGTTCCACCAGATCTACCAGCTCGGCGTGGTCCCGATCCCGACCGACAAGCCGATGCTCCGCCAGGACCGGCCCGACCTCATCTACCGCACCCAGGCGGCCAAGTACGACGCGGTCGTCGACGACATCGCCGAGAAGCACGAGAAGGGCCAGCCGGTCCTGGTGGGCACGACCACCGTCGAGGTCTCCGAACTGCTCAGCCGGCGACTCACCCAGCGCGGCATACCCCACCAGGTGCTCAACGCCAAGAACCACGAGCGCGAGGCGCAGATCGTCGCCCAGGCCGGCCGCAAGGGCGCGGTCACCGTCGCCACGAACATGGCGGGCCGCGGCACCGACATCATGCTCGGCGGCAACCCCGAGGCGATGGCCCTGGCCGAACTGGCCGAACTGGCCGAACGGGCCGAACTGGCCGAACGGGCCGAACGGGCCGAACGGGCCGGACGGACCGAACCCGCTGAGGGGGCGACCAAGGAGGCGACCAAGGAGGCGACCAAAGAGGCGACCAAAGAGACGGCCGAGGAGACGACCGACGAGGAGCGCGCGGTGGTGCTCAAGCGGATCACCGCCGAGGTCGCGGCCGAACGCGAGGAGGTCAGGGAACTCGGCGGGCTCTACGTCCTGGGCACCGAACGCCATGACTCCCGGCGCATCGACAACCAGCTGCGCGGCCGCTCGGGGCGCCAGGGCGACCCCGGGGTCTCCCGGTTCTACCTCTCGCTCCAGGACGACCTCATGCGGTTGTTCAAGGCCAGGCTGGTGGAGCGGGTGATGGAGGCCACCAACGTCCCCGACGACCTGCCCATCGAGAACACGATGGTCACCCGTGCCGTCGCCTCCGCCCAGGCCCAGATCGAACGGCAGCACTTCGAGTCCCGCAAGGACGTCCTGAAGTTCGACGAGGTCCTCAACCGCCAGCGCACCCTCATCTACGCCGAGCGCCGCCGGGTCCTGGAGGGCGCGGACCTGCGCGAGCAGATCGGCCACTTCATGGACGACACCGTCCGCGCCTACATCGGGCAGGAGACCGGCGAGGGCTTTCCCGAGGAGTGGGACCTGGAACGGCTGTGGGGCGCCCTCAGGCAGCTCTACCCGGTGGGGATCACCGTGGAGGAGCTGGAGGACGCCGCCGGCTCGCGCGCCGACCTCACCGCCGACGCCCTCGTCGAGGCGGTCACCGCCGACATCCACGCACGCTACGCGGACCGGGAGGCGGAGCTCGGCGCCGAGGTCGTGCGCGAACTGGAACGCCAGGTCGTTCTCTCCGTGCTCGACCGCAAGTGGCGCGAGCACCTCTACGAGATGGACTATCTGCGCGAGGGCATCGGACTGCGCTGGACCCTCGGCCGGGAGCCGGTCGTCGAGTACGAGCGCGAGGGCTACGACATGTTCGTCGCGATGACCGACGCGATCAAGGAGGAGTCCGTCGGCTTCGTCTTCAACCTCGACGTCGCGGGCCCCGGCACGCAGGACTCCGCCCTGGAGCACCGGAGCACCGACGGACTCCATTTCAGCGCGCCGACGATGGACACGCCCGATGGTGTCGTGGAGGGGGACTTCGCGACGGCTCCCGCGGACGCCGAGCCGTCCGCCGAGCCGCCACGCCGTCCCGGGAGGTCCCGCAACCGGCGCCGCCGCAGGCGATAGCGCCCTTCAGGGGTACGGGGCCGTGACAAGGCTCAGCAGTACTTGTCGCTGGGGTCCCGCGTGGTCCAGGAGCAGGAGTCGACCTTGCTCCCGTTGGCCTTCGTCAGCGTCGCCGTGTCGCTCGTGTTGTTCCAGACGTACGCCCGGCGGTTCTGGAACTTGTCCGCCGTCGTGTCCGTGCCCCGGCCGGTGTGCACCTTCATCGTCCTGTGCGCCCCGATTTTTACGTTCAGGAACGTGTACTTGTGGTTCGAGGCGTCCTTCAGGACCCAGCCCTTCAGCGAGACCGCCGAGGAACCGTTGTTCTTGATCTGTACCCACTCGGCGTTGAGGCTCTTGTTGGAGCGGTTGTCCGAGCCGGGGCTGTCGAACCAGACGTGGTAGATGGTCACTCCCCCGGCGGCCTGAGCCGGAGTGGCCAGGAGTGCCGTGCCCATCAGGGCCACGGCGCCCGCGAGCGCGGGCAGGGCGGCGCGTATGCGCATGGAGATCCCCCCCAGGATGTCGTCCAGCGGCCGGTCGTCCGCCGGCCAGGACTGAAGTGGTATCACAAGATCTTCACGTGGTCTTCACAAAGGGCGATTTCGCTTCATTCATCGGCGAAGGCCGATAAGCCACACGCCCGAGGGACACCCTGTCCTCCCGGCGCCGCCGTGCGGCAACAATGGAGGGATGAGCGACAGTCCAGCCCCCCTTGCCGACCCCCATCTCGTCTTCGACCCCGTGGACGGAGTGCGGGACGTCGTGATCCTCGGCTCCACCGGCTCGATCGGCACCCAGGCCATCGACCTCGTGCTCCGCAACCCCGACCGGTTCAAGGTGACCGCGCTCTCCGCCGCCGGCGGCCGGGTCGGACTGCTCGCCGAGCAGGCCCACCGCCTGCGGGTGCGCACGGTCGCGGTCGCGCGTGAGGACGTCGTACCGGCCCTGCGGGAGGCCCTGAGCGCGCAGTACGGCCCCGGAGAGACCCTCCCGGAGATCATCGCCGGACCCGACGCGGCCACCCACGTCGCCGCCTCCGACTGCCACACGGTCCTGAACGGCATCACGGGTTCCATCGGCCTCGCACCCACCCTCGCCGCCCTGGAGGCGGGCCGTACGCTCGCGCTCGCCAACAAGGAGTCGCTCATTGTCGGCGGCCCGCTGGTGAAGGCCGTGGCCAAGCCCGGCCAGATCATCCCGGTCGACTCCGAGCACGCCGCCCTCTTCCAGGCCCTCGCCGCCGGTACCCGCGCCGATGTGCGCAAGCTGGTCGTCACCGCCTCCGGTGGCCCGTTCCGCGGCCGGACGAAGGCGGAGCTGGCGAACGTCACGCCCAAGGACGCCCTCGCTCACCCCACCTGGGCCATGGGCCCCGTCATCACGATCAACTCCGCGACCCTCGTCAACAAGGGTCTTGAAGTGATCGAGGCACACCTGCTGTACGACATTCCCTTCGATCGCATTGAGGTTGTCGTGCACCCGCAGTCGTATGTCCACTCGATGGTGGAGTTCACGGATGGATCGACGCTGGCGCAGGCGACGCCCCCCGACATGCGGGGGCCGATCGCCATCGGACTCGGCTGGCCCGAGCGGGTGCCCGACGCGGCGCCCGCCTTCGACTGGAGCACGGCGTCGACGTGGGAGTTCTTCCCGCTCGACAACGAGGCGTTCCCGTCGGTGGGGCTCGCCCGGCACGTGGGACAGCTCGCGGGCACGGCACCGGCGGTGTTCAATGCCGCCAACGAGGAGTGCGTGGATGCGTTCCTGAACGGCACCCTGCCGTTCAACGGGATCATGGAGACGGTCACCCAGGTGGTCGAGGAGCACGGCACCCCCCGTACGGGAACTTCCCTCACCATCGTGGACGTCCTCGAAGCGGAGACCTGGGCACGTGCCCGGGCAAGGGAACTGACGGCGCAGAAGGCGCAGACGGCAATCGCGGAGGCTCGTGCATGACGACCTTGATGATGATCCTCGGCATAGGCGTCTTCGTGATCGGACTGCTGGTCTCGATCGCCTGGCACGAGCTGGGGCATCTGTCGACGGCCAAGCTCTTCGGCATCCGCGTGCCGCAGTACATGGTCGGCTTCGGCCCGACCATCTGGTCGCGGAAGAAGGGCGAGACCGAGTACGGCATCAAGGCGGTCCCGCTCGGTGGCTACATCCGCATGATCGGCATGTTCCCGCCGGGCCCGGACGGCCGTATCGAGGCCCGTTCCACCTCGCCCTGGCGCGGGATGATCGAGGACGCCCGGGCGCAGTCCTTCGAGGAGCTTCAGCCCGGTGACGAGGACCGTCTCTTCTACACGCGCAAGCCGTGGAAGCGGGTCATCGTCATGTTCGCGGGCCCCTTCATGAACCTGGTCCTCGCCGTGGCGATCTTCCTCGGCGTGATGATGACGTTCGGCGTGCAGACCCAGACCACCACGGTCTCCAAGGTCTCCGACTGCGTCATCCAGCAGAGCGAGAACCGTACGAAGTGCGGCAAGGACGACCCGGCCGCGCCAGCCCAGGCCGCAGGCCTCAAGCCGGGCGACAAGATCGTCGCGTTCGACGGCACGCAGGTGAAGGACTGGTCCGCCCTCCAGTCGGACATCCGTGCCAACCCCGGCAAGGACGTCACGATCACCGTCGAGCGCAAGGGCCAGAAGGTCGACCTGCGCGCTCACCTGATCAAGAACCAGGTGAGCAAGACGGACGGCAACGGCGGCTATGTCGAGGGCAAGTACGTGTACGCCGGCTTCCTCGGCTTCACACCCGCCTCCGGCATCGTCGAGCAGTCCTTCGACCAGTCCGTGCAGCGCATGGGCGACATGATGGAGAACGGCGTCGAGTCGCTGGTCTCCCTGCCCGGCAAGATCCCCGCCCTGTGGGACGCGACCTTCGGCGACGCCCCGCGCCAGCCGGACTCCCCGATGGGCGTGGTCGGCGCGGCCCGCGTCGGTGGCGAGGTGTTCACCCTGGACATCCCACCGTCCCAGCAGATCGCGATGATGCTCCTGCTCGTCGCGGGCTTCAACCTGTCCCTGTTCCTGTTCAACATGCTCCCGCTGCTGCCGCTCGACGGTGGGCACATCGCGGGCGCCCTGTGGGAGTCGCTGCGCCGTGCCGTGGCCAAGGTGCTGCGCCGCCCCGACCCGGGCCCCTTCGACGTGGCGAAGCTGATGCCGGTGGCGTACGTGGTGGCCGGGATCTTCGTCTGCTTCACCCTCCTGGTGCTCATCGCGGATGTGGTCAACCCGGTGAAAATCTCGTAGCCATCTCGCAGCCATACGGAGTTGACGGCGGCCGGGAAGACTTCCTTCCCGGCCGCCGCCCATTGGGGGGGTTTACGGACGGTGATGTGCTGGGGTCCACGCCCGTGGCGTAATCTCAGGGCTTGGAGCCCGCCGTTCCGGGACGAGGACCTTGATCCACAACTTGGGGTTGCACAGCAGATGACTGCGATTTCACTCGGCATGCCGTCCGTTCCGACCAAGCTCGCCGAGCGCCGCAAGAGCCGGCAGATCCAGGTCGGATCCGTGGCGGTGGGCGGAGACGCGCCGGTGTCGGTGCAGTCGATGACGACGACGCGCACCTCGGACATCGGCGCGACGCTCCAGCAGATCGCGGAGCTGACGGCGTCGGGCTGCCAGATCGTCCGCGTCGCCTGCCCTACGCAGGACGACGCCGACGCCCTCGCCACGATCGCGAAGAAGTCGCAGATCCCGGTGATCGCGGACATCCACTTCCAGCCGAAGTACGTCTTCGCGGCCATCGAGGCGGGCTGCGCCGCGGTCCGCGTCAACCCGGGCAACATCAAGCAGTTCGACGACAAGGTCAAGGAGATCGCGAAGGCCGCCAAGGAGCACGGCACTCCGATCCGGATCGGCGTCAACGCGGGCTCGCTGGACAGGCGGCTGCTCCAGAAGTACGGCAAGGCGACCCCCGAGGCGCTCGTCGAGTCCGCCCTGTGGGAGGCGTCCCTCTTCGAGGAGCACGACTTCCGGGACATCAAGATCTCCGTCAAGCACAACGACCCGGTCGTGATGATCGAGGCGTACCGCCAGCTGGCCGCCCAGTGCGACTACCCGCTGCACCTGGGCGTCACGGAGGCCGGTCCCGCCTTCCAGGGCACGATCAAGTCGGCCGTCGCCTTCGGCGCACTGCTCTCGCAGGGCATCGGCGACACCATCCGCGTCTCCCTCTCCGCGCCTCCGGTGGAGGAGGTCAAGGTCGGCAACCAGATCCTGGAGTCGCTGAACCTGAAGCAGCGCGGCCTGGAGATCGTCTCCTGCCCGTCCTGCGGCCGCGCCCAGGTCGACGTCTACAAGCTGGCCGAGGAAGTCACGGCGGGCCTCACGGGTATGGAGGTCCCGCTGCGCGTCGCGGTCATGGGCTGTGTCGTCAATGGCCCCGGCGAGGCCCGCGAGGCCGACCTCGGCGTCGCCTCCGGAAACGGCAAGGGCCAGATCTTCGTCAAGGGCGAGGTCATCAAGACCGTCCCCGAGTCGAAGATCGTGGAGACCCTCATCGAAGAGGCGATGAAGCTCGCCGAGCAGATGGAGGCCGAGGGCATCGCCTCCGGCGAGCCGTCGGTGTCGGTCGCCGGCTGACCTCCGACCCGACCACGTTCCAGGGAGTCCCGTCACCCGTCGGTGGCGGGACTCCGTCGTACCTCCGCCCGGACGCCTGTGCCAGGGCTGCGCGGCTCGACCTCCCACCGGTCCCCAAGTGCCGCCGCACGGCGTCGGCGGCCGGCTCGGCGGCGATGATGGCGAGCCGACGGCCTCGGCGTCTGCGAACGGGTCGTACCGCACCACGTCCGTGGCGGCCAAGAGCGCGCCGGAGTCCCCACTCGCACGGCTCGGCGACCCACGTCCGCAGGTGCGCCCCGGCGGCCCCCCAAACCACGGCCGACCCACAGGTCGCCCCCCACCGTCCGGGGGCCGAGACGCCGGGCGGCGCCGCACAAGCGCGCCAGGTACAGTGCGGAGATCAGCAGACCGCAGGGTGAGGCTTCCGCACGTGTTGACGCAGACCACCACCCGGGTCCTCGAACCGAGTGACCTGGACGCCGCGCTCGCCGTCCTCGACCGCGAGCCGGTCGCGAACGCCTTCGTGACGTCCCGGGTCCAGGTCGCGGGCCTCGACCCGTGGCGCCTCGGCGGCGAGATGTGGGGCTGGTACGAGGACGGCATGCTGATGTCCCTGTGCTACGCGGGCGCCAACCTCGTCCCGATCTGTGCCACGCCGCGCGCGGTGCGGGCCTTCGCCGACCGTGCCCGGCGCGCGGGCCGCCGCTGCTCCTCGATCGTCGGCCCCGCCGAATCCACCGCCCGGCTGTGGCGCCTGCTGGAGCCGAGCTGGGGCCCGGCCCGCGAGGTCCGCGCCCGCCAGCCGCTCATGGTCACCGACCGTATGCCCGCCGACATCGCCCCGGATCCGTACGTCCGCCGCATCCGCAAGGACGAGATGGAGACGATCATGCCGGCGTGCGTGGCGATGTTCACCGAGGAGGTCGGGGTCTCGCCGCTGGCCGGTGACGGCGGGCTGCTCTACCAGGCCCGGGTCGCGGAACTCGTCGGCTCCGGCCGCTCGTTCGCCCGCCTCGACCAGAACGGCAACGTCGTCTTCAAGGCGGAGATCGGCGCGGCGACACCGCAGGCCTGCCAGATCCAGGGGGTGTGGGTGGCGCCCGAGTACCGCGGCCAGGGACTCGCGGCGCCCGGGATGGCGGCGGTGCTGCGGTACGCGCTGGCGGATGTCGCGCCGTTGGTGAGCCTGTACGTCAACGACTTCAACACCGCGGCCCGGCGGACGTACCAGAGGGTGGGCTTCCAGGAGATCGGCGCGTTCATGAGCGTGCTGTTCTAGCCGCACTTACGAGTGATGCCCTGAGGCTCGGAGACGACCTGTAGTCTCCCCGACATGCTGCGCTTTCCCGATCAGGGACCCCGCAACCCCGACGACGTCGTGATCGGCCCCCTCGACCTGCCCGCCCACGTCGACGAGGCGCTCGCCGTGCAGGCCGTCGCGTTCGGGCTCGGCGCCGACGAGGTCGCCGTACGCCGTCAGATCGTGCTGCGGCACATGACCTACCCGGGAGCCCGCGCACTCGGCGCCACCACCGCCGACGGTCGGCTCGTGGGGTTCGTCTACGGCATGCCCAACGACCGCACGCACTGGTGGTCCACCGTCGTCGAACCGTATCTGCGCGCCCAGGGCCACGACGAATGGCTCGACGACTCCTTCGTGATCACCGAGCTGCACGTCCATCCGCACTACCAGAACCGGGGCATCGGCCGCGCCCTGATCACCACCATCACGGAAGGCGCCGCGCAGCCGCGCTCGATCCTGTCGGCGATCGACATGGAGAGCCCGGCCCGTGGCCTGTACCGTTCGCTGGGCTATGTGGACCTGGCGCGACAGGTGCTCTTCCCCAGCGCGCCGAAGCCGTACGCCGTGATGGGCGCCCCGCTTCCCCTGCGCGGACGCTGACGAATTTCCGCCCGCACAGTCTGCCCGGCTAACCTCCTAGCCATCACCCTTTCGCAGACGGAGTACGAGAACATGGCGAACGCACCGGTCCAGCGCATGTCCCAGTTGATGGCGAAGACGCTGCGCGACGACCCGGCGGACGCCGAGGTCCTCAGCCACAAGCTGCTGGTCCGCGCCGGTTATGTCCGTCGCACCGCCGCAGGCGTGTGGACCTGGCTGCCGCTCGGCAAGAAGGTCCTGGCCAACGTGGAGCGGATCGTCCGTGAGGAGATGGACGCGATCGGCGCCCAGGAGGTGCTGCTCCCCGCCCTGCTGCCGCGCGAGCCGTACGACGCGACCGGCCGCTGGGACGAGTACGGCGCCGAGCTGTTCCGCCTCAAGGACCGCAAGGGCGGCGACTACCTCCTCGGCCCCACCCACGAGGAGATCTTCACCCTGCTGGTGAAGGACCAGGCGTCCTCCTACAAGGACCTGCCGGTCATCCTGTACCAGATCCAGACCAAGTTCCGTGACGAGGCCCGGCCCCGCGCGGGCATCCTGCGCGGCCGCGAGTTCCTGATGAAGGACTCGTACTCCTTCGACCTGGAGGACGAGGGCCTCGCCCGGTCGTACGCCCTGCACCGCCAGGCCTACCAGCGCGTCTTCGAGCGCCTCGGCCTCGACTACCGGATCGTCGCGGCGACCGCGGGCGCGATGGGCGGCTCCAAGTCCGAGGAGTTCCTCGCCCCGGCCGGCGCCGGCGAGGACACCTTCGCGGACTGCCCGAACTGCGACTTCGCGGCCAACACCGAGGCGATCACGTACCAGCTGAAGCCGGTCGACGGCTCCGGCGTCCCGGCGGCCGAGGAGATCCCGACCCCGGACACCCCGACCATCGAGACCCTGGCCGCCCACCTCGGTGTCCCGGCCTCCGCCACCCTGAAGAACCTCCTCGTCAAGGTCGACGGCGAGATCGTCGCCGTCGGCGTCCCCGGCGACCGCGAGGTCGACATGGACAAGGTCGAGGCGCACTTCGCCCCGGCCGCCGTCGAGCTGGTCACCGCCGAGGACTTCGTGGGCCGCCCGGACCTGGTCCGCGGCTACGTCGGCCCGCAGGGCCTGGACAAGGTCACGTACATCGCCGACCCGCGCGTCGCCCCCGGCACCTCCTGGATCACCGGTGCCAACAAGGACGGCATGCACGCGAAGAACGTGGTCGCGGGCCGCGACTTCGAGGTCGACGCGTACGTGGACGTCGTGGTGGTGCAGGAGGGCGACCCGTGCCCCAACTGCGGCACCGGGCTCAAGCTCGACCGCGCCATCGAGATCGGCCACATCTTCCAGCTGGGCCGCAAGTACACCGACGCCCTCAAGCTCGACGTCCTCGGCCAGAACGGCAAGCCGGTCCGCGTGACCATGGGCTCCTACGGCATCGGCGTCTCCCGCGCGGTCGCCGCGCTCGCCGAGCAGACCGCCGACGAGCAGGGCCTCGTCTGGCCCAAGGAGGTCGCCCCGGCCGACGTGCACGTGGTGGCGGCGGGCAAGGCGCTGCAGACCGAGCTGGCCCTCGACGTCTCCGAGAAGCTGGCCGCGGCCGGCGTCCGCGTCCTGGTCGACGACCGCGCCGGGGTCTCGCCGGGCGTGAAGTTCACGGACGCCGAGCTGATCGGCGTGCCGCAGATCCTGGTGGCGGGCCGCCGCTCCGCCGAGGGCGTCCTGGAGCTGAAGGACCGCAAGACGGGCGAGCGCGAGGAGCTGACGGTGGACGAGGCGATCGCCCGCCTGACGGCCTGATCCTGCGTCGTCTGCGTCGTCTGCGTCGTCTGCGTCGTCTGCGTCGTCTGCGTCGTCTGCGTCGTCTGCGTCGCCTTCGTAGCCGAGACGGCCGCCGGTCACCGACCGGCGGCCGTCCGCCGTTTTGCAGGCACGTCTCAGAGAGTTCTTCGTGAGCGTATGGGCGCCTCACAGACTTCTCTCAGGCGGGTCCCCGACCGTAGGGCGTGACACAGCGTCACCGTCATCTCGGAGGGGAACAGCCATGGCAGGCAGGGAACGGGGGCCGTCGCGGCGGTCCGCAGAGGAGCACGGCGGACGGCGGCAACGGCGGCGGCGGTCACGCTCGCGGCGGCGGCCGGGGTGTTCGCCCTGGTCGGCACGATGCAGGCGGACGCCGACACGTCGGCGAGCGGCAGCACGGGCTCGACCAGTTCCGGCAGCAAGAGCAGCGGTACGGACCCGACCTCTTCGTCGTCGTCCAGCAGTTCTTCGTCCTCGTCGAGCAGCTCGACGGACTCGACGGACTCGACGGACTCGTCGTCCTCCTCCTCGCACAGCCTCCAGTCGTCGTCGGACGGTCTGACGTCCTCCGGCAGCGGCTCGGCCGACTCCACCTCGGGGGCGTCCTGATGACCACCCCGACCGCCCCGCCTGCGACGGTCGGCCCGGATCGGCGCGCCCTCGGCACGAGCGTCCGCCTGGTCGTCACCGACCCCGCCCTGCTGGACTCCTGCAATCTGTTCTTGGCCCGCCACCTCGCCGAGGTGGACGCCGCCTGCTCCCGCTTCCGGGACGACTCGGAACTGGCCGCGCTGGACCGCGCGGAGGGCCGCCCGACCAGGGTCAGCCCGCTGCTCGCCGAGGCGCTGGCGGTGGCGCTGCGCGCCGCGAAGGCGACGGACGGGGCGGTGGACCCCACCATCGGCTCGGCGATGAACGCCATCGGCTACGACCGCGACTTCGCTCTCGTCCACGAGGACGACCGCCCGGTGCGGCTCACAGTCCGCCCGGTCCCCGGCCGGCGGCTGGTCGAACTGGACGGCACGACGGTCACGGTAGCCCCCGGGAGGGGGCTCGGGGCGGAGCCCCTGGGGACGGGAAGGGTAGGGGCGGCGGGGGCGAAACACCTCCACACGCACGACCCGGCAGCCCCACCACCCCACTACAGCCAGCTCGCGAACTCCAGCAGCAGCTCCGCGTCCAGCGGCCGGCCGACCCGACGCGCCCGCACCCCCGACTCGACCGCCCGGAACAGCGTCCAGCCACGCAGCCGCTCCTGATCGAGGTCCAGCGACTCCGCGAGCCGCTTCACCCGGCGCCGGGTGATCGACGCCCCCGAGGGCGACGCGATCAGGTCCTCCACCCGGTCGCGCACCAGCCGCGCCAGGTCGAAGGCGCACTCACCGACCACCGGGTCCGGACCCACGGCCAGCCACGGCATCCGCTCCCCGGCGAGGATCTTGCTCTGCCGAAGGGTGCCGTGCAGCAGCCGCTCCTCCGGCGGGGCCGCGAGCAGCTGCTCGCGCGCCGCCAGCGCCGCTTCGACCAGTGGCGCGGCCTCGGGGTCCGTCTCCGCGCCCGCCCGCATCGCCTCGGCCTGCCGCCCGGTCCGCGCGGCCACCGTCTCGAAGGAGTGACCGGCAGGGGGCTCGACCCACAGCCGCCGCAGCGTGCCGGCCGCCTCCAGCAGGGCCTTCGCCTCCGGCAGCGAACGCACGGACATCTCCGGGTGCAGCCGCTCAAGGAGCAGGACGCCCCGCTCGGCGTCCGCGTCCAGGAGCCGTACGGCGCCCAGGCCGTCCCAGCGCACGAGCGCCGCCCGCTCGCTCTGTGGCCGGGCCCACGGCGGCGCCAGTTTCAGCACGGCGGGCGTGCCGTCGGCCTGTCGCACCAGCAGGACCAGGCTGCTGCGGCCGCCCGGCGCCTGCACCCGTTCCACGGTCAACTCGCGTAGACGGACGGCCTGTTCCACCAGCTCGGAGAGCTCGTCCAGCCACTCGGCGCCACCGTCCCGCCGCGTCTCGCCGAGCGCCCGCACGAGGCGCTGCGGCGGTTCGATAGCCATGCGCGAGTTGTTCCCTTCCAAGTCGGCTTCGCACGCGGTGTGCGCGTACGCCTCACGTCCGCGGTGTCGCCGACGCGGCGGGGGTGGCCGCCGCCCGCTCGGCGAGACCAGGGAAGGCTACGCTCTCGCCGCTCCAGCGTGCCGCCCGCACCGCCGCTTCCCGCAGCGCCTCGGCGGCCGAGCGCCGTCGCTCGCCCGTCGAGGCCCGGACGAGATCGGAGTACACCCCGGCCAGCCGCCCCTCCAACTCGGCGGCGAGCCGCACGGCGGCGGCCGAGTCCGCGACCGGGAAGGGCAGCGCGTACCCGGCCGCGGCGGCGTCCGGTGTGCCGCCCAGGTCCCGTACGGCCCGGGCCAGCTCGTCCCGCCGGGCGCGATGGGCGTCGTACGCGGCTCGCGCCTCCGCCCGCCGGGCCTGCTGGATCCGCCCGCCGACGACGCCGTAGCCGTAGACCGCGGCGTGCTCGGCGCGCAGCGTGGCCTGCAAGGCCGTGAGCTCAGCGCTCTCGGGCTTCGGTGTGCCGGTCTTCGCGCCCGGCGTGCTCGCCGTCGTGCTGGTCATCGTGCCGGCGGTCGTGCTCACTTTCCGCCCTCCGTCAGCAGGTACGCGTGCGCGGCCCCGGCCGCCGCCACGGATGCCATCAGCCGCGCCAGCTCGCCCGGCACGTCCAGCAGCGCCTTGGTCCGCAGGTCGGCCAGGGACCGCTCGGCCGCGGCCAGTTCGGCCAGGACGGCCTTGAAGTCCGGCGTGGCAGACGCGCTCGGTACGGCGGAGGGGTCCACGGCGGTGCGAGACGCGCTCGGTACGGCGGTGGGATCCACGGTCGTGGCGGACGCGCTCGGTGAGGCCGAGCGGGACGGCGATGCCGAGGCGGACGCCGACGCCGAAGTCCCGGCGCCGCCGCCGAACGCCTGTGCGTGCCGGGCGACTTCAGCCCGCAGCGGCCGCAGTCGTTCCGCCAGCTCCGGATGGGCGGCGATCACTGCGGCGTACCGCTCGGCGAGCGCCTCACTGTCGCGCGCCGCACGCGCGCGTGCCCGGTCGGCGGCCGACGCACTGCCACCGGTGGTGGCGGAGTCGGGGGCGTCGGAGCAGCCCGCGAGCAGCGCGGCACCCGCGGCCGAGGCGAGCAGGCTCCTTCTGCGCAGGCGGATGCGCGGGGGCGGGGGGAACGGGAACGGCACGGCAGACGTCCTCGAAGTCCTCGTACGAACGGATGGGCGGCTCGCCCGTGATCACCGTACCCGCGCGCCGCCCCGGCACTCGCCACCGGCTCGGCCGATCGCACGTCAGCCCAAGGCCGCGTCCGGTCCCTGGCGTCGAAGTCCTGTCCGCCGCGCAACGCCACGTACGTGCTCTCGCGGTGTGACGGCAGGGCCTGGTGGCGGCGCAGGTGGACGGCAACACACCCCGGGACCGGATACCCTTTGACCTGACACGCGACCTAACCACAACAGCACACGCGGCCGAGGAGTCACCCGGATGAGCACCACCCAGAGCGAGAGGCTGCGAGAACTGCTGGAACCGCTCGTCAGCTCCCAGGGACTCGATCTCGAAGAGATCGCGGTGGACTCGGTCGGACGCAAGCGGGTGCTGCGCGTCGTCGTCGACTCCGACACCGGTGCAGACCTGGATCAGATCGCCGATGTGAGCCGCGCGCTCTCGGCGAAGCTCGACGAGACGGACGCGATGGGCGAGGGCGAGTACACCCTCGAGGTCGGAACCCCGGGCGCGGAGCGCCTCCTCAAGGAACACCGGCACTACGTACGCGCCATCGACCGGCTGGTGAAGTTCCAGTTGGCCGAGGGCGGCGAGCTGGTCGCCAGGATCCTGACGGTCGACGACGAAGGCCTCGACCTGGAAGTGCCCGGTGTGAAGGGCCGCAAGGCCACCACCCGCAGACTCGCGTTCCCGGACATCGACAGGGCGCGCGTCCAGGTCGAGTTCGGCCGCAAGGACAAGAAGGACGAGAAGGAAGAGGAGGCGTAGCCGTGGACATCGACATGAGTGCCCTGCGGGGCTTGGTACGGGAGAAGGAGATCTCCTTCGACCTGCTGGTCGAGGCGATCGAGGCGGCCCTCCTCATCGCCTACCACCGCACCGAGGGAAGCCGCCGCCACGCACGCGTGGAGCTCAACCGGGAGAGCGGCCATGTGACTGTGTGGGCGAAGGAGGACCCCGAGGACCTGGAGGAGGGGCAGGAGGCGCGCGAGTTCGACGACACCCCGTCGGGTTTCGGCCGCATCGCCGCCACCACCGCCAAGCAGGTGATCCTGCAGCGCCTGCGCGACGCCGAGGACGACGCGACGCTCGGCGAGTACGCGGGCCGTGAGGGCGACATCGTCACCGGTGTGGTCCAGCAGGGCCGCGACCCGAAGAACGTGCTCGTGGACATCGGCAAGCTGGAGGCCATCCTGCCGGTGCAGGAGCAGGTGCCGGGGGAGTCGTACGAGCACGGCAAGCGGATCCGGTCGTACGTCGTCCGGGTGGCGAAGGGTGTGCGCGGCCCGTCCGTGACGCTCTCCCGTACCCACCCCAATCTGGTGAAGAAGCTCTTCGCGCTGGAGGTGCCGGAGATCGCCGACGGGTCCGTCGAGATCGCCGCGATCGCACGTGAGGCCGGTCACCGTACGAAGATCGCCGTGCGATCCACCCGTTCGGGTCTGAATGCCAAGGGCGCCTGCATCGGTCCGATGGGCGGCCGTGTGCGCAACGTCATGGGTGAGCTGAACGGCGAGAAGATCGACATCGTCGACTGGTCGGACGACCCGGCCGAGATGGTCGCGAACGCCCTCTCCCCGGCCCGCGTCTCCAAGGTGGAGGTCGTGGACCTCGCCGCCCGCTCCGCGCGCGTGACGGTGCCCGACTACCAGCTGTCGCTGGCGATCGGCAAGGAGGGGCAGAACGCCCGCCTCGCGGCCCGGCTGACCGGCTGGCGGATCGACATCCGGCCCGACACCGAACAGCCCGCCGAGAAGCCGGCCTGACCCGGGGGACCTCGGCGATGACCTCGGCCGGGAATAGATCCCGGCCGTGTGTCGCTCAGATCACGACAGTTTGATGCGCAGCAAGTGTTCGATTCTTGCCCCAAAGGGGTGAGGTCGGCGCGGGGAGGTAGACTTAGTTTTGTCTGGCCGGACGCATGCCCGCGTATGCCCTGAGCGCACCTGTGTGGGGTGCCGGGAGCGAGCGGCCAAGACCGAACTGTTGCGGACCGTGGCGGTCGAGGACGACTGCGTCCCCGATCCTCGCGGTACGCTGCCCGGCCGGGGTGCGTATGTACATCCCGCACCGGCCTGTCTCGACCTGGCGGTCCGCCGCCGGGCGTTCCCGCGGGCGCTCCGCGTCCCGGGTCCGCTCGACACAAAGGTGTTGCGCCAGTACATCGAGCAGGCAGAAGGTTGCTGAGCAGCACCTTGCTGAGCAGGCAATACCGCAAGAAGCGTCGTACGGATCCCCGTGCGGCCCTGGTACCTCGCGAGTCGGAAGTAGGTCGAGATTGCGATGAGCACTCGATGAGTACGCGATGAGTACGCCCATGAAGTAGCGACGGTCCGGCCGCAACCCGGACCTAAAAGGAGCGAAGTGGCTAAGGTCCGGGTATACGAACTCGCCAAGGAGTTCGGTGTGGAGAGCAAGGTCGTCATGGCCAAGCTCCAGGAACTCGGTGAGTTCGTCCGTTCGGCGTCCTCGACGATCGAGGCGCCCGTAGTACGCAAGCTGACTGACGCCTTGCAGCAGGGCAGTGGTGGCGCCAAGCCCGCCGCCCGCAAGGCCTCCCCGGCGAAGTCGGCCGCGCCCTCCCCGGCGCAGGCCGCACGTCCGGCTGCCCCGCGCCCGCCGGCGCCCAAGCCCCCGGTGGCCGAGCGGCCCGCGGTGACCCCGACCTCGGGTCCGGCCCCCTCGGGTCCGGCCCCGACCCCGGGCCCGCGCCCGACGCCGGGCCCGAAGCCCGCGCCGCGGCCCGCCCCGGCGGCCCCGGCCCCGGCCGCGCCCGAGTTCACGGCACCCCCGTCGGCTCCGGCCGCCCAGGGTCCGCGTCCGGGTGCCCGTCCGGGTCCCGGTGGCCCCAAGCCCGGTGCCCGTCCGGCCGGTCCCGGCCAGGGACAGGGTCAGGGCGGCGACCGTGCCGCACGTTCCGGCGCTCCGCGTCAGGGCGGCCAGGGTCCGCGTCCGGGTGCCCGTCCGGCCGGTCCCCGTCCGGGTAACAACCCCTTCACCTCCGGTGGCTCCACCGGCATGGCGCGCCCGCAGGCGCCCCGGCCGGGCGGTGCGCCGCGTCCCGGCGGCCCCGGTGCCCCGGGTGCCCCGCGTCCGCAGGGTGCGGGCCAGGGCGGTCCCCGTCCGCAGGGTGCGGCCGGTGGCGGTCCGCGTCCGCAGGCTCCGGGCGGTCCCCGGCCGACTCCGGGCGCCATGCCCCGTCCGCAGGGCGGTCCGCGTCCCGGCGGCGGCCCCGCGGGTCCGCGTCCGAACCCCGGCATGATGCCGCAGCGTCCGGCTGCCGGCCCGCGCCCCGGTGGCGGCGGTCCCGGCGGTCGCGGTCCCGGCGGCGGCGGCGGTCGTCCCGGTGGCGGCGGCGGTCGTCCGGGCGGCGGTGGCTTCGCCGGTCGTCCGGGTGGCGGCGGCGGCTTCGCCGGTCGTCCCGGTGCTCCCGGTGCCGGTGGTGGCGGCGGCTTCGCCGGTCGTCCCGGCGGTCCCGGCGGTGGCGGCGGTGGCCGTCCCGGCTTCGGCGGTCGTCCCGGTGGTCCGGGCGGTCGCGGTGGCACGCAGGGCGCCTTCGGTCGTCCCGGTGGTCCCGCGCGTCGCGGTCGCAAGTCGAAGCGGCAGAGGCGCCAGGAGTACGAGGCCATGCAGGCCCCGTCGGTCGGCGGCGTGATGCTGCCTCGCGGCAACGGCGAGAGCATTCGCCTGTCGCGCGGTGCGTCGCTCACCGACTTCGCGGAGAAGATCAACGCCAACCCGGCGTCGCTCGTCGCGGTCATGATGAACCTGGGCGAGATGGTCACGGCCACGCAGTCCGTCTCCGACGAGACGCTGCTCCTCCTTGCCGGCGAGATGAACTACACCGTTCAGATCGTCAGCCCGGAGGAGGAGGACCGCGAGCTGCTCGAGTCCTTCGACATCGAGTTCGGCGAGGACGAGGGCGGCGAGGAGGACCTGGTGGTCCGTCCGCCGGTCGTCACCGTCATGGGTCACGTCGACCACGGCAAGACCCGCCTGCTCGACGCCATCCGCAAGACGAACGTCATCGCGGGCGAGGCCGGTGGCATCACCCAGCACATCGGTGCCTACCAGGTCGCGACCGAGGTCAACGACGAAGAGCGCAAGATCACCTTCATCGACACCCCGGGTCACGAGGCGTTCACCGCCATGCGTGCCCGTGGTGCGAAGTCGACGGACATCGCGATCCTGGTCGTCGCGGCCAACGACGGCGTCATGCCGCAGACGGTCGAGGCGCTCAACCACGCCAAGGCGGCCGACGTCCCGATCGTCGTCGCGGTCAACAAGATCGACGTCGAGGGTGCCGACCCGACCAAGGTGCGCGGTCAGCTGACCGAGTACGGCCTGGTGGCCGAGGAGTACGGCGGCGACACGATGTTCGTCGACATCTCCGCCAAGCAGGGTCTGCACATCGACTCGCTGCTGGAGGCCGTGGTGCTCACGGCCGACGCCTCGCTCGACCTGCGGGCCAACCCGAACCAGGACGCGCAGGGCATCTCGATCGAGTCCCGTCTCGACCGCGGCCGTGGCGCCGTGGCGACGGTCCTCGTCCAGCGAGGCACGCTGCGGGTCGGCGACACGATGGTCGTGGGCGACGCCTACGGCCGAGTCCGCGCCATGCTCGACGACAACGGCAACAACGTCGCCGAGGCGGGCCCGTCGACGCCGGTCCAGGTCCTGGGCCTGACCAACGTCCCGGGTGCGGGCGACAACTTCCTGGTGGTCGACGAGGACCGTACGGCCCGTCAGATCGCCGAGAAGCGCGCCGCTCGTGAGCGCAACGCGGCCTTCGCCAAGCGCACGCGTCGCGTGTCGCTCGAGGACCTGGACAAGGTGCTCAAGGCCGGCGAGGTCCAGCAGCTGAACCTGATCATCAAGGGTGACGCTTCTGGTTCCGTCGAGGCCCTCGAGTCCTCCCTGCTCCAGCTGGACGTCGGCGAAGAGGTCGACATCCGCGTCCTGCACCGCGGCGTCGGTGCGGTCACGGAGTCGGACATCGACCTGGCGATGGGCTCGGACGCCATCGTGATCGGCTTCAACGTGCGCGCGGCCGGCCGCGCGGCGCAGATGGCCGAGCGCGAGGGCGTGGACGTCCGGTACTACTCGGTCATCTACCAGGCGATCGAGGAGATCGAGGCGGCCCTCAAGGGCATGCTCAAGCCGGAGTACGAGGAGGTCGAGCTCGGTACGGCGGAGATCCGCGAGGTCTTCAAGTCGTCCAAGCTGGGCAACATCGCCGGTGTCCTCATCCGCTCGGGCGAGGTCAAGCGCAACACCAAGGCGCGCCTCATCCGCGACGGCAAGGTGGTCGCGGAGAACCTCACCATCTCCGGTCTGCGTCGCTTCAAGGACGATGTCACCGAGATCCGCGAAGGGTTCGAGGGCGGTATCAACCTCGGCAACTTCAACGACATCAAGGTCGACGACGTCATCGCGACGTACGAGATGCGGGAGAAGCCGCGCGTCTAACAGCGCGCTCGGCCGATGTGTAAGGCCGGCCGGCGGGGACATGTCTCCGCCGGCCGCCCTTGCTGTCCTGGGGGCTGCCGCCCCCGGACCCTCGCTTCGACCCGAACGGCCTCGTCCTCAAGGACCCCCGGGACGGGCTTTCCCAGGCCCGTGAAAACCCCGTCGAGCCGTTCCGGTGTTCGTTGTACGGTTTTCGTGTCCCTGCCCATACCGACGGCGGGGCCATCGATCCCGTACCGGCGGGTCATCCGGATACATACATGTATGTGGGGACTCTGTCCTTCGACATCCTCCTCGGCGACGTACGGTCGCTGAAGGAGAAGCGCTCCCTCGTCCGCCCGATCGTCGCCGAACTCCAGCGGAAGTACGCGGTGAGCGCGGCCGAGGTGGACCACATGGACCTCCATCGGCGGGCCTGCATCGGCCTGGCGATGGTCTCCGGTGACGCGGGGCACCTCAGGGACGTGCTCGACCGGTGCGAACGGCTGGTCGCCGGACGCCCCGAGGTGGAACTGCTGTCCGTCCGACGGCGCTTCCACGGCGACGACGACTGACCAAAGAACGTAGACAGGAAAGAACGGGAGACGGACCAGTGGCCGACAACGCGCGGGCTAAGAGGCTGGCGGACCTCATCCGAGAGGTGGTGGCCCAGAAGCTGCAGCGAGGGATCAAGGACCCGCGGCTCGGCTCGCACGTCACCATCACGGACACCCGGGTGACGGGCGATCTGCGGGAAGCGACCGTCTTCTACACGGTGTACGGGGACGAGGAGGAGCGGGCGGCCGCGGCCGCCGGTCTGGAGAGCGCCAAGGGCATCCTGCGCTCCGAGGTCGGACGGGCCGCGGGCGTGAAGTTCACGCCGACCCTCGCCTTCGTCGCGGACGCCCTGCCGGACACCGCCCGGACCATCGAGGACCTCCTCGACAAGGCGCGTGCCTCCGACGCGCAGGTGCGCGAGGCGGCCACGGGCGCCTCGTACGCCGGTGAAGCGGACCCGTACAAGAAGCCCGGTTCCGGCGACGAGACGGACGACACCGCCGAATGACCCAGAAGCACACCACGCCCGACGGCCTCGTCATCGTCGACAAGCCGTCGGGCTTCACTTCGCACGACGTGGTCGCCAAGATGCGCGGGATCGCGCGGACGCGGCGCGTCGGACATGCCGGGACCCTGGACCCCATGGCGACCGGCGTCCTCGTCCTCGGCGTCGAGAAGGCCACCAAGCTCCTCGGGCACCTCGCCCTCACCGAGAAGGAGTACGTCGGCACCATCCGGCTCGGGCAGAACACCGTCACGGACGACGCCGAAGGGGAGATCACCTCCTCCACGGACGCCTCCGAGGTCACCCGCGACGCCATCGACGCCGGGGTCGCCAAACTGACCGGCGACATCCTTCAGGTGCCGTCCAAGGTCAGCGCCATCAAGATCGACGGCGTGCGGTCGTACAAGCGGGCGCGGGACGGCGAGGACTTCGAGATCCCGGCCCGGCCGGTCACCGTCTCCTCCTTCGCCGTGTACGACGTCCGGGAGGCCGTCGCCGAGGACGGCACCCCGGTGCTCGACCTGCTGGTGTCCGTGGTCTGCTCGTCCGGCACGTACATCCGGGCCCTCGCCCGCGACCTGGGCGCGGACCTGGGCGTCGGCGGCCATCTGACCGCCCTGCGCCGCACCCGCGTCGGCCCCTACAAGCTGGACTCGGCCCGCACCCTGGACCAGCTCCAGGAGGAGCTGACCGTGATGCCGATCTCCGAGGCCGCCGCGGCCGCGTTCCCGCGCTGGGACGTGGACGCCAAGCGCGCCCGGCTGCTCACGAACGGCGTGCGCCTGGAGATGCCCGACGAGTACGCGGGCGCCGGGCCCGTCGCCGTCTTCGACGCGGAGGGCCGGTTCGTCGCGCTCGTGGAGGAAGTGAAGGGCAGGACGAAGAGCCTGGCCGTCTTCGGCTGAGCTGCCCGTGGAGCGGCGGACACGGGGTTTCGAGCCGCCGCTCCACGGTCCCCCTCGGTTCCCCCCACAGAGGTGTATCCATCCTCACCCGCCTATTCACCCCAACGAGCAGGCGCTCGGAGTGAACCGAGGGAGCGGAAGGGGGCGCGTTCGCCGCGAGTTCTCTCCTGCTGATCACCGTCCGCCCGCCATCGCTGACAGGCACGGTCGACGGCGCGGGGGAAGCCCCGGTGTCGCCCCTGGCGGCTACGGCCGCCGCGCGCCGTCGAGCCCGTGCCGGGCCCCGGCCGCCGCGTCCCGCACTCGTGGGCCGCCCTGGTCGGCCCGAGCCACCCGCCGTATGATCAAGAGCCTTGCCGGCAGCCGGGTTCCGGCCTGACCAGCGTCCGGGGCGTACGTCCCCACGTGCCGCCCGTCACAGCCTTGATGCCGATGCGGGCCGAGGCCCACCGGCATGGCACCCTTAGACCTGCGTACAAGGCAAAGACGGACACGGGTTCGACGAGGAGCGGTCACAGTGCAGCGCTGGCGTGGCTTGGAGGACATCCCCCAGGACTGGGGGCGCAGCGTCGTCACCATCGGCTCCTACGACGGAGTCCACCGCGGACACCAGCTGATCATCCGACATGCCGTGGAACGCGCCCGTGAGCTGGGCGTTCCCTCGGTCGTCGTTACTTTCGACCCGCACCCGAGCGAGGTCGTGCGCCCCGGCAGCCACCCGCCGCTGCTCGCCCCGCACCACCGCCGCGCCGAACTGATGGCCGAGCTCGGCGTCGACGCGTGCCTCATCCTCCCCTTCACCAGCGAGTTCTCCCGGCTCTCGCCCGCCGACTTCGTGGTCAAGGTCCTGGTGGACAAGCTGCACGCCAAGGCCGTGGTCGAGGGTCCGAACTTCCGCTTCGGCCACAAGGCCGCCGGGAACGTCGAGTTCCTGACCGAGCAGGGCAAGACGTACGACTTCGAGGTCGAGGTGGTGGATCTGTACGTGAGCGGTGAGGCAGGCGGCGGCGAGCCCTTCTCCTCCACGCTGACCCGGCGGCTGATCGCCGAGGGCGACGTCGAAGGCGCGCGCGAGATCCTCGGGCGTCCGCACCGGGTCGAGGGCGTGGTGGTACGCGGCGCTCAGCGCGGCCGCGAACTCGGCTTCCCGACCGCCAACGTCGAGACCCTTCCGCACACCGCGATCCCGGCCGACGGCGTCTACGCCGGCTGGCTCCACGTCGAGGGCGAGGCGATGCCGGCCGCGATCTCCGTCGGTACGAACCCGCAGTTCGACGGCACCGAGCGGACCGTGGAGGCGTACGCCATCGACCGTGTCGGCCTCGATCTGTACGGGCTCCATGTGGCCGTGGACTTCCTCGCCTATGTGCGCGGGATGCAGAAGTTCGACTCGCTGGAGGCTCTGCTGGAGGCGATGGCGGGGGACGTGAAGCGCTGCCGTGAACTGATCGAGGCTTCCGGGGACCCTGCCTGAACCTCACCCGGCCTTGTCCGGTTCGCGGAAACTCCTTGCCCTCACGCTCAGTTGTAGACTCCTCTCCGTCCGTAAGGTCAGTGGAACGGAGTGAACCCGGTGGCGACCGAGCAGGAGAAGGAAGCGCTGTACGCCATGGACATCAGTGGCGTCGAGTGGGTCGGCTCCCCTGATGGACCACAGGACGAGCGGGTGGAGATCGCCTATCTGGAAGGCGGCGCCGTCGCCATGCGCAACTCGGCGGACCCCGACACCGTGCTCCGCTACACCGCGGCGGAGTGGCGGGCGTTCGTACTCGGGGCCCGCGACGGGGAGTTCGATCTGCAGTAGGACTGTCGATCTGGCGGACGTCAGGGGACGTCAGGCGGGCGTGAGGCGGACGTGAGGCGGACGTCCGGCGGACACCAGAGGGCCGGCACCGTTAAGGTGCCGGCCCTCTGACGTTGCCGATCGGTCCGCTACTGCTGCGTCCAGCCGGGCGGTATGGCGCCGTGCTGCTGGTTCTGCTGTGGATTCTGCGGTGGATTCTGCGGTGGTGCCGGCTGCTGCTGCCAGCCCTGTCCCGGTCCGGGCTGCTGCGGGGGCTGCTGCCAGCCCTGTCCCGGTCCGGGCTGCTGCTGCGGCGGGGGCTGCTGCCAGTCCTGCCCCGGCTGGGGCGTGCCGCCCGGCTGGGCGTAGGGCTGCTGGGGCTGCTGCGGGGGCGCGTACCCCTGCGGCTGCTGCTGGAACTGCAGGTTCGGGTTGCCGAAGCCCTGCTGTGTACGGGCGATGTCCTCGGCGATGAGGGCGGCGAGATCGAAGTAGGCCTCGCGGGTCTTGGGACGCATCATGTTGAGGTCCACCTCGGCGCCTGCCGCGAGGTGTTCGTCGAAGGGCACCACGACGACACCGCGGCAGCGGGTCTCGAAGTGCGCGACGATGTCCTCCACCTTGATCATCTTGCCCGTCTCGCGGACACCGGAGATCACGGTGACCGACCGCTGGACGAGATCGGCGAACCCGTTCGCCGACAGCCAGTCGAGCGTTGTCGAGGCGCTGCTCGCACCGTCCACCGAGGGAGTGGAGATGATGATCAACTGGTCGGCGAGGTCCAGGACTCCGCGCATCGCGCTGTAGAGCAGACCGGTACCCGAGTCCGTGAGGATGATCGGATACTGCCTGCCCAGCACGTCGAGCGCGCTGCGGTAATCCTGGTCGTTGAAGGTGGTGGAGACCGCCGGGTCCACGTCGTTGGCGATGATCTCCAGCCCCGACGGCGCCTGCGAGGTGAAGCGGCGGATGTCCATGTAGCTGTTCAGCTGAGGGATCGCCTGCACGAGGTCGCGGATGGTGGCGCCCGTCTCGCGCCGCACGCGTCGGCCGAGGGTGCCGGCGTCCGGGTTGGCGTCGATCGCCAGGATCTTGTCCTGGCGCTCGGTGGCGAGCGTGGCGCCGAGCGACATGGTCGTCGTGGTCTTGCCGACGCCGCCCTTGAGGCTGATCACCGCGATCCGGTAGCAGGACATCACCGGCGTGCGGATCAGGCTGAGCTTCCGCTGCCGCTCCGCCTCCTCCTTCTTGGCGCCGAACTTGAAGCGGGACGGGCCCGCGTTGTTCTTGCGGGCCTTGGGCTGATTGCGCAGCAGCCGGTCGGAGGAGAGCTCCACGGCGGCGTTGTAGCCGAGCGGGGTGCCGGGTGCGGCCTGCTGCTGCGGGGCACCGGGTCCGGCCTGTGGGCCGACCGGGGCGGTCCAGCCCTGGTTGCCGTAGGCGGCGGGCGGGGCAGCGGGGTGCTGCTGGGGCGCAGGCTGCTGGGCCGGGGGCTGCTGGTGGGGCAGCGGCTGGGCCGGAGGCTGCTGGTGGGGCGCGGGCGGCTGCGACTGCGGCTGGGCGGGCTGCTGCGACTGGGCGGGCTGCGGGTAGCCGTACCCGGCCTGCTGGGGCGGATAACCGTAACCAACCGGTCCGGGCTGCTGCGGGAAGCCGTACCCGGCGGCCTGCGGCTGCCCGGCTTGCGGCTGTGGGGGCTGGGGCTGTGCCGGCTGGGGCGCCTGCCGCGGGTCGACCGGTGCGGGCTGTCCGCCCTGTGCGGGGTACCCGGGCTGCTGCTGGGGCGGGCCGAAGGAGCCCTGCGGCGGGGTCTGGTACGCGGGGTGTCCGGGCTGCGGCTGGGCGGGCGGTTGGGGGTAGCCGTATCCGGCTGCCTGCGCGGCTGCGGCTTGCGCGGCTGCGGCCTGCGCGGCGGCCGCGGCCTGCTGGTCCGGCTGCCCAGGCTGCCCCGGCTGCTGCGGTACTCCCTGGGCAGGGTGCGCGGGCACGTAGCCCTGCGGCAGCGGGGGAAGCTCGTGGTCGGGTTGGGGTGCAGCGGGGGCGTGCGCCGTGGGGGCCTGCGCCGTGGGCGGCGTCGGGGGCTGCTGCCCCTGCGCCGCAGGCAAGGGTCCGGGAGCGGTGGGCGTCGGCTGTGCCTCTGCCTCTGCCGTTGCCTCGGGCGCTGCTTCCGCCGTCGTTGACGCGGTCTCGGTTTCGGAAGTGATCTCGGTGTCGGACTCGGACTCGGACTCGGGCGCGGGCGCGGATGCGGACTCGATCTCGGTCTCGTTTTCGGCCTGCGCGGGGGATCCGGCATCGGACCGGACGTCCGCCGCCTCGTCGCCCTCCGCACCGGACACGGACCCGGCGGCGTCACCCGACTCCGCCGCGTCGCTCCGCTCCTCCTCCGACTCCTCGTCGTCGTGGGCATCGCCGAACAGCCTCGCCGCCTCGGCGTCGGCGGCAGCATGGTTGAGCTCGGACATCGGCTGCTCGGGCATCGGCTGCGCAGGGGTGGGCTGTTGGGGCATCGGCTGTGCGGCGGCGGGCTGTTGGGGGACGCCCGCCGACGGGGCAGCGGCCTGGGGCGGGTTGCCCTGGGCGTCGTCGTCGACCGGCCGCAGCACGGGGAAGCCGGGCGCGCTGGGTGGTGGGGCCGGCGTCTGCTGCTGAGGCTGTCCGTAACTGCCGGACGTGTCCTGGTTCGGCTGGGGCATGCCCGCCCCCGCCTGCTGGGGGTAGCCGTACCCGCCCGGTGCCGCCGCGCCGCCGGCCGCGTACGGGGTGCCCGGCGCGGACTGCTGCTGCGGAAATCCGTAGCCACCCGTGCCGTACTGGCCGTACTGGTTCACGCCAGGCGCGCCCTGGGCGCCCTGCACGGGCTGCGCGGGCTGCTGCGGCGCGCCTTGGACGGGCTGCTGCGGTGAGCCCTGAACAGGCTGCTGCGGCGCGCCCTGGGCGTAAGGCTGTGCCGGTGCGGGAGCGTGCGGTGTGGGAGCGTGCGGTGCCGGAGCCTGAGGTGCGGGAGCCTGTGGGGCGGGAGCGGGCGTCGCGGGAGCCTGGGGTGCCGGAGCGTGCGGGACGGGAGCCTGGGGGACGGGAGCCTGGGGGACGGCACCGCCCGGCGGCCCGGTGGGTGGACCAGTGGGAGGCCCGACGGGCGGCCCGACAGGCGGTCCGGGAGGCGGCGGTGGCGAAGTCTGCCCGGCGGTCGGTTGTCCGCCGGCGGCGGAGCCACCCTGCGTGTTCTGGGCGTACCAGGCGGGAGGCGTGTAGACGATTTCGAACTCGCCGGTGAGATCCACCTCGTGATCGTCCCCGTCCGAGGACGGGCTGCCGCCGTTGTACTCGGACCGATCCCTGTTCACTGCTTGCCTCCTGGTCAGCCACTGCTGCTGAGTTGGTCGTCGTCGCGGCCGGGCGGACCGAGTGGCGAGTCCCACGCGGCTGCGATCGTCACCGCATCACCAGAAGACTAATCACTCGCATCGCGGTACGGAAAAGCGCCTGTGGGCGCGGCCGGGCCCGCACCGCGCCCGCAGAGAACCCGCATGGATGACGAGTCGTCAGTCTCGTCAGTCCATACGGCGGGCCACACCGAGAAGGCCCGTCTCCGCATCGGTGGGTTCGGTCATGACGAACTTGTGGTGCTTGCGGGTGCACCACAGGGCGACGCCGTCGTAAAGGGTCGGCAGCAGCTGGAGTTGCTCGTCCGGGATGCCCAGAGTGTCCCGTACGATCTCGGTCTCCTGGGGTGAGATGCGCTGGATCCCGACCAGTTGGGCCTGGGCCAGCCAGCGCGGCGCGTGCTCGCCGACGAACGGCAGCACCGTCACCACGGCCTGCCACGGCAGGGAGGTCACCCGTCCGCGCGGCGGGCGAATGCCGCAGTCCCGGATCAACACCACCGGGCTGGAGACGGAGGGGCCCTGCGCGGGCACCCGTCCCACCGGGTAGACCGTCACGCACTGCTGGCCGCCGCCCGCGGTCTGGGCCAGCTGCTGCCAGGCCTGCGGACGGCCGGTCTCGACGCCCACGCGCGCCCCCGTCGCGGCGGCGCGCAGCGCCAGCACCTGGGCGAGCCAGAGGCCACCCACGAGGACGACGTCGAAGGGGGTGGGACGGGACAGGCCGAGCACGGCGGGCTGCGATTCCGGGTCGGTGCCGATGATCACGCCGTCGTCGCCGAGCGGCATGCTGATCGCCGTGAGCTCGTCGACAGTGACGACATGGCGGTTCCGGCGCGGCCCGCGCAGCCCGAAACCCGGGCTGACGATGCGCCGTTGCTGTTGCGGTGTCTGCGGCTGCCGGATGATGGGGATCATGCCGGTGTCGGTGGGCGAGGCCACGTGCGCCGGCGTGCGTCCGGCGGCCCGGCCGTGCTGTCCCGGGTCCGTGACCGTAGCGGGGTGGGACATCAGTACGTACCTCCGAGCGGCAGAGTGGCGAGGGCTCCGGGGACCTGCTCCCGGTCGAGGCGCACGAGACCGACCTTCGCGGCACTCGCGGCCCGCTCCAACTCGCGTCCGATCTGTCCGAGTTCGTCGTCACCACGGGCGGTGACGCGGATGTGCCCGGTGAGCGAGACGCCCCGGTTGCCGGCCCTGCCCAGGGTCACGCTGAACGTCGTGGCGAGCACGGGGAGCGAGGTGAACCGCGTGATCAGCTCGGGCAGCGCCACACCACCGTTGCCCAACTGCGGCCAGCGGGAGAGCCAGTACGTGGTGTGCCACCGGTCGTCGACCCGCCAGCTCCGTACCGACTCGACCGTACGCCGCTGCGGCTGCCGCCCGTCCTGCGCGTGCTGCGCGTTGACCCGCGGGTTCAGGCAGCTGGACGTCGCGAGCGCCTGCACCAGCTCGTTCTCGTCCAGAATGGTCGCCTTGAAGCCGGCCCCGGCCAGCCGGCTCGCCAGCTGGTCGGCCACCCGCAACAGTGCGCGCTGCGCCCCTGGAACGCCGTCTCCGCGTGCCTGAACGGCCTCCGGGCACAGTTCCGGGTCGAGCTTGAGGGCGACCCAGGTGAGCCGGAGCGCGGGAGAACCGGCCTGTGCCTGCAGGGGGCCGTACGACCGCGCGGCGACCGACTGCTGGGGCAGATGAGGCGCGGGCGCCGGCTGCGTGTGCTGCACGACCTGTGCCGACGCGAGACGGATCCCGTCGACCTCCAGGGCGCCGTGGATCAGCTGGAGCGGCAGCTGCCGCCCGGCGGAGTCGGGCCGCAGCGGCTGATCTCCCGGCTGCACGAAGAGCACGGCGGTCAGGAAGGTCCCGTCGCCGATCATGCCGATCGAGCGGTCGTCACGGGATACGAAGCTGTACGTCCGCAGGGCCGGGTCGCACTCGACGGTGGGGGCCAGCATCGGGTCCGTCCCGGGCGGGACGGGCAGCTTGGCCTCGCGTCGGCGACGCCTCAGCGCGCGCGTCGTCTCGTACCACTCGGGCAGCGGCCGGCGGCCCCGGCGCAGGACCGCCAGGAGAAGCAGCAGCGCCGCCACGGCACCGGCCGGGGCCAGCAGCCACGATGCGTCGGTGGCCCAGGCGGCCACCATGACGGCCGCCGCGAGCTCCACCAGGATGAGCTGCTGCAACCGCAGCGGGCCCATACCGCCGGGGCTGGGCAGCGTACGCGGCGACGCGGCGGCGGGAGCCGGAGCCGACCCGCGTCTGCGGCCAGGACCGTCGCCGTCCTGTTGCTGCTGTGTGCGGCGTACGCGCCGAGTGCTCGTAGCGCTGGTCATCCCCCGGGACATCCCTTTCGCGAAGTGGTGGCCGTTCGTCGGGCGGAGATCCTCTGTTGGAGATCCCGGCGACGGGCCAGGGGCGCCGATGGCCCACATCTCTGTGCGAGTGGCTCACGGTACCCGCTGCGGAACGCGGGGCGACACAGGGGACACCGAAACCCCAGGTGGCCAGCCTTTCACGGACCGGCCCCGCATGGTGGAGCGCTGTGGTGAAGCTCTGTGAAGATGCGGGGGCTGCCGTACACCTGATGGATCGTCGCTTCGCGGCGCAGTGCATAGTAGGTGACTGCTCGGCCGAAGTGGCCTCGCGAATGCGATCGAGCACCATGAACACGATCGTGACGAACGCGATCGTGACGAACGCGATCGTGACGAACGCGGACGTGATCGTCACGAACACGATCGAGCACCACGAAGACGATCGAGCACCACGAACACGAACGTGATCGTCACGAACACAAACACGTTCGTGACGACACGTTCGTAACGACGCGTTCGTGACGACACGTTCGTGACGTACACGGACGTGATCGTCGCGAACGCGATCGAGCACCACAAAACGGGAGACTGGGGGATCATGGCAAAGCGTCGGGATGAGCTCGCCGCCTACACGTTCGCTCGCAAGCGCACCGTCGCGGCGTTCCTGGCACCATCGCCGGGGGGCTCCGAAGAAGGCGCGCCGCGTCCCGTCCACACGGTGATGCCCAGCCTGGCGATGGGCGTTGTGCTGGTGGTGGGCTTCATCGCGTGGGGCGTGATAAAGCCGGCGGCGCCGGCGGGCTGGGACAAACCCGGCGAGTACATCATCGTGGACAGCGACTCCACGACGCGCTACGTCGTCCTCCCCGACGAGACGTCGAACGGCAAGAAGACCCCGACGCTGCACCCCGTCCTGAATTACGCCTCCGCCAAGCTCCTGCTCGACAAGGGCAAGGGCAGCGTCCTCGAGGTCCCCGGCAAGGAGATCGACAAGAGCGGCATCCCGCACGGCGCGACCCTCGGCATCCCCTACGCCCCCGACCGGCTGCCCGCCAAGGAAGACGCGGAGAAGGCGAAGACCTGGGCGGTGTGCGAGCGCCGGGCCCCCGGATCGGACGATGCCATCGACCGCGCCGTCTTCGTCCTCGACTCCGACGACGCCAAGTCGCTGGACAACGCGGGCAAGGTCGACGCGCGAGAGGCCCTGTACGTCATCGACTCCAAGACCTCACGGGAATACCTGGTCGACGGCAAGGGCAACGCCTTCCTGCTGGGCGGCCCGTCGGGTCTCGACGGCACCACGATGGAACAGTTGCGCGCCGCCGTCATCGGCACCACGGCCGAGCCGCAGCCGGTGAGCCAGCAGTGGCTGCACACCCTCAACGAGCGCGGCGTCATCACCTTCCCGACGGTTCCGTCCATCGGTCAGCGCACCTCCGTCAAGGGGCTGCCCGAGGATGCGAGCACGGTGGGCCGGGTGCTCAAGGCGCAGGACGCGCAGGGCGAGCAGTACTACGTCGTCCTCAAGGACCGGATCGCCGCCATCACACCGTTCGTGGCCAGCCTGCTCAAGAGCTCGCCCTCCGCCAAGACGGCGTACGGGACCGACGAGATCACCGACATCAAGGCCGACACCCCGGACATCATCGCCGCCAACGGGGGCCAGGCGGACAGCTTCTATGCCGACAAGGGATGGCCCCAGACCGTTCCGCGGCAGGCCAACCCGGCGGCGACGGCGACCGGGGAGGCCCGTACCACCTCGTGCAGCGTCTACAGCGGCACCATCGGCGAGAACAGGAAGCCGGAGCTCGCCGCCTGGGCCGGGACGGCGTATCCCAAGAAGGTCATCGCCGATTCGCTGAGCGCATACGTCTCGTCCGGTTCGGGGCTCCTTTTCCAGGAGGTCACCGGTACGGCGCAGGGCGGCGGTGCGACGTACCTGCTGACGGACACGGGCCTGCGCTACTCGCTGCCGTCGAACAACGACAGCGCGGCGAAGGGAAGCGCCGGCGATTCGTCCTCGTCCTCGTCCTCGACTTCGTCTTCTGCCTCCTCCTCCTCCTCCTCGGAGGGAGGAGCGAGCGAGACGGACAAGGCACGCACGCGGCTGGGCTACGAGAAGGTTTCCAACCCAGCGATCGTGCCGCAGTCTTGGGCGACGTTCATCCCCAAGGGGCCCACCCTGGACACCGTCAGCGCGGCGCAGCCGCAGAGCCAATGACCGGCCAAGCCAACGGGCCTGCGCGCACGCGGACTTGAGCTGACGGATCACAGGACGATCGCTCAAGTGTGTGAGCCGTGTAACTGATTGGCCTTGCCTGTGGATGAGTGACAGGCGGACGATAGAGTGTTTGCAGCACTCAAAGATGCGAAGCTTTTCCGGGCACCCGCGCAGGTTTGCCCGGCTCAACGACTACATGGGGGAAGGTTCATCATGGCCGGCCAGTTCCGGGTAACAGAGGACGAACTCGCCAAGCTCTCCGGCGACATCAGCAACGTCAACGGTCAGCTGCAGGGCGAGATCCGCCGTCTCAACGGAGTGATCGACCAGATCGCGGGCGGCTGGCAGGGCCAGGCGGCCACGTCCTACCACCAGCTGCAGGAGCGCTGGAACGCGGACGCGAAGAGGATGAGCGACATCCTCAACGACATCAAGGAAGCCGTGGACTCCACGCGGAGCAACTACTCCGCGTCGGAAGAGCAGCAGAACTCCGAGATCAGCAAGATCATGTCCGACTTCGGCTGATCCAGCCGGTCCGGACCCAGCTCTTCCCGATCCACCGCTTTCCATCGATTTCCTTCGACTCTTCCTGAAAGGGAACGACGATGTCGATCCTCGTCAATTACGCAACCATCACCAACGCGTCCTCGGACGTGCGCTCGACCGCCGGTCGCATCAAGCAGCAGCTCGACGACCTCGAGGCCGCGGTCAAGCGCGTCGCCAACACCTGGGAAGGTGAGGCGCAGGAGGGCTACCAGCGCAAGCAGCGCGAGTGGGACCAGACCGCCGCTGACCTGCACGCGACCCTGCTGAAGATCGCCACGGCGCTGCAGAGCGCGGCCGAGAACTACCAGGCCACCGAGAAGAGCAACGCCTCGACCTGGGGCTGAGCCGTCGGCGGTCCGAGGGACATGACATGAGGAGGATCGGCCCAGCCGACGCCATGGCGTCCGCTGGGCCGACCCATCTCCGGGTCCGTACACCGCACATCCGCTGAATCTTCACGAGCATTAACGCATCTTCACAAACAGACATTCATGACCCAGCTTCGAAGGAAGCAAGTAAGCCCTGGGGGCCTGAACATGGGGGGCGTGACAGCCCGTTCGCGTAGCCGCGACAGTGGGACCCGCGCACTGCGGCGGGCTTTCGGCGTGCTCGCGGCCACGGGGATCTGCCTGGCATCGGCCCCGCCGGCATTGGCTGCCCCGGCACTTGCCCGCCCCGACGGCCCGGACTTCGGCCTGGCGGCCAGCTCCGAATGTGTCTTCGGTGGCGACGTCATCAAGTCCACGCCCTGGTCACTCCAGCGGATACTCCTGGACCAGCTGCGCGAACAGGCGACGGGCAAGGGCGTCACGGTCGCGGTGATCGACACCGGCGTCGACGCCTCCAACGTCCAGCTGCGCGAGGCCATGGCCTCCGGCGGCGGCGACTACGTCGGCTCGACAAAGGGCACCCAGGACCTGGAAGGCCACGGCACCCGGGTCGCGGGCATCATCGCCGCCCGCCCGCTGAAGGGCACCGGTTTCGTGGGCCTCGCGCCCGAGGCCAAGATCCTCTCCTTCCGTTACACGGGCGGGGAGAACAAGCAGGGCAACTCGCGGACCATGTCCTCGGCCATCCGTGCCGCGGTCGCCAAGGGCGCGAAGATCATCAACATCTCGTCGGACACCGCGAACAGGCAGGACAACACGGAACTGCGGAACGCCGTGGCGGCCGCCGTGCAGTCGGGCGCCCTCATCGTGGCGGCCGCCGGCAACGACGGCGCCGACGGCAAGGCCGCGAAGACCTACCCCGCCTCGTACCCGGGCGTCCTGGCAGTGGCGGCCTCCGACCGCAACGACGAACGCGCCTACTTCTCACAGGCCGGCGACTTCGTCGACGTCGCGGCACCGGGCGTCGACATGGTCTCCACCGTCCCCAAGGGCGGCCAGTGCACCGCCGACGGCACGAGCTTCGCGACCCCCTACGTGGCGGGCGTCGCGGCTCTGCTGAAGGAGAAGCACCCGAACTGGACGGCGGCCCAGCTCGCCACCCGCATCGAGGAAACCGCCCAACGCCCGGGCCGCGGCCCCAACCAGTTCATCGGCTGGGGTGTCGTGGACCCGGTCGCCGCCCTGTCGGAGGACTCCACGCCGAGCAACTCCCCGAAACCGGATGCGCCGATGGCGGCGGGGTCTGGCGGGGTCATCCCCATGGCGGTGACCATGGGGGAGAGCGAGGCGGAACGCGAACGCCGGGTCGCCGTCTACGTGCTGGGTATAGGCCTGGTGCTGGTGCTCGTGGCGGCGGGGAGCGGGGTGGCTTTGCGGGACTGGCGGACCAAGCGGGTTGGACAGGCCGGCCGGGCTGGACAGTCGGGCTAGACGATGACTTGGGCACCCGGAGCCGGTGCCGCAACTTGGATAACAGGGGAGAGGACAACGGGGTATGAGCAACGGAATGCGGGTCGATCTGAGCGCGCTGGATGAGGTCATCCGGAAGCTCTTGACGTTGCTGGACGACATGGACAAGGCCGGGCAGACGTCGCGGTACAACACGGAGCTCACGATGGCCGCGTTCGGGAACAATTGCACGTTCCTGGAGGCGGGTGAGCTCTTCTCCGCCCACAAGGACGCTAAGACCAAGCTTGAGGATGCGATCGAGGGACTTCACGGCCTGATCGACAAGTTCAGTTCGAGCACGTCCAAGGTCAAGGACAAGTACACCGAGCAGGAGTACGCGAACAAGCAGCAAATGGGCGGTGAGTCTGGGGGCTCGAGCGGCAACTGGGACTAGTAGTCCGGATCGAGGTTCACCCAACCAAAAAGGAGTTCAAAAATGGCCGACGACAAAGCGCTGCCCAAGCCAGTCCTTGAGCAAGAGACGTGCCTTGCGGGGCGTCCCAAGACCAAGACTCAATTCATCGACTACTCACTCAAAGAGCTCAAGCAGATGCTTGAGGGCACCAATCCGGGGCAAATTGAGGAGGTCGGCCATCACTGGGGCAAGGTCAATGAAATCCTTGCTGGCGGTGAGGGAGGCGGGATCGCTGGCCTGCTCGACAAGGCGGTCGACAACGTTCTGGAGCACTGGGAGGGTGACGCAGCCACCAGTTTCGAGAAGAAGGCTCGCGAAATCGCACAGAGCATCCGAAACACAGCTTGGTATGCGGATCTCAACAGGTCCCAGATGGCCGACGCTGCGAATCAACTGCGCACGTACAAGGAGCAACTGGACGCCATTCAGGAACCCAGCACCCTGGATAAGTTCGGTGACGCTTTCAGCGACTGGCAGTGGGATGACGGTCAGGCGGTAGCCAATGATCTCCACCAAGGCAAACTGACAGCTGCGCAGATTGCCCAGAAGGATGAAGGCAAGATCGGCGCTAGCCGAGAAGCCCAGCTCAACGGCGTTGCTGTCATGGAGAATCTGGGCGCTCAGTACGCGCGAATCACGAGGAACTTCAACAGGAACCAGATTGTCCAAGATCCCGATAAGGGGATCAAAGAGCCTAACCGTGATGTGGAGTACCCGCCGCCAGTCACCCCCGGCGTCGTGGGTGCGTCCCGACCCAGTGGGTCCGGATCGGGTAATAAGCCCTGGAGCGCAGGCCCGACTACCAGCGTGAAGCCAGCCCCAACGGTGCCCCGCGACCCGGGAATCACGGGAGGCACGCAGCTTCCGACGGGCAAGACGAGCCAGCTTCCGACGACCGGAACGAATGTAGACAGCATCTCCCCCCGCCCGACGGGGACCGGTCCTGGCACGGGTGTTGGCGTGCCCAGCGGCGGTGGCGGCGGCATCGGTACCGGCGGAGCTCAGGGCCCCGGGATAGTGGCTCCTGCCGGGTCATCCGGCATCGGGCGCGGTACTACCGGACGCGGCATTGGAGTTGCGGGCGGTCGCGGTGGTGTGGCCGGTGGCGGCGCGGCAGCAGGTCGCGGCGCAGGCCGAGCTGGCATGGGCGGTATGGGCGGCGGAGCCGGTGCAGCCGGCCGAAGCGGTGCTGGTGCCAGCGGCCGTGGAGCTCTTGCCCGTTCTCGTGGTGGTGTCGTCGGTGCCGCCAAGGGGATCTCTGGTAAGGGCACAGGCGGTGGTGCAGGCCTGCACGGCAGCCGTGGCGGAACCCAGCGCGGCGCTGGCGGGATGGCCGGCGGCGCGGGTGGTCGCAATGGCCGACGCCGCGGGGAGGAGAATAACCAGGGAGATCGTCCCGACTACTTGGTTGAGGACGAGGAGACCTGGATCTCCGAAGAGGACCGCAACAGGAACGTACCGCGGACCATCGAGTAGGCACACGGGCGAGCCGCACGGAGAAAGCGTGCGGCTCGCCTGTATGAAGACTGGCGGAACCAGTCGTAGTTGAGTGAGGAGCAAGACAGTGGGTTTCAAGCGAGTCTGGTCTACGACGGGAGTCGTGGCGCTGACAGGAGCCTTGCTCCTCACTTCGGCCCAGACTGCCTCGGCTGACTATGTCAGGGACAAACAGTGGGTCTTGGACGTATTCGCGATGAAAGACACCTGGTCAGAGACTCAGGGGCAAGGGGTGATTGTCGCTGTTGTCGACTCTGGAGTGGATGGCAGTCATCCTGATCTGACTGGTCAGGTCCTTGGGGGCAAAGACTTTACCGGCGGCGGGAATGCCCAAGAGGACAAAATTGGCCACGGGACAAAGATGGCAAGCATTATCGCTGGCCACGGTCATGGAGCAGGGAATTCTTCTGGTGTGATCGGGCTCGCACCGAAGGCTAAGATCTTGCCTCTGCGTACACTTCAGACGAGGGATGACAATAATTCTGACGAGACGTGGGGTGCCGCAGTTCGATATGCGGTAGACCATGGCGCAAAAGTAATTAATCTCTCCATCGCAAATGATGGCGGAAAGACTCTAAGTGCCGGTCGTGAAGCGATCGCGTATGCAGAGGATCACGATGTTGTCGTCGTGGCAGGCTCAGGCAACGACGGGTCTTCTCGCGTAAGTGAGCCTGCGGCCCTACCCGGCGTTCTCTCTGTCGGCGCTGTGGACAAACACGCCAACGTCTGGGAGGACTCGAATTCGGGAAAGGGGCTAGCGCTTACAGCTCCCGGGGTGGACATTGTTGGCGCAAATCCGACGATGTCGAATGGGTATGGTGTGGGTAGCGGCACTTCGGATGCTACGGCCTTTGTATCCGCCGCCGCAGCCTTGGTCCGTGCAAAGTACCCTGACCTCACCGCTGGCCAAATCATCAACCGCCTGATCAAGTCGGCCTCGTTCCTTGGTCACAAGGGACTGAAGGCGCCCGATGAGGAGTACGGCTACGGGATTATCCGCCCGCGTCAGGCGGTCACTATGGACATTCCCGCAGGACCTAAGGAGAACCCTCTCGGCCAGCTCAAGTCGTCTAACTCGACTTCCGGAAAGGAATCCGAAGAGACGGGTACCTCGGTCCAGGCTGAAAAGAAGAAGTCCTCCTCCAGCGACATCCTCGTCATCGCCGGTGGCATCGCCGCTGCCGTTGTCGTTGTAGGCGTCCTCTTCGCAGTAATCCGCAGCCGCCGCAACGGCGGTAACGGTGGTCGCGGCTTCGGCGGTGGCGTCTCCCCTCAGGGTGCGGGCTACCCGCCCCAGCACCCCACGTACCCGCCTGCCCAGCAGCCATACCCCAATTCAGTCCCCAACCAGGGGTACCCCACTCCTCCGCAGCACTCCAACCCCTACACCCAGCAGCCCCCGAACCAAGGGCAGTAGGAGTAATTCCCGTACGGGGCTACCCGCCTCTGCAGGGGCCTCGCAAATGGGTGGATGCAAGCGGCTCAGGGATTGTCTCCCGTTCCGTCGGATCCAGCCGGCCGACGAAGTATCTGGGGAAAGACACCCGCCAGCGAATCAGCCCGAGAACGAGAAGGGACTTTCCACAATGGGTGCCATCGTCCTCATCGTCGGCGTCATCGGCATCGGAGCCGTGATTGCCGCCGTTGTCGTATTTTCCGCAACACGCCGCCGACGCGACTCCGGCACTGGCACAGTCAACCCTGGTGCCGGAACCTACTCCCAGAACATGGGTTATCCGCCCCAGCAGCCGATCTACCCAACCGCCCAGCCGCCGTACCCCTCACCTCCCCACCAGGGATACCCCACCCCTCCCGGACAGCCGCCCCAGTACCCCAATCCCAACGTGCAGCAACCCCCGTACCCAGGGCGGTTTCAAAGTCTTGTGGATCAAGGATCCGTGCTGGTCACGGCATCATGACGATGGGGTCGCGGGCCGCCACGCATGCAACGAAGCTCCGGTTGATGCCGGTGACCTACCAAGTCGCCTGTATCGCCCGGAGCTTCGATGTGTCGTCAGTCTGCCACCGTGTGTCTGGTCAAGTCGCCCTCGCGTCAGCACCGCGTGATCGGCGACCTGCCGTCCCGGCTGGCGACCTTGCCCGATCCCCGTGACCGGCGCGGAAGGCGTCACCCGTTCGTGAGCGTGCTGCTGACGGCCTGCTCCGCCGTCATGTGTGGGGCCCGGTCCTTCGCGGCGATCGGGCAGTGGGCGCGAAACGCTCCGCAGGACACCCTGGCCCGGCTCGGCGCCCGGACGGTGTCCGCCTTCACCGTGTGCGTCGCGCCGAGCACGGCGACGATCCGCCGGATCATCAACCGAGTCTGCCCAGGTGGCCTCGCCGACCTGCTGGGAAGCGACCCGTCCGGCGCCGACACCCTGGCCGTGGACGGCAAAAGCGCCCGTGGCTCCCGCCACGGTGACACCCCAGCCGCGCATCTGCTCGCCGCCATGACCGGTGGCGGACTGACCGTCACGCAGTTGCGAGTCCCGGACAAGACGAATGAAATCACCTGCTTCGCCAGCCTGTTGGCCCCGTTCGACCTGACCGGGGTGACCGTGACGGCCGATGCCCTGCACGCCCAGCGCGGCCACGCCCGCTTCCTCGTCGAGGAGAAGAAGGCGCACTACGCGCTGTGCGTGAAGAAGAACCAGGCCGGTCTCTACGAGCGGCTGCACATGCTGCCCTGGAAGGAGGTGACCGCGAAGTTCTACGACCGCACCGAGGGGCACGGCCGAAAGGAGACCCGCGTGGTGCAGGTCCTGACCGTCGATGACCTCGACTTCCCGCACGCCACACAGGTCGCCCGGGTCGTACGCCACCGCACCTGCCTGAAGACCGGCAGGCGCAGCCGCGAGACGGTTTACGTCATCACCGATCTGACCAGCCGGGAAGCCTCCCCACAGCGGCTCGCGAAGATCATTCGTTCGCAGTGGGTGATCGAAAACCGGCTCCACTTCGTGAGGGACACTGCCTTCCGCGAGGACGCCTCCAAGGTGCACACCGAGCATGGCCCGGAGAACATGGCCACCTTGCGGAGCTACGCGATCAACTGCCTCCGTGCCGCCGGGCACCACAACATCGCCGCCGGACTCCGCGAGATGTCCTACGAGCCGTTCACCCGTCCCCTGGCACTCCTCGGACTCCGCTGACCAGCACAGACGCGCGAACAGTCAGACTTTGAAACCACCCTGCCCCCGTACCAGGGTCAGTAGGTGTTTATTTACATTGGGCGAGGGTGAATAAGTTGCGGCCGTAGCCTGCGACTGCCTCTCGAACGTCTGAGCAGTAAATTCGTGTTACAAATCCTCTGCTCTCACGAATCCGCGTACCCATGCATCACTCAAGGAGCCATTTCGGGGGAAGCGCTTCAGAACGGATATGGATCAGCTCGGTAGTTTCTCAAGACCCTCGAGGGCTGTATCCGGGATCCGTATGAGGCGTGATCCGTAGGACCCGGCGTTTACCTCGGATGTCCGGTTGAGCATGCGATGCCGTGGAGGGCGAGCACGTGGCGGTGTTCGGTGTGGGCTCGGCATCCGGCGACGGTGTTGACGTTTCCGGTGGGCTCGAGCGCCCGCGGATCAAATTGCGGACAGTGGCGAGCGCAGTGGATGCATTGCGGCTTCTGACCTGGGGCATGTCCTCAGTGAAGTCGCCGATAACTGCTCGGACCTGGCGTCTGCGCAGGCGCAGCACCCTCTCGCACACCCTGAGCCGCGACCCGTGGCGCAGCCGGAGCATCAGGAAGATCAGCACGAACAGGGTGGCCGGGATACCGAACGCCGGCAGGGCGGCGTCCCAGCCGACAAGGTGCGCCACGAACGGCACGGCGAACAGGACCACGGCGAGCGCGAGGCGCGTGGCGATGTGCCGATACAGCAGTGTGCGGTTGCGTTTGACTACGTGGGCAACGTCCGGTGCCACGGGCGGGTTGGCCATAAGGTAGTTCCGTCCTTATCCGAAGCCGTTGCGAACAGCCGCCTCGGTCGAGCCTGCTCGCGATTCGTCCGGCCTTGGCGCTGGCTTTGTCGGGCCAGTGAACGCACAACTGATCGCCCAAACCTCTTCAGCACCATACATGTGCTGATCAGGCGTTTCGCATCGAGTCCCCGCGGCTCTGCGGAAAACCGCCACAGTAGCGCCACGGGATCGTCGCCTGCGTTTGACTTGGGCCTACGCCCGGGCCGTCGTGGGGCGTCATGTACTCGCCAGGCAACCGGGCCACTGTTCAAGCAGTTGAAGCAGCGTTCAGCCGTTCGCCGAAGACCGGTAGGCGCCAGCCGCGCCGGAGCCTTCGTGCCCCAGTGGTACGTCGGTGTGCTCATCACCCGCCTAGTCCAACTCCGCGAGAATTAACGCGCTGAGCCTGGTCGACGTCGGCGTACACGCGGTCTCCCCGAGCGCCCACAACGTCGAATACCTGCACAAGAGGTTCATGCAGGGTGGCGGGATCATCCCGAGCAGGCAGCGAGGCGCTCCGCAACACCACGAGGTGAGCTGTGATCACCGACGAGTGCCAGGGCCAGGTCGTGGCGGCGCCCCGAGGCCGGTGCCAAGCCAAGTGATGGCGCGATCCCGGTTCGTTGGGTTTGCCGTTCCATGGCATGATCGGCCCATTCGACTGCCGGTTGTCGTTTGCCGATGCGACCGTCGATACGCGAACGGGGAGGCTTGCGTGGGGGATTACTTCAAGACCGACATTGATCAGCTCGCCACTTTCACCAAGGACCTCAAGGAAGCCAACGACTGCCTTGAGCAGGTGCGCACCGCCCTGCAGCACGTGCGGGCCGACCAGATCGGGACGCCGGAGCTGGACGAGGCGTGCGACGCGTTCCAGGAGCGGTGGAAGTACGGGAACGAGCAGATCAGGGAGCGCATCGACAAGCTCACCGAAGGCCTCCAGCAGAATACGGACAACTATCGCGAAGTGGAGACCTCCCTGGAGGAGAGCTTCAAGCGTGCCGCGGCTGCGGGGAGGTGATTGCGGTGGCACAGAATCCGTATGTGCACCTCGGGTGGAATCCCGTGCCGGGAGAGCCGGGTGAAGTCGAGAAGCTCCGCACGCAGCTCGTCAATTCGGCGAGCGCACTGCAGACCGCATATCAGAAGATCGACAAGCTGCTTGGCGAGTCCAGCTACTGGGAGGGCGACGCCGCCGTGGGCTTCCGCGAGGCCCTCGACGGGGACCTGCCGAAGTACATGAAGGACGCCCACAGGTCCCTGACCTTGGCCGCCGGTCACCTCGGCACGTGGCACGGCGGCCTGACCAGCCGCAGGGAGCTGGCGGGCAAGTACGACATCGAGGCGGCCGACCACCAGGGTGACCTGAAGACCGCCAATGCCCGGCACGAGGCGGCCAAGCAGGACCCAGACCTGAAGCTCGCGGGGCAGACGTTCGCCGAAGGCCCTGAGCTGGAAGCCGCCCAGACCCGCCTGAACACGGCCACCGCCCGACTCAACGACGCTGTCACTGCGGTCAACAACGCCCAGGGCGCCCTGGACGACGTGATACGCAAGGCGCGGGAGCTGGAGGGCACGCACGAGGCGGAGGCGCGGGACCTCGCGAAAGCGCTGAAGGATTCCACGAAGGATCTGGCGCCTGAGGAGCCGGGGTGGCTGAGCAAGGCGCTCGGCTGGATCGGGGACAACCTCACCAACATTCTGGGTGTGCTGGCCGCGGTGGCGGGGTTGCTGGCGCTGCTGTGCACGGGGCCGTTCGGGATTGCGATGTTGCTCGTCGCCGCCGGCGCCAGTCTGGCGACCGCAGCCACCCGTATCGCCAACCCCGAGTTCAGAGCTTCGATCCGGGACGGCATCACCAAGGGCGAGTTCGACGCGGACTTCTGGGAGAACTCCGTAGGGATCGTAGGCGACCTGGCGGGCGCGGTGCCTGGGCTCGGGGCAGTGACCCGTGGGGCCAACGGGGCCATCCGGTCGGCGATCCACGGCGGTGAGGCCGCAGCCGGCATGAAGGCCTTCTTCAGCCAGTTCGGCGACGACACGGTCACGGCCGCCACTCGAATCTCGACGGCGGGGTCCTACAACCCTGTCGGTGACTGGGTGGCGCACGCCGCCGGCGGCAGCCAGGCGGTCCGGGTAGGAATGGACTACGTCTCGCCTGTGGCAGGCGTCTTCACCTCCGGTTACGGGCTCGCCGCCGACAACATAGACGCGCTGGATGGCGACGCGGGCAAGAACAACAGCACAGCGATCGACGGAACTCGCACGGGTGTGTTCGACGGCCCCGGGGCCATCTCGACCGTTGTGAACACCTTGAGGGTCGTGACCCGGTGAGGAAATGACATGACAGAGGACTCCGTCGCGTCCCCCCTGCGGCTGTTCATCGACGACTCGGCCCGCGATCCGAGTTCCAAGATCTGGTACGCGCTGCCGGGTGGCTACTTGAACGTTCCGCTCGACGCCCTCGATGCCGCTCCGGGAACAGAACACGAGGCCCGCCTCGAACACCTCATGGCACTCGTCGCCGACAGTGCCCCGGAGGCGGAACGTGACCGCTTCGCCGGGACGGTGCGCGATGTGCGTTACATGGTGCGGGAGATGCACAGCGAAGGCATCATCGGCTGCGCGCTCGGCATGCACTACGCCGACGACGGCTCCTCGGCGGTCTCGGTCGTCACCGTGGCGTTGCGGGACATCGAGTGGGCCCCGCCCAAGGTCACAGCCGTCCGGGCGGCCACGCTCCGCGAATCGGCGGAGAACGTGGAGCTGGTGACGCTGCCGGGCGGGCTTTCCGGTGCGGTGTCCGACTCCCTGCTCACCGTTCCCGCCGTGGCGGGCATGCCGATACAGGAGCTCTACCAGTGCAACGTGTACATCCCGGCCCCGTCGGGCGTGCAACTGGCCGTCCTGACGCTGAGCACGGTCGCGGTGGACTCCCGTAAGCACTACCGCGACTTGATGCTGGCCATTGCCTACACGGTGTCATTCCACGATCCCATGCGGGATATCGAGCGCGCCGCACGAGGTGAAGAAGCCGATGGCCCCGGCAGCATCGCGAACGGCATTGCCGCCGACTTCGGATGACCTGGGATGTGCGAATGACCACGAACCTGAACGAGCAAGGCTTCGACGGACCGTTGGCATGGCAGACACCTGGCACCCGACCCGCTTACCTCCGTTGGGTGACGTGGCACCTGGCCAAGTCGCTCGGCTGGGTCGCGCTGTGGTGGGGCACGTTGTACCTCACGGTCCTATTGCCCTTGGCGGCAGTGGTTCCCATGACGCTGGTCCTGCTTGTGATCATGTTTCTTGCGTTGCTGGCCTTCGGCCGACTGAGCAGGTGGCGGCGCATGCGGCGCATCCTCACCACCTATCCCTGGCGTCAGCAATCCCGAGCCGTCCGGATCACCGGGGGCAAAGAGGCGCTCTTCGTGCTGCCCGATCCCGACAGCCCGGAGAAGACGGTGTCGCTGAAGCTGGCCGCCGGGCTGTTCCGGATCTGGAGCCGCGAGGCTTTGAAGGACTACGACGACGAACTCTGGTACGCCGGTGACCCGCGCTTCGCCTGCGTGGTCGCCAAGCCCGGCCCGCAGAGCCTGAGTTGTCTCGCCCAACCCACCGCTTACAACCCCCGCACCTCCCCCCGCCGCAAAGGCCTCAGCCCGGAAGCCCGCCGCCGCGCCCGGGCTATCGGTGCGCGCGTCGCCGACTGACACCGCCTCGCGGGCCCACTCGTGGGTATCGGGTCAGCGGTCGCAGGTTCCGGACTGGCTAGCGCACTGCGTCGGCAGCCTGCTCCAGCTTCATGCTGGCCGGCCCCCAGCCTCCGGTGGCGTTGGCGCGGTCCCCCATATCAGGGCCAGTAGGTCGGCGGGAGGTACACGTCCGCGCTGGCCAGCGGCAGAGAGGGAGCCGTTTCGTCTGCCGCATCCGTCTGCCACTCGATGCCGCACAGGACGAGGACACCTGGTCCTGCTGGGTCACGGGCCTCCTCGATCGTGTTGATGTCGCTCGCGGAGGGTGCCTCGAAGAGGCCGGGGCCGAGAGTTCGGCGTCCGGCTCGTCCAGCAGGTCGAGACGGGCCAGTAGCGAGGCGGTGGTGAGGCGGTCGTCCGGCGCCTCGTCCAGGCGGAAGCCGACGTAGAAGGAGTCCGTCCCCGGCGAGGTGCGGACGGCCATCTCACAGTAGGAGTGGCAGGCGACCTCGCGTTGGAAGTCGCTCCCGGCCGGATCCTCTCCGCATGACCCAGAGCTCGCTCCAGGCCTTCCTCATCGTCCAGGTTGAGACCCAGGGAATTGAAGGCCGTGTCAACGGGGGTGGTGTACCGACTGAACTGCAACACGCCCGGGACTTCTGTCGCGCCTGCGGACTCGACCGCCTGTGCGCAGTCGCCGTACACCACGTCCGTGGACCTGGCCCACTCACGCCCTCCGGACACCCGAATCGTCACACCGGTCACGGCCGACCAGGGCCTTCAACGAGATCGTTATGTGAGCTCCACGGGCTGGATACGCCTTGCGTCTGCGAAGGCCATAAAGTGTCGTCAGATTGGCGGGGGACGCCGAAAGGTGCGCGAGTGGCTCAGGTTGAGCCTCGCAGCAACCTGGGTTGCGGGTCGGTCGAGATGCGGGGCTCTGTCGTGTGAGGCCGGACCACCTATCGTGCTCCCTCGCAGAATGACCATCCGAGAGGGAAGCATGTCTTACCCAACACCGCCGAGCGGTAGTCCGTATGGGCAGCCGCCCCCGCAGAGTGGTTGGCAACAGCAATGGCAGGCATCGGGCCCTGTGCCGCCCATACCAGCGGCACCCCCAGGTGCGCCTCCGGCGGCAGTTCCGGCCCAACCGGGGCCGTCTCAGTACGGTGCGTACGCCCCGCCCGGACATCCTGCCCCCGGGAGTTATGTCCCAGGGGTCCCCTTCCCCGGTAACCACATGCACGGGGCACCAATGCCCCCCGCGGGTGGCAAAGGAACCGCCCGAAAGGTAATCGGGAGCCTGCTCGGCGTGTTCGGCGTGCTCGGCATGCTCGGTGGCGGGGCGCTCGCCTCCCACGCGTACAGCAACAGTCGGCAGTCGATCCCCAACTCCGCCTACGGCTCGACGCTGTGGCGCAATGAGACCATCGAGAAGCTCTTCCCGGCGACCGTCGGTGACACCCCCAACTACACGTACGAGGTGTCGGACAAGAAGGTCGCGCAGTGGAGCCGGATGGGCATCTCTCAGGACACCTCCTGCGCGAAGGGTCTCAGCGGCGAGACCAAGGAGACGGCGGAGAAGCTCGGCTGCAAGGCCGTACTGCGTGCCACGTATGTCGATCTCACCGGTGAGATGGTCGCCACCGTCGCGATCGTCGTCCTGCCCAAGGGCACCGCCGGCCAGGAGATGGGCGAGTACCTCGACAAGCAGGAACACGCGGACGTCCCGGACGCCGCCGTGGTGCCGTTCACGGTGCCCGGCACGCTCGCGGCGAAGTGGCGGGAGAACCGGCGCAACGGCATGGGCGGGGACGCCCTGGGTGGCGATCTCCCCTACGCCATCGCTGTCACCACCGGCGCGGTCGACGGCCGCACATCAGGCAATCTGCCCGGCGAGTTCGGCGACTACGGGGCGAACGACGAGGACCGTAAGCCCTGGATGGACGCGGCGAACGCCCTCAGCGAGATCTTCTACACCAACCTCGGGAACCTGGAGAGGTGAGCCCGGCAGTGAAGTTCCGGACCATACGCATGACCGGCACCGCGGTCGCCCTCACCGGTCTGCTGTGCACGCTGGCCACCGCTCCGGCCCGCGCGGCCACGCCGGTCGGCTGGGAGGGCACGGCCCTCGGCCTGACCGCAGCACAGCGGCTGAGCCAGGGCCAGGGAGTGACGGTCGCGGTCCTCGACAGCGGCGTGTACGCCGACCATCCCGCCCTCAAGGGCAAGGTCACCACCGGGCCCGACTATCGCCAGGACGGGCTGAAGGAGGGCGACGCGCAGTGGGGGCAGCACGGCACCGCCATGGCCTCCGACGTCCTCAAAGTCGCCCCGAAGGCCAAGATCCTCTCCGTGCGCGTCATCGACGACAAGCATGAGGAGGAACGCAGCGAGAAGGAGATGGAGGAGTACCGCAAGCGCGGCGACAACCCGATCGCCAAAGGCATCAACTACGCGGTCCAGCATGGTGCCGACGTGATCTCCATGTCCCTCGGCAGCGACGACCTGTTCACCTCGTACGACGAGGACGAGGCCGCCGCCGTGGCCTACGCCGTACGCAACGGCGTGACAGTGCTCGCCTCGGCCGGTAACGCGGGCGACGTGCTCAACGGGGCCTCCTACCCGGCGGGTTACGCGGGCGTGATCGCGGTGGCCGCCACCCAGCAGGGCGGCGGGCGCGCCAACTTCTCCACGGTGCACACGTACAACGACGTGGCCGCGCCCGGCGTCGACATCATGAGCGCGACGAACACCGGCGGCTACAAGGCGGTCGACGGCACCTCACCGGCCTGCGCGCTGGCCGCCGGCGTCGTGGCCCTCATGTACGCGAAGAATCCGAAGCTGACCCCTGCCCAGGTGAATGACGTCCTGATCGCTACCACTCACCGCCCCGCAGGCGGTGGCAGTGCCCTGCTCGGGTACGGACGGATCAACGCGGAAGCGGCAGTGAGGGCCGCTGCCTCGCCCCCCAGGGACAAGTCAGGGGCGGCGGCTTACAAGGGTAAGGAGCATCTAGTGACTCTGGACGGGACACCGAAGACCAAGCACGCGCCACTGGACCAGGGGCTGTGGATGACGGGACTGGTCGCTGCAGGCGTGGGGCTGGTGTTTCTGATCGGCGGGGCACTCCTTGCGTGGTCGGGCCGCCGCAAGGTGTCGGCGGGAGCGGGCGGGATGATGCAGCGCCAGGGGACCTTCCTGGGCTGAAGCCCTCATCTGCCGAATCGCACAGCTCCTGTCGACTGGAACCGCGTTCGGGCGTCCAGCCGACAGGGGCTTTCGCTTTCTACGTTCAGCCGGAGGCGAGATCAACTCGGACATCAAGGCGGACGACAAGGTTTGCTGAGGTGCGACGGCCGATCGGGGGTGAGTTGTGAAGGCCTGGAGGGGATTCGGCCGCAAAGTGCGCTGATGCAGAGCCTAGTTGGAGTCGCTGTGCGGGTTCTTGCTTAGATGATCAAGAACGTTTGCACGCAATCGAATAAACACGGGGTACTCATGCTCACGCGTGTCCTGTCCGTCCGACGCGCCGCCACAGCGCTCGCCTGTGCCGCGGCAGTGGTGTCGCTCGCGGCCTGCGAGAGTGACAGCGACGCCGTGGAGTCCGCAGGGGGCTCCACACCGTCGAAGACCGCAGAGGCCAGTCCGGCTGCCGAGCCGAACGGTGTCGAGAAGCTCTCCGCCAAGGAGATCTACGACGACGGACACAAGGCCAACGCCGACGCGGGCTCCTTCCGGGAGAAGCTGACGCGCGGGAGCACCAAGGCCGATCTGCTGCTCTCTGCCACGGAATGCGTCGGCACCGTCAAAATGTCCGAGGGCACCTTCGAGATCATCCGGAAGGGCAACGACGTCTGGGCCAAGCCGGACTCGGAGATCGTCAAGGGGTTCAACTCGGAGCTCGGCATCGCGCTCTCTGCCGGCACGTGGCTCCATGGGACGCCGAGCAACCCGCTGATGAAGGGGTTCGCCAGCTGGTGCCACCACGAGCAGTTCACCGACCCCGACACGCTCGACGCCGGCACCAAGGTAACCAAGGGGAAGGTCACCACGGTGGACGGCCAGCAGGCGGTGCCGGTCATCATGACGGCGAAGGGGGAGTCGGTTACGTGGTACGTGGCGACCACGGGCAAGCCGTACTACTTCAAGCAGGACAGCACCCGTGACGACATGCAGGACCTGGTGCACTCCGACTTCGGCAAGCCGGTAGGCGCGCAGGCACCATCAGGTTCGGTCGAGGAGGCACCGAAGGAGTAATCCCCGGTTACGCAGCCGACGGTCCGGCGCCCAGTTGCTCGCTGGGCCGAGTCGTCGCGCGGGCAAGTCACAGGACAAGCCCCTTGGGTGACCCTTCGCAGCCGACGGGCCAAGAACGTTTCCGTCAGGCACTCCACCCCGAACGGCACAGCGGACTCCTGATTTGCGCTGTTGCTTGGGTTTGGTGGCTGGTGAGGCGGACCCGTCCGTGCGCCACGGCGACGTACTGCAGCTGCGGATCCCCGAGTGGGGGTGAGCCGTGCGGTTTCGGCCGGTTTCTCCCAGGGGTGGCGGAGGTCGGCGGCGGCCTCGCGGGTGAGCCGGAGCTGGGTGTGGGTGGCGATTACGAGCCAGGTCCACCGGCCCGCGCCTCCGGGCCCGCAGTGGCTCCGTGCCACCAACTGAGCGACAAGGCAGACGAGTTGTCCGCTAGGGTGACACCTCGAACTCATGAGTGAGCAGTTGCAACGGGGGTTGCCTTATGTCTACTTGCGTTGGCTCGCCCTGCCCGGAAGGGCGCTGGCGCAGGTCAAGCACAAGCAGGTGCCGACATGGCCTCTGACTTCTCCCGGCTGATGAAGCAGGACTTCTCCGATCTGGAAGCCGCGGCCAAGACCTGGCGCACGCTGTCGACGACCATGGACTCCCTGACCGACCGGCACCGTCGGCAGGTCACCGGGCCACTGCACCACTCCTGGAAGGGCGACGACGCCGACGCGGCCCTCTTCTATCTGGAGGACGTCGAATCGCGGATCGGCGTGGTCGAGACGGAGGCCATGGCCGTCGCCGAGGTCCTGGACACCACAAGGTTCTGGATGGAGCAGGCCCAGACGGACCTCCGCAATGCGGTGCGGCGTGCCGAGGGGGACGGCTTCAAGGTCGACGGCGACGGCTGGATCAGCGACCCGACTACCACGGACCTCCCACGCCAGGACCCCGATGCACAGCAGATGATCGCGGACCGCGACGCCCTGCTCGGGGAGTACCGCGCAGCCATGGAAGAGGCCCTGACCGCCGCACACAAGGCCAGCGACGACGGTGCGAAGGCCCTTGCGGAGCTGAACGGCGACATCCTCACCGACCCGCTCAGCCATGACGCGGCAGCGGAATCCGCCCACGACGTCAAGAATGCGATGAAGGCTGTGGGGGTCCAGGCCCCGCAGATCCCCGAGGACGACCCGAAGGCCGCCGCCGAGTGGTGGAAGGCCCTCAGCCCCGAGGAGCGTCAGACCTACACCACGCTCTATCCGAAGGAGATCGGCGCGACCGACGGTCTGCCGACGGACGTACGCGACGACGCCAATCGCACGGCCCTCACCCAGGAGCTCAATATGCTCCAGGAGGGCAACTACAGCGAAGACTTCCCGGGCGAAAGCGTGGAGACGGTCAACAGGCGCCTGAACAACGCTCAGGTGCTCAATGACCAGCTCGAGGCCGCGGACGACGCGCCCAAGGGCAGGGAGCTGTACCTCCTTGGCTACGACTCCAAGGACGACGGACGGGCCATCGTCGCGAAGGGCAACCCGGACACGGCCGCGCACACCGGGATCCTGGTGCCGGGCACCAACACCAACATGGACGCCGTCCCCGGTCAGATCACACGCATCGGCAGGTTGCAGGCGGCGGCGGAGAATCAGTCCGACGGCGAGAGCGTGGCGATGATCACCTGGCTCGGCTACGACGCTCCCGAAGCTTCCACGACCGACTTCAACAGCGTCGGCGGGACCGGCCGGGCCGAGGACGGCGCTCCGGACCTGCGTCAGTTCGTGGCGGGCACGCACGCCTCGCACGACGGGTCGCCGAGTCACACCACCGTCCTCGGCCACAGCTACGGTTCCACAGTGGTCGGTGCGGCGGCTTCAGGAGGCTCCGGTCTGGGCGCGGACGACATCGTGGTCGTCGGCAGCCCGGGGATGACCGTGGACCAAGCGAGCGATCTGCAGATGGATCCGGAACACGTGTGGATCGGCGGCGCGAAGGACGACGCCGTCATCAACCACGCCTCCGACCTCACCCTCGGCCGCGACCCGATGCTGGGAGCCTTCGGTGGCAACAATTTCGAAGTCGACACCCACGGTCACAGCGGCTACTGGGACGAGGGCAGCGATTCTCTCGACAACCAGGGAGCGGTCATCGCGGGAAGGAAGCCGACGGAGGTTCCGAAGGAGGGCGGCGAGCTGCCGCCGGACGCCTACATCGTCCCAGGTCTGTAATCCCCTTCTCCGCACGTTCCTCGGTGTCTCCGCGGCCCTGTTCCTGACTGGAGGTTGTATGTCCCAGAGTGACGACCCGAACGCCCCGCTGCCCCGCATGGAAAGGGACGTCGCGCTGAATTGGGCCAAGGACTACACCGCGTACATGGCCCGGCTCACCGATGTCGAACTCGTCCCCTCGACGGCCAAGGTGAACTTCGAGGCATGCATCGGGGGGAACGACGAGGTCGCCGAGGACGGCCGGTACAGCCTCTTCTACTACGTCTACTCCCCGGCCCCGGTCACGGACCACACACGCGTCGTGCGGACGCTGCGCCGGGAACTCTCCCAGCAGGGGTACGAGGTCACGGGATACCGGGAGTTCAAGGACGCCTATGCATCGGCGGTGTTCAGGGCCAAGAGCAAGGAGAACTCCTATCGGGTCACGGCCGAGACCGTCGGTTCCGGGAAAACGAAGCCGCAACGCCTCTCCTTCTCCGTACGCACCCCCTGCATGCTTCCGCCCGGCGTCGAGCAGCAGCAGTTCTGAACGCCCGAAAGGAACCGAGAGGAACCGGACGTGTCCCAGCGCACCGACGTCGACCCGGCTGAACTACGTGCCTCAGCCGGAGCCTGCGACGACATAGCCCGAACCATGAAGGATCCCGCAGACAAGGCCGTCAAGGAGGCCGAGACCGCGGGCGGTTCGCTCACCGGCTGGTCGATCGGGCCCGCCCTGACGGAGATCGCCACCAGCTGGAAGCCGGCCCTCGACGGTCTGCACGCCCGCGTCCAGGCCGGCGGGGACAACCTCAGGTCGTCGGCGGACGGCCACGAGTGGAACGACGAGCGGGTCTCCCAGGACTTCGAGAAGACCGGCACGGACAGCGCGACGCAGGCCACCCCCGGTGTGATGCCTGCCGTGCTGCGTCCGCGCGGGGGCGAGCAGCACCCCGTCGGGCACCCGGGCGGCGCCTCGGGCTTCGACCCGGGCGGCCGGCCGTCCGGCGACGGACCACTGGACCCGCGCACCTCGTACGGCACCAATATGCCGACGTACGACGAGACCGTCAGCACACGTCCCACGCCGGGTACGAACGACTTCGGCTGAACCGCTTCGGCAACGGTCGCGTTGCCAACTGGTGCCCCGGGGTCACCGTGAGAGATTGCTGCCCATGGCGATTTGAAGAGCACAGACCGGGTGGCAGCGCTGGGTCAAGGTCGGGACCTGGCATACGGTCCTGGACGGGGATCGACGGATCTGTGCCGCTTGCGGGACGGTCGTCCGCTCGTACGAGATCCGTTTTCATCCGCCCGAGTCATCGATGTTCGAGCGGTGCGTCGGCTTGGCATGGTGTTCCGGGTGCCGGATCTACTCCGGCGCGATGGTTCATGTGCCCCGGACGCGCGTCCTCGTCGACGCGCTGGCGTCGCTTCCCCAAGACCAGAGGGAACGGCTGCTTCGCAAAGAGGCGGCATTGATCGAATACCTGGACAGGCAGGCCAGGGGCCGGGGCCGGGCGTCATCCACGTCCAGTGGGCGACCGGTGGTCCGTGGAGAGGCGACGATGGCCACGCAGGGGCGGGCGCGGCTAAGACGGCCTTGGCTTGATCGGCCGCGCCGACGGACCAGAAGTCCGGACCCGTGTCTGCCGGATCCAAGAGCCCGATCGACTACGAGAACGAGTACAGGGCCGGCCTCACCGTGGGACTGGCTGCATAGGAAGGACTCACAGTTCGAGGGGATTGACATCGTCCACCGAGTACGCCAATGGCTGTTCGCTTTGCAGGCAGGCAGCCGGTTCTGGCCCGCGCCGATGTTCACGCGAACGGGCGACGCCTGTGTTGCAGGCTTACTCAGGACGGGTACTGCTGCTGCGTCCGTCCGGACGTCTCACCGCCGTGGCCGCTCGTGGCCTGCGCCTGCAGCTGCTCCGCCTGCTCCTTGGCCACGTTCTGCTCCGCGCCGCAGAAGGTGCACTGCGTCATGTACTTCGTCGAGATCGGGAACAGCGGCACGAAGAACAGCGTGAACTTCGTGATGCGCTTCCTGAGCGTGTGCGCGGAGGGATTGCCGCAGCGGCCGCACACCAGAGTCAGTACCGCGAGCTGGTACAGGTATCCCTTGGTGCCAAAGATGATCAACACAGTTGGTCCTTCCGGGGTCGCGGCCCACGAAGCTGGTCAGAAGAAGTATCGGAGCAATAGCTGACCAGGAATGACACGCCGATCCCTGCGAGGCCTACGCCGATCATCCCGATCACAGCCGCTCACGTCACTTCCCGCCCCGCCGCCTCGCAGGCGTCGTCGCCGAGCGAGGAGCGGCAGGACGGGCTGCTCGTGCGGGTTGTCCGCCGTGGGATGCCGGCGGGCGGCCCACAGCGCGATGTCCTCCGCGTCCTTGTCGAAGTCATTGCCGTCGATGGCTGGCTTGGTCGACGCGCCGATGCCGAGGGTTTCCCGTCGGGCAGTACGTAGGTGCCGTCCAGGGTGCTGGTGTCGCGTACCCCGAACTTCGACGCGTGTGCGGCGAGTAACTCGGTAGTGCCTCGTGAGGGTTCCTGTTCTCCACCCTTGCGTGTGGTGCGTCAGTCGTTGTGCAGTGCGTACATCCATGCCTTGGCCTGGGAGCCGTCCCCGTCGATTTCCCGGACGACACCTTCGATTTCCGGCTGCAAGCCTCCGGCTCAGGTGTCAGACCCATTCAGCCCCATAGGAGGCCAAGTCCCAGGTGCTGTCCTCGAAGTCGTGCCCCTCAAGGATGAGCCTCCAGGCCTCGGCCCGGGCGGCGGCACCATCGATCTCCTCGCACCACCTGGCGAGGTTGTGCTGCGCGTCCTTGTGGTCGGCGACGTAGGGGAAGTGTGTTCTGCGGAACTCGTCGTACAACCGGACCATAACGAAGAACTGTGTGAGGCTGCTGCCGGCGACGGGGTCGGGCGAACCACCCGTGGTGTCCCTGAAGAGCCGACCGGTGCTGCCGTCGAGCAGGAGCCTGGAGTACATCCAGGTACCGAGCTCGAAGAACGGGCCGCTGCTGGGTGCCTCGCTCCTGGCACGGCGTTGCCGGGGCACTTCCCGACCTCGGCCGGGCCAGGCCACTTCGGGCAGGCAGCGGTCGCCGCGCGGGGTGATGGCGAGATGCAGGAAGTCGCTGATCTCCGGCAGGCCTGTCTCGGTGAGGAAGCCGCGCGCGGCAGGGTCGTCCAGCCCTTGGGGGAGCTGATCCTCGGCCAGCCGATGGCAGATCCCTGCGCCAAAGGTCTCCTCGAGCCAGTCCCGCATTCCGTCACCGCGCAGAGCAGCCGACGCGGAGGGCGGCAGCGGCCATGGAGCGGACCGGGTGTGTGCGGCGACCAGAGGCCGCTTGCGGTACGTGTCCTGCGTGGCGCTTCCAGCCGCCTGGACAGATACGGCGAAGAGACCCCCAGCGCCAGCGAGCACCCAGCGCCCGTCGACGTAAAGGCCCTTTGTCACCCCGGACGGGCAGTTGGGCGGATGAGGTAGCGTGGACGTCCCTAGTTGCCAGCCGCTGTCCGTGTGTTCGGCGAAGGTGACGTTGGGCGCCGCGGGACCCGGAGAGCGGCGTGCGTTGCTCCAGGGGAGATCGCCTGCCGACAGGGAGGCGCGCACCTCGACCGGAGCTGAGGCAGGCTCCCCGGTCACCGGGATCCACTCCTGACGGATGTACCGGTATTTCGGGTAGGCGTTCTTGCCAGTGGTCACGTCCCGGGCCGTAACGACGGTCAGGCCAGACTCACCGACTGCTACGCCGAGTTCGTCGACACGTCCGGCCTCGTCCCGGATTTGGCCGAAGATGCCCGTGGGGCGCCAGTGGGTCCAAATGGTCCGCCACGGCAACGGAACCCCTGAAGCCAGTAGTTGTTCGGCCAGCTCTGCGCGCCCCGCGCTGAGTGCCGCGTGATGAAGCCAGGCCACCCACTCACCGTGTGACGAGGGGGAGATGCCCTGAACCTCCAGATAGTGCAGCATCGCTGCCACGCTCGCATACGGCACTCCGTCGGGGTGGGCGATGGCCAGGGCCTCATGCAGCACGGTGGCCGAGCACTGGGCCAGCAGCCGCCCGTCGGCCACAAGGCGGGGCAGCGCACCAGCCAGCGCCGCATGCAGGGGAAGTGCGTGAGTGGCGTACCGGCCCACCGGTCCCTGCTGGGACCAGAGCCCCGGTCTGCCGTCCGCCATTGCGGACACCAGCGCCTCGACAGTGCGGGATTGGGCCACAGAATCCCAGGGCTGCCTGCGTCGCCATGCATGGAGGAGAGCTTCGGACCGGAAAGCGACCGATGACCGGCCCTCGTCCACGACCAGGACATCCGGTTGCTGCTCGGCGAAGGAGAGGAGGGCTTGCTCCGTTGTAGGCACACCGCTCGCGGAGGACAGCAACCGCCAGACAGGCAGTGGCACCTGACGTAGTTCGGAGGCAGCCAGTGCCCCCAGCCGACGGGCCGCAGCTGGTTCCTCCTCGGCAGCCCCACCGGTCGAAGTCGGCGTTGGCAGGTTGACTTCGTATTCGGCGATCCGGGGAGGAGCTACGAGGTCCGGGTCGAACTCCGCCATGACCCAGACCTCACGGCCTTCGAACCGTCTGAATCCCGGAGCCAGGATTTCCGCCACGCGGGCCGGTTCGGTCGACGTCAGGACCTCACCTGCGTACTGCACATTGGCGAGGAGGAGGACACAGGGACGACCGGCAGGGGCGGCACGGCACTCTTCACGCATGCGAGTAGCCACCGTGTCGGCACTCATGCCTCGGCAGTCGATCAGTGTGGCGCTGGGCCAGCGGTCCCGAACTGCTCGTAGATACGCGGTCTTGCCGCTGAGCGCCGGGCCGAGTACAGAGAACACCCGCCGCTGCCGTGCGGGCAGCTCCCGCCAGATCTCGATGCGAGCCCAGTCCTCAGCGTTGATCTCGGGCACTGGGGTGATCCCTTCCATGAGCAGTGGTGCTGTTCCTCGACGTTACTGACCTGACTTGGCGTTGCTCTCCCAAACGCCCTTGAGTCGGTTCACATAGTTGTTGAAGTCGGCCTTGAACTTGACCCGGGCCTCGTCCTTGGCCTCGGCGGGGGTCATGGTGGTGCCGTCGTCCCGACTGAGGTCCGCATCCTCATCAATCGCGCCCCTGCGGAATCCGACACCATAGTGAATGCGGAGCTTGTTCTTCTTCTCTCCCTCACCCAGCTCGTCGTCGGGCTGGCCGTCTTCGACTTCATTTGCCAGATAGTCCGAGCAGTCGTTCCCAGAGGCGTGGCCACAGGGTTCGCGTTCGGTATAGAGACTGATGGGCTCGAACGGTTGCTGGCCGGCGGCTTCGCGCCTCTCGTTCACCGACTGAATCCAGTCCATGGCATGCGGCTCGGAGTGGACACCGGAGCCCCAAGGCTGGCTCATCGGCAGCGAGCTGTCCACGACATACCGGATCTCGTTGTTCCCTGGATCGCGTACCTCGACCACGGCGTAGTTCTTACGTGACCAGTCGCCCTTGTGCTCTTCGAGCGCCTTGAGCTCCTGCTGGACTGCATCCTCGATCTCGCTGTCGGTGAGTCCTTGGCCGTCGTCGATGCGATCGGCGATGGCCGCTTCCAGGCCGGCTCGATTCGGTATGTCGCGCCTGTTGTGGTAATGCACTCCGCCCGACTTGATGCCTGCTTTGTCCATGAGTTTCTGGATGGTCTCACGGGCCTTGTTCGAACGCTCAGCCTTCTCCGGATCGTCTGTGGTCGGAGTGAAGTTGGTGGGTGAGTTCGGGTTATCGGCATTGGGGTCGAGCGCGATTCCGACCGAGCTCGTCGCATGAAAGCGGAGGTCCATCCGGGCCAGTGCCGCGACGACGGCCCCCTGCTGCCCCTCGGTCATGTCGCCGAACCCGGGCAAGGCATCGACCAGGGTCTGCTTGCGGATACCGCCCTGCTCAGCAGCGAGAGCGTCGTGGAGGAGGGAACGGAGATCGCCGTCGCTGCTCCACTTCTTCAGGTTGTCGTATACGGGCTTGAGGTCGGTTTGCAGGACTTCATTGGTTTCCCGGAGGTGAGCCTGGGACGGCTCGGGGAGCATGTTGTAGTGCGTGTCATCCGGACTCTGAACGGTGTCGTACTCAGCGCTGCCGCGCGGCCGCTCGGGGGACTTCTCTCCCTCGGGGTCGGCTCCTGCGGGATCCTCCGGGGGCCGGCGGTCCATACTGCCCGACGTCTCGGGGGTCTCTCGGTCAGAGCTCAGCTCTGTTGCGGGGCGTGACTGGGTGCCGTTATACGGGGTGACCGGCTGCCGGTTCGAGTCCAGCGGAATCGCGAAGACCCCGTTGTTCCCGCTGTGCAGCGGCTTCGAACTGTGCTGACCCGTTTGCGCGTCGATGTAGGTGATCTTGCCGTTGTGGTTGACGGCGTTCCAGGCGTGGGCGCGGCCGTTGGAGTCCTGGGTGATGATGACAGCCTGGGAACCGTGGCCGCTGTCGCGGAGGGTGTTTTCGAGGCGGTTGAAGGCGTCGCGGCCGTTGCCCAGGTCAGTGAAGCGGGCGCCGAGGGTGTTTTCGATGCGGTCGCGACCGGCCCTTTCGCCGCGGTCCGAGGGGTTGCCGTCGGCGTCCAGGTCGGGGGTGCGGGCGGCGGCGGCCGTGGGGTTGCCGGCGTAGGTGTCGACCGTGGACAGGGCGACGTCGGCGCAGTTGTTGTTGCGGCCGGAGGTGCCGGAGCCGTCGCCGTTGATGTGCTGGACCCAGGGGCCGTCTTCGGGGTCTGGGGGTCGAGTGGGGTCGCCGTTTTCGTCTCGGGGGACGGCGTTGTTCAGGGCCTGCTGTTCGGCGGGGGTGGGGTGGGTGACGCCGCCGGGTGGGCTGGTGTCGCGGGTGGCCGTGGCGGGCAGTGGGTCCGGTCGTGAGGGGTCGTGGCTGGACTGGTGGTCGGAGTCCTCACTGGGGGTGTTGTCCGGGTTCTCGGCTGAGCCATGGTCCGGGGTCTCTCCCGAGGGGTCCGACTGGGTGGTCTGCTGGTCCTGGTTTGGCTCAGCCGAGTTGTGCGTCTCTGGCTGGGAGTTGTCAGTCCCCTCTTGGGAGGTGTGCGTGTCCTGGTGGGAGGCCTCGGTTCCCTGCTGGGGGGTGTCAGTCCCGTCTTGAGATGTGGCCGTCTCTTGCTCGGAGCCCTCGGCGTGCGGCTGGCTGGTGTCTATGGGGTTCCGGTTGGCGTCCAGCGGGATGTGCCAGACGTGTTCGGCGTTGTCGATGTGGAGGGGGTCGTGGCTGACCTCTCCGCTCTGGGTGTCGATCCAGACGATGTTGCCGTTGTGGTTGACCACGTTGAAGGCGTGGCCGCCCCCGTTGTTCGGCCAGTCGACCTGGACGATGGCCGCTGAGCCGTGGCCGGCTTGCTGGAGGACCGAGGCGATGTTGTTGGCGGTGTTCGGGTCGCCGCCGGGGCCGGCGTAGGTGTGGGCGGCGCCCGTCCAGCGGATCTGGTTGTCGTTCGCGTCGTTCTCGGGGGACCAGATGTCGGGGTTGCCGTGTTCGTCGGTATCCAGGGTGCGGGGGGCTGAGACCTGGGGGTTTCCGTACCAGGTTTCCAGGAAAGAGCGGGAGCAGTCGGCGCAGTTGTTGCTGCGTCCGGGGACCTGGCTGCCACCGTCGTTCTGGAGTTGGGACCAGGAGCCGAAGGGGTCGGGGAAGCGCTGCGGGGTGCCGTCCTCGTCGTGCGGGACGGCGTCGACCAGTGCCTGCTGATCAGCGGGGTCGGGTTCGGACAGGCCGCCCGGGTAGTGGTCCAGGTCGGCGCGGATGTTCTCCAGGCTGTCCTGCTGCGGGTGCTGCTGGTGGTCAGGGCTGCCGGGAGTGGCCTGGGGCGAGCCTGGCTGATGCGGCGTGGCAGGGCCCGCGTGTGCCGGTGACGCTGAGGCGCTCGGGGTGCGGATGACGGTGTGGATCGGGACCGCCGTCACCTGCTGCTGGTGGTGCTGCGGGTTGGCCGGGGTGTTCTGCGGCGGCGTGCTGGACTGCGCGGCCGGCTGCTGCGGGGTGTTGGGGGTGTTGGGCGTGCTGCCCGCGGGCTGCTGGGGAGGCCTGCTGGGAGTGGTGCCGGTGCCGGTGCCCGGCTGGTTGCGGGTGCCGGATGTGCTGGGCGTGCCCTGAGTGGTGGGGCTACTGGCGGGGCCGGGCTGGTTCGCGGAGCTCGGGGTGCCGTTTCCCGGTGTCGAGGAGTTCGAAGTGGCGTTGCCAGGTGTCGAGGTGCGATCGGATCCGGTGCCGGTCGAGGTGGAGGGCGTCGTCGTGGGGGTGCTGGTGGACGGTGATGCGGTCCTGGGGGGAGTTGACTGGGCCGGGTTCTGGCTCGGGGTGGGCGTACCCGGGTTTTGGCCTGGGGTGGGAGTACGGGTGCCGCCGGTCGGGTCCGTGGTGTTGCGCGGCGGTGTGCGGTCGCCCGGGGGCGTACCGGGGGTGGTGCGGTTGCCTGGGGTCGTGTCCCCGGGGGTGTTCCGCGGTGTGGTGCCGTCGACCGGCCTGGTGCCGGGGGTGTCGCGGGGCGGTGTGCGGTCGCCCGGCGTCGTACCGGGCGCGTTCCGCGGTGTGGTGCCGTCGCCCGGCGTCGTGCTTCCGGGCGTGCGCTGGGTCGGTATTCGGCCGTCCGTCGTGCCCGCGGTGCGAGCGTCCGCTGTACCGGTGACGCGAGCGTCCGCTGTACCGGTCACGCGAGCGTCCGCCGTACCGGAAACCCGCCCGTCCGCTGTTGGGGCGGGAGTGCTTCGGGGCGTCGTCGTCGGAGCCGTGGGGCTCGGGGTGGACGCAGGTCCGGTTCCCCTGGAGGAGGGTGTGCCGGGTGCGCCGGCGGAAGGGGTCCTCGCCGCGCCCGAGTTGGCAGTCGGGCTGGTGGGGCTCGCGCTGGACGGCGTACTTCCGGACGTACCCCCGCCGTGGTGTGAGCCGGCCACTCCACCCGCGGTGGAAGGCGCCACGGGCGACGTAGGTATGGCCGAGCCGCCATCCGAACGGCCCCCCGTACCGGCCGGGGACGGATCGCTCGTCGTCGGCGTGGGCGCCGCGTTGGAGTGGGTGGGGACACTGGTGGCCAGGCTGTCGATCGAGGTGCCGATCGTCCCGTGGCCACTCGTCGTTGTCGGCGACGTACCCCCGGACGAGGTGGGGGTGGATACGGAATGCGGTGTCGGCGACGAGAGCCCGGACACGGAGGAGCCGCCGGAGTGGGAAGGGCTGGACGTGCTCGGAGTGCCGGACGAACCGCCCGAGTCCCCAGCATCGTGCGACGTTCCGCTGGGCGAGGGGTCGTCGAAGTCCGACAGCGACGGACCTGAATGTGACGGTGTCGGCCTGGCGTACGGCGTGTCCGAGGAGGACGAATCCTGCCCGGACCCGGACCCGGACCCGGAGTCGGAACCGGACCCGGACCCGGAGTCGGAACCGGAACCGGCGTCGGACCCCGGCCCCGCACCCAGATCCGGCCCACCGACACCACTGCCGCCGGTGTCGGCGGATATCCCGCCACCTATGTTCACGCCCGCGCCGTGACCCGAACGCGTCGACGGCGACGAGTCCGACCCCGACGAGTCGGAGCCGTTGGAGTCGGAATCGGAGCGGGACGAGGACGAGTCGGAGGAGGAGCCGGAGGACGAATCGGAGGATGAATCAGAGGACGAGCCCGAATTGCCCTCGCTATCCGATGAGTTGGAACTCCCGTCACTGTCCCCCGCGCCGTCCCCGCCGTCGCTCCCCGACGTCCCCGACCCTCCGTCGTAGCCGTCGATACGGCTGTCGATGGCGTGGTGCGCGCGGCTGCCGGCCTTCGCACCCAGACTGTCGCGCACACCCTCGGCGAGGGTCTGCGGGGTCTGCTTGATGGCATCCCAGGCGCCGTCGGTGCCCTTCTTGATGGTCGTGGCGAGGTCGTAGCCCTCCTGGGCGCCGAAGCCGACGTTCACCGACTGGCGGATCAGGTCGGTGATGATCGCCTCGATCATCGAGATCGCGGGCTCCTTCATCGCCTCGACGATCGCCTCCATCAACGCCTCTTTGAGTTCGTCGAGGAGACGGCGCACGATCATCCGGGTGACCTGGGTCGCCCCCAGTGCGCCGACCTCGGACAGGCCGAAGGTGAAGGGAGCAGCGGCTTGGGCGGCGGCGATCTCGATGGCCAGGGCGATCAGTTGGGCAATCACCGCCCATTTGGCGAACTCGACGAGGTAGGCGCAGGCCTCCATCACGGTCGCGATGATGTAGGCGGCCTGGGCGGCGTTCGCGAGGTAGCCGTCGCCGCCTCCACCGTCGAACTTGGCGTAGGCCTTGGTGAACGCGTCGATCGAGTCGCCGGCGTTGTGGGCGACGACCTGGCGGGCGCTGGTGTTTGCCGTGCTGTGCAGTTCGGTGACGTCGTCGCCGAACTTCCGCCACAGGGCGGCCGAGTCTCTGAGCTTGTCCTCGTTTGCCGTCGGCCAGCGGTAGCCGAGCATCTCGAGAACCCATTCGAGCTCGTCCGGCAGCATCATCGCCACAGCAGAAAGCACCCCCGTCAGCCGACTCGGCCGTACAACTCCCTCATTGGCCAAGGGAAATCACACAGGTGTACAGCCGTCCGCAAAGTTTACGGAATCACCCGCAGGCGGCTTCAGAGGGCGCTGTCACAAATCCGTTGCAGGTCCTGGCGGTTGCCTCGACATACGAGACCGCTCACGGCGTACGTCGGTGAACTGGCCGCCGCCATACGGTGCCTGCAGCTGCCCGTACGGCTGCTGCGGCTGCCTGTACGGATTTAGGTACTGCGGTGGAGGCGTCAACATGCCTGGGAGACTTGGTGGTTGACTGAACGAGTAGAGATCAACGCGAAGTTGACCGGCGCAGGCTACCTTCCGGCGTCGACCATGCCGCACCGGGGCCGGTCGGACGAGATGACCGAGGCTGGTCGGACGAGATGACCGAAGCGAGTCAGACGAAGTAGCTGACCAGGAATGAAACCCCGGCTCCTGCGAGCCCCGCACCGATCATCCCGAGCATGATCCAGCGCGTCACTCCCCGCCCTGCCGCATCCCATGCCTCGTCGTACGAGACACGGCTCTGGCCGAACGGCGCGTATCCGGTGGCGAGGCAGAAGACGCCGAGGCCCGTGAGGACCCAGCCGCCGAAGAAGGCGCCGAAGAAACGCCAGGCACGGTCCATGCCGCCCTGGACGTAGTCACCGTCTGCGGAGGTGGCTGTCGTCGGCGCGTCCGTCTGCTGCACCGACAGCTCGGCGCCGTCCGCGTACCGATGCCTCACCTGCACCGCGGCGGCCGCGTCCCTGCCCTTGCCGTCGTCGGACACGAACGTGCCCTCGCAGCGGACGGGGCGGCGGTTCTTATGGCTGCTGCGTGAGGCGTTGTTCGGGTAGCTCACCTCGCACTGCTTCACCGTCAGGGTGCCGTGCGTGCCTGCCCATCCCGCGAGGTAGGCCCCCTCGTACGCGCCCCATCCGCTCAGGGCGAGGCCCGCGAGGAGGAAGACCAGGCCGCCCCAGCGGCCGAGGCGGCCGAAGGCTCTGCCGACGAGACCGGCGAGGGAACGGTCGGAGCGGTCGGTGCCTTTGCCTTTTCCTGTGCCCTGTGTTTGAGCCATGACAACGAGGTCCTTCTCCTCTTCGGCCGGTGGCGGTCGGGTGGGGGTCAGCATGGCATCCGTGCGTGACGAGAGATACTTCGGGTGCCGGAGACGCGAGGAGCAGGAGGAGAAGCGACATGACCAGGCAACCCGAGAACTCACCGCATCCGCACGGCACTTCGACGGACCGCGGTGTGCTGGACGAGGCCCTCGAACCGGAGCAGCTACGTTCTCTGAACTCCGCCCTGCGCAAGCTGTCCGAGACCGACGGCGTCGGCAAGGACATGCAGGACGCGGCGAAGAGGCTGCTCTCCGGCCGTCTCGCCCTGCGCGACGCCCTGGACGACCCTGCGGTGGCACGCACCCTGGGCAGTGGCATGGCGTCCCTGCGCGGCCAGTGGGAGTCGCTCTCCGAGGAGGAGCGCGAGCAGATCAGGCACGGAGAGCCACTGACGAGTGGAAACCCCTCTTCGGGGCCCTCAGAGCCGAGGAACCCGGCGGGTGAGGCCTCGCAGTCGGAGAAGCGGAGCCAAGGGCGGCACAGCGGTGGGTTCTCACTGTACTGATCACCGGCGCTGTCTGCGGTACAGCGCGATGGCCGCCTCGGTCGGGTAGTTGGGGACGGTGACGGTCTCGCCCGTCTCCTTGGACACCACGATCTTGCTGCCGCCGGGCTGCGCCGGCTGAGGGCGGCCGGCCGCGTCCATGACCGGCGGGAACTCCGCGTACACCAGGTAGCCGATGTCGAACTCCTCGACGCGCAGTCGGGCGGGTGTGCCGTCCGGCAGCTTGGGTTGTGCGTACCGGCTGCGGACGATGTCGAGGGCCTGCTCGGGGGTGGTCGGCGGTGCCGTGTTGTCCGACGTCACAGGGTGCTCTCCTCATTCCCTCAGTGTTCTCTCAGTGTTCTCTCAGTGGGGATCTGCAGAGGGCCTGATCAGAACAACCCGTGCCACATCTGCTCGACGATCAGCGACCACCAGGTGTCCACAGTGCCCAGCGCGGAGGCATCGACAGCCACCAACTGCTCCTGCAGCGCCGCCACTTCCCCGCCGGCCGCGACCGGGTCCAGCCCCCGCATCCGCTGCCGTGCCGTGGCGAGCAGCGCCAGGCAGCGGGCGAAGGCGGCCGCCGAGGTGTTGACGTAGCGAGCAGCGGCGGTGACCGGGTCCACGGCCCAGACCGCGCCGAAGCCGTCCGGCTGACCCGTACCCGGTCGGCACTGCACCGCGATCACCGCGACACCGTCGAAGCCGATCCGGACCAGGTGCGCCAAGGCACCGATCTTCTCCTCGTCGGCCGGGCTGCGGCGCTCGCGCAGATTCGTGGCGACGTCGGTGAACAGGCCTCCGGCAGGAGGGGCGTCGGGCCGGTCGGCGGTGAAGAAGAGGGGAAGGCCGGCGGGGAGGCCGGCCCAGGTGAGCGTCGACTTGGTGGGCTCCGGCAGCGGGCTGTCTGCGATGTCGTCAGCGTCCCAGCGACGTACGCCGTCCTCACCGAAGATCTCGACAAGGTGGCGGCCGAGGGCCACGTCCCGCATCGGCTCCGCGGGTGTGACCTGCGCGGGAACCGGGACGCGGTGCGGCCGCGGCGGCGGTTGCTGGCCGGCGATCCGGTGCATCGTCTCGACCTGTTCGACCAGCGCCGCGATGCCCTCCGCACGCGCCTCGGGACGAGCACCGTAGTTCTGCGAGCAGGAGAGCTGGGCGTTGGGGAAGGTGTTGAGGAGTTCGGCCGTATAACCGCCGGGCAGCAGGCTGGGGCGCAGGTCGGTGTGGATGGCGAGGACATTGCCGACGGGTACGTTCAGCTGCTGCAGGTCGGCCCACGCCTGGTACTCGGCGGGGGGCAGGCCCGGGCCGGAGGTACGGAAGAGGGTGGTCTCCTCGCCGGTGGCCGGGTCGGTGTAGGTGAAGACTGCGGTGTTGCCCGGGCCGGTGACCGGACGGGCACCTTCGGGCGCGCCCGCGCCCTGTGCCGCGCCGCCGTGCTTCTGCCGGTACATCTGTACGACCTCCTCGACCGGCACCGACGGCCAGACCGTCAGCTCGCCGGTACGGCGGTCCACGACCCCACACGCGTTGCCGATCTCGGCAGGCGGCCGGCGCTCCCCGGTCACCGGGTCGCGCTCGGGCTCCGAAGGCGCGGCCCACACGACCCAGCCCAGGTCGAACTCCTGCATCCGGACCTCGCGGCGCGGCTCCGCCGAGCCTTCCGGGTTGAGCCAACGGTCGGCGAGGGCGAGCGCCTGCTCCTGGCTGGTCAAGGGAAGGCTCCTTCGAGAATGACTGGTCGTACGCGTGGGAAATAGGCGTGGGAAAGGGGTGTTGCTACGAGGCTATCGCCGGGTCGGCCGGGCGGATGCGGAGGGCCTTCGCCCCGCGCGCGGTGGCGACGAGGAGGATGCCGTCGGGGGAGAGGTCGGCGGCGGTGAAGGGGGTGTCGGAGATCAGCGCAACCACGACCTCCTGGCTCGCCCGGTCCCAGACGCGCAGGTAGTCGGCGCCGCGGCTCAGCCCGAGCGGGGCGGCGGCCCGCTCCTCCTCGGAGGGGCGCAGGACCTGCCCGGGGTCGACCTCGGGGCCTGTGCCGCCGAGGTCGTCCGGTCGCATGAGACCGAGGACGAGCACCGCGGAACTGTGCGCCTCGCCGGGGCCGCCGATCGGCCGTGCCCCGGGCGTGCCGGCGGGTACGACGAGGACGGCGACGGGGGTGGCCGGACCTTCCGGGTGGGGCAGGCTGCCTGCGGTCATGGCGCTGATGCCGGGGACGGACCGGCTCCACAGCGTCTGCCAGGGCAGGTCGAGGCCGAGGCGGTGTATGGCGTCCGCGTACTCGGGCAGGCCGTCCTCGACGAACGCGGTCTCCAGTAGGGCGGCGCGCAGCACGGCGGGTGCCTGGGTACGGGTCAGCAGGGGGGCCGTACGCAGGTACGTACGGGCCGGCGCGCCGAGCGACTCGGTAGGGACGGCGTCGATGGCGGCGCGCAGCGGCACCGGATCGGCGTGCACGAACAGCCCCGGGTCTGTGAGGAGCTGGGGCAGCAGGCCTGCCTCCAGGGTGTGGCCCGCGATGTGATCGCGTACGTAGGGGTCGGCCTTGCTCCAGTCCTGCTCCGGCACGGCCTCCAGCAGCGCCATCGAGATCTGGGTCTGCGCGGCACGGACGCTCGGCAGGCCGGCACGGATCTCGTCACCGATGGCCGGGTGCAGCAGTCGAAGCAGCGTCCGCTCGCCGTTCGCCGAGTCCTCCTCCTGCTCCTCGGGCTGCACGAACGGCCCGGCGAGCAGCATCCCGCCCGCGAAGGCCTGGCTCATGTCCTGCCCGGCGACCGCGCTCGCCAGTCGCGCCCACAGGTGGACCGGTATGCCGTCGGCCTCGGCCAGGGCGAGCGGGGCCAGCATCAGCCGTAGTGTTCGCGGGTCGGCGCCGAGTCGTCTGGCGTGCAGGTCGAGGGCCTCTCCCACGGACGTCGGCAGCTGGCTCTCGTCGGCCGGGTCGAAGCCCTCGGGTGCCATCAGGATGCCGTGGACGGCGAGCTGGACGACCAATGGACTGGTCCCGGCCCGGCGGCCGATGGCCGCTCCCAGGGCGAGGCGAGCGGCGGGATCGACGGTGAACGGCAGCTCGGGTGCCCCGAAGTCCGGGTTCAGCGCCGCCTGGGCATGCAGCACCAGGCCCTCGGGGTCGGCCCACTCACGGTCGTCGAGATCGATGATCTGCACGGTGCCGGGCGGCAGCCCCTCGGCCAGCTCGGCGGCCAGCGGGCGAGGCACCTCGGCCAGGAGCCGGATCGTCTCGGTGGCGGCCAGCGGCGCGAGCACCTCCCGTACGAGCCGTGCGGGCTCGCCCGCGGCCCGTACCGGACCGGCGCGGTCGACGTCCGGTACGACGACCGTCACCGGCTCGTCGAGTGCGGCCAGCTCGGCGTACACGTCCTTGGTGCTGGTGGCGTTCAGCTCGTAGTGGTCGGCGAGCAGCCACAGGACCTGGGCCGCGGTCAACCCGTCGGGGGCCGGTACCGCCGGGGCCGGCAGCTCGGGCGGAACCGTCGAGGGATCCATCTCCTCCAGTGGCAGCCGCTTGCGGTACTCCGGCTCGCACAGCATCAGAAACCCCGTGATCAGCCGCGAACGCCCGCTGCCGGAGCTGCCCGTGAGCACGACCACGCGCGGAGCGCCGGGCACGGCACCCCGCCATGCGGCGAGCGCGCGCAGCGCGGCGGTTCGGCCGCCTATGTGGGGGTGCGGTGCGTAGTGCTCGGTCGAGCCGGTCATGGGTCCCCGTCCTCCGCCATCGCGGACGCCTTCGCGTACGACGCCGATCTTAGGTGTCGAACGGAGGCCGACCGAGGCGAAGCCCAGTCCTCCTCACACCCTCGTGACGGCCGCCCGCGCCCCCGTACTACTCGGCCGACACCCCACCGTTGTGCGGCGCCGGTTCCAGGTCGAACTCCCCGTCCCGGGCCCCGAGTACGAACGCCCGCCACTCCGCCTCGGTGTACCGCAGCACGGTGTCGGGATCGAGGGACGAACGCATGGCCACGGCACCCTCCGGCAGGTACGCGATCTCGACCCGCTCCTCGTGTTCCTCGGTACCGGGCGCGCTGTGCCACTCGACTCCCGAGATGTCGAGGGCGTACAGCTCGTCCCGCTCCCGCTCCTTGCGCGCCTTGATCTGGACCTGAGTCTCGACCTGGGTGTCGACCTGAGTCTCGACCTCGATGTTCCGTGCCTCGGTCATGCTGCGGGGCCTCTTCCTGGCATGTGAACGAAGTGCGCGTCCCACCCTACTGGTGCGGGTGCTGCCCGCGTGGGTGGTTGTCGCAGGTCAGGGCTCCTGCCGACGACGCTCGAAGTGCATGCCCGTCGTCATCTTCACCTGACCGTCGTACTCGGCGGTCGTCTTCCGCCAGATGTCCGCCTCGTTGGCCTCGTTCTGCTCGTGCGCCACGCCCATCTTGGTGAAGGCGATCCCCATCCCCGCGATCCGCTCCGCCAGGCTGCCCATCGACTGGTACATGCCGTCGCGCAGGCCCTCGTAGACGACGCCGAACTTCTCGCCGATGTCGTCGTCGCCCCACGGCGGGGTGTCACCCTTCTCCAGGGCGGTCAGCCCGTCTTGCAGGCTCTTCACGGCCTTGGCCCACTCCTGGCCGACCGTGTACATGTTGTAGCCCTCGGTCTTGAGGACCTTGGGGTCGGAGTCCATGTAGTCCGACGACACAACTGCCCCCCGTGGCTCGCCTTTTCTGTCGCAACTCTTCTGTCGCCGATTTTCTGTCGCAACGCCACCTTAGCGGTGGCACCCGCACGAGACCCACCCCCACATCACCCCAGAACAGAGGGGCGGTACCCCACGCGGGTACCGCCCCTCGGCCTGAAGCAGCCGACCGGCCTGAAGCAGCCGACCGGCCCGAAGCAGCCGACCCTCAGAACCGCGCCGGCAGCCACCCCGTCTGAATCAGCTGCCCACCGCGCCGCCGCGTGTGGAAGTACCCACGTCCGGGCGGCAACTGGGACCCTGTGATGTTGCCCAGCAGGGCACCCTCCGACCGGTCGCCGGAGAGCACGATGCCCTGGGCGCCGAGCTCGCGCATCCGCTGCATCACCGGCTCGTACAGCGACCGGCTGGCACCGCCCGAGGAGCGCGCGATGATGACGCGCAGGCCGATGTCACGGGCGAAGGGAAGGTACTCCACGAGCGGGGCGAGCGGGTTCATGCCCGTCGCCACCAGGTCGTAGTCGTCGACGATGACGAACGCGTCCGGGCTGCTGTACCAACTGCGGTTGCGCAACTGCTCGGGCGTGACGTCCGGACCCGGCATACGACGGCTCATCGAACCGGCCAGGCCTTCCAGCGTCTCCGACAGAGCGGGTGCCGACGCGCAGTAGCGCGACAGGTGCGAATCCGGTACGCCCTCCAGGTGGGCGCGCCGGTAGTCACCCATGACGATCTTCGCCTGATCGGGCGTGTAGCGCTCGGTGATCTGCTTGATGAGCAGCCTCAGGATCGCGGACTTACCGGACTCGCTCTCGCCGAACACAATGAAGTGCGGGTCCGTCTCGAAGTCGACGAAGACGGGCGCGAGCGCCGACTCGTCGATACCGATGGCGACACCGCGCTCCGGGTGCTCGAAGCCCTTGGGCAGCCGGTCCGCGGCGAGCATGGTGGGCAGCAGCCGTACGGCCGGGGCGTGGTTGCCCTGCCAGTTGTCGTTGATGCCCCGGACGAGGATCGCCGTGGCTTCCGACAGGTCCTCCGTCTCCGACGAACCGTCGACGCGTGGCAGCGCCGTCATGAAGTGCAGCTTGTCCAGGCTCAGACCGCGGCCCGGGACAGTGGCGGGAACGTTCTGGGCGACCTTGCGGTCGATCTCCGACTCGGTCGGGTCACCGAGCCGCAGCTCGATGCGGTTCTGCAGCATGTCCTTGAGAGCCGGCCGCACTTCCGTGTAGCGGCTGGCGGTCAGAATCACGTGCACACCGAAGCCGAGACCACGCGTCGCCATGTCGGTGACGGTCGCTTCGAGCAGCTCGTAGTCCGTCTTGAAGGTCGCCCAGCCGTCGACGATGAGGAAGACGTCTCCCCAGGGCTGGTCGGGCAGCAGCCCGGAGGCCCTGCGCTGTCGGTACGTCTGGATCGAGTCGATGTTGTTCGCGCGGAAGTACTCCTCGCGCGCGTTCAGGATGCCCTCGACCTCGCTGACGGTACGGCGCACCTTCTCGGCGTCGAGCCGGTTGGCGACCCCGCCGACGTGCGCCAGCTCCTCCATCGAGATCAGACCGCCACCGCCGAAGTCCAGGCAGTAGAACTGCACTTCGGAAGGCGTGTGGGTGAGGGCGAAGGACGAGATGAGCGTGCGCAGCAGAGTCGACTTGCCGGACTGCGGACCGCCGACGAACAGACCGTGGCCCGCACCGCCCGAGAAGTCCCGGTACAGCACGTCGCGCCGCTGCTCGAACGGCTTGTCCACCAGGCCGATCGGTACGTTGAGCCGGCCGAGCGCCGTGTACTCGGGCGCGGTCAGGCCGCGCTCCTGGGTGACGGCGAGCTGGGGGAGAAGCTGTTCCAGCGAGGGTGCCTCGTCGAGCGGGGGCAGCCACACCTGGTGGGCGGGCGGTCCCTGGTTGACCATCTTGTTCACGATGACGTCCAGGACGGTGTCGGCGAGCGCGTCGTCCACCCGGTTGTCGGACTCCGCGTCCTCGATCACGGGCTGCGGGGGCAGCGCCACGTGCTCCGCCGTGAACAGCGCGGGCCGCAGCTGGGTGGAGCGGTGCACCCGGGACGGGCCCTCGCCGTGGTACGGCCCCGACACGTACGCGGCCTTGAAGCGGACCATGGTGTCGGTGTCGTACCGCAGGTAGCCGGAGCCGGGGATCGACGGCAGGTGGTAGGCGTCCGGGACACCGATCGCCGTACGGGACTCGGCCGCGGAGAAGGTGCGCAGACCGATCCGGTACGAGAGGTAGGTGTCCAGACCCCGCAGCTTGCCCTCCTCCAGACGCTGCGACGCCAGCAGCAGATGCACACCCAGCGAACGGCCGATACGGCCGATCTGGATGAACATGTCGATGAAGTCCGGCTTGGCGGTGAGGAGTTCGGAGAACTCGTCGAGCACGATGACCAGCGAGGCCATCGGCTCCAGGGCGGCGCCCGCCGCCCGGGCCTTCTCGTAGTCGTGCAGATTGGCGTAGTTGCCCGCCGTGCGCAGCAGCTCCTGCCGGCGCTGCATCTCACCCGTGATCGCGTCCCGCATACGGTCGACGAGCGTGAGGTCGTCCGCGAGGTTGGTGATGACGGCCGCGGTGTGCGGCATGTCCGCCATGCCCGCGAAGGTCGCACCGCCCTTGAAGTCCGCGAGGATGAAGTTCAGCGTCTCCGAGGAGTGCGTCACCGCGAGACCGAGCACCAGCGTGCGCAGCAGCTCGGACTTGCCGGAACCGGTCGCGCCGACGCACAGGCCGTGCGGGCCCATGCCCTCCTGCGAGGCCTCCTTGAGGTCGAGCATGACCGGCTCGCCGTTCTCGCCGACACCGATCGGCACCCGCAGCCGCTCGTGCAGCGTGCGCGGACGCCAGGTGCGGGAGACGTCGACGGAACCGGCGTCGCCGATGCCCATGAGATCGGTGAAGTCCAGGTTGGACAGAAGGGGTTCGCCCTCCTCCGCCGAGCCGACCCGGAACGGGGCGAGCTGCCGTGCCAGGGACTCCGCCTGCGCCGCGTTCAGCACATCGGGCTTTCCGGTGTACGCGGACTCGTGGCCGACGAACAGCTGCATCCTGTCCGGCTTCACATAGGCCGTCAGACCGGCGCGCAGCTCCTCCTCCAGCTCACCCGGGGCGATCTCCAGGAAGGTGACGCCCTGGAGCCCTTCGGCACTGGCGAGTTCGGAGTCCGGCGGCACGGTGCCACCGTCGAGCACCACGATCAGGTGCGGCTGGTCGTAGACGGGGTTCGCGTCCCGGTTCCAGCGAGGCCTGTCGTCCAACTGGTCCGCCAGCGCCTCCTCCAGCTCCCCGAGGTCGTCGAAGAGGAGCCGGGCCGAGCCCGCTCCGTCCTTGGCCTTCGGGTGCTGGCTGTGCGGGAGCCACTTGATCCAGTCCCAGTCCGCCGCCGCGGAGGGGTGCGCCACCACGGCGACCATCAGGTCCTCCGGCGAATGCAGCGTCGCCAGCTGGGCCAGGGCAGCGCGGGCGTTGCCGTAGACCGTGTCACTGTCTCCGCACACCGTCACGTGGTAGAAGGCGCGCAGCGAGACGGAGACGGGCAGGTCCGACAGGCTGCCGTGCGCGTCGAGGAAGGCCTTCATGGCCGCCGCGGTCAGCGGCTCCAACTCCTCCTTCGGAGCGGTCTCCGGGGCGACGAGCGGGGTGTTCAGCTGCTGAGTGCCACGGCCGATCCGTACGGATGCGAAGTCCCCGTCGGTCGGGCGCCGCTCCCACAGACGCTTGCCGTCGGCCGCGACCGCCCACAACTGGTCCGGGTCGGGGTGCTGGAAGAGCTGGCTGCGCCGCTGGAGCTCCGCGGTCTTGTGCACGTCCTTGCGGACCTGCTCCAGATACCGGAAGTAGTCGCGCCGGTCCTGGGCCATCCCCGCGCCGCCGCCCTGCCGGGACTTGGCGAACTGGGCGATGGCCATGGCCAGGGTCGAGGCCAGCATCAGCCCGCCGACCACCCTCATGTAGGAGGGGAGACCCGGCATGAAGAAGAAGCCGACGGAACCCAGCATGCCCATCATGGGCAGCAGGGTCATCAGCATGCCCTCTTCGCCCTCGCGCGGGATCTCGGGCGGCGTCTCCAGTTTGACCTCGCCGTCCGGGACGACCGGCGGCGCTATCCGCGGCGGCCGTTTGATGATGACGACGCTCACCGATGCACTCATCCTTCGTGATTGACGTGATGGATACGTCTTGGCACCGACGCCCCCGTGTACCGCGACGTGTTCCCGTTCGCGTAGGCGTCGTCCGCGTAGGCGTCGATCCTACTGATGCGCGGGGTGGGCAAGGGAGTCAGGAGGATGGAGAAGCCGCGGGGGTCCTGGGGGAAATGAGGGAGGCAGGCCCTGAGTCGCGTGCGGCAACGGATAAGGTGGCGCTCCGCGTCGTACGAGCGGCGCGGCGAAGCGTTGTTCGAAGCGCTGTCCGAAGCGTTGTCTATCAGGGGGAACTACCAGGTGAGCACGGGGACTTCGACTGGTTTCTGCCGAATCACCATCGCAGCGCCGGACAGCCGTGTCGATGTCGCGCTGCCGGAGGACCTGCCGATCCAGGACCTCTTTCCCGAGATCGTCAGGCTCTCGGGCCTGGCTCAGTCGGACACCAGTCCCGCCGGTTACCACCTCGTACGCCGCGAGGGCCAAGTCCTCGACGCGAGCCGCTCGTTGCTCGAGCACCGGGTCAGGGACGGCGAAGTGCTGCTGTTGCGAACGTTTGCCGACTCGCTGCCGCCGGCTGTTCACGACGACGTGGTGGATGCGATCGCCGCCGCGGTCAAGCAGGACATCCGCAGCTGGAACGACAACCTGATGCGGGTGGCCGGTCTCGTCTCCGGTGCGCTGCTGCTGGTCATGCTCGGCTTCGTCTTCTGGTTCGCGGATCCGGTACGGCACGACATGCACGGCCTCCAGGGCATCCTCGCCGGCGTGGTCGCACTGACCCTGACGGCACTCGCCGGCGTACGGGCCCGGGTCTACGACGACCGCGCCTCCGCCGTCGCGCTCGGTGTCTCGGCGCTGCCGCACGCGCTCATCGCGGGCTCCGGCGTCATTCCCCAGGACGCCGGTGAAGGCCCCGGCCGGATCCAGTTCCTCGTCGGCTGTGTCGTCGTACTGCTCTTCTCCGTCGTGCTGATCATGCTGCTGCCGCAGGGAGACGCCCCGTTCGTGGCCGCCGCGCTGGCCGCCGCGATCGGCACGCTCGCGGTGTTCTGCGGTGTGCTCACCGAGGCGGAGCCGCGGGAGATCGCCGCCGGCACCTCGGTCGTCGCGCTGGCGGTCGTCGGCTTCCTGCCCGGATGGTCGGCCCGCTTCGCCAAGCTTCCGATCGGTTTCCGCAACCCGGAGGACCTGGCCAGGGCCCGCCGTGAGGGCGTGGAGGGCGACCTGGAGGCCGTCGACGTCCAGCGCATCGTCGCCCAGACCAGCCGGGGCCATGAGCTGCTGCTCGGACTGGTCGGCGGCTGCGCGGCCGTCATCGTCGGCGCGGGTGGTGCGGTGCTCGGCTTCAGCGACAGCGGCTGGGCCCAGCTGCTGGCCCTGTGCACCGGCCTGGCCGCGATGCTGCGGGCGCGCCTGTTCCGGTACACCGCCCAGGTCACCTGCCTGTTCGTGGCCGGTGTCGTCACACTCGGTCTGCTGGTGCTCGGCCTCGCGATCTCGCCCCCGGCCGACGTCGTCATCGAACTGCTCAAGGGCAACTCCGGTCCCGTCGACATCCGGACCCTGTGGCTCGGCGCCTCGGTCGCGGCCGGCGTGCTGCTTCTGATCGCGATCGCCCTGATCGTGCCGCAGAAGGGACTCTCCCCCTTCTGGGGCCGCATGCTGGACCTCGCGGACTCCCTGGTGCTGCTCTCCCTGATCCCGGTCTGCCTGGCCGTCCTCGACGTCTACGGCAAGGTCCGCGGCGGAGTCTGAGGGGGGATCCCGGCCGACCGGCTGCCGGGTCGCGCGACGCCGGTCGCCGTCCGCCGGGGCCGATGGGTGGCGGGCCGCCGCCGGGCCGGGCCGCCTTGCCGTCCGTCGGCCGCAGGGCCACATGGCCGGCGGTTGCCGTCTGTCGGCCGCAGGGCCACATGGCGCCCGGCGGTTGCCGTCCGTCGGCCGCAGGGCCACGCGGCGCCCGGCGGTCGCCGTCCACGGCCGTCGGGGCCACGCGGCGCCCGGCGGTCGCCGTCCACGGCCGTCGGGGCGGGGCGCCGGCCCCGGGCCCCGCTGTCGGCCTGACCGCCTCGTCCTCCCACCCTGGACGGACGGGCTGATAAACAGCCCGTCCAGCAAATCCAGTCGGTACGGCAAAATTCAGCCCCTCCGGCGTTTGAGGAGCGGGGGTCCGGGGGCTGGCCCCCGAAACCGGCCCGGTGGCGGCCCGGCCCGGCGGAGCCACCCGTCGGCCCCGGCGGAAATCCGCCCACTTCCGGCCTGGTACGCTGTGTGACGGCCGTTTGTGTACGCGCTTCCGGTTCCCCTGGAAGCCGCGCCAAACGGATCCCGCCTCCCGAGTCACGGAAGCTCCCCTGAGATGAAGACCAGGGGCACTCGGCGGCATCCAGAACATCATGAGGAGTACGCGTGTCGCTCGACGCCGCTACGAAGAAGCAGATCATCGCCGAGTTCGGCCAGAAGGAGGGCGACACCGGCTCCCCCGAGGTCCAGGTCGCCATGCTCTCGCGCCGCATCTCCGACCTGACCGAGCACCTCAAGATCCACAAGCACGACCACCACTCCCGCCGTGGTCTGCTGATCCTGGTCGGTCAGCGTCGCCGCCTGCTGCAGTACCTGGCCAAGAAGGACATCCAGCGCTTCCGTACGCTGGTCGACCGCCTCGGCATCCGCCGCGGTGCGGCGGGCGCCAAGTAAGACGCCGTGAAGGGAGCGGTTCCCGTACGAAGGGGGCCGCTCCCTTTGCTGTACGTGCGGACTGTCACTGCCGCTTTGTAGTGTGGTAGCAGAACGCACTATGTACGACACAGTGTGAGGAGCGTCCGGACACACCGGGTGCGCCGCACACACCGAACGAGGAGGAGCGCACCTCGCCGCCGCCGGTCCTCGGTAGTGGCCCCCGGGGAAGTGAGCCCCGGGAGCTTCGATCGAAGACCGGCCCGCACCAGATGGAGCGCTTCTCCGCCACCGTCCCCCTGCCACACGGGCAACAAGGGACGAAGACGAGGAGAAAACGCTAGTGGAGAACGAGACCCACTACGCCGAGGCCGTCATCGACAACGGCTCCTTCGGCACCCGTACGATCCGCTTCGAGACGGGCCGCCTGGCCAAGCAGGCCGCCGGCTCCGCCGTCGCGTACCTGGACGACGACACGATGGTCCTGTCGGCCACCACCGCGTCCAAGAACCCCAAGGACCAGCTCGACTTCTTCCCGCTGACGGTCGACGTCGAGGAGCGGATGTACGCGGCCGGGAAGATCCCCGGTTCCTTCTTCCGCCGTGAGGGCCGTCCCTCCGAGGACGCCATCCTCACCTGCCGCCTCATCGACCGTCCGCTGCGCCCGTCCTTCAAGAAGGGCCTGCGCAACGAGATCCAGGTCGTCGCGACGATCATGGCGCTCAACCCCGACCACCTGTACGACGTCGTGGCGATCAACGCCGCCTCCGCGTCCACGCAGCTGGCCGGCCTGCCCTTCTCCGGCCCGATCGGCGGCGTTCGCGTCGCGCTGATCAACGGCCAGTGGGTCGCGTTCCCGACGCACACCGAGCTCGAGGACGCCGTCTTCGACATGGTGGTCGCCGGCCGCGTCCTGGAGGACGGCGACGTCGCGATCATGATGGTCGAGGCCGAGGCCACCGACAAGACGATCAAGCTGGTCGAGGGTGGCGCCGAGGCGCCGACCGAGGAGGTCGTCGCCGCCGGTCTGGAGGCCGCGAAGCCCTTCATCAAGGTCCTGTGCAAGGCCCAGGCGGACCTCGCCTCGAAGGCTGCCAAGCCGACCGGCGAGTTCCCGATCTTCCTGGACTACCAGGACGACGTCCTGGAGGCCCTGACGGCCGCCGTCCGCCCCGAGCTGGCCCAGGCGCTCACCATCGCCGGCAAGCAGGAGCGCGAGTCCGAGCTGGACCGCGTCAAGGGCCTGGCCGCCGAGAAGCTCCTGCCGGAGTTCGAGGGCCGCGAGAAGGAGATCTCCGCCGCGTACCGCTCGCTCACCAAGCAGCTGGTCCGCGAGCGCGTGATCAAGGAGAAGAAGCGCATCGACGGCCGCGGTGTCACCGACATCCGCACCCTGGCCGCCGAGGTCGAGGCCATCCCGCGGGTGCACGGTTCCGCCGTGTTCGAGCGTGGCGAGACCCAGATCCTGGGCGTCACCACCCTCAACATGCTCCGCATGGAGCAGCAGCTGGACACCCTCTCCCCGGTGACCCGCAAGCGCTACATGCACAACTACAACTTCCCGCCGTACTCCACCGGTGAGACCGGCCGCGTCGGCTCCCCGAAGCGCCGCGAGATCGGCCACGGCGCCCTCGCCGAGCGCGCCCTGGTCCCGGTCCTGCCGACCCGCGAGGAGTTCCCCTACGCGATCCGTCAGGTGTCCGAGGCGCTCAGCTCGAACGGCTCGACGTCCATGGGCTCGGTCTGCGCCTCCACCATGTCGCTGCTGAACGCCGGTGTGCCGCTGAAGGCCCCGGTCGCCGGTATCGCCATGGGTCTGATCTCCCAGGAGATCGACGGCGAGACGCACTACGTCACCCTCACCGACATCCTCGGTGCGGAGGACGCCTTCGGTGACATGGACTTCAAGGTCGCCGGTACGAAGGAGTTCGTGACCGCCCTCCAGCTCGACACCAAGCTGGACGGCATCCCGGCCTCCGTCCTGGCCGCGGCCCTCAAGCAGGCCCGTGACGCCCGTCTTCACATCCTCGACGTGATGATGGAGGCCATCGACCGGCCCGACGAGATGTCCCCGCACGCCCCGCGGATCATCACCGTCAAGATCCCGGTCGACAAGATCGGTGAGGTCATCGGCCCCAAGGGCAAGATGATCAACCAGATCCAGGAGGACACCGGCGCCGAGATCACGATCGAGGACGACGGCACCATCTACATCGGGGCCGCCGACGGCCCGTCCGCCGAGGCGGCCCGCGCCACGATCAACGGCATCGCCAACCCGACCATGCCGGAGGTCGGCGAGCGCTACCTGGGCACGGTCGTCAAGACGACCACCTTCGGTGCGTTCGTGTCGCTGCTCCCGGGCAAGGACGGTCTGCTGCACATCTCGCAGATCCGCAAGCTCGCCGGCGGCAAGCGCGTGGAGAACGTCGAGGACGTCGTCGGTGTGGGCCAGAAGGTCCAGGTCGAGATCGCCGAGATCGACTCCCGCGGCAAGCTCTCCCTCATCCCCGTGATCGAGGGCGAAGAAGACGACGAGACGCAGAAGGACGACGCCGCACAGTGACGTCCCGTGGCTTCAAGGCGACGGCCCGCACCTCTTCGGAGGCGCGGGCCGTTGCCCGTACCCAAACCCTGATCCAGGGCGAGAACGGCATCGGCACCGTCCGTAAGACCACCCTCCCGGGCGGTCTGCGGGTCGTCACCGAGACGCTGCCCTCCGTGCGCTCCGCCACCTTCGGCATCTGGGCGCACGTCGGCTCGCGCGACGAGACGCCGGCTCTGAACGGCGCCACGCACTACCTGGAGCACCTGCTCTTCAAGGGCACGCAGCGCAGGAGCGCACTCGACATCTCCGCCGCGATCGACGCGGTCGGCGGCGAGATGAACGCGTTCACGGCGAAGGAGTACACGTGCTACTACGCGCGCGTGCTCGACACCGACCTGCCGCTCGCCATAGACGTCGTCTGCGACATGCTCACCGGCTCGCTGATCCTCGAAGAGGACGTCAACGTCGAGCGCGGCGCGATCCTCGAAGAGATCGCGATGACGGAGGACGACCCGGGCGACTGTGTGCACGACCTGTTCGCGCACACCATGTTCGGCGACAACGCGCTCGGCCGCCCGGTCCTCGGCACGGTCGACACCGTCAACGCCCTCACCGCCGACCGCATCCGCCGCTTCTACAAGAAGCACTACGACCCCACGCACCTCGTGGTCGCGTGCGCCGGCAACGTCGACCACCAGAAGGTCGTACGCCTGGTGCGGGCCGCCTTCGAGAAGGCCGGTGCCCTCACGCGGACGGACGCCACGCCCATCGCCCCGCGCGACGGCAGCCGCGCCATCCGCACCGCCGGACGCGTCGAGCTGCTGGGCCGCAAGACCGAGCAGGCGCACGTCGTCCTCGGCATGCCCGGCCTGGCCCGCACCGACGACCGCCGCTGGGCCCTCGGCGTGCTGAACACCGCGCTCGGCGGCGGCATGTCGTCCCGCCTGTTCCAGGAGGTCCGGGAGAAGCGGGGCCTCGCGTACAGCGTGTACTCGTACACCTCGGGCTTCGCCGACTGCGGCCTCTTCGGTGTGTACGCGGGCTGCCGTCCGAGCCAGGTGCACGACGTGCTCAAGATCTGCCGCGACGAGCTGGATCACGTGGCCGAGCACGGTCTGTCCGACGAGGAGATCGGCCGCGCCATCGGCCAACTGCGGGGCTCCACGGTCCTCGGCCTGGAGGACACGGGTGCGCTGATGAACCGAATCGGCAAGAGTGAGCTGTGCTGGGGCGACCAGATGTCCGTGGACGACATGCTGGCCCGGATAGCGGCGGTCACCCCGGACGACGTCCGGTCCGTGGCCCGGGAGATCCTAGGGCAGCGGCCCTCTCTGTCGGTCATCGGCCCGCTCAAGGACAAGCAGGCTTCCCGTCTGCACGAAGCCGTCGCCTGAACCCCACCGGTAAGGAAGCAACAGAGATGAGCAAGCTGCGCGTGGCGGTCCTCGGTGCCAAGGGCCGGATCGGTTCGGAGGCGGTACGGGCTGTCGATGCCGCCGAGGACATGGAGCTGGTGGCCGCCCTCGGCAGCGGCGACCGACTGGAGACCCTCGTCGACGCCGGTGCCCAGGTGGTGGTCGAGCTGACCACGCCGGCCTCGGTGATGGGGAACCTCGACTTCTGCGTCCGGCACGGCATCCACGCCGTGGTCGGCACGACCGGCTGGACCGACGAGCGCCTCGCGCAGCTGAAGGGCTGGCTGGACCAGTCCCCGGAGACGGGCGTCCTCATCGCCCCGAACTTCTCCATCGGTGCCGTGCTGACCATGAAGTTCGCCGAGGTCGCCGCCCCGTACTTCGAGTCCGTCGAGGTCGTCGAGCTGCACCACCCCAACAAGGTGGACGCCCCCAGCGGTACCGCCACGCGCACCGCCCAGCTCATCGCCGCCGCCCGTGAGAAGGCGGGCAGCGCCCCGCAGCCCGACGCCACGGTGACGGCCCTGGACGGCGCCCGCGGCGCGAACGTCGACGGCGTCCCGGTGCACGCGGTCCGCCTGCGCGGTCTGCTCGCCCACCAGGAGGTGCTGCTCGGCGGGGAGGGCGAGACGCTCACCATCCGCCACGACTCGCTGCACCACAGCAGCTTCATGCCGGGCATCCTGCTCGGCGCCCGCCGCGTCGTGACCACTCCGGGCCTCACCTTCGGCCTGGAGAACTTCCTCGACCTGAAGTAGCCACGATGCGCGCGAAGATCACCTACGCCGTCACGGCCGCCGTCCTGGTCGTCTACTTCGTCCTGGTCGGCAGCCGCGGCGTGCTCCTGATCCAGGACGCCACCCCGGTCACCGTCACCTTCGGTGTCGCGGTGCTGATTCTGCCGGTCATCGGCGTCTGGTTCCTCTGGAAGAACACGCAGTTCGTCCGCAAGGCCAACCGGCTCGCCGCCGAGCTGGACGCCGAGGGCGGCCTGCCACTCGACGAGCTGCGGCGCACGCCGAGCGGCCGGATCGACCGCGATTCGGCCGACGAGGTCTTCGCCAGGCGCAAGGCGGAGACGGAGGCCGCCCCGGACGACTGGCGCAGCTGGTTCCGGCTGGCGATCGCCTACCACGACGCCCGTGACACGCCCCGCGCCCGCAAGGCGATGCAGCGGGCGATCGCCCTGCGCGAGGGCAGGACGGTCGAGGCCTGACCGCCACGACGTCACGGCCTCGTCGGCGAACGCCGGAGGGGCTGATAAATCAACCCCTCCGGCGTTTGAGGAGCGGGGGTCCGGGGCGGAGCCCCCGAATAGGGGTCTGGGGCACAGCCCCAGCAGGGGACTGACGCGTACCGCGTCAGTCCCGGCAGTACTCCGCGGCCCACGCCTCGATCGAGTCCGCCGCCCGGTCGAAGGCCTGCGGACGCGCCAGGAAGTCGGCGCTGTGCGTGGTCAGCAACGACGGCATGTCCCCCGGCGCGCGGTCCTTGCGTACGAGCGTCAGGGCCTGACCCTGCACCGTGCGCGGCAGCCCGAGCCAGCGCACCGGCTGCTGGACCGTCCGTACCGTGACGACCTGCTCCCAGGGCGTCGTGCGCGTGCCGAGGAACGCCACCCGGCGCAGCCCGCGCGCGCTCACCCAGACACCCACGCGCAGCATCCGCAGGGCGCCGGCGATGACGGCCAGCGCGATGCCCAGGACCGCGCCGGCGGCTGACAGCGTGCCGGTGAAGGCGATGATGACCGCCGCGACGAGAACGTACGAGGCGAGCAGCAGCAGGAGGGCGCCGGCGCCCACCCGCCAGGGGCCGGGGCGGTAGGGGCGCCGCCAGCGGTCGCGGTCGTCGTAGGGCAGCGGGATGTCGTCCGCTGCCTGCTCGTAAGCACGGTCGGCCGTCAGGAAGGGCAGGGGCACGACTGATCCTCACTCGGTTCATGGGGGTTGTGCCCGGTGAGGCTATCGAGCCGTGTCCTTGCTCACCACCCGCGGGGGCCAGGGGGATGCCTCTCCGCCAGTCGGGCGGAGAGGAAGCCTCAGCGGCCGTTGGAGGCCACGGAGTGCTGTGTCGCGGCGGGCGACGGGGTCGACAGGGCCGGCGTGCCTACGACCAGCGCGCCGACGAGTCCCGCGACGATGGTGAGCCCCAGCAACCAGCGCCCGGCTATCTGGCCGGCGGAGGCGCGCTCGCGCGGCGGGGGAGCGACATTGCTGCGGAACGAGTCGGCTTCGGTGAGGAAGGCGAACGGAACGGGCTCGCGCCGACGGGACATGGGAGCGCTTCTCCTCTGGGGATCGCAGGGACCGGGGATCCGATCCGGGACTTGGTGAAGACCGGATGACGCGAACGAATCGCCGTCACTGACACAGACGCACGAGCGAAGCAAAAGGTGCCTGTTTCGCCGATTTCGCTGAAGTTCGACGAAGTTCGCCGACGAATGTCGTGGCCCGGCATCGAACGCCCCGTTGTCAGTGCCGGGCCGTAGAGTGGGCGCCGCCCGAGCATGTGATGGGAAGGACCTTCTACGCCGTGACCGACACCCCCGCCGACGACCTCAAGCCCAGCTTCCGCAGTGACGTCACCGTCGAGCTGGTCAAGCACAGCGCGGCCGACTCCGACGTGCTGTGGGCCGCCCGCGTCTCCACCGCCGGCGAGCAGTCCCTGGACGAGCTGAAGAAGGACCCCGAGCGCTCCAAGGGCCTGATCAACTACCTGATGCGGGACCGGCACGGCAGCCCCTTCGAGCACAACTCGATGACGTTCTTCATCAGCGCCCCGATCTTCGTCTTCCGCGAGTTCATGCGGCATCGCGTGGGCTGGTCGTACAACGAGGAGTCGGGCCGGTACCGGGAGCTCCAGCCGGTCTTCTACGTCCCCGACGAGTCCCGCAAGCTCGTGCAGGAGGGCCGCCCGGGCAAGTACGTCTTCGTCGAGGGCACCCAGGCGCAGCAGGAGCTGGTCGGCCGCGCCATGGAGGACGCGTACGTACACGCGTACGAGGCGTACCAGGAGATGCTCGCCGCCGGTGTCGCCCGCGAGGTCGCCCGCTCGGTTCTCCCGGTCGGCCTGTTCTCCTCGATGTACGCGACCTGCAACGCCCGCTCCCTGATGCACTTCCTCGGCCTGCGCACCCAGCACGAGCTGGCGAAGGTGCCGTCCTTCCCGCAGCGGGAGATCGAGATGGTCGGCGAGAGGATGGAGGCGGAGTGGGCCAAGCTCATGCCCCTCACGTACGCCGCCTTCAACGCCAACGGGCGCCTGGCGCCGTAGCGCACACCCGCTTCCCTGTCAGGGACAGATGTACGGATCAGCCGAGCGAAGTGTCCGTATTGCGGCATTTCGAGAAGTTCATCTAGCCTGATCAAACGGACCCGGCACTGCTTGAACCCCCGAGCAGGCAGTGCCGGGCTCCGCATTTGTCATGACTTTTCCCGGACCCCGAGGGCAGACCGCGCCCGGAGCAGCGAGTAGCGTGTTACCCATGGCTCCGACCTCCACTCCGCAGATCCCCTTCGGGCGGATCCTCACCGCCATGGTCACGCCCTTCACGGCGGACGGCGCACTCGACCTCGACGGCGCGCAGCGGCTTGCCACCCACCTGGTGGACGCAGGCAACGACGGCCTGATCATCAACGGCACCACCGGCGAGTCCCCCACCACCAGCGACGCGGAGAAATCGGAGCTCGTACGGGCCGTCCTGGAGGCAGTCGGCGACCGCGCCCACATCATCGCCGGCGTCGGCACGAACGACACCCACCACAGCATCGAACTGGCGCACGCGGCACAGAAGGCCGGCGCGCACGGCCTGCTGACCGTGACGCCGTACTACAACAAGCCCCCGCAGGAGGGCCTGTACCGGCACTTCACGGCCATCGCCGACGCCACCGAGCTGCCGGTCATGCTCTACGACATCCCGGGCCGCAGCGGCGTCCCGATCAACACCGAGACCATCGTGCGCCTCGCCGAGCACCCGCGGATCGTGGCCAACAAGGACGCCAAGGGCGACCTCGGCCGCGCCGGCTGGGCCATCGCCCGGTCCGGCCTCGCCTGGTACTCAGGCGACGACATGCTGAACCTGCCCCTGCTCTCGGTGGGCGCGGTCGGCTTCGTCTCGGTCGTCGGCCATGTCGTCACGCCCGAACTGCGCGCGATGGCCGAGGCCTACGCGAGCGGCGACGTCCAGAAGGCGCTGGAGATCCACCAGAAGCTGCTCCCGGTCTTCACCGGCATGTTCCGCACCCAGGGCGTCATGACCACCAAGGCCGCGCTCGCCCTCCAGGGCCTGCCCGCCGGACCGCTGCGCGCCCCCATGGTCGAGTGCTCGCCCGAGGAGATCGCCCAGCTCAAGATCGATCTTGCTGCCGGCGGGGTACAGCTCTGACAACGGACTTCACAACTGAATAGGCAGGACACAGGTGCCTGCACCCCACACCAACAACTGCTTTTGCACGAACGTCATGCGCGCCACGTGCCCGACAGGTACGTGGCGCGCATGGTGAGGAGAGTCTTTTGAGTCATCCGCATCCTGAACTCGGCCCGCCGCCGAAGCTCCCCCAGGGCGGCCTGAGGGTCACCCCGCTCGGCGGCCTCGGGGAAATCGGCCGGAACATGACCGTCTTCGAGTACGGCGGCCGCCTGCTGATCGTCGACTGCGGAGTGCTCTTCCCGGAGGAGGAGCAGCCCGGAATCGACCTGATCCTGCCGGACTTCTCGTCGATCCGCGACCGCCTCGACGACGTCGAGGGCATCGTGCTCACGCACGGGCACGAGGACCACATCGGCGGCGTTCCGTTCCTGCTGCGGGAGAAGCCCGACATCCCGCTGATCGGCTCCAAGCTGACCCTCGCCCTGATCGAGGCGAAGCTCCAGGAACACCGCATCCGCCCGTACACGCTCGAGGTCGCGGAAGGCGGGCGCGAGCGCATCGGCCCCTTCGACTGCGAGTTCATCGCGGTCAACCACTCCATCCCCGACGCCCTGGCCGTGGCCATCCGCACCCCGGCCGGTATGGCGGTCCACACGGGCGACTTCAAGATGGACCAGCTGCCACTGGACAACCGTCTGACGGATCTCCATGCGTTCGCACGGCTGAGCGAGGAAGGCATCGACCTCCTCCTCACCGACTCCACCAACGCCGAGGTCCCCGGGTTCACCCCGCACGAGCGGGACATCTCCAATGTTCTGCGCCAGGTCTTCGCGGGTGCCCGCAAGCGGATCATCGTGGCGAGCTTCGCCAGCCACGTCCACCGCATCCAGCAGATTCTGGACGCGGCGCACGAATACGGCCGCCGGGTCGCCTTCGTAGGCCGCTCGATGGTCCGGAACATGGGCATCGCACGGGACCTGGGCTACCTGAAGGTCCCGCCGGGCCTGGTCGTGGACGTGAAGACGCTGGACGACCTGCCGGACGAACAGGTGGTCCTCGTCTGCACGGGCTCCCAGGGCGAGCCGATGGCCGCGCTGTCGCGCATGGCGAACCGTGACCACCAGATCCGCATCGTCTCGGGCGACACGGTGATCCTGGCGTCGTCGCTGATCCCCGGCAACGAGAACGCGGTGTACCGCGTGATCAACGGCCTGACCCGCTGGGGCGCGAACGTCGTGCACAAGGGCAACGCGAAGGTGCACGTCTCGGGCCACGCGTCCGCGGGTGAGCTGCTGTACTTCTACAACATCTGCCGGCCGAAGAACCTGATGCCGGTCCACGGTGAATGGCGCCACCTGCGGGCGAACGCGGAGCTCGGCGCGCTGACAGGCATCCCGCACGACCGGATCGTCATCGCCGAGGACGGCATCGCCGTCGACCTCATCGAGGGCAAGGCGAAGATCTCCGGCAAGGTCCAGGCCGGCTATGTGTACGTCGACGGCCTCTCGGTCGGCGACGTCGGCGAGCTCGCGCTCAAGGACCGCAAGATCCTCGGCGACGAGGGCATCATCTCGGTCTTCGTCGTGGTGGACTCGTCGACGGGCAAGATCACGGGTGGCCCGCATGTCCATGCCCGTGGCTCGGGTATCGAGGACTCGGCCTTCAGCGAAGTGATCCCGAAGATCACGGAGGTGCTGGAGCGGTCGGCACAGGACGGGGTTGTCGAGCCCCACCAGCTGCAACAGCTGATCCGGCGGACCCTGGGCAAGTGGGTCTCGGACACGTATCGGCGCAGGCCGATGATCCTGCCCGTGGTCGTCGAGGTCTGACGGTCCGTCAAGGCCTCGCGCGGGTGAACCCGGAGCGAGGCGCCTCGATTTGCATCGAGGCGCCTCGCTCCAGTACGTTTACGGCTCCGCCAGCGGGGGAACCCGGTGCAACTGTGCGCCAGGGACCAGCCCCAGCGGGGCGGAAATTCCGACTCAGAATCTCTGATAAAGTCGGAAACGCCGGAAAGGGAAACGCGAGAGCGGAAACCTGGAAAGCGCCGAGGAAATCGGATCGAGAAAAGATCTGATAGAGTCGGAAACGCAAGACCGAAGGGAAGCGCCCGGAGGAAAGCCCGATAGGGTGAGTACAAAGGAAGCGTCCGTTCCTTGAGAACTCAACAGCGTGCCAAAAATCAACGCCAGATATGTTGATACCCCGTCCGTCGGAACAATCCGATGGTCGAGGTTCCTTTGAAAAAACACAGCGAGGACGCTGTGTGCGAGGGGACTATTCCTCCTCTCGCACCGCTCTCGTGGTGTTGAACCGGATTACCGGTAAACATTCACGGAGAGTTTGATCCTGGCTCAGGACGAACGCTGGCGGCGTGCTTAACACATGCAAGTCGAACGATGAACCACTTCGGTGGGGATTAGTGGCGAACGGGTGAGTAACACGTGGGCAATCTGCCCTGCACTCTGGGACAAGCCCTGGAAACGGGGTCTAATACCGGATACGAGGTTCGGAGGCATCTTCGAACTTGGAAAGCTCCGGCGGTGCAGGATGAGCCCGCGGCCTATCAGCTTGTTGGTGAGGTAATGGCTCACCAAGGCGACGACGGGTAGCCGGCCTGAGAGGGCGACCGGCCACACTGGGACTGAGACACGGCCCAGACTCCTACGGGAGGCAGCAGTGGGGAATATTGCACAATGGGCGCAAGCCTGATGCAGCGACGCCGCGTGAGGGATGACGGCCTTCGGGTTGTAAACCTCTTTCAGCAGGGAAGAAGCGAAAGTGACGGTACCTGCAGAAGAAGCGCCGGCTAACTACGTGCCAGCAGCCGCGGTAATACGTAGGGCGCAAGCGTTGTCCGGAATTATTGGGCGTAAAGAGCTCGTAGGCGGCTTGTCACGTCGATTGTGAAAGCCCGAGGCTTAACCTCGGGTCTGCAGTCGATACGGGCTAGCTAGAGTGTGGTAGGGGAGATCGGAATTCCTGGTGTAGCGGTGAAATGCGCAGATATCAGGAGGAACACCGGTGGCGAAGGCGGATCTCTGGGCCATTACTGACGCTGAGGAGCGAAAGCGTGGGGAGCGAACAGGATTAGATACCCTGGTAGTCCACGCCGTAAACGGTGGGAACTAGGTGTTGGCGACATTCCACGTCGTCGGTGCCGCAGCTAACGCATTAAGTTCCCCGCCTGGGGAGTACGGCCGCAAGGCTAAAACTCAAAGGAATTGACGGGGGCCCGCACAAGCGGCGGAGCATGTGGCTTAATTCGACGCAACGCGAAGAACCTTACCAAGGCTTGACATACACCGGAAAGCATTAGAGATAGTGCCCCCCTTGTGGTCGGTGTACAGGTGGTGCATGGCTGTCGTCAGCTCGTGTCGTGAGATGTTGGGTTAAGTCCCGCAACGAGCGCAACCCTTGTTCTGTGTTGCCAGCATGCCCTTCGGGGTGATGGGGACTCACAGGAGACCGCCGGGGTCAACTCGGAGGAAGGTGGGGACGACGTCAAGTCATCATGCCCCTTATGTCTTGGGCTGCACACGTGCTACAATGGCCGGTACAAAGAGCTGCGATACCGTGAGGTGGAGCGAATCTCAAAAAGCCGGTCTCAGTTCGGATTGGGGTCTGCAACTCGACCCCATGAAGTCGGAGTCGCTAGTAATCGCAGATCAGCATTGCTGCGGTGAATACGTTCCCGGGCCTTGTACACACCGCCCGTCACGTCACGAAAGTCGGTAACACCCGAAGCCGGTGGCCCAACCCCTTGTGGGAGGGAGCTGTCGAAGGTGGGACTGGCGATTGGGACGAAGTCGTAACAAGGTAGCCGTACCGGAAGGTGCGGCTGGATCACCTCCTTTCTAAGGAGCACTTCTTACCGGGTTCTTCGGGACACGGTCAGAGGCCAGTACATCGGCGAACGTCCGATGCTGGTTGCTCATGGGTGGAACGTTGATTATTCGGCCAGGACCTCGGGTCGGAGGCTGCTAGTACTGCTCGTAAGAGCGTGGAACGCATGATCTCCGGACGGGAGCTGGCCGGGCACGCTGTTGGGTGTCTGAGGGCACGGCCGCAAGGTCTGTCTTCGATGCCGGCCCCGGTGAAGCACCAAGGTTTTGGTGTGTGACGGGTGGTTGGTCGTTGTTTGAGAACTGCACAGTGGACGCGAGCATCTGTGGCCAAGTTTTTAAGGGCGCACGGTGGATGCCTTGGCACCAGGAACCGATGAAGGACGTGGGAGGCCGCGATAGTCCCCGGGGAGTCGTCAACCAGGCTTTGATCCGGGGGTTTCCGAATGGGGAAACCCGGCAGTCGTCATGGGCTGTCACCCACTGCTGAACACATAGGCAGTGTGGAGGGAACGAGGGGAAGTGAAACATCTCAGTACCCTCAGGAAGAGAAAACAACCGTGATTCCGGGAGTAGTGGCGAGCGAAACCGGATGAGGCCAAACCGTATGCGTGTGAGACCCGGCAGGGGTTGCGCATGCGGGGTTGTGGGATCTCTCTTCTGTTGTCTGCCGGCAACAGGACGAGTCAGAAACCGTTGATGTAGGCGAAGGACATGCGAAAGGTCCGGCGTAGAGGGTAAGACCCCCGTAGTCGAAACGTCAGCGGCTCGTTTGAGAGACACCCAAGTAGCACGGGGCCCGAGAAATCCCGTGTGAATCTGGCGGGACCACCCGCTAAGCCTAAATATTCCCTGGTGACCGATAGCGGATAGTACCGTGAGGGAATGGTGAAAAGTACCGCGGGAGCGGAGTGAAATAGTACCTGAAACCGTGTGCCTACAAGCCGTGGGAGCGTCGGACATCAGCTTGCTGGTGTCTCGTGACTGCGTGCCTTTTGAAGAATGAGCCTGCGAGTTTGCGGTGTGTTGCGAGGTTAACCCGTGTGGGGAAGCCGTAGCGAAAGCGAGTCCGAATAGGGCGTTGGAGTAGCACGCTCAAGACCCGAAGCGGAGTGATCTAGCCATGGGCAGGTTGAAGCGGAGGTAAGACTTCGTGGAGGACCGAACCCACCAGGGTTGAAAACCTGGGGGATGACCTGTGGTTAGGGGTGAAAGGCCAATCAAACTCCGTGATAGCTGGTTCTCCCCGAAATGCATTTAGGTGCAGCGTCGTGTGTTTCTTGCCGGAGGTAGAGCACTGGATAGGCGATGGGCCCTACCGGGTTACTGACCTTAGCCAAACTCCGAATGCCGGTAAGTGAGAGCGCGGCAGTGAGACTGTGGGGGATAAGCTCCATGGTCGAGAGGGAAACAGCCCAGAGCATCGACTAAGGCCCCTAAGCGTACGCTAAGTGGGAAAGGATGTGGAGTCGCACAGACAACCAGGAGGTTGGCTTAGAAGCAGCCACCCTTGAAAGAGTGCGTAATAGCTCACTGGTCTAGTGATTCCGCGCCGACAATGTAGCGGGGCTCAAGCGTACCGCCGAAGTCGTGTCATTGCAGCATATAGGGCCAACGCCTGCTGTGATGGGTAGGGGAGCGTCGTCTGCCGGGTGAAGCAGCACCGGAAGGTAGTTGTGGACGGTTGACGAGTGAGAATGCAGGCATGAGTAGCGATTCACACGTGAGAAACGTGTGCGCCGATTGACTAAGGGTTCCTGGGTCAAGCTGATCTGCCCAGGGTAAGTCGGGACCTAAGGCGAGGCCGACAGGCGTAGTCGATGGATAACCGGTTGATATTCCGGTACCCGCTGTGAAGCGTCAAACATCGAGCATCGTGATGCTAAGGCCGTGAAGCCGTTCCGGACCCTTCGGGGAAAGGAAAGTGGTGGAGCCGCTGAACCAAGCGGTTAGTAGGTGAGTGATGGGGTGACGCAGGAAGGTAGTCCATCCCGGGCGGTGGTTGTCCCGGGGTAAGGGTGTAGGCCGTGCGATAGGCAAATCCGTCGCACATGAGGCTGAGACCTGATGCCGAGCCGATTGTGGTGAAGTGGATGATCCTATGCTGTCGAGAAAAGCCTCTAGCGAGTTTCATGGCGGCCCGTACCCTAAACCGACTCAGGTGGTCAGGTAGAGAATACCGAGGCGTTCGGGTGAACTATGGTTAAGGAACTCGGCAAAATGCCCCCGTAACTTCGGGAGAAGGGGGGCCACACCTGGTGAGGGAACTTGCTTCCTGAGCTGGGGGTGGCCGCAGAGACCAGCGAGAAGCGACTGTTTACTAAAAACACAGGTCCGTGCGAAGCCGTAAGGCGATGTATACGGACTGACGCCTGCCCGGTGCTGGAACGTTAAGGGGACCGGTTAGCTCCATTTCGGTGGGGCGAAGCTGAGAACTTAAGCGCCAGTAAACGGCGGTGGTAACTATAACCATCCTAAGGTAGCGAAATTCCTTGTCGGGTAAGTTCCGACCTGCACGAATGGCGTAACGACTTCTCGACTGTCTCAACCATAGGCCCGGTGAAATTGCACTACGAGTAAAGATGCTCGTTTCGCGCAGCAGGACGGAAAGACCCCGGGACCTTTACTACAGTTTGATATTGGTGTTCGGTTCGGCTTGTGTAGGATAGCTGGGAGACTTTGAAGCGGCCACGCCAGTGGTTGTGGAGTCGTCGTTGAAATACCAGTCTGGTCGTGCTGGATGTCTAACCTGGGTCCGTGATCCGGATCAGGGACAGTGTCTGATGGGTAGTTTAACTGGGGCGGTTGCCTCCTAAAGAGTAACGGAGGCGCCCAAAGGTTCCCTCAGCCTGGTTGGCAATCAGGTGTTGAGTGTAAGTGCACAAGGGAGCTTGACTGTGAGACCGACGGGTCGAGCAGGGACGAAAGTCGGGACTAGTGATCCGGCGGTGGCTTGTGGAAGCGCCGTCGCTCAACGGATAAAAGGTACCCCGGGGATAACAGGCTGATCTTCCCCAAGAGTCCATATCGACGGGATGGTTTGGCACCTCGATGTCGGCTCGTCGCATCCTGGGGCTGGAGTCGGTCCCAAGGGTTGGGCTGTTCGCCCATTAAAGCGGTACGCGAGCTGGGTTTAGAACGTCGTGAGACAGTTCGGTCCCTATCCGCTGTGCGCGTAGGAGTCTTGAGAAGGGCTGTCCCTAGTACGAGAGGACCGGGACGGACGAACCTCTGGTGTGCCAGTTGTTCTGCCAAGGGCATGGCTGGTTGGCTACGTTCGGGAGGGATAACCGCTGAAAGCATCTAAGCGGGAAGCCTGCTTCGAGATGAGGACTCCCACCCACTTGATGGGGTAAGGCTCCCAGTAGACGACTGGGTTGATAGGCCAGATCTGGAAGCACGGCAACGTGTGGAGGTGACTGGTACTAATAGGCCGAGGGCTTGTCCTCAGTTGCTCGCGTCCACTGTGTTGGTTCTGAAACCACGAACAACCCCGCTGTAGTCACAGCAGCGGTCGGGTTGTCTGTTTCATAGTGTTTCGGTGGCCATAGCGTGAGGGAAACGCCCGGTTACATTCCGAACCCGGAAGCTAAGCCTTACAGCGCCGATGGTACTGCAGGGGGGACCCTGTGGGAGAGTAGGACGCCGCCGAACAAATATTCAGAGCTGGTCCCCGAACTTCGGTTCGAGGACCAGCTCTTTTGTTTTGCGTGTCACTTTGCGTTCACTTCGCCGCATCAGCATCCCTGCCATGGGTACTGCAGGAATGCTGGGGGCCGCGGGTATCGGCATCGGTGACGAGGTCATCGTGCCGGCCTTCGGGAATATAGAGGTCGCCGAGGCCGTGACCCTGACGGGCGCGACGCCGGTCTTCGCCGACATAGACCCGGCGACGTACTGCCTGGACCCCGTCGCCGTCGAGGCCATGGTGTCCCCGCAGACCGCCGCGGTCGTCGTCGTCCACCGCTTCGGACGGCCGGCCGATGTCGCGGTCCTCCATGAGGTCGGGCAGCGGCACGGACTTCTGGTGCTGGAGCAGGGGGAGTCCGAGACGCCGTACGCCGAGGTGGCGCAGCGTCGGGAGCGGGCCGCGTATCTCGACCGGCGACTGCGCGGCGTGCGGACGCCCGAGGCCTGCGGCGGTCACACCTATCAGCAGTACGTCGTGCGTGTGCCGGGCAACGGGCGGCCGGACCGGGACGCCTTCGCGCGGGCATTGAGGGCCAAGGGAGTTGAGTGCCGGGTGCCGGTGAAGACGCCGGTGCACCGTGTGCCGGGGCTCCGTCGGGATGTCTGTCTGCCCGAGACCGAGCGGGCCGCCGACGAGACGCTCTCCCTGCCGGTGGACGCGTCGCTGACGAAGCGTGAGATGAACCGGATCGTCTCCGCGTGCAATGCGCTGGGCGGACTGCTGCAGCCCGCTTTCTGATGCGGTGCCCATGATTTGGGAGCACACCCCTGTTCGGGGTATGATCTATTCCGTTGCCGCGAGGGAAACCTCGAAAAGGTGACAGGCCCCTATAGCTCAGTCGGCAGAGCGTCTCCATGGTAAGGAGAAGGTCAACGGTTCGATTCCGTTTGGGGGCTCGGACAAAAGGCCTCGCCCATCAGGGCGAGGCCTTTTTCGTGCCTCGATCCGGGCCCGGGACCCGGGCCTCCCTTACTCCTTCGGAAGGCCCGGAACCCGCATCGCCAGAATCGCCATGTCGTCCGACGGGGCGTCGGACGCGAATCGTTCGACCGCACGCATGATGCGGGCGGCCACCGCACCCGCCGTGAGGCCCGTGCAGGTCGTCAGAACGTCCGCGAGGCCGTCGTCGCCCAGCATGCGCGTGCCCTCGCGGCGCTCGGTGACCCCGTCCGTGACGCACAGCAGGACGTCGCCCGGATCGAGCGTCACCGTCTGCTCGTACAGTTCCAGGTCCTCCATGACACCGAGCAGCGGCTGCGGTTCGGCGGCCGGTTCGACCGTGCCGTCCTGGCGCAGGCGCAGCGGCAGCGGGTGTCCGGCGCAGACCACCTTCAGGACCGCGCTGCCGTCCTCCTGGGGCCACAACTCGCCGTACAGGAGCGTCAGGAAGCGGCTGCGGGCGCCCTCGTCGAGGATCGCGGAGTTCAGGCGCTCCAGGACCGCCGGGCCGCCGAAGCCTTCTCGGGCCAGCAGCCGGAGGGCATGGCGGGCCAGGCCGGTGACCGCCGCCGCCTCCGGTCCCGTACCGCAGACGTCGCCGATGGCGAAGCCGTACGCGCCGTCGCGGATCGGGAAGAGGTCGTAGAAGTCGCCGCCGACCTCGTTGCCCTCGCCGGCCGCGCGGTAGATGACGTCGACCTCGACCCCGTCGACGCGGGGGAGCCCGGGCGGAAGCAGGCTGCGCTGGAGGGACTGGCTGATGGCCGTGCGTTCCGAGTACAGCCGGGCGTTGTCCAGGGCCAGGGCCGCCCGGCGGCTCAAGTCCTCGGCCAGCTCCAGGATTTCCTGGCGGAAGTGTTCGTCCGCCGGCTTGCCGAGCGTCAGCATGCCGATGACGCGGTTGCGGGCGACGAGGGGCAGTACGACCGTCTCGCCGCCCACCGCCGCTGACGTCGCCAGTGTCGTACCGATACCGGAGCTGATTCTCGCGGGCTCGCCCAGGTTGCCCAGGGTGCGCATGGACGTGCGCAGGGCCGCCTGATGGGCCGCCTCCGCGGGAGCCGTCCAGACCCGGGCGCCCGGGGTGGGGATCGGCTCCGGCGGGGGAACCTTCGACAGGAGAGCCTTGAGGCCGTCGATGCGTTCCTCGTCCTCGTGCAGGACGTACGAGAGGTACGGCTCGGAGGCCTGGTCGGCGATCGTGTAGACCGCGCACCAGGTGGCCAGGGTCGGGATCGTCATCTGGGCCATGAGCGCGAGGGTCTGGTCGCGGTCCAGGGTGCCCGCGAGGAGGTCGGAGGCCTCGACGAGGAAGCTCAGCGAGCCTCGGCGAAGGCGCTCCAGCTCGCCCAGGCGGGCGGATTCCACGGCGAGCGCGATGCGGTCGGCCGCGAACTGCAGGCGCAGTGCCTCCTCGTTGGAGTAGCGTGACGGTGCCTCTGCGCCGACGCCGAGGGAGCCGGTGAGGCGGCCCTCGACCTTCAGCGGGACCGTCACCACCGAGCGCATGCCCGTGCCGGCCAGCAGGGGGACCGCGCCCGGTACTGCCGTCAGGTCGTCGTGCACGGCCGGCATACGGGCCGAGCCGTAGCGGCCGGGGCCCGCCTCGACCGGGACGCGGGCGAAGCGCTGGCGGGCGGAGGGCAGGCCGGTCGAGGCGCGTACCTCCAACTCCGTTTCGTCGTCGGTCGCCAGGAGGAGGAAGGCCGCGTCGCCGTCGAGCATGTCGCGGGCGCGCTCGACCGTGCGCTGCAGAAGACCGTCGAGGTCGTCGGGGGGCGGCGAGCCGATGAACACCTCGAAGGGGTCGGCGGCCTGGCCGTCGGGGGCGCTCGCCGTGTCGGGGGCCGGTCCGCGCAACGGGGTCTGCAGGACGGCGCGTTCGTGGTCGCGTACGAGCAGGCAGACCGTGGACGGTTCGCCTGCCGTGTCCCGTACGCGCAGATGAGAGGCGTAGACGGGGGCCACGCGGCCGTCGGCGCCGCGGATGCCGTAGCTGCCTTCCCAGCGCGAGAGTTGGAGCGCCTCGGCGATGCCCGTGCTGGTGCCGGGGGTGTGCGGCCAGGCCGCGAGGTCGGTGAGCGGTTTGCCGGTGACCTGCTCGGCCGCGTATCCGAAGAGTTCCTCCGCGTCCTCGTTCCAGGCGGTGATGGAGCCGGTGCGGTCGATCTGGACGACCGCGACGCGGACCCGGCCGTCGGCGAGCGGGAGCAGGTGGGCGGGGAGTGCGGGGCCCGCCGCGCGCGTGCCCACCGGGCGTTCGGGCAGATGGAGTTGGAACCAGACCTGTTTGTGTGTGGGCGTGTACTCGACGCCCCAGCGGCCGGCCAGGGCGGCGCAGAGCTGGAGGCCGCGGCCGCCCTCGCGGTCGGGGCTGCCCATGCTGACGGCGGTCGACTGCATCGGGAGCTCGCGTTCCGGATACCGGTCGGCGACCTCGATGCGTACGCCGTCGTCGCTGCGCAGGCACAGGACTTCCGCGGAGGTACCGGCGTGCACCACGGCGTTGGTGACCAGTTCGCTCGTGAGGACTACCGCGTCGTCGACGATGTCGGCGAAGCCCCAGCCCTGGAGCGTGTCGCGGACGAAGGACCGGGCGGTCGCGACGGATCGTCCGACGGGCTCGAACTTGGCGGCCGCGCGCGCGGTGATCACAGAACTCCTCGTCCGGTTGTCGACGTGCAGGGCTCCTGGGCCGACCCACTCCTGCCGAGGCAGTGGCTGGCTCCCCGTCTCCCGGGGATCCTGCTGCGGTCCTCCGGGATGCAGTCCGGTGGTCATGGTGCGGCGCCCCTCCGATGCCTGCCCGCTCGTGCTCGTGCCACCGCCCAGGCCGGTCGGACCGGTGCGGCTGGACAGCCGCATGCAAGGTTACTTACCTTCGCCGTCCGTGCGGATGCCGGTCGCCGGTGTTTACCCCCGGAGTGTGTGCGGACGATGTGCGAAGCTGCCGAACTGTTATGGCCTGGTTCAGGCATGGTGAAACACTGGGCAAGCTTCCAGAGAAGGTTCGGGCAGGCCGAGTGTGTTCCGCCATGCAGGGCAGGAGCATGCGGGCGTGCCTGGTCCATCGGGCAGCGGCAGGCAGCAGTAACCGGTACGTCGAGCAGTACCTCTGAGCACAGCAGTGATGGTCGACCCCTGCGGGAGGGACACAGTGGAGTCTGGCGCAGCGACGCGGAGCACAAAGACGCGCGCAAAAGGCGGACAGTCCCTGAGTAACCAGCGCAAACCGCGCAATGGCACCACCGCGGTGGACACGGCGGCCCTGAACCGGCTGTTGGCGGCCCTGGTGTCCATGAGGGACGGCAATTTCCGGAAGCGGCTGACGGTCTCCGGTGATGGAGTCATGTCCGAAATCGCCGCCGTTTTCAACGAGGTGGCCGACCGGAATCTGCATCTGACCGGGGAGCTGGCGCGGGTGCGGCGGACGGTGGGCCGCGAGGGCAAGCTCACCGAGCGGCTGGAGACGGGGGCCTGTGAGGGTTCCTGGGCGGCCGCGATCGACGCTTCCAACGCGCTCGTCGACGATCTCGTACGGCCCGTCTCCGAGGTCGGCCGGGTGCTGTCCGCGGTGGCCGAGGGTGATCTGTCGCCGCGCATGGAGCTGCGGACCGCGGGGCCGGACGGTCCCGGGCATCCGCTGCGCGGTGAGTTCCTCAAGGTCGGGCGTACGGTCAACAATCTGGTCGACCAGCTGTCGACGTTCACCGACGAGGTCACGCGGGTGGCCAGCGAGGTCGGTACCGAGGGCAAGTTGGGCGGACAGGCGCGAGTGCGCGGTATGTCCGGTTCGTGGAAGGATCTCACGGACTCTGTCAATACGATGGCGTACCGGCTGACTGCGCAGGTGCGGGACATCGCTCTGGTGACGACGGCGGTCGCGAAGGGTGACTTGTCCCGGAAGGTCACGGTTCATGTCGCCGGCGAGATGCTGGAGCTGAAGGAAACCGTCAACACGATGGTGGACCAGCTGTCCTCCTTCTCCTCCGAGGTGACCCGCGTCGCCCGCGAGGTGGGCACCGAGGGCGAGCTGGGCGGGCAGGCGCAGGTGCCCGGTGTGGCCGGCGTGTGGAAGGACCTCACCGACTCGGTGAACCTCATGGCCGGCAATCTGACCGCTCAGGTGCGAGGGATCGCGCAGGTGACGACCGCGGTCGCCAACGGTGACCTGTCGCAGAAGGTGACCGTGTCGGCGCGGGGCGAGGTCGCGCAGCTCGCGGAGACGATCAACCAGATGACCGAGACGCTGCGCACGTTCGCGGACGAGGTCACCCGGGTCGCCAACGAGGTCGGCGGCGAGGGCCGGCTCGGCGGGCAGGCGAACGTGCCGGGTGCGGCGGGCACGTGGAAGGACCTCACCGATTCGGTGAACACGGTCTTCCGGAACCTGACCACTCAGGTGCGGGACATCGCCGCCGTGACGACGGCGGTGGCCAGCGGTGACCTCTCGCAGAAGGTCACCGTCGACGTGGCCGGCGAGATGCTGGAGCTGAAGAACACCGTCAACACGATGGTGGACCAGCTGTCCGCCTTCGGCTCCGAGGTCACCCGCGTGGCGCGGGAGATCGGTGTCGAGGGTGAGCTGGGCGGCCAGGCGCAGGTGCCCGGCGCCGCCGGCACGTGGAAGGACCTGACGGACTCCGTCAACACCGCGTTCCGCAACCTCACCGGACAGGTCCGCAACATCGCCCAGGTGACGACGGCGGTGGCCAACGGCGACCTGTCGCAGAAGGTCACCGTGGACGTCTCCGGCGAGATGCTCCAGCTGAAGAACACCGTGAACACGATGGTGGACCAGCTGTCGAACTTCGCCGAGCAGGTCACGCGCATGGCGCGGGACGTGGGCACGGAGGGCCGCCTGGGCGGCCAGGCCGTGGTGCCGGGCGTCAGCGGCACCTGGAAGGAGCTCACCGATTCCGTCAACTTCATGGCGGGCAACCTCACCACGCAGGTACGGCGCATCGCCCAGGTCACCACGGCGGTGGCGCGTGGAGACCTGTCGCAGAAGATCGATGTGGACGCGCGCGGCGAGATCCTGGAGCTGAAGAACACCATCAACAACCTGGTGGACCAGCTCTCCGCCTTCGCCGAGCAGGTGACGCGGGTGGCCCGCGAGGTGGGCACGGAAGGCCGGCTCGGCGGTCAGGCGCAAGTGCCCGGCGTGGCCGGCGTGTGGCGTGATCTGACCGACTCCGTCAACTTCATGGCCGGCAACCTCACCACCCAGGTGCGCAACATCGCGCAGGTCGCGACCGCGGTGGCGCGCGGTGACCTGTCGCAGAAGATCGATGTGGACGCGCGCGGCGAGATCCTGGAGCTGAAGAACACCCTCAATACGATGGTCGACCAGCTGTCCAACTTCGCCGAGCAGGTCACGCGGGTGGCCCGTGAGGTGGGCACCGAGGGCATCCTCGGCGGGCAGGCGGAGGTCCAGGGGGTCTCCGGCACCTGGAAGGACCTCACGCAGTCCGTGAACTTCATGGCGAACAACCTGACCATCCAGGTGCGCAACATCGCCGAGGTCACGACCGCGGTAGCCAAGGGCGACCTGTCCAAGAAGATCACCGTCGACGCCAAGGGCGAGATCCTCGAACTGGTCACCACCGTCAACACGATGGTCGACCAGCTGTCGTCCTTCGCCGAGCAGGTGACGCGGGTGGCCCGTGAGGTGGGCACCGAGGGCATCCTCGGCGGCCAGGCGCACGTCCCCGGCGTCACCGGCATCTGGAAGGACCTCAACGACAACGTCAACCTGATGGCCAACAACCTGACCACGCAGGTGCGCAACATCTCCCAGGTCGCGGCGGCCGTCGCCAACGGCGACCTGACACGGACCGTGACGATCGAGGCGCGCGGCGAGGTCCAGCAGCTCGCCGACACCTTCAACACCATGGTGAAGACGCTGAGTTCGTTCGCCGACCAGGTCACCAAGGTGGCCCGCGAGGTGGGCACGGACGGCATCCTCGGCGGCCAGGCGCACGTACCGGGTGTGGCCGGCACGTGGAAGGACCTCACCGAGTCCGTGAACCAGATGGCGTCCAACCTCACCGGCCAGGTGCGCAACATCGCGATGGTCACCACGGCCATCGCCAAGGGCGATCTGACCAAGAAGATCGACATCGATGCGCGCGGCGAGATCCTGGAGCTGAAGACCACCATCAACACCATGGTCGACCAGCTGTCCTCCTTCGCCGAGGAGGTCACCAGGGTCGCCCGCGAGGTGGGTACGGAGGGCCAGCTCGGTGGCCAGGCACGCGTGCGTGACGTCGACGGCACATGGCGGGACCTCACCGAGTCGGTGAACGAGATGGCCGGGAACCTGACCCGGCAGGTGCGCGCCATCGCGCGCGTGGCGACCGCGGTGACCCGCGGCGACCTCAACCTGAAGATCGACGTGGACGCCGCCGGCGAGATCCAGGAGCTTCAGGACTACATCAACAAGATGATCGCCAACCTGCGTGACACCACGATCGCCAACAAGGAGCAGGACTGGCTCAAGGGCAACCTGGCCCGCATCTCCGCCCTGATGCAGGGCCGCCGCGACCTGGACGACGTGGCCTCGCTGATCATGAGCGAGTTGACGCCGGTGGTCTCCGCGCAGCACGGCGCGTTCTTCCTCGCCATGCCGCTGGTCGACGGCAAGGACCAGGGCGCGGGCACGGACGACGCGTACGAGCTGCGCATGCTGGGGTCGTACGGCTACTCGATGGGCTCCATGCCGACGTCGTTCCGGCCGGGTGAGGCGCTGATCGGTACGGCCGCCGAGGAGAAGCGCACGATCCTGGTGGAGAACGCGCCGAGCGGCTATCTGAAGATCTCCTCCGGGCTCGGGGAGGCGCCGCCCGCGCAGGTCATCGTCCTTCCGGTGCTCTTCGAGGGGAAGGTGCTCGGCATCATCGAGCTGGCGTCCTTCACGCCGTTCACGCAGATCCAGAAGGACTTCCTCAACCAGATCGCCGAGATGATCGCGACGAGTGTCAACACCATCTCCGTCAACACCAAGACCGAGGTGCTGCTGCGGCAGTCGCAGGAGCTGACGGAGCAACTGAGGCTCCGGTCGGAGGAGTTGGAGCAGCGGCAGAAGGCCCTCCAGGCGTCCAACGCCGAACTGGAGGAGAAGGCCGAGCTGCTGGCCCAGCAGAACCGGGACATCGAGGTCAAGAACACCGAGATCGAGGAGGCGCGGCAGGTCCTGGAGGAGCGCGCCGAGCAGCTCGCGGTCTCCATGCGCTACAAGAGCGAGTTCCTGGCCAACATGTCGCACGAGCTGCGCACGCCGCTCAACTCCCTGCTGATCCTGGCCAAGTTGCTCGCCGACAACGCCGAGGGGAACCTCTCGCCGAAGCAGGTCGAGTTCGCCGAGACCATCCATGGAGCCGGTTCCGACCTGCTCCAGCTGATCAACGACATCCTCGACCTGTCGAAGGTCGAGGCGGGCAAGATGGACGTCTCCCCGACGCGTATCGCGCTCGTCCAGCTCGTCGACTACGTGGAGGCCACCTTCCGGCCGCTGACCGCGGAGAAGGGCCTCGACTTCTCCGTACGGGTCTCGCCCGAGCTGCCCGCGACGCTGCACACCGACGAACAGCGCCTGTTGCAGGTGCTGCGCAACCTGCTGTCCAACGCGGTGAAGTTCACCGACACCGGGGCCGTGGAGCTGGTCATCCGGCCCGCCGGCAGCGACGTCCCGGTGGCCATCAGGGAGCAGCTTCTGGAGGCCGGTTCGCTGCGGGACGCGGATGCGGACCTGATCGCGTTCTCCGTGGCCGACACGGGCATCGGCATCGCGGCCAGCAAGATGCGGGTGATCTTCGAGGCGTTCAAGCAGGCGGACGGCACCACGAGCCGCAAGTACGGCGGTACGGGCCTCGGACTGTCGATCTCGCGGGAGATCGCGCGGCTGCTCGGTGGCGAGATCCATGCGCAGAGTGAGCCCGGACGCGGTTCGACGTTCACCCTGTATTTGCCGCTGCACCCGAGTGAACTGCCGCCGTACGGCTACTCGCAGCTCGCGCCCGCCTTGGAGGCCGACGAGCTGCTGGCGTCCGAGGCGGAGCTGTCCGTGCCGGACATCGAGACGCCGGCCGAGGTGAAGTCGTACCGGGAGACCCAGAACGGGCCCGCGGCGCTCTTCCGGCGCCGCCGCAGGGCGGTCACCGCGGGCGCGCAGCGCGGCGGCGGTACGGGACAGGAGCCGTGGGCCGGCGAGCAGGAGACTCCCGTGCCGCCGCGGCAGGGCATCCGGTTCGACAGCGAGAAGGTGCTGATCGTCGACGACGACATCCGCAACGTCTTCGCGCTCACCAGCGTCCTGGAGCAGCACGGCCTGTCGGTGCTGTACGCCGAGAACGGGCGTGAGGGCATCGAGGTCCTGGAGCAGCACGACGATGTCGCGGTCGTCCTGATGGACATCATGATGCCCGAGATGGACGGATATGCCACGACCACGGCGATCAGGCGGATGCCGCAGTTCGCGGGGCTGCCGATCATCGCGCTGACGGCGAAGGCGATGAAGGGCGACCGGGAGAAGGCCATCGAGTCGGGCGCCTCCGACTACGTGACCAAGCCGGTCGATCCCGATCATCTGCTCTCCGTGATGGAACAGTGGATGCGTGCGGAGTGACGGGAATCCCGAACGTTCACGCGGAGTTGCTGACTGAGGGTGGCCGAAGCCGTGTAAAAGTGCGGTGTACGGGGAACCTTCTGGTCCCTTGCTGCGTTTCTGCTACGTGCACAGTGACATCGCGGTGACAGGGTGTGGCGACGGGCGGGGTGCGGCTACGATGACCGGCACAAGGACGGGCGGCGCAAGGGAGTCGTCCCCTGGGGCGGCGCCGGGCGGCGTCACCCCGAGTCCTCAGGACAGGGGAGGCCCCAAGCCGGGGCGAGGAGGGCGGCCCATGGTGCAGAAGGCCAAGATCCTCCTGGTCGATGACCGGCCGGAGAATCTGCTGGCGCTGGAGGCCATCCTCTCTGCGCTCGATCAGACGCTGGTCAGGGCATCGTCCGGGGAGGAAGCACTCAAGGCACTGCTGACGGACGACTTCGCGGTCATTCTGCTGGACGTCCAGATGCCGGGCATGGACGGATTCGAAACCGCCGCGCACATCAAGCGACGGGAGCGGACGCGGGACATCCCGATCATCTTCCTGACCGCCATCAACCACGGCCCGCACCACACCTTCCGCGGGTACGCGGCGGGTGCGGTGGACTACATCTCCAAGCCGTTCGACCCGTGGGTGCTGCGCGCGAAGGTGTCCGTTTTCGTCGAGCTCTACATGAAGAACTGCCAACTCCGGGAGCAGGCGGCCCTGCTGCGGCTCCAGTTGGAGGGCGGTGGCAAGTCCGCGGTGGGTGAGAACAAGGAGCCGGCCGGTCTGCTCGCCGAACTCTCCGCGCGGCTCGCGGCCGTTGAGGAACAGGCCGAGGCGCTGTCCAAGCAGCTCGACGACGACTCGGCGGACGCGGCGGCGGTGGCGACCGCCGCCCATCTCGAACGCAAACTGACGGGGCTGCGCAGGGCGCTGGACGCCCTGGAGCCGGGCACGGGCAGCGGTGCGCCGCCGGTGACGTCCCAGAACTGAAAGGCCCCCCCCGCCGGTGGGCAGATGCCCTCCGCGGGGCGGCCCGGAGTAAGCCTGTTCCGTGTCCCCTTGAGCTCGCGTCAGCTTCGCGCCTCTCAAAGGGCGACACGAACGGGTGAACTCGTGGTCACGCGTGTCCCCTCTCGTCTCCCCCGGTAACCTCACACTCATGGCCCCACGTCCCGCCGCCAAGAAGCCGCCCACGAAGAAGGCGGCCGCTCCCAGGAAGGCTCCGGCGCAGAAGGCCCCCGCCAAGAAAGCCGCCGCGAAGAAGGCGCCCGCGAAGAAGGCGCCTGCCAAGAAGGCGGCGACGAAGAAGCCCGCCCCCGCGCCGGCGCCCAATCCGACCGCGGGCGTGTACAGACTCGTACGCGCCCTCTGGCTCGGCGTCGCGCATGCCGTCGGAGCCATGTTCCGCGGTCTGGGGCGGGGCGCGAAGGGGCTCGACCCGGCGCACCGCAAGGACGGCCTCGCGCTCCTGCTGCTCGGTCTCTCACTGATCGTCGCGGCGGGCACCTGGGCAAATCTGCGCGGTCCCGTCGGCGACCTCGTCGAGATGCTGGTGACCGGCGCCTTCGGCCGCCTCGACCTGCTCGTGCCGCTCCTGCTCGGCGCGATCGCCGTGCGCCTGATCCTCCACCCGGAACGACCGGAGGCCAACGGCCGTATCGTCATCGGCCTGTCCGCGCTCGTCATCGGTGTGCTCGGCCAGGTCCACATCGCCTGCGGCGCGCCCGCGCGCAGCGAGGGCATGCAGGCGATAAGGGACGCCGGCGGACTCATCGGCTGGGGCACGGCCACCCCGCTGACGTACACCATGGGCGCCGCCCTCGCCGTACCCCTGCTCGTCCTGCTCACGTTCTTCGGCCTGCTCGTCGTCACCGCGACGCCCGTCACCGCCATCCCACAGCGGCTGCGGCTGCTCGGCGTGAAGCTCGGGGTCCTGCACGACCCCGCGGACGACGCCGGAATCGAGGACGACGAGCGCTACGACGAGCAGTGGCGCGAGGCACTGCCGCGCACCCGGCGGCGCGGGCCCGTCGCCGAGCCGTACGACCCGGAGGGAACCGAGCAGGAGGCGCTCTCCAAGCGCCGCGGCCGTCCCCGCCGCCCCACCGTGCAGCCCGCCATGGGCCGGGAGATGGACGCCGTGGACGTCGCAGCGGCCGCCGCTGCCGCCCTGGACGGCGCCGTCCTGCACGGCATGCCGCCGTCCCCGATCGTCGCCGACCTCACCCAGGGGGTGACCGTCGGGGACCGGGAGCCGACGACGCCGACGCCCGTACCGGCCGCACGCCCCCAGCAGGAAAGGCTCACGGTCGAGTCCGTGGTGCCCGACCTGACCAAGGCGGCACCCCAGGAGCCGCGCGACCTGCCGCCGCGCGCCGAGCAGCTCCAGCTCTCCGGCGACATCACCTACGCGCTGCCGTCCCTGGACCTCCTGGAGCGCGGCGGCCCGGGCAAGGCGCGCAGCGCCGCCAACGACGCCGTCGTCGCCTCGCTCACCAACGTGTTCTCCGAGTTCAAGGTCGACGCGGCCGTCACCGGCTTCACGCGCGGCCCGACGGTCACGCGGTACGAGGTCGAACTGGGCCCCGCCGTCAAGGTCGAGCGGATCACCGCGCTCACCAAGAACATCGCGTACGCCGTCGCCAGCCCCGACGTGCGGATCATCAGCCCGATCCCCGGCAAGTCCGCGGTCGGCATCGAGATCCCGAACACCGACCGGGAGATGGTCAACCTCGGTGACGTGCTGCGGCTCGCGGACGCCGCCGAGGACGACCACCCGATGCTGGTCGCGCTCGGCAAGGACGTCGAGGGCGGCTATGTGACGGCCAACCTCGCGAAGATGCCGCACATCCTCGTCGCCGGTGCGACGGGTTCCGGTAAGTCGTCCTGCATCAACTGCCTGATCACCTCGATCATGGTCCGGGCGACCCCCGAGGACGTGCGCATGGTCCTCGTCGACCCCAAGCGTGTCGAACTGACCGCGTACGAGGGCATCCCGCACCTGATCACGCCGATCATCACCAACCCCAAGCGGGCCGCCGAGGCGCTCCAGTGGGTCGTACGCGAGATGGATCTGCGCTACGACGACCTGGCGGCGTACGGCTTCCGGCACATCGACGACTTCAACGAGGCCATCAGGAACGGCAAGGTCAAGCCGCCCGAGGGCAGTGAGCGCGAGCTACAGCCGTACCCGTACCTGCTGGTGATCGTCGACGAGCTGGCCGACCTGATGATGGTCGCCCCGCGCGACGTCGAGGACGCGATCGTGCGTATCACGCAGCTCGCGCGCGCGGCCGGCATCCACCTGGTGCTCGCCACGCAGCGGCCGTCCGTGGACGTCGTCACCGGTCTGATCAAGGCGAACGTGCCCTCCCGGCTCGCCTTCGCCACCTCGTCCCTGGCCGACTCGCGCGTCATCCTCGACCAGCCCGGCGCCGAGAAGCTGATCGGCAAGGGCGACGGGCTCTTCCTGCCGATGGGCGCGAACAAGCCGACGCGTATGCAGGGCGCCTTCGTGACCGAGGAGGAGGTCGCGGCGGTGGTCCAGCACTGCAAGGACCAGATGGCGCCCGTCTTCCGGGACGACGTCACCGTCGGCACCAAGCAGAAGAAGGAGATCGACGAGGACATCGGCGACGACCTCGACCTGCTGTGCCAGGCGGCCGAGCTGGTCGTCTCCACGCAGTTCGGGTCGACCTCGATGCTCCAGCGGAAGCTGCGTGTCGGCTTCGCCAAGGCCGGACGACTGATGGACCTCATGGAGTCGCGGAACATCGTCGGACCCAGCGAGGGTTCCAAGGCGCGTGATGTTCTTGTGAAACCCGACGAGCTGGACGGCGTGCTCGCCGTGATTCGGGGGGAGTCTCAACCGTAGGGACTCGGGCGCTCCCGGTGCGCCGTTCGAGTGGGTCGTTCGAGCGCGGTCGTCCGCAGCCGACACCGCGCTCGGCCATTCGGCCGTGACCCACTCGTAAGCGATCCGTGAGCAACCGTTCCTCTGTGGTGTACGTCAATTTGAGGGAGGGGACAGGTATATGTCCCAGCATCAGGATGACCGGCCATTCTGATGGCGTACAAAGTCCTACCGCCCGGTTGCCCCACCCTTTCGTACCCACCCTAGACTGAACGTCCAGCACAGGTGGCTACACGCTCGAAAGGCGCCCCCGTGTCCATCGGCAACTCCCCTGACGGCAACTTCCCTGAGGACGCCCGTCCGTTCGACGGCGATCGCGATGACGCCCGCGCGTCGGATCGCCTCTCGATCGGCCGAACCCTGCAACAGGCGCGCATCGCGGCCGGGCTGACCGTCGACGACGTCAGCAACGCCACCCGGGTCCGTGTCGCCATCGTGCACGCGATCGAACAGGACGACTTCGCCCCCTGCGGCGGGGATGTCTACGCCCGCGGTCACCTTCGCACGCTCGCGAGGGCCGTGCACCTCGACCCGGCCCCGCTGCTCGAACGGTACGCCGCCGAGCACGGCGGACGTCCCGCCCCGACCCCCGCGGCTCCGCTCTTCGAGGCGGAACGTATCCGCCCTGAACGGCGCGGGCCCAACTGGACGGCGGCCATGGTCGCCGCGATCGTCGCGGTGATCGGTTTCGTCGGGTTCACCGTGGTCAAGGGCACCGGTGGCGGGGACGGTACGAAGACGCAGGTCGCCGAGGGCTCCACGCCGACCACCAGCAAGCACGCCTCGCCCAAGCCCAAGAACAGCAAGCCCGCCGATCAGAAGCCCGAGCCGTCCGACAGCGCCATCGCGGCCGCGCCCCGGGACAAGGTGACCGTCCAGGTCAGCGCCGTCGACGGCCGCAGTTGGATCGCTGCCAAGGATCACAACGGCAGGACCCTCTTCGACGGACTGCTCAAGAAGGGCGACTCGCAGACCTTCCAGGACAAGGAGAAGATCGACCTGGTCCTCGGCGACGCGGGCGCCGTCCAGCTGTACGTCAATGGCAAGAAGATCCAGGACGACTTCCGGCCCGGCGCGGTCGAGCGCCTGACCTACACCAAGGGCGATCCCGTCACCGGATGACGGTCGCCCAGGGCGCCCGAAGGGTGCCCAAGCGGGCTCAAGGGGTACGTACACACGGGGTTGGCCAAGATCGGCCAACCCCGTCGACGTGGGGTGTCAGCGGGACGAAGTAGTCTTGAGCCCATGCCTGAACGCCGTACCGTCGCACTCGTCACCCTTGGCTGCGCCCGTAACGAGGTGGACTCGGAGGAGCTCGCAGGCCGTTTGGAGGCGGACGGCTGGCAGCTCGTGGAGGACGCCGAGCACGCGGATGTCGCCGTCGTGAACACTTGTGGCTTCGTCGAGGCCGCGAAGAAGGACTCCGTCGACGCCCTGCTTGAAGCGAACGACCTCAAGGGCCATGGCAGAACCCAGGCCGTCGTGGCGGTGGGCTGCATGGCCGAGCGGTACGGCAAGGAGCTCGCCGAGGCCCTGCCGGAGGCCGACGGCGTGCTCGGCTTCGACGACTACGCGAACATCTCGGACCGCCTCCAGACCATCCTGAACGGCGGCATCCACGCCTCGCACACCCCGCGCGACCGGCGCAAGCTGCTGCCGATCAGCCCGGCGGAGCGGCAGTCCGTCTCCGACGTGGCCCTTCCGGGGCACGGCGCCCCGACGGACCTTCCCGAGGGTGTTGCCCCCCAGTCCGGCCCCCGCGCGCCCCTGCGCCGCCGCCTGGACGGCTCCCCGGTCGCCTCCGTGAAGCTCGCCTCCGGCTGCGACCGACGGTGCTCCTTCTGCGCCATCCCGTCCTTCCGCGGCTCGTTCATCTCGCGCCGCCCGAGCGACGTGCTGAACGAGACGCGCTGGCTGGCCGAGCAAGGCGTCAAGGAGATCATGCTGGTCTCCGAGAACAACACCTCCTACGGCAAGGACCTGGGCGACATCCGCCTCCTGGACTCCCTGCTGCCCGAGCTCGCCGAGGTGGACGGGATTGAGCGTGTCCGCGTCAGCTACCTCCAGCCGGCGGAGATGCGGCCCGGACTCATCGACGTGCTGACCTCGACCCCCAAGGTCATGCCGTACTTCGACCTGTCCTTCCAGCACTCCGCGCCCGGTGTGCTGCGCGCGATGCGGCGCTTCGGCGATACCGACCGCTTCCTGGAGCTGCTCGACACCATCCGCGGCAAGGCGCCGCAGGCCGGTGTGCGCTCCAACTTCATCGTGGGCTTCCCCGGCGAGAGCGAGGCCGATCTGGCCGAGCTGGAGCGCTTCCTGAACCACGCGCGGCTGGACGCGATCGGTGTCTTCGGCTACTCCGACGAGGAGGGCACCGAGGCGGCGACCTACGACGACAAGCTCGACGAGGACGTCGTCGCCGAGCGGCTGGAGCGTGTCTCCCGGCTGGCCGAGGAGCTGGTCTCGCAGCGCGCCGAGGAGCGCGTGGGCGAGACCGTGCACGTCCTCGTCGAGTCGGTGGACGAGGACGACGAGGAGGGGGCCGCTTACGGCCGCGCCGCGCACCAGGCGCCCGAGACGGACGGCCAGGTGCTGTTCACGAGCGGCGAAGGCCTTGTCGTCGGCCGTATGGTCGAGGCGAAGGTGGTCGGTACGGAGGGTGTCGATCTGGTGGCCGAGCCGCTTGCCGGCTCGATCGGCTGTACTGAGGAGGCGGGCAGATGACCGGAATCCCGGCCTCCGCGGCGGGCGGCTCCTCCAGCGCGCGGGGAGCGGCGTCCGCGGCGGGCGGCTCCGGTGCCGCCGGCCTCTCGGGCGCCAAGGGGGCCAAGGGGGCTTCCGGCGTCCCGGTAGCCAAGGCGGTGAAGGGCCCGGGCCAGGGCCAGAATCCTGGGACGCCCGGTGCCTCCGATGCCCGTTCCGACGCCCATTCCGATGTCGAGGAGGGCGTACGCCCGGCGCGGGGCGGCAAGCTGACGGCCGCCGCGGTCAACCAGGCCAGCGTCTGGAACGTCGCCAACCTCCTGACGATGCTCCGCCTGCTCCTCGTACCGGGCTTCGTCGCGCTGATGCTGCAGGACGGCGGATACGACCCGGCGTGGCGCTCGTTCGCCTGGGCGGCCTTCGCCATCGCCATGATCACCGACCTGTTCGACGGTCATCTGGCGCGCACTTACAACCTCGTCACCGACTTCGGGAAGATCGCCGATCCGATTGCCGACAAGGCGATCATGGGCGCGGCGCTGATCTGCCTGTCCTCGCTCGGCGACCTGCCGTGGTGGGTGACGGGCGTGATCCTCGGCCGCGAGCTCGGCATCACCCTGCTGCGCTTCCTGGTGATCCGCTACGGCGTGATCCCGGCAAGCCGCGGCGGCAAGCTGAAGACGCTGACGCAGGGCGTGGCCGTCGGTATGTACGTCCTGGCGCTGACGGGATGGCTCGCGACCCTGAGGTTCTGGGTGATGGCCGTGGCGATCGTCCTGACCGTCGTCACCGGACTCGACTATGTGAGACAGGCCATTGTGCTGCGCAGGCGTGGAATCGCCGAGCGCCGCGCCGCGGCCGAGGAGGCGGAGCGGTGAATTCCCTGGCCGCCGAAGTGCTGCGACTACTGACGGTGAGAGGCGAGACGCTCGCCGTCGCCGAGTCGCTCACCGGTGGCCTGGTGGCCGCGGAGATCACGGCGGCGCCCGGGGCCTCCAAGGCATTCCGTGGCTCCGTCACCGCGTACGCCACTGATCTGAAGCGGGACGTCCTCGGTGTGGACGGCACCCTGCTGGCCGCACGTGGGGCGGTGGATCCGCAGGTCGCGGCCCAGATGGCGGCCGGCGTGCGCAAGACGCTCGGCGCGGACTGGGGACTTGCGACGACCGGCGTGGCCGGGCCCGAGCCGCAGGACGGGCAGCCGGTCGGCACGGTTTTCGTGGCCGTGGACGGGCCGTTCGAAGAGGTTTCCGACGAACTTGGTGGCGGGAAAGTGGTCGCGCTGCGGTTGAACGGCGACCGTGCGGAAATCCGTATGGAGAGTGTACGGAGCGTACTCGCACTGCTCCTGGAGGCGCTTGCGGGCGAACAGACCGGGAACGAGCGGGCACAGGATACGGAACAGAACGGGGGGACTTGATGTTTACAGCCCTTAGTGAACACAACAGCGCTCCCCGCACGGCCGCGGCGCAAGGCGGTACGGTGGGGCGTGAAGGATGCGGTTTCGCGGTCCGAGGAGGGAGCCACCGATGATTCTGCTCCGTCGCCTGCTGGGTGACGTGCTGCGTCGGCAGCGCCAGCGCCAGGGCCGTACTCTGCGCGAAGTCTCCTCGTCCGCCCGAGTTTCGCTCGGCTATCTCTCCGAGGTGGAGCGGGGGCAGAAGGAGGCGTCCTCCGAGCTGCTCTCCGCGATCTGCGACGCGCTGGACGTACGGATGTCCGAGCTCATGCGGGAAGTGAGCGACGAACTCGCGCTCGCCGAGCTGGCACAGTCTGCGGCGGCCACCGAGCCGGTGCCCGCACCGGTGCGTCGCCCGATGCTCAATTCCGTGTCCGTCGCCGGTGTCCCACCGGAACGGGTCACGATCAAGGCGCCCACCGAGGCAGTGGACGTGGTCGCCGCCTGATTCTCGCACGCATGGGCGAGTGAGGCGGCGATGTGTACGAGAGCCCCGGCCGGGGCTTCTCCGGGGAGACCCGGAGGGGCGCGGCCGGGGCTCTCGCGCGTGCGGGCAAGCGGGGCGCATCCGCGGTGACGGTGGCCTGGTGTCGGGCTTCCGTGGGCGGTCTGTCCCGTTTGCCGGGGCCGGACGGTGCGGTCATGGTGGAAGGGCGGGGGCTCGGGACCGTACGAACGCTTGCGGAGGATGCCGATGTACGTCGTGAAGAGCCCGCTGTCCGACACGGACCTCAAGACCGTCTCCGAGGCGCTGCAGGGCGCTCTGGTCGACCTGCTGGACCTCTCCCTGGTGGCGAAGCAGGTCCACTGGAACGTGATCGGGCCACGCTTCCGCTCCATTCACCTCCAGCTCGACGAGGTGGTCGACACCGCGCGGCGGCACTCCGACACCGTGGCGGAACGGTCCTCGGCGCTGGGCGTCCCGCCGGACGGGCGCGCCGCGACGGTCGCCCAGGGCAGCGGCATCGGCAACGTGCCCCAGGGCTGGGTCAAGGACACCGACGCGGTGGGCACGCTCGTTTCGGCGCTCGGCGCGGTGATCGCGCGCATGCGGGAGCGGGTGGGGGCGACCGCCGATCCGGATCCCGTGAGCCAGGACATCTTCATCGCCATCACCGCGGAACTCGAGAAGCACCACTGGATGTTCCAGGCGGAGAACGGGTGAGCACCGAGTACCGCGAGGGACCTCCGCGCCCGGGCGGCGTCCCCTGTGGGGGACGGTGTGCGCGGGGTGCGCCGGGTGCGACGGATGCCGGGGGCCGCGGCAGGGCCCGGTGCGCCCGTGTGCCGCTGGTGCGCCCTCCCGGGCCGTGACGCGGCGTTCTAGGGTCTGGTTCCTCGGGTTGGAGGTGACGACCATGGCGGGGCGCACAGCGCGCTGGGGGGTGGCGCTGGCGCTGGGTGCGCTGTGGTGGTGGGGGGTGCTCCGACTCGTGCTGGCACCCGATGCCGGGGTGCTGGAGGGGGCGGTCGCGATCGGGGGGTGGGGGCTGAGCCTGCTGCCGGTGCACTGTGTGCCGAAGGCCCGGGCCGTGGGGGCGGCCGGGTCGGATCAGTGGGCGCGGTCCTGGCGCCGCCGGTGGCGGGCCGCGCGGGGGCGCGAGAGGGGCGCGCACTCTGGGTGAGGGGCGGGGCGGGAAGGGGGAGTGGACGGGGCCGGCAGGACGGCGTCCGGGGGCGTTCAGGGGACCCCCGGGGGCGGTCGACGGCCGCCCCGACCGCATGTTGCCGCCTGAGCCCCTCACCAGGGCCCGTTCGCGGCGGTCGCCAGGGTTTGTTCGAGGCGGTCGCCAGGCTTGTTCGAGGCGGTCACCGGGGCCTGTCCAGGAGGGTCCGCCGGGGCTTGTTCGCGGCGGTCATCGGGGCTTGTTCGAGGGGGTCAGCAAGGTCTGTTCGAGGCGGTCATCGGGGCCTGTTCGCGGCGGTCACCAAGATCTGTTCGAGAAGGTCGGCAGGGTCTGATGCAGGTGGTCACCGGGGCCGGTCCGGGATGTCTACCGGGGCCCGTTCGGAGGTGGTCACCGGGGCCTCTCCAAGGCGGCCATGAGGCCTGTCCAGGGCGTCTACGGGCTCTGTCCAGGGCGGTCGCGAAGGCTGTCCGCAGGTCAGCCGTCCAAAGGTCTCACCAGGGCATCGCCACACCGCCGTTCGGGCGGAGGATCTGGCCCGTGGTGAAGGACGCGGCGTCGGAGGCCAGGTGCAGGACCGTGTGAGCGATGTCCTCCGGTTCGCCGACGCGGCCCAGCGGTGACATCCGGGCCATGAACGCCTCTGTCTGCGCCTGGGTTTCCCCGTGACGGTCCGTCATCGGGGTACGGGTCCATCCCGGCGCCACCGCGTTGACCCGGATACCGTGCCGTCCGACCTCGGTCGCCAGGGTCTTCGTCAGCTGCACCACCGCCGCCTTCGCCACGCCGTAGCAGAGCAAGCCCGGCCCGCCGGTGTCGACGGCGCTCGATGCCATCGTCACGATGCTGCCGCGCGTGCCGTCCGCGATCATGCGGCGGGCCGCCTCCTGGCAGGCGTAGAGCACGCCCTTGAAGTTGACGGCCAGCACCCGGTCGAGGTCCTCGTCCCGAGTCTCCAGGACCGGGCTGCTGTGCATGATCCCGGCCACGGCCGCCATCGCGTCGAGGCGCTCGCAGGACCCGACCGCCTGGCGTAGCTGCGCCCGGTCGGTCACGTCCAGGTGGTGGACGAGGGCCGTGCCGCCGTGGTCCTTGATCAGGGTGGCCGTGTCGTGCAGGCCCTGCGCGTCTCGGTCCGCGCAGTGCACGGTCGCGCCGGCCTGCGCCAACAGCACGGCCGAGGCCCGGCCGATGCCGCTGGCGGCGCCGGTGACGAATGCGGTGCGTCCGGTGAGGTCGTACGCCGTGACGGGCATGACAGTGACGGTACGAGGGTTTCTGACGGACCGTCAATTAGTCGTGCGGTGGCGGGTGCTACGGCGGTCCGTTTTCGGACCCGGGGCCGGAACCGGGCCCCATTGGCAGGTCGGGCACCAGTACGTCGGCCGCTCCCGGGAGCCGTCGCCCTGGTCGGCCACCTGGATCGGGGTGCCGCAGTGCAGACAGGGGCGGGGCGCGCGGCCGTACACGAAGAGGTTCGGCTCGCGCCGGCCCGTGGTGCTGCGGGCCGGCCGGTCGCGGTTGGCCTCCAGGAGCCTCTTGGCGAGGCCGGGGAGGCGGGCGGTGTGCTCGGCGGGGAGGTCGCCGACGGGGATCCACGGGGTCGCCCGTAGCAGGAAGCACAACTCGCTCTTGTAGACATTGCCGATACCGGCCAGGTTGCGCTGGTCGAGGAGGGCCTCGCCGAGGGGGCGGGCAGGCTCGCGCAGCAGGTTCTCCAGCGCCTTTCCGGGGTCCCAGTCGGGTCCGAGGAGGTCGGGGCCCAGGTGGCCCACGGCGCGGTCCTCGTCGGCGGTGCGGAGCAGCTCCAGGACGGGCAGGCGGTAGCCGACGGCCGTACGGTCCGCGGTGCCGAGGATCGCCCGGATCTGGTGGGCCGGACCGCCGCTCCAACGCTGCCCCGCCGCGTAGACCTTCCACGAGCCGTCCATCTTCAGGTGCGAGTGCAGCGTGAGCCCGCCCTCGATACGAGTGAGGAGGTGCTTGCCGCGCGGGGTGACGCCCAGGACGGTGCGGCCGGTGAGGTCCGCCGTGGCGTACTTGGGCACCCGTAGGTCGGAACGCGTCAGCACCTTCCCCGCGAGCGCCCCGTGCAGACGCTTCGCGGCTTGGTAGACGGTGTCACCTTCGGGCATGGGTCAAGGGTGGCACGTCTGGCGCGCTGGGGGCTCGGGGAGGGAGCGCCGGACGGGTGCGTGCCGGAACGGTGGCGCGGCTGTCGGCTCCTACCGTGACCGTCCAGGCGGCGGTGGCGCCCGCGCCCCACGGTGTCGTGCCCTCGCCAGGGTGCCGGAGGCTCACGCGCGGATGCGCAGCCCCCGCGGGGTCGCGATGAAGCCCGCTCCTTCCAGGAGGATGCCGAACGGGGACGAGAGGGCGGAGGCGCCATTGACGCGCTCCACCGTGACCGTGCCGAGGGAGCCCGCCCGGGCGGCCGTCCCGAGGGCCTCGGCGGCCGTGCGCAGGCGGGCGTCCTCCGTCGGCTTGGCCTCCGGGTCGGAGGGCCAGGCCAGCAGGGTCTTTCCACCGCGCTCCATGTAGAGCGTGAGCTCCCCGTCGACCAGGACGACCAGCGAACCGGCCTTGCGCCCCGGCTTGTGTCCGGCACCCGTCGGCGGCTCGGGCCAGGGGAGCGCCGAGCCGTAAGCGTTCGCCGGGTCGGCGGCCGCCAGGACCACGGCCCGCGCGGAGCCGGTGACCCGGGTGCGGTTCGGCGGCAGGCCCTGCCCCTGCCGTCCGTATGGGGAGCGGGCGCCGGGTTCGGCGGTGGAGAAGCCGGAGCCTGAGCGCGGGCCTCCGAAACCGGGGGCCGAGAACGGGTCCGGGGCAGTCGACCCCATGTCGAACGCGTCGGCGAAGCCTGTGCCGAACGGACCCTCGAAACCGTCGTGGTCACCGATGCCCGACGGATCGTCCAGGCCCTCGGGGTAGCCGGTACCGGACAGGGCGTCCGAGCCGTCGAACGGGCCGCGTCCGGCGGCCGGAGCTCCGGTGGCGGACGGGTGTGCGTGTCCCCCGGTGAAGCCGTTCGTGAAGCCGTTCCCGGCGGTGGTACCCGACCCCGCGCCGGGCAGTGGCTCCCCGCGCTCGCGCGCGTTCGCCACCGCGCGCAGCCGGTCCACCGCGCCGTCCATCGCGAACTGCGCGGCGCCGAGCCCCTCGACCACATAGCCGCGTCGCGCCTGACCGCTCTCCTCGAAGGCGGACAGGATACGATACGTCGCCGAGAAGCCACCCTCCACGCCCTCCGCGGCCACCGCGCCCCGGGTCACCACGCCGTGCCGGTCCAGCAGCGTCCGGGCCAGGGCGTGGGCGCGCACGGTGGGGTCCGCCTCGCGGGCGGGGAGCAGTGACCAGCGGCCCGCGACGGTCGGCGGGCCCGTACGGGACTGGGGGCGGGCGGCGGCCGTCAGCGAGCCGTACCGTCCGCGCGGGACCGTGCGCTTGGCGCGGTGGGCGGTGGAGCCCGCGGTGCGGCCCGAGCCGAGCAGCGACCGCATCGGTGCGAGCGTGTCGTTCGTCAGCCGTCCCGACCACGCCAGGTCCCAGACGATCTCCGCCAGTTGGGGATCAGTGACGTCCGGATGCGTCGTGGCGCGGACCTGGTCGGCGATCTGACGGAAGAACAGGCCGTAACCGCCCGAGAGGGTGTCCAGGACCGACTGGTGCAACGCGGTCAGCTCCAGCGGGTGCGGGGCGGGCAGGAGCAGCGGCGCGGCGTCCGCCAGGTAGAGGGAGATCCAGCCGTCCTTGCCGGGCAGCGCGCCCGCGCCTGCCCACACCACCTCGCCCGCGGCGGTGAGTTCGTCCAGCATCCCGGGGGCGTAGTGGGCGACGCGGGACGGCAGGACGAGCTTCTCCAGAGCGGACGCGGGCACGGACGCGCCCTGCAACTGCTCGATGGCACGCACCAGCCCATCGACGCCCCGCAGCCCGTGTCCGCTGCCGACGTGTTGCCACTGCGGCAGGAACTGCGCCAGCGCGGCCGCAGGCACCGGCTCCAACTCGTGCCGCAGCGCCGCCAGCGAACGGCGTCGCAGCCTGCGCAGCACCGCCGCGTCGCACCACTCCTGGCCGATCCCCGCGGGATGGAACTCTCCCTGGACGATCCGGCCGGACGCCGAAAGCCGTTGCAGCGCGCCCTCGGTGACGGCCACACCGAGTCCGAACCGCGCGGCCGCGGTCGCCGACGTGAACGGGCCGTGCGTGCGTGCGTACCGCGCGAGCAGATCGCCCAGCGGGTCCTTGACCGGCTCGGTGAAGGCCTCGGGGACGCCCACCGGAAGTGCCGTGCCGAGCGCGTCGCGCAGCCGGCCCGCGTCCTCGATCGCCGCCCAGTGGTCGGCGCCCGCGATACGGACCTTGATGGCGCGGCGGGCGGCGGCCAGCTCCTGGGCCCAGTGCGGCTCGGCGCCGCGCTCCGCCAGCTCGGCGTCCGTGAGCGGGCCCAGCAGCCGCAGCACGTCCGCGACACCTTCGATGTCCTTGACGCGCCGGTCCTCGGTCAACCACTGCAGCTCGCGCTCCAGCTCGGTCAGGACCTCGGCGTCCAACAGCTCGCGCAGCTCCGCCTGGCCCAGCAGCTCGGCCAGCAGCCGGGAGTCCAGCGACAGCGCGGCGGCGCGCCGCTCGGCCAGCGGCGAGTCCCCCTCGTACAGGAACTGCGCGACGTACCCGAACAGGAGCGAGCGGGCGAAGGGCGACGGCTCCGGGGTGGTGACCTCGACGAGCCGCACCTTGCGCGACTCGAGGTCGCCCATCAGCTCGACGAGGCCCGGGACGTCGAAGACGTCCTGGAGGCATTCGCGGACCGCTTCCAGGACGATCGGGAACGAGCCGAACTCGCTCGCCACCTGGAGCAGTTGGGCCGCACGCTGGCGCTGCTGCCACAGCGGGGTGCGCCTGCCGGGGTTGCGGCGCGGCAGCAGCAGCGCGCGGGCGGCGCACTCGCGGAACCGGGACGCGAACAGCGCCGAGCCGCCGACCTGGTCGGTGACGATCTGGTCGACCTCGCCCTTGTCGAAGGCCACGTCCGCCGCGCCGACGGGCGCCTGCTCGGCGTCGTATTCCGTGCCCGCCTTCATCGGCTCCTGGTCGAGCAGGTCGAGACCCATCAGGTCGGCGTCGGGCAGGCGCAGCACGATGCCGTCGTCGGCGTGCATGACCTGGGCGTCCATGCCGTACCGCTCGGCCAGCCGGGCCCCCAGTGCGAGCGCCCACGGGGCGTGGACCTGGGCGCCGAAGGGGGAGTGCACCACGACCCGCCAGTCGCCCAGTTCGTCCCGGAACCGCTCGACGACGATCGTTCGGTCGTCGGGGACATGGCCGCAGGCCTCGCGCTGTTCGTCCAGGTACGACAGAACGTTGTCGGCGGCCCAGGCGTCGAGCCCCGCGGCCAGCAGCCTCAGCCGTGCGTCCTCCTTGGACAGCGAGCCCACCTCGCGCAAGAACGCGCCCACCGCGCGCCCCAGTTCGAGTGGGCGGCCCAGCTGGTCGCCCTTCCAGAAGGGCAGCCGGCCCGGGACGCCGGGCGCGGGGGAGACCAGGACGCGGTCGCGCGTGATGTCCTCGATGCGCCAGGAGCTGGTGCCCAGCGTGAACACGTCCCCGATACGGGACTCGTACACCATCTCCTCGTCCAGCTCACCGACCCGGCCGCCACCCTTCTTCGGGTCGGCCCCGGCGAGGAAGACCCCGAAGAGTCCCCGGTCCGGAATCGTGCCCCCGGAGGTGACGGCGAGCCGCTGGGCGCCCGGGCGGCCGGTGATCGTGCCCGCGACCCGGTCCCACACGACGCGCGGCCGCAGCTCCGCGAACGCGTCGGAGGGATAGCGGCCGGCGAGCATGTCCAGCACCGCCGTGAACGCCGACTCGGGCAGCGAGGCGAACGGCGCCGCCCGGCGGACCGTGGCGAGGAGGTCGTCGAACTGCCACGTGTCGAGTGCCGTCATGGCGACGAGCTGCTGGGCGAGCACGTCCAGCGGGTTCGCCGGAACCTTCAGCGACTCGATGGAGCCGGTGCGCATCCGCTCGGTGACCACGGCGGCCTGGACGAGGTCGCCGCGGTACTTGGGGAAGACCACACCCGTGGAGACGGCGCCCACTTGGTGGCCCGCGCGGCCCACGCGTTGCAGCCCGGAGGCCACCGACGGCGGTGACTCGACCTGGACGACGAGGTCCACCGCGCCCATGTCGATGCCCAGCTCCAGGCTGGAGGTGGCGACCACGGCGGGCAGCCGGCCCGCCTTCAGGTCCTCCTCGACGAGGGCGCGCTGCTCCTTGGAGACCGAGCCGTGGTGGGCACGGGCCAGCACCGGGGGCGCTCCCTGGGCCGCGCCCGAGCCGCCCATCAGCTGGGCGGGAGCGTGGTGCTCCTCCAGCGCTTCACCGGTGGCCCGCTCGTAGGCGATCTCGTTGAGCCGGTTGCACAGTCGCTCCGCGAGACGGCGGGAGTTGGCGAACACGATCGTGGAGCGGTGCGCCTGGACCAGGTCGGCGATCCGCTCCTCGACGTGCGGCCAGATGGACGGGCGCTCCGCGCCCTCGGTCCCGTCGCTGACCGGGGAGCCGCCCAGCTCGCCCATGTCCTCGATAGGCACGACGACGGAGAGGTCGAACTCCTTGCCGGACTTCGGCTGGACGATCTCGACCTTGCGGCGCGGCGAGAGGAAGCGGGCGACCTCGTCCACCGGGCGCACGGTGGCGGACAGGCCGATGCGGCGCGCGGGCTTCGGCAGCAGCTCGTCCAGGCGCTCCAGGGAGAGCGCCAGATGTGCGCCCCGCTTGGTGCCCGCCACCGCGTGCACCTCGTCCAGGATCACCGTCTCCACGCCCGTCAGAGCGTCGCGCGTGGCCGACGTCAGCATCAGGAACAGCGACTCCGGGGTGGTGATCAGGATGTCCGGCGGGCGCGTGGCCAGGGCGCGGCGCTCGGCGGCCGGGGTGTCGCCGGAGCGGATGCCCACCTTCACCTCCGGCTCGGGCAGGCCGAGCCGCACCGACTCCTGGCGGATGCCCGTGAGCGGACTGCGCAGATTCCGCTCCACGTCGACCGCGAGGGCCTTCAGCGGGGACACGTACAGCACCCGGCAGCGCTTCCTGGGGTCGGCGGGCGGCGGCGTGGAGGCCAGCTGGTCGAGCGCCGCGAGGAACGCGGCCAGCGTCTTGCCGGAGCCGGTCGGGGCGACCACCAGCACGTCCGAGCCCTGGGCGATGGCGCGCCACGCCCCGGCCTGGGCCGCGGTGGGCGCGGAGAACGCCCCCGTGAACCAGCCGCGGGTCGCGGGGGAGAAGCCGTCGAGGGCTCGGTGTGCGGAGCTGACCATGCGTCCATCCTGCACCCGCCCACTGACAATGCCTCCGACCTGCGAAAACGCAGGGAGAAGCAGCGGCGGGCGCGGAAGGGTCCGCCCGGCCGTGGCACAGAATGGGGCCATGGCAGCTTCCGGTGAGCGGGCGCGGCACTGGCAGTACGAGGAACTGCCCGGTGTCGACCTGCTGCGGGCCCGCTACATCCGCAAGACCTTTGTGCGGCACACCCATGAGCACTTCGTGATCGCGGCCATCGCCGACGGCGTCGAGGTCTTCCACCACGGCGGCGCCGACCAGTATGCGGGCCCGGGCGCCCTTGCGCTGGTCAACCCCGACACCCCGCACACGGGCCGGGCCGACGGCCCCGAGGGCTGGCGGTACGGGGCCGTGTATCCCTCGCCGGAGCTGGTGGCCGAGATCGCCGCCGAGACCACAGCCCTGCGCGGCACCCCGGGCTTCGCCAGTCCGGTGCTGGAGGATCCCTATGCCGCCGGCTTGGTCCACGAGGTGCTCCGGGCCGCGGACGAGGGCAACGCGCTCGCCGCCGACACCCTGCTGCGGGTCACCGTGACCCGGCTGCTGCGGCTCAACGGCGGGCCGATGCCGCAGCGCGCCGTGCGCACCGCCGGCGCCCGGACAGCCGCACGCGCGCGTGCCGTGCTCGAGGAGCGGATGGCGGAGCCCCCGACCCTGGAACGGCTCGCGACCGACCTCGGCACCAGCCCCTTCGCCCTGCTGCGCGCCTTCCGCGACACCTACGGCATGCCGCCGCACGCCTGGCTCACCGACGCCCGCGTCCGCCGGGCCCGGCACCTCCTGGACGCCGGCATCGCGCCCGCGGGGGCGGCCGCCGCGGTCGGTTTCACCGACCAACCGCACCTCAACCGCCACTTCACGCGCATCGTCGGCGTGCCTCCCGGGGCGTACCAGCGCGAGCGCAGGAGCGACGGGCCGCGCACCCCGGGGCGCAAGAACGTACAAGACCCGCGGGAGCGGCTGCTCGTACCGTCCGGGGCGTGGCAGAACAGACCGCTCTCGCAGACGTACACGGGGAAGACGACGGCAAGCCGGACGCCGCCGTCGTCCGGGACGCCCTAGGAGTAGGGGTCGCCGTAGGGCTGTCCGGCTTCGCCTTCGGGGTGACCTCGGCCGGCAGTGGTCTCACGCTGCTGCAGACCTGTGCGCTCAGCCTTTTGGTGTTCACCGGCGCATCGCAGTTCGCCCTCGTGGGCGCGCTCGCGGCCGGGGGCAACCCGTTCACGGCGGCCGCGGGCGCCTTCTTCCTGGGTGTGCGGAACGCGTTCTACGGGCTGCGTCTGTCGCAGTTGCTGGCACTCCCGCGCGCGGTGCGGCCGTTTGCCGCCCAGTGGGTCATCGACGAGACGGCCGCCGTCGCGCTGGCCCAGCCCACGCGGCGGAGCGTCCGGATCGGCTTCACGGTCACCGGGTTGGCCCTCTACGTGCTGTGGAACCTGACCACGCTCCTGGGGGCCGTCGGCGCGCAGGCCATCGGCGACACCGACGTGTGGGGGTTGGACGCCGCCGGGCCGGCGGTGTTCCTGGCGCTGCTCGCGCCGATGCTGAAGAGCGCCAGGGAGCGCGTCGTGGCGGGCGCCGCAGTGGTGCTGGGGCTCGGCCTGCTGCCGGTTCTGCCCGCCGGCGTACCGGTCCTGGCGGCGGCATTGGCGGCGCCGGCCGTCCTCTACCTGGAGGGGCGCCGCCGCGGTGCGGGCGAGCCCAAGAAGACGATCAACGACGCACGGAGGGAGGAGCGTTGAACATCTGGATCGCGATCGGCGTGACCGCCGTCGGCTGCTACGCGGTCAAACTCGTCGGACTGTTGGTCCCCGAAGGGCTCCTGGAGCGGCCGCTCGTCCAGCGGCTCGCGGCCCTGCTGCCCGTCGCCCTCCTGGCCGCCCTCACGGCCCAGCAGACCTTCGCCGACGGCCGCGCCCTGGTGCTGGACGCCCGGACCGCGGGGCTCGCCGCGGCGGCCCTGGCACTGCTCCTGCGTGCCCCGTTCCTGCTCGTCGTCGCCGCGGCGGTCGTGGCGACGGCGGGGGTACGCGCGATGACGGGCTGACCGGACGCCCGTCCCCGTCTGTCCGGCGATGCACGCTCCCGCCGTGCCCGTCCCCGTCAGCCGATGGCTCGTCCGTACGCCCGTAGAGTGCGCAGCGCCTCGATGGTCACCATGGGGCGGCATTCCAGGGCGGTGCCCGGAGCCCACTGGCGCCAGAGGATCGGCCAGCCGCCGTCCTCCTGCTGCGCGGCCGCCAGGAAGTCCAGGGCGTGTGCCATCTCCTCGTCGGTGAACCACGCGCGCGCGAGGGAGTCCGGGGTACGCGCGAAGTCGTACGGGAAGTGGTGCTCGCCGGGCGCGTACCCGGCGGCGACCGGATACGCCTCCAGGCGGTTCGGATCCAGGACCGCGAGCCGCTGTTCGCGCACCAGACGCCCCAGGCGGTCCGCGGCCGCCTCCGCGCGCGGGCGGTCGGGTGCCGAGTCCAGGAACGCCACGGCTGCCTCGATCTCGTACGGATGCGACTTCTCCAGGGACTCGACCGTCTGCCAGCAGAAGTCGGTGGCCCGGAACAGCCACGCGTGCCACACCTCGTTGCGGTGCAGCAGGCCCACCACGGGACCCGTGGCGAGAAGGTCGCTCGGCGGGTCGTCGACGACCGGCACGAAGGGGGCCGCCGGATAGCCGCGCTGGCTGGGATGGATCGCCGGAAGCGCGCCGTCCGGCGTCGAGACGGCGGTCAGATAGCGGCACACGCGCTCCACCCGCTGCCCGCCGCAGCGACCGATCGAGTCGAGGACGCGCAGCGCGTGCGCGGTGTGCAGGGGCTGGCTGACGGGACCACGCAGATCGGGTTCGAGGGCGTGACCGTATCCCTCGTCCGCATTGCGGTAGGCGGCCAGCGCGGTCTCCACCGGGTCGGCGGCGCCGCCCAGGAAGTGGTACGCGAAGCGGCGCTGCTCCAGCACGCGCGCGGTGAGCCAGATGAACTGCTCGGCGCGGGACAGCGGGGAGCGCGCCGAGGGCGTAGGGGGGAGTGGGGATGCTCCGGATTCGGCCATGGATCAGACCGTAGGACGGAAAGCGTTCTCGACAAGCGGTCCCGGCCCGGGCCCACTCTCAGGAGCGTGATACTGGAGTCATGCGGTTGACGGTCTTCTGGCAGCGGATGGCGGCTCACTTCGGAGAGGGGTACGCCGACACCTTCGCGCGCGATCACGTGATGTCGGAGCTCGGCGGGCGCACGGTGCACCAGGCGCTGGACGCCGGCTGGGAGGCCAAGGACGTGTGGCGCGCGGTGTGCACGGCCGTGAACATTCCGTACGACAAGCGCTGAAGGGCCACGAAGATCCGCAGGCAATCGCCGAATGTCGGTGGCGTGGGCGAGACTTGCCCCGTGTCCTCGACAGATGAGACCGCGCAGGTCCCCCAGCAGGAATCACCGTTCGGCCCGACACCGCCCGACCCGCCCCCGGCGGGTACCGGCGCCGTGCCGAGCGTCCGCATGCCGCGCTGGCTGCCGCGCGCCATGGTGCTGGCCCTCGCCCTCGTCGCCGTGTTCCAGCTCGGCAGCTGGGCGTTCCACCAGCTCACCGGGCTGCTGATCAACATACTCATCGCGTTCTTCCTGGCGCTCGCCATCGAGCCGGCGGTGAGCCGGATGGCCGTTCGTGGCATGCGCCGGGGGCTGGCCACCTTCCTGGTCTTCCTCGGCCTGACGGTCGCCGTCGCCGGGTTCGTCACGCTGCTCGGCTCGATGCTCGCGGGCCAGATCGTCAAGATGGTCGAGGGCTTTCCGGACTACCTCGACTCCCTGATCAGCTGGATCAACACGACGTTCCACACCGACCTCAGACGCGTGGACGTGCAGGACAGCCTGGTCCACTCCGACTGGCTCAGGAAGTACGTCCAGAACAGCGCCACCGGCGTGCTCGACGTCTCCGCGCAGGTCCTGGGCGGCCTCTTCCGGCTGCTGACGATCGCGCTGTTCTCGTTCTACTTCGCCGCCGACGGGCCGCGGCTGCGGCGGGCGCTGTGCTCCGTGCTGCCGCCCGCCCGGCAGGCCGAGGTCCTGCGCGCGTGGGAGATAGCCGTCGACAAGACGGGCGGGTACCTCTACTCACGCGGCCTGATGGCGCTGATCTCGGGCATAGCGCACTACGTCCTGCTGGTGGCGCTGGGCATTCCGTACGCGCCCGTGCTCGCCGTCTGGGTCGGCCTGGTCTCGCAGTTCATCCCGACCATCGGCACCTATCTCGCGGGCGCCCTGCCGATGCTGATCGCCTTCACGGTGGCCCCCTGGTACGCGCTGTGGGTGCTGGTCTTCGTCGTGGTCTACCAGCAGTTCGAGAACTACATGCTGCAGCCCAAGCTGACCGCGAGGTCGGTGGACATCCACCCCGCGGTCGCCTTCGGGTCGGTCATCGCGGGCACCGCCCTCCTCGGTGCGGTGGGAGCGCTGATCTCCATCCCGGCGGTCGCCACGCTGCAGGCCTTCCTGGGGGCGTACGTGAAGCGGTACGACGTCACGGACGATCCCCGTGTCCAGGGGCACCGGACACGGGGATCGGACAGCCTCACCGCGCGCCTGCGGCGGGTGTTCCCCCGCCTCACAAGGTGAGTCACGGGGTGCGTCACCAGACGGGTCGGGGGATGAGTCACCAGGTGAGCGCCGCCCATACCCCCGCGCCGAGCACGGCGGCCGCGTAGGTTCCCACCGCGGCGTGGACGATCCGCTGCTTCGTGGCGTCGCTCCAGGACGTGCGGGACAGCAGCCAGGCCAGTGCGGGCAGTACCAGCACCGCGTGCAGGCTCACCCCGTGCAGAGGCTTGAGCGGGGTCGTGGAGTGGTACGCCGCCTGCTGATGCCCGGTGCGGGACAGCACGACCCCGCGCGCGATCATCACGGCGCCCGACAGCAGCGCGACGATCAGGATCGCGAACCCGGAGCGCAGCGCGAGCGGCATGCCCAGCGGTCCGTCGGGCCGGTGCCGGAACGCGGCGGCGGCGAACGCCGAGAGCACGACGACCAGGACACCGCCGCCCACCGCGAGCGTCATCGCGATCACGGTGTCGAACGGCGTACCCGTGTTGAGGTGCGAGGGCACGTGGCGCCACGCCTGAACGGTGATCCCCGCGACCTCCACGACGCAGTCGGCGGCGAACACGACGAGCAGGACGGCACGCGTCCGCGCGCCGGCGCGCAGGTACGACGTCACCCAGGTGACCGCGATGAGCGTCAGCCCGAAGGAGAGCCCGAAGGTGACGGGCTTGCGCCAGGAGACGGGGCCGTACCAGGGACCTCCGTCGACGGCGAACACCAGCAGGTGCGCGAGGCCGGACAGTGCGAGGACGGCGCCGGTCGCGTAGCCGAGGCGTTCGGAGGGGCGGGCGGCATGCCACAAGGTGCTCGCCGAAGCGCCCGTTCGGCCGCCGGGGCGCAGGTCGGTGGCGGTCTCGGCCGACAGCGCCGGAGCGATGACGGGCGGGGTGTGGATTGCATCACGGTCCATGAGGACAGCCTCGACGCGACGGACCGCGCGGTCGTCGTACGGTCGAAGGCTCCTGCCGTACACCCCCGGAAGCAGCCACGGGGTGCGCTTGACACGAAAATCGAACATCCATTCTTATGGAGGCTCCGGCAGGGCTCTCGGCGGGGATTTCGACGCGGTTTTCATGGAGAAGTGCCCGAGTTATCCACAGGCCGGACGGGCGTCGGGGCGCATTGTCAGTGGCAGGCGTTAGCGTCTTTGACGTGAAGCGATCGACTCAAGCAAACCGGGTGGAACCCATGGCAGGAACCGACCGCGAGAAGGCGCTGGACGCCGCGCTCGCACAGATTGAACGGCAATTCGGCAAGGGCGCGGTCATGCGCATGGGCGAGCGGTCGAAGGAGCCCATCGAGGTCATCCCGACCGGGTCTACCGCGCTCGACGTGGCGCTCGGCGTCGGTGGCCTGCCGCGCGGCCGTGTCGTCGAGATCTACGGACCGGAGTCCTCCGGTAAGACGACCCTGACCCTGCACGCGGTGGCGAACGCCCAGAAGGCCGGCGGCCAGGTCGCCTTCGTGGACGCGGAGCACGCCCTCGACCCCGAGTACGCGCGCAAGCTGGGCGTCGACATCGACAACCTGATCCTCTCCCAGCCGGACAACGGCGAGCAGGCGCTGGAAATCGTGGACATGCTGGTCCGCTCCGGCGCGCTCGACCTCATCGTCATCGACTCCGTCGCGGCGCTCGTCCCGCGCGCGGAGATCGAGGGTGAGATGGGCGACAGCCACGTGGGTCTGCAGGCCCGTCTGATGAGCCAGGCCCTGCGGAAGATCACCAGCGCGCTCAACCAGTCGAAGACCACCGCGATCTTCATCAACCAGCTCCGCGAGAAGATCGGCGTGATGTTCGGCTCGCCGGAGACCACGACCGGTGGCCGGGCGCTGAAGTTCTACGCCTCGGTGCGCATCGACATCCGCCGCATCGAGACCCTGAAGGACGGCACGGAGGCGGTCGGCAACCGCACCCGCTGCAAGGTCGTCAAGAACAAGGTCGCCCCGCCCTTCAAGCAGGCCGAGTTCGACATCCTCTACGGCCAGGGCATCAGCCGCGAGGGTGGCCTGATCGACATGGGCGTGGAGCACGGCTTCGTCCGCAAGGCCGGTGCCTGGTACACGTACGAGGGCGACCAGCTCGGCCAGGGCAAGGAGAACGCCCGCAACTTCCTGAAGGACAACCCCGACCTCGCCAACGAGATCGAGAAGAAGATCAAGGAGAAGCTGGGCGTGGGTGTTCGCCCCGAGGAGCCCACCGCCGAGCCGGGCGCCGACGCGTCGAGCGTCAAGCCCGAGGCCGAGGACGCCGCCAAGACGGCCGCCCCGGCGGCCAAGGCCGCCAAGTCCAAGGCCCCGGCGGCCAAGAGCTAGCCCATGGCGCGACGAACCGACTGGGCCGAGTACGCCCAGCCCGTCGCTCCGCAGGGGCGGGGGAGCCGGGGCGACGGGTGGCCCGTCGGGGACGATGACGGGGCGTACGGCACCGTGCGCGGCGACGGGGGTGAGAACGGCGACGGTATGCCGCCCGGCGTCGGGGCGCGCGGGGGACGGGGGCGAGGCCGGCGGCGCGGTGTCGGGGAAGCGGCCGACGGCCCACAGGACGGAGGCCCCTCCTTCTCGTCGAGGGCCGAGAAGGGGGAGCTCCCGGGGGACCCGGTCGAGCGGGCGCGGGCGATCTGTCTGCGCCTGCTCACCGGCACTCCGCGCACCCGGAAACAACTCGCGGACGCCCTGCGCAAGCGGGAGATCCCCGACGACGTGGCGGACGAGGTGCTGTCACGGTTCGAGGAGGTCGGCCTGATCGACGACAGCGCCTTCGCGGACGCCTGGGTGGAGTCCCGGCACCACGGCCGGGGCCTGGCCCGCCGGGCGCTCGCGCGGGAGCTGCGGACGAAGGGCGTGGACTCCACGCTGATCGACGAAGCGGTGGGGCAGCTCGACGCCGAGCAGGAGGAGGCGACCGCGCGCGATCTCGTCGCCCGTAAGCTGCGCGCGACGCGAGGCCTGGACCGCGACAAACGCCTGCGCCGCCTTGCGGGCATGCTCGCCCGCAAGGGCTACTCCGAGGGAATGGCCCTGCGGGTGGTCCGCCAGGCCCTGGAGGAGGAGGGGGAGGACACCGAGGGGCTGGAGGGCGAGGGGTTCTGAACCGCCGGAGGCTGCCCGACGCCCGCGCCCAAGCGCTCCGCTGGAAGTCCGGCGTGCCACCTGCGGGTGCGTCGTGGCTGGTCGCGCAGTTCCCCGCGCCCCTTTAGGGCGCGGACTACGCCGTCATCGTCACCGGCAACCCCGCCGCCTTCCAGGCCTGGAAGCCGCCCACCAGGTCCGTGGCTCGGTGCAGGCCGAGTTGGCGCAGAGAGGCGGCGGCCAGGCTGGAGGCGTAGCCCTCGTTGCAGACGACCACCACGCGCAGGTCGTGACTTGTGGCCTCGGCGGCGCGGTGGCTGCCCTGCGGGTCGAGGCGCCACTCCAGTTCGTTGCGCTCGACGACGAGGGCGCCGGGAATCAGTCCGTCACGGTCGCGCAGGGCCGCATACCGGATGTCCACGAGCAGGGCCTCGCCGGCCAGCGCGGCCTCGTACGCCTCCGCGACCTCGACCCGGTCGAGGCCCTCGCGGACCCGCTCCAGCAGCTCGTCGATGCCTATGGGGCCTTCGGGTGTGAAGCTCACTGCCAGTCCTCCGGACGCTCGACGTGCTCCAGACGCAGTACCTGCCCCGTACGGCTGTAGCGACGGATCTGCGGCAGCGGCGGGTAGTACGCGTGGACCGAGATCGCGTGCTGCTCGGTGGACTCGTTGAGCACCTCGTGCACATGGTGCTGTCCGAAGGAGCGGCCCGTGCCGGCCGGCAGCCGCCGCTCCCGGTCCACCCCCTCGGTGAGCTCCAGGGTCTTCCAGCCGTCGGCCGGCAGCCGCACGGCGAGCGAGTACTCCTTGAGTTCGCCCGATGCGGTGACGAAGGCGCCGACCGAGTCGGCGTGGTCGTGCCAGCCGGTGCCGGTGCCGGGCGGCCAGCCGATCAGCCAGGCCTCGCTGCCGCCGGGACCCTCCAGGCGTACCCAGGTACGGCCCTCGGGGTCCAGCGGGAGTGAGGCGATCAGCTCCGGGTCGGCGGCCGCACGGCGCACGAAGTCGAGCAGCTCGGCCTGGGTGGGGGCCTCCGGAGTGGAGGCGGAGACAACGGAGACAGAAGGTGACACAGACACGGGTACCGTCCTGAGGCGTTCGCACGGGAGCGCGCAGCGGTACGGGCACGGCGCGCGCGGGTGAAGGGAAACGAGGTCAGCAGGACGGACGACACACGCAGCCCGCATAGCGGACGAGGTCCATATGGACCCTCCGCCACAGGCGCACACAGGTGTCGGTCACGATCCGGAGTACACCATGGCGGTGCCGACCGGTCAACTCACAGTCACTATGTGGACCACAGGGTGACTGTGCGTATGGCACGGATACACCGCACCCTCGCGAGCCGCTCGGCGAGCCTGGTACGCCCGCGTTCGCCGCTCAGCCCGCGCCCGCAGTGGCCTGTTCCTTCGCCGGGCCGCCGAGGGTCGCCTCCGCCGCCTCATACAGGTCCGCCGGGCGTACTCCGCTCAGCGCCGTGACCAGATGGCCGTCCGGGCGGATCAGGAGGACCGTGTGAGGGGCCGCGCCCGGGTAGCTCTCGGCCACCAGGAGTTCGGCGGAGTGCGGCAGGGCCGTCACCGCCGCCGCCAGCCGGGGCATGATCCCGGCCGACACCCAGTGCTTGCGCTCCCACACGCCCGTGCCCGGCGCGACCAGCACCACCAGCAGCGATCCACGCCCCAGCCGTTCCCGCAGCCGTACGAACGAGCCGTCCTCGGCCGTCACCCGCACATCCACGACCTGTGCCCCGGGCTCGGTGTCCACCGATGCCGCCGACTCGGTGTGCGCGGGCGCGAGCGGCGAGGTGGTGTACCTCCCCGGCGCCCCCAGCGCGCCGCGCCCCAGGTGGCCGTCCGCGAGCAGCGCGTCATGGCCGCGGGCGGACCCCGGGACGTACGAACGCAGGCTCCCGCCGCCGCGCAGCACCGGAAGCGCCTGGTCGGAGGCGCGCAGCCGGGCCGCGACCACGGCGCGGCGCTCCGCCTGATAGCTGTCAAGCAGCACCTCGTGCGGACCGTGGTGCCAGGCCAGCGCCAGCTTCCAGGCGAGGTTGTCGATGTCCCTGAGGCCCTCGTCAAGGCCCTGCGTGCCGAGTGCGCCGAGCAGATGCGCGGCGTCCCCGGCGAGGAAGACCCGGCCGGCGCGCCAACGGCGGGCCAGCCGGTGGTGGACCGTGTGGACGCCCGTGTCCAGCAGGTCGTACGCGGGGGTGGAGCCGCCCCCGTTCCAGCCCGCGAGGGTCTCCCGGACCCGCGTCACCAGCAGCTCCGGTGTGACCAGGTCCTTGCCCGGCGGCAGCAGCCAGTCCAGACGCCATACGCCGTCGGGCAGGGGACGCGCCACGACCTCGCCGCCCGAGGGCCCCGACGTCCGCCACGGCGGCATCCGGTGCAGCAACGCCTCGCCGGGCCAGGGAAGTTCGGTGCGCAGAGCTGCGACGGCGTGCCGCTCCACGGCAGTACGGCCCGGGAAGCGGATGTCGAGCAGCTTGCGCACCGTCGAGCGCGGTCCGTCGCAGCCGACGAGGTAACTGCCGCGCCACCACGTGCCCCGGGGGCCGCGCGTGTGCGCCGTGACGCCCGACGGCTCGCTTTCGAGGGAGTCCAGTCGGCTTTCCACGGCGACCTTGACCAGCCGTTCCGAGGCGATGGCGGCCCGCAGGGCGCCGGTGAGCACGTGCTGGGCGATGTGCAGCGGGGCCGGTTCCCCGTCGGCGCCGGGCCCCTCGACCGCGCCCTTGCGATCCTCGGTGGCTCGCCCCGCGGCCGGGCCGTAGGCGCTTCCGGGTTCCTCCTCCGTACCGTCCGGCTGGAACGCGACCTCCCGCGTCACCTGCTTGCGCCGCATCGACCGCCATCCCGTCCAGCGCAGTCCGAGCTCGGCGAGGGCCACTCCGGTCAGCCGTTCCATCAGCGCGGCGGTGTCCTCCCGCAGCACGACGGTGCGCGCGGCCCGCTGCTCGTCCTTGCCCGGCCCCTCGTCGAGGACCACGGACGGCACTTCCTGGCGCGCGAGCGCGAGCGAGAGCGAGAGCCCCACAGGCCCCGCTCCCACGATGATCACCGGGTCCACGGCGTGGCGCCCCCTGCCCTGAGCGGTGTCCTGAGGGACGTATGTGAACAGGAAGTTGGAGCAGGGTGCACGATCACAGAACGTATGCAACCCACTGCCGCTGTTCGCGTCAAGCGACGGGGGCAGTGGCGATCATGCCACTGCCCCCGTGGAGCAACAGGACTGAGAAGACGTCAGGAGGAATGAGAGGCCCGCCGGACGAGGACGGCTCCTCCTACGCCGCCACCCCGGTCGATTCCGCCCCCGCGACCGCCGCCGGAGGCAGCACCGCCCCGGTCGACTTCTTGCCCTGCCGCAGCCGCTTCTCCAGCCAGCTCGCGAACGTCGTCAGCGAGAAGTTGAGGGCGATGTAGATGAGGGCCACGATCGTGAAGCTGGCGATGGTGTTGGCGCCGTAGTACGAGCTCATCGGCGACACGGACGCCAGCAGTTCGGGGAAGGTGAGGACCGCGCCGCCCAGCGCCGTGTCCTTCACGATCACCACGATCTGGCTGACGATCGCCGGCAGCATCGCGGTGACCGCCTGCGGCAGCAGGATGAACCGCATCACCTGGTTCCTGCGCAGACCGATGGCCAGCGCGGCCTCGGACTGGCCCTTCGGCAGGGCCAGGATGCCCGCCCGGACGATCTCCGCGAGCACCGAGGAGTTGTAGAGGACAAGGCCCGTGACCACCGCGTACAGCGGGCGGTCGTCCGAGCCGACGTTCGTGTACTCGGCGAACAGGGCGAGGCCGAAGATCATCAGGACCAGCACCGGGATGGCCCGGAAGAACTCCACCACGACCGCGACCGGGACCCGGATCCAGGCGTGCTCCGAGAGGCGGGCGATGCCCAGGACCGCACCCAGCGGCAGTGATATGAGCATCGAGAGGGCCGCCGCCTTGAGCGTGTTCTCCAGCCCCGGCCAGATGTAGGTCGACCAGGCCTCCGTGCCGCCGAGGTACGGCTTCCACTTCTCCCAGGCCAGCTGGTCCTTGTCGTTGAGGCTGCTGATCACCCACCACAGGAGCGCGGCCATGGCGACCAGGAACACCACCGTGTAGAGGACGTTGCGCCGCTTGGCCCGCGGGCCCTGGGCGTCGTAGAGGACGGAAGTCATCGCTTCACCGCCACCTTCTTGCCCACCCAGCCGAGGATCAGGCCGGTAGGCAGCGTCAGACACACGAACCCGAAGGCGATCACAGCGGAGATCAGAAGGAGTTGGGCCTCGTTCTCGATCATCTCCTTCATCAGCAGTGCCGCCTCGGTGACGCCGATCGCGGCCGCCACGGTGGTGTTCTTGGTCAGCGCGATCAGTACGTTCGTCAGCGGGCCCACGACCGAGCGGAACGCCTGCGGCAGCACCACCAACGTGAGCACCTGGGTGAAGTTCAGCCCCAGCGCACGGGCCGCCTCCGCCTGTCCGACGGGCACGGTGTTGATGCCGGCCCGCAGCGCCTCGCACACGAACGCCGAGGTGTAGGCGATCAGACCGAGAACCGCCAGCCGGAAGTTGATGGTGTCGAAGGCGGTGGCGCCGAGGTTGATGCCCAGGGTCTGGTTGAGCCCCAGTGAGGTGAACAGGATGATCACGGTCAGCGGGATGTTCCGCACGATGTTCACGTAGGCGGCCCCGAAACCGCGCATCAGCGGCACCGGGCCGACCCGCATGGCGGCCAGCGCAGTGCCCCAGATCAGGGAGCCGATCGCGGAGAGGACGGTGAGCTGCACCGTCGTCCAGAACGCTCCCAACAGGTCGTAGCGATCAAGGAAATCGAACATGAGGTCCCGCGCTTCCGCGTGTCGGACAGGCCTCGGTGCGCCGCCTCCGAGGGCGGCGCACCACGTCGGGCCCTGCTTACTGGACGATGTTGCCGATCTTCGGCGCGGGCTCGTACTTGTAGTTCGCGGGGCCGAAGTTCTTCTCCACGGCCTGCTTCCACGAACCGTCCGAGACCATCTTCTCCAGGGCGGTGTTGATCTTCGCCTTGAGGTCGCTGCCCTTCTTGACGCCGATGCCGTAGTTCTCGTTCGTCATCTTGAAGCCGCCCAGCTTGAGCTTGCCCTTGAAGGCGGCCTGCGAGGCGTAACCGGCGAGGATCGAGTCGTCGGTGGTCAGCGCGTCGATGGCGCCGTTCTGCAGACCCGTCAGGCAGGCCGAGTACGTCGGGTACTTCTGCAGGTTGGCCTTCGGGGCCAGCTTGTCCTTGACGTTCTGCGCCGACGTCGAGCCCGTCACCGAACACAGCTTCTTGGAGTTCAGGTCCGAGGGCGACTTGATGCTGTTGTCGTCGGCGCGGACCAGCACGTCCTGGTGGGCGAGCAGGTAGGGGCCGGCGAAGTCGACCTTCTTCTGGCGCTCATCGTTGATCGAGTACGAGGCGGCGATGAAGTCGACGTCGCCGCGCTGCAGCATGGTCTCGCGGTCGGCGCTCTTCGACTCCTTCCACTCGATCTGGTTCGCGTTGTAGCCGAGCTGCTTGGCGATGTACGTGGCGACGTCCACGTCGAAGCCGGAGTAGCCCTGCGGCGTCTTCTGGCCGATGCCCGGCTGGTCGAACTTGATACCGATCTTGATCGTCTTGCCGCCGCCGGAGGAAGAGCCTCCGTCGTTCTTGTCGTCCGAGCCGCAGGCCGTGGCGACGGTGGAGAGGGCGAGTACGACCGCCGCGGCAGCGGTGACCTTACGGAGCTTCATGGTGAACATCCTTTGCGTGGTGAAGAGATGCGGACCGAGTGGCCGGGGCGTGGCCCGTCGGACGCGGTTCGGGGTGGACCGTCGGTGGCGGTTCCGGGCGGACCGTCCGTAGCGGGTGGCGCGGGGCTTCGGTGGCGGGTGGCGCGGGTCGTCGGGCCTGGTGCCCGCGTTCGGGCCCGGGGTGTGCGTCGGGCCGTGGTGCGGAGCGTCGGGCCTGGTGTGTGCGTCGGGCCGTGGTGTGGGCTCTTCGACGCTGCGGGTCTCAGTGGTGCAGGATCTTCGACAGGAAGTCCTTCGCCCGGTCGCTGCGCGGATTGCTGAAGAACTGGTCCGGCGCGGCCTCTTCGACGATGCGGCCGTCGGCCATGAAGACCACCCGGTTGGCGGCCGAACGGGCGAAGCCCATCTCATGGGTGACGACGACCATGGTCATTCCGTCCCGGGCCAGCTGCTGCATGACCTCCAGGACCTCGTTGATCATCTCCGGGTCCAGCGCCGAGGTCGGCTCGTCGAAGAGCATGACCTTGGGGTTCATCGCCAGCGCGCGGGCGATCGCGACGCGCTGCTGCTGGCCGCCGGAGAGCTGCGCGGGGTACTTGTCCGCCTGTGTGCCGACGCCGACCCGGTCGAGCAGGCCCCGTGCCTTCTCCTCGGCCGCCTGCTTGTCCGTTCTGCGGACCTTGACCTGGCCCAGCATCACGTTCTCGAGCACCGTCTTGTGCGCGAAGAGGTTGAAGGACTGGAAGACCATGCCGACGTCGGCGCGCAGCCGGGCCAACTCCTTGCCCTCCTGGGGCAGCGGCTTGCCGTCGATCAGGATCTCGCCCGAGTCGATGGTCTCCAGACGGTTGATGGTGCGGCACAGGGTGGACTTCCCCGACCCCGAGGGGCCGATGACCACGACGACCTCACCACGCGCGATGGTCAGGTCGATGTCCTGGAGCACGTGCAACGCGCCGAAGTGCTTGTTGACGCTCCTCAGGACGACCAGTTCGTCGGTCGCGGCCACCGAGTCCTTGGCCACCGATACTTCGGTCATGTGATGACTGGCTCCGTCCTCGCTCGGTTTCGGAGGACAGTAGTAACGCCGTACGACCAGCGTCATTACATCTGAGGGAGATCTGAGCATCACAATCCGGTAGCGAACGGACACAAGACGTAGTTTCCGGGCGCAGGGCGCGTACCGGCTGGATAACGGAAGCCGTCCGCAACCAGAACCCTCTTGACGCCGTCCTTGTTCATCGGCGTGACTGCCATGGTGCACGCGCGCAGGTGCACTCATTCATGTGGATGCCGCTTTCCAGTACAAGGCGAGAGTCGGCTCTTGTACAGGCTGAGAGCCCACAGGGCCCAGCAGGAACCGGAGGGGAGCCGGTATGAGACTGCTTCTCGTCGAGGACGACAACCACGTCGCGGCCGCTCTGTCCGCGGTGCTGGCCCGGCACGGCTTCGACGTCACGCACGCCCGCAGTGGCGAGGAGGCGCTCCAGGCGATGGTCCCCGAGGGGGCCGGCTTCGGCGTCGTCCTGCTCGACCTGGGCCTGCCCGACCAGGACGGCTACGAGGTCTGCGGCAAGATCCGCAAGCGCACCAGCACTCCGGTGATCATGGTCACCGCGCGCTCCGACGTGCGCTCCCGGATCCACGGCCTCAACCTCGGCGCCGACGACTACGTGGTCAAGCCGTACGACACCGGGGAGTTGCTCGCGCGCATCCACGCCGTCAGCCGGCGCATCCCGCACCTGGACGACACCGGCGCCACCGAGACCGCGCTGCGCCTCGGGCCGGTGCGCATCGAACTCCCCACCCGCCAGGTCAGCGTGGACGGTTCGGTGATCCAGCTGACCCGCAAGGAGTTCGACCTGCTCGCCCTGCTGGCGCAGCGCCCGGGCGTGGTGTTCCGCCGTGAGCAGATCATCAGCGAGGTGTGGCGCACCAGCTGGGAGGGGACCGGACGCACCCTTGAGGTGCACGTCGCTTCCCTGCGCGCCAAGCTGCGCATGCCGGCACTGATCGAGACCGTACGCGGCGTCGGCTACCGGCTCGTCGCCCCGGCCGTGTAGCGGGGACCGGTTGCGCACACGTCTCCTCCCGCTGCTCATCGTCCTGATGGCGGCCGTGCTGCTCGCGCTCGGAATCCCGCTCGCCGTCAGCCTGGCCGCCGCCGAGCAGCAGAGGGTGGTCGTCGACCGCATCGACGACACCGCGCGCTTCGCGGCGCTCGCCCAGTTCGTCACCGAGCGGCCCAGCGGCTCCCGGGTCAGCGACCCGGACGAGCGCCGTGAGACCCTGCGCAAGGAACTCGCCAAGTACCACAGCGTGTACGGCATCCAGGCCGGCGTCTTCTACCGCGACCACACACCCATGGCCAACGCGCCCGAGAACTGGTACCTGCCCGAGGAGGGCGAGGGCCGCGACGCCTTCAACGAGGCACTGCTCGGGCGCCGCAGCCACGACCCCGAACAGGTCTGGCCCTGGCAGCGCACCCGGCTCGTGGTCGCCTCGCCGGTCATCCGCGACGGCGACGTCATCGCGGTCGTCGTCACCGACTCGCCCACCGGGCAGATGCGTTCGAAGACCCTGGACGGCTGGCTGGTCATCGGCGCCGGCGAGATCGCCGCGATGCTGCTCGCCGTCGGCGCGGCGCTGCGCCTGACCGGCTGGGTGCTCAGGCCCGTACGGATCCTGGACGCGACGACCCACGACATCGCGACCGGACGCCTCAAGTCCCGCGTGGCGGCCGCCGGTGGGCCGCCGGAACTCAGGCGCCTGGCCCGGTCGTTCAACGAGATGGCGGACAACGTCGAGAGCGTCCTTGAGCAGCAGCGCGCCTTTGTCGCCGACGCCTCCCACCAGTTGCGCAACCCGCTGTCCGCGCTGCTGCTGCGCATCGAGCTGCTCGCCCTCGAACTGCCCGAGGACAACGAGGAGATCGCCTCGGTCCGTACCGAGGGAAAGCGCCTCACACAGGTTCTGGACGACCTGCTCGACCTGGCGCTCGCCGAGCATGCCGAGGCGGACCTCCAGCTCACCGACATCGGTGCGCTGGCCACCGAGCGCGTCGCGGCCTGGGGCCCGGCCGCCCAGGCCAAGGGCGTACGGCTGACCGGGCACTGTCCGGCCACCACCGCCTGGGCCGACCCGGTCACCCTGTCCAGCGCGCTGGACGCGATCATCGACAACGCGGTGAAGTTCACGCCCGAGGGGGAGCGCGTCGAGGTGGAGGTCGCGGCGGGCGGCGACACCGCCACGGTCGTGGTCACCGACGGCGGCCCCGGACTCAGCGACGAGGAACTGGCCCGTGTCGGCGACCGCTTCTGGCGCAGCGCGGCGCACCAGAACATCAAGGGGTCGGGGCTCGGGCTGTCGATCTCGCGGGCTCTGCTGGAGGCCGGCGGAGGGTCGATCTCGTACGCGCACCATGAGCCGCACGGGCTGAAGGTGACGGTGACGGTGCCGCGGGCGGTCGACGTCGACCCCGCCATTTCGGGCCAGTCGGGCAAGAACAGCCCGTCCGGCGTTTGAGGGCGAGGCCGTTCAGGCCGAAGGGGGCTGGGGACGCAGCCCCGGGACGGCCACCGCACCCCCGAGTGCGGCAAGAACAAGAACACCGGGCGCCCCAAGAACACGGGGCGCCCCGAGGTCACGGCGTCCCAAGGTCATGGCGCCCCAAGGCTACGGCTTCACCGACCGGTAATACCGCCGCGCGCCCTCGTGCAGCTCCAGCGGATCCGTGTAGATCGCCGTGCGCAGGTCCACCAGCTGGGCCGCGTGCACCTGCGCGCCGATGCGGTCGCGACTGTCGATCACCGCGCGGGTGAGCTTCTCGGTGAGGTCGGCGTCCATGTCCTCCCGCGTCATCAGGAGGTTCGCGACGGCCACGGTCTGCACGGAGGAGCCCTGCTGGGCCTCTGGGTAGGCGTCGGCGGGCATCACCGCCGCCCGGTAGTAGCGCGACGCGCCGCCCTGCTCGTGCAGTTTCGCCACCAGATCGCTGCCGATCGGCACCAGGCGGATCGCGAAGTTCTTCGACAACTGCGTGACCGCGCTGGTGGGCAGCCCGCCCGACCAGAAGAACGCGTCGATCCGGTGCCGCTTCAGCAGCTCGGGCATGGTCCCGATGCCGTTCGACAGCGGCGTGATGTCCTTCTTCGGGTCGAGACCGGCCGCGGTGAGCACATGGTCCGCGATCAGCCGTACCCCCGACCCGCCCGGACCCACGGCGACCTTGCGGCCCTTCAGGTCCGCCACGGACTGCACGGAGGAAGAGCGCGGCACCACCAGGTGCACGTAGTCGTCGTACAGCCGTGCGCAGCCGCGCAGCCTGTCGGCGCCCGGCTCGTTCTCCATCATGTACGTCGCCACCGCGTCGGCCGCCGCGATCGTGAAGTCGGCCTTCCCCGTGGCCACCCGCCGCACGTTCTCCTGCGACCCGTCGCTGTTCAGCAGCCGGACGTCCAGTCGCGGCATGTCCTTGGCGATCGCGTTCCGCAGCAGGATGCCGTACTTCTGGTACACCCCGGTCGGGGTGCCCGTACTGAAGGTGATCGTGCCGCTCGGGGAATCCTTGCCGAGCGGCAGGAGCCACCACAGCAGCAGCCCGAAGACCGCGAACGCGGCCGCCGAGCCCAGCAGCGCGCGGCGTCTGCCGATACGGGGGAGGGCCTGGAGCATGCGCGCGATCCTGCCAGGCCACACGCTCCGCTGACCAGGGCAGGGGGTCACAAGAGCACCACAACAGGACCGGCGCTGGGCGGCCGGTAGGGTCACCGGATGCACCCGTCTCCCGCCTCCCCGTCTCCCGCCTCCGCTTCTCCCGCCTCCCCGTCTCCCGCCTCCCTCGTCCGTGAGTTCCACCTCGCCTTCGGCCTCGATGCCCGAACCGTGCCGACGGAGGTGTCCCCGGATCTGGCCGCGCACCGCGGCGAACTGCTTGCCGAGGAGGCCGCGGAGGTCGCCGAGGTCTCCGTCACCGGACCTCTCGACCGGCTGGCGCACGAGCTGGCCGACGTCGTGTACGTCGCCTACGGCACGGCACTCGTGCACGGCATCGACCTCGACGCTGTGATCGCCGAGATCCACCGCGCCAACATGACCAAGGTCGGCCCGGACGGCTCGGTGTCCCGCCGGGCCGACGGGAAGGTACTCAAGGGGGACCACTACCGTGCCCCGGACGTCTCGGCGATCCTGCGCCGCCAGGGCTGGACGCACTCGGAGGCGTAGCGGAGCCCGTTCGGCCCGTCGGCCCTACGTCCTCCACAGGCCTAGACTGGGCGGCTCGTACGGACAGGACCGGGCGTGAAGGGGAGGGCGACGGTGGCGGCAGGTGGCGGTGGTTTCGAGGACCCGTCCGCCGAGGTGCTGGCGGAGGCGGCCGCCGCCTTCGGGCTGCTGGCCTCGGCCGCGCGGCTGCACATCGTGTGGGCGCTCGCGCAGGGCGAGAGCGACGTCACCGGACTCGCCGAGCGTGTCGGCGGCGCGTTGCCCGCCGTCAGCCAGCACCTGACCAAGCTCAAGCTCGCCGGACTCGTGCGCTCGCGCCGCGAGGGCCGCCGCCAGGTGTACTTCGTCGACGACGCGGACGTCGTGACCGTGGTGCGTCTCGTGGTGGGTCAGCTCGCCGACCGTGCCGAGCGGACCAGTGTCTCGGTACGCCGGCTCCGTGGCCTCTGAGACCGCCGTACCGTCGGCGACCCCGCCTGCCGCCCCCGGCGTCACAGGGCCCACGTCCCTTCAGGATCTGCGTCGGCTCGGGAGCGGTCCCCGCGGACTCACCGAGACGGAGGCGGAAGCACGGCTCGCGGACCTGGGGGAGAACGTGCTCCCCGAGGCCCGTACGACATCCAGGGCTCGTCTCTTCGTCCGCGGTCTGCGCGACCCGTTCACCACCGTCCTGCTCTGCCTCGGCCTGGTCTCCGCGACCGTCACCGCCTGGGGCACCGCCTGCGTGATCCTCTCCCTCGTCGTGGTCAGCTGCGTCCTGCGCGCCACCGGCGAGCACCGGGCCGACCGCTCGATGGCGGCGCTGCGCGACCTGGTCGCCACCACCGTGACCGTCGTGCGCCGGTGGGACGCGGACCGGTCGCCGCGAGAGCGGGAGATACCCGCCGCCGAGCTGGTGCCCGGTGACGTGATCCGGCTCGCGCCCGGGGATCTCGTCCCCGCCGACGTACGGCTGCTGCGGGCGAGCGGCCTGACCGTGCACCAGGCGGCGCTGACCGGGGAGTCGGCGCCGGTCGCCAAGAGCGCACTCGACGCGCCCGGGCCGCCCGACGGCGGCCCCTTTGATCAGCCGCACCTCTGCTTCCAGGGCAGCAGCGTCGCCACCGGCGGCGGCACCGCGCTCGTCCTCGACACGGGAGCGCGGACCCGCCTGGCGCGGGCCCACGGCACCCCGGCCCGGCGCGAGGCGAGCGCCTTCGACCGGTCCGTGCACGGCATCTCCTGGGTGCTGATCCGGTTCATGCTGCTCACGCCGCCGCTGGTCCTCATGGCGGGCGCGGCCCTGCGCGGCCGGGGCCCGGAGACGCTCCCCTTCGCCGTCGCGGTCGCGGTCGGCCTCACCCCCGAGATGCTGCCGGTCATCGTCACCACCTGTCTGGCCCGCGGTGCCTCACTCCTCGCCCGCACCCACGGCGTGATCGTGAAACGTCTGCCCGCGCTGCACGACCTCGGCGCGGTCGACGTGCTGTGCCTCGACAAGACCGGCACCCTCACCCAGGACCGGCCGGTCGTCCAACAGGCCCTGGACGGCGACGGCGAGGACGCGCCCGACGCCCTGCGCTGGGCGGCCGTCGGTGCCTGGTGGACCCTCCAGCTCGCCGACCTGCCCGCCCCGGACGCCCTCGACGAGGCGCTCCTGGACGCGGCCGACGGCGCCCGGGAACCGTACGAGGGCGTCGCGGTCCTGCCCTTCGACCCGGTCCGCCGCCTCGCCACCGTCGTGGTCCGCGGCCGCCTCGGCACGCACACCCTCGTGGTCAAGGGCGCCGCCGAGGACGTACTGGAGCGCTGTGTGCTCGAACCCGCCGAGCGGGAGCGGCTGCTTGTGCGCGCCGCGCACGAGGCGGACGACGGCCTGCGGCTGCTCGCGGTCGCCACCGCCGAACGCCCCGCCCGCAGCCGTCCCTACACCCCCGCCGACGAACAGGGGCTGACCTTCCGCGGTTTCGTCACCTTCCGGGACGCCCTCGCCCCGACCGCCGCGCAGGCCCTGCGCGACCTCGCCGTCCGTGGTGTCACCGTGAAGGTCCTCACCGGCGACCACCCCGGCACGGCGGCCCGCGCCTGCCGCGACCTCGGTCTCGACCCCGGTGACGTACGGACCGCCGGCGCCGCCGACGAGCTCGCCGCGACCGTCGTCGCCCGCTGCACCCCTGAGGACAAGGCGCGGATCGTCACCGCCCTCCGCAAGGCCGGGCACACCGTCGGTTTCCTCGGCGACGGTGTCAACGACGTGCCCGCGCTCCACGCCACCGACGTGGCCATCGCCCCACGCGACGCCGTCGACGTGGCCCGCGAGAGCGCGGACGTGGTCCTCGCGCACAAGGACCTCACCGCGATCTGCCATGCCGTCACCGCCGGCCGCCACAGCAGCGGCAACATCGCCACGTACCTGCGCGTGACGCTCTCCTCCAACCTCGGCAACGTCGTCGCGATGCTCGCCGCCGGCCTTCTCCTGCCCTTCCTGCCGATGCTCCCGGCCCAGGTCCTCGCCCAGAACCTGTGCTTCGACGCGGCGCAGCTCGCCTTCGCGTACGACCGCCCCGCACCCGGGGCGCTCACCCGTCCCACCGTGCTGCGCCCCCGCGACTTCCTGCGCTTCATCAGCGGCTTCGGCGTGCTCAACGCGGTCGCCGACCTCGCCACCTTCGGTGTCCTGGCGCTCACGCTGTACGGCCCCGACGCGCTCGACGACCAAGCGGTGTTCCACTCCGCCTGGTTCACCGAGAACCTGCTCACCCAGGCCTTGGTGATGCTGCTCCTGCGGTCCCGTCGGAGCTACGCAGCGGGCCGTGACCCGGGCCCGGTCGGCCGGGCGGCGGCCGTCCTCGCCGCCGTCGCGCTCCTGCTGCCCCTCACCCCGCTCGGCGCGCTCCTCGGCATGACCGCCCTGCCGCTGGAGTACCACCTGCTGCTCGTCACCGTCCTCGCGCTGTACGCGGTCGCCCTGCGGGCGGTCAGAGCGCGCTACGAACGCGGCCGCAGGCGAGCGGTGGTCAGTGGTGGCTGAGGTTCAGGCGCCTCGGTTGTACAGTTGCGCAACATAGCAACCATCATTGGGCGGGCGAGCGGCGGAAGGCCCTCGACCGAGGCGAGGAAGGGCGGGCGCGGTCATGCTCCGCAACGGACTGGAACCCTGGCACCTGCTGATCGTGGCGCTCGTCGTCATCGTGCTGTTCGGCTCGAAGAAGCTGCCCGACACCGCCCGCGCGCTGGGCAAGTCGATGCGCATCCTCAAGAGCGAGGCGAAGGCGATGAAGGACGAGAACGCCCCCTCGCCCGCCGCGTCCGGGTCCGGCCCGGTGACGCCGTCGGCCATCCGGACCTCCGCGGAGGCGGCCGCGGCCGAGCCGTCGACCGGCACCCGCTGAAACGCCGGCACCCGCTGAAACGCCTCCGTCAGGGGCTGGCGCTGTCGTAGCCGTACGTCAGCGGTTCGCTGTGGGCGCCGAGTTGGCGCCGGTAGACGTACAGCGCCGCCACCTGGACACCGTCCGCCGGGTTCTCGACCTGGCACGGGTAGGTCACCTGCAGTACCGAGGGTCGACCCGCGACCTGCATGCGCAGGCCGTCGGCCGGCCCTCCGGCGAGTACCGCGGTCTCCCACTTCGTCGCGACATGAAGATCCATGCGTGTACTTTAAAGGTTGCGCAATCTCTAAATTGTTGTGATTTGCGCCACTCGATTCGAGGTCGGCCCGCCTGGACCGGTGACGCGACAACAAGTCCGACCCCGGCCCCCGGCGCAGGGGGCCGCTCCTCCGAGGACTCGGGCAGGGGCTCTCCTGGAACCACCTACCCTTGAGCCATGACCAGCAGCAGCGACCGGAGCCCGGTAGTGGACGTTCCAGCACCCAAGAGCTACGAGATCCGCACCTACGGGTGCCAGATGAACGTCCACGATTCCGAGCGATTGTCCGGGCTGCTCGAAGAGGCCGGGTACGTGCGCGCACCCGAGGGGTCGGACGGCGACGCGGACGTCGTCGTCTTCAACACCTGTGCCGTCCGTGAGAACGCCGACAACCGCCTCTACGGCAACCTCGGCCGCCTCGCGCCGAAGAAGGCCGAGCGGCCCGGCATGCAGATCGCCGTCGGTGGCTGTCTCGCGCAGAAGGACCGCGACACCATCGTGAAGAAGGCGCCCTGGGTGGATGTCGTCTTCGGTACGCACAACATCGGCAAGCTGCCCGTGCTGCTGGAGCGCGCCCGTGTGCAGGAGGAGGCGCAGGTCGAGATCGCCGAGTCGCTCGAAGCGTTCCCCTCTACGTTGCCGACGCGGCGCGAGAGCGCGTACGCGGCCTGGGTCTCGATCTCCGTCGGCTGCAACAACACCTGCACCTTCTGTATCGTCCCGGCCCTGCGCGGCAAGGAGAAGGACCGCCGCACCGGCGACATCCTCGCCGAGATCGAGGCCTTGGTCGCCGAGGGTGTCTCCGAGATCACCCTGCTCGGTCAGAACGTCAACGCGTACGGCTCCGACATCGGCGACCGCGAGGCCTTCAGCAAGCTGCTGCGCGCCTGCGGCGAGATCGAGGGCCTGGAGCGCGTCCGCTTCACCTCGCCGCACCCGCGCGACTTCACCGACGACGTCATCGCCGCCATGGCCGAGACGCCGAACGTGATGCCCCAGCTGCACATGCCGCTGCAGTCCGGCTCGGACACCGTCCTGAAGGCGATGCGCCGGTCCTACCGGCAGGAGCGGTACCTCGGGATCATCGAGAAGGTCCGGGCCGCCATCCCGCACGCCGCGATCACCACCGACATCATCGTGGGCTTCCCGGGCGAGACCGAGGAGGACTTCGAGCAGACCCTGCACGTCGTCCGCGAGGCGCGTTTCGCGCAGGCCTTCACCTTCCAGTACTCCAAGCGGCCCGGTACCCCGGCCGCCACGATGGAGAACCAGATCCCCAAGGAGGTCGTCCAGGCGCGCTACGAGCGTCTCGTCGCCCTCCAGGAGGAGATCTCCTGGGAGGAGAACAAGAAGCAGGTCGGCCGCACGCTGGAGCTGATGGTCGCCGAGGGCGAGGGCCGCAAGGACGGTGCCACCCACCGCCTCTCCGGCCGGGCCGCCGACAACCGCCTGGTCCACTTCACCAAGCCCGAGGAGGAGGTCCGCCCCGGCGACGTGGTGACGGTCGAGATCACGTACGCCGCCCCGCACCACCTCCTCGCCGAGGGCCCCGTGCTGAACGTGCGCCGCACCCGCGCGGGTGACGCCTGGGAGAAGCGCAACGCGGCCGAGGCCGCCAAGCCGGCGGGCGTGATGCTCGGTCTGCCGAAGATCGGCGTTCCGGAGCCCATGCCCGTGGCCACCGCCGGCGCGTGCGGCTGCGACTGACGCCACCCTCGCACCACGTGCGCCGCGTGTGACCCGGCGCGTGGCGGGACGGGAGCGCGCGGGGGACGATCTTCCGCGGGTGCGCCGGTGAGTGACGTGCCGCCGCCCGGCGGGGTTACGCTGCGGATCATGCTTGTCGCCGCAGCCGTCTGTCCCTGTCCGCCCCTGCTCGTCCCCGACGTCGCCGCGGGTGCCGCCCCTGAGCTGGACGGCGCCCGTGCCGCGTGTGTGGACGCGCTGGGCGTGCTCGCCGCCGCTCGCCCCGACCGGCTGGTGGTCGTGGGCCCCGCGGCAGAGAGCGGGGCCGGCCCGTACCCGGCGGGCACGTGGGGTTCGTTCCGCGGCTTCGGTGTGGACGTCGAGGTATGGCTGGGCGCGCAGGGGACGGACCCGGCGGCGTCGGAACGCGAGCTTCCGCCCTCGCTCGCCGTCGCGGCGTGGCTGCTGGGGCGGCTGGGCTGGGCCGACGCGCCCATCGAGGGGCTCGCCGTGGCGGAATCCCTGGCTCCCGAGCGGTGCGCCGAGGTCGGAGCGGGCCTCGCCGGGCCGGACGAGCGGCTGGCGCTGTTGGTCATGGGCGACGCCAGCGCCTGCCGCACCCTCAAGGCCCCCGGCTATCTGGACGAGCGGGCGGAAGGCTTCGACGCGGAGGTCGCGCGTGCGCTGGGGGCGGCGGACGTGGCGGCCCTGAAGGCCCTGGACGCGGACCTGGCCGACGAGCTGAAGGCCTGCGGCCGGGCCCCTTGGCAGATTCTCGCGGGCGCCGCCGAGGGCGCGGACATGTCCGGTGCGTTGCTGTACGACGACGCGCCCTACGGGGTGGGGTATCTCGTGGCGGCCTGGTCGTAGCTCCTCCTCCGCCGCACCCCGGACACGGCGGACGGCCGGGAGCCGTGTGCTCCGCGGCCGTCCGCCGATGATGTTTCTTCCGTTGTCAGGAGGGTGGTCCGGACGCGGGCGGCTGCGGTGCGTCCGGAGGCGTCTGCCGGCCGGTCGCAGGGCCGGTGTCCCGGTGAGTGAGGCGCTCCATCGCGCCCTTCGCCTTGTCCGTGCCCGTGTGGATCTTGTCGTGGTACTTGCCCTTGGTCTTCTCGTCGACCAGCTTCGCGGCCTTGTCGAGTCCGCGCTCGACCTTGTCCCCGCTCTGGTGTGCGAGTTCCGAGACCTTTTCCTTGGCAGGGCCGATCTTGTCCTTCAGATTGTCCAGAAGACCCATGGTCCACCTTCCCTCGCGGGGCAGTTACGTGCGGGCGCCCTCGTCGGCCTCGCTGTCGGCGGCTTCGCTGTCGGCGGCTTCGTCGGGGGACTGCTGCCTGGGGATCGCGACACCCTCGTCGCCGGTGGCCTGCGCGGTCTCCTCCGGTGCGGCCTGTGCCTCGGCCCCGGCCGCGTCCTTCGCCTTCTCCGCCTCGGCCCCGGCCGTCTCTGCCTCGGCCGTCGCCGGCGTGGCATCCGCCTCGGCGGGCTGCGCCTCCTCCGTCGTGCTCGACCTCCGGAAAAGCCGTGCAAAAACGCCCATATCCACTCCATACGTTACTCGTGCGGGCGAAATACCGCGTAGCCCGGTGCGTCCGTTTGCATTGCCCGGAGCACCCGTTCTCGAGCCGGTGCCCGGAACCTCGCAACAGGCAACGACCCCGTTTCCGGGGCGTCACGTAACTCGTTCGAGACGGGCCCCGGAGGTTTGCGAGACTGTTGCGGTGAGTAGTGCAGCCCCCGCGCCGCGGGTCATCGCCGTCGTCGGACCGACCGCGGCCGGAAAGTCCGATCTGGGTGTATTCCTGGCCCAGCGTCTCGGTGGAGAGGTCGTCAACGCCGACTCCATGCAGCTCTACCGGGGGATGGACATCGGCACCGCCAAGCTGACGCCCGAGGAGCGCGGCGGCGTGCCGCACCATCTGCTGGACATCTGGGACGTGACGGTCACGGCGTCCGTGGCCGAATACCAGCGCCTCGCCCGTGCCCGCATCGACGCGCTGCTCGCCCAGGGTCGCTGGCCCATCCTGGTGGGCGGCTCCGGGCTGTACGTACGTGGCGCGGTCGACAACCTGGAGTTCCCCGGAACCGACCCAGAGGTGCGTGCCCGGCTGGAGGAGGAGCTCGCGCTGCGCGGCTCGGGAGCGCTGCACGCGCGCCTGGCCGCCGCCGACCCGGAGGCCGCGCAGGCGATCCTGCCGAGCAACGGCCGCCGTATCGTCCGGGCCCTGGAAGTCATCGAGATCACCGGCAAGCCCTTCACCGCCAACCTCCCGGGTCACGACTCGGTCTACGACACCGTCCAGATCGGCGTCGACGTGGCACGGCCCGAGCTCGACGAGCGCATCGCGCGCCGGGTCGACCGGATGTGGGAGGCGGGGCTCGTCGAAGAGGTGCGCGAACTGGAGGCGCAGGGCCTGCGCGAGGGGCGTACGGCATCGCGCGCGCTCGGGTACCAGCAGGTGCTCGCGGCGCTCGCGGGGGAGTGCACGCTGGAAGAGGCGCGCGCCGAGACCGTACGCGCCACCAAGCGCTTCGCGCGCCGTCAGGATTCCTGGTTCCGGCGCGACCCGCGCGTGCACTGGCTCAGTGGTGCCGTGGCGGACCTCCCGGAACTCCCGCACCTTGCGCTGGCGTTGATCGAACGACCGGTTACAGCCTGATCACGTGATGGCATCGGGACGCTCCGGTCGTCATCCGGGCCTCTGACGGCATGCCATCATCGAGCTTCGATCGACCAAGTGGAGTCCGAGTTGGGAGGGCGCGTGGCGATGGAGGCCGGCCCTCGCGACACCGCACAAGGCGCGGAGTACGTCACCGTGGAGGGCGACGACCAGCGGCTCAGTTCCGACGGTCCCGACGAGCAGCCCCCGGGCGGTGTGACCGCCGACGGCCCGGACGCGGACGAACTGACCGCCGGGCTCGAAGTGGAGGTCGAGCTGCGTCCGCAGCGTCGGCTGCGGATCTGGCAGCTCGCCCCCATCGTGGGGCTGGCGGCGGTCGGCTCCCTGATGTTCGCCTTCCCGCTGGCCTTCGAGTTCGGTGACGGCGGTGCCGTGGTCGCGATGCTCGGTCTGCTGATCTGCTCGTGCGCGGCCGGCTGGGGCATGATGGCCGCGCGCCGCGTCGGTTCCACCTGGCCGGGCCTGCCGCAGCGCGGCTCCGGACGGCGTCCCGACTGGCGTGTCGTCCTCGCGTACACCGTGGTGGTCATAGCGGTCGTCGTCCTGGCCGTGTGGCGCGTGGCCCGGCTGCGCTGAGGCCCCGCCTGGCCTGCGGGCCACGCCGGGCACTGCTGGGGCAGCGAGGTCCGTCGGCCGGTCTGTGTGCTTTCTCGGGCGCGGTGCCCTGATCGCCGGCCCGCGTGCTTTCTTTGAGGGCGGGGCCTGATTGCCGGCTCCCGTCCTCGCTCGGGCGGGGCGGCCCGCCACTGGCCTGCACGTTTCCTCGGGCAGCGCGGCTCGGTCGCCGCCCGGGTGCTTCCTCGGGCAGCGGTGCGCGCCGGCCGGCGTGCTTTTCTCGGGCAGCGGTGCGCGCCGGCCCGCGTGCTTCCTCCGGCAAGGGCGATTCGGCCACAGGCCCACGTATCCCCTGCCCCTCGGAGTGGGGCGATCCGTCCGCCGGACACCGCCTATCTTCGGGGTCACGGTCCGCCTGCCGGAACGCGCGCGCTCCCTCCGGGGGGTCGCGGTCCGTCGATCGGACCGGTCGTCCGGAGTGTCGTATCGACCCCGTACCATCGAGGAATGAGCACGCGGATCGCCTTCCTCAAGGGGCACGGCACCGAGAACGACTTCGTGATCGTCCCGGACCCCGAGAACGCCGTCGACCTGCCCCCGGCCGCCGTCGCCGCCCTGTGCGACCGCCGCGCGGGCATCGGTGGCGACGGTCTGCTGCACGTCGTGCGCTCCGCCGCCCACCCCGAGGCCAAGGGGATGGCCGCCGAGGCGGAGTGGTTCATGGACTACCGCAACGCGGACGGCTCGATCGCCGAGATGTGCGGCAATGGCGTACGCGTGTTCGCGCGCTACCTCCAGCGCGCCGGTCACGTGGCCGAGGGGGACCTCGCGGTCGCCACGCGCGGGGGCGTGAAGACCGTCCACATCGCCAAGGACGGTGACATCACCGTCGGCATGGGCAAGGCGCTCCTGCCCGAAGGGGACGTCACGGTGAGCGTCGGCGAGCACAGCTGGCCCGCGCGCAACGTGAACATGGGCAACCCGCACGCGGTCGCCTTCGTCGACGACCTCGCACACGCGGGCAACCTGTACACCCCGCCCCCCTTCAGCCCGGCCTCCGCCTACCCGGACGGGGTGAACGTCGAGTTCGTGGTCGACCGAGCCCCCCGGCACGTCGCGATGCGCGTCCACGAGCGCGGCTCCGGCGAGACCCGTTCGTGCGGCACGGGCGCGTGCGCGGTGGCTGTCGCCGCGGCCCGCCGCGACGGCGCCGACCCGGCCGTGACCGGCCTGCCGGCGACGTACACCGTCGACGTTCCCGGCGGCACCCTGGTGATCACCGAGCGCCCGGACGGCGAGATCGAGATGACCGGCCCGGCGGTGATCGTCGCCGAGGGCGAGATCGACTCCGAGTGGCTGGAGAGCTCGGACCGCTGACCGCCGCGGCTCGCGTCGCGAACTGGAGCCGCCGAGCTTTTCCCCGGGGGCGAACGGGCGGCGCGCTGAAGCACGGCGTGGCACGCGGACGATGACACTCCGCCGCACGGAGTGGCCGGAAACCGCGATCGGTCGCGCCGCCGCGCGACTCCGGATCGCAGCTCGGGCCCCACCGGACGCTCTGATCCGCAGCCCAGGGCCGTGGAGGCTGTGCGAATCGACGGGCGCGGCCTCTGCCCGTGGCGCGAAACCGTAAACCTTCAGACCTTCGCTCGAATGGGTGATCCGTTTCACGCTCGGCGAGAGCCGGTCGGGCGCGCGTGGTGGGCTCGGTAGCATCAAGCACCGGCTCGGACGGGGGAACGTCGCCATCCCCTGTGCCACGTACGCCATGGGGCACCCCGTCCGCCGGTCCACGCAGCCGGAGGTGCCCAATGAGTGCGGAGGCCACGAACCCTGCCACCCCCGCCCCCGCGACGCCCGGGGCGCACCGCAGGAAGAGCCGCCCCCGGATCGACTTGCTCCGTCTGGGCCGGGCCGCGCTGCTCGGTCCCGCCACCCGCGACCGGCTGCCCGACGCCATCGGCCATGTCGCCGAGGCGCACCGCGCGCACCACCCCGACGCCGACCTCGAACCCCTGCGCCGCGCCTACTTGTTGGCCGAGTCCTCGCACCGCGGCCAGATGCGCAAGAGCGGCGAGCCCTACATCACGCACCCCCTCGCCGTGACCCTGATCCTCGCCGAACTGGGCGCAGAGACGACAACCTTGACCGCCTCTCTGCTCCACGACACCGTCGAGGACACAGACGTGACGCTCGCTCAGGTGCGCGAGGAGTTCGGCGAGGAGGTGCGCTATCTCGTCGACGGCGTCACCAAGCTGGAGAAGGTCGACTACGGCGCCGCCGCCGAGCCCGAGACGTTCCGCAAGATGCTCGTCGCCGCCGGCAACGACGTCCGGGTGATGTCGATCAAACTCGCCGACCGGCTGCACAACATGCGCACCCTGGGCGTGATGCGCCCCGAGAAGCAGGAGCGCATCGCCAAGGTCACCCGGGACGTGCTCATTCCGCTCGCCGAACGCCTCGGCGTCCAGGCGCTCAAGACGGAACTCGAGGACCTCGTCTTCGCGATCCTGCACCCCGAGGAGTACGAGCACACCAGGGAGCTGATCGTCGAGAACGCGGCGCACGGCGACGACCCGCTGGCCGAGATGGCCGACCAGGCACGCGCGGTCCTGCGCGAGGCCGGTATTCAGGCCGAAGTTCTCATCCGGCCGCGGCACTTCGTCTCCGTACACCGCATCTCCCGTAAGCGGGGCCGGCTGTGCGGCGCCGACTTCGGACGCCTCCTGGTGCTCGTGAACGAGGACGCCGACTGCTACGGGGTCCTCGGCGAACTGCACACCTGCATGACCCCTGTGGTCTCGGAGTTCAAGGACTTCATCGCCGTCCCCAAGTTCAACCTGTACCAGTCGCTGCACACCGCGGTCGCGCGCGACGACGGCGCGGTGGCCGAAGTCCTCATCCGTACCCACCAGATGCACAAGGTCGCCGAGGCCGGCGTGATCGCGCTCGGCAATCCCTACGCCCCCGCCTCCGACGACCCGGCCGACGGCGAGCGCGCCGACCCCACCCGCCCCGGCTGGCTCTCCCGGCTCCTGGAGTGGCAGGAGGCGGCCCCGGACACCGACACGTTCTGGTCGACGCTGCGTGAGGACCTCGCCCAGGACCGGGAGATCACCGTGTTCCGCCCCGACGGGGGCGCGCTGGGGCTCCCGGAGGGCGCGAGCTGCGTGGACGCGGCGTACGCGCAGTACGGCGAGGACGCGCACGCCTGCATCGGCGCTCGCGTCAACGGCCGGTTGGCGACACTGAGCACGGTCCTGAAGGACGGCGACACCGTGCAGCTCCTCATGGGCCAGGACCCGGCCTCGGAGCCCTCCAGAGAGTGGCTGGAGCACGCCCACACGCCCGCCGCGCGGATCGCCATCCAGCGCTGGCTGGCGGCGCATCCGGCACCGGGAGACGCGTCCGGTGGCGCGCAGGAGCCGGACGCCGCGCGGCCCGGCGGCGAGACCTCGGCGGACGGCGCCGCCGCGCGCACGGCCTCCCTCGGGCCCGCCGCGCGCCCGCCCGCGCTGCCCGCGCGCCCCACCACGGACGCGCCCGACGCACGCGCCGCCAATGCCGTCGTCGACCTGCCCGGCGCCTCCGTACGTCTCGCGGGCTGCTGTACGCCCGTGCCGCCCGACGAGGTCACCGGCTTCGCCGTGCGCGGGGGCGTGGTGACCGTCCACCGCGTCGAATGCGCCGGAGTGGCGCGCATGAAGAGCGCCGGGCGTGCGGAGGTCGGTGTGCGCTGGGGCGACACCACCGAGTGCCGGGTCACGCTCGTCGCCGAGTCCTTCGGGCGCCCGCACCTCCTGGCGGACCTCACCGAGGCCATCGCCCTGGAAGGCGTCGCGATCGTCTCCGCCACCGTCGAGCCGCCCAGCCAGCAGCGCGTGCGCCACACGTACACGCTCCAACTCCCCGACGCGACGCACCTGCCGGCCCTGATGCGGGCGATGCGGAACGTGCCCGGCGTCTACGACGTGAACCGCGCACAACACCCCGCGGCCGCCCACTGACCGTTGTGCCGCCATCGCGCCGGACGCGGCCGCGATGGGGGCTCGGGGCGAGGGACCGCGAGGGGCCGCGAGGGACCGCGCGTGTGCGGGAGGGGATCCTGGGGTCAGCCGCGTGTGCCTCGGTTCCGCTCGGTGAGCCGGTGGGTCGCATGGGCCACGGCCGGGGCAAGGTCCAGCAGTCGGCACTCTGCCCGGCCCACGTGCCCCACGGCCCCGTCGCCCACGGCCCCGTCGCCCGTGGCCTCGTAGTCCGCGCCGAGCACCGCGAAGGACGCGGAGTCGAGCGCGATGTCGCGACAACGGAACGAGCTCCGGCCGTTCGGTCCATCGTCGACGACACACGCGCGCGTCTGCCACTGCTGGTCCGGAACCCGACACTCCGTCAGGTGAAAGGCGGCGCAGGCGTCGTAGCCGACGCTTCGTCGTCCAGCGTGTGGCGGGGCATCAGTACGCCGGTCACCGGGTGGTTCTACCGGTCGTAGTCGGACAGAGGCCGACGGTACGGCGCCTCGCGGGCGGCCCAGGCGTCGACCAGCAGCACACTGGCCCGGTTACTGCGCATCGCCTCGTCGAGCTTGCTGCCCAGGCTCCGGTCGACGACCTCTCAGGCGCGCGACGCCTCCCCGGCAGAGCCGGGCCGCTTCGGCATGACGCCGCGAGCGAAAGTCGGCCGGGACGTACCCGGCCGGGAAGGCCGCCGCAGGGCTGCCGGGGCTGTGGTGGTCGGCCAGGACGCCTGGCTCACGGAGTTGACAGAAAGTCACCGGGCGAGAGCTCCTCGCGCGCCAATCGGGTGGGACCGGTGCGCGTCTTCACCACGTGGCCCCTGCGCGCTGGTAGCCGTGGTCCATGCCGCACAGCCTCCGCTTCGCGATCCCCCGTGCCCGCCGTGCCAAGGCGGTCCTGCTCGCCCCCGCCGTCTCCGTCTGTCTGATCGCCGCGAGTGCCCCCTCGCCCGCCGTGCCCCTGGGCATCGGCGACCGGCTCTTCCCGACGCTCGGCAACCCCGGGTACGACGTCGGCTCGTACGACCTCTCCTTCACCTATCCCGGCAGCAACAGCCGACCGCTCAACGCCGTCACCACGATCCTCGCGCGCGCCACCGAGCGCCTGGAGCGCGTCAACCTCGACTTCGCGCACGGCACGGTGGAGTCCGTCGACGTCAACGGCGCGCCCGCGGCCTTCGCCCGCACGGGGGAGGACCTGGTGATCACGCCGGACGCCCCGCTCCCCAAGGGCAGCACTTTGCGGATCACAGTGCGGCACACCAGCGACCCCGCGCCCATGAAGGACAAGGACGGCGGCTGGGTGCGGACCGCGGACGGACTCGCGATGGCCAACCAGGCCGACGCCGCCCACCTGGTCTTCCCGTGCAACGACCACCCCTCCGACAAAGCGATGTTCACCATCCACGTGACCACGCCGGAGGGCTACACGGCCGTGGCGAACGGTCTGCCCGTGGGCAGCGAGCAAGGGGCCACCACCTGGTCCTACCGCACCGTGCACCCCATGGCGACCGAACTCGCCCAGGTGTCCATCGGTCGCAGCGCCGTCCTGCACCGCCAAGGGCCGAACGGCCTGCCCATCCGCGACGTCGTCCCCGCCAAGGACCGCGAGGCCCTCCAGCCGTGGCTGAAGAAGACTTCCGACCACGTCGCCTGGATGGAGAACAAGGTCGGCCCGTACCCCTTCGAGACATACGGGGTGCTGATCGCCCAGGCGCAGACCGGGTACGAACTCGAGACACAGACGCTCTCGCTCTTCGAGAGAGACCTGTTCACCGCCGCGTACCCCAAGTGGTACGTCGAGTCGATCATGGTGCACGAGCTGTCCCACCAGTGGTTCGGCGACAGCGTCACCCCTCGCACCTGGTCCGACCTGTGGCTCAACGAGGGACACGCCACCTGGTACGAGGCCCTCTACGCGGAGGAGACCGCGCACCGGCCCATGGAGGAGCGCATGAAGGCGGCGTACGGCCTCTCCGACGACTGGCGTGCCACGGGCGGCCCGCCCGCCGCGCCCAAGGGGCCGAAGCCCGGCCAGAAGATCAGCATCTTCCGGCCGAACGTCTACGACGGCGCCGCGCTCGTCCTGTACGCGCTGCGCCAGGAGATCGGCCGCCCCGCCTTCGAACGCCTGGAGCGGGCTTGGGTGGGCGTCCACCGGGACGGCACGGCGACCACGGCCGGCTTCGAGCGCCTGGCGTCCGACTTCGCGGGTCGCGATCTGAGCAAGTTCTTCCGGGCCTGGCTCTATGGCGAGAAGACGCCGCCGATGCCGGGGCACCCGGACTGGAAGAGCGCCGCCGGGCGGCCCGGGGCAGCGGGATAAGTCGGGTGACGGGGCGGGTCGTGCCGTGCGACCATCATCAGGTCGGCGACGCGGCCCCCCAGGGTGGGTGACCGGGAATCTCCCGGGGTACTCAAGCGTTGTGACCGGTGACGAGTGCTGTGGCCGTGGACGGCCCTCACTCCGTCGCCGCAAGCGGAATCCCCATCGACGTAAGGACCCAATGACCTCCTCTTCTTCCCCTTCCCAGGACACCAAGCGCTTCGCGCACGCCTACCCCGAGGGTCTTCGGGCCGATGCCCTGATGGAAGAGGACGTCGCCTGGAGCCACGAGATCGACGGAGAGCGGGACGGCGACCAGTTCGACCGCTCCGAACGCGCGGCCCTGCGCCGTGTCGCGGGCCTCTCCACCGAGCTCGAGGACGTCACCGAGGTCGAGTACCGACAGCTGCGCCTGGAGCGCGTCGTGCTCGTCGGGGTGTGGACCTCGGGGACCGTGCAGGACGCGGACAACTCGCTCGCCGAGCTGGCCGCCCTCGCGGAGACCGCTGGCGCGGTCGTGCTCGACGGCGTGATCCAGCGCCGCGACAAGCCCGACGCGGCGACCTACATCGGCTCCGGCAAGGCCGGCGAACTGCGGGACATCGTCCTCGAAACGGGCGCCGACACCGTCATCTGCGACGGTGAGCTGAGCCCCGGCCAGCTGATCCACCTCGAGGACGTCGTCAAGGTCAAGGTCATCGACCGCACGGCCCTGATCCTGGACATCTTCGCCCAGCACGCCAAGTCCCGCGAGGGCAAGGCGCAGGTCGCGCTCGCCCAGATGCAGTACATGCTGCCGAGGCTGCGCGGCTGGGGCCAGTCGCTGTCCCGGCAGATGGGCGGCGGCAGCGGCGGCCTGGCGACCCGCGGTCCCGGTGAGACCAAGATCGAGACGGACCGGCGGCGGATCCGCGAGAAGATGGCGAAGATGCGCCGGGAGATCGCGGAGATGAAGACCGGCCGCGAGATCAAGCGCCAGGAGCGCAGGCGCCACAAGGTGCCGTCGGTCGCCATCGCGGGCTACACCAACGCCGGCAAGTCCTCCCTGCTCAACCGCCTCACCGGCGCGGGCGTCCTGGTCGAGAACGCCCTGTTCGCGACCCTGGACCCGACCGTGCGCCGGGCCGAGACCCCGAGCGGGCGGCTGTACACGCTGTCCGACACGGTCGGTTTCGTCCGGCACCTGCCGCACCACCTGGTCGAGGCGTTCCGCTCCACGATGGAGGAGGTCGGCGACTCCGACCTGATCCTGCACGTGGTGGACGGCTCGCACCCGGCCCCGGAGGAGCAGCTGGCCGCCGTGCGCGAGGTGATCAGGGACGTCGGCGCCACCGACGTACCCGAGATCGTCGTGATCAACAAGGCGGACGCGGCCGACCCGCTGGTGCTCCAGCGATTGCAGCGGAACGAGAAGCGCTCCATCACCGTCTCGGCCCGCACCGGCAAGGGCATCGCCGAGCTGCTCGCGCTCATCGATGTCGAGCTGCCGCGGCCCTCGGTCGAGATCGAGGCCCTCGTGCCGTACACGCACGGCCGTCTGGTCGCACGCGCCCATTCCGAGGGCGAAGTGATCTCCGAGGAGCACACCGCGGAGGGCACGCTGCTCAAGGCCCGAGTGCACGAGGAACTGGCGGCGGAGCTCGCGCCGTACGTGCCCGCTCGCGCACTCTGACCCCCAACGGAAAGGCCCGCTCCCTGGCGCAGGGAGCGGGCCTTCCCTCATGTGCGGGTCAGGGACCTCATGTACGGGTCACTGGTTCGCGAACTTCTTGCTGACCGACTCGTAGACGCCCTTGGCCACCTCGCCGAGTCGCGGTCCGGCCAGCCAGCCCGCCGACACCGGGCCGATCGAGGTGTTGGAGACCAGTGCCGGCTTGCCGTCCGAGCCCGTCGCCACCCAGCCGCCGCCGGACGAACCACCGGTCATGGTGCAGCCGATGCGGTACATCGTGGGGTCCGTCTTCGCGAGCGAGAGCCGGCCCGGCTTGTCCTGGCACCGGTACAGCGTCTGGCCGTCGAACGGCGCCGCGGCCGGGTAGCCGGTCGCCGTGATGCTGTCGACCTTCGGCACGGCCGGCGCGTCGAAGTCGACCGGAAGGGCTGAACCGACCGTCTCCTCCAGGGACTTGCCGCCGTTGCCCTTCTCCGGCGTCACATGGATGACGGCGAAGTCGTACGACGCGCCCTGACCGCCCGTCTCGGCACCCTGCTCGATCCACTGGTCCGAGGTCTGCGCCCCGTCACCCCACCAGACTCCGTACGGCGCGATCTCGTCCCTGGCCGCGCTCTGCAGCTCGGCCTCCGTCTTCCCGGAGTTGTTGTACGACGGCACGAACGCGATGTTGCGGTACCAGCCGCCCTTCTTGCCGGCGTGCACACAGTGGCCCGCGGTCCACACGAGGTTGGACTTGCCGGGATGGGCCGGGTCCTCGACCACCGTCGCCGAGCAGACCATCGTGCCCCCGGGGGCGTCGAAGAACACCTTGCCCGCCGTGGGCGCGTTGTCGTGGTACGCGGCCCGCACCGCCTGTGCCTTCACCGGCGCCGGCGTCGGGTCCGTGACACCCTGGTCGCCCGAGAGGTCGTTGTCGTCGACACCCTTGTCCGGGTCTTTGGCCTTGCGCATCCGGTCGGGGTTCCACAGGCCCTTGATGATCGGGTTGATGAACTCGTCGGCCTCGCGCAGCCAGTCGTCCTTGTCCCAGTTCTTCCAGGCGCCGTGCTTCCACTTGTCGAGGTCGAACCCGTGCTCCTTGAGCTTCTGCTTGATGTCGTCCGGGATCTTGATCTTGCCGTCGTCCGCGGAGGACGCGGAGGCGCTCGCCTTGCCGCTCGCCTTGGCGTCGCCGCCCGAGTCGCACGCCGTCGCGGTGAGCGCCAGCGCCGTGGCGAGGCCGACCGCCGCCAGCACGGGGGAGGTTCCGCGCCGCGCGCCCGTTTCTCGGCGGGCGGCGAAGAGCGGGCGTATGGGTCGCATGGTCTGAACTCCCCCTGAAGTCAACCTGAGTGAAGGCCGCGGTGTGCCGCGGCGGTGTACCGCCGCGGACTGCGGCACGCGGTAGATGATCACCGCCTTCACCGAACGGCATCACACACTATGCGGTCGCTGTGGGGGACTTCCGACGGAACGGCAACGGTTCCGTCACGGCATTGATCATCGATGAACCTCTCCGCAGGCGGCGGAATCGGCGTCAAGACCCGCGTCAACCACCCGTGTCGAGGATCACTGGTAATGATCTTCTGTTTACCCGCTTCCACTGGCCGTTCCCGTCGTTGGTACGTACGGGGTACCTGTCGTCCGCGCTCAGGTCCTTGTCCCATCGCCTCTGGACAGCGGGAGGAACTGACGTCGTGACCGTGACGGAGACTGCGGTGGTGCCGCTGGAGGGCGAGCCGGAGGGGCGCGCGGAAGCGGAAAAGGAGCACTCGGCGAGGCGTGCGGGGGCGCGTGAGGGGGCGTGGGGAGACGAAGGAGCGTGCGCGGCGCACGAGGGCATTCTGCGGCGGCAGTCGGCGCGCGAGTCCGCGGCGCGCACCTACGCGCGCGCCCTGCCGATCGTGCCCGTGCGGGCGCGTGGACTCACCATCGAGGGTGCCGACGGGCGCCGCTACCTCGACTGCCTCTCCGGCGCGGGCACGCTGGCCCTCGGCCACAACCACCCCGTGGTCCTGGAGGCGATCAGAAAGGTCCTCGACTCGGGCGCCCCGCTGCACATCCTGGACCTGGCCACACCCGTCAAGGACGCCTTCACCACCGAGCTGTTCCGCACGCTGCCGTCCGGCCTCGCCGACCACGCGCGCGTGCAGTTCTGCGGGCCGGCCGGGACGGACGCCGTCGAGGCCGCGCTCAAGCTGGTGCGCACGGCGACCGGCCGGAGCGGGATCCTCGCCTTCACCGGCGCGTACCACGGGATGACCGCGGGAGCGCTGGAGGCGTCCGGGGGCGCGGCCGACGTCCGTGTGACGCGCCTGCCGTATCCGCAGGACTACCGCTGCCCGTTCGGTGTCGGCGGCGAGCACGGCGCCGAACTCGCCGCCCGCTGGACCGAGTCCGTCCTCGACGACCCCAAGTCGGGTGTACCACTGCCCGCCGGGATGATCCTCGAACCGGTGCAGGGCGAGGGCGGGGTGAACCCCGCGCCGGACGCGTGGCTGCGCCGGATGCGGCAGATCACCGAGGCGCGGTCGATCCCACTGATCGCGGACGAGGTGCAGACCGGTGTGGGCCGTACCGGACGCTTCTGGGCGGTCGAGCACAGTGGGGTGGTCCCCGACGTGATGGTCCTCTCCAAGGCGATCGGCGGCAGCCTCCCGCTCGCCGTCGTGGTCTACCGCGACGACCTCGACGTCTGGCAACCCGGCGCCCACGCCGGCACGTTCCGCGGCAACCAGCTCGCCATGGCCGCCGGCACGGCGACCCTCGCCTATGTCCGCGAGAACCGCCTCGCCGAACGCGCCGAGGCGCTCGGCGCCCACGTGCTGACCCAACTCCGCTCCCTGGCCACGGAGTTCCCCTGCATCGGTGATGTGCGCGGCAGGGGGCTGATGATCGGCATCGAGTTGGTGGACCCGGAGGCCGCACCCGAACCGGCGCCCTTGGACTCCCCGACCCCCGCCCCCGGGGGCGGCGGGCCACACCCCGCCGCGCCCGCACTGGCCGCCGCCGTCCAGCGAGAGTGCCTGCGGCGCGGCCTGATCGTGGAACTGGGCGGGCGGCACGCGAGCGTGGTGCGGCTGCTGCCGCCGCTGACGATCAGCGACGAACAGACGAACGCGGTACTGGACCGGCTCGCGGACGCGGTCGCGGCGGTGGCCCGGGGGCCGGTCCAGCCCTGAACCCGCGCGTCGCGCCCCCGACCGCCCTCCTGCCCTTCGCCGGTACTCACCACGCCGGCCGAGGGCCCCGCGTGCACACGCGCGCACCGCCCGCGCCCATCGGCCCGCCGCACGAGCCGGAACAACCTCACGAGGAACGCCCTTGAACGCCACCCTGACCTCCGACGACGGCCCCTACAGCCCCGAGCGGGTAGCCGGCCACCAGCAGGCTGTCGCTCTCGAACCGGGGCCCGGCACGGTCCCCCGGCAGCAGATGGCGTCACCGGCGGCCGCAGCAGCCGCGCGCGCTGCCACCGCCACCGACCTGCTGGAGCACCCCGACCCGCACACGGCGGCCCAGGCCGCGACCGTGGAGAACCTGCTGCGCTGCTGGGTCCGCGAGAACGACATCGCCGCCCCCGCCGGCGACACCCTCCGCATCCCGCTCCCCGCCACCGGTACGGCCCTCCTGACACCTGTCCACTACTGGTCCCCGACGGGCTGGCACCGCTTCGGCCTGCCGCACTTGGCCGACGCCCCGAACTCGGCCCCACCCGCGGACGCGGTGACGGTGGCGGCACTCCTGGCCCGGGAAACGACGCGGACTGGGTCCACGCCTGGGCCGGTGCCGGGCTCCGAGCCCAGCGGAACACCGGGCTCCGAGCGGAGCCCCCGGATGGGCCCCCGACCGGGCACCGAGCTGGACAGTGAGTCCGTACCGAGCGCCGAGCCAAGCGCCCGGCCGAGCGCCGAGCCAAGCGCCCAGCCGGGCCCCGATAAAAGCGCCCAGCCGGGCTCCGTACCGGACACGGAACCGGGCTCCGTCCCCGGCTCCGAGCTGGGCTACCCGCCAGTCGTCGCGCCCGGCGCCGCACCGAGCCACGTCGCCGACCTGGTGGGCCGTGTCGCCGACTCCGTGCGCCTGACCACGATCTTCATCAGGGAGCGCCGCCGACGCCCCGCCGACCGGGCGGACCTCTTCCTCTCCGCCGAGCAGGCGCTGCTGCTCGGACACCCGATGCACCCCACGGCCAAGAGCCGCGAGGGCCTCTCCGAGGCCGAGGCCCTGCGCTACTCGCCCGAACCGCGGGGCTCCTTCCCGCTGCACTGGTTTGCGGTCGCCCCCTCGGTGCTCGCGGCCGACTCGGCGTGGACGGAACGCGGCCGACCCCTGCCTGCCGGCCGACTGACCGAACGTCTCGCCGGCCCGGACCTCCCGCTGCCCGACGGATTCACCGCACTGCCCATGCACCCCTGGCAGGCCCGCGAGATCCGGCACCGCGCCGATGCCGCCGCGCTGCTGGACGCCGGCCTCCTCCGGGATCTGGGCCCGCACGGCGAGCCCTGGCACCCGACCTCCTCCGTGCGCACCGTCCACCGTTCGGGCACCCCCGCGATGCTGAAGCTGTCGCTGGGCCTGCGTATCACCAACTCCCGCCGTGAGAACCTCCGCAAGGAACTCCACCGGGGCGTCGAGGTGCACCGCCTGCTGCGCAGCGGCCTCGGCAAGCAGTGGCAGTCAGTGCACCCCGGCTTCGACATCGTCCGCGACCCGGCCTGGGTCGCCGTCGACGACGCGGACGGCACCCCGGTGACCGGGCTGGACGTGGTGATCCGCCACAACCCCTTCGCCCCGACCGACGATGCCTCCTGCATCGCCGGACTGGTCTCGCCCAGGCCCCACGCCCTGCCCACAGGACAGCGGCGCCCAGCCCCGGACTCCCGGCTCGCCGAGATCGTCACCCGCCTGGTCGGGCGTACGGGCCGTGCGCGCGACGCCGTCGCCACGGAGTGGTTCCTGCGGTATCTCGAGCAGGTCGTGCGCCCCGTGCTCTGGCTCGACGGCGAAGCAGGCATCGCACTGGAGGCACACCAGCAGAACACCGTGCTTCTGCTGGACCCCGAGGGCTGGCCCACGGGCGGCCGCTACCGCGACAACCAGGGCTACTACTTCCGGGAGTCCCAGCGCGCCGAACTCGACGCCCGGCTGCCCGGCATCGGCGAGCACAGCGACACGTTCGTCTCCGACGAGGTCACCGACGAACGCTTCGCGTACTACCTCGGCATCAACAACGTGCTCGGCCTCATCGGTGCGTTCGGCTCCCAACGCCTCGCCGACGAACGGCTGTTGCTCGCCGCGTTCCGTCGCTTCCTCGCCGACGCGGCCACCGGCCCCGGCCGGCTGCGTACATCCCTGCCCGCCCACCTGCTCGACTCACCCGTCCTACGGTGCAAGGCCAATCTGCTGACCCGGCTGCACGGCCTCGACGAACTCGTCGGCCCGGTCGACACCCAGTCCGTCTACGTCACCATCACCAATCCCCTTCATTCCTGAGGAACATGACCCGTTCCGTCTCCTGAGAGAGGAGCGTCGCCGTGCCTCCTACAGATGCGAGCACCGACGCCGGCACCCCCTCCGCCTCCGCGGGGCCCAACAGCAGCAGAGGCCCCGGATCCGGCGTCGGCCCGGACTGCGAGGACACCCTCGACCTACGGCTGCCAGACGAGTTGATGGCACTTTGCCCGCAGGAAGAGGCGGGCCGGAGCGGCGCGGCGGCTCCCACCGAGCGCGCCGATCGGGCAGAGGCGACCGCCGCACCCGCCGCACCCGCCGCACCCGCCGCACCCGCCGCACCCGCCACATCCGTCGCACCCGTCACACACGCCGCACCCGCCAAGCCGGTCGCATCCGCCGCGCGTCCCGCCCTCCCGCAGGACGACGACCTCCTCGACCACATCGCCGACTGGGGCGCGTTCACCACCCCTGTAGGCGTCTTCCACCTCGTCCCCGTGCGCCTCGACCGCGATCTCCCGCTCATCGCCCGCTGGATGAACGACCCGGCCGTCGCGGTCTTCTGGGACCTGGCGGGACACGAGTCGTTGACCGAGCGGCATCTACGCGCACAACTCGACGGTGACGGACGCAGCGTCCCGTGCCTCGGCGTGCTGGACGGTACCCCGATGAGCTACTGGGAGCTGTACCGCGCGGACCTCGACCCGCTGGCCCGCCACTGTCCCGTCCGTCCCCACGACACCGGTATCCACCTCCTCATCGGCGGCGTCGCCGACCGCGGACGCGGCCTCGGCTCCACGCTGCTGCGCGCCGTCGCCGACCTGGTCCTTCACAGGCGTCCCTCCTGCGCACGCGTCATCGCCGAACCAGACCTTCGCAACACCCCCTCCATCGCCGCTTTCCTGAACGCCGGCTTCCGGTTCTCCGCCGAGGTCGACCTGCCCGACAAGCGGGCCGCCCTGATGGTCCGAGACCGCGTCCTGCGCCCTCTGCTCCAGCTCCATCACTCTCCGTAACGACTCGCGCGTCGTATCGGTTCCCAGTCGATCCCGTCGGTCTCAGTCGAGGAGTTCCGTGCCGAACCCGCACGCCGCCCCGGTAGCCGTCCCGAACCCCCTGCGCCACACATGAGCGCAGCGTGCGCCGCGGGCTTGATCACCCGTTTGTCAGTGGCGGGCCGTAGGGTGGTCGCGCTATGACGAAGCCCTCACTCCCCGAACTCCTGCACGCAGCCGTCACAGCCGTCGGCGGCACGGAGCGCCCCGGCCAGGTGACCATGGCCCAAGCCGTCGCGGAGGCGATCGACGACGGCTCCCATCTGCTGGTCCAGGCCGGCACCGGCACCGGAAAGTCGCTTGGCTATCTGGTTCCCGCGCTCGCGCACGGGGAGCGCGTCGTCGTGGCGACCGCCACCCTCGCGCTGCAGCGCCAGCTCGTCGAGCGCGACCTGCCGCGCACGGTCGATGCCCTGCACCCTCTGCTGCGCCGCCGCCCGGAGTTCGCGATGCTCAAGGGCCGGTCGAACTACCTGTGCCTGCACCGCCTGCACGAGGGCGTGCCTCAGGACGAGGAGGACGGGCTCTTCGACCAGTTCGAGGCGGCCGCACCGACCAGCAAGCTGGGCCAGGACCTGCTCCGGCTGCGCGACTGGTCCCAGGACACGGAGAGCGGCGACCGCGACGACCTCACCCCGGGCGTCTCGGACCGCGCCTGGGCCCAGGTGTCGGTGTCCTCCCGGGAGTGCCTCGGCGCCTCGAAGTGCGCCTACGGCGCCGAGTGCTTCGCCGAGATGGCCCGCGAGCGCGCCAAGCTGGCCGAGGTCGTCGTCACGAACCATGCGCTGCTCGCCATCGACGCCATCGAGGGCGCGCCGGTCCTCCCGCAGCACGAGGTGCTGATCGTCGACGAGGCCCACGAGCTGGTCTCCCGGGTGACGGGCGTCGCCACCGGCGAGCTCACCCCCGGCCAGGTCAACCGCGCCGTGCGTCGCGCCGCGAAGCTCGTCAACGAGAAGGCGGCCGACCAGCTCCAGACCGCCGCCGAGGGCTTCGAGCGGCTGATGGAGCTGGCCCTGCCCGGCCGTCTGGAGGAGATCCCGGAAGACCTCGCCTACGCCCTCATGGCGCTGCGCGACGCCGCCCGTACGGTGATCTCCGCGCTCGGCACCACCCGCGACAAGTCCGTCCAGGACGAGGACGCCGTCCGCAAGCAGGCGCTGGCCTCCGTGGAGACCGTGCACGACGTGGCGGAGCGGATCACCAACGGCTCCGAGTGGGACGTCGTCTGGTACGAGCGCCATGACCGCTTCGGCGCTTCCCTGCGTGTCGCCCCGATGTCCGTGTCGGGGCTCCTGAGGGAGAAGCTCTTCGCGGACCGCTCGGTGGTGCTGGCCTCCGCCACGCTGAAGCTGGGCGGCGACTTCAACGGCGTGGGGGCGTCCCTGGGGCTCGCCCCGGAGGGCACGGAGGGCGACGACCTCCCGCAGTGGAAGGGGGTCGACGTCGGCTCGCCCTTCGACTATCCGAAGCAGGGCATCCTGTACGTGGCCAAGCACCTGTCACGCCCCGCCCGTGACGGCGACCGCGCTGACATGCTGGACGAGCTGACGGAGCTGATCCAGGCGGCCGGCGGTCGCACGCTGGGCCTGTTCTCGTCGATGCGCGCCGCCCAGCTCGCCGCCGAGGAGCTGCGCACCCGTATCCCCGAGTTCCCGATCCTGCTCCAGGGCGAGGAGACGCTCGGTGAGCTGATCAAGAACTTCTCGGCCGACCCGAAGACCTGCCTCTTCGGCACGCTCTCGCTCTGGCAGGGCGTCGACGTGCCCGGCCCCAGCTGCCAGCTGGTCGTCATGGACAAGATCCCCTTCCCGCGTCCCGACGACCCGCTGATGAGCGCCCGCCAGAAGGCCGTCGAGGACGCCGGGGGCAACGGCTTCATGGCCGTCGCCGCGACCCATGCGGCCCTGCTGATGGCACAGGGCGCCGGTCGTCTCGTACGGGCGACGGGGGACCGGGGTGTGGTCGCCGTACTGGACCAGCGGCTTGCCACGGCCCGCTACGGCAGCTATCTGAAGACGTCACTGCCCGACTTCTGGTACACGACGGACCGTAACCAGGTGCGGAAGTCGCTGGCGGCGATCGACGAGGCAGCGAAGGCGCAGGGGGCGTAGCCCGGCCGGGGCGCGGTTCGCGCAAGCCAGTACGCTGTCCGGCGGCCGGGGCCGCCGGACAGCGTACTGGCGGGGGAGTTCCGGGCGGCTCCGGACAGCATGGGGCCCCGGAACCGGCGCAGGGGTCCCGGGGCCCGGATCAGGAGCGGGCGTCTGAAGAGCGGCCCGCCTGCCGTGGCGGCGTCACACTCGCCGCAGCACCGCCACCACCTTGCCGAGGATCGTCGCCTCGTCGCCGGGGATCGGCTGGTACGCGGAGTTGTGCGGGAGCAACCAGACATGGCCGTCCTCGCGCTTGAAGCGCTTGACCGTGGCCTCGCCGTCGAGCATCGCGGCGACGATGTCGCCGTTCTCGGCGACGGGCTGGCGGCGCACCGTGACCCAGTCGCCGTCGCAGATCGCGGCCTCGATCATGGAGTCGCCGACGACCTTCAGGACGAAGAGCTCACCGTCGCCGACCAGCTGTCGGGGAAGCGGAAAGACGTCCTCGACCGACTCCTCGGCGAGGATGGGGCCACCGGCGGCGATACGGCCGACCAGCGGGACGTACGACGCGGCGGGCTTGCCCGCGGTGTCGGTGGGCTGCACGGAGGACGACTGGTCCGAGCCGCGCACCTCGTACGCGCGCGGACGGTGCGGGTCACGACGCAGGAAGCCCTTGCGCTCCAGTGCCATCAGCTGGTGTGCCACCGAGGAGGTGCTGGAGAGGCCGACGGCCTGGCCGATCTCCCGCATCGACGGCGGGTAGCCGCGCCGCTGGACGGAGTCCCGGATGACCTCGATCACCCGCCGCTGCCGATCGGTCAGTCCGGAGCTGTCCGCCCGGATGCCTGGAGGTCGGCCGGGCAGGGACCTCTTGGGCCCCTCCGGGTTCGTGGCTTCGTTCATGGCATGCACCGGCTCGAGTCGGCCCTGGGAGCGGTCCTGGGCAGTGATGGTGGCACTGTCTGCGGTCGTGGTCACGTCGGCCCCTCTCGATGGTCTCCCGTGCAGCACAACGGTAGTTGCTTTCGAAAGGTTGCGCCAAACACACGTTCGAGTGAAAAACCGGGAATTACCTGACGTGATCGCGTGTCCGGGTGTATGGCCGACGCTGCTCCGGGCGGACAAAAGCGCATATTGCTGTACTCTTCACCGCCGGGGCGATGGCCTTGTGGGCCGCCGCGTTCGGCGCCCAGTCTGCCACTCGACGCCCCTCGGGCCGGGTATCGGCCCCCCTTCTCCATGTGGCGTCCACCGTATCCGCGCATGGCCCGATTCGGTATGACCGCGCGGCACGTGCCCATCCGTCCGTGAAGGGCGTGTCGTCGCCGAATGTATGAGCCGATCGCTACATGTAGTGGTTGGATTGCGACAGCGACCCAGAAGTTGTGGTCCCCCTGGTCTTCGCGGTCCCGGCGATCGCCTATGCTTGGGGCTGCTTCGAGGGGCCCATGAGGCCCGTCGAGGCCTATGAGTCGTGCTGAAAAGGAGGGTTGGAGCCATGCACTGCCCCTTCTGCAGGCACCCCGACAGCCGCGTCGTCGACAGTCGTACGACCGATGACGGCACGTCGATCCGCAGGCGCCGCCAGTGCCCCGACTGCTCCCGTCGTTTCACGACCGTGGAGACGTGTTCGCTGATGGTGGTCAAGCGGTCCGGAGTCACCGAGCCCTTCAGCCGTACCAAGGTCATCAACGGCGTGCGCAAGGCATGCCAGGGGCGGCCTGTCACCGAGGACGCGCTCGCGCAGCTCGGCCAGCGGGTCGAGGAGCAGGTGCGAGCCACCGGGAGCGCCGAGCTGACCACCCACGACGTGGGTCTGGCCATACTCGGCCCGTTGCAGGAGCTCGACCTCGTGGCCTACCTGCGGTTCGCGTCGGTGTACCGGGCGTTCGACTCGCTGGAGGACTTCGAGGCCGCCATCACGGAACTCAGGGAACAGAAGCGGGAGCGCCCCGCCGTGGACGACGGCGACCACGAGAAGGCTGTCGCGGAGCGCAAGGCAACCGATCGCGGGTCCGGAGGGACGGTCGACGTCCCCGTGCCTGCCACCACCGCCGCCGACTGACGGGAGGGCCGACCCGGCTCGGCCCCGTCGGCGGCGCACACAGACCCGTCACGCGCGTCCGTGTACGACGCTCGTGACAAACAGACACACAACACCGTGCCTTGGGAAGAAAAGGGCACGTCAGGGCGTTTTTGCCTGATACAGGGAGGCGGCATGACAGAGACGGCGAGCGGTCCGGCACGAGGTTCCCGAGCAAAGGGCACCAAGGCCACCAAGGGACTGCGTATCGAGCGCATCCACACGACCCCGGGCGTGCACCCGTACGACGAGGTCGAGTGGGCGCGCCGTGACGTCGTCATGACCAACTGGCGCGACGGCTCGATCAACTTCGAGCAGCGTGGCGTCGAGTTCCCCGACTTCTGGTCGGTGAACGCGGTCAACATCGTCACCAGCAAGTACTTCCGCGGTGCCGTCGGCACCCCGCAGCGAGAGGTCAGCCTCAAGCAGCTGATCGACCGCATCGTGAAGACGTACCGGAAGGCCGGCGAGGACTACAAGTACTTCGCTTCGCCCGCCGACGCGGAGATCTTCGAGCACGAACTGGCGTACGCCCTCCTGCACCAGATCTTCAGCTTCAACAGCCCCGTCTGGTTCAACGTCGGCACCCCGCAGCCCCAGCAGGTCTCCGCCTGCTTCATCCTGTCCGTCGACGACTCCATGGAGTCGATCCTCGACTGGTACAAGGAAGAGGGCATGATCTTCAAGGGCGGCTCCGGCGCCGGCCTGAACCTCTCCCGCATCCGCTCCTCCAAGGAGCTGCTGTCCTCCGGCGGCAACGCCTCCGGCCCGGTCTCCTTCATGCGCGGCGCCGACGCCTCCGCAGGAACGATCAAGTCGGGCGGCGCCACCCGCCGCGCCGCCAAGATGGTCATCCTGGACGTCGACCACCCGGACGTCGAGGACTTCATCGAGACCAAGGTCAAGGAAGAGGAGAAGATCCGCGCCCTGCGTGACGCGGGCTTCGACATGGACCTCGGCGGCGATGACATCACCTCCGTCCAGTACCAGAACGCCAACAACTCGGTCCGCGTCAACGACACCTTCATGAAGGCCGTCGAGAACGGCGAGAACTTCGGCCTGCGCGCCCGCATGACCGGTGAGGTCATCGAGGAGATCGACGCCAAGACGCTCTTCCGCAAGATGGCCGAGGCCGCCTGGGCCTGCGCCGACCCGGGCATCCAGTACGACGACATGATCAACCACTGGCACACGTGCCCGGAGTCCGGCCGTATCAACGGCTCGAACCCGTGCAGCGAGTACATGCACCTGGACAACACGTCCTGCAACCTCGCCTCGCTGAACCTCATGAAGTTCCTGAAGGACGACGGCAAGGGCAGCCAGTCCTTCGACGTCGAGCGCTTCGCCCAGGTCGTCGAGCTGGTCATCACCGCGATGGACATCTCGATCTGCTTCGCGGACTTCCCGACCCAGAAGATCGGCGAGAACACCCGCGCCTTCCGCCAGCTCGGCATCGGCTACGCCAACCTCGGCGCCCTCCTCATGGCGACCGGCCACGCGTACGACTCCGACGGCGGCCGCGCCCTGGCCGGTGCCATCACCTCCCTGATGACCGGCACGGCGTACAAGCGCTCCGCCGAGCTGGCCGCGGTCGTCGGCCCGTACGACGGCTACGCCCGCAACGAGCAGCCGCACCTGCGCGTGATGAAGCAGCACGCCGACGCCAACGCCACGGCCGTCCGCATGGACGACCTGGACACCCCGGTGTGGGCCGCCGCCACGGAGGCCTGGCAGGACGTGCTGCGCCTCGGTGAGAAGAACGGCTTCCGCAACTCCCAGGCGTCCGTGCTCGCGCCGACCGGCACCATCGGTCTCGCGATGTCCTGCGACACCACGGGTGTCGAGCCGGACCTCGCGCTGGTCAAGTTCAAGAAGCTGGTCGGCGGCGGCTCGATGCAGATCGTCAACGGCACCGTGCCGCAGGCGCTGCGCCGCCTCGGCTACCAGGAGGAGCAGATCGAGGCGATCGTCGCCCACATCGCCGAGCACGGCAATGTGATCGACGCGCCGAGCCTCAAGCACGAGCACTACGAGGTCTTCGACTGCGCCATGGGCGAGCGCGCCATCTCCCCGATGGGCCACGTCCGCATGATGGCCGCGATCCAGCCGTGGATCTCCGGTGCCATCTCCAAGACGGTCAACATGCCGGAGACGGCGACCGTCGAGGAGGTCGAGGAGATCTACTTCGAGGCCTGGAAGCTCGGCATCAAGGCGCTCGCGATCTACCGCGACAACTGCAAGGTCGGCCAGCCGCTCTCCGCCAAGAAGAAGGAGGACGAGAAGGCCGAGGTGACCGCGAAGGCCGAGGCGACGATCCGAGAGACCGTCGAGAAGGTCGTCGAGTACCGCCCGGTCCGCAAGCGCCTCCCGAAGGGTCGTCCCGGTATCACCACCTCCTTCACCGTCGGCGGCGCCGAGGGTTACATGACCGCCAACTCCTACCCGGACGACGGTCTTGGCGAGGTCTTCCTGAAGATGTCCAAGCAGGGCTCGACCCTCGCGGGCATGATGGACGCCTTCTCGATCGCCGTCTCGGTGGGTCTGCAGTACGGCGTGCCCCTGGAGACGTACGTCTCGAAGTTCACGAACATGCGCTTCGAGCCGGCCGGTATGACGGACGACCCGGACGTGCGGATGGCGCAGTCGATCGTCGACTACATCTTCCGCCGCCTGGCGCTGGACTTCCTGCCCTTCGAGACGCGCTCCGCGCTCGGCATCCACTCCGCCGAGGAGCGTCAGCGCCACCTGGAGACCGGCTCGTACGAGCCGATCGAGGACGAGGTGGACGTCGAGGGGTTGGCCCAGTCGGCCCCGCGCGCCCAGGAGCTGAAGGCGGTCGCCACCCCGAAGGCCGAGGCCGCCGTGGCCCAGCCGGCCCCGAGGCAGGCGCACACCAGCGCCGAGCTGGTGGAGATGCAGCTGGGTATCCAGGCGGACGCACCGCTGTGCTTCTCCTGCGGCACGAAGATGCAGCGGGCCGGCTCGTGCTACATCTGCGAGGGCTGCGGCTCGACGAGCGGCTGCAGCTGACCTGACACCCTGAGGGGCGGCACGACGAACGGTCGTGCCGCCCTTCGGCGTCGACGGCCCTTTCAGGGAGAGCGGAGGGTTGGCGCGTCCCCCTTGGGGGAGGGCGCTCAGGAGTCGCGGAGGCTGCCCATCACACGGGCGAAGCCCTCGGGATCGGTGTCGTAGCCGTGGATGCCCGGCTGGAACGTCCACTCGCCGGAGGCGTCGCGTACGAACTCGGCCACCCGCGCCGCCGTCGCGCCCAGGACACCGCCGAAGTCGTCCTCGACGAGGGTGGTGTAGCCCTCGCGCAGACGCAGCCCCGGGTTCAGGACGTTGACGAACGTCTTGCGTCCGGTGCGCTGCTGGATGACGACGCCGGCCACTACGCGCGCGTACCGGCTGTCGAGCCGGTGCAGCTCCAGCGTCATGACCTCGTCCCAGCCGAAACCCTTGCCGTCCTGGCTGTCCCGGTTGAGGTTGATCGTGCCGTCCGGGGAGCGGCTGTCGAAGTGCACGACATAGGCGGGATCCCCATACGGATCCGTCGTGAGGTAGGTCGCGGCGACTATGTCCAGATCGGTGGGCGGCTGTCCGGTCGGGCTGGGGTCCCACTTCACCGCCAGCTCGACCTTGTGGATGCCCTTGTTGAGACCGCTCATCATCCATCCCCTCCCCGTTGTTCACACCCTCGGTAGGAACTCCCGTGCACTGAGGGCCAGTTGTCCATTGTGCCTCGCGCGCGGGAGCGCTCGCGCGGGTGTACTCCGCCGGAGCGTGACCAAGGCCACGCACCTGGGCCTTACGATGGCGCGGTGCTGGTCAAGTGGATTCGCTGCACCGTGGTGGACCGCCGCGGTTTCGAACGGGGACAGCGAAAGTGGGCGGGGCTTCTGGGGGAGCCGGGCTTCCGGGGACAGGGCGGAGGCTGGAGCCGGGGGAGGCCCGGTGTGGCGCACATCTTCGCGTTCTGGGAGAGTCGCGCCTTCTACGACTCGTTCATGGCGCGCTCCCACGACAGGCTCGCCGCGTCGCAGTCGGGCACGTTCAAGGACCAGCAGGTCAGACTCTTCGACCACCGCTTCGACGTGAAGACCGGCTTCGAGCCCCGCTTCACGGACGCCGACCTGGTGCGCGTCGCGCACTGCCGGGTCCACGAGGAGCGGGCCGAGCACTTCGCGCTGATGCAGGAGAAGGTCTGGAACCCGGCCATGGCGGGCTCACCGGGCATGATCCGCGGACTGTTCGGCGAGGCCCCGGGCCATGAGTTCCTGGTCCTGTCGATGTGGCAGTCGGCCGCGGAGCACGGCAAGTACCGCGAGGAGCGCGTGGAGCGCCTGGCACTTCGGGCGCAGACCGAGGCGGACGTCGCGGCGCTCACCGGCGATATCGTGGATCTGGAGTCGACCTGGACGGTGTGAGTTCGCGGTGCGAACGATCGTGGGGGTGTGGGTTGGAAATCCCGATGGCCGTTGGGTCCGTCCGTTTGGAATCCGGACGCCGGTGACGTCGAGCGTTTGAGAACCGAACGGACCGGGTGAGGTGTCTTCAGTGTGACCTGTGCCGTATGGAGCCCCCTGAAGTGCCCGTTCGGCCGTCACTCGATCTAGGGTTTTGGCATGGCACGACCACGGCGCATCGTCCTTGTCCGGCACGGCGAGTCGGTGGGCAATGCCGATGACTCCGTGTACGAACGCGAGCCCGACCACGCGCTGCCGCTGACCGAGAGGGGTTGGCGGCAGGCGGAGGAGACGGGCAAGCGGCTACGGGAGGTCTTCGGTCGGGAGCGCGTCAGCGTGTACGTCTCCCCGTACCGCCGCACCCACGAGACGCTCAACGCCTTCCGCCTGGACCCCGAGCTCGTCCGCGTCCGCGAGGAGCCCCGGCTGCGCGAGCAGGACTGGGGCAACTGGCAGGACCGCGACGACGTGCGGCTCCAGAAGGCGTACCGGGACGCGTACGGGCACTTCTTCTACCGCTTCGCCCAGGGTGAGTCCGGCGCCGACGTCTACGACCGGGTGGGCGGCTTCCTGGAGAGCCTGTTCAGGAGCTTCGAGGCGCCGGACCACCCGCCGAACGTACTCCTGGTGACCCACGGCCTGGCCATGCGGCTGTTCTGCATGCGCTGGTTCCACTGGACCGTCGCGGAATTCGAATCGCTCTCGAACCCTGGGAACGGCGAGACGCGCATGCTTCTCCTCGGGGAGGACGGCAAGTACACGCTCGACCGGCCGTTCGACCGCTGGCGAGATCCGGAACCGTACTGGGTCACCGGATAGAGTGGCAGGGCGATGACCGCTGACTCCTCTCCTTCGAGGCGCCTGGAGCGCGCCCTGGCCAGCCTGCGCGGACTGGCGGTGGGGGACGCGCTGGGCTCACAGTTCTTCGTCCCCGCGAACTATCCGCTGCTCAAGCGCCGCGAGCTGCCGCCCAGCCCCTGGCAGTGGACGGACGACACGGAAATGGCCTGCTCGGTCGTGTCCGTTATGGCCGCCCACCACCGCATCGACCAGGACGCACTGGCCCGCTCATTCGCCGAGCACCATGACTTCGACCGCGGCTACGGGCCCGCGGTCAACCGGCTCCTCAGGCTCGTCCGGGAGGGCGGGGACTGGCGCGAGCTGGCCGCGGCACTGTTCGACGGGCGCGGGTCGTGGGGCAACGGCGCGGCGATGCGGATCGCGCCCCTGGGCGCCTGGTACGCCGGCGACCCCGAGCAGGCCACGCATCAGGCGGAGATCTCCGCGTACCCCACGCACCAGCATCGCGAGGCCGTGGTCGGTGCCATGGCCGTCGCCGCGGCGGCCGCCCTCGTCGCCGATCCGGCAGGCCCGCCGAGCGCCGAGGCTCTGCTCGACGGGGTCATCGCGCTCGTGCCGAAGAGCGCCGTCGGGGCGGGGCTGCGGCGGGCGCGGGACATGCTCGATTACGGGGACGCGGCCACCGTCGCGGCCGTGCTCGGCAGCGGGCGGCGGACGACGGCGCACGACACGGTGCCGTTCGCGCTCTGGTCGGCAGCGCGCGCCCTCGGCGACTTCGAGCAGGCCTTCTGGACGACCGCGCAGGTGGGCGGCGACGTGGACACGACCTGCGCCATCGTCGGCGGAGTGGTCGCCTCCGAGAAGGTGGGGACGCCGCCGGGGGAGTGGCTGAACCGGACGGAGCCACTGCCGGACTGGGCGCCATCGGTCGCGTAAGGCGGTGTCGCCGTCCAGCGACCCCTTCCGAGCATCCCGGCCTGCCTGTGAGGTCTCGTGGAGATGGACTCGCGGGCGGGTTCGCGGGGCCGTGCGTGTGCGCGGGCGCCGGTCGGCTGGGCTTCTGCGGGTGGCTGGTGTTCCCTGGGCGTTGTACGCGGTAGGTCCGCCGGCTGTGCGCGTGCCCGGGTGTCGATCGTTGGCCGGGCTTCCGTCGGTGTCCAGCCCTGGTGTGTCTTTGCCCGGACGATCCGCGCGTGTCGGGCGTCCCTTCGCGGAACGGCTCGCGAGGAGAGACGGGTCCGCCCGGGCCTCCCGGCCCCGACGATCCGCGGGTGACGGCCGCGCCCCGATGCCCTGTCGCGGAGGGCCGGACCGCAACCCGTGCCGTCGTTCCCCCAGGTGCCGTCCGGCAGTCGTGGGCTTCTGCCTCCGGTCGGCTGACCGGAGGCAGAAGCGGGCCGACGCGCCTCAGCCTCCGGCCGGTCCCGTCGTGCCGGCCAGGGCCTCCAGATCGCTCTTGCGTACGCGGATGACCAACGCGGCCGTGCACAGAGCCAGTACGGCCATCGCGGCGGCCGGAACAAATGCCGTCGAGATGCCATGGGCGAGCACTTCGTGACCCCAGGGCGCCGGCAGCTGGTGCGTCTTGGCGAACTCCGCCTTCTGTGCGGCCGTACCGTTCGCCAGGAACTTCGGCATCTGCTTGTCCGCCTCGTCCCGGCTGGCCGTACCGAAGACCGTGGTCAGAATGGCCAGGCCGAGCGAACCGCCCACCTGCTGCGTGGCGTTGAGCAGACCCGAGGCCGCTCCAGCCTCGTGCTGGGCTACGCCCGAGACCGCGGTCAGCGTCAGTGTCACGAAGTTCAGGCCCATGCCGAAGCCGAACACCAGCATCGGACCGAGCACTCCTCCGACGTACGAGCTGTCCGGGGTGATGAACGTCTGCCAGGCGAGCCCGATCGCGACGAGCGTCGCGCCGACCAGCATGAACGGCTTGGGGCCGAGCACCGGCAGGAACCGCTGCGAAAGCCCCGCACCGATCGCGATCGCCACCGTCACCGGGAGGAAGGCCACCCCGGCCGAGATCGGCGTGTACCCCAGCACGTTCTGCACGAAGAGCACGATGTAGAAGAACATGCCGAACATCGCGGCGGCCAGGCTCAGCATGATCACGTACGTGCCCGAGCGGTTGCGGTCGGCGAACATCCTCAGCGGCGTGATCGGCTCCCTGGCGCGCGACTCGATGAAGGCGAACGCCAGCAGCAGCACCAGGGCCGCACTGAAGGACCCGATCGTGAGACTGTCCCGCCAACCCTCCTCGGAGACACGGATGAAGCCGTACACCAGCGACGCCATGCCGGCCGTCGAGGTGAACGCGCCCGCGATGTCGAAGCGCCCGGGATGGCGTTCGGACTCGTTGATGAACATCGGGGCGAGCACAGCTATCAGTACGCCGATGGGCACATTGACGAAGAGGACCCAGCGCCAGTCGAGCCACTCCGTGAGCATGCCGCCGGCCAGCAGACCGATCGCGCCACCGCCGGCCGACACCGCGGCGAAGACGGCGAACGCCCGGTTCCGCTCAGGGCCTTCGGGAAACGTGGTGGTGATGAGCGCCAGCGAGGTGGGGGACGCGATCGCGCCACCCATGCCCTGCAGAGCGCGCGCGGCCAGCAACTGCCACGGTTCCTGGGCGAGCCCCCCGAGCAGTGAGGCGAAGGTGAACAGCAGGATGCCGGTCATGAAGACCCGGCGCCGGCCGAGGATGTCCCCGGCCCGGCCGCCCAGAAGCAGCAGGCCGCCGAAGGTGAGCGTGTACGCGCTGACGACCCACGTCAGGTCGGTCGTACTGAACTTGAGCGCGTCTTGAATGTGCGGGAGCGCGATGTTCACAATCGTCGCGTCGAGTACCACCATGAGTTGGCAGGCAGCGATGACCGTGAGCGCGATGCCGGGACGTCCCTCCCGGCGGGCGGCTCCTGGCTTGTGTTCCTTGATCAATGGAGAGGTTGTCACTATGGGTCCCCCACAAAGGCATTAGTGAACGCTCGCGTTCACTGTCGCGTCAAACGGTAGTGAGTCCCCGTCAGTGAACGCAAGCGTTCACTGAATTCATTGCCGTGCGACATCGCCCGAACCGCTCGCCCAATTACCGGAATCCCCGCTTCCCCATGCTCAACGGAGACACACAGATGGGTACTTCGTCCTGGACGGCCGCCTCCGCTCAACCGGCCACCCTCCGCCGACGTGGTGCTGTGCTCGAGCGCGCGATCCTCGAAGCCGCACTGGAGCAGCTCAGTACGGTCGGCTGGAGCGGCCTCACCATGGAGGGCGTCGCCGCCGGTGCCCAGACCGGCAAGGCCGCGGTCTACCGTCGCTGGCCGTCCAAGGAGGATCTCGTCGCGGACGCGCTCCAGGCCGGACTGCCGAGCCTCGACGAGGCGCCCGACCTCGGGAGCGTGCGCGAGGACCTCCTGGTGCTGTGTCGGCAGGCGCGCGATGCGATGTACTCGCGCCCCGGATTCGCGCTTCGCTCGGTTATTCACGAATGCGACACTCGGCAGGCCGAGCGCTTCCACGGTGTGATCTACGAGGGGGTCGTGGAGCCGGCCGTCAAGCTGCTGCGGGAGGTCATTGACCGCGGAATCGAGCGGGGAGAGGTGCGGCCGGACGCAGCGAACGGATATGTCGTCGATGCTATTCCGGCGATGATGATGTACCGCTCAAAGATGTGCTCCAGCGAATGGAATGACCAGGAACTCAAGGAAATGATCGATCAGCTGATGGTTCCGCTGCTGCGGCCGTAGCGGGGCCGATCCGGGTCTGCGGGAACTCGCGGGCACGGCTGCGGCGGGCTTTGTGGCCGTCCCCGTGAAGGAGCCGTCGACCGCTGTGCCGTTGCCCGGGGAGGCCGGGGTGTCGCGCGGGGATCCCGGCGGCGTACTCTAAGGGCGCCATGCCGTACGAACCACCTACTCACACCGTCGAGCGCTCCCTTCGCGCAACGACCGGAGCGAAGGTCATCGCCGGTGTCGACGAGGTGGGGCGCGGCGCGTGGGCCGGCCCGGTCACCGTCTGCGCGGCGGTCACGGGCCTGCGCCGACCGCCCGAGGGCCTCACCGACTCCAAGCTGCTGACCATCAAGCGGCGCACCGAGCTCGCCGAGCAGTTGGAGAGGTGGGTGACGGCGTTCGCCCTCGGTCATGCCTCCCCCGAGGAGATCGACGATCTCGGGATGACGGCCGCACTCCGGCTCGCGGCGGTACGCGCCCTGGAGGCGCTGCCCGTCCGCCCCGACGCGGTCATCCTCGACGGGAAGCACGACTATCTGGGTGCGCCCTGGAGGGTGCGTACAGTGATCAAGGGTGACCGTTCGTGCGTGGCGGTCGCGGCGGCCTCGGTGATCGCCAAGGTTCACCGCGACAAAATGATGGCCGAACTGGCTGTCGACCATGCAGACTTCGGTTTTGCGGCCAACGCCGGGTATCCGTCGCCCGTGCACAAGGCCGCGCTGGAGGAGCGGGGCCCCACCCCGTACCACCGCTTGTCGTGGGCGTATCTTGATGCGCTGCCCCAGTGGCGGCACCTCAAGAAGGTCCGCAGCTGGGCGGATGGAAGCGTGCCGGAGATCGAGGGCCAGCTCGGCTTCGATTTCTGACCGGTTCCGATCGCACTCATGTGCCACCCGCCGACGCGAGTCGCTCCGGCGTTTGATAAAAATCAGCTCATGCCTCTCATTCCCGAGGAGCCTCAGATTCACGAGAGTGCCCAGGGTCCCCGCGCCACTCCGGCCAGCGGCCGCACCGCGCCGACCCCCCGTCCCGTACCCGGACCCCGCCCCGCAGCCCCCGCGCGCCCCGGCCGTCCGGGTCCCGTCCGGCCGATGCCGGTCCAGCGCGCCTCGCGCGAACCGGCCACGCCCAAGCCCGGGCCGTCCGCTCCCACCGCCACGCCGCAGATCCAACTGATCCCGGCTTCGGTCGAGGGTGCGCTGGACGCTGCCGAGGAAGCCGTCGACCTGTTGCTGGAGTCCGGTCGCACCCCCGGTGAGGTGCTGGTGATCACCACCGGCGAGCCGCACCCGTGGGCCGCGCACGAACTGTCCTTCGGAGAGGCCGCGTACTGGGCGCAGCACGACGCCGGTGACGACGTCTTCTACGCCGACGCCTCCGTCGCGTCCCGTGCCGGCGCCCGTCCCGTGGTCGTGGTCGCCGTCAACGGCGGCACCGGCACCACCGTCGCGACGGCGCTTCCGCTGGCGCTCGGCCGGGCCGGTGCCCTGCTGATCGTCTGCGGCGACCCGCAGCAGATCAACTCGGTTCTGGGCGCGGGCGTCTGAGCGGTCCGGCCTCGGTCCGGGTCGCCTGTGCCCTGCCTGTGTGCCAGAGGCCCGGAGCCGGGCTGTCGGGCTCGGGCTTCGACAGGGGGTCGGTGAGGGGGCCGCGTCGGCGGCACCTGTACGGCGGTCGATTCGCCATGCGTTGCGGCGAGGGCGCCCGGCCGGGTCCGGGCGTACCTCGGGCGGTCCGCGTGATTGCCGGGCTCACGGCCCGCGTGCGTAGGACGCCCCCTGTACGGCGTCCTTGTGAGAGGGCAGTGCGCGGATCCTCGGTGCGCCTGCTCCGCGTTTCCTCAGCCGCCCTGGTGCCGCCTCTTGGCGTGCGGTGCCTGGGGCGGCATTACGTTGCCGGAGTCGGAGCCGGAGCCGTGTGCGCGGGGCCTGGCCCAACTCGATGCGGGCCTGCGGGTGACGCGTATCCGGCGCAGCCATTCGCCGTAGGCGGATAGCCGGAGCCGGACGGCGGGCCGGCTCCGGCGACGGCGCCGCGCCGCTCAGCGGGCGGCGGCCCGGCGCAGTACCTCTGAGGCGGCGCCTCCGGTGCGTGGCAGCGGCGGTGGGGTTCCGAGCAGGTCGAACGCCTCCGGCGGTGACTCCGCGCTGGGGCGGCGTCCGCCGCGACCCTCGCCGAGGACCTGCCAGCCGTCACGTGTCAGCGTGATGTACGCACCGCAGCGCAGCCCGTGTAGCGTGCACGCGTCGCGCAGCCCCCACATCCACGCCCCGTCCTCCTCTGTCCAACGCGTATCGCCTTCACGGCAGTAGAGCAGCACGGCCGTGCGCACGGGCGTACGGCGCCGCAGGTCGTGGGGGATGACCCGGCGCAACTGGGCAAGCAGTGCGTTGCGGAACATCCAGCCGTCCGCCGGGGCGGGGCGCCGGGTGAACGAGGCGCTCGCCCGCAGCCGTTCGTCCGGGTCCAGGACGGCGACGATGGCCGTGGAGGGCCGTGGCCGGTGCCGGGCGTGCAGCCCGCTGACGACCTCCCGCGGGTTGCGCAGCAGCGGAATCCCGGCGGCTGCCCATTCCGCGGGCTCGAGCATACGGGCCACGGGGTTGGCGGAAGCGGCGGACGACTCGGCAGAGGCTGACATGGATGCCGCCGAGGACGGAGCGAATCCGAAGGTCACGATCCTCCCTTCGGCTACACGCCCGCACTGCGGGCGGGGGTCGGACTTGGGGGAACGCACGCCGCAGCAGAGCCCTACCGGAACACGGACGAGCCGTGCGGGGAGCGGACCTCAATTCTTCCCGTCGAACTGGGATGCGGCAACGAGCAATTGATGCCGCCGACCGGTTTCTGCTGATGTGCGACTCATATCCCCTGCCACATCTCTGTCCAATGTGTTCCCGGAGAACGGGCGGGTCACGCCTGCACGGCGAGGACCAGCGGCAACACCCCCTCCGCCCCGGCCCGTCGCAGCATGCGCGCGGCCACCGCCAATGTCCAGCCTGTCTCCGTCGCGTCATCCACGAGCAGGACGGGGCCGCCCGCCTCCTTGAGAACCGCGGCCGGCGCGGGAGACACGGTCAGCGCCCCGTCGAGCGCTTTCAGCCGCTGCGCGCTGTTGCTCCGCGGCACCCGCGGGACCTCGCCGGCGTACTCCACGGAACCCGGCAACGGCAGCCGCCCGACCTCCGCGATGCGCGCCGCGAGCGAGTGGATCAACCGTGGACGTGCACGCGAGGCCATGGTGATGACAGCGACCGGGCGCGGCTGTGCGTCGGGCCCGCCCGAGGCCCAGCCGCTGGGCCCCTTCGCCCAGTCGGCCAGCACACCGACCACGGCCTTCGCGACGTCGTCCGGCACCGGCCCGTCGGGGGCCTGGGGCGCGAGCATCGGCCGCAGCCGGTTGCCCCAGCCGATATCCGAGAGCCGTCCCAGGGCCCGTCCCGGCGCCGCCTGTTCCCCGGCCGGGATGCGCCCCCCACGCCGACGGCCGGCAGGCCCGTCGGCCACATCTTCCGCGGCTCGACTTCGACACCCGCGCGGCCGAGCTCGGCGCGCGCCCCCTCCAGAGCGGCCGGGGAGACGGAATCCGTGAACCGCGGTCCCACGCAGGTGTCGCAGCGTCCGCACGGCGCGGCGCCCTCGTCGTCCAGCCGCCGGCGCAGGAACTCCATCCGGCAACCCGTCGTCGTCACGTAGTCGCGCATCGCCGGCTGCTCGGCCTCCCGCTGCTTGGCCACCCAGACGTAACGCTCGGTGTCGTACGTCCACGGGACGCCCGTCGCGATCCAGCCGCCCCGCACCCGGTGTATTGCACCGTCCACGTCGAGGACCTTGAGCATCGTCTCCAGCCGGGACCGCCGCAGGTCGACCAGTGGCTCGAGAGCGGGCAACGACAGCGGACGGCCGGCCCCCGCCAGGACGTCCAGCGTGCGCCGCACCTGCTCCTCCGGAGGGAACGCGATCGAGGCGAAGTACTCCCGGATCGCCTGGTCCTCCCTGCCCGGCAGCAGCAGCACCTCGGCGTGTTTCACACCGCGGCCCGCGCGCCCCACCTGCTGGTAGCACGCGATGGGGGACGAGGGAGCCGAGGTGCACCACGAAACCGAGATCCGGCTTGCCGAGCTGCTCGGCCACGTCGGCCGTCACGCGCGCGTTGCACGTCGGCCGTCACGCGCGCGTTGGCGGTCGCCGTCGTGGTCAGGACCGGCACGCCGACCGGGAGGTCCTCGAGCATCGTGCGGAGCCGGCGGTAGTCGGGGCGGAAGTCGTGGCCCAGTCGGAGATGCAGTGCGCCTCGTCGACCACGAGCAGTCCGGTCGGGGCGGCCAGTTCGGGGAGCACCCGGTCGCGGAAGTCGGGGTTGCTGAGCCGCTCCGGACTACAGAACTGGGAAGGCATTCCAATTCCAGGCGCAGCTGGAGCCCTGACCTGCGCAAACGTGTCGATCGGGGGTGGTCGTGACCGAGCGCTCGACCCTGGCCATCCTCGATCAGTGCCTGGCCGGTGGACCGTTCGTGAGATGGCCGTCACGTTGGGTGAAGTGGCTGATTGTCCTTGCCATCGGGTTGCATGGGGGCATGGACAACCTGGAGCTCCGCACTGAAGCCGACGCCATCCTCGCTGAGCTCGTCGGTGACCCCGGGGGGTCGGCGCGGCTGCGGGAAGACCAGTGGCAGGCGGTGGCGGCTCTGGTGGAGGAGCGCCGGCGTGCGCTGGTGGTGCAGCGCACCGGCTGGGGCAAGTCGGCGGTGTACTTCGTTGCTACCGCTCTGCTGCGCCGGCGTGGCTCCGGCCCGACGGTGATCGTCTCGCCGTTGCTGGCGTTGATGCGTAACCAGGTCGAGTCGGCGGCGCGGGCCGGCATCCGGGCGCGCACGATCAACTCGGCCAACCCGGAGGAGTGGGACACCATCCACGAGGAGGTCGAGCGCGGCGAGACCGACGTTCTCCTCGTAAGTCCGGAACGCCTTAATTCTGTTGATTTTCGCGAGCAGATGTTGCCCAAGCTCGCGGCCACGACCGGTCTGCTGGTGGTCGATGAGGCGCACTGCATCTCCGACTGGGGCCACGACTTCCGGCCTGACTACCGACGGCTGCGGGCGATGCTTGCTGATCTTGCCCCCGGTGTGCCGGTGCTGGCCACCACCGCGACGGCCAACGCGCGGGTCACTGCGGATGTGGCCGAGCAGTTGGGTACCGGTGCCGGTGAGGCCCTGGTGCTGCGGGGCCCGCTTGAGCGGGAGAGCCTGCGGCTGGGTGTGGTCCAGCTGCCGGATGCCGCGCACCGCCTGGCCTGGCTTGCCGAGCATCTGGACGAGCTGCCGGGTTCGGGGATCATCTACACGCTGACGGTGGCCGCGGCCGAGGAGGCCACCGCCTTCCTGCGGCAGCGCGGCTTCCGGGTGGCTTCCTACACGGGGCGCACGGAGAACGCCGACCGGCTGCAGGCCGAGGCGGACCTGCTGGAGAACCGGGTCAAGGCGCTGGTCGCGACCTCGGCGCTGGGGATGGGCTTTGACAAGCCGGACCTGGGATTCGTGGTGCACCTCGGCTCGCCGTCCTCGCCGATCGCGTACTACCAGCAGGTGGGGCGTGCGGGGCGCGGTGTGGAGCACGCCGATGTGCTGCTGCTGCCGGGCAAGGAGGACGAGGCCATTTGGCGTTACTTCGCCGACACCGCCTTCCCGCCCGAGGCGCAGGTCCGCCAGACTCTCTCGGCCCTCGCCGGCGCGGGACGGCCGCTGTCCGTGCCGGCCCTGGAGGCCATGGTCGACCTCCGGCGCACCCGTCTGGAGACCATGCTCAAGGTCCTTGACGTGGACGGGGCGGTCAAACGGGTGAAGGGCGGCTGGATCTCCACCGGTGAGCAGTGGGTCTACGACTCTGAGCGGTATGCCTGGGTGGCGCGGCAGCGTGCGGCCGAGCAGCAGGCCATGCGTGATTACGTGAGCACGACCCACTGCCGGATGGAGTTCCTGCGCAAGCAACTGGACGATGAGGGGGCGACCCCGTGCGGCCGTTGCGACAACTGCGCGGGAGCCTGGGCCGATTCCTCCGTCTCGGCGGAGACGTTGACGGGGGCGGCGAAGGAACTGGATCGCCCGGGGGTGGAGGTCGAGCCGCGCCGGATGTGGCCGACGGGGATGCCCGCACTGGGCATCGACCTCAAGGGGCGTATCCCGGTCGGCGAGCAGTGCTCCACCGGGCGTGCCCTGGGGCGGCTCTCGGACATCGGCTGGGGCAACCGGCTGCGCCCGCTGCTGGCCGAGAACGCGCCCGACGGTGCGGTCCCCGACGATGTCCTGCGGGCCGCGGTGGCGGTCCTGGCCGATTGGGCGCGCTCCCCGGGCGGTTGGGCGCCGAATGTCCCGGATGCCTCTGCCCGGCCGGTGGGAGTCGTCGCTGTGCCGTCCCTGGCCCGTCCGCAACTGGTGGGTTCCCTCGCCCAGGGAATTGCGACCATCGGCCGCCTGCCCTATCTGGGCACGCTGACGTACACCGGGCCGAACGGCGCGCACGCGGCACGCCGCAGCAACTCCGCACAACGGCTCCGGGCACTGGCCGCCGCCTTCACCCTCCCTGAGGACCTGGCCGGCGCCCTGGCCAGTACCCCAGGGCCCGTCCTGCTCGTGGACGACTACACCGACTCCGGCTGGACCCTCGCGGTTGCCGCTCGCCTGCTGAGGCAGAAGGGGGCCGGCCAGGTTCTGCCGCTGGTGCTTGCTGCGGCGGGCTGACTGTCCTGCGCGGCCTGTACCCCGGCGACGGACCACGCGTCGCCCTCTTGACCGCTCTGAAGAGCCTCGCCCGTCGGGTCCAGGCCCTGACCGCCGAGCACGACGCGCTCACCGCAGCCTTGGACGCCGCAGCAACCGAGCACAACCCGGGCCTGCGCGCCGCCTACGGCGTCGGCCCCGACACGGCGGCCCAGCTCCTGGTCACCGCTGGCGGCAATCGCGACCGCCTGCGCACCGAGGCGTCCTTCGCGGCACTCTGCGGCGTCGCGCCCGTCCCCGCCTCCAGTGGGAGGACCAACCGCCACCGTCTGTCCCGCGGCGGTGACCGCGGAGCGAACGCCGCCCTCTACCGCATCGCCCTTGTCCGCATGTCCAGCGATTCCCGCCTCGACGTCGGTGCGCTGCCCGCTACCCGGCTCTTCGACTGGTTCGAGACCTGGAGCGACGGTTCGCTGCTGTTCCTGCGTCATTTGAGCGACTGGAAGTGCTGGACGGGGAGGGGGCGTACCGCGGCATGGCAACTGTCGTGGCGGGACGTCGCCGAGCGGTCCCTGCGGGTCGGCGGGTCGGCGGGTCGGCGGGGCGGACGCGGTCGTACGCGTGCGGGAGGCATACGCGACTCAGGGGGCGGTCTGGCGCGTGTACGACACCCGCGTCACCACCCAGTGGCTGGCGACGGCACCACAAAGCGGTAGGGATGGCGATGCCCGTCGGGGTGGCGCTGCCTTCCTCGACGCGGCGGCTACCGGTAGCGTCCACGCGGGGCTGCCCGTCGCACCGTTGGACCTCCCAGTCCGGGTGAACGCTCAGTTCGACCCGGTCGCCAGCCGTGAGGGCTTCGCCGCGAGTCGGCTGAACGAGCAACTTGTGCCGCTGGTGGCGGACCTGTGGGCCGCCGCGACCCTCGACGTGCTGGGCACCATCGACCCGGCCGCCTGGCACGCTGCCCGCGCCGCGCGCCACGGCTGTGTCCACGGCTCCCCGGCTCCAGGACACCGTCGCGAGGCCCTCCTGGAGCGTGCCCGGGACCAGGTGGCCTCGGAGCCGTTCCTGGCGGGCCTGGACCGGTCCGTCGCAGGGGAGGTTCATGACCACGATCCCGCCCTTCTCCTGGCGCCGGGCACACCTTTTGCCGGAAGTGGGCAATATCGCTTGCTGTGATTGACAATACGTTCCCCGTGTTGGGTTAATGAGCTGCTGCGACGTTGTCAATTTTGGCAATTTCGGGCACTGCTTCAGAACGCGAGGAAGGAAGCGCATGGAGAACGCAAGCCCCAGGATCCTGATCGTGGGCCTCGACCGCTACGGCATGCGGGCATGCGTCCGCCGCGGCCTGGAGGTCACCGTCGTCTGCGGGATGGCTGTCTGGGAGCAGGGCCACATCGCGATACCGGACGAGGTCACGGTGATCCGCGTCGACGACCACACCAGCGCCGAGGCCGTCCTCATGGCGCTCGCCCGCGCCGGGCTGACCTCCGAGTCCTTCGACGCCGTGTACACCACCGCCGAGGACTCACTGGTGATGGTCGGTCTGCTGGCCGCCCATCTCGGGCTGTCGGCCGTACCGCCCGATGTCGCCGTGCGCTTCCGGGACAAGTCGGTGCAGAAGCGGGAGATCAGGGCGGCCGGTCTGGCCACGGCTGGAGCCGTGGTCGTCGACGACGTCCACGACGTCGCCGGGATCACCGAACTCGCCTCCGCCAAGGCCGTGCTGAAGCCGGTCGCGGGAGCGGCCACCGAGCGGACGACCGTCGTTTCCTCCGTGGCGGAGCTACGCAGCCGCAGCGAGGAGTACCGGCGTGAGGGCACCGCGCAGCGCACTTTCATCCTGGAGGAATTCGTCCGGGGCGAGGAATGGATCGCCGACGGCGTGCTGTACGAAGGCGAGCTGCTGTTCTGCGCCCTCGGCCGGTACGGAGACCCGTGCCTGACCGCGGTCGACAGCGGACGCCCGCTCAACTTCCGCCACTTCGACCCCGCCGACGAGAGCTGGGCCTACGACCGGGCCCTTCCCGTGATCACGGCCTCGCTCGCCGCCCTGGGCCTTCGGGACGGGATGTTCCACATGGAGCTCTTCCACGACCCCGAGACCGGTGCGCTCACCTTCGGCGAGTGCGCCGCGCGGCGGGGCGGCGCACTCGTACAGGAGGTCGTGCACACGAAGTTCAACGTCGATCTGGCCGACTGCGCCATCCAGGTCGCGCTCGGGCGGCGTCCCGAACTCGATGTCAAGATCCGCCCAGGAATCATCGGCGGCGCGTACTTGACCGCCGGTCCGGGGCTGCTGCTCGACTGCCCCTCAGCGGACCAGGTCATGGCGCGGCCGGGGGTGGAATTCGTCCGGATCGAGCGGCCCGTCGGCGACCGCATCCCGGCCGTCTCCGGTACGGACCACCGGATCGGCCAGTTCATGGTGGCGGCGGACACCGCCGAGGAGCTGCAGCAGCGGTTCGCCAAGGTCTGGGACTGGTTCGGCCCTCAGGTGAAGTCCGTCCCGGACGGCCTCACCCCCCGCGAACTGCGCGCCCTCCAGCCCGCCCTGCGTCCCGGCGTCCGCTTCGGGGACGCGCTGTGGCGGTGACGACGCCTGCGCCCGCGCCCGCCCGCCGCGGCCTGCGCAGGCTCCTGCCCGCGTCGCCGGCGCAGCAGATCCTGACCTTCGCCACCTTCGCCAACAGCTTCGGCGGCGGGATGTTCACCACCGCGAGCGCCCTGTACTTCACGCGCGTCGTGGGGCTGCCGACCGGACAGGTCGCCATCGGCCTGTTCGGCGGGGCCATGACTGGCCTGGTGGCCGGGGTCCTGGTCGGACGGCTGGCGGACCACTGGGGGTCCAAACGCGTCCACATCACGGTCATGCTCTGTGGCGGGGTGGTGATCTCCTGCTTCACCCTGGTCGGATCCTTCTGGTCCTTCTTCGCGGTCTCACTGGTCTCGGGGATGATCATTCCGGCGGACGTGGCCAGCAAGGCGCCGCTCATCCGCGGAGTGTCCGACGGGAACCCCACGGTGTTCATCGGCTATCTGCGGTCGGTGACCAACCTGGCCCTCGCGTTCGGCTCGGTCGCCGCCGGCTTCGCGATCCAGATCGACAGCCGGCCCGCGTACCTGGCCCTGGTGGTCTGCCGGGCCCTGGCCTACGTGAGCTGCGGCCTCATCCTCCTGCGTCTGCCGAGGATCGCGGCCGTGGCCGCCGAGAAGGGCGAGCGTGGCTGGGCCGCACTGCGCGACCGCACATACCTCAGCGCCACGCTCGCCCATGCGGTGCTGTCGCTGAACTACGCCGTCTCCGGGTTCCTGCTGCCGCTGTGGATCGTCGCGCACACGAGCGCCCCCCGCTGGGTGGTCTCGGCGGTCCTGGTGCTCAACATGGCCTTCGTGGTGCTGCTGCAGGTCAAGGCGAGCCGCGGGGTGTACGACGTACGGACCGCCGGTCAGCGCATGGCCTGGGCCGGCGCGGCCTTCGCCGCCGGGCTCACGCTCATGGCCCTGGCCGGCGGGCCCTCCCCTTGGGTGGCGACGGGGCTGCTGATGGGCGGCATGGCCGTCTTCGCCCTCGGCGAGCTCTGGTACGCGGCCGCCTCGACCGAGTACTGCTTCGGACTGGCGCCGGCCCATCTGCAGGGCCAGTACGCCGGGGTGTTCGGGCTGGGCAGCGGGGTCGTGGAAGCCGTCGCCCCGGCGGTGATGAGCATGCTGCCGCTCGGGATGGGGCTGCCCGGCTGGCTGCTGCTCGGCGCTCTCCTGCTGTCCGTCGGCCTGGGCAGTCGGCCGCTGGTGGCCTGGGCGGCGAGGACCAGGCGGACGGCACCGGCCGGATAGCCGCCCAGGGCGCCTGGCGGCGGACGCGGACACGGAGCCGGGCCGGAGGGGGGACCTCCGGCCCGGCTCCCGCGCGACTTGCCGCGCACCGGTAGTGCCGTCGCGTCCCGGCACTGTTCGCCGGGTGCCACGGCCCCTGCCCGCCGACACGGCTACCCCGGCAGTAGCCCGGAGCACCTTGCTCCGGGCTGCTGCCCTGTCCGCGCACTTCCTCACGTACGCCGAATCCCCGCCGCCGGACCGCCCGGCAGGGCTGGTCGGCAACGGGGATTCCGGGGGAACGGGAATAGTCAGGGGCGATGGTGGTCGGCGATGGCCTCGGCCGCCGCGCGGTGGCCGACGTCCGCCAGGACGGGTTGAGGCCGCCGCGGTAGTAGTGCTCCGTGGTGAGCCCGAAGCGCAGGGCCCAGCCCGCCCCCGGGCCCATGTGGCGTCGTCCACGCCGGCCGCCTCGCGGAACGCGTCCCGGGCCTCGGCAGTCAGCCGCATCCAGGCCGCCATCAGATCGCATGCGGGGTCACCGACGGTGAACTCACCGTCCAGGGCCTCGATCAGCGCGGGGATCTTGGCCCGGGCCCTGCCGACGGTCAAGTCGGCCAGGCGTTCCGGGTCGCGTTCCCCGGCGCACAGGGCCTCCAGGATGGCCCGCCCGCTGATGCCGGTCACCGTCGGTCAGTACCGACGTGAGCTTCATGCCGGTATCCTCCAGCTCCTTCTCCAGGTGCTGGGCTTCCCAGCTCGCAGTCCGCACCAATTTGGTGTGTCGGCGGGTGAGCTCACGCACCTCACGGATGCCGCGCTCGGGAACGAAGGAGGCCATGACCAGCCCGGACGCACCGGCGCGGCCGAGGAACGCCGCGTCACCGGGATTACTCTTGCGCCTGCGGATCCCTTTGAGGTGCGCAGGGTTGACAAGCATCAGGTTCAGGTGCGGCTGCAGCAGGTAGTAGACAGAACGCCAGTAATCGGCGGTCGCCTCCATGACCACCACCTCGACCTGCCGCTCGGTCAGCCAGGCCAGCAGCCGGCGGACTTCCGCGCGTCTTGGCGCGGGCGCCGCGCTGGCCTGCGGCAAGGCCCGGCGGGCCGCCCCGCTCGGCGCGTTCGGGGCGCAGTCGCTGGCCTGCGGGGTGCTGGGCGAGCAGCGCGACGCCCGCGGTGCGAAGCGGGAGTCCTTCAGCTTCTTGGCCACCTGCTTCTCCCCCAGTTCGTGGCAGGCCCGGTTCCATGAGGCGCAGCGCGCTCCTTCATAACCTCCCCATCATCTTTTCGGCGTCGCTTCCAGCGCTGGAGCGGGGAGTTTGCGGCAGGCCAGCACGAACAGCAGCCAGCCCACGACCGACGTGAGCGCGAAGAGCAGGATCGACTGCCACAGGCCGAGCCGTTCGCCCAGCAGACCACCGAGGAACGCGCCGACCGGCAGGGTCCCGTAGGTGAGCATGCGGTAGGCCGCCGTCGCCCGCCCCAGCACCTCGGAGGGGATCACCGACTGGCGGAAAGCGACCACATGGACGTTGTAGATGGTCAGCCCGAACCCGTAGACCGCGAAAGTCAGCGTCGCCAGGGCGAAGTTCCACGCCGATCCGGGACCGGTCGGCAGCAACAGCAGGGGTGCCAGGGATGAGGCGCTGCTGGCCAGGATCAGGATCCCGGGGAAGCCGAAGTGGTTGCCGGCCCGCCGGGCCACGAACGCCCCGGCCAGCGAGGCGAAGCTGCCGAAGGCGAGCACGAAGCCGACGCCGCCCGCGTCCATGCCCAATTCCTTCACCGCGTAGACCAGGAATAGGGTCAGGATCGCCTGCTCGCACAGGTTGAACCAGCCCGCCCGCATGCTCAGCACCCGCAGGGTGCGGTCACGCCACAGCAGCCCGAAGCCGGTGAGCATGTCGGCCAGGCGAGGACGCCCGGCCGCCGACCGGTCGCGCGGCGGCTCACGGTGCCGGATGAGCAGGGTGGTGACGAACGCCAACAGGTAGGCGGCGACGTTCGCCAGAACGGCCAGCCACGCGCCGAGCGCCTTGATCAGCAGACCGCCGGCGCTGGAGCCACCGATCTGGGCCACGGAATACGAACCCTGCAACTTGCTGTTGGCGTCCACCAGATCGCGCTGCGGCACGAGCGCCGGCAGATAGGCGAGGTAGGCCACGTCGAACACCGAGGTCCCCGCGCCCATCACGAAGGCGATCGCGCACAGCGCCGGCACGGTCAGCGTGTCGGTGAGATGCAGCACCGGCACCAGGGCGAGCGCCGCCGCCCGCACCAGGTTGGCCACCAGCAGCACCGTCCGGCGGTCGAAGAGGTCGATCACCAGGCCGGCGAACGGAGTGACGCACAGCGCGGGCAGAAACTGCATGGCGGAGACCGCTCCGACCTCCGCGGCACTCGCCCCCAGAACGCTCAGCACCAGCATGGGCAGCGCCAGCTGCGTCACCTGCGCGCCGAGCGCGGCGACCGACTCGCCCGACCAGAGCTTGAGGAAGTCGCGGTTGCGCCACAGGCCGGACCGCTGATTCGCGGTGTCGTCACCGGCGCGCGCCACATCGCTCTCGGTCTGCATCCCCTCCTCCCGCCCCTCAACTGCCGGCTGCTGCCCGGCCGCTTGTGCCCTAGTCACCTCGGTACACCTCTGCGCCTTGGCTCAGCACCGCCAGCGCCGCCGTGACCTCCGCGCGGTCGCCCGCGACGATCCCGTAGCCCAGCCGGTCCACCAGGCCGCGCGGCACCCGGTGCACGGTGCCCTCGTCGGCGGAATACCGCAGCTCCCGCAGGGTGCCGAGCAGCGGAGGCGAGGAGGCGTTCGCCGGCGTCACCGGATGGGTGAACGGCGTCTCACCGTCGCCGACGAAGCAGCGGATGGCCGCGTACGGCGCCGAAGGCGCCCCTGGGCCGATGCGCTCGCCCACCACCGCCGCCAGTTCCGCGAGGTACGGGTTCCAGCCCGTGGCCAGCTCCACAAGGCGCGGGATCTGGCCTCCCGCAGGACGCCCGGCGATCTCCATCAGGACCGGGCCCTCGTCGGTCAGCCGGAACTCCGCGTGCGAGACGCCCGCCTCCATGCCGAGGGCGTCCAGCGCGGCCACCGTCGCCGCCACCAGTGCCTCGCGGTCCGCGTCCGGCAGCGTCGCGGGCACCACATGGCCGACCTCCACGCAGTACGGCGGCCGGGTCAGATGCTTCTCGGTCACCGCGAGGACCTGCGTGTCCCCGTGCGCCCAGGTCACCGACTCGACGCTGTATTCCGGGCCGCGCGCATAGCGGTCCACCGCCACCCGGCCACTCGCCGACAGCGCCACCGCCGCGTCGAACGCGCCGCCAAGCTCGCCCGGCCCGGTGACGACCTGTACGCCGCCGCTGCCGCCGTAGTCGGTCGGCTTGACCACGACCGGGAACCGGCCCTCGGCCAAGTGCTCGCATTCCTGCAGCGTGCGCGCGACGCCGAGCTGCGGGGTGGGCAGACCCGTCTCACGCAGCCGGCCGTGCATCAGGCCCTTGTCCCGGAAGCGGCCTTCGGGCATCCGGGTGCCCGGCACGCCGAGCTTGCGCGCGACCTCACGGGCCGTGTCGGTGGACAGTTCCGCCCAGCACAGCACCGCGTCCCAGGTGAAGTCGGCTGCACTCGCCGCCTCCAGCATGGAGTCCACCGACCCGTCACTTGCCCGCCACCAGTCGCACAGGTCGACGGGGATGCGGTGCGGCAGGTCCATGACCCCGACGAAGTGCCCTGCCGCCTGCAGGGACTTCAGCCCGAAGTCCTTGTGCTCGCCTATACCGGCGATCAGCACCCTCATCGTGCGCACCCCTCCCGGCCGAAGACCTGAAAGCCCTGCTCCAGCCGACGGAAAGCGGACTCCACCGAGCAGCGCAACAGGCCTGCGTTGTCCACCTCCTTGACCCAGCGCTTGCCCGCTTCCAGGTCGCCGACCCTGGTGAGGAGCTGCATGCGGTCGGTGCCGGTGAAGCACCGGTTGGTGGGTCGGCGCGCGGTCGACATCATCACCTCCGCGCCCTCGGGATGGGCGGGCACCTCGACGCCCGGTATCTCGGTGCACGGCAGCTCGATCGTCACCGCGCGGGTCTCCACCTGCGGCAGCGGATCGCCGAGTGCAGCCGCGGTGAACACCGCGTGCGGGTCGGTGCCAGTGCCGGTCAGTGCCAGGTCGGTCAGGCCGCCGAAACGTGGGTTGATCTCCAGGACGACGATGTCGTCCCCGTCGTCGACCACGGCGAAGTCGATCTGCCACGGGCCGAACGGGGCGAAGTTCTCGTGCAGGTCGGTGACGAACTCGTCCAGCCGGGCCGCCGCACCCGCGGGCAGCTCGTACGGCGTGACGCGCGCCCGAAGCGTCGGTTCGAGGCCGTCGTCCAGCGGCCCCATCGAGACCACCGGCCAGCGCATGAGCGTGCCATCGGCGCTGATCAGCTCGATCCCGGTCTCCTCGCCCTGCGCGAAGGCCTGCACGATGGCGGGGAAGGCCAGGCCCGCGGCGAGCACCCCGTCCAGTTCCTCCTGGGAGACGGCATGGAAGCGACCGTCACCGGCCTGCGACCGCGCCTCCTTGATCACCAGCGGGAAGCCCACCTCGGCGGCGGCCGCGGCGACCTGCTCGGCGTTCTCGCACACCGCGCCTGCCGGCACCGGCCAGCCCCGTTCCGTCGCGGTCCGGTGCAGCGTCACCTTGTCGCAGGCAACTTCGGCGAACTGTGCGGAGTGGGCGACGAACCGGCCGTTCCAGCGGACGGCGGCGCGACCGTAGACGATGGGCAGTTGCTCCTGGCCGTGGGGGTAGGCGTTGGCGATCGCGACGTCGGGCTGCTCGGCCTCCAGGACGGCCACCACGTCGTCCGCCGTCCAGTTCAGGTCCATCAGCCTGACCTCGACACCCTCATTGTCGAACTCCGAGGCCGCGTCGAACTCGATGGCCGAGTAGACGACGATGTCGGTGTAGCCGCGCTCGCGCAGGACCGGCAGGAAACGGGCGATCTTGTACTCGCCGAAAAGCAGAGCTTTCTTCATCGGATGCTCCAGTGGATGACAGCGATCGTGCAGGAAGTGGGTCGAAAGGGTCGGACCGGGGTGGAAGGGACTTCGGTGCCCGGGAGGGCGGGGACGTTCAGGAGGGCAGCGGCTCGCCGTGTACGGCGGTGGCCTCGGCCAGCTTGAGAAGACGTGCGTCGATCTCCGCCACGTCGTCGCCGGTGGCGATGGCGTAACCTGCGCGACCGAGGAACCCCCGGGGCGGCAGGCGCAGTTCGGTGCCGGTCTCGGTGACCGTGCGCACCTCATGCGTCCACGGCTCGTCGGCGAGCGCGGACGGCAGCTCCAGACTTGTGAAGGCCAGGTCTGCCGCCGGGTACAGGAAGCGGATGCCGACAAGGCGGTCGGGTGCGGCGATCGGCTCGGGGACGCGGCCCGTGGCGACCGTGCCGAGCACCCGGCCGACGGAGAGCCCCGGGACGGCGAGTTCGGCCAGGTGCGGGATGAGGTCGCCGCCGAGCCGGCCGTTGACCTCGACCACCTTCGGACCGTCGGCGGTGAGTATCAGCTCGGTGTGCGTGATGGTGCGGTCGGTGCCCAGGGCCCGGTTCGCGGCGATCACCACTTCGCGCACCCGCGCCTCGGTACCGGCGTCGAGGACGCTGCCGACGACGTGTGCGACCTCCTCGAAGTACGGCGGGTAGTCAGTGCGCTTGGCCGCGATCGAGAAGGGCTCGACCCTGCCGTCGAGCACCCAGCTGTCCACGGCGATCTCCGGGCCGGAGAGGAATTCCTCGATGAGGACGAGTCCGTCATCGATCGACGGGTTCTCGACCTCCCGAACCCGCGCGAACGTCTCGCGCAGCTCGGCCTCGGAGCGCACGATCCGCACGCCGACGCTGGCGGCCCGGCCGCGCGGCTTGAGCACCACGGGATAGCCGAGGGACTCGGCGGCGGTCACTGCCTCGGCCTCGGACCCGGTGAGCGCGAACCGAGCGGAGGGGACGCCGACCGCCTGGAAGCGCTGGCGCTGACGCGCCTTGTCCCGGCAGGCCTGGGCCGCCACCACCGGCATGGCCGGCACGCCCAGCCAGGCGGCAACCTCGGCGGTGCGCGTCACGAGGGACTCGTCCCAGGTGACGACGCCGGTGATGTGGTGATCGGTGGCCAGAGCCGCGGCGGCGGCGTGCACTGCGGCCTCGTCCTGCACGTCAGCCGTCCGGTGGTCGACCACGTACGGCAGTTGCCAGTCCAGCGGCGCCGGCCCGATCAACACGAGCCGGAAAGCCTCGGCGAGCCCGCGCAGCGCGTACTCACGGAAGTGCTGGTAGCCCGAGCCGATGACAAGGACGCTTCCCTTCATGTACCTACTCCTCGTTGGTGGGCGTGCGGGTCACGGATCCCTGCCGGGCCTTGTTGGGGTGAGCGCTGGGGTCCTGTGGGCCCAGTGGCCTCATGGGCTCTCAGGCCGGCGGGGCGGCGGGACGGCGGGGCTGCGAAACCAGGGGTCCGGTCTTCAGCAGGAAGTCGTGCGAGCCGAGTCGGCGGAGGGACGGGGGCTGAGCGGGCTTGCCCTGGCGGCCCTTAGCAGAGGGCGCGTTGCGCCCTTGACCGCACGCATAGCTGTCCTTAAGAGGGCCAAGAGGTGTGGGGTGCGGAGGACAAGCCCTCAGCTTGCCGAGGACGCTAACGCGCCTTGCCAGGATTGGCAAGCCTTGGCAAGTGGTTGATTGACCAGTTCGTCGGGGTTCAGCTCGGGCGAGTGCGGCGACAGGAAGTGCAGCTCGATCTGGTCGGCGTGCGCGGCGACCGAGGTGCGGACCCTTCGGGAGCAATGGACGGAGTGACCGTCCACGACCAGGTGCACCTTCTTGCCGAAGTGGCCGACGCGCCCTCCAGGAAGCGGCCCATGACGCCCGCGTCGAACCGCTCGGTGAAGACCATGAAGTGCATCCGGCCCTTGGTGCTGATCGCGGACATAGCGTGCATCGAGAACCGGTTGCCACTGCGGCGCACGATCGGCAGCGCGTCTCGCCTGCCCGCCTTCGCCGACCAGCCATCAACGGCCTTGAGCGACAGGTGGAACATCTCCGCGACGTCCTCGCGACGCCGCCCCGCCACCAGCGCGGCCACCGCTCGCATCCGCAACCCTTCCTGCACCGACGACGCCAAGTGCCGTGCGTCCCCCACCAGTTCACTTACACAGCGATCAACGAAATCAGAACCCCAGCCGTTTCGGATCAATAACGGGGCGACATTACTTCATCGACTCCAGAATGCGGTCGAGTGTCCGGCGCCCCATGCTGCTCATCGTCGGATTGCTCTCGACGTAGTACCAGACAACACCCATCGCCTGTTGGAATGCCCATGCCTTGCCGCGCTCCCACTCCAGATCGTCACAGTCCAGTGTCCGCCGGAGCACTTCCCGCGGGCCTGGCTGCAACAGGTGCCAGGCGCTGACCAGATCCAGCGCGGGGTCGGCCGGGCCGAAGCCGCCGGTGTCGAGTACGCCGCTGAGCCGGTCTCCCGCGACCAGTACATTGCCGGGAATCAAGTCACCATGGCTCATCACGTCGGCACCCGCGCGGGGCAACTCCCGAAAATGGCTCCACAACTCGCGCAGCCGGGGCACGTCGAGCAGCCCCTTACTCTCCACGAAGCACTTCGCCATCCAGTCGTCGTGGTCGGTGAGAACGCCGCCACGACCTTCGCCGCTGAAAAGCCGCCCCCGCGTCTCGGCATCCCGCAGGGCTGCGATGAAGGCCGCGAGGTCCTCGGCAAAAGCGTCCGACCCACTCGGGTCGGCATCAAAGGCGACCGTTCCCGACAGCCACGTCTGGACCGACCACGGCATGGGATAACCCGCTCCAGGCTTTCCCAAGGCGACGGGTTCGGGCACGGGAAACCGAGACACCTGTGCCAGCTCCGCGCTCGCCTGGGCTTCCCGTTCCAGAACCGCCAGCGCCTCGGCGGCATCGACCAGGCGCAGTGGGAAACGCGCAGAGAGATCGTCCCCGATACGGAAGATGGCGTGGACCGTCCCGGTCGACGACACGCGTTGGATTGCCCTGCCGCTCCACTGAGGGAATTGCTCTCGGATCAAGGTCGCAACGATTTCGGTGGTCACGTCCACTTGATCATCATGCATGTTAATTCTCGCAGGCCCTTCCACTAGATGAATGAAGCCAAGGGTTCGCCTGTGGACATAGTCGCCCGGGACTTCCGCGGCCTGTTCCCATGTGTGCCCCGGCAGTCCGGCTACAGCAATCGACTGCGCGCGGCGTCTTCGCTGCTCACCAGCATGATCTGGATCCTGGCCCGGGACACCTCGCTGTGGCACGACACCGAATACGAGGGAACAGGAAACCGGGCCGTTCGAACTGGGCCCTCTGCGCGTCGTCGAGTTCGGGCAGCCGGGTAGGGGCGTGCAACGTCTGCACGGACATGGGTGAGAGCCCCGTTCTTCATTGATGAACTGGCCGGTCGCGCGCCCAGAGACACGACGAGGTGTCAGGCGATCTCCGGCGACGGGATGCTTTGACTCAACCGAGCGGCACCGCCCTGAAAGAGTGACAGGCGTTGCCTGCTTAGTCAATAATCTTGGCAACCAGCTTTGTCTAGGGTGGCAACTGAATGCCCAACGGAGGTAGCATGCGAGCCGAACACCCCATGGTCGTCCTCGTCGACGCGTACGGGACGGGCAGACACCTGCGCGCGGCCTTCGCCGGACTTGGCGCCCAAGTCGTGCACCTCTCCAGCACGCCCGAACCTCTGAAGTCCCTGAAGGCGCCCGACCTGAGCAGCTACGCGGCGGCCCTCGTCGCCGCCGACCCGGTCGAGACCGCCCGGCGGCTGGCCGAACTGCGCCCGGCGCTCGTGGTGGCCGGGCAGGAGCCCGGCGTACCGCTCGCCGACCTCATGTCCGAAATGCTCGGCCTGCCGACCAACGGCTCCGCGCTGTCGGCGGCGCGCCGCGACAAGTACCTCATGATCGAAGCCGTCCGGAAGGCCGGCGTGCGCTGCGCCCGCCAGTTCAGGTCCGACGACGCCGACGCCATTGCGGCCTGGGCGGGGGAGCAGGACGGCCGACCGGTCGTGGTCAAGCCGCTGGCCGCCTCCGGCGCCCAGGGCGTGTCCATCTGCACCGACCCGAACCAGGCGCGCGGCGCCGCGCGCGCGATCCTCGGCACCGTCACCATGTACGGAGAGACCAACACCGAGGTGCTGGCGCAGTCCTACCTCGCGGGCACCGAGTACATCGTGGACACCGTCTCCTGCCGGGGAGAGCGCTACGACGCCGGCGTCTGGCGCTACGACAAGCGACGCCGCGGCGCCCGCAACGTCTCCCACCGCGACGTGCTCGTCCCGCCGGACGACCCGGTGGTCGCCGAGCTCACCGCCTATACCCACGACGTGCTGGACGCCCTCGGCATCGAGTTCGGCGCCGCTCACGCCGAGGTGATGATGACGCCCGACGGACCCGCGCTCGTCGAGGTCGGTGCCCGCATGAACGGTGCGATGCACCCGGACTTCGACGCCGGGTGCTGCGGCGCCGACCAGGCCCGGGCGAGCGCACTGGCCTGGCTGCGCCCGGAGGAGTTCGCGGAGGAGTTCGCGGGCCGCACCTACCGCCGGCTCCGGGAGGCTTTCGTGTACCACGTGGCCACCGACTTCGCCGGCCTCGTGGAGTCCGTGGACGCGTCTGTCCTGGCGGAGATCGACGCGCTCGAGTCCGTACGGGCGGTCACGGTGAAGCCCAGCCCCGGCGACTGGCTCCGGCCCACCGTCGATCTGCCGTCCAGCCCGCTCACCGTGCACATGGCCCATGCCGACGCGGCGGCCCTGGCCCGCGACCAGGCCCGGGTCCTGGCGCTGTCCAAGGAGGTGTTCCAACTCGCTTGACGTCCTCACCTGCGTAAACGCAGGTGATTCCGGTCTGTACCGCTCCGCGGTACTCCCTCGGGTTCCTGCTTCATCGACCCCTGCCGCCCGTGAGGGTGGTCTGACAAGATCTCCACAGGCTTCACGTCCCGCCCGTCCGGCGGTAGGTCCAACAACTCCACTGTCGGACAAGGCGATTCTGCCATGGCTCCGCGGCCCTCCGGGCCGCTGGGGCGAGGATGCCCTTCACCTCCATCCTGAAGGATGGAGCACTGGGCAAGTGTTCGGTAGCTGCTGCCGGCAGCCGCCGTGCGCGGCCGCCAGAACACGCGAAGGAGAAGGCCTCAGCCCGCGAGGACCTGACGGATCACATAGCGGGCGTTGGCGGAGGTGACCGGGTTCGTCTTGCGGTAGTAGGGCAGTTGGATGACGGCCATGCACAGCGCCCAGCCGCGGCCGCGGGCCCAGGAGGCGTCGTCGGTGTCCACGGCCTCGCGGAAGACCTGCCGCGCGGCGGACGGCAGCAGGTTCCACGCCGGGATCAGGTCGACGGCGGGAACTCCGAGGCTTGCCGTCCCGAAGTCCATCACCGCGGCCAGGCGCCCAGCAGGGTGTTCGGCATGAGGTCGGAGTGGATCCACCGCGGCTTCCCGGACCACCCGGGGGCGGCGAGCGCCTCTCCCAGGCGGCGAGAGCCGCTTCGGCGGCGAACGGCTCGTCCGTGTGCCGCAGCTATTCAATGGCGGCCCGCGTCTCTGCGTCGGCGGCGGTCAGTGGTCCGCCCCGGTGCGCCGGGGCGGACCGCGCCGAGCTCCGCACCGCGCAAGGCGGTGACGAACCCCGTGAGGTCGCGGGCCAGCCGCCCGGCGTACTACGCCCGGCCCTCGACCAGCACCTCACCCTCGGTCCACCGGTGGGCGGCCCCACCCCCACGGGTAGCCCTCGGCGGCTTCGCCCAGCCCGACGACCTCCGGGACGGGGACGGGCGCCAGGGGTGCGATCCGCAGCAGCCAGTGGGCCTCCTGCTCGAGGATGCGTCGATGACAAGATGATTTGCCAGAGGTTGCCGACCGTTCTTCCGTGCGCCAGAAGGGCGGCGGGCGGTACGTCGATCCCGCTTGGGCGCGCATTAGGCAAAGACTTTGCCAGATGGTTCCGTGAGCGCTACGATGCCCACCAAAGCGTTGGTGCGCGATCAGGTGGCATTACGAGAATTGATTGCAGGACTCACATGACGGACGAGTCGTCTTTTGGCGCGCGTCTCAAGGCACTGAGGCTCCAGCGGGGGCTCTCTCAGGCCGCGCTGGCCGGCGAGGAGATCTCCACCGGGTACTTGTCCCGACTGGAGTCGGGTGCACGCCAGCCCACCGAGCGAGTGATCGCCTACCTTGCCAAACAGCTGGGCGTGGACCGCGTGGCCTTCGAGGCCCCGCCCGCCGGGGGGGCGGCCACCGCCACCGGCGGCAGCTCGCTCACGCAGGCGCTGAGCATCGCCGCCTCCTCCGACAGCGACGAGTCCGTCGAGGAACTCATCGAGGTACTCGCGACCGCCGGGGCCGAGGATCCGCTCCTGCGCTGGCAGGCCCTGTGGGTGATCGCCGGCTACCGGTCCCGCCACGGCGAGCGCGCCGAGGAGCAGGCGTGCCTGGAGGAGCTGGCCGAAGTGGCCGACGAGCTCGCACTCCCCGCGCTGCAGTGCCGGTCCGGCACCCAGCTCGCCCGGTGCCTGCGCTCGGTGGGACAGGTCGCCCGGGCCCTCGAACTCGCAGAGAGCGCGTACCGCGTCGCCAAGGACGCAGGCCTCTCCGTCGCCGATACCGGGACCGCCCTCCTGGCGCTGGTGTCGGCCGAGGCGGAGTCCGGCCGTCTGCCCGAAGCCCGGGCACACGCCCGGGAACTCGTCGAACTCGTGGCGGGCAGGTCGGACGCGCTGCGCGCCGAGGCCCTGTGGTCGGCGGCCACCGTCAGCTCTCGCCAAGGGGACGACGAGGCGGTCCACGCCTACCTGGAACAGGCCATGCAGGTGCTTGACAGCCGTGTCGACCCCATACTGTGGGCGCGACTGAGACTCGCTGCGGGCTCGCTGTTCCTGCAGTCCAGACCCGCCCTCACGGAGAAGGCCCGCACGTGCCTCACGCAGGCCGAGGCGGCGCTCTCGCTCGTCGGCACGCCCGTCCAGCAGCAGGAACTCCTGGTGCTCCAGGCGCACCTCGCGTTCGAGGAGGGCCGCTATGCGGACGCCCGCGCCGCCCACGACCGGCTGGACTTCGAAAACCTGCGCCTCACCTACCGCGACCGGATCCGGCTGCAGACGCTCGACAGCCGGCTGCTGATCGTCGAAGGCCACCAGCAGCAGGGGTGCGCCCGGCTCAAGCAGCTGGGCGAGGAAGCCCGCCGCGCTTCGAACATGGACCTCGCCGCCGAGATCTGGCGGGTCCTGGCCGAGACCCTGGAGAGCGCCGAGCAGGCGGGCACCGCCCGGCGCTGACCGGCGTACCGCCCGGCCTCGCGCCGCCCGCGCACCAGTCGGCGCCGGGCAGGACGGCAGCGGCGGAAACCTCAACCGGCGAGTACGCGGCGCATCCACGCCACCCGTGCCTGGTGCGCGGCCTTCGAGACGACCGCGTCCGGAACCCACTCGTCGAAGCTGTGGAACGCCCCCGACCACACGTGGAGTTCGGCCTCGCCACCGGTCTGCCAGATGCGCGACGCGTACGTGATCCCCTCGTCGCGCAGCGCTTCCACGGAACCAACCTCGATGAAGGCGGGCGGGAGTCCGGACAGGTCCTCGGCCCGGCCCGGAGCCGCGTAGCAGGAGACGCCCGGACCGCCACGCCGCTCGCCCAGCAGGGCCGTCCACCCCGCCAGGTTGGACTCCCCATCCCACAGGCCGACGCGCGCCATCTGCCCGGCCGAGAACGTGCCGCACCGGTCGTCGAGCATCGGGAACTGCAGGACCTGGCCGACCGGGCGCGGACCGGAGCGGTCCCGCGCCAGCAGCGCGAGACCCGCGGCAAGGGCCCCGCCGGCGCTGTTGCCGCTGAGAAAGACGCGGTCCGGGTCGAGGCCGAGGCCTTCGGCGTGCTCCGCCAGCCAGCACAGCCCGGCGTAGCAGTCCTCCACGGGTGCCGGGTCGGGGTGCTCCGGGGCCAGCCGGTACTCGACGGAGACCACGGCCGCCCCGAGCTCCTGGGCCCGATCCAACTCGCCGATCAGTTCGGTACTGCGGTGGCTGCCGGCCACCATGCCGCCGCCGTGCGTGTGGTAGATGACTGGTACGGGCCCCCGGGCCGCCGCCGGCCGGCAGATGAGCAGGATGATCGCCGGGGCGCCGGCCGGGCCGGGCACCGTACGCTCCTCGATCTCGAACGTCCCGCCCTGGCGTATCCGCTCGTCGCTCAGGCGCCCCGAGGTGGAGCGGCGGCGCCGGTCCGGGATCAGCTCGGGGGTCAGGGGCATGGGAAGCTCGCCGAGGATCCGGCCGATCGGCCTGGCCAGCTCGGCGTCGAAGGGTGGCGGCGGAGCCTGCAGCCCGGCGTGCCGGATGGAAGTGGTGGGGTTCATGGGGTGCGTGGTCCGATCTACTCGACGGGCAGCAGGGCGAGGGCGTCCACCTCGAGCAGCAGATCGGGGCGGTAGAGCGCCACGATCTGGACCACCGTGCTCGCCGGCGGGCGCTCGGTGTCGATGAACTCGTCGCGCGCGGCCAGGATCTGGGGGACGAAGGCGATGTCCGTGACGAAGTAGGTGAGCTTGATGACGTCGTCGAAGGTGGCCCCGGCGGCGGCGAGGCAGCGCTCCATGTTGGCGAAGACCTGCCGGGCCTGGGCCGCGGGGTCCCCGGCGCCGACCAGCTCGCCGTCGGCGTCGAACGGCATCTGGCCGGCGATCGCGGCCACCCGGCCCGGCCCGGTGACCACATGGGTGTACCCGGAACTGGGGGCGACCCCGGCGGGGTGCGAGAGATGTACGAGACCGGGCAGGTCCTTCTTGTCCGTCATGTCTTCACTCCTGGACGGGTCATGAGGTGGGTGCGGTGTGGTAGTGGGGCAGGTGGGGAGCGGGCGCCACGGCCCGGGGGCCGTCACTTCGTGGTGAGGCGCACCGGCAGGGTCTCGGGGCCGCCCACCTCGATCGATCGCAGCCGCCGCACGGGGCCGCTCTGCTCGATCCGGCCCACGGTGTCGAGCAGTTCCGTGAACAGGACGCGCATCTCGGCCCTGGCCAGCGTGGAGCCGATACAGAAGTGCTCTCCGGCGGCCAGCGCGATGTGCCGGTTCGGGCTGCGGGTGATGTCGAAGACGTACGGATCGGTGAACACGTCCTCGTCGCGGTTGGCCGAGGGCAGCCACAGCACGACGCGGTCACCGGCCTCGAGCCGCGTGCCCCGGATCTCCACAGAGCGGGTGGCGACCCGCATGCTGTGCGTCGCGCTGGAGGTCCAGCGCAGAATCTCCTCGATGGCACCGGGCATCAGGCTCCGGTCGGAGGCCAGCCGCTGCCACTGCTCGGGGTGCTCCAGGAAGGCCTGCATGCCCCCGATCAGGGCCAGCCGGCCGTTCTCGGTGGCCCCGATGAGGTTCTCGCAGTTGAAGACCGCCTCCTCCTCGGTCAGTAGCTCGCCGTCCACCGTGCCATTGACGAGGGCGCTCACCAGGTCGTCGGTGGGCTCCTCCATCCGTTGGTAGAGCAGCTCCATGAAGTACTCGACGAGCCGGGGGTGCGAGACCAGTGAGGTATGGGCCTCGAACGCCTCGTTCGTCCACCGGTACAGGTCCTCGTGGTCCTGCTCGGGGATGCCCAGGATGTGGCAGATCACCGACAGCGACAGCCGCCCCGCCACGTCGTCCGCGAAATCGCAGGTGCCCAGTTCCACGGCCCGCCCGAGGACCCTGCGCGTCGCCGCCCGGACGTAGCCCTCCAGGCCGCGCACCGCGCGGGTGTTGAACCAGTCCGCCATCAGGCCGCGCAGCTGCTTGTGCCGCGGGGCGTCGGTCAGGGCCAGCGTCATGCCGCCGCCCGGGTCGTCTCCGGGGCGCAGCAGCACGCCGCGTGCTGAGCTGAAGGCGGCGGCGTCCCGGTACACCGACCGGATGTCCTCGTGACGGGTCAGCGACCAGAAAGCGGGCAGCTCCGCCTCCTCGTGGCGGTACACCGGGGCGTGCGCGCGCATCCACTGCCACACGGCGTGCGGATCACCGCTCGCGTGCAGTTCGGGGTCGGTCAGTAGGGCGGGCGATACGGCGGTCGTTGTCATGGAGTGACTCCTGGGAAGAGGGTGCGCACACGCTCCGCGAAGCGCTTGGAGACCTCCCGCGCGGTGCTCTCCGCGACGGCGTCGGGCCGGAAGGCGGTGTGGACGAGCAGTCCGCCGTCGTCCGCGGGCCACAGCTCCGTGTGCAGTTCGAGGGGCAGGTCCAGATAGGGCTGCCGCAGCAGGGTGGTCCGCGCGCCCACGAGTTCCAGCCTCGGCGGGACGTTGTCCTGGCAGGCGAAGAGGACCTGGTACAGCGGGGGTCGGCCGCCGCGCGGCGGCTCCACCAGCGACAGGACGTCGGGGAACGGCACCTCCTGCGCGGCGAAGGCGCGGGCGGTGGTCTCGGCGACCCGGGCGACCGCGGACGCGTCGCCATCCAGGGCTGCCCCGCGCAGCCGCAGGGCCAGCATGTTGATGTGGCATCCGACGGCGCGCTCCAGCTCCGCGCCGTCGCGCTGGGCCACGGGGACGCCCACGGCGAAGTCCCGCTGCCCAGTCGCCTCCGACAGGCTCGCCGCCCACAGCGAGAGCAGGACCACGAAACGGGTGACCCCCGCCGCGGCGGCCGCGGCGTCGGCCCCAGCCAGTGCCCCCGCGTCCAGCACGGTCTCGACCAGCCCCGGCGTCTTTGCCTTCCGCGGCTCGGGGCCGACCGGCCACCGCATCGCCGGTACGTCCGCCAACTCGGAGCGCAGGAAGGCATGGTGGGTCTCCGTCGCGGCCTCCCGCAGGAGCGCCCGGCGCTCCCGGTGCACCGCCGCCAGCGTCGGACGGGGGCCCAGTGTGGGCGTACCCGAGGCCACCGCCGTGCGGTACGCGGTGCTCAGGTCTTCGGCGAGGACCCCCTCCGACCAGCCGTCGAAGGCGACGTGGTGCACCACGCAGCCGAAGACCGCGGCGCTCGCCTCCGGCTCCGGGCCGGTGACGGGGACCAGGACGGTGCGCCACACCTCCCCGACGTCCGGGGCCAGCTCCGCGGCGAGCTCGGCGCGGGCCGCGCGGGCCGCCGCGGCGACGGACTCCCGGGCGGGCAGCACCTCCACGGGCGGCGGGGGGATGTCCACGAGTTCCGCGGCGGGCCGCGGGTCGAGTACGTACGCGGCCCGCAGGGACTCGTGGCCGCGGTGCACCTCGGCCACGGCCGCCTCCAGCGCGGCCCGGTCCAGCGCGCCCTCGACCGCCCAGGTCATCAGGCAGTGCCCCGTACGGTCCGCCGGATCCAGCAACTGCGGGGTGAGGTAGACCAGCTGCATGGCCGACAGAGGCGTGCCCGCGGAGCCCTCGGACTCGGCGTGGTCGGCCGGAGGCGGAGTCGGCTCCGGCGCGGCGGCCAGCCGGCGGGCGAGGCCCGAGGCCGTCGGTTCCTGGTACAGCCAGGAGATCGGGACCGGCCGGGACAGTGCTGCCGCGAGCCGGGCGCAGAGTCGGCCCGCGCCGAGGGAGGTCCCGCCGAGGTGGACGAAGGGCACGTCGAGGGGGACCGCATCGAGTTCCAGGACGGAGGCGAAGCACTCCGCGACGGCCCGCAGCACGGGATCGCTCAGCTCGGTGGGCCTGACGCCGGGCCCTGCCGGGTGCGCCGCCTCCCGCTGCGGGCAGCCGGGGGCGGCCGGACCGGCCGCCTCGGCCAGCGCCAGCAGGGCGCGTTCGTCCAGCTTGCCCTGCGCGGTGACGGGGAAAGCGTCGACACTGACCACCGCGGCGGGTCGCTGGTAGGCGACCAGGGCCCCGTTCAGCACGGCGAGTGCTCCGTCCAACGGGTCCCCCTGCCTCACCGGCACGCAACACGCGACCAGTTCGCGCTCGCCGCGGGCGGCGTCGCCACGGGCCAGCACCCGGCAGTACCGCACGGCGGGCAGGAGCCGTTCCACCTGGCGCTCGACCTCCGCCGGCTCGACGCGGTGGCCCCGGATCTTCAGCTGCCGGTCGGAGCGGCCCTCGTAGTGCAGCAGGCCGTCCGGGTCCCAGCGCCCGAGGTCGCCGGTGCGATAGACCCGTACCTCGCGCCCGTCGATCCGTACGCCGGTGAACTTCAGCGCGGTCAGCGCGTCGTCGTTCAGGTAGCCGAGCGCCAGCCCGTCGCCCGCGAGGCAGATCTCCCCGGTCTCGCCCACCGCGCACGGCCGACTCCCGTCCAGGACGTGGACCTGCGTACCGGGCACCGGGCGCCCGAGGGGAATGCCGGCGGGAAGGTCGCAGTCGGCCTCCGTGACGCGGTGCGTGGTGGCGAAGACTGTGGACTCGACCGGCCCGTAGCCGTTGAGGAGCGCAATGCAGGGGTGCCGGCGCAGGAAGCGGCGGACGTGGCCGGCCGAGAGCCGCTCCCCGCCGATCGCGACCTGGCGCAGCCCCAGGAAGGCGTCCGGGTCCTCGTCCACGATCATGTTGAACAGGCTGGCGGTCAGCCAGACCGTGTCCGCGCGATGCCGGGACACGGCCCCGCTCAGGGCCGCGGGGGAGAGGTAGGGGTCCGTCACGACCACCGAGGTGCCGCCGTTCAGCAGCACCGACCACAGTTCGAGCGAGAAGGCGTCCCAGGGGGTGGCGGCGGCGAGTGGCATCACCGTGTCGGCAGTGAACTCCGCGAAGGTGCCCGGCTGGAAGAGGCGCGCGGTCGCCCGGTGCGGGCTGAGCACACCCTTGGGTCGGCCCGTGGTCCCGGAGGTGAAGAAGACGCACGCCGGATCGTCGGCGCCGACGGCCACGGGCGTGAAGCCGACGGGGACCGCCGACTCCTCGGCCACGGCGGAGGGCGGCAACCACACGGCCGGCGCGTCGCCTTCCAGCACCTCCCGGCCGTCGCGGGCGATGAGCAGGGGCGGCCGCAGGTCGCGCAGCACCTCCCGCAGCCGGTCCGCGGGCCACTCGGGGGCCAGCAGGGCGTAGGCAGCCCCCGCCTTCAGGACCGCGAGGAGCGCGGTGACCAACTCCGTGCTCCTGGGCAGCAGTACAGGCACCAGCGCGCCGGGGGTGACGCCCGCGGCGACGAGTCCCGCGGCCCAGGCGTCGGCCGTCGCGTCGAGCTCCGCGTACGTGGTGGTGCGGTCCCCCTCGACGAGGGCGACGGCCCCGGGGCGCTGTGCCGCCCTGCGGGCGAACGCCTCGTGGAGTCCCTCGCCGGGCGCCGTGTTCCGCCGACCGGCAGTCCACTTCGGGTCTGGTCGCACGCCGTCCCTCTCCCTCTGTTCCGGTTGCCCACTTGCCAGACAAGGCAATGGCAAGAACATTGCCATCAAGTTGCCCGATCTGGCAACCTTGTTGATCCACACTGGGCGCGACACGAAGGTGGACACATGACGCGCGACCGCTCCCTCGACATAGCCGTGACCGGGGTCTCCGGCCGGTTTCCCGGCTCGGCCGACCTGGCGGAGTGGTGGGAGGCCCTCGTCGAGGGACGGGTCCTTACCACGCGGTACGACGAACGAAGGCTGCGAGAGGCCGGAGTGCCCCAGAGCCTGATCGACGACCCCGAGTTCGTACCGGTGCACGGGCACCTCAAAGACGCCGAGCGCTTCGAGAACGCCCTGTTCCGGGTGAGTCCACGCGAGGCCGAGATGATGGACCCGCAGCACCGGATGATGCTCGAATGCGCGTGGGCGGCCCTGGAGGATGCCGGGATCAGCCCTCTCGGCACCCCGCTCACCACCGGCGTGTACGCCTCCGCCAGCGGCAGCGGCTACCTGCGCGCCATGCTGGCCGGCGGCAGGCTGGACCCCATGACCCTCGAGGACGCCATCCACGGCAACGAGCCGGACTTCATGGCGAGCCTCATCTCCTACAAGCTCGACCTGACCGGTCCCGCGGTCGCCGTCCAGACGGCCTGCTCCTCCTCCCTGGTCGCCCTCCACACCGCCGTCCAGGCGCTGCTGAACGGTGAATGCGACCAGGCCCTCGTCGTGGGCGCCGGCGTCGCCTACCCCCAGGCCGGACACCTCCACGTGCCCGGCGGCATCCACAGCGCGGCCGGGGCCTGTCGGCCGTTCGACGAACACGCCGACGGCGTGGTCGCGGGCTCCGGCGTGGCCTGCGTCGTCCTGCGGCGCCTGGAGGACGCGCTCGCGGACGGGGTGGAACCGTACGGCGTCGTCCTCGGCACGGCCGTCAACAACGACGGTTCGGCGAAGGCCGGCTACTACGCCCCCTCCGCCGGCGGACAGGAAGCCGTCATCCGGGCCGCCCTCGAGGCCGCGGACGTCCACGGCGCGAGCATCGGCTACCTGGAGACGCACGGCACCGGCACCCGGGTCGGCGACCCCATCGAGTGGTCCGCCGCCTCGTCGGCCCTGCGCGCCGCGGGCGCTGCCCCGGGCCAGGTCGCTGTGGGGGCGCTCAAGGCGAACACCGGCCACCTCGACAACGCCGCCGGGCTCGCCGGACTGATCAAGGCCCTGTTCGTCGTGCGCGAGGGCATCGTCCCGCCAGTCGCCGGATTCACCCGGCTCAACCCCCTGCTGGAGACCGAGGGCTCGCCGCTGTACGTCCCCTCCGCCATGGCGCCGTGGTCCGGCCCTGAGCCCAGGAGGGCCGGGGTCAGCTCCTTCGGGGTGGGCGGCACCAACGCGCACGCCGTCGTCGAGGCGCCGCCCGCTCTCGCGCCCCGGTCCGACGGGCAGGACCGGCCGCGCGCCGGGTACCTCGCGCTGCTCTCCGCCGCGGACGGCGAGGCCCTGGCGCGCTCCGCCGACCGCCTCGGCCGCCACCTGGCCGCCCACGCCCCGGCGCCGGCCGACGCCGCCCACACCCTCGCCACCGGCCGGGCCGCCCTGCCCGAACGCCTCGCCGTTGTGGGCCGCAACACCGCGGACCTCGCCGACCGCCTCACCGCCGGCGCCGGGGTGCTCCGCGGCCGTGTCCCCGAGACCGGACCCGCCCCCCTCGTCCTCGCTTTCCCCGGCCAGGGAGCCCAGCGCCCCGGCATGGCACTGCCGTTCGCCGAGGCCCTGCCTGGCTTCGCCGAGGCCCTCGCCGAGTGCCTTGGTGCCTTCGAGCCCGGCCTGGCCGCCGAGGTCGGACGGGCCCTGCACGACCCTGCGTTCCCCGAGGAGGAGCTCGCCCGGACCCGGTTGGCCCAGCCCGCGCTCTTCGCGGTCGAGTACGCCGTCGCCGCCGCGCTGCGCGGCCTCGGCCTGGTCCCGCAGGCCGTGATCGGCCACAGCCTCGGCGAGGTCACCGCGGCCTGCGTGGCAGGCGTACTGGAACCGGCCGACGCCGCCCGGTTCGTGGCCCTGCGCGGGCGCGCCATGCAGGACTGCCCGGAGGGCGCCATGCTGGCCCTCGGCTGCGGTGAGGACGCGGCCCGCGAACTGCTGGCTGCCTGCGGCCTGCCCCTGGAGCTCGCGGCCGTCAACTCCCCGGACAGCAGTGTGGTGGCTGGCGCCCCAGGGGCCGTCGCGGAGTTCGAGACGTGGCTCGCCGGGCGCGTCGCCACGCACCGGTTGCGCACCACGCGGGCCTTCCACTCGGCCCTCGTAGAGCTGGCGGTACCGCTGCTCACCGCGGAGCTGTCGGGGACTGCCGTGCACCCGCCGGCAATCCCGTGGGCCGCCAACGACGGCCGGCTGCTGCTGCCCGGTACCGAGGTCGCCGCGGGCTCCTTCGCCTCCGCCGCCCGCAACCCCGTCCGGTTCACCCGGGCACTCGACGCCCTCGCCCGGCACCTGCCCGGCGCGCTGGTTGTGGAGGCCGGTCCGGGCCGTACGCTGTCGGCCCTGGCAGAGGCCGCGGACCTGACCGCCGTCCCGCTCGCCGCCGGCCGAGCCGCCCGCGCCGAGGACGTCCTCACCGCGCTGGGTGGGCTCTGGACCATGGGCCAGTCGCTCGCCGCCGACCGGCTGTGCGCGGAGGGCCGCCCCGTACGCCTGCCGGGCTACTCCTTCGAGGGGCCACGCCGGACCGCCCCTGAGGCCGCGCCGCCGTCGGACACCCCCGGGCGCATCGTAGGCGCCCCCGGGCCGGCGGCCCCGCAGGCGGAGTCCACCGGCTCTGGGGAGCAGCCCGCAGCCCCGGACCCCGCCGACGTGCCCGCGCTGGTCGCCGGGCTCTGGGCGGAGCTGCTCGGCCATCAGGAGATCACCGCCGACGCCGACTTCTTCGCCCTCGGCGGTGACTCCCTGCTCGTCACCCGCCTCGCGCGCAGGCTCAGCGCGGCACTCAGCGTCCGGGTCCCGATCCGCGAACTTCTCCTCGCCCGTACGCTCGAGTGCCAGACGGAGGCCGTCGCTGCCCTCGCCGCCCAGGCGCCGGTCACCGCCGGGGCCAGCTGACGTACGCGGACGCCCGAACACGCGGAAGCCGCCCCCCGGATCATCCGGGGGGCGGCTTCCGCGTGTTCGGGCCGGGGAGCCGCGGAGGTCAGGCCCCGCGGGCCACCGAGAGCTCGGTCCGGGGGACGCCCGGAGCCTCGAAGCCGAACACCTGCCCGTAGGCGGAGAGCTCGGCGTGCAGGCAGTCGATGACGGTCTGCGCCATGCGGAAGCCGTGCTGCTCCTCCTTGAACGCGAGGTACGCGTGCGGCACCCCGTTCTGCCGCATCCGCTCCAGGAACCGCTCGGCCTGGACCGGCGGGCACACGGCGTCCTCGAGCCCCTGCAGCAGCACGAACGGCGCACGCACCCGGTCGGCGCGCCGCAGCGGCGACACCTCCGCGTAGCGGGCGGCGGCCCGCGGCCACGGGCCGATGAGGCTCTCGAGGTAGCGCGACTCGAAGTCGTGCGTGCCCTGCGCGCGCCACTCCTCCGGGTCCAGGAGCGGGAAGTAGATCCCGGCGACGCCGTACAGCTCCGGTTCGGCGGCCAGCGAGGCCGCGGCGGTCCAGCCGCCCGCGCTGCCGCCGCGGATGCCGATGCGCCCGGGGTCGGCCTCCCCCTGCGCGACCAGGCCGCGGACCGCGGTCGCGCAGTCGCGTACGTCGACCACGCCCCACGCCTCCCGCAGCCGTTCGCGGTAGGCGCGCCCGAAGCCGGTGGACCCGCCGTACTGGACGTCCACCACGCCGATGCCCCGGCTGGTGAAGAAGGCGATGGAGAGGTCTGCCACCAGCTGGCTGCGGGTGGTGGGGCCGCCGTGCGCCTGCACCACGTACGGCGGTAGCTCGCCCTCCGGAGCGGTGAAGTCGGGGTTGTGCGGCGGGTACACGTACGCGTGCACCTCCTCGCCCTCCGGGCCGCGGAACACCGCGTGGTAGCCCGGGGGCAGGTGTTCGGCGTACGAGGTGTCCGCCGCGCGCAGCACCTCCGGCGCTTCCCCGTCCGGCCCGATCAGCAGCAGCTCACCCCGGCTGCGCGGGCCGGCGGCCGAGGCCGCGACCCGGCGGCCGTCGGTAGCCAGCACCGCCCACTCCGTGAGCTCCTCGCGGTCGTCCAGGTCCGTCAGCGAGCCGTCGGCCTCCAGCAGGGCGAGCCTCCGCGCGCCCACCCCGTGCGTGACGAACATCCGGCCGCCGCCCACGGGGAGGAACCACTGGGCGCCGATGCGCCAGAGCGCCTCGCCGAACTCCTCCTCCCGTGCGCACAGCGGGCGTGCGGAGCCGTCGAGGCCCAGCTCGTGGAGGTTCCACCAGCCGGTGGTGTCGCTCAGCACGTAGAGCACGCCGGGCCGGTCCGGGGCCCACTCCGCCTGGCTGACGGCGATGCCGGGCCCGCCCGCCAGCACGCGGGCAGGGCCCAGCGCACTGTCCTGGCCGACCGGCGCGACCATCAGTTCCGTGCCGTCCCAGGGCATCTGCGGGTGGTCCCACCCGAGCCAGCAGGCGTACCGGCCGTCCGGGGAGACCTTGGGGCCGGTCATCAGGTGGTGGCTCGCGGCCAGGACCCGCACGGCCGCCGGCTCCGCGGCCGCAGCGCCGCCCAGCGGCAGGGCGACCAGGTCCCGGCGGACCTCGGTGCGGTCCGCGGTGAGGGCCACCTCGCGCAGGCACCAGACCTCGTCCCCGACGAGGGAGAAGTCGGCGTAGGCCGCCCCGCCGGGCAGCGCCGGCTCCGGACTGATCGGCTCCGGACGTCCGCCGGGCACCGCCCGGTACACCCGCTGGTCGTCCCAGTGGGTGAACACGAACCCGGCGGCGGGGTCCGCCCCCAGGGGTAGCCACGGCTGACCTCCGTACTCGATGACCCGGGTGCGCACGTTCCACCCGGGCCCCAGCGCGTCGCCGACCGAGCCGTCGGGCGCACGCCGCACCAGCGCCACGCGTCCCGACTCGCCGGGGCGCCACTCGGTCCACCAGACCTCTTCGCCGATGAAAGCGGCCCACTCGGCCTTCTTCTGCCCAGCGGCGGCCGCGTCGGCGCCGATCGGCGAGGTCCAGGTTCCGTAAGGGGACGTGCGCACCTGTGTCTCCGTCATGTCCGAGGTCGGGATTTCCGTGTCCGAGCGGCGCCTACCGCTCAGTCCAGGCCCGTGCTGTAGGCGGTGGTGTCGCCGCGCAGGGCCGTGCTGGGCCGGCCGTCCACGCCGACCGGGGTGGGGGCCACGACGGTGACGCGCTCGCCGCGGCGGTACTGGTTCCCGTAGTCGTAGATGGCGTAGTGCGCCGTCGACTGGTTGTCCCAGATGGCGATGTCGCCGACCCGCCACTGCCAGCGCACGGTGTGCTCCGGCTTGGTCAGGTACTCCTGCATGACCCGGATCAGGTCGCGGGAGGTCTGCGGGGGGTAGCCCACCACCCTGCGGGCGAACCCGCCGAGCAGCAGCGAGCGTTCGCCCGTCTCGGGGTGGACCCGGACCGCAGGGTGCTCCGCCTCGTACGGGGTCGAGATGTAGGCCCCGCGCTCGATGACGGTGTCGTCGGTGAAGTCGCAGTCGTTGCTGTGGACGATCCGCAGCTGGTCGGCGAACTGGCGCAACTCCGCCGGCATGCTGGCATACGCGGACGCGGCGTTGGCCCACACGGTGTCCCCGCCCACCGGGGGGATGACCTTGCTGTGCAGGAACGCGAAGGCCGGCGGGCGCTCGATGAACGTGAGGTCCGTGTGCCAGTGGTTGGCGCGGGTGCCCTGCTTCGAGTCCATCTCCCGCAGGTTCGGGCGGCCTTCGGGGGCGTCGTAGATCGGGTGTCCGAGCGTCAGCTTGCCGAAGCGCGAGGCGAAGGCCGTCTGCGCGGCGTAGTCCAAGTCCTGGTCGCGCAGGAACACCACCTTGTACTGGAGCAGGGCCGCGCGGATCGAGGCGATCGTCTCGTCGCTCAACGCGTCGCCCGCGTCGACGCCGCCGATGACGGCGCCGATGTTGCCGGTCAGCGGAGTGACCGTCACATCAGTCTGCGCCTGCAGGGTTTCAGTCATGGCTCTTGCCTTTCCCATGGGGGATTCCGGTTCACCGGACGTTCTGGCGTGCCGGATTGACTTTCCAGATGTGGCAAGAGGTTGCCACGAGTGTGACTGCTCTGGCAATGTCGCCTGACATGAAGCTCCTGAAGACGCGGACCGGCCTTGAGCCGTCTCGACGAACAGTGGAGGACTCCTGATGGCCACGCCGACTCTGACCGCCCCTTCCGGACCCTCGGCCGGTACGCCCCGCCCCGCCGGAGAGGGCGAGTCCCTGCCCGTCGGTCCGCGGCCGCCGGTACACGAACTCGTCGCGGGATTCGCCCGGACCGGCCCCGCCCGCACCGCCGTCAGCTGCGGCGCGAGCAGCATCGCTTACGGGGACCTCAACGCCTGGGCCGCCCGCGTCGCGGCCGCGCTCACCGAGGCGGGCGTCCGCCGAGGCGGACGCGTCGGCGTGCTGGTCGAGCCGTCGCTCGCGATGGTCGCCGCCGTGCTCGGCGCGATGCGCTGCGGAGCCGCGTACGTACCCCTGGACGTCTCCAACCCCGACCTACGCCTCGCCGAGATCCTGACGGACGCCCAGGTCGACGCCGTCCTCGTCACCGACGCCACCCGCCGCCGCCTCACCGGGCTCGACGTACCCCTGGTCGCTGCCGGCTCCACCCGGGAACCAGCCGCCGGGTCCGCGAGCGGAGCGGCTCGCGGCCGCGAGCCGGAATCGCCCGGCGTCCCTGTCGCGGCCGACGACGCCGCGTACCTCATCTACACCTCCGGCAGCACCGGCGAACCCAAGGGCGTCGTCGTCGAGCACGGCCAGCTGGCGGCCTCCACCCTGGCCCGCCGCACGGTCTATCCCGGCCCGCCCGTCTTCCTCCTCGTCTCCCCGCTGGCCTTCGACTCATCGGTGGCCGGGCTCTGGGGCACCCTCACCGCGGGCGGCCACCTGGTCGTCGCCACCTCGGACGAAGTCCGCGACCCGGAGCGGCTGGTCGAACTCGTCGAGCGCCACCAGGTCACCCAGCTGCTGTGTGTGCCCTCCCTCTACAGCGTCCTGCTCGACGCCGCGCGCTCCCTCGGCGGCGAGCGCCTGAGCTCCCTCGAAACCGTCGTCGTCGCGGGTGAACCCCTGCCGCCCGAACTCGTCGACCGCCATTTCGCCCTGCGCACCGGCCCCACCGCGCTGGTCAACGAGTACGGCCCCACCGAGGCGACCGTCTGGGCCAGCTACCGGCGCTTCGACGTCCCCGGCCCCGTCTCCATCGGCCGACCGGTCCCCGGTGCGACGCTCCACCTCCTCGACGAGGAACTGCGCCCGGTGCCCCCCGGTGCCGAGGGCGAGCTGTTCATCGGCGGCGCCGGGGTGTCCCGCGGCTACCACGGCCGGCCGGAGGCCACCGCCCGCGCCTTCCTCGACGATCCGTTCACGGACACGCCCGGTGCCCGGATGTACCGGACCGGCGACCGCGCCCGCTGGAACGCCGACGGCACCCTCGCCTTCCTCGGCCGCCGCGACCACCAGGTCAAGATCCGCGGACACCGGGTGGAACTCCCGATGATCGAGGCGCAATTGTCCGCCCTGCCCGGCGTACGCGAGGCCGTCGTCGTCCCGGACACCGCCAGTAGCGTCCTGACCGCCTTCGTCCTCGCCCCGTCCGATCCGGCACCGGCCCCCGAGTCGCTGCGCGAGCAGCTTGTTGCCCGGCTGCCGGCCGTCATGGTCCCCGCCCGGATCGTCCGGCTCGACGCGTTCCCCCGCACCGTCAACGGCAAGGCGGACCGGGCGGCCCTGCGAACCCGGGCCGACGAACGGCAGCCCCTCCCCGGCGCCGCTCAGGCTGTCGCTCCCACCCACGCCGCCGAGTCGGCGCCCCAGGGTGATCTGACCGCACGGGTCTCCGCCGCCTGGGCCGAGGTCCTGAACGCCCCCCACGTACCGCTGGACGTCAACTTCTTCGACCTCGGCGGCCACTCCCTGGCGATGTTCAGGCTCCGCGAGGCCCTGGAACGCCATACCGGCAGGCGGCCGCCGGTGATCGCGCTGTTCAAGCACACCACCGTCGCCGCGCAGGTTGCGATGCTGCACGACGGCGACGGTTCAACCGAAGGCGCCGACGCCGACGCCGACGCCGCCGCCTCGGCCGAGCGCCGCGCCGCCGCGCGCCGCGCCCGCGCCCTGCGCGCCCGACGGCAGGACCCGGCTCAGGAGGCCGCCAAGTGACCACCGACCTCACGACCGCATCGAACCGCGCGAGCGCTGACACCGACCTGTGGCTGCACCGCACCGCTCCCGTAGCCGACCCGGTCGCCCGCCTGATCTGCTTCCCCCACGCCGGGGGATCCGCGTCCTTCTTCCGCGCCTGGGGCCACCGGATCCCCGGGGTCGAGGTGTACGCCGTCCGCTACCCCGGCCGCGCCGAGCGCCTCGCCGAGCCGGTGGCGACCGACCTGCGCGAGCTCGCCCGCGCCGTCGCCGACGCCGTGGCCCCCCTGGCCGACCGCCCGCTGGCCCTGTTCGGCCACAGCATGGGCGCGCCGATCGCTCTGGAGACCGCGGCGGCGCTGGAGGCCCGCGGGATCGACCCCGTCCACCTGTTCGCGTCGGGCTCCCGCGACGCCCCGTACCCGTCCGCCGAGGACTGGGCCGACCCGGACAAGGACGACGACCCCGCTGTCATCGAACGGCTCCTCACACTCGGCGGCACCGATCCCGAACTGGCCGCCGACCCCGAGTTCCAGGAGCTGGTCCTGCCGTACGTCCGTGCGGACGCGGCCATGTTCCACGCTTACGCACCCGGCGCCGATGCCGGCTCGGCCCCGAGCGTGCGGTGCCCGGTCACCACCCTCGCCGGGGACGCCGACACGGACGCCGACTGCCGCCCCTGGAGCGAGCTGACCACGGGCGGCGTCCGTGAACACGCCGCCCAGGGCGACCACTTCTACCTGGTGGCGTCCCCTCCCCACGCCCTGATCCGGGACACCCTGGCGCCTGTGCACCTGGTCGGCTGACCTGCATCACCCCGCACCCCTTACGGCGTGGTGCGCGACAACGATGGTGGGCTCGGATCCGTGACATGAAGAAGGCCGTGCAGGTTGAGAGTTCTGTGACAAACCTCGCCCGCACGGCCTTCTTCTGGACAATCTCGAGCCAGACCCTGTTCTGGGCTGTTGTGTGGAGGGGCAGGTTGCGCAGTCCGGTGGCCCGGGCGGCCCGGATCCGGTCCTCGGCCCGGGCCCGCAGCCGGTGACGGAGCTCGAGGGCGGCGATCGGCCGGTCAGGGGTGTTGGTCGCGAAGCATGTGATCCGCATGCCGTCCGCGACTTGCCACCGTCAGCGCCGAGCGCGAGCCGGAGGACGCATGCGCCGGGACGTCGAGTCGGGCGCCGACGGTGACGCCGATGTCGGTGGCCGGGGAGTTCCTAGATCACGGCGGCGGACTCACCCTCGATCCGCCCCTCGCCGGAGGAGCGTCAGCTCCCGGCCATCCCTACTGGGACCAGGACGGCCCCGGGGACGCGTCGCGGACCGACTGAGCGAAGATCCACCGCTGCTCGGCTTCTGCCGCCGAACACTCAGTCGGCGCCACCAAGGCCGCGGATCATCCGGCTCCACAGGTGCGTCCGGCAGTGCCGAAAGGACGTCGGCCTGTGCGTGCCAGCCGCGGAACACGCCACGGAACATCTGGTGGGGCTCGTGCGGTAGGGGGCCCCTCACATAAGCCACTGTGCTCTCCCTCGCTTGCTCCGTTACCGTTAACGTGAACGCTAACGGGATTCTCGCTCAGGAGAGCGGATTCCGTCAACGCCCGCCCCCGGACGGCTCACGAGCCGCCGGTGGCGGGCCGGCGCTGTCTTGCTCCCGTGGCACTAACCGGGCGGTGCCGGCGCGGCAGACCGGTGAACCTGATTGACTTGGGGTACAGGGCGGCACAGGAACAGAAGCGAGTGGGCAGCGTGGCCGGACAGCGGGAAACGGAAGACCAGCGGGCGCGGGGTGTGCGAACCGGCAAGCGGGTCACGCTCCGCGACGTTGCTCAAGCGGCAGGCGTGTCCCATCAGACGGTCTCCCGGGCGATCAACGGCAAGGGGGAGATCGACCCGGGGACTCAGCAACGCGTGCTCGATGTCGCAAGGCAGTTGCGGTACCGGCCGAGCCGGTTCGGCCGGGGGCTGGTCCGCCCGGACGTCGTATCCGTCGGGCTCATCGTCCCCGACGTGGTCAACCCCTTCTTCCCAGAGTTCGTGGCAGGAGTGATTGCGGCCGCGGACGAACGCGACTGGCAGGTGCTCGTGGCCAGCACCGAGAACGATCGGTCCCGGGAGCTGGCCTTGGTCCGCTCACTCGGCCAACAGGTTGACGCTCTTGTCGGCTACATCAGCCATCCCGATGCGCAGCTCGAGCCGTACGTGGGCACCGTGCCACTGGTTCTGGTCGATCGCGGGCTGGACTCGTCGAACCACGCGTTGGTCCACATCGACACCGCGGCCGGAATCCGGGCCGGGATGCAGCACCTCATCGACCGGGGTCACCGCCGGATCGGCATGATCGACTGCGAGTGCGTGAGCGCCCCGTTGGTCCGGCGCCGCACCTTCCTCGAGGTCGTCGGCGAACATGCGCTGCCCGTCGACGAGGGCTGGGTTGTCATGGGTGAGCAGTCCCCGGACGGGGGCGCCGCCGCGTTCGAGGCGCTGTACGCCGCGCGCCCGGACGTCACCGCCGTGGTTGCCTTCAACGACCTGGTTGCGATCGGCGCGCTCCGGGCCGCTCGCCGGCTCGGCGTCCAAGTACCGGACGACTGCGCACTGGTCGGCTACGACGGGCTGAGCGTCGTCGATCTGGTCGACCCGCCACTGACCACCCTCCACCTCGACAAGCGACGGCTGGGCGAACTGGCCATCCACCAGGTCGACCGACTCCTCGCGGGCGAGCTGCCGCTCCCTATCGTCCTGACACCGAGCCTGCGTGTCCGCGGCACGACGTGACCCACCTTCGACCTCGCTCCGTCAGTGGGGTTTGGCCGCTGAGTGGCTCGGTGGTTCGCCCGTGACGTTCCCTGAGTCGGGGGCGGGCCGTCGCATGACGCTGCGGCTGCGCCGGTTTCAAGGTGATGGCGGGCGTGTTTCGTGCGGCGGGCCGGTGGTGGTGAGGCGAAAGCGCTTGTTCATCTCGTCCCGGCGACGAGCCTCTGAACCCACTTGCGGCGATAAACACGATAGCCACTGATGAGGGCCTTGACGATTTCCTCGCTGTTGATGGCGATAAATACAAGTGGGAACGGGAGATCCCATACGAGCGCCGCCATGAATGTCAGCGGAATGGCGATCAGCCACTGACAGGCCAGATCCGCCCTCAAAATGTAGACCGTGTCTCCACCGGCCCTCAGAAGACCGTTCTGAAGAGTCATGCATGTCATCCGGAAAATGAACACGAATGCTAAGACGGCGGTGGTGTCCTGCGCGACGCCGATCGTCTCGCCGTCGATTTCCCCGTAGATCTTCCCCACCCAGAAGCTGGTCAACAGCAGGAGCAGACAGCACATGGCCGCGACAGCCGTGCTCCAGAGCAACAGGGCCTTGCTCATGCACCATGTGCGCTCTTCGGCGGCGCCTTCCCCGATGCTGTTCCCGATGAGTACCGCCGCCGCCGTGGCCACACCGTTCGCGAAGGCGACGGCGGTGTCCTCGATCGGGTTGATCATCGACAGGACCGCCAGCTCCTGTGTGCCGGCCCGACCGACGATGATGCTGTAGAAGAAGATTCCGATAGCCCACGACATCGAACCGAGGGATACCGGAAGGCCGACACGCCAGATCTTCTGCAGGATTCCGTTACCGATACCGTCGCGGAGGTCCCGGACGCGGAAGGCCATGGGATGGCGCCTGCCGTACAGGTACACGATGAACAGAAGGCATTCCGCGTAGGTGCTGATGACGGTTGCCCAGGCCGCCCCGGCCAGTCGCAGTTCGGGCATTCCCCAGTTGCCGAAGACAAGACCGTATGCCAGAGCCACATGGAGGAGCACGCCGATCAAGGCGAGATTCATGGCCGTCTTCGCCTGACCCAGGCTGCGCAGACTTGCGGCCAGCACCGATATCACAGCGAAGGGGACAAGCATCGGAATCACAGTTCTGATGTATTCTGTACCCAGCGATATCACGTGGGAATTCTCCGTGCCCACCGCCATGATCTCCCTCGCCCAGACGAAGCAGACGGTGCAGATGACCACGGCGATCGCGCCGGCGATCACAACGGTCAACGTCGTGGCCTGGCGGGCTTTCTGCACACTGCCGCTGCCCCACAACTGTGCGACGATGACCGCGCCGCCATTGGCCGTTCCCAGCGTGGCCATGATGACGATGAAAATGACGCGGGTGGAATAGCCGATGGAGGCTATCTCATCGGTACCCAGGTGCGAAACGAAAAGCGCGTCGACGATTGTCCTGGACGAGGTCATGAGGGACTGCAGTGTCACAGGAATCGCCGTGGTGCACACCAACGCTATGAACCTGCGGTCGAGCGCCAAACTGAAACCGCTGTGCACCGCCTCTCCCGCGTCGTCCGCCGTCTGCGTCACGGTCATGTTGCCTCATCTTCCCGAGTGCGTTGGAGTCCCGACTGTCGGCCTGCCTGGGCGGGCCGGGGGATGACGATTTCGTGTCCCCCGGCCCGCGACGTTCCGGCGCGGTCTCAGCGCAGCGCTGCGGCTTCCGGAGCCACGACCTTGGCAGCGACCCGCTCGGCTTCGCGGAGGACGGTGTCGCGGAACTGCGTGCTCAGTTCGAGGACGGGGGCCAGAACGCGGCACTCGTCGATGCTCTGGTCGGTGTAGGGCAGGGCGAGCCCGGCCAGCGGGAGAACCTCGGGAGAGGTGTGCTCGTCGAACATCGCGCTGATCCAGGGGGCGGGGGCGTGCGACTCGGTGTCGATGGCGGCGCCCACCACAAGGACGCTGCGGCCGTTGCTCGTGCCCCGCACGACACCCATCCGCTGCCCGTCGGCGGGCACGGCGGCGGCCACTTCACGCGCGGCGTCCGGATAGAGCCGGTCCGCCCCGAGCTGGTCGTACGCGATGGCCATCTCCACGTCCAGGGCCGGCCACTTGGAGAGGTAGAACCGCCAGTTGATGATCTCCGTCTCGGACTGGTCCACCTGGTTGCGTGGGTGCGGCAGGTGCACGCCGTAGACACCTTCACCCAGCACGATGGGCGTGCCCGTGAGTGAGACCCGACGGGCCCACTCCTGGTCTTCGGGCCCCCAGCCGCGGAAGCCCTCCTCGTAGGTGAGGCCGTGCTCCCTGACGATCGCCGCGGGGACGGCCACAAGGGCACCGCAGGCGTAGACCCAGGGGAAACGAGCGAAAGCCGACGCGTACTCGGGAGTCCAGCGGTAGTCCAGCTGGACGTTGCCCTCCGTCTCCAGCTCCGCGAGCACCTTCCGGTAGTCGCTGAACGGGAGGACCTCGACGGCCTCCACGTCACGGTTGACGACGTCGCCGTAGCCGATCATCTGGCCCACCACGCAGATCTTCTGGCCGTGCTGGAAGTACCGGGTGTAGAGGTTCTCCAGGAATCGCGAGGGCACGACCATGTCCGCGTCCAGGACGACGAGGACCTGCCCTGACACATGCCGCAGCGCCAGGTTCCTGGCGTGGCAGAGATTCCACTCGACGCCCGACATGACCGTGACGATGTTGAGCCGGTCCGAGAACTCCTCGCACACGGAGGCGAATTCCGGCGAGTTCTCCAGCGCACCGACGATGACTTCGAACTCCGAACGGTCCATGGTCTGTTCGGCGAGGGCGGCGAAGGCGAGCTTGATGTTGTCCAGGCGCTGCTTGTACGGAATCACGATGCTGAACTTCGGGGCACCCATACTTGCTCCTCCTGCGAAGTGGTCTGCCTTCCCGGTGGTCCGTCGAGTGGACCGGGAACCTGCGGACAAGAGTTTGGCGCAAGGTTGCCAAGCTTGGCAAGAGTCTGGAAACCCCCCTCCCTGTCAGACTCTCGTGAGACATCAGGACAATCGAGTCTTCTGTTGTTAGTCGGGCGAGAACAGGATCTTTCGAACGTGACGCTGAGCAGTGCCGACTTTCCACCAAACCGTCCGGACCGGCGGGCAGGACGACGGCCGAGAAGGAGGCCGAGCGGCTGTGGGAGGAGAACGCCAGGCCCGCCGCTGAGCTGGCCAAGTCCCAAAAGGCGCTGGCCATTCTGGGAAAGGCACACGAGCTCTTGGAACTGCTCTCCGGGATCGAGGACTCCGACTCCAAGCGGACGAAGTGATCGCCGAGGCGTTCACCGCCCTGGAACCGGTCGTGGGGATCAAGCCCGCGTGCGAGCTGACCGGCCGCTCCCGGGCCACCGTCTACCGGCAGCGCGGCCCCCGGCCGCAGCCGGGGGCACCGCGCCGGCCACCGGCACCGCATCCGGCGGCCCTGTCCGAGCTGGAGCGGCCCCGGGTGCTGGGCGTGCTGCGCTCATGGCGGTTCGTGGACAAGTCCCCGGCGCAGTTCTGGGCCACCCTGCTGGACGAGGGCACCTACCTGTGCTCGGTCTCCACGATGTACCGGCTGCCGCGCGAACACGGCGAGGTCCGCGAACGCCGCGCGCAGGCCACCCACCCGCCCAGAACCAAGCCCGAACTCGGGGCCACCGGCCCGAACCAGGTATGGAGCTGGGACGGACCTGTTCGTGATGCTCGACATCTAGTCCCGCAAGGCCGTGCACTGGATCGTCGTGCCGCGCGAATCAGCCGCGCCGGCAAGGGAGTTCATCCAGGACGCCTTCCGCGCCAACGGCCGCGTCGTCCCGGACGTGGTGCACGCCGACCGGGGCACCTCCATGACCTCCAAGCCGGTCGCCCAGCTGCTAGCCGACCTGAACATCGTCCGCTCACACTCCCGGCCGCGGGTGTCCAACGACAATCCGTACTCGGAGGCGAACTTCAAGACCTTGAAGTACTGCCCGGTCTTCCCCGACCGGTTCGGCTCGCTCGCCGACGCCCGTGCCTTCTGCCGGCAGTTCTTCACCTACTACAACACCGTCCACCGGCACGGCGGCATCGGCCTGCACACCCCCGCCTCCGTCCACGACGGCACCGCCACGACGATCCAGGCCCGGCGGGGCGAAGTGCTGGCCGACGCCTACGCGGCCAACCCACACCGATTCCGCCGAAGACCGACACCACCCCAGCTACCGGAAGCGGCATGGATCAACCAACCCGCAAAGGAGGAGCGTCAGGAAGAACCCGCAGCCTGACGTGTCTCACCGAGATTGACAGGCTCCGCCCCCTCGCAGTGGAAGGAAAGAGAGCTCCCTGTGTGCGGATGCCGCCGCGCACAGGGAGCTCTGTCGTATGGGCCGTGCAGGACGCGACACCAGGTCGGCTGGAAGGAGACCCGGTGCAGGATCGGGCATCCGAGCCGGTCGAGCCGCTCGGCGGAACATGAGAAGCCGACCGTCACGGGAACGGGACGCCGGGGCGGCCGCAGGGAGATGCACAGAGGATGCCGGAAGGGTGGGCCGGGCAATGGCAAGCATTGCCAATTGGCCGGTCAACTACTTGATTTTCTGCTCTCTCAGGGGTTAGGCGCCGCTTGGCGCCTGGTGTGCCCGGTGGGGCAACTGGGGGCGCCGCGCGTACCTGCCGCGCCTATGGGCGGTGTGGGGAAAGGGCTTCCCAGGCCGGATTACGGCCAGTCAATCCCGCCGTCGGAAGCCGAGGCAACAGTCGACGCCTGCTGCTTGGGCCAGTCGATGCCCAGTTCTCCGGAAGCGGCCACCGTGCCCAGGGCCAGGATGGAGAGAAGTGCTGCGGATGCCATGTGGAATCGCTTGAACATGTCGGTTCCATTCGGGAAGTCGCAGGTGAGAAGGGTCTTTGGGGGATCGGCCCCGCCGAAGTGAGACCTAACGTAGCTGGCCTCTCTCGGTCTTGGCAACGCCTTGCCCGATGTTGGCAAGTAAGCGATTGCTGTCGACAATATGCACCCAAGATCACTTGACTGTCCGCTTTGGCAATCGGCTTGCCTGGTCCGTCCGGGTTTCCGTAGACTGAGACCGAACAACGTCTTCGGTGTAAGTGCTCGCCGAGCGTAACGGGGGAGGCCGAGCGGTGTATTGTCACCGCATCCATGCATCTGAAGAGTGAGACTCATATGCTTGAGCAGCCAGCTTTCGGACGACGCCTCAAGGAACTGCGCGTCGAGCGAGGTCTTTCGCAGGCCGCGCTGGCCGGCAAGGAGATCTCCACCGGGTACCTGTCCCGCCTCGAGTCGGGCGCGAGGCAACCCACGGAACGCGTGGTCAACCACCTCGTCCAGGTACTCGGGGTCGAGCGGACGGCATTTGACACACCGCCCCGTGGAGGCTCCCTGGCCCAGGCCCTCTCCCTCGCCCTCTCCACGGAGGGCGACGAGAGCAGCGAGAAACTCATCGCCGTACTCGCCCAGGTACGGGGGGAGAGCCCGTTCCTGCGCTGGCAAGCCCTGTGGCACATCTCGCGGTACCGGCAGCGTCGCGGCGAGCGGGCCGAGGAGCAGGCGTGCCTGGAAGAACTGGTTCAGTTGGCCGACGAACTGGCCCTGCCCGAACTCCAGTGCAGGGCCCGCTTCCAGCTCGCCCGTTCCCTGAGGTCATCGGGTGAGGTGTCGCGGGCGCTGGGCCTCGCACTCAACGCCTACCAACTGGCCAAGGGTGCCGCACTCGCCGTCCCGGATACCGGGGCCGCGCTCCTCACACTCGTCTCCGTGGAGGCCGAGGCGGGTCGGCTGCCCGATGCCCGGGCGCACGTCGACGAACTGGTCGACCTGGTGGCGGGACGGTCCGACACGCTGGCTGCTGAGGCACTGTGGTCGGCCGCCACCGTGCGGTTCCGGCAGGGCGACCACGAGGGCGCCCGGAACTGCCTCGAGCGGGCCATGAAGGAACTGGACAGCGGCGTCGACCTGACGCTGTGGGCGCGGCTGCGGCTGGCCGCCGCGTCCCTGCACCTGCAGAGCACGCCACCGCAGACCCAGCGCGGCCGGGAGTGTCTCCAGGAGGCGGCCGGCGCCCTCGCGCTCATCGGCACGGCCGTGCTCCGCCAGGAGTTGCTCACCCTCCAGACCCATCTGGCCTTCCACGAGGGCCGGTACACGGACGCACGGCGGCTGTACGACGAGCTCAACCGTGACGAGCTGCGGCTGACCTACCGGGACGAGGTACGGCTGCGCATCCTCGAGAGCCGGCTGATGATCCTGGAGGGCGGCGAGCAAGAGGGCATCCGTCGTCTGAAGGAACTCGGCGAGCAGGCCCAGCAGCAGTCCAACATCGACCTGGCCGCCGAAATCTGGCGGATCCTCGCCGAATGCCTGGAGGACGCGAGCCAGTCGCGCAGGACGGAAGCGGGAGAGGCGTAAGGCGGCAACGGCACAACACCTTGACGGCCCGTCAGAAACCCGACGGGCCGTTTCTGTCGTGGTCACCGGGTTCTCCGGAACCAGGATGTGGGGCGGCAGTTCAGCGGGTTCGCCCTGTCGACCGGCGGCCAACGAGGTGGAGGCCGGAGTCAGCGGGTGTCTTGTCCCTCGGTCGTTGTCAGGATGCGTCGTAGCCAGGACACCCGGGCCCGGTGGGCCGCGCGGGAGATCGCGGCCTTCGGGACCCACTCGTCGAAGCTGTGGAAGGCACCGGACCAGACGTGCGGTTCGGCCTGTCCGCCCTCCCGCCAGATGCGGTCGGCGTATGCGACGCCCTCGTCCCGCAGCGCCTCCACCGAGCCGACCTCCATGAACGCCGGCGGCAGCTCCGACAGATCCCGGGCCCGAGCCGGCGCCGCGTAGTACGAGACGTCCTCGGTGCCGCGCCGCTCGCCGAGCAGCGACGTCCAGCCTGCCCGGTTGGACGCGCCGTCCCAGAGTCCGGCGTGTTCCATCTGTGTGTGCGAGAACGTCTCGCACCGGTCGTCCAGCATCGGGAACTGGAGCAACTGACGCCACGGCCGGGGGCCTCGGCGGTCCCGGGCGAGCAGCGCGAGGCCTGCCGCGAGCGCGCCGCCGGCGCTGTTTCCGCTCAGGACCGGCCGGCCCGAGATCCGTGGCGTTGCGGGCGAGCCAGGTGAGGCCGGCGTAGCAGTCCTCCACCGGGGCGGGGTCGAGGTGTTCCGGGGCGAGCCGGTAGTCGACGGATACCACGGCCAGGTCCAGCTCCTGGGCCCGGTTCAGCTCGCCGGCCAGCTCCGTACTGCGATGGCTGCCGGCGACCATGCCGCCGCCGCGGGTGTGGTAGATCACCGGACGCTGCCCCGTTGCGGCCGTCGGACGGCAGATGAGCAGGGGCGCGCCGGGTGGCCCGGGGACCGTATGTTCCTCGATCTCGAACCGTCCGCCGCGCCTGATGTCGGCGTCGGTCAGTCGACCGGCGGCCGACCTGCGCCTGATGTCGGCGTCGGTCAGTCGACCGGCGGCCGACCTGCGCCTGATGTCGGCGTCGGGCTCCGGGCTGAGCGGCACCGGGTCGGCGCCCGGCACACAGCGGTAGACCCGCTGGTCGTCGCCGTACGTGAAGACGAACCCGGCGGAGGTGTCCGTGCCGAGGGCGAGCCAGGGGCGTCCGCCGTACTCGATGACCCGGGAGCGCACGCTCCAGCCGACGCCGAGCAGATCGGCGACGGTGCCGTCCGGGGCCCGGCCGACCAGGGCCGAGCGGCCGCCCTCCTGAGGCCTGAGCTCGATTCACCACACGTGGTCGCCGACGAAACCGACCCACTCGACGCGGGTGCCGGCGGCCGCGGCCTCGGCAGCGGTGATCGGCGAGGTCCAGGTGCCGTACGGGGCCGTCCGTACCGTTGCCTCGCCCATCCCCGTCATTGCCATTAATTGCCTCCCTGTGTTGACTTGTTTCCCGTAAAGGTTGCCTAGGCGTGTCAAGTCTGGCAATATGTTGCCCCGAGCTCAAGTGGAGGAATGAAGAGGGGGGCTCGTGAACGAGACCGCGCAGGAGGCGGCCGTGGACGGGCCTGCCCGCCCCCGACAAGCCCCCGGACAGGGGTGCGCGCTGCTCGTCCTCTCGCCCGCGCCCTCGGGCCGATGGCCCGTCGGCCGACGCGTGCCGCGCCAGGTCGCCACCGTGCCCCGGATCCGCCGCGTCGTCCTGGTCGGCGTCCTCGGCGCGTTCCTGTGCGCGCTGCGCTCGTTCCTCGTCCCACGCTGACCACCGCCTCCCATCGCGAGCACGTGGTCGAAGGAGACCACTTCTACCTGGTGCCGAGGCCCCCCTTCGCCCTCATCCAAGCCCTCTGACCGACAGACCGGCCGAGGAGCCGACCACCGCGATCCACGACCGCGCAGCGCATGCCGACGACTCCGCACCACACTGCAGGAGGGGTTCCCATCGCTACCGACCAGCCGAGCGCCGCACCGCCGCGCTCGTTCCTCATCAGCGTCGTCCTGCCCTGTTACAACGAGGACCAGGTACTGCGGCGCACCCACGACCGCCTCGTCAGAGCCCTGCACGACCTCCCACACGAGATCGTCTACGTCGACGACGGCAGCACCGACGGCACCTGGCCGCTCATCCAGCAACTCGCCGACACTCCCGGCAGCGTGGTGCGCGGAGTGCGCTTCAGCCGCAACTTCGGGCACCAGGCGGCCGCTCTCGCCGGCCTCGCCGAGGCCACCGGGGACGCAGTCGTCCTGATGGACGCCGACCTCCAAGACCCTCCCGAACTCATCCCGAGCATGGCGGAGCTGTGGTTCAAAGGCTGGTCGATCGTGTCCGCACGCCGCGCCACCCGCCACGGCGAGACCCAGCTCAAGAAATCCTCCGCGTATCTCTACTACCGCCTGCTGGCCCGGCTCAGCGACCAGCCCGTCGCCCTCGATACCGGCGACTTCCGGCTCCTGGACCGCAAGGTCGTCGACTTTGTGACCTCGCTCGGGGAGAAGGAACTGTTCCTGCGCGGCGCGATCAGCTGGACGGGCTTCCCCGAGACGAGCATCACTTACGAGCGCGACGCCCGCGGTGCTGGCACCACCAAGTACACCCTGCGCAAGATGCTGGCGCTTTCCCGCACCGGCATCCTCGCCGGAGCGGCCAGTCTGCCGCTGCGGATCCCCACCTATCTCGGCGCCGCCTCGCTGCTCGGCGCGGGCGCCGCGCTGGCCCGCGGCAGCGTCCGGCGGGCCGCCCCGCTCGGCGCGTTCGGGGCGCAGTCGCTGGCCTGCGGGGTGCTGGGCGAGTACCTGCTCGGCGTCTTCCGCCAGGTCCAGGGCCGCCCGCCCTATCTCGTCATGGAACGAACCGAATCGAGCCACGGCACAACCGCGAAGGCATCCGCAGCCCTTGTGAAGGAGTTGGCATGACCACGAGAAACGCGAACCCCGGCAACACGAGCACACCGGAAAAGGGAGACATGCGGGATGCTGTCGTCGTCGGCGGCGGCTTCACCGGTCTCACCGCCGCCCTGGAACTCGCCGAGCGCGGACACCGCGTGACGGTCGTGGAGCGGGAGCCCGAACTCGGCGGCCTGGCCGGAAGCTTCGACGTCGGCGACGGCCGGCGCATCGAGCGCTTCTACCACCACTGGTTCTCCTCCGACCGCGAGATGTTCGACCTGTGCGAGCGGCTCGGTGTCCAGGACGCACTCGAGCCCCACCTCACCCGCACCGGCATGTACTACGCCAACTCCGTCTACCGCCTCTCCCGCCCCCTGGACCTGCTGCGCTTCGCCCCGCTCCCGCTCCTGGACCGCCTGCGGCTCGGCGTCCTCGCCCTGCGTGGCCGGCGCGTCACCGACTGGCGCACCCTGGAGCACCGTACGGCCGAGGAGTGGCTGGTCTCGCTCGGCGGACGCCGGGTCTACGACGTCGTGTGGCGGCCCCTGCTGGAGGGGAAGTTCGGCCAGTACGCGGACCAGGTCGGGGCCACCTGGATGTGGACGAAGCTCGCGCTGCGCGGGGGCAGCCGCACCAAGTCGGGCAGTGAGGTCCTCTACTACCTGCGCGGCGGCAGCGAGACCCTGGTCAACGCCATGCACAAGCGGCTGACCGAACTCGGCGTGGAGGTGCTCACCCGCACCGCGGCCCGTGAGGTGACCACCGACGGTGTCGGCGTCACCGGCGTCCGCACCGAGGACGGAACGTTCCTGCCCGCCCGGCAGGTCCTGCTCACCGTCGCGCCGGAACTCGCCGCGGACCTGCTCTCCGCCGCCGGGCCCGACACTCCGGCCCACCCCGCGGCGCCCGCCCTCGCGCGGCGACTGCGCGACATCCGCTACCTGGCGAACGTCTGCCTGGTCCTGGAGAACAACCGCAGGCTCTCTGACACCTACTGGCTCAACGTCAACGACCCGTCGTTCCCCTACGTCGGCGTCATCGAGCACACCAACATGGACTCCCCCAGCCGGTACGGCAACCGGCACGTCGTCTACCTCTCCAAGTACCTGCCGGCCGACGCCGAGCTGTACCGGATGAGCGACGAGGAGGTCTTCACATACAGCCTCCCGCACCTGCGTCGGATGTTCCCCGGCTTCGACCGGAGCTGGGTCGAGGACTACCACGTCTGGCGCGCCGAGTACGCCCAGCCCGTGATCACCCCCAACTACAGCCGGGACATGCCCCCGACGCGGACCGGCGTGCACGGCCTGTACCTGGCGAGCATGGCGCAGGTGTTCCCGGAGGACCGCGGCACGAATCACGCCGCACGTGAGGGCCGCAGGACCGGACAGCTGATGGCCGACCGGCTGCGCACCGCCGGCAGGCCGGCCGCGCCGCGAGCGGAGGAGACCTCCCGTGCCTGAGCTGCTCACCCTCGACCAGGCCGAGAACCTCGGCATCGACCAGGTCCACGACCTGTACAAGAAGTACGTCAGCCGCAGCGAAGTCTCGCTCCTGCGCTCCTTCGGCTTCGGCCGCGACCTCGTCGACAGCGCCGAGGGCGCGTGGATCCAGCTGCGGGACGGGCGCCGCCTCCTCGACTTCACCGGCGGGGTCGGCGTCCTCAACCACGGACACAACCACCCCCGCGTCCTTGCTGCCCGCGACCGGTTCCGGGAGCGGCGGCGCATGGAGGTGCACAAGATCTACCTGTCGCCCTACGTCGCCGCGCTCAGCCACAACCTCGCCGCACTGCTCCCAGGCGACCTGAACATCTCGTACTTCCCGAACTCGGGTGCCGAGGCCGTCGAGGGCGCCGTCAAACTGGCGTACAAGTACCACGGCGGCCGACGCGGCACGGTGCTGCACACCGACATCGCCTTCCACGGCAAGCTGCTCGGCGCCGGCAGCCTCACCGCGTCCTCCGAAGTCCACTTCGAGTACCCGAAGCTGCCGGGCACGGATTCCTTCGCCTACGGCGACCTGGAGTCCTTCCGGCTCGCTCTGGAACGCCACACCGACGAGCGCGGGCGCAGCGACGTGTACGCGGTGGCGCTGGAGCCGTTCAGCGCGTCCACCCTGCGCGAGTGCTCCGCAGAGTTCCTGTACGAGGTACGCCGGCTGTGCACCGAGCACGACATCGTGCTGATCTTCGACGAGGTGTACACGGGCTGGGGCAAGACGGGCCGGATGTTCCACTTCATGCACCACCCCGGACTTGTCCCCGACGTGGTGACGACGTCGAAATCCTTCGGCGGAGGCAAGTCCTCCATCTCCGGCTACATCGCCCGCGAACCGGTCTTCCGCGCGGCGTACGACAACTTCCGCGACGCCACCCTGCACAGCACCACGTACCACGGCTTCGGCGAGGAAACGGCGACGGCACTGGAGGCGGTCGCGGTCGCCGTTGAGGAGGACTTCCCGGCGCGGGCCCAGGCCCTCGAGGCAATCCTTGTGCCCGGCCTGGCCGACATCGCCGCCCGCCACCCCTCACTCATAGCAGGCATCGCCGGCCGGGGCGCCCTGCACGGTGTCCGGCTCGGCCCGAGAGCCCAGCTGCCTGCGGCCGTACGCGACCTGATCCCCATCCAGCTGGCAAAGGACCCGCAGGCGTTCACCAAGCTGCTCACCGGTTCCGTGATCGCGGCGCTCTACCGGGACCACGACATCCTCTCCTTCTTCGGCTCCACCCAGGACATCGCGCTGATCGTGTCGCCGCCGCTGGTGGCCGGCGAGAAGGAGGCACGCCTCTTCCTGGACGCACTCGACGCCGTGCTCGACCGGGGCGCGCCCCGGCTGCTGGCGGACTTCGTGAAGGAGATGGCGACGGCGGCGAGGGGGACACGGTGACACGGGGCGGCAGGCCGATGCAGGCCGCGCTGCGCGCGAGCGGCCTGCGCTCGTACTGGCAGCGCCATTACCCGGTCCTGCGCGAGGGACCCGCGATGGCGGCCGCCGAGGCGCACCTGCTGAACACCCTGCGGACGTTGCCACTGACCCAGCGTGCCGGATACGCGGTCCTGCTGCGGACGCTGCCCCTGGCCTACTGGCTGACGTCCGGCGGACGTTCCCTGCATCGCGGGTCCGGCGACGCGAGCGGCGCCCGGAGGCAGCCTGGCCTGGGGGCGCCGGCCACGCTGCCGGGCTTCCGTGAGGTCATCCGGTCGAGCACCGCGCTCGCGCTGCTCGGCGCCCTGGACGGCCGTACCGGAAAGGACGCAGCACGGTGAGGCGGGGATCCGGACAGCAGCGGAGGGTCGACACGGACGTCCTCGTGATCGGCTCGGGCGCGGGCGGCTCGGTGGCCGCGCTGGAACTGGCGGCGGCAGGACGCCAGGTGACGGTCCTGGAGGAGGGCCCTCGCGCCGACACCGCGGCGATCGCCGCGGCGAGCCCGGCCGAGAACATGCGCAACCTCTACCGCAACGGCGGACTCACACCCATCCTGGGCACCCCCACCATCGTCTACGGCGAGGGTCGTGCCGTAGGCGGCACGACCCTGGTCAACGGCGGTCTGCTGTGGGAGCCGCCGCCCTGGCTGCTCGCGCGCTGGGCGGCGGTGTCCGGCATCGACGGCTACCGCGCGGAGGATCTCGCGCCCCATCTGAAGACGGTCTCGGCCCGGCTCGGCGCCATCGTGCAGCAGCACGGCGGCCCCGAGGCCAACCGTGACTCGCAGCTCCTGGCGGCCGGCGCCGACCGCCTCGGCTGGAGCTGGCAGCACGCCCGCCGCGTCGTGCAGGGCTGTCTGCACCGCAACCGCTGCACCACCGGCTGCCCCAGCGGAGCCAAACAAAGCATGGCCGTCAGCTACCTCCCCCAGGCCGAGGCGCTGGGCGCGCACATCAGCCCCGACACCCACGTCCTGCGCCTCCTGCACGACGGCCGCACCGTGCACGGGGCCCTCGCCACCGGCCCCGACGGATCCCGCACCGAGTACCGGGCCCGCTCGGTGTTCCTGGCGGCAGGCCCGCTCGGCACCCCCAGCCTGCTCCAGCGCAGCCGCATCCAACAGCGCCGCGCCGGACGGGACCTGGCGCTCCACGTCAACCTGCGGACCGTCGCACACTTTCCCGAGCGGGTGGCCGCACACCACGGCACCATCTTCACCGCGCAGCTGAAGGAATTCGGTGGCCGCGGCATCCTCGTGATGCCGTCCAACGTCTCGCGCGGGTCCCTCGCCGCCGCGCTGGCCGGCCGCGACCCCGCCGAAGTCACCCGGTACCTCGACGACTACGACAGGCTGGGCGTCTACACCACTCAGGTGCGGCTGCACGGCACGGCCACCATTCGGGCCCTGCCCGGCGGTGGGCTGCTGCTGCGGCACGGCATGACGACCGCGGACCACGGCGCCCTTGTCGAGGCCTTCCGCATCGGCTCCCGCCTACTCCTCGCCGCCGGCGCCGACCAGCTGACGCCCCCGGTGTCCTCGGCACCGCCCCTGAACACCATGGCCGAGGTCGAGGAGTTCTGCCGCCGGGTCCGGCCGGGCGACTGGGAACTGGTGTCGGTGCACGGCATGGCGTCCGCGCGGATGGCGCAGGCGGAGCGCGGCGGGGTGTGCGACGAGCTGGGCCGGCCGTACGGCTTCGAGGGCCTGCGCGTGTGCGACGCCAGCGTCCTCCCGGGCGTCACGGGCATCAGTCCCCAGGGCACGATCATGGCATTCGCCCACGAAATCACCGCCCGATTCATCGAGGACGGGGAGCCGACGGCATGACGGCCACGACGCAACGGCGGCACCAGCGGCCGGACCGGAGGTCCGCCTGTTCACCACGGCCGCCTCATCGCCTCCCGCGCGGCCTTCGCCCCGGTCGGCGCCCTCCGGTCCTTCCACGGCCCCACGATCCAGCCGGGCGGACTCAGCGGTGAGCACGCGCTGCCTCTTTCCGACGGAAGGGGCGCTGCCAGCACCGGGGATGGGTGGTTCGCCGTCGCCGACCACATGTCCCCGGACACGCTGGCCGCCCGCCGGCAGGAGATGAGCGGGATGCGGCAGGAAGCGGGGAGAAAGGGCCTCGCCGCCGACGTCCTGAAGATCAACTGTGCCTCCGCGTTCCCTCACCGGCCTGGAAGCTGCGCGCCGTGCCGGTGTGAGGGGCGCTGCCGCGGGCCGGGGACACCTGTACGACGCCACCGCATCAGCGGACCTGTTGCTGCGCAGCCCCGGTGACCTGCTCGTCTCCGTGTCGGCAGCAGAAGTGGCGACTGCGCCAGATCACTCGGACAAGGAAGGGCCCATGTCCAAGACCATTCGCAGGGCTGTCATCCCCGCCGCGGGGCTGGGATCCCGCCTTCTTCCCTTGACGAAGGCAACGCCCAAGGAAATGCTCCCGGTTGGTGACAAGCCGGTCATCGAGCACACGGTGCGGGAACTCGTGGCGTCAGGCATTACCGACATCACCATTGTCGTTTCAGGCGGCAAGGGCTTGATCCAGGAGCATTTCCGCCCCAATCCGGCACTGGTCTCGCAACTGCGCGAGGAGGGCAAGACCGTCTACGCCGACACCGTGGAGGAAGTCGGCGAGCTCTCCAGGAGAGGGCACATCACCTATCTTCACCAGCAGGGTCCGTACGGCAACGGCACCCCGGTCCTCAACGCGGCGCGGAACTTCGGCGACGAACCGATGCTGGTCCTGTGGCCCGACGACGTGTTCGTCGCACAAGTTCCTCGCGCACAGCAGTTGATCAGAGCCTACGAGGCGACGAGTTGTCCCGTGCTGGCCGTGATGCCCATGGCGGCGGACGACTCCCAGCGCTACGGTGTGCCGGTGGTCAAAGAGGACTTCGGGGACGGACTTCTTCGTGTCACCGGCCTCGTGGAGAAGCCGAAACCGCAGGACGCGCCGTCGGCGTACGCGGCCATCGGCGGTTATGTCGTCACCCCGGGCATCATCGACGAGCTTCGCGAGGAGACCGAGCGCTGGTACGAGCACCGTACCGGCGAGATCTACCTGACCGACGCCATCAACGCCTACGCCGCCGCCCATGCCGTGTACGGGCAGGTCATCCAGGGGAAGTGGTACGACACCGGCAATCCGTTGGCGTATCTCACCGCCCAGTTCGCCGCAGCCCTTGCCGACCCGGAATACGGCCCCCACTTGCGTAAGCTGGCCGATGAACTGGACGGGCCCATGGCACCGCCGGAGATGCGGACGGTCCTTGCGTGATCCTCCGTTCCGCCACGGATCTTTCTGCAAGGACGCCTAAGTAGCGGTGGCCCGGGTGTCCAGTGGGTGGAGGGACTTTTTGAAGGCCTCTGCCTCGGCCAGCTCTCCGAACCTCTCGGACTCCCACGAACCGCCGCGCCCTCCCTGGAGCCGGCGACCTGGAAACTCGCCGTGCCGTCCTTGCGAATTCGATTCCTGATGGTCGCCATGGGACCGGACAGTAGATCGAAAATCCGGCCGCGTTCGGCCGCCGTTTGGCCAAGCCAGGGGCCTGCCAGGTAAGGGCGAGTGACGGGACTCGAACCCGCACACGCAGGACTATCTGGCTGGGACGTATCCCTACCTGGCCGCGCCGGGGACTCGTCCCGTACGTGACGCGCGCGCAGGCACAGGACCTGCTCGGCTCTGCTCGGCTGGTCCTCAACTCGGCTTTTCCGCAGCCGATTTCAGCCAATTGGCCATCCTGCGCGACAGAACGAAATTACTGCGCGCCGGACGCCGATATGGCCTTACGGTGCTGAGGGCGAGAGGCTCTGTCACCCCCCGCAGGTCCCGACACCGACATGGGAATGGACGTCATGAAGAGTGTGACCAAGGTGGGCGACCTGCCCCTCTCCGTGCACGACTACGGGGGCAGCGGCCAGCACGTACTCCTGCTGCACGGCGGGGGACGGACGGCCGAGGACTGGGACCCGTTCGCCTCGGTGCTGCTGGAGAACGGGCTGCGGCCGGTGGCGATGGACCTCAGGAGCCACGGGGCCTCGGGGTCTGCTCCCTGGTCGTGGAGCGCTGCGGCGGACGATGTGTCGACCGTCGTGGACGCGCTGGGTCTGTCGAAGCCCATCGTCATCGGTCACTCGCTCGGCGGCATGGTCGCGGCGGTCTGGGCCACGGAACACCCGGAGTGCCGGCTCGCTGTGAACCTGGACGGGCACGGCAACCCCACCCGCCCCGACCAGATGCTCGGCATGGACGAGGTGTCAGCCGACTGGGCCTATGCCCATCTGGCCGAGGAGCTGGAAGACATGGCCAAGGGCATGGACGACGAACTGCGCGAGATCATGCGCCAGATCGACGCCCTCGACCTGTTCGCCACCTACCGCGCCGCCCAGTGCCCCCTCCTCGTGGTCACCGGCGACCTGGGCAGCGAGTACGCGATGCTGTTCCGGGAGCCGGCGGGGCAGGCGTGGAGCGCGGGGTTCGCCTGGCTCAAGGAGCAGCTGGCGCAGCTGGACGCCGAGTCGCCATTGGTCATCACCGCCTCCATGCCCACCGGCCACGATCCGCACCGTGAGGACCCCGAAGGCCTGGTGCTGCTGATCGCCGAGCACTTCGAGGGCTTCGCCGACCTGCGGTGACCCGGACGGCTCAGAGGCCGTCCACGATGACGAGGTCGAGGTCCGCGTGCCCTTCCCGCAGGGCCGCGGCCCTGCGGTACTCGGGGGACTCGTACCACTGCCGGGCCTGGCTCATCGAGGGGAACTCGATCACCACGAGCCACGTCCCGTCCCAGCCGCCCTCGCGCACCTCGATGTCCCCGCCGCGGATCACGAACCGTCCGCCGTACGCCTCCAGGGTGGCCGGAAACGTGGCGCTGTACTCCTTCATGCCGGCCGAGTCGTCCGAGGCGCGGACGTTGACGAGTACGTACGCGCTCATACCGGCACGCCCTCCTCGACGGGGATGTCGGCGACCACCCAGGTGGCGATCTCCCGCCACTTGGCGACGCCGCCCCGGTGGTCGGGGTGGACCAGATAGCGCTCTACGGCGGACAGGTCGGCGAAGGTGCCGATGAGCACGAAGTCGTAACCTGCGGCACGGGAGTTGAGGTTCCGGCCGTGTTCCCAGGCGAGGATCTCCGGGATGTACGCCGGATGCGAGGCGGTCGCGGCCGCCGCCGGTGCGGTCCGCGCGCGGGCCGAGGTCGCCGAGGAGGAAGTCGGTGAGGGGAACGTCGGGTATCTCGGCGTCGGGCCAAGGGCTTCGCAGCGTCATGTACCGGCTCCTCATCGGGGTCCGGCCGAGGGCCGGGTGCGGGACGGAGGCCGGGACGGCGCTGAGCTGCCGGCCCGGCTCCGTCAGGGCAGCGTGCTGACGAACTCCAGGGTGTCGAGTTTGTGCACGTCCTCGGCAGTCAGTTGGATGTCGGCCGCCTTGATGTTGTCCTCCAGGTGCGCGAGGGAGGACGTGCCCGGGATCGGCAGGATCGCCGGGGAGTGGTACAGCAGCCAGGCGATGGCCACCTGCTGCACGGTGACGCCGTGGCGCTCGGCCACCGCGTCCACGCTGGGGTGCTCCTGGACCATGGGGTGGCCCTTGGTGAACGTGCCCGCGCCCAGCGGGAAGTAGGGCACGAAGGCGATGCCCTGCTGCTCGCACTGCTGGAGCACGCCGCCGCCGCGCCGGTCCAGCACGTTGAACCGGTTCTCGACCGCGGTGACCGGGGCGATCTGCTGGGCCTGTGCCAGCTGCTCGCTGTCGACGGTGCTCAGCCCCAGGTGCCGGATGAGGCCCTTGTCGCGCAGCTCGGCCAGCGACTGGAAGGACTCGAGCATCGGGGTGTCGCCCGCCGGGAGCAGGAAGTCCCCGCCGACGCGGAGGTAGACAATGTCAAGGTAGTCGCGGCCCAGGCCCTTGAGGTTCTCCTCGACCTGATTGCGCAGCTGGGCGGGGGACGCGGCGGCGGGCCAGGTCATGTCCTCGCCGCGGACGACGCCGACCTTGGTGCCGATGACCAGGTCGTCGGCGTACGGGTGCAGAGCCTCACGGATGAGCTCGTTCGCCACGTGCGGGCCGTAGTAGTCCGCCGTGTCGATGTGGTCGACGCCGAGCTCGACGGCCCTGCGCACCACGGCGATGGCGTTGTCCCGGTCGGCCGGCGGTCCCCAGACCCCCAGCCCGGGCAACTGCATGGCGCCGAAACCGATCCGGTTGACGCCTAATCCGGAATCGTGCGTCCAGCGGCCGGAACGGGCCGCGTCGGGCGCCGAGTTCTCTGCTTGAGCCATACGTGAAGTCCAATTCCTTGCGGGACTCATGGAGTTGAGCCAGAGCTTCATGCTTTCGGCGAGCAGTCTTTCAGAGTGATCGCCAACTCTTCCGTCTGTTTTACGACTGACGCCGCCGCCCCATTCACGTCGACTTCGAGGAGCCCCGGCCCCGCACCGACCCGCACGAGATCGGGGCCGACCGCAGGGCATGGCACCACATGTCCACCGAGCCCCGGGAACTTTGGCCACAACATGCGGAGGTGGCGGCAACACCGAGCCGCACCTGCTTTCGTCGGGACTGCCGTGATGGTCGGTGGAACGACCACCGCACGGTGATCGAGTGGATCTTGTTCTGTGTGCGGACTGGCATACAGTGGCATGGATTTGTGGCGCGAACATGTCAAACAGGGGGGCCGCCGTCGTCGGCGATGCCCCAAAGGGGTGGACAGGTCAGCCGCGCGCTGGCTGCCCGGTTCCGTGAGAGGGACCGCACTGTCCCGATCCTCACGGCCGAGGCCTGGGAGAACATCGCTCCCTTGATCACGTACAAGCCGCCAGGGGCGAACCCCAAATTGGTGATGCGGGGGACCCCCTGCGAGGTAGGGACGGGCGCCCCATGGCAGGACGTCACCCGCGGCCACCTCGCGCCTGGATGGTGTTCCACTCCTCTGTATTGGAGGAGTTGATGGTCCGTGCGTGGATGCCGGCCCGGGCCGCGGTTTCCACCTGGGTTGCGCATGAGGGCGAGGAGTGGGGAGACGATGACCGCGGGGCCCGCGGCCGCGCTCGCGCAGCAGCGCGGTCGCGACGAAGTGCACCGCGGACTTGCCCCAGCCGGTGCGCTGCACGACCAGGGCTCTGTGGTGGTCCGACACCAGGGCCGCGATGGCACGCCACTGGTCCTCGCGCAGCCTGGCCCCGCTCGCCGGCACACCGACGAGCCGGGCGAGTACGGTGTCGGCTGCGACGCGCAGGTCGCCATCGACCGCGGCCGGGGTGCGCAGGCCGCCGTCGACTGAGGCCGGGGCGCTCGCGTTCCGAGCCGTGGTGCGCTGGTCGTCCGCCGAGGTGGGCGGGGTTTCGTCCGTCGTGGGGTGCGGGTGTTCGTCGGTCATGGCGTCCATGCAACCCGATCGGTCGGACATCGTGCGAACGGCCCGACCGCCTGTGGACAACTCCTGGCGTGCCCATGGCCAAGGTTATCCACAGGATCAAACGGAATTCCAAGATCCGCGAGATGGTCGCGGCATGACGAACCACGACGAAGCGGCCGGCTCTTCCGGCATCGGTGACATGGGCGGATCCGCGCACCACGGCGGTGAGCCCACCGCGTACACAGGACACGGCCCCTCGGCGGGCCCCCTCGGCGAGGCCCAGGTCACGCTGCGCACCCCGGCCGAACTGGCCGACGCCCTGCCCTACCTGCTCGGGTATCGCCCCGAGGACAGCATTGTGCTGGTCGCGCTGCACGACCGGGACAGGCGCGGGAGGTTCGGCGGGCGCGCACGGCTCGGCATTCCGGCCCATCCCGGCGACTGGTCATCCGTGGCACAGCAGTTGGCGCACGGGCTGGTGACCGGCAGCAGGCGCAGAGGGGCCCGGCCGGAGAGCATGGTCGCCTACCTCGTTCAGGAACCGGCGACCGGCGAGGCCGGCCGCGACGTCATGGAACGCCTCCGGCCGCTCGCCCAGGCGCTGCGCACGGCCTGTGGCAGTCTCGACGTTCCCGTCGTGGAGGCCCTGTGCATTTCCGACGGCCACTTCTGGTCGTACTGCTGCCCGAGCCCGGGCTGCTGTCCGCCCGAAGGACGGCCCATGGGCCTGCCCGGCACCTCCGTCATGGCCGCCGCCGCAGCCTACGCGGGACTCCAAGTGCGGGGCACCCTCAAGGAGTTCAGGGCGAGGCTCAGCCCCTGGGAGACGGCGGCCGCGCTCGACCAGGAGGCCGCGCTGGACGCCGCGAGCCTGGCACTCGTCCCGAGGATCCTGGACGACGGATACCGCGAGGACGTCGCCGCGGAAACGCTCGGACTGGCCGGGCGGGTCATGGCGCGCCTCGCCGCGGCCCCGCCCGTGTCCGGCACGCGCCCGGCGGACCTGCGCGACGACGAGCTGCTCGGGCACGACGAGGCAGCGGCCCTGATTCTGGGGCTGCAGGACCGCACGACCCGCGATCGTGCCGCGGAGTGGATGGAGGGCACCGAAGCCGCCGCGGCCCTGCGGCTGTGGCGCGCCCTGGCCCGCCGCTGCGTCGGATCGTACGGCGAGCATGCCGCCGCGCCATTGACACTCGCCGGATGGGTCGCCTGGTCGACCGGCGACGAACTGGAGGCGCGCGAAGCCCTGGCGATGGCCCTGGGCGCGGACCGGGACTACCTCTTCGCCCGCCTCCTCCATCAAGCCTGCAACGAGGGACTGGACCCGGAGTCCGTCCGCCGCTGCCTGCGAGCGGAGAGGGCCGGCCGCACGGGGGAGGCGACGGCCGCCGCGAGGGCGGACGGCATGGCTTTGCCACGTGGTTCGGCCTGTGTCGCTGACCAGGAGCACCTCTATGGGGACGGCCGTCCTGCGCCGGCCGAGGACGCTGACGACTCACCCGACGTCCGCCAGGTAGCCGACCCTGGTGACGAGTCTTCGCCGGGGGAGTGGCCGATGGCTGTCACGGGTGACGAGTCTTTGCCGGGTAAGTGCCCTGTACCTGCTGCCACCGGCGAGCCGATGCCCGAGCGCCGTGGGCCGGCAGCCCAGGGCGTTGAGCCGCTGCCGGACACCGGCCCTACGCCGTTCGCACCTGTTGCCGCGCCCTCTGGCTCAGGACAGGCCCAACCCTCGGCGCAGCCCACCCCCACCCCTGCCACTCTCCGTCGGCACCGCAAAGTGCGTCCGCTGAGCGGTGGCAGCCGGCCGACTCGCCGTTCCCTCAGGACGGTCGATGCCCATCACCGGCGCCCCGTCGACCCACCGGCCACCGGAGAAAAGTCGCGGCGGACGGCCGGGGGCGCGACCAGCCCGTCCAGGGGCCGCCGTGGTTCCGGTCGGAGTACGGGGGAGAAAGACACATGATCACCTTCTGCTCCCCGCCCTGCCGCCATTCGGTCGGCTTACCCGCCCACGGGCGTGACCCCGGGCAGGCCCATTCCGTTCACCTGAGTGGCGGAACCCGTGTCCGAGCGCGCCGCCGCACTCCTCACGCCCCTCCGGAGCCCCTCACCCGACGCCGGACGCGTCCAAAGCCCACTGAGCGCAGAGAAAGCCGCCTCATGCCCCTGCCCACACCGCCCTTTGCCAACGACGGCGATCAAGCTTCTCGCCACGACCTGTCGGTGCCCTCGCCTCCGAGGAGTGCCTCACCGGTAGCGCTCAGGGACCAGGGCAGGACACCGGCTCCACTGCCGCCCGCAGACCGGCCGCAGGGCACCGGCCCGACCCGGGCCCCCAGCCCCGCGCCCCGCCTCATCGTCGGCCTGCCGCCCGCCCACGCCGCGCTGATCTGTGTCGCCCTGCCCGGACTGGCGATCTCCACGGACCAGGGGCAGCTGACGGGTCGAGGCCTGGAGGGGTTCTACCGCGCGGGTCGGCGCACACTCGCCCGCTGCCAGGTCCGGGTGGCGGGGCGCGAGCCGGTTGCCGTGCAGGCCCGGATGGTCGCAGCCGACCGCGCCCGCTTCGTGGGGACGGTTCACGTCTCCCCGGATGCCGGCCCGGATCCGGACGTTGTCGTGGAGCGCATCCGGTCCGCGGACGGCACCGAGCGGATCATCCTGCACAGCGCGGCCCCGCGGCCCCTCCGTCTGCCGGTGGAGGTGGCCCTCGCCACGGACCTTGCGGAGCTGGGCGCGATCGCCTCGGGCAGCACAGGGCCCGAGCTCCCCTCCACGGTCCACGACTCCGGACTCCGCTGGACCTGCCCGAAGGGCGACTCCGCGGTCACGGCCGATCCGCCGCCCGCCGATGCCCTCGCTTCCGCCGGACTCCTGCGCTGGGAGCTGGAACTGCCACCGGGCGGGACGCGGAGCGTGGAGCTGCGCGTCCGGCCGGACATCACGAGGTTCGTCGGACCAGTGGGACGCGCCGCGACGGGCTTGCTTGCGCAGGCCCGGGCTACGGGAGACGACCCCAGAGTCGAGCCGCTGCTGCGCACCTGCGTCGAGGACCTCCAGGCGCTGCTGCTGCGCGCCCCCGGGTACCCCTCCGACACCCACCTCGCGGCGGGGGCACCGTGGCGCTGCGGACCGGCACCTGCCGAGGCCCTGACGGCGGCCCGGATGACACTGCCGCTCGGTACCCGCCTCGCCGCAGGCACCCTGCGGACCCTGGCCCGCACCCAACTCGGCGGCAGCAGCTCGCGCTCGGGCATGGTCCCAGGTCCCCGGAGGGACGCGGGCACGCACCTTCCTCCCGGCTGCACCGGTACCGAGGCCACCCTGCTGTTCCCCGTGCTCCTCGCGGAGGCCCGGAGGTGGGGACTGCCGGAGCAGGAGACTGGGGAGTTGCTGCCCGCGGCGGAGCACTGTCTGAGGTGGCTGCGCACCGCCGTCGGCGACGGCGTCTATCTCCCCGACCCGCAGTCGAGTGGGCCGCAGCGCTGCGAGATCCAGGCATACGCCCATCGGGCTGCGGTGCTCGGTGCCGATCTGCTCGACGAGTGCGGGCGCTCGGGTGGATCAGAGCTGCGCGAGTGGGCGGAGGCGTTGCGCGACGCGTTCGGCGAGGACTTCTGGATCGAGGACCCGTCCGGCGGCAGACCGGCGGCCGCCCGCATGCCGGACGGGCGTCTCGTGCCGCACCTCGGCGCGGGTGCCGTCCATCTGCTCGACACCGGACTGCTGGGCTGCGGAACCCTGGCGCCGGGCCTGCTTGACAAGGTGCGGACCGAGCAGCTCGTGCGGCTGCTCGGCGGTCCCTCCATGGACTCGGGCTGGGGCCTGCGTGGCCTGGGTGCCAAAGAGGCGGCGTACAACCCGTTCGGACATCGTGGTGGAGCCGTGCGGGTCCAGGAGACCGCGGTCGCCTTCGCGGGGCTGGCCGCCGCGGGTTACGAGAAGGAGGCGAGCCGGCTGCTGCACGGGCTGCTGGCCGCGGCGGAGGCGTTCGGATACCGGCTGCCCGAGATGTTCGCGGGCGAGCCCCGCACGCAAGGGAGTGCGCCGCTGCCGCATCCGGCGGCCTGCCGCCCGGCCGCCACGGCGGCTGCCGCCGGTGTGCTCCTTCTGACCGCGCTCGCGGGCGTCCGCCCGGACATCCCGGCCGGGACGGTGACCCTGCGCCCTGTCCGCAGCGCCCCGCTCGGCGAGATCGTCCTGACGGGACTGAGGGTCGCCGGGGCCCCCTTCTCCGTCCGCGTCGGCCGGCTCGGCCTGGCCATGGTTGAGGAGGCGGCTGACGGACTGCAGCTGGGCGTGTGACCTCGGGTGATGTATCAGAGGACCGTGGATGGTGGCTGTTGGTGAGACCTGTACCGGACAGAAGTGGATCAGTGGCCGAAGCGGTCGGGGAAGGGAGTGTTTATCGTCAGGAAGACGACTATGATCGCGGCATGCCCTACGACCCGTCAGCCTTTCCGCCCTTCGCCGTCACTGTGGACCTGGTCGTGCTGACCGTGCGCCGCCATGCCCTGTGTGCGCTGGCGGTACGGAGGGGCGAGCCCCCCTTCCAGGGCCGGTGGGCACTCCCAGGCGGCTTCGTACGGGCCGACGAGGACCTGGCGCAGGCCGCTGCACGCGAGCTGGCCGAGGAGACGGGGCTGCGCGCCCATGACCCGTCCGTGCCGGCTCAGGACAACGGCGCCCACTTGGAACAGCTGGCCACCTATGGCGATCCGAAACGCGACCCGCGGATGAGGGTGGTCAGCGTCGCTCATCTAGCGCTCGCCCCCGACCTGCCCGCGCCCCGAGCCGGAGGTGACGCCAACAGCGCGCGCTGGGCGCCCGTGGAGGAGCTGCTGCAGCAGGGCGGCTACGGCAGGGACGGCGAACAGGCGGCGCCGCTCGCCTTCGATCACGCGCAGATCCTGGCGGACGGCGTCGAGCGCGCCCGCTCCAAGATCGAGTACTCGTCACTGGCCACCGCCTTCTGCCCGCCCGAGTTCACCGTCGGCGAGCTGCGCCGGGTCTACGAGGCCGTATGGGGAGTGGCGCTCGACCCGCGCAACTTCCACCGCAAGGTGACCGGCACGCCCGGCTTCCTGGTCCCCACGGGCGGCACGACGACCCGGCAGGGCGGCCGCCCCGCGCAGCTCTTCCGCGCGGGTGGCGCCACGTTGCTCAATCCGCCGATGCTGCGTCCCGAGGTCTGAGAGCCCGCCGAAGGGGGCGGGAAGACAGGCTGTTCCCGATAAACATCCGAATGGAGTGCAAGTCGGCGCCCGGTCACCCTTAGGTACCCGAAAAAATGGACATATCGCGCTATCTTGCTTCGGGTGATCCAGGCGATCGGACTGACCAGCCACTCCCGCGAGGACCTTCCGCCCGCCGTCGACGACGTGTCCTTCGAGGTGCACGCAGGCCGTGTCACCGCGCTCCTCGGAGCCTCCGGCGCGGGCAAGACGACGGCGCTCAGGCTCATGCTCGAACTCCAACCGGGCCGTGGCATCACCTACTTCCGGGGTCGTCCGCTGCACCGCATCGCCCACCCCTCGCACGAAGTGGGGGTCCTCCTCGGCGATGTCCCGGGTCACCCCGCACGCACGGTCCGTGGACAGCTGCGCATGTTGTGCGCCGCTGCGGGCGCGCCCATCCGCCGTGCCGACGAGGTCCTTGAAGCGGTCGGGCTCGTCAGTCTGCGCGACGAGCGCCTGGGCACCCTTTCGCGCGGCATGGACCGCCGTCTCGGCCTCGCCTGCGCCCTGCTCGCCGACCCTCACACGCTCGTGCTCGACGACCCCGCCGCCGGGCTCTGCGCCCGCGACGGTCGTTGGCTGCACGGCGTTCTGCGTGCGCACGCCGCCCAGGGCGGCACCGTCCTGTTCGCCACGGGCGACCCCAAGGAGGCCGCACGCAACGCCGACCACGTCGTCACTCTCGACCAAGGGCGGCTCGTGGCCGACCAGCAAGCCGCCGACTTCGCCCGCACCCGACTGCGACCCCGAGTGGCGGTTCGCAGCCCGCACGCCACGCGCCTCGGCACGCTCCTCGCCAAGGAGGCCAGAACAGCGCGGCGTTCCGTGGAAGTCGTCCACGAGGACGGCAACCGGCTGACGGTCTATGGCAGTACGTGTGCCCACGTCGGCGACACCGCGTTCCGGCACGGCATCCTCGTACACCAACTCGCTGATGAGAGCGGCGACATGGGCCCGCCCGCAGGTGTCGAGAAGACCTCCCCCTCCCCCTCGCCCTCCCCGTCTCCGCCGGCCGAGGTGCTCGAGTCGGGCAACGCGTCCCCGCTGCCACCACCCATCAGCGTCCGGCCGGCCCCCGGCCCGCTGCGCCCGCTGCGCTACGAACTGCGCCGCGCCACCGGTGTCGGCACCGGCTACCTCACCGCGGCCGCCGTGCTTGTCACCTCCGCCCTCGTCTCCGTACTCCTCGCACGCATCGGACACACCCCGCAGCCCCGCCTGCTGGCCGCCTGGCCGTACGAGCTGCCGCTGCCGCCAGCGGCGCTCGGCGCGGGCCTGCTGGGAGCCGCGGCCTTCGGCGATGAATTCCGCCATCCCGCCCTGGCGGCGGACCGCGGCACCGTCCCTCGCCGCCTAGGACTGCTCGCCGCGAAACTCCTCGTCACCGGTGCCATCGCGCTGGCGCCGGCCCTGCTCGCCGTCGGCTGCGATCTCGGGATGCTCTATCTCTTCTACGGAGGGGAGCTCGGGAGTGTTCCCGCCGACTGGCTTCCTCTCGGCGCGAGTTGGGCCGGGCTTGTCGTGGGGTGCGCCTGGGCCGGTGTACTGGCTGCCGGAATCTTCCGGTCCACGAGTGCCGGGCTCGCCGCGGTGCTCGCGGTGCCCGTCCTCGTCGTCCCCCTAGTACAGAAGGTGCTGGGGGGAGCGCCTGTCCGCACCGCGGCGGGGTTCACGGCGCGGATGCGTGAGCTGACGCTGCTGCCGTGGCTCTTCGGGGAGCGGTATCCGGCCGCCGTGGCGCGCGTGATCGCGCAACCCGTGGGTGGAGCGATGGCCTTCTCTCTGGCCGCGCTGCTCTGCGCGTATCTGCTCACAACCCTGCGCGGCAGGGTCAGATGACGACCGTCCGTGCCCATCCGTTCCCGCCGTGCGCACAACTTCCCCGAAGAACGCCCATTTCTTTCCGATAAGGCGTCAATTAGGACGCCGTGAGCGATCACCCTTTCGTGTGCTTTTCACCAAAGACCTCAAGGGAGTTGGAAACGGAGCCGACAAAGGATCCGTGAGTACCCTTGCGCACACCATGATGACCGCCGCCCGCTCAGCAGATTCCGGCCTCGCCGGACCGGGCGAACTCGACCGCTACCCCTACGCCGAGGCGCCCGCCGCCGACCGCGTCGGCGCACCCTCATGGGAGGGCGCGGACCCGGAACTGGGCCGCGTCGGCCGGCGCGCCGCAGGCAACCGCGGACGCGGACTGCACGGCCAACTCGTCCAGCAGCTCGGCCAGATGATCGTCTCCGGCGACCTGGGCGCGGACCGCCCACTGGTGCCCGAGGAGATCGGCCAGCGCTTCGAGGTCTCCCGCACCGTCGTCCGTGAGTCACTGCGCGTCCTGGAGGCCAAGGGCCTGGTCAGCGCCCGCCCGAACGTCGGCACGCGCGTGCGCCCGGTGAGCGACTGGAACCTCCTCGACCCGGACATCATCGAATGGCGGGCCTTCGGGCCGCAGCGCGACGACCAGCGCCGTGAGCTCAGCGAGCTGCGCTGGACCATCGAGCCGCTCGCCGCCCGCCTCGCCGCCGGCCATGGGCGCGAGGAGGTGCAGCAGCGGCTCGGCGACATGGTCGAGATCATGGGTCACGCCATGGGGCAGGGCGACTCGCTGACCTTCTCGCGCGCCGACACGGAGTTCCACTCGCTGCTCATCCAGGTCGCCGGAAACCGCATGCTGGAGCACCTCTCGGGCATCGTCTCGGCCGCCCTCCAGGTTTCCGGCGGCCCGGTCACCGGCTGCGACCGCCCGAACGACACCGCCCTGGCCCAGCATGCCCGCATCGTCGACGCGCTCGCCTCGGGCGACGGCGCAGCCGCTGAGGGAGCGATGCGTCAGCTGCTGACCGTCCACCCCGAGGTGGAGCGCGTGGTGCCCGCGCCGCGCGAGCACTGACCGCATTCCGCTGGCGGTGCGACCGGGAGCGGGCGCCCATGTGGGACAGAGCCCGGCCTGCGCGGTCGACGGCTGCAGGGCGCCGTTCACCCGCCGTCGGACTCCGTCGGATCCTCCAGGGACCCGGCGGAGCCCGACGGAGACCAGGGGCGCCCGCCGGTCCGAGGGCGGCGTGGGCGTGGAAGTCCCGGTGCCGGTCGGCCGTCGCGGAGGTCCCGCTGCCGGTTGTGGGTGTTGTGACGCGGGTCACGGTTCCCGGGTGTCGCTCACGGCTTCCACGGTGCGACAGGGTGTGGAGTCGTCGGCGCTTGGATGCGGGTCATGACGCCGACCGACCACCTCTGCCCGCATCTGGGCGTTTTTGAGTGGTTACGGGGTGTGACCCGGGCCACGAAGATTGGGCGTAACGCTCTTCGGAACTGCGCGATGACCTAAGAGGTGACAGCCGAGGAGGGAATACGGACGCCGTTTACGGCGCTGTGCATCTTCCCGGCCCCCGCCCGCGCCGTCGGCCCATCCCCAAGCCGGCGGTCGGCTCCTGTCCGCTGTGGACGGGGCCGGAAGCCGTTTTCCAACGTTCCGAGAGGTTGTTCGTGTCGGCCAGCACATCCCGTACGCTCCCGCCGGAGATCGCCGAGTCCGTCTCTGTCATGGCTCTCATTGAGCGGGGAAAGGCTGAGGGGCAGATCGCCGGCGACGATGTGCGTCGGGCCTTCGAAGCTGACCAGATTCCGGCCACTCAGTGGAAGAACGTACTGCGCAGCCTCAACCAGATCCTCGAGGAAGAGGGTGTGACGCTGATGGTCAGTGCCGCAGAGCCCAAGCGCACACGAAAGAGCGTCGCAGCGAAGAGTCCGGCCAAGCGCACCGCCACCAAGACCGTCGCGGCGAAGACGGTGACCACCAAGAAGGCCGCCGCCCCCGCTGCTCCGGCGGTGCCGGTCGCCGATGACCCGGCTGAGGACGCGTCCGTCAAGAAGGCCGCTGCCAAGAAGGCGGTCGCCAAGAAGGCGGTCGCCAAGAAGACGGTTGCGAAGAAGGCCGTCGCCAAGAAGACGACCGCCAAGAAGGACGACGTCGAGCTGCTTGAGGACGACGTCCTCGAGGAGGCCCCCGGCAAGGGCGGCGACGAGCCCGAGGGCGCCGAGAACGCAGGCTTCGTGCTCTCCGACGAGGACGAGGACGACGCGCCCGCGCAGCAGGTCGCCGCGGCCGGTGCCACCGCCGACCCGGTCAAGGACTATCTCAAGCAGATCGGAAAGGTCCCCCTGCTCAACGCCGAGCAGGAGGTCGAGCTCGCCAAGCGCATCGAGGCAGGCCTGTTCGCCGAGGACAAGCTGGCCAACGCGGACAAGCTCGCCCCCAAGCTCAAGCGCGAGCTGGAGATCATCGCCGAGGACGGCCGCCGCGCCAAGAACCACCTCCTGGAGGCCAACCTCCGTCTGGTGGTCTCGCTGGCCAAGCGCTACACCGGCCGCGGCATGCTCTTCCTGGACCTCATCCAGGAGGGCAACCTCGGTCTGATCCGTGCGGTCGAGAAGTTCGACTACACCAAGGGCTACAAGTTCTCCACGTACGCCACCTGGTGGATCCGTCAGGCGATCACCCGCGCCATGGCCGACCAGGCTCGCACCATCCGTATCCCGGTGCACATGGTCGAGGTCATCAACAAGCTCGCGCGCGTGCAGCGCCAGATGCTCCAGGACCTGGGTCGCGAGCCCACCCCGGAGGAGCTGGCCAAGGAGCTCGACATGACCCCGGAGAAGGTCATCGAGGTCCAGAAGTACGGCCGTGAGCCCATCTCGCTGCACACCCCGCTGGGTGAGGACGGCGACAGCGAGTTCGGTGACCTCATCGAGGACTCCGAGGCCGTCGTCCCGGCCGACGCGGTCAGCTTCACGCTCCTCCAGGAGCAGCTGCACTCGGTCCTGGACACCCTGTCCGAGCGCGAGGCGGGAGTCGTCTCCATGCGCTTCGGTCTCACCGACGGTCAGCCGAAGACCCTCGACGAGATCGGCAAGGTGTACGGCGTCACCCGTGAGCGCATCCGCCAGATCGAGTCCAAGACGATGTCGAAGCTGCGTCACCCGTCGCGGTCCCAGGTGCTGCGCGACTACCTCGACTAGGCGAGCCTCGACAGCGCGTCGGAAAGAGCCCGGCTCCGGTGTGGAGTCGGGCCCTTTCGCGTGCGCGATGCGATGACCTGAATCACTGTGGGTGTTCCACGACAACCTCACAGTGAGGAGTGCGCATGCGTCGTCCCTTCGCCGGAGCGTTGGCCCTCGCAGCTGCGGCAGCCCTGATACCACTCGCTTCCCCCGCATCCGCGACGTCCGACAGCGTCGTCATCGGAGGCTTTCCGGTCGACATCTCGCAGAGCCCGTGGACGGTCGCCCTCTCCAGCCGTGACCGGTTCGGAGGTACGCGGGCAGGGCAGTTCTGCGGGGGAGTGGCGGTGGACCGTTCCAGGGTCCTGACCGCGGCCCACTGTCTGAGCGCGGCCGTCCTGGGAGCGCCGCCGGGTCAAATGGCGGACCTGAAGATCATCACGGACCGTACGGACCTGTTGTCCAGTCGAGGCAAGGAGGTCGCGGTGACCGCCACCTGGGTGAATCCCCAGTACAACAGTTTTACCAATGCCGGGGACTTTGCCGTTCTCACCCTTGCCTCCCCGCTTCCCCCGAGCTCGGTCATCCCCATGGCCGCGGCCGGCGATCAGGCCTATACACCAGGTACGGCCGCGACGGTGTACGGCTGGGGTGACTCAACAGGGGGCGGCGACTACGCACTGAGTCTGCGTGGCGCGAACGTACAGGTCCTGCCGGATACGGCCTGTCAACAGGCGTATCCGGGCGGCCTGGGGGGGAAGTACGTGGCCGAGTCCATGCTGTGTGCCGGGGTGTCCGCGGGCGGCCACGACGCCTGTCAAGGAGACAGTGGGGGGCCGCTGGTCGCCAAAGGGCGCCTGATCGGCCTGGTGTCATGGGGGAACGGCTGCGGGCAGGCCGGCAGCCCCGGGGTCTATACGAGGATCTCGGAGGTCGTGAAAACGCTGACGGTCGGCCGCTGAGCACAGCGAGCCCGTACGGGAACCTCCGTAAGTACGGGCACTGAAGCGGTCCCTGTACGCATAAGGGAGGGCCTTGGGCCGTCGCCGCCGGCCGTCCGAGCCGGGTACGTGTCAGAAACCCGCTGTGGGACGCACGGTACGAGTACGGGCGGCCACTCCTGTCACCAGGGGGGTGGCCGCCCGTTCACCGGCCTCGGTGCCGGTGTCGGCTCGTCGTGGACGCGAAGTGTCAGCGTTCCTCTTCGGATGCGCTTGCCGGAACGGAGGTGAGCCGCTCCGTCTCGTCCTGTATCTCAGCGGCGATCTTCTTGAGTTCCGGCTCGAACTTGCGACCATGGTGGGCGCAAAAGAGCAGTTCTCCGCCGCTCAGGAGGACGACGCGCAGGTACGCCTGGGCGCCGCAACGGTCGCAGCGGTCAGCGGCCGTCAGCGGGCTCGCGGGGGTCAGAACAGTAGTCACGTCGCCTCTTCTCTAGCTCGACGAGCTGTCGTACCAGGGTCAACATCCAACCAGGCCGAAAACGTTCCCGCTCGCGGCTTTTCCTTGAAAATTTCTTTCCAGGCCGGCTGTCTGCTGCCGGTTGGCGGCGAATGAGCCGTATTGCGTTTCTTGCGTCGTACGGATTCGCGCTGTCTGTCGGTTGTCCGGTCCTCCCGGCGGGGTTGCCGGTTGTTCATGAGGACGTGCCCGGAGCCTAAATGGTTCATGCCTCGAAGGGAACGTGATATGTACTTCACTCCATCGAGGGATCGAACGCCCGTACGACTCTGGACTAGTCTGAGTTCAGAAGAGGGTGGCGGTACAACGGCTCTACCAGGCCTCGGTACCCTCGGACCGGCGACCGAAGCCAGCCCCTTACCCCAAAGGGCCCCACCTGAAATTCAGCGAGGAGCGAACCGCGTGACCGCCGAGACGTCCGTGCCGTCCACAGCGCTGCTGACCGGAGCAGACCGGGACGGTTCCAACTACACCGCGCGGCACCTGCTCGTCCTCGAGGGTCTCGAGGCCGTGCGCAAGCGCCCCGGCATGTATATCGGCTCCACCGACAGCCGCGGCCTGATGCACTGCCTCTGGGAGATCATCGACAACTCCGTCGACGAGGCTCTGGGCGGCTACTGCGACCACATCGAGGTGATCCTGCACGACGACGCCTCGGTGGAAGTGCGGGACAACGGCCGTGGCATCCCGGTCGACGTGGAGCCCAAGACCCGCCTCTCCGGAGTCGAGGTCGTCATGACCAAGCTGCACGCGGGCGGCAAGTTCGGCGGCGGCTCGTACGCGGCGTCGGGCGGTCTCCACGGTGTCGGCGCGTCCGTGGTCAACGCGCTCTCCGCACGCCTGGACGTCGAGGTCGACCGCGGTGGCCACACCCACTCGATCAGCTTCCGGCGCGGTGTGCCCGGTGTCTTCGCCGGTGACGGGCCGGACGCCAAGTTCGAGGCGAAGAGCGGCCTGCACAAGGCCAAGAGGCTCCCCAAGACCCGCACCGGCACGCGCGTGCGCTACTGGGCCGACCGCCAGATCTTCCTCAAGGACGCCAAGCTCTCCCTGGAGACGCTGCATCAGCGTGCCCGCCAGACCGCGTTCCTGGTGCCCGGCCTGACCATCGTCGTCCGCGACGAGTACGGCCTCGGTGAGGGCGGCAGCAAGGGCGAGGAGTCCTTCCGCTTCGACGGCGGCATCAGCGAGTTCTGTGAGTACCTGGCAAGCGACAAGCCGGTGTGCGACGTCCTCCGCTTCTCCGGCCAGGGCACCTTCAAGGAGACGGTCCCCGTCCTGGACGAGCACGGCCAGATGACGCCCACCGAGGTCACCCGGGAGCTGGGCGTCGATGTCGCGCTGCGCTGGGGGACCGGCTACGACACGACCCTCAGGTCGTTCGTCAACATCATCGCCACCCCCAAGGGCGGCACCCACGTCGCCGGCTTCGAGCAGGCCGTCACTAGGACCATGAACGAGGTGCTGCGCGCCAAGAAGCTGCTGCGCGTCGCCGAGGACGACATCGTCAAGGACGACGCCCTGGAGGGGCTGACCGCGGTCGTCACCGTGCGCCTGGCCGAGCCGCAGTTCGAGGGCCAGACCAAGGAGGTCCTCGGTACCTCCGCGGCGCGCCGCATCGTCACGAACGTGGTCTCCAAGGAGCTCAAGGCATTCCTGACCTCCGCGAAGCGGGATGCCGCCCAACAAGCCCGTGTGGTCCTCGAAAAGGCCGTCGCCGCTGCCCGTACGCGTATCGCAGCCCGTCAGCACAAGGACGCGCAGCGCCGCAAGACGGCTCTGGAGTCCTCGTCGCTGCCCGCCAAGCTCGCCGACTGCCGCAGCGACGACGTCGAGCGCAGCGAGCTGTTCATCGTCGAGGGCGACTCCGCGCTCGGTACGGCGAAGCTCGCCCGGAACTCCGAGTTCCAGGCGCTGCTGCCGATCCGTGGCAAGATCCTCAACGTTCAGAAGTCGTCCGTGACGGACATGCTCAAGAACGCCGAGTGCGGCGCGATCATCCAGGTCATAGGGGCCGGGTCGGGCCGGACCTTCGACATCGACGCGGCTCGCTACGGCAAGATCATCATGATGACCGACGCCGATGTGGACGGCTCCCACATCCGCACCCTGCTCCTGACGCTGTTCCATCGCTACATGCGGCCCATGGTCGAGGCGGGCCGGGTGTTCGCCGCGGTGCCGCCACTGCACCGCATCGAGCTCATCCAGCCGAAGAAGGGCCAGGACAAGTACGTCTACACGTACTCGGACCGCGAGCTGCGTGACAAGCTCCTGGAGTTCCAGAGCAAGGGCATCCGCTACAAGGACTCCATCCAGCGGTACAAGGGCCTCGGTGAGATGGACGCCGACCAGCTGGCCGAGACGACGATGGATCCGCGCCACCGCACCCTGCGCCGGATCAACCTCTCCGACCTGGACGCCGCCGAGACCGTCTTCGATCTGCTGATGGGCAACGACGTGGCGCCGCGAAAGGAGTTCATCTCCAGCTCGGCGGCGACGCTGGACCGGTCGCGCATCGACGCGTAGCGGCTGCGCTCGGCCTGGGCCGGGGGCGGGACTGGTCTGGGGTGGGATGGGACCTGGCGGCTGCTGGGCCGGGCCGCCGGGCTCTGCTCCAGCTCGGCGGCGACGCTGGACGGGTCGCGGCGCATCGATCGCGTAGCGGCTGCGCTCGGCCCGGCCCGGGGGCAGGCCCGAGGCTGGTCCCGGGTGGGACTGACCCGGACGGACTGCTGGGCCGGGTGGCCTCCGGGCTCTGCCCGTAAGTGTCACCAGCGGCCCGGGACCGTGTCACAGGCGGTCCCGGACCGTGTCACCGGCGGCACTCGTGCGGGTCATCTGCGGTACCCGTGCGGCTCGCCGACGGCATCCGTCGATGACACCGACGCCGTCCGAGGCGTTTCTCCACCCTGGGGTGGAGTCCGAGGGCGTTCTGGGTTCCACCCACGATCCACCCTCGCTCCGATCTGCTGACCTGCGGATTTCCGTAGCGTCGAAGGCGTCGACAGCACTCGCTGCCGCCACGTCCCTTCCCGCTCCGGAGGTTCTGATGTCCGCGCTCGTCAACGCGTTGGTGATCGTGGCCGTGGTCGCCCTGGTGATCGTGCGGCAGTTTCGCGCACGGCGCATCGACGCCGACCGGCGCTGGTGGCTCGTGCCCGTGATCCTTGGCGTCCTGGCGCTGCGCGAGCCCGGCATACTCGATTCCCGTCACCCCACCGAGTCCACCCTGCTCCTCGGTGCCGAGCTGCTCATCGGCCTGGCGACAGGAGCCGGCTGGGCCTGGACCACCCGTATATGGGTGGAGGCGGACGGTGCAGTGTGGAGCAAGAGCACCCAGGCGAGCGTGGCCGTCTGGCTCGGCGGTATCGCCCTGCGTGTCGGACTCTTCGCGTCCGGAGCACTGCTGGGCGTCCGTCAGGACAGCTCTGCCCTGCTGCTCGCCCTCGCGAGCACACTGCTCGTCCGCTCCGGGATCCTGGTCTGGCGTGCGCGGTCCCTCGCCCCCGCGAGCCACCCGGCCACGGCGTACGGTGACGCCATGCCCCGGTCCACGTGGAGGGAGCGCGTATGACGGAGAGCGCGTGGACGCGCTGGCCCTCCCGCGAGGCGCTCAGCCGTGAGGGCGTCTCACGGCCCCGGCGCATGCTCGCCTGGGCCGTGAGGCTGCTGGTGCTCGGCATGCTGCTGTGGGGGGTCTTCAGCGGCAGTCCCGCCCGTGGCTGGGGTGCGGTCGAAGGAGCGGCGGGAGTCATCGTGGCCGCGGTCGTGTCCTGGGCCCTGTTCCGCACCACCTTCGCGCACCGGCTCTGGTCGTCCCTCACGCTCATCACCGTGCTTCTGGGGATCGCGGTTGCGGCGCAGGTCGCAGGCTTCAGTGAAGCGGCCTTGGTGATCTGGTGCGGCTGTGGCATCACCGCACTGGAGCGGATGCCCCTCGCGGCCGCTCTGCCCGTGACCTCGGTCGCGCTCGCCTCCTACGCCGCGGTCAATAACGACGTGTGGCTCACCACCGCCGCCACCGTCACGGGGATGGCCCTTGCCGGATATGTCCTGAGGCTGGATGCCGAGGCCCGCGGAAGCGCCCAGCGACTGCTCGCGCAGGAGCGGGCCGCCCGGGCGGCCGAGGCGGAGTCGGCGGCCCTGGCGGAGCGGACCCGCATAGCACGGGAGATCCACGACGTACTGGCGCACAGTCTCTCCGCGCAGCTTGTCCATCTCGAGGCGGCCCGGCTACTGATCGAGGGAGGAGCCGACCGGGACACGATTCTCGAACGGGTTGTGGCAGCGCGGGGAATGGCCCGGGAGGGACTCGCCGAGACCCGGCAGGCGCTGTCCGCGCTGCGCGGCGAGATGTCCCCGCTCGAGGACTTCCTGAGCGAACTCGTCGCCGCGGCGGACGGTTCGGACATCACCGTCTCGGGTGAGCGCAGGCACCTGCCCGCCGAGGCCTCGCAGGCGGTCCGCAGGGTTGCGCAGGAGGCCCTGACGAACGTCCGCAAACACGCTCCCGGCGCCACGGTGCGCGTACGGCTGGAGTACGCCGAGCACCAAGTGACGCTGGACGTACGGGACTCGGGCGGATCGCCTGGCGAGCTGACCGGGTCCGGGGCCGGGTACGGTCTGCTGGGCATGCGGGAGCGTGCCGAGCTGTTGGGCGGCTCGCTGGAGACGGGGCCGGGCGAGGAGGGATTCGTGGTGACGTTGAAGGTACCCGTATGACGGAGGAGGGGAGCAGGAAGGCCGCCCGGGTTGTGGTGGCGGACGATCAGACGGTGGTGCGGGAGGGCATCGTGATGCTGCTCGGGCTACTTCCAGGAATCGAGGTCGTCGGTGCCGCCGGCGACGGGGACGAGGCTGTGAAGCTCGTCGCCGAACTCGCCCCGGACGTGGTGCTGATGGACCTGCGCATGCCGCGTTGCGACGGCGTCGAGGCGACCCGGCGTATCCGCGCCGAGCACCCCGGCACCCAGGTCGTCGTGCTCACCACCTATGCGGACGACGAGTCGCTGTTCCCGGCGCTGAGAGCAGGAGCGCGCGGCTATCTCACCAAGGACGCGGGCGGGGACGAGATCGTGCGGGCCGTGCACAGCGTGCTGTCCGGAGACGCCGGGCTCTCGCCGAGCATTCAACGACGGTTGCTGGAGCGGCTGTCGGACCCGGAGCCGCCCGCGGCCGCGGAGGCGCCGGACGGACTCACCGCACGGGAGAAGGAGGTGCTCGTACTGATCGCCGAGGGGCTGACCAACCAGGAGATCGCCCGCAGACTGCATGTCTCCACGGCCACCGTGAAGACCCACATCAACAATCTCTTCGCCAAGACGGGGCTCAAAGACCGTGCTCAGGCGGTCCGTTACGCGTATGCCAACGGGCTGGTGCAGCCACCTTCGCAGTGAGTCACCTGATGGGGTGAAGCCCAGGGGGAAGAAGAGTCAGGGATCTTCCCGTTCTGTCCATCCTTGGGCATGCAGTCAAGCAATGACCGTTCCCGCAGACGCGGGGACGGTCCTGAGAGTTCGGTTGAGAAGTACGAAGGCCGTGGCCCGGATGCCACGGACGCGGAGGCGGCCGGACACGCGAGGTATGACGACCCCTGGTACGACGCGCTCGCTTCCGGCTGGGGTGAGTTGGACGGGATGGGCGCTCCCGCGCCCGCCGTGCCTCCCGCGCGGACGGAACAGCAGACACGTACCGGTGGTGTGGCCGATGTCTATCTGGAGGTGCAGCGCAGCGCGGCATTTCAGGAGGTGCGCAGCCGGTACCGAAGGTTTGTGATTCCAGGTCTGGCCGTTTTCATCACCTGGTATGTGGGCTATGTGGTGACCGCGCAGACGGCGCCGGAGCTGATGGCGCGGCCGGTGGCGGGCTCCGTGAACGTGGCGATGCTGGCGGGGCTCGGGCAGTTCCTGACGACGTTCCTGTTCACCTGGGCGTACGCGCGGCACGCCCGGTTGCGCAGGGATCGGGCCGCCCTTGATCTGCGCTGGGACACCCAGGAGTTGACGCGGGGACTCAGGGGCGGCGAGCGGTGACCGGACACCATCAGGCGCTGGCGTTGCTGCTGTTCAGCGTCTTCGTCGCGATCACGCTGGCGATCACGACGTGGGTGAGCCGCAACCGGCATGGGTCGGCCGAGGAGTTCTATGCGGGCGGGCGGTTGTTCTCGCCGATGGAGAATGGTTTTGCCATCGCGGGCGACTACACGTCGGCGGCCTCCTTTCTGGGCGTCACCGGGCTCATCGCGCTTTTCGGATACGACGGGCTGCTGTATGTGGTGGGCTTCTTCGTCGCTTGGCTCGTGGTGCTCTTCTTCGTCGCCGAACTCGTGCGCAACTGCGGGCGGTTCACGCTCGCGGACGTCGTTGCGGCGCGGATGAGCGAGCGGCCGGTGCGGATCGCGGCGGGAACCTCCTCGGTGACCGTGTCGGTGCTGTACCTGGTGGCGCAGATGGTGGGAGCGGGCAGTCTGGTAGCGCTGCTGCTCGGGGGCACGAGCGCGGCGGCGCGCGCCTGGACGGTGATCGTTGTCGGCGCGCTCATGGTGATCTATGTGTCGCTCGGCGGGATGCGGGCGACCACCTGGATCCAGATCGTCAAGGCGGTCCTGCTGCTGAGTGGCACGATCGTGCTGACGGTGCTCGTCCTGGTGCGTTTCCACGGGGACATCGACGCATTGCTGCGGACGGCGGCGGAGCGCAGCGGGCACGGCGAGTCGTTTCTGGCGCCGGGCCTGAAGTACGGCGGGGACTGGACCGCGCGGATCGACTTCATCAGCCTGGGCCTCGCCCTCGTGCTGGGCACGGCCGGGCTGCCGCACATCCTGTCCCGCTTCTACACGGTGCCGACCGCGCGGGCGGCCCGCCGCTCGGTCGTCTGGGCGGTCGGACTCATCGGCTGCTTCTATCTGATGACGATCGTGCTGGGCTTCGGTGCGGCCGCTGTCGTGGGGCCGGACGCCGTACGAGAGTCGAACACCGCCGGGAACACGGCGGTGCCGCTGCTGGCCCTGAACCTGGGCGGCGGAGCCGACTCCACCGGAGGAACGGTTCTGTTCGCCGTGGTCGCAGCGATCGCCTTCGCCACGATCCTCGCGGTCGTCGCCGGAATCACCCTCGCCTCCTCGGCCTCCGTCGCCCACGATCTGTACGCGTCGTTGCGACACCGCCGCGCCGAACCGCGCAGCGAGGTGGCGGTGGCACGGGCCGCCGCCGTCGGCATCGGCGTGGTCGCGATCGCGCTCGGGATACTGGCCCGCGACCTCAACGCGGCCTTCCTGGTGGGACTCGCCTTCGCCGTCTCGGCGTCCGCGAACCTGCCCGTGCTGATGTACTCACTGTTCTGGCGCGGTTTTACGACGCGCGGCGCCGTCTGGGCGGTCTACGGCGGCCTCGCGCCCGCGCTGGGACTCGTGCTGCTGTCGCCGGTGGTCTCGGGGAGCCCCGAATCGTTGTTCCCGGCCGTCGACTTCCAGTACTTCCCGTTGCAGAACCCGGGCATCGTCTCCATCCCGCTCGGTTTCCTCGCGGGCTGGCTCGGCACGCTCACCTCGGCGGAACCGGCGGACGAGGCCAAGCACGCGGAGACCGAGGTGCGGTCGCTGACGGGCGCCGGGGCGGTCTGACACCGCCCAGGCGCCTGGCGGCGCCCGTGACCGGCAACCGTGACCGGAATACACCGGACGACAGCACCGGACGCCCCTGACGGCGTATACGACCGCTCTACGGCGCCACCCACGCGTACCGGTGCTCGGGCCGTCCGGTGTCGCCGTACTTCAGGGAGAGGCGCAGCCGGCCCGCCTGTTCCAGGTGGCGCAGATAGCGCTGGGCGGTGGAGCGGCTGAGGCCTGTCCGGGCGGCCACCTCGTGGGCGGAGAGCGGGTGGTCGGCCCGGTGCAGTACGTCGCAGATGAGGTCGGTCGTCGGCTCCGAGTGGCCACTGGGCAGCCCGGGCGACGCGGACGCGGGGGCGGTGCGCAGGGCGCCGAAGATGCGGTCGACCTGCTCCTGGCCCGCCACACCTCGGCCGCCGACGCGGTCGACGGTGCGACGCAGGGCGGCGTACGAGTCGAGGCGCGTGCGCAGGGCCGCGAAGGTGAACGGTTTCACCAGGTAGTGCAGGGCACCCAGACGCATCGCGGTCTGTACGGTCGCCACGTCTCCGGCCGCCGTGATCATGATGACGTCGGTGCCGTGACCGCGTTCGCGCATGCGGTGGACCAGTTCCAGACCCGTCTGGTCGGGCAGGTAGTGGTCGAGCAGTACCAGGTCGATCGGGGCGCGTTCCACCGCGGCGAGCGCCTGGGCTGCGCTGTGCGCGCGGGCGGCTACCCGGAAGCCGGGAACCTTTCCCACGTACTTGGCGTTGATCTCGGCGACGCGGAAGTCGTCGTCCACGACCAGGACGTCAATCATCGGGCCTCTTTCTCTCAAGGCCAGGCGAGCGTTAAGCCCGTGTTTCGGCTCCGCTGTTGTAGCGCGAGCAAAAAGAGCACAACAGACTCTTGCAAGCAGAAGTCCAGGTTGCGCCCAGAAGACTGCTGCCGTGGCCCGCACCACATCTACGGTCCGGGCCATGAGCGCAGACACCAGCCCCGCCATCGAGCTACGGGGCGCGAGCAAGACCTTCAGGACCCCGTCGGGGGGTCTGCACACGGCCGTTCAGGGCCTGGATCTGACCGTCGGGCGGGGCGAGTTCGTCGCCGTCGTCGGACCCACCGGGTGCGGCAAGTCGACGACCCTGACCCTGGTCAGCGGCCTGGAGGAGCCCAGCGAGGGCGATGTCCTGGTGGCCGGAGAGCCGGTCGCCGGAGTCGGGGACAAGGTCGGTTTCGTCTTCCAGCAGGACGCCACGTTTCCCTGGCGTACGGTGCTGTCCAACGTCATGGCGGGACCGCGTTTCCGGGGCGTGCCGAAGGCCGAGGCCAAGCAGAAGGCGCGCGAGTGGCTGGCCCGCGTCGGGCTCGCGGCCTTCGAGGACCGCTACCCCCACCAGCTCTCCGGAGGCCAGCGCAAGCGCGTCGCTCTCGCCGCCACCTTCGTCAACGACCCGGAGATCCTGCTCATGGACGAGCCCTTCTCGGCGCTCGACGTGCAGACCAGGGCGTTGATGTCGGACGAACTGCTGGAGCTGTGGGAGGGCACGGGCGCTTCTGTTGTCTTCGTCACACACGACCTGGAGGAGTCCATCGCGCTGGCCGACAAGGTCGTCGTGATGACCGCCGGGCCCGCCACCGTGAAGCAGGTCTTCGACATCGACCTGCCGCGGCCGCGCAAGGTGGAGTCGATCCGTCTGGAGCCGCGGTTCATCGAGATCTACCGCGAGATCTGGGAGTCCCTCGGCGAAGAGGTCCGCATCACGCGCGAGAGGGGTGCCGCCCATGTCGCCTGAGGTCATCTCCGCGCCAGCCCCTGTGGACCTGTCCAAGTCGGACCGCGCCCACTCACGCGCGCGTGCCGCCCGCAAGCGCAAGGCCGTCGTCGCGCTTGCCCGTGTGCTGCTGCTGCTCGCCGTGCTCGGCCTCTGGGAGGCGCTCTCGCGGGCCAAGGTCATCGACCCGTTCAACTTCTCGATGCCGTCGAAGATCTGGGACCAGATCTACACCTGGGTCACGCACGGCACCGCGCTCGGCTCCCTCGGTGAGCAGATCTGGGTCACCCTCCACGAGGCGCTGCTCGGCTGGGTCATCGGTGTCGTGGCCGGCGTGCTCTTCGGTATCGCGCTGGGGCGGGTCGCCTTCCTCGCCGATGTCCTTGGTCCATACATCAAGGTGCTCAACTCCATACCCAGGATCGTCCTTGCGCCGATCTTCGTGATCTGGTTCGGGCTCGGGCCCTCCTCCAAGGTCGCGTCGGCCGTCGTCCTGGTCTTCTTCCCGGTCTTCTTCAACGCCTTCCAGGGCGCCCGCGAGGTCGACCGCAACCTGGTGGCCAACGCCCGCATCCTGGGCGCCACCAACCGTCGGGTGACGCTTCAGGTCGTCATCCCGTCGGCCACTTCATGGATCTTCACCAGCCTCCACGTCAGCTTCGGCTTCGCCCTCATCGGCGCCATCGTCGGCGAGTACATCGGTGCCACCCAGGGCATCGGCCTGCTCGTCGCCCAGTCCCAGGGCACCTTCAACGCGGCCGGCGTGTACGCCGCCATGGTCATCCTCGCGGTCGTGGCACTGGTGGCCGAGGGCCTGCTCACCTACGCCGAGCGACGCATCTTCCGCTGGAAGCCGTCGGACTCCGGGCACTGATCCGCCCCTCTCCCCACACATCCCGTGCCGCCGGACGGCCGGCTCAACGCCTCTCCGGGCACTGTTCCTCGTTCCCGCACCGCCATCTCACAAGGACGTGAACCACCATGCGCAAGTCCGCCAGAATCGCTGCCCTCGCCGCGGCCGGCCTGCTCGCCGTCACCTCGCTCACCGCCTGCGCCAACGACGCCGCCACCACCGCGTCGTCCGATTCCGGCAGCAAGGGCGACGGCAAGGGCGAGAAGGTCAAGATCATGGTCGGTGGCCTGGACAAGGTCATCTACCTGCCGGCCATGCTCACCCAGCGGCTCGGCTACTTCGACGCCGAGGGCCTCGACGTGGAACTGCTGAGCGAGCCGGCCGGCGTCCAGGCCGAGACCGCGCTCGTCTCCGGTCAGGTCCAGGGAGCCGTCGGCTTCTACGACCACACGCTCGACCTCCAGACCAAGGGCAAGATCGTCGAGTCCGTGGTGCAGTTCTCGCACGCGCCCGGTGAGGTGGAGATCGTCTCCAAGAAGCGCGTGAAGGACATCACGTCCCCGAAGGACTTCAAGGGCAAGAAGCTCGGCATCACGGGCCTCGGCTCCTCGACCGACTTCCTCACCAAGTACCTCGCGGTGAAGAACGGCGTGAAGGTCAGCGACTTCAGCCCGGTCGCCGTCGGCGCGGGACCGACGTTCATCTCCGCCCTCCAGCAGGGCTCCATCGACGCCGGCATGACCACGGACCCGACCGTCGCCAACGTCATCGCGAAGGACCTCGGCCAGGTGCTCGTCGACATGCGGACGCCGCAGGGGTCGCAGGACGCGCTCGGCGGCCCGTACCCGTCGTCCAGCCTCTACATGCAGACGGACTGGGTGAACAGCCACAAGGAGACGGTCCAGAAGCTGGCCAACGCCTTCGTCAAGACCCTCCAGTGGATGTCGACGCACACCGCGAACGAGATCGCCGACAAGATGCCGGCCGACTACTCGCAGGGCAACAAGACCCTCTACGCGAGTGCCATCAACAGCACACTGCCGATGTTCACCAAGGACGGCGTGATGCCCAAGGACGGTCCGGAGACAGTCGAGAAGGTCCTCAAGGCGTTCAACCCCAACATCAAGAACGCCACCATCGACCTGAGCAAGACGTACACCACGGAGTTCGTGGAGAAGGCCGCGGGCTGAGCCCGGAAGCCGTGCCTCAGGCGCGGGTCGCCCAGACGTAGCGATGTTCTGGGCGGCCCGCGTCGCCGTATTTGAGGGTCAGTGTGGCCCGTCCCGTGCGCTCCAGGAGCTTCAGATAACGCTGGGCGGTCTGGCGGCTCAGCCCGGTCTGTTCGGCGATCTCCTGCGCGGACAGCGGCCCCTCGGCGCTCACCAGGGCACGGCGTACCAAGTCCGCCGTGCTGGGGGAGTGCCCTTTCGGCAGCCCCGGCTCCGAACCCGCCGACAGGGCCCCGAAGATCCGGTCGACCTCCGCCTGCTCGGCCTCGCCGCCGCCGTCGAGGGTGCGGCGCAGTTCGGCGTACGCCTCCAGCTTGGCGCGCAGGCCCGCGAAGTTGAACGGCTTGACCAGGTACTGGAGTGCGCCGTGCCGCATCGCCGCCTGCACGGTCTGGACGTCACGGGCCGCGCTCACCATGATCACATCGGTCTGGTGACCGCGCCGGCGCATCTCCTGGACGACCGCGAGCCCCGTGTCGTCGGGCAGGTAGTGGTCCATCAGCACCAGGTCCAGATGGGGCAGCGTCTCCATCTGGCGCAGCGCGTCGGCCGCGTTGTGCGCCTCGCCGGCCACGCGGAAGCCGGCGACCTTCTCCACGTAGGCGGCGTTGACCCGCGCGACCCGGGTGTCGTCGTCCACGACCAGTACTTCGATCGGCCGGGTCATCGCGGCTCCTCCTGAGAGATCGGCTCCTGAGAGATCGGCAGAGGTGTTTCCCGGGGCCGTGCCTCGTATGCGGGTGTGTCCCGTGAGAGTGCCGCCCCGGCGGGTGTCTCCCGTACCGGGACAAGGCCCTGGCCGGTCGCAGGGGTCGGCTCCGATGTCAGGTCGGGCTCCGCCAGCGCCTCAGGCAGTACCACGGTGAACTCCGCGCCGCCGCCCTCCGCCTCGCCCACACGGGCGCTGCCCCCTTGGCGTTCGGCGAGACGACGCACCAAGGAGAGACCGATCCCGCGCTTGCCGTGGGCCGGGGGCTGCTTGGTGGACCATCCGTCCGTGAAGATCAGCTCCCGCCGTTCGGTGGGGATTCCGGGCCCCGTGTCGCGCACCCTGAGGACCGCCGTACGCCCCTCGGCGCGCAATTCGACCTCCACGCGCGCGTGCGGCGTGCCCGCGACGGCGTCGAGGGCGTTGTCGACCAGGTTGCCGACGATCGTGACCAGGCCCCTGGGGTCGATCAACCGGTCCGGCAGCAACGTCCGGTCCGCGATCCACAGCGCGACACCGCGCTCGGCGGCGACCGTGGCCTTGCCCACCAACAGGGCCGCCAGCAGCGGGTCGTGGATCTTCTCGGTGACCTGTTCCGCGGTGGCGCGATGGTCACCGACCACCTCGCCGACGAACTCCACGGCGTCGTCGTACATCTCCAGTTCGAGCAGCCCCAGGAGGGTGTGCATACGGTTGGCGTGCTCGTGGTCCTGCGCGCGCAGCGCGTCGATCAGGCCGCGCGTCGAGTCGAGTTCCCGGCCGAGCTGTTCCAGCTCCGTGCGGTCGCGCAGGGTGGCGACGGCGCCGCCGTCGTCGGTGGGCATGCGGTTGGCGACCAGGACGCGGTGACCGCGCACGGTGAGCAGATCCGTGCCCGTGACGCGGCCGGCGAGCACATCGGTCGTACGTCCCTCGCCGAGCGCCTCGTCGAGGGACCGGCCGACGGCCTCGTCACCGACGCCCAGCAGTCGTTGCGCCTCGTCGTTGAGGAGGCGTATCCGGCCCCCTCGGTCCAGGGCGACGACGCCCTCCCTGATGCCGTGCAGCATCGCCTCGCGCTCGGCGAGCAGCGCCGCGATGTCGGAGAAGGCGAGGTCGCGGGTCTGCCGCTGGACCCTGCGGGAGATCAGATACGCGGCCAGCGCGCCGATCGCGAGGGCCGCGCCGGCGTACGCGAACAGCCCCGGTATCGCGTGGATCAGACGAGCCCGCACGCTGTTGTACTCGATGCCCACGGAGACCGCGCCGATGATCCTTCCGTGTGCGTCCCGCAGCGGCACTTTGCCCCGGGCCGAGCGGCCCAGGGTGCCGCTGTCGATCTCCATGACCTCCTGGCCGGCCAGGGCATCGCTCGGGTCGGTGGAGACGACCTTGCCGACCTGTGTGGGGTCCCGGTGCGACCAGCGCACCCACTTCGTGTTCATCACCACGACGTACTCGGCGTTGCTGGCCTTGCGGATGCGCTCCGCCTCCGCCTGCACGGGTCCGTCGGGAGACGGGCGTGTGGACTGCAGGTCCTTGGCGATCTGCGGCTGTGCGGCCGTGGTCTGCGCGATCGCGAGGGCCCGGCGCATCGCCTGGTCGTCCAGCAGGTGGCTGAGCGGCGCCAGGAACAGTCCGGTGGCGAGCACGGCGACGCCCGCGGCGATCGCCACCTGCATCAGCAAGAGCTGCGAGAACATCCGCCGCGGCAGGCCGAGGCGCAGTCGTCTTGCAGGGGGAGAGGGGCTCATGCGTACGACGGTACGGGGGCGGGTGCGCCCTGCCGTAGGGAGTGTGGCGTGGATCTCTTGTGGGGCGCCGGTGAGGCCTGTGCCCGTGTGTGTACCCGTGCCCCTACCTGTACTCGTTCCTGTGTCGGTGTCGGTGTCGGTGTCGGTGTCGGTGCCAGTGACAGTGTCTCTGGTCATCCCGGCACGGGCCCTGCCTCAGCAGCGCACGGGGCCGGCGGCGTCCGCGAGGTGCAGTTCCTGTACGGCCACCACGTCCATCCGCGCCGGCGAACCCAGTGCCGAGCCGCAGCTCTCCGGGCGGGGCGGCAGGGAGGCGCCCTGCGCCACGACGACGCGCCACAGACGGCCGTCGACGTGGCCCACGACGACCTCCCAGCGGGGCGCGGCGCCGTCCGTGCGGACGACGGTCAGCGCGTCCGCCGCGTATTCGCGGACCGCTGTGCGCACCGCGAGTTCCGCGGCCTGTGCGGGTCGCTCCCAGGCGGAGCTGCCGCGGCACCCGTCGACCACGATCCGCCCTTCGCGTACCCCCCGGAGGACCTCCTTGACGTGCGGCGCCTGCGCCCGACCGTAGGCGTATCCGAAGGGCAGGACGAGCAGCGTGGGCGAGAAGCGGTGGCCGCCCAGATGGGTGACCTCCCAGACGCCGCCCACTCCGGAGGCGGACAGTTCTGCCGCGAGAGGGCGGCCGAGAAGGGCGCAGCAGCGGTCCCGCTTGCCGTTGGTGCAGACGAGTGCGAGCGGATCGCCTGTGTGGGGCCGCCCCTGGAGGACCGAGTCGAAGGTGTGTGAGTCGCCCCTGCCGAGTGCCGCGAAGTCCAGGTCGAGCAACCGTTCCGGCTCGGAGGTCGTGGCGGAGTGCAGCCATACGTTTCCGGGAACGGTGTGGGCCACGTACACCTGACGTACGGCGGGCGTTCCGCAGTCGGCGTGGCGGCCGGGACGGCGGATGAGCGCGATCCGCACACCGGTGCCCTCCGCGGCCGCTTCGAGGGCGCGGCCGAGCGCCGGGTCCAGGTGGCTCGATGTGAGCGCCTTGGCGCCCCAAGGGCCGGGCTGTTCCAGCAACAGCCATGTCCTCGCGGTCGCCGCGGTCCCCGCGAGGGGCTCGTCGAGGTCCCGGGACGCGGTCGTGCACGTACTCACAGAGGTGAGCCTAACCTGACTTCGCCGACGATGACTTCCAGTCGTGCAACCGGGGGCGCATTCGGGGCGCGTCGAGCGTGCGGCGGGAGCGCTCGGGGCACGCCGGGGAGCAGTTCGCGGGCGGCCGCGCGCCCGGCTCACTCGGTGCGAGGCGGTGGACGTCGGCGCACGGGACTCACTCGGGGAGCGGCTGAGGCGGACGCGCCCCCACGTAGTGCCCACTCGGGCGCATGCGCAGCGGGCGCTCTTCGTACTCCTCCAGGGTGTGGGCGATCCAGCCCGCCGTGCGTGCGACGGCGAAGACGGTCTCGCCCGCCGTGGCGTCCATGCCGGATCCGACCGTGAGGACGGCGAGGGCCAGGTCGACATTGGCGTGCAGGGACGTGTGGCGGGCCGTCGTGGCCACGATGTCCCGCGCCGCTGCCAGGGCCGGTGCCGCGGCCGGTACGTCCTCCAGAAGTGCGAACAGGGCACGCGCGCGTGGGTCCTCGCCGGGATACAACCGATGTCCGAGCCCCGGGATCCGGCGTCCGGCCCGCAGTTCGTCGGCGACCACGGGGGCGGCGGTGCCCCGGTCCAGGACGTCGAGCAGCATCCGGTGCGCGAGACCGCTGGCCGCGCCGTGCAAGGGGCCCTCCAGGACGCCGAGCCCGGCCGAGACGGCGGCGTACGCGTGCGCGCGGGCGGATGCGGCGACGCGGACCGCGAGGGTCGAGGCGGCCAGGTCGTGATCGACGAGCAGTCCGAGCGCCGTGTCCAGTGCGCGCAGTGACGCGTCGTCGGGCAGGCGACCGGTGAGTCGCCCCCACAGGCGCCGTGCCAGCGGGCCCTCGTCGCGGTGGTCGTGTCGCAGCGGCGGGAGGGCGGCGACGAGGGTGGGGATGAGGGTGCGGGCCGTGCCGAGGACCGCGTCCGGCGACAGGTCGAAGCGGAGCGGGTCCGCGATGGCCGCCGCGATCGCTGCCACCCGCAGCCGGTCGGTGGGGCCGCTGTGCTCGGGCAGCGCGTTCACGGCTCGTCGGGCGACGGTGACGGAGGAGTCCGGGGCGGTGAAGGTGATGCCGGGCCGCATTCGGCCGGTCCACAGCCACTCGGCGATTTCCTCGTAGGAGTGGAGCGCGGCCAGGTCGGTCGCGTCGACCCCGCGGAAGTAGTACCGGTCCTTGTCGATCAAGGTGATGCTCGTACGGACCGAGAGCTCGCCCCCCGCGGGCGAAGTCCCGCTCGGCTCACGCCTGTTGCGCCGGGCGAGCGCGGCCACTTCCTTGGCGTCGAAGGTGCTGCCGCGGCCGCCCGGCTCGCGCCGGCTGCTGAGCTGGCCGCGGCTGACGTACGCATAGACGGTCTCGGGCTTCACCCCGAGCAACTCGGCCGTCTCCTTGGTGGTGAGCCGAGCCCCGTCGTGGCCGGGAGTCGCTTCTTGATCCCTCATGCCCGCCACCGTACCCATGGACAAAGTATTGATTCAATCAATGTTGACAAGGATCTAATCAATCATGGACAGTCACATCAATTCCGAGGAGGAAACATGCCGATCACCAGGGCCGCGTCCACCTCCGTCGACGTCCCGCGAGGACTCGCGGGCGTCGTCGTCACCGAAACCGCATTGGGTGACGTCAGGGGGCTGGAGGGCTTCTACCACTACCGTCAGTACTCGGCCGTCGAACTCGCGCAGACCCGCTGCTTCGAGGACGTCTGGTACCTGATGGTTCACGGCGAGCTGCCGGACGCCGGCCGGCGGGCAGCCTTCGCCGCGCGGACCGCGGAGCTGCGGCGCCTGCCCGACGACGTACGGTCCGTACTCCCCGCGCTGGCAGCGGGAAGCGGCCGTTCCGGCCCGCTTTCGGGCCTCCGTACGGCGCTCTCGCTGCTCGGCGCTTCCAAGGGGTTCCGGCCGGTTTACGACATCGACGCGGCCCGGCGCCGGGAGGACACGATTGCGATGGCCGCGGCCGTACCCACGCTGTTGACCGCGCTGTACCGGCTGGGTCGCGGGCTGGAGCCGGTCGAGCCGCGCGAGGACCTGCCGCACGCCGCGAATTATCTGTACATGTTGACGGGTTCGGAACCGGACCCGGAGCGTGCGCGGGCGGTCGAGCAATACTTGATCTCGACTATTGACCATGGATTCAATGCATCAACATTCACGGCAAGAGTGATCACCTCCACGGGGGCGGACGTGGCGGCGGCCCTGGTGGGCGCCGTCGGCGCCCTGTCCGGCCCGCTCCACGGCGGCGCGCCGAGCCGTGCCCTGGACACTCTCGACGCCATCGGCACGCCCGACCGGATCGACTCCTGGATCCGCGAACGCGTCCTCGCGGGCGACCGCATCATGGGCTTCGGTCACCCCGTCTACCGCACGGAGGATCCCCGCTCGCGCATGCTCCGCGGTATCGCCGAGCGGTTCGGCGGCCCACTGGTCGACTTCGCGATCGAGGTCGAGCACCATGTGGAGGCCATCCTGGCCGAACTGAAGCCGGGCCGTGAGCTGCATACGAACGTGGAGTTCTACGCGGGCGTGGTCATGGAACTCTGCGGCCTCCCACGCGAGATGTTCACCCCGACCTTCGCGACGGCCCGGGTGGTCGGCTGGAGCGCCAACATCCTGGAACAGGCCGAGGACCCGAAGATCATTCGCCCGGTGGCGCGGTATGTGGGGCCGGTACCGCCGGTGGCGGTACCGGCGGTGGCCTGAGACATGGCTGAGGTCCGGCACCGGTCTGGTGTCGGACCTCGTGAGTTCAGTGCGAGCGATGACCGGGGTGGTGGGGTTCGGCTCGCCATCCGGAGGTGGTCCTCAACGGGTTGGCCAAGAGGGGCGACCTCGATGCCGGCGTCAGCAGTGGGTGGCCGACGCGGTAGTGCCGCTACATGTCGGGGATGTCACTCTTCGCCCTGACCAGGGTGTCTCGGCTGACGATGACGATGCGCTCGTAGTCCGCGCGCGCAGCGTCGGCGGGAAGCTCGCTTTCGAGGACAGCCGTGGCCTCGGTGCCGATTACGGCGAAGTTGCCGTCGCTGAGCTCGAAGATGTCCGGACATGTCTCGCCGGACAAACTGCCCCGTTCGCGCGGGGACGCACCGATGCGGCGCACGATTTTCAAGGGAACCCCGATCTTCAAGTTTCAGGTTGAACGCGGGACAGGGTAGCCCACTGCCAATGGCACAACAGTTCGTAGTTAGGCCAACTGGCCGCCAATGATGGTGCGTTGGGTGTGTCAGCGCTGGTCTCCGTCGGTCGGAGGTTCACCCACGACCCACCACTCCTCGGTGTCCGCTTCGTCCAGATCACGGATGAGCGCGTCCATCATCCGGCCCACCCGGGCCTCCACGGATTCGGACTTGAGGCTGGCGCGATGGTGCCGCGTGGCGTCCCAGTACTCGCGAAAGATCGCGTTCTGGCAGATCACCCGAAGATGGCCATGGAGTTCCTCCAGGTTGACCACGCCGACGCGGTACGCGAGGAGGGCGTGGGTGTACATCGCGTTGGCGAAGAGGTACTGCCTGCGCCGGGTGGGGTGCACTTCCTCGATCGTGCTCATGACCGCGGCCAGGTCGGGGTCGCTCAGCGCCTTGTCCAGCAGGTAGGACTGCAGGCGCTGTTGCTCGGCAAGCCGTGCTTCCTGGCGGCCGTTCTGCTCCATGTGCTCGATCCGGAGGCGCAGTTCCTCGTATCGTCGCTGCTGGGCGGCCACGGCGATCACCACGCCGACCACGAATGCGAGCCCCGCCGTCGTGGCGGCACCCGACCCACGTATCCCCAGTTTCCGTGTGACCATGTCAACCCCCGAATCAGGCGACCCTCCGCCGGTCGTCGGGTGCGGGTCGACAGGTGGGGACCGGCGAGCGATGGGCGGCGCGCTTGCCCTCTCCCAGGGTGCCGAGCGGCTCTGATCGGCGGGGAGGCGGAGAGGAGGCGCACGGAGGACAGTGCGGGTCGTGCTTCCCGGCGCCATGCCCGACGTGTGCCCCGCGAGCGCCGCTAACAATCGTTCACTTCGCGGGCTTTCCACCCGCTCGTATCCTGGGTCGGCATTCAATCCTCGTACGGGAGCCGACCCGATCCGGCGAGCGCCGGTCCATGAGCCGTCCTCGTACGCCCGCCGGTACACGATCCGGCGCACGCATCGATGTGAGAAGGGGCGCACGTTGAGCCAGTCGTCGAGTCCGCAGCAGATCCCTGTCGTCGTACTCGCGGGATTCCTGGGCTCGGGCAAGACCACCCTGCTCAACCATCTCCTCCACCACAGCGGAGGAAGCCGCATCGGGGCCGTCGTCAATGACTTCGGGGACATCGAGATCGACGCGATGGCTGTTGCCGGGGCGCTCGGGGACTCCACCGTCTCCCTCGGCAACGGATGCCTGTGCTGTGCCGTCGACGCCAGTGAACTCGACCTCTACCTCGACCGCCTCGCCCAGCCCTCCGCCGGCATCGACGTGATCGTCATCGAGGCCAGCGGGCTCGCCGAACCCCAGGAACTCGTGCGCATGGTGCTCGCCAGCGAACACCCACGTGTCGTCTACGGCGGCCTCGTGGAGGTCGTCGACGCGGTGGAGTTCGAGGCCACCCGCGCAAAGCATTCCGAACTCGACCGCCATCTCGCCCTCGCCGACCTCGTCGTGCTCAACAAGACCGACCGGGCCGAAGACAGCGAAGGGGCCCTGCGGCTCGTTCGGTCGCTCACCGGCCGTGCCGCCGTTGTCACCGCCACCTACGGACGCGTCGACCCCGAGTTCCTCTTCGACTGCCGGCCGGCCGAGGAGCGGATCGGACAGTTGTCGTTCGACGACCTCCACCGGCATGACCACGGGCACCAGGACGACGACCACGCCCATCTGCACGCCGGATACGACAGCCTCTCCTTCCGCTCCGACGTGCCCATGCACCCCCGGCGCCTGCTGGACTTCCTCGACAGCAGGCCGGAGGGCCTCTACCGGATCAAGGGCTACGTCGACTTCGGCGCGGCCGATCCGCGCAACCGGTACGCCGTGCACGCCGTGGGCCGATTCCTGCGGTTCTACCCGGAGGCGTGGACGGCCGACGACGAGCGGCTCACCCAGCTGGTCCTCATCGGGTCCGGCATCGACACCACCGCCCTCCGCAAGGAGCTGGAGGCGTGCGCCGACGACGCCCCACACACCGATGAGCACAGCATGTGGGGCGTCCTTCGCTACGTGCAGGACAAGGAGACCGAGGCTCCCGCGAGCCTCGGTGACCTCACGGGCTGACCTACACCGGTCCCGCCACCGACGCGACCGTCTTCGGTAGCGGCAGGCCCGAACCGTCGCGCCGCGGGTCGATCTCCGGCAGCTCGGCGGGCATGCCGTTCTTCTGCGCGGCACGGGCCGGCACCTCGCCCGCCCACGCGAACGACAGGCAGTCCTCGCCCTTCAGGAACCGCTGGCAGCGCACGCCACCCGTGGCGCGGCCCTTGCGCGGGTACTGGTCGAACGGCGTCATCTTGGCCGTCGTCTGGACCGAGTCGTCCAGCGTGCCGCGCGAGCCGGCGATCGTGAAGACGACCGCGTCGGCCGCCGGGTCCACCGCCGTGAAGGAGATCACCTTCGCGCCGTCCGTGAGCTTGATGCCCGCCATGCCACCCGCGGGGCGGCCCTGCGGGCGCACCTGGGACGCCTGGTAGCGCAGCAGTTGTGCGTCGTCCGTGATGAAGACCAGGTCCTCCTCGCCCGTGCGCAGCTCGACCGCACCGACGATCCGGTCGCCCTCCTTGAGGGTGATGACCTCCAACTCCTCCTTGTTCGAGGGGTAGTCGGGGACCACACGCTTGACGACGCCCTGTTCCGTACCGAGGGCGAGGCCCGGGGAGGACTCGTCCAGCGTCGTCAGGCACACGACCGTCTCGTCCGCCTCCAGGGAGACGAACTCCGAGAGCGGCGCACCCCCGGACAGGCTCGGACGCGTCGCCGTCTCCGGCAGCTGCGGCAGGTCGATCACGTTGATCCGCAGCAGCCGTCCGGCAGACGTCACCGCGCCCACCTCGCCGCGCGCCGTCGCCGGGACGGCGGAGACGATCACGTCGTGCTTCGCACGCCTGTCGTCGGTGTCCTCGGCGAACGGGTCGCCGTTCGCCGTGCGCGCCAGCAGGCCCGTCGACGACATCAGCACCCGGCACGGGGCGTCCTCGACCTGGAGCGACACCGTCGGCGCCGGGGCGCCGGAGGACTCCAGCAGCACGGTGCGCCGCTCCGTACCGAACTTCTTGGCGACCGCGGCCAGCTCGGCGGAGACCAGCTTGCGCAGCTCCGCGTCCGAGTCCAGGATCCGGGTCAGCTCCTCGATCTCGGCGTTGAGCCGGTCCTTCTCCGCCTCCAGCTCGATGCGGTCGTACTTGGTGAGGCGGCGCAGCGGGGTGTCGAGGATGTACTGCGTCTGGGTCTCGCTCAGCGAGAAGCGCTCCATCAGGCGCTCCTTCGCCTGCGCCGAGTTCTCGCTGGAACGGATCAGACGGATGACCTCGTCGATGTCCACCAGGGCCGTGAGCAGGCCCTCGACCAGGTGGAGGCGGTCGCGCCGCTTGCCGCGGCGGAACTCCGAGCGACGCCGCACGACGTCGAAGCGGTGGTCGAGGTAGACCTCCAGCAGCTCCTTCAGGCCCAGCGTGAGCGGCTGGCCGTCGACCAGCGCCACGTTGTTGATGCCGAAGGACTCCTCCATCGGCGTCAGCTTGTAGAGCTGCTCCAGGACCGCCTCGGGCACGAAGCCGTTCTTGATCTCGATGACCAGGCGCAGGCCGTGCTCGCGGTCGGTGAGGTCCTTGACGTCGGCGATGCCCTGGAGCTTCTTCGAACCGACCAGGTCCTTGATCTTGGCGATCACCTTCTCCGGGCCGACCGTGAAGGGCAGCTCGGTGACTACGAGGCCCTTGCGGCGCGCCGTCACGGTCTCCACGGAGACCGTGGCGCGGATCTTGAAGGTGCCGCGGCCCGTCTCGTACGCGTCCCGGATGCCCGAGAGGCCGACGATCCGGCCGCCGGTGGGCAGGTCGGGGCCCGGGACGTGCTTCATCAGGGTGTCCAGGTCCGCGTTCGGGTAGCGGATCAGGTGACGGGCGGCCGCGATGACCTCGCCGAGGTTGTGCGGTGGCATGTTCGTGGCCATGCCGACCGCGATGCCCGACGCGCCGTTCACCAGGAGGTTCGGGAAGGCGGCGGGCAGGGCCACCGGTTCCCGCTCCTGGCCGTCGTAGTTCGGCGTGAAGTCGACCGTGTCCTCGTCGATCGACTCGGTCATCAGGCTCGTCGCCTCGGTCATCCGGCTCTCGGTGTACCGCATGGCGGCCGGCGGGTCGTCGTTGCCCAGCGAGCCGAAGTTGCCGTGGCCGTCGACCAGGGGGACGCGCATCGAGAAGGGCTGCGCCATACGCACCAGGGCGTCGTAGATCGACGCGTCGCCGTGCGGGTGCAGCTTACCCATGACCTCGCCGACGACGCGGGCGCACTTCACATAGCCGCGGTCGGGGCGCAGCCCCATCTCGTTCATCTGGTAGACGATCCGCCGGTGCACCGGCTTGAGGCCGTCGCGGGCGTCCGGCAGGGCCCTGGAATAGATGACCGAGTAAGCGTACTCGAGGAAGGAGCCCTGCATCTCGTCGACGACGTCGATGTCGAGGATCTTCTCCTCGTACGAGTCGTCGGGCGGCGGGGTCTTCGTGCTGCGGCGGGCCATTGCTGCCGGCTCCTTCACAGTCTGCGCTGGGCATGAATGGAATCTGACGCGGACCATTGTGGACCGACGTACTGACAACGTGGACCATGCCCCGTCCCTTTGGGCTCCCGGGCTCCCGACGCACGGGCCTCGGCCCGCGGCTGCCCGACTCCCGACGCACCGCCCCGGCCTGCGGCTTCGTGGGCGCCCGACGCCGATGACGGTGGTCCGCCGCGTCCGGACACGCGCCGGAAGCGAGCGCGGCAGATCTCGGAAGCGGGCACGGCAGATCCCGGACGCGGGCACGGCAGATCCCGGACGCGGGCGCGGCATGATCCGCGGACGCGGGCGCGGCACGATCGTGGCGGTCGTTCCCGAGCCGGCCGCACACCCGCCGTCCCCGAGTGTCTCCCGGTGCCTGCACCCGGCGCGTCAACCCCGTACGCCGTCCTCCACTCCCCGTAATCCCCATCTCGCTCTCGGCGTACGCCGCCCGGGAACTTGGGCACCTGACCGCCCGGTTGCATACAGTGACAGGACCGGCAGGAAACCGCGGTTTCCGCGAAAGCTTCCGCGATGGAAGGGACGTACATGCCCATGGGTCACACGGCCACAGCCGAGGCAGGCTCCGGCGGCCTGACAGCGACCGAGCACCGCCTGGCCAACGGCCTGCGCGTGGTGCTCTCCGAGGACCACTTGACCCCGGTCGCGGCGGTGTGCCTCTGGTACGACGTCGGCTCGCGTCACGAGGTCAGCGGCCGCACCGGCCTCGCCCACCTCTTCGAGCACCTGATGTTCCAGGGCTCGGCCCAGGTCAAGGGCAACGGCCACTTCGAACTGGTGCAGGGCGCCGGCGGCTCGCTCAACGGCACCACCAGCTTCGAGCGCACGAACTACTTCGAGACCATGCCGGCCCACCAGCTGGAGCTCGCCCTCTGGCTGGAGGCCGACCGTATGGGCTCGCTGCTGGCCGCGCTCGACGACGAGTCCATGGAGAACCAGCGGGACGTCGTGAAGAACGAGCGCCGTCAGCGGTACGACAACGTCCCGTACGGCACCGCCTTCGAGAGGCTGACCGCGCTCGCCTACCCGGAGGGCCACCCCTACCACCACACGCCGATCGGGTCCATGGCGGACCTGGACGCGGCCACCCTGGAGGACGCGCGCGCGTTCTTCCGCACGTACTACGCGCCCAACAACGCCGTCCTGTCCGTCGTCGGCGACATCGACCCCGTGCAGACCCTCGCCTGGATCGAGAAGTACTTCGGCTCCATCCCGGCGCACGACGGCAAGCCCGAGCCCCGCGACGGCTCGCTGCCCGACGTCATCGGCGAGCAGCTGCGCGAGGTCATCGAGGAGGAGGTCCCGGCGCGCGCCCTGATGGGCGCCTACCGGCTGCCGCAAGACGGCACGCGCGCGTGCGACGCGGCCGACCTGGCGCTCACCATCCTCGGCGGCGGCGAGTCCTCCCGCCTCTACAACCGTCTCGTGCGGCGTGACCGCACCGCCGTCGCCGCCGGTTTCGGCCTGCTGCGGCTCGCCGGAGCGCCCTCCCTGGGCTGGCTGGACGTGAAGACCTCCGGCGATGTCGAGGTGCCCGTCATCGAAACTGCCATCGACGAGGAGCTCGCCCGGTTCGCCGAGCGGGGCCCGACGGCCGAGGAAATGGAGCGCGCCCAGGCCCAGTTGGAGCGCGAGTGGCTGGACCGGCTCGGCACGGTCGCGGGCCGCGCCGACGAACTGTGCCGCTACGCGGTGCTGTTCGGCGACCCGCAGCTCGCCCTGACCGCCGTCAAGCGCGTGCTCGACGTCACCGCCGAGGAGGTGCAGGAGATCGCCAAGGCCCGCCTGCGCCCGGACAACCGCGCGGTGCTCGTGTACGAGCCGGTCGCGGCCGAGGCCCCCGAAGCCGCCGAAAACACCGCCGCCGAAGGCACCAGCAACGACGAGGAGTCGGCGAAGTGACCGAGCTCGCGACCATGGACTTCCACCCGCAGCCCCAGGCCGGCGAGGCCAGGCCCTGGGCGTTCCCCGCGCCCGAGCGGGCCACGCTCGACAACGGTCTCACCGTGCTGCGCTGCCACCGCCCCGGCCAGCAGGTCGTCGCCGTCGAGGTGCTCCTCGACGCGCCCCTGGACGCCGAGCCGGCCGGCCTGGACGGCGTCGGCACGATCATGGCGCGCGCCTTCTCGGAGGGCACCGACAAGCACTCCGCCGAGGAGTTCGCCGCCGAGCTGGAGCGCTGCGGCGCCACCCTCGACTCGCACGCCGACCATCCCGGCGTCCGTCTCTCCCTCGAAGTGCCCGCCTCGCGCCTGCCGAAGGCGCTCGGACTGCTGGCCGACGCCCTGAGGTCGCCGGCGTTCGCGGACAGCGAGGTCGAGCGCCTGGTGCGCAACCGCCTGGACGAGATCCCGCACGAGACCGCCAACCCGGCCCGCCGCGCGGCCAAGGAACTCTCCAAGCAGCTGTTCCCGGCGTCCTCGCGCATGTCGCGCCCGCGCCAGGGCACCGAGGAGACGGTCGAGAACATCGACTCCGCGGCCGTCCGCGCCTTCTACGAGCGCTACGTACGCCCCGCGACGGCCACCGCCGTGGTGGTCGGCGACCTCACGGGGATGGACCTCGACGCGCTGCTCGACGACACGCTGGGCGCCTGGACGGGCTCGCCCGCCAAGCCGCGGCCCGTGCCGCCGGTGACCGCCGACGACACCGGCCGCGTGATCATCGTGGACCGCCCCGGAGCCGTCCAGACGCAGCTGCTCATCGGCCGCGTCGGCGCCGACCGCCACGACCGCGTGTGGCCCGCGCAGGTGCTCGGCACGTACTGCCTCGGCGGCACCCTCACCTCGCGCCTGGACCGCGTCCTGCGGGAGGAGAAGGGTTACACCTACGGTGTGCGGGCGTTCGGCCAGGTGCTGCGCTCCGCGCCCGACGGCACGGGCGCCGCGATGCTCGCCATCAGCGGCTCCGTCGACACGCCGAACACCGGCCCGGCGCTCGACGACCTCTGGAAGGTGCTGCGCACCCTCGCCGCCGAGGGGCTGACGGACGCCGAGCGCGACGTCGCCGTGCAGAACCTGGTGGGTGTGGCGCCGCTCAAGTTCGAGACGGCGGCGGCCGTCGCGAGCACGTTCGCCGACCAGGTCGAGCAGCACCTGCCGGACGACTACCAGGCGACGCTGTATCAGCGTCTCGCCGGCACGGGCACGGTGGAGGCCACGGCCGCCGTCGTGAACGCCTTCCCCGTGGACCGTCTGGTGACCGTCCTGGTCGGCGACGCCGCGCAGATCAAGGAGCCGGTCGAGGCTCTCGGCATCGGCGAAGTGAGCGTCGTGGCGGCCGAGTAGAGCCGCGCCGCACGCGCGCGTGGAGCCGTGACAGGCGCGCGCGTGAGCGGCGAGACAAACAGGGCCCTGGTGACTTTTCCGTCACCAGGGCCCTGTTTGTTGGGTGTTTGTCCGTATTGCCATAGAGGTTGCCTGTCTGCCCTGTGGGATGCGCTACAAACCCCCGACTGCGTTTGTTGATTGAAAGTGGAGCCCCTTAGCGTCGGTCGGGCTGTCCGTCAGGCAGAGCGCCGCACCCGCGGCACCGGACAGCCATCGCCGAGTCCCCGTACGGCGCGAGCCAGGGGAGCCGGGGACCCAACAGCAGTCCCTGGGGTGAATCGGGCGCCAGCCCGTAGGAGACCTTCCTGCTCCGAACCCGTCAGCTAACCCGGTAGGCGAGAGGGAAGGAAAGGACCAGCCACTTCATGGCGTTCACCTGCGCCACCGGGAAGCACCGTCGTCCGGGCCGCGTGAAGCGCACGACCACGAACGCCGTGGGCGTCGCGGCGCTCACCACCACCGGCGTCATCGGCACCCTCGCCGCCCCGGCGCTCGCCGCCGACAACTCCGTCGAGCAGACCGGACTCATCCAGGCCGTCACCCTCGGCGACTCGCTCGCCGAGAAGATCGACGCCCAGGCCGCCGCCCAGAAGCAGGCGGCGGAGCAGAAGGAGGCCGCCGAGGCCGCGCGCAAGCGGGCCGCGGAGCAGGCCCGCAAGGAGCGCGAGGCCAAGGAGCGCGCCGCCCGCGAGGCCGAGCGCAAGCGCCTCAACGCGTACGTGGCGCCGATCTTCCACTCGTACGTCTCCACCGGTTACAAGACCGGTGGCTCCCTGTGGTCCTCCGGGTCCCACACCGGCATCGACTTCCACGCCGCCACCGGCACGCCCGTGCACGCGGTCGGCTCCGGCACCGTCGTGGAGACCGGCTGGGGCGGCGCGTACGGCAACCAGATCGTCATCAAGATGAACGACGGCACCTACACGCAGTACGGCCACCTGTCGTCCATCGGCGTGTTTGTGGGCCAGCGGGTCGTCCCGGGCCAGCAGATAGCCCTCTCCGGGGCCACCGGCAACGTCACCGGACCCCACCTTCACTTCGAGGCCCGTACGACCCCGGAGTACGGCTCGGACATCGACCCCGTCGCCTACCTCCGCTCGCACGGCGTGAACGTCTGACACGGCGCCTGCGACAGACGTACGCGCGCGTGACGGCCCCGGCTCATGAGCCGGGGCCATCGTCGTTTCGAACTGCTGTCTGTCCAAAAAATATCCATGGATTCCGGCCCGCCGTCGGAAATTCCGGTCCGCTGCAATAGAGTCGGTCGAACACGCGTCAATCGGCGACGTTTCACGGGGATTAAGGCGGAGGTCGGTCATGCGTATTCCGGCGCACTCGGTATGCACGGCGATCCGTGATGACATCGTCGCGGGTGTCCACGAGCGTGGCAGCCGGCTCACCGAGGAGCTCCTCGCGCGTCGCTACGGCGTCTCGCGTGTCCCCGTGCGCGAGGCACTGCGCACCCTGGAGGCCGAGGGCTTCGTCGTCACGCGCAGGCACGCGGGCGCGTGCGTGGCGGAACCCACTGAGCAGGAGGCCGCCGACCTGCTGGAGATGCGGATGCTGCTGGAGCCGCTGGGCGCCGCACGGGCCGCGCAGCGACGCACCGAGGCCCACCTCAAGGTGCTGCGCGGCCTGGTCAGACTGGGGCAGGAGCGGGCCAGGAGGGGTAACAGCGAGGATCTGCGCTCTCTGGGTGGCTGGTTCCATGAGACGCTCGCACAGGCCTGCGGAAGCCCGGCACTGACCTCGACGCTCGCCCAGCTGCGGCACAAGATCGCCTGGATGTACGTGGTCGAGGCACCGGCCGACCCCGTGGAGTCCTGGGCGGAGCACGGCGGCATCGTGGACGCCGTCGCGCGCGGGGACAGTGAGCGGGCGCGCGCGATCACGGCGCTGCACGCCGAGCGTGCGACCTCCGCGCACCGGCTCCGCTTTCCCGGCGCGAGTGACCGCGCGGAGCGTGTGAGGACTTCGCAACACCCCGTAAACATGTTGGGGTCGCGGCATTAACACGGGAGCCGTATACAAAGAGGGATATTCGATGGACGCCTATTTCGGCTGCCCTTGTTTCCGTGCGCCCTGGAAAATCCGGCGTGCGTGATTTTCGCGTGTCGTGTGTAATTTTCGCGCGTGCTGCTGAATTTCCTGTGTGCGGGGGCGAGGCATGACCGCCGTGTGCGAAAGGGGCCGTTCGCGCGACGCGCGTTCGCAACGCCGGGAGATCCCCGCGTGAGCCCGGCCGGCCCGTACGAGGTCGCCGGGGAGGAGCCCGAAAGCGGCGGAGCCGCGTCCGCCGTGCAGGCGGACGCGGCTCCGCCGCGCGTGGGGTCCGAAGGGTCAGACGGTCTCGGGGAGCTCCTCGAGACCCTCGGCGACCAGCTTGGCCAGCCGGTCCAGCGCGGCGTCCGCGCCGTCCGCGTCGGACGCGAGGACGATCTCCTCGCCGCCCTGGGCGCCCAGGCCGAGAACCGCCAGCATGGACGCGGCGTTCACGGGGTTGCCGCCGGCCTTGGCGATCGTCACGGGGACGCCGGAGGCCGTGGTGGCCCGGACGAAGATGGAAGCGGGGCGGGCGTGAAGGCCCTCGGCCCAGCCGACGTTGACGCGGCGCTCAGCCATGTTGTGCTGCCCTTCAGGTGTATCAGGGTTGTCTAGACCAGTTTCCCATATCCATACGGTGAAGCGTGTCCGGAGCGGACGCTGTTCCCGTCCCCGGGGGGACTTGGGCCACAGACGGTCCGGCCCGGCCCATAGCCTGCCTCGCGCCGTTGTCGGACGCGAGCCTTAGTCTGGGGCCCATGCAGACCGCGTCGGACCGGCACGAGTACCCCGCCCATTGGGAGGCCGACGTGGTGCTGCGCGACGGCGGCACCGCACGCATCAGGCCCATCACCGTTGATGACGCCGAGCGCCTTGTCAGCTTCTACGAGCAGGTCTCGGACGAGTCCAAGTACTACCGCTTCTTCGCGCCGTACCCTCGCCTGTCCGCCAAGGACGTCCACCGCTTCACGCACCACGACTTTGTGGACAGGGTGGGACTCGCGGCCACGATCGGCGGCGAGTTCATCGCAACCGTACGCTATGACCGCATTGATGCCGAGGGGCTGCCCGCCTCCGCGCCCGCCGACGAGGCCGAGGTCGCCTTCCTGGTGCAGGACGCGCACCAGGGTCGCGGCGTCGCGTCGGCCCTCCTCGAACACATCGCGGCCGTGGCCCGGGAGCGCGGCATCCGAAGGTTCGCCGCCGAGGTGCTGCCCGCCAACACCAAGATGATCAAGGTGTTCACGGACGCCGGGTACCAGCAGAAGCGCAGCTTCGAGGACGGCGTCGTACGCCTGGAGTTCGGGCTGGAACCCACCGACCGGTCGCTGGCCGTGCAGCGCGCGCGGGAGCAGCGGGCCGAGGCACGGTCCGTACAGCGTCTGCTCTCGCCCGGCTCGGTCGCCGTGATCGGTGCGGGCCGCACGCCGGGGGGAGTGGGCCGCAGCGTCCTCGACAACCTCCGAAACGGCGGGTTCACGGGCCGCCTGTACGCGGTGAACAGGGCGTTCGCCGACGAACAGACGGAACTCGACGGGGTCCCCGCGCACCGCTCCGTCCGTGACATCGCGGACCCGGTCGACCTCGCCGTCGTCGCCGTGCCTGCGGAGCGCGTCCCCGAAGTCGTCGCCGAGTGCGGCGAGCACGGGGTGCAGGGGCTCGTGGTCGTCTCCGCCGGATACGCCGAGAGCGGTCCCGACGGGCGGGAGCGGCAGCGGGACCTGGTGCGGCAGGCGCGGACGTACGGGATGCGGATCATCGGGCCGAACACCTTCGGGATCGTCAACACCTCGCCGCAGGTCAGGCTGAACGCTTCCCTCGCGCCCGAGATGCCGCGCCCTGGGCGCATAGGACTGTTCGCCCAGTCCGGCGCCATCGGGACCGCGCTGCTGTCGCGGCTGCACCGGCGCGGGGGAGGCGTCACCGGGATCACCGGCGTGTCGACCTTCGTCTCCTCCGGGAACCGGGCGGACGTGTCGGGCAACGACGTCCTTCAGTACTGGTACGAAGACCCGGACACCGACGTCGTCCTGATGTACCTGGAGTCCATCGGCAATCCGCGCAAGTTCACCCGCCTCGCGCGGCGCACGGCGGAGGCCAAGCCGCTGGTGGTGGTGCAGGGGGCGCGGCACGGAGGCCTCCCGCAGGGGCATGCCGTACGGGCCACGCGGCTGCCGCACGCCACGGTGTCCGCGCTGCTGCGGCAGGCCGGGGTGATCCGGGTGGACACGATCACCGAACTGGTGGACGCGGGGCTGCTGCTGGCGCGGCAGCCGTTGCCCGCCGGGCCGCGGGTGGCGATCCTCGGGAACTCCGAGTCGCTCGGCTACCTGACGTACGACGCCTGCCTGACCGAGGGGCTGCGGCCGTCGCCGCCGCTCGACCTGACGACGGCGGCTTCGGCGGAGGACTTCCACCGGGCGCTGTCGGCGGCGCTGGCCGACGACTCGTGCGACGCCGTCGTCGTGACGGCCATCCCGGCGGTCGGTGAGACCTCGGCCCGGGACGCCGCGCTGGCCGAGGCGCTGCGGTCGGCTGCGGCGGCGGTGCCTGGTAAGCCGGTGCTGGTGGTGCACGTGGAGCTGGGTGGGCTCGCGGAGGCTCTGTCCGCAGCGGCGAGCACCGGGCCACAGGTCGGCAGCACGGCGCCCGGCGCTGCAGGCGGTGCCCAGCCTCCCCCGCTCTCGGCTTCGCCCGAGCGGGGGGACCCCCATCGCCCTGCGGAACCACTGCCGCCCACCGAGGTGGCCATCCCCGCCTACCCCGCCGCCGAGCGCGCCGTCCGGGCGCTTGCCGAAGCCGTCAAGTACGCCCAGTGGCGGCGCGACGCGGCCGACCCGGGCAAGGTGCCCGAGTACGACGACATCGACGAGAAGGGCGCCGCCCAGCTGATCCACGGGCTGCTCGCGCGCGGGCAGGGGCTGACGCTCGGCACGGACGAGACCTGTGACCTGCTCACGAGGTACGGCATCCACGTACGCAGGGCCCTGCCCGCGCCCACCCCCGAGGCCGCCGTCGAGGCCGCCCGCGCGATCGGCTACCCGGTGGCTCTCAAGGCCACCGCCCCCCACCTGCGGCACCGCGCCGATTTGGGCGGCGTACGCCTGGATCTCGCCGACGAGGAGCAGCTGCGGCGGGCATACGCGGAGTTGACCGAACTGTTCGGGAAGCCCCAGGAGCTGCGGCCCGTCGTCCAGAGGATGGCGCCACGTGGCGTCGACACGCTCGTACGGGCAGTGATCGACCCGGCGGCCGGGGCCGTGCTGTCGTTCGGGCTCGCCGGGGCCGCCTCCCAGTTGCTCGGCGACACCGCGCACCGTTTGATTCCGGTCACGGACCGCGACGCCACCTCCCTGGTCCGGTCGATCCGGACGGCCCCGCTCCTGTTCGGCTGGCGCGGCTCCGCCCCCGTGGACACGCCCGCCCTCGAAGAGCTGATGCTGCGTGTGTCGCGGCTGGTCGACGACCATCCGGAGGTCGTCGCCGTCACTCTGGAGCCCGTCGTCGTCGCCCCGCGCGGCCTGAGTGTGCTCGGCGCCACCGTGCGGCTCGCGCCCCCGCCGGTCCGCGACGACCTCGGCCCGAGGACGCTCCCCGTGTACTGAGCGGTGGCGAGCGGTGCCGCGCAGTCAGTGGGCCACCGTAGGATGGACATCATGGCCAAGACCAGTACGACGACCCAGGGGCTGCGCACGGCGATCGAGCGCAGCGGCTACTACCCGGCTCTCGTGGCCGAAGCGGTGGAAGCCGCGGTGGGCGGCGAGCCCATGCGGTCGTACCTGGTCCACCAGGAGACGACGTTCGACGCCAACGAGGTACGCCGGCACGTGACCGTGCTGGTCCTCACCGGCACCCGCTTCATCGTCAGCCACACCGACGAGCAGGCCGCGGACGACACCTCCCCGACGCCGTACGCCACGACGTCCACGGAATCGGTGAAGCTCGACCGGATCTCGTCGGTCGTCGTCAGCCGCGTCGTCGCCAACCCGGAGTCGTACACGCCGGGCACGCTGCCCCGCGAGGTCGTTCTGACCATCGGCTGGGGCGCCGTCTCCCGTATCGACCTGGAGCCCGCCGCCTGCGGCGACCCCAACTGTGAGGCGGACCACGGCTACACGGGCAACTCGACGGCGGACGACCTCAGCCTCCGCGTCAGCGAGGCCGGGGACGGTCCGGAGACGGTGCGCCAGGCGCTCGCCTTCGCGCAGTCCCTTTCCGAGGCGACCGCGGACCTGACCCGCTGATGGCGCTGCCCACCTGGGACGGTCACCCGGAGCCGCTCGCGGTCGGCTCCGCGCCCCTCCCCGAGTACGGTTCCGGCTCACTGGCCGATCTCCTGCCCACCCTCGCCGCCGGCATGGGCGTACCGGGCCAGACCGCCGCCATATCGGAACTGACCGCCGCCGACCGCAACTGCGTCTTCCTGATCGACGGGCTCGGCTGGGAGCAGCTGAGGGCGCACCCCGACGAGGCGCCCTTCCTGGCCTCGCTCCTGGCGTCCTCCCGCGGCGGCACCGGCCGCCCGATCACCGCCGGCTACCCGGCGACCACCGCTACCTCGCTCGCCTCCGTCGGCACCGGTCTGCCGCCCGGCGCGCACGGCCTGCCGGGATACACGGCACGCAACCCCGAGACCGGTGAGCTGATGAACCAGCTCCGCTGGCAGCCCTGGACGGACCCGTACGCGTGGCAGCCGTACCCGACGGTCTTCCAGCTCGCGGACGCGGCCGGAGTCCACACGGCCCAGGTGTCCTCCCCGGCCTTCGAGACCACCCCGCTGACCAAGGTCGCACTGAGCGGCGGAACGTTCCACGGGCGGCTGACCGGCGAGGACCGCATGGACCTCGCGGCCGAGCAACTGGCCGTCGGCGACCGCTCCTTGGTGTACACGTACTACGCCGAGCTCGACGGCGCCGGCCACCGCTACGGCGTCGACTCCGATGCCTGGCGCGGCCAGCTCATGTGCGTCGACCGGCTCGTCCAGCGCCTTGCGGAGCAGCTGCCGCCGCGCGCCGCCCTGTATGTCACCGCCGACCACGGCATGATCGACATTCCGTTCGACGAGCAGCACCGCATCGACTTCGACGAGGACTGGGAGCTGCGCGCCGGGGTCGCCCTGCTGGGCGGCGAGGGGCGCGCGCGGCACGTCTACGCCCTTCCGGGCGCCGAGAACGACGTGCTGACCTGCTGGCGTGAGGTGCTCGGCGAGCAGTTCTGGGTGGCCTCGCGGGACGAGGCGATCGCGGCGGGCTGGTTCGGCCCGCGCATCGACGAACGGGTGTACGCCCGCATCGGCGACGTGGTCGCGGCGGCCCGCGACGACGTGCTCATCATCGCCTCGGAGCGGGAGCCGAAGGAGTCGGCGATGGTCGGCAACCATGGATCGATGACGGCCGTGGAGCAGCTGGTACCCCTGCTGGAAGTCCGCACCTGACCGCAGCGCGCGTCCCGGCCCCCAGTACGCTCCTGAATATCCCGTACGCCTCGTCCACGCTCGTGAACACCCCCCACACCTCCTCCGCCCTTCCCTGAAAGGTCCTCAACCACCCATGCCCGAGCTGGTGTTCTTCTCCGGAACGATGGACTGCGGGAAGTCGACGCTGGCCCTCCAGATCGAGCACAACCGCTCCGCGCGGGGGCTGCAGGGCATGATCTTCACGCGCGACGACCGGGCCGGCGAGGGCAAGCTCTCCTCCCGGCTGGGACTGGTCACGGACGCGGTGGAGGTGGCGGACGGGCAGGACCTGTACGCGTATCTCGTCGACCACCTCTCGCAGGGCCGGCGGGCCGACTATGTGATCGCCGACGAGGCCCAGTTCCTGGCGCCGGAGCAGATAGACCAGCTGGCCCGGGTGGTCGACGACCTCGGCCTCGACGTCTACGCCTTCGGTATCACGACCGATTTCCGCTCCAAGCTCTTCCCTGGCTCGCAACGCCTCGTGGAGCTGGCGGACCGGGTCGAGGTCCTCCAGGTGGAGGCCCTGTGCTGGTGCGGCTCACGCGCCACGCACAACGCCCGCACGGTCGGCGGTGTGATGGTGGTCGAGGGCGCCCAGGTGGTTGTCGGGGACGTCAACCAGTCCGCTGACGAGGTCGGCTACGAGGTCCTGTGCCGCCGCCATCACCGGCGCCGCATGACGGCGGCGACGGCCCACGCGGCGGCCCTGTCGCCGGACGTCCTGCCGGTGTCGTCAACCTGACGACCCACCGTTTCACTCGAGGATTCAGTCGAGCCGGCTGACCACCGAGAACGTCGCACCCTCCGGGTCCGCGACGGTGACCATGCGGCCCAGGGCCGTGTTGCACGTGGTCCGCACGACGTGGCCGCCCAGCTCGGTGACCCGCTCGGCCGTCCTGTCGGTGTCCTCGACCTGGAAGTACGTCATCCAGTGGGCGCCCCGGTCCCGGGGCAGGCAGTTGCCGACACCGTGGATGCCGGCGACCGGACGGCCCTCGATGTGCAGGGTGAGGTAGTCGAAGTCGGGGGAGACGACCGGCTCCTCCTCGTAGCCGAAGACGGTCTGGTAGAACTTGGCGACGCTCGCCGTGTCGTACGTGAGCAGCTCGTTCCACACGGGGGTGCCGGGGACGCCCGTCAGGCCCGTGCCGAGGTGTTCGGCCGCCTGCCAGATGCCGAACACCGCGCCCATCGGGTCGGACGCGATCGCCAGCCGCCCCGCCTCGGCGGCGTCCAGGGGGCCGACGCCCACCGTTCCGCCGCAGCTGCGTACCTGTTCTGCGGTCGTGTCCACGTCGTCCGAGCCGAGGTACGGCGTCCAGGCGATCGGCAGATGGCGGTCCGGCGGCAGCTGGCCGATGCCCGCCACCTCGTAGCCGTTCAGCAGGGCTCGCACGTAGGGCCCCAGCGGCTGTGGTCCCGGCCGGAACTCCCAGCCGAACAGTGCCCGGTAGAAATCCTGGGTCGCGGCCATCCCGTGCACCATCAGACTCACCCAGCACGGTGTGCCAGGCGCGTGCCACGCGTGCGTTGTGCCGTGAAGGCCGGTCGACCCCCGTGCCTCGGTCATGGTCACTCTCTCCTCGGCCCCTCGTGGTGGCCGGTCAGCTTCCGCCTGTGTGCACATGTGCCGCGCACGCGCGTGTCACGCTCCGCGCCGATGCTCGCACCACCGGTCGCACCCCGCGCTTCGGCCGCGCCGTCGCGCGAGGCCCTACGGCAGAAGGATGCCCGTTTTTCAGTCTCTCGCCCGTTCACGTGTGATTGCCGTGCGGCGGCCATTGTTGTACAGCATGTGCCCAACCCCGTACACCGGGTGATCGGACCTGTCCGGCCGAGCACAGTAGCCGGACCTGGGCTACGCGGCCACCTTGTGCGCGAGGATGGGGGCCATGAAGGCCATCATCTCCGCATCCGAACTCGCGAGCGACTTGGCGGGCCCGCAGCCGCCCACGCTCCTGGACGTCCGCTGGCAGCTGACCGCCGCCACGGCGGCCGGCGCCGCCCCCTTCGACGGCCGTGCCGCCTACGCGGGCGGGCACATTCCGGGCGCCGTCTTCGTGGACCTGGACGCCGAACTCGCGGGCCCGCCGGGTCCCGCCGGACGGCACCCCCTGCCCGACACGGAGCGCTTCGGCGCGGCCATGCGGGCCGCCGGTGTCACGGCGGACCGGCCGGTCGTCGTGTACGACGGCGGACAGGGCTGGGCCGCGGCACGCGCGTGGTGGATGCTGCGTTGGACGGGTCACCCGGATGTCCGGGTGCTCGACGGGGGGCTGACCGCCTGGGACGGGCCGCTGACCTCCGGTACCGAGGAGAGCGCCCCCGGCGACTTCCAGCCGGTGCCGGGCGCGCTGCCCCTCCTGGACGCCGACGGCGCGGCGGCGCTCGCCCGCACCGGACTGCTCCTCGACGCGCGGGCCGGCGAACGCTACCGGGGCGAGGTCGAGCCGATCGACCCCGTGGGCGGCCACATCCCGGGCGCGATGTCGGCGCCGACGGCGGAGAACGTCACCGAGAACGGCCTCTTCCTGCCCGCCGGCGAACTCGCGGACCGCTTCAAGGCGCTCGGCGCCACGGAGGGAACCGAGGTCGGCGTGTACTGCGGATCGGGGGTCTCCGCCGCGCACGAGGTACTGGCGCTCACGATCGCGGGGATCCCGGCCGCGCTGTACGTGGGGTCGTGGTCGGAGTGGTCGGCGGACGGCAGTCGCCCGGTCGCGGTGGGGCCCGACCCGCAGTGAAGCCCTGAACGGGCAGGAGCAGGAGCAGGAGCAGGAGGGGGTCCACGCCGCCGCGGCGTGGACCCCCTCCCTGTACGTCCGACTACTGCTGCTTCTTGCGTCCTACTCCTGCTTCTTGCGTCGCGTCCCGAACACGATCTCGTCCCAGCTCGGGACCGCCGCCCTGCGGCCCGGGCGGACACCGTCCGCCTCGGCCTGGCGGTCCGTCGCCCCGATCAGACGGTCGCGGTGGCTGGCGACCGTGCGCGGCATCAGGACGTCCGCGTAAGCGGAACCGGCCGACGCCGCGGGCGCGGGGGGTTCCTCCGCCTCGGGCTCCTGGGCGGGCTCCTCCTGCGGTTCCGTGGGCCGCTCGGGCACCACCATGTCGCCGCGGAAGCTGGGCACCGCCTCCAGGAGGCTGGTGAGCGAGTCACGCTCGGCGGTGCTCTCCTCCGCGGGCTCGGACGACTGCGCGGGCAGTACGGGACGTTCCGTCTGGCGCTCCAGGGCGCGGTCCATCCGGCCCTCGCGCGGCAGACGTGCGATCCGCGGCACAAAGGGATAGCTCGGCTCGGGCGCCGCGAGGTCGTCGGACTCGCCGATCAGCGAGCGCGCCTCGTCGTCGACCGCCTGGACGAGCCGCCGGGGCGGGTCGTAGGTCCAGCTCGCCGAGTGCGGCTCACCGGCCACCCGGTAGACGAGCAGTACCTCCCAGGTGCCGTCGTCGCGGCGCCAGGAGTCCCACTGGACGGTGTCCTTCTCGGCGCCACGCAGCAGCAACCGCTCCTGGACGGCCTCGCCGAGCTGCGGACCGGTGTTCTCGCCGGGTCTGCGGACGGGCGTCTTGCGGGCGCGCTCGGCCATGAAGGCGCGCTCGGCCAGCACGGGGCCCTCGAAGCGGCGCACGCGGTCGACGGGGATCCCGGCGAGCTGTGCGACCTCCTCGGCGGACGCGCCGGCACGTATCCGCGCCTGGATGTCACGGGGGCGGAGATGGCTCTCCACCTCGATCTCGATCTGGCCGAGGCGGGGACGGTCGCCGCGCACGGCGGCGCGGAGCCGTTCGTCGATCGGAAGCGTGTACTCCGTGCTGTCCGCAGCCTTCAGCACCAGCCGTGTGCCGTCATTGGAGACGGCCACGACACGCAGTTCGGGCATGGGGACCTCCCGGGTGGTGCCTGCCGACGTCACGTGCGTCGCTGCTTCCGCTAGTCGAGTGTGGCCTGCCCGGGTGCAGCCTGCCACAACCTTGCCGAGTTGCCCGGCGTGTCGGGCACGGGCCCTGGATCGCCGTTATGGCACGGTTACCTATTCGCAACGCTAAGTGACCAACTCCGTCACCCTGTGCAACTAGCCCCCTCCCAGCGGTCCAGCAAGGCTCCGGACGCCCTGGCGGGAGACCGGACCCAGGGCTCGCAACAGTACTCCATTCGGGCCACCTACGTGGATCGGCACGCCGCCCAACTTCTGGCAAGGGGTGTGAGTTGGTCGCCCGATGCGTCGTTTTCGTGACCATGAAAGGTGGCGTACTCCACCTAACCGTCAGAAATGGAAGCAATCGTTCAACCTTGTGCCCTCCTTGCGGTGCGGTCGGACGATCGCGTCCTGTGGTCACCCTCAAGTGGCGGGCAGTGCCGTGGCGTTGGACGGACGCCCCTGCCTGGGCCGGTCCGGACGCCCGCACTTGCTGGGCTCGTCCACCCCGGCGCCCGCGCCGACCGGGCCGGCTACGAGCCCAGCACCCGGCGCAAGTAGTCGTTCCCGAAGCGCCGGTCCGGGTCGAGACGGTCCCTCAGGGCAGTGAACTCCCCGAAGCGCGGATAGACCCCGGCGAAGTACTCCGCGTCGCGCGTGTGCACCTTGCCCCAGTGCGGGCGGCCCTCGTGCGCGGTGAAGATCCGCTCGGCGGCGGTGAAATATGCCTGATACGGCGTACCGCGGAACATGTGTATGGCGATGTAGGCGCTGTCCCTGCCGGACGCCGTGGAGAGCGCGATGTCGTCGGCCGGGGCGGTGCGGACCTCGACAGGGAAGCTGACGCGCAGGTTCGAGCGGTCGACCATGGCCTTGAGTTCGCGCAGGGTCTCCGTGAGAGCCTCGCGCGGGACGGCGTACTCCATCTCCACGAACCGCACGCGGCGCGGGGACGTGAAGACCTTGTAGGGGATGTCGGTGTACGTACGGGCCGACAGCGCGCGGCTGGAGATCCGGGCGATCGTCGGGACGGTGGCGGGCGCCACGCGGCCCACCCAGTTGGCCACCTCGAAGACGCCGTTGGAGAGGAACTCGTCCTCGAACCAGCCGCTCAGCTGCCCGATCGGCTTCTCAGGACCCACACTGCGGTTGTTGCGCTTCGTGTTGGTGCTCCCGGTGTGCGGGAACCAGTAGAACTCGAAGTGCTCGTTCTCCGCCCAGTGTTCGTCGAACTCGGCGAGCACCTTCTCGAAGGGCATCGGTTCCTCGCGGGCCGTGAGCAGAAAGATCGGCTCCACAGCGAAGGTGATGGCGGTGATGATGCCCAGGGCCCCGACGCCGATGCGGGCGGCCGCGAAGACGTCCGGGTTCTCCTTCTCGGAACAGGTGAGCACCGAGCCGTCCGCCGTCACCAGTTCGAGGCCCCTGATCTGGGCGGCGATCGAGCCCGAGTCGCGGCCGGTGCCGTGCGTTCCGGTGCTGGTGGCGCCGGAGACCGTCTGCTCCATGATGTCGCCCATGTTCGTGAGCGAGAGCCCTTCGCGCGCGAGCGCGACGTTGAGTCTCTTGAGCGGAGTGCCCGCCTCGACGGTGACGGTGCCGGCCTCACGATCAATCTTGCGTATGCCGGTCAACAGTTGAGGGCGGATCAACACACCGTCGGTCGCGGCGGCGGCCGTGAAGGAGTGCCCGGTGCCGACCGCCTTCACCCTGAGGCCGTCCTCGGCGGCCTTCCGCACGGCGGCGGAGAGTTCCTCGACCGAGGCGGGGGTGACCTCCCGTACGGGCCGGGCGGTGACGTTCCCCGCCCAGTTATGCCACGTGCCGCTCTTCCCGCTCACTGTGGTGCTCATGGGACCCTCCCCGCTGCGGAGCCGGCCTGCTCAGCCGGCGATACCCGAGGAAACCCACCGCGACCGCGACGGCCCCGGACAGCGCCGGAACCCCGTACCCGGCCTCAGCGCCGGCGGCATCGATCACCCAGCCGGCCACGGAGGACCCGATCGCGACCCCGACCGCGAGCCCGGTGGACACCCAAGTCATGCCTTCGGTCAGATGTGCACGTGGTACGTGCTGCTCTATGAGGGCCATTGTCGTGATCATCGTGGGTGCGATGGACAGGCCCGCAACGAACAGTGCCACGGCCAGAAACAGCAAGTTTCCGACCAGTAGGAGGGGGATCATACTCACGGCCATGGCACATACGCCCAGGAGCCACCTGCGTTCCGGTGCTCCCTTGAAGCGCAGCAGCCCGAAGACGAGGCCGGCGGCGCAGGAGCCCGCCGCGTACAGCGCCAGGACGAGGCTCGCGGCCGCCTTGTGGCCCTGCTCGCCGGCGAAGGCGACGGTCACCACGTCGACCGCGCCGAAGATCGCTCCGGTCGCCACGAAGGTGGCCACCAGGACCTGTAGTCCGGGCGAGCGCAGGGCGGTGCCGCCGGTGTCCCGCTCGCGAGGGTGCGGCTCGGGCTCCGTGGCGCGCTGGGCGGTCAGCCAGAAGACTCCGGCCGCGAGGAAGCAGGCGGCGAGGAGGGGGCCGGCCTCCGGGAACCAGCTCGTGGACAGGCCGATGGAGATGATCGGCCCGAAGATGAAGCAGATCTCGTCCACCACCGACTCGAAGGAGTAGGCGGTGTGCAGTTGCGGGGTGTCCCGGTACAGGGCCGCCCAGCGGGCCCTGATCATCGCGCCGAGGCTCGGTACCGCGCCGATGCCCGCGGCGCAGGCGAACAGCACCCACTCCGGCCAGGCGAGGTGCGCGGCCAGGAGCAGGCCCGCGGCCGCGGTCAACGCGAAGAGCGTCGCCGGGCGCAGTACCCGCCGCTGCCCGTACCGGTCCACCAGGCGGGAGATCTGCGGGCCGACCGCGGCGGCGGACAGCGCGATGGTGGCCGAGAGGGCGCCCGCGAGCCCGTAGCGCCCTGTGAGCTGGGAGATCATCGTCACCACACCGATGCCCATCATCGACAGCGGCATCCGGCCGAGGAAGCCGGCGGCGGAGAAGCCCTTGGAACCGGGGGCGGCGAACAGGGCGCGGTAGGGGCTGGCCACGGGGTCTCCGATGGGTCCGGTAAGGCGTGAAGTGCGGTTATATGCCTTACGAGTTAGGCAACCCTAACGTATGCGGGGCGTGGCGCCCGCACCAGTGTTCGGACCGTCTTTGGTGAACCGCCGCCGGGACGGCGGGGGATGGGGCTGTGGTGGGCGGGGGAGCTTGGCCGGTGGCCGGTGGCCGGTGGCCCGGCCCGTGGCCACAGGCCGGTGGTCAGTGGCCGGTGGTCAGTGGCGGGCGGCGGGAGCGTTGTCGGTGGCGGGTGGCAGGATCGTAGACATGCCCGACGCACTAGACGCCAGCCCGTACGACGCCCTGCTGCTCCTCTCGTTCGGAGGCCCGGAGGGCCCGGACGACGTGGTTCCGTTCCTGGAGAACGTGACGCGGGGCCGGGGCATCCCCAAGGAGCGCCTGAAGGAGGTGGGGCAGCACTACTTCCTCTTCGGTGGGGTCAGCCCCATCAACGGCCAGAACCGCGCCCTCCTCGACGCCCTCCGGAAGGACTTCGCCGACCACGGCCTCGGCCTGCCCGTCTACTGGGGCAACCGCAACTGGGCGCCCTATGTGACCGACACCCTGCGCGAGATGGTCACCGACGGCCACCGCCGCATCCTGGTCCTCGCCACCAGCGCGTACGCCTCGTACTCGGGCTGCCGCCAGTACCGCGAGGACCTCGCCGGAGCCCTGGCCGCCCTGGAGGCCGAGGGCCTTGAACTCCCGCGGATCGACAAGCTGCGGCACTACTTCAACCACCCGGGCTTCGTCGAGCCGATGATCGAGGGTGTCCTGAGATCCCTCGCCGACCTCCCCGAGGATGTCCGGGCCGGCGCGCACATCGCCTTCACCACGCACTCCATCCCGAACTCGGCGGCGGACACCTCAGGACCGGCCGAGGACCACGGGGACGGCGGGGCGTACGTGAAGCAGCATCTGGACGTCGCGGAGCTGATCGCCGACGCGGTGCGCGAGCGCACCGGCGTGGACCACCCCTGGCAACTCGTCTACCAGTCGCGCTCGGGCGCCCCGCACATCCCGTGGCTGGAGCCGGACATCTGCGACCACCTGGAGGAGCTGCACGGCGCCGGGGTTCCAGCGGTCGTCATGGCCCCCATCGGGTTCGTCTCGGACCACATGGAGGTGCTGTACGACCTCGACACGGAGGCCAGGGCGAAGGCCGAGGAGCTGGGGTTGCCGGTGCGCCGTTCGGCCACCGTGGGTGCCGACCCGCGATTCGCCGCCGCGATCCGTGACCTGGTCGTCGAGCGCGCCGCGACCGAGCGAGGGCAGCAGGTGAGTCCGTGCGCCCTAGGCGCGCTGGGCCCGAGCCACAACGTCTGTCCGGCGGCCTGCTGCCCCGGCCGCGCCCCCAAGCCCGCCGCCGCGGGCGCCGACAGCCCGTACGCGTGAGGAGCACCGTGACCGAGCAGCCCCAGCCGTCGTCCGACCGGCTGAAGACCGAACTCCTGGAGATCGCGCTGGAGGCCGCCACCCGCGCGGGCGTCTTCCTGCGCGACGGACGCCCCGACGACCTGGGGGTGGCCGCCACCAAGTCCAGCGCCATCGACATCGTCACCGAGATGGACATCGCCGCCGAGAAGCTGATCACCGGGCTTCTCTCCGACCGTCGGCCGGATGACGGCCTGCTCGGCGAGGAGGGGGCCAGCGTCGAGGGCAGCAGCGGTGTCGAGTGGGTGATCGACCCGATCGACGGCACTGTCAACTACCTGTATGGACTGCCCAGTTGGGCGATCTCCATCGCGGCCCGCAAGGACGGGGAGACGCTCGTCGGGGTGGTCCACGCGCCCGTGCGCGGGGAGACCTTCCGGGCCGTCCTGGGGGAGGGCGCGTTCGTGAACGACCGTCCCGCGCGCGTGCGTCCCGCGTCCGAGCTGGGCCTCGCCCTCGTGGGGACCGGCTTCGGCTATCGGACCGAGCGCAAGGTCCAGCAGGCCGAGGTCGCCCGGCGGCTGATCCCCGAGGTGCGGGACATCCGGCGCGGCGGTTCCGCCGCGATCGACCTGTGCGACGTGGCGGCGGGCCGCCTGGACGCGTACTACGAGCGGGGACTGAATCCCTGGGACTACGCGGCGGGCGACCTGATAGCCCGCGAGGCGGGTGCCCTGACCGGCGGCCGCCCCGGAGAGCCGCTCTCCCCGGCCCTGACGATCGCGGCCCCACCGGGCCTCTTCGAGCAGCTCCAGGCCCGGCTGGAGGAGCTGGGGGCATGGCACGACTGACCGAGCCGACGCCACCGACGGCGCCCGGGCGGGACTGAGCCCCCGGGTACCTCCGGTGACCGCACGGGGACCAGGCACGGCGGAGGCTCCGGAACGCGCGCCTTGTCCCGGACGGCCATCGTGCGGGGCCTCCCGTCCTCGGGGGTCGCCCCCACGGGGCCCGGCTTTGCGTCCCCGCTGGTCGGTGGGTGGGTCGCCGTGTGTGGGGCTCCGTACCGCCCATCGGGCGCGCCGCTCGGCCTGGCCGCGGTTGTGCGGCGTCCGGCGGCGGCCCCGTCGTGCTCGTAGGGCCGTCGGCGGACGCGAAGCGGGGCCCCGGCCTGGATCTGCCGGGGCCCCGCTGTGCGTGCGAGCTGATCAGACGCGGATCGCGCCGACTTCCACACCGTGCTCGGCGGCAAGGCGGTGCAGGTCGTCGAGCTCCGACTGTTCGACGTCCACGAGGAAGTCGTCGCCGGTCTCACGGGCCCGTGTCAGGTCGGACTCGGTCGCCCGTATGCGCTGCAGAAGTCCTGCGGTGAATGCGTCCATGCTGCGCCCCCTCGTCCTGGGTCGTGGGTCGGTGGCACGGGGGTGTGCCTTCGGGAAGGGGCGATCACGTCTCCATTGGGTGCCCAGCGCAGCCCTGGCTGGGCGGCGACGGTGCCGGACACCCACGCCCGCTCTACGGGAAGCGGTGAGCAGCCGACCACGTGGTGGTGTGCCACATGCAGAGCGTGATCGCGGGGTGTAAAGCCGTCCTCCCCCCACTCCCTTCCGCGGAAACCTCAACCTCACGAGAAAAATTTGCATTCCCGGGTCCGGCGGACCGGTCTCCCGGAGCGGGCCCACTTGTCTTACAGCCGGTTTACGGCCGAAAAGGGCAGGATGGAGGTCTCATCCATGACAGACCTGCCCGTGGGCTGCCCGGACTCGGGCTGCACGGGTGGACAGAGGAAGGACAAGCGACGTGCGCGTACTCGTCGTCGAGGACGAGCAACTGCTCGCCGATGCGGTGGCCACCGGACTGCGCCGGGAGGCCATGGCCGTCGACGTCGTGTACGACGGTGCGGCCGCCCTGGAGCGCATCGGCGTCAACGACTACGACGTGGTCGTCCTCGACCGCGACCTCCCGCTCGTGCACGGCGACGACGTCTGCCGCAAGATCGTCGAGCTCGGCATGCCCACCCGCGTGCTGATGCTCACCGCGTCGGGCGACGTGAGCGACCGCGTGGAGGGCCTGGAGATCGGCGCCGACGACTACCTCCCGAAGCCGTTCGCGTTCAGCGAGCTCATCGCGCGCGTGCGTGCCCTCGGCCGGCGTACGAGCGTGCCGCTGCCGCCCGTCCTGGAGCGCGCCGGAATCAAGCTCGACCCCAACCGCCGCGAGGTCTTCCGCGACGGCAGGGAGGTCCAGCTGGCGCCCAAGGAGTTCGCCGTCCTGGAGGTCCTCATGCGCAGCGAGGGCGCCGTCGTCTCGGCCGAGCAGCTCCTGGAGAAGGCCTGGGACGAGAACACGGACCCCTTCACCAACGTCGTACGCGTGACCGTGATGACCCTGCGCCGCAAGCTCGGCGAGCCCCCGGTCATCGTCACCGTGCCGGGCTCCGGATACCGGATCTGATGACCGTGGCCGCGACCCCTGCACCGCCCACCACGCCGCCCAAGCCCACCTGGGACCCCCGAAGGCCCGAACCTCCGTTCCCGTGGCTGCGCCCGACCATCCGCATAAGGCTCACGCTGCTCTACGGCGGCATGTTCCTGATCGCCGGCATCCTGCTGCTGTCGATCATCTACCTGTTCGCAGCGCACGCGCTCAATGTGGGCAGTGAACTACCGTTCAAGATCATCTCGGGTCAGGTCGCCAGCGACACCTGCAACTTCCCGTCCGCGCCGACGGCGACCGAGCTCAACAACGCCATGAACGCCTGCGTGAACGAGCAGCGCCAGCACGCCCTGGACAACCTCCTCAGCCGCTCCCTGCTGGCCCTGCTCGGCCTCGCCGTGATCGCCTTCGCCTTCGGGTACGCGATGGCCGGCCGTGTGCTGTCGCCGCTCGGCCGGATTCTCCGCACCGCGCGCGCGGTGGCGGGCTCGGACCTGTCCCGCCGTATCGAACTGGACGGGCCGGACGACGAGATCAAGGAGCTGGCCGACACCTTCGACGACATGCTGGAGCGGCTGCAACGGGCCTTCACGGCCCAGCAGCGGTTCGTCGGCAACGCATCGCACGAGCTGCGCACCCCGCTCGCGATCAACCGCACGCTCCTGGAGGTGCACCTGTCCGACCCCGGGGCCCCCGTCGAGCTCCAGCAGCTGGGCAAGACGCTGCTGGCCACCAACGAGCGCAGCGAGCAGCTCGTGGAGGGCCTGCTGCTGCTCGCCCGCAGCGACAACCAGATCGTCGAGCGCAAGCCGGTCGACCTCGCGGAAGTCGCCTCGCAGGCCGTCGACCAGGTGCACGCCGAGGCAGAGGCCAAGGGTGTCGAGATCCGCGGCGAGCGCGCCCCCGTGGTCGTCCAGGGCAACGGCGTCCTGCTGGAGCGGATCGCGCTGAACCTCGTCCAGAACGCGGTGCGCTACAACATCCCGGAGCGGGGCTGGGTCGAGGTGACCACCGAGGCCCAGCACGGCCAGGCGGTCCTGGTGGTCTCGAACACCGGCCCGGTGGTTCCCGCGTACGAGATCGACAACCTCTTCGAGCCCTTCACGCGGCTGCGTACGGAGCGCACGGGCAGCGACAAGGGTGTCGGCCTCGGCCTGTCCATCGCGAGGTCGGTGGCACGCGCCCACGGCGGCCACATCACCGCCCAGCCCCGTGAGGGGGGTGGGCTCGTGATGCGCGTCACTCTTCCGACGTGAGACGGTGTGCCACACCCGGCACGATGTTCGCTGTGCGCGGAATTTTCGAGGCTCGGTCCCCGGCGGACCGTGTGTGATCGATCACAGGGGCGTCTTTCCGGCCATCTACTCTCCGTTGTCAAGCAACCTCTCCAAAGCCGGGAAAATCCTGGTTTTCCGGGGGGTCGATCACGGGAAGTACACGGTGAGATGCCTTTGAAATGTGTTACGAGGACCGTGTACGGTCCGGTTCGCCATCCAAGCCGATCACTCTTGAGGGGTCCGGTTGGGTGTCGATTGAGTAACAGACCTTGATGTGAGGCAAAATCTCCGCCTCGAGGCGGGCACAAGTCCGGCCTCTCACGCGTTACGTGCGCTGGAGACACCCGCAGACACCCAGAGGGGGAGAGCGAAATGGCAACGGATTACGACACCCCACGCAAGACCGACGACGACGTCGATTCCGACAGCCTTGAAGAGCTGAAGGCCCGGAGGAACGACAAGTCGACCTCGGCCGTCGACGTCGACGAGTTCGAGGCCGCGGAGGGCCTGGAGCTGCCGGGCGCCGACCTCTCGAACGAGGAGTTGGCCGTCCGCGTGCTGCCCAAGCAGCAGGATGAGTTCACCTGCATGAGCTGCTTCCTGGTGCACCACCGCAGCCAGCTGGCCCGCGAGAAGAACGGTCAGCCGATCTGCCGCGACTGCGACTGAGGCCGGGTCGGCCGTGACTGGCTCGACCCCTCCTCGGAAGCGCCGCTTCCCGCGCAGGGAAGTGGACCATGAGCCGTACGACGGCTCTAGCGGCGTGCGTGACGACGAGCGAGGCTCTTCCAGCAGTGGAACAGCCTCGCTCGAACCGGCATACGCCCCCACGGCCCCGGAGGGGCCCGCGGGGCCGGCCGATGCCCCGGTACCCGCCGCACGAAGCCGTGCGGCCGCCGTTCGGGACGGCATCCGGGAAGGCGTCCGTAAGGGCGGCAGCCGGGCCAAGGCGGGACTGGCGTACCTCACCGACCGGATCATCGAGACAGCCCCGAGGATCCCCGTACGCGACCTCGCGACCCTCCGCAGACAGTTCCCCGGCCTCGGGCCCGAGGAACTCGCGGACAGGCTCGTCACGGGCGCGGCGAGCGCGACGGCCACGGTCGGGGCCGGGATCGGGGCCGCGGCGATGCTGCCCGTGCCGCCGGCCATGCCGACCGAACTGGCCACGGAGATCACCGGGGTCGCGACGATCGAGCTGAAGCTCATCGCCGAACTGCACGAGGTCTACGGGGTCCGGCCGCCCGGGAACCTGGCCCAGCGCAGCACCGCGTATCTGAAGTCCTGGTCCGGGGAGCGCGGGATCGACGTGACCAGACCGTCGACGATCGACGCGGCCCTCGGCGGGCAGATGAAGCGCGAACTGCGGCAGCAGATCATGAAGCGGATCGTGCGGGATCTGCCCAACCTGATGCCGTTCATGGTGGGGGCCGCCGTGGGAGCGGTCATGAACCGCCGTGACACCAGACGGCTCGCGACTCGCGTCCGGAACGATCTGCGCAGAATCCAGGTGCCCTGGGAGGCACTGCCAGAGCTGCCGCCCCTGGAGAAGCCTGCCCGTCCTGCGGAACTCGACGGCTGACGGCCCTACGCCTCTGCCCGTGCCGCCTTGATCGCCGCTGCCAGCTTCTCCGGCTCCCGCGTGGACAGGTACAGGTAGGGCGTCGGGTCCGCCGGGTCCGTGACCTCGACCTTCAGGGCCCTCGGGATGTACGCGCGCAGGAGCATGAAGGCGCGCGTGTCCGCCTTGTGGGTGCGCCAGGCGCGGGCCTCCTCCTGGTCCAGGACCACCGCGTCACCGAGCGCCGACACCGGGATCTTCGCCTCGCCCGCGATCAGTGAGCCGCCCACCACACGGATGCGGAGGGAGCCGTAGGAACTGGCCACGACCGCCGAGGCCGCGGTGCCGCCGACCAGCCCGCCGAGCAGCGGGAGCGTGCCGAAGGGGAGCAGTACCAGGGCCATGGCGACGCCGGTCAACAGGCACATCAGCCACCAGGAGCGGGGCGCGGTGAGGCGTTCTTCGTACGGCGACGCGGAAAGCAGCATGGAACCAAGCTTGGCACGGTGTCCGGAACACGTTCACTCGCGGGTAAGGTCTGCGGCTGTGAGTGGTACTTCCCCAGCCCTGACGCCCCCTGCCGACGCCGTGGCGCCGGTACGGCACCCCGACGCTCCCGCCCCGGGCGAGCTGCTCGGCGCGCACTACGAGCAGTGCTTCGGGTGCGGGGGAGAACAGCCCCACGGGCTGCACCTTCAGGCGCGGGCCGGTGAGGGCGTGTCCATCACCGCCGAGTTCACGGTCCAGCCCGCCCACCAGGGGGCGCCCGGCCTCGCCCACGGCGGGGTCCTCGCGACCGCCCTCGACGAGACCCTCGGCTCGCTGAACTGGCTGCTGCGCACCATCGCGGTCACCGGACGGCTGGAGACCGACTTCGCGCGGCCGGTGCCCGTCGGTACCGTGTTGTACCTGGAGGCCGAGGTGACGGCGGTGGCCGGGCGGAAGATCTACTCTCGGGCGACCGGGCGGATCGGCGGCCCCGACGGCCCTGTCGCCGTCCGTGCGGAGGCCCTCTTCATCGAGGTGAAGGTCGACCACTTCATCGACAACGGCCGCCCGCAGGAGATCCAGGTGGCCATGAACGACCCGGACCAGGTCCGGCGCGCACGAGCCTTCGAGGTGAACCCGTGAGCCGCAATCCCGTGAACGTGCTGATCCGGCGCGTCGACCCCGACGTACCGCTTCCGGCGTACGCGCACCCCGGCGACGCGGGAGCCGATCTGCGCACCACCCAGAGCTGCGAGCTCAAGCCCGGGGAGCGGGCCGTTCTGCCCACGGGCGTGTCTGTCGCGCTGCCCGAGGGGTACGCGGCCTTCGTGCATCCGCGTTCCGGTCTCGCCGCCCGCTGCGGTGTCGCCCTCGTCAATGCCCCAGGGACGGTTGATGCCGGGTACCGTGGGGAGATCAAGGTGATCGTGGTGAATCTCGACCCGCGCGAGACCGTGCGGTTCGAGCGCTTCGACCGGATTGCCCAACTGGTCGTCCAGCAGGTCGAGAGGGTCCGCTTCCAGGAGGTCGCGGAGCTTCCCGACTCGGCACGGGCCGAGGGGGGCTTCGGGTCCACGGGCGGTCATGCCGCAGTGCGCGGCGAAACGGGTGGGAATCGATACGCTTCGGTCGTATCCGACCGGGAAGGACAGTGACGTGTTCGGACGTCGCAAGAAGAAGGGTGCCGCCGAGGATGCGGCCGGCGAGGCCGAGCAGGTCGTCGACGGTGTCGACACTGAGGCGGACGAGGAAGAGGCCGAGCGCGAGCGCGTGAGGCTCGAGCCGGAGCCGCGGCCCGACGGCCCCTGGGACAGCTCCGAGGTCCGTGAGCCCGGCGAGGGCCGCGTGGACCTGGGCGGTCTGTTCGTGCCCGGGGTCGAGGGCATGGAGCTGCGGGTCGAGGTCGCGGGCGACGCCATCGTGGCGGCGACCGTGGTGCTGCGCGACAGCGCCGTCCAGCTGCAGGCCTTCGCCGCGCCCAAGCGCGAGGGCATCTGGGGCGAGGTCCGCGAGGAGATCGCCGGTGGCATCACCCAGCAGGGCGGCATCGTCGACGAGGTCGAGGGTCCGCTGGGCTGGGAGCTGCGCGCGCAGGTGCCTGTGCAGCTGCCGGACGGCACGGGCGGTTTCCAGGTCGTGCGGTTCGTCGGGGTGGACGGTCCCCGCTGGTTCCTGCGGGGCGTGATCTCCGGCCAGGGCGCCGTGCAGCCGCAGGCCGCGGGCCTGCTCGAGCAGATCTTCCGGGACACGGTCGTGGTCCGTGGCGAGGGCCCGATGGCGCCCCGCGATCCGATCGTCCTGAAGCTGCCGAACGACGCGCAGATGGTGCCCGAGGGTGTGCAGCAGGAGGAGGGCACCTCCCGCTTCTCCGGCGGCATGGGGCAGTTGCAGCGCGGACCCGAGATCACCGAGGTCCGGTAGGCAGACTCAAGAAGGGCCGCATCCCCGGGGTGCGGCCCTTTCGCATGCCCAAGTTCTCGTCCGTGAACGGCGGTTGAGCGCCGGGTCTTCCTTCAGGCCTTGACGGAAGTCTGGTCTGGACCTATGGTCCCCGACCAGCGCGCGCGTTCAGCAACCCATGTGTCGTTCACATACGAGAACGGACCCCCACATGCCACACGCCCCTGCGGCCCACCGCCGCGGATTACGCCCCGCTCTCCTCGCCGCCGTCGCGGCCACGATCGCCGCGCTCGGCGGCGCCCTGCTCACCTGGCCCGCCACCCACCGCGCGGACGCGGCCCCCGCCACCTTCGCCCACCCCGGAGTCACCGTCTCCAGGGCCCAGTTGGACTTCGCCCGCAGCGAGGTCAACGCCGGCGCCCAGCCCTGGAAGGGCGCCTTCGACCAGATGACGGCGAGCAAGTACGCCGACCTGAACCGCACCCCGAAGCCTCGCGCCACCGTCGAGTGCGGCTCGTACTCGAACCCGAACTACGGCTGCACCGACGAGCGCGAGGACGCGATCGCCGCGTACACCGACGCGCTCGTCTGGTACATCACCCGCGACGAGCGATACGCCAGGAAGTCCATCGAGCTGATGGACGCCTGGTCGGCCGTCATCAAGGAGCACACGAACAGCAACGCGCCTCTGCAGACCGGCTGGGCGGGCTCCTCCTGGCCCAGGGCCGCGGAGATCATCAAGTACACGTACACCGGTACCTGGGCGAACTCCGGTCGCTTCGCGACCATGCTCCGCGACGTCTACCTCCCCGAGGTGATAGGCGGCTCGAACTCCAACGGCAACTGGGAGCTGTCGATGATGGAGGCGGCGATCGGCATCTCCGTCTTCCTCGAGGACAGGACGTCGTACGACAAGGCGATGGCGAGGTTCCGTACGCGCGCCGCCGCATATGTGTACCTCGCCTCCGACGGCGACCTGCCCAAGACCGTGCCCAGCCAGAACCTCGACACCAGGGACAAGATCGTCAAGTACTGGCAGGGGCAGTCCACCTTCGTCACCGGGCTCACCCAGGAGACCTGCCGGGACTTCACACACACGGGATACGGCATCTCCGCCATCTCGCACATCGCCGAGACCAGCCGGATCCAGGGGCAGGACCTGTACGGCACCGACGTGGGCGAGCGGCTGCGGCAGGCGCTCGGCTTCCAGTCCAAGTACCAGCTGGGCGCGGCCGTGCCGAGCTGGCTGTGCGGCGGCTCCCTCACTCTCGGCCTCGGTCCGGTCACCGAGGTCGGCTTCAACGCCCTGCACAACCGTCTGGGGATCGCGATGACCAACACCCAGGCGCTGACCGAGCAGAACCGTCCGGCCGGCAGCAACAACCTCTTCGTGGCCTGGGAGACCCTCACGCACGGGGACAATCCCGGCTGATCCCCGCACGGCGGCCGTCGCGCCTCTCGCCCCCGGGCGCGGCGGCCGCGCTGTCCGGGTGTTGCGCCCGCCCTGGCGTATCAGGGTTCCGTCAAAGACGCACGGCCTTGTGCTTCCCGACGCGTTCGCCGTGATGATTGGCCTTAAGGTCGACGCAGCGTGCGCAGCTGTGACAGGAAGACAAGAAGACAATAGGGACATGGGACGCGGCAAGCTTCGGATCTACCTCGGTGCGGCACCGGGTGTCGGCAAGACCTACGCCATGCTGTCCGAGGCGCACCGCCGTATCGAGCGGGGCACGGACTGCGTGGTGGCGTTCGTGGAGCACCACGGCCGGCCGCGCACGGACGTGATGCTGCACGGTCTGGAGCAGATCGCGCGCAGGGAGCTGGAGTACCGCGGAAGCGTCTTCACGGAGATGGACGTGGACGCGGTCCTGCGCCGTGCTCCCGCCGTCGCCCTGGTGGACGAACTCGCCCATACCAATGTGCCCGGGTCCCGCAACGCCAAGCGCTGGCAGGACGTCGAGGAGCTGCTGGCCGCCGGGATCGACGTCGTCTCGACCGTCAACATCCAGCACCTGGAGTCCCTCGGCGACGTCGTCGAGTCGATAACGGGCGTACGGCAGCGGGAGACCGTCCCCGACGAGGTGGTGCGCCGCGCGGACCAGATCGAGCTGGTCGACATGTCGCCGCAGGCGCTGCGCAGGCGCATGGCGCACGGCAACATCTACAAGCCGGACAAGGTCGACGCGGCCCTGTCGAACTACTTCCGTCCCGGGAATCTGACCGCGCTGCGGGAGCTGGCCCTCCTGTGGGTGGCCGACCGGGTCGACGAGTACCTGAACGAGTACCGCAGCGAGCACCGGGTCTCGACGATCTGGGGCTCGCGGGAGCGGATCGTGGTCGGGCTGACGGGCGGTCCCGAGGGACGCACCCTGATCCGGCGGGCCGCGCGGCTGGCGGAGAAGGGCGCCGGCGGCGAGGTCATGGCCGTGTACATCGCCCGCAGTGACGGGCTGACCTCGGCCTCGCCCAAGGAGCTGGCCGTCCAGCGCACCTTGGTCGAGGACCTGGGCGGCACCTTCCACCACGTGGTGGGCGACGACGTCCCTGCCGCGCTCCTGGACTTCGCGCGCGGAGTCAACGCCACCCAGATCGTGCTCGGTGTCTCCCGGCGCAAGTCCTGGCAGTACGTCTTCGGGCCCGGCGTGGGCGCCACGGTCGCCCGCGAGTCGGGCCCCGACCTCGACGTCCACCTCATCACGCACGACGAGGTCGGCAAGGGGCGCGGACTTCCGGTGGCCCGGGGCGCACGCCTCGGCCGGGAGCGGATCATCGCGGGCTGGCTGGTCGGCGTGGTCGGGCCGGTCGTCCTCGCGCTGCTGCTGAACACGGTCAACCTCGGCCTCGCCAACGACATGCTGTTGTTCCTGTCGCTGACCGTGGCCGCCGCCCTGCTCGGCGGAATGCTCCCGGCACTCGCCTCGGCGGCCTTCGGCTCGCTGCTGCTGAACTACTACTACACGCCGCCGCTGCACCGGCTGACGATCGCCGACCCCAGGAACATCGTCGCTATCGCGATCTTCGTCGGGGTCGCGGTGTCGGTGGCGTCGGTGGTGGATCTGGCCGCCCGGCGCACCCACCAGGCGGCCAGGCTGCGTGCCGAGTCGGAGATCCTCTCCTTCCTGGCGGGCAGTGTGCTGCGCGGCGAGACCAGCCTGGAAGCACTCCTCGAACGAGTGCGCGAGACCTTCGGCATGGAGTCGGCGGCGCTGCTGGAGCGGACGAGCGAAGTCGACCCCTGGACCTGTGCGGGCAGCGTGGGCCCCGGTACGCCGGTCGAGCGGCCGGAGGACGCGGACGTGGACGTGCCGGCCGGCGACCACATGGCACTGGCCCTGTCGGGTCGGGTCCTGCCGGCCGCCGACCGCCGGGTGCTGGCCGCGTTCGCGGCGCAGGCCGCCGTGGTCCTGGACCGCAGGCGCCTCCAGCAGGAGGCCGAGCAGGCTCGCGCGCTGGCCGAGGGCAACCGCATCCGTACCGCACTGCTGGCCGCCGTCAGTCATGACCTGCGTACCCCGCTGGCGGCGATCAAGGCCGCGGTCTCCAGTCTGCGGTCGGACGATGTGGCGTGGTCGGAGGAGGACCGGGCGGAGCTGCTGGAGGCGATCGAGGAGGGCGCCGACCGGCTCGACCACCTGGTGGGCAACCTGCTGGACATGTCGCGCCTCCAGACCGGCACGGTGACCCCGCTGATCCGGGAGATCGACCTCGACGAGGTGGTCCCGATGGCGCTCGGCGGTGTGCCGGAGGACAGCGTGGAGCTGGATGTTCCGGAGACCCTGCCGATGGTCGCCGTGGATGCCGGGCTCCTGGAGCGGGCCGTCGCCAACCTCGTCGAGAACGCGGTCAAGTACAGCCCCCTGGGCGCGCCCGTACTGGTCTCCGCGAGCGCCCTCGCCGACCGGGTGGAGGTCCGCATCGTCGACCGCGGGCCGGGCGTACCCGACGACGCCAAGGAGCGCATCTTCGAGCCGTTCCAGCGCTACGGGGACGCCCCGCGCGGCGCCGGCGTCGGGCTCGGTCTCGCGGTCGCCCGCGGCTTCGCCGAGGCGATGAGCGGCACCCTGAACGCCGAGGACACCCCCGGCGGCGGGCTCACGATGGTCCTCACCCTGCGGGCCGTGGAGAGCCTTCACGCCCCCGCACGACTCGCCGAACCAGAAAGGCAAACCACATGACCCGGGTGCTCGTGGTCGACGACGAGCCGCAGATCGTGCGCGCCCTCGTGATCAACCTGAAGGCACGCAAGTACGAGGTCGACGCGGCTGCCGACGGTGCGACCGCGCTCCAGCTCGCCGCCGCCCGCCACCCCGACGTCGTCGTGCTGGACCTCGGGCTGCCCGACATGGACGGTGTTGACGTGATCAAGGGGCTCCGCGGCTGGACCCGGGTGCCGATCCTGGTGCTGTCCGCCCGCCACTCCTCGGACGAGAAGGTCGAGGCGCTGGACGCGGGCGCCGACGACTACGTCACCAAGCCCTTCGGCATGGACGAACTGCTGGCCCGCCTCCGCGCCGCCGTGCGCCGGGCGGAACCCACCGGGGGCGGCGAGGACGACGTGATCGTGGAGACCGAGGGGTTCACCGTCGACCTGGCCGCGAAGAAGGTCAACCGGGCCGGGAAAGACGTGCGCCTCACCCCCACGGAGTGGCACCTGCTGGAGGTCCTCGTGCGCAACACGGGCCGCCTGGTCGGCCAGAAGCAGCTGTTGCAGGAGGTGTGGGGTCCGTCGTACGGGACGGAGAGCAACTATCTGCGGGTGTACATGGCCCAGCTACGGCGGAAGCTGGAGGCGGATCCGTCGCATCCCCAGCACTTCATCACGGAGCCGGGGATGGGGTATCGGTTCGAGAAGTGAGGGTCGGGTCGGCCGGGGGTCCGGGGGTTGTCCCCCGGGGGATGCAGCATCACGGAGCCGGGGATGGGGTATCGGTTCGAGAAGTGAGGGTCGGGTCGGCCGGGGGTCCGGGGGTTGTCCCCCGGGGGGATGCAGCATCACGGAGCCGGGGATGGGGTATCGGTTCGAGAAGTGAGACGGGGGTCGCCCGGGGCCGGGCAGGGCGCCCGGGCGCGGTGCCGCGGGTACGTCGGTGTCGGCGCACCCCGGTACGCTTTTCGGTATGAGCGCTGTTCCTCGTTCCGAAAAGCCGGTGGGCCGTTTCCGGCGCATGCTCGACCGGCTTTCCTCGTCACAGGAGGACCTGGAGTCGGAGGAGCTGCGCGAGGACGCCGAGACCGCGGGCTGTACGCGCATCGGCGACTGTCACGACCGCCAGATCGTGACGGTTACTGGTACCTTGCGCACGGTCACGCTGCGCCCGCGGGCCGGGGTCCCGGCCTTGGAGGCCGAGCTGTTCGACGGTTCGGCCGCCCTGGACGTGGTGTGGCTCGGCAGGCGCTCCATCGTCGGCATTGAGCCGGGGCGCAAGCTGATCGCTTCGGGCCGGATCGCGATGAGCCGGGGACGCAGAGTGCTGTTCAATCCGAAGTACGAACTCAGACCCCTGGGACGGGAGTAGCCGGTGACGTCATTCGAGAAGCCGACCGAAGACGCCCAGCAGGATTCACGGGCGGTGACCGAGGCCGCGCTCTTCGATGCGTTCGGCGGGGTTCGGGGCATGGTCGAGACCGTGGTGCCCGGCCTCTTCTTCGTCACCATCTTCACGATCAACAAGGACCTGCATCTGTCGGCGATCGCCGCGCTCGCGGTGTCCCTGCTGCTGGTCGTGGTCCGGCTCGTCAGGAAGGACACCGTCAAGCACGCCTTCAGCGGTGTGTTCGGTGTCGCCTTCGGTGTGGTCTTCGCGATGATGACCGGCAACGCCAAGGACTTCTATTTGCCGGGCATGCTCTACACCCTGGGCATGGCGCTCGCGTACATCATCACTACGCTCGCCGGAGTTCCCCTGATGGGCCTGATGCTCGGGCCGGTGTTCAAGGAGAACCTCTCCTGGCGCACACGCAACCCGGGCCGCAAGAAGGCGTACGCGAAGGCCAGTTGGGCCTGGGGCCTGATCCTGCTCGCCAAGTGCGCGATCCTCTTCCCGCTGTACTGGTGGGCCAACACCGCCCAACTGGGCTGGGTCCTGGTCGCGTTGAAGATCCCGCCGTTCCTGCTGGCCGTGTGGCTCACCTGGGTGTTCCTGGCGAAGGCACCCGCGCCCATTGACGTTTTCGCGGAGATGGAGGCGGAGGAGGCTGCTGCCAAGGAGCGGGAGGCCGCCGCTGAGCGGGAGACGGCGGGGCGGCATCGTCGGGAGTCCTAGTCCCGGCGGTGGCCCGGTGTTGGTGTTGCCGTCCGGGGGGCTGCGCCCCAGGAAAAGGCCTTCCGGGGGCTGTGCCCCAGGACGTAGATGGGGCGCCCGGCAGTCGCCAGGCGCCCCACGCTCGTATTCGAGATCGAGCGACATGCTCGTGTCCGGGCGGACCGGACTAGCCGTCTTCCCGCCGCACCGACAGCAGATCCTCCAGCTGCTCCTCCCGCGCCGGTGCCGCCACGAACAGGAGTTCGTCGCCCGCCTCCAGGGAGTCCTCCTGGGACGGGGTCAGCACGCGCGTGCCGCGGATGATCGTCACCAGCGACGTGTCCTCGGGCCACTCCACGTCGCCGACCTGCGTGCCGGCCAGCGCCGACTCCGGCGGCAGGGTCAGCTCGACCAGGTTCGCGTCGCCGTGGCTGAAGCGGAGCAGACGGACCAGATCGCCGACGCTCACCGCCTCCTCCACCAGGGCCGACATCAGGCGCGGGGTGGAGACGGCCACGTCCACACCCCAGGCCTCGTTGAACAGCCACTCGTTCTTCGGGTTGTTGACGCGGGCCACGACGCGCGGGACGCCGTACTCCGTCTTCGCCAGCAACGACACGACCAGGTTCACCTTGTCGTCGCCCGTCGCGGCGATCACCACGTTGCAGCGCTGCAGCGCCGCCTCGTCCAGGGACGTGATCTCGCAGGCGTCGGCCAGCAGCCACTCCGCCTGCGGGACGCGCTCGACCGAGATCGCGGTCGGCGCCTTGTCGATCAGCAGGACCTCGTGCCCGTTCTCCAGGAGCTCGCCCGCGATCGAGCGGCCCACGGCACCGGCACCGGCAATGGCGACCCTCATCAGTGACCGCTCTCCTCTTCAGGCCCCATGGCGAACGCCGACTCGACCTTCGCGACGTCGTCCGTCCGCATCATCACGTGCACCAGGTCGCCCTCCTGCAGCACCGTCTGCGAGGTGGGCAGCATCGTCTCGCCCAGCCGGGTGAGGAACGCCACGCGCACGCCGGTCTCGTCCTGAAGCCGGCTGATCTTGTGACCGACCCAGTTCGGCGAGGCGTGCACCTCGGCGAGCTGGACGCCACCGGTGGGGTCGCGCCACAGCGGCTCGGCGCCGGACGGCAGCAGACGACGCAGCATCTGGTCCGCCGTCCAGCGGACCGTGGCGACGGTCGGGATGCCGAGCCGCTGGTAGACCTCGGCACGGCGGGGGTCGTAGATGCGGGCCGCGACGTTCTCGATGCCGAACATCTCGCGGGCCACGCGTGCGGCGATGATGTTCGAGTTGTCACCGCTGGAGACGGCGGCGAAGGCGCCGGCCTCCTCGATGCCCGCCTCGCGCAGGGTGTCCTGGTCGAAGCCGACTCCCGTGACACGACGGCCGCCGAAGCCCGAGCCCAGTCGTCGGAAGGCGGTGGGGTCCTGGTCGATCACGGCGACCGTATGCCCCTGTTGCTCCAGGGTCTGGGCAAGAGCGGAGCCCACTCTTCCGCAGCCCATGATGACGATGTGCACGACCGTCCTTCCGATGTCAATGGTTACGGCTCAGTCCAAACACCAAGAACAGGGTCTCAGACCGCCGCCCAAGCTACACACGCGCGGTCCGCGAGGGGCACCCCCGTGCACGAGCGCCGGACGGTTCCCCGCACGTACGCCCAACCATTCCCCGCACGTACGCCGGACCGTTCCCCGAACGTACGCCGGACGGCTTCGCGCGGTCAGCGGCGGCTGATGCTGCGGACGCTGAGAAGAGTCAGGAATCCGAGGCCGACGATTGCGGCGGCGGCGCCGACGAGCTCCGCGGTCGCGTGCATGGAACCTCCAGGGGCGGCAACGGTAAGGGTTTTGTCATATAGGCACGCCGAACCCCTCACCTGCGGAATCCGCAGCGCGCCCCCATCCGATTTCACTCGTGAGGCAGATCTCGTACCGCGGCTGGGCGGGTCCCAGTTCGACCCCTTACGATCCTCTGTTGTGTCCAAACTGACCGACGTGCCCAAACGCCTCCTGATCGGGCGCGCCCTGCGCAGTGACCGGCTCGGGGAAACGCTCCTGCCGAAGCGCATCGCACTCCCCGTCTTCGCCTCCGACCCGCTCTCCTCCGTGGCCTACGCGCCCGGAGAAGTGCTGCTGGTGCTGTCCATCGCGGGCGTGTCGGCCTACCACTTCAGCCCCTGGATCGCGGTCGCGGTCGTCGTGCTGATGTTCACGGTGGTCGCCTCCTACCGGCAGAACGTGCACGCGTATCCGAGCGGCGGCGGCGACTACGAGGTGGCGACCACCAACCTCGGTCCCAAGGCCGGCCTCACCGTCGCCAGCGCCCTGCTCGTCGACTACGTGCTCACGGTCGCCGTGTCGATCGCCTCCGGCATCGAGAACCTCGGCTCCGCGATCCCCTTCGTCGTCGAGCACAAGGTGCTCTGCGCGGTCGCCGTGGTCGTGCTGCTCACGCTGATGAACCTGCGCGGCGTCAAGGAGTCCGGCTCCCTGTTCGCGATCCCGACGTACGTCTTCGTCGCGGGCGTCTTCATCATGATCGCGTGGGGCGCTTTCCGCGGGCTGGTCCTCGACGACACCATGCGGGCGCCGACGGCCTCGTACGAGATCAAGGCCGAGCACCAGGGCATAGCGGGCTTCGCGCTGGTCTTCCTGCTGCTGCGCGCCTTCTCCTCCGGCTGCGCGGCGCTCACCGGCGTCGAGGCGATCTCCAACGGTGTCCCGGCCTTCCGCAAGCCCAAGTCGAAGAACGCGGCGACCACGCTCGCGATGATGGGCCTGCTCGCCGTCACCATGTTCTGCGGCATCATCGCCCTCGCCATGACGACCAAGGTCCACATGGCCGAGAACCCGGCCACCGACCTGATCCACAACGGCGTCGCACTCGGCTCCGGCTATGTCCAGAACCCGGTGATCTCGCAGGTCGCCGAGGCCGTCTTCGGCAAGGGCAGCTTCCTGTTCATCGTGCTGGCCGCGGCCACCGCGCTGGTGCTGTTCCTCGCCGCGAACACCGCGTACAACGGCTTCCCGCTGCTGGGCTCGATCCTCGCCCAGGACCGCTATCTGCCGCGCCAGCTGCACACCCGCGGCGACCGCCTCGCCTTCTCCAACGGCATCGTGCTGCTCGCCGGCGCGGCGACCCTGCTGATCGTCATCTACGGTGCCGACTCGACCCGGCTGATCCAGCTCTACATCGTCGGCGTCTTCGTGTCCTTCACGCTGAGCCAGACCGGCATGGTCCGCCACTGGAACCGCCACCTGGCCGTCGAGACGGACCAGGCCAAGCGCCGCCACATGGTGCGCTCGCGCGCCATCAACGCCTTCGGCGCCTTCTTCACCGGCCTCGTCCTGGTCGTCGTCCTGGTCACGAAGTTCACGCACGGCGCCTGGGTCGCCCTGCTCGGCATGGTCATCTTCTACGCGACGATGACCGCGATCCGCCGCCACTACGACGGCGTGGCCGAGGAACTCGCCGCCCCCGAGGGCCCGAGCGACGACAGCGTGCGCCCCTCGCGGGTCCACTCGGTCGTCCTCATCTCCAAGATCCACCGTCCTACCCTGCGTGCCCTGGCCTACGCCAAGCTGCTGCGCACGGACACCCTGGAGGCGCTGAGCGTCAACGTCGACCCGGCGGAGACGAAGGCGCTGAAGGAAGAGTGGGAGCGGCGCGGCATCGACGTACCGCTCAAGATCCTCGACTCGCCGTACCGCGAGATCACGCGCCCGGTGATCGAGTACGTGAAGAGCCTGCGCCGCGAGTCCCCGCGCGACGCCGTGTCCGTGATCATCCCCGAGTACGTGGTGGGCCACTGGTACGAGCATCTGCTGCACAACCAGAGCGCGCTGCGGCTGAAGGGACGGCTGCTGTTCACGCCGGGCGTCATGGTGACCTCGGTGCCCTACCAGCTGCAGTCCTCGGAGGCGGCGAAGCTCCGGGCCCGCAGGCGGCAGGAGTGGAGCGCGCCGGGTGCGGTGCGGCGTGGACCGGCTCAGGAGCGGACGAAGGAGTCGTCGCCCGCCTCGAAGGGCTGAGACGGGCCGGGCGGGCCGTGGGCTCGTGGGCTCGTGGTGAACGGCCGCACAACAGCCACGTAGACTGGTGGGCTGTTGTCCGGCCGTACCTTTCTCGATGTTGTCCGTTCCTTTCTCAATGTTGTGGAGTCACCCCGCCATGCAGGCAGAACCGAAGAAGTCGCTGGTGGGGGAGGAGTACGAGGTCGAGATCGGCCCCGTCGCCCACGGCGGTCACTGCGTCGCCCGTACCGACGACGGCCAGGTCCTCTTCGTCCGGCACGCGCTGCCCGGAGAGCGGGTCGTGGCGCGGGTGACGGAGGGCGAGGAGGGAGCCCGCTTCCTGCGCGCGGACGCGGTACGGGTGCTTGAGGCCTCGAAGGACCGCATCGAGGCACCCTGCCGGTACGCGGGCCCCGGCCGCTGCGGGGGCTGCGACTGGCAGCACGCGAAGCCGGGGGCCCAGCGCAGGCTGAAGGGCGAGGTGGTCGCCGAGCAGCTGATGCGGCTCGCGGGCCTCACGCCCGAGGAGGCGGGCTGGGACGGCACGGTGGTGCCGGCCGAGGGCGACAAGCTGCCGGCGGGCGAGGTGCCGCAGTGGCGTACGCGGGTGCAGTACGCGGTGGATCCCTCCGGCCGTGCGGGACTGCGCAGGCACCGCTCGCACGAGGTGGAGCCGATCGACCACTGCATGATCGCGGCCGAGGGCGTCAGCGAACTGGGCATCGAGAAGCGCGACTGGACGGGCATGGACTCCGTCGAGGCGATCGCGGCGACAGGTTCGCAGGACCGCCAGGTGATCCTGACGCCGAAGCCGGGCGCGCGGCTGCCGCTGGTGGAGCTGGACCGGCCGGTCTCGGTGCTGCGGGTGGACGAGAAGTCGGGCGGGGTGCACCGCGTCCACGGCCGCCCCTTCGTCCGCGAGCGCGCCGACGGCCGTACGCACCGCGTGGGCAACGGCGGCTTCTGGCAGGTCCACCCGAAGGCGGCGGACACGCTGGTGACGGCGGTGATGCAGGGCCTGCTGCCGCGCAAGGGCGAGACGGCTCTCGACCTCTACTGCGGCGTCGGCCTCTTCGCGGGCGCGCTCGCCGACCGGGTCGGCGAGAAGGGCGCGGTGCTGGGCATCGAATCCGGCAAGCGCGCGGTGGAGGACGCCCGGCACAACCTGGCCGACTTCGACCGCGTCCGCATCGAACAGGGCAAGGTCGAGTCCGTGCTGCCCCGGACGGGCATCACGGAGGTCGACCTGATCGTCCTGGACCCGCCGCGGTCGGGGGCGGGCCGGACCACGGTGGCGCACCTGTCGTCGCTGGGCGCCCGGAGAATCGCGTACGTGGCCTGCGATCCGGCCGCGCTGGCGCGGGACTTGGCGTACTTCCGGGACGGTGGGTATCGGGTGCGGACGCTGCGGGCGTTCGATCTGTTTCCGATGACGCATCATGTGGAGTGCGTGGCGATTCTTGAGCCTGCCGTGAAGAGCCTCTGACCTGCGAGTTCTCTGATTTCTGAGGTTCCGGGCGGGTCGACCCGACCTGTTTTCATGGGTCCACCGCGTGGAGCGTTTCGCAGGCGCGCGCCGCGTGTCTGACCTGCGGCTTTCGCGTACCGGGGCGCGGGTGGGGCGTGCTTCGCCCCGACCTCGTGGGGTGGTTGGGGAAATGTCTTGACGCTCGTCCGACGCTGATACTGGCGGAGCGTCATGACGGTTGCCCGGTCGGCTGTCGAGCCCAAGGAGAAGGCGTCGGCCTTGGCGACCGCCGACACGCTACCTGGTTCGCCAGGGCACCCTCGACCTCGTCTGCCCGGAGCATGGCGCCTCCTACGCCATCGGCGAGCCGCCGAGATGGAGACCGTGGCCAAGGCTGCTGCACCGGGCGACGGCCGAAACCGGCTCCTTCGCCAGCAGCTGACGGAACGTCCGGCCGTACTCCGTCCGCTGCCCACACTGCATCGGCCCTGAGGCAGCTTGCTTGCCGTAGCTGCTGGTTTGCGATCGCCGGAAGGCGGGACGATTATTTTTTTAGGGCCTCACTACCGGCGCACACCCTGATGCCGACGCCGTCGACGTATCGCTCCCTTCCAGCTGTGCCGCTCACAGCCGAGCAAGCGTCACCGTGAAGGCTGCGGCGCAGCGAACAGGACCGAACCTGCTCATTCCGTGGCCCGGGGCGACCGGTGGGACATCCAGCCCGGTCGCCCGACGGGAGGCTTGAGAACCGGGCCATGGCTTCACGACCGAGGCTTCATGCCCGAGTCGATGGCCGCCGTGGGGCGGGAGGCAGAACGGAAGGAGTCTGCCCATGCGGATCGTCGTGGACCTGAATCGCTGCCAGGGATACGCACAGTGCGTGTATCTGGCGCACGAGGTCTTCAGATTGAACGGTCAGGAGGCGCTCACCTATGAGCCGAACCCGGATGACGAGCGGCGCCTTCAGGTTGAGCGAGCCGCTGCGGCGTGCCCGGTGCAGGCGATCGTGATCGCCCGCGTGGACGGCGCGGAGGGGAGTGCGACGTCATGACCTTGCGGGCAACGGTCGCGGAGCTGGTGCGCGAGTTCAGGGCCAGCGGCCGGATCGTCATCGTGGGTGCGTCCCTGGCCGGGCTGCGGGCCGCGGAGACCCTGCGCGAGGAGGGCTTCACCGGTTCTCTGACCATCATCGGGGACGAGCCGTACGAGCCATACGACCGTCCCCCGCTGTCCAAACAGGTACTCAAGGGCTGGGTGCCGGCCGACCACACCAAGCTGCCCCGCATGCGGGAAGTGGATGCGGACTGGCGGCTCGGGGTGGCCGCCACCGGGCTGGACCGGGCCACCAAGCGGGTACGGCTGGCCGACGGTGAGCAGGTGCCGTACGACCGGTTGCTGATCGCCACGGGCACGCGTGCGCGGCAGTGGCCGAACCCGACCGAGGCCGCCCTGCAGGGGGTCCATACGATTCGCTCGCGTGATGACGCAGAGCAATTGCAGAAGGCGCTGGCCGAGCCGCCGTCGCGGGTTGTGGTCATCGGCGCCGGGTTCATCGGCTCGGAAGTGGCCTCGGTCTGCCGGGAACTCGGTATCCCGGTGACCGTCGTCGAGCGGGGTTCGGCGCCGCTGGTCGGCGCACTGGGCGGGGTGATCGGGGAGATCGCCGCGCAGATACAGCGTGATCACGGCGTGGACCTGCGCTGCGGGCTGGGCGTGTCGTCACTGGAGGGCGACTCCGGCGGGCACGTGCGGCGTGCGCATCTGTCCGACGGAACCACCGTCGACGCCGACGTGGTGGTGGCCTCGCTGGGGTCGATCCGCAACGTGGAATGGCTGGAGGGCTCCGGGCTGGCGGCCGGCTTCTGGGGTGTCGGGTGCGACGCCGGTGGTCGTGCCTTCGACATCAACGGCGTGGTGACCGACAGCATCTACGTGGCAGGGGACGTGGCGCGTGCGCCGCATGTGCTGTACGAGTACCAGTTCCTGGCGATGGAGCACTGGGACAACGCCGTTCTCGGTGCCGAGGTCGCGGCGCACAACATGGTGAACCTCGAGCCGCACTATCGTCCGCATCTGCTGCTACCGGGCTTCTGGTCCGGTCAGTTCGGCGTGAACATCAAGTCCGTCGGGGTGCCGCCTTTCGGTGATGAGATCGTCTTCACCCAGGGGTCGGTCGAGGAGCGCCGTTTCGCCGCCGCCTACGGTCACCGGGGCCGCATTGTCGCGGCCGTCACCTTCGATCACGGCAAGTGGCTGGAGTACTACGGGAAGCTGATCGAGCAATCCGGTCCTTTCCCGCCTCCGCCGCCGGGGTGGGACCAGCCGCCCGACATGAAGCCCATGCCGGCCGAGTTCCCGGACCCACGGGTCCCGACGGCGGTCCCCGACGTCGTCCTGACCGGACACGCCCCGAGCGAGCGGACGGCCGAGTTCCGGCCGCGCCGTCACTGACGCGCTCGCCGGGCCCAGCCTGTGGGCGGACAGCATCGACAGGAGAAGGAGGGGAGCCTCGTGGTCGAGGAAACCCCCTGGCAGCAGGCCCTGCGCTACGCCAACCGCGCCAATCCGTACCCGTTCTACGAGGAACTGCGCAAGACACCGGTGGCGCGGCAGCCGGACGGAACCTATGTCGTCAGCACCTACCGGGAGATCGTGGCGCTGCTGCATGACCCTCGGGTCAGTTCGGATCCACGGAAGTGTCCCGTCCCGGCCGGGGCCCAGGCGGAGGGCTCGGGGGAGTCGGTGGCCGAGCCGATCAGGGAGGTGCTGACCGAACCGAACATCATCACCTGCGATCCGCCCGAGCACGACCGGGATCGTCGCATGATGATGCCGCATTTCGTCGGCCCGCCCCAAGCGCCTCATCTGATCTCCGGCCTGGAGCCCGAGATCCGCCGCATCGTCGACGGCCTCCTTGACAACATGAAGGGCAAGACCAGGATCGATGCCGTCGACGACTTCGCCTACCCCTTGCCGGTGACGGTGATCTGCAAGGTTCTGGGCGTGCCGCTGGAGGACGAGCGACGCTTCCACCACTGGATCGAGACGGCCCTCGACGCTTTGGACTTCGGTCCCGAGGCCGCCTCCGAAGAGATCCGCAGCCGGCAGGCCGGGGGGCGGCAGGCCGTGCAGGAGTTCGGGCAGTTCGCAGCCGATCTGCTCGACCGGTACGCCCAGCAGCCCGGCCCGGGCATGCTCTCGGCACTGGTGAACGAGGACGGCCCGGAGGGACGAATGCCCAAGGGCGTGCTCGCGAGCAACGCCCTGCTCCTGATCTTCGCCGGACACGAAACCACGGTCAACCTCATCGCCCACAGCGTGCTCACCCTGCTGCGTCACCCAGACGCGCTCGAGAAGCTGAGCCGCCGGCCCGAACTGATCGTGCCCGCGGTGGAGGAGCTGCTGCGCTTCGAGTCGTCGGTACAGTTCTGGCACACCCGCTCCGCCCTGGAAGACATCGACATCGCCGGCATCACCATCCCGAAGGGGGCGCCGATCTTCCTGGCGTACGGCTCGGCGAACCGCGACCCGGAACGGTTCACCGACCCCGACGATCTCGACCTCGAGCGCCGCGACAACCAGCACCTGGGATTCAGCCAGGGCATCCACTTCTGCTTCGGCGCCCCGCTCGCGCGACTCGAGGTCCAGATCGCGGTCGGCGAGTTCGTCCGCCGGGTGCAGAACCCCCGGCTGGTCGAGGACCCGCCGCCGTACCGGCACAACCAGATCTTCCGCGGACCGCGACACGTCCTCGTCGACATCGACGGCATCCGCGACTGACCAGCGTTGCGTAAAGGATCGCCATGCGGGCTTTTCAACTCGTCGGTTGGCGGCAACCGCCCGAGCTGCGCGAGGTGCCGGTACCCGAGCCCGGCCCGGGCCAGGTCCTGGTGAAGGTCGCGGGTGCCGGTGCCTGCCATTCCGATCTGCACATCGTGCAGGCACCCGGACCGCTGCCCGGCTTCACGAATCTCCCCTTCACGCTCGGCCACGAGAACGCGGGGTGGGTGGAGCGGTTGGGGCCGGGCGTCACCGGGTTCGCGCCCAAAGACCCTGTGATCGTCTACGGCTCCTGGGGCTGCGGGGTGTGCGTCAACTGCCGTCAGGGCCGGGAGAACTACTGCCAGGACCTCGGTGGTCAGGGCCCGGGTCTGGGCGGTGGGCACGACGGCGGCATGGCCGAGTACCTGCTCGTCCCGGCCGCGCGCTACCTGATTCCGCTCGGCACCCTCGACCCCCGTCGGGCCGCGCCGCTCAGCGATGCCGGACTGACCAGCTATCACGCTGTGAAGCGGTCGCTGCACCTGCTGGGACCGGGCTCGACCGCGGTCGTGATCGGCGCCGGCGGTCTGGGTCAGATGACTATCCAGATCCTCCGCGTGCTCAGCGCGGCGACCACCGTCGTCGCCGTGGACACCGACGCAGGCAAGCTGGAGACCGCCAAGCGCATGGGCGCCGACGAGGCTCTGATCTCGGGCGACGAGGCGATCACCCGCATCAAGGACATGACGGCGCAGCAGGGCGCTCAGCTCGTGCTGGACATGGTCGGCACAGACCCGACACTGCGGATGGCTGCTCAGGTGGCCAGAATGCTCGGCCACCTGACCATTGTCGGCCTCGGCGGCGGAGCCCTGCCCGTCGACTTCTCCAGCCCGCCGCACGAGTGCTCGGTCGCCTCGCCCTACTGGGGGTCCCTCACCGAACTGATGGAAGTGATCACCCTCGCCCAGCAGGACAAGATCAAGATGCTGGTCGAGCACTTTCCCCTGCAACGCGCCAACGAGGCTTACCAGCTCCTGCACGACGGCAGGATCCAGGGACGCGCCGTCATCACCCCTCACGTGTGAATGCCGTCGTCAACCCGAACGGGACACCACGACTGTGCCTGGCCGCCGGCATCGGGCGGTCCGGTGGAAACGCCCCCCGGCTCTCGCAGGACGGAGGAGCGTGCCCGGAATACCTCATGCGCCACGGCCCCTGGCCTTTCCGCCGAGCGACATGAGGCTGATCGGGTGACGATGGAAATGTAGTGACGTGACCACGCTGCTCCCAGAAGGGTGTAGGTGCCATGACATCTCCTTCCGATTCCTCCGGTTCCGTTCCGCCACGTGGCACAGAACCACAAGAGGGTCCTGCGGCCGAAGGCATCGCCGCCCTGGCGAACATGGGCTGGCAGTTCCTGCTCACCATGGGCCTCGCCACCATCGCCCTGGGCGTCATCGCCCTGGTCTGGCCGGGCGAGACGCTCCGCGTCGTCGGCGTGCTCTTCGGCGTCTACCTGCTGGCCACCGGTGTCTTCCAACTCGCCGCCGCCTTCGGGACCCACGTGCCCCGGCATCTTCGCGTACTGCACTTCATCACCGGCGCGGCCTCCATCCTGTTGGGACTGGTCTGCCTCCGGGGCCCCCTCGAGTCGGTCTTTCTGCTCGCCTTGTGGATCGGCTTCAGCTGGCTGCTTCGGGGCACCTTGGAGACGGTCGCGGCGGCCTCCGATCAGACCATGCCGGCGCGCGGCTGGCACGTGGCCTTCGGCATCATCGGCACCATGGCCGGCATCGTGATGATCGTCATGCCGTTCGCCTCCATCGCGACACTCACGCTGGTAGTGGGCGTCATGGCCATCGTCGTCGGTCTGACCGAAGTGGTCCGTGCCATCAGGACACGCGTCGAGATCGGCCAACTGGCTGCCGGCACGGCCCCCCAGCGGCGCCCCATGTTCCACGCACGTCCGCACCCCCAGCACTGACCGGCGGAGCCGGATCGACCGGACGCGGGGAGCCGGATCGACCGGACGCGGGGAGCCGGATCGACCGGACGCGGTGAGCAGCGACATCGCGCGACCTCCGCGGGCCGTCGGCCGGCGAGTGGTCCTTCACGCTCAGGCCCGCTCGAACACTGACCGGGTGAGGGCGGTCAGGAGCCCGCCCTCACCCGGGTCCTCGCTGTCTGCCAGGTCCGTCCGTTCAAGCTGTGCCCTGCACCCCCGACCGGCCTGTCAACGATCTTTCGCCCGGTCGGCGTTCTCGGGGCTGTTGTCTGTCCGTGTCGGCAGCCCCAGTGGCCGACCGTCGCGGTGAGCCCAGATGTCACCGAGGACGACCTGGATGATGCCGGTGACAGGAATCGCTAGCAGGGCACCGAGGATCCCGGCGACATCGGCGGCGATCAGGGTGGCCAGCAGCACGGTAAGTGGGTTGAGTTTCACCGTCCGAGACAGGATGACCGGTTGCAGGAGGTGGTTCTCGGCCTGCTGATAGACGATGAAGAAGATGATGGCTCCGATGCCGGCCGGCAGGGAGTGGACGAACGCCACTGCGGAGGCGACGACAGCTCCTATGGTGGCTCCCACCAGGGGAATGAGGTCGGTCACGGCGACGAAGAGGGCCAGCAGGCCGGCGAACGGCACTCCGGAAACCAGCAGCACGACGTAGGTCAGAAGCCCGCAGATGACGCTGATCAGCAAGTTCCCTGTCAGATAGCCGTTGACGGTACGGGCGCATGCGGCTCCGACGCGGCGTATGCGGGCCGCGGGCGCCTTGTCCACGAGGGCCAGGGACCGGTCTATGGCCTTGGGGCCCTCCAGCACCATCAGATAGGCCAGCACGAAAATGGTGACAATGCCTGCCGTGGTGCTCACGGCACCGCGGATGAACTTCAAGGCGGGCGTGCCCAGTCCGGTGGCGAACGCGCGGATCTGTGCCTGATGTTGCTGGACATACTGCAGAGCGTGCGTCCGTTCCAGCAGGTTGCCGACTGGCCCGCGGCCGGCCTGGGCGTCCCTGATCATCGCGGGCAGGCGACCGGCGAACCGGCTTCCCTCCTGGGCCAGGGGGATGACGAACAGGGCGATCACCGCGCCGACGGCCGCGGCCGCAGCCAGGAAGACCAGCAAGGTGGCCACCGACCGTCGGCACCGCGGCACCCGTCGCTGCAGCGCTTCGACCGCCGGATGAAGTGAGACGGCCAAGAACACCGCGATGACCGACCAGATCAAGACCCGGCGAGCCTGGACCACCAGCTCAAGTACGACGTAGGTGGCGAGCACCAGACCGATCGTGGCGAGGATGGTTCGCACCGGAACCGGACGCGTCGCCATGGGCATCGGGTGCCCAGACCGGTCACGGGAAAACGAGAAGACCTCCTCGCCCGGTGGGTTATATTTCCCGCACTGTCCCACTTGACAGCCTTTGACATGGGCTGCGGCGGGTCACCTCCAGCCGCCAGGGAAGTAGGCAGAGGCAACCAGCGGATGCCTCGGTCGTCCCCAGTAGATCGCCCTCGAGGCGGCTGTGTCCGGCTACGGCGGTGCTGGCACCTGTCGCTGGACCGCCGGTAACGTCCTGGGCGTTGTCGCCGCGATCGGCTGGCGCCGGAGAAAGCCCCGGTCGGCCTTTCATCCGTACGCCGTGGATGAAAAGCGCACCGCGGTAAGGAGATCCCCCGACCTGGCCTGGTCGGCGGTGGCGGGTCGACCCCGTACATCCCGGGTGCGGATGCCCAGGCCGAGCTGCAAGCTGATGCCGTAGGCCGTGACTGTCGAAGGGAGTGCCATGGTGGCGGTGGCCGCGGGTGCGATCGCCGGATCGCCGGCCCGGTGGGGGACGGCGCTGTCGGCTGCGGGCGTGATCGCGGCAGTCCTGCTGTCGCCAGTGATGCGCGCCGCGCCGATACATGCGGCTTTTGGGCACGTGCCGTGACCGAGAACACGTCGCGGCCGACAACGGGGGCGCGGCGGCCCTGCCTGATCGTGAATCCGCATTCGGGGGGAGGGAAAGCAAGCCGGTTCCGGATCGCGGAACGGGCACGTGCGCTCGGAGCTCAGGTTTTCCTGATCGATCATTCCCTGCCTCAGGACCTGGCTACTGTCGCCCGACGTGCGGTGGATGACGGTGCGGATCTGCTGGGGGTGGCCGGCGGAGACGGTACGCAGGCGCTTGTCGCCGAGGTGGCCGCGGAGAGCGGCCTGCCCTTCGTGGTCATTCCGGCGGGTACCCGCAACCACTTCGCGATGGATCTCGGCCTGGATCGTGAGGACCCTTCGGCCGCGCTGGAGGCCCTCACGGATGGCGTCGAGCTGCGCGTGGATCTGGGATACGTAGGCGAGCGGGCGTTCGTCAACAACGTGTCGTTCGGTGCTTATGCCGCCCTGGTGCAGGACCCGGCTTATCGGGACGACAAGCTTGGCACGGCAGTGCGCATCCTTCCGGAATTCCTGGCCCGCCACGAGGGCCCGGAGCTGGTGGTTCGCGCCGGGCCGCTCACCGTTGACGGGCCGGATGCCGTGCTGGTGAGCAACAACCCTTACCAAGTGGATGACCTGGTCGGGCTCGGCAGGCGGCCGCACCTCGACTCCGGCCTCCTGGGAGTACTGGCCGCCAGGGCGGAGACGCCTGCCGAGACGGCCACGAGGCTGCGCAGCGGGCTACCGCACGGCCTCACCCGTCTCGCCACGCCCGACGACGTTGTCGTCTACGCCGACGTTCCGGCCCTCCCCGCCGGGCTGGACGGCGAAGCCGTCAGCCTGCCGACTCCCGTGCGGTGCCGCATCAGTCCTCGGACGCTCCGGGTATGGGTTCCCCGCCATGGTCGCGGCGCCGGGCCCGCCAGGCGACCGCCGGGCTGGGCCGCAATCCGGCGGGTGGTATGAGCCTCGGGCGAGCTGTTCCTGGCCGCCACACCGAACGAGCCGACCACTCGGCGCCCATCCCGCCGACCTCGCGTCCCTGATTGTTCGATCATATATGAGGGTCTCGACATCCATTACATCTGACTATTTCATCAGAACTGGGCATATTTACGCTACGGCATATGCCGCATCGTGTGCCGCTCACCGGGACGACGCCGTTCACCACGGCTGCACACAGGGCCGCCGGGCCGAGTGCCGGCGCTCCTACTTCCGCACCGATGGGACGGACCCGCGATGCCCCACACTGACCACACTCTCCTCGCCGAGCCGGTGAGCCCCCGCGAGATGCCCGACGCGGCGATGGCGATGCTCGATGCCGAGGGCACCGTGGTGGGGTGGACGCATGCCGCTCAGCAGCTCGTCGGTTACCCGGCCGGGGAGGTGGTGGGCCGGTCCGCCGCACACGTGCTGCCGCCTCCCGAGGACGCCCGGAGGGCTTCGGCGTTCGCCGAGCAGTGCCGTGCGCGGGGTGGTTGGTCCGGCACCGCGGCGATACGCCACCGCGACGGCCACACGCTCAGGATGACGCTGCGGGTCTCGTTGCTGCGGGGGCGATCTGCTCGACGGCGGCTTCACCCTGACCCACATCACCGGGTACGTACAGCCGAAGGCCGAGTGGCTCGCGCGGATGCGCGCCGGACGGTTCGTCCACCACGCGATCGTGGAGAAGGACGTGACGGTCGAGGCCGAAGGCGACGCAGCCCGCCTCGTCGGACGGATCGTCACCGACGCGACGGTGTACGGCGCGCATGCCGACTGGCGGCTGCGCCTGACCATGGATTACGCATGCGAGGGCGGTGCCTGGACAGCACTCCGGGCAGTCGCCACGACCCGGTGATCCCGCTCTGTGTCACTCTGCTGACCGAGGCTCTTCGGCCGTGGCCACGCCGTGTGGTCAGCCTGATTCCACGACCCATGACCCACCGGAGTGTTGACACGCGGACTTCCCGACGGCGTTTGCCGCGACCGCATAGTTGGTTAGGGTGGCAAGTCAGAGACACGACGGGGGCTCGTCGGTAGGGGAGTCGGCGCCGGCAGAAGCCGAAGGCCATGTCGACCAGCGTCAGTGGCGTCGGATCGCTCGGCCGGAGCGGGCAGTTCTCGGGGGCGCGGCACCGCGTAGCGGCGGGTGATACGGCGTCGGCCTCGATGGGAGGGGGAGGTGCGTCGTATCTGCCGGATGGTGTGCGACGGTGTGCGGGCTTCCGCTGAGGTTGTAGCGGCAGCCGGCGACCGGAGCCCGAAACGCGATGCGCGCGGCGCGGTCCCGGACCACCAGGTGGGCGGCCAGTTGACGCTTGACGCGAAACGCCGGATGGGCGGGCCCTTGGGGCAGGGTGGGAGCCCGCTGGTAGGGCACGCTGTGCGGCGGACCGCAGGTCGACCGGGCGCGGTGGGCGTGTGAACGGCCGGCCGGCGCCCGCGGTGCTGCCCCCGTCGTTGCGCGTGTGGCTCGGGCCGATTGCGGCGCTCGCCGCGCTGGTGGTCGTCGTGCTCGGGGTCCTGTATGCCGACGACAGCAAGCCCGGCATGGTGGACGCGCGGATCTCGGCGGCGGTGGACGGTGTGGGGCCGCCGTGGCGCTACGTCGCTCTGGCCCTGGACTTCTTGGGGGAGCCCGGGGGAGCGGTGATGCTGGTCGTGGCCATGCTGGCGGGCTGCCTGCTGCTTCGGCGTCCTCGCGCGGCGGTGTTCACCGTTGCCGGCGTTGGCATGACCGTGGGGACGGCGACGCTGCTCAAGCACCTGGTGGGACGCACCATCCACGGTGACGGCAACCTGTCCTATCCGAGCGGGCACACCGCCTTCTTCACCGCACTCGCCCTCATCGTGGCGCTGCTCGCGACCGGCCGGCTCGGCCTCGGCAGGCCGGCCGGCACGTCACTCGTGCTCGCCGCGGCGCTGGTCGCCGGCGCCGCCATGGGCTGGGCGCAGGTCGCCCTGGGCGCGCACTACCCGACCGACGTCCTCGGCGGCTGCTGCACCGCGCTGGCGGTGGTACCGGCGACCGCATGGCTGGTCGACCGGATGGCTGACCGGCCGGCACTGGCCGATCGGATGGCCGATCGGCTGGCCGACGCCGGTCGGCGGGAGCGTCGCTGACGTCACCTCACATCACGCCAAGCGGCGGAATACGGGCTTCACCGGTCGTCCGGCCAGCCAGGGGGTCGGGTCGGCGGCGTCCAGTGCCTTCCGGTACACCGCACACGCCTGGGCCACCACGTCGACGGTCCGATCGATGTCGGCGTCGCTGAGCGCGCTGCTCACCACGAACGACGGGGCCAGCACCCCGCCTGCGAGGAGCCGGCGCAGGAACAGGGTGCGGTACCCCTGCGACGGCTGCCGGTTCTCGTCCAGGGTGGCGAAGACCAGGTTGCTGGCCCGGCCCCGGACGACGATGTGGTCGCCGACGCCCATGGCGGCCGCGGCGTCGCGGACACCGGCGGCCAACCGCTCGCCGAGGGTGTGCAGCCTCGCGGTGACGCCCTCTTCGACGTAGGTGGTGAGCACGGCCATCGCGGCTGCCAGGGAGTGCGTTTCCGCACCGTGCGTGGTGGACAGCAGGAAAACCCGGTCGCCGGAGTGACGCAGCCCGCCCAGCTCCATCAGATCGCGGCGCCCGGCCAGCGCGGAGACGGCGAATCCGTTGCCCAGCGCCTTGCCGAACGTGGAGAGGTCGGGGACGACGCCGTACAGGCCCTGGGCGCCCGCCTCGGACCAGCGGAAGCCGGTGATCATCTCGTCGAAGATCAGTACGCAGCCGTGCCGGTCGGCCAGCTCGCGCAGGCCGGAGAGGTACCCGGGCGGCGGCTCGGTGTGGGTGGCGGGTTCGAGGAGCAGACAGGCGACCTCGTCCTGGTACCGGGTGAGCAGCTCCTCCGTGGCGGCCAGGTCCCCGTAAGGGAACGCCACGGTGAGCTCGTTGGTCGCGGCCGGAACACCGGCGGACATCGGCGTGGTGCCGATGAACCAGTCGTCGACGGAGAAGAACGGATGGTCGGCGCAGATGGCCACCCGCGGGCGCCCGGTGGCGGCGCGGGCGAGGCGCACCGCGGCGGTGGTGGCGTCGGAGCCGTTCTTCGCGAACTTCACCATCTCGGCGGTCGGCACCGTGGCCAGGAAGCGTTCCGCGGCTTCGACCTCCAGGATGGAGGGCCGGACGAAGTTGCTGCCGCGGTCGAGTTCGCGCCGCACCGCCTCGATCACGCGTGGGTGGGCGTGGCCGAGGCTGACCGATCGCAGGCCGGAGCCGTACTCGACGTAGCGGTTGCCGTCGATGTCCCACACGTGGGCACCGTGGCCGTGGCTGATGACCGGGGCCAGGTTCTCGGGGTACTGGTCGTCGCCCTTGGCGTAGGTGTGCGCGCCCCCGGGGATCAAGGCGTGCAGCCGCTCGTTCGCCATCCGCGACCGGGGCAGGAGGAACTCTTCGGTGTCCACGCTGACTTCAGCTCTCTTTCTGCTTCAGGACCTGGGTGAGGCTCGGCGCCTCCCGGTCCCGCTGGGACATCGATGTGACCGGCAGCGGCCAGGGAATGGCGAGCTCCGGGTCGTCGAAGGCGATCGTCACGTCCTCGGCCGGATCGTGCGGGCGGTCGATCCGGTACGAGGTGTCGGCGGTTTCGGTCAGCGCCTGGAAGCCGTGCGCGCACCCCGCCGGGATGTACAGGGTCGCCTGCGTCTCGCCGGACAGCTCGAAGAAGGCCCGGTTGCGGTAGGTCGGCGAGTCCGGCCGCAGGTCCACGACGACGTCGAAGATCCTCCCGTACGAGCACCGCACCAGCTTGGCCTCGCCGGCGCCGGAGCGCAGGTGCAGGCCGCGCAGCACGCCCCGGACCGAGCGGGACAGGCTGTCCTGGACGAAGGCGTCCGGGTCGAGGCCCACCGAGCGGACCACGTCGGCGTCGAAGGTGCGGCAGAAGAAGCCGCGCTCGTCGGCGTACGGCGTCGGCTCGAACAGGTACGCCCCGGCGATCGCCGGGACTTCGGTCGCTTTCATGAAGCCTTCCGCGGGGTGTGGGTGTGGGTGTGGCCGGACGCCGGGAACAGGGCCGAGGTCAACGCGGTGAACTGGTCCTGGAGTTGCCGGGCGGCGGCCAGGTTCCGCTCGGTGAGGGTCTGCCGCAGCTCGGCCGAGCGCTTCTCCAGCGCCCGGAACTGTTCGAGCAGCCGGTCGGCGTCCACCTCGCGGGCCGGATGGCAGTACGCGCCGAGGCCCATCCGCTCCATGAGCGAGTCGCTCTTCGCCGCATAGCTGAGAGCGAGCACCGGCGTGCCGGTCTTCAGCGCGCAGATCAGGTTGTGGTACCGGACCGCCACCACGGTGTCGGCAGCCGCCATCTCCTTCATCAGGTCGGCCAGTGAGGCCGGCTCGGCAGCGGTGACCAGCGGCGAGTCCACCGCGTCGAGGATCGCGGCGACCACCGACGCATCGCACTCGTCACCGGTGAGCAGCCGGACCGGCCTGTCCTCCTCGACCAGCGCGCGGACGAACCGGATCGTCCCGTCGAGGTAGCGCCGGTATATCTCGTCGGCCCGGGCACGGTCGTCGTTGCCGCCGTGGAAGTCCATGACACCGACGCAGACCGGGCCCGGCGAGCCCGAGGGCGCGCTTGGCTCCGGAGTCGGCAGGGAGAACGCGAGGTCCGGGTAGACCTCGTCGCGCGCGGTGTCCACGCCCATCGCCCGCATCGCGTCACGGGACTGGGCGTCCCGGTACGACCGGTACGCGGCCAGCCGCGCCGACCAGCGCACGAGGGCCCGGGTGGGCCGGTTGCCGATCTCGGCGGCGCCGACGCTGACCAGCGCGACCCGGGTGCCCAGCAGCCGGCCGCTCGCGCAGAGCAGGAACAGCGAGTACGGGAAGCCCCACGGCCGCAGCGGCAGCGTGGCCTCCAGGACGCCCATGCCCGGCACGATCACCACGTCGTGCCGGCGCACCCAGGCGGCGGTGCGGAAGACGTCGACGAGTTTGCCCAGACCCTTCGCCGCGATCGCGCCCGCACGTGACGCGGTCCGGTACTCCGCGCGGTTCCAGTGCAGCCGCGTGGCGGGGATCCCGAACCGGGTCGTCACGGCCTCGGGTCCGCCGCACAGCGCGTCCACGACCGCCTCCGGGTGCTCGGCGCGGAGGTACCCGAGGACGGCCTCGAGCGAGCCGTCGTTGCCGAGGTTGCCGGAGCCGAGGAGGCCGAACACCCCTACGCGCGTTCCCGTCTTCATGCCCGCCGCCCTTCACGACCCGCTACGAGGGCGTCGACGGAGACGGTGAGGAGGTCCGGGTCGACCGGGGCGCGGTCCTCGACCCGCTCGCCGGCGCCCGGCCGGACCCGGCTGGTCATCCACGCGGCCAGGTGGCGGTAGCACGCGCGCCGGTCGGCCGGGGACAACGGCGCCCGCCGGATCGCCGAGGCGAAGCCCCAGAGGTACTCGGCGAGCAGCCGGGGCGTCGGGTGCAGCGGGCCTGCCCGGCGAGGGTCCAGGTTGACGCAGCGGGAGCGCTTGGAAGGGTTCGCCCGCTCGGCGCGGGTGGGGTGGTCGCGGCGGAAGTACAGCAGCTCCGGCACTTGGTGGAAGCGCCCGTGCAGCGTGATCTCGGCGACGAACGTGCGGTCCGCGTGGTGGTAGCTGTCGAGCGGCTTCACCCGGCGCAGCATGTCGGCCCGCATCACCCCGTAGAAGTCGTCGCCGCCCGGCTCGAACAGCAGGCTGCGGAAGCGCTCGGGCGCGTGCGGCGAGCCGGTGGCGAGCGTGTACTCGTAGGGGACCTTCACCTGGCCGTCGCCGTCGATGACCGCCTGGTCGGCGTGCGCCAGGATCACGTCGGGCCGCTCGTCCAGCGCTTCGACGCAGCGCCGCAGCAGGTCCCGGCCGTACAGGTCGTCGTGCGAGGCCCACTTGAACAGCTCGCCGCGGCACTGGGTGAACACGTAGTTGTGGTTCGGAGTGGCGCCGACATTCCGTGGCAGCCGGAGGTACCGGATGCGGGAGTCCTGTGCGGCGTACTTGCGGCAGATGTCCTGGGTCCCGTCGGTCGAGGCGTTGTCGGATATGACCAGCTCGAAGTCCTCGTAGGTCTGGCCGAGCAGGGCGTCGAGCGACTCGGCCAGGTACTCCTCGCCGTTGTACACGGGCAGGCCGATGCTCAGCCTGGGTCGGTCGGTCATGAGGTCCTCACTTCGGGGATGGGGTCGTGGGGGCGCTCGCGCAGGGCGGACCGCAGGTGCAGCCACCACACGGCCGAGCCGCTGACGGTCGCGGCGGCGGCGCCCCAGGCCGAGCCGACCGTGCCGGCGACGGCCGCCCCGCCGAGCCCGCCGCCGACGTAACAGGCGGAGGCGAACAGCTGGGAGCGCAGGCTGCGCCGGGCCGCGCCGAGCGCGCGCAGCCCGGCCGCCGCGCCGGTGCCGAGGCCCGCGCCCGCGACGCCGAGGGTGATCGGCACGATGAGCTCCGAGGCGGAGTGCCAGACGCCGCCGAGCACCAGCTCGCCGAGCCGGTCCGGCACCAGCAGCAGCGCCCCGCCCCAGAGCAGCGCGCCGGCGGCCTGCCCGCCGCCCAGCAGGAGGCAGAACGTGCCGAGGCGGTGCGGGGCCTGCCGCAGCACCCGTGCCGCCTCCGGGACCGTGACCAGCGACAGGCCCATCAGCACGGCGAGGAACGGGCCCATCAGGAGTTCGGCGCCCCGCACCGCACCCACCGCGCCGACCCCGACGATCGCGCCGAGCCCGTATGCCCGCAGTTGGCTCGCGCCGCTGAGGCTGACGTTCTCGACCAGGTACCGGTAGCCGAGATCGCGCTGTTCGCGCAGCCACCCGCGCGCCCCGGTCATCCGGGGCCGGATGGCGGACTGGAGGCAGCCGTACGCGGCGGCCACCGCGGCGGACACGCCCCAGGCGAGCACGAAAGCGGCGACACTGCCCACATGGGCCGCCACGACCATGGCCGGGATGAGCGCGACGCCCCACACAACGTCGTTGACGAAGGCCTTCCGCCCGTTGCCGGCGGCGAAGAACCCGAACCGCCAGGCGTCCTGCAGCAGCAGCCCCGGCAGCATGACGCCGAGGCAGGCGAACGCGGGCCCCAACCGGCCGCCGAGAGCAAGCCCGACCACCAGACACACCGTGCCTATGGCGGTACCGACGCCGAGCGCGGTACCCGTCGAGCGGGCCACCGCCCGGCGCCAGGACGCGTCCGACACCCCGCTGAAGCGCACCACGAGCGGGTCGGTGGAAAGGCCGCGCGAGACGTTGAGCACCACGCCGTACGTCACCCAGGCCAGGCTGAACACGCCGAACGCGGTCACCCCCAACGAGCGCGCCACGTAGATCCCCACCGCGAAGTTGGAGATGCTGGAGGCCGCCTGGTCGGCCAGTCCCCAGGACAGCCGGCCGACGAGGGCCCGCCTGGCGGATCCGGCCGGTGGCGCCACTGTCTGCGGATTCTCCCCCTCGACGGGCATCGACGTCATGTCTTGATCAGCCCGGCCTCGTGCAGGACACCGGCCGCGTCGGCGACGGTGTCGAACGGCAGCCCGGACCGCTCGGCGACGTCCAGCAGACTGTGCTCGCCGTCAGAGAGGTTGAGCACCCAGAGCATGGCCATCTGGGCCTGCTTGGTGTCGCTGCGCCCGCCGAGCGCGTCGTACAACCCGCGCCGGCCCAGCTGCGGTTCGCCGTAGGGGCTGAGGTTGAGGTAGCGCCGGTTGCGGTCCAGGACGGCGAACGCCTCGCGGCAGACCGCGAAGGTGTCCGCCATCGCCTCCGGGGAGACGAAGTCCAGGTTGTCCGCCGAGGTGTGGTACTCGGGATAGCCCGCGTACGGGGTCCGGGTGAGCGAGCCGACACCGAGGTTGAACCCGGGCGAGCAGTACTGCCGCTCGTCGTAGCCGTACGGAGTGAACTCGACGACGCGGTGCGGCCGTTCGGAGGCGGCCAGCACGTGCCGCAGCACCCGGTCGATCTCCGCGTCACCGCGCCTGCTCTGCTTGTACGTCAACGCGCCCGGGTCGCCGGCGCAGGCCAGCACCAGCCCGTGCTTGACCCGCTCGACCCTTTCCGCGTTGCGGGCCAGCCAGGTGATCGCTCCGATGGTGCCGGGAGCGAAGATGAACCGGTAGGTGTAGTACGGCGTTTCCTCGGCCAGCGCCCGGGCCAGGAACGTCGCCACCGCGACGCCCGCCATGTTGTCGTTGGCCAGCGACGGGTGGCAGACGTGGCAGGAGACGATCACCTCGTCGGCTACCTGACCGGGCACCACGTGCTCGGCGTAGGTGAGATGGCCGTCGGCGAGCGTGGAGTCGATGCGCACCTCGTACTCGCCGTCCGGCATCGCGTCCAGGGTCTCCTGGGTCAGGCAGAACCCCCAGTCCGGCTTGTAGTAGCTGGTGCGGTACGGCACCCAGGACGGGTGGTCCGGCAGGGTGTGCAGGTGCGCGCGCAGCTCGGACAGGGGCATGGTCTTGGCCACCGGCACGCTGTAGCCGAGCACGTGCAGGCTGGACGCGGCGAAGTCGACGACCCGATTGCCGGCCGTGTCGGCGATGTACGCGTCCCGGATGTTCCACTCCTGCGGCACCGTCCAGTCGAGGACCTGGGTTCCGGTCGGCACCTCGTGCACGTGCAGCGGGATGTACTCGCCGACGATGTCCAAGGTGGCGCGCACACCGTCGCCGGTGATGCTCCGGCAGAGCGGGTACAGCCGCTCCACCAGGGCGTACATCTCCTCGCCGCGCTCGGTCACCGGCGCCACCGCAGGGTGTCGTCGACGGCGCCGGCGCCGGACGCGGCGCGCAGTACGGCCAGGCGGGTGAAGCGCTGTTGGAAGTCCTCCTGGGTCAGCCCGTGTGCGCGGTAGGCGTCGGCGAGTTCGAGCGCGCCCCGCTTCACCGTCCACTCGCAGTCGAAGCCGGGGATCGCCGCGCGGAACCGGGAGAAGTCCACCCGGTACGACCGTGGGTCGGCACCGGTTTCCCCGGTGATCACCACCTTGGAGCCGGGCACCGCCTCGGCGACCTGCTCGGCGATCTCGGCGACCGTGACGTTGTTGGTCTCGCTGCCGATGTTGAACGGCCGGTCGTGCACCGCTTCGCGCGGCGCGGTCAGCGCGGCCGTGAAGGCCCGTGCGATGTCGACGGCGTGCACCAGCGGGCGCCAGGGCGTGCCGTCGGACATCACCAGCACCTCGCCGGACAGCAGCGCGTGGCCCACCAGGTTGTTCAGCACGATGTCGGCACGCAGCCGGGGCGAGAAGCCGAAGGCCGTGGCGTTGCGCATGAACACGGGGGTGAAGTCGCCGTCGGCGAGCTCGTGCAGGTCGTCCTCCACCCGCACCTTGGACTCCGCGTACGGCGTCACCGGGCGCAGCGGGGCGTCCTCGCCCACCAGGTCCTCGCCGCCGGCGGCACCGTAGACCGAGCAGGTCGACGCGTACAGGAAGCGCCCCACTCCGGCGTCGCGGGCCAGCCGGGCCAGCCGTACGGACGCGTGGTGGTTGATGTCGTAGGTGAGCTCCGGGGCCAGCGATCCCAGCGGGTCGTTGGACAGTGCGGCCAGGTGGATCACGGCATCCACCCCTGCCACGTGTTCGGCCGTGAGGTCGCGCAGGTCCACCCGCTGCCCCGGCGGGTCCGCCGGCGCCGGGCCAAGGACGCAGTCGGCGAACAGGCCGGCGTCGAGGCCGACGACCTCGTGCCCGGCGGCCGTGAGGACGGGGGCCATGACGGTGCCCAGGTATCCCTGGTGTCCGGTCAGTAGTACGCGCAAGGTTCAACCCCCCAGGTTGAGCGTGAGTTTGGTGACGGCGAACGCCTCGGCGTAGCGCGCGTGGCATTCGATGCCGCGGATCCGGGCCAGCCCGAGGAAGGCCTCCCGGTCGTACCAGGGCCGGTGCCGCTGCGAGGGGTAGTGCTCCTGCAGCAGCCGCACCTTCTGTTCGGCGATCTCCGGCGACAGCGGCTGGTACGCCGCCGGACGGCCGAGATCGCCGTCCCACTTGACGATCTCGTAGCCGAGCACGAGATGGTCGCGGAACGCGGTGGGTATCAGCTTCGCCAGCCCGCGGTGGTCCTGGTGCGCGTCATCGGTGCGCGGGGCCAGGATCAGATCGGGGTCGGTCTGCCCGCGCAGTTCCTCGACCGCGGCCTTGGCCTCGTCCCAGTGCACGGGCATCCGGCCGTCCGGCAGCTTGAGCACGGTCAGCCGCAGGTCGGCGCCCGGGCAGAAGGCGGCGAGCGCGGCCCGCTCCTCCTGTTCCCGGTCGGTGCCGCCGCCGGAGAGCACCAGCGCGTCGACGCGGATACCGGGTCGCGCGTGACACAACGTCAGCAGCGTGCCGCCGGCGCCGATGGCGATGTCGTCGCAGTGCGCGCCCACTGCGACGATCCGCTCCAGGGGTCCGGCCCCGAGCCGGATCACGCTCTCGCTCCGGCACTCGCGCCGTCCCGTTCCCACACGGCCCACGGACGGTCGCCCCGGGCGTAGGCCTCGTCGAGCGCGGCCCGCTCCTTCACGGTGTCGGTCGGCTTCCAGAACCCGCGGTGCTGGTGCGCCACCAGCCGTCCGCGCTTGGCCAGTTGGGCGCATCCGTCGGCGACCAGGTCCCCGTTCTCAGGGATGTGGTCGAAGACCTCCTGGCGGAGGACGAAGTAGCCGCCGTTCTCCCACAGCGGCAGTTCGCTCACCGCGGTGATGCCGCCCACCAGGCCGTCCTCGCCCAACTCCACGCAGTGGAACGATGACTGCGGCGGCACCACCATCATCGACGCACCCGCGTCGCGCCGGGCGAACCGGTCGATCATCTCCGGAAGCGGGGCGTCGGTGAGGACGTCGGCGTAGTTGGCGAGGAACATCTCGTCGCCGTCCAGGTGGTGCCGTACCCGGCGCAGCCGCTCCCCGATCGGTGACTCGATGCCGGTCTGCGCGAACGTGATCGTCCAGTCGGCGATGTCGGTGGACAGCAGCTCGGTCTGCCCCTTGCGCAGCACGAAGTCGTTGGACGTCGTCTCCTCGTAGTTGAGGAAGAAGTCCTTGATGTGGTGGGCCCCGTATCCGAGGCACAGGATGAACTCCGTGTGCCCGAAGTGCGCGTAGTAGCGCATGACGTGCCAGATCAGCGGTCGCGGGCCGACCATCGCCATCGGCTTGGGCACGTCGTCGGCGGCTCCGTTGCGCATCCGCATCCCGTAACCGCCGCAGAACAGAACGACCTTCATCGCTTGACCTCGACAATGCTCAGTTCCGGGATGGGAAAGACCAGTCGGCCGCCCCACTCGTGCACGAAGGACAGCTGCTCGACCAGCTCGGCCCGCAGGTTCCACGGGAGGACGAGGACGTAGTCCGGTCTGTCGGCGGCTATCCGCTCGGGCGGCAGGATCGGGATGCGGGTGCCCGGGGTGAACCTGCCGTGCTTGTAGGGGTTGCGGTCGACCGTGTACGCGAGCAGGTCGGGCCGGATGCCGCAGTGGTTGAGCAGGGTGTTGCCCTTGCCGGGGGCGCCGTAGCCGACGACCGTCTCGCCGCGCTCGGCCGCCTCGATGAGGAACTTGAGGAGATCCCGGCGCACCTTGGCCACCCGATCGGAGAACTCGGTGTACCCGGACAGCTCCTGAAGCCCGGCGGCCTTCTCCCGGGCCAGCACGTCGGCCACCTGCTGCGTCGGCTCGCCGGCCACCTCGGCCGGCCGGGCCCACAGCCGGATGGAGCCGCCGTGCGTGGGCAGCAGCTCGACGTCCACGAGCGTGAGTCCGCCGCTCGCCAGCGCCCGGGTCGCGGACGCGACCGTGTAGTACTGGAAGTGCTCGTGGTAGATCGTGTCGTACTGGTTCTCCTCGATCAGGGTCAGCAGGTGCTGCACCTCGATGGAGACCCAGCCGTCGTCGGCGACCAGGGCGCGCAGCCCCTGGGTGAACCCGACCACGTCGGGGATGTGCGCGTACACGTTGTTGGCCACGACCAGGTCCGCCGGTCCGTGTTCGGCACGGACTGCCGTGCCGGTGTCCGGCGACAGGAACTCCGTGAGCGTCGGCACACCCGCGTCCCGCGCCGCGGCGCCGACGTTCACCGAGGGCTCGATGCCGAGGCACCGGATCCCGCGGTCCACCACATGCTTCAGCAGGTACCCGTCGTTGCTCGCGACCTCGACCACGAAGGCGTCGGGGCCGAGACCCACCCGCTGTACGGCGTCGGCGACGAACGTGCGCGCATGCTCCACCCAGGAGGTCGAGTAGGAGGAGAAGTACGCGTACTCCTTGAACGTCTCCTCCGGCGTGATCAGCGGAGGGATCTGCGCGAGCCAGCAGTCGGTGCAGACCCGCAGGTGCAGCGGGTACGCCGGCTCCGGCTGGTCCAGTTGGTCCGCGGCGAGAAAGCTCTCACACGGCGGGGTCGCCCCCAGATCGACGACGCTCGCCAGCGCCGCCGAGCCGCAGAGTCGGCATCGTGTCATCTACTGTCCCCATCCCCCCTGCTCGCGCGGGTGTCCCCGCCGCGAGCCAGTGCTGACCGACCCGCGATCGCGGTGCGGTACTCCTCAACCAGGCGCTTCAGCCCGACGTCCGGGCTGAAGCCCTGCTCGTAACGGCGCCGGGCCGCCTGCCCCATCTCCCGGTTGCGGGCCGGATCGGCCGCGATCCGGCGTATGCAGGACGCGAGCGAGGCGGGCTCGCCCGGCCGGTGCAGCAGCCCGGTCACCCCGTCCTCGACGAGTTCGACGAAGGCGCCGTGCCCGGCGGCGACGGTCGGGACCCCGGCCGCCATCGCCTCCACGACCACCAGGCCGAACGCCTCCAGCCACGTCGAGGGAGCCACCACGGCGACCGACCGCGCGATGGCCTGCCGGCACTCCGTTGTGTCGTACAGGCCGACGTAGCGCACGTCGTCCCGGCCCGCCGCCCAGGCGGTCACCTCCGGCTCCAGCGGCCCCGCGCCGGCGATCACGAGCGGGACGCCCACACCGCCGCTCGCTGCGATCTCGTCCCATGCGGCCATGAGCAGCCGCACGCCCTTGGCCTCCGCGAGCCGGCCGAGGTAGAGCAGATGCTCGCCGGCGCCATCGCGGCGGGTGCCCGGGTCGGGCACGAAGTTGTGCTTCACCGCCAGCCGCTCGGCCGGCATGCCCGCCCGCACCAGCACGTCGCGCTGGGCCGCGGAGATGCAGAAGAACCGCTCCACGCCGGACCACCACCGCCGCCGGTTGACCGACATGCTGACCGCGAGCGGCACCGTCGCCAGCCGGGAGCTCCGGTAGCAGCCGTGCCGGACTGCGGGCAGCGGCGCGGACCCGACGCACTCGGTGCACGGCCGGCCGTCCCGCTGGAGCGTGCCGGGCGGGCAGACCTGGGTGTAGTTGTGCAGCGTGGCGACGGCGGGCACGCCGGCGTCGGCGCAGGCGGCCAGCACCGCCGGAGACAGGAGCGGGAAGACGTTGTGGACGTGCACCACGTCCGGCCGCTCGGTGCGAAGCCGGGCGGTGAGCTCCGCGCGGACCGCCGGGTTCCACGGCACAAGGAGCGGTACCGCGGCCTTGCCCAGCAGGGACCGGGCGGCGATGTCGTCGCTGCGTCGCTCGAACACCTCGACCCGGTGGCCGGCCCCGCGCAGCAGCGCCACCTCCTGGTCGACGACCTTGTTCTCTCCGCTCGGCTGCGCCGAGGCATAGCGGTTGTGCACCACGAGGACGTGCATGCTCACGTCACCTCCGATTTCCGGGCCCATCGCGGGATGGGTCGTCGAGGGGCTTCGGGCGTCGAGAGGGGAGTGGCCGCGGCGGGTGCCGCCAACAGTGAGGCGGCCAGGGCCAGATGCAGCAGATACGGCGAGGCGTCGCCAAGACCGGCCTCGGTGTACGACGCGATCGCGCAGTAGCTGATCAGGAAGATCGCGCAGGCCCTCGACAGCGACGGTGGCCGCAGCAACGCGACACCGCCCAGCACGATGATGATCGCCGCCACCAGGGCGATGCCGGTCATGCCCTGCTCGTTGTAGACGGCCAGCCAGCTGTTGTCGATCGGCAGCCCGCCGAACGACTTGTCGCCCAAGCCCGTGCCGAACAGGTTCTGCGAGGTCGTCCGGGGTTCCGCCAGCAGGGCGTGCCAGACCTTGGCCCGGCCGGTGAGGCTGGCGAAGTTCTCCTGGCTCTGCCCGCGCAGGAACCACGCCTGGAGCGCGGAGCTGAACCCCACCGCGGCCACCGCGGCGCACAGCACCGCCCAGCTGAAGACCCGGCGGGCGGCGGCGCTGGTCAGGATGAGGGAGGTGATCGCCAGCACCAGCGCGATGATCAGGCCGAGCGTGGCCGTCCGGGTATGGGTCAGCGCGAGCAGGACGAGGGAGGGCACGATGACCACCGCCGCGCTGGTCCGGTCGGTCCGGCGGCCCAGCAGGAGCAGCACGGTGAGCCCGATGATCACCGCGGCGTACTGGCCGATCTGCGGCGGGGTGAGCGGCCACAACGCGCCGACCAGCCGCCCGCCGTAGAGATCGGGGAGGGCTGCGCCCGGTGAGATGACCAGGCCGGCGGCCACCGACGCGAGCACCGCGAAGTACATCCGGATGTGGTGCCGGACGAACGTCGTGCTGCCGTCCCACCAGCGGCTGAGCAGCCACAGCGTGCCGATGAAGAGAGCCAGCCGGGCGCAGCGGAACAGCGCGCCGAACCCGGCCCCCTGGTCCACGCTGGAGATCAGGCTCGGCACCAGCAGCAGGGTGAGCAGGAACACGTAGGCGCTGGCCCGGATGCGTACCCGGGGGTTGACCACGAGCGCCAGCGCGAACGCGGCGACCAGCGAGCCCATGGTGACCATCTGGATGAGGGAGCGGGGCAGCGGGACGATGGTCCTCGCCCCGGCGGAGCCGAGGGTGTTGAGGATGAGCAGCCCCCAGACCGTCCCGACGATCTTCGACGTGTGGTCCCTGTTGGTGTCCGCGGACCTCATCTCAACCACCGTCCCCTGCGCGGAGGGTGCTGCCCGCGTCCTGCTGGTACGGCGTGGCCTGCCACTGCTTGAAGCCGACCGTCCGGCTCGCGTCGTGGACGACAAAGGTCCATGGTCCGACGTAGACGTTGTCGTGCCAGCGGTTGTGCTGCTCGCTGGTGATCGCCTCGGCCACCCGCTCGCCCTGGTACGGCGACCAGTCCGGATAGGTGCCGTAGTTGGACAGCACCCCCATCCGGTCGCACTTCACCGTGCAGTCGACGACGGACTTGTCCAGCACGAAGCGGTTGTCGTGGATGTCCACCCGCTGGGTCTTCCACCGGCAGTCGGAGTAGAGCGGTGCCTTGGCGATCGCCGGCTGTACGCAGCGGTCGGTGTTCTTCACCAGCAACGTGCAGTCACCCGAGGAGGTGTTGGCCGGGCTGTTGCAGAACCGGTCGGCGTTCTCCCACAGGGTGATCCCGGACCAGTTGTTCTCCAGCACGTTCCGGTAGATCTCGATCTTGTCCGTGCGGGCCCGGATCCGGGGTTCGCCGCCGGACTCGGAGAGGTAGACGGTCGCGAACGGGAAAGTGTCGCCGTCGGCGGCGTAGTCGCGGCCCTCGACCCAGTTGTTCCGCCGGATGGTGTTCTTCCGGATGACCGCGTTGTAGCTGGTCTCGTAGATCAGCGCGGCACCGTCGTTGCCCTCGATCAGGTTGCCCTCGATCAGGAAGTCGTTGTTGTTGGTGTCCGCCCACAGCCCGGCTCCGCGGTTGTCGTGCACCCAGTTGCCGCTGATGTCGGCGCCGTTGACGGCCCAGAACTTGACGCCTCCGCTGCAGCCGCAGTCCGGCCGCCGCCGCTCCCAGTCGCCCGTGTTGTTGCCCACGATCTCGTTGCCCTCGACCACCAGACCGCGGAGACCGCCGGCGCCCTTGTACGCGTTCATGCCGTACTGGCCGTTGTCGCGCAGGCAGCTGGCGCGGACCTGCTGGCGGGCGCCGGCCATCAGCCCGGCGCCGGAGTTGTTCTGGATCGTCGTGTGCTCGATCACCCACCCGTCGGCCGAGTCGTGATTGACCACGCCCTCGTCACGGGGCGCGACGAACCCCTGCACGGTCAGGTAGCGGATCGTGACGTCGCGGGCGGTGCCGCCGAACGCGTACTGGTTGCTCTTCCGGCCGTCGAGCACCGCGCTCGGCGCGCCGAGGTAGACGTCCCCCTCCTTGGGGATCACCTGGTCGTAGCGGTCCGACATGAGCGTGTGCTTGCCCGGCCGAAGCCAGAAGGTGGTGTGCGCAGGGCTGCTCTCGGTCTTCGCGGCCAGGTCGCCGGGAACCGCTGGGTCGACCGTCACCGCGCCCGCCGGCGCCTTCGCCGGCCCGGCCGCGGGCTTGGCGCACACCCCGGCCACGGACGTGGACGGCGCAGCGGTCGGTTTCGGCGCCGCGTCCGTCGTGCCGCTCTCACAGCCGGTCGCCGCAAGCAGGGTCAGCGCCAGCGGTGCCGCCGGCAACGCCCAGCGCCGCCACTTGCTTCCCAAGAGTTCCCCTCCCCCCTAGCCGCGGAACCTGAGCACGGTGGTGAACCCCTCCGTGCCATCGGCGAAGCCGGTGCCGACCAACGTGGTGGTGGGTTCCTTGCGGCCGAAGCCGGCGGAGTACCAGCCCAGTGGGGGGTCACTCTCGCCGCGATGCGCCTGCCAGCTCAGCTGTTCGGGCAGGTCGAGCGCCGCGGAGCGGTCCTCGCCGTCCCGGGTCCAGGTGAGCACCGCCCGGTTACCCACCAGGTCCGCGGCGATCGCCGGGCCGAGGTGGAACGCCAGGCGCACGGCCCGGCGCGGGCCGCGCACCTCGTCGACCACCCTCAGCTCCTGGCTCGCGGCCGTCAGCTCCACCCGGCGGCGGTGTACGGAGCCCTGGTAGCCGTCGTGCTCGGCGCACCAGCGGGCCGTCCCCCCGGAGGAGGCGTCGGAGGTGTCCGCGACCAGGACGCGGCTGCGGGCATGCCGGGTCCACAGGAACGGCCCGCCGGAGACGGACTGGTCACCGCCGTCCAGTTGCAGGGTGTTGTGGCCGAGGGTCGACCGGAAGTACTGCCGCCACTCGGGCTGCCCGTGGTAGCAGAACGTCCCCGGGTCGGCGAGCACGTCGACCCCTTCGTGCCGGACCTCCACGGACAGCGCGTCCGCGTGCGCATGCGCGGCGATGGACAGGAATCCGTGCGGACCACCGTCGCAGCGGCACCAGATCTCCTCCGGACCCCGCAGGATGGTCATGCCCGCATCGGCGAAATGGGCCGGTCGGTCTGCCGGGCGGGTCACAGACAGTTCGGTGGGATTGATGAGTGCGGCCAGCAGCGGGGTGCGCACATCGGTGCCGGTCACCGTCGGCCACCAGGCGAGCCGACCGAACACGGCGTCCCCCGTGGCCAGCAGCGAGCCCCAGCGGTCGGTGCCCGCGCCGTCCACGACCAGACCGTGTCCGTCGTCCGCGTCCCCCTGGCGCGGCGGCCGGAGCCGGCTGTCCACGACGGCCGCGAGCGCGTCGGTCATCCGCAGCAGCACCAGCCGGATCGACGCGGGGACCGGCACGCCTGCGGCATCCGCCTCGGCCACCGCGGCCAGGCCGAGCTCCAGCACCAGACCGTGATACTCGGTGGCCAGCTCGCGGTTGAGGCCAGAGCCGAAGGTGTTGCTTCGCAGATGCCGCTCCAGCGACCGCAGCGCGTCGGCTCGCCAACGTGCCGAGGAGGGGAACCACCCGAACGCGCAGGCCGCGGCGAACTGCCCGGCGGCCTCGGCGATGATGTGGTTGTTCGCCGAAGACCCCCGGCTGGGGAAGGCGGCCAGCCAGCGCTGGTGGTGCCAGATCTGGCGGAGTGCCACCGGGTTGTCCTCGAACAGCCCGGCCGCGCCCGGCCAGCCGTCGAGCAGCCGGCGGATCCACACCCAGGACAGCAGCCGGATACCCAGCTCGATGCCGCTGGTCCAGTGCACTCCGCGCAGCGGCGCGTTGCCCCTCCACCACGACCGCAGGTGCTCGGCCACGCGCTCGGCGTACCGCTCGTCCCCGGTGATCGCGTAGGCGGCGGCGAGCACGGTGAGGTACTGATGCCGGGACAGCTCCCAGATCTGCTTGATGTCCCCGACCGCGTCCTCGTTCCGGTACGGCACGTCGAAGGCATAGCCCCATGGAGCCCGGCGCCCGGTCTTCGGGTCGTACCACCAGTCCGGGTCGTCCAGGTCGTCGCGGACCACCCCGAAATACTCGGCGTGCCCCGCCATCAGCCGGTCCGCCTCGGCGATGAGACGTTTCGCGGCGTCCGATGGCACCGCGGCGATCGTCCCTGCGGGCAGTACCGCGGTGAACCGGGCGCCGGTCACGCTCGGGCTGTCCGGCCGCGCCGACCGCCACCGCCGCCTGCGCACCGCGTCGCCCACCCGGCCGCCGACCTCCCGCGGTCCCATCCGGGACAGCCGCCGCAGGTACCAGCCCGCGCTCATGGTCATCGCGTTCTCGCCAACGTCACCGGCGCGCCGCCGGCCAGGCCGGCCTGCACGGCGAGGGTGGCCGCCGTGGTGGCGACCAGCGACTCCAGCGGTACCGGCATCGGCCCGCCGGTCCGCACGGCCTTGATGAACGCGGCCAGTTCGGCGTTCTGGCCCTTGTCCCGGGCCTTGGGCAGCCGCGAACTGACCCACCGCTTGCGGCTGTACACCGAGGCACGGACGAAGTCGTCGAGCCGCAGCACCTTGCCGTCCGCGACAAGGTCCAGTGTCTCCTTGGGGAAGCCGGGCGCGCCGGTGGTGACGTAGCTGATGGTGGCGGTGGACCCGTCCGGGTAGCGCAGCACGACCTGGAGATCCTCGTTGCCGGGCGTGGTGATCGCGTACACCGAGACCGGGTCGGCCCCGAGCAGCCAGCTCGCCGTGTCGATGAAGTGCCCGCCCTCGCCGGCGAACCGCGAGCCCTCGGTGCCCTGTTGGAGGTACCAGCTGCCGTGGTCAAGGCGGCCCGCGTTGACCAGGTAGCGCAGGCTCGCCGGCCCGGTCCGGGCGCCGAACCGCTTGCTGGCCTCCTGCAACAGCGGCGCGAACCTGCGGTTGAAGCCCACCTGGAGCCGGTCGTTGCCGGACTCCTCCACCGCCGCTAGCACGCCGGCCAGCTCGTCCTCGGTGAGCGCCAACGGCTTCTCCACGAAGACCGCCTTGCCGGCCAGCAGCGCCCTTCGGGTCAGTTCGGCGTGCGAGCTGTGCCGGGTGACGACGAACACCGCGTCGATGGACTTGTCGCCGAGCATGGCGTCGAGATCGGTGGTCGCCTCGGCGAAGCCGAACTTCCGCTGCGCGTTGGCCGCGGACAGCGCCGTAGTGGTGACGACCGTGGACAACTCGACACCGTCGCGCTGCGTCAGATGCGGCAGCAGCATCGACGTCGCGTAGTTGCCCGCGCCGACGAACGCGAGGCGCACCGGCGTCTTGGCGGTTCGGGGCGGCGTGGACACTTGGCCGCTGGGCCGCTTCACCGCGGGCACGGCCACCGCCGGGGCCCCCGCCTCCTCCGCTTCCTTTACGTGTTCGGGGTACCGGAACAGCACGGCCACGGCCTTCAGGTCGCCGTCCTTCAGACGCTGGTACGTCTCGACGGCGTCATCGAAGTCGGCTGTGTGGGAGACCAAGGGCTCCACGTCGACGCGCCCGCGGGCGACGAGATCGAGGAAACACGCCAGGTTGCGGCGCTCGGTCCAGCGCACGTAGCCGATCGGGTAGTCCCGCCCCTCGAGCTCGTACTCCGGGTCGTAGCGCCCGGGGCCGTACGAGCGGGAGAACCGGACGTCGAGCTCCTTCTCGTAGTACGCGTTCCACGGCAGGTCCAGACGGCACTTGCCGATGTCGACGACCCGGCCGCGGTCCCGGCTCAGCCGCGCGGCCAGCTCGACGGGCTGGTTGCTGCCGCCGCCGGCGGCCAGGTACACCTGGTCCACGCCGTGACCGCCGGTGAGTTCGGCGACGGCGGTTTCCACGGCCGCGGAGGCGGGATCGCCGCAGGCCGCCGCGCCCAGGCGCTCGGCGAGCTCGCAGCGCACCGGGTCGGGGTCGACCCCGACGACGCGGACTCCCGAGGCGGCCAGCAGCTGCACCACCAGCTGCCCGATCAGCCCGAGGCCGATGACCAGCGCCACCTCGCCGAGCCGTGACTCGCCCTGGCGGACGCCCTGCAACGCGATCGACCCGACGGTGCCGAAGGCCGCGTGCCGCGGCGCGAGGCCGTCCGGCACCCGGGCGTAGAGGTTCTTCGGCACCCAGTTCAGCTCGGCGTGCAACGCGTGCTCATTGCCGGCGCAGGCCACGAGGTCGCCGACCTTCACATCGTCGATCCCGGTGCCGACCTGCTCGACCACCCCGCACAGCGAGTAGCCCAGCGGCGTGTAGGAGTCCAGCTTGCCCATCACCTTGCGGTAGGTGGCGGGCACCCCGTTGGTGGCCACGCTCTGCAGGACCTTGGCCACCTGGTCCGGCCGGGAGCGGGCCTTGCCCACCATCGACATGCCGGCCTCGGACACCTTCATGAGCTCGGTCCCGGTGGATATCAGCGAGTAGGCGCTGCGGACCAGCACACCGCCCGGCTTGCACCCCGGCACCGGCACGTCGAGCAGCGCCAGCTCGCCGCTCTTGTAGTTCTGTACGACCTGTTTCACCAGAAGTCCTCTTGTCTCTACGCCGTCAAGGGGTCCGGCCGGACCCGGAGGTCGCGCCGCGATACCAGTACTCGAGGGTCAGCACATGCCACAGATGCTTGGAGAAGTCCCGCCGGCCGGCGGCGTCCTCGGCGACCATCCGCGCCAGCGCGTCGCGGCGCAGGAACCCGGAACGGACGAGGACGCCGTCGTTCACCACCTCGCGCACCAGCGGTGCCAGATCCCGGCTCATCCAGGCCCGCAGCGGGGCGCTGAACAGGCCCTTGGGCCGGTACACGATCTCCCGGGGCAGGACCGAGGTGGCCGCCTCCTTGAGGACGGCCTTGCCCTGCCGTCCGACGATCTTGCGGTCACCGGGCACGGTGAACGCTGCCTTGACCACCTCGACGTCCACATACGGCACCCGCACCTCGGTCGACGCGGCCATGCTCGACCGGTCCGTGTACGTGAGGTTCAGGCCCGGCAGGAACATCCGGGCGTCGCCCAGGCACATGCGGTTGACGAAGTCGTCGAGGTCGTTGTCCTGGTAGACGTCCGCATGCTCGGTCAGCACGTCCTCGACCGTCCCGGCCAGGTCCGGATCGATCAGGGCGAGCAGCTCGTCCTGGTCGTACATGGTGTAGCTGCGCCGGAACGCGGTCTCCTCCGGCAGGTCGGCGAACGAGAGGAACCGCTTCGCGAAGCGCACCGACCGGTACCCCCGGCGGCTCGTGGCGACCGGCAGCCGGTCCACGCCCCTGGACAGGCCGCGCCGCAGGGGCCCCGGGACGCGCTGGTAGCGCAGCGCGATCAGGTTGGCCAGGTGCTTGCGGTAACCGGCGAACAGCTCGTCGGCACCCATCCCCGAGAGCAGCACCTTGATCCCGGCCTCCCGGGCGGCCGAGCAGATCAGGAACGTGTTGATCGCGGCGGGGTCGCCGATCGGCTCGTCCAGGTGGTACGTCATCTGCGGCAGCAGGTCGAGCACATTCGGAGCGATCTCGATCTCCCGCAGGTCGACGCCGAACCGCTCGGCCACCCGCCGGGCATAGCGCAGGTCGTCCGGCATCGCCTCGAACCTGGCGTCCTCGGCGCGGAACCCGATCGTGTAAGCGGAGATCCCGGGTTGTTCGCGGGCCGCCAGCGCGGTCAGGTAGCTGGAGTCCAGCCCGCCGGAGAGGAAGGTCGCCACGGGTACGTCGGAGAGCAGGTGGCGCCGGGTCGACTCCTCGACGATGGCAGCGACATCCGGCTGCTCGCCGGCCCGGGCCCGCTCCTGGCCCTCGGCGGCGACGTCCTTCAGGTGCCAGAACCGGCCGCGCTCCACCCGGCCGTCAGGCCGGCACCGCAGCCAGCTCCCCGGCGGCAGCTTCTCCGCTTCGCGGAACGCGCACCGTGAGTCCGGCACCCAGTAGTACAGCAGCGAGGCCACCAGCGCCGCATGGTCCACCTCCAGCGACCCGCCGGTCACGGAGGCGAGCGCCTTGAGCTCGGAGGCGAACACCAGGCCCTCGCCGCGCCGGAGCAGGAACAGCGGCTTGATGCCGAGCTGGTCGCGGGCGAGCACCAGGTCCCCGGTCCGCTCGTCGAAGATCCCGAACGCGAACATGCCGCGCAGCCGGGGCAGGCAGTCCGTGCCCCAGCGCCGCCAGGCCTCAAGGAGCACCTCGGTGTCGGAGGTACCGCGGAAGAGCACCCCGGCGGCCGCCAGCTCGGCACGCAGCTCGGGCGCGTTGTACAGCTCGCCGTTGTACGTCAGGACGAGGCCGCCCGAGACCATCGGCTGGGCGCCGGTCTCGGACAGGTCGATGATGGCCAGCCGACGGTGCCCGAGGTGCACTTCGCCGTCACCGACGGGGTGGCTGTACCGGCCCGCCCCGTCCGGACCGCGGTGGGCGAGGGTATCGGTGAGCCGGTCGGTCACGACCTTCCCGTCCGGCCATCGGTAAGTACCTGCGATGCCACACATGTCCTACCGCGCCTCCTGGTCGCTGTCCGGGACTCGTGCCGCCCACATCGGCGGCCGCTCCGTCCGATGCCGGCCTTCCCCCACTGCCTGAACGGCGTGGGAGGTACCCCCACCGTTCTGCCGGGCCGGCCGCTCGTTCTGGCCGCGCAGCGCGGTGTGCAGCCCGTCCCACAGCGTGCCGTCGGTCCGGTCACGCGGATCGGGGTTGATCAGCACCACACCGATCACCGCGATGCGCTGGTCCGCGAGCTGCCGCGCCACGGTGTGCAGCCACGCGGCGCTGCCGTGCCCCGCACGCACGACGAGCACGGTCCGAGTGCCGAGGTACTGGAGGTCGGTCCACGCCGCGCCGGGCGCCACCGAGCCGACGCCGAGCCGGCGCTCCTGGTGCGACCCGGCCGCGGCACGCTCGCCGGTGACCACGGCCGGGTCCCCCGGCTTCGGGCGGCGGCCGGAGAGCTGCCGGCCGGGCAGACCGTCGACGATGACCACCGGCCCCTCCGCCGCCAGTGCCCTGGCGAGGTCCAGGGCGATCACGCTCGTGTTGCGCGCGCAGCCCAGTTCCAGCAGCGACACGGGTTCCGCGGAACCACGCACGACGCGGGCCAGCGACGTGGTGAGCCGTTCACGTGCCGCCCGGACCCGGCGGCGCTGCCATCGCCCGGCCGGCCGGTGGGGCAGCTCCGCGATGACCGAGGCGCCGAGGTTCGCGGCGATCTCCCGGCGCAGCACGGGACGGTCCGCCACCACCGCGCCGACCGCGGCCACCGCGAGCCCGAGGAAGAGCCCGAGGAAGAGCCCGATCGCGGCGTCGGTGGCAGCGGCCTTGGGCAGGGAGCGCCGGACCACGTGCGGGGCGTCCACGATCTGCGTGCCGGCGACGAGCCGGGGCGTGCCGATGCTCGCCTGAGCGGCGCGCTGGCCGAAATCGGTGATCTGGGAGGTGAGTTCGGCCCGGCGGGCGTAGAGCGACTCCAGGTCCGCCGACGACTCCGGCCCGCTGGCCCGCGTTCCGTCTCCGATCGCCTTGTTGACCTGGGCCAGTTGGTCCTTCAGCTGGTCACGCTGGCCGAGCAGGGCCTTGGCCTCGGCGTGCGAGGCCTGCTGTATCCGCCTCACATGGTCCGCGACGAAGGCATCGGCCAACGCCTTGGCGCGGGCCACCGCTTCCGCGTCGCTGTCACCGGTCACGGTGATCTGCAGCATGTTGTTGGTCAAACCGGTACCGCTGTAGTCCTGCATGAAGTCCTCGGCCTTTTCCTGGGACTTCAGGGACTTGAGGGACTTCAGGGCCTTGTCGGCGATCCGTGTGGTCTGCAGCAGCGCGACGTCGGTGCGGATCAGCGTTCCGGGGTCGTTCGGCTGGTCCTCCTCATGCGCGACCAGCACCTTGGTCACCGCGGTCGGCGGCTGCGGCAGCAGGAACGCCACCACCGCGCCGACGAGCAGCCCCAGCAGCGCGAGGGAGCACCAGAGGCGGCGCCGCCTGCGCACCGCCGCCACCAGGACCTGCAGATCAAGCAGCGGAGCGGCGGCCGACGACTCCGGGGTCGTACTCGTCGTCACCCTGTGACTCCCGTCGCGTCGTCCAGTTCGCCGTCGAAGGCCGCGAGCGCCGGTACGGCGGTATGCCGAGAGTGGTCGGCCGACCGCGTCGCACGGACCGGACCGGCGAGGACGATGCCGACGACCGCGTGCTTGGCGTCCGCACACGCCTCGGCGATGCCGGCGAGCTCCCCCGCGGTCCAGCTGCCGGCGCTGAGCACGACCAGGGCACCGGACTCCTGGCCGCGGTCCGGCACCATCGGACGGGACACCGAAACCGCCACCGGTCGCAGCATGGGGTATCCCCTGCTCGAAGAGCTTGGGGAAGGATCGCTCCCGGCCTCGACGACGAGCAGCCCGGCGGCCCGGCGGGCGATCTCGTCACCCTCGGGGAAGACGACCAGCAGCCGCCGCGGGGCCGGTAGCTGGTCCCGGAGACGGGAGCACACCCGCCGGTAGCGGATCTGCCTGCTGGCCTCGTCGCCGGACGTCTGCGGGGTCGGGATGTCCCACCGGACGTCGAGGCCCAGCAGCCGGCGGATCCAGGCCCGCGGGCCATGGCCTGCCGGCCGGTGCGTGGGCCGTTCAACGGGTACGTCGACGATACCCAGCAGCGCCGAGCCCAGCGCCGCGGTGATCTCCGGTTCGCCGCGCAGTCGGCGGCTCATCCGCCCGGCGGTGAGATGGCCGATGACCGCGAACAGGAAGAACAGCAGCGCTCCGCCGGCGATGAGCTGCGTCCTCGTCGGCGGTGCCTCGCCGGTCGGCCGGGCCGCCGACCCCATGACGACCATGTTCTTCGCGTTCTTCGCCTTGCCGTCGGCCGGGTCGGCCTGCTCCAGCGTGTTGATGGCCTCCCGCAGCGCGGTGCGCAGCTTCTCCAGCTCGGTGCGGGTCTGCACGCTCTCCACGGTCTGCCCCGGATCGGCCGCGCCGGCCAGCTTGCTGATGCGGCGGCTGGTGTCCTCCACCGACTGCTTGAGCGTGTCGAGCTCCGCCGCCGCTTCGGGGTCGGCGCTGTTGCTCGCGATCCGCGTGGCGTAGGAGACGAACTCCTTGGCCACCTGGTCGGAGAGCCGCTGTGCGCGCTCCGGCGTGTCGGCCGTGCCGGAGATCTTGATGATGTTCCCGTCGGTGGCCTTGGCGCTGACCTGATCCCGCAGGTCGCTGCCGCTCACGCCGGTCCAGCCGAGCGTGGCGGCCGCGCGGTCGACCACCACCGAACTGGTCGCCACCTCGGTCTGTGTCAGCAGCTCGCGCTCCTCCCACGTCCCCGGCAGCAGCACCGATGCCGAGGTCGTGTAGCGCGGCGGAAACAGCAAGGAGGCGCCGTAGCCGACGAGCGCACCCACCAGGGCGAGGATGGTGAGCAGCCGCCAGCGCCGACGGAGGATCCGCCCGATCGTGACCAGGCGTATGGCGTCATCGATCAACGGCGCGGCCTCTTCCCTGCCCGGTCCGGTTGTTCGAGGCCGGAGCCTGGTCACGGCAGGCAGCGGCGTAGGCGGCGAGCAGCGACGCTTGCGAGTTCCGCCAGGAGAGCGGCCCGCTGACCCGCTCCTGGCCGATCTTGCCCATCCGGGCCCGCTTCTCCGGATCGTCCAGCAGCAGCGCGATGAGCCCCGCGAACTCGGCCTCGTCGTTGGCGGGCGCGTAGACGGCGGCGTCACCGGCGGAGACTCGCGCCTCCCGGAGGTCGAACGAGACGATCGGCCGGCCCATCACCATGTACTCCAGGACCTTGTTCATGGTCGACACGTCGTTGAGCGGATTGCGCGGGTCGGGGGAGAGGCACACGTCCGCGGTGGACAGGTAGCGCACCAGGTCGGCGTCCGGAATGCGCCCGGTGAACTGCACCTGCTCCGAGAGCCCGAGCCGCCGGGACAGCTCCACCATCGCGTCGAAGGTGTCGCCCGCGCCGACGAACACCGCATGCCAGTCGGTCCGCCCGAACTCGTCGCGCAGCTTCGCAAGGGCCCGCAAGGCGTAGTCGACGCCGTCCTGCGGGCCCATGACGCCGAGGTAACACAGCAGATGAGGCTTGCCGCGCTTCAGCTCAGGCTCGGGCGGTACGGGGTGGAACCGGTCGATGTCGGGCGCGCTGCGCACCACGAAGACGTCCGCCGGCCGCCGGCCGCCACGGCGCACCGCGACGTCCCGGTAGCTCTCGTTCGTGGCGAGCACGATGTCCGCGGCCCGGTAGGTCATCCGTTCCAGCGCGCACACGGCGCGGTAGAGCAGATCCTTGCCGCGGCTGAAGCGGGAGAGGTACAGCTCGGGTACCAGGTCGTGCTGGTCGAAGACGAACCGCGCTCCGCGCCGCTTCAACCACAGGGCCGGCAGGAACAGCAGGTCGGGCGGGTTGCAGGCATGGACCACGTCGACCGGCCCGACCTTGCGGGCCAGCCGGACCGTGTGCCACAACGCCGATCCGTACTCCCGCAGGTAGCCGGCCGGCCCTCCGGTGGCCGCGCGCAGCGGGTAGCGGTGGATCCGCACCCCGTCGATCTCCGCCTCCGGCTCCGTGTCCCGCTTACTCCCCTGAGGGCAGATGACGTGCACCTTCCAGCCCGCGTCGCGCAGCGTCGTGCACTCCTGCCACACCCGCCGGTCGAACGGCACCGACAGGTTCTCCACCAGGATCAGCGCGCGCCGGTTCGGCCGGTCGCCGCTGGTCGTTTCACCAAGCAAGGCCTATGTACCCCGGTTCGGCCCGGCGCGCCTCGGCGTCGGGAAGGCGGATGAGGTCGACAATCACCGGGCCGTCGCCATGGGGCAGCGCCGACAGCACGGCCGGATCCCTGGTCCCGACCAGGCAGACGTCGGCGTGCTCCAGCACCTCGTCGACGGAATCCGCGAGCAGCTGCGCGAGGTGCGGCAACCGGGTCTCGATGTACTCGCGGTTCGCGCCGAGCAGCCGGGAGAGGCTCACGTTGGCGTCGTAGATCCGCAGGTCGTACCCCTTGCCGAAGAGACGTTCCGCCAGCTCGACGAGCGGGCTCTCGCGGAGGTCGTCGGTGCCGGGTTTGAAGGACAACCCGAACATTCCCACCCGGCGCTTGCCGGTGCGCTCGACCAGCTCCACCGCCCGCTGCAGATGCTCGGAGTTGGAGGGCAGCACATGGGCGAGGATGGGCACCGAGACGTCGGCCTGCTGCGCCGCGTGGACCAGGCTGCGCAGGTCCTTGGGCAGGCAGGAGCCGCCGAAGGCGAAGCCGGGCCGCAGGTAGGCGGGGCTGATGTTCAGCTTGCGGTCGGCCAGGAACACGTCCATCACCTGGTGCGAGTCCACCCCGAGCGCCTGGCACACCGCGCCCAGTTCGTTCGCGAAGCCGATCTTGAGGCCGTGGAACGCGTTGTCCGCGTATTTGATCGCCTCGGCCGTCGGGATCGGCACCCGGAACACCTCGCCGGGCAAGCCGTCGTACAGCGCCAGCACCGTGTCGCCGCTTGCCGGGTCGAGCTCGCCGATGACGGTCTTGGGCGGGTCGAAGAAGTCCCGCACGCTCGTGCCCTCACGCAGGAACTCCGGGTTGACCGCGACCCCGATGTCCACCCCGGCCGTGCCGCCGACGAACTTCTCCAGGATCGGCACCAGCAGGTTCAGGCAGGTGCCCGGGAGCATGGTGCTGCGGAACACCACGGTGTGCCGACCGCCCCGCTCGGCCAGCGCGGCGCCGATCTCCTCGGTGACCCGCTCCAAGTACGTGGTGCACAGGCTGCCGTTGGGCTCCGACGGCGTGCCCACGCAGACCAGCGACACCTCGCTGTCCATGATCGCCTCGCGGACGTCGCCGGTGGCGCGCAACGCTCCGGTGCGCACGACCTCGGCGATGAGCTCGCCGATCCGCTCCTCGACCACCGGGGCCTTGCCGTCGTTGACCAGGTCGACCTTCACCGGGTTCACGTCCACCCCGATGACCTCGTGACCCATGCTGGCCAGGCACGCGGCCGACACGCAGCCCACGTAGCCGAGCCCGAAAACGCTGACTCTCATGACCCGTTCCTCCCCCCAGGCAGGCCCTTTCGGCCTGCGGTCCGAGCGCCGCCCGCGCATCAGTAGGCCCCCTGCCCGTAGAGCACCGCACGCAGCGTCTTCCACAAGATCACCGTGTCCAGGGCGAGCGACCAGTCCTCCACGTACCGCAGGTCCAGCCGGACCGCCTCCTCCCACGACAGGTCGCTGCGTCCGCTGATCTGCCACAGGCCGGTGAGTCCGGGCTTGACCAGCAGCCGCCGCCGGATGTCCGGGCCGTACGCGGCGGACTCCTCCGGCAACGGAGGCCGCGGACCGACGAGCGACATCGATCCGGTGAGCACGTTGAAAAGCTGCGGGAGCTCGTCGATCGAGTACCGGCGCAGCACCGCTCCCACCCGGGTCACCCGCGGATCCCGGCGGAGCTTGAACAGCGGGCCTGCGCCCTCGTTGCGGTCGGCCAGCGCGGCACGTGCCCCGTCGGCCCCGGCGACCATGGTGCGGAACTTGAGAATGGTGAACTCGCGGCCGTCCTTGCCGACCCTGCGCTGGCGATAGAAGGCCCCACCCCGACTGTCCACCAGCACGAGCAGCGCGACGGACACCATCAGTGGCGCGAACAGCAACAGCAGAATCGTTGCGCCTATTCGATCTACGACCCCTTTGACCGCCCGGCGGCCCCCGGTGAAGGCCGGCATGCTGACCCGCAGCAGCGGGATCCCGAGCACCGCGTCGATGTGCAGCCGCGGACCGGCCACCTCCATCAGCACGGGGGCCACGACCATCTCGGCGTCGCTGTCTTCGAGGTTCCAGGCCAGCCGCTGCAGCCGGTCCGGTGACCAGTGCGGGTCCGGTGTGACCGCGACGACACGGTAGCCGTCGTGGCGGACGTGCTTGGCGACGTCCGTCAGCCGGCCGACGACCGGCACTCCGTCCAGTTGGTCACCGTCGAGCCCGCGACCGTCCGTCGTGCACACCGCCTCCACCCGCCAGCCGAGATGCGGGAACTTGCGGGTTCGGGTGATCAGGTCGCGCACGGTGGCCGGGCTCCCGGCAGCGAGCACCGGTCTCAGGCACCGACCTTCCTTGCGCTGTTTGTGCAGCCAGAGGCGGAGCAGATACCGCTCGGTCATGGTGACGAGCGCGATCGCGGGGATTGCGACGAAGATCCAGAGCTTGATGTTGCGCGAGGTCAGGGCGATCCCGCCGAGCGCCAGGACGACGGTCGCCGCGAACAGCGAGCGTCCGAGCCGGCGGAATTCCTCGGCACCCTGGCCGAGCACGGCCGGAGCCCACGCCCGGCCCACCGCGAGGGCCCCCAGCACCAGCAGCTCGGTGCCGAATGCGAGAATTCCCCACTTCTCGTGCCAGTTGGCCGCGTCCCGGGCCCCGAAGAAGTTGCCGATCGACGCCACCACGACGGCGGTGGCCACGGTATCGCTGGTGATCACGGTATGGCGGTACCGCTGCTCCCATTCGATCGCGGGCTGGCTGATTGCCCCGTCCGTCAGGCGCCCGCTCGCCGACGGAAACGGGCTGACTCTTCCCCCTTGCCGCACAGAACCCCCCAGGTCCCCAGTGGTTCGACGTGTTCGCCTAGCACTGTTCCTCCCCTCGGGAGGCCCCCGCCCCCCGTGCCGCGCTGTTCCTCCCCCGCGAGAGGCCCCCGCCCCCCGCGCATGAAATCCTGGCTATCTCAGAGCAATTGGAACAACCCACCCTGGCGGCAGCAGACTCGCATGTCCTGCCGGACTCTCAAGATGCGCGGGAACCCGTCGAAACCTCGGGCGCTCCCCGCACCCAAGGCCCCCTCGCGGGCCCCAAGAATTGATCACCCCCACGTCTGGCGCCGGGGACGCGACTGCTGGCGTTCCGTAGCACCGGACCTATAGATCACTATTGGTCGCCTCGTGTTCGAACAGCTGAAGCAAGGTCAATCTAGACCATCCGGGCCGGTATGAAGAGAGGATGTGTGTAATTTGTGTTCAAGGTTTGAGGCCGGCTCCACCGATCGATGACCGCCTACGGGTGACTTCACGCCACCGGGCGCTCCAGCGGCTCGCGCGGCCACCGGGCGCGCTTCTGCGCGGTAGCGTCGGCGAGCTGTAACGGGCCTTGGTACGGCGGTCAGTTCGGCAGGAGCTTCGCGCTGTTCGTGCACTACGGCGTGCCGCTGTGGGTGCCCGGGGTGGGCGGGGCGATCGACCCGGACGGCGAGGCGCGTGACTTGGACGACTTGATCGTGTCGCAGTCCCTGAGAGGTGACGCGCTTACCAAGTCGCGTCGGACCGCCCCGGAAGGAATATCCGGAACCCGCTCCCGGAGTCACAGGTCCCCTTCCTTCAGGGGCACTGCAGATCACCCTCAGCATCGTGTTCTGTCACCGTGTCGGTCCGTCGGCGGATCCTGCCGCCAGCGCCTGCTGGAGTTCGCCAAGATCCGGGACCCCGGCCAGGCCGTGCGGCGTGCGGTAGACCCGACAGGCCAGCCCCGGCGAGCGGCCGGGCTCGGCGAACGGGTCTTGGGCGGCGATGTGGATAGTTGGGGAGCCGGTGAAACCGGCCTACTCGGCTTCGAGCTGCTCGACAATCACACGGGTGTCCCATGCGGTGTCGTGCAGGCCGATGTCGTCGAGGGCTTGCCGCAGCCGTTCGGCGGCGGGCTTCTCGTTCAGGCAGTTCGGGACGACCAACAACTCGGTGTCCATGTCTCCAGGATCGCGTACTCGCCGTTCAGCGAGAGCCGGTGGGCAAGCGCAGCACTGCGGCGGTCGTCCTGGCCGACAATCCCGGCGGGAACGTGGTCGGCCGACAGCTGTGACCGCCTGCCGCAATCACCATCTGCGCCTGGTCAGGCGCCGGGTCATGAGGACGCGCTGAGTGATGGCCTGCCACGTGCCGTGTCGCTGTTGGTGGTTGGGGCAGCTGTTCCATGGGGTTCCTGCCAGGTGTGGAGCTCGATTCGCGAACGCGCAGGTCTGAGGCCCTCAGTCGCCGCACTGTTCGGTCCTAGATTTCGCTTAGGAGCTGAGGCTCCGGCGTCGGACACGGAACGTGTACGTGGTGCCGTTCGCGTTCGTCTGGCGGCTCCAGCCGCCGGTGACTGCCATGTCCCAGCCCTGCTGCTCTCGCATCTGCGACGCGAAGGTGCGGCGGTCGTTGACCGTACATCGGCAGACGAGACGTAGGTCAATGCTGACGTACTGGCTGCGGGGATTCGGCTCGCGGTCCGCCAGGGCCCACTTGACGTCGTGGATGTGCTCGGCGAGACCGGTTCGCTCTTCGTCATGGACAATGCCGTGTGCCCGGGCGAACTCGTCCAGGTCGTCGATGGCGAAGAGGTCGCTTCGCCACTGCCCGGGCCAGACGGCGAAAAGGCGGGATTCTCCGGCGAGCGCCCGTTGATAGGCGTCGGTTCCCGCACCCTGGGTGACTCGGCCGTCCTTGTGGACCTCGATGTAGCAGGTGGTGGCCAGCGTGTACGGGAAGTCCCTGCCGACTGCGGCAGCGCTTCTCGGTTCCATGGGTCCCCCTCAAGTCCCGTGGTGATCGTGAGGCCACGTTACGACAGAGACCGGAGCGTGGCTGCCGCCTACGGCGTTTCTCAGGCGCCCAGCTCTGCCCCGGTTCAAGTCAGTTGTAGCCTGTGGCCCTTGCCGTGGCCGATCGTCCATTGCTGACCGGCGTGTGCAATGCCCAGAGGTTGTGCAGCTCGAACCGGACGATGGGTCTCGGCTGGCTCCAGGGCGGCGCCCGGATTCTTCGACCCGGGCGAGGGCTTACCGTCGATGGCGTGAGGACGATGCGAATCTCCCAGCTCGCCGCACGCTCTGGCGTCCCTGCCACCGCCCTGCACTTCTACGAGCGCCGGACTACTGCCGGCCGACCGGTCTCCGGTCGGCTACCGGGTGTACGCGGACGCGATCGAGCGACTGGCGTTCATCGGTGCCGCCAAATGACCTGGGCCTGCCGTTGGAGGAGATCGCTGAGCTGCTCGGAGTGTGGACGACCGGGGCCTGCAGCGAAGTGAAGGCCGACCTGCGGCCGCGGATCGCCGCTTGACAACGCGGGTCGCATACGCTCAAAGCGCATTGCGGATTACTGGCGGACTGCGACGGGCGACCGGGAATGGACGGGGCGATCAGCGAGGCGTGTGCTGGCGCTGGTGGCACTCGTGGGCGGCCGATAGGCCCTCACCGTTGGTGAGTCTTATGACGATCAGGTGACTTTCACCGGATCGAGGCAACCCCACAGTTCCTTCACCTGTCCCACAGTCGCATTCACTACCGAAGAAGGTCGGAGTTGGGAAGATCCTCGGCTCAACTGCCTCACCACATACGGCACATCAAGGAACGGACTGTCTGTGAGCGTTGCTGGCTCCGGCGGACGGGTTCAGCCTGCCCGACCCGGTGATCCTTCCCGTGTCGGCCCGTACCGGATCATCGGCCGTCTCGGTTCCGGCGGCATGGGCGTCGTCCACGCCGGCCTCACGACCGACGGGCTTCGGGTCGCGGTCAAGGTGATCCATCCCGCGCAGGCGGGGGACCTGGAGTTCCGGGCGCGGTTCCGTCGGGAAGTGCAACTCTCCGCCCGCGTACAGGGTCCCTGCCTCGTGCCGCTCCTCGCCGCAGACGCCGAGGCTGCCGAGCCGTGGCTGGCAACTGCCTACGCCCCCGGCCCGACCCTCAACCAGCATCTGGCCAACCACGGTCCGCTCGCCGACGGCACCCTGTACGCCTTCGCGACCGGTACCGCTCATGCGTTGGCCGCTATCCACCAGGCCGGCGTCGTCCACCGCGACGTGAAGCCGCAGAACGTCATCCTCACTCCCGCCGGGCCCCGCGTGCTGGATTTCGGCATCGCCCGCGCCTCCGACGGCACCAGCGTCACGCGCACCGGCATCATGACCGGCACCCCAGGTTGGATCAGTCCGGAATACTACCGCTCCAGTACGGCCGGACCCGAGGGCGACATGTTCGCCTGGGGCGCGCTCGTCGCCTACGCCGCCACCGGTCGCCTTCCGTTCGGCACCGGTGCGCCGGACGCGGTCGCCTTCCGCGTCATGTCGGGCGACCCGGACCTCGTCGGGGTCCCCGAGCAACTGCGGGAGATTCTGGAAAGGGCTCTCGCGAAGGACCCGTCCGAGCGGATGACCGCGGTCGAGGCGGGGGAGGAGTGCTCGAGGCTCCTGGCCTCACAGGCCACCCAGGTCCTCGGCGGCGACGGAGGACTGGAGCCCACCTGGGTGGGCGAACTGGTCACGGCCGAGTGGGACATGCCCACGCTGGACGACCCGACTTGGCATGCGCCGTCCGCGTCCTCCCGCAGGCGCACCATCGCGGCTGTCCTCGTCGCTGCAGCCGTGGTCGGGGGTATCGCCGGGGCCGCCCTCGCCTTCCCCGCCAACGGTGACAGCGATGCCCCGGGTAAGACCAGCGTGGCCGAGAGCTCCACGGGCGGCCCCACCGCAACCACGGCCACGCGCGCGAACGCCCCCACCCCACCCCCCCAGGCCAGCGGGTCGGGTGACGCGAGTGAATCGTCGGCCGATCCGCGTAGTGCCGTCGTCCCGTCAGATCCGTTGGCGGGGGTGTCCAACCCGGCCTTCACGCGTGCGGGCGACGCGGCCGAACCGACGTCCGAGGAGTGGAGGGTGAGCACCGTCCCGAGCACCTCGGAGGAGAAGGACGTCGAGAAGGCGATCCGGGACCGCATGGCGGCCATGCTCGCCACCAAGGACATGGACTTTATGACGCCCACGGTCACGTTCAACAAGCGGGCACAAACCGTGATGGTGACCGGCGGTCCGATCTCCCAGATCCCCGAAGACCACCGGGAGGTGTTCCGCCGGGCCGGGGACATGGCCGCCTGTACCGCCCTCGCATACCGGCTCAAGGTCCACCCCACCACCTGGTCCTACGGGCGCTTCGCCATCTCCTGGAAGAACTTCGACGGTGACCTCGAACCGAGCATCCTCGGCTTCGGCGAGGCCACCGACGGGTGCTACAGCGTGATCGCCGGGCAGTGGCAAGGCGATGAGTCCGGCATCGCGACCGCCGGGATACCGAGCAGCGACAAGGCCGAGATCCGCGTCGCCGACGCCACCGACAAGGCCATCACCGCCGCCTGGAATGCCAGGATCGCCGAAGGCCACGGTCTGGAGCCCTTTGCCGCGAGCGACGCGATCGACCTCGGCTTTGACCCGGTCGAAAAGGCAGCATACGTGTGGGCTCGGGATACCGACGGAGCACTCATCGGCCGAGCCCAACGGGCCAACTTCCAAGACGCCGTCGCCACGACCCTCTGTCGGAAGCTGACAGCCGAATACAACAGCAACCAGACCTGGAATTACACCCGCTGGTCCGTCGCCGTCTATGAGGGAAACAGCCGTCTACCCGAACTCATCGGCTCGGGTGAGTGCCCCCATTGAACCGATGGGCTATCGACGAGCGTCCGGAGCTCGGGGCCCGTGAGGCCGGTTGGATCGCAGGTTAGGTTCAGAAGTTGCATCACCGTGTCCAGAGCCGGATCCGGATCGAAATGCAAGCACCCTCAGCTGAAGGCAAGCTCGCGGAAGACGTTGCGGACATCGGTCAGGGGCTGACGCTCGCGCGTGTTGTAGAGCTTGTTTGTCAGCAATACGGCCCATTGCCCTCGGCGAGGTGAGATCCACATGCCTGTGCCGGTGAAGCCGTAGTGGACCCAGATGTCGTCGGCGGGGTCGCTGCCAGGAGCGGGGTGCCAGAACAGGCCGCGCGCAAGTTGCAGGGGGCCGGTTTGGATCGTGAGCGACTCGGCGGTCCAAGCGGGGTCGAAGCCGGCCCGTCCTGGTGCGGTGGCGGTGTCGAGCATGTAGCGCAGGAAGGCGACGAGGTCGTCGAGGACGGTGAAGGCGCCGGCGATGCCGCAGAAGCCGCCCAGAAGGCGTGCGGAGAAGTCGTGGGCGGTTCCCCTGAGATGGGTGTCGGTGTCCTGGGCGAGTTCGGTCGGGGCACAGCGGGCAGCCAACTCGTCGCGCAGAGGGCCGAAACGGGTGGAGTGCATGCCCAGTGGGCGCCAGGTGCGGATGGTGGCCAGCTGGTCCAGGGGGCTGCCCGGAAAGGTGTTCGGCGAGGTAGCCGAGGATGAGGGCGGCCCGCCGTGGCTGCTGTCGGATGAGGAGGACGCAAGAGATCCTGAGTTGGTCGACCGGCATTCTCGCGCAGGAACGTGTTGCTGACCTGGACGGCGACGGGCACGAAACCCTGGCCGATTACCACTCTCTGTTGAGTGGTCGGCGACCGGAGGTGAGCGGGTACAGATCTCAACACGAGGAGATGGAAGCGCTCGTCGAGCGGGTCCGGAAGTGGATCGCACAGGGAGTCCCGCCGTCGGAGATCGGCGTGTGTGCCCGCGTGAATCTGATGCTGGCCAAGGCGGAGGAAAACCTGAGGGCGACCGGAGTGCCGGTCGTGCGTGCCGGGCGCGACACCGAGGGGGACGAGGATGGCGTGACGCTGACCACCATGCACCGGATGAAGGGATTGGAGTTCCACTGTGTTGCCGTGATCGGCGTGACGGCTGATACGGCGCCGTTCTACGCCAGCATCACAGCGGCCGAGGAAGACGCACTGCAACACGAAGCAGACCTCTTGCGGGAGCGGCGTCTGCTCTTTGTGGCAGAAGTTCATGCAGCCGGTTTGGCGGAGAAGCGCGTGGGCTCCGACAGGACAGCACGTGCACCCTCGAAGTCCGCGAGTCTTGCCGAGAGCGTGGCCACGGCCAGTCGCTGGGGCAATGCCGCCGAGAACTTCAACCCGCGTACTGCTCGCTGGTCGACATCAGGGAGGACAAGGGCCGGTTCGGCTTGGGCGGCCCCAAGGGCGCTGCGCCACATGTCCGGGGTCAGGTCCTCCCGTAGGCGCAGGTAGCAGTCGGTCGGGCGCTGTACAGGGTCGGCGATCGACGACAGCGTTGCGCCGAGTGTCGCGTTGGCTCGGTACCCCGCCCACGTCCACCAGCGGACGTCGTTGCCCTGCCGAGCCACCAACGTTCCACCAGGGTGTACCACGTGCGGAGCCTCCTCGTCCCGCCATTCCTGGAGGCAGACCTCAGCGCGTCGCGTGAGCGAGACAGGTGGGTTGGCGCCCAGGAGGACGTTACGCATCGCGCGAGTCAGTGCGTACGACAGCCCGGCGAGCGTCCCGTTCGACCATTTGGCGACACCGCCGCTCTCGACAGGTTCGACGAAGACCCTTTTCCGGCCCCAGTCGATGAACGTCACCTGCCAGCTGCGGCCGGCCAGCAGCAGGCGTCGTGGGCCTGGACGTTCCTCGGTGAGTACGGACGGATCCATCCGGCCGATCTCGGTGCGCCCGGACAGCACGGTGAACTGTGGTGGTGCAGTGAAAGACGCTGTCAGCTCGATGAAGTGCCTTCGCCCGAAGCGGTGTTCCGCCTCGGGGCCTATGAACAGCATGCCACCGTCGGTGTCCAGGAAACCCTCCTCCGTCAGGTGACGCAGGACGGGGGTGGCTGAACGGTCGAAGGGCGCCAGGCCGTTCCATTGTTCGGGCCACAGCTGGTCGCCGAGCTTGTGTTCCTGGAGCGTGGCGGCCAGCAACTGCTGGGCGACCAGGTGGCGCGGCTCGGGCGGGGGAACGACAGGCTCGACCCAACCGCGACCCCAGAGGAGCAGGAGACCAGCAGCCTGCAGCAGGGTGTCCTTGTGCGTGGCCAGGAACAGACAGTTGCGGGTGCTTCCCGCACGGCGCCCCGTACGGCCGACGCGTTGGAGGAACGAGGCGACGGTGCTGGGCGAATCGATTTGCACGACCCGGTCCAGGTCGCCTACGTCGATGCCCAGTTCCAGGGTGGATGTGGCGACGATGACGCAGTCGCGTGCCTCGGCGAAGGCCTGCTCGGACCGGGCTCGCTCGTCGGCCGAGAGTGAGGCGTGCGACAGGAACACTGTGACGTCCCGCGCCCGGAGCGCGGCGCCCAGTTCCTCGACCTGCCGTCGGGAGTCGCAGAACACGAGGCGTTTCTCGCCCTTGTGCAGGACTGAGAGAACCTTGGCCGCGTTGGAAAGGGAGCCCACGTAGTCGAGTTCGATGTCTCCCGGTGGCGGCGCGGTCACGCCGCTCACGGGGCCCTCGCCGGATGAGTGGCTCGTGATGTCCGGGGCGACGACTCGTCCCGGGCGTCGGCCGGCGCCCGACCCTTGCAGCCAGGTGAGCAGCTCCTGTGGATTCCCCACGGTCGCGGACAGCCCGATCCGCTGAATCGGGCGCCCCACGACCCGTTGCAGACGCTCAAGCACTGCCAGGAGGTGCCAGCCCCGGTCGTCGCCGGCGAACGCGTGCACCTCGTCGACGACGACGGCACGGATTCCTCCCAGTAGATGTGCATGGTCGGTCTTCACGCCGATCAGCATCGCTTCCAGCGACTCGGGCGTCGTCAGAAGAATGTCGGGTCTGTCGGTACGGATGCGCTGGCGCTGGGACTCCTTGGTGTCCCCGTGCCACAGGGCCGCGCGGCGTCCGAGCCACTGCGCGTAGCTGTCGATGCGGGTCACCAGGTTGTTGAGGAGCGCTTTGAGCGGGCAGAGGTAGAGGACCGAGGTGCCGGTCCAGCCCTGTGCTGACATGGCCGAGAGGACCGGCAGGCAGGCTGCTTCGGTCTTGCCGCCGGCGGTGGGCGCGAGCAGTACGGCGTCCTCTCCGTCCATCACCGGATCGATGGCGGCCCGCTGCAGTGGCCGCAGGTCCGGCCAGCCCAGTGTGTTGACCACGTGATGCAGGATGACGGGGTCTAGCCGCTCGACGGGGTCCGCTTCCGAAGCCATCACAGCTCCAGGTCGATGTCGTCGGCCGACGACGATCCGGCGAGGTTCCGCTCGACGTCGGTGAGTTCACTGCTGCCCACCGTGAGCCGGTAGTGCTGTCGTGGGTCGAAGTCCGGGAACTGGTCGACACGGTCGAGGACGTCGCCGACCAGTTTCTTGAGGAAGAGCCGGGGCGCGACGCCCACCTTGCCGCCGAGGGCCCCGCCTACCGCGCGTGCGAGATCGGCGATGTATGCGTCGTCGGCCAGCGATTTGATCCGGTCGGGTGAGTCGGCCCCGGATGCGTAGAGATCGCGGATGGTCATCCCGAGCCCGGTCAACGACTCCAGGGTGAATCCGGACAGGCGTAGCTGGACCGCCCGAGGATTGTCGAACCGCGGATCGGTAGTGAAGTCCGTGGCGAGCCGCTGGGCGAGCGGCGGGAGCCGTTGGACGCCCTGCTGACCGTCGTAGAAGGCGGGTGTTCCGGTGATGACCAGATAAAGGCCAGGGAATCGCCCGGAGTGGACTTCGTCGATCAACTGCCGCAGCGCGTTGAGCGCCTTGTCACGGGCGTCCGACCGCACTCTCTGAAGGGTCTCCACCTCGTCCAGTACGACGAACAGCCCCCGGTGTCCGGAGTCCCGCAAGACGGTCAGCAGCCCTTGTAGGAAGCCCAGGGCCCCGAAGTGGTCCAGATCGCCGCGCACGCCCGCGGACCGCCGGGCCGCCGCCGCCACGTGGGGCTGGCCGCCAAGCCAGGCGAGCACTGCGGCAGCCGTCGACTCGTCCCCTTCGGCGAGCGCGGACCGGTATCCGCGCAGTGCGGCCGCGAACGACGGGGCGTGCCGGGACACCTCGGTCAGCCGAGCAGTCAGCAATTGCTCCACCGCGCCGCTCAGATCGTCCTCGTCCGCCCCGGCAGCGAGGGCGTCCTCCTCCAGCGCGTAGAACCAGGCGTCCACCACGGGACGGAGCGCGCTCGGCGGGAAGCTCGTGGTGGACAGCCGCTCGGTGAGACGTCGGTAGACGGTCTCCAGCTTGTGCAGCGGCGTTTCCGTCTCCGAGATCTGGATCTCCGAGACGGCGAAGTTGCGCTGTTTGGCGCGCTCCCCGAGCCAGCGGGTGAAGAACGTCTTGCCGGAACCGTACTCACCTCGCACGGCTTTGAAGACCGAGGCGCCGGAGGCGACCGCGTCGAGTTCCGCGTCGAGCGCGGACTCGAAACGGTCGAGGCCGGTGGCGAGGAGATCCAGGCCGCTCTCGGGCACCGCACCGCGCCGGAGCGCGTCGAGAGCGGTGCGCCGCCGGGCGGCGGAGACGGGAGAAGGGCGAGGACCGATCACTCGCTCATTGTCCCATCTGCGCCGGCCTGCGGACCGTGCTCCGAGATCACCTGCGGCGGTGGAGGCTGCCATATCCGAGGTTGTTTGTGAGGTAGGTGACGAAGTCGCTGCTCTTCGCGGTCTTGTCGGGCCCCGACCGGTACTCCTGCTGGAAGGCGTCAAACTGTTGCTGGAGTGACATCCACAGCCACGCAAGGCGCGCGGGACTTGGGAAGACGTCCTCACGGGCGGCGTTGTTCAGGGATTCCGGCTTGTTGAACACGCGGCCCACGAAGTCGACGGCACCGAGCATGGCGAGGTGGAAGCGGAGGTTGGTGTGCAGCGAACGGGAGATGGGATCCGAGGACGACTGCAGGAACTCATCCACCTGGCGCTGCGCCTTGGCCAGCCACAGATAGACGGGCAGTTCTGTCTTGTCGGAGAAGACGCGGCGGTAGTCCGTGTCCGATTTCAGCAGGCTCGAAGGCCGGGCGCGGGCATAGTCGGGCTGTCCCAGCGCCATGGCCATCACGGACTGCGCGAGCAGGGGGATGCTGACGATACGGTCGGCCGACTTGCCCTGGTTCCGGTAGAAGTTCTTGCGACGGTCGTAGAACCAGTCGTGTTCGAGGAAGTACGACTCGATCTGCCGCTGGATGTCGTCCGTGGCCCGGAGTGAGGCGACCGGCACGCTCGTCTGCCGGTTGGTGGCACGGATGACTGAGTCACGGGCCGCCTGGTCCACCGTGACGAGGATGCGCACCTGCACCAGCCTGTCGAAGACGGGGTCGGCAGGGTCGCTCAGGTAGAGGTCGTTGAGCGTCTCGTGGAGTGTGTACGACGTCTGGAGACCGTTGACTATCTGCACGTCGGAGAGGCTGAGGCGTTTCCCGACCGAGGTCGCCTGCGAGCACACGATGGTGATGCCGTTGTTGAGCCACCAGAATTCGGGTGCTTCGGGGTTCTGGAGGGATGCTGTGATCTCCCGGTTCACCTCGACGTTTCCCTGGTAGTCACGGACGTTCCAGTCGAAGATGTGGGACTTGATCGCCCCTGTCTCGTCGCTGAGGAAGTCGATGTACTCGCCCAGCGAGACGAGTGCGATATGGCTGGTCCCGTGAGTGATGCTCTCCCGGTAGGGGAGCTCCAGGGTGTACGAGGGGAGGGTGCTGGCACGCTTCCAGAGTTCCGCGGGGCCGAGGAACTCGACTTCGCCGGTGGAGATGGCGAAGGCGTTGGAGAACTGCGCCTCCAGAATCTTGGCCTTCGCCTGGACCTTGGGATGCACCTCGCTCGCGTCGCCGCGTGTCACATAGGAGAACTTGATCAGCACGGTCGGATGGCGGGTGAGGAGCCGCGTCAGCGCCGTCCTGAACAGTCTGAAGCGGGCGAGGAGGTCGTCGGTGTACAGCACGCCGACGGTGGCCTCGTCGACCTCCATGTTAAGGAGGTTCGCGCAGGTGGACGCCGCTTTGTCCAGAGCCACCTCCGAGAAACCGGCGCTGGTCTTGGCCTGGATGAGCCAGAGTGTGAGCTGGGTGCCCTGTTCGATGTTCGATACGGCGGACTGCTGCTGGAAGATCTCGCTGTCCTCGTGCAGGAGCCGGCCGCCGAGGAAGACGTACGCCCCGTCGATGCCGCCATCGTCTGCGCCTCCGATCACACCGTCTTCGATCTCCTCTTCCGAGAGACCGAAGCCGTGCAGCGCGTGTTCGCTCGCGAACCTCTCGAAGGCCGCGTCGAACGAGAGAGGGACGGCGCGGGCGTTGCGACGCTCCTCGATCATCTGGTTGATCAACACACGGTCGTTGGCGCTCATGGCTCCCGGCTCATCGATGGGCGACAGGACGGATGGGACGTCAGGCTAGGTCGAACTGTATGCGGAGCAAGGAGAGATCGAGACGGACGGTCCGGCCGTCCGGCAGCGTCTCCAGGACCTGTACTCCGTCGTAGTTGAGTAGTTGGCGCAGGATGGCTGCGAACCCGTCGGCGCGGGTGGTCGGGTAGGACACACGCTGGGCGAGGGCGGTCACCGGCAGGGTGCCTCCGGCGTCGAGCAGGGCCCGGATCGCTCCTTCTACCTTGTCCATCGGGGGCTTGCGTGCGAGCAGGCCGATCTGGCCCTGGAACGCCTCTGAGGCGAAGAGGGCCGAGACGAGGGCGTCGTCGGGACCGACGACGGTGGCGGTCACCAGTGTCTCCTCGTCGTCGGACGCCGGGACCACGGCAACGGGGAACAACGAGTCGTGTGTGCGTGCCAGTTCGGCCTGTGCCTTCTTCGGCTTCTGCCGCGTCGGCCGCTTCGCAGTGGGCGTCGGAGGGGGTGATACGGACGCCGGGAGCGGCGCGGGCTCCTCCAGCAGCCACCAGTTCGGTCGCTGATCCCCCAACTCCCGCCAGGCCGGTGGAGGGGACGCCTCGAACCGCAGGAAGGCCAGGACCGGAATCGTGAACTCGGCGAGGGACGCCCCGCCGTGATAGCCGGCCTTGCGGGCCGTGTACCGCGAGTCGGCGTCCCACAGGGCGACGATCGAGCCTCCCGGCTGCGGCGCGACCACTCGGGTGCCGTGCAGCGCGACCTCGGCGGGGGCCGTCTCGCCGTCCGGGGTGCGGTGTCGGGCGGACAGCGGCGAGCCGCCGGTGTCCACCTTCACCCCGTGCCGGTCGACGACATGTCCGTGGTCACTGGTGATGACCACCGCCATCCCCTGCGAGGCGGCGATCCGCAGCAGGTCCGGAAGGCCCGGGATGTGCCCGGCCCGCCAGGCCCCGTCACCCAGCTTCTGTTCCTTGGCGAGCCGGTCGTCGATCGCGTTGAGGACGACCGCGACATGCGTACGGCCGTCCATGAGCGCCTCGGTGAGCGCGGGCCCGAACGTGTCCCCCGCACTGTCGGCCCGCAGGTCGTCCTTGTGGAACACGGCCGCCGGCGCCCTGCCCCAGAGCGGGAGAGCGGGGAACAGCTGCGCCTCGTCCTTCTGCGATCCCTGCATCAGCCTGCCCGCGAACAGCGAAGTGCGGGACACGGAGGTGAGGGTGGGAAGAGCCGCCGCCATGGCACGGCGGCGCGGAGCGCCGTCGGCGGCCACCGGATCGAACTCGGCCCAGGAAGCACGCAGTTCCTCGCCCAGCTCGGTAGCGATGGCCGCGCTCATCCCGTCCAGGACGATCAGCAGCACGCGCCGGTCGGTGCCCCGCACCACCGGCTTCACCACGCGCTCCAGGAATGTCTCCACCGTCAGCATCCCGCCCGGATCGGTGCCCGCCGCGGTCCAGGTCGCCAGGACACGTGCGAAGTCGCGGTCGATCTCGTGTCGGCGTTCCCGCACGCGCTCGGCCAGCGCGTCGTAGGAGGCCTTCAGCCGGTCGTCGGGGTCCCCGCCCGCTTCGATGTGTTCGAGGGCCCGGTCCACCCATCCGGTCTCCTTGAGGTGGCGCTCTATGGCTCCGCCCACGTGAGACGCCTCGATCTTCGGGTCGGTGGCCAGCCACTGGACGAGCCGCTGCGCCATGCGGGTCCGCTCGATCCGCGACTGGACCTCCGGTCCTTGCGCACGCCGGTGCTCGCTCAGGGAACGCACGGCCGCCTCGAGCGGTCCCGGATCACCGGCTGCCAGGGCCGCCCCGACCGCGCTGAACCTGGCGTCCAGGCCGGCCGGCAGGAGCGGACTGGTCCTGGCGGCGGCTTCCGCGCCGAACTGGCGGACCAGCACCGAGGCACGCTCCAGCACCGTGTCGCTGGTCCGGCGGGCCTCGCGGCCTCCTTCCGAGCCGGCGGCACCGTCCCTGGCGGCTGCGGAGAGGAGCGTGCCGACGTAGTCCTCCGAGGCCCGGCCGAAAGCGGCCGCCATGGCGTCGAGCTGCTCGCCCTGCGCTGGGGGACGCTCTCCGAACCAGCGCTCCGCACGACCGCGCGCCGTGTAGACGGCCGCGTCCGGTTCGGCATGGCACCACAGCGCGGCGCAGACGAGCCCGAAGGCCACTGCGTCCGGCCCGTGCTCGGCCTCGACGAGGGCCAGGAGTGCCCGCCCTGCAAGTCCGGCGAGGTCGTCCTCGCCCAGGAACTGCGCCAGGCCGGCGCGTTCGGGGCCGCGCAGCGCCAGGAAACGCTCCGGACGTCCCGGAAGCAGGGACCAGCCCAGCAGCGCGTGGGTGTCGAGCCGGTCGGCGGACGTCGTGTGGTCCTGACGGGCCGCCTCGTCCTCGTAGCTGCCCAGCCTGAGGCGTCGCAGCGCGAGCGCGGACAGTGCCGTGCCGCGCGACAGGATGCCGCCTCCCAGCCGGGGCCAGCCGCCCTTCGGGGGCGCCGCGTCCAGCAGGGCTTCCGCTGCCCATTTGTCGTCCCTGAGCCGCTGGTCGAGCTGATGCGCTCCGAACGCGTCCCGCACCACGTCCCAGCTGTCCACCGTGTCGATGCGCTTCTTGTGGGCGCGGGCCAGGATGGCGGGGTCGAGTTCGTTCTGCTCGCGGTCGGTCAGGACGACGAGCAGGGCGGGGCCGGCCGCCGTGTCCGACAGGTGACCGAGCAGCAGCTCGTGCACGGCGAGTGGGGAGGGCGCCGCCGCGATCCGGGCCGACAGCCCGTCGCCCCAGGCGTGTTCGGTGGGTCCGTCCCACTGCGGCGCGGAGCGCAGCAGCACGGCCCGCCGCTGGTCCCGGCCCGCGAGGGCGTCGGCCAGAGAACTCTGGGCCGACAGGTACTGGGTGATCGTCGCGAGGTTCAGCCGCACCGCCACCGTGCTGGTCATCGCCGTGCTCATCCTTCGACGACCCGCCAGGTGATCTCCACGGTGGTACCGGGTTCGCGGGCCGCCAGCTCCGCGATCTCGGCCTGGAGCTCGGCCACAGCCCTGGCCGCGGTCGTCCGTCCGCCGCCGGAGCGCTTCACCCGTCCCGGGGTGGACGGGCCCGGGCTCGGCGTCTGCTCGGGGACCGGCGGGTGACTCGACGGCGTGTCGAGCGGTACGTCACTGGGGCGCGGGGCCGGGGGAGCGGGCGGCGGAGTCGGCGTCGCGCGGTTGCGCTTCACCAGCGCCAGCACCTCGCGCTGGGTCCGGGCCAGCGCCTCCTTCAGGTCGTTGGTCCGCTGGTCGCTCTGCGCGGCATTGCGCAGGGACTCCAGCAGGGCCTCTCCCTCCGGACCTTCCGAGGTGGCCAGGTCGAGCGTGGTCCAGGACGCCGAGTCCAGCGCCTGCGCCACCGCACGGGCCTGCTTGACGGAGGTCCCGAACCGGTCAGCGCCGACCGTGCCGAGGTCGAAGGCGGCCAGGGCCTCGACGGTCTTCCGGGCTCCGGCGGCTCCCTGACCGGCAGAGCGCGTGAGTTCCTGGAGCAGCTCGACGGCCCGCCGCGCGAGAGCGAGGCGCCCGCCCTCAGCGGTCTCGTCGAGCCGGAGGAAGCCGGCGTGCCGCTCCAGCTGGGTCACCAGCTCACGGGCTGCCTCCAGGTGGGCACTCGCCTGCTGAGTGATCTGTCGGGCGAGCTGGTTGACCATGCGGCCACGCCGCAGCGTGGGGGCGGGCTCACCGAAGACCGCGGTGAACCGCTGGCGGGCCGCCGCCCAGTCCTCCTCGGAGGGCAGCGGCTGGCTGCGCAGCGCGTCATGGTCCTTGATCTCGTTCAGCGTGGGCGCCGGGTCGAGCGGGGTGCCGTTGCGCACCCACACCCGGTCGTCCATCTCGGCGAAGGAGGCCACGACGAGCCGGGCGAGGAAGCTCGGCAGGCCGCGCGGTGTCGGCCTATCCGTCCAGTCTGTGAGGGTGATCAGGCTGAGGTCGCCGGTCACGCCCTGCGAGCTGGCGAGCTGCCGGAAGTGCTCCGCCCAGTACTCCGACACTTCGAAGTACGCCTCTTTCTGCTGTCCCAGCCGCAGCGGAGTAGCCACGCGCCGCATCAGGTTCCGGTCGGGGGCGGGGACTTCGGCACGTCCGTCGCGGGCCTCGGCGGCCGCCTGTACGTGCGTGAACACCTTCCTGGCGTCGGCAGGCTTGACGACCGTGCCGTTGCCGTCGGGGTCCAGGTTCGGGTGGTCCGGGTACTGGCTCGCGAGCAGCTTGCCGGCGATGTGCCGGATGCCGTCGCGCAACGACTGGCCGAAGGACAGGGTCAGCCCCTCGACCTCGCGCAGCGACTCCAGATGGTCGCCGAAGCCGAGCTCCACGTCGGTGGCTTTCTTGTCCGCCAGGCCGTACGCCTGCTTGAAGGCGGCCTTGACGTTCTTCAGCAGCGACTCCCGCTGGGTCTCCAGGAGCCCCTTGGCACGGGCCCGGTTGTCGGGGCTCAGATGGCCGGCGTACTGGCCGTCGAACCTCTGGCTGTCGGACAGGGCCTTGTCGATGACGACGAGGCGGCGGAAGTCGGCGTAGCGCTGGCTGGAGAGGTGAGTGGGCAGCCAGGCGACGCTGCGGGAGGGCTCGCCCTGCCGCTCACGCAGCCGCTGCATGCGGTTGGCGTCCTCGCGGGGCCCCCACTCGCTCTCGTCGAAGGGGAGGTCGATCACGATTCGCCAGTGCCCGTCCTGCTGGGGCATCAGGTCGTGGTCCGGCAGCGCGTCCTCGTCGGCGACATTGCCGAACACCACCTCGACACTGCGCTCCGTGCCTCGCCATGCGAAGTGCAGCTCGTTGATCAACTGCGACTGGTCGATGCCGAGTTCCTCGACGAGGAGCCGCTTGGCGAGGGCCTCGCGGTTACCGGGGTTGTCGTTGACGTTGGCGTTGGCGATCACCGAGTCGACGTCGACGCCGGACAGTTCGAGCCGGACGCCCGGGTTGGCCTCGGTGCCGGTCTCCTTGATCTCCGGGAAGCGGCCCGCCCACTCGGCGACCTTGTTCTTCAGGATGCCGTACTCGCGGCCCGGGATCGGGGCGACCACCGAGCCGTAGTTGAGCGCGGACAGGCGGCGGATGGTCAGGTCGGACAGGGCCGGGACGCTCGGGGCGAGCGCCGACAGCAGCAGCGTGCCGACGATCCGGTTGTCCCCGGTGAACTGCTTGAGCCGGTTGCGCAGGTCCGGGTCGGTGATGCTATCGGGGCGGTGGATGTACTGCTCGATGACCTCCTCCGACACGTTGTGGGTGAGGATGAGGTACGGCCGCAGCTTGGTCCGGTACAGCTTGTCGGCCGCCTCGAAGACCACCTTCAGACTGTCGGTGAACGGCTTGTCGCCGCCCGCCGTGATCAGCGGGTACAGGTCGCCGACCGGGATCAGGTCGCCAAGCCGCAGCTCGGCCCGGTGGTCGGCGAGCAGCTGCCCCATCAGCTTCATGCCGGTCCGGTTGCGCTGGAGCGCGGAGGACACGTGCACGAGGGTGTCCATGAACGCCGGCGAGAAGGGGTACGTCAGCCGGAAGCTCTCCTCGTCCGCACCGACGCCGTCCGCACCGCGGTCGGAGCCCAGAAGCGTGTCCCACACCTCCTGGCGGATCCTGCGGGTCTTCTCGAACTCGGCGTTGACGAGAGCGGCGGCCTCCTCGTCCTTGGGCTTGAGCAGGCGGGCGTGCGCGACCTGGGGGAGGTTGCGGTCCTCCAGCGTGATCTTGTCGAACCGGCCCGAGGCCAGGTTGAGCGTGTCCTGGATGGACGCCTCGGCCGCACCCGACACCTCCTCGCCGACCAGCTCGCGCAGGTCGCGCTGGCGGGCGATGAACGAGATCACCGGGATGGCCCGGCGTGCGTCACCCCCCTCCACGAAGTTGGTGATCTTGCCGGCTTCCCGAGCCACGAACTTCTGGTCGTGGATGAGGGTGGCCAGCCACAGGATCAGCTCGTCCATGAAGAGGATCAGCCCGTCGTAGCCGAGCGCCTTGGCGTGCTCGGCGATCACGGACAGGCCGGCGTCGAGCGAGATGAACCCGTGCTCGTCCTCAGCGGCGTTCTTCGCGAAGCCCGGCAGCAGGTGCGTGCTCGCGTCCTGGACCAGGCGCGCTCGCAGCTCGGCGGGCGTCGACGGGCTGACCAGGTTGAGAGCCTGGCCGCCCTCGTGGACCTCCTCGGCAGTGAGGGCGGTGTCGAGCAGCTGAGGCGTCCAGCCGAACGCCTCGCCCCACTCGTCCTCCTCGTCGGCCGTGCCGCCGCCGTCCGCCGAGGTGAGGCCGCCGATCACCGCCTGGTCGCCCATGCGGGACCGCATCGCCCGGATGTCCTCGAACAGGGCATCCGTCCGGTACACCTGCGGCGTCGGCGCCTCGGGGTGCAGCTTTTTGACATGGCTGACGTACCCGCCGAGGACCCGCTGCTCCAGGGCCTTCGCCCCGAGCATGTGGTACGGCACGAGCAGGAACCGCTTCCCGTCCGTGCCGAGCCACTCGTGCTTGGTGAGCACCGGGTCCAGGTCCGTCCGCGCGCGAGCCGCCGGCGCCCCGCTGAGCAGGGCGTGCAGCACCGCCATGAAGTGCGACTTACCGGAACCGAACGAGCCGTGGAGGTAGGCCGCCTTCGACGACTGCCCGTCGAGAGCCTTCCGGATCAGCCCGAGCGCCTCGTCGAAGTTTTCCAGCAGCCGTTCCGTGACCACGTAGTCGCGCAGTGCCCGCTCCGCACCTTCGGGAGTCGTGGCCTCCGAGAGCTGGAGGACGAAGTCCGAAGTGGAGATGGACTCCTTGATGTCGATGACATCGCGGAGCAGAGGCGGCTGCTGTGCCATGAACGATCACTCTCCGACGTGCGGCTGCGCGGGCTCATCCGATCGTATGGCGTACCACTGACAACGGATGACAACTTTTCGCACATGCCCGACTACGCGAGGGCGGGCGCCTCCACGCCGGACACCGGTTGCACGAGCGAGCGCAGCTTGTCGCGCGTCTCCGGGTCCGTCGAGTAGATGATGGTGCCGACCATGCCGCGCGTCAGCAGCACCTTGTAGGTGTTGCGGATCAGGCGGTTGATCTCGCTGTCCGGCGTCGCCTTGGTGAAGATCGGGTCCTTGGACGCCGTCCGGTCGACGACCCAGCGGTCCGTACGCCACACCAGGTCGGGTCCGATGATCACGCCCGACCAGTCGTACTCGAAGCCCTGCGCGGTGTAGACACAGCCGACCTGCCCGAATCCGGCCGGGTCGGTGGCCCACAGGGGTGCGGGCGGCGCACCGAGGACGGACCGGTCGCCGTACACGTTCCAGGGCCGCGCCCACTGCCCGATGACGACATCGGTGGGCAGCTCGGTCATGCCCGGGGTGACCTTGGTGGTCCACTTCCAGCAGTAGCCGGCTGACATCCGTGCGCCGTAGCCCTCCGCCCGGCGGGCGACGAGGAAGTCCTCCAGTTCCTGCGGCGTCTCGGCGGTCCGCAGCTCCAGCTTGCCGTCCGGCTCCCAGGCGCTCGGCGTGCCGCCCTCCAGGCCGAGCAGGTCGACGACCCACTTCTCGTATGCGTCACTGCCACCGCAGCGGAACTGGCCGTCCAGCTCTACGACCGTGCACTCGAGGCCCTGCGCGGCGGCGGCCCGCTGGATCTCAGCCTTGGTGCCCATCTCGCCGGGCCGCACGACCTGGTGCTGGTCGAGCAGGAACACGGGTACCCGGGCGGCATCGATCAGCTCCGCCACCTGGAGGCGGCCGGTGCGCAGTTCCGCCCTGGTGTAGCGGTTGGCGGAGGTCTTGCGGAGCCGGTGGGCCTCGTCGCAGATCAGCACGTCAAGGTCGTTCGGCTCGGCATCCATGAAGCTGTTGAAGTACTTGAACAGCTGCTGCACGGCGGGCTTTCGCGCTCCGGCGACCTTGCGCATAGTCTTGGTGAACGAAGCGGACCCAGTGGCGTGCAGAGCGGTCACCCCGCGCCGGTACAGTTCGCCGAGGATCGACAGCGCGACGACGCTCTTGCCGGAGCCGGGACCGCCGGTCACCACGATGACCTGCTTGTGGTTGGACCGCTTGGCCTGGCGGACGGCGGCCATGACCTTCTCGTAGGCGACCCGCTGCTCGGCGATGAGCACGAACTGCTCGCGGTCGCGGATCTCGGCCGCCGCGACGGCCATCAGCTGCTTCGATGGCCGGATCTTGCCGTCGAGGAGTACGTCCGCGGCCTCCGCGCCGGGCTTGGCGGCGAGTCGTGAGCGCAGGAAGTCCAGGAAGGCGCCGCGCTGTTCACCCGTGTACATCCGGCCGTGCTGGTCCTCCTTGACGCCCCGCAGGCCCGCGATGCGGGATTCGGTCGCGTTGTGCAGGAACGCCACCCCGGCGAGGGCCTTTGGCATCCGCTCCAGCGCGCCGTTGAACGACAGCAGGTACTCGCAGTAGCCCCGGACCTGCTCGATCGGGTTGAGCACGGCGTCCGGGTAGGCGTCGATCCGGCACAGCAGCGGCTCGTCCTCTTCCGGGTAGGCCGCGCTCCACTGCTTGAGTTCGACCACGACGTACGACGGTTCGCCCGTGGTGGGGTGTATGCCGGCGAGTACGGCGTCCGCGCGCTTGCTGGTGAGGGGCAGGCTGTACTCGATGAGGACCTCGACGTCGCCGAGGCCTGCATCCATGAGCGCGTTGACGAGCGCCGGGAGGCTGCGTTCCCAGGACCTTATCTCCGACTGCCCGGCGTTCCGGCCGTGCAGGTGACGGAAGTTCTCGGTCAGATGCAGCGCCAGCGACCCTTCGAGGATACGGGCGGCCACGGACGCCGCGGACTCACGGAACAGCAAGGAGATGCCCCCAGGCAGCACGAAGAAGACTCGTGCGGGTGGGGGCATGTCCTTCGAGGTCCGCCGCACTCTCGCGAGGCGGATCAGGAAGCCCGTCGGGCCGCTGAGATGGTCTCGCCATCCTAGGCGAGGGTGTCGATCACGGGGAGGGGAACGGTACGGAGTCGGCCAGGGCGAGGGCGGGTGTCGGGGTGCGGCTTCGGATGGGGAGCGGTGCTGTCATCTGGGCTGTCTGCTCCGGGCGTTCGCTTCGGCGACGAGGGCGCTCAGCAGCTCGGCCGGGGTGAGGGGGCGGAGGTGGCCGGGGTCGGCGTCCCATTCGCGGCCACCGGCGAGCGGGCGGAGCTGGATGTACGGGCCCTCGTGGCCCATGACGCGTCCGACGCGGTCGCGGGCGCTGTCGTGGACGGCCTCACCGACGGTGGGGATCGCGTCGGCGTCCTCCGTCACCCGGTGATCCCCTTCGTGATCACGTCCGCGAGCAAGTGGGCGACCGGGGCTGAGCACACGCCGAGGTGGACGAGCGCGTACGGGGCTTCGACCTCGCGGTCGTCCACCCAGGGGGTGCGGATGTCCATCGCGGGGAGCTGGATGCCGGCCTGGGTGAGGGCGGTGGCGAGGGCGTCGCGGGCGTCGAGGGCTTCCTGGGTCTTGGAGGTGTGGGGAGTGTGAGGCGTGGGGGTCATGTGGGTCCTCGTCTGTGCGGTTGGCGGTGTGGTTCCGCTGATTCCGTGACCCGGCTGCGCTCGGTGAATTACGCTGCGTAGTCCGGTCGTTACGAGGATGCGCCCGGATGTGGACGACCGGGTTGCGGACGGGGCGGTGCTTCCCCGCTGCGCGGAGGTGGTTCCACACGTTCCACATCGGTCACGCGCACGTCCCGGAGGGAGCGGTATGCCGCAACGACGCGTCATCACCGGCCGCAGCCAGGAGCCCCGTCAACGGTTCGCCGAGGAGTTGCGGACGTTGCGGGTCGGGAGCGGGACGAGCTTACGGGCGCTGGGTGAGCGGCTCGGGTGGGACTGGTCCTTGTTCGGCAAGATGGAGAAGGGCGAGACGCTGGGGAGCCCGGAGGTCGTTCAGGCGCTGGATCAGCACTACGGGACGCCGGGGCTGCTGCTGGCGTTGTGGGAGCTGGCCGCCGGGGACCATACGCAGTTCCGGGAGCGATACCGGCGGTACATGGCGCTGGAGGCGGAGGCGGTGAGCCTGTGGCACTTCGCGGTAGGTGTGCCTCCCGGGGTTCTTCAGACGCCGGGGTACGCGAGGGAGGTTCTGGCGGCGGGGCGCCTCAAGGGGAAAGAGCTGGAGCAGCAGGTCAAGGCCCGGTTGAGTCGTCGCGACTTGTTGGAAGGAGAGGATGCGCCGCACTTCCGTACGATCCTTTCAGAGACGGTGCTACGTACTCCGCTGAGGGACGCTGTGGCCTGGCGTGAGCAGTTGGCGCACTTGGTCGAGATGTCCGAGCGTCCGATGGTCGCGGTTCAGGTGCTTCCGCACAGTGCAGGACCGCACAGCCTCTCGCATACCGACGTGATGTTCCTGCGGGTGCCGGACGGTCGAACCGTGGCCTATGTGGAGAGCGCGAGTCGGGGCGATCTCATCGAGACGGCTGGCCAGGTCGAAAATCTTCAGCAAATGTACGATGCGGTGCGCGACTTGGCCCTGCCCCCGGACGAGTCGCGGAAGTACATCCTGCGCGTGCTGGAGGAAGTGCCATGCGAACCATCGACCTGAGCGCCGTTTCCTGGCGCAGGAGTAGCTACAGCAACTCGGATGGTGGTCAGTGTGTCGAGGTCTCCGACGACTTCGCCACCGTCGTTCCCGTGAGGGACAGCAAGGTACTGAACGGTCCAGTGCTCGTATTCCCTGTGGGCGGCTGGTCTTCCTTCGTGTCGGCCGTCAAGGGCGGCTACCTACCCGCCTGATCTGGCATGCCGGTGGCCCCCGCGATCGATGCGCATCACGGGGGCCATCGGCGTTGCCGGGCGGGCTACTTCTTGGTGGTACGGCGTCCTCTGGTCGCGGCGGTCGGGCGCCAGGCGCGCAGGTCGTCGTCCGTGAGGCCGTGCTTGCCCTGCTCCATCTGCCGGTCGCCCTCGAAGAACTTGGCGGGGGTCGGGGCGAAGAGAGGGTCGGGCTCGTTGTGCCACTGGTTCAGCCAGGGCTGGAGTTCCAGCAGCCCGGCGAGAAGCGGGGTGACCTCTTCGATTGTCAGGCCCTCGTGGGTAGCGATGTACGTGTCGAGCGCGATCGCCTGCTCCCGGTGGTCCCAGCCGGCCCAGCCGTACAGGTCGGGGGTGGCCACGTTGGCCCGCGCGTACGAGATGAACCGCTCCTTGGGCACGTCCAGCTTGCCGCGCGCCCGCCAGTAGGAGGGGCGCAGGAAGTCGGCGGAGGTGTACTTCGGCGGTACGGGGATGGTGTCCCGGATCTTCCGCTTGGCCGGCTCGTCCGGAGCGGCGTCCTCCTGCCGCTGAAGATCCCAGACGTGCTCCCAGTCCGCGCGTTTCTTGAGGGCGGAAGGCTTGTAGCGCAGCGCGGAGAGGAAGGGCACGTGCTCGTCGGTCATCAACTCGGCGATGACGGCAGGCAGTTCCTTGCGGGGCGCGTAGATCTTGGCGACGGAGACGAAGTCCTCGTCACGGGAGAGGTTGTCGGTAAGGCGGGAGAGGGTGACGAGGGTAGGCATCCCGTTCTCGTCGAACCAGTGCGCACGGTCTTCCATCCGGTCGAGCAACCAGCTCCGAAGCGCTTTCTCCTGAAGCGAGTCCCACCCTTCGGTGGCCCAACGCCGCTTGTACTCGGGCCGCTCGACCATGCCGATGGCCCGGGACGACTCGATGGCATCAATCCGCTTCTGGACGACCTCACGGTAGGCGGCGGGCCAGTGGGTGGGGATCTCAGTGATGGGCGTGGAGCCATGCCGCTTGAACCACTCGTCACTAGCCTCGCCTGCGGCGACTCTACGTGCGAGCACGATCTCAAAGGCCCGCTCGCCGAGGGTGAGTTCGGGGATATCGGGGGAGGCAGGGTCCTCGGAGACGCGCAGGTCTTCGGGGTGCAGGCTGTAAAGCGAATAGACCTGCCAGTCCAGCTCCTCCTGAAGGGCGATCATGCGGGCGCGGGCCGAGTACCACGTATCCCTGGCTCCTCGGAGAACTGAAGCGACGGGAGTGGCTTCACCGGCGATGGCAGCCGGATCCTTGGCAGTTAGTCGCTGCCCCAAGGCATCCAAAGCAGTAGCAAGATGGGTGGGGAACCTGTCTGGCAGCGGAAGGCGTTCGATGTTTGAGCTATTGAACTGGTAGAAGCGCTCCCACATTTCGGTTTTGATGCCGGACTGATACCCCTCGCTTCCCTTGCTGTGGCAGGCCATTTTGAGCCATAGTGCGGCCGTTGAACTATTCAATATTCCGAGAAGCTGAATATGCCGCTCTTCGGATGCTTCTTTCGAGAGTTTGATCACCGGTGCAGTCTGTTTAAAGACCTTTCCGCCTCGATCTAGGGTGAAGTGATTGTGGGTTGCTACTTCGCCAAAGGTAATTGTGAATTGGGTTCGGAGCTTGCTGCTCGTTAGGCGGCCATACTCGGTCCATCGGAGACCAGCTTCCACCTTCGTTTTTCCGCCGAACATGACATTGCGGGAGATGGTTGTTCTGGCTGGCCACATGTATTGAAGAAGCGGAGTTACTTCCTCGACAGTCGCTGGTTTGAAATCGGAGTCGTATGGAAATAGGGCGGCATCGAAACCAGAACCAGACCAGTCGCGGACCAGGTCGCCTGTCACCATCGGCCGGACGAAAGCATCGGGAAGTTTGTGGCGGGCGGCGCTGTGCGGAGGGAGCAGGTACAAGTCGTCCTCGAGCGTGAAGCTCGTAATGCCAACCGAGTCGGAGAGTGAGCCAAGTAGGGTATTGCTTGCCTCGTTGAGCTCCTCGACCATCTCCACGCCGCCATCCGCGAGGATCCAGGGTTGCTTGCTGAAATAGCGCTGTCGGTCCAGGTCGTTCGCAGAAACCCATTGACTCACTGACCCAGGTTCATCGATCTGATCCACGATCGCTCGCCATACATGTCCTTCCTCCGGACTTCCAGGAACTGATGGCTCACCTTGGACACTACGGATTGTGCGAATCGTTCGCGAACGGTTGATGCCGCCCCGACGTTTTCCTACCAAGATGACGGTTGGCGTCCCGTGCCCCGGAATATAGGCACCTGAAGTGTCGATGACCTCGGTAAGTTCCACTTCGTGACCGAAGTGTGCCTCAATCAGTCGAATTCCGAATTCTCGCTTCATGAACGAGTTCGCAGTAATCTGCCCGACCATGCCGTAGCCATGCCCGCTCTCCGCTTCCCCCGTCTTCGCTAGCTCGAAGAACCGCTGAGCAAACGGCACCGACAGCGCGTACTTCCCCGCACACGCGTCGTACAACCCCCGATAAAGATCGTTGAGCTTCCTGTCCTTTACCGTGATATACGGTGGATTCCCCACCACCACGTGATACCGTCCCGGCCGCAAAATATCCGGGTGCTCATGTACATCCTCAGTCTCATACTTGAAGTCGGCCAGCTCATCAGCCCCCTCCTCCTCCAAGTCGTCAAACAGGTTCCCCTGCTTGTGCCGGTGCTTGATGAGCGAGTCACCCACTGCCAGGTGGATCGGCCACTCGTACTTGGCCGCCTCCGCCAGCGTCCGCACCCCACTCGCCGCCATAGCCGCCACCAGCAACCGGAACCGAGCAATAGCCACGGCGAACGGGTTCAGGTCCACCCCATGCACAGAGTCCAGCGCCTCCCGCACCCGCTCGTGCACGTCCTTACCGGGCCGCCCCTCCCCCCATAGCCGCACCAGCCGCCGAAACGCCCCCAACACAAAGTGCCCCGACCCACACGTAGGGTCGATCATCTTCAGGCCCTCGTACCCGAACTCCCGCACCGCCGGATCCATAGTCCGATCGAGGATGAACTCCTCCACGAACTCCGGCGTCTGAAGTAGCGCGTACGTCTTCCGAGCAGCCTCACTCAGGTCCTGATACAGGTCACCCAGGAACCGCGTGTCCCACCCCCGCGTCCCGTCCCCGTCCTCCTCCAGCGCATCCGTGAAGTCGTGGACGAGGACACCGTCCTCATCCCGCTCCCGCCAGAAGTCCACCAACTCCCGCGCACCGTCGTGCGACAACGGAATCTGGAACAGAGGGTTGTGCCGACGGTCGAACAGCAACCGCCCCGCCTGTCCCGCCCCCAGTTCCTCGAACGCCTGCTCAAGCCAGCCCCGGTATGTAGGGTCCTCCGACCTCGCGACGTACTCCTCGAAGCGAGCCAGCGCCAGATCCCGTCGATCGCCCTCCGGCGCCGTCAGGTACGGCTCCGGAATCAGGCCGTTGTCCTCGCAGAACCGCACGAAGACAGTCCCCAGCACCCACGCCACCGCGACCTGCGTGACCCGCTCGTCCAGCCAGGAGTTCCAGGTCGCCGCCGTACGGCCCAGCTTGCGCGCACGGTCGTACTCGGCGCGCAGCTTCTCGCCCTCCGGTACCACCTTGACCTGCTTGCCGAGGTCGGCTTCGACCGCCTTGACCTGCTGCTTCAGGTCCTCCAACAGGGCCTTGCGGTCGATCACTTGTCGTCTCCCTCGGTACCGTTCACGCTCACGACACTCACGTCCGTCACACCGGACAGGTAGTCCTTCTTCACCCACGAATCCGGAAGGTCGATCCATTCGCCCAGGCCGGCCTGGTACGCCACCGCCGTGTGCCCCAGCTTCGGCTCACGCGCCGGGTCCGCCTGCGGCACCAGCAGCCACAGCCCGCGTCCGCCCTGGCGAGCAGCCTCCGCCAGCCGGTCGAGGACGCCCATCCCGTCGTAGCGAGCGAACACGGCCACCTCGGTCAGCAGGACCGGGCCCGAACCGACCCCCGGGGCCAACAGCTCCCGCACCTGCGGCTCCACCGTCCCCCACGCGGTCCGCGCGTACTCGCCGAACTTCAGCGCTCCCCGCGAGCCCGGCTCCGCCACGTCCGCCTTCAGCAGCGTCTCCCACGTCGGCTTCGTGCCCGGGGGGACCAGCGCGTGCATCGACTCCAGGAAGAGTTCGGTCACGGACACCGCCTGCGCGCCGATACGGTGGCCCGCCAGCCTCCGTACCGCCTCGACCGTACGGCCGTGGTGCACGGTCAGGACCCGGTAGCCGTCCTTCCGGGCCGAGGCCAGCAACCGCTCGTCCGCTCGGACCCCGCCCGCCACCAGCGGGTCGTCGGAGTAGCGCGTCACCGCGCCGGCCTGCGTCGACTGACGCCAGTTTCCGCCCGTGAGATAGGTGGACGCACTGTCCATCCGCGTCGGCAGATAGCGGAGCGTCCTCGTGCCTTCGCGCGTCGAAAGGGTGAGATCGAAGCCGGCGTCGCGCAGTGCCTTGGTCAGTGGGCCGCCGGTCGGCAGCTCGTGCGTGCTCGCGCCCCGGCCGTCCCTGATGACCAGCTCCGGGAAGCGGGCCCGGACCCGTTCGTGAACGTCCTCGCCCGTCAGGCCGGGCTGCAGGGCCTCCGGCATGCCTGGGATCAGTCGTACCAGGCCGGCCTGGGTGAGGCGCAGGGCTCGTACGAGGGGCAGGTCGCGCGGGTAGATCTCCAGGCGGGGGGTGGCCGCCGCGTTCACCGACGCCGCGGCGGCCAGTTCGACCAGCCGCCGCTCGTCCCAGTCCACCACACCGGGCGGCGGCGTCAGCGCGCCCAGCTCGCTCAGCACCGTCGTAGCAGTCGGGAGAGTCTCCAGGCGGGTCAGCCGGTCTGCGGTTTTGCCCAGACGGGTTGCGTAGTCGAGGAGCCCCGGAGCCGTCGGGGTGTCCGGAGCGTCGACCTCCCGCACGTCCAGCGCGAGCAGGCCCGCCGCTAGGACGTCCTCCGTAGCCTTACGGTTGGCCTGATGCTGGAACTCCGCCTCCTCCGGCTGGAGTTGCTCCACCTCTACAATGGCCCGTACCGCCGCCAGAGCCAGCGCGCGCCGCTGTTCGCGTCCTGCCAGCTGCGTACCGCGCCGTACGGCGAGGGCGTCGGCGATCTCCACGGCGGAGGCGACCCGGCCGAGGCCGACCAGCAGGCCCACGATCTCGTCCCGCAGCGCCTGGACCGCCGGGTGCTTCTTCCAGCGCTTGCGCTCTTCCTTCAGCATCTGCGGGATGCGCCCGGCGGACAGGCCCAGCGCCTCCGCCACGTCCTTCTGCTTGGGCCAGACGCCGATGCCGGGCAGTTCACCGCGTTCGTCGGGCAGGCGCAGCAACAGCCGCACCATCTCGACCTTGTTGCTGTTGGAGCGGTTGTTGTTCAGCTCCGGGACGAAGAGCGTGGCGAGGAGGTCGAGGCTGACCGAACGCAACGCGGACTCGCTCAGACCCGCCGCTCCCTCGCCCACGGCCAGGGCTCCTGCGACCGCCGACTCGGTGGCGGTGAGCTGGGCGAGTTCTTCCTTGGCCTCGGCGCGGCCCTTCGGGGTGAGCGGGGAGAGGGGTGCCTCGCGCAGCAGCCTGCCCCACTGGCGCTGGCGGCGCTGCACCTCGGTGCGGGTCTTGGTGCCGAGGCCCGGCGCGTTGAGGAGCTTGCTGCGGCTGTAGTCGAGGAGGCCGCCCACGGTCGTGATCCCGAGGCCGTAGAGGAAGGACTCGGCGGCCGGGGTGAGACCGGCGGCTGACAGATGGGTGTCCCTGGTGACCGCCGCCGCCAGGCGCTCGCGCTGCTCGTCGGCGGTGAGCGGCTCGGCGTCCGCGATCGTCGCCGCGCGCTCGCCTGCCACGGTCTCCTGCGGGACAGGCTCCGGGTGGCGCGAGCGGTGGCTGGACGGCACCGTCTGCGAGGCGTCCAGGAAGATCTTCTTCCAGGCGTCCCGCATCGGCTTCAGCTCGGGGAAGCGCTTCGCCGTGTCCCGGTGGAGCGCCTTGCGGAAGAAGGCGACCAGACCGTCCCGTACCGCGGGCTCGAAGGCGTCGGCCTGGACGGTCGGGTACGGGAACTCCTTCGCGTCCGTCATCCGGGGCGGAACCGAGCCGTCGCCCCACCTGGGCAGTTCACCGGAGGCCATCTGGTGCAGGGTGACGGCAACCGCGTACCGCTCGGCGTGCGAGTCGTATGCCGTGCGGGTCAGGGTGCCGATGAACGGGTCGAGGTAGCCGTCGGTGCCGGCCTCGTAGTCCTTCGCCGGGTAGCCCGCGAGGGAGAAGTCGATGAGGACCAGCTCGCGGGTGCGGTTGGGGCGGATGCGGATGGCGATGTTGTCCGGCTTGATGTCGCGGTGCCAGACGCTCTCGCCCTCCAGGAAGTCCACGGCGCCGAACAGGTAGTCGCCGTACGCCTCCAGCTGGTCCATCTTCAGTCGGCCGTGCTCGCGCAGCTGGCGCGCGACCGTCTCCTCACGGCGGCGGGTGCGGGTGCCGGTGCCGGAATCGGGGGTCTCGTCGGTGTCCTCGCGCTCGTCGCCCACGTACTCCAGGGCGAGCACCGTGCGGGGCCCGATGCGCAGGGGTTCCGGCTCGACGAGCCGGATCACCCGGGAGTCGGGGCGCAGCCGGTTCATCACCTCGGCCTCGTGAACCAGCACCTGGCCCCGGCTGTCCGAGAGGGCCACCTTGAGAACGGCCAGCGGCCGAGTCTTGCGCGCTTCGGCCTCGAGGTCGCGGACGAGGAATGCCCGGCTGGTGGAGCCGGTACCGAGGCGGCGGCGGACCTCCCAGCGCCCGCCGAGTACGTCACCCGCCACCGCCTCCAGCGGGTCCTTCTCGGGGTCCTCGGCCGGTTCGGGGTCGGGCGCCGAGGTCGGGGCGGTCAGACCGTCCTCGACGATCTCCAGCATCTCCAGGAACTCGTCCACCGAGGACAGGCGCTGTCCGGGCCGGTAGGCGGTCGCCGCCTGGACGAGGAAGTCGATGTCCTCGGAGAGGTCGTCGACCAGCGAGCTGGGGCGCAGTCCCTCACCTGCCTCCAGCCGTGCCAGCAGCTCGGCCTGGCTCGCGGCCGGGGCCCTGCCCGTGACCAGGAGATAGGTGAGAACGCCGAGGCCGTACACGTCCAGGTAGACCGGGTCGGCCTTGAGAGCGGTCAGCTCCGGGGCGAAGTAGGGGTCGGAGCCCTCCGCCAGGTGCATCGCCGAGAGGGCGGTCGGTGCGAAGCGGGTCATGCCCTGCCCGCTGCCGCCGCCCGTGTCGGAAGCGCGCTGGGTTGCGATCTGCCAGTCGGAGATCTCCAGGCGCGGGGTGAGCCAGGCGGCTTCCTCACCGACCGTCTGCCCGCGGCGGCCCCGGTCGCGGGGGATCACGTGGACGGCACGGGCGGCCAGCGCCCGGTGGTGGATGCGGGCGGAGTGCGCGGAACGCATCGTCTCGGCGAGCTGGCGGACCAGCGCCATCCGACCGAGGATGTCGAGGCCCTTGCCGTGCTGGAGCAGGTACTCGTCCAGGCGGAGGGTGCGCGGGTCGTAGTCGAAGATCAGGGCGGGGCCCGCGGAGTGCCCGGACGGGTAGTACTGCTTGAGCTGGACGACGCCCGGGTGCTTGAACCGCTGGAGCACGGCCGCCTCACGGCGGGCCGCGTTTTCCACCGAACGCCGGATCGACGCGTCCGATCCGCGCTCGCTCAGGTAGACGCGGACGCGGGCCACCTCAGGCAGCTCGCTGTGGCTCGCCTTGTAGTCGGCCCAGGTCGGGCCCGAGTCGAACGACTTGCGGTCCAATTGGTACGGGCCGACCTTGTACTCGGCGTCACTGCGCCGGATGCCGATCCGTTCGAGCGCGGTCCTGATCTCGCGGGACTCGACGGCCGTGATGCGGCGCCGCTCGTCGCGCGGTGGCTGTTTCAGCATGGTGACCAGCTCGTCGACGGTGTGGACGCCGTTCTGGTCGTGGGCGGGCAGACGGACGCGCAGACCGCCGTCGGTGAAGCAGACGGCCTCGCCGACCCACACCCGCCTGCCGTTCTGGCCGAGCAAGCCGGCCAGCTCCTTCGCCTTCTTGTTGACGAGATGGAGGGGGTTGCCGTGCGGGCGGCGGTGGCCGCCGGGGGTGGTCTGTACCCAGGTGCCGTTCTCGCTGGTCACGGAGCCGTGCCAGTCCTTGAGCTCGATCATGTACACGCCGCTGGGGGCAACGACGAGGAGGTCGACCTCGCGGACGTGGCCGGTGTGCGCGGTGAAGGTGAAATTCGACCAGGCCCGCCAGGGATCGGCGTCCGGCAGCTTCTCCCGGATGGCTTCGAGGCCACGGTGTTCATGGTCGAACTCGGACTCGGTGACCGTGGTCCACCGGCCTTCCCGCATGCGTTGTCCCCGCCTCTTGGTTCCGTCCGCAGTCACTGTCCGTTCGTGGCATTGCGTGCCGTTTCCGCCACGTCACGGACCTGGTGAATCCTAGCCGCGGCCGACGACAGCGGGTAAGTCGTGCGTCAAGCCGCAGCCGTCGGCCCAAGGGCGCGCGCGGGGGACACACGAGGGAAAGAACGTTGTCAGCGCTCCAACGCGCCACCATCGCGGCTGGTTCGGCTGAAGATGCACTGGCCGGGACGGAGGCTTTCCCGCTACTCATGGAGGCTTGGTCGGGGAACGGGGGGATCCGATGCTGCTCGTCATGGCATTACTGGTGATCGGCGGCACCGCGCTGGTGTCGCGTTGTGGGGGCCCGACGGCCTACCACCGGCCATGTCGCCGTAGGCGCAGGGGGCTGTTCGCGCGCTGCCGGGACCATACCTTCACCTTGATCACCATCACCGACCTGGCGGGCCTGGCGCTGTTCGGGCTGGCCTGTGGGATGTGGGCGCTCTTCGGCCCGGCCGCCTGATGCGGCGCAGACGGAGCCAAGGAGGGTGGGCGGCGGTTCCCTGGTGGGTGTGGGGCCTGGGCGCCCTGGCCGGGGTCAGTGGTCTGTGGCAGGCGGCCGAGGAGTGGCCGGCGTGGACGGGCACCGCGCTGACTGCCGCGGCAGCGGGACTGGGCGTGAAGCCGGGGCGGCTGGTCATACAGAGATGGACCGACCGCTCGGCGCTCTCCGCGGGGCCCGCGCGGTATTCGCTGGCGCATCTCGATGCCCTGGACCCCCGGGCGTTCGAGCTGGCGGTTTGTTCCTTGCTGCGCCGGGACGGACTGACCGCGGAGCACGTGGGCAAAGCGGGGGACAAGGGCGCCGACGTACTCGTCGTCGACCGTTCGCGACGACGGGTCGTCGTTCAGTGCAAGCGGCTGCGGCCGGACCGAAGGGTCGGGGACCAGGATGTGCAGCGGGTCAACGGCACATACCGCCACGACCACGGTGCAGATTTCGCGGTGATCGTCACCACGGGAGGGTTCACAGCAGCCGCGAGAGCCAGCGGCCCACGCTACGGGATTCGCCTGGTGGACCGGGATGCGCTGGAACGGTGGGCGGACCTGGGTGAACCGCTGTACAGAATTCTGCGGGTTCCGGACGAGGGCGCACGACGTAGGCGCTGGACGCCCGGATCATGGCGGCGAGACAGACCTTAGGATGACGGGCCATCAGGTACTTCGCCAATCCCGTTGCAACGTAGGTGAGTTGGCATTGCGAGAGGGGAACATGTCCGACGAGATCGAATCCGCGCGGATCCAGGTGTTCGGCGCGGACCCGCGGCATGCGGAGCTCGAAGCGCGAGAGCTCCGTGAGGTTCTGCGGGGGCTGGAAGGCGCCCAGGTGCGCTTCGCCCCGCCTGAGGCGCCGCGAGCTACGGAGGGCGCGAAAGGGCCGGAGCTGCTGACCCCGGAGGTCGTGCTCGTCCTCACCACGGGCACTCTCGCGCTGGCGAGGACTGCCATCAAGGCGTGGGTCGAGGTGCGTAAGAGCCGCAAGGTGCGCGTCGTGCGTGCCGACGGAACGGTCACGGAGTTCCAGGGCGGAGTATCCGGGCGTGAGGTGAAGGCACTGCGGGACAGCCAGGGCGACAGACCTTGCACAGGCCCGGGAGACGAACGATGAGCCGCAAGCATGCCTTACTCGTGGGCACCGCCGCCTATGAGGACGTGAACTTCCCTGCCCTGCCCTCTGTGCGCGCAGACGTTCACTACCTGAGCCAGGTCCTGGAGATGCCGGCCGTCGGAAGGTACGAGAAGTGTGTACGGGTCGAGGACTCGTCGAAGGCGGCTATCAAGCAGGCCGTCGAACGGTTTCTCAGGGACCGGGAGCCGGACGAACTGGTCGTGCTCTATCTCAGCGGGCACGGCGCGTACGACCGTGAGGACGGCCAGCTCTACTACGTCACCACGGACACCGAGGCGGACCGGCTCCAGCAGACCGCGCTCGAAGCCTCCTACGTGACGGATCAGTTGGAGAAGTGCGCCGCTCGGCGCAAAGTCCTGCTGCTCGATTGCTGTTTCAGCGGCAGCGCGGTGCAGGGCTTCCGCAGCAAGGGGGCATCGCACTCGGCCACCACACCGGTCGTCGAAGCCAGCGGCGTGCACGTCATCACCGCGTCGCAGCACTGGGAGCAGGCCTTCACCACCGATGCGGACCAGCCCTCGCAGTTCACCAGAGCGATGGTCGAAGGGCTGCACTCGGGACAAGCGGACCTGGACGGTGATGGGCAGGTCTCGGCCAACGACCTGTTCCGGTACATCAGCCGTGACCTCAGGAAAGCACCTGACGGACGCCGGCAGACGCCGACTCAGTCCAGCCTTCAGGTGACCGGCGACATCTATCTCGCCGATGCCGCGGCCGGCCGCCAGATCCCCGCCCTCAAGCCGCTGCCCGCCGGGCTCACCGCGGTCACCGACGGAGCCGGAGGGATGACGCCGGCACCGGTCAAGGCTGCCGAGGCGTTGCACGACGACTCCGCATTCACCGACACCGACTGGGCAGGCCTGCTGACGTACTACCAGCACTGTCTGGAGGCGGAGAACTCCACCGACGAACTGCTGCCGCTGGTGGGCAGCGATCCGCCGCGCGTCGTCTGGCCGGAAGGGGAGGAAGTCCTGCTCTCCGGCACGGAGGCCACGGTGCGAGCGCCGGAACGCGTCGTGGACCTCGCCGAGCGTGCCCACAAGGACGGCGCCGACCTCTGGTACGGATACCCCGTCGCTGTCCTCTACGACGGCAAGCGCCAGGTGTGCGCACCGCTCGCCATGCGGCAGATCGAGGTCGAACGCAGTCCACAGGGACGCAGTGTGGTGACACCCACAGGGCCGATCGTCCTCCATCCCAAGCTCGTCCTCGACCGGTTGGGCAAGGATGAAGGCAAGGAACTGCTCGCTGCCTACCAGCCCAACTGGCGGCCGGGCTTCCGAGAGGACATGGTCCGCGACCTGCGCAGTCTGCTGCAGGAGCTGGGACTCCCCGACACGGAGCATCTCGATCCCGGATCGCTCGGCGACGGCAGCTCGCTGTACGCCGCGCACGAAGGCGCCCGCAATGTGGCGGTCGTCTTCGCCGCACGGTCGGACTCGGCGGCCACCGCACAGCTGATGAAGGACTACAGGACGCTGCAGAAGAGCGTCGGGCAGTTCGCCGGCACCGCGCTCGGGGCATTGGCCCGGGGTACGGACTCAGAAGCGGACGAGAGCGCCGAGCAGGAGGTGCAGGTCGTCGCTCCACTGGAACTGAATGAAGGGCAGGAAGCGGTCATCCGGGCCGCCATGGTCCGCCCGCTCACCGTCGCCACCGGGCCGCCCGGCACCGGTAAGAGCCAGCTCATCGTCAACGCGGTCGCCACCGCAAGAGCGGCCGGCCAGACCGTGCTCGTCGCGTCGACCAACAACAAGGCGGTGGACGAGGTCTGGGAGCGTTGCGAAGCCCTGGCTCCGGGCCTCCTCGTACGTACGGGCAACCAGACAGCCGTCGAGGAAGAACTGCGGACGCTGGAGCGGCTGACCCGCAGCGTCCGGCCCCATCAGTCTTCCCAGACGCATCGGGGCGAACTGCGGAACCACATCCGGGAGCAGGAGGCACTGCGTCGTCAACTCGCGGAGGTCGCCCGTAGGGAGCGGGAACTGGCCGACCTCGGCCGGCTGCGGTTCTCGTACGCGGAACAACACCATGGTGACCCTCAGACGCTCGCTACGGCCCTGGGCGACGATGTGTCCCTCGGCCGGTGGCTGCGCCGGGCTCGTGCGGCGATGCGCCTCGGGATCTTCGGCGGGTGGCTGCGAAGCCGGTGCGTGCGCGGCCTCGCCCCGCTGTCCGTGGAGGCCGCAGGGCGCACGGAGTTCGCCGGCCTGGTGTCCTTCGCGGAGGCTGAGGCTGCCTGGCGGCAGAAAAGCAGCGAAGCCGACGCGGCGGCGGACGACCACCAGCTGCTTACGGCGCTTCGGGAGACCGATCGACGCGTCAGGGAGACGGCGGCATTACTGCTGCGAGCTGTGGTGGCGGAGCAGGCGACGACCGCGCGTGCGGCCATCCATGACCGCATCGAAGCCGTGAAGTCACGATCACCACGGCAGTGGTCGTCCTTGGAGCGAATCCTGCCGCAGGTGTCGGGCTGGGCCGTCACCGCGAGGTCCCCACGGCGGTTCCGGGACCGAGCAGCCCTCCTCGACCTGGTCATCGTCGATGAGGCGAGCCAGTGCTCCACGCCGGATGTGCTGCCTCTGCTCTTTCGCGCACGGCGGGCCCTCGTGATCGGTGACCCCATGCAGTTGCAGCACATCACCACACTTCAGCCCCGGCAGGAGGCCGAGGCGCACCGTGGGGCGGGACTTCGGGCGAGCTGGCTCGACGAGCACCGGTTCGAGCACCGCCGTTACTCCTCGTTCCACGCGGCTGCCCACGCGGCCGGAGATACTTTGCTGCTGGACGAGCACTTCCGTTGTCACCCGGACATCGTCGGCATCTCCAACCGGCATTGTTACGGCGATCGGTTGACCGTTCTCACCGAATCCCGGTCGCTGCGACGCATCGAAGGAGTCGACGCGGTTCAGTGGCTCGATGTGGCAGGGACGGCGCGCAGAGGCCGCAACGGGTCGTGGACGAACCAGGAGGAGGCGGATCGCGTCCATCTCTCGGTGGAGCGGTTGCTGATGCGGCTGCCTCAAGGTTCGACGGTGGGGGTCGTCACCCCGTTCCGAGCCCAGAAAGACCTGATCGCCGAGCGCTGGAAGCACGAGTCGCGGGTGCGGGTCGGTACGGTGCACACGTTTCAGGGAGGACAGCAGGACGTGATCCTGTTGTCACTCGTCGCGGGCGCGAGAATGCGCCCTAGTGCCATCAACTGGCTCTGCCACGAGGTCAACCTGTGGAACGTGGCCATCACCCGTGCCCGTTCGCATCTCATAGTGTTCGGCGACCGTGACTTCTGGTCGGCCCGTGCGGGGATGCCGCATGCGCTGCTGGACGCTGCTGAGGCCAAGGACGCGCTGTTACCGGCCGGCGCTGAATCCGGACAGCAGCACGAGCTTGTCGGCGACCGGCTTCAACTCCTGCTGACGAACGAGATTTCCGGAATCCTGCTTGACCGGAACGTAACGACTGACGGCTATCCCTGCGACTTCGACGTCCGCCGGGGTACGGACGCGGCCCAGGTCCAGCTGGACCACGGGGCGTCCGCCGACGTGGAAGGCGCTCGCCACCTGAGGCTCGCCCTCAGCCATGCGGCCTTGCTACCGAACGGCGTGCGACTGCCCGCCTGGCACGTGTGGGCCGGCCGAACGGAACGAGTGACGGGGCGGCTCAGCGGCCGATGAGGGCGAAGCGCAGGTACCGGAGCGAGGACAGTGCCCGTGCCGACCGCCTGGCAGCTGCGATCTCGGCCTCGACTGCGGCCAACCGGCCGTGCGGATCACCGAGTTGTTGCGCTCGTTGGGCGAACTGCTGACGTTGCTGAGAGGCGTGCCTGGCGGCGAGCTGGTCTTCGCTGGTGAGCCGGGCGAGTCCCGACCTCAGCTTCTTTCCTGCGTCTTCACGTGCTCTCTGGGCTGTCGTCTCCGTCTCCAGACGTCGACGGGACAGGTCTGCCTCGCGCCGTACGAAGTCGGCTTCGATGGACTGGCGCCTGGCCGCGGGCAAGCTTGAAGGCGCGCGAGAGGAGACACGGGCAAACTGCCGTCCTCTCCACTCCTCCAGAGTTCTGGCGCGGTTCGCACCGATGCCCTTGATGTCGAGTCTGCGTCCGTCGGCCGTATTGATCAGCCCTGTGACGTTGTTGTACCGGCCACCGGAACTGACCAGGGTGATTCCGGTGAAGTCTGCGGCCGTCCGGACTCCGTGGGCTGCGAGGGCCTGGACGAGGGATCGTCCGATGCCGGTCAACTCCTTCTCGTGCAGGCGGACCTTGCGCAGTTCGCCGTCGATGAACTCCTTGCGGTAGCTCGCCAGGGCCCGGTCCAGAGTCGTCCGGCGCTGCCCTGCGAGGGAGGCGATGTCTCTTTCGATGGCTTGCTGGTCCTGGACCTTCTTCTTCTCCGCTGTCTTGACGGCCTTCTCGTGGGAGCGCTCCAGCTTGGTCTGAGCGACCGTGAGCTGACTCTTCCGGGCGGTCTCCGCGGCATCGAATTCCTGCCGCTCCCGCTTGAGCTGATCAGCCTCTCTGACAGGGCCGAGCGTGGCACGCCGCTTCTCCCGGAGCCGACTCAGGTGGGCGCGCAGAACCTTGGTCTCCGGACGCGAGCCACGGGCCGCGCGGGTGGTCAATGCTGTGACGCCCAGGGTCCCGCCGTAGGACAGTGCTGTGACGAGCGGAGAGATCAGCTCGGACAGAGCGAGGGCACTCGGCGTCAGCACAGCCAGCGGCAGCAGGAGCCCGAGCAGTACGTCCGCCATACGGCGGTGGGTGTACCTGCGCGGAAGTGAGCCAGAGGGCGTCGCGGATACGCCCGGATCCGACGCGGTGGTGGTGGCGGTGATATGACCGTCGAGCCAGTCGGGCCGGCGTCCCGCACCCGTCCGGGGGCCGGGGATGTGAGCCCCGGGTGTGGGAGCGACCGCCACCGAGAGGCGTGGGACGAGCGACAACGGCTGCCAGGCCAGTGCTTTGATCTGTTCTGCCAGGCCACGTACGGTGCTGTCGGTGTGACTGAGCAGAGTCGGGAGACGGACGGACCCGGCAGGGTCCTTGAAGTCGTCCTCCGTCAGCAGGAGGTATTCACCGTCAGGTTCGTGGAGGCGTGTCCACAAAGACGGATCAGCGGCGACGGCGTGCAGGGCGAGATAGATGACCCAGTTCGAGAAGTGGTCGAGGGTGCTGTCGAAGTCGTCGTCTCCCCGGGCCGGAGACTGGTAGTTACGGTGTCCGCGTTCCGTGCTGTGGCGTCCGTTCAGGGCTGGTACGAACATGCCGTCGTAGTCGACCAGCCGGAAAGTACCGTCCTGGGCGACCAGCAGATTTCCGTGCTGCAGATCGCCGTGCGCGATGTCGTGCGTGGCAAGATCCGTGGTGAGCTGGGCGAACCGCTCGGCGAGTTCCCGCACCGCCGCGCTGTCCGTGTAGTGATGGTCGAGCCAGTTGGAGAGTGTCACGGCCTCCACCCAGTCCATTTTCAGGACCGGGAAGCGCGACCCGTTGACGAGAATGCCGTCCGGTACGTAATCGAAGCCGATCCGCCATGGCTGCGAGAGTGAACCCGGATCGATACCGGAAAGTTTGTTGCTGATCGCCTCATAACGGTCCTGCTGATCGCGTACGTGAGAGGTGAAACACTTCAGGGCATAACGTCGGCCGTCAGCAGACGTCAGGGAGAAGACGCTCGCGAACTGGCCGGAGATGGGGCGGGGGAGGCCGAGCTTGTTGGCCTGTGGCTGGGCTCCGCGCAGGTCGTGATCCCGAAAGCACACCGCGGTGTTCTGCAGAGCTTCCTGGTACTCCCGGCCCGAAGGAAAGGCCAGTGGCCCCCGCACAGTGCTCACGCCTCACTGCCCTTCGACATCTATGCGTACGACGGCCACGTCGTCGTTGTGGAGTGCACCCTCTACGCGAAGCCCCTGAAGCCAGTCCGAGAAACGAGGGCCGTCGTGCGGGCCCGAGAACTCCGACAGCTCAGCCAGAACACGCGCGTGATCGGTGGCGGAAAGGAACCAGTGGGCGAGCGCGTCAGTCATGAGGAGCAGGCGGTCACCGGATGCGCAGATGCCCTCAGCGAACAAGGTGCGGGCAGAGAGCAGCGCGCTGTCGCGATTGAGGCTGTTGAAGAGTTTCGGAGTGACGCCGAACTCGTCTGTCTCTTCCACGGGGAAGGACTTGAGTATCTTTCCGTCCCGGATGTGAAAGAGGCAGCTGTCCCCCAACGCGGCGCATCGCCAACGCCAACTGCCTCCTGGTACCGGGTCCATGCGCAACATCAGTAGGGTGGCGGACGCTCCGGCGGTGAGTTTCGTCTGCTCGTACCACTTCAGGGGATTTCCCTGTGCGGCGCGCGCCGCAATGTACTTTTCGAGCCACGGTTCCCACAGTGACACGGTGTTTCGGGCGAACGACTCAAAAGAAGGTCCACTGTGGAAGACCTGTTCGTCCTCCCAGGCATGTTGGGCGGCGGACCGAGCCAACAGATGCGCCCAGTCCCTGGCCAGGACGCTTTCCGTCGCCCCGTCGCACATGCCTACGGCCAGTGGGGCGTCGACCAGTTCGTCGAACCGCGGAGCTGGGACGACGTGGGCGGCATCCTCACACTCGGCTTCTGCGCTGCCGTTCTTGGGTGCGAGAAGCCGAGTGAGGTAAAGGCCGCTCGAGGTCACCGGAGTTCGGTGGCGCGGGTGCCGATGTCGAGGAACTGGACAACCGACGTGACGTCGGCGTTGTAGACGAAGCCGCGGGTGTTCTCACTCACGCGCTGCCCCTGGGAAGCGGCATAGGAACGCATGTGCGTCGGCAAGGGGCTCGACATGGCGAACAGCGCGCGAGCGTAGTCGTCCGGCAGGTCGGCGTCCGAGTCGGGGAACGCGCTGGGAGCGCCGCCGGCCGCGGAGACGTGCAGGTTGAACAGGAGCACGGAGCCATCCGCCGTCGCATGCGCGGTGATCGCGGCCGCCGACGCGGCGGGATCACCGTCGGTCGACTCTCCGTCGGTCAGATTGAGAACGATGGGCGGAAAGCTGCCGGGATAGCGCTCGGTCCAGCCCGCCACCAGGGTTTCGGCGTACTTGAGCGCACGATTCATCGGAGTACCGCCCTGCGCGACAGGATCCATCCAGAGCGGGAATTGCACCGTGGTTTCGACCAAGCCTCCGGCGCCGTCCGATACCTTCTTCGCCCGGGTTTCTATTCTCGCGGGTGCGTCGGCGACCTCGCTCAGAGGTACCAGGTCGCGTCCGGTGAGTTCTCCTTGGAAAGCGGAGCCCACGGCACTTCCGTAGCCGATCACCGCGATATGGAAATAGTCGCGTACGCCTTCCTCTTTGGCGCACTTGACCGACAGTTCGGTCAGCAGTCGATTGATGGCATCGGCCACTACGTCGGCTTTCCTCTTGGGGTCGTCACCGCCGATCGGATCGGTCATGGAGGTGGACTGGTCGACCAGGAAAATGAAGCAGGTCGGACTAGTGCGGCTGATCTCGGCTGTGTAGGGCATGCCGGTTGTGGCCCCTTCCCCCATTGTTGTGAAGGGCTTCGCCGGGTGCTGATGAGCGACTCACCGGACCTGTCCTTCCTGACCAGGGGCAGACTATCGGTCCTGGCGCAGGCATCGCAGGGGAACAGGCGCGTTGATCCGCTTACTCGACGGCAACTTCTGCGCTTTCGCCGACGATTTCCGGCCAGCGGCTACTGAGGCATTGCGTCGGATGAACGCGGACGCCGGGGACAGTTCGTCCAGGCGGCGGCGACGCGGCCAGGCTCCGGCTGTGGCGGGTGACGTTCGAGCTGTACTCATCCCGGCACCTCACCGTCGACGCCGACGCCCTCGCCGAACGAACGACGGCGCCGGAGCCAGTCTTGACCCCGTGGGACGAGGCGCGACCGCTGAGGATCAGCCCTCTGTTGCGCCGTACCGGCAGTTATGGGCGGCGTGGCAAGCCGCGCAGGGTGGCCGACCGGGGCGAGGCGAAGCGCAGGCTCGCTGAGATCGTCGCCAGGCAGGCTGGGGAGGCCAGAGAGGTGCGAAATCGTCTCGCGACGGTTGGGCCATTGCGGCTGTCTCGGCTGGAAAACTCGATCCGCTCGCCTTCCAGTTGTTTCCGCGCCTGCTCGTGACGCGCTCGCCACCTGGCGGCCGGGCATGACGACCACTGCGGTCACCTGCGGGGACGGCTCGATGGAGATCCGGCTGGCCGCGCTCGACGACGATTCGACGGCCGAAGTCCACACGCCGGAGGGGGCGTTCAGCGGTCCCGACCATTTGATCGACATCATCGCCTTACGGAGCGTCGCTGGCCAGTGGCCCTCCGAGGAGGCTGCCCCGCTCGCGGACAGGAAACTGTGGATCGTCGTCTCCCAGGAAGCCGAGCCCGCGACCGTGCTGCGGGAAAGCCAGTCCACCGCCGTGCAGTTCGTCGTCGGTGCCCGCAACCAGAAGGCCGCAAAGGCCCGGTCAACTACGCATCCTTCCAGCCCACACGACCGTGCCGTCCGACTCCGACTCTGGCCCCAGCGCCACACGGCCCTTCCGCCTGATACGCGCATAGCGCACCCGCTCCCCGGCCTCCCCAGGCAGTCAACCCTCCCGCACCACCGGCGCCGCGCACTCCCCCGACCCGCGAACAATCAGCCGAGTAGGCACGGTGATGGTGCGGGCGCGGGAGCGGTCGCCGTCCAGGCGGGTCAGGGCCGTGGCCGCTGCCGTTCTGCCGATTTCCTCCGGATCCTGGGCGACGACGGTCAGGGCCGGTTCGAGCGCCTCGGCGAGCGGTACGTCGTCGAAGGCGACGATGGCGACGTCCTTCCGTTCGGCCCGGGAGAGCTCCGCGACGATTCCCAGGGCCACGATGTTGTTGCCGGCGAACAGGGCGGTGGGGGGATGCGCCAGGCTGAGCAACTGGGAGGTCGCGGCCGCGGCCCCCTGCTGGTCGTGGGCGTTGGTGACCAGTGAGCGGTCGTAGGGGAGGCCGGCTTCCTGTAGGGCCGCGCGGTATCCGGCCAGGCGTTCGCGGCGGGTGTACAGCTTCACGGGCAGGTCGCCGACGAAGCCGATGCGCCGGTGGCCGTGGGCGATGAGGTGGGCGACGCCGTCGTGGGCTCCGGCACGGTTGGAGCTGACGATGCTGTCGGTGGCGAGGCCGACTCCGGGGCGGTCGAGGAAGACCACCGGCAGACCCGCCGCGCGGTGGGACTTCAGGTGGGAGTGGTCGGCGCCGACGGACGGCACGACCATCAGGATGCTGACGCGCCGGGCGAGGAACTTGTCCGTCAGGGCGCGCTCGCGGTCGGGGTCGTCCGCGGAGGAGCCCATGAGCAGCGTCAGTCCGCGTTCGCGGACCGTGTCCTCGATGGCGCGGGCCACGGCTCCGAAGAAGGGGTTCGCGAGGTCGGGGATGACCAGGCCGATGGTGGTGTCCGGGCCGCCGACGCGGATGTTGCGTGCCATGAGGTTCGGCTGGAAGCCGAGCTTGGCCACGGCGGCGAGCACCTGTTCCCTGGTCTGCGCCGAGGCGGGTCCGTCCTCGTTGAGGACACGCGAGACCGTCTTGGCGCTGACGCCGACTTCTCGGGCGACGTCGGCCAGGGTCGGTCGGCGGTTCGCTGCCATGGAGGAAACCGTCTCCTGTGAGCTCTCGGTTCCGGCCGTGGCCTCGGCCGGAAACCGCGAGAGCTGGGTCGTGTTGTCAGGTGGCCTGGACTCCGGCGGCCTTCGCGGCCTCCGAATCCGCTATGACAGTACCTCCGGCCTCGTTGATGCTGAGCGCCCCGGTCATGATGGCGACGACCTCGGCCATGGAGTAGTCGGAGGGCTTGATCAGGGCGGCGCGCCGGCCCAGCCGGTGGACGTGGATCCGGTCGGCGATCTCGAAGACATGAGGCATGTTGTGGCTGATCAGGACGACCGGCATGCCCTTGTCGCGGACCCGGCGGATGAGGTCGAGGACCTGGCCGGACTCCTTGACGCCGAGGGCGGCGGTGGGCTCGTCCATGACGACGACGGAGCGGGCCCAGGCGACGGCGCGGGCGACCGCCACGGCCTGCCGCTGACCGCCGGAGAGGGTCTCGACCGCCTGGCTGAGCGACCGCAGGCCGATCTTCAGGTCGGCCATGTGCTCGGCGGCCTCCTGACGCATCCGCTTCTTGTCGAGCATGCGGAAGGTGTTGCCGAGGATGCCGGGGCGGCGCAGTTCGCGGCCGAGGAACATATTGGAGGCGATGTCCATGGAGGCCGCCACGGCGAGGTCCTGGTATACGGTCTCGATGCCGTGGGCGCGTGCGCTCTGCGGGCCGGAGAACTGGATCAGCTCGCCGTTGAGGCGGATCTCGCCGGAGTCCGGGACCACCGCACCGGTGAGTGCCTTGATCAGGCTGGTCTTGCCGGCTCCGTTGTCGCCGATGACGGCGAGGACCTCGCCGGGCAGCAGGTCGAAGTCGGCGCCGTCGATGGCGGTGACGTGGCCGTACCGCTTGACCAGGCCGCGGGCCTGGAGGACAGGGGTGGGGGAGGTCGTGGCGGTCATCGGGCCTTCTTCCGGGAGATCTGGTCGACGGTCACCGCGAGGATCACCAGGACACCGGTGATCAGGGTCTGGTAGATGGAGGCGACGCCCATCAGCTGCAGGCCGTTGCGGAAGACGCCGACGATGAGGACGCCGATGAACGTGCCCAGGACCGAGCCACGGCCACCGAAGAGGCTGGTGCCGCCCAGGACCACGGCGGTGATGCTGTCGAGGTTGTCGGTCTGGCCGGCCTGGGGGTCACCGACTCCGGTGCGGGAGATGAGCAGCACGGCGGCGATGCCGTACAGCAGGCCTGCCACGGTGTAGATGCCGATGGTCAGTCGGGAGGTGCGGATGCCGTTCAGTCGCGCCGCTTCCTGGCTGTTGCCCAGGGCGTAGACGTGCCGGCCCCAGCCGGTGCTGCTCAGCGTGTAGGCGAGGAGGAGGAACAGGGCGATGGTGACGAGCGAGCCGTAGGTGATGTCGGTGTGGCCGAGGGGGAAGGTCTGGCCCAGGGCCGTCAGCGGGCCGGGCAGGTTCGTAACCGTCTGCTCCTCGGAGTAGATGTGGGTCAGTGCGAACGCCACGTTGAGCATGCCGAGGGTGACGATGAACGGCGGCAGCGGGATCTTCTGCACCAGCAGCCCGTTGAGCAGGCCGAAGCCGGCGCAGACCGCGATGCCCAGGGCGATGGCGAGGAGTGGTGGCAGGGAGCCCTCGGCCGCCATCTTGGCGATCACGATGCTGCCGAACGCCATCACGGCCCCGCACGACAGGTCGATGCCCGCGGTGAGGATGATCAGGGTCTGTCCGATGGCGAGGGTGCCGACGACCATGACCTGCTGCACGATCAGGGAGAAGTTCCCGCCGGTGAGGAACTGGTCCGTCGAGAGGGAGAAGAAGGCGCAGGCCAGGAGGAGGGCGACCAGCGGGCCGGTGGTGGGCGCCGTGAGCAGTCTGCGGGCCGTGGTGGGGGCTTTGAGCTCGGCGTACGGCGTGGTCGTGGCTGTCATGCGAAGTCCTTGTCGGAAGACAGAAGTCCTTGTTGGAGGACCAAGGAGGCGGCCGTCCCGGGTCGGGGAGGGGGGCGGCCGCCCCGCTCAAGGGGAATGGCGGTCTCGTAGGGGCCGTGTCGTACGGGCCCCTAGGGGGCGGCTCAGCCCCAGCAGTTCTGCAGGCCGAACCCGGTGTCCTTGGACGTGACGCCCGCCTGCGCCTTGTCGCTGATCAGCGTGACGCCGGTGTCGGTGTAACCGGACGCCTTCTTGCCGTCCTTGGCGTACGTCACCACGGCCTTGACGCCTTCGGCGGCCATCTTCAGCGGGTACTGCTGCGACGTCGCGGCGATCTTGCCGTCCTTGACCGCCTGGGTGCCGGTGCAGCCGCCGTCGACGGAGACGATCAGCACGTCCTTCTCCCGGCCCTTGGCCTTCAGCGCGGTGTACGCGCCCAGGGCGGCCGGCTCGTTGATGGTGTAGACGAGGTTGATGTCCGGGTTCTTCTGGAGGCAGTTCTCCATGGCGGTCTGGCCCTTGGCCTGGTCGCCACCGGTGTCCTGGGCGCAGAGGACGTCCTTGTCGGTGGCGCCGAAGCCCTTCAGGAAGCCGTTGTGCCGCTGCACGCCCACCGAGACGCCGGGCGCGAGGTCGAGGGTGGCTATCTTCGCGGTCTTGCCCTTCATGGCCGCCTTGGCGTACTCGCCGATCAGCTCGCCGGCGTGGAGGTTGTCGGTGGCGAAGAGTGCGTCGACCGCGCTCTGCGGCTCGGTCGGGGTGTCCAGGGCGATGACCAGGACGCCCTTGGCGCGGGCCTTGGCGATCGCGGGCACGATGGCCTTGGAGTCGCTCGGGGTGATCAGGATGCCCTTCACGCCGGACGCGACCATGTTCTCGATGGCGGTGACCTGTCCGGCGTTGTCGCCGTCGAACTTGCCTGCCGCGGTGACCAGTTGGGCGCCGTTCTCCTTGGCGGCCTTCTCCGCGCCCTCCTTCATCTTCACGAAGAACGGGTTGGTGTCGGTCTTGGTGATCAGGCCGACCTTGACGCTGCCCGAGCCGGAGCCGGCGGAGCCGGAGCCGGAGCCGGAGCCAGATCCGCAGGCCGTCAGGGTGAGGGCCGCGACGCCCGTGACCGCGGCGGCTCTGAGGAGGGAGGAGGACAGACGAGTGGTGCGAGGCATGATCGACTCCTGTGGGATAGCGAGCGGCACGGGGACGGGTTCGGAGCATGCCGCCCGGGGTGTCAACGTTGACCTATGTCATCGTTGACACTGCTTGGCGAGGATGATGGACTCCGCATCCCGGCAACGTCAATGCCTTCCACCCGTCACAAATCGGCAACGTCCGTGGCCGTCGCGCCCTGGCAGCCGGTCGGCGGCCGCCTCGCGACGCGGCCCTTTCGCCCGACCTTTCCGAGAGAAGAGCAGCCCATGAGCTCGCGTCAGATCACCGTTCTGGGAGAGTGCGTCGCGGACGCCTTCACCGAATCGGCAAGCGCCTCGAACGAACTCGCCCTGCGGGTGCTGCCCGGCGGCGGACCTGCGAATACGGCGGTGGCCCTGGCCCGTCTGGGCACCCCGGCCCGCTTCCTCGCGCGCCTGTCCGGGGATGTGTTCGGCCGTCTGTTCCGGGCCCACCTGGAGGCATCCGGCGTGGACCTGTCGTACGCCGTCGCGGCCGCCGAACCCAGCACGCTGGCCGTGGCCGAACTCGACGCCAAGGGGCAGGCCGCGTTCTCCTTCCACGCGCAGAACACGGCCGACTGGCAGTGGACCGCGGAGGAATTGGCGAGTGTCGATCTGTCCGAGACGGCCTGTTTGCACACCGGGTCGCTGGCCCTGGTCCGCGAGCCCGGCGCGACGGTGGTGGAGGAGTTCCTGGCGGCTGTCGCTCCCCGGGCCACCATCAGCATCGACCCCAACGTCCGGCCGCTGCTGGTGCACCCCGAGGTCTACCGTGGCCGGCTGGCGTACTGGTGCGACCTCGCCGACATCCTGCGGCTGAGCGAGGACGACCTGGAACTGCTTCTGCCGGGCACCCCGCCCGAGCAGGCGTGCGACACCTGGCACGCCGCAGGGGTACGGCTCGTCGTGATCACGCTCGGCGCCGACGGTGCCCTGGTCTCACTGGACGGCGAACGGCTGCGGGTGCCCGCGGTGCAGACGCGGGTGGTCGACACGGTCGGCGCGGGGGACTCCTTCACCGCCGGGCTGCTGCACCACCTCGGCGCACACGGCCTCCTCGGTGGCCGGCTGGTCGGTCTCGCTCTCGACGATGTCGCGGAAGCCTGCCGGTTCGCCACTCGGGTCGCGGCGCTGACCTGTTCCGTCGCCGGCCCCAATCCGCCGTGGCAGAACCAGTTGGCGCAACTCGCGGCCTCCGGCGGCGCCTGACGAGCGGGCCGGCCTCACCGGGCAATCCCGCTCGAACTGTTGACGCATCGGGCGCATTACGCCCATCATCGGGCCACTCGATGTCATCGATGACACAAGTCAACGATGACACCTGCCGATGACATACATCCTTGGTCGGGCGGCGTGGACGACGCCGCCGGTCAAGGCGTCACTCTTCGGCCGGTCCACGCCAGGGTCGCAGGCCCCGCCGCGTGGACGGCCACAGCACAGGAGACGCCATGAGCTCTGGACGTGTATCCCGGTATGCCCGCGCCCGGTTGACCGCGGCGGTGGCGACCGTCTGCGCCCTGGCCGCCGCCCCGCTCGCCCCTCAGGCCGTCGCCGCCGACACCCCGCCGTACTCCGAGACCTACCGCCCCCAGTTCCACTTCACTCCGGAGAAGAACTGGATGAACGACCCCAACGGGCTCGTTTACTACAAAGGTGAATATCACCTCTTCTACCAGTACAACCCCAATGGCAACTCATGGGGTGACATGTCCTGGGGTCATGCGGTGAGCACGGATCTCGTGCACTGGAAGCAGTTGCCGCTCGCCCTGTCGCACGACGACCAGGAGATGGTCTTCTCGGGCAGTGCCGTCGTCGACTGGAACAACACCACCGGCTTCGGCACCAGGACGAACCCACCGATGGTGGCGATCTACACCAGCCACTCCAAGTCCACGGGCAAGCAGGCCCAGTCGCTCGCCTACAGCACCGACCGTGGCCGTACCTGGACCAAGTACCAGGGCAATCCCGTCATCGACATCGGTTCCAAGGAATTCCGCGACCCCAAGGTCCAGTGGTACGCACCCACCAAGAGCTGGCTGATGACGGTCTCGCTGTCCACCGAGCACAAGGTGCGGTTCTACTCGTCCAAGAACCTCAAGGACTGGAACCTGCTCAGCGAGTTCGGCCCGTCCGGCGCGACGGGTGGTGTGTGGGAGTGCCCCGACCTGTTCCCGCTCGCGGTCGGCGGCGACGAGAACAACATCAAGTGGGTCCTGGTCGTCAACATCAACCCCGGTGGTATCGCGGGCGGTTCGGCCGCCCAGTACTTCATCGGCGACTTCGACGGCGAGAAGTTCACCGCCGAGGACAAGGGCACCTACACCCCGCCCGCCGGTCAGGTGGTGCAGGACTTCGAGAGCACCGACTTCGGTGCGTGGACCACCACCGGTACCGCGTTCGGCCAGGCGCCGGCAGCCGGGGCGGTGGACGGTCAGGGCACGGTCGACGGCTTCGAGGGCAAGGGCCTCGCCAACAGCTTCCACTCGGGTGACGGCGCCACCGGCACCCTCACCTCGCCCTCCTTCACCGTCGACAGCCCGTACCTGAACTTCAAGGCCGGTGGCGGTCGGCACCCGCACGTGCCCGGAACCGTCATGGAGCAGGGCCCTTCGCCCGAGGGCACGGTCCTCGCCGACTTCGAGGGCGGCACCTACGGCGACTGGACGACCACCGGGGACGCCTTCGGCACCGCACCGGCCACCGGCACCCTGCCCAACCAGCAGGAGGTCTCCGGCTTCCTGGGAAACGGCCTGGTCAACAGCTACCTGAACGGCGACTCCACCACGGGCACCCTCACCTCGCCCGAGTTCACCATCGACAAGGACTACGTCAACTTCCTCATCGGCGGCGGCAACCACCCGGTCGGCTCCGACAACCCGACGGCCATGGAACTCCTCGTCGACGGCAAGGTCGTCCGCAGTGCCACCGGACAGGACGGCGAGGCACTCAACCGGTCCTCCTGGGACGTCCGCGACCTCGCCGGCAAGCAGGCGCGGATAAGGATCGTCGACGGCAACACCGGCGGCTGGGGCCACATCAACGTCGACCACATCATGCTGTCCGACACCCAGGCCCAGCCCGTCTCCCAGGAGACGTCCGTCAACCTGATCGTCGACGGCAAGGTGGTACGCAGCGTCACCGGCTCCAACAGCGAGACCCTTGACTGGGCGTCCTTCGACATGCGCCCCTACGCCGGCAAGACGGCGCGGATCCAGCTCGTCGACATGAACACCGCCGGCTGGGGCCACATCCTCGCCGACCAGTTCACCGCCGCCGACGCCCCGGCGAAGTCCGTCGTGCAGCGCGCCGACTGGCTCGACCACGGCAAGGACTACTACGCGGCGGTGTCCTGGGAGAACGCCCCGGGCGGCAAGCGGTACATGATCGGCTGGATGAACAACTGGGACTACGCCGGCGCCGTCCCCACCTCTCCCTGGCGTGGCGCGCAGAGCATCCCCAGGGAGATGGCCCTGCGGACCATCGACGGCCGGATCCGGCTGACCAGCAAGCCGGTGAATGGCGTGGCATCCCTGCGGCAGGCCTCAGCCTCCGCGACCGGGGTGACCGTCAAGAACACCTCCCAGCCGCTGACCGGCCCCTCGGCCGACGGCAAGGCCCTCGACATCGAGGCCACCTTCTCCCTCAAGGACGCCGAACGGTTCGGCCTGAAGGTGCGCACCGGCGCCGGCGGCGAGGAGACCGTGATCGGCTACGACACCACGACACAGGAGCTGTACGTCGACCGCACCCACTCCGGCGCCGTGGACTTCAACAGCACCTTCCCCGGCATCCAGACGGCACCGTTGAAGGACAAGAACGGCAAGGTGAAGCTGCGGATCCTGGTCGACTGGTCGTCCGTCGAGGTCTTCGGCGGCAGCGGTGAGGCCGTGATCACCGACCAGATCTTCCCCGACCCCGGCAGCCAGGGAGTGCAGGTCTTCGCCGAGAACGGTGCGGTGAAGCTGGACAAGGCCGTTGTCTGGCACCTCGGCTCCGCCCACGAGTGACGCTCCGCCCACGAGTGACGCTCCGCCCACGAGTGACACTCCGCCCACGAATGCCACTCCGCCCACGAATGCCACTCCGCCCACGAGTGACGCTCCGCCCACGACTGACGCTCCACCCACGACCGACAAGGACACGAGACCGTGAAGAAAACCCTGCTCGCCGAGTTCACCGCCCGACAGGGAGCGGAGGACGAGGTCTCCCGCCTGATCCGGGACTACGCCGAGAAGGTGCGCGAGGAGGAAGGCAACCTCGTCTTCGACGTGTACACCAAGGCGGCCGAACCCCGCGCCTACTGGATCTTCGAGGTGTACCGGGACGAGGACGCGTTCCAGGCGCATCTGAAGGCCCCGTACGGCGGCCCGTTCAACGCTGCCCTCACCCCGCTGATCGAGGAGGACGCCTCCGTACTGACGTTCCTCGATCCGCTGGCCACGACTTCGTGACGGGCGGTTGAAACAAGGGCCCCCGCCGGGTAGTTGCTCGGCTGGGGCCCCCTGGACGGGGGATGAGGTGATCGGCATGATGGGAGCGCTCCCAGGTCATCGTCCAGAGTTCGAAAGCGTGCGCCATGCAGAGTCTGACCAAGCGCCACCTGTCTCCCGACGAACTCGACGCCCTGCTGCGCGCCTCCACGGGCACCGGCTGCCACCTGGAGGCCGAGCTGACCGATGGCTGGTTCAACACCGCCTACCGCGTGCTGCTCGACGGGGGCCTGCCCGCCGTCGTCAAACTCGCACCGCCAGCAGACACGGCGGTCCTGCGCTACGAGCGCGGCATCCTGACCACGGAGGCCATGGTCTACCGGCGGATCGCGGCCCTTGCGGGCGGCGGTGTGCCGACGCCCGACCTGCTGTACGCGGGGGAGGAGTTCCTGGCCGTCTCCGTACTGGACGGCACCCCATGGGACAAGGTGGCCGACCGTGTGCCCCCGGCCACCGAGGCTGCGCTGCGCCGGGAGCTGGGCGCGATCACCGCCCGCCTGCACACCCTGGTCCCGGAGGACGGCCGGTTCGGCTACCCGGCCCCCGAGTCCGCACTGTCCGCTCCCGACTGGCGGACGGCGTTCACGGTCATGGTGGACGCACTCCTGGACGACGCCGAACGCTGGGAGTCCCCGCTGGGCGTGCCCCCGACGGACGTACGCACGCTGGTGGCCGAGGGCGGGGACGCCCTCGACGAGGTCACCGAACCCCGGCTGGTCCACTTCGATCTGTGGCCGGGCAACATCTTCGTCGACCTCACCGACGACGGGAAGCACGGGAAGCCGGCCAGGGTCGCCGGACTCATCGACCACGAACGGGCGTTCTGGGGCGACCCGGCCGCCGAACTCGTCTCCCTCGCCTTCGGCGGCGACACCGGCCCGGACAGCGACCTCGTCGTCGGCTACGCGGAGGCGGGCGGCAGCCTCGACTTCACTCCCGCCCTCCGTCACCGGCTGGCCCTCTACCAGCTCTACCTGGGCCTGCTGCTCGTGGTCGAGTGCGGCCCCCGCGGCTACGGCTCGGACCACCTCACGTCCGTCCGCGGCAACCTCGCCGAGGCCGTCACCCGCCTCCGGGCGCTGGGGTAGGGCTCCCCGCGGCTGTGCCTCGACGTGCCCTCGCCGAGGACGCGGTCATGGCCCTCGGCGGAACCTCGGTGACAGCGACCCGTGCCGTGGCTGACGGCTGTGGCACGATGCCGCGATGATCTCCAACTCGCGCATACCGGCCGTCGTTCCCGCGGGTCGGATGGCCCAGGTGGCCCAGCCGGTCCTCGGCCTTCCCGGCGGCGGCCTGGAGCTGCGCCCCTGGCGCCTCTCCGACGCCGACGTCCTGATGGCCGCCGGCCAGGATCCGGCGATCCGCCAATGGAATCTGCTGATGGTGGAATCCCCGCGGGACGCGCGCACGAGGATCGAGCGCATGCACGAGCGTTGGGAGGCCGAGCTGGGCGCGGTCTGGGCCATCGCACGAACGAGCGGCGAGGCCGTGGGGCTCATCGGGTGGAACGACATCGACCTCAAGGGCGGCAGCGCCGAAATCGTCTACTGGGTACTGCCCTCGGCGCGCGGCGGCGGGGTGGTGGTCGAGGCCACGAAACGGGTCAGCCGGTGGGCCCTGAACGACCTCGGTCTGCATCGCCTGCGACTGTGCCACTCGGTGGCCAATCCGGCGTCCTGCCGTGTGGCGGCCAAGGCCAGATACTCCCTCGAAGGCACCATGCGTGGCGCGCTGCTGCATGCGGACGGATGGCACGACCAGCACTTGCACGCCCTTGTCCAGGGCGACATCGAGTCCCCTTCCTGACGCGTTCCGGATGCGTGACCGACCGAAGCCGGGGGCAGCCATGGCCCCCGGCCCCGGCTCGCGTCAGCAGGCCTTGGACAGAGTCAGCCGTTCCTGGAAAAGACCGCCCGCGGCGGCCAGTTCCTCATACAGGAGCACCGCCCGGCGATCGATGCCGCCGGGCCCGGCTGTGGCGGTACGGGGTCGCGCTCCACGCGGTTCACATGCTGTCCCGTCACGCGAACTCCCCCTTCACCAGCCGGGCCAGGGTCCTGCGGCCCCGTTCGACGACCTCCTGGTCGTCGTGGGGCACACCCCAGGAGATGGCGCTCGCGGCGTCGAGCGCGGACAGACAGCGCAGGGCGATCTCCTCCGCGGTGGTCAGCAGGCGCCCGAAGCCCTCGCAGAAGGCGGTCCGCAGCTCGGGGCGCTCGGCCCAGGATCCGCAGGCGAGCCGGACGACGTCGAACACCGCGGCGTGCGGCCGGGCCCGCTCCAGATCGACCACCGCGAGTGCGCCGGCCCCGGTGTCGTACAGCCAGTTGCGCTCCTGGAAGTCGCCGTGGACGTAACCGACGGGCAGCGGACCGAGCAGCGCCAGCGCGGCGGCGTGCCGGCGTACGACCTCCCGCTCCCGTACGCCGATGAGGTCCCCGGCGCGCTCCAGGTGCACCTCGGCGTCGCAGGCGGCGCGCTCGATCTCGCGCGCCGCCTCCGCGTAGTCCTGCGGTGTCAGGTCGCGGGCGTCGCCGTGGAAGCGGCGCAGCCACACGCCCGCCTTGCGGTGCACGGCGCGCCGCCGGTCCGGGGCGAGCGGGAGCGTGCGTACGGTCCGGCCGGGAACCGCGGTCAGCAGCAGGGCCCGGTGTCGTGCGTCGGATTCCAACAGGCGCGGTACGCTGCCCCGTTCCAGCGCGGGGGCCGCCTCGCGGTAGGCGCGGGTCTCACGGGCGTAGAACTTCGCTGTCGGCGCCATCTTGAGGACGGTGCGGCCGGAGGCGGACGTCAGCTCCCAGACGCGGGAGGCGGGGCGGTCGTGGGAGATGTCCCGCACGGACCGGACCGGGCCGACGACGTCCTCGGCCCACGTGGCCAGGGCGGGCGGAATCGGTGTGCCGACGGTCATGCGCCCCACCTCGGTGCCGGGCGTGATGAGGACCGGCGGGCGGCGACATGGGCGGCGTGGAACCGGCCGCCGACGTCAACTCCGTGCCGGGCGGCGGCGGCCCGCACGGGCCGATTCTCGAACACGGGGCGCAGGGCGGCAGGGGCGGGGACGGGGTTCATGACTCCTCCAGGGCTTACGTCGATGCGGACAAGCGACCGAACAACCGCCCTGATCATGAACTCGTAACGGGTAGCCGGGAGCGAATTCTCGGACAAAAGTTCGAGTTACCCGCGCCCGGTCAAGCGGCCCCTGGTGAAGTGGCGGGCGCGGCGCCGTTCGATTCCCTCGTGTGGTGACGGGTGCCTCTGTCGGGGGATTGCCCAGCGAGTAGTTGACGGTAAGTCAGGTCTATGAGTCAGGTCTTCCCCTGCTCTCTCCTGCTCTCTCTCGGTGCCCTTCAGTGCCCTTCAGTACCCTCCATTTCCCTTCAGTTCCCGAAGCCCTTCTCCGCCAGAATGGCGTCGATCTTGACCCGATGCGCCTCCTCCCATGCGTCGAGGGTTTCCCGCTCCTCCTTCGCGAGCTTCGTCAGGGCGGCGGCGAGCACCTCCTCCCGACGGTCCGCGGGAACCGCCACCACGCCTTCCTCGTCGGCCACCACGATGTCTCCCGCCCTCACCTTCACGCCGCCGCACCGCACGTCCACGTTGTGCGGCTCGACGGCGCTCTTGGTGCCCGGAATGGGGATGACGCCCCGGGCGAAGACGGGGAAGCCCATGTCGCGGACCTCGGTGAGGTCGCGGATCACCCCGTCCGCCACGAACGCGGTGATGCCCCGGCGTTGGGCGACGGCACAGACGTTGCCCCCGGCGAGGGCGTAGTCCACGTCTCCCGACTCCACGACGACGACCGAGCCGGGCTCGGCGCGGTAGATGGCCGCGTGCAGCATGAGGTTGTCGCCGGGAGGGCAGCGGACCGTGAAGGCCGGGCCGGCCACGCGTGGCATCGAGGGCCACAGCGGGCGGATGCCGATGTCCATGACCTGCTCGCGGCCGAGGAGGTCGGCGAGGGTGGTCGTCGGGATGTCCTTGAATGCGGCGGCTGACGCGATGACGTTGCTCATGTGCTTCCTCCGTGCGGGTGTGTGATCGAATATGCCCGACCGCCTGCCGGTTCCCGGGAATCCGCGGCCTGGCCCCGCCGAGCCATTGCGGCCCCGTCCGGGACGCCCGAATCTGGGGGAATGCTCCGGGTGTGAGGAGGGCGGGCGATGACGGCGAACGCCGACGGGACGGACGCCGAACGGCTGCGACTGGCCGAGGCCGACGCGGGGCGGTCACCTGGTCGTGGGCGGGTGACACGGTCGTGCCGGGTCTGCAGCCGCCGCCGTACGCGCGGGCGAGTGGCGGCTGCTGAGCGGCACGGGCCGGCCGGACAACGACACCCACCGCGACCTGCTCACCTGGAGCTGGACCGCCGGCGACACACGCCACGTCGTGATCGTCAACCACTCCGACCGGCCCGCCCAGGGCCGCGTACCCCTGCCCTGGTCCGACCTCTGTGGACGGGACTGCCGACTGATGTCGAGCGCCGGGATCTCCGCGAACACGTACGACCGCGCGGGCGACGAGCTCGCCGACCCGGGCCTGTACGTGGCGCTGGATGCCTGGCGCTGCCACGTCCTGGCGCTGACCGTGGTGTGATCGGCGGACCGGGCCGCCGGGTCACACCGGCACGTGTTCCAGCAACCGCAGCAGATCACCGGTCGCGTCCACGGCTGCCGACGCCGGCAGCGCGCCGAGCGCGAGCGTCGTCGCGGCGAGCGGCCACAGGTGCGGGGGCGGGCCCGCCTGGAGGGCGGCGATACGGCGGGTGACCGCGCGGTCGGTGAAGTTCAGCGCGCACGCGGCCTTGCGGCGCCTGGCGGTGAGCGCGGCGCGAGCGAGGGCGCGGGCCGTGGTGGAGCGGTCGCCCACGGCGTCGGCGGCCTGCTCGTCCGCCCAACGCTCGATGAGGAACGTGACGGCGGTGCGCACCGGCACGAGGAGCGGGTCGGCCGCGACGGCGAGTGCCACGGCGGTCGCCAGGAACGCGTGCCGGTGGGTCAGATGGGCGCGTTCGTGGGCCAGCAGTACCCGGCGCTCCGCCGGTTCGAGGGCGCTCAGCATCGCCGAGGTGACCAGGATCCTGCCCGGTGCGCCGCCACTCGCGGGGATGGCGAACGCCTGTGGCACGGCTGAGGCCGCGACGAGGAGTTCCGTGTCCGGGGGATGCCCGGCGCACAGGGCCCGCAGCGCGCGGCGGGTGGCGCGTTCGGCGCGGGCGGTCCGGTACACGCGCACGGAGATGAGGACCAGGGCCACGATCGCGGCGACGGCGATCGCTTCCGGGACCGGGTCCACCAGGGCGTGGCCGTCGGCGCGGGCGTCCGCGACGACCGGCGGGGCCTCGCCGACGAGGGTGGTCGCGAGCAGGAACAGGGACCAGGTGGTGGCGGCCGCGGTGAACACGGCGGACGCGGTCAGTACCCGGGCCGCGAGCGCGGGCGCCACGCGCCGGCCGACCAGTGGGCTGAGGGCGGTCAGCAGCGGCGAGAGCAGGATCGGGGTGTAGACGTCGATCCTCATACGGCGATCCTCATACGTCGACCCTCATGCGCCGCCACCGGGGAGACGGCGCTCGCTGGGAACGCCGTGCTCGCCGGGGAGACCGCGCTCGCCGGGAAAGCCGTGCTCGCCGGGGAGACCGTGCTCGCCGGGGAGACCGCGCTCGCCGCGGAGACGGTGCTCGCCGGGAAGGCTCCGCCCGCCGGGAGGGCCGGGCTCACCGAGGAAGTCGCGCAGCGCCCGCTCCTCCTCGGGGCTGAGGCCGGACACGAACTGCTGGAGCGTGGCGATCGGGTCGGGGCCGCGGTCAAGAGCCTCGTGCATGGCCTCGGCGGTCAGCTCGGCCGCGTTCTTCGCCGGCCGGTATGCCCCGCGCCGCCCGTCCACGTCGCGCAGGACGAGCCCCTTGTCGTACAGGCGTTTGAGGATGGTGTGCACGGTGTTGTAGGCGAGGCCGCCGCCGATCTCGGCCTGGATCTCGGCCGGCGTGAGGGCCTGCTCGGTGGCCCACAGCGTGGCGAGCACCTCGCTCTCCAGCGCACCGGCGCTGCGTCGTTCCGACCTGCCCCGAGAGCCTCTGCCAGCCATGCCCGCAACCTTACAGCGCGTAGGGGGCGGCATGCCCGGCCGGACAAGGGCCTCGGTCGTTCCCCCCGGGACACCCGGTCCACTCCATCGGCGCAACGGGATCCGCGGGGCGGCCGAGCCTCCCGCGGTCTCGCGCTGCGACCCTCGGTCACCCGCGTTAGCTTGTCCGTGTTTTACCGACTTCCTGATTCATCGACTTCTTTGTTCATGGACGTTTTTTCGACTTCCACCGTCGTCCTTGCGACCTGTGGGGCCCGACGACCCTAGAGTTCGCAGGGGGAGAGGGGGTGAGTCATGGCGCACAACTCGAACATCACGCTCGCGGGCGTCCGCCGGCTCGCGGCGCCGTCGGTCGCCGGCATGTCGTGGCGCGACCGCGGTCAGGGCCTGATCGCCCTCGTGGCGGGAGCCTTCGTGCTGGCCCAACTCGTGCTCGTCGGACCGCGTACGGGGCTCGGCTGGGACGAGACGGTGTACGTCAGCCAGATCAGCGCTCACGCCCCCGCGTCGTACTTCAGCGCGCCGCGCGCCCGGGGCATATCCCTGCTGGTCGCCCCGATCACCTCGTGGTCCTCGTCCACCGGCCTGCTGAGGGTCTATCTCGCGGTGCTGTCCGGAGCCGCCCTCTACCTCGCCCTGCGCGTCTGGCGGGACCTCTTCGCGGCCCGCGTCCTCGCCCTCGGCGGCGCGCTCTTCGCGAGCCTGTGGGTGACCTTGTTCTACGGCCCGCAGGCCATGCCCAACTACTGGGTCGCGATCGGCGCCCTGGCCTGCACCGGCTGCTTTCTGCGCGCCCACGCGGACTCCACCGACCGGGCGGCCCTGTGGGGTGTCGCCGCGAGCGCGACGCTGATGGCGTGGATGCGGCCCACCGACGCCCTCTGGGCGACCCTGCCGCTGCTCGTCCTGGTCGTCCTCGTACGACGGTGGCGGCGCCTGCCGCTGCTGCTGGCCCTGGTGTGCGGGCTGGCCGTCGGGGCCGCCGAGTGGATCGTCGAGGCGTACGTCAGCTACGGGGGACTCGCGCAACGCCTGTCCGACGGCTCCCGGATACAGGGCGGCCTGGGCTGGAACATCGCCATCGTCGACCAGCTGCGCAGCCTCGGCGGGCGCACCCTGTGCCGCCCGTGCACCGGGTCGGTGCCGAACCCGGCGGTGACCGCCTGGTGGTTCGTGCTGCCCCTGCTCGCCGTCCTCGCCGCGGCCGTCGCGGTCCAGGCCCGGCGCGCGGGCCGCACCCTGGTGCCGCTCGCCTGCGCGGCGACGGCCGCCTTCCCGTATCTTTTCCTGATCGGATACGCCGCGCCCCGTTTCCTGCTCCCCGCCTACATCCTCCTCGTTATCCCCGTCGCCGACGCCCTCCTCCACCTGGTCACCGGCCCGGACGGCAGGTGGCGGCCGATCGCCGCGACGCTGGTGGCGCTCGGGCTCGCCGGCCATCTGGCCGTGCAGTTCGTGGTGCTGCACCACACCGTGGACCGTAGTGCCGCCGACCGCCGCGCCTGGTCGCGCACGGCCGCCGAACTGCACCGGCTGGGGGTCCGTCCGCCCTGCCTGCTGACCGGCAACGAGTCCCTCCCGATCGCCTTCTACGCCGGCTGCTCCTCCGCCGCGACCAGCGGCCCCAACACCAACAGCACCCCGGCCGGCATCACGCGCACCGCGCAGCGCATGCCCGCCGCGTACCTGGGCACCCCCACCGGTCGCCCACCGTCGTACGCGCGCGAGTGGACTCCCCACTCCTTCGCCGGTGTACGCCTGTACGTCGCCCCCGCGGCGGCGAAGGGCGGACCCGGATGACTCCGCCGGCGTAGTCGGTCAGGCGAGCATCACGGCGAAGGCGCACATCATCCGCCGACACTGTCCTTCGCGGCTCGGCGGGAGCGCAGGAGCTCCAGGGCGAGCGGGATCAGCGAGACCGCGACGATCACCGCGATCATCGGCAGCAGATACTTGTCGACGTTCGGCACCGACGAGCCGAGGGCGTATCCGGCCAGGGTCAGGCCGAGGCTCCACAGCAGGCCGCCGACCACCTGCCAGACGGTGAAGGTGCGCACGGGCACGTGCAGCGCCCCCGCCATCGGGTTCAGCACCGTGCGCACCACGGGGACGAAGCGGGCCAGGACGATCGCCTTCGCATGCCCGTACCGGTCGAGCAGTGCCTCGGCGCGCTGCGCGCCCTCGTGCAGCCGGGCCGAGCGGCTGCGGGCGAGCAGCGCGCCACCCGCCTTCCGCCCGAGCAGATAGCCGACCTGGGACCCGGCGAGCGCGCCGACGGCGGCGGAGACCAGCAGAAGGGGAAGCGACAGCTTCACGCCTTGCTGGCCCGAGCCGGTGCACAGCAGGCCCGCCGTGAACAGCAGGGAGTCGCCGGGCAGGAAGAAGCCGATCAGCAGCCCCGTCTCCGCGAACATCACCACGCCGACGCCCAGCACGCCGAAGGCCGCGAGCAGGGACTGGGCGTCCAGCACGTTCACCGCGAGCTGGGATCCCAGTGACAAGGGTGTGGCCATCGTCGCGAGCCCTTTCGTACGGGAGGCCGGGCGCGACGGGGCGTCACCCGGCGGTTGACTACAATCCTGTAGACCGTCTATTGAACCGTAGACGATGAAACGGGTTCAGTCCGTCGGAACGGGTTCAGTCCGTCGCCAGCGCGATCTCTGTCGACTTGATCAGAGCGACGACCGAGGAGCCGGACGTCAGGCCGAGGTCCTCCACGGCGTCCTTGGTGATCGCGGCCGTCAGCGCGCCGCCCACGACCGTGACCTTGACCGACGCCATGGCCCCGCCCCTGGTGACGCGGTCGACGGTACCGGGCAGCTGGTTCCGGATGGAGACGCCCTCCACGGCGGCGGTGGCCAGCGCGACCTCCGTCGACTTGAACAGGGCGTGCACGGCGGCCCCCGGCGCGAGGTTCAGCTCGTCGACCGCCTCCGCGGTGATCGCGGCGGTCACGTCCTGGCCCCCCTCCAATCTGACCTTGACGGTCGCCATGACCTCGCCCGGTGTGACGGTGACGACGGTGCCGGGAAGCTGGTTGCGGATGCTCAGGTTCATGGGGGACGCCTCGCGGAACGTGGGGGATTGTCAGGGTGTGTCCCTGTGCTGGGCCCACGGTAGCCGGATGCCTGGAGCGCACCCGCGCGACGCGTCAGGCCGGATACGCGTGCGTCTGCGCCGCCTTGACGGTCGCCCAGACCGAGGCGCCGGGGTGGAGGCCGAGTTCGGCCGCGGCGACGGTGGTCAGGTCCGCGGCCAGCGGAAGTTCGCCGGTGAGATCGGCGCGGATCTGGTCGCCATGGCTCTCCAGGCCCGCGATCTCGCACCGCCACAGGTTGCGTGCGCTGGACCCGCTGGGCCGGTCCCGGTACAGGGTCACGGCGCCGGGCGGGAACGCCACGAAGACGGGCCCGGACAGCTCCTCCGTGGTCGTGATGGCCGGACCGGCGTCGAGCCGCACGGTGTGACCGTCGGCCCGCCCCTGGTACAGGTTCAGGCCGACAAGCTGCGCGATGTAGTCCGTACGGGGACGGCGGGCGATCTCGGCCGGGGAGCCCTCCTGGACCACGCGGCCGTGCTCGATCACGACCAGCCGGTCGGCGAGCACCATGGCGTCCAGCGGGTCGTGCGTGACCAGAACGGCGACCGCCTCGAACCCGTCCAGGTGACGGCGGAGCCGGGCCCGCACATCCAGGCGGGTGCGGGCGTCGAGCGCGGCCAGCGGCTCGTCGAGGAGCAGCAGCCGCGGACGGGTCGCCAGGGCCCGGGCGAGGGCGACGCGCTGGGCCTGGCCGCCGGAGAGCCTGCGGGGCTTGGCACCCGCGTGCTCGGCGAGATTCATGCGCTCCAGCCACGCGGCGGCGATCGCCCGCGCCTCGGCCTTGGACGCGCCCCGGCAGCGCGGGCCGAAGGCCACGTTGTCGAGGGCGGACAGGTGCGGGAAGAGCAGGTAGTCCTGGAAGACGACGCCGACCGGGCGGGACTCGGGCGGCGTACGGTCCAACGTGGCGCCGTCCAGCCGCAGATGACCGTCGTCGAGCGGGACGAGACCGGCGAGCGCGCGCAGGGCGGTGGTCTTGCCGGCGCCGTTGGGACCCAGCACGGCCACGACGTCGCCCGGCGCGGCGGTCAGTGTGACGTCCAGGCGGAAGGAGCCGCGGTCGACGACGAGCCGGGCGTCGAGGCCCTCCCCGCGCGCACCGGTGGCCGCGGGGTCGGCGGTGGTCCGGTCGACGTCGGTCATGAGGCCGTCATCCAACGGTCCCGCAGCCCCGCCAGGACCGCGATGGACACGGCGAGCAGCACCAGGCTCAGGGCGATCGCGGCCTCCGGGTCGTTCTGGAGCGCCAGATAGACGGCCAGCGGCATCGTCTGCGTACGACCGGGGAAGTTGCCCGCGAAGGTGATCGTCGCGCCGAACTCGCCGAGCGCCCGCGCCCACGCGAGCACGGCACCGGCCGCGATGCCCGGCGCGATCAGCGGCAGCGTGACCCGGCGGAACGCGGTGAAGCGGGACGCGCCGAGCGTCGTGGCCGCCTCCTCGTAGCGCGGATCGGCGGCCCGCAGCGTGCCCTCGACGCTGATGACGAGGAACGGCATCGCCACGAACGCCTCGGCCACCACCACCCCGGCCGTGGTGAACGGCAGTGTGATCCCGAACCACGCGTTCAGCCATCGCCCCACGACCCCGTTGCGCCCGAGCGCCAGCAGCAGGGCCACACCGCCCACCACCGGGGGGAGCACGAGCGGCAGCGTCACCAGGGCCCGTACCAGGCCCCGGCCCGGGAAGTCTGTACGGGCCAGCAGCCATGCCAGCGGCACGCCGAGCACCAGGCTCACGGCGGTGGCGGCGGTCGCGCTCACCAGGGACAGTTTCAGAGCCTGCCAGACCTCCGGACCGGTCAGCTGGTCCGGCAGCGTGCGCCACGGGGCCCGCAGGAGCAGGGCGATCAGCGGCAGCAGCAGGAACGCCAGACCTGCCAGGGCGGGCAGCAGCAGCGGCAGCGGCACTCCGGGGCGGCGGACACGCCCGCGCCGCGGCCCGCCCACCAGGGTGTCGGGCGCGGTGTCGGACGGGTCGAGCCGGGTCATGGCTTCAGGAACCCGGCCTCGGTCAGGACCTTGCTGCCCTCGGCCGACTGGACGAGCGCGATGAACGCCTTGGCCGCCTCGGCGTTGGGCGCGTTCTTGAGCAGCACGATCGGGTAGTCGTTGATCGCCTTCGCCGACTCGGGGAACTCCACGCCCTCCACCTTGTCACCCGCCGCCTTCACATCGGTCCTGTAGACGACCGCGGCGTCGGCCTCCTTCAGCTCCACCTTCGTCAGGGCGCTCTTGACGTCCTGCTCGTACGACACCGGCGTGAGCTTGAGGATGCTCGCGTCCAGCGCCTTCTGCGCGGCGGCCCCGCACGGCACCGTCTTGTCGCACAGCACCACCTTCAGGCCGGACTTGGTGAGGTCCTTCAGGGAGGAGACCTTGTCGGGGTTGCCGGGGAGGGTGGCGATCTCCAGCTGGTTGCGCACGAAGGTGGCGGGCGTGCCGACCGCGTCCTTCTTGTCCGTCACGATCGCCATGGTCTTGGGGCTCGCCGCGGCGAAGACGTCGGCCGGGGCACCCCCGGTGATGCTCGCGGCGAGGGAGTCGCTGCCGGCGAAGTTGAAGGACACCTTCGTGCCAGGGTGTTCCTTCTCGAACTCCGTGCCCAGGGTGGTGAAGCTCTCCTTGAGGGAGGCGGCGGCGAAGACGGTGACCGTGCCGGACAGCTTCGGTGACGAGGAAGCCGAGGAGCCCGACTTGGGGGAGGAGCTCGCATCGGACGAGTCCGACGACGAGGAGCAGGCGCTCAGGGCCAGCAGCGCGGCGGCCCCCGCACCGGTCACCTGCAGCATCCGGCGGGTCCGGCGTGCGGAACGGGTCATCACGGGTCCACTCCCTCTGGTCGTCCAGGAGGGACCCCACACCCCTCCGATACCTGCAGGTCGATCAACACGTCGATCAACACGTCGATCAACACGGCGATCGATACATCGATCATACTGGCGCAACTGCGATCCGGAAGTCTCCTGTGGCATCGCATGAGCTGCGTGATCAGCCAATGGAGGCTGGCATGTGCGTTTGTACGAGTCGGTCGCCCGGGTACGTCATCCGGGAGGTGGTGCCCTGTGGGCCAGTCCCTGACGGAACCGGTCGCCGAGGCCGCTGCACCGGCGGAACTCGTGCTGACCGGCGACCTGGCGCGTCCCGCCCGGCTGACCGTGCCCGACCTGCTCGCCTGGCTCCAGCACGAGGCGCGCGTCACCTTCGAGTGCGCCACGAGCGGCGCACGGCACCACCGGTTCGCGGGCCCGCTGCTGCACGACGTGCTCTCGGCCGCGGGTCCCGTGTTCGATCCCGCCCGGCGCAAGGACCGTCTGCGCTTCCTGATCGCCGTCACGGGCGCGGACGGCCACCACGCCCTGTTGTCCTGGGCCGAGATCGACCCGGACTTCGGCCGCGCGCCCGTGCTGCTGGCGGCCGTCATGGACGACACCCCGCTCGACCGGTCCGGACCTCAGCTCGTGCTGCCGCAGGACCGGTGCGGGGCGCGGTACGTCAGCGGCATCAACGCGATACGGGTGGACGGCGGTTACGGCCCGTGGAAGTGAGCGACCGACCGACGGCCGCTCAGGCCCGGTCGATATGGACGTTCGTCGACTTCACGCGGGCCGTGGCCTCCATCCCGACCTCCAGACCCAGCTCCTCCACGGCCTCCCGGGTCAGCAGGGAGACCAGGCGGTGCGGGCCCGCCTGGATCTCCACCTGGGCGGCCACGTCACCGAGCTTCACGGCGGTGACGATCCCCGGGAACGCGTTGCGGGCCGAGGTGTACGAGGGGACGTCCTCCTCGCCGGTGCCGCCGCGCGCCAACTCCACCGAGAACGCGGCCAGGTCCCTGCCGTCGATGACCCGGCGGCCGCTCTCGTCGCGCCGGGTCGCCACCCGGCCCGCGTCCGCCCACCGTCGCGCGGTGTCCGGACTCACTCCCAGCAGACGGGCGGCCTGGCCGATTGTGTAGGACTGCATGGGCGCCACCATAGGCGCCCGCGCCGCCGCGACCCCAACGCGCCCACGAAGCCCCCTCACACGCCGGATCTGCGGAAACCGACATGGCCGCCCCCGCGCGCATGGCAGGATCCCACGCCATGGGTGTGTCCTGGGTGGTGCGGAGCGTGCGTGCGGCGGTGTTCGCCGTCGTGTGCGTGCTGCTCGCCGCCGGGGGACACACGCTGGCCACCGGCGCTGTTCCGCCGACGTGGGTGGACACGGCCGTCTTCCTGCCCGTGTTCGCTGGCGGTGCGGCGCTCGCCGGGCGTGAGCGCTCGCTCCTCGGCATCGCCGTCGCGATGCTCGTCGTCCAGGGCGGGCTGCACCTCGCGTTCGACGCGGCCGGCCCGCCGGACGCGCCGGCGACGCACATGCCGGGCATGCCCCACGGCATGCACATGGCCGCCCCGTCGCAGGCGATGACCTCGCACACCGTCGCCGCGCACCTGGCCGCCGCCCTGCTCGCCTCCTGGTGCCTGCGGCGCGGCGAGGCCGCCCTGTGGTCGCTGCTGCGCAAGGCCGTCGCCTTCGTACCGGGCCTCGCCGCCTGGTGGCGTACGGCGCCGCTGCCCGCGTACGCCAGACCGCCACGCCCGTACGCCCACCGCCGCCACCACCTCCGGCAGGTGGTGCTCCGCCACGCCCTGTCCCGGCGCGGCCCGCCTCTGGGATCCCCGTACAGCATTTGACCCCCCAACACCGAGCACGAGTACCGAGTACGGAGTTTCCTCACCCCATGTCCCCGATGCGTACCACCCTGCGCCGCGCCGGCACCGTCGCCGCCCTGACCGCCGTCGGCCTCCTGACCGCGGCGGGCGCGGCCTTCGCGCATGTCACCGTCCACCCCGAGAGCTACGCCAAGGGCGCCACGGACGGCGTGCTGACCTTCCGGGTCCCCAACGAGGAGGACACCGCCGCGACCACCAAGGTGCAGGTCTTCCTGCCCACCGACCATCCGATCCTGGGCGTGCTGGTCACCCCGCAGGACGGCTGGACCGCGCAGGTGACCACCACCAAGCTCAAGAAGCCGGTCAAGACGGACGACGGCACCATCACCGACGCGGTCTCCGAGATCACCTGGACCGGCGGGCGCATCCGCCACGGCCAGTACCAGGACTTCAACGTCGCCTTCGGTCAGCTCCCGGACGACACCGAGCAGTTGACGTTCAAGACGCTGCAGACCTACTCCGACGGGAACGTCGCCCGCTGGATCGAGGAGACCCAGAAGGGCGGGGAGGAGCCGGAGAACCCCGCCCCCGTCCTCCAGCTGACTGTCAAGGGTGCCGAGGAGGGCGGCGATTCGGGCAGCGGTGCTTCCGCCGCCGCCTCCTCCACCACCACGGAGAAGTCGAGCGGTTCCACGACGAAGGCCGCCGCCACGAGCGACTCCACCGCCCGCGGGCTCGGCATCGCGGGCCTGGTCGTCGGCGTCCTCGGCCTGGCCGCAGCGGGCTTCGCGATCACCCGCGCCCGCACCCGCACGTCCGCGTCCGAGTGACGCGACCCCCGCCCTGCCGCCGTCAACAGTCAACCCCTGCCCATGCGGTGATTACTTCGCTGGTCACGGCGCTGGCAGAGGGGATCGACGGCTGAGGCGCCGTCTGGGGGCCGGTGTCTCGCTGGCGTGAGCGCGGCACGCATACGGGTGACGGCGCTGTGTGGCCGCTGCGCTCTTTGAGACCCGACAGCCTCAAAGAGCGCAGCGGCTACGAGAGCCCATCGTCGTTGAGTACTTGTGAGGCGCGAACTTGAAATTCGGCGCTCTTTTGGATCATCCAGTACCTTTCGGACACCAAAAGCCCAAACGGGTACTGCGGGCTGGGCGGCATGGGGGTCAAGCTAAGTGACCCGTTCGAGGCGAACTGGGGGCGTCTTGCCTAACCGGCGTCGCCCCTGCTCCGGAGGCGACGGAGGAGTAGCCAGCCCGGAGCTCAAAGCCCAGCAACCGGCCGTGGCGCCGACCATCACGCATGGCATCACGGCCGGTTCCGGTGCGGTCTGGGCGATCGGGATTGCAGGACGTCAGCCGTCCTGGGGCGCACTTTCAGTCAAGCCAATCCCCCGGGGCATGATTCGCCGAACTTCTCGACACGATTACAGGCATGGCGACTTCGGGGGCAAGGAGCAGTCGACTCGGCGGCTTGGGACAGTGGTGGGGCGTCATCGCCGCCGCTCTTCTGATCGCCGCATGGATGAACAGAGCCGCGGGACCTGTGGTCGTCGCGACCCTGTCAGGGATGTTGCTGACCTGGTGCTTCTTCCAAGCACCCGTGACATGCGGGGCCCCTGTCAGGGGTAGGGAAGACGGTTGTCGGAACAATGCAACCGGTCTTCTCATGGGCTGCCACATCCGCCAGCATCGCTGGCAGAAGCTGAAGATGCTGATCCTCCGCCGCCAAGTACGCGAGTTTTGCGGAGGCCTCTTCTCAGACGGGAAGGCCACTCTGGTCACACTGGCCGCGCTCGGCAGCTTCCTCTCCGGGCTCGTGGCCTTCATCCCCGGCATGGCTCTCGGCTGACCTCCACAGGGACTCGGCCCCACAACGTCACGCGAGACCGTGTCTACCGCATCTACGTGCTCGGCTTCCTAGACCGATCTGCGAGTTGTCGACCCACCCCGGCGACTCACCCAGTCAGGCTAGGCACCACGCCCTATCAGCCGGCGTCCCAGAGATCGACATGCCCGCGTTCGCCGGGTCGCTTCCCGTTGCTTGAGGCGGGACCGGATGACGTGGGTCACCAAGCCGCGTTCACAGACCCCGTCAGAAGGGCGGCTCATCCATGCAGCCTCCGGCCCAGCTGCCGCCACGAACGTGTTGGTTGCGCAAGGCAACGTCGTCGGCGGTTTCCAGGCTGGTGGTGTCGTAACCCCAGTTCCTGAGTGCGTCCAGCGAGCGGCTGCGGTTGTAGCGGTTGGTGCTGGTCGCCAGGAGACGACGCGCGTGGTAACCGAGTTCGTCCCGAAGCCAGGTGAGATCAGGATGTTCGATCACCCGTTCGCCGATGGCGACGCATTCGTCATCGGCGTCGTAGGCGAGGGAGCCGAGCCACTCCAGGAGCGCCGCCCGTACGGGGTAGTCCCTTTCCTGATTGCTTCGTAGGTTGGGCTCAATGGTCACGGTGGCGGGGTGGGCAAGGATCGCCGCCACATACAGGGCCACGGGGAGCGTGGCTTCGTAGAAACTGTTCTGGTGGCACACCAGCTCCAGCTCCTTGATGGCGCTGGTCTGACCCGCGGGGTCGATGTCGAGCAGTCGAGTCAGCACGGCCGGGAGGAATCCGCCGTGCCCTCTCGCCGTGCCGAGTTCGGCCCAATCCGTGCCGCCCAACAGCGCCTGATGATGCGGTAGCCCATCGGAGACGTAGCCGTCGGTCTGCTGGTTTTCGCTGGTCACCGGGCAAGGCTAGGACACCGGCGGCATGGGCGTTGGCGGCCCGACTGCCGCCTACGCGGCAGTCTGAGTCTGGCCCAGCAAATGGCTTGTGAACACGGCTTGACGTGGGTTATCAAGCCGCCTTCATAGCCCTGACCCAGCCCAGCATCATCGGGACCTCAAGTGGATCTACTCCACTTCGATGCCGAAATCCTGAACGAGTTCTTCCAGACCACCCGCGTAGCCCTTACCGCCCAGCACGAAGTCCCAGTCTCCGTTTGCCCTTCGGCGGAATGAGCCGAGTACCAAGGCGGTTTCACGCGGCCGACCGTCGGAGACTTCCAGTCGTCCCAGCTCAGCCAGCCCCGGGTCGAGCAGGCGGATGCATGCGTCCGTGAAACCAGAGAGGTCGGCGTCTGGGTTAACCTCTGGGTCGATGGCGGCCACGAGTACGAACCGGTTAGCCTCATCGGGCAACCCGTCGAAGGAGACACAGATCGCGGCCTTGTCAGGTGCAGTGGCGGGAAGAGCACGCACTGAGCCATCCGGCGTCTGCGGGTTGTTGAAGAAGACGAAGTGGTCGTCACTAAGGACCCGGTTGCCACGGCAGACGAGAGCGCACACGTCCAAGGCGACGCTTCCGGTCCACGACATGCCCAAGACGTTGTAATCGTCTGGCAGCCGGGTGTCCGGCCCAGACGGCGTCGGCTGTGCTGAGACTTGACGATCGCCCTCACCCAGCCACCCACGCAGCCCATGACGATGCAGCAGGTCGACGAGTTCAGGGCCCGAGATGAGTTCCAGCGGCTTGCCGTTGGCGAAGGTGTGCGAGCCGGGGCCGAACCCTGACGTCGTCACGAGGACACCCTTGTTGGCGCCGGCGTCTTGTACGGTCCCGTACAAGTCACGCACAGCGGTGGGCGGCACAGTGTTGCGGTAGCGCTTCACCTGCACGACGATCTTGCCGCCTCGGATCGGTGTCGGGTCCAGTGCGTCGACGTCCACACCGCCGTCGTTGGAGCGCTGGGTGGTCACCGCCTGCATTCCCATGGCCCGGAAGAGATCGGCAACGAGGTTCTCGAAGGCGATCGGGTCCATGGCGAGCAGATCCGGTTCCTCGTCGCTGCCGTGGGCGACAACGCGGTTCCCGACATCCTGCGGCCGCCTACTCGGCCGTACTGGTGTCAGCTGGTCCGGTCGAGCCGAGAGCTGCCCGCGCAGTGCGTCAGCCAGGCAACTACCTGCGTCCACCTGCGCCAGGTGCAAGTCACGGAACGAAGAGCGCGAGGCCATGACGGTTGCGAGGAAGATATGGCCCGGTCGGCCCGTCGAAGGGTCATGCCCATCGACGAACCCGTTCAAGGTCACTGACTCAAGCGCATCCAGCTCATCTGCGGCAAACAGTTCGTGCAGAACAAGCAGCATGCACTGCGCGAGAACCTCCCTGTACAAAGCACGGCGCTGGCCTTCTGAGCGGGGGGTCTCCTTGTCCTGGTCGAGCCCGGACATGTACCGAACGGCCTTGACCTCCGGCACGATGCTGTAGGCAGGCAACTCCCAATCCAGCACCAATTGCCGGGCTGCCGGGTCGTAGGCTGCCGCCACCTGCCGGGGGAAACCTTCCGGCCACGCCGTCGAGGCGTAGAGTGCGGCGGAGAAGTACTCGATCACGGAATCGGGATCCTGGCGCCCTACGCCTTCGGTTATCGCAACGACGCCGGCGTTGTGCCGCCGTACATCATCCAGCTGAGCATTGGCCCACTGCTGGTACTCCCGCTGGTACGACGCGAGCTGGTGCTGTCGGTGAGCCTCTGCGGCTTGAGCGGCGTGCCAGTCTCGCTCGAAGCGTGCTCGTGCTTCGGCCTGCGCCTGGGCCCGGCGACTCGCAGTCCAGCCGCTCTGCGTTTGGTAATGATTGAAATCCGGCATAGGCACTGGCTGCGCCAACGGTCCTGGAGCAAAGGGCTTGACCTCCTCAGGTCGCATGAGAGAGGCAGCCCTGAAGGCAGGATCCTGGCAACCCGAGGCAAGAAGACCTTGCAATGACGCAACCTGCGCGTCCAGCTCCTCCGTGCGCCGTAGAGCCTCTGCCTGCCGGTACTCGCGGTGGCTCTGGGCAGCTCGGCGCTGGTAGGCCCGCGCTTCCTGTTCTTGCTGTCTCCGCCGTCTGGCTTCGGCTTCCAGTTGGCGCTGCTGCTGCCGTTGCATTTCGGCCCAGACACCGACAAAACCAGTAGAGCGACGACTCATGTGCTGCAGGCCCTCCCCAGGACGTTGGCAGCCGAAAGGCGCTTTGGTTGTCCCCGCAACCAGTTGTAACGAGACGACTCTATCCAGCAATTGCCGTCTCGCATATCTGCTCGTCAAAGGCAGCCCGCTCGGGCCGTCCCCGCAGGTCAACGTGACTGAAGGGTAACCAGGACCGTGCCAGGCCGCAGTACCCAAACTGTCGCATTCCTCAGCGCGGGTCGGGCTGTGTGCGCCGGGTGCAGAAAGGGCTGTGAACGCAGCTTGACATGGATCATCAAGCGGCGTTCACAGACCTTATCCGTGCTCCTGTCGGCGCGAAGTTGAACGCTCGTCGGGGTCGTGGTATCTCGTCGGCGCACCAGTTGGACGCTCGGATGACACAGGTTGGCCTTCGAGCGTGACCCGGTGGCGTTTACTGCCGCGTGTGGCAGACATGCCCTGTGCGGTCAGTCGAAGGCCACGACCAAGCGGACGCCGTCGTCGCCGAAACGCCCTGCCAGGGCCTGCATCACAGCGAAGACGTGTGGCCAGTGAGTCTCATGGCCCAGTACAGCTCCGACCGTCATCGGCTCGTACGTGCAGAACAGTTCGTCGGTCGTCCACTCCACGCGACCCGTCGCCCCATGCAGGTCGGCCGGCGGCACGCCTACCGCGGACAGGGCTTCCGGCGGCCAAGCGTCGGAAACGAGATGCTGGCGCAGGATCGACGGCAGCGACTTCGTGCGCCAGGTCAGCCGGCCGATGAAGTGGTCAGGCGTTGCCGTGGGATCGATCGAGGCGAGCTCCGCCCAGCTGACCCAGCTCGCACTGTGCAGGTCATCCGATGCGGCCGAATGACCCAACTGCGAGCGCAGTCCGGTCGACAGATCGATGGGAAGACCACGGCCCGGTGCAAGGGGCCGGAAGCCTGCGTAGTTGCGCACTCCGAAGAGACAACCGAAGGCCGCGTAGTCGGTCTCGTCATACAGCGGCCAAAGATCCATGGCGGCCACCCACGGCTCACCGTCGTAGTAGTCGGTACCAGTGCCGGGATGGCGAAACTCGATGCCGCCATGGATATCCGTACTCACGGCGTCGCACCCTAACAGCGCCCGGCTGGACAGATTCGAACATTGCAGGTCAGCAGCGGAGGCGCGCTCTGTCCCCGTAGATACGCAGGATGCAGCCTCTGAAGCACGTCAGCGGCGCACCCCCAGCACGCTACTGCCGTTCGGTCGCACGCGGGCTGTGTGAATCAGCCGCTCTATATCGGACCTGTGAGTTCGGCGTCGATGCAAAGGTCTGTGAACACGCCTTGACTTGGGTCATCAAGCCGCGTTCACAGCCTGCAAGAACACGTGTCTGGACGTAGGCCTGCGTCAACTCCGTTGGGCAAGCCTGCCGAAGTGTGGATCATGGAGCCGTGGCGAAGTGGACGAAGAAAGCGGCTCCGGGCGAGCTGCCAGATCGCGAGCCGGAGCTCTCCGCGTACCAACAGGCATTGCGGGCACGGCTCCTCGCGGCTCCCGTGGTGCCTGCCCCCGAACCCTGGCGGCGCGTTGCCTTCGTGCCCGTCGGCGGGCTCCTCGGGATCGGCTTCGCGTCGCATCCCGAGGACGGCCGCGATCTGGTGATGGTCGTCTCACGCGACGGTCACGGCCTCTTCGACGCCGTCACCGGGAAGAAGATCGCCAGAGACCGCGAGTCCGACCCCGAGGACAGCACCCCCGACGCGGTTGCCGACCTCTCCTGCCCCGGACTGGGGCCGATCAGCGGTAGCCGCGTGCGCATCGCGGGGCTTTTCGGTGGAGGGCTTCACACCACCACCGCGGACGGTTGGACGCTGGAGGTCGTGACCCCGGCCTGGCCGAATGACCGTGTCCTGCTCTCCGGCGACGGCGGCCTGCCCCACTCCGGTCCCCACGGGGAGCTGTGGTGGCACATCTTCCACTCCCACTACTCCGAGCTCCGTGCGGTCGGTTTCTCGCCCTCCGGACAGACCATCGCCGTAGCGACGAGCAGCGACATTTCACTGTGGACACGCAGGACGGACCACGGCCACGCCAGCAGCGCCGAAGCCTGACCGAACCAGACTGCGGGTCGGATCCGACAGACCTCGGCATGACGTGACCCGGAACAATCTGTTTTCCGCTCCCCCAGAAAGCATGGCGATGGACGAAGACGAGAGCCTGCATCGGTACGGCCTGCACCCTGCCGGAGCGAACCTCGACGAAGTACGAGGTCTGCTCACCGCACAAACTCGGCTGGAGAAGCGTGCGCAGGGAGACGGTGACACGGAGTTGATGAAGCTGTGCTGCGTACAGCTGTTCAACGCCTCGGTCCTCGAAGACGTGCTGCTCATCTGGCAGGCCAAAACCGCCAGCATGGACGCCGACTGCTCGATCGACATCCAGTTGCTGTGCGGCAGCGGACTGGCCAGGACCAAGGCGTACCTGTCGAGCCGGCGCCTACCCGAAGCCGAAGCGGCACTGCAACGACTGCTCCGCTGTGAAGCGGCCGGCGACTTTGAGGATTTCTCCGCCGCAGGGCACTCTGCCTGGTACGCCGCCTACTACGCGCCGTGATGCCTGACGCCGGTCTCCAGGTCATCAAAGAGTCTGTGAACGCGGCTTGACGTGGGTCAGCAAGCCACGTTCACAGACCACGACCGTCCTGCTGGCAGCGTCCGGGCACGGGCTGATCTACTCACGTCGATGCCGTGGGCCCGGACGACCTCTTCCAAGCCCCCCGTGCGCCCTTGCCGCCGCGGACGAAGTCCCAAAGGCAAGGATGCAACCTGGCGGCGCGGTCAGCCCTTGACCGTCATGCTCTCGACAGCGGGAAACCCCTTGTCCCACCAATGTCCATAACGCCGGTAGACAGATGGATCGCGGTTGACGAGCAGCGCTGACAGCCTCTCTGCCTCCTCCGTCAGACTTTGCCACGTGGTCTTGCCGAGCTTGCGAAACGTGGTCAACTCCAGCCCGCCGTCCGCTGCACGCCACACTCCGGCGACCTGCCCGTCGACGAGCAGACAGGGCAGCACGTCTCCATTGCGCCGGACGACCAGCGACCGGTACTTCTCGGGCATGACGCGACCGGGGACGACATGGGCCAACAGCGTGCTGTCCCACATCGGCAGCAGCCTCGGCGGCGCCGGGGTGTCCTCGGCGGGCAGGGTAGCGTCCACGAGGTCGAACAGGGCGGCGCGGCCCGGCCCTGCCACTGGTACCACCTGGTCGCCAAGCTTGTGCAGCGCCTGGGCTATCACCGGGCGCGTCAGCAGGGTGAACCGGGCGAAGTCCTGGGCCGACGCAGGCCCGAACGCCCGTAGGTAGGCGAGCAGCAGCCGCTGAACCCCAGCGTCCGATTCCCGTGGAGCGGATCCAGGGGCGGTTGGGGGGACACGGTAGGTGTTCGGCTGTGTGAACGACCACGGGCCGCCCGTCGGCACATGATGCACGGGCGCGTACGTGCGCAGCGCCCACCACACACGGTGCGCGTGCTCGCCGAACCTCCCCGTGACGTAGTCCTCCACCTCGGTGCCGGTGCGGGGCCGCTCCAGGAACCCGGCGAGCTCCTGGAGTAGCGCGTCAGCGTCAGTGGGGGACAGTCCTGTCGCGGTGAAACGTCGGTCGTACAGCCGCGACGCCCGCAGAGTGCTGAGCATGGCAGCTCGATAGGGCTCGTAGTCCTCGGCATGGACGGCATGCAGCGTAAGCCGCATGAGGGTTGCCTTCACGATCCGGCGGTCCGCGAACGCCGCGTCGAGATCCTCAGGCGCGAAGTTTTGCACGCGATTCCATAACGCCAGATACGGCGATGCCGGCGCCTGCGCCTGCAAAGCACAGATCCGGCGAACAGCCTCCGCCACATCCAGGCGTTGGCGTTCGAGCAAGAGCTGACGGTCCAGGGTGGCCAGGGCGAGCTGTCGAGCAGTGAGTGCCACGCCCGGATTATGTCTCCCCCGGTAATCCCAGGGGTCAGCCAGCCCCGACTTCCGTCAGTCCGCCAGCAGTTCAGAGTTCCGCGGTCAATAACTTGCCGGTTGCAGTCGGCGGAGCCGAAACAAGGGTCTGTTTAACGCGGCTTGACATGGGTCATCAAGCCGCGTTCACAGTCCCATGCCCGTGTCGGGCGCCGAAGGCTACGGTGCGACGCCGCGATGTCAGCCGTCGAAGTGGCTCCACTCGACCGGGGCGTCGGCCAATGGGGCGAGAGCATTGCGGGGGGTAGCACCGGCCCAGGCACTGAAACCGTTGTCACCTCCTTCGTCCGAGACATGCAGGACGAGCCCTGGACCCACATAGAAGCGTGTGGGGGCCCCGGGCCAGAACGGGCGCAGGGGCACGGGGAGAAGTCCATCGGTGAGCCGGTCGACCTGCTGTGCCGTGAGGCGACGAGGCAGCGCCACGTAGTCGGCGCCCATAGAAGCTTCGTAGAGCGAGAACTGGATGAGGAAGCCGCTGAGCGGTTCCTGCTCGGCGATCGGAGGTTCGTCGTACTCACGGAACCAGACGGTCGGATCGGCTTCGGGGCCGTCAAGCGTCCACAGCAGCGACCAGGAGACGTACGCGGCACTACGCGCCGAACGCGCTCACCACGTGGGCCATGCCCACCGCCCCCACACGACCAGAGCGATCGTGCGGGGCATCGGACCGTCCAGGCCGCATCAGGTATCCCAAGGCGTGAGGAAACCCGCCCCCGCATTCCCGGACCCGGACCCCGGACCCCGGACACGATCCGCCAGCGCCGGATGTGGAGCGAAAGCGGGAGACCAGTGTGCCCACAACCGTTCGGGGCACACGGCTGAGCACGAGTCCTGGCAACAAGACTCACTCCCGCTCAGTCTCTAGGAACGGTAGCTCGGCTCCCCGCCGTCAGCCAACACCGGGAGCAACAGCGCGTAGTAACGGACAGCTGTGAACACCCTCGGCTCGGGCAGGTTCAGCGTTGCCAGCGCGGCCGAGGCGGCTTCGTGGCGCTCCCCGTTGACCCGGATCTCAGCCTCCATCGCGCCGGGTCGCCCGCCGTAGAAGACCTTGACTCCGTTGAAGAACGGCGATTCCAGGTCCGCTGTGAAAGTGGCCGCGATGCGGTGTAGCACGTTCGCGTTGAGCAGAGCAGTCTGCAAACGCCGGTTCTCGGCGGCGTCGAGCCCGAAGCCGACTGCGCCGGAGATGATCGAGTGCCAGCCGGGAACGCCGCGCTCGTGATCGGGGCCCGCGTGGTCCGCGAAGCTCCCGCGTCGGTCGAGGAGTTCAAGCATGCACGCTCCCGCCGTGTGCACCCACGCATCGGCCGCCTTGCGGGGATCGCCGGACATCGCCACGACACAGTCCATGAAGCAAGGCACATCCGGCTGGACGCTCACGTCCGGCAGCGCGACGAGGTCGTAATGGCGGCCACCCCCATGGTGGGGCGGCGCCACTCCCACCGCCCATCCGTGCGGGCTGCTCAGCGAATTGCCCTTGAGTTCGGTGCCCCGCGTCACACCGGGCGCGAACTCCTCAAGGCTCGCTTTCACGAGTGCGAGGAACTCAAGGTCGGGCAGGCGCTCCTCAGGCGGCTGGGCTTCGCGCGCACGGCGTCGTATCCAGGGCATGCGTGGATCCTACTGAGCCGCAACCATGCGCGGATGCCGTGTCGGATCCCGTAGTGCCACAGAACGGGTTTCCCTTGTACGTGAGGAGCGCGATGCGCAATGAAAGACGGCCGGCGATCTCCCGGCAGATGCGTTCCTGCCGGTCGACTCCGGTCTGATCCTCGTCCTTGGCGTGCGAGGTGCGGCAATAGATGGCTGCGGGCTCGCCCGGTGTGATCGCGTTCCTGCCTAGCTTCGATCGACTCATGGAAATGCCGTATGAGCCCGAGGTGTCAACTCCCGTCGGCGGGGCGGGGAGCCCACCGCTCCTCCACCCTTGCGAGGCGCCAGTACGTGAGGGCGGCCGCCCACACGGCCACGAACAGCCCGACGATGATGAAGCCCACGCTGCCGAGGTCGATCCCGGCGATCCAGCCCGTCACCCCGTCCCGCAGGTCTAGTTGGTCGCGCAGGATGCCGACCAGCTCGATGGTGCCGATCACGAAGGCCACCGCGATGGACAGACCGGTGATCGCGAGGTTGTAGAACACCTTGCGCACCGGGTTGGAGAAGGCCCACTGATAGGCGAAGTTCATGAACGTGCCGTCGAGGGTGTCGAACAGGCACATCCCGGCGGTGAACAGCAGCGGCAGGCACAGGATCGCGTACCAGGGCAGTCCGGCCGCCGCGCCCGAGCCCGCCATCACCATCAGCGTGACCTCGGTGGCCGTCTCGAAGCCGAGCCCGAACAGGAAGCCCAGCGGGTACATCTGGCCGGGGCGCGAGATCGCCTTGGTGAGGCGGCCGAGGACACGGTTCATGAAGCCCCGGGAAGCGAGGTGCCGTTCGAGCTCACTCTCGTCGTAGTTCCCCTCGCGCATCGCCCTGAAGACCTTCAGGATGCCGACGAGGGCGACCAGGTTGAGGGCCGCGATGAGGTACAGGAAGGTGCCGGCGATCGTCGTCCCCATGAAGCCGAGGACCTGGTGGGTGTCCGAGTCCTCGCTCGTGACCCGGTCGGCGAGCTGGGTGCCGCCCGCGATCATCGCGGCGAGAAGGACCACCACGCTGGAGTGCCCGAGCGCGAACCAGAACCCTACCGACACGGGGCGTTTGCCGTCGGCCATCAGCTTGCGGGTGGTGTTGTCGATCGCGGCGATGTGGTCGGCGTCGAAGGCGTGCCGCATGCCCAGCGTGTAGGCGGTGATGCCGAGCCCGATGCCGAACGCCTTGGAGCCGACCTCGTAGTGTCCCGGCACCACCAGCAGGAACAGCACCCCGAACGCGACCACGTGCAGGGCCGCGATCACCGCCAACAGTCCGGCGGTGCGGAGGGTGTCCTCGCGCCGCCACTGAAAGGACGCAGGCTTGGGCAGGGTCATGCGGTCACGCTCCAGCACCTCGTGGATCACTTCGTGAGATGCCGTGGCCGGTCTCCTGGCTGACGGATCACCGCGCCCGCCCCTACCTTCCCGACCTCTCGGTCAGTGGCGCCACCCGAAAACGGACGGCACGGGACGGGAACTCCCCGATCACAGTGGCGAGGGCCGCTCCGGCCTGAGCCCCTGGGGGCTTTCACCGGTCTTCCCGAACACCACGGCCCGCCAACCTTAGGGCCCTGCCGGAAAGCCTGCAAGGCTGCACAGTTGCGCAGATGTCCGGAGGTATCGAAGATCACATACGGGCGCCTGGGAGAATGCCCGCATGCATCTCGTTCCCGCCGACCGCGCCGACAGGCGCACCATCGACGGCCACCGGGTCTGTGAGGCCATCGAGGCCATCGGCGAGCCCGGGACCGTACGCGCCTGGGCCGACCGTTTCTCCCTGCTCGCCGACCCCGGCCGGCTGGCCCTGCTGCTGGCCCTGCACCGGGCCGGACCGCTCGCCGTCTCCGACCTCGCGGTGGCCACCGGTATGAACGACCCGGCCGTCTCGCAGGCGCTGCGGCTGCTGCGGACGGCCGAGGTGGTCGCGGGCGAGAAGGAAGGCCGGATCGTCCGCTACCGGGTGATCGACTCGGTGGTGCTGGAGCTGCTGAAACAGGTGACGTGACGGACGGTCATCGCGCCGAGGCAGGCTCGCGCTTCAGGTGAATGTCCTGGCTCGACAGCGTCATCGGTGACGCGGTGAAGGCACGCAGCCGCATGCGGACACCCTTCCTGGGCAGGGCGAAGCGGCCGCCCGGCGCCTCGATCCGGTACGTGGCCGTCGCATGACCGGCGACGGACGAGGGGCCGTCGAGCACCCTCCAGTAGCGGCTTTCACCGTGGCCGGTGGTCACCATGAAGTGCGGCTGGAGGGCCGCGTCGCCGTCGTTGCTCACGCGGACCGTGAGCGTGGCGACCGTCGTGGGCGTCCAAGAGCCGGCGGCGACTTCCATGTGCAACGGCGGCCTGCCGGTCGCGGCCAGGGTCGCGGCCACCAGGGACGGGGCGATCAGCCCGGCGGCCAGCACCGTGCGGGCCCCTCGCCGTCCATGCAGCAGCCTGGGTTGCCAGGCGGTGGCGAAGGCGCTGGGCGGTACCGTGAGGGCGGCCGCGAGCCACAGGGGTGTCATCAGCAGGTAGTAACCGTCCTGCGAGCGGGTCGCGAAGAAGAACGCGCACCAGGGCAGCACGCTCATGGCCGGACCCAGCCGGCGCACGAACAGCACGAACAGCGCCAGCAGGCCGGCCGCCATCAGCATGCTGGCGTGCGAGTACCAGGCCAGGCGGTCGCTGCCGTCGGTGAAGTACAGGGAGATGCCGACCAGGCCCTGGCCGTGGATGAGGGCACCCTGGGTGAGCGGCAGCATGATGCCCGCTATCCAGGTGCGCGGCTCGGTCACGATGAAGTACCCGTTGATCAGCAGCCAGGTCCCGGCGGCTATGCCGACGATCCGCGCCACGGCGAGGGCGGCCTCCCGCGCCCCCAGCTCGCCGCGCCGCAGGGCGTACACCCCGGCGAGCAGGAACGGCGTCAGGAACCACGGCAGTTGCTGACTCGCGCAGGCCGCGCCCAGACAGGCGGCGCGCGCCCAGTCGGCCGGGCCGCCCGCTCCCATGCGCGTCCAGCGCACCACCACAGGTATGAGGAAGGCCAGCGCGAGGATTGCCGGGTAGCCGAGGCGGCCGTACATCGGGAGGAAGCCGAAGCCCAGGCAGACCATCGTGGCCGCCGAGCGCCACCGCACCGGCAGCATCCTCCACATGACGACCGTGCCCGCCACCAACGCACTGGTGGTGACCAGGAGTTCCGGCACCGGGCCGTGGCCGATCCACAGCAGGGGCACGGTCAGCAGCGCGGTCAGTGGCGGATAGCCGTACGTGTAGTCGTAGCCGCCGGTCACGGTCGGGGTGATGGCGACGGAGCCGTAGTGCCCGAACAGCCAGGGCCAGGGCTGTCCGTACACCGGGTTGCCGTGGGCCACCTCGCGGGCGGCCTGCAGGGTGAGGATCGACTCGTCGCTGTACCCGTGACTCATGGTCAGGGCACAGTAGACGAGCGTGATCGCCGTCACCAGGACGACAAGGTCGAGCCGCGCCAGTGACCGGGTGCGCCGCACCACCAGCGTCAGAACGCCGGTGACCAGGATCGACACGTAGCACACCGAGATGATCCCGGCGACCACCGGCCGGTGACTGGCCGCGGAGCCCCACACCCCGCGCGTGCCGATGAACAGGCTGATGTTCGCGAGCAGCGTCAGGATGCGATGCCACTGTGCGGGAGTCTCGTCCGGCTCGCTCCGTGAGACGAGCGGGCGTATCCATCGGCCGGTTGTCGACGGCGTCGCTTCTGCCAAGTACACGACACGGAAAGTAGGTGAATCGGATGAACAGCGTGAGCGGGCCGGGTGAACGTCGAGCGCCTGGAAGCAAAGAGTCCGGTATGGGGGAAGTAAGCGGCGCCTGTATGGAGGTGTACCGCTTGCCCCCCGGTCACCCGCCTAATAGACGTCCCGCACATACCGCTTCTCCGCGGCCAGCTGCTTCATGTACGCGGCCGCCTCCGGCTCGCTCAGGCCGCCGTGCAGGACGGCGATGTCCCGCAGTGCCTGGTCGACGTCCTTGGCCATCCGGGAGGCGTCCCCGCAGACGTAGAAGCGGGCGCCGTCCTGGAGCCAGTGCCACAGCTCGGGGCCGTGCTCGCGCATCCGGTCCTGGACGTAGACCTTGGCCCGCTGGTCGCGGGAGAAGGCGGTGTCGAGCCGGGTGAGGACGCCCTCCTGGCGCAGCGCCGTCAGCTCGTCCTCGTAGTAGAAGTCCGTGGCGCGGTGCTGTTCGCCGAAGAACAGCCAGTTCGGGGCCTTGTGCCCCAGCTCCCGGCGTTCCTGGAGGAAGCCGACGAACGGCGCGACACCGGTGCCGGGCCCGACCATCACCATCGGCGTCGACCCGTCCGCGGGAGGGCGGAAGTGCGGCGAGCGCTGCACGAACACCGGCACCGGTGCGTCCGGCTCCGCGTCTGCGAGGAACCCGCCGCAGACCCCGGCCCGCGGCTGCCCGCCCAGCCCCTCGTACCGGACGACGGACACCGTCAGCGACACCAGGTGCGGATCGACGAACGGGCTCGACGAGATCGAGTACAGCCGCGGTTGCAGCCGCTTGAGCACCCCGGCCCACTCCTCGGCCGAGGCGCGCACGGCATGCTCGGCGACCACGTCGACGGCCTGCCGCCCCCAGCACCAGCGCGCCAGCCCGTCCTTGTTGTCCGGGCGCAGCAGCGGGCGCAACTCCCGGTCGTCGCGGACGCGTTCGGCGACGAAGCGCAGCAGGTCGGGGGTGATCCGGGCGATGTCGAGATGCCGCAGCAGGGCCTCGGCGAAGGGGACCTCGCCCACTCCCGTGACCTCGACCGCGACGGACCGGCCGATGCCCGTCACCTCCAGCCACTCCTCCACCAGGGCGGGGGAGTTGACCGGACGCACGCCGAGCGCGTCCCCGGTCTCGTAAGTGAGGTCCGTTCCGCTCGTGTCGAAGGTGAACCGGCGGACCTCCTTGCTCGCGCCGGGCAGGCTGAGCAGCCGGTTGCCGGTGAGGCGGGCGGTCGTCGGGGCCGGTTTCCTCGTCTTCGGCGCCGGCGGGGCCTCGTGTGCGGCACCACTCAGTGCCGTGAGGACGCTGTCGAGCCAGGCGCCCGCCGACGGCTCGTAGTCGGGTTCGCAGTCCGTGCGCGGCGCCAGACGTGCCGCGCCCAGCTCGTTCAGGCGCGCGTCGAGCCGCCGCCCGTGCCCGCAGAAGTCGTCGTACGACGAGTCGCCGAAGGCCAGGACGGCATAGCGCACGCCGTCGAGCCGCGGGGCCTCGTGGCCGGAGAGGGTGTCCCAGAAGCCGGAGCCGTTGTCGGGTGCGTCGCCGTCGCCGAACGTGCTGGTGATCAGCAACAGGTCGGCGTCGCCCGGGAGGCGGCCGACGTCGACCTTGTCCATGCCGACCAGCGTGGCCCGGTGTCCGGTCGCGGTGAGCCGCTGCGCGGCGGCGCTCGCGAACTCCTCGGCGTTCCCGGTCTGCGAGGCCCACAGCACGACGACCTCGCGGCCGGTCCGCTCCTGGGGCGCGCTTCCGGTCCTGGAGTACATGCCGGCGAGGACGCCGTTGACCCACAGGGCGTGCTCGGGACTGAAGGGAGCGTCCGGCGGCAGCACGGGCACGCCCGGCGCGCCGGAGCCCAGGCCGGCGAGGAAGCCCGTCAGGTACTGGCGTTCCTGGGCGGACAGGACCGGGGGAGGGGCGGGGGCGAGACCGAAGAGGTCGCCGACCGGTGCGACGGAAGCGGGGGCCGGGGTGACGGCCGCGAGGGACGTCGGGGCGACGGCCGTGAGGGACGTCGGGGTGACGGCCGTGAGGGACGTCGGGGTGACGGCCGTGAGGGGCACCGGGCCGGCGGCCGTGACGGGTGCCCCGGTCGCCGTGGGGCGGCCCGCGATAGGCGCAGGTTCCGCCACCTTCGCCAGCGCCACCGCGCACACCTTGAACTCCGGCTGGAACGACACCGGGTCGACCGCGTCGCTGGTCACCGCGTTGACGCTCAGATACTCGCCGAACAGGTCGTTCCAGTGGAACGGCGCGAAACAGCACCCAGGCCGCACCCGGTCGGTCACCACCGCCGGCAGCACGGCCCGCCCGCGCCGCGAGGCGACCTCGACCCGGTCGCCGTTCACGACGCCGAGCGTGGCCGCGTCCTCGGGATGCACCTCCACGAACGGCCCGGGATTGAGCTTGTTGAGCTTGGCCACCTTCCCGGTCTTCGTCAGCGTGTGCCACTGGTGCTGCACACGGCCCGTGTTGAGGAGGAACGGGAAGTCGTCGTCGGGCAGTTCGGCGGGCGGCAGATGGGGCCGCGCGTGGAACACCGCCCGACCGCTCGGCGTGGGAAACGACAGCCCGCCTTCGACGTACCGGATCGGATTGCGCGCCGGACCGTCCTCCCGCGCGGCCGGCCACTGCACGGGCCCGGTCCGCAGCCGCTCGTATGTCACACCCCGCAGATCCCAGCCGGTCTTCGGGTTCCACGCCCGCTTGATCTCCTCGAAGACCTCCTCGGCGCTGTCGTACGAGAACCCCTCGTACCCCATCTCCCGCGCGACGGCCGCGATCAGCCGCCAGTCGGCCATCGCCTCGCCCGGCGGGTCCAGCGCGGGCCGGGCGAGCGTGAGACCGCGCTCGCTGTTGATCAGGACGCCCTCCGCCTCGGCCCACAACGCGCCGGGCAGGACGACGTCGGCGTAGGCGTTGGTCTCGGTCTCCGCGAAGGCGTCCTGCGCGACGACGAACTCGGCGGCCTCAAGACCCTCGATGACCGTCTTCCGGTTGGCCACCGAGGCCACAGGGTTGGTGCACATGATCCAGCAGGCCTTGATGTCCCCGTCCGCCATCTTCTGGAACATCTCGACGGTCCCCCGCCCGACCCCGTCCGCACGGATCGCGCCGGACGGCAGCCCCCACAACTCCTCGACGAACGCGCGCTCCTCATCGACGAGCACCGACCGCTGCCCCGGCAGCCCGGGGCCCATGTAGCCCATCTCGCGCCCGCCCATCGCGTTGGGCTGCCCGGTGAGCGAGAAGGGCCCGCTGCCCGGACGGCAGATCGCGCCGGTCGCGAGGTGCAGATTGACCAGCGCGTTGGTGTTCCAGGTCCCGTGCGTGGACTGGTTGAGCCCCATGGTCCAGCAGCTCGTCCACTCCTTGGCCTCGCCGATGAGCCGGGCCGCCCGCCGGATGTCGTCCTCGGCGAGACCGGTGACCTCGGCGACGGACGCGGGCGGGTAGTCGGCGAGGAAGTCGGGCATCGCCTCCCAGCCCTCGGTGTGCCGGGCGATGAAGTCGGCGTCCGTGTGCCCGTTCTCGTGCAGCAGGTGCAGCAGCCCGTTGAGCAGGGCGAGATCGGTCCCGGGCCGGATCTGCAGGAAGAGGTCGGCCTTGTCCGCGGTCGCGGTGCGTCGCGGATCGACGACGATCAGCTTGGCGCCCGCCTTGACGCGGTCCATCAGCCGCAGGAAGAGGATCGGATGGCAGTCGGCCATGTTCGAGCCGATGACCAGGAAGACATCCGCCTTGTCCAGATCGTCGTACGACCCCGGCGGCCCGTCGGCCCCCAGCGACAGCTTGTATCCGGCACCCGCGCTCGCCATGCACAGCCGCGAGTTCGACTCGATCTGGTTGGTCCGTACGAAGCCCTTGGCCAGCTTGTTCGCCAGGTACTGCGCCTCCAGGCCCAGCTGCCCCGAGACGTAGAAGGCGACGGCGTCCGGACCGTGCTGGTCGACGATCTCCCGCAGCCGCCCCGCGGTCTCACGAACGGCCGCGTCGACGGGCGCGGGCACCGGCTCCGCACCACGGTCGTCGCGGACGAGGGCCGTGGTCAGCCGCCCGGGCGCGGCCAGCAGGTCGGCGGTGGTCGCGCCCTTGGTGCACAGCCTGCCGCGGTTGGCGGGGTGCTCCTTGTCGCCGGAGGCCTTGAGGACGCGGCGGCGGCCGTCGGCGCCGGTCGCGACATCGAGCACGATCCCGCAGCCGACGCCGCAGTACGAGCAGACGGTCCGTATCTGCTGCGTGCCGGGGCTCGTGGTCATGCCGACGACAGTACGAATTGCCCGTTACGCGGATGTCACACGCCACGATCTTGAGGAGTTACACGCGCTGCACAGGGCGCCCACGCGCGGTGTGAGGCGGGCATGGGGGTGTACGGAAGGGGCGCCATCCGGCCGAAGTGGCCCCCGGGGATGTCGCGGTCCGTGTCGCTGTTGGGCCGAACGGGTGACTATGCGTAAGGTTTGGCCGGTGCAGACTATGAGTGCGAGCCAGTGGGGAGGGCCGGTGAGCAGGCGCGATGTCACCGACGAACAGTGGGAAGGGCTCGCTCAGGTCGTTCCGTTGCGAGGCCGGGACGCCTGGCCGTCCGCGGTCGACCACCGATCGATACCCGAGGCCCAGACCGAGGCGCGCCGCCGCTTCGTGGTCCTGCGGGTCAATGTGTTCGCGGACGCGCGTGAGGTCGCCGAGACGCTGATGGCCGGGATTCCGGTGCTGCTCGACCTCACGGGTGCGGAGACCGAGGTCGCCAAGCGGGTGCTGGACTTCAGCACTGGCGTCGTCTTCGGCCTTTCCAGCGGGATGCACCGGGTCGACCGCAACGTTTTCCTGCTGACCCCGCCGGGCACCGAGGTGCGGGGGCTGATGGAAGGGGCTGGGATGCCCGGCGTCTGAGCTGCGGCGGCGGGACGGGCCGGTCGGACGGGAGGATGCCCCTGGGGCGGCCGCCCGGTTGGTCGCTCGATCGTAGGAAGGGTGTGGGGGAGGAACGGTTCGCTCCGGTGGCGGAGGCCTACGGTCCCGGATATGACCGTGTCACCTGCGTTGCCCCTGCCGAATCGAGCCGGTCTCGCGGATTCGCCGCCAGATCGCGCCGGTCTTGCGGACTCGTCTCTGGACGGAGCCGGTTTTGCGGACGCGTGCCCGGATAGAGCGGGTCTCGCGGATTCGTCTCTGGATGGAGCTGGTCTCGCGAACCCGTGTCCGGATAGAGGCGGTCTTGCGGACTCGTCTCCGGATCGAGTGGCTCTCGCGGACTCGTCTCCGGACAGAGCCGGTCTCGCGCACCCGTCTCCGGCCCGAGCCGGTCTCGCGGACCGAGCCGTTGTCGCCGGTCCGCGGCCGGACCGGCCATGCGTCACCGAGCTGCGGCTGTCCGCGTTCGCCGGGCACCGGCGGGCCGGGTTCACGCTGGGGCCGTTGACGCTCTTCGCGGGACCGAGCGGCTCGGGCAAGTCGCGGGCGCTCCAGGCGTACGAGGCGCTGGCGCGGCTCGGGGGCGGGGCAGAGCTGGGGGAGGCGTTCCCGGATCCGGCGGCCTGCGTACCCGCGGGGGCGCGGCCCGACGCCCAGCGGCGGCGCGGTTTCCGCATCGGCTGCACGGCCGACGGGCCACAAGGACCCGTCCGGCTCGACGTCGCCGTCCAGGCCGAGCCCGAACTGCGCATCGTGGGCGAGAGGCTCACCTCAGGCGGCCTCGTCCTGCTGGAGACGGCGCTGCGCGACCCGAGCCGTCCGGCCGTGCAGGCGGCCTGGCACACGGCGGGGTCCTCCCCCGTGACCCGGGGCCCACTCCCGGACGACCGTCTCGGCACCGCGCTGCTGTCGCTGCGCGTGGCCGGGAAGACGGACGGCCAGCGCCGGGTGCTCGCGGCCGCGGAACAGATGGTGGTCGCGCTGCGCTCGGTCTTCGCCTGCGACCCCAATCCCCGCCGGATGCGCGCCCCCGTCCGGCTGGGCGCGGGCCGGCTGCTGTCGGGCTGTGACAACCTCGCGGACGTGCTGTGGCGGACGCGCGCGGAGTGCGGCCGGCGGCACGCGCTGCTGACCGCGGCGGTCGGGGCCGGCTGCGCGGGGCGCGTCGTGGACCTGCTGGCGGAACCGCTCGGCGACGGCATGGTCCGCGCGCTGATCGACCGGGGCGAGGGACCGCGTACGCCGCTGGCGCTGCTGGGCGACGGCGAGCTGCGGTACGTGGCCCTGGCCCTCGTCCTGCTCACCGGCCCGGGCGTCCTGGAGGTCGACCCGGCGGGCGAGGTGCCCCAGGCGCTGCAGACGCTCACCGTGCTGGCGGACGGCTTCGACCGCTGCATGGACCGGCGCCAGGCGCGGGAACTGCTGGAGCTGGCGGCGCGGATGTGTCAGCGGGGTCATATCCGGCTGGTGGGTGCGGTGAACGAGACGTCCTGGGCGGAGGGGGTGGATGCCGTGACGGTGGTAGACCTGAGCCCGTGACAGAGGAACCGGGGAAGCGGAGAGACCTGGATGTGGCGCGGTTGCAGCGCCGGCTCGCGGAGTTCGCCGCGGCACGCAACTGGCAGCCGTACCACACCCCCAAGAACCTGGCGGCCGCGCTCAGCGTGGAAGCGTCCGAACTGGTCGAGATCTTCCAGTGGTTGACGCCGGAGGAGTCGGCACGGGTGATGGACGACCCCGGCACGGCCCACCGGGTGACCGACGAGGTCGCGGACGTGCTCGCCTATCTGCTCCAGCTGTGCGAGGTGCTGGGCATCGACGCGCTGGCGGCGCTGGACGCGAAGATCGACCGCAACGAGGAGAGGTTCCCGAAGCCGGGTTCGGAATGAGACGGAAGGGTCCAGCGGCGAGGCGCCCGCCCGCCCGATCGTCACTCTCCGGAGTCATGGAGTTGTCCCCACTCCCTATGTTGTCCACAGATTTCGGACCAGCTCTGGCTTTTCGGCGCATGAGCCTTCACTCTGGGTAGTGGACAGCGGAGTTCGGGCGGACGCGCGGCAGCGGGTCGGGACGGAGCGGGGGCAGCGCATGGACGCGATGCGGCTCATCATGGCGAGCAGGCGCGCCCTCGCGGGGAGCGGGGACGGGCAGAGGATCATGACGGAGGCGTGGCAGGCGTACGCCTTGGCGCAGGCCATCGGCAGTCGCCTGGCGGTGTCGGGGCCGCCCGAACTGCGCGGTGAGGCGCTGGGGTTGACCGAGCTGGCGGGCAGAGGCTGCGGCGTTCTGGACACGCCGTCCCTCGACGTGGCCGACCTGCGCGCCGCCCAGCTCACGGACCTGGGTGACGCCCGCGAGGCCCTCCTCGACCTCGGCACCCTCCTCGTGGAACTGGGCATGGCCCTCGTCGCGGTCGCGAGCGCGGCGGACGACGAGGGCACGTACTGGCAGTGCATGGAGGCCATCGACGCGGCGGACGAGTCGAGGGACCGGGTCAAAGAGATGCTGCGCAGACTGGCGGCGAGGGACGGCGAGATACGGGAACGGCACAGGACGGCGGGCTGAATCGCCCGTCAGCCCCGCTCGTCGTCCGCCACCCCAGGCCGCTGCAGATCCGCATCCAGTTGCGACAGATCCGCACTGAGCGCGGCCATCAGCTCTTCCATCTGCTCCAGCAGCCCCTTCGGCTGCGCGGCGGCAGTCTCCTTCTGCGGCACCTCGTGCGGAAAGACGGCTTCCTGGGACATGACGGTCTCCTCGGCGCTGGCGCCCCGGAGGCGCGGCCGCCGGCGACGGGTGCCGGGCGGTCCGGCTCCGCACCAGCAACGATCACCGTCGCAGCCGGTCACTGACCTCGCCCGCACCGAGTATCGGGTTGACGGATTTTCACCCTGTCGGGTCGGGAGGGGCTGGTGGGACTCATGAGGTTGACGCGCGTTCGAACGTGCAGGATGGAGGTATGGATCTTCGCATCTTCACCGAGCCCCAGCAGGGGGCGACCTACGACACCCTCCTCACCGTCGCCAAGGCCACCGAGGACCTGGGCTTCGACGCATTTTTCCGGTCCGACCACTATCTGAAGATGGGCGATGTAAACGGCCTCCCCGGCCCTACCGACGCCTGGATCACCCTCGCCGGTCTCGCCCGTGAGACCAAGCGCATCCGCCTCGGCACCCTGATGACCGCCGCGACCTTCCGGCTGCCCGGCGTCCTCGCCATCCAGGTGGCGCAGGTCGACCAGATGTCCGGCGGCCGCGTCGAGCTGGGCCTGGGCGCGGGCTGGTTCGAGGAGGAGCACAAGGCGTACGGCATTCCGTTCCCGAAGGAGAAGTTCCCCCGCCTCGAGGAGCAGCTGGAGATCGTCACCGGGCTGTGGGCCACCGAGGTCGGCAAGACCTTCGACTTCCACGGGACGTACTACGACCTGACCGACTCACCCGCCCTGCCCAAGCCCGCCCAGGCCAGGATCCCGGTACTCCTCGGCGGCCACGGCGCGACCCGCACCCCGCGGCTGGCCGCGCAGTACGCCGACGAGTTCAACATGCCGTTCGGGTCGATCGAGGACAGTGAGCGCCAGTTCGGCCGGGTCCGCGCCGCCGCCGAGCAGGCCGGACGTGCCGCGGACGCCCTGACCTACTCGAACGCGCTGGTGGTCTGTGTCGGCAGGGACGACCAGGAGGTGGCCCGCCGCGCAGCCGCCATCGGCCGCGAGGTGGACGAGCTGAAGGCCAACGGCCTGGCGGGCTCCCCGGCCGAGGTCGTGGACAAGATCGGCCGCTACGCGGAGATCGGCTCCCGGCGCATCTACCTCCAGATCCTCGACCTCGACGACCTGGACCACCTGGAGCTGATCTCCTCCCAGGTCCAGTCCCAGCTGTCGTAACGCACACACGGCAGCGCCCCGGACCGAGAGACCGGCCCGGGGCGCCTGCCCCGCGGTACGTCACCGCATCCGGACCGGCAGACGGCCGCGCCCCCGGCCCTTGGCTTTCCCCGCGCCCCCGGCCCTTGGCTTTCCCCGCGGCCCCTGTGTCACGATCCCCCGGACCGGCGGAAGCCGAGGGGGAGTCATGAGGGGGAGCCATGGCGCACTACCACCGCATCGCGGGCCAGGAACTCGGCCGGCTCGCAGCACTCAGCGACGGCATCTTCGCCGTGGCGATGACGTTGCTCATCCTCGAACTCAAGGTCCCCGCCGAGCGCGCATGGGACGAACGCGCCCTCTGGCAGCCGGGCGCCGTCGAGCAGGAGGAGCCCGTCGCCCACGTACTCACCCACGTGGGCCCCGAGTTCGCCGTGTGCTTCCTCGGCTTCCTCACCCTGGGGATGTTCTGGCTCGGGCAGCAGACTCAGCTCTCCCGTATCGAGCGCAGCGACCGGACCTTCGCGTGGATCCACCTCATGTTCCTGTTCGGGGTCTCCGTGATGCCGTTCGCCACCGGCCTCATGACCGCGTTCACCTCGTCGCGGCTGGCGCTGCTGGTGTACTGGGCCGATCTGCTGTTCCTCGGGCTGGCGCAGCTTGCCGGGCTTCGTTACGCCGAGCTCGCCGGACTGCTGAAGGCGGACACGACGACGGAGGACCTGCGGGCGATCCGCCGCAGGATCGCCGTCGTCCAGGCCTTGTACGCGGGTGCGGTGCTCCTCGCCGTGTTCAGCACGTACGTGTCCATCGGTGTGATCATCCTGCTCCAGATCAACTCCGCCCTCTCGCCCCGGATCAGGCCCCTGAACCGGTTCTGACCCGGGATGCGGGGGCGGTTGCCAGGCACGGGCGCTCAGGTCGGGTGCGGCATCGACGCAGGCGAGGGTCCACGGCACACCCTGCACGCCCGGCCGACGGAGGACTTCCACCGCCAGAAACGGGCGGCGTCCCAGCCAGGCGAAAACTCCCTGGCTGCGGGAGTTCCGGGCCGCGATACTCGTACACGTGTTTCTGATGATCTCCACCACCGGCGACGAAAAGAACCCGGCGACAGACCTCGGCTTCCTGCTGCACAAGCATCCCGAGAAATCGCAGGCGTTCTCCACCTCCTACGGCACGGCGCACGTCCTCTACCCCGAGGCGGATGCCGAGCGCTGCACTGCGGCGCTGCTGCTGGAGGTCGACGCCGTGGCACTGGTCCGGCGCGGCAAGGGCAAGGGCCGCGGCGGCGCCCCCGACGCCGCGCTCGCCCAGTACGTCAACGACCGCCCGTACGCGGCCTCCTCCCTGCTCGCCGTCGCGCTCAGCAGCGTGTTCTCCAGCGCGCTGCGGGGCGTGTGCAACACCCGGCCCGAGCGCGCCGAGCGGCCGCTGCCCCTGCGCATCGAGATACCCGCGCTGCCCGCCCGGGGCGGCCCCGGCCTCGTACGCCGTCTCTTCGAACCGCTCGGCTGGACGGTCACCGCCGAACCCGTGGCGCTGGACACCGAGTTCCCGGAGTGGGGCGACTCGCGGTACGTGCGCCTCGTACTGGAGTCCGAGGCGCTGACCCTGGCCGAGGCCCTGCGCCATCTGTACGTCCTGCTCCCCGTCCTCGACGACGCCAAGCACTACTGGGTCTCCTCCGACGAGGTCGACAAGCTGCTGCGGGCCGGCGAGGGCTGGCTGCCCGACCACCCGGAGCAGAAGCTGATCACCAGCCGTTACCTCTCGCGCCGCTGGTCGCTGACCCGGCAGGCGATGGAGCGGCTGGAACTCGTACGTCTCGCGGAGGCCGATGACAGCGAGGTCGAGCAGATCGACAACGCGGTCGAGACGGAGAGCGAGACGGAGGAGAAGCCGACCCCGCTCGCGGTGCAGCGCCGGGACGCGATCGTCGCGGCGCTCAAGGAGTCCGGCGCCGGGCGGGTGCTCGACCTCGGGTGTGGCCAGGGCCAGTTGGTGCAGGCGCTGCTGAAGGACGTCCGTTTCACCGAGATCGTGGGCGTCGACGTGTCGATGCGGGCGCTCACCATCGCGTCCCGGCGGCTGAAGCTGGACCGCATGGGGGAGCGGCAGGCCTCGCGCGTGACGCTGTTCCAGGGCTCGCTCGCGTACACCGACAGCCGTCTCAAGGGCTACGACGCGGCCGTGCTCAGCGAGGTCATCGAGCATGTCGACCCGCCCCGGCTGTCCGCCCTGGAGTACGCGGTGTTCGGCTCGGCGCGCCCCCGTACGGTGCTCGTGACGACCCCGAACGTCGAGTACAACGTCCGCTGGGAGACCCTCCCGGCCGGCCACGCCCGGCACGGTGACCACCGCTTCGAGTGGACGCGGGAGGAGTTCCGGGCCTGGGCGGGCACGGTGGCCGAACGGCACGGCTACGACGTCGAGTTCAGGCCGGTCGGGCCGGACGACCCCGAGGTGGGGCCGCCCACGCAGATGGCGGTGTTCAGGATGACGGCAGCGAAGGAGGAGAAGGCCGCATGATCGAGACCCAGCCCCTGAAGGGGCGCACCCTGCCCGTCACCGACCTCTCCCTCGTGGTGCTGATCGGCGCCTCCGGCTCCGGCAAGTCCACCTTCGCCCGCAGGCACTTCAAGCCGACCGAGGTCATCTCGTCGGACTTCTGCCGAGGCCTGGTCGCCGACGACGAGAACGACCAGAGCGCCAGCGGTGACGCCTTCGACGTGCTGCACTACATCACGGGCAAGCGCCTCGCGGCGGGCCGTCGTACGGTCGTCGACGCCACCAGCGTGCAGCAGGAGAGCCGCCGCCAGCTGATCGACCTGGCCAAACGGCACGATGTGCTGCCCATCGCGATCGTGCTCGACGTCCCGGAGGAGGTCTGCGCCGAGCGCAACGCGGCCCGCACGGACCGGGCCGACATGCCGCGCCGGGTCATCCAGCGCCACACCCGTGAACTGCGCCGCTCGCTCAGGCACCTGGAACGCGAGGGCTTCCGCAAGGTGCACGTCCTGCGCGGTGTGGAGGAGGTCGAGAACGCGACGGTCGTCACCGAGAAGCGCTTCAACGACCTGACCCACCTCACCGGACCCTTCGACATCATCGGCGACATCCACGGCTGCTCGTCCGAACTGGAGACACTCCTCGGCAAGCTGGGCTATGTCGACGACGTGCACCCCGAGGGCCGTACGGCGGTCTTCGTCGGCGACCTGGTGGACCGCGGCCCCGACAGCCCGGGCGTGCTGCGCCGCGTGATGTCGATGGTGGCGTCGGGCGACGCGCTGTGCGTGCCGGGCAACCACGAGAACAAGTACGGCCGCCATCTGCGCGGCCGCAAGGTCCAGCACACGCACGGACTCGCCGAGACCATCGAGCAGATGGAGGGCGAGAGCGAGGAGTTCAAGCAGCGGGTACGCGAGTTCATCGACGGCCTCGTCAGCCATTACGTCCTCGACGGCGGCCGCCTGGTGGTCTGCCACGCCGGTCTGCCGGAGAAGTACCACGGCCGCACCTCCGGCCGGGTCCGCTCGCACGCGCTGTACGGCGACACGACGGGGGAGACGGACGAGTTCGGCCTGCCGGTGCGTTACCCGTGGGCGGAGGACTACCGGGGCCGTGCGGCGGTGGTCTACGGTCACACGCCGGTTCCGCAGGCCACGTGGCTGAACAACACGATTTGCCTGGACACGGGCGCCGTGTTCGGCGGCAAGCTGACCGCGCTGCGCTGGCCGGAGCGGGAACTGGTCGACGTACCGGCCGAGCGGGTCTGGTACGAGCCGACCCGGCCGCTGGCCACCGAGGCACCCGGCGGCCACGACGGCCGTCCGCTGGACCTGGCCGACGTGCACGGCCGCAGGGTGGTCGAGACACGGCACGCGGGCCGGGTGTCGGTCCGGGAGGAGAACGCGGCGGCGGCCCTGGAGGTCATGAGCCGTTTCGCCGTGGACCCGCGGCTGCTGCCGTACCTGCCGCCGACCATGGCCCCGACGGCGACCTCGCACGTGGACGGCTACTTGGAGCACCCGGCCGAGGCATTCGCGCAGTTCCACGAGGACGGTGTCGCGCGGGTCGTGTGCGAGGAGAAGCACATGGGCTCGCGGGCGGTGGCGCTGGTGTGCCGGGACGCGGAGGCCGCGCGCAAGCGGTTCGGGGTCGAGGGTCCGACGGGCTCGCTGTACACGCGCACCGGGCGCCCCTTCTTCGACGACGAGGCGGTGACGGAGGAGATCCTCGGGCGGGTACGGTCGGCGATCGGCGATGCGGGCCTGTGGGAGGAACTGGAGACCGACTGGATCCTGCTCGACGCCGAGCTGTTGCCCTGGTCGCTCAAGGCGTCGGGGCTGCTGCGCAGTCAGTACGCGGCGGTGGGAGCCGCGTCCGGGGCGGCGTTCCCGGGTGCCCTGACCGCGCTCGAGGGCGCGGCGGCGCGGGGCGTCGACGTGACGGACCTGCTGGCGCGCCAGCGTGAACGGGCCGCGGACGCGGCGGCGTTCACGGAGGCGTACCGCCGGTACTGCTGGCCGACGCAGGGCCTGGACGGCGTCCGCCTGGCCCCGTTCCAGCTTCTGGCGGTCCAGGGCCGCAGCCTCGCGGCCCTGCCCCACGACGAGCAACTGGCGCTGCTCGACCGGCTGGTCGAGCACGACGGGACCGGGCTGCTGCAGACGACCCGACGTCTGTACGTCGACACGGGCGACCCGGAATCCGTCCGGGCCGGTGTCGACTGGTGGCTGGAGATGACGGGGCGGGGCGGCGAGGGGATGGTCGTCAAGCCGGTGGAGGCGGTGGTACGCAGCGCCGCCGGCCGCCTGGTGCAGCCGGGCATCAAGTGCCGGGGCCGCGAGTACCTCCGTATCATCTACGGCCCGGAGTACACGCGCCCCGACAACCTCGCGCGCCTGAGGCAGCGGTTCCTGAACCACAAGCGCTCGCTGGCGATCCGCGAGTACGCGCTCGGCCTGGAGGCCCTCGACCGGCTGGCCGAGGGCGAGCCGCTGTGGCGGGTCCACGAGGCGGTGTTCGGGGTGCTGGCTCTGGAGTCGGAGCCGGTGGACCCCCGCCTGTGAATCAATCGCCGGACGGGCTGAATCTTTCAGCCCGTCCGGCGATTGAGGACGAGGCCGTCAAGGCCGACAGCGGGGGTCTGGGGGCGGCAGCCCCCAGGTACGGGACGGGTAGGGGCGGCGGGGGCGAAAACCACTCCGCCCCACCACCCTCAGCCCACCAGCCGCAACCGCTCCCCGCACACCCCCACCCCCACCGACTGCCCCCACGTCAGCTCCACCGCGTCCCCCTCCATCCCGTCCCCGAAGGCGATCAGCCGCTCGGACTCGACGGTGAGTCTGAGCCGCGCCGACGCCGTGAGTTCGCCCGCCACCCTGGCCGTACCGGTGGCCGGGGACGGCCAGGCCTCCCGTACGAACCACAGCAACCGTTCCTCCGTGGGCCCAGGCAGCCGCAGTCCCGCGCCCCGCTCCTGCCACACCGACCGGATCCATCCGGTCGCCCCCGTCCCCGTCCCCACCAGCACTCCGGACGAGGCCTGGGCCTCGACGACACCCCCGTCGCCGTCGAGGCCCAGGCGGTACCGGGCCGTCTGGTGGCCGGCCGCCCCGAGATAGATCTCGTTCAGCGCGACCAGGCGCTGACTGTCGTCCGCGACGGCCTCGACCATGGTGAGTTCGTCGACGCCCGTGCCCCGCGCGAGCACCGCAGGCAGCAGCACCGCCGCCTGCTCCGGCCGGTGTCGCACCAGCACCCCCGGATTGCGCCCGGGATCGGTGTCGATCCCCACCACCGGCTGCCCGGCAAGGTATTTGGCGACATTCGCCACCAGCCCGTCCTGTCCGACCACGACGACCACGTCCTCCTCGGCGAACAGGAAGCGGTCCAAGTCGCCGCGTTCCACACGAGTCTGACGCCACGTCAACGGCACTGCGGCCGCCACTTCGGCGAGCGCCCGCCGCGTCCGGTGGTGCCGCTCGGCGACCTCCCCGATGTCACGGCCGCGGGAGGAGAGGAAGAAGGCCGCCTGCCCGTGCGTACCGTGCCGGGCCACCAACTCCTCGTACTCCGTGGTGCGATGGACGAGGACGATCCGCGGGGCGAGACTCACGCCCGCTCACCGGACCCCAGCCTGGCGAGCAGTCCCGTCAGCACGTCCGGCGACACCGTCACGCTGTCGATCCGCGGCAGGTTCTCCGCCAGCCGCGATCCCGTCAGCGCGTGCAGCGTGGTGACGTCAACGTCCGCGTGCACCCGCAGCCAGGCCGCCTGCGCCTGGGCCCGCGCCTCACCCACCTCGCGCGCCCCTTCGGCCTTCGCCCGGGCGAGTCGTACGGAGCGCGCCGCCTCCGCCTGAGCCAGCCGTTCCGTCCGCTGCGCCTCGGCGTCGGCCAGCCGTACCGTCCGCGCCGCCTCCGCCTGGGCGCGCACCTCGTCGGCCGCCGCGTGCTCCTCCGCCTCGCGTCGCGCGTTCGTCCCGCGCTGTTCGACCAACTGCTCCTCGCGGCGGGCGAGTTCGATCTGGCTGGCCAGTTCGTTCTCGGCGATGGCGCGCTCCCGCTCGACGGCCACGGCCCGGCGTTCGTACGTCGCCCGGTCCGCCTCCTGCTGGATCCGCTCGCGCGCCGGGGTCCGCAGCGCCCGCTCCACCTCGGGCTCGGGGCGCAGCGCCACGACCCGGACCGCGACCACCTCGATCCCCGTCGCGGGCAGCCGGGGCTCCTCAGCGAGCCCGGCCGCGACCCGCTCCCGCACCGCCGCGACCCCGTCGACCAGGGCCGCCGACAGCGGCGTACGGGCCAGGACGTCCAGCGCGTGCTGCTGGGCCGCCTCCGTCAGCAGCGTCGAGAGCTGCTCCAGCGGCGCGCCCCGCCAGACGCCCGTGTCCGGGTCGATGGAGAAGTCCAGGCGCGCCGCCGCGAGGCCCGGGTCGCTGATCCGGTACGTGACCGTCGCCTGGACCGCCACGTCCTGGAAGTCGGACGTACGGGCATGGAACGTCATCGCCAGTTCGCGGTCGTCCACGGGAACTTCCGAGAGCGCGGCGGTCAGCGAGCGGTACCAGAAGCTGAGCCCCGGCCCGTCGTGGACCAGGCGACCCGCCCGGTGGTGCCGGATGTGCGCGGTAGGTGCGCCGCGCAGATGACGCCAGCCGAAGCGCCGCGTGATGTCGGCCATGTGTGCCATGCCCCCCTCGTTGCGAGTTCCTGAGCGTGACCCGCTCTTCTCGTCATTAGGACGATAAGCGTGAGGCCCGCTTATCGTCAAGAGGACGAAATTAAACCGTTCCGGTTCGCCGCGAACCAAGGGTGAACACGCGCCCGAATGGTCAGGATGGAGACATGGGATTCCAAGTCGACTCCGAGGCCGGGCGGCTGCGCCGCGTCATCCTGCACCGGCCGGATCTCGAGCTCGCAAGGCTCACCCCCAGCAATAAGGACGCCCTCCTCTTCGACGACGTGCTGTGGGTGCGTCGGGCGCGCGCGGAGCACGACGGGTTCGCCGACGTGCTCCGCGACCGCGGCGTCGTCGTCCACCTCTTCGGTGATCTGCTCACGGAGGTCCTGGAGATCCCGGTGGCCAGATCCCTCGTCCTGGACCGGGTCTTCGACGAGAAGGAGTACGGGCCGCTCGCCACCGACCACCTCCGCGCCGCCTTCGAGAGCCTGCCCGCCCCCGCGCTCGCCGAGGTCCTCGTCGGCGGCATGACCAAGCGGGAGTTCCTCGACGTCCACCCGGAGCCCGTCTCCGTGCGGTTCCATGCGATGGACCTCGACGACTTCCTCCTCGGGCCGCTGCCCAACCACCTCTTCACCCGCGACACCTCCGCCTGGATCTACGACGGTGTCTCCATCAACGCCATGCGCTGGCCCGCGCGGCAGCGCGAGACCGTCCACTTCGAGGCGATCTACCGGCACCACCCGCTGTTCCGCGACGAGACCTTCCGCCTCTGGTCCGAGGGACAGTCCGACTACCCGTCCACCATCGAGGGCGGTGACGTGCTGGTCATCGGCAACGGCGCCGTGCTCATCGGCATGAGCGAGCGCACCACACCCCAGGCCGTGGAGATGCTCGCGCACAAGCTCTTCGCCGCCGGCTCGGCCCGGACCATCGTGGCGCTCGACATGCCCAAGCGGCGCGCCTTCATGCACCTCGACACCGTGATGACCATGATCGACGGCGACACCTTCACCCAGTACGCGGGACTCGGCATGCTCCGCTCCTACACCATCGAGCCCGGCTCCGGGGACAAAGAGCTCAAGGTCACCGACCATCCGCCGGAGCACATGCACCGGGCGATCGCCGCGGCGCTCGGCCTGAGCGAGGTGCGTGTGCTGACCGCCACGCAGGACGTGCACTCGGCCGAGCGGGAGCAGTGGGACGACGGATGCAACGTCCTCGCGGTCGAGCCGGGGGTCGTCATCGCCTATGAGCGCAACTCCACCACCAATACGCATCTGCGCAAGCAGGGGATCGAAGTGATCGAGATTCCGGGGAGCGAGCTGGGGAGGGGGAGGGGAGGGCCGCGATGCATGAGCTGTCCGGTGGAGAGGGACGCGGTCACCGCCTGACGGGCTCCTTGGGGGGCGGACCTGGCTCCGTATAGAAATGTGGGAGGTCGTATAGACTTCCATCCGTCCCGTCCCTGTGCCCTGCCCTTGTTCGTCCCCCTCCCACCCCTGGAGCGCTCCCATGGCGACAGTCCCGACCGCCCTCGCCGGCCGCCACTTCCTCAAGGAGCTGGACTTCACCGCAGAGGAGTTCCGCGGTCTGATCGAGCTGGCCGCCGAGCTCAAGGCGGCCAAGAAGGCCGGGACCGAGACGCGCTGTCTGGCGGGCAGGAACATCGCGCTGGTCTTCGAGAAGACCTCGACCCGCACACGCTGCGCCTTCGAGGTCGCGGCCGCCGACCAGGGCGCCTCCACGACGTATCTCGACCCCGCCGGCTCGCAGATCGGGCACAAGGAGTCCGTCAAGGACACCGCCCGTGTGCTCGGCCGGATGTTCGACGCCATCGAGTACCGCGGGCACGGACAGGGCGTCGTCGAGGAGCTGGCCGCATACGCCGGCGTCCCCGTCTACAACGGACTCACCGACGAGTGGCACCCCACCCAGATGCTCGCCGACGTGCTCACCATGACCGAGCACAGCGACAAGCCGCTGACCGAGATCGCCTACGCCTACCTCGGCGACGCCCGCTACAACATGGGCAACTCCTACCTCGTCACCGGCGCCCTGCTCGGCATGGACGTCCGCATCGTCGCGCCCAGGCTGCTGTGGCCGGACGAGACGATCGTGGGTCTGGCCCAGCAGCTCGCAGCCGTCTCCGGTGCCCGGGTCACCCTCACCGAGGACGTGAAGGAAGGCGTGCGCGGCGCCGACTTCGTCGCCACCGACGTATGGGTGTCGATGGGTGAGCCCAAGGAGGTCTGGGACGAGCGCATAGCGCTGCTCGGGCCGTACGCCGTGACCATGGACGTGCTGCGCGCCACCGGCAACGACGACGTGAAGTTCCTGCACTGCCTGCCCGCCTTCCACGACCTCGGCACCGACATCGGCCGCGAGATCCACGAACGGCACGGGCTGACCGAGCTGGAGGTCACCGACGAGGTGTTCGAGTCCGAGCACTCCGTCGTCTTCGACGAGGCCGAGAACCGGATGCACACGATCAAGGCCGTCCTGGTCGCCACCCTCGCCTGACCGGGCGCGTCCGCTCCCGGAACACCGACCCGCGCACTCCCGTACGATCCTCGACGGGCCCGGAGCCACCCCTTCCGCGGCCCGTCACGCGATGTATCCCATCGCGCCCGCACCACCGAAAGAGCACCACCCGTATGCCCACCCGCACGCCCGGCAGTTCCGCCAATCCCCTCCGCATCAAGTCCCCCGAGCTGCTCGTCGCCGAGGCCGGCGCCGATCTCGCGGGCCACGGCCTCAAGCGCCACATGGGCCTGTTCCAGCTCGTCTGCTTCGGCGTCGGCGCGATCGTCGGCACCGGCATCTTCGTCGGCCTGTCCGACTCGGTCGCCCAGGCCGGCCCCGCCGTCGTCGTCTCCTTCGTGCTCGCCGCGATCACCTGTGTCTTCACGGCGTTCGCGTTCGCCGAGCTGGGCGGCGCGATCCCGGTCTCCGGATCCTCGTACTCCTTCGCGTACGCAGGCCTCGGCGAGGGCACGGCCTTCCTCGTCGGCTGGTGTCTGCTCCTGGAGTACGGCGTGTCCGTCTCGGCCGTCGCGGTCGGCTGGAGCCAGTACGTCAACGAACTGCTGGGCAGCCTCATCGGATGGCAGCTGCCCACGGCACTCTCCGCCGGGCCCGGCGACGGCGGGGTGATCAACCTGCCCGCCGTGATCGTCATCGCCATGGCCTCCGTCCTCCTCGTACGCGGGGTCCGTGAGAGCGCCCGGGCCACCGCCGCCATGGCCGTGCTCAAGCTCGCCATCCTCGTCGCCTTCTGCGCCATCGGGTTCACCGCCTTCAAGGACGGCAACCTGACCCCGTTCTCGCCCGCCGGGCTCGGCGGCATCGGCGCCGGCACCACGGCCGCCTTCTTCTCGTACATCGGCTTCGACGCGATCACCACCGCGGGCGAGGAGGCGCGGAACCCGCGCCGCGACATCCCGATCGCGATCCTCGTCTGCATCGGCCTGGTGACGCTGCTGTACTGCGCGGTCGCGCTCGCCGCGATCGGCGCCATCGGCGGACCCGGGGTCGGCGGCCGGCCCGCCGCGCTGTCGTACGTCGTCAACCAGGTCACCGGCTCCACGGTCGGCGGCGGTGTCATCGCCTTCGGCGCGGTCGTCGCCATCGCCTCGGTGGTCCTCGCGGTGATGTACGGCCAGACCCGCATCCTCATGTCGATGTCCCGCGACGGCCTGATCCCGCGCGTCTTCGAACGCGTCTCGCCGAAGACCGCGACCCCGGTCACCGGCACCCTGATCGTGGCGGTCGTCTTCGCGGTCCCGGCGGCCTTCGCCTCGCTGGACTCCGTGGTCAACCTGTGCACCATCGGCACGCTCGCCGTCATGGCGGTCGTCAACGTCGCGGTGATCGCCCTGCGCCGCCGCGCGGCGGGCCTGCCCCGGACCTTCCGCGTGCCCCTCTATCCGGTGGTCCCGCTGCTCGGCGTCGGCTTCTGCCTCTACCTGATGTACGAGACGGGCTGGGCGACCTGGGTGCAGTTCGCGGTCTTCCTCGCGGCCGGGTTCCTCGTGTACGTCCTCTACGGGCGCCGGAACTCACGCCTCGCCGCCGCCACGGCCGAGGTCACGCCGGACGCCGCTGCTGTGGAACCACAGGCAGTCTGAACCAGACCGCCTTGCCGGAGTCGGTGGGGCGGTGCCCGCAGGACGAGCTGAGGCTGCGGATCAGCAGCAGCCCCCGCCCGTGTTCCTGCCAGGGGTCGGGGTCCGCCACGGCCGGGTGGGTCAGACTGCCGGGCGGCGCCGGGTCGGGGTCGTGCACCTCGACCTTGCAGCCCGTCGGCATCAGCTCGACGACCAGCTCTATCGGCCCGTCACCCGCGGCGTGCTCCACGGCGTTCGCGACCAGCTCCGCGGTGAGCAGTTCCGCGGTGTCGCTGTCGGCCGCGTGCTCGATCTCCGCCAGCGCCGTACGGACCAGGGCGCGGGCGACGGGCACGGCTGCGGCGGTGTGCGGCAGCGCGATGCGCCAGGAGGCGGGGGCGGGGAGTTCGTGCAAGGCGGGTCCGTTCATGGAGCAGGCTGTCCTGCTTTCAACTTCTGGCATGGTACGGCGCGCCCCGACGGGTGCCGTCGGGGGGCTCCGCCCGGGGTCTGCGTCGGCCCCGGTACCTGGCGGCGTACCCCTGACGACGACCCGCCGCGCACGACAGTGCCCTTCGTTACCGCCCTGTCGAGAAGGTGTGACGCGGTGCCGGGCGGTTGTCACATGGCGCCGGGCGCACGCCCCTTTTTTTGGCTCGTTCGCCTCCGGCGCGCCCCTCCGGCTCACTCGCTGGGGCACGACAGCTCCGCGTGCGCCCCCAGCCCCACCGCACCCCACTGCTCCGCCCCGCCTGTATCGCGTAATCATGACGGCAGTGATAACTTCGTCATAGAGTTGCAGTGCAGACAGCCGCCCCCGTCCAAGGAGGCCGCACGTCATGAGTCCCTTCATCGGCTCCGCCGCCCGCACCTCCGACTGGCGGCACCTGCGGTGCACGGTCGCCGACGGTGTCGCCACGGTCACCCTGACCCGCCCCGAGAAACTCAACGCGCTCACCTTCGGCTCCTACGCCGACCTGCGCGACCTGCTCGCCGAGCTGTCCCGGGAGAAGTCCGTACGGGCCCTGGTGCTGGCCGGTGAGGGCCGCGGCTTCTGCTCCGGCGGCGACGTCGACGAGATCATCGGCGCCACGCTGTCCATGGACACCGGCCGGCTGCTCGACTTCAACCGCATGACCGGGCAGGTCGTACGGGCCGTGCGGGAGTGTCCGTTCCCGGTGATCGCGGCCGTGCACGGGGTGGCCGCCGGTGCGGGCGCCGTCCTCGCGCTGGCCGCGGACTTCCGGGTGGCGGACCCCTCCGCCCGCTTCGCGTTCCTCTTCACCAAGGTCGGGCTCTCCGGCGGCGACATGGGTGCCGCCTATCTACTGCCACGGATCGTCGGGCTCGGGCACGCCACCCGGCTGCTCATGCTGGGCGAGCCGGTGCGAGCGCCGGAGGCCGAACGGATCGGGCTGATCAGCGAGCTGACCGAGGAGGGCCGCGCCGACGAGGCCGCCCAGGCGCTGGCCCGGCGCCTCGCCGACGGCCCGGCGCTCGCGTACGCCCAGACGAAGGCGCTGCTCACGGCCGAGCTGGACATGCCGCTCGCCGCGTCGGTGGAACTGGACGCCGCGACCCAGGCGCTGCTGATGCACGGCGAGGACTACGCCGAGTTCCACGCCGCCTTCACGGAGAAGCGGCCGCCGAAGTGGCGGGGGAGGTGACCATGAGGGGCACCGAGGGCCGGCCGCTGCGCGTCGCCGTCATCGGCGGCGGACCCGGCGGGCTGTACGCAGCCGCCCTGCTCAAGCGCCTGGACCCGGCCCGCGAGGTCACCGTCTGGGAGCGCAACGCCCCCGACGACACCTTCGGCTTCGGCGTCGTCCTCTCCGACGAGACCCTCGGCGGCATCGAGCACGCCGACCCGGTCGTGTACGAGGCGCTGAAGGCGGAGTTCGTCCGCTGGGACGACATCGACATCGTGCACCGGGGCGAGCGCCACACCTCCGGCGGCCACGGCTTCGCCGCGCTCGGCAGGCGAAGGCTCCTGGAGATCCTGCACGAGCGCTGCCGCTCGCTCGGCGTCGAACTGCGCTTCCGCACCGAGGCCCCGTATCCGGCCCGGCTCTCGGAGACCTACGACCTGGTGATCGCCGCCGACGGGGTGCACAGCGCCACCCGCGAGGCGTACGCCGAGGCGTTCCGGCCCACGGTCGAGGAGCACCGCTGCCGTTACATCTGGCTCGCCGCCGACTTCGCCTTCGACGCGTTCCGTTTCGAGATCGCCGAGACCGAGCACGGCGTGATGCAGCTGCACGGCTATCCGTATGCGGCCGACGCCTCCACGGTGATCGTCGAGATGCGCGAGGAGGTGTGGCGGGCCGCCGGATTCGACGAGCTGGAGACCGCCGAGACCATCGAGCGCTGCGCCAAGATCTTCGCGGACGCGCTCGGCGGCCGGCCCCTGCGTTCCAACAACTCCACCTGGACCACCTTCCGCACGGTCGTGAGCGAGCACTGGTCGCACGGCAACCTGGTCCTTCTCGGCGACGCCGCGCACACCGCGCACTTCTCGATCGGCTCCGGTACGAAGCTGGCGGTGGAGGACGCGCTGGCCCTCGTCGCGTGTCTGGAGGAGCACACCGCGCTGCGGGACGCCCTGGGCGCCTACGAGGAGGAGCGGCGCCCGGTCGTCGCCTCCACCCAGCGCGCGGCCCGCGCCAGCCTGGAGTGGTTCGAGAACCTCGCGCTCTACCTGCGCCAGCCCGCCCGGCAGTTCGCGTTCAACCTGCTCACCCGCAGCCGCCGCGTCACCCACGACAATCTGCGGCTGCGCGACGCGCACTTCACCGAGGCCGTGGAGAGGGAGTTCGGCTGCCCGCCCGGCACACCCCCGATGTTCACCCCCTTCCGGCTGCGCGGCCTGACCCTGCGCAACCGGGTCGTGGTCTCACCGATGGACATGTACTCCGCGGTGGACGGCGTCCCGGGCGACTTCCACCTCGTCCACCTGGGCGCACGGGCGCTCGGCGGGGCCGCTCTGGTGATGACCGAGATGGTGTGCGTGAGCGCCGAGGGCCGCATCACCCCGGGCTGCGCCGGGCTCTACACCGGGCGGCAGGCCGAGGCATGGCGGCGCATCGTCGGCTTCGTACGCGCCCAGGCGCCGGGCACGGCGATCGGCGTGCAGCTCGGGCACAGCGGCCGCAAGGGCTCCACCAAACTGATGTGGGAGGGCATGGACGAGCCGCTGGAGGAGGGCAACTGGCCGCTCGTGGCCGCCTCCCCGATCCCGTACAAGCCGGGGAGCCGACTGCCCCGCGAGCTGTCCCGCGCCCAGCTCACCGACATCCGCGAACAGTTCACGTCGGCCGCCTGGCGGGCCGCCCGCGCCGGCTTCGACCTCCTCGAACTCCACTGTGCCCACGGCTATCTGCTCTCCGGCTTCCTCTCACCGCTCACCAACCACCGCACGGACGCATACGGCGGCACCCTCGCCAAACGGCTCCGCTTCCCGCTGGAGGTCTTCGACGCCATGCGGTCGGTGTGGCCCGAGGAGCGGCCCATGACCGTACGGATCTCCGCGACCGACTGGGCCGAGGGCGGCACCACGGCCGAGGAGGCCGTCGAGATCGCCCGCGCCTTCGCCGCGCACGGCGCCGACGCGATCGACGTGTCGACCGGGCAGGTGGTGGCCGAGGAGCGGCCGGCGTACGGGCGCTCCTACCAGACGCCGTACGCCGACCGGATCCGCCACGCGACGGGCGTCCCGGTGATCGCCGTGGGCGCGATCTCCTCCTGGGACGACGTCAACTCGCTGATCCTGGCCGGGCGCACGGACCTGTGCGCCCTCGCCCGGCCGCATCTGTACGACCCGCACTGGACGCTGCACGCGGCGGCCGAGCAGGGGTACAGCGGCCCGGGCGCGGTGTGGCCGGCGCCCTACCGGGCCGGCAGCAGGCGCCCGCAGACGGGCCGTACGGATGCCCCGAAACCGCGACTCACCTTGGGAAGTTGAGGCTCTCTCCGCGGGGGATCACACCCCCGCGAAGGCCGCCCCCGCGTCCCGCAGCCGCTCGTGCAGCGCCCGGAAGACGGCGGCCGAGCGGGCACCCGGCCAGTCCTGCGGGAGCAGTTCGGCGGGCAGCCCGGGGTCGACGTAGGGCAGATGACGCCAGGAGTCCAGGGCGAGCAGATAGTCGCGGTACGCGTCCTCGGGCGGGGTGTCCTCGCGGGACTCCCAGTCGTGCAGCACGCGCGCGTGGCGGTCGAGGAACGCCTCGTGCTCCTTGGCGATCGCGGCCAGGTCCCACCAGCGCGCCACCGCCTGAGCGGTCGGCGCGAAACCGAGGTGCTCACCGCGGAAGAAGTCCACGTACGGGTCCAGGTGGAGCCGTTGCAGGGTGTGGCGGGTCTCCTCGTACAGGCGTGCGGGAGCGATCCACACCCCGGGGGCCGCCGTGCCGAAGCCGAGACCGGCGAGCCGGGAGCGCAGCAGGTGCCGCTTCTGCCGCTCCGACTCCGGCACCGAGAACACCGCGAGCACCCAGCCCTCGTCACCGGGGGGCGTGGTCGCGTACACGCGCCGGTCGCCGTCGTCGAGCATCTGCCGGGCGTCCGGCGACAGCGCGTACCCGGCCGCTCCTGTCGCGGTGGGGGCGGGGACCAGCAGTCCGCGCCGCTTCAGCCGGGAGACCGACGACCGCACGGAGGGCGCGTCCACACCGACCGCGGCGAGCAGCCGGATCAGTTCGGCCACCGGAACCGGGCCGGGGGTGAAGCGGCCGTATGCGCCGTAGAACGTGACGATGAGGGAGCGGGGAGCGTGCTGATCGGACACGTTGATCACTTTAGATCGTCCGCGTCATTCATGATCACCAAGAGCGGGCGCGGTGTCGGCGTCCGTGCGCAGCCGGAAGCGCTGGAGTTTGCCCGTCGCCGTGCGGGGCAGCGCGTCCAGGAAGACGAACTCGCGCGGGCACTTGTACGGCGCCAACTCGGACGTCAGGAACGCCCGCAGCGCCTCCGGATCGCGGCGCGCGCCGGCTCGGAGGACCGCGTACGCCACCACTATCTGTCCGCGCGCCTCGTCCGGCCGCCCGACGACCGCCGTCTCCACCACGTCGGGATGGCGCAGCAGGGCGTCCTCGACCTCGGGCCCGGCGATGTTGTACCCGGCCGAGATGATCATGTCGTCGGCACGCGCGACATAGCGGAAGTAGCCATCGGGTTCGCGGACGTAGGTGTCGCCGGTGATGTTCCAGCCGCCCTGGACGTACTCCCGCTGCCGAGGGTCGGCGAGATAGCGGCAGCCGACCGGGCCGCGCACCGCGAGCAGTCCGGGCTCGCCGTCGGGCAGGGGCGTGCCGTCGGCGTCCTGCACGCGCGCGTGCCACCCCGGCACCGGAACCCCCGTGGTTCCCGGGCGGATCCGGTCGTCCGCGGCCGAGATGAAGATGTGCAGCAGTTCGGTGGCGCCGATCCCGTTGATGACCCGCAGGCCGGTGCGCTCGTGCCAGGCCCGCCAGGTCGCGGCGGGCAGGTTCTCACCGGCCGACACACAGCGCCGCAGCGACGTGGTGTCGTGCCCGTCCAACTCGTCGAGCATCGCCCGGTACGCGGTCGGCGCGGTGAACAGCACGGAAACGCGGTGCTCGGCGATGGCGGGCAACAGCTGGCGGGGGCCCGCCTGTTCGAGCAGCAGGGCGCTGGCTCCGGCCCGCAGCGGGAAGACGACCAGCCCGCCCAGTCCGAACGTGAAACCGAGTGGGGGACTGCCCGCGAAGACGTCGTCGGGGTGGGGCCGGAGCACATGCTTGGAGAAGGTGTCCGCGATGGCGAGCACATCGCGGTGGAAGTGCATACAGCCCTTCGGGCGACCCGTGGTGCCCGAGGTGAAGGCGATCAGCGCCACGTCGTCGGCCGCCGTGTCCACCGGCGTGTACGGCTCCTCGGGTGCCGGCAGGCGCAGCAGGTCGTCGGGGGAGTCGCCGCCGTAGGCAGTGATGCGCAGCCCGGGGACGTCGGCTTTCGCCAGGTCGTCGACCGCGCGCGCGTCGCACAGGGCGTGGCCGACCCGGGCGATCTCGCACATCGTGCGCAGCTCGTGCGGGCGCTGCTGGGCGAGCACGGTGACGGCGACAGCGCCCGCCTTGAGAACCGCGAGCCAGCAGGCGGCCAGCCAGGGGGTGGTGGGGCCGCGCAGCAGGACGCGGTTGCCGGGGACGACGCCCAGGCGGGAGGTGAGCGCGTGCGCGATCCGGTCGACGCGGGCGCGGAGCTGTCCGTACGTCCACACGTCGCCGTCCGCCGTACGGAAGGCGGGGCGCTCGGGGGCGGTGTGCCCGAGCAGTTCGGCGGCGGCGTTCAGCCGTGCGGGGTAACGCAGCTCGGGCAGATCGAAGCGGAGGCGCGGCCACTGTGCGGGGGGCGGGAGGTGGTCGCGGGCGAAGGTGTCGTGGTGGGCCGTGGGGGCGGGGCCCGCCGCGGCGGCGCCGCTTTCCGTGTCTGTGGCGCTGCCGGTGTCTGTGGCGCTTTCCGTGTCTGTGGCGCTTCCGGTGCCCGTGGCGCTCTCGGTGTCCGTGGCGCTTGTGACGTCGCTCTGTTCCATGACGGTTCGCCCCCTCGTCGTGGTGGGCTCGCGCATCGAGCGTATCGGGTTGGTGACGACAGTCAACACTCCGCGATACGGTCGGGTGAGCGGCCTTCGCGGGCCGACGCAGAACCGCGCAGCCCCGGTGCGCCGTCAGGGAGAGGGGACCGGCAATGACCGCATTCTCGCTCGATCCGGAACAAATCACCTGGCGCGCGGAACTGCGTGCGGTGGCCGCGGACCGCCTGCGCCCGCTCGCGGAGAAGGGCGAGCCGCGCCGCGTCAACCGCGCACTCGTCGCCGAACTCGGTCGACTCGGACTGATCGACCGTCTGTTCACGTCCGGCGCGTTGGACCTGTGCCTGATGCGGGAGTCCCTGGCCCACGCCTGCACGGAGGCGGAGACGGCACTCGCGTTGCAGGGACTGGGCGCACATCCCGTGCACGCGTATGGCTCCCAGGCCCAGCGCACCCGCTGGCTCCCCGGCGTCCGCGCGGGCACGACGGTGGCGGCCTTCGCCCTGAGCGAGCCGGGGGCGGGGTCGGACGCGGCGGCGCTGTCACTCACGGCCGATCCCGATCCCGACCGTCCGTCCGGCGGCTGGCGCCTCACCGGTGAGAAGTGCTGGATCTCGAACGCCCCCGAGGCCGACTTCTACACCGTCTTCGCGCGCACCACCCCCGGTGCCGGCGCCCGTGGCGTGACCGCCTTCCTCGTACCCGCCGACCGCCCCGGCCTGACCGGCACCCCGCTCGACATGCTCTCGCCGCACCCCATCGGGGCCCTGACCTTCGACGCCGTGCCCGTCACCGCGGACGACGTCCTCGGCGAACCCGACCACGGCTTCCGCGTCGCCATGGGCACCCTGAACCTCTTCCGCCCCAGCGTCGGCGCCTTCGCCGTCGGGATGGCGCAGGCGGCCCTCGACGCGACGCTCGTCCACACCGCCGGACGGGACGCCTTCGGCGGCAGGCTGAAGGACCTTCAGGCCGTCTCCCACCGGATCGCCGAGATGGCCCTGCGCACCGAGGCGGCCCGCCTCATGGTTTACGCGGCGGCGACGGCGTACGACGAAGGCGCCGGCGACGTCCCGAAACGCGCCGCCATGGCGAAGCTGCTCGCCACCGAGACGGCGCAGTACGTCGTCGACGCGGCCGTCCAACTGCACGGCGCCCGCGCCCTGCGCCGCGGCCACCTCCTCGAACACCTCTACCGCGAGGTGCGCGCGCCCCGGATCTACGAGGGCGCGAGCGAGGTCCAACGCGGCATCATCGCCAAGGAGTTGTACGCCACCGTGGAGGCCGCCCAGTGACCACCGAGCGGATCAACCCGCCCGACCTCTCCCCGCCGACGGGCTTCTCCCATGCCGTCGTCGCCACCGGCAGCCATGTGGTCTTCCTGGCGGGCCAGACCGCCCTGGACACGGACGGGAAGGTGGTCGGCGAGACCCTTCCCGAACAGTTCGAGCAGGCGCTCACCAACCTGCTCACCGCGCTGCGCTCCGCCGGCGGAACTCCCGCCGCCCTCGCCCGCGTCACCGTCTACGCCACCGACGTGGCCGACTACCGCGCCCACGCCCCCGAACTCGGCCGCATCTGGCGGAGGCTGGCGGGCCGCGACTACCCCGCGATGGCCGTGGTCGGCACCACCCGCCTCTGGGACGAGGAGGCCCTCGTCGAACTGGACGGCTTCGCCGTGCTGCCGTAGCCGTGCCCACCCCCTCGCCGTAACCTTGTCATGGCCTCGGGGGGTGTCGAGGGGAGCTTCCGCATGCCCGAGATCGTGCTCACCGCAGGCCCCGTCGCGTACGACGACACGGGCGGCGACGGCCCGGTCGTGGTCCTCCTCCACGGCCTGGTCCACGACAACACGGTCTGGCGCAAGGTCACCGCCGATTTGCGCGCCGACCACCGGGTGATCGCCCCGACCCTGCCGTACGGCGCCCACCGCAGGCCCATGACCGTGCCGCTCTCACCGGACGTCGTCATCGACCTGATCGCGGAATTCCTCGACCGCCTGGAACTGCGCGATGTCACGCTGGTCGAGAGCGACTGCGGGCGGGCCCAGACGGTGGCGGTCCGGCATCCCGAGCGGCTGGCGCGGCTGGCGCTGATCTCGTGCGAGGCGTTCGACAACTACCCGCCGGGCCTGCCCGGGAAGATGATCGCCGTGGCCTGCCGGCTGCCCGGGGCGATCCCGCTTCTGGTGCGCACGCTGGGCCTGAAGCCGCTGCGCCGACTGCCCGTCGGGTTCGGCGCCCTGACCAAGCGCCCGGTGCCGGACGAGATCGTCGACGGCTGGCTGCGCCCTCTGCGGACGGACCCGCTGATCCGGCGGGACTTCCGGGCCTACAACACACACGTCCGCAAGGACGAACTCGTCGAGGCGGCCCGGGGACTGAAGGACTTCGACAGGCCCGCGCTGGTCGTCTGGGCGGCCGAGGACCTGATGATGCCGCGCGAACACGGCCGAAGGCTGTCCGAACTGCTCCCGAAGGGGCGGCTGGTGGAGATCGAGGACTCCCGAACACTGATCGCCGAGGACCAGCCGGAGCGACTGGCCGCCGTACTGCGGGAGTTCATCGCCACGACGTGAGGGAGGGTGTGTCAGGCCGCCATGGCCAGCTGCCCCATCGGCACCCGGTGCGGAGCGACCACGCTGCCGTCGGGGAGCAGTTCGCCGGTGTCGTCGAAGACGATCGCGCCGTTGCAGAGCAGGTTCCACCCCTGCTCGGGGTGGGCGGCGACGACGTGCGGGGCGGTGGCGTCGGTCGACGGGCACGTGGGCTGCTGGAAACACATGGCGCACCTCCGAGGAGGGATGGGCGGCCGGGTTGTCGCCTCGTTGAGTAAGACCATGCTCCGGCCGCGGGCTCATCGGAACCGCCCGCCGGAAAGCGTGACACCATGCGGACAACTCCCGGACACACCGAAGACGGTCGGTGCGGACTCGCCACCGAAGGGGTGACGATCACACCCCCCGGCACGGCCTCCCGGTACCCCTGGAAACCCCCATTCCAGGAGGTACTCCCATGTCTGTGCGCCAGGTCTTCGGCGCGCTTGCCGGCGCCGCTCTGCTGCTGTCCGCCGCTCCCGCCGCGGGCGCCCTCGCCGACTCCTCCGAGGAGGTGACCGTCGACCCGACCGGACGCCTCGCGGCAGACGGCACGATCACCCTCTCCGGGACCTACCGCTGCCTGGGCAGCAGCGGTCCCGTCTTCGTGTCGTCCTCGGTCGCCCAGGGAGACCCTCGTATTCACCACGGCGTCGGCGGCACCGTGGCGGTCTGCGACGGCGCCGTGCACCGCTGGACCAACTCGGAGACCCGTCCGGGCGCCTACACGCGGGGCCGGGCGCACGTGGCGGCCACGTTGATGGAGCTGAACGGCACCGGCCTGCCGCTGCCCGGCTTCCACGCGGTCCGGCAGCAGGACGTCACCCTGACCGCGGGCTGACGCCCGGCGGCCCGACGGCCGCGTTCCCGCGTACGCGGACCGGACGTTTCCCGCCGGTCAGATGTTCCGGAACGTCTCGATCTGCGCCCCGACCGAGTTGAGCCGCTCGGCCAGGTCCTCGTAGCCCCGGTTGATGACGTACACGTTGCGCAGCACGGACGTGCCCTCGGCGGCCATCATCGCCAGCAGTACGACCACGGCGGGCCGCAGCGCGGGCGGGCACATCATCTCGGCGGCGCGCCAGCGGGTCGGGCCCTCGACCAGCACCCGGTGGGGGTCGAGCAACTGGAGGCGGCCGCCGAGGCGGTTGAGGTCGGTCAGATAGATCGCGCGGTTGTCGTACACCCAGTCGTGGATCAGCGTCTTGCCCTGCGCGGAGGCCGCGATGGCCGCGAAGAACGGGACGTTGTCGATGTTCAGTCCGGGGAACGGCATGGGGTGGATCTTGTCGATCGGCGCCTCCAGCTTGGAGGGCCGCACGGTCAGGTCCACCAGCCGCGTACGGCCGTTGAACGCGCAGTATTCGGGGGAGCGGTCGTGATCGAGGCCCATCTCCTCCAGCACCGCGAGCTCGATCTCCAGGAACTCGATCGGCACCCGGCGCACCGTCAGCTCCGACTCGGTGACCACCGCGGCGGCCAGCAGGCTCATCGCCTCCACCGGGTCCTCGGAGGGGAAGTAGTCCACGTCGACGTCGATGTTCGGCACGCCGTGCACGGTGAGGGTGGTGGTGCCGACGCCCTCGATCCGGACGCCGAGCGACTCCAGGAAGAAGCAGAGGTCCTGGACCATGTAGTTGGAGGACGCGTTGCGGATGACCGTGACGCCGTCGTGGCGGGCGGCGGCGAGCAGCGCGTTCTCGGTCACGGTGTCGCCGCGCTCGGTCAGCACGATCGGCCGGCCGGGGGAGACGGACCGGTCCACCACGGCGTGGTAGTACCCCTCGGTGGCGGTGACGTCGAGCCCGAACCGGCGCAGCGCGATCATGTGCGGTTCGACGGTGCGCGTTCCGAGGTCGCAACCGCCCGCGTAGGGCAGCTTGAAGTGGTCCAAGCGGTGCAGCAGCGGACCGAGGAACATGATGATGGAGCGTGTACGGCGGGCGGCCGCCGCGTCGATGGTGTTCAGGTCGAGGTCGGCGGGCGGCACGATCTCCAGATCCTGCCCGTCGTTGATCCAACGGGTCCGCACGCCGATCGACCCGAGTACCTCCAGAAGGCGGAACACCTCCTCGATGCGGGCGACCCGGCGCAGGACCGTGCGCCCCTTGTTGAGCAGCGAGGCGCACAGGAGGGCCACACAGGCGTTCTTGCTCGTCTTGACGTCGATGGCGCCGGAGAGCCGACGTCCGCCGACCACCCGCAGATGCATGGGACCCGCATAGCCCAGGGAGACGATCTCGCTGTCCAGGGCTTCACCGATTCGGGCGATCATCTCAAGGCTGAGGTTTTGATTGCCGCGCTCGATGCGGTTGACAGCGCTCTGACTTGTGCCCAGGGCCTCGGCGAGCTGGGCCTGAGTCCAGCCACGGTGCTGCCGGGCGTCACGGATGAGCTTGCCGATGCGTACGAGGTAATCGTCTGCCATGAGGCTGAGGTTATCTCAGATATGAGATGGCACCTCTTTGGGGGGTCCGTTCGGGTGATGAGCCGTCGTGTGACCGTTTTCGGGTCATGTGCGTGGATCAGAGGTCGGTCACCAGGAGCCGGTAACCGACGTCGATGGTTTCGAGCGTGAGCAGCTCGGGGTGACGGGCCTGCCAGCGGCCGGTCGTCAGGTCGTCTGCGAGGCGGGTCAGGCCAGGCGTGATGACGTCCTCGCCGGTCTGGGCGAACAGGGAGATGCCCGCGCGTACCCGCGGGTCGAGATAGGCGTGGGGGCGGCGCCAGTACGCGGCGCCGAATCCGTCCGTGCAGTCGTGGGGGACCAGGACCGGTTCCAGGCGCGCCCCGCCGAGCATGTCGACCAGCCGGTCGGTCGGGATGGCGCGGGTGTCGTCGAACGCGGCTGCCTCCGGGAGATACTCCCGTACCAGCCAGAACCGTTCGCGGAAGATGCGCTGATCCCACGTCAGGATGACGATGCCGCGGCGGGCCACTCGGCGCAGTTCCCTGATTCCGGCCGCCACGTCGGGCCAGTGGTGGACGGTCAGCAGCGCCATGACGGCGTCGGCGGCGTTGTCCCGCAGCGGGAGGTGTTCCGCGACCGCCTGCACGGCGGGCGCGGATCCGGGCGGGCGCTGGGCGAGCATGACCTGGCTGGGGTCGACCGCGAGGACTGTCCGCGGCGGTTCGTACGATCCGGTGCCGGCTCCGACGTTGATCACGTCTGTGGCGTTCCCGAGCGCGGCGTGGATCTGCGCGGCGATCCGCGGATCGGCCTGTCGTGTCCGGGCATAGGTCGCGCCGAGCGTGTCATAGGTGGCCATGTCGGCCAGTATGTTCGGCGGACAGGGGCCCCGGCTTGCCTGTGCGCAAGGCGCGGGGAGAAGAAATGTGAAGAAGTGTCCGGCGCGGCGGTCGATCTCTCAGGGCCGCACTGTTGCCGAGTCGCGTACCACGCCCGTGCACTCCCAGGCCATCCTGCGGGCGATGCAGTCCGGTCGACAGCGCGAGGCTGGGCATGACCATCCAGCCCCCATGTACTAGAGTTATCTCGACATCGAGATATCTGCCGAGGAGCACCGCAGCCGCCACCCTGGTAAGGGTTACCTAACTTAGCCTTACCTTAGCGGATCGGCCCAGATGCCGTGGCGGCAGGATCGTGGTGAGTACGCGCACATCAATGAAGGAGACTGTCGTGTCGGCGAACAGCTTCGACGCCCGCAGCACGCTGCAGGTGGGCGACGAGTCGTACGAGATCTTCCGGCTGGACAAGGTGGAGGGCTCGGCCCGCCTGCCGTACAGCCTCAAGGTCCTGCTGGAGAACCTGCTCCGCACCGAGGACGGCGCGAACATCACCGCCGACCACATTCGCGCCCTCGGCAACTGGGACTCCCAGGCCCAGCCGTCGCAGGAGATCCAGTTCACGCCGGCCCGCGTGATCATGCAGGACTTCACCGGCGTGCCCTGTGTCGTGGACCTCGCCACCATGCGCGAGGCCGTCAAGGAGCTCGGCGGCGACCCGGCGAAGATCAACCCGCTGGCCCCGGCCGAGCTGGTCATCGACCACTCCGTCATCGCCGACAAGTTCGGCACGAACGACGCCTTCAAGCAGAACGTCGAGCTGGAGTACGGCCGCAACAAGGAGCGCTACCAGTTCCTGCGCTGGGGCCAGACCGCCTTCGACGAGTTCAAGGTCGTCCCGCCGGGCACCGGCATCGTCCACCAGGTGAACATCGAGCACCTGGCCCGTACGGTCATGGTCCGAGGCGGCCAGGCCTACCCCGACACCCTCGTCGGCACCGACTCGCACACCACCATGGTCAACGGCCTCGGCGTCCTCGGCTGGGGCGTCGGCGGCATCGAGGCCGAGGCCGCGATGCTCGGCCAGCCGGTCTCCATGCTCATCCCGCGCGTCGTCGGCTTCAAGCTCACCGGCGAGCTGCCCACCGGCACCACCGCCACCGACCTGGTGCTGACCATCACCGAGATGCTGCGCAAGCACGGTGTCGTCGGCAAGTTCGTCGAGTTCTACGGCGAGGGCGTCGCCGCCACCTCGCTCGCCAACCGCGCCACCATCGGCAACATGTCGCCGGAGTTCGGCTCCACCGCCGCGATCTTCCCGATCGACGACGAGACCCTGAACTACCTGCGCCTGACCGGCCGCTCCGGCCAGCAGGTCGCGCTCGTCGAGGCGTACGCCAAGGAGCAGGGTCTCTGGCTGGACCCGAAGGCCGAGCCCGACTTCTCCGAGAAGCTGGAGCTCGACCTGTCGACGGTCGTCCCGTCGATCGCCGGCCCGAAGCGCCCGCAGGACCGTATCGTCCTCGCCAACGCCGCCGAGCAGTTCAAGCAGGACGTCCGCAACTACGTGGACACCGTGGACGAGGCGGGTGTCGAGTCCTTCCCGGCCTCCGACGCCCCGGCCATCCACCCCAACGGCACGCCGTCCAACCCGGTCCAGGTCACCGCCCCCGACGGCACCAGCTACACGCTCGACCACGGTGCGGTGACGGTCGCGGCCATCACCTCCTGCACCAACACCTCGAACCCGTACGTCATGGTCGCCGCCGCCCTGGTGGCCAAGAAGGCGGTCGAGAAGGGCCTGACCCGCAAGCCGTGGGTCAAGACCACCCTCGCCCCGGGCTCGAAGGTCGTGACGGACTACTTCGACAAGGCCGGTCTGACCCCGTACCTCGACAAGGTCGGCTTCAACCTCGTCGGTTACGGCTGCACCACCTGCATCGGCAACTCCGGCCCGCTGCCGGAGGAGGTCTCCAAGGCCGTCAACGACCACGACCTCGCGGTCACCTCGGTCCTCTCCGGCAACCGGAACTTCGAGGGCCGTATCAACCCCGACGTCAAGATGAACTACCTGGCCTCCCCGCCGCTGGTCGTCGCGTACGCCCTCGCGGGCTCCATGAAGGTGGACATCACGCGCGACGCCCTGGGCACCGACCAGGACGGCAACCCGGTCTTCCTGAAGGACATCTGGCCCTCCGAGGCCGAGGTCAACGACGTCGTCGCCAACGCCATCGGCGAGGACATGTTCAACAAGTCCTACCAGGACGTCTTCGCGGGCGACGCCCAGTGGCAGTCCCTCCCGGTCCCGACCGGCAACACCTTCGAGTGGGACGCCGAGTCGACCTACGTCCGCAAGCCCCCGTACTTCGAGGGCATGGGCATGGAGCCGGAGCCGGTCTCCGACATCTCCGGCGCCCGCGTCCTGGCCAAGCTGGGCGACTCGGTCACCACCGACCACATCTCCCCGGCCGGTGCGATCAAGGCCGACACCCCGGCCGGCAAGTACCTCACCGAGCACGGTGTGGAGCGTCGTGACTTCAACAGCTACGGCTCGCGCCGCGGCAACCACGAGGTCATGATCCGCGGCACGTTCGCCAACATCCGCCTGCGCAACCAGATCGCGCCGGGTACGGAAGGCGGCTACACCCGCGACTTCACCCAGGCCGACGGTCCGGTGTCGTTCATCTACGACGCCTCCCGCAACTACATCGAGCAGGGCATCCCGCTGGTCGTCCTGGCCGGCAAGGAGTACGGCTCCGGCTCGTCCCGCGACTGGGCCGCCAAGGGCACCGCGCTGCTCGGCGTCAAGGCCGTCATCGCCGAGTCGTACGAGCGCATCCACCGCTCGAACCTCATCGGCATGGGCGTCCTGCCGCTCCAGTTCCCGGAGGGCGCCTCGGCCGAGTCCCTCGGCCTGACCGGCGAGGAGACCTTCTCCTTCGCGGGCGTCGAGGAGCTCAACAACGGCACCACGCCGCGCACGGTCAAGGTCACCACCGACACGGGCGTCGAGTTCGACGCGGTCGTCCGCATCGACACCCCCGGTGAGGCCGACTACTACCGCAACGGCGGCATCATGCAGTACGTGCTGCGCAGCCTCATCCGCAAGTAAGCGGTCCGGCACGGCAGTCGAGGGCCGCATCCCCGCGCGGGGATGCGGCCCTCCGCCGTGTGCGCCCGGCCTTTTGCCCTTCGTGCCGGATCCGCCGCTCATGTCGGGACATCGCCAGTGCTCAGCCCGGACACAGGGTTTCCTCAGCGGGCCGGGACAGGATCGATACATGAATGGCGCCCCTGGATCCCGAAGCGGCCGCGTCCGAGTGCTGATCGTCGATGACGAGCCCGCACTCACCGAGCTGATGTCCGTGGCCGTCACCGAGGCCGGCTGGCGGCCCTACCCCGCGGCCGACGGGGAGTCCGCGTTGCGGATCGCGCGCGCCTGCGCCCCGCACGCCGTCGTCCTCGACGGGATGCTGCCCGACATCGACGGACTCCAGGTACTGCGCAGGCTGCGGTACGAGTGTCCGAAGCTGCCCGTGCTCATGCTCACCGCCCGCGACGCCCTGGAGCACCGCCTCGACGGGCTGGGGTCCGGGGCCGACGACTACGTGACCAAGCCCTTCTCGTTGGAGGAGGTCGTGCTGCGGCTGCGTGGGCTGCTGCGCCGGGCAGGCGCCGAGAAGACGCGGGCCGACGACTCCGTACGGGTCCTCGGTGACCTCGTGCTGACCGTGGAGACCCGCGAGGTGCACCGCGGGTCCACGCCGGTCCGGCTCACCGCGAAGGAGTTCGACCTGCTGGATCTGCTGATGAGCCATCCACGGCAGGTGCTCAGCAAGGCCCAGATCCTCGACCGCGTGTGGAGCACAGGCTTCGACGGCGGTGGCAACCTGGTCGAGGTCTACATCTCCGGGCTCCGCCGGAAGATCGACAAGGGGCACGCGCCGATGATCCACACCGTGCGCGGGACGGGGTACACGATCCGACCCGCTCAGGAGGCGAGATGAAGGGCCGGATCCGGACCGGGAACCGGCTCGGCGGGCGTTCGCTGCGCACCCGGCTCCTGCTCTTCATCGGCGCCACCCTCGTCGTGGTGTGCACGGCCATGGCACTCACCACCGTCTACGCCCAACGCGCCTATCTGCTCGGCAATCTCGACCAGCGCGTCAGCGACGCCGCGCAACGCAGCCAGGGCGGGGCGGCCCTCCATCCGGACAGCGACACCGACCTGGGTTTCCTCTACGAGCGCGGGCAGCCCGCCGGCACGCTCGCCGCGCGGTTCGACCGGAGCGGGACCATCACCACCGCCGAGGTCGTGGCCCGGGACGCCGCGCCGCAGGCCCTCACCGCGGCCCAGCGCGCCGCGCTCGCCGGCATCAGGCCCGACGGCTCGATGCACACCCGGACCGTGCCCGGACTCGGCACCTACCGGGTCACAGCGGTCGGCGGCACCAGCGGGGTGCGTGTCCTCACCGGGCTCCCGATGGACGACGTCCAGACTGTGATCGGCGGCCTGGTCGTGGTCGAGGCCGTCGCGGCGGCCGTCGGACTCGCCGTCGCGGGCTGCCTCTGCGCGGTGGTCATCCGGCGTCAGCTGCGCCCGCTCGGCCGGGTCGCCGCCACCGCCGTCGAGGTCTCCCGCTCGCCGCTGGGCCGTGGCGAGGTCACCGGCCTCACCCGCGTGCCCGAACGCGACACCGACCCCGGGAGCGAGGCCGGCCAGGTCGGCGCCGCCCTCAACCGCATGATCGACCACGTCGAGTCCTCGCTCGCCGAACGCCGGCGCAGCGAGGAACAGGTGCGCCGCAGCGAGGAACGCATGCGCCGCTTCCTCGCCGACGCCAGCCATGAGCTGCGCACACCGCTCGCCTCCATCGCCGGTTACGCGGAGCTCATGAACCGCGGCACCGACCGGATCGAGCCGGAGCTGGCCTGGCGCCGGGTGACCGCCGAGTCGGCGCGTATGACGGGACTGGTCGAGGACCTCCTGCTGCTCGCCCGGCTCGACGAGGGTCGCCCCCTGCACGCCGCGGAGGTGGACCTCGCGGCCCTGGTCGCCGAGGCGGTCTGGGACGCGCGGGCCGCGGGCGGCGGCCACGACTGGCAGCTCGCGCTGCACGTCGACGCCCCCGCACTGGTCGTCGGCGACGAGGCACGGCTGCACCAGGTGGTGGCCAACCTGCTGGCCAATGCCCGCGTCCACACGCCCCTCGGCACCACCGTCGTCGCCTCGGTCGAGGCCACGGACGAGCGGTGCGTCGTCCGCGTACGGGACGACGGCCCCGGCATCTCGCCCGCGCTGCTGCCCACGGTGTTCGAACGCTTCACCCGCGGCGACACCTCCCGCTCCCGTATCCCCGGCATGGAGGGCGGTTCGGGCCTGGGCCTCGCGATCGCCGCCGCGATCACGACGGCGTACGGCGGCCGCATCCACGGGGAGAGCGTCCCGGGCCGTACGGAGTTCACCATCGAACTCCCGGCGGCGGGGGTGCCGGGCACCGTCCGGGAACCGCTCTCGGCCAGGATGTCCGCGGCCTCGGGACCGGTCTCGCCGCCCCTCGGCAGCCACGTTTGAATCCCTTCAGGGCCGGCCGGGCACCCGTCCCGTCGTGGCAATCGGCCGCGGATTTTGCTCTGCTTGAGGTGAGCGGCGCACGCCTGCACCGGAGGTGGACAGCATGCCTCGTTCCGGCCCGGGCCCCGGCTCCGGCACTGATGACCTGGTCAGGGCCGCCCGTGCCGTGGGGGTGCGGGACGAGCGCCTGCTGCGGGCCCTGCATGACACGCCGCGCACCCGGTTCGTGCCGGCCGCCGGCCTCGCCTCGGCCTGCTTGGACACGCCGGTTCCCCTCGCCCACGGACAGGTGACGACACAGCCCTCGCTCGTGGCCGTCATGGTCGACGCACTCGCGCTGACCGGCGGTGAACGCGTCCTGGAGGTCGGCACCGGCCTCGGCTGGCAGACCGCTCTCCTCGCCCGTCTCGCGGCCCACGTCTGCAGCGTCGAGCGGTGGCCGGATCTGGCCCGGCAGGCGCGGGACAACCTTGCCGCGCAGGGGGTCGAGAACGTCGAGGTCGTCGTCGGCGACGGCACCTTGGGCCTGCCCGGCCGGGCCCCCTTCGACGCCGTCATCGTCTGTGCCGCCTTCCCCGACGTGGCGCCGCCGCTGGTCGCGCAACTGCACGTCGGCGGCCGCCTGGTCCAGCCGATCGGGCCGGGCGGGGCGGAGGAGGTCGAGCTGTACCAGCGGTCGGAGCACGGGCTCGTACACGTCAGGTCCGTCATATCGGCCCGGTTCGTCCGGCTGTACGGCACCTACGGATGCCCGCCGGAGGCACCGCTCGGCGATCCCGGACGAGGATGACAAGGCGAGGTTCCTCGCCATCGACACGCGCCCGGCCGACGGGCGTCGGCCGAACTCCACGACGACCGCTTCCCGAAGCCGCCGGGGTCTGCTGCAGGTTTGGGTGAGGTCGACCTGCCCCACGGTTTGGGTTCCAGCTCCGGCCGCCCGTCCGGGCCCACGGGTAGTGCTCGACCTCTCGCTGCGGCGGTCCGGTCACGCCGAGGTGTCCGGCCAGGCTGCCCCTCCGCCCGGAAGGGCCGTGTCCGCCTCGGTCGGCGTCGGGACGGGCTCCGTGGTCTCCGGCAGTGCCTGCTCGGCCCAGATCACCTTGCCCTGCGGGGTGTACCGAGTGCCCCAGCGCTCGGTCATCTGGGAGACCAGGAACAGGCCCCGGCCTCCCTCGTCGGTCGTCGCGGCGTACCGCAGATGCGGGGAGGTGCTGCTGCCGTCGGCCACCTCGCAGATCAGCGTGCGATCGTGGATCAGCCTTACATGGATCGGCTCGGAGGCGTAGCGGATGGCGTTGGTGACCAGCTCGCTCAGGACGAGTTCCATGCAGAAGCCTAGTTCGGACAGGCCCCACTCGTCGAGCTTGTCGGACACGGTGACGCGCACCCCTGCGACGGCGGCCGGGTCGAGCGGCACGTCCCAGTCGGCGATCCGGTCGGGCGGCAGCCGGTGGGTGCGGGCGATGAGCAGGGCCACGTCGTCCTTGGGCCGCCCGGGCAGCAGCTCGGCCAGCACGGCCTGGCAGCTCTCCTCCGGCGGCCGGTCGGGATGGCCCGCCAGCGCATCGCGCAGCAGTTCCATTCCCACGTCCAGGTCGCGCGTGTGGTCCTCGATGAGGCCGTCGGTGTAGAGGACGAGCTGGGTGCCCTCCGCGAGGTCCAGCTCGGCCGTCTGGAACGGCAGCCCGCCGAGGCCGAGCGGCGGCCCGGTCGGCAGGTCGGCGAAGGTGACGCTTCCGTCGGGGTGGACCAGCGCGGGCGCCAGGTGACCGGCGCGCGCCATGGCGCAGTGACGCGTCACAGGATCGTAGATCGCATACAGGCAGGTGGCGCCCACGATGCCCGCGGCGGTCTCCGTGCTCGCCTCGTCCTGGTCGATGCGGCCGACCAGATCGTCCAGATGGCTCAGCAGCTCGTCGGGCGGCAGGTCGAGCGTGGAGAAGTTGTGCACCGCGGTCCGCAGTCGGCCCATCGTCGCGGCGGCGTGGAGGCCGTGGCCGACCACGTCACCGACGACCAGCGCCACCCGGCTTCCCGGCAGCGGAATCACGTCGAACCAGTCTCCGCTCACGCCCGACTGGGCGGGGAGATAGCGGAAGCCGACATCGAGGGCGCTCTGCTCGGGCACGGCCCGCGGCAGCAGACTGCGCTGGAGGGTGACCGCCACGGCGTGCTCGCGGGCGTACTGGCGGGCGTTGTCGATGCTGACCGCGGCACGGGCCACCAGCTCATCCGCCAGCGACAGCTCCTCCTCGTCGAAGGTGGCGTGCTTCTTGCAGCGCCAGAAGTTAGCCATGCCCAGGACGACACCGCGGGCCCGGATCGGGGCGCTGATCAGCGAGTGGATGCCATAGTCCAGGATCTGCGTGGTTCGCTCCGGGTCCTGCGCGCGCCAGCCCGCGGCGGTCGAGAGGTCGGTCACCAGCTCGGAGCGGCCGGAGTCGTAGCCGCGCGCCTGAGGCGTGGAAGGCAGGAAGTCGATCAGCCGGCCCTTCTCGTAGAGCGGATGGTCGTCCCGGATGCCGCACACGGCGATGCGCCGCATGTTCTTCGCCGACGCACCCGGCTCCCCGCCGTGCAGCACGCCGTCGGCCAGGTCCACGGTGACGAAGTCGGCGAAGCGGGGGACGGCGACCCGGGCCAGCTCGTCGGCGGTGCGGACCACGTCGAGGGTGGTGCCGACGCCCAGTCCGGCGTCGTACAGCAGCTTGAGCCGCTCACGCGCGACCTCCGCCCTGCCGGACACCTCCCGCAGCTCGGTGGAGTCGCGCAGGGTCACCACCGTTCCCCTGGGACCTCCCGCACGGTCAGTGGGCCGCTGGTTGACCACCAGCAGCCGCTCTCCGGCGAGGTGCACCTCGTCGGTGGCCTCGCGCCCGGAGACGAGCAGCGCCACCGTCTCCGGGGCGAGGTCCGACAGCTGTGACACATACCGCCCCTCGACGTCCGGCGGCAGCGCCAGGAGCTGTACGGCCTCGTCATTCGCAAGCAGCAACCGCCCGTTGTCACCCACGATGAGCACTCCCTCGCGCACGGAGTGCAGCACCGCGTCATGGTGCTCGTACATGCGGGTCATCTCGTCCGGGGCCAGGTTGTGCGTCTGCCGTCGCAGCCGCCTGCCCACCAGGGCGGTGCCACCGGTGGCCACCACGAGGGCACCGCCCCCGGCGGCCAGGATGATCGGTAGTTGCCGGTTCACCTGGCTGGTCACGTTCTTGACCTTCAGCCCGGCCGAGACGAGGGCCACCACCTTGCCGTGGGTGTCCTTGACGGGAACGGTGGCCTGTACCTCGAGGCCGAGCGGGCCGTGGACGCTTTCGGTGTAGACCTTGCCCTCCAGTGACGGCCCGATCGTGCCCACGAACCGCTTCCCGATCCGCTCCGGGAGGGGATGGGTGTAGCGGATGCCCTTGGTGTCCATGACCACGATGAAGTCGACATGCGCGGACTTGCGCGCGGCCTCGGTGAGCGGCTGAAGCACTTTCGACGGGTCGGGGCTCTGCAGCGCCGCCAGGACGCCCGGAGAGTGCGCGAAGGTCTGGGCCACCGCGATGGAGCGCCGCTTGGCCTCTGCGCCGTTGTCCCGGTGCGACTGAACGACGAGGGCGAAGACGGCGCAGGCCACGAGCAGCACCACCAGTGCCACCTGCAGGATCAAGACCTGCCCGGCGACGCTTCGCGGGCTCCTGCCCACCACTGATCGCAACGATTTGTGTCTGAACCGGGATATGTGCCTAAACCGGCCGAAACGTTCCGGCATGTGGCATTTCTAGCACTGGAGACGCCGGGTGGCCATGGCTCGGCCTGAAAGTGATGACTCCTGTCTCATCTGTCACACCAGCCCCGTTTGTCCGTGGGACCTCAATGGTCCGCTCAGTACCAGGAGCCACACGTCGAGGCCGACACGTGCACTAGATCCACCCCGCGGCCTGAGCGATCGCGAACGGCGCGGGGACCAGGGCCGTCATGCCGAGCCACAGGTTCAGCGGCCTGCCCTCCTGCCACGGCATGAGGACGTCCACCACGAGCACCATTCCGAGGACGAACGCTCCGCCCAGCACCGCGCCGAGCGTCATGCCGACCGCGTGGTCCGGCGGCTCCTTGGAGCAGACCGGCCCGGCGGCGCAGTGGACCAGCGCGTACCGGGTCAGCAGCCATCTGACGCACAGGCCCGGGACTATCGCGACGAGCCCGATCAGGAGGTTCGCCACCGCGGCCGCCCACCAGGAACCGGCGGTGCCCTTCTCGCGGTCACCGTCCGCACCGGAACCGTGCACAACCCGCCCTCTCCCCGGTCGTTGCGTTCGTACAGGTAGATGACCACGAGAGCACTCGGGTTGCCCCTCGCGCCCGTGAGGGCGGCCAATACCGCTCCCACGGGTGACATTCCGTGACTTCGGCGGGGTTCTGCGATGGGCCCCGGCGCTCACGCCCGGGAGGAGTCGCAGGGTGAAGTGATCTGCGGGGAGCGCCGCGGTGGCGACCGGGGGGCGAGGAGTGCGTCAGGCGTCTACAGGGGCGTTCGTCCACGGGGGTCGTCCACGGGGGTCGTCCGCGCGCGGGCTTCGCGAACGAGGGTCGTGAACCCGCGGGCCGAGCTGCGCTGAAGCCGGCCTGCGGTGCGCGGAGAATGCCGGGCCTGCCCGGCCGGGAGGTGCCGGGGCGGGGTCGTCCGGGTGATCGTGTGACGACCCTTCAGCAGCCTTGCCTGTCGGGTGCGTCGAGACTCTCCGGGCGGACCGGGTGGCCGCTGTGCGTGCCACCCGGTCCGCGAGCCGGCCCGGCCCGGGGGGAGAAGGGCGGACCGGGTGAAAAGTGGCTTGTGTGCTACCGGTGGGACGCGACAACGTTGTCTGGATGGTCTGTACATGACTGTACTCCCCGAATGGACAACGATGTCAAGGGTGTTCGCCCGGAAGGCTGACATGCCGGAACCAACTCTTCCGCCCGCGAGGCGGTCTTCCGCGGTACTGGTGGCGCAGGTTACTGTCCCTGCGGCTTGTGCGACCTGTGGTGCGCGACCCGTCCCAAGGAGGAGGGGCCGCGTCATGCGTTTCCGTCCGATGTCCCTGCTGCTCGCCGCCGCCCTGGCGGTCGGCGGCGCGACCCCCGCGCTCGCCGCGGGCACTGCACCACCTCCCGACCTGGTCCGTGACCCCACCGCGTACGTCGACCCGCTCATCGGCACAAGGAACGGCGGCAATGTCTTCCCGGGCGCCGTCGTCCCGTTCGGCATGCTCTCCTGGAGTCCCGAGAACACCCGGGGCGACGCGACAAGAACGGCCGCGCCCGGCGGCTACCAGTACGACGCCACCCGTATCCGCGGCTTCAGCCTCACCCACATGTCCGGCACCGGGTGCGCGGGCGGCAGCGGTGACATCCCGTTCTTCCCGTACGCCGGTGAGGTCACCTCCTCGCCGGCGAGCGACACCAAGGACGCGGTGTACGCCGCCGGCTTCACGCACGCCGACGAGACCGCGGATCCCGGCCATTACAAGGTGGGCCTGTCCTCCGGCGTCACGGCCGACCTGACGGCGACCGCACGCACGGGCTCGGGCCGCTTCGGCTTCCCCGCCGACAAACCGGCCTCCTTGCTGTTCCGCACGTCCAACTCCGAGGTGGGGTCGACGGATTCGTCGATCACGATCGACCCGGCGACCCGGACGGTTTCCGGCTCGGTGACGTCCGGCAACTTCTGCGGCTACCTCGACCCGGAGGGACAGCGCAGCTACTACACCCTCTACTTCACGGCCCGATTCGACCGCGACTTCACGGCCACCGGCACCTGGCAGGACGACAAGCTGAGCCCGGGGTCGACCCGCGCGAGCGGTGGCACGGGCGGCTTCTCGCACGGCGGCAGGCCCGTCGCGGGCAAGGGGGCGGGCGGATACGTCGAGTTCGCGCCGGGCACCGGTCCCGTGAACGTCAAGGTCGGCATCTCGTACGTCAGCCAGGCGGGCGCGGAGGCCAATCTGACGGCCGAGAACCCCGACGGTCGGTCCTTCGACTCCGTACGGGAGGCGGCCCACCGTGCCTGGCGCGACCGGCTGGGCGCGATCCGGGTCGGCGGCGGCACCGACGAGGACCGCGCCACCTTCTACACCGCGCTCTACCACGCCCTCCTGCACCCGAACATCATCAGTGACGCCGACGGTCGTTACCGCGGCAGCGACGACCGGGTGCACCGGGTGGCCCGCGGTCATGAGGCCCAGTACGGGACCTTCTCCGGCTGGGACGTCTACCGCGACCAGGTGCAGCTGCTGACCCTGCTGAATCCGGACACCGGCTCCGACGTGGCCCAGTCCCTGTACGAACTGGCCCGCCAGAACGGGGGAGTCTGGGACCGCTGGCTGCACGGCGCGAGCGGCACCCACGTCATGAACGGCGACCCGTCACCGACCGCGCTGGCAGGCATACGCGCCTTCGGCGGCACGGACTTCGACCTGCGCGGCGCCCTGGACTCGCTGGTGAAGGCGGCGACGGTCCCGACGGAGCAGGACCTGTCGGCGGCGGGCAAGCCGGTGTTGTCGGTGGGGCAACGCCCGTCCCTGGACAAGTACCTGGAGCACCACTACATGCCGTCCGTCTCCAACGCGTGGGGCGGCGCGGCCGAGACGCTGGAGATGTCGACGGCCGACTTCGCGCTCTCCCAACTGGCCACGGCGGCAGGCGAGAAGGACACGGCGGCGGCCTTCGCGCGCCGCGCCCAGTGGTGGCAGAACAACTTCAACCTCGCCGCCGACCCGAGCGGCGGCTACCTCGCCAACCGCAAGGCGGACGGCAGCTGGGTCACCGGCTTCACCCCGGCCACCGGAAACGGCTTCGTGGAGGGGACGGCGGCCCAGTACACCTGGATGGTGCCGCACAACCCGGCCGGTCTGTTCGCCGCGATGGGCGGCAGGGACAAGGCACTGACCCGCCTCGACGCCTTCTTCCACAACGCCGACGGCAGCTGGGCCTTCACCGGCAGCGGCGGCGACAAGTCGGAGCTGGACAACGAGCCGTCGATCAACGTCCCGTATCTGTACGACTACGCGGGCGCGCCCTACAAGGCGCAGGAGACGGTACGGGCGGCGATGACCGGGCTCTGGTCGACGAAGCCCGAGGGCATCCCCGGCAACGACGACCTCGGCGCGATGTCCTCCTGGTACGTCTTCTCGGCGCTCGGCATGTACCCCCAGGTGCCGTCACGGGCCGAACTCGTGCTGGCCTCCCCGCTGTTCCCCAGGGTGCACATCGACCGACCGGGCGCCCACGCCATCGAGATCCGGGCGACGGGAGCCTCGGCGGGCACGCCGTACATCCAGTCCCTGAGGGTCAACGGCCGTACGAGTGACCGTCCTTGGCTTCCGGCGTCCTTCGTCCGCGACGGCGGCCGCCTCGACTACGCCCTGTCCGGGACCCCCAACCGCACCTGGGGCACCGACCCCGCCGACGCGCCGCCGTCCTTCCGGCAGGGCGAGCAGCCGTACCAGATCGGCGTCGGCCCGACCGCGGCGACGCTCGCGCCCGGTGACAGCACCGAGGTCGGCATCCGCGCCCTGGCACTGAGCGGCGGCACGGGCCCCGAGGTGCGGTTCACGGTCGAGACGCCGGACGGGGTGACCGCGAGTCCCGCCGAGGGGACGGTGAAGGACGGCGCCCAGGAGATCACCCTGACCGCCGACAAGACGGCCCGGCAGGGCTTCTACGACGTCAAGGTCACCGTGACCTCGGGCGACACCTCGTACGCACAGCCCGTGGCGCTCACGCTGGCCGCCCCCGGCACGCTCCTGGCGGCGTACAACAACACGGGCATCTCGGACGACGTCGGTGACCACGACGAGGCCGACTACGACGGCGGCGGCTGGAGCTACTCGCGCCAGGCCCTGGCCGACGCCGGCCTGACGGCGGGCAAGCAGGGCACGGTCCTCGGCCTCTCCTTCACCTGGCCGAGCTCCCCGTCGGCCCGCCCGGACAACGCCTCGGCAACGGGACAGACCATCGAACTGACCGACCCGGCCTCGAAGCTGAGCTTCATCGGCAGCGCGGTCAACGGCAACCAGCAGACGAAGGCGACGGTGACCTACACCGACGGCTCGACGGACACGGTCGACCTCTCCTTCACCGACTGGACGGTCGGCGGCGGCTCCGGCACGGTCCAGTACGGCAACGAGGTGGTCGCCAAGTCGGCGTACCGCAATGTCGCGGGCGCGGACAAGGACCCGGTGACGAGCTACGTCTTCGCCACGAAGCCGTTCGAGGCGCCGTCCGGCAAGACCATCAAGAGCGTGAAGCTGCCGGAGAACACGGACCTGCACGTGTTCAGCCTCGCGGTGGGCTGAGCGCGGGCCGTACGACAACAGGGCGGGCGCGGAGTGATCTCCGCGCCCGCCCCTTTTTCCATGGTGGCCGTCAGGCCAGCAGTTCCACCTCCGCCAGGGTCGACTCGGTGTTCAGGACCAGGCGGTAGTGCGTGTACGAGCCGGGATGCGGGATCGAGAACGCCCTGGTCTGCCGGTCCCAGGTGAAGGACTCACCCGAGCGGGTGTCCAGGGTCTTCCACTCCGTGCCGTCCTCGGAGGCCTGGAGCGTCCAGCCCGTGGGGGCCTTCGTGCGGTCCTCGGGGGACGTCAGGGTGTACTGCACCGCCTTGGTTCCCTCCGCGATCGGCAGGTCCAGGCTCGTCACGGTCGCGTCCGTCGCCGACGTGTTGTCGAAGAGCGCGCCATCACCCTTGAGGACGTCCGCCCGCGGCGAAGGCGCCTTGTCACCGCGCGTGATCGACACCGGCGCCGCGTTCTTGCCCGTGCCCCAGGACGACGGCCGCGGACCCATGTCGAAGTCCAGCACCGCGCCCTTGGAGATCAGCGAGTGGGGCAGCGCCGTCGACGTCCACGCCTTGCCGTTGACCTTCAGGCCCTGGACGTACACGTTCTTCGCGCTGTTCCTCGGGGCCCTGATGACGAGGTCCTTGCCATTCTCCAGGTGCACCGTCGCCTTGGTGAACAGCGGCGATCCGATGGCGTACTCGCCGCTGCCCATCACCAGCGGGTAGAAGCCCAGCGCCGAGAACAGGTACCAGGCCGACTGCTCGCCGTTGTCCTCGTCGCCGTGGTAGCCCTGCCCGATCTCGCTGCCGGTGTACAGACGGGAGAGGGCCTCGCGGACGTTCGCCTGTGCCTTCCACGGCTTGCCCGCCGCGTCGTACATGTAGATCACATGGTGCGCGACCTGGTTGGAGTGCCCGTACATGCCCATCCGGACGTCACGCGCCTCCGTCATCTCGTGGATGACACCGCCGTACGAGCCCACGATGTCCGGTGCGGCCGTCTCGGGAGTCGCGAAGTACTCGTCCAGTTTGTCCGCGAGCCCCGCGCGGCCCCCGTACAGGTTGGCCAGGCCCCGGCTGTCCTGTGGTGCCGTGAAGGCGTAGCCCCAGCCGTTCGTCTCCGTGTAGTCGTAACCCCAGACGCGCGGGTCGTACTTCGCGGAGTCCAGCCGCCAGGCGCCCTGCGTGTCGCGGCCCTGGAAGAAACCGGCCTTCGCGTCGAAGAGGTTGACGTAGTCGCGGGCGCGGTTGAGGAAGTACGTCGACTCCTCCTTGTAGCGCTTCTTGCCGGTCTTCTCGTACAGCGCCTGACCCATCTTCGCGATGCCGTAGTCGTTGACGTAGCCCTCCATCGCCCACGACAGACCCTCGTTGGTGTCGGTGGTCGTGTAGCCGAGGAAAGGCGAGGTCGTCATGCCCTTGCGGCCGACCCCGGAAGACGGCGGGACGACCGTCGCGTTCTTGACCGCGGCGTCGTAGGCGGCCTCCGCGTCGAACTGCACGCCCTTCACATAGGCGTCGGCGAACGCCACGTCCGACGAGGTGCCGGTCATCAGGTCCGCGTAACCGGGCGAGGACCAGCGCGAGGTCCAGCCGCCGTCCTTGTACTGCTGCACGAAGCCGTCGACCATCTCACCGGCCTGCTTCGGCGTGAGGAAGGAGTACGCCGGCCACGTCGTCCGGTACGTGTCCCAGAAGCCGTTGTTGACGTACACCTTGCCGTCGACGATCTTCGCGCCGGTGTGCGTGGGCGTGTCCGGACCGGGCATCGGGGAGAAGGGCGAGGCGTACTGGTAGGCCGAACCCACCTTCTCGAAGCCCGAGTTCGGGTACAGGTACAGCCGGTACAGCGAGGAGTACAGCGTCGTCAGCTGGTCGGCCGTCGCTCCCTCGACCTCGACCTTGCCGAGCAGCTTGTCCCACACCCCCTGCGCGCGTTCCCTCACCTGGTCGAACGACGTCCCGTCCGGGACCTCCTGGCGCAGGTTGTCCTTCGCCTGGTCGAGGCTGATGAGCGAGGTGGCGAGGCGGAGGGTCACGGTGTGGTCGGCGCCCGGCTTGAAGCGCAGGTACCCCTTCACCCCGGAGGCGGCCCCGTCCGTGACGGGCGCGTCGAACACGCCGTACACGAACAGCCGCGTCGCCCCCGTCGACAGCCCGGACTTCACGTCCGAGAAGCCCGTGACGACCCCGTTGTCCTTGTCGAGGGTCAGCCCGGCTTGTTCCGTCACATTGTCGAAGAGCACGCTCGCGTCGTCGCCGGGGTACGTGAACCGCAGCACCGCCGCGTGGTCCGTCGGCGTCATCTCCGCCTTGAGGCCGTTCTGGAAGGTCACCCCGTAGTAGTACGGACGCGCGGTCTCGTTCTCGTGCCGGAACGCCAGCGCCCGCGCACCGCGGCCGGTGTCCGGCGTGCCGGAGGCGGCCGACGGCATCACCTGGAACGTCTGCCGGTCACCCATCCACGGACTCGGCTCATGGCTCGCGCTGAACGCCTGGATTGTGGGCAGATTGTCGGAATTATTGGACCGTGCGTAGTCATACAGCCAGCTCAGCGAACCCGCGTTGGTCACCGGCGTCCAGAAGTTGAAGCCATGCGGCAGGGCCGTCGCCGGGAAGTCGTTCCCGCGGGAGAAGCCGCCGCTGGAGTTCGTACCGCGGGTCGTCAGCGCGTAGTCGGAGAGGTGCGCCTTGGGCTTCTCCGGCGGTGCGACCCGCAGCGTGATGTCGTCCAGCCAGCCCCGGAACTTCGCCGGCCCCTTCGGGGAGTCGTACGCCACCAGGATCCGGTCCACGGTCTTTCCGGCCGCGACCGAGCCGATCCGCGAGACCACGCTGTTCCACTGGTTGACGTACAGGGCCTTGGCCGCGCCCTGTCCCTGCGGGGTGAGCGGGAAGCCGTGCTGGTCGATCGCCTTCAGGCCGCTCAGATAGGTGCCGTCGGTGAAGGCCAGGTCCACGGAGACGTTCGTGGCGTCATAGTCCCGGTCCCCGTCCGCCATCGACGGGAAGATGCGGTACGACAGCTGGGTGTCCCGCTCGACGCCCACGTTCACGTCGAAGACCTTGTTGTACGAGTACGCCCGTCCGTCCGCCTGGTGCGTCCCCGCGTACCGCAGCGCCCGCTTGCCCGTGAAGCCCGCGCCCGCCTTGGCGGTGGGGGAGCCGCTCGGACCGCGGTCCACCAGCGAGCGCATGTCCTTGGGTGTGGGCTCGGTGCTCCTGCCCGTGGAGAACTGCACGTCGGCGAGCTGCAGTATGCCCGCGCCGTGGTTCTTGGTGAAGTCGATCCGGAAGTGCGCGTATTCGGCCGGTTCGGCGAGGTCGTACGTATGCGTCTGGAAGCGCTCGTCGAACGATTCACCGGTGCGCGTGTCGAGGGTCTTCCAGTCCTTGCCGTCGGTGGAGCCCTGAAGTGTCCAGTCGGCCGGGTCCCGCTCCGCGACGTCGTTGGCCGACGTCAGCGCGTACGTCACCACCTTGACCGGCGCGTTGAAGTCGAACTCCACCCAGCCCGTCGACGAGAACGTCAGCCACTTGGTGCTCGGCTCGCCGTCGATCAGGTTCTCTTTGACCTCGCCGGCGGCCGTGTACTCGTCGCTGGCCCGGACATCGGTGACCTCGTCGGTCACATTTCCTGGAATGCCCGTTGTATACCCTCCGTCCACTCCGGACGCCCGCTTCGAACCGTCCGCCGCCGTGTCCACGGTGTTCAGCCACGTCGGTGCCGGATCGTCCGGCTCGAACGAGGAAGTGAACTCCCGATCCGCGGTCGCCGCTTGGACGGGCAATGCCACCGCCGCGCCCTGTGTGGCCGTCAGCAAGGCGAAGGCGGCCGTTGTGACGACCGCCGCGGAACCCCATCTGTGCCGAGATCTGTGCTGCATGTGTCGAGCACCCTCCCTGCGCCGTGAAGAAGTGGACAACGTTGTCAACGTCGCTGCGCAAGGAACAGTAGGTGGTCAAGTGGCCAGGGATGTCAAGGGTGTTGAGTGTGGCATTCGGGCCCAATGTGGTGGATAGCCCGTTCGAGAGGCGCATGGGCGTCCCGTATTTCCACGAGGTCTCAACTCGGAAAAGCAAGCCACCAACCTTGCATTCGATCTTGCTCCGTCAGCGGAAAGTGGACTATACCTGTCGGCGTCCGGGCAGCTGTCACCCTGCCGTACGACGGCTGTGGACAGGCATGGCCCGGGGGAATCGGGAGGCGGCGGACCGTTCGGTGCATGACCGACTGCCCTGCCGTCCCACTGAATCCCTCATACACGACCCCAGCTTCACCATCACCGCGGTGCCGGGGAGGATCCGGTTCACCGCCTGAGTCCTGGAGAAGGCGAGGACTTGAGCATGGGATCCACTTCCGGCGAGAACACCACCCCCGGCGGCGTCGGCCGCCGCGATCTGATCAAGCGGTCCGCCGCGCTCGGCCTGATCTCCGTGCCCACGATGAGCTTCCTGTCGGCGTGTGCCAGCGGCGGCGGCGACAGCTCCAGCGACAACGACACCCAGGGGAAGACCTCCAAGGCCAACCCCTTCGGCGCGCAGAAGGGCAGCAAGCTCGACGTCGTCATCTTCAAGGGCGGTTACGGCGACGACTACGCCAAGGCGTGGGAGGGCGACTACCAGACGAAGGCCGGCATCACCTCGACCCACACCGGCACCCAGGAGATCACGGGCAAACTCCAGCCCCGGTTCAACGCCGGCAACCCGCCGGACATCGTGGACGACTCGGGCGCCCAGCAGATCAAGGTCGACGTGCTCTACAAGAACGGCCAGCTGCTCGACCTCGCCGAGGTCCTCGACGCGCCGTCCGTGGACGACCCGAGCAAGAAGGTCCGGGACATGATCATCCCCGGCACCCTGGACGCCGGCATGCAGGAGGGCAAGATCGTCGCCCTCAACTACATCTACACCGTGTGGGGTCTGTGGTACTCCGGCAAGCTCTTCAAGGAGAAGGGCTGGGAGGAGCCCAAGACCTGGGCCGACTTCATCACCATCTGTCAGGACGCCAAGAAGCAGGGCATCGGCGGCCTGGCCCACCAGGGCAAGTACCCGTACTACATCAACGTCGCCATCATGGACCTGATCGCCAAGACGGGCGGTCTGGACGCGATGAAGGCGATCGACAACCTCGACCCGAAGGCGTTCGTCGGCTCGGACGCGGCACAGGCCGGCGTCGAGGCGATCTACGAGATCGTCGAGAAGGGCCTGCTGATGCCAGGCACCAACGGCCTGACCCACACCGAGTCGCAGACCCGCTGGAACCAGTACAAGGCCGCGTTCATCACCTGTGGCTCCTGGCTGGAGAACGAGCAGCTCAAGCAGACGCCCGCGGACTTCGACATGAAGTTCCTGCCGATGCCGCTGCTGCCCGACAGCAAGCTGCCGTTCGAGGCGATCCGGGCCGGCTCCGGCGAACCCTTCATCATCCCGGCGAAGGCCAAGAACCTGCCCGGCGCCAAGGAGTTCATGCGGCGCATGCTCTCCAAGGAGTGGTCGACGCTGTTCGCCAAGGAGGCCAACTCGCTCACCATCCTCAAGGACGGCGTCGACCCCAGCGTCAAGCTCCGGCCGGGCACCCAGTCCACGGTCGAGGCGTCCAAGGCCGCCGGCGGCAACACCTTCCGTTACCTGTACACCGAGTGGTACAGCGAGATGGGCACCGCCATCGAGGCCGCGTCCAACGAGCTGATGGCCAAGCGCATTCAGCCGAAGGAGTGGCTGAAGCGGTGCCAGGCCGCGGTCGACAAGCAGGCCAAGGACCCGGCCTCCAAGAAGAACCACCGGGACTGACCGCACGCCGTGTCCCGGGCCGGAGAACTCCGGCCCGGGTGGGGACACCAGGGGCAGGAACGCCAATGCGCAAAGGGCAGTACAGGTTCGTCGCGGGATTTCTCTTCGTACCCGTGGCGCTCTATCTGATCTTCGTGATCTGGCCGTACATCCAGACGTTCGGCTATTCGCTGACCGACTGGAAGGGCCAGTCACAGACCTTCAAGTTCGTCGGACTGGACAACTACAGGGCACTGTTCCAGGACGACGTCTTCATGCAGGCCATCTGGCACAACATCCTGTTCCTGGTGTTCATCCCGGTGATCACCATCCTGCTCGCCCTGTTCTTCGCCTTCATGGTGAACGCGGGCGGGCGTGGCCGGGCCGGCGGCGTCCAGGGCGTCACCGGATCCAAGTTCTACAAAATTATCTACTTCTTTCCGCAGGTCTTGTCACTGGCGATTCTCGCGGTGCTGTTCAACGCGGTGTACCGCAGTGACGGCGGCGGTCTGCTCAACGGCTTCCTGATCAAAATCGGCCTGGTCGACGCGAACAATCCCGTGGAATGGCTCAACGAGCCCAACATGGTGCTGTGGGCGCTGATCCTGGTCGTCGTCTGGCACGGTGTCGGCTTCTATCTGGTGCTGTTCTCGGCCGCCATGCAGTCCATTCCGAAGGACATTTACGAGGCGGCCCTCATCGACGGAGCGGGCCGCTCCCAGTCCTTCCTCCGCATCACCCTGCCGCTGCTGTGGGACACGGTGCAGACCGCGTGGGTGTACCTGGGCATCGTGGCGATGGACATGTTCGTCCTGGTCTCCTCCATGACCCAGAACATGGGCGCCTACGGCGGCGGCCCCGACCATCACAGCGATGTCATGTCGACCGTGATGATGCGCAATTTCCTCTACTACGGGAAGAGCGGCTATGCCTGCGCCATGGGCGTCGTCATGCTGCTGCTCACCCTGGTCCTGTCCGTGGTCACGCTGCGCGCCACCCGCCGTGAGCGCATCGAGTTCTGAGCGGGAGTAACGACGATGAGCGCACCCCTCAAGGAGACCGCCCCCGGCGGCACCGTCCCGGCCCGGTCCTCGGTGAGCAAGATCCCGGTCCGCCCCGGCGACCGGCGCGGCGAGGGCGTCGTCCTGAACGTCTTCTCGCACGGGTTCCTCGCCCTGTGGGCCCTGCTGATCGTGCTGCCGCTGCTGTGGCTGGTGCTCAGCTCCTTCAAGACCGACGCGCAGATCGGCGGCTCGGCCTTCGGCTGGCCGCACGACTGGTCCTTCGACGTGTTCCGGCGTGCCTGGAACAAGGGCATCGGCGACTACTTCCTGAACACCGTAATCGTGCTGGTGTTCTCCGTGCCGCTGACGATGCTGTTCGGCTCGATGGCCGCGTACGTGCTCGCCCGCTACCGGTTCTGGGGCAACCGGATGCTGTACTACTTCTTCGTCGCGGGCGCGATGTTCCCCGTGTTCCTGGCCCTCGTCCCGCTGTTCTTCATGGTCAAACGGCTGGACATGCTGAACACCTATCAGGGTCTGATCCTGGTCTACATCGCGTACTCGATGCCGTTCACCGTGTTCTTCATGCACGCCTTCTTCCGGACCCTGCCGACGGCGGTCTTCGAGGCCGCCGTCCTGGACGGTGCCTCGCACACCCGGACCTTCTTCCAGGTGATGCTGCCGATGGCCAAGCCTGGCCTGATCAGCGTCGGTATCTTCAACACGCTGGGTCAGTGGAACCAGTTCATCCTGCCGACGGTCCTGATGCAGCCGCAGAGTGGTTCGGATCCCGAACGCTACGTCCTCACCCAAGGCCTGATCCAGCTCCAGCAGCAGCAGGGATACGCCTCTGACCTGCCCGTTCTCTTCGCAGGAGTGACCATTGCGATGATCCCGATGCTCGTGGTCTACCTGTCCTTCCAGCGCCAGGTACAGGCCGGACTGACCTCGGCGACGCTGAAATAGCACGTCTGCATAAGCGCTCCGCGACGGCCCGTACGCGCACCGCTCCCGGCTCGGGAACGGTGCGTGCACGCGTGTGCACAGACTCGGATGCGGTTCAACCTCTTGACGGGAGGTAGCCCGAACAGCTCAGCTTAGAGTTCACTAGTTGGACGAAGGCGGGGTCTCATCGAGGCGGCCCCGTGCTCAGGAGGTCGTCGTGGAGACTCCAGGGTCGCAGTCGTCGCTGCACCGAGCCAACCTGGAGCGGGTCGTACGCGCCGTGCGGCTGGCCGGATCCCTTACCCAGGCGGAGATCGCGAGGACGACGGGCCTGTCCGCGGCGACGGTCTCCAACATCGTGCGGGAGCTCAAGGACGGCGGAACCGTCGAGGTCACGCCCACGTCGGCGGGTGGTCGCCGGGCCCGCAGCGTGTCCCTGAGCGGGGACGCCGGCATTGTCATCGGTGTCGACTTCGGGCACACCCATTTGCGCGTCGCGGTCGGAAACCTCGCCCATCAGGTGCTTGCCGAGGAGGCCGAGCCACTGGATGTGGACGCCTCTGCCGCGCAGGGCTTCGACCGGGCGGAACAGCTGGTCAGCAGGCTGATCGAGGCGACCGGGGTGGACCGGTCCAAGATCGCGGGCGTGGGCCTCGGTGTGCCGGGCCCCATCGACCTCGAGTCGGGCACGCTCGGCTCCAGCGCCATCCTGCCGGGCTGGACCGGCGCCAGACCCGCCGAGGAGCTGCGGGGGCGGCTCGGTGTGCCGGTGCACGTGGACAACGACGCCAACCTCGGCGCCCTGGGCGAGCTGGTCTGGGGAAGTGGCCGAGGGGTCAAGGATCTTGCGTACATCAAGGTCGCGAGCGGTGTCGGTGCCGGACTGGTGATCGAGGGGAAGATCTACCGAGGCCCCGGCGGCACCGCGGGGGAAATCGGACATATTACACTCGATGAATCCGGCCCGGTCTGCCGCTGCGGAAACCGGGGCTGCCTGGAGACCTTCACGGCGGCGCGCTATGTGCTCCCGCTGCTCCAGCCCAGTCACGGCACCGACTTGACCATGGAAGGCGTCGTACGGCTGGCGCGGGACGGGGATCCGGGTTGCCGTCGGGTGATCGCCGACGTCGGCCGGCACATCGGCAGTGGAGTGGCCAACCTGTGCAATTTGCTGAACCCGAGCCGGGTGGTCCTGGGCGGCGATCTCGCCGAGGCCGGTGAGCTGGTGCTCGGGCCCATCAGAGAGTCCGTCGGCCGCTACGCCATCCCCAGTGCGGCGCGCCAACTGTCCGTTCTCCCGGGGGCACTTGGGGGTCGGGCGGAGGTGCTCGGAGCGCTCGCTCTCGCGCTGAGCGAGATGGGCGATTCTACCCTTTTGGACGGCTCGCTGGCCGTGGCGACACCCGCCTTCACTTAGAGAACGCATGACGTCGTTGCCATCTCGTTAAGTATTTACTTCTTGACGTCGAACTTGCGGCCGAGTTGACTTCGAGCCACCTCGGCCGCAGCGTTGCGGCCCTGTCAGGGAGGCACCCCCAATGAACGCAACGATGCGTAGAGTCGTGATCGGCACCGCGGCGGTTTCCATGGCCGTTTCGCTGGCTGCCTGTGGCAAGGCCGGTGACAAGAAGGACGACTCCGGCAGCAGCAGCAGCGGCTCCGGCAGCAAGACCATCGGCCTGCTGCTCCCCGACAGCGTCACCGCACGCTACGAGAAGTTCGACAAGCCGCTCTTCGAGGCCAAGGTCAAGGAGCTGTGCTCCGACTGCACGGTCGAGTACGCGAACGCGGCGGCCGACCCCACCAAGCAGGCCCAGCAGGTCAGCAGCATGATCACCAAGGGCGTCAAGGTCATCGCGATCAGCGCCCAGGACTCTGCCGCCATCAAGTCGTCCATCCAGTCCGCGGTCAACAAGGGCGTCAAGGTCGTCGCGTACGACCGCCTCGCCCAGGGCCCGGTCTCCGCGTACGTCTCCTTCGACAACGAGAAGGTCGGCGAGCTCCAGGGTCAGGCCCTGCTCGACGCGCTCGGCAAGAAGGCCACCAAGTCGTCGAAGGTCGTCATGATCAACGGTGACGACGCCGACCCGAACGCCGGCATGTTCAAGCAGGGCGCTCACAAGGTCCTCGACGGCAAGGTCGACATCGCCTACGAGCAGTCCGGCCTGTGGAAGGACACCGTCGCCGCGCAGAAGATGTCGGCGGCCATCACGCAGCTCGGCGCCAAGAAGATCGCGGGCGTCTACGCCGCCAACGACGGCATGGCCGGTGGTATCGCCAACACCCTCAAGGGCGCGGGCATCAGCAACATCCCGCTGACCGGTCAGGACGCGGAGCTCGCGGCCATCCAGCGGATCGTCGCCGGCACCCAGTCGGCCACCGTCTACAAGGCCTACAAGCCCGAGGCCGACACCGCCGCCGAGCTCGCGGTCGCCCTGCTCCAGGGCAAGGACCTCAAGTCCCTGACCGACACGGAGGTGACCAGCGGCTCCGGCGACAAGGTGCCCGCGAAGCTGCTGCCCGCGACGTCGGTCACCAAGGCCAACATCAAGGACACGGTCGTCAAGGACGGGATCTACACCGTCCAGGAGATCTGCACCGCCGAGTACGCGAAGGCCTGCAAGGCCATCGGCCTCCAGTAAGCACTGAGGTCAAGGACCGCCCCGCGAGAGCGTGGGCGGTCGGTGCCGCGAAGCCCCTCCGACGCCCGCCCCAGGCCTTCATACCCCGCCGCCTGGGCGGGCGTCGGACGGAACCGTTGCCAACGGCGGCGGATTCGCGCATGTTCATTCTGTAAACCTGTGCATTGCGCACACCCCTCCGCGCCTGTCCTAAAGCGCGGCATCCCCGCCGGTCAGGCGGCGAAGGAGATGGTTCACGTGTCCGCTACGCCCGTGCTGGCGTTGCGCGGAGTCTCCAAGCGATTCGGTGCGGTCCAGGCACTCACCGATGTCGATCTGGAGGTCCACGCCGGAGAAGTGGTCGCCCTGGTGGGCGACAACGGCGCAGGAAAGTCGACCCTGGTCAAGACGATCGCGGGTGTCCACCCCATCGATGAGGGCGTCATCGAGTGGGAGGGCAAGCCGGTCAGCATCAACAAGCCGCACGACGCCCAGGGACTCGGCGTCGCGACGGTCTACCAGGACCTCGCCCTGTGCGACAACCTCGACGTGGTCGGCAACCTCTACCTCGGACGTGAACTGCTGCACCGCGGCGTCATCGACGAGGTGACGATGGAGAAGAACGCTCGGGAACTGCTGAGCACGCTCTCCATCCGCATCCCGAGTGTGCGCATCCCGATCGCGAGCCTCTCCGGTGGCCAGCGTCAGGTCGTGGCCATCGCCCGCGCTCTGATCGGTGACCCGAAGGTCGTCATCCTCGACGAGCCCACCGCCGCCCTCGGCGTCGAGCAGACCGCGCAGGTCCTCGACCTGGTCGAGCGGCTGCGCGAGCGGAACCTCGGCGTCATCCTCATCAGCCACAACATGGCCGACGTGAAGGCGGTCGCGGACACCGTCGCCGTCCTGCGCCTGGGCAAGAACAACGGCTCCTTCCCCGTGAAGAGCACGAGCCACGAAGAGATCATCGCCGCGATCACGGGAGCCACGGACAACGCCGTGACCCGTCGTGCGGGGCGTCGCACCGCGGAGGCGGCAAAGTGAGCGACTCGTCCAAGACCGTGAAGAGCGACTCGACGAAGATCGAGAAGTCGGACTCCGGGGCGGAGCAGGAGACCACCACCGTGGCTCCCGCCGACGACCCCACGGCCGCGCCGGTGACCGTCGTCGACCCGCGACTGCTGGTCCGCGAAGAGGGCCTGAAGGGCTACGTCACCGAGTTCAAGCGCAAGGTGAAGGGCGGTGAGCTCGGCTCGCTGCCGGTCATCGTCGGCCTGATCATCATCTGGACCATCTTCCAGCTGAAGAACGACCGATTCCTCAGCGCCGACAACCTGTCGAACATCAGCTACTTCCTGTCGGCCACCGGCATGCTCGCCATCGGCCTGGTGTTCGTGCTCCTGCTCGGTGAGATCGACCTCGCGGTCGGCTCGGTCAGCGGCCTGTCATCCACGGTGTTCGCGGTGTTCGTGGTCAACCACGGCATGAACCCCTGGTTGGCCCTGATCCTGGCCATCCTGACCGGTGTCGGTATCGGTGCGCTGCACGGCTGGTTCTTCGCCAAGGTCGGCGTACCCGCGTTCGTCGTGACCCTGGCCGGCTTCCTCGGCTGGAACGGTCTGATGCTGTGGCTGCTCGGCTCCAGCGGCACCATCAACATCCCGTCGGACTCGGGTCCGGTGCACCTGGTCGGCCAGAACTCCTTCTTCATGGACCAGGCCATCGTCGGTGCCTACCTGCTGGCCGGCCTCGGTGTCGTCCTCACGCTCGTGGGCTCGTTCAACGAGCAGCGCCGCCGCCGTGCCGCCGGGGTGCCCTTCCGGCCCACCAGCGAGATCCTGATCCGGGTCGGCGCGCTCGCTGTGGCGTCCTTCGTCGCCGCGGCCGTGCTGAACAACGCCTCCGGTGTGTCCAACGCCCTGGTGATCTTCCTCGCGGCGCTGGTGATCGTCGACTTCGTGCTGCGACGCACCACCTACGGCCGTAAGGTCTTCGCGGTCGGCGGTGGCATCGAGGCGGCCCGCCGGGCCGGTATCAGCGTGCCCATGGTCCGTATCTCGGTGTTCGCCATCTCCGGTGGCTTCGCGGCGATCGGCGGCATGTTCTTCGCCGGGCAGACCGCGAGCGCGACCCTCAGCGCCGGTGGCGGCAACACCCTGATGCTGGCCATCGCGGCCGCCGTCATCGGTGGCACCAGCCTCTTCGGTGGCCGGGGCAGCGTGTGGTCCGCCCTGCTGGGCATGCTGGTCATCCAGTCCATCCAGACCGGTCTTGACCTGCTCAACATGAACACGTCCATCCAGTACATGATCACCGGTGGCGTGCTTCTGGGGGCCGTGGTCATCGACTCGGTGTCGCGGAAGAGCCAGAAGGCCGCGGGGCGCGCATAACGCGGGGAGCGCCATAGGGGTGCGGGACGTCCTTTGGCTGCGGGTTCGCTGTGGCTGATCGCGCAGTTCCCCGCGCCCCTGAAGGGGCGCTCTCGTCCCGCCCGTTGTAAGAAATCCTGTTGAGACCCTGTGCCCGGTGCCCATGGTGGTGCCGGGCGCAGTTGTGTGTGGCCGAATGTGTGGCGTGGAACGAGAGGGCCGCCCAAGATCCGCACAGACGGAACATTAGACTCTGCAGGCCCGGCAAAAGCTCGACACAGCTCTACTGCAAGGAGGCACGGGTGCCGCTGCTGACCCGCATCAGGGGACCGCGCGATCTGGACCGGCTCAGCCTGGAGCAGCTGGACCAGCTGGCCGAGGAGATCCGGACCTTCCTCGTCGGCGCCGTCTCCAAGACCGGCGGCCACCTCGGCCCCAACCTCGGTGTGGTCGAGCTCACCATCGCCCTGCACCGTGTCTTCGACTCGCCCAGGGACAAGGTCCTCTTCGACACCGGCCACCAGGCCTACGTCCACAAGCTGCTCACCGGTCGCCAGGACTTCTCGAAGCTGCGCAGCAAGGGCGGTCTGTCCGGCTACCCCTCGCGCGCCGAGTCCGAGCACGACATCATCGAGAACTCGCACGCCTCCACGGTCCTCGGCTGGGCCGACGGCCTCGCCAAGGCCAACGAGCTGCTGAAGCGCGACAGCCACGTCGTCGCGGTCATCGGCGACGGCGCCCTCACCGGCGGTATGGCCTGGGAGGCGCTCAACAACATCGCCGACGCGAAAGACCGGCCGCTGGTCATCGTCGTCAACGACAACGAGCGCTCGTACTCCCCGACGATCGGCGGTCTCGCCAACCACCTGGCCACCCTGCGCACCACGGACGGCTACGAGAAGTTCCTGGCCCGCACCAGGGAGGTGCTGGAGCGCACGCCCGTCGTCGGCAAGCCGCTCTACGAGACCCTGCACGGCGCCAAGAAGGGCCTGAAGGACTTCATCGCCCCGCAGGGCATGTTCGAGGACCTGGGCCTGAAGTACGTCGGTCCGATCGACGGCCACGACATCGAGGCCCTGGAGTCCGCCCTCGCCCGCGCCAAGCGGTTCGGCGGCCCGGTCATCGTGCACTGCCTCACCGAGAAGGGCCGCGGCTACAAGCCCGCCGAGCAGGACGAGGCCGACCGCTTCCACGGCATCGGCCCCATCCACCCCGACACCGGCCTGCCCATCAAGGCGGCCGCAGCGAGCTGGACCTCCGTCTTCGGCGACGAGATGGTCAAGCTCGGCCGGGAGCGCGAGGACATCGTCGCCATCACCGCCGCGATGCTCCATCCCGTGGGCCTGAAGAAGTTCGCGGACGCCTTCCCGAACCGCGTCTACGACGTCGGCATCGCCGAGCAGCACGGCGCGGTCTCCGCGGCCGGCCTCGCCACCGGCGGACTGCACCCCGTCTTCGCGGTCTACGCGACCTTCCTCAACCGCGCCTTCGACCAGGTCCTCATGGACGTCGCCCTGCACAAGTGCGGGGTGACCTTCGTGCTCGACCGGGCCGGTGTCACCGGTGACGACGGCGCCTCGCACAACGGCATGTGGGACATGTCGATGCTCCAGGTCGTGCCGGACCTCAGGATCGCCGCCCCGCGCGATGCCGAACAGCTGCGCGCCCAGCTGCGCGAGGCCGTCGACGTCGACGACGCGCCGACCGTGCTGCGCTACTCCAAGGGCGTCGTCGGCCCCGCCGTCCCCGCGGTCGGCACCGTCGGCGGCATGGACGTCCTGCGCAAGGCCGACGCCCCCGTACCGGATGTCCTGCTGGTCTCCGTCGGCGCGCTCGCGCCCATGTGCCTGGAGATCGCCGGCCTCCTCGACAAGCAGGGCATCTCCACCACCGTCGTGGACCCGCGCTGGGTCAAGCCCGTCGACGAGGCGCTCGCCCCGCTCGCCGCGCGGCACCGCGTGGTCGTCACCGTCGAGGACAACTCACGGGTCGGCGGTGTCGGTTCGGCGATCGCCCAGGCGCTGCGCGACGCGGGCGTCGACGTGCCGCTGCGTGACTTCGGCATCCCGCCGCGCTTCCTCGACCACGCCTCCCGCAAGGAGGTCATGGCGGAGATCGGCCTGACCGCGCCGGACATCGCCCGCCAGGTCACCGGGCTCGTCGCCAAGCTCGACGGCGGCCGGTTCGACCGTACAAGTGCCACGCGGGCCGTGGACTCCGTGGAGACCGCGCGCGACTGACACGACCACAGGGTCCCTTTGGGCCGGTTTCACCATCCTTTACGGTGGCGAAACCGGCCCATTTGCGTGAATCGCCCTATGCGGGGCATACGGACTACACCCCCTCTCGATCATGTCGGGACGACAAGCGTGGGAGGTACGCCCGTGAGCAGCACCCTCTTCCGGACGAAGAACGTCGAGCAGTCGATCCAGGACACCGAGGAACCCGAGCACGCGCTCAAGAAGACCCTCTCCGCCCTGGATCTGACCGTGTTCGGCGTCGGTGTCATCATCGGCACCGGCATCTTCGTGCTGACCGGCAAGGTCGCCAAGGAGAACGCGGGCCCCGCCGTCTCCCTGTCCTTCATCGTGGCCGGTGTCGTCTGCGGGCTTGCCGCGCTCTGCTATGCGGAGTTCGCCTCGACGGTCCCGGTCGCGGGATCCGCCTACACGTTCTCGTACGCCACACTCGGCGAGCTGCCCGCCTGGATCATCGGCTGGGACCTCGTCCTGGAGTTCACGCTGGGTACGGCGGTGGTCGCCGTCGGCTGGTCCGGGTACATCAGCTCGCTGCTCGACAACGCGGGCTGGCACCTGCCCGGCTACCTCAGCGGCCGGGAAGGTACGCACGGGTTCGGCTTCGACATCCTCGCCGCCGCGCTGGTCCTGCTGCTCACCGCCATTCTCGTCATCGGGGTGAAGCTCTCGGCCCGGGTCACCCAGCTCGTCGTCGCCATCAAGGTGACCGTGGTGCTGATCGTGATCATCGCGGGCGCCTTCTTCGTCAGCGGCGCCAACTACCAGCCGTTCGTCCCGAAGGAGCAGGCGGTGCCGGCGGGCGGCACTCTCAAGGCCCCACTCATCCAGTTGATGTTCGGCTGGGCGCCGTCCAACTTCGGTGTGATGGGTATTTTCACCGCCGCGTCCGTCGTCTTCTTCGCGTTCATCGGTTTCGACATCGTGGCGACGACTGCCGAGGAGACGAAGAACCCGCAGCGCGACATGCCGCGCGGCATCCTTGGCTCCCTGTTCATCTGCACGGCGCTGTATGTGGCGGTGTCGGTCGTCGTCACCGGAATGCAGCACTACAGCAGGCTGTCCGTGGACGCCCCGCTCGCCGACGCCTTCAAGTCCGCCGGGCATCCCTGGTACGCGGGCGTGATCAGCTTCGGTGCCGCAGTCGGCCTGACGACCGTCTGCATGATCCTGCTGCTCGGTCAGACCCGGGTGTTCTTCGCGATGAGCCGCGACGGGCTGCTGCCCCGCTTCTTCTCCCACGTCCACCCACGGTTCAAGACCCCGCACCGGCCGACCATCCTGCTCGGCGTGGTCATCGCGATCATCGCGGGCTTCACCAGCCTCAGCGAACTCGCCGAACTGGTGAACATCGGCACGCTCTTCGCCTTCATCGTCGTCGCGATCGGCGTGATCATCCTCCGCAGGACCCGCCCCGACCTGCACCGCGCCTTCCGCACCCCGTTCGTCCCCGTGGTGCCGATCCTGTCGGTGTGCGCCTCGCTGTGGCTGATGCTGAACCTGCCCGCCGAGACGTGGGTGCGCTTCGCGATCTGGCTGGTCGTCGGCTTCTTCGTGTACTTCCTCTACGGGCGCTCGCACAGCCGTCTGGGCCGGCAGGAGGAGACCACGGTCGGGAGGTGACGAGGCCACCCCGGGACGACACCGCGTGACGGCCCCTCAGGCGCGGTCCGTCGGCGGTTCCCGGTCGCGTACCGTGCGCGGACCCGTGACCTCGGCGCCCAGTTCCGTCACCCGGCGCCGCAGCTCGCGGTCCGCCGTGACGACCAGGGCCGGACGCTCCCCGGCCTGCGCGACCAGTTCGACGATGCGGTCGTCACCGCTGCCGGGCGCCGCGTCCACCCGTACGCCGGGCACGGAGTCCACGCCGCGTGCCGCGCCCTCGACGACGAGCACCAGCTCCAGCGGCCCGGGGTGGCCGGGGAGCCCCTCCTCGGCGTACCGCACGAGCCGGTCCCGCAGCCGTTCCGCGGCGCCCCGCCGGTCGCGCCACCAGCCGTCGGGCACCGACCCGACGACGTTCGCGGCGTCGACGATCAGCAGTGGGGGAGCGTTGTCGTCCATGGGGCAAGCGTCGCACGTCCGCGCCCGCCCGCCCGGTCGGTCGAGCGTCGCCCGGTCGGCCGAGAGCGACTCCGCCGCGGCGGGCCGAGCGGGCGGCGGCCAGGTCGAGGCGGGACATGGTGCCCGAACCGGGCGCTCCGTCCGAACGTACGCCCGGCTCGGGAAGGGGCCGGGCCGCGGTGAAGAGACCACTCCGCTTAGAGTGAACCGGTGAACGGCGACTGGATCATACGAGGCCGCGACGGCCGACTCAGTGTCTACCTGCCCTCGGACGACGCCGTCCTGTGCAGGGCGGAGCGGGCACCGGGCGGTCCCTGGGAGGCCCCGCGTACGGTGGGCGGTGGTCAGAAGCTGCGCCCCGGCCTCGCGATCGGCCAGGGCGCCGACAGCTATGCCCACCTGGTCTGCTGGGGGTCCACCGGGCCCGGTGAGTCGGAATTGGTGCACTCCACCCACTTCCGGCCCCTGCTCGCCCCTCTTGACTGGGGCCCGGTCGGTCACCCCAACAAGAAGGGTGACCGCACCGGTACCCCCGCCGTCGCCGTCGACGCCCAGGGGCGCGCGCACATCTTCGTCCGCAACAAGGGCGGCGGGGTCAGCATGCGCGCCCAGAAGGAGAAGGGCGGCTGGGACCCCTGGTGCGACATCAAGGGGCGCGATGTCCAGGAGGATCTGGCGGCCGTGACGGGGGAGTCCGGACGCGTCGAACTGTACGCGGTCGTCCCCGAGGGCATCCTCTACTGGCGGCAGGAGGAGCCGGGCAGCCAGCCGGTGCTGACGGAGCGGCTGGAGGTCTCGGTCCGCCCGGGAACGCTGCGCGCCCTGGCGACCTCGCCGGAGAACACGACCCTTTTCTTCACCGACGACTCCGGTGACCTGTGCGCTTGGCGCCGCGGCGCCAAGCCCGTCACCCTGCTCGCGTCCGCCGGCCCCGGCCCGATCTCCGCCATCCGCTGCGAACTCGACGGCAGCGACTGCACATTGCTGGCCCAGCGCTCGGCGAGCGGCCGCGTCGTCTTCGCCGCCTACCCCTCCGAAGAGGAGTCGGCGGGGGCCTGGTGGACCGAGTCGGGCCCCCAGCTCCCGACGGACGCCAAGGTGTCGCTGGCCGTGGACGCCCACGGCAGCGTCGTCGCGGCGACCATGTCACCCTCCACGGGCCAACTGCTCCTCTCCCGCCGCAAGGACGAGCCGGGGCTGGCACTGACGGGCTGGCGGGAGGTCTGAGGGGCGCGGGAGTTGGTGCCTGACTGCGGTCGGGCGAGCGCGGGAGCCGACGCGTTGTTACGGCCGGGCGATCCCGGGGTCTGCGGCTTCGTCCTGGTGGGGCGAGCCCTGGGGTCTGTTGCTTTGCCGTGGTCGGGCGAGCCCCGGGGTTTGCTGCTTTGTCGTTGTCAGGCGAGTCCCGGGGCAGTGCCGCGTATCAGGAAGTCCCGCCGCGGGCCGGTGACTTCTTCGCCGACGCGGGGATGTCGGCGTCGGTACGGATCGCCTTCCACAGCGTCGACGCCTGCGGTTCGGCGGCCACGACGCGGTTCGGGTCGATCTTGTCGTACGACACCGGAAGCATGATCGTCTCCATGGTGGCCGGGTCGATGCCGTTGAGGCTGCGGCCGAACTCCGCCAGCTTGGTGAGCGAGGCGAGGTCGGAGTCGGTGGTGAGCGCCGCGGTGAGCTTGTCGGCGATCTTGAACGCCTTCGTGGGGCTGCCCAGCAGGTCCTGCTTCTTGACCTCGGACAACAAGGCGAGCATGAACTTCTGCTGGAGGCTGATGCGGCCGAGGTCGCTGCCGTCGCCGTAGCCGTACCGGGTCCGCACGAACGCGAGGGACTGGGTGCCGTCCAGCTTGTGCGTCCCGGCGCTCAGGTCCAGGCCGCTGTTGCCGTCCTTGATGGGCTGGTCGATGGTGACGTTCACCCCGCCTATCGCGTCCACCAGTCCCTTGAAGCCGGCGAAGTCGATCTCCATGTAGTGGTCCATGCGGACCCCGGAGATCTGCTCCACGGTCTTGACCGTGCAGGCCGGACCGACCTGCGAGTAGATGGAGTTGAACATCACGCGCTTCGCCGAGGCCACCGTGGTGCCGTCCGACTTCTTGCACTCGGGGCGGGTGACCAGGGTGTCGCGCGGGATGCTGATGGCGACGGCCTCCTTGCGGCCCTCGGGTATGTGCATCACCAGCGCGGTGTCGGAGCGCGCCCCGGAGACCTTGCCCGTGTTCAGCGACGCGTTGGCGCCGGCGCGCGAGTCGGAGCCCAGGATCAGGATGTTCTGGCCGGACGTGGGCAGTTTCTCCGGTCGGTCGTCGCCGATCGCCTTGTCGATGTCGACGCCCTTGATGTTGTTGTCGAGGTCGCTGTAGAGCCAGTAGCCGGTGCCGGCGCCGGCCACCACGAGAACCGCCAGGCCGATCAGGATCTTTCTCCCGATTCGACGGCCACCGGCACGCTCGCGCTTGCGTCCCCGCCCGTCGCGGCGCGGTGCCGAAGCGTCGGAGTCATCGCTGCGCTGGGGCGTCGAGACATGGCTCATCCTGGTTCGAGTCCTCGCTGGTCGTGCCCCGGAGGGCGGTAACTGGCGGCGTGAGGACTCGGGTGGGGGAAGGCCGGTCCGTGATCTGCCGGGCTGACGTTGCACTATAGACACGCACTCGGACTTTTGTGCGGCCGGAGTGACGTAATCGTAAACAGGAACCAAATGGCGACTGTCCTGCGGTGCGACCCTGCGGTGCGACGAAGTCGGCTGCCCATGCCCCCGGGGGGACTCGCGGAGTTGGGACCTGTACGCGTCCACAGGTGGTGGTGCGAACAGATTTCCTATGATGACCTGTCTCGGCGCTGAGGAGGCGGGCGGTGCCGGCGGGGGCCTGCCGGGGAGAGATGAAAAGGGGCACGACATGCGGGTGAAGTCCGGGCGCGCCAGACGTGGGAGCGGACCGAGGGGGGACTCGGACCGCACGTCGAACGAACTGCCCCGGGCCGAGGCCGTGGTGGACGGCCGATGGCTCGTGGCCGGCAAGGACGGCAGGCTCACCGCATACGCCCGGACCGAGGGCGGACTGCTGCGCTGGACGGAGACCCGCCCGGGTGGGCCCGACTGGGCGGGCCCGGACTTCATCGCGGCTCCCGGCATGACCGACATCTCGGTCGCCCAGGGAGTCGACGGGTATGTGCACTTCGTGGCCCGGCGCACGCGTGGCGGCCGAGGCGATGCCGCCGCGGTCGACATCGCGCACGCCATCCAGTACCAGACGGGCCGGCCGGTCACCGAGTGGCGTTCGGTGGGCAACCCGGGGCGGACCCCGGAACGGGCGCGGCTCGTCGGGGCGCCGACGGCGGCCGTCAGCAGGTCGGGACGGGTTCATGTCTTCGTGCGGAATGCCGGAGGCGGGGTCTGTATGCGCCGTGAGGCGACGGACGGCCGGTGGGAGCCCTGGCGTGATCTGAGGGGCGGAGGAGTGCGCCGCGGCATGGCAGCGACCGCCACGGGCTCCGGTCGTATCGAACTGTTCGTTCCGGGGGATGGGGTCGCCATGCGGTGGGCCCAGCCCGAGGCGGACGGCGAGACGGAGCGGTGCCCCAATCTGAGCGTGTCCGTGTCCGAGGACAGTGCCGCGGTACTGGAGACCGCTCCGGAGCGGGTGACCTTGTACTGGACGGACTCCGCGACCGGCGGGATCGTCGCCCACCGGCCGGGAAGCTGGATGATCCCGCTCGGGGGAGCGCTGGCGGCGGGGCGGATCGCGGTGCTGCGGGCCCCCCTCGATGGATACGACTGCACGGTCATCGCCCACCGTGCCCTGGACGGTCAGGTCATGCTTGCCGCCTGCGGTACGGAGAACGAGGGCGCGGGGCTGTGGTGGTCGCCCACGGGGGAGCGGTGCGCCGAGGGACCGGCGCTGGCCCGTGACGCGAACGGACGCGTGGTGCTGGCGTTCCTCGACGACCGGGGCGGGTTGTGCGTCGCCCGGCAGTCGACCGAGGCGGGACTGGTGATGGAGTCCTCGATGCGGATCTGACCCGGGTGGTTCCGTGAATCCAGGTGAAATTTAGGTGACGCTGGTCTCAACGGCGATCATCTGCATGGACAAAGGCTCGTCAAAGATGTGAAGATCCGATGGCGCGATCCGAGCGGTTGGGGGCCGAGTCGGTAGCGCTTGATCGACTTGGGCGTGAGGGGGGTCTTCAGCCCTTTTGTATGGATGGTGCTGAGGAGCTGTGGTGAGCCCGGGGAACCCTGAGGCCAGTGCCCTGGTGTCGACATATCGATCTTTGGTGCCCGTACGGGCGCGACGGCGCATCGTGCGCCGTGTGCCGCGCCCACTGCGGAACGGGGTCATGCAAACCCTCGCGGCCTTCGACTCTTCCCGCACGGCGCTGGTGAAACTCGCGCTGGGCGGACGCCGCAGTCCGGCCCGGCACAGTCTGCACGCCTCGATGCGTGTGGTGCGGCACGGAGGTCAGCACCTCCGCGCCATGGTGGTGCCCGGGGCCACGGAGTGGGCCGCCCGAGCCAGGAACCTGCACCTGTTGGTGGCGGTGCTCGAAGACGCGGAGATCGATCACTTCGCGGTGCGGGGTACGGGCAAGAATGTCCCGTGTGTGGGCGTTCCCGCGGCGCTCCGCGACGATGTGGAGGAAGTTCTCCAGCTGGTTTTCGGCCGTAATCCCGGCTACGTCTGCGAGGTGTCGGGGGGACAGCCGCGGCCTGGCGGGTCGGCGAAGACGTGGCGCAGGCTCCGCTCGCAGAAGGTTCTGCGACTGTCCTGGAACGTGTGCGATCCGACGGAGAACCTCGTCTTCGGCCATGAGTCGGGATGTGACCTGGAGTTCTGGGACGAGGTCGACGGCGAGCTGCTCGCGCCGCGCCCGAACGCGGTGGTCACGAACACTCCGCTGGACGGTGAGCGCCGATTCGCCGAACAGCGCCTCTTCAGCCCCGTACCGTTCCTGTACGGCACGGGCGAGACCCGTACCCTGCCCGAATTCACGGCTGCCCTGATCGGGGACCACCTCTACCCGATCGACGTCGTCTATACCTGGGTCGACGACTCGGATCCGGTCTGGCGAGCGCGCAAGAACGCGGCACAGCGGGAGCTGGCCGGCCGGACGGCGCCGCTGCACGCACAGGCGGCGAATGACGCGCGCTTCACGAGCCGGGACGAACTCCGGTACTCCCTGAGGTCGATCCACCAGTACGCACCCTGGGTGCGGAACATCTTCCTGGTGACCGCGGGGCAGGTGCCGGGCTGGCTCAACACCGACTATCCGGGCCTGCGCGTGGTGGACCACCGGGAGATCTTCTCCGACCCGGAGGCCCTGCCCACCTTCAACTCGCACGCGATCGAGAGCCAGCTGCACCACATTCCGGACCTGGCGGAGCACTTCCTCTACCTGAACGACGACGTGTTCTTCGGGCGGCCGGTGCACCCGGAGCAGTTCTTCCATCCGAATGGACTGACCAAATTCTTCATGTCCAAGGCGCTGATTCCGCCCGGTCAGATCACCCCGGACGACCTGCCCGTGAACGCCGCGGGCAAGAACAGCCGCGGCCTCATCGCCCAGCAGTTCGGCACCTTCATCTCCCAGAAGATGAAGCACACCCCGCATGCCCTGAGGCGCTCGGTCCTCTCTGAGATCGAGCAGGTGTACGAGCGGGCGCACTGGGTCACGCAGCACTCGCGTTTCCGTTCCCCACATGACGTGCCCATCGCCTCGTCGCTCCACCACTACTACGCGTACCACTCGGCGCGAGCCACGGTGGGGGACCTGCGCTACGTCTACATCGACATCGGCGACGGCAAGGCCCAGCAGCGGCTGGACCGGCTGGTCGCCAGACGGGACTTCGACACGTTCTGCATCAACGACACGGTGGTTCCCGAGGACAGGGAGGCGCAGGCGCGCATGGTCGCCCGCTTCCTGGACAGGTACTTTCCCGTCCCGAGCCCCTTCGAACTACCGCAGGTGGACGTGCCCGCCGGGCGCCTCGCAGAGCTGGGAGTGGCTGCCGGATGAGTTCACGTCGCAGACTGTTCGCGGCCGCGCGTCGCCGCGCCGCGGCCCGCCTTTCCGCGCCGCGCGCATGGCTGATGAAGAGGCTCTTCATCCGCCGGCGCGCGGGACGAACCGCACGGCTGCGCTATGCCGCCGTGCTGGACGGTCAGACCGTGAACCTCCATGCCGAACTCCCCAAGTCCATCGCGGAGGCGGATGAGGCCGAGATCGTCATCCTGCGAGGGCGCCGGCGTTACCAGCTCCCCGCTCGGGTGTACGAAGATCGTGACGGACTCCTGCTCATGGACGCCGCGGTGCTGCTGGGGACGGAGACAGGGGGCGTGCCCATCACTCCGGGCCGCTGGAAGCTCAGGCTCCGGGTTCACTCCGGGCGCCGGACCAGGCAGGTGCCGCTGCTGCTGGCGGAGCTGACCACGCCCCGCACCGGCGTGACCGGGCCCATGACGTCGTCACCGGTCACCGCGGATCGGTACCGCCTCGGGCGGACGGTGCGCGGGGACGCGCGTGTCGTGTGCGCGAAGGCCAAGCCGGCCGCCGAGGTGATCAACGTCCACATCGAACACGCGCGCATCGAAGTGGACCTGCGCGTACTGGGCGTCCGGGCCGAGGCCCCCTGGGCCGAGTTCGTGGCCGCGGGCAGGAACGTGACCCGCTCGCTCGACGAGGTGGAGCCCGGTGTCTGGCGCGTGGAGGTGCCTCTGGCCGACATGCTCCCGTCGGGCGGGCGGCGCGAGCACTGGGACGTCATGGTCCACACGGACGCGGGCGCACGACTGCGCCTGGGCAGACGGCTCCACGATGTACAGGCGCCGGGACGGGTGTTCGCCATGCGGAAGATACTCGTATCACCGCGGCGCGACACCCTCATGAGGATCGAACCCCGTTACACCCCTGCCGGGAGCCTGAGGTTCACCTGCAGCGACGGTGCCGGGGTGGAGTAAGGAACCAGATGAGAGTCGCTTTTCTGCTGGCCCAGGCCGATGTCCTGGGCGATGCGGAGCGCGCGGTGTTCGGTCACGCGACGGAGCTCGCGGACCGGCACGATGTTCGGATCATCAGCGTTTTCAAGGCGCGTCGTCGGCGTTTCGCGCCCCCGGATCCCCGTGTTCCGGTCACGTTCCTCATCGAGAGCCCGCAGTCCCGTGCCGTGCGTCGCTCCGGTCTCGACGCCGCCGCGAGCGCTGCTCTGACGGCGCTGCCCAGTGAGATCGTCGAGCGTCGCTGGGACGACCGGTTCAACCGGCTCGCCGACATCGAGCTGGAATACCTGCTCCATGACATCGACGTCGACGTACTGGTCACCACGTCACCGGCGCTGCTCGCTTATGCCGCGCGCTTCGCGCCACCGGATGTGATGACGGTCCACCACGAACTGCGCGTGCCGGAGGTCGCGGGGCCCGCGGTCGAGCCGCTGCTGCGGCACATCACCCGGTGCGATGCCGTCACGTTGCCCTGCGCCCGTTCGCAGGAGTGGTTCACCGAGACCTTCGGCCCCGGGACGCCGCCGCTCGCGGTCGTTCCGCCCGCGCTCGCGGAGGGATTCAGGCCCCGGTCGACGCTGGAAACGCGCATGGTGACACTGGTCGCGCGCCTGGAGGAGACGTCCGGCGTCGCCCAGGCGCTGGCCGCGTGGGCCCAGGTCAGCCCGCTGCACCCCACCTGGACCCTGCGCGTCATCGGCGATGGCCCGCTCGGCAGGTCCCTGACGGGACGGCGCGACCAGCTGGGACTGCACAGCAGTGTCCAGTTCGTCGGCGAGGCGCCGCCCGTCCTTGCCGAGGAATGGGCCAAGGCGAGCATCGCGCTGAGCACCGCACGGGAGGACGCCCTGGGTCTCTCCCTGCGGGAGGCCCAGGCCGCGGGGGTACCCGTGGTGGCGTACGACTGCCCGAATGCCCCGCGTGAGGTCGTCTACGAGGGCCACACCGGCCTGTTGGCCACTCCTGACGACACGGACGCCCTCGTCGCCGCGCTGCTCAACATGATGGAGAACGCGGAGATGCGCTGGTCCATGGGAAACGCGGCCGTCGAGGCCGCGCAGCGGTTCCGGCCGACGGACCAGTGGGACCAGCTCTTCGCGGCGCTCGACGCCGACCGCGCGGCCGGCCGGCGCGCCGAGCTGAAGGCCGAGCGGGTCGCCGCCCACGCGCTGGTGTCCGGTGTCACCGGCCAGGCCCGGGCGGCCGCGGCGGCTCCGCGCAGCACTCGGCACACGAGCAAGCTCGAAGCGGCCGAGGAACGTCTGCTCAAGCAGAAGGGCGCCCTCGTGCGCGACGGCGGACAGGTGTGCCGCGTTGTCGACGCGGAGACCCCCTTCGACATCGTGCAGGCCAATCTGGCGATGACGGCGAGCGCGTTGGAAGCGGCCCGCATCCCGTACTTCGTCACCAGGACCACCAAGGTGCGGCACAGCGTCGCCGTGCACTCCAGCCACCGGGAAGCCGTCCTCAAGGCGCTCGCGCAGAGCTTCCAGGGACAGGCGGTGTACATGGCGCTGCTCAACGACGCGGACGCCTCCGTGACCACCACGCTCGCGGGTCTCGCGACCGACTACCTGCAGACGGGCTGTTCGGGCGTCCGTATCTACCAGAGCGTGGTCACGCCGTCGCGTACGTTGCGGCTCGGTGCGGCGTACGGCTGCACCATCGCCTTCTGGGACGACGACCCGGAGGACCCCGAATCCATCGTCTCCCCGTTCCGTACGCTGATCGGTGGCCGGGTTCCGAAGGCGGCGTTGCGCCGGGTGCCGATGGTGCTGGGCGGACGTCAGTACCCGACCCTGGAGGCGTTCAGCCAGACCCTCCACCATGACATCGCGTTCCCCATCGACGCCGTGTACACGTGGGTCGACGGCGCCGACATCTCGTGGCTCGAACGCAAGAACGCGGTGCTCGCGGCCAAGGGGATCGAAACCGAGGACGCGGCGACGAGCGCGGCGCGGTTCCGCAACCGTGACGAGCTCCGCTACTCCCTCAGATCCCTCGACATGTACGCCCCGTGGATCCGCAACATCTACCTCGTGACGGATCGTCAGGTGCCGTCGTGGCTGGACACCAGTCATCCCCGGGTGCGTGTGGTGGACCACACGGAGATCTTCGGCAACGAGGGAGCGCTGCCCACGTACAACTCCCACGCCATCGAGAGTCGACTGCACCACATCGAGGGCCTGGCGGAACACTTCCTGTACTTCAACGACGACGTCTTCGCGGCCCGTCCGATCCAGCCGAGTCTCTTCTTCCTGGGGAACGGCCAGTCGAAGCACTTCATGTCGTCCAACGCGATCCCCATGAACCCCATCGCCGACGGCGACGAGTTCAGCCGCATGGCCGCGAAGAACAACCGGCAACTGGTGTCGTGGATGTTCGGCCGGACCCTGGTCAACTCGTTCATCCACGCTCCACACCCACTGCGGCGGAGCGTCATGTTCGACCTGGAGAAGCAGTTCCCCGACGCCTTGCGCAACACCGCTCACAACCAACTCCGCGACGCATCCGACGTGTCGGTCGCCTCGTCGTTGCACCACTATTTCGGCTACTACACCGGCCGCAGCGTGCCGGGCGGCATTTCGAGTGGATTCGTCAACGTCGGGCTGAGCGGGCAGGTGAAGAAGCTCAATCATCTCCTCGCTGAACGGTCGAACGACGTCTTCTGCCTCAACGACTTCCACGACGGGGACATCTCGGAGGACGAGCAGGACGCCACGCTGGCCGCATTCCTGCCCAGCTACTTTCCGATAGCCAGCCAGTTCGAGGCGGGCTCACCGCGTAATCAGCTCTTCCACGCGGGGAGCCTTCCCGGTTGGCCGCTTTGAGAGGAACCATGAACAAGTTCTGCATCCTGGGCAACTCGGTCGCGACGTCCCGCAAACCGGAAGAGGCTCCGCTCGCCGGCTGGGGACAGTTCGTCGTGGACTTCCTCTCCGGTCACTACGAGGTCAAGAACTACGCCCGTGACGCGATGACCGCGCGCGCCTACTACACCGAGCGATTCATCAGCCTGCTGAACTCGCTGAACCCGGGTGATGTGGTGGCCATCGACTTCGGTGCCGTGGAGCAGCGCATCAATGTCCCGCTGCGCTACCACAGTCCCCGGGAGTTCAAGGAGTTCCTGGGGCTCTACGTCGAGGCGATCCGGGGGGAAGGTGCCGTTCCGGTCCTGGTGACCCCGTCGGCGCGCTGCGTCTTCGACGTCCACGGGAACGTCGTGAACACCCACGACTCCTATCCCGACCTGGTGCGGGAGGCCGCCGCGGGGACGGGGGCCGACCTGATCGACCTGAACAGGTACACCACACAGCTCCTCCAGGAGCTGGGGCCCACCCGGGCGCGCGGATTCTTCCGCTGGACGGACGCGGGAGAGCATCCGAACCACCCCGACGGCATGATCGATTCCACTCACTTCAACGAGGCCGGTGCCCGCGAAGTGGCGCGGATCTTCTGCTCCGCGCTGCTCCACGCCCAGGGTGTTCCGCCGGGTCTCGTCAACCCCGACTCCTTGCAGCCGGGTGAATACCCGCCGGTTTCGGCCGAGTTCACGGTCACCAACCCCGAGTCCGCGCTGTATGGCGGCGATCATGTCGTCGGGCCGCCGACGATCAAGTCTCCCGGGCCCTCGAAGATTGTCAGCCCCCTGCAGAAGTTCTCCGGGTCGGTCCCGCTGGGAACGTCGTACCTCCTGTTCTTCGAGAATGGCTCCTACCTCGGCGGCACCGCCGTCAACGAGGCGGGGAACTGGCTGTGGCGCCGCGCGGTGAGCTGGCCCGCGGGCGAGCACCTGGTCCAGGCGGTCGGACTCACCGAGACCGGAGTGTCCCAGGTGGCGTCCGTGCCGTTCACGGTGCAGGACCACGTCGAGCCGCCCGTCGTCCTCGGCCCGCGGGAGGGCGCTCTCAGCGGTCCGCGGCCGAGGTTCTCCGGCACCGCGGCGGACGGCGTGGCCAAGGTGATGGTGCTGGAAGGGGGGCGGCTGATCGCCGAGGCTCCGGTGCGGGAGGACGGGACCTGGAGCGTGCGTCATCCGCACGACTGGAAGCCCGGTACCTACCAGGTGGAGTTCGTGTCGGTGTTCAGCGCGCTGCATTCCCGGCCGACCCCCCTCACGCTCAGGATCCATGGGATACCGGAAGGGCACTGGCTCAGGGAATCGGTCATCGCCCGTGAAGGGTGCGGCGAGAAGTGCGAGCACCTCCCCTTCGCCGGGCGGTGGTGAGCGCTGCGGCGCAACGGGCCTTGCCTGCCCGGGGGTCGGGCCGGGTGCCGCGGCTTCGGTCAGGGCGTCCGCATCCGTACCGTCCCCACCAGAACCCGATGGTCCGCGCAGCGGGTGACCCCGGTGCACGACGTCGGGATCGCCAAAGAGACGGCGTCGTACTCACCGGCCAGCCGGGACTCCCGTACGAAGATCTGGTCCACCTTGGCCCTGCCACCGCAGGGACTGGGCACCGCGGAGGAACCCAGGGCGGTCCACTCACCGTAGCCCGGGCAGTGTGCGCTGTCCGCGTCGTCGAGTTCCCGGTGGTTCCCCGCGTTCCCGGGGTTGTTCGCCGTAGTCGCGGAGGGCGCGTACATCTGGTCGAGCCGCGCGTAGTGCGGCTGTGCGTTGAAGTCGCCCGCGATGAGATACGCCTGGCCGGACCGGTCGAACGCATCGAGCGTTCGGCGTACGAACTCGATCTGCCGGTAATTGTCGGGCGCGCCGTCGTGCACGGCATTGCTGGTGGTGATGTGTACGGTGCAGAACTTCATCCGTGGTGTGTCACGCAGCGGAGCGCACAGCATCTTCCGCTGTTCCGACGTACCGTCCGAGGGAAGCGCATACTGCCGCGATGCGCCGAGCGAGTGCCTGCTGAATAGGGCTATCCCATAGTCGCCCGTGCCGCCGCAGATCTCCGGCGAGGCCGAGCGAGTGGGCGTGAAGCGCGCGAAGTCCGCCGTGTCCTGGGGCCAGTTCTGGTCGGCTAGGCCCTTCTGGAGGGCTTTGAACTGGCTGTGGCAGACTTCGTTGAGCGATACGAAGTCGGCGTTGCGGTTCCGGATCGAGTTGATGGCGGCGTTTACCAGACCGTCGGTCGTCGATCCGTGGTGCATCGCGTTGCCCGCGATGTTCCAGTGCCAGACGCGATACGTGTGGACGGAATCCCGGCTCGACCGGCTCGTCCAGGAAATCGTCGCGAGCACGGCGGCCACGGCCGCCACGAACGGCAGCACCCTTCTCCCAAGTCGCACGGTCCCCCCTGAATGCCCAGTGTGCGAACCCCCGGGGCAGCAAACCACCGGGCCGGGCATTTGAGAAGGGGTCGCCGTCACGAGCGGTGCCTATGGTGCCGATTCGCTCTGGAATTTCGACTGCACCCAGTTTCCCGAGGAAAGGGCGTCGGCGACGCCACGGGCGACGGCCGCCCGGACCTGGTGGCCGCCTATGGCGACAAGCTGTGGCTGTACGCGGGCGATCCCCGGTCCCGGCCGGGTGTCGAAGCGCCGGTCGAGATCGGCGGCAGCGGCTGGGACGTCATGACGCGCCGACGCGGACGGCAACGGCGTGGCCGACATGTGGACGACCACCGACTCGGGCACCGGAACGCTGATGTTCTACGCGGGTGGGACCGACGCGGCCGGCAATCCGGTGGACGGCACGCGCACCACGGTCGGCCTGGGCGGCTGGAACTCCATTGTGCTCATCTCGTGAGCAGAACAACACATGAGAGGAGGGCCTCCGCACACCGCGGAGGCCCTCCTCACGTGCGCACTACGGCCGTTACGCCGGAACCGACGCCACACCCGCTGCCAGGAACCGCTTGCCGTTCACCCGCTCGGAGACGCCCTCGCGGTCCAGGTACGGCGTGATACCGCCCAGGTGGAAGGGCCAGCCGGCGCCCGTGATCAGGCAGAGGTCGATGTCCTGGGCCTCGGCGACGACGCCCTCGTCGAGCATCAGGCCGATCTCCTGGGCCACCGCGTCCAGGACGCGGGCGCGGACCTGCTCCTCGGTCAGGACGGTGTCGCCCTGCTTCAGGAGCGCGGCGACCTCCGGGTCCAGCTCCGGCTTGCCGCTGTCGTAGACGTAGAAGCCGCGCTTGCCCGCCTTGACGACGGCGGCGAGGTTCGGGGAGACCGTGAAGCGGTCCGGGAAGGCCCGGTTGAGGGTCTCGGAGACGTGCAGGCCGATCGCCGGGCCGACCAGTTCCAGCAGCACCAGCGGGGACATCGGCAGACCGAGCGGCTCGACGGCCTTCTCGGCGACCTCGACCGGGGTGCCCTCGTCGATGACGTTCTGGATCTCGCCCATGAAGCGGGTCAGGATGCGGTTCACGACGAACGCAGGGGCGTCCTTGACCAGAACCGCCGTCTTCTTCAGCTTCTTGGCGACGGCGAACGCCGTGGCCAGCGAGGCGTCGTCCGTCTTCTCGCCGCGGACGATCTCCAGGAGCGGCAGGATCGCGACCGGGTTGAAGAAGTGGAAGCCCACGACCCGCTCGGGGTTCTTGAGCTTCGACGCCATCTCCGTCACCGACAGGGACGAGGTGTTGGTCGCCAGGATCGCGTGCGCCGGGGCGACCGCCTCGACCTCCGCGAACACCTGCTGCTTGACGCCGATCTCCTCGAACACGGCCTCGATGACGAAGTCCGCGTCCGCGAAGCCCTCCGCCTTGTCCAGGACACCCGTCACCAGCGCCTTGAGGCGGTTGGCCTTGTCCTGGTTGATACGGCCCTTGCCGAGCAGCTTGTCGATCTCGGCGTGGACGTAGCCCACACCCTTGTCGACGCGCTCCTGGTCGATGTCCGTGAGGACGACCGGGACCTCCAGGCGGCGCAGGAAGAGGAGGGCGAGCTGGCTGGCCATCAGGCCCGCGCCCACCACGCCGACCTTCGTCACCGGGCGCGCCAGGCTCTTGTCGGGAGCGCCGGCCGGACGCTTGCCGCGCTTCTGCACCAGGTTGAACGCGTAGATGCCGGAGCGCAGTTCGCCGCCCATGATCAGGTCGGCGAGGGCGACGTCCTCGGCGTCATAGCCCTGCTGCCGGTCGCCGTTCTTGGCGGCCGCGATGATGTCCAGGGCGCGGTACGCGGCCGGAGCGGCGCCGTGCACCTTGCCGTCCGCGATGAAGCGGCCCTTGGCGACGGCCTGGTCCCAGGCCTCGCCGCGGTCGATCACCGGGCGCTCGACCTCGATGTCGCCCTTGAGGACCTGCGCCGTCCAGATCAGCGACTGCTCCAGGAAGTCGGCGCCCTCGAAGAGCGCGTCGGCGATCCCGAGGTCGAAGACCTGCTGGCCCTTCAGCTGCTTGTTCTGGTTGAGGCTGTTCTCGATGATGACCGAGACGGCCTTGTCGGCGCCGATCAGGTTCGGCAGCAGCGTGCAGCCGCCCCAGCCGGGGACGAGACCGAGGAAGACCTCGGGCAGCGAGAACGCCGGGATCGCCTTGGAGACGGTCCGGTAGGTGCAGTGCAGGCCGACCTCGACGCCGCCGCCCATGGCCGCGCCGTTGTAGTAGGCGAAGGTCGGGACGGCGAGGCCCGCGAGGCGCTTGAAGACCTCGTGACCGCCCTTGCCGATGGCGAGCGCGTCCTCGTGCTTCTTCAGCAGCTCGACGCCCTTGAGGTCGGCGCCGACCGCGAAGATGAACGGCTTGCCGGTGACGCCGACACCGACGATGGTGCCCTCGGCCGCCTCCTTCTCGACCTGGTCGATGGCGGTGTCGAGGTTCGCCAGCGACTGCGGGCCGAAGGTGGTCGGCTTGGTGTGGTCCAGGCCGTTGTCCAGCGTGATCAGGGCGAAGCGCCCAGCACCGTACGGCAGGTCGAAGTGGCGTACGTGCGCCTGCGTGACGACCTCGTCCGGGAACAGCTCGGCCGCGCCCTTCAGGAGTTCAGCGGTGGTGCTCACTTGTCGCCTCCGTCGAAGTGCGGGTTCTCCCAGATGACCGTCGCGCCCATGCCGAAGCCGACGCACATGGTAGTCAGGCCGTAGCGGACCTGCGGCTGCTCCTCGAACTGGCGGGCCAGCTGCGTCATCAGACGGACGCCGGAGGAGGCGAGCGGGTGACCGAAGGCGATGGCGCCGCCGTACTGGTTGACGCGCTCGTCGTCGTCCGCGATGCCGTAGTGGTCGAGGAAGGCCAGGACCTGGACGGCGAAGGCCTCGTTGATCTCGAACAGGCCGATGTCGGAGATGGACAGACCCGCCTGGGCCAGGGCCTTCTCCGTCGCCGGGATCGGGCCGTAGCCCATGACCTCCGGCTCCACACCCGCGAAGGAGTAGGAGACGAGGCGCATCTTGACCGGCAGGTTGTTCTCGCGGGCGAAGTCCTCGCTCGCGATGACCGACGCGGTGGCGCCGTCGTTCAGACCGGCCGCGTTACCGGCGGTGACCCGGCCGTGCACGCGAAACGGCGTCTTGAGACCGGAGAGGCTCTCCAGGGTCGTACCCGGGCGCATCGGCTCGTCGGCGGTGACCAGGCCCCAGCCGGTCTCGCCGCCCTCGGGGTTGGTCCGGCGCACCGAGATCGGCACCAGGTCCTGCTGGATCTTGCCGTTGGCGTACGCCTTGGCGGCCTTCTCCTGCGAGCGCACGGCGTATTCGTCGGCGCGCTGCTTGGTGATCTGCGGGTAGCGGTCGTGCAGGTTCTCCGCGGTCATGCCCATGAACAGGGCCGACTCGTCGACCAGCTTCTCGCTGACGAACCGCGGGTTCGGGTCCACGCCCTCGCCCATCGGGTGGCGGCCCATGTGCTCGACACCGCCGGCGATGGCGACGTCGTACGCGCCGAAGGCGACGGAGCCGGCGACCGTGGTGACGGCGGTCAGGGCGCCGGCACACATGCGGTCGATGGAGTAGCCGGGGACCGAGGTGGGCAGGCCCGCGAGGATGCCGGCGGTGCGGCCGATGGTCAGGCCCTGGTCGCCGATCTGCGTGGTCGCGGCGATGGCGACCTCGTCGATCTTCTTCGGGTCGAGACCCGGGTTGCGGCGCAGCAGCTCCCGGATCGCCTTCACGACGAGGTCGTCGGCGCGGGTCTCGTGGTAGATGCCCTTCGGGCCCGCCTTGCCGAACGGGGTGCGGACGCCGTCGACGAAGACGACGTCCCTGACGGTACGAGGCACGATGGCTCTCCTCCAGGGTGCGGGATGGCACTGCTGCGATGCGCTGAGCGCGCGCTCAGTACCCATGCTACTTATGGGTAACCAAGCTGCCCAGTCCCGGAGGCGGGAGCGGTGAAGGTCACACCTTCGGCGGAGCCGCGACGTGTCCTCCTCTGTGCCCTCTGATGTGCTCTCTGATGTGCCCCTCGATGGGCACTCAGGTGCACTCCGAGGATCTGGCGTGATCTCGATCGTGATCTCGACGTCGCTGCTTCCGCTTCCCGGACGCCGTTCGGAGCGGGTGTGGGGGCGACGCGATGGGCGGTGCCCCCTGAAGCCCTCAGCTCCTCGCGGAAAGCGCCGGCAGCAGCACCGGCGTGACCTGTTCGATCTGCCAGGCCCTGGCCCCGTACCCGGCCAGCACGGCGGCCACCGACGCCGCGTCCAGCGGCTTCGGCGGCTCCCAGCACACCCGTCGCACCGTGTCCGGCGCGATCAGGTTCTCCTGCGGCATGTTCAGCTGCTCGGCCAGCGCCGACACCGCGGCCCGCGCGGCGGACAGCCGTGCCGCGGCGGCGGGGTCCTTGTCGGCCCAGGCGCGCGGCGGCGGGGGCCCGGTCACCGGCTGGCCCGGCTGCGGCAGCTCGGTCTCCGACAGCGCCTTGGCGCGGTCGATCGCGGTCTGCCACTGCTCCAGCTGGCGGCGGCCCATGCGGTGCCCGAAGCCGTTCACCGAGGCCAGGGCGTGCACGTTCGGCGGGAGGGCGAGCGCCGCCTCGACGATCGCCGCGTCCCCGAGCACCTTGCCCGGCGAGACATCCCGGCGCTGCGCGATCCGGTCCCGGGTCTGCCACAGCTCCCGGACGGCCGCCATCTGCCGGCGGCGGCGCACCTTGTGCATCCCGGACGTACGGCGCCAGGGGTCCTTGCGCGGCTCCGCCGGCGGTGCGGAGGCGATCGCCTCGAACTCCTGCTGGGCCCATTCCAGCTTCCCCTGCCGGTCCAGCTCCTTCTCCAGGGCGTCCCGCAGGTCGACGAGCAGTTCGACGTCGAGGGCGGCGTAGCGCAGCCAGGGCTCGGGCAGGGGCCGCGTCGACCAGTCGACGGCCGAGTGCCCCTTCTCCAGGACGAAGCCCAGAACGCTCTCGACCATGGCGCCGAGCCCCACCCGCGGGAACCCGGCCAGGCGCCCGGCCAGCTCGGTGTCGAACAGGCGGGTGGGCACCATGCCTATCTCGCGCAGACACGGCAGGTCCTGGGTGGCGGCGTGCAGCACCCACTCCACACCGGAGATCGCCTCGCCCAGGCCCGACAGATCGGAGCAGGCCGCGGGGTCGATCAGCGCGGTGCCCGCGCCCTGACGGCGCAGCTGCACCAGATAGGCGCGCTGGCCGTACCGGTAGCCGGACGCGCGTTCGGCGTCGACGGCGACAGGGCCGCTGCCCGCGGCGAAGGCCGCGATCACCTCGGCGAGCGAGGCGTCGTCGGCGATCACGGGCGGAATGCCGTCTCGCGGCTCGAGCAAGGGGATCGGCGCCGTTTCGACGTCGTCCGGAGGGGCGCCTCCGGTGGTTCGCAGTGGGCTGTCTGCTGCGGTCTCTTGGGCGTCGGTCACCTGTCAAGGGTATCCGTGATGGGACTGAGCCCGCCGACGGAACGTTCCGTCGGCGGGCTCTGGAGGGGCGTAAACCAGTCATGTGTCACACGTGTCAGTGAAAGGTTCAGGTGTCCGCGCTTGACGTGGCGCGATGGGATATCAGGGCGACGGGCGCTCCGGACTCGGGTCGGCGGCGGCTCGATGCGGACCCGGACCGGGGCGTGAGGGATCGGATGGGGTCAGTGGATGATGCCGGTGCGCAGGGCCACGGCCACCATCCCGGCACGGTCACCCGTGCCGAGCTTGCGGGCGATGCGGGCGAGGTGGCTCTTGACGGTCAGCGCGGACAGGCCCATGGAGACGCCGATCGCCTTGTTCGACTGGCCCTCCGCGACCAGTCGCAGCACCTCGACCTCGCGGCCGGACAGTTCGCGGTAGCCGCCCGGGTGGCTCGGGGCACCCGGGGGGCGGCGGTGCAGACGCGCGGCGGCGGCGCCGATGGGGGCGGCGCCCGGTCGGGTGGGGAGCCCGACGTTGGTGCGCGTACCGGTGACGACATAGCCCTTCACACCGCCCGCGAGGGCGTTGCGGACGGCACCGATGTCGTCGGCGGCCGACAGGGCGAGACCGTTGGGCCAGCCCGCGGCGCGGGTCTCCGACAGGAGGGTGAGGCCGGAGCCGTCGGGCAGGTGGACGTCGGCGACGCAGATGTCGCGCGGGTTGCCGATACGGGGACGGGCCTCCGCGATGGACGACGCCTCGATGACGTCGCGCACTCCGAGCGCCCAGAGGTGGCGGGTGACGGTGGATCGGACCCGTGGGTCGGCCACGACCACCATGGCGGTCGGTTTGTTCGGGCGGTAGGCGACCAGGCTTGCGGGCTGCTCGAGGAGAACGGACACCAGGCCTCCTGGGGTGGCGGGACGGGGCCGGCTCTGGGGATGAAGCCGGGACGAACCGTGCTTTCAAGGTCACAGTCGTCTTCGGCATCAAACTCGTGCTCCTTTAGAGAATGATCACGATTTGGTGAGTAACAATCCGGGCAATTCGGACGCGCGAGCGATCAAGTGAAGATCGAGTCGGTTCGCTCCGTTGCCGATACGGGGCCGAAAGTGGTCGTATCGACAAAGAGATGGCAAGGATCTTCAACCTGGAATTGACGAGGGCCGTGCCGCACACGCGCGTGCGGCACGGCCCTCGTCACGGCCCTGGTCATGGCCCTGGTCATGGCCCTCGTCACGGCCCTCGTCACGGCCGGCTGCGGCGGCGTCAGCGGGACTGCGGCCCCCGTCGCTGCGGCAGCGTCACCACCGAGGCGTCGCCCGGGCCCGCCGGGGGCAGGCCCGCCACCTGGGACAGCAGGTCGCACCAGGAGGCGAGGTGGGCGGCCGTGTCCGGGATGCCGCCGAGGCCCTCGCGGGGCGTCCAGGAGGCGCGGATCTCGATCTGGGAGGCGGCCGGGCGGCTGGCGAGCCCGCCGAAGTAGTGCGAACTCGCACGCGTGACGGTGCCGCTCGGCTCGCCGTACGACAGTCCGCGGGCCTGGAGCGCGCCGGTCAGCCAGGACCAGCACACCTCGGGCAGCAGCGGGTCCGCGGCCATCTCCGCCTCGAGCTCCGCGCGTACCAGCGTCACCAGACGGAAGGTGCCCTGCCAGGCGTCGTGCCCCGCCGGGTCGTGCAGCAGGACGAGGCGCCCGTCGGCCAGGTCCTCCTCGTCCTCGACGACCGCGGCCTCCAGCGCGTACGCGTACTGGGCGAGCCGCTGCGGCGGGCGCGTGGGCTCGATCTCGATCTCCGGCCGCAGTCGCGCGGCCTTCAGCGCGTCGACCGCGGCGCGGAAGGGCGGCGGAGCCGTGTCCAACTCATCCCGTTCCCCCTCCTCCGCGTCGTCCATTCCGTCAGCGCCGTCCGTCAGTCGTCCCTGAGCCGCAGCCATGCGGGGAAGGTTAAGGGGAAGAAAGCGATTTCGCAGGTAGAGACACCCTCTGCCTCCGGCGGTTGGCCGGGAATGGCGGGGTTCGGCCATGGCCGTTGCCGTCGGGGGTGTGGCCGTGGGCCGGTTCGCCGGGCGGATCGGTTCGAGTGGCGGCCGCCGGTCGCTTGTGGCTGGTCGCGCAGTTCCCCGCGCCCCTTTCGGGGCGCGGCCCGCCCTATCGGGCGTCGGCGCCCCCGGAACTCGCTGTCCGCGCAACGTGCGAGACTTTTGGCGTGAGTGTCAATGACCGCCCCGCCACGGGCCAGCCGACAGCGACGTACGACTCCGCCTTCCTGAAGGCGTGCAGGCGCGAGCCCGTCCCGCACACCCCGGTGTGGTTCATGCGGCAGGCCGGGCGGTCCCTGCCGGAGTACCGCAAGGTGCGCGAGGGCATCCCGATGCTGGAGTCCTGCATGCGGCCCGAGCTGGTCACCGAGATCACACTCCAGCCTGTCCGCCGGCACGGCGTGGACGCGGCGATCTACTACAGCGACATCGTCGTCCCCCTCAAGGCCATCGGCGTCGACCTCGACATCAAGCCCGGCGTCGGCCCGGTCGTCGAGCACCCGATCCGCTCCCGCGCCGACCTGGCGCAGCTGCGCGATCTGACCCCCGAGGACGTCTCGTACGTCACCGAGGCCATCGGACTGCTCACCGCCGAACTGGGCGCGACCCCGCTGATCGGCTTCGCGGGCGCACCCTTCACCCTGGCCAGCTACCTCATCGAGGGCGGCCCGTCGCGGACGTACGAGAACACCAAGGCGATCATGTACGGCGACCCGCAGCTGTGGGCCGACCTGCTGGACCGGCTCGCGGACATCACGGCCGCCTTCCTGAAGGTCCAGATCGAAGCGGGTGCCTCGGCGGTCCAGCTGTTCGACTCGTGGGCGGGCGCCCTCGCCCCCGCCGACTACCGTCGCTCGGTGCTGCCCGCCTCGGCCAAGGTCTTCCGGGCCGTCGAGGGGTACGGCGTGCCGCGCATCCACTTCGGCGTCGGCACCGGCGAGCTGCTCGGCCTGATGGGAGAGGCCGGCGCGGATGTCGTCGGCGTCGACTGGCGCGTCCCGCTCGACGAGGCGGCCCGCCGTGTCGGCCCGGGCAAGGCCCTCCAGGGCAACCTCGACTCGGCGATCCTCTTCGCTCCGCGGGAGGTCATCGAGGCCAAGGCCCGCGAGGTGCTCGACGCCGCCGCCGGTCTCGAAGGCCATGTCTTCAACCTCGGCCACGGCGTCATGCCGTCCACCGACCCGGACGCCCTCACCCGGCTCGTGGAGTACGTCCACGCACAGACGGCGCGCTGATCCGCCCCGTCGCAAGGGGCGCAGCGGCCGGTGCGAAGACAACGTTCCCATGGCGTCGACCCGTGTGAGCGTGTGAGCGGCCGGCGCTGCCCGGCGCTTTGACGCGAACACCCGCCCCGCGTCACGCGGAGCGGGTGCTCGTGGGGCCGGTCTCTCAGGGCGTTGCCGCCGGGGTCGCTACTTCCGGTCGCTACTTCCGGTCGCTACTTCGGTGCGACGAGCATGCTTTTGGCCCCGAAGGCGGTGCCGGTATGCGCGTACATGGTGGTCTCGCCGTCGGTCCGGCGGACGACGAGGTCGTCCGGCCGGCCGTCGGAGTCGTAGCTGCCCGCAGTCATCGCCGCGGCGCGGGTCCAGGTGCTGCGGGGCGCGGCCATCTGGATCTGCCTGCCCAGGCTGCGGGGACCGGTTTCCCGGAACTGGGAGACCTTTCCGTTCGACCAGCGCACCAGGACGTCCCAGTTGGCGCCCCCGGTGAAGTTGCCCGCGGTCACCAGCGTGGCCTGCTTCCAGGCGGTGTTCGGCTTCAGCAACCGGTGTTCGGTGCCGAAGCCCCTGTCTCCGACCCCCGTGTAGTCGGTGACTTCGCCGTCGTTCCAGCGCACCAGCAGGTCGGTGACGTTGTTCGCGGTGCCGAAGCTGCCTCCGGATATCTGGGCCGCGGACTTCCAGACCGAGCCGGCGCCCGCCAGCTTGATCCCGCCGGCCAGGCCCTGGGTGCCGACGTCCGGGAAATTCCTCACCTCCCCGTTGTTCCATACGGCCATCAGATCCGAGCCACTGCCGCCGGAGAAGTCACCACCGGTGAGTGACTTCACGTTCTTCCAGGTGGCGTTGGGCGCGGCCAGTCGGCGCCGGCCGACGAAGCCGCCTTCGCCGTCTCCGGTGTAGAGCGTGACCTCGCCGGTGGTCCAGACCACGATCAGATCACCCTTGTTGTCCCCGGTGTACTCGCCGGACGCCAGCAGCCTGGCGCTGGTCCAGGTGCCTCCGCTGCCCATGGAGAACGGCAGCGGAGGCTGCTGGTAGGAACTGCCATGAGCGATGTGCTGGTTGTTCTTCGCCTCGTCGTACAGGCGGAAGAACCAGTCGCCGTACATGGGGCTGTAGGTGAGCCAGTCGACGTTGGCGTCGTTGCCGCCGCCGTTGTAGCCACCGACGTTTCCGATGATGTCTCCGGTCCCGGCGGCCCAGTCGACCTTCGAGAACCAGGGGCCGCCGGAAGTGCCGCCCCACATGCCGCGGCACTTGGCCTGGATCTGGTAGAAGCCGGGCAGCGCCTCCGTCTGCGCGGGGCAGCGCACGGCGCGGTCCTCGGGGTTGTGGCTGGACGGGTAGCCGACCATCGTCACCTTGTTGAGGTAACCCGGGGTGCGGAGCAGCCTGTTCGCGCCCACCACGTCCTGCGCGTTCTTACCGCTCTGTGACGGCTGGAGCCCGCCGAACGCGAAGTCCAGGTCCGAGTCGGCCTTCTTGGAGTTGTGGACGTACAGGCTCTCGGCGAACCAGTCGGCGATCCGGTAGAACCCGTACGGCTGCTTGTCCAGCGTGAACTCGGTGCGGTACGAGGGGACGAAGACCGCCTTGCCGCCGGCGCAGTGCCCCGCGGTCAGGATCAGATTGTGACCGGGGCTCTCCACCACGCTGGCCGAGCACCTGTGTGCGTGCATGTCGCCGGTGGTCGGGTCCTTCGCGTAGGTGAAGATCGTCCCGACGGACTTCAGCCCGAGGAAGTGCTCCGCGGTCGGCATGTCGGCTGTCGCCCGGAGGGCGCCCGGCACGGCTTGCTGCGGCAAGGTCCCGGTACTCGCGTCCGAGGCCTCGGGGGGCGGTGCCGGGTCGGTGGCCGAGGCCATGCGCCCAGGTGTCCAGAAGCGGATGGCGTCCGCGTCCGACCAATTCCCGCCGTCGGCTTTCGTCGGGGGAGCCGCGTTCGTGCTCCCCGAGGTCGCGGGCGCGGGCTTGCCTGCCTGTGTCGGAGACGGAGGCAGGGGAGAGGCTGAAGACCCGGGTCCCGACGGAGCGCCGACGGACGGCTTGCCGGGCGGCAGTGTCACAGCCGGCCGGTGGGGCGCTGGTGTGAGCTCGTGGGCATGGGCGAGGCCCCCTCCGCCCGCGAGGAACAGAGCGGTCCCGGCTGCCGAGACCACCAGGCGGGATCTTCGTATGGGTGAGGTTTCCAAGAAATACTTTCTGACTCGTGGGACACAACTGCCTCTGGACCGGGTTCGGTCAGAGGGGGCGAGTGAGGTCAGGGACGGCGGCGGGCGCGGCGTGCGTCAGCCCGTGACAGGCTTCGGGCCGCCGGGCGAGCCGCACCGTGCCGGATCCGCGGCTACGCGGAGGCAGCGGCCTTGCGTGAACGGCGGCGCACCGCGATCCCACCACCCGCGGTGAGCGCCACGACCCCGGCCGCGACGACGCCACCGATCATCCAGGGGCGGCCCTGTGCGACGGGTTCGCCGGCCACGGTCACGCGCTGCCTGGTGGTCTGCTGCCCATGGTGGCTGACAACGGTCAGCATGTAATGCCCCTTGGGAATGTCGTTGCGCACCGTCGTGTGGCCCGCATAGAGCGTGGCGCCGTCGTCGCACTTGCATCCGGGGTCGTCGGCGCTGTCCGTTCGGATGGTCAAGGCGCCCTTGAAGATCGGGGACGTCACCGTCAGGGAGTCCTCGTCCGGTACGGGCCGCAGGTCGGTGAGGACTACCAGAGCCTCACTGCCCGGCCGTACGGCGGCAGGGATGCCGCTGCCGGGGAACGCGTCCTTCGGGCCGATGACGAACCGACCGATCTTCGCGGAGCCCGCAGCGGCGACCTTGAGCCGCGCGGTGGCGACGGTTCGGCCGTGGCTGGTCGCGGTGACGGGGTAGATGCCGGGGTGAAGACCGGGGCGGATGCGGTGCCGTGACCCCGGCCCGTCGACCTGGACGGAGCGTGTCGCCCCCTTCTGCACGGGAGTGAGAGTGATCGGTTCCACCAAGGCGGGAGAGGCGACCGTCACGAGGTCCCAACCCGGAGGCATCCCCTCGACGCTGAATCGGACCGCTCCACCTGCCTCGACGAGCCGGCCCAGGGGCGCGAAGTACTCCAGGTGAGCTCCGGCGGACGGACTGCCGGTGGCGGTGGGCCCCGCCCCCTCGGCCGACGCCCCGGCCGCCGGCCCCAGTAACGGCGCCAAGACAAGACCGGTGACGGAAATGCCCCGAACTGCGCTGCGGAACAACGATCCCCCTGCCCGGATCAGAGATGGATGCTCGTCAGGGAAGAGGGCAGTGTCGCGGAGAAGGTTGCGCGGACTCGTGATGCGCGTGGACGCGTGCGTCTGCCGTCCTCACCAACCCGGCCGCGCCCGCCTGCCCCACAGCAGGCCGCGTGGTTCCGGTGGCTGCGGGGTGCCGGGACGCAACGGCCAGGCGATCAGCATGCCCGCCAGGAAACCGACGACGTGTGCCATGTACGCCACGGTGCCCGCGTGGGAGACGCCCTGGCCGGAGGAGTACAGCGCCTGGAGCACGAACCAGAAGCCCAGGACGATCCAGGCGGGCAGCCGCAGCGGCAGGAAGATCAGGAACGGGACGAGGACCCAGACCCTGGCCCGCGGGTACAGGACCAGATACGCGCCGAGCACACCCGCGATGGCCCCCGACGCGCCGATGAGCGGGTCGCCCGACGTGTCGTTGAAGTACGCGAAACCGTACGCCGCCGCGTACCCGCACGCCACGTAGAACAGCGCGAAGCGGATGTGGCCCAGACGGTCCTCGACGTTGTTGCCGAAGATCAGCAGGAACAGCATGTTGCCCAGCAGGTGCAGCCAGCTGCCGTGCAGGAACATCGCCGTGAAGACCGACACCGGCGGGGACTTGTGGTAGTCCGGCGGGGCCACCACACACCCCGCGCCGTGCGGGCCGATGCCCACCCCGCCGGTGGGGACGAGCCGCGGCAGCTGGTCGTGGATCAACTCCCGTGGCACCGCCGCGTAGTGGTCCAGGAACGCCTGGAGATGACACAGCTGGGAAAGATCGCTCTGTCCCGCCACCGAACCCGCCAGGCCGGGGGTGAACAGGAAGACGGCGAAGTTGGCCGCGATCAGCGCGTACGTCACATAGGGCGTACTGCGGACCGGGTTCACGTCATGGACGGGGATGACCACAAGGAAGTAGTGCCCTGGATGGGCCGGGCGAATCGGTGAACGCGGCGGTCCGCCTGTGCGTATGTCTCCTCAACCGCCCGCGGCGCGGGGAAGGCGTGTCGCGGGGACGACGTGAGGAACAGGCGATGAACGACCGAGTTACTCCTCCCATCCACGCTCTGCCCGACGGTGAGGCAGAGCTCGCCCTCGTGATCCACCTGCCCTGGGAGGACGTCGCCCGGCTCGGCCAGGAGGCCGCGCGGCTCGCTTCCCAGATGCAGCGTCCCGTGACCCTGGACGAGGCCGTCAGCCACCGGTTGCGTTCCGCGCGGGCCGCTGCCGCGCATGCGAAGCCGGCCGGGATGCCGCCGCAGGCGGCTGCTGTGACGTCCAGCGCGTCCGTGTCGTCGTTGCCGCCGCGGCCTCCGGCCGAGCAGGCACGGCAGGCCATTGAGCGGATCAACGGGGTCGGTCAGCACGAGACTGCCTGAAAGAGGGGCGCCGTGGGGCTGCGGTCGTCCATCGGCTGCGGGCCGTTCGTGGCTGGTCGCTCCCCCAAGTTCTCGGCTTCTCCCCCAAGCTCTCGGCTTCGCTCGAGCAGGGGGGACCCCCATGAACAGGGGGACCCCCATCGCGGTGGGGCCGCGCAATGCCGCGGCCCCACGCCCCTTGAGGGCGCTCCCCTCACCCGGCGTTTTTCCGTACCGCCGCGACCGCCTTCCTCGCCGCCACCAGGATCGGGTCCCATACCGGTGAGAACGGGGGCGCGTAGCCCAGGTCCAGAGCCGTCATCTCCTCGACCGTCATCCGTGCCGTCAGCGCGACCGCCGCGATGTCGACCCGCTTGGCCGCGCCCTCGCGGCCGACGATCTGGACGCCGAGCAGCCGTCCCGTGCGGCGCTCGGCGAGCATCTTCACGGTCATGGGCGCGGCGTTCGGGTAGTAGCCCGCGCGGCTGGTCGACTCGATGGTGACCGTCACGTACTGCAGCCCCGCCCGCCGCGCATCCTTCTCGCGCAGCCCGGTGCGCGCGATCTCCAAATCGCAGACCTTGCTCACGGCCGTGCCGACGACCCCCGGGAACGTGGCGTAGCCGCCGGCCACATTGGAGCCGATGACCTGCCCGTGCTTGTTGGCGTGCGTCCCCAGCGCGATGTGCCGCTCCTGTCCGGAGACCAGGTCGAGGACCTCGACGCAGTCACCCCCGGCCCAGATGTTCTCGTGACCGCGTACCCGCATCGCCAGGTCGGTGAGCAGCCCGGCGTGCTCGCCGAGCGGCAGCCCGGCGGCCTTCGCGAGCGCCGTCTCGGGGCGTACGCCGATGCCGAGGACCACCACGTCCGCCGGGTACTCGGCGGCGTCGGTGCCCACCGCCCGGACCCGCCCGTCGTCACCGGTGAGGATCTTGGTGACCCCGGCGTCGTTGACCATGGTGATGCCCAGGCCCTCCATGGCCCCGTGCACGAGCCGTCCCATGTCCGGGTCGAGCGTGGCCATGGGTTCTTTGCCGCGGTTGACGACGGTGACCTCGTAGCCGCGGTTGATCATCGCCTCGGCCATCTCCACGCCGATGTACCCCGCGCCGACAACCACCGCGCGGCGCCCCTTCGTGGCGGCGAGCGTGTCCAGGAGCGCCTGGCCGTCGTCCAGGGTCTGCACCCCGTGCACCCCGGGCGCGTCGACACCGGGCAGGTCGGGGCGGATCGGGCGGGCCCCGGTCGCGATCACGAGCTTGTCGTACGACGTCCACGCCTCGGCCCCGGAATCGACGTTCCGCGCGCGGACGCGACCGCCCGCGACGTCGATCTCCGTGACCTCCGTGCGCATCCGCAGGTCGATGCCGCGCGCCCGGTGCTCCTCGGGCGTACGGGCGATCAGTTCGTCCCGTGTGGCGACGTCGCCGCCCACCCAGTACGGGATCCCGCACGCCGAGAACGAGGAGAAGTGGCCGCGTTCGAACGCCACGATCTCCAGCTCGTCGGGGCCCTTGAGGCGGCGCGCCTGCGACGCGGCGGACATGCCCGCCGCGTCACCGCCGATCACCACCAGACGCTCTGTCGAACGGCTCGTACGACTCATGCTCATACGAACACGCTACGGGGACCCGGCATTTCAGTCCTGCTCGCCCCGCCCCTCCTGCTCACCGGAGGGCTCCGGTGCCGTACGGGCCACGGGGAACCCGCCGAGCGCGCTCGCGGCGGGTGCCGGTGCGGGTGCCGGGCGGCGCGGCAGACGCGGACGCACGATCCGCGTCCACAGCAGCGCGAGCAGCGCCGCGAGCACCACGAACGGGAGCGCCGCGCCGATCGCCAGGGCGATCCACCGCAGCATCGCGACGAACACATGCCAGCCGCCCGCCAGCGCGTCCACGAAACCCGGCCCGTTGTCCTGCGCCGCCTTCTTCACCGGGGTCTCGGACAGCGAGAGCGTGATGGTGGCCAGGCTGGTGCGGTCCTTCAGGGACGCCTGCCGGGCGAGCAGCGCCTCCAGGTCGGACTCGCGTGAACTCAACTCCCCTTCCAGCGTGACCACATCGCTGAGCTTGGTCGCTTTGTCCATCAGCTCGCGCACCCGTGCCACGCTGGCGCGCTGCGACTTGATGCGGCTCTCCACGTCGACGACCTGGTCGGTGACGTCCTCGGCCTTGGCGGTGCGGTCGATGAGCTTGCCCGCGCCCTGAAGTGCGCCGAGCACCTCGTCGTACTTCCCGGTGGGCACGCGCAGCACGACCCGGGTGCGCTCGTGGCCCTCGGCGTCCCGGCTGGTGCTCTCGTTACCGACGAACCCGCCCGCGTTCTCGACGGTCGCCCGTGCCTCGTCGAGTGCCTTGGGCACGTCCTTCACCTGCACGGTCAGGGACGCCGTACGGATGATGTTGTTCGCGGTGAGCTTGGGCGTGCTGTCGCGGCGGGCCTTCGCGTCGCTGCCCGTGGCGCCGTCGGCGGCGGGCTGACGCTCGGCGCCGGGCACGGCGGCCTTGGCCGCGCTGTCACTGGCGGCGCCCCCCTTGTCGTCGGCGCCGCAGCCCGCGAGCGCGAGCGTGGCGGCGAGCAGCGTCGCGGCCAGCACCTGGACGGGCCGTACGGTGCGTGGAGTGTGCATGCGGTGGTACCCCCGGGGGTCGTCGTGACGGACGCTTCTTCGACGCCGGGTCAGGTCGGAACGTTGGCCGGATCCGGTCCCGATGGGGTCACGGTCGGGACTCGAGAGGGACACCTGGCCCATGCGGGGGTGCCGGTGGGGTCTGAGAGGCTGGGGGCATGAGCGCAAGGGAAGCCGCCCGTGCGGGCGCGGGGCATGTCGTCGTCATCGGAGGCGGGATCGCGGGGCTGGCCGCGGCCCACCGGCTCCTGGAGCGGGGTGTGCGAGTCACGGTCCTGGAGGCGTCGGACCGGGTCGGCGGCAAGCTGCTGCCCGGCGAGATCGCGGGCGTGCGGGTCGATCTCGGAGCCGAGTCGATGCTCGCGCGGCGGCCCGAGGCGGTGGCGCTCGCCCGCGAGGTGGGTCTCACGGACCGCCTGCAGCCCCCGGCCACGTCGACGGCCTCCATCTGGACCCGCGGCGCGCTGCGCCCGATGCCCAAGGGGCATGTCATGGGCGTCCCCGGCACGGCGTCCGCGCTCTCCGGCGTCCTGTCCGACGAGGGCCTGCGGCGCATCGAGCGCGACGCCCGGCTGCCGCGCACGGAGGTCGGCGACGATGCGGCGGTGGGGGAGTACGTGGCGGCGCGCCTCGGCCGGGAGGTCGTCGACCGCCTGGTGGAGCCGCTGCTCGGCGGGGTGTACGCGGGTGACGCGTACCGCATCTCGATGCGCTCGGCCGTCCCGCAGCTCTTCCAGGCCGCCCAGGCACACGATTCGCTGACGGAGGCGGTCCGCGCCATCCAGACGAAGGCGGCCGCGGCCCCGCAGCAGCAGGGCCCGGTGTTCATGGGCATCGAGGGCGGCGTCGGCGGGCTCCCGCTCGCCGTCGCGGAGTCGGTGCGGGCCCGGGGCGGCGAGATCCTCCTGAAGACCACGGCGGACGGGCTGAACCGCACCTCCGAGGGATGGGAGGTCCTCATCGAGAGCCAGGCCCTGGAGGCGGACGCGGTGATCGTCGCCGCTCCCGCCCCTGAGGCCGCCCGCCTGCTGGGCACCGCGTCCCCCGGGGCCGCCGCCGAGCTGCGCACCGTCGAGTACGCCTCCATGGCCCTCGTCACCCTCGCCTACCGCCGCGCCGACACCGCCCTGCCCGACGGCAGCGGCTTCCTCGTCCCGCCGGTCGACGGGCGCACGATCAAGGCGTCGACCTTCGCCTCCCAGAAGTGGGGCTGGATCGCCGACGAGGACCCCGACGTGGTCGTCCTGAGGACGTCCGTCGGCCGGTACGGCGAGACGGAGATCCTTCGGCGCGAGGACGCCGACCTCGTGTCCGTCTCACGGCACGACCTGCGCGAGGCGACCGGCCTGGACGCCGCCCCGGTGGCCACCCGCGTCACCCGCTGGACCGACGGCCTGCCCCAGTACCCCGTCGGCCACCACGCGCGCGTGGCCCGCATCCGCGAGCACGTCGCGAAGCTCCCGGGCCTCGCCGTGTGCGGCGCGGCGTACGACGGCGTAGGCATCCCGGCGTGCATCGCGAGCGCGTACGCCGCCGTCGACCAGCTCGGCGGTGACCTGCGCGGTGTGCAGGAGCTCACCGCCAACCCGGTGCAGAGCCTCCACGGCGGAGCGGGAGAATAGGCACATGAGTGACGACGCCCCCACCACCGAGTCCGGCCGGATCCCGAACAAGGGCAAGCTGGCCAAGGACCTCAACGAGGTCATCCGCTACACGCTGTGGTCCGTCTTCAAGCTGAAGGACGTGCTGCCCGAGGACCGCGCCGGTTACGCCGACGAGGTCCAGGAGCTGTTCGACCAGCTCGCCGCGAAGGACGTGACGATCCGCGGTACGTACGACCTGTCGGGCCTGCGCGCCGATGCCGACCTCATGATCTGGTGGCACGCCGAGACCAGCGACCAGCTGCAGGAGGCGTACAACCTCTTCCGCCGTACGAAGCTGGGCCGCGCCCTGGAGCCGGTCTGGTCGAACATGGCGCTGCACCGCCCCGCGGAGTTCAACCGCTCGCACATCCCGGCGTTCCTCGCCGACGAGACGCCGCGCAACTACGTCAGCGTCTACCCCTTCGTGCGCTCCTACGACTGGTACCTGCTGCCGGACGAGGACCGCCGCCGCATGCTCGCCGACCACGGCAAGATGGCCCGCGGCTACCCGGACGTGCGCGCCAACACGGTCGCCTCGTTCTCCCTCGGCGACTACGAGTGGGTCCTGGCCTTCGAGGCCGACGAGCTGCACCGCATCGTCGACCTCATGCGCCACCTGCGCGGCTCCGAGGCCCGGATGCACGTCCGCGAGGAGGTGCCGTTCTTCACCGGGCGCCGCAAGTCGGTGGCTGAGCTGGTCGCAGGTCTCGCTTAGCGGCCGGCGGTTCCTGGTGGGCCGGCCGGGGGTCCGGGGGTTGTCCCCCGGGGGATGCAGTACCCGCGGTCGCGGAGCGACCGTGGCTTGCCCCGGCCTCCCGGTGGAGCGCCATGTCACGGAGGCGGGCTGGAGGCCGCCGGCGGCAGCGCGTAGGTGGCCGACGTGTCCACCGGCGGCAGCGAAACGGCCGCCGACGGGGTCACCGGAACCGGTGTGCCGGGGTTGTCCGTGGGACCCGGCGGCGCGGGGGAGTTGGTGAGTGGGGGCGGGCTCGCGGTGGCCGCGTCCTGGGCCAGCGCGTCGAAGTCGACGTAGCCGGTGGCCTCCAAGACCTTGATGTGGTCGAGGACGGTGGTGTTCGCGTCCTCGGCGAGGGCGCGCACCAGCGAGTTGCGGGTGGTGGCGCGGACCTGGGCGACGACGGCGAAGACCTTGCCGTGGGCCTGGCGCAGGAGGTTGGCGAAGTCGCGGTCGTACGCCTCGCCCTGGGCCGAGTTGAGGATCGTGAGCCACTGGCGCTGCTGTGCGCTCGGCTGGTTGGGCAGGGCGAGACCCAGGCGCGCGGCGACGTCACGGACGCGGGCGTCCAGGAAGGTGTGGCCCTCGATGAGGTGCCGGCCCGCGGTGCGCACGGCCAGGGTGGTGCCCTTCTGCTCGGCCTGCTGCCCGGCCGGCAGCTCCCACAGCCCGGCTAGCCGGACCCTGGTGATGAAGTCCCGGTCCTGCGCGGACAGCGGGCCGTACTGCGTGGACAGGGTCTGGGCGTTCAGGGTGTCCAGACCCGTGCCGGAACGGTCCGCGTAGGACCAGACGGGAAAGATCAGTGCGACGAGGGTCCCCGCGAGCAAGGTGATGAGGAGCCCGGTGCCGCTGAAAACTCCGCGGCCTTGGACGGGTCTGGATCGCATGGTGCCTCCTGCTTGCAGCACCGCGCGCCAGCGCGCTGCGGGTGCAGGTTGGCATATTACTGCGCCGTAGTCGCTAACTGCCGTACGAGCGAAAACAGTTGGAAAACGGGCATCGCGCACCCAATACGGCAGCCATGACGGAGGGCATTCCATGGTGAAGTGAGGCAAACCAGCTGCCCGCGTGCAAGCCACGGCCGCGGTGTTAATCGCGGCACATTTCCTCAAGACGCCTCCCGCGCACCTCCGGGAGTGATACGGGCGTGATCCCCGCTCAGTGCCGCAGCAGGACCCGGCGCGTCGCCCTGGCCAGCCGGGCCGCGGGGTGCCGGGACGGCGGGGTCGGACCCGAGCGCTCCAGCCACCACTCGCGCAGCAGGCGCCGCCTCTCGGCGTTCTCGGGCCGCCCGGCGAGCAGCAGGTGCTCGGCGAAGCCGAGGGCGTCGCGCCGGTAGCCGCCGGTCATCGGGTGACCCTGGGCGTAGGCGAGGAAGGCGGGGCGGTACGCCTCCTGGAGGATCCCGGGCAGTTCGGGCGCGACCTTCGCCACGACATCGGCCCGCTTGGCGGCGAGGGCGCGCGCCTGCACCCCGAGCCGCACCCGGTCGAACCCCTCGGGCACGGGGGTGCCGGCGACGAGAGAGGAGAGCAGCGCGGCCTGCGCGAGCGCGAGCCGCTGGCGGGCCGGTTCCGTGTCGGTGCCGGTGCCGGTGCCGGTGCCGGTGTCGGTGTCGGTGTCGGTGTCGGTGGAGTCTTGCCCTGCCGCGCCCGCCGGCCCCGCGCCCGCCGGCCGCTCCCCGACACGTACCGACGCCTTCTCCACCGTCTCCCGAATGGCCGCCAGCTCCCGCTCCAGCTCGGCCGGTTCGGGGAAGTTCTCGTCGCGTTCCAGCAGGACGCCGGGCGGGACGGTCCGGGACGCGAGGTCGGCCAGGATGTCGAGGACCGGCCGCGGCACCGGGTGGGCGTGGCTGTCGTGCCAGACGCCGTCGCGTGCGAAACCGCCCGCGACATGGACGTACGCGATGGCCTCGACGGGCAGTTCGTCCAGCGCCCTGGCCGGGTCCTCGCCCCGGTTGACGTGGTTGGTGTGCAGGTTCGCGACGTCGATGAGCAGCCGTACGCCGGTGCGGTCGGCCAGCTCGTACAGGAACTGTCCCTCAGTCATCTCCTCGCCCGGCCAGGAGATGAGTGCCGCGACGTTCTCCACGGCGAGCGGGACGGGCAGCGCGTCCTGCGCGATGCGTATGTTCTCGCACAGGACGTCGAGCGCGTCGCGGGTGCGCGGCACCGGGAGCAGATGCCCGGCCTCCAGCAGCGGCGAGGCGGTCAGCGGCCCGCCCGCCCGGACGAACGCGATGTGCTCGGTGACGAGCGGCGAACCGAGGGCCTGCGCGCGCTCGGCGAGGGCGGTCAGCCGCGCCTCGTCGGGGCGGTCCGCGCCGCCGAGGCCGAGGGAGACGCCGTGCGGGACGACGGTGACGCCGTGCTCACGCAGCCGCAGCAGCGACTCGGGCAGATGCCCTGGGCACACGTTCTCGGCCACGGCCTCGACCCAGTCGATGCCCGGCATACGCTCCACGGCGTCGGCGATCTCCGGCCGCCACCCGATGCCCGTTCCCAGTCGCTTCATCGTCCCCCTCCTTCACCACGGATCCATCGGCACCCGTCGTGCGGTCCACGGAGCGGCACCTGCCGTGCCGGTTCGGTCCTCCGTCCGCCCCCCGACGGACCGCCGCTGCCGATGTGACGGAGTCATGGCCCCGGTTCCCAGGACCGAACCCCTCCCCAGGGACGTTCAGAGCAACATTTGAGGTTCCGCGCGCCGCCCGCCCGGCCGCCCTTCGTCTAGCGCAGCACGTTGTCGGAGTCGACGGGATCCGGTCGGCCGGTGTTGACCGTGCCCGGCTCGCCCGGGGACGGGCTGGAGCTGGTCCGGGGGTTGCCGCTCGGCCCGGCGGCGGGCGCGGAGGGCGCCGCGGCACCGGGTACGGGCGCGGCGGGACCGGTCGGGCTGGCGGTCGTGCCGGACACCGCGTCGTTGGCGATGGCGTCGAAGTCGACGTTGCCGGTCTTCTCCAGCACCGTGATGTGGTCGAGCACGGTCTGGTTGGCGTCCGAGGCGAGCTGCCGTACCAGCGTGTTCCGCGTGGAGTTCCGTACGGCGCCGATCGCCGGGAAGATCTTGCCGTGCGCGGCCCGCAGCAGGTTCGCGAACTTGTACTGGTACTCCTGCCCGCTTGCCGCGCTCAACTCCTGGAGCCAGCCCTGCTGTTGCTCGTTCGGCTGGTTGGGCAGCTCGACGCCGAGCTGGGCCGCGACGATCCGTACGCGCTTGTCGAGGTCGGTGTGGCCGACGATGAGGTGGTCGCCGGCCTCCTTGATCGCCGGGGTGGGTGCCCGCTCGATCGCCTGCTGTCCGGCGGGCAGTTCCCACAGCCCCGCCAGCCGTACACGGACGATCAGATCGCGGTCGGCGGCGGTGAGCGGTCCCCATTTCGTGGCCACCGTGCCGGCGGCGAGGTTCGCCTGTCCGGTGCCGGAGCGGTCGGCGTACGACCACACGGGGAACGCGAGCGCGCCGACGGTGGCGACGAGGGCCGCGATGAGGAGGGCCGTACCGTTGATACGCCGCAATGGAGCCTCCCGGGTGAAACCAACTGGTCGTTGGGGATGGGCGCTTGGCCAGTGCCGGGAGGTACGTACGAGGCCGCCGAGGTGTTCAAACACTTGGCAAGTTCCGTTGATCCTTCGGTAAAAACCACTGGTCGGGGTCGCGTCCCAGGAGGCGCAGGGTGGCGTCGAGCGAGCCCGTGCCGGGCGGTACGGCGAGCGGTGGCGCGAAGGCGAAGCCCGGTCCGCGCCCCGCCGGATCCGTCGGTACGAGCAGGGCGACGCCGAGTGCGGCGTCGAGCACGTCGGTGGGCAGCTCCGGCTCGACGCCCAGCGCGGCGGCCACGTCCCAGGCGTGCGCCACGTAGTCGACGAGGTGGAAGCCCAGCGCGATCCGCCCGGGTACCACCACTCCCAACTCCGGCAGAGCGAACTTGCGCTGGAGCACCCCCGGTTGTCCGAAGGCCGCCAGGACGCCCATCGCGGCGCCACGGTACGTGCGCTCCGGGTCGGACATCTCCTCCGGCTCCCGCCAGTGCGCCATGTCGGCTCCGGCGCCGCGCGCGGCGGCCGCGAACCCGTGGTGCTGCGCGGCCATGTGCGCGACGAGCCGGCGCAGGGGCCACTCCGCGCACGGCGTGTCCCGCTCCCAGTCCTTCTCCTCCGCCAGTCCCACGAGCCGTACCGACTCGTGCACGGCGATCCGGTCGAGCCTGACGAGGTCCGGTTCGTCGACTCCGGTGACGTCCTTCGCTCCGGTGAGGTCCATGGCGCCGAGCATAAAACTGTGCGAACGGTCGTGCTAGTTGTTTGGCTCGACTCGTTGTGGCCGCAAAGCCCCTCGGTATCAGGCGACTTGAGGCAGCCCGGACGGATCCGTCGCCGCCGTCCGCAGCCGAGACACGAGGGCGATCCGGGCCCTGCCATAGGCGGACGCGTCGTCGTGCAACACGGAGATGACGTTGGCCGTCTCCAGCAGCGCGACGATCTCGAAGGCCAGTTGGGGAACGTCGGTGTCGGCGCGGAGCTCGCGGGTGTCGTCCCGGGCCTCGGCGATCGTACGTTCCACGTGGGCGGTCCAGTCGCGTTGGGCGCGGACCACGGCGTCGTGCACGGGCCCGGACCGGGCGTCGTACTCGGCGATCACCCCGTAGAAGAAACAGCCGCCGGGGAAGACGCGGCCCTGGGAGTAGTCGAGCCACAGCTCGCACAGCCGCCACAGCCGGGCCAGCCCGGGAGGGGTCTCGTCGGCCGGCCGTATGACCTGCTCGACATAGATGCGGGACGCCTCCCGGACGGTGGCGAGCTGAAGCTCCTGCTTGGAGCCGAACAGGGCGAACACCCCGCTCTTGCTGAGCTGCAGCTCGGTCGCGAGCCGGCCGACGGACAGCGCGTCGAGCCCCTCGACGGAGGCGATGTCGACGGTCCGCCGGAGCACCAGCTGCCGCGTCCGGTTCCCCCGTTCGACCCTCCCGTCGAGCCGGGTCCCGGCCATGGCGACCTCCAGGTGTACGTGCGTCATCTACGTGCGTCGGGCGTGCGGAAAGGGTAGCCGGGCCTGCCCCCGGTCACGAGTTCCACCCCAACGGCTGAACGTCCGCGCGTGATCTTCCGGAATACCTCCTGAGGTGATCCGCCGTCGTGCCGGTCGCGGCACAGGAGAGGAGCGGAAGTGAGGAGCAGAAGTGAGGAGCAAGCGTGAGGAGCAGCAGTGAAGCGCGGAAGATGAGCCGGCACCGTCACCTCCCCGGGCATCGCCCGCGCGGCGTCATCGCCCTCGCACTGGCCGCCCTCATGGCGGCCTTCTTCGTGCCAGGGGCGGCCGCCGCCGTCGCTCCCTCCGAGGACGCCTGCCACGCGACCGGTGACGTGATGCCGCGCGGCGACTGCGGCCCCTTCCACCAGGTCTTCGCGGAGAACTTCAACGGGGACCTCGTGCCGCTGGGCTCCTTCAGCGACTGCGACCACAACGCCGACACACCCAGCGCCTACTGCGGCGCCCTGACCGGCTCCTACCGCGCCGACTGGTGGGCCTACCCGCGCGGTTGGTACGACACCGCCGACCCGCGCAACCACTCCAACGGCAACACGCGCCTGCTCGGCGGCGAGTACCGCGCCGACGACACCGTGTGGGTCGGGCCCGCCGACAACGGCGACGGCCGGATGCACATCCGGATGTACCGTCCCCGCTCCGGCGGCGACATCCACTCCGCGGCCGTCGTCCCGAAGCGGATCATGAACCAGGCGTACGGGAAGATCAGCGCCCGCGTCCGCGTCGTGAAGGCGGCCCCCGGCTACAAGTCGGCCTGGCTGTACTACGGCGACGCCTGCGAGATGGACTTCTACGAGCAGAACTGGGTCGACACCGTCCACTTCTTCCACCACCCGTGCGACGGCCGCGGCCAGAGCTACGCCGACACCGGCAAGCCCTTCACCGACTGGCACACGGTGTCGTTGGAGTGGACTCCCGGCCACGCGCGCTACTACCTCGACGGCCACCTCTACCTCCACGACACCCGCGCCGTACCGAGCCGGCCGCTGAGCGCCGTCCTGCAGAACGAGTCCGCGCTGTACGGGGCTTACGCGGCGCCCGGCTCCTGGGCGCAGCTGGACATCACCTGGGTCACGGCCTACGCGTACGCGGGGCGGGCGTCGGTTGTCTGATGTAGGCCGGATGGTTCAATGCCGGGATGGCCGAGCACCTGTCACCCGCACCGCCGACCGCAGTGCGGCTTACGCGATACACGAAGACCGAGCAGAGCGAGATCCTCGGCGACGGCGCCGATCCGTTCGGCGTCGCGCACGCCGGCCTGACCTGGCTGCCCAAGGAGGATCATTTCGGCATCAGGCTGGGTGACCGCCTCGTGGCCCACGCCGGCCTGCTCGTACTGCCTGTATCGGTCGGGGGTACCGACACCGAGGTGGTGGGTGTCGGTGGCGTGGCCGTCGCGCCTGACCTGCGGGGGAACGGACTGGCGCGGCTGGTCGTCACGGCGGCTCTCGACCACGCGCGGACGCTGGGCCCGCAGTACGGACTTCTTTTCTGCCGACAGCCCCTGGTCCCGCTCTACCAGCGGCTCGGCTGGCGGGCGCTGGAGCAGGACGTCCATGTCGAGCAACACGAGGGGCCCGTGCTGATGCCGCTGCGGACCATGTGGACGCCCCTGCACGAGGGAGCGAACTGGCCGACCGGAGCGGTGCGCCTGCTTTCGTTTCCCATGTAAGGGGATTGCCCCGGTGGGCGCCGCGCCGAAGCCGGTTTCGACCTGGCGCCCTGATCAGTTGCGGCGCAGTGCGGGATGGTCCGCCACCACCGTGCAGCTGCCCGGGGCGATCTCCGTGAAGCCCGCGTCCTGTACCAACGGCAGTCCGGACGTCGTGAGGTCGCGCCAGTGGGACGGGTCGGCGGCGCGGACGGCGAGGGGGAAGCCCGCGTCGCGCCAGGCCGTGCGCTCCTCGTCCGGCAGCGCCCACCAGGCGAGTTGGGCGCCGTGGCCCGCCTGGGCCATCGTCTTGCCCGCCGACATCTCCAGGTCCGGGTTCAGCCACAGCACGGGCGCGGCCGGGTCGGCCTCCACCGGCGGCTCCGGGTCGTCGAGGTCCGTGCCCGACACCTGTAGCCGGGCCAGGTCCTTGGGCCAGCCGTCCAGCGGGACGGGCGGGAAGACGCGGACCTCCGCCGACTTGCCCGTGACCGTGATGCCCGGAAGCGCCTCGGCCCGTCGCCACTCCGCGCCGCGCGCCCGCCGCACCACCTTGCGGATCCGTGCGTCCTGCCAGTCCCGCATCGCCCGGGCCCACTCGCCCTCGCCCAGCGAGCGCTCGTCGCTCAGGATCACGAGCACGGCGCGCGCGGCCGTCTCCAGTGCGTCCGTGCGCGCCGGGGGAGCGGCCCGCTCTATGCGCACGACGAGCGGCAGCACGAACTGCGGCGCCTCGTCGCGCGGGGTGCGCTCGGAGCGGAAGGGGCTGTCCTGGCCGTCGTGCGGCGCGTCCGCCGGGGTGGCGGGGGTCTGGTCACTGCTCACGACGTCCAGTCTGCCAGGTGGAAGATCGGATCTTTCGCGGGGCGGACGACGGCCCGGGCCACCCGAATCCTCTGCGTCCGTCCGTAATCCTCTGCGTGCGTCCGTCCCGCCGCGCGAGGATGCCCCCATGCAACGTGATCTACGCCTGACGGGCGTCGGCCGCCGTTACGGGCTCCGCGGCCCCTGGGTGCTGCGCGGGGTCGACCTGACGGTGCCGCCCGGCTCCCTGACACGCGTCGAGGGCGCGAACGGCACCGGCAAGTCCACCCTGCTCCGGCTTCTCGCCGGCATCGACGCGCCCACCGAGGGCCGTGTCACCGGGCGCCCGCGCACCGCGTACGTTCCCGAGCGCTTCCCGGCCGCCCTCCCCTTCACGGCGACGGGCTACCTCACCCACCTCGGCACCGTCCACGGACTGTCCCGGCCCGACGCCGCCCGCGCCGCCGACGAGTGGCTCGAACGCTTCGGCGCCGCCGCGTACGCCCGTACGCCGATGGCGGAACTCTCCAAGGGCAGCAGCCAGAAGGTCGCCGTCGCCCAGGCCCTGCTCGCCGGGCCCGAACTGCTCGTCCTCGACGAGGCCTGGACCGGCCTCGACACCGACGCCCGTGAGGAACTGGACCGCGCGGTCGCCGAACGAACGTCCGCCGGCGCCGCCGTCGTCTTCGTCGACCATGACCCGCGCCGGCTCGCGGGGGTGCCCGACGCCGTCTACCGCGTCAGCGAGGGCGCGCTCGAACCGCATACGGGCGAACGGAGTTCACCGTCCCCCGCCGGGCCGTCCGTGGTCGTCGAGGCCCGGGGACCCGCCGGTGCCGAACCGCCCGCCGACGCGCGGGCGATGACCACATCCATGGCCCGCACCCCGTCCGGCACCCTCCGTCTCACCGTGCCCGCGAGCCGTTCCGACGTCCTGCTGCGAACCCTGCTCGGCGCACGGCCGCCCTGGCACGTGGTGGCCGTCGGCCCGGCCGAGCCTCTCCCTGCCGACCCCGAACCCCGCGAAACAAAGGCCGACAGCTGCCGATGATCCCCCTCCTGCGCTACCAGTCCGCCCTCCTTCTGCGTTCCCAGCGCTGGCTCCCCCCGTTCCTCCTGTACGCCGTCTTCCTCGCGATCGGCGTCCAGAGCGGGCAGCCCGTGCTGGACTCGCTCGGCTACGCGGCCGCCGCGGTGCTGCCCGTCGCCGCCTGGCTCGTCCGCATCTGCGCGACCAACGAGCCGCCCGCGGCCAGGAGTTGTGTCGGCGCGGCGGTCGGTCCGGGGCGTGCGCACCTGGCCTGCCTGCTCGTCGCGCTGGGTGCCTCAGCCGCCCTGGGTACGGCCGCGACTGTCGTCGTCACGCTCATCAGCAGCCACACCAGCACCGACCACCGCATCCGCCTCTCCGCCGTCCAGTCCGCCGGGGCCGGACTGATCGTCGCGCTGGTGTGCGCGCTGCTCGGTACGGCCGTGGGCGCACTGACGACCTGGCCGCTGCTGCGCTCGCCGGGACGCGCCGTCCCCGCGCTGATGCTCGCGGCCCTGCTCGCGCTCGTACTGAGCGGTTCCCCGGCGCGCACGGCAGTCACCGCGCTGGTGACGGGCTCGCAGACGGCCAGGGTCCCGGCCCCGCTGCTGCCGCTCGCCCTCGCCGCGCTGCTCACGGCGGCCGCGGTGGCGGTGGCCTGTGCGCTCACCACCCGTCGGTCTCCCTGAGGCGGACCGAGGTCACCCGGAGCAGGCCGTGCGCTGCGCCTCCTGCCACTCGCAGACAGGGCACAGCGTGATCCCCTTGTGTGATTCCGGGTACTCCGTGGGCTCCTGGCACAACACGCACTCGGCGAACGGCGGCCCGCCCGCCTCGGGTGCCGGGTCCGCCGTCTCCGTATCGCAGTACTCGCTCATGGTCTCCAGCGTAAGCCGCGGTGGCCCGGGCCCGCGGGCCCCTACCGTCGCCCGGACGACTCCTCGATCAGCGTGGAGACCTTGACGAACCGGTAGCCCTGCTCGCGCAGCTCGGGCACGATCGTCCGGACCGCCTGTTCGGTCACCGGCGCCGCGCTGCGCGTGCAGTGCATGACGACCACGGATCCGGGCCGCACCCCGTCCCTGACCTGCCGCACGACCGCGTCCGCGTCCGTCGCGTACGCGTCGCCGCTCATCACGTCCCACTGCACCGCGGTGACACCGAGCGAGCTGATGGCGCGCAGGGCCCGGTTGTCGTAGCAGCCGCCGGGAAAGCGGAAGTACGGCCTCGGGCGGGGCACGCCCGCCTTGCGGATCGCGGTGTAGGCGCGCTCGACATCCGCGCGCATCCGCTGCTCGGGCAGGGTGGGCAGCCCGTAGCAGCGGTCGGTGAAGGAGTAATGGCTGTAGGAGTGGTTGCCGACCTCGAACAACGGGTCCCGCCCGATCTCCCGGGCCTCCCGGGGGTACTGGTCGGCCCACCGGCCCGTCATGAACACGGTCGCCGGCACCTTGAGCTCCCGCAGCGCGTCGATCAGCTCCGGATTGTCGAAGTGCTCGCCGGCCGCCGCCCGGGGCCCCTGATCCGCGGTCATGTCCGCGTCGAAGGTGAGGGCGATGGTCTTCTCCCGCGTCGTGGCGTTCTTGAAGACGGGCGTCAGGCCACCGGGTCCGGGCGCGAGCGTGGGCGACGTGGGCGCGGCCGCCCCGGGCTTCCCCGGGTGCTGGGGGGCGTCGGGGGCGCCGCAGGCGGCGAGCGCCACACCGAGGGCGCAGACGGCGGCGATACGTCGCACAAGTCGAACAAGAAGGATCACCGGATGAACGTAGCGGTGAAGATCGGGGGAAGCGCTCATCTCGTGTTCGTGCCGTGTCGGGGACCGTGACGTCACCCGCGTGGCTGTCGCAGAGGTGCCCTTGGTGCGGCGGCCGGTGACCGTGAGCCCGGCGGCCCCGCCGGGCTCGCCGGGCTCACGTCGGTGTCGTGGACGGACGGAGGATGCCCGCGCTATCCGTTCCAGAGGTGGGTGTCCCTGCGGGCGACGATGTCGCCGATGTGGTGCAGCGCCTCGTCCACGGGCTGCGGATCCAGGCGGCGGCCGTCGCGCAGGCGCAGCGCGATGTGGTCGTCCGCGGCCTCTTTGGAACCGATCACCGCCTGGTACGGCACCAGCCGCGCCGCCCGGACGCGCGCGCCCAGGGTGCCCTCCTCGGGAGCGGCGAGCCGGGCCCGCAGGCCCTGGTCGAGGCAGCGGCGCAGGAGTCGTACGGCGTGTTCCATCTCGGCGTCCGAGACGGGCAGGATCACCAGCTGGGTGGGCGCGAGCCAGGCCGGGAAGGCGCCGCCGTGCGCCTCGATGAGGTGGGCGACGGCTCTCTCCATGCTGCCGATGACGCTGCGGTGGACCATCACGGGGCGGTGTTTCGCCCCGTCGGGCCCGATGTAGTGCAGGTCGAAGCGTTCCGGCTGGTGGAAGTCGATCTGCACGGTGGAGAGGGTGGACTCGCGGCCCCCCGGGTCGGTGATCTGGACGTCGATCTTGGGGCCGTAGAACGCGGCCTCGCCTTCCACGGCCTCGTAGGCGATGCCGCTTCGGTCGAGTACGTCGCGCAGCATCGCCGACGCCCGGCGCCACAGCTCGGGGTCGGCGACGTACTTGCCGCCCGGGCCCGGCAGCGAGAGGCGGTGGCGGGCCGGGCGGATGCCGAGCGCCGCGTAGGCCTCGCCGATCATCCGCAGCGCGGCCGCCGCCTCCTCGACGGCTTGGTCCAGGGTGCAGAAGATGTGTGCGTCGTTGAGGTGGATCGCCCGTACGCGGGTCAGGCCGCCGAGCACGCCGGACAGCTCGGAGCGGTACATGCCGCCCAGCTCGGCGATGCGCAGGGGGAGTTCGCGGTAGCTGTGGGAGCGGGAGCGGTAGATCAGCGCGTGGTGGGGGCACAGGCTCGGCCGCAGGACGACCTGCTCACCGCCCAGGTCCATGGGCGGGAACATGTCCTCGCTGTAGTGCGCCCAGTGCCCGGAGATCTCGTACAGCTCGCGCTTGCCGAGCACCGGCGAGTAGACGTGCCGGTAGCCCGCGCGGCGCTCGGCGTCCCGTACGTACTCCTCCAGGGTGTGCCGTACGACGGCGCCGTCGGGCAGCCAGTACGGCAGGCCCGCGCCCATCAGCGGGTCGGTGTCGAACAGATCGAGATCGCGGCCGAGGCGGCGGTGGTCGTGCATCGTGGTCTCCTCTCGGTGGGGCGAGCGGGGCCACACGGCGAAGCCCCGGGGCACTCGCCCCGGGGCTTCGGACTTCGGTCAGCAGTCAGCGCGCCGGGACACTCTCCGGCGTCGTCGTGAACACATGGGCGCGCTGCATGCCGGTGAGGCTAGCAGCGGGCGTACGGGAGGTGCGCGCGGTTTTCCGGCGCCCGTGCCGTTCCGCTCGCATCGCGGGGACTCGCGGCCTGGGCCTCGTACGCAGGACAGGCTGGACGAGTGCGGGGGCGCGACGGGGACGGGGACGGGCGCCGTCCGCCGGATCAGTCGTCGGCGGTGAGGGACGGGGGAGCGGGCTCCGGGGGAGGCGGCGGTACGTTCGCGGTCGACCGCTCGGGAGCCGGGCCGGACGAGCGCTGGAGAGCGGGGTCGGGCGTCAGCTCGGCGGCGGGGTCGGACGTCAGCTCGGGAGCGGCCTCGCGCGGACGCGCCGGCGCGCTCTCGGCCGAGGGTCCCGGCGTGATCGTGGCCGTGGACGGCCCCGCCCCGTCATGGCCGTGCGCCTCCTCCTGCGGTGCCGCTCGCTCCAGGAACCGCAGCAGCTCCACCGGGAACGGCAGCACGAGCGTGGAGTTCTTCTCGGCCGCGACCGCCACCACGGTCTGGAGCAGCCGCAGCTGGAGCGCGGCGGGCTGTTCGGACATCACCCCGGCCGCCTCCGCCAGCTTCCTCGAGGCCTGGAGTTCCGCGTCCGCGTTGATGACGCGTGCCCGGCGCTCGCGATCCGCCTCCGCCTGGCGGGCCATCGACCGCTTCATGGTGTCCGGCAGGGACACGTCCTTGATCTCGACCCGGTCGATCTGCACGCCCCAGCCGATGGCCGGGCTGTCGATCATCAGTTCCAGGCCCTGGTTGAGCTTCTCCCGGTTGGAGAGAAGGTCGTCCAGATCGCTCTTGCCGATGATCGAGCGCAGTGAGGTCTGCGCCATCTGCGAGACCGCGAACCGATAGTCCTCGACCTGGATGAGCGCGTTCGCCGCGTCGACCACCTTGAAGTAGACGACGGCGTCCACGCGCACGGTCACGTTGTCCCGTGTGATGCCCTCCTGCGCGGGGATGGGCAGCGTCACGATCTGCATGTTGACCTTGTGCAGCCGGTCGACTCCGGGCACGATCACGGTGAAGCCGGGCGGCCGGGGGGACCCCATGAGCCGTCCGAAGCGGAAGACCACCCCGCGCTCGTACTGCTTGACGACCCGCGCCGCCGCGGCGACATACACAAGTCCGGCGGCACCTGCTGCCACCAGAGCACCCACCAGCTCAGCGAGCATGACGACCCCCTCGTCGAGAGGTCCGGTATATCCGTACTTGCCACGATAATTCCGCCGGAGTCCATGAGGCGAGGCCGGCCGCTTCCGTCGAAGCCCGCGGCGCGGACCCCACGACCCGCACCCCACCCCGCATCCCACGACACAGGGGCCCGCCGGTGCCACACCGGCGGGCCCCCGCGCATCGTGAGCCGTGCGGCTCCATGGCGTCAGCGGCCGGGCCTCACCCGTACCGGCTCGGTTCCGGCCGCGCTGTGCCGTTCCGCCCAGGTCTCCAGGGCCGTGCGGCAGGCGTGGTCCAAGTGGTGCAGCCCGGACAGGTCCAGCTCGACCGGCCGGTCCTGCGGCAGCGCCTCCAGGCTGTCCAGGATCTTCGGCAGCCGCAGGAACGTCGCGTTGCCCGACAGGTACGCCTCCACCGGACCGGCACCCTTGTCGATGACCTCCAGCTTGACGTGCGAGGCCTCCCACGCGGTCTTCACCACGGACAGCGCGAGGCCGATGAGCACGCCCTCGAACATGCTGATCGCCACGATCGACACCGCGGTGACCACCAGGATGAGCATCTCCCCCCGGTGCTCGCGCCACAGCGTTACGATCTCCCGTACGGGGATGAGCTTGGCGCCGGAGTACACCAGGATGCCCGCGAGGGCCGGAATCGGGATGTACGCCAGCACGGACGGCAGCAGCGCCGCGAACAGCAGCAGCCACACGCCGTGCAGTACCCGGGACGCCTTCGTCCGGGCGCCCGCCTGGACGTTGGCCGCGCTGCGGACGATCACCGCGGTCATCGGCAGCGCGCCGAGCAGCCCGCAGACGGTGTTGCCCGCGCCCTGCGCCATCAGCTCCTTGTCGTACCGGGTGCGCGGACCGTGGTGCAGCCGGTCCACGGCGGCGGCGCTGAACAGCGACTCGGCGGACGCGATCAGGGTGAACGCGATGATCGTGCCGAGCACGCCCACGCTCGCGAGCTCACCGAAGGCGGCCGCCGACGGCAGCCGGACCGAGTCCAGCAGGCCCTTGACCTCGACCGTGGCCACCGGCAGGCCGAGCAGCGTGGCGACGAGCGTGGCGAGGCCGACCGCGGCAAGCGGGCCGGGAACGGTGCGCACCGCGCGCGGCAGGCGTTGCCAGAGCACGAGGACGGCGATGGTGCCCGCCCCGAGCGCCAGTGAGGTCAGCGCACGGGTGCTCCCCGCGGCGTCGACCAGCGCTCCGGGCAGCCCGGCTATCTTCTCCAGGCCGGAGGCCGGCGCCTTGGTTCCGGCCACCGAGTAGAGCTGCCCGGCGATCAGGACGAGTCCGATGCCGGCCAGCATGCCCTCCACCACGGAGACCGAGATGGCGCGGAACCAGCGCCCCAGCTTCAGCGCGCCCATGACGAGCTGGAGCACACCGGTGGCGAGCACGATCACTCCGAGCACCGGCAGGCCGAACTCCCGCACCGCCTCGAAGACCAGCACGGTCAGACCCGCCGCCGGTCCGGAGACCTGGAGGCTGCTGCCGCGCATCACCCCGGTGACGATGCCGCCCACGATGCCGGTGATCAGGCCGAGTTCGGCGGGCACACCGGAGGCGACGGCCACACCCAGGCACAGCGGGAGCGCGACCAGGAACACGACGAGGGAGGCGGCGAAGTCCTGCTTGAGATGAGGGAACCTGTTCCGAGCCGCGAACTTCGGTGCGGTGAATTTCGGTGCGGTGAACTTCCCTGCGGTGGTCTTCCGTTCAGTCATCGTGCCGCTCACAGTGCCTCGAACGTGTCGGTGGTGGTGCGGTGTTCACGCACGGCTCCGGTGTGCACCTCGTAGTACCAGGCGTGCAACCGGAGTTGACCTGCCGTCAGGCGCTGCTGGACGCACGGATAGGACCGCAGGCGCAGCACCTGCGCGAGGACGTGGTTCTGGGCGCCCTCCGCGACCGTCGGGTCGTCCGCGTCGGACGCCCGGGGTTCGGGTGCGGCGTGCGCGAGCCAGTCGCGCACGGCCGGTACGGGGGTCAGGTCGTCGCCGCGCACTAGCGCGCCGACGGCTCCGCAGTGGGAGTGGCCGCAGACGACGACGTCGCTGACGCCGAGCACCTCCACGGCGTACTCGATGGTGGCCGCCTCGCTGGTGGGGTGCTCGGAGGCGTACGGGGGGACGATGTTGCCCGCGGTGCGCAGTTCGAAGAGCTCACCGGGCCGGGCTCCGGTGATCAGGGCGGGTACGACCCGGGAGTCGGAGCAGGTGATGCTGTGTTTTTCTGGGGGATGCCCCCAGACCCCCGGGACCTGGGGGGACTGGCCCTCGGCCAGCCGGGCGAACTCCTCCGGGCGCTGTCCGTGCGCACGGGCGTGATCGATGAGGGGCTGCATGTGTCAGTTCCTCCTGGCGCGCCTTGGTCGGCGCGTCGGCTTACGAGAACGTGGCAGATGCGGGTACGGCGACATGACCCCACGTCGACGCGCTCGGCCGACATGGCGTGGTGAGGGGAGGTCGTCGTCTGCCCGTACCCGGTGAGCAGCTCAGTGGCGGAACACCTGAAGTGCCGCGGGGGAATGAGCGGTCGATGATCTGGATACGCGCAGTGCGGCGGGGCGGGCGGCCGGTGGCCGCGCGGCCGGTTCGTCGTGCGCCAGCAGTACGAGCGCGGGGGGCTCCGGAACGGAGTCCGCCGCCGTGCGGTGGCGGTCACGGGTGCGCAGCGGGCCGGTGGGGCCCGCGGAGTGCTCGAGGTCGCCACAGGTGACGACCTCGTCGGCCCCGTCCGTGCGCTTGCTCGCGACGGGCTCCGGGGACCCGGCAGCCGTCACGTGCGTCGAGTGCGCCGAGGCGACGGACGCGGTGGGCGCGAAGAGCTGCAGGGCCAGCAGGACGGCGGAGAGGATCGTGAGCGCGAACCGGACCGTCGTACCCCGTGCCATGCGCCTCCCTCCCCGCTGCGCGCGTCCGCCGTCTGTGTCTGGACGAACACGTTAACCCGACTGGCTTATTTGCTGGGTTAACTCTGCGTTTCAGGTAAAGGAAAGCCCAAAAACCGAGGTGGGAATGGCCGGAACGGACCGCTGAGGTACTCCTGTGGCGTACATCAGTTTGGGATTGCTACGCCTTTGCGAAGCCGCCGGTGTCCCGGCTGATCAGTTCTGGACCAGTCCCTTGGCGTCCCGGGCGAGGGCGGTGAGGCGGGAGATCGCGCGGAAGTACTTCTTGCGGTAGCCGCCCTTCAGCATCTCCTCGCTGAACAGCCTGTCGAACGGCAGCCCGGAGGCGAGCACCGGCACCTCGCGGTCGTAGAGCCGGTCGGCGAGTACGACGAGCCGCAGGGCCGTCGACTGGTCCGGCACCGGTTGCACGTCGGTCAGGCACACGGCCCTCAGTCCGTCGGTCAGCGCGCCGTACCGGCTGGGGTGGACCCGGGCGAGATGGTCGAGCAGGTGCGGGAAGTCGTCGAGCGAGGCGCCCTCGGTGGCGTACGCCGCCTTCGTCACCTGCTCGTCGGAGTACGGTGCCGGCGCCTCGGGCAGGCCGCGGTGACGGTAGTCCTCGCCGTCGATGCGCAGCGCGCGGAAGTGGGCGGACAGTCCCTGGATCTCGCGCAGGAAGTCGGCGGCGGCGAAGCGGCCCTCGCCGAGCTTGCCCGGCAGGGTGTTGGAGGTGGCGGCGAGGGCGACGCCCGCGTCTACGAGCTTGCCGAGCAGGGTGGAGACCAGGACGGTGTCGCCGGGGTCGTCGAGCTCGAACTCGTCGATGCACAGCAGCCGGTGCCCCGACAGCGTCTGCACGGTCTTCTGGAAGCCGAGCGCGCCCACCAGGTTCGTCAGCTCCACGAAGGTGCCGAAGGCCTTGAGCGCGGGCTCCGCCGGGGTCGCATGCCAGAGGGAGGCCAGGAGGTGGGTCTTGCCGACGCCGTAGCCGCCGTCGAGGTAGACGCCGCGGGGGCCGGCCGGGGTCTTGGAGGCCTTGGCCTTCCCGAACCCGAAGAAGCCGCGCTTGCCGCCGCCCACCGCGTGCGCCCCGCCGAGCCCGGCCGCGAAGCCCTCCAGGACGCCTACGGCCTCGGTCTGGCTGGGCTGGTTCGGGTCCGGGATGTACGTGGCGAAGCGCACCGAGTCGAAGCGCGGCGGCGGCACCATCTCCGCGACGAGCCGGTCGGCGGGGACGTGCGGCTCACGAGCGCACAGGGACAGCGGGGCCGCTCCGGCTATCGAATCGATCCCTGAGGCGGCAGTGGAGGACGACACGGTTCCCCATGCTAAGCGCCGTGCCACACTGCACGACATGCGACGCCTGTTCCCTGTGACCGACGAAACAGTGGCCCGGCCGGGTGGTACGGCCCCGGACACCGGCGAAGTGCCCGGCTCCGCACTCCCCGGTGCGGAGCCGGCCGACCACGAATGGACGTTCGAGGAGCTGGCCGCCGCGTACGCCTACCCCGAGCCCGGCCCCGGCGGCCTGGTGCCCTGGCTGCGCGCCAACATGGTCTCCACGCTCGACGGGGCCGCCCAGCACGAAGGGCGCTCGCAGCCCATCTCCGGCGCCACCGACATGCGGATCTTCGGCACGCTGCGGGGGCTCGCCGACGTCGTGATCGTGGGCGCCGAAACGGTACGGCAGGAGGAGTACCGTCCGGCACGCGCGCGTGAGGCCTTCGCGGCGCTGCGGAAGGAAGCCGGACAGGGTCCCGCGCCCGCGATCGCCGTGGTGAGTGCGAGCCTCGACCTGGACTTCTCGCGGCCGCTGTTCACCTCGCCCCTGGTGCCCACGCTCGTGCTGACCGGAGCCGCGGCGGCGCCCGACCGGGTGGCGGCAGCCGAGAAGGCGGGCGCCCGCGTGGTGATCGCCGGGGACGGGATGGGCGTGGACCCGGCCCGTGCCGTGGCCGCGCTCGCGGACCTGGGCATGACCCGGCTGCTGACCGAGGGCGGTCCACGCCTGCTGGGCCAGCTGATCGCGGCCGGCGTGCTGGACGAGCTGTGTCTGACGGTCTCCCCGATGCTCGCGGCGGGCGACGCGCAGCGGATCGCCGGAGGGCCCTCGGTCACGGTGCCGAGGAGGTTCGCCCTCGTGTCGCTGCTGGAGGAGGAGGGGTTCCTGTTCGGCAGGTACCGCCGCACATGAGGCGCGTTTCGGAATTGTTCGTTCCGTTCGGTCCCTGATGGGCACATTGCTCCTCGATGGGCACACTAAATCTCGCAAAACCGGTGCGATCGCGGGGCAGGATGGTTTCCGCAGAGGCCTCGACGGCCCACGGACGAGAAAGAGTCCCCCGGGTCCTCGAAGGGCTCGGACGGGCTCGAAGGAGAAGGGTGCCTGCCGTGTTCGCGAGCGTACTGATGATCGAGAAGGCCCTCACGTCCGCCGACGTGGAGTTCGTCACCACCTTGCACGGTGATGAACCGGTCTCCTTCCATGTCCTGCTCCAGCCGCGCGGAGACCAGGCGGACCGCCTGCTGCGCGCCATCGACGACATCGCCCTGGGCGAGCTGGACGAGGCGGCGCACGAACGGGAGACCCCAGAGGGCAAGGACGCCGCGGCCCTCGGGCAGCAGGCCCTGGAGGTGTCCCTGTCCGCGCTGCGCGCGGCGGGCAGCACGGCGGAGGGCCGCCTCATCGAGGACCATCCGCTGGACGCGCTCAAGGCGCTGGTCGACGAGGTGGAAGCGGACGAGGTGATCGTGCTGACCGACCCCCACTACGTGGAGGAGTTCTTCCACCGCGACTGGGCGTCCAGGGCCCGGCACAAGGTGGGCGTGCCGGTGCTGAAGCTGTTCTCGCACAGCAAGGCGTAGGGCCTGTCCGCGACCGGTCGGTGTACGTGACCCGGCGTGCCAAGGCATAGGCTGGGCCGCTGAACGTACGCCGTCCCAGCAACAGGAGACACGCATGGCACCCGGCCTCCCCACCGCCATGGACCGACCGCACTTCATCGGCATCGGCGGCGCCGGAATGTCGGGCATCGCGAAGATCCTCGCGCAGCGCGGCGCGAAGGTGGCGGGCAGTGACGCCAAGGAGTCGCCGACCGCCGAGGCCCTGCGCGCGCTGGGCGCGACGGTGCACATCGGCCACGCGGCCGAGCACCTCGCCGACGACGCCACCTGCGTCGTCGTCTCCTCCGCGATCCGCGCGGACAACCCGGAACTGGCGCGCGCGGCGGAGCTGGACATCCCCGTGGTTCACCGCTCGGACGCCCTCGCCCGCCTGATGGACGGGCTGCGCCCGATCGCCGTCGCCGGCACCCACGGCAAGACGACCACGACGTCGATGCTGGCGGTGTCCCTGACCGAGCTGGGCCTGAACCCGTCGTACGCCATCGGCGGCGACCTCGACGCCCCCGGCTCCAACGCCCTCCACGGCGAGGGGGACATCTTCGTCGCCGAGGCGGACGAATCGGACCGCAGCTTCCACAAGTACGCGCCCGAGGTCGCCATCGTCCTCAATGTCGAACTGGACCACCACGCGAACTACGCGTCCATGGAGGAGATCTACGAGTCCTTCCAGACCTTCGCGGGCCGGATCGTCCCCGGCGGCACGCTGGTGGTCAACGCGGACCACGAGGGCGCGCGCGAGCTGACGCGGCGGCTGGCCGGCTCGGTGAAGGCGGTGACGTACGGCGAGTCGCAGGACGCCGACGTCCGCGTTCTCTCGGTCGTCCCGCAGGGCCTGAAGAGCCAGGTGACGGTGGACCTGGACGGCTCGGAGCTGACCTTCACGGTCTCCGTGCCCGGCCGCCACTACGCGCACAACGCCGTGGCCGCGCTCGCGGCGGGTGTGGCCCTCGGCATCCCGGCGGCGGAGCTGGCCCCGGCCCTGGCGGCGTACACGGGCGTGAAGCGCCGCCTCCAGCTCAAGGGCGAGGAGGCCGGCGTCCAGGTCATCGACTCGTACGCGCACCACCCGACGGAGATGACCGCGGACCTGGAGGCGATGCGGGCGGCGGCCGGTGAGTCGCGCATCCTCGTGGTCTTCCAGCCCCACCTCTTCTCGCGCACGCAGGAGCTGGGCAAGGAGATGGGCCAGGCGCTGGCCCTCGCGGACGCGTCGGTCGTCCTGGACATCTACCCGGCCCGCGAGGACCCGATCCCCGGCGTCACCAGCGAGCTGATCATCGAGGCGGCACGGGCGGCGGGCGCGGACGTGCAGGCTGTGCACGACAAGGCGGAGGTCCCCGCGGTGGTGGCGGGAATGGCGAAGCCGGGCGATCTGGTTCTCACCATGGGCGCGGGTGACGTGACGGACCTGGGCCCGCGGATCCTGAACCGTCTCGCACAGAAGTAAAGGGGTTGGCATTCATGTCGTACGACGTCGACAAGCCGGACGAGCAGTGGCGCGCGGAGCTGACCCCGGCGGAGTACGCGGTCCTGCGCCAGGCCGGCACCGAGCCCGCCTTCACCGGTGAGTACACGGACACCAAGGCCAAGGGCGTCTACTCCTGTCGGGCCTGCGGCGCCGAACTCTTCACCTCGACCACGAAGTTCGAGTCCCACTGCGGCTGGCCGTCCTTCTACGACCCGAAGGACAGCGACGCGGTGGAACTGCTGGCGGACCGCTCGCACGGGATGATCCGCACGGAGGTGCGGTGCGCCCGCTGCGGGTCGCATCTTGGGCACGTGTTTGAGGGCGAGGGATATCCGACGCCTACGGATCAGCGGTACTGCATCAACTCGATCTCGCTGCGCCTGGTCCCTGACGAGGGCTGACCGGACCGGTCACCAGAGAGGGCTGTTCACTCTGGTTGAGCCCACGCTCCCCAGCGACGGGGTGCGCGCCCACCCGTACCGTCTCCACTCATCCGGGCGGCGCGGGCGCCTCATCGCCGACCAGCGCGGCGATGAGGCGGCAGTAGGGAACCCCGTCCGGGCAGGGCGTGAATCCGTCGGTGAGGACGACTGGGGCGACCGTCCGCCGGGGACTACTTGTTCTTGCTCGTGGCGTTGGCGGCCGGCTCTCCTGGTTCCTTGGTGGCGCGGTCGGCCTTGTTCTTCTCGCCCGGCTCACCCGCCTGGCCTGCCTTGCCTGCTTCACCCGCCTTGCCCGGCTTGGCCGTCTCGGCCGCCTCTGTCCGCGCCAACTGGTCGGCACAGTAGACGGCGACCTTCTCCTCGCCGCCGGCGGCCGCGATGAGCCGCTGCCAGGCCGTCGCTTCCAGCGCCTTGCCCTGGTTCCTGACGGACTCGTAGGCGCGGCAGTGGGCCTCGATGTCCTTGGCCGTGAGCGGACGGTCCGCGGCGGTGGAGGTGCGGGGTGCGCCGGGCCGCGTCCGGGCCGACTCCGCGGCCGAGCCTTCCGGGGCGCTCGGCGACGGGTGCGCTCGTGTGCGGCTGTCGTCGTTCGCGTCGTCGGCAGGACCGTACGAGCCCATGGCCGCGACCGCGACGCCGCCCAGGGTCAGGCTCGCGACGAACACGGCGATCGTGGCCTTCACCGAACGCCGTGCCCGGGCACGGTCGTTCGGCCGCCAGTCGTCCCGCCGCCGGGTCCGTGCCCCGTCGTGCAGTCCCGCGTCACGGGCGGCGCGGAACGCGGCCGTCGCCCGCTGCTCGGCCTCCGCGGTGACGGGATGGTCGAGCAGTGCGCGGGCGAGCAGCGACTCCGTCGCCGCTCCCTCTCCTTCGCCGTCGGTGATGTGCACGCGACTGCCGGGGGGCGTGCGCCGACGGACGAACGTTCTGCCGTCGCTCTCTCGATCACCCATGCCCGTGTCCATCTCTGTCCGACGGCGGTTCAGTCCGTTGTCGTTTCTGTCGCCGTTACTGTTCATTTCGACTGCCCCAGCGCGCGGCGATCCTCATCTGTCACACCGGCGGCCCCGAGCCGGCGTGCGAGGCGCTTCAGTCCCCGGTACGCGGCGGTGCGCACCGCACCGGGCCGCTTGCCCAGCACACGGGCGGCGGCGGGGCCCTCGAGGCCGACGACGACGCGCAGCAGCACGGCCTCGGCCTGGTCGCGGGGCAGGGATCTGATCAGCGCCAGCGCCTGCTCGGTGGAGATGGACTCCAGGGCCTGGTCGTGGGTGCTGTGCGGGCCGGGCAGTTCGAGTACGTCCTGCTCCAGCGTGACGGGCCGGGGGCGCACGCGCCGACGGCGCAGATGGTCGAGGGCCCGGTGCCGGGCGATGGTCGCCGTCCAGCCCCGGAAGCCGGCCCCGTCCCCCTTGAACCGTCCGAGATCCCGGGCGATCTCCAGCCAGGCGTCCGAGGTCACGTCCTCGGCGTCGTCCCCGACGAGGCCGCGCACATAACCGAGCAGTCCGGGCTGCACGATCCGGTACGCGACCGCGAAGGCCGCCTCGTCACCGTCCTGGGCCCGCGCGACGGCCGCGCCCAACTCCTCGTCGCGCGCGTGTACGCGCCGGGATTCCCCTCCTTGGCCCAAAACTGTCCTCGTTCGCACCGGATCCGCAGCAAGTCCGCACTGTGCGACACGCTTTCGACGTGTCGACGTTCCCACAGGCATCAGCGCCAGGACTCACAGATGTGTCACAGCTCGTCACAGTCCTCCTCAGCCACGGATCGCCGTCACCTCCGGCGGAAGCGTGACGGTTCCCGCGAGCTGCCCCTCGTTGTGCTCCGATACGTCCTGGCTGTAGCGGATGGTCTGCCCGCCGTAGGGGATGCCGAAGGAGCACCGGAAGGTGTGCGACGTGATCCGGTACGTCGAGGCGTCGAGGACGAGCGACTCCTCGGCGCGCTCCACGGTGATCTGGCTCTCGGAGGCCGTGACGCCCGCCGCGCGCAGCTTCTCCAGGGTCGGACTCAGCTCGCGGGCGGCCTTCTTGACGACGTTCCGCTCGCGCGCCGAGGACAGTGAGGCCGACGCCGTACGGATGCGCAGTTCCACCTTGGCACCGGACCGGACCAGCGAGATGCCGTCGCCCGACGCCGGGTTGGCGGCGTACGTACGGAACGCTTCGAGCGCGGCGACCGGGTCCTCCACCTTGTTCGCGAACTCGGGTTCGGAAAGGGGCCCGTGCTTCCAGTCCGCGCCGGCGCCGCCCTCCTTGACGTACGCGGTCCCGTCGGCGACGTAGAGTTCCTCGGGCTTGCCGACTCCCTTGCTGTAGCTGGTCCCGGTGGAGTGGAGTGCCCAGGTCTTCCCCGTGGTACGACGCACCGTGGCCGTGTAGGTGGCGGCGCTCTGCTGCCCTCGTGTGGTCAGCCCTTCGCGCCCCTTCACCGCGAAGGTCCAGCCCTTGGCGCCCGACATGGCCTCCTCGGCCCGGGCGAGGAACTCCTCGGCGGTCCGGGGCCTGGCGGGTGCGGCGTGTTCGCTCCGCCCGTCTTTCTGGGCGGCGGCCTTGGACCGTGCCGGCTTCGCCGGCTGTGCCGAGTCCGCGCCCGTGTCCCCGGAACACCCGGTCAGCGCCGCGAAGAGAAGCGGCACGAGCGGGGCGGTCAGGGCTATGGGGAGCCGGTTGCGGCCGGTGACGTGGGCGGTGAAGGCCGTCGCGTACGACCGGATCTCGCCCGCGCGCGGCACGCGCTCGTCCACTTCGCCCATGAGAGTGTTCCCCTTCGCTCGGTCCGGGAGAACATCCAGTCCGGTTCCCCCGGTTGACCAAGCGGATGCCGTCTCAGAAACATCACCGGTCACAAACGTGTTGCTCGCCCGCCGGCGATCATGTCGAAGCGCGGGCGCCCGCTCGGGGCTGTGGGGCGGCGGCCCGGTGTCGTGCGCGGCCGCAGGCGTGGCTCTCCTGGTGCGCTTGATACAGCGGTGACTTTTTCACAGGTATTTGTTACCTGCCTCTTATCGGGTGCATCGCATAATCACAGGTAGGGATGGGTCGAGGATCTCGGGAGCGGTAGCCGAGAGGAGCGAGCCATGATGCACGATCCAGACGAGCGACGAGACGGCGGGCAACCGCATGAGCGGCCCGTCGACAGTGCACCCGCGATGCCGGGCGGGACCGGGCCGGCGGGCTCGGACCGGGAGGTCGTCTCGGGCCCGGGTGGACCGGGACGGTCGGACGGGCGGGGGCGGTCCCCGCGTGGCCTGTGGCGGCGGCGATCCGCACGGGCGCGAGCCGTGACCGCCGGCGCCACGGTCGTCGTACTGGCCCTCGGCGGCACCGTCGCCTACGCCGCGACTTCGGGCGACTCCGCCCGCGACGCCGTCACGGGGGCCGCGGCATCCGCGTCGCCGTCTCCTGGTGGGCCCTGCGACTGGCACGACCACGGCATGTGGTTGGGCCTTATCGGTGACGCCGTGCACGGCGAGGCGACCGTGAAGGACCGTGACACCGGCAAGTGGGTCGAGAGAATCCTGCAGCGGGGCACGGTCCAGAAGGTGGACGGCGACAAGGTCACCGTCAAGAGCGAGGACGGAACCTCGTGGACCTGGACGGTGGGGTCGGACACCACCGTGTATGGGAACGGCACATCGGGCTCGGGGGCCGATGAGCTGAAGAAGGGAGAGACGGCCTGGCTCGTCGGCACGCGCTCCGACGACGGCACCAGGACCGCGATGCTCGCCGTGTCGGGCACCGCGCAGGACATGGGCCCGGGCGACTGGCAAGGTGCCTTCCTGGGCTAGGGCCCGCGGGGCTGGGGAGATCACAGCCCGTCGCCTCCCCCCGGCCCCGCGCGCAGCGGTGCGACGACGTGACGGGTCCGGGCAGCCCGCGTGGCGGAGCGGCAGCCGCGCGGGCGGCCCGCTGTCGACGGCGAAAACCACCGGCTCGCGCCGGCGGCGGCCCGCTCGTGCGGGGTGGTGATGGTGGCGACGGAGGCAGCTACGGGCTTGTGTCGGCGGCGGCCCGCTCGTGTGTGGTGGCGACGGCGGCAACGACCGGCTTGTGTCGGCGGCGGCTCGGTTGTGTGGGGCGGCGACGGTGGCGGCCCCGGAAATTACCAACTCGCCCGAACAGCGCCCCGGCAGTGCTGCGCGGTGACGGTGGCGGCCGCGGAAACTACCGGCTCGCGTCGGCAGCGACCCGGCCGAATGGAACCGCGACGGTGATGGCCGTCCTGCCCGGTTCGCTGCTCAGTTCGACCGAGCCGCCGTGTGCCGCCACGAGCGAGCGCGCGACCGCCAGGCCCAGCCCGCTACCGCCCCGGTCACGGCTGCGGGCCTTGTCGACGCGGTAGAAGCGGTCGAAGACGCGTTCCTGGTCGGCGGCCGGTATGCCCGGTCCCGCGTCGGTGACCCGTACCAGCGCCGTGTCCCCGGAGCGGGAGACCTCCACGGACACCGGCGTCCCGGTCGGCGTGTGCACGGCCGCGTTGGTGAGCAGGTTGTCCAGCACCTGACGGACGCGTACGGGGTCGAGGCGCAACCTCAGTGGGCTGGGGCCGCACGTCACCGTCAGCGGGTGGTCCGAGTGGGCCGCGCGGAACGCGTCGGCCGCCTGGCGCACCAACTCCACCAGGTCGGCGTCCTCCAGCCGCAGCGACGCGTCCACCTCCGCGGCGTCCAGGCGGGCGAGGAGCAGCAGGTCGTCCAGGAGTACTCCCATGCGGGCGGCCTCGGCGCGCAGCCGGGCCAGGTGCTTGTCACGTTCCTCAGGGGCATTGGCGGCCGCGTACTGGAACAGGTCCGCGTAGCCCCGCACCGACATCAGGGGCGTGCGCAGCTCATGCGAGGCGTCCGCGACGAAGCGACGCAGCCGCTGTTCGGCCTCCGCGCGGACGGCCAGCGAGTCGTCAATGTGTTCGAGCATGGTGTTGAAAGCGGTGCGCAGTTCCTCGACCTCCGGGCCACCGCCCGGTCCGTCCGCGCGCAGCGGCAGCCGCGCCGCCGACTCGGTCAGGTCGTGCGAGGCGATGCCATGGGCCGTGTGCGCCATGTCGCTCAGCGGCTTCAGGCCGCGCCGCAGCATCCTGCGCCCGAAGACGACGAGCGCCAGCAGCGCGAGGGCGAACGCGACCACCTGGACCGTGATCAGCTGCCGCACGGTGGCCTGGATGTCCGTCATGGGCGCTGCACTGACCAGCACCACTCCGGGCTCGACCTCGCAGGCGCGCAGCCGGTAGGTTCCCTCCCCGTCGATCCGCGCCGTGCTCAGGATCTCCGTGTCCGAGTGCTCCATCGACCTGGCGAGGGCGGTGAACTCGGCGGTGTCGGCGGGCACGTCGGCGGGGCTGCGCAGCACGGGCGTGCCGCCCGACACGTCGTACACGGCGGTGTACCAGCCGTAGTAAGGCTGCCGCTTGACTGTGCCGTGCAGCAGGGCGTCCTTGGTCTGAAGGACCTGGACGAGCTTGAGCTGGTCGCCCAGCTGGCGTTCCAGATAGTCCCGCATGTACGTCGTCAGCGCCGTGCCGACGACGGCGAACACCACCAGTGACAGCAAGCCGAGACCCAGGGCCAGCCGGGTGCCCAGGCGCAGTCCGCGGTACGCCCGCAGCGGCCCCGCCATCACTCCGGGGCCTGCCGGATCACGTATCCGAAGCCTCGCACGGTGTGGATCAGCGGCTCGCCGCCCTCGTCCAGCTTGCGCCGCAGCCGGCTGACGACCAGTTCGACGACGTTGGAGCGGCCCCCGAAGCCGTACTCCCAGACGTGGTCGAGGATCTGCGCCTTGGTCAGCACGGTCGGCGACTTGCGCATCAGATAGCGCAGCACCTCGTACTCGGTGGGGGTGAGCGCGAACAGCCGTTCGCCGCGCCGCACTTCGCGGGTGTCCTCGTCCATCGTCAGGTCCGCCACCCGTAGTACGGACCGCTGAAAGCCGGGCCCGGCGCTGCGGCGCAGCACGGTCCGCAGGCGGGCCATCAGCTCCTCCACCGCGAACGGCTTGACCAGGTAGTCGTCGCCGCCCCGGGTCAGGCCCGCCACCCGGTCGGCGACGCCGTCGCGCGCGGTGAGAAACACGACCGGGACCATCGTCCCCGAGCGGCGCAGCCGGTCCAGGACACCGAAGCCGTCCAGGTCGGGCAGCATCAGGTCGAGCACCACGATGTCCGGACGGAACTCGGCGGCCCGGACCAGCGCCTCCTCCCCGGAGTTCGCGGTGACCGCGTCCCAGCCCTCGTACCGGGCGACCGTCGCGACGAGATCGGCGATGGGCGGATCGTCGTCCACGACGAGGAGCCGTACTTTGTCCACCCGCTCATAGTGCGTCACGCGACCGGCGGTGCCGGACCCGCCCACCCCCGGGATACATATCGATAAGCATTTGAAAGTGACCCGACAGGAAAACGACAGCTCCGGCCAGCCAAGCTCGGTGTCCCAGGAACCCGATCCAGGAGTTGCCCTCCGTGACGACCGTCCAATCGCCTCCTGCGCCCCCCACGGCGATACGTCCCCAGGTGGTGGCCCGCACGGGCCTGTACGCCGTACTGGCCGCGAACGCGGCCGCCGTGACCGTCTTCTTCGTCCAGGCCGGCTTCGCCTCCAACGCCCTCGTCGTGCTGGGGCGGCTGGCCGGACTCTACGGCGCGCTCCTGATGGCCTTCCAACTGCTGCTGGTGGCCCGGCTGCCGTGGCTCGACCGCCGGATCGGCATGGACCGGCTGACCTCCTGGCACCGCTGGCTCGGCTTCGGCCTGCTGTGGACGCTGCTGGGGCACGTGGTGTTCATCGTCCTCGGCTACGCGCAGTCGTCGTCCATGGACCCGCTGAACGAGCTGCTGGACCTCGCCGAGACGGTCGAGGGCGTGCTACGGGCCGTCGTCGCGCTGGGGCTGATCGTGGTGGTCGGCGCGGCGTCGGCGCGCTGGGCCCGGCGCCGGATGGCGTACGAGACGTGGCACTTCGTCCACCTCTACACCTACGTGGCCGTGGTGCTGGCGTTCACGCACCAGGTCGCGGTGGGCACGACCTTCACCGCCTCCTCGGCGGCCACCGCGTACTGGTGGACTCTGTGGGGTGTGGCGCTCGGCGCCGTGTTCCTGGGCCGGCTGGTGCTCCCGCTGTGGTGCAACCTGCGCCACCGGCTGCGCGTCTCGGCCGTCGTACCCGAGTCCGACAACGTCGTCTCCGTCTACATCACCGGCCGTGACCTGGACCGGCTGCCCGCGCGGGCGGGCCAGTTCTTCCTCTGGCGGTTCCTCACCAGGGACCGCTGGTGGCAGGCCAACCCGTTCTCCCTGTCGGCCGCGCCCGACGGCAGGACACTGCGGCTGACCGCGAAGGCGGCCGGTGACGGCACCGCCGCCCTGCGCCACCTGAAGCCGGGCACGCGTGTCTTCGCCGAGGGCCCGTACGGCGCCTTCACGACGCTGCACCGGACCCGCCCGGACGCCCTGCTCATCGCCGGCGGCGTCGGTATCACCCCGATCCGGGCGCTCCTGGAGGAACTGCACGGCCACGCCGTCCTCATCTACCGGGTGGCCACCGACCGGGACGCGGTGCTCCACGACGAACTGCGGGAACTTGCCCACGCCAAGGGTGCCGAGCTGTACCTGGTCACCGGCCCGGCGGTGCCGGACAGGCTGGCGCCGCGCGAACTCGCCCGGCTCGTGCCGGACGTGGCCGACCGGGACGTGTACGTCTGCGGGCCGCCCGGCATGACGAGTGCGGTGCTCGGCAGCCTGCGCGAGCTGGGCGTGCCCAAGCCGCAGATCCACTTCGAACGCTTCAGCCTGGCCGGATGAGGGGAACACCGTGAAGCGAGCACTGCCTGCCCTCGTCCTGACCGTCGCGGGCCTGATCCCCGTCTGGCGCTACGAGCCGTCGCACGACACCACGTCGACCACCGAGGTCGCCGAGCCGGCCACCTCCTCGACGCCGGCCCCGTCCTCCTCGTCGTCGTCCTCCTCCTCGTCCTCCTCCTCGTCCTCCGGTTCGAAGGCCGACTCGCCCCGGGCCGTGGCGGGCTCGACCGTCGCCACCGACAAGGGCGACGTGCAGGTGGAGGTCACCTTCGTGGGCGCGCGGATCACGGCCGTCCGGATGCTCAAGCAGCCGAACCACCCGCAGACCACGAACGCCGTACCCAAGCTGATCGAGGAGACCCTCCAGGCGCAGACCGCCGACATCGACACGGTCTCCGGCGCCACGGTCACCAGCGAGGGCTACAAGGAGTCGCTGCAGGCCGCCATCGACGCGAAGGGCTCATGACGTGCGCCGCGTCGAACACGTCATGGGGTTGCCGGTCTCGCTGCGGATCGACGACGAGCACGTCCCCGACGGGGTCGCGGACGCGGTGTTCGGATGGCTGCGCGAGGTCGACGAGCGGTTCAGCCCCTTCAAGGCGGACAGCGAGGTGTCCCGGCTGGACCGGGGTGAGCTGCGCACGGACGAGGTGAGCGCCGACCTGGCCGAGGTGCTCGACCTGTGCGAGCGGTACCGGGTGGCGACCGGCGGCGCCTTCCGGGCGCGGACTGGATCCCTGCGCGGTGGTCAAGGGCTGGTCGGTGCAGCGCGCGGCGGAGCTGCTCGCCGCGGCCGGGGTGGCCCGGTTCTGTCTGAACGCCGGGGGAGACGTGGTCGTGTCCGGCGGCCCCTGGCGGGTAGGCGTACGGCACCCCGAACACACCGACAGGCTCTGCACGGTCCTGGAGGTCACCGACGCGGCCGTGGCGACCTCCGCGCGGTACGAACGCGGCGACCACATCATCGACGGACGCACCGGCCGTCCCGCCACCGGACTGCTCGGTATCACGGTCGTGGCCCCGTCCCTGACCGAGGCGGACGCGACGGCGACGGCCGCATTCGCGCTGGGCGCGGAGGGCGTCGAGTGGGCCGCGGGGCGGGACGGTTGCGAGGTGTTCGCGGTGGACGCCGGGCGGCGGGTCTTCCGCACCGCCGGACTGCCGGTCGCCGCCGCGCACCGAAATCCTTCTGCCTGAGCAAACTTCGCCTTCCACCTGCCAAAGCCCCGCAACACACGCCGTCTACACTCTCCCCGCAAGGCCCGTGCGACATCGGCCGAGTTCAGGCCGCTCCTGCCACACCCGAAGGGTATTCGGCGCTTTGATACGGATAGATTCAGTCACCAAGCGGTACCCGGACGGCACGGTGGCGGTGGACCGGTTGTCCCTGGAGATCCCGGACCGCTCGATCACCGTCCTCGTCGGCCCCTCGGGCTGCGGCAAGACGACGACCCTCCGCATGATCAACCGGATGGTCGAGCCGAGCGAGGGCACGATCACCATCGACGGCGTCGACATCACACGGCAGCCGGTGAACTCGCTGCGCCGGTCCATGGGTTACGTCATCCAGAACGCCGGGCTCTTCCAGCACCGCACGATCGTCGACAACATCGCGACCGTGCCCCGGCTGCTCGGCTGGAGCAAGGACCGGGCCCGGGCGCGGGCCAGGGAGCTGATGGAACGGGTCGGGCTCGACGCGTCGCTCGCCAAGCGCTACCCGTACCAGCTCTCCGGCGGACAGCAGCAGCGCGTCGGCGTGGCTCGGGCGCTTGCCGCGGACCCGCCGGTGCTGCTGATGGACGAGCCGTTCTCCGCCGTCGACCCCATCGTGCGCAAGGGCCTTCAGGAGGAACTCCTGCGGATCCAGGACGAACTGGGCAAGACCATCGTCTTTGTCACCCATGACATCGACGAGGCGATCCGGCTCGGCACGATGGTCGCCGTCCTGCGGACCGGCGGGAAGCTCGCCCAGTTCGCGCCGCCCGCCGAGCTGTTGTCGTCGCCCGCCGACACGTTCGTGGAGGACTTCCTCGGCGCCGACCGCGGCATCCGGCGGCTGTCGTTCTTCACCTCCGGCACCCTTCAGCTGAGGAAGACCCCGATCGTCGCCGTCGACTCCACCGCCGAGCAGATCGCCTCCCGGGGCACGCCCGACGTGCCGTACCTGCTCGTCACCGACCTCGACGGCAGGCCGCTCGGCTGGAGCGAGCCCAAGGACCTGGCCGCCGGGAGCGTCGTGACGGAGCGACTGCTGCCGTACGGGCGGCCGTTCGAGTACGGCAAGGACTCGCTGCGCGCCGCGCTCGACGGCGCCGTGCTCTCGCCCACCGGCTGGGCCGTCGCCGTGGACGGCACCGGCCGGGTGATCGGCGTCGTCTCGCAGCAGACCATCGGCGAGGCGATCCGCGAGGCCCACGCACAGGGACGTACGGACGCGAAGGTCGTCGGATGAGCGGCTTCTTCGACATCCCCAGCGATCTCCAGCACAGCTGGCTCGGCCTGGTCGGGCTGCATCTGCGGGAGGCTCTGCTGCCGGTGCTGGCCGGGTTGGTGATCTCGCTGCCACTGGCCCAGCTGTGCGTGCGCTTCCGCTGGCTGTACCCGCCGGTGCTGTGGGTGACGACCGTGCTGTACGCCATCCCCTCGCTGGCCTTCTTCGTCCTCCTCATCGACTACACCGGCCAGACCGAGCTCACGGTGATGATCCCGCTCACCGTCTACAGCCTCGTCGTCCTGGTCCCGGCGATCGTCGACGGCGTCCGCTCGGTTCCGCAGGAGACCCTCGCCGCCGCGACGGCCATGGGCTTCGGGCCCGTACGCCGTTACCTTCAGGTGCAGTTGCCCATCGCCGTCCCGGCCATCATCGCCGGGCTGCGGGTGGCGACGGTGTCGAGCATCAGCCTCGTCAGCGTCGGCACCCTCATCGGCAACCAGGGCGCCCTCGGTAACCTGCTCAACGACGCCAACATCTACAACCGGCCGGAATTCGCGGTGAACGCCGTGCTCACCATGGCCGTCCTGGCGATCCTCGCCGACGCCCTGCTGGTTGTCGTACGCCTGCTGCTGACGCCGTGGATGCCGCGCCGGGCGCGCACGAAACCGACGGCCGACCGGCCCGGCCCGGCCGCCCCAGCCCTGGAGGACGCAGCCCGGTGAACCTGCTCAGCTTCATCAACGCCTTCTTCAGCGACAGTGCTCACTGGCACGGCTACGACGGCATCCCCACGCGCGTGGGGGAACACATCCAGTACACCTTGGAGGCGCTCGCCCTCGCCGCCGCGATCGGGCTGCCGGTCGGCCTGGTCACCGGTCACTACGGGCGCGGCGGTAACGCCCTCTCCCTGATCGCCACCGCCGGGCGGGCCCTGCCCACGTTCGGCCTGTTGGTGCTGATGACCCTGCTGCTGGGGTTCGGCCTGGTGAACGTGATGATCCCGCTGGTCGTCCTCGCCGTCCCGCCGATCCTGGTCACCACCTACGAGGCGGTGCGCTCCGTCGACCCGTCGCCGGTGGATGCCGCGCGGGGCATGGGCATGAGCGAGGCCGGTGTGCTGTTCCAGGTCGAACTGCCCGCGGCGCTCCCGCTGATACTCGGCGGCCTGCGCTCGGGGGCCATCCAGATCGTCTCCACGGCCACCATCGCCGCGTACGTCAGTCTCGGCGGCCTCGGCCGGTACATCGTCGACGGCCTCTACCAGCGCAACTACGAGAAGGTCGTGGGGGGCGCCACCCTGGTCGCCGGGCTGGCGCTGGCGACGCTCATGGTGTTCTGGGCGGTGACACGGATCGCCGTGTCCCCAGGGGTGCGGCGCGGCGCCTGACACGACGAGGGCCCGGGAGGCGATCCTCCCGGGCCCTCGCGCTGCTCATCCCTCGCTGCGGGCCAGCGCCTGCTCCAGTACGACGAGCAGCGCGTCGCGGACCGAGCCGCGTTCCCGGGCGTCGAAGACGACGACGGGGACGTGCTCGGCGACGTCCAGCGCCCAGCGGACCTCGTTCACGTCGTACTCCACCTTCCCGTCGAAGGCGTTGAGGGCGACCGCGAACGGGATCTGCCGGTGCTCGAAGTAGTCGACCGCCGCGTAGCAGTCGTCGAGGCGGCGGGTGTCGACGATGACGAGCCCGCCGACCGCGCCCTCGACGATGTCGTCCCACATGAAGCCGAACCGCTCCTGGCCGGGCGTACCGAACAGGTACAGCTTCAGGGTCGGGTCGATGGTGATGCAGCCGAAGTCCATCGCGACCGTGGTCGTGGTCTTGCGCGGGGTGTGCGTGAGGTCGTCCACACCGGCCGCGACCTCGGTGATGGCCGCCTCGGTGGTCAGCGGCTCGATCTCGGAGATCGAGCCGACAGTGGTGGTCTTGCCCACGCCGAAGCCGCCCGCGATCACCATCTTGACCGGCAGCGGCGGTCGTACGGCGGTCTGCGCTACCGCGATGGGGGTCCCCCCTGCTCGAGCGGAGCCGAGAGCTTGGGGGAGGGTGATCGGTTCAGTCGGTGTCACGGAGTACCCCCCGGGAGTCGGGGATGGCCCGGAGGCCATCGATAACCCTGCGCAGGACGGATGCGTCGTGCGTGACGTCGGCCCGCGGCACGTGCACCGTCAACTGCCCGGCGGCGCGCAGGTCCTCGGCGAGGACGCGAACCACGTTGAGGTGCAGCCGCAGCCGGGCCGCGATCTCCGCGATGGACTGCGGCCGCCGGCACGCGGCAACGATGTCGTGCTGTTCGAACGAGAGCCGGTCGAGCGCCTCGAGACCCCCGGCGGTGGCCACCACCTGGGTCTCGACGGGCATCGGCCGGCCGGACGCGGTGCCCGCCACACGGCCGGCGGTCACCAGGAACGGCCGTACGGCGGGGGCGGGTCCGACGGGGACCGGGCCCAAGTAGCCGTCCTCGTCGGCGGGAGTGCGGCCGTCCGCCATGGGCGCTGCTTCCTTCCTCGACCGGTCGGGGACCGGTCACCCCGCCGACGCGACGCCGACGCTGTTCTTCAGCTCCAGCACCAGCTGGGGGCTGAGCGCGGCACCGGCCCGGTTGGCGAACAGGGTCATCTCGTAGGCGATGTTGCCCAGCTTGGCCTCCTTGTCGGCGACCACGCCGAGCACGGCGCCGCTGCCGATCGCGGAGACGATGACGTGACCGCCCTCCAGGTCGATGATGACCTTGTTGAGGCCGCCCAGGCTGTAGTTGCCGGAGGCGCCGGCGGCCAGGCTGGTGATGCCGGAGACAATGGCGGCGAGCCGCTCGGAGTCGGCGTGCTCGCGCAGCTGGGAGACGGCGATGAGCAGCCCGTCGGAGGAGACGGCGATGGCGTCGACGACGCCCGCGGTCTCGGTCGCGAAACGGTTGAGCAGCCAGGTGAAGTCGGCTGCGGCGGCCTGGAGGTCGGCCGGCGTGGTGCCTTCGGCCGGAGTGTCACCTGTCGACGTACTCACTGTTCCGGTCCTTCCGGGAGGTGGTTCTGGTCATGCGTGTCATGCGTGTCTTGCTTGTCATGGCTGTTGTACGGGGTGGTCTGAGTGGCGCTGTCGCGATGAGCGCGTTGCACCGCGGCCTCGAACTCCTCCAGGGTGGAGCGGACTTCGTCGGCGTCGGCGGCGGGCCGGGCAGCCTGCCGGGCCGACCACTGGACGGCATCCGCACCGGTGCTCCGTAGCGTCGCGCCCCGGACGCGACGGCGCAGCGGGCGGGGAGTGCCGGGGCTTTCCTCGCCGAGGCCGGGGGACAAGGCGGACTCCGCGCTCCGGGCGCCCTGGGCCCGCGCGCTCTCCCCGGCTCGGGGGCGGGGGACGAGCGGGGGCTCCTCGGCGCGGCCGTGGGGCGCCGTACGGGCCGAGGAGCCCGTGCGGCCGGTGGAGTCGGTACTGCTGGTGGAGCCGCTGCCGCCGGTGGAGTCGGTACTGCTGGTGGAGTGGGTGCCGCTGACGGTGTCTGTACCGCCTCTGGTGGCATCCGTACGGCCGGTGGCATCCGCACGGCCGGTGGAGTCGCTGCGGCCGCTGCTCTCCGTGTGGCCGTGGGCCTCCGAGCGGTCCGCGAGGTCGGCATGGTCCGCATGGTCGTGCAGGTCCGCGACCGTCTCCCTGGCGGTCTCCGCGACCTTCTCGCTGGCGGTCTCCGCGACCGTCTCGCCGGCCGCTTCCCCGGCCGCTTCCCCGGCCGCCTCCGCGGCCGTCTCGTCGGCCCTCTCCGCCGTCGGCTCCGGCTCGCGGCGCGGGACCCGCCGTGGCAGCGGACCCGGCCCCGACTCGGCGGCGCCGCGCGCCGGGAGGGCGGTAGGCCGTCCGGTGGCCCCGGACTCGTCCGTTACGGAGGCGGGGCCTTCGGCGGCCGATGCGTTCTTCGTGGCGGAGGCGGGGCCTTCGGTGGCCGATGCGTTCTTCGTGGTGGAGGCGGGGCCTTCGGTGGCCGATGGGTTCTCCGTGGCGGAGGAACGCTGTTGCGCGGCAGGTGTGTCCTCGGTGGTGGCGACCCACGACGGCACCGGACCGGACGCGGCGGTGGCGGACGCCGAGCCGATGGGCGGCTTCGCGGCGGCAGGCGCCGTTTTCGCCGCCGGGGCCATCACCGGGCTCATCGTCAGCAGCAGCGACGAAGGGATCTCGATCGTCGCCGTGACACCGCCGCCGGGCGTGCGGGACAGCACGACCTCGACCTCCCAGCGGCGCGCCAGCGTGCCGACGACGAACAGGCCGAGCACCTTCGTCGGTACGAGGTCCAGGCGCTCGCGACGGATCAGCCGGGCGTTCTCCTCGGTGAGCCGCTCGGCGCTCATCCCCAGACCGTGGTCCGCGATCTCGATCACCGCGCCCTCGCCGCCCGCGCTCACCGTCACCTCGACCGGGCTGCCGGCGGGCGAGAACGCGACGGCGTTCTCCAGGAGTTCGGCGATCATCAGCGTCAGGTCGCCGATGATGTCGGGCTCCACCATGACCTCGGTACCGGCGCGCAACTGCACCCGCTGGAAGCCCTCGATCTGACCGAGCGCGGCACGCACGACGTTGGTGAGCGCGGTGGGACCGGCGTCCAGGACCGTCTCGCGGATGCCGGCGAGCAGCATCAGGCTGTCCGCGTTGCGCCGCAGTCGTACGGCGATGTGGTCGATGGAGTAGAGACGTTCGAGCAGCGCGGGGTCGGTCTCGCCCCGTTCCACGGCGTCGATCAGCGCCAACTGCCGGGTGGTCAGGTTGCTCACGCGGCGCCCCACGTTGCCGAACATCTCGGCGACGTTGCGGCGGCTGAGTACCTGGCGCTCCAGCAGCGCGGCCGCGGTGGTCTGCACGTGGTTGAAGGCCTCGGCCAGTTCACCGATCTCGTCGTGCGCGGTGATGGGCACCTCACGCAGGCGGGGCGAGCCGTCGTCCTCGGCGTCGTCGTCGGCCACCCGGGCGAGTTCGCGGCCGGCGACCTCCGCGACCTGCTGCGCGGCGCCGGTGAGGGCCTGCACCGGGCGGACCACCGAGCGGCGTACCAGCACGGAGAAGGCGATCCAGACGACGAAGCCGATCAGCGCGAGGTTCAGCAGCAGTCCGGCCCGCCACTGTGCGGTGACAGAGGCGTCTTCGGCCCGGTCGGCGATCTGGTCGATGAGCGAGGTGATGACCCGCAGTCGGCTGCCGGCCTGCCTCGGGTAGGCGAAGTAGTCGCCCAGGGCGTCCGCCAGCGTCCGGCGGATCTCGGCGGGGGTGTTCGCCTGCAGGCCACTGGGGTCGATCTGGAGTTCGGCGTACGCCTGGGCGATCTCCCGCTGCGCGGGGCTGTGTTCGATTTGGGCGAGCTGGTCCGTCTGCTCCTCGGTGGCGAACCGTCCGAAGCGTTCGGCCTGGTAGGTGTACAGCTGGTAGGAGCCGACCGCGCCCGTGAACTCGATGAGCGCGTTGGTGTCGCCGGTCGTGGCGGAGAAGACGCCGGTCTCGAAGGCGCCGTGCGCGGCGTCGGCGCGGAGCAGCGAGTCGAGCAGGTTGCCGGTGAAGGTGGCCGCGAGATCCGCGTTCCGCTCCAGGCCGAGTCCGTCGATCAGACCGTTCGCGGCGTTGGTGTAGGCCGGGTCGATGTTGTCGGCGGGCAGATATCCCTGCTCGACGGTCTCGCGCAGGCTGGACAGGCCGCTGACCTCTTTGAGGGCCTGCTCCTCGCCGGCCGGCAGCCGGTCGCCGAAGGTGTCGCGCACCTTCTGGACCTGGGCGTCCACGGCTTCCTGAGCGGCGCGGTAGGCGGCCGGCGAGGGCTTGTCCGCGATGACCGCCTCGTAACGCACGGAGAGCAGGATGGCCTGCTGGTGCTCGGCCTCCACCCGGCCGACGAGCTGGGCGACCTGGGCACTGTCACGGACGAGTTGGGCCGCCGACTCGGCGCTGTTCGACTCCCGCACCAGGCCGGTGATGAGGTAGGCGAGCAGCACGGCCACGACGGCGAGCGGTACCCCGACGAGCACGTTCAGCTTGCGCCTGAACGGCCAGCGGTCGGCGAAGCCGCGTATGCCACCACCGCCCGGCGGCGACGGCGCCGGCCGGACCGGCGCGTCCACCTCGTTCGTGGACACCTAGCCTCCTTCGAAGGCGTCTTTGGGTGCGCGAAAATTCACGTGACCGTAATCGAGCGACCTGGGTCGCAAACGGAACCGACCGGGGCCGGCGCAGAACGGTACAAGAAGGACCGGAACGCGCTTGCTGGTCCACAGTGCAGCCCGTCGCCAACTTGGGGGAGAGTATCGCCTTTTCGTGGCCCTATTCCGGTCGCACGACGTCAAGAATCCATTACGAAGAGCGCTTGGTTCGCCCTCGGGTCATCCGCCGCTCCTTCACAACCGGACTGCGCAACTGGCCGTGCTTCGAAGCCAATCGGTGACCAGAATGCTCTTGACTGACCGAGAACGAGCTGGATTGGATCAGTGGAGTGCGGCGTCCGCGCCTCGCACCGCTGTGCCACGCCCTGCCCCACCCCCTGAGTACGGAACGGCAATCGTGACTTCTACCGCGAACACCAGCACGTCCAGCAGGAGACTCCCCGGCGCGGCCGTCGTCGCGCTCGCCGCCTCGGTGGCACTGCTCGCCGGGTGTTCCTCGTCCTCCGACAGCAAGTCCGACCCGCTCGCGAACGACCAGGCGAGCGGTGGCACGGTGGTCGTGGGCTCCAACAACTTCGCCGAGAGCATCCTGATCGCCGATATCTACGGCGAGGCGCTGAAGGCCAAGGGCGTCAAGGTCACCTACAAGCCCAACATCGGCAGCCGTGAGACCACGTATGGCCTGCTGAAGAACGGCTCCATCACCGTCCTGCCCGAGTACAACGGCGCGTTGCTGGCCTACCTCGACAAGAAGGCGGCCCCCAAGACGGTCGCCGCCACGACGGCCGCCATCAACGCCAAGCTCGACTCCAAGCTGACGCTGCTGGACCCGGCGCCCGCGCAGGACAAGGACTCCGTCACCGTCAACGCGGACACCGCGAAGAAGTACAACCTCACCGACAAGTCCAGCATCGCGGACCTCAAGGACGCCGCCAAGGACCTGGTCATCGGCGGTTCGCCGGAGTTCCAGACCCGGCAGCAGGGCCTGGAGGGCCTGAAGACGGTCTACGGCCTGGAGTTCAAGTCCTTCAAGGCGCTGGACGCGGGCGGCCCGCTGACCCTGGCGGCACTGAAGAAGAACGCCGTGCAGGCCGGGGACATCTTCACCACGGACCCGAACATCTCCAAGGAGAAGTTCGTGGTCCTCCAGGACCCGAAGAACCTCTTCGGGTTCGAGAACGTGCAGCCGCTGGTCTACAAGTCGGGGCTGCCCAAGGAGGGTGTCGACGCGTTGAACGCGGTGTCGGCCAAGCTCGACACGGCGGCCCTGTTGGACATGGACACCCAGGTGCAGCTCGACAACAAGGACCCGCTGGACGTCGCCAAGGCCTGGCTGAAGTCGGCCGGCCTGGACTGACGCCCGCGCCGCGGACACCACCGCGGACGGACCGACACGGGTGCCCGCGCCCTCCGGGGCCGCGGGCGCCCGCGGCCCTCGACGCCGGCGGGGTCGTCCGCCTCGCCGGCGTCGGGGGCCGTGCCCGTCGTACCGTTGCGGGCACGGGACCGGACCCGGCGTCAGTGGCGTACCGCCCGGTGGCTCGCCGTCACGGGCCGGTTGTACGGCTACCGGAATTCATTCGCAGTGCATCGGCCTTCAGGCCGGTGGTGAAGCGAATCTGACAGTGGCGACGCGGAGCGTCGCAGACTCAGGTCCGGCGGAGCCGGGCGCCGCAGTTCTTTGCCTACGGCGCGGAGCGTCGCGAGGGCTTTTCCCGGCGGAGCCGGGTGGTGCTCACACGGGCCGGTTCTGCTGTTCGATGTACTGCCGGACCACGGAGAGCGGGGCGCCGCCGACGGTTCCGGCGAAGTAGGACCCGGACCAGAGCTTGTTGGCCCGCCAGTAGTGGCGTACCAGGTCGGGGAACTCCTGGCGCAGGCGGCGGGAGGAAACGCCCTTGAGGGAGTTGACCAGCTTGGTCACGGCGACCTTGGGCGGGAAGTTCACCAGCAGGTGGACGTGGTTGTCCTCACCGTTGAACTCCACCAGGTCGCACTCGAAGTCCGTACACACCGAGCGCATGATCTCCTCCATCCGCCTCAAGTGGGCGTCGGTGAACACCTTGTGCCGAAACTTGGTGACGAAGACCAAGTGCACATGCATCACGAAGGAACAGTGCCGACCAGTTCTGATCTCCTGCATCTCACCCATAACCCAAGTATGTAGGGTGACGGTCATGCAGCTCAGGTACAGCTTTCGTCTGTACCCGGACACGGGCCAGCAGTCGGCGTTGGCGAAGGCGTTCGGGTGCGCCCGTGTCGTCTTCAACGACGCGGTCCGTGCCCGTGAAGACGCCCGTAAGGCCGAGCAGCCGTTCCCGACGGCCGGTCAGCTTTCCCGGAAGCTGATCACCGAGGCGAAGCGGACAGCGGAACGGTCCTGGCTGGGTGAGGTCTCCGCGGTGGTGCTTCAGCAGTCCCTGCGGGACGCCGAGACCGCGTACCGCACCTTCTTCGCCTCCCTCAAGGGCACCCGCAAGGGCCCCAGGACCGGCCGGCCCCGCTTCAAGTCCCGCAAGGACGCCCGGCAGTCGATCCGGTTCACCGCCAACGCCCGCTGGATCATCACCGGCAGTGGCCGTTTGAACCTGCCGAAGATCGGTGCGGTGAAGGTGAAATGGTCCCGCACCCTGCCCGCCACGCCCACCTCCGTCACCGTCATCAAGGACGCGGCCGGGCGGTACTTCGCCTCCTTCGTCCTCGACACCGACCCCGCCGCCGACGCGACCCGGATGCCGGAGACCGACCGCACCATCGGCATCGATCTCGGCCTCACCCACTTCGCGGTCCTCTCCGACGGCACGAAGATCGACTCCCCGCGCTTCCTTCGGCGCGCGGAGAAGAAGCTGAAGAAGGCCCAGCAGGAGCTGTCCCGCAAGCAGAAGGGAAGCAAGAACCGCGCCAAGGCCCGCCTCAAGGTCGCCCGCGCCCACGCCAAAGTTGCTGACGCACGCCGTGAGTTTCACCACCAGCTCTCCACGAAGCTGATCTCCGAGAACCAAGGGATCGCAGTGGAGGACCTGTCGGTGGCGGGACTGGCCCGCACGAAGCTGGCCAAGTCCGTGCACGACGCCGGATGGGCATCGTTCATCAGCATGCTCGAATACAAAGCGGAACGGTACGGCCGCGCCCTGGTCAAGATCGGCCGGTTCGAGCCGACCTCCCAGACCTGCTCCACCTGCGGCGTCAAGGACGGACCCAAACCCCTGAACGTCCGGGAATGGACCTGTACCGCCTGCGGCACCGTCCACGACCGGGACACCAATGCCGCGATCAACGTGAAGACGGCCGCCGGACTGGCGGTATCGGCCTGCGGAGCGCCGGTGAGACCAGGAGCAATCCCGGCACAGCGCGAAGAAACAGGAAGCCACGGATTCCCGACCGAACCCCGTGCCGCGTAGCGGCACAGCAACGATCGAGAAGGCCAGAATCCTCGGGCTTCAGCCCGAGGTGCAAGTCAATACCTCGAATGCCTCGGCGGCCGCGAGGACGCCCGCGCGCTGGTCACGTTGGGCACGCCCTTCCAGGGAGCGGCGAAGGCGGTCCGTGTCCTCACCGGTCATGCGCTGGAGCCCCGGAACCTGGCGGCCCGGGCCGCTCAGCGGGTGCTGTCGGTCAACGAGAGACTGGCCGCACTCGCCCGGTCGTTTCCCTCCGTCGCCCAGCTGCTGCCGTTCTACGAGTGCGTGGTGAAGGAGGACGGACGCGGCAGGAAACGACTGAACCGGGTGTCCGTGCCGGATCTGCCGGCCGAACTGGTGCGGGAGGCGTTCGCCTTCCACGGCGAGATCAACGACGCCTGGGACCGCAACCAGGTCGGGCTTGCCGCACCGCCGTACCGGGTGCACTGCTTTGCCGGCCGGGCGCACCCCACCGTGGTCGGCGTCGTGGTGGGTGTCGACGGGAGCCTCACCTTCCCGACGGGACTCGACAACGACCGGGACTGGGGGAGACGGCACGGTGCCTGGTGGGTCGGCCTTCGCCTCGTGGGTGCTGGAGCGCGAGGACGACGCGCTGTGGAACGGCGAGCGCCACGCCGGGATGGCCGGCGCGGAGGCTCTGCGGCAGCAGTTGATGGCGATCCGCCGCAGCAGGTCGGCCCGTCAGATGCTGTCGGGCGACGCCGATTTCGGCCTTGAGGTGCCCGATATGGCGCTGGCCGGTGAGCCGTTCACCGTCCGGGCGAGCGGCCCGACCGTCACCGGGCGGACGCTGCGGGCCCGGCTGACCGCTCCCGGGCTGCCGGAGACCGACGCCAAGCCCGTGACGCTGCTGCCGGACGGTACAGGCGGTCTGGCCGCGGAGCTGACGGCGGCTGAGGGAACATGGACGCTGCGGGTCGAGGCGGACCGCCCGTACGCGCAGTGCCACGACGTCGTCACCGTCGCCGAGGCCTGAGCGCGTCCGGCCCGGTCCTGGGCCGGTCACCGCCGCCGCGCGGTGACCGGCCCCGACTCGTCCGTCCGAGCCTCCCGGCCGCCTCGCCCTCCCGGCGGAACTGACCGCCACCCTCGGATACGACGCCGTGGGCACCCCGAGGGAACACGGCGAGCGGATCATGAACTGCCTGCCCCGGGTCGGCTGCGTCTTCGCCGACGACCTGCGCTGGTGGTGGATCGTCCCCGCGGGCTCCCACATAGGCATCACCTGGCCGCCGTCGACGAGCTACGCGGTCCACGGGTACGTGGGGCCGCACGGGGGCCCGGAGACGGACACACAACTCTCGGACCCCTCCTGGAGCGGTCCGCGCCCCGGGTCTCCGCTGCTGATCCACCGCCCGGGAGGTGACTCCCCGTACACACCCCCGATCCCGCTGTACTTCCTGGCCTGCCGCCTGGCCGGGATCACCCCGCACTGGTCGCTGGGCGTCGTGGGTGCCTGAGGCGGTTCCGGGCCTCGGGTACCTCGGCGGGGGCCTCTCCGGATGACGCCCGGCGCCCGGTGACGCATCCTTGCAGGGGTGCGATCGGGGTACCCGGGGGCCCTGAGCGAACGACGGAGGAGGCGCCGGCATCCTCCTCCGGGAACCGGGCGGTGTGGTCATGGTCAAGAACGAGACACGCAGCGGGGCAGTCTCCAGTGAGTCCGTGTTCGGCGCACCGTGCTGGGTCAGTCTGACCACGCGCGACGTCGAGGCCGCGGAGGAGTTCTACCGGGCCGTGTTCGGCTGGAAATGGCGGACGAACAGTCTCGGCGACCGGTTCCGGGTGGCGCTGGCGGACGGGGTGCCCGTCGCGGGGATCGCCGGTGTGGCCTCCATGTGGCAGATGGCCGTCGCCTGGACCCCCTACTTCGCGGTCGCCAGCGCCGACGAGGCTGCGGCCCGGTGCCGGGAGCGCGGCGGGACGACGGCCGTCGGGCCGATCGCCTTCTCGTCCGGCCGGGCGGCCGTGCTCGCGGACCGCGACGGAGCCGTCTTCGGCATCTGGGAGGGCCGGCTCGTGACCGGCTGGGAGGAGTGGCGTGAGGCCGGCCCCACCTTCATCCGGCTGCACACACGCGACGCCTTCGACGCCGCCATCTTCTACGGGGAGGTCCTCGGCTGGGCTTCTCCCGGCGAGGGCTGCTGCGAGGTGCAGTACAACGGCGACGAGGTGGTTCTGCGCAGTGGTGGCGCGGCGGTGGCACGGATCCACTCGGGGGCGGTGGAGGCGGCTCCCGACCCCACGATCCGCCCGCACTGGCAGATCCACTTCGCGGTCGCCGACGTGGACGCCTGCGTCCGCGCCGCCCGCGACCACGGCGGTGCCGTCCTGCAGGGGGAGGAGGGTGCCGAGGAGGCTGTCCTGGCCGACCCGGACGGGGCGCGCTTCACCGTGACCGCCAGGCGCGAGCACTGAGACGGCGGTGGTGACCGGGCCCGGTATCCGGCGCCGGTCCTACGGCTTCGGCGAGCGGAGTCCGGTGAGGGGCCCCGTCATGGTGCGGTACCGGGGCGACCGGGCTCCGCCCGCCGAGGCCAGGAGAGGTCAGGGCGTGGCCGAGTCGACGGTGGGGGACTGCGTACGACGGCGGCGCAGGACCTTCCGGCGCGGCTCCTGGTCCGGCAGCCAGCCGAAGGCCAGACAACTGCCCGTCGCGCCCAGCAACAGCCCGATCATGAACCCGCCCAGGTTGGACGTGACCCAGGTCCCCAGGGAGACCAGGATGCCGGTGATCGAGTAGAAGAGCCGCTGGGTCGGGTTGAAGAGGATCAGCAGACCGCACAGCAGCATCACCGTCGGCAGCAGATACCCCGCCAGCCCCTGCATGCCGATGTGCACGATCACCTTCAGCGATGCCTTCTCCGTGAGGAGGATCTCCGCCCCGCCCAGCGTCAGCAGCAGGCCGCCCCAGAAGGGGCGCTTCGCCCGCCACTTCCGGAAGGCGGCCCTTGGCCGACTCGTCACTGGGGGCAGCCCTTGTCGCTGAAGCGGAGCTTGAGTCCGGGCAGCTTGAACACGGCCGCCGTGGTGGCGTAGTTGGTCTGATTCAGGTTGTCGATGTGCACGGTGTCGGCCTGCTGGCTGAAGACGCCCTTGGGGCCCTGCACTCTCGCCTTGTTCAGCGTGCTCGCGTCGTTGCCGATCTCGATCTTGCCGAACGCGGCGTCGCCGGACAGCTCGGTCGAGTCGGTGGTCAGGTCGGTCGCCGTCACCTTGTCCTTGCCGCCGCCGGCGGTGATGACCAGGTTCGTCCCGCCGAGGTCGACGGCCTGGCACAGCTTGGTGAGCGTCGCGTTCTTTATCGCCGAGGTGACGACCAGCACCTGGCCGCCGGTGTCGCCGGCGTTCGGGCTGTCGTCGGCCATGTTGTCGAGGGCGCCGAACTGCTCGAAGCCGGTGCCGTCCAGCTCCGTGGCGGTGACCGTGAAGGGCATTCCGGAGATCGCGAACTGCACGCCCAGCGCTCCCTGGGCGGTCATGATCGCGAGACCGGCGGCGATCGCGGTGGCGGGCACCGCCATCACGGCGGCGCGGCGCAGGCGGACCCGCCCGCGTCTTTCGGGCGACCCCTCGGCGGCGGAACCGCTTTCGGGGGGCTCGGGGGTGGATCCGGGGGACGCCGTGGCGTCCGAGGACGAGGCCATGTCTGCTCCTGGGCATAGTCAATGCAAGTAGGGCTTCACTGGCACGTTGTCCTGGCGCGGACAGCGGCTGCCGCGCACGCCTCCTCGCACCTCCCGGCGAGTGCAAGGGCTTGCTCGTGTCGCGGTAGTTACCGGCGAGAAAGTTACCGGTGGTTACACCCAGGGTCAAGGCACTTGTGTCAAAAGGGTGTTGATTGTGTGACGACGGTACGCGAGGGATACCGGCGGCTCGCCGGGAGGGCCTGGCTCACCTGCGTCGCCGATGCGTCGTCGCCCCAACTTGGTTACTTCGTATTGACGTTGACGGTTAATCAGGTTTACAACATCCCCTGTTTCCCACGGATCCGTGGCGCCGGATCCGTCGCACGGCGCAGGTCACTCTCCCGGCCCCGTCCTCCTGGGGCGTTCGTGGCACCTCTGCACGCGCGGTGCGATGCACGGATCCTTCACCTTCACCCGCGATCCAGCACCCCTCCGCGGCACCGGCACACGGTCGCCTTTCCCCCCTGTCCGCGGACCGTCCCCGGTGGCCCGGCTGTCGTTGCCGGCCCGTCACGTACGGAGAAGGCGTCACGGGCCGGCAACGGCGTACACCACCCGCACAGCCCCCCACTTCGGAGAAGAGGCACCCCATGCGTACGACCCGATCCTTCCTTGCCGCCGCCGGCGCGGCCGCGGCCCTCGCCCTGGTCGCGGCCTCCCCCGCCTCCGCGGACGGCGCAGTGCTGACGGCCAACGGCGACGCCGTCGCCGTCGGCGACGTCCTCAACGCGTCGCTGGCCAGTGGCACCGCGGCCACGCTCTACTCCAGCAGCACCGGCACCAGCGGGATCTCCTGCACCTCGTCCACGTTCACCGCCACCGTCACCGACAACCCGGCCGCACCCGGCACCGCCACCGAATCGCTCACCGGCCACACCTTCAACAGCAGCAGCTGCACCAGCAACGTCGTCGGCGTCCTGGGTGTCACCAGCATCGTGGTCGACAACCTGCCCTACACCACCACGGTCACCTCCGACGGCACGGTCACCGTCACCCCGGCCGCCGGCTCCACCATCCAGACCACGGTGAAACTGCGTACCCTGCTCGGCACGCTCACCTGCGTCTACCGGGCCGCGAGCCTGTCCGGCACGGCGAGCAACACCGACAACAGCATCGCCTTCACCAACCAGCAGTTCACGAAGTACTCGGGCTCGTCGCTGTGCTTCAGCAACGGCTACTTCACGGCGAAGTACGCCCCGGTCACCGACACCAGCAAGGACGGGAACCCGGTCGTCACCGTCAACTGACGGCCCCTGAGCGGCGGCCGCTCCCGTGTCCGGGCGGGACCGGGGGCGGCCGTCCAGTCTCCTCACCCGCGCCGTCGGCGCAGTGCCACGGCGGCGGCCCCGGCGAGCAGTGCCAGGGCCATGGCACCGCCCGCCAGCAGCGGCATCGACGGCCCGCCGGTGGAGCGGCGCTCGGTGGCCGCCGCCGGGACGCCCGGCACGCTCGTGACCGCCGGTCCGCTCGGCGTCGGGGCACCACTGCTCGCGGCGGCTTCGCTCGGCGACGCCGTTGCCGAGGGTGAGGGTGACGGTGTGCGCGCGGCCGTGGGTGTCGCCTTGGCCGTATCCGGTTTCGAAGTGGCCTTGTTCTCGGTGGTACCCGAAGCGTTGGATGTGCCGGACGCCGGGAACACCACGTCCGAGCACGAGTAATAGGTGTCCGTCGTGCTGGAGTTCTGCCAGATCGTGAACAGGACGTGGCGTCCCGACCGGTTCGCCGGGAGCTTCGCCCTGATCCGGTACGCGCCGTCCGTCAGCGGCGGGTCCGTGACCTGGGCGAACGGCTGCGTCGGGAGGTCGGACCAGGTCAGTGGCCTCGTGGGGTCGTACCCCTGCTTCGTCAGGAACAACTTGAACGTGCCCGTGTGCGGGATCGTCGAGCTGTACGCCATCGTCAGCGAGGCCCCGGGCGTCAGCCGGGTCGACGGCCAGTCGGAGCGCGCCAGGTCGAGGCCCTTGTAGGCGGGCAACCCCCCGCTGCACAGCCGGCCGTCGGGAATCATTTGCCGGTCCCTGCCGCCCACGCCCGCCACTCGCAGGTTGTCCCAGGCCGTGAACGGCGCGCCGTTCGCCGCGATCGCCGCCCGGCAGGCGGCGGTCCTCGCGCGGCCGCCGCCCTCGGGCGAGCACGCGACCACCCGGCTGACCGGATCCGTGGGCGCTCCATGGGCGAGGGCCGGGGTCGCCGGCAGCAGCGTGGCCGCCACGGCTGCTGCGGCCACGGCGACGGTGCGGTGTGCGGTCATCCGGTGGTCTCCAGGGCGCATCGGTCGGGCGGTTGCGTACGGGAGGAATACGGGAAAACGGCGGCGCGTGTTCACAAGCGCGGCGGCTGTTCCGGAGAGCCGAACGGGCCCACGTGGGCCCGGCCGGCACCGGACCTTCCGACCGCCACCCCCCAGCGAAGCGGCCGGCCGACGAGAGCGGACGTCGGCCGGCCGTTAGCGTAGGCGCATGGCACCCGAGAGCGTCCCAGAGGCAGTTGACGTGATATGTCCGGGCTGCGGCGCGGCTGGGGCGCGGCCGGTCCCGGAGATCTGCGCCGACCACGCGTCCATGCGCGACGGACTGGCCGACCGGCTGGCGCGGTCGCCGGACGCGCCGACGAGACTCGACCGAGGCCTGCACTTCGTGGAGGGCATGCTGATGGTCGGCGTCGGCGTCGCCCTCGCCTACGAGGGGATCCGCTACGACAAGGCGCTCTACACCGTCGGCGGGTCGCTGCTCGCCGTGCTCCTGTTCGTCGGCACGATCGTCGTCGTCCGCGGCGAGGGGCGCGAGCGGGCCTTCGTGACGGCGGGCGAACCCCGCGCCGACGCCCTGTGGCGATCGGCGTACTACTGCCCCGGGTGCGCGTCGGTCTTCTGTCCCGGCGGCACTCCGTGGCAGGGTCTGCTGACGCCGGAGCAGTTCAAGAAGTTCGTGTGGACCGAAGCCGGCTACGGGAAGCGGCTGGAGGAGCGGTTCACGGACGTGGAGCTGTCGCCCCATGCGAAGCGCTGAGCACGGTCGGGCTCTCGGCACCGGCCGAGGCGGCCCGGAGGCGAACGAGCCAAAGAAGGAGGAATCCGAGACCATGTCCGACGCCCCCGTGATCCGCGCCGACGAGCCGGGATCCTTCCCGCACGGTGTGCTCGCCGCACGGCATCCCGCGCTCATCCGCACCGTTCTGGACGCCTTTCCGTACGGCCCCGACCAGCGGCGTGCGCTCGACGCACTGCTCACCAGCGCCACCGAGGGCGTCATGGAACCGCTCGGCACCGAGGACGACGAGCGGTGGGCGGCATGGGGCGCCCGGGAGTACCTCGGCCGGTCCTGGTTCGAGGCACCCTTCCTCTGGTCCGAGAGTTACTTCTACCGCCACCTGCTCGAAGCCGTCGGCTACTTCGGCCCCGGCGCCTGGCAGGGCATCGACCCGTTCCGCCCCTTCAAGCTCGCCGAGCTGGACTCCCCGGAGACGGACGGGGAACTGGCGGCCCTCGACCGGCTGACGGAGCAGCCGGCCGAAGAGCAGGCGCGGGCGCTGCTCCACGGTTCGCTCTGGGGAAACCGCGCGGACCTCGGCTTCCGCCTCTCCACGCCCGGAGCCACGACGCCGGTCTCCCGCCTCGTCGTCGACGACAGCGCGTCGCTCTGGTCGCTGCTGCCCGTGGACACCATCTGCCTGGTCGCCGACAACGCGGGCCGCGAGCTGATCCCGGACCTGCTCCTCCTCGACCATCTGCTCCACCACGGGCGGGCGCGGCGGGCCGTGCTGCACGTGAAGGTGTATCCCTACTACATCTCCGACGCCATGACGGCCGACGTCCTGGACGCCGTACGCCGACTGGCCGGTGCGCAGGGCGCGGCCGCCGACGCCGGGGAGCGGCTGTGGGCGGCGCTGGCCGACGGTCGCCTGGAGGTCCGGGCGCATCCCTTCTCCTGCGCCCCGCTGCCGTACGCGGACATGCCGGACGATCTGCGTGCGGAGTTCGCCGCCGCCGATCTGACGATCTTCAAGGGCGATCTCAACTACCGCCGCCTCGTGGGCGACCGGCTGTATTCGCCCACGACGCGGTTCGCGGACACCACGGACTGGTTCCCGGGGCCGGTCGCTGTGCTGCGCACCCTGAAGTCCGATGTGATCGTGGGGATCGACGCGGCCACGGAGGCGGCCCTGGTCGCCGCCGAGGGACAGCGGTGGCGTACGAGCGGCACGCACGCGCTGATCCAGGTCGGCGTCAAATGACCTCCAGGGTGAGTGACTTGATGCCGTTGATGAAGTTCGAGACGAGCCTCGTGGGCGGCGCGGCGAGACGCGGTGCCGGCAGGACCCGCAGTACCTCCTCGTAGAGCACGCGGAGTTGCAGCCGGGCGAAGTGCGCGCCGAGACAGACGTGCGGGCCGTCGCCGAAGGAGACGTGCGGGTTCGGCGTCCGGGACAGGTCGAGCCGGTCCGGCACGGCGAAGGCCCGCTCGTCCCGGTTCGCGGACGCATGGAACACGACCACCTTGTCGCCGGCGTGGATGCGCCGACCGGCCAGCTCGGTGTCCCTGACGGCGGTCCGCCGGAAGCTGAGCACGGGCGGGTGCCAGCGCAGCAACTCGTCGACAGCGAGGGGGATGTGCTCGGGTCGGTCGCGTAGTCGGTCGTACGCCGTCGGGTGCTCGGCGAGCGCGAGCAGGCCGCCGGGTGCCGCGCCGCGTACCGTGTCGTTGCCCGCGATCGTCAGCAGGAAGAAGAACATCTCCAGCTTGGGGCCGGTGAGTTCGGGGTCGGCAGCGAGCGTGGTCATGATGTCGTCGGCGGGGTGCGCCCGCTTGTACGCGGCCAGCTTCCGCGCGTAGGCGAACATGTCCCGCAAGGCCGCCGGGGAGCGTGGATCGACGGGCCGGCCCTCGGCGTCCAGCAGCGGCTCGCCCGCCTCGTCCGGGTCCTGGTAGCCGATCACGCGCTGCGTCCAGTGCAGCAGCAGGCCACGGTCGGACTCGGGCACACCGAGCAGGTCGGCGAGGTTGAGCAGGGCGTAGTCGTCGGTGACCGCGGCGACGACGTCACAGTTGCCGTCCCCCGTGCGCGCCCGGTCCAGGGCACCCCCGAACAGGGTGCGGGCGCGTACGCGGGCGAGGGCCGCGAAGCGGTCGACGCGGCGCGGCGTGAAGGCCCGGCTCACGAGCCGCCTCAGGCGGCCGTGGTCCGGCGGGTCCTGATTGAGCATCATGCGCCGGATGAACGGCAGGTCGTCCGGGTCGGGGTCGCGTATCTGGGTGGCGCCGAGGTGCGAGGAGTACGTCGCCGAGTCCTTGAGCACGCGTACGACGTCCGCGTGCCGGGTCACCGCCCAGAAGCCCGGCCCCGCCGGCCAGCCGAGCACCTCCGGCTCGTCCTGCCAGGCGACCGGGTGGTGATCGCGCAGGACGCGGTACGCGGCGTGGGGGACCCCGTCGGCGTACTGGCGGGGGTCGAAGACGTCGGGGACGGGCGGAGCGGTCTCGCGGACGCTCATGCGACGGACTGCCCGGCCGGGGTGCCCGCGTCCGTGCTCCCGTCGGTGTCGTCCGCGCGCAGGAAGTCCTCCACGGCCCGGATCAGGTCGAGCGGCGCCTCGTCCATCGCGTAGTGTCCGGCCGACGGCAGTTCGAGGAGTGAGGCCTGCGGATACCAGCGCAGCCAGGTCTCGCGCAGCAGCCCGGCCGTCAGCGCGGGATCGAGCGCGCCCGCGACGGCCAGCGCGGGCACCGTCGTGCCCTCGACCTGCGCGTGGAAGTCCTCCCCCGCCCACGAGTCCAGCCACGCCCGGAACGCCTTCGCGTCGCTGTGCGCCAGTGAACGCGCCACCATCCGGTCGAGCCAGGCGGCCGGCGCCCGGCCGCCGGTGGTGATGTCGATGATGGCGCGCCGGTTACCCGGCTTGTGCGCGGCGTCCGCGAACAGCTCCCACTGCTCGGTGGGAAGCGGCAGCCCCGAGGCCGGAACGGGTGAGACCCCGACGATCCGGCGCAGTCGTTCCGGGGCGAGCGCCAGCAGCCGCTGTGCCACCGCACCGCCCATCGAGTGCCCGATCACCGAGAACCGGTCCCAGCCCAGCCGGTCGGCCAGCTCGACGAGATCGGCGGCGGCCTCGGCGGTGCCGAACGCGCCGGTGGCGTCCTTCGCCGCGCCGTATCCGCGCAGATCCACGAGCGCGTAGGTGAAGTCACGGCGATCGAGATCCGGCAGCACCGCCGCGTACGCGGCCCGGTCGGCGAACCAGCCGTGCACGGCGAACACCTTGTGGGCGCCGTCGCCGTGCACTTCATGAGGCAGCACGAAGGAGGTCATGCGACCACGGTGGCCCCGGGGAGAGGGGTCGGCAAGTAGCCGATCGGGGATTCCTCCCTGCGGGTGTCCAAGGACCGGCGAACCATGGGTGAGCGCTCGTGGGCTCCGTGCCCCCGATTCACGCGAAGGGGTGGTCGGGCCCCGCCCCGCGGATGTCGCCGCCGGGCCAGGGGTAGGGCCCGGCCATGACGCAGCCGTTCGAACTCCCCCACTTCTACATGCCGTATCCCGCACGGCTGAACCCGCATGTCGACGAGGCACGCGCCCACTCCACCGAATGGGCGCGCTCCATGGGCATGCTGGAGGGTTCCGGCATCTGGGAACAGTCCGACCTCGACGCGCACGACTACGGGCTGCTGTGCGCGTACACGCACCCCGACTGCGACGGCCCGGCCCTCTCCCTGGTCACCGACTGGTACGTGTGGGTGTTCTTCTTCGACGACCACTTCCTGGAGACCTTCAAACGCACCCAGGACCGCGCGGGCGGCAAGGCCTACCTGGACCGGCTGCCCCTGTTCATGCCGCTGGACCTCGCCACGCCCGTACCGGAGCCGGAGAACCCCGTCGAGGCCGGACTCGCCGACCTGTGGGCGCGTACAGTGCCGTCGATGTCCCTGGACTGGCGGCGCCGGTTCGCGGTCGCGACCGAGCACCTGCTGGGCGAGTCGCTGTGGGAGCTGTCCAACATCAACGAAGGACGGATCGCCAACCCCGTCGAGTACATCGAGATGCGCCGCAAGGTGGGCGGCGCCCCCTGGTCCGCCGGGCTCGTCGAGTTCGCGACCGCCGAAGTGCCCGCCTCCGTCGCGGGGTCGCGGCCGCTGCGCGTGCTCATGGAGACGTTCTCCGACGCGGTCCATCTGCGCAACGACCTCTTCTCGTACCAGCGCGAAGTGGAGGAGGAGGGCGAACTCAGCAACGGCGTCCTCGTACTGGAGACCTTCTTCGGCTGCGGCACACAGGAGGCGGCCGACACGGTCAACGACATCCTCACCTCACGGTTGCACCAGTTCGAGCACACCGCCCTCACCGAAGTGCCCGCGCTGGCCCTGGCCAAGGGCCTCAGCCCGGACGAGGTCGCCGCAGTCGCCGCGTACGCACAGGGACTTCAGGACTGGCAGTCCGGCGGACACGAATGGCACATGAAGTCCAGCCGCTACATGAACAAGAACGCCCGCGCCACGCAGCGGCCCCTCGGCCTCTCCGGCATCGGCATCTCCGCCGCCGACGTGCGCGGGCTGCTCGCCGACGCCGGTGCCGCCCGGCTGCGCGCGTACACCCACGTTCCCTTCCAGCAGGTGGGCCCCTCCCTGCTCCCCGACTTCCACATGCCCTACGAGCTGGAGCTCAGCCCGCACCTGGACGGCGCCCGGCGCCGTCTCACACCCTGGATGCACCGGATGGGCATGCTCCAGGAGGGCATCTGGGACGAGGACAAGCTGGTGGCGTACGACCTCCCGCTGTGTGCGGCGGGCCTGGACCCGGACGCCACACCCGAGGCACTGGACCTCAGCTCCCAGTGGCTCGCCTGGGGGACCTACGGCGACGACTACTACCCGCTCGTCTTCGGCAACCGGCGCGACCTCGCGACGGCCACGCTGTGCACCGAACGGCTGTCGTCGTGCATGCCGCTCGACGGCGAGGAGCCGCCCGTCCCCGCGAACGGCATGGAACGCGGCCTGATCGACCTGTGGACGCGCACCATGGCGGGGATGAACCCGGACCAGCGGCGCACGCTGCGCGCCGCCGTGGACACAATGACCGAGAGCTGGCTGTGGGAGCTGTCCAACCAGCTCCAGAACCGCATCCCGGACCCCGTCGACTACCTGGAGATGCGCCGGGCCACCTTCGGCGCCGACCTCACCAAGAACCTGTGCCGCAGGGGCCACGGCCCCGAGGTCCCGCCCGAGGTGTACCGCAGCGGCACGGTCCGCGCCCTGGAGAACGCGGCCATCGACTACGCGATGCTGATCAACGACGTCTTCTCGTACCAGAAGGAGATCCAGTACGAGGGCGAGATCCACAACGCCCTTCTCGTCGTGCGGAACTTCTTCGGCTGCGACTACCCGACGGCCGTACGCGTCGTGGGCGATCTGATGACCCAGCGCATGCAGCAGTTCCAGCATGTGGCCGCCCACGAACTGCCCGTCCTGTACGACGACTTCCAGCTCTCCGAGAAGGCGCGCGAGGTCATGGGCGGCTATGTCGTGGAACTGCAGAACTACATGTCCGGCATCCTGAACTGGCACCGTGGCTGTCGCCGTTACGGCGCGGCCGACCTGGCCCGCCGCGCCCACGGCTTCGTGCCCGACCTGGCGCCGGCCCTCACCTGGCGGGCGGAACCGGTGGCTCGCTGATCCCACGACGGGCCGCCTCGGAGAGTTCCGCGAGGATCTCCGCGGCGGCCTCGGACACCTCCCGCACCCCCTCGGCGAGTGCCGGGTCGGCCGAGGCGGCACGGGCGACCTCCTGGTGCTCCTCGACGACGAAACCGCCGAGTTGCGTGCCGCGCCAGTGCTCCACGGTCCTGTCGCCGGACCGCAGCAGGGTGTCACGCAGCCGTGCGAGGGTCCGTATCGCCGCGGGGAGTTGACCCGCTTGCCGCTCCAGTCGGGACAGTGCGAGCAACGCGCTCGCCCGCTCGCTCGCGGTGCTCAGCCGGGACACGTACAGACGCTGGGCGCGCAGCGCCTGGAACGTGTCGCCCAGCGCCTCGAACTCGTACACCAACGAGTGGAGTTCGTGGACGTCGAACGGCTCGGGTGCCTTGCGGTACAGGCGGAGGTCGATCTCGTCCAGTTCGCGGATCTGCGCGACCCGGGCGAGTTCGTCCAGGCCCTGCTCACGGGCGAGACCCCGCCAGGTGACCGGGGGCTCGTCCGTGGGGTCGGCACCGAAGAGCGACTCGTCGAGGCCGCGCGCCCACTTGCGCAACTCCGCCCCGTCCGCGCCCGGTTCGGGCATGCTGCCGAGGCCGCACCAGGTGTCGTAGGTCCTCTCGCGCACCTCGTACAGCAGCGGCAGGTCCTCGGCCAGGCCGTACAGGCCCACCAGGACGGCTGCGAGCCGCAGTTCGTCCGTCATCGCCGCCTCGTGCCGGAGCAGATGCCGCAGCAGCGGCAGGTCGGTGTCCCGGCGGTCGAACTGCGCGGCGCGCAGCGCGAGGGCCCGGCGCGCCGGGTCGGCGGCCACCTCGGCCCACGCCGTGCCGTCCCGCAGGAGCGCCAGATCGGCGCGCCCCGGCTCCAGGACCGTCTCCCACAGCGGCGGTCGCGGGTGCGGGTCGAGCAGGCGGTAGGCGCCGCCCTCCTCCGCGTTCAGCAGGAGGAAGTCGGGCTCCGTGCGCAGCAGCGCGGTGTGCAACATGCCGACGAGCTCCACCGGGGTACGCCCGGACAGGCCGAGGGCGGCGCGCAGTTCGGCGCGCTCGGCGTCGATGCCGAAGTATTCGCGCATCTCCTCCTCCGTCTCGGCGACGGCCGCGAGGATCCGCTCCTCACCGTCGGCCGGGGACAGGCCCAGAAGGTCGTGCCAGCCGGGCAGCCCGATCAGTACCTCCAGGGCCGCGTCCACGCTGTCGCCGATGATCCCGGCCGCGCCCTCCGAGTCGGCGTAGAGCACGGAACCGTCCGCGCACACGAAGTACGTCCCCCCGGTGTCGTCGCCCGCTATCGGCTCCAGAGGGCCGCCCGAGGCCAGACGGACCTCCTCGCCATGGTCCGCACGGTCCAGGTCGAAGTTGAAGGGGAACGCGGCCAGTTCGGCCAGGCGGGAGTCCCGGCGCAGCAGCCGGAGGGCACGGTCGCTCATGTCACTGAACGTAACAGCCGCCACTGACACCGGGGTTCCCGGTCCCCGCCGGGCTGCGGCGGCGTGTCAGGCGAGCCGCGCCCGCTCCCGGCCGGCCATGTACAGCTCGAACGGCTCCGCGCCGCGACCGGCAGCTCTGGCTTCCGGCCGGGCACATGTCGGTGTCTCGTTGTCGGAGCCGGCCCACGGTGACCCACCGTCGCGTACCCGTCTCGTTGGTGTGACCACGTATGCGGCGTTCCAGTCTCACTCGTTCGTGGATTGTTGCGCGCCGGCCCGAAGGGTAGGGCTCAGGCGGAGCGATCGAGAGGCGAACCATGGAACAGCCCGCGTTGCGTCCTCCGGGGCCCGGCCAGGAGCCCCGCCCCGAACGGCGCCCGCACGCCGCCCCGCACCGGGGCAGCGGCCTGCCGACCCTGCTCTTCGCCCTCATCGCCGGGACCGTCCTGATGCTGTCCGGCGTCGGAATCGGCCCGGTGGGCGCCACGGTGACCGGCATGGGCAGGCTGGCGGATCTGAGGCGGCACGCGGGCGCGCTGGCGCACGGACCGTCCGCAGCCTCAGCCTCGCGCCACTCGCGCGCACCCTCCGGTGTGCAGGGGTCCCCGCTCTCCACCAACGCGCCCGCCGACGGCAGGTCGAACCCCGCCAGGGCGCCCCAGCGGGTGACGCTGGGCGTCGAGGTCGTGGACGCCAAGGCCGGAGGCGCACTGGTGGTGGGCGTACACGTCCCGGGGCCGGGCCACGCGGCGGGCCTGGTGCGTGGAGACGTGCTGCTCGCTCTGGACGGGACGCGACTCGGTTCGGCCGTCGATCTCGCGAAAGCGGTCGCCGCGGCGCGCCCCGGTGTCGCGGTCAGGCTCAGCGTGCGCCATGCGAACGGCGCCCGTCGGCGCGTGACGGTCACGCCTGGGGCCGGTGTCTGAGCCGTACGGTCGTCTGCCATGCGGCAGCAGGGCGCCGTGCCGCTCGATCCACCGTCCGTGATCGCCGCAATGGGCTCGCGTCCGCCCCGGCGGACGGGCAGGATGCTGCCCGTAGCCCCTGGAAGATCCGGAACCGCGGAGGCAAGGATGACCGGCACGCCCGCAGCGCCCGACAGGAGCGGTCCCGCGCCCTTCACCGCCGAGGACTACGCGGCCCGGATGCGACGTGCCACGGAGGCCGCCGTCACGGCAGGGCTCGACGGGCTGCTGATCGCGCCCGGTCCCGACCTGGTGTGGCTGACCGGATACCGGCCGGTGGAGACCGAGCGTCTCACGCTGCTGGTGCTGCGGCCCGGACACGAGCCCGTCCTCGTCGTGCCCACCCTGGAGGCACCCGACGCGGCGGAGGCAGCCGGCGCGTCCGCGCTGACGCTGCGCGACTGGACCGACGGCAAGGACCCGTACGAGACGGCCGGCTCCCTGCTCGCCCGCAGCGGCCGCTACGGCATCAGCGACAACGCCTGGGCCCTGCACCTGCTCGGCCTGCGCGAACGGCTCCCGCAGATCGACCACGTCGCCCTCACCCGCGCCCTGCCGATGCTGCGGGCCGTCAAGGACGCCGCGGAACTCGACCGGTTGGCGTCCGCGGGCGCGGCCGCGGACGCGACCTACGAGGAGATCCGGAAGGTTCGCTTCGCCGGACGCCGGGAGCGGGAGGTCGCCGCGGACCTCGCCGATCTGCTGCGGCGGTCCGGTCACACGCAGGTCGATTTCACCATCGTCGCCTCGGGCCCCAACGGCGCCAACCCGCACCACGAGGCCGGCGACCGCGTCATCGAGCGCGGCGACATGGTCGTCCTCGACTTCGGCGGCCTCAAGCACGGCTACGGCTCCGACACCTCCCGCACCGTCCACGTCGGCGAACCGACCGACGAGGAGCGCACGGTGCACGACCTGGTGCGCGCGGCTCAGGAGGCGGGCTTCCGGGCGGTCAGGCCGGGTGCGGCCTGCCAGGACGTGGACCGCGCGGCCCGCGCGGTCATCGCCGACGCCGGGTACGGCGAGTACTTCATCCACCGCACCGGACACGGCATCGGCGTGACCACCCACGAGCCGCCGTACATGATCGAGGGCGAGGAACAACCCCTCGTTCCCGGCATGTGCTTCTCCGTGGAGCCCGGCGTCTATCTGCCCGGCCGTTTCGGCGTCCGCATCGAGGACATCGTGACGGTGACCGAGGACGGCGGACGCCGTCTCAACAACACATCCCGCGAGATGGCCATAGTCGACTGAGAGGGCGGTGGCCGACCGCGACAGCGAAGCGCGACCGCGAGGCAGGGACGGCCGGCCGCCCCGGAACCAGGAGATCCCAGCACGACCCCGAGACGACAACGGCGCGATCATGACCCAGGAACCGACACCGACGGCGGAGACCGTTAGCCGACTGGCCCGTTCCCTGCTCCACGACGGCGACGGACCGGCCGTGGCGCCCGTCGCCGAGGGCCACGGACATTCCACCTGGTGGGTCGGCGCGCGCCATGTACTGCGGCTGGCCACCGACCGTGACGCCTCCGCGCGCCAGCGCCGCGAACTGCGGCTGCGCGACCTGGTGCGGCCGCACGTCGGCATCGCGGTCCCGACGAGCGTCGCGTACGGAGAGTGGGCCGCCGGCCTCGGCTACACCCTCGACACCCGGCTGTCCGGCGTCACCGGCGAGGAACAGGACGTCTCGGCGCTCGGCGAAGCGGACCTGGCGGCGCTGCTCACCGGGCTGCGCGAGGTTCCCCTGCGCCAGGCCGAGACGTTCGGCGTCCCGCGCGTTCCGCCGCGTTCCCTGGAGACGCTGCGGACGGCAGCCGCGCGCGCCGCCGGACGCCTCGCCGAGGACGACGAGTTCGACCCCGCCCGGCTGGCCCAGCTCACCGCGCCCGCCGCCGTCCAGCTCGCCGCGCAGCCCGGCGCGGCCGTCCTCGTGCACCACAACCTCTGGGGCGAACATCTCGTGGTCAGCGGCGACGGGCGGGTGCGTGGCATCCTCGGCTGGACCGACGCCCTCATCGGTGACCCGGCCGAGGACATCGCCGCACTCGCCGTCGCCGTCGGCGCGCCCGCCGCCGTCCGCGCCGCCACCCTCGCCGGGTACGGCGCCCGCCCCTGCCTGCGCGGACTGTGGCTCGCCCGCTGCGACACGCTCGTCCGCCTCGCCTCCGGCCTGGAGGGCCGCGACGACACCCCACTGCCACTCCTGCGGGCCAGGCTGCGCCGGGCCTGGGAGGCGATCTTGTTGGAACGGGTCACGGAACTGCCGGGCGAAGAGTCCCCGTAGGGGCCCGGCCGGGCAGGGGCGGTGTCGGCTCGGCCTTCGGAGACCCGACGTTCACCCCGGGCCGGCTGCGGGCTGTCCACAAGGCGGGTGCGCGGGCGTTCGCGTAGGGGCTGACGCGCGGGAGGGACCGTCGAGCAGTGTCCCGGGCGTCGGTCCCGGTGCCCGGGTCACGCCTGCGTCAGCACCACGCACGACTCGCCCGGCAGGCTCAGCACCCCTTCCTCGTCCGGCGGCCCCACCGGCTCCCACGCGGCCAGTACGCGCGCGTGGCGGATGCCGAGGGGGATGCGGGCCGTCTCCTTGGCGAGGTTCACGGCGACCCGTACGTCCCCGCGCCGGAAGGCCAGCCAGCCGGCGTCCTCGTCATGGGCGACCTTCACGTCCTCCAGGTCGGGGTCGGAGAGGTCCGGTTCGTCGCGGCGCAAGGCGATCAACTTCCGGTACCAGGCCAGCACGCGCGCGTGCGGATCCCTCACCGGCTCGGACCAGTCGAGGCAGGAGCGTTCACGGGTCGCCGGGTCCTGCGGGTCGGGCACGTCCTCCTCCGCCCAGCCGTGCGCCGCGAACTCCCGGCGCCTGCCCCGCCGTACCGCCTCGGCGAGTTCGGGATCGGTGTGATCGGTGAAGAACTGCCAGGGCGTGCCCGCCGCCCACTCCTCGCCCATGAACAGCATCGGCGTGAACGGGGCGGTGAGCACCACCGCCGCCGCGCACGCCAGGAGGCCGGGGGAGAGGGACGCCGAGAGCCGGTCGCCCTGGGCGCGGTTGCCCACCTGGTCGTGGGTCTGGGCGTAGCCGAGCAGGCGGTGCGCGGAGACGCGCGTGCGGTCCAGCGGACGGCCGTGCCGGCGGCCCCGGAAGGTCGAGTAGGTGCCGTCGTGGAAGAAGCCGCCCGTCAACGTCTTCGTGAGGGCCGCGAAAGGAGCGCGCGCGAAGTCCTCGTAGTAGCCCTGCGATTCGCCGGTCAGCGCGGTGTGCAGCGCGTGATGGAAGTCGTCGTTCCACTGGGCGTGCACCCCCAGTCCGTGCTCCGCGCGCGGGGTGATGACCCGAGGGTCACCAAGATCCGACTCGGCGATCAGGAAGAGCGGCCTGCCCACGTCGGCGCCCAGCGCGTCGACCGCCGCCGACAGTTCCTCCAGGAAGTGGGTCGCGCGCGTGTCGCGCAGCGCGTGCACCGCGTCCAGGCGCAGCCCGTCGAGCCGGTAGTCGCGCAGCCAGGCCAGCGCGCTGCCGATCAGATAGGCGCGCACCTCGTCCGAGCCCGGCGCGTCCAGGTTCACCGCGGCGCCCCAGGGGGTGTGATGGGTCTCGGTGAAGTACGGCCCGAAGGCGGGGAGATGGTTCCCGGAGGGGCCGAGATGGTTGTGGACCACGTCCAGCACGACGCCGAGGCCCAGCTCGTGCGCCCGGTCCACGAACCGTTTCAGCGCCTCCGGCCCGCCGTACGGCTCGTGCACAGCCCACAGACTGACACCCTCGTACCCCCAGCCGTGCCGCCCGGGGAACGGGCACAGCGGCATCAACTCCACATGCGTGACGCCCAGTTCGGCGAGATGGCCGAGCCGTTCGGCGGCCGCGTCCAGCGTGCCCTCCCGCGTGAACGTCCCCACGTGCAGCTCGTACAGCACCGCGCCCGGCAACCCCCGGCCCGACCACGCGGCACGCCACGCGTACCGACCGTGGTCGACCACCGCGCTCAGCCCGTCCGGACCGTCCGGCTGGCGGCGCGAGCACGGGTCGGGCAGTACCGGGCCGTCGTCCAGCGCGAACCCGTACCGCGTGCCGTCCCCGGCCTCCGCGTCACCGGTCCACCATCCCGCGCGCTCCGGATCGCGCTCCAACGCGCGCGTGGCTTCGTCGCAGTGGAGCGTCACACGGGTGGCCTGCGGTGCCCACACCTCGAACTGCACGGACGGTTCCCCCTCGTCTGCTCATCGTGATGTAGCGGGTCCATGGTGCGTCATACCAGATCAATTCGCTTTGTATTCGACCCCCTTGACACGCGGAACGACCCCGACGGAGTCTGCGGTCGTTTTTGCGTTTTCTGGACACTCCGGCCCGACTGACCGACAATCACCTGCGTGACGTCGTCCTTCGAGTTCCACACGTACCCCGCGCGGCTCTCGGACGCCGAACGCGACCGGGCGCTGAAGGCGCTCAGCGACGGTGTCGCCCTGGGACGTCTGTCGCACGACACGTTCATCCGCCGGATGGAACTGGCGCTGGTCGCCCGTCAGCCCCACGAGCTGGCCGCGCTCACCGCGGACCTGCCCGCCGAGAAGCGGTGGTCCCGGATCGTGTTCGAGACCGTCGAGGCGGTCTCCGGGTTCACCGTGCGGCTGCGCAGGGCCTGGCAGGCCGAGCGGCTGCCCAAGCTGCTGCTGCCGAGCCCGGACAACGGGTACCCCCTGCGGATCGGCCGTGACCCCGCGAGCGGCCTCAGGCTCAGCCACGAGACCGTCTCCCGCGTGCACGCCGAGCTGAGGCACCAGGGCGGTCTGTGGGTGCTGCGCGACCTCGGTTCGACCAACGGGACCACGGTCAACGGCCGCCGCGTGATCGGCGCCGCGATCGTCCGCGACGGGGACCAGGTGGGCTTCGGGACGATGACGTTCCGGCTGGCGACGGGGTAGCCGGCCCGTTCGGGAAGGGGCGCCCGGCCCCGACGCCGGCCGCACTCCACGCTCTCCGCGCCGCATACGGCTTCAGCAGGCACGACACACCGGTGCCGGCGCCTTCGGCGTGTCGCGCCGGAGCGAGCCCCGCGCGTGCGGCGTGCCGCGCCGGAGTACGGTCCGCCGCCACCAACCCGTCCTGCCTCCTGCTCACCCTCCCTTGACTCCCATGGTGTTGACGTACCCCGCGAGCCGTGACTGACTGTGCGTACACCATGTACAACAGGTGAACCGACGGCACCACATAGTGGAGGTGTGCCCTGCCGCCACTCCTCCGCTATCCGACCGTGGACGAGCTGGGCGCCCGTGCGGCCGCGCTCGTCGCCCGCCGTCCGCGCGACGCCCGGCTGCGCCGCGTGGGCACGTCCCGAGGCGGCACGCCCCTGTGGCTGCTCTCCGTCGGCCACGGCAGCCGCCACGCCCTCGTCGTCGCCGGACCCCACGCCAACGAGCCCGTCGGCGGCGCCACCGTCCTGCGGCTGGCCGAGCGGGCGCTGGCCGATCCGCGGCTCGGCGAGCAGGCCGACGCCACCTGGAACCTGCTGCTGTGCCTCGACCCCGACGGCGCGCGCCGCAACGAGGGCTGGCTGTCGGGCCCCTACACACTCGGCCAGTACTTCCGGAACTTCTTCCGCCCCGGCTTCCTGGAGCAGCCCGAATGGCTGCCCGACGGCGCGGAGCGCGCCGCCCTGCCCGAGACGCGCGCGCTGCTCGACCTCCAGGACGAACTGCGGCCGTTCTTCCAGTGCTCCCTGCACGGCGTGGACGTCGGCGGCGGCTTCGTCGAGCTGACCCGCGACCTGCCGGGAATCGCCCAGCGGCTCGCCCAGGCCGCGGCCCGGCTCGGCATCCCACGCGAACTCGGCCCGTACGACACCCTGTACTGGCCGCCCCTCGGCCCCGCCGTCTACCGCATCCCGCCGCCCCGCCGCGGTGATCTCGCCGCGGCGATCACGGAGGCCGCGGTCGAGTCGACCTGGTTCCACCCGCACCGCTACGGCACCGTCACGGCGGTCGTGGAGGCGCCCATGTGGGGCGTGACGGCCGTGGAGGACGGCTCGCCGCACCCCGACGCCGACGCGCTGCTGCGGACCGTCAGCCGCACACTGCGACGCGACACACACCGTCTGGAGGGCCTCCTGGCCCGTATCCACCCCCACCTGGCCGCCGTGCCGGACGCCGCCCGGCTGCTCGCCCCGGTCGACGACTATTTACTGGTCGGCCCCGGACTCGCCGACTCATGGGACCCCGACATCTACGACGCCGGGGAGCGGCCGCTGCCGCCCCTCGACACCGCCCACCTCACCGCCCTCGGTATCTCCGGCCGCCGGGTCGCGCTGCGCACCGCCGGGCTGCTGCACCAGCTCGCCAGGGCCGCCGGGCGCGAGGCGTCCGGTGTGCTGCCGGAGCTCGACGGGCTCATCGACGAGTGGTGCGCCGACTACCACGACGGCTACGGGGCGCGCTGGATCCCCGTCGCACGCCAGGCCGAGTACCAGGCGCGCGTGGTGCTCGCCGCGTTCGAACTCGCCGGACGGCCCGCGCGCGTGCGCTCCCATTCGGGTGAGTCCGGCTGGGGTTCGGGTACCGCTGTGCCGATGCATACGGAATGACGAAGACGACCCTGGCCCTGCGCGGCGTCCTGCTCGCCGCGGCCGCCTTGCTCACCGCGACCCCGGCCCAGGCCGCACCCGGGCCGGCGGTCCCGGGCAACTGGCTCTATCTGACCGTCACCAAGGGCGACGACCGTTCCAGGGACATCCACGGAACGCTCCTGATGTGCAACCCGCCCCAGGGGCATCTCCAGGCCGTCCGGGCCTGCGCGGAACTCGCCGCGGTGGAGGGGGACATCGGCCGTATGCCGCCCCGGGACACGTTCTGCCCGATGATCTACGCCCCGGTGACCGTGTCCGCGCGCGGCGAGTGGAGCGGCCGTCAGGTCGACTACAGCCACACCTTCGTGAACATGTGCGACCTGGCGGCGAGGACCGGGGCGGTGTTCGCGCTGCCGGACCAGGGGCCGAACCGGCCGGTGGCGGGCATGCGGAACTGACCCACCCACGCGCGCGTGAGGCGTCGTCCGTTCCCACGCGCGCGTGAGGCGTCGTCCGTTCCCACGCGCGCGTGCCGGGGGCCCGGACGGCGTGGTGGTGCACAGGGGCCGGGCCCCGATGGCCCTCGGGGGCGCTCACTGCTGATGCAACCCGCGCCCCGCGAGCGTGAGGAACGCCTCCCCGACCGCCTCTGACAGCGTGGGGTGCGCATGGATGTGCCGGGCCACGTCGGACGGCTGCGCGTCCCAGCCGACGATCAGCTGGCCCTCGGCGATCATCTCGGAGACGTGGGGGCCCACCAGGTGCACGCCGAGCACCTGTCCGCCACCCCTCTCGGCGACGATCTTCACCATGCCGCCCTGCCCGTGCACCATGCCTTTGGCGACGGCGGTCAGCGGCATGGTGTTGACGTCCACCTCATGCCCACGCGCGCGTGCCTCTGCCTCGCCCAGTCCCACGGACGCGGTCTGCGGAGACGAGTACGTGACCCGGGGCACGGCCGCGTAGTCGACGGGCATCGAGGGCACCCCGGCCAGCGTCTCGGCCACCAGCAGGCCTTCGGCGAAGGACGCGTGGGCAAGGCCGAGGGACGGTGGAGGCAGCAGGTCGCCCACGACGTGCACGCCGGGCACGGCCGTCTCCAGCCGGGTCCAGTCGGCGGGCGCCACGAACCCCCGTTCGTCCGCCGCCAGGCCCGCCGCGGCCAGGTCGAGCCCATCGGTGACGGGCGCCCGTCCGACGGCCACGAGCAGCCGCTCCGCGTCGACCGTACGGGTCTCGCCGCGGGCGGTGCGCACGCGCGCGCGTACCCCGTCGTCCAACACCTCGGCGTCGAGAAGGCGCGCACCCGTCCGCACGTCGATGCCACGCTTCTTCAGACCGCGCGTCAGATGGCGGCTGACATCGGCGTCCTCCAGCGGCACGATCCGGTCGGCCGCCTCCACAAGGGTGACCTCCGCGCCCATGGAGCGGTGCAGGGAGGCGTACTCGACCCCGATCGCGCCCCCGCCGAGCACCAGCACGGACGCCGGCAGCCCCGGCGCGAACAGCGCGTCGTCGCTGGTCACCACGCGTCGCCCGTCGGGGGCGAGTCCCGGCAGCGTACGCGGCCGTGAGCCGGTGGCCAGTACGATCCCGCGGCGCGCGGTGAAGGCGTTCGCATCGTGGGCCGTCACACCGCTCCCGTGCGCGCCGCTCGCGCCCTCGACGCGCACGCTCCGCGCACTCGTCAGCCGGGCGCTGCCCCGCACGACCCGTACGCCCACGTGAGCCAGATGCGCCTCCACCCCCCGGTGGTTGCGCGCCACGATGTCGTCGCGCGTGGCGACCAGCGCGGCCCAGTCGATGGCGTCCAAGGTGGCCTTCACACCCCAGCGTTCGCGTGCCTCGGCGATGCCGTCGACCAGCTCGGCGGCGTGCAGCATCGCCTTGCTCGGGATGCAACCGCGGTGCAGACAGGTCCCGCCGACCTTGTCGCGCTCCACCAGTACGACGGTCAGTCCGAGGGCGGCGGCGCGCAGGGCGGTGCTGTATCCACCCGTTCCGCCGCCGATGACGATGACATCGGGTGTGCTCGTGGCGTCCATGCCCCCACCCTCCGTCCGCCCCTTGTCATGAGTCCAAGGCAATGTTCTTGTGGAATCCATGCAGAACGCTTATGGGGGTGGGCCGGAATGAGTCTGCGACAGATGGAGTACTTCCTGACGGTCGTGGAGGAGGCGTCGTTCACTCGCGCGGCGGAGGTCCTGCACGTCACGCAGCCCGCGCTCTCGCACCAGATCAAGGCCCTGGAGAAGACGGTCGGCGGCGCGCTCCTGGAACGCATGCCGCGTGGTGTGCGCCTCACGGCCATGGGGCGCGCCTACCTCCCGCACGCCGAACTCGCCGTCCGCAGCGCCGCGCAGGCCAGGCGCGCGGCCCGCGCGGCCGCCGGGGCCGAAGGCGGCGAACTGCACGTCGCGGCCGTCCACTCGGTCGCCGTGGGCGTCCTCCCGGACGTCTTCGCCCGCTGGCACGCCACCCACCCCGGGGTCCGGCTGCACCTGCGCGAGTACGCGACCTCCGAGGCCCTTCAGGAGCAGGTCGAGCGGGGCACCGCGGACCTCGCCGTCGGGCCCGCGCCGAAGGAGTGGTCCGGCAGCGTCGTCCCCGTCGGCGAGGAGGAGATCGTCCTCGTGGTGCCCTTCGACGACCGCTTCGCGGGCCGTACGACGGTGACGCTGCCCGAGTTGGCGGACCGCCCCTGGGTCCGCTGCGCCATGGAGCCCGTCGTGCACGGCGAGCGCTTCCTCGACTGGGCCTGCGCGAAGGCGGGCTTTCGGCCCCGTACCGCCGTGGTCACCGAACACACCTCCACAGCCGTGCGCATGGCGGCGGCCGGCGTGGGCGTCACCACCGCGCCCTCGCATGTCGTGCGCGGCGCGGTCGGCGAGGACTGCGTCGTGCTCTCCGCCGACCCGCCCTGGAAGCGCGCCCTGACCGTCTTCTCACGCGTGCCGCCGACCGGCGCCGCCGAGGTGTTCGTGGACCTCCTGCGCCGCTACGGAGGACTGCCGACACCAGCCGTGCCCACGACGGGCACCAGCGCCGCCTGAGCCGCGACCCAGTCACTGCGGGCAGTCGTGCCGCTGGGGCGATGGGGGTACCCCCTGCTCGAAGAGCTTGGGGGAGGCACCCGGCAAGCGCCGGGAAGCGATACCCACCCCCGGCCCACCTCACCGCCGGGTACCTGGCAACCTCCGCACAAGTCGCTGCGCGCCACCCCGGTCACCGCCCACCGACCCGCTCCAGCAACGCCACCGGCAGCCGTGCGAAAAGGTCCGCCACGCGCGCGTGCCCCTCGAACTCCCGCCCCGGCGCGAGCACATCGGCCCACCGGCCCGTCGGCAGCGTGAGGGACGTGTCGCCCCACCCGCCCTCCTCCGCCAGCCGCAGCGACAACCGGGTGACAGCCGTGAGCACCTCCCCGGAGCGCACGAAGGCCACACAGTGCGCGGCGCCCGGACCCTCGGCCGTGAGCGGCTCGTACGTCGCCGACTCGCCGAAGACCTCCGGGCGCCGCCGGCGCAGCCGCAGCGCGGCCCCGGTGAGGTCCGCCTTCTCCGAAGCCGCCTCCTGCGGCGCGAACGGCCGTCGGTTGTCCGGGTCGACCAGCGCCCGGTACTCGCCCTCCGTGCCCTGGTAGAGGTCCGGCACGCCCGGCATCGTCAGATGGACCAGGGCGGCCCCCAGGACGTTCGTACGGATGTGTGGCGCGAGCGCGCTCCGGAAGCCCGCCATGAGCCGCCCCGGCGCCCCGCACGGCGCGCCCGCGACGAACGCCGCCACCGCCTCCTCGTAGGCGGCGTCCTGCTCGGTCCACGTGGTGTGCAGCCCCGCCTCCCGGACGTGCTTGAGCAGCGCCCCCTGGAGTCGCTCCTCGGCCGCCCGCCCCAGCCCGAAGAACGTCTGCCAGGCCGCCCAGACCAGGTGCGGGTCGGGCGCGCCGCCCGAGCGGGTCACCTCGGCCAGCACGTCGGCCCAGCGCTCCGGGCACTGCGTGAGCACCGAGAGGGCCGCCCGCACGTCCGCGCTGCGCTTCGTGTCGTGCGTCGACAGCACGGTCGCGGTGGCGGGCCATTCGCGCTGCACGCGCGCGCAGTGGGCGTGGAAGTCCTCGGGGGAGACGGCCGGGGCGCCGGGCTCGCCGCCCACCTCGTTCGCCGACAGCAGCGGCACGTAGCGGTAGAAGGCCGTGTCCTCCACGGACTTGGCGTGCAGCGCCGACGCGGTCTGCGCGAACCGGGCCACGAACCCGTCGTGCCCCGGCCCCTCCCCGGCCCGCCCCAGCACCAGGTCCCGCACCATGTCCACCGCGTGCGCCTCCTCGGGCACCGTGAACACGGCACGGGCCTCGGCGGCGGCCTCCTCGGTGACCACCGCTGCGGCGTCCCCGGAGGCGTACGGGCGGTACACCTCCAGACGGACGAGGAGTTCCCGCAGCGCGGTGCGCAGCGCCCAGGGAGCGTGGTCGCGCAGGGCCGGGTCGGCGGACGCGGCGCACAGGCGGCTCGCCTCGCGGGTGAGGCGCTCGACCTCGGTGGCCAGTTCGTGCGTGACCACCTCGTAGGCGGCGCGCCGCACGGTCGGGGCCCAGTCGCCGCCGCGGTCGTCCTGCGGGGCCGCGAAGCGCCGGTACTGGCCGAGCAGCTCCCCGGCGCCCGCCGGGTCCGTGAAGAGCCCGTCCACGTGCCGCAGCGCGTCGTAGCCGGTGGTTCCCGCGACCGGCCAGGCGGTGGGGAGGTGCTCGCCGGGCGTGAGGATCTTCTCCACGACCGTCCAACGGCCGCCGGTGGCCTCGTGCAGGCGTCGCAGATACGCGTCCGGGTCGGCCAGGCCGTCCGGGTGGTCGACGCGCAGCCCGTCCACCACGCCCTCGTCGACCAGCCGCAGCAGCGTGGCGTGTGTCGCCGCGAACACCTCCGGGTCCTCGACGCGCACCCCGATGAGCTCGGAGATGCTGAAGAACCGTCGGTAGTTCAGCTCGGTACGGGCCAGCCGCCACCACACCGGGCGGTACCACTGGGCGTCGATCAGCCGCGGCAGCGGCAGCGTCTCGGTGCCCTCGCGCAGCGGGAACACGTGGTCGTGGTAGCGCAGCACGTCCCCGTCGACCTTGAGATGCCCGATCTCCTCGCCGAGCCGGCGCCCCAGCACCGGCAGCAGCAGCTGCCCGCCCTGCGCGTCCCAGTCGAGGTCGAACCAGCGTGCGTACGGTGACTCCGGGCCCTCGCGCAGCACCTCCCACAGGGCACGGTTGTGGCGCGGGGAGGCGGCCATATGGTTGGGCACGACGTCCACGACCAGGCCGAGTCCGTGCTCCCGCGCGGTGCGCGCCAGGGAGCGCAGCCCCGCCTCGCCGCCCAGTTCTTCTCGCACGCGCGCGTGGTCGACGACGTCGTAGCCGTGTGCCGAGCCCGGGACCGCCTCCAGGACGGGCGACAGATGCAGGTGCGAGACGCCGAGCGCGGCCAGGTACGGCAGGGCCGCCTCCGCCGCGCCGAACGGGAACTCGGGTTGCAGCTGTAGCCGGTACGTGGCCGTGGGCACCGCATGGTCCGGACGCTCAGATGTCATGCAGATCTACGTACCCGCCCCGCCGCCTTTCGTGTCATCGACGCGCCGTCGCACCGTGACCGCCTAGGCGGGCCGTTGCAGCACCGTCAGGCTCCGGTCCACCAGCGTCAGCCGGTCTCCGGCCTCGATCTTCGCGCCGGTGCCGGGCGTCACTCCCTCCGGGAGAGCCGTGTCGACGACCACCCGCCACTGGCGCCCGTGGTCGACCGGCACCACGAATTCCAGGGACTTCGGCGAGGCATTGAACATCAGCAGGAACGAGTCGTCGGTGATGCGCTCGCCGCGCGGGCCCGGCTCGGAGATCGCGTTGCCGTTGAGGAACACGGTCAGCGCGCCCGCCTGCGCCGACGTCCAGTCCCGCTGCGTCATCTCCTCGCCCTGCGGGGTGAACCAGGCGATGTCCGACAGCTCGTCGTGCGTGCCCTGCACCGGGCGGCCGTGGAAGAAGCGGCGCCGGCGGAAGACCTGGTGGTCGCGGCGCAGCCACACCATGGCGCGGGTGAACTCCAGCAGGTCGCTGCCGTCCTCGGGCCACTCGACCCAGGACAGCTCGCCGTCCTGGCAGTAGGCGTTGTTGTTGCCCCGCTGCGTGCGCGCGAACTCGTCACCGTGGCTGAGCATCGGCACACCCTGGGAGAGCATCAGCGTGGCGATGAAGTTCCGCATCTGCCGGGCCCGCAGCTCCAGCACCGCCGGGTCGTCGCTCTCGCCCTCGACCCCGCAGTTCCAGGACCGGTTGTGGCTCTCCCCGTCGCGGTTGTCCTCGCCGTTGGCCTCGTTGTGCTTGGTGTTGTACGAGACGAGGTCGTGCAGGGTGAAGCCGTCGTGGCAGGTCACGAAATTGATGGAGGCCAGAGGGCGCCTGCCGTCGTCCTGGTACAGGTCGGACGACCCGGTCAGGCGGGACGCGAACTCCGCGAGCGTGCGCGGTTCGCCGCGCCACAGGTCCCGTACGGTGTCGCGGTACTTGCCGTTCCATTCGGTCCACAGCGGCGGGAAGTTGCCCACCTGGTAGCCGCCCTCGCCCACGTCCCACGGCTCGGCGATCAACTTCACCTGGGAGACCACCGGGTCCTGCTGGACCAGGTCGAAGAACGACGACAGCCGGTCCACCTCGTGGAACTGCCGCGCCAGCGTCGCCGCCAGGTCGAAGCGGAAGCCGTCCACGTGCATCTCGGTGACCCAGTAGCGCAGTGAGTCCATGATCAGCTGTAGGACGTGCGGGGAACGCATCAGCAGGGAGTTGCCGGTCCCCGTGGTGTCCATGTAGTACCGCGGGTCGTCCGCCAGCCGGTAGTACGAGGCGTTGTCGAGGCCCCGGAAGGAGAGCGTCGGGCCCAGGTGGTTGCCCTCGGCGGTGTGGTTGTAGACGACGTCCAGGATGACCTCGATGCCGGCCTCGTGCAGCGCCCGTACGGCCGACTTGAACTCCAGCACTTGCTGGCCGCGGTCGCCCCAGGAGGCGTACGCGTTGTGCGGGGCGAAGAAGCCGATCGTGTTGTAGCCCCAGTAGTTGCTCAGGCCCATGTCCACCAGACGGTGGTCATTGACGAACTGATGTACGGGCATCAGCTCCAGGGTGGTGACGCCAAGTTCGGCCAGGTGTTCGATGATGGCCGGGTGGGCAAGGGCCGCATAGGTGCCGCGCAGTTCGTCGGGCAGCGCCGGATGGCGCATCGTGAGGCCCTTCACATGGGCCTCGTAGATCACCGTGCGGTGGTACTCGGTGCGGGGCCTGCGGTCGTCGCCCCAGTCGAAGTAGGGGTTGATCACCACGGAGGTCATGGTGTGCGGCGCGGAGTCCAGGTCGTTGCGCTTGTCGGGCGCCCCGAAGGGGTAGCCGTACACCTCCTCGCCCCACTTCACGCTGCCGCTGATGGCACGCGCGTACGGGTCCAGCAGCAGCTTCGCCGAGTTGCAGCGCAGCCCGCGCTCCGGGGCATACGGGCCGTGCACCCGGAATCCGTACCGCTGTCCCGGCATCACCCCCGGCAGATACGCGTGCCGTACGAACGCGTCGGTCTCCCGCAGCTCCACTGCGGTCTCCGAGCCGTCGTCGTGCAGCAGACACAGCTCGATCCGGTCGGCGGCCTCCGAGAAGACCGCGAAATTGGTCCCGGCGCCGTCGTACGTGGCGCCGAGCGGATACGCCTCTCCAGGCCAGACCTGCATGGACACGACTCTCCCAGGTGTGCCGGCCCCCGGGGGGCGCCTTGGAACCGAGTCTCCCCCAAAGTGATGGAACCTCCTATGACTTACGTCCCTCTTATCGGCCGACCAGTGCATTCGCGGCATGCGACACCATCGGCGCACCCAACGGCGTATCCATCGGCGCATCCGCGGCATGCCGAATCAATGGTGCTCAAGCCACTCCCGGGAACAAAGGGGGAGTAGGGGGAAATGTGCGCGAGATAGTGCGCCGCCATCTGGGCAAGGTGGTGGCCGGTGCGGCCGTTGCGGTGACCGGGACCGCCGTGATGGTCGGGATCACCCTGCCGGGCTCGGTGTCGGCCCAGGAGTCCGGCGGCAAGGGCGGCGGGCTCTCCGCCCAGCAGGCGGCCCGGCAGGAACAGGGGGCGGTGGGGCCCGGCACCGTGGAGCAGGCCCCCGCCGAGGGCGCGAAGGGCAAGGGGGGCGACCCGCTGACCGATGACGAGATCAAGCGGGTCGAACGCATCGCGCTGAGCCGGCAGCAGTTCGCCGCCGGCGAGAACGTCGAGGGCGACAAGGGCCCGCAGCGCCTCTCCGTCGACCTGGCCGATCCGGACGCGAACGAACTGGACGACCCGAACGCGCCGCGTCGCGCGGACGTGACGTTCTACAACTACAAGGACGACACACTCGTCACCAAGACGGTCAACCTGGACACCGGGAAGGTCGAACAGACCGGCAGCCAGCACGGCGTGCAGCCGCCGCTCAGCCCGGACGAGAACGCCGAGGCGGCCAGGCTGCTGATCGCGGACCCGCTCGGGGCGGGCCTGAAGGCCGACTACAAGGACGCCACCGGCAAGGAGCTCACCTCGCCCGACCAACTGGTGCTCACCGGCATCGGTTACCGGGCGACTCCGGGCGCCCAGTCGGCGCTCCTCGACAAGTGCGGTGAGCACCGCTGTGTCCGGCTCTTCCCGAAGATCCCGAACGGATCCTGGATCGACAGCCGTTCCTTCGTGATCGACCTGAGTGCACGCAAGGTCGGCAAGCTCGGCTGAGCCGGTGGCCGCCCGCTCATGAGGAAACGTTCCTCCCGTCCATGACCGCGGTGCGCCTCGCCCTCCTCACCTCTCGTCCCTCTCGCTCTGTGCAACAGGAGTCTCTTCGTCATGCACGTGAACAGAAACAGCCGTGCCCGCGGTCGGGCGCTTCGCAGGCAGGCCCTGACCGGCCTCCTGGCAGTCGGCCTCGCCTTCGGAGGCACGGCGGCCGCACCGGCCTTCGCCCAGCACAAGACCGCCGCGGCGCCCGCCGCCGAGTGCAGCGCGGCGTACCGGATCGAGCAGAAGCTCTCCACCGGCACCACCTGGCGGATGTGCTGGCGCTACGACACCAACGCCGGGCTCGTCCTGGAACACATCTCGTACCAGCCGCCGGGTGAGGCCGCCCCGATCAAGGTCCTCAACAGCGCGCGACTGGCCCAGATCGACGTCCCCTACGACGACGGCTCGGTCGAGTACAGCGACCTGACGCAGGCGGGCTTCGCGCAGGGCCTGTCGGCGATGACGCCCGCCGAGTGCCCCGGCGGCACCATCAAGACGGTCAAGGTCCCGAACGGGGACCCACGGCACCCGAACGTCAACGGCCTGTGTACGACGACCCGTTCGCGCGGTCACGCCTACCGCATGCAGAGCGACAGCGGGAAGGTCTACCAGGCCCAGGGCAAGGACCTGCTGATCTACACCGTCAACCAGGTCGGCTGGTACGAGTACATCACCGAGTGGCGCTTCCAGGACGACGGCGCGATCAACATGAACGTCGGCGCCACCGGCAGCCTTTCACCGTACGACTACGACGCGGGCGACGGCCGCGGCTGGCCGCTCGGCAAGGGCGCCAAGGCGTACGCCACCAGCCACAGCCACAACGTCTTCTGGCGGCTCGACTTCGGCCTCGACGGCTCCTCCAAGAACAGGATCGAGCAGTACGACTCCGTGGTCAGCCCGCCCGCGGGGGGCGCGCAGGCGCCGAGCAACAAGACCACGCGCACCAAGGTCACCGAGGAACTCGCGGGCGACGCCAAGAACATGCGCTGGTGGCGGGTCGTCAGCGACATCGGCAAGAACAAGGACGACCACCAGCGGTCGTACGAGATCGTCCCGGGCGCCTCGGCCAAGTACCTCGGCCGGAGCTTCACCAAGCACGACATCTACTTCACCGAGTACAACAAGTGCGAGCAGTTCGCCAGCGACAATCTCGGCAACTGCGGTACCGGAGCCGGTAAGTCCGTCGACAAGTGGGTCAACGGACAGACCCTCACCCATCCGGTGGTCTGGATGAACATCGGTTTCCATCACATCGCGCGCGACGAGGACCAGCAGCCCATGCCGGTCCACTGGCAGGGCTTCTCGATCGCTCCGCGCGACGTCACGGCTATGAATCCGCTCACTCCGCCGGCCCTTGCCGACCAGAACGGCAAGCCCCGAAACGGTAGTTGAGAAACGACCCTGTCCATCCGGCTGCATCGCGCCGCGCTCCCGGAGTACCCTTCCTTGATCGTTGGCTGGGGCCTGGCCCCTGGGGAGGCTCGGGGGAGCGGAAGGCGGTGCGCGGGTGGGCTCGGGAGAGCTGGAGCTGCCCCCTGGTGACGAGGGTCACGAGGGGAGCTCCGCGGATGTCCCGCCCGTGGCGGTGTCCCTGGCACGGCCGATGGAGATGGGATCCATCGGACCGGAACTGGACTGGAACGCCGACGCGTGGCACGAGGTGCGTACGCGCGCCCAGCGGGCGGGGCGGGCCTATATCTGGCTGAATCTGGTCGAACAGCGGCTGCGCGCGGTCGTGGCCGCTGTTCTCCGTCCCATCTACGAACCCGTCCACGGCGACGAGTGGGTGGTCGCCGCGGCCGGACCGGCCGGGCAGGAGTGGGTGCAGCGCGCGGTCGCGGTACGCGAAGTCAGCCGCCGCAAGGGGTACTTGCTCGATCCAGCCGACGACAACGTGCTGAGCTTTCTGACGCTGCCGCAGCTGCGCGAGCTGATGGTGCAGCACTGGCCGTGCTTCGAGCCGTACGTCGACGAGCGCCGCGATGTCGAACTCGCCCTGGACGAGCTGGAAGTGACCCGGAACGTGGTCTCGCGCAACCGGGCCCTGTCGGAGGCGGTCCTCGCCCAGGCCGAGCGTGCCTCGGCCAGGCTGCTGGAGATCCTCGGCGCGGGCAGTGACGTGCCGTCCGCGCGCAGGCTGCCCGTCGACGCGGTCGAGGACCTGGTGGGCGACCGGTACGCGGACGTGGTCGCCGTCCACCCGGACCGGGTACGGCTGCTGCGGCAGTTCCCCGCCGAGGACATCTTCGGCGGCGCCCGCCGCCTGGACGCGATCGGCATCGGCCTCAACCTGCTCGTACAGAACTTCTCCGGGCGCCGGCTGGTACGGCTGGCCGAGTCGGGCTGCCGGGTGCGTCTGCTGTTCCTCAACCCCGCCTCCAGCGCGGTCAAGCGGCGTGAGCGGGAGCTCGGCATCAAGAAGGGCGAGCTGAGCCGTGCCGTCGAGATGAACATCCTGCACATGCGCCGGGTGCGGTCGAGGCTGCGCGATCCGGGCGCCTTCGAGATCCAGGTCTTCGACGAGACGCCCCGCTTCACCGCGTATCTGGTCGACGGGGACGGCTCCGACGGCATCGCGGTCGTGCAGTCCTATCTGCGGCGAACCCGCGGCATGGAGGCGCCGGTGCTGGTGCTGCGGAGCGGTAGCAGGGTGGTCAAATCGGACGAAGCGGATGAGAGCGGACTCTTCCCTACCTATCGCGAGGAGTTCGAACTGGCCTGGGCGGATTCGCGGCCCGTGTCCTGAGCCGCCCTTCGGTCCCTCCGCGAACCGTGTCCTGAACCGTCCGACGGGGTAAGCGGAACGCGATCCTCGGATTGTCAGTGGCGCATGGGAAGGTGGAGACCACTGGGGGAACGCACCACCAAGAAGGGGGGCCGCCATGGCCTGGCACCGGGAGCTGCTGATCGGATTCGACCTGGAGACGACCGGGACGGATCCGTATGAGGCACGCATCGTCACGGGGGCGGTGATCGAGGTCAGGGACGGACAGCCGCTGGGACGCCGGGAGTGGCTGGCCGACCCGGGCGTGGAGATTCCGGCGGACGCGGTGGCCGTGCACGGGATCAGCAATGAGCGTGCAACCGCTGAGGGCAGACCGGCCGACGAGGTCGCGGACGCGATCGCGGACGTCCTGGTGACCTACTGGAAGACAGGCGTTCCGGTGGTCGCCTACAACGCGGCCTTCGACTTGACCCTGCTCTCCGCCGAGCTGCGGCGGCACGGACTGCCGTCCCTGCGCGACCGCCTGGGCGGCCCGGACCCCGCCCCGGTCATCGACCCGTACACGATCGACCGCTGGGTGGACCGTTATCGCCGCGGCAAGCGCAACCTCGAAGCGGTCTGCGGGGAGTACGGCGTCGCGCTGGAGGCGGCGCACAACGCCGGCGCGGACGCCCTGGCGGCGGCCCGCCTCGCCGCCGCGATAGCGTCCCGCCACTCGAAGATCGCGGCCCTCGGCCCGGCGGAGCTGCATCGCCGCCAGATCGAGTGGTACGCGGCCTGGGCGGCGGACTTCCAGAGCTTCCTGCGCCGCAAGGGCGACACGGACGCGGTGGTGGACGGGACGTGGCCGCTGCGGAATCCGGCGGACCAGACGGTCTGACCAGGGGCCAAGGCCCAAGGGGCAAGGGCCGGGCGCCAGGGACTGGGTGCCAGGGGCAAAGGCCAACGGCCAGACGCCAGGGCCAAGGGCCAGGCCACGAGGGCCCAAGGGCCAGGGATGAAGACCAGGGACGAGGACCCAAGGGCCAAGGGCCAGGGACTAGGCGACAGGGTTAAAGGCCAAGGGCCAAGGGCCAAGGGCCAAGGACCAGGTGCCAGGGCCGAAGGCCAGATGCCAGGTGTCAGGGCCAGCAGCCAGAGGCGGCTCAGAAGGGATACCAGCGCACCGTCTCGTCCCCGTCCCGCAGGGACGCCACCCGTCGCTCGAACTCGGCCAGAGCCTTGGGGTTGCTCGGGGCGTGCTGGGCGACCCAGGCGCAGCTGGCGGTCTCGCGCGCGCCGCGCAGCACGGAGCAGCCTTCCCACTCGCGCACGTCCCAGCCGTACGTCCGGGTGAAGGAGTCGTACGCCTCGGCCGGGAGCCCGTAGCGGTCGCGCGAGAGGGCCATGACCACCAGGTCGTGCTCGCGCAGGTCGGCGGAGAAGGTCTCCAGGTCGACCAGGACCGGACCCTGCGGGCCGACGTACACATTGCGGGGCAGCGCGTCGCCGTGGATCGGGCCCGGCGGCAGCTGCGGTGTCAGCGCGGCCGCCGCGGCGGCGAACCCGTCGCGACGCTCGCGCAGATACGCCGCGTCGGCCGGGTCGATCGCGTCTCCCGCCAGCCGCAGCCAGCGCTCCACACCGCCCAGCAGATCGCGCGGCGGCAGTTCGAAGGAGGGGGAGGGAAGTGCGTGCACGACCCGCAGCAGTTCGGCCAGATCCCGCGCTTCGGCGGGGCGCACGGAATCGGGCAGCCGGTGCCACACCGTCACCGGGTGGCCGTGCACCAACAGCGCCTTGGGGTCGGCCGCCCGCACCGCCGGGACGCCCGCCTCGGCGAGCCACACCGCGATGTCCAGCTCCCGCCGCGCGCGGTCGAGGAGCTCGGCGTCGCGGCCCACCTTGACCACCAGGTCACCGGCGGCGAACACCGCGTTCTCACCCAGGGCGAGGAGCCGCGCGTCCCCTGCCGGGCGGGGCAGCACGCCCGCCGCGGCCAGCACGTCACGTGCCGTTGCCTCGTCCATGTGTTCCCCTCCGTGGCGTTGACGCGGTCCTTGACGGGCTCGGGGACGGTCGGCTGAGCGCGCACGCGGCGTCACGTTCCGGCCGTCCGTCGGCCAGTGTCGCATTCGCACAGGTGGGACGGTGTGCGCGGGGTGAGGCCCGGGGCCACGGACACGGCTACGTGGCCGGGGTGCCCCACCCCGGCCACGTACACCTTCACCGGCAGAAGATCAGACCCCGACCTTCTCCCCCTCCACCGCCGGCGGCGGAGGCGGCGGGGCCATCAGGGCCGACTCGTCATGGGTGAGGTCGGGCAGTCGGTGCAGCCACTTCGGCAGGTACCAGTTCCGCTCGCCGAGCAGGGCCATCACCGCGGGGAGCAGAATGCCCCGGATGACCGTCGCGTCGATGAGCACCGCGGCGGCGAGGCCCACGCCCATCTGCTTCATGGACTGCATGGACAGCGTGCCGAAGATCGCGAAGACGGCGACCATGATGACCGCGGCACTGGTGACGACCCCCGCCGTGGTCACCACGCCGTGCGCGATCGCGTCCTTGGTCGTACGGCCCCGCATCCGCGCCTCGCGGATCCGGGAGACCACGAACACGTGGTAGTCCATGGAGAGCCCGAACAGGATGACGAAGAGGAACAGCGGCAGCCAGGTGACGATGGCGCCCACACCCTCGGCGCCCACCAGTGACGCACCCCAGCCGTGCTGGAAGACGGCGACCAGGATGCCGTACGCCGCGCCGACCGACAGCAGGTTCAGCGCGATCGAGGTGATCGCGACCGTCAGCGAGCGGAACGACAGCAGCATCAGCAGGAAGGCGAACACCACGACGAAGGCGAAGACCGGTGCCACCGACCCGACGAGCTGGTCGTTGAAGTCGTGCGAGCCCGCGACCTGCCCGGTGATCGGCGCCTGCACACCGTCGACCTTCCCGAGCGTGGCGGGCCGCACCTCGTCGCGCAGCTTCTCCAGGCTGGCACCCGCCTTGTCCCGGTCGGAGCCGCCGACCAGCGGGACGTAGACGAAGGCGATGTTCTCGGCGTCGTGCAGCTTGATGTCGACCGGGCCGCGCGAAGCGCCCGAACTGATCGCCTGCTCCCGGAAGTCGGCGAGCGCGGACTTCACCTCGGGGGCGTTGATGTCCTTCGCCTTGACGACGACCTCGGCCGGTTCGGAGCCGCCCGGGAAGGCCGCGTTGACCCGGTTGTAGGTGCCGACGATGGGCAGCGAGTTCCCGAACTCCTGGTCCAGTGTCAGGTTCTCGGTCTTCATGCCGATCGCGGGCGCGGCGATCGCCAGCAGCGCGCCGGCCGCCACGACGACGGAGACGACGGGCTTGGCGAGCACGCCCCGCAGGACGGCGGTCCAGAAGCGGCTCCCGTTGGTGCCGCCCGTACCACCGTTCCGGCGCCGCATGGCCCGGTGCAGGAACGGAATCCGCCCCTTCTCCACCCGCTCGCCCAGCAGCGAGAGCAGCGCGGGCAGCACGGTCACGGACCCGACCATGGCGACCGCCACGACCATCAGCGAGGCCAGGCCCATCGCCTCGAACCCGGCGAGCCCGGTGAAGAGCATGCCCGCCATCGCCACGCACACCGTGACGCCGGAGACGATGACGGCGCGGCCGCTGGTCGCGGCGGCGACCCGCAGGGCCGTTTCGGCGTCCCGGCCGGCCGCGCGTTCCTCGCGCTCCCGGCGCAGGTAGAACAGGCAGTAGTCGACACCGACGGCCAGACCGACCAGCAGCATCACGGAGTTGGCGGTGTCGCTCATCGGCTGCAGATGGCTGACGATGCCCATCAGACCCATCGTCGCCATGATCGCGGTGATCGCCAGTGCCACCGGCAGCAGAGCCGCCACCAGTGCGCCGAAGGCGATGAGCAGAATCCCGAGGGCCACCGGCACGGCGGAGTACTCGGCCTTCTGGAAGTCGTCCCCGAACGCGTCGCTGAACGTCTTCATCATGCTGGCGCCGCCGATCTCCTCGATCCGCAGCGATGTGTGGTTCTTCTGGACCTCCTTGACGGCCTTCAGGACCGGCTCCACCCGGTCGCCGGAGGTGTCCGCGTCGCCGCGCATGTCGAACTGCACCAGCGCGCTGCGGCCGTCCTGCGAGATCGTGTGCGTGTCGTACGGCGACGTCACGTCGGTGACCTTGCCGGTCGCGTCGACCGCCTTGACGACGGCGTCGACGGCGGCCCGGAACTCGGCGTCCGTGGCCTTGACGCCGCCGTCCTTCGACTGGATCAGGACGGTCTCACCGGCCGGCTCCTCGATCCCGGCCTGCTTGATGATCTGGGCGGCGGTGTGGGTCTCGCCCTTGAGTTGATCGCTCTCGTCGACGTCGACCCGGCCCACCGCCGAGCCGATCCCCATCGCCAGCACGACGAACAGCACCCAGATGCCCACGGCAGCCCATCGGTGCCGGGCGCTCCAGCCGCCGGCCCGGGCGGCGATTCCCCGCACCCGTGTATCTCCGTTCCCCATGACGGGCTTGCCCCCTCGTGTCGGGCGACGACCCCCTGCCGCCACCGCTCGCTTCGAATGTAGGGGGCGGATAAGAACGACTCGTCGTGCTCCTCGGTGAACCGCGAACGGCCCGACTCATCCCCTCGGAGCCCGTCGCCTCCCCCTCTGGGAGGACCGTGACCCCTTACACCTACTCGGGTTCCGGGGGATCGGGCTCAGGGTCCCGGTCCGCCTCCACGCCCAACTCCCCCCGGGCAGGCCGGTGCCCGTGTCCCAGCGGTACCACCCGGAATCCTCCCCTGCCCCATGGCGCGTCCACACGACTGTGCGAGGCTCGTGGCATGCGCTACATCATCATCGGAGCAGGGGCGGTCGGCGGAACCATCGGTGCGCGGCTGGCCGGGGCGGGGCGCGAGGTGGTCCTGGTCGCGCGGGGCGCGCAGTACACGGCGCTGCGCGAGGACGGACTGCGCTTCCGTACCCCGGACGGCGAGCACACCCACCGGCTTCCGGTCGTCGACGGTCCGGCGGCACTGGGCGCGTTGCGCACGGACGACGTGCTCGTGCTCACCGTCAAGACGCAGGACAGCGAGGCCGCGCTGGACGCCTGGGGGCCGGCTCCGGTGGCGGGTGGAGGTAGCGCCGCCGAACGGTTGCCCGTGGTCTGCGCGCAGAACGGCGTCGAGAGCCAGCGGATCGCCCTGCGCCGCTTCCGCCGCGTGTACGGCGTCTGCGTCTGGCTGCCGTGCACCTTCGTCGAACCGGGCGTCGTCTCCGCGGCCGGCACCCCGCTCACCGGCATCCTGCACATGGGCCGCTACCCGCACGGCGCCGACGAGACCGCCCGCCGGATCGCCGCCGACCTGGAGAAGGCGCGGTTCGAGGCCCCGGTCGTGCCGGACGTGGCGCGCTGGCAGTACGCCAAGCTGCTGGGCAACCTCGCCAACGCCGTCGAGGCGGTCAGTGGGCCGATCGCCGACGAGGTGGCGCGGGGGCTGTACGAACGGGTGCGCGCCGAGGGCGAGTCGGTGCTCCGGGCCGCCGGGATCCCGTACGCGAGCCAGGCGGAGCAGAAGGAGGCGCGCGGGGACAAGGTCCGTCTGGAGCCCCTCGACGGGGCCGAGCGAGGCGGTGGCTCCTCCTGGCAGTCCCTCACCCGTGGCACCGGCACCATCGAGGCCGACCACCTCAACGGCGAGATCGTCCTCCTGGGCCGGCTGCACGGCGTACCGACCCCGCTGAACGAACTGCTGCAACGGCTGGCCAACACCTTCGCCCGGGAGCGGCGGGCGGCCGGATCGCTGCCGGTGGCGGAGCTGATACGGCTGGCGGACGAAGCAGACAAAATGGATGAAATATCCGAAGCGGGCGAGGCGGACGACGTGGTCTCGGCGGCTGCCGGCGCCTGAGCCCAGGCCTTCCCCCTCCGGGTTGTCGCGTTTGTTCAAGAGCCCGGAGCGGGTCGTCCCTAACGTGAGGCGTATGAAGAAGGACGACCTGTACCCGTACATGACCGAATGTGCCGCCGAGGCGGCGCGCGTGGCGCGTGGCGTCACCGCGGCACAGCTCACCCGGCCCACGCACTGTCCCGAGTGGGACGTCCGCGCCATGGTGAACCACTGGGTCCTTTACACCTCGCACGGCCTGGAGCACCGGGCCCTGCGCAAGCAGCTCCCCGAGGAGCTGGTCGCGCGCGACTTCACCGCCGACCCGGACTGGGCCGAGGCGTACGCCGCTCAGCTGGACCGGGCCGTCGCGGCCTGGGCGGACCCCGCGGTGTGGGAGGGCGAAGTCGACCTCGGCATGGCGGCGATGCCCGCCACGGAAATCGCCTCGATGATCGTCAAGGAGATGGCGGTCCACGGCTGGGACGTCGCCACGGCCACCGGCCAGGAGTTCCGCATCTCGGAGGACGCGGCCCGGCTCGTCCTCGACGTCGTGGAGACCCACGGCGACCTCTACCGCCAGTACGACGGCTTCGCCGACCCGGTCACGGTCCCCGACGACGCACCCGTGTTCGAACGTGCGCTGGCGGCCAGCGGGCGGAACCCCCGGCAGAGCACCCAAGTGGACCAATAGAACAACCGTGAATTGGGCCGGTACTTCGCGCCAATGGAGTCCTAGTGTCGACCGCATGACCAACGCATCGCCCATCCGCGTCGACTTCTACTTCGACCCCGCCTGCCCCTTCGCCTGGATCACCTCCCGCTGGCTGCTGGAGGTCGAGCGGGAGCGCCCGCTCGACCTCCGCTTCCATGCGATGAGCCTCTACCTGCACAACGTCGGCAATGAACTCCCCGAGTGGTACCGGGAGCTGGTCGACAAGTCGATCGGCCCGGTGCGCGTCGCCGTGGCCGCCGCCGAACGGCACGGCGAGAAGGTGCTGCGCGACCTGTACACCGCCTTCGGCACCCGGATCCACGAGCGCAAGGCGGAGGACTTCGACGCGGTGGTCGCCGAATCGCTCGCCGAACTCGGCCTTCCGGCCGACCTGGCGGCCGCCGCGCACGATCCCGCGTACGACGAGGCCGTGCGCCGCAGCCATGACGCGGGCGCCGAGCCCGACTCGGGCGGCTACGTGGGAACGCCCACCCTTCATGTCGACGGAACGGTGTGGTTCGGACCGGTACTGCGCGCCGTCCCGCGCGGCGAGCAGGCGGCCGAACTCTTCGACAGCTTCCGGGTACTGGCCGCGCACCCCGACTTCTTCGAGCTCAAGCGGACCAGGACGGGAGGGCTGTCCTTCGACTGAAGCCCCGCCGGAGGTCCGAAGTCCCCGGTCGGGCCGGCGCCCGGACCTAAGCGCCCAGCGCCGCCGGCACCGGTGTCCGCGCCGCCTCGTACCGCTCCAGCGCCACCCGTGCCACCTCCGGTGCGGGTCCCAGGACCTCCGCCAGGACGTCCGCCTCGGCCGCGCCCCGCGCGATACGGTCCGGCAGGAAGCCGGGGGCCAGGACGTACGGTGCCACGGCCACCCGGGCGCAGCCCGCCGCCCGCAGGTCGCGCACCGCGTCCTCCGTGCGCGGCAGGGACGCGGAGGCGAACGCAGGCCGCACGGCGCACCAACCGGTGTGCCGCCACTCCCGCGCGATGTCAGCGATCACTGCGATCGCCTCCGGATCCGTGGACCCCGCCGAGGCCAGCACGACCCCGGTCGAGGACTTGTCGGCCGGGGTCAGCCCGGCCTCGTACAGACGCCGTTCGAGGGCGTGCAGCAGCAACGGCGAGGGGCCCAGTACGTCCGCCTGCCGGATCCGCAGCCGCGGCGGCGCCTCACGCAGGACCCCCGGGATGTCGGCCTTCGCGTGGAACGCCCTGGTCAGGAGGAGAGGAAGGGCTACGACGTCCCGTACGCCCTCCGTCGCCAGGGACTCCAGCAACCCGTGCACGGAGGGCAGGTTGAAGTCCAGGAAGCCGGTCTCCACGCGCAGCCCGGGCCGCAGCGACCGTACCCGCCGGACGAGGGCGTGGACGGTGGCGGCATGCCGCGGGTCGCGGCTGCCATGGGCGATCACCACGAGAACGGGCGGGAGGAACGGCTTCTGGTACACGGGAGTTCAGCTCTTGACGAGGAGACCGCGGCCGCGCAGCACCCGCCGCTCCAGCGGACTGAAGATCAGCAGGTCGATCGCGATGCCGACGAACAGGATCAGGATGATGGCCTCGAACACCATGGACATCGAGCTGGCGTTGCGGCCGTTCTCCAGCAGCGCGCCCAGGCCGATGCCCAGGTCGGGCGAGGAGGCGATGATCTCCGCCGCCATCAGCGAGCGCCAGGAGAAGGCCCAGCCCTGCTTCAGACCCGCCAGGTAGCCCGGCAGCGCGGCCGGCATGACGATGTGCCAGGCGCCCCTCAGGCCGGTCGCGCCCATCGTGCGGCCCGCCCGCAGGAACAGCGGCGGCACCTGGTCGACGCCGGAGACGAGGCCGTTGGCGATGGACGGGACGGCGCCGAGCAGGATCACCGCGTACATCATCGAGTTGTTCAGACCCAGCCAGATCACGGCCGGCGGCACCCACGCCACCGACGGCAGCGACTGGAGCCCGGACAGGATCGGGCCTATGGCCGCGCGCACGAACTTCACCCGGGCCACCAGCAGGCCCAGCGGGGTGCCGATGGCGAGGGCGAACAGGAAGCCCAGCAGACCGCGCGAGATGCTGGTCCAGATGTAGTCGAGGAGCTTGCCCTCCAGCCAGGCGTTCTTGAACTCGGCCCCCACGTCGGCGGGCGAGGGCAGCTTGGTCGGGTCGTCGACGATCTTCAGCGAGATCAGCGCCTGCCAGACGACCAGCACCACCGCGATCGCGACGATCGGCGGCAGGATCTTGTTGACGAGCGTCTGCCGGAACGGCGTACGGCTCGTGTCCGAGGTCTCCAGGGCGTCGAGGCCCGCTTCCAGGCCGCCCAGCCCGGTGCTGTCCTTGACGGGGGTGTCGGCCGTCGTGCCGGTGGTCTCAGTGCTGGCCATGACGGCGGATCTCCCCACGCAGGACATCGGTGATCTCGAGGGACAGTTCGGCCACGGGGGCGTCCTCGATGCGGCGCGGCTGTGGAATGTCCACCTTCCACTCGCGCGCCACGCGCCCCGGCCGGGAGGACAGCAGCACGACGCGCTGCGCCAGGCGCACGGCCTCGCGCACGTTGTGCGTGACGAACAGGACCGACACGCCCGTCTCCCCCCAGATCCGGGTCAGCTCGTCGTGCAGCACGTCGCGCGTGATCGCGTCCAGTGCGGCGAACGGCTCGTCCATCAGCAGCAGTTGGCTGTCCTGGGCGAGCGCGCGGGCCATCGCCACGCGCTGGCGCATACCGCCGGACAGCTCGTGCACCCGCTTGCCGTACGCCCCCTTGAGCCGTACGAGTTCGAGCAGCTCCTCGGCGCGGTCGCGCCGCTCGTTCTTCGGAACTCCCCTGAGCTTCAGGGCAAGTTCTATGTTCTTGCCCGCGGTCAGCCACGGGAACAGGGCGTGCTCCTGGAACATCAGAGCGGGACGCCCGTCGGTCTTGATGCTGCCGGCGGAGGGCTCGTCGAGCCCCGCCACCAGATTCAGCAGAGTGGACTTGCCGCAGCCCGAGGCCCCCAGGAGGGTGACGAACTCGCCCGGTGCGACATCCAGGGCGATGCCGTCGAGGACGAGCTGCTGCCCGGCGGGCCCGGGGAAGGACTTCGAGACGTTCTCGATGCGGGCTGCGTACTCCACCGACTCGGCGCCGTCGGCGGCCTTGGCGAGGGTGGTGGCCATGGTCGTCACCTCCTGGGAACTCTCGGGACTGGGCTTACTTGACGCCGAGACCGGCGTCGTCGACGGTGCTCTCGCCCTCGGCCTTGAGGACCTTGTTCAGGAGCGTGAGGTCGTAGATGCCGTCCAGCTTCGGGTCCTTCAGCAGACCGGCCTTGACCGCGTGCTCCGCCTCGGTGTTGAGGGTGGCGGCCAGCGGGTCGTCGGTGAACTGGATGGACTTCCACGCCGGGTCCAGGACCTCGGCCGACAGGGCCTTGCCCGAGTCGGTCTTCAGCTGCGCGTTCGCCGCGGCCTTCGCCTCGTCCGGGTTGGCGTTGATCCACTTGTTGGCCTCGACCGAGGCCTTCAGCACCGCCTCGACGGCCTTCGGGTGCTCCTTGAGGAACTTCTGCGACACGATGATGTTCGTGATCACGAACTTCTTGTCCGGCCACAGGTCCGCCTCGTCGAGGAGGACCTTCGCGCCCTCGGCGACCAGCTTCGAGGCGGTCGGCTCCGGCACCCAGGCGCCGTCGATCGAACCGGCCTTGTAGGCGTCCGGGGTGACCTTGTTCTCGGTGCGGACCACCGAGACGTCGCCCTTGCCGCTCTCCGCGTCGACCTTCCAGCCCTGCTCCGCGATCCAGTTGAGGAACGCCACGTCCTGCGTGTTGCCGAGCTGCGGGGTCGCGATCTTCTTCCCCTTGACGTCCTTCAGGGACTTGATCTTCTTCGGGTTCACCACGAGCTTCACACCGCCGGAAGCCGAACCCCCGATGATGCGCAGGTTCTTGCCGTCGGACTTCGTGTAGCCGTTGATCGACGGGGACGGGCCGATCCAGCCGATGTCGATGGAGCCGGAGTTCAGGGCCTCGATCTCCGAGGGGCCGGCGTTGAAGATCTGGTACTTGGCCCGCGTGGCGCCGAGCGCCTTCTGGAAGTAGCCCTTGTTCACACCGACGAGAGCGGTGCCGTGGGTCAGGTTGCCGAAGTAGCCGATCTTGACGGAGTCGAGCCCGTCGAGCTTCTGCGATCCGGCTGCGATCTTCTGGCTGGACGTGTTGTCGTCGGCCTTGGAGCCGTAACTGCAGGCGGCGAGGGTGAGGAGGGGAAGAGCGGTGACCACGGCGATGCCGCGGCGAAGGAAGGACGAGCGATTGGCAGGCACGGGAGGTGTTCCTCTCGTTGGCCCGGCGGTCACGGTCTTTCAGGCCGTGGCCGGGAGGTCGGCAGGTCTTCGTTTACGGCGGTGGGGGGTGAGGGCGCGCAGGCAGTGCGCGTACGTCATCGCGCACATCGCGCCACCCCGCCCTGCCCGCTGCCGAGGGCACCGCTGCCGACGCGGCCGCCCTCCTTCGCGAACGACGAGTAGAAGCAGGTGGTGATCATGGTCAGAAGTCCCACCCGTCGTCGTCGGCCTCGTCCTTCACCGGCTCGGGCGCGGCGAACGACTCGCCGACCATGCCCGCGGTGAGGGTGGTGCCGTCGGCCGGGTCGATCAGAATGAACGAACCGGTGCGGCGGGAGTCCGCGTACGAGTCCACCGGCAGCGGCTCGGCGGTGCGGATCTTCAGGCGGCCGATGTCGTTGGCGACGAGCTGTCCCGGGTGCGGGTGCAGGGACAGGTCGTCGAGCGTGAGACGGGACGGGATGTCCTTGACGATCGCCTTGACCGTGCGGGTGCCGTGCTTGAGCAGCACCCGGTGGCCGACCGTCAGCGGCTGGTCCGCGACATGGCAGACCGTCGCCTCGATGTCCTGCGTGGTCGCGGGCGCGTCCTTGCTCGGCACGATCAGGTCGCCGCGCGAGATGTCGATGTCGTCCTCCAGCAGGAGGGTCACCGACTGGGGGGTCCAGGCCACGTCGACCGGCTTGCCCAGGAGGTCGATGCCGGAGACCTTCGTCGTACGGCCGGACGGCAGGACCGTGACCGGGTCGCCGACGCGGAACGTACCGGCGGCGATCTGGCCCGCGTACCCCCGGTAGTCCGGGTGCTCGGCGGTCTGCGGACGGATCACGTACTGCACGGGCAGCCGCGCGTGGCAGTGCGCCAGGTCGTGGCTGACCGGGACGGTCTCCAGGTGCTCCAGGACGGTCGGGCCGCCGTACCAGTCCATGGTGGCGGACGGCTCCACGACGTTGTCTCCGGCCAGCGCCGAGATCGGGATGGCGGTGACCTCGGGGACGCCCAGCTCGGTCGCGTACGCCGTGAACTCCTCGGCGATCTCCGCGAAGACGGACTCCTGGTAGTCCACCAGGTCCATCTTGTTGACGGCGAGGACCACGTGCGGGACGCGCAGCAGGGCGGCGATCGCGGCGTGGCGGCGGGTCTGCTCGACGACGCCGTTGCGGGCGTCGACCAGGATGACCGTCAGCTCCGCGGTCGAGGCGCCGGTGACCATGTTGCGGGTGTACTGCACATGGCCGGGGGTGTCGGCGAGGATGAACCGCCTGCGCGGGGTGGCGAAGTAGCGGTAGGCCACGTCGATGGTGATGCCCTGCTCCCGCTCGGCGCGCAGGCCGTCGGTGAGGAGGGCGAGGTCCGGGGTCTCCTGGCCGCGGCTGCGGGAGGCGTGCTCGACGGCCTCCAGCTGGTCGGCGAGGACCGACTTGGAGTCGTGCAGCAGGCGTCCTACGAGCGTGGACTTGCCGTCGTCGACCGAACCGGCGGTGGCGAACCGCAGGAGGGTGGTGGCGGAGAGTTCCGTGGTCGTGGTCATGCTTAGAAGTACCCCTCGCGCTTGCGGTCCTCCATGGCGGCCTCGGACAGCTTGTCGTCGGCACGGGTGGCGCCCCGCTCGGTCAGCCGGGAGGCGGCGATCTCGGCGATGACCTGCTCCAGGGTCACCGCGTCGGAGTCGACGGCGCCGGTGCAGGACATGTCCCCGACGGTCCGGTAGCGGATCTGCCGCTTCTCGACGGTCTCGCCGTCCTTGGGCCCGCCCCACTCACCGGCGGTCAGCCACATGCCGCCCCGCTGGAAGACCTCACGCTCGTGCGCGAAGTAGATCTCGGGCAGTTCGATGCCCTCACGGGCGATGTACTGCCAGACGTCCAGCTCGGTCCAGTTGGACAGGGGGAAGACGCGGACGTGTTCGCCGGGTGCGTGGCGGCCGTTGTACAGGTTCCACAGCTCGGGCCGCTGACGTCGCGGGTCCCACTGGGAGAACTCGTCCCGCAGCGAGAACACCCGCTCCTTCGCGCGGGCCTTCTCCTCGTCACGTCGGCCACCGCCGAAGACGGCGTCGAACCGCTCGGACTGGATCTTCTCCGTCAGCGGGAGCGTCTGCAGCGGATTCCGTGTCCCGTCGGGACGTTCCTTGAGCACCCCGCGGTCGATGTAATCCTGTACGGAGGCCACATGGAGGCGCAGCCCATGTGCCGCCACCACACGGTCGCGGTACTCAAGGACCTCGGCGAAGTTGTGTCCGGTGTCCACGTGCAGCAGCGAGAAGGGGATCGCCGCCGGGGCGAACGCCTTCAGCGCCAGGTGCAGCATGAGGATGGAGTCCTTGCCGCCGGAGAACAGGATCACCGGCCGTTCGAACTCGCCCGCCACCTCACGGAAGATGTGCACCGCCTCGGACTCCAGCGCGTCCAGGTGGCTGAGGGCGTACGGGCTGGCCGTGCCCTCCTCGGTCTTGGCGACGGTGGTCGTCATGCTGCGCCCCTTTCGTTCGCTTCTCCGCCCGCGCGGCGCAGAGGCGCGGCTTTCGTCGTCGTCTGCGGCTGAGCGGCCGCGCGTGCTCCCCCAGCTACCGCTGGGAGGTGCCCCCAGCTCACAGGAGTCCCCTCTCGCTGAGCAGCGCGTACACCGCCGCCGCGGACTCCTGCACGGTCTGGTTACGGTGCTCGATCCGCAGATCGGGAGACTCGGGCTCCTCGTACGGGTCGTCGACCCCCGTCAGGCCCTTCAGCTCGCCCGCCGCCTGCTTGGCGTACAGACCCTTCACATCACGTACCGAGCACACCTCGACCGGGGTCGCCACGTGCACCTCGATGTACGGCGCGCCGCTCTCCTGGTGGCGCTTGCGCACGGCCTCGCGGCTGTCCGCGTAGGGCGCGATCACCGGGACGAGCGCCTTGACGCCGTTGCGGGCGAGCAGGTCGGCGAGGAAGCCGATGCGCTGCACGTTGGTGTGCCGGTCGGCGCGGGTGAAGCCGAGGCCCGCCGAGATGAACTCGCGGATCTCGTCGCCGTCGAGCACCTCGACGCGGTGGCCCTCCTCGCGCAGCCGGCCGGCCAGCTCGTACGCGATGGTGGTCTTGCCGGCGCTCGGCAGACCCGTGAGCCAGACGGTGGCTCCGGTCGTCACGTGGGTCTCCCTGTTGGTCGAAGAGTGTGCAGAAGTCGCGGTCATGTCAGCCGTGCAGCCCGCACTCGGTCTTGGCCCGGCCCGCCCAGCGGCCGGCGCGCGCGTCCTCGCCCGCCAGGACCCGGCGGGTGCAGGGGGCGCAGCCGACGGAGGCGTAGCCGTCCATCAGCAACGGGTTGGTCAGCACGCCGTGTTCGGCGACGTACGCGTCAACGTCGTCCTGAGTCCAGCGGGCGATCGGCGAGATCTTGACCTTCTGCCGCTTCTCGTCCCAGCCGACGACCGGGGTGTTCGCCCGGGTCGGGGACTCGTCGCGGCGCAGTCCGGTCGCCCAGGCGCTGTAGTCCTTCAGCCCCTCCTCGAGGGGCTGCACCTTGCGCAGCTTGCAGCACAGGTCGGGGTCCCGGTCGTGCAGCCTGGGGCCGTACTCGGCGTCCTGCTCGGCGACCGTCCGGCGCGGGGTGAGCGTGATGACGTTGACGTCCATCACGGCCTCGACCGCGTCACGGGTACCGATGGTCTCGGGGAAGTGGTACCCGGTGTCGAGGAACACCACGTCCACTTTGGTGCCGCCGGGCATCGCACGGGAGGCGAGGTGCGCGACCACCGCGTCCTCCATGGAGGAGGTCACGCAGAAACGCTTGCCGAAGGTGTCGGCCGCCCACTGGAGGATCTCCAGCGCGGAGGCGTCCTCCAGATCACGGCCGGCCTGCTCGGCGAGCGCCTTGAGATCCTCGGTACTGCGTTCTTCCTTCACGGTCGTCATATCTCGTCCCCTCCGCTGTCGGCTCGCTGAAACCCCCGGGCGAGCAGCCCGAGGAACTTCAACTGGAAGGCCCGGTTGCACGAGGCGCATTCCCACGCGCCATGCCCCTGCTCGCTCGGACGCAGGTCCTCGTCGCCGCAGTAGGGGCAGTAGAACGGGGCGGCCCGCTCGCTCACGACAGGGCCTCCTCGGAAGCACGCGCGGCCCAGGTCGCGAACCGCTCGCCGTCCTCGCGCTCCGCCTGGAACCGCTTGAGGACGCGCTCGACGTAGTCCGGCAGCTCCTCCGAGGTGACCTTCAGACCGCGGACCTTGCGGCCGAAGCCCGCCTCCAGGCCGAGCGCGCCGCCCAGGTGCACCTGGAAGCCCTCGACCTGCTCGCCCTTGTCGTCGAGGACCAGCTGCCCCTTGAGACCGATGTCCGCGACCTGGATACGGGCGCAGGCGTTCGGGCAGCCGTTGATGTTGATGGTGATCGGCTCGTCGAAGTCCGGGATGCGGCGCTCCAGTTCGTCGATCAGCGAGGAACCGCGTGCCTTGGTCTCGACGATGGCGAGCTTGCAGTACTCGATGCCGGTGCAGGCCATCGTGCCGCGCCGGAACGGGGAGGGCTTCACCGTCAGGTCCAGGGCCTCCAGGCCCTCGACGAGCGAGTCGACCTGCGACTCCGCCACGTCCAGCACGATCATCTTCTGCTCCGCGGTCGTCCGGACCCGGCCGGAGCCGTGCGCCTCGGCGAGTTCCGCGATCTTCGTCAGGGTGGCGCCGTCGACGCGGCCGACGCGCGGTGCGAACCCGACGTAGAAGCGGCCGTCCTGCTGCCGGTGCACACCGACGTGGTCGCGCCAGCGCTCCACGGGCTGCGCGGGCGCCGGGCCGTCGACCAGCTTCCGCTTCAGGTACTCGTCCTCCAGGACCTGGCGGAACTTCTCCGCGCCCCAGTCGGCGACCAGGAACTTCAGCCGGGCGCGGGTGCGCAGCCGCCGGTAGCCGTAGTCGCGGAAGACGGAGATGACGCCCTCGTAGACCTCCGGCACCTCGTCGAGCGGGACCCAGGCGCCGAGCCGGACGCCGATCTTCGGGTTGGTGGACAGACCGCCGCCGACCCACAGGTCGAAGCCGGGCCCGTGCTCGGGGTGGTTCACGCCGACGAACGCGACGTCGTTGATCTCGTGCGCCACGTCGAGCAGGGGCGAGCCGGAGATCGCGGACTTGAACTTGCGCGGCAGGTTGGAGAACGCCTTGTTGCCGATGATCCTGCGGTGGATCTCCTCGATCGCCGGCGTGCCGTCGATGATCTCGTCCTCGGCGATACCGGCGACCGGCGAGCCGAGGATCACGCGGGGCGTGTCGCCGCAGGCCTCGGTGGTGGACAGCCCGACGGCCTCCAGGCGGTTCCAGATCTCGGGCACGTCCTCGATCCGGATCCAGTGGTACTGGATGTTCTGCCGGTCCGTGATGTCGGCGGTGCCGCGCGCGAACTCCTGCGAGATCTCGCCGATGACGCGCAGCTGCGCCGTCGTCAGACGGCCGCCGTCGATGCGGACGCGCAGCATGAAGTACTCGTCGTCCAGCTCCTCCGGCTCCAGGATCGCGGTCTTGCCACCGTCGATCCCGGGCTTGCGCTGGGTGTACAGGCCCCACCAGCGCATCCGGCCGCGCAGGTCGTTGGGGTCGATGGAGTCGAAGCCCCGCTTGGAGTAGATCGTCTCAATGCGTGTCCGCACATTGAGACCGTCGTCGTCCTTCTTGAACTGCTCGTTGCCGTTGAGCGGGGTGAAGTGACCCGCGGCCCACTGACCCTCGCCACGGTGACGGCTCACCTTGCGGCGGGGCGTGGCGGGATTCTGTGGGGTGGCAGCCATGGTGGGTACGTCCTTCGGACAGACAGGGGAGCGGCTCTGGCCTGCGCATACGGGCACACGACTAGTACGTGCGCGTCACTACGCAAGGGGCAAAAGGGAAAAAACCGGTACTGGCTGGGTACTCAGCTCGCCGGACAGATGGCGCTGGACATGCGGCCGAGGTCGACGTGCCGCCGACTCACCAAGGCAATTCCAGTTCCAGGCATGACGGAAGCGTGTCACGGCGTTCTGGACACAGTCCAGCTTCGTCCGTCATGCGGACACCCTTGTCCCATCATGTGGAACAAGGGTGTCGTCGATCACACGGCCCGGACGCCTTGGCGTCCGTGCAGGTCAGAGGCTCCCAGCTCCTGGCCAGGGGCCCGGCGCGGCAACCTCCGGCTCCTCCTCGACCTTGGTGTCGAACAGCTGGAAGCCCCGGCGCTGGTAGTTGGCCATGGCGTGCTCGCCGTCCTTGCTGCATGTATGCAGCCACACCCGCTTCGTCTGCGCCAGCCCCGGCCAGCGGTCCGCGAGGTCCCACGCGCGGGCGGCCCCGTACGACAGCAGGTGCCCGCCGATCCGCCGCCCGCGGAAGGCGGGAACGAGTCCGAAGTAGACGATCTCCACGACCCCGTCGTCCTGCGGCTCCAGCTCCACGTACCCCGCGGGCGTGCCCCGGTCGTAGGCGACCCACGTCTCTACGCCCCGCCGGTTCAGGTACTCCTCCCACCGCGCGTACGTCCAGGAGAGCCGGTCGGTCCAGCGGATGTCCCCGCCGACCGATGCGTACAGGAAGCGGCTGAACTCGGGCGACGGCACCTCCGCGCGGACGATGCGGACATCGCCCTCGGGGGCCGCGGCGGACAGCAGATCGGTCGGGGACGTCTGCTCCAGGGACCACGTGGTCACGGTGATGCTGCTCATGCGGCCAGGGAATCACGGGGCCACGCGGTACGACAAAAGGGTTCCGGGCCCCGGCTCGCGCGCTGAGCCACCCCGGGGAAGTTCGGGCACATTCCCGCGCCGCCGTTCCCCGGAGTCGCTCAGTCCAGCGCGTCGTCCACCGCGTCCAGCGGCACCGCGTACAGCACCCGTCCGCCGGCCGAGCCGAGCGCCGAACCGTCGCCCCCGCTCGTGGCCCCCTCCGTCAGCGTCCACAGCTCGCCCGTCTCCTGCCAGTACGACAGGGACGCGGTGTGCCGGCCCCAGCACGCGTGCGTCTCGTCGGCCTCGCACGTCGCCGCCTTGGCCCCGGAGGCGTTCTGGCGCCAGAGCGTGCCATGCCGGCCGCCGACGGAGGGCGCCCGGTCGATGTACCAGTCCGCCGAGACCGCGCCGCTCCGCCGGTACGAGAGCACGCCCCGCACGCCGGTCGCGTCCGTCTCGTACGCCTCCGTCGCCCTGACGTCGCCCCGCTCGTCCGTGGCGAGCAGGCCGCCGCGGCCGGGCACGGTGCTGAACGGATAGCGCCACACGCGGGCCGGCCGCCGGGTTTCCCCGGACCCGAACCACTCGCTCGCCACCAGGCTGGCCGGGGCCGAGGTGCGGTCGAGCGAGAGGGCGGAGAAGCAGGGGACCCCGCGGTCGTCGGCCGTCGAACAGGGGCCACCGGTCAGGCGGTAGGAGCCGATCGCCGGCAGCACGTACTGGTAGCCGTGTGCCGCGTAGCCGCCCTTCACCCGGCCGATGGCGGAGCTGCCGACGTTCGCCGCCAGGATCCGGTTCAGATCGAAGACCAGCAGGGAGTCGTGGGCGGTGACGATCAGCTTGTCCTGGTACCAGACCATGCCGGACAGGCCGGTGCGGACGGCGTCGAAGTCCTTCCCGCCGGCGCGCGGGGCGACCAGCAGCACCCATTGGTAGGTGAGATGGGCCGGGTCGTTCGCGTCGATGAAGGCGATCCGGGCGAGGTCGCGGTGGGCGGCCGGGTCGCCGGAGCCGCGGCCGTCGCGCGCCCAGCCGGACAGGATGACCCGGTCCGGGCCCCACAGGCCGTCGTCGTCGGCGTCCCCGGAGGTGGTGACGGACCGGGGCAGCCACTGCGTGGTCGTCGCGTCCTCCTGGTCCCAGCAGTAGGCCCGCGTGGCCGTCGGCTTCACGGGCAGTGCGGCCGTCTCGGCGGCGTCGCACTCCGAGTGGTCGCGCATGGTGCGGTCGGCGGACGCGAGGACGTCGTGGACACCGACGTTGCCGCCCATCGCACGGGTGAGCGTGTCGAGCGTGCCGCGCTCGGTGAGGTCGTCGTGGAGACGGAACTTCGCGGTCTCGGCGGCGGCGGTGACGGGGGCCAGGCTTCCGGGGTTGTTCCCGCCCGCGGCCTGCGAGGTGCTGATCAGCGTGGCGGCGGCGGTCAGTGCCAGTGCGGTTCCGGCCAGCGTGGCCCGCAGCGCACGACCTCTGCGCCTGCGACGGTGCCTGCCACGATGCTTCATACAACCTCCCGGCGTAGGCCAACTGCTCCTCGTGGTCCGAACGTTGACCCAGGGAGCGGTGGGGTGGCCTGTGAGGGGGATGGTACGGCAGATGGCACGCCGCTCGGCCGAAGACCCCGTAAAGCGAGGGGAATCCCTCGCCCGGAGGGCACACTTGGCCCATCACCGGGTTCGGGCGGCGGCTTCCCACGTCTCGCCGAGCCCCAGGAGCGGTCCCCGTGCGCGCACCACCCCGGGCGCCATCGAGTGCGGCAGCAGGTCCCGTGGGTCGTCCGGGGTCAGCACCTCCACGTTTGCCGACTCGCAGAAACGATAAGGCCGGTGTTCCAGGAACGCCCCGAGGTACCGCCGCACACGGGACATCTCCGCGCGCACGGTGACGGTGCGGGCCGGGTCCCCGAACACGTCGGCGGCCAGGGCCGCGGCCGTGCGGCCCGCGCGGTGGAGGGCCAGCAGGAAGAGCAACTCGGCGTGCCGGGGACTGAGTTCATGCGTCCAGGAGCCCGTGTCCCCGAAGACCGTCACCGACCAGCGGCGCGGATGCGCGACGTCCAGCACGATCCGCGTGGTGCGCTGCGGCGAGGGCGCGTCCACGGCCCGGATCAGCCAGCCGCCCGGGAGCGGCTCCACCGCGCAGGGGCCCAGCGCCGGCAGCAGACGGCGGCCGGGCGAGAGGGACGCGGGCAGGGCCACGCGGTCCGTGTACGGCATCCCGGTCACCGCCGCCGTCCAGCCGTCCTTGTCCACCGCCAGCGCCCGGCCGCCGAGCTTGGCGAGCAGCGGCGCCGCCACCGCACGCAGGCGCTCCAGCGAGGTCAGGTGCACCTCCCGCAGCCGGGCCTCGGCGAGTTTGGCCACCGCGTTCACCCACGCGAGCGTCGCCGGATGCATCGTCTCCAGCGGGCCGCTGACATCCACGACCCCGATCAGCCGGCCGTCACGCGGGTCCGTGATCGGTGCGCCCGTACACGTCCAGGAGGCGTGGGAGCGTACGAAGTGCTCGGACGCGAACACCTGCACGGGCTGCCGGGTCACCGCCGGGGTGCCCACGCCGTTCGTGCCGACGACGCCCTCCCCCCAGTCCGCGCCGAGTTCAAAACCCAGCCCGTCCGCCTTGCGCAGCACCGGCGAACAGCCCTCGCGCCACAGCACCCGCCCGTCCGCGTCCGCGACGACCATGATGTGCTGGGCGACGTCCGCGACCGACAGCAGGCCCTCGCGCAGCACCGGCAGCACGTGCCGCAGCGGCGAGTCGCGGCGCCGCCGCTCGATCTCGTCCCGGCCGAGCAGATCGGCCCGGAAGTCGTGGTCGGGATCGACCCCGCTGCGCAGCATGCGCCCCCATGACGCCTCGATCACCGGGCGCGGTGGCAGGGGAGCCCGCTGTCCCGCGAGCGTGGCGCTGCGCACTTCGCTGAGCACGCGCGCCGCCTGCGCGGCGTCCCGGGTGACGAGCCACGAGACGTTTTTCGCCGAGTGCGCCACGGGAACCTCCGGAAACCTGACCGTTCCGTCAGCCGTTTCCGGTCAGAACGCCCGGACCCGTGGTGACGGTGGTGCTCATACTGCCGCTTGCCGGTGACGGAGGGGCACACTCCGGCCACGCGAATGTGACGAAGAGGCGCGTGCCGGTGTCGGCTGAGGCGTCCGGAGGCGAACGAGGCGTCACAAGAGGCGCGGCACGTTGCAACCCCTTGCAACCCTGGCGGCGGGCATATGAGGTGATTGAAACTTGTGCAACGCCGCCGCGGCGGCGTCCGCGCTCCTTGACCGGGGCCAGGAGAGTGGGGGTGGTGCCGTGTCGGCGCAGCACCACCCCCGCGCCATGCGCCCTGGGGGGGCGCCGGTGACGCGTCAGGCGACCGGACGCGCCCGTTCCACCGCGGTGGCCAGATCCAGGCTGTGCGGCAGCGTGCCGAAGGCCGTGCCCCAGTCCCCGCCCAGGCGGGAGGCGCAGAAGGCGTCGGCGACCTCCGGGGGCGCGTACTGGACCAGCAGCGCCCCCTGGAGCACCAGCGCGATCCGTTCCACCAGGCGACGAGCCCGCGCCTCGATGCCCTCCAGGTCGGCGAGTTCGGTGAGCAGGTTCTTGATCGCGCCGTCCAGCCGGTGATCGGCGCCGCGCGCCCGCCCGACCTCCTGGAGGTAGGCGTTCAAGGCGTGCGGTTCGCGCTGGAGCGCACGCAGCACATCGAGCGCCTGGACGTTGCCCGCGCCCTCCCAGATGGAGTTGAGCGGCGACTCGCGCAACAGCCGGGGCATACCGGACTCCTCGACGTAACCGTTGCCGCCCAGGCACTCCGACGCCTCCGCCACCACCGGCGTGCAGCGCTTGGTCACCCAGTACTTGGCGGCCGGCACCGCGAGCCGCAGGAACGCCCGCTCCTGCTCGCTCCCGTCGTCGTACGCCGCCGCGAGCCGCAGCCCCAGCACCGTCGCCGCCTCCGACTCCAGGGCCAGATCGGCCAGCACGTTGCGCATCAGCGGCTTGTCGAGGAGCCTGCCGCCGAACGCCTCCCGGTAGGTGCAGTGGTGGATCGCCTGCGCCACCGCCTGCCGCATCAGCGACGCCGAGCCGAGAACGCAGTCGAGCCTCGTCGCCGCGACCATCTCGATGATGGTGCGCACCCCGCGTCCCTCGTCGCCGACGCGGCGCGCCCAGGTGCCGTCGAACTCGACCTCGCTGGAGGCGTTGGACCGGTTGCCGAGCTTGTCCTTCAGCCGCTGGATCATGAACACGTTCCGCGTGCCGTCCTCCAGCACGCGCGGCACGAGGAAACAGGTGAGCCCGCCCGGCGCCTGCGCCAGCACCAGGAACCCGTCCGACATGGGCGCCGAGCAGAACCACTTGTGCCCCGTCAGCTCGTACGTCCCGTCCTCGGCCAGCGGCCGGGCCTCGGTCGTGTTGGCGCGTACGTCGCTGCCGCCCTGCTTCTCCGTCATGCCCATGCCGAAGATGACACCGGCCTTCTGAGCGGCGGGACGCAGACCCCGTTCGTAGACCATCGAGGTCAGCCGGGGCTCCCACTCGGCGGCGAGCACCGGATCCGTGCGCAGGGCGGGCACCGCGGCATGGGTCATCGACAGCGGACAGCCGTGGCCCGCCTCGGCCTGCGTCCAGACCACGAACGCCGCCGCCCGGCGCACATGCCCGCCCGGGCGCGCCCAGGCCGCCGTCAGCCCGGCGGCGACCCCCTTGCCCAGCAGCCGGTGCCAGGCCGGATGGAAGTCGACCTCGTCGATACGGTTGCCGTAGCGGTCGTGGCTCCGCAGCCTCGGCGGGTACTCGTTGGCCTGCACCCCCCACTCCTGCGCCTGGACGGAGCCGGCGCTGCGCCCGAGCGCCGACAACTCGGCACGGGCCTCGTCGAGGAGCGTGGGGTCCAGATGCCGCTCGACGGCCTCCAGGAGAGCGCGGTCGGCGGTGAAGACGTCATATGCGACCAGCGGCGGAGCCTGGTTGGTCACGTTGTGCGTGCTGGCTGCCATGTGACGAAACTACCCGCCGGTACGCCGCCGGTCACCCGAATGGGCAAGGTGCCACGCCGCGTCCCTCGCGGCTGCCTCACCAGGGGATGAGCGTGGGCCCGTACGGCGGATACGGTTAAGGCGTGCAGTCAGCAGCAAGTGAAACCCCCGAGCAGCCGTCCGGTCGGCTCCACCGGGCGCGTGCCCTCTACCGGAATGTCTCCAAGCGCAGGACCGCCTGGCTGTTGCTGAAGGACACGGTCAACTCCTGCATGGAGTACCGCATTCTGGGTCTCGCGGCCGAGGCGGCGTTCTTCACGCTGCTGTCCGTGCCGCCGCTGCTGCTGAGCCTCATCGGGCTGCTCGGATACGTCGACGACTGGACCGGCGCCGACACCATCCAGAGCCTGGAGAACAACCTCCTGGAGGCGTCTCGCACCGTTCTGTCCGACAAGGGTGTCACGGAGATCGCCCAGCCGATCCTGCACGACGTGATGAAGGGCGGCCGCCCCGACGTCATCTCCATCGGCTTCCTGTTCGCCCTGTGGTCCGGCTCGCGGGCCGTGAACGTCTTCATCGACACGATCACGGTGATGTACGGGCTCGACGGCACCCGGGGCATCGTCAAGACCCGGCTGCTCGCCTTCGTCCTCTTCATCGTGGCGCTGCTGATCGGCTCGGTCGCGCTGCCGCTGATGGTGGCGGGGCCGGACGCGGTGGTGAACATCGTGCCCTGGTCGACGACGGTGGTGCAGGTCCTGTACTGGCCGGTGGTCATCGTTCTGTCGGTCGTGTTCCTGACAACGCTGTACCACGTGTCGGTGCCGGTGCGCTCCCCCTGGGTGGAGGACGTACCCGGTGCCCTGGTGGCGCTCGCGATGTGGGTGCTGGGCAGCTTCCTCCTGCGCATCTACCTCACGCACACGGTCGAGGGGCCGACCATCTACGGTTCGCTGGCCGCGCCCGTCGCCGTGCTGCTGTGGATCGGTGTGTCCGCCTTCGCGGTCCTCGTCGGCGCCGCCGTCAACGCGGCGATCGACCGGGTGTGGCCGGCCGCGGCGACGGCGGCCGCGCGCGCGGAGAACGAGCGGCTGCGCCAGGAGCAGGCCGCGGAGTACGTGGCATGGGCGGCCGCGGCCCGTGTCGCCGACCCCGAGGACCCGGACATGCCGTCCGAGTTCCCGGAGCGCTGGTCCCGCTTCCTGCCCCCGGAGGACGTCACCTCCCGCCTGCGGACGAATGTGCGCAGCGCCCACCAGCAGCCACAACACGCACCTCGGCAGCCGCACAAGGGGGAGGGTGAGGGGGACTGAGCGGGCGGCTGCCGGGCGATGGGACTGTGTGGGCGGCTGCCGGGCGATGGGACTGTGTGGGCGGCTGCCGGGCGATGGGGCTGTCTGCGCGGGTGCCGGCCGGCGGGACTGTGCGGCAGGCTGCCGGGCCGACGTGAGGTCCTCGCGCCGGCCGGCAGCCGTGCGGCGGTCACGCCTTCCACACCCCCGCCGCCGCGTTCTCCCGGGCGAAGTCCGTGAAGTCGCGCGGGGCCCGGCCGAGGATCCGCCGCACACCGTCCGAGAGACGGGCGTTACGGCCGTCCAGCAGGGCTTCGAACAGCTCCACCAGGAACTCCACCTCGTCCACGGGCATCCCGAAACCCGCCAGCTCCCGCCCGTACTCCCGCGCCGACACCGGGGTGTATGTCAGCTCGGCCCCCGTCGCCTCCGCGATCTCCGCCACCGCCTCCCGGAAGGACAGCAGCCTGGGACCCGTGATGTCGAGGATGTGCCCCGCGTACCGGTCACCGGACGTCAGCGCCGTCACCACCACATCCGCGATGTCCCGCACGTCGACGAACGGCTCCCGCACCTCCCCGGCCGGAAACACCAGCTCCCCGTGGCGCAGCCCCTCCACGAGCGGCCCCTCACTGAAGTTCTGGGCGAACCAGGCCGCCCTTACGACGGTCCACTCCGCCCCCGACCCCTTGAGCGCCTCCTCCGCCGGCCGCGCCCACTCCTCCCCGCGCGCCGACAGCAGCACCAGCCGCCGTACGCCGAGTCCGACCGCCTCCCGGGCGAGCGCGCCCACCGCCCCGGCCGCCGCCGGGGAGCCGACGTCCGTCGGGTACATCAGGTACGCCGCGTCCGCGCCCCGCAGCGCTCGCGCCCACGTCGTCCGGTCCTCCCAGTCGAAGCCGGTCGCCCGGGACGCGGCCCGTACGGCCAGACCGGCCGCCCGCGCGGCCTCGACCACCCGGCTGCCCGTCCGCCCCGAGGCCCCGGTCACCGCCACCGTCATGTTCCGTGTGCTGTCTGCCATGCCTTCAGCCAACTGCCCTACGCGACAAGGAACCATCGCTGAACGGCTCCTTCCCATAAGCACACGTCTACTCTGACGCCATGGACCCACTCGCAGGACTGTTGGACGGCCCCCGCGCGCGGGGCGCCTTCATGATCCGGGCGTGTTTCGACCCCCCATGGGCCGTGCGGGTCGAGGACCGCGCTCCGCTGACGGTCATGCTCATGGTCCGCGGGGACGGCTGGGTCGTCCCGGACAAGGGGGAGCGGGTGCGGCTGCGGGCGGGCGACCTGGCCATCGCCCGCGGCCCGGACCCGTACACCTGCGGCGACGACCCGGCGACCGAGCCCCAGGCGCTGGTCCTGCCGGGCGCCGAGTGCCGTTACCCCGACGGACGGCCCCTGAACGGGGCCATGGACCTGGGCGTCCGCTCCTGGGGCGACCGCCTGGACGGCTCCACGGTCATGCTCATCGGCACCTACCTGATGCAGGGCGAGATCAGCGGCCGTCTGCTCGATGCCCTGCCGCCCCTGCTCACCCTCACCCCCGAGGTCTGGGACTGCCCGCTCACCCCGATCCTCATGGACGAGATCGTGCGCGACGAACCGGGCCAGGAAGTCGTCCTGGACCGGCTTCTCGACCTGCTCGTCATCGCCGCGCTGCGGGCCTGGTTCGCCCGGCCGGGGGCGGAGGCGCCCGCCTGGTACCGGGCGCTGGCCGACCCGGTCGTCGGCCGGGTGCTACGGCTCGTGCAGGACGATCCGGCCCACCCCTGGACCGTGGCGTCGCTGGCCGCGACCGCCGGGGTGTCCCGGGCCGCGCTCGCCCGCCGGTTCGGCGATCTCGTGGGCGAGCCCCCGATGACGTACCTCACCGGCTGGCGCCTGGCCCTGGCGGCCGACCGGCTGCGCGACAGCGAGGACACCCTGGACGCGATCGCCCGCCAGGTCGGTTACGGCAGCGCGTTCGCGCTGTCCAGCGCCTTCAAACGGGTGTACGGCGTCAGTCCGCAGGAACACCGGACGCGGGTGGCATAGCGTGACGCACGTGGCTGTGGGCGGAGACTTTGTCGCCTTTGGGTCCGGTTACACCGAACGGGCATCCCGGCTCGCGGGCGCGGTCGTGTGGACCAGCACGCCGACCGCCGCCACCGCCCGGCGGCCGGTCCTGCCCGACGGATGCATGGACCTCCTGTGGACCGAGGGCAGACTCCTGGTCGCCGGCCCGGACACGCACGCGTACCACCCGGACGGCCCGCCCACCCGCTGGGCCGGAGTCCGGTTCCAGCCCGGTACCGCACCCACCTTCCTCGGCGTTCCGGCGTACGAACTCCGCGACCGACGCGTCGAGTTGGCCGATCTGTGGCCCGCCGCGGAGGTGCGTCGGCTGACCGGGCGCGTGGACGCCGCCGCCGACCCGGCGAGCGCGCTGGAGCGGATCGCGCTGGACCGCGCCGGGCAGGCGGCCGACCCCGACCCGCTGCTCGGCACGCTGGTCGCGGCGCTCGACGCGGGCCGCTCCGTCGCCGCCACTGCCGACGAACTGGGCCTGAGCGCACGCCAGTTGCACCGCCGCTCGCTCATCGCGTTCGGCTACGGTCCGAAGACACTGGCCCGAGTGCTGCGGCTGCAACGGGCGCTCGCGCTGGCGCGGTCCGGGGTGCCCTTCGCCGACACCGCGGCCCGTACCGGCTTCGCCGACCAGGCACATCTCGCACGGGACGTACGGGAGTTGGCGGGCATGCCGCTGGGCGATCTACTGACCCGCTAGCGGGGCGAACAGGTCGACGCCGTTGCCGTCGGGGTCGTGCACGACGGCGTACCGCTGCCCCCAGAAGGCGTCCCACGGCTTCAGCTCGCCGTGATGTCCGGCACCGACCAGGTCCTCGTAGACGGCGTCCACCTCGGCGGGCGACCCGCACCGCAGGGCCAGCGCGGCCCGGCCGCTTCCCGTGGGCGGCTGCCAGCCGGGATGGAAGGAGCGCACGGTGTCCTCGGTGTCCAAGAGCAGCCGCAGCCCGCCGGGCAGCTCCGCCTCCGCGTGCGGCAGCGCCTCCGCCCCCTCGGCGAACGCGAACCCGAGCCGACGGTAGAACGTGACGGCGGCCGCCATGTCGGAGACGACCAGCCCGATGGCATCGAATCGTGGAGTCATGCGGCCACGGTAGGCAGGGGCGCGGGCGCCGGTCTTGAAGGAATCGGACACCCGGCGCCTCACCGGAAGGTCTAACAACCGCTGTTGTGGGCGAGCTTCAGGAAGGCGGTCCAGGTGGAGGGGGTGACGGTGAGGTGGGGGGCGGTGGGGGTTTTGGAGTCGCGGATGTGGATGGTGGTGGGCTGGACGGCCACTTCGAGGCATGCGCCGCCTTCGTCGCCGCTGTAGCTCGATTTGAACCACTCAAGTGCGGTGCCGGTCATCGCTCTCCTAGGAGTCGGTCCAGCAGGTCCCTCGTATCCTCGGGGGTGAGGGCCTGCGACCGCAGCATCGCATACTTCTGGGTGAGGATTGACACCTCGTCCGGGGCGGCGATCAGTTGGCTGCCGCGTTGCGTCTCCGCGTAGGCGAGCCGCTGATGTTCGGGTGTCTCCAGCAGGATGAAGGGACCGTTGAGCCCTGCGTGGGTTGTGCGGTCCAACGGCAGGACCTGGAGCATGAGGCCCGGGAGTTCGGAACACGCACGTAGATGCCGCAACTGCTCGACCCAGACTTCCTTCCCGCCGATGGGGGCCCGTACCGCCGGCTCCCAGACCATGAAGGAGGCGATCGGTGGGTCCTTGTGGTGCAGGATCGCCTGGCGCTCGATGCGTTTCGCCACCAACTGCGTGATCTCGTCCTCGCCGTAGACAGGGACACGGCTGCAGAAGACCGCCTCCGCGTACGCATCTGTCTGCAGCAGGCCAGGTAGCACCTGGTTCTCGTACCACGAGATCGCAATCGCCTCACGCTCGCAGTCCAGGTACTCCTCGGCCCACAACGGGACGAGATCCACCTCTGGCATCCTGCTCAACGCAGTCGACAACGCCCCCTTCGTATCGAGAAGTTCGTCGAGCTGCTCGGCAAGATCCGGCTTCAGCGGCCGTCTGCCCTGCTCGATCGAGGCGATCTGCTGCTCGCCCACCACGAACCGTTCGCCGAGCGATCTCTGCGTATATCCGGCGGCCTCACGGAAGAGGGCGAGCAGCGCGCCCACCATCTTCATCGCCGAGGCGTTCCTCCGTGACCGTCGAGTCGTGCCCATGCGGTCCACCCCCCACCCGCGTGCATACGTTCACCGTCGCGCACTCGTGCAATCAGCCCGCACGAGTGCACGCACTGTTTCATGATTGCCACGGAGTGTGACTCCCGCCATGTGAACAGGGAAATCCACGCGGGTGTCGGCCCGCCGTCCAAGGCTGGGTTGAGTACTGCCCAGATCCGCCGCCGTCGCATCCGCGTGTCGCAGCCGGCCGCGCCACCTGATCGGAAAGCACGACGAAGTCGCTCGGCGCGGGTGGATCCGAAACTTTCGGTCCCCTCGCGCCATTGGGGCCGAGGCAGCCGCGATCTTAGGCTCGGGTGCATGACCTTCCGTGTCCTCGTCTACACCCGCACCACCGGCTACAGGCACGACTCCATACCGGACGCCGTCGCCGCCGTACGCGCCCTCGGCGCCGCGCACGGCTTCGAGACCGACGCGACGGAGGACCCCGGCGTCTTCGAGTCGCCCCTCGACGCGTACGCCGCGGTGGTCTTCCTCTCCACCAGCGGCGAGGTTCTGACCCCCCAGGGCCGCACCCGGCTGATGGAGTACATGCAGGCCGGTGGCGGTTTCGTCGGCGTGCACGCGGCCACCTGCACCGAGTACGACTGGCCCTACTACGGCGAACTGCTGGGGGCCCGGTTCGTGCGGCACCCCGCGTACCAGCCGGGCAAGGCGGTCGTCGAGGACCGTGGTCATCCGGCGACCCGGCACCTGCCCGCCGTCTGGGAGTTCACGGACGAGTGGTACGACTTCCAGGCCAGTCCGCGCGGGGCGGTGCGCGTGCTCGCCTCCGCGGACGAATCCTCGTACGAGGGCGGCGGGATGGGCGACGACCACCCGCTGGTGTGGTGCCGCGAGCAGGGTGCGGGCCGGGTCTTCTACACGGCGCTCGGACACGCCTCCGAGGCGTACGAGGACCCGGACTTCCGCGCCCATCTCCTCGGCGGCATCCGCTGGGCGGCTCAGGTGGCCTAGGGACTGTCAGACAGGCCCTGGCGCGGCGGCGCCGTGCTCGCCCGTTCCACCAGGCGCGTCGACAGCTCGGTCCGGGTGCCCTCCGGCCGTGCGCCCGCCATCATGCGCACCAGCAGGCGCAGCGCTGTCGCCGCCATCTCCGACAGCGGCTGCCGTACGGTCGTCAGCGGCGGAGCGGCCCAGCGTGCCTCCGGCAGATCGTCGAACCCGACGACGCTCATGTCGTCCGGCACACGCAGCCCCCGTTCCGCGAGTGCCGCGTACACCCCCAGGGCCATCCAGTCCGAGCAGACGAAGACGGCGGTCGGCGGCTCGGGCAGGTCGAGCAGTTGCAGCATGCGGTGGTGCGCGGTGGTCTCGTCGAAGTTGCCGTGGCGCACGTATTCGGGGCGGTGACGGATCCCGGCCGCCGACAGTGCCGATCGGTAGCCGGCGAGCCGTGCGCCGCTGCACTGCTTGCGCCGGTAGCCGCCGACGACCGCGATCCGCTCGTGGCCGAGGGCGAGCAGGTGCTCGGTGGCGGCGACCCCGCCCTGCCAGTTGGCCGCGCCCACCGACACCACGCCCGGCGGCGGCTCCAGGACCGGATCGATGAGGACGTACGGGACGCGGTGCTGCTCCAGCCACGCGTACTGGGACGGGGTCAGCTCGGCCAGGTTGAACAGGACGCCCGCCGAGCCGCGCGCCGACAGCTTGTCGAGCCAACCGCGCTCCGGGCGCCCGCCACGGGTGCGGGTCAGGCCCGCCGAGACCACCACCTCCAGGCCCGCGTCGTGCGCGGCCTCCTCCACGCCGTGGAGGATCGCGCCGGACCAGGAGCTCTCCAGCGAGTGGACGACCAGGTCGATCAGGGCGGGCGGCTTGTTCGCCTCGAAGCGGGGTCTTCTGACGTAACCGAGCCGGTCCAGGGCCTCGGTGACGCGGCGTCTGGTCTCGGGTGCCACGTCCTCACGGCCGTTGACGACCTTGGACGCCGTCGGCACGGAGACGCCGGCCTCACGTGCGACGACCGCGAGGGTCGGTCCGGCCGCGCCTGCGGTACGCACCATGGGCCCACCTCTCCGGCCCCGTCCCGAGGGCCTCGAACGTTCTCGAACGGCGACCTGTTGGCAAGCGCTTTCTACCTTAAGGCCGGGACGAGTTGACGTGGAAGACGGAGCATTCGGTGGCCCGCGTCGGCCGCGTCGGCGGCCCGCGTCGGTTGGCCGCATCGGTGGGCCGTGCGGCGGGACACGCGGACCCGCCCGTCCCGGCCGCACCGTGCCCCGGGCCCGGGTAGTGATGTGATGCCGTCAGGCGGGCAGTCCCCAGCGATGAGGAGAAGGCCGGATGGACCGTGCGGACGAGGCGACAGCGAACCCCCCGACCCCGTCGGACCCGGTGGTCCGCACTCCCTGCGGAGCCGTGCGTGGCCGATACGAGAAGGGGGTCGCCGTCTTCCGGGGCATCCCCTTCGCCGCCCCGCCGTACGGCCCGCACCGCTTTCGCCCGCCCGTCCCGCCCGAACCCTGGGACGGAGTGCGGGACGCGGGCGCGTTCGGGCCGACACCGCCGAAACCGCCCTACTCGGACGCGTTCGGCCGCTACCTCTCCGACCCGGTGGTCGCCGGTGACGACTGCCTCAACCTGAACGTGTGGACACCGGAACCCGGCCCCGGCGCCCGGCTCCCGGTCATGGTGTGGGTGCACGGCGGCGCCCTGACCCGCGGCTCGTCGGCGGTCCCCGTCTACGACGGCACGGCGTTCGCCCGCGACGGCGTGGTGCTTGTCTCCTTCAACTACCGCCTGGGGGTGGAGGGTTACGGCCTCTTCCCGGACGCTCCACCCAACTCCGGGCTGCGAGACCAGCTGGCGGCGCTGGAGTGGGTGCACGAGGCGATCACCGAGTTCGGCGGCGACCCGGACCGCGTCACGGTCTTCGGCGAGTCCGCGGGCGCGATCAGCATCGGCGCGCTGCTGGCCAGTCCCCGCACCCGGGGGCTGTTCCGGCAGGCGGTGCTGCAGAGCGGGCCGCCCGAGTCGACGGAACGGGAGAAGGTACGGCGCCTGGTGCGGCGCATGGCCACCAAGCTGAAGGTGCCGGCGACGGCGGCCGCGTTCGCCGAGGTGGACCGGGCGCTGCTGGCCGAGACCCAGGCGGAGGTGGGCCGCCGGGCCACCCCGATCCTGGGCGGCCCCGCGTTCGGGATCGTGGTCGACGGCGACCTGGTGCCCCGGGACCCTCTGGAGGCACTGCTCGACGGCGCCGCCGGTGACATCCCCCTGCTCATGGGCTGGACCAGCGAGGAACATCGCCTCTGGCTCGTGCCCACCGGGCTGACCGAGCGCATCGACAGGCTGGGCGCGGTCGCGCTGGCCGGTGCGATGGCCCGCTGCCACTGCGGCCCCGACGTCCCCCTCGGCTACCGCATCGCCCACCCGGACGCGCCCGCCTCCGACCTGGTGGGCCAGATGGTGACGGACTACCTGCTCCGCTATCCGCTGCATCGCCTGGCCGACTCCCGTACGGAGCGGACGCCCACGTATGTCTACGAGTTCGCCTGGCGCTCACTCCTCCCCGGCCTCGGCGCCTGCCACGCCCTGGAGCTGGGCTTCGTCTTCGACAGCGCGGAGGTGCCGGAAGCGGCGAAACTGGCCGGCCCCGGCGCGCCCCGCGAACTCGCCCACGAGATGCACGGGGCATGGGTGCGTTTCGCGGTGGACGGCGACCCGGGCTGGCCCGCGTGGGACGCCACGCACCCGGTACGGATCTTCGGCGGCGACGGGGACCCGGTGGTACACGGCCCCCGCGACACCGCGATGGCGCTGTGGGAGACGGCGTCCACCCCGCTGGAGCCCGCGACACCGCCAACCGGCACCGGTTCGCTGCTGCGGGGCGCGGTGCCGCTGTCGACGGTGCGGCGGTTGCGGCGGGCGGGGGGAGTGGGGCGGCGGGACGAGGACCCTTTGGGGTGACGGGGTGTCCGGTGCGACCGGCCGCGGTGTTCTGGCCGAGGACGCCGTCGGCAGGACTGCTCAGGCCGAGGACGCCGCCGACCCCAGCACCCCCGCGATCGAAGCGATCGCTTCCGGCCCCACCCGGCAGCACCCCCCGATCAGCCGTGCCCCGGTGTCGCGCCAGCGGGTGACCTGGGCCGCGGTGAACGTGGAGCGGCCGTCCCAGGCGCGGGCCTCGGCGTCCCAGCTCTCGCCGCTGTTCGGGTAGACCACCACCGGCTTGCCCGTCACGCGCGCGGCCGTCTCGACCGCGCCGTCCACGTCCTCGGGGGCACAGCAGTTGACGCCCACCGCGATCACCTCGTCCGCTTCGGCGGCCAGGGCGAACGCCTCCTCCAGCGGCTGGCCGGCGCGCGTACGGTCGCCGGCGACGGTGTACGACAGCCACGCGGGGACACCGAGCCCGCGTATCGCCCGCAGCAGGGCCGCGGCCTCGTCCGTGTCCGGGATCGTCTCCATGGCCAGCACGTCGGGGCCCGCGGCGGCCAGCGCCTGAAGGCGCGGGCGGTGGAAGGCCTCCAGCTCGGCGACGGTGAGGCCGTAGCGGCCCCGGTACTCGGAGCCGTCGGCGAGCATCGCGCCGTACGGGCCGACGGACGCCGCCACCCACAGCGGTCGCGTGACGCCCTTGGCATGTGCCTGTTCCGCCGCCTCGCGGGCCAGCCCGACGCTCAGGGCGAGGAGCCCGGCCGCCCGCTCGCGGTCGATGCCGCGCTTCGCGAAGCCCTCGAACGTGGCCTGGTAGCTGGACGTGATCGCCACGTCCGCGCCCGCCTCGAAGTACGCGAGGTGCGCCTCGGTGATCGCCTCCGGCCGCTCCGCGAGCAGCCGCGCCGACCACAGTTCGTCGCTCAGGTCGTGCCCGGCCGATTCCAGCTGGTTCGACATGCCGCCGTCCAGGACGACGGTCGTGGCGGCCAGGGCCTCGGCGAGGACGGGAGTGGTGTTGCTGGTCATGTCATGACGCTAGTCGAAGGGCGGGGGGATGCCCGTGGGCGTCCAGTACGTGGGCAGGCGCCGGGGAGCAGTCGACGAGCGTTCGCGCCGAGCGGTGGTGTCGAGCGTGGGTGTCGAGCGTTGGTGTCGAGCGTTCGTGCCGAACGTTGGTGTCGAGCGTTTGTGTCCAGTAAGTGAACAGATCGCCCAGCATGTGGGATGCCGGGGTACGATCCCTGCCTCCCCGCCCCCACCTCCCCGCCCCTTCGTATGCGTACGTCGCCGCTCGGCGCGTCCCTCCCCGAACCCGGAAGCGTCATGACTGCCACCAGCACCACCGAGGCCACCGAGCCCGAGCCGGCCACGGCCGCGCCCGGCCGCCGCCGCACCTTCGGACTCGCCGCCGCCACCGCCCTGGTCATGGGCAACATCATCGGCGGTGGCATCTTCGCCCTGCCCGCCACCGTCGCCCCGTACGGCACGGTCAGCCTGCTCGCGTTCGTCGTGCTGTCCGTCGCCGCGGTGCTGCTGGCCCTGCTCTTCGGCAGGCTCGCGCGGCGCAGCCCGGTCACCGGCGGCCTGTACGTGTACCCGCGCGACGCGTTCGGCGAATTCGCGGGCTTCCTGTCGGCCTGGTCGTACTGGACGATGTGCTGGGTCAGCATCGCCGCGCTCGCCGTCGCGGTCGTCGGGTACGTCGACGTACTGATACCCCTGCACGGCAACCACGCCCTCGAAGCCGTCGTGGCCCTCGCCGCGCTCTGGCTGCCGGCCGTCGCGAACTTCGTGGGCACCCGCTGGGTCGGCGCGGTACAGGTGGTGTCGACGGTCCTGAAGTTCGTTCCGCTGCTCGTGGTCGCCACCGTGGGCCTGTTCTTCATCGACACCGACAACTTCGGGCCGTTCAACGCCTCGGGCCAGAGCGTGACCGGCGCGGTCGCCGCCTCCGCCGCGCTCCTCCTCTACAGCTTCCTCGGCGTCGAGTCCGCCGCGATGAGTGCCGGCGAGGTCCGCGACCCCGAGCGCACGGTGGGCCGCGCCAGCGTGCTGGGCACCCTCGGCTCCGCCCTCGTCTACCTCCTCGGCACGGTCGCCGTCTTCGGCCTGGTCCCGCACGACAGGCTCACCAAATCGGGCGCGCCCTTCGCCGACGCCGTGGACGTGATCACCGGCGGCCACTGGGGCGGCACCGCGATCGCCCTGGTGGCCGTCGCCTCGATCACCGGCTGCCTCAACGGCTGGATCCTGCTGGCCGCGCAGATGCCGTACGCCGCCGCCCGCGACGGACTCTTCCCGACGCCGTTCGCCCGCGTCGGCAAGGGCGGCGTGCCCGGCTTCGGCGTCTGGGCCTGCGCGGTCCTCGGCACGCTGCTGATCGCCCTGAACTACACCGCGGGCCCGGACACCACCTTCCGCGTCCTCGTCCTGATCACCACGTTCACCGGCTGCGTCCCGTATCTGCTGTCGGCGGCGGCCCAGCTGTACTGGCTGGCGCGGGGCACCCGGGAGCGCGTCCGCCCGGCCGGCCTGGTGCGCGACCTGATCGTCGCGGCCCTGTCCTTCGCGTTCTCCTTCTGGCTGATCGCGGGTGCGGGCTACGCGGCGGTCTACCAGGGCGTGCTGTTCCTCTTCGCGGGCATCCCGGTGTACGTGTGGCTGCGCGGACGGCGCGAGAACCCGAGCGAGCGGCGCGAGAACCACACGCCCGCATGACCCCGCCCGAATCCGGCTGGTCATGACGGAGGCGGCCACGTGCCCGGATCCCTTCGCGGTGCGACCGGATGTCACAGCCCCGCCACCGACTCGCTGGCTGCTCCCGTCTACGGCTCCGTCGCCGGGGCGCCCGCGCCCGGGGTGATCAGTCCCGTCTCGTAGGCCACGACGACGGCCTGGGCGCGGTCGCGCAGGCGGAGCTTGGCCAGGATCCGGGCCACGTGGGTTTTCACGGTGGCCTCGCTCAAGCGGAAACGTGCGGCGAGTTCGGCGTTGCTCAGGCCGCTGCCGAGCGAACGGAGGACTTCGAGCTCGCGGGGGGTGAGCACCGACAGGTCCCGGTGCAGGGCGACAGCCTGGGTGTCGCCGGCGACGAAGCGTTCGACGAGACGTCGGGTGATGGCCGGAGCGAGCAGCGCGTCACCGGTGCGGGCAAGGCGGACGGCGGCGACCAGGTGCTCGGGGGTGACGTCTTTGAGGAGGAAGCCGCTCGCGCCCGCGGTCAGTGCGGCGTACACGTAGCGGTCGAGGTCGAAGGTGGTCAGTATGACGATGCGGGGTGGATCGGGCATGGCGCCGGAGAGGATGCGCCGCGTGGCTTCCAGACCGTCGGTCCCGGGCATCCGGATGTCCATCAGGACCAGGTCGGGGCGGGTGCGGTGGACCGCGTCGATCACCTCGTCCCCGTCGGCGGCTTCGGCGACGACGTCGATACCGTCTGCCGCCAGGATCAGGCTGAAGCCGGTGCGGACCAGCGCCTGATCGTCGGCGATCACCACGCGCGGCGGCTCGCTCACGCCGTCTCCTCAACTGCGACTGGTATGACGGCGCGGACGCGGAAGCCGCCGGTGGGGCGTTCGCCCGCCTGGAGGGTGCCTCCGTAGACGGCGAGGCGTTCACGCAGGCCGATCAGTCCGTGGCCGCCGCCGCGCCCGGCCGGTGCCTCGCCGGTGCCGCCGGTGTCGGACACCTCGATGTGCACGGCGCCTGGGACGTGGTCGATGGCGATCCGCACACGGGCGCCGACGGCGTGCTTGACGGTGTTGGTCAGCGCCTCCTGGACCACGCGGTACGCGGCCAGGTCGGCGCCTGCGGGGAGGAGGGCCGGCGTGCCCGTGACGGTCAATTCGACGGGGACACCGGTTTCGCGCATGCGGTCGGTGAGGGCCGGGACCTGGCCGAGGCCCGGTTGCGGCGCCAGGTCGGCCTCGGCGGCCGGGTCGGGGCCGTCGTCGGCCATGGTGAGCAAGCCCATGACGTGGCGCAGTTCGGCCATCGCGGTGCGCCCGCCGGCCTCGACGGCCAGCAGTGCCCCGCGGGCCCGTTCGGGCGCGGTGTCCATCACCTTGCGGGCCGCGCCCGCCTGGATCACCATCACGCTCACATTGTGGGTGACGATGTCGTGCAATTCACGCGCGATACGGGAGCGTTCACGGTCGACGGCCAACCGTGTGGCGGCCTCGTGCTCCTCCCGCAGGACGCGTAGGCGCTGCTTCCAGGTGTGGACCGCGTTGGCTCCCAGCCCCACCCCGAGCAGCACGAGGAACGGCACCAGACCCGGTGTGAAGGACGGGAAGTTCTCCTCGTGGTACGCGGCGAGCAGGCCGGCGCCGGCCACCAGACCGATGAGCGTGCGCGCCCGGTGCGGGCTGTACACGGCTGCGCTGTAGGCGGCGACCACGCACGAGAGGAAGGTGTACAGGGTCGGGTCACCGCCGCCCGGGCGCTGGTTGAACAGCAGGCTCGCGACGATCACGGCCCAGAACGAGGACAGCGGAAATCTGCGCCGTACCACCAGAGGCAGTGCGGTCAGGGCCGCCAGCGCCAGTTGCCACGGCTGGACGGTTTCGAGGTGCTGTGCCACGCCGACGGGCGGGAACGGAGCAGCCGGAACCTTGTCCGGCACAGGCAGCAGCGGCGGCGTCGGGACGAGAACCGGCGGAGCGGGTGCGGTCGTGCCGCCCCGGCTGTAGGCAGCGCCCGCCGTGCAGGCGGCGAGGACGAAGGCGAGGATCGCGTCAGCCGTCCACATCCAGCGGGACGGGCGCGGCAGCGGGCTGGAGCGCAGCAGCGCCGCAGCACCCGTCCGCCACTGTTCCACGATCTCCGCCCGCACACCCCTGCCCATGGGCACAGTGTGTCAAGCCCCGTAGCCGCCCACGTCCGTCCTGCTGCGGAGGGGCGCGGACGCAGCTACATCCGCCGTGTACATCGCAAGGATGACGCGCCGGGCGGGTCATCCCGGGACGGCAGCCGGTTTCGCCGCAGCGGACGACGCCTCGGGCCGCGTCCGGCCCCTAGCTTCGGGACGAACCGTCAACCACCGGCCCGGGGAGGCACCGTGGCAGCGACCACACCCGTCATCGACATCCGCGAGGTGACCAGGACGTACGGCGAGGGACCGCCGGCCCTCGCCGACGTGACCCTGAGTGTGCCTGCCGGAGAGGCACTCGCCGTCCTCGGGCCGTCCGGCAGCGGAAAGTCGACGCTGCTCAATCTGATCGCGGGACTCGACCGTCCGAGCACGGGCGGCGTCACGGTCGACGGGCTGCGGGTGGACGAGCTGAGCGAGGCCGGGTCGGCGCGGTACCGGCGGGCGAAGATCGGCATGGTCTTCCAGTTCTTCAACCTTCTGGACGACCTGACGGTGACCGACAATGTGCTGCTGCCCGCCCAGTTGGCGGGCGTACCCCGGGTCGAGGCCCGCAGCCGTGCCGCCGGGCTGCTGGAGTACCTCGGCATCGACCGGCACGCCGACGCCTACCCCGGCAGGCTGTCCGGCGGGGAGCGTCAGCGGGTCGCGGTCGCCCGGGCCCTGATGAACCGTCCGGCCCTGCTGCTGGCCGACGAGCCCACGGGCGCACTGGACAGCGCCTCCGGAGAGGACGTCCGGGAACTGTTGACCGACCTCAACCGGGAAGGGCAGACGATCGTCCTGGTCACCCATGACCTGGGCCTTGCCGAGTCCTGCGCAACCCGGACCGTCGAGCTGGTCGACGGCCGGATCGTACGGGACACCGCGCACGCGGCGGTGGTGTCCCGATGAGCGCCCTCGGACGGGTGGTACGCGCCGGAGTCGGGCGGCGGCGCGTGCAGACCGCCGCGATGGTCCTGACCACGCTCATGGCCGTCACCGCGTCGGTCCTCGCCGCCGGAGTGCTCGTCGCGTCCCAGGCACCCTTCGACCGCGCCTTCGCCGAGCAGCGCGGCGCCCACCTGACCGCGCAGTTCGATGGGACGAAGGTGACGGCCGCGAAGCTCGCGGCAACCGCGCGCGCCTCCGGCGTGACCGCCGCGGCCGGACCCTTCCTGACCCTGTCGGTCCGCCCGCGCACGGCCTCCGACTCGGATGCTCTTCCGGCCGGTGTCGATCTGCCGCCACTGACCGTCGCCGGTCGGGCGGATGCCGCCGACCCCGTCGACAGGGTCGACCTCGTCGAGGGCACCTGGGCCACCGGCCCCGGGCAGATCGTGGTGGCGTACGACGAGGTGCCCGTGGAGCCGGGCGCGCGGCTGACGCTCCCCGACGCGCCGGGCAGCCCCACGCTGACCGTGGTCGGGGTGGCCCGGTCGGTGACCGGCACCGCGGATGCCTGGGTGACTCCCGCGCAGGCCGAGGCACTGACCGCGACGGGTGGCCCACTCACCTACGAGATGCTCTATCGCTTCCGCCACGCGGGTACGGACGCCCAGATGGCCGCCGACCGCGCCACGATCACCGCGGCGGTGCCGAAGGGCGCGATGACCGGGGCGCACTCCTATCTGACCGTCAGGCAGCAGCAGACCGCCAACGCGATGGCGTTCGTGCCCTTCCTGGCCGCTTTCGGTGTGCTCGGACTGCTCCTGTCGACTCTGGTCATCGGCATCGTGGTCAGCGGCGCGGTCGGTGCCGCGACCCGGCGCATCGGCATTCTCAAGTCCCTCGGCTTCACCCCGGCGCAGGTCGTACGGGCCTACATCGGGCAGGCGCTGATCCCGGCGGCGGTCGGCTGCGCCCTGGGGCTGGTTCTGGGCAACCTGCTGGCCGTTCCGGTGCTCGGTGAGGTCGGAACAGCCTTCCACGGCCCGTCGGCGTCGATTTCCGTGTGGATCGACGTGGTGGTGCCTGCCACGGCCCTCGCCATGGTCGCGGGCGCCGCTCTGGTGCCCGCGCTGCGCGCGGGCCGGCTGCGCACCGTGGAGGCGATCACCGTCGGGCGTACGCCCGACGCCGGTCGGGGGCGCCTGGCACGGCGGCTGACGGGACGGCTGCCGTTGCCGCGCGCGGTCAGCCTCGGGCTGGCCAACCCCTTTGCCCGCCCGGCCCGTTCGGCGACGACGGCCGCCGCGGTCGCCTTCGGTACCGCCACCGTCACCTTCGGGGTCGGGCTCGCCCTCACGCTCGGGGCCGTTCAGGAAGGCCGCATGCTCGACTCCGCCGGTTCGGTCGTGGTGGCGACCGGCGGCGGGCAGGCGCCGCCCGGCGCCCAGGCGGTCCCCGCAGACGGCGGGTCCGACACGCAGAAGGCCGACCCGGCGCAAGTCACCGCCGTGCTCCGTGCGCAGCAGGGGACAAGCCGCTTCTACGGCACGACCCGGGCGGAGGCGAGCGCGTCCGGGATCACCGGCCCCACCACCGTGGTGGCATACCAGGGCGATGCGTCATGGGCCGCCCCCAAGATGGTCTCGGGCAGCTGGCTCGACGGCCCGGGCCAGGCAGTGGTCACCTCCCGGTTCCTGAAAGCCGCCGGAATCCGTATCGGGGACAAGGTGACCCTGACGGAGCAGGGGCGGCACGCCTCGGTGCGGATCGTCGGGGAGGCGTTCTTCACCGAGGGCGAGGGCATGGAGCTCCTGACCCCCGCCTCGACCCTCGCGGCACTGGGACTCGACGCGAAACCGGGCCGGTACGAGGTGGAGACGGAACCGGGCACGGATCCGGCGCAGTACCTGGCCTCACTCAACCGTGCGCTGGACCCGGTCGGTGCCGTCGCCTCGGCCGACACCAGCGATACGTCCAGCGTGATCACGGCCATGGACACGCTGATCGGGCTGCTCACCCTGATGCTCGTCGCGGTCGCCGGCCTCGGCGTGCTCAACACGGTGGTCCTCGAAACCCGCGACCGCGTCCACGACCTCGGCGTCCTCAAGGCCCTGGGCATGGCCCCCCGCCAGACCGTGACCATGGTCGTCACCTCGGTCGCCGGAATCGGCCTGCTCGCCGGCGCGGCGGGGGTCCCGGCCGGGGTCGCCCTGCACCGGTACGTCACGCCGCTCATGGGCAAAGCCGTCGGCATGACCCTGCCCACCTCGGACATCGCCGTCTACCACGCTCTCCAGCTGGCCATGCTCGCCCTCGGCGGGTTGCTCATCGCGGTGACGGGCGCGCTGCTGCCGGCCGGCTGGGCCGCCAGGAAAGACACGGCCACCGCGCTGCGCAGCGAGTGAACCGTGCCCGGCCGCCGGCGCTCAGCAAAAGGCCGGTCGGCGACCAACAAGAGTGATCAACGCAGGTCCCACCCGAAGCCGAGGAGGCGGCCCGGCATCATCTGCGCCAGCAGTCGACGCCCCGTCAGACGTCAGATGAATGTCGTGGAGGACGGATTCGGCACACACGAGGACGGGAAGCACGGTGAACACCGGCGGGGGATCGGGCGGCACCGGGTGGAGGGGGCGCCGTTCCCGACTGCGGGCCCGTGGATGGCGTGCGTGGTGGGCTCCCATCCCGTCCACCAACGCCCGCTCCACGGTGTGTGGGTCGACGGCGGACGGGATGGGAGCGGGGGAGAGCGGTGGGCCGGAGCGGTAGTTCGGGAGGCGGAAAAGTCAGCCGCTGCATGATGGTCTGGCGAGGCTGGTGGCGGGGGTGAGGAGCTTGACCATCACCCAGATTTCACCCAAGGTGCGGGGCCGCCGGGGGCGGTTATGGCGTCCCCAGCGTGGCGCGCGCGGCTCGGGACGCCAGTGCCGGCCCCAGGGGCGCCCGGCCGAAGCCGAAATGGAGCAGGCCTTTTATGGCTCCGTGTGCAGAGCCGCGCGTCAGTCCTCTGTGGGGTTCGGCGCGATGGCGGGACCAGGAGATCGCGCTCGGGGTGCTTCTCGCCAGTGACGTTGCCCTGGATGCCCAGGTCCTCGCGGGCCGCTTCGTGGAAAGCGTTGAACCATGTGCGTTGGTGTAAAGACCCGCCGGTGCCGCTATCTTGATCCCCGCATCGGGACAAAGACCGGGGAAAGACGGGGGAGCACAACATGTCCGCGGACAACAGAGCGTTCACGAATCCGCCGCCGGGACCATCGCAGCCACCACACCAGCCCCGCTGGGCCTGGTGGGTCGTCGGGATCCTGATCCCGCTGCTGGGAATCCTCGTCACCATCCTGGTGAGCCGACCGGGCTCGTCGGACGACAAGAGCGACGGCAACAGCGGCGCACCGGCGTCCACGCGGTCGTCCGCCCCGGCCGGCTCCGGCGCCACCCCGGACCAGTCCGCCGATCAGCCGGCGGAGAAGCCCAGCAAGAGCGCCCCCGCCGCGAAGCCGGCCTTCGGGCCCAAGGTCATCGAGGCCGACACGACCAACTCGGGGTCGTACATGGAGTTCGACACGTCCGAACCACTGGTGGTGGCGAACTCCACCCCCAAGGGCGCGGACCTCATCATCAGCGCGTCGACCGGTGGCGCTCCGGACCTGTTCGTGCCGGAGTCCCACATGACGCTGGCCCCCTTGGCCGACTCGGGCGCCGCTCCGACGGCCGACGAGTGTGCCGCGAGCGTGCAGCGCAACGGCACCTACACCCTGCCGGCGACACGCGGCGGTGGCTTCTGCCTGACGACCACCGAGGGCCGCACCGTCTACCTCAAGGTCATCACCGCTCCGCCCGCCGGTCTGGCGAAACTCGAGGTCACCGTCTGGGCCTGACGCCCGGGCCGCGCGGTACTGCGGCAGGATGGGGGCAAGCCGAACCGACTGGCGCACGAGACGTTCCCCTACCTACTCCAGCACGCCGACAACCCCGTCGACTGGTGGCCCTGGTCGGCTGAGGCGTTCGACGAGGCTCAGCAGGACGAACAGCCTGTCCTGCTGAGCGTCGGGTGTGCGAGCAGCGATTCGCTTGCGCTCGCCTTCCCGATCCTCACCTGACGCCTCGGCGGGCGCCTTTCCGCATCGCTCACCACGAACGGCATTCAGCTGCCGCAGCATGTGGCGGTTTGATTTGAGCACCTTTGTTCTGATCACGGTTCACGAGGTCACCCTGGTGAACCGGTGCGGGAAGCGGTGGCCAGGACGTATTCGCCGATCAGGTCACCGAGCAGGGCACCGGCAAGGATGTCGCTGGGTACGTGCCCCGACATGTAGACACGCGAGTAGACCACCTCGGCCTGCATCCACTGGTAGTCGGCGGCTCGGTGCGGGGCGAAGCTGCTGAGTACGGTGACGGCGGCGGCGGAGACCGCGGCGTGCCCCGACGGGTACGAGCAGGGGCAGGTGCTCCCGGGCTTGCTCTTCTTCTCCGGCCGCAGCGACGGGTCGAGGACGTACGGGGAGGGTTGCCGGTAGCGGGCATCCAGCCGGCTCTTGGTCGTCCTGGCCAATTTCAGGGCGGCCTTGAGCTGGGTCCGCTCGGCGTCCCCTTTGCCCGCGGGGAACAGTTCACGCTGGTCGGACAGGTACAGCTGCCAAATGTCCTCCTTCCCGTGGACCTCGAGCCAGCCGGCAGCCCTCCTCCCGGCGGCGGTACGCGCGCGGGCGAGTTTCCTGAGCTGCCCGAGCTCAGCGGTCCGCTGGTCCGCCGACGGCGGGGGAGGGACACGCTGCTCCACCCAGAGAAGGAAAGCCTTGTCGTCGCGGGCGGTGCCATGCTGCCTCCGCCACTGGGCGAACAGCCCATCCGCCGCCCGCTTCTGCTCGGCGAGTCGGGTGGTCCAGCCACTGACGTCGGTGTCGGGGAACATCGCGGGTGGGGGGCTTTGCCGGATCCGCTTGACCGCAGTGGTCTTCGCGGTGCCTGCGGGGAACACCTGGGACCCGACCACGCCCAGCACGGCTGCCAAAGCCGCGACGACCGCGACTGCCTTGTACGTCCACATGGCACCGGAGGAGGCTGCTGTACCGGCTGGTTCCTTCCGATGGTTCCGGGTGCTCACCACAACACCACCGGTGGTTCCGTGCACACAAGGGTGTGAAAGCAGTTCCGTGCGATGCGGCGGACGTCATGGTCGGGGAGACCGGGGATCAGCAGGGCCTGCCCGATGAGGTACTTGCTGAGCGAGATCGGCCGGGCCCCCAGCTTGATCAGCAGTCGGTCGGCGGCAGCCGGGCGAGGCCCGCCCTTGGTCTCGACGAGAACCAGGTCATGGCGCAAGGCGGCGGCCGCGTGTCCGCGATGGCAGCTCAACCGGCCGTCGAGAGTGACCCGACTGCCCCCGTCCAGGTCGGCGAGGGCCGCTCGTACGCAGCGGATCTCCGCGGCAGGGGACAGGGAGGCCGTGTCGACGGGTACGCCGTCGCTCCGGAACACGTCGTCCACGAACGCGGCGGCCCTGGTCCCCAGGCGGCCGTATTCCTCGGCCTGGATCGTGTACGCGTGCTTGACCGTGGCACCGCGGCCGTCCTTGGTCTTGACCTCGGCGCGGCACAACCTGTCCTCGGCATAGAGCCGGGTGCGGACCTTCCAGCGGCGCCTTCGCCCCTGGGCGTGGGCACGCCAGGCACTCAGCCCGGGAGTGTCGAAGTACATGCTGTGGTATTCGGTGGTACGGCGGCCACCGAGGTCCAGGACGTGATGGGTCGGCGCGAGGGCCGCCACGAACCAGCGCGCTGTAAGGAGCAGGACCAGGTACTTGCGGTCGACCCGGTGCTGCAGCGAGGCAGCGGCGTCGACCTCCGTCAGCGTCGCCCCGCGCAGGCCGGCCAGACCGAGCGAGTCGGCGAAGGAGACCGGGCCGGTCACGCGGACCTGCTCTCGACCAGGCCGAACCACGCCGGATCCGGACTCACTCCCTCGTCACGCACATCCCAGTTCACGGATCTGTCGGCGCGGTACTGGACCAGGACACGCGTCGTCTCCCGTACGTAGTCGACCTCGTCCACCAGCACCGCCACCGGCTCCTGGCCGAACCGGAACGCGATGTCCTGGTGGATCGCATCGGGGTTGGCATACAGCCGGTCCAAGGTCAGCTTCACCACCTGAACCGGTTGGTGCGCGTACGGGCCGTCCATGACCAGAACCGCCGCCAGTACCAGCGCGTCCAAAGCGACGATGAACCAGGTCTCCCGCTGGGGCAGCCCGCTGCACAGGGCGAGGACCAGTGCCACAAAGGTGTACGCGACATCCTTGGCGGTGAAGGCGGCGCTGCGCAGCCTTACCAGCGAGAGCATGCCGAACAGGCCGAAGCCAACACCGGCGGGAAATCTCCCCGCACTCATCGCGCTCATCGCCGCGAACAGGCCGATGTTGAGCGCGGTGAGCATCAACGGCATCTGCGGCACGGGACGGCTGCGCCGGTGCGACAGGCCCACCAGTGCCATCAACGCGAGGACGTCGAGCCCACCCCGGGTGACGAGGTCCCAGGGCCCCGTACCTGTCATCATGCGCACCACCTTGTCAGCACTGTCCAGTCATTCAGGACAATCCGTCCAGAGAGATTGGACGACCGTAGCTGTGTGCTTGACCTCAGGCAATCGGCCGCCACGCACCAATCACGACCGAGCGGTACGAGAAACGGCAGGTGGGAGGGTTCGGCCAGCACGACGCACGCATTCCGGTTGTTTGTGAGTGCCACCCGATGGAGTGACTGACGCCCGTACGGCCCGCGATCACGGCCACCGTGGACCACTTGGCTGGGGGCCGCGTCGCTCCGGACCGGCCGGGCGCCTCATCGGCGTCGTCAGAGCGTGCCGGCGCCGTCACCCCCGGGACGCGTGCCGGCCGCTCCGCCGTCGGCCGCGCCCGCGCAGCACCGCCGGGATCACCAGCCCGACGGCCAGCGCCACCCCCAGCGCGTACGGCGGCCACCACGAGAGCGGGCCGCCGTCCGCCGCGTTCGTGGTGTGTGGTTCGTCCGCCGCGCCGGACGGTGACGCGATGCCTTGCTTCGGTGAGGCGCTTGCGCCGGCCGCGGTCAGGACGACGTCGTTGCCGTCACCGCCCCGGTAACTGATCCGGTACGTGGTGTGGGCGAGTTTCAGCTCGGCTCCCTCGCGCAGCCCCTTGAACGTACCCGTGGTCTTCGCGCGGCCGGTGTGGTCGAGCACGGTGATCTCGCGTGCGGGGGAGGTCCCGGCGGCTGCCAGGTCGAGTTCCCCGGCCAGCCTGACGCTGCCCGCCACCTTCAACGGCTTGTCCTGCAGGACGAGTTCGCCCGGGGCGAGCTGTGTGTAGTCACCGGTGACCGTGAGCGGGCCCGCGACGTCGCCCGCGTTCGTCACCGAACCCAGCACCGTTCCCTTGCCGGTGAGCGTGGTCGTCACCCGCAGGCCGGTCTTCCGTGCGTCCAGGCGCGCACCGGTCGAGGTGATCCGGATCGCCGTGCTCCGGGACAGCGAAACCCCCGGGCCCAGCGCGAGCGTGCCCTTGGCGACCGTCGTCGTTCCGGTGTACGTCACCGGCGCGATCAGCGTCGAGGTCGCGGCCCCCGCCTGGGTGAGCGATCCGCTGCCGCTGATCCGGGACAGGGCCAGCGCCTTGCGCGCGTTGTTCAGTACCAGTGAGCCGTGGTTGACGACTTTGTAGAGGTCGCCCTTGGTGTAGAGCCCGCCGTCGCCGGACTTGCCGCTGCCCAGTCGCAGCACGGCACCCTTCTCGACGGTCGTCGAGCCGTTGTAGTACTGGACGGCGGCGAAGGTGACGTCGTTGCCCTTCGTCCCCTTGATGACGATGTCCCCGGCGCCGGGCGCGGCCAGCGTGTCGTGGAATTTGCCGCCGCCGATGGGGGCGCCCAGCGTCACCGGGCCGTTGTAGTCGAACGTGAGCAGTGAACGGGAGCGGGCGGCCAGCAGGTTGATGTAGACGGTCTCGGCGGTGCCCGGCATGAAGATCTTGTTCGTGGTGCCGTCGCCCCACTGGACGTCGGCGCCCTTGATGTTGGTGCCGCGCTTGTTGACGTTCTTCCGCGCGGGCGTCCAGTTCAGGGCGGGGTCGCTGAGGGACGGGTTGCTGTCGCCGCCCTGGTTCGACCAGCTGTACTGCCCGGTCAGGATGACCTTGCCGCCGGGGCGGGACTGGACGTTGATGTCACTGCCGTACTCGCGCTGGTAGAAGTCCATGCCCATGGTGACGGTCCGGCCCAGCGGGGTGTCGACGGTCCAGGTGCCCTGGTTGAGGACCTTGCGGACGTTCGGCAGCGACGTGGCGTACTCCGGCCGTCCGGCGTTGAGTTGCGTGCCGTTGTCGATCGTCCCGGAGAAGGTGTGGGTGCCCGACAGGTCCCAGGTGCCCCAGAGGAACCGTGGCTGCGTGATCAGGCCGGAGCCGCTGATGTTGCCCAGGTTGTAGGCGCTCTTCAGGGAGAGCCGCAGCGTGCCGTCGACCCGGATGTTGTCCTGGTTGAGCCGGAACGCCGGAGTGTTGTACGGGAAGTGGCCGATCAGTCCTGTCGTACCGCCGTTGCCGTACTGAAGGGTCGCGCCGCGCTCGACCGTGACCGCGGGCGCGTCCGGGTTGGTCACGGTGACGTACGGGTGGTTGCCGCCGAGCGTCCGCACGGCCTGACCCTGGCGGGACCTGGGCAGCGTGAAGTCGCTGTCCTTCGTGAGGATCAGGGTGCCGCTACCGCGCACGGTGAGCGTGCCCTCGCCGCGGAACACCCCGGCGTACGTCGTCGTCCCGGCCGGCACGGTGACCACCGTGTCCCCGGTGAGTGTCACGTCCCGGTTCGCGAGGACGTCGGCGGTGACGTCCCGGGCCGCGGCGTAGGAAGGGGCGGCGGAGGTCAGGAGGGCCGCGACCGCCGCGAGGGCTCCGGTGGCCGCTGCTGTCTTGTGGATATGGCTGCGCACGTCATCGGAGACGCTTCTGTCCGGTGGCCGATAACAGAAAATCGCTCACCGCTCGGTGGCGGCCGACCGCGGCACCCGGGTGGCCAGCCGCAGCAGCTCGTTCACGGACCACTGGTCGTACGCGTGCTCGCCGTACCTGGCGGCCACGACGCGGCCGTCGGGCGCGATCAGGAAGTCGCCGGGGAGGCCGAGGCGGCCGCCGGGCTGCCTGGCCGCCGGAGCGTGCTCGCGGCCCCGGGCGAGCTCCCGCGAGCCGCGCAGGATCGCCAGGACGATCGGCCCCCAGGCGCGCGGGCTGAGCAGTGCCCGGGGAGAGGACTCCACACCGAACTCCGCGTACAGCCGCTTGCCGGGGTCGGCGATCACGGCGAACGGGAAGTCGGCCGTGTGCCGTGCGAGTTCCTCGGCCGGCGAGTGGAAGACCACGACCTCTCGGACGCCGGCCGCCTCGATCTCCGTGTGCCGCTGAACCACTGAACGCAGGTGCAGGTTGCAGACCGGGCAGCCGGCGAAGCGACGGAACTGGAGGTGGATCAGACGGTCCGGGTCGGGAACGGCGACCGGGCCTCCGAAGACGGGTTCGAGGCTGCGCGCGGCGACGGTGGTGCCGGGCTTGATCGGCCTGCGGGGCATGGGCATGAGTGATCCCCTTCGTAGGCGTATCGTGTACGCCTATCCAGCGTAGGCGTATGCCGTACGCTGTCAACCGCCATGCCGCGTCCCCGCTCCCTCACCCCGGATCAGCTCGCCTCCGCCGCCCTCGCCGTCATCGACCGCGACGGGCTCATCGGGCTGTCGATGCGCGCCGTTGCCAAGGAGCTCGGCATGAGCACCATGGGGATCTACCGGTATGTGCGGGACCGCGAGGAACTCGAACAACTCGTCGTCGAGCTCGTGCTGAACGCCGTCGACGCGGAACCGCCGGCGTCCGGCGCGCCCTGGCGCGAGCGGATCGAGATCATGGCGCGACGCCTGCGCGACGCCGTCGGCGCCCACCCGGCGGTCGTCCCCCTGACACTGGTGCACCGGCACCGGTCAGCAGGCGCGATGCGCTGGTCGGAAACCGTGCTGGCCCTCCTCACCGAGGCGGGTGTCGAGGGCGAGCGGCGGGTCGTCGCACTGCGCGCCCTGCTCGCCTATGTCGTCGGGGCGATCCAGCAGGAACACCTCGGGCCGCTGTCCGGTGAAGGCACGGTCGCCATCACCGAACTGCCGGCGGCCGAGTTCCCGTACATGACGGAGACTGCCCGGTGTGCCCGGAACGTGAGCGCCGACCGGGAGTTCTTCGACGGGCTCGCGCTGGTACTGCGAGGCCTGGACGTCTGAACCGCTCGTGGCTCTGGACGCCTGAACCGCTCACGGGCCTGGATGTCTGAACCGCTCGTGGCCCTGGATGTCTGAACCGCTCGCTGTCGGAATGTGTTTGTCCCGCCCGACCCGTTGACCTCCTCGTAACACGCCCTTACCTTTTCGGCGTTCGTAATTGCAGAATCTTGTTCGATATTGCGAACTCCTGAGTGTCTCGTATCCCCCCGCGAGAGGCAGTCCGCATGAGCCGCGATGACGACCTGCCCGAAGTTCCCAGCCGCAGACGGATGCTGAAGGGCGCCCTGGCCGCGGGCGCCCTGGCGGCGGCCGCCCCTGGAATCGCCCACGCCGCCCCGAGCCGGAAGGCAGACCCGTACGTGAACCCGCTCGTCCGCAACCGGGCCGACCCCCACATTCACCGCCACACCGACGGCCACTACTACTTCACGGCCACCGCCCCCGAGTACGACCGCATCATCCTGCGCCGCTCCCGCACCCTGGGCGGCCTGGCCACCGCCGCCGAGTCGGTCATCTGGACCAAGCACGCGAGCGGCGTCATGGGCGCGCACATCTGGGCGCCGGAGATCCACCGCATCGGCGGCAAGTGGTACATCTACTTCGCCTCCGCGCCGGCAGAGAGTGTGTGGGACATCCGCATCTGGGTCCTGGAGAACGCCAACCCCGATCCCTTCAAGGGGAGATGGACCGAACGGGGCCAGATCAGGACCGCCTGGGAGACCTTCTCCCTCGACGCCACCACCTTCACCCACCGCGGCACCCGCTACCTCGCCTGGGCCCAGCACGAGCCCGGCATGGACAACAACACCGCGATCTGGCTGTCGGAGATGGCGAACCCATGGACGCTGACGGGACCTCAGGTGCGCCTGTCCACACCTGAATACGACTGGGAGTGCGTCGGCTACAAGGTCAACGAAGGGCCTTCGGTCATCGCCCGCAACGGCCGCCTTTTCATGTCGTACTCGGCCAGCGCCACCGACTGGCACTACTGCCTCGGCCTGCTGACCGTCGACGCGGACGCCGACCTCATGGACCCCGCCAACTGGTCCAAGTCCCCGACCCCGGTCTTCACCAGCAACGACACCACGAAGCAGTACGGCCCCGGCCACAACTGCTTCACGGTCGCCGAGGACGGCCACACCGATGTCCTCGTCTACCACGCCCGTCAGTACAAGGAGATCACCGGCGACCCCCTGAACGACCCCAACCGTCACACCCGCATCCAGAAGCTCGGCTGGAGACCGGACGGAACCCCGGACTTCGGCATCCCGGTCGCCGACACCGTGAAGGAGAGTGCGTGACAATGAGACGCGCGTACGCGATCCTGCTGGCCCTCGGTCTGGCCCTGATCGGCGCCCTCGCCACCGCCGGTCCCGCCCAGGCCGCGCCCCAGACCATCACCAACGGCACGCAGTTCACGGACACGGCCGGCAACCTCGTGCAGGCGCACGGCGGCGGCGTCATCAAGGTCGGCGGCTACTACTACTGGTTCGGCGAGGACCGCAACGCCGACAACACCTTCAAGTACGTGGACGCCTACCGCTCCACGGACCTGAAGAACTGGGAGTTCCGCAACCACGTTCTGACCCAGTCGAGCGCCACCGAGCTGGCCACCGCCAACATCGAGCGGCCCAAGGTCATGTACAACGCCTCCACAGGCAAGTTCGTGATGTGGATGCACAAGGAGAACGGCTCCGACTACAGCGAGGCGCGCGCCGCCGTCGCCGTCTCGGACACGGTCGACGGGAACTACACCTACCAGGGCAGCTTCCGCCCGCTGGGCCAGTACATGTCCCGGGACATCACCGTCTTCGTCGACACCGACGGCACCGGCTACATGGCCTCGGCCGCCAACGAGAACTACGACCTGCACATCTACAAGCTCACCGCCGACTACACCGGCATCGACAGCCTGGCCGCCAACCCCTGGCCCGGCGGCCACCGCGAGGCCCCGGCCCTGTTCAAGCGGGGCGGCGTGTACTTCATGCTGACCTCGGCCGCGACCGGCTGGAACCCCAACCAGCAGCAGTACGCCACCGCCACCAGCCTCGCCGGGCCCTGGACGTCCATGGCGAACATCGGCGACTCCACGGCGTACAACTCCCAGACGGCGTACGTCCTCCCGGTCCAGGGCACCTCGGGCACCTCGTACCTCTATCTGGGCGACCGCTGGGGCAACTCCTTCGGCGGGACGGTCAACGACTCGCGGTACGTGTGGCTGCCGCTGACCTTCCCGACCTCGACCTCGATGTCCATGTCCTGGTACCCGGAGATCACGATCGACACCGCCGCCGGGACGATCAGCGGCACGAGCGCCACGTACAACACCCTGATCGCCCGGCACAGCTCCAAGTGCGCCGACGTGCCGAGCCAGTCGATCCGGCAGGGCGTCGCGATCAGCCAGTACACCTGCAACGGCGGCGCCAACCAGAAGTGGTGGTTCAAGTCCGTCGGCAGCGGCTACTACGAGCTGATGGGCCGCGGCAGTTCGCTGTGTCTACAGGAGAACGCGAGCACCGTGACCCAGGAGAACTGCACCGGCGCCACCACCCAGCAGTGGTCGGTCGTGACGTCCGGCTCCTACGTGAACCTCAAGTCCCGGGCGAGCGGCGAGTGCCTGGACGTGTCCGGTGCGTCCACCGCCAACTCCGCCGCGATCATTACCTACACCTGCAACGGAGGCACCAACCAGCAGTGGACGCGCGGAACATGACCGGCGACCGGGTCAGGTCAGCAGATCGATCGCGTCGATCGACGTGCCCGCGCTGAGATAGCCCGTCGTCCCCGAGCCGCTCACCACGTTGATCTTCAGCACGTTGTACTGGCTGGTGTCCGTGCGCCAGGCACTGGCCGGAACGCTATAGGTCACCTTCTCGGCCGTGAAGGACTCCGGCTGGGGCCAGCAGCTGCCGCAGTACCTCCGCACGGGACTCGCCGTCGCCAACTACGCCGATTCCGGGGAGAGCACGGTCACCTATCTGGCCGACCCGCGGCTGTGGGCGACGGTTCAGCCGCTGATCCGCCCGCACGACCTGGTCCTCGTCCAACTAGCCCACAACGACAAGCACACCGACGAGGTGACGTACCGGACAAACCTGGAGACCCTGGTCGCGGGCGTCCGTGAGAAGGGTGGTGAACCGGTGCTTGTGACACCGATTGTCCGCCGTTGGTTCAATGCGGACGGTACGCTCGACAACAACACCGCGCTGCTGGTGAACGGTCTCGGCGTGGACCACCCGGCGGTGATCCGCTCGGTGGCTGCCGCCGAGCACGTCCCGTTGATCGACCTGACGGCCAAGACCAAGGCGCTCGTGGAGTCGCTGGGCGTCGAGGGCTCCAAGTCGATCTACCTCTACAACGAGAAGCGGGACAACACCCACACGTCCGTCCACGGCGCGACGGTGTACGCGGGTCTGGTGCGCGACGCACTCGTAGCGCAAGATCTGATACCGGAGGGTCGCTCACGTTAGCCGCGGGCCCCTCCGCAAGCGCGGGGAGAACGCGTCAGGCGTGCGCCCCCGCCCGCACAAGCCCCTGGGGCGTCCCGACCGGAACCGGGGCGCCCCAGGTTGTGACTCAAGGCTACGACCGGGGCCTCACGGGGTGAGGCGGGCGATCTTCAGCGTCGTCGTGGTCGGGGACGAGCCGGTCAGGGCGGTCGCGTACGACGGGGTGACCGGGGCGTAGGCCCACGTCAGGGTGGAGTCCTTCAGCACGGCGATGTCACCGGTAATGCGGGCCTGGACCACCTTGTCCGCGCCCTGGAACTTGCCGTTCCAGTCGATCAGCCGCAGGTGCGTGCCCGTGAAGGTACCCGTGCACGTGCCGCTCGCGCACTTCGCGTTCTTCAGGGACTCCCAGGAGACGAGCAGCTTCACACTTCGGTCCACACTTCGGTGGGCACCGTCGGGCCCGCCCGGCCATTGGTCGCGAGGGGCGGTCAGGGGTTGCGGCGGGCGGCCATTGACGTTTTCGCCGGGTCAGTTCGCCCGGGGCCAGTGCTCCAGCAGCACGTGCAACGCATCGATGGCGCGGTCCCAGGACGTCTCCACGTCGCGGGGGGCGCCGAAGCCGCCGGTTGCTTCGAGGGCGCAGTAGCCGTGGAACGTGCTGCGCAGCAGGCGTACGGCGTCGGTGAGGTCGGGTTCGTCGAGGCCGTAGGCGCGGAGCACGCCGTAGGTGATCTCGGCGGTGCGGCGGAAGGCGGGGGAGTCGACGACGAGGGACTGGTCGATACGGATCTGGGTGGCCGCGTACCGCCCCGGGTGCCGGTGCGCGTACTCCCGGTACGCGCCCGCGAAGGCGGCCAGCGCGTCCTTCCCGGCGCGGCCGGCGACCGCTGCCGCGATCAGGTCGATCATCTCGCCGCCGGCGAGCAGGGCCATACGGGTGCGCAGGTCCTGGAGGTTCCTGACGTGCGAGTACAGGCTCGCGTCCTTCACCCCGAAGTGCCGCGCCAGCCCGGACAGCGTGACGTTGTCGAAACCGACCTCGTCCGCGAGGTCGGCGGCGGCCTCGACGAGCCGGGCGGCCGTCAGTCCGGCACGGGCCATGGGGCCACCTCTCTGGAGCTGGTCTCTCTAGGTTCGATCCTAGTGGGACCAGGACTCGTGGACGGTGGGACCGCAGATGCCGATGCGCCGAGCCGAGACCCGGATGAGGTGAGGGGAGACGCGATGGGCCACGGCTTCACCGCGGCCGGGCCGCGCGTACAAGGTGGTCTGGGCGGAAGTGAAGGTTCCGGGGCGTGGTGGGCAGTCGGCTGGAACTCTGGTGAAGGTTCCAGCCGACATCGCTCCCCTTGCTTCAAGCTAGACGAGTGGGGGGCGGTCGAGTCTCCGGTTCGCGCCCGTGGTGTCTCCACTTCGCGCCACGCAACCGGGTAACCCTCCTTTGCACGTCCCACGCGGACGAGGCTCTGGGAGTCGGAGGTGGTGCCATGGACGGCGGTGCGTTACACGTACACCGAGCGACCCTGGGGGAGTTACAGACCGCGGCCTCCTCGATCCTCGCGCCGCTCGCCGTGACCGCTCCCGCCACGGACACCTTCCGGGCCGACATCGACGCGGCGCTGGTGGGCCGGGCCGCCGTAGCGCGGATCCGTGGCGGTGGGCACGAAGTGGCGCGTACGGCGAAGGCCATCACCTCCACCGATCCCGAGCTGCTGAAGCTCACACTGCACCGCACGCCTGAGCCCGCCACCGCCGACCAGGGCGGCCACCAGTCCAGGGCGCACGTAGGCGACTTCGTGGTCTTCGACATGACCCGCCCGTACCGGCTCGCCGTCGCCGACGGCTGTGACGTCATGGCCGTCGGCATCCCCCGTACCGAACTCGGCCGCCACGCCGACACCGTGGCCCGTCAGGCCGCCCGGCGATTACCCGCCGACACGGGAGCGCAGGCGGTGCTGTCCGCGTTCCTGCTCGGCCTCGGCCGTCACCTGGACGAGCTGACCGGACCGGCCCAGGCGCACGTGGGCGACGCGCTGGTGTCACTGCTGCTCGCGGCGTTCACGGAACACGCGCCCGCGCGCATGGACACGGCCACCGAACTCACCGACCGCATCCGCGTCTACGCCCTCGCCAACATCGCGGACCCGTCCCTGTCCGTGGAGTCGGTCGCGGTGGCGCACGGCATCTCCGCCCGCCAACTGCACCGCCTGTTCCAGCGCGACGGCGAGTCGTTCGCGGCTTGGCTGCGCCGCCAACGCCTCGAACGCATCCGCCGCGATCTGCTCGACCCCGCCCTCGACGGCCGTACGACCGCCGCCGTGGCCGCGCGTTGGGGGATCCACGACCCCCGCCACCTCGCCCGCGCCCTCAAGGCGCACTATGGACTGACGGCACGTGACCTGCGGCGCGGGCAGGCTGGACTGAACGATGACCCTGAGCTTTCGGGTTGACGCCGTTGGAGAGTCCCGGGTACGCGGGCTTCGGCGCGTACTTCTCGTCGTACGGGAGGGCGGCGCCGTAGCCGCCGAAGGTGCCGCCGAGGGACGTAAGGTTGCCGGGGACCGAGGCGCTTGGGGGAGCAGCTTGACGTACGAGGCACAGCGCGAGGACGAGTCGGACAACGGAGCACGGCGCGCCGCACCCGCCCCCGGTCGCCCTTCTCCGCGGCAGCGTGACTTCGGGATCTTCTGGGCCGCGCAGACCCTCTCGGTCCTCGGGGACTCCTTCGCCCTGATCGCACTGCCGCTGCTCGTGCTGGAGGCGACCGATTCCGTCGCGCGGATGGGGCTGCTCACGGCGGTCGGCGGTGCGGCGTCCGTGCTGGCCGGGGTCTTCGCCGGTGTGGTGGTGGACCGGGTGGACCGCAGGAAGCTGCTCATCGTCTGCGACCTGGTGCGGATGGTGCTCTACGGGCTGATTCCGCTCCTGTGGCTCGCCGGGCCGCGCATCTGGCTGCTGTACGCGGTGCTGCCGCTGTGCGAGGCCGTAGGGATGCTGTTCTCCGTCGCGTACGTCACCGTCGTGCGCGCACTGGTCGACGGGGAGCGGATCACCGCCGCCAACGGCCGGCTGAACGCGACCGCCGCGGCGGCCGGAGTGGTCGGCCCGCTGTGCGCGGGCCTCGTGGCGGCCTGGACGGGTCCGGCCGCGGCCGTCGCCGTGGACGCGGCGAGCTTTGGCGTTTCGGCGGTCTGCCTGGGCTTCGTACGGATCGGGCAGGGCACGCCGGACGAACCGGCACCAGCCCGGCAGGGGCTGTGGCGGGACCTGCTCGTCGGCGTGTCCTTCCTGCGGAGCCACCCGGTGCTGCGCGTCCTCACCGTGCTGCTGTTTCTGTTCAGCTTCCTGGAACTGGGCCTGACCGACCTGATCATCTACCACCTCAAGCACGACCTCGGGCAGAGCGACGGCACGGTCGGCACTGTTCTCGCGGTCGGCGCGCTCGGCTCGATCACCGGGGCCCTGCTGGTGGCCCGGGTGCGCCGCGCGCTCGGCTTCGGACCCACCTGGACCGGCGCGGTGGCCGTCTGCGGCTGCGCGCTGGGCGGCATCGGCCTGGCCCGCGACGTACCGTCCGTCGCCCTCCTGACCGCGGCGTTCCTGTGCTGCGTCAGCATCTCGGGTACGTGCTCCATGTCCCTGCGCCAGCAGGTGACACCCCAGCATCTGCTGGGGCGGGTCACCTCCGCGTTCTGGACCATCCACTTCTCGGCGGGCCCGGTCGGCGCCGCCCTGCTCACCTGGGCGGCCCAGCACCACGGCACGGCCCCGGTGGGCGCGGTGGCCGGCGCGTGCTGTGTGGGCATCGCGGGACTGGCGCTGTTCACACCGGTGCGCGGGCGCCGCCCGGAAGCGGCCACCGAAGCCGCCTGAGCAGCCCCTGCGCGCCCGTCACCCGTTCACCCCCGTGTAGTGCCCGAGGCTCCGGCGCCACAGCAGCCTCGCCCCCAGATACGCCAGCACCCCGAGCAGCGGCGAGGCCGCGGCCAGCCAGTACGGGGCGCCGGTGTCATGGCCGTGCCCCGTCAGGACCGCCGCCGGGAAGTACGCGACGAACGCCAGCGGCAGACCGAACGTCAGGAAGCCGCCCACCGCCTTCGGCAGCACGTTCAGCGGGTAGCTGCCGAACGTGCCGAGCAGCTCCTCCAGCCAGCGGCCCCAGTAGTCCGCCGCCGGGAAGCGCAGCGACGCGCAGGCGACCACCGTGAACAGTGCCGCCTCCAGGAGCATGCCGCCGAGGACCGAGACGATCAGGTAGCTGATCCGGCCCGTCGTCCAGTCCAGATGACTGCGGCCCAGCGCGCCAGCCATCAGGCCCGCCGCCACCGTGAGGTCACCGATCGCGTTGGTCGGGAAGTACTCCAGCTGGACCTGGCGGTAGACCGGGAGGGGGCGCAGGAGGTACGCGTCGATCCTGCCCTCCTGGATGTGCCGGCCCAGGCCGTGCACCCGGCCCAGGAACAGCACGAACAGGCCGTGCGCCAGCATTCTCGTCGCCGGGATGAGCAGGACGTCCGAGCTGTCCCAGCCGCCCATCCCGGTGAACCTGGTCAGCAGCACCGTCGCGAACACGATCACCGACACCTGCCAGACCGCGCCGATCGCGATCATCATCAGGAACTCGGAGCGGTACTCCAACTGGGCCCGGAAGTTCAGGCGCGTGATCCGCCACATGACGCGCAGGGCGTTCAACGACATCTCAGCCTCCCTGCGAGATCACACGCCGGGCGGCCCGCCGCCACAGCAACCGGGTGAACAAGGACAGGGCCACCACCCACCCTGCCTGCACGGCGAGTTGGAAGCCCGCGTCCGACAACGGGATCCGGCCCACGTACAGCGACAGCGGCACGCTCAGCGTCGCCTGGAACGGCAGGAAGCCGCTCATCGTGACGAACCAGTGAGGGAAGAACCACAGAGGCGCGTAGACCCCGGACAAAAGGTTCTGCGCGAAGATCAGGATCAGCATGGCCGCCCCGTTGCGCAGCGTCCAGAAGCACAGCTGGTCGATGAGCAGCATCACATAGTGCAGGACCCACTGGCCGAGCAGCAGACTGAGCGCGAATACCCCCGCCACCGCGGCCGACCTGGGAGGCTCCACCACGCCGGCCGCCAGACACACCGCGTACCCGGTCAGCGCCCAGATGAGGCCGTACAGCCGCTCGCCGAGCGCCCGCAGCGCGTAGTAGCGCCGGGGCGACAGCGGGCGCAGGTACCAGTAGACGATGGTGCCGTACTGCATGTGCTGCATGACGCTGTCCCGGCCCGCGTACTGGTCCAGCTCCCGCAGCCGGGAGGCCAGAACGGCGAGCACGGCGTACGTGACCGCCTGGTCGCGGTCGAGTCCGGCGGTCGTGCCGGTCGCCTCGTACAGGCCGCGCCACAGGGACGCCACCAGAACGACCTGTACGGTCAGCCGCAGCAGGGCGGCGGTCATCCGGGGAGGCGTGTGCAACTCTCCGAGCGGGGTGACACGGGCGACGCGCCAGGCGTGCAGAACGGCCATGTCAGACCGCCTCGGCCTGCACGTACGCGGCACGCATCACGTCCTCCAGGTCGGCCTCGTCGATCGCCAGGTCCGTGACCTCGTACCGCTCGATGACCTGCTTCAGCGCCTGGTGGACGGTCGGGGCGGTGGCACCCTCCGGACCGAAGACCACCTGCGGGCCCTCGCGCCGCATCAGCGCGATGCCCGGCAGCGCCGCGACCTCGGCGTGCGGATCGGCGAGCGTCGCCCGCACCTGCCAGGTCGAGCCGAACTTCCGGCGTATCTCGTCCAGCGTGCCGTCCAGGACGAGCCGCCCGTGGTTGATCAGCACCACCCGTTCGGCGAGGCGCTCGACCTCCGTCATGTCGTGCGTGGTCAGCAGCACGGTCCGGCCGCGCTCCTCCACCTGGTGCCGCAGGAACTCGCGCACCTGCTCCTTGACCACCACGTCCATGCCGATCGTCGGCTCGTCCAGGAAGACGACCGGCGGGTCGTGCAGCAGCGCCGCGGCCAGGTCGCAGCGCACGCGCTGGCCGAGCGAGAGATGCCGTACGCGGGTGTCCCAGAAGGAGGACAGGTCCAGCAGATCGTCGAACTCCCGCAGGCGGGTGGCGTGTTCCTCCTTCGGCACCTCGTAGATGTCCCGCAGGATCGCGAACGACTCGCGCACCGGCAGGTCCCACCACAGCTGGGTGCGCTGCCCGAACACCGCCCCGATGTTGCGGGCGTTGCGCTCCCGCTCCTCGTACGGCACCACGCCCGCGACCCGCGCCTCGCCCGACGTGGGCGTGAGGATGCCGGTGAGCATCTTGATGGTGGTCGACTTGCCGGCGCCGTTCGGGCCGAGCAGAGCGAGCAGTTCGCCGGGGGCGACGTCGAAGCTGATGTCGGAGACGGCGTGTTTGGTGGCGCGCTCCGGGTTGACCAGGGAGCGGAGTGCTCCGGCGAGGCCGGGGCGACGGACGGTGGTGAGGAAGGTGCGGGAGAGGCCACGCACCTCGATACTGCCACTCACTCGATGTCTCTCCTCGTCAGTCGGATCAGCCAGACCGTCGCCACCAGCGACGCGCCCGACAGCACGGTCAACAGCAAGGGAACCGCGTGGATCCCGGACGCCTCGATACCCACGCCCAGCAGCGGGGGAGCGGCCACTCCGCCGATCATGGAGGCGGCGATGACCCAGGCACCGGCCCTTTTCGCCTGGGGAAGCGCCTTGTTCAGCCAGGGCAGGCCGGTCGGGAAGACCGGCGCGATGAACAAGCCCACACCCGCGTACGCCACCGGCGCCACTCCTTTTACGAGCGCCAGCAGCAGGCACGCCGTCATGCCCGCCGCGCACACGGTGAGGATGCGCTCGGGGGCGTACTTCAGCGTGATCGGTACGACGAGGAAGCGGCCCGCCGTCAGCATCAGCCAGTACACGGAGGTGGCGGAGGCGGCCACGGACGCGCTGAAGCCGACGGTCTCCAGGTGGGTCGGTTCCCAGCCGCCGACTCCGGCCTCGACGGCGACGTTGAGGATGTAGAGCGCGAGGAAGCCGACGAGGACGCGGGAGAGCCCGAGCGAGGCGGACGCCTGAGCCGGTTCGTCATGTGTCGCCTCGGTGCCTACGCCCTTGGTGCACGGGATCAGCGCAGCCGCCAGTACGGCGCACCCCCCGAACGCATAGGCGTAGTGCTCGGGGCCCGTCCACGCCACGACCGCCGGGCCGAGCACCGCCCCGATCCCGAAGTGCGCGTTGAGGACGTTCAGCATGGCGGTGGACCGGTCGCCGAAGCCGACCGCGAACAGCTGGTTGAGGCCGTAGTCGATGCCGCCGAAGCCGAGGCCGCCCAGGAAGGCCGCGGCGAGGGCGAGCGGCCAGTTCGGGGCGAGCGCGAAGCCCGCGCTGCCGGCCGCCATCAGACCGTAACTCGCCGCCAGCAGCGTTCTGTTGCTGATGCGGGAGTGGATGGTGTTGAACGCGAGGACACCCGCGACCCCACCCGTGAAGTGCAGGCTCAGGCCGAGCCCAGCGCCCGACGGGGACAGGCCGTACTCCGCCCGCAGGCCCGGTACCGCCGGGCCGTAGAGCGCCTGGAGCATGCCGATGAGGACGAATCCGACGCAGGACGCGACCGCGGCCGGCCGGCTACAGAGTCTTCTGGGGGATACCCCCAGACCCCCGTGCCGGCCGGCCGCCGTCGGCCTCACGACCGTGGAAGTCAACTGATCTCCGAGAACACGAACGAGAACTCCGCGGGCTCGGCGCGCAGGTGGTACTGCGGCAGCGGGCCGGGACCGCACGATGCCGTGCCGATGCCGTGCTGGCCGTGGTCGAGGCTGACCCACACCCTCTCGCCGGGCGTGAGGTCGGTGCGGTGCTCGGCGCTGTCCAGCTGCTCGGTGGTCCAGCGGCGGGCTCCGAAGAAGAACTCCGGGTCGCCCTCGATGCGCAGGCCGCCGATCTCCGCCCAGCGGACGTCCGCACGGGCGCCGTTCTCCTGCGGGCGGACGTACGGCGTCTGCAACCCATCGACGGTGGACTCCCAACGGCCCAGCATCGACGCCGCCTTGGTGTCCGGGTAGGCCTCGCCGGGACCGCCGCCGAACCACCGCACCAGGTCCGCACCCGCGTCGAGCCCGAAGCGGATGCCGAGCCGCGGCAGCGGCAGCGCGGACCAGTCGCCCTCGGGTGCCACGGACACCGTCAGCTTCACCCGGTCGCCGTCCGACGTCCAGCGGTACACGGTGGCCAGGCCCACCTCCCATGCGGCGGGCGCCACCCGGGTTCGCACCGTCAGTGCGTCATCGCCGAGCTCCACGGCGTCGAGGCGATGACGCATCCGGTGCAGGCCGAACTTGCGCCAGAGCAGGCTGTAGCAGATGTCGTCCTGCCAGGAGGCGCCGTCGTCGTTGTCGGTCGGCGCCCGCCACACGTCCAGGCGCAGATCGTTGACCTCGACCCCGCCGATCGTCCTCAGCGCGCCGGTGCGGGCGTCGAAGGAAGCAGGGCCGAGCGTGATGACGCGCTCGCCCGCAACGGGGCCCGCGGTCGCCGCAACCGACGGCGACACCCGTGCGGTCACCGGGAACTGGCCCCACGCCACCGGGTGGTCCTTCGGCCCCCATGGTGTGTCCGCCGCGAGCACGGCCCGGACCGTCCACTGTGCCTCGCCACCACGGTTGTCGGCGGGGGGCTCGGGCAGCTTCACGTCGGCCGACTCGCCGGGCGTGAGCGTCGGCACCGACAGGGAGCCCGACTCGACCGTTTCGCCGTCCACTTGGTAGGACCACTCGAACGCGAATGCGGACAGATCGGCGAAGTCCTGCCTGTTGGTCACCCGCACGGTGCCGTCCGAGCCGTCCCCGGTGAAGGCGACCGGCTCGATGACCTTCTTGAACTCCGCGAGCCCCGGCGACGGCGTCCGGTCCGGGAACACCAGTCCGTCGCAGACGAAGTTCCCGTCGTGCAGCTCCTCGCCGAAGTCGCCGCCATAGGCGTAGCCGTACCGCTCGTCCTTGATGCCGTGGTCGATCCACTCCCAGACGAACCCGCCCTGCAACCGCTCGTACGACTCGAACAGCCGCTGGTAGTCGGCGAGCCCACCGGGGCCGTTGCCCATGGCGTGCGCGTACTCGCACAGGATGAAGGGCAGTTCGCGTCGCTTGAGCGTTCCGCCGTCCAGGCCCCGGCCGATCTGCTCGACCTCGGCGTGGGAGGCGTACATCCGCGAGTACACGTCGGTGTCACGGCAGTTGATGTCGCCCTCGTAGTGCACGAGCCGCGAGGCATCCCGGCCGTGGATCCACTCGGCCATCGCCGTCAGGCCGCGGCCGGTGCCCGCCTCGTTGCCCAGGGACCAGAGGACGACCGACGGGTGGTTCTTGTCGCGCTCGACCATGCGGGCGGCCCGGTCGAGGAGCGCCGGGGTCCAGCGGTCGTCGTCGACCGGGTTGTCGCGCCAGGCCTGCTCGGTGAAACCGTGGGTCTCCAGGTCGCACTCGTCGATCACCCACAGCCCGTACTCGTCGCACAGGTCGAGGAAGGCCGGGTGCGGCGGGTAGTGCGAGGTGCGCACGGCGTTGATGTTGTGCCGCTTCATCAGCAGCACGTCCGCCCGCATGGTCTCCAGGTCGAGGGCGCGGCCCTTCTCCGGATGCCACTCGTGCCGGTTGACGCCCTTGAAGAGAACCGCCTTGCCGTTGACCTTGATGCGGCCGTCCTCGAGCACGACGGTGCGGAAGCCGATACGGAGCGGGACCCGCTCGCCCTCGGTGACCAGCACGCCGTCGTACAGCTTCGGGGTCTCCGCGGTCCACGGCTCGACCACGACCGTCACCGGCTCGCCGGTGGCGACATCGATATCGAGTGCGGGCACGGTGACCCGGCCGTCCACGTCCGAGTCGACCTTCAACGTGCCCTCGCCACTCACGTGGTCGTAGGAGGCGTGCACGAAGAAGTCCAGGACGGCGCCCGCCGGCCGGTGCAGCAGCGTGACGTCCCGGAAGATGCCCGGCAGCCACCACTGGTCCTGGTCCTCCAGGTACGAGCCCGCGGACCACTGGTGGACGCGGACGGCCAGGACATTTCCGCTCGGCTTGAGCAGATGCCCGACCGCGAACTCGTGCGGCAGCCGGGAACCCTTGAACTCGCCGAGGTCCGTGCCGTTCAGCCACAGGCGCGCGCAGGACTCGACGCCGTCGAAGCGCAGCACCGCCCCGCCGTCCGACGGCCAGTCGGACGGCAGGTCGAAGACACGCAGATGGTCACCGGTCGGGTTCTCGGTCGGCACGCGCGGCGGATCGACCGGGAACGGGTAGAGGTGGTTGGTGTAGATGGGCGCGCCGTGGCCCTGGAGGACCCAGTGACCGGGGACCGAGACCTCCGCCCAGTCCCCTGCGTCGTATCCGGGCTCGGCGAAGGAGTCGTCCTCGGCGTCGGCCGTCCCCGACAGCCGGAAGCGCCAGTCGCCGTTCAGGGAGAGGGACGCGGCGTCCGAGGACGCGTACCAGGCGCGTGGGGGCAGGGCCCCGGTGCCGGGCGAGACGTCCTCGACGTAATCGATGGCGGTATTGGTGCGGAATGACATCGGTCTCCTAGGTCAGCCCTTGATGCCCGTCTGCGCGATCCCCTGCACCAGCCAGCGCTGGAGGAAGAGGAACACCAACAGCAGGGGCAGGATGGAAATGGCGGTGGCCATGAAGATCAGGTGGTAGTTGACGGTCTGGTTGGTCATGTACGACGACAGGGCGACCTGGACGGTCCAGGCGCTGGGGTCCTGGCCGATGACCAGCGGCCACAGGAAGGAGTTCCAGCCGTTGATGAAGGTGATCGTGGCGATCGCCGCGAAGAAGTTCAGCGAGTTGGGCACCACGACACGCCAGTACGCGCCCCAGTAGCCGAGCCCGTCCACGCGCGCCGCCTCCTCCAGCTCCTTCGGGAACCCCAGGAAGTACTGCCGGAACAGGAAGCAGGTGAATCCGCTGAAGAGGCCCGGAATGATGAGACCCCGATAGCTGTCCACCCAGCCCAGAGACGAGACGAGGACGAAGCTGGGCACGAAGGTGACGGCCGTGGGGACCATCAGGGTCGCCAGGACCGCGTAGAAGACCTTGTTGGCGTGCTTGTACGGGATGCGGGCGAGGCCGTAGCCGGCGAGCGAGCACACCAGGAGGATGCCCGTGGTGTGCAGGATCGCGACGATCACGGAGTTCCACAGGGCCTGGGCGAAGTCGACCGTGGTGTCGTCGAACAGCTCGGTGATGTTGCCCCACTGGATGTCCGTGGGGAACCACTTCCAGCTCTCGCCCGTGATCTCCGGATCCGTCATCAGGGCGTTGCGGATGATCAGGTAGAAGGGGATGAGGAAGAGGAGGGCGGCGACGCCGGTCGCGAGGTAGAGCCCGGCGTTGCCGATGACGCCGCCGCGCTTGGGCTTGACCGGCTTCCTGACGTCGGGTGCGGTGGTGGTCACTTGGACTCGTCACCCCTTCCGAATCCCATGATCTTGCCCTGGAACAGGGTGACGACGCAGATGAGCATGGTCAGGACGACCGCGCCCGCGCTGCCCACGCCGTAGTTCTGGTTCTCGCCCAGGGCCATCTTGTACAGCTCGACCAGCGGCGGCTGGCCCCAGGTGGCCTTTTTGAGGAGGTTGAAGAACTCGTCGAAGGCCTGGTAGGCGGCGATCAGGAGAAGCAGGATCACCGCGGTGGAGGTGGCCCGCAGCTGCGGCAGCGTGATGTGCCGGAAGGTCTGCCAGCCCGGCTTGGCGCCGTCGATGGCGGCGGCCTCGTACAGCTCCCGCGGGATGTTCTGCAGCGCGGCCAGGAAAAGGATCATGTAGAACCCGGACTGGAGCCACAGGCGTACGGTCACGATGACCAGCCAGTACCAGGGCGGGTCCGGGTTGGCCAGCCAGGCGATGTTGTCGACGCCGAACCAGCCGATGACCGTGTTGGCCAGACCGAAGCGGACGCCGTTGAAGATGGACATCTTCCAGATCAGCGCGGCCGCGACATAGCTGCACGCGGTCGGCAGGAAGAACACCGACCGGAAGAACGCGCGCATGAACCGCAGCCGGTTGACCAGCAGCGCCAGGCCCAGGGAGAGGCCCCAGGTGGCGGGCACGATGAACGCCGCGAACACCGTGAACGTCACCAGCGAGTGCAGGAAGTCGGCGTCGGTGAGGATCTGCACGTAGTTGTCGAAGCCGACGAACTCGCTCGGCGAGACGGTGAAGCGGGCCTCGAAGAAGCTGAGGTAGATGCTCCAGCCGATCGGCACGAAGACGAAGATCACCAGCCCGATGAGGAACGGCCCGGTGAAGAGCCAGAAGTTGAGGGTGCTGCTCGCCCCGAGGCCCCGCCGCGGCCGGTCCTTGGAGACCTTGGCCGGGGCGGGCTGGGCGACCCCGCGTGCAGTGGTGGTCGACATGTCGTCAGTCCGTCCGCGCGGCCTATCCGAAGAGCTTCTTGAGCTCGGCGTTGACCTTCTTGTCGCACGCGTCGAGCGCGGCCTCCGGGTCGCCGTTCTTGCGGACGACGTTCGCCATCACGTCGTCCCAGGCGGCGATCATCGCCTGGGTCCAGCCGATGTTGTCGAAGTGGCCGTAGTCGGTGAACAGCTTGACGCCCTCGGCGGGCAGGCCCGTCTTGAGCTTGGTGGCGCTCGCGGCCAGCGAAGTGCGCGGCGGGATGTGGAAGCCGTAGGAGGTCGACCAGTCCTCCTGGTACTCCTTCTGGTCGATCCACAGCCACTTCACGAATTCCTTGGCCGCGTCGACGTTCTTGCCCTTGGCGTTGACGAACATCGACCAACCGCCGTTGTAGACCGAAGGCTTGCCCGCCGAGCCCACCTTCGGGAACGGGAAGATGCCGATGTCGTCGCCGAGCGCCTTCTGCATCACCGGCATGGCCCACATGCCGCACCACTGGATGGCGCACAGGCCCTGGGTGATGGCCGACGGGTCCCACCAGTCGGCGGGCGCGCCGAGCAGCAGGTTGCCGCTGGTGAAGACCTTGCGCAGCTGCTTGAGACCGTCGACGACGGCGTCCGTGTGATAGGCGATCTCGTTCTTCTCGTTGAGCGTGTCGGCGCCGGCCGCCCAGATCAGGGGGCGCTCCAGCGGGGTGAGGTCGTTACCGAGGAAGAGCCCCTTCACCTTGCTGGTGGTGAGCTTCTCCCCGGCCTCGATCAGCTCTTCGAGCGTGGTCGGAACCTTGACCTTCGCCTTCTCGAACAGCGAGGGCCGGTAGAAGAAGAACTGCGGGTCGTCGATCATCCGGACGCCGTATATCTTCCCGTCGACCGTGTGCGAGGCGATGTCGGCCTGGTTGAAGTCGTCCTTGACCGGGCTGATGATGTCGGTCAGGTCCGCCACCTGGCCGCTCTTGACGAGCTGGATCTGCGGGTGGAACTCGAAGAGGTCCGGCGCGTTGTCGGTCAGCAGGGCCGCGAACAGCTTCTGCTCGAAGTTGTCGCCAGTGATCCACTGCGTGGTCACATTGGCCTTCGTGTAGGCCTTCGCGTACTTCTTGATGGCCTGCTCGGTGCCCGCCTCGCCGTACGCGTGGAAGTACTGGACGAGGTTCTTGCCCGAACCCGACCCGCCCCCACGGCCGTTGTTGCTGCCGCATGCGGCCAGGGTGCCGGCGGCGGCCATGCCCGCCGCGGCCCGGAAGAGTGACCGGCGGGACCAGTTGTTGCTGCTCATTGCCGACATGCTGACGTCCTTGTCTCGAATGCGGCTGCGGCTCTTACAGCTCAGCGCGAGGTGGCTCAAAGAGGTGGCTGAAATGGGCTTGCGGTGCGGGACGTTAACCTTCGGCTAAGGCTTCGGCAAGGGGTTGGACGAAGCCTGTTCGAAGCGTTGTGCCCGGTTCGGAATTCCGAACAAGGAGTGGGGCAAAGGGGGTGAGGGCCGCCGGGTCAGGGGTGCCGGCGGCCCTCGGTCCAGGGGTGGTTACTGCCGGAACCAGGCCTCGTTGGACCCGCCGTCGCAGCTGTAGAGGATCACCTTGCTGCCGTCGGCGGTCGCCTGACCGCTGACGTCCAGGCACTTCCCGGACGCCTCGTTGACGATCTGGCCGTTGGAGTTCAGCAGCCAGCGTTGCGTACCGTCACCGGTGGGGTCCGCGGCTGTCGTGAGCCCCGAACTCCCGGCGGTCAGAAACCCGTTGGCGCCCTTCAGGGTGCCTTTCGCGTCGTACGACCACGACTGCCCGTCCCCGCCCGTGCAGGTGCCGATCGCGGCACCGGAGACGTCCGCCGTAAGGCACTTGCCCGACTGCTTGCCCTGCCAGGCGCCTGTCACGGCCGAAGAGCCGCTGTGACCCTTCTGGGCGAGAACGTACGTCGTGATGGACCGGGCGGGGAGCGTCGTGGAGACGGCGCCGCCGCTGACGGACGGCTTGGCCACGCTTGCCCAGTTCTCGTCGGCCGACGTCCGCACGGCCTTGGTGGCCCGTACCGGCGCCTTGCTGTTGAAGTGCAGGTTCAGGGCCGTGTCGGAGGTGTTGTGGTTGTTCACCACGACCACCCACGTGCCGTCCCGGTCGTACGTCGACACCTCGACCCCGTCCGGCGCGCCGGTCACGTTGTGCGCGACCGAGCCCGGTTTCACGAACTTGCTGTACTGGCCGAGCGCGTAATAGCGCTTGGTGAAGTACAGGGTCTGGTTGCCGCTGGTGGCGTAGTCCGGGTCGTAGTAGATCAGGCCGTCGTTCCAGCCGGAGTCGTTCTTCGCGTAGGGGTCGGTGCCGATCATCTCCGACAGCGCCACCCACCACTGGAACGCCGAGTCGTGGGCGGTGGCGAAGTCCTTGTAGATGATCCGGGAGAGGTTGAGACCGCCGTCGATGGTCGGGTCGTACTCCTGTGCCCAGCCCGTCCCGCCCTTGCCGAAGCAGCAGATCTCGGTGGACCAGGACTCCTTGCCGGCCGCCTTCGACGTCTCGTAGATCTTCGCCCGCTGGTCGTCACCAGGATTGTTGTACGTGTGGTGGGCCAGTTTCGACACGTACCGGTCCGTGCCCGGCTGCGAGATCCACTGCGGCACCTCGGTGTTGAAGCTGACCGTGCTGCTGGACTCGTCCGCGATGATGCCGGTCCTCTGGTGCCGGGACCGCTGCTCGGCGCCCAGCGCCCGCACGATGTCGTCCCGCTGGTCGACCGGCACCAGCATGCCCTCCTGGCCGCAGCTGTCGAAGCTGTTGTTCGGCTCGTTGAAGGGGCTGATGTAGTCGAACTTCTGGCCAAGCCCGGCGAAGTGGTCGGTGACGTCGGCGACGTACTTCGCGAAGTCCTCGGTGTTCTCCGCCTTCAGATAGCCGCCGCAGCTCCTGCCGTTGGTCTTCCACTCGGCGGGCGCGCTGTTGACGAAGGCGATGAGGTCCTGGACGCCGTACTTCGCCGCGTAGGCGAGGAACGTACGGCCGCCCTTGTCCTTGCTCCAGTCGTACGTCCCGTCGTCGTCTCGGAAGTCCTCGGGGGCGCGGGACGGCGTGGTGACCGCCGTGCCGCCGCCACCGATGTTGTAGCGGTACGAACTCAGATCCAGGCCCTGTGCGGAGAACAGCAGCTTCGCCACCCGGGCCTGGACGGCGGGGTCGAAGTTCTTGAGGTCATTGACCCACCAGGCACCGGAGGCGCCGATGTTGTCGATGGTCTGGGCGGCGTGCGGGGAGACTTCGGCGGCCGTGGGGGAGGCCGCGTCGGCGGGCGGAGCGGATATCAGGGCCCCCGTGACAGCGAGTGCGGCTGCGGCTGTCGCGAGGACGGAGCGGTGGGGGGATCTGATCGTGCGCGTCAACTGTGCATCCCTTCCGTCGTCATGAAGGTGGTGCGGTACGGCTCCTTGCGGGGGTGGTGCGCTTGGTGGGCCTCTGGTTGTTGGTGGCCCTCTGGGTGGCCGACTGGAGCGCGCCTTCGAGGGCGAAGGTCGCGGCTCCGAGGCACACCGGGTCGGTGGGGATGGGGGACAGGACGATCTCGGTGGCGGCGAAGGGCCGCTTCAGCGCGTGCCGGGCGACGGCCTCGCGCACCTCGTTCAGCAACGGCTCGCCGAGCGTGGCCGCGACCCAGCTGCTGAGCACGACCACTTCGGGGTTGAGGAGGTTGACCAGGTCGGAGATGCCGGCCCCGAGGTAGCGGGCGGTGTCCCGGACCACCTTGAGCGCGACCGGGTCCTGCTCGTCGACCCCGCGCGCGAGTGCGTTGATCGTGGCGGTCTGGTCCTCGGGGTGCAGCAGGGTGCTGCGCGGGCTGAGCTCCCGCAGGTTCAGCATGATGCCGGGCGCCCCGACGTACGTCTCCACACAGCCGTGGTTGCCGCAGTGGCACAGCCGCCCGTCCAGGACCAGGGTGGTGTGGCCCCATTCGCCGGCGCTGTTGCTGACGCCGCGGTGGAGCCCGCCGCCGAGCGCGAGCCCGGCTCCGACACCCGTGCCCAGGTTGACGACCACGGCGTCCCCGCGCCCGCGGGCGGCGCCGAACCACAGCTCGGCGACCGCGCAGGCGCGCAGCGGGTTGTCCAGATAGAGGGGGTAGGCGATGTGCTCGGCGAGCAGGTCGAGCAGCGGCACGTCGTGCCAGTCCCAGTTCGGGGCGTACTCGGACACGCCCCGGTCGCGGTCGACCTGACCGGGCACGCTGACGCCGACACCCAGGACGCGGGCGCCCTCCACACCGGCCTGGGTGACCACCGAGCCGACGGCCGCGGCCACATGGGCGACGACCTGCTCCGGGCGGTTCTCACCGGGGCGCATGTCCTCGTCGGCGCGGGCGAGCTGGTTCAACGCCAGGTCGAACAGCTCGACGCGTACATACGTCTCCGCGATGTCGACGCCGATCAACGCGCCTCCCGACGCGTTGACGGCGACCAGACCGCGCGGCCGGCCGCCCGCCGAGTCCTCGAAGCCGACCTCGGTGATCATGCGGAGGTCGAGCAGCTCACCGACGAGCGTGGCGACAGTGGCGAGGCTCAGCCCGGTGGCGGCCGCGAGCTCCTGCCGGGACGTGGGTGACGCGGCGATGATCTGGCGCAGCACCTCATAACGGTTCGCGGTGCGAATGTCGCGTGAGGTGCGCTTCGCGGACACGTCCCCGATCCCTCCAGGCCACGGCCAGGCCCAGTGCCTCGGCGCGCCGCGAGCCTATGCCGGTGCGGGGACTTTCTACAAGGGATTAGGAAAGGGGGTTTATGAAGTCGCCGACGAAAGCGTTGCGGAACTTCCCCGCCGGGTCCAACTCCGCTGCCAGCGCGGCGAAGTCGCCGAGCCGCGGATAGCGCTCCCGGAGCACCTGCGGCGGCACCGTGAACACCTTGCCCCAGTGCGGCCGCGCGTCGAACGCGTCGAGTGCCTCCTCGATGCGCCGCACCACCGGCAGGACGATCGCGGTGTCCTCGACCCAGGTGAAGTGCAGGGCCACGCTGTCCCGGCCGTAGGCGGGGCTCAGCCACTGCTCGTCGGCGGCGATGGTCCGTACCTCGCAGGTCTGCAGGACATCGGCGACCGTCTCCCGGATACTGTCGATTGCATACAGCGCCTCGACGGCATCCCGACGAGGCAGCAGGTACTCCGACTGCAGCTCGGCGCCGCTGCTCGGCGTGAACTCCGCACGGAAGTGCGGGAGCCGCTCGTGCCAGGGTCCCGGGACGCCGAGCTGCTGCGTGCAGTTGACCGCGGGCATCCCCGGCACGGGGTGCAGCGCCTCGGTGGCGGGCGCGGCCCACGGGAACTCCGGCAGCGGCTGGTCGGTGCGGCGCTTCAGCCACACCTGACGGAAGCCCGGGGCGCGCCAGTCGGTGAACAGGCTGACGCTGTACGCCGTCGCCGCCACGGTCTCGAAGTCCAGCCCCTCCAGCGGGAGTTCGGTGAACACATGCTGCTCGACCGCGAAGTCCGGCTCCAGGTCCAGGGTGAGCGCGGTGACCACGCCGAGCGCTCCGAGCGCGGTGACGGCGCCGTCGAAGCGCCCCTCGCCCCGGGCGATCCGTACCGTCGACCCGTCCGCCGTGACCAGCTCGACCTCACGCACGGCCGAGGCGAGTGAGCCGTTGGTGACGCCCGAGCCGTGCGTGCCGGTCGCCACCGAGCCCGCCACCGAGATGTGCGGCAGGGAGGCCATGTTGTGCAGCGCGAGCCCGTGCTCGTGCACCACGCGGGCGAGCTCGGCGTACCGGACCCCGCCGCCGACCCGTACGGTACGGGCCGCCGTGTCGACGTCCACCTCGGCCGGCAGCGCGGCGAGGGAGAGCAGGACGCCGTCGGGGCCCGGCTCGGCGATCTCGTTGAACGAGTGCCCGCTCCCCAGGACGCGCACCCTCGCACTCCCGGCCACCAGCGCCGCCAGCGCGTCGAGCGAGTGCGGCCGGTGCAGCTCCTTGGCGGCGTACGTGATGTTGCCCGCCCAGTTGGTCACGGTCCCGGTCATCCCGTCGTCCCTCCCCATGGTGTCGAGAGCCACGCATCCACCCGCGAACCTACATCTGTAGCCTCAACCGCCATGACCCGGCCTCCGCTCCCCTCCGCCCTCCCGCAGACCGACCTGACCAGGCACCGCCGCCTGCGCGAGCAGGGCAGCCTCGAACGGACCGATCTCCACGCGATCCTCGACGCCGGGTTCGTCTGCCACCTCGGTGTGACCGTCGAGGGCCGGCCGCTCGTCGTGCCTACCGTGTACGGGCGGGACGAACGGCAGCTGTACCTGCACGGTTCCGTGGCCAGCCGGAGCCTCGCGGGCGGCACCCGGGTGTGCGTCACCGTCACGCACGTCGACGGGCTCGTCCTCGCGCGCTCGGTGTTCGAGCACGGCGTCAACTACCGCAGCGCGATCATTCACGGCACCGCCCGCAAGGTCACCGACCCGGACGAGAAGCTGGAGGGCCTGCGCCGGCTCACCGAGCACGCTACGCCCGGCCAGTGGGCGTACGCCCGGCGGCCGAACCGCAAGGAGCTGGCCGCCACCACCCTGCTGGCGCTGTCCCTCGAAGAGGCCTCGGTCAAGATCCGTACGGGCGCCCCCGAGGACGGCGACGGACCCGACGCCGAGCTCGGCCTGTGGGCCGGAGTGCTGCCGCTCACCTCGACCTGGGGCGCACCCGTGCCCGACCCCGTGCTGCCGCCGGACCTCCCCGTTCCGGCACACATCGCGCGGCGCGAGGGGACCCGGCACGGCTGACGTACAGGCGGGGGCATACCGTGAGGAGTCGAACGCCTGAGCCGGGAGGAGACACGGGATGGGCAGCCGCACCGCACTGGTCGAGGATCTGATGGAACGATTCCCGCACGTACCACGGGAAGCCGTCTTCAAAGAGGATCTGCTGCGCGGGGGAGTGGCCTTCGACGCGTCCGCCCTGAGCGACAACGAGTCCGGCGAGGTCAAACCGAAGTCGTACTTCATCTTCTCCTTCGACCACGGCACCCTGCCCGAGCTGGGTGAGGCGGCGCTGCGCCGTCCACCCGAGGAGATCATCCTCACGGGCGGCCCCTACGACCTGCGGCGGACCGTCGTCTCCGTACGGGTCAATCCGTCCTCGCCCTATCGTGTGGCCGCCGACGAGGAGGGGCTGCTCGGCCTCTACCTCGACGGGAAGCGGATCGCCGATGTCGGCGTGCCCCCCATGCCCGAGTACTACCGGCACACCCTCTCCAACGGGAAGTCCGTGATGGAGGTGGCCCCGACCATCCAGTGGGGCTATCTGATCTACCTCACGGTCTTCCGCGTCTGCCAGTACTTCGGCGCCAAGGAGGAGTGCCAGTACTGCGACATCAACCACAACTGGCGCCAGCACAAGGCGGCCGGGCGGCCCTACACCGGTGTGAAGGACGTCGAGGAGGTCCTCGAAGCGCTGGAGATCATCGACCGGTACGACACCACGAAGGCCTCCACCGCCTACACGCTCACCGGCGGCGCGATCACGTCCAAGGTCGCCGGGCGCGACGAGGCCGACTTCTACGGGCACTACGCCAAGGCCATCGAGGAGCGTTTCCCGGGCCGCTGGATCGGCAAGGTCGTCGCGCAGGCGCTGCCGAAGGACGACGTGCAGCGGTTCAAGGACTACGGCGTGCAGATCTACCACCCCAACTTCGAGGTGTGGGACCGGCGTCTGTTCGAGCTGTACTGCCCGGGCAAGGAGCGGTACGTCGGCCGTGACGAGTGGCACAAGCGGATCCTCGACTCGGCGGAGATCTTCGGCGCGCGCAACGTGATCCCCAACTTCGTGGCGGGCGTGGAGATGGCCGAGCCGTTCGGCTTCACCACCGTGGACGAGGCGATCGCCTCCACCACCGAGGGCCTGCGCTTCTTCATGTCGCACGGCATCACGCCCCGCTTCACCACCTGGTGCCCGGAACCGACGACCCCGCTCGGCAAGGCCAACCCCCAGGGCGCGCCGCTGGAGTACCACATCCGCCTGCTGGAGGCGTACCGCGCCACCATGGACGACTTCGGGCTCTCCTCGCCTCCCGGCTACGGCCCGCCCGGCCCCGGCCGCGCGGTGTTCTCGGTCAGCTCCTTCATGGACAGCCTTCCGGCGGGGGAGGGGGCCGAGGAGCCGTCCCACGCGTAACGATTTCGTCGCGTGCCCCACTCGTCGAGTCGGAGTGGGGCCGCGATCCGTATATCAACTCAACAGAGTGCGACCACTGGTGACGGCATCTGAATAGGCAGCTTGTCAGTTGTGTGGGAACCGTGAAAGGCTCTGGGTCTGTCGTGAGACGACCCTCAACTCCCTTGTTTCACAGGTGAGTTGTCTTTGCTTTCTGGAAGCAGTTGATGCAGGAGCCCCCCATGCCCGACCTGCCGACCCCCCAGGACGCCGCCGAGGCCGCTCTGTTCTCGGAGTGCTGGGACGCGGTCCTGTCGTACGCCGACCTGTGCACCTCCGGGTCTGCCGCAGGCAGGCACCTGGCCACCGAGGCGTTCACCCACGGCATCCATGAGGCCCGCATTGCCGAGGCCCAGGCGCGGACCACCGGGCGTCGCACCCCGCGGCTGCCCGGGATCCCCCTGCTGCTGACGTCGGTGCGCACCAGCGCCGCCGCGTGGGAGACCGAGGGCAAGGGGCAGTGGCTCGACCCCGAACTGCGCCTGTGGCTCAACTCCGAGAAGGCCGCGCGGTACACCGGACCGCCGCTCCTGCGTCCGCTGGCCCTGCGCGGGCTCAGGGACATGCAGGAGCCGGACGCGGCCCTGCTGTGGCTGGCGGAGGTGGAGGCGCTGCCGCTGCCCGACGTGGCCCGCCGGCTCGGTCTGGACCCGGCGGCCGTGGCCACGGAACTGGCCCAGGTACGGGCGCTGTTCCGGGACCGTTGCCAGCGCAACCACCTCGACACGCCCATGGACGTCGAGTGCCGCAGCTACTCCCGGCTCCTCGACGCGGTCACCCGCGCGCCGGGCGCCGAGACACCGGAGGATCTCTCCCGGCACCTCGCCGTCTGCGTGCAGTGCGCGGAGGCGGCGGCGTGCCTGCGGCTGCACGGCGGAGGCACGCCCGCCGCGCTGGCGAGCGGAGTGATCGGCTGGGGCGGGCTCGCCTACCTGGAGCGGCGGCGCCGCGCGGCGGAATCCGGGCTGAGCGGCGGACGCGCCCACGCGGGTACGGACCGGGGCATCGCGCCGGGCATCGTGACGCGGCCCCGGATCGGCAAGACCGGGATCCTGGCCGCGGCCGTGATCGTGTCCGCGCTCGCGCTCACGGTCTCGCTGATGCAGCTCGGCGACTCGGGCGGACAGGCGAGCGCGAGCGGCGACTCGTCCGACCGGCCGGTCGCCGGGGCGACACCGTCCCTGCCGTCCCTCGGCACGGTCTCGGGCAACGCCGCGGTCGGCACCTCCTCGACCTCGCGCCCGTCCCACACGCACAACAGCACGAAGAACGACGACTCCGACACGGAACCGCAGGGAAAGTCCACGTTGCCCGTGGACGTCTCGTCCGCCGCGTCGGGCTCCGCCGAGGACCCGCGGTCGACCTGCCGGGTGAAGTACGAGGTGGTCAACCAGTGGCCGGACGGCTTCCAGGCCACGGTCACGGTCACCACGACCGAGGCGCTCGACGACTGGAGCATCGGCTGGACGTTCAGGGACGGCCAGCACGTCACGCAGATGTGGGACGGCGCCTTCACCCAGAACGGCTCCAAGGTCACCGCCAGGGCCAACGACTACAACAAGAAGGTCGCCGCGAACGGCAGCTTCGCCGTCGGCTTCCTCTCCTCGTGGAGCGGCAGCAACTCTCAGCCGCGCGACTTCACGGTGAACGGGGACAGCTGCTCGACGGCGCGTTGAGCCGACCGAGGTAAATGCGTTGACGCCCCGCCGACCGGCCGGGCTAAGGTGGCGGTGTTCCACGCGGCGGCCGCCGGCCGCCGCTCGACTCACGTGGGAGAAGGAGGTGTTGACCGATGACTGTCCTTGCGCTGGGCGCTGCCCGCATTCAGGAACTCATCAAGTCCACCTCCGTGGTCACCGGCTGACACCTCACTCTCCGGCGCACGCACGCGCCTGCCGGGGCCACCCTTCGACAAAGGGTCTCCCTTGACTTTCAGCTCTGCTTTCTCCGCCTCCGCCTCCGCCTTCTCCGCGCTCGTCCCCTACGGCTGGGACGACGCATGGGCTGAAGCGTTCGCCCCCTACGACACCGAAGGACTGGTCGCCGGACGGGTCGTCCGGGTCGACCGCGGCCAGTGCGACGTGGTCACCGCCGACGGCCTGCTGCGCGCCGACACCGCCTTCGTCACCCCGCACGACCCGCTGCGGGTCGTGTGCACCGGCGACTGGGTCGCCGTCGAACCCACGGGCAACCCCCGTTACGTGCGGACGTATCTGCCGCGCCGTACCGCCTTCGTGCGCTCCACCTCCTCCAAGCGGTCCGAGGGGCAGATCCTCGCGGCCAACGTCGACCACGCGGTCGTCGCCGTGTCGCTCGCCGTCGAGCTGGACCTCGGCCGCATCGAGCGCTTCCTCGCGCTGGCCTGGGAGTCCGGAGCGCAGCCGGTCGTGGTGCTCACCAAAGCCGACCTGGTGCCGGACGCGACGACACTCTCGTACCTCGTCCAGGACGTGGAGACGGCCGCGCCCGGGGTGCAGGTGCTGCCGGTCAGCTCGCAGCTGGGAGACGGGCTCGACGTCCTCGCCGCGATCCTCTGCGGCGGTACGTCCGTGCTGCTGGGGCAGTCCGGCGCGGGCAAGTCCACCCTCGCGAACGCGCTGCTCGGCGAGGACGTCATGGACGTGCAGGCCACCCGCGACATGGACGGCAAGGGCCGCCACACCACGACCACGCGCAATCTGCTCGCACTGCCCGGCGGTGGCGTCCTCATCGACACACCCGGGCTGCGCGGGGTGGGGCTGTGGGACGCCGAGACCGGTGTGAGCCAGGTGTTCTCCGAGATCGAGAAACTGGCCGGGGAGTGCCGCTTCCAGGACTGCGCGCATGTCGCGGAGCCGGGGTGTGCGGTACTGGCCGCGGTGGACGACGGTGTGCTGCCGGAGCGGCGGCTGGAGAGCTACCGGAAGCTGCTGCGGGAGAACCAGCGGATCGTCGCCAAGACGGACGCCCGGGTGCGGGCGGAGTTGCGGCGGGAGTGGAAGCTGAGGGGAGCGCAGGGCCGCGCGGCCATGGAGGCGAAGCGGGGGCGGTGGGCGTAAGGAGCTCAGGGGGCGGTGAGGGCCTCGGTTCTCGCCCCGCCGCCCCTGTCCTTCCCGACCCTGACCCTGGGGGCTGCGCCCCGAGCTCGCCGGGCTGGTCCTCAAGCCGCTCGGGCTGCCCGCCGTCCCTCCAGAGGTGTGCGCAACGCCATGTCCGATTTCCGCCAGCCCCATCCCGGGACACGGCGGAGACTGGAAGGCGTGATCGACGAAGACGCCAGGTACGAGGCGGTGCGCGGCCGGGACGCCCGGTTCGACGGCGAGTTCTTCTTCGCTGTCGGGACGACCGGGATCTACTGCCGCCCCAGCTGCCCCGCCGTGACGCCCAAGCGGCACAACGTGCGGTTCTATCCGACGGCCGCCGCCGCGCAGAGCGCCGGGTTCCGGGCCTGCCGGCGTTGCCGTCCGGACGCCGTGCCCGGGTCCGCGGAGTGGAACGTGCGCGCGGACGTCGTCGGGCGCGCCATGCGCCTGATCAAGGACGGCGTCGTCGACCGCGAGGGCGTCGGCGGGCTCGCCGTGCACCTCGGCTACAGCGCCCGCCAGGTGCAGCGGCAGCTCACCGCCGAGGTCGGCGCCGGACCCGTCGCGCTGGCCCGCGCCCAGCGGGCCCACACCGCGCGGGTCCTGCTGGGGACCACGACGCTGCCGGTCACGGAGATCGCCTTCGCGGCCGGGTTCGCCAGCGTGCGCCAGTTCAACGACACGATCAAGGCGGTGTACGCCGCCACCCCGAGCGAACTGCGCGCCGCCGCACCCCGCGGCGGGCCGGCCGTCCGCCGCGTGGCAGCCCCGTCCGCCGGGATCCCGTTGCGGCTCGCGTACCGCGGGCCGTACCAGGTCACCGCCGTCTTCGACCTGCTCGCCGGTGAGGCGATCCCCGGCATCGAGGAGGTGGACGGCCCGCGCGGGCGGCGCACCTACCGTCGCATGCTCCGGCTGCCCCACGGCACCGCCGTCGCCGCCGTCGACGAGCGGCAGCCACCCCGTGGCCGGACCCGCCACCCCGGCGGCTGGCTCGACGCCCGGCTCCACCTCACCGACCCCCGCGACCTCACCACGGCCGTGCAGCGGCTGCGGCGGCTGTTCGACCTCGACGCGGACCCGTACGCCGTCGACGAGCGCCTGGGCGCCGACCCACGGCTGGCCCCGCTCGTCGCCGCCCGTCCCGGTCTGCGCTCGCCGGGCGCGGCCGACCCGGAGGAGTTCGCCGTACGCGCGCTTGTGGGGCGGGCCGGGGCCGAGCTGCTTGTGCGGCGGTACGGGAAGGCGCTGGACTCCCCGTACGGCACCCTCACCCACCTCTTCCCGGAACCGGCCGCCATCGCCGAAGGCGAACCCCACGGCACCCTGGCCGCCCTGACCTCCGCCCTCGCCGACGGCACTGTCCGCCTCGACGCCGGCGCGGACCGCGACGACGCCCACCAGGCGCTGCTCTCCTTGCCGGGTATGGACGCACGCACCGTGGCGGTCATCCGCGCCCGAGCCCTCGGCGACCCCGACGTTGCGCCGCCGGGCGAGGACGTCCCCGACGCCTGGCGCCCGTGGCGCTCGTACGCCCTCCAGTACCTCAGGACACAAGAACAGGAAGCACACTGAACATGGCTCGGTACGACGACCGCGACGACCACGACGACGTCCACTACACCTCCCTCGACAGCCCTGTCGGCCCGCTCCTCCTCACCGCCGACCCGTCCGGTGCCCTCACCTCCCTGTCCGTGCCCGGCCAGAAGGGCGGCCGCACCCCGCGGCCGGAATGGCGGCACACGCCCGGACTCTTCCGCGAGGCCGAGCGGCAGCTCGCCGCCTACTTCGCCGGCGAACTCAAAGAGTTCCACCTCCGGTTCCGCACGAACGGCACCGCGTTCCGCGAGCGGGTGTGGGCCGCGCTCGACTCCGTGCCGTACGGCGCGACCACGACGTACGGTGACATCGCCGCCCGTGCCGGGGCCTCCCGTGCCGCCGTACGCGCCGTCGGCGGGGCGATCGGTGCCAATCCTCTGCTCATCGTCCGCCCCTGCCACCGCGTGATCGGCGCGGACGGCTCCCTCACCGGTTATGCGGGCGGTCTCGACCGCAAGGTGCTGCTGCTCACGATGGAGGGTGCGCTTCAGTCTTCCTGAGGTTCCTCCTCCAACCCCCAGCTGTGGATCCGCCGCGGCCTGATCCGGATGACCTCCTCACTGAAGTGCGGCCCCAACTCATGAGGACCGGTGAGTAGTTCGGCCCCTCCGCGGATGTCGACACCGCGCACCCGCCACGGCCGCAGGCTCGCGATGTCGTCGACGACCAGCGCCACCTTGGGGTTCTCCCGCAGGTTCCGCCACTTCTTGGTGGAGCCCATCGCATAGCCGCCGATCAGGATCGTCCCGTCGTCCTGGAGGAAGAATCCGACCGGGTTGGCCTGCGGCTGTCCTTGCGGATCGACGGTGGCCAGCCGTCCGAGTCGCTGCGATCGCAGATACGCGCGTTCGGCCTCGCTGAATTCGGTCATGGCAGCAGCCAAACACTTCAGGACCCCCGTCCGCATCGGATCCTGGCCGTAGGCCCGTCGACCTAGGCGGCCCCCACGGGGGCGCAATGCCGGTGTCCGTACGTCCGTACGTCCAATGGTGTGACGGTGTGTTAGTTCTTCGGCGTGTCACGGGAAGTCCGTGTCACGGGAAGTCCGTGTCAAGGGAAGTCCGTGTCAAGGGAAGTCCATGGCGCCGGAAGTCCATGGCACGGGACGTCATGGAGGGCTTCCTGGTCCCGCGCCCCGGGGCCGCCGGTGAGGAAAGGGTGCCTCCGTATGATCCACCTGCCCCGTGCGCCCCGAACCCGGCGCCGCTGCTTCGCGGTTCTGGCTTTCACCGTCGTGTCGACCGCGGCCACCTTCCCGGGCACGGCGGCCCGGACCGAGACGGGTCCGCGGTGGACCGCCACCTGGGAGGCCGCCCCGTCCGGAACAGCCCCCGCCCTCCCGGGCGCCTCGATCCGCAACGTCGTGCACACCAGTGTCGGCGGCAGCGCCGCCCGGATCCGCGTCTCCAACCGCCTCGGCACCGGCCCGCTCCGACTCGACGCCGTCACCGTCGCGTTGCGGCGGCCGCACGCGCCCACCACCCCCGACGCCGTCCCGGGCTCCCTGCGCACCGCCACCTTCGCCGGTGACACCTGCGTGACCGTCCCGGCGGGCCAGGACCGCGTCAGCGACCCGGTCCGCCTCCGGGTCCCGGCGGACGCCGATCTCCTGGTCAGCGTGCACACCCCCGACGACTCCGGTCCGGCGACCTACCACCGCACCGCCCTGCAGACCAACTTCCTCGCCAGGAACGGCAATCGGGCCGCCGACACCAACGGCGCCGCGTACACCCGCACAGCCTCCCATTGGTACTACGTGACCGGCGTCGACGTCCTGCGCCCGGCCGCCGCCGGGAGCATCGTCGCGTTCGGCGACTCCCTCACCGACGGCACCGGATCCTCGTACGGCGCCAACCACCGCTGGCCCGACCGGCTTTCGGAGCGTCTGCGCGCGCTGCCCGCGAGCCGCCGGCCCGGCGTCCTGAACGCCGGGATCTCCGGCAACCGCCTCCTCCTCGACGGCACGGGCCCGAGCGCCCTGGCCCGCCTCGACGCGGACGTCCTCTCCCGCGCCGGAGTGCGCACGGTGATCGTCCTGGAGGGTGTCAACGACCTCAAGGGCACCCCGCCGCAGACCGATCCCGGCGCCTTCGTGCGGGCGTACCGCCGGATCGTGGCCCGAGCGCACGCCCACGGCATCCGCGTCATCGGCGCCACCCTCACCCCGTACGGCGGCCACCGGGGCTGGACTCCGGCGCGCGAGTGGCTACGACACGCGGTCAACGCCCTCATCCGGGGCGGACTGTTCGACGGGGTCGCGGACTTCGATGCGGCCGTCCGCGACCCGGCCCACCCCGAACGCATCCTGCCCGCCTACGACCCGGGCGATCATCTGCACTTCAACGACGCCGGGATGAAGGCGCTCGCCGACGCGATCGATCTCACGGGTCTCGTGGGATGAGGCGTGTCACGCCGACGCCGGGCCCGGGTGGCGACGAGGAGGAGACCCGGTGTACCGGCGATGCGTGCGATGTGCGGGCGATCCGAAATACCGGCGATCCGATGGCCCGTCGATTGATGCGTCAGCCCCAGATCACGGTGACGAGCCACGCCCCCGCGATCAGCAGGCAGGTGAACAGCTCCGTGAGCACGCTGGAGCCGCCGTTGCGCATGACCGTCCGCAGCGCCGTCATCGCCTCGCCGTGGCTGCCGAGGCGGAGGCGTTCGGACAGGTAGATGCCGCCCATGAAGCCGGGGATCGCGCCGACCACCGGTACGAGGAAGAAGCCGAGGAACGCCCCGGCTCCCGCGTACACACCCATCCGGGGGGTGGCGCCGCTCGCGCGCAGTCGCCGGGGCGGCAGGGCCCAGCGCATCACCTGGGAGAGGAAGAGGACCGCTGTGGCGCCGGCGAGGACGCCCCACGCCGGCGGGCGAGGGTCCGTCAACGCCCACCACAGGAGCGCGGCCCACACGAGCCACGACCCCGGCACCCCGGGCACCAGCACTCCGCACAGGCCGAGCAGGATCACCAGGCCGACCAGCAGGAGCTCCCACACTCCCATCTGCCCAGAGTGCCGGAGCGCCGGGGGAAGCGCAGGTCAGTCCCGCGCCACCCAGCCCCGCTCGTACGCGTGCCAGCCGAGCTGAAGCCGGGTCGTCACCCCGGTCAGCTCCATCAGCCGCTTCACCCGGCGCTGTACGGTCCGCAGGCCCAGGTCGAGCTGTTTGGCGACGCTCGCGTCCGTCAGTCCCGCGAGCAGGAGGGACAGGACCTCCAGATCGGTGTTGTCGGGGCCGTCCGGTCCCCGCTCGGTGACGCCGGACGCCCCGAGCCGCAGGGGCAGCGCGCCCCGCCACACCGACTCGAAGAGACCGCGCAGCAGCTCCAGCAGTCCGCTCGCGTGCACGACGAGCGCGGCCGGCTCCGCGGTGTGCGAGGTGAGCGGCACCATGGCCAGCGACCGGTCGGCCACCACCAGCTTGGTCGGCACCTCGTCGACGACCCGCACCTGTTCGTCGCGGCCGAGCGCGGCCGTCAGTTCCGTGATGCCGTCGGGCCGGTCGAGCACCGCCCGCTCGACCACCACCCGGTAGCGGACCCCGCGGTCGGTCGCCTGCTCCTCGGCGTCGTTCTCCATTCCGGTCACGACGACCGGGCTGCCGGTGACCAGGGCGCACACCTCCTCGGCGGCGCCGAGCTGGAGCTGCAGGAAGCGCTGGGTGACCGCGGCCGCGCCGATCACCACCTCGACCAGGTCGTGCACCGCGGGCTCGGCGGCCGCCGCACGGTACTCGTCGGCGAGCAGCGCGGCCGCGAGCTCGGCCTTCTCCAGCTCGTGCCGGTGCTGGGTGAGCAGTGCGCCCAGGGCCACCCCGGGCGGTGCCGCGACCCAGCGGCCGGCCCGGGCCGACGACTGGGCCGCGAGGCCGTACCGCTCCAGCCGGCGCAGGGTGCGTTCCGTGTCGTGTTCGCCGAGCGTCAGCCGTCGTGCGAGATCGGGCACGTCGGCGGCGCCCACGGACACCAGTGCCCGGTACGCCGACTCGTGTGTCTCGTCCAGACCTATCGCTGCCAGCATCTGCCGTTGCCTCTCCCCGAAGACAGGACCCCGCGGTGCGTCGTGTGGCGGAAATCGGCCACGGCGCAAACCCGCCTCGGCACATCATCGCCGTACCGCCGGTGTCTCTGCCAAGGTGAGGCCACCGCAGCAAGAATTGCCGCCCGCAATGCCCGTATTGGGCCTTATCGGCCTGCGCGGACGCGGATGAGGGACCTTGGGAGGGGACTTGAGGGGGCTAGGCCCTGCCGTCAAACTCCCGCCTGCCCCGCGACGCCATGCACGCTCCCCCAAGCTCTACGAGCAGGGGGTACCCCCAGAGCACGCACCTGACGCCGCAGGGCCCGCCCTTCGGGCGAACGACGGGAGTTTGACGACAGGACCTAGGCCGCCGGCCGTCGCGGACCGCGACGCCGGTGAGCCGCGGCGGACCCTCAGGAAAGCGGGTCGCACTCGGGCCCACCAGGCCGAAGACGACTCGGCCCTCGAAGACGTGACGGGGCCCCGGTGGCGTGCCGGGCCCGGTCACTGCGGCGCCGCCGGGCGGTTCCCCTGTGGGGGGTGGGACCGTCCGGCGGCTTGCCTTCCGGTGGCCGGTTTCGTATCGCCGTTCGAGATGTCATCCGACACGGCGTTCAGCGGCCGCCCGCCTGGCCGGATTTTCCGGATGCCCCGTTTTCATACGGCCCGTGCGGTGGACAATTGGGGGCATGAGTCAACAGGGGGACAGGCCCACCGGCCGCGAGGACGACTGGTGGGCGCAGTTGTACGACGACTCCACCGGGGACACGGGACCGGCCCCCGCGGCCGACTCCCTCGACGACCGCTTCGCCTCGGCGTCGGGGACGGTGGGCCAGGGAACCCCCCGGGACCGGGCCGAGGCACCGCTCCCTCCTGAGACACCACCGTCCGTACCGGAACAACGCGGCGCGCGGCGGAACGGCGAGGCAGCGCCGCGGGGGAGCGGGGCCGCGCCCTTAGTAGGGGGCCACGAGGACGCCGTGTCGGGTGCGGATGCCCTGCCGGGTGGGGATGCCGGGGTGTCGGGTACGGATGCCGGAACGTCGGGTGCGGACACCGCCGTGTGGGGCAGGCACGCCGCTGTGTCGGGCGCGGACGCCGGCGCGCCGGATGATGCCCCCTTCGCTTCGCCGGCCATGGGTGCCGCCCCTGGCTCCGCGTCTCAAAGCCCGGGCGCGCCGGATGATGCTCCCTTCGCTTTACCGGCCATGGGTGCCGCCCCCGGCGACGCTCCCCAAGGCCTGAGTGCGCCGGATGATGCCCCCTTCGCTTCCCCGGCCATGGATGTCACCCCCGGCGATGCCCCTTTCGCTTCCCCGGCCATGGATGCCACCCCCGGCGATGCCCCTTTCGCCTCCCCGGCCATGAATGCCACCCCCGTCGCCACCCCCGTCGCCCACCCACCCACGGAAGCCTCCCCAGCACCGCTCGGCGTCCCCCGTGTCCCACCCGCGGTCGGGCACGTCGGTACCGGGCCGCCCACCTACGATGCCGAGCCGACCGCCCTTCCGCTCGCCGATCCGGACGACCTCGACGAGCTGGTCGCCGACACCGTGCTGGACGGTGCGCGGTACGGGGTCTGCACGCTGCGTGCCGTGTCCGTGCGCGGGGACTCGGCCCGCTACCGGGGCGAGCCGCGCCGGGACTCCCTGCTCACCGCCCGCTTCGGCAGCGGCGAGCAGGGGCTCGTCCTGGTCGCGATGGCCACCGGCGCACGGGCCACGCCCGGGGCGCACCGGGCCGCCGCCGAGGTGTGTCACTGGATCGGGCGAGCCGTCGGTCGCAGTTATCTTCGCCTCGGCGAGGACATCCGGGCCGCCCGGCGCGGCGACCTCAAGTCGGGCCTGCACCGGCTGACCGACCGCAGCCTCGGCAAGCTCCGTGCCAGCGCCGCCGAACAGGGCATCGAGCCCGAGGAGTACGCCGCCTCCCTCCGCTGTCTGCTGCTGCCGGCCGACCCCGCCTGCCGCACGCGCGTGTTCTTCGGTGTCGGGGCAGGCGGCCTGTTCCGGCTGCGGGACGGCGAGTGGCGCGACATAGAGCCACCCGCCGCCGAGGCGACCGGCGAGCCGGTGGTCGGTTTCGGCTCGCTCCCCTCCGAGACCCCCGAGGGCGACCGGCTCACCATGGATCTGGGCATCACGACGCCCCCGAGCCCGTACGAACCCGCCCCGGAACCGCCCCGTGTCCCCTTCCGCTTCCGCGCCTCGGTCGCCCACCCGGGTGACACGCTCCTGCTGTGCACGGGCGGCCTGGCCGACCCGCTGCGCGGCGAACCGCAGCTCGCCGAGCATCTGACGGCCCGCTGGTCGGCGGGCGGACCACCGGGCCTCGCCGCCTTCCTCGCCGACACCCAGGTGAGGGTGAAGGGCTACGCCGACGACCGTACGGCGGCCGCCGTCTGGGAGGCGTGAGCGCGGCCGCTGTGGATTGATGGATCCAAGGCACTGTCGCGCCCACCGGGCGGATGCCGGGCGTGCGACGACAGGACCCGCCGCAGACCGAAAGGGTGCATGGATCCATGGCCAAGCAGAACGTCGCCGATCAGTTCGTCGACATCCTCGCCCGCGCAGGAGTCAAACGCCTGTACGGGGTGGTCGGCGACAGCCTCAACCCGATCGTGGACGCCGTCCGGCGCAACGCCGCCATCGACTGGGTCCATGTGCGGCACGAGGAGACCGCCGCCTTCGCGGCGGGCGCAGAGGCTCAGATCACCGGGAAGCTGACCGCGTGCGCCGGCTCCTGCGGCCCCGGCAACCTGCACCTCATCAACGGCCTGTACGACGCCCATCGCTCCATGGCCCCGGTGCTCGCCCTCGCCTCCCACATCCCGTCCAGCGAGATCGGCCTCGGCTACTTCCAGGAGACCCACCCGGACCAGCTGTTCCGCGAGTGCTCCCACTACAGCGAGCTGATCTCCAGCCCGAAGCAGATGCCCCGTCTGCTGCAGACGGCGATTCAGAACGCGATCGGCCGCAGCGGAGTGAGCGTCGTCTCGCTGCCCGGGGACATCGCCGACCAGCCCGCCCCCGACAAGCCCGCCGAGACCGCCCTCGTCACCTCCCGGCCCACCGTCCGCCCGGGCGACGCCGAGATCGACAGGCTGGTCGAGATGATCGACGCGGCGGAGCGGGTCACCCTCTTCTGCGGCAGCGGCACGGCGGGCGCGCACGCCGAGGTCATGGAGTTCGCCGGGAAGATCAAGTCCCCGGTGGGGCACGCCCTGCGCGGCAAGGAGTGGATCCAGTACGACAACCCGTACGACGTCGGCATGAGCGGCCTGCTCGGCTACGGCGCCGCGTACGAGGCCACCCACGAGTGCGACCTGCTGCTCCTGCTCGGCACCGACTTCCCGTACAACGCCTTCCTCCCCCACGATGTGACGATCGCTCAGATCGACGTACGGCCGGAGAACCTGGGCCGCCGCTCCAAGCTGGACCTCGCGGTGTGGGGCGATGTGAAGGAGACCCTGAACTGTCTCATCCCGCGCGTGAAGACCAAGAACAACCGGCGCTTCCTCGACAAGATGCTGAAGAAACACGCGGACGCTCTCGAAGGCGTGGTGAAGGCGTACACGCGCAAGGTCGACAAGCACGTCCCGATCCATCCCGAGTACGTGGCATCGGTCCTCGACGAGCTCGCCGACGAGGAGGCGGTCTTCACCGTCGACACCGGGATGTGCAACGTATGGGCCGCTCGCTATATCTCCCCCAACGGCCGCCGCCGCGTCATCGGTTCGTTCTCTCACGGCTCGATGGCGAACGCGCTGCCGATGGCGATCGGCGCGCAGTTCACCGACCGGGGCCGGCAGGTCGTGTCGATGTCCGGTGACGGCGGGTTCTCCATGCTGATGGGCGACTTCCTGACCCTGGTGCAGTACGACCTGCCGGTGAAGGTGGTCCTGTTCAACAACTCGTCGCTCAGCATGGTGGAGTTGGAGATGATGGTCGCCGGACTGCCCTCGTACGGCACGGCCACCAAGAACCCCGACTTCGCGGCCGTGGCCCGCGCGTGCGGGGCGTACGGCATCCGGGTCGAGAAGCCCAAGCAGCTCGCGGGCGCCCTGAAGGACGCCTTCCGGCACAAGGGTCCGGCCCTGGTAGACGTCGTCACCGACCCGAACGCCCTGTCCATCCCACCGAAGATCAGCGCGGAGATGGTGACGGGCTTCGCGCTCTCCGCCTCGAAGATCGTGCTGGACGGCGGTGTCGGCCGCATGGTCCAGCTGGCCCGCTCCAACCTGCGCAACGTGCCGCGACCTTGAGCGGCAACGGCCGTGTCGTCCCGTGGTGCGACCGGTGCCGCGGGCCCTCGGACGGACCACCGGGCCCGTGCCGGTGACCCCATTCGCGATCGAACACCTGGTCGTTGACGAATCGACATGACTGTCGTCGGCCCGACGGGGCATGGATCCCCGTGAACGTGTTCGAGCCGAAGGGGAATCATCCACGTGCGGGCGGGGGTCATGAAGAGGCGAGCACGAGGGGGCGGTCCCGTGGCGATCGGGGCCTCCTCGGCGAAGAAGACGGAGGAAGCGACCGACGGCGCGACGGGCCGGCCAGGGGGTACACAGCTCAGGCGAAGGCTGGGACGGGCCGACTTACGCGCGGTACCCGAGGCGCGCAGGGCGCTGCGGGAGCTACTGACGCACTGGGGAAAACCGGGAAGATCCGAGATAGCCGAACTGCTCACCAGCGAACTGGTCACCAACGCGCTCATCCACACCGACCGCGAGGCGGTCCTGACGGCCACGGTCTCCTCGCGCGGACTTCGCGTGGAGGTACGGGACTTCGTGGGGCGCAGGCCGCGGTTGCGGATGCCGAAGGTCGACGACGGTACGCACGGAAGGGGCCTGGTCCTCGTGCAGTCCCTCGCGGACGCGTGGGGCGTACGGGCGCACAGCGTGGGGAAGTCGGTGTGGTTCGAACTCGACGCGGGAGCCGCCTGAGGAACTGGAAGGGGGCGCGGCATCCGCCGCGCCCCCTTCCAGTGACTGCGTTCGGTCTCAGCCGAACTGCTGCTCAAGGTCCTTGAGCTTGCGCTCCAGGGAGTCGAGCCGGGGCAGAGCCATGGTGTCGTCCTCCGCGGTGAGGTCGACGGTGATCGGGTCAGCGGAGGATTTCCGGACGGGCTGGAGCGAGGGGCGGGTGCGCACGGGCAGTTCCGCCGCGGATATGGCAGGCTCCGAAGAGACCGGCGCGGTCGCCCGCTCGACGGTCTGCACCTCGACCTGACGCCCGCCGTTGCCGCCGGTCAGCGCGCGGTGGCCACGGCTGAGTGCCTTGAGCTGCGCACGCTCGACCCGCTGCTGCTCACGCCGGCGCAGCTTGTTCTGCTCCTTCTCGCGCCGGTCCTCGCGGACCTCCTCGACGGCCTCGTCCAGGCTGCGCACGCCCTCCAGGAGCATCAGCGACCAGGCCCTGTAGGTCTCGCGGGGCGCCCGCAGCCAGCGGACGACACGGATCTGCGGCAGCGGGCGCGGCACCAGACCCTGCTCGCGCAGTGCGGCGCGGCGGGTCTGCTTGAGCGCACGGTCGAACAGCACGGCCGCCGACAGCGACATGCCGGAGAAGAACTGCGGCGCGCCGTCGTGGCCCAGGCCCCTGGGCGCGTGCACCCAGTTGAACCAGGCGGCGGCACCCGCGAAGGTCCACACGAGTATCCGGGAGCCGAGCGCCGCGTCGCCGTGGCTGGCCTCACGCACCGCGAGCACGGAACAGAACATCGCCGCGCCGTCCAGGCCGAAGGGAACCAGATACTCCCAGCCGCCGGAGAGGCCGAGGTTCTGTTCGCCGAAGCCGACCAGGCCGTGGAAGGACAGCGCCGCGGCGACCGCCGCACAGCAGAACAGCAGCACATAGGAGGCGGTGCCGTAGATGGCCTCCTTGCGCCGACGGCGCTCCTCGCTGCGCTCCCACGAGTCGTCCGCGCTCGTCTCCTTCCCCGAGGAGCGCTTGCCGCGCGCGAGCACCGCCATCGCCGCCAGCATGCCCAGGAGCAGTACGGCGCCCGGAAGCAGCCAGTTCAGCGATATGTCGGTCAATCTCATCTGGGGTCCCTTGCATTGGGATAGGGCGTAACGCCCGCCATAGTGGCCCACTCCCGCCGGCCCTCAGGGGGTTTCGGGGCAAGAGGCCGCCAAGGAAGCGCAAGGGGATGCCCAGGACGGCGTTCTGCTCGAACTGCCGCTTGAGGGGCGGGAGTTGAGTTCGAATAAGACTACCCGCACGGATGGTTCCACGGAAAGTTCCTGCGACTGGTGAGGAAGTTGTGAAACGTCTGTCATCCCGTGCGGGAGCTCGTTCGGAGGGATCTTACGGTATGCGGCGCACGCACCCTGCCCGTCGGCGCCCCTGAGTGCACCTCAGCTCGCCGCTGCGGCCGTCAACTTGGCGACGCGGTCGGCGTCGCAGGTGCGCGGGCAGGTGGCACAAGTGTCCGCGGGGCGCAGCGTATAGAACATGCAGCAGCTCGCCCGGTCGCGGGTGGGCAGCGACTGCCCGTTCGGGCCGGTCAGTTCGCGGAACGCGGCCGAGCCGGCGTACGGCTTCGTCGCGCCCGGCAGCAACAGCTCCAACTCGCGCATGGCGCGCCGCTCCTCGCCGAGCAGATGGGCGACGTACCAGAGCCCCTCGACGACCTCGTCCGTCGCCATGCCCCACAGTGCCCGCCCGCGCCGCCGCATGCGCGGCCCGAAGCCCCCGAGGACCGGCTCCAGGTGCTCGGCCGCGGCCGCCCGCACCTCGGCCCGCAGCGCTTCCTCGTCCGCCACGACCCGGGCGCCGGGCAGCCGGGCCGCCGGATCGCCCGGCAGGCAGGCGAACGTCCCGGTGCGCACCGCCATGCGTCCGAGGGCGCGCTGGAACGTGACGTGCTCCACCGGGAAGCGCGGTACCCGGCGGTGCAGGAACCAGGGGACGGTGATCAGCAGGCAGGCCGGCCATGCGTACCGGTGCAGCCCGAAGCTCGCCACGACGTCCGGGCGGGCCCGTTGCCCGTAGTCGCGGAGCACCTGCGCCTCGTCCCATGCCAGGAAGGTGTCGAGCGCGGCCCCGCCCTCCGCGAGCCGGGCGGCCGGGGTCCAGCCCTCGCCCTGCGGGGTGGCCTCGCCGGGGCTCAGTTCCGTGACGGTCAGCCCAGGGAAGACCTCGGTGAGCCGGGCGTACGCGTCCGAGACGGGGGACGGGGGCGGGACGGAGAGGGGCATGCGGGGACCGCCGTTTCACGACTTTTCAAAGGTAAGGCTTACCTTATCCAAGGTGATCGGTGTTTGAACCGGAGCGTAAGGCGCCTATGGTGCTTTACGAGCGGTAACAAACCCCATGAATGACCCAAGACTGCCCAGCGCCGCCAGGACCGAGGAGGAGCCCGTGGAGCAGGCCCGTTCCCGCAGTGCGGAGGGCTCCGCCGAGACGGGCGTTCCCGACGTCCCCGGGGCGGCCGTCCGAGTGCCGGAGCAGCTCAGGGCGGGGGATGCCGTACGCGAAAGAGGCGCGGCCGAGGGTTCTACGCGCGGTGAGCACACGCACAGCGAACCGCCGATACCGCGGCCGCGCGCGGCGGGCCACGGCGGGGAGTCCGCCACCGGGGAGGGGCCGCACGACGGAGAGCCGTCCCACGTGGAGGGCGGACGTCCCGTCATCCAGCGGGCCTCCGTGCGCCGGCAGATACTCGACGCCCTGCGCACCGCGCTCGTCGCCGGGGAACTGACGCCGGGCGAGGTCTACTCGGCGCCGGCGCTGGGTGACCGGTTCGGGGTGTCCGCCACCCCCGTGCGCGAGGCGATGCAGCAACTCGCCCTGGAGGGCGCCGTCGAGGTGGTACCCAACCGCGGCTTCCGGGTCGCCGTGCGCGGCGCCCGCGAACTGGCCGAACTCGCGGAGATCCGGGCGCTGATCGAGGTCCCGGTGATGCTGCGGCTCGCCCGTACGGTGCCGGCCGAACGGTGGTCGGAGCTGCGCCCGTTGGCCGAGGCGACCGTACGGGCCGCGTCCTCCGGATGCCGGGCGACGTACGCCGAGTCGGACCGCGCCTTCCACCACGCGGTGCTCGCCCTCGCGGGCAACGAGCAGTTGGTGCGGATCGCGGAGGACCTGCACCGCCGCGCCCAGTGGCCCCTCGTCGGCGGCCCCGTCTCCCGCGGCCGCGCCGACCTGATCGCCGACGCGGCCGAGCACACGGCCCTGCTGGACGCACTGGCCGCACAGGACCTGGCGGTGGTCCAGTCCCTGGTACGGGAACACTTCGCCGGAGCGTCCTGACCGGAACGCGGGGCCGCAGGGTGCCGATGGTGTTTCGGGTGTCCGGTGTGGGGCGCGGTGGGTGAGCAGTGCGTGTCCGTCGCGTGTCGCCCGTCCGTGTGCGCGGTGCGTCCGCTTCCCCCTCCCGGTGTCACGGGCGTGTCCGCATCCCGCGACGACCGGCGGCGGAGGGAACTCCTCCGGCAGTCCCTCGCGTGCTGCCTGAAGAGGGACGACCGTCCCGACGGGGGTGACCGACGATGATGTTCGACCCGGGGCAGCGGGCCCCGCGGCAACAGCTGGAGTGGCTGAGCGGCAGCCGTGCCGACGAGTACGCGAACGAGGCCCGCAGGCGCTCTTCGCCGCAGAAGCGACAGAAGCGACAGAAGCGACAGAACCGGCAGTCCGGCTCGGGCGGCCTCGCCGGACTGCTGACGTACGTGGTCCTCGTCGCCGCCGTGGTCCTCCTCGCCCGCGATGCCGAATTCCGCACCGCCGCCTGGACGTTCATCCGCGGCCTGTGACGGCGCGCCCGGCGGTCAGGTCTGCGCCGCCGGTTGCACCGAGGCCAGCTGCCGCGCCAGCCATGTCGGTACGCCGCCGAGGAGGCGGAACAGCCGGCCCGCCTCGGCCCGCAGCCGGGACGCCTCCGGCTCGGCCTCCGCGTCCGCGAGCGACGCCAGCGCCGGCGCCGTACCGACGAGGTAGCCCAGCTCCTCGCGGATCCGCAGCGACTCGGCGAAACCCTGCCGGGCCTCCGTCATCTCGCCGTCGCGCAGGGCGAGCCCGGCGAGGTGCCGCCAGGTGAAGGAGAGCAGCAGCGCGTCGCCGTGCGCGGACGCGGCCGCGTGGGCGCGCCGGTAGGCGGCGCGGGCCGCCTGCGGGGAGCGGGCCAGGTTCTCGGCGAGCAGCCCGCGCCGGAAGTCCAGCAGCGCCCGGCCCGGGGCACCGGGCGGGATCAGCGCGGCGGCCCGGCCGAGCGCGGCCCGCGCCTCGTCCGCCCGGTCGCGCACCCCGTGCAGCGTGGCCGCGTACGCCAGCTGCCCGCGCTCGCAGGCCGCGGCGCCCCGCTCCTCGTCGTCGTGGGCCTGCGCCTCGGCCGTGCGCAGCGCGTCCTCGGCCTCCTCCCAGCCCTGCTCCGTGTACAGGCACCGCTCGACGAGCAGCGAGGCCCGCTGGAGCGAGGCCTCGGCCGTCTGTGGCCTCAGCAGCGCCGCCGCGTCGGCCCAGCAGGCGCGCGAGCGCAGCCGCCATACCGCGGTCTGGAGAGGATCGTCACCTTCGGTCGTTCCGGTACCAGACATGGCGGGATGCGCCACATTGCCCTCCCCGAGCACGCCATCGAGCTGTTGAGTGGTGGCGGCATTCCAGCACCAATCGCGGTACCGGGCCAAGGGGCTGGGTGAAGGATTTCACAAAGTCATGGTCGACGGGCGGCAGACGGTGCCGCCGGGCCACACCGCCGTGACCTCAGCTCATGCGCAATGCCAGGAAGAAGTCCAGCTTGTCCTCCAGGCGCGAGAGGTCCCGGCTCGTCAACTGCTCGATACGCCCCACCCGGTATCGCAGTGTGTTGACGTGCAGGTGCAGACGCGTGGCGCAGCGGGTCCAGGAGCCGTCTGACTCGAGGAACGCCTCCAGGGTCGGGATCAGCTCGGCCCGGTGCCGGCGGTCGTAGTCGCGCAGGGGGTCCAGGAGGCGGGCCGTGAAGGCACGGCGCACGTCGTCCGGGACGAACGGCAGCAGCAGCACGTGCGAGGCCAGCTCCTGGTGGCCGGCCGCGCAGACCCGTCCGGGGCGGGCTGCGGCGACCCTGCGGGCGTGCCGCGCCTCCTCCAGGGCGCCGCGCAGCCCCTCGGCGGAGTGCACCGCGGCGCTGACGCCCAGCGTGAGCCGCCCGTCGTCGTCGAGCCCCGCCGACAGCGGATCCCGTACGGCCTCCAGGAGACCGTCGGCGAGCAGGCCCGTCTCGGAGCCGTCGTGCTCCGAGGAGACCGCCGGAAGGGGAACCAGCGCGATCGCCTCGTCACCCATGTGGGCCACCGCGATGCGGTCGGTGTGCTCCGGACCGGTCGACTGGGGGTAGTCCCTGCCCGAAGAGCTCGGGGCGGGATCGGCCAGGATCTCCTCCAGCAGCGACTGGGCGACCGGCCCGCCCTCGATGTCTCCGCCGTCCCACTCGACCTTGGCGACGACCACTTGCCACTGCGGGGCCGCGCCGAGCCCGGGCAGCAGTACGGGTGCGGCGACCCGCAGCCGGGCCGCGATCTCGGCGGGCGCGGCCCCCGTCTGCACCAGTTCGAGCACCTCCTGTGCGAGCCGCCGCCGCACGGTGCGCGCCGTGTCCCGCCGGTCCCGCTCGACCGCGATCAGCTGGGTGACGCCCTGGAGCAGGTCGAGCCGCTCCGCGGGCCAGTCCCCGGCGTCCGCCTCGACCGCGAGCAGCCAGTCGGACAGCACGGTCTCGCGCACGTCCCGCGCCGCGCCGCCGGCACGACCTGCCCCGGCTCCCGCCGGTCGGTGCCCCCAGCCGCGGATCGGGAAGAGCGAATACGTCGTCGTACCGACCGTCACCCGGTGCGGTCCGCGGCGGCCGGTGCGAGAGGCCGCCAGGTGCTCGGCGGCCAGCTCGGCGCACACGTCCGGCGCGAGCCCCGGCGTCGGACCCGCGATCGGCCGGCCGGTGGGGGAGAGCACCCAGGCGCGCAGGTCGAGGTCGGAACCGAGCAGGTCCAGGACCACGTCCGGGCCGCCGCCCGCCGGGCCCGAGGTCATCATCCGGCGGTGCCGGTCCACCACGGCCGCCAGATCCCCGGCCCGCTCGCCGGAGACCTGCCGTACGACGTGCTCGGTGATCGTGGCGAACGCCACCGACTCGTGGACGGCGAACAACGGAAGGCGGTGCCGGGCGCAGGCCATGATCAGATCGTCCGGGACGTCGCCCAGCTCGGCCTCGCCCGCGGCGAGCGCCGCGACGCCCGCACCTGCGAGAATACGGACGAAGGGCTCTGAGTCGGCGGCGTCGTGCCGCCACGCCAGGCCCGTGAGGACCAGTTCACCGCCGGAGAGGTAACGGCTGGGGTCCTTGAGGTCCGTGGTCATGACACCGCGCACGCTGCGGTCCAGTTCGTCCTCGCCGCCGAGCAGCCGCAGCCCCAGCGCGTCGGTGTTCAGCAGTGCGCGCAGCCGCATGTCTCGTCGCCGCCGTTCTTGTCCGGAAATCCACGTTCGGTCAGGGAGGGTGCCCGCGGAGGCCGTGCTCGCGATTCCCCCTGGCCGTGCGCGGTGTTTCCAGAGGAAAGCGGAGAGGTTACTGATGACCTCCGTTCATACGAATCTACAAGATGGGCTCCCTGGCCAGCCAACTCCTTCATGGTTTCGGTGACTGACCCGGGTGGAGGACAGGGCGGTGTACTGACCCCACTCCCCGTCAACAGCACAGGAACGAGCCGGGCCCGCCGCACCGTATCTGGCTCGATCCGTACGACCCACGAGACGAAGAAGAGAGCCGGTCATGGACTTCCTTCGCCCCGCCAGCTGGGAGGATGCGCTGGCCGCCAAGGCGGCGCATCCCACCGCTGTGCCGATTGCGGGTGGCACCGATGTGATGGTCGAGATCAACTTCGACCACCGGCGGCCCGAGTACCTGATGGACCTGGGCCGCATCGGAGATCTCTACGAGTGGGAGGTCGGCGAGGACAGCGTGCGGCTCGGGGCCTCGGTCCCCTACACGAAGATCATGGAAAACCTGCGCGTCGAGCTGCCCGGCCTGGCCCTCGCCTCCCACACGGTGGCCTCCCCCCAGATCCGCAACCGCGGCGGCGTCGGCGGCAACCTCGGCACCGCCTCCCCGGCCGGCGACGCCCACCCCGCCCTCCTCGCGGCCGGCGCCGAGGTCGAGGTCGAGTCCGTGCGCGGCGCGCGCCTCATCCCGATCGACGCCTTCTACACCGGCGTGAAGCGCAACGCGCTCGCCCCCGACGAGCTGATCCGGGCGGTGCGCATCAAGAAGGCCGACGGCCCCCAGCAGTTCTCCAAGGTCGGCACCCGCAACGCGATGGTGATCGCGGTGTGCGCCTTCGGCCTGGCGCTGCACCCGAGGACCCGCACGGTCCGTACGGGCATCGGCTCGGCCGCGCCCACGCCCATCCGGGCCAAGGCCGCCGAGGAGTTCCTGAACGCGGCGCTCGAAGAGGGCGGCTTCTGGGACAACGGAAAGATCATCACCCCGTCGGTCGCCAAGCAGTTCGCGGATCTGTGCTCCGCCGCCTGCAACCCGATCGACGACGTCCGGGGCACGGCGAGCTACCGCCGCCACGCGGTCGGCGTCATGGCCCGCCGCACGCTGACCTGGACCTGGGAGTCGTACCGCGGCACCGCCCGCGCGACGGAGGGAGCCGCGTAATGCGCGTCAGTTTCACGGTCAACGGACGTCCGCAGGATGCCGACGACGTGTGGGAGGGCGAGAGCCTTCTGTACGTCCTGCGTGAGCGCCTCGGCCTTCCGGGGTCGAAGAACGCCTGCGAACAGGGCGAGTGCGGCTCCTGCACGGTCCGCCTGGACGGTGTGCCGGTGTGTTCGTGTCTGGTCGCGGCCGGTCAGGTGGAGGGCCGCGAGGTCGTCACGGTCGAGGGCCTGGCGGAGTACGCCGAGCAGCGTTCCTGCGGTACCGGCGGGTGCGGCACCTCCCTCGACGAGGCCAGACGGTGGGAAGCGAGGGGCTCCGACTCGCAGACCGGCGAAGGTGTTCGACTGTCGCCGATCCAGCAGGCGTTCATCGACGCCGGCGCCGTCCAGTGCGGCTTCTGCACCCCCGGTCTGCTCGTCGCCGCCGACGAGATGCTGGAGCGCAACCCGAACCCGACCGACGCGGACATCCGCGAGGCGCTCTCCGGCAACCTGTGCCGCTGCACCGGCTACGAGAAGATCATGGACGCGGTCCGCCTGGCGGCCGCCCGGCAGGCCGAGGGGGTCTGAGGATGCCCAACGGCGCTCCCACCAAGATCACGCAGGGCTCGGGGACCAAGGGCGGCATCGGCGAGTCCACGCTCCGCCCGGACGGCACCCTCAAGGTCACCGGCGAGTTCGCCTACTCGTCCGACATGTGGCACGAGGACATGCTCTGGGGCCAGATCCTGCGCTCCACGGTCGCACACGCCGAGATCGTCTCCATCGACACGAGCGAGGCGCTCGCCACCCCCGGCGTGTACGCCGTGATGACGTACGACGACCTGCCGACCGATGTGAAGCACTACGGCCTGGAAATCCAGGACACCCCGGTCCTCGCCCACGGCAAGGTCCGCCACCACGGCGAGCCGGTCGCGATCGTCGCCGCCGACCACCCGGAGACCGCGCGCCGCGCCGCTGCCAGGATCAAGGTGGAGTACCGGGAACTTCCGCTCATCACGGACGAGGCGTCCGCCACCGCCCCGGACGCGGTCCTCGTCCACGAGAACCGCACCGACCTCCCCCAAGGGCCTCCGACAAGCTCCGGTCCAGGGGGGACCCCCATTTCGGGGCATGTCCCACACCCGAACATCGTCCACCGTCAGCCGATCGTGCGCGGTGACGTGGCGGAGGCCGCGAAAAGGGCCGACGTGATCGTCAAGGGCGAGTACACCTTCGGCATGCAGGACCAGGCCTTCCTCGGCCCCGAGTCCGGCCTCGCGGTCCCCGCCGAGGACGGGGGAGTCGACCTCTACGTCGCCACCCAGTGGCTGCACGCCGACCTCCGTCAGATCGCACCCGTCCTGGGCCTGCCCGAGGACAAGGTCCGGATGACCCTGGCGGGCGTCGGCGGAGCCTTCGGCGGCCGCGAGGACCTGTCGATGCAGATCCACGCCTGCCTGCTCGCCCTGCGCACCGGGAAGCCGGTCAAGATCGTCTACAACCGCTTCGAGTCCTTCTTCGGGCACGTCCACCGCCACCCGGCGAAGTTGTACTACGAGCACGGGGCCACGAAGGACGGCAAGCTGACGCACGTCAAGTGCCGGATCGTCCTCGACGGCGGCGCCTACGCGTCCTCCTCCCCGGCGGTGGTCGGCAACGCGTCCTCGCTCGGGGTGGGCCCCTACGTCGTGGACGATGTCGACATCGAGGCCATCGCCCTCTACACCAACAACCCGCCCTGCGGCGCCATGCGCGGCTTCGGCGCGGTCCAGGCGTGCTTCGCGTACGAGGCCCAGATGGACAAGCTGGCGAAGAAGCTCGGCATGGACCCGGTGGAGCTCCGCCGGCTCAACGCCATGGAGCAGGGGACGATCATGCCGACCGGACAGCGCGTCGACTCCCCGGCGCCGGTCGCCGAACTCCTGCGCCGCGTCAAGGCGATGCCCATGCCGCCGGAGCGCCAGTGGGAGAGCTCCGAGGGCGCGGACGTACGGCAGCTGCCCGGCGGTCTGTCCAACACCACCCACGGCGAAGGCGTCGTACGCGGTGTGGGCTACGCCGTCGGCATCAAGAACGTCGGCTTCTCCGAGGGGTTCGACGACTACTCCACCGCCAAGGTCCGCATGGAGGTCGTCGCGGGCGAGCCCGTCGCCACCGTGCACACCGCGATGGCGGAGGTCGGCCAGGGCGGCGTCACCGTCCACGCGCAGATCGCCCGCACCGAGCTGGGCGTCACCCAGGTGGCCATCCAGCCGGCGGACACGCAGGTGGGGTCGGCGGGTTCGACGTCCGCGTCCCGCCAGACGTACGTCACCGGGGGCGCCGTGAAGAACGCCTGCGAGCTGGTGCGCGAGAAGGTCCTGGAGATCGGGCGCCGCAAGTTCGGTTCGTACCACCCCGCTTGGGCCACGGCCGAACTGCTGCTGGAGGGCGGCAAGGTCGTCACCGACGCCGGAGAGGTGCTCGCCGACCTCGTCGACGTCCTCGGCGACGAGGCGGTCGAGATCGAGCGTGAGTGGCGGCACCGGCCGACCGAGCCCTTCGACCTGCGCACCGGCCAGGGCAACGGCCACGTCCAGTACTCCTTCGCCGCGCACCGCGCGGTCGTCGAGGTCGACACCGAGCTGGGCCTGGTCAAGGTCATCGAACTGGCCTGCGCCCAGGACGTCGGCAAGGCACTCAACCCGCTGTCCGTCGTCGGCCAGATCCAGGGCGGTACGACCCAGGGGCTGGGCATCGCGGTCATGGAAGAGATCGTCGTCGACCCGAAGACGGCCAAGGTGAAGAACCCCTCGTTCACGGACTATCTGATCCCCACCATCCTCGACACCCCGACCATCCCGGTCGACGTGCTCGAACTCGCCGACGAACACGCCCCGTACGGGTTGCGCGGCATCGGCGAGGCCCCCACCCTGTCGTCGACTCCGGCCGTGCTCGCGGCGATCCGCAACGCGACGGGCCTGGAGCTGAACAGGACGCCGGTACGTCCGGAACACCTGACGGGAACCTGACCCCTCCGGGGGTTGAGCAGGTGATTTCCTCTGGGGGACTCCGTCCCCCAGACCCCCGATGTTCGCCTCGGGCCGTCCCCCGGGTCGTGCAGATCCCAAATCCCGTACGTCGCCGAAGGCAACACGGACGGGTGCCCCTGTGAACCTTGGGAGATGGCACCATGACCCAGCAGTCAGTGGAGCCCAGGTCCGCCGCCGAGGACGCGGGCGCGGGAATCCGCGTCCCGGCCGACCGGACCTGGATCGACCGGTACTTCCACATATCCCACCGGGGATCCACGCTCGCACGCGAAGTGCGCGGCGGCGTCACCACCTTCATGGCGATGGCGTACATCCTCCTGCTCAACCCGCTGATCCTGTCCGGCAAGGACGCGGCGGGGGACACGCTCGGCCAGAAGGCCCTGATCACCGCGACGGCGTTCGCGGCCGCGTGCACCACGCTGCTGATGGGCTTCGTCGGCAAAGTGCCGCTCGCCCTCTCAGTGGCACGGTCGTCGCCGCGATCCTCAACGCCGCCGGTGTCATCAAGCCCGGCGCCTGGGCCGGCGGCGCCCCCGAACTGCACGGCAGCGCGGTCTCGATGCCCGACTTCTCGCTCTTCGGGAAGGTCGATTTCGGCGGCTGGGGCGAGGTCGGCGCGATGACCGTCGGCGTGATCGTCTTCACGCTGGTGCTCGCCGGTTTCTTCGACGCGATGGCCACCATCATCGGCGTCGGCACCGAGGCCGGGCTCGCCGACGACAAGGGCCGTATGCCGGGCCTGTCCAAGGCGCTGTTCATCGACGGCGCGGGTGGTGCGATCGGCGGTGTGGCGGGCGGTTCGGGCCAGACGGTGTTCATCGAGTCGGCGACGGGGGTGGGCGAAGGCGCCCGCACGGGCCTCGCCTCCGTCGTCACCGGTCTGCTCTTCGCGGCCTGCCTGTTCTTCAGCCCCCTGACGGCGATCGTGCCGCAGGAGGTGGCGTCGGCCGCCCTGGTCGTCATCGGCGCCATGATGCTGATGAACGCCCGTCATGTGGACTGGGGTGACCGCGCCACCGCGATTCCCGTCTTCCTGACCGTGGTCCTCATGCCGTTCACGTACACCCTCACCGCTGGTGTCGCCGCGGGCGTCGTCTCGTACGTCGCCATCAAGGCGGCCCAGGGCAAGGCACGCGAGATCGGAGCCTTCATGTGGGGCCTGGCAGGCATCTTCCTCGTCTATTTCGCCCTCAACCCCATTGAGGACTGGCTGGGCGTGCACTGACCGCTCCCCGAAAACCCCGCTACATGACCGCTGCTAAGGAGACCGAGAGATGCTGGACATCGCCGAGGAGCTGAACCGGTGGGTCGGGCAGGGACGCGACTTCGCCGTGGCCACCGTCGTGGCCGTCGGCGGCAGCGCGCCCCGTCAGCCGGGCGCCGCCCTCGCGGTGGACGCCGACGGCACGGCGATCGGCTCCGTCTCCGGCGGTTGTGTGGAGGGCGCGGTCTACGACCTGTGCCGGCAGGCCCTGCGGGACGGCGAGACCGTTCTGGAGCGCTTCGGATACAGCGACGAGGACGCCTTCGCCGTCGGACTGACCTGTGGCGGCGTCATCGACATCCTCGTCACACCGGTCCGCGCGGCCCATCCCGCCCGTTCGGTGGTCGCCTCGGCGCTGGCCGCCGCGGCCTCGGGCTCGGCCGCGGCGCTCGCGCGGATCGTGGCGGGCCCGGCCGAGCTGCTGGGCCGGACGCTGCTCGTACGGCCCGACTGCGCGTACGAGGGCGGCTTCGGCGCCCACCCCGAACTGGACCGCACGGTGGCGGCCGAGGCGGGCGCCTTCCTGGACGCGGGCCGCACCGGAACCCTCGAGATCGGAGAGCAGGGCTCTCGCTGCGGAGCACCGCTCACGGTTCTGGTCGAGTCGTCCGTCCCGCCGCCCCGGATGATCGTCTTCGGCGCGATCGACTTCGCCTCCGCGCTGGTCCGTATCGGCAAGTTCCTTGGCTACCGCGTCACGGTGTGCGACGCGCGCCCCATCTTCGCCACCCGCACCCGCTTCCCGGAGGCCGACGAAATCGTCGTCGAGTGGCCGCACAAGTACCTGGAGCGCACGGAGGTCGACGGCCGCACCGTGCTGTGCGTACTCACCCACGACGCCAAGTTCGACGTACCCCTGCTCCGACTGGCGTTGAGGCTTCCGGTCGCGTACGTCGGCGCGATGGGCTCGCGCCGCACCCACCTGGACCGCAACGAGCGACTGCGCGAGGTCGGCGTCACCGAGCTGGAGCTGGCGCGCCTGAGGTCCCCGATCGGCCTCGACCTCGGCGCCCGCACGCCCGAGGAGACGGCCCTGTCCATCGCCTCGGAGATCGTGGCCAACCGGCGTGGCGGCAGCGGGGTTTCGCTCACCGGGGCGCACACCCCGATCCACCACGACACGGCGTCGCCGCCGGCGGGGCGGATCGGGTCCGTGGCCTGACCGGCGCCTAAGCGCTCCGCCGGCAGTCCGGTATGCCACCTGCGGTGCGTCGTGGCTCGTCGCTCCCCCAAGTTCTCGGCTTCTCCCCCAAGTTCTCGGCTTCGCTCGAGCAGGGGGACCCCCATGAGCAGGGGGGACCCCCATCGCGGCGGAGCCGCACATCGATACAGCCCCGCGCCTCTTTGGGGCGCTGCCGAACCGCACCAGACTTCGCCGAGCCCGCTCAGACCGGTCTGCGGACCAGGATGTACGCCTGCGGTGTCTTCTCCCGCTCGTCGGCCGCGCGCACGAGCCGGGCCACCTCCTCGAAACCGGCCCGGCCCAGCAGCTCGGAGACCAGCTCCGGTGGGAAGCGGTAGACGTCGAGGGACAGGTCGTGCCCGTACGCGTGGTCCAGGTGCACGCACTCGTCGCCCACCTTGAAGGCCAGCAGCAGGTACCCGCCGGGGGCCAGCACGCGATGGAACTCCTCGAACAGAGCGGGCAGTTCCTGCGGGGGCGTGTGCACGGTGGAGTACCAGGCGAGGGCTCCGGCGAGCGTGCCGTCCGCGATGTCGAGGCCGGTCATGGACCCCACCTCGAAGCGCAGTCCGGGGTAGGCCTGCCGGGCCACAGCCACCATCCGCGGTGACAGGTCGATGCCGAAGGCGTCGAGGCCGAGCTTGTCCAGATAGGTGGTCACCCGCCCCGGACCGCATCCGAGGTCTCCGACGGGCCCGCCCCCGCTGCCCAGCACCCGTTCGGCGAACACCCCCAACATGGCCCGGTCGAAGGGCATGTTGTCCAGCTCGCTTCTCGATAACCGGTCGTAGTCGACGGCGACGGTGTCGTACGACGCCCTGGTGGTTCGAAGATGCGCGGTCTCGGTCATGGAAAAAGACCCTAGACCTCGCCACTGACATCGTGGCCCGGATCCCGTGCCAGCAGCCTGTCCACCGCACGCCCGAACGTCCACCGGGCCACCCGCCCGAGCGGCCGGTCCATGACCCGCGGCAGCGAGCGTACGGCCAGGTCCTCCCGCCACACCACGTGCGAGCGGCCCTCACCGTACGGACGCACCTCGATCTCCGCCCAGCCGGTGACGAAACCACCCCGCTTGACCAGCCGGCACAGCGCCGGCGGACGCCAGACGGCCACCTCCATCGGGTCGTCGAAGGCGAGCGGGCCGACGCCGGAGCGGGCCACGAACACCGTGCCCTCGGCCGTCGGCGGCGGGGTGAGCACCGTGATCCGGGTGAGCGGCACCACGTCCGCGTGGCGCGGCCAGTCCGTGAGCCGTCGCCAGGCCTGCTCGGCGGAGAGCGGAGTGACGCGTTCGAGGCGGAAGAGGACCACCGGGGGATCGTACGCAGAGGATGTCGCGCGTTGGCCCTCGGCCACGCGTCATCATGCGCCCGACCCTGATCCACTGCTCACCGGAGAGCCTGCGTCTGGCCTGGTGATCCGCCTCGGTCCGGCCGCCGTCAGGGCCGGTACACCTCACCCGGCTCGGCCTTGCCCGGCGCCAGCAGCTGGGGCACGGTCACGAACACGTATCCCCGCTCCTTGAGCGCGTCGATGATCCCGGGCACCGCGGGCACGGTGCCCGCGTAGATGTCGTGGAGCAGGATGATCCCGTCCCGGGACGCCTGCTCCAGCACCCGCTTCTGGATCAGCTTCGAGTCGTTCGTCGTGTAGTCCTTGGCGGTCACGCTCCACAGCACCTCGGCGAGCCCCAGCTCGCGGCTGATCTTGTTGACCGTGTCGTTCGTACGGCCCTGGGGCGGGCGCATGAGGGTGGGCTTGCGCCCGGTGAGCTTCTCTATCGCCTCGTTCGGCTTTTCCAGTTCCTCGCGTATTTCCTTCGGCGATATCTCGGTGAGGATCTTGTGGTCCCAGGTGTGGCTGGCCACCTCGTGCCCCTCGGCGGCCATCCGCTTGACCAGCTCCGGGTACTTCTCGATGTGCCGCTTGCCGAGCAGGAAGAAGGTCGCGGGGACCTTCTTCTCCTTGAGGATGTCCAGCAGCCGCGCCGAGTTCTCGCTCGGTCCTGCGTCGAAGGTCAGCGCGATGCACTTGGCCCGGCGGCAGTCCACGGTGCCGAACCGGGCCGGCGCGCCGGCGGCGACGGCGTGCGCGCGGACGGCGCTGGGCTCGGTGGTGTGTAGCGTGGTGCAGCCCGAGAGGGCCATGGTCGTCGTCGCGAACAAAGCGGCCGCGGTACGCAACCTGACCGTACGCTTGTTCGTCTTCCCCTTCGAAGGCATGCGGAGACTATACGCTCAGTGTATAGATGGCATGCGCCGCCCAAGCTGCTCGGCGGAAGCGGCATTCAGACGTTCAGAAGCGGCATTCAGACGTTCAGCCTGTTCTTGCGAGGAACCCCGGGCGTTCACGCCCGGGAGGAATCGCATCCTGGGGTGGGCGGTGCGGAGCACCGCGGCGGCATCCGGCGCGGAGCGCCGGGACAGTCAGGCAATGAACCGGGGAGATTTTCCGTGTTCGAATGCGGAAGGTCTGGAGGCCGGATAACGTCGCGGGCGTGAAGCTGGTGGTACAGGTGAAGCTGCTGCCGACGTTCGTACAGGCGGCGGCACTTGAGGCGACCCTGTGCGCCTGCAACGAGGCCGCGACCTGGGCCAGCCAGGTCGCCTTCGAAAAGAATGTGAAGAACAACTTCGCGCTGCGCAGGCTCACCTACGACGAAGTGAAGACGCGGTGGAACCTGGGGGCGCAGGCCGCCCAGCACGTGATCAAGAAGACCTGTGACGCCTACGCCACCCTCAAGGCCAACCTGAAGGCCGGGAACCTGGGCAGGCCCGGCTCAAAGCGGTACCGGAAAGCGACGGAGAAGCCGATCGGGTTCCGCCCGGAGGGTGCCCAGCCCTATGACGACCGGATGCTGTCCTGGCAGATTGCCGAGCGGCGCGTGTCCATCTGGACCGTGACCGGGCGAATGAAGGACGTGGCGGTCGCCGCGAGCCCCGAGCAGCTGGCCATCCTGGCGCTGTACCGCAGGGGCGAGTCCGACCTCGTCTGCCGGGACGGCATGTGGTTCCTGCAGGCCACCTGCGAGGTGCCCGAGGCCGAGCCGAACACGGACCCGGTGGACTTCCTCGGAATCGACCTGGGCATCGTCAACATCGCCACCACCAGCGACGGTGAGATCATGGCCGGGCGTGAGCTCAACCGCACCCGGGTCCGGGAACGCAAGCTGCGCGCCAAGCTGCAGAAGAAGAACACCCCGTCCGCCAAACGCCGCCTGAAGAAGCGCAGGCGCAAGGAGGCGCGGCGGGCGCGGGACATCAACCACAAGATCGCGAAGCATGTGGTGGCCGAGGCGATGGGGGTACCTCCCACGCCGTTAAGGCAGTGGGGGAGCACCGGTCGCGGGATCGCCCTGGAAGACCTGGGCGGCATCCGTGAGCGGGTACGGCTTCGCAAGCCCCAACGGGCCACCCACTCCAGCTGGGCCTTCGCCCAGCTGGGGTCGTTCATCGCGTACAAGGCCCGCCGGGCGGGGGTGCCGGTGGTGTACGTCGATCCGGCGTACACCTCGCGCACCTGCGCCGAGTGCGGGCACATCGACAGGGCGAATAGGGTCTCCCAGGCCTGGTTCGCGTGCCGGAACTGCGGCGTCGTTGCGCACGCGGACCGGAACGGCTCCCGCAACATCCGCGCCCGCGCGCGGGAGTTGCGGCGACGCGGGGCCCAGTCGACGGCCCCTGCCCCACCGCCGCGTCAGCGGGGCGGGGCTGGACGCAAACGCAGCATCACCGCCAGTGATGCCCGTTGTGCAAGCCCGGCGCTTAGCGCCGGGTAGTTGACAGGCTCGCCGCGTGGTCGGGTACGTAGGTCTGCAGATCGCGCGGTGTGCGCTCGTAGCCGGTCGACTCCGGCCGCTCGGGAAGTTCCAGGACCGGCGGCGGCACCTCGTGGTACGGGATGGAGTCGAGCAGGTGAGCGATCATGTTCAGCCGCGCCCGGCGCTTGTCGTCACTCTCCACGACGTACCACGGCGCCTCCGCGATGTCCGTGTGCACCATCATCTCGTCCTTCGCCCGGGAGTAGGCCTCCCAGCGCGTGATCGACTCCAGGTCCATCGGCGACAGCTTCCAGCGCCGCGTCGGATCCTCCAGCCGGCGCCGGAACCGCTCCTGCTGCACCTCGTCGCTCACCGAGAACCAGTACTTGCGCAGCAGGATCCCGTCCTCCACCAGCATCCGCTCGAAGATCGGGCACTGGCGCAGGAAGAGCTGGTGCTCCTCCTTCGTGCAGAAGCCCATGACGTGCTCGACGCCCGCCCGGTTGTACCAACTGCGGTCGAACAGCACGATCTCCCCGGCCGCCGGCAGATGCTCCACATACCGCTGGAAGTACCACTGGGTGCGCTGCCGCTCGGTCGGCTTGGGCAGCGCCGCGATCTTCGCCACCCGCGGATTGAGGTGTTCCGTGACCCGCTTGATCGTGCCGCCCTTGCCCGCCGCGTCCCGGCCCTCGAAGATCACGACCAGCCGGGCGCCCTCCGTGCGCACCCACTCCTGAAGTTTGACCAACTCCGTCTGGAGGCGGAGCAGTTCCTCTTCGTAGACCTTGCGCGGCACCTTCTCCACGTCCTTGCCGGCCATGCCGCCGCCTCCCCACATCGATGACCCTCGCGGTCCTGCCCCGTTCACCACGACAGCAGCACCGTACTGATCGACGAAGAACCGCGCATCCCGGCCGGCCGCCCCCGGCCCATCCCCGGGGCCTCGTCAGGCATCCTGATGGTGGTCCGGCAAATGGAGAGGTGAGGGAGCTGTGGTGAACGAGCGGGCGCAGGGCCAGGGTGACGGTGCTTCCGGGACGACTCCGCAACTGCGTCTGGACGAGCTGCTGGAGGGGCTGCAGCAGCACGTGCAGCAGGTGCGGGGGGCCCGCGACCGGATGCACACCCTGCTGGACGCGGTGCTGGCCGTCGGCTCCGACCTGGACCTCGAAGTGGTGCTGCGCAGCATCGTGGAGTCCGCGGCCACCCTGGTCGACGCCCAGTACGGGGCGCTCGGCGTGCTCGGCGACGAAGGCACCATCAAGCAGTTCATCACGGTCGGCATGGACGAGGAGGACGTCGCCCGGATCGGGCCCTACCCGCGTGGCGAGGGCATATTGGGCCTGCTCATCCGCCACCCCGAGCCACTGCGGCTGGCGAATCTGGCGGAGCACCCGGCGTCCGTGGGCTTCCCGCCCGGGCATCCGCCCATGTGCAGCTTCCTCGGCGCCCCGGTCCGGGTGCGCGACCAGATCTTCGGCAACCTGTACCTGACCAACAAGCAGGGCGCCGCGCAGTTCGACGCCGACGACGAGGCGGTGCTGCGCACCCTGGCCGCGGCGGCCGGTGTGGCCATCGACAACGCCCGGCTGTACGAGGACGCCCGCCGTAAGCACCGGTGGCTGGCGGCGAGCGACGAGCTGACCCGTGGTCTCCTGTCGGGCGGGGACCCCGCCGAGGTCCTGGAGTCGGTCGCCGCCACCGTGCGGGAGCTGGCCGGTGCGGACCTGGTCACCCTGGCGGTACCGGTGGGCGACAGCGGAGAGCTGGTCGTCGAGGTCGCCTCCGGTACGCAGGCCGCATCGCTGCGGGGCCTGGTGCTGCCGGTCACGACGCTGGCCGCGAAGGTCTACGCCTCCGGGGAGACGATCATGAGCGAGGCCGTCAGTGCGGACCCGCGCGCCGAGGGCGGCAGTGCCTCGGTGGTGGAGCTGGGGCCGGCCTTCCTCGTGCCGCTCGGCACGCGCGACCATGTGCGCGGAGTGCTGCTGGTGGCGAACGTTCCCGGCGGCCCGGTGTTCTCCGACGCGGTCGTCGACATGATCACCGGGTTCGGCAACCAGGCCGCGCTGACCCTGGACGTGGCCGAGCACCGGCGGGACGCCGAACGCATGCTGGTCCTCGGGGACCGCGACCGGATCGCCCGGGATCTGCACGACCTGGTCATCCAGCGGCTGTTCGCCGGGGCACTGTCGTTGCAGTCCACGCTCGGCCGGGTCGCCGACCGGCCGCAGGTGGGCGAGCGGATCCAGCGGGTCGTGGATGACCTGGACGACACGATCAAGGTGATCCGCTCCACCATCTACGCCCTGCGGGAGAGCGACCGTGCCCGCGGCAGCGGGCTGCGCGCCCGGCTGGTGACGGCCACCGACCGGGCCGCCGAGGCCCTCGGTTTCACCCCGGCGCTGCGCATGACCGGTCTGCTGGACACCGATGTGCCCGCCGAGTACGCCGGGCAGCTGCTGGCCGTGCTCGGTGAGGCCCTGTCCAACACGGCCCGGCACGCCCACGCGACCGCCGTCGACGTCGGTGTCGAGGTGGGTGGCGCGACCCTGCGCCTGCGGGTGGCGGACGACGGCCGCGGCATCGACCCCGTCGTCACCCGCCGCAGCGGCCTGGCCAACCTGAACAGGCGTGCCGAGGAACTGGGCGGCACGTGCACCGTGGCGGCGAACAGCCCGAGCGGCACCGTGGTCGAGTGGGTCGTGCCCCTGCCTGCCCTTGCGTGACCCGGTACGCGGGATCTGCGGATCCAGTGCGCCGGCCGCGGCAGCGCTCTGCCGCGGCCGGGCGAGGGGCCGACCCACCAGGCGGGCGCGTCTTCATCCGTCGCCGTGCGCCCCGGCGAGGGGGCGCCCCGCCACCAGGCGCGTTGTCATCCGGAGTTGTCATCCGGGGTTGTCATCCGGAGTTGCGTTCCCCTGCGGGGCGTCTTCCTCCACGGCGAGGGATACGTCCGCCGAGCCGGACCGGACGTCGCGGCCGCAAGGACGACGTACGGGCAGGTAGGACGGCCGAAGAGGGCCGACCGGCCCTAACGCCGTCGTGGCAGCCGCCGGGATGATGGACCGATGCTCCAAGACAACGGCATGCGCGCACTGGACCGGCAGGAGTGCCTACGCCTGCTGGCCAAGGTGCCGGTCGGCCGCGTCGTGTACACCCGTCAGGCGCTCCCCGCCGTACTCCCCGTCAACTTCTCCCTCGACGCGGACTCCTCCGTCGTGCTGCACACCTCCGCGGCCTCCGGCCTCGTGCACGCCATCGACGGCGTCGTGGTCTCCTTCGAGGCGGACGAGTTCCATGCCCCGACCGAGTCCGGCTGGAGCGTGGTTGTCACCGGCCGGGCCCACGTGGTGACCGACCCGGTCGAGAACGAGCGCCTGCGGCGCACCGGACCCCGATCCTGGATGCGTGTAGGGGACGGAGTCTTCGTACGGATCGAGTCCGAGATGGTCACGGGGCGGGAACTCGCGGGCACATGCGGCAGCGACTGAACGGGCCCGCGCATCAGTCCGCCCGCTCGCCGCGCGCGCCGGGTGCCGTCGGTTCCCGACCGGCGGTCGAACGGGCCGTGAGGTGAGCGGACGCACGCGGTGTGCGTCCGCCGTCAGGGCCGTATCCGAAACGGATCAGCAGCTGGGGGTAGTACCGCTGCCTGGCTCCGCCCATGGCCGTCCTCAGGTCCGGCCACTCCATGGCCTGGTGCAGCATCGACGTACGCACCCCGTGCCGGGTGGCCACCAGCAGTGCGTGCTCCATCGCCTGACCCGCCCGCAGCCAGTCCTCCTGCCGGTCGCGCACGGTCCACACCAGGGCGACCTGCGCGTGACGTTCGAAGCGCAGGGCGGGCAGGCGCAGGCCGGGCAGCGGGCCGGTGAAGTCCCGTACCGGCATCTGTCCGGCCGCCTCCCGGGGGCCCAGGGCGGTGACCGGGATTCCGTAGGGGGCGGGGGCCTGCGGGGCGGTGATCCATGTGCGGGCCTCGGCGGTACGGGCCGGGTGGGCGGCGTTGCGCGCCTCGGCCGCGGCGGTCAGACGCAGCAGACGACGGGTCCCGACGATGCCGGGGACGTCCAGGTGCGCGCCCTCGGCCCGCGCGGCAGTGATCATCTCCGTCACGATGTGCTCCGGAACCGGACGTCCGGTGAAGGGCATGCGGCTGGTGTGGCGCCGCTCGACGGCCTCGTACAGGTCACGGTACGACGGCTGCCCGTCCGGCCCGGGCCCGGTCAGGCGCACGGTGGCCAGCAGGTCGGGATCGCCCGGTTCGGGGAGCAGCCGTACGACGGGGTTCCAGCCCAGATGCGCCGCGGCCACGCGGAGGTTGAAGACGGCGGCGCCCACGGACAGGTGCAGGGCGCGTCGTTCCGGGTCGGCCAGCGCCAGCGGCCGCCCGCGGTCGGCGTGGACCTCGATCGACCGGGTGTCCGGGGCCATGCCGAACCGCCAGGGCTGCGTGTTGTGGATCGACGGCGCCGCCACGGCCGCTGACAGCAAGGTCTCCAGGGCAGCCCCGTCGACTTCCGGTGTCTGCATCACCGCTCCTTCATCGTGCTCCCTCGTCCAGCCCACCTTCCGCCGTCCCCCCGGTCCGGGGCGAGGGCTGAGTGGTCCATCCGAAGGGCCCGAAGCCGGGGTCCGACGGGCTTGCCGAACGCGGCCGCGCACGCCGCAACGACCGGAACGTCACGGCCGGCTGGGCTCCGCGACGACAGGGGGCCCGGCGGCGCCGCCCGTCGCGCTCGACGCATGCGCAGGGAGGCGACGCAGGGAAGGGACGCACAGCAGTGCCAGCGCGGCGGGAACCGCGACGAGCGTCATCGCGTACAGAGTGGGCCGCACACCGAGGAACGCGGACACCGGCCCGGCCAGGGCCAGACCGAGAGGCATGAGTCCTTCCGTCAGCAGGTGGTCGTAGGAGCTCACACGGGACAGGGCACCTTCGGGCACGTGGGTCTGCAGGGCGGTCTCCCAGAGAACGAAGCAGAGGGAGACGGCCACGCCGGTGACCGCTTCGAGTGCCGCGATGAGGACGAGCGGTGCGCCGGAGCCGATGATCAGCGCCTGGCAGGAGGCCACGGCGAGCGCGGCGGCCGCCACTGCCATGGGCCGCGCGATCTTGATCCGGTATGCGCACACGTCTCCCACGATGGAGCCGATGCCGAAGGCCGCGACCACCACCGACCAGCTTGCCGCACCGCCCCAGGCGTGTTCGGCCAGGACAGGTCCCAGCACGAACACCGATGGCAGCATGACCACGTGGTACACCGCTATGGCGGCCATGCCCGCCCAGACCCACGTCCGGGAACGCACCTGTGCCCAACCCGCGCGCAGTTCCCCCAGGAACGCGCCACCGGTGACGACCTGAGCCGGCTCGGGCGTAGTGTCGCGGACGGTCAGCCGGGACAGGAACGCGGCACTGACGGCGAAGGTCACGGCGTCCAGGGCCAGGGCGCCACCCGGACCGGCCACCGCCACCAGGCCACCCGCCAGGGCGGGCCCCACCACCAGCCCGGACGACTGGACGAACCCTCGCAGGGCGTTCGCCTCCCGCAGCCGTTCGGGCGGGACGACCAGCGGTATCAGCCCGGTCGAAGCAGGCATGAAGAACGCGTCCGCGGTGCCGAACAGCACCATCAGCACGACGAGATACGGAACCTCGCACGCACCGGTCAGCAGCAGTACGGAAAGGATTCCCTGAGCGGCGAACCGCACCAGATCGGAGACGAGCATGATGCGGTGCCGCCGGAAACGGTCCGCCAGGACCCCGCCCACCAGGGTGAAGAGCAGCATGGGCAGCAGCCCCGCGGCCGCCACCAGCCCGACGTCGGAAGCGGACCCGCCGATCGAGAGCACCGCGAAGGGCAGCGCCACGAACGACACACGATCGCCCAGCACGGACAGGGACTGCCCGACGAACAGGCGGGCGAACTGCGGCTCATCGCGCAGCACGGCAGGGATCAAGGGTTTCACGCGATGACCGAATCAGTGACGAAGGACAGGGTGTGCAGCGCTCCATCCTAGGGAGGACGCCCCTGCCGGTCGCCTGAATTTCCCTCCAGCCGCAGTACCCGACGCCCTGCTCACCCCGTCAGCTGCCGGACGGCCTCAAGGGCCCGGCCCGTGCCGTCCTCGGCCGCCATGTGCCGTGCGGCGGTCGCGGCGGCGCGTGCGTATGCCTGCTGCCGCACGACGCGGTCCAGCGCGTCGGCGAGCCGCTCGGCGGTGAGGGAGCGGAAGGGGATCGGGTCGGTGGCGGCGCCGAGTGCGGCGAGTCGTCCCGCCCAGAACGGCTGGTCCGCTGCCACGGGTACGGTCACCGCGGGCACACCGGCGCGCAGGGCGGCCGCCGTGGTGCCCGCCCCCGCGTGGTGGACCACCGCGGCCAGGCGTGGGAACAGCAGGGCGTGCGGTACGTCCCCGATGGTCAGGATGTCGTCGCCGTCGGCCGTGAGCCCGGCACTGCCGGACTGGAGAATCCCGCGCAGCCCGGCACGCCGCAGCGCTCGTACGGCGATCTCGCTCAACCGGTCCCCGTCTCCGGCCGCCATGCTGCCGAAGCCGATGAGCACGGGCCGCGGCCCGGCCTGAAGGAAGTCCTCCAGGTGCGCGGGCAGCCGCTCGGCCGGGTCGAGGTGGGGCCACCAGGTACCCACGACCTCCAGGCCGGGACGCCAGTCGGACGGGCGTGGCACCAGCGCCGTGCTGAAGCCGTGCAGGACGGGCCAGTTCGCCCGTTCCCGCCGTCGGCGCATCGCGGAGGCGGAGAGCGCGGGCAGCCGCAGACGGCGGCGCAGCTCCGCGACCGCCTGCTCGTAGACACGGTCGGCCATGCGGAGGGCGAAGCGCCCGGCCGCGCGGTTGCCGAGGCGGCCGAGCGAGCGGGAGCCCGTCACCACGGGCGGGAAGTCGCCGGTGGGCGCGGTGGGCTGGAGGTACACGCCCAGGCTCGGCGTGCCCGTGGCCTCGGTGAGATGCCAGCCGAGCTGGGCGGTGGTGGGCGACAGCAGGAGCAGATCCGTGCCGTCGGCCACCGCGTCGGCGAACCCCTGGCCCAGCTCGGTGACGAACGCGGTGGCGGCGCGCATCAATTCACGTTTGCCTGCCACGCTGCCGCGCCCCTGTGCGTCGGCGGGCAGACCGCGGAACTCCAGCCCGGCGTCGCGCACGAGGGGCGCGAAGGCGTCCGTGGTGGCGAGGGCGACGTCGTACCCGGCCCGGCGCAGTGCGGCGCCCAGGCCGGTGTAGGGCGCGACGTCGCCGCGCGATCCGGCCGCGGCGATCAGGATCCTCATCGGACCTCCTCGCAGTCGGCACGGCCGCCCGCGTGGCGGGCCGCGTTGGCGTGGACGGCCTTGCACGTATAGGCGGCCAGGCCCGGGCGTTGCTGCGACGGCGGCACGACCAGGGCGAAGGCGCGTGCGTCGGCGACGAAGTCGTCCGCGATGCGCCGGTGCATGGCGGACGGGCAGGAGGTGAACCAGCGCGATATGTGCAGGCGGTGCTCCTCGGCGAGGTCCATGGCCCGCTGGCCGTCACTCGGCTCCCCGTCGTCGAAGGCCGCGAGCAGCTCCGCGCGCCAGGCGGCGGCCTCGCCCATGAGCTGCCGCCAGTCCTCCTTGGTGTGCGCGGCCGCGCGCGCCATCGCCTCGCGCTGTCCCTCCGAGTGCGCCCACTTCAGCTCTGCCTGGGTGGCGTAGCTCAGGTCGAAGGTGATCTCACCGAAGACCTCGAAGCGTTCCTGAGGAGTCAGGGACACCCCGGTCTGCTGGACCTCGATGGCCCGTTCCGCCACCTCGGCGAGCTGCTGGAGCCTGGCGATCTCCTCACTCAACTGCCGCTGGCGGGCCCGCAGCTGCTCCAGTGCGTTCGCCTGCGGATCCTTGAGGATCGCGGCGATGTCGTCCAGGGAGAAGCCGAGCTCGCGGTAGAAGAGGATCTGCTGGAGACGGCCCAGGTCGGCGTCGTTGTAGAGCCGGTAGCCGGCGTGGCTGCGGCCGCTGGGTGAGAGCAGCCCGGCCTTGTCGTAGTGATGCAGCGTACGCACCGTCACGCCGGCAAAAGCCGAGACCTGCCCCACGGAGTAGCTCATGAACCTGCCCTTTCGTCGGCCCACAGCTTCAAGCCTTACGTAAGGGGAGGGTCAACTCGGCTTCGCGGGCTGCGCGAGGTGGCTCGTGACAGCGCTCACGGGTGCGCCGCGGGTGACGCCAGGAGGCGCCCACCGCGGCGCACCGGTGCCGGGTCAGCCTTCGATGCGGTGAGTGGTCCAGAACGAGGTCAGGTCCGTGGTCGTGGCGGCCTGGGCGGCCGCCTTGAACTCGGCCGTGGTCGAGACGCCGTACCAGTGAGCGGTGGCGTAGTCCTTCAGCAACTTGGCCATGGCCGTGTCACCGAGGACGCGTCGCAGATCGTGCAGCGCGCACTTGCCGTAGCCGTAGACGACGGTGGAGTACCGGGAGGAGTGGGCGTCCCAGTAGGCCATCGAGTTGGTGATCTTCTCGGCCGACGACGCCCAGGAGACGCTGCTCCAGCAGTTGGTGCCCGTCTTGTTCAGGGCCAGGTCGGTGGCGTAGTCGGTGAACGCCTCATCGAGCCAGGGGCTGTTGTACTCGTCGTCGCCGACGATTCCGTACCACCACTGGTGGCCGATCTCGTGGGTGAGGGCCGTGGTACTGACCAGGTCGAGGACGAAGCCCGGGTACTCCATGCCGCCGAACCAGAAGTTGTTGTCGAGCACCGCGTCCAGCTCGCCGTACGGGTAGGCGCCGAACCGTGACGCGTGGGCGTCCACGGCGGTCTTGGCGGTGGTGAGCATCGACTGTGCGTTGGCGGAGCTGATGCCCGAGACGGAGTAGACGTTGATCGGGGTGCCGGCGGTCGAGGTGCCGGAGATCTTGGTGAAGGGACCGGCCGCCCAGGCGAAGTCACGCACCTTGGAGGCGGTGGCCGTGGTGATCGTGCGTCCGCTGGAGCCGGGGGTGTCGACCGAGGTGCCGGTGGCCGGCACCAGCAGGGTGCTGGGATGGTCGAGGGTCACCTTGAAGTCGGCGGCCAGGGAGTAGAACGACTCGCCGTTGTTGGTGTACGGGTCCAGGTGCCAGCCCGCCCCGTCCTTGACCGCGAGAACGGGCAGGGCGTTGCCGATGAAGCTGTAGGCCCCGTCGTAGCCGAACCGGTCGGCGCCGCTCGGGACGGTGATGCCCAGGTCGAAGCCGATCGTGGCGGTCTGCCCCTGGGCGAGGGGCGTCGGCAGGTCGATGTGGAGGGCGGTGCAGGCGACGGACAGGGCACCGGCTGTCCCGCCGGTGACGTTGCTGACCGTGATCGGCGGGGCGGAGCAGGTGCCGTGGTAGTTGTCCCACAGCCGCAGATACACCTCGCTGAGCGCGGTGGAGGAGGCGTTGGTGAAGGCCACGCTCTCGTGGCCGGTCCAGACGGTGCCGCTCGTGTTGCCGCTCAGGCTGACGGTGTACGAGGGTGCGGCCGGGGTGCGGGTGGAGTCCGCCGGCGGGGTCGTGCCGCCCGAGGTGTCGAGGGCGACGTCGTCGACGACGAAACTCGTCTGGAGGCTGGAGTCCTCGGTACCGGTGAAGGCGACGGTCACGGTCTGGCCCGCGAACGCCGAGACGTCGAACGACTTCTGCGCGTACCCGGTGTTCTTGTCGAGGTTCGAGTACGTCGCCAGCGTCGTACTGCCGATCTTCGCCGTCAGCTTGTCGTACGCGGTGGACGAGGTCGTCTCGGCGGTGTCGATGTGCAGCCAGAAGGTGAGGGTGGCGCTGCTGCACCCGGTGGGGATCGTGACGGACTGCGAGAGGGTGTCGGTGTGCGTGCTGCCGACACCGTCCAGCCAGGCGAAGCTGGTGCCGCCGTGGGCGGTCTGCCCCGAGCGGCTGGTGATCACGGTGGTCGCGGACTGGCTCCAGGGTGAAGTCCCGCTCTCGAAGCCGCCATTGGTGACCACTTGGGCCGGGGTGCAGGCGGCGGCCACGGGAGCCGCGTCCGGCGCGGCTGCCGCGGCGGCGACGGGGAGGGAGAAGGCAGCCGTCGCCGCGACGGCGAGTGCGCTCGCGGCGAGGGCGTTGCGGGGGGTTGGTCTCACACGAAACTCCTTTGCGGCGGCCGGGTTCCGGCCTGCTCGGTGGCCGCCGGGCCGGCATGGGTGTGCCGGAGGCGGGCCGTGGCGTCGCGTATCGGTTGTGTGATCGTTGGGGAGAGATGTCCGCCGCGTCCGCCCGGAGACGGGGCGACGGCTGCCGGAAAGCCTGACAGATTTGACAAGGGCATGCCATCAAGTTGGGTAAAAGTGGTCCCGCTCCCGCTGCGGGCCAGGTGACCGGACCGATCAGGAATCGAGAAGCGCCGGCGGCCGAGCCGCACCTAGCCTGACAGTCATGGAGATCAGCCCCATGCCCACCGGAGCCACCCGTGTGGCCGACCGGTCCTACCGTGGGGTGCTGCGCAACCGGCCCGCCCGAGAGATGGAGACACGATGAGCATGGCCCCGAGGACGGACACCCAGTCGCCGGCGCCGCACGTTGCCGACAGTCACGAGCTGATCCGCGTGCACGGCGCGCGCGAGAACAACCTCAAGGACGTCAGCGTCGAGATCCCGAAGCGCCGGCTGACGGTGTTCACCGGTGTCTCCGGCTCGGGCAAGAGCTCGCTGGTGTTCGACACGATCGCCGCGGAGTCGCAGCGGCTGATCAACGAGACCTACAGCGCCTTCGTGCAGGGCTTCATGCCGACGCTGGCACGGCCCGAGGTCGACGTCCTCGACGGGCTGACCACCGTGATCACCGTCGACCAGCAGCGGATGGGTGCCGACCCCCGCTCCACGGTCGGCACCGCCACCGACGCCAACGCGATGCTGCGGATCCTCTTCAGCCGGCTCGGGAAGCCGTACATCGGCTCGCCCAAGGCGTTCTCCTTCAACGTCGCCTCGATCAGCGGAGCCGGTGCGGTCACCTTGGAGCGCGCCGGGCAGACCGTGAAGGAGCGTCGCAGCTTCAGCATCACCGGTGGCATGTGTCCGCGCTGCGAAGGCCGGGGCACCGTCACGGATCTCGACCTCACCCAGCTCTACGACGACTCCAAGTCGCTCAACGAGGGCGCGATCACCGTCCCCGGCTACAAGGGGGGCGGCTGGAACTCCCGGCTCTACATCGAGTCGGGCTTCTTCGACCCGGACAAGCCGATCAGCAAGTTCACCAAGAAGGAGCTGCACGACTTCCTTCACCGCGAGCCGACCAGGATGAAGATCGCGGGCATCAACATGACCTACGAGGGGCTGATCCCGCGCATCCAGAAGTCGATGCTCGCCAAGGACCGGGAGGGGATGCAGCCGCACATCCGGGAGTTCGTGGACCGGGCGGTCACCTTCACCACCTGCCCCGACTGCGACGGCACCCGGCTGAGCGAAGGGGCCAGGTCGTCGAAGATCGAGGGGATCAGCATCGCCGACGCGTGCGCGATGCAGATCAGCGACCTGGCCGACTGGGTTCGCGGCCTCGACGAGCCGTCGGTGGCGCCGCTGCTCACCACGCTGCAGCAGACTCTCGACTCGTTCGTGGAGATCGGCCTCGGCTATCTCTCGCTCGATCGGCCGGCGGGCACGCTGTCGGGCGGCGAGGCACAGCGCACCAAGATGATCCGTCACCTCGGCTCCTCGCTCACCGACGTCACCTACGTCTTCGACGAGCCCACCACGGGCCTGCACCCCCATGACATCCAGCGGATGAACGACCTGCTGCTGCGGCTGCGGGACAAGGGCAACACGGTGCTCGTGGTGGAGCACAAGCCGGAGGTGATCGCGATCGCCGACCACGTCGTCGACCTCGGCCCCGGCGCCGGCACGGCGGGCGGCACCGTCTGCTACGAGGGCACCGTCGAGGGGCTGCGGACAGGCGGCACCCTCACCGGCCGCCATTTCGACGACCGGGCAGCCGTCAAGGACGCGGTGCGCAAGCCCACCGGCACGCTGGAGATCCGCGGCGCCACGACGCACAACCTGCGCGAAGTCGACGTCGACGTCCCGCTCGGCGTCCTCACGGTCATCACCGGCGTCGCCGGCTCCGGCAAGAGCTCGCTCGTGCACGGGTCGATTCCGGCCGGGGAGGGTGTCGTGTCGATCGACCAGACCGCGATCCGCGGCTCGCGCCGCAGCAACCCGGCGACGTACACCGGACTGCTCGACCCGATCCGCAAGGCGTTCGCCAAGGCCAACGGCGTGAAGCCCGCGCTGTTCAGCGCCAACTCCGAGGGCGCCTGCCCGACCTGCAACGGCGCCGGCGTCGTCTACACCGACCTGGCGATGATGGCCGGGGTCGCCACCACCTGCGAGGAGTGCGACGGGAAGCGGTACGAGGCGTCGGTCCTCGACTACCACCTGGGCGGTCGCGACATCAGCGAGGTGCTGGCGATGTCGGTGACCGAGGCCGAGGAGTTCTTCGGCGCCGGCGAGGCGCACACCCCGGCGGCCCACCGGATCCTGCAGCGGCTGGCCGACGTCGGGCTCGGCTACCTCACCATCGGGCAGCCGCTCACCACGCTCTCCGGCGGCGAGCGGCAACGGCTCAAGCTGGCCACGCACATGGCCGAGAAGGGCGGCGTCTACGTCCTCGACGAGCCGACCGCCGGCCTGCACCTCGCCGACGTCGAGCAGCTGCTCGGCCTGCTCGACCGGCTCGTCGACTCCGGCAAGTCGGTCATCGTCGTCGAGCACCACCAGGCGGTCATGGCGCACGCCGACTGGATCATCGACCTCGGCCCCGGCGCCGGACACGACGGCGGCCGGATCGTCTTCGAGGGCACCCCCGCCGACCTCGTCGCCACCCGCTCCACCCTCACCGGAGAGCACCTCGCGGCCTACGTCGGCAGCTGACCGGGGCCGTCGGGGACACCGTGGGACGGAGGAGGATGCCGGCACTACCCGGCATCACCGAGTGCATCGCTTCGATCCGGTGCCGGGGCGCCCCGCTCGAGGTGTGCGGGGCCGCCCTTCGGGAATGACGTTTCCTTCGGCTGCTTGTGGTGCAGGCGGCCGGCCATCGTCTATCGGCTCTTGCGCTGATGGCGTCGGATCACCAGGGCGAGTACGCAGGCGGCCAGGGCCGTGGCTGCGGCGGCTGCGGCGTAGAGGGGTGCGCGAGATCTGGCGGCCTTCTCCTTGGCAAGCGTCACGGTTGCCGTACTGGTCCGCTCCACTGTGCCGCTCCGCAGCGTCAGCTTGGCTTTCCAAGGACCGTCGGGCAGGCGTGGATCGAGGGGAACGGTGACGATGCCCGTTCCGTGCGGGGCGAGTGTGATACCGGAGGCCGCTCGGAACGGGCCCGCGCTGACGCCGCCGGGGCCGTCACGAAGGTCGAGTGTCCCGTTCAGATCCACCGCTCGCCTGCCCGGGTTGCGGACGGCCGCGACAAGGCTGGGGCGGCCTTGTTTGTCACGCGTGCCTTTCATCTTCTCGATCTCGAAGTCCGAGAGGGGCTCTCCGCCGGGCCCGATGTCCAGGTAGATCCGCACCCCCACGCGGTTGATGCTGCCGATGTTGTGGGTGGCGTCCGCCGCCGCGCCGCTTTCGGCCCATACGACGGCGTAGCGCTCTCCGGCCTGTGCGGTCCGCGGCACCTTGATCGTGATTTTGGCCTTGGATTTCGAGTGCGGTTTCAGGACGGCGATGGCTGGTTTGACGCTGATCCACCCGGTCAGTTCGTTGGGTGTGCGCTTCGCGGCGAAGGTGAACCCGTTGTTCTTGATGGAGGCGGCGGCCGGATACAGGTCGATGCGGCGTGCGGCGGACGATTTGTTGGCGATCTCGATGCTGCGCTTGATCGTCATGCGCGGCTTGAGATGGTCGACGATGTACATCCGTGCCCGTGGGTCGTTCCGCCGCGCCACGGGCGCTTCGAGGAGCCGGATACCGATGGATTCCGGCTTCCTGTCCACTGCTGTCGCCGAGGTGATGCCGGCCGGAGTGAGGACACCCAGGGCGATCGCCGCCGCGGCAGGAGCCGCGGCGGCGATCAGAGTGAAGGGCCGGTGCTGAGGCGACGGTTCACGCCACAGAATGGGTCACCGTCCCGGTGTAGATGCCGGCGACCGCGGCCGCGGGCACGGCGACGTCCAGGGTGGGGTTCCAGGTGACGGAGTTGTTGCCGGAACCGCTCGGCTTGCTGAACGCGGTCCGGGCGGAGGCGAGCGTTCCCGCCGTGCCCGGAGTGAACGGCCCGTTGACGGAGGTGATGGCCGCTCCGGGTGTGTAGGTCGTCGCGCTGCCGGTGATGGGGCTGCCACCGGTGGTGGTGAAGGCATCGGTCAGGGAGGCGGTGGCCACCCAGCTGGCATCGGCCAGCGAACGCTCGTCGGTCACCGTGACCTGGCCGAGCTGACCGGTGGCGGTGTTGCCCGGAGTGACCTGGCTCAGGGTGGCCGACGTGGGAACGCCGATGGTCAGACCGTCCGTGGGGGAGACCTGGAAGGTGGTCACCGTGTCCCCCTGGTCCGGGGAGGCCGCCTCTCCGAGCGGACCGCCGCCGACGGTGAGCAGGGTGGGGCTGGCCGTGTCGGTGGAGGTGTCGATCACCGACACGTTGCCGGGGCCGGTGTTCGTGATGTACGCCTTGGCGCCGTTCGCGGTGATGGCCACCCCGCTCGGGCTGGCGCCGATGTTGGTGGTGATGGTGGAGGAGACGGCATCGGTGGTGGTGTTGATCACCGACACACTGTTCGAGCCGTTGTTCACGACATAGGCCTTGGAACCGTTGGAGGTCACGGCCACCCCTCGGGGAGCCGTGCCGACAGCGATGGGGGTACCGGCAGTGTCGGTGGCCGTATCGACCACCGATACGTCGTTCGACGTGTTGTTCGTGACGTAGGCCTTGGCGCCGTTGGGGGTGATGGCGATCGTGGAGGGATTCTGGCCGACGGGGACGGTGCCGGTGACGGTGTCGGTGGCGGTGTCGATCACCGACAGGTTGTTGGCGTTGAGGTTGGCGACGTAGGCCTTGGCACCGTTGGGGGTGACGGCCACCCCCACGGGGGTGTTGCCGACGGTGATGGTGCCGGTGACGGCATTGGTGGCCGTGTTGATCACCGAGACGGTGCCGTCGAGGGTATTGACCACGTAGGCCTTCGTGCCGTCAGGGGTGAAGGCCACCCCTCGGGGTTCGTCGCCGACGGCGATGGTGGCGCTGACGGTGTTGTCCGCGGTGTTGATCACTGACACGTCGTCGGAGCCGCTGTTCGTGACATAGGCCTTGGTGCCGTTCGGCGCGATCGCCACCCATGTCGGAGTGGTGCCGACAGCGATGGGAGGGGCACCGACGGTGTCGTTCGTGGTGTTGATCACCGAAACTGTGTCGTCGGTGGAATTGACCACATAGAGGTAGTTCGACGGGGCGGCGGCTGCGGGAGGCGCGGCGACGACGGGCAGCGTCAGCGAGGCCATCGCCGTCAAACCCACCATGGCCCGTCGCCTGGCCGGTGCGGGTTTACCCCCCTTTCGCCGTCCGAACCATCTCCCGGGCCGCCCCTCGGGGCGGCCACCCAATTCCGGCCGATAAGCCCGGTGTCCGAGCAACGGAGACCTCCGCGTTCATGACGATGGCGCCCGCGCATGGCAAGGCGCCGAGATCATCTGCGATGACTCGGAGATCAATTTATGGGGATTGTTACTGCAATAACCGAAATAGAGAAATAACGCGTGTCGTATTCGTCTTATATGCCGAATAAGTCCCTGGGAATAGGGGCGGTCTGCCTGCGGGCCTCAAGCCACTGAATGCGTGACCGTGCCGCGATAGACGTCGGCCACCCCGGCGGCGGGCACATGGACGATCAGGGTGGGGTTCCAGGTGACGGAGTTGCTGCCGGAACCGCTCGGATGGCTGAACGCCATGCGGAAGGTGGTCAGGCGCCCGGGGTGACCCGGCGTGAATGGCCCGTTGAACGCATCGATCGCCGCTCCGGGGCGGTAGACCACGTGACTTCGGGAGATCGTCTCATCGGAGTCAGGTGAACCGGCCGTGAAGTCCTGGCTCACGGTGACGGTGGCTGTCCAAGCGGCATCCCGCGCGGCCCGCTCGTCGGTGACGCGAACCTCGCCGAGGCGGCCATGGGCCATGTGTCCCGGCCATGCATCGGACAGTGCGGCGGCGCAGGGAGCCGATACATACAGGCCCCCCGGCGCGACCACCTCGAAACCCACCCAGGTGTCCGCGCTGTCCACACCATCCACGCCGTCCGCGGTGCCGCCTGCGCCGGCCGGCGTGGCACCGAGCGCGGCGACCGCACCCGCCGCGAGGATGGCGCATCTCGCCAGTGACATTCCAGTGCTGTTGCCGCTTGTCATACGCGCACGATATGTCATAAAAGCTGATTATTCGTGACTCGGGTCGGCGTGGAGGTGTCGACCACGCACCGGTAGCGCACGTCGGAGGCGAGGACGCGCTCGAACGCTTCGCTGATCCTGTCTGCGAGAGCGTCGACGACGCAGGTGTTGGGGTCGGCGCAGGACATGAGCTGGGTGGAAGCGCGGTGGGGCCCGGTCATGCCCCCGAAAGCACTCCCCGGCCGACCATCGCGCCGCTACCTGGAGCGCACCGAGGTGGACGGGCGTGCCGCCGCGCCCTGGCGATCCGTATCCGTGATGTCCATGGCGGCAACGTCACGGGGCCGCAGGCCCCCGACCAGACCGGCGATCACCACGGCGATGCCCAGCCATACCGACCGCCCTGGCGCGCCGCTGCCCGAGACGGCTCCGGCGGCCGCCGCGGCGAGTGGCGCGATGCCTGTGAGCAGCCCGGCCCGCCCGGCCCCGACGGTGCGCACCGTCGAGTACCAGAGCACGAAGGCGACCGCCGTCACCAGCAGCGCCAGGTAGCCGACGGCCGCCCACTGTGCCGCGGACAACTCCCGTGCGGCCGACGGCCCTTCCACCGTCCAGCCGAGGACGGCCAGCATCACGCCACCCAGCCAGACCGTGTGCACGGACACCCCCCACGAGCCGTGCCGCCGCAGCACCGGCACCGCGAGCAGCGTGAACGCGGCCTCGCAGCCAAGGGCCAGCGCCGCCCAGGCCACCCCGACGGCGTCGGTCCGGCCGGTCCCCTCCACCAGCACCGCGCCTGCCACGACGACGGGCGCTGCCAGCAGGACCTGCCGGCTCGGCCTCCGACGCTCCAGCAGCGGGCCGGCCACACCGAGCACCACCGGCGCGCAGGCCACCGCGACGGCGACCACCGCGGGCTCCGCGTGTGCGACGCCCCGGACCACGGCCACGTTGAACAGGGCCAGCCCGGTGACCGCGATTCCGGCCAGCCACAGCCATTCCCGGCCTCGCGGCCAGACCATACGGGCCCCCGCGAGCCGGGCCATGACCAGCAGGATCACGGCGGCGGCCGCGTACCGGACGGCCTGGGCGGTGAACAGCGGGGCATCGACGAGGGTGTGCGAAATGGTGACGCTGCTGCCGACGAGCACCATGCCGACCATGCCGGGGACGAGCGGGGCGAACGAAGCGGAAGGTGTGTCCATGCCGTCCACCCTGCCGTCACAATGGACGTCATGGGCAGGTCCACAACCCCGCCGAGCGAGGGGTCCAAACGCCCCGGCCCGATGCCTGATCCGGCCCCCGGACCGGTGTCGCACGCGTGCCCCGCGAGCACGCCGCCGGCCCTGGATGAGCCGCGGGCCTCGGGGTCGACGGCGGCCCCGCGCACCCCGGCGGACGGCACGCCGACCCCCGGTTCGGACTTCCTCCAGCTGGACATCGGCCAGGCGCCGCCCGGTGGACGCACCGCCTGGCTCGCCGACCGGCTGCGGTCGGCCATCGCCGACGGCCGGCTGCCCGTCGGAGCGCGGCTGCCGGCCAGCCGGGTGCTCGCCGACGAGCTGCGCGTCACCCGGGGCGTGGTCACCGAGGCCTACCGGCGGCTCGCCGAGTCCGGACAGATCGCCGGCCGCGGCAGGCTCGGCACGGTGGTCGTGGCGGCGCCCGCCGCGTCCCGGGGCGGCCCCGCCCCCGGCACGGGGCCCGGGCCCGCGCTCTTCGGCTCGGCCGACCGCGAGGGCGTGGTCGACGCCCTGCGCGCACTGCCTTGCCGGATCGATCTCTCCCCGGGCGTCCCCGACCTTGCCGCCTTCCCCCGCGCCGGCTGGCTGCGCGCCGAACGCGCCGTCCTTGCGAGCGTCACCCCGGCCGACTTCGGCTACGGCGACCCCCAGGGCGCCCCCGCCCTCCGCCGGGCCGTCGTCGGCTGGCTGGCCCGCAACCGTGGCATCCGCGCCGACCCGGCCGAGGTCGTGGTGGTCGCGGGTGTGGCGCAGGCCCTGGGCCTGCTCGGCCAGATCCTGCGGGAGGACGGAATCCGCCGCATCGCCGTCGAGGACCCCGGATCGCTCGGGGCGCGCCAGCAGTTGGAGTACGGCGGCCACACGGTCGTGCCCGTTCCCGTGGACGCCGGCGGCCTCGACGTCGGTGCGCTGCGCGCCAGTGGCGCCCGGGCGGTGCTGCTGACTCCGGCCCATCAGTTCCCCACCGGCGTCGTCCTCGACGGGGAACGCCGCCGCGAGCTGCTGAGCTGGGCGGCCGACGGCGGGGTGGTGATCGAGGACGACTACGACGCCGAGCACCGCTACGACCGGCCGCCGGTGCCGGCGCTGCGCTCGCTCATGCCCGAAGGCGTCTGCTACGCGGGCAGCGTCTCCAAACTGCTCGCGCCCGCGCTCCGGGTCGGGTGGCTCCTCGTACCACCGGACCGGCTGGACGCCGTCGTGGCCGCCAAGCGGTACGCCGACCTGGGCAACGGCATCCTCACCCAGCTCGTCCTCGCCCGACTGATGGACTCGGGGGAGCTGGAACGGCACCTGCGCCATGTCCGGCGGCGCCACCGTCGGCGCCGGGACGTGATGCTGCGGGCCGTCGAGGAACACCTGCCCGGTGCCCGCGTGCACGGGGCGGCCGCCGGACTGCACCTCATGGTCACCTTCGAAGACCGGCCTGGCGGGGTGCGCGGCCGTGGCTTCGACGACGTCGACCTCGCCGCGGCTGCCCTCGACCGGGGCGTCAAGGTGCACCCGCTGTCCTGGCACCGGATCAGCCCGGGCCCGCCCGGCCTGGTACTCGGCTACGCGGCGGGCCCCGCCCACGAGATCGAGGAGGGCATCGCTCTCCTCGGTGCCGCCCTGCGAGGCCGACTTTCATGAGGGGGCGCCGCCGGGGGAGTAAGCAACACCGTGCCACCGTGATCGACGCAGCCGGGGCCCTGTTGTTGCCCGGCTTCGTCAACACCCACCAGCACATGTGGCAGGCCGCGATGCGGAGCGTGGGGGCGGGCTGGACCCTGGCCCGGTACGTGGAGTGGATGCTCATGAAGTGGGGGCCGCTGTTCCGTCCGGAGGACATCTACGCGGCCAACTACCTGGGCATGGTCGAGGCCGTCAACGACGGGGTGACCACGATCACGGACTGGTCGCACGGACTGCGCACCCCCGAGCACGCCGACGCCGCAGTGGACGCGCTGTTCGCCGTACCGGGACGCGCCCGGTTCGGCTGCAGCAACGCCTTCGCCCCCGATCTGAGCTGGGTGTACGACGGGCGCATCGACAAGATGCTCAAGGAGCGGTTCGCCGATACCGACCAACTCGTCACCATGCAGGTGGCCTTCGACATCTACGCCAACACCGACGACGCCCGTCAGCGCCCTGAAGCACACCCGCGACCTCGACCTGCCGTTCAGTACCCACGCCGGCCTGTTCGGGTTCGTCGGCGACGACAACATACGCTTTCTGGAGGAGAACAAGGCGCTGGCACCGTCGACCACCCTGGTCCACGCCGCCTCGCTGAGCGACGACTCCTACCGGCGCATCGCCGACAGCGGCGCCCACCTGTCCCTCTCGGCGGAGAGCGAACTCAACGCCGGGCAGGGATACCCGCCCACCGCGAAGGCACGCCAGTACGGCATCCCCGTCTCGCTGTCCCAGGACACCGTGGTGTGGTGGAGCAGCGACATCTTCTCCGCCATGCGTGCCACCCTGAACGCCGGCCGGGGACTTGCCCACCTGCGCGCCCACGAAGCCGAGAAGTCACTGACCAGCAACGCACTGCGCGCCCAAGACGTGCTTGAGTACGCCACGATCGGCGGCGCACGGACACTCGGCCTGGACCGCCCCATCGGTTCGATCGCCCCGGGCAAGCGCGCGGACCTCGTCCTGCTCCGCACCGGCACACCGACGATGACCCCCGTCAACAACCCGGCCGGTCACATCGTCTTCCAGGCCGAACGCGCCGATGTGGACACGGTGCTGGTGAACGGGCGGGTACTCAAGCACCGCGGCACCCTCATCGGTGTGGACGCGCGCCGCCGCGCCCGGCACCTGGTCGAGCAGTCCCTGGAGTACCTGCGCTCGAAGATCCCCGCCAAGGACTGGCAGCAGGCGATGAACCCGGTCGGCCCGGGTCGGCCGCTGCCTGCGATCAGCGTTCCGACAGCGGCGACACCGGGTCTGCCGAGCGGACTCCAGTTCGCCGGGCGCCTCTTCGTATGCGGAGGTGGCATCGAGTAGTACGCCGGCGCGATCACCAACGAGCCGGTCCGGTGCAGCAACGGAGAGCAGGTGTCGCCTAATGGGCTCACCCGCGCACGGCTTGGGGCCTCCACTCGGCCCCGTGCCTGATTTACTCAGTCGACTCTGCTGAGATCGAACAACTCCAGGTTCGAGGCCGCTGGTCAGAGGCCGGAGAGGCGCTGGCCAGGGCTGCTCGGTCGCTGGAGGTGGCCGGCGCCGATCTGGTGCTCATCGGTGCCGATGTCATACATCAGTGGCCGCTGGTCCAAAAAAATGCTGCGCTTATGACGAGGGGACCGGGTCAGATCTTGACCACGGTGGCCCGTCCGCCGCACAGCGCGGTCAGGTCCTCGGGATCCGAGGTGAGGATTGTGGCTGGGCCGGGGGCGGCGAGGGCGGTGGCGCTGAGCATGGCGTCGATGGCGTACTTGTGGCCGTGCAGGCCGGCGTCGGCGAGGAGGGCGGCGGCATGGCGGGCGATGGGCTCAGAGACCGGTTCGACGACGAGTCGGGACAGTGTCCATTCCAGGGCCGGGCGGTTGATCCGGGGGTGGACCACTTCCACAAGGGTGGCCGCGGAGGTGACCACTCGGAGGTCGTCGGCGCGGGCGAGGGCGAGCCAGGCAGTGACCGTGCGGTCGCGCAGGACGGCCTTGGCCAGTCCTTCGCTGTCGAGGACGAGGGTGCCGCCGGGGACGGCGGGGGAGCGGGTCACGCTGCGTTCGCCCCGCCCTTTGTCTGCTGCTCTCGGGCCTGGTGGAGCTGATCGCGCAGGGCCTGGATCTCCTCGTCCGTGACGGGCCCGTGCTCGGCCTCGGCGACCTGGATGAGTTCGTTGAGGTTGTCGCGTTCGATCTGTCGCGCGACGGCGGCGGCAACGTAGGCGGACAGGCCGGAGGGGCCGCTGCGGGCCTTGGCGGCCTCGGCGATGTCGCGCGGCATGGTGATCGAATACTTGCCGGTAGGCTCGCTCATGCCACCTATCCTACCTTGCATCCTCCGGAGGGCCGACCTCCCGGTCATGTCGAAGCGAACACGGAAGTCGGTTTCGCGGGTTGAGTGGACTCCTGCTTACGCCGCGCACCAGGGTGTCTCCGGCGGCCGCCGGTATGGTCGCCGGCCGGTGAAGGCGCAGGTGCCGTCCTGGGAGGCACAGGCGGTCGCCGGCCGGGGCGGTGTAGCAGGCCTTGGTCTGGCCGTTGACGGCACCGAACATCACGTCAGCGCGCCGGAAGCATTCGCGATCAATCAGGTCGGATGCGGGCCGAGCGACTATCTGCAGGTCACTGCCACCAGGCCGGCCGGCCCACCTACGATCTGTGTTTCGCCAACGCCGGAACCGTGTCCCTGCCCCTCGACACCTGGGCGAACCACCCGGGTGGGGTCAGCGCGAGCTGGATCAGGATCCTCTGAACCACCAGTGGCCCGGGACGGCGATCCGGTGTGATCGCCGTCCCGCGGCGAAGGTCAGCTCGGGGCGCCGACACCCGACAGGGTGCCTTCCAGCACGTCGCGGAGCTGCGATCGGGCGGTGATGCCCAGCTTGGGGAACACCCGATAGAGGTGGGAGCCGACCGTACGCGGGGAGAGGAACAGTTTCTCGCCGATCTCACGGTTTGTCAGGCCACGGGCCGCGAGCTGGACGATCTGCTGCTGTTGCGGGCTGAGTTCGGCGAACGCACTGGGCACGGCACCGCTCGCTTCGATGCCGGCGGCTCGCAGCTCCGCCTTCGCCCGTTCGATCCAGGGCCGCGCGCCGAGTCGCTGGAAGGTGTCGAGTGCCGCGTTCAGCAGCGGGCGGGCCTCGGCGATGCGGCGCTGCCTGCGCAGCCACTCGCCGTAGTCCAGCCGGGTCTGCGCCCGTTCGAACGGCCATTGCTCGCCCGTGGTGTCCGCCAGCGCCGCCCGGAAGTACGGTTCGGCGTGCTCCGGTTCCGCGAGCAGCGCGCGGCCCCGGCCGACCAGTGCGGTGACCCGGGCCGACATGCCGCTGCCCAGGCGCCGCCCCGCACGCTCCAGCAGTTCGGCGGCGTGTTCCCGCTGGCCCCGGCGGACGGCCGCCGCGGCAAGTTCGGCCAGCACGGTGTACGAGACGTGGTAGTGCACCGGGTCGCCGTCGTCGGTGAAGGCCGAGCGGAACTGCGTGTACGCGGTGTCGTAGTCGCCCTCGGCCACTGCGGCCAGACCCAGGGCCCGGCGGGCGAAGACCGCGACCGACCGGCTTTCCAGCGGATCCACCAGGGCCAGTGCCTGCTCGGCATTCCGGCGTGCGTCGCCCGTCTCGCCGAGCAGGGCGAGGACTGTCGCGTCGAGCGCACGCGCGCACGCCTCGGCGTGGTCCAGTCCGGCCTGCGAGGCCACCACCGCGATCTCGGCGGCCACCGAGCGGGCCTCCGCCCACCGGCCCTGTTCCAGATAGGCCCAGCCGGCGGCACAGCCCAGTCCGGCCGGCAGCGGGCCATGGGCCTGCCAACGACCGAACGCCTCGTCGAAGGTCCTGGTGGCGAGGGTGGTCTGGTCGAGGAGCCAGGCCACAATGGCGAGCGCGGTCAGAGTCCTGGGGTCGTCCTTGGCCTCGGCGATGAGCCCTGGCAGCGCCGGGGCGAGGGACGCTCCCGCGCCGCCGGGGTCGGACACGGCCAGTACCCAGGCGCGCAGCGCACCCCCGGCAGGAGAGCCTGGCATACCGGAGAGCAGGGCCTCGATCCGCTGCCGTTGGGACTCCTCCCCCGAGTAGTAGCGGACCACCGCCGCCGCGGCGAGGGCGTCCAGCAGGCGGGGTGACCGGGCGCTCGCTGCCTCGTCGGCGATCCGCGCCAGCAGCGCGAAGGCCGCCGAGTGGTGTGGGCCCATGGTCATGAGCTGTCCCGTGGCCAGTGCGGCCCTGCTGATCAACGCCGGGTCGTCACTGCGCTTGCGTACCTCGCCCGCCAGGTGTTCCACCCAGCCGAGCTGACCGGTGAAGACGGCCATGTCCGCGGCATCGGCCAGCAGCCGTGCCTGGTCCACGCGGCGCGGGCTGAGTTCTGCGGCGCGCTCCAGAGCGGCGGCTGCGGCCGCATGGCCGCCCCGGCGCCGGGCTCGGCCGGCCGTCTCCAGGAGGACCGCCGACACCTCCTCGTCAGGACGCACGGTCGCGGCGGCGAGATGCCAGGCGCGGCGGTCGGGTTCCTCACCCAGCAGCCGGGCGAGCGCGAGGTGTGCTTGCCTGCGTTCCTCGAAGGACGCGGCGTGGTAGACCGCCGAGCGGATGAGCGGGTGACGGAAGGAGATCCCGGCGCTGTCCTGTCGTACGAGACCGGCCTGTTCGGCGGGCAGCCACACCGTGTCCTCCGCCTCGGGCAGACCCCGCGAGGCCACCGGCGCATCTGCCGCGTCAGCGGCCGCGAGCAGCAGCAGGGCGCGGCGGGTCGCTTCCGGAAGGAGCTCCACGTGCCGCGCGAAGATCCCTTCCAGCCGGTCGGTGACGGGCAGCGGTCCCTCCACTCCGCTGCCTGCGACCTGCCGGCTCGCGGTGGCGCGGGCGAGCTCGACCAGGGCCAGCGGATTGCCCGCCGCCTCCTGGAGGATGCGCACGCGGGTGCGGCCAGTGGGTCGGTCGGGCTGCTCATCGAGCAACCGGTTCGCCGCCTCACCGCTCAGCGGCCCGAGCTCCAGGCGCTCGTATCCCTTGTCGAACCCGGGCAGCGCGTCCGCGGCACGCACCCCCACCAGCAGCGTGACGGGCTCACTGTCCATGCGCCGGGCCACGAAGGAGAGAGCGTCCAGTGACGCACGGTCGATCCACTGGGCGTCATCGACCACCACGAGCAGCGGTGCCGGTTCCGCCAGATCCGACAGCAGGGTCAGCACCGCCAGACCGACGAGCATGGCATCGGGCGTCTCTGCGTGTTCATCCAGCCCCAGCGCGGCCCGCAGCGAGGAGCGCTGCCGTGACGGCAGGCTGTCCAACTCGCCGAGCACCGGGCGGAGCATCTGGTGAAGGCCGGCGAACGCGAGGTGCGACTCGGACTCACTGCCGACCGCGCGCAGCACCCGATGGCCCGCACTCCGCGTACGTTCCACCGCGAGGTCGAGCAGTATGCTCTTGCCGGCACCGGGGTCGCCCGTGAGGACAAGTACCTCGCTGTGGGACCGGTCAGCGGCGATACGCCGCATGATTTCCGCAGTCTCGGTTTCCCGGCCCACCACCGGCAGTCCGAGATCGTGATTCGGGCGCCAGTTCCCTTGAGCGCGTCCACCATTTTTCACGGATGCTCCAGGAATTGAGATTCCTCAGATAATAGCGTGCGCTTACCTCTGCCCCGCCCCACGGGGGCGTGTGCGATCGGTCCTGCGCTGTGTTTTCGGACCCAGGCGCACGGTGCAGTCACGTGACGCATACCGGTGCCGCGCGGCCGCGGCCAGAATCGAGAGGCGAGGCCGGAAATCTTCTTGGGAAGGGGCTTCCCATGGTCACCGAAGGGTCATGGCTGGTAGGGCTCGCGTTCCACACTTCGTGCGGTCGGCTCGTACAGCACTTCTATGTCATCGATGGCACAGCCGATCCCGCCCACGCCCGGCAGGCGGCTCTCGCGAGGAGCACGGCCCCGGGTGAACGAGCCGCCCAAGGAAACCTCCGGCCCGCCGACGGATGCGTCGAGATACGCCGGGTGATGCACGACCCGCTGGGCAACCGGCGGCTCTCCGCCCCCAGTCCGTGCTCTGCCCCCGGCCGGCCGGACCTGCCGCCTTACCCGCACACTTCGGTCCTCAGCTGCCCGCCCTGCAGAGGGGTCTCGTAGGCACGACGGCTGCTGAGCAGACCGCGCAGTCCCCTTGCGCAATGTACCGGCCGTACTCGATGCCCCAGTGGCCAAGTGACCTCGACGGCCGGTCGTCTCACCGCCGAGCTGACGGGCACGAGGAAGGCGCCGTCGGCGGACCGGCAGGGGCGCGGGGTGGCGGGCGATCACCCGGCCGTCAAGTCCAGCATGCCGCCGTGTCCGTCTCCGTGCGGCCCAGCGACGTCTGCATGACGGTGGCCACCGTCCGGTTCAGCGTGCTCTTGCCCGCCCCGTTGGGGCCCAGCAGCCCGTGTATGCCGGTACCCAGCGCCAGTTCGAGCTCGTCGACGGCCATCCGTTTCCTGTCGGCCCTCACCTTCAGCCAGGCGGCCCGGATCTCCCGGACGTAGGGCATCGGTGCGATCTCGGCCGCGCTCAACGCGGGCATACTCCGATGTTCCGTTCCGATGGTCAACGATGGGCTCCCAGCACGGAGTACGCGTACCTGCGAGCGATCACGACACCTGTGCCGAGCACGAAGACAAGCCCCCACACGGGCAGGTCCTCCGCCCGCAGGGCCAAGGGGGGCGTCCTCCGCATCTCGATCCTGGCCCGTCGAGCACCATGGCCTGCTGTACGTCTCTCAGTTCCAGTTCCGGCGCCAGCAGTCGCAGCGCGTCACCGGGTCATCGGGTCACCGGTGACGGCAGCCGCAAGCAACGCCTCCTCGGCTGCGGACGGCGCGGCGGCCCGCGGTCGCGTGGTGCGCCCGGCGCCGGAACGCGTCCACGAGCCGGCGCGCAGCGATCGTCCACATGCCTCCGAAATATTCCCCGACGATCAAGTGGCCGTGTCGGTAAGCAGGCGGCTTCTGTGCGACTTCAACGGCGTTTCCCTCTCAGTCACGTGACTGATACCGGCCGCCGCTTTCATTACGCACCATGGTGATATCCGGCCGCGGTGATCCAGAAGCGGCCTATCACGGTCCTGGCCTCCCTGGCTCGCAGGTGTTGCAGGACGTGATGAGTTATTCCATCGGAGTGCGAAGAAAAATGGACAGCGAAAATTCTGCACGATCCCTGACCCGGCGCGGCTTCGTCGGAGTCACCGCGGGCATCGGCGCCGCTGGGCTGTGGGGCAGCCAGATGGTCCAGCCGGCCAACGCCTCCGCCTTGACGAGGGCCGAGCGCCGGACACGCGTCGAGACCATCCAGTTGGGCAAGGTCACCGTCACCCGTGTCGTGGAGTTCAGCGGTCCGGTGGGCCTGACGTCACGCCAGTTCTTCCCGGAGAGTCCGAAGGAACTGTGGGAGGAGAACAGGGACTGGCTCAGCCCGGACTTCTGGAAGCCGAGCACCGACATGGTCAACTCCGCCCTGCAGACCTGGGTCCTGCGCAGTGAGGGCAGAACGATCCTGATCGACACGGGCGCCGGCAACGACAAGTTCCGTCCGTACGCAAAGCAGTGGCAGTACATGGATACTGATTTCCTGCGCCGTCTGGCCCGTGCCGGAGTCCGTCCACAGGACGTCGATGTCGTCGTCAACACCCACCTGCACAACGACCATGTCGGCTGGAACACCCGACGTGAGGGCCGGGACTGGGTACCCACCTTCCCCAACGCCACCTATCTGATCCCCAAGATCGAGTTCGACTTCTGGAACCCGCAGGGCCCCGTACGTCCGAAGTACTGGCAGGGCAACCAGAACGTATGGGAGGACAGCGTGCTCCCGGTCCACGAGGCGGGCCTGGTGAAGCTGTGGGAGGGCTCGTACACCCTCGACTCCAGCCTGGAGTTGCGCCTCGCAGCCGGGCACACTCCCGGCTCGTCCGTCATCCGGCTGGAGTCAGGGCGTGACCGAGCGGTGTTCATCGGCGACCTGCTTCACACCCCGCTGCAACTCGAACACCCCGAGTTCAACAGCTGCTTCGAGGAGGACGAGAAGATGGCGCTCGCCACCCGGCGCCGCGAATTGGAGTGGGCAGCGGACCACAGGGCCCTCGTCCTGCCCGCGCATCTGCCCGGCCACGGCGCCGCCGAGGTGGAGCGCGACGGCAGCAACTTCAAGATCAAGGACTGGGCCGGATTCAGCCGCAGCTGACCCGGCCGCACCTCCGGTAGCTGTGGACGATCTCCGGAAAGTCCGGTCCCGGCAGAGTCGTTGTCACAGAACGCCACTACGTGCCACGGGCTGACCGGCCGCGCGCACTGCGAGAGCAGTCATCTGACGCATACCGGACGGAAGACCGGCTTGCCGAGACTGGTGACGAGGCGCTGGTCCTTACAGGGCCTCCGATGCTCTCTCTCACACTCACAACCCGGCTTGCCGCGGTCCGAAGGAGCTTACGCGGACACCTGGGTAAGTCATGGCCGCAGTCCGCCGACCGGCGAACGCACCATGCGCGCGCGAATGGACGTATGGAGACCCTCATGGTGGCAAGGAAGACGGCATGGCTGTGGGACCGTTTCGCCGCCGTCGACCCGGGGCTGATGCGTCTGGCCTCCGCGATGCGCGCCGTGCTCGGCGCCGCCGCGTCCCTCGCTGTCCTGGCTGCCCTTCGGCAGTCCGACACGGACTTGCTGGTCGGCGGCTTCACCGCGATGGTGACCTCTCTGGCGATCAGTGACCTGCACCCACGCAACCAGCTGATCACGCTGGGACTCGGAGCTCCGCTCTCCCTCACGGCGCTGACCGCCGGAGCCGTGCTCACGCCGTACCCAGTGGCGGCCAGGATCGTGTTCCTGCTGCTGATCTACGTCGCCGTCCACGTCCGCCGGTACGGCCCCAGGGGGCAGGGCCTGGGCATCTTCGGCTTCATGGCCTTCTTCCTGTCACAGTTCACCGGGGCACGAGCGGCCCAGCTGCCGCAGATGGGCGCAGCTGTCCTCGTCGCGTTCGGGGCCGTCGCGGCCGTCTGGTACGGTCCGGGATTCATGACGGGGGCCCGTGTCCTCGTCCGGCTGCGACGCACGTTCGACGGGCGGCTGCGCGACGTCCTGCGGGACATGGCCACCCTGCTCAGCGCCGGGCAGGACGACGACACGGTGAGTCAGTCGCTGGAGAGGCGTCTGGACAGGCTCCACACGGCCGTGCTCCTGATCGAGGACTTTCTTGACGAGCACGTCGTCGACGAGGCCACCGACAGCTGCCTGTTGCGGCACCTCTCGCGAGTGGAGGTGGCCGCACAGCGGCTCGCTGTGCTCACGGTCCGCGCGGTCCACACGTCCCTGGCCGTCGACGATCTCGCGGGACGGACCGCACGGCAGCAGCTCGCTGGACGGATCCGTCTGCTGCATCACCAGGTCGCCCTGGGAACGGCCTTTGCCCCCGAGGCGCAGGCGGTAGCGCCCGAAGCCGAGCGGTCGATCCGGCCGGGCGAACGGACGCCGGTGCAGGACTGTTTCCAAGCGGTCGACGATCTGGCAATGGCCGTGAGCTCGTTGGGGCCGGGTCGTGTCAGCTCCCCGACACGACCCGGCCCCGCTCCGCAGGAGCCCACCGCACGGCGGGTTCGGGCATTTGACGTCAAGCGGTACTGGAAAGCGGACGACGCAGACCGCAAGCGCGGAACGACCCGGCAGGCCGTCCAGGTGACCGTCGCCTCCGCGCTCTCCGTGTTCGGCGGTCACCTGCTGTCTCCGGACCACTGGTACTGGGCCGTCGCGGCAACATGGGTCGTGTTCATCAACACCGAGAGCACCGGCGAAGTCCTGCTGCAAAGCGTCCGGCGGCTGGCAGGCACGGTCCTGGGCGTGGTGTTCGGCTACGGCCTCGCGACCCTGGTCGGACCGGACGGGTCGCTGCTCCTGGCCCTGCTGCTGGTGTGCATGTTCGGGATGTTCTACACCCCGTCCGATGCCTACTGGGCGGTGACGTTCTTCATCACCGGCATGCTGAGCATGCTGCTGGCGCTGCTGGACACGTTCTCGACGGACGTGCTCGTCCTGCGGGTGCAGGAGACCGCGCTGGGGGTCTCCTGCGGTGTTCTTGCCGCCGTACTCGTACTTCCCGTCACGGTCCGCCGGGCCAGTGACGAGGAGCTGGTCGACTTTCTGCTGGCCCTCAGGCGCCTGCTGCACGAGACGACGCGGATCCCTGGCACCGGCACCAAGACGAGCCTGGTGCGCGCGACCCATGATCTCGATCAGGCGCTGGAGTCCTTCCGCAGAGCCTGCCTGCCGCTCACCCACCCGCTCAATCTCCAGCGGGGCCGTCGTGATCGGGCCCGCCACCTCTTGGAACTGCTGGAAGCCGGTGCCTACCACGCACGGAGCCTGGCCGCCGTGGCTGGGCGGCTCCCAGAGAGCGACGGGATCGAGTACGCGCCCCGGATCGCCGACGCGGCCGACCGTGTGCAGGAGACCGTGACGCACCTGATCCGCGTTACGCGGCACCGACGGGGAACGGCCCCCCGCACGGCACGCCCGAGGGTCACCAGGGCACTGTCCCTGCTCTCCGACGAGCAGCGCATGCGTCGCGGCCGGCCGTCGCCCGAGCAGCGCCTGCTGCTCCACATCGGCCGTCTCGACACGACCCTGACCGCACTCGTACGCGCCTGGGACCCGCCCGTGCCGGGCGTCGGACACACCGTGGTGTCGTCCGGGGGCGGTGATGTCTCCTCGCCGCCCAGTCAGGCCACGCCCGCCGCCGATCAGATCCCACCGGCCGACACGCACACACACCCGTCGGTCAGGCCCTGCCGGGCCGGTCGTGCGACAGGCGTCACCGAGCCCGCGACCAGCCCGGGGCGGGCTGCCTGCTGAGCGGGGCCGTATCGGCCGCCGTCGACGAACCGCTGACCGTCTGTCTTCCCACCGTGGCGAACCGGCCGCAGCCGCCGGCGCACTTCCGCAACCACCGGGGCGGCGCCGGGGCCCTGCTGCTCGTGCGCTCCGGCACCGGGGAGGCTCCTGGTCGTCCGACAGAGCCGCAAGGGTCAGGATCCGCGCTTCCCTCGGACAGGAGCAACGCGGACAGCGGCCCCACGCCCTGGTCGGCACAGGGCCACCACCGCCTGGGCCGACGCGTGGCCTCACCGATCTCTCCGCGGTGTCAGGGCCAGTCCATGACCGTGGTGTCCAGGTGCAGTCACGTGACGCATACCGCGGCACATCCCAGGCGGCGCACCATGGTTGAGCAGGGCCGTTCACGGAACGGACTCGAGCTGGGGGCGGCCCTGATTCCACCGGCGAAGACCCGAAGCCCGGCGCCCGCTCCGACCTCGGCGGCGGGACCGACGAGGTCGGCCGAAGATGCCGCAGCCCCGGTTGCGGCGCCCCCGGTGCTCCGGCCCACAGCGGCCAGGCACCCCAGTACCCGTCTTGAGCACCCGCTCATCCGCATCCGCCCGCGCCTGCGGCCTGAGTAGCGGAAATGATCGAAGTGGAGAGAACCGTGGACACCATCACCCTGGGCGATGTCACCGTGACCCGAGTCTGGGAGTACTACGGTCCTGTTGACCTGACGCCCGAAGCGTTCGTCCCGGAGAGCCCTGCCGAGGCGTGGGAGACCCACCGTTCCTGGCTGGTGCCGGACTTCCTGGACGCCGAGACCAACATCGTGAGTTCCGCGATCCAGACCTGGGTACTGCGCAGTGAGGGCAAGACCATCCTGGTCGACACCGGTGTCGGCAACCACAAGGACCGTCCGTACGCGCCCGTGTGGAGCCGCCTGAACACCGACTTCCTGGGCAACCTCGCCCGTGCCGGGGTCCGTCCCGAGGACGTCGACATCGTGATCAACACGCACCTGCACGTCGACCACGTCGGCTGGAACACCTACCTCGACGGCCGCACCTGGGTGCCGACGTTCCCCAACGCCACTTACCTCATGGCCAAGGCGGACTTCGACTACTGGAACCCCGCCAACGAGATCAAGACCCTGCTCGGGCGCGGCAACCAGAACGTCTTCGAGGACAGCGTCGCCCCCGTGCACGAGGCCGGCCTGACCCAGCTCTGGGAGGGCAGCCACCGGATCGACGGCAACCTGCGCCTCGACCTCGCACCCGGCCACACCCCCGGCTCGTCGGTGCTGAGGCTGGAGTCCGGATCCGACCGGGCCCTGTTCGTCGGCGACCTGATGCACAGCCCGATCCAGATCCACGAGCCCGACGCCAACAGCTGCTTCTGCGAGGACCCCGCTGAAGCCCGCGCCACCCGCCGCAAGCTCCTGGGCTCGGCGGCCGACAGCAACGCCCTCGTCTTCCCCGCGCACCTCGGCGGCCACGGCGCCGCCGAAGTCGTCCGCGAGGGAGACAAGTTCGCCGTCAAGGGCTGGGCGCCCTTCTCCAAGTACACCGAGCAGGCCTGAGGCCCGCGGAAAGACACGAGACATGAACCACCACCCCGACCCTGTCGTGACCACCGCTCAGGGCGCCGTTCGCGGTCTGCGCCAGGGCGGCGCCCTGACCTTCCTGAACATCCCGTACGCCGCCCCGCCCCGCGGCGCCGGCCGGTTCGCGCCGCCGCGGCCGCACGAGCCGTGGGACGGTGTACGGGACGCCACCGTGCCGGGCCCAAACGCCCCGCAGTCCGAACGCAAGCTCGGCAACGTGGACATGACCCCCTACTTCGGCACCGGCTGGAGCCGCGGCGAGGACTACCTCACCGTCAACGTCTTCACGCCCGCCGTCGGCGGTGACGAGCTGCCGGTCATGGTGTTCGTCCACGGCGGCGGTTTCGTCGCCGGCTCGACCCGGTCCACCATGTACGACGGCTCCGCGTTCGCCCGTGACGGCGTCGTCCTCGTCACCCTCAACTACCGGCTCGGCATCGCTGGGTTCCTCGACATCCCCGGCGCCCCGGCCAACCGCGGCCTGCTCGACGTCGTCGCCGCGCTGCGCTGGGTGCGGGAGAACATCGCCGCCTTCGGCGGCGACCCGCACAACGTCACGCTCTTCGGCCAGTCGGCCGGGGCGACCATCGTCGGCGGCGTCCTCGCCACCCCCGACGCCGCCGGCCTGTTCCGGCGGGCGATCGTGCAGAGCGGCAGCGGCCTGGGCGCGTTCACCACCGAGCAGGCTGCTCGCGTCACCAAGGCGGCGGCCGAGACCCTGGGCATCGAACCCCACGTCGACGCCTTCGCCGACATCTCGGACGAGCGCCTGGTCGAGGCCGCCTCCCGGCTCGCGGGCATCGATCTGCAGACCGAGACCCACGGTGACCCGCTGATCGGCCTCAGCCCCTTCAGCCTGGTACTCGACACCCAGCCCGCCGAATCCGTCGCCGCCGGCCTGAGCGCCCACGTCGACCTGCTCGTCGGCACCAACACCGAAGAGGGCAACCTCTATCTGGTCCCGGTGGGCAAGTACGCCACCTCGACCGCCGCCGACGTCGACGAGGCGGCGGCGCGCTCGCACCCGAATCCGGCGCAGCTCGTCGAGACCTACCGCAAGTCGCGCCCGGAGGCGTCCTTCGCGGAACTGCGCTCCGCCATCATGGCCGACGCCCTGTTCGGCGCGGGCAGCCGCGCACTGGCCGGCGCCCATGCAGCCCACCCCGGATCCGCCACCTACGCGTACGAGTTCGCCTGGCGCTCCCAGGCCCTGGACGGCGAGCTCGGCGCCACCCACGCGGTCGAACTGCCCTTCGTCTTCGACCTCGCCGACCGGCCCGAACTGAACGGCCCCAACGCCCTGCTCGGCCCGGACAAGGCCCCCGCGGATCTCGCCACCCGCGTACACGAGACCTGGATCCGGTTCGCCCGGACCGGCGACCCCGGCTGGGACCCGTACGACGCCGAGCGCCGGGCCACCATGCGCATCGACGCCGAGTGGCGCCAGGTCGACGACCCCCGCAGCCAGGAACGACAGGTCTGGAGCTGACCGCCCCATGTGCTTCGCCTGCCCACCCCTTCCACCGGACACCGCCACCACGAGGAACACCATGACCAGAACCGTCATCGCCACTGAGAACGCCCCCGCCCTGCCGGCCCCGCTCTCTCAAGGCATCCGCAAGGGCCCCGTCCTTCAGATCTCCGGGCAGCTCCCGTTCGATCCGGCCACGGGAGACGTCGTCGGCACCACGGTCGCCGAGCAGACCACGCAGGTACTGCGCAACGTCACCGCCGTCCTCAAGGCGGCCGGCGCCGGCCTCGACGACGTCGTGATGCTGCGCGTGTACCTCACCGATCCCGCCCACCTGGCGGAGATGAACGAGGCGTACGCAGCGGCCGTCGGCGAGCCATTCCCTGCCCGCACCACCGTGTACATGCAGCTTCCGCCCGGACTGCTCGTGGAGATCGACGCCCTGGCAGTGCTGGACGAGTGACGTCGATGACCGGTCGTCTCACGAGCGCGTACACGAGCCTGAGGGTTCCGCCGGAGGACCTGCTCGACGTCCTGTGCGCACTGGTGGGACGACCGTCACCGCTCGCCGCACCCCAGCCCGTACGCCGGGTCTACGGCCAGGTACTCCAAGTCGCCGGCTCACTGCCGCAGGGCGCGCTGCAGCCAGGCGATGTGAGCGCGGCCATGCGCGACGGTTCGGTCACGCTGGACGACTACGTGACACGCTACTGGCAGGCGGGAGTTCGGGGCGCGCCGGGTACGGTCAAGCGCATCGATGAACGAGTTCGTCTGCACATCCGGCCGCACCTTGGCACGGTTCCCCTGCGCGACATTACGCCGGCTGTCTTGCGCGGGTACATCGCCGCGCTGGAGGGCGAATGCGCGCCGCGCTACGCACGGCAGATCCTCACCTCGCTCTGGAACATCTTCGAGACGGCTATCGATGACAAACGCCTCGTGCGCAACCCGATGCGGGCCCAAGTCGGTGCGCTGGCCGAAGGTGCGGTTTCCGCTCATTCTCACCACGACATACGGCGGCGCGGTGCCGTCGACGCACTCCTCAGCCGAAGTGCCCGGGCCGTCACGGCCGGGTGGTGGGCACGCCACAGATTCTCCCCAGCGGCCTTGAGCGCGGCTTCTGGCGGTCGCGCCCGCCCCCGTGAAGCCCTGACGCGGGCCCTCGTCGGCCGGTTACTCAGAGCCAGTCCTTACGTTTGAAGATCAGGTACAAAGTGGTGCATACGCCCGCCATCAGGACGACTGCGAAGGGATATCCGAGTACCCAGTGCAACTCCGGCATCTCCCTGAAGTTCATGCCGTAGATCGTCCCGACCAGCGTCGGGGCGAACAGAATCGCCGCCCACGACGAGATCTTCTTGATCTCCTCGTTCTGCTCGAACCCCGCCTCCGCCAGCGCCCGCATCTCCGCGTTCTGTTGCTGGGTGACCAGGGTCGCGTTGACCGTCAGGATGTCCGTCAGGGCCTGGCGGAAGCCGTCCACGCGCTCGCTGGTGTGGGTGACGTGGTCGGCCACATCGCGCAGGTAGCGCTGGAGTTCCTCGTCCGTGCCGTACTTGGCGAAGCCCGCCATCAGGCCGTGCAGCATGCCCACCAGGGGGCGGGTGGCGCGCTGGAACTCGACCATCTCACGGGAGAGTTCGTAGATGCGGCGGGACACCTCCGGGTCGCCGCGGAAGACCTCGGTCTCGATCTCGTCGATGTCGTTCTGCACGCCGGCGACCACCGGGGCGTAGCCGTCGACGACCGCGTCCAGGATCGCGTACAGCACCGCCTCGGGCCCCAGCTTCAGCAGCTCCGGCGACTCCTCCATCCGGTGGCGGACGGTCGAAAGGTCGGGGGCCTCGCCATGGCGGACCGTGATCACGAAGTCCGGGCCGACGAAGACGTGCAGCTCACCGAAGTCGACCTCCTCCGGCGCGTCCAGATAGCGGGCGGCGCGCAGCACGACGAACAGCGTTTCGCCGTACCGCTCCAGCTTGGGCCGCTGGTGCGCCTCCATCGCGTCCTCCACCGCGAGCGGGTGCAGATCGAACTCGGCCGCCAGGGAGAGCAGTTCGGACTCCGTCGGACGGGCCAGGCCGATCCACGCCATACCGTCCGGCTGGTCGCGCAGCTCGCGGAAGGTGTCGGCCAGGGACGCGGGCGACGAGACACGGACGCCGTCCCGGTACAGGGCCGCCTGGACCACGCTGCCCGTCTCCGCCGGTTCGGGGCTCGCGAGGCCGGGACGGGACGCCGGGGGGTCCGGGGGCGACGCCGGCGTCTGGGCCGGCGCGCGGCGCCACACCGGCTTCCTGCCGTTGTTCGGGGCGATGGGGGTACCTCCCTGCTTGAGCGAAGCCGAGAGCTCGGGGGAGGGCACGGCGCTCGGGCATCGCGGCTGCCTCCCGCGTCGAACGTACGTCTGCGAGATCACGGAGCAGGATATACGGGGCAAACGACGCGGGCGTGCGGACCGCCTCCAGGATCCGGTGAGAGATGCGGACAGTGGCTGTCCGCAAGCAGAGCTAGCGTGCGGGGCATGACGAAGACGAGCCCCCGCGTCCGGCCCCCGGCCTCCGCCCCCGTCCTCGGTCCCCGCGCCCTGGGCCGTGCCACCCTCGACCGCCAGCTCCTGCTGCGCCGCTCGCCGCTGTCCGCGAAGGGGGCCGTCGAGCACCTCCTCGGACTCCAGGCTCAGAACGTCAAGCCCCCGTACTACGCGCTCGCCGCCCGCCTGGAGGGCTTCGCCCCGGAACACCTCTCGCGGCTCATGGCCGACCGCGAGGTCGTCCGCATCGTCACCATGCGCTCCACCATCCACACCCACACCGCCGACGACTGCCTCACCCTGCGCCCGCTGGTGCAGCCCGCCCGCGACCGCGAGCTCACCCTCTTCCGCAAGGGCCTCGGCGGAGTGGACCCGGCCCGCCTCGCCGCACTCGCCCGCGAACTCGTCGAGGCCGCGCCACGCACCATGAAGGAGCTGCGCGAGGCACTGCTCGTCGAGTGGCCGGACGCCGACCCGGGGGCCCTGTCCGTCGCCGCGCGCTGTCTGCTGCCCCTCGTCCAGGTCACCCCGCGCGGTCTGTGGGACCGCAGCGGCCAGGTCGCGCTCACCACTGCCGAGCACTGGCTCGGCCGTCCCGCCGAGCCGGCCCCCACCCCGGACGACACCGTCCTGCGCTACCTCGCCGCGTACGGGCCCGCCTCCGTCAAGGACATGCAGACCTGGGCCGGTCTGACCCGGTTGCGCGAGGCCTTCGAACGCCTCCGCCCGGAGCTGGTGACCTTCCGGGACGAGAACGGCGTCGAACTCTTCGACCTCCCCGACGCGCCCCGGCCCGACCCGGACACCCCGGCCCCGCCGCGCTTCCTGCCCGAGTTCGACAACCTGCTCCTCTCCCACGCCGACCGCACCCGCGTCGTGCCCCCCGACCTCAAGGGCCGCAGCTGGGCCGGCAACCAGGCGTACCGCACGCTCCTCGTCGACGGATTCCTGGCGGGCGTGTGGAAGCTGGAGGAGGACGCGCTCGTCATCGAGCCCTTCGGGGACCTCACCGCGGCCCAGCGGGAGGAGGTGACCGCGGAGGGGGAGCGGATGCTCGCGGTCATGCATCCGGGGGTCGCGTACGACATCCGCTTCGGGACCGTCGTACGGCCGTGACGGCGCCCGATCGGGCCCCGATGAGTCCTGCCCCGTGCCAGACCAGTCCCTCCGGTGTCCATGGAAGGGGAAAACGGAAGGGCGAACAGGCCCCTAGAGTCGAGGCCATGGAACTGCGGCAGCTCAGCTTTTTCGTCACCGTCGCCCAAGAGCTGCACTTCGGGCGTGCGGCGGAGAGGCTGCACATCGTGCAGTCCGCGGTCAGTCAGCAGATACAGCGGCTGGAGCGGGAGCTGGGCGCCGAGCTGTTCGACCGCTCGCCCCGGCACGTACGGCTGACGGCGGCGGGGGAGCGGCTGCTGCCCGAGGCGCGGGCGGTGCTGGCCGCCGCGGACCGGGCCCGCGCCGCGGTCGCGCCCCCGGCGGGGCTGCGCCTCGGCACCAGCACCGGGCTCGGCGCGCACCTGGACCGGGTCCTCGCGGCCTTCGCGCGGCGCCTGCCGGACGTGCCCGTCGAGCTGGTCTCGCTCCCGGCGGCGCAGCGGCTCGCCCGGGTCGCGGACGGGCGATTGGACGCCGCGTTCGTACGGGCCGTGGAGCCGGTGCCGGGCATACGGGTGCTGCCGCTGTGGTCCGACCCGCTGGTGGCCGCGCTGCCCGCCGGGCACCCCCTGGCCGCACGGGCGGAGATCGCGCTCGACGAGCTGGTCGGGCTGCCCTTGAGCATCACCGCGCGCGCCACCAACCCCGCCCTGGTCGACCTGGTGGTCGGCGCGTGCCACGCGGCCGGGTTCGAACCGCTGCCGGGACCGGTGTCCGGTTCTCTCCAGGACACGCTCGCCACCATCGGCAGCCGGCCGCTGTGGACGGTGGTGTACGCCTCCCACGCCCGCGTGCTGCACAGCCCCCGCGTGGCCTTCGTACCGTTCCGGGCGCCGGGCCTCGCGCTGCCGACGGGGCTCGCCGTCAGATCGTCGGCCCCGCCGCCGTACCTGGACGATCTGCTCCTGGCCTGCGGCGATCACAAGAACTGATCGCTGCGCTCACGATCTGCTTCTTGGTCCCTGACGCCCCGCGCGATGGACTGGACCCACACCGATCGAGCGGCACCGATCGCCGCCTCACGAGGGAGTTCAGCCATGCCCATCGTCACCATCCAGCAGGGTCCCCGCGACGTCGAGCTCAAGCGGGACCTCGTCAAGCGTGTCACCGACGCCTTCGTCGACGCGTACAAGATCCCGGCCGAGACCGTACAGGTGTGGATCCACGAGGTGCCGGCGGACAGTTGGGGTGCCGCGGGGAAGCTGACCGCCGACAAGTAGGAGGGGCGCGAGCCGGATCGGCGACCGGCTCGCGGCCCGGGATTGGATAGGGAGCGTTGCGGGCCGCTCGTGGAGGCCCGCAACGCCCCCTGGTATCTACCTGAGGGGTGCTCAGGAGTCTGCTGGGCTACGAGTTGACCTGGGCGGTCACCAGGTTCGAGAAGGTGGTCAGCCGGGTGTAGACACCCGGGTGACCGGCCTCGGCGCAGCCCTCGCCCCAGGAAGTGATGCCTGCCAGGACGCCCCCGATGAGCAGGGGACCGCCGCTGTCGCCCTGGCAGGTGTCCACGCCGCCGGAGGAGTACCCGGCGCACACCATGTCGCTCGCGACGAAGCCGGAGCCGTACGAGCTCTTGCAGCTGGAGTCGGAGACGATCGGCACGGTCGCGGTGCGCAGCTGGTTGGAGGAGCCGCCGTTCTCCGAGGTGGTGCCCCAGCCGAGGATCCGGGCCGTGGTGCCGGCCGCGTACACGCTCGTCTGGGAGGACGAGACGTACGACGCCTTGGTGTACGGCATCGAGGTCGACAGGGTCAGTACGGCCACGTCGTCGCCGTTGGTGGCGTCGGTGTAGTCGGGGTTGATCCAGATCTTGCTGACTCTGCTGACCGTGCCGTTGGTGCCGTTGAGGTAGGTGCGGCCGCCGACCACGCGGACACTGCTGGTGGTCTCGCCGACCATGCAGTGCGCGGCGGTGACGACCTTGTTGGCCGCGACCAGGGTGCCGCCGCAGAACTGGTTCTGCGAGGCGTCCGTGATCTGCATCATGAACGGGTACGCGGTCGTCGTGGTCGTCGAACCGCCGACGATCGGCTGCGGCGCGGCGACGGCACTGGGGGCGCCCAGCAGCGCGGTCGTGGCCGCCGCGGCGGTCGCTATGGCGGCGGCTGCGGTCTTTCTGGCGCGGTCGATCCCGAACATGAGTCTCCTCAAGGGGGGTTGCCGGTGGGGGGTCGCGCGGGTGGGGGGTGTGCACCGGGGATGGGGGTACCCCCTGCTCGAGCGAAGCCGAGAGCTTGGGGGAGGGACCGGCCCCGGTGTGCCCGGCGAGCGGCACGCCCCTTACGCTAGAAGCTCGCGGTGCCCCATCCCAATGAGGGAACCCCCTAAGGGAGTTGGACAGGGATAACCCTCGGTCTCCGCGCGTAAACCGGTGACCTGGGCAGCCCTGTGCGGCGAATCAGCCCGAGCGGTGCCCCGCCGCCAGCCGCACGATGTCCACGCGGGAGCGGATGCCGAGCTTGCGGTAGACCCGCGTCAGCGTCGCCTCCACCGTCTTCACGCTGATGAACAGACGCGCCGCGATCTCCCGGTTCGTCGCGCCCTCCATGACCAGCGCGGCCACCTGCCGTTCCGTCGCGGCCAGGGTGTCGAGGGCCGCCGCGGCCAGGGGCGGCTGGACCGAGCCCGTGACCGTGGCCGTCTCCACCTGCCGCAGCCACGGCATCGCCCGGCAGCGGCGGAAGAGGCGGGCCGCCTCGTCGTACGACGTCGGGCCCGGCCGCTGCGTGCGCAGACCCGCCAGCGCGTACGCCGCCCGTGCCTCCTCCAGACCGTAGCCCAGCTTGGACAGCCGGTCCTGAGCCGACGTCAACTGCCGTTCGGCCGCTTCGGCTTCGCCGCGCGCCGCCCGCACCAGCGCCTCCGCCCGGTCCAGCACCGCGAGCACGCTCTCGCGCCCGAGCCGCAGCGCTCGGGTGCGCGTGGCGTCGATGACGTCCTGCGCCTCGGCCGGCTCCCCGACGCGCACCAGTGCCTCGGCGAGGTCGCCGTGCCAGCGCCCGCGGGCGGGGTCGGTGACCCCGAGGCCCTCCTCCAACTCCCGTACCCGGCGCAGCGACCCCACCGCACCCCCGGCGTCCCCGGCCACCAGCTGGGCATGCCCCAGCGCGGCCAGCGCCCGTGACTGGTACACCACGTCGCCGTCCTCCTCGGCACGTGCCACGGCCTCCCGGGCGAGCGTCAGCGCCCGGTCCACCTCGCCGCCCGCGGCCTCGGCGAGCGAGGTGAGCATGGCGCTCGCGGCCTCCCCGATCCCGGTGTCCCGGGCCAGCCTCAGGCTCTCCCGCGCCAGGTCCAGGGCCCGCCCGCAGTGCCCGGCCCGCAGTTCGGTCTCGGCGAGCCCGCGCAGGAAGTGCACCTCGGCCTCGACCATCCCGCGCCGCCGTACCTCGCGCAGCAGCGCGCCGGCCGTCTTGCGTGCCTCGGTGAGCTGGTCGCTCATGATCAGCCAGCGGAACCGTGCGGCACCGGCGCCGTTGTGGTCGCACGCCACCCGGGGGTCCTGCGGCTCCTTGAGCGCGCGTTTGATGGTCGCGGGCGCGTCCGGATGCCCCATCAGCGTCTCGATCTGGGCCTGGAAGGCCAGCGCCAGCAGCTCGTCGCGCCGGTCACCGGCCCGCGCCGCGAGCTCCGCGGCGCGCGCGCTCTCCTCCCGGGCCCGCTCGAAGTCGCCCTCGACGAGCAGCGCCCGCCAGGCGAGCTGGTAGTGCACGAGGGTGAGCAGCCGTGGATCGTCGCCCGCGTCCGCCAGCGCCTGCGGGAAGACCGCGTCGACCTCGGCCATCGCGTGCCCGGCCGCGTCGATCACGACCATCCACGCCCGCACCCGGTCGGCCGGCTCGGTGGCGTGGGCCAGCACCTCGTGGGCGATGTCCCGGGCGAAGTCCGTCTCCCCGGCGGTGAGCGCGTCCTCGGCCGACTGAAGCCGTCGCTCGTCCGGACCCGGCACGGCGTCCGCCGGGGTGTGCCGGGCCGCGAGCAGCCCGAGCCCCGCGGCAACCGACGGCGCGCCCCGGTCCCGGGCGGCGGCCGCGGCCTCGCCGAGCCGCGCCGCCACGCCTGGGTCCGTTCCGGTGGTCGCGAGGGCGAGGTGCCGGGCCCGCTCGATCGGATCGGAGGCCGCGGTCGACAGTGCGGCGTGCGCCTCCCGCCGCTCCTGAGCGCTGGCCTGTGCATACAGCGCGGCCGATATCAGCGGATGTGTGAACCGTACGCCCGGCGCGTCCCGATCCGTCACCAGCAGCCCCAGCGCGGCGGCCTGCGCGGTCTCCGCCTCCGCGTTCTTCCGGCCCGCCGCGTGCAGCAGGGCCAGGGTGGGCCGCGCCCCGGCGCTCGCCACGAGCAGCGTGCGGCGCGCCTGAGCCGGCAGCGCCTCCAGCCGGTTGAGGACCAGCGCGCGCAGCGAGGTGGGCACGGGCAGCGGCTCACCGGGGCTCGGCGGCGTAGCGCTCTCGGCGAGGGCGCGGCCCAGTTCCAGCGCGAACAGGGGGTTGCCGCCGCTGGTGCGGTGGATGTCGCGGACGGTGGAGCGGGGCAGCCCGGTGTAGCCGCGGTGGCCGAGAAGTTCGGCGACCTGGCCGTGCGAGAGGGGGTTCACCTTGACCGCGAGCGTGTTCGGCGGGGACGCGCTCAGAAAGCGGGCGTGCTCCTGGTCCTGCGGCTCGGTGTGCGTGCGCACCGCGCACAGCATCTGCACCGGAGTGCCGTCCAGGCGCCGGGCGGCGAAGCCGAGCAGTTCGGCGCTGGCCGGATCCAGCCACTGGAGGTCGTCGGCGACGATCAGTACGGGGCCGCGGGCGGCGAGCGCGCGGAGCGTGGACAGCACCGCGAGCCGCAGCGCGAGTCCGTCCCGCTGCAGCGTGGACTCGCCGCGGCCGGTGAGCGCGGACTCCAGGGCGGTGCGCTGCGGGGCGGGCAACAGGTCGGCGACTTCGTCCACGACGAGGCCGAGCAGGTCGGCGAGGGCCAGGAAGGGAAGGTGCGATTCGGACTCGGTCGCCGAGCAGCGCAACACGGTGCGTGCCGCTTCGCCGTATTCCGCGGCCAGCGTGCGCAGGACGGTCGACTTTCCTATTCCGGCGGGGCCGTGCACCAGCACACTGCCCCCGCCGGTGAGTTGCTCACGCGCTCCGGCGAACAGCTCCTCCCGGCCGATGACCAGGTCGGGGCGGGGTCTCGCAGGCTCCTGGAAGTCCCGTCGCACGGTCACCGCTCCCCTCCGTGTGTCGTGTCCTGGCCAATGTTAGGCAACCAGTCTTTGAATTTCGGAGGGACGGTGTGGTGAGGGAAATAACAACGGGTCGGCACAAGGGAATTCACCGGAGTGCCGAGTGAATGGAGAACCGACAATCCAGGGGAGCGCAAAAAGGGCGGGTGGGTGGTAATCCGTCGGGACGAGTGCGCGGCGGACCACGGCGAGGCCGGGCCGGGACACAGGACCTAGGGCAGTACTCCGGCCCGGCGTGCCGCCACGACCGCCTCCCACCTCGTGTGCGCCCCCAACTTCCGCATCGCCGACCGCAGATATCCCTTCACGGTCTCCGGGCGCAGCCCCAGCCGCTCCGCCGCCACCGCGTTCGTCGAGCCCACCGCCACGCACGACAGGACGTCCACCTCCCGCGGCGCCAGACCCACGGCCCGGGCCGGGGACTCGGGGGACGCCGCGCCGGCCAGGCGCCCGCACACCTGAAGGAGCTCGGCCCGCAGCGCCGGGTCCTCGACCCGTTGCGCCAGTGCCCGCAACGCGCCGTGTGCCTCGCGGACCTGCTCCCAGGCCGCGCTGTCCGGCGCCGCGGGCTCCCGTACGGCCGTCAGCAGGGCACGGGCCTCGTCCCGCGCCACCAGCGCCTGCTCCACGTCCCGCGCCGCCTCCACGGCCGCGGACAGCGTGCGGTCGCCCAGCGGCTGAGCCGTCCGCAGGGCGCCGTACAGCACTCCGCGCACCCGGCGTCGTACGACCACCGGCACCGCGAGCACGGACTTGAGCCCCTCCGTCGCCACCGCCACGTCGTACTCGTGGCTGATCTGCCGCGAGGCCGAGTAGTCGGTCACCGCGCACGGCCGGGCCAGTGCGGCCACCTTGCCGCCGAGGCCGTTGCCGGAGACCACGGCGAGCGAGCTGAGCGCCGTCGTCGCGGTGCCGCTGAGTTCGCTGATGCGGATCTGCGGCCGCCCGGACTCCACGAGGCCGCCGAAGGCGACCGGCAGCCCCGTGGCACGCCGCAGCCGCACCAGGGCGCCCCGCACCTCCACCGCCTCGGCTGCGTCTGCTGCCACGTCCTCGCCCCTTCATCGCGGCGCACCCCCGTTCGGGGGTGGTGAGACCTGCATCACGGATTACACGATGTTAGGTGGCTGTCCGGCAATGAGGAGGACACATGACGGCGAACACCGACGCGACGGACGCGTTCCGGACCGCGCGGGACTTCCTGCTGGCGCACCGGGAGGACTACGCGACGGCGTACGAGGGCTTCCGCTGGCCGCGTCCGGCGTACTTCAACTGGGCCCTCGACTGGTTCGACGTCATCGCGGACGGCAACGACCGCACCGCGCTGCACATCGTCGAGGAGGACGGCGCCACCACCGAACTGTCCTTCGCCCAGATGTCCGAGCGCTCGAACCGGGTGGCGAACCGGCTGCGCGCCTGGGGTGTGCGCGCCGAGGACCGCATCCTGGTCATGCTCGGCAACCAGACCGAACTGTGGGAGACCGCGCTGGCCGCGATCAAGCTGCGCGCGGTCGTCATCCCGGCCACCCCGCTGCTCGGCCCCGCCGACCTGCGCGACCGCGTCGACCGCGGCCAGGTCCGGCACGTCGTCGTGCGCGCCGGGGACACCGGCAAGTTCGACGAGGTGCCGGGCGGCTACACCAGGATCGCGGTCGGGGGCGCACCCGAGGGCTGGCGGGCGTACGAGGACGTGTACGCGGCCGACGCGGACTTCGCACCCGACGGCCCCACCCACGCGGACGATCCGCTGATGCTGTACTTCACCTCGGGCACCACCGCCCGCCCCAAGCTGGTCGAGCACACCCATGTCTCCTACCCGGTCGGCCATCTGGCGACGATGTACTGGATCGGCCTGAGGCCCGGTGACGTGCATCTGAACATCTCCTCGCCGGGCTGGGCCAAGCACGCCTGGTCGAACCTGTTCGCCCCGTGGAACGCGGAGGCGACCGTCTTCATCCACAACTACACGCGCTTCGACGCGGCCCGGCTCATGGCCGAGATGGACCGCGCGGGGGTGACCACGTTCTGCGCCCCGCCGACGGTGTGGCGCATGCTCATCCAGGCCGACCTCACCCAGCTGCGCACTCCGCCACGGGAGGCCGTCGCCGCCGGTGAACCGCTCAACCCCGAGGTCATCGAGCAGGTGCGGCGGGCCTGGGGCGTGACCATCCGGGACGGCTTCGGGCAGACCGAGACCGCCGTCCAGGTCGCCAACAGCCCCGGCCAGCGGCTGAAGACCGGCTCGATGGGCCGGCCGAGCCCCGGCTACCGCGTGGAACTGCTCGACCCGGTGACGGGCGCGCCGGGAGCGACAGAGGGCGAGATCGCGCTCGATCTCTCCGCGCGGCCGGTGGGCCTGATGACCGGCTACCACGGCGACGCGGACCGTACGGCGGAGGCGATGGCGGGCGGCTACTACCGCACCGGAGACGTGGCATCAAGGGACGAAGACGGCTACCTGACCTATATCGGTCGAAGCGACGACGTCTTCAAGGCCTCGGACTACAAGATCTCCCCGTTCGAGCTGGAGAGCGCCCTGCTGGAGCACGAGGCGGTCGCCGAGGCGGCCGTCGTGCCCGCACCCGACGAGCTGCGCCTGGCCGTGCCGAAGGCCTACGTCGTCCTCGCCGACGGCTGGGAGCCGGGCACCGACACCGCGAAGGTGCTCTTCGAGCACTCCCGCGAGGTGCTCGCCCCCTACAAGCGGATCCGGCGCCTGGAGTTCGCCGAGCTGCCCAAGACGGTCTCCGGCAAGATCCGCCGGATCGAGCTGCGCGAGGCCACGGCCGCCGGCTCGGTGAACGAGTACCGCGAGGAGGACTTCCGGTGAGCGAGGCGTCGTACACGCACGGAACGAGCGGTACCGCGCTGCTCGGCGACACCATCGGGGCCAACCTGGACCGGGCCGTCGCCGCCTGGCCGGAGCGCGAGGCCCTGGTCGACGTGCCGTCCGGGCGGCGCTGGACGTACGCCGAGTTCGCCGCGGACGTCGACGAGCTGGCGTGCGCGCTGCTGGCGAGCGGGGTCGCCAAGGGCGACCGGGTGGGCATCTGGGCGGTCAACTGCGCGGAGTGGGTGCTGGTGCAGTACGCCACCGCCCGCATCGGCGCCATCATGGTCAACATCAACCCGGCCTACCGCACCCACGAGGCCGAGTACGTCCTCAACCAGGCCGGTATCTCGCTGCTGTTCGCCTCCCTCAGCCACAAGAACAGCGACTACCGGGCGATGGTCGAGGAAGTGCGGGGCAGATGTCCGCGGTTGCGGGAGACCGTCTACATCGGCGACCCGGGCTGGGGGGACTTCCTCGGGCGCGCGACGCCCGGCCGGCGTGACGAACTGCTCGCGCGGGCCGCCGAGTTGTCGTGCGACGACCCCATCAACATCCAGTACACCTCGGGCACGACGGGCTTCCCGAAGGGGGCCACCCTCTCCCACCACAACATCCTGAACAACGGTTATTTCGTGGGTGAGTCCATCGCCTACGGCGAGCAGGACCGGATCTGCATCCCCGTGCCCTTCTACCACTGTTTCGGCATGGTGATGGGCAACCTGGCGGCCACCTCCCACGGCGCGTGCATGGTCATCCCGGCGCCGTCCTTCGACCCGAAGGCCACACTGGAGGCGGTCCAGCGGGAGCGTTGCACCTCCCTCTACGGCGTCCCCACGATGTTCATCGCGGAGCTGAACCTCCCCGACTTCGCCACGTACGACCTCTCCAGCCTGCGCACCGGCATCATGGCGGGCTCGCCCTGTCCGGTGGAGGTGATGAAGCGGGTGGTCGCCGAGATGCACATGGCGGAGGTCTCCATCTGCTACGGCATGACCGAGACCTCCCCTGTGTCGCTGCAGACCCGCATCGACGACGACCTGGAGCACCGTACGGGCACCGTCGGCCGGGTGCTTCCGCACCTGGAGGTGAAGGTCGTCGACCCGGTCACCGGAGTCACCCGACCGCGCGGTGTCTCGGGCGAGCTGTGCACCCGCGGCTACAGCGTGATGCTCGGCTACTGGAACGAGCCCGAGAAGACCGCCGAGGCCGTCGACCCCGGCCGCTGGATGCACACCGGGGACCTGGCGGTGATGCGGGAGGACGGATACGTCGAGATCGTCGGCCGCATCAAGGACATGATCATCCGGGGCGGAGAGAACATATACCCGCGCGAGGTCGAGGAGTTCCTGTACGCCCACGCCAAGATCCGTGACGTCCAGGTGGTCGGGGTCCCGCACGAGAAGTACGGCGAGGAGGTCCTCGCCTGTGTCATCCCGCACGACCCGGCCGACCCGCTCACGCTGGAGGAACTGCGTGCCTACTGCGAGGGGCGGCTCGCCCACTACAAGGTCCCGAGCCGCCTCCAGCTCCTCGACGCCTTCCCGATGACCGTCTCCGGGAAGGTGCGCAAGGTGGAGCTGCGGGAGCGGTACGGCGCCCGGCCGCAGTGAGCCGAGCGGTACGGCGCCCGGCCGCAGTGAGTCGGACCGACTGTCCCCTGTGATCGTCCGGGCCTTCGCCGGGGCGGCGTGCAGTCGGTTCAACCGGCCGTGGCGTCCAGCGCCACGGCCGGCGCGTTGACCGGTCGTGCCACTCCGGTGGGGTCGAGGACGAACAGCGGGACGCCCAGTCGGTCGGCGCGGTCGCGGGCGTCGTCGGCGTACCCGGCGAGGGAGAAGTAGAGGCAGTCCGCGGACTCCGCCATGGCGGTCAGCCACAGGCACTCGACGTCCCGCACCGAGGCCGGACGCACAGTGGGGTCCACCTGGGCGACGACGCCGTGGGCGGCCAGGCCGATGCCGGCCGTGGGCGGCTGGTCGGCGCGGCGCACGTCCTGGTGGCCGAGCCCACGCAGATACAGGACAGCGGCGGTGACCGCGTCGAGGGCGGTGCGGATCGGGACGGCCCGACGGGCGGGACCCCGGGAGACAGGCGCGCCGTGACTGTGGCCATGGCCGTGGCCGTGGTCCGCGTCCGCCCGGTCGACCGGCACGCACAGCACCGTCCCGCATGGGCAGCCCATCTCCGGCCGCGGCCACTGGCTGTCGCTCCCGCAAGCCGCGCAGCGCACGTCGACCCACTCCTCGTCCCAGGCGCGGTGGGTGACCGCTGTGGCCGTGCCGTGTGCATCGAGCGACGGGGCGACGGGCGCTCCGCAGGCGCACGGGTACGTCGGTGCCGTGTAGCGGTGCCGGCGCCCACAGGCCGGGCAGCGCACCGCGATGCTCTCGGACATGACCCTCATCGTCCTCCGGACACCCCCCGCCTGTCCGTCTCTTGACGGCCTTGGGGCACCTCCCTACATTAATTCCAGATAGCAGAAACTAACTTTCACGATACGGAATTACTCGCCGCGGGGCGCGACGGGAGTGCGAATCCGACAGTCGAAGCAGGAGTACTCCATGGCTCGTATGACCGCTGCCCGCGCGGCAGTCGAGATCCTCAAGCGTGAGGGCGTCAGCGACGCGTTCGGTGTCCCGGGCGCGGCGATCAACCCCTTCTACGCGGCGCTCAAGGCCTCCGGCGGGATCCAGCACACCCTCGCCCGCCATGTGGAGGGCGCATCGCACATGGCGGAGGGCTACACCCGCACCCACCCCGGCAACATCGGCGTCTGCATCGGCACTTCGGGCCCGGCGGGCACCGACATGATCACCGGACTCTACTCGGCGACCGGTGACTCGATCCCGATCCTGTGCGTCACCGGCCAGGCCCCGACCGCGGTGATCCACAAGGAGGACTTCCAGGCCGTCGACATCGCGTCGATCGCGCGGCCGGTCACGAAGATGGCGGTCACCGTCCTGGAGGCCGCGCAGGTTCCGGGCGTCTTCCAGAAGGCCTTCCACCTCATGCGCTCCGGCCGTCCCGGCCCGGTCCTCATCGACCTGCCGGTCGACGTCCAGCTCACCGAGATCGAGTTCGATCCGGAGACCTACGAGCCGCTGCCGGTCCACAAGCCTGCCGCGAGCCGCGCCCAGATCGAGAAGGCGCTCACGCTGCTGAACGAGTCGGAGCGCCCGCTGATCGTGGCCGGCGGCGGTGTCATCAACGCCGACGGCTGCGAACTGCTCGTGCGTTTCGCCGAGTTGACCGGAGTCCCGGTCGTCCCCACGCTGATGGGCTGGGGCGCCATCCCCGACGACCACGAGCTGAACGCCGGCATGGTCGGCCTGCAGACCGCGCACCGCTACGGCAACGCGACCTTCCTGGAGTCCGACTTCGTCCTCGGTATCGGCAACCGCTGGGCCAACCGCCACACCGGCAGGCTCGACGTCTACACGGCGGGCCGGACGTTCGTCCACGTCGACATCGAGCCCACCCAGATCGGCAGGATCTTCGCGCCGGCCTACGGCATCACGTCCGATGCGAAGACCGCCCTGGAACTGTTCGTCGAAGTGGCAGGGGAGTTGAAGGCCGCCGGACACCTGCCCGACCGCTCCGGCTGGGCCGCGGCCGCGCAGGAGAAGCGGGCCCGCCTCCAGCGCCGTACACACTTCGACGACATCCCGATCAAGCCGCAGCGCGTCTACGAGGAGATGAACAAGGCGTTCGGCCCAAACACCCGGTATGTCTCCACGATCGGCCTCTCTCAGATCGCCGGCGCCCAGATGCTGCACGTCTTCAGGCCGCGGCACTGGATCAACTGCGGCCAGGCGGGCCCGCTGGGCTGGACCATCCCGGCCGCGCTCGGCGTCGCCAAGGCCGACCCGGAGGCGTCCGTGGTCGCGCTGTCCGGCGACTACGACTTCCAGTTCATGATCGAGGAGTTGGCGGTCGGCGCCCAGTACCGGATCCCGTACGTCCATGTCCTGGTGAACAACTCCTACCTGGGCCTGATCCGCCAGGCGCAGCGGGCGTTCGACATCGACTTCCAGGTCAGCCTGGAGTTCGAGAACATCAACTCGCCCGAGCTGGGCGTCTACGGCGTCGACCATGTGAAGGTCGCCGAGGGCCTCGGCTGCAAGGCGATCCGGGTGACCGACCCGAACGAGCTGGGCGCCGCGTTCGAACAGGCCAGGAAACTCGCCGCCGAGCACCGGGTTCCGGTCGTCGTCGAGGTGATCCTGGAGCGCGTCACCAACATCGCCATGTCGACCACCAACGACATCGGCAACGTCGTCGAGTTCGAGGAGATCGCGACCGAACCGGGGCACGCGCCCACCTCGATCCGGACGCTGAAGGTCTGACGGCCGGTCGGTGAGGGGCGGCCCAGCCGGGGGGTGGGCCGCCCCTCGCGCCGTGGGCGGGTGACCGCCGAGGAGCGCCGCAGCGGCCCGCCCCCACGGGCCGCCCCGGGCTCATCCCCCGTCACGAGGCCCGCCGCCCCCGTGCCGGCGGGCCCCGTGTGCAGAGGATGTGCCCAGGTGCAGGGGGAGTTGAAGCCCCCTGGCCGGTGTTCAGAGGTTCATTTGAGGGTTACGTAGACGATCTACGTACATCTGTGTACGCGCGGCGCGCCCCGGTTCACCCCTCGGGGTGCTCCGACAGCCCCGGCCAGTCGTCGGGCCCGCCACCCTGCCATTCGATGAGGTCGCTGTCCTCGACCTCGATCCGGTCCAGATCGGCCAGGCGCAGGATCTCGACGACGTCGTCCAGATGGGTGGCGATCCCGAGGACCCGGTCGTCCGCGGTGACCCGCCGTGATCCGTCCAGCGCCGGCGCGTGCACCACGATGTGCGGATACTCCGTCGACTGTTCCATCTCTTCAGGCTCCTGCCGACGGGCCGGATTCGCACGCCGGAAACGCCGGAAATGCCGAGAGCGCCGGATACGGGACGATCCGTGTCCGGCGCTCGGGTTGTGGCGGGGCTGCGGCGGGCTCTCGCGCTCCGCCTGGTCCGGGTCGCCCGGCGGCGGGCCGCACGTCCTGCGGCTGACCTTCCGTCAGGACCGGACGCCGTACGGGCCTTCGTCACATTCTGCGGGTGGTTCCGGGCGGCGCCGCCGCTCGGGCGCGACAGGACAGATGTCAGCGGCGACGCCGCCCGGAGGTATCGGGGTCAGACCCGCGCGCCGGACAGGCGCTCCACGGCCCGCAGCAGGGCCGAGTGGTCCAGGCCGCCGTCGCCCTGCGCACGCAGACTGGCGACCATTTGGGCGACCACGGCGCCGACAGGCAGGACCGCGCCGACGTTGCGGGCGGCGTCCGTGACGATCCCCATGTCCTTGTGGTGCAGGTCGATGCGGAAGCCCGGCTTGAAGTCCCGGCTGAGGAAGTTGTCCTTCTTGCGGGTCAGGACGGTCGAGCCCGCCAGGCCACCGCCGAGGACGTCCAGCGCCGCCTTCAGGTCCACACCCGACTTCTCCAGGAAGACGACCGCCTCGGCGCACGCCTGGATGTTCACGGCGACGATGAGCTGGTTGGCCGCCTTCACGGTCTGTCCCGAGCCGTGCGGACCGCACCGCACGATGGTCCTGCCCAGCGCCTCGAAGAGGGGCTTCGCCACGTCGAAGTCGGCCTGCTCGCCGCCGACCATGATCGACAGCGCGGCCTCGACGGCACCTGCCTCCCCGCCGGACACCGGGGCGTCGAGCACCCGGATGTCCTTCTCCCGGGCGTTCCTCGCCAGGTCGATCGAGGTCTGCGGGGTGATGGAAGACATGTCGATGAGCAGGGCGCCCGGCCTGGCGTTCTCCAGGATGCCGTCCGGGCCGTAGGCGACCGCCTCGACCTGCGGGGACGCGGGCACCATCGTGATGATCACGTCGGCGTCCCGCACGGCCTCCGCGATCGAACCGGCCGCAGTGCCGCCGGCGGCGGCCAGGCGGTCCAGCTTCTCCCGCTCCAGGGTGTAGCCGATGACGTCGTACCCCGCCTTGATCAGGTTCTCCGACATGGGGGAGCCCATGATGCCGAGGCCGATCCAGGCAACCGCCGGGCGGTTCGGGTGGGAAGAAGCCGAGCGGTTCGGGTGGGAAGAAGCCGCAAGAGTGCTCATGGTGAGGGTGCCTCTCTGACTGCTCCGGTATGTCTGTGGGGTGGCGCTCAGCGCGCTGCGCGGGCCTCGACCGGCAGCCAGTCGAAGGCCTCGGGGCTCGGGCGGTCACCCGGCTTGTACTCCAGGCCGACCCAGCCCTCGTAACCCGCCTTCCCGAGCCGGTCGAGGAGGTCCTCCAGCGGAAGCGTGCCCGTGCCCGGGGCGCCGCGGCCCGGGTTGTCGGCGATCTGGACGTGGCCGGTGTGCGCTGCGTACCGCTCGATCACCGACGGCAGGTCCTCGCCGTTCATCGACAGGTGGTAGAGGTCCATCAGGAACCGCGCGTTGGCGAGGCCCGTGGCCTGGTTGACCTTGTCGACGATCCCGACGGCGGCCTGGGCCGACACCAGCGGGTAGAGCGGTGACTCCGGCTTGTTCAGGGCCTCGATCAGAAGGACCGCGCCGATCCGGTCGGCGGCGCGGGCGGCCAGGACCAGGTTCTCCAGCGCCAGCGCGTCCTGCTCGGCCGGGTCGACGCCGTCGACGCGGTTGCCGTACAGGGCGTTGAGGGCCGTGCAGCCCAGCGCCTGGGCGAAATCCGCCGCCACGTCGATGTTGGCGCGGAACCTCTCCGACTCCTCGCCCGGGACCGACAGGGCGCCGCGGTCGGGGCCCGGGAGCCGTCCGGCGTAGAAGTTCAGGCCCGTCAGCCGCACGCCCGCATCCTCGACCGCCTTGTGCAAGGCGTCGAGGTCGGCCCGCTCGGGAGCGGGCCGGTCGACCCAGGGCCACCACAGCTCGACCGCGGTGAAGCCGGCCGCGGCGGCGGCCGCGGGGCGCTCCAGGAGCGGGAGTTCCGTGAAGAGGATCGACAGGTTGACGGTGAAGCGCTGGTCTGCGAATCCCATCGGCGAGGCGCTCCTATCCATGATCCGTAGTTCCGCGTACCCAAAGGATTCCATATTACGGAAATAGCTTTCTGCTTTACGGAAAGCGTGCCGGTGGGGTGGGAAGGCTGTCAAGAGCGCGCACGAAAAAGTGCCCCCGCGCGGGCTGCGCGGGGGCACTTTCGGGGGGAGCTCAGAGGGCGTCCACGGCACTCACCTTCCAGCCCGCCGAGGTACGGGTGAGCGTCATCCGCACCCGGTTCAGATCCAGACGGGACCCCGACACCTGGGTGCTCTGCGTGACCTGGTTGACGAACAGCAGGACGACGACCCTGTCCGGTGCGGCCGACACGACGGAGGCCGCCGGAGCCCCGCCGCCCTGGGGCGCGGCCACCGTCGCCTTCACCACGCCGTGGTACTTCGCCGCGGTCGGGCCGACAACTGTCCTGGTGGTCTTGAGGTACTGGTCACGGAACGCGCCGGTCAGGTAGGTACGGGCCCGGGCGAAGTCCCGGTCCAAGTGCCGGTAGTCGTACGACAGCACGACCGGCGCCGCCCTCTGCGCGGCCGCGAGCGCCTGACCGCGCGCCTCGTCGGTCCGCCGCCCCTCCCGGTACTGCCATCCGAGCACGGCGACGGCCACCAGGCCCGCCACGAGGGCGAGGCAGAGCAGGGCGGTGAGCAGCCTCGGCCCACGCGCGCTCTTCACCGGTTCCTCCTCGACCGGCTCGGGGGACGGCTCCGGCGGGTCCTCCCAGCCACCCGTCGGGGCCTCGATGAGCAGGGTGCGCCCGGAGCGGTGCTCCTCGCTGCGCGGTGATGCCGCGCCGGTGGAGCCCTCCGGACGCCGGGCGCGCTTGGCCGCCGCGCGGGCGGCCGCTGTCAGAGGGCGGCGGGCGGGGGAGCCGGTGCCGCGCACTCGGGTGGTCGGATTGGCCACGGTCTGTCTCCTCACTGGTGTGGCGCGGTCAGCCCACGAACTCGACGTCGGAGGTCAGCCAGCGGCCGTGCTCGCGCACGAGGTCGAGTTGCAGCCGATACGTGCGTGCCTGGCCCTCGGGCACGGCGGTGTTGGTCACCTTGCTGTCGGCGACGACCAGGACCCGGGCCGAGTGCTCGTCGGACCGCACGATCCCCGCTTCGAGGACCTGTCCCTCGGACACCGACTTGTTCCGGGCGACGAGCTTCGTCAACTCCTGGGTCTGTGCGGCGAACTGCTTCCTGAAGTCGCCGGTGGCGCCCTTCAGCACGTTCCCGCTGTCCCGGGCGTAGTGCCGGTAGTCGAGCGAGGTGAAGTTCAGCGCCGACTGGCGGGCCGCGGCGAGGACGTCCTGCCGACGGTGCTCCACGGCACGCTGGTCGGCGAGGCGCATGCCCAGCCAGACCGCCGCGGCGGTCGTCAGCACGGTCGCGGCCACGAGCGCGGCGAGCAGCGCTCTGCCGCGCCCCTTGTCCAAGGCACCGGCCTTCATGTCCCCGGCCTCCAAGGCGCCGGCCTTCATGTCCCCGGCCTCCAGGGCACCGGCCTTCATGTCCCCGGCCTCCAAGGCGCCGGCCTTCATGTCATCGATCTCCGTGCCACCGGCCTTCATGTCACCGGTCTTCATGTCACCGGTCTTCATGCCATCGGCCCGACGAGCAGCCATTGCCACGACTCCTTTCCGAAGACGGTCTGTTGGCCGCCCGCCGAGCCGATCTCGACGGGCGTCCCGTCCGGGCCGGTGATGGTGCCGGTGTCCGGGTCGTACGGGGTGACGTACGCGGCGTGCCTCGCACGGCCCGAACCCGCCGACGTGCCGGGGGCGTTCTGGGCGCCGCGCACCGAGGTCTTGCTTCCGCGCGGGGCCGTGCAGCGCGCGTCGGTGTTCGCCGGACGGGTGCCGGTGTCGGAGGGATCCCGCCGCCGCGTTCCGTAGCCCTGGGTGCACGGCGGGGGGTCACCGGCGTTCACGGCGAGTCCGAAGTGAAAGGTGCCGTCCCCGGGGACGACGGTGTAGCTCCCCGCGACGTTGACCGGGAAGGTGACCAGGGCCTGTTCCACGCCGGGCAGCCGGGCCACGGTCACCTGGCCGCCGCTGATCAGGTTGGCCAGCAGGACCGGCAGGTCCGCTCGCGTGGACCTCAGCAGGGAGTCGACCTCCTGCGCGGCGGGCACCGCGTTGCCGATCAGCCGCCGCACATCCCCGTCGCTGTCCTTCAACTGCTGGGTGAGCGCGGCCAGATCGCGGGAGAAGGACTTGATGGCCGAGCCCTGGTCGGCCTGTGTCCTGAGCACCTTCCGGGAGTCCTCGATCAGCGATACCGTCTGCGGGAGCGAGTCGGACGCCGACTCGACGAGCGCGTTGCCGGAGTCCACCAGGCGGCTCAGTCGGGGTCCGGTACCGGAGAAGGCCTTGCCCAACTCGTCGACGGTGGTGCGCAGATCGTCCTTGCCGACCGAGTTCACCAGCCGGTCCAGGCTGAGGACCAGGTCGGTGACGGGCAGGGGTACCCGGGTGCGGCTGCGCGGGATCGGGCTGCCGTCCATCAGATACGGTCCGCCGGACCGCCGGGGCTGAAGGTCCACGTACTGCTCGCCCACCGCCGAACGGTCGGCGACCACTGCCAGCGTGTCGGCCGGGATCCGCGGAGCGCCGTCCTCGATCTTCAGCGGCACCGAGACCCCGGAGCCGTTCAGCCGCAGATCGCCCACGCGGCCCACCGGCACCCCGCGGTAGGTGACCTCGGCGCCGGGGAAGACACCCCCGGACGCGGCGAAGTCGGCCGTCACGGTGTAGCCGCGGCCGAGGAGGTCGTCCGCCAGACCCGTGTACTCGGCGCCGACGTACGACACCCCGAGGGCGGTGACGGTGGCGAAGGCGAGCAGCTGGGCCTTGACCGTACGTGTGATCACGGCTGTATCCCCTTCAGCATGAGCTCGGCGAGCGCGAGGTCGATCCCCGCTGGGAGGCGGCGTGTGTCCCCTCCGGCGCCGTAGCTCGCGGTGCACACCGGTGGGCACAGCGGATCACCGCCACCCCCAGGCGCCGAGGGCGCGGCCGGCGACGTCGGCACCTTCGGAAGGGTCGGAGTGCTGGGGAGCGCGGTGGGCACCGGCACGCTCGGGAGGCTCGGCAGGTTCGGCAGGTTCGGGAGCGGGGGAGTCGGGACCGGCTGCTGCCCGGATCCGCCGCCGCCCTTGCCCTGCTGATCGGTGAGGTTGCCGTAGATGCCCGCCAGATCGAGGTCGGCGGTGATCTTCAGATTGACATAGTCGCCCTTCACGGCGTCCGTCGCGTTGCGCGGGAACGGGTAAGTCGTCAACAGCTCCAAGGAGTTGGGAAGGTCGTCGCCCGCCTTGTTCAGCTGTTCCAGGATCGGTCGCAGCCGCTTCAGATCGGCGACGGTGTCGTCCCGTGTGGCGTTGACGACCCTGGTACCGGTCGTGCCGAGCCGCGACAGGGCGGTGAGCATCTTCGTCAGATCGCGACGCTGGTCGGCGAGGACCTTCAGTGCGGGTGGCAGCGTGTCGACGGCCTCGGCGATCGTCTTCCTCTCCTCGCCCAGCCGCTTCGCCAGCCGGTCGATTCCCTTGAGCGCGCGGACGATCTCCGTGCGCTGCGCGTCCAGTCCGCCGAGGAACGTGTCGAGCTCCTTCAGCAGGGACGCGACCCGGTTCTCGCGGCCTTCCAGAGACTTGTTCAGCTCCACGGTGATCGTCTTGAGCTGGGCCACCCCACCGCCGTTGAGCAGTGCCGACAGGGCGGACAGCACCTCCTCGATCTCGGGGTTGCGGCCGCTGCGGGACAGGGGGATCACGTCGCCGTCGCGCAGCCGCCCGACGGGCGCGGTGCCGGACGGGGCGGACAGTGCCACGTACTTCTCGCCGAGCATGCTGGTCTGCCTGAGGTCGGCGACCGCGTTGGCTGGCAGCTTCACCGAGTCCGCCACGCGCAGCCGCACGCGCGCGTGCCAGCCGTCCAGCTCCACCTTCTCGACCGCGCCCACGGTGACGTCGTTCACCTTGACCGCCGACTGCGGTACCAGATCCAGTACGTCCCTGAACTCGACGGTGACGTGGTAGGCGCGGCCGTCCGCCGCGGCGCCCCCGGGGAGCTGGACGTCGTACCAGCCGTTGAACGCGCACCCGGACAGCAGCAGCGAACCCGCCGCCGTCCACGCGATCACCCGGCCCCTGCGCACCGCGCTCATGCTGTGGCCCCCAGGATTCCGCCGAGGGTCCGGTCGACCGTGCCCGTCCCCGCGGGGACGGCCGGCAGCTCGGGCAGCGAGTCGAAGAGCTTGCGCAGCTCCTCGCAGTCGGGGTTCCTGCCGCCCTCGTCCCCGGTCGTCTTGAGCAGGGAGCACAGCAGGGACGCGGGGTCCTGCGGGCTCTGCGGGTTGTCGCGGGTGTCGAGCGTGCCGGCGGACGGGTTGTAGGCGTTCTGCAGATTCGACAGACCCGTGGGGGCGACGTCCAACAGCTCCTCCAGCGCGGCCCGTTGGGTGACCAGGACCTTGGTGACCTTGCTGAGGCCCTTGACGTCCGAGGTCAGGGATTTCTTGTTGCTCTTCACGAAGTCGGACACGTCCCCGAGTGCCGCGCCCAGGTGCTCGAGCGCCGCCGCGAGGTCCCCGCGCTCCCCGGCGAGCTGCTTCGCCACGTCGGCGAGGCTCTCGTTGAACGACCGCACGCTCTTGTCGTCGGCCGCCAGTGCCGCCGTGAACACCTGAAGGTTTCGTACGGTGCCGAACAGGTCGCCCCGTCCGTCGGACAGCGTGGTGACCGCCTGCGAGAGGTCCTCGACCGTCTGGTTGAGGTGCGCGCCCTGGCCTTCAAGGTTGTCCGCGCTCACCCCGAGCAGCCGCGACAGGGAGCCCTCCTTGTTCGCGCCCTTCGGGCCGAGCGCCTCGGCGGTGGTGTGCAGGCTGTCGAAGATCCGGTCCAGCTCGACAGGGACGGCGGTGCGGGACTCGGGGATGACGGCGCCGTCCCGCAGCACCGGGCCCTTGCGGTACACCGGCAGCAGCTGCACATAACGGTCGCTGACCACCGAGGAGTTGATGATGGCGGCCCGCGCGTCCGCGGGGACCCTGCGCCCCTTGTCGTACTCCAGCTCCACCCGCACCCGGCCGCCCTCCGGCGTGATCCTCTTGACCTCGCCGACACGGACGCCGAGGACGCGGACGTCCGAGCCGGGGTAGATGCCGACGGTGCGCGGGAAGTACGCCGTGACGCGGACGGTTTCGGAGCGCGGCCACAGCACGACGGCGAGCGCGGCGACGACCGCGAGCGCGGTGAGCAGGGCCAGGGCCCGTCGGACAGGGATGCGTTGCGTCATCGCGTGCCTCCCGTGCGCGGCACGACCGGAGCGGCGACCAGGTTCTGGACGTAGGAGTCGAACCAGCGGCCGTTGCCGAGGGTGTTGGTGAAGACCCGGACGTAGGGGGCGAGCAGTTTGACGCTGCGGTCGAGGCTCGCTTGGTTGCGTTCGAGCATTGTGACGAAGGTATGGAGGTTCTTCAGGGCGCGGCCGATCTCCTTCCGGTTGTCCTCGACCAGCCCGGAGAGCTCGATGCCCAGCAGGGCGGAGCTCTTGAGCAGGGTGTGGATCGCCGCGCGCCGCCTGCTGATCTCCGCCAGCAGCTTGTCGCCGTCCTTCACCAGGGCGGAGAAGTCCTCCGTGTGCGCGGCCAGCACCTTGGTGACTCCGTTCGCGTGGTCGAGGAGCCCGTGGAGCGCCTCGTCGCGCGAGACGATGGTCCTGGAGATCCGCGACAGTCCCTCGATGGACGCCCGTACCTGCGCGGGAGAGTCCTGGAAGGTGGTGGAGATGGTGTCCAGCGCCTTCGCGAGCCGCCGGGTGTCGACCTCCTCCGTGGTGGTCGTCAGGTCACTGAACGCCTGTACGACGTCGTACGCCGACACCGTCCGCGTCAGCGGGATCTCGCTGCCCGGCTTCAACCGGCCCGGCCCCCTCGGGTTCAGCGCGAGGTACTTGGCGCCGAGGATCGTCTTGACCCGGATCGCCGCGCCGGTCGCGGTGCCGAACGCGGGGTCGCCCTTGACCTTGAAGGTCACCTCGACGTGGTCGCCCTCCAGGTCGACGCCCTCCACCCTGCCGACCTTGACCCCGGCGATCCGCACCTCGTCGCCCGGCTTGAGCCCGCCCGCCTCGGAGAAGGCCGCGCTGTACGTCTTCCCGCCGCCGATCAGCGGCAGGCTGTCGGCGTTGAACGCGGCGACGGTCAGCAGCGCGAGAACGGTGAGACCGACGGCGCCGACCACGACCGGATTGCGGTCCCGGAACGGCTTCAGCCGCGGACGGCGCAGCCGGATGTGCGGCAGCTCGGGCGGCAGGACGCGCACCCGCACCAGGGGTGCGGGGCGCCGGTTCCCGCGGGACACAAGGCGTGGCCTCGGCAGCCTCGGCAGCTTCGGCGGCAGGACACGCACCTTCACCAGGGGCTCGGGGCGGCGGCGCCGGGTCCTGCCCGGCACGATGCGCATGCTCATCCGCCGCACCTCGCCTGCGCCACATGCAGCTCGGGCGTGATGACCTGCTTCGTCTTCGGCAGCACGACGCGGCCGTCGAAGTCGCAGAGGTAGAAGTTGAACCACGAGCCGTAGGACGCCGTCCCCGTCAGCGCGTTCAGCTTGTTCGGCAGCCGCTTCAGCACACCCTCCACCGTCTTCTCGTTCCTGTTCAGCGTTCCGGTGAGATCGCTCAGCCCGGCGATGTCGTCCTTCAGTGACGGACGCGCGTCCGTCAGCAGCCCCGAGGTGGCTTCGGTGAGGTCGCCGATGCTCACCAGGGACTCCCCGATGGGCTTGCGGTCGGCGGACAGCCCGGAAATCACCCGGCGCAGCTGCGTGAGCAGCCCGGAGAAGCGGGCGCCGCGCCGGTCGAGCGTCTCCAGAACCGTGTTCAGGTTGTCGATCACCGAGCCGATCAGCCGGTCGCGGTCGGCGAGGGTCGTGGTGAGCGACGCCGTGTGCGCGAGCAGGCTGTTGACGGTGCCGCCCTCGCCCTGAAGGGTCCTGATGATCTCGGTGGCGAGCTGGTTGACGTCGTTCGGGCTGAGCGCGGCGAACAGCGGCTTGAAGCCGTTCAGCAGGGCGTCGAGGTCCAGCGCCGGCTGCGTCCGGGACAGCGGGATCGTGCCGCCGGGCCGCAGCCGGGTGCCGTCGCCCGTGCCCTCGGTCAGCGCGATGTACCGCTGCCCGACCAGGTTCCGGTAGCGCACGACGGCGCCGGTGCCGGCGAACAGCGGACGATCGGCACCGACGGTGAAGGTGACCTCCGCCAGCGTCCGGTCCTTGATCCGGATGCCCTCGACCTGGCCGACCCGCACCCCGGCCACCCGGATGTCGTCGCCCTTCTCCAGCCCCGTGACGTCACTGAACACCGCGTGGTACGTGTCCTTCGGAGCGAAGGAGATGTTGACGATGGTGGCGGCGAGCAGGGCCGTCGCCGCGATCGTCACCAGCGCGAACAGGCTGAACTTGACCAGCGGCGCGGCCGTCCGCCGGGCTCCAGTGCTTCTCATGCGACGCTCACCGCCGTTCCCCGGGCGAGCGGTCCGAACAGCAGGGTCGCGACGGGCGGCACCTGGTCCGCGGCCACGCCCATGACGGGGGCCACCAGCGAGCCGACGGCCCGCTGCTCGGCCCGGGTGGCGGACACGTCGACACCTCCGGGGAGTGCGCCGCCCGAACCAGCGGACGACGTACCGTCGTTGAGCCGGGGCTTCGGTCCGGGCACCGGTGGACGGGGCATGTCCCGGCAGTTCGGCCCCGACCGGTCGGCGTAGCGCGGCTCCTCGCCGGGCCGGTACGCGCCCTGCGGGCGGACGACTTCGAGAGTGATCCGCATCTCGCCGCCCCGGAACGCATCCTCCGACGCCCGCTCCTGCCGGACCAGGCCGTTCAGCAGACAGGGGTACTCGGGGGAGTAGCGGGCGAAGAGCTCCAGCGTGGGGCGCGAGACCCGGCCGAGGGTGATCAACCGGTCGCCGTTCTCGTCGAGGAAGTCCCGCGCGGTGTCCGCGGCCGTCGCGGTCGAGCGGAGCGCGGCGGCCAGCCGGTCCTTCTTCTCGACAAGGGTGCGGCTGGTTGTCACGGTGTTGCGCAGGATCCTCATCAGGTCGGGTGCCGCGTCGCCGTACACCTCGGCGACATCGGCGAAGCGCGAGATGTCCTCCTTGAGGGACGGCAGATGCGGGTTGATACGGCGCAGATAACCCTCGACCCGGGTCAGGTTGTCGCCGATCCGGTCGCCGCGGCCCTCCAGCGCGGTGGCGAAGGCCGAGAGCGTGGAGTTGAGTTCGCCCGGCTCGACCGTGCGCAGCAGCGGCAACAGATCGTTCATCAGCTGCTGCACCTCGATGCCGGCCTTCGTACGGTCCTGGGTGATGACGTCCCCGGCGCGGATGGGCCGAGCCGAAGACTGCGCAGCACCGGCGGGGGCCACGAGGTCGACGTACTTCTCGCCGAACAGCGTCTTGGGCAGCAGGCGCGCCATCACGTCCGACGGGATGTACGAGACGTACTCCGGCTTGAGGGCGATGTCGAGCGTGGCCTTCGTGCCGTCCGCGTGCACCGCGCGGACCTCGCCCACCAGCAGCCCGCGCAGCTTGACGTCGGCGCGTGGGTCGAGCTGGTTGCCCAGGCTGTCGGCCTGAAGCGTGACGCGGACGACGGGAGTGAACGCCTGCCGGTAGAGGGCCACCGCGAGCGACAGCAGCAGCGCGAGCACGGCGATGAAGGCGATGCCGTACAACCTGAGTCTCAGCACTCTCACCGGTCTCACCCCGCGATCCGTACGGTCGTGCTGGCGCCCCAGATCGCCAGGCTCAGGAAGAAGTCCAGGACGTTGATCGCGACGATCGAGGTCCGCACCGCACGGCCCACCGCGACGCCGACGCCCGCCGGGCCGCCGCTCGCGTGGTACCCGTAGTAGCAGTGCACCAGGATGATCAGCACCGCGAAGACGATCACCTTCCCGAAGGACCAGAGCACGTCGACGGGCGGCAGGTACTGATGGAAGTAGTGGTCGTACGTGCCCGTCGACTGCCCGTAGTAGCCGGTTGTGATGGTGCGGGCGGCCAGGTAGGAGGACAGCAGCCCGATCACGTACAGCGGGATCACGGCGACGAAACCGGCGATCATCCGGGTCGTCACCAGGAACGGCAGCGAGGGAACACCCATCACCTCCAGCGCGTCGGTCTCCTCGCTGATCCGCATCGCGCCGAGCTGCGCGGTGAAGCCGGCGCCGACCGTCGCGGACAGGGCGAGCCCGGCCACCAACGGGGCGATCTCCCGGGTGTTGAAGTACGCCGACAGGAACGCCACGAAGTTGGAGGTGCCGAGCTGGTTGAGGGCCGCGTAGCCCTGGAGGCCGACCTCGGTGCCGGTGAAGAACGACAGGAAGGCGATCACGCCGACCGTGCCGCCGACGACGGCGAGCGCGCCACGGCCGAAGCTCACTTCGGCGAGCAGCCGCAGGATCTCCTTCTTGTAGCGGCGCAGGGTGCGGCCGGTCCACGCGAGCGAGCGGCCGTAGAAGGAGAGTTGGGTGCCGAGCTCTTCGAGGGAGCGCAGGGGACGCTGGAGAAGTCGCATGGATGGCATCGGCTAACCCCTCTGCGGGACGACCTGGAAGTACACCGCGGTCATCACGAAGTTCGTCACGAACAGCAACATGAAGGTGATCACCACCGACTGGTTCACGGCGTCGCCCACGCCCTTCGGTCCGCCCTTCGCCGTAAGTCCCTTGTAGGAGGCGACGATCGCCGCGATCGCCCCGAACACCAGCGCCTTGATCTCGGCCGCCCACAGGTCGGAGAGCTGGGCGAGCGTGGTGAAGGAGGCGAGATAGGCGCCCGGAGTGCCGTTCTGCAGAATGACGTTGAAGAAATAGCCGCCCGCGACGCCGACCACGGACACCAGTCCGTTGAGCAGCACCGCCACCGCCATCGACGCCAGCACCCGCGGGACGACCAGCCGGTGGATGGGGTCGATGCCCAGGACCTCCATGGCGTCGATCTCCTCGCGGATCTTCCGCGCCCCCAGGTCCGCGCAGATCGCCGTGCCACCGGCGCCCGCGATCAGCAGCGCGGTGACGATGGGCGAGGCCTCCCGCAGAACCGCGAGGACCGAGGCGGCCCCGGAGAAGGACTGGGCCCCGAGTTGCCGGGTCAGGCTGCCGATCTGCAGCGCGATGACCGCACCGAAGGGGATGGACACGAGGGCCGTCGGAAGGATCGTGACGCTCGCGATGAACCAGGCCTGCTGGATGAACTCCCGTGCCTGGAACGGGCGTCGGGGCAAGGTCCGGACGACGTCCAGGGCCATGGCGAAGAGATTTCCCGCGTGCCTGAGTGCCCCGGTCGGCGAGAGGCTCATGCGCCGGTCACCTCCTTCCGGTGCAGCTCGGCCTCCCGTCTCGCGATCGCCTCCCAGCGGGGCGGGCGCGTGATCCCCGGGCCCGGCAGCAGGCGGGGAGTCATCTCCTGACCGGGGGCCCTGTCGACGAGTTCGGCGAGCTCCTGCTTCACCTGGGCGGCGTCCTTCTCCTCCGCCATGCCGATCGGGCCCTGCATCCGGCCGTTGAGGAACTGGCGCACGACGGGCTCGTCGCTCGTCAGCAACTGCTCCCGGGGACCGAACATCACCAGCTCCCGCCGGAACAGCAGCCCGATGTTGTCCGGGACCTGGCGGGCCGAGGCGATGTCGTGCGTGACGATCAGGAAGGTCGCGTCGATCTGTGCGTTGAGGTCGACGATGAGTTGGTTGAGATACGCCACGCGCACCGGATCGAGGCCCGAGTCCGGCTCGTCGAAGAGGATGATCTCCGGGTCGAGCACCAGCGCCCGGGCGAGACCGGCCCGCTTGCGCATACCGCCGGAGATCTCGCCGGGCAGCTTCCCCTCGGCGCCGATCAGCCCGACCATGTCCATCTTCTCCAGCACGATCCGCCGGATCTCGCTCTCGGACTTGCGGGTGTGCTCGCGCAGGGGGAAGGCGATGTTGTCGTAGAGGTTCATCGAGCCGAACAGCGCGCCGTCCTGGAACAGCACGCCGAACAGCTTCCGCACCTCGTACAGGTCGCGCTCACGCAGTTTGGTGATGTCCCGGCCCGCGACCTTCACCGAGCCGCGGTCCGGCTTGAGCAGACCGACGAGGGTCTTGAGGAACACCGACTTGCCCGTCCCCGAGGGCCCGAGCATGACCGAGACCTCCCCGGCGGGCAGCGTCAGCGAGACGTCCTGCCAGATGACCTGGTGACCGAAGGACTTGGTCAGCCCTTCCACACAGATCTCGACACCCATCCGGTTCACCCTTCGCCCACGTGAGCAGCTCCGACATCTGCTCTACGGGGAGGGGCGGGGCGTCCGTCGCGGCGGCCCGAATTTTTTTCGGCGGGTTCACGGGCGGGCTGCCGTGACCTCGGTGGTGCGGGGGCGCCCTCGCGGTGCTACCGCGGCCTCAGTGGTCTACGGCGGCCTCGGCGGTGCTACGGCGGCCTCAGCGGTACGGCGGCCTCGGCGGTGTACGGCGGTGTACGGCGCTCTACGCGGCCTCGGCGGTGCTACGGCAGCTTCACCTTCGGCGTGCTCGGTGTGGGAACGGGGAGTGGAGCGGAGGGCACGGCGGAAGTGTCCGCGACCGGCGGAAGCGAGGGGACCGAGGGAACCGGGAGGACCGAGGGAACCGAGGCGACCGCGGACTGGATCGGCAGGTCCGGCACGGCCGCAAGCCCGGGCACCTGCGGGACCGCGGGCGCCGACAGCTCCGGAAGCGGGGCCGACGCGACCTCCGGCAGGGACGGCACGGACAGCGGCACGAGCGATCCGCCGGCCAGTGACCCCGTCGCCCCCCGAGCAGGGGCCGCCGACGCCGTGGACGAGGGCCCGCCCGTTTCCGGGGTGCGCACCCGGCCGGCGCTGTCGGGCCGGAGCGCCTGCGCGCTGTGGGTCGCGGCCGGTCGCCGAGCCGGAGCGTCCGCGCCGCCCCCGCTCCCGTCGAGCGCCTGCGGCAGCACGAACCCCGCGACCACCAGGGTCGCCGCCGTCGAGGTCACCGCCACCGCCTGCGCCTTGCCGCCCGCGCGCGGCCGCCCGCGCCCGGCCAGGAACAGCGCGAGCCCGAGCGTCCCGGCCAGCGAGGCGCGCAGCGTCCGCCGGGCCCGGGCCAGCAGCGACTCGACGGTCCGGTAACTCAGCCCCATGCGTACGGCGACCTGACCGACGTCCAGGTCCTCGGACTTCAGCCGTAGGGCCTCCGCCTGGCGGGCGGGCAGTTCCCCGCTGCGCACGGCCAGCCACTTCGCCTCGGCCCGGTCGCACACCGCCTCCTCGACGGGCACCGGGCCCGGCGCGACGAGCGTCGGGCTGCTGCGCACCTCGGCCTCCCGGTTGACCTGGCGGTACCGGTCGACGCACAGCCGCATGGTCACGGTCGTCAGCCAGGCGCCGAGGCGCTCGTCGTCGAGGTCCGGGCGCTCCGCGGCGCGCAGCATCGCCTCGTGCACGGCGTCCTCGGCGTCCTCCAGGCTCATCGACCGGCGCCGGGCCACCTTGAGCAACTGCTCACGGTGGCTCCACATGCGCTGCCAACGATCGTGGGCCGCCTGTATCTCCGCGGGCATGTCCGTCGCCATGAGGGCCCCTTTGCGCTCACCCGCCGGTCCTGTGCATCCGGCGGGTGGCGACATTACCGCCGGGTATCGGCGGTTGTGGAGGGGGAGGCGCTCATCGTGTTCTCACCGTTGCTGGTCAGCGGCCCGGCGCTGGGCAGTACGAGGGCGGGCAGCGAGACGCCCGGCGCGGGCACGGGGAGCAGCGGCGTGCCGGTCTGCTCCGCCGCACCGGCCGTACGGGACGGGGTGGGGGAGGGGGTCGCCCGTGGCGTGGACGGCTCGTGGGACGCGGACGGGACCGCGCTCGGGCGGCGGCCGGACGGCCGCGGCGACGGCTTCGGCGCGCCCCGCCCGGACGGCTCCGGCCGGGCCGACGACTCGGCGGCCTGGCACCACCCGGTGCCCTTCCAGGAAGTACGCGTACCAGGCCCTGACCGTGCGCAGATAGGCCTCCGAGTGGTTGTAGCCGAGGATCGCCCGGTCCAGGTCGGCGGGGTTCGAGAGGTCCCTCCCGCCCGCGCACAGATAGCGCCCGGCGGCGAGCGCCGCGTCGAAGACGTTGTTCGGGTCGGCCCGTCCGTCCCCGTTGCCGTCCGCGCCCCAGCGGGCCCAGGTGGACGGGATGAACTGCATCGGGCCGACCGCGCGGTCGTACACCGCGTCCCCGTCCTGGGCGCCGCCGTCCGTGTCCCGGACGACGGCGAAGGCGCCGCCGGTGAGCCGGGGCCCGAGGATCGGCGTCACGGTCGTACCGTCCGAGGTGACCCGGCCGCCCCGCGCCTGCCCCGACTCCACCTGCCCGATCGCGGCCAGCAGCTGCCACCGCAGGCGGCATCCGGGCGCGGTGCGCGCGAGCTCCGCCTCGGCGCGCCGGTACGCCGCGAAGACGCTCGCGGGCAGGGCGCCGCCCGCCACCTGCGACGCCGTGCCCTGCTTCGGCTTCCCGGCCCGCAGCGGCGGGAGCGCGGTGCGGTACGGGGCGTCGCCGGACACGCTCGGACCGTGCTCGGCGGGCGCCGCCGACCGCGCGGGCACCGAGGCCCTGGCCTGCGCCGCCCCCGGCGCCTGGGAGGCGGTGAGCGCGGCCATGGCCGCAGCGGCGACCGCCGTGCCCCTGGCCCCCCTGATCCCACCCTTGAATATGAGTGCACCCTTGAACGCACGCCCTGCCACTGTCGCAGTCCCCTCCCTGTACGGATCCCTTCCTCTGCTCTACGCGGCAGAGCGGGGTGTCCGTCGCGGGAAGGGCGTGTTCTTCGCGGGAAGCGGGACGTGCGGTAAGAACACCGGCCGGGGGGACGAGGCCTCGTGCCGAGCCGGTGCCGTCGTCAGGACGTGTCGACCGGAGCCACCCCGAACTTGGTGAAACTGACGACCCAGTAGACGACGTAGAGGGCGAGCAACGTGAAACCGTGCCATCGCCTCAGCCGGCCGGTGGAGACGAAATAGGCCGCGAGCCCGTTCACTACGAGGAGCGCGGGCAACTGCCAGGTGAGGACGTTGCGGTCGATGAGAACGCCGCCCGCCAGGACGACGAGGCCCAGTTTCCCCGTGACCGAGAAGACGACGCTCCCGATCACGTTCCCGATCCCGATCTCCGGCGCCCCCTTGCGGGCGGGTTCCACCGTCAGGAAGACGTCCTCGACGGTCAGCACGGCGGTCGCGATGGTCGCACCGAAGACGGTTCCCTGAAGTCCGTACGTCTGAAGGATGCCTTTCGTGCCGATGCCCGTGACCGCGGAACCGACGACGAGACCGGCCAGCGCGAGCACCGCCGGCCCGAGCCCCGCCCAGCCCGACCGGCCGCGCACTGCGGCGAGCAGTCCGTCCCCCGGTGGTTCTCCGCCATCGGTTCCACCGGTTCCACCGGTCCGTTCTGCCGCCATCGCGTAGCAGCCGTCCCCCTCTCGCAGGACCGGCGTGCCGTCCCCGGATCCCCGGGCGACGGAGTAGGCCTCATGCATCTCCGCGTCCCGGAAGACCGGTGTGTCGTGCCTCGACTCCCTGGCCGCGACGTAGGCGATGAACAGGACGAACAGCCCCAGAAGCGCGACGCCGTCCAGCGCGGTGAGCGGTGCGTTCAGCGCGCACACGACCATCACGAAGGGCGCGGCGGCGAAGAGGACGACGTAGTCGCGCGGAAGGGTCACGCGGGTGGGTGTGAAGATCGCGGCCAGCGCGAGGACGACTCCCGTCATGGACAACGCGGTCCCGATCACGACGCCCAGGGCGACCCCGCCGAGGTCTTCGAGGTTGAGCGCGACGCCGAGGAAGACGTCGTCGAACTCGATGCCCGTGAAGACGACGGAGATCAGGAAGAGGGAGATGCCCAGTCCGCTCGCGATCCCCACGAGGTGGCCGATCAGCTTCTCGGCACAGTAGATCAGCAGGGCCGCCCCGACGATGAACAGCAGTATCGAGGTCACGGCGGACTCACCCCGAGCGGCCCGGATGAGGTCGGGGAACGAGGACGTCGTCGCGCGGTGCCGTCACCTCGTCGGCGGCGCGCACCGCCGCGGCCACGATCCCGTGATCGGGGGACAGGTGGCAGACCGGATCGGTGCGGGCGGCGTCGCCGGTGAGCTGGAACGCCTGGCAGCGGCATCCACCGAAGTCGAGCTCACGGCGCTCGCAGCTCCGGCAGGGTTCCGGCATCCAGTCCGTCCCGCGAAAGCGCCGGAACAGGGGGGAGTGCTCCCAGATCCAGGCCAGGGAGTGCTCGCGCACACTGGCGCGGGGCAGCGGCAGGGCGTGCGCGGGCGGGCAGGGGAGGACGTCGCCGCCCGGTACCACGGTGAGCTGCTGTCGGCCCCAGCCGCCCATGCAGGGCTTCGGGTACCGGCTGTGGTAGTCGGGGATCACGTAGATGACCTCCATCCGCCCCTTGAGACGTTCGCGGGCCGCACGCACCACCGGCTCGGCGCGTTCGAGCTGGGCCCTGCTCGGCAGCAGCCCCGCCCGGTTGTGCCAGGCCCAGCCGTAGTACTGCGTGTTGGCCAGCTCGATCCGATCGGCCGCCAGTTCCTCGGCCAGGGCGAGAACGCGGTCGACCCGGTCGATGTTGTGCCGGTGCAGGACGACGTTCAGCGTGAGGGGCCAGCCCAGCTCCTTCACCAGCCGGGCCGCCGCCGTCTTGCGCCCGAAGGACGGCGTACCGGCGATGCGGTCGGACAGGCCTGGTTCGTCGGCCTGGATGCTGATCTGCACGTGGTCGAGGCCCGCGGCGCGCAACTGCTCGGCGCGACGGGGCGAGAGACCGACGGCGCTCGTGATGAGGTTGGTGTACAGCCCCAGAGCGTCGGCGCCGCGTACGATCTCGACCAGATCGCGGCGCAGCAGCGGCTCACCGCCGGAGAGGTGGAGCTGGAGGACCCCCAGCTCCGTGGCCTCGGTCAGGACCCGTCTCCACTCCCGGGTCGTCAACTCCGTGCGGACATGGGCGAGGCCCAGCGGGTTGGAGCAGTAGGGGCAGTGCAGCGGGCAGGCATGGGTGAGCTCGGCCAGCAGTCCGAAGGGCCTATCCATCGCCGACCTCCACGCATCGTCTGGCGGCGAGGCGGGAGAGGAAGAGTCGGACCTCGTCGCCGGCCACGTGGTCGTACCGTCCGTTCAGCTCCCCCACGATCTCGGCGACGGTCCGCTCTCCGTCGCACAGTCCGAGGACGGCCGCACCGGTGCCGTTCAGGACGGAGACCGCCTCCGGCGCCAGCAGGACGTGCCGCTCCCGCACCGGATCGAACGTCAGCCGGACGTGCGGCGCCAGGCGGGGCCGGTCCGCGTCGTCAACCGTCCGCATCGTCAACCCCCATCGTCAACGGTCCGCATCGTCAACCGTCCGCATAGGTCCGCTCGATGGCATCCAGCACGCTCCACAGGACATCGCATTTGAAGGACAGGGCCGCCAGGGCGGCTGCCCGCTCGTCCGGGCCGACGCAGTACTCCGTCACCACGCGCAGGGCGTGCTCGCTGTCGCGGGGAGCCTGCGTCAGACGGGCCCGGAAGTAGGCGAGCCCCCGACGATCGATCCAGGGATAGTGGCGTTCGAACGCGGCGAGGCGTTCGGACATCAGGTCCGGCGCGAACAACTCGGTCAGCGAGGAGGCCACCGCCTCGACCCACGGTCGGGTGCGGGCGAAGGTGACGTAGGCGTCGACGGCGAACCGCACGCCGGGGACGACATGCCGCTCGTCCTGCATCTCCTCCCGGCTCAGCCCCACCGCCTCACCCAGGCGCAGCCATGCCTCGATGCCACCCTCACCCCCCGTCGTACCGTCCTGGTCGATGACGCGCCGGATCCAGTGGCGGCGTACCTCGCGATCAGGGCAGTTGGCGAGGATGGCAGCGTCTTTGCGGGGCAGGTTCTGCTGGTAGTAGAAGCGGTTGGCCGTCCAGCCGCGTAGTTGCCGGTGGTCCAGTCCTCCCTCGTTCATCTTCCGGTGGAAGGGGTGCCGGTCGTGGTAGCGCCGGGACTGCGCGCGCAGCGCCGCCACGAAGGTCTCCGTTTCCGTTGCTGTCACCATGGGCCCTCAGATCCACAGGTCCAGCCCGTCCACGGCGACTTCCATGCCGTGCCGCTCGGCGGTGCGCCGCTGTGGCGAGTCCTCGAGCAGGATCGGGTTGGTGTTGTTGATATGGATGTAGATCTTGCGCTCGATGGGGAGAGGGGACAGCTGACCGAGGCTGCCACCGGGACCGTCGATGGGCAGGTGCCCCATCTGACGTGCGGTCCTGCCCGCCCTGCCGAGCCGGATCAACTCGTCGTCGTGCCAGCAGGTTCCGTCGACGAGCAGACAGGAGCAGCCGGCGAGCTGGTCGCGCACCGCTGACGTGAACTCCTGCACGCCGGGCAGGTACACCAGGACCCGGCCGCTGCGCTCGTCGGTCAGGCGGTAGCCCACGACCCGCCCCTGCCCGTTGCCTTCACCGGAGCCGAAACGCGCCCGCTTCGTCGTGGGGACATCGAACGCCCGGTACGACAGCCCGTCCCCCAGCGGTACGTCGGCCTGCGGTTCGACCTGGTGCCACGTGACCGGGCAGTAGGCGACGAGCGTCCGCAGCAGCGAGGTTCCGTCGCAGAGCGTGTCGTGCACCGCCTTGGTGGCGTGCAGCTCGATGCCACCCGATTCGCGCAGGAGCAGCAGTCCGAGCGTGTGGTCGAGCTCGGCGTCGGTCAGGACCACGACCTGCGGGGGCACCGCCCTGTCACCGCACGGGTGCAGGGCGGGGAAGGACTCGATCTGGGCCCGGACGTCGGGGGAGGCGTTGAACAGGAACCAGCGCCGCTCGTCGGGGCTCACGGCGATCGACGACTGGGTGCGCGCACGGCACGGCCGGGAACCGTCCCGCACCGCGCGGCACGGTGGGCACGCGCAGTTCCATTGCGGGAATCCGCCCCCGGCCGCCGACCCCAGTACGCGCACCCACACGTCGATCAGCCGTCCTTCCGCCGTCCTTCCGGTGTCCGTCCGGTCGGGGGCCGTCTCCCGGGGCCGTGCCGTGTCTAGTCCCCGTCGGCGTCCCAGACGCCCATATAGGCGGTCACCTCGGCCGACACCCTGATCTCCTCGAACGCAGGGGTCTCCCACTCATCCCGGTGGGCTTGGTCGACAACGCTTTCCCGGTCCACGGCTGTCACCTCCTCCTGTCAGGCGCTATTGCGGCAGTGCGAAGGCGAACACGGCGTCGCCGTGGGAGGCCCCCAGCATCGCGGGTACGATCCCTTCGACCCAGCTGCCCCACCCGACCGGCACGGCGATGTACTGCCGTCCGTCGACGCTGTAGGTCGTGGGGCTGCTGTGGTGGCCGCTTCCCGTCTGGAACTGCCACAGCAACTGCCCGGTGTGCGCGTTGAACGCGTTGAACTCCCCTGACGGCTTGCCGGCGAACACCAGGTCGCCGCCCGTGGCCAGCACCGACGCGCTCATCGGCGTCTCGTTGCGCCACCGCCAGACCTCCTCGCCCGTGGAGGCGGAGATGGCCTTCACGAACCCCTGCATGTCCTGGGCGTCCACGGTGACGCTCGCACCCCAGTAGGGAATGCTCTCCTTGAACTCCCTGTGGCGCAGCGTGACTTCGGAACCGACGTCCTGAACCGGCACGTAGAACAGCTCCGTCCGCGGGCTGTAGGCCGCGTGCGTCCATTCCTTGGCCCCGGCAGGACCCGGCCAGAAGTGGACCGGCTCGCCCTCCTTCTGGGGGAACACCTTGGGTGTCACGTTGCCGCCCACGTCGATCTCGCCCCAGGTGATGCGCTCGCCGAAGGGGGTCACCCGCACCCGCTCACCGTTGGCACGGTTCAGCGTGAAGAGGTAGCCGTTCTTGTCGAAGTGGGCCAGCAGCTTCTGCCCGTCCAGGTCGTAGAGGATGCACTCCATGTTGCTGTCGTAGTCCCACACGTCGTGCGGGGTGCACTGGTAGTGCCAGCGGATCTCGCCGCTGTCGGCGTCCACGGCGATGACGCTGTCGGTGTAGAGGTTGTCGCCCTCGCGGACGGCTCCGTCGAAGTCGGGCGCCGGGTTGCCGGTCCCCCAGTACAGGAGGTTCAGCTCCGGGTCGTAGGTACCCGTGACCCAGGTGTTGCCGCCGCCCCGCGCCCAGGCCGGGCCGTCCGGCCAGGTCTCCGACCCCGGCTCGCCCGGCTTGGGCACCGTATAGGTGCGCCAGGCGCGCTTTCCGGTCTCGAGATAGTAGGCGTCGAGGTGGCCGCGCACACCGAACTCCCCGCCGGAGCTGCCCACGATGACCTTGTCCTTCACGATGAGCGGAGCGACCGTGGCGCTCTCGGCCGCCCGCACGTCACCGTTCGTCGCGTCCCAGACGAGGTGGCCGGTGGTGGCGTCGAGCGCGACCACATGGGCGTTCAGGGTGACGACGAAGACCTTCCCGTGCGCGACCGCGACTCCGCGGTTGACGTTGCCGCAGCACAGGGAGACGTCGAAGGGGATCGCGTGCTTGTACTGCCACAGCTGCCGCCCCGTCGCGGCTTCGACGGCCCAGACCCAACCGTCCCAGCCCGACAGGTACATGACCCCGTCCACGACGATCGGAGCGGCCTCGAACGCGTAGGTCGACTGGCCCGCGTGGAAACCGGACGAGCCGAATTGGAACACCCAGGCAGGCGTGAGGCGTTCGACGTTCTCGACGTTGATCTGGTCCAGCGGGCTGTACCGCTGCCCGTCGTATGCGCCGTAGTAGGTGAGCCAGTTCTGGGGCTCGGAACGGGCCTGGAGAATTCGTTCGTAGCTCACGTTCTGTGCCACCGGCGGCGCGCTGCCGACCATGGTGCTCAGATCGGCGAAATCGACGGCCGGCGGCGCCTGGATGTATTCCATGGGATCCTCCTCCCGGGTGGCGGCCGCTGGGCAGCCCTTCCACGGCTTCTGCTACGGCCGTGGCTGCTCCGGGCGGTCGAGGCGGGCTTCCTGCGGAACGTCCCCCAGCACGGCGATCACTCCGACGAGGCCACGGCCCTCGTCGTTGCCCACATTGGAACCGAACCAGTAGTAGCCCGGACCGTCGAGATTGAGCGTGGTCGTTCCCCGGGCGTAGACCGGAAGCCACATCCATTTGCTGTCGCCGTTGCTCGGCAGGAGCGCGCAGTGCGTGTTGGTGTCGTCGTTGACGAGCTCGATCTCCAGGTCACCCCCATGGGGCATCACGACGATCGATGGCTCCCACGTCAGCTCGTCGGGCGGAATCCGCACGTGGGCGTGGAGGCGACCGTCAGGTCCCTCCTCGGCGCGCCCGAGACCTCCGTGGGCGATCAGTCGCCCCAGTGTCGCCTTGTTCTGCCCGTACAGTTCCGGCATTTCCTGCTCGGGGCTCATCGCCATCGGCTTGCCCTCCTGTCTTCCACGACACCCCGCCGGGGTATACGAATCAGTCGGCGCCGAGTTCGAGCACGGCCTTCGGGTCCAGCCCGTGGCCAGTAATCGACACATATCACTTCCAGGTGCTTCTCTCAATTTGTGCGCGATTCCGGCAGCGTCCGACATAGGGCCTCGCGACGCGGACGATCGCGCCAGGAGACGGACGCCAGAAGGTATATGAGGTGGTATCAGAATCCGATTTCCTTGCCAGGCCGGTCCTTGCTCGGTCGGTCCCTGCTTGGCTGGTCCTTGTAAGGCCGGTTCCTTACTCGGCCGATTCCTCGCTCAGCCGATCTTTGATCGTTCAGCTTGTTCGGCTGGCTCGGCTTGCTCGACTTGCTCGGCCGACAGGTGGTTCCGGCCGCGTTCGGACGGAGCCGGGCTTCTTCGGGGGGACGGGGGCGGCGGGGCCGGCGGGACGGGGTCGGCAGGACCGGCCGGCATGGCGGGCGACATGATCGGAACCGATCGGCCGGGCGGCACCTCCGGTACGCGAGAGCCCTGGAACCCGTAGGTGCGACGTTGTGATATACGTCCTGGTTCGCGTCATAATGGGTCTACGGTGAAGCCGCCTGGAGGCTTCCCTGGAACGGGTCGAACAACGGCGCGCGCGACGGGGTGGCCTTCCTCGTGAGGGAAGTGAGCGGGTTGTCCGTCGCCTGGGACGACATCGGCGGACTCGTCGATGCCCATGAGCGTTTCCTGGCCGGTGCGCGGGTCGACACGGACGTCCGGGACTCGGTGCTCGAGTCCTGGAAGCGGTGCAGGTCCGGTGGGGTGGAGCCGCACCACCTGCTGGTTCCGTATGCCCCGGAGGTGACGCTTGACGACCGGCTCCAGCGCGCGGCCGACCCGGTGCTGAAGGGCCTGACCCGTTCGCTCGCCAATGTGAGCGTGGCGATCGCGCTCTGTGACGCGCGGGCCCGTATGGTCCAGCGGTACGGCGGTGACCGGGGGCTGCGCGAGCGCCTCGACGATGTGAACTTCGCCCCTGGGTTCGAGGCCTCGGAGCGGGTTGCGGGGACCAACGGCGTCGGCACCGCGCTGGCCGGGCGGGGCCCGATCTACGTCGTCGGACGTGAGCACTTCGCCGACTGTCTGAGTCCCTTCGCCTGCGCGGGCGCGCCCATTCGCGACCCCCTCAGCGGGCGCATCGAGGCCGTCCTCGACCTCACCTGCCTGCGTGACGACGGCGACCCCGCCATGCTAGGGCTCGTCCGTGAGGCCGCCCACGACATCGAGGCGCGGCTGCTGGAGCAGTCCACGGAACGGGAACGGGCGCTGCTGGCCGCGTACCGGCGGGCCAGCCGGGGCACGGGCGGCGGCGAAGGACAGCTCCGGCAGCCGGAGCCCCTGGGATACGGGGGCGGCGAGCTGGGCCGGATCGATCTGGCCGTGCTGCGGGAGAAGGCCGAGGAGCTCATCGCCTCACCGCAGCGCACCCTCGACGAAGTCGCCCTGTCCGGCGGCCGGGTCGCCACGCTGCTGCGTCGCCAGGTCATGGGAGCGGCGGGTGAGACCGGCGTGGTCGTCGAGGCCCGTATCCTCGGCGGCCCGCGCCTGTGCCATGTCGGACTCATGACGCCGGAGGAGTCGGCCCACCCGGCGTCGGTGACCGCGCCGGCCCTGACCATCCCGTCGGCACCGCCCGCCACGCTGTCGAGGCCGAACGGAGTACCCCCGGTCGTCCCGCCTGACCTTGGGCAGCCGCTGACCCCGTCCCTGTCGACGGCACCGGCGTCGCCCGTGCCCACCGTGGCCGGCCCACCACCCCGGATCCAAGCCGTGACGGACGGCGGCGACCGCGATGCCGGAGCCGACCGCGATGCCGGAGCCGACGGCTGGCTGCTGCTCGTCGGCGAACCCGGCGTCGGCCGGCTGGCCGTACTGGCCCGCAGGCGCCTGGAGCTGCTGCACGACGCCAGTGTGCGCATCGGAACCACCCTGGACGTCACCCGCACCGCGGAGGAACTGGCCGAGGTGACCGTCCCGCGGTTCGCCGACTTGATGGTCGTCGACCTGCCCGACTCCGTGCTGCTCGGCGAGGAGCCGGGGTCGCTCGGCGCGGAGACTCCCCTGCGCCGCGTCGCGCTGGGCACCGTGCGCGAGGAACTGCCCGTGTACGGCATCGGCGACCCCATTCAGTACATTCCCTCCACCCCACAGGCCCGCTGCCTGGAGACCGGGCAGTCCGTGCTCGAACCCGTCCTGGCCGAGGCCGAGGGATGGATCGCTCAGGAACCGGCACGGTTCGGGGAGGCGCTCGCGAAGGGCATCCACTCCCTGATCACGGTGCCCCTGCGGGCCCGCGGCACGATCCTCGGCGTGGTGAGCTTCTACCGCTCCGAGAAGCCCGCCCCGTTCGAGGACGACGACCTGTCGCTCGCCCAGGAGCTGGCCGGCCGCGCGGCGATCTCCGTCGACAACGCCCGCCGCTACACGCGTGAGCACAACACCGCTCTCGCCCTGCAGCGCAGCCTGCTGCCCCGCGGACGGCCCGAGCAGTCCGCCGTCGACGTCGCGTACCGCTACCTGCCCGCCCAGGCCGGGGTCGGCGGCGACTGGTTCGACGTCATCCCGCTGTCCGGCGCCCGGGTGGCGCTGGTGGTCGGCGACGTGGTGGGTCACGGTCTGCACGCCGCCGCCACCATGGGCCGACTGCGCACCGCCGTCCACAACTTCTGCTCCCTGGACCTGCCACCCGACGACCTCCTGACCCACCTGGACGACCTGGTCGGACGTCTGGACCGGGGCGAGGGCTGGGCGGTGGAGCCCGACGGCTGGGCGGTGGAGCCCACCTACCCGGACTCCGGAATCGTCGGCGCGACCTGTCTGTACGCCGTGTACGACCCGGTGTCCCGGCGTTGCACCCTCACCCGCGCCGGGCACCCGGTCCCCGCGGTCGTCGATGTCGACGGCACGGTGGACTTCGTCGATCTGCCGTCGGGGCCGCCGCTCGGACTGGGCGGGATGCCGTTCGAGACCGTCGAGCTGGAGCTGGCCGAGGGCAGTCAACTGGTGCTGTACACCGACGGTCTGATCGAGGACCGGGTCCGGGACATCGACACCGGCCTGGACAAGCTCCGCACCGTCCTGGCCTGCGCCGGCCGGGCCCCGGAAGACACCTGCGAGGTGGTCCTCGACGCACTGCTGCCGGCCCGGCCGAGCGACGACGTGGCCCTGCTCGTCGCCCGTACGCACGCCTTGGGGCCGGAGCGGGTCGCCGAGTGGGAGTTCCCCAGCGACCCGGCGGTCGTCTCCCGCTCCCGCGCGGCGGTCATCGAGCAGTTGGCCGCTTGGGGCCTGGACGAGCTGGCCTTCGGCACGGAACTCATCGCCAGCGAACTGGTCACCAACGCCATCCGACACGCGGCCGGTCCCATCCAGCTGCGGCTGCTCCGCGATCGCGCGCTGATCTGCGAGGTCTCCGACGGCAGCAGCACCTCGCCCCGGCTGCGCCGTGCCCGCACCGAGGACGAGGACGGGCGGGGACTGTTCCTCGTCGCCCAGCTCACCGAGCACTGGGGAACCCGCTACACGACGAACGGCAAGATCATCTGGACCGAACAGCCCCTGCCGTGACGGTGGTGACGGCGGCTCCCGGTTACGCGGGGCAGGAGGTACCCCGTGTCGGTTAGAGTCGCTGCTGGGCGGTGCCCCCGCGGTGGGCGGTCCCAGTAAAAGCGCAGGTCACGTCGGTGTTTTGGGGGCAGTATGCGATTGCGGGTGGAGTTCACGACCGAGCCCTTCGACCTCGACGAGGCGCCCGCGCACACGCTGGTCGCCCGTGAGGTCATCGAGGCGGGCGAACTGGACGCCGTGGACGTGGGGCCGTTCGGCAACACCGCGGAGGGCCGCGCCGATGCGGTGCTCACCGCCGTCGACGCGCTGCTGCGCAAGACCCTGGAGGCCGGGGCCACCCGGATCTCCCTCCAGGTCAACGTGATCGAGGAGGGCGAGTGACCGGCACCGGGGACGAGCCCTTCATCACGGCCGTGAAGCCGCTGGTCGACGCCATGGGGGGCGAGATGCTGCCCCCGGACCAGGCCGGCCCCGACGACGTCGTGCTCACCTGGGCGGGGGCCGAGGTCGTCGCCGTACGTCTGCCGCAGCTCGCCGACTCGCTCGATCACATCCTGGCCGCGATGGAGCGCAAGCGCGGCAAGCCGCTGGCCGACCTGGACCGCAAGGCCAAGCAGGAGGTCGTACGGATACTGGAGGCGCGCGGCGCCTTCTCCGTACGGCACGGCGTGGAGACCGTCGCGAGCGCTCTCGGCGTCAGCCGCTTCACCGTCTACAACTACCTGAACCGCGAGAAGGATGCCTGACGGTGCACAAGGCCTGACGGTGCACAAGAGGTGAAGCCCCATCCAGGGCCGTCCGGCCCCCTGGCAGGGAACGACGGCCCACTCCGCTGAAGTCACCGCTCGCCGATCCTGGAATCCACACATCCGTCGACCGAGGAGGTGATCGGCGTGATGTGGTACGGATGGGGCTGGGGCGGCTGGTTCTTCATGGTCGTGTTCATGGTGCTGTTCTGGGCAGTGGTGATCGCCGGGATCATCGCGCTCGTGCGCTACCTCGCAGGCCCCCGCCGCCAGCAGTCCGGCCCGCCCCCGCCTTCGGCAGGATCAGGATGGGGAAGCAGGCGGGCCGAGGACCTGCTCGCCGAGCGGTTCGCCCGCGGGGAAATCGACGAGGACGAGTACAAACGCCGGCTCACGCTCCTGCGGGAGTACCGGTGAGTGTCGCCCGCCGCCGGTGATCATCACGGGATCACTCCCGCACGAGGTCATGCCGCTGCCGCTGCCGACGGGCTGACGAGACCGTGCGCGGCGACGACCGCAGCCCAGGAAGGAGCACAGTGGAAGGTGAGGGTGGGTGAGCCGCCTTCACCGCGCGACGCGCAGGCAGGAAGGAGCTGCGACGATGACCACCCAGCACAGTACCGTCAGCGAAGTGATGACACGCGATGTCGTCACAGTCCGCCCGGACACCTCGTTCAAGGAGATCACCTCCGTCCTGTCCAGCCACGGCATCAGCGCCGTCCCCGTGGCCGACGAGGATGGTGCGCCGGTGGGGCTGGTGTCCGAAGCCGATCTGCTCCGCAAGCAGGCCGAACAGCCCGAAAAGTACGGAGGTCAGGGGGCACCGCCCGGGTGGCCGCACGAGAAGGCCAAGGCACGCGCGGAAAACGCCGCCGGGCTGATGACCACCCCCGTGGCCACCGCTCACGCCGACTGGTCGGTCACCGAGGCGGCCCGTGCGATGGACCGCCACCACGTCAAGCGACTGGTGGTCGTGGACGAGACGGACCACATCATCGGCATCGTCAGCCGCCCGGACCTGCTGCGGGTCTTCCTGCGCCCCGACGAGGAGATACGCCAGGAGATACGCGACGACGTATTGGAAGAGATGCTGCGGCTGGGCGGACAGGAGGTGCAGGTCCAGGTTCACGATGGAGTCGTCACCCTGCGCGGCGAGGTCGAGAAGCGCAGCACCGCCCAGATCGCCGAACGGCTCGCCAAGGGCGTGGACGGCGTGGTCACGGTCAGGCCGATGATCGACTACACCGTCGACGACATGGCCACCCGGGACAAGCCGTAACCGGGCACCGGGGACAGCTTCATGAGCGGGCGGCCGTCGTACTCCACGAGCTTGTACGCGGCGTCCAGTCAGGGCGCGTCCGCGGCCGGGCCGACCTTCGTGCCCGCGGTGTCCACGTCGATCGGGGCCCTGGTCCGGCTCGGATCGGCGACGGCGTACGCGTTGATCCCGCCGCTGGCGACGATGCGTACTCGACGAGCCCGGTGGCGTCGAGCGTGGCGCGCGCCCTTGGCGCCGGCTCCACCAGGGCGCCGCTGTCGAGACGGATCGCGCAGCCCGGTCCCGCCGGATCTTCCCCAGGACGCGAGCCGCCGCCTTGACTCCCGTGTGTGCGACACCAGCGGGCCGCCGGAATCTGCGGTCGTCCAAGCGCCGGCAGCCGTACGTCCATGGGGCCCCGGCCGGGCCCCGGTTTTCAGCCGCTCTCGGGCCTCCTGTGAAGAGCCGCAGTCCGGCTGTCCGGGCGGCGGTTCTTGTTACCCGGAATTTTCAACAAAGTGTTGACGCCTGTGTCGCGGAGGGCGTTAGCTGTTCGCATCCCGTTCAGCCCCCCGGCCACGGAGGCCCCGTGACTTCGACTTCCACGCCGCCGGGCCTCGCCCGGTTCAACGCCTTGGAGGAGCACGCGGCCCTCGCCGCCCTCCACGAGGCGTGCGCCTCCACGGCCTGGGCCCGGCGGCTGCTCGCCGCGCGCCCCTACTCCACCGCCGACGACCTCTATGCCGCGAGCGACGCCGCCATGGCGGAGCTGACCACCGCGGACCTGGAGGAGGCGATGGCCGGGCACCCGCCGATCGGCCGCCCCAAGCCCGGGGACCCCGCCTCGGCCCGGGAACAGCGCGGCATGGCCGACGCGTCCGAGCAGCTCAAGGCGGAGATGCTGGAACTGAACCTGGCGTACCAGGAGAAGTTCGGGCATGTCTTCCTGATCTGCGCGACCGGCAGGACGGGAGAGCAGATGCGCGACGCGGTCAAGGAGCGGATCGGCAACACGCCGGAGCGGGAGAGGGAGATCGTCCGCACCGAGCTGGGCAAGATCAACCGCATCCGGCTGGCACGACTCGTCGAACAGGACGCACAGACATGAGCACCCGGACCACCGCGTCCGTGTCCACCCACATCCTGGACACCAGCCTCGGTCGCCCCGCAGAGGGCGTCGCCGTCCGCCTCTCCGCCCGCGCGGGGCGCGATGCGGACTGGCAGGTGCTCGGCGGCTCCGCGACCGACGCGGACGGCCGGTGCAAGGACCTCCCGGCCCTGCCGGAGGGGACGACCCACGTACGGCTCGACTTCGCCGTGGAGGCGTACTTCGAGAAGTTCGAGAAGTTCGAGAAGTTCGAGAAGTTCGAGAAGAAGCAAGCCGATGCGCAGCAGGACGCCCCCGCGAATCGGGACAGCGGTGCCGTAGGAGCCTTCTTCCCGGAGGTGGCGGTCACGTTCGCCGTCGTGCCGGGCGAGCACTACCACGTACCGCTGCTGCTCAACCCGTTCGGCTACTCCGTTTACCGAGGGAGCTAGCAGGCACATGGCAGTTCTGGGACAGAACCAGTACGGCAAGGCCGAGAACCGAGTCGTGAAGATCACGCGGGACGGCGCCACCCACCACATCAAGGACCTGAACGTATCCGTCTCGCTCTCCGGCGACATGGACGAGGTCCACTACTCCGGCTCCAACGCCAACGTCCTGCCGACCGACACCACCAAGAACACGGTGTACGCGTTCGCCAAGGAGTACGGCGTCGAGTCCGCCGAACAGTTCGGCATCCACCTCGCCCGGCACTTCGTCACCTCGCAGGAACACATCCACCGGGCCCGCATCCGCATCGAGGAGTACGCCTGGGAGCGGATCGAGCACTCCAAGAAGGGCGCCCACTCCTTTGTCCGCAAGGGCCAGGAGACCCGGCTGACGCAGATCACCTACGACGGCGAGACGTGGGAAGTGGTCTCCGGCCTCAAGGACCTCGTCGTGATGAACTCGACCGACTCCGAATTCTGGGGGTACGTCAAGGACAAGTACACGACGCTCCCCGAGGCCTACGACCGCATCCTGGCCACCGAGGTCTCCGGCCGCTGGCGGTTCAACTGGACCGACGACGAACAGCCGATGCCCGACTGGAACCAGTCCTACGAGCAGACGAAGAAGCACCTGCTCCAGGCGTTCGCCGAAACGTACTCGCTCTCCTTGCAGCAGACGCTGTACCAGATGGGCGCGCGCATCATCGACAACCGCGACGAGATGGACGAGATCCGCTTCTCACTCCCGAACAAGCACCACTTCCTGGTGGACCTGGAGCCGTTCGGGCTGAAGAACGACACCGCCGACGGAGCCGTGTACTTCGCCGCCGACCGCCCCTACGGCCTGATCGAGGCCACGGTGCTGCGGGACGGCTGCGAGGCGCGCATCCCGGCGGACCTCACCAACCTCTGACGCGGACACGGAAAGTAGGGGACGAACGATGGCCCAGCGCATCGTCATCGAGAACTGTTCGATCGCGACCGTCGACGCCGACGACACCGAGTACGCGAACGGGCATGTCGTCATCGCGGACAACCGCGTCGAGGCGGTCGGCGCGGGCCGGGCCCCCGAGGGCCTGGAGAACGTCGTACGCCGCATCGACGCGTCCGGTCACCTGGTGACCCCGGGCCTGGTCAACACCCACCACCACTTCTACCAGTGGATCACCCGGGGTTTGGCCACCGACCACAACCTCTTCGACTGGCTCGTCACGCTGTACCCGACCTGGGCGCGCATCGACGAGCAGATGGTGTACGCGGCGGCTCAGGGATCGCTGGCAATGATGGCCCGGGGCGGCGTCACCACGGCCATGGACCACCACTACGTCTTCCCCCGGGGCTCCGGCGACCTGTCCGGCGCGATCGTCCGCGCCGCCCGCGAGACGGGCGTCCGCTTCACCCTCGCGCGCGGCTCCATGGACCGCAGCGAGAAGGACGGGGGCCTGCCACCGGACTTCGCCGTCGAGACCCTCGAAGGCGCGCTGGCCGCGACCGAGGAGACCGTCAAGCAACACCACGACGCCTCCTTCGACGCGATGACCCAGGTCGCCGTCGCACCCTGTTCCCCCTTCTCCGTCTCCACCGAACTGCTCCGCCAGGGTGCCGAGCTGGCCCGCCGGCTCGGCGTACGCCTGCACACCCACGGCTCGGAGACGATCGAGGAGGAGAAGTTCTGCCACGAGCTGTTCGGCATGGGCCCGACCGACTACTTCGAGTCAACCGGCTGGCTCGGTGACGACGTGTGGATGGCGCACTGCGTCCACATGAACGACGCCGACATCGCCGCCTTCGCCCGGACGAGGACGGGGGTCGCCCACTGCCCGTCGTCCAACGCTCGCCTCGCGGCCGGCATCGCGCGGGTCCCCGACATGCTGGCCGCCGGCGTCCCCGTCGGCCTCGGCGTCGACGGCACCGCGTCGAACGAGTCCGGCGAACTCCACACCGAACTGCGCAACGCGCTCCTGATCAACCGTCTGGGCGCCCACCGCGAGGCCGCCCTGAACGCCCGGCAGGCGCTGCGCCTCGGCACCTACGGCGGCGCCCAGGTGCTGGGCCGTTCCTCGGAGACCGGCTCCCTGGAACCGGGCAAGCTGGCCGACCTGGTCCTGTGGAAGCTGGACACCCTCGCCCACGCCTCGATCGCCGACCCGGTGACCGCGCTGGTCTTCGGGGCGGCGGCGCCGGTCACGGCCTCCTTCGTGGGCGGCCGGCAGATCGTCGAGAACGGCCGCCTGCTGCATGTCGACGAGGACGCGATCGCCCGCTCCACGCGGGAGGAGGCACAGCGCCTGGCACGGATCGCCGGCCAGGGCTGAGCAGTCGAAGTCTCCGGCCGGGAGGGACGGCTCCCGGCCGGCGGCCGTGAACCCGAGCGGGGTCGCGGCGGCCGTGCCCGGGGCGCGCGTGGACGCGCGCGCCCCGGAACGGTCCTCGTTCGAGGGAGGCCGGGGGAGGAGGTCATGGAGCCGACCCGGGCCCCGGCCACCTCATGAGGTTCGCGAACAGCTCGGCCTGCTCGATCGCGTCGTCGAGGGCGTGATGCGTGTGCCGACGCCTCGACAGCAGCTCGCGCGGCATCGTGCCCTTGGCCACCGCCCGCAGCGGAAGCCCCGCCTTCGTGGCGTACAGCGTCTTCATGTCGAGGCAACCCGAGTGGCCGAAGGGGCTCGCCCCGGTGAACCGGATCAGGTACCAGTACAGAAACGTCCAGTCGTACGACGCCGGGTAACCGCACATCACCGGCTGCGCGCCCGCCGCGGCCGCACGCACCCAGTCGGCGAACTCGGCGAGCACGACCGTCGGTTCGGCCCCTTCCCGTCCCAGCCGCTCGCGGTCGAGCCCGCTCACGGCCAGCGCCTCGGGGACGAACTCCTCGCTGATCGGGCGCAGCTCGCGATAGAAGGTCACCTTCTCCGGATCGGCGGCCGTGAACCCGTCGGCGTCCTGCGTCCCGGCGACCGCGGCGCCCAGGCTGAGCATGGAGTACGGCCCGGGGATCGGGCCGTCGGCCTCGATGTCCACGGAGATGTAGAGGCTGGGCTTGATGCGTCGTGCGGCCATGAAGGTGAAGGATCCCAGGTCGGCGGGGCACCCCGCACCCGAAATTCAGCCTCGGCGGAACGCCTGGCAGGGCTGGGGCCGGGGCAGGAGGCCGGTGAAGAACGAGCGGGGCGGGACGCCCATCAGGGTGCGGAAGTCGGACGTCATGTGCGACTGGTCGTAGTACCCCGTGGCGGCGGCCAGCTCGGACCACGGCGCGGTGGCGGCATGGGTCAGGACATGGCGTACGCGGTTGATACGGGCGTAGTGCTTGGGGGAGACGCCGATGCCCTCGGCGAAGAGGTTGCGCAGCTGCCGCTCGCTGACCGCGAGGTCGCGTGCCACTTCCCTCACCTGCGCGGGGATGCGGTCCGTCCGGGTCGACAGGGCGTCGGCGGCGGCGCGCAGCAGCGCATTTCGCGAGCGGTCCGCAGTCGGAGCACGCCGGCCGGGCAACACCCTAGCCAGGTGCGCCACCATCTCCTCGGGCGCCAAGTCGTGCAGCTCGTCCGCCAGTTGCGGGAACGACCCGGTCATGTCGCTCAGTCGTACGACCTGTCCCACGAGGTTGACCGCTGGCACGCCGAGCAGCGGACGTGCCGTACCCGGCCGCAGGCGAAGCTGTACACACGATGCGACGCGTTGGTCCGCGTCCGCGTGGTACGAGGCGCGGGTGCGCGGACCGACGACCAGGGTGTCGCGGCGGCCGTTCTCCTCGACCCGTACGACCAGTTTCGTCGCGGTGTCCGGTACATGGGCGAACGATTCCGGCGACCGGCCCGCGACGGACACGGACTCGATGTCGGCGATCCAGGCGCGTAACACTTCGGGGACGGGCAGGGTGAGCTCGGCAAGGGCGTTGGTCACCACTCCACCGTAAGCGCGCCGCCCGTCCGCGCGGGCGGGCGAACCGTGCCGGAATTTCCTAGAGACCGGGCGGTGCGGATCGCCACCGTGGTGGTCATGATCCTCGTCACGGGTGCCACGGGCACCATCGGCAGTGAAGTCGTACGACAGCTCACGGCGCGCGGCGAGAAGGTGCGCGCTCTGACCCGCGACCCGGCGAAGGCCCGAGTGCCCTCGGGGGTGGAGGTGATACGCGGGGACTACCTCGACCCGGGCTCCCTGGAGGCGGCGATGTCCGGGGTGACGGCCGCGTTCCTGGTGGGTGTCCCCGGCCCGGACACACGGCACGATCAGGACCTGGTGGCGTCGGCGAGGGCGGCGGGGGTACGCCGGTTGGTGAAGCTCTCCGCGATCGCGACGGGTGATCCCGCAGTGGGCCCGTCCGGCACCTGGCATCTCGCCGGTGAACAGGCCGTCCAAGAGAGCGGGGCGCAGTGGACGGTCCTGCGGCCCTCCAGTTTCGCCTCGAACACGCTGAGCTGGGCGGAGGCGGTCGGGGCGGGAGAGCCGGTGCCGAACCTGAGCGGTGACGGGCCGCAGGGGGTGGTCGATCCGCGTGACGTGTCCGAGGTGGCGGTACGGGCCCTCCTCGACGGTCGGTACGCGGGGCGCACGTACACGCTGACCGGTCCGGAGACGATCAGCGTCCCCGGCCAGGCCGCCGTGCTCGCCGCGGTTCTCGGCCGTCCGGTCACGACACACGACCTCTCGCCGGAGGAAGCGCGTGAACACCTGCGCGCCTGGGGCCTGGGGGAGGCGAACGCGGAGGGCGTCCTTGCCGGTAGCGCCTTCGTCCGCAAGGGCGGCAACGCCGTCGTCACCGAGGACGTACCGGAGGTGCTGGGGCGGCCGGCGCGGACGTACCGGGAGTGGGCCGAGGACCACAGGGAGGCATTCGCGCCGGCGTGAGGCGCGGTGGCGGGGGTCAGTTCCGTGCCTGCTCGGTACGTGACCTCAGCACGACCGCGGCCAGCGCCAGCGCCCCCGCCGCGAGCGCCGTCGCCACCCGGAACGCCAGCTGATAGCCCTCCGCCGTGGCCGGAACCAGCTCCGCGCCCCGGCCGAGCAGCCCGTCGGTGTGGCTCGCGGCCAGCGTGGACAGCACCGCAAGGCCCAGCGAACCACCCACCACCTGTGTGGTGTTGAAGAGCCCGGAGGCCAGACCGGCGTCCTCCTCGCGCGCGCCCGACATGGCGAGCCCGGTCAGCGCGGGCATGGCGGCGGCGAACCCGGCGGCGAGCAGGAGCAGCGGCGGGAGGACGTCCGTGACGTACGAGCCGTGCACGGGGGCCCGGCTCAGCAGCGCCATGCCGGCGACGATGAGCGCGAGCCCCGCGAGCAGCACCCGGTATGCGCCGAACCGGCCGATGGACCGCGCCGAGAGCCCCAGCATCAGCACGCCGATCGCGATCGGCGCCGGAAGGAAGGCCGTGCCGGTGGTCAACTCGTCGTAGCCGAGGACGCGTTGCAGGTAGAGCGCGCCGATGAACTGGAAGCCGTACATCGTCGCGATCATCAGGACCTGGACGGCGTTCGCGCCGCTCAGCATCCGGGAGCCGAACAGCCGCAGTCGCAGCAGGGGTCGTGCGGCCCGGGCCTGGCGGACGGTGAACGCGACGAAGAGGGCGAGGGCGAGGGCGCCAAGGAGCAGGGTGACGGTCGGGCCGCGGTCGCCGGAGCCGACGATGACATACACCGTGAGCATCAGCGCGCCGGTGACCAGCGCCGCACCCGGGTAGTCGGCGCCCTTGCCGAGTCCGGCGCCGCTCTCGGGGGCGAGCACCCGCAGGGCCGCGAGCCAGGCCACGACCCCGATCGGCAGGTTGATCAAGAAGATCCAGTGCCAGTTCAGGGCCTGCGTCAGCGCCCCGCCGAGGAACGTGCCGAGCGCCCCGCCCGCCGCGCCCACCGCGCTGAACACCGCGATGGCCCGGGCCTGTTCGCGCGGTTCGGGAAACAGCGCGACCAGCATGCCGAGTACCACGGCCGATGTCATCGCCCCACCCACGCCCTGCGCGGCCCGCGCCGCGATCAGCACGCCCTGGCTGGTCGCGACCCCGCACAGCACCGAGGCCGCGGTGAACACGGCGAGCCCCGCCGCGAACATCCGCCTGCGGCCCACCAGGTCGCCCAGACGGCCCACCAGCAACAGCAGCCCGCCGAACGGGATCAGATACGCGTTGACCACCCAGGCGAGTCCCGGCCCCGAGAAGCCGAGGTCGCTCTGGATGGCGGGCATCGCCACGGTGACGATGTTGCCGTCCAGGATCGTCATCAGCGTTCCCGCGCACAGGACGACGAGGGACGCCCAGCGGGAGTACGTTCGTCGCGGCGACGCCTGCGCCGTTGACTCGATCAAGGTCGACATGGGGGATGCCCTCCGCGTTGGCCATGGCTGCCGTGGCCGCCCTGGGTTTCTTAAGTGCACGACTTGTAACGGGGGACATCGTGCGTGACCATAAAGGCCCGGCGTAAGGAGGCAGTTCGATGTCCCAGAGGAACACCGGTGTTACCGCGCAGGTCGTGAACGCGTACGCGTGCCCGGTCCGTGAAGTTCTTGACAGGGTCGCCGGTAAATGGAGCGTGCAGATCCTTGTCGCCGCCGCGCGCGGGCCGATCCGCTTCACCGAGTTGGAGCGCAGCATCGAGGGCATCAGCCGCCGCATGCTCACGCTGACCCTGCGCAATCTGGAGCGCGACGGACTCGTCACGCGCACCGTCCGTCCGACGGTGCCGCCGAAGGTCGAGTACGAACTCACCTCGGCCGCACGTGAGTTGCACGAGACCTTGCAACGGCTGACCGACTGGGCCGAGCGCAACCGCACCTACATCGCCGAGTCACGCGCGGCCTACGACGCCGAGCACCAGCCGGAACTGCTCGACGCATAGACCGCACCGCACCTCAGAGACCGAACAGTCCCGGCTCGGCGGCCGGCGCCCGGAAGTAGCCCTGCGGATCGGCGGCCAGCCTGCGCTCCTTGAGGTCCAGCAGTCCGCCGACCGACGCGACCTCGGCGGAAACCGTGCCGTCCGCCTTGCGTATCGTCTGCGCGACCCGGAACGTCTTGCCCTCGCCCCACTCGAAGGCGCATGTCACCTCGACCTCGTCGGCCGCGCGCAGCTCCCGCGCATAGCGGATGGTCGTCTCCAGGACCACGGGACCGACCCCCTTGGCGAGCAGCTCGGACGGGCCGACGCCGGCGGCCTGGAGGACGCCGCAACTCCGGCCGATTCCCGGGTAGTTCAGGTCATGCGGTTCATATGCGCCGGGGTGACGCCAGCACGTACCGAGCCCTCGTCCGCGGCTCGGTGTGTTCGCTCACCTGCCAGCCCGCCTTCTCCAGCGTGGCCGCGCAGGCGCGCAGTGCCGTGAGGTCCGGCTCGTGCACGGCTATCGCCTCCGGCTGCGGGGTCGCGCGCACCCGGTACCCGTCACCGTCGCCGGTCGCGGGCCGGTGTCCCGCCGCCTCCAGGGCGAGCGCGGCGGCCCGTACCAGGTGCGTACGCTCCCAGGCGCACGGACGGTCCGTGGCGCCGCCCTGATTGGTCATCCGGCGCAGCTCCAGCAGCCCCTGCCAGGCGCTGTGCACCTCCCGCAGTCGCGCGGGCCCGGTCTCCGGGGACTCCTCGCCGCCGACGCGCGCGGCGAACACCCCGGCGTCGGAGGCCGCCGGCGCCGGGGCGGCCTCCACCGCCCGGTCGGTGGGCGTCTCCCGGACGCGATGCCCGGCCGGGGTCAGGAAGTGGTCGTGCGGCGGACGCGGATGCCGGAAGGCCAGCCCCCGCTTGACCAGTGCGGCGAGTTGGGCGTCCGTCCCCTTGAGCCGCCCGGTCACGGGGTCGGCGGCGTCGATGACACGCCGCTGGGCGGCGGTCGGCGGTCGAATCACGGCGTGCTCCTTCCCGGGGTCGGAACGGGCCCGGGAGGGTGTCCGGGTTCGTTCCTCGTCAGTGCTCGTCGGGCCCCGCTTCCCCCGGGGAGAGGGACCCATGGGAACAGTACGCGTCGGGTCTGACATTCCAGCCGGCCACGACATGACGGCGGTGCTCCGTGCTGAGCCGGCTCACCGTCCCCGTGGAGAGCTGGAACAGGGCACCCGCCGAGGCCGGCAGTCCGAGCCGCCGCGCGGTCAGCACCCGCAGGAAGTGCCCGTGCGAGACGACGACCACGCTGCCCTCCGCCTCGGCGAGCGCAGCGTCGATCTTGGCGAGCATGCGCTCAGCGCGCGCCCCGACCTCGTCCGGGCTCTCCCCGGGGTGCTCGGGCGGGCCGGGCGCGACCCCGTCCGTGAACAGGAACCAGTCCGTCCGCGTCCGGTGGATCTCGACGGTCGTGACGCCCTCGTACCCGCCGTAGTCCCACTCGGACAGGTCCGCGTCGACGCCGGCCCCGCCGACCCCGGCCAGCCGGGCCGTCTCCCGGGCCCGCTGCATCGGGCTGACGAACGCCGCCGCGATGTGGTGCCGGGCGATCAGCGGAGCGAGCCTGCGCGCCTGCTCCCGGCCCTTCTCGGTCAGCGGGATGTCGCTCCACCCGGTGTGCCGCCCGGACAACGACCACTCCGTCTCGCCGTGCCGTACGAGGAGAAGGTCACCCATCGTCGTACCCTTTCTGTCCGCTTCGTACGGTGACACCGCCGGGCCGCGGCCGCAGAGCGGGCTGAGCCGGTCGGCCCTACTGCCGGTACCCGCTGAGGAACCGCCCGATCCGCCCGATCGCCGCCTCCAGGTCATCCGCGTGCGGCAGGGTGAGGATCCGGAAGTGGTCGGGGGTCGGCCAGTTGAAGCCCGTGCCCTGGACCACCTGGATCTTCTCCCGCAGCAGCAGGTCCAGGACGAACTTCTCGTCGTCGTGGATCTTGTGCACCTTGGGGTCGAGGCGAGGGAACGCGTACAGCGCGCCCTTCGGCTTCACGCAGGAGACGCCGGGGATCTCGTTGAGCTTCTCCCACGCCACGGTGCGCTGCTCGTGGAGGCGGCCGCCCGGTGCGGTCAGCTCGCTGATGGACTGCCGGCCCCCGAGCGCGGCCTGGATGGCGTACTGGGCGGGGGCGTTGGCACACAGCCGCATGGAGGCCAGCATCGTCAGGCCCTCCAGGTAGTTGCGGGCGTGCTGCCTGGGGCCCGTCACGACCAGCCAGCCGGAGCGGAAGCCCGCCACACGGTAGGTCTTCGACAGGCCGCAGAAGGTGAGGACCACCAGGTCGGGGGCGAGCGCGGCGGCCGAGTGGTGCACGGCGTCGTCGTACAGGATCTGGTCGTAGATCTCGTCCGCGAAGACCATCAGGCCGTGGCGGCGGGCGAGGTCGAGGATGCCCTCGATGATCTCCTTCGGGTAGACCGCGCCGGTGGGGTTGTTCGGGTTGATGATCACGACGGCCTTCGTGCGGTCCGTGATCTTCGACGCCATGTCGTCCAGGTCCGGATACCAGTCGGCCTGTTCGTCGCACAGGTAGTGGACCGCCTTGCCGCCCGCCAGGGTCGTCACCGCCGTCCAGAGGGGGAAGTCCGGTGCGGGGATGAGGATCTCGTCGCCGTCCTCCAGCAGCGCCTGGACGGCCATCGAGACCAGCTCGGAGACGCCGTTGCCGAGGAAGACGTCGTCGACCCCGACTTCCAGGCCCCGCTCCTGGTAGCGCTGGGCCACGGCGCGGCGGGCGGAGAGGATGCCGCGCGAGTCCGTGTAGCCGTGCGCCTGCGGAAGCATCCGGATCATGTCCTGGAGGATCTCCTCCGGCGCCTCGAAGCCGAAGGCCGCGGGGTTGCCGGTGTTCAGGCGCAGCACGCTGTGGCCCGCCTCCTCCAGCGCGTTGGCGTGCTCGATCACCGGGCCGCGGATCTCGTAACAGACCTCGCTGAGTTTGCTCGACTGCCGGAACTCCATGCGCCGCTTCCCCTCCGGTATCTGGGTGTTGCTTGGTTTTACCAAGTTGGAGCTTGGAAAGTCCAACAACACGTCTAGACTGCGTCGCATGTCACCTCGCCGAAGCTACGACCAGTACTGCTCCACGGCCCGGGCGCTCGACGCCGTCGGCGACCGCTGGACCCTCCTGATCGTCCGCGAGCTGCTCGCAGGACCGCGCCGCTACACCGATCTGCACGCGGACCTGCCGGGCGTGAGCACGGACGTCCTGGCGTCCCGGCTGAAGGACATGGAGCGCGACGGCCTGACCACGCGACGCCGGCTGCCGCCGCCGGGGGTCGCCTACGTGTACGAACTCACCGTTCTCGGACGTCAGTTGCTGCCCGTGCTCCAGGCACTCGGCACCTGGGGCGCGCCCGCGCTGGCCGAGCGCCGGCCGACGGACGCGGTGCGCGCGCACTGGTTCGCGCTGCCGCTGCTGCGCTCGCTGGAGAACGAGGGCGAGGGGCTTGTCGAAGTCCGCCTCGACGAGGGGAAGTTCCATGTGTGGCTGGGCGCCGAGGACGGCCCGGTGTACGGGGACGGGCCCGCCCCCGAGGAACCCGACGCCCGGCTGGCCCTCGACGCGGAGACGTGCACGGCCCTGGGACGAGGGGCCGTGACGCTGCGTCAGGCGATACGCGCGGGCCGCGCCGAGGTCTCGGGGGACGGCACGCTCGCCAAGGTGCTGCGCGGAGACTGACCGGCGGACAGCACAACGGAGGCCCGCCGCGCCGGAGGGGCGCGGCGGGCCTCCGCCCGTTGGTTCCCGGTGCTCAGACGCCCGGCGGCGGCACCCGGGACGGCCGTCCCGAGCCCCGCGTCAGCGCGTACCCGCCGATGCCCGCCAGGGCCGCGAGGACGCCGCCGATCGCGGTCCACACCCAGCGGTCGGACCACCAGCCGGAGGCCCAGCCGTCGTCGGGCTCCAGCGAGAACAGCTTGGCCGAATCCGAATCCGTGTCCGAGTCGGAGGACTTCTGCGAGGTGGTCGCGATTCCCGGCACCAGCGGCCGCGCCAGCGAACCGTCCACCGCCGCCGAGCCGCCGATGTCCTTGGAGTCCACCCGGACCTCGACGTTCGCCGGCAGTCCGAGGTCGGCCGCGCCCAGACCCACGGTGGTCAGCCGGATGTAGTACGTGCCCGGCAGCGGGTCATTGGCCCACGGCTCCGCCCACGCGCGGACCGTGCGCAGCACGCAGGACACCTCCACGGCGCCCTCGTCCTTGGCGGCCGTCCGCGTCTGCGCCCCGTACTGGCAGGCCTGGCGGCGCCGCAGCCCGTCGTAGACGTCCAGCTGCCAGGTCTGCGTCCCGCTCCGGGAGGACGAGGGCAGCTTCACCGTCGCCTTCACGGTGGGCCGCTGGCCGGCGTCCGCGGGGAACGACCAGTACAGGTAGTCGCCCGTGGAGGCGCTCGCCGTGGCCTGCTGCCCCTGCTCGATCTCCGTCGCCGTACGGAACGACGTGCCCGCCGAGGTGGGCGCGGCGCTGTCACCGGACGGACTCGCGGACGGCGAGGAGTCGGCGACGGCCGGGGAGACGGCGGCGCCCAGCAGGAGGGCCGCCGCGGTCAGTGCTCGTGCGATACGCATCAGTTGGTCCTCCAGACCGCGATCCGCCAGCGGGACACCCAGCCCCACACCAGACCCGCGAGGAAGCCGGTCAGGATCAGGGCGCCGAGCAGCCACCAGCCACGCCCGAGGCCGAAGGAGGCCACGTCGGCCGCCTGGTCGGGGCCGTCGACGACGTCGACCGTCAGCTCCAGGGGCAGCCCGGGCGTGGTCTTCACACCGGCCGCCGGGGAGAAGGAGTTGGCGACCTGGAGGCACACCGTCTCGGCCGGCGCGGCCTCGTCGCTGTCGTCGTCGCTCTCGGCCTTCGGGTAGCGCAGACCCGTCGACAGGACGTCCGTACGGCCCGACCCCGTCGCCTCGCCGCGTACGATCTCCCGTCCGTGCACGGTGATCGCCCGCAGCGTCACACCGTAGTCGGGGTTCACCTGCCGGTCGTCGGAGACGCTCACCGAGGCGCGCAGTTCCTGACCGGGCTTCACGTCCACTCGGTAGAAGCGGTGCTGCCCGAACTCCTCACGGTCGGTGAAGAGACCGGACTTGAGCGTGGGCGCCGTGGAGCACTGGGCGGTGCCGTCCACGGCGACGGGCGTGACCACCTCGTCCGCCGTCCGGTCCACCAACTGGTTGACCTTGTCGGAGAGCTGCTCCTTGTGCTGCACCGACGTGTACGTTCCGCCCGTCGCCTCGGCGATGCAGCTCAGCTGCTTGCTCAGCTTGGTGTCCGGCACCAGACCCAGCGTGTCGATGGTCAGCCCGACCCCCTTGGCGGCGATCTCCCGTGCCACCTCGCACGGGTCCAGCGGGGCGCAGGTGTCCTCACCGTCGGTGATGAGCACGATGCGCCGTGAACCCTTGCCGCCGTCGAGGTCGTCCGCCGCCTTCAGCAGGGCCGGGCCGATCGGCGTCCAGCCGGTGGGCTGGAGCGTGGCCACGGCCGTCTTGGCCTCCGTACGGTCCAGCGTGCCGACCGGGTAGAGCTGCGCGGTGTCCTTGCAGCCCGTCTTGCGGTCGTTGCCCGGGTAGTTGGCGCCCAGGGTCCGGATGCCGAGCTGTACCTCCTCCGGCGTCGCGTCGAGCACCTCGTTGAAGGCCTGCTTCGCCGCTGCCATTCGCGAGCCGCCGTCGATGTCGCGGGCCCGCATCGAACCGCTGACGTCGAGGACGAGATCGACCTTGGGCGCGTCTTGAGCCGTCGTCTCGTCGGCGACGGCGCCGGCCGGGACGGCGATCCCGGCCGCCAGGGTGGCGAGCAGGGCGAGGACTCCCGCCGCCAGCCGTTTTCTTGTGATCATCGGCGGATCTTATTGATCGGAAGGGGTGCGCTCCAAAACGAGCGGCAGCACGCCTAGTCGAACAGCCCTGCCAGACGGGCCCGGTACAGCGCGGCGATGGTGAAGGCGTCGGTGATTCCTCCCTCGCGGATCATGTCCTCCGCCTCGGCGCACGAGACGACGATCGCCCGGCGGATCCCCTCGTGCCGCTCCAGCTCGCCGACGGTGTCCACGCGGGCCGCGAACAGCTGGACGCGGTGGGCCAGCAGACCGGTGTCGGGGTGGAGTTCGCCGAGGGGGACGATTTCCCGCGGCTCGGCGGACACCTCCTCCGCCAGTTCCCGCGCCACGTTGTCGTCCGCGCTCGCCCCCGGTTCGCCGAAGCCCCGGACCACCTCCCAGTGCCACTCCCGTGTGCTGTGCCGGTAGTGCTCGATCAGCAGGATTCCGTGGTCCGGGCCCACCAACGGCAGCACGACGACGCCGGGTGTCGCCCCCGGCGGCGGGACGATCCGGTTGTACAGGCCGAGCGTTCCGTCCGGAAAGCGCACCGGATCCCGCAGATGGAACAGGAAGCGGTCGGCCGACACCACACCGACGGGCTCGGGACGCACCGCCCGGCGCAGTCGCGCCCACCAGAACCGCCCCTTGCTGCCGCGCGCCTCCCGTGTCGCGGCGTGCCGGCGCATCCGCCGCAGGGCCGCCTTGACGAGGGCGGGATCGGACAGGATCTCGATGCCGCCCGACTCGTTCCGGAACCATTCCGGACGGGCGCGGCGCAGGGCCCGGTAGGCGCGCCGGGCGCGCGTGTACGCGCTCATGACTGCCTGCGCACGGCCATCACCACTCGTACAGGTCGTCGTTGTCCTGCGTGGTCGTGGACGCCGTGGCCTGCGGCGGTGCCGCCGCCGACTCCCGATAGGCGCTCAGCCGACTCACCAGGTCGTGGAACTGCGCCCACTCGTGCTCGCTTTCGAGTCTGACCCGCGCGATCTCCCGGGCGAACCTCTGCTCCCGCATCCCTTCCCGCCTGTTGCGCAGCACCAGTTGCACCGAGCCGCCCACCGGACCGGCCGCCAACGGCGCGATACTTCCCAGCACTTCCCAGGTCTGATCAGCGGTAATCGCGGTGAACACCGAACCACCCAGAGTGACCACGACCTCGATGACGGGGGACCACCGGCTGGAGCCGACCCGCTGTCTGCGAGCCGCCGCCAGTTTCACGATCGTCCTGTTGAGCTGGACGTAGCGGTCGAAGACGCGTCCCACATGCTCGTGGAACGCGAGCGGGTCGGCGGACAGCGCGCCGAAGGCCCGGATGTACGCGTTCCAGTCGCCGCTCTGCCGCAGCGACCAGACGTCCCCGAGGGTCAGCCCGTCGACGTTGGAGGGCGTCAGGTGGTCCTGGACGACACCGAAGGCCTGCTTCTGGAGGAACAGGAACAGTGCCTCCGGATCACGGACGACCTCGGGATCGTCCCGCACGTCCCGTACCTCCTGGAGCACGAGTCGTCGCAGACTGCCCTGCGGGGTGAGGGGGTAACGGCCCAGCGCGTCGGCGAGGTTGACGCTGTAGAGCAGGTCCAGCAGCTGCTTGATCTGCGCGGCGAACGGTTTGGACCCGTCGTACTCCCCGTCCGCCACGTTGCTGCCCGGTACGGTCACGAACTCCTCGTACAGGACGTTGCGCACGACCGACTCGCCCCGGACGTTCAGGTCGTTGCTGAAGGAGACGAGTTCGCCCAGTCTCCGCCTAAAGGCCCCGTACTCCTCGGCGGGCACGCCGACCTGACCCGCCAGCAGATCGAGGTCCAGGGCGGTCAGGCCCTGGACCTTCGCGGCGAACGGCCTGAACAGGCGGGCCCGCGTGCGGTCCCGGTTCTCCTGGTCGTCCCAGGACATGCGCACGCACCGCACCCGGTCCGTGGCGGACATCTGCTCGAAGGTGTCCCGCCATGCCGCGTATCCCGCCGCGTCCACGTGCAGATAGGACGCGGGCTGCTCAGCCGGATGGCGTTCCGCGATCAGATACGGCACCAGAGCGCCCGAGGTGAGGAGCTTGCGATGTGCCTCCCGCGCCTCGCCGCCCTCGATCAGGTCCTGGCTGATCGCCCGGTTGTTGTAGAAGAACGCCCGGTTCACCACGACCTGCTCGGCGTTGATGAGGCCGCGGAAGTACTCGGCACGCACCTGGGTGTTCCGCTGATCCGCCACCTGCCGCAGCGACTTCCCGGCCCGGATCATCTCCTCGGTCAGCTGTGCGCTCACCCACTGGTTGTCCAGCGACTGGGCTATCACGGCTCCCGGGTCGAGCTGGTCCGGACGTACGGGAATCATTAACTCGTCGATGCCATGGATGTCGGTCACGATCCGACTCCCCCCTCGCTGGACTGCGCCCCTCCTGTGGACCTCCATGATCTAGCGCGGCGGCCCCGCGGTCCACTGCGACTTCCCAGGTTGGCGGGACAGCCGGGGTGCACTCTGCTAGGCGGTCACGAGCACGTTTCTGACAGCGGGTTCGGCAGCAGCGCCCACCGATCCCCGGACAGCCCGGGGGACAGCCGCATCAGCGTCAACGCCTTTGCGGGCAGGGGTTCTTCGCGCAGTGGCGTCAGATCGGGGGTGTTCGGCAGATCCCGTACGGCGGTCTCCAGCGCCGCCCGCAGGACGGGCGCCGACCCCGCCGTCGAGGCCAGTGCGCCCGCGACGAGCGAGCCGAACAGCTTGCGGCGCAGCGTCGTCTCCTCGTCCGTGACGATCCGGCCGGCCAGCTCCGGGGCCTTGATGCCGTGACGGGCCAGCCGGGCCGGGCTCACCCGTATGTCGGCGAGGTCGCGGTAGACCAGCCGCAGCGGGGCACCCGTGGACGAGAGCACCACGAGGAGGTTCTGGCCGTGCGCCTCCAGGGCCACGCCGAGGTCCAGCAGTCGCAGACCGACGGTGAGGGCGAGACGCGTGAACTCGGCGAGCCAGGCGGGGGACGCGGGCAGGCCGGTGACCGGCAGAGCGGCCACCGGGACGACCCGTTCGCCCTGCGCCGGGTCCGCGTATGTCTCGGGCGACTCCCGCACCACCGCCGCGAGATCGGGGGAGTGCGCGCTGATCGCCCCCAGGGTGCGGGTGACCCGTAGAAGGCCGTCCGTGCGCGCCGCGATCGACTCCACGAAGTCGGACACCGTCGCCGACGTGTCGACCGAGTACACCGAGATGTCCCGCACGGAGGACGTCAGCCGGGCGCTGACCGCGGTCTTCACATGGGGACCGCCGTCGGGCAGCGCCAGCGTCCGCAGGGCCATCAGCGGATGGGCGGCCGGACCGTCCTGCGCGGGTACGCCGAGCACATGCGCCGACTGCCAGGGGTGGACCGGGATCAGCGCCCGCTTCCCGTCCCGCAGCCACACCGGCCACTCGCCCCGCACGAGACAGTCGTCCACGGCGACCAGGCCCAGGCGCACCAGCGGCCGGTGCTCGGGCCCGTAGGCGAGCTGTTCGACCACCGAGAAGCCGGGCCGCGAACGGCAGTTGGGGTGATACGGATGCCCGTCGACCACCCGCTGCTCCCACTCCCAGCTGGTCGCCGGCTCGGTGGCGTCCCGTGGCTGCCCCGCCCGTGACAGCGCCAACGAAGCCGTGCTGTGGTCGAGTTCGGCCGCGAACGCGTCACCGTGCGGGACGCCGAGAGCCCTGAGCAGCTCCGCCGCACGGTCGTACGCCCGCCCGTCGAGTCGCACCTCGGCGACGTACGCCGCGGTCGCGTACGGGTCGGCGGGCGGGCCGTGCAGCCGGCGCCCGTCGGTCAGGTGGAGGGCGAGCCCGTCGGCGGTCGGCTCCCGGCGCGCGATCCACGGCAGCGGCTCATGGGCCAGCGCCCGCCACAGGCGCGACAGGACGGCGGCCCGGGCGCCGGGGAGGGCGGCCGCGTACGACGCCGACAGATCGGGCCGGGCGCCGTCGAGCTCGCCGGCCAGCTCGGCCTCGGCGGAAGGGGAGGGGTGCACGGTCGGGCTCCTCAGGGACGGGGGTGGTGCATCGTGGTGAGGGACCACGACATACATACTGATCGCCAGTGCACCGTACGGAACGAATGGATCGCGTGGACCCCATGCCCCCCAGGGACGACGTCCCCGAGCGCGCCGACGCCTACGCGGCGGCGCCGCTGCTCAACTGTCTGCTCCGGGAGGCGGCGGAGCCCACCGGCGAGCAGGGCGTCCACCGCCTGCGGGCCGGTGGCCGACTGCTGCGCGTGCGCGGCGGACGCCGGCCCCACGACCCCGAGGTGCACGCCGCCGGGACCTGGCAGCCGCTCACCCACACCGAGCTGGTCAAGCTCAGCGCCGAGGAGCTGGGCCGCGCCACCGGCCTGTCCAATCTCGAACTGCCCGTCGAGATGATCGACAGCCGGGACGCGGTGGCCGCGATCCTGACCGCACGCGCCCGCGCGACGGCGCCGGACGACCCGTACGTGCGCTCCGAACAGTCCCTGATCACCGGGCACCCCTACCACCCCGCGCCCAAGGCACGCGGCGGCGGCCCCGTGGCGAGCTGGCTGCCGTACGCCCCGGAGGCGTATGCCCGCTTCCCGCTCGCCCTGCTGGGTGTGCGCGAGGACACGGTGGTCGAGGAGGGCGACACATCGGCGCTCGACGCGCTCGGCACCGCTCCGCGCGGCTACCGGCTGTTGCCCGCGCACCCCTGGCAGCTCGACCTGGTCGCCGCCCGCCCGGAGATCCGCGCGGCGTTCGAGGACGGGCGCCTCGTCCGCCTCGGCGACACCCCGCGGACCGTGTGGCCCACGGCCGCGATCCGCACGGTGTACGCCCCCGAGGACGACCTCTTCGTCAAGTTCAGCCTGGACGTGCGGATCACCAACGACATCCGCCGGCTGTGGCGCCACGACCTGCTCAAGCTGCGCCGCACCGACGAGGCGGCCGCGGCCGCGTTCGCCGCGCACCGGGGCCCGGCGGCCTGGTTGAGCGACCGCGGCTACCGCACCGCGGACTTCGCCTTCGAGGAACTGGCCGTCCTGGTCCGCGACGGCCTGCGCCCGCACCTCCTGCCCGGCGCCACCCCGCTGCTCGCCGCGACCCTCGTGGAGGGCTTCGACGGCAGCCCGCTCGACGCGCCGGCCGACCCGGGGGACTGGTGGGCCGCGTATCTGCGCCAGGTCGTCCCACCCGCCCTGGAGGCGTTCGAGCGGCACGGCGTCGTCCTGGAGGCGCATCTGCAGAACACGCTGGTCGCGGTCGACTCCGGGGGCCTGCCCGTCCAGGCGCTGTTCCGGGACGCGGAGGGCGTCAAGCTCCTGACGGACGTGTCGCGTCAGGCGGGCTGGGAGCGGCTCGTCTACTGCCTGATCGTCAACAACCTCACGGAGGTGGCCGCGCTGCTGTCGGAACGCCACCCCGGCTGGGACCCCTGGCCCGCCGCCCGTGCGGAACTGGGCCGCCACCCCGTCCCCGAGATCCCCGCTCTGCTCGTCTCGCCCACCCTCCCCGGCAAGACGAACCTCCTGCTGCGCTGGACGGGCGCGGACGGCGCGGACGCGCGCTATCTGCCGCTGCCCAATCCGCTGGCCGGCCGCTGAGCGCCGGCTGCCGGCGTGTAACGGTGTCGGCGCGTACGGGTGGCGGCGGGTGCGGGTGGCGGCGCCTACGGTTGGCGGCGCGCACAGGCGGGACGGCAGGTACATGCCGACAGTAGCTGGGCGTCGTCGCGGTCGGCGGCCTCGGCCGCCACGGTGATGTCCGCAGAACTACGCAGGGAGCAGGTGAGAAGGCGGCCGGCCACGGGAGTGACCGGCCACTCCTGAAGTGCCTGGCCAGTGCGGAGCTGCCTGGCTCAGGCCGTTGCCGCGTCCGAATTGCGGACCTTGCGGACGTTCTCGTTCAGGCCGTGGTCGGCGCCCTGGGCGCGTTCGAAGTCGACCATGGCGGCGGGGCGGTAGTTGAGGATGTACGCACGGCGGGTGTGGTCCGTCGTATTACCGCGGGAGGAATGCAGCGTGCCGCCGGCGTGGGCGACACCGTGTCCGGCGGGGAGCGGGACGGCGGTGGCGCCGGGCTCGTCCTCCGAGCAGTCGCACTCGATGTTCTTGCCGTCGCTGGTCGGGCGGTGCGGACGCAGCGGGAGCTCGTGCGAGCCGCGCACGTACCACATGCAGCCGTTGTCGGGCGTGGCATCGTCGAGGGCGATCCAGATCGACACGGCACGGGTGTCGGGCAAGTCGACCCAGTACGCCATGTCCTGGTGCCAAGGAGTGGCGACGGCCGAGTGCGGGTCCTTGTGGATCAGCATGTCGAAGTCGAGGACCGCGTCCTGGCCGATGAGTTCGCGGGCCGTGCTCAGGGCGCGCTCGTGCAGCGGCATCTCGCGCAGCTCCGGGTGGAGGGCAGACGGCCACATGATCTGGGTGATGTTCTCCCGGCCGCCATCCCGCTCCCCCACGTGGCTGCCGAGGTCGGAGCGCTTGTCGCCGCTCTCGATCTCGCCGCTGAGGAAACGGTCGTAGATATCTCGGTACGTCTCGACCTCGTCCGCAGTGAGGAGTTGGCCTACCTTGGTGAATCCGTCCTCCTTGAATACTCGTGCCCTGTCGTTCCCGGTCACCATCTTCACCGCGCTCATCCCTGCCCCTCGTGCGAGCGTGAAACAACGTGTTCTTCACCGAACCTAGTGAGATGGATTCGACGCGGTCAATGGCGGTGTGAAGGTGCGGAGTTGTGGCCTGCGGCCGTATCAAGGACGTCGAGTATCCAGTGCGGGAGATCCCGGTCGGCGCGTCGGGCCGCCGCTTCCCAGCGCCGTTGGCGTTCCGCGGATACCGGGAGTCTCAATTCCGCTGATTCCGCCGTCCCTTTTGTGGCTTCCTGTGAGGAGGTTGCGGCTTCCTGTGAGGAGGCAGGGTCGGTCGGCGAGGAAACGGCTTCGGTACTGATGCGGCGGCGCAGTTCATTGCGGGACCAGCCCTCCTTTCCGGCGTGGTCCAGCCACATGTCCTGGAGGTCCGGCGGCATGGCGGCGACCTCCGCGTGGTGCTGCATACTCAGGCCGGCCCGGCGGCGCCCGGACGGGAATTTCCGTGCTATCCAGGCGTAGTTGCGCAGGGTCTGGTAATCGAGCGAAGTGCCGTCGATGGCATGACGGTAACGCTCCGGGAAACGGTCCTGCCCGTAGACCAACCAGTCGCCCAGCCACCAGGCCGCGGAGTCGGCGGCAGCGGTGAGGTTCTGGCCGATACGCAGCCAGTCATCGATGGGTAGCCGGGCGGGCAGCCGCAGCGAGGTCCGGTCGGTGCGCAGGGGCCGCGCTCCCGCCAGGGCGGCGGCGCGGCCTGCGGGAGTTCTGTCCGCGGCACGGCGCGAGGCGACCTCAACTCGCCTGAGATCAGTAGGATGTTGCATTGCAGCCTCCTTGATCGACTTGACTGGATCATGGAGGCCGCGCCACACGCACGACAAGGTCTAGACCAGTCATCTGTGCGATCACGCCAGGTGGCTGACCAAGGACGGGGGCAGTCGTGCTCAGGGCCGCCCCATCGCCCGGTACTCCCACCCCGCCGCACGCCACCGGTCCGCGGCCAGGGCATGCCGGGCGTCCACGATGCGCCGCTCGGCGACGGCCGTGCCCAGTTCCTCGGGGTCCAGCTCCACGTAGTCACGCCACTCCGTGAGCAGCAGCACCACCTGCGCGTACTGCGCCGCCGCCGACGCCGACGCGGCGCAGTTCAGCGTGGGGTACGCCTTGCGCACATGGTCGAGGGCGACCGGATCGTGCACGGAGACCACCGCGCCCTGCCGGTCCAGGGCCGCTGCCACGGCGAGCGCCGGGGAGTCCCGGATGTCGTCGGAGTCCGGCTTGAACGCCGCGCCGAGCACCGCCACCTTGCGCCCGGCGAGGACTCCCCCGGCGAGCTCCCGGGCGAGGTCCACCACCCGCTCCCGGCGGCGCAGATTGATCGCGTCCACCTCACGCAGAAAGCTCAGGGCCGACCCGGCACCCAGCTCCTCGGCCCGCGTCCACAGCGCCCGGATGTCCTTCGGCAGGCAGCCACCGCCGAACCCGAGGCCGGGGCGGAGGAACCGCCCGCCGATCCGCTCGTCGAGGCCGAGCGCCTCGGAGAGTCGGACGACGTCCGCGCCCGCCGATTCACAGACCTCGGCCATCGCGTTGATGTATGAAATCTTGGTGGCGAGGAAGGCGTTGGCGGCGCTCTTCACCAGCTCAGCGGTCGCGAAATCCGTGACCACGTACGGGATTTCATGACCCAGCGGTGCATATACATCGCGCAATATTCGTTCGGCGTGCTCGCTCCGTACGCCGAGCACGATCCGGTCCGGGTGCAGCGTGTCCGCCACCGCGAATCCCTCGCGCAGGAATTCCGGGTTCCAGGCAAGTTCTGCTCTGACGCCTGCCGCAGCCTTGTCCTCGATACGGGCGGCGAGCCTTTCCGCAGTGCCCACCGGAACAGTGGACTTACCTACGATGAGGCATTCCCGTACGAGATGCGGAGCGAGGGAGTCCACTGCCGCGTCGAGCTGCGAGAGATCAGCGGCGAAACCGTCGGAGCGCTGTGGTGTGCCCAGGCAGAGGAAATGTACATCGCCGAATGCACCGGCCTCCTCGTAGGAGGTGGTGAAGCGCAGTCGGCCTGATGCCACATGGCGCTCGAGTAGCCCACCCAAATCCTTTTCGTGGATGGGGAGTTCAGCGTTATTGAGGCGCGTTACCCGCTCCGCGTCGATATCGAGGGCGAGCACCTCGTGCCCGGCCTCGGCCATACAGGCGGCGTGGGTGATGCCGAGGTATCCGCTCCCGATCACCGTCATGCGGTACGGCTTGGTCATGTTCCTGTCCTCGGGGGGTGGGGTGAGGGGTGACTGTACGGGCTATGCGGGTGATACGGGCTGTACGGATCCGGGTGTGCGAACCGTGCGCCGCAGCCGCCGGATCGGGGCCGTCGCGATCAGCGCCGCCGCGCACCCGGCGCTCATCAGGGCGGCGAGCAGCAGCAGTTGATGGACGCCCACGGCCGAGCCGGCCGGTCCAGCGATCACCTGGCCGAGCGGGACGGCGAGGATCGAGCCCGCGATCTCGTACGCGGAGATCCGGTTGAGCTTGTCCTCGGGGATCTGGGTCTGCACGGTCGTTGACCACTGCACACCCCAGAACGCCCAGCCGATGCCGCTGACGGCGTACCCGAGGAGCACCAGCCACAGTGCGAGATCCTCAGCGAGCCCCGCGGCGAGCGGCATCAGCGGGAACAGGAACATCGCGACCGCCCCGCCGAGCAGTGGCCGCGCGGGCCGGATCCGGATCGCGACAAGCCCGCCGAGCACACACCCGGCGCCGAACGCGCCCTCCGCGTACCCGAAGGCGGCACTCCCGTGCTCCCCTGTGACCGAGGCCGCGCCGAGCGGCGTGACCGGACCCCAGACGAACACGCCGAGCACCCACCAGATGAGGATGACCGCCCATAGCCAGGACCGGGACCGGAACTCCTGCCAGCCCTCCCGCAGGTTCTTCAGGGTCGACGCCGAACGGTCGACGGTGTACGCCCCGAGCCGCAGCGCGAGCAGGCAGAGCCCGCTCGCCCCGAACGTGACCGCGGTCACCGCGAACGCCCACGCCGGGGAGAATGCCGCGAGGAGCCCGGCGAGCGCGGGCCCCGCCATGGTCGAGATGCCCTGGGCGACCCGCAGCACCCCGTTGGCCTTGTGTGCGTCGGTGGCGACCTGCGGGACCAGGCCGTTCACGCCCGGCTGGAACATCGCGGTGGCCAGACCGCCGAGCGCCGTCACACCGATCAGGAACCACAACTCCGGTCGCCCGGTCGCGAAGGCGAGGGCGGTCGCGCCGATCAGGCCGCAGCGCACCGCGTCCGCCCCGATCATCAGCGGCCGCGGATGGATCCGGTCCGCGAGGACGCCACCGAACACTACGAACAGGGCGAATGCCCCCATCCAGGCGCCGAGCGCATAGCCGACGGCGCTCACCCCGTACCCGAGTGCCAGCATGGCGACGGACAGGGCGACGGGCAGCATCGCATCGCCGAGCAGCGAGGCGATGCGGGCGGTGAAGTAGAGGGTGAAGTTACGGGTCCACAGCGGCTGCCCGTCCGCCGCCGGCGGGTCGGCCCGGCCCGCCGCCTTGGTTGTCTCGGTCATCTCAGAGCTCCACTCGCACGCCGTAGGTACGCAGCCAGTCGTCGAGTTGCAGCGCCGTCTCCAGGACCGCCCGGCCGACCCCTTCCAGGCCCGGCGCCTGCTTCAGTCCGTCCGAGAGCAGCGGCAGGACGGGACTCTCCCCGGCTCGTACGACAGCGGCGAGACGCTCGCGCAGGACTCGGTCGTAGGCCGCGTCCCGCAGGTTCGGGTACGGCGTCTTGACCCGCATCGCCACCTTCTCGGGCAGCGCGTCGCGCAGGGCGGCGCGCAGCACGCTCTTCTCACGGCCGTCGTGCGACTTCATCGACCAAGGGATGTCGAAGGCGTACGCGAGCAGCCGGGGGTCGGCGAACGGTACCCGGATGTCCAGGCCCGCGGCCATGCCTAGCCGGTCGAGCCGGTCGAAAAGCACCCGGGAGTGTCGGGTCAGGGCGAGATAGGTGACCTCGCGGTGCCGGGCCTCGGCCGGATCGGCGACGACTTCGCGTGCACCCAGCTCGGCGATCGCGTCGCGGTGGCAGTCGTGTTCGTACGTCGCCAGGTCCAGGGTCGCGAGCAGGGAGGCGTCGAAGACCCGGTCCATGCCGTCGAAGCGGGCCCGGCCCTCGGCGACCCAGGGGAAGGTGTCGGTGTGCACCCAGCGGTCGAAGCGCTGCCAGTTGTAGCCACCGAACACATCGTCGCCGAGCTCACCGGAGAGCGCGACGGGCGCATGCCCGCGCGCGGCGCGGAACAGGCTGAGCAGCGAGGCGTACTGGTCACCCTTGTTGATCGGGATGTCGTACGCGGCGAGTACGTCGGCGCGCAGCCGCGAGTCGAGCAGGTCGAGGCCGGTGAGGGAGATCTCGTGGTGGTCCGTGCCGGCGTGCTCGGCCATCATGCGGGCGTAGAGGTGGTCCTCATTGCCCGAAGTGCCGTCCGCGTCCTGGTCGTTGACGGCGAGGCTGCGGATCGGGCCGGTGCCGAGCCCGCTAGCCGTCCGCGCGGCCAACGCCGTCAGTGAGCTGGAGTCGAGGCCCCCGGAGAGCAACGAGGCGGGCGGCTCGCCGCCGGGCCCGAACTGCTCCGCGACCACCGTCTCCAGGAGCTCCCGCACCGTCGCCACGGTCTTGTCCAGGCCGTCGGTGTGCTCCCCGGCCCGCAGCGCCCAGTACGTCCGCTCACGCAGGCCACCGACCCTGCTGACACGCACCACACACCCGGGCCGCACCTCCCGCATGCCCCGGAACATCGCGTGTCCCGGCACTCGGGCGATGGAAAGAATGTCGCGCAGGCCACCCGCGTCGACGGCCGGTGTGAAGTCGGGGTGCGCGAGGACCGCTTTCGGCTCCGAGCCGAACAGGACGCCGTGCTCCGTCGGCGCGTAGAACAGCGGCTTCACGCCCATCCGGTCACGTACCAGGAGCAGTTCCTCGCACCGCTCGTCCCAGACCGCGAAGGCGTAGGTACCCTCGATCCGCTCGGCGCACTCCTCGCCCCACTGCCGGTAGGCGCGAAGGGCTACCTCCGCCTCGTTCTGGGAGACGAACTCCTGGCCTAGGCTGCGGAGTTGAGCGCGCAGTGCCTGCGCGTTGCTGATGCGTCCGGCGTACGTGACGACGGTGCGGCTCCCTGTGGCATCGCCGGACACCAGCGGTTGGCCGTCGGCCGCCGAGGTGCTCCGGTGCCCGAGTGCGGCGTGGGCCGACCGCCACAGCCCTGCACCGCCCGGGCCGCGTCCGGCGAGGCTCGCGGTCATGACGCCCAGTGGGTCCACCGCCTCGGCGGCGCGCACGAAGTCGACCCAACCGGCTATGGCTGACATGCAAATGAACCCTTCTGAAGACGAGTTGGGGCGGGGTCAGGCGTCGAGCGACGCGACGGCTGTCTCGGCTGCGTCGGCTTTCTCGTCGTAGTCTCCGTGGATGTCGCAGGCGTACCACTGGGCCAGGGCCCGCATCGCCTCCATGACGCGGGCGGTGGGCCGCCAGCCGAGCTCGCGCTCGATCAGGCCGGTCGCCATGGACCAGCGCGGGGAGAGCGGCTGCTGGCTCCACTCCCAGGGGGTACGCCGTGAGACATCGGCGAGCAGCCCGGCGAGCTCCACCTCGCCGTGGAGCGCGGAGGCCACGTTCAGGACCGGCTCGGCGGGCGGGGCGGCGAGCACGGCACGCAGCGCGTCCGCGAGGTCGCGGTGGTCCAGGATCTGGTGTACACCCTGCGGGTCGAGCAGCAGCGGGCGGCGTGTCCAGGCCAGGTCCACCCAGCGCACACAGGCCGTGGACGCGGGCGCGTACGGCCCCACCGGGTCGGCGATCCGCAGCACCTGCACGGGGACCGAGGCGCTCTCGCCCCACTCCCGGCAGCGTCGCTCCTCCTCCCACCAGCCACGGGCCACCTCGTCCCGGGGAGCGTCGGGGCCCACGGCGTCCTCGGTCAGCTCGTCGGGGGCGCTGCCCCGGTAGACGGCGGCGGAACCGACGTACACAAAACGCTCGACTCCCGGCGCACCAGCGGCGGTCAGGGCCTCATCGAGGCCGTCGCCGGTGCCGGTGCCGAGGTGGACGACGTAGGACGCGCCCTCCTGTCGCACCTGGAACCCCAGGTCGGTGAGGGTGCCCGCCAACTGCCGCCCGAACCCGCCCGCACCGCCGGTGACGTGGACGGCGTGTCCCGCGGGCGCCGGCCGCGGGAGCGTTCCGCCGACGCGGCGGCCCTCGTCCATCGCGGCGAGAGCGAGGTCCCTGACGGTGGGCGCCATCGCGAGGAGTTCCTCGGCGGTGTACTCCTCGCACAGGCCGCCGGGGCCGAGTGTCTCCCACACGGCGGCGGCGGTGACCCGGTCGGGCTCGGCGGCGTCCGAGAGTACGATGCCGGTCGCGTATCCGGTCAGCCATACCGCGTCCGCGATCCGCTCGCCGAGCTTCTGACGGGCCGGGCGGTGTGCCTCGTCCGCGTACGCCGCGCGACAGCCGCGGAGGGCGCCGGCCCGGCGCAGCCACCGCTCGGTCTCGATGAACTCCCAGGTACCGGCACCCACCTCACGCACCGCGCAGCGCGCATCCCCGTACTGGTAGAAGGGCACGACGGGAAAGCGCGGACAGTCCCCGGCGCCCGCGTCCCGCGGGACCTGCCCGGTGAACAGGGTCGCCTGCCGGAAGCCGTGGTAGGCGTTCCCCGCCAGGCTGGGCAGCGCGTCGTGCTGCACGGTGCTCGGCGTGCAGAAGCGGACGGGGACGCCGCGCTCGTTGAGGAACCGCTGCACGACCACGTCGTAGGGCCAGCCACCGCCGTGCTTCTCCTGGTACTCGCCGTATTCCCGGGCGAGTTCGGCGGGCAGCATCAGCGCCTGGCACGGCACGTGCTCCTGGAGGGTGTATGCCCAGGTGGTGCCGGAAAGGGCGGCGAGGCGGGCCACGGCTCCATTGCGGGCCTCCCAGCCACCGTAGAGGGAGATCGCCTCGCCGGGCGGCGCAGCGGCGGCAGCCTGCTCGGCATGCTCGTAGAACCCCTCGGCGAGTACCACATCGTCCTGGAGGACCAGGTGATGCGTGGCGTCCGGCGCGACGCACCCCCACGACACCAGGGCGGTACGCAGCGCCGTCGGCCGCCCCTCCGGGTCGGGGTCGGTGGTCACGAGGATGCGGCCCCGGGGGTCGGCCTCGGCCAGCCGGCGAGCCTCCTCCATGCGCTTGGGGTGCGCCATCACGGCACCGCTCAGCTTGATCTCATCACGACCTACGGGTCCCACGTCTCCACCCCAACACCAGTGATCGATACGGCTCTTACGGAGCCCCGGCACCGCTCATGTTGACCATGCCCCCATTCGGCAGCAAGGTCTATACCACCCCTCCGAGTTGGCGCCGGGCATGCGGGGTCGATGGCCTTGCGCGTCGCGGTCCGGTGGCCCTGGGCGTCCCGGCCTGGTGGCCCTGAGCATCCCGGTCCGATGGCTTCGGCGGGCCCACTGTCCCGCCGGCGGGACAGAGTTCCGTGGCCCCATGTCTTCCGTACGCTTGAAGGAGTTCGCGTGACCGCCCCTGCCGTCAGCCCGCCCGGCTCGCCCACCCCGCTCGCCGAGGTCGTCTCGCCGGACGGCCTCACCGTCCGTGCCCGCCACCACCACAACCCCTACGGCTATCTATTGTCCGGCGCCGGCCTCGACGCCCTTCTCCTCGACCTCGGCCTGCGCCGCGCTGCCAGCATCTGGCGCCAACACCACATCTCCCCTGCCGCCGCGCCCCGGGACCCGTACCCCCGGCTGTCCATGGGCTTCGTCCTCCTGGACCCCACGGCCGACCGCTGGGTCCGGCACGAGGACGCCGTACTCGGCGCGATCGCCATCGGGGACGAGGGCCACCGCTTCCTACCGAACGCCGCCGCCAAGGCCGCGGGCCACCGCCGCCTCGACCGCAACTATGGCGAGGCCGTCCACACCGACCCGCACCTGTGCGGCGACGGCGCCTTCCGCTACGGTCACTCCGCCGAGGTCCGCGGCCTGATCGTCGGCGCCAGCGCGCAGAGCCCCGACCAGGACCTGTACGAGGCGTCGCTGCTCGCCCAGGACTTCATCGCCGAGCTCGCCGACCGCCACGCAGCCTGGGAGACCACCACCGGCGCCACTGACTGGCTCGCCCCCAACGACCGCCCGGCGCCCGGGACGGCCGCCATGACCGCCTTCTTCACCGCCGGGGCGTCGTAGACGGGGTGCCCACTCGGGGCGTGGGCCCGAGGTGGAAGTCACCCGGTGACTTCCACCCGGTGGTCCTGCTCCAGCGGCACCTTCCAGCCGCCCCTGAGGAACACACAGAGGTCATCCGGCCCGGCGTCCCTGGCCTACGGCACGACCTCGCGCACGCAGTAGCTGCGGGACACCCCCAGGCCGACGGCGGACTCGGCCCAGGCATTGTCTGCGGCCTCACCCAGAGTGCCCGCCACTTGACCACTACAGTGCGGGAGGCACTCATGGGGTGGCTGACGGCCGACGACGACGCGGCAAGAAGGCCGGCGCCTCGCCGACATCGAGCGGTGGATGGCGCGCTCCTTCAGAAGGGTCGTTCGCGGAGCCGTTGGCGTAGTACACAGGGGCGGTTCCCCCCGAGGAGGAGATTCCGGGGGACGCATGGAGGACAGGCAGCCGTAGAGGTCCGATTTCAGCCGGTACCAGTCGGACTCGCCGCCCGTCGAAGGGGCGGGGCAGATTCACACGGACGGCCTATAAGCCCATCTGACCTACAGAAACGCCGCGCCCTGAGAACGGGTTGGTGGCGCCCCCGGCAGGACTCGAACCTGCGGCCAAGCGCTTAGAAGGCGCCTGTTCAGGGGCAGCATTCGGGGGCTCTGACCTGCATCGATAGGCAGAGCTGTGGCGCTGTCAGACGGTCGAGAGTGACCGACTTCCTACGGGGATTTGTGCCGCAGGGATCTACAGCCCTTCCGGGACCGACGGCAGCCGGGCTGTCGCCCAAGGGGTCCAGGTGCCGTAGTCGTCGGTCCAGGTGCAGCTGACCTCGCCGGTGCGGCAGTCGGCGATGCGGGCGAAGTCGCGCCGGCGCCGTCCACCGGCTTTCGCGCGGCGCCCGCAGGGAGGCGAGGCCCCCGCCACTGTCGGCGAACGATGTGGTGACCGTGTGGCGTGGAGTGTTCGGATTCCCTGGCCTGGCGTCATGCCTCCTCGGCGCCGCGGTCTGATAGGGAGCCGTACTGGCTGCGCAGGCGGGCCTTCAGGATCTTGCCGGTGGCGTTGCGGGGCAGGGCGTCGACGAGGACGACCGACTTGGGGAGCTTGTACTTGGCGAGTCGGCCGGACAGGGAGTCCATGATGTCGTCGGGCGACAGGTCGGCGCCCGCGCGGGGCACGACCAGCGCTCTGCCCACTTCGCCCCATCGTTCGTCGGGTACGCCGATCACCGCGCATTCGGCGACCGCGGGATGCTGGTAGAGGAGTTGCTCGACCTCGGCCGGATAGACGTTCTCCCCGCCGGAGATGTACATGTCCTTGATTCGGTCGACGATCGTGACGTACCCCTCCTCGTCGACAGTGGCCGCGTCTCCGGAGCGGAACCAACTTCCTTCAACGAAGGCGTCCTTGGTCGCTTCGGGCCACTGCCAGTAGCCCTTCATCACGTTGAGGCCCGCGATGATCACCTCGCCGACCTCGCCCGGTGCGACATCGGTGAGGTCGGGCCGCACCACGCGTACGTCGGTGAAGAAGCAGGGTGTGCCGGCCGAGCCGGCCTTGCGGATGCTGTCCGGTGCGCGCAGGCCCAGCGCGGCGGGAGCGGTCTCGGTCAGGCCGTACGCCTGGAGGAAGGTCAGGCCACGGTCCTGGTATGTGTGGATGAGGGCCTTGGGTACGGGGGCCGCCGCGCACATCAGGATCCGGATCGACGACAGATCGGCCGTCGCCCACCGCGACGACCGGGCCATGGCCTGGTACATCGCGGGCACGCCGAACATCCTCGTCACCCGGTGCTCGGCGATGACGTCGAGCACCCGTTCCGGGTCGAAACCGGGCATCAGCACCGACGTCCCTCCTTTGAGGAAGCCCGGCAGGAAGACGGTGTTGAGGGCGGCGGTGTGGAACATCGGTGCCACCACCAGAGCGACGTCGTCGGAGGCGATGTCCACGTCCAGCAGGATGTTGAAGCAGTTCCAGGCGATGTTGGCGTGGGTGAGCATGACGCCCTTGGGACGGCCGCTGGTGCCAGAGGTGTACTGGATCATGCACACCTCATCGAGGCCGACCGTCTCGTCCAGGGGGTTGTCCGGCGCGCTCGCGAGTAGCTCCTCGTACGCTTTCCCCACCTCGACGTAGTGCTTCACCTCGACATCGTCCCTGAACGCGTCGACGATGTTGGTGAGTTCGGCCCCGAACACCAGCACCGACGCTCCCGAGTCGCCCAGGATGAAGGCCAACTCGGGTGCCGCGAGGCGGGTGTTGAGCGGGACGAAGACGGCGCCCAGCGCGTTCGCGGCGAACAGGGTTTCCACCAGGGCCGGATGGTTAGCGCCGAGGTAGGCCACCCGGTCGCCGTGTCCGACCCCCAGGGCACGCAGGGCGTGAGCGAGCCGCGTCACGCGCGCGGCCAGCTCTCCGTAGGACAGGGATCCGCCGTCGTGCACGACGGCGGTGGCCTCCGGTGCCATGCGGGCACGCCGCGCGGGCCACGAGCCGAGCCCTTGATCGCGCATGGTGCGTCTCCCTTCTCTCAGAGCTCTCAGAGCCAGTCGGGCCACGTGTAGGCGGCCGATTCGTCGTGGTCCCGGCGGGGCGGCAACGGGGCGAGCCGCCCCCGGGAGAAGACCAGCGGTGCGGCGCCGGTCTTCTCCACCCCAAGTTCTCGGACGCGGCCGAGGACGAAGTAGTGGTCGCCGAGGGGCCACACGTCGGCGATGTCGCAGTCGATCCAGGCGACGACGCCCGCCAGGACGGGGCTGCCCGAGGCGGCGCCGCGCCACGGGTGGCGGTCGAAGACGTCGGGTGCCTTGGCGCTGACGTCCCGGCAGAGGCCCTCCTGGCCGGCGGCCAGCACGTTCACGCAGAAGGCGCCGCCGGCCATGATCCTTGGCCAGGTGGTGGAGGAGCGGCCGGGGAGGAACGCGACGAGCGGAGGGTCCAGGGACACCGAGGCGAACGAGCCGATCACCATGCCGACCGGGGTGCCGTCGGGTTCCTTCGCGGTGACCACCGTGACACCCGTCGGGTAGTGGCCGAGCACGTGCCGGAACAAGCCGGGGTCGTCCGCCGGGCCACCGCCGGTTACCGTCGCGGCGGGCGTCCGCCGGTTCACGCCGGGGTCTCCAGCCCGAGCAGAGAACGGGCGTATCCCGTGGCCCACGAGCCGTGCTGCGCGTTGATGTGGGTCTTGTACGTGGCGACGTCGCGCAGGTACCGCTGCATGCGCTGGCCGTTCGCCAGCGCGCTGGAGCCACTGGCCGCGGCCAGCATCTCGACGGCCTGGCAGGCGAGTTGGCCGGACTGCCGGGCCGTGAGGGAGAGGGCCTGGTCGTCCAGTTCGGAGAAGGGCTCGCCCCCTGCCAGGCCCCGGGCGGCGTACGCGGTGTAGTCGTCGGTGACCGACAGGATGATCCGCTGCGCGCTGTCGGCCAGGGCCGTGGCCAGGCCGAGGTTGCGCTGGTGTTCCGGATCGTGGCTGCGCGGCTTGAAGGGCGGCAGCGGGCTGTTCTTGGTGGTGATGATCCGCTGGTACTCGTCGACTGCGGCCCAGGCGGTGCCCGCCACGATCGAACACAGCTGGATGTTGAAGAACGACATCAGCCGGCCCGCGTACATCGGGTTGCCGTGCAGTTCCACACCCGGCCCGTCGGTGGCGTCGTTCGCCGCGAGGTGGGTCCTGGACACGTACTCGTACGGTACGAGGACGTCCTCGGCCACGACGCTGTTGGAGCCGCTGCCGCGGAAGCCCAGGATCTCGCCCCAGTTGTCGAGCATCCGCCAGCCGGAGGGCACGAGCACCATGCCCGGCGTGGGCGTGCCGCCCTCTTCGTCGATGATGAGCACGCCACCCAGGAAGTGCGTGGAGACGTTGACTCCGGAGGAGTAGTCCCAGCGGCCGTTGACCAGGTACCCGTCGGGGGTCCTCGTCGCGGTGGCGCTCGGGGCGATCGGCAGCGGGGCCCGGAAGTCACCGTCCGGCCCGAACACCTCGCGCTGGGTGCTCTCGGGGAAGCGGCCGGCCACCACCAGGCTGTGGGAGGCGGCCAGACACAGGTTCCAGCCGCTGGACGGGCAGCCGCGGGCCACCTCGGTGACCATCCGGGAGTAGGTCCGCAGGTCGAACTCGTAGCCGCCGAAGCGGCGTGGCTGGAGGGACCGGTAGAAACCCGCCTCCAGGAACGCCTTGTGCGTGTCCTCGGAGATACCGGTCCGCTGTTCGGTCTCGTCCTGATGATCACGTAGCCAGGCCCTCATGCCGGCGGCCCGGCGCACCAGTTCCTCCGGTGTCAGGTCCGGCTCCGGCTGCGGAATCTCGATGATTTTCTCGGCTGCCTCGGTTGTCTCGGACAATTCGCACCCCATCCGCTGCTGTTCTGGGTCGGCCTGAAGCGAGTGTTGGCAGCGCGGCGAAGGACCGTCCAATGCCGGTAATTGCGGGCTTGATGAGTGCCGCGCATCACAGCAGGTCGGACGGGGTGACGGGAATGCCGCACATTTCTGCCTGGTGACGTGCGGGGAAGCGCGCTGTAACCTGGCGCGGACCACAACGTCGTGGACCTCGCCTTTCTGGAGGGCTGAGTGGAACTCCGGAGCCTGCGCCATTTCTCGGCGCTCGCCGAGACCTTGAATTACCGGGTCGCCGCCGAGTGTCTGCACCTCACCCAGCCCGCGCTGACGCGATCGATCGCCGCCCTCGAGCGTGAGCTGGGCGTCCAGCTCTTCGACCGCGACAAACGGCATGTGGCGCTCACCGCCGACGGCGCGGAACTGCTCGAACGGGCGGGCGAGGTGCTGGCCGACGCCGACCGGCTCGCCGCCGCCGCAGACGCCATCAGGGCCAGGCGACGGGACGAGGTGCGGGTCGCGCTCTACGGGGTGGCTCTCGCGGAGCTGACGCATCCGGTCATCGAGGCGTTCTGCGAGCGGTATCCCAGAGCCACGATCCGGGTGCACGAAGCGGACTTCCACCAGGGGCACGCCCCGCTGCTGGCCGGCGAGTGCGACGTGGCGCTGTTGTGTCTGAACGTCGACATGCCGGGCCTGACACGCGTACCGATCTTCACCGAGCCCGTTTCCCTCGCGCTGTGGAAGGGGCATCCGCTGGCCTCGGCCGCCGCGGTGGACATGACCGAGGTCTACGACCAGCCCTGGGTCACCCCCAACCCGGGCGACGACTTGTGGGTGGGGGGACGCCACGGGGACCACGACGCCCCGACGGTCGACTCCCACGCCCGCTCGGTCCTGGACATGTCCTCGAAGATCGCCTACCAGCACATGGTGGGACTGATGCCACTGTCGGGCGCCCGGATGTTCCCGCCACACCCGGGAGTGGAGGCCGTCGCTCCGAAAGAGCCCCTCCACGCGGTGGCCGCGGTCGCCTATCCGAGGACGGGCCACTCGCCCGCCGCCCCGGCGTTCGCCGAGGTCGCACGCCGGGTGGCCCGACGCGCGACCGGCGTTCCGTACGCCGAGATCTCCCGGTAGGAGGGGTCAGCCGCCGTATGGCGGCTCGCCCGCCCAGGCCGCGTGCAGGACGGCGCGCAGATCGTCGGCGGAGGCCGGGCGGGGATTCGCGTACGGCGCCCCGAGAGCGACATCGACCGCACGGTCCACGTCGGCGGCGGTCAGACCCAGGTCGGCGAGCGATCGCGGGATGCCCAGCCGCTCGCCCAGCTCGTGCAACTCCCGTACCGGATCCGGGACATCGAGCGCCCGGCGCAGCGCCGCCAGTGCCTCGGGAACCGCCGGCGCGTTGAAGGCCAGCACGTGGGGCAGGACGACGGCGTGTGTCTCGGCGTGCGGCAGGTCGAAGGTGCCGCCGAGCACATGGCAGAGCTTGTGGTGCAGCCCCATGGTGGTGGCGCCGAGACAGGCACCGCACAGCCACGCCCCGTACAGCGCGCGGCTGCGCGCGTCATGCCCCGAGGGGTCGGCGACGATCTCGGGAAGGGCCGCGGCCAGCGCCCGCACACCCTCCTCCGCCATGAGGGAGACGATCGGAGTGGAGTCCGGGGCGTACAGAGCCTCGACGGCGTGCGCGATCGCGTTCATGCCGCTCGTCGCGGACCCCACGGGCGGCATGGTGAGCGTGAGCAGCGGGTCGTACACGACGCTGCGCGGCAACACCTTCGGGTCGCGCCCGGTGCGTTTGACCGCGCCCTCGGTCAGGCCCCAGACGGGTGTCATCTCCGATCCGGCGTACGTCGTCGGGACGGCGACGATGGGCAGGCCGGTTCTGAGCGCGACGGCCTTGGCCAGGCCGGTCACGGAACCGCCGCCGACCGCCACGCAGCCGTCGGCCCGGGCTTCGCGAGCCGCTTCGACGGCCAGGTCGGCGACCTCCACCGGGACGTGCGTCACCGCCCCCGCGTGCAGCCCGGCGCAGGCGTCGCCGAGAGACGCGGCGACGGCGCGGGCCGTGTCCAGGCCATGGTCGTCGCACAGCACGAGGACGCGGCACAGGGCGAGAAGCGCGACCTCGTCGGGCACTGCGTCCGGCACGGCACCCGACCGGAAGACGACGCGCATCGGCTGGGCCTGATAGGTGAAGTCCAGGGCGCGTTCCCTCACGCGATCACCGGTTGCAGCACGATGTCGAAGCGCGCCCGGCGGAAGGGGTTGGCCAGGCCCAACTCCGCGGCCTCCTCGGGGGAGTCCACCTCGACGAACTCCTCGACCAGGCTCTCCCTCACGGCGAAGACCGCGTCCGACTCCAGATAGTCGCTGCCCGCCACGAAGATGTGCGTCGTCACCGGGCTGTACCCCTCGGCGCCCACGATGAAGTGGACATGGGCCGGACGGTAGGGGTGACGGCCGGTCGCCTCCAGCAGGGAGCCGACCGGCCCGTCCGTCGGAATCGGATACGGGCTGGGAACGCACGAGCGGAACCAGAACCGCCCTTCCGCGTCCGCCGTGAACAGCCCGCGCCCATTGCCCGGCGGCTGCTTCTCTGGCTGCTGGACGTCGTAGAAGCCCTGGTCGTCGGCCTGCCACACGTCCAGCGTCGCGGCGGGCAGCGGGGTGCCGTCGACGGAGACGACCCGTCCGCTGATCACACACGGCTCGCCGCCGCCGACCAGATCGATGTTCGCCCCGAGTTCACGGACCGGGGACTCGGTCATGTGGAAGGGGCCGAGCACTGTCGAGTCGGTCGCGGCGGCCGCCTTGTGGTCGTTGATCGTCTCGACGAGCATCGACACACCCAGGACGTCCGACAGCAGGATGAACTCCTGCCGGGTGTCGTCGCACATGTGCCCGGTTGCGGTGAGGAAGTCGATCGCACGCTCCCACTCGGCCTGGGTCGGCTCGATGTCCCGTACGAAATCGTGCAGGTGACGCGTCAGGGAGACCAGCACCTCGCGCAGTCGGGGATCGGAGGTGTGGGCGAAGCTTTCCAGCACCGCCGTCGTCGTCGCGGTCGTCGCGGTCTTCGCGGTGAGGTCCATGGCCGCTCAGCCCCGCCCGAGGATCTGCCGCAGTGCGTCCCTCAGTGCGGCCGTGACGTCACCGGTGGCGTCCTGGCGGCGGAAGGCCACGTGGTTGTCCGGCCGCACCAGCAGCGCGCCCGAGTCGCCGATCTCCCGCAGCCGGGCCCAGTCCCCGTACGGGTCCTCGTACTCCTGGCCGGGGCCGATGACCGCCGTGGCGATCTCCAGGCCGAACTCCTTGCCGAGGATGCAGGCGGCCTCCGTCCAGGGCTCGCCGCCGATGCCGGTGATCAGGGTGAACCGGCCGTTTCCGCCCAGGTCCAGGGTGGACAGATCGCGGGTGCCCGCGGAGAGCCAGGCGTGCGGGAGCTTGGCGCCGGGGCGGGTGCTCGGCTGGAAGTGCAGCTCGGGGTCGCGTGCGAAGCCGGGGTCCTCGGTGCCGTCCGGGACGATCGCGGCGGAGGTGTAGCGCTGGTTGAGGTCCACGCCGTGGGCGTTGAACTCGTATGCCTTGAAGGCGATCGCCTCCCGCAGCCGCGCCCGCTGCTCCTCGGCCTCCGTAGTGGCGTCCTTGCGGGCGGCGATGTTCCGCCACAGCTGCTCGGGGGTCTGCGGCGCCAGGCCGCCGAGCGCCTCGAAGACGGGTGCCGTCTCACCGATGGACTGGTTGGCCCGGGTGACGACCTGCTTGCCGACCGGTGCCCGCTCGTCACTGTAGGTGTCCAGCAGGGACGGGGACGCGGTGCCGTCCAGGACGAGCTTCAGCTTCCACGCCAGGTTGTAGGAGTCCTGGATGGAGGTGTTGGAGCCCAGCCCGTTGGACGGTGGGTGCCGGTGGCAGGCGTCGCCCGCGCAGAACACCCGGCCGCTGGAGTACGTCTCGGCGCACATCTCGTTGACCGTCCACGCGGAGGACGACTTGATGGTCACCGGGATCTCGTCGTCGCCGATCAGCTTGCGGACGACGGACAGGGCGTACTCCTCGGTGAGGTCCGGCGGCCCGGCGTCGACGTCGTAGCCCCACACGATCAGCCACTCGTTCCACGTCCGTACGCAGCGCACCAGGCCGGCGCCGATGCCGCCCACGGTCGCGCCGGGCGCCAGCACCCAGTAGAGGGTGGCGGGTCGGTGCGCCACGTACTTGGTGAGGTCCGCGTCGAAGACGATGTTGATGCTGCCGGCCACGCCCATCTGGCCGCCCATCGGCAGCCCGGCGTCCTCGGCCACCTTGCTGCGGCCGCCGTCCGCGCCGATCAGGTACTTGGCGCGGATGGTGTACGTGTCGCCGCGCAGCCGGTCGCGGACCATGGCGGTCACGCCGTCGGCGTCCTGCTCGTGCGACAGGTACTCGGTGCCGAACCGCAGTTGGCTTCCGCGTGCTATGGCCCCGTTCACGAGCACCGGCTCCATGAGGTGCTGCGGCATGTCGCACATGCGGGTGGGGCTCGCCAGCTCGTGCGCGGCCTGCACGAGCGGTTCGTTGCCCCAGGACCTCAGCCGGCCGAGCTCCTCGCCCGCGATGGCGGTGCAGAAGACGGTGTTCCCCATCAGATGCTGCGGGGTGGCCTGGGCGATCACATCCTCTTCGACACCCAGGTCACGCAGCACTTCCATGGTGCGCTGGTTGGTGATGTGCGCCCGGGGCGTGTCCGCGAGGCGTGAGTAGCGGGTGACCATGACGTTCGGCACGCCATAGGTGCTCAGCGCCAGTGCGGCGCTCGCTCCCGCGGGCCCGCTTCCCACGATGAGCACATCGGTCTCGACGGTCGGCACGGTTGTCATCGGGACGTTTCCTCCCCATCCGCCAGTCGCTTGTTCAGCCAGGCCATCAGTGCCTCGGCCACGTCGTCGGAGTTCTTCTCGCCCATGGGCAGGTGACCGTTGCCCGTGAGCCCCAGGTCCGCCAGGCGCAGCAACTCGGCGTCGGCACCGGCCTGGACGAGGTAGTCGGCGATACCGTGCTGGAACGACGCGAACGGCGAGTGGTCGGCCGCGACCACGGCGATCGGGAAGCCCTGGAGCCCTGGCAGGGACCGCACGGCGCCTGCCTTTTCGTCCTGGACGAGACAGTCCTGCAGCCCGTCGCCCCCCGCCTCGCGCAGCCGAAGGCGCAGTTCCTCCGGGGTCCGTACCGGCGGCTCGTAAGTGATCGGGGCCGCGGTGAGCCCCCACTCCAGCTTTCCGAGGCCGGGCAGTTCGATGAACGGCGGCCCCATCGGCTCGATGGAGACAACGGCCTTCACCAGCCCGGGCCGGGCATCGGCGACCAGCCAGCCGAACGGCGCCCCCATGGAGTGGGTGATCAGCACGGCCGGTCCGATACGGTCCAGCAACTCGGCCCCGCAGCGCCGCATCTGCTCCTCGTTCTCGGCGAAGGTGGGCAGCGTCGGGCCCTGGCTCGCCATGAACTGGTCCAGCGCGGAGTCGTCGCCGATCTCGCCGCTGCCGGGCCACTGGCTACCAGGTCGTCCCGCCCCCTCGCAAAACAGCCAGCGGATGAACTCGTACGTCGGCGCCGCGCCCTCGATGGGCCCGAGGACATCGGGGTGGTACGGGGAGCGCCCGTGACCTGGACGGTCGACCACGTACACGGCGTAACCGGCCTGGAGGAACCGGGTGGCCCAGCCGGGGCGCCCGTCCGGCGTCGACAGGTAGTCCGTGCCCTGGCCGCCGCCCCCGTGGACCATCACCACGGGCAGCGGATACCGGAGATCGGCCGGGATCTGGTACTGGACGTACATCGCGGCCTCGGCGGCGGTCCCGGCCTCGGTCGGCTTGCGCCCGACACCGACCCAGAACGCGCCTTGCTCGCTGATCGTCAACCGCGAGGCGGCACGGGCCGGCTCGGCGGTTGCGGGTGGTGGGGAGATGGTCATCGGCGAACCTCCGTCACGGCGTCTGCGCCCATGCCCAGCACTATTGGTGACCGGCTCCGGGGCGGTCCAATGCCGGTTGGGGACGCCGTGATGCATGGCGCTCATCAGCGTCCCCGAGGGCGGCTACTTCACCGGGAAGGTGCGCGTGGCGGCGAGGGTGACCAGGGCGTCGGTGTAGAGCGCGGCCTCCAGCTGCTCGACGACCGGCAGTTTGTGCTGCGGGTCGCGGTCGGAGAGGCCGGTCAGGTGGAAGCTGCCGGTGCCGACCCAATCGCTTGGCGCGCACGACGTCGAAGGACGACTCCACGAACTCGGCGACGACGGGCGGCTGGCCGGGCAGTACGTGAAGCTGAGTGAACCTCAGCGGCTACTTCGCCAGCCGCTTCGGCTGCCAGGTGAACGCCGAGAATGACGCCAACCTCGCCACCCTCGCCGAGCACTGGCGCGGCTGCGCCCGCCACATCGACGATGTCGTGTACATCCTCGCCGGCCGGCGCACCGGTGCCGGGATGATCGTCGGCGGACGACTGCACCGGGACCGAACGGCGCCGCCGGCGAGATCGGGAACCTGCGCCTGCTGGGCTGGTGCGACGCCCCCGGCGACCTGGAGGCCCACGGTGCCGACGCCGAGGCCGGCACTGCCCCGTCCGTGCCGCGCCCGAGGACCCGATCCTCACCGACGCCCAGTAGGCCGGTGTCCATGTCGAACGGTTCGCCGTTGTTCGCGGCTACGCGCAGCATTGCGCGGAAGGATTCGGCGAGCGCGCTCTCTGCGCGAGTACGCCTTCAACAAGCTCCGACGCGACGAGGCGCCGCCCGAGGTCCGCACTGTCCTGTCGTGGATAGCCCGCAACTCCCTGCCCATGACGGCCTGGGAGGGCACCAAACGCGTCGACGCCGTCCTGCACGCGCTCGACACACTTTTGGACGGTAGCCCGGCCGCCGCCAGCTCCGTCAAGCGCGAGCAGCGGATCCTCAACGTGGCGATGAAGTACGCCGTCCGGCAGAAGATCCTCACCGCCAACCCGCTCCCGAAGGGAAAGGAGGAGGGCGCCGCCCCGAAGGTGGCCGAGGCTGTCGACAAGCGGTCGCTGCTCAATCCGGGTCAGGTTGCCGGCCTCCTGGCCTGGATCGCCGACCGCCCTCGCACCGGCCACCGCCTCCACGCCTTTTTCGCCACCCTGTACTACGCCGGTCTGCGGCCGGAGGAGGCCGTAGCCCTCCGCGTCAGCGCCGCCACACTGCCCGCTGAGGGCTGGGGCGAGCTGCTCGTCCACACCGCCGAGCCCGAGGTCGGCAGCCAGTGGACCGACGACGGCCGCGTCCATGAGACCCGCGATCTCAAGGGTCGCGCCGAGGGCGACACCCGCCCCGTCCCCGCCCACCCGGCACTCGTCGCTGTCCTTCGCGACCTGATCAAGAGGGACGGCATCCAACCGGGCGACCTGTTCTTCCCCGGCGAAAAGGGCGGGCTGCTGGCCGGATCGGTCTTCCGCCGTGCCTGGAACAAGGCCCGCAAGGCGGTCCTGCCGGAGCACGAACACGAGTCACCCGTGGGCAAGCGCGTCTACGACCTGCGCCACACCTGCCTGACTACCTGGCTCAACAACGGCATCCCACCCGCCCAGGTCGCCGAGTGGGCTGGCAACAGTGTCCCCGTCCTGCTCGCTACCTACGCCCGCTGCATCACGGGCCAGCTCGCCGAGCTCCAGCAGCGCATCGAAGGCCCCCAGCGACTGCCCGTCGGGCCGGCCCCGAGCATGCCGGTGCCCAAGCCTGGATCCACGCCCGCACCGCGTCGCCGAGCCTGAACCGGGCGCAGGGACGCGCAGATCTTCGATCCCGGCGCCGGCGTTCAGTCGGTGATGTCGACGCCGTATCCGCGTGCGAGGGCGTCGAGGCCGTGGTCGTAGCCCTGGCCGACGGCGCGTAGGCGCCACACCGGGCCCCTGCGGTAGATCTCCGCGAGCAGCATGGTGCGTTCGGTGGTGGCGGCGTCCAGGGTTGCCCGGGCGAGCGGTGCCCCGCTGCTGCCGGGGGCCGCACCGATCTGGATCGCACCGACCGTCCCGAAGGTGGTGGCGCCGTCGATGGCGGCAGCGACGACGACCTTGCGCGTCGCGGGTGGCAGGGAAGCCAGGTCGAGGGCGATGGTCTGTTCGGCCGGGCCGCCGGTGAGCAGTCGCACGGTTCCGGCAGGGCTCTCCGGAGCTCCGTAGAAGATGAAGTCCTCGTCGAAGGTGACCTGTTCGTCCTCGTCGAGGAGGAAGGCGACGACGTCGATTTCGTAGTCGGTCTGCGGGGCCCAGCTGGCGGTGACGTACCACTCGGGCGCGGGTCTGCCGTGCGGCATGGGCAGGTCGATGACGCCGCCTCTTGGCATCACGTGCGGCTCCTGGGTCCGGAGTGTCGTCGCGGCCGCCGGTGCGGTGGCGGTCGGAGCGGTGAGCCAGTGGAGGTCGTGCACGGGGAGTTCGAGGGCGGTGATGCGGCTCATTCGCCGGTCGCCCTGCCCTCCCTCCAGGAGTACGACGTCGGTGACGCCGGCGGACAGGTTGATTGCCGCGGACCCGCCCAGCTCGACGATGCGGGTACGGGCCGCTGCGGCATCGGCATGGACACCGCCGACCACTAGCACGCGACGCCCGGCCAGGGGCTTGTCCAAGGTGCCGGCGGAGGGCTCCGGTCGTCGCGGAGCGGGTGCTGGCACATCGGGGGCGGCCGTGGGGAGATCTGCTGTTTCCGGGACGGGTGCGGCAGAGGTTGTGGTGGGCGCCAACTCCATGGGCCCGGCGACTGGTTCTGCTTCCGGTTTAGCCGCGGGGGCGACAGCGACGGCCGTCGCCTCATGCGCTGTTCCCGGCCGTACGTCGGCCAGCAGCCGCAGGAAGGTGTGCTCGTCGATGACCGGCACGCCTTCGGCGAGTGCGCGTCGGGCCTTCGCCGAACCGGACGCCGGTTCATTGGTGACCAGCACGCTCGTGTGCCGGCTGACGGAGGTCATCATGTTCAGCCCGGCGGCAACCGCCCGCCCCACCAGCTCCGCCCGGGCATGGGCAGTCTCACCGGTGATCGCGACCTTCATCCCCTGCCGGAGAGGCCCGCCGGGAGTCGGCCGTCCCGGGTTGCGGTAGGCGCAGGGAGTCTTCGGCGGCTTCGGCGTGAACTGCGACTCAGCCCGGGGCGGGCAGGTCACCAGCGGCAGGGGCAGATCGAGCCGCGCTGCCTCGCGCAGCGACGCCCGCAGGATCCCGGCCAGCACACGAGTGTCGTCCAGAGCATCGTGCGCCCGCTGCTGGGGGACGCCGTAATGAGCGGCGAGGGTGCCGAGCTTCATGTCGCCCGTCGGTGGATCCACCTGGCGATTCAGAGCCAGGGTGCACAGCCGCTGCGACACCGGCAGCCACATCCGCGCACGGGCGAACTCGTAGGCCAGGAAGTCGTAGTCGAACTGGGCGTTATGGGCCACCAGGACCCGGTCCTGAAGCATCGCGCCGATCCGCCCGGCGACTTGGTCGAAGGTCGGCGCCCCCTGTAACCGCTCGACGGTCAGCCCGTGCACCCTCACCGGTCCCGGATCGCAGCCCGGATTGAGCAGTGTCGAGAACTCCCCGGTCTGCTCGCCGTCCGGACCGATCGTGATCACCGCGACGGAGAGCACGCGATCTCGCCGGGCCATGAGGCCCGACGTCTCCACATCAACCAAGGCCCAGTCGTGTGCGTAGTCGCCCCTGTCGGACGCATCGAAGGAGGTGGAGACGAGACTCATGGCGGCAAGGATGATCTGATATCCAGCGCTCCCTCAACCTGTATGCCGATTTGCCCTCACCTATTCGGTTGTGGCGACGTGGTCGGCCCGCGGCGACTGCAGAGAGACCGCGCCGAAACTTCGGGACGTTTTCGGGAAGGACACCCGCCGAGGGCCGGACGAAATCGTCTCCAGCCGGACACCAACCGACTCCGCCCGGGGGTCCACCCGCGCACGGGGAGCTGCTCCGACGATCCTTGTAAAGGGCCTCTGACCAGCGAAAACGCTTTCCCGATGGGAGGGCGGAGACTGGGCGCCCCCGGCAGGACTCGAACCTGCGGCCAAGCGCTTAGAAGGCGCTTGCTTTGTTTTGGCGGGTTCGGGCATCGACGGCGAGCCGCTGATGGCTGTTCGGTGGCTGCCAAACAGGCGATCCCACTGTGATCTCTGGCCAAGGCCGGCATCATTCCGCCGCGCGCCAAGGGCGCGAAGGACTGGCAACGGGAGGCGGCGCCGAAGGACGGCTTCCACGTGCTGCGGCATACCTACGCCTCGATCATGCTGGAAGCAGGGGAGTCCGTGGTGACGTTGGCACGATGGCTCGGGCACTCGTCCTCCGGCTGTCACGCTTGGTTACTATGCTCACTTCATGCCGGAGGCCGGAAGCAAGGGGCGCACCGCCATTGACGGACTGCTGGGGGAGAGAGGGGACGAGGATGCCGGTCGAAACTCCCCAGTTCTCCCCAGCGCTGATCGGGGAGGTTTCGCCAGAGTGCACCATCTTGGAGCTGGCCGTGGAATGTAAGGTAAACGATCCGTGGGTCCTCGGAAGATGCTGAAAAAGGTCACCGCCACCCGTTATATCGAACCCCTGCGCTCCGGCGGCTCCGTGCCCGGAGTCGTCGAGGCCGACGACCTCGGAACGTACGTCGTGAAGTTCACCGGCTCTGCTCAGGGCGTGAAGGCGCTGGTCGCCGAGGTGATCGTCGGCGAGCTGGCCCGCAGGCTCGGGCTGCGCGTCCCCGAGCTGGTCCTCGCCCACTTCGACCCGGAGATCGCCGCGCACGAACCGCACCAGGAGGTGCGCGACCTGCTGAACGCGAGCCCCGGCCTCAACCTGGGCATGGACTGTCTCCCGGGGGCGCGGGATTTCACCCCGGAGGTCGCCCAGGCCTGCACGGTCGACCCGCTGGAGGCGGGCAGGGTCATCTGGCTCGACGCCCTGACCGTGAACGTCGATCGCACGGTCCACAGCTCGAACCTCATGGTCTGGCCCACCTTCGGCACCGCACCCCCGAAGCTGTGGCTGATCGACCACGGTGCCGCCCTCGTCTTCCACCACCGCTGGGACGCCTCCGCCCCGGAGAAGGCGTACGACTTCCGCCACCACGCCCTCGGGCACTACACCCCGGACATGCGGGGCGCCGAGGCCGAGCTCGCGCCCAAGGTGACCGAGGAGCTGCTGCGCGAGGTCACCGAGGAGGTGCCGGACGCCTGGCTGGCCGGTGAGCCGGGCTTCGCGACGCCCGGCGAGGTCCGGGACGCGTATGTCGCCTACCTCTCGGCCCGGGTGAAGGCGTCCGAGTCCTGGCTGCCCACCGATTTCCCCACCCGGGAGGAACTCGCCGCCGAGGAGGCCCTGCGGGCGGCACGGACACAGCAAGGCCGGCCGGACTGGCTCAAGCGGGTCCCGGACCTGCACGGCAAGCCGGCGGCACGACAGGATTGGTCGGTGCACCTCGGATGACGCAGACCCCCACGGCGCAGATCCATCGCGTCCAGATCGAGTACTGCACCCAGTGCCGCTGGCTGCCCCGCGCGGCCTGGCTGGCGCAGGAGCTGCTCACGACGTTCGAGACCGAGTTGACGGAGCTGTCCCTGAAGCCGGGCAAGGGCGGTGTCTTCGTCGTCCGCGTGAACGACGAGGTCGTCTGGGACCGGCGCGAGCAGGGCTTCCCGGAGCCGACGGCCGTGAAGCGCCTCGTACGCGACCGAGTGGCCCCGGGAAAGCCCCTGGGCCACTCGGAGAAGTGAGCGTCAGCCCCTCAGCTGCTCGTACGCGGGCAAGGTCAGGAAGTCCGCGTAATCCTCGTCGAGGGCCACCTTCAGCAGCAGGTCGTGGGCCTGCTGCCAGTGGCCGGCCGTGAAGGCCTCCTCGCCGATCTCGTCCCGGATGTGTGCGAGTTCCTCGGCGGCCACCGTGCGGGCCAGCTCGGGGGTGGCCTTCTCGCCGTTCTCGAACTCGACGCCCGCGTTGATCCACTGCCAGATCTGGGAGCGGGAGATCTCGGCGGTGGCCGCGTCCTCCATGAGGTTGAAGATGGCGACCGCGCCGAGGCCGCGCAGCCAGGCCTCGATGTAACGGATGCCGACCTGGACGGCGTTGACGAGGCCCGCGTACGTGGGTCTGGCGTCCAGGGAGTCGACGGCGATCAGGTCGGCCGCCTTGACGTCGACGTCCTCGCGCAGCCGGTCCTTCTGGTTGGGCCGGTCTCCCAGCACGGCGTCGAAGGAGGCCATCGCGATCGGCACCAGGTCCGGGTGGGCGACCCAGGAGCCGTCGAAGCCGTCGTGCGCCTCGCGGTCCTTGTCCGCCTTGACCTTTTCGAAGGCGACCCTGTTGACCTCTTCGTCGCGCCGGGACGGGATGAACGCCGCCATGCCGCCGATCGCGTGCGCGCCGCGCTTGTGGCAGGTGCGGACGAGGAGTTCGGTGTACGCGCGCATGAACGGGGCCGTCATCGTGACCGCGTTGCGGTCCGGGAGGACGAACCTGGGGCCGCCGTCACGGAAGTTCTTGACGATGGAGAAGAGGTAGTCCCAGCGGCCCGCGTTCAGCCCGGAGGCATGATCGCGGAGCTCGTAGAGGATCTCCTCCATCTCGTACGCCGCCGTGATCGTCTCGATCAGGACGGTGGCGCGGACCGTGCCCTGCGGGATGCCGACGTAGTCCTGCGCGAAGACGAAGACGTCGTTCCAGAGGCGGGCCTCCGGGTGCGACTCGGTCTTCGGGAGGTAGAAGTACGGGCCCTTGCCGAGGTCCAGCAGGCGCTGGGCGTTGTGGAAGAAGTACAGGCCGAAGTCGACGAGGGCGCCCGGCACCTGCTGCCCGTCGACCTGGAGATGGCGCTCGTTCAGGTGCCAGCCGCGCGGGCGCATGACGACCGTCGCCAGCTCCTCGTTCGGACGCAGGGCGTACGACTTGCCGCTCGCCGGGTCGGTGAAGTCGATGGTCCGGGTGTAGGCGTCGATCAGGTTGAGCTGGCCGAGGACCACGTTCTCCCAGGTGGGCGCGGAGGCGTCCTCGAAGTCCGCGAGCCACACCTTCGCGCCGGAGTTGAGCGCGTTGATGGTCATCTTGCGGTCGGTGGGGCCGGTGATCTCCACGCGCCGGTCGTCTAGGGCCGCGGGTGCGGGGGCCACCTTCCAGGAGTCGTCCGCGCGGATCGCCGCGGTCTCCGGAAGAAAGTCGAGTGCCGAGGTACGGGCGATCTCGGCACGGCGCTCCGCGCGGCGGGCCAGGAGCTCGTCACGCCGGGGAGTGAACCGCCGGTGCAACTCGGCCACGAAGGCGAGCGCCGCGTCGGTGAGGACCTCGTCCTGCCGGGGCAGGGGCTCGGCGTCGACGACGGCCGCCGGGGACGGCGCTGGTGCGGACATGAGCTGTCACTTCCTTCAGCGAGCGGACATGAGTGCACGGCGGCACTCGGTGCCATGGGGGCCGGATGCGGCTGACTGCGCCTGGTGAGCGGCCAGACACTTCTGGGCAGTGGATACTAGTTTCCTCATGGTGGAAGTTCAATGATTTGTTGACGTCGAGACTCTCTGCTTCGAGGCAAGGTGGCGCTCGGTGCCACCTCGTTCACTCAAGGTGGCCCAAGTCGCCCTCCGTGTCGATGTCGTACGGCTGTGCCACGTCCCCGCACTCGACGAGCGTGATCGCGTCCTCGTGCGCCCTGAGGTACGCGCGGGCCCCCCGGTCGCCCGTCGCCACCGCCGCGATGCCCGCCCAATGGCTCGCGCCGAACAGCACCGGATGCCCCCGCACCCCCGCGTACGCGGCCGAGACCAGCGACGTCTCGTTCCGGTACGCGGCGAGGATGCGGGCCACCGCCTCCGGGCCGATACCGGGCTGGTCGACGAGCGAGACGAGGGCGGCGGATGCGCCCGTCCCCGCGAGCGAGTCGAGCCCGGCCCGCAGCGAGGAGCCCATGCCCCCCTCCCAGTCCGGGTTGTCCACGAGAACGCAGCCGTCGAGGTCCGCCTGGGCCCGTACGGCATCGGCCGCCGCCCCCAGGACCACATGAACGCGGCGGCATCCGGCCGCACGCAGGACCCCCACCGCGTACTCCACGAGCGGCCGACCCCGGTGTGGGAGCAGTGCCTTGGGCCGTCCGCCGAGGCGTCGCCCGCCGCCTGCCGCGAGGAGCAACCCGACGACCTGGTCTTCATTTGGCGTCATACGTCCTGCATACCGGACGCCGCGTAGGCCGCACGGTTTCCATGGGCTGAATTTGCGTCCCCACTGTGGCGCCCGGCGCACCGGGTGGCGTTTACTTGCCCGCGTCCCCCGGCGCCCGACCAACGCCAAGGGGCACCGGGCGACGTACCGAGCCGTGCGCACGAGGGCGTGCGAAGGCGCGCGAAGGGGTGCGAGGGGGGAGAGCTGTGTTGCGGAGCTTGGGGCAGAGGCCAGTGACCGGCAGCGACGAGGATCCGAGGGTGGTGGAACTGCGGACCGCGGTGTCCCGGCTGCGCCGGGAACTCGCCGCGCATCCCGCGGAGTTCTCCGACCGGGCCATTGCCGAGGACGAACTCGCCGCGCTCGCCGCGATGGCCGTGAGCGGCATCCCGGAGATCCCGCGCCTGCGTCGCTCCCTGCTGCTGATCGCGGGCGCGATCGGCTCGGTGAGCGCCCTGGGCAGGAGTCTGTCGGACGTCCGCAGCGCGGTGGAGCTGTTCGGGGAGCCGCCACGGACCTGACCGACGACGCGTGCGGTCCGGGACCGTGCGGTGGCCACCGGCCGTGTATGCGGCGCGTGCGGGCCGGGGTCGTACGAGGGCGGCCACCAGCCGTGTGTGCGGCGCGTGCGGTCCGGGACCGGGCGGCGGCAGTTCCCGGCCGTGAGGTCGAGGGCTGCGCGCTGAGACGGTACGGCGAAGGGGCCGACCCGCGGGGTGCGGGTCGGCCCCTTCGCCGTAGGGCGTGGGCCGGGCTGTCCGGCGGCCGGATCAGGTGGCTGGGCCGCCCGAACTCGCCAGCGTCTGCGACAGTTCCGCCGCCATCTGCTGAAGCACCGGCACGATCTTCTCCGTCGCCGCGTCCGTGACTCGGCCCGCGGGACCGGAGATGGAGATCGCCGCGGCCGTCGGGGAGTCGGGCACGGACACCGCGAGGCACCGGACCCCTATCTCCTGCTCGTTGTCGTCGACCGCGTATCCGAGCCGGCGCACCTCCTCCAGGGCGGCGAGGAACGCGTCGGGCGTGGTGATCGTCTTCTCGGTCGCGGCGGGCATGCCCGTCCGGGCGAGCAGGGCGCGTACCTCGTCGTCCGGCGCGTTGGCGAGCAGTGCCTTGCCCACGCCCGTGGAGTGCGGCAGCACCCGCCGGCCCACCTCGGTGAACATCCGCATCGAGTGCTTGGACGGCACCTGCGCGACATACACGATCTCGTCGCCGTCGAGCAGCGCCATGTTCGCGGTCTCGCCCGTCTCTTCGACCAGGCGCGCGAGGCAGGGGCGCGCCCAGGCGCCGAGCAGCCGGGACGCCGACTCGCCGAGCCGGATCAGCCGGGGGCCGAGGGCGTAGCGCCGGTTGGCCTGCTGGCGCACATAACCGCAGGCCACGAGCGTGCGCATCAGGCGGTGGATGGTCGGGAGCGGAAGCCCGCTGCTCGTGGACAGCTCGCTGAGGCCGACCTCGCCGCCCGCGTCCGCCATCCGCTCCAGCAGGTCGAAGGCACGCTCAAGGGACTGGACGCCACCGCCGCCGGCGGACTTGGCGGGGGCGTCGCTGGCGCTGGACGTCGACGTCGACACGGCGCGTTCCTTTCGGGACTGGCGGGAAGGGCAGAAGCCTACCCGGCAGTCGATCGACTCCCTGGTGGTGTGACTCCCTGGTGGTGTGACTCCCTGGTGGTGTGACTCCCTGGTCGTGCGACTCCCTGGTCGTGCGGAGCTATGTTCTGTGTGCTGGAATTCTAATTCCGCTTTGTGGAAACGTCCAGAGTGGGCGCCTTTCGAGCCTCAGGGGGAAGTGTGCCCTTGACGGCGGAGGGGCGGGAGTGAAGACTCCTTCAACAGAACGTTGAAATCCGTTACGGGGGAGTAAATCCCGTTTCCCGGAAGTAAAACGGTGGGAGAGAGGGGTCCGGGTGTCCGACGCCGAACTGGTCCTGCGCTCGACGCGCGTCATCACTCCCGATGGGACACGCGCCGCGTCGGTCGCGGTCGCCGGGGGCGAGATCACGGCCGTACTGCCGTACGACGCCGACGTACCGTCCGGAGCCCGTGTGGAGGACTTCGGCGACGACGTCCTGCTGCCCGGTCTGGTCGATACCCACGTGCACGTCAACGACCCCGGCCGTACCGAGTGGGAGGGCTTCTGGACCGCCACGCGCGCGGCGGCGGCCGGCGGCATCACCACGCTGATCGACATGCCACTCAACTCGCTCCCGCCGACCACGACCGTCGACAACCTCCGTACGAAGCGGGAGGCAGCGGTCCGCAAGGCCCACATCGACGTCGGATTCTGGGGCGGCGCGCTGCCCGACAACGTCAAGGACCTCAGGCCGCTGCACGACGCGGGCGTCTTCGGCTTCAAGGCGTTCCTCTCGCCGTCGGGCGTGGACGAGTTCCCGCACCTCGACCAGGAACGGCTGGAACGGTCGATGACCGAGATCGCCGGTTTCGGCGGACTGCTCATCGTGCACGCCGAGGACCCGCACCACCTCGCCACCGCCCCGCAGCAGGGCGGCCCCAGATACGCCGACTTCCTCGCCAGCCGTCCGCGCGACGCCGAGGACAGAGCCGTCGAGCACCTCATCGCGCAGGCCAAGCGCCTCGACGCGCGTGTGCACGTGCTGCATCTGTCCTCCAGCGACGCACTGCCGCTGATCGCCGCCGCCAAGGCCGAGGGCGTGCGCGTCACGGTCGAGACCTGCCCGCACTACCTGACCCTGACGGCCGAGGAAGTCCCGGACGGCGCCAGCGAGTTCAAGTGCTGCCCGCCCATCCGCGAGGCCGCCAACCAGGACCTGCTGTGGCAGGCACTGGCGGACGGCACGATCGACTGCGTGGTCACCGACCACTCGCCGTCGACGGCCGATCTCAAGACCGACGACTTCGCGACCGCCTGGGGTGGCATCTCGGGTCTCCAGCTGAGCCTGGCGGCTGTGTGGACCGAGGCGCGCAGGCGCGGGCACGGCCTTCAGGACGTGGTCCGCTGGATGTCGACGCGTACGGCGCAGCTGGCCGGTCTCGGGCGGAAGGGCGCCATCGAGGCCGGCCGCGACGCCGACTTCGCGGTCCTCGCGCCCGACGAGACGTTCACCGTGGACCCCGCGGCCCTCCAGCACCGCAACCGCGTCACGGCGTACGCGGGCAAGACCCTGTACGGCGTCGTGAGGTCCACCTGGCTGCGCGGGGAGCGCATCGTGGCGGACGGCGAGTTCACCGAGCCGCGGGGCCGCCTGCTCACCCGGCATCCCTAGGCCCTGTCGTCAAACTCCCGTCTGCCCCGCGACGCCATGCACGCTCCCCCAAGCTCTTCGAGCAGGGGGGACCCCCACTCGCCGCACCGGGCGCACCCCCAAGTACATCCAGTACGAGGGGCTGCACCCGGCACGCCGAGAGCACGCACCTGACGCCGCAGGGCCCGCCCTCCCGGCGGACGACGGGAGTTTGACGACAGGACCTAGACCCCGTCGGCAAACCGCCATCCCGCGCCCGCAGCGGCCGACTCCCGAAAGGAACCCCTGATCACCGTGACGGCGATTCCGAGTTTCACCGGCGACGCGAACCCCTACGGAGGCGGTGACCCGTACGCGGACTACCGCACCGCCGACTTCCCCTTCACCCACTACGCCAACCTCGCCGACCGCCGGCTCGGCGCCGGTGTCATCGCCGCCAACGACGAGTTCTTCGCCCAGCGGGAGAACCTGCTGGTGCCCGAGCGGGCCGCGTTCGATCCCGAGCACTTCGGGCACAAGGGCAAGATCATGGACGGCTGGGAGACGCGCCGCCGCCGGGGCGCCTGCGCCGAGCATCCCTGGCCGACGGCGCAGGACCACGACTGGGCGCTGGTACGCCTCGGCGCGCCGGGTCTCGTCCGGGGCATCGTCGTCGACACGGCCCACTTCCGCGGCAACTACCCGCAGGCGGTGTCGATCGAGGGCACGTCGGTGCCAGGCTCTCCTTCCCCGGAGGAGCTCCTCGGGGACGACGTGAAGTGGACGACGCTGGTGCCGCGCACGGCGGTGGGCGGGCACGCGGCGAACGGTTTCGCCGTATCGGTCGAGCGGCGGTTCACGCACCTGCGCGTCAACCAGCACCCGGACGGCGGCATCGCCCGTCTGCGCGCGTACGGCGAGGTGGCCCCCGACCCGGCGTGGCTGGAGGTCCTCGGCACCTTCGACGTTGTCGCCCTGGAGAACGGCGGCCGGGTCGAGGACGCCTCGAACCTCTTCTACTCACCGGCGACGAACACCATTCAGCCGGGGCGGTCCCGCAAGATGGACGACGGCTGGGAGACGCGCCGCCGCCGCGACCGGGGCAACGACTGGATCCGCTACCGGCTGGTGGACCGTTCGCAGATCCGGGCGATCGAGATCGACACGGCGTATCTGAAGGGGAACGCGGCGGGCTGGGCGTCGGTCTCGGTCAAGGACGGCGAGGACGGCGAGTGGCGCGAGGTCCTCCCACGCACCCGTCTCCAGCCCGACACGAACCACCGCTTCGTCCTGCCCGCACCGGCCGTCGGCACGCACGCGCGCGTGGACATCTACCCGGACGGCGGGATCTCCCGGCTGCGCCTGTACGGCTCCCTGACGGAGGAGGGCGCGTCGCGTCTGGCGGCACGGCACCAGGAGCTGGGCGGCTGACGTGCTGTCCTGTTCGAGCGTCGCGCTTCCTCGATGCTGAAAGGCGACGGTGATCCACTCCTCGCCGTCCCCCGCCCGCCCAAGTTGGGGCGCGCCCGCCTGACGGCACCGGAGCGTCCCGCGCCCCTCCGGGCGGAGTGCCGCCAGGTCGGGCAGGGGCGCCGCCAGGCCGGGCAGGGGGTGCCGACGGCGAACGGACGACCGACCCGCAGGGCAGCAGGCACGCGCGACGTCGGTCGGTCGTCCGGAATTCGGCCGTCCGTGGAACTCTTCCGCCCGTCCGCAGCGTTCTCCCCGCGTGACTCTTCAGCAAGAAATCGTCGGCAACGCCATGCAGATGGCGGTCGTCAACGTGCGTCCCGGGCAGACCGTGTACTGCGAGGCGGGCAAGTTCCTCTTCAAGACCACGAACGTGACCATGGAGACCCGTCTCTCCGGCCCGTCGTCCAACGGCGGAGGCCAGCAGTCCCAGGGCGGCGCGGCGGGCGGCGGCATGGGCGGTTTCCTGCGCCAGGCCATGGGCACCGCCATGCAGGTCGGCCAGCGCGCGCTCGCGGGCGAGTCGCTGGCGTTCCAGTACTTCACGGCGCAGGGCGGTGAGGGCACCGTCGGCTTCGCGGGCGTGCTCCCCGGCGAGATGCGCGCGCTGGAGCTGGACGGCACGCGCGCGTGGTTCGCGGAGAAGGACGCCTTCGTGGCCGCCGAGTCGACCGTGGACTTCGGCATCGCCTTCCAGGGCGGCCGTACGGGCATGAGCGGCGGCGAGGGCTTCATCCTGGAGAAGTTCACCGGGCACGGGACCGTGATCATCGCCGGCGCGGGCAACTTCATCGACCTCAATCCCGCCGACTTCGGTGGCCGCGTAGAGGTCGACACCGGGTGCGTCGTCGCCTTCGAGGAGGGCATCGAGTACGGCGTCCAGCGCGTCGGCGGCCTCAACCGCCAGGGGATCATGAACATGGTCTTCGGCGGCGAGGGCCTGTCCCTGGCCACCCTGGAGGGCAACGGCCGGGTCATCCTCCAGTCCCTCACCATCGAGAGCCTCGCCAACGCCCTCAAGAAGGCGCAGGGCGGCGACAAGCAGGGGCCGACCGGAGGACTGTTCTCGACACACGCCGGGTGAGGCGATGAGCGGGGCGGCGGGAGCGTCCCGCACGGCGACGAGGACCTAGGCACCCTGACCTGGCGGGCCGCGCGCGGTACGGCTCGCGCGGTACGGCTGGGACGAGCTCCCGGAAACGTCTGGCCGGAGATCATCCGCGTAGGTACGGTGAGCGTTCCACGTGGGAGCCGCCGCCGTCTCCGCACATCCGACGGAGACCCGGAGAGCCGCTCCCATGTCCTCGATCGCCGTACCCGGCGCCCTCGCGCCCCGCCATGCCTGGCGCACCGACCTGCCCGTCCTGCTGGTGGCGGTGGTGTGGGGCGCGAGCTATCTCGCCGCCAAGGACATCACCACCCCGCGGACGGTGATCGCGGTGCTCGTCCTGCGCTTCGCCCTGGCGGTGCCGGTGCTGGTCGCCGCCGGGTGGCGCTCGCTGCGCGCCCTGACCGCCGCCCAGTGGCGTGGGGCCGGACTCCTGGGGGTGATCCTGAGCGGGATCTTCCTCCTGGAGACGTACGGTGTCGTCCACACCTCGGCGACCAACGCGGGCCTCATCATCAGCCTCACCATGATCTTCACACCGCTCGCCGAGGCCGCCGTGACCCGCACCCGGCCGTCGCGCGCCTTCCTCGGCGCGGCGGCCGTCTCCGTGCTCGGCGTGGTCCTGCTGACCCAGGGCGGCGGCTTCACCCGGCCCACGACCGGTGACCTCCTCATGCTCCTCGCTGCGCTCGCCCGCACCCTGCACGTCCTCGCCATGGCCCGCATCAGGGCCGTACAGGGCGCCGACGCGCTGCCGCTCACCACCGTTCAGCTCGGCACCGCGGTCGCGGTGTTCGCGGCCCTGGCGGCCGGTTCCGACACGACGCCGTGGGGGACGGCCGCGGGCTTCGGGGTGCGGGAGTGGGCCGGGCTGCTGTTCCTGTCCGCGTTCTGCACGGTCTTCGCCTTCTTCGTGCAGATGTGGGCCGTCCGGCGGACCTCGCCGTCCCGGGTCGGCCTGCTGCTCGGCACCGAGCCGCTGTGGGCCGCCGCGGCCGGCATCGCGCTCGGCGGCGACCGGCTCGGCGTGCTCGGCCTGGTGGGTGGCGCGCTGGTGCTGGTGGGGACGGCGTGGGGGCGGCGGGCGGCAGGTTAACTTCCTGAAAATTCAACGTACTTGACGGGAAAATCTCTGGAGTTGTCATTGACATGCCATGGTCTACGCGCGTCATCATGAGGCCATGAGATTCCCCCCACGCATCACTCGCATCGGCTCCGCAGCCGCTCTCCTGTCCGCCCTCCTCGTGGGTGGCACCGTCTCCGCCGGCACGGCGGACGCCGCCGCCACCTCCGTCGGCAGCATCTGCTACAGCGACCTGCCGTCCCAGGCCTATGACACGTTCGACCTGATCGCGTCGGACGGCCCCTTCCCGTACTCCCAGGACGGGAGCGTCTTCCAGAACCGCGAACGCGTCCTGCCCACACAGCGGACCGGCTACTACCACGAGTACACGGTCAAGACGCCCGGCTCCTCGACGCGCGGCGCCCGCCGCATCGTCACCGGCCAGAAGTACGAGGAGGACTACTACACCTCCGACCACTACGCGACGTTCGACCTGATCGACTTCGGCTGCTGAGCGAACGCGCGAACAGCCGGGGTCCGGTCCGCGTTCAGCCGGACCCCGGCCCCCGTCGCCCCGCGGCCTCCCCACATCGGCCGCGGGGCGAGCCGAGCCCGACGGAAGTGTCAGGCGGCCGTCTTACCGAAGTGTCAGTCGGCCGTGTCTGACGGAAGCGTGCGACGGAAGTGCCAGTCGGCTGTGTCTGACGGAAGCGTCTGACGGAAGTGCCAGTCGGCCGTGTCTGACGGAAGCGTGCGACGGAAGTGCCAGTCGGCTGTGTCCGACGGAAGTGTCGGACGGCCGCGTCTGACGGAAGCATCGGGCAGAAGCATCCGACGGCCGTGTCCAGCGGCCATGTCCGATACTGAACGGCCATGTCCGATACTGAAGTCCCGCGCCGCCCGGCGCGGCCGCGCCGAAAGTCTGCGGTGCCGCGACTTTGGTCGCGGATCACGGTCGCGGGGGAGGTGCCCCCGGCCGTCCGCGCATAGATTTGTCGACCGTGAGCGGAGACGAGCCGGTGCGTCCGGCGGTGGCGTACGGGCTTCCCCGGCGGCGATGGTTCCTGCCCTCCGCCGTCATCGCGGAGCTGGACCCCGAGGCGAGCGATGGCCGGCGGCGACCCCGGCGTACCGTGCGCGACTGGGCGGTGGACGTCGGATGCTTCCTGCTGGCCGTGGTCATCGCGTTCGGCGCCGGGGTCTCGGTGCACGGCGATACCCACATCCCGCGCGCCCTCGCGGTCGCCGACCTGGGGATCGGCGGGCTCGCCTGCGCGGCCGTCTGGCTGCGCCGCCGCTGGCCGCTAGGGCTCGCGGTGGTGATGCTCCCGGTGGGCCTGGTGTCCAACACCGCGGGCGGCGCGGGCATGATCGCCCTGTTCACCGTCGCAGTGCATCGCCCGTTCAAGTACGCCGCCTGGCTGAGCGGCGTCCAACTCGCGCTGCTCCCGCTGTTCTTCTGGCTGCGCCCGGACCCGGACATGCCCTACCTCGCCTCGGTCGCCGTCACCGCTCTGCTCACCGCCGCGGTCGTCGGCTGGGGCCTGTTCGTACGCTCCAAGCGGCAGCTCATGCTCAGCCTGCGGGACCGGGCACGCCGAGCCGAGACGGAGGCGGCGTTGCGGGCCGAGCAGGCCCAGCGGCTGGCCCGGGAGGCGATCGCGCGCGAGATGCACGACGTCCTGGCACACCGCCTGACGCTGCTGAGCGTCCACGCGGGCGCCCTGGAGTTCCGCCCGGACGCGCCCCAGGAGGAGGTGGCGCGGGCGGCCGGGGTGATCCGGGAGAGCGCGCACGAGGCACTTCAGGACCTGCGGGAGATCATCGGTGTGCTGCGGGCCGGCGACTCCGACGACGCCGGCCGCCCCCAGCCGACCCTGGCCGCGCTCGATTCCCTGGTCGCGGAGTCCCGCGAGGCCGGCATGAAGGTCGTCCTCGACCTCCGGGTCGCCGATCCCGCGGCCGTGCCCGCCTCCGTGGGCCGCACGGCGTACCGCATCGCCCAGGAGGGCCTGACGAACGCGCGCAAGCACGCCCCCGGAGCCGAGGTCACGGTGACGGTCACGAACGCGCCCGGCGACGGACTCACCGTCACCGTGCACAACCCCGTGCCACCGGGCGAGGTCCCGCACGTCCCGGGGTCGGGCCAGGGCCTCATCGGCCTCACCGAACGCGCGACCCTGGCCGGCGGCACCCTCGACCACGGCATCGAGGCCGACGGCGGCTTCCGGGTGCACGCACGACTGCCGTGGCCGGGCTGACCTGACGTCCGGCTCAGGTCAGCCGCATCGTGTGCCACGTCTCGTCCACGTCCGCCACATAGCGGTCGACCTCGACGAAACCGTGTCTGCGCGCGAACTCCAGCCCGTCCACGTTGGTGCCGAGCACGATCGTCTCGATCACCTCGGCGCCGAGCCCCCGCGCCCGCTCCAGGCCCCGCTCGTACAGCCGCCCGCCGAACCCCTGCCCGCGGTGGGCGGGCAGGATGCGCGCGATGACCATCGCCGTGGCCGAGTCGTCCTGTGGCGGACGCACCGTCGAACAGCCCACCAGTACGTCGCCCAGGTACACGACCTCCAGATGATGGCGCGTCACACGCTCGCGTACGTCGTCGAGGGAGAGCGGGTCCGCCGGGATGATCTCGTTGTGGACGTACCGCCAGTCCTCCAGTCGGGCGTCGTCGTACGGTTCTTCGAAGCGAAGGTTCGGCATCGCAGCAGGAAACCGGGCGTGTCCTTTGCCGTCAACCGAAATCGGCAGGGGACCACGGCCCTTCACATGCCGCTCTGGCCGGTACGCGGCACCACGCGCTGCGGGCCACCAGGTCGGCGGGCAGCGTCAGTTCGGCCGCGCCGAGGTTGTCGGTGAGCTGGTCCAGGCGGCGGGCGCCGAGGACGGGGTGCACCGCGGGGGAGCCGGCCATGGTCCACGCGAGGGCCACCTGCGCGGCGGACGCGCCGAGTTCGTCGGCGACCGACTGCACCGCCTCGGCCACGGCCCGCTCGCGCTCGCCGATCGCCTCGGCCGTCAGCCGGGTCGCGATGCCCGGTTCCACCCCGCCCGGCCGGCTGTACTTGCCGGACAGGATGCCGTTCTGCAGCGGACTCCAAGCCGCCACGGTCATCCCCAATGCCTCGGCCATGGGCAGCAGTTCACGCTCGACGTCCCGGTTGAGCAGGCTGTAGGGCACCTGGAGCGCGGAGAACGGCGTCCAGCCCCGCCATTCCGCCGGGGTGTTGGCCCGCGACACCACCCACGCAGGGGCGTCCGAGATGCCGGTGTACAGCACCTTCCCGGACCGTACGGCGTCGTCGAGCGCGCGCAGGGTCTCCTCGACCGGCGTATTGCGGTCCCAGATGTGCACCCAGTAGACGTCGGCGTAGTCGGTGCCGAGCGGGCGCAGACTCGTCTCCAGCGACAGCGTCGGGTCTTGCGGTGGTTGCCCGCGGCGTTCGGATCGGTGCCGTCGCGCGAGACGGTGTACTTCGTGGACAGGACGAACCGGTCGCGCCGCCCCTTGAGCAGTTCACCGACGATCGACTCGCTCTCCCCGCCCCGGTAGTTGATGGCGGTGTCGATCACATTGCCGCCGGCCTCCTCGTAGGCGCCGAGGATCCGCGCGCAGTCTTCCTTGGGTGCGCCGACCCCGCCCTGCTCGCCGAAGGTCATGGCGCCGAGGAACAGCTCGGAGACGCGCAGTCCGGTCCGGCCCAACAGTTTGTAACGCACGGCATTTTTCGTGGGTCGGTGTGATCGTGAGGGGCGGTTTCCGGTGCGGGCCGCCGCACTGTTGGCGTTCCGCCCCGAAACCGGCCCGGAGAGGGATCACTACCGTATGGGCATGACCGCGATCCGATTGCTCCTGGTCGACGACGACCCCCTCGTGCGGGCCGGACTGTCCTTCATGATGGGCGGTGCCGACGACATCGAGATCGTCGGCGAGGCCGCCGACGGCAACGAGGTCGAGGCTCTCGTCGACCGCACCCGGCCGGACGTCGTCCTCATGGACATCCGGATGCCGACCGTCGACGGGCTGACCGCCACCGAGCTGGTCCGCCGCCGCGCGGACGCGCCCGAGGTCGTGGTCCTCACCACCTTCCACGCCGACGAGCAGGTGCTGCGGGCTCTGCGCGCGGGCGCCGCCGGGTTCGTGCTCAAGGACACCCCGCCCGCCGAGATCCTGGACGCCGTACGGCGCGTCGCGGCCGGCGACCCGGTCCTTTCGCCCGCCGTGACCCGCCAGTTGATGGCGCACGCCGCCGGGACCGGGCCCGACAACCGGCGGGCCACCGCCCGCGGCCGGATCGCCGCCCTCAACGACCGCGAACGCGAGGTCGCCGTCGCCGTAGGCCGGGGAGCCTCCAACGCCGAGATCGCGGCCCGGCTGTTCATGAGCGTCGCCACGGTCAAGACGCACGTCTCCCGCACTCTCGCCAAGCTCGGCCTCAACAACCGTGTGCAGATCGCCCTGTTGACGTACGACGCGGGACTTCTGGAGGAGGACGGGGAGGGCGGGCACTGATCCGGGGCGCCGCCCGTTGGGGCGGTTGAGGGGGACGAGACCGCGCCCCGCAGGGCCACCTCGCCTTCGGGCACGGCATCCACTACTGCCTCGGCGCATCTCTGGCCCGCCTGGAGGCACGTACGGCCCTGCGCGCTCTGCTGGACCGCTGCCCGGACCTGTCCCTGGATGGTCCGCCGGGACCCTGGCTGCCGGGGATGCTCATGCGGGGAGTTCGGAGCCTGTCGGTGCGCTGGTAGGGGGCGTGCGGCTCGCCGGCCGGGTGCGGGTGCGGGGGCGCGGCATGGTGGCCGGGAGCACCGGCCCGGACCGGGCGGGCGGGTGAGGGTGCGGCGGTCCCAGCCTGGACCGGACCCGGTCCGAGCCTGGGCCGAGCCCGGTCTGAGCCCGGTCTGAGCCGGGTCTGAGCCCGATCCAAGCCCGGTCCGGGCCGGACCCGGTACGGCCCCGAGGGCCGCCGCCGCGGCCGGAACCCCGCCCCGGATCTGTCCCTCCGGCAGGGCTGGGTGCGCGGCGAGGTCCGGTGCGCGGATTCCCGTAGAACCCCACGCCCCACGCGCGGGGAACACCCTCACGACCCACGGCGCGCGGTGAGAGGCCCGGCCGGGTGTGGTCAGTCGCGGATGCCCGCGATCTCGCCGAGGTTCACCGGGCGGCGCTCGTGGCGGGAGAGCTCGCAGGCCTCGGCGATACGCAGGGCCTGGAGGGCCTCGCGGCCGTCGCACGGGTTGGCGCGCTCACCGAGCACGACCTCGACGAACGCGGCGACCTCGGCCTCGTACGCGGGCGCGAACCGCTCCAGGAAGCCGGTCCACGGCTTGTCCGCCGGAGGCGGTCCGGCCGATTCGGTCGAGGTGATCGGCGTACGGTCGTCCAGGCCGACCGCGACCGTGTCCAGCTCGCCCGCCAGCTCCATGCGGACGTCATAGCCCGCGCCGTTGGTGCGCGTCGCCGTCGCCGTGGCCAGCGTGCCGTCCGCCAGCGTGAGGACGACCGCCGCCGTGTCGACGTCGTTCGCCTCGCGGTACATCGCCCCGCCGGCGTCGGACCCGGTCGCGTACACCTCGACGACCTCCTGGCCGGTCACCCAGCGCAGGATGTCGAAGTCGTGCACGAGGCAGTCGCGGTAGATGCCGCCGGAGACCGGCAGATACGCGGCCGGCGGCGGCGCCTGGTCGGCCGTCATCGCGCGGACCGTGTGGAGCCGCCCGAGCCGGCCGGAGCGTACGGCTTCCCGCGCGGTTGCGTAGCCCTTGTCGAAGCGGCGCTGGAAGCCCATCTGCAGAACCGTTCCGGCGGCGTCGACCTCGGCGAGCGCGGACAGTGTGCCCGGCAGGTCGACGGCTATGGGCTTCTCGCAGAACACCGGGAGCCCGGAGCGTGCTGCCCGACCGATCAGTTCGGCGTGGGCCGAGGTCGCCGCCGTGATGACCACGGCGTCCACGCCCCAGGTGAAGATCTCGTCCACGCCGGGCGCCGCCGTCGCGCCGAGACCGTCCGCGAGCTCGTTGGCCCGGGCCGTGTCGACGTCGGTGATGATGAGCGAGCCGACCTCGCGGTGGCGGCTGAGCGTGGTCGCGTGGAACGTCCCGATACGACCCGCTCCGATGAGTCCGATGCGCATGGGAACAACCTGAGGGCGCACCCCCCGTTGTGTCAATGGATTGTCCGGACAACCGGACTACACAACTTCCCGTCAACAGGTGCCGGAGCTACGCTCGCCCCGTGCCGAAACCAGATGTGGATCCGACCGTCTCGCTCCAGCTCAGCGTCGACCGGAGCAGTCCGGTGCCGCTCTACTTCCAGTTGTCCCAGCAGCTGGAGGCCGCGATCGAGCACGGGGCGCTGACCCCGGGCAGCCTGCTGGGCAACGAGATCGAGCTGGCCGGACGGCTCGGCCTGTCCCGGCCCACCGTCCGTCAGGCCATCCAGTCCCTCGTCGACAAGGGCCTGCTCGTGCGCCGCCGCGGCGTCGGCACCCAGGTCGTGCACAGTCAGGTCAAGCGTCCGCTGGAGCTCAGCAGCCTGTACGACGACTTGGAGGCGGCTGGCCAGCGCCCCGCGACCCGAGTGCTCACGAACACCTTCGTGTCCGCCTCCGCCGAGGTCGCCGCCGCGCTCGGCGTGCCCGAGGGCATGGAGGTGCACCGCGTCGAGCGGCTGCGCCTGGCGCACGGCGAGCCGATGGCGTACCTGTGCAACTACCTGCCGGCCGGCCTCCTCGACCTGGAGACCGAGCAGCTGGAGGCGACCGGCCTCTACCGTCTGATGCGCGCCGCCGGTATCACCCTGCACAGCGCCCGGCAGTCCATCGGGGCCCGGGCGGCCACCCTCGTCGAGGGCGAACGGCTCGGCGAGCCCGAGGGTGCCCCGCTGCTCACCATGCAGCGCACGACCTTCGACGACACCGGTCGTGCCGTCGAGTTCGGCACTCACACCTACCGCGCCTCGCGCTACTCGTTCGAGTTTCAGCTGCTCGTACGCTCCTGAGGAAACCGGGGCGCGCACCGTGCCGCGCGCCGCGCCGCCCCCCAACAGGGCCCTGACCTGCGGCGTCGATCAACGGTCGGCGATACTTGGTAGTTCAAAGCAACTACGCATGAAGGGCACGGCTTCGTGGCACGGACTCGAACCTCGGCAACCATCGCGCTCCTAGCAGTGCTAGGAGTATTGCTGGTGGGGTGCAGCAGCCACGGCGGGAAGCGTGCCGAGGACGCCCGCGCGGTCGCCTCCGCCCAGGGCCGGGCCGCGGTGAACACGCCCCGCTGGACCTTCGCGATGATCACGCACTCCGGCGACGGTGACACCTTCTGGGACATCGTGCAGAGCGGCGCCAAGCAGGCCGCCGTCAAGGACAACATCGACTTCCTGTACTCGCACAGCGCCGAGGCCCAGCAGCAGGCGCAGCTCGTGGACGCCGCGGTCGACCAGAAGGTCGACGGCATCATCGTCACCCTCGCCAAGCCCGACGCGATGAAGGCCGCCGTCGCCCGCGCGGAGAAGGCCGGCATCCCGGTGGTCACGGTGAACTCCGGCTCCGCCGAGTCCAAGGCGTTCGGCGCGCTCACCCACATCGGCCAGGACGAGACGGTCGCCGGCGAGGCCGTCGGCGACGAGCTCGACGAGCGTGGCAGGAAGAAGGCCCTGTGCGTGCTGCACGAGCAGGGCAACGTGGGCCACGAACAGCGCTGCGCGGGCGTGAAGAAGACCTTCCACGGCACTGTGCAGAACCTCTACGTCAACGGCACCAACATGCCGGACGTGCAGTCCGCCATCGAGGCCAGGCTCCAGGCGGACCCGTCCATCGACACCGTGGTCACCCTTGGCGCTCCCTACGCCGACACCGCGGTGAAGGCCAGGTCCGACGCCGGCAGCCGGGCGGAGGTCGACACCTTCGACCTGAACGCGAAGGTGGCGGGCGAGCTGAAGGACGGCACCCTCGGCTTCGCCGTCGACCAGCAGCCCTACCTCCAGGGGTACGAGGCGGTCGACCAGCTCTGGCTCCACAAGTACAACGCCAATGACCTGGGCGGCGGCAAGCCGGTCCTCACCGGGCCGCAGATCGTCACCAAGGACCAGGCCGCGGCCCTTGAGGCGTTCACGAAGCGGGGAACGCGATGACCGTGACGGCCTCGGCGTCCACGCCGGAAAAGCAACCTCGAGAAAACCCTGAAAATCACCCGGAGACGCATCCGCGCAAGCAGGCGGACGAGCGGCTGCTGAGGACCTCGCCGCTGAAGCGGCTCCTCGGCCGGCCCGAGCTGGGCTCCGTGGTCGGAGCGCTCGCCGTCTTCCTGTTCTTCTCGATCGCCGCCGACAGCTTCCTGCGGGCCTCCAGCCTCAGCACGGTCCTGTACGCGGCCTCGACGATCGGCATCATGGCCGTTCCGGTCGCGCTGCTGATGATCGGCGGCGAGTTCGACCTCTCCGCCGGCGTCCTGGTGACGTCGTCGGCGCTGATCTCGTCCATGTTCAGCTACCGGATGACCGCGAACGTGTGGGTCGGCGTCGGTGTGTCCCTGCTGGTCACGCTGGCGATCGGCGCCTTCAACGGCTTCGTGCTGACCCGGACGAGACTGCCGAGCTTCATCGTCACGCTCGGTACGTTCCTGATGCTGACCGGTATGAACCTCGGCTTCACCAAGCTGATCAGCGACACCGTCTCCACCAAGTCGATCTCCGACATGGACGGCTTCTCCTCGGCCAGGGCAGTGTTCGCCTCCACGCTCACAATCGGCGATGTCGCCTTCAAGGTCACCATCCTGTGGTGGTGCGCCCTGGTCGCCCTCGCCTCCTGGATCCTGCTGCGCACCCGCTCCGGCAACTGGATCTTCGCGGTCGGCGGCAACAAGGACGCGGCCCGCGCCGTCGGCGTCCCGGTGCACAGGGTCAGGATCGGCCTCTACATGGGCGTCGCGCTCGGCGCCTGGATCTCCGGGCAGCACCTGCTGTTCTCGTACGACGTCGTGCAGTCCGGCGAGGGCGTCGGCAACGAGCTGATCTACATCATCGCCGCCGTCATCGGCGGCTGCCTGATCACTGGAGGCTACGGCTCAGCGGTCGGCTCGGCGGTGGGCGCGTTCATCTTCGGCATGACCAGCAAGGGCATCGTCTTCGCCCAGTGGAACCCCGACTGGTTCAAGTTCTTCCTCGGAGCGATGCTGCTCCTCGCGACCCTGCTCAACGCCTGGGTCCGCAAGCGTGCGGAGGCCACGACATGACGACGGATGTCACGGAGCGCACGGCGCTCGTCGATCTGGAGGACGTCGGCAAGCACTACGGCAACGTCCGCGCCCTCGACGGTGTGTCCCTGGAGGTTCACGCCGGGGAGATCACCTGCGTCCTCGGGGACAACGGCGCGGGCAAGTCGACCCTCATCAAGATCGTCGCGGGCCTTCACCAGCACGACGCGGGCACCTTCCGCATCGAGGGCGAGCAGATCCGCCTGTCCTCCCCGCGCCAGGCCCTGGACCGCGGGATCGCCACGGTCTACCAGGACCTCGCCGTGGTCCCGCTGATGCCCGTCTGGCGCAACTTCTTCCTCGGTTCCGAGCCGCGCAAGGGCGTGGGCCCCTTCAAGCGCATGGACGTCGACTTCATGCGGCGCACGACGCGCGAGGAACTCCTGCGCATGGGCATCGACCTGCGCGATGTCGACCAGCCCATCGGGACCCTCTCGGGCGGCGAACGCCAGTGTGTGGCGATCGCACGGGCTGTGTACTTCGGGGCAAAGGTGCTGGTCCTCGACGAGCCGACGGCGGCACTGGGCGTGAAGCAGTCGGGTGTGGTCCTCAAATATGTGGCGACCGCACGGGACGCGGGCCTGGGTGTGGTCTTGATCACCCATAATCCGCATCACGCATACCTGGTGGGTGACCGGTTCGTGCTGCTCAAGCGCGGCACGATGGTGGGCAGCCATACGCGGGACGAGATCACCCTGGAGGAGCTGACAAGCCAGATGGCAGGCGGCGACGAGCTGGAGGATCTCCGTCACGAGCTGGAACGCGACCTTGAAGGGCACGCCCGTTAGGAGCGCGCCCTTCAAGGGGCGCGGGGCTGTACCGATATGCGGCTCCGCCGCGATGGGGGTCCCCCCTGTTCATGGGGGTCCCCCCTGCTCGAGCGAAGCCGAGAGCTTGGGGGAGAAGCCGAGAGCTTGGGGGAGAAGCCGAGAACTTGGGGGAGCGACCGGCCGACGCGGACCCGCAGGGTCTCGACGGCCCGCAGCTCCCCCGGCCCGCTGCGGAGCGCCGTGGCTCCGCAGCGCTGGCACGACGGCCACGACGCACCCGCACCCGGCAGATGTCCCGTCCCCCAGCTCCCGCTCACCCTGCGGAGCAGCGCGCGGCGGCGTAGGGCAGAATCGGGCACGATGAGCACCTACCGCGACTTCACCCACCGCGGCTCCGCCCGGGCCACCGTCCTGCGGACCGTAGGCACGCGCGAGCGCCGTTCCCATCTGACGGCGCCACGCGTCCCCACGGTCGGCATCGACATCGGCGGTACGAAGGTGATGGCGGGCGTCGTCGACGCCGACGGCAACATCCTGGAGAAGGTCCGCACCGAGACGCCCGACAAGTCCAAGAGCCCCAAGGTCGTCGAGGACACCATCGTCGAGCTGGTCCTGGACCTCTCCGACCGGCACGACGTGCACGCCGTCGGCATCGGCGCGGCCGGCTGGGTGGACGCGGACCGCAACCGCGTCCTGTTCGCCCCGCACCTGTCCTGGCGCAACGAGCCCCTGCGCGACCGCCTCGCCGGGCGGCTCGCCGTCCCCGTCCTGGTCGACAACGACGCCAACGCGGCCGCCTGGGCCGAGTGGCGCTTCGGCGCCGGACGCGGCGAGGACCACCTCGTCATGATCACGCTCGGCACCGGCATCGGCGGCGCCATCCTGGAGGACGGCCAGGTCAAGCGCGGCAAGTTCGGTGTCGCCGGCGAGTTCGGGCATATGCAGGTCGTGCCCGGAGGCCACCGCTGCCCGTGCGGCAACCGCGGTTGCTGGGAGCAGTACAGCTCCGGCAACGCCCTGGTCCGCGAGGCCAAGGAACTGGCCGCCGCCGACTCTCCGGTGGCCTACGGGATCATCGAGCACGTCAAGGGCAACATCTCCGACATCAGCGGCCCGATGATCACCGAGCTGGCCCGCGAGGGCGACGCGATGTGCATCGAGCTGCTCCAGGACATCGGCCAGTGGCTCGGCGTCGGCATCGCGAACCTGGCGGCGGCCCTCGACCCGTCCTGCTTCGTGATCGGCGGCGGCGTCTCGGCCGCCGACGACCTGCTGATCGGCCCTGCCCGCGACGCCTTCAAGCGCCACCTCACCGGCCGCGGCTACCGTCCCGAGGCCCGCATCACCCGCGCCCAGCTCGGCCCCGAGGCCGGCATGGTCGGCGCCGCGGACCTCGCCCGGCTCGTCGCCCGCCGCTTCAGGCGCGCCAACCGACGCCGCGTGGAGCGGTACGAGCGCTACGAGCGGTACGCGGAGGCCCGCCGCACCACCAAGGGGACGTTGTGACGGCCGCGGCCTCGATACCGCGTCAGTCGTCACCGCCGGACGAGCCCCCGCGGCCCCCGGAGGGCCGGGGGCACATGATCCGCCGCCGGGCGCTCACCCTGCTGATCATCGTGCTGCTCATCGGCGTCCCCGCCGGATACCTGGTGATCTCCGCCAACCAGAGCCGCGACAGCGGCAAGGTCAAGGAGGCGAAGTACTCGGCGACCGGCCTCACGGCCGGCTGGCCCTCGCGCGTGCAGCGCCGCCTCTACCAGGTGCCGGTCCCGCACCCGGCGGCGCAGGTCGCGTACTACGAGACGAACAACTGGAAGACCAGCCGCCTCTATGTGCAGTTCCAGACCACGAACGCCGGCCTGGACGCGTTCCTGGAGGAACTGGGTGTCAGCCGGGCGCAGCTGAAGAAGGACGACATCGCCATCAGCGACCGTGACCAGAGCGTCACCGGCTGGAAGTTCTCGGGGCCCGGTTCCCGGCCCGCCCCCTATTTCGGGTTCGTCCACGAGCAGAAGAACCCGAAACCCACGCAGGACGTGGTCGTGAACACGTCCAACCCGACGTACCCCATGGTGTACGTCGTCTCGCGCACGGTTCCCTGACCGGGCGAACCCCGGCCCGGTCGCAGGGGCGCCGCCCCGGAGGCGGACCGGGCGACAAGAGGCGTCGGGGCCGATTGTCAGACCCCGCCCGTAGAGTCGAAGACGATCGATCCGACACACGGGCGGGAGGTGAACAGGGCGTATGAGCGACATGGCCGCGGTGGCCGAGCGCGGGGGGACGTCCGTCCCCGTACGCCTCGCGGCCGTCTTCCTGCCGGCGCCCCTCCCACGCGACGGGCGGGTCGCCTTCTGGGACCCGGAGGACGGACCGCTGCCCGCGACGGGGGAGGAGCACGCCGAGCTCACGGTGGTCCGACGGCACGGCTCCTCGGTCCGCCGCGGGAAGGCGCCCGCGCTGTCGCTGCCGATCGGCGAAGCGCTCCCCCTGCTCGTGCGCGCCCGCCGCGACCCCGCCGCCCACCCCGCCACCGTCTGCTGGGGCGCGGCAGCGCTGCACGCGCTGCGGCTCGTCGCGCGCGGGCGCCTGCTGCCCGGGCTCACCCCGGACGGATGCGACGCCTGGCGGGCCGGACCCCTGGAGCCGGACGACATCGCGCACCTCAGGGCGGTCGCCGCCGCCCTGCCCCACGAGGGCCACGCCGTCCCGCTCCCTGGCAAGGGCCCTCTCCTGCTGCCCGAGCCCGAGGCCCTCGTACGGTCCTTCCTGGACGCGGTCGCGGACACCCTGCCCCGCACCCCGGCCGCCCCCCACACCACGGGCCGCCCGTTCGCGGCGCGCGAGCCACAGCGTCTGCCGCACGCGCACGACTGGGCCGCGGAGGTCGCGGCGGGCATGGACGCGGGCGTACGGATCTCGCTGCGCCTGGACCTGTCGGCCTACCAGTTGTTCGACGACGGCGAGGGCGCCCGCCGCGCGGGCGCGGCCATCGTGCAGGTGCACAGCCTCGCCGACCCGACCCTCGTCGTCGACGCGGCCGCGCTGTGGGCCGGTGAGGCGGACGCGGCGTTCGGACCCCGCGCGCGCGTGGACGCGGCCCTGGCCGTCCGTCGCGCGGCCCGCGTCTGGCCGCCGCTGGACCGGCTCTCCGAGCAGGAGGTGCCCGACGTGCTGGCCCTGGCCGAGGACGAGCTGGGCGAGTTGCTGGGCATCGGGGCGACCCGGCTCACGGCGGCCGGAGTGGCGGTGCACTGGCCCCGGGACCTGGCGCAGGACCTGACCGCGACGGCGGTCGTACGACCCGCGCCCGGCTCGGCGACCGACGGCACGGGCTTCTTCGAGAGCGAGGAACTGCTGCGGTTCCGCTGGCAGCTGGCGCTCGGCGGCGAACCGCTCACCGAGGCCGAGATGGACGCCCTGGCGGAGGCCCACCGCCCGGTCGTCCGGCTGCGCGACCAGTGGGTGCTGGTCGACCCGGCGCTCGTCCGCAAGGCCCGTCAACGCGAGCTGGGCCTGCTGGACCCGGTCGACGCGCTGTCCGTGGCCCTCACCGGGACCGCCGAGGTCGACGGCGAGACGGTGGAGGCGGTGCCGGTCGGGGCGCTGGCCGCGCTTCGGGACCGGCTGACGGCGGGCGTCGCCCCGGTGGAGCCGCCCCCGGGCCTCGCCGCCCGGCTGCGGGACTACCAGCTGCGGGGCCTGGCCTGGCTGGACCTGATGACATCGCTCGGCCTCGGCGGCTGCCTCGCGGACGACATGGGGCTCGGCAAGACGGTCACCGTCATCGCCCTGCATCTGCGCCGGGCGCGCCGCGAGCCGACCCTGGTGGTCTGCCCGGCGTCGCTGCTGGGCAACTGGCAGCGGGAGATCACCCGGTTCGCCCCCGGAGTGCCGGTCCGCCGCTTCCACGGCCCGGAGCGCACCCTGGACGACCTCGACGGCGGCTTCGTGCTCACCACGTACGGGACGATGCGGACGGCGGCGCCGCGGCTGGCCGAACAGACCTGGGGCATGGTCGTCGCGGACGAGGCACAGCACGTCAAGAACCCGTACTCGGCGACGGCGAAGGCCCTGCGCACCCTCCCGTCCCCCGCGCGCGTGGCCCTCACCGGCACCCCCGTGGAGAACAACCTCTCCGAACTGTGGGCACTGCTCGACTGGACGACCCCCGGCCTGCTCGGCCCGCTCAAGTCCTTCCGCGCCCGGCACGCGCGCGCGGTGGAGAACGGTGAGGACGACCAAGCGGTGGAGCGGCTGGCCCGATTGGTCCGTCCGTTCCTCCTGCGCCGCAAGAAGTCCGACCCGGGCATCGTCCCCGAGCTCCCGCCGAAGACGGAGACGGACCACCCGGTGCCGCTCACCCGCGAGCAGGCCGCGCTGTACGAGGCGGTCGTCCGGGAGTCGATGCTGGCGATCGAGACGGCGGACGGCATCGCCCGCCGGGGCCTGGTCCTCAAGCTCCTCGGCTCGCTCAAGCAGATCTGCGATCACCCGGCTCTGTATTTGAAGGAGGACGCGCGGACGGCAGCGGCCCTCACCGCCCGTTCCGGCAAACTCGCCCTGCTGGACGAGCTGTTGGACACGCTGCTCTCGGAGGACGGCTCGGCGCTGGTCTTCACGCAGTACGTGGGCATGGCCCGCCTGATCACCACGCACCTGGCCTCCCGGGCGGTCCCCGTCGAGCTGCTGCACGGGGGGACGCCGGTGCCCGACCGCGAGCGGATGGTGGACCGCTTCCAGAGTGGTGCGACCCCGGTCCTGGTGCTGTCCCTCAAGGCGGCGGGCACCGGCCTCAACCTGACGCGCGCGGGCCATGTCATCCACTTCGACCGCTGGTGGAACCCCGCGGTGGAGGAGCAGGCCACGGACCGCGCGTACCGCATCGGCCAGACCCAGCCGGTCCAGGTCCACCGCCTGATCACCGAGGGCACGGTCGAGGACCGCATCGCCGAGATGCTGGCGTCCAAACGGGCGCTGGCCGACGCGATCCTGGGCTCCGGCGAGTCGGCCCTGACGGAACTGACCGACCGGGAGCTGTCGGACCTGGTGTCGCTGAGGAGGACCGAGTGAACGGCACTGGGGACGAGCGGCCCGGGGCGCGGGAGGACGCGCGTCCCGCCGACGCGGCGCGGCGTGCGCTGAGGGCCGCGCGGGAGGGCGAGCGGGTCGGCGGTGAGGACGGGGGTGGGGCGCCTCGGGCCGACGGCGCAGGCGTCACCGTGCCGGAAAGCGGCGTGCAGCCGGCGACCCGCCCCGGGGACGCGGCCCGCGAGGCGTTGCGAAGGGCGAACGCGGAACGCCGCAGTGGCGAGGGGACCGTGGCGGGTGCCGTGCCGCCGACGGAGTCAAAAGAGGCGTACCCGTCCGTCGCGGGGAATGCAGGCGCGGCCTACGGTCCGGCTTCTGGTCCGGCCTCCGGTCCGGGCGGGGAGAGCACACCGGCCGTACGCCCCGGTGACGCCGCGCGCAAGGCGTTGCACGCGGCGCGGGAGGAAGTGGAACGGCAGCGAACGGAGGCCGAAGGAAAGGCGGCCGGGGAACCGCGCCCGTCCGGCGCGTCGCAGCGGTCCGGCACCCGGGAGTCGACCGGCGTCGGTGGCCGCCGCGACCTGCACATCCGTACCCCTGCGCGCGGCGGCCGGGTCCGGGACGTGCGGGAAGTCCTCGCCGGCGCCTTCGGGCTGCCGGAGCCGGTGGCACCGCGGGGCGCGGTCGCGACTACCGCGCGGCACGACGGCGAGGAGGCCGCACGGGACGTGGGACGCGAGCGGGAGCAGCCCGAGCCCCCGCGATCCCCGCGCGAGCTGCCCCTGGCCACGCCCCGTTACCCGGGCTCCATGGCGGCCCCGGGCCGGGACGGCGAGTTGCGGCGCACGTTCGCCGCGCTCCCCGCACGACCGGCGGACCGGGCCGACCGGTTCGCCGAGACATGGTGGGGCAACGCCTGGGTCACCGCGCTGGAAGAGGGGGCCCTCGACGCGGCGCGGCTCGCGCGCGGGAGGACATACGCGGGGCGGGGGAACGTGGACGCCATCACGGTCACGCCCGGGCTCGTGCTGGCGTACGTCCAGGGAAGCCGTCCCCGCCCCTATCGCGTACAGGTGCGGTTGCGGACGTTCGCCGACGACGAGTGGGACCGCCTCCTGGACGCCGCCGCCGAGCGGCCCGGGGACATCGCCGCGCTGCTGGACAAGGAGGTGCCGCAGACCCTCGCCGAGTGCGGCGTCCGGCTGCTTCCCGGCCCGGGCGATCTCGAACCGCACTGCAGCTGCCCCGACTTCGGCCACCCCTGCAAGCACGCCGCCGCCGTCTGCTACCAGACCGCGCGCCTGCTCGACCGGGACCCCTTCGTCCTGCTTCTGCTGCGCGGCCGGGGCGAACGCGAGCTGCTCGACGCCCTGTCCCGGCGCAACGCGGCGCGCGCGGCCAGGGCCGCCCAGGAAAAGGAGCCCGCACCGGTTCCCGGTATACGCGCCCGCGACGCCATGGCCCGGGACGCGCTGCCGCCGCTCCCGGCCCCGCTGCCGCCGCCCGCTCACCCCGAGCAGCCGCCGGTCTATCCGGGGACTCCGGGTGGTCCGGACCCGTTCGCGCTGGACCAGCTGGCCACGGACGCGGCCGGCCGCGCGCACGCCCTGCTGACCACCGGGCACGATCCGGTCGCCGAGCTGACGCTGTGGCAGGACGCGGTACGGCTCGCCGCGGCCCGCCCCGGTTCGGGTCTCACCGCGACGACCCGGGCGCTCTACTCCGCGCTGGCCGACGCCACCGGGCGGACCCCGGCCGACCTGGCGCGCGGCGTCGTCGCATGGCGGCAGGGCGGGCGGGAGGCGCTCGCCGTACTGGAGGAGCCCTGGGACCCGCCGGCGGGCCGCTTCGACCGCGCCCGCCCGCTGCTGCTGGCCGCGGACCTGCCCGCGTTCCGCCCGTGGCGCAATCGCCTCACCCACCCGGACGGCCACGCCCAACTCCGCCTGGGCCGGGACGGCCTCTGGTACGCGTACGAGTCGGAACCGGGCCGCGAGGACTGGTGGCCCCGGGGCACCCCGGACCTGGACCCGGTGGGCGCGTTGACGGGCCTGGAGGCGCCGGGGGAGGGGTGACCACCCCCAGAGCCGACGGGCCCCGGCCACCGCCCCGGGCCTCGTCGAACAGACTCGCGTGCGCAGGTGGTCGACTGCGGCCCAGCCGACCACTCGCCGGGAGGCTGTGTCGACGACGGTGGCCAGACAGAGACGGCCCTCGTGGCCAGGCATGACAGCCATGACAGCCATGACAGGCAAGTACGCGCATACCCCTGGCCGGGTTCCCTCACTCCCGGCCCAGCGTCACCGTCGTCGTGACCCCGGTGACAGAGGGTTTCCTCGGAACCGAATCGAACCCGAAATGGACGGGCGGTTCGACAGGCGCGAGAGCACCGAGGTCGGTGCCGTCGAGCACCGCCGAAACAGTGCGGATCGGCCGGAGGTCCCTGGCGCCGTACCACTCGCGGCGGCCCGCGCCGGCACTGCCACGGGTTCGCACGCCGACCAGCAGTACACGGGCGGGCCAGTCTGTGAGCGCGCTCCATGCCGGACGGCAGGTGAGCGCGCGGGGCACGGCCCAGAGCAGGAGCCCCAGAAGCCCTCGTCGCCCTGTGGTGAAACGCAGGTCGAGTGGCCCGGCCGTGACGGTCCAGCTGTCGTCCGTGACGCTCACGTCGACCGGGACGACCCGCACGATGTCGAAGGCGTAGGTGCCGCGGATGAAGTCCGCCGTCTCCCGTGTGGGCGCCAGCAGCAGCCGTTCTCCGTCGGCCCGCTCCAGCATCACATCGCTGAACGGCCCGAACGGTGACCGCTGCCAGTGTCCCAGCACGATGCGCGTCCCCAAGGAGGTGCCCAGGCCCGCGATCCAGCCGTCGAAGCGCAGCCGTGGGCGCCGTGCGGCTCCGCTGAGAATCCGGCTCATCCGCTCCCTCCCGCTCGAAGCCCTGGGAACGCCCCGCTGGACGAGGCCCCACCGTGACAGCCGGGGCCGGGAAGGAGCCGTCGTGTGTAGGCCCGTCGGCGCGAGGTCGGCCACACGTCCCGCTCCGCCACCACAGGCGGCGAGTCCCCCACGCAGTGTCCAGGGAAACGGACAGGGCACGGACCGCGTAGGCCCGCAGTCCGGGAAGCCGGGGCCGGATGGCTGCGTGAGGCTGTCCGGGGCCGGGCGGGATTACTGCCGTCCGGTGGGTACTCGGGTTCTCACCGGACGCACGGACCGTGAACTCGTGAAGCGGAGGCGATCATGACTGACCGGACACACCCCACCATGGAATCGCACCCGGACATCCTGGAGATGCGCGAGCGCCACGCCCGGGCAGAACGTGCGGCGACGACCCAGCAGGGACAGGCCGTCGAAGCGCTGGCCCTGGTCACCGGCCTCTACCTGGCCGCATCACCCTGGATCGCGGGCTTCAACGGCTTCACCACCCTGGCAGTGAACAACCTGATCACCGGTATCGCCTACGCCCTGCTCCTGAGCGGCTTCGGCCAAGCCTACGAGCGCACGCACGCCAGGGCGTGGGCTGCCGCCCTGCTCGGAGTCTGGACCATCATCTCGCCGTGGGTGGTGGCAGGCAGCGTGGACACCACGCGCACCATCATCAACAACGTCATCGTCGGCGTCATCGGGCTGGTGCTCGCGCTGGCAGCCGGCGCGGCGGCGAACGAGGCCGACAAGCGTATCCGTAGCCGCTCCGCCCGGATGGCTCCCTGACGCGGGCTCGTGAGCGGTCCCGCATCCGAGGAGAAGCGGGAACGAAGTGGCACGTGAAGCCGAAGTAGAGGATCTTCGCGATGCTGCCACAACCTGGGACGGCTTGCACGGGGTTACGACCCCAGCACGTAAGAAATTGTCAGGTGTGAGAGCGTGAGGGCGTGAGTGACACACCTACGAACACCCTGCAATACCGCTTTGACGGGCCAGAAGACGCACCTGTCCTGATCCTGGGTCCCTCACTTGGTACAACCTGGCACAGGTTGTAATGGCCGTCCATGGGCGTCCAGCCACTCCAGTGCGGGCACGAAACCGCAGGTCAGGGCCTCCTGGTCCGGGAGGGTCCGCCCAGTTCGTGATCGCTGTGTGATAGCGGGTGATACGGCGAAGCCCCTCCGGGAAGCATCCTGACGGGACTTCAGCGCGTGTCGGAGCCGTGAGACGACGAAGCCGCACCGGAGCGCTCCGGTGCGGCTTCGTCGTGAGATCGGGTGCGCTGGCGCGGACGATGCGGTCGGCGCCTCATGCGGTCCGTGTTCTGTGACGCTTTCGGGTGTGCGGGGATTTGCGATCGCATCCGCATACCCCTCCGTACAAGGGATCCGTTCCTGAGGACACGCCCCGCCCACGGATGGGCGGGAGCGCTCCCGAACCGCACCGGGGAAGCGCAGTGCTCAGGCGTGTGCGTGCCCGGTACGACGGCGTGCGACCCAGCCGAGGACGACGTCCACCGCGAGGAAGCCGGCGAGCGGGACTCCGGCAAGCGCCCCGACAGCGCCCCCGCGCTCCCCAACACCACCAACACGATGGCCGATTGATCGGTTACACCATCACGTGGGACGCCATCCCTCTTTCTCAGCCAGCACATCCGCACCGCAGCCGCAGCGACTACGTCAGCCGGGTGAGGCGGGCTGACAGGCTCACTCGCGGACTACGACGGCCTGCTGCGCCATGGAACACGGGGGTCGCGACACCGCGGTCGCGGTGCTAGATCAGCCGGCCTCTCGGCCCCGGAGAGTCCCGGCCCCGACACCAGCCGCACCAGTCACACGTAGTGGTCAGACACTGTCTGGGACGGTGGGAGTGCCTGACGGGACTGCCGGGGCAGGACGCGTTTGCCAGAGCCTGCGCACCGCATCCGGCTTCTGCAATGCGGCGGGCGCCGTCTGATCCGAGCCGCTGCCACGGCTGAGGTGCACACCGATCGCTGACGTCGTCAGGCTCAGTACGGCGGCTGCGCACCTGGCGATCCGGAAGTCGTGACGTGAGGTGGCACCGACGTGGGAGCCGACCACCGCGACCAGGACGGTGACGCCGATCGCGGCGGAGATCTGGCGGCCTGTCCGGGAACGTCGCGCGATGCGCGGGAGCGGCGCGCAGGAGCCAGGCGCAGTCTGGACAGTGGAGGTGGGTTGCCGTGGCGCACAACGAAGCCATTTCGCCCGTCGAGGGTGCGGCAGTACTGGAAGCCCTGTTCCACCAATCCCCGACCGGCCTGATGCTCCTGGACACGGAACTGCGGATCCTATGGATCAACGTCAACACGCCGGTCCTGAAATCGGGCACCCCTGAAGAGATCATAGGCCGGCACTTCACCGACGTATGTGACCTTTCCGCGCCCGGTGAGGTCGAGGCGATGCTGCACGGCGTGCTGGAGAGCGGCGCGCCCGCTCGGGGGCGACGATTGGAGGTGCGTCCGAAGGGCGCGCCGGGGCCGGAGTACCGGTTCTCCGTCTCGGCATTTCGTCTTGAGGACGCGCAGGGCAGGATCCTGGGAGTGCTGACGGAGATACTTGGTGTCACCGAATGCGAAAAGGTACGCGCCCGTCTGCGCCTTCTCGGCTCGGTGCGCGATCGCGTGGGACAGACCCTCGACGTTGTGGCCACCTGCGAGGATTTGGTGCAAGCGGTGGTGCCGGACCTCGCCGACCTCGCCGTGGTGGAAGTGGTGGAGGCAGTGGTGCGTGGCGAGGAACCTCCGCCGAGTCCTCTCGGACGGGAGGTGCCGCTGCGCCGTGCGGCCTTCGCCCGCAGTGGCGGCGAGGACCAGGTCCAGGCACATCCGGTGGGTGACGTGCGTGCTCTGCCGTTCCCGACGCCCTACGCCCAGACACTGGCCGACCTCAGGCCACGCCTCGTCGCCCTGGGTCCGGAAACACCTTGGCTGGCGGCCGTCCCGCAGCGCGCCGAGGCGATTCGCGCCTCAGGCGCCCAGAGCCTTGTTACCACTCCCCTGACCCTGCGGGGAAAGGTGCTGGGGCTGATGAGCCTCTACCGCACCGACCAGGGCGACGTCTTCGACCAGGGCGATGTCATCCTCGCCGACGCAGTGGCCGCTCACGCCGCGCTGTGCATCGACAACGCCCGCCGTTATACCCGCGAACACACCATCGCCCTGACGATCCAGCGCCATCTGCTGCTTCCCGAGGTTGCGACGCAGACGACCGTTGAAACCGCGCACATACTGGTGCCCTCTGAAACCGGCGGAGGCTGCGGGTTCGACACATTCGCCCTGTCCGGCGCCCGCACCGCACTGGTGGTCGGCGAAGTAGCCGGCCGAGGCATCCATGCGGCCACCACCATGGGACAGATAGGGACCGCCGCGCACTCTCTGGCCGCGCTCGACCTGGAGCCCGACGAGCTCCTCGCCCGCCTCAACGACACCGCCATCAGCCTGGCCCAGGAACGCGCCGCTCTGCCGCCCGGCGACCCCATGCCGCTCACGGGAAGCTGCGCGTACGCGGTCTACGACCCGCTCGCTGGGACCTGCACCATCGCCCTGGCCGGCCACCCCCCACCCGTCATCGCCCATCCCGATGGGAGCACCCAGATCCCTCACCTACCGAGCGGACCTCCCCTGGGCAGGACCGAAGGACCTCCCTTCGCTGCCACCACGGTCCCTCTCCCCGACGGCAGCGTCCTCGCCTTCTACACGCCGTCCCTCCTGCACACCTCCCAGTCCCCGGAGATCCTCCAACGAGTGCTGGCCCACACTGACCGGCCACTGCAGGATCTGTGCGACGACGTGCTCTACCGGCTACGGAACGACACCCGCCACGGCGACGTCATCCTCCTCCTCGCCCGCACCCACACACTCCCCGCGGACCAGGTCGCCGCATGGCACCTCGACCCCCACCCCAAAGCCGTCGCCACGGCGCGCACCCACGCCCAACACCAACTCACCCATTGGGGAGTGGACGAGGAAACCGCCTACACCACCGAAACGATCGTCAGCGAACTGGTCACCAACGCCATCCGCTACGGCACACCGCCTGTGCAGTTGCGGCTCATCAAGGACCGCACGCTCACCTGCGAAGTCCACGACAGCAATGCCCTCGCGCCACGGCTGCGCCACGCGAAAACCATCGACGAAGGCGGGCGCGGCCTGTTCATCATCGCCCAACTCGCGCAGAACTGGGGCGTCCGTTACTCCCTCGACGGCAAGATCGTCTGGGCCGAGCAGACTCTGCCGCCCGCAGCCTCGCCCCATCCCCAACAGCGGTCATAGCGTTACCGAGCGCGCCCGGATCGTCCTCGGCCAGCCGTGCCGGCGAGAGCGCGGCGGTGCAGCTGCAACTGCAGCTGCTCGGCCGGGTTTCGCCGAAGACGCCGCAGGCGCCGCGAAGCACGAGCATCACGGCTCCGCTCTTGGCCAGGGCAATCGCCCGGATTCAGCAACGGGGGAGCCGCTGGCGCTGTCAGCCGGGGAACTCCGCCACGGCATTCGGTCGCGCTCGAGGTCACCAGGCGTCTGGAGGCCCCGGTTCGCGAGGTAGTCCGGGCGTCACGGCTTTCGGGCAATGCGACCAGGCCGAGGAACGTGGCCATGCCGTTCGCCTCCATCGCAACCATAGTTCTGGGCCCGACCCAAGTGGTCCGTCCCTCCCGGCACGGACCCAGCGGTGTTTCGCCTGTTCCACGCACGTCCGCGCCCCCAGGCATTGGCCTGGGCGATCTCGGACATTCACCGTTAGCAGCGGCAGCCGTCAGAGCCCCGGCGGGCCAGGGCCAGATCACACTGGCCACCCTGCGTTCCCTGCGCGCGCTGCTGGTGCGGCAGTCGGTGATTGTCATGGAGGCGGTGGCTGCCTGTGTGATCACTGGTCCGGGTCGGTGGGGGTGGTCGTCAGCAGCGGTCGCGGCCCCGCGGGACATGAAGTGGTTGTTGAAGGAGTCGAGGCCCATGTCCGCACGCTCCGCGATGGCTCGGACCGAGCGACTGCGTTCGAAGCCCTGGAGGCATGGCTGCGGACAGCCGCCTCCGCTGGGATCAGGAGGGCCACTCTGTCAGTGTCCAGCTGACAGGTGTCTCCGGTTCGATCGAGGTGCTGGTGGACGGAAAAGACGTCGCCCGGGGCAGCGCCTCCCGGGCAGGCAAAACCGTCCTCTACGCCGAGATCCGTCGGGGATCCGCCGCGCCCCCTGAGCGTCACATTCGCGGACATGGGCGACGTGTCTCATGCGTCGCCGATCTTGCTCACCATTGTCAGGTCCGGGGCAGCGATGGCAGGGGCCGAGTGGCGATCTCCTGTGCTTCGGCGCGCGTCATGCCGAACATGCGCAGCAGGCGGAAGGCCAGCTGGTCGGAAACATGCGCGGCATCGAGGTCCGGGCGGGTCTCCAGTAGGTGGAGCACTCCGAGCAGGGCGCCGCCGACCATGGCCACAGAAGTGCGCGGGTCGTCGATGTCCAGCCGTCCGGTGTCGGCGGCGGCCCGCAGATCCCGCATCGCCTGCGGAGCCAATCCGCTGTCGGAAGTCAGATAGGACATGCCCGTACGGACGAGGATCCTGGCTATCTGTGTGTGGGTGCGCTGCAGCCGGCCGGTCAGGCGGACGCTGGCGGCGAAGATCTCCGCGGGGTCCTTCAGGTCTTCAACGACGGATTCCAGGAGTGCGCCGTGTTCCTCCAGGGTGAGGGCGACGGCCGCGTCGAACAGCTCGTCCTTGCTGGTGAAGTGGTTGTAGAAGGAGCCGAAGCCGACATCCGCCGCCTCGGTGATCTCCTGGATGCTCACATCGGTCCGCCCCTGATCCGCGAGGAACCGCTGCGCGGCGGCGATCAGCGCGGCACGGGTGCGCGCCTTGCGTCGGTCCACGCGGTTGGGCGTGTGGCTGGGTGTGTTGGCCCTGCCCTGTCGATCGATACTCATCTCTCCACCATGATCAGACGCATCATCTTTGATTGTTTCATCACGACTGACTGCTGTTGACGGGGTCGTCATCTGGACTGATTCTCTCATCACTGCTGACTGGAGCTGCTCGCGGGAGCGTTCCGGTCGGTGTCTGTCCAGGACTCAGGAGAGCCGATGAGTATCCAGGTCGTCCGCACCACAGACGGCTGGTGGGTGGAGAGCGGCACAGGGCGGCTGCACCGCGTCGACACCGGCGCGGACACCACCGCCGGCCTGCTCGCCGACCGTTCCGCCGTGCAGCAGGCGGCTGCCCGCGCCACGGGTGACCCCGGCGCCGGGGTTTCGGTTGGAGAGGCCGAGCTGCTGTCGCCTGTCACCACGCCCTGCCGGGTGGTGGCGCAGATGGTCAACTACCGTTCCCACGCGGTGGACTCCGGATTCGACCCGGACACCGTTCCGCCAGCGTTCTTCCGCAAGGCGTCCGGGTCCGTCAGCGGGCCCTACCAGGACATCGAACGTCCACAGCACGTGCGTTTCTTGGACTACGAGGTGGAGCTCGGGCTGGTGATGGGTGCCGATGTGCCGGTCGGTACCGAGGTCACCGACTCCACCCTGCCGGCGTTCGTCGCCGCGCTCGTCGTCGCCGACGACGTCAGCGCCCGCGATCTGCAACTGCCCAAGACGCAGTTCTACGAGGCCAAGTCGTACCCGACCTTCACTCCGCTTGGGCCCCGGCTGCTCCTGGTAGATGCCGACGATCTGGCCCGCCTGCCGGACCTGCGGCTCACGCTGAAGGTCAACGGGACCACGAGGCAGGACCGCACCACCACGGACATGATCGTCCGGCCCGCCCACGCCCTCAGTCTGCTCGCCCGCTTCCAGCACCTGCAGCCCGGTGACGTCCTGCTCACCGGAACCCCCGGCGGCACCGCGCTGAAGTCTCCGGGCAGGCTCCTGACCACGCTTGCCGCCCTGCTGCCCCCGCACAAGCGCTGGCAGAAGTTCTTCGACCGCCAGCAGGCGAACCCTCACTACCTCAAGGACGGCGACGTCGTCACGGCCCGTATCGCGACCGACGACGGCGTACTCGATCTCGGCGAGCAGCGCACGGTGGTGCGCGCCCACTGACGGCTCCCGGGACCCCCGCCCGGGACCGGCCGGCCCGGCATCCCCGTACCGGGCCGGCCACCTGAACCCATCCCTCACCCTGCAAAGGCGCACCGGTGACACGCACACCCCCCGACCTGCTGTGGCCCGCCCCCGACAGCAGCGCGGACCTGTCCGCGATCGAGGCCGTACCGCTGCACGAGCGCGGCCTGCCCGCCACCACCTACGACACCCTGCTGCGCGCCGCCCGCCTGTGGCCCGACCGGCCGGCCCTGACGGTGCTGCCCGACGCCGCGCGCTTCCTGCGCCCCGCCACAGCCACCTTCGCGCAACTGCGTGACCAGGTGCATCGCACCGCCAATCTGCTGGGCTCTCTAGGCGTCACCCGCCGGGCCGCCGTGGGCCTGCTCGCGCCGAACACCGCGGAGCTGCCCGGCGCCCTGCTGGCCGCGCAGGCAGCGGGCATCGCCGCCCCGGTCAACCCGGGCCTGGCATCCGAGCACGTCGAGCAGTTGCTGCGGCGCAGCGGCGCGCGGGTGCTCATCGCCGCCGGTCCGCAGTTGGACGCACAGGTGTGGGCCACGGCCCGGCAGGTCGCCGCGGCCTTGCGGCTGGACGCTCTGCTGGCGCTGGCCCCCACACTGGCCGACGGCCCCGCCCCCGCTCTGGACCCCATCGAGGGCGTACGCGTTGGCTACCTCACGGAGCTTGCCGCGTCCCATCCCGCCGACGGGCTGGTGGACATCGAGCCCCCGGCCGCCGACGACCTGGCCGCCTACTTCCACACCGGCGGCACCACCGGCATCCCCAAGCTTGCCGCCCATACGCACGCCAACGAGGTCGTCGACGCCTGGATGGTGGCCGCGAGCATTCCTCTCGACGAGGACTCGGTGATGTTCGCGGCGCTGCCGTTGTTCCACGTCAACGCCCTGATCGTCACCCTGCTCGGCCCGCTGCTGCGCGGCCGGGGAGTGGTGTGGGCCGGGCCGCTGGGCTACCGCGATCCCGAGCTGTATCCGGTGTTCTGGAAGCTGGTGGAGCACTACCGCATCGCCGCCATGTCGGCGGTGCCCACCGTGTACTCCGTCCTCGCCCATGTCCCCGTCGACGCGGACATCTCCAGCATGCGGTTCGCCGCCGTCGGCGCCTCCCCGCTGCCGCCCGCCGTACGGGAGTCCTTCGAGAAGCACACCGGCATCCCCCTGTGCGAGGGCTACGGGCTGACCGAGGCGACCTGCGCCTCAGCCCTCGGCCTGCCCGGCCACACCCGCCCCGGCAGTGTCGGCCGGCGCCTGCCCTACCAGCAGGTCAAGACCGTGCGGATCGACCCGGACACCGGCGAGTGGCACGGCCTGCCGCCGGGCGCCACCGGGGTGCTCGCCGTCAGCGGCCCGGTCCTCTTCGCCGGGTACGTCGTCGAGCACACCGCCCAGGGGCCTCGCCTGGAGAGCGCCGGGAAGATCCGCGACGGCTGGCTGGACACGGGCGACCTGGCCCGCATCGACGCCGACGGCTTCATCCATCTCGCCGGCCGCGCCAAGGACCTGATCATCCGCGGGGGCCACAACATCGATCCCGCCGGCATCGAGGACGTACTCCTCGCCCACCCCGAGGTCACCGCCGCCGCGGCGGTCGGCCGTCCCGACCCCCACGCCGGCGAAGTGCCCGTCGCCTACGTCACCCTCGCCCCCGGCGCCCAGACCGAGCCCGCCGAACTGCTCACCTGGGCCACCGAACGGGTCCCCGAACGCGCCGCCACCCCGCGCGAGGTGCTCGTGATCGACGCCATCCCGCTCACCGCCGTCGGCAAGCCCTACAAGCTCGGCCTGCGCCTGGACGCAACCCGCCGCGCGGTCCACGCCGAACTGGCCGCCCAGGGCGCGGACTGCGACCCGGGACGCATCCTGTGCCGGCCGCACGACGGCGGCGTCCGCGTCACGGTGCCCGCCCCTGCCGACGAGGCGGTACGGAGCAGGGTCACCGCAGCCCTCGACCGGTACGTCCTGCACTGGCAGTACGCCCCCAGCAAGCCACTTGAGAGAGAAACCCCATGAGCACCACCGCCATCGTTCTCGCTGTCCTCCTCGCCGGGATCTTCCTCCTGCTCGGGTCGGCCAAGCTCGCGGCAGTACCCGCTATGCGCGAGGCCGCGGCCCACGTCGGCATGACCACCACCCACTACCGCCTCCTGGGTGCCCTGGAGGTGGCGGCAGCGGCCGGACTGCTGCTCGGCCTGCGGATCACCGCGCTCGGCGCCGCCACATCGGTCGGCCTGATCCTGCTCATGACCGGAGCCGTCGTCGTCCACCTGCGCAGCGGCGATCCGGCGGCCCGCTGCCTGCCGGCCGTCACCGCGGGTGCCTTGGCCGCAGCCCATCTCGTCGCGCTGGTCGGCGGCTAGCATCGCCGCCGCCTGGGCTCCGAGGAGCATCACGATGAGCCGCATCGACGTCCGCCAGCATCTGCCGCCCTGCGCCTCCACCCGATGGCTGGCCTAGCGCAGCGTTCATACAGCCCGCCTCCGCAGGCCGCCTTTCGCACGGCGCGGACGGCACCCACCGCATCTCACCGCCTTGGCCGCCGAGGCCGGGTGTGGCCTCTGAATCGACACCGCTGTTTCCGGCGTCCCCTCCGTGCCGTCCGGGTTGCCGACGCCCGCCCGCAGCGAGCGGGCGCCTCTCGGAACGACCAGCCTTTCGCATCCGTGCGCCGCCGCCCGCTCAATCCGCGGACACCCGGCCTCGATCAATCGACCGGGGAAACGCCCTTGGCGCTCTTCCCCCGCCGCTCCTGAGCCGTCCCCACCCCATGGCCCCGAGCCGTGACACCCCATGGAGTACCCATGAACGACATCGACGTCCCCGTCCTCATCGTCGGCGGAGGCGGTGCGGGGCTCACCGCCTCCATGCTGCTCAGCCGCATGGGCATCGAGTCCCTGCTGGTCACCGCCTGGCCCAGCACCTCCGTCCTGCCCAAGGCCCACGTCCTGAACCAGCGCGCCATGGAGATCATGCGCGACGCCGGCGTGGCCGACACCATCTACGCCGCCTCCGCCCCGGCCGAGCAGATGTCCCACACCGCCTGGTACGTCGGCCTGGCAGGCGACCAGGAGGACTACGGCCGCAGGGTCGCCAGGATGGAGGCTTGGGGAGCCGGCGGGCACTCTCCGGAGTGGCTCGCGGCCAGCCCCGAGCGACAGGCCAACCTGCCCCAGATCCGACTGGAGCCGGTCCTGCGCACCCGCGCCGAGGAACTCGCCACGGGCCGGGTCCGCTTCCACCACGAGCTGACCGCACTCGCCCAGGACGACGAGGGCGTCACCGCCGCCGTCACCGACCGCGAGACGGGCGAGACCTACAGGGTGCGGGCCCGCTACCTGCTGGGCTGCGACGGCGGCCGCACCGTCGGCCCCGCCGTGGGCATCGTCCAGGAGGGCGTGCGCAACCTCGCCCGCGTAGTCTCCTTCCACCTCTCCGCCGACCTGTCCCAGGTGGCGACCGACCCTGACGTGCTGATCCGCTGGCTGTGGCTGCCCGACCTCGGCATCCCGGGCGTCCTCGTGCCCATGGGCCCCGACCACTGGGGCCCGGAGTCCGAGGAGTGGGTCTTCCACCTCAACTACGGGCCCGATGACGGTCGCGCGCTGGACGACGAGTCGGTACTGGCCGACCTGCGCACAGGGCTGGGCCTGAGCGAGGAGGACCTGACGGTCCACATGATCTCCCGCTGGACCCTCGAGGGCGTGGTCGCCGACCGCTACCGCGTCGGCCGCGTTCTGATCGCCGGCGACGCCGCCCACCGGCATCCGCCCACCGGCGGCCTCGGCCTGACCTCCGCCATGCACGACGTACAGAACCTCACCTGGAAGCTCGCCGCCGTGCTGAACGGCCATGCCGACGACACCCTGCTGGACAGCTACGAGGCCGAGCGGCGCCCCGTGGACGCCACCAACGTCCAGCGCTCGCTGGAGAACGCCATGAACCACATCGCCATCAACGCCCTCTTCGGCGGCGGGCCCGGGGCCGACGAGGAGGAGAACTGGCGGCAGGCCCGCCGCCTGTGGAGCGAGGACCCCGCCGACGGCGACTTCCGCCGCACCTTCCTGGCCGCCGTGGCCGCCCAGTCCATGGAGTTCAACGAACTGGGCGTCGAGTTCGGCTACACGTACGAGTCCGCGGCCGTCGTCCCCGACGGCACTCCCGCACCCGAGAACCCCGACCCGGTCCGCATCTACCAGCCCGCCGCCCGACCCGGGCACCCGCTGCCCCACGCCTGGCTTGAGGACCTGGACGGCCATCGCGTGGCCCCGGCCCGCCTGGTCCGCCCCGGCCGGTTCCTGCTGATCGCCGGGGAGGACGGCCAGGCTTGGTGCGAGGCCGCCGAGAAGATCGCCGCCGAGAGCGGGCTGCCGCTGGACGCCATCCGGATCGGCCACGTCGACGGCGACTACCGCGACCCGCGCTCCACCTGGACCGCCGCCCGCGGGCACACACCGCAAGGCGCCGTCCTCGTGCGCCCGGACCGCTTCATCGGCTGGCGCGCCCAAGGCGCGGCCACCGACCCGGTCGCCGAACTCACCACCGCACTGGACTCCCTCCTCGCACGGTAGGGCTTATCTGCCGTGCCACCCGGCCTGCCGATCACCGCCGCAGTCGGCGGGCCGGGCCCTCACCCTCATCTCCGCCTCGCCTCCGGGACACAGCGGCACTGCGGCACCCGCCCCACCCTCGCCACAGGTCGTGGAGGCCACAGGAAGGAACCCCGTGAACGATCCGACACCCACCCCCGCCGCCCCCACTGCCGACGCCCATCAGGGTCTGCACAGCGAGCAGGGCGCCCTGCGCGGGGAGCACCCCGGCCGCGCCGCCCAGCCCGTCATCAAGGTGGTCGACCTGGCCTGGTTGGAGTTCACCAAGCCCGACCTGGACCGCGCCGAGACCTTCGCCCACGACTTCGGCTTCACCACCGCCGCCCGCACCGGGGACACCCTCTTTCTGCGCGGCGCCCTGGCCGGACCGCACTGCCTGGTGATCCGCCGTGGTCCCGCCTCCCGGTTCATCGGCCCCGCCTTCCAGGCCGCCGACGCCGCCGACCTCGAACGGCTCGCCCGCACCACCGGCCACAGGGTCCGCACCCTGACCGAGTACGGCGGAGGCCGCGCCGTGGACCTGCTGGCCCCCTCCGGCATCCCGGTCCGCGTCGTACACGGCGTCGCCGAGCAGCCCGCGCGACCGCTGCGACAGCCCCTGGTCCTCAACACGGGCACCACCACCGCGGCCGCCCGCATCAACGCCACCCAGCGCCCGCCCCGCGAACCCGCCCAGGTGCAGCGCCTGGGCCACGTCGTCCTCTCCACCCGGGTCTTCCGGCGCGCCCTCGACTGGTACCTGCAGCACCTCGGCCTGATCGTCAGCGACTTCCTCTACCTGGACGGGCAGCGCGACCGCGGCCCCACCATGGCCTTCATCCGCTGCGACCGCGGCGGCGAACCTGCCGACCACCACACCCTGGCCATGCATCTCGGTCCCGCCACGGGCTACGTTCACTCCGCCTACCAGGTCGCCGACCTCGACGCGCTGGCCGCCGGAGGCGAGTACCTGCGCGAACGCGGCTACCACCACTCCTGGGGCGTCGGCCGGCACATCCAGGGCAGCCAGATCTTCGACTACTGGCGAGACCCCGACCGCTTCATGCTGGAGCACTACGCCGACGGCGATGTCTTCGACAACACACTGGAACCCGGCTGGGCCGCCATGTCCGCTTCCGGCCTGGCCCAGTGGGGCCCGCCCGCCACCCGGGACTTCCTCGGCACCACCCCCTCGCCGGGGGCGTTCCTGCAGGCGATCTCCGCATTGCGCGAGGACAACGAGATCGACCGCGCCCGGCTGCTGGGCCTGATGAAAGCCCTGAGCAAGTGACCGCCACCACCCCTGAGATGTACCCGTCGTGATCATCGGTGCCGCGCCCACCGAGCTGACCGCCGCGACCCTCCTCACCCGTGCCACCTGGTCCGTGCATCCATCGGCTCCCGAATGCAGGACCTCGCCACTTCCCAGCAGTTGCTGGCGAATGCTCTGCAGCACCCAAAGCAGGGACGCTGTCGCCGAACTGAGCGGAGGCATTCAATCCGCTGCGCCAACCGTCCCAGCTGTCGCAGGGCTGTCGGGCGTTGTTCCGGGCGTTCCTCCCGCGGGCCGACCTGTCGGCGTGACCGCAGGAACCGTGATCTCCTGATCGCAGCAGGAGCGGTGCTCGGCCGGCGGGTGCTGCGTCAGCGGCTCGTGTCGGCGTCGCCGTCGTCATGGGAAGAACGCCGCGGTCTCCTGCCGCCCGGCGCGGAGTCGTCCCCTTGCTCTTGCAACAACTCAAGGAGTGCGGCATCCGCTCTTCTCTGATCTTCCTTCGTCAGCTCGACCGGTGCGTTGTTGTAGACGGTGTAGCGATCCGGATCGATGATGTTGGCGGCCCGCAGGGTGAACGTCAGCAGGCGGCGCCACCCCTTGCGGTGGCCGACTCTTGCCTGCAGCTGGACCTTGTAGTCACGGGCTTCCGGCATGAACCCGGAAAAGGGTGCCTCGAACTCGATGAAGAGTTGTTGCGCTTCTCTTCCGGGCACGACGAAGCCGGCGGGCAGTCTCGCGTCCTCGTCCGGCCCCGGCTGAAGACGGGACGGTGAGGACACCCACAGCAGCGGCAGGTGAGAAGCGGGCTCGTCGGGGAAGGTCAGGATGAGGTCCTGCACGACGATCGGCTTGGGGCCGGTGTTGTGAAGGACGAGCGGGAGCCGCAGGCGGGCCGTGGACGAGTGAATGATCGCTGCGAAGGCGTGAGGCTCCCAGGTCTTCAGGCGTCCTTGTCTGGCGTTGAGCCACCAGAACGACGCGACGGTGAAGAGCAGTGCGCAGACCGACACCACGCCGGCGCCTGTGAGTGATGAGGACACGGCCTGCTCGGTCGCGGTCATCAGCGGAACCACAGATCCAGTGTGTCAGCCCGGGCGCGGGCTCGCTAACAGGACCAGGGTCCTGTGCCGCCTGCGCGCAGCAGACGGCCGGCACGACGCTCATGCCTGTCACGGGTGGCTGCTACGGCGCTCAGCCCACGTCACGAGCCGCCACCGGCAAGGAGCACGAGATACCAGGCGACCAGTGCCGCGCACGCCACGGCGGGGACGAGTTTTGGCGGCCCGTCTCCTTTGCGCACGTGCGTGGTCACGGCACCGGCGAGGAGCAGAAGGAGGCCGAGGCCGGCCAGCTCTCCGAACAGCGGCAGGACCGGGCCGGTCGCCACGCCTGTGGCGCCTGCCAGCTCCAGCGCACCGATCAGCCGGTAGGCCGAGGTGGTGAAGCCGGCGTGGGCGGCCAGCTCGGGCATCGGGCCGAGGGCCAGGATCTTGGCCACGCCCAGCAGGGCGAAGATCAGCACGATCGGACAGGCAAGGGCGGCGGAGAGGCTCATGAGGCGTTTTTGACGGTGTGCGGGTGACGGGCCTGGCGGCGTTCGGCTCCCAGGTCGGCGAAGTAGGCGACGAGGTCGGGGTTGTCGACGGCGGAGGGATGGAGGACCTGCTCGGCGGGCGCGCCCTGGAGCAGGCGCTTGACGGGGACCTCGAGTTTCTTGCCGGTCCTGGTGTGCGGGATGGCCGGTACGGCGAGGATCTCGTCGGGGACGTGGCGGGGTGAGGCGCCGGTGCGGAGGGCGTCGCGGATCTTCTCCCGCAGGGCGTCGTCCAGCGTGACTCCGGGCGCGGGGACGACGAACAGGGGCATCCAGTAGCCGCCGTCGGGCTCCTCCGCGCCGATGACGAGGGCCTCGGTGATCTCGGGGAGGCGTTCGACGATGTCGTGGATGTCGGCGCTGCCCAGGCGTACGCCGTTGCGGTTGAGGGTGGCGTCGGAGCGGCCGTGCACGATCACCGAGCCGTGGGAGGTGAGGGTGATCCAGTCGCCGTGCCGCCACACGCCCGGGTAGGCGGTGAAGTAGGCGTCGCGGTAGCGGCTGCCGTCGGGGTCGTTCCAGAAGTACAGCGGCATGGAGGGCATCGGGCGGGTGACGACCAGTTCGCCGACCTGGTCGACGACCGGCCGTCCCGCGCCGTCGTACGCCGCGAGCGCCACGCCGAGGTTGGGGGCCGACAGCTCACCCGCCCACACCGGGGTGGTGGGGGCGCTGCCGGCGAAGGCGGAGACGATGTCGGTGCCGCCGCTGGTGGAGGCCAGCTGGATACCGGCGCCCACGTGGTCGCGGACCCAGCGGTAGGCGGAGGCGGGCAGGGTGGAGCCGGTGCTGCCGATGGCGCGGACGGCCGACAGGTCGTGCACGGAGGGTTCGATGCCCAGCTTGGCCATGGCCAGCAGGTACTGGGGGCTGGTGCCGAAGACGGTGACCCTGTGGCGGGCCGCCAGCTCCCACAGGACGTCCGGGCGAGCCACCGGCGCGGGGCTGCCGTCGTAGGTGCAGGTGGTGGCGCCGGTCAGCAGGGTGGAGACGACGAGGTTCCACATCATCCAGTGGGTGGTGGTGTACCACAGCAGGCGGTCGCCGACGCCCAGGTCGCTGTGCAGGCCCAAGGTCTTGAGGTGCTCCAGCAGGACGCCGCCGTGGCCGTGGACAATGCCCTTGGGCAGGCCGGTGGTGCCGGAGGAGAAGACGATCCACAGCGGGTGGTCGAACGGCACCGGAGTGATCCCGAGGTACTCGGTGCGGCCGGCCGCGTCCTCCCAGGGAACCGTCAGGCCCGCGGCCCGGGTCTCGGACCACGCAAGGCCCAGGTGATCCACGGCAACCGTGGCCTTGAGCGTGGGAAGGGCGTCGGCCAGTTCGAGGGAAGCGGCGCGGCGGTCGTGGCGGGTGCCGTTGAAGAGGTAGCCGTCCGCCGTGATGAGCACCGTGGGTTCGAGCTGGGCGAAGCGGTCAGCGGCGGCCCCCGGCGCGTAGTCCTGGCCGCACACCGACCACACCGCGCCCAGGCTGGCCGCGGCGAGGAAGGCGATGACGGCGTGGGGCGCGTTGGGCAGGTAGCCGACCACCCTGTCGCCCTGTCCGACGCCCAGGTCGCGCAGGGTGGCGGCGACGGAGGCGACCTGGGCGCGCAGCTGTCGTCCCGTGATCTCGTAGGCGGCTCCGGTCTCGTCCAGCGCGGTGATCGCGGGTGCGTCCGGGTGCAGGTTGCGCAGGGCGTGGTGGGCGTAGTTGAGGGTGGCGCCGGGGAACCAGCGGGCGCCGGGCATGGTCTCCTCGGCCAGCACGCGCTCGTACGGTGTGGCGGCGTCGATGTCGAAGTACTCCCACACCGCTGCCCAGAAGCCTTCCAGGTCGGTGACGGACCAGTGGTGCAGGGCCTGGTAGTCGGTGGGGTCCTGGATGCCGTCGGCGCCCTGGTGCCGGGCGGCCCAGCGGGCGAAGTCCGCGATGCGGCTGCCGGCGGCCGCTTGGAGGTCGGGCGGAAGGAAGGGCTCCGGACAAGGCGTGGCGTGCGGGGTGGTCATGGTCTGGTGTTCCTCGTCAGGGTGCGGGCGGGGCTTCGGCGGGGCGGCGGGCCGTGTGCAGCAGGGGAGCCCAGGCGGCGGCGTCGGTGAAGTGGCCGGTGCCGGTGGGGACGGTGTCCAGTACGACGCGGTCGGGGCGCAGCAGGGCGGCGTCGGCCCGGCCGCGTGCCAGCCAGGCGGCCAGGGTGCCGTCGTCGTCCAGGTCGTCGACATGGATCACGGAGGCGTCCAGGGCCGTGGCCACGCCCGTCATGCGCGAGGTGGGCGGCACAGCGGTCAGGAGGGCGAAGGAGTCCCCGAGGATGTCGTCGAGGCGCTCTCGCCTGCCGTCGTACAGCACCCAGGGTTGTGGGCAGAAGGTGCCGGCCAGTGAACGGCCGGTCAGCCGGGATCGGCGCCGTACCAGCGGATTGGCGGTCAGCGCGGGGCTGAGGTCGCGGCTCACCGCTGCGGTCACGCCGGGGAGGCGGCAGGCCGCGCCCACCACGGCCCGGCGGATGGCCGCACCGCGGTCCTGCCCGCCGGTCATGGCCCAGCCGACGGCGACCGCGACACGGATCACGTGGCGAGCGTGCGGCTTGCGCTCCTGCTGGTAGGTGTCCAGCAGTCGGTCGTCTGCGCCCTGCTGAAGGACGCGGGCGAGTTTCCAGGTGAGGTTGCGGGCGTCGCGCAGGCCCGCGCACAGGCCCTGCCCGATGAAGGGCGGGGTGAGGTGGGCCGCGTCGCCCAGCAGGAAGACGCGTCCCCGGCGCCACCGGTCGGCGAGACGGGCCCGGAAGGTGTACCGCGCCTGCCGGATCACCTCGAAGTCGTCGCCCCCGTGGGCAGCGGACGGCAGGTCGACCCAGGGGGCGACCAGCTCGTGCAGCTGCTCCAGCCCTTCCGGGCCGTCCAAGGGCTCACCCTCGGCCAGCCGGAACTCCCAGCGGTAGCGGTCCTCGCCGACTCGCATGAAGGTGGCCGGCCGGGTGGGGCAGCAGATCTGCTCGGCGCCTTCCCAGGTGCGCACCGGGAGGCTGGTGCGTACGTCGACGACCCGCCAGCTCTCCTCGAAGTGCAGGTCCTCCCATACGGCGCCGATGGCGTCGCGGGTGAGGCTGCCGGCGCCGTCGCAGCCGAGGACCGCATCGGCCCACACGTGCTCGTCCTCGTTGCTGCCGTCGCGGCGGAAGGTCACCCGCACCGGACCCGGGGCAGCGGGCGATCCGTCGCTGGCCTGGGTGACGGACACGACCTCCACCCCGCCCCGCAGCTCGCACTCGGGGCGGCGGTCCAGGGCGTCGCGCAGCAGCCGTTCCAGCTCCGGCTGGTCGAACATGCTGGTCTGCGGGAAGCCGTGGTGGCCGTGCAGGGACCGCGGGAACTCGGCGATCACGCGACGCCGGGCGTCCAGCAGCCGCAACCCGGGCGCCGGCCGGGCGAGGGTGGCGAACTCCTCGTGGACGCCGACACTCTGCAGGATCCGGCGAACCTCGTCGTCCACGACGACGGCGCGCGGCAGCGGGTAGACGTCCCGGTGACGTTCGAGGAGCAGGCTGCGCACCCCGTACCGGGCGAGCAGGAGCGCGGCCGTGACGCCCACGGGTCCGGCACCGATGATGACCACCGGCCTCCTGGCTGCGGCGCTCACCTCGCGTCCGCCACAGCGGTCCGCTGCTCACCCAGGTCGATCCGCCCGTCGGGGGTGGCGATCGTGGCGGTGACGAGGTCACCGTCGTGCAGGTAGAGGGGGTTCTTGGCCTGGCCCTTGAAGAAAGCCTTCCACTTCAGTGCGGGCGGCAGCAGGGCGGCGATCTTCTCGACGGGCTTGGGCGGGGCCTTCAGGGCGGTGCCGCCGGGTGTGCCGGTGAGCAGCAGGTCGCCCGGGTCGAGGGTCTGGAAGCGGGCGAGCAACGTGAGCGCCTGCGCCGGTCGTACGATCATGTCGGCGAGGGTGCGGTCCTGGCGCGGTACGCCGTTGACCGACAGCCGCAGCCGCAGGTCGATCAGACGGGCGAAGTCCTCGGGCTCCAGCAGGGCCAGGTACGGACCCGTCGGCGTGAACGTCGGGTAGGACTTGCTCTCGTAGAACTGCGTCTTGGTCAGCTGGACGTCGCGGGCGCTGACGTCGTTGGTGAGGACGAGCCCGGCGACGTAACGCGGCAGGTCCCGCTCCTCCACGACGGTGCCCACCGGCAGCGGCGCACCCATGACGAGGCCGAGTTCGACCTCGTAGTCGAGGAACTTCACGTGCGCGGGGCGGACGATCGGCTCGTGCGGACCGCTGACCGAGCCGGACGCCTTGCGGAAGAAGGTGGGCGGGATGTCACCGGTGAAGCCCGAATCTCGGGCATGGCTACGGTAGTTGACCATCTGTGCGACCACCCGGCAGGGGGTGGTGACCGGGGGCAGGGCCACCAGGTCGGCGACGGGTGTGCCGCTGTCGTCGGAGGCGCCGGCGTCGCGGACCGCGTCCCGGTCGGCGATCAGCTCGGCGGTGGTGACCGCCTTGGTCTCGATGCGGACGGCGCGCTCGCCCCGGACGGCCCACCAGCCGTCGGGGGTGCGCAGAACGTTGGTGCTCATGAGCTCATCGCTTTCATCAGGCCCAGCAGGCGTGCGGGGTCGAGTTCGTTGTCGCCGCGCAGGGCCGTCATGACCTCGCGGAGCTTGGCGGGGGAGGGGTTGGCGCCCAGGAAGTCGCGGGTGACCGGCGGCCCCCACTGCGCGAGACCGCTCGCCGACATCGGCGCCCAGCCGGGTTCGAGGTCGCAGGAGAAAAGGTCGCCGTCGGCGAAGTGCTCCAGCATGAAGCGGTCGGGGTCGCGCCAGTAGTCGAAGAGCTGGCTGCCCTGGATGTGCCGGCCGATGCCCCAGCTGCGCCGGTAGCCGCGCTCGGCCAGGTACTCCCCGCCGGCGGCGATCGCGTCGAGGTCGGTGACCTGGTAGGCGGAGTGGACGTAGCCGGTGCCCGGCCCGAGGTGCAGGGCGAGGGTGTGGTGGTCCACGGGCGTGCTGCCCTGGTCGCAGCGGATGAAGGCCATGGTCGGCCCGCGCTGGCGCTGCCCGTCCAGGAAGAGGAAGTCGGACACGATCATCCCCAGGGTGTCCAGGTACCAGTCCAGGGCCCGTATGAACACCCGTGTCTCCAGCACCACGTGCCCGAGCCGCTGAATACGCGACGGCTCGCGGGGCGGCCGCTGGGTGGCGTTCGTACGACGGCCTTGGACTCCGGTGTTGATGATCAGGGGCTGCTGCCCGGGCAGAGCGGGCAGATGCTCGGCGCAGTGCACGACCCGGACCGGGAAGCCGGAGGGATCGAGCAGGGTGACCGACTGTCCGCCGCCGGGTACGTCGATGTCCCGGACCTCACTACCGGTCGCGCGGGCGAGTCGGTCCAGATCGCCCCGTTCGGCCGCGCGGAACGCCGGCCCGATGAAGCGGGATGCCGACCCGCGGCGGATGACCATGCAGGGGGAGCCCGCGAAGGTGCCGCGCAGCCACAGTTCCCGCTCGGTGCGGGCGGCGACGGCGAATCCGAAGTCACGGGCGAACACCTCGGCCCGGTCCAGGTCGGGCTTCTCGAACTCCAGCCAGGCCAGATCCGCAACCTTGATCACCGGATTCCGGGCTCGTCCGGGGTGTTCACCGCGCAGGGCGCCCTGCTCACTGTGGAGGTCCTGGTGGGCCGTCAGAGGACCGCCCTTGTTAACGGGGATGTGGGACATGGTGTCCTCCAAGCAACACTGCCGTAATGAGGAAATCATCAACTCTGCCGTTTCTTGTCGTCAATAGATGCAGCCCAAATAATTGAGGATCTCATCAGTAATGGCAGTGTCATCGTTGCGGCGGTTACACTGGGCCGTATGCCGACGTCAGCCCCGCCCAAGAACCGCTTCGAGCGACGCCGTGCCGAGACCCGTCAGGCGCTCGTCCGTGCGGCCCGGCAGATCCTCGCGGAGACCGGGGACACGAGCGCGAGCATCCAGGCCATCGCCGAGCGCGCCGATGTCGGCTTCGGGTCCTTCTACAACCACTTCGAGTCGAAGACGGAGCTGTTCGACGCGGCGGTGACGGACGCCCTGGAGGAGTTCGGGCAGGTCATCGACGCGCGTGTGGAAGGCATCGACGACCCGGCCGAGCTGGTCGCGGCCGGCTTCCGGCTCACCGCCCGGATGGCCGACTCCCACCCGGAACTGATGCGGATCCTGCGCGACCGCGGCTTGGTCCACATCCACTCCGACCGCGGCCTCGCCCCACGCGCCCTGCGCGACCTGGAGATCGGCATCGCGTCGGGCCGTTTCACCTGCGGCAACGCGACCACCGCCCTGTCCGCCCTGGGCGGCACCCTGCTCTCCCTGGTGGCTCTCCGGCTGGACCGCCCGGACCTCGACGGCGACGAGGCCGCCTCCGACCTGGCCGAGATGGTCCTGCGCATGCTCGGCCTCGCTGCGGACGACGCCCACGAGGTCACCCGTCGCCCGCTGCCCGGTCTCGCCCGATGACCTCCTGCACCTGAAGCGCGGCCCTTTGTGGTGCTACGCCGGCCGCGACGAGGAATGCGGTTGCCGCGGCCTAGATGCTGTCGAGACTCGCGTCCGGGTCCTCCCGCAGTTTCCGCCGGGCGGTCGCGAGGATGCGTGTGCGGTTGGAGTGAGCATCCCTGCGCTGCACAGTACGGCCCGGGGTGTCGGTCGTCTGCATGGTTCTTTCTCTCCACGGTTGCCGGAAAGCCGTGGGCGCCGGTGCTCCCTCACGCACCGGCGCCCACTCACCCCTGCCCAGGGTGGCTTGTTGTCCTGCTGACGGGCGTCAGGGGACGAGGATGAGGCGGATCGGGTCGCCGATCTTGTTCTCCAGGCGGTGGACGGCGTCGGCGGCCTCGACGAGCGGGATGTGGTCGGTGATGGAGGGGGCCAGGTCGAGGCGGCCGGCCGCGGTCAGCTGCACCAGCTCGGAGACGGACTCGGGGAAGCCGCCGTAGTGGCCGCGCACCTGCTTCTGCAGGTAGTTGAAGGTCAGGCCCTCGGTGATGGTGAGCGGCCTGGGCGTGATGCCCACCAGGATCAGGGAGCCGCCCAGGCCGAGCACGGAGGCGGCCTGGTCGCGGACGGCGGGCACGCCGGCGCAGTCGAAGGCGAAGTCGAGGCCGCGTCCACCGGTGGCTGCGCGGACCTGGTCGGCGAAGTCGGGAGCTGCCGGGTCGAGCGCGAGGTCCGCGCCGAAGGCCAGGGCTCGCTCGCGGGCGCTGGGCAGCGGGTCGACGGCGATGATCGGGGCGGCGCCGACCAGGCGGGCGAGGCGTACGTTGTGCGCGCCGACTCCGCCTACGCCCCAGACGCCGACGGACTGGGCGGCACGGACGCCCGCGGTGGCGACGACGGCGGCGTAGGGGGTGGAGACCGCGTCGGGGATGATCGCGGCCTGGTCGAAGGGGAGGCTGTCGGGGATGGGGATGAGGGTGTCCTCGCGGGCGATCACGTACTCGGCCCAGCCGCCGTCGTAGTCGATGCCGGCGGTGAGCATCTGGGTGCAGGGGCGGTGGCGCACGCAGCCGGCGCACTTGCCGCAGGTCTTGCCGGCCTCCAGGGTGACGCGGGTGCCGACGGCCAGGCCGCGCTTGAGGTCGGGGCCGAGCGTGTGGATCACACCGGATACCTCGTGGCCGACGGTGACCGTGTCGGAGGTGGCGAAGAGGGGGACGAGGGAGCCGTCGAGCAGGTGGACGTCGGAGAGGCAGACGCCGGCGGCCTTGACCTCGATGAGGACCTCGCCCGGGCCCGGTGCGGGGATCGGGACCTCTTCCACGGCGAACTTCTTGCTGTCCAGGTGGAAGCGTCCGGCGAGCATGGTGTCCATGGTGATCTGCTTTCTGTGAGTGGCACCGCCCGCGGTTCGGGACATGGGTGCCATGGGGTGTCTGAGTGGCTGGTGGTGGCCGGGAGGCGTGCGGAGTGGCAGGACGGGGCCGCACGCCTCCCGGCGTCGGGGGCAGAACGCCTTGCGGCGTGCGACGGTCAGGCGAAGACGTCCTGCTGGTAGCGCTCGTCCGCTTCGAGCTGGGCGAGCCACTGCTGGGCGGTCTCGTCGTCGCTGCCGGTCTTCTGGCGGTGGATGGCGGCGAGTGCCTCGCGGACGGCGGGGGCCATACGGCGGCCGTCACCGCAGACGTAGATGTACGCGCCGTCCTCGATGGCCTGCCACACCGTGTCGGCCGCATGGGCGATGGCGTTCTGCACGAACCGGGACGGGTGGCCGGTCACCGCGGAGAAGGCGGTGTGCACCTGGGCGATGCCGGCCTGCTCCCAGTCCTGCATCTCCTGGCGGTAGAAGTAGTCGTGCTCCGGGTGGCGGCAGCCGACGAAGACCTGCGACAGGCCGACCTCGGTGCCGTTCTCGTGCTGCCGGGCCCGCTCCTCCAGGAAGCCGCGCAGCGGCGCGATCCCGGTGCCGGGGCCGATCAGGAGCAGCGGCGTGGCGGGGTCGGCGGGCGGGGCGAACGTCGGGGAGGGCACGCGGACGTAGCCGTAGACGACGTCTCCGGGCCCAAGACCGGCGATGTAGGAGGAGCAGGTGCCGCGGTACTGGCCGTCGCCGGACAGGGCCGGCCCCTCCAGCAGGCCGACGGTCAGGCGCACGTGGCGCGGGTTGGCCGACGGGGCGGAGGAGATGGAGTAGAAGCGCGGACGGATGGGGCCCATCATCTCCAGGAACACCGCCAGCGGCAGCTCGACCGCGGGGAAGCGCTCCAGCAGGCCCAGCACCGAGACCCGCTTGCCGAGGATCTCCTTCTGGTAGTGCTCCTCGGCCTCCTCCGTGTCGGCCGCGTACGCCTGGAGCTGCGGCCGGGTCCACGGGCATTCGGTGTACTCGGCGAGCGTCTGGATCTGGGAGCGGGTGGCCACGTCCTGCAGCTCCAGGAACTCGGTGAGCAGGATGCCGGCGGTGACCGGGGTGCCGACCGGCAGGTGAGTGCGGCCACCGGCCGGCTGGTCGAGCCGGAGCACCTGGTCGTAGTCGACGCCGAGCCGCCTCAGCGCGCGCTCGACCAGGGCGAGTTCGTTCTTGGCGAAGACGGCCAGGTGGTTGCCGGTGTCGTAGGTGACGCCGTCGGGCAGCTCGAAGGTGATGGACTTCGCGGACGGGCGCGGCGGCTCGATGCTGAAGTCCCACAGTCCGGTCGCGTCGGCCACCAGTTCCTCGTTGGCGACCACGGTGAGCGGGTACGCCTGCTCGGAGACGATGGCGGGGCGCACGTCGGACTCGGTGAGCAGCTGGACCTGGTAGCGGGGGCCGCTGGCCTGGGAGGTGTCGGCGGCGTACTCCTCGGCCAGAGTGGCCCACAGGTTGTCCATCCACCGTGTGGCCATGCCGTCGAAGTCACCGGCGGCGTCCGCGATGCCGCGCTCGACGACGGGGGTGGCGCCGGCGGCTAGCAGACCTTCCTCGATCCGCTTGGGGAATGCCTGGTAGGTGGCCACCCACTGGGTGTTGCCGGCGCCCAGCAGCGCGTACCGCACATTCGCCAGCGAACCCTCGGGCAGCCCGGCGGCGAGCAGATCGTCGAAGCGCTGGGCGTTGTCGGGGGCCTTGCCGTTGTAGCTGGCGGCGACGACGGCGAGCAGGCCCTCGGTGGGCAGGTTGTCACCCAGCTCGTCCAGGCTGATGAGCGTGGTGCCGAAGCCGGAGCGCTCGCCGCGGTCGGCGATGGTGCGGGCCAGGTCCTCGCACGAACCCAGGCTGGAGCCGTAGGCGACGGTCAGGTTCACACCGACACCGCTGACCGCTGCCTGCGCCTGCGTGTCGCCGGTCTGCAGGTCCGCGGCGCCGAAGACGGTGCGCTCGTGTTCCTGACGACGGCGGACGATCAGCTCGAAGTTGCCGGGCTTGCGCGTCAGCGCCTCCCGCACGTCCATCTTGTAGTCGCTGGTGTCCGAGAGCTTGAACTTCTGCAGCACCAGCGCCAGGGCCAGCCGGGCCTCGGTGAGCGCGAACTGGCGGCCGATGCAGGCGCGCAGGCCGTTGCCGAACGGCTTGTAGGCGTGCGGGTGCTGCTGGACGCGGTTCTCCGGCAGCCACCGGTCGATGTCGAACTCATTGGGACGGTCCCACGCCTTGGGGTGTGTGTGCAGCGGGCCCTCCAGGATGAGGACCTTCGCGCCCTTCTTCAGCTCGTAGCGGCCGCCGATGACGGTGTCCTCCCGCGCCGTCTTGCCGAACGCCGGGATGGGAGCCCACAGGCGCAGGGTCTCGTCCAGGATCCGCGGGATGACGTCCAGCTGCATGATCGTGTCGTAGTCCGGGACGGTGTCGCCGGGCAGCAGGCGGTCCACCTCGGCATACGCCTGGGCCAGGACGTGCGGGTTGCGCATCAGCGAGTACGTGGCGAACGACAGCAGGCCACTGGTGGTCTCGTGACCGGCGATCAGGAACGTCAGCACCTGGTCGCGGACGTTGTCGTCGGCCAGCAGCTTGCCGGTCTCCGGGTCGGTGGCCTCCAGCATCAGACCCAGCAGGTCCTCCTCACCGCCGCCCTTTCCCTCGCGGCGCTCCTTGATCACGCTCTCGACCAGGTCCCGCATCTGCTGGATGTTCTCGCCGTACTTCTTGGCATCGGCCTTGCGGAGCTTGGTCATCATCGGCAGCTCCTGCGAGCGACGCAGCGACTCCACCAGCGCACCCAGCAGCGCGTTGAGGAAGGGGTGCAGCTCCTCCTTGTCGAAGGACCGGAACCGGTAGCCGAACCCCGACAGGGCGATCGTGTCCAGCGTCAGCCGGGTGTAGTCGTCGGTGATGTTGACCGGCTGACCCGCCTTGCGCTCCCACTTACCCACCAGGTTCTGGGCGATCTCCAGCATCTGCCCGTAGTAGGCCCTCATGGCCCGCTGGCTGAACGCCGGCAGGAGGATCCGGTGCGCCATGCCCCATTCCTCCTCGTGCTGGTGGGCCGTGAACAGCCCCGCGCCCGCGAAGTCCCGGACATGCTGCAGCGGCGTCTTCTCGATCTGCTTGAAGAACCGCGTCTCGTCGGAGACCTCGGCCACCAGGTCCGGGTCGTAGACGAAGATCTGCTCGACACCGGCGATGTCCAAGCCGTAGATGCCCTCGGGGAACTGCTTGGACAGCTCGCCGAAGTACTCCACCGGGTTGGTGCCGGGGATCTGCGGCGTGTTGCCGAGGAGGGGGATCCCACGCGGGGACCGGATGGGGCGAAGGTCGTTCGCGGAGTGCGTGGTCATGTCTTGCTCCTCTGCGTGGAGGGGGATGGGCAAGGGCGCGCTGCTCAGGTCGATGCCGTGGCGCCGTACGGAAACATACGCCGTATGGAATTGGTACCGTACGACGTATGAAAACGTGAAGCAAGCCCGGTCGCCCTGGTGAGTGCTGTGATTCAGGTCATTTCCATACGGCGTACGAAACTGATATCGTACGAGGTATGGAAAAGAAGGTGAGGCGTCCCCCGCGGGGAACGAGGAAGAGGGACGTGCCTCTGACCGAGGCCGGGATCTACGCCGCCGCCCTGCGGCTGATCGACGCGGACGGTGTCGAGGCGCTCACCATGCGCAAACTCGCCACCGCGCTCGACGCGAACCCGATGTCGCTGTACCACCACGTGCCGAACAAGGAAGCGGTGCTGCGCGGCGTGACGAGAATGGTCGGCGCCCAGTTCCGCACCGTGACCCTTGAGGACGCTCCCTGGCAGGAGCGCATCCGCCTGCTCGCAACGGACTTCCGGACCCTGGCGCATCGTCACCCCGAACTGATGGCCTACTCGTTCAGCCACCAGCCGGACTTCATCCAGCCCGACGACCCGTTCTGGACCGCGCTCACCGCGATCGTGGAGGCTGCCGGGGTTCCGCAGTCAGAGGTCTCGGAGATCGCGGCGCTGATGGTCGCCGTCGTCATCGGTGTCCTCGCCGCCGAACTCAACGGCTCGCTCCACCAGTGGTCGACCCTCAAGCCCCCCGGCTCTGACGATGGTGAAGACGGTGACGGGGACGCGGACCCTGACCCTGCGGACGTAGCCCCTGAAGGCCCTGACCAGGACCACATGTTCCGCCTCGTGATGGACACGCTGATCACGGGTCTGGAAAGCCGGCTCACCGGCGATCGTGACGGCCGGGACGCCGGCCTTTGAGCCACACCTGCTGAGGCACTGCGCCCCAGGCACCGGCCCCTGAGCCGCGCCCGCAGTCGGGCGATCCCAGGCTGCGACATGCGGGAGCCACCCCCGTCACATCGGGGAACACCGCCCGGCGGGGTGGTCCCTAGCCTCTGCACGGCAGCCGCATGACGCTGACCTGGGAAATGACCATCTTCGTCGGCTTGTTCCCGGTCTCCCTCCCGAACCGGGAGATCGCCGGCCTTGTCGAGCCGTATCACCCATCCGTTCACCGAGGCGGCCATGCCGCCGAGTACCACTGCCGTGAGCGCGAGGTGGCGCCCCGTGCCGGACGAGCCGTACCTGATCTCGATCGGTTCCTTTCTCTCTTCCGCCATCCCCCACCTGCTGTCCGGAGGGCTGCCCGCATGTCCCAGAACGCCACCGCCGCTGCTCGCGGCGCCGAGACCGCACCTGAGAATGTGCCCGAGCTGTCGCACCAGCGGCGCTGGTGGATTCTGCTGGTCGTTTCGCTGTCCATGCTGATGGGTGTCCTCGACGGCACCATCGTGAACATCGCCCTGCCGTCCGCCCAGCACGACCTCGGCTTCTCGGACGCCGACCGGCAGTGGGTGGTCACCGCCTACGCGCTGGCCTTCGGCAGCCTGCTGCTGCTCGGCGGCCGCATCGCCGACCTGGCCGGTCAGAAGGTGACCTTCCTGGTGGGTCTGGCCGGCTTCGCGGCCGCTTCCATGGTTGCGGGCGCGGCGAACGGTTTCGCCGCGCTCGTCATCGCGCGTGCCGTGCAGGGGCTGTTCGCCGCGCTGCTGGCCCCGTCCGCCCTCTCGGTCCTGATGACCACCTTCACCGATCCGCGGGAACGGGCCAGGGCCTTCACCGTCGCGGGCTCGGTGGCCGGTGCCGGCGGAGCCATCGGCCTGATCCTCGGCGGCGTGCTGACCCAGTGCCTGGACTGGCGCTGGACCATGTACGTCAACGTGATCTTCGCGGTGGTGGCGTTCGTCGGTGGGGCAGCCCTGCTGCACCGCACCCCGCGCGACACGTCCTCCAAGCTCGACGTCCCCGGCACCCTGCTGGCCTCCATCGGCCTGTTCTGCCTGGTCTACGGATTCTCGAACGCCGAAACGCACGGCTGGGGTTCGCCGGCGACATGGGGCATGCTGGCGGCCGGTGCCGTACTGGTGGCCGTCTTCGTGTGGTGGCAGAGCAGGGCGGCGTATCCGCTGCTGCCCCTGCGAGTCCTGCTGGACCGCAACCGCGGCGCCTCCTTCGCCGCCCTCTTCGTCACGGGCGCGGGCATGTTCGGCGTGTTCCTGTTCCTGACCTACTACCTGCAGCAGAGCCTCGGCTACAGCGCTCTGAACACCGGCTTCGCCTTCCTGCCCCTGATCGTGGCCTCGTCGTCCGCCTCCGCCGTGGCCAACAACGTCCTCGTGGCGCGCATAGGACCGAAGCCGGTGGTCCCGCTGGGCATGGCCATCGCGGCCGCCGGGCTGATCTGGATGACCAAGCTGGACCTGAACAGCGGATACGTGACGCAGGTACTGCCCCAGCTGGTGCTCGTCGGCATCGGGCTGGGCACGGTCATCGCGCCCGCCATGAGCCTGGCGACCTCCGGCGTGGAGGCAACCGATGCCGGCGTCGCGTCGGCCGCTGTCAACACCCTGCAACAGATAGGCGGTTCCATCGGTATCGCCTATCTCAGCACGATGGCATCCGACACCGCCACCGGCTACCTCTCCGGCCGCAATCCCAAGGACCCAGGCGTCCTGGCCCAGGCCGGCCTCGCGGGCTATTCGGCGGCCTACTGGTGGTCGGCGGCCGTCTTCGTCACCGGTCTGGTCGTCACTGCCCTGCTCTACCGCCGGGGTGCGCCCAGGCGGAACGAGAACGCCGCACCTGTCGTGCACATGTAGTGGGCCAGGTACCGCCCCAAGGGTCCACCCCGTGCCACCGGGCCGGACACACGTGCCCCGCCCTCCAGACTCCTGTCGCGGGCGATGTCCCCGGGATAGTCGAGGCAATCGGCCAAGCCCGACACCCCATCGAGTGCACCGCAACGACTTCCCTACTGTTCTCACCGAGGACAGCGAGGAGCACCGTCGGCTTCGTCCTGGGGGCCACGCAGTCGGCGGGGGCGTGCGTGCAGGCAGACGATCGACCGCAGGATCCGGGAGGAGGGCACCGGCTTCGCCACGCCCAAGGCTCGACACCAGCACCGACTGATCCTCCCAGCGGGAGAGTTGCGGGGCGCACAACGGCGGCCGGCGAGGGTGGCCCGGTTACGCTACCGGTGCCCGTCTGCGACTTCGATTCGCATGGTCCGACCACCGTCCTCGACGAGACGGCGGGAAATCGCACGCGCCGTCGCGCGCACGGCCGGTCCGTACTCCGGGTTCGGCGAACCGGTGCCGGGCGCCACGACCGACAACGCCGCGACCACCTCGCCGCCGTCACGTACCGGCGCGGCCACGGTGCTCACCTGCCATGGACGGTTCTGGTGGCCGACAGCGTGATCGCCGCGTCGTACCTCCGCCAGCACGCGACGCAGGTCGGCGGGGGTGCGGATGTCGTCGTCGCCGTGCTCCGGCGCATAGGTGGCGATGGCCTGCTCCTGGACGGCCGGCGGTGCGAAGGCGAGAAGCACCAGTCCTACGCCGGTGGATGCCAGAGGAAGGCGGCCCCCCACGCGGTAGCGCACGGGGCTCGCATCACGCGCTGACAGCCGCTCGACGAGCAGCGCCTCCCCCTGGTCCCGCACGGCGAGCAGGACATGCTGACGCGTGACGTGGAAGAGATCCTCCATGAACGGCATCGCCACCGATCGCAGCCCGTGACCGCGCGGGGCCAGGGAAGCGGTCTCCAGCAGCCGAAGACCCACGACGAATCGGCCGTCGCCGAGGCGTTCCAGAGCCCCCACTTTCATCAGAGACCGGGCGAGCCCGGAGAGCACTGCTGCGGGGGATGCCGCTTCGCTGTGCGAGTTCGGCAAGCGTCTGCGCACGATGGTCACCGTCGAAGCTGCCGAGCAGGGCGAAAGCCCGGTCGATCACCGGTTGTCCCTCAGCCGGCCTGCCCCCGCGTCTCCTGGGGGCACCACCATCGGCGGTCGCCATTTCATTCATCGGAATCACCGCTGCCAATGTACGGCACGCTTCCTACAGTGGCTGGCACTGACAGGGACCCCGCAGAAAGGGAGAATCGTATGGCCGCGACCGGGTTCATCGATGTGCACGCCCACTTCGTCACCGACAGCTATGTGGCGGCGGCTCAAGCCGCAGGTGTCGAACATCCCGACGGGATGCCCGGCTGGCCCGCGTGGAGCGTCGAAGAGCATCTCGACATGATGAAGCGCTCAGGGATCGACAAGTCCTACCTGTCGATCTCCTCGCCCGGAGTCCACTTCGGGGACGACAGCGAGGCCCGCGCTCTCGCGCGTGAGGTCAATGAGTTCGGCGCCCGGGTCCGCACGGAGGACCCGCAGCGGTTCGGCGGTGACGTTCGCTGCCGTCATGCAGGCTACGTCGGGGTCTTCCCAGACCTCGGGGACTCCACGCCGCAGGCACCGCTCGACGTCATGGATCAGCTGGTCTGCCCGCAGGCTGACCTCACGCGCGGCTCGGGACACGAGACTGTCCGCAGGGAAGGCCACAAGGCGACGTTACACAGCCCGTCAGGGTTCGGGGAGCGGGCCCAGCGTGCGCACGGTCGGCGTTGAAGCCGCTCACTCAAGCGAGGGTCGGCCGCGGAGTCGCGGCGAACATCCTGACCGAGGCCGGCATCGACCCGGCCGCCCTCCACGCCACGACTGCGGACATCCACTCACCATGGCGGTGAACGCCGAGGCGCAGACGTCCGTGTGCCTGCCTCAGGTCGCACCCTGACAGGACTCACCCTTCGGCGAGGAAGTGCGCCAGCAAGCGGTCGAAGTCGCTGTGGCCGAGCTCGGGCCCCCGGGGCACCACTGCCTCCGTTTCCTGCAGGAACGCCTTGAATTCCTGCGCTGGGGCCTTGAGCAGGGCCGTACCGGATGGCGGGTTGAGAAGGATGTACAAGTCGCGGCAGCCCTCCTCGCCGGTGGGCCATATGCGAACGTCTCCCTCGCCGGCGGGGCCCTCCAGGCCGTCGATCAGCAAATCGCGCCCGATGATCCATTCCACCGGCTCGTCGCTGTCGACATCGGTGGTGAATGCGGCATGGACCACGTAGGGATCACTCGGCTCGTACCGAAGATTCATGATCATGGGCAAGGACGTCGCATGCACGCCGACAAGCTTCACAGGTAGCCCCTGGATCACAGTTCTCAATGACTTCATTGGGTCTTACTCCTGGTGCTTCGAGTCATCCGGGGAGGGCCATCGGAAGGGCTGTCGTCGGATTCAGAGGGGCTGCACAGAGACGCGGTTACTGCGAGGACCGGTGGCGGTCGGCACGAGGACACCCGCAGGAGCAGTTCTTCATGCCGTCGCACGGGCCCGGCCGACGGGAGCAGGCGAGGCCACCACTGCCGGCCGGGGCCATCACGGAGATGTGGCCAACGGTGGTTGCCGGACAAAGGGCGCCCTTGGCCTCAGCGATCGACGCTGTACCGGTCGTGGTTGTAGTGAACCGACTCGTCACGGTCCCCACCTCGACGCCGGCCGTGGTTGTCATCCCACACGTAGCTGACGCCGCGGCCACAACCGCAGTCTGTGTAAGGGTCCCAGCGACTGCAACGCGGCTGAGACAACCCCTGAAGGGCTCGACTGCAGAACCGCTCCGTAAGGTGTTTGGCGGTTCGGAAGAGTGGGGTGTGGCTCTGAAGTCGCTTGCCCCCGGAACCACCATCGCAGGGCCGGCGGATACCGGCCCTTCTGGCCGCGTCACTCGTCGCAGGCCGACCGTCAGCGCAAGGGTGAGTCCACGGTGGGAGTCAGGAGGGTCTCGTCGAGGCCGACGATCTGGCTGATGTCGAAGCCCTCCATGTCCGCGCGGAATTCAGGACTCGACAGGTATGCCTCCAGCCGCTCCTGCACGTCGTCGGCGTCCTTGTAGGAAACGAGGGCGTACAGCCGGGGGGTGTCGCTTGCGGGCGCCGCGGGCACCGTCCAGACGCCGTGGGTGGTGATCCGGTGCTTGGCCATACCGGGAATGTGCTGGGCCCAGATCTTCTCGTAGGCGGTGAGCGCGTCGGAGCTGCGCAGGGTGTAGACGCGAAGCTGGTACTGGGACATGACACTGGTTCCTTTACTTCTGAGCATGGATGGTCGGCGGTCAGCCGTGGGGGAGGAGGTGTGCCAGTTCGGCATCCCAGTCGATGAGTCCGGACTCGGTACCCCGTGGCACCAGAGCCTCCGTGTCCTCAAGGAAGGACGAGATGTCCTGCACGGGCACCTTGAGCAAGGCGGTGCCCGCGGAAGACGCGAGGGCGATGTAGATCGACTCGTCACCCCGCCCTGCGGCCGACCAGATCCGGACGTCCGCGTGGCCTGCGGAACCCTCCAGCCCGTCAGCCAGAAGATCCCGCCCCAGGACCCATTCGACCGGCTCGTCACAGTCGACGAAGAAGGCGGCACGGACGACATAGGGATCAGCGGGCTCGTAGCGCAGACGTACGCAGAGGGGCAATGAGCAGGCGTGCGAGACGACCAGTTGCACGGCCACCCGCCGTTCTACGGCTTTCAAGGACTTCTTCATCGGCTTCGGCTCCTGTGTATGGGGCTCGGCGGTGCCTCACACCGGCCTGTGGCGAAGAGGCGGCGCGGGCGCAGGCGGTGCAGCAGGGCGCGGGCACCGGACGGCGCTGGCGCACCGCATGAGGTGTGGCTCTGCATTCACTCGGCCGGCAGTCGGGGACGCCGCCCCCGACCGTCAGACGGGTCCCCGCCGCCGGCAGGGACGGGGCGGAGGGGAACTGCTTGTGCTCATGGCCGAGACCCGTCTCACCGGTCGTCGCGGCTCAGGTCATGGTGGTGCCTGCCCCCGCCGTCGTGCTCGCAGCGGTTCCTGTCGTGGCGGTAGGACCTGTCGGACGTCCAGCCGTGTCCCTCGCCCTCCCAGCGGTAGAAGTGACCATCGCGGTAGTAGAGACCGTCGCAGTCGTGCCGGGTCGAATCGGTGCCGTGGCGGTCCTGGTGCCAGCCGCGGGTCTCGTCGCAGGAGTAGCCCTGCTCGAGCAGGTAGCCGACACCGTGGTCCCAGCTGTAGTCAGCGGTCACGGCCCCGTCGGTCGGGTGCTGGGCGTGCGCGGACGCAAGGGGCGCGGCCGAAGCAGTGCCACCGGCACCGAGAACGGCGGCACCGGCGACCGCGACGGAGGAGACAGTGAGGGCGATGCGCTTCGCGAGCTTGTTCATGATCTTTCCTTCCCGAGGGGGTGATCTGCGCCAACGGCGGTTCTGCCAGGCGATGTATGACGCCCGGTGTGGTCCGAGCGAGCAGTTCCATACGTCGTATGGAAGCGCGCTTTCATTGTTACCATACGTCGTATGGAAATGTCGAAGTAACGAAGGTAACCGTTCACCGGCTGGCACAAGCGCCAACAGATGTCGCTCTTCAGGAGCTGCCCCATGCCGGCTCCCTCGGCACGCTGGCCTTCCTTGCCTTGGCCGCGGCAGTGTGTGTCCACCCGGCGCACGCGCCAGGACGCGCTCGGGTTGGCCGGACGGGCGGGACGGCGGCCAGAGTGGGACCTGGTGATCGGTGGCTTCACCGGCACGGAGATCGCCGTAGCCCGCGGAGTGAGGTCTCGAAGTCACGGATGCATCCAGTACGCCGCAGCGGCGGGTTTGCGATCGTCAGAAGGCGGGACGAGTATTTTTTTTACGGCGTGATGACCGGGGCACCCCCTGATGCCGACACCGTCGATGCAGCGCCCCCGTCTGGTTACGCCCACGCTCACAGCCGACAAGCGTCACCGTGAAGGAAGCGGCGCAGCGAACAGGACCGAACCTGCTCATTCGGTGGCCTGGCCGGGGCGACGGATGGGGCATCCGGCCCCGTCGCCCTGACGGGAGGCTTGAGAAACCGGCCCATGGCTTCATGACCGAGGCTGGATGACCGGGTCGATGGTCGCCGTGGGGCGGAGGCAGAGCGGAAGGAGTCTGCCCATGCGGATCGTCGTGGACCTGAATCGGTGTCAGGGATACGCGCAATGCGTGTATCTGGCGCACGAGGTCTTCAGGTTGAGCGGCCAGGAGGCGCTCACGTATGAGCCGAACCCCGATGACGAGCGGCGCCTGCAGGTCCAGCGAGCTGCTGCGGCGTGCCCGGTGCAGGCGATCGTGATCGACCGCGTGGACGGCGCGGAGCGGGGCGAGACGTCATGACTTTGCGGGCAACGGTCGCAGAGCTGGTGCGGGAGTTCCGGGCCAGCGGCCGGATCGTCATCGTGGGTGCTTCTCTGGCCGGGCTGCGGGCCGCGGAGACGCTGCGCGAGGAGGGCTTCACCGGCTCCCTGACCATCATCGGGGACGAGGCGTACGAGCCCTACGACCGTCCGCCGCTGTCCAAGCAGGTACTCAAGGGCTGGGTGCCGGCCGACCACACGAAGCTGCCCCGCATGCGAGAAGTGGATGCGGACTGGCGGCTCGGGGTGGCCGCCGTCGGGCTGGACCGGGACACCAAGCAGGTGCGCCTGGCCGACGGGGAGCAGGTGCCGTACGACCGGTTGCTGATCGCGACGGGCACCCGCGCGCGGCAGTGGCCGAACCTGGCCGAAGCGGCGCTGCACGGGGTGCACACGATCCGCTCGCGTGATGATGCGGAGCAGTTGCAAAAGGCGCTGGCCGAGCCGCCGTCGCGGGTCCTGGTCATTGGCGCCGGGTTCATCGGGTCCGAAGTGGCTTCTGTCTGCCGGGAGCTCGACATCCCGGTGACCGTCGTCGAGCGGGGTTCGGCGCCGCTGGTCGGTGCGCTGGGCGGGGTGATCGGGGAGATCGCCGCGCAGATGCAGCGTGATCACGGCGTGGACCTGCGCTGCGGGCTGGGCGTGTCGTCGCTGGAGGGCGACTCCGAAGGGCATGTGCGGCGTGCGCGCCTGTCCGACGGAACTACTGTCGACGCTGATGTGGTGGTGGCCTCGCTGGGGTCGATCCGGAACGTGGAGTGGCTGGAGGGCTCGGGGCTGGCGGCCGGTTTCTGGGGCGTGGGGTGCGACGCCGGTGGTCGGGCCTTCGACATCAACGGTGTGGTCACCGACAGCATCTACGTGGCTGGTGACGTGGCGCGTGCGCCGCATGTGCTGTACGAGTACCAGTTCCTGGCGATGGAGCACTGGGACAACGCCGTTTTCGGTGCCGAGGTCGCGGCGCACAACATGGTGAACCTGGAGCCCCACTATCGTCCGCATCTGCTGCTGCCCGGCTTCTGGTCCGGTCAGTTCGGCGTGAACATCAAGTCCGTCGGGGTGCCGCCGTTCGGTGACGAGATCGTCTTCACCCAGGGGTCCGTCGCGGACCGCCGTTTCGCTGCCGCCTACGGTCACCGGGGCCGCATCGTCGCGGCCGTTACCTTCGATCACGGCAAGTGGCTGGAGTACTACGGGAAGCTGATCGAGCAATCGGGTCCGTTCCCGCCTCCACCGGTGGGCTGGGACCAGCCGCCCGACATGAAGCCGGTGCCGGCAGAGTTCCCGGACCCGAGGGTCCCCACTGCGATCCCCGACGTCGTCCTGACCGGACACGCCCCGAGCGAGCGGACGGCCGAGTTCCGGCCGCGCCGCCACTGACGCGCGCGTCGGGGCGGACAGCATCGACTAGAGAAGAGGGAGGGGAGCCTCGTGGTCGAGGAAACCCCCTGGCAGCAGGCCCTCCGCTACGCCAACCGCGCCAACCCGTACCCGTTCTACGAGGAACTGCGCAAGACACCGGTGGCGCGGCAGCCGGACGGCACCTACGTCGTGAGCACCTACCGGGAGATCGTCACGCTGCTGCACGACCCCCGGGTCAGCTCGGATCCACGCAAGTGCCCCGTCCCGGCCGCGGCCCCGGCCGAGGGAGCGGTGGAGGCGGAGGCCGAGCCGATCACGGAGGCGGTCATCTCTTTGGAGCCGAACATCATCACCCAGGATCCACCCGAGCACGATCGAGATCGCCGGATGATGACGCCGCATTTCGTCGGCCCTCCCCATTCCCCTCACCTGATCTCCGACCTTGAACCCGAGATCCGCCGCATCGTGGCCGGGCTCCTGGACGACATGCAAGGCAAGACCCGGATCGATGCCGTCGACGACTTCGCCTACCCCCTGCCGGTGACGGTGATCTGCAAGGTGCTGGGCGTGCCACTGGAGGACGAGTCACGCTTCCACCGCTGGATCGAAACGGCCCTGGACGCTTTGGACTTCGGCCCCGAGGCCGCCTCCGAAGAGATGCAGAGCCGGCTGGCCGGGGGGCGGCAGGCCGTGCAGGAGTTCGGGCAGTTCGCAGCGGATCTGCTCGACCGGTACGCCCGGCAGCCCGGCCCGGGCATGCTCTCGGCGCTGGTGAACGAGGACGGTCCGGAGGAACGGATGTCCCAGGGCGTGCTCGCGAGCAACGCCCTGCTCCTGATCTTCGCGGGACACGAGACCACGGTCAACCTCATCGCCCACAGCGTGCTCACCCTGCTGCGCCACCCCGACGCGCTCGAAAGGCTGCGCCACCGGCCCGAACTGATCGTGCCCGCGGTGGAGGAGCTGCTGCGCTTCGAGTCGTCGGTGCAGTTCTGGCACACCCGATCCGCCCTGGAAGACATCGACATCGCCGGCACCACCATCCCGAAGGGGGCGCCGATCTTCCTGGCGTACGGCTCGGCGAACCGCGACCCGGAACGGTTCACCGACCCCGACGTTCTCGACCTCGAACGCCGCGACAACCAGCACCTCGGATTCAGCCAGGGCATCCACTTCTGCTTCGGCGCCCCGCTCGCGCGGCTCGAGGTCCAGATCGCGGTCGGCGAGTTCGTCCGCCGGGTGCAGAACCCCCGGCTGGTCGAGGACCCGCCGCCGTACCGGCACAACCAGATCTTCCGCGGACCGCGACACGTCCTCGTCGACATCGACGGCATCCGCGACTGACCAGTGTGTGCCTGAAGGATCGCCATGCGGGCTTTTCAACTCGTCGGCTGGCGGCAACCGCCAGAGCTGCGCGAGGTGCCGGTACCCGGGCCCGGCCCTGGCCAGGTCCTGGTGAAGGTCGCAGGTGCCGGTGCCTGCCACTCCGATCTGCACATCATGCAGGCACCCGTACCGCTGCCCGGCTTCACGAACCTTCCCTTCACACTCGGCCACGAGAACGCCGGGTGGGTGGAGCAGCTGGGACCGGGCGTCACTGGCTTCGCGCCCGGGGACCCTGTGATCGTCTACGGCGCCTGGGGCTGCGGAGGGTGCGCCAACTGCCGTGAGGGCAGGGAAAACTACTGCCAGAACCTCGGTGGTCAAGGCCCGGGTCTGAGAGGCGGTCACGACGGCGGCATGGCCGAGTATTTGTTGGTCCCGGCGGCGCGCTACCTGATACCGCTCGGCGCCCTCGACCCCCGTCAGGCCGCCCCGCTCAGCGACGCCGGACTGACCAGCTATCACGCTGTGAAGCGGTCGCTGCACCTGCTGGGACCGGGCTCGACCGCGGTCGTGATCGGGGCCGGCGGCCTGGGCCAGATGACCATCCAGATCCTGCGCGCGCTCAGCGCGGCGACCACCGTCGTCGCCGTGGACACCGACGCAGGCAAGCTGGAGACCGCCAAGCGCATGGGCGCCGACGAGGCACTGTTCTCGGGCGACGAGGCGATCACCCGCATCAAGGACATGACGGCGCAGCAGGGCGCTCAGCTCGTGCTGGACATGGTCGGCATCGACCCGACGCTGCGGATGGCTGCTCAGGTGGCCAGGATGCTCGGCCACCTGACCATTGTCGGCCTCGGCGGCGGAGCCCTGCCCGTCGACTTCTCCAGCCCGCCGCACGAGTGCTCGGTCGCCTCGCCCTACTGGGGCTCCCTCACCGAACTGATGGAAGTGATCACCCTCGCCCAGCAGGACAAGATCAAGATGCTGGTCGAGCACTTCCCCCTGCAACGCGCGAACGAGGCTTACCAGCTCCTGCACGACGGCAGGATTCAAGGGCGTGCCGTCATCACCCCCCACGGGTGAATGCGGTCTTCAACGCGAACGGACACTGCGATTGTGTCTGGCCGCCGTCATCCGCGGGGTCCGGCGAAAACGCCCCTGCTTCCGCAGGACGAAGGGGCTTGCTCGGACTACCCCATGCGCCACGGACCCTCGCCCTCCCCACCGAGCGGCATGAGGCTGATCGGGTGACGATGGACATGTAGTGACGTGACCACGCTGCTCACAGAAGGAGGTAGGTGCCATGACATCTCCTTCCGATTCCCCTGGTTCCGTTCCGCCACGTGGCACCGAGCCACAAGAGGGTCCTGCGGCCGTAGGCATCGCCGCCCTGGCGAACGTGGGCTGGCAGATCCTGCTCACCATGGGCCTCGCCACCATCGCCCTGGGCGTCATCGCCCTGGTCTGGCCGGGCGAGACGCTCCGCGTCGTCGGCGTGCTCTTCGGCGTCTACCTGCTGGCCACCGGTGTCTTCCAACTCGCCGCCGCCTTCGGGACCCACGTGCCCCGGCATCTTCGCGTACTGCACTTCATCACCGGCGCGGCCTCCGTCCTGTTGGGACTGGTCTGCTTCCGGGGCCCCCTCGAGTCGGTCTTCCTGCTCGCCCTGTGGATCGGCTTCAGCTGGCTGCTTCGGGGCACTTTGGAGACGGTCGCGGCGGCGTCCGATCAGACCATGCCGGCGCGCGGCTGGCACGTGGCCTACGGCATCATCGGCACCATGGCCGGCATCGTGATGATCGTCATGCCGTTCGCCTCCATCGGGACACTCACGCTGGTAGTGGGCGTCATGGCCATCGTCGTCGGTCTGACCGAAGTGGTCCGCGCCATCAGGACACGTGTCGAGATCGGTCATCTGGCTGCCGGCACGGCCCCCCAGCGGCGCCCCCTGTTCCACGCACGTCCGCACGTCCAGCACTGAGCGGCGGAGCCGGATCGACCGGGCGTCGGCGAGCGGCGGCATCCCGCCACCTCCGCGGGCGGTCGGCCGGCGAGCGGTCCTTCACGCTCATCTCGGCGCGGCTGTGATGGCGACGCTGGCGTCGTGCGGCGCGCCCAACTGGGCGGGGCGATCTCGGACATCGGCTCATTCATCAGGGCGGCAGGCGGCAGCCGAGGTACTCGGTCAGTCCGACGTCCAGGTCCCGCTCGAACATTGACCGGGCGAGGGCGATCAACAACCCGCTCTCGCCCCGGGTCCTCGCTGTCTGCCAGGTCCGTCCGTTCAAGCTGTGCCCTGCAACCCCGACCGGCCTAGTCAACGATCTTTCGTCTGACGAGGAAAGGCGCAGCCGTCGACCCGGGCGAACTCCTCGCTGCGCTTGTGGCGGCCGGATTCCACGGGGCCGTCATCCGGGGGCGTCGGACCGGTCGGTCTCCTCGGGGCCGTCATCCGGGGGCGTCGGACCGGTCGGTCTCCTCGGGGCCGTTGTCTGCCCGTGTCGGCAGCCCCAGTGGCCGACCGCCGCGGTGAGCCCAGATGTCACCGAGGACGACCTGGATGATGCCGGTGACGGGAATCGCCAGCAGGGCACCGAGGATCCCGGCGACTTCGGCGGCGACCAGGGTGGCCAGCAGCACGGTGAGGGGGTTGAGTTTCACCGTCCGAGACAGGATGACCGGTTGCAGGAGGTGGTTTTCGGCCTGCTGATAGACGATGAAGAAGATGATGGCCCCGATGCCGGCCGGCAGGGAGTGGACGAACGCCACTGCGGAGGCGACGACAGCTCCTATGGTGGCTCCCACCAGGGGAATGAGGTCGGTCACGGCGACGAAGAGGGCCAGCAGGCCGGCGAACGGCACTCCGGAAACCAGCAGCACGACGTAGGTCAGAAGCCCGCAGATGACACTGATCAGCAAGTTCCCGGTCAGATAGCCGTTGACGGTACGGGCGCACGCGGCTCCGACGCGGCGTATGCGGGCCGCGGGCGCCTCGTCCACGAGGGCCAGGCACCGGTCTATGGCCTTGGGGCCCTCCAGCACCATCAGATAGGCCAGCACGAAGATGGTGAGAGCTCCCGCCGTGGTGCTCGCTGCACCGCGGAGGAACTTCGCGACGGGCGTGCTCAGTCCGGTGGCGAACGCGTGGATCTGCGCCTGATGGTGCTGGACGTACTGCAGAGCGTGCGTCCGTTCCAGCAGGTTGCCGACTGGCCCGCGGCCGGCCTGGGCGTCCCTGATCATCGCGGGTAGGCGGCCGGCGAACCGGCTTCCCTCCTGAGCCAGGGGGATGACGAACAGGGCGACCACCGCGCAGACGGCTGCGGCCGCGGCCAGGAAGACCAGCAAGGCGGCCACCGATCGTCGGCACCGCGGTACCCGTCGCTGCAGGGCTTCGACCGCCGGATGAAGGGAGACGGCCAGGAACAACGCGATGACCGCCCAGATCAGGACCCGGCGAGCCTGGACCACCAGCTCGAGTACGACGTAGGCGGCGAGCACCAGGCCGATGGTGGCGAGGATGGTTCGCACCGGAACCGGACGCGTCGCCATGGGTGTCGGGTACCCAGCCCCGGTCACGGGAAAACGAGGAGCCCTCTTCGGGCTGCGGTGATGGATGCTTCGTCCGTCCCCAACGGATCGCCCCGAGGCTGCCGCGTCCGTCACGTCCCGGGCGTTGTCGCCTCGTTCGGCTGGCGCTGGAGAAGGCCCCGGCCGGACTCTCATCCGTACGCCGTGGAGGAGACGGCGTCGGCTCGGCGGTGGTGAAGGCGTTCGGGGCACCGCCGATCCCAGGTGCGGATCCCCAGGCCGAGCTGCAAGCTGATGCCATAGGCCGCAACTGTTGAAGGAAGTGTCATGGTGGCGGTGGCCGCAGGCGCAGTCGCCGGACCGTCGGCCCGGTGGGGGATGGAGCCGTCAGCTGCGGGCGTGATCGCGGCAGTCCTGTTGTCGCCAGTGAGGTGCGCCCGGCTGATGCATGCGGCTTTCGGGTACGCGCCGTGAGCGAGCACGCGGCGCGGCCGACGACCGGCGCGCGGCGGCCCTGTCTGATCGTGAATCCGCGTTCGGGGGGAGGGAAGGCGAGCCGGTTCCGGATCGCGGAACGCGCCCGCACGCTCGGAGCCCAGGTGTTCCTGATCGGTCATTCCCTGCCCCAGGACCTGGCGACGGTCGCCCGACGCGCGGTGGACGACGGTGCGGATCTGCTGGGCGTGGCGGGCGGAGACGGTACGCAGGCACTTGTCGCCGAGGTGGCCGCGGAGAGCGGCCTGCCCTTCGTGGTCATTCCGGCGGGTACCCGCAACCACTTCGCCATGGATCTCGGCCTGGACCGTGAGGATCCTTCGGCCGCGCTGGAGGCTCTCACGGACGGCGTCGAGTTGCGCGTGGATCTGGGGTACGCAGGCGAGCGGGCGTTCGTCAACAACGTCTCGTTCGGTGCTTATGCCGCCCTGGTGCAGGACCCGGCTTATCGGGACGACAAGCTTGGCACGGCCGTGCGCATCCTTCCGGAATTCCTGGCCCGCCACGAGGGCCCGGAGTTGGTGGTCCGCACTGGGCCGCTCACCGTGGACGGGCCGGATGCCGTGCTGGTGAGCAACAACCCTTACCAAGTGGATGACCCGACCGGGCTCGGCAGGCGTGCGCACCTGGATTCCGGCCTGCTGGGAGTACTGACCGCCAGGGCGGAGACGCCCGCCGAGACGGCTGCGAGGCTGCGCAGCGGGCAACCGCACGGCCTCACCCGTCTCGCCACGCCCGACGACGTGGTCGTATACGCCGACGCCCCGGTCCTCCCCGCCGGGCTGGACGGCGAAGCCGTCAGCCTGCCGACTCCCGTGCGGTGCCGCATCAGCCCTCGGGCACTACGGGTATGGGTTCCCCGGCATCGCCCCGGCGCCCAGTCTGACGGCCGGCCGCCAGGGTGGGCCGCCATCCGGCGGGTGGTCTGAGCCTCAGGGAGCCGCTCCCACCCGCCGTGCATGCTCCGCGGAACCTGCTACCCGTCCGTTCACCTGTAAAGCCGTGACCTGGAGCCCCAGCATCTGACTTTTCGATCACCTATGAGGGTCTTGACGTCAAAGTCATTACATCTGATGATTTCATCAGAAAGGGGCGAATTGCTCTGATATGACACATACCGCACCGTGTGCCGCTCACCGGGACATCGCCGTTCACCACCGCTGCACACAGGGCCGCCGGGCCACAGGCCGACGCTCCTACTTCCGCACCGATGGGATGGACCGCGAATGACCAACATTGACCACACCCTCCTCGCCGAGCCGGTGAGCCTCCCTGAGGTGCCCGATGCCGCGATAGCGATGATCGATGCCGAGGGCGTCGTCGTGGGGTGGACGCACGCCGCCCAGCAGCTCGTCGGCTATACGGCCGGGGAGGTCGTGGGCCGGTCCGCCGTACACGTGCTGGCGCCTCCCGGGGACGCACGGAGAGCTTCGGCGTTCTCCGAGCAGTGCCGTGCGCGGGGCGGCTGGTCCGGCACTGTCGCGATACGCCACCGCGACGGCCACACGCTCAGGATGACGCTGCGGGTCTCGCTGCTGCGGGGGCAGGACGCCGGCACCCGGTGGCTGGTGTCCGTGACGGACATAGGAGCTCTGTCCTCGGGGGCGACCGGGGGACCGGTGCGGGAGTCGCTCCTTGCCCGAGCCCCGATCGGCATCGTCGTTTATGACGCGCAGCTGCGCTGTGTCTGGGTGAACGACGCCATGGAGCGGCACGACGGCGTGCCTCGTCACCGACGCTTCGGGCGCGGTCTGAAGGACTCACTGCCCGCCGTCGAGGCCGAAGCGCTCGAGGTTGTGATGCGGCAGGTGCTGGAGAGCGGCACGACGACGGTGCACGAGTACCGTGCGTGGCCGCCTGCGGACCGGCCCCGTGAGCACGCGTTCTCCGCCTCCTTCTTCTGTCTCCAGGGCGCGGACGGCACGCCACTGGGCGTGTGCTCCATGACCGTGGACGTCACCGGAAACAAGCGGGCGCGCGAGCGCCTCGCCATCCTCAGCGAGGCCAGCACGCACATCGGCAGCACCCTCGACGTGATGCAGACCGCCCAGGAACTGGCAGAGCTCACCGTGCCCCTGCTGGCCGACCACGTCGTCGTCGACCTGGCGGAGTCGGTTCCGTTCGGACTCGAGCCCGCCGCACGGATCGGCACGAGGAGCGAACGCCGCCCTGTGTTGCGCCGTGCCGGGGTGGCCTCCGTCGACCAGGGTGTCCTGGAGTTGCCAGCGGTGCGTGAAGAGGTGATCCACGTCCCCCAGACCTCGTCGTTCGCCGCCGTCCTGCGCACGGGCAGGTCTCACCTGGAACCGGTGATGGACACCCATTCCGGCCCCTGGGTCGACCACGATCCGACGCGTGCGCAGAAGGTACGCGACAGCGGCGTCCACTCCTTGATGGTCGTACCCATCCGCGCGCGGCGCTGCGTGCTGGGACTGGCGCTGTTCGGCCGCTCCGTTGAACAGACGCCGTTCCAGGAGGACGACCTGCTCCTCGCCGAGGAACTGGTCACCCGGGCCGCACTCTGCCTGGACAACGCGCTCCAGTACGCGCGCGAGCGCACCGCCGCCCTCACGCTGCAACGCGACCTGCTCCCTCAGCGGGTGCAGGGCGGTGCTGCCGTCGAGGTCGCCTCGCGCTATGTGCCCGCCGACATGGACCACGGTGTGGGGGGCGACTGGTTCGATGTGGTCGAGCTGTCCGGTGCACGGGTGGCCCTGGTCGTCGGCGATGTGGTGGGACACGGCATCAACGCCGCGGCGACCATGGGCAGGTTGCGCACCGCCGTGCGCACGCTCGCGGACCTCGACCTGCCCCCGGACGAACTGCTGGCGCACCTCGACGACACGGTCCGGCGAATGAACGACGAGGACGCCGACGACACCGACCGGCTTCCCGCAGTCGTCGGTGCCACCTGCCTGTACGCCGTCTACGACCCGGTGTCCCGACGGTGCACGCTGGCACGGGCCGGGCATCCGCCGCCCCTGGTCGTCGACGCACAGGGCGGGGTCACCGTCCCCGACCTGCCGGCCGGAGCCCCGCTCGGCCTCGGTCTCGGCCTGGTGCCTTTCGAGTCCGTGGAACTGGAACTGCCCGAAGGAAGCGTGCTCGCCCTCTACTCCGACGGTCTGGTGGAGTCCCGCGGCGAGGACATCGACGTCGGCCTGCGGCGTCTGGGCGCCGCCCTGGCACAGCCCGGTGCCGCCCTGGAGGACCTGTGCTCGCGGGCGATGGAGACCTTGTCGGCGCAGGCACCGGCCGACGACGTCACCTTGCTCCTTGCGCGGACGCGCGCCCTGCCGCCTGCCCAGGTCGCGTCCTGGGATCTGCCGAACGAACTCGTCACCGTCCCGATGGCCCGGCGTCTGGCTGCCCGTCAACTCCGTGAATGGGGTCTGGAGCCGCTGGTGACGGCCGTGGAGTCGCTCGTCAGTGAACTGGTCACCAATGCGATCCGCCACGGCGACGGCCCGATCCGCCTACGGCTCATCCAGCACCGGGTGCTTACCTGCGAAGTCTCCGACACCAACACCGGTCGGCCACGCCCGCGCCATCCCGGCAATCTCGACGAGCACGGCCGAGGCCTTTACCTGGTCGGTCGGCTGTCGCGCAGGTGCGGTTCCCGCTCGGTAACAGACGGCAAGGTCGTCTGGGCCGAACAGGAGCTGCCATCCCCAACAGGCGCCCGCTGAGCGCCGACAGCCGCCACAGGATTCCCATCTCCCGTAGCCGCGGAACCTCGTAATGAAAGCCAGAGACATGGACGCATCGGATGTTGAAAACGCCGACCCGGCAGGCGCCTTTCGAGGTGCGACGAGCGTCTCCGGCGCCGGTCCCGGCGGCCGGCCGCCCGCCTTCGACGGTCTGGCCGCGGCCGTGCTCGACGATCGGGGCACGGTGGTGGGGTGGACCGGCACAGCAGAGGACCTGACCGGGTTCTGCGCCGACGAGGTCCACGGCCGCCCCGTGCAGGAGCTCGTGGCCGACCTCCCGCACGACCCGCGCAGGGCCGCGCACGTGCCGGCGACCGGCCGGGTACAACTGCGTCACCAGTGCGGCAACACGATCGACGTCACATTCCGGACCACACGGGTGAGCGGCTCGGCGGACTTCCTCGTGCTCGCGGCCCCCACTCCTCACGTCGCCGACCACCGGCACGGCGCAGCCCTCCTGCGCGCACTGTCCGCACAGAACCGGATCACGATCGCCCTGCACGACACGGATCTCACCACCGTGCAGACGAACGCCATACCGGACACTCCCGACGGCCGTCCCATACAGCCCGGCGCCCGACTGGGCGACGTGCTGTGCGCCGAGGACGCCGAGACCATCGAGGCGGTACTGCGGCAGGTGCTCGAGACGGGCGTCCCGGTGATCCACAGGAACCAGCGAGTGAGCTGGCGACACCATCCGGCGCGGCGGCACGCGCTGTCGCTGTCCGCCTTCCGACTGGAGGACGCGCGAGGACGCCCCACAGGAGTGGCAGCCCTGTACATAGACGACACCGACCAACTGCGTGCCCGCCGACAGCTGGATCTTGCCCACGCGGTCGCCGAGCGGGTGGGGGGCTTCCTGGATGTCGTGCGGACCGCCCACGATCTCGCGGACGTCCTTGTACCCACCTTCGGTGATCTCGCAGCAGTCGACCTTGCGGACGCCGTCTTCGACGGTGACGAACCCGCAGAGCGGCTGGGTGGCGGAGATCCGCATCTGCGCAACGCTGCCCTGGCGCCGGCCACCGCGGACTGGCCGCCCGGTATCCAGCGCGGCAACCTCGTCCCATCCCTGTCCGACCACCCCCTCCTGCGCCGCTTCCAGCACGGCGAGACGGTCGTCTACGACCGGGACGACTACATCGCCCTGATCGGCGGCCCACATTCGGCCGAGCAGTTCCTCCCGCACGACGTCCAGGCGGTGATGGTGGCACCGCTGCACGCCCGCAGCCTCACCCTCGGAGCGATCGTGGTCTGGCGCACCGGTCCGTCCGAACCGTTCACCGAGGACGAGGTGGATCTCATGAGGCAGATCGCCTCACGGGGAGCACTCGCCATCGACAACGCCCGCCGCTACACGCGCGAGCACAGAGCGGCCGTGGCCCTGCAGCAAAGACTCCTTCCCCCGGCCACGACCGACACTCCGGCAGCCGAGACCGCCGGCGTCTACCTGCCCACAGACCGTGGGGGCGGCACCAGCGGCGACTGGTACGACGCCATACCCCTGCCCGCTCTCCGGCTGGCCCTCGTCGCCGGAGACGTGATCGGCCGCGGCATACCCGCCAGTGCCACCATGGGCCGTCTGCGCGCTGCCATCCAGACCCTCGCCGACCTCGAACTGGAGCCGGACGAGTTGCTCACCCGGATCGCTGACCTGGTCCAGCGCCTCGCGGAGGAAGCACCCCCTGGCGACCATGACGTCATGGGCGCCACCTGTCTGTACGCGGTGTACGACCCGGTCACACGACGCTGCGCCATGGCCAGTGCCGGGCACCCGCCGCCCGTGCTCGTGCGGCCCGACGGGAGTGCCGAAGCCGTCGACATACTCCCGGGGCCGCCCCTCGCCGTCTGCGGCATGCCGTACGAGACAACCACGATCGACGTCGAGCCGGGCAGCGTCCTCGCGCTTTACACCGACGGCCTGGTCCAGCAAGCCACACACGACGTCGGCGACGGGCTCCAGCGGCTGACCGATGCCCTCGCCACCTCCTGCCGCCCGGACCGCGCGCTGGAGGAGACCGGCAGGACCCTCCTCGACAATCTGGTGGATGAAGCACCACGTGACGACGCGACCCTGCTGCTGGCACGCACCCGCGCCGTACCGGCCGAGGACACCGCTCACTGGCAGATACCGGCCGATCCGGCTGCTGTCTCGGACGCCCGGGAATGGGCGACCCGCCAGCTCACCGCATGGGGGTTGGACGACCTCCTCTTCCCCACCGAGCTCATCGTCAGTGAACTGGTCACCAATGCCATCCGCTACGGTCGTCCGCCGGCGGAGCTGCGACTGATCCGGCACCACGTTCTGGTCTGCGAGGTCACCGACTCCAACAGCGCCCAACCCCGTCTGCGCCGCGCTCGCACCACCGACGAGGGTGGACGCGGCCTGTTCCTCGTTGCCCAACTCGCCGAGCGCTGGGGCTGCCGCCACGGCCAGAACCACAAGACCATCTGGTGCGAACAGCCCATCGCGCGCGCCCACTGATCACGCCCTGTGGCCATCACACTCGGGCCGTGTTCCGAGCGGGAGAGGTCCGTCGGAGCGGTGATGGTTGCATGGAGTTGGAAGGCATGACTCCGTTGTGACGGCCGGAGAAATAACCGTCGGCCGTGACGCTCGTTTGACGCTCGTTCTGATGGGTCATCAGGTGCGTTGCGCAGTCCGCTGCTGTCCCCGATTCGATGCTCAGAACGTGAGCACCACTCGCCCTCGGATGCCGCCTGCCTCCAGCAGTCGGTGCGCTTCGGGGGCCTGCTCGGCAGGCAGGGTCCGCGCGACCCGAGGGGTGAGGCTGCCCTTCTCCGCCGGTTCGCGCAGGCGGTCGAGCTTGGCGTGTTCGCGTGCGTACTGCGGCACGAAGGTGTTCCGGATTTCTATGCCGCGTTCAACGGGGACCTGGACGCCGCCGACCGACGTCGCCACTCGGCCTCCGTCGCGTACCGCGCGGATGGCGAGGGCGGCGATGCCCGCGGTGTCGACGAGTCCGTCGACACCGTCGGGTATCTCCTTGCGCACCAGCTCCGGGAAACCGGCACCTCGCAGCAGGACCACGTCGGCGCCGAGCTCCCTCACCAGCCGCTCGTCCTTCGGTGCCGCGTCGGCGATCACCCGGAACCCGTCTGCCTTGGCCAGCTGGACGGCGTAGCCGCCGACAGCGCCGGCCGCTCCCGTGACCGCCTGGCGCCCGCCGGAAGGTGCAGCATGTCCAAAGCCATGCGTGCGGTCAGCCCGTTCATCGGGAGCGTGGCGGCCTCGACGGCGCTCACGCCCGTCGGCACTCGGACCACCGACTCGGCAGGCACGACGAGGTGCTCGGCGTAGGCCCCGTGTGTTCCTGACACGACCGCGACGGCCATGACATGGTCGCCGACGGTGAGATCGGTGTCGGTCCCCTCGCCGATCTGCTCGATGACGCCGGCCGCGTCCATCCCGGGGACGTAGGGCGGTTCGGCGTCGGAGATGAAGGCGATTCCTCGGCGCACCAGCGTGTCGACGGGGTTGACCGTCGCCGCGTGTACGCGGATCCGTATCTCGCCCGGCCCGGCCTGGGGGACCGGAAGGTCCAGGACCCGCAGTACCTCGGGCCCGCCGAATTCAGTCAGTCCTATGGCCTTCATGGAATGTCCTTCCTCAGGTATGTGGGTCATTCGACCGCCGCGCCTCCCGACAGGCGCACCTCTTCGCTGTCGAGGGCGGCCTGCAGACGGCGCAGTACGGTGTCGTCGATCCGGCGCTCGTCGCGGAGCCGGACGACGGTGGCGCGTTTGTGCGCGATGAGGGTGAGGCGCAGTGCGAGGTAGTCCTGGTGCTGAAGCACCGCGGGGTCGTCATGGGCGCCCGCACTCCTCGCCCGGACGGACGCCAGGTGGGCCTCGTACTCCTGCCGAAGCCACTCGGCGATCTTCGGATCGCTCCGCAGGTCGGCGGCGAGCTGGGGCATTGCCTTGATCGCCTCTTCGATGGCGGTGGTCTCGGCGAGGTCGTGTTCCTCGTCGACCGAGGTGTCGGGTGGCAGCTGCGCCCAGCGCACCGCCACCGGCAGCAGAAGTCCCTGCACGACCAGGGTGACGAGGATGACGCCGGAGGTGACGAAGACGATGAAGCTGCGGTCGGGGAACGGCTCGCCGGAGTCGAGGGTCTGCGGCACCGAGAGCACCATGGCGAGCGAGACCGCGCCTCGGAAGCCGGCCAGCCCGTTGACGACACGGGTGCGGTGACCGACTCGGAGCGTGCGTTGCTGGGGGCGGCGGTCGAGGGCGCGGACCAGGTAGGTGGAGGCGTACAGGAACGCGAAGCGCACGGCGACGAGCACCACGCAGATGGCACCCACCGCGATCAGCGCGTCCCGGAGATCGGCGCGGCCCAGGTCGCGGACCGCGTACTGCAGTTCCACCCCCACCAGGACGAACAGCGCACCGTTGATGATGAAGGTGGCCAGCGGCCAGAACGCCAGTGCCTGCGTGCGGTGTTCGGCCTGGATGATGCGCGGGGCGACCTGGGACATGATCAGCCCGCTGACGACCACCGCGAGAACACCGGAAGCCTCGACCAGTTCGGCCAGTAGATACGCGGTGAAGGGCGCCAGAATCATGACCAGGTTGCCCAGCAGCGGATCGGTCAGGCGGCGCCGCAGGTTCATGTTGACCCACGCGACCACCACCCCGACCAGGGCCCCGCCGCCGTAGGCGAGCAGGAACAGCCCTCCGACGTGCGGGACGCTCAGGTGTTCCTCGCCGACCGTGATGCCGATGGCGAGACCGTAGACGACCAGGGCCGTACCGTCGTTGACCAGGCTCTCCGCGCGCAGGATGGTGACCTGACGGCGTGGCAGGGCGCGGGCGAGGACGCCGACCGCGGTCGCGTCGGTGGGTGCCATGGCCGCGCCGAGCACCCAGGCCGGCCCCCACGGCAGCCCGAGGGCGTGCCCGGTTGCGGCGACGGCCCAGGCGGTGAGGATGACGAGCACGGTGCTCAGCTGCAGGATGCCGCGCAGGTTGGTGCGGATCTCCCGCAGGGAGGTGGTCAGGCTCTCCCAGTACAGCAGCACCGGAAGGAAGAGCAACAGCACTACCTCCGGTGGCAGTTGCGCCTCCCGCACTGCCGGGATGAATCCCAGCAGCACACCCGTCAAGAGCAGGACGACGGGCGGGGCGATGCCGAGGCGCTGTCCCACGACGTTGCCCACCAGCACGGCCACGCCCAGGACCACGACGAGTTCGAGACCGAGCACGGTGGTTCTTGTCTCCTGTAGGTCAGCGCGGTACGAGCTTCAGGGTCGTGTCCCGCGAGGCCACCATGGGATCGATGTAACTGGCGCCGTAGCGGCCGTACTTGGTGCGGTAGGCGGTGTCGATACGGTCGTTGACGCCGGGGTCGGTGACCTCGACGAGGGTGACGTCCTTGTCGACGCCGCCGGAGCGGATACGGCCCTCGTGGCTGGCCCGGGCCGCCCGGTACCAGGCGCCGGCGCTGCCGCGGAAGGAGCGGACGTAGAGGTCGTCGCCGTCGCGGACGACCCAGATCGGCACGGGTGTGCGCGGCGTTCCGTCGCTGCGCGAGGGGGTCATCTGAAGTTCCTCGGCGGACTCGATCCGGGTCAGTTCGTCGTTCGTCCAGGTCGTCATGGGCTTGCCTCCTTTACGACCGTGCGGCGGGGTGTGCCCTCGTGGGCGTGAGCGCGGCCGGCGCAGCTCACGCCCACGAGGCGATCGGGTCAGGGCGTGAGGAGGGTCTTGATGGCGCGGCGTTCGTCCATCGCCTTGTAGCCCTCGGCGACCTGCTCCAGGGGCAGGGTGAGGTCGAAGACCTTGCCCGGGTTGATGTGGCCGGACAGCACGCGGTCGATCAGGTCGGGCAGGTAGCGGCGCACCGGGGCCGGGCCGCCGCGCAGGCCGACCTGGGAGAAGAACAGTTCCTGGCCGTCGACGGCCACCTCGTGCGGGACGCCGACGAAGCCGACGTTGCCGCCGGGGCGGGCGGAGTGCAGGGCCTGGCTCATGGACTGGGAGGTGCCGACGCACTCCAGGACGGAGTCGGCGCCGATGCCGCCGGTGAGGTCCTTGATGCGGGCGATGCCGTCTTCGCCACGTTCGCTGACGATGTCGGTGGCGCCGAACTCCAGGGCGAGCTTCTGCCGGGACTCGTGGCGGGACATGGCGATGATCCGCTCCGCGCCGAGTTCCTTCGCGGCGATGACACCGCACAGGCCGACGGCTCCGTCACCGACCACGACGGCCGTCGAGCCGGGCTTGACCTCGGCGGCGAGGGCCGCGTACCAGCCGGTGCCCATCACGTCGGACACGGCCAGCAGGCTCGGCACCAACTCGTCGGACGGGTGCTCGTCGGTGGCGACGAGGGTGCCGTGGGCGTTGGGGATGCGCACGTACTCGGCCTGGCAGGTGCTCATGAACTCGCGGTTCAGGCAGGAGGACTGCCAGCCCTTCCGGCAGTTGGCACAGGTGTTGTCGGAGGTGGCGAAGGAGCCGACCACGAACTGGCCGGGCTTGACGTTGGAGACCTCGCTGCCGACTTCCTCGACGATGCCGACGTACTCGTGACCCATCGGGTGCGGGTCGCCGACCGGCTCCAGGCCGCGGTACGGCCACAGGTCCGAGCCGCAGACACAGGTGGCGACGGTGCGGATGATCGCGTCGGTCGGGTTGACGATCTTGGGCTCGGGGGCGTCCTCCACCCGGATGTCACCGGGGGCGTGGATCACGGTTGCGCGCATGTCTTTTCTCCTGAAGCGTTTCTCGGGCAGCGGTGTCAGCCGGACGTGCCGGATTCGTCGACGATGGCCATAAGGGTGCACAGAAGCGCCGACGGCCTGTGAAAACAATTGCCGGTCTCTGACTCTGTCACCGCCCGCAGGACCCGTACAGAGGAGAATTCCACCCTGGGAGAGAGGCATCCAGGGATAAAACCTTCCTACCCAGCCGAGTGGCGGACAGCGCAGACTGGCCAGTATGAACAGCAGTGCGCACCGTCAGGAGCTGGGCCAATTCCTGAAGGCCCGCCGGGCCGAGCTCAGCCCCCGCACGGTCGGTCTGCCCGAAACCGACCGGCGCCGGCGCGTGGCCGGCCTGCGCCGGGACGAGGTGGCCATGCTGGCCGCCATCAGCACCAATTACTACACCCGCCTGGAGCAGGGTCGCCTGACCCCCTCCACGTCCGTGCTGTCCGAGCTCGTCCGGGTCCTGCACCTGAGTGACGCCCAGCGGGATCAGCTGTTCGAGCTGGCCGGAAAGGAGGCCGGTCGGGCGCGACGGCGGGCCCCGCAGAAGGCGCACCCCCGGCTGCGTACCGTGCTGAACGAGCTCAGCGTGGCCCCCGGGGTGATCCTGGGCCGGCACCTGGACATCCTGGCGTGGAACCCGATGGCCGCTGCCCTGTTCGGCACCGATTTCGCGAAGGTCTCCCAGCAGCAGCGCAACTACGTCCGGCAGCTCTTCACCGACCCGGCCATGAGAACGCTGTACGCCGACTGGGAGGACTCCGCCCGCAACGCCGTGGCCGTGCTGCGGCAGCAGGCCGCGGCCTGTCCCGACGACCGGAGACTGGCCGACCTCGTTGGCGAGCTGTCAGTGCTGGACGATCAGTTCTGCCAGTGGTGGGGAGGCCGCCCCGTGGTGCCCCGGACCGGCGGCACCAAGGTGTTCAACCACCCGGTCGCCGGTGAACTCTCCCTCGCTTGGGACGCCCTCACCTGCGTGGCCGACCCCGATCAGCAGCTGATCATCTGGAGCGCCGAACCCGAATCACGTACGTACGAGGGCCTGCGCTTCCTTTCCTCCTGGGCGGCGAACCCCGCCATGAATTCGTAAAGCCAGCAGGTGATTCCCGGCGTAAAGCCAGGGACAAATCCTTCCTACCTTCGCTGTTGAATTCCGTGCCATGCTTCCAGAGCACGGTTCATGCAATCCCTTTCGAGATTCTTTTCGAGGAGCAATACCCCCATGTCCTCCACTCTCCGCCCCACGGTCGCCGTGGCTTTCCATTCCGGCTACGGCCACACCGCCGTCATAGCCGAGGCCGTGGCGCGCGGTGCCGCGGAAGCCGGTGCCGAGGTGATCTCCATTCCCGTGGACACGATCACCGACGAGCAGTGGGCGCAGCTGGACGCCGCCGACGCGATCATCTTCGGTGCCCCCACCTACATGGGCACCGCCTCTGCCGCCTTCCACACCTTCGCGGAGGCGAGCAGCAAGCGCTGGTTCACCCAGACCTGGGTGGACAAGATCGCCGCCGGCTTCACCAACTCCGGTGCCAAGAACGGCGACAAGTCCTCCACCCTGGGCTACTTCTTCACCATGGCCGCCCAGCACGGCATGCACTGGGTCAGCCTGGGTGTGCAGCCGGGCTGGGCCTCCACCGAGGGCAGCGAGGACGACATCAACCGTCTGGGCTACTTCGTCGGTGCCGGTGCCCAGACCCCGACCGATGCCGGTCCGGAGGCCGTCCACAAGTCGGACATCGCCACCGCCGAGGGCCTCGGCGCCCGCGTCGCGCAGCAGACCGCCTTCTTCCGCGCCGGCCGCGCCGCTCTCGCCGCCTGAACCCGAGAACCTCACCCGCAGCCTGACCCGTAAAGGAGCAGCCCCATGTCCGACTCCCCGAACCTCGCTCTCGTCCGCCGTCTCTACGACTCCGGCATGGCCCCGGACGTCGTCGCCGAGGTCATCGACCCCGACATCGTCTGGGACATCACCCCCGGCTTCCCCTACGGCGGCGTCTACAAGACCTGGGCCAGCGCCGGCGCCGACTTCTTCGGCCGGCTCGCGCCGCGCTTCACCTCCTTCGGCGCGGTGGCCGAGGAGTTCTACGACGCCGGTGAGCACGTGTTCGTCCGCGGTCACTACCACGCCGTGTCCAAGTCCGGCGCGGAGTCGGACGCCCGCTTCATCCACCTGTGGACGGTCCGCGACGGCAAGCTCACCCACCTGATCCAGGCCGCCGACAGCCACGTCGTCCAGCAGGCCGCGAACAACTGACCGCCCGCACTCACACCTGGGAGCACCCCATGGCGAAGATCCTCTTCCTCATCACCGCCGCCGACCACTGGACCCTGGCCGACGGCTTCGAGCAGCCGGCCGGCTTCTGGGCCGAGGAGGCCATCGGCCCGTACGGCGTCTTCAAGGAGGCCGGCTACGAGATCGCCGCGGCCACCCCGGGCGGCATGCCGCCGACCCCCGACGCACTCAGCCTCACCCCGGACTTCAACGGCGGCGAGGAGGGCGCCGAGCGGATGAAGACCGCCCTGCGCGAGGCCACCGAACTGGCGAACCCCATCCGTATCGAGGACGTGAACATCGACGACTACGACGCCGTGTTCGTCCCCGGCGGCTGGGGCCCGATGGAGGACCTGTCCGACGACCCCGCGGCCGGCAAGCTGCTGAGCGACTGGCTCGCCTCCGGCAAGCTTGTGACGCTGGTGTGCCACGGCCCGGCCGCGCTGCTGTCCACCGTGGACGCCGACGGCAAGTCCCCGTTCTCCGGCTACCGCCTGACCGGTCTGTCGAACTCCGAGGAGATCCAGAACGGCCTCGCGGACCGGGCGAAGTGGCTGCTTGAGGACCGTCTCGTCTCGGACGTCGGCGCGGACTACCACAAGGGCGAGGAGAACTTCGCCCCCCACCTCGAAGTGGACCGCAACCTCATCACCGGCCAGAACCCCGCCTCGGCCGTCCCGCTCGCCCAGGAAGTCGTCAAGACCCTCGGCTGACGACACCCCGCACCACCGCTCACAGGCTCAAGGAAAGAGGTAGTACCGATGGACAGCAACGCGACTCTCCCCAGCGTGGGCCAGACCTGGCTCGCGGACCTCGGCCCCGACACCCCGCTCGGCCACTTCACGGTGGAGATCACCTTCGACTCGGCGACCCAGGTCAGCTTCGAGGTGACCGGTGGCGCCATCAAGGGCCGTAAGCAGACGATGGAGTACACCACCACCCAGCTCCGCGACGGCCTGTTCGTCGTCCGCTGGACCGAGCCCGACGCGGGTGACCACGTCACTCACATCGAGGACTACACCGAGGGCACCTGCATGGCCAGCTCGGTCATCGGTGGCGAGTTCGTCCAGCTCCACGGGAAGTGGACCCGCGTCCGCTGATCCCACAGGGCAGCGCGCTTCTCGACGGTGAGGACTTCCAGGGACAAATCTCTCCCCCTGACAACACCGCTTTCCGGTGTCAGGGTGATGGCATGAACCGCGATCCTCACCGCCACGATCTGGGGGAATTCCTCAAGGCGCGCCGTGCCGAGCTCGACCCGGCCGCCGTCGGCCTGCCCGACGGCGGCTCGCGTCGCGTCGCGGGCCTGCGCCGTGAGGAGGTCGCCGTACTGGCGGCCATCAGCACCGACTACTACGCCCGCCTCGAACAGGGCCGTATCCAGCCGTCGCCGTCGGTGCTGGAGTCCCTGGCCCGGGTGCTGCGCCTGGACGAGGATCAGCGCGCCTACCTGTACGAGCTCGCGGCCAAGGACGAATTCCGCCCGCCCCGCCGGCAGCCGCGCCTCAAGGCGCAGCCGCAGTTGCAGCGCATGCTCGACGACATGGCGCACACCCCCGCGTTCGTGATCGGTCCGCGCACCGAGATCGTCGCCTGGAACGCCATGGGCGCCGCCCTGATCACCGACTTCGGCAAGATCCCGGAGAAGCAGCGGTACTACATCAGGCTGCTCATCACGGACCCCGCGATGCGCGAGCTGTACGCGGACTGGGAGGGCGTCACCCGGCTGGCGATCGCCCAGATGCGGATGCACAACGCCAACAACCCCGGGGATACGCAGCTCGCCACCCTGGTGGGCGAGCTCTCGGTCCGGGACGAGCAGTTCCGCCAGTGGTGGGGCGCCCACCACGTCGCCGTCCGGGACACCGGGACCAAGCACCTGCGCCACCCCGTCGTCGGCGACCTGCACCTCGACTGGAACGCCGTCACCTGGGCCGCCGATCCCGACCTGGCGATCATCGTCTGGACCGCCGAAACCGGCACCCCGACCCACGACAGCCTGCGCATGCTGGCCTCCTGGGCGGCGGACCCGAGCCACTCGACCAGCGACAGCTCCGCCTGACCGTCGCCCCAGGTATTCCCTCCAAAGGGGGAGCCTTTCCTCCTACGCGCCCGGCGCCTAGGAAGAGGCTCTCCCTTTTTCGTGTACGGCTCTCCTGGCACGCTCGTCATGAGGCCCACCGCGCTGCGCGTCCCCGCCCCGGTCCGGCCTTCTTCCCACCGACAGAACCGGTTTCCTCAGCGCCGAGGCGTCCGACCTGCCTGCTCATCCGCCAGGAAAGAGATCCACCTCCCCATGTCCCTGACCCAGTCCCGCCCCGGGACGCTCTCCTCGGCCGTCCCCGAACCGCGCTGGACCCCCCGCCTTTGGGCCGTCCTCGCCGTGCTGTGCCTCGTGCTGTTCCTCGACGGCCTCGACGTCTCCATGGTCGGCGTCGCCCTGCCCTCCATCGGCCACGACCTCGGCATGGCCACCGGCTCACTGCAGTGGATCATCAACGGCTACGTCCTCGGCTACGGCGGCCTGATGCTGCTCGGCGGCCGCACCGCCGACCTGCTCGGACGCCGCCGCGTCTTCCTCGTCGCGCTGGCCGTCTTCGCCGCCGCCTCGCTGCTCGGCGGCCTCGTCGACAGCGGCACGCTGCTGATCGCCACCCGCTTCGTCAAGGGCGTGGCCGCCGCCTTCACCGCGCCCGCCGGCCTGTCGATCCTCACCACGACGTTCCCGGAGGGCCCGCAGCGCAACCGGGCGCTGTCGGTCTTCAGCCTCTTCGGCGCCCTGGGCTACTCCTCGGGCCTGATCCTGGGCGGTCTGCTCACCGGGATCGGCTGGCGCTGGACCTTCCTCATGCCGGTCCCGCTCGCCCTGCTCGCGCTGGTCGTCGGCCTGATTCTGATCCCGCGCGACCGCCGCACCGAGACCGGCGGCCAGGACCCGGCCGGGGCGGTCACCCTCACCGCGGGCATGCTGCTCGCCGTGTACGCCGTGGTCACCGCCCCGCAGACGGGCTGGGCCTCCGGGGCGACCCTCGCAGCCTTCGGCGTCGCCGCCCTGCTGCTGCTCGCCTTCGTCCTGATCGAGCAGCGGGTCCGGCACCCGCTGGTCCGCTTCGGCATCCTGCGCAAGGCCACCACGGTCCGGGCCAACCTCAGCATCGTCGCGCTGATGGGCTCCTACCTCAGCTTCCAGTTCATGATGACGCTGTTCCTGCAGGACGGGCTCGGCTGGTCGCCCCTGCGCATGGCCTTCGCGCTGCTGCCGGTCGGCCTGATCGTCGCCGTCGGCTCGCCCCTCACCGGACGGCTCGTCAATCGCTTCGGCACAGCACCGCTCATCATCACCTCGATGACCTCGCTGACCCTCGGCTACGTCTGGTTCCTGGCGACGGCCGGCTCCTCACCCGACTACCTCACCGCCATGCTCCCGGCCCTGCTGCTCCTCGGCGGCGGCTTCGCATTCGGCTACAGCGCCATCATGGCCCAGGCCACCGAAGGCATCGACGACTCCGAACAGGGCCTCGCCTCCGGCCTGGTACAGACCTCCGGCCAGGTCGGCGCCGCCCTCGTCCTCGCCGTACTCACCGCCGTGATCGCCCAAGCCGGCGACAGCGGCGGCGACTTCACCGCCTACCGGCCCGGCCTGAACCTGGTCACCGGCGTAGCCGCGATCGGGTTGCTCCTGAACCTGGTCCCCGCGCTGCGTCTGCGGCGGCGCTGAGCCCCGACAGACGGAGAGCCGACCCGAGGCCAGCCCCGGGTCGGCTTTCCGTGACCGGCGCTCACGCCAGGTTCTTGGCGAAGAACTCCTCCATGTCCCTGCCTCTCCTGCGGTTGTTCGTCAGCGGACGTGGCAGTCGAACCAGTCGACAGCGACCTCGGGGTGCTCGCTGAAGTAGTTGTAGCCGTCGAAGCGGCGGGTGCTGCCGTGGATCCAGTGCATCTGCTTGTCCTCGACGGGGATGGCGTCGTGGACGGCCTGCACGGCTTCAGGGGTGGTCATGACGTCGTCGTGCTCCTGCGTCACCAGCGTGGGTACGGTGATGGCGGAGGCGTACTTGGCAGGCGACTGCTCTGCAAGACGGAATCCGGTGCGCTCCAGCACGGCCTGGTCGAGCCGGTCGTAACCGCCTCTGAAACCAAGGGCCTTGGAGAACTGTTCGCCGATGGAACGGCCCTCCAACGGCTGGAGCATCACCAGTGCCTGGATCTCGGCGAACTCCTCGGGGTGCTTGGCCCAGGCCACGGCAGTGGAGTTGGCGCCCAGGCACACCGACAGCAGGGCCTTCTTCATGTTCTTGGTGTCGGGGCGTGCCGCGGCGTAGCGGAGGGCTCCGATGACGTCGCGGTACTCGGTGAGGCCGATCGTGCAGATGCCGCCGTTGCCGTACCCGCTCATGCCGTGGTTGCGCAGGTCGTAGGCGAGGACGTTGTAGCCGGCGTCGTGCAGTGCCTTGTAGGAGGGGAGGAAGTTGACCTCGAAGCCGCCGAAGCGGTCCCAGCCGGGCAGGTGTCCGGGATAGCCGTAGCGGTTGCCGGGGGAGAAGTGGTTGTGGGTGATCAGCCGGTCCGAGTCGGCCGGGATGAACCACCCCTCGAGAGGCACGCCGTCCATCGACGGGAACGTCACGTCCTCGTAGGCCAGGCCCAGTTCGGAGGGCCGGCGCAGCAGAGGCGCGCGCCGGCCGTCGGTGGTGCCTTCCGTCCACTGCCCGACGAATCCGTTGAATGCCAGCTCGGCCATGTCGAGTTCGGTCATGGTGCGCTCCTGATTTCCCGGCAAGGGTGCTTGATGTGTGGTACTCCGGGCGCCTGAATTTTCCTCAAGATAGGCCCGTAAGTACATTTTCTGCATCTTGAGCCGGGTCTGGGTAGAGAAAGTGAAGGGGAAGGAATTCTCCCAGGGAGTAATTCCTCCCTGCCGGGAACGGGATGAATCCGGTAATGGTGCGGATGCGCCTGCGTTCCTCATGGCTGTGCCCTTGTCGGGCCGCAGTGCGGCGCCCCGACAAGGGCACAGGGAGTGTGGTGGAGAATCCGGGGTCAGATCGTCGCGGTGTCGATCACGAACCGGTACCGGACGTCGCTCGCCTGCACCCGCTCGTACGCCTCGTTGATCTCGGACGCGGCGATGACTTCGATCTCGGCGCCGAAGCCGTGCTCGGCACAGAAGTCCAGCATCTCCTGGGTCTCGGCGATGCCGCCGATGGCGGAGCCGGCGATCGACCTGCGGCCCATGATCAGGGGAAAGACGTTGACGGAGATCGGCTCCTCGGGGGCGCCGACGTTGACCAGGACTCCGTCGATCTTCAGCAGGTTCACGTAGCCGCTGAAGTCCAGCGGAGCCGAGACCGTCGAGACGATCAGGTCGAAGGTGCCGGCCAGGTCCTCGAAGGTCTTCGGGTCGCTGGTGGCGTAGTAGCGGTCCGCGCCCAGGTTCAGGCCGTCGTCCTTCTTGCGCAGCGACTGCGAGAGGACGGTGACCTCGGCGCCCAGCGCGTGCGCGATCTTGACGCCCATGTGGCCGAGGCCGCCCAGACCGACGATCGCGACCTTCTTGCCGGGACCGGCGCCCCAGTGCTTGAGCGGGGAGTACAGGGTGATGCCCGCGCACAGCAGCGGGGCGGCCACGTCGAGGGCGAGGCCGTCGGGGATGCGGACGGCGTAATTCTCGTCGACCACGATCTTCTCGGAGTAGCCGCCGTAGGTGGGCCGGCCGTCCTTGTCGAGGTAGTTGTACGTCTGGATCATGCCGCTGCCGGTGCAGTACTGCTCCAGTCCGGCCTTGCAGTGCTCGCACTCGCGGCAAGAGTCGACGAAGCAGCCGACGCCCACCCGGTCGCCGACCTGGTACTTCGTGACACCGGGGCCGACCTCGGAGACGACACCGGCGATCTCGTGACCGGGGACCATCGGGAAGATGGCGGTACCCCAGCCCTCCTGGACCTGGTGGATGTCGGAGTGACAGATGCCGGCGAACTTGATGTCGATCAGCACGTCGAATTCGCCGACCGGGCGCCGCTCGATGGTGGCGCGCTCCAGCGGAGCCTTGGCGGCGGGCGCGGCGTAAGCAGCAACGGTGGTCATGAGGGGGGTCTCCTAGCAGTGCTCTCGTGCCCGGCTGCCTTCGGACCGGGCACGGTGACGAGCCTGCCTCGCCGCCGGGAAATGACCCAGGGCAGGAATGCGCCTACGTTCGCGGTTCCTACCACTGTCAGAGTCAGGCTCTTGCCCGGCGGCGCGTGAAATGTGACATGTCCTCAAGAATTATGCACTCAAGAATTCGGTTCGCTCACCGCCTCCTCGTCATGGGGAAGACCACGAGAAGGCAAAGGGGGGATAAAAGTCTCCCTGCCGTGAGTGTGGCCGGTGATGCAAGACTTCCGGCGTGACCGGCCGCCGCTGCCAAGGTGCGCGCGGTTGCCCTTTCCCCGCGGCGGCGTTGATCCCGCGCCTGCTGCCCCGCTGTTGTTCACGACTGTCCCGTCCGTGATGCGAAGGCGTACGTATGTCTGCTGACCTCTCTGAATCCGCTGTTCCACCCTCGACCGAATCGGGTGAGTCCTCCTCGGGGCCCAGCCGGCGTACCGTCATCGCCACTGGTGTCGTGGTGGGCGGTGCCGTGGTGGCCGGAGGGACGTTCCTCGCCGGCTCTGAGGAGGCCACCGCCGCGGAAGCAGCGCGCTCCAGCCGGGTGTCCCTGACGGTCAACGGCACCCGCCGGACCGTGACGGTGGACAACCGCACCTCGCTGCTGGACCTGCTGCGCGAGCACCTCGACCTGACCGGCTCCAAGAAGGGCTGCAACGCCGGGGCCTGCGGGGCGTGCACGGTGCTGGTCGACGGACAGCGGGTCAACTCCTGCCTGACGCTGGCCGTGCGGCTGGAGGGCGCCGAGGTCACCACGATCGAGGGCCTGGCCAAGGGCGACGAACTGCACCCGCTGCAGCAGGCGTTCATCGACGAGGACGCCTACCAATGCGGTTACTGCACTCCAGGGCAGATCCTCTCCGGCGTCGGCTGCATCCAGGAGGGCCACACCGGTTCGCCGGAGGAGATCCGGGAGTGGATGAGCGGCAACATCTGCCGCTGCGGCTGCTACGTCAAGATCGTGTGCGCGGTCGAACAGACCGCGGGCCGGAAGTGAGGAGCGGCCACCATGCATCCCTTCTCCTACACCCGCGTCTCCGACACCCGTGAAGCCCTCAAGGCCGGTCGCGCAGGCGGTCGTTACATCGCCGGGGGGACCACGCTGGTCGACCTGATGCGGGAGACCGTCGAGCGCCCCGAGGCGCTGGTCGACATCTCCGGCCTGCCGCTCCGCGAAGTCACCGTCACCGAGCGCGGGGGCTTGCGCATCGGAGCGCTGGTGCGGATGGCCGAGGCCGCCGCGCACCCCAAGGTACGCACGCTGTATCCCGTCATTTCCCAGGCCCTGGAACTGAGCGCGTCCGCCCAGCTGCGGAACATGGCCACCATCGGCGGCAACATCATGCAGCGCACCCGGTGCACCTACTTCCGTGATGTGACCGCGGCCTGCAACAAGCGTGAGCCCGGCTCCGGTTGTGCGGCGCGGGAGGGCTTCAACCGGATGCACGCGATCCTCGGCACCTCCGACGCCTGCGTGGCCACCCACCCTTCCGACGTGGCCGTCGCCTTCGCTGCCCTGGAGGCAACGGTGCATCTCCTCGGCGCGGAGGGCGTGCGCACCCTGCCGTTCGCCGACTTCCTGCTACGGCCCGGCACGACCCCGAACCGTGAACAAGCTCTCAGAAAAGGCGAGTTGATCACGGCTGTGGAGATCCCAGCGCTTCCGCGTCCGCTCAAGTCCGGATACCTGAAGGTGCGCGACCGGCAGTCCTACGAGTTCGCCCTGACCTCGGCGGCGGTCGCGTTGCACGTCCGGCGCGGGGTCATCCAGGAGGCGAAGGTCGCCGCCGGTGGCGTGGGGACCGTGCCGTGGAAACTGCCCGCCGTCGAGCGGCACCTCGTCGGTGAGCGTCCCTCGGAGTCCGTGTGGACGTCCGCTGCCGCGAAGGCGGCGGACGGCGCCCGTCCCCTTCAGCACAACGGCTTCAAGGTCGAGCTGCTGAAACGGACCGTCGCACGCCAGCTGCGCATCGTAGGAGGTACGAAGTGAGCCCCCAGCCACAGGCAGCCGTGGGCGCGCCATTGTCCCGGGTGGACGGCCGCCTCAAGGTCACCGGAAAGGCGCTGTACGCCGCCGAACACGACGTCGAGGGTGTGGTGCATGCCGTCATCGTCGACGCGAGCATCGGGCGCGGCCGTGTCACCTCGATCGACACCGGTGACGCCGAGAAACAAACCGGTGTGCTGCGGGTGATCCATCACGGCAACGCGCCGACGCTGCCGTACCGCGACAACGCCGGATCCAACAACCCGCCCGGCCGCAGGCTCAGGGTCTTCCAGGAGGATCGGGTGCTCTTCCGCGGCCAGCCGGTCGCGGTCGTGGTGGCGAGCACGTTGGAGGCCGCGCAGCACGGGGCGAGCCTGGTGAAGGTCCGCTACGACGCCGAGCGGCCCTCGACCGACCTGCACGAGGCCGAGCCGGGCGCGCCGACGGACTACGCGCGCGGCGACGCGGAAGCCGGCCTGCGTTCCTCAGCCGTACGGCTGGACCTGACGTACGAGCTGGCGCGCAACCACCACAACCCGATGGAGCCGCACGCCACCATCGCCCGCTGGGACGGCGACAAGCTGACCGTCTGGGACAAGACCCAGTGGGTGATGGGCACACACGACGAGCTCGCTGCCGTGTTCGACCTGCCCGCGGACTCGGTGCGCGTGATCTCGCCGTTCGTCGGCGGCGGTTTCGGCAGCGGACTGCGCTGCTGGCCGCACACGGTCGTCGCCGCGCTGGCCGCGCGGGTGGCGCGACGCCCGGTCAAACTGGTGCTCAGCCGCAGGCAGATGTACTTCGGCACCGGCTTCAGGCCGTCGTACGAGTACCGGCTGCGGCTCGGCAGTGACCGGCGAGGCCGGCTGAACGCCGCGATCCACGACATCGACGCCGAGACCTCGTCGTACGAGACGTTCTTCGAGGCCGTCATGTCGGCAGGCCAGATGCTCTACAGCATGCCCAACGTCCGTCAGGCGTACCGGCGGGTGCCCCTCGACGTGAACACCCCTATCTGGATGCGCGGCCCCGGCTTCGCCTCGGCCTCATTCGTGATCGAGTCCGCGATGGACGAACTCGCACACGAACTCGACCTCGACCCGATCGAGTTGCGCCGGCGCAACGAGCCGAGCGAGGACGAGTCGACGAACGAGCCGTTCTCCACCCGACGGCTCAGTGAGTGCTACACGGTCGGCGCGCGTGAGTTCGGCTGGGACCGCCGTAACCCGAGGCCGCGCTCGACGCGGGACGGGGACTGGCTGGTCGGCCTGGGCATGGCCGCAGGTGTGTACGACCCGGGGCGGTATCCCGCGCAGGCGCGGGCCCGTCTGGACGCCGACGGCACCGCGGTGGTCGAAGCGGCCACCAGTGACATGGGGCCCGGCACCTACACCTCCCAGACCCAAGTGGCCGCGGACGCACTCGGGTTGACGATGCGCACGGTGACCTTCAGGCTGGGGGACTCCCTGTATCCGCCGACCTCGCCGCACGGCGGCTCGGCGACCATGGCCAGCGTCGGCTCGGCCGTCGTCGACGCCTGCAACAAGGTGCGGCAGGAGGCGATTCGGCTGGCCGTCGAGGACCGGGAGTCGCCGCTGTACGGCGTGAACGCGGACGACGTGGTGGTGCGGAACGGCCGACTGCATGTGCAGGGCAGCCCGGCGCGCGGGGAGACGTACAAGAGTCTGCTGGCCCGCAACGACCGCTCTCACCTGGAATCGAAGGGTTCCTACGACGGGCCGGGCAGCGACCGGTCTGCCTACTTCGCCTACAACGCCACCTTCGCCGAGGTCGCCGTGGACGCGAACCTGGGTCTGGTGCGGGTGCGGCGGATGCTCGGCGTGTACGACGCGGGGCGGATCATCAGCCCCAAGCTGGCCGAGAGCCAGGCGTTCGGCGGCATCGTGGGCGGCATCGGCACGGCCCTGCTGGAGCACACGGTCACCGACCACCGGGACGGTCGGATCGTGAATGCCAGCCTGGCCGACTACCTCGTGCCCGTGAACGCCGACGTGCCCGAGATCAAGGCGATCTACCTGGACGGCGAGGACAACGCCGGCAACCTGCTGGGCGTCAAGGGACTCGGCGAGGTCGTCCAAGTGGGTGTGGCGGCCGCGATCGGCAACGCGGTCTTCAACGCCACCGGCCGACGGATCCGCCAACTGCCCATCACCGCCGAGGCGTTGCTCTGACGACACCGCCTCCATGGACGAGTCCGGCAGCCGAACTCCCCGTACGGTTGCCGGACCTCCCCGGGCCGCCGCCGCGCATCGCCCCCGTGGACGCGGCGGCGGCCCTATCCACCTTCTGCGACAGCGACGTCTGTTCTGGAGCCCCCCATGCTGAACATCGCGGACACACTGCACCGCTGGTGCCGCGAGGAACGCCCCTTCGCCCTGGCCACGGTCGTCGACGTCACCGGCAGCGCACCCCTGCCCATCGGTACGTCGGTGGCGGTGCACGAGGACGGCAAGGTCATCGGCAGCATCTCCGGCGGCTGCGTCGAGGGCGCGGTGTACGAGCTGTGCCGGCAGGTGCTGGATGAGCAAGATGCGCCCCGGCGGGCCTGGTTCGGCTACTCCGACGACGACGCCTTTGCTGTGGGCCTGACCTGTGGCGGCGAGCTCGACGTCCTTGTCCAGCGCATCGACCCCGCCGCCCAGCCGCATCTCGGCGCGGCGCTCGCCGAGGCGGTCGAGGGTCGGCCTGCTGCCGTGGCACAGGTCGTGGACGGGCCCGAGGGATTGCTCGGCACCACTTTGAGCGTGCTCGGCGACAGTTGGATCGCCGACAGCACGCTCGGCGACGGGCCGACCGGGCGGGCGGTGGCGGACCGGGCCACCGCCCAACTGCGTACCGGACGCACCGCGCTCCTCACCCTCGGCGGAGACGCCGACACCTGCCCCGAGAAGCTCTCCGTCCTCGTCCACGCGGCCGCCACCCGCCCCCGCATGCTGATCTTCGGCGCGATCGACTTCGCCGCCGCCCTCGCCCAGGCCGGCCGGTTCCTCGGCTACCACGTCACCGTGTGCGACGCCCGCCCCGTCTTCGCCACCGAAGCCCGCTTCCCGCACGCCGACGAGGTGGTCGTCGACTGGCCCCACCGCTACCTGGCCCAGACGGCCGTGGACGCCCGTACCGCCGTCTGCGTGCTGACCCACGACGCCAAGTTCGACATCCCCCTGCTCCAGCTCGCCCTCGATCTGCCCGTCGGCTACGTCGGCGCCATGGGCTCCCGCCGCACCCACGATGAACGTCTGCGCCGCCTGCGTGAAGTCGGGGTCACTGATGGACAGTTGGATCGGCTGCACTCCCCGATCGGCCTCGACCTCGGTGCCCGCACCCCCGAGGAGACGGCCACCTCCATCACCGCCGAGATCATCGCCCACGCAAACCAGAGCACCGGCCTGCCTCTGGCAGGGGTCACCGGTCCGATCCACCGCGTTTCCGGTGCCGCTTCAGACAGTCATGCGGTGTGCGATCTTCTGCGAAACTCCTTTGACGGCGTGAGCGGAGCAGGAAGCACGGGGGCCTTGAGTGAGGTGCGGCGAGCGGGCGGCGGCATCGACCAGGTTGCGGCACGGCGAGGACGTCACCCTGGCTGACGAATCCGTGGCCCATCACCGTCGTTCGCTACTGCTGGTTCATGCCGTCGCAGGGAAGAGGCGCTGGACGGCGGCGACGATGGCTGCCCGGCGGGCCGCCAGGAAGGCGTGGCGTTCCTCGCCGAGGGGAACGAGGTCGTTCTGGCCGGCCCACGACAAAGCCAGCTGACTGACGAACACGAGAATGTCCTCGGGCTCCCACGCGGGATCGAGGTGGCCGGCCTCCTGTGCCTTGCGTACCTGCTCGACCTTGCGGCGCAGGGACTCCTGCACCGGGTCGTCGGAGGGAGCCTCCTCGGCCGGCAGCTCCAGCTGGCCCCACATCATCAGCCGGTGGCGTTCGGGATGGCGGACGGCGTGGTCATGCATGCGGCCGGCGTAGCCCGGTAGGTCGGCGGGATCCAGGGGAACAGCCTCGGCCATGGCGGCGAGCTCCCGCCCGGCGACGAACCGGTAGAGCGCCTCCTTGCTGCGGAAGTACGCATAGACGCGTTCCTTGCTGGTGCGCGCCGCCTTGGCGATCCGCTCGACCCGCGCTCCCGCGATGCCATGACGGGCGAATTCGGCGGTGGCCGCGGAAATGATGCGGTCACTGGTGGCGTCGGTGACGCTGCTGCGGGAGGCCATGAGACTCAGTTTACCCAACCGAACCGTTCGGTTTGGCAGCGGCGGTCGATGACTGTATGCTCAAACCGAACCGTTTGGTTTGAACCTATTGGGGGTCACTCATGCAGCAGCGCAATCTGGGCCGCCAGGGCCTGACCGTCTCCGAGATCAGTTACGGCGCGATGGGCACCGCCTTCGCCTACGGCCCCTCGGACGACACCGCGTCGATCACCGCCATCCGCCGCGCCCACGAGCTCGGCGTGAACCACTTCGACACCGCCGAGATGTACGGCTGGGGAGAGGGCGAGAAGCTGCTCGGCCACGCCCTCGCGCCCATCCGCGACGAGGTGACGATCGCGACCAAGTTCGGCCTCACGCCGACCTTCGCTCCGAACTCGAAGCCGGACCACATCCGTGAGGTCGTCGAGAACAGCCTCCGCAACCTGAACACCGACGTGATCGACGTGCTCTACCAGCACGGCCCCGACCCCGAGGTCCCGATCGAGGAAGTCGTCGGCGTGATGAAGGAGTTCGTCGACGCCGGAAAGGTCAACTACCTCGGCCTGTCCAACACCGACACCGACGCCATCCGCCGCGCCCACGCGGTGCACCCGATCTCGGTCCTCCAGCACGAGTACTCGATCTTCGCCCACGACTCCGAGCAGTTCTTCCCGGTCCTGGAGGAGCTCGGCATCGGTCTCGTCGCCTACTCCCCGCTGGCCCGCGGCTTCCTCAGCGGCGCCGTCCAGTCCCGCGAGCACTACGACCCGAGCGACATTCGCAACATGATCCCCTGGTGGGCTCCGGAGAACTTCGACCAGAACGTCTCCCTGGTCAACGAGCTCACCAAGCTCGCGGAGAGCAAGGGCGTCAGCCTCTCCCAGCTGGCCCTGGCCTGGCTGCTGGCGAAGAAGGACTACATCGTCCCGATCCCCGGCTCGCGCAACCCCGAGCGGGTCGCGCAGAACATCGCCGCCGCCGACCTCAGGCTGACCGCCGACGACCTCGCCCGCATCGACGAGATCGCACCCGACGGCGGCATCGGCGGACGAGGTATGTAAACCCGCACCCGCACCCGCACACCGGAGCCCGGCTGACCGCTGCGGGCAGGTAATCCGCACACGGCATGGGCCCAGCCCCTCTCGAGAGGACTGCGACGGCTTCATTGCCCGGCAGCGCACATCCCGCCTGCTGTCTGCTGTTCGACAGGCGTGGTTCCCGTGGTCAGGCGACAGGAGGAGAGGCCGGCAGGTTCTGGTCGGCGGCCCAGGAGGCGAGGATGCGCAGCCGCTCGTGGGTGGGGGAGCCGGGTGCGGCCGTCCAGACGGTGAGGTGCTGGTCGGGGTCGGTGTTGGCGGTCAGGGTGTCCCAGTCCAGGACGAGTTCGCCGACCACCGGGTGGTTGAGGGTCTTCGTGCCCACGGTGCGGGCGGCGACGCGGTGGTCGCCCCACCACTGGGCGAACTGCTTGTCGCGTAGGGACAGTTCACCGACCAGCTCGATGAGGCGGGGGTCCTCGGGATACTGCGCGGCTTCCATCCGCAGCTGTGCCACGGCGAGCCGCGCGGAGGTCTGCCAGTCGGCGTACAGGGTGCGCATGGCCGGATCCGTGAAGATGATCCGCGGGTAGTTGCGGTGCTTCTCCGGGATCCGGGAGAAGTCGGTGACCAGCGCGGCCGCCAGCGCGTTCCAGGCCAGGATGTCCCCGCGCCGGCCCTGCACGATGGCCGGGGTGGCGGTGAGATCGTCCAGTACGCGCTGCAACTGCGGCTGGACCTTCTGCCGCCCCCGGCTGCGGGTGCGTGTGGTGATCTTGCCGGCGAGCTGGAAGAGATAGCCGCGTTCGTCGTCGTCGAGACGGAGCACCCGGGCGAGCGTGTCCAGCACGGGCGCGGACGCCTGCATACGGCCCTGTTCGAGACGCGTGTAGTAGTCGGTGCTGATGCTGGCGAGCTGGGCGACCTCTTCGCGGCGCAGCCCGGCGACCCGGCGCGGGCCGCCGTTGTCGGGCAGGCCGACAGTGCGCGGGCTCAGCTCGGCACGGCGCTTCTTGAGGAATTCTCCCAGCTCGTTGAGGGGGACATTGCCGGTCATGCCGGTCAGCATGACACCGAACGCACCTGAGGAAGGAGGGAGAGTTTTCACCCAGGATGTATCCCTCCCCGGATGTCTTTCTCCGCTTTTCGCTCTCGCCTCGGCGTGTGAGGCTCGACATAGAACAGCCTGCGCGGTGATCCCGAGCGCCGTGCCGGCAAGGTCCTCCCAAGCCTGAGCGAAGCCCCTCCACCCGCAAGGACTCACCATGACGACCTTCGCCCTCGTCGGCGCCGGCCCCGGACTCGGGCTCGCCACCGCACGCCGATTCGGAGGCGCCGGACACGCCGTCGCCCTCATCTCCCGCAGTGCCGAGAAGCTGGACGCACTGACCGCCGAACTGGCCCGCGACGGCATCCAGGCGGGGGGCTTCACCGCCGACGTCCTCGACACCGAGTCACTGGACGCGGCCTTGTACGCGGCGGCAGCCGCCCTGGGTCCCATCGAGATCCTGCAGTACAGCCCCGTGCCCCGCGCCGACTTCATGAAGCCCGTCCTCGAGGCGACCGCCGACGACCTCGACGCACCCCTCGCCTTCTCCGTCAAGGGCCCGGTCACCGCCGTGAACGCCGTCCTGCCCGGCATGCGCCAACTCGGCCGCGGCACCCTGCTGTTCGTCAACGGCGGCAGCGCCGTACGCCCCCACCCGGACCGGGCCGGCACCTCGATCGCCTTCGCCGCCGAGAGCGCCTACGCGCGTATGCTCCACGACGCCCTCGCCGCGGAGAACATCCACGCCGCCCAGTTGATCATCCCGGGAGCCATCCGCCCCGACGCCGAGCACAGCAGCCCTGAGGTGCTGGCCCGCCGCCTGTACGAGATCCACCTCAAGCGCGATGGCTTCCGCCACTACGCCGAGCCCCTGCCCGACTGACGCCCCTGGAGGATGCCGTGAGCCCGACCACCCGTTCCAGCCTTGCCCGCGCCGTTCCGACCGCCTTACTGCTTGCAGTGACCGCCTGTACCGACGAGGCGCCCCCGTCCCCGTCTTCCCCGTCCTCGCCCTCCGCCTCCGCGTCACAGCGAACGCCGACGGCCACGGCTCCAGCCTCACTGTCCGATGACAAGGGCACCGCCATGAACATCCGGGTCACCATCGAGGGCCACCGGGTCGACGCCACCCTGAACGACAGCGCCACGGCCCGCGACTTCGCCGCCCTGCTCCCGCTCGCGCTGAACCTGAGCGACTTTCACGAGACCGAGAAGATCGCTGACCTGCCCCGTCGGCTGTCCACCTCCGGCGCCCCGGACGCCGCCGAAGCCAAGCCCGGCGACCTGGCGTACTACGCCCCCTGGGGCAACCTGGCCCTCTTCTACCGGGGCAGCGGCTCCAGCGACGCCGGCCTGATCATCCTCGGCAGCGTGCACGGCGACACCGAACGCCTCGCCACCGCCACCAAGGTCACCATCGAAACCGCCTCCTGACCCGGCTCACTCTCAACGGGAGAAAGACACGTGAACCCCGTCTACGACTTCACCGGCCAGGTCGCCCTCGTCACCGGCGCAGGCTCCGGCATGGGCCTGGCGACCGCCCGCGCCTTCGCCGAGGCCGGAGCCGCCGTCGCCCTCACGGACATCGACGAAGCCGCCCTGAACGCAGCCGTCGAGGAACTCACCGACTCCGGCCACCGAGCACTCGCCCTCACCTGCGACGTCAGCGACGAGGACCGGGTGGCGGCTGCGGTCGACCGCACTGTCGAGACCTTCGGCCGTCTCGACATGGCCTACAACAACGCCGGCATCCAGATCCCGCCCAGCGACGCCGCCGACGAACCCGCCGAACGCTTCGACCGCGTCAACGCCATCAACCTCCGCGGTGTATGGGCCTGTATGAAGCACGAGCTGCGGCATATGCGCGCCCAGGGCAGCGGCGCCATCGTCAACTGCTCCTCGCTCGGCGGCCTGGTCGGTCTCCCCGGCCGCGCCTCCTACCACGCCTCCAAGCACGGCGTGATCGGCCTGACGACCAGTGCGGCCCTGGAGTACGCCCCGCGCGGCATCCGCATCAACGCCGTCTGCCCCGGCACCATCGATACCCCGATGGTCAGCGACATGATCGCCAAAGGGGAGCTGGATCGAGCCGAGGCCGAGGCCAACCAGCCCATCAATCGCCTCGGTACGGCCGATGAGATCGCCCAGGCGGTCCTGTGGCTGTGCAGCCCCGGCGCCGGCTTCGTGGTCGGTGTGGCGCTTCCTGTCGACGGCGGCTATGTCGCCCGATAGCAGCGTGGGAGCCGCCGTCACGCAACCGACGACGGCTCCCACGGCGGCATCAGACATCAGTAGACGGTAAAGCGGTCGAGGGGTGGAGGCCGGCCAGTGCGGCAGCGCCCGGGTCGCAGGCGTTCCGTGCGGGGTGAACGAGGCGACGCCATCTTCGCGGACTGGGCCCGTGCCGTCGGGAGGTCGAAACCGATGGACAGGGCCCGCCGCCGCACCGTGTGGCGGCGGGCGGCTTCCACTACCGCCGCTGTCGCCCTGATGGCCCCGCGCCGCATGGTCACCACGTCATCCTCTCCGGACAAGCGGAGGAAGCCTGGCGGGACTGTTGTCGCCTTCAACATGCGCAGCGCCTTATCCGACCTTGGTGACCCAGAGTCTGGGGTCGGGGCACCGCCCCTCTCGGCAGAGCCCCCGCGCGCCGCCACTCGAAGGCGGCTGATGGCCGCCATGACGGGGAGTGCCTCCGGCCGCACACGACGCATTGACCTGTTGTCATGGGGCGCGAGCGTGCGTCCGCAGTGAGCGGGATCGGGCTGGTACAGGGTGTCTGTGCGTGGCGGCCTGTTCCGCCCGAGGAGGGGGGATGGACTGAAGGCCATGACGCTCGTTTGACGCTCTGGGCGTCCGTACGCAGGACGATGAGCCGAGAAACCGGCTCTGACTGGGTTTTTCTGGGATCTGTTCGGGCCGACATCTTTCCGACGACCGATCATGTGGAGTGTGTCGCGATCCTGGAGCCGGCCGCGACAGGCTTCTGACCTACGGTTTTTGTACGCGGTATGTGCGGTATGTGCGTTACAGGTGATATTTCAATGCTGATATGACGCTGACTTGACGCGCGTTCTGACTAGACATCACCTGGCTGGCGCGCAGGTCATGACCCCTGCAGGCTGTCCTTGCGGGAGCTGAAGGAAAAGCTGCGGGGTTCCGGCGCCGCTGATGGCGGCGGCTGTCGCGCTGGCCCCGTACTTCGGCGTGCCGGATGCTTTTGTGGAGCGGGCGTTCAGTAGGTGGGGCCGTAGGGGCTCCAGTGCCCGAGGAAGGGTTTCAGGTCGTCGGCCCGTGGGTTGGGAACGTCGGGCAGCCGGGGCGGTGTGTTCAGTGGGTCGAGGCGCTCCACGGCGGCTGCTGCCCAGCTGATCCATGCTTCGGCTTCGGTTCTGGTCTGCCCCGGTGACATGGCCTCGACTCGTGTGCGTACCGCGCTCACGTACTCGGTCAGTCGGGTGGCATGGCGCCATGCCGCTTCCTGGGTTTCTAGGTGCCTCAGGCGGTACGTCTCCGCGTACCGGATGCGGGCCTGTTCCATGGCGGCTTCCCAGCGGATGCGCTTCTGGCGTGCCGCTTCGGCCTCGTCCTGGCGTCTGCGTTCGGCGGCTTCGCCGCGAAGCGTGACCTCCTGTGCGATCTCGGCGAGCTGCTCTTCGAGGGGACGGCCGGGAGCGTCGGCCCACTCGCTCGCCCGGTGTGGCTGGCCGCCGCTGACGATGAAGCGGAGGCGTTCGGACGGGGTGTAGTCGAAGCGGGGGATTCTGACCCAGGAGTACTTCTTGGCCTCGGCGAGTTCCTTCTCGGTGGCGACGTGCTCGGTCCGGTCCTGCTCCTGGAGGACGAGAAACCCCACTGGCTGGCCCTGTGCGGTGATGGTGAAGTGAGGATGTGCCCTGCGGCGGCGATGAGACGGGGGTGCGAAGCCGGTCTGCCCGGCCGAGCAGGTGTGTCCTTCGGCCTCGGCAGCGGTGATCAGTGCCTGGATGAGTCGGAGAGCGCGTCCTTGGACGGGCTTGGTCAGGCCGAGCGGCTGGCGTTCGTTCTGCATGGCCCGGACCACGGCGTGCGGCCGAGCGAGCCGCGAGGGCACGGGGACGGGTTCGAGGACGGCAAGACGCCAGGCGGGGATGTCGACGAGCTTGATCTCGTACCCGTCACGGCACCAGCTTCCGTACAGCTCCTTCGTCTCCGGAACTCTTCCGGACCTGCGTGCCGCGGCGACGCGGGACGGCCACTTTTCCAGCTCGGGACCGCTACCGCTCTTGACGATCCTGCCGCCGGCCTCCGCGAGTTCTTGCAACAGCTGCTCTGTGAACGTTAAGCGAGGCTGTGATGGAGTGGGTGGCTTCCGCTCGGCAGCCGGAGTCGCATGCGCTCCGGTGGACTGGGGGCGTGGAGCGGCGGCCTGGGTGTTCCGCGGGCGTGATCCGCGGGGAGGGTACGTGCCGTGTGCCAGGTAGTGCCGGCCGGCGCTCGTCAGGGCGACGCTCCACTGCCCGGCCTTCCGGGAGACCGTGACCAGGCCCCGGTTGTGCAGTGCCTGGCAGGTGGTCTTGTAGGAGCTGGTCTCCCATACGCCGGCAGGGCACCCGGCTTCCACCCACTGCAACGCCGAGAGTTGCCGCTCATTGACCCGCCGTTCCAATGGTCCCCCTTCCACTCGAAGTGACGTACGACGGCGGCATGGTGCCAGTTCCGTTGGCAGGCGACCGGTGCTTCGACTCGATTCGTCCGAACGAGCGGGCTGACGTGGCTGCAAGCCGGATAGACGGAGAACGGTAGGTGGGTGCTGTCCTGCGGCGGGGTCTGACTCCTGAGATGCCTGACCGGAAGTGTCCTGCTCACACTGTGTCGACCACCGGCCGGGGGGCGGTGCGTTGCTGGTCTCGGGCTGACCGGGCGTGTCTCGATAGGGGCCTGCCAGAAAGGCGTCATCACGATTCTGACCGTCCGCACGGCCCGGTGCCGGCTAGCGATAAGCCGTCGGTCTGAAAGGGAACGAACGTGACCGGCACACCATCCGCTTCGCGTCCTCGTCGACGCCGGCCGACGGCGGAGGTGGTCCTGGGAGTGGACACCCATCGGGATGCCCATGTGGCCGCTGTGCTCTCCCTGGTGGGGGAAGTGATCGGCACCGCAGAGTTCCCGGCCACCGCGGCTGGATACCGAGACCTGTTGGGCTGGGCGAGGGGAACGGGTACGGTGCGGCGGGCCGGAGTGGAAGGTACCGGTTCCTTCGGGGCGGCCCTGTCCCGCTACCTGCTGGCCCAGGGCGTGGACGTTTTCGATGTGAACCGGTTCGACCGGGCCGACCGCCGTCGGCGCGGCAAGTCCGACCCGCTCGATGCCGAGAACGCGGCCCGGGCGGTGCTGAGCGGGCGAGCGCGCGCCCAGGCCAAGACTGGCGACGGGCCGGTGGAGATCGCCCGGATGTACAAACTGGCCAAGGACTCGGCGGTCAAGGCCCGCACCCAGGCGATCAACCAACTCAAGGCCGTCCTCATCCGTGCCGATCCGCAGCTGAGAGAGGAACTTGCCGAGCTGGGCAATGCAGAACTCTTCCGCACCTGCGCACGGCTCGTCGACGACAGCCTGAACGACGAGGCCGACGAGGAAGCGGTGCTCCACGCCACCCACGTCACGCTGTGTCTCCTGGCACGGCGCATCAGTCAGCTCAGCGAAGAGATCCAGGACCTGGAAGGCCGCCTGACTCGGTTGGTGGAACGCCACGCTCCGCAGCTGCTCGATGTGGTGGGCATCGGTCCGGACACGGCCGTCACTTTGCTGATCACGGTCGGAGACAACCCGGAACGCCTGGGCAGTGAGGCGTCCTTCGCGGCGCTGTGCGGGGTCAGCCCGGTCGAGCGTTCGTCGGGCAGTCGGCAGTACCGTCGCCTCAACCGCGGCGGCGACCGGCAAGCGAACGCGGCCCTGCACCGGATCGTGCAGACTCGCCTGCGCGTCGACCCGCGCACCCAGGAGTACTACGAGCGCCGCAGCAAGGAGGGTAAGACCCGGCGCGAGATAGTCCGAAGCCTCAAGCGCTATGCGGCCCGGGAGGTCTTCCACCTGGTCAGACCAGTGCAGTCGTCACCTCCGTTATAGGGGCAGTGCGAAGCAGTGAAGCCCATCCGGGAACCAGCCCCCGACGGGGCTTCTGCTCGGAGCCCTGGGACGAAGCCCCGCCGGAGCGCTCCGGCGGGGCTTCGCCGTGATCTCGACTGTGCTTGCGCGCATGACCGCGTTCGGCTCCGCACACAGTGCGCGCTCCTGCGATGCTCGCGGGACGCTGGATTTGCGATTGCGCCCATCTGGGAGGGGAGCCGTAAGACGACGCAGCCGCGCCGGGAAGCCGACGGGGTTGTTCCAGCCGCTGGGTCTCACCGTCACTTCAGCCGGGCACCGGGAAAAGGCGCTGGAGTACGGCAAGGGCATCTGGATGCGTTACAGCTGCCGACTCATGCAAGCGGTTCGACGGGATTGCCTCCTGGTTCAGACAGGGCGGCGAGATTATCTACCGTCGGCGCCGGTGCGTCATGCTCGGGCGCTGCTGATACGGGCTCGCCGCAGTGGCGCTCCTGCTCGGCGGAGACTGGCGAGCGCTTGCCGGTAGGAGGCGATCAGTCCGGTTTCCAGATAGTCGACTCCCAAGTCCTGGCAGTAGTGGCGGACGATGGGCCGGGCCCTGCGCAGGTGGGGGCTGGGCATGCTGGGGAACAGGTGGTGTTCGATCTGGTGGTTCAGGCCGCCCAGGGCGAGGTCGGTGAACCAGCTGCCGCGTACGTTGCGTGCGGTGAGGACCTGCCGGCGCAGGAAGTCGGGGCGGTCGTTGCCGGTCAGGGTCGGCATGCCCTTGTGGTTGGGGGCGAAGAGGCAGCCGAGGTCGAGGCCGAACAGGCCCTGGTGGACGGCCAGGAACGCGATCGCCATGCCGGGCGGGAGGACGAGGAACAGTGCGGTCAGGTAGGCGGCGGTGTGCCCGTAGAGCAGCGTGCCGTCCAGGGCGCGGTTCTTCAGGGTGCGGTTGCCCAGTGCTCGCGCGCTGGAGACATGAAGGTTGACCCCTTCGAGCAGGAGCAGGGGAAAGAAGAGGAACGCCTGCCGACGGCCGATGATCCTCGGCAGTCCGGTCGCGGCGCGGGCCTGGTCCTGGGACCACACCAGCAGGTCCGGGGCGATGTCGGGGTCGAGGTCCTCGTGGTTGGGGTTGGCGTGGTGGCGGGTGTGTTTGTCCTGCCACCATCCGTAGCCCATCCGATCGCGGCCCCGGCGATGCGGCCGGCCGTCTCGCTGGGCCGGCGCCGGCGGAAGACCTGGCGGTGCGCGACGTCGTGGGCGAGCAGAGCCACCTGCCCGAACATCACGGCGAGGAACGCGGCGAGCGCCAGGGTCCACCACCCGGCGCCGATGACGACGAACGCGCTCCAGCCCCCGGCGTAGGCGACGGCCACGACGATGGACCGGACGGTGTAGTAGCCGGGGCGCCGGTTCATCAGGCCGGCCTCGGCGATCTTCTTCGACAGGCGGGCGAAATCACTGCCACCTGCGGGGGGAGGCGGGCGACGGCGCGGGGTATGCGTGGTCATGGTCTCGGAGTGTCCTTCCCGGCTGACGGGCCGCATCCGGTCGTGCGGTGTACGCCGGATGCGATGCGGCGGCCGGGTACCCACATCCCTGCCTTCGGACCGGCACCCGATGCTCGTCGGTCGGAGCTCCGGATGTCGCGGGCTTTGACGTAAGGCCCCCACGGAGGGTGGCTGCTGTCGATGAACCTGCCGCGCTGGCAATCGGGGCGAAGCGGCATGACAGGGGTATAAGACACTAGCCTCGGGCCATGGTGACGCGTACCCGGCTGTATCACGACGGCACTCTGGTCCTGGAGGGCTTTCCCGCCAGTGACGTCTCTGCGCATCTCGCTGATCCGGCATCGGTCCTGTGGCTGGACCTGCACCGGCCCGGAGCCGCTGAACTCACCATGCTCGGTCAGGAGTTCGGCATCCACGAACTGGCTCTGGAGGATGCCGCTCACCATGGACAGCGGCCGAAACTCGACCGCTATCGCACCCACGAGTTCCTCAGCGCCTACGCCGTGACCGTCAGCCCGGACGGTGGGCAACTGACGTACAGCGAGATCGCCGTATTCCTCACCAGCCAGGCCATGATCACCGTCCGCAAGGACGACGGCCTCGACATCGAGGACGTCGTCGCCCGCTGGGACGAGAGCCCGGACTTGGCCGGCCACGGCGTCGGATTCCTGCTGCACGGTCTGCTCGACCATCTCGTGGACGGACACTTCGCCGCGGTCCAGCAGTTGGACGACAGCGTCGAGGAGCTGGAGGGTCTGCTCTTCGCGGCCGGGCGCCGTGAGATCGAAGCCGTGCAGCGCCGGGTTTTCGCACTGCGTAAGTCGCTCGTCCAGCTGCGCCGCGTCGTGCTCCCGATGCGTGAGGTGGTCAACACCCTCATGCGCCCCGGCCTGCACCTGATCAACGACCCTCTCGCCCCGTACTACCAGGACGTCTACGACCACGTGCTGCGTGCCACCGAGTGGACGGAATCACTGCGGGACCTGGTGGCCTCGGTCATGGAGACGAACCTCTCGGTCCAGGCCAACAGCATGAACCTGATCATGAAGAAGGTGACGAGCTGGGCCGCGATCATCGCCGTACCCACCGCGATCACCGGCTACTACGGCCAAAACCTCCCCTATCCCGGTTTCGGCCGCGAGTCGGGATTCATCACCTCCGCCGCCGTCATCGTGCTCCTGTCCGCATTGCTGTATCTGACGTTCAAGCGCAAGGACTGGCTCTGACCGGCATCGGCACCGGCGACCAGGTCCCGAAGGCAGGAAACTGCCTGGTCATCCCGGGCTTTTCGGACCGGTGGGCGGAGTAGTGTGAAGACACCGGGAGTTCTTCGCGCACCGGCTCCGCTGCGGGTGCCGTTCCCGGTGATCGACAGCGCCGGGCCGGACCCACGAGCCCGGGGACGGGTCCGCGCCATGGCCGTGACCATTGACCGTACGACATCGAGCACATGTGCGCCGCCGCAGCCGGCCCGGCTGTCCCTGACGCCCGCGCCGGGCGGGCTGGACGGTATGTGGTGGCCTCGCTCCCGTGCCTTCACCCGTGAGCTGCCGTCGTTGACGGCCGCATTGGGTGATCTCTGGGGTCGTATCACGGGTGTCACTGTGCACCCGGCCTACTGGCCCGTCCTGCCGCATTGGGTGTCCTACGCCGGCCGCACCGTGCAGGTGGGCTGGTCCACCGAGGAGCAGGATCCCCACAGACTCACTCTTTTCTCCGCTGACGGCCGCCGGGACGTGCTGGTGATTCCGCCGGAAACCGGTGCGGATGCCGCCGCGCAGTTGATGGTCGGCGACGGCGTCGATGCCTCGGCCCGGGAGCAAGCAGCAGACGGGATCGATGCACGAAACAGGGAAGAAGCCTGGGAGGCCGACGGCGGAGCAGGTCGACCGTCGTCCCGGCCCCGGACCATCGGCTCGGCAGGGCCTTCGCCCGCCGGTCGGCGGAGGTGAGATCCCATGCTCGTCATCGCCGCGGGCGTGCTGCTCGTCCTGATCGCCGTCGGAGTCGTTCTGATCCACCAGCTCAATGGTCAGCACGCCGAACGGATCGCTGCCTTCCACTACAGCGATGTTCTGCCGGGGATCGGGCGTCGGACCCGGAGACACCGTCGGTCGGCGGTGGACGCGACCGTTCCGACGCGCCCCACCGCGACGGTGACCGCGGATGACATCGACTTCGGCCCGACCGTGGGCGGTAGAGGAAGGCGCGTCATGGCGATGTTGCGAGACCGAAAGACGTACCGCGAAAGGATCATGCAGGCTCTGTACCAAGCCGCCGAGGGCAATCGCCTCCTGGGCGTCGATGGGGCGAAGCTCCGCACGGACCTGGGTATCCCTGAGCAGGACATGGCCGCTGCCTGTATGTACCTGGCGGGTGAAGGCTGGGTCGTCGTGGACTGGGAGAGGGGCAACACGCCCGCGATGATCACGCTGACGCACCAGGGGATCCGGCAGATGGAGACGGAAGAAGAGGGGCGTGGTTGAGCCGCCGCGGCGGCTTCTCGGACCGGAGTGAACCCTCGCAAGGATTGCTTATGACGGATTAATCCCTTTGGCGTAACGTGGGAAGCGGGTCGGCGCACGCTCACGTGCAATGACCCGGAAGGGCGGCTCCGGCGGGTATACGCCGGAGCCGTTGCCTGTTTCCGCAACCGCGCCTGCGGCGAAGCGCTCGCGGGAGCGTCGTGCGGAGTACCGTGAGGTAGCAGGGTCGTATCGTGGTCGCACGCCCTGCGGTCGCACTGCTCTCTACGGACGGGCGGACACCATGACCGACTGCGACACCCCCGACCACCTCCCCAGGCTCCTGCCGGACGCCGTCCACCGGTCGGTGAAACCCGGGACGGCCCTGCTGAGGCTGGAGACCACACACGCACGCGAGGGAATCCTGGACGGTGCCTGGTGGCCACGGTCCCGGGACATCGGTGCCGAGCTTCCCTCGCTGATCTCCGCGTTGACCGAGCATCTCGGGCCTGTCACCCGGGTCGGTCTGGACGGCAGCGCCTGGGACGAACTGCCGACCCGGGTGATGGTCGACGACCGGGTCGTGCACATCGACTCCTTCCCGGTCGGTGACGACACCGTCCTCATCACCCGAGGCGAAGGGGACCTTTTCTCTCTGTTGCTGGTCCCTCCGGACACGTCGCCCGACGCGGCACGCGCCGCGATGGCCAGGGCCGTACGGGCCGAAAACGTCACCGAGGCCAGGCAGATCCTCATCGAAACGGGCAGCGACACGCCACCTACGCCGGCCTGACACGTCCGTCGCAGATCGACTCCCCACCCGGCCTGGACGCTAGATGCGGGCGAACTCCTCCGTCTGCTGGGCGAATTCCCGGGCCATGGCAGCGCTGACCGTGGGCTTGGTGTCGCAGATCGTGTCCAGGTAGTCGTCGGTGGTGGGGGTGGTCCGGGTTCCGGTGTCGAAGGTGCGCTCGAACTGGGCCTGGGAGACGGTACGCGCCGCGTGGGCGATGTCGGCGGGGGTGAACCCCTCGCTGGCGGACGCGAGTACCGCGCTGTCGGCCCGCGCGCCCGCTCGGGCCAGGTAGCTCTCCCACAGTGCGGTCCTGGCGGTGTGGTCGGGAGGGCCGATCGGCAGCACGTAGTCGAAGCGGCCGTGCCGCAGGAACGCGGAGTCGAGCGTGGTCACGTTGTTCGTGGCGCAGACGAGCAGCCGTCCGTCCTGGCTTCGGAACCGGACGATCGCCTTGAGCAGTTCGTTGACGACGCCGACAGCGGTCGCGTCCGCGCCGCCGCGTTCGCCGGCGACCTCCTCGACCTCGTCGATGAAGACGAGGACGTGGTCGAGCCGGGCGATCTCGTCGAAGCGCCGGTTCAGCCCGGTCGCCAGGCCGTACTCGGCGGCCAGACGGGCGGGGAACAGTTCGAGGAAGGGCCATCCCAGGCGGCTGGCGATCGCGTGCGCGAACGTGCTCTTGCCGGTCCCGGGCGGGCCGAACAGCATCACCGCCCGTGGCGGTTCCACTCCGTGCTGGGCGGCCAGTTCGGGATGGGCCAGCGGCAGGACCAGGCGCCGCTCGATGAGCTGCTTCTCCCGTTGCATGCCCGCGACCTTCTGCCAGAGCCCCCCTGGCGGCAGCTCCGCTCCGAGCGAGGACAGCGTGCCGGCCGACTGCGGGGTCACCGGTCCGCGTTTCTCGAAGAAGACCAGCCCGGGGCGGGCGCCGAAGTCGCAATTGCGCAGGGCGGTGGCACCGGTCTCGCCCTCGGGCAGGGCGGCGTGCACCGCGCGGACGCCGGCGGCGAAGACGCGTTGCTCAAGGGCGGTGATCAGGGCACTGCCCAGCCCGCGCTGCCGCCAGGTGGGCGCCATGCAGATGCGCAGGATCCATGCCCGTTCGCCCTCCACCCTGCTCACCGCGGCGCCGATCAGCACGTCGTCGGCCGTGGCCACCACGGCCGGGTGGCGGGTCTGGAGGGCCGTCACGGCGTCCGAGAGTGGGAAGAGCGGCGGCTCCTCGGTCGTGCCGCTCTGCATGTCGACACGGATCACCGCTTCGAGATCGTCCTGGGTGTAGTCCCTGACCCGCCAACCCGTCATGATCAGCTCCGCGTGTTCGGCCGTACCCCCATCATCAGCCGGTGCCCGGAGGATGCGCGCGACAGGCGACGGTCACGAATCCTCCCTGGTGCCACGGATCGCTCGGGCCGTAGTCGGCTTCACGCCGCGGTGCCGGGCGCGCTGCCTGCCGGGCTGAGGGACGTGTGGGTGCGGCCGGTGCCGGCCGGTGGCGCTGCCGCGGCGGGTGCGGCGGCAGCAGTTTCCCGGGCGAGGAAGGAGCCGAGCTCGCCGATCGTGCTCATGAGGGGGGCCGGGAAGACGACGGTGGTGTTCTGGTCGACACCGATCTCCACCAGGCTCTGGAGATTGCGCAGTTGAAGCGCCAGGGGGTGGGCCATCATGGTGTCCGAGGCGTCGCCGAGCGCGGCTGCGGCCAGGGACTCGCCCTCCGCGTTGATGATCTTCGCTCGCTTCTCCCGCTCGGCCTCGGCCTGGCGGGCCATGGCGCGCTTCATGGTGTCGGGCAGCTGGATGTCCTTGAGCTCGACCAGGGTGACCTGCACACCCCAGTCGACGGTGGTGACGTCCAGGATCTGGCGGATGTCCAGGTTGATGCGGTCCGTCTCCGACAGTGTCTCGTCGAGCGTGTGCCGGCCGACGACCTTCCGCAGGGTGGTCTGGGCGATCTGGTTGATCGCCGCGTTGACGTTCTCCACGGCGACGACCGACTTCACGGCGTCGACGACCCGGAAGTAGGCGACCGCCGACACGTCCACGCTCACGTTGTCCCGGGTGATGATGCCCTGGGACTGGATCGGCATGGTGACGACCCGCAGCGACACCCGGTGCAGGGTGTCGACGAACGGGATGATGAACCGCAGTCCCGGGGAGCGTGTTCCGACGAGTCGGCCGAAGCGGAACAGCACTCCCTTCTCGTACTGCTTGACGACCTTCACGGACAGGGCGAGGGCCAGGACGGCCAGAAGACCGATCACGACGATGAGAACGATCAGGGCTTGCATGTACTGCTCCTCGGGACGAGGACCACGTGGGGCGGGGATCCGCCGGTCGAGACCCCTGCATGTGCCTGCGCCGGCTCGCGGAGGCAGGGCCGAAACCCGGGAAGGCACCGGTCGTGGCGGCCGTCTCACATGCCGATGACCAGGCGACTGGCGCGATCCGTCCGTGCCGGAACGGCCGCTGAGGCGGGGCCGTCCTCCCCGTACTTCCCTGCCTCGTCGGGTTCGAGTGGCCGGTCGGCGGCGGAGACGGCGTGCCGGGTCTCGTCCGCGGCCATGAGAGCGCTTGCGGTTAGCGGTGGGCCGTCGTAGTCGGACGCGGCCGCCATCAGGCGGGCCGCCGACTTCGTCTCGGTCTCGGGTGGGATGACCAGCAGGTCCCAGCGGCCGGTGCCGTAGGAGAGCAGCAGCAGCTTGTGCGGGTCGATCTCCGGGGTGAACCATCCGGCCTTGACGACATGACCGCCCACGGGGATCTCGTGCGGGATGACCGGCCAGTACGTCGGGTTGACGGCGATGCGGGTGATGCGGCCCCACAGAGGGTCCAGCACATCGGTCAGCGCGGGCAGCTCGCTCAGCAGGTCCCGGGAGCGGGGCCACCAGGCACCGTCCAGGAGGCCGCGCGACGGGCCGTCGGTCTTCAGCGCGAGACGCGCGGCCGGGGCTGCGACGGGCTCGTGGTGTGGCAGGGCTTGGTGCAAGGTCGCCGACATGATGCGGACCCGTCTCCGGGCCGCCTTGGCGGCGACCCGGGTTTCGTCTCTCGCCGGGAACGACCCGGCGTGGAAGCCGGTGTGCGAAATGCCCTCGGTGCTGTCCACGGTACTCCGCACACGCCGGGGCGGTTGTGGAGACGCCGCCGCATTCGGTGAAGCGGCTGTCGATACCGGCGGCAGTGGGCCGAGGGCGCCGGGGCCCTTCGTATGCCGGCTCCCGGACCGGTCTCACGCCCGACGGCCCGCATGCCCCGGCCCAGCACTCCCCTGGCTCTGTGACGTGTGTCGTTCCGTTCAGCCCGTCACTCCCCGCCAGTCCGCCGGGCCTCGGCGAGGAGTATCCTGGTGATTACCGAGAGCATCTCGTACACCGGCTTCCACGCCGGGTCGTTCTCGGCGATTCATGGCAACCGGGCCGGCCGTGACCGGCCCGGGGTTGGGTCCGCGTCATGACCGCGACCATTCCGTTCACACCCGCAGTCGGAGACCGGGCCCCTTCTTCGTCACCGCTCCGACTCACGCTGGCGCGGGCCGGCGCCCCTCCGGCCCTGATCGACGGTGCCTGGTGGCCCCGTTCGCGCAACCTGACGGAGGAGCTCCCGGCGCTCGTCGAATGTCTCGACCCGCTGTGGGGGCGGATCACCCGGATAGCGGTGAGCCGCACGTTGTGGCCGGTCATCCCGGGTGAAGTGCCCGCGCACGGCCACATGGTGCGCGTCGGCTGGTCCAACGCCGGGCAGGACCCGCACAAGCTGTTGCTGCTGTCCCACACCTTCGGCCGCTGGGACCTGCTGGTGATCCCACCGGAGACAGCCCCTGCCACCGCAGCCCGGCTCATGGCCACGGCCACCGACCCGTCGCGGAGCCTCACGGCGACCGGCCTGATCCATGAGGCCGAACGTTTCCGGGCCGCGGCAGAGGCAGCGGCCGACTCGGACTCGCTCCGGGAGGCGGTCTGGGACTCCGAAGGCGGACACGACGCCCCCCACCCCGCCTCACGCACTCCTGACGGACCGGTCACCCGTCACGTGCCCACCGCGGCAGCAGGAGTGTGAGAGATCGGCGGTGGGGGAAAGGCTGCGTGCCGTCGGCCTTTCCTTGGGGGTGGGAGGCCGGCTCACTCCGGGGGGGGCGAGGTCGTCGGTGGCGCTCCCGCGCCATTCGATCAGCAGGAGCGTCGCATCGTCCGTCGTGATCCCGCCCCGCGCCCGTTGCAGCGTGTGGGAGAGGGAGCGCGCCACCGTCCGGATCTGCTGGGCCGTGGGCTCAAGGCGGTTCACCCACCCGATGAGCTGCTCCTCACTGAATTCCTCACCGCCGACATCGCGCTCCTCTATCAGTCCGTCGGTGAAGCACAGGATCCGGTCGCCGGGGATGAGAGCCACTTCACTGATCCGGGGCTCGTGACCGCCGAAGCCGACGGGCAGCGTCGTCGGGCCCTGCAGCCGTCGTACGACACGGTGTCCACGGATCAACAGAGGAGCGGGATGTCCGGCGTTGACCCACTGAAGCCTGCCCGTTGCCGTGTTGAGCCGCATCATCTGAGCGGTCACGAAGTGGTCGGGGCCGAACTGATCGGCGACGGCCCGGTCCATGAACGTATAGATCTCCGACAGGCCGACGCTGATGCGCCGGGCATGCCGGTAGGCTCCGATGACCACCGTGGCCATCGTGGCGGCGTCCAGTCCGTGGCCCATCGCGTCGACCATGGCCACATGCAGGACATCGCCGTTGAGGGCGTAGTCGAAGCTGTCGCCGGCCACGTCGTAGGCGGGTTCCAGCATCCCGGCCAGCTCGACCCGGGGCGTGGACATCGCCAGCGGTGGCAGCAGCGACCACTGGATCTCCGCCGCCACACTCATCGGTTCTCTGCGGCGCAGCCGGAAGAACAGATCGGTGTAACCGTGCTTGGTCACCAGCATGTCGGCCACGAGTGAGGCGAGCCTGCGCAGCAGCCGTCGCTCGTCGTCCTGGAGACGGTCCAGGGTGACGGCCATGACGCCCACCTGGTCGCCACCGTCCAGCAGGGGCAGATAGACCCGCACACCGTCGGCCTGCGAAACCTCGACGGGACGCGCTTCCCGGAAGGCGCGTCCGGCGTCGGAGCCGTCGATCGGCTGCGGTTCCCCGGCCGCCAGCCCGTCGCCCGGCAGGGGGACGAGCCACACCTGGCCGTAGTCCTGCAGGAAGATAGAGGTCTCGCGGCCGTCGAGCCTGCTGATCTGCCGTGCGACGAGCGGACCGAGCTGGTGCGGCGGCAACTCGTGCCCCTGGTCCAGCAGGACTCCCAGAAACTCCTCCCCGAAGTGCTCCGACCGGGTGGAGCCTTCCGCGGGTCCTTGCCGCTCACCGCCCGTCATCGCCGTGGCCCCGGGGGACGTTCGGGCGGATCCTCACGAAGGTGCTGTGCATACGAACTCCCGACGGAGACTCACCGGCCGACGCGGTGGGGAACTTCCGCCCGGACCGTGGGGGCCGATCCACCGACTCCCCAACGAGTCGGCCGTGCGCTCGTGCGGCGAGGACCGGCACAACGGCCACCGGGCGCCCCGCGTCCGAGCCGCGGCGGCTGGCCGGCACCGGCGGCGGCCTCAGGCGGATCGACCTCTTCGCCGTCGTCGTCCGCCGCCGCGAACATCTTGGTGGGGTCCGCGCCGTCTGCCGGCCTGCCCGCAGCATGGATGACTGCCCTGCAGGGCAGTGATCCCGCCTACCAGTAGTGGCGTCGGCCGGCGACGGCGTGTCCCATCGCGCCGAGGATCCACAGGATGGCTCCGACGACCAGCAGGATGATCCCGATGGTCCACAGGATGGACAGGCCGGTGAGGAAGCCGACGACGAGCAGAATGACGCCCAGGATGATCATGATGTCTCCTTCGGGGGGGTGGTGCCGGCGCGCCCGCGAACTGCTATGGGCCGCAAGGGCGTCGGCGGGAACGGCCGATCTCCTCCTTACTCCACACGGTGTGGTCCGTGGCGGCTGACCTGTAGGCGGACCTCGGCGGGCATGTCGATGAGGCCGGTGGACCGACGCGCGGTGCCGATCGGGCCTTCGCACAGGGCACCGAGAGTGGCGCCGGGCGTGCCCTCGGGGGTGAGGGTGAGGTCAATGCGGGTGCGGTGGCGGGCCGGTCGGCCGGTGATGACTACGGCCGCATGGCCTACCCCTGGCAGGGCACCGGCTTCGTTCGCGATCGCTTCGCTGAGTGCGCGGTCGCGCAGTTCGACGCCTTCCTGCGGGGGTGTGCCGCCGACGGGCAGTGAGCCGGGGCGGTGTCGGCTCAGCTGGGCGAGCAGCCACCACAGGGCGAGCAGGGCGGTGAGGACGAGGGCGGCGATGACCGCGGGCCACCACCACCAGCCCTGGCTGCTCCAGCGTGCCCGGTCGGCGGAGCCGAGCAGGACGTCGGCCGGGTTGGTCAGGGGCCAGCCGGCGGGTGGGGCCAGATCGTGCCGCCGGTAGAGGTCGAGCCCGGCGAAGAGGATGAGCAGTCCGCCGCCGAGGAAAACCAGTCCGGCGAGGGCCAGCAGGGTGCGGTTGAGGGCGGATCGCGGCGTCATGGCGGGCTCCGGTGCTCCGGGTTTGTGTCAGCGGGTGCGTCGCCGCGTCCGTACGGCGATGCGGGGAGGACGGGCGAGGGCGAGCCGGTCGCGCTCCTCGTCGAGGACGGCGGTGAGGTCGTCCTTCACCTGTCGGGGGTCTCGGAAGCGGACGTCCGCGCGGGCTTTGATGCGGTGGCGGCCCACCATGACGTGCGCCGCGCCGACTCCGGGGACCCGCATGGCGGCGTCGCGCAGCAGGACGGCGGCGCTGTTGCGGTCCACGAAGGCCCGCAATCGCGGGCAGCCGGCGGGTGAGCGCAGGGGCAGCCAGCGTCGCTGACCGGGGGTGAGGGCCAGGACGATCAGCCAGACGCCGACGGCGGCGGCCACGGCGGCCCCCGTCAGCATCCACACGTCGTCCACCGGGCGGGTCGCCAGTTCGTCGGCCAGGTGCCGCCGCCAGGCCGAGGCCGGACGTCCCGCCCGTACGGCGATGACGTCGACGAGCGTCGCGACCGCGGCCACGAGGATCACCGCGGCGACCAGCGCCGCCGGGATGCGGCGCGCGGACCACTTGCGACGGGTTCGGTGCCCTCCTTCGCGCTCACCGGCTGTGAGGTCCGAGGTGGACACGTCGCGTTCGGGAGGGTCGGGCTCCTTCGCCAGGGGCACCGCGGCAGGGTGCGTGGTCGACTCGGAGCCGCGGCCCGGGGGACGTGGACCGGATGTCATCGCGATCGCCCTTCCTGCACGGCGTGCCCGATGACCCGGGCCGCCCGGCCGCTCACCGGACCCGCCCCCGGCTCGAGTCGGTGGCGGTCACCAGCCGCCGGACGGTGAGGAGGACCTCTCCCACTCGCAGCCCGGTCAGCTGGGCGACCCGTTCGGCGACGTCCCGCTGGATCCGCTCGCAGACACGGGGGATGTCGGTGGGGTAGGGCAGGTCCATGGTCAGATGCAGGCGCACCGATCCGGTACGGACGGCGGCGGAGGCGTGGGGTGCCGCCGGTCCGCCGCGGTCGGGTGGTACGGCGGCGCGCCGGGACTGGGCCGTGCGTGCGGCCTGGGCGGCGATACGGGCGACCACCCTGTCGGGGATGACGGTGGCGCCCCGCTCGGCCGGGGGCGGCAGCCCGGCGGCCGGCGCCGGCGGGCCCGACCCCTCGCCAGGGGAACCGGGCCGGGTCTTCACCGCTGCCTCCGTGTCCGGAGGTCCAGGTCGCCCTGTACGACGAGGCCGACGATCAGCCCCGCCGCACCGAGGACCAGCACCAGCAGAAAGGCCCAGAAGCCGCCGAAGTAGCCGGCGAAGCCGAGGGCCATGCCGGCCGCGAGTCCCGTCGTTGCTGTGTTCATCTCGCACTCACCCGTCTCGCGAGCGTCCCTCTCGCCGTGATCATCCGCTCGGGCCCGAGGACACGGCGGTGCTCCTGGCAGCGGTCACCTCACGCGGCCCTCGTTCGGTCCGGTCTGTTCCTCCTCGTCGTCGGGCAGGTGGACGTCGTCGACGGCGATGTTCACCTCGACGACCTCCAGGCCCGTCATCCGCTCCACGGCGCTGATGACGTTGGTGCGTACGCCGCCCGCGACGTCGACGATGGAGACGCCGTACTCGACGACGACGTCCAGGTCCACCGCGGCCTGCCGTTCCCCGACCTCGACCTTGACGCCGCGGGTGACCGCTCCGCCTCCGCCTGCGCCGGGGACGTGTTCCCGCATGGCGCCGAAGGCGCGGGCCATCCCGGCGCCCAGGCTGTGGATGCCCGGTACCTCGCGGGCGGCCATGCCCGCGATCTTGGCCACCACACCGTCCGCGATGGTGGTCCTGCCCCGTGTCTCGGCCGGAGCCCCGGCCCCGGTGCGGCCCTTGAGCGCGCTCACGCCCGCTTCGGGCCGGCTGCCCCCGCCGACGCTGGTGATGTTGTCCGTCATGGCGGTCGCCTCGATCGGTCGGCCGGACACCGGAATGGTGCCCGTCGAACGTTGGACATACCGGGCGGCACAATCCTCACGCGTCTGGCATGTGATGTGCGTCACAACTCGTATCAGGGGTACACGATCGTTCCGAGCCTGCGTGGGAGCGTCATGATCGAACGCACTGCTTCCCCACGACTGGGGTGCGACCTGCCCGACCGCCTGCTGGCGGTACGGGCGGCCGAGGGAGACGAGGACTCCTTCGCCGTTCTCGTCCAGCGGCACAGCCGGTCCCTGCTGACCCTGGCCCGTTGCATGCTGGGCAACCCCCAGGACGCCGAGGAGGCCGTTCAGGACGCCTTCGTCAGCGCCTGGCGCCACCTGCCGGAATACCGCCACAGGGCGGAGTTCCACACCTGGATGTACCGGATCACCGTCAACCGCTGCCAGACCATGTGCCACCGACGGCCGCCGCCTCTTTCCCTGGACACCGTCGCCGAACCCGCGGCGGGCGACGCGTGGAGCCAGCCCGCCCGGACCGCCGAGGAGGACGCGGCCATGGCCGCCCTGTTCCGCGCGCTCGCCGAGCTGGACGCCGGACAGCGGGTCTGCTGGATCCTGAGGGAGGTGCAGGGCCTGCCCTACAAGGAGATAGCGCACGTGACGCGTACCGACGAGCAGACGGTACGCGGCAGACTGTTCAGGGCACGCCGATCCCTGCAGGAGGCGATGGGCTCATGGCGCTAGACGACCCGCACACGCGGCCTCCCGAACCGCCCGGAGCCGGCGGGCCCCGCAACGGCTGGGCCGCCGCCGACGTGCCCCCGATCGCAGGCGATGAGGTACTGCCCTGCGGCCGCCTGCTCAGCCGGGTCTGGGAACAGGCGCGGGACGCACCACCGGCCGCGGACCCGCACCCGGTGTCCTGTCCATACTGCCGAGAGGCGGTCGAGGGACTGGCCACGGTGAACGCGGCCGCCCGGACGCTGCGCGACGAGGACCCTCCGGGCCTGCACGCACTCGCCGACCGGGTCATGGACGTCGTCAGGGCAGAGGTCCGGTTCGGGCGGCTGCTGCCCCTGGCCGACCCCGACCGGGACCTGCGGATCGCCGAGAGCGCCGCGGCCAAGGTGCTGAGGCGGGCCGCGGACACGGTCCCCGGTGCCAGGGCCGCGACCTGCCGGCTCGTACACGAGGGCAACGGCACCGACGTGCGGGTGACCATGACCCTGGCCGCCGCCCTCGACCGCCCGCTGCCCGACCGGGTCCACCAGGTACGCCGATCGGTCCTCCACTCGGCCGGACAGGACCTGGGGCTCACGGTGACAGCCGTCGACATCACCGTGGCCGACGTACTGGAACCGGGACCGACCCTCGGTCCCCGCCTCCCGACGGGCGGTGGCGCATGATGACCGCCACCGGCACCACCGCGCTCCCCGGCGTCGCGGCCGAGGCAGCCCTCGCGGTTCCTGGCGTGGCCGCCCTGCAGCCCCGCCTCGCCCGGCGCCTCGCGGCAGCCGCCGCGCCCACCCGGGCGGACACCACGCCACCCGAGGCCGGCATACGCGCCGACCGGGCGCCGGACGGGTCGGGATGGCACATCGAGGTGCGCTGCGTCCTGACGGAGGGTCGGCGGGCGCTGGACATCGCCCGAATCGTCCACGACCGGGTGACAGCCGCCCTCGTCACCCACCTCGCCACCCACGGTGCCGCGGAGCCGGTCACCGTCGCGGTCACGGTGACCGGTATCGCCGCCTGGCGCGACGCGGCATGAGCGGCGGCGCGGGCACAGGCCCCACGAACCGTCGTTCGGCAAGCTGGTTTCCCAGGGCGGAAGCGGCCGCGGGGCCACCAGGCGGGCAGGTGGTCGCCATGGACGAGGATGACGCGGACGCGGCGCTGCGAGCGGCGCTCGACCAGCTGGCGTTCGCCACCCGGAGCGCGGCGGCGCTGTCGAGCACGCTGGACGCGGTCGAGGGGCTCAGACGGGTGTGCCGCGTGCTGGTGCCGGGACTGGCGGACTGGTCCGCGGCCGATCTGATGGACGAGGACGGCGCCGTCGAGCGGGTCTGGGTCTCGCACCGTGACCCCAATGCCGCTCTGCCCGGCCTGACGGGACCGTTGCCGCCGGTGCCGGAGACGGTGACGGGCCCGCTGTCCCGGGTGCTTTGCGGCGCCGGCCCGCTGCTGTTGTCGGCCGGGCGGCTGCCGACCGCGCAGGAGGCGTCCGATCCGTTGCAGCACATCGCGGCAGGCATTCGGGTGCGGGGGACTCGGGAGGGGGACCCGGAGGTGGGCCGCGTTCAGCAGCGCATCCATGGGGCCGGCTCGACTCAGGCTCCTCCGGTTCAGCCAACGAGCCGGGGGAGCCGCTGACGTGACCGCAGTGACGGCGCCCCGCGATGGCGCCCATGGCCCCGCCGTTGGTGTGGCGGGTGGCGACGGGGAGTTCCATGCACGATCTGTGCCATCGTGACCCGGGAGGTGCTCTCATCCCGCGGGAGCGCTGCCCGCTGTTGTGGGCGCTGGCCGAGAGGCGTGCGGCACGCGGGGACGACGACAGGTGCCTGCGTGGTGACGGACGGCTGGTCCCGACGTGACGTGCTCGGTCAGACTCTGGAGGTGGACGAGGCCCTCGCCCGGTTGAGCCGCAGCCTTGCTCCCCGCCTCACGGACCGGGCCGCGGTGGACCTGCGGGTCGGCTCCCGTCCGGCTCGGGCGACAAGTAGCCCTGGCCGCTTTCAGGGCCCTGTCCGCAGTTTCGTGAATCCCCAGGCCAGCGGGGGGAACGACGGGCACAGCGCCCACGGCGCGGTGAGGTTCTGTTCGGTAAAAAGGCGTTCCGGAGCAGCCACCCTGGCGCCCGCGTACGGCCATCTGGTCGTGTCGGTGCCCGCCAGGCGCAACAAGTCGAAGGCGACGTGGGCGGGCCACTGCTCGGCGAGCCGGGCAGCGCCGGCACCGCGCCGCTGGAGGCGACCCTGGTTCGCTTGAAGGCGAGCCTGCTGGATTTCCCGTACGACCAGCTCGCCGTCCAGGGCCGTCGCGTCGGCAGCTGGACCGTGCCCGGAACGAACCTCGGGGAAGGAGGGTGCGAGGTTCCTGTCCCTGCGCGAGCGCAACACCAAACGCCCGGCATCCAGAGAGAGCAGCGCTCTCCAGCGATCGTTCTCCAGACTCTGGCGTGTCTCCTAAGACATGGGCCCGTCGAGCCGCTTTTGTACAGAGCAGCCGTGGCGGCCCCGTCCGCGGGCGAACGCCGGAGCGTGACTGTTCACGGATTGACGCTCACTGCGGTTATTACCAAGCTGGTGGGGGGTTGCGGAAGGGACTGCGGTCGTGAGCGGTGGACAAAGTGGGCTCACCCGATTGCTGACAGCAGCGGAGACAGCGGCGCCGGCGGACGCCGTCGACGTGATCGCGGAGGACCTGCGGCGGCGTTTCGAGGCCACTAAGGTCTCTTTCCTCATCGTGGACCTGACGGGGAAGGCGGTGGCTCGGCTGTCCACCGCTCCCACTCAAGGTGGGCGGCAGGCCGAGCGGGTTCCCCTGTTCGGCAGTGTCTACGAGGAGGTGATCCGTACCCAGCGCCTGTATCAGGACGCGACCGGCGAGGGGCAGCGGGTGATCGTGCCCGTCACCAACCGCGGGGATGCGATCGGGCTGCTGGAACTGCTCCTGCCGACCGGCCCTGGCGAGGACGTGCTCGACGCAGTCGGGGAAGCCGCCCACATCCTGGCCTACATCGTGATCGCCAACGGCCGCTTCACCGATCTCTACACCTGGGGCAAACGCTCCAAGCCGGCCACCCTGGCAGCTGAAATCCAGTACCAGCTGCTGCCCCTGTCGCTGTCGTGCGAGGCCGCACAGTTCACCCTGTGCGGGAACCTGGAGCCCTCCGAGGACCTCAGCGGCGACACCTTCGACTACACCGTGGACCGCGACACCTTGCACGTGTCGGTGACCGATCCCATGGGCCACGACATGGATTCCGCCCTGGCCGCCACGGTCCTGGTGGGCGCCCTGCGCGGTGCCCGCCGGGCGGGCACCGGCCTGGGCGAACAGGCCCACCGGGCAGACCAGGCACTGATCGAACACGGCCACGGTCATGCCACCGGGCAGCTCCTGCGCATCAATCTCCATACCGGGCGGGCCCAATTCGTCAACGCCGGTCATCCCTGGCCGCTGCGCATGCGCGACGGGGCTGTGGAGACGATCACCTGCGAGGTGGACCATCCCTTCGGGCTGTCTGAGCTGACTCCCCACCCGTACCGTGTGCAGGACCTCGACCTGCGGCCCGGTGACCGTCTGCTCATGTTCACCGACGGCATGCTCGAACGTCACGGAGAGAAGGTCGATCTGCCCGCCCTGCTGGGGTGCACCCGGAATCTGCACCCGAGGGAGACCGCGCTGGCGCTGACGTCCGCGGTCCGGGACGCCGCCGACGGCCGGCTCGAAGACGATGCCACCGCCGTCTGCCTGGACTGGCACGGCCCCCAGGAGACCCAGCGGCACGTCAGCAGCGGCGCAGACACCCGGCAAGCCTCAGCCGCACGCACGAAGGACCAGTCGTGACCTGGGTGAACGGTGCCAACGCGAATGAGACATCACGAGGTGTCTGGAGAACCGTCCCACTTCTCCTCGGCGGCCCACCCATCGGGCGGCGCCGGGTCGGTGACGGGGGCCGCGAGCATCGGGTCCGGCAGCGCCCACATGCGCCATGCCTTCCACGCGGGCGCCCCTTCGTGCGGTGCTGCTGTTCCCCGTTACTCGAGTAGACCGAGTTCCCAAGCACTCGCCGGTGCCTTTGCCGAGTTGCTAGGCAGCCTCTTTGGCAGCCCGCGCCATGACTTGCGGACAACCGTGCACCAGAATGAGGGCTCGAAGCCGTTCGTGCGATGGCCGATGGAGGGCGACCGTAAGGCGGCCCAGACGGCTGTCTGTCATTGCCGGTCGCGAGTGGGCGGGGAGTCAACTCATTCTCAGCCTGCTCCGGCCAGGTTGGGCATTGGTTCGGGCGAAGCCATCCGGCTGTGGTCGGTAGATGCCGATACGCCGGGATCGATGCGACGGTTGCGCGATGCCGTCCCGGACGGGGGTCTGACTCTTGAGATCTTTGACCGAAGTGTCCAGTCACAGGCTTGTCGACCGTCGTTGCGGGCTGGCTTCTGCTGTCACCGAGCCACAGGGCGTGTCCCCATAGGGGCCTTGCCGAGTTCCAGGCGCCATCACGGTTCAGACCGCCCGAGCGGGCCGGTGCCATCCACTCAGCGTGTCACCCTGCGGGAGGCGAACCACCATGACGACCAGACAGCGCAGCACCTCCTCCAGTACGGATCCTCCCGTGCGGAGAGAAGTCGTGCTCGGCGTGGACACGCACGGTGAGGTGCACGTCGCCGCCGTGGTGTCCCCGCTGGGCAAGATCCTGGGCACCGAGTCCTTTCCGGCGACGGTGGCCGGCTACCGGCGGCTGCTCGTGTGGGCCCGCAGAGCGGGGACGGTGCGCCGGGCCGGCGTGGAGGGCACCGGCACCTTCGGCGCGGGCCTGTCCCGCTACCTGCTGACCCAGCAGATCCAGGTGTTCGAAGTGAACCGGCCCGACCGCACAGCCCGCCGTCTGCTCGGCAAGTCGGACCCGCTCGATGCGCAGGCCGCAGCGCGAGCCGTGCTCAGCGGTCGCACCCGGGCCCAGGCCAAGTCCGGCGACGGACCCGTGCAAGGCGCCCGGATCTACAAACTCGCCAAGGACTCCGCGGTCAAGGCCCGCACACAGGCGATCAACCAGCTCAAGGCCGTCCTAGTGATCGCCGACCCCGCCCTGCGGGAACGGTTGTCGAGCTTGGGCAATGCCGAGCTGTTCCGCACCTGCGCGACCCTCAGCCCACCCGATGGTGGGGGAGACGAGGACGCGGTGGTCCAGGCCACCCACATGACATTACGCATGCTCGCCGAACGCATCGAACAGCTCACCGGGCAGATCAACGAGCTGAACCAACGCCTGACCCGACTCGTCGAACGCCACGCGCCGCAACTGCTCGTACCGATGGGCATCGGCCCGGACAGCGCCGTCACTCTCCTGATCACCATGGGGGACAATCCCGAGCGGCTGAACACCGAGGCGTCCTTTGCTGCCCTTTGCGGAGTCAGCCCCATCGAGTACTCCTCCGGGCGGCGCATCACGCGACGGCTCAACCACGGCGGCGACCGCCAGGCCAACGCCGCCCTGCACCGCATCGTCTTCACCCGCCTGCGCCACGACCCGCGCACCCAGGCGTACTACGAACGCCGCACCCAGGAAGGCAAGACCCGGCGCGAGATCATCCGATGCCTCAAGCGGTATGTCGCCCGCGAGGTCTTTAACCTGGTCAGACCGGTTTCCCGCGCCCCCGCGTTATAGGGGCGTCCGTGAGACGTGAGAGGGTCTGGGGCGTGAGTGAGACACCACCGAACACCCTGCAATACCGCTTTGACGGGCCAGAAGACGCTCCGGTCCTGATCTTGGGTCCCTCACTGGGTACCACATGGCACATGTGGGACCGGCAGATTCCCGAACTCGCCAAGCAGTGGCGGGTCTTCCGGTTCGATCTGCCCGGCCACGGCGGTGCCCCCGCCCACCCGGTGGGTTCCGTCGCCGACCTCGCCACCCGGCTGCTCGTCACCCTCGAGGGGCTCGGTGTGCAGCGCTTCGGCTACGCGGGCTGTGCGCTCGGCGGCGCCGTCGGGATCGAGTTGGCGCTGCGGCACCCCGAACGCCTTGCCTCGCTGGCCCTGATCGCGGCCTCGCCCCGGTTCGGTACGGCCGACGAGTTCCGTCAGCGCGGTGTGATCGTCCGGACGAACGGGCTCGACCCGATCGCCCGGACGTCCCCGGAGCGCTGGTTCACCGGCGGTTTCGCGGCCGCGCAGCCCGCGATCACCGAGTGGGCGGTGCAGATGGTGCGTACCACCGACCCGGGCTGCTACATCGCGGCCTGCGAGGCGCTCGCCTCCTTCGACGTACGGCCCGAACTGGGCCGTATCGGCGTGCCGACCCTGGTCCTGGTCGGCTCCGACGACCAGGTCACCGGGCCCGCCGAGGCGCGCACCCTGGTCGCCGGGATACCGGACGCCCGGCTGGCGGTCGTCCCCGGCGCCTCCCACCTCGTGCCCGTAGAGCAGCCCGCCGCGGTCACCGACCTGCTGGTGCGCCACTTCTCGACCGCCTGGCAGCCCGCCTTCGACGCCACGACCGGTCAGATGGCGGCGATCGCGGCGCCCCCCGTGAAGCCGGTGCTGGCCCCGCCGCCGGTGGCGCCGGTTGCCGAGATCGCCCCGGCCGTCGTCCCGCCCGAGCCCGCGGGCCGGCCCGACCCGTACGACGTGGGGATCAAGATCCGCCGGGAGGTGCTCGGCGACGCGCACGTCGACCGGGCGCTGGCGACGGCGGACGACTTCTCCGGGGACTTCCAGGAGTTCATCACCCGGTACGCGTGGGGCGAGATCTGGGACCGGCCGGGCCTGGACCGGCGCACGCGCAGCTGTGTCACGCTCACCGCGCTCGTCGCGGGTGGCCATCTGGAGGAACTCGCCTTCCACACCCGGGCGGCCCTGCGCAACGGGCTCACCCCGGGGGAGATCAAGGAGGTGCTGCTCCAGGCCGCGGTCTACTGCGGCGTGCCGGCCGCGAACAGCGCGTTCAAGGTGGCGCAGCAGGTCGTCCAGGAGGAGACCACGCCGCAGGAGTGATCGTCAGCCTGGCAGCGGGAGCACCAGGTTGAGTGGGCCCCGGCCGCCCGGGCCGGGGCAGGATGGTCCCATGAAGCTCACGAAGAAGTCGCACGCCTGCGTCCGCCTCGAGAAGGACGGGCGCACGCTCGTCATCGACCCCGGCACCTTCAGCGAGGAGGACGCCGCGGTCGGCGCGGACGCCATCCTGGTCACGCACGAGCACCTCGACCACTTCAACGAGGAGCGGCTGCGGGCCGGTATGGAGGCCAATCCGGGCGCCGAGATCTGGACCCTCGCCTCCGTCGCGGAGAAGATCTCGGCGGCGTTCCCGGGCCGCGTGCACACCGTCGGCCACGGGGACACCTTCACCGCCGCGGGCTTCGACGTCCAGGTGCATGGCGAGCTGCACGCCGTGATCCACCCGGACATCCCGCGCATCACCAACGTCGGGTATCTGATCGACGGCGGCAAGGTCTTCCACCCCGGCGACGCGCTCACGGTCCCCGATCACCCGGTTCAGACGCTGATGCTGCCGGTGATGGCGCCCTGGAACAAGATCTCCGAGGTGATCGACTACGTCCGCGAGGTCAAGCCGCAGCGCGCGTACGACATCCATGACGCCCTCCTGACCGACCTCGCCCGCCCGATCTACGACAACCAGATCGGCGCGCTGGGCGGCGCCGAGCACCTGAGGCTGACGCCGGGGGCGTCGGCGGAGGTCTGAGGATCGCGGGAGCCGGGAGCCGGGAGCCGGGAGCCGGGAGCCGGGAGCGGGAGCCGGAGCGGGGGCGGGGGCGGGGTGCGGCGTAGGTCAAAAGCCCACAGAGTGGTACGCCGGGACGCGTTGTCATACCCGCCAGGTAGGTTGTGGGACATGCGCATCGCCACCTGGAACGTGAACTCGATCACCGCCCGCCTCCCGAGGCTCCTGACCTGGCTGGAGAGCAGCGGCACGGACGTGCTGTGTCTCCAGGAGGCCAAGATCGCCGAGGAGCAGTTCCCGTACGACCCGCTGCGCGAGCTGGGCTACGAGGCGGCGGTCCACGCCACCGGCCGGTGGAACGGGGTCGCGGTGCTCTCCCGCGTGGGTCTCAAGGACGTGGTCAAGGGCCTGCCCGGCGACCCGGGCTACGAGGGCGTCGAGGAGCCCCGGGCCCTCTCCGCGACGTGCGGCCCGGTCCGCGTCTGGTCGGTGTACGTGCCGAACGGCCGCGAGGTGGACCACCCGCACTACGCGTACAAGCTCCAGTGGTTCGAGGCCCTGAAGGCGGCCGTGGCGGGCGACGCGGCGGGCGGCCGCCCGTTCGCGGTGCTGGGCGACTACAACGTGGCGCCGACGGACGACGACGTCTACGACGTGGCGGCCTTCGAGGGCGCGACCCACGTCACCCCGGCCGAGCGCGCCGCCCTGACCTCGCTGCGCGAGGCGGGCCTGAGCGACGTCGTCCCCCGCCCACTCAAGTACGACCACCCGTTCACGTACTGGGACTACCGCCAGCTCTGCTTCCCCAAGAACCGCGGCATGCGCATCGACCTGGTGTACGGCAACGAGCCGTTCGCGAAGGCGGTCAAGGACGCGTACGTGGACCGGGAGGAGCGCAAGGGCAAGGGCGCGTCGGACCACGCGCCGGTGGTGGTGGACCTGGAGCTGTAGAGGTTTGCGCGGTGTCACTGTGGTGCGACGCGTCGTGCCGGTGACACGCTGGACGTATGAACATCTCCTTCCTGGGCAACTGGCGCAAGAAGCGCGGCCCCGCCTTCGGCGTCGCGGTGTTCTCCGACGGTGACGCCGACGCGGCCGGCGTCGCCGAACTCCTCTCCGAGTGCGAGCTGCTGCGCTCCCAGGCCGGGCAGGCGGGCGTCGAGCTGGACGACTCGGCCGCGTCGTTGCAGGCCCTCGACCAGCTCGTCCCGCGCTGGCGCGACGACGAGGAGATCCTGCCCTGGCTCGGGAACGACGCGGGCCTCTATCTGGGCACGGTGATCATCCGCACGGTCCCGGGCGCCGCCTGGGAGGTGTGGCCGAGCGGCCATCCCGTGGTGCGGCTGGCCTCCGGCCGCGAGATCGACGTGGTGGCCGACGGTCACACCTGGGCGTCCACGGGCGCCCCCGAACTCTCGCACGTGTATGCCGAGGTGGCCGAGGTCTAGGTCCTGTCGTCAAACTCCCGCCTGCCGGGCGACGCCTGGCACGCACGCTCGCGGCGTTGCCGAAAGGCCCTAGTAGCTCCGCTACGAGGACCTTCCGGCGCCTTGCGATCGCACGCACCAGACGCCGCCCGGCCCGCCCTGCGGGCGGACGACGGGAGTTTGACGACAGGACCTAGATGCAGGGAGCGACCCTGGCAGTACGCCGCAAATACGGCTAATGCCCGAAAGGTGCGTGTCGGGTGTCAAGCCCCTTCCGCCCTGGATAGTTTGTGGCACATGGCTGTCGATCCGCTGATCGAACTGGATGGCGTGAACAAGTGGTACGACGACTTGCACGTCCTCCAGGACATCGATCTCACCGTCGCCAGAGGTGAGGTGGTCGTGGTCATCGGCCCCTCGGGGTCGGGCAAGTCCACACTCTGCAGGACGATCAACCGGCTCGAGACGATCCAGTCCGGCACCATCAGGCTGGAGGGCCGGCCGCTCCCACAGGAGGGCAAGGCCCTCGCACGCCTCCGTGCCGACGTCGGCATGGTCTTCCAGTCCTTCAACCTCTTCGCCCACAAGACCGTCCTCCAGAACGTCTCGCTCGCCCCGGTCAAGGTCCGCGGCCGCAAGAAGGAGGAGGCCGACCGGCGCTCCATGGAACTCCTCGACCGCGTCGGCCTCGCCTCCCAGGCCGCCAAGTACCCGGCGCAGCTCTCCGGCGGTCAGCAGCAGCGCGTCGCCATCGCCCGCGCCCTCGCCATGGAGCCCAAGGCGCTCCTGTTCGACGAACCGACCTCCGCACTCGACCCCGAGATGATCAACGAGGTCCTGGAGGTCATGCGGCAACTCGCCCGCGACGGCATGACGATGGTCGTCGTCACCCACGAGATGGGCTTCGCGCGCGCCTCCGCCAACCGCGTCGTCTTCATGGCCGACGGCCGCGTCGTCGAGGACCGCACCCCCGAGGAGTTCTTCACCACCCCGCGCAGCGACCGCGCCAAGGACTTCCTCTCCAAGATCCTCAAGCACTGACCGGGGGAGTGCGAACCGTGATCCGTATCGGACGTGTGTGCTCCGCACTGGTGGCGCTCGCCGCGCTCCTGACCGCCGCCTGCGGCAAGGAGGGCAGCCCGCCCACCAAGGGGCCGGACACCGAAAAGCTCCCCGAGTACCAGGTGGCACACGGCTTTCGGCTCCCGGGCTCGCCCACCTGGAAGCGGGCGAAGAAGCGCGGATACCTCGTCGTCGGCGCCAAGGAGGACCAGCCCTATCTCGGCGAGAAGGACCCGGCGACCGGCACCTACTCCGGGTTCGACATCGAGATCGCGAAGATGATGGCGGCCTCGCTCGGCTTCGCCCCCAAGACGATCCGTTTCAAGACCATCGCCTCCGCCAACCGCGAAACCGCCCTGCAGAACGGGCAGATCGACTACTACGTCGGCACCTACACCATCAACGCCAAGCGCAAGAAGCTCGTCGGCTTCGCCGGCCCGTACTACATGGCCGGGCAGTCCCTGCTGGTGCGCAGGAACGAGCGCGGCATCGACGGACCGCGGGACCTGGACGGCAAGCGCGTCTGCTCGGCCGCCGGATCGACCCCTTACCAGCGCATCCAGCGGGACTACCCGAAAGCGGTGCTGGTCGCCTACGACACATACTCCGTCTGCGTGGACAACCTGCTCACCTACCAGGTCGCCGCCGTCACCACCGACGACGCCATCCTCATCGGCTATGCGGCAAAGGCCCCCGACGAACTCAAGGTCGTCGGCAGGCCCTTCTCGAAGGAGCCGTACGGCATCGGCGTCCCGCGCGGCGACAACGCCCTCAGATTCGCCCTCAACGACGCACTGGAGGCACGGCAGAAGAACGGCGACTGGAAGAAGGCGTACGACGCGACGCTCGGCCTGTCCGGCGTCCCCGCGCCCACCCCGCCCGCGATCGACCGCTACCCGGCGACCTGAGCGAGCCGAGCGAGGTATTCCGTGAAGGTACTGACAGACAACTTCTCCACCTTCGTCGAGGGATTCCTCGGCACCGTCCGGCTCACCGTCTACTCCTCACTGCTGGCTCTCGCCCTCGGCTTCGTGATGGCCTCCTTCCGGGTCGCGCCGGTGCGGTCCCTGAGGGCCTTCGGCACCGCTTGGGTGACCGTCCTGCGCAACACCCCGCTCACCCTGCTGTTCTTCGCGGTCCTGCTCGGCCTGCCGCGCTTCGGGCTCGTGCTGCCCTTCCAGGTGTTCGCCGTGCTGGCGCTGGGCTGCTACACCTCGGCGTTCATCTGCGAGGCCCTGCGCTCCGGCATCAACACCGTCCCCACGGGCCAGGGCGAGGCCGCCCGCAGTCTCGGCATGACCTTCGGGCAGACCCTGTCGCACGTCGTCCTGCCGCAGGCCTTCCGCTCGGTCATCCCGCCGATCGGCTCGATCCTGATCGCGCTCACCAAGAACTCGGCGATCGCGGGCGCGTTCAGCGTGACCGAACTGCTCGGCACCTACCGGACCCTGAGCGAGCTGGGCTACAACATCATCTGGACGTTCTTCTGGATCGCCGTCGGCTATCTGATCATCACCCTCGCCATCAGCGCGCTCTTCAACCTCCTGGAACATCACTGGGAAGTCGCCCGATGACCGCCAAAGCCGCCGCGGCCACGGCCCTCTACGACCTCCCGGGGCCCAGGACCCGGCAGCGGCACCGCGTGTACGGGGTCATGGCGACCCTCGCCCTCGCCGGCCTGCTCGCCTGGATCGTGCATCTCCTGTTCGCCACCGGTCAGTTCACGTACACGAAGTGGATGCCCTTCGAGTACAAGGGAATCCAGGAACTGCTGCTGCGGGGCCTTGGCAACACGCTCAAGGCCTTCGCGATCGCGGCCGTGCTCTCGCTGGCTCTGGGCGGGATCCTCGCGACCGGACGGCTCTCCGAACACGCCCTCGTCCGCCGGCTGTCCACGCTCGTCGTCGAGTTCTTCCGTGCCATGCCCCTGCTGGTGATGATCTTCTTCATCTTCGTGGCGCTCAAGGTGCAGCCCCTGCCCGCGCTGGTCGCGGGCCTCACCCTCTACAACGGCTCGGTGCTCGCCGAGGTCTTCCGCTCGGGGGTCAACTCCGTGGACCGCGGGCAGCGGGAGGCCGCGTACGCGCTCGGGCTGCGCAAGACGCAGGTCATGTCGTACGTCCTCGTGCCGCAGGCGGTACGGGCCATGTTGCCCGCCATCATCAGCCAGTTGGTGGTGGCCCTGAAGGACACCTCGCTCGGCTATCTGATCACCTACGAGGAGTTCCTCCACGCCGGGAAACTCATCGCCTCGAACCTCGACTACGATTTGCCGTTCATCCCTGTGGTGATGGTGATCTCACCGATCTACATCGGGATGTGCATGCTGCTCTCCTGGTTCGCCCAGTGGGCGTCCCGGTGGGAGCGGCGCAGTCCCAAGACCAGGGCCGTGGAGGTCGCCGCGGCCGGACCAGGGACACTGCTGCCGGGTGGGGTTCCCCCCACGGCCCCGAAACCGTAGGGGGAGGGGCGGCAGTCACAGGGCCAGGCCCGGCCGGCGGCAGCCGGAGATCACTGCTCGCGCAGCGGAACGGACACGTAGGAGGGATCGTCCGCGGGCGAGGAGAAGGTCAGCTGCGCGCCGGACGGGTTGTGCTCGATGTAGAGCGGGTCGACCGTGTCGACGACCAGGGCGAGCCGGTGCCCGGCCGGGACGTCGTAGGCCGTGGAGAACAGCTCCAGGTCGACGCCGATCGGCTGGCCGGGCGTTTGACCGTGCCAGGTGTACGGCGCGTTGCTGACCAGCTTGCCGAGGCCGAGCGGGCCCACGTCGTAGAGGTAGGCGACGAGGGTGCCGCTCTCCTTGGTCGGGCTGAGCGTCGTGTGCAGCTTCGCCGTGCCGCGGATGTGCTGGGCCGTGGAGTACTTCTCCGACTGCCAGACGGCGGCCCACCGGCGGGGAAGCAGGGGGATCGAGGCCATCGGAGGGATCTGCGCCACCTGGTCGAGGATGCTGGAGAGGAAGATGACCCCGCCGTCCGCGCCCGAGTCGACGTTCGCGTGGATCGTGGTGGTGCCCGCCAGAGCGATCTTCTTCCTCGTCGCGCCCACGGACTTCCAGTCCGGGTAGCCCTCGTAGCCGCCCGTGGAACGCGGCTTGAGCTCGACCGGCTGCTCGCGGTCGATGCCGTTGTCCTCGCCCTTGAGGTAGTGGTCGAACCAGCGCTCGGTGTCCGTCCATACGTCGTTGGGCAGCCCGAACAGCCCGGTGATCTCGGCGGTCGCGTGGTCGCCGGGGCGCATCTCCAGTCTCTTGGGGACGGTGAGCTTCTCGTAGAAGTCGACGTACTGGTTGGCCGGGAAGACCGTGTCACCCCACCCGTTGGCGAGCATCACGGCCGCGCCGTTCCTGTTGATCCGATCGAGGTAGGTCGCTGCGGAGCGCTTCTTCCCCCAGTCGATCATCTCCTGTTCCCTGGACAGGTCGGAGGCGTAGAGGTTGTCGAAGATCTGGCGGAGTTCGGGGCTTTCACGACCGGTGAGCGTGGCCGCGCCGTCCAGCAGGGCGGCCGCCTGGACATGCTGGGTGCGCCCCGAGTAGATCGAGTCGATCAGGTCCGCCCAGCCGCTCAGCGAGGCGATCGCCTTGATGCGCTGGTCGTGCGCGGCGGCCAGCAGGCTGATGCCGGCGCCGTAGGAGACGCCCCCCATGCCGATGTGCCCTGCGTCGGCCGGGGTGTTGGCGAGCGCCCAGTCGATGACCTTGGACGCGTCGGCTATGTCGGGCGGACCGGCCACTTCTATCTCGCCGCCGGACTGCCAGAAGCCGCGCACGTTGTAGGTGACCACGACATAGCCGGAGTCCGCGAGCTTCTGGGCCTGGGCCAGGTATTCGACCTGTGGCAGGCCCCAGCTCGTGGGGAACACGAGGAGCGGGTAGCGGTGCGTGCCGTCGGCGTCGGCGGGCATGACGACGTTCCCCTTGAGGACCGTGCCGCCGTCGCCGGTGATGTCGACGAACCGGACGCCGTGGGACGCCGCCTGAGCGGTGGGGGCGAGCCCGAGGGCGCTGCCGGCGAGCAGTGTCGCCGAGACGGCACCCACGGCGGTCGTGCGCAGGGCCTTGCGTGAAGTTCCCACAGGTCACTCCTCACTCGTGTCAGTGCAAAGTGACCAGACGGTAACCGCGGCCCCTTACCGGAAGTAACCCGTCGGTAAGTTACGTGCGAGTAACGATTGTTGGTATGTGCAGGAACCCGGCAGACGCGGTGTCAGTCGCGCGGAACCGGTGCCGGGGCGGGAGCCTGTGCGGCCCGGGTGACGTCTCCCACCAGCTCCACCACATCCGGACCGTACGCCTGCGAGTTGACGACCTTCAGCAGCAGGACGAAGGAGCCCGCGCCGTACTTGCGCGCCAGGTGCTCGTGGTTGCGCGCGAGGTAGCGCGTCGCCGCCTGGTTGTTGATCGCGCGCTGCCCGCAGAAGAGGAAGACGGGTCTGGCGCCCTGCCCCAGATCCGCCGTGAGCCGGGCGAGGATCGCGTACTCGGCCTTGCCGGACTCCAGTAGGTACTGCTCACCGCCGATCCGGAACGCCACACGCTCCGGGCCCGGTTCGGTGTCGATGTTTATCTCGATGCCCGGCAGCAGGGATTGGAGGTGGGCCGCCATCCGGCGATTCGATCCGGGGCCGCCGACACAGAACTCCGTGCGCTCGCCGAAGCCCTGCTGGGCCGCGTCGTGCGCGACCACCTGGGCCTTGGCTCCGCAGTCCTTGATGAGGGCGGAGAGTTCCAGCAGCGCGAACACGTCGTACCGCTTCACCGCCAACTCGGAGCCGACCGCATCGCGGTTCACCACCAGCAGCGACTCGGAGTTGTCGGGCAGCCCGAAGAACGCCTGCTTGCGGCGGAGTTTCCGCTTCCAGAGATACGTACGGGCGAGCCAGCCGAGCGCGGCGCTGATGCCGGCCGCGACCACCCCGAGGACGATATTGCGCACGTCGTCGTTCATGGGCGCGCATGCTAGCGGGCCCATGCGGCTGGTACGTACCGGTGTTCGATGTGTGGCTGTCCTATGACAGGAGCCAGAATGGGACTGTCGGGGCCCCGGTGATGTGGCTACGCTGCGTGGACGGTCCTGGACTGGAGGTATGGATGCGTCGACCTGTCGCGCGGAAACTGACGGTTCTGGCGGTCTCGGCCGCCGTGGTGTCGGTAGGGGCGGCGGCGCCGCCGCAGACCGCCTCGACACCGCAGAAAGTACCCGTGGCCGTGGGCTACGGCGGCGCCGTCGCCAGTGTCGACGCGGACGCCTCCGCCGCCGGCATCGAGGTCCTCAAGAAGGGTGGCAACGCCGTGGACGCGGCCGTCGCCACCGCCGCCGCGCTCGGCGTCACCGAGCCGTACTCCTCCGGCATCGGCGGAGGCGGCTACTTCGTCTACTACGACGCCAAGTCCCGTACGGTGCACACCATCGACGGCCGGGAGACGGCCCCGCTCAGCGCGGACCCGGGCCTCTTCGTGGAGAACGGCAAGGCGCTCGCCTTCGCCGACGCCGTCAGCAGCGGGCTGAGCGTCGGCACCCCGGGCACGCCCGCCACCTGGCAGAAGGCGCTGGACGAGTGGGGCACCAAGCGGCTCGGCACGGTCCTGAAGCCTGCCGAGCGCATAGCGCGTGACGGGTTCACCGTCGACGACACCTTCCGCTCGCAGACCGCGTCCAACGAGACCCGCTTCCGGTACTTCCCGGACACGGCCAAGCTGTTCCTGCCGGGCGGCGCGCTCCCCGTCGTGGGCTCGACCTTCAAGAACCCCGATCTCGCCCGCACCTACGAGGAGCTGGGCAGAAAGGGTGTCGGCGCGATCTACCGCGGCGACCTCGGCGAGGACATCCTCGCCACGGTCAACAAGCCGCCCGTGGACCCGGGTTCCGGCTGGAACGCCCGTCCGGGCAAGCTGTCCGCCCAGGACCTCGCGGCCTACCGAGCCAAGCTCCAGGCACCCACCAAGACCTCGTACCGCGGCCTGAGCGTCTACTCCATCGCCCCCTCGTCCTCCGGCGGCACCACGGTCGGCGAGGCACTCAACATCCTGGAACGGACGGACCTTTCGAAGGCGAGCGAGGTGCAGTACCTGCACCACTTCATCGAGGCGAGCCGCATCGCGTTCGCGGACCGCGGACGCTGGCTCGGCGACCCCGCCTTCGAGGACGTCCCGACGAAGGAACTGCTGTCGCAGAAGTACGCCGACTCGCGCGCCTGCCTGATCAAGGACGACGCCGTGCTCACCAGCCCGCTCGCGCCCGGTGACCCGCGCGACCCGGCGGCCTGCGCCACCGGCGGCACGGCGGCCCCGACGACGTACGAGGGCGAGAACACCACGCACCTCACGGTCGCCGACAAGTGGGGCAACGTCGTCTCCTACACCCTCACCATCGAGCAGACCGGCGGCAGCGGCATCACCGTCCCGGGACGGGGCTTCCTCCTCAACAACGAGCTGACGGACTTCTCCTTCACGCCCGCCAACCCGGCCGTCCACGACCCGAACCTGCCCGGCCCGGGCAAGCGGCCGCGCTCCTCGATCTCGCCGACCATCGTGCTCGACAAGCAGGGCAAGCCCGTCGTCGCGCTCGGCTCGCCCGGTGGCTCCACCATCATCACGACCGTGCTGCAGACCCTGACCGAGTTCCTCGACCGGCGTCTGCCGCTCGTCGACGCGATCGCCGCGCCGCGCGCCAGCCAGCGCAACGCGGCACAGACGGAACTCGAACCGGGCCTCTACAACAGCGACCTGCGCACCCGGCTGGAGGCGATCGGGCACTCCTTCAAGTTGAACCCGGAGATCGGCGCGGCGACGGGCGTGCAGCGGCTGCCGGGCGGCAAGTGGCTGGCCGCCGCCGAGACGGTGCGGCGCGGCGGCGGGTCCGCACAGGTGGTGGACCCGGCGCCGTAACCGGTGGACCCGGCGCCGTGACCGGGCTGGCCTTTTCGGCTGGTTGGCCTCACTCGGGGTGGGCGGTCCCGTTCCCTTCGGGGCGGGCCGTCTCGCCCCCCTGCACCGCGGGGGGCGCGGCATCCCCGCCCGGCCGAGTGGGGCCGGCGACGTCATCGGCTGCCGCCTTGTGGGCGGGCGGCTCCGGTCGGAGGGCGAGCTGCCCGTCCTCGACGTTCACCACGACCCGGCCGCCCCGCTCGATCCGGCCGTCCAGGACCAGCCGGGACAGCCGGTTGTCGACCTCCCGCTGGATGGTGCGGCGCAGCGGCCGGGCGCCGTACTCCGGCTGGTAGCCGCGCTGCGCCAGCCAGTCGACGGCGCCCTCGGTGAAGGTGACGTCGATCTCCTGGGCGTGCATCCGGCGGCGTGTCTTGTCGAGCAACAGATCGGTGATGCGCCGCAGTTGGTCGGCCGTCAGCTGGTGGAAGACGACGATCTCGTCGATGCGGTTGAGGAACTCGGGCCGGAAGTGCTCGCGCAGCGGACGCAGGATCCGCTCGCGGCGCGCCTCCTCGTCCGCCTCGGCGCCACCGGACCCGAACCCGATGCCGGCGCCGCGCCGGGTGATCGCCTCGGAGCCGAGGTTGCTCGTCATCACCACGACCGTGTTGGTGAAGTCCACGGTCCTGCCCTGGGCGTCGGTGAGCCGGCCGTCGTCGAGGACCTGCAGCAGGATGTTGAAGACGTCCGGGTGTGCCTTCTCGACCTCGTCGAGCAGCAGCAGCGAGTACGGGTGGCGCCGTACGACCTCGGTGAGCTGGCCGGCCTCCTCGTGGCCGACGTACCCGGGCGGGGCGCCCACGAGCCGGCTCACGGTGTGCCGCTCCTGGTACTCGCTCATGTCGAGGCGGACCATGCGCTCCTCGCTGCCGAACAGCACCTCCGCGAGCGCGCGCGCCAGTTCCGTCTTGCCGACGCCGGTCGGGCCGAGGAAGAGGAAGCTGCCGATCGGCCGGTCGGCACTGGACAGCCCGGCGCGCGAGCGCAGCACCGCGTCGGCGACCACGCTGACCGCCTCGTCCTGTCCGATGACTCGCTGGTGCAGATGCTCCTCCAGGCCCAGCAGCCGTTCCTTCTCCTCCTCGGTGAGCCGGCTGACCGGGACGCCGGTGAGCCGGGACACCACTTCGGCGACGGCTTCGGCGGTGACCTCCAGATGCTGCCCCTCGTCGGCCTCGATGTCACCGCTGGCCTGCCCGATCCGCTCCTTCAGCTCGGTGATGCGGTCACGCAGCTGCGTGGCGTGCTCGTACTGCTCGTCGGCCACCGCCTGGTCCTTGTCCCGGGTCAGCCGCTCGACCTCGCGCTCCATGGTCCGTACGTCCGTACCCTTCGTCCGGGCGCGCAGCCGCACCCGGGCGCCGGCCTGGTCGATCAGGTCGATCGCCTTGTCCGGCAGATGGCGGTCGGTGAGATAGCGGTCGGACAGCTCCACGGCGGCCACCAGCGCCTCGTCGGTGTAGCGGACCTGGTGGTGGGCCTCGTAGCGGTCGCGCAGCCCGCGCAGGATCTCGACCGCGTCCGCGACCGTCGGCTCGGGCACGAGGATCGGCTGGAAGCGGCGGGCCAGCGCCGCGTCCTTCTCGATCCGGCGGTACTCCTCCAGCGTGGTGGCGCCGACGACGTGCAGTTCGCCGCGGGCCAGGGCGGGCTTGAGGATGTTGCCCGCGTCCATGGACCCGCCCTCCGCGCCGCCGCCACCGGCGCCGACGACGGTGTGCATCTCGTCGATGAAGACGATCAGCTCGTCCGAGTTGGCGCGGATCTCGCCGACGATGTTGGTGAGCCGCTCCTCGAAGTCGCCGCGGTAGCGGGTGCCGGCGACCACACCGGTCAGGTCCAGGGAGACGACCCGGCGGCCGAGGAGGACGTCGGGCACGTCGCCGTCGGCGATGCGCTGTGCGAGCCCCTCGACGATGGCGGTCTTGCCGACGCCCGCGTCGCCGATGAGGACCGGGTTGTTCTTGCCCCGGCGGGAGAGCACCTCGATGGTCTGCTCGATCTCCTCGTCCCGCCCGATCACCGGGTCGATACGGCCCTCACGTGCGAGGTCGGTGAGGTCGCGGCCGTACTTGTCCAGGGTCGGGGTCGCGGTGGGGCGCGGCCGTTCCGGGCGCGCCTGCGCCATGTCCCCCGCCTCCGGGGGCAGGGACGGTGGCGCGAAGTGGGCCGAGTGGAGGATGTGTCCGGCGGCCGAGTCGGGGTTCGCGGCCAGCGCGGTAAGCACATGCTCGGGGCCGATGTAACCGGCGCCGCTCGCCCGGGCGAGTTCGTGCGCGTCCAGCAGGGCACGCTTGACGGCGGGCGTCAGGGAGAGCGAGGTGGGCGGCGGTGTTTCGGTCGAGATGTGCTGGGCCGGTCCGGCGCGTTGGTCGATCTCCGTCGCCAGCGAGTCGGGGTCCGCGCCGGCGCGGCTCAGCAGGCTCCGGGTCGGCTCGGTGGCGAGCGCGGCGCGCAGCAGGTGCTGGGTGTCCAGGTCGCGGGAGCCGTGCTCGGCGGCGTATCGCGCGGCCCCGGCGACCAGCTGCCGGGCCGGCTCGCTCAGCAGCCGTCCGAGGTCGATCTGCCGGGGACCGGGACGCGGTCCGCCGCCAAAGATCCGTCGGAAGAATTCTTCGAAGGGGTCCGAGCCGTAGCCCTGCGGACCGTTGAACCCGCTGGTCATGGCCATCCGTTCCGGCGTCCCGGCGGGGCCCGGGACACGCTCGCTGATCGACGTGCCGGTGCCGGGTGCCCGGACGGAGCCCGGTTACACCTGTCGGGGCGCGCGCCCGGCGCTCGTACCACGATGGCACGAACCCCTGCGGGGGGCACCTTCAGAGAATGTCTCCGGGCCCGGGCCCGGACGCCGTCGGGCTGCGGGGGGGGCGTGGCCGTCGGGACCGTGCGGCGGTGCCGCACGGTTCACAGGCTCGCGCCCTCCCGGCGCGCTGTCAGGATCCGAGGCCCCGCCTCCGTGATCGCCACCGTGTGTTCGACGTGGGCCGCGCGGGAGCCGTCGTTCGTGCGGAGGGTCCAGCCGTCGGGGGCCGCGTGATAGCCGTCGGTGCCGCCGCCGACGAGCATGGGCTCGATGGCCAGGGCCATGCCGTGGCGCAGTCGGAGGCCGCGACCCGGGCGGCCCTCGTTCGGGACGCCCGGGTCCTCGTGCATACGGCGGCCCACGCCGTGCCCGCCGAAGCCGTCCGGGATGCCGTATCCGGCGGTCCGGCACACCGTGCCGATCGCGTGGGCGATGTCCCCGATGCGGTTGCCGACGACTGCCGCCTCGATGCCCGCGGCGAGCGCCCGCTCCGCGGTCTCGACCAGCCGCAGGTCCGCGGTCCGCGCCCGGCCCACGACGAAGCTGATCGCCGAGTCGCCCACCCAGCCGTCCAGCTCGGCGCCGCAGTCGATGGAGACCAGGTCGCCGTCGCGCAGCCGGTAGCCGTTCGGGATGCCGTGCACGATCGCGTCGTTGACGGAGGCGCAGATGACCGCCGGGAAGGGGGTCGGCGCGAAGGAGGGGCGGTAGCCGAGGAAGGGCGAGCGGGCGCCCGCCTCGCGCAGTACTTGGTGCGCCGCCTCGTCCAGTTCGAGCAGGGAAACGCCTACGTCCGCGGTGTCCCGCACCGCCGTGAGGGCCCGGCCGACGACCTGGCCGGCCGCGTGCATGGCGTCGATCGATGTATCCGTCTTGAGTTCCACCATACCAATTACTATACCGGTGATGTCCCAATTACTATACCGGCGCGGGTGCGGGGGTCCGGTATTAGAATGGGTTCATGGTGCGCAACCCACTGACCCCCGAAGAGCGCGAACGCGGCGAGCGGCTCGGGCAGTTGCTGCGCGAGGCGCGCGGTGACCGCAGCATGGCGGAGGTGGCCGCGGCCGCCGGGATCTCCGCCGAGACCCTCCGCAAGATCGAGACCGGGCGGGCGCCGACCCCGGCGTTCTTCACGGTGGCGGCGCTGGCGCGGGTGCTCGGGCTGTCCATGGACGAACTCGTCGGGCGGTGCGCGCCGGTCGCGGTGTGAGCCGCGGACGGCCTTGCGGGCGGGGCTCGTTCACCACCTGCGCGGAGCGGTCCGGTGAAAGGGCGCGCACGGTCCGGTGACGCTCCCGTTGAGCGCTCTGCGTTCGGTCTGAAAACTCGCTGTAGCCCTTTCGTAACACGACTGGTGTTTTCTACCGGACCGGAGTACTCCACTCGGGCGGGAGCTGGCTATGGCTGTGGATCAACTCCCGGGTCGGATGCGGGAGTTCGCGAGCTACCTGAACGGGCTGCTGACGCGGCTCGACCAGGGCGACGGCTGGTGCGGAGTGTTCTGGCAGCGCGATCCCGACGGGATGCGGGCCTGCCTCGACGGCCGGGAAGTGCCGCCCTGGGACGTCGTGGAGGCGCTTTTGCACGACCTCGCCGCGGCATACGGGCCGGCGGCGGCCACCGGGGAGACCGAGCGGGCGCGGGCGCTGCACGGAGCCGCGCTCGGCGCGTACGACGCCCGGCCCGGCGGGCGGGAGGCCCTCGGCGACCGGCTCGACGGGATGCTCCGCGAGCTGCGCCACGCGGCCGAGCGCCAGACCGACCTCGGCCGCCGGCTCGAATCGGCCGCCACCCAGGAGGAGGCCGAGTCGCTCCGCCTGGACCTGGCCTGGGCCCACGACGACCACGAACGCGCCACGGCCCGCTGCGCGGAACTCCGCCGCCGGATGGAAGCCCTCGACCGCCGCGCCCTGCGCACTCACGCGCAGGGCGCTTCGAATTTCCCGCCGGGCCGCGCCGGGGACGTCTTCCGGGTGGCGGAAGAAGCGGCCACGCACGGCCACCGGGCCGACGAACCGCCCACTCGGGGCGGGGAGGAGCCGTCGGGCGGCGGCGCGGGGCGGCCGGGCGCGGCCGGGGTGTCCGGTGGTGGTCCGGAGTGGCCGGCCGGTGGCCCGGCTGAGGGTGGTGCGGAGGGGCCGGAGGGCCGTCGTGCGGACGCGGCTCGGGCGCGGCGGGCGGAGTGGTCGGACGGTTCGGACGCGGCGGCGGTGTCGGGCGCCGGTGCGGATTGGCCGGAGGGGTGGGCGGCCGGGAGCCCGGCTGATGGTGGCGCGGAGTGGGCCGAGGACCGCCCCGGCGGGGGTGCGCAGCTCCTTGGCGGGTTCGCCGGCGGGGGTGCGCAGCTCCCTGCTGGCCGCCCCGGCGTTGATGCGCAGCTTCCCGGTGGCCGCCCCGGCGGCGGTGCGCAGCACCCCGGTGGCTTCACCGACGCCAACGCGCAGCGGTCCGGCGGGCGGCCGGAAGCCCTGGACCCCGGCCCTCAGCCCCCGGCCGGCCGGGCCGCGCCGCACGACCCCGGCGCCGCAGAGCCGGTCCAGGAGCCCGAGCCCCCTGCCAAGCAGCGCTCCAAGCGCCGTCCCCGAGGCAGTGCCCGGTTCGCCGGGGTGATGGACGTGCAGGAGGCGCCCGCGGGTGCCGTGCCCGCCGTCGCGCCCGCGCCCGCCCCGAGCGGTCGCAAGCCCCGTGGCGCCCGGTTCGCCGGGGCCGCGGGTGCCGAGGCGGAGGCGGCGCTCCAGCCGCGTCGGGAGCCCCTGGACGATGAGGACCGGCGCATCACCGCCGAGACCGTCGCGGCGCTCATCCGGCTGCGCGCCGAGGGCCGCAGCGGCGAGGCGCACGCCCTGCTCGTCGAGGCCGCCCACTCGCCCGCCGCCCGCTACCCGCTCCTCGCCGCCGAACTGCACCGCGCCGGCCTGGACGCCGACTGGGCCACCCTCCTGTGGGAGGCCGCCTCACTGCCCGCCGACCTCCTGGTCGCCGCCTCGGACGCGCTGACCGCCGCGGGCCGCACCGCGGACGGCGAGCAGATGCTGCGCCAGGGCGTCGTACGGCCCGCGAACCAGATCGGCGAGGCCGTGCTGACGCTCGGCGCCGACGGCCGCCGCCGCGAGGTTCGCGCCCTCCTCGACGCGTACGTACGCATGCGTACGCCGGAGGAGGCGGCCCGCAGTGTCGCGGCCGACCCGCAACGGCTCGTACCGCTGCTCCTGGAGGCGGCCCGGCGCGTCTCCGACCAGCGGCACTGGGATCTCGTGCACGCCCTCCGGGTCGCCGGATTCACCACCTGAGCGGCCCGGCGACAATCCGACCACTCACCCACAGGGGTGCGAAACGTGATCGACTTCGCGGGTTCACGACGATGGTCTTGGCAAGGCCGTCCGCGAGGCTTACTTTCGACCCTCTACCACCTGTGTCTACGGGCGTAGAGGCTCTCTGACGTCCCCACCAGGACAACAGGCAAAGGAGCGGCACCATGGCCCACGTCGTACGCGCCGCACTGGTCCAGGCGACCTGGACCGGTGACACCGAATCCATGATCGCCAAACACGTGGAGCACGCCCGCGCGGCGGCCCGACAGGGCGCCCGGGTCATCGGCTTCCAGGAAGTCTTCAACGCCCCCTACTTCTGTCAGGTCCAGGAACCCGAGCACTACCGCTGGGCCGAGCCTGTGCCCGACGGCCCCACCGTCACGCGCATGCGGGAACTGGCGCGCGAGACCGGCATGGTGATCGTCGTCCCCGTCTTCGAGATCGAGCAGACGGGCTTCTACTACAACACCGCGGCCGTGATCGACTCCGACGGCACCTACCTCGGCAAGTACCGCAAGCACCACATCCCCCAGGTCAAGGGCTTCTGGGAGAAGTACTACTTCAAGCCGGGGAACCTGGGATGGCCCGTGTTCGACACCGCCGTCGGGAAGGTCGGCGTGTATATCTGCTACGACCGCCACTTCCCGGAGGGCTGGCGGCAACTCGGCCTCAACGGAGCCCAGTTGGTCTACAACCCGTCCGCCACCTCGCGGGGCCTGTCCGCCTACCTCTGGCAGCTCGAACAGCCCGCGGCCGCCGTCGCCAACGAGTACTTCGTCGCCGCGATCAACCGCGTGGGCCGGGAGGAGTACGGCGACAACGACTTCTACGGCACGAGCTACTTCGTCGATCCGCGTGGGCAGTTCGTGGGGGAGGTCGCGAGCGACAAGAAGGAGGAACTCGTCGTGAGAGACCTCGACTTCGACCTCATCGAAGAAGTGCGGCAGCAGTGGGCGTTCTACCGCGACCGCCGCCCCGACGCGTACGAAGGACTGGTGAAGCCGTGAGTGACCTGCACGCCCGCCACAAGGCCGTCCTGCCCGACTGGCTGGCCGTCTACTACAAGGACCCCCTGGAGATCACCCACGGCGAGGGCCGTCACGTCTGGGACGCGGACGGGAGGAAGTACCTGGACTTCTTCGGCGGGATCCTGACCACGATGACCGCGCACGCCCTGCCCGAGGTCACCAAGGCGGTGACCGAGCAGGCCGGCCGGATCCTGCACTCCTCGACCCTGTACCTCAACCGGCCGATGGTCGAACTCGCCGAGCGCATCTCCCAGTTGAGCGGCATCCCGGACGCCCGCGTCTTCTTCACCACCTCCGGCACCGAGGCCAACGACACCGCGCTGCTGCTGGCGACGACGTACCGGCGCAGCAATCAGATCCTGGCGATGCGCAACAGCTACCACGGCCGCTCCTTCAGCGCGGTCGGCATCACGGGCAACCGTGGCTGGTCCCCGACCTCGCTGTCACCACTGCAGACACTGTACGTCCACGGCGGCGTCCGCACCCGCGGCCCCTTCGCCGGCCTGAGTGACGCCGACTTCATCGCAGCCTGTGTGGAGGACCTCAGGGACCTGCTCGGCCACATCCGCCCGCCCGCGGCACTGATCGCCGAACCCATCCAGGGCGTCGGCGGCTTCACCTCGCCGCCCGACGGGCTCTACGCGGCCTTCCGGGACGTCCTGAAGGAGCACGGCATCCTGTGGATCGCCGACGAGGTGCAGACCGGCTGGGGCCGCACCGGCGAGCACTTCTGGGGCTGGCAGGCCCACGGCCAGAGCGGCCCGCCCGACATCCTCACCTTCGCCAAGGGCATCGGCAACGGCGCCTCCATCGGCGGGGTCGTCGCCCGCGCCGAGATCATGAACTGCCTGGACGCCAATTCGATCTCGACGTTCGGCGGCACCCAGATCACCATGGCCGCGGGCCTCGCCAACCTCTCCTACCTGCTGGAGCACGACCTCCAGGGCAACGCCCGGCGGGTGGGCGGACTGCTGATCGAGAGGCTGCGGGCCGTCGCGGCCCAGCTCCCGGTGGTACGGGAGGTGCGCGGGCGCGGCCTGATGATCGGCGTCGAACTGGTGCGCCCCGGCACGGACGAGGCCGACCCGGACGCGGCGGCCGCCGTGCTGGAGGCCGCACGTGAGGGAGGACTGCTGATCGGCAAGGGCGGCGGGCACAACACCAGCGTGCTGCGCATCGCCCCGCCGCTCTCGCTGACCGTCGCCGAGGCCGAGGAGGGCGCCGCGATCCTGGAGCGCGCCCTGAGGAGCGTGTACTGATGATCCGCCTTCTCGACAGCGCCGTCACGAGGTGTCTTCGGTAGGACCGGAGCGAGGTGTCTTCAGTAAGGCCGAGCAAGGGAAGACAGCCATGACCACCGCCTTGGAACCCGCCCTGTCGGTACGCCAGGTCCTCACGCTGGACCGGGTGCTCGCCGGAGAGCCCGAGGTGGTGGCCGGCGCGGGGCACCTCGACCGGCCGGTGCGGTGGGTGCACGTCGCCGAGGCCCCCGACGTCGGGGTGATGCTCACCGGTGGCGAGATGGTCCTCACCACCGGGGTGCTCCTCGCCGGTGACGAGGAGAAACAGGCCGAGTACATCCGGTCCCTGCACCGCGCGGAGGCCGCGGCCGTCGTCCTCGGACTCGGCCGCGCCTTCCCGGCGCCCCCGGACGTGATGCGCCGGGCCGCCGAGCGCTGCGGGCTGCCCATGGTGGTCCTGCACCGGCCGTTCCCGTTCGCCGAGCTGACCGAGGAGGTCCAGTCCCGGCTCGTCAGGCGCAAGTTCGCCGCGGTGAGCCTGTCGGAGTCCGTACGCACGGCCCTGACCGGGCTCATCACCGCCGCCGCCCCGCTCCAGCGGCTGCTCGACGAGATCGCCGTGCACGCCGGCTGCCCCGTGATCCTGACCAACCTCGCCCACCGCGTGCTCGCCACGGCGGGGGAGCGGTCCGCCGTCGACGACGTGCTGCGCGACTGGGAGCGCATCGCCCGGCAGGCGGGCGGCAGCGAGGGCGACGGCTGGGTCCGGGCCGAGCTGGGCGGACGCGGCGAGCGCTGGGGCCGGATCGTGCTGTGCGGATACCGAGGCGACAGCCCCATCGGGCGCCTCCTGGCCGAGCGCGCGGCAGAGGCCCTCGTTCTGCACCGTATGCTCCACGCCTCCGTGCACTCCTGGGAGGAGCAGTCCGCGCAGAGTCTGCTGACGGACCTCGTCTCCGGGGTCGTACCGGCCCGCCAGCTCCTTCCCCGCGCGCGGGCGGCCGGGCTGCCCGTCAACCGCCGTGCCTTCGTCCCCCTCGTCGTACGCGACGGCGACCCGGCCCATCTCGACCGGGTGCTACGGATGCTCGGACTCCCCGGCCTCGTGGCGGAGCTGGCCGACGGGGCCACCGCCGTGCTGCTCAGCCTCGCCCGCGACCAGGACGCCGAGGCGCTGGCCGCGCACTTCGCGGCCCGGCTGCGCACGGAGTCCGGGGCGTGCGGGACGGTCGTCGCGGCGGCCGACGCGCGCAGCGCGTGGGAGGACGTGCCGGGCGGGCTGCGCGAGGCCCAGCACGTGGCCGACGCCGTTGCCGACCACTCGGCCGCCCTCGACCTCCCGGCCGTCGTACGTCTCAGGGACGTCCATCTGCGCGGGCTGATCCGGCTGCTGCGCGACGACCCGCACGTGCAGGCCTTCGCCGAGCGGGAGCTGGACGGGCTGCTGTGCGGGCGCGACGCCGAGCAGGAGCTGCTGCCCGTGCTGCGGACGTATCTCGCCACCGGCCGCAACAAGTCCCGCACCGCCCAGCTCCACCATGTCAGCCGCCCGGCGCTCTACCGCCGTCTGGAGGCCATTCAGGCCCGCCTCGGAGTCGATCTCGACGACTTCGAACAGGCCGCCTCCGTGCACATCGCACTGCTCGCGCACGACGCCCAACGAGGCTGAAACGCCATGGAAAACAGTGGGAAACAGGTGCGTACCGGCCGGGGTGACACCGTGGAACGCCAGGCGCCCGCAGACGTGACACCGTGCAACTCAAAGCGTCCCGCCGGACTTCCTAGGCTCGCCGCACACCGAGCGACCGGAGGTCCCGATGAGCAGAGTGATCCGCGCCGCCGTCTTCCAGACCGCCTGGACGGGCGACAAGGAATCGATGATCCAGGTCCACGAGCAGGCGGCCCGCGACGCGGCCGCGCAGGGCGCTCAGGTTCTGTGCTTCCAGGAGCTGTTCTACGGGCCGTACTTCTGCCAGGTCCAGGACCCGGCGTTCTACGAGTACGCCGAGCAGATCCCGGACGGCCCGATCGTCAAGCGCTTCCAGGCGCTCGCCAAGGAGCTGGGCATCGTCCTGGTCCTGCCCATGTACGAGGAGGAGCAGCCCGGCGTCCTGTACAACACCGCCGCGGTGATCGACGCCGACGGCTCGTACCTCGGCAAGTACCGCAAGCACCACATCCCGCAGGTGAAGGGTTTCTGGGAGAAGTTCTACTTCCGCCCCGGGAACGTCGGCTGGCCGGTCTTCGACACCGCCGTCGGCAGGATCGGCGTCTACATCTGCTACGACCGCCACTTCCCGGAGGGCTGGCGCGCGCTGGGTCTGGAGGGTGCCGAGATCGTCTTCAACCCGTCGGCCACCTCGCGCGGTCTGTCCGCCTACCTCTGGCAGCTCGAGCAGCCGGCGGCGGCGGTGGCCAACGAGTACTTTGTGGGCGCGATCAACCGGGTGGGTGTCGAGGAGATGGGCGACAACGACTTCTACGGGACCTCGTACTTCGTGGACCCGGAGGCCCAGTTCGTCGGCGAGGTGGCGAGCGACAAGGAGACCGAGCTGGTCGTGCGCGACCTGGACATGGCCAAGCTGCGCGAGGTCCGCGACCGCTGGCAGTTCTACCGGGACCGCCGCCCGGAGGCGTACGGGCCGCTCACCGCGCCGTAGAGGGCAGAGGCACCCGCGCCCCTGAGAGGGGCGCGGGGCTGTCGTCGAACATGCGGCTCCGCCGCGTGGGCGCGACCAGCCACAAACGACCCGCACTGTCCGACCGCACCGCAGCGAGCGTCCACGCTGGAGAGGGAGTAGAGAGCGCATGAGCAGCCGTACCGTCATCCGCGGTGGCCTCGTCATCACCGCGTCCGACGAGATCCACGCCGACGTCCTGATCGAGGACGGCCGCGTCGCCGCCCTCGCCGCGTCCGGCACCCCGGCCGCCGAGGCCTTCACGGCCGAGCGGGCCATGGACGCCACTGGCAAGTACGTGATCCCGGGCGGTGTCGACGCCCACACCCACATGGAGCTGCCGTTCGGCGGCACCTTCGCCTCCGACACTTTCGAGACCGGTACCCGGGCCGCCGCCTGGGGCGGGACGACGACCATCATCGACTTCGCCGTGCAGAGCGTCGGCCACACCCTGCGCGAGGGCCTCGACACCTGGCACGCCAAGGCCGAGGGCAACTGCGCGATCGACTACGGCTTCCACATGATCGTCTCCGATGTGAACCAGGAGACCCTCAAGGAGATGGATCTGCTGGTCGAGGAGGGGGTCACCTCCTTCAAGCAGTTCATGGCCTACCCCGGCGTCTTCTACAGCGACGACGGCCAGATCCTGCGCGCCATGCAGCGCTCCGCCGAGAACGGCGGCCTGATCATGATGCACGCGGAGAACGGCATCGCGATCGACGTGCTGGTCGAGCAGGCGCTGGCCCGCGGCGAGACCGACCCGCGCTACCACGGGGAGGTCCGCAAGGCCCTCCTGGAGGCCGAGGCGACCCACCGCGCCATCAAGCTCGCCCAGGTGGCCGGGGCCCCGCTGTACGTCGTGCACGTCTCGGCGATGGAGGCGGTCGCCGAACTGGCCAGGGCGCGCGACGAGGGGCTGAACGTCTTCGGCGAGACCTGCCCGCAGTACCTGTTCCTGTCCACCGACAACCTGGCCGAGCCGGACTTCGAGGGCTCGAAGTACGTCTGCTCGACGCCGCTGCGGCCCAAGGAGCACCAGGCCCAGCTGTGGAAGGGCCTGCGGACCAACGACCTCCAGGTGGTCTCCACCGACCACTGCCCCTTCTGCTTCGTGGGCCAGAAGGAACTGGGCCGGGGCGACTTCTCGAAGATCCCCAACGGTCTGCCGGGCGTCGAGAACCGCATGGACCTGCTCCACCAGGCCGTCGTCGACGGACACATCTCCCGCCGCCGCTGGATCGAGATCGCCTGCGCCACCCCGGCGCGGATGTTCGGCCTCTACCCGCAGAAGGGCACCATCACCCCGGGCGCCGACGCCGACATCGTCATCTACGACCCGCACGCCGAGCAGGTCATGTCCGCTTCAGAGCACCACATGAATGTCGACTACTCGGCGTACGAGGGCAAGCGCACCACCGGCCGGGTCGAGACCGTTCTCTCGCGCGGCGAGCCCGTCATCACCGAGCGGGAGTACACGGGACGCGCGGGACACGGCGTCTACACCCCCCGCTCCACCTGTCAGTACCTCAACTAGGAGCGGAGCACATGGACTTCGGACTCGTCCTGCAGACGGACCCGCCTGCCTCGCGGGTGATCAGCCTGATGAAGCGGGCCGAGCGCAACGGCTTCCGCTACGGCTGGACCTTCGACTCGGCGGTGCTGTGGCAGGAACCGTTCGTCATCTACAGCCAGATCCTGGCCAACACCCAGAAGCTGACGGTCGGCCCCATGGTCACGAACCCGGGCACCCGTACCTGGGAGGTCACGGCCTCCACGTTCGCCACGCTCAACGACATGTTCGGCAACCGCACGATCTGCGGCATCGGGCGGGGCGACTCGGCGATGCGCGTCGCGGGCCGCAAGCCCAACACGCTGGCCCGCATCAGCGAGGCCATGAAGGTCATCCGGGCACTGGGCCGCGGCGAGGAGGCCGACCTCGGCGGCACGGTCGTCAGGTTCCCCTGGATCAAGCCCGGCGCGGAACTCCCGGTCTGGATGGCCGCGTACGGCCCCAAGGCCCTGAAGATGACCGGAGAGGAGGCCGACGGCTTCATCCTCCAGCTCGCCGACCTGTATCTGGCCGAGTACATGGTCAAGGCGGTGAAGGACGCGGCGGTGGCGGCCGGTCGTGACCCGTCCGACGTCAAGATCTGCGTCGCCGCGCCGGCGTACGTCACCGAGGACGACTCGCCCGAGGCGCTCGCCCATGCCCGTGAGCAGTGCCGCTGGTTCGGCGGCATGGTCGGCAACCACGTCGCCGACCTCGTCGCCAAGTACGGCGAGCACTCCGCCGCCGTCCCCGACGAACTCACCGACTACATCAAGGCCCGCGAGGGCTACGACTACTCCCACCACGGGCGCAGCGGCAACCCCGACACCCAGTTCGTGCCCGACGACATCGTCGACCGGTTCTGCATCATCGGTCCGGTCGACAAGCAGATCGAGAAACTGACCGCACTGCGCGAGCTGGGCGTCGACCAGTTCGCCGTCTACGACATGCACGACGCACAGGAAGCCGTCATCGACGCGTACGGGGCACAGGTCATCCCGGCCGTCAACGGCTGATCGCGGGGTTCTTCGACCCTCCTCCCCGTTCGTCCCCTTCCCGCTCCCCCGGGAAGGGGGCCAGGGCGCTCACCGCGCACCCCCCATTGGCACCGCCACCCGCACGGCCTTTCCCGTCCCGCCTCCTGATTGGCCTGCCCATGACCGACACCGCTCCCACGGCCATACCGCCGTCCGCCCAAGTGACCCTCCCCGACGGGCGCGTGGAGATCGCCCCGGGTTCCCCGCCGCCGAGCGGTCCGTACGCCAACGAGGACCTGCTGCCGGTCCCCGTGGAGAAGCGCACCTGGACCACGTACAACTTCTCCGCGCTGTGGGTCGGCATGGCCCACAACACGGCCTCCTGGACCCTGGCCTCCGGTCTGATCGCCGTCGGCATGGACTGGAAGCAGGCGGTGTTCACCATCGCCCTGGCCAATGTGATCGTGCTGATCCCGATGCTGCTCACCGGCCACGCGGGACCCAAGTACGGCATCCCCTTCCCGGTCTTCGCCCGAGCCTCCTTCGGTGTGCGCGGGGCCAACCTCCCGGCCGTCGTACGGGCGCTGGTGGCGTGCGGCTGGTTCGGCATCCAGACGTGGATCGGCGGTGAGGCGATCTACTTCCTCGCCGGCAAGCTCATCGGCGACAGCTGGGCGAGCGCGTCCAAGGTGGGCGGCTATGCCTGGACGATGTGGCTGTCCTTCGCGATCTTCTGGGTGATCCAGGTCGCCATCATCTACCGCGGCATGGAGACCATCCGCCGCTTCGAGAACTGGGCGGCGCCCTTCGTGCTCGTCGGCGCGTTCGTGATGCTCTGGTGGATGAGCAGCAAGGCCGGTGGTCTCGGTCCGCTGTTCGACCAGCCGTCCAAGCTCGGCTGGGGCGGGGACTTCTGGAAGCTTTTCTGGCCCTCCCTCATGGGCATGATCGGCTTCTGGTCGACGCTGTCGCTCAACATCCCGGACTTCACCCGCTACGGCAGGAGCCAGAAGGCCCAGACATGGGGCCAGGCGCTGGGCCTGCCGACGACCATGACCCTCTTCGCGTTCCTGTCCGTGCTGGTCACCTCCGGCTCGCAGGCCGTGTACGGCGAGCCGGTCTGGGACCCGGTGCAGCTGGCCGCGAAGACGGACAACGTGGTCGGTCTGCTCTACGCGCTGGTCACCGTGCTGGTGGCGACCCTGTCCGTGAACATCGCGGCCAACCTGGTCTCGCCGGCCTTCGACTTCTCCAACATCGCGCCCCGGAAGATCAGTTTCCGCACCGGTGCCCTCGCCACCTGCGTGCTCGGCGTGCTGATCTTCCCCTGGAAGCTGTACTCCGACCCGCAGGGCTACATCTTCACCTGGCTCGGCCTGGTCGGTGGTCTGCTCGGCACGGTGGCCGGCATCCTCATCGCCGACTACTGGATCCTGCGCCGGGGCTCCCTCGACCTCGTCGACCTCTACCGCTCGGGTGGCCGCTACTGGTACGAGGGTGGCTGGAACTGGCGGGCCGTGGTCGCCTTCGTGGCCGGCGGGGTCCTGGCGGTCGGCGGCGCGGACTTCCATCCGCTGATCGACGGCCGTCCGATCCCGGCCCTGTCGTCGCTCGCCGACTACGGCTGGGCGGTGGGCCTGGGCACGTCGATGGTGCTGTACGTGGTGCTGATGCTGCCGCGCGGCCGGGAGAAGGCCACGGCCTGACCGCCCCACCGCGCACGAAGGACGGTCAGTTCGTCTGACCGTCCTTCAGCTCGTCCGACCGCCCTTGAGCGCCGCCACCGCGTCCTTCGCGGCCTTGATGGCGCCCTTGTTGATCTCGTCCGTACCGGGTGCCTTCTTCGTCTCGAAGTCACTGCCGTTGTACGTGACGACCACCAGCGCGTTGGACACGCGGGCCACCACCACTCCCTCGCGGGTCTGCTGCTTGTCCTCGGTGGTGAGGTTGACGACGGAGTAGGCGGTGTCGCCGAGACCCGGGACCGCTCCTCCGCCGCTCTTCTGCGCCGTGCGCTCCTGGTAGGACTTCTGCGCCGCCGTGTCCGAGTCGAGGATCTCGAAGGACACGTCGAGCCATCGGTAGTCGTAGTCCTTGAGCGCGTTCCAGGAGCAGGTGCGCCTGAGGGACGCGTCCGTCGACGGGATCTCCTTGCCGGCGGTCTTGGCGTTCGGAACGAGTGACTTGATCGTCGTCGCGGACATGCTGCCGCACGGTGCGGGGGCGGTGGTGTACGCCTTGGGCCCGGCCGACGCCTCGGGTGCGGAGGAGGATCCGTCGCTCGGGGTGTTCGGGGAACCCTGGGTGCTCCCGCTTCCCTGCGCCGACTCGCGGTCGGTGGCCGGGGCCGCGGCCAGCGGCCCGGACGACAGGGCCCAGCCCGCCGCGGCGAGCACGGCGACCGGCAGCATGCGCGCGGTCAGGGCGAGCGGCAGAGGTAGAGACTGCACAGCGCACTTCTCGTGGGGGACGGTGCGGAGGGAGTCCACACTGCGGACGGGACGCCAGTCTCACATGACTCCCTGTGATGCGGAAGGGCAAGCCTGGAGCGTTCCCGTGTGCCCCTTTTCGCCTGTACGCCGGGTTGTTGACGGAGAGAAAGGGACAATCGGGTCAGACGGGACGAGTGCCCCGCCATGTACAGGGCGTGACCGCCGTGACGGTCACGCCCCGGCATGACGCGCTCACACCATCAGCGATATCGCATACGCGAGGAAGAATCCGGCCACCAGCACCACCAGCACGAGGATCACGATCAGTGGTCCCTTGGCCCAGCCCCGCGTCCGGTCGTAGTCGTCCCGGTGGGTGGCCTCCGAAATGCTGCCCTCGCCCGGTGGGGTCTCGCCCGGAGGCACCCCGCCCGGCTCCACCCTGGGCGTCTGCGACGGCTCGGGGTCGGCAGCGCCGTACTGACGGCCCCGCGCGCCGCCTGCTCCGCTGTCCCGGTTCATCTGGTTCATGACCGCCCCCGGATCATCTGGTTGATGACTGCCGAGTACCCCCGCGGTCGGCCGTCACGCGGGCGACGGGTGATGAAGGTCCCGGCCCCTGCCCCGGCCGGCCGTGTCACGCGTACGATCACCCTCATCGTCCGACCTTTACAGGAAAGCCACGTTATCCGGCGCGAAGCGTAAACCTCTTCAACCTGACATCCAGACAAATCGGTCAAAATAATTGATACCTATAGTGACGCGGGCGTTTTCGCGAATAAACCGCAGAATTAAGTCCGCCGCGTGGCGTCGACCACGGGCGATCCTGTGGGCCATGGCGGGTATGGCGACCCTCGGATTCCTCATCACGCTGGAGATCGCCGCGCGCCGCTACTGCGGGGTGCCGGGGCCGATGACCAATCAGGCGAAAGAGGTGATATTCGCCCCCAAACCGGGGCCGCTTTACGGGGGCCTGGCGTTGATGACGGTGGTGCTCCCCTGGCGGCAACGGTTCATCGCGGCTGGTGCCGCGATCGGCATCGACGTCGTCTTCGTGCTGGTGCGGTGGGCGGTCGACGCCCAGGTGGCCGACGGACATTTCTTTGGAAACGGCGCGTTGTGGGTGATGTTGGGCTATGGGGTCATCGCTGTCACGCGACGCACCGGCGGGGAGCGTGTCCTGCTGTTGAAGGGCGTCGGGCTGGGCCTGCTGCTGGTGGCCGCCCGGAAGACCGGCGATACCTGGCTGCTCATCACGGCGAAGACCCGCCCGGCGGTGCTCGACCCGTACGTGGCAACCGCCGATCACGCGCTGGGCAACCCGTCGTGGCTGATGGGCCGGATCGTCGGGGCCACCGGCCCGATCGGCACCCATCTTCTCGGCTGGGTCTACGCCCAGCTTGCGGTGGCCGCGATCGTCGTCGCGCTGTACCAGCTGCGTAACGTGGCGGTCGAGCGCCGGTTCCCGCGCCATCATCTGGTGCGCACCTTCCTGGTGATCGGCCTCCTCGGGCCGGGCATCTACATGATCTTCCCGGTGGTCGGACCGGTCTTCGCCTACGGACCGGGCGCCTCCGGCACCGGCGGCGTGCACTGGGCGGTGGCCAACCTGTGGCCCCACACGCCGCCGCCGCTCCATACCCCGCACCCGGTGCCGTACGACGGGATCACTCCTCGCAACTGCATGCCCAGCCTGCACACGGCGTGGGCCACCGCGATCTTCATTCATTCCCGCAAGGGCCCGCGGATTCTGCGATTCGCGGGGACGTTCTGGCTGATTGCCACGCTCTGCGCGACGCTGGGCTTCGGCTACCACTACGGCGTGGATCTCGTTGCCGGCGTGGTGTTCTCGCTCACGATCGAGGCAGGTATGCGCTCGCTCGACCGCGGCTGGGATCGGTCAGGAATACAGCTGGTCGCCTACGGCGCAACGGTTTTCACCGCGCTCGTGGTGTCGTATCGCTATCTGCCGATGGAGATGGCCGAACATCCGTGGGTGTTCGGACCACTTCTCATTCTCGCGATGACCTCAGTGGTCTACGGCTACGTACGGACCACCAGACAGTGGGAACCGAAGGCCGTACCGGCGCGGCAACCGGAACCGCTGCCCGAACCGGTTTGAGCAGGCGTTCTCCACGGCGTCGTAACGGACCGGCCGAGACGCGGAAACCAGTGAGATGAGAGGCCGTATGTTCACCACCCGACCCACCCTCCAGGGCACCTTCGGCATGGTGTCGTCCACGCACTGGCTGGCCTCCCAGTCCGCGATGGCCGTCCTGGAGGACGGCGGCAACGCGTTCGACGCGGCCGTGGCCGGAGCGTTCGTCCTGCACGTCGTCGAGCCGCATCTGAACGGGCCCGCCGGTGAGGTCCCGATCCTCCTCGCCCCGGCGGACGGCGAGGTACGGGTGCTGTGCGGGCAGGGCGTCGCACCCCAGGGAGCCACGATCGCCCACTACAGGGGACTCGGTCTGGATCTCGTACCCGGCACCGGGCCGCTCGCCGCGGCCGTCCCTGGTGCGTTCGACGCCTGGATGCTCCTGCTGCGCGACCACGGGACGAAGTCCCTCGATGACGTCCTCAAGTACGCCATCGGCTACGCGGAGCACGGGCACGCGCCCGTGGAGAACGTCGGCCGGACCGTCGAGAGCGTGCGCGAGTTGTTCCAGACCGAGTGGACCTCCTCGGCCGCCGTGTACCTGCCGGGCGGGAAGGCGCCACGGCCCGGCGCGCTGCTGCGCAACCCCGCGCTGGCCGCCACCTGGAAGCGGCTGCTCGCCGAGGTGGCCGGTGCGGGGGACCGGGAGGCGCGGATCGAGGCGGCCCGTCAGGTGTGGCGGTCCGGATTCATCGCCGAGGCCCTGGTGCGTCAGGCGCGGCGGCCCACCATGGACACCAGCGGCGCGCGGCACAGCGGCACGCTGACGGCCGCCGACCTGGCCTCCTGGTCCGCCGGCTACGAGACCCCGGCGACCTATGACTGGAACGGCTGGACCGTGTGCAAGGCGGGCCCGTGGAGCCAGGGCCCGGTCCTGCTCCAGCAGCTCGCCCTGCTCCCGCCCGAGCTGCCCCGGTACGGGTCCGCCGACTACGTCCACCTGCTGATCGAGGGCTGCAAACTTGCCATGGCCGACCGCGAGGCCTGGTACGGCGACGCGGCCGAGGTGCCGCTCGACGAGCTGCTCTCGGACGCGTACAACGCCGAACGGCGCGCCCTGATCGGCCACAAGGCGTCGTACGAGCTGCGCCCCGGCGCCCCAGGAGGCCGCGTTCCGCGGATGAGTGAGTACGCGCGCGTGGTGGCCGCCGACGAGCCCGGCTTCAGCCCCATGGGCGTCGGCGAACCGACCGTCGCGAAGAGCCCGGCGTCCCCGGTGCCCGGTGAACCGGACGTCGCCGCCGACGGCACCACCCGCGGCGACACCTGCCACCTCGACGTCGTCGACCGCTGGGGCAACATGGTCGCGGCCACGCCGAGCGGCGGCTGGCTTCAGTCCAACCCGGTCGTGCCCGAGCTGGGCTTCCCGCTCGGCACCCGGCTCCAGATGACCTGGCTCGACGAGGGCCTGCCGAACTCCCTCACCCCGGGCCGCCGCCCCCGCACCACCCTCACCCCCTCGATCGCGCTGCGCGACGGCGTGCCGGTGCTGGCGTTCGGCACGCCCGGCGGCGACCAGCAGGACCAGTGGCAACTGCACTTCTTCCTGGCGGCAGCCCTGCGCCCGCCGGTCCGCGGCGGCCTCGACCTCCAGGGCGCGATCGACGCCCCGAACTGGCACAACGACAGCTTCCCGGGCTCGTTCTACCCGCGCGGCATGCGCCCCGGCAGCGTCACCGTCGAGTCCCGCACGGACCCCGCGGTCGTCGAGGAGCTGCGCCGGCGCGGCCACGACATCACGGTCGGCGAGGCCTGGTCGGAGGGGCGGCTCTGCGCGGTCGCCCGGGACCCGGAGACGGGCGTGCTCTCGGCGGCGGCGAATCCGCGGGGGATGCAGGGCTACGCGGTCGGACGCTGAGCGTCCCGTGGGAAGTGCCGCGATGGGCCGGGGCGAGCCGAACCGCAGCCGACTTCGCCAAGGCCGCTCAGTCGCAAGCCGGGTATTCATGTCAGTCGCAAAGCCGGGTATTCATGCCGATTCCACCCGGAGTCCACCGGCCCGGCGAGGGTTGTCAGTGGCGCATGCTCTGATGCACTCATGATCGTAGAGAGTGAAACCATCGACGAGTTTCTCGCCCACGGCATGTCCGACGTCGAGCAGGCCCTGCGCACGGCGGCCGCGACCGAGATCATGCCGCGCTTCCGCCGGCTCGCCGCGCACGAGATCGACGAGAAGAGCGGCCCGCACGACCTGGTCACGGACGCCGACCGCAACGCCGAGGCCTACCTGAGCGAGGTGCTCGCCAAGCTGCTGCCCGGCTCGGTCGTGGTGGGCGAGGAGGCGGTCGACGCCAACCCGGCGACGTACGAGGCGGTGCGCGGCGAGGACCCGGTCTGGATCATCGACCCGGTCGACGGCACCCGCCAGTTCGTGCACGGCGACCCCGGCTTCTGCACGCTGGTCGCGCTCGCCCAAGGCGGTGTCGTGCGCGCCTCGTGGACATACGCACCGGCCCACGACCAGCTGGCCACGGCGATACGCGGCGGGGGCGCGTTCCTCGACGGCGAGCGCCTGCGCTCCGGCTCGCCCGCGCCCGGCCGCGACCTGGAGGTGGCCACGTCCCACCCGGACTACACGACGGACGAGCAGAAGCGCGCGCTCCTCGGCCTGTACACGGAGGGCGTCCACGCGCGACCGTGCGGCTCGGCGGGGCTGGAGTACCTGCGCATAGCGCAGGGCAAGCTCGATGCCACGGCCTTCTCGTGGGAGGCTGCCTGGGACCACGCGGCGGGTCTCCTCCTGGTCGAGGAGGCGGGCGGCGCGCACCTCACCCTGATGGGCGAACCGTTCCGCATCACCGGAGGCAACGCCCTGCCGTTCACCGCGGCCCGGGACGGGGCCACGGCCCGCTGGGTGGTGAAGCTGCTCTCGGGCGAGGCCTGAACCGCCCCACCGCGACGCGCCGGCCCCGTCCTGCTCCAACCCGAAAAACGGAATCTTCGCCTCACCCACGGGCGTCCCCCCGTGCCCGAGGGTGTCGGTCCCGCGGCATATCCTGATCCCCAGTGGCCGTCGGCTGACGAAGGAGTCCGAAGGTGCCGTCGATGCTCGATGCGGTCGTGGTGGGGGCGGGGCCCAACGGGCTGACGGCTGCCGTGGAACTGGCCCGTCGCGGCTTCTCCGTGGCCGTCTTCGAGGCGCGCGACACCGTCGGCGGAGGCGCACGCACGGAGGAGCTGACGCTGCCGGGCTTCCGGCACGACCCGTGCTCGGCGGCGCACCCCCTCGGCATCAACTCGCCCGCCTTCCGGGCCCTGCCCCTGGAGCGCTACGGCCTGGAGTGGCTGCACGCCGAGTTGCCGATGGCACACCCCTTCCCGGACGGCACGGCGGCGGTGCTGGCCCGGTCGGTGGCCGAGACGGCCGCCTCGTTCGGACCGCGGGACGCGGGGCCGTACCGCCGGCTGGTCGAGCCCTTCCTCAGCCGCTGGGACACGCTGGTCCGCGACTTCATGTCGCTGCCCCTGACCGCGCTGCCCCGCGACCCGGTCACGCTCGCCCGGTTCGGTCTCACCGGGCTGCCCCCGTCGACCTGGCTGATGCGACGCTTCCACGACGAGCGGGCGAAGGCGCTGTTCGCCGGGCTCGTCGCGCATGTGATCGCCCCGCTGGGCGGCTTCGCCACCGGTGCGGTCGGCCTGGTCTTCGCGCTGGCCGCGCACGCCCGGGGCTGGCCGGTGGCCCGTGGCGGCTCCCAGGCCATCTCCGACGCCCTCGCCGCTTACCTCAAGGACCTCGGCGGCGCCGTCCACACCGACTACGAGGTCAAGCGCCTCGACGACCTGCCCCCGGCGCGCGCGTACGTGTTCGACACCTCGCCCACCGCCCTGGCCCGGATCGCGGGCCTCGGCAGGTACTACGACGGGTACCGGTACGGAGCCGCCGTCTTCAAGGTGGACTACGCGCTGGACGGCCCGGTGCCCTGGACGGCGAAGGAGCCGCGCGTCGCCGGCACCGTGCAGATCGGGCCGACCAGCGCGGAGATCGGCACGGCCCTGCGCGCCGCCTCCCGCGAGGGCCGCGCGCCCGACACACCGTTCCTCATCACCGTGCAGCCCAGCATCGTCGACCCCAGCCGGGCCCCGGCCGGCAAGCAGGTCTTCTGGGCGTACGGCCATGTGCCGAACGGCTGGACCGGAGACCTCACCGACGCCATAGAACGCCAAATGGAGCGCTTCGCACCGGGCTTCCGCGACCGCGTCCTGGCCCGCGCCACCGCCGGCCCGGCCGAACTCGCCTCCCGCAACGCCAATTACGTCGGCGGCGACATCGCCTCAGGCGCGGCGTCCGGGCTGCAGCTGCTGCTGCGCCCCAAGCTGTCCCTCTTCCCGTACAGCACACCGCACCCCGCCGTCTTCATCTGCTCGTCGGCCACCCCGCCGGGCCCCGGCGTGCACGGCATGTCGGGGCACAACGCGGCGAAGGCCGTCTGGCGGAGACTGAGGCAGACATGACCACCATCACGCTGGTCCAGGGCGACATCACCCGGCAGAGCGCCGACGCGATCGTCAACGCGGCCAACTCCTCGCTGCTCGGCGGGGGAGGCGTGGACGGCGCGATCCACCGACGCGGCGGCCCCGCGATCCTTCAGGAGTGCCGCGAACTCCGCGCGTCCTACTACGGCAAGGGCCTGCCCACGGGCCAGGCGGTCGCCACCACGGCGGGCGAACTGGACGCGCGGTGGGTGATCCACACGGTGGGCCCGGTCTGGTCGGCCACCGAGGACCGCTCGGAGCTGCTGGCGTCCTGCTACCGAGAGTCCCTGCGCGTCGCCGACGAACTCGGCGCCCGTACCGTCGCGTTCCCCGCCGTCTCCACCGGCGTGTACCGGTGGCCGATGCAGGACGCCGCCCGGATCGCGGTGGAGGCGGTCCGGGGCACGGAGACGGCCGTCGAGGAGGTCAGGTTCGTCCTCTTCGACGAGCGGGCGTACGAGGCGTTCGCCGAGCAGGTCGGCTGACACGGGTCGAGCCGCTCTGCCACGTCACGTCAGGCCTCCTCGCGGAACTCGGCGATCCACTCGGATGTGGCGCCGAGCCCCCCGAACGTGTAGAAGTGCAGCTTGAGTTCACCGTGACGCCGGGCGTCGTAGTGGTGGGCCAGCGCCCGGATGAACCGGTCGGGGCCGGCCGTCCCCATCAGGTTCGTCAGGGAGAAGCCGTACTTCTTCGCGATGCCCGCGCTCGTGCCCACCCCGAATCGCGCGGCATAGCTCATCAGCCGCCGCACCCCGGCAGGCCCGGGCACCCCGATCCGTATCGGCAGCCGGATGCCCCGGTTCCGCACGGCCTCGACCCAGCCGAGCACGGGGTCGACGTCGAAGCCGAACTGCGTGATGACGCTGCCGGGCAGGTCCTGCGCGCGCAGGACGGCCGCCTTGTCCTCGATCACCGACCACAGCACTTGCTCGGCGATGGCGGGGTGGCCTTCGGGGTAGCCGCTCACGCCGACGCTTCGTACGTCGTACTTCTGGAGCAGCCCGGACCGGATCACGGCCAGGGAGTCGTCGTACGGACCCTGCGGCCTGGCGGGATCGCCGCCGACGACGAACACGTTGTCGGCGGTGCCGTCCTCGCGGAGCGCGGCCAGGAACTCCCCCAGTTCCGCCTGCGAGGTGAGGCGGCGGGCCGATATGTGCGGTACGGGCACGAACCCGAGCCGCTTTACCGCCCGCGCGGCCTCCCGCCGCATCCGCAGGTCCTCGTTGCCGAGGAAGGTGACGTTGATCCGGGTACCGGGCGGAATCGTGGCGCGCGCGTCCTCCAGCTTCGCGACGTCCTTGCCCGTCATCTCCAGGGAGAAGTCGTCCAGCAGGGAAGCGGTGTCCGTGCCCGCAAGGGTGGAGACGGAGTCCATCGTGCGCGTTCTCCCGCTGGTTGTACCGAATCGATCTGGTGAGGGACGGTATCAGCGCTACTGAGTCCACAGCGATCGGGGTAAGGGCAGGTCGGTCCACGTACATGTCGGATTCCCGCCAGCCCGGCCCCGGCCCGTGCCCGATGCTGGAGACATGCGGAACGGGATGCACACCGACAAGGAGCGCTGCGTACGCGCGGTCCAGTCGAAGGACGCGCGCTTCGACGGCTGGGTTTTCACGGCCGTCCTGACCACACGGATCTACTGCCGGCCCAGTTGCCCGGCCGTGCCGCCGAAGCCGGAGAACATGACGTTCTACCCGAGCGCGGCCGCCTGCCAGCAGGCCGGATTCCGGGCCTGCAAGCGATGCCGCCCGGACACCAGCCCCGGCTCGCCCGAGTGGAACCAGCGCGCCGACCTCGTCGCCCGTGCCATGCGGCTGATCGCCGACGGCGTCGTCGACCGCGAGGGCGTGCCCGGCCTCGCCGCCCGCCTCGGCTACAGCACCCGCCAGATCGAGCGCCAGCTCCTCGCCGAACTCGGCGCCGGCCCCCTCGCGCTCGCCCGGGCCCAGCGTGCCCAGACCGCCCGGCTGCTCATCGAGACGACCGCGCTGCCGATGGCGGACATTGCCTTCGCGGCCGGCTTCTCCTCGATCCGCACCTTCAACGACACCGTCCGCGAGGTCTTCGCGCTCTCCCCGAGCGAGCTGCGCGGCCGCATCCCGAAGCACACGGTGATCGCCCCTGGCGTTCTGAGCCTGCGGCTGCCGTTCCGCGCCCCGCTCAACCCCGACAACCTCTTCGGGCACCTGGCCGCGACCGCCGTCCCCGGCGTGGAGGAGTGGCTCGACGGCGCGTACCGGCGCACGCTCCGCCTGCCCTACGGCCACGGGATCGTGGCCCTGACCCCGCAGCCCGACCACATCGGATGCCGCCTCACCCTCAGCGACCTGCGCGACCTGCCCGTCGCCATCAGCCGCTGCCGCCGCATGCTCGACCTGGACGCCGACCCGGTCGCCATCGACGACCTGTTGCGCACCGATCCGCTGCTGGCACCGCTGGTCGACAAGGCCCCCGGCCGCCGGGTGCCGCGCACCGTCGACGAGGCCGAGTTCGCCGTACGGGCCGTCCTGGGCCAGCAGGTCTCCACGGCCGCCGCCCGCACCCACGCGGCTCGCCTGGTCACCGCGCACGGCGTACCGGTCGAGGATCCCGAGGGCGGCCTCACCCATCTCTTCCCGGCGCCCGAGGCGCTCGCCGCCCTCGATCCCGAGTCACTCGCGATGCCCCGCACCCGTCGTACCACGTTCACCACCCTCGTCCGCCAACTCGCCGAGGGTGAACTTCACTTGGGTGTCGAGAGCGACTGGGAGGAGAGCCGCGCCCGGCTGCTCTCACTGCCCGGCTTCGGCCCCTGGACGGTCGACGTGATCGCGATGCGCGCCCTCGGCGACCCCGACGCGTTCCTGCCGACCGACCTCGGTATCCGGCGCGCCGCACAGGAACTGGGCCTGCCGTCCACCCCCGCCGCGCTCACCGCACGCGCGGCGGCCTGGCGGCCGTGGCGGGCGTACGCCGTCCAGTACCTGTGGGCGACCGACAGCCACCCGATCAACTTCCTGCCCGTATGACCCCGTACAAGGACGTCCCATGACAGCGAAACAGCACACCGTGCTCGACAGCCCCTACGGCCCCCTGACCCTCGTCGCCACGGACGGCGTCCTGTCCGGCCTGTACATGACCGGCCAGCGCCACCGCCCGCCCGAGGAGACCTTCGGCGAGCGCGACGACAGGCCCTTCGGTGAGGCGGCCGACCAGCTGGAGGCATATTTCACCGGAGAGTTGAAGGAGTTCACCGTCGAACTGCGCCTGGACGGCACGCCGTTCCAGCGCAGTGTCTGGGAACAGCTGCGCCTGATCCCCTACGGTGAGACCCGCTCGTACGGCGAACTGGCCGACGCCCTCGGCAATCCGGGCGCCTCGCGCGCGGTCGGACTCGCCAACGGCAAGAACCCCATCGGCATCATCGTGCCCTGCCACCGCGTCGTCGGCGCGAACGGCGGTCTGACGGGATACGGCGGCGGCCTGGACCGCAAGAAGCGCCTGCTGGACTTCGAGGGCGGCACGGCACTGTTCTGACCGCCCGGCGGCCGGCCGTACCCCGAGAGCGGACCGGTCAGGGCGCTATGGTGACGGTGACCTCGGCGACCTTGGTCATGTCCGAGGAGCAGGCGAGGAAGACGGTCCCTCTCTCCCCGGGCTTGGCATTGACGATGGTGGCCGTGCCGACGAGCGCTCCACTGGCGTCGGCTTCGAGGTTGGTGATCCCGATGGGGGATCTGGCCGTGCTCTCACCCCCGACGAGCGAGCCCTCGGCGAGCCCGCCCTCGCTCGGATTGCCGCAGTTCCGCAGGGTCAGGCGGACGGTTTCGCCCAGCCGTGCGGTACTGGGGCTGACAGTGCCGATGAGATCGGTGTCATCGACGGCCGTCGCGACAGGGGCCGACCACCCCAGAGCGACGCATCCGGCGACGACGACGGCGGGTACCACGGTGAGTCGCATGGTGACCTCCCTCGGACGCGGCCTGCGCCTGCCACCCGAACGGATGACCACGGCGCGCCTCCTCCGACCGTAGGGAGGCGCCCTGTGCGCCGCGATGCCGATTAGCCCGAATGGGTGAGTCTCCCGCGGGTGGCGGTCGCTCACAGTGAGCGTGCACGTCTGAACGTGTCGGTTCGGCCCGGTAGGTACCGGGCCCCCGGGTCAGCCGACCCGGTGGCCGTTCTCCAGCTCCACCGTCCCCGAGCCCTCCGTCAGGACGTCGAGCGCGGCCACGACACGGCGGCCCAGTGCGCCCGGCAGGTGGTCGGTGAGCTCCTCGCGCGGCACGAGCCGCCAGGACAGCAGCTCCTCCTCCTGGAGACGGATCGCCTTGAGGTCCTCCTCACCGAGGATTCCGCCGTCGTACAGATACGCCACCAGCGGCGGCCGCGCCGTCCCGTGCACCCAGTCCACCGCGAGCAGCCGCCCGAGCTCGACATCGAGCCCGATCTCCTCCGCGGTCTCCCGCCGGGCGCCCTGCCGGGGCGTCTCCCCGGTGTCCGACTCGATCGTGCCGCCCGGAAGCGCCCACCCGTCACGGTAGTTGGGCTCGACGAGCAGCACCCGGCCCTCGGCGTCACGGAAGAGGACCGCGGCACCGGCGAGGACGCGGGGGAGGGAGGCGATGTACGTGGCGAAGTCCTCAGTGGTCATTGAGGAAGGGTAGCGACGGGGCGCCGGCCCCATGGGCCCGAGCCGCACGCGGCTCACTCGGCTCCGGCCTCCGCCAGCCGCACCGTCCGCTCCGCCAGCTCGCTGATGCGGATGCCGTCGAAGCCGAACACGGCGCTGCGGACCGTGTCCTCCAGGGGGTCCTTCCACTGCGCGGGGATCGCCTCCGCCCCCGTGAGGACGCCCGCGACCGAGCCCGCGGTCGCGCCGTTGGAGTCGGTGTCCAGGCCGCCGCGGACGGTCAGGGTGATCGTACGGGTGAAGTCGCCGTCGCCGTACAGAAGCCCGGCGGTGAGGACCGCGACGTTCGGGACGGTGTGGATCCAGCCGAGCCCGGCCGTCTCCTCGGACACCGTGTCGAGAGTCTCCTCCCAGCTCAGCCGGGTCTCATGGAGCGAGATCACCCGGCGTACGGTGCGGGCCAGCCGACTGCTCGCGGGGATCACCGTCAGCGCCGTGTCCAGGGCGTGCCGGACCGTGGGGGCGGTGAACGCCGCCGAGATCAGCGCGGCCGACCACATCGCGCCGTACACCCCGTTCCCGGTGTGCGACAGGACCGCGTCCCGGCGGGCCAGCGAGGCGGCGCGGAGCGGGACCCCCGGGCAGGTCCAGCCGTAGATGTCGGCGCGGATGAGGGCGCCGATCCACTCCTGGTACGGATTGTCGTACGTGGCGGTCAGCGTCGGCTTGAGGCCGTTGGCCAGATTGCGGTACGCGGCCCGCTCGGCCGTGAACGTCTGCAGATACGGCAGCCGCAGCAGCCACAGGTCGCCGACCTGCTCGGTGCTGAAGTCGAAACCGTGCGCCTCCAGCAGGGCGAGGCCGAGGATCGCGTAGTCGACGTCGTCGTCCCGGCAGCTGCCGTGGATGCGGCCGCGAACGCACTCGCGCCATTCGGGGCGCAGCTCGGCGCCGTCGCTCTCGGTGGCAGGCTCGGGCAGGTAGTCGGTGAGCGGCAGGGCCGAGGCCTGCCGCAGATAGCGGTCGATGCGCTCCCGCGTCCACAGATCGCCCTGCTCGACCGGCTTGCCGAGCATGTTGCCCGCGATCCGGCCCAGCCAGCCCCCGAGGACGCGGTCGGCGAGCTCGGTGCCCACAGGGGTCATAGCTGAAGGTCTACCCGATTCCGCGGGTGGTCGCGCGGTGTTGCGTGGGCCGGACGGGGCATGACGGCGGGGACGTGCGTTGGCTAAGGTCGCAGCGGCGCGACTGCCTTGACGTGCGCGGGGCTTGGAAGGCAAGGGGAGTGCAGGTGGCGGACGCTGCAGGGAACGACACTCGAACGGCACGGCGGGTGCTCATCGCCGCGGACAAGTTCAAGGGGTCGCTGACGGCCGTACAGGTCGCGGAGCGGGTGACGACGGGCCTGCGCAGAGTCGTGCCGGGCCTGGAGGTCGAGGCGCTGCCCGTCGCCGACGGCGGTGACGGGACGGTGGCCGCGGCGGTCGCGGCCGGGTTCGAACGACGTGAGATGCGGGTCGCGGGTCCGCTCGGCCACGAGGTGACGGCGGCGTTCGCGCTGCGCGGCGGCACCGCGGTCGTGGAGATGGCGGAGGCGAGCGGGCTGCAGCGGCTGCCGTCCGGTGTCTTCGCGCCGCTGACCGCGTCCACGTACGGCTCCGGGGAGCTGCTGCGGGCCGCGCTGGACGCGGGAGCGCGGACGATCGTGTTCGGGGTCGGCGGCAGCGCCACGACGGACGGCGGCGCCGGGATGCTGTCGGCGCTGGGCGCCCGGTTCCTGGACGAGGACGGGGAGCCGGTGCCGCCGGGCGGTGGCGGCCTCGCCGGTCTTGCGCGGGTCGACCTGTCCGGCCTCGATGCGCGCGTGTCCGCGGTGGAGCTGGTGCTCGCCAGCGACGTCGACAACCCGCTGACCGGCCCGAAGGGCGCGCCCGCGGTCTACGGCCCGCAGAAGGGGGCCTCCCCGGACGACGTGGAGACCCTGGACGCGGCGCTCGCGCACTACGCCAAGGTCCTGGAGGCGGCCGTGGGGGCGCGCGCCGCCGAGTACGCGGCGGCGCCGGGCGCGGGCGCGGCGGGCGGCATCGGCTTCGGCGCACTGATCCTGGGCGCGCGCTTCCGCCCCGGCATCGAGGTCATGCTGGACGTACTGGGCTTCGCCCCGGCGCTGGAGCGGGCCTCGCTGGTGATCACGGGTGAGGGCTCGCTGGACGAGCAGACGCTGCATGGGAAGGCACCGGCGGGTGTCGCCGCGGCGGCTCGTGCGGCCGGCAAGGAGGTCGTGGCGGTCTGCGGTCGCCTGGCGCTGACGGCACAAGCCCTGGAGAAGGCCGGTGTGCGCCGGGCGTACCCCCTGACGGAGGCGGAACCGGACGTGGCGAAGTGCATCGCGGACGCCGGGCCGATTCTGGAGCGGGTGGCGGAACGGATCGCCCGCGACCTGCTGGCCTGATCCCGAGGGTCTTCCGCCCCCGCCGGGGGCGAAACAACACACGCGCGGCCCGCGGGCATGAACATGAAAAGGGCCCCGAACCGAACCGGTTCGGGGCCCTTTTCATTGCGTACGACCGTTACGGCAGCTGCGCCGCCCGCGCCTCACGCCGATTGTCACGGAAGTTGTTCACCCGGCGAGCCGTCGCGAACAGCGGAATCACCGCACCCATGACCAGCTGCAGCGCGCAGCCCGTCTGGAGGAGCAGCTGGCCGCTCGGGGCGTCGAAGGCCCAGGCCGCCAGAAGCCCCATCGACAGGACGATCCACGACAGCATTGCCACCGCCAGACGCCCCCGCGGCTTCGGGTACTCCACCCGGCTCACCATCAGCCACGCCGTACCCAGAATCGCCAGCAGCGTGGCGAAGAACGGCAGCTCCAGCAGCACGATCGAGACGACCGTCAGCGCGCCGAACGGCGAGGGCATGCCCTGGAACGTGCCGTCCTTCACCGTCACGCACGAGAACCGCGCGAGCCGAAGCACCACCGCCAGCAGCACCACGATCGCTCCGACCGCGGCCACTCTCTGGTGCGCGTCGTCCGCCACCATGCCGTACACCAGCACGAAGTACGCCGGCGCCAGCCCGAAGCTGATCAGGTCGGAGAGGTTGTCCAGCTCCGCGCCCATCGGGGAGGAGCGGAGCTTACGGGCGACCAGGCCGTCGAACAGGTCGAAGACCGCCGCGCACAGCATCAGGATGACCGCCGTGGCCGCGCTGTGCCGGGCCATGCCCGCCGACTCGTCGTTGCCCGTCAGGTGCGGGATCAGGATGCCGGTGGTGGTGAAGTACACCGCCATGAAGCCGCACGTGGCGTTGCCGAGGGTGAGCGTGTCCGCTATTGAGAGGCGGAGCGAGAGAGGCATCTCCTCCTCGTCGTCCACCTCGTCGGCCTCCGGGACCCAGCCGGCCTTGGTGTCGGGATCAATCACGGTCAATGCGAGTCACCCCAGCCACCGTCTTCTGGCCGACCTCGACAGCGACCTCGACACCTTCCGGAAGGTAGATGTCGACGCGCGAGCCGAACCGGATCAGGCCGATCCGGTCGCCCTGCTCGACCTTCGTTCCCTGCGGGATGTAGGGGACGATGCGGCGGGCCACCGCGCCGGCGATCTGGATCATCTCGATGTCGCCGAGCTCGGTGTCGAAGTGCCACACGACGCGCTCGTTGTTCTCGCTCTCCTTGTTGAACGCCGGAACGAACCCGCCGGGGATGTGCTCGACCGACGTCACCGTGCCGGAGAGCGGCGCGCGGTTGACGTGGACATTGAGCGGGCTCATGAAGATCGCGACGCGGGTGCGTCCGTCCTTCCACGGCATGATGCTCTGCACCACACCGTCGGCCGGCGAGATGACCCGGCCCTGGGCGATCTCGCGCTCAGGGTCGCGGAAGAACCACAGCATGCCCGCCGCCAGCGCGGTGGCGGGTACGGCCACGGCCTTGGCGGCGCCGGAGCGGCGCGCCCGGGCCAGGCTGAGTGCTGCGGTGGCAACGGTCGGGAGAAGCCACGGCGATGCTCCGCGCGCGAGGCGGACCCGGCCGCGAGGTGCAGAGGTTTGGCTGTGGGGCATGGATGACCTTCGTAGCGGATGATGCCGCGCTTCAACGGGGGACGGCGGCTTTCCGGCGATCGTACCGGTCGCGGGCCGCAACTGGGCAAGCCAGGAAGCCGAGTCGGCGGCCGAAGAGTATGGACGGGGTGTGATCTTCTTCGCGGAGAAAACACCCCGAACCCGGACAACTAGCCCTGGAGTCGATACTCTTCGAGCAGTCGGCGACCGATGATCATTTTCTGGATTTCGGCGGTACCTTCACCGATCAGCAGCATCGGGGCCTCGCGGTAGAGACGCTCGATCTCGTACTCCTTCGAGAAGCCGTAGCCGCCGTGGATCCGGAAAGCATCCTCCACGACTTCCTTGCAGTACTCGGAGGCGAGGTACTTCGCCATCCCCGCTTCGAGGTCGTTTCGCTCTCCGGAGTCCTTTTTGCGCGCTGCGTTCACCATCATGGCATGCGCGGCCTCGACCTTGGTAGCCATCTCCGCCAGCTTGAACTGAATGGCCTGGTGCTGGGCGATCGGCCTGCCGAAGGTGTGCCGCTGCTGGGCGTAGGAAACGCCCAGCTCAAAGGCGCGCTGGGCGACACCGCAGCCACGCGCGGCCACGTTCACCCGGCCGACCTCCACGCCGTCCATCATTTGGTAAAACCCACGGCCGGTGACCCCGCCGAGTACCCGATTGGCCGGAATGCGCAGCCCGTCCATGATGAGTTCCGTGGTGTCGACACCCTTGTAACCCATCTTGTCGATCTTCCCGGGGATGGTGAGGCCCGGGCGGACCTCGCCGAAGCCGGGCTCCTTCTCCACCAGGAAGGTCGTCATCGACTTGTGGGGTGCCGTGCCCTCGGGGTGTCCTTCGTCACTCCGGACGAGCACGGCGACGAGCGAGGACGTGCCGCCGTTCGTCAGCCACATCTTCTGACCGGTCAGGACGTACTCGTCGCCGTCCTTGACCGCCTTCGACGTGATCGCCGACACATCGGAGCCCAGACCCGGCTCCGACATCGAGAAGGCGCCGCGGATCTCGCCCAGCGCCATCTTCGGCAGGAAATAGTCCTTCTGCTCCTGTGTGCCGTGCTGCTTGAGCATGTACGCCACAATGAAGTGCGTGTTGATGATGCCGGAGACCGACATCCAGCCGCGGGCGATCTCCTCCACGCACAGGGCGTAGGTGAGGAGCGACTCGCCCAGACCCCCGTACTCCTCGGGGATCATCAGGCCGAAGAGGCCGAGTTCCTTGAGGCCGTCGACGATCTGCTGCGGGTACTCGTCGCGGTGCTCCAGCTCTGTCGCGACCGGGATGATCTCCTTGTCCACGAAGCCACGGACGGTGGAGAGGATCTCCTGCTGGATGTCGGTCAGACCGGCGGTCTGGGCGAGACGGGCCATGGCCTACTTCTCCTGCTGCTTGAGCTCCGGGCGGCCCGGCTGCTCGCCGCCGCGTTCCTTGATGTACGTCTCGGTGGGCACCATCACCTTGCGGCGGAAGACGCACACGAGGGTGCCGTCCTGCTTGTAGCCCTTGGTCTCGACATGGACGATGCCGCGGTCGTTCTTCGACTTCGACGGCCACTTGTCGAGCACGGTCGTCTCGCCGTAGATCGTGTCACCGTGGAACGTCGGCGCCACGTGCTTGAGCGACTCGATCTCCAGGTTGGCGATCGCCTTGCCGGAGATGTCCGGGACGGACATGCCGAGCAGCAGCGAGTAGATGTAGTTCCCCACGACGACGTTCCGGCCGAAGTCCGTCGTCTTCTCCGCATAGTTCGTGTCCATGTGGAGCGGGTGGTGGTTCATGGTGAGGAGACAGAACAGGTGGTCGTCGTACTCCGTGACCGTCTTTCCCGGCCAGTGCTTGTACGTCGCCCCGATCTCGAACTCCTCGTAGGTCCGTCCGAACTGCATCGCGCTCAGGGCTCCTTAGCTGGCGGGGATCTCGAACTTGCTGGTGCGCTGCATGCCGGCGGCGCGTCCCTTGCCGGAGATGACCAGGGCCATCTTGCGGCTGGCCTCGTCGATCATCTCGTCGCCGAGCATCGCGGAGCCCTTCTTTCCGCCCGCCTCGGACGTGTAGTAGTCGTACGCGTCCAGGATCAGCTCGGCGTGGTCGTAGTCCTCCTGGGAGGGCGAGAAGATCTCGTTGGACGCCTCGACCTGGCCCGGGTGCAGCACCCACTTGCCGTCGAAGCCGAGGGCCGCGGCGCGCTGGGCGACCTCGCGGTAACCCTCCACGTTGCGGATCTGCAGGTAGGGGCCGTCGATCGCCTGGAGGTTGTTGGCGCGGGCGGCCATCAGGATCTTCATCAGGATGTAGTGGTACGCGTCCGCCGGGTAGCCGGGCGGCTGCTCGCCCACGACCAGCGACTTCATGTTGATCGACGCCATGAAGTCCGCCGGGCCGAAGATGATCGTCTCCACACGCGGGGAAGCCTGCGCGATCGCGTTGACGTTGTTGAGGCCCTGTGCGTTCTCGATCTGCGCCTCGATGCCGATCCTGCCGACCTCGAAGCCCATGGTCTTCTCGATCTGGGTCAGCAGGAGGTCCAGGGCGACGATCTGCTCGGCGTTCTGCACCTTGGGCAGCATGATGCAGTCCAGGTTCGGGCCCGCGCCCTCGACCACCGTCACGACGTCGCGGTACGTCCACTCGGTCGTCCAGTCGTTGACGCGCACGACCCGCGTCTTGCCCGTCCAGTCGCCCTCGTTGAGGAACTTGACGATGGTGTGCCGCGCCTCGGGCTTGGCCAGCGGCGCACACGCGTCCTCCAGGTCCAGGAAGACCTGGTCGGCGGGGAGGCCCTGCGCCTTCTCCAGGAAGCGGGGGTTGCTTCCCGGCACCGCGAGGCAGGAGCGCCGCGGACGCAGACGATTGACGGGCGTTGTCATGCGGGGACCTCCAGGGGGTCGAGCTTGTTCGCTTTCCGGATCTCGTCGACGATACGGCCGATGATCCCGGTGATGTCGAAGTCCTTCGGGGTGAAGACCGCTGCCACTCCAGCGGCCCTGAGCTGCTCGGCGTCACCGTTCGGGATGATCCCGCCGGCGATCACCGGGATGTCGGCCGCGCCGGCCTCGCGCAGCCGCTCCAGCACGTCCGGCACGAGCTGGGCGTGCGAGCCGGAGAGGATGGACAGGCCGACCGCGTGCACGTCCTCCGCGAGGGCCGCGTCCACGATCTGCTCGGGCGTGAGCCGGATGCCCTGGTAGACCACCTCGAACCCGGCGTCACGGGCCCGCACGGCGATCTGCTCGGCGCCGTTGGAGTGCCCGTCCAGGCCCGGCTTGCCGACCAGGAAGCGGAGCTTGCCCACGCCCAGATCACGGGCGGTGGCGTCCACCTTGCGGCGTACCTCGGCGAGGGCCGTGCCCTCCTCGGCGGCCACCGCCACCGGCGCTGACGAGACCCCGGTCGGCGCGCGGAACTCGCCGAACACCTCGCGCAGCGCCCCGGCCCACTCACCGGTCGTGACCCCGCTGCGGGCGCACTCCAGGGTGGCTTCCATGAGGTTGCCGGTGCCCTTGGCCGCCTCCTTCAGCCGCTCCAGCGCCTTGCACGGGCGCGGGTGGTTGAAGGGCGGCTGGTAGCGGGTGTCGCGCCAGCGCTGGAGCGAGGCGATGACGCGCGCCTCGACCGCCGGGTCGACCGTCTGGATCGCGGTGTCCAGATCGGCCGTGAGCGGGTTCGGCTCGGTCGTCTCGAAGATGTTGACGCCGACGATCTTCTCCCGGCCGGACTCGATACGCGCCCGGCGCTCCGCGTGCGAGGCGACGAGCTGCGACTTCAGGTAGCCCGACTCGACGGCGGCCATCGCGCCGCCCATCTCCTGGATCCGCTCGATCTCGGCGAGCGACTCCTCGACGAGCGTGGCGACCTTCGCCTCGACGACGTGCGAGCCCTCGAAGATGTCGTCGTACTCCAGCAGGTCGCTCTCGTGCGCGAGCACCTGCTGGATGCGCAGCGACCACTGCTGGTCCCAGGGCCGGGGTAGGCCCAGTGCCTCGTTCCAGGCCGGGAGCTGGACGGCACGCGCGCGTGCGTCCTTCGAGAGGGTCACGGCCAGCATTTCGAGCACGATCCGCTGGACGTTGTTCTCGGGCTGGGCCTCCGTCAGGCCCAGGGAGTTGACCTGGACGCCGTAGCGGAAACGGCGGTGCTTGGGGTCCTCGATGCCGTACCGCTCACGCGTGATCCGGTCCCAGATCCGCCCGAAGGCCCGCATCTTGCACATCTCCTCGATGAAGCGGACGCCCGCGTTCACGAAGAAGGAGATACGGCCGACGACGTCGCCCATGCGCTCCTGCGGCACCTGGCCGCTGTCGCGCACCGCGTCGAGAACGGCGATCGCCGTGGACATGGCGTACGCGATCTCCTGGACCGGCGTGGCGCCCGCCTCCTGCAGGTGGTAGCTGCAGATGTTGATCGGGTTCCACTTGGGCATGTGGGAGACCGTGTACGCGATCATGTCCGTCGTCAGGCGCAGACTCGGCCCCGGCGGGAACACGTGCGTGCCCCGCGACAGGTACTCCTTGACGATGTCGTTCTGGGTCGTCCCCTGGAGCTTGGTGATGTCCGCGCCCTGCTCCTCCGCGACGACCTGGTAGAGCGCCAGCAGCCACATGGCCGTGGCGTTGATCGTCATCGAGGTGTTCATCTGCTCCAGGGGGATGTCCTGGAACAGCCGGCGCATGTCACCGAGGTGCGCGACCGGGACCCCGACCCGGCCGACCTCGCCGCGGGCGAGGATGTGGTCGGAGTCGTAGCCGGTCTGTGTCGGCAGGTCGAACGCGACCGACAGGCCGGTCTGGCCCTTGGCGAGGTTGCGCCGGTACAGCTCGTTGGACGCCTCGGCCGTGGAGTGACCGGCGTACGTCCGCATGAGCCAAGGCCGGTCCTTCTGACGCTCTGTCATCTATGACCTCCGCCGTCCTCAGATGTTCCGGAAGCGGTTGATGGCGTCGACGTGCTTGGCGCGCAGCTCCTCGTCGCGCACGCCCAGGCCCTCCTGGGGAGCGAGGCAGAGGACGCCGACCTTGCCCTGGTGGAGGTTGCGGTGGACGTCGTACGCGGCCTGACCGGTCTCCTCCAGCGGGTACACCTTCGAGAGCGTCGGGTGGATCTTGCCCTTCGCGATGAGCCGGTTGGCCTCCCAGGCCTCGCGGTAGTTGGCGAAGTGCGAGCCGATGATCCGCTTCAGGGACATCCACAGGTAGCGGTTGTCGTACTCGTGGTTGTACCCGGAGGTCGAGGCGCAGGTGACGATCGTGCCGCCCTTGCGCGTGACGTAGACCGAGGCGCCGAAGGTCTCACGGCCCGGGTGTTCGAAGACGATGTCGACGTCCTCGCCGCCGGTCAGCTCGCGGATGCGCTTGCCGAAGCGCTTCCACTCCTTCGGGTCCTGGGTGTGCTCGTCCTTCCAGAACTTGTAGTCCTCGGCGGTGCGGTCGATGATCGCCTCGGCGCCCATCGAGCGGCAGATCTCCGCCTTGGCGGGCGAGGAGACGACACAGATGGGGTTGGCGCCGCCCGCGAGCGCGAACTGGGTCGCGTACGAGCCGAGGCCGCCGCTCGCGCCCCAGATCAGCACGTTGTCGCCCTGCTTCATCTGGGCGCCGTTGCGGGAGACGAGCTGCCGATAGGCGGTGGAGTTGACCAGGCCGGGGGCGGCGGCCTCCTCCCAGCTCAGGTGGTCCGGCTTGGGCATCAGCTGGTTGGACTTGACGAGAGCGATCTCGGCAAGGCCGCCGAAGTTGGTCTCGAAGCCCCAGATGCGCTGCTCGGGGTCGAGCATCGTGTCGTTGTGGCCGTCCGAGGACTCCAGCTCCACCGACAGGCAGTGCGCGACGACCTCGTCACCGGGCTTCCAGGCGTTGACGCCCGGGCCGGTGCGCAGGACGACGCCCGCGAGGTCGGAGCCGATGATGTGGTACGGCAGGTCGTGGCGCCTGGTGAGCTCGGAGAGCTTGCCGTAGCGCTCCAGGAAGCCGAAGGTCGGCAGGGGCTCGAAGATCGAGGTCCACACCGAGTTGTAGTTGACGGAGGAGGCCATGACGGCCACCAGGGCCTCGCCCGGGCCGAGCTCGGGCAGTGGGACCTCGTCCAGGTGCAGCGACTTGCGGGGGTCCTTGTCGCGGGTGGTGAGCCCGGCGAACATCTCCGTCTCGTCCTTGTGCACGGTGACCGCGCGGTACGACTCGGGGAGCGGCAGAGCGGCGAAATCGGCGGACGTGGCCGTCCCCGACTGAATCGCGTCCAGGATGTCCTTCACGGTGTTGCCTCCGGCGAATGGCGTCTTGAGGGGAGACGCTGAGGGTTACGTCGGTGTGCTGCTGCTGGTGTGAAAGGTGCCGTCGGTTCGGCGGAGGTGGTGCTTGGCAGCGCTTTGTGGCGCGGGAGGGTGCCTGTGACGCAGGCGTCCGGGCGCGCTCGCCGAGGGAGGCTTGCGGGGACAGCCGGCGCACGAATGGTCTCTGCACGCCGGCCGCCCGGACATGACCAACGTATGGCACGGCGTGTCACCCCGCAAGGCACTGGGTGCCAGAAATTGCCCTCAGATGAAATATCCGCGTAACAAATGAGCGATGATCGATCAGAGTCACCCCTGAGTAGGCGCAACGCACTGCGGGCCTGCGGAGGCACTCAGTGCCTCCGCAGGCCCGCCAGTGATGCGTCCGAACGGGTGAACGGCGTGAACGGCTAGGAACGCTCCTTGAGCGCCTGCTCGATGGTGCGCATGACCTCGTCCAGGGGCGCGTCGGTCCTGGCCACCGTCACCAGCACCTCCCCCTGCGTCGTCGCGGAGGCCGGCGCCGTTCGGGGCGCGGCCTTGCGCCCGGCTCCGATGCCCGTGCCGAACGTCTTGCGCACGATCGCGAAAGCGTGGTCGAGCTGGGCCTCGACGTCTCCCTGGCCGCCCGCCCGCAGCCAGCGCCGCAGTACGTGGTTGTGTGCCGTGACGACCGCCGACGCGGCGACCTCCGCGAGCAGCGGATCGTCGTTCGCGTCGTCGTCGTGCGCGTGCTCGTCGAAGTGGCCCAGCAGATAGCGGGTGAAGAGGCGCTCGTAACGGGCCACCGAGGCGATCTCCGCCTCGCGCAGCGTCGGCACCTCGCGCGTCAGCTTGTAGCGCTGCACGGAGATCTCCGGCCGGGCCGCGTACATCCTCATGACTTCCTTGATGCCGCGGCACACCGTGTCGAGCGGGTGCTCGTGCGGAGGCGCGGCGTTCAGCACCGCCTCGGCCCGGATCAAGGTGTCGTCGTGGTCGGGGAAGATCGCCTCTTCCTTGGAACGGAAGTGGCGGAAGAAAGTGCGCCGGGCGACCCCGGCGGCCGCCGCGATCTCGTCGACGGTGGTCGCTTCGTACCCTTTGGTGGCGAACAGCTCCATGGCCGCGGCCGCCAGTTCTCGGCGCATCTTGAGCCGCTGGGCGGCGGCACGACTGCCTGCCGCACTCTCCGGTGCGTCGGGCGTGGCTGGTGGACGTGAGGACTTGGCGGGCTGGGACATGACCCGAACGTACTGCATGTGCGCAGGGTGATGCGCATGCCCCGGGTTCCCCCCGCCCCAGGGGGGCGGGGGGTGACCGGCGGGGTCCAGCAGTCCGCCCCAGTCGGCGTCGCCCGTGGACCAGTCGCCGGGCCGGTCAGCGCTTGGCATATTCGCGGAAGCCGCGGCCGGTCTTGCGGCCGAGGCAGCCCGCGGCCACCAGGTGCTCCAGGAGTGGGGCCGGTGCCAGGCCCGGGTCGCGGAACTCGCGGTGCAGGACCTTCTCGATGGCCAGCGAGACATCGAGACCGACCACGTCGAGCAGTTCGAACGGACCCATCGGGTAGCCGCCGCCCAGCTTCATCGCCGCGTCTATGTCGTCGAGAGACGCATAGTGCTCCTGCACCATCTTGATCGCGTTGTTGAGGTACGGGAACAGCAGGGCGTTCACGATGAATCCGGCGCGGTCGCCGCAGTCCACCGGGTGCTTCCTGATCGATCCGCACAGCTCGCGGACCGTCGCGTGCACGTCGTCCGCGGTCAGCACCGTACGGACCACCTCGACCAGCTTCATGGCCGGCGCCGGGTTGAAGAAATGCATGCCGATGACGTCCTGCGGGCGCGAGGTGGCGCGGGCGCAGGCGACGACGGGCAGCGAGGAGGTGGTGGTGGCCAGGATCGCGCCGGGCTTGCAGACCTTGTCGAACGTGGCGAACAGCTGCTGCTTGATCTCCAGGTCCTCGGCGACGGCCTCCAGGGCCAGGTCGACGTCCGCGAAGGCGTCGTAGGTGCCCGTCGGCCGGATCCGGTCGAGCGTCTGCGCGGCCGCCTCGGCCGTCATCCGGCCCTTGTCGACCGAACGTGCGAGCGACTTGCCGATCCGGGTCTTGGCGGCCTGGGCCTTCTCCTCGGTGCGGGCGGCGAGGACGACCTCGTACCCGGCCTTGGCGAAGACCTCGGCGATCCCGGACGCCATGGTGCCGGAGCCGGCGACACCGACCGAGCGGACCGGGCGCCCCGGGACCAGGGAGCCGCCCTCCAGGGGAGTCAGCGCGTCCCGCACGACGGTCGGGCTGCCGGGCGCCTCGTAGGTGTAGAAGCCGCGCCCCGACTTGCGCCCGGTCAGGCCCGCCTCGCTGAGCTGCCTGAGGATCGGCGCGGGCGCGTGCAGCCGGTCACGGGAGGCGGCGTACATGGCCTCCAGGACCGTACGGGCCGTGTCGACGCCGATCAGGTCGAGCAGGGCGAGCGGCCCCATGGGCAGCCCGCAGCCCAGCTTCATCGCCGCGTCGATGTCCTCGCGGGAGGCGTATTTGGCCTCGTACATCGCGGCGGCCTGGTTGAGGTAGCCGAACAGCAGACCGTCGGCGACGAATCCGGGCCGGTCGCCCACCGCGACGGGCTCCTTGCCCAGGTCGAGGGCGAGGTTGGTCACCGCGGTGATGGCGGCTGGGGCGGTCAGCACGGACGAGACGACCTCGACCAGCCGCATCGCCGGCGCCGGGTTGAAGAAGTGCAGCCCGAGAACGCGCTCCGGGCGGGCCGAGTCGGCCGCGAGCCGGGTGACGGAGAGGGCGTTGGTGCCGGTGGCCAGGATGGTGTCCGGACGCACGATGCCGTCGAGGGTGCGGAAGACCTGCTGTTTGATCTCGTACGACTCCGGGACCACCTCGATGACCAGATCGGCGTCGGCGGCGGCCTGCACGTCCGTGAAGGTGCGGAAGCGGGCGAGGGCGTCGTCGCGCTCCTGCTCGGTCAGCCGTCCGCGGCTCACGGCGCGGGCGGTGGCGGCCTCCAGGGAGGCGACGGCCTGGGTGGTCGCGGCCTCGCTGATGTCGATGCCGACGACCTCGCGGCCGGCCCGGGTCAGCACCTCGGCGATGCCGGTGCCCATGGTGCCGAGACCGACCACGGCAATGGTCTTGAGCGGGGACAGAGGGGTGTCGGACAGGGGAGTGGCCATGGCGGGACTCCAGAGATGAGGGTGACGACTGAGGAGCGCGCCTGGATACGCCAAGGGGCGCACACAGTGCGAGGAGTGCGGGTGTTTGCCGGGCTGACGAGCGCACACGCCCGGTGTCGTCCACAGGCGTGCACACGCCCGGAACGGTGATCCGACCGGCCCTGTCCCGGAGCCGAGTCGTACTGAGGTACGCGATGTACCGAACCGACCAGCACTCGCGGTGGCTGCGTCACCAGGCCACCGCAAGTCGCGCGAGTGGGTAACTCGCTCGATTGAGCTTAACTGACGGGTAACGAGCGCGCCACCCCCCGGACTTTGTGATGTGGCCCCCGCGTCTGGCCCGCACGCCTAGGCTCGGCCCATGGACGAAGCGTTGCGATCACTCACGGAGCGTGTACAGGCGGAGTCCGGCGGGTCCCCGGTGTACGAGCGGCTGATGGCCACCGACGACCTCGACCGGCTGGCCGCCGTGCTGACCGAGCCCGGGCAGCCGCTGTGGGCACGGGAGCTGGCCGCCTTCCGGCTGGGCGTCGCGGGGGACCGACGGGCGTTCGAGGCGCTCGTGCTGCTGCTCAACCACCGCGACCCGCAGCGCTGCGCGACGGCCGCGCACGCCCTGGCCCGGCTCGGCGACCCGCGCACCGCCCGCGCGGCGGCCGCCCTCGCCACGAACGAACTCCGCGTCGCCTACGCCCTCCACCCCGTACGCCTGCTCGTCGAGCTGCGCGCCCCCGAGGCCGTGCCCGCGCTGATCACCACGCTGGAACGCAGACTGCGGCCGCACGATCCGTACCGGAAGGTAGCGCTCGCCTGCGTGGAAGGGCTCGGCGCCCTCGGCGACGACCGGGCCGGACCCGTGCTGAACGAGGCGCTCGCGCACCCGGCGCTGGCCGAGGCGGCGGTGCACGCGCTGGCGCGCATCCCCGGGCAACGGTGAGCCGTCACCGGCAGCGGTGAGCCGCGGGCCGTGGAGCGGCAACCTGGCCGCGTACCGCACCTCGGGCACGGCGACCCCGTCCAGGTCACGGGTTGCTCGCACGGTCACGGGTTATACGGGGCGCTCGGGCAGCACGGCGTACGCCTCGATCTCCATCAGGAACTCCGGGCGCACCAGCGCCACCACCTGCACCGCCGACGCGGCGGGCAGACGGTCCTCGGGTATGTGCTCGGCGCGGGCCGCGCGGATCGCCGGCAGGTACGCCATGTCCGTGACGAAGAAGGTCAGTTTGACCACGTCGTCGAACGCGGCCCCGGCGGCGGCCAGACAGCGGCGGAGGTTCTCGAAGACCTGCCGGGCCTGCGCGGCCGGGTCGCCCTCGCCGACGAGCTTGCCGTTCTCGTCCAGGGCGAGCTGGCCGGAGACCGCGACGAAGCGCCCGGACCCGACGACGACGTGGGTGTAGGCGGCGGCAGGGGCGACGCCGTCGGGGGCGGGAATCCTGGTCAGCTCACTCATGCGTCCATGGTGGACCATGGGTCTGACAACGCCCCCGACGGGCCGCTCAATCACTGCTCAACCCTGCTCAACCCTGTTCAGCCGCGGAAGCCGAGCAGCCCGTGCAGCGTCGAACCGCGTGAGCCGGCGGACGCCGTCTTGGCGCTCAGTGGCTCGGGATCGGGCAGTTTCCGGCACACCGCGTCGACCTCGCCGCGGCCGTGCGGCACCGTGCCGTCGGTGAGGTACGCCGCCAGGTACTTGTCCAGGCAGGCGTTCCCGCTCAGCGTGATGCCGTGGTTCCCGCCGCCCTGCTCGACCACCAGGCTGGAGCCGCGCAGCAGGTGATGCACCGTCACGCCGCCCCGGTACGGGGTGGCGGCGTCGTCGGTCGCCTGGAACAGCAGCGTCGGCGGCAGCGCGTCGTTGGCCAGGTTCACCGGCCGCAGCGGCGCCGTCGGCATGAAGAGGCACGGCGCGTTGTACCAGGCGTTGCTCCAGGCCATGAACGGCGCCTTCTTGTACACGGCCCAGGTGTCCTTGTGCCACTGCCCCCAGTCGCGCGGCCAGGAGGCGTCACGGCACTGCACCGAGGCGTAGACGCTGTAGCCGTTCTCGCCCGAGGCGTCGACCGCGCCGAAGCTCTTGTGTACCTCGGCCAGCGGGCCGGGGTTCTTGTCGTTCACGTACGCCGCGAACGCCTCGGCGAGGAAGGGCCAGTAACCGTTGTAGTAGCCGCCCGGGACGAAGGTGTCCTCCAGCTCGGAGGCGCCCACCTTCTTCATGGCCGGGTTCTTGGCCAGTGCCGCCCGCATCGCGTACCACTTGGCCTCGACCCTGGCCGGGTCGGTGCCGAGCCGGTACGTCGCGTCGTGCTTGGCGACCCACGCCAGGAACGCCAGATGGCGGTCGTTGAACGCGTAGTCCTGCTGGATGTTGTCGTCGTACCAGACACCCGTGGGGTCGACGATGGAGTCGAGCACCAGACGGCGTACCCGCTGCGGGAAGAGCTTCGCGTAGACGGCGCCCAGGTAGGTGCCGTACGAGTACCCGAAGTAGTTGACCTTCTCGGCGCCCAGCGACTGCCGGATCGCGTCCATGTCCCGCGCGGCGCTGATGGTGTCGATGTACGACAGCACGCGCGCGTACTTGGTGGCGCACGACCTGGCGAACGACACGACACGGGTGAGGTTGGCCCTCTCCAGGGCGGGTGTGCCGGGCACCGAGTCCGGGCGCACCGGGTTGAAGTAACCGGGCGTGCAGTTCAGGGCGGGCTCGCTCTTGCCCACGCCCCGTGGATCGAAGCCGATGACGTCGTACTGCGCCGCCACCGCCTTGGGCAGCGAGGACGCCACGAATCCGGCGAGCGTGAGACCGCTGCCGCCGGGCCCGCCGGGGTTGACCAGCAGCGGTCCTTGATAGGTCTTCGCGGTGTGCGGGACACGCGACAGCGCCAGCGTGATCTGCTGTCGGTGCGGGTCCGTGTAGTCGAGCGGAACCGTCACGGACGCGCACTGGAGCGTCGGATACTTCGGGTTGCCGCACTTCTTCCAGGTGAGTTTCGCCGCTTGCGCGGTGTCCGCGGTGCGCGGAGCGCTCGCGTCGGCCGGGACGGAGGTGAGCATCCCGGCCACCACGACGGCGGCACCGCACAGCACGGCTGCGCGTTTTGTCATTGTTCAGGCCTCCCAGGACGGAGGGGGTCGGACCAGGAATGTCCGGTCCTCGCCGTATCGTCCCTAAAAGCCCGTCAAGAAGTGCGCGTTCAGGTCAGACTTGACCCAATTGGGTCGCCGGAAGCCCTCGGATGCTGTCAGAGAAGCGAGAGTTGAGTGGGTCCGGTCGTCGGGTGCTCGGCCGCGGCCTGCTCGGTCATCGTGTGCTCGGCCACCGCGTGCTCGGGCAGCGGCTCGGCCCGGCGGATCCTGCGCGGCATCCCCGCGCACGTGGGGCCGATGCCGTACTCCTGGGCCAGATCGTGCACCTGACGGGTGATCCGGCGCTGGTACCACTTCGGGGCGTACGCGCCCTCCGCGTACAGCCGCTCGTAACGGCGTACGAGATACGGGTGGCGGCGCTCCAGCCAGGCCATGAACCACTCACGGGCCCCCGGGCGCAGATGCAGTACCAGCGGTGTCACCGAGGTGGCTCCGGCGGCGGCGATCGCCCGCACGGTGGCGCGCAGTTGGGCCGGATGGTCGCTCAGGAACGGGATCACCGGGGCCATCAGGACCCCGCAGCCGATGCCGTGCTCCCCCAGGGTGCGCACGACGTCCAGGCGGCGCTCCGGTGCCGGGGTGCCCGGCTCGACGGTGCGCCACAGCTCCTGGTCGACGAAGCCGATGGAGACGGAGATGCCGACGTCGGTGACCTCCGAGGCCTGCTTCAGCAGGTCGAGGTCGCGCAGGATCAGCGTGCCCTTGGTGAGGATGGAGAACGGGTTGGCGTGGTCGCGCAGGGCCGCGATGATGCCCGGCATCAGCCGGTAGCGGCCCTCGGCCCGCTGGTAGCAGTCGACGTTGGTGCCCATCGCGATGTGCTCGCCGTGCCAGCGGCGCGAGCCGAGGTGGGCCCGCAGCAGCTCCGGGGCATTGACCTTCACCACGATCTGGGTGTCGAAGCCGAGCCCCGTGTCGAGATCCAGGTAGCTGTGGGTCTTGCGCGCGAAGCAGTACACGCACGCGTGCGTGCAGCCCCGATAGGGGTTGACCGTCCATTCGAACGGCATGCGGGAGGCGCCGGGCACCCGGTTCACGATCGAGCGGGCCCGGACCTCGTGGAAGGTGATGCCACGGAACTCCGGGGTGTCGAACGTGCGGGTCGTCACCGCGTCCGCGTCGAACAGCGCGGCGGTGTGGGCGGTGGCGGGGTTCTCGGCCAGATGGTCCCAGCGCATGGGCGCCTCCTCGGTAGCACTGGGGCACAGAATAGAACACGCGTTCCCTTGATCGTGAGATTAATTCGATCGATCGTTCGATAGGCCTGATTCGCGGGTGTCACGCCTGATGGTCGGTGCCGCACCCCGGTCGCGAGAAATCCGGAGGAGTGGGTGACGGCCCTCGTCGATTCCTTCGTCTCACCGGCCCCCGACAAGTCCCCGGCGTGACATCGCGCGGGGCGCGGTGGGCGTGTGCGGCCACTGGCGAGGGTTCGACGCCCCGGCCATGAGCGCGCCCCGGGTGTGATGGGATGGCGCACACCCCATCACATGTACAGGAAGAGGAAAGTCATGGCGCAGGTCGAGGCCACGACGGAGCGGATCATCGCGGCGGACGCGGAGACGGTGTTCGACACCGTCGCCGACTACAGCGGCACCCGGGCGAGGCTGCTGTCCGAGCACTTCAGTGAGTACGAGGTGCGAGAGGGCGGCGACGGCGAGGGCACCCTCGTGCACTGGAAGCTCCAGGCCACCAGCAAGCGCGTTCGTGACTGCCTCCTGGAGGTGAGCGAGCCGACCGACGGCGAACTCGTCGAGAAGGACCGCAACTCCTCCATGGTCACCACCTGGCGGGTCACCCCGGCCGGCGAGGGGAAGTCCCGCGTCGTCGTCACCACCACCTGGAAGGGTGCCGGCGGCATCGGCGGCTTCTTCGAGAAGACCTTCGCTCCCAAGGGCCTCGGCCGGATCTACGACGCGGTGCTCGCCAAGCTGGCCGCCGAGGTGGAGAAGTAACACCGCGCGCTCCGGGGGCGCGGAGCCCGAGCCCCGAGCCCCGGAGCGCACCCCGCCGGTCGTCCGGATGATTCTCGCGCTCACCGTTTCGAGTGGTTTCACGTACGGCCGCTGTTGTACGCCGTAGGGCTCCGACCGGCGGATACCTCCACCCGGCCCGCTTCGCCGGCGACTCGTCGCGCTTGCTCCCAGTTGTCGCGCAATGCGAGAAATGGGCGGCGCAGGCGCGACGAGGGGAGCGGTACGTGGGCGGGACGACTCCGGTGGACGTGGACATCGAGCGGGCCGTGCCGCCCGTGGTCCGGGACACGCCCCAGGAGCCGGTCGGCACCGAACGGCAGGCGGCCCTCGACCCCCGGCGGGTGCGCCTGGTCTTCGTCGGGCTCATGCTCGCGCTGCTGCTCGCCGCTCTCGACCAGATGATCGTGGCCACCGCGCTCCCGAGGATCGTCGGTGAACTGCACGGCCTGGACCGCATGTCCTGGGCCATCACCGCGTACCTGCTGACCTCCACCGTGGGACTGCCGGTCTACGGCAAGTTGGGCGACCTCTTCGGCCGCAAGGGGGTCTTCCAGTTCGCGATCGCCGTCTTCGTCGTGGGCTCCGCGCTCGCCGGACGGGCGCAGAGCATGGACCAGTTGATCGCCTTCCGCGCCCTCCAGGGTGTCGGCGCCGGCGGGCTCATGATCGGGGTTCAGGCGATCATCGCGGACATCGTCCCGCCCCGCGAACGCGGCCGCTTCATGGGCACGATCGGCGCCGCCTTCGGCCTCGCCTCTGTCGCCGGCCCCCTCCTCGGCGGGTACTTCACCGATCACCTCTCCTGGCGCTGGTGCTTCTACGTCAACGTGCCCTTCGGCCTGGTCACCCTGGCCGTTGTCACCGTCGTCCTGAAACTGCCGAGGCCCGTCGCGAAGGCCCGACTCGACGTGCTCGGCACCCTGTTGCTGGCCGCCGCCTCGACCTGCCTGGTGCTGCTGACCAGTTGGGGCGGCACCGAGTACGCCTGGGACTCGCGGGTCATCCTGGGCCTGGGCGCGGGTGCGGCCGCCGCGATCCTCCTCTTCCTGGTCGCCGAGCGGTTCGCCGCCGAACCCCTCATCCCCCTTTGGCTGTTCAGGGACTCCGTCTTCAACGTCACCGCCCTGGTCGGGTTGGTCATCGGCGTCGCACTGTTCGGTGCCGCCAGCTACCTCCCCACCTTCCTGCAGATGGTCGACGGGGCGAGCGCCACCGAGTCCGGACTGCTGATGCTGCCGATGATGGCCGGGATCGTCGGTGCCTCGATCGTCTGCGGACAACTCGTCAGCCGCACCGGCCGCTACAAGGTCCACCCGGTCCTCGGCAGTGTCCTGGCCGCCGTCGGCATGTGGCTGCTGTCCCGGCTCGACGTGGACACGCCGCGGTGGCAGTACAGCATCTGGATGGCCGTACTCGGCGCCGGCATCGGCATGGTGATGCCGGTCCTGATCCTCGCCGTGCAGAACTCCGTGCGCCCCGCCGACCTCGGCACCGCGACCAGCGCCAACAACTACTTCCGGCAGATCGGCGGCAGCGTCGGGGCCGCCGTCTTCGGCACCCTGTTCGCGAACCGGCTCTCGGACGCGCTCGCGCAACGCCTTCCCGCGCGCGCGGGCGCCCAGCTGCCCGACCCGCAGTCCATCACCCCGCAACTCGTCCACGCACTGCCCCCGGCCCTGCGCGACGCGTACATCGAGGCCTACGCCGACGCCATGCCGCGGATCTTCCTCCTCCTCGTGCCGGTGATCGTCCTCGGCCTGTTCATCGCCTTCTTCCTCAAGGAGAAACCACTGGTGTCCCACAACGCCTCCGCCGAGACCCCGCCCATGGCCCAGGTCCCGCAGGCGCGTACGCCGTACGCCGCCGGAGTGCCCGTCTGCGGCACGGTCCAGCACCCCGACGGCACCGTCGTGCCGCGTGCCGCCCTCACCCTCATCGACGTCGGGGGACGGCAGATCGGACGGGGCGCGAGCGGCGAGGACGGGCGGTACGCGCTGTCCACGCCCGGATCAGGGTCGTACGTCCTCATCGCCGCGGCCGGCGGTCACCAGCCGCAGGCGGTCTCGGTGACCGTGGCGGAGCGCGCGGTGGAGCTGGACGTCGTGCTCGGCGGCGCGGGGCGCCTGGCGGGGAGCGTGCTCACGGCCGACGGCACACCGGTGCGGGACGCCGCCGTCACGCTCACCAACGTGCACGGGGAGGTGGTCGCCAGTACGCGCAGCGGGCGGGAAGGGACATACGTCATCGGTGAGCTGGTGGCCGGCGAGTACACCCTCGCCGCCAGCGCGCCCGCCTTCCGCCCGGCGGCGCTGCCCGTCAGCGTGCAGGCCTCGCGCGAGACCCGGCAGGACGTCGAACTCGCGGGCGGCGCGGTGCTGCGCGGCACCGTGCGCGCGGGGGACGGACGGCCGGTCGAGGACGCGCGCGTGACGCTCCTCGACGCCGCGGGCAATGTCGTCGACACGCTCACCACGGGCGCCGACGGAACGTTCCGATTCGTCGACCTGTCCTCCGGTGAGTACACCGTCATCGCGGCGGGGTACCCGCCGGTGGCTACGGTGTTGCAGGTTGCCGGGGGCGGCAGGACGGAGCGGGATCTGCAGCTGGGGCATGAGGACTGAAGGGGTGGTGGGTCGGCTCGGTTCGTCGGCCGCCGGCCGTGCATGGCCGAGCGCGCCCACGCGGCGAGCCGTGCAATTTCACAGCCTCGCGCCCCTGAAGATGCGCCGGAGGCGCCCCCGGACGCAATTCGCGTAATGCCACACATCACGACCGGCCGTGGTCGTACGGTGGTTGTGGCGGTACAGATCTTGTGGAGTCGGGGGAGAGGGAGCCTGGGCCATGGACCGTGGCACCGAGACGGGCGAGCGACCCGGCCCCTTGTCGGAAGACGGCTCGATGGAACACGCCGCGGCCGGCCGCATCCCGTTGGCCGTGGTCGTGGTGGACGGCGACGGACTGGTCTCGCACTGGAGCCGGGGCGCGCGGCAGTTGTTCGGCACTCCCAGGGACGACGCGATCGGCCGGTCCGCCCTGGATCTGCTGCCCGTCTCCGGCGCCCTGCCCGAGGACGATGAGAACGGAACCTACGGAACCTACGGAACCTACGGGGCCTACGCGGCGTACGACGGACTCGGCCCCGGCCTGGAGTCCTCGCTCGACGGACGGCTGTCCTACCCGGCCGCGGGACGCGCCCGCCTCTCCGTGCCGGACCGCGACCGCGTGGACGTACTGTGGTGGGCGTACCCCCTGGTGGGTCCGGGCCCTGAGCGGCTGCTGGTGCTGGCCGCCGACGCCGGTGTGCTGCACCACCCGGACCGGAACGCGGAGGTCGAGCGCATCGCGCCCGGCTTCGCCCTGCACACCGACTTCCCCGGTGCGGAGGAACTCGCCCGCCAACTGCCCCAGATCCTGCCCAGCATGAGCGTCGGCGAGAGCGCCCGCATCGTCGCGCAGGTCCTCGAACTGGGCTATCCCATCCTGGAGTTCAGCCAGAACGACCGGGTCCCCGTCACCCCCGACTGGGGCGTGCCCCGGCGCGCGGAGCGCAAGGCGCGCCGCGCGCGGGCGGCACGTGCCGTGGCGGCCGGGCGGCCGTTGCCGGACGACCTCCAGGACGAGGGCGAGGACCTGGAGTACGCCGCGGTGCGCGAGCGCCTGGAGTTCCTCAACGAGGTCAGCGGGAAGATCGGCACATCGCTCGATCTGTCCCGCACCATCGTCGAGGTCAGCAAGGCCGTCGTGCCCCGCTTCACGGACGTGGCCGGCACGTATCTGCGTGAACAGGTCGTCGCGGGCGAGGGGTTCCCCGAGGGCGTGCCCGACACGACCACCATGTGGCACCGGGTTGCCGTCGAACACACTGACGAGCCGGGCCGCTGGGACGACGTCGTGCCCGTCGGCGAGGCCATGCCGTTCCCGGCGCACACGCCCTTCTTCCAGTGCATGACCACCGGCGAGCCCGTCCTCGTGCCGCGCATCAGTGAGGAGATGGGGCACGTCATCGCCTCCCAGTTCGACAAGCGTGACATCCGGCCCCTCATCAACCACCGCTCCATGCTGGTCGTGCCCCTGAAGGCGCGCAACGTGGTGCTCGGCTTCATGATCCTGCTGCGCCACCCGGAGCGCGCCGAATTCAACGACATGGACCGGGTCACCGGCGCCGAACTGGCCGCCCGCGCGGGCCTCGTGCTCGACAACGCGCGCATGTACACGTTCCAGGAGAACGTCGCGGAGACCCTCCAGGACAGCATGCTGCCGCATATCGCGCCCCGCATGACGGGCTGCGACATCGCCACCCGCTACCTCCCCGGCACCCTGCTCGGACGCGTTGGCGGCGACTGGTTCGACTCCGTGAAGCTTCCCGGTGCCCGCACCGCCCTGGTTGTCGGCGACGTCATGGGCCACGGCCTCAACTCAGCCGCAATGATGGGCCAGTTGCGTACGGCCGTACAGACCATGGCCGCCCTCGACCTGCCGCCGGGCCAACTGCTGCGCAACCTCGACGACCTCGCCCAGCGGCTCGGCGACACCTACCTCGCGACCTGTCTGTACGCCGTCTACGACCCGATCGCGAGCGAGCTGCACATCGCCAACGCGGGCCACATCCCGCCCGTGATCGTCCACGCCGACGACGGGCGCAGCGAACTGCTCGACCTGCCCACGGGCGCGCCGATCGGCGTCGGCGGGGTGCCGTTCGAGTCGGTACGCGTGCGGGTGGCGCCCGGCGACCGGCTGGTGATGTGCACCGACGGCCTGGTCGAGATGCGCGGCGAGGACATCGGCGTCGGCCTCGCGACGCTGTGCGAGTCCGCCGCGCACCCCGCGGCCTCCATGGACGACGCCTGCGACACGATCATCCGTGCCCTCGCTGTGACATTTTCAGAAGCGGGCCATGGCGGACGCAAGGACGACGTGGCGCTGCTGATGGCCCGGCTCAACGGCATCGAGCCCGAGGACGTCGCCGTACGGCGGTTCGCCCTCGACCCGATCGAGGTGGGTCGGGCCCGCGCCGTGGTCCGCGAACAGCTCCACGAGTGGGGGCTGAACCCGCTCGCCGACAACGCGGAGCTGATGGTCGGCGAGTTGGTCACCAACGCGGTACGGCACGCCCACAGCCGCCAGGTCGAACTGCGCCTGGTGCGCGGTGACACCCTGTTGTGCGAGGTGGACGACGACGACCACACCCTGCCCACGCTGCTCAGCACGGGGCCCGACCACGAGTTCGGCCGGGGACTGCGCGTGGTCAGCACGCTGGCCCGAGAGTGGGGGACCAGCCGTACGAGCGCCGGCAAGACGGTGTGGTTCGAACTGACGCTGCCGCGCCGCTGATACGTCATCGGTTGTCACACCGGTCCGTCACCGCACCCCGGGGCGCGAGGGGCGTGCGAGAGGCGTGCGGGCGGCGTGCGAACGGCGCACGCACCACGTTCGGGGTACGTGGCACCAAGGAGCAGTGAAGGAATGCGCCGGACGCTTGTCGCGTCGCCCCAGGCGCGATAAACCGATCTCGCCCGCCACCTCCGGCGGGTTGCGGTCGCAATCCGGGGAGTTGGGCATGAGCGTGACGAGTCGGTACAGAGAAGCCTGGGAGGGCTTCTGGCGCGAGGCCCCCGACGAACCCGGGGCCGTGCTCTGGGACGCCGGTCCGGCGCTGACCGCCGGAGTCCACCTCCCCTTGTTCGAACCGCTGTTGACGGACGCTGCCCTGCCCCTCGTGGACCTCGGCTGCGGAAACGGCACCCAGACCCGCTTCCTGGCCGACCGCTTCCCGCATGTCGTCGGCGCAGACCTGTCGTCCTCGGCCCTCGATCACGCCCGGCGCGCCGACCCCGCGGGCCGGGCCGGATACCGTCTGCTGGACGCGTCGGAGAAGAGCGAGACCGAAACGCTGCACACCGAACTCGGCGACGCCAACGTCTACATGCGGGGTGTGCTCCACCAGTGCGAGCCCGACGACCGGCAGCCGCTCGTCGACGGCATCGCGACGCTGGTGGGGGAGCGGGGCCGGGTCTTCCTCGTCGAGCTCGCCGAGGCGGCGGGACTCGTCCTGAAGGGCCTGGCCCAGAGCGCCGAGGGCCCACCGGCCAAGCTCGCCCCGATCTTCCGGCACGGCATCGCTCCCGGCGAGGTGGCGAACGCTGCGGTGCCCGAGTATCTGCGGGCGGCGGGTCTCACGGTCCTGGCGAGCGGCGAACTGCCGCTGATCACCACGGAGTACACGACCGACGGCACACGCATCGAGCTGCCGTCGAGGTGGATGGTGGCGGGCCGCCCGACCAGCCCGTCGGGCTGATAAATCAGCCCCTCCGGCGTTTGACGAGCGGGGTCCGGGGCGGAGCCCCGCAGGGGTGCAGGGGCGGAGCCCCTGGCGGGGTCGAAGGGGCGGAGCCCCTGGGGATGGGACGGGTAGGGGCGGCGGGGGCGAAAAACCCCGCAAGGCCGTGCTCGCGCCACTCTCGTGGTGCGCCGCAGCAAGGGGTCGGCCTCCTAGGCCGTCCCGCCCGGCGCCCCCGTCGTCCCCCTGACCTCCAGGGACGGCGTCGTGAGCACCAGCTCCGCGGGCCGGGCCGGGTCGGCGATGCGGTCGAGCAGGCGCTGGGCGGCGCGGCGCCCCACGTCGTGGCTGCCATTGTCCACCGTGGTGAGCCACAGGTGCCGCAGGCGTGAGAGGGAGGTGTTGTCGTAGCCGACGAGGGAGAGGTCGCGCGGCACCTGGAGCCCGAGTTCCTCGGCCGCCGACAGGGCGCCGACACACGCTATGTCGTTGAACGCGAAGAGGGCGGTGGGGCGTTCGCGGGCGCTGAGGAGGCGGACCGTGGCCCGGTAGCCGCCTTCCTCCGTCAGGTCGCCCTGTTCCACGATCGCCGTGTCCGCCAGCCCGTGCTCGCGCATCACCGTCTCGAAGCTGCGCCGCCGCAGCTCGCCGACCACTCCCTGACCGGCGATATGGGCGATACGGCGGTGGCCCAGGCCGATGAGGTGCTCGGTGGCCAGGCGGGCGCCGTGCTCGTCGTCGCCCGCGACGATGTCGACCGCTGGAAGTACCGGCTCGCGGGCCCCCGCGACGACGGTGGGAATCCGGGCGGCCGCCTCCCGCAGTGCCTCGGAGGGCGGCAGTGTGCCGACGGCGACCAGACCGTCGACCCGCAGGTCCGTGAAGGTGCGGGTGAGGTCCTCGCCGAGGCGCCGGTTGAGGTGGCCGTCGGCGAGCAGCATGTGCAGGCCAAAGTCGTGGAGCCGGGAGTTGAGGCCGTCGAGCAGTTCCACGAACCAGGGGTTGCGCATGTCGTTCAGCAGGACGCCGACCGTACGGGTGCGCCGTTCGCTGAGGCTGCGCGCCGCGGCGTTTGGCCGGTAACCCAGCTCCTCGACGGCTGCCAGCACGGCCTGTCGTTTCTCGGGGCGCACCTGGTCGGAGCCGCGCAGCACCAGGGAGACCAGTGACTTCGACACTCCGGCTCGGTCGGCCACATCGCGGATCGTCGGTGGTCTCATGTGTGGACCGTTCCATAAGTCCGGTGCCCTTGTCAAAGGAGGGGCGAAGGGATTGACAACTGCTGTAACGGGACTCAGTGTGAGCCGAGGCAGGCTCTGGACCGGTCCAAAGCAGGGGAAGGAAAGGGCAGTCATGGTGAGTACGCTCGGCGTCGCCGTCGTCGGATTCGGCTGGATGGGACGGGTGCACACGCAGGCCTATCTCCGCGTACCGCACCACTTCCCGCAGCTGTCCCTGCGGCCCGAACTGGTCGCCGTCGCCGACGAGGTGCCCGGCCGGGCCGAGGAGGCCGCCGCGCGGTACGGCTTCGCCACCGCGGCCCGGGACTGGCGCGAGATCGCCGCCGACCCCCGGGTGCGGGCGGTGAGCATCGCCGCCCCGAACTTCCTGCACCGGGAGATCGGCGTCGCCATGGCCGAGGCGGGCAAGCACATCTGGATCGAGAAGCCGGTCGGCCTGACCGCCGAGGACGCCCGCGCGGTCGCGGGTGCCGTCGCCAAGGCCGGCGTGCAGGGCACGGTCGGCTTCAACTACCGGGGCGCGCCCGCCGTCGCCGCCGCCCGCGAGCTGATCGCCTCCGGCGGGATCGGCACGGTCACCCATGTGCGGATCAGGTTGTTCAGCGACTACGCCGCCCATCCCGAGGGCGCTCTGACCTGGCGGTACGAGCGGGAGCGCGGCGGCAGCGGAGTGTTGGGCGACCTTGCCTCGCACGGTGTGGACCTGGCCCGCCACCTCCTCGGCGAGATCGAGTCGCTGGCCGCCGACACCGCCGTCTTCATCCCCGAGCGTGCCCGCCCCACCGGCGCCACCGCCGGGCACACCCGCGCGACGGGCGGCGAACCGGGCCCGGTCGAGAACGAGGACTACGTGAACTGCCTGCTGCGCTTCGCCTCCGGCGCCCGCGGCGTCCTGGAGGCCTGCCGGGTCTCGGTCGGCGAGCAGAACAACTACGGCTTCGAGGTCCACGGCACCAAGGGCGTGGTGTTCTGGGACTTCCGCCGCATGGGCGAACTCGGCGTCAGCCGGGGCACCGCGTACCAGGACCAGCCGGTGAGCACCGTGTACGTGGGCCCCGGGGACGGCGAGTACGCCGCCTTCCAGCCGGGCGCGGCCAACGCCATGGGCTACGACGACCTGAAGGTCATCGAGGCGCACAATTTCCTGCGCTCGGTCGAGGAGGGCACCGCCCACGGCGCCACCCTCGACGACGCCGTGCACACCGCCGCCGCGCTGGACGCCATGAGCCGCTCCGCCGAGCGGCGCGGGTGGGTGGACCTGACGTGAGCGCTGTCCGCGCGGAGTGATCAACACGGTCGGCGTGGGCACCGCTCCCGCGACCCTCCGAGCCGGGTGCATGCGGCGGCCGCAGACGCCGTCCCCGTGAGGCCCTGGCCCGGCGCGGGCCGGAGGTCGGGCGCAGTCGTTTACGAACCGCTCGGCGTACGAGAACGCCAATCGCACAATCCTCCAGCGTGCGGACCGTTTCGCAGCGGTCTCGCGGTCCAGGAGGGCGAGCCCCCGTCCGCTAAGGGCGGCGGCACTGTGGACACCTCGGATGGACCAGGCGAGCGCGCCCTGGCCCCGGCGGCCGCTGAACTCGCCCCGCACCGCGGGTTCGCGAGGTTGTGGTGCGCTCGCCAGGGACCTTGGGGCTCGATCGGCCGGTCAGGACCGCACCAGCAGCTGGAAGTCGAAGGCGTACCGCGAGGCGCGGTAGATGTGGGTGCCGTACTCGACCGCGCGGCCGGTGTCGTCGTACGCCGTGCGCTGCATCGTGAGCAGGGCGGCGCCCTCCGGCTCGGCCAGGCGTTGTGCCTCCTTGGCGGTGGCGCTACGGGCGCCGACGGTCTGGCGGGCGCTGTGCAGGGTGATGCCCGCGCTCCGCATCATCCGGTACAGCCCGGTCGATTCGAGCGTCCTTGTGTCGAGGTCCAGCAGCCCCACCGGGACGTAGTTGGACAGGAACGCCACCGGTTCACCGTGGGTGAGGCGCAGCCGCTCCATGTGGTGGACGTCGGCGCCCTCGGCGATGCCCAGGGCCGCCGCGACCTCGGCGGAGGCCTGTTCGACCTCGTTGCGCACCACCTGGGTCGCGGGCTTCTGCCCGGAGGCCTCCAGGTCGTCGTACAGGCTGCTGAGCTCCAGGGGGCGCTTGACCTGGCTGTGCACCACCTGGGTGCCCACCCCGCGGCGGCGGACCAGGAGGCCCTTGTCGACCAGTGACTGGATGGCCTGGCGGACCGTGGGCCGGGACAGACCGAGCCGGCCGGCGAGGTCGATCTCGTTGCCCAGCAGACTGCCCGGGCCCAGCACACCGTGCTCGATCGCCGCCTCCAGCTGCTGGGCCAGCTGATAGTAGAGCGGGACCGGGCTGCTGCGGTCGAGGGCGAAGTTCAGGGCCGCTGGGGAGGAAGTGGTCACAGGGGGAGAATATGCGTCGCGCTGCTTGACAGGAACCCTTGTCATGAGAATGTCCTGACAATCGGTCCTGATGCGGGCCTGGGACGGCCGGTGCGGGAGGACGACACATGGCCTCCCGCACCGGCCGCCGCTCGCATCAGGAGTGGCTGGGGAATCCGAGGTTGATACCGCCGTCGGCGGGGTCCGGCCAGCGCGTGGTGATCACCTTGCCCTGGGTGTAGAAGGCGATGCCGTCGTTGCCGTAGATGTGCAGGTCGCCGAAGAGCGAGTCCTTCCAGCCACCGAAGGAGTGGTAGCCGACGGGCACCGGGATCGGCACGTTGACGCCGACCATGCCCGCCTGGACCTCCAGCTGGAAGCGGCGGGCGGCGCCGCCGTCACGGGTGAAGATCGCGGTGCCGTTGCCCCAGCGGGAGCTGTTGATCAGTTTGATGGCGTCCTCGTACGTGTCGGCGCGCACCACGCACAGGACCGGGCCGAAGATCTCGTCCTTGTACGCGTCCGCCGTCACCGGCACCTTGTCCAGGAGCGATACGCCGATGAAGAAGCCGTCCTCGTGGCCCTCGACCGAGTAGCCCGTGCCGTCGACGACGACCTCCGCGCCCTGCTCCGCCGCGCTGGTCACGTACGAGGCCACCTTGTCGCGGTGCTCGCGTGTGATCAGCGGGCCCATTTCGGAGGACGGGTCGTCGCCGGGGCCGATGCGCAGGCTCTTCGCCCGTTCGGCGATCTTGGCCACCAGCTCGTCGCCCGTCCCGCCGACCGCGACCACGACCGACACGGCCATGCAGCGCTCGCCCGCCGAACCGTACGCCGCGTTGATCGCCTGGTCGGCCGCGAAGTCCAGGTCCGCGTCCGGCAGCACCAGCATGTGGTTCTTGGCGCCGCCGAGGGCCTGTACGCGCTTGTCGTGCTGCACCGCCTTCAGCTGGATGTACTTGGCGATGGGCGTCGAGCCGACGAAGGAGACCGCGGCGATGTCCGGGTGTTCGAGGAGGCGGTCGACGGCCACCTTGTCGCCCTGGACGATGTTGAACACACCGTCCGGCAGGCCCGCCTCCGACAGCAGCTCGGCGAGGCGGTACGAGGCCGACGGGTCCTTCTCACTCGGCTTGAGCACGAAGGTGTTGCCGGTCGCGATGGCGAGAGGGAACATCCACATCGGCACCATGGCGGGGAAGTTGAACGGCGTGATGCCGGCGACCACGCCCAGCGGCTGGCGGATCGAGGCGACGTCGACCCGGGTCGACACCTGGGTGGACAGCTCGCCCTTCAGCTTCTCGGAGATGCCGCAGGCCAGCTCCACGACCTCCAGACCGCGGGCGACCTCGCCGAGCGCGTCGGAGTGGACCTTGCCGTGCTCCGCGCTGATCAGTTCGGCGATCTCGTCGCGGTGCGCGTCAAGCAGCTCGCGGAACTTGAACAGGATCGCCGTCCGCTTGGCGAGCGAGGACTGGCCCCAGCTCAGAGACGCCGCCTTGGCGGTGGCGACGGCCGTGTCGACCTCGTCGACGGTGGCGAAGGCGACCTGCTTCTCCTGGGCGCCGGTGGCCGGATTGTAGACCGGACCGAAACGGCCCGAGGTGCCCTCGACGGGCTTGTCGCCGATCCAGTGGTTGACGGTCTTCATGGTGCGCGGGGACCTTTCGTGAGCGGGGAAGTCAGGGGAGTCAGAGGTGGCGTCGGCGGCCGGCCGCGTGCCGGTCGTACCTCTCGCGGGCGGTCACCGCCGCTTCGCGCGAGGCCACTTCGGCCACGGGCACGTCCCACCACGCCTCGGCACCGGGAGCGGTGGGTGTCGGGTCGGTTTCGACGTAGACGCAGGTCGGACGGTCGCAGGCGCGTGCCGCGGCGAGCGCGTCGCGCAGTTCCCCTACGGTCTTGGCGCGGATCACGTCCATGCCCAGGCTGGCGGCGTTGGCGGCCAGGTCCACCGGCAGCGGGGCCCCGGAGAAGGTGCCGTCGGCGGCGCGGTAGCGGTAGGCGGTGCCGAAGCGTTCGCCGCCGGTCTCCTCGGACAGGCCGCCGATGGAGGCGTAGCCGTGGTTCTGGATCAGCAGGAGATTGACCGGCAGGCCTTCCTGGACCGCGGTGACGATCTCCGTCGGCATCATCAGGTACGTGCCGTCGCCGACCAGCGACCACACGGGAGTGCCGGGAGCGGCCTGCTGGACGCCGATGCCGGCCGGGATCTCATAGCCCATGCAGGAGTAGCCGTACTCCAGGTGGTACTGGCGCGGCGAGCGGGCCCGCCACAGCTTGTGCAGGTCGCCGGGGAGTGAGCCGGCCGCGTTGATCACCACGTCGTCGTCGCCCACGACGGCGTCCAGGGCACCGAGGACCTGGGTCTGGGTCGGTACGGAGTTCTCGTCGTCCGCGCGGTAGGCGGCCTCCACCACCTGCTCCCAGCGCTCCTTGCCCGCCCGGTACTCGGCCTCGTACGCCTCGGCGACGCGGTGGCCGGACAGACCCTCCGTCAGCGCCTCCAGACCCGCACGCGCATCCGCCACCAGGGTGCGGGCGGCGAGCTTGTGGGCGTCGAAGGCGGTGATGTTGAGGTTGACGAAGCGGACACCGGGGTTCTGGAACAGCGTGGTGGAGGCGGTGGTGAAGTCGCTGTAGCGGGTGCCGACGCCGATGATCAGGTCGGCGGTGCGGGCGATGTCGTCGCAGACGGCGGTGCCCGTGTGGCCGATGCCGCCGAGGTCGGCGGGGTGGTCGTGGCGCAGTGAGCCCTTGCCCGCCTGGGTGGAGGCGACCGGGATGCCGGTGGCGTCGGCCAGCGCCTTGAGCGCGTCCTCGGCCTCGCTGTGGTGGACGCCGCCGCCTGCCACGATCAGCGGCCGCTCGGCGGCGCGGACGGCACGTACGGCCTCGGCGAGTTCCACCGGGTCGGGCACGGGACGGCGGACGTGCCAGACGCGCTCGGCGAAGAACTCCTGCGGCCAGTCGTACGCCTCGGCCTGCACGTCCTGCGGCATGGCGAGGGTGACCGCGCCGGTCTCGGCCGGGTCGGTCAGCACCCGCATGGCGTTCAGCGCGGACGGGATCAGCATCTCGGGGCGCGTGATCCGGTCGAAGTAGCGGGAGACCGGGCGCAGGGTGTCGTTGACGGACACGTCGGCCTCGACCGGGTGCTCCAGCTGCTGGAGCAGCGGGTCGGCCGAGCGCGTGGCGAAGTAGTCGCCGGGCAGGAGCAGTACCGGAAGGCGGTTGATGGTGGCCAGGGCGGCACCCGTGACGAGGTTCGTGGCGCCCGGGCCGATGGACGTGGTGACCGCCTGCGCCGACAGCCTGTTCAGCTGGCGCGCGTAGCCGACGGCGGCGTGCACCATGGCCTGCTCGTTGCGGCCCTGGTGGAACGGCATCGCGTCCTCGCCGGCCTCCAGGAGCGCCTGGCCGATCCCGGCGACGTTGCCGTGGCCGAAGATGCCCCAGGTGCCGGCGATCAGCCGGTGGCGTACGCCGTCGCGCTCGCTGAACTGCGCGGACAGGAACCGAACCAGCGCCTGGGCGACGGTCAGGCGACGGGTGGACTGGCTCATCGGGACCTCGGGTTCTTTCGCTGGTGCTGTCACTGGACGGGGGCGGTGTACAGGGGAAGCCGGGGATCGACCGGCTGCGCGGGCCAGGTGTCACGGATCCACGCGTGGTCCGGGTGGTCGCAGATCAGCCAGGCGCGGTCGGGGTCGGGGCCCGCCATGACGTTGAGGTAGTACATGTCGTGGCCGGGCACGGCCATGGACGGTCCGTGCCAGCCGTCCGGGATGAGCACGACGTCGCCGTCGCGCACCTCGGCAAGGACATCCGTGCCGCTGCCGTGGCCGGAGGGGGAGACCCGCTGGTACCCGAGGCCCGGCGTGCCCTCATGGGCGGCGAACTCGAAGTAGTAGATCTCCTCCAGCTCCGACTCCTCGCCGGGCCGGTGCTCGTCATGCTTGTGCGGCGGGAAGGAGGACCAGTTGCCGCCCGGCGTGATCACCTCGACGGCGATGAGCTTGTCGCATTCGAAGGCGGTTGCGGCGCCGAAGTTGTTGACCTGCCGGGAACAGTTGCCGGTGCCCCGCAGCTCGACCGGCATGGACGAGGCGGGCCCGTAGCGGGCGGGCAGCCGGCGCTCGCAGCGGGCGCCGGTGAGCGCGAAGCGGCCGCCGTCGCGGGACGCGATCGAGACCTGGGCGTCGCGCGGCACGTACGCGAAGTCGCTGACGCCGCTGAAGACGCTCTCGCGCCCGTGCAGCCGGAACGTGTCGCCGCCGACGGCGACGGTGCAGGAACCCGACAGGGGGAGCACGATCCACTCGCTGTCGCCGGTGTCGAAGGAGTGCCAGCCGCCGGACGGCAGTTCGAGCACGCGGAGGCTGGAGTAGCCCCAGCCGGCCGACTCGGGGGTGACGTCGACCGCGTAGGCGTCGGTGGCGGCCTTGCCCGCGGGAAGGTGATGCGTGGTGGTCATGATGCCCTTCTTGGCAGAGGACCTCTGGGAAGCGGTGTCACAGCAGGCCGACCGCGGTGTCCACCGCGGTCTCCACACTGCCCTCGGCGGGATACAGCAGGGACCGGCCCACGACCATGCCCTGGACGGTGGGCAGGCGCAGCGCCTTGCGCCACTTCTCGTACGCGCCCTCCTGGTCCTTGCCGACCTCGCCGCCCAGCAGCACGGCGGGCAGTGTGGACGCCTCCAGCGCCTCGGCCATGTCGTCGACGTCCTCGGTGACCGGGAGCTTGAGCCAGGTGTAGGCGGAGGTGCCGCCGAGGCCCGAGGCGATGGCGATGGACCGGGTGACGGCCTCCGCGCTCAGGTCGTTGCGCACTCTGCCGTCGACGCGGCGCGATATGAACGGTTCGATGAACAGCGGCAGCCTGCGCGCGGCCATGTCGTCGACGGCCCGGGCCGTGGACTCCAGGGTCGTCAGGGAGCCAGGGTCGTCGTAGTCGATGCGCAGCAGCAGCTTTCCGGCGTCGAAGCGGAGCCGTTCGATGTCCTCGGCGCGGTGGCCGGTGAAGCGGTCGTCCATCTCGAAGGACGCGCCGGCGAGGCCGCCGCGGTTCATGGAGCCCATGACGACCTTGTCGTCCAGAACGCCGAGGAGCAGCAGGTCCTCCAGGATGTCGGCGGTGGCGAGCACCCCGTCCACACCGGGCCGGGACAGCGCGACGCACACGCGTTCCAGGAGGTCGGCGCGGTTCGCCATGGCCAGGTGGCGGTCGCCGACGCCGAGGGCGCCCCGGGCCGGGTGGTCGGCGGCCACGATCATGAGGCGGCCGCTGTCGCCGATCAGCGGGCGGCGGACACGGCGGGCGGCCGCTTCGGCGATGGCCTCCGGGTGCCGGGCGCGCACCGCGGCGAGGTCGGGGATGCTGATGCTCAAGACAGGCTCCGTTCAGGGGGAGGCGGCGGTCGGCCGCGGGTGAGGAGTCCTCGACGCGGCGGTCAGCCGCGGGCGAGGAGGGCGGCGACCTCCGACTCGGTCGGCATCGCGGAGGAGCAGGCGAGACGGGAGGCCACGAGCGCTCCGGCCGCGTTGGCGTACCGCATGGTCTGCTCCAGTGGCCGGCCGGCCAGCAGACCGTGGCAGAGCGAGCCGCCGAAGGCGTCCCCGGCGCCGAGCCCGTTGACGACCTCCACGGGTACGGGCGGCACCTCGGCCGTCGTACCGTCGCGGTGCACGGCGAGCACGCCCTTGGGTCCCTGCTTGACGACCGCGAGTTCCACACCGGCTTCGAGGAGCGCCTCGGCGCAGGCCTGTGGTTCGCGTACGCCGGTGGCGATCTCGCACTCGTCGAGGTTGCCGACCGCCACGGTGGCGTGGCGCAGTGCCTCGGCGTAGTACGGGCGTGCCGCCTCGGGGTCCGTCCAGAACATCGGGCGCCAGTCCAGATCGAAGACCGTGATGCCTGCCTTGTCCCGCGTCTTGAGGGCGGCGAGTGTGGCCGAGCGGCTGGGCTCCTCGCTCAGGCCGGTGCCGGTGATCCAGAAGATCCGGGCGGTGCGGATGGCGGAGAGGTCCAGCTCGTCGGTGTGGATCTCGAGGTCGGGGGCCTTGGGGCGGCGGTAGAAGTAGAGGGGGAAGTCGTCCGGCGGGAAGATCTCGCAGAACGTGATCGGGGTCGGGTAGGCGTCCACGGGCGTCACGAACCGGTCGTCGACGCCGAACTCCATCAGCGCCTGGTGCAGATAGGTGCCGAAGGGGTCGTTCCCGGTCCGGGTGATCACCGCGCTGGTGCGGCCGAGGCGCGCGGCGGCCACCGCGACGTTGGCAGCCGAGCCGCCGAGATACTTTCCGAAGGACTCGACCTGCGGGAGCGGCACACCGGTCTGCAGTGGGTAGAGATCGACCCCGATGCGTCCCATAGTGATCAGATCGAAACAGGCGGCGGGCTCAGACATGCGCGTCGCTCCTCGTGCGGCGGTGCGGGCGGTCGGGCGCCCGGGAGGCGGGCATCCGGGCGGTCGGTGCCCGCCGGGCGGGCGATCCGGGCCTGGATGCCTCACAGGTGTAGGCCGCGCGGCACGCCCCTGTCAAGACTTTGTACTTACATTCGGACCTGCTTCTGAAATGATGTCTTAACAAAGTATTGACAGGCGGGTGTCGCAGGGGCTTGTATCCCGTCCCAGCGAAACCGCCGGTTTCACCGGTGCCCGACCCGGACTCGTCGTCCGGGCCTTCGCGTAGGGCAACCCGCCCGGCGCTGTTCCTTCCCGTTCCCTTTCCCCCCGGTCGCACAGTGAGGTGCTGGAAAGATGGATCGCACGTTTCACCCCCGCCGTTCCCGCAGAGTCGCTCCGCTCCTCGCGATAGCCGCGGCGTCCGCGCTGCTCGTCGCCGGCTGCTCCAGCAGCTCGGGCGGAAAGAAGGCGGAGGAGAGCAGCTCCGGCGCCGCCGCGGGCAAGGCCGACACTCCCCGTATGACGGTCGCGCTGGTCACCCACCAGGCGCCCGGTGACACGTTCTGGGACATCGTCCGCAAGGGGGCCGAGGCCGCCGCGGCCAAGGACAACATCAAGCTGGTCTACTCCAGCGACCCGAACGCCGGGAACCAGGCCAACCTGGTCCAGAACGCGATCGACCAGAAGGTCGACGGCGTCGCGGTCACCCTCGCCAAGCCGGACGCCATGAAGGACGTCGTGGGCAAGGCGAAGACGGCGGGTATCCCGGTCGTCGGCCTCAACTCGGGTCTGAGCGACTGGAAGAAGCTCGGTCTGATGGAGTTCTTCGGGCAGGACGAGAGCGTGGCGGGAGAGGCGTTCGGCAAGAAGCTGAACGAGATCGGCGCCAAGAACGCCGTATGTGTGATCCAGGAACAGGGCAACGTCGGACTCACCCAGCGCTGCGACGGCGTGAAGAAGACGTTCAGCGGCAAGACGCAGATCCTCTATGTCAACGGCACGGACATGCCGTCGGTGAAGTCGACGATCACCGCCAAGCTGAAGCAGGACAGCTCCATCGACTACGTGGTCGCGCTCGGCGCGCCGTACGCCCTCACCGCGGTGCAGTCGGTGTCCGACGCGGGCAGCAAGGCGAAGGTGGCCACCTTCGACCTCAACAAGGCCCTGACCAGCGCCATCCAGAAGGGTGACATCCAGTTCGCCGTCGATCAGCAGCCCTACCTCCAGGGCTACCTCGCGGTCGACTCCCTGTGGCTCTACAAGAACAACGGCAACTACAGCGGCGGTGGTGAGCAGCCGGTGCTGACAGGCCCGGCCTTCGTCGACAAGACCAACGTCGACACCATCGCAACCTTCGCCGCGAAGGGCACCAGGTGATGACCATGTCCCAGCAGGCTGCGCCGGCGGTGACCTCACCGCCGGCCTCCGGCCCCAAGGAGCGCGACGGGCGGACCGCACAGCGCTCCCTCGTTCTCCGGCTGCTCGCCCGGCCGGAAGTCGGCGTCTTCCTCGGCGCCGTCGCGGTGTTCGTCTTCTTCTTCGCCATGGCACCGACGTTCCGTTCGGGAAGCGCCATGGCCACCGTCCTCTACCAGTCGTCCACCATCGGGATCATGGCACTGCCCGTGGCCCTGTTGATGATCGGCGGCGAGTTCGACCTGTCGGCCGGTGTCGCGGTGATCACCTCGGCGCTGACCGCAAGCATGGTCAGCTTCCAGCTGACGATGAACGTCTGGGTCGGTGTGTTCGTCGCGCTCCTCGTCTCCCTCGGGATCGGCGCGTTCAACGGCTGGATGATGGTGCGCACCGGGCTGCCCAGCTTCCTCGTCACCCTCGGCACCTTCCTCGGTCTGCAGGGCATCAACCTCGCGGTCACCAAGCTGATCACCGGCAACGTGGCGACCGACGACATCAGCGACATGGACGGCTTCGACCAGGCCAGGGCGGTCTTCTCGTCGTCGTTCACCGTCGGCGGCGTCCAGTTCAAGGTCACCGTCCTGTGGTGGCTGGGCTTCGCGGCCCTGGCCACCTGGGTGCTGCTGCGCACCAAGTACGGCAACTGGATCTTCGCCGTCGGCGGCAACAAGGACAGCGCGCGGGCCGTCGGCGTGCCGGTGAAGTTCACCAAGATCTCGCTGTTCATGCTGGTCGGCTTCGGCGCCTGGTTCGTGGGCATGCACCAGCTGTTCGCCTTCAACACCGTGCAGTCCGGCGAGGGCGTCGGCCAGGAGCTGATCTACATCGCCGCCGCGGTGATCGGCGGCTGTCTGCTCACCGGCGGCTACGGCTCCGCGATCGGCCCGGTCTTCGGCGCCTTCATGTTCGGCATGGTCAGCCAGGGCATCGTCTACGCCGGCTGGAACCCCGACTGGTTCAAGGCCTTCCTCGGCGTGATGCTCATCGGCGCCACCCTCATCAATCTGTGGGTCCAGAAGTCCGCGACCCGGAGGTGACCACCCATGACGAACACTGACCTCAGCAAGAACGGCGGCGCCGCCGCCGTCGCCGACCAGGCCCCCGTCGTCGAACTGCGCGGCACGGGCAAGTCGTACGGCAACATCCGCGCCCTGCACGGAGTCGACCTCGCCGTCCACCCCGGCAAGGTCACCTGCGTCCTCGGCGACAACGGCGCCGGCAAGTCCACCCTGATCAAGATCATTTCCGGGCTGCACCAGCACACCGAGGGCGAGGTCCTCTGCGACGGGCAGCCGGTGAAGTTCACCACCCCGCGCGACGCCCTCGACAGGGGCATCGCCACCGTCTACCAGGACCTGGCGACCGTGCCGCTCATGCCGGTCTGGCGCAACTTCTTCCTCGGCTCCGAGATGACCAAGGGCGCCTGGCCCTTCCGCCGTCTCGACATCGCCCGCATGAAGAAGACCGCTGACGAAGAACTGCGGAACATGGGCATCGTCCTGGACGACCTGGAACAGCCCATCGGCACGCTCTCAGGCGGCCAGCGCCAGTGCGTCGCCATCGCCCGCGCCGTCTACTTCGGCGCCCGCGTCCTCATCCTGGACGAGCCCACCGCCGCGCTCGGCGTCAAGCAGTCCGGCGTCGTCCTGAAGTACATCGCCGTAGCCCGCGACCGCGGCCTCGGCGTCATCTTCATCACCCACAACCCGCACCACGCCTACATGGTCGGCGACCACTTCAGCGTACTGCGCCTGGGCACCCTGGAGCTCAGCGCGAGCCGCGACCAGGTCAGCCTCGAAGAGCTGACCAACCACATGGCCGGCGGCGCCGAACTCGCCGCCCTCAAGCACGAGTTGGCGCAGGTCCGCGGCGTCGACGTCGAGGAGCTCCCCGAAGCGAAGGACCTCCAGGCACCCGTGGCGGCATCTCCCGAAGGGACCTCCTGACATGACCACTGCCCTGGACCGCATCCGGGTCGGCTCGGCCCCGGACTCCTGGGGCGTCTGGTTCCCGGACGACCCGCAGCAGGTGCCCTGGGAACGCTTCCTGGACGAGGTCGCCGAGGCCGGCTACTCCTGGATCGAACTCGGCCCGTACGGCTATCTGCCGACCGACCCGGCGCGTCTCACCGAAGAGGTGAACAAGCGGAACCTGAAGGTCTCGGCCGGCACGGTCTTCACCTCCCTGCACCGCGGACCGGCCGTATGGGAGTCCACCTGGGAGCATGTCAGCCGGATCGCGGCACTCACCCGGTCCATGGGCGCGAAGCACCTCGTGGTCATCCCCTCCTTCTGGCGGGACGACAAGACCGCCGAGATCATCGAGCCCTCGGAGCTCACCGCCGAGCAGTGGGCCCACCTCACCAAGGGCATGGAACGGCTGGGCCACGAGGTCAAGGAGACCTACGGCCTCGACATCGTCGTCCACCCGCACGCCGACACCCACATCGACACCGAGGAGCACGTCGAGCGCTTCCTCGACTCGACGGACTCCGACCTGGTCAACCTCTGCCTGGACACCGGGCACTACGCCTACTGCGGCGGCGACAGCGTCAAGCTCATCGAGACCTACGGCGAGCGCATCGGCTATCTGCACCTCAAGCAGGTCGACCCGGAGATCCTTGCCGACGTCGTCAAGAACGGGGTGCCGTTCGGGCCCGCCGTGCAGCGCGGCGTGATGTGCGAGCCCCCGGCCGGCGTGCCCGCGCTGGAGCCGGTCCTCGCCGCCGCCCAGGGCCTCGGCGTCGACCTGTTCGCCATCGTCGAGCAGGACATGTACCCCTGCGAGCCGGACAAGCCGCTGCCCATCGCCGTACGCACCCGCAAGTTCCTCCGCTCCTGCGGCGCCTGACCCCTCGAAGGGACGACCAACCACCATGACTCAGCGTGGAACGCTCTCAGTCGCCGTCATCGGGACGGGTCGGATGGGCGCCGACCATGTCCGCCGCATCAGCCAGGTGACCAACGGGGCGCGGGTGAGTGCCGTCGTGGACGTGGACGCGGAACGCGCCAAGAGCGTCGCGGCCACAGTAGAGGGCTGCACCGCCTACACCGACCCCGCCGCCGCCATGGCCGCGGACGACGTCGACGCCGTACTCATCGCCTCCCCGGGCCCCGCCCACGAGGCCGCCCTGCTCACGGCCTTCGAACACGACCTGCCGGTGCTGTGCGAGAAGCCCCTCACCCCCGACGCGGCCTCCGCGCTCAGGGTCCTGGAGGCCGAACAGAAGCTGGGTCACCGGCGCGTCCAGGTCGGCTTCATGCGGCGCTACGACGCCGAGTACATCAAGCTCAAGGCGCTGCTGAACAGCGGCCAGCTGGGCCGGCCACTGATGCTGCACAACCGGCACCGCAACGCGGCCAGCCCGCCCGGCTTCACCGACGCCATGCTCATCAACGACTCGGTCGTGCACGAGATGGACGTGACGCGCTGGCTGCTCGACCAGGAGATCACCGCGGTGACGGTGCTGCGCCCGACGCCGTCGGACAACGCGCCCGACGGCCTCGCGGACCCGCAGTTCGTCGTCTTCGAGACCGACGGTGGCGCGCTCGTCGACGTCGAGATCTTCGTCAACTGCGGCTTCGGCTACCAGGTGCAGGCCGAGGCGGTCTGCGAGCGCGGCACCGCCCGGATCGGCGACGGACACGCCATGGTCACCAACGCGGCGGGCCGCTGGGGCGGAACCATCGCCCAGGACTTCGTGGAGCGCTTCGAGGAGGCGTACGACCGTGAGGTGCAGGCCTGGGTCGACGCCACCCGGCGCGGCGAGGTCACCGGGCCGAGTGTCTGGGACGGCTACGCCGCTGCGGCGGTCTGCGAGGCGGGTGTCCGCGCCCAGGCCGAGGGCCGCCGTATCGAAGTCGAGCTGATCGAGCGCCCCGCGCTCTACCGCTGACCCGCCGGATCAAGGAGTACCTGACGACCTGGAAGTAGCGACCGGCCGACTGCGCCGAGAAGGGGCGCCTGACGGGGCCTTGCCCTGTTCAGGCGCCCCTTTTTGTGTGACGCGGCATCACTGGTAGCGTCGGCGGCCGCTTCTGCTCGGGGGAAATGGAAGATGAAACCGCGCGGCAGGTTGGTACTGCCCCTCATCGCGACGACGGTGCCCGTGGCGCTTCTGTGCGCGGCTGCCCTGACCGGTCCCCTCACAGCGGGCCCTGACGCGCAGGAAGATACCTGCTCCCGTACCTACGCCATCGGGCACCGTGGCGCTCGCCGGATCGCCCCGGAGAACACGATCGCCTCCTTCGAAGCGGCGGCCGATCGCGGCGCGGACTGGGTGGAGGCCGATGTGCACTTCACCAAGGACGGCCAACCGGTCATCATGCACGACGACACCGTGGACAGGACGACCGACGGCACCGGTCGGGTCGACGAGCTCACCGCCGAGGAGATCTCCGAGCTGACGGTGAAGGGCGGAGGACACGTTCCCACCCTGCGGGAGACGCTGTCGTCGCTCAGGTCCAGGTCGACTCGATTCCTGCTGGACATGAAGGGACCGCAGACGTCCGCAGCGGTCGACCGCGCCCTGCGACTCGTCTCCGAGGCCGGAATGACCGAGCGCACCCTGCTCCAGTCCTTCGACGAGAAGGTGGTGCGGGACGCGGCGGCCTCCCCGTACCGGACGAAGGTCGCGCTGATCCGGTCCACACTCGACACGGACCCCGTGGCCACGGCCCGGAAACTCTCACTCGCCGCGTACGTGGTGAAGTTCAAGAGCCTTGCGGCCCGGCCCGCGGCAGTGGACCGGCTCAGGGCGGCCGGCGTCGAGGTGTTCGTCTGGACGGTCAACGACGAGAGCACATGGCGGACCGCGACGTCGTGGGGTGTCGACGGTGTCATCACCGACCGCCCGGATCGGTTTTCCCAGTGGCGGGAAGCCGACTGCGCTGACGGCTGATGCTCATCGTCACCGCAGTGGGCACGCGCTGAGTGACTGCCGTGGGCGGGCGCGCCCCGCCCACGGCCGCTCTTTCGGCAGGTCCTCAAATCACTCCGCCGCCGCGCTCCCGGACAGGCGGACCTCCTCGTTGTCGAGGGCGGCCCGCAGGCGGCGCAGTACGGTGTCGTCGATGCGGCGTTGGTCGCTCGGTAGCCGGGTTTCCCTTCGGCGCGTAACGTGACAGGGCATGAAGATCCTCATCAGCGCCGACATGGAGGGCGCCACCGGCGTGACCTGGCCGGCCGACGTGCTGCCCGGGACGCCCCAGTGGGAGCGGTGCCGGGCCATGTTCACCTCGGATGTCAACGCCGCCGTGCTCGGTTTCCTGGACGGTGGCGCCGATGAGGTGCTGATCAACGAAGCCCACTGGAGCATGCGCAATCTGCTCCTGGAGCGGCTGGACGAGCGGGCACAGATGCTCACCGGCCGTCACAAGTCCCTCTCCATGGTGGAGGGCGTGCAGCACGGGGACGTGGACGGTATCGCGTTCGTCGGCTATCACGCGGGCGCCGGGGCGGAGGGGGTGTTGGCTCACACCTATCTCGCCAACTCCATCACGGGCGTCTGGCTCAACGACGTACGGGCCAGCGAGGGCCTTCTGAACGCGCACGTCGTCGCCGAGTACGGCGTGCCCGTCATCCTCGTCACCGGCGACGACGTGGCCTGCGAGGACGCGCTCGGATACGCGCCCGAGGCGCTCAAGGTCGCCGTCAAGGACCATGTCTCGCGGTACGCCGCCGTGTGCCGCACCCCGGCCAGGACCGCCGCCGACATCCGCGCGGCGGCCAAGGAGGCGGCCTCCCTGGCGGTACGCCATGAGCCGGTGAACGGCGGGCCGTTCACGGTGGCGCTGGAGTTCGACGCGGAGCACCTGGCGATGGCCGCCACCGTCGTGCCGGGTGTGGACCGGATCGGGGAGCGGAAGGTGGCGTACACGAGCGGGACCATGTACGAGGGGATCCGTACCTTCAAGGCGGTCACCACGATCGTCTCGGCCGCGGTGGAGGAGCAGTATGGCTGACCAGCAGGCACTCGACGAGGTCGTACGGTTCACCTCCGACCTCATCCGCATCGATACCACCAACCGCGGCGGCGGCGACTGCCAGGAACGGCCCGCCGCCGAGTACGCGGCCGCGCGGCTGGCCGAGGCGGGTCTGGAGCCCACCCTGCTGGAGCGCACCAAGGGCCGGACGAATGTCGTCGCCCGCATCGAGGGCACCGATCCCTCCGCCGACGCCCTGCTCGTCCACGGCCACCTCGACGTGGTGCCCGCCCAGGCCGGTGACTGGAGCGTGCACCCGTTCTCCGGCGAGGTCCGCGACGGCGTCGTCTGGGGCCGGGGCGCGGTCGACATGAAGAACATGGACGCCATGATCCTCGCGGTCGTACGGGACTGGGCGCGCTCGGGCGTGCGGCCGCGGCGCGACCTCGTCATCGCGTTCACCGCCGACGAGGAGGCGAGCGCGGAGGACGGCTCCGGCTTCCTCGCGGACCGGCACGCCGACCTCTTCGAGGGCTGCACGGAGGGCGTCAGCGAATCCGGGGCGTTCACCTTCCACGACGGTGGCGGCCGGCAGATCTACCCGATCGCGGCGGGCGAGCGCGGCACCGGCTGGATCAAGCTCACCGCGCGCGGCCGGGCGGGCCACGGCTCCAAGGTCAACCGCAGCAACGCGGTCACCCGGCTCGCCGCCGCCGTCGCCCGTATCGGCGCCCACGAGTGGCCGCTCAGACTCACCCCGACCGTGCGGGCCGCGCTCACCGAGCTCGCCGCGCTGTACGGCCTCCAGCCCGACCTCGACGACGTGGACGGCCTCATGGAGAAGCTCGGCCCGGCCGCCGCGCTCGTGGAGGCGACCGTCCGCAACAGCACCAACCCGACGATGCTGAGCGGCGGCTACAAGATCAACGTCATCCCGGGGGAGGCCGTCGCGCACGTCGACGGACGCTATCTGCCCGGCGGCGAGGACGAGTTCCGCGCGACCCTCGACGAACTCACCGGGACGGACGTGGAGTGGGAGTTCCACCACCGCGAGGTCGCCCTCCAGGCGCCGGTGGACTCGCCGACGTTCGCCAGGATGCGGGCCGCCGTCGAGGAGTTCGCGCCCGAGGGGCACGTGGTGCCCTACTGCATGTCGGGCGGCACGGACGCCAAGCAGTTCTCGCGCCTCGGCATCACCGGGTACGGGTTCGCGCCGCTCAAGCTCCCCGAGGGCTTCGACTACCAGGCCCTCTTCCACGGCGTCGACGAACGCGTCCCCGTCGAGGCGCTGCACTTCGGCGTCCGCGTCCTCGACCGCTTCCTGCGCGCGGCGTAGGGGCGACGCCGCGCGTCCGGAGGGTCGCGCTCGTATGGGCGAGGAAGCGGGACCGGAGACCGCCCCTCGCCCGCCGTCACGGGGAACGGAAGCGGGACCGGAGCCCGCCCCTCGCCCGCCGTCACGGGGAACGGAAGCGGGACCGGAGCCCGCCCCTTCGCCCGCCGTCACGGGGAACGGAAGCTGGCGTACCCGGGCCGGACCGTGTATGAGGAGATCCGGACCTTCCGGGTCACCAGACGTCCCGGCCGCGAGGGAGGAGCAGCATGGCTGACCAGCGGGCACTCGACGAGGTCGGACGGTTCACCGGGCACACGGCCCGGTAGGAGTGGGGGAGATGGTGCAGACCCTGCCGTACGGGGCGTGGCCCTCGCCGATCGATTCGGCGCTCGCCGCCGCGCACGACGGGCAGCCGGAGTCGGTGGGCTTCGTCGGCGACGAGGCATGGTGGACCGAGCCGCGCCCCACCGAAGGCGGCCGCCGCACGCTGGTACGACGCACGGCGGACGGCACGGAGGAGACGGTCCTGCCCGCGCCGTGGAACGTGCGCAGCCGGGTCATGGAGTACGGCGGCCGGCCCTGGGCCGGGGCGATGCGTCCCGAGGGGCCGCTGCTGGTGTTCGTGAACTTCGCGGACCAGCGCCTGTACGTGTACGAGCCCGCGACCCCCGGCGACGAGCCGCGCCCGCTCACCCCGCTCTCGCCGGTCGGCGGTGGACTGCGCTGGGTCGACCCGCACCTGCACCTGGAGCGCGGCGAAGTGTGGTGCGTGCTGGAGGAGTTCACCGGCGACGGGCCCACCGACGTGCGGCGGGTGGCCGTCGCCGTACCGCTGGACGGCTCGGCCGCACAGGACCGGGACGCCGTGCGCGAACTCATCGACGCGCGCCACCGGTTCGTCACCGGACCCCGCCTGGCGCCGGACGGCCGGCGCGCCGCCTGGATCGCCTGGGACCATCCGCGCATGCCATGGGACGGCACCGAGCTGATCGTCGCCGAAGTGACCGGCGACGGGACGCTCCGGGAGCCCCGCACGGTCGCCGGTGGCCCCGACGAGTCGATCGCCCAGGCCGAGTGGGCGCCGGACGGCTCCCTGCTGTACGCCGGTGACGGCACCGGCTGGTGGAACCTCTACCGGGACGGCGTGCCGCTGTGTCCCCGCGAGGAGGAGTTCGCCGGACCGCTGTGGAAGGTCGGACAGCGCTGGTTCGCCCCTCTGGAGAACGGGCTGATCGCCGTCGTACATGGCAGGGGCGCGGGCCGGCTCGGCATCCTCGACCCGGAGCGCGGTGAGGTCGTCGACACGGCCGGACCCTGGACCGAGTTCGCCCCCGCACTCGCCGTGCACGGCAGCCGGATCGTCGGCGTCGGCGCCGGCCCGCGCAGCGCGTACGAGGTCGTCGAGCTGGACTCCTGCACCGGCCGCGCCCGGGTGATCGGCGCCGCGCACACCGACCCGGTGGACCCCGCGTACTACCCCGAACCGCGGATCCGCACGTTCACCGGCCCCGCGGGCCGCGAGATCCACGCGCACATCTATCCGCCGCACCACCCCGGCCACCTCGCGCCCGACGACGAACTGCCGCCGTACGTCGTGTGGGCGCACGGCGGGCCCACCGGCCGCGCCCCACTCGTCCTCGACCTGGCGATCGCCTACTTCACCTCACGCGGCATCGGCGTCGCCGAGGTCAACTACGGCGGCTCGACCGGTTACGGACGCGAGTACCGCAACCGGCTGCGCGAGCAGTGGGGCGTCGTCGACGTCGAGGACTGCGCGGCCGTCGCCCTCGCGCTCGCCGACGAGGGCACCGCGGACCGCGACCGGCTCGCCGTGCGTGGCGGCAGCGCGGGCGGCTGGACGGCGGCGGTGTCCCTGACGACGACCGACGTGTACGCCTGCGGCACGATCATCTACCCCGTTCTCGACCTGGCGACCTGGGGATCGGGCGAGACCCACGACTTCGAGTCGCGGTATCTGGAGACCCTGGTCGGACCGTACGACGAGGTCCCCGGCCGGTACGCCGAACGGTCGCCCCTGGAGCACGCCGACCGGATCACCGCACCCTTCCTGCTGCTGCAGGGCCTCGACGACGCCATCTGCCCGCCCGCGCAGTGCGAGCGGTTCCTGGCCCGGCTGGAGGGGCGGCGGATCCCGCACGCCTACATCGCCTTCGAGGGCGAGGGGCACGGATTCAGGCGGGCTGAGACCATGGTGCGAGCCCTGGAGGCCGAGCTGTCCCTGTACGCGCAGGTCTTCGGGCTGAACCCGCCCGGCATCCCCACCCTGGAGCTCAGCAAGTGACACCCCTCGTACGCCCGCCCCGACTGGCCCCCGGCGCCCGAGTGGCCGTCGTCGCGCCCAGCGGACCCGTCGTCGAGGAGCGGCTCGCCGCCGGGCTCGACATCCTGCGCGGCTGGGACCTGGACCCCGTCGTGGCCCCGCACGTCCTCGACCGGCACCCGGACTTCCCCTACCTCGCCGGCACGGACGCCGACCGGGCCGCCGACTTCCAGGCCGCGTGGTGCGACCCGGACGTGGCCGCGGTGCTGTGCGCCCGCGGCGGGTACGGGGCGCAGCGCATGGTGGACCTGCTCGACTGGGACGCGCTGCGGGCCGCCGGTCCCAAGGTGCTCGTCGGCTTCAGCGACATCACGGCGCTGCACGAGGCGTTCGCAGCCCGCCTGGGCCTGGTCACGCTGCACGGCCCGATGGTGTCGGCCGTCGACTTCCTCAAGACCGCGCGGGCGCAGGAACACCTGCGGGCGACGCTCTTCGAGCCGGAGTCCGTACGGACCATCACGTCCGCGGGCACGACGCTCGCCCCCGGCCGCGCCCGGGGCATCACCCTCGGCGGCTGCCTCAGCATGCTCACGTCCGAACTCGGCACTCCGCACGCCCGGGCCGGCGCCCGGGGCGGGCTGCTGCTGATCGAGGACGTCGGCGAGGACGCGTACCGGATCGACCGGAGCCTCACCCAGCTCCTGCGCTCGGGACGGCTCGACGGGGTCGCCGGGATCGCGCTCGGCTCGTGGGAGAGGTGCGGCCCCTACGAGCTGCTGCGCGCGGTCTTCACCGACCGGCTCGGCGGGCTCGGGGTGCCGGTCGTGGAGGAGTTCGGATTCGGACACGGGGAGGGCGCGCTGACGATGCCGTTCGGCGTCGCGGCGGAACTGGACGCGGACGCGGGAACGCTGACGCTGGACGTACCGGCGCTGGCGTAACCCTGGCGGGCACGCGCCGACGCACGTCACCCGTCCGGCCCCACCGGCCGTCCGCCGCCCATCCTGGTGACGGGGCTGGTGGGGGCGCTGTGCGGGGCGATCCTCATGAGGCGGCGCGGATGAGCCCGGCTCACGTACGGTATTGAGGTGCCTGAGACCGCCGCATACCTCGCCGAAGGCCCCCGCGTGGGCATACGCCACTTCACGCGCGACGACGGTGCCGAGTTCACCGCCCGGGCGCGGGAGAGCAAGGACCTGCACCATCCGTGGTTGTTCCCGCCGGACACCGCGCAGGCGTACGCCGCCTACGCGGGGCGGCTCAACGAGGACCCGACGAGGGCGGGATTCCTGGTGTGCGAGAAGGACAGCGGGGCCATCGCCGGGTTCATCAACATCAACAACATCGTCAAGGGCGGCTTCCTGTGCGGCGCCCTCGGCTACGGCGTCTTCGCGCACGCCGCCGGGCGGGGGCTGATGTCCGAGGCCCTCGACCTCGTGGTGCGGTACGCCTTCGGGCCGATGGGACTGCACCGGCTGGAGATCAACGCGCAGCCCGGCAACGTCGCCTCGATCGCCCTCGCCCGGCGCTGCGGCTTCCGCCTGGAGGGATTCTCCCCGGACATGATCTACATCGACGGGGCCTGGCGGGACCACGAACGCTGGGCGATCACGGCCGAAATGGTCTCTCCCCAGGGGGCGGCGCGCGGCCGAGGATGATCCTCATGCGCACCGTCGTCGTCCTGGACGCCCCCTCCAACCTCGGCCTTCGGCCGCCTGCCCCCGGGAGCGGGCCCCGGCTGCTATCGAACACTTGTCCAGTGCTCCATCCTTCAGGATGGAGGTGAAGGGCATTCTTGCCTCAGCGACCCCTGCCGCCCGTAAGGGTGGTCTGACAAGGTCTCCACACCGCAACTCCAGGGGTTCTGGGTGCACCTGGACGCCGACGTCCTCGATCCGTCCATGATGCCCGCCGTCGACAGCCCCGACCCCGACGGACTCCTGCCCGACGAACTCGTCGCGCTGCTGGGGCCGTTGCTGGCCTCCCCGCACTGCGTCGGCCTCAACGGCACCATCTACGACCCCGATCCGGACCCGGAGGGCACGGCCGGGAAGCTCCTCGCGGACGTCGTCGTGTCCGCCTTTGCGTAATCCTGACCGGCACAACCCCTGGTCGACTCGTCGAACGCCGGGTTCCATGGTGATCGTGACGACCATCCGACGGGACGCAATGACGCTGCCCGCCGCGGCGCTCGGGCCGGACAACCCGCTGCCCCCGCTACGGCCCCTCGACGAGGTGCACCGCATCGACGACCGGGACAAGGAGGACCTGCCGCGCGACATGGCCCGGCAGGTCGGCCACGCACCGCTGCGCAGCCTGCTGCCCGTGCGCGTCCGGGACGGCTACGGCAGAACGCGTCGACCCCGGCACATCGACACCCTGGTGATCGAGAACGACCGGCTGCGCGCCACCGTCCTGCCCGGCCTCGGCGGACGGATCGCGTCGCTGTTCCACAAGCCGACCGGCCGCGAACTCCTCTACCGCAACCCGGTGTTCCAGCCCGCCTGCTTCGCGCTCAACGGCGCCTGGTTCTCCGGCGGCATCGAGTGGAACATCGGCGCCACGGGCCACACCACCCTCTCCTGCTCGCCCCTGCACGCGGCCCGCGTCACCGCACCCGACGGCGGGGAGATGCTGCGCCTGTGGGAGTGGGAGCGCCTGCGCGACCTGCCCTTCCAGGTCGACCTGTGGCTGCCGGAGGGCTCCGACTTCCTGTACGTCGGCGTCCGTGTCCGCAATCCGCACGAGAAGCCCGCGCCGGTGTACTGGTGGTCCAACATCGCGGTGCCGGAGCAGTGCCGGGTGCTCGCCCCGGCCGAGGAGGCATGGCACTTCGGCTACGAGCGTCGGCTGCGGAGGGTGCCGGTACCGGTGTACGACGACGTGGACCGCACGTACCCCCGGAACAGCACCCACCCCGCCGACTACTTCTACGAGGTGCCCGACGGACGGCGCCGCTGGATCGCCGCGCTCGGCGAGGACGGCCACGGGCTGGTGCAGACGTCGACGGACGTGCTGCGCGGGCGGAAGCTGTTCGTCTGGGGTACCGGGGCCGGCGGACGCCGCTGGCAGGAGTGGCTCACCGAACCGGGCACCGGCGGCTACTGCGAGATCCAGGCCGGACTCGCCCGCACCCAGCTGGAACACGTACGGCTCGACGCCGGCAGCGAGGTGTCGTGGCTGGAGGCGTACGGCCCGTTGAGCGCGGACCGCGAGGGGGAGTGGGGCACCGTCGTACGAGGGGCCGAGGCGCGGCTCGCAGCCGCCCTGCCGCGCGCCGACGTGGACGCCGCGTACGAGGCGTGGCTGCCGCACGCCGACACCGAACCCGGTGAGGTGCTCTCCGTGGGCTCCGGCTGGGGCGCGCTGGAAGTGCTGCGCACCGGGGACAAGCTGCCGGGCACGCCGTTCGCGGAGTCCACGCTCGGCGACGCGCAGGCGCCGTGGCGGGAGCTGCTGCGGTCCGGTTCCTTCCCCGAGCCGCGGAAGGCCGGGCCACCGGGGGAGACGCTCGTGGCTCCGCACTGGCGGGACATGCTGGAGACCGCGCCCGCACGCCCGCTGACGGAATATCACCTCGGCGTGGCCCAGTGGCACGCCGGCGACCGGGCGCAGGCGGTGCGCAGTTGGGAGCGTGCCCTGCAACTCGCGCCGTCCCTGTGGCCGTTGCTGCGTTGCCTCGCGGTGGCCGACCAGGAGGCCGGCCATCGCGAGCGCGCCGCCGACCGGTATGCCGAGGCCTTCGACGACCTGTGCCACGAGCGGCGCGACGACGGGGAGACCTGGACGGCCGTCACGGCGGCGCTGGGCCGCGAGGCCATCGAGGCGCTGCTGGTGGTGGGCCGTGCCGGGGACGCGCGCGCCGTGTGGAGTCTTCTGCACCCCGCGACGCGCCGACGCGGCCGCTTCCGGCTGACCGAGGCCCGGCTCCTGCTCGCCGAGGGGGACCGGGAGGCGGCGCGGGCCGTCTTCGACGCGGGCTTCGAGGTCGCGGACCTGAGGGAGGGCGCGGAGTCGATCGGCGAGCTGTGGTCCCGGCTCACGGACGACCCGCTGCCGGCGCGGTACGACTTCCGGATGCGGCCCGGGGACGACGGTCGGCCGGGGTGAGGCCGACGCGGCCGTTCCCGGCCGTCGAGCTCCGCCCGGCCTGCGACACCGTACAGGCTCATGTGTTTCCTCTGGGATCCGTAGTGATGCGTCATTCATCGGTGTCATTCCGTGTGTCCGGTACCGGTATCGGTGCCGTATGAGAGTGCGAGGACCGAATGCGTGACCTTTCTCAGGGCGTGTCGTTGATCGGATGACAGCACCACGGACGGGAAAGGGGGGAACCGGTGAGCCGGAAGCTGCCGCTCGGCGAGGGTGAGACGGCCCGCACCGCCTGTGCCCGTGGCCTGCTGCGGGCGGGTGTGGTGGAGCAGACGGGCGAGGTACTGTCGGCCGCTGTTCTGGCGGAGCGGGTGGACTGGGCGGCCGCTCTGGTGTCCGGCATGGCCGCCTCGCTGCTCGCCGCGCACTGGAATGCCGCCGACGTGGACGCACTCGCCTCCGGCGAGGATACAAAGGGCCGGGCGTTGCCGTCGAACGCGTGGATGGCACTGCGGCGTCTGGGCTGGAGTGCCGCGCCGCCGGAGGGCATCCGGGTCAATGACCGGATCGTGCGCATGGCCCAGGAACAGGCCGGGCGCACCCTGCGGTCGGCGAAGTGGCGGGCCGATCTGACCGCCGGAATCCTGGCGACCTGGCCCACCGATCCCGCCAAGCGCACCCCGCAGGAATGGGACGCCGTCCGCGAGGTCATCCCCGACGGGCGGCACCTTCCGTCCAGCGTGATCAGGTCGCGCACCCGGCAGGTCGCCGCCTTCCAACGCACCAACGGCCGGTTGCCGGCCGACGTGTTCGAACTGGAGAGAGCACCCAACGTCGCGCGGATGATGCTGCTGTCGGCCTGTGACGGCCAGCAGGCCACCATCGCCCGCTGTGACGATCCGGGCCGGGCGCTGCTGCGGCTGCAATTGCCCACTCGCCCCGACCCGCGCTCCTACCGGGACTGGACGTGGGTGGCCTGCCCCATCACACTGCCCCCGACCGTCCCGCCCGGCGCGGTGCTGCACCTGCCCACCCTCTGCGTCCACCAGGGCAGGGTGCGGGCCGATCTCGCCTACACGCACCCCGTGCTCGCGGCCCGGCGCGCCGGGCACACCGTGGCGCTCGGCGTGGACTGGGGACTGAACACGCTGCTCAGCGCGGGCGCCATCCGGCTGCACGGCAACGGGACGATCACCGCGCTCGGGGCCGGTGCTCAGTTCCGTGCTGCTGGTGTGCTGGCCAAACAGCACCGGCTGCGCCGCGCGTGCGAGTACCTGCACGCCAAGGCCGACCACTACCACCGGCTCATCGGCAACACCGACAGCCATCGCCTGACCAGCAGGCACGCTGTCCTGGCCGAGGAGATCCGGCACGTGTCGGATCGGCGCTCGAACCTCAACGACGCGCTCGCCTGGTCCGCCGCCCGTTGGACGGTCGACCAGGCCATCACCGCCCGTGCGAGCGTGATCTACGTCGAGGACCTCCGCTCGCTGGAGGCCCGGGGCATGGGCCGCACCCTGAACAGCCGCCTGTCCCAGCAGGTGCGCGGACAGATCGTGGAACGGATGCGGCACCTGGCCGCCGAAGCGGGCATCGCCGTGGTCACCGTCCCGGCCCGGGGCACCTCCCGGCACTGCCCCCGCTGTCTCGTCCCGCTGCGCCACCGCAAGGCCCCCGACCGGCCCACCACACCCGGCTGGAAATGGGCCATCTGCCCGAACCCGGACTGCGGCTGGCGGGGCGGCGACCGCGACACCGGGGCATGGCAGCGCATCGCCGCACGCGGCCTGACCCACCAGACCAGGACCGCCCGCGACCGCGCCACCGGTGTGATGACCATCCGCAGCGTGGTCGACAAGCTTGAAGCCACCGCCATGGTCGCACCGGCCACCACACAGACCCGCCGGGACCGGTCCAAGACCGGACCCACCCGGCGCAGCACCACACGCCCCGCGCCCAGGCGACGCAGGGCACCCTCCCCCACCGGCCCCTCGGGTCCGGCGGGCCAGCGTCCGGAGGGACACGCACCACCGGGCCGGATGATGAGGCTGCCCCGCGCAGCCCACCGGCACCAGGGCGTGACGACGATCAGCACACCCACCACCCGCCGACACCGGCCGAGAGGGGCGGCACTGGGCGCGGGTTTCCACCTGCACGCCCACGCAACCCCACCCAGGTGGACACAACCCGTGCCAGACACTACGTCTTGTCTTGCACAGGTCGCTTAGCTGATCAGAGACGCTCCCAGAATCTCCATATGGAGGAGCCTAGTTGGGGCCGCCCGAGGAGGAGATCGTTTCGGACGGATCCCGGGCGCGCACGCGGCGTTACGCCCGCCGGGGCCCGGGTACCCGGCGGGCATGGACCGCATGGATCATCTGGAACACCTGGACAAGCACCTGGTCGACGAGCTGGCGCAGGTGGCTCGTGAGGCCGTGCGCGACGAGCTGCGCGAGCAGACGCGCAAGCAGCGCCGCACCGCCGCGCTGTACGCCGCGTCCGGTGCCGTCGGCCTCTACGCGGGCGCCGCGCTGGCGCTCGCCCTCGGCCTGGCGCTGGCGCTCGGCCTGCCCGGCTGGGCCGCCGCACTGATCATGGCGGCGGTGCTGGGCGTGGCCGCCTATCTGCTGCGCGGCGCGGCACGCTCCGGCGCACACGCACACGCACACGCGCATGCGCACGCGGGCGCGATGCCGGGCGCCGGGGGCCGTGTGATGGGCGGTACGGCGCCCGGGGCGCCGCCGAGCGGGCTCGGGCCGCCGTATCCGCCGACGCCGCCCACCGTGCCCGGGGCTCCCGGGCCAGGTGCGCCGGGATACGGGGGACCCGCACCCGATCCCGAGGCTCCGCACCACCGGGCCCGGTGAGCGATGACCAGGGCCTTGTCGGGAGCCCTGGCACGGCGCCGCAGGGCCGTCGTGGTGACCGGGGCCAGCGGCGGCGTGGGCCGGGCCACGGCCCTGGCCTTCGCCGCCCGCGGCGACCGGGTCGCCCTGCTCGCCCGGGGCCGCGAGGGCCTCGCCGCGGCGGCGGACGAGGTGCGCATCGCCGGGGGTGAGGCGCTCGTCGTCCCTGTCGACGTGGCGGACGCGAACGCCGTCGAGGACGCGGCCCAGCAGGTCGCCGACGCCTTCGGGCGCATCGACGTCTGGGTCAACAACGCGTTCGCAGGGGTCTTCGCGTCGTTCACGGACATCACTCCGGACGAGTTCCGCCGGGTCACCGAAGTGACGTACCTCGGCTGTGTGTTCGGCACGCGGGCCGCCCTGCGGCACATGCTGCCCGCGGACCACGGGACGATCGTCCAGGTCGGCTCCGCCCTCGCCTACCGGGGTATACCGCTGCAGTCGGCGTACTGCGGGGCCAAGCACGCCGTCCAGGGCTTCAACGAGTCGCTCAGGTGCGAGCTGCTGCACGAGGGAACGCGGGTGCGGACGACGATGGTGCAGCTGCCGGCGGTCAACACCCCGCAGTTCGACTGGGTGCTCAGCCGGCTGCCGGGGCGGGCGCGGCCGGTGGCGCCGGTCTACCAGCCGGAGGTGGCGGCCCGCGCGATCGTGCACGCGGCCGGGCACCCGCGGCGCCGGGAGTACTGGGTGGGGGCGTCGACGGCGGCCACGCTGATCGCCAACGCCGTGGCTCCGGGCCTGCTGGACCGGTACCTCGCCCGTACGGCGTTCGACGCGCAGCAGGAGTCCGGGGAGCACGCCGCCGCGGGGAATCTGTGGAGCCCCGCGGACGGCCCGCATGGTCACGACTACGGGGCACACGGCCGCTTCGACGCGGAGTCCCTGCCGGGCAGCTCCGAGGAGTGGCTGTCCCGCAACCGGGGGAGGATAGGCGCGGGCCTGCTGGTCGGTCTGGTCGGTGGGGGCGCCGCGGTGAGCGGGCTCCGACGCCGTGGCTGAGTGCCGACGGCTGAGCGTCGTCGCGGTGGCTGAGCGCCGTCGCGGTGGCGCGGCGGGCAGCAGTCGCGGCAGTCGCTGGATCTTGCTTGCGGATCTTGCTTACCGCTTCAGCCGCGGCAGCACCTTCGTACGGTAGAAGTCGAAGAAGCCCCGCTGGTCGGGGCCGATCTGATTGACATAGACGCAGTCGAAGCCCGCGTCCACGAACGCGGTCAGCGCGGCCACGTGCTCGTCCACGTCGTCGCCGCACACGGTGTTCTCTCGCACCATGTCCTCGGTGATCAGCGGCTCAAGCTGCTCGAAGTGCTTCGGGGAGGGCAGCACCTGACCCATTTCGCCGGGCAGCAGTTGGTTGGACCAGAGCCTGCGGACCGCACGGACGGCTTCGTCGCGGTCGGTCCCGTAGCAGACCTTCGTACCGCCGCTGACCGGCTTGGCGCCGCCCCCGCCCTTGCGGAACTGCGAGACCATCGACTCGTCCGGCGTCATCGTGATGTACCCGTCGCCCACGCGGGCCGCGAGCGACGTCGCCGCGGGGCCGAAGCCGGAGATGTCGATCGCGACGGGCTGGTCGGGGACCGTGTACAGACGGGCGTTCTCGACCTTGTAGTGGGTGCCGTAGTGGCTCACCTCCTCGCCCGAGAACAGCCGGCGCATGACCAGGATCGCCTCCTCCAGCATTTCCAGGCGCACGTTCGTGGGCGGCCAGGCGTCCCCGAGGATGTGCTCGTTCAGCGCCTCGCCCGTGCCGACACCCAGCCGGAAGCGGCCGCCGGTCATCACCGCGCTCGTCGCGGCGGCCTGCGCCACCACCGCCGGATGGATCCGCACGGTCGGGCAGGTGACCGCGGTCTCGACCGGCAACGACACCGCCTCCGAGAGCGCACCGAGCACCGACCACACGAACGGGCTCTGGCCCTGTGCGTCGTTCCACGGGTGATAGTGGTCCGAGATCCACAGCAGCTGGAATCCGGCCTGCTCGGCCATCCTCGCCTGCTCGATCAGATCCGCCGGTGCGAACTCCTCGCACGACAGGAAGTAGCCGTACTCGGTCATGGGGGAACCTCCGGGACGGGGCGTACCGCGTCGGTCCCCGGCCGGGTATCCGTGCGACCGCGGCGCGAAACGCCCGGCGCGACGGCGTTTGGGCGCCCCGGCCAGGGGGACGCGGAAGGTCCCGGACGGGTGGCATTCGTGCGCCCGCCGGACAGACTCGGTACGCGACCACGCCGGAGGCGAAGAGTGAGTCGACCCCGCATCCTGATCGTCGGTGCCGGATTCGCCGGGTACCGGACGGCCCGCACCCTGGCCAGGCTGACCCGGCACCGGGCCGACATCACGCTCCTCAACCCGACCGACTACTTCCTGTATCTGCCTTTGCTGCCCCAGGTCGCCACCGGCATCCTGGAGCCGCGCCGCGTCGCCGTCTCGCTTCCGGGAACCCTGCGGCGGGTGCGCCTGGTGCTCGGCGAGGCCGACGGCGTCGACCTCGACGCGCGCACCGTGCACTACACCGACCCCGAGGGCCGGGGCGGCACGCTCGGCTACGACCGGCTCGTGCTCGCCGTCGGCAGCGTCAACAAGCTGCTGCCGATCCCCGGCGTCCCCGAGCACGCGCACGGATTCCGGGGCATGCCCGAGGCGCTGTACCTGCGCGACCACGTCACCCGCCAGATGGAGCTGGCCGCCGCGGCCGACGATCCCGAGAGCTGCTCCGCCCGATGCACCTTCGTGGTGGTCGGCGCCGGCTACACCGGAACCGAAGTCGCCGCGCAGGGCAAGCTGTTCACCGACGCGCTGGTACGCAAACAGCCGCCGCGCACGGGCATCCGACCACACTGGATGCTGCTGGACATCGCGCCGCGCGTGCTGCCGGAGATGGACGAGCGTCTCTCCCGCACCGCCGACCGCGTGCTGCGGCGGCGCGGCGTCGACGTGCGGATGGGCACCTCCGTGAAGGAGGCGACACACGACGGAGTCCTGCTGAGCGACGGGGAGTTCGTCGGGACCCGCACACTGGTGTGGTGTGTCGGCGTACGCCCCGATCCGCTCGTCGAGGGACTCGACCGGCCCCTGGAACGCGGACGGCTGCTCGTCGACCCGCACCTCCAAGTACCCGGCCACCCGGAGGTGTTCGCCTGCGGGGACGTGGCCGCCGTACCCGACCTGGAAAAGCCCGGTCAGTACACGTCGATGACGGCGCAGCACGCCTGGCGGCAGGGCAAGGTCTGCGCCCGTAACGTCGCCGCCTCCCTCGGCATCGGTACCCCGCGCTCCTACCGCCACCGCGACCTGGGCTTCGTCGTGGACCTCGGCGGCGCGCAGGCCGCCGCCGACCCGCTCGGCGTCCCGCTGGCCGGTCCGCTCGCCGCAGCCGTCGCCCGCGGGTACCACCTCGCCGCGCTGCCCGGCAACCGCGTCCGGGTCGCCGCCGACTGGCTCCTGGACGCCGTACTGCCACGCCAGGCCGTCCAGTTGGGGCTGGTCCGCTCCTGGTCCGTGCCGCTGGAGTCGGCATCGCCGGAACTGGCCCGCGTCCCAGGAGCCCCCGACACGTCAGCCACGGAGAAGGACTCATGAACAGCCGTCATCTTCACGATCTCGCACAGCAGTTGCGCGTCGACAGCGTCCGCGCCGCCGCCGCGGCCGGCTCCGGGCACCCCACCTCCTCGATGTCCGCCGCGGACCTGATGGCCGTCCTGCTGGCCCACCACCTCCGCTACGACTTCGAACGCCCCGCCCACCCCGCGAACGACCGGTTCATCCTCTCCAAGGGGCATGCCTCACCGCTCCTCTACGCCGCGTACAAGGCCGCCGGAGCGATCAACGAGACCGAGCTGCTCCTCTTCCGCAAGCTCGGCAGCCGCCTCGAAGGGCACCCCACGCCCCGCCGGCTGCCCTGGGTGGAGACGGCCACGGGCTCGCTGGGCCAGGGGCTGCCTGTGGGCGTCGGCATCGCTCTCGCCGGGAAACGGCTCGACCACACCGGCTACCGGGTCTGGGTGCTGTGCGGCGACAGCGAACTGGCCGAGGGCTCCATCTGGGAGGCCGCCGAGCACGCCGGGCACGAACACCTCGACAACCTGATCGCGATCGTCGACGTCAACCGGCTGGGCCAGCGCGGACCCACCCGCCACGGTCACGACCTCGACGCCTACGCACGCCGCTTCAAGGCCTTCGACTGGCACACCGTCGAGGTCGACGGGCACGACGTCGACGCCATCGACCGCGCCCTGGGCGAGGCCGAGTCCACCGCCGGACAACCCACCGTCATCCTCGCCCGCACCCTCAAGGGCAAGGGCGTCCCCGGGGTCCAGGACCGCGAGGGACTGCACGGCAAGCCGCTGCCGGACGCCGAGGAGGCGATCGCGGAACTCGGCGGGGTACGGGATCTGCGCGTCGAGGTCCAGCCGCCGCCGGCCGCCCGCATGCTGCACGCCGTGCGGGGCGGTCACCTGGACCTGCCGCGCTACGACGTCGGCGACGAGGTCCCCACCCGCGACGCCTTCGGCCAGGCGCTGGCCGCGCTCGGCCACGCCCGCGGCGACGTCGTCGCCATCGACGGTGAGGTGGGCGACTCCACGCGGGCCGAGTACTTCCACAAGGAGCACCCCGAGCGCTACTTCGAGTGCTACATCGCCGAACAGCTGATGGTCGCGGTCGCCGTCGGCATGGCGGCGCGCGGCTGGGTGCCGTATGCCGCCACGTTCGCCGCGTTCCTCACCCGCGCCCACGATTTCGTCCGGATGGCCTCGATCAGCGGCTCCGGCATCAACCTCGTCGGCTCGCATGCGGGCTGCGCCATCGGACAGGACGGGCCCTCGCAGATGGGCCTCGAAGATCTCGCGATGTTCCGCTCGGTGTACGACTCGACCGTGCTGTACCCGTGCGACGCCAACCAGACCGCCCGGCTCGTCGCCTCGATGGCCGGTCTCGAGGGCATCCGCTACCTGCGCACCTCCCGCGGGAAGACACCGGTGATCTACGGACCGACGGAGGAGTTCCCGGTCGGCGGCAGCAAGGTGCTGCGCGCCTCCTCCGAGGACCGGCTCACCGTCGTCGCCGCCGGCGTCACCGTCCACGAGGCGCTGAAGGCCGCCGACGTCCTCGCCGAACAGGGCATACGGATCCGGGTCATCGACCTCTACTCGGTCAAGCCCGTCGACCGCGCCACCCTGCGCGAGGCCGCCGAGCGCACCGGCTGCCTGCTCACCGTCGAGGACCACCGCGAGGAGGGTGGCCTCGGCGACGCGGTCCTCGACGCCTTCGTCGACGGACGCCCGGCACCCCGTCTGGTGCGCCTCGCCGTCCGTACGATGCCGGGCTCGGCGACCCCCGCCGAGCAGTTGCACGCCGCGGGCATCGACGCCGCGTCGATCGCCGCCGCGGCCCGGCTGCTGGTGGAGCACGCCGTCGTGCGGTGATCGAAGGGAGCTCGATGACCAGCACGCGGACCGTGCGGGCCGGCCGCCTGGTGGTGGAGATCCGCCGCCCGGACAAGGTGCTGTTGCCCGGCGACGGGGGCGGAAAGGAGTACACGAAGGCCGACCTCGTCGCCTACTACCGCTCCGTGGCCCGTTTCATGCTGCCCCATCTGCGTGGCCGCCCGCTGATGCTGGAGTGCCACCCGGACGGCGTCGACGGGCCCCGCTTCATGCAGAAGAACACCCCGGACCACTACCCGGACTGGATCCACCGCGTCGAGGTGCCCAAGGAGGGCGGCACCGTCTGCCACACCGTCTGCGACGACACCGCCACCCTCGTCCACCTCGCCGACCAGGCCTGCCTCACCCTGCACCGCTGGCTGTCCCGCGTCGGACGCCTCGAATCGCCCGACCGCATCGTCTTCGATCTCGACCCGGCGGGCGACGACTTCGGTCAAGTACGCCAAGCGGCCCGACTGCTGGGAGACCTCCTCGGGGATCTGAGGCTGCCGTCCGGCCTGATGACCACCGGCTCGCGGGGGCTGCACGTGGTCGTGCCGGTGAGCGGACGTCACGGCTTCGACGAGACGCGGGAGTTCGCCAAGGACGTCGCCGACACCCTCGCCGACGCCCGCCCCGACCTGCTCACCACCGCCGCCCGCAAGAAGGACCGCGGCGACCGGCTCTACCTCGACGTGCAGCGCAACGCCTACGCGCAGACCGCCGTCGCCCCCTTCACCGTCCGGGCCCGTCCGGGCGCCCCGGTCGCCACCCCCCTGTCCTGGGAGCAACTGGACGACCCCGAGGTGCACGCCCGCCGCTGGACCATCGCCGACGCCGTGGAGCAGGCCCGCACCGAACCGTGGGCGGGTCTGAGGGGCAGAGCACGCGCCCTGGGTCCGGCGCGCCGGCGCCTCGACGCTCTCCGGTGACGACGCCGTGGAGTCGGCGCATCGCTGCGCGTGGTCGGGAGCGCACCGATGACCGGGCCGCAGGTGCACCGCTCCGTGACACGCGATCGCGTACGCAAATCGAGATGGCATGTTTGTGCGAGAGACGTTGGGCACTCGGCTTACGAGGTCGCCATGTCGAATACACCACGTACATCGAATCCACAGGATTCGGGCAAGAAGTCAGAGAAGTCCGAGGGCGGCGCGGCAGAACGTCAGCCGAGGCCCATGGAGGTACTTCGTCATGCACGCGCCCAGTTCACCGAGCTCACCGGCCTGGCCCCCGAGTCCGTGTCGTCCCTGGAACGCACGGAAGACGGCTGGGCGCTGCAGATCGATGCCGTGGAGCTCGCCCGGGTGCCCGACACCATGAGCCTGCTCGCGACCTACGAGGTGGAACTCACCGATGACGGTGAGGTCATCGGCTACCGGCGCGTTCGGCGTTACGAGCGCGGCAGGGCCGATCCCCGTCGGTAGGGCGGTCGCAGAGGCCGTCGTCCCGCACACACACCAGACAGACTAAGGAGGACCGGTCGGCATGACCGTTGTCCCGGCACAGCAGGGCGGAGGCGGCGGCGGCACAAGTGGCCTGTACGACGTCCTGGAACTCGTTCTCGACCGAGGGCTCGTGATCGACGCGTTCGTGCGTGTCTCGCTCGTCGGCATCGAGATCCTGAAGATCGACGTACGGGTCGTCGTCGCCAGCGTCGACACCTATCTGCGCTTCGCCGAAGCATGCAACCGCCTCGATCTGGAGGCGGGTCCGCGCAAGCCGGCCGGACTTCCCGAGTTGGTCGGCGACATGACCGAGTCCGGCGCGCGGGGCAAGTCGAAGGGCGCCCTGACCGGCGCCGCGGAGACGATCTCCGACGCCTTCAGGCAGGCCCGTGAGGAGAGCCATGCCGAGGCAAGGCCGCGGGCGCACAAGAGCACGTCCGCCCGCAGGAAGGAAGAGGAGGAGTAGGCGTGACCACATACGTCTACGGCATCGCCGCGGGCACGAACCCTTCGCTCCCCAAGGACATGGGCGGGGTCGGAGATCCGCCGAATCCGGTCAGGCTCCTGAAGGAAGGCGAATTGGTGGCGATCGTCAGCGACGCCCCCGAGGGACTGCGGCCCAAGCGCAGGGACCTGCTCGCCCACCAGAGCGTGCTGAGCGAGGCCGGCGCCGGCGGCTGTGTGCTGCCCATGAGGTTCGGCAGCCTGGCCCAGGACGACGACTCCGTCATCCAAGTGCTCGGCGAGCGCGCCGAGCACTATCTGGAGCGGCTGACGGCGCTGGAGGGCAGGGACGAGTACAACGTCAAGGCCAACCACGACCAGGAGTCGGTCCTGCACCTGGTGATGGCCGAGAACCCGGAGCTGCGCTCCCTGGCGGAGGCCAACCGGCAGGCCGGCGGCGGTAGCCACGAGGACAAATTGCGGCTCGGCGAGATGGTCGCGGCGGCCGTGCAGCGCCGCGAGGCGGTGGACGCCGAGGAGCTACAGGACCTTCTGGCGCCGGCCGCCGAGGCCATCAGCAGGGGCCCCGAGTCCACCGGCTGGCTGGCCAACATCTCCTACCTGGTGAACCGCGACTCCGCCGAGGAGTTCCTGGCCGCCGTGGAGGAGCTCCGCAGGAGCCACCCGCACCTTGAAGTGCGAATGAACGGTCCGCTGCCGCCGTACAGCTTCGTCGAGCCCGGCCCTGCCGAGCCCGCCGGAGCGACGACCGGGACGACCGCCGGCAAGGAGTGACCCATGGGACTGTTCACCGAGGTTCTGCTGCTGCCCCTCGCACCGGTGCGCGGCAGCCTCTGGGCGATCAGACAGGCACTGGCCGAGGCCGAGCGAGTGTACTACGACCCGGCGACCGTCCGGGCCGAACTTGCCCTCCTCGAACGCCGCCTCGGGGAGGGCGAGATCACTGAGGAGGAGTTCGACCGCGAGGAGGACGCCCTCCTGGACCGACTCGATATCGCTATGGGCCGTATATCGGGAACCGGCGACACATCGGGAACCGGCGACGGGACGACATCATGAACCGAGTGGCACTGGGCCTCGCCGTAGGGGCCGGGTACGTCCTCGGACGTACCAAGAAGATGAAGCTCGCCATGGCCGTGGGCACGCTGGCCGCGGGAAAGCGGATGCAGCTCAGCCCGCGGGCGCTCGCCGAGCTGGTCAACGAGCAGCTGGGGAAGAACCCGCAGCTCAAGGAGATCGGCCAGGAGCTGCGCCAGGAGTTGCGCGGCACCGGCAAGGCCGCCTCCGGCGCACTGGTCGAGCGGCAGATCGAGGGTCTCGCCGACCGGCTGCACGGCCGCACCAAGCAGATGCGTGAGCAGCTCTCCGGGGTCGGCCTCCGCGACGAGGAGGAAGAGGAAGCCGAAGAGGAAGAGGAAGAGGAGAACGGGGGCGCCGAGGACCAGGAGGGCCCGGCGCGCAAGAGGGCGGCGAAGAAGGCCCCCACCAGGAAGGCCGCGCAGAAGCCCCCCGCCGGGAAGGGATCGGCGAGGAAGGCGCCCGCCAAGCAGGGCACGGGCAGGAAGACCGCTGCCAAGAAGTCCGCGAAGGCACCTACGAGGAAGACCGCCGCCGACAAGGGCGGCGAACGCCGCGACACCCGCGGTTCGGCGGGTGAAGGGAGGCGGTGACGATGGCAGGCAGCGCCGGTTCCGCGACTGACGGGCTGAGGGGAGGGCTCTCCCAAGTCGCCCAGAGCGAGGCAGCCGAACACCTCAAGGCGGAGTTGCAGGGCTACCTCGGCGTCCAGGCCGAGCGGATGCTCGTCGGCCTGGGGCACAAGCTCGGCGAGACCACAGGCAAGCTCAATGACATCGCCGAGGGCAGGAGTCCCGGTTTCGCCAAGCTCGCCCTGGAGAGCGGACGCAAGCTCGTCGAGGGCAAGGGCCCGATGCGCTCCCTGCTGGAGGCAGGCCTCGGCAGCGCCAAGGACAGAGTCGGCGAGAGCCTGAAGAACCTCGTCGGCGGCAAGGGCAAGGGCAAGCGCAAGGGCAGAGGAGGCCAAAAGCCCACGGTCATCATCGAGTCCGTCGACGTCGGCGTGCCGGTGCGTACGGCCTACGACCAGTGGACCCAGTACGAGGAGTTCAGCACCTTCGCCAAGGGCGTCAAGAGCGCGCACCGCGACGACGACACCACCTCCAGCTGGCAGCTGAAGGTGTTCTGGTCCAACCGCAGCTGGAAGGGCCACACCGTCGAGCAGGTGCCCGACTACCGCATCCAGTGGACCTCGGAGGGCGCCAAGGGCACCACCAAGGGTGTGATCACCTTCCACGCGCTCAGCGAGGATCTCACGCGCGTGCTGCTGGTGATGGAGTACTACCCGAGTGGGCTCTTCGAGAAGACCGGCAACATCTGGCGTGCTCAGGGCCGCAGGGCTCGCCTCGACCTCAAGAACTTCGCCCGCTTCATCGCCCTCAAGGGCGAGGCGGAGGACGGCTGGCGTGGCGAGATCCGCGACGGCGAGGTCGTCCAGAGCCACGAGGATGCGATCGCCGAGGAGGAGCGCGAGGAGGAAGAAGGGGCCGCGGAGGAAGAGGAGCCTGAAGAGGAAGAGGAAGAAGAGGAAGAGGGGGAGGAACCCGAAGGCGAAGAGGAAGAGGGGGAAGAGGAAGAAGAAGAGGAGGAGCCCGAGGAGGAGTACGAGAACGAGGAAGAACCCGAGGGCGAGCACGAGGAGGAAGAGGCCGAGGAGCGTGAGTCCGAGCCGTCGGCCTCCGGGAGCCGACGATGACGAGTCCCAGCAGGTTTCCGGAACCCTACGGGGCACCCAGCAGCGGAGCCAATCTCGCCGACATCCTTGAAAGGGTGCTCGACAAGGGCATCGTGATCGCTGGTGACATCCGGATCAATCTGCTCGACATCGAGCTCCTCACCGTCAAGCTGCGGCTGATCGTCGCCTCCGTCGACAAGGCGAAGGAGATGGGCATCGACTGGTGGGAGGACGATCCCGCCCTCTCCACTCGTGCCCGACGCGACGAACTCACCCGTGAGAACACCGCGTTGCGCGCCCGTCTGGAGCGGCTGGAGGCCGCCCGTGGCGTGGAGGAGCTCGAGGTCACTCGTACCCGTGAGAACGAGGGCACTCGTACCCGGAAGAGCGAGGGCACTCGTACCGGGAAGAGGGTGTCGAAGAAGGAGTCACCGTGACCGCGCTGCGGTACGTCTACGCGGTCTGCCGCCCGCTCCGCGCGCCTCTCCAGGCCGAGCTGACCGGGGTGGCGGGCGCTCCCGCACGGCAGCTGGAGCACCACGGCCTCATCGCCGTTCTCAGCCAGGTCCCCGAGGAGGACTTCGCCGAGGAGCCGCTGAAGGCACATCTGGAGGACCTGGACTGGCTCACGGTCACGGCGCGCGCCCATCAGAACGTCATCGACGCCCTCACCGGAGTCACCACCGCGCTGCCACTGCGGCTGGGCACCGTGTTCCGGGACGACAGCGGCGTCCGCGTGATGATCGAGGAACGCGAGGAGGAATTCCGGCGCGCCCTCGACCGGCTCGACGGACGCGTCGAATGGGGTGTCAAGGTCTACCTCGACGAGAGCGAAACGGTTGCGGCGGAGAGCGACCGCCCCGCCGCGAAGGCCACCTCCGGACGGGACTACCTTCGCCAACGTCGTACGCGCACCATGGCACACGAGGAAATGTGGCAGAAAGCCGAGGAATTCGCGCGCCGGCTGCATGGCACGCTCTCGGCGAACGCCGAGGACTCCCGACTGCACGCTCCGCAGAATGCCGCGCTTTCCGGGTCCTCCGGACGCAACGTGCTCAATGCGGCCTACTTGGTGACACGGGAGCATTCCGAGGAATTCGTGGAACTGGTGGGCCGCACCGAAAACGACACCCCGGGAATCCGGGTCGAACTCACCGGTCCCTGGGCGGCCTACTCGTTCACCGGACTGATGCCGCAGTGAGGGAGGGAGAAGCGTGACCGTCGTCGAACGCCGGGAGATCGCGCTGGTCGACCTGCTCGACCGGCTGCTCGCGGGCGGTGTCGTCATCAAGGGTGACATCACCTTGCGCATCGCGGACGTCGACCTCGTGCGCATCGACCTGAACGCTCTGATCAGTTCGGTCAACGCCCAGGTCCCCTCGCCCTGGCCGGAGGCCTCACGATCATGACCGACAGGACACCCGGCAGGCGTCGCAACCGGCTGGACCTGGAGCCCGACACCGTCGAACGCGACCTGGTCAAGCTGGTGCTGACCGTCGTCGAACTCCTCCGCCAGCTGATGGAACGGCAGGCCGTGCGTCGCTTCGACACGGGCGAACTCACGGAGGAGCAGGAGGAACGCATCGGACTCACGCTGATGCTTCTGGAGGACCGCATGGCCGAACTGCGTGAGCGTTACGGTCTGCGGCCCGAGGACCTCAACCTGGACCTCGGGCCGCTCGGACCGTTGCTTCCGCGTGACTGACAGCGTGACTGACGGCGTGACTGACGGGGTGCCGTGTGCCGTGACCACTCACCAGCGATGGTGGCCACTCACCAGCGATACCACCGGCCCCGTCCCCCGGCCGCCGTGGTGCCGTGCATCAGGAAGCCGAGTAGCCAGACCACGAGGACCGCAAGGGCGATCCACCACAGCAGTTTCACCGCGAATCCGGCGCCAAAGAGAATCAGGACCAGCAGAAGCACTAGCAGAAGCGGAACCATAATGAACCTCCTGCATTCCGGGTATCCCGAATAGCGCGGATCAGACATCCTTTCGGCAGAGAATTTCTCCGTGCAGCACGGAGAACCAGCCGTCCTCCTGCCGCCCCCATTCCCGCCAGGCCTCGGCCACGGCTCGCAACTGCCCGGTGGTCGCGTGACCGCCCTCGGTGGCGCGGTCCGCGTAGGCCGAGGCGAGCGTGCGGTCCGCCCACAGCCCGCCCCACCAGGCCCGCTCCTCGGCGTCGGAGAAGGTCCAGGTGCCGGAGGTGGCCGTGATGTCCCTGAGGCCGGCGCGCAGCGCCCATGACTTCAGGCGTCGACCCGCGTCCGGCTCACCGCCGTTGGCCCGGGCGACCCGCCGGTAGAGGTCCAGCCACTCGTCCATGCCCTCGGACGGCGGGTACCAGGTCATCGCGGCGTAGTCCGCGTCGCGGACGGCGATGAAACCGCCCGGCTTGGTGACCCGGCGCATTTCACGCAGCGCCTGCACCGGGTCGCCCACGTGCTGAAGCACCTGGTGGGCGTGGACCACGCAGAACGTGTCGTCCGGATACTCCAGCGCGTGCACGTCCGCGACCGCGAAGTCGACGTTGACCAGCCCGCGGGCGGCCGCCGCGGCCCGGGCCCGGTCCAGGATCTCCGGCGCCCGGTCGACACCGGTCACATGACCGTCGGGGACCAGTGCCGCCAGGTCCGCGGTGATGGTGCCGGGGCCGCAGCCGATGTCCAGGATCTTCATGTGCGGCTTGAGCGAGTCGAGGAGGTACGCCGCCGAGTTGGCGGCGGTGCGCCAGGTGTGCGAGCGCAGCACGGACTCGTGGTGACCGTGCGTGTAGACGGCCGTCTCCTTCGACATGACCTTCCTCTTCCCGTCGTACGGATCCCGAGGGCGTCGCCTCGGGCGATACGCATCACCGTACGCGCTCATGCCGAATAATGAGACCCTACGTCTTGCTATGTGGACAGCGGGCGATAGACGGTCAGCGCCTGGGGCAGCTTGTCCAGGGTCACTTCGCCCTGGACGTCGGTGACTTCGCCGTCGTACGCGAGGGGGGTGCCGGGTGCCACGCAGTCCAGGCGCAGGCGTCGTACGGCGACCGCCGCGTGCGCGGGGGAACGCGTCAGCGGACCCGCCACGGCGGCCGCGAGCAGGCGGACGGCGGGGCGGCGGCCCCCGTGCACGACCCGGACGTCGAGCCGGCCGTCGGCCAGGTCGTAGCGGCGGCCGGGGGCGAGGCCCATGTGGTGGTAGGTGCCGTTGCCGGCGAAGAGCAGCCACAACGGGCGGGTCGTGCCACCCAGTTCGACGCTCAGGGGGTGACGGTCGGCGCGCAGGACGCGCAGGGCGGCCAGGACACCGGCCGGCCAGCCGCCGATCCGGTGCGACCAGCGCTCCCGCTCGCGCACCAGCTCCGGGTACACGCCAAGACTGCAGGTGTTGAGAAAGCAGCCATGGGTCGCGCCCGAGGAGAACCGCCCCACGTCCACGCGGACCGCCTCGCCCCGCTGGAGCGCGCCGACCGTGTCCTGGGCGTCCTCGACGCCGAGGTCGAGCGCGAAGTGGTTGAGGGTGCCGCCCGGCAGCACGGCGAGCGGGAGGTCGTTCCGCAGGGCGACGCCGGCGGCCGCGTTCACCGTGCCGTCGCCGCCGCACACGCCGAGAACGCGGGCGCGGGCGGCGGCCCTCTGCAACTCGGCGGGCACCTCGGACGGCTCGCACTCCACGGTCTCGGCACCGGGCAGGGCGTCCTGGAGGTCGCGTACGCGGTCCGAGGTCGCGGCGCCCTTGTTCACGACGACGACGAGTCCCGTTCCGTCGGGCAGCGCCGGTGCGTCCTGCTGCGGGCGGCCGGGCGTCGGCAGCGCGTCGCGGGTCGGAACCAGGCCGCGTACGGCGAAGGCGGCGCCCGCGCCCAGGGCCGCGCCCGCCAGGACGTCGCTCGGGAAGTGGACGCCCGTGTAGACGCGGGAGACGGCGACGGCGGCGGCGAGCGGCGCGACCGCCGCACCCCACCCGCGCGATTCCAGGGCGACGCCCGCCGCGAAGGCGGCGGCCGAAGCGGAGTGGCCCGACGGGAACGACGTGGTGATGGGCTGGCGCTTGAGCCGGCGGACGGCCGGGACCGGGTCCAGGACGGGGCGAGGGCGGCGGACGGAGCGCTTGCCGAGGGTATTGATGGTGGCGGAGGCGAGCGCCAGTGAGGCGACGCCGCGGACGGCCGCCCGCCGGGCGCGGGGGCTCTTGGTGGCGGCGAGGGACGCCGCGGCGGCGAACCAGAGGACGCCGTGGTTGGCGGCACGACTGAGGAGGGGCAGGAGGGGATCGCCGCCGGGCCACCGACGGGCGGCGACGGCCTCGAACAGGCGGCAGTCGGCGGCGAGGAGCCGCTCGCGCAGCGGGTGCGGGCCGGGCGGAGGCGTGGTGAGGTCGACGTCTGGGCTCATGGGTGGACGGGTACCCCGCGGGACGGGTTTCAGATTTTCGGCCTGTCCGGTGTTCGAGGACGAGACCGTTGAGGCCGAAGCGGGGCTGGGGGCGCGGCTCCCAGGGACGGGACGGTAGGGACGGAGCGGCGAAAACCCGTTTGTCCGGCCACGACGGGACCGTAGGGGAGGAGGGGCGAAAACCCGTTTGCCCGGCCCCGGCGCGTGCACCCACAATGCGCCCCATGGGACACCTGGAAGCCGCGCACCTCGAGTACTACCTCCCCGACGGGAGGGCGTTGCTCGGCGACGTGTCCTTCCGGGTCGGTGAAGGAGCCGTCGTCGCGCTCGTCGGGCCCAACGGGGCCGGGAAGACCACTTTGCTGCGGATCATCTCCGGCGAGCTCAAGCCGCACGGCGGGACCGTCACCACCAGCGGCGGGCTCGGCGTCATGCGCCAGTTCGTGGGGTCCGTACGGGACGAGACGACCGTACGCGACCTCCTCGTCTCCGTCGCCCCGCCCCGCATCCGTGAGGCCGCCCGCGCCGTCGACGCCGCCGAGCACGCCGTGATGACCGTCGACGACGAGGCCGCCCAGCTCCGGTACGCGCAGGCCCTCGCCGACTGGGCCGAGGTCCGCGGCTACGAGGCCGAGACCCTGTGGGACATCTGCACCACGGCCGCGCTCGGCATCCCGTACGAGAAGGCCCAGTGGCGTCAGGTGCGCACCCTCTCCGGCGGCGAGCAGAAGCGGCTCGTCCTGGAGGCGCTGCTGCGCGGCACCGACGAGGTCCTGCTCCTGGACGAGCCCGACAACTACCTCGACGTACCCGGGAAGCGGTGGCTGGAGGAGCGGCTCGCGGAGACCCGCAAGACCGTGCTGTTCGTCTCCCACGACCGGGAGCTGCTCGCCCGCGCCGCCGAGAAGATCGTCAGCGTCGAGCCGGGACCGGCCGGCGCGGACGCCTGGGTGCACGGCGGGGGCTTCGCCACGTACCACGAGGCCCGGCGCGAGCGCTTCGCCCGCTTCGAGGAGCTGCGCAAGCGCTGGGACGAGAAGCACGCGCAGCTGAAGAAGCTGGTACTGACCCTGCGCCAGGCCGCGTCCGTCAGCCATGAGATGGCCTCCCGCTACCAGGCCGCGCAGACCCGCCTGCGCAAGTTCGAGGAGGCCGGCCCGCCGCCGGAGCCGCCGCGCGAGCAGGACATCAGGATGCGGCTCAAGGGCGGCCGCACCGGCGTCCGGGCCATCACCTGCGCGGGACTTGAGCTCACCGGCCTGATGAAGCCCTTCGACCTGGAGGTCTTCTACGGCGAGCGGGTCGCCGTCCTCGGCTCCAACGGCTCCGGCAAGTCGCACTTCCTGCGGCTGCTCGCCGGCGACGACGTGACGCACACGGGGGCGTGGAAGCTCGGGGCGCGCGTCGTGCCCGGGCACTTCGCCCAGACCCACGCACACCCCGAACTGGAGGGCCGTACGCTCCTCGACATCCTGTGGAAGGAGCACTCCCAGGACCGGGGCGCGGCCATGTCACGCCTGCGCCGCTACGAGCTGACCGCCCAGGCCGAACAGAATTTCGAGCGACTGTCGGGCGGACAGCAGGCCCGCTTCCAGATCCTCCTGCTGGAGCTGGAGGGAGCCACGGCTCTGCTGCTCGACGAGCCGACCGACAACCTGGACCTGGAGTCCGCGGAAGCACTCCAGAAGGGCCTGGAGGCGTTCGACGGCACGGTCCTGTCCGTCACCCACGATCGCTGGTTCGCCCGCTCCTTCGACCGCTACCTGGTCTTCGGCAGCGACGGCCGGGTCCGCGAGACCCCGGAGCCGGTGTGGGACGAGCGGAGGGTGGAGCGGGCCCGCTAGGCCCTGTCGTCACCGGGCAGGCGGGGCTCGACGAACAGCGTCGAGGGATTCGCCGCAGACGCCGAGAGGGAGCCCGCCCGGGGCTCCCTCTCGACGTCTGCGCGCTACGTCCAGCGCAGCAACGCCCCCACCCCGCCCACCGGGACCTCCTGCGCCGTCGCGACCGTCACCGACACGGCCTCCGCCCCCGTCTCCACCGCGGAGCGCAGCAGTGCGTCGTCCGCGCGGGCCGACCGGATGTGCCGCTCCCCCAGCGCCATGAGGTCGGTGCGGCGGACCGCGACCTGGTCCGGGTCCTCGCCGATCCACACCTCACGGCGGGTGTCCGGGCCATCCGGACGGATCAAGAGTTCGTCGATACGGTGTTCGCGTGCCGCCTCGACGACCGCGGGCACGCCCTCGACCGCGCCGGTACGCCCCTCCTCGTCCGGTGCGCGGGCGGCCAGGAAGCGCTCCAGCTCCTCCACGGCCCGCCGGTGCGCATGCTCGGCCCGGATCCGCTCCACGTCCTCGTCCAGCAGCCGGCTGCCCATGTCGTGCGGCGCCTCGGCCACCCGGTCGTGGAGCCGCTGCGGGAGCCGCTCGCGTACGGCGTACCGCCGGCCCTCCTCACCGACGAGCACGACCAGGTCGGCGCCCGTCTCCTCCTGGCAGACAGCGAGCGCGTCCGCGATCTCGGCCGCGTTGTGCTCCCAGATGTTCTCCACCCGCAGCTGGAAGTGGCGCACCGACCAGTCCCCGGTGCTCGTACGGTGCGGCGGCCACTGCTTCCCGGGCGCCGCCCCGGCGTCCCCGCTGCCCAGTGCCCCACGCAGCTCGAACGCGGCGCCCTTGCGGTCGATGTACGCCACCACGCACACCGGGTCCTCACTGGCCAGCTCCAGCAGCGGCGCCGTGTGCGGGAGGGGCGACCAGTGGGCCGATGAGCCGGGCGGGGCGGCGGCGAGCGGCGGGTCCAGGACGACCGCGCCCGCACGGGCGAACAGTGCCCTGCCGAGCGGCTCGGGGGAGTGGGCCAGCTCCTCGACCGCGGTCCGCACGGCCCGGCAGGTCGGCTCGTCCGCGCCCTGTCCGGCGAGCTCCTGGGACAGGGCCTGAGCAGTGAGGGAGCGCTCGCGGGACGTGGTCTGCGTGTGCCGGGAGGTGTCGACGTACACGGAGGCCCAGGGGCCCGGATGTTCGTACAGTGGATGGAGAAAGGCGAGATCCATGGCTCCCTCCCGGATGCCGCTCGGGGTGATGCGGGGTATTGCTTCTCCGGGCGGGTACCCGGACCGCACCGAGGAACACGACGAGCGGGGACCACCATGACCGGAGTCGAGCCGGGTCGGCTGACCGACCAGCAGCTCATGAAGGAGCTGGAGACGATCCACCGCACGCGCCACGACACGCTGCTCCACGGTTCGAACGACGCGCTGCGCGCCCACAACGACCGTATGGCGCAGCTGGAGGGCGAGTACCTGCGCCGCCATCCGCGCCGCCTGATAGTGGCGAGCCGGACGCGTGACGGGGCCCGGGACCGGGACCCGGCCGTGACGGAGCCCGAGAGGGGCTGATGTCAGGACCGGCCCCCGTCCGTCCGCACAGGGGAAACCCCCGGGCGGGCTGAATTTTTCAGCTCGTCCGGGGGTTCCCTGCTCGAAGAGCTTGGGGGAGTTCGAGGACGGGGCCGTCAAGGTCGAAGGGGTGTTCTACCTGTTGTGCCCGGCCCCGGAGAACTCCGTCAGGATCGCCTCGTCGAATGCCTTGAGGTCGTCCGGCCTACGGCTCGTGATCAGCAGGTTCTGCCCCCGGTCGATCCGCACCTGCTCGTCCACCCACGTGCCGCCCGCGTTGCGGATGTCCGTGCGCAGACTCGGCCACGACGTCAGGGTCCGGCCCCGCACGACGTCCGCCTCGACCAGCGTCCACGGCGCGTGGCAGATCGCGGCGACCGGACGCCCCTGGGTGAAGAAGGCACGGACGAACTCCACGGCCCGCTCGTCCATCCTCAGGAAGTCCGGATTGGCCACCCCGCCCGGCAGCACGAGACCGTCGAAGGACTCGGCCTGCACCTGGCTGACGATCGCGTCCACCGGGAAGGTGTCCGCCTTGTCCAGGTGGTGGAACGCCCGGATGTGCCCCGGCTTCGTCGAGACCAGGACCGGCTCGTGCCCGTTGTCGGCCAACGCCTTCCAGGGATCGGTGAGTTCGACCTGCTCGACGCCCTCGGGCGCGGTCAGGAACGCGATACGCATGATGCTCACAGTCCTTTCTCCGCCTGCTCGGCAAGCCACTAGGCCGCCTCGTCGGCCGCCCCCTCCGCCCCCTCCGGTACATCCCGCGCCCGAAGCCGTCCGGCGCGGACGCAGCGCAGCAACTCCTCGCCGTACGGCAGGAGTACGCAGGTGCCGATCGCCACCGCGATACCCGCGAGATAGCCGCGCGGCAGCGGCCGCCGACGCGGGACCAGGCGCCAGGCACGCTGATCGCCCCGCCCACCGCGCAGCAGCGACCGCACCTGGTCGGCGTGCAGGCACGCGAGGGAAGCGAGCCCGGCGAACGGCAGTGACTCCAGGAAGCTGTGGATGTGCTGCTCCAACGGCGTCACCTCGCGGTCGCTGCGGACGGCGGTGCGCACATCCCACAGAGCCGTCGCCTCATGCACCTCGGTACCGACCAACTGCACGCACAACAACAGGGGGTTGACCTCATAGCGCAGGGTCAGTGCGAGCGGCACGCCCACCTCGGTCATCATCAGCGCGTGGATCAGCGACTCCCTCGCACCGGCCGTGTCCTCGATCCGGGTCCGCCGGTGCATCACCCAGTCGGCGAGGCCCGGCACGAACCAGGACGGCAGCAGCCCGTACATGAGGTAACGGGTGGTCACCTCGCCGACGTTCACGGTGGCGCCGTACGAGCCGATCCGTGCGGCCCGGTCGCGGCGGCTCATGCCGTCCCCCGTCCCACGGCCGCACTCACACCGACCCGCCGCCCGGCGCGGCCCGGCTGATCTCCGCGAGCGCCGACGTGGGGTCCTGGGCGACCGCCAGATCGCCCAGGCTGACCATGCCCACCGGCCGCCCGTCCTCCACGACCGGCAGCCGGCGCACGGCGTGGCCGCGCATCAGGTCGACCGCCCTGGACACGGTGTCGTCCGGGCCGACCACCACCGGGTCGGGAGTGCACACCGCCTGGGCGCTCACGGTCAGCGGGTCGGCGCCGTCCGCGACGGCCCGCAGCGCGATGTCACGGTCCGTGAGCACGCCGACGACCTGCCCGTCGCCGGTCACGAGGACGTCCCCGACGTCCCGCGCGCGCATCAGCTGCGCCGCCTCGACGAGCGAGGCGTCCGGCCGGACCGCCACGACGCCGGGCGTCATGACCTCCCTGACGAAATCAGCCATGGCCTGTGGTCCTTTCCTGCGTCTCCCCCGGCTGTGAGGGGGTGCTGCGTCAGCGGACGACGCCCGCAGTACCCCCGAGTCGGGCGCCCTATGCGTTTCACGCGCTTCCTTCCGCCCGTACGACGGCCTCGGCGAGCTCCTGGGCATTGGCGTAGCGCGCCGAGCGCGGTAGCCGCCTCAGCGGTTCGACGAGCGTGTCCGGGGCATGCCGGCTGCGCAGGTCGTCGATGAGTTCGGCCGCCCGCGCCGGGAACGCCGTGCGGCCCAGAATCCGTCCCAGCTCATAGCGCACGGACGCCACGGAGCCCGCGCTCCACGGAGTCGGGAGCACCGGACCGGCCCACAGCGCCGGATCGTCGTCGGCGGTCGGCTCGGGGTCGTGCCACTCCTCGGTCCTCGTCGGATGACCGGACCGCAGCAGCTCCTGTAGTTCGTGCTTCATCTCGTCGTCGCGGTGGACGCTCAGGCGGTCGCTGCCTCGTTGCATGACTCCCTCCACATCTTCGGGAACCCTCGCGTACCCGGTGGGCGCCGATCGACACGGACGCCCGCCAGGTGGTCAGTGCCTACTTGCATGCGGCTATGTGCAGGTACTTGTCGGACGAAAGGAAAAAGTTCAGTCCCCGTGGCCCTGACCTGGGCACTGAACTCTTCTCTGCATGGAAGGAAGTAGCGACCCTCGCGCGGAACAGTTCAGTGCGCAGACCATGATTGCACCGGGTCGCCCGCAGCACCAGCGGCTCTCGAGTCAGGCTGGGGTTGAGTGCCCTTCTCGTCCAGCCATTCCAGCCCCCACAGCGTCAATTCCCTGGCGGCGGATTCCGGAACGCGTTCGTGGAACTTCCGCCGGGCTTCGGTCACCGAGGCCGCGCTCTGTCCCTCCCAGCCTCCGGCGTAGACAGGGGAGTCGTGGGCTGGGCTGCCGGTGAGGGCTTCCCAGATCCACGCTGCGGCGTGGCGCTGTCGCTGGCGAGTAACGCCCATCCGTACTGGACGGAAGATCGAAAACAGGCTGTCATAAGGGACCTCGAGAAGTTCGGATAGCGCTCTCCGGCGAGCGGCGTAGTCAATGGCTCCTCGTTTCCGCAATAGATCGGCCAAAGTGCGAATTCCGTTCCAGAAAGCCTGAGAGTCAGGGATTCTCTGGGTAGTTTTTCCCCAATTTCCCTTGCGGCGCTGTGGGGCGTCTAGCGAGCCTTCGGCTTGGGCCCAAGTCTCTGCCCCGGCCAGGCGAGCGAGCGCGAGGGAGCAGAAGTGCCTGCCGATGACAGGTGTGGTTCCGGGGAGGTGAATGGCCATGACGTTGCGGTAGTCATCCGCGTCTATCAGATTCGGAATATGTCGGAACTCCCGGGCGACGGATGATTCATGGTAACCGCGCCAGCGATTCGGTAATGGTGGGGAACGATCGCCGTCATCATGCGATGCAGTCCCGCCGGGTGCTGGATGCCGCGCAGCGGGTTGCGGCCGCTGTGCCTGGTTTGCCGTTCTGCGGCCAACCTGCGCGCCCAAGGAGCAAGACGGTGTGCGCCAGCACCCCAGTCGGAGGCGTTCAGGATGGGTTCCGTGAGTGCGAGAGCGGCGGCAGCTTCGGACGCGGTGCCCGGCATCGCGCCGGGCCCACCAGGTACCGCGCGAGGGCTCAGTGCGCGCTGTGTGCGGACGGCGGCGAGTGCGTCCGCGGCGAACCCGGGAAGTTCCGCGAGTTCGTCATCGTGGACGACCAGTCGCGCAGCTGCCGTCAGGTAGCGCAGAGCATCGAACCATTCGGCGCCGGAGACAGGCTCGCCTGCCAGCCGGGCCGTACCGCCGTCGGCAATGGCGAGCGCGCGTACTTGCAGATCAACCAACGCATGTGGGACCGAGAGGGTGGGGATGTCTGTGATCCGCTGGCGGCATACTTCCGGCTGGCTCGCTGCCACCGGGTTCGGCGAGCGCTTTCCGCATTCCTGCGGGTCCCGTGCGTAATGGGTCCCTGTAGGTAGACCTGTAGGCTTCTTGTTCCCGCCTCCGCGCCGCAATCTGACGCCGCAGGCAGGGCATATGTCGACGAGAAGGCAGCGATGGACGGGACATACGGCTGCGATACCCAGGCGCCACCACACCGGCCATACCCCACTACCTGAAAGGCAATGTGGGCAGGCCCGGCTATCGTAGGCCAGGAACCACTCGTGGCGAGTCAGACGAGGCAGGGTTGTTACATCGTTTAGGTCAAGACGTGAAAAATTGAGGGCAGTTCCGTCATATCGAGCGAGTTGCATCTGCCGCAGTGTTTGAGGGGTCAGCCCGGTCGTCAGCTGCAGGCCAGCCAGGCTGGCCGGTGTGAGGGTGACGCCGAAGAACAGCGGTCGCCTCATTTTTCCTGCCGAGTTGAATTCAAGTCCCAGTGCCCGGGCTGCGATACCCGGCGGCACGCCCAATTTAATCGCAGTGCGATCCACCCAGGAGTGGAATGCTTCGCCTTCCACAGGGGCGGGCACAACGGGAAGGCGGCGGAGCCGCGTCGCGTGAGCTGACAGCTGGGGGTGGACGACGTCCCACCGTCGAGCAGTGGTAGGTTCCGCCAAGTGCTCGTTGCCCATGTCTAACTTGCCGCCACCTTCGATCCTACTGCGGCTTTCTGGCGGCGCTGCTGTACGACTTTCCGGTACGTGGCCTGGGCGTATTCGCTAATCTCGATGCGGTCCATGAGCTTGCGTGTGATCGCTTCCTCCCCGCTCATGACTGCTTCGATTGCGGATTCACGGAACAGATCGGTAAGGGCGCAGATGCTGCCATCGGTACGATCGTAGAAGTAGGAACAGAGCTTCACGAGTTGGCCGGGCCTGTGCCTGTACAGCACGAGAGTGTCTTCCAGTGCTTTGACGGTCTCCGCCCATTCGAGCTTTTCCTGAGCAGTTTTGCATCCGAACTTGCGGACCGGGTAGCGAGTGTTTCGTCCTGAGGTTTGGGTGGCCCGCGAGGCAGCCTGGCCTTCGAGGAACAGTCCGGATTTCTCAAGGTCGACGCCGGTGTAGACGAACGTTGCCGCGGTTTCGTTGGCGATGTACTTCAAGTGATCGTTGACCACTCGGCCCTCTTTTGCGGACATGTCCAAGAAGTGCACATCATCAATGATCACGAGCTCCGTGCCGACGTCCGACAGGACGGAGAGCACGTGGTTGGTGATGTCGGTCTGCGTATCCCGGCCGCGTTGCACCATGCCGAGGTAGTCGGCCAACAGTACCGAGAGGTCCTTGGGCGTGGCCCTGGCCGGAATGCTGAGGTAGACGACGGGTGTGTAGTCGATGACCATCCCGTTGGATTCATAGCCGTCCTGAAACCTCTCCGGGTACTTGCGGCGCAGCCGCCTCTCATAACGGGCGGCAAACAACTTGACGAGGGTGGACTTGCCGACAGTGGGAGGGCCGTCGAAGACAAGGCCGGCTCTGGCCCCCGCAGCCCGCCGGGCGTTGGCCTTCATCCTGCGTCCCATCAGGTAGTGCAGACGCTTGACCTGGGAAGTGTCGATGATCGCGAGCGCACTGTGATAGTTGTCGCGATCCTCGTTGAGGTCGTCCTTGTCGTCGTCCGACAGCTTCAAGTACTCCTCGTACGGCGGCATGACGGGCTGCTCGGGCGCGCGACTATCGCGGTAGCGCCGCCATTCCTCCTTGTTGCGGGGTTCGGCTAGGCCGGGGTGTCGGAAGGTGCTCATACGGGCTCCTAGATCGCGTCGGGGTCCCAGACCTCTGCGGCCCTGACCTTGCTCAAGTCGAGGTCGCCCCATTCGCCGGGCTCTGTTTCCTCGTCCGCAGCGTCGGGCACGGCGGTCAGCGGAGGGTGGCTGTTGACGGGGGCGTCGTCACGCTGCATGTCGCGGCTCTGTGCCGCACCTCGGTGTTCGTCCCGCGTGTGACGCTTGCGGTCGGCAGCGGTCCAGGTCTCTGGTGCGTCTGTGCGGTTCTGTAGGTCGGTCAGAGCCTGAGCTACCGCTTCTTGGTCCTCGGGTGCGCGGCCGCGCAGGGTGATGAGCCGTTTCGCCTCCCGCAGCGTGATGTCGGTGAACGGCTGGTGCTCTCCGAGCGCATGGGTCCAGCGCAGTACGTGCCAGCGGCCATCGGAGGGATCGAGGAAGTAGGCGTGCAACAGGTTCCGCGGGTCGTAGCGGATGGGCCACAGTTCGCCGGGGTAGGGAGCCTTGGCCTTCCGGTAGCGGTACAGGATGTCGGCGTTGTACGTCAGGTGGTTCAGCTCAACCCCGTAGGGGTGGATTACGCGCTTGGCAATCGGCAGCAGCTCGAAGTACACGTTGGCTTCGCGGGGGCAGTCCACGTAGCCAGCCGAGCCGAGCGCCATGGCGTACGCCTCGTTCGGGGAGACGCGCAGGTCTGGGAAGCCATGCAGGGTGAGCCCGCGATGATGTCTGCGCTGGTAGACGGCGATGACGTACTCCGCGAAGAACTCGGTGAGTTCGTCGATGGTCCACCGGGCCTGCTCTTCGGCAGTGCGGCCGCGGTGCGCGACGTTGAAGCCCTTGTAGCCGGCGACGTGTTCGGCGAATTGCTCGCGGATGGTCTTGAAGAGTCTTTCCACGTGCGGCTTGTCGGTGGGTTTGAGCTTGCGCGCGTCCTGAAGGTCGATCTTCCAGCGGGTGCAGGCGCGCCAGACAACGTCGGACTTGTAGGGCTTGCCGTGGTCGTAGAGCAGCGTCTCGGGGTAGATGACCGGCCGAGCGGCGGCCTCGGCCAGGCGCTCGTCCACGGTCAGCAGCCGCTCGTATGGGACGCGGAGCATCTGGTAGCGCAGGGCATCAGACCAGCCGGGGCGCATCATTTCCGGGGTCATGACGTCGGCCAGCAACAGGCCGATGTCGATGGCCTTGGTCCCCTCGGGCGTGAGCCGCCAAGCCAGGAGGGAACGGGTGGCCACGTCGAGAGCGACAGTGAGTTCCACGCGGATCGTGCTCGTGGTACCGGGGTCGAAGGCGAGGACGTCGAGCGGGGTGGTGTCGAGCATGACCACCTCGCCGGGGCGGGTGGCGATGACGTTGCCGAAGGGCCGGTCGGGCTGGTTCGCGGCCGAGGACCGCTGGTAGGCCGGGGCAGAGGGGCTGATGTCCAGCAAGTGGGCCACCGCGCGTCGGAAGATGTCCCGGCTCGGCAGCGGAACGGCACCGGCGCCGTGGTCGGCATCGAGACGGTTCTGAGTACGCCGGTAGAAGCGGTAGCCGATGGTCGCGGAGCTGTCAGCGCGTTCGGCGGCCGCCTGATCACGAATGGCCTGGACCACACGTGGATCGAGGTTCCTCAAGGGGTTTGACACGCGGGCCTTGCGCTTGTCCACGAGCCCCCACAGACCGTTCTCCGCGCGCCGCGCCCACAGCTTCCACATCCACCGTTCCGTCACGCCCAGCTCCTGTGCCTTGGCCTGAACACGGACGACTTGGGGGAGCGCAGGATCGTATTGCGGGCGAGGCTCGCCCGCGGCCGCGCTGAGCGGGTCGCCGGAGCTGTAGCCCGTCATGGCCTCGAGTAGATGGGCCTCTAGTTTCAGCGCAGAGTCCTTCACAGCTTTGTCCAGGCTTGCCAGGACGCCGGCTGGATCGGGGTGGGCATCGGGTTCCATCAGTGCCGTGGGCGGCGGTTCGACCGCCGCACGGAAGCTGCTGTCGGCGAGCAGGACCGACAGCATGATGGTCTGCGTGCGGCCGTTCTCCGAGCGCAGGCGCACGGTTGCACCGTCGAGCCCCGCGACCTGGTGCCGTTCCTCCTCGAACTCGATCCAGTCGGTGACGGCGAGCCGATGGCTGCTCATGCGGCACTCCGTGGGTCTGCGGCTCGCACATGGGTGTGATCGCGCAGAGGACGGGTCTCGTCGAAGGCAAGCTGGTGGTGCCACATGAGGTGGTAAGTCACGGATCGCGCGAGTTCGGGGACAGGCTGGAAGCTCACCAAGTCACCAATGGGCACGGATCTTTGGGCGAGCATCAGCAGGCGATCGACGAGAGCCTTCCCAGCTAGCAGGGGCCGGCGGTAGCCGGCGAGCCAGGAAACGTTGGCCCAGCGCAGCGCATCGGGTTCGCCCACCATGGTGTAGTCCCAGCCGATCCGCTGGCATAGCTCGGCCGTCCGACGGGCCTGGCAGATAACGGCGGGCACTGTCATACGCCCGTCTTCCTTGACGTCCAGCAGCAGCACCGAGCCGTCGCGCCGACGAGCGAAAAGATCTGGGGTGTGTCGCCAGGCGCCGTCGGAATCGTGGCTGTCAATGGTGAACGGCTGGGCGCTGAATGAAACCACCTCAGGGTCGAAGTCGAGCAGCTTCATCCACTTCGATTCCAGGTACGACTCGTAGTCGATCATCCGGTCGGTCGTAGCGGACCAGTAGTGGCCGGGGGTGTGGTGCTGTCCTGCGTGAGAAGGGATCTCGCGGGCGGGGAGTGCGTTCTCAAAGGCGACTGCGGCAGCCAGGGAGGCAGGGATGATGCGTTCCGTCCCGCAGGGCTCGTAGTACTGGAGGAAAGTTCGGTCGCGAGCGGCGCGCACCGGTCGAAGCGTGCGTGTTCGCGGTGGGCTCATGAGATCCCTTTCCCGGAAAGGTGGGCAGTCCCCCAGTCAGCGAGGGAAGTTGCGGCCGGCGTAGGCAGACGGGTCTGGAAGCGCCACCAACCCACGCGTATCGATTGCGCCGTGGCATTGCCCCACTCCTGCCTGTAGGCGGGCGCCTCGTGCGGATCACCATTGGTGAAGCGCTGCCAGATCCACGCCGCAGCGTGGCGCCGTCGCTGAGGAGTGACGGACATCCCAAGAGGACGGAAGACGGGCGTGAGAGCGCCGTCGGGGAGCTCACACAGGTCTGCAAGAGCAGCTCTGCGGGCGGCATAATCGACCGGCCCGCGTTCCTGAAGACGCTCCCCTACGAGCGTCACCGACTCCCAGAACGCGTCCGCGTCGGAGATTCGCCGGACAACCTTGGTGGCGGCACGTATGGCCTTGCCGCTGTCCATGCCTAATACCTCAGCGGCGCGCGGCCAACTGGACGCGCCCGCCAGGCGAGCGAGCGCCAGAGCGGTGAACCGCCTTCCCCACAAGGGACTGGTTCCGGGCAGATACGCGGCAACCAGCTCGCTGTAGTCCGCAGCATCAGCGAGATGCGGAACGTGGCAGGGGCTGATCCCCACTGGTCTGACGGCTGCGAGGGCGCCGACAACACGTGAGGAACGAGGAGCAACGGCAGCCATCATTTCGTTGATGACAGCCGGGCGGCGCATCTTGCGAAGCCGGTCTCCGACACCGGCGGCCCGTTGCAGGTCCGCCAGGCGCCGGGCCCAAGGAGCCAGTACTCGTGCACCGCTCTCGAAGTTCGGGGCGTCAAGGACCGCGGAGGCAAGCGCCAAATAGGCCATGGCATGGGCGGCCGTTGGAGGCATGGCTCCGAGGTGGCTCGCGCTACCGCTGCGTATGGCCTGGCGCCGCCGACGGTCTTCTGCCACCGCTTCGGCCATGAAGCCCGGGCACACGGAGACGTCGGTCTCATCAGCGGCGAGACGGGCCATTGCCGTCAGCAGTCGAAGAGAAGCAAACCATTCGCTCGGGGAGACTGACGTACCTGCCACGGACCCTTCGGCTCCGTCTGCGATGGCGAGTGCCTGCCGCTGGAGAGCAGCTAAGGAGTCGTTCACGGCTACTGTCGGCATGTCCTTGTACTGCTGCGGGCACAGTCCGCCGCGGCGGCCACCACGGGCTGACGGCCCACCAGGCGGACGATTGCCGCATTCACCGGGACCAGGCAGCGGAGGCCTCGAGAGCAGGCCACGTTGGTTGCTGTGGTTGCCGCGCCTGAGTGGGATGCCGCACGTGGGGCAGACGTCGATCAGCAGGCAACGGTGGACGGGGCATACCGCCGCGATCCCAAGACGCCACCACAGAGGCCATTCCGGTCTCTCTGCGAGGCAGTACGGGCAGGCCCGACTTGACGTCGTCAACATCCATTCACGAAGAGCGACAAGCCGCATCGACGTCCGGTCGCTCGGCTCCAGGCCCGCGAGGTCGAGTGCGGTTCCGTCGTACCGGGCGAGCTGCATGTCCTGAAGTGTTCGCACTGGCAACCCTGTCGCATCGCGCAAGCCGCTGAGGCTCTTAGGGGTGAGAATGACTCCGAAAAACACGGGCCGGGTGATTGCCGCGCCTTCGGCACACTCCAACCCCAGTGCGTGGGCAGCCCGGCCGGGAGAAACGCTCAGCGTGCCCGCAACACGATCTACCCAGGAGGAGAAAGCCTCGCCGCTAACCGGCTTCGGGACGACAGGAAGCCGGCGGGCACGGGGTACGACAACAGGACTTTGCGCAGGTACTTGTGTGATCGTGCGTCTCGCAAGCACGTGCGCTGCCGCCAATGCCGCCCCTCCCACTTGCGCGTCCGTCTCAGGCTCTTTCGGCGTCCTCTCCTGACGAACGCGTGAACGTCGGCCCCAGTAGGTCACTTGACGTTATTCATTCCCCGATGTTCACGGCGAGAACGCGTCTGAGGTGTTGGCCTCGCACGCGGTGGCCGTCGCTCTTGAGGGAGATCATTCGGTGTGGCGGACGAGGCGGTCAACCAACGCGGTCCGAGACGCGGCTTGTCAGTGGGCGCTGAGAGAATCAGATCATGTCGAGTGACGTATTTGGGTTCCATGTACCTCGTGTGTGCAGAGTCTCTACCGGACCGTGCTTGCAGAGGGGCAGTGCCAAGATCTGGTCCGATTCCTCAACAAGGAACTGTTGCTCACGCAGTGGCCCGTACTGAGAAGGATGGGTAGCCGACACCTTCGCCAGGTTTGGGAGGAGGCGTTCCCCGTGCTCGCGCAGCCAGCTGTGATCGCTGAGCGAGATCAACCGACTTGAGCTGGTCGGCGGTCAGCTGGGCCAGGGTGGTTGGGGGTGTCTTCGTTGGAGGAATGTGGATGGAGCCCTTTCGGGCCGAGCTTCCACGACAGCTCTCCTGCATCCCGTGCTGCTTGCCAGGTCGCGAGAACCCCTGCGATCACCAACTGCTCCAGTAGCGAGGGAAGAGCGGCCGCAGGCACCCCGCACTCACGCGCTACATGGTCCGTCTCCGCGACTCCGTGATCACTTCCGAGGGCGGTGCGGACGATGAAGGACAGGGCGGCAAGTCGTAGGAGCGGGCTGGAGGTACGAGCAGGGTGGGTGCCGCGCAATGCCCAGTCGGCGGCGCGCAGCCGGTCAGGCCGAGCCGGATGCTGAGTGAGCAGACCCGCGTCGAGCATCTGGACGGCAATTGCGTGGTCGGGTGGGAGTGGACGAAGCAGCCCCGCTTCGATGAGCTCACGCCACGAATCCGTGGCAGGTTCGAGGCGAAGGCTGCGCACCACGCCGTGGGGCAGCCGGACTTGAGCCGAGTTGTTCATGCGTAGTGCGCACTGAAGGGCGAGCATGCGGGCGCCAGCTCCTGTCTTTTCGGGCAGCACCGCGGCGAGATAGTTGAGGATCTCGCGCACTCGGGTCTGGCTGTCTGGTCCTCTCGTGCGTCGTCTGCGTCGAGCGCGCGTCTGCCCGGAAGGTGTGGCTGCGGCCAGGGTTGTTTCGGGGACGACGGCGGCCTGGGATGTGGCCGCCGCGCACGCGGTGCAGGTGTCGGAGAGGCGCCAGCGGCGTCCTCCTCGTTCTCGGACGAGGAGGAGTCGGATCGGGCCGTTGCACCCGCGGTGGCGGGGGTGCTGTCGACAACCCCGTTCGTGGCACTGGCAGGTCCGCAGGTGCGCGGGGAGAAGATCTTGACGTGCGTGCGCGGCCAGGTGGGCCAAGAGCTCGGTTCGAGCGGCGGTGCCGACGAGCGGTCGCCCGCTGTGCGTGCACTGCTGGCATACGAGTACGGGTCCGCCGGGCTGCGGGCGCAGTTCGACCGTCCAGGTGCGCCGGACTCCCGGGCGTACGGAGCAGTGCCTCATGGCGCGAGTCTTCCTCCCGTCGTTCATTGCGCCGGCCCTCTGCCGGACTGGAGTCGGGCGCACACGCTAGTGCAGACCTCTGCCCTTCGCCCCAACGTTGACGGGCGGAAATAGGGCAGAGGTCTGCACTGACAGGGCAGGTGTCTGCACCTTCCGATGGTTGGGTGACGATCTTCCCGCCTGACCCGGATTTCGAGGCTCTGCGTCTGGAGCTGGCCCGGCTGCGTGCGGTGCGGGGATGGACCTACGACGAGCTTGCCGCCCGCAGTGGCCTGGCCAGAAGGACCCTCATTGAGATCGAGCAGGGTCGCACGATCGGCACCCTCAAGTCATGGCACGCCCTCGCCCACGCCCTGGGCACCCCGCTCGATCAACTCTTCGGCGCCCTCTGCCGCGGGCATGAACCCCCGCAGTCGATGAACGGCTGACGAGCTGTCCGGGCGTGTCGAGTAATCAGCCGATCGAGCAGATCGATGCGAACACCTGAGCGCTAGGTCGAACGCGCGTTGTCCTAGATGGGGCTGATCGGTGGACGTCTACGGCCCGGACGTCGCTCTACAGCGTGTGGGCTGGCACCTTCGCGCCCATGCACCCCTCACCCGTACCCTGCCGCTGGGACAGCAGGCCGGTCCCGGCCCACGTGCGACGCTCGCTGTGCGTCGATCCCGACAGTCCCAGCAGACTTCTGCGCTGTGCCCAGCACGACCGCTGCCGTGAATGCGGCAATCCAGTCGAGTGGTATCAGCGAGCCCGGGACCGTCCCGTCCGCCTGCATCCCCAGGAGTTGCCGGCGGCGGCGGTACCCACCGACCATCGCTGGCACGTCAGTTCCGGCCTTGCGTGTCCCTCCGGAGACGGCAGCGCCTGGTGCCGACTGACCCACGCCAGCGTCTGCCCGGCCCGTGACGCCGGTGCCGCCGCGGTGCCCGAGCTGGCGAGACTCCGTCGGACGTTGGCCGTGAACACGCGTCGCCTGGCGGACGCCGGAAGTTTCACCGCAGCGGTACCGGCGGGCCCTGCGGGCCGGCAGCCGGAGGACCCTTGCCGGCCCGCCAGACCCGCCGTCCAGATCCTGTACGTCCGCTACCTCGCCGCACGCCCTCTGGACGAGATCCAGTGCGTGGCCCAGACCCGACGACGTGACCGATGCACCTTCAGGATGCTCGCTTCCGGCGGCCCGGCAGGTGTCTGGAGACTCGTTCCCGCAACCGCCACTCAGGGGCAACTGGCTCTGCCTGCCGAGGTGATGGCCGTGTACGACCTGAGTTCCCTGCCATACGGCGAACAACTCCGCTGGCGAACGCAACGCTGCCCCCAGCACGCAGCCACCCCAACAGCCGCGGACTTGGCGCTGACGGACTGGGAACCCTTCGACCCGCTCGTCCACCAAGCGTACGTACACCGGCGTCTTCCCACCCACAGCCGTCGGCCACATCCTGGCAGCGGGACGCAGAAGGCGGTCCGGTGATGAGAAGACCGCACGCGGTAGAAATCATCCTGACCCGGCCGGTCACCGGAGCAGAACTGCACGGAGCCTGCCGCAGGGTGCCACTGGCGGCCAACACGGACCGCACCCGCCTCATGGCCGTGCACCGAGCCAAGTCTCCGGGACGCGCGCGGCGGTCCCTGCGCCGCGAACTCGATCGGCTCTTGCCCATCGGCGTCTTGACGACCCACTACCCCGACGCGTCAGGCCATGTCCTTCTCAATATCGCGTTCACCCGCGCCATGCGCTCCGCGATCAGCCATGCCGCGACAGCTCGGGGTCAGAAGCCCGCAGACTTCCTCTCCCGGACCATCGTCAATGCAGTTGAACGGGACGAGCGGGCTCGCACCCGGCACCTGACCGCGCAGCTCCAGGACCTCCTCGTCCAACACACCCCTGAAGCTGTACTCGCCTGTGCGGCACGCGTCCTGCTGGACCACCAGAGTCCACGGTCGGGATCCTCGCGCGACGCGGACGACCAGTGCCGAAGCGCCGCGCACGAGCCACTGACCCTTCTGCACCACGGAGCCCCTGTTGCACACGCCGACCGATGAACAGGCCCACGCCGTCGACACTTTCCGGGACGGTCACCACATGGTGCTGCAGGCCGGTGCCGGCACCGGTAAGACCAGCACACTGGGTCTGCTGGCCGCGAGTACTCGACGCCGAGGCCGCTATCTCGCTTTCAATAAGGACATTGCGGATGATGCCGCCGCCCGGTTCCCGCGCTCCGTGCAGTGCAGGACCGCACATGCTACGGCCTTCGCGGCCCTTGGCCACCGGTTCGCTCGCCGGCTCAGCAGCCCGCGCCATTCGGCCTGGCGGGTCGGGCACGCCCTCGGTGTCGGAGCCCCCTTGCGCATCGGTGATCACGAGATCAGCCACCGGACCCTCTCCCACACCGTCCTGCGTACGGTCACTCGCTTCTGCCAGTCCGCGGACAACACCCCGGCTCCCCACCACGTGCCGACACTGCGAAGGCTGAGTACACCGAGCGAGCGGGACCAACTTGCGGAAGCTGTCCTGCCGTTCGTCGGAAAGGCGTGGAAGGATCTACAGAACCCCGACGACGGAGTGGTCCGCTTCGAGCACGACCACTACCTGAAGATGTGGGCCCTGACCGAGCCGAGGATCGAGGCCGATTTCCTTCTCCTCGACGAAGCCCAGGACACCAACCCTGTTCTGGAGCAGGTCTTCGCCGCACAACGCGGACACGCCCAGCTGGTCATGGTCGGTGACTCCGCCCAAGCCATCTACGGGTGGCGAGGCGCCCGGGATGTAATGACGGGCTTCGACGCCACTCACCTCACCTTGACCCGCTCCTTCCGCTTCGGCCCGCTCCTGGCCGAACAGGCCAACAGATGGCTCGCGCTCACCGACGCGCCGATCAGGCTGACCGGCACCGACACCATTCCAACGAAGGTTGGCTTGGTCATCTGTCCGGACGCGGTGCTGTGCCGCACCAACATCGGCGTCATGACCGAAGTCATGAGGCAGTTGGAAAGCGGCCGTCGGGTGGCTCTGGCCCGGGGTGGGCAGACACTTCTTGCGCTGGCGCGCGCCGCCCGGGATCTCAAGGAGGGCCAGCGCACATCCCACCCCGAACTGGTTCTCTTCGCTTCATGGGGGGAGCTGCAGGAGTACGCGGAATACGATCCCGCCGGCCGCGATCTCCAGCCGTTCGTGGAGCTCGTCGACACCCACGGGCCCGAAGCCATTATTGCTGCTGTCGACGCGCTGACCGGTGAAGACAAAGCCGAGGTCACGATCTCCACCGCTCACAAGGCAAAAGGCCGGGAGTGGCTCAAGGTCAGGATCGCTGACGATTTTCCCCCGCCGCCGGACAGCGACCAATTGGACGACAGCGGCCACCCGATCCCGGAACCTGTGAGCGACACTGACGCCCGTCTCGCCTACGTCGCCGTCACTCGCGCCCGGACCCAACTGGACCTCGGAGGGCTTGCATGGATCGAGAACCAACCAGCCCCTGTCGACGGCGCCTGACGCGTATTGCAGGCCTGTCGAAAACCAGGCTGTGCCGCCTCGCCGCGAGATCTACGAGGAAGGTGCAGCTGCGATGACCAGTTCGCCCATGGCGGCCACGGCACCAGTAACGGGGATCTTCCACTCCAGATGGTCCGGCCACAGCATGACACCTAGCGCGCCCTCCAGATCCACCACGGTGAGCATGTCCGGCCACACCGTCCCGTTGAGAACGTTCGCGATCACCTGACGATTGACTCCGCTCTTGCGCGCCAGCGCGTTCGCGCTCATCTGCTGATCCGTCATGGCCTCGGCGAGCCTGCGCGCGATGGCCTGGGCGACGAGGGCGCCGCAGTGCGGCAGCATCATGGCATGCGGCCAGCCACCGCTGACCACGTAGTCTCTCGGCTTTTGGGCACGTCTCGTTCCTCCAGGCACCCGACAAGTGTGGCTGAGACACCCTCCTGATGCGCGCCAGCCCAAGGGGTGCTACTGATGTAGCACCCCTTGGGCTGGCTATTCGTACGGCTGATTTGTCGGCACCTGCTTGCGGGAGACGGCAGCGGAATGTGGGGTTCGGGACAGGCCAGCCAGGCGGCAACAGCACGCACATCAACGGTCGTACGGTTGACGCACGTCCAGCAGGAAGACGGCACGCGCGCCTCTGCGACCCGGTGTGGTGCGCAGAAGCGCAGCACTCAGGCCAACGGGTAGCTGCTGACAAGCTGGCCCATGCTCATGAGGGCCCGGTTCAGGGTGCCAGAGTCGGCGATCACGGTCTGGCCTGTCATCACCTTGTTGTGCCGGGATGCGAGGAGTGCGTAGAAGGGCCCGTACTCCTCCGGGGCGGGGAGGTGCTGAAGGGGCGTGGACCATTCGAACATCGCGCGGAAGGCGTCCGCAGGAATGTCCGACTGCTTGGACTCGTGCAGGTCGAGAGCGCCGGGCCCGCGGAGCTGACTGCTCGCGATGCCCGAAGGGGCGACGGCGTTGACCCGTACCCGCGGGGCGAACTCGAACGACAGCTGGTTCACCAGGCTGCGCACCGCCCCCTTGCTGGCCGTGTAGGCCGCACCGCCGCCGTCGGCTGCGAACGCCGCCTGGGACGCGGTGAGCACGATCGCCCCTTCCTCGGCCTGCAGCAGGTCGTGCATGATCCGCGCGGTCAGCGCGTAGCCCTTGACGTTGATCGAGAAGACCTCGTCGAACAGTTCGCCGACGCGCTCGACGGGAATGTCGGTCAGCCGGACGTTACCGTCGAAGATGCCCTGCGCGCCGATCAGGGAGGTGAGCCGGCCGTAGCGGTCCTCGATCTGGGATCGGCAGGCACGAAGATCGTCGATGTTGCGTACGTCGCCGTGCACGACGAGGATGTCGTCGCCGAACTCCTTCTTCAGCCCGAGTACCTTGGCCTGGTCGTACTCGAGGATCGCGAGCTGCGCGCCCTGTTCGAGACAGTGGTGGGCGACGCCGAGACCGAGGCCCGAGCCGCCGCCGGTGATGAGTACGACGTGGTCGTCAAGCAGCTTCATGGGTGGTGCGTTCCTTCCGGTCGGTGCACGACACGGTGGTGTCGAGGACGGGATTGTTCGTGCGGGCGAGCGCGAGTGCCTCGTCCCAGGTGCCGCCGCGTGCGAGCAGCTTGCGGTAGTCGCGCAGCGAGCGGACATGCCCGCAGGCGAACGCGGCGTGAAACTCGCCGGCGTGGCCGAACAGGACGAGAAACTCGCCCGCGTCGAGTGAACCCTCGACGACGAGGCTGCGGTCGCCCGCACGGCGGCGGCCGTAGCACTGGAACCGCATGCCGTACTGGTCGGTCCAGAAGTACGGCACTCCCTGGTAGGGCGTGGTCTCGCCGCGGGCGATGTTCAAGCCGATGTGCCGGCCCTGCTCGACCGCATGGGTCCAGTGCTCCACGCGTACGCGCTGTCCCAGCAGCGGGTGGTGGAACGCGGCCACGTCACCGGCGGCCCACACGCCGGGCACGTTGGTCCGGCCGGCGGCGTCGGTGACGATCCCGCCGGTCACCTCGATCCCGGAGCCCGCCAGCCAGTCGACGGCGGGTTCGGCGCCGATACCCGTCAGCACGAACGGGGTCCGGTGCACACTTCCGTCCGTGAGCCGGACCTCGTACGCCCCTGGTTGTCCGGTGACCGACGCCACGGCGACGGCACTGCGGAAGCGGACCCCGCGTGCGGTGTGCAGGTCGCGGAGATGGGTGGCCAGCTCGGTCCCCAGTACGGGCTCCAGCGGCAGCGGGAGCGCGTCGAGGACCGTGACCGCCACGCCCCGCGCGACGAGACCGGCCGCGACCTCCAGTCCGATGAAGCCGGAGCCGATCATGGTCATCTCGCCGTATCGCGCCGCGGCCTCGCGCAGCACCCGCAGGTCCTCGGGGGTGCGCAGGGCCGGCAGTACCTCGCCCGCGAGGCTCCTCATCTCGCGGGGGCGGCTGCCGCAGGCGATGACCACAGCGTCCCAGGGAAGCGCCTCGCCGTACGTGGTCACCACATAGCGGCGGTCGACGTCGAGCCCCGCCGCGGCGTGCCCGAGACGCAGGTCGAGGCGGTTCGCCTCGATGCGTTCGGGAGAGCGGAGTTCGAGGAGTTGCGGGTCCTCCTCGGCGACAAGCAGGGCCTTCGACATCGTGGGCCGGTCGTACGGCTGGTGCAGCTCGGCGCCGAGGACGGTGATGGAGCCGGTGAATCCGGCCTCCCGGAGGCCGTCGGCGGCGCTGAGGCCGGCGGCGGAGGCTCCCACCACGACGACCCGCTCAAAGCCGCCGGTCACGGCCTGGGTCCCGAGTTGAGCGCGATGGCCTGTGCGGGGCAGACGCGGGCGGCCTCTTCGAGGTCCTCCCGCTCGTCGGCGTCGACGGTGTCGCGCAGGAGAACAGCCGTCGGGCTGCCGGGCGGGGTGTCGAAGACGTCGGGCATGACGCTGACGCAGATGCCGTAGGACTTGCAGCGGGTGCCGTCGAGGGAGACGGAGAGGTTGTCGCTCACAGGAAGACTCCAAGGTTCGGAGTGGCCAGCGCCGTTTCGGTCAGCACGATTTCGCGGGACAGCAGGCGCGGGCCCGACGGTGTGAGGCGGAGCTGGTCGTAGCGCCTGCACGGGATGAGATCGAAGTGCGGGTCGATGCCGCGCTGGCGGTAGACCAGCAGGGCGCTCGACACCTTGATGACGTCGGGGCGGTCGATCTCCTCGACCTCGACGCTGCCCACGATGCGCAAGGTGCGGGACGGAGGTACCTCCGAGTACGCGTGGTCGGTGTTGAGCCGGTCCAGGCGCGTGCGTACGTGGGCCTTGGTGTCCCGGACCCGGAAGGCGTTGCGGTCAATCTCCTTGGAACGCGGTTCCGCTGCCTGTCGGATCGGCACGGTGTAGAGAAGTTCGTCGTCAAGGAGTCCGTACCACTCCTCCTCGCGGCCCTCGTCGAGCAGCCGGGCCTCCAGCGCCAGGAACTGGGTGGCCAAGGCCTGAAGTTCGGGGTTGGCGCTCACGGGCGGGACGATGCGGGGTGTGTCGGTCGTGGTCATGCTCACTCAGCTCCCTCGGTGCCGGCGCCGGTGTTCCCGCGCATCACGTTCAGCCAGTGGCGGTAAAAGTGGAGCTGCGCGTGCTCGCCGTAGCCGGTGTTGCGCTTGCGGCCCGGGCCGGTCCACGAGGGGTCGTGCGACTGGTCGACCTGACTGTTGTTGCCCTGCTGGAAGTGGAACTCCATGCCGGCCTTGCGCATCCACGGACTTTGGGCGGCGCGCGGTGCGCCTTCCCAGGCGACGGTGTCGTCCTGCTCGAAGATGCCTGCCGAGCCGAAGGTGAACTGGCCGTTGACGTAGGAGTCGCGGGCCTCGTCCTCCGACATGAAGTCCCAGACGAACTGCCAGTTCCACAGTTCGATCTCGCCGGGGCCGATCGGCTGCCACTGCCGGAAGCTGGTGATCACCGACATGGGACCGCCCGGCACGGACGGGGTGTTCAGCCGGATGAAGCTGAGGTTTGGGAAGATCGTTCCGACCGTCGGCGGCTCGTGGTTGACTACGTGGAGCTGTGCCTCGTCCAGGCCCGACAGGTTGAAGTGCTGGGTGATTTCCGGCGCGTAGCCCCAGAGCACGTAGCCGGGATGGACTGCCTTGGTCCAGGCATGGCCGGCGAAGGCGTGGCCGTTCTCGAATTCGTAGATGCGCGCGATCTCGCACGTCATCTGCAGCCCCTGGGAGACCGCGACCTCTTCCGTGCTCCAGTGCAGCGTGTCGACGTGGTAACCGTCGCCGGTGAAGTTCTCGGCGGCCGTCTTCCAGTCGGCGTGCAGCCGGTAGCGCTCCGGAGGCCCGGCGACCCGCATGCCGCCGGGTGCCAGCCCGACGATCAGGTCGAGCATCCACCCTGCCCCGCCCAGGTACTCGTCCAGCGACGGTCCGTCCGGGTCCAGCGAGGCGAAGACGAAGCCCTGCCGGGTGGCCACCCGGGGCGCGCGTATCAGGCCCCACGCCTTGGGGTCGAGACGCTCGCCGTAGGCGTCGTGCATGTGCGGGGTGCCGACCAGGTCGCCGTTGTTGCTGTAGGTCCACCCGTGGTAGGGACACTTGAAGAACCGGGAGTTGCCGGCATCGGTCTGGCACACCTGGGTGCCCCGGTGACGGCAGTAGTTCGACAGCACGTTGATGCCGCCCTTGCCGTCGCGCGTGACGATCACCGGATCGAGGCCGATTCTGCGCTGCACGAAGTCACCCGCCTTGGGGATCTCGCTCTCGTGCGCGACGAACACCCAGCACTTGGTGAATATCTGCTCGATTTCGGCGCGGAACACCGCTTCGTCGTTGAAGATTTCCACCGGGACGAGATCGTTCTTCAGCGAGGCCTCTACGCGGTCCAGGATGGCAGCGGCATCGGCCGTTTCTGGAGAGATGGCAGTCATGGGGCTCCCTTGCCTCAGTCGTGCTCAGCAGGGGCGATCAGCGGAATTCCGTGGCCCTGCCTGCGGCTCGAGACGTCAGGCTATGGCTGTCATCACATGGTGAAAAGCAATTCCTGTCGATGCGTCGGTATTGATCCAATCGATGGCACGCGGCCAGGCGCCTGCTGACCGGTCCTGTCTCAGCCGGCTGCCGGGGCGGGCGGCGTGTCCCGGATGTAGGCATTTGCGAAATGGCGCATGCGCTGCCGCAGCCAGGCGTGGCCCGGATCGTCGTCCATGCGTTTCGTCCAGACCATCATTTCGGTGCCCGGCTGCAGCTCCATGGGAGGTTCGAGCAGCCGCAGGCCTGTCGCCGGGGCGATGCGGCGCCCGAGCGTTTCGGGGATCAAGGTGATGAGCCGGGTACCGCGGATCAGGAACGGGGCGAGTTCGAAACTCGTGGTGACCTCGACATGGCGCGGGATGCCGAGCAGGTCGAGATTCAGTTCGGCCAGGGAGGGTCGCCGGTCGGGGCTCGTCGCGAGGTACGGCAGCTCGCTGAACTGCTCGACCGAGATGCTCTCGCCCACATCGGGGTGCTCCTGGTCGACCGCGAGCACGTAGCGGTCGGTGTACGCGGCCTCACTGCACAGGTCCGGCCCGCTGGGCACCAGCTCGCGCGGAACGATGACGAGGTCGATCTGGTGGCGGGTCAGCTGTTCCGCGTACTCCTCCGCGAAGGGCTGGATGCGCAACCGCACGTTCGGAGCCTCGGCCGGCAGCTGCACCAACAGCGGATGCAGTACGGCGACGGCCGCGTAGCTGCTCGCCATCACCGAGTACGTCCTGTGGTCGGTCGCGGGATCGAAGCTGTCGCGCTGTGACAGCAGCGACTTGATGTCGGTCAGCGTCTTCTGCACTGGCTGCACCAGCGACTCGGCAACCGGTGTGGCAACCATGGTCCGCCCCTGCCTGACGAGGATCGGATCGTTCAGGAGCTTGCGGAGCCGAGCCAGCGTGGAGCTCATGGCCGACTGTCCGACGGCCAGCCGGGCCGCCGCCGCGGTCACGCTCCGTTCCGCCATCAGGGCGTCGAAGGCGACGAGCAGGTTCAGATCCACCCGGTTGAGATCCAGGGGCGCATTGGTGGTGGGCATCGACCGGAATTCCCGTCTGTGCTGAAGGCATGCCGACAGAAGTCGGCTGCCGCGGCTCGACGGTCGACTCCGACCACGGATTGATGTCATCAATCCGAACGCATCACTATCGATTGTTTGTATCGAGGAGTGCGTCTGTCTAGCGTCTTGCAGCGGGAAAGCGACGCGAACGACCTGTTCGGCGTCACTGAAGAGCAGGAGTCGACGATGACCGCAGCCTTCCGTCCGATCACCCATCTCAGGCATGTGGGTATCGGTGTGCCCGACTACGGCAAGGCTCTGGAGTTCTACAAGAACCTCTGGGGACTGCAGCCGGTGGCCGACGACAGCGGTGTGACCTTCTTCGCCACTCCCGCGGACCCGGAGCAGTACATCCTTCGCGTCCGGCAGGACCAGGACAAGCGACTGGACCTCATCGCCTTCGGTGTGAACTCTCCCGAAGAAGTCGACGAGTTGGCCCGTCGGCTGGCGGTCGGCGGAATCACGCTCGACCGGGAGCCCGGCAAGCTGGACACCCCGGGCGGCGGATACGGCGTCCGGTTCTTCGACCCCGACGGCCGACTCGTCGAGGTGTCCGCCGGGGTCGCGCAGAAGCCCTTCCGGGAGCTCGAGGAACGCGAATCCGTCCCCAAGAAGCTCAGCCACGTGGTGATCAACTCCACCGATGTGGCCGCGACCAAGGCGTTCTACGAGACGTACCTCGGCTTCCGCCTCTCGGACTGGCTCGGCGACCTGATGTGCTTCATGCGCAGCGGAACCCAGCATCACATCCTCGCCATCTCCCGAGCACCGCGCGCCTCGCTGAATCACATCTCCTTCGAGATGCGCGGCCTCGACGAGTACATGCGCGGGTCCGGGCGTCTGATGCGCGCCGGTCACCGCCCGCTGTGGGGGCCAGGCCGGCACGGCCCGGGAGACAACACCTTCACCTACTTCCTCGACCCGAACGAGAACGTCGTCGAGTACACGACGGAGCTGGAGACGATCGAGGACGACGAGGCGTGGGAGCCCCGCGTCTTCGACAGCACCTCTCCTCAGTCGCAGGACCAGTGGGGGACCGGCGGGTCGATGACCGAGACCATGCTGCCGGTGCTGCTCAAGCAGACGGACGGCGGTCTGTGGACCCCCTCGCCGATCTGATCCCTCCCCCTCCTCCGCAAAGGCCACTGAAGTGACTCTTTTCCTTGATGACGCAGCGGTACAGGCGGCCTTCGACTGGGAGCTGGCAACCTCGGCGGTGCGCGAGGCATACGCGACGAGCGTGGACGGAGCACGCTATCCGGCCCGCGGCATGGCCCGCGGAGACCACGGCTGGCTGCGCACCCTCACCGGCGTACCGGCCGGACGCGAACTGATGGGAGTGAAGATCATCGCGGCCGCGATGCAGACGCGCCGCGCCTCCTACCTCATCCCCCTGTTCGACCAGCGGACGGCCGAGCTGGTGGCCCTGCTCGACGGCCACTCCATCACCGGTTACCGGACGGCGGCCACCTCGGCCGTCGCAGCGGACCTGCTGTCGCCGCCCGGCGCCCTGACCGTCGCCGTGATCGGCTCCGGTTTCGAAGCGCAGAACCATGTGCGCGCCCTCGCCGTCGTACGCGACCTCAAGGCCGTACGGGTGTACAGCCCACGACCGGAGAGCCGAGCCCGATTCGCCGCCGAACTGTCCGACCTGCCGATCACGCAGGCGGCCAGCGCCGAGGAGGCCGTCGCAGGCGCCACGCTGGTTGTCTGCGCCGCCCGGTCCCGCGACGAGACCCCCACCCTGCTCGGCAAGTGGCTCCAACCAGGCATGACCGTCGTGTCCATCGGATCCACCCTGCCCGAGCAGCGTGAGGTGGACCCCGAGGTGATTGCCCGTGCCGACGTGATCGTGGCGGACATGGTCGAGGAGGTGCTCGACGACACCGGGGACCTGATCGCCGCGCGAGCCGCCGGTCTCGACGTGGCGGGCGAGATCCGCTCGCTGGCCGACCTCGTCGGCGAGCGCATCCCCGGGCGCACCCACGTCGACCAGATCGCGCTGTACAAGTCGGTCGGCTCAGCGGCCCAGGACCTGGCGGTCGCCGGCATGTGCGTGCGCAACGCCGAGCGGCTGGGACTCGGAACCCGGATGCCGGCCACCATTCATCCCGTGCAGAAGTGAGAGAGCCGCCATGACCATGGAGACGACCGTTCCACTCGGTCTGTCCGACCCCACGCTGCTGCGCACGGCCGCCTACGTCGAGGGCAAGTGGCTGGAAGCCGGCGACGACGGTCGGCTCACCGTCCGCAACCCGTCGACCGGTGAACTCATAGCGGACCTGCCGGCACTCGGCAGAGCGCAGACCGCCCAGGCCGTCGACGCCGCTCATCGTGCTCTGCCCGAGTGGCGGGCGCGGTCGGGCAAACAGCGCGCACAGGTGCTGCGGCGCTGGTTCGACCTTGTCACCGAGCACACGGAGGACCTGGCCCGGCTGATCGTCCTGGAGGAGGGCAAGCCACTCGCTGAGGCCCGCGGGGAAGTCGCTTATGCCGCCTCCTTCATCGAGTGGTTCGCCGAGGAGGCCAAACGGATCCGCGGCGACGTGTTCGCGGCACCGGAGGCATCGCGCAGGGTGCTGGTGCTCAAGGAGCCGGTCGGGGTGTGCGTGGCCATCACCCCGTGGAACTTCCCCGCCGCGATGATCACCCGTAAGGCCGCTCCGGCACTGGCCGCGGGCTGCACGATGGTCGTCAAGCCCGCCGAGCAGACGCCCTTGACGGCACTGGCCCTCGCCGAGCTTGCCGAGCGGGCCGGTGTACCGGCCGGGGTCCTCAACGTGGTGATCGGCGACCCCCGCGAGATCGGGCCCGAGCTGACCGGCAATCCGCTGGTCCGCAAGGTCAGCTTCACCGGCTCCACCGAGGTCGGCAGGCTGCTCCTGGCCCAGTCCGCCCAGACGGTGAAGAAGACCTCGATGGAACTGGGCGGCAACGCGCCGGTGCTCGTCTTCGACGACGCCGACGTCGAGACCGCCGTCGCCGGTGTCGTCGCCACCAAGTACCGCAACACGGGCCAGGCCTGCATCAGCGCCAATCGTGTCTACGTGCAGGCGGGAATCCACGACCGCTTCGCAGAGGCGTTGACCCGCAGGGTCGAGGACCTTGTCGTCGGAGACGGCTTCGACGACGGCGTGCAGCAGGGACCGCTCATCGACGAGGCAGCGGTGGCGAAGGTCGAGGAACATCTCGCCGACGCCACGAACCGGGGTGCCAGGATCCTGTGCGGCGGTTCGCGGCACCGGCGTGGAGGGCTCTTCTTCCAGCCCACCGTGCTGGCGGACGTGGCCCCGGGCATGCTCGTCACCCGCGAGGAGACCTTCGGCCCGCTCACCCCGCTCATCCGCTTCACCGACGAGGCCGAGGCCGTCCGCATGGCCAACGACACCGACTACGGTCTGGCCGCCTACCTCTTCACCCGCGACGCCGAGCGGACCTGGCGCGTCTCGGCCGCCCTGGAAGCGGGGATGGTGGGCATCAACACCGGCCTGATCTCCAACGAGGTCGCCCCCTTCGGCGGCGTCAAGCAGTCGGGGCTGGGGCGCGAGGGCTCCGTCTATGGCATCGACGAGTACCTGGAGATGAAGTACCTGGCCTGGGAAGGCGCCGGCGCGCCCTGAGCCGACTGCCGCGCCGGACACCGCAGCACGAACGAGTCGCGCCGAGACCAACCCGCCAGGCGCTGAGTCACCGCCCCCATCACCCACGCACCGAGGCAAGGACGACCATGCCCGCATACACCCGCACAGAGGCCCGGGACTGGGCCCGCGAAAAGCTCGTCGGAGCCGTCAACTGCACGATCCCGTCGTTCACCGCCGACCTTCGCGGCATCAACGAGCTGGGCATCAGGCACGACATCCGGCTCGCCAAGCAGCACGGATTCCTCGGCACCCTCGGCGTCTCCGAGGTCAGCATCACCCTGCCCGAATACCTCGACTTCCTGCGCATCGTCCGTGATGAGGCGGGCGACGACTTCGTCGTGGTCCACCACGGCAGTTGGAGCACCCTGGAGCAGAACATCGAGGCGGTGCGCGGCGCCGAAGAGGCCGGTGCCGACCTGGTGCTCCTGTCCTACCCGCCGAACTTCTACCCGGAGTCGGAACAGGAGATCTACGACTACACCAAGGCCGTCTGCGACGCCACGAACCTCGCGGTCATCCTGTTCCCGATGTACCTGTGGGGGTTCAGTTCCCGGGTGCACCCCTCGGACATCCCGACGCGGCTCATCCGCCGGCTCATCGACGACTGCCCCAACATCGCGGTCATCAAGGCCGAGGGCGGCTTCCCCAGCATTCAGAGCGCTATCGAGTGTCACCGGCTCTTCGGCGACGAGGTCGTCATCTCGGTGCCCATCGAGGGCGAGCTCATCCCGCTGGCACAGGTCATGCCCGTCCAGCTGTCCGCCACGAGCGACCACGAATACTTCGGGCCCATGATCCCGCGTGTCATGGAGCTGCTGCGCGAGGGCAAGTACGACGACGCCACCGACATCTACTGGCAGCTGCATCCGGCCCGCAAGATCAAGGGCGGCCTTGCTCCCGTGCTGCACGGCGGTGCCTTCATCAACCGGCAGGCATGGAAGTTCCAGGGGTGGCTGCAGGGCTACAACGGCGGACCGCTGCGCCAGCCCACCCAGCGCATCCACGACGCCCAGATGCACGCCCTGCGCAAGGGACTCCTCGACGCCGGACTCGAGCCCAGCATGGACCCGTTCCGTGAGTTCTTCATCGGAAGGAACCCGGCGTGACCCCGGACGAACTGGACCGTGCCAACCCCGCCGGCGCGATTGCCGATGCCGCCAAGCGCTGCTCCAACTGGGGGCGTTGGGGTCAGGACGACGTACTGGGCACCCTCAACTTCCTCGACGAGGGCAAACGGCGGGAGGGCGCAGCCCTGATCCGGCGCGGGGTCTCCTTCTCGCTCGCCCAGCGCTTCGACACGAACGGTCCGCAGAATGGCTGGCGCCGCCGGACCAATCCCGTGCACACCATGCTCTCCTCGGGCCTGGACGCCGAGTTCGGTCCGCCGGAGTTCCCGCACGGCATGGGCGGTGCCGACGACGTGGTGTTCATGCCGTTGCAGGCGTCGACGCAGTGGGACGGCCTCGGACACATCTTCGACCACGGCATGGCCTACAACGGACGACGCGCCTCCGCGGTGGTGACCAGCGAAGGCGATCAGCTCACGGGTATCGAGACCGTGGCCGACCGGATAGCAGGCCGAGGAGTGCTGCTCGACGTCGGCCGAGCGATCGGCACCAACGGCGAACTGCCGGACGGCTTCGCCATCACCGCCGAGCACCTCGAAGCCACGATCGCCGCACAGGGGGAATCCTCCCGAGTAGGCCGGGGTGATCTGCTGCTGGTCCGTACGGGACAGATGGCGCGGACGCGTCGCGACGGCTGGGGCGACTACGCGGGCGGGCCGGCACCCGGCCTCTCGTTCACCACCGCCGACTGGCTGCACACCCGCGAGATCGCCGGTATCGCCACCGACACCTGGGGCTTCGAGGTCCGGCCCAACGAATTCGATCGGGCCTTCCAGCCGCTGCACCAAGTGGCCATCCCGCACATGGGCCTCTTCATCGGCGAGATATGGGATCTCGACGCCCTCGCGGCCGACTGCGCTGCCGACGGCATCTACGACTTCTTCCTCACCGCCGCCCCCATCCCCGTCACCGGTGCCGTCGGAGCCCCGGTCAACCCCATCGCCATCAAGTAGAGCCCCCGGAAAGGACGCACACCATGCGCTTCGCCACCTGGGAAAGCGCCGGCCGTTCCTCCGCCGGGGTCGTCGGCGAGCACGGGCTGCACGCCCTCCCCGGTACGACGACGGTCCTGGACCTCGTACGGGCCGGACTGCCGGCCGCCCTTGAGGCCGGTGCCGCCGCCCTCGACAACTCCTCCCCGACACCGATCGATTCCGTACGGCTGCTGCCGCCGCTGGAACCGCCGACCGTGCGGGACTTCGCAGCATTCGAGGAGCACGTCGAGGGTGTCGTGCGGTCGGTCAGCGGAGGCGGCGTGGTCGTACCGGAGTGGTACGAGGCCCCGGCCTTCTACTTCACCAACCCCTATGCGTTGATCGGCGCGCACGACGACGTCCCGGTCCCGCCGGGCTCGCACGTGCTGGACTTCGAACTCGAAGTGGCCACCGTCATCGGCAAGGACGGCGCCTCACTCACCCCCGAAGAAGCACGGGACCACGTGTTCGGCTACACCGTCCTCAACGACTGGTCCGCGCGGGACCTGCAAGGCCGCGAGATGAAGGTGGGCCTTGGGCCCGCCAAGGGAAAGGACTTCGCCACCACCCTGGGACCGTGGCTGGTGACCGCCGACGAGCTGGACGCTTACCGCGACGACGAGGGCTTCCTGCAGCTGGACATGCGGGTGTCGGTCAACGGCACCGAGGTCGGCCAGGACCTGTTGAGCAACATGAGCTGGATGTTCGAGGAGCTCATCTCGTACGCATCCCGCGGCACCTGGGTGAAGGCCGGTGACGTCCTCGGCTCCGGGACCTGCGGCAACGGCGGCTGCCTCGGTGAGTTGTGGGGCCGCCGCGGGACGCGGACACCGCCTCCGCTCGAACCCGGAGACATCGTGGAAATGACAGTCGAGGGCATCGGTTCGATCCGCAACCGAGTCGTACCGGGCGAGCAGCCCACGCCGATCACCGCTGCACGCCGACGGCCGCGCCTGCGCAAGCGGACAGCCTCCGGCAGGACCTGAACCAGGGCCAGGAAGGCCAGAACCGGGAAAGACAGAAAGGCCTCTTCATGGACAAGGTGCGGGCGAGCGCGCTGGACGCCGTCTCCGACATCCCCGACGGAGCGACGATCGCCGTCGGCGGCTTCGGCCTCAGCGGTGTTCCCAGTGCGCTCATCCAGGCTCTCCACGCACACGGCGCACGCGGTCTGGAGGTGGTCTCCAACAACTGTGGAGTGGACGGACGGGGTCTCGGAATCCTCCTGGCCGAGGGCCGCATCGCCCGCGTGACCGGCTCCTACGTCGGAGAGAACAAGGAATTCGCCCGCCAGTACCTCGCCGGTGAGCTGGAAGTGGAACTCGTTCCGCAGGGCACCCTCGCCGAACGCCTCCGCGCCGGCGGCTCTGGCATCCCGGCCTTCTACACACCCGCGGGAGTCGGTACCCAAGTGGCAACCGGCGGCCTGCCCTGGCGGTATGGGACCGACGGTTCCGTGGCCATCGCCTCTCCGCCCAAGGAGACGCGTCTGTTCGCCGGCCGCCCGCATGTCCTGGAAACCGGCATCACCACGGACTTCGCCCTGGTACGTGCCTGGCGCGGCGACCGCCACGGCAACTTGATGTTCCGTCGGGCAGCGGCCAACTTCAATCCGCTCGCCGCCATGGCCGGACGCGTCACCGTGGCCGAGGTCGAGGAACTCCTCGAGCCCGGCGAACTGCAGCCGGAGGACATCCATGTCCCGGGCATCTTCGTGCAGAGGATCGTGACGCTGACCGCCGCCGAGGCCGCCGACAAGCACATCGAGAACAGGACGGTACGCGGCTGATGGCCTGGACCCGCGAACAGATGGCGGCACGCGCCGCCGCAGAGCTCACCGACGGCTCCTACGTCAACCTGGGCATCGGACTGCCCACTCTGATACCCGAGTATCTTCCGCCTGGGGTCACGGTGACGCTGCACTCCGAGAACGGCATTCTCGGCACCGGTCCTTTCCCGGCCGAGGCCGAGGTCGACGCCGACCTGATCAACGCGGGCAAACAGACGGTCACTGTGCTGCCCGGGGCTTCCTTCTTCGATTCCGCCCTCTCCTTCGGCATGATCCGCGGCGGCCACATAGACACCGCCGTCCTCGGCGCCATGCAGGTCTCACAGCACGGCGATCTCGCCAACTGGATGATCCCCGGCAAGATGGTCAAGGGCATGGGCGGCGCGATGGACCTTGTCCACGGCGCCCGGCGCGTCATCGTCCTCATGGAGCACACGGCCAGGGACGGCAGTCCGAAACTGCTGAAGGAGTGCACACTGCCCCTCACCGGGGAGCGATGCGTCCACCGCGTCATCACCGATCTGGGGGTGTTCGACGTTACCGGCGAGGGACTGGAGCTGATCGAGGCGGCGCCGGGCATCACGGCCGAAGAACTCGTGGCCCGCACTGGCGCGCCTCTGCGGCTCGACAGCGTGCGCACCGCGGGCTGAGCAAGGTCTCGCTTACGTTGCCTGGTCGGCGGGCCCGTCCGGCCACATTGGTCCCACCGCAATCTGGAGGGCATTCCCGTGAAACCCGCAGCCGCTTCCGCGTCCTTCTCCGGACCCTTCGCCCTTGGCGTCCTCTCCTCCTCTGACCAGGTGCCTTTCCCCGGTCTCGTGCTCCCCGAGGGGCGCGTGCTGGATCTTCCCACGGCCCTCGGAGAGCCCGCCCTGACGACCCGGGAGATCGTCGACCGCTGGGACGAGATGCTCCCTCGCCTGCACGACCTCGCGGCCGACGAGACGGCCGACTGGCGGCCGTTGGAGCACCTGCGAGCGCACGCGCCGGTCGAGCCCCGTCAGGTCTTTCAGTCCGGCGCCAACTACCGGCAGCACGTGATCGACCTGGAGGTCGCCCACCGCTCCCCCGACGATCCCGGCACCGTGGAGGAGGCGCGCGCGGAGATCGCCGCGGTCATGGACCGGCGGGCGGCCGAGGACCTGCCGTACGTGTTCATCGGCCTGCCGAGCGCGATCACCGGCCCCTTCGACGACGTCGTACTCCCGGGCTGGGCCGAACAGCCGGCCTGGGAGCTGGAGTTGGCAGCCGTCATTGCCAGGCCCGCCTACCGGGTGACGGTCGAGGAGGCCCTGGAGTACGTGGCCGGGTACACGATCGCCAACGACCTCACCGACCGCGCCACCGTTTTCCGGCGGGACATGAAGGCCATCGGCACCGACTGGCTGCGCTGCAAGAACGCCCCCGGCTTCACCCCGCTCGGCCCCTGGATCGTGCCCGCCGAGTCGATCGCCGACCCGGGTGACCTGCGGGTCACGCTGAAGCTCAACGGCGAGACCATGCAGGACGAGTCCACCAAGGACATGCTCTTCGGCATCGCCCGGCTGGTGTCGTACATCTCCCAGACCTCCCGGCTCCTGCCCGGCGACCTGGTGCTCACCGGCAGCCCGGCCGGCAACGGCATGCACTGGGGACGGCTGCTGCGCGACGGCGACGTCATGGAGGGCTCCATCACGGGTCTGGGCGCGCAGCGCACCCGCTGCGTCACCGAGAGGACCGCGTCGTGACGACCCCGCTCGACCCCACCGATCCCGAGGGCGCGATTGCCGATGCCGCCAAGCGGTACTCCAACTGGGGGCGTTGGGGCGAGGACGACGTCCTCGGCACGCTGAACTTCCTCGACGAGGCCAAGCGCCGCGAGGGTGCGGCACTGGTCCGCCGGGGCGTGAGCTTCTCGCTGTCTCAGCGGTTCGACATGAACGGGCCGCAGAACGGCTGGCGCCGCCGCACCAACCCCGTCCACACCATGCTGGACACGGGAACCGAGGCGGCGCTGGGCAACCAGGGCTTTCCGCACGGCATCGGCGGCGCCGACGACGTGATCGCGATGCCCCTGCAGTGCTCCACCCAGTGGGACGGGCTCGGGCACATCTTCGACCACGGCAAGGCGTGGAACGGACGCGACGCCGCGAAGACCATCACCTCGGACGGCGATCTGGTCACCGGCATCGAGCACATGGCCCCGTACGTCGCCGGTCGCGGAGTCCTCCTCGACGTCGGCCGGGTGATCGGCGACGAACGCGGAGAACTGCCGGACGGTTTCGCGATCACCGAGGAACACCTGACCGCGACCGCCGAGGCGCACGGCGTGGCCGTCGGCCGCGGGGACATCGTCGTCGTCCGGACCGGGCGGCTGGCGCGCGCCCGCCGCGAGGGCTGGGGCGACTACGCGGGCGGAGACTCTCCCGGCCTGTCCTTCACCACTGCCGGCTAGCTGCACGCCAGCGAGATCGCCGCGATCGCCACCGACACATGGGGCTTCGAGGTACGGCCGAACGAGTTCGCCGGCGCCTTCCAGCCGCTGCACCAGGTCGTCATCCCCAACATGGGCCTGCTGATCGGCGAGATGTGGGACCCCGACGCTCTCGCGGACGACTGCGCCCGCGACGGCGTGTACGAGTTCTGGCTCACCGCCGCACCACTGCCCATCACCGGAGCCGTCGGCTCCCCCGTCAACCCGGTCGCCGTCAAGTAACCTGCCCAACAAAGGAGTTGGCGATGGAAGGAAAGAGAGTCCTGGTCATCGGAGGGGGTACCGCGTCAGCACACCCCCGCAACCATCCCGAACATCCCAGGACAACCCATGATCCTTTCCATTGTTCTCGCCTGCCTCGCCGCCGTGCCCTTTCTGGCCATCGGACTCACCAAGGTGCTCGCCCTTAAGCCGATGCGTGAGAAGGCCGCCGAATCCGGCCACTCCGTCAGTGCCTATCGCGTCATCGGTGCCCTGGAGATCGCAGGCGCCGCCGGGGTCGCGCTCGGGCTGGCCGTACCCCTGCTGGGTGGCCTGGCGGGTGCCGGGCCGCTGCTGCTCATGGCCGGAGCCGTGATCACCCATGTACGCAACGGTGACGCGCGCGTTGCCACACCTGCTCTCGTGTGCGCCGCACTGGTCGCCGCCTACCTCGCAGTCCTGTTCACCGCGTGACCGTCCTCGAAAGGGGAACACGATGCCCACCCGCACGGACATCCCCGCCTACCGGCCTTTCCGCTGGTCAACGACACCGCGAGGGGCGTTTCGTGCCGGTCGGTGATCACATGGTGCTTGCTGCCTCGGCGGCCGCGGTCGACCGGCGAAGGTCCGGTGTGAGCCCCCTTTGAGGGCCCGGACGTACGAGCCGTCGACCGCGGCGTCCTCCATGTCCAACAGTCCGGCCTGCGGAGTTCCGTGAGGAGGGTCTCGTGTAGGCGGGGCCAGACGCCGGCCTCGGTCCAGTCCCGCAGGCGCCGCCAGCACGTCACCCCGCTGCAGCCGATCGTCTCGGTCGGCACGTCCGCCCAGGTCACACCCGTGCGCAGCACGTAGACGATTCCCCGCAGAGCCGCACGGTCATCCGCCGGCAGCCGACCGGTACCGCCGACGCCGCGGCGGGCGAGGAGGGAGCAGCGGAGCGACACGATCCCACAGATCATCAGGCACAAGATCATCCGACACCCGCAGAACTCTGCCGCCCACCAGCCCAACTGCCAAGCCTGAGAGCCAACCTCATTCTGAAATGATCAGTAAGTCAGCGTCCCGCGCTGGATGTTGCAACCGCGCGTCTGGCAGTGTCCGCGGCCGTCACTGCTGCGACCTTCTGCGTTGAAGCCCACGCCGCAGAGCAGGGGTAGCCGATCAGGGCCTCGCTCGCACAGACGATCACCGTGATACGGCGTCGCACCCAGTCCACGCTGCCCCGGCGGCGACCTGCTTCCATGCGTGCATGGCCGCGTCCATTCAGTCGCGGCCTTCGGCCTTCGGAGGGGTGCTCGCTCCAGCACGGTCGATCACATCGGCCGAGGGAAACCGGCTCGCGTCGTCAACACCGCGCGGCGGCGGCCACCCGGTCCCGGAACCAGCGGTGGGCCGGGTCGTACACCCACCGCGGAGACCACGCCATCGCCATGACGAAGGGCTGGGCAAGAGATGCGGGGACTCGGGCGGGGCGCGTTCCCGTCGACCCGCACCACGCGTCCGCCAGCCGCCCGGGCACGAGCGCGGTGAGATCCGCACCCGCCACCAGCGGGAACAGTGTCGCGAAGCTCTCCACCCGCACGGCGATCGACCCGGCCATGCCCTCCCTCTCCAGCAGCTGGCCCGGCGACCACGGCATCAACGGCGCGTCGTAGCAGACGGCCCACCGTGCCTGCTCGAGATCGTCGTCCTCGGACTGCCGCGTCGCGCTGACGATGCGCACCCACTGGTCCTCGTAGAGGTCGAGCGACGGCGTCCCGTCCGGGAGCGCGACCCGGGGCACGATCACGCCATCATGCCTGTCGATCTCCTCGACGATCCCCGCCCGCATGTCGTTCGTGAGCAGATCCAGGCGGATACGTGCACCGGAGCCGTGCGCCGTGACTTCGCGCACCAGCGGCGTGGCGAGCGCGCTGCATTCGGCGTCGGAGAGCAGCAGGGAGAACTCACGGTCGAGCGACCCCGGTTGCAGGCTGGCGTTGGCCGCGAAGACGCCGTCGAGTTCCGCGGCCAGCAGTGAGACCCGATCGCGCAGCCGCTCGGCCAGCAGCGTGAGCTGGGATCCCTGGCCGGGGACTCGGACCAGCAGTTCATCGCCGAAGTGCCTTCGCAGTCGCTTGAGCGCCGCGCTGCAGGCCGGTTGGGAGAGGCCGATACGGTGCGCCGCGGCCGTCACGCTCCGCTCCTGGAGCAGCGCGTTCAGCGGCACGAGCAGATTCAGATCGAGACCCATCACGTTCCATCTTCATCCATGTCGTGAATGAAACTTATAAAAAAGTACCACTGTACAGATGTTGTGGTCGCGGTGAGACTGGAACAGCGGCTGTGCGGCCCTGGTGAGGGCGCCCAGCCGAGACGGATTGAGCATCGTGGACGACTCAGAGAGGACACGCGCATGCACTACTCCCTAGACATCCCGGTTTGCCGGATGCGGGGCTTGAACCCGGCGCTTTCGCAGGCCGCGCGCGTGATCGGGTTCGCTGCGGATGATATCCGTCACGACCGGGCAGCCCGTAGCCGTCGATGGGGCTGGACCGCCCAGTAATAATGGCGATTTCTCGCCACCGCTTCTGATCGGCCGCTTCAGGCCGCCCCGCCCCCGGCGTTCTCCCGGGGCACAACGTATCGGAGTGAATTGATGATCAAACTTATCGTCGCGGCGCGTCGCCTACCGGGCATGACACGCCAGAAGCATTGGCAGCATTATCAGAACGTCCATGCGACCAAGATCCTGGCGGGCCCCGCTGACATGCTGGTCCACCTCTCAAGATATGTACAAAACTTTGTGATCGACGCTGCCTATGGTGCACCGGATGTGACACGCGTGGCGCCGATCGAAATAGATGCCGTAAGCGAAATCTATAACCCCTCGCCGGAAGCGGTAGGCCTCCTGACGTCGCACCCCTATTACCTTTCGGTTATCCAGCCGGACGAACACCTCTTTGCCGACGGGTCGACCCTGAAGTTGATGGTGACAGTTGAGGAGCGTGAGCAGGTTGCCGTGCCCCGGCGCGGTGCCGTCAAGCTTATTCACTTCATCGCCACGCGCGAAGGTGTTGAACGGGAACAATTCTTCACTGCATGGCGTGCGGCCTCGCAGGCGATTGTAGCTGATCCTTCATTGTCGCCCGCGCTGTGCGGGTACACCCGCAGCCATGCATTGCCGGTGCCCAAGGAAGCGACGCGCGATCTTTTGGGCGGCGCCCCCATAAACGTCTATGCCGGCGCTACAAGCATCTGGCTAGACAGGACAGACGACCTTTCCGGCGTCGCCCGCTACCGCGAGCTCTTCGACGAAATCATGGTCTCGGCATCGGACAGCCTGGTCGATGCCTCTCAGTCCATGTTCCTGATCGTGCAGGAACTGGAACGTCATCCGTATCACGCCTAGTTCTCGCACTCTGCGCGTCGTCGGGTCGATCCTGGCGCGGCCGACTGACGATCCGGCCGTCGTCGCCGTCTCGAGCTCGCTGCTGCTCTACCGGCAGCGGGGGATCGACCCGCACTTCGATCTAGTGCCGTGCCGGCGCAACGATCTGATCCGCCTCACCGAGGAGGCGCCGAGGCTGCTCTCCCGCGAGGTGATCTTGACAGAGGTCACCCTGGCGACGCCGAACCTGGGGGTGCTGTTGTGAGCGACCTCAAGGTGGTCCTCGACACCTCGGCGTTGTCGGATCACCCAGGGCCGCGTGCGCCAGCGCGAGATCGAGTTCCGCGATGGCCAGACGACCCGGTGGGGGAGATCACCCTTCGCGGCAGGCTCTACCTTCCCGAGGACGCGACAGGGCCGGTGCCCGTCGTGATCGCCCATGAAGGCATCGGGAGCGTCGCGGAGATCGGCTTCCCGTACGCGCATCTGTTCACGGACGCGGGTCTCGGTGTCGCCTTCTACGACCACCGCGGACTCGCCACAGCGACGGCGAACCCCGCCAGCAGATCGACCCGTGGCAGTTCGCCCGCGACATGCGGCATGTCATCACGCATCTCAGCCTCCGTGACGACGTCGATCCGGAGAGGATCGCTGTCTGGGGGTTCAGCCTGGGCGGCATGGTCGGCATGTTCGCCGCCGCGACCGACACCGCCCAGCCGCTGTCGTCTCCGTCGTACCGCCGGTCAGCGGATGGTCGGCGCGCAAGCTGTTCCCGCCGGCCGAGTTCGCCGGCCTGGATGCCGCCATCGTCGCTGATCGCCTCGGCCAGAGTCGCGGCGAGCCCCCGGTCGTCCTGCAGACCAGCGGCCACCGTACGCCGGACGGCCCTCCCATGATGTTCACGGACCCGGAGGGTCTCGAATTCCTCAAGCGGTTCCACGACGTGCGCAGCTGGCGCAACGAGCTGACACTGTCGTCGCTGGACCATCTGTTCGAGATGGAGGTCACCGCGTACGCGGAGCGCATCACGGCGCCGGTTTTGATGGTGCTCGCCGATAGCGACACCGTTGCCCCGGTCGAGGAAGCACGCGAAATGTTCAAGCGGATCACGGCCCCCAAGGAAGTCGTCGAGTATCCCGGGCAGCACTACGGCATCCTGGTCGACCATTTCGAGGAGATCGTCACGCGCACCACGTCCTGGCTGGCGAAGACCCTCGTGTGATGCCCTTCGCCCGCCGATGCGCCAGGCAAGGATCAGCGACCTCCGCCAGCCGGCCCCCTGTCACAGAGACTGCGGCCGTGGCGCTCGAGGACTCGTCCGCGCGGTCCGTCGGCGGGCGAAGGCCCCGACCTGTTTCGCCCTCACCCGCGAGCAGCTCCTTGAACCGGGAGCTGATGGGCGAGAGCAGCACCGACGGACTCCTCACGGCGATCGGCGCGGCCAGGGCGCAGCCGCTGTCACGGGTGCTGTGCGTGCTGGGGGTCCGCGGCACGGGCGGCTCCATGTCCCGCCGCTTCGCCACCCTGGGCCGTGTCCGCGCCGCCGACACGGACGCGATGCAGCAGGTCGAGGGCATCGGCACCGAGAAGGCTCCCGCCATCGTCGCCGAACACGCCGGCCTCTCCCCGCTCATCCACAAACTCGCCGCGGCCGGGGTGAACATGACCGAGCCCGGTGCCATCCCGCCGACGCCCACGGACGGTGGCACCGCTGCCGGGGATGACGGTCGTTGTCCCGGGCGCGATGACCGGCGTGCTGGAGAAGCTCAGCCGCAGCCGGATGAACGAACTGATCGAACGCGCCGGCGGCCGCGCCCCTCCAGCGCCTCCAGGAAGACCACCCTGGGTCGTCGCCGGAGACGGCGCCGGATTCAAGCGGGCCAAAGCGGAAGCACAAGACCTGGTGGGCCACCGATGCCCGCCTGGGTGGCTACGGCCCGACAGCCCCTGCCGCCTGGTCGTGGCCACTACCGACCCGGACCTCCTGCCGGAAAAGGCCACCTGGCACCTGGCCACCCACCTGCCCCACCCCGACGCCCCGCACGCTGCCACCAGCGCGCACCCACCCGCCGACCTTACCGAGATCGTCCGGCTGTACGGGCTGCGGCCGTGGACCGAGCAGAGCTACAAGCAGATCAAGGACGACCTCGGCCGGGCCGACTTCCAGGTCCGCTCCGACCGCGCGATCCGCCGTCACCACACCCTGGTGAACTGCGCGTTCTCCTTCTGCCGGGACCAGTGGTCCGCCCCACCCGGACGGTCGGACGCCGGCGCGCCGGATCTGTGCCCCGACGACCGGCCAGAGAAGGGGACCCACCGCACCCCACCAGCCCCAACCGCCTTGCCGGCCAGGACCTTACGTGCCGTCCGCTCCTGGCTCACCCCGGCCGTCACCCTGCCCCGCTGGTGGCGAGCCTGGACCGACAAGGACCCGCCGTCCGAACTCCAGGCCCTCATTGATGCCTTCCCGCTGACGCGGGAGCCGGCAGTCGTGGAACGTCTGGCTGCCGCACGGCACATGCATGATGGATGCATTCGGTCAGCGTGCGGGGACGGACGAGGAACGGCACGTCCGTGGCGTCGCCGCCCTCTGCGCCGTGACCGTCGTCATGATGGCGAACCGCGATTCCAGTTGGGCCGATCTCGCCGGCGTCGTACGGATTGCCGTGCTCGGGGCCCTGGACCGAGGTTCTGACAGAGCCGGCGGCAAGGCTGCCTGACCGGCACACTTCGCTCGCAGCCGGGGCTCTTTCCTGCGCGGCGAGCGCAGGAGGGCGTCATGCCGCTAGAAGCGGAGTGCCCCTTCGGGCAGATCCCGTTCAGCAGTGAGCGGCAGCTCCAAAGAGGTGAGCATGTCCCGGTACCGCTCGGCCAGTTGGGAGGGAAGCGGAGGAAGGCGTCAAGAGCGGTCCCGGCGCCTCATTGACCAAGTCCTGCTGCCGCTGCTCACGCCCGACGGACCAGACAGACGTCCCCGGCCAATGCCTCCATCCGCCTTGAGCTCAGGCACAGCGGTGAGCCCTCATCGTGGCCCCGTCACCGTCACGGGAGGGGACCCGGCCGGCCGAGAAGGCCAGCGCTGCTCCTGCCCGCACGGTGCGCCGATGGCCGCTGGGTGCCCAGCGTGTTCTGCAAGCCCCCGTGGCGTGACGTCCGGGAGTATCAGCCGCACCACGATGTCAAGTACGGCAGTTCGGCACTGAACAGTTCACCGCGCTACTGAACTGACCACTGAACTGTTTCGTGCGCAACTGAACTCTTCAGCGCCGTTCAACACGCGGGCCTACTTCCTGCCGTGGCCGGGCAGGAACTCCTGCACCTTCGCCTTGAAGCCCTGGCGGACCATCGAGCCGCGATCCACGTCACCCTTGAGGATCGAGGCCGCCGTGGCCTCCAGCTGCTTCCAGGTGGCGTGCGGCGGGATCGGCGGCACCGCCGGGTCCGTCAGGAACTCGACGACCGCCGGGCCGTCCGCCTCCAGGCCGGCCCGCCAGCCCGCCTCCACGTCCTCCGGCTTCTCCACCCGGACGCCCGTCAGCCCGAGGCTGCGGGCGAAGCCGGCGTACTGGACGTCGGGAATCTCCTGCGAGGGCAGGAACGACGGGGCGCCCTCCATCGCGCGCATCTCCCACGTCACCTGGTTGAGGTCGTGGTTGTTCCAGACGCCCACCACCAGCCGCGGGTCCTCCCAGTGGTCCTGGTACTTCGCCGCCGTGATCATCTCCGCCAGGCCGTTCATCTGCATGGCGCCGTCACCGACCAGTGCGAACACGGGACGGTCCGGGTGGGCGAACTTCGCACCGATCGCGTACGGCACCCCGCAGCCCATCGTCGCCAGCGTCCCCGACAACGACGCCCGCATCCCCGGCCGCATCGTCAGGTGCCGCGCGTACCAGTTCGCCACCGAACCGGAGTCCGACGTCACGATCGCGTTCTCCGGCAGCAGCGGGTCCAGTGCCCGGGCCACGTACTCCGGGTTGATCGGGTCCGCCGACAGCTCCGCCCGCTTCTCCATCACCTCGCGCCAGCGCGCCACGTTCGCGCACACGGTGTCGTACCACTCGCGCCCGCGCTCCGTGTCCAGCAGCGGGATCAGGCGTTGGAGAGTCGCCTTCGCGTCGCCGACGAGATTCACCTCGTACGGATAGCGCATCCCGACCATGTGCGGGTCGATGTCGATCTGCACGGCCCGCGCCTTGCCGAAGTCCGGCAGGAACTGCGTGTACGGGAACGAGGAGCCGATCGTGAGCAGCGTGTCGCAGTCGCGCATCAGCTCGTACGAGGGGCGGGTGCCCAGCAGACCGATCGCACCGGTGACGTAGGGCAGTTCGTCGCTCAGCACGTCCTTTCCGAGCAGCGCCTTCGCGACGCCCGCGCCCAGCAGCTCGGCGATCCGCTCCACCTCCGGCTGCGCCCCAGCCGCGCCCTGGCCGATCAGGATCGCGGCCTTGTCACCGGCATTGAGGACCTCCGCGGCCCGCTCCAGCGACTCCTGCGTGGGGATCGCCGTCCACGCGCTGCGGTCCAGGCTGGAGGGGACCATCTTGAAGGCGTGCGTGGGCGGCGAGTAGTCAAGTTCCTGCACATCGCCGGGGATGATCACCGCCGTGGGCGCGCGGCGCGCGTACGCGGTGCGGATCGCACGGTCCAGGACGTTCGGCAGCTGCTCGGGGACGTTCACCGTCTCCACGAAGTCCGAGGCCACGTCCTTGAACAGGGTGTGCAGGTCGACCTCCTGCTGGTACGAGCCGCCCATCGCCGTGCGGTGCGTCTGGCCGACGAGCGCGAGGACCGGCACGTGGTCGAGCTTGGCGTCGTACAGGCCGTTGAGCAGATGGATCGCGCCGGGTCCGGACGTGGCCGCGCACACACCGAGACGGCCGCTGAACTTGGCGTAGCCGACCGCCTCGAACGCGGCCATCTCCTCGTGCCGCGCCTGGAGGAACCGTGGCCGGTCCTCGGCCCGTCCCCACGCGGCAAGCAGGCCGTTGATGCCGTCGCCGGGATACCCGAAGACATGCTCCACACCCCATTCGCGCAGACGCTCCAGGATGTGGTCGGCGACCTTGGTGCTCATCGGGGGACCTCCGAGGGGAAGAGGGGCGGGTGTACGCGTCGCACCTGTCGAGTCACCCGCGCCGGGCGGCGAAAACCTGGCCGTCCGGGTGTCCCGGGTGTTTGCCCCGCAGACGTCCGGGCAGGCGGTGTCTCAGTGCTTCGGACAGGAGGCACGTCCGTGGGAGCGGTGAAGACCCGCCACGGGTGTGCCCGTCCGGACTCGGGTGTCCCTCCCACGGTGACCGTCCCACCCCAGGCACCCGCAAGGGAGTTGCGACGCACCATGCGAAACCGAGTGAGCGCGAAGCACCACACACACGACGACGCCCCCGACACCGCGGAGGCCTTCCGCAGGCTCGCCACGCTGCCCCCGGGCCCGCAGCGCGACACGCTCCGCGGCGAGATCGTCGAGGCCTGGCTGCCCATGGCCGAACGGCTCGCGGGGCGCTTCCGCAGCCGTGGCGAGAGCTTCGAGGACCTGCGCCAGGTCGCCGCGCTCGGCCTGGTCAAGGCCGTCGACCGGTACGACCCCGGACGCGGCCACGCCTTCGAGAGCTACGCGGTCCCCACCGTCACCGGGGAGATCAAGCGGCACTTCCGCGACCACATGTGGACCCTGCACGTGCCGCGCCGTGTCCAGGACCTGCGCAACCGTGTGCGGTTCGCCTGCCAGGACCTGTCACAGACCGTCTCGGGCCGCAGGCCCACCGTCGCCGAGATCGCCGAGCACGCGCAGATGTGCGAGGAGGACGTCCGGGCGGGGCTGGAGGCCCTGGAGAGCTTCACCGCGCTCTCGCTGGACGCCGAACTGCCGGGCAGCGAGGACGGGTACTCGCTCGGTGACTCTCTCGGCTCGCCCGATCCCGCGCTCGACACGGTCGTCGACCGCGAGGCCGTCAAGCCCCGGCTGCGGGCCCTGCCCGAGCGTGAACGCGCCATCCTGTACATGCGGTTCTTCGACGACATGACCCAAAGCAGCATCGCCGAACGCCTGGGCATCTCCCAGATGCATGTCTCCCGCCTGATCAGCCGCTGCTGCAACCGGCTCCGGGACCAGGTGATGCAGGACGCCGCGTAGCCGCTCCGCTGGGCCGGGCCGATGCGAGCGGGGCCACGACAGGCCCGTCGGCGCGCCGTTGACCGTGGCCGGGCGCGCGCCGGCGCGGCGGATGCGCACGACGGCGCGACCCCGCCCCACGCCCCCGCGGGGCGCGCACGATGGCGTGGGCCCATCCCGCGTCCCATGGGGGCGGGCATGGCCGGGGAACAGGGGTCAGCAGGCTGGTCGGCGCGGGCCGTTGAGCGTGACCGTGGCCGGTTGTGCCTGCGTGGTGGCAGGTGCGCACGATGGTGCGGGCCCGCCCCCACACCCTGCGGGGCTTGCATCGCGGCCGTGTGGAGGTGCGGGTGTTGCGTGCCGTCTCTTGTTCCTGCGGGGCTTGCATCGCGGTCATGTGGTGATGAGGGTGTCGCGCGCCGCCCCACGCCCCTACTGGGCCCGCATCGCCAGCGCCATGTGACGGGACATCATGTCCATCGCCTGGGCCTCCGCCATCGAGAACGCCAGCCGGGCACCGCTGCGGAACAGCGTGAGCACCCCGTGCACGGTGCCCCCGGCGGTGAGCGGCACGCACAGCAGGGAGGTCACGTTCGCGCGAACGAGGACCGGGGCGCCCGAGGCGTCACGGCCGAAGGCCTCCGGGTCCTCGGGGCGCAGCTGCAGGGCCGTGGAGCCGCCGCGCGCCGCCTCGACGACCAGGGGGCACTCGGCCGGATCCTGCGCGGCCAGCGCGGCCGCCTCCTCGGCGGACGGCGCCAGCACGGCCGTACGGATCGGGCGCGCGGCCCCGGCGTCGGCCACCACCCAGTCCGCGAACCGGCCGTGCAGCACCCCGGCCGCCCGTTCCAGGACGGCGTCGGCGGGCGCGGTCAGCAGGGCCGTGGTCATCGCGTCCAGCAGGTCCATCAGCGCCGCGTGCCGGGTGGTCTCGGCCAGGCTCGGGATGCCGCCGGCAGGCGCGTGCTGCCGCGTCGGCCCCCGGGCGTCCGCGGGCTGCAGCACGACCAGGACCGCCGTGCGCGGCTCGCCACTGGGCCGCAGCGCGGCCAGGGTCGCCCGTACCGGCGCCGCGGGATCCTGCTGGAGCCGCACGGTCAGGCTGCGGTCGCCCTCGCCGCGCGCCACCGCGGCCGTCTGTGAACGGAACGCGGCCCGCTCGGCGTGCGTGAGCATTCCGGTCAGCGGGCGGCCCGTCGCATAGCCCGCGCGGACGCCGGTGAAGGCGGTCGCCGCGAAATTCATCCGGCGCACCACCGTCTCGCGGTCCACCAGCGCGACGGGCACCGGAATCCGCTGGAAGAGGGCCTTGAGGAGCTGCTGCTCCTGGCGCTCGCCGCCGCCGGCCGACGCCGGGGCGCCCGCGGACACCCGCTCGTACCACGGCCACAGCCGACCGGCCACATGGTCGAGTTCGAAGATCGCCGCGTCGAGGACGGAGGGCAGGTCGCCCGCCGGTACCGACCGGGCCGCCTTCAGCTCCGCCACCCGGCGTACGAAATCCGCGAGCTCCTCACTGAATTCGTCGGTCTGCGCCATGCGACGAACGTAACCCGGGCGGGTGTCCTTCAGGGGCTTGACCGGCGGAATCCGCGCATACCGTTTTTCCACGGAGCAGAGCGGGCAGGCGCACGGGAGAGGAGGCGTGAAGAATGCCGGAGACCGGACAACTCGATTACCTGGGAACGGATTCCCCGGAGTCTGCCCTTCCGGGGCGCCGGCTGTCGGAACTCGCCGAGCAGGCCGTGCGCTGCACAGACGACTGCTGCGGCGCCAGCAGCATGGTCGCCGAGGGCGATACGGACCGGCCCGCCGCGGTCACCCACCCCGACCTCGCCGCACTCGTCGCGGTCCAGCTCCGCTCCGGCGACGGGCCGATCCCGGCGGCGCTGCGGTCCGGCGAGCCGGTCGACGCGGCGGACCTGCTGCGGGACGAGCGCTGGCCCGCGTACCGGGCGGTGGCACTCGACGCGGGCGTACGGTCCAGCGTCACGATCCCCTTCCGGCGCTCCGGGCTGACCGTCACCCTCAGCCTCTACAGCTTCCGGCCCGGCACCCTGGAAGACGTCCCGCACGGTCCCGCCCGGGCGCTCGGCGACCTCGCCGCGAGCTGCCTCGTGCGCGACCGCTCCTACCGCGCCGCGCTCACCGAACTCGACCAGCTCGGCGCCGCCCTGCGCTCCCGGCCCGTGGTGGACCAGGCGTGCGGGATGGTGATGCATGTCCTGGGCTGCGACGCCGAAGCGGCCTTCGACGTCCTGCGCCGCATCTCTCAGGGCACCAATCGCAAGCTCGCCGACGTGGCCGCGGCCGTGGTGGACAGGCGCGGCCGCGGCCTGGAACGGGAGCTTGTCTCGCTGTCCGACTGACCCGCGGATGCGCGGCAGCCGCCGTCACCCGCTCGGCGGTGCCGTTAGCGCGAATGGGGTCCGGCCGCGCGCGGCCCGGTGTCGGGCGGGCTGTCATGGGCTTTCGGGGGCACGACCGAGGTGCCCCCGGAGGAACCGGCCGAAGGAGCCCCCATGCGCCACAGCGCCCGTGCCCTGTCCGCCGCCGCCCTGGCTGGTGCCGCCCTGGGTGCCCTTGCCCCACCCGCGTCCGCCGATCCGTCCGCGGACGTCAGCCCGCGCTCCGTCGCGCCCGGCGGCACGGTCACGGTCTCGGTGTCCTGCGAGGGGATCGGCGGTGCCCTGCCCGACTACATCGAGGCCACCTCCCAAGGCTTCGAGGGGGGCTCGATCCGCCTGAACCGGGCCGACGGGGGCGGAGGAGGCGCAGAGGGCGGCGGGCGGAGTGAGGGTGCGACGGGTCCTTCGGGCAGCGTGATCGGCGGCTCGGACGGGGTGACCGGTCGCTCGGACAGCGTGGCCGGGGGCTCGTACGGGGCGATCGGTCGCTCGGACAGCGTTGTTGGAGGCTCGTACGGGGTGACCAGCCGCTCGTACTGGGCGAGCGGCGGCTCGGACGGCGCGATGGTGCGCTCGGACGGCGCGATGGTGCGCTCGAACGGCGCGATCGTGCGCTCGAACGGCGTGATGGTGCGCTCGGACGGTGTGAGGGGTTCGAGCGAGGGTGCGACAGGCGTCGTGTACCGCGGCACGGCCCGGATCCCGGTCGGCGGAAGCGTCGACGCCGTCGCCGGCATGGCCGGGCGCGAGGCGGAATGGGGCGTCGAGGGACGGTGCCCGGTGGCCCCCGGCGGCCGCGAGACGTCGTGGAAGGCCTCGTTCACCGTGAGCCGGGACGGCGCCGCGCGGCAAGGGGACGGCCCAGGCCAGGAGCCCGGGAAGCAGGAGGCGGAGAGCCAGGCGAGGCAGCAAGGGGAGAGCCAGGCGGAGAGCCAGGCGAGGCGGGAAGGGGAGAGCACCGGCAGGCAGCAAGGGGAGGGCGCGGACAGGCAGCAGGGAGAGGGCCGGGACAAGCAAGGCAAGCAGGGGAAACAAGACGAGCAAGACAGGCAGGAGGGGAAGCAGCAGGGCAACAGTCAGGACAAGCAACAGGGCAAGCAGCAAGGCGGGCGGGACCAAGGGGGGCGGGACGACGGCGGGCGGGACCAAGGGGGGCGGGACAACGGCGGGCGGGACGACGGCGGGCGGGACCAAGGGGGGCGGGACAACGGCGGGCGGGACGACGGGGGGCGGGACAACGGGGCACGGCCACCTGTCGGGGCCCAGTACGGCGTGCAGGCGGGCGAGGGCGGCGCCTTCACCGACTCCGTGCCCGCGCTCGTCATGGGCGGCGCCCTGATCGCCGGCGCGTTCGGCGCCGCCGTCCACCGGATGTGGCGGCGCGGGACGTCCGGCCACGGCTGAACCCGTGCGCCGGGCAACCCGGGCCGACGCCGACGCCGATGCTCATGACCGGCCGCAACTCTGGGTACTCAGAGCCCTAGGGCACCATCGACCCCGTAAGGGAACAGGAGTACGAGAACAGGCGGCGGTCGTGGGTCGAAGGCCCGGAGCGAGCCGGAACCCGGGGGACCGGCCACGGCACCACGGACTGCGCGGAGGCACGCATGCGGCGGCGGACGGATCCGGAAGGGCACGGGCCGGTTCGCTACGGCCCGCCGCTTCCCGGCCATGGGCTGCCCCTCCTGCCGGGCCTCGCCGCCGCGCTCGCCGAGGCCGCCGACCACGACGACGCCGGCCCCTTCGGCGGCCCGCCCCTCCTCGACGCCGCCTGCGGCTACTTCGGCCGGCGCGGACTGCCTGCCGAACCCGACGAGGTGGCCACCGCCCCCGGCGCCCCCGCCCTGCTCGTCGCGGTCACCGCCGCGCTCGGCGGCGACGTACTCGTCCCGCGGCCGTGCGCCGCGTGGTGGGCCCCCCAGGTCCGGGCGCTGGGCCGGTCCGTGTTCCATGTGGCGACACCCGCGGAGTGCGGTGGCGTCCCGGACCCCTATGCCCTCCTGGAGACCATCCGCAGGATCCGCACCGAAGGCGGCGACCCGCGCCTGCTCGTGCTGTCGGTCGCCGACGACCCGACCGCCACCGTCGCACCGCCCGAGGTGGTCCACGAGACCGTCGAGGCCGCCGCCGTCGAGGGACTGCACCTGGTCAGCGACGAGACCTGGCGCGACACCGTGCACCGGCCGCACGACACCGTGCTGCTCAGCCCCGCCGAGATGCTTCCCGACCGGGTCACCGTCGTCACCGACCTCGCCGGGCCCTTCCTCCCGGCCGGATGGCCCGCGGCCGTCGCCCGTTTCCCGGCCACCGCCGACGGCGCCGGACTGCGCGCCCGCGTCCTCGACGTGCTCACCGCGCTCGGCGCCCGCGTCGCTGCCCCGGTCGCCGCCGCGGCCGCGTACGCCCTCGACGAGCCCGCCGATGTCGCCCAGCGACTCGCCGCCGGCGTCGCCCTGCACGCGCGCGTGGCCGCCGCCGCGCACCGGGCGGTCGTTGCCACGGGTGCTCTCGCCCGGCCCCCGCAGGCCGGGCGCCACCTCTACGCCGACCTCGGCCCGCTGCGCGCCGCGCTCGGCGCGCGCGGCGTCGGCGACGCACAGGAACTGGAGGACTTCCTCACCGCCCGGCTCGGCATGCCCGCGCCCGGCGGCCACCGCTTCGGGGACGACCTGGCGGCGCTCCGCGTCCGCCTGTGCACCGGCCCGTTCCTCGGCACGACCGCCGAGGAGCGGGGCGAGTGCCTCAATGCGCCCGCGCCGCTGGAACTGCCGCAAGTGCAACGCGCGTTGATCCTCCTGGGATCGGTCTTCGACGATCTACGCGACGACGCTCAGCGATGGGAGCCGCCTCCATGACGCAGCAGTCCGAGTCGACCACGAGTACCGTTTCGGCGCACCAGGGCACCGATGAGCCCATGTCCACCACCCTGCTGAGCCCCGACCACGGGCCGCTGACCGCGTTCCCGCCGCTCGCGGAGCCCCGTTCGCTCGGCGAGCGCCGTATCTGGCCGCGCTCCTTCGCGGACCGGCTGACCTCACCGCTGCCCGGCCTCAAGGCCTTTGCCCGCTTCGCCCGAGAGGGCGCGGTGCGGTCCGGCCCGGAGGGGCTCAAGGACATCCCGCTGCTGCCGTTCGAGCCGGGGCCGCTCCCGCACGTCGACGCACGCACCGTCGCCGTCTCCTGGGCGGGGCACGCCAGTTGGGTGGTGCGGATCGGTGGCCTGACGGTCCTCACCGACCCGGTGTGGTCCCGCCGCATCCTCGGCACGCCCGCCCGAATCACTCCCGTCGGCATTGCCTGGAGCGGCCTGCCGCGCATCGACGCCGTCGTCATCAGCCACAACCACTACGATCACCTGGACGCCCCGACCCTGCGCCGAATCCCGTACGACACGCCCGTGTTCGTACCGGCCGGGCTCGCCCCCTGGTTCCGGCGGCGCCGGTTCACCCGCGTCACCGAGCTGGACTGGTGGGAGGGCGCCGAACTCGACGGCGTCCGCTTCGACTTCGTCCCCGCCCACCACTGGTCCAAGCGCACCCTGACCGACACGTGCCGTTCGCTGTGGGGCGGGTGGGTGCTGACGGCCTCCGACGGGCAGCGCGTGTACTTCGCGGGCGACACGGGCTACGGCCACTGGTTCGAGCGGATCGGCCGCCGCTATCCCGGAATCGACCTGGCGCTGATGCCGATCGGTGCGTACGACCCGCGCTGGTGGCTCAGCGATGTCCACTGCGACCCGGAGGAGGCGGTCCGGGCGACGGCCGACCTCGGGGCGCGGCGGATGGCACCCATGCACTGGGGCACGTTCGTGTTGTCGGCCGAGCCGGTCCTGGAACCGCTGGCGCGGGTGCGGGCGGCCTGGGAGAAGGCGGGACTGGCCCGCGAGGACCTGTGGGACCTGCCGGTGGGGGCGTCGCGGGTGCTGGACTGATCCCCGCCCGTGCTCACGGGGCGGCGGTCCGGCGCATCCGGCGCCACACGCTCGGTGCCGCGCTGATCGCCAGCGTCAGCACGACCGCCGCCAGCACGCCCTGCCAGGGCTCGGGGAACAGGGAGCCGCCGAGTATGCCGATCAGCTGATACGTCACGGCCCAGGCGAGGCAGGCCGGGGCGTCGCCGCGGGCGAAGTCCCGCAGCGGCATCCGGGCCAGCAGGCAGGCGAGCATCACCGGAATGCGGCCCGCGGGGACGAGCCGGGACAGGGTGAGCACCGCGATCCCGTGGTCGCCGAGTTTCTCCTGCGCCTGGGCCAGCCGGTCCTCGGGGGCGCGGTCGCGGATCGTCTCCAGCCAGCGGGAACCGTTCTTCGACCGCATACCGCGCCGCCCCAGCCAGTACAGCGCGATGTCCCCGAGGAAGGCCGCGAGCGCTGCGACGACGAAGACCAGCAGGAGCGAGAACGGCGCGGTCTGGTGGAAGGCGACGACCGCCGCGGAGCTGACCAGCGCACCCGTCGGCACGATCGGCACCAGTGCCCCGATCAGCACCAGCAGAAACAGCGACGGATACCCGACCGCCTGCTGCGTGGACGCCGCGGGCACGCTGGTACTCGCGACGGCGAGGAACATCACCGGGAGACCTCCGGGGGCGCGGGGGCGTGGATGGTCACGGGGCGGCGGTCTGCGGGGGGCCCGGAAGAGCAGGTGATCCTCGGACACTGGTCCGCGCGGAGCGCGAAGGGGGCCGCTGGGCGGTGGTGCGTCCGGGGGCGGGCGGCAGCGCGCTCTCTGGCGGCTGTCGGATCGTGGTGTGCGCGGAGCGCGAGGGTGATCGTCTCGTGGTGTTCTGCGTGTTCTGCGCGGAGCCCGGAGCTGGTCGTCGGGTGGCGATCCGCGCGGAGCGGGAGGGTGGTTGTCTCGTGGTGGTCTGCGCGGAGCGGGAGGGTGGTTGTCTCGTGGTGGTCTGCGCGGAGCGGGAGGGTGGTCGTCTCGTGGTGGGCTGCGCGGAGCGCGTAGGTGGTTATCGCGTGGCGATCTGCGCCGGGCGTCGACGTGGTCATCGGGCCGCCTCCGGTCGTACGCTCTCGCCGTGCGACAGGACGTGCACCGCCACCCCGGGTGCGCGTTGTGCGGCGAGGCGTACGAACTCGTCGCCCGGCGCATGGAATTCATGGGGGCGCACGGCGTCCATCCCGATCGGCCAGTACGTGCCGTAGTGCACCGGCACCGCGCTGCGCGGGTTCAGCCGCGCCAGCGCCTGCGCCGCGCGCCCCGGGTCCAGATGCCCCGACCCCAGGTACGGCCCCCAGCCGCCGACCGGCAACAGCGCCACGTCGACCGGCCCCACCTCCTCCGCCATCGACTCGAACAGACCGGTGTCCCCGGCGAAGTAGGTCCGCGCGTCACCCTCGACGACGTACCCGAGGGCAGGAGAGCGATGCCGTCCGACCGGCAGCCGGCGCCCGTCGTGCCGCGCCGGTACGACCCGTACGACCAGGTCACCGATCCGCACCCGGTCGCCGGGCGCGACCTCCGTGACCCGGAGACGTTCGAGCCGGCGCAGCCCCGGCACCTGGGCGGCGGCGCCACGCGGCACCAGCAGGCGGGTGCCCGGGGCCAGGCGGGCCAGCGACGGCACATGCAGATGATCGGCGTGCAGATGCGACACCAACGCCACATCCGCGACCGCGGCCTCGGGCGGCGGCGGGGCACCGCGGCGCCGCCGCAGATGGGCCAGACGGCGCGCGAACAGGGGGTCGGTCAGGACACGCACACCGGAGTCCTCGACCGTGCAGGTGGCATGACCCCACCAAGTAAGCTGCACCGGCACTCCATTGCCTCCTTCGCGCGACTCCCCCCGAGCCTACGGGCAGGAGTAGGGTCGGCGGCGAAACCCTGAGGTGAGGGGGACACCATGGGAGATGCGCACGGCACCTCCGGCACGCGCGACGCCTCCGGCCGCCCGGCCACGGTCCGGGTCACGGCGATCGCCAGCCTGACCCCGCTGGGGGAGCTGGACGCGGACCCCTTCCTCGTCGACTTCCGCAGCCAGCAGGCGATGTGCGCGCGCTGGGCGGCCGAGCGCGGGTACGTGGTCACGCGGGAACTGCTCGTACGAGGCCTGCGCCCCGACCACTGCGCGCTGTGGGCGGACGTGGAGGCGGGCCTGGTCGACCTGTTCGTCGCCCCCAGTCGCCGCGTCCTGGAGCGGGCCCTGACGTCCGTGGAGGAGTTCATCGCGGAGTGCGCGCGCCGCGGCGTCCGCGTCGAGACGGTCGGCCGCGCGGAGCCGCCGCACGACGCGCAGACGCAGGCCCGGGTCCACCGCCGCCTGTCGAGGCCGACGGCGGGTCACGACGGCCGTTGAGCCGACGGTTCCCTCCTGGTTCACGAGGGCTTCCGGCCGTTGTGACAAGGTGGGGCGCGTCCGCAAGGACCGCGTGGGTCGGGACGTGAGGTGAGCAGAGCGTGGGTCAGGGGCGTTGGCGGAGTCTGGTCAGCGGAGTGTGGCGCAGCATCGCCGTGTGGGCCGCGTCCACCGTCACCATGCTGGTCCTCGCCGCGGTCCTCCCCGACTTCCGGCTGGAGTCCGCGGGCGGCGACAGCACCACCCGTATCGCCGTCACCGCCGCGGCCGGCGCCGGTGTCTTCGGTCTGCTGTCCTCCCTCGTGTGGCCCCTGCTCGTCCGACTGCTGCTGCTCGTACCCGCCCTCGTCCTTGGGCTGCTCGTCTTCTTCCTCAACGGGTCCCTGCTGCTGATCGCCCTGCGCGTCAACCCCTCGGGACGCGGCGAGGCCGCGCCCGAGACCGCCGTGGTGGTCGCCGCCGTCATGTCCGCCGTCGCCTCGGCCACCGGCGCCGCCCTCGCCGTACGGGACGACGACGCCTACCGCAGGAGGCTCTACCGGCTCGCCGACCGACGACGCAGACGCGGCGACGGGCAGGCCGGGCCCGCCACCCCGGGCGCCGTCTTCGTTCAGCTCGACGGCGTCGGACACGATGTGCTGCGGGCCGCCGTCGACAAGGGCCTCATGCCGACCGTCGCCTCCTGGCTCGCCCCCCGCGACGGCCGCGGCCCCACCCACCGCCTCACCTCCTGGCGCACCGACTGGTCCAGTCAGACCGGTGCCAGCCAGCTCGGCATCCTGCACGGCTCCAACCACGACGTCCCGGCCTTCAGGTGGTACGAGAAGGACAGCCGCGAGGTCATGGTCTGCAACCGGCCGACGAGCGCCGCCGAACTCCAGCGCCGGGCCATCGAGCGGACCGGCGACGGCGGCCTCCTCACCGTCGACGGCGCCAGCCGCGGCAACCTCTTCAGCGGCGGCGCCGACCAACTCGCCCTCGTGCTGTCCGTCTCCGCACGGCGCGGCAAGGAGAACCGCTCCCGCGCCGGATACTTCGCGTACTTCAGCGACCCCGCCAACGCCGTCCGTACCGCCATGTCGTTCGTCGCCGAGGTCGGCCGCGAGACAGTCCAGTCCACCCGGGCCCGGCTCACCCAGCAGCGGCCCCGCGTCGGCCGCGGCGGCCTCTACCCCTTCGTCCGCGCCTTCGCCACCGTCGTCGAACGCGACGTCGTCGTCGCCGCGGTCATCGGCGACATGCTCGCCGGGCGCAACGCGGTCTACGCGGACCTGGTGGCGTACGACGAAGTGGCCCACCACTCCGGCCCGCACAGCCGTGACGCCGAGAAGGTCCTGGCGAAGCTGGACCGCTCGCTGGCGCTGCTCGCGCAGGTCGCCGAGCACGCCCCGCGCCCGTACCGGATCGTCGTCCTGTCCGACCACGGCCAAAGCCCCGGTGAGACCTTCCAGGCCCGATACGGACTCAGCCTCGGCAACCTGGTGCGGGCCGGCTGCGGGCTGCCCGTGCCGCGCAGGGCCGAGCGCACGCACAGCGGAGCCGAGGCGCGCGCGGCGGTACGGGCCGCGCTGCGCCGCCCCGTCGAGGAGAACGGCGAGCAGCACCGCGCCGCCCGCCGCCGCTCCGAGCCCGTCGTGCTGGCCTCCGGCAACCTCGGACTGGTCTCCTTCCCGGACGTGCCGCACCGGATGAGCAAGGAGGAGATCGACCGCCGCCATCCGGCGCTGTTGTCCACGCTCGCGGACCACCCCGGCATAGGCTTCGTCCTGGTCCGCAGCGAGGAGCACGGCGGGGTGGTACTGGGCGCGCACGGCGCCGAGATCCCGGTCGGCCGGCTCGGCGACGGGACCGGTCCGCTCGCCGGCTTCGGCCCCGGTGCCGCCCACGCCGTGCGCCGCACGCACTCCTTCCCGCACACCGCCGACATCATGATCAACTCCTGGTACGACCCGGCCGATGGCGAAGTCCTCGCGTTCGAGGAACAGATCGGCTCGCACGGCGGACTCGGCGGCGCCCAGGGGCGGCCCTTCCTGCTGTCGCCGGTGGTGCTGTCCGCCCCGGCCGACGACGACACCGAACTCGTCGGAGCCGAGCAACTCCACCACGTCTTCCGCCGCTGGCTGAGCGAGTGCGTCGGACCCCAGGTGCCGCTGCCCGAGGGCGAGGACGAGGACGAGGACGAGCGCGCGGCCTGACAGACAGGGCGGCAGGGTCGCGGCAGCGCCCTCACCGTGCTGCGGCCGGATTTCCGGGTCCGGTGAGACCGGAGCGCGTCAGTGACGTGGTGGGTAACAAAAGGTGAGTGGCCTGGTGCCCAACCGCCTGATGCGGGACCGGATGTGGTCGGATGGGGTGACGGAACCCGGCAACGGGACCACACCGAAAGGAACAACCGTGGCAACCACGCGCACCGCACACACTGTCTGGGAAGGCAACCTCGTCGAGGGCAACGGCGTCGTCACCTTCGACTCCTCCGGCATCGGCGAGCAGCCGGTGTCGTGGCCGTCGCGCGCCGAGAAGGCGAACGGCAAGACCAGCCCCGAGGAGCTGATCGCCGCCGCCCACTCCAGCTGCTTCTCCATGGCGCTGTCGCACGGTCTGACCGGCGCCGGCACCCCGCCCACCAAGCTCGTCACCTCCGCCGACGTCACCTTCCAGCCGGGTGAGGGCATCACGGGCATCCACCTCACCGTCGAGGGCACGGTCCCCGGCCTCGACAACGACGCGTTCGTCGCCGCCGCCGAGGACGCCAAGAAGAACTGCCCGGTCAGCCAGGCCCTGACCGGCACGACGATCACGCTGTCGGCCAAGCTCGCCTGACGCCGCACGTCCTTTGGTGCCGCGCCCGCCGCACGGGGGCGCGGCACCGTCGTTCCGGTGCACACCGGCACGTTGTCACCAGGCGGCGGGAGCGGAGGAGCGGCCGGGAGCCCGACAGCCGACAGGCGCGGTCACGGCTTGCGGGCGACCCCCGCGTACACCGGCACTATGCCCTCCGCCTGGGCCGCCACGTCCTCCGGCTCCGGCCGCCATCCGTGGACGGGGATCACACCGGGACCCAGCAGCTCCAGTCCGTCGAAGAAGCGTGAGAACTCGGCGAGCGGGCGGGGGAAGAAGGGCGTGCCGCTCTGCCGGAACAGGCCGGCGGCCCGCTCGACGGCCTCGGGGTTCAGATCGGGCGTGACCTGGGAGAGGACCAGGTGGCTGCCGGGTGCGAGAGCCTCCACGTACCGCGCCAGCAGGTCGTGGACCTCGTCGCCGAGGTAATGGGTGAGCGCCACCAGCGACAGCGCGACCGGCTGCCCGAAGTCCAGGGACCCGGCGGCCAGGGCGAGGACGGCGTCCGGGTCGCGGACGTCCGCGTGGACGTAGTCGGTGGCGCCCTCCGCGGTGCCGCGCAGCAGCGCCTCGGCGTGCCGCAGCACGATCGGGTCGTTGTCGGCGTAGACCACCCGTGCCTCGGGGGCTACCTCCTGCGCGACCTGATGGAGGTTCGGCTCGGTGGGGATGCCGGCGCCGATGTCGAGGAACTGGCGTATGCCCGCCTGCGCCAGCGTCCGCGTCGCCCGGTGCATGAACCGCCGGTTGGCGCGCGCCCCGCGCCGCACGGTCGGATCCACGGCGAGGATCTTCCGGCCGAGCTCCTCGTCCACCGGGTAGTTGTCCTTGCCGCCCAGCCACCAGTCGTACACCCGCGCCGGATGAGGCCGGGTGGTGTCGATACGGGTAGGCGCTGCTTGACGTCCGGTCGTCATGCGGATGCTCCTGAAAAATGGGGGTGGGGTGAGGCGCGCGCCGGGCGGCCGGTCAGAACGTGTCGCGGTACTCCCGCAGGATCTTCCGGGTGTGCTGGACGGAGGCCGCCTTCGCCGACATGTGGTCCAGGACCTCCAGGTGCAGGGCCACCTCGGTGCGCGAGTCCAGATACAGGGCGCCGGTCAGGTACTCGCTGTAGACCATGTCGGGCAGCTCCGGCTCCCCGAAGCGGAACAGCACGAACGAGCTGTACGTCCCCGGGTGCGGTCCGGCGGCGTACTCGGCCACCTGCAAGGTGATCCGTGGGTTCTCGGTGGCCTCGATCAACCGGTCGAGCTGGTCGCGCATCACCTGGGAGCGGACGCTGACCGGGCGCCGCAGCACCGTCTCGTCCATGATCACCCAGAGCCGGGGCGGGTCCTGACGGGTGAGCAGCTCCTGCCGGGCCAGGCGCAGCGCCACATGCCGCTCGACATCCTGGGGACTGGCCTGCCCGACGGTCCCGGCCGTCAGCACGGCCCGCGCGTACTCCTCGGTCTGCAGCAGTCCGGGCACGAAGTGGGGCTCGTACGAGCGGATCAGGCGGGCGGCGCCCTCCAGACTGACATACAGGCTGAACCAGTCGGGCAGCACATCGTGGTAACGCTGCCACCAACCGGGCTGGTTGGCCTCCTCGGCGAGGTGGACGAACGCGGCGCTCTCCTCGTCGGCCACCCCGTACGTCGAGAGCAGCACCTGCACATACGGGATCTTCAGCGCGACCTCGGCCGTCTCCATGCGCCGCACGGTCGCCGGAGCGACGCGCAGAACCCGCGCCGCCTCCTCCCGCTTCAGCCCGGCGGCCTCCCGCAACTCCTGCAACCGTCGCCCGAGGACCACCTGACCCACGGTGGGCGCAGCCCGCCGCTCACTCACGCCACGCCTCCCTTACGCGCCCCAGTACCGCAGCAGTGTGCCACGGCGGTTGACCATCAGTCAGGTACTCAGCGACTGGAGATACTTCACCGTCGCCGGGTCCGCCGGCAGGAACGTCTCGATGGCAAGCTCCGCCACCGTCACGTCCATCGGCGTGTTGAACGTGGAGATCGACGAGATGAAGGACAGCACCTGGCCGTCGTGTTCGATCCGCATCGGAAGCGCGAAGTAGGGGACGGGCTCGGGCGGTTCGGGATCCGTCCGGTCCACCACCGGATACGCCGCCACCTCCTCGTACAGCGCACGCAGCGACTCCGAACGCTGCAAGGCGATCTGACGGTCCATCTGCGCCAGCAAATGGCCTCGCCACTCGCGCAGGTTGCGGATGCGCGGCGCCAGGGCCTCGGGGTGCAGCGTGAGACGCATCGCGTTCAGCGGCGGCACCAGCAGCCGCTCCGGAACGCCCTCCAGGAACATCGCGATGCCCCGGTTCGCCGCCACCACGTCGTACATCGCGTCCACCACCAGCGCCGGATACGGCTCATAGCCCTGGATCAGCCGCTCCACACCCGCCCGCAGCGCCCCCATCGACGGATCGTCCAGCGGCGTCCTCGGGTAGCGCGGGGCGTAACCGGCGGACAGCAGCAGCCCGTTGCGCTCACGGACCGGCACGTCCAGGTGCTCCGCGAGCCGCAGCACCATCTCCTCGCTCGGCCGCGACCGGCCCGTCTCGATGAAGCTGATGTGCCGGGCCGAGGAGCCGGCCCGCAGCGCCAACTCCAGCTGAGTGACCCGCCGTCGCTCTCGCCAGCCACGCAGCAGCGGGCCGACGCCCTGGTCGGAAGGGGCCGGTGAGGAGGCGACGACGCCGGACGCGACAGTGGTCATACGACGACCGTAGTCGAGCAGTGGTGCGTACACGACCGGCAGGCGCACGCGGGCGAAACAAGCACGAGGGCATCGGTGGCCGGCCCCAGCAGCTCCGGCCGCCCCGGCCCGGTCAACTCCGACTCCAACGGACAGCGCGCGGTCATGCGCTCGGCGCCGACCCACGGCCACCCACCGGCCGCTGCTTCGCCGGAGCCTTCGCCGCGATCGACGCCGAGGGCACGGCCGCGCGTACGGCGCCGTACGGAGGGGATGTGACAGGGTGGGACAACCCCACGCCGTACGGAAGGAGCCAGGTCATGCCCGTCGAACCGCTGTCGCAGAAGGAGATCGAGGACCGACTGGCGGAGCTGCCCGGCTGGTCGCTGGACGGCGACCGGATCACCCGCTCCTACCGGCTCGGATCGCACTTCGCGGCGACCGCGATGGTCGTGCACATCGCCCAGGTCCAGGAGGAGCTCGACCACCACTCCGACCTCACCCTCGGCTACAACACCATCTCCCTCACCGTGAACACGCACAGCGTCGGCGGCGCGGTCACCGAGCTGGACTTCGAGCTCGCGCACCGGGTGGAGAAGCTGGCGCCCGGACACGGCGCGCACTGAGCGGACGCCGCACATGCTCGACTACGACCGGGAAGCCGAGGAGTACGACGCCTCGCGCGGGGGCGAACCCCGGGCCGCGGCGGCGGCCGACGCCGTGCTCGCACTGATACCCGAGAGCGCCGGCCGGCTGCTCGACGTGGCCTGCGGCACGGGCATCGTGACCCGGCGGTTCGCGGCCGGGCGGCCGGGGCTCAAGGTGACGGGCGCGGACCTGGCCCACGGGATGGCTCGCCACGCAGCCGCCCGCATGCCCGGCGCCGTGGTCCTCGCCGACAGCCGCCGACTGCCGTTCCGCGACGGGTCGTTCGACGCGGTCACCAGCGTGTGGCTGCTGCATCTCGTGGACAGCGCCGAGGACGTGCGGGCCGTACTGGCCGAATGCGCCCGTGTGCTGCGGCCGGGCGGCGTGTACGTCACCACCGTCGACAAGGCTGCCGCCCATGACGTGGGCAGCGACATCGACGCCGTCCTCGCCCCGCGCCCGCGCCGGCCGGCCCGCGACGCCGCCGAGACGGTCGCGGCGCACGCCGCCGCGTACGGACTGGTCCCGTCCGGGCAGGCCCGCTTCCCCGGTGTCGGTCAGGGGCGCAGCCCCCGCCGCACCGCGGCGGACCTGCGGCGCGGCTGGTTCACCGCGCTGACGCCCGGCGCCCCTATCGGCGAGCGGCTCGTCGCGGGCCTTGAGGCGCTGCCCGACCAGGACCGGCCGCGCCCCGACCCGGTGTTCACACTGCGGGCCTTCCGTAAACCCTGAGAGCGCTTGCCCGAAGGCGGCAGCCCGGCGTGCGGGAGACCGCCGTCGACGGGACCGCAGCCGACGGGACCGCCGCCGACGGCGCCGAACACCGGGCGGAGCGTCTGCGGGGCGACGGACGACCTCAGCCCGAGCCGGGCGGCGCCGCCTCACCGCTGCCGTCATGTGGCTGCGCATCGGGCGGGAGAAGCGTTTCACCGACCCGCCTCTGCCGCGGCGGCTTCCCTCGCGCCATCGCGGCAGCAGCCCGAGCCAGCTGCGCCTGCAACTGGTCGAACGCCGCCGGGCCTGACAGCTCCCGCAATCTGCGACTTCTGCTCATGCAGATACAACGCACCACCGCACAGCCCGTAACCACCCCACCGCCCGAATGGAGCATGCCGACCAGCCCGACGAGGCCACCGAGCCCCCTGTGCCGTCACTCGTCCCGTGACGGCACCCGTACCACCAACTCGGCGGCGAAACGACGCGCCCGGTCTCCCCAACTGTTGTCGAACGCGCTGAAATGCTCCAGAAGCTCCAGCAGGTCGTGCGCCTCCGACAGGGTCAGCACGGGCAGGCGCGGCTCGTACAGCTCGGCGGGATCAAAGTCGGCGGCCAGCAAATCGTCCATGCAATGGGCAACGGGCGGCCGGCGCCGGTGGTTACGGGCGCTGCCGGGGCACTGCGGCGTGTCGGCACCTCCCAAAGCGGTGCTCTTCCGCGACACCGCTGTGCCGGGGGTGGCACGCGGATGCCCGGTACGAAACCGCCGCCGTCTATCCGGGCGTTCTTCCAGGTGTACGTGTCGGTCGCGAGCGTCACCTTCGGGGCGGGCGCGGCCAGTGCGGGCGGGGTGCCCGCCGCGGCCAGTGCCAGCACGGCCGTGAGGATGCGGGTTCTTCGCACGGTGGGGGTCCTTCCTGCACAAGGAGGGCGTGACGGCCGGGCGGCCCCCAGTGCGGGTGGGGACCGCCCGGCCCGGTGGCCTTGTCGTCAGGTGACAAGACCGTGCACGCGGAGCGTTCAGCGGGACTATTCGAGGAGCTCCGCGTACGAGCCCATGGCCAGGGCGATGTCCGCCTGGGCCCAGAACCGGTGATACGTGAAGGACGGCGCGGCGCCGCCCGCGAGATAGGCCTCGATCTTCGACCAGGCCGGGTCGTTCTTGTAGAAGGAGCGCAGCGAGGTGAACGTCGAGGAGGAGTTGATCGCGTCGCCGTTCGGCATCTTGCCGCTCCAGCCGCTCGGGACGTACACACCGTCGTCGAAGCGGTTGTAGTCGGCGCGGGTCTCCGGGACGGCGATGCCCACAGTGTCCTGGTAGTTGTTCCACATGCCGTCGAGGAGCGCCTTGGCCGTCGACTTCGCCGTCGCGTCACCGGACCTGGCGGCGTAGTACGTCAGGGTCTTGGCGTAGGCGGCCGCCACACCGACGTCGTTCGTGTAGTCGGCCACGGTCACATGAAGTGCGCTGTTGGAGCCGGGGCTCGACGCGTTCCAGGTGTCGGGCCGGCCCGACCACTGGAGGGTGGCGGGGATCAGGTAGGTGCCGTCGGGGTTGATCGTGGTCTTGGACAGCGCCCACTTGACCCACTTGTCGAGGATCGTCTTGGCAGTGGCGTTCCCCGTCTGCTGGTAGTACTCGGCGACCCGCTCCATCGACCACGCCTGGAAGCCGAACCACTGGTTGGACGGCGGGTCGTGGTAGACGGGCTGCCAGTCGTAGTACATGCCGTAGAAGGTCGACGTGCCCGACGGCGGGGTGGCGTACCGGCCCTGCCAGCTGTTGGTCGCGCCGCCCGCGATGGCGCCCTCGGCCGACTGGAGCCACTGGTAGAACTCCAGCTGCCGCTGGAGCGACTTGCTCCAGTCGGTCGCACCGGTCGACGACTTCGGCTTCAGGTCCGCATACGAGCTGAGCGCGTACGCGGTCAGGGGGTTCTGGTAGCCGCCGTGGACATGGCTGGAGCCGATCCGCCAGGCCCAGCCCGCGCTGGTGTCCGTCGCGCCGCCCCACGCGTAGTACCAGGACAGCAGATAGTCCGAGGCGTCCTTGCCGGTGCCGGCCGCGCAGGTCGACGGGCCGACACAGTTGCCGATCTTCTTGAAGTACTTGTCGTACATCGCGTAGCGCAGATAGTCGCCCATCTTCGCCGCCTTGCCGACGGTGGCCGACACATCACTGCCCTTGCCCTGCGCCTTCGCCCACACATCCGCCCAGTACGCGGCCTGCACCGCACGCGCGTCGGCGTCCGGGGCGTCCGTGTACTTCCACTGCCTGGAGTAGGAGGAGTCGCCGGTGAACAGGTCCAGATAGCCGTTCGTGCCGCCGTACTTGAAGGAGTCGCAGGTCGGCTGCGGCACCGTCTCCCAGACGGATTCCTGTGGTCCGCGCTGGAAGGTGTTGATGTACGACGGTCCGGTCGCCGTGGGGCCGGCCTCGCACTTGCCGGGCTCGTTGCCGTAGCCGTAGACGTTGTCGACGTCCTGGAGCCAGTGCATACCGTAGACGTCGTCCGTACCGTACGCGCTCTTCAGCTCTCCCGCGATCGGGTCCGAGCCGACCGAGACCGACGTGTCGAGCTTGGCCGGGTATTCGTTCGGGGTGTCCAGCTCAGGCGCGTACGTCGCGGGCTTCGAAGCGTTGTAGAAGGAGTTGGCCGGCTGGTCGGCGTGGGTCGGGATCATGTACTTCTCCATCAGATCCCAGGCGCCGTTGAACTTGGACCAGTCGCCCGTCACCTTCCCGTACATGGCCTGCAGCCACAGCAGATAGCTGTACGCCTCCGACGTCGTCTCATGGCCCTGGTCCGGTGCCTCGACGATCAGCGTCTCGACCGAGTGGTAGGGGATGCCCTCGGGGGAGAAGTAGCCGTTCGCCGGATTGGTGATCTTCCCGTACAGGTCCAGGAACCGGGCGTCGTACGCCTTCGAGGCCGCCAGCTCCGTCACCGTGACCGTGGCCTTGGTGTGGCCGGTGGCGGAGGCGGTGAAGGTGGCCGAGCCGGTGCCGGTCGCGTCCGCCGTGATCGTCACCGTCTGGGCCGTGTTCCAGTTGGACGGCGTGAAGGTGAGCGAGGAGCCTCCGGTGACCGAAAGCCCCGCGTTGCCGTCCGTGCGGGCGACGGACACCGTCACGTTGGCGCTCGGCTGTGTCGACAGTTTCACACCGAAGGTGCCCGACTTGCCCTGCTGGACGCCGAGTTGGGTCGGCGAGGCCACCACGGACGGTCCGGAGGCGACCGTGATGCCGACCGGCGTGGACTCCGCGGACGCGCCCAGGCTGTCGTACGCCTTCGCCACCAGGGAATGACTTCCCACGGTCAAACCGGAGACGGAGAGCGAGTACGGCGCGCTCGTGTCCGTGCCCAGCAGGGTGGTGTCGTCGTAGAACTCGACCTTGCTGATCGACGCGTTGTCGGCGGCGGCCGCGGTCGCGGCGAGCGGGACCGCGTCGCCCTGGGTGTAGACCGCGCCGGCGGCCGGACTGGTCAGCACGGTCACCGGCGGCTGGTGGGCGCCCATGCACGTCGTCCCGTTGACCGCGAAGGTCGTCGGCGCCGAGTTCGTCCCGCTGTAGGTGAACTGGGCGCCGGTGTTCACCGCCGCCCCGGCGGCGATCGTGCCGTTCCAGGACGCGTTCTGAACCGTGATCGACTTGCCGGCCTGGGACCAGGTGCCGCTCCAGCCGTTCGTGAGCGTCTGGTTGCCCGTGTAGGCGTACGTCAGGGTCCAGCCGTTGATGGCGTCGGTGCCCCGGTTGGTGAGGGTGAGGTCCGCCGTGAAGCCGGATCCCCAGTCGTTGGTCTTGTAGTCGACGCTGCACTGAAGTGCCGCCGCGTGGGCGGGAGTCGTGCCGTTCGCCAGCATCGTGAGGGGAAGTGCGAGGGCCGCCACCGCGGCGGTCCAGAGCTGCCGCGCGCCGCGGCGTCTCCGTCCGGTTGCCATGTGCTGGTTCCTCCTTGCGGCTCGGAGCGGTGGGGGGAGGAGCAACAAGCCTTGAACCAGTGGGAGCGCTCCCATATTGGGGAGAGGGGCAAGAGGGGTCAAGGCACATGAAGGGTCGAAAAGATTCGATCCCACCCCTGAAGGAAAGTCAGCGACTCCTCTGTCCTTTGCCGTCACTTGGCGCTAGCTTCATGGACACCAGTGGGAGCGATTCCATCAGTCGACGCGTCCGTCACGACGCGCCCGAGCTGCAAGGAGTCGCTCATGCGACACCCCCCTCGTTCAGCACTTTTACTCGTGGCCGGCGCGGTCGCCCTCGTGGGCACCGTGGTCGCGCCGGTCGTCACGGCGTCGGGCGCCGCCCCCGCGTGCACGGTGGAGTACTCCGTCACCAGCCAGTGGGACAGCGGCTTCCAAGGTGCCGTGAAAATCACGAACAACAGTGCCGCTGTGAGCAGTTGGAGCCTGACCTTCGACTTCGGAGCCGGCCAGAAGGTCACCCAGGGCTGGAGCGCCAAGTGGTCCCAGTCCGGTACGACGGTGACCGCGGCCAACGAGAGCTGGAACGGCTCGCTGGGCACCGGTGCGAGCGTCAGCGCCGGGTTCCTCGCCTCGTGGTCGGGGAGCAACGCGGCGCCGATGTCGTTCAAGCTCAACGGGACGACGTGCAACGTGGACGCCGAGCCGTCCCCGACCGAGCCCCCCTCGAACGGCACGGCACCCGCGCTGCACGTCTTGGGGAACAAGCTCGTGGACGCCGACGGGAAGACGCGCAGGCTGCTCGGCGTGAACCGGTCCGGCGGCGAGTTCATGTGCGTCCAGGGCTACGGCATCTTCGACGGCCCCGTCGACGACGCCGCGATCAAGGCGATCGCCGACTGGAAGGCCAACGCGGTCCGCATCCCGCTGAACGAGGAGTGCTGGCTCGGGCTCTCCGGCATCAAACCGGAGTACGCGGGCGCCAACTACATCGGTGCCGTCAAGGACCTGGTGGCCAGGGTCGAGGCGCACGGCATGACCCCGATCGTCGAACTGCACTGGTCCTACGGCCAGTACACCGGCAACTCCGCCGGCTGCTCCGACGTGCACGCCACCTGCCAGAAGCCGATGCCCGACGCGCAGTACACCCCGTCGTTCTGGACGTCGGTCGCCAACACCTTCAAGAACGACCAGACGGTCGCGTTCGACCTGTTCAACGAGCCCTATCCGGACCGGGCGACCCCCACGACCACCCGGGCCTGGCAGTGCTGGAAGGACGGCGGCACCTGCCCCGGTATTCCGTATGAGGTCGCCGGTATGCAGGATCTCGTCGACGCCGTACGCGGCACCGGCGCCAAGAACGTCATCCTGGCCGGCGGGCTCGCGTACTCGAACGACCTGAGTCAGTGGCTGACGTACAAGCCGAACGACCCGACCGGCAATCTCGTCGCCGCGTACCACGTCTACAACTTCAACACCTGTGCGAGCGAGACCTGCTGGAACTCCACGCTCGCCCCGGTGGCCGCCCAAGTGCCGCTGGTCGCGGGGGAGATCGGGGAGAACACCTGCTCGCACGGCTTCGTGGACCAGGTCATGAAGTGGTTCGACGACCGCGGACTCTCCTACCTCGGCTGGACCTGGAACACCTGGGACTGCTCCTCGGGGCCGTCCCTGATCTCGAACTACGACGGAACACCCACGTCGTACGGCACCGGGCTGCGCGACCACCTGCGTGCCCTCAACCCGTAACTCCCCCCACTGAGAAGGAACCCGCACTCATGAGTCGTACCAGAACAGCGATAGTCGCCGCCCTGACGCTGGTCGCCGGGGTCTCCGGGACGGCGTTCGCCTCCGTCCCGTCCACCGAAGCCGGCATCGCCGCGATTCCCTGCACCGTCGACTACAAGGTGCAGAACCAGTGGGACACCGGCTTCACCGCCGCCGTGACGGTCACCAACAACTCGGCCGCCAAGAGCAGTTGGTCGGTGAAGTGGTCCTACGCCGGAAACCAGAAGATCACCAACTACTGGAACACCAAGCTCACCCAGAGCGGCACGGCCGTCACCGCCAACAACGAGACCTACAACGGGACCCTGTCCACCGGCGGTTCGGTCAGCTTCGGCTTCAACGCCTTCTACAGCGGGACCAACGCGATCCCCACCACGTTCACGCTCGACGGTGTGACCTGCAACGTCGACGACGGCAGCAGCGGTGGCGGCGGAGGAGGCGGGGGCGGCGGCACCGGCAGCCGCGTCGACAACCCGTACGCGGGCGCCAAGGTCTACGTGAACCCGGAGTGGTCCGCGAAGGCCGCCGCGGAACCGGGCGGCAGCCGCGTCTCCAACCAGCCCACCGGCGTCTGGCTCGACCACATCGCCGCGATCAACGGCACGAGCACCAGCATGGGCCTGCGCGCCCACCTGGACGCGGCCCTCGCCCAGAAGGGCAGCGGCGAAGAGGTCGTCCAGCTGGTCGTCTACGACCTGCCGGGGCGTGACTGTTCGGCCCTGGCGTCGAACGGGGAACTGGGCCCCACGGAGATCGACAAGTACAAGACGCAGTTCATCGACCCGATCGCCGCGATCCTGTCCGACCCCAAGTACGCCTCGCTCAGGATCGTCACCACCATCGAGCTCGACTCGCTGCCCAACCTCGTCACCAACACCGGCAGCCGCGCCTCCGCGACGGCCGCGTGCGACACGATGCTCGCCAACGGCAACTACGTGAAGGGCGTCGGTTACGCCCTCGCCAAGCTCGGCGCGATCCCCAACGTCTACAACTACCTCGATGCCGGTCACCACGGCTGGCTCGGCTGGGACGACAACTTCGGCCCGGCGGCCACCCTGTTCAAGCAGGCGGCCACCAGTGAAGGGGCGAGCGTCGACGACGTCCAGGGCTTCATCACCAACACGGCCAACTACAGCGCCCTGAAGGAGAACAACTTCACCATCAACGACTCGGTGAACGGCACATCCGTCCGCCAGTCGAAGTGGGTCGACTGGAACCGTTACGTCGACGAGCTGTCCTTCGCTCAGGCATTCCGCAACCAGCTGGTGTCCGTCGGCTTCAACTCCGGCATCGGCATGCTGATCGACACCTCGCGCAACGGCTGGGGCGGCACCGCACGGCCAACCGGCCCCGGCCCGCTGACCAGCGTGGACACCTACGTCGACGGCGGCCGCTACGACCGCCGCATCCACGTCGGCAACTGGTGCAACCAGTCCGGCGCCGGCCTCGGTGAGCGTCCGCAGGCCTCCCCGGCCACCGGGATCGACGCGTACGTGTGGATGAAGCCGCCGGGCGAGTCCGACGGCTCCAGCAGCGCGATCGCGAACGACGAGGGCAAGGGCTTCGACCGCATGTGTGACCCGACGTACACGGGCAACGCCCGCAACGGCAACAACATGTCGGGCGCCCTGCCGAACGCACCGCTGTCCGGACACTGGTTCTCGGCCCAGTTCCAGCAGCTGATGCAGAACGCGTACCCGCCCCTGTAGCCGACACGAGGTGATCCGCCGGGGCCGGCGCTTCCGGGCCCGGCCCCGGCGGTGCCATGCGCGGAAGGCATATGTGCTTCCTGTTTTTTGCCGCCCCGGCAACAGAAGTGGCCCTCGCGCGGTGCGTCGGCGCAGGCTGACCGCACCGAGAAGAGAGGCTGACCACCATGGCGCACAACCACCACGACCACCACACTCAGCATGGCCACCACAGCCACACCGACCTCGACTGGGCCGTCATGGCTCCGCAGATGGAGGCCCAGGCGGAGCTGTTCGCGCCGCTGTACGGGAGGGTCATGGCGTGGCTGACGAAGGAGGTACCGGAGCCCGGCCTCATCGTCGACATCGGCAGCGGGCCGGGCGTCATCTCCTGCCAGTTCGCCGAGACCTTCCCCGGCGCGCGAGTCGTGGCCGTGGACGGCTCGGAGCCCCTGCTGGAGCGCGCCCGCGACCGGGCCGAGCGTCTCGGCATCGCCGACCGCTTCGGCACGATCACCGGCGAACTCCCCGACGCCCTGGCGGAGCTGGACTATCCGGCCGACCTGTTGTGGGCCGGGAACAGCCTGCACCACCTGGGCGACCAGCGCGCCGCCCTCGCCGCGTTCGCCGCGCGGCTGGCGCCCGGCGGCACGCTGGCCCTGCTGGAGGGCGGGCTGCCCGCGCGGTTCCTACCGCGGGACATCGGCATCGGGCGTCCGGGCCTGCAGGCGCGGCTGGACGCGATGCAGACGGAGTGGTTCACGCGGATGCGCGACGAGCTGCCGGGAACTGTCGCCGAAACCGAGAACTGGCCCGCGCTGCTGACCGCCGCGGGCCTCAAGCACACCGGCACCCGCAGCTTCCTGCTGGACCTGCCCGCACCGGTCACGGACAGGGCCCGCGCCTACGTCGTCGGTTCCCTGACCTGGCTCCGCGACGCGCTCGCGGAAGGTCTCGACCCGGAGGACCGCGCCACCCTGGACCGCCTCCTCGACCCCGATGACGAGGCGAGCGTGCACCGCCGCAAGGACGTGTTCGTGCTGAAGGCGGACACGGTGTACCTGGCGCAGGCGCCGGACCAGGCCTGACGGGTGCCCTCACGACGGCGGCCGGTGAGGGTGTGCCTCAGCGGTGTCCCGGGCCCGAGGCCGAGTGGCGTCGGTACCTGACCTCCGTGCCGTACCGCGACACCTGCGGGTCTTGACTTCGAGAGCGCTTCAAGTGATGGACTTCCCCGCGTCCACCGAAACACAGGGGGTAACCATGACCGACTCTCCGGTCGCACTCATCACGGGTGGCGGCAGCGGCATCGGCGCCGCCGTCGCACGGCGGCTGCTCGACGCCGGGCACCGGGTGGCCGTCACCGGGCGCGGTGAGCGCAGGCTGCGCGACTTCGCCGACGAACTCGGCAATCCCGACGGCCTGTTGACGATGGCCGGGAGCGCGGCCGAGTACGACCAGGTGCAGGCCGCGGTGGAGACCACGCTCAAGGAGTTCGGCCGGCTGGACACGGTCGTCGCCAACGCCGGGGTCGCCACGCATGACACGGTCGCCGAGGGTGACCCGGCCGGCTGGACGGAGATGGTGCTGACCAATGTGCTCGGTCCCGCGCTGCTGGTGAGGGCTTCCATCGACGCGCTGAAGGAGACCCGGGGCCGGATCGTGCTCGTCGGCAGCGTCGCCGGATTCGTGCCCACGCCCGGCAACATCTACGGGGCGACCAAGTGGGCCGTCACCGGGCTCGCCGAGAACACCCGCCGCCAGGTCACCGAGTGGGGCGTGGGGGTGACCCTGATCGCGCCCGGTCGCGTGGAGACCCCGTTCTGGGACGGCATCGGCCTCCCGCCCGGCCATCTCCTGACGGCCGACCAGATCGCCGACTCCGTCGTCTGGGCGATCCGGCAGCCCGCGGGAGTGGACGTCAACACGGTCGTCGTACGGCCGCTCGGGCAGCCCAACTGATGTACAGCGGGGCCCGGTACCGCGTGCGAGCGCGGTACCGGGCCCCGGCCGGGTCCTCCCCGTTCAGTTGCTCTGGAGGAACTGCTTGGCCAGCGAGTCGCCGAGGGACACCGCCGCGCTGTGGCTCTCGATCGGTGACACCTGGGAGTTCTTGAACAGGATGTACGTCACGCCCGAGTCCGCGCCGCCGGTCTCCGGGTTCGGGTCGATGCCGAGCGCCTTCGCGGTGGCGTACGAGGCCTCACCGATGATCTGCGTGGGGCCGGTGTCGCCGACCACGGCGTACTCGACCTTGTTGTTGTAGATGACGGCGACCACGCCGCCACCCTTGATGCCGGCGCCGGAGTAGTTCCAGATGCTGCTGGAGCTGGGCACCACCACGTACGGGAGTGAGTCGGCGCGCAGCGGCTTGCCGTCGGACTGGTGGAAGGCGGTGTCGTCCTGGAACCAGGGGTCGGTGTCACCGTTGCAGTTGCCGGTGACCTGGCCGTCGCAGTCGATGTCCATGTCGGCCTTCCAGAACACCGCGCCGTTCTTGCCGCACACCGGGATCGTGGCCGAGGTCTCCTCGTCGGTCCTGTACTTGCCGTTCGATATCTGCGAACAGGACGTCACCTTGGCCAGCAGGGCGGCCGCGCTGACCGAGCCCTCCTGGGCGGACTTGGGGGTGACTGCTCCCGAGGCGGCCGTGGGGAGCGCGGCGGTGGCGAGGAGCGCGGCGCCGGCGGCCGCGGCGAGGGTCAGTGTTCGAGTGCGCACTGTGGGGGGACCCTTCCGTCAGACTGTTAGGAAAGTTTCCTTACTGCTGACGTACAAGGTGGCCCCGTTTGCATGACCGCGTCAACCCCGTGGGGCGGCTTTGACCGAACCGTGGTGCGGGGGGCGGCACCGAACCGTGGTGCGGGGGGCGGCACCGAACCGTGGTGCGGGGGCGGCGCCGGACACGACGACGGCCCGGCCGCGCGGAACGCGGTCGGGCCGTCGGGTCGGGACTGCCGAACGGGCCGGCGCCGGCCTCAGCCGATGTCGAACGTCGCCGGGTCCGGGCCGATGCGCCGGTCCTCGTTGAGCGCGCCGATCGCCGCCATGTCCTCCGCGTCCAGTGAGAAGTCGAAGACCTGGATGTTCTCCCTGATCCGGGAGGGCGTCACGGACTTCGGGATCACGACGTTGCCGTGCTGGATGTGCCAGCGCAGCACGATCTGGGCCGGGGTGCGGTTGTGCTTCTGGGCGATGGCGATGATCGCCGGGATCTCCAGCAGGCCCTTGCCCTGGCCGAGCGGAGACCAGGCCTCGGTGCGGATGCCCTGCTCCGCGTGGTACTCGCGCGACGCGTGCTGCTGGAGCTGCGGGTGCAGCTCGATCTGGTTGACCGCCGGGATGACGGATGTCGCGCCGATCAGGGTCTCCAGGTGCTCCGTAAGGAAGTTGGAGACACCGATCGCCTTGGCGCGGCCGTCCGCGTGGATCTTCTCCATCGCCTTGTACGTCTCGACGAACTTGCCCCGGGACGGCAGCGGCCAGTGGATCAGGTACAGGTCCACGTACTCCAGGCCGAGCTTCTCAAGCGACACGTCGAAGGCGCGCAGCGCGGAGTCGTACCCCTGGTCGCTGTTCCAGAGCTTGGTGGTGATGAAGAGGTCCTCGCGGGGAACGTCGGAGGCGGCGACCGCCTTGCCGACGCCCTCCTCGTTGTCGTAGATCGCCGCTGTGTCGATGCTGCGGTACCCGGCCTCGAGTGCGGTGGCCACGGCCCTCTCCGCCTCGTCGTCCGGCACCTGCCAGACGCCGAAGCCCAGCTGGGGCATCTCGACGCCGTTGTTCAGGATGATCGGGGGGACCTTGCTGCTCACGAGCTCTCGATCCTTCAGTCGTCGGGTGGTACTTCCATCGTCAACGATCACGACCGGACTTGCATTCCTCACCGGCCGCGCCGTGCCGGACTCAGTCAGGCCTGGTACAGCGCCGCCACCTCGTTCGCATACGCGTTCTCGATCGCCTTGCGCTTCAGCTTCAGCGACGGCGTGAGCAGGCCGTGCTCCTCGGTGAACTGGTGCGCGAGGATCCGGAACGTGCGGATCGACTCGGCCTGCGAGACCAGCGTGTTCGCGGCGACCACCGCGCGCCGCACCTCGGTCTCCAGATCGGGGTCGCGCACCAGCTCGGCCGGGGACATCGGCGGTTTGTCGCGCATCTGAAGCCAGTGCTCGACGGCCTCGGCGTCCAGCGTGACGAGCGCGGCGATGTACGGGCGGTCATTGCCGACGACGATGCACTGCGCGACCAGCGGATGGTCCCGTACGCGCTCCTCCAGCAGCCCGGGCGACACGCTCTTGCCGCCGGAGGTCACCAGGATCTCCTTCTTGCGGCCGGTGATGGTGAGATAGCCGTCCTCGTCGAGGGAGCCGAGGTCGCCGGTGGCGAGCCAGCCGTCGTGCAGCGCCTCGTCGGTGGCCTTGGGGTTGTTGAGGTAGCCCTGGAAGACATGGAAGCCGCGCAGCCAGATCTCACCGTCGTCCGCGATGTGCACGGTCGTGCCGGGGATGGCCTGACCGACCGTGCCGTACCGGGTGCGCCCGGGCGGGTTCGCGGTCGCGGCCGCCGTCGACTCCGTCAGCCCGTAGCCCTCGTAGATCTGTACGCCTGCGCCCGCGAAGAACAGCCCGAGCCGGCGGTCCATCGCCGAGCCGCCGGACATCGCGTGCCGCACCCGGCCGCCCATCGCCGCGCGGATCTTGGCGTAGACGACCTTGTCGAAGAACTGGTGCTGCATGCGCAGGCTCGCCGAGGGCCCGGGGCCGATGCCCCACGCCTTCGCCTCGATCGCGTCCGCGTAATTGACGGCGACCTCGACCGCCTTCTCGAACGGGCCGGAGCGGCCCTCCTTCTCGGCCTTGCGGCGGGCCGCGTTGAAGACCTTCTCGAAGATGTAGGGCACGGCGAGGAAGAACGTCGGCCTGAACGCGGCGAGGTCCGGCAGCAGCGCCGCCGCGTTGAGCTGGGGCTGGTGACCGAACTTGACCCGGCCGCGGATGGCGGCGACCTGCACCATCCGCCCGAACACATGGGCAAGCGGCAGGAACAGCAGGGTGGCCGCCTCGTCGCCCTTCTTGGAGTGGAACACCGGCTCCCAGCGCTCGATGACCGTGTCGGCCTCGACCATGAAGTTGCCGTGCGAGATGACACAGCCCTTGGGGCGGCCGGTGGTGCCCGAGGTGTAGATGATCGTCGCGGTCGAGTCCGGGGTCACCGCCTGCCGGTGCCGGTGCACCACCTCGTCCTCGATGTGCGCGCCCGCGTCGTACAACTGCTGGACGGCGCCCACGTCGAGCTGCCACAGCCGGTGCAGTTGCGGCAGCCGGTCGATGACCGTGGCGATCGTCATCGCATGGTCCTCGTGCTCCACCATCGCGGCCGACACCTGCGCGTCGTGCAGCATCCAGAAGACCTGCTCGGCCGAGGAGGTGGGGTAGACGGGCACCACCTGGGCGCCGATCGTCCACAGCGCGTAGTCGAAGAGCGTCCACTCGTACCGCGTACGGCACATGATGGCGACCCGGTCCCCGAACCGGATCCCGCTCGCCAGCAGCCCCTTGGCGAGCGCCAGCACCTCGTCGCGGAACTCGGCGGCGGTCACATCACGCCACTGGCCCTCCTCGTCCTTGCGGCCGAGCGCGACACGGAGCGGATCTTCCTGGGCATGGTCGAAGACGACGTCGGCCAGACCGCCCACCGGGGGCGCCGACGCCACCGGAGGGTTGGTGAACTCGCGCAATCCCCGCTCCCGCTCCTTTGTTCGCCTCCGGGGCGCCTGAGCCGGTCTCGAGGGGCCGATCGTGCTCAGCCCTTCGGGCCTCCGCGCTCCCCCAAGCTCTTCGAGCAGGGGGGACCCCCAGCCCTCTTGAGACCGGCGCGCCCCGGCGACTCACTGGTGGCACTCCGCACAGCGCCGTGAAAGCTACCCCACCGCACGGTCGGGCGGGAGGGGGCGGAAACCCGGTGGCCGACCGCAAAATGGCACAGGTCAGCCCCGGCAAATCGCCGTACAAGGGAAAGGAGCGGACGGAATTCCTTACGGTCGCGTAGGTTCCGGATCCGTAATCTCCACGGAATCTGTACGACGCGATTACCCCACCCCGCGCCCTACTCGCGAGTAACACGGCGGGGCGGTGGCCGCGTCCGAACGGCCCCCGCCCCCGCCGCTCAGCCCTGCCGTGCCGCCGTCTCCTTCAGCGTTTCCGGCGCCGGTTGTGTCACTCCGGGCCGCGGCGACCGCACCAGGACCAGCACGGACGCTCCCGCGAGCATGGCCACGGCACCGGCGGTCAGCAGCGCCACATCGAGCCCGGACGCGAAAGCCGACCGCAGCGCGTGCTCCGACAGCGTCCCGCGCAGCGCCGCCGCGCCGCCACCCGCGAGGGTATGCGCCGCGTCGTGCGGGAGCGTGTCCTGCATACGGGAGGTGAGGACCGTCCCGAACAGGGCGATGCCGAGCGCGTAGCCGAGCTGCCGGAAGGTGTTGACCGCCCCGCCCGCCATCCCCGCGCGCTGCGGCGGCACCGCGGCGAGCGCGGCTTGGGCGATGCCGGGCGACACCAGGCCCGTACCGACACCGACCAGCAGCAGGCCCGGTACGAGCGTCGTCGCCGTCGAGCCCGAGTCGAGCACCGCCTGGCACAGGCACCCCGAGCCGATCAGCAGCAGCCCGCCCCCGATCGTGATCCGGGACGGCACCCCGTGCAGCAGCCGCCCGCCGGCCGCGGCGACCACGAACGAGGCCGCGGACAGCCACAGGAACACGAGTCCGCCGTGCACCGGGCTCATCCCCAGCAGTGTCTGCAGCCAGATCGACGTGTACGGCATCACCCCGAACGCCGCGGCGTTGAAGGCGAGCGCGCCCATCATCACCCCGACAAACGCGGGTGTGCGGAACAGCCCCAGGTCGAGCAGCGGATCCGCGGCGCGCCGCTCGATCACCACGAAGGTGCCGAGCGCCACGACCGCCGCGGCGAACGAGACCAGCGTGCCCGTGTCGGCCCAGCCGTGCGAACCCGCCCGCACCGCCCCGTACGTCACCCCGGCCGCGAAGCCCGCGAACGCGACGGTCCCCGCGACGTCGACCCGGCGTCCGCGCGGCCCTTGGGACTCCGGCACCACCCGCAGCGTCAGCCACACCGAGGCCACGCTCACCGGCAGATTCACGAAGAAGATCCACCGCCAGCCCGGCCCGTCGGTGAGCAGTCCGCCGAGCACCGGACCGACCGCGGCCGCCGCACCGCTCACCGCGCCCCACGCGCCGAGCGCCACCGATCGCCGCTTGCCGTGGTAGACCGAGCCCAGCAGCGGCAGCGTCGTCGCGAACATCGCGGCCGCGCCGATCCCCTGCAACGCGCGGGCGGCCACCAGCATGCCGGGCCCCGACGCCAGCCCGCACAGCAGCGACGCGATCGCGAACACCGCCACGCCGATCAGATGCACCCTCCGGTGCCCCAGCACGTCGGCGGCGGCCCCCACCCCGAGCAGCAGCGCGGCCAGAGCCAGCGCGTACCCGTCCATCACCCACTGCAGATCGCTCAGCGACGCGTGCAGCGCCCGCGCCATGTCGGGCAGCGCGACGACCGCGATCGTCACGTCCAGCAGCAGCATGAACGTCCCCAGACAGACCGCGGTGAGCGGTCCCCATGTACGCATGTCCGTGTCCTCACTTCCTGTGCGTTGGATGCGCAGATCTCCGTACGATGGACGCCAACGGCCGATCATGGCGGCAAAAGGCCTGCTGGCGCCGGAATCCGACAGGAATGGGCCTTATGAAGATGGAATCCCACGAGAGGGAACCCCGCACCATCGATGAACTCGACCTACGGCTGCTGTGCGCCCTGGAGGTGAACGGCCGCGCCTCCTTCAGCCGCATCGGGGCGGTGCTCGGCGTCTCCGACCAGACGATCGCGCGCCGCTACCGCAGACTGTGCGCCGAGGCCGGGCTGCGCGTCGTCGCGGTGCGCGACGCCGAGCGACTGGGGCACGACCAGTGGATGCTGCGGCTGCGCTGCGTCCCGGACAGCGCCCTGACCATCGCGGACGCACTGGCCAAGCGCCCCGACACCAGCTGGATCGCGCTCGCCTCGGGCGGCACCGAGGTCATCTGCGGCACCCGGCCGCGCAGCCCCGGTGACCACGACGACCTGCTGCTCGGCAAACTGCCGCGCACCCCGGCCGTGGTGGAGATCCGGGCCCACCAGATGCTCCACCGTTTCTTCGGCGGGCCGACCGGCTGGCTGCGCAAGCTCGGCGCACTCACCGACGACCAGATCGCCGCCCTCCACCCCGGTCCGGTCAGCACACAGGGGCAGGCCCACATCGACGCCGAGGACGAGCCCCTGGTCGCGGCCCTCGAACGCGACGGACGCGCCACCTACCCCGAACTCCAGCGCGTCACGGGCCGTTCCGAGTCCGCCGTCAAGCGCCGACTCGCCGACCTGATCACCTCCGGTGCCGTGTACATCGACGTGGAGTACCACTCCGAGCCGCTCGGCCGCCCCGTCACAGCCGCTCTCTGGATCACCGCGAGCCCCGCCGCCCTGCACTCCGTCGGCGAAGCGCTCGCCACCCACGACGAGATCGCCTACGCCACCGCCACCGCGGGTCCCTCCAACATCCTGGTCACCGCGGTCTTCGAGAACACCCCGGCCCTGTACGCCTACCTGAGCGGTCGCCTCGGCCACCTGGACGGCGTCCAGCACGTGGAGGCGACCCCGTTCCTGCGCCGGGTCAAGCAGCTCACCTACCAGCGACCGATGCGCTGAGCGGTTCCGGGGAGGCTCAGGCACGCCCGGGGAGGCTCAGGCACGCCCGGGGAAGCCCAGGCACGCCCGCACCTCCCGGAGCCGCTCTGCCGTCCGGCGCGGTCTACCGCCGGTGCAGCCGGTCCCCGCCCGCCAGGATCGCCGTCGCCAGCGCCTCGGCCGCGTACTGCGCCTGGCCCCGGCGGTCTCCGTGGACCAGGACGAAGTCGATCTCGCCCAGTTCCGGCAGGCCCGCCCGCTCCGGGATCCGGACCAGGCCCGGCGGGACCAGGCCCCGGGAGTGGGCCATCACACCGAGGCCGGCGCGGGCCGCCGCGATCAGGCCGTTGAGGCTGCCGCTCGTGCACGCTATGCGCCAGGCGCGGCCCTGTTCCTCCAGCGCCTCAAGGGCGCGGGCGCGGGTGATGCCCGGCGGTGGGTAGACGATCAGCGGAACCGGCCGGTCGGGGTCCAGACGCAGCCGTTCCGCGCCGATCCACACCAGCTTGTCGTGCCAGACCAGTTCGCCGCGCGGGTCCTCGGGCCGTCGCTTGGCGAGCACCAGATCGAGCCGGCCCGCCGCGAGTTGCTCGTGCAGCGTGCCCGACAGTTCGACCGTCAGCTCCAGATCCACCTCGGGATGGTCGTACCGGAAGCCCTCAAGGATCTCCGGCAGCCGGGTGAGCACGAAGTCCTCCGAGGCGCCGAACCGCAGCCGCCCCCGCAGCCGCGTGCCGGTGAAGAACGCGGTCGCCTGCTCGTGCACCTGAAGGATCCGGCGCGCGAAGCCGAGCATCGCCTCGCCGTCCTCCGTCAGCTCCACGGAGTGCGTGTCCCGGGAGAAGAGCTGCCGTCCCGTCGCGTCCTCCAGGCGCCGCACATGCTGGCTGACCGTCGACTGGCGCAGCCCGAGCCGCCGGGCGGCCTGCGTGAAACTCAGCGTCTGGGCCACCGCGAGGAAAGTACGCAGCTGCGAGGGGTCGTACACCCCCTCAGGTTATCGCGGAACGTGATGACAATCAGAGCGGTATGCCGGATTCCCGATCGCCCCTGTGGGGAGGACGATGGAGAGGGCACGACCGTGTCCGGTTCCGGACGTACAGCGACGACGTACGCCGAAGACGTACAGCGCAGTACAGCGAAGTGGTGGAGCACTGTGAAACGCCTGCGATGGCCGCGATGGATGCCCGTCGACCCCTACATCCTCCTGCTGCTGGGGACCGTGGGGCTCGCGGCCCTTCTTCCCGCGCGGGGCACGGCCGCCGATGTCGCGTCGGGCGCCTCCACGGCCGCGATCGCCTTCCTCTTCTTCCTGTACGGGGCCCGCCTCTCCACCCATGAGGCACTGGCCGGACTCAGGCACTGGCGGCTCCACGTGACCGTGCTGGCCTGCACGTTCGTGGTCTTCCCGCTGCTGGGCCTGGCCGTCCGCGGTCTGGTGCCGGTGTTCCTGACGCACAACCTCTACACCGGTCTCCTCTTCCTCACCCTCGTCCCCTCCACCATCCAGTCGTCGATCGCCTTCACCTCGATCGCCCGCGGCAACGTGCCCGCCGCGATCTGCGCGGGCTCCTTCTCCTCCCTGGCCGGCATCGTCATCACCCCGCTGCTCGCGGCGGCGCTGCTCGGCAACAGTGGCGGCGGCTTCTCCGCGGACTCACTCGTCAAGATCGTGCTGCAACTGCTGGTGCCCTTCGTCGCCGGACAGGTGCTGCGGCCCTGGATCGGCAGCTTCATCGCGCGGCACAAGAAGGTGCTCGGGCTCGTCGACCGCGGCTCGATCCTGCTGGTCGTCTACACCGCGTTCAGCGAGGGCATGGTCCAGGGCATCTGGCACCAGGTGAGCCCGCTCAGGCTCGGCGGCCTGCTCGTCGTCGAGGCGGCGCTGCTCGCGGTGATGCTCACCCTGACCTGGTACGGCGGCCGGGCCCTCGGCTTCGACCGGGAGGACCGGATCGCGATCCAGTTCGCCGGGTCCAAGAAGTCCCTCGCCTCCGGACTGCCCATGGCGTCCGTCCTGTTCGGCGCGCACGCCTCCCTCGCCGTGCTGCCGCTGATGCTCTTCCACCAGATGCAGCTCATGGTGTGCGCGGTGATCGCCAAGCGCCGTTCCCGCGACCCGGAGCGCCCGGAGGTCAGCCCGGGGCCAGCCGCAGGGTCACGAACCGCGGTCGGTACAGGGACACGTTCCGGCTGAGGTTCGCCTGCGCCGAGGCACCCGTCGCATCCAGCCAGTTGACGTCGTAGCTCAGTACGAGCCGGCCGTCGCCGCTCAGCGCCGGGTGCGCCTGCGGGTTGTATGCGGCCACCTCGCCCTGCGGCAGTGGCGGGCTGAAACTCCTCGTCGGACCGTGCCAGGGGCCGGTGGGCGCACACGCCCAGTACGACGTGACCGTGGTCAGGCCACGGGTACCGGCGGCCATGGTGAACAGCACGTACGTCCCCCCGTCCCGCACGACCGTGAAGGCGCTGCCGACACCGGTCCTTGGCCCGTCGCCCAGCACGGCCCTGGGCCGCGGCCGCGACGTCCACGCCGAGCCGTCCCAGTACTGCCAGTTTGCCGCCCGGTCGAGCCGGCCGCGCGGCACCCGTGCCACGTAGGCCCGCGAGGCGGGACGTGAGGCGGCCTGGGCGTCGTCGCCGCCGAACACATATGTCCACTCGCCGTCGGCCACCGCCGTCGTACCGAACAGCACCCGCCGCGAGGGGTCGGGGACCTGCTCCTGACCGAGGATCCGCACGACGCCCTCGACGCGCAGGTCGGGCAGGGAGAGCGTGGCCACCTCCGTCGCGGTGGGGACGCCGTAGATCCAGGGGTACGCGCCGGTCGTACGGGTCCACAGCAGGACGCGGACGACCTGCTCGGACGAACCGGGGGAGCGGGGCTCGACCCGGGCCGCCACCGGCCAGCGCCACTGGTTCGGTCCCGGGTCCGGGAACAGCGGCGCCGGCAGGGTGCTCAGCAACCGGCCCGCAGGCGACATCACGACCGCGGAGTTGCGCACCAGCGGCGCCGAGACGTCCCGCCAGGCGTAGGACTCGCCGACCGGGTTGGGCGGACCGTGCACCTGGCCGAGATACGTGTCCGAGAACAGCCACAGCAGCCGCCCGTCCGGCAGCCGCACCGAATGGGTGCCGTCGCCGCCGGTCCAGTCGTCGGTGCGCGTGGCGTCGTCGCCGTATCGCGTGAACTCGGTGTTCAGCGCGGTGTCGGCCGTCCAGGACGTGAGGGTGCGCTCGCCGCACGTGCCGCCGCTCTTCTGGTCGTGGTGCGGGAGGGCGGCGAACAGCACGGCCGCGCAGACCAGGGCCAGAACCAGACCAAGCCCGGTTCCGGCCCGCCGCCGTGCTCGTACGTCGTCGGGCACGCCCGGGACGTTAGTGGCTCCCGGGTTCCCGGTCCATGGGCGGGTCACGGGGCGGTGGCCCGCGTCGACGGGGTGTCGCAGGGGTGTCGCCTTTGCCGGTGCGCGGAGCGGTGTCCCGCCGTCCTGTGCCCCCGCACGGCGGCGACCGGCCTGTCGACTCCCCCGAGTGCCGGCGAGCCGGTCGGCCGCCAACCAGACGATCGCAGCGGGGCGTTGGCGGATCAAGGCCGAATTGGTGCACAATCCATCAGCCAGGCTCATCGATGCGGGGAGCACGGGGAGAGCAGCGGAGTGGACCTGACGGAGATCGAAACCTTCCTGGCGCTGTCGGAGGAACTGCACTTCGGACGCACCGCCGAACGCATGAGACTGTCCCAGTCCCGCGTCAGCCAGCTGATCCGGTCACTGGAACGACGCATCGGCGCACCGCTGTTCACCCGCACCAGCCGCCGGGTCGAGCTGACCCCGCTGGGCGAGCACACCCGCGGCACCCTCGGCGCCGCCCACGCAAGCCTCAGAAAGAGCTACGACGAGGCGTGCGCCATCGCACAGGGCATGGTCGGCACCCTGCGCGTCGGCTTCCTCGGCTGCCTCAACGGCCCGCCGCTGACCGACATGGTCGTCGCCTTCGGCCGTCGTCACCCGGCCTGCGACGTCACGGTGGCCGAGGTGCCCTGGCCCGACCCGTACGGGCCGCTGCGAACAGGCGAGATCGACGTCCTGTTCACGGTACTGCCGATCGACGAGCCGGATCTGAAGGTGGGCACCGTACTGGTGTCCCACGGCCGGGTGCTGGCCGTCGGCCGGGACCATCCGCTGGTGGAGCGGGAGGCGGTCGACATCGAGGACCTGGCGGACTGCGTCCTGCTCGACGGCCCCGCCGAACTGCCGGAGGCCCTACGACACGGCTTCTGCCCGCCGTTCACCCCGCGCGGCAGGCCGCTCAGCCGCGGGAACGGCGGACGGACCTACCAGGAGGCGCTCCACCGGGTCGCCACCGGCGAGTCGGTGTGGACGACCCATGAAGGACTGTTCCACGCGTACCGGCACCCCGGCGTAGTACACCGACCGCTCACCGGACTGCCTCCGGCCAACGGCGCCCTTGTCTGGCGCACGGACACCGAGAACGCCAAGGTGCGGGCCTTGACGGCACTGGGCGCGCGGATGGCCGCCGGTCGATCCGGGGACGCCACCAACCCCGGATTCGGGTCAGCGGAGGTCATCCTGTGAGAGGGGCGGGGCGGTCGGATTCGAACCGACGTCCTCCGAGATGATGTCGCGGCGCACTACCTCTGTGCTACGACCCCGCCTTGCCGATGATCGTAAGCCCCCAACTCCGCTGGTGGAAAGAAGTTTTCATAAGGGCGCCCACCGGGTCGTCAAGGCCGCAGCACCACCTTCCCGAGGTTGCTCCGCGACTCGATCGCCTCGTGGGCCTTCGCCGCGTCCTCAAGCGGGAACTCCGCGTGTACGGCGGGCCGCAGAGTGCCTTCCGTGAACAGGCGCCACAGCTCCTGCCGCCACCGTTCGTACAGCTCCGGCTTCCCGCGGGCGATCCGCGCCATCTGGAAGCCGATCACGGACTTCGCGCCCACCAGCAGGTCGTACGCCTGGATGGTGCCTCCGCCCGAGCTGTAGGCCACGAGCCGGCCGCCGGGTGCGAGCGCGGCCAGGGCCGGGGTGAGGAGCTCGCCGCCGACCGCGTCGAGGCAGTAGTCGACCGGCTCGCCCCAATCCGGGAAGTCGTACGTGACCACTTCGTCGGCGCCCAGCGCGCGTACGAACTCCGCCTTGCCGGGGTCGGACACGGCGCCGACGACGCGCGATGCGCCGCGTACCCGGGCCAGTTGCAGCGCGAGATGGCCGACGCCGCTCGCCGCCGCCGTGACCAGGACCGACTCGCCGGGCTCGGGGTGTGCCGCCGTCAGCGCGCCGAGCGCGACCAGGCCGCTGCGCACCAGCGCGACCGCGTCGACGGGTGAGGCGTCGTCGGGCAGGGGAGACGCCATGGCCTCGTGCAGGGGCGCGAAGTCGGCGTAACCGTGCCCGAAGCACAGGCCCGTCACACGGTCGCCGACCCGGAAACGCGTCACACCGTCGCCGACCGCCACCACCTCACCGGCGATCTCGCCGCCGAGCGCGATCGGCTCGGCGGCCTCGGTGACCTTGCGCACGACCGGAAGGGTGACGCCGACCGCCTCGCAGCGCACGAGGAGTTCACCGGGGCCCGCCTCGGGGACGGGGACCTCCTCCAGGAACAGGGGGCCGCCGGTGGACTCGTACCGGACGCGACGCATCGTACCTCCAGAGGTTGCCGGGGCCCCGTGGGACGTGGGGACCTCCGAACAAGTCGTTGGGAGTCCCAACGGTATCCGGACTCCCTTTCATTGGGAAGCCCAATGAATTTTCGTTATGCTGTGACCATGGCCGAACCTCCCCTCCTCGCGATCCGCTCCCTCCCCAGCTGGCTCCTCGGCCGTGCCGCCGCGCGGGGCCGCGCCCTGGTGGCGGACGCCCTGGCCGCCGAAGGCATGAAGATGTGGCACCACGTCGTACTCTCCGCCGTCCGTGACCTCGCCCCCGTCGCCCAGGCCGACCTCGGCCGCAGTGTCGGCCTCGACCCCAAGGACCTGGTCGGCATCCTCAACGACCTACAGGCCGCCGGCCACGTCGTGCGCGAGCCGGACCCGAAGGACCGCCGCAAGAACGCCGTGTCGCTCACGCCGGACGGCGCGAGGCTGCTGACGCGCTGCGAGCAGGCGGCCCGCGAGGCGAACGACGCGCTGCTCGCCCCTCTCCCGGCGGCAGACCGTGACCGGTTCATGGACCTGTTGATCCGGATTTCCGGTACGGAGAGCTGACTGGGGTTAACGTTCCGTCATGACCGCACCCCTCGCGCTCGATCCCGCGCGCACCGCCCTCGTGCTCGTCGACCTGATGGACCGCATCGTCGCCCTGCCCCTGGAGCCCCACAAGGGCACCGACGTCCTCGTCGCGGCAGAGCAGTTGGCGGGCGCGTTCCGCTCGGCCGGCGCACTCGTCGTCCTCATCCGCGTCGAACGCCCCGGCGTCCCCGAACAGCCGCCCGGCAGCCGGCTGGCGGCCGGCCTGCTCAGGGACGGCGACCTGGAGATCGTGAAGCGGACCATCGGCGGCTTCCTGGGCACGGGCCTGGACGAGCACCTGAGCGAACGCGGCATCACCACCCTGGTCTTCGGAGGCATCGCCACCAACCTGGGCGTCGAGTCCACCGCCCGCGCCGCCGCCGACCTCGGCTACAACCTCGTCTTCGTCGAGGACGCCATGGCAGCCCTCACCGCCGCCGAGCACGAGGCCTCGGTCAGGCTCGACTTCCCGCGGCTCGGGTCGGTCGTGGCCGCCCCGGACGTGCGCTTCACGACCGGCTGACCGGACACCTCCGTCACGACCGGTCGACCCCGTCGGTCGAAAAGGTCAGCCGAAAAGGTGTGCGGCGGGGCCCCTACGGCGCAGGGGGCGCTCCCCGCCGGTCGGGGCCCCGCCGCCGTGCCGCGGGCAAGCCGGTCAGCCCTGGGCGGCCGCGGCCCGCAGGGCGATGCGGTCCTCGCCCGCGTACACGTTCATGGAGCTGCCCCGCAGGAAGCCCACCAGGGTCAGGCCCGTCTCCGCGGCCAGGTCCACGGCCAGGGAGGACGGGGCCGAGACCGCGGCCAGCACCGGGATGCCCGCCATCACCGCCTTCTGCGCCAGCTCGAAAGAGGCGCGGCCCGAGACCAGCAGGATGGCGCGGGACAAGGGAAGGTCCCCGTTCTGCAGGGCGCGGCCGACCAGCTTGTCGACCGCGTTGTGCCGGCCCACGTCCTCGCGGACGTCGAGCAGCTCCCCGTCCTCGGCGAACAGAGCCGCCGCATGCAGCCCCCCGGTCCGGTCGAAGACCCGCTGAGCCGCGCGCAGCCGGTCGGGGAGGCTCGCGAGCAACTCGGGCGTCACCCGGACCGGGGGAGTGTCGGCGATGGGCCAGCGCGCCGTCGTACGGACCGCGTCCAGGCTCGCCTTGCCGCACAGGCCGCACGACGAGGTCGTGTACACGTTGCGCTCCAGCGTGATGTCGGGGACCGTCACGCCCGGCGCGGTCCTCACATCCACCACGTTGTACGTGTTCGAGCCGTCCACCGTGGCGCCCGCGCAGTACACGATGTTCTGCAGGTCGCTCTGCTGCGCCAGCACGCCCTCGCTGACCAGGAACCCGGCGGCGAGCGCGAAGTCGTCGCCCGGTGTGCGCATGGTGATCGCGAGCGGTTTGCCGTTGAGTCTGATCTCCAGGGGTTCCTCGGCGACGAGCGTGTCCGGGCGGGTGGAGACCGCCCCGTCCCGGATGCGGATCACCTTGCGTCGTTCCGTGACTCGTCCCATGTCCTGATCAGCCCCGGTTCTGTACGTGCTGGTAGCCGAAACGGCCCTTGATGCAGAGGTTGCCGTGGGTCACCGGGTTGTCGTGCGGAGAGGTGACCTTCACGATCTCATTGTCCTGCACGTGGAGCGTGAGATTGCAGCCCACTCCGCAGTACGCGCACACGGTCGTCGTCCGCGTCTGCGCCGCCTCGTTCCACGTACCCGCCGCACGCATGTCGAACTCCGACTTGAAGGACAGGGCCCCCGTGGGGCACACCTCGACACAGTTGCCGCAGTACACGCACGCCGAGTCGGTCAGCGGCGCGTCGTGCTCGACGGCGATCCGCGCGTCGAAACCACGCCCGGAGACCGAGATGGCGAAGGTGTTCTGCCACTGCTCGCCGCAGGCGTCCACGCACTTGTAGCAGAGGATGCACTTGTCGTAGGCGCGCACATACAGGTCGTTGTCGATCTTCGGTGATTCGTCGACGCGGGCGGCGTCCGGGCCGAAGCGGTCCGGCTTCGCCCCGTACTCCTTGATCCAGTCGGCGGCCTTCGGTGTCGTCGACAGGTCGACCGAGGAGGCCAGCAGCTCCAGGACGATCTTGCGGCTGTGGCGGGCGCGCTCGGTGTCCGTCCGCACCTCCATGCCCGGCTCGGCCCTGCGTGAACAGGCCGGGACGAGGGTCCTTGACCCCTCCACCTCCACGACACAGGCCCGGCAGGCGTTCTTCGGCGTGAGCGTGTCGCCCTGGCAGAGCGTCGGCACGTCCTTTCCGGAAGCCCGGCACGCGTCCAGGATCGTCGCGCCCTCGGGGACCCTCGCCTCCTCCCCGTCGACGGTGAACTCCACCATCCGGCGCGGCACCCCCAGCGGTACGGCGGTCATACGGCGGCTCCCGTGCGGCTCATCGCGGTCATTCGTACGCCCCCAAACGGTCGATGGCGGATTCCACGGCGTTCCACGCGGTCTGCCCCAGACCGCAGATCGATGCGTCCCGCATGGCCCGGCCCACCTCTCTGAGCAGGGCGATGTCGCCGGCGGCCGCCGCACCCGTGCGCTCCACGATCCGGTGCAGCGCCTCCTCCTGACGCACGGTCCCCACCCGGCACGGCACACACTGGCCGCAGGACTCGTCGCGGAAGAACTCCGCGATGCGCAGCAGGAGACGGGGGAGCGGGACCGTGTCGTCGAAGGCCATGACCACCCCCGAACCGAGCGTCGTGCCGGCCTCGCGGGTGCCTTCGAAGGTGAGCGGGATGTCCAGTTCGTCGGGGCGCACGAAGCCGCCGGCCGCCCCACCCAGCAGGACGGCGCGCAGCCGGTCACGCACCCCGGCCAGCACCAGCAGCTCGCCCAGCGTCGCACCGAACGGCAACTCGTAGACGCCCGGCCGGTCCACGCTCCCCGACACGCAGAACAGCTTCGGCCCGGTGGACCTCCCCGTGCCGATCGCCGCATACGCCTGCGCGCCCGTCGTCAGGATCGGCAGAACGTTGACCAGCGTCTCCACATTGTTCTCGACCGTGGGTTTGCCGAACAAACCCTTCTCCACAGGGAAGGGCGGCTTCGACCGCGGCTCCCCCCTGTACCCCTCTATGGAGTTGAACAGAGCCGTCTCCTCGCCGCAGATGTACGCGCCCGCGCCCCGGCGGATCTCGATGTCGAAGGCGTACCCCTGACCGAGAACGTCCTCGCCGAGCAGCCCACGCGCGCGTGCCTGCGCGACGGCGTGCTCCAGGCGGCGCAACGCCCGCGGGTACTCACCGCGCAGATACAGATAGCCCTGATGGGCGCCCGTCGCGTACGCCGCGATCGTCATCGCCTCCACCAACGCGAACGGATCGCCCTCCATGATCACGCGGTCCTTGAACGTGCCCGGCTCGGATTCGTCCGCATTGCACACCAGGTAGTGCGGATGGTCCGGCTGGGACGCCGTGGCCTGCCACTTGCGGCCGGTGGGGAAGGCGGCGCCACCGCGCCCGAGCAGGCCCGAGTCGGTGACCTCACGGATGACTCCGGCAGGACCGAGCTCGAAGGCCCGGCGCAGGGCCGTATAGCCGCCGTGGGCACGGTAGTCGTCCAGCGACGAGGGATCGACCACACCGACACGGCGAAGCAGCGTCAACGACGGATCCCCCGCCTGGGGAACCGCCATCGCCGCCGGCGGCTCCACGGGCGCCGAGTCCGGCGCGCTCGCCGCGAGGACCGCCCCCTCCACGGTCGCCGGCGCCGACACGGCCGTACGCACCGGATCCCCCGCCCTGACCGCGAGCGCCGCCGGGGCCCGCTCGCACAGGCCCAGGCAAGGGCCGCGCTCGACCGACACACCACTGCCGACCCCCAGCCGGGCCTCGATCCCCGCACACAGCTCGGACGCCCCCGCCGCCGTGCACGCCAAATCCGTGCACACATGCAGCACGGTCGCGGGCCGCGGCTTCACCGAGAACATCGCATAGAACGTGGCGACCCCGTACGCCTGTGCCGGCGGCACGGTCAGCCGCCGGCACAGATAGCCGAGGGCACCCTCACTGATCCAGCCGATCCGGTCGTTGAGAGCGTGCAGCCCCGGCAACAGCAGATCGCGGCGCTCCCGGGCCTCGCGCCCGCCACGGGCCCACCTCAGGTCCGCCGCCCTCATGTCATCGCGGGCCGCGCCCTCCCACGAGGACCGAGGAGGGCCGAGCAGGGCGTCCACGGCCGCCCGTTCCTCGTCCGTGGGTTTGCCGTCGCCGAAGTGCAGATCCACCACATCACCTCACGTAGGCCGGGGCCGGAAGCTTCTCGATCCGGATCGCCGACGCCTTGAACTCGGCCGTGCCGGCGATCGGGCAGTTGGCCTCGATCGTCAGCTGGTTGGTGTCCACCTCGTCGGGAAAGTGCATGGTCATGAAGGCGAGCCCGGGCCGCAGCGCGGTGTCGACCCACACCGGCGCCACCACCGACCCGCGCCGCGAGGTCACCCGGACCTCCTCGCCGACCACGACCCCGTACCGCTCGGCGTCCTCCGGGCACAGCTCGACGTACTCGCCACGCCGCAGAGGCGAGGCGAAACCACCGCTCTGCACCCCGGTGTTGTACGAGTCCAGCCGCCGCCCCGTCGTCAGCCGGATCGGGTACTCCTCGTCGGTCAGGTCGACGGGCGGGTCGTGCTGCACGATCCCGAACGGCGCCGGCCTCCCCCGCCTGACCGCGTCCGTCTCCCACAACCGCCCGTGCAGATACGTCGGTTCGAGCCCGTCCGTGCTCGGGCACGGCCACTGGATGCCCTGGTGCTCCTCCAGCCGCTCGTACGTCATCCCGTAGTGGTCCGGCGACACCGACCTCAGCTCGTTCCAGACGGCCTCGGCGTCCGCGTACTTCCACGCGTGGCCAAGCCGCGCCGCCAGGTCGCAGATGATGTCGATGTCCTCGCGCGCCTTGCCGGGCGGGGTCACGGCCCGGCGTACGCGCTGAACCCGCCGCTCACTGTTGGTCGTCGTGCCATCGGTCTCCGCCCACCCGGCGGTGGCGGGCAGCACGACGTCCGCCAGTTCCGCCGTCCTCGTGAGGAAGATGTCCTGCACGACGAGGAAGTCGAGCGCCTTCAGCCGTCGTACCGCCTGCTCGCTGTCCGCCTCCGACTGCGCCGGGTTCTCGCCGATGCAGTAGACCGCCTTGAGCGCGCCCTCCTCCATCGCCTCGAACATCTCCGTCAGGTTCAGCCCGTAGTGCGGCTGGATGACGGTGTCCCACGCGGACTCGAACCTGTGGCGCGCCTCGGGATCGAGGATGTCCTGGAAGCCGGGCAGGCGGTTGGGGATGGCACCCATGTCGCCGCCGCCCTGCACGTTGTTCTGCCCGCGCAGGGGCTGCAGCCCGGAGGCGTAGCGGCCCACGTGGCCGGTCAGCAGGGACAGGTTGATCAACGCGCGGACGTTGTCCGTGCCGTTGTGGTGCTCGGTGATACCGAGGGTCCAGCACAACTGGGCGCGCTCGGCGCGGGCGTAGGCGTGCGCCAGCTCCTTGATGGCGCGGGCCGGTACCCCCGTCACCTTCTCGGCGAGCGACAGCGTCCACGGCTCGACCAGCTTCCGGTACTCCTCGAAGCCGGACGTGGCCCGCTCGACGAACGCCTCGTTGACGAGGCCCGCGTGGATGATCTCGCGGCCGATCGCGTGCGCCATCGGGATGTCCGTGCCGACGTTCAGACCGAGCCAGCTCTCCGCCCACTCGGCCGTCGACGTGCGGCGCGGATCGACCGCGTACATCCGCGCCCCGTTCCTGATCCCCTTCAGCGCGTGCTGGAAGAAGATCGGGTGCGCGAAGCGGGCGTTGGAGCCCCACATCACGATGACGTCCGTGTGCTCGATCTCCTCGTACGACGACGTCCCGCCGCCCGAGCCGAAGGCCGCCGACAGACCCGCCACGCTCGGGGCGTGACAGGTGCGGTTGCAGGAGTCGACGTTGTTGGTGCCCATGACCACCCGGGCGAACTTCTGCGCCACATAGTTCATCTCGTTGGTCGCGCGGGCGCAGGAGAACATCCCGAACGCGCCGCGGGCCGCCCGAAGGCCCCGGGCGGCGCGGTCCAGCGCCTCGTCCCAACTCGCCTGCCGGAACGGTTCGTCGCGGGAGTCCCTGACGAGCGGGTGCGTGAGCCGGGTGTAGGTCTTCGGTTCGCGTTTCCTCATGCGGCGCTCCTCAGCGCGAGCAGGTCCGAGATGGCGTGGACGGTGCGCAGGGTGGGCACCTCCACGCCGGTGATCTCCGCCAACTCGACGACGGCCGCCAGGAGCACGTCGAGTTCGAGCGGTTTGCCGCGCTCCAGGTCCTGGAGCGTGGAGGTGCGGTGGTCGCCGACGCGTTCCGCGCCCGCGAGGCGCCGTTCGATGGAGACGCCGACCTCGCAGCCGAGTGCCTCGGCGACCGCGAGCGTCTCGCGCATCATGATCTCGATGACCTTGCGGGTGCCGCCGTGCAGGCACATCTGCCGCATGGTCGCCCGGGCCAGCGCGCTGATCGGGTTGAAGGAGATGTTGCCGAGCAGCTTGAGCCAGATGTCGTTGCGCAGGTCCGGCTCCACCGGACACTTCAGACCGCCGGCCCGCATGGCCTCGCTCAGCGCCAGACAGCGCGCCGAGACACTGCGATCGGGCTCGCCGATGGAGAACCGGGTGCCTTCGAGGTGGCGTACGACACCCGGGCCCTCCAGTTCGGTCGCCGCGTAGACGACGCATCCGATGGCCCGTTCGGGCGCGAGCACCGCACTGACCGCGCCGGACGGGTCCACACTTTCCACGCGGTGGCCGTCGTGGGGGCCGCCGTGCCGGTGGAAGTACCACCAGGGAATGCCGTTCTGGGCGGCCACGACCGCCGTGGTGCCGTGCAGGAGCGGCTCGATCAGCGGCCCGCACGCCGCGTACGAGTTGGCCTTCAGACCCAGGAACACATAGTCGACCGGGCCGATCTCGGCCGGGTCGTCGGTGGCGTGGGTGTGCGCGGTGAAGTCGCCGCGCGGGCTGAGCACCTGCACTCCGTGCCGCCTCATGGCCGCCAGATGCGGTCCACGGGCGACGAGGTGCACATCGGCGCCCGCGCGGTGGAGCGCGGCGCCGACGTAGGCGCCGATCGCACCGGCGCCGAGGACTGCGACTTTCACGGGAACACTCCGTTCGGTCGAGGGAGTACCGCGGAGGTGGAGGGGGCGAAGTCTGCCTAGGTGTGCCGAGGTGGCCGAAGCCTGTCGACGAAATATTGTCTACAGTATGGAACTTGGGTCGGCAAGGGTCCGCGCAGCACCGGCAACCGACCGGTACGACCGTTCGTCGCACACTGGATACCGCTCACCGCATACGGTCGACCCGACGGGTTCTCAACTCCCTTCTGTCTTCATACCGTTCGGGATCATGAGCCCTCCTGTCGCACCCCCGGGATGGAGCCGCTGGCTCGTCCCGCCCGCCGCTCTGTCCGTCCACCTCTCCATCGGCCAGGCCTACGCCTGGAGCGTGTTCAAGCCGCCCCTCGAATCCGCCCTGCACCTCAGCGGCACGCAGAGCGCGCTCCCCTTCCAGCTGGGCATCGTCATGCTCGGCCTGTCCGCCGCGTTCGGCGGCACGCTCGTGGAACGCAACGGGCCGCGCTGGGCGATGACCGTGGCCCTGGTCTGCTTCTCCTCCGGCTTCCTGCTCTCGGCGCTCGGCGCGGCGAGCGAGCAGTACTGGCTGATCGTCCTCGGCTACGGCTTCGTCGGCGGGATCGGCCTCGGCATCGGCTACATCTCACCCGTCTCCACACTCATCAAGTGGTTCCCGGACCGGCCCGGCATGGCCACCGGCATCGCCATCATGGGCTTCGGCGGCGGCGCGCTGATCGCCTCGCCCTGGTCGGCGCAGATGCTGCAGTCGTTCGGCTCCGACCACTCCGGGATCGCGCTCGCCTTCCTCGTGCACGGGCTGTCCTACGCCGTCTTCATGTCGCTCGGCGTGCTGCTGGTGCGGGTGCCGCGCACCGCGGACCGTGCGAGCACAGTGGCCGGACCGAGCGCCTTGGAAGGCGTGCAGGTCTCCGCCCGCAGCGCCGTACGCACCCCGCAGTTCTGGTGCCTGTGGATCGTGCTCTGCATGAACGTGACCGCCGGCATCGGAATCCTCGAGAAGGCCGCCCCGATGATCACGGACTTCTTCGCGGACACCTCCACCCCGGTGTCGGTGACCGCGGCCGCGGGCTTCGTCGCGCTGCTGTCGGCGGCGAACATGGCGGGCCGCATCGGCTGGTCGTCGACCTCCGACCTGATCGGGCGCAAGAACATCTACCGTCTCTATCTGGGCGTCGGCGCACTCATGTACCTGCTCATCGCGTCGTTCGGCGACTCGTCCAAGCCCCTGTTCATCCTGTGTGCGCTCGTGATCCTCTCCTTCTACGGCGGCGGCTTCGCGACCATCCCCGCCTACCTGAAGGATCTCTTCGGGGCGTACCAGGTCGGCGCGATCCACGGCCGGCTGCTCACCGCCTGGTCGACCGCCGGTGTCCTCGGCCCGCTGATCGTGAACTGGATCGCCGACCACCAGAAGGAGGCCGGCAAGCACGGGTCGTCCCTCTACGGCCTGTCCTTCATGATCATGATCGGGCTGCTCGTCATCGGGTTCATCGCCAACGAGCTCGTACGGCCCGTCCACCCCCGCCACCACATTCCCGCACCCGAGGAGGCCGCCGATGGCCGGCGAGAGCAGCCCGCCTGACCGACGCGCCCTGATCGCCCTCTCCTGGCTGTGGGTGGGCGCACCCCTGTGCTATGGACTCTACGAGCTCGTACTCAAGGCCAAGCAGCTCTTCACCGGATGAGGGGGAAAGGGTGGGGCCGGGGGCCGGGTCGCCCGTACGGGACATGCTCGGGCGTCCGAGGAGCTGAGGGAAGCCGACAAGACAGGCGCCCCATTCCTGTCGCTTCACGTGCCGTCGTACCGGTGAGTCACTGATCAGACTGGTGGATCCCGCTACCCAGGCAACGAGGGGGGACCACCCATGAACGGCTCACGCATCGCCGCCGTCGGCCACTACCAGCCCGCCAGGATTCTCACGAACGAGGACCTGGCGGGCATGGTCGACACCAGCGACGAGTGGATCAGAACCCGGGTGGGCATCCGCACGCGCCACATCGCCGGGCCCGACGAGCCCGTCGACGAGCTGGCCGCGCACGCCGCCGCCAAGGCGCTCGCGGCGGCGGGGCGGACGCCCGGCGACATCGACATGGTCCTCGTCGCCACCTCCACGGCCGTGGACCGCTCGCCGAACATGGCCGCCCGCGTCGCGGCCCGGCTCGGCATCCCGCAGGCCGCCGTGATGGACATCAACGTCGTCTGCGCCGGCTTCACGCACACCCTCGCCACCGCCGACCATGCCGTGCGCGCGGGTGCGGCCACACGGGTGCTCGTCATCGGCGCCGACAAAATGTCCGAGGTGACGGACTGGAGCGACCGTACGACGTGCGTGCTCGTCGGAGACGGCGCCGGGGCCGCCGTCGTCGAGGCGTGCTCCCCGGGTCAGGAGCCCGGCATCGGGCCCGTGCTGTGGGGTTCCGTGCCCGAGATGGGGCACGCCGTGCGCATCGAGGGCACGCCCGCGCGGTTCGCACAGGAGGGGCAGAGCGTGTACCGGTGGGCGACCACCCAGCTGCCGCCCATCGCGCGCCAGGTCTGCGAGCGGGCCCAGGTCGCACCCGAGGACCTCGCCGCGGTGGTGCTGCACCAGGCGAACCTGCGCATCATCGAGCCGCTCGCCCAGAAGATCGGCGCCGTGAACGCGGTCGTCGCCCGCGATGTCACCGAGTCCGGGAACACCTCGGCGGCGAGCATCCCGCTGGCGTTCTCGAAGCTCGTGGAACGTGGGGAGATCTCGACCGGCGACCCCGTGCTGCTCTTCGGGTTCGGCGGGAACCTGTCGTACGCGGGGCAGGTCGTCCGCTGCCCGTGACGGCGCCGTACGCGGTGAGGCCGCCTTCCCAAGCGGTGGTGTCACCTGCGGGAGGGGTGGTGCCGCCTGCGCGACAGGTGGTGTCACCTGCACGAAGGAGCGGTGTGACGAGGCCAACTCCCCCTGGCCCTGGCCCTTGTGCGCCGTAGACTGTAGACGAAAGACAATCCATACTGGCCTCTCGGCCGCCGCGCTGCCGTTGCTCTGGAGGGGGACCGCGATGTTGTCGACAGGACTGCCGCAGGGAGCGGTGCCCAAGCTGGAGCGGCCCGGCCCGCTGCGCGACCGGGTCTACGAGGCGCTGCTCGAACTCATCACCACGCGCGCCCTTCAGCCCGGCCAGCACCTCGTCGAGAGCGAACTGGCCGGGCACCTCGGGGTTTCCCGGCAGCCGGTGCGCGAGGCGCTGCAGCGGCTGAACACCGAGGGATGGGTCGATCTGCGGCCCGCCCAGGGCGCGTTCGTGCACGAGCCGACGGAGGCGGAGGCCGACCAGCTCCTCACGGTCCGTACGCTCCTGGAGGCCGAGGCCGCCCGACTCGCCGCGGCGAACGCGTCCAGCGCCGGTATCGCGGCGCTGGACGAGCTGTTGGCGCAGGGACTGCAGGCCGTCGCCGCCGACGACGTGGAGGCGGCCGTCACCCTGAACGCCCGCTTCCACGCGAAGATCATGGAACTGGCCGGCAACGCGGTGCTCGCGGAGCTCGCGGCGCAGGTCGACCGCCGGGTGCGCTGGTACTACACGCCGGTCGCCCGGCAGCGCGGACAGCAGTCCTGGATCGAGCACCGCGACCTGATCGCCGCGATCGCGGACCGTGACGAGGAGCGTGCCACGCAGCTCATGCGCGAGCACACGGAGCACACACGGCGGTCGTACCACGCGCGGGCGAAGTCCTGAACCCGCTTCCTGCCGGGGACACTCCGGCAGGCCTCGACCCCGAGTATCGCCACCGACACCGCGACCTGGGCGAGGAGTCCCGCGACGGCTGACGGGTGGACTCCGAGCAGCGCGATGGCCGGCGCCACGGGCTCACCTCTTTGTCCTGCGAGTGGAGAAAGTTCGCGGCAATCTGTGCACGGCTTCTTCCCAGGTTCGGCAGCCACTGCTACGTTCCCCTCGAAAGCAAGCCACGAATGCGGCCGGAAACCGGTGTGCACAAGCCGAATTGAGGCGGGGAGGGGCTCGTGAGACGTATGACGGCACGACCCGCCAACGCGCATCAGGCCCGACTGCTCAAGCTGTTGCGCGACGGGGGCCCGAACTCCCGTGCGCAGCTGGGCGACCAGGTCGACCTGTCACGGTCCAAACTGGCGGTTGAGGTCGACCGGCTCCTGGAGACGGGACTGGTCGTGGCCGACGGACTCGCCGCCTCGCGCGGCGGCCGACGCTCCCACAACATCCGGCTCGCCCCGAACCTGCGTTTCCTCGGCGTCGACATCGGCGCCACCTCGGTCGACGTCGCGGTCACCAACGCCGAACTGGAGGTGCTGGGGCACCTCAACCACCCCATGGACGTGCGAGAGGGCCCTGTCGCGGTCTTCGAACAAGTCCTCTCCATGGCCGCGAAGCTGAAGACCTCCGGCCTCGCGGAGGGCTTCGACGGCGCCGGCATCGGCGTCCCGGGCCCGGTCCGCTTCCCCGAGGGGGTCCCCGTGGCGCCCCCGATCATGCCGGGCTGGGACGGCTTCCCGGTGCGCGAGGCGCTCAGCCAGGAACTCGGCTGCCCGGTCATGGTCGACAACGACGTGAACCTGATGGCGATGGGGGAGCAGCACGCGGGCGTCGCGCGCTCCGTGGGCGACTTCCTCTGCATCAAGATCGGCACCGGCATCGGCTGCGGCATCGTCGTCGGCGGTGAGGTCCACCGCGGTACGACGGGCAGCGCAGGCGACATCGGGCACATCCAGGCCGTGGCCGACGGACGCCCCTGCGCCTGCGGCAACCGGGGCTGTCTGGAGGCCCACTTCAGCGGTGCCGCCCTCGCCCACGACGCGCTGGAAGCGGCCCAGCAGGGACGTTCGGCGGAGCTCGCCGCACGGCTGGAGACGAACGGCGGCCTCACCGCCGTCGACGTCGCCGCCGCGGCCGCAGCCGGCGACGCCACCTCGCTCGACCTCATCCGGGAGGGCGGCACCCGCACCGGCCAGGTCATCGCCGGCCTGGTCAGCTTCTTCAACCCGGGGCTCGTGGTGATCGGCGGCGGTGTGACCGGCCTCGGCCACACCCTGCTCGCCGCGATCCGCACCCAGGTCTACCGTCAGTCGTTGCCGCTCGCGACCGGCAATCTCCCCATCGTCCTGGGCGAGCTGGGCCCCACCGCCGGAATCATCGGCGCCGCCCGCCTCATCAGTGACCACCTCTTCTCACCCGCGTAAGCACCCGCCGAACTTCAGCTCAAGCATCAGCCGAACTTCAGCTCAAGCATCAGCCGAACTTCAGCTCAAGCATCAGCCGTATCACCACTCACCCAGCACAGCGCCTTGCTCTGCCCTGCCCGAAATCACGGGTTTTGCCCTGAAACCGGCCCGCACGCCCGCCGAGGGGAACCGTCATGGCACCAGAACCACCGCTGCTCAGCATGTCCGGCATCACCAAGTCGTTCCCCGGAGTCCGGGCCCTCGACGGCGTCGACCTCGACGTCCAGGCCGGTGAAGTGCACTGCCTGCTCGGCCAGAACGGGGCCGGGAAGTCCACCCTGATCAAGGTCCTGGCCGGCGCCCACCAGCCCGACGACGGGACCATCCGCTGGCGCGGCGAACCGGTCACCCTGCGCTCGCCGATCGCCGCCATGCGCCTCGGCATCGCCACCATCTACCAGGAACTCGACCTGGTGGAACACCTGTCGGTGGCCGAGAACGTCCACCTCGGTCATGAACCCACGACCGCCGGATTCGTGGTACGGGGAAAGGCTGCCCGTGCCTCGACCGCCCAGCTCCTGAGGCGACTCGGGCACCCGGAGATCGACCCGGCGCGCCTGGTCGGCGAGTTGTCGGCGGCCCAGCAGCAGATCGTCTCCATGGCACGGGCGCTCTCCCACGACGTACGGCTGATCGTGATGGATGAGCCGTCCGCCGCGCTCGACCCCGACGAGGTCGACAACCTCTTCCGGATCGTCGGCGATCTGACCGCCGACGGAGTAGCCGTCGTCTACATCTCGCACCGCCTGGAGGAGATCCGTCGCATCGGAGACCGCGTGACCGTGCTGAAGGACGGACGCGCGGTGGCGGGCGGGCTGCCCGCGAAGACGACCCCCACCCGCGAGGTCGTCGCGCTGATGACGGGACGGAACGTCGAGTACGTCTTCCCCGAGCGGCCGTCGGGGGGCCGCCGCGCGCAGGGACAGCCACTGCTGGAGGTTCGAGGACTCGCCCGGGACGGCGAGTTCGAGCCCCTCGACCTGGCGGTGCGCCCCGGGGAGATCGTCGGCCTCGCCGGGCTGGTCGGTTCGGGGCGCTCGGAGATCCTGGAGACCATCTACGGCGCCCGTAAGCCGAGCGCCGGCCAAGTACTCGTCGAAGGACGCCCGTTGCGGCCCGGCAGCGTGCGCGCCGCCGTCCGCGCCGGTCTCGGACTCGCCCCCGAGGAACGCAAGGCGCAGGCCCTGCTGATGCTGGAGTCCGTCACCCGAAATGTCTCGGTCTCCTCCATGTCCCGCTTCTCGCACGGCGGTTGGATCGACCAGGGCGCCGAACTGGGGGCGGCGCGCGCCGCGACCCGCGAGCTGTCGCTGCGCCCCGACAACCCGTCCGTGCCCGTGCGCACCCTCTCCGGCGGCAACCAGCAGAAGGCCGTCCTGGCCCGCTGGCTGCTGCGCGGCTGCCGCGTCCTGCTGCTCGACGAGCCCACCCGGGGCGTCGACGTCGGAGCCCGCGCCGAGTTGTACGCGGTCGTGCGGCGCCTCGCCGACGAGGGCCTCGCCGTGGTGCTGGTCTCCAGCGAGGTGCCCGAGGTGCTCGGCCTCGCCGACCGCGTGCTGGTGCTCCGCGAGGGCCGCGTCGTCCACACGGCGCCCGCCCAGGAGCTCGACGAACACCGCGTACTCGACCTCGTCATGGAAGGAAGCCCGGCGTCATGACGCAGCCCGTGTCCCCGCCGCGGGACGGCACCGACAAGGTGCCCTCGGTCGGTCAACTCCCCGCCTGGCGGGGGCTGATGGCCCGCACCGACGTCCGCACCCTCTCCCTCCTCGGCGTGCTCGCCGCGCTGATCCTCATCGGAGGGATCACCAAGCCCGACGAATTCCTCGACACCCGCAACCTCCAGCTCGTCCTCACCCAGGCCTCGGTGATCGGCGTCGTCACCGTCGGCATGACCTTCGTCATCACCTCCGGCGGCATCGACCTGTCCGTGGGCGCGATCGTCGCGCTCGCCTCGGTGTGGGCGACCACCGTCGCCACCCAGGAGTACGGCTTCGCCGGCATCCTCTTCACCGCGCTGATCGTCGGCGTCGGATGCGGCCTGGTCAACGGGCTGCTCATCGCCTACGGCGGGATGGTCCCCTTCATCGCCACGCTGGCCATGCTGGCCTCGGCGCGCGGGCTGGCGCTGCAGATCACCGACGGCAAGACGCAGATCGTCACCATCGGCAGCGTCCTCGACCTCGGCGAGCGCGACGCGTACGTGCTCGGCGTCCCGCCGCTCGTCATGGTCTTCGCGGTCGTCACGATCATCGGCTGGCTGATCCTCAACCGCACCACCTTCGGGCGCCGCACGGTCGCCGTCGGCGGAAACGCGGAGGCGGCCCGCCTCGCCGGCATCGACGTACGCCGTCAGCGGCTGTATCTGTACCTGCTGTCCGGGTTGTGCTGCGGCATCGCCGCCTTCCTGCTGATCGTCCTGTCCGGCTCGGGCCAGAACACCAACGGCAACCTCTACGAACTCGACGCCATCGCGGCCGCGATCATCGGCGGAACACTGCTCAGCGGGGGCCGCGGCACCATCACCGGCTCGGTGCTCGGCGTCCTGGTCTTCACCACGATCACCAACATCTTCGCCCTGAACAACCTGCAGAGCGACGTCCAGCAGATCGCCAAGGGCGCGATCATCGTCGCCGCCGTGCTGGTCCAGCGCCGTACCGCAAGCACGACCTGAGGAAAGGGTTCACCGACATGTCGCACCTCACCAGTCGCAGAGGACTGCTCTTCGGGGCCGCCGCCGTATCCACCGGTGCCCTCCTCGCTGGTTGCACGAGTAACGAGCCCAAGGACGAGAAGCCCGCGGCGAACGACCAGCCGGCCGCCGACGACAAGCCCGGCAAGCACGTCACCATCGGCTTCGCCGGTCCACAGGCCGACCATGGCTGGCTCAACGCCATCAACGACAACGCCAAGAGCCGCGCGAAGAAGTACGCGGACGTCACGCTGGAGATCACCGAGGGATCCAACGACACCGCCGCGCAGATCGGCCAGATAGAGACGCTGATCAACAAGAAGGTCGACGTGCTGGTGGTGCTGCCCGCCGACGGCAAGGCGCTCACCCAGGTCGGCCTCAAGGCGATGCGGGCCGGCATCCCCGTCGTCAACCTGGACCGGATATTCAACACCCCGCAGGCCTACCGCTGCTGGATCGGCGGCGACAACTACGGCATGGGCCTCAACGCCGGCCACTACATCGGCGAGAAGCTCAAGGGGAAGTCGAACGCCAAGGTCATCGAGCTCGCCGGCCTCGACAACCTGGAGCTGACCAAGCAGCGCACCCAGGGCTTCGACGACGCGCTGAAGAACTACCCCAACATCAAGAAGGTGGCCCGCCAGGCCGCCGACTTCACGGTCGAGTCCGGACAGGCCAAGATGGCCCAGCTCCTCCAGGCCCAGCCGAAGTTCGACGCCGTGTGGAACCACGACGACGACCAGGGCGTGGGTGCGCTACGGGCCATCGAGCAGGCCGGGCGGGACGGCTTCCTGATGGTCGGCGGCGCTGGTGCGCTGTCCGCGTTCCAGGCCATCAAGCAGGACAACGGCGTCCTGAAGGCGACCGTCCTCTACCCGCCGACCATGGCCGCCTCCGCGATCGACCTCGCCCGCGCCCTCGGTCAGGGCAAGGGCGTCGGCGGCCTTGCCGAGTACGAGATCCCGGCGTCGATCACGCTCTACTCGGCCGTCGTCGACAAGACCAACGTCGACCAGTACCTGCCCACCGGCTTCCGCTGAACCGTTCCGCCCGCACCCCCCACGGCGCCACCACCACCAGGACGAGGAGGACATCCGTATGGCACAGCCGCAGCAGTCGGACGGATCAGGGGGAGACAAGCCACCGCTCCGCGTCGGCATGGTCGGCTACGCCTTCATGGGCGCCGCCCACTCCCAGGGCTGGCGTACCGTGGGCCGTGTCTTCGACCTGCCCCGCCGCCCGGTCCTCGCCGCGATCTGCGGCCGGGACGCGGCGGCCGTGCGCGCGGCGGCCGACCGGCACGGCTGGGCGGCCGCCGAGACCGACTGGCGCACCCTGATCGCCCGGGACGACATCGACCTCGTCGACATCTGCACCCCCGGCGACAGCCACGCCGAGATCGCCCTCGCCGCCCTCGCCGTCGGCAAGCACGTCCTGTGCGAGAAACCCCTCGCGAACACCGTGGAGCAGGCCGAGGCGATGACCGAGGCCGCCGAAGCGGCGCACCGACGCGGCACGTTGGCGATGGTCGGCTTCAACTACCGCCGCGTGCCGGCCGCCGCCCTGGCCCGGCGGATGGTCGCCGAGGGCAGGCTCGGCACTCTGCGGCACGTGCGGGTCACCTATCTCCAGGACTGGCTGGTCGACCGGGACTTCCCGTTGACCTGGCGGCTGCGCAAGGAGCTGGCCGGATCGGGCGCGCTCGGCGATCTGGGGGCACACATCGTGGACCTGGCACAGTACCTGGCGGGGGAGCGGCTGGCCGGAGTCTCCGCGCTCACCGAGACCTTCGTACCCGAACGGCCTCTGCCCGGCGGGCCGACCAGCGGCCTGGCCGCCCGCTCGGCGGCCGGCACCGGCCAGGTGACCGTGGACGACGCCGCCCTGTTCACCGGCCGCTTCCTCTCCGGCGCCCTCGCCTCCTTCGAGGCCACCCGGTACGCCACCGGACGCAAGAACGCGCTGCGCATCGAACTCAACGGCGAGCGCGGCTCGCTGGCCTTCGACCTGGAGCGCCTCAACGAGTTGTCGTACCACGACGGCAGCGAGCCGAGCACCCACGCCGGCTTCCGGCGCATCCTCGTCACCGAGCCGGACCACCCCTACCTGGACGCCTGGTGGCCGCCGGGCCACGGCCTCGGCTACGAGCACACCTTCGTCCACCAGGCCCGCGACCTCGTGCACGCGATCGCCGAGGGCCGCAGGCCCGACCCTTCCTTCGCCGACGGACTCCAGGTGCAGCGCGTCCTCGCGGCGGTGGAGGAGAGCGCCGAGAAGAACTCCGTCTACACCCCGATAACGATCTGAGGAGGCCTCGCCAATGCCGCGCACCTTCACGCTCTTCACCGGCCAGTGGGCCGACCTCCCGTTGGAGGAGGTCTGCCGCCTCGCCCGTGACTTCGGCTACGACGGACTCGAACTCGCCTGCTGGGGCGACCACTTCGAGGTCGACAAGGCACTCGCCGATCCGACGTACCTCGCCTCCCGCCACCAGCTCCTCGACAAGTACGGCCTCAAGTGCTGGGCCGTCTCCAACCACCTGGTGGGCCAGGCGGTCTGCGACGCCATCATCGACGAGCGCCACCGGGCCATCCTGCCGGCCCGCATCTGGGGCGACGGCGACGCGGAGGGCGTACGGCAGCGGGCCGCCGCGGAAATAGCCGACACGGCACGCGCCGCGGCCGCGTTCGGCGTCGACACCGTCATCGGTTTCACCGGCTCCGCCATCTGGCACCTGGTCGCCATGTTCCCGCCCGCCCCCGAGTCGATGATCGAACGCGGCTACGAGGACTTCGCCGAGCGCTGGAACCCGATCCTCGACGTGTTCGACGCCGAGGGCGTGCGGTTCGCCCACGAGGTCCACCCCAGCGAGATCGCCTACGACTACTGGACGACTCAGCGTGCCCTGGAGGCCGTCGGCCACCGTCCCGCCTTCGGCCTGAACTTCGACCCCTCGCATTTCGTGTGGCAGGACCTCGACCCGGTCGGCTTCCTGTGGGACTTCCGCGACCGGATCTACCACGTCGACTGCAAGGAAGCCCGCAAGCGCCTCGACGGACGCAACGGCCGTCTCGGCTCCCACCTGCCCTGGGGTGATCCCCGCCGCGGCTGGGACTTCGTGTCCGCCGGGCACGGCGACGTCCCCTGGGAGGACGTCTTCCGCATGCTGCGTTCCATCGACTACCAGGGCCCCATCTCCATCGAGTGGGAGGACGCCGGCATGGACCGGCTCCAGGGCGCACCCGAGGCCCTGACCCGCCTCAAGGCGTACGACTTCGAGCCGCCGTCGGCCTCCTTCGACGCGGCGTTCGGCAACTGACCTCTTCCGCTCTCCGGGATGACGGCGCATCCCGGCGCACGCACCCGCCCGTACAACCGGCCCCTTTCTGGAGGCATTCGTGCACGGGAACCACCGCACCACCAGTACCGGCAGAATCGAGACCCGCAGACGACGCCCGTCGTTCCGTAAGGCGGTCGCCCTGATCGGCAGCGCACTGCTGGCGGGCGCCACCCTCACCCTGACCGCACCCCAGGCCGGCGCAGCCGTCGCCGACGCGGGGACCACGGCGGCCGAGGACTTCCAGCAGGTCACCCTGGCCAAGGGGGAGGCGGAGGTCGGCGAGCCCATGTCGCTCGCCGTCCTCCCGGACCGCTCGGTCCTGCACACCTCGCGCGACGGCGAACTCCGCATCACCGACGCGGCGGGCAACACACGGCTGGCCGGCAAGCTCGACGTCTACTCCCACGACGAGGAGGGTCTGCAGGGCATCGGCGTCGACCCGAACTTCGCAGCGAACCGTTTCATCTACCTCTACTACGCGCCCCCGCTGAACACGCCGGCCGGCGACGCCCCGTTCACCGGCACCGCGGCGGACTTCGCGCCCTTCGACGGCGTCAACCGCCTCTCCCGCTTCGTGCTCAAGACCGACGGCACGCTGGACACCGCCAGCGAGACGAAGATCCTCGACGTCCCCGCCTCCCGCGGCATCTGCTGCCACGTCGGCGGCGACATCGACTTCGACGCGGCGGGCAACCTGTACCTGTCGACGGGCGACGACACCAACCCCTTCCAGTCGGACGGCTTCACCCCCATCGACGAGCGAGCGGACCGCAACCCGGCCTTCGACGCCCAGCGCTCCGCCGGAAACACCAACGACCTGCGCGGCAAGATCCTGCGCATCAAGGTGAACGCCGACGGCTCGTACGCGATCCCCGACGGCAACCTCTTCGCGCCCGGCACCGACAGGACCCGGCCCGAGATCTACGCGATGGGCTTCCGCAACCCGTTCCGCTTCAGCGTCGACAAGGCCACCGGAATCCTCTACGTCGGCGACTACGGCCCCGATGCCGGCGCCGCGGACCCGGCCCGCGGACCGGCAGGGCAGGTCGAGTTCGCGCGGGTCACCGGTCCCGGCAACTTCGGCTGGCCGTACTGCACCGGCGCCAACGATGCCTACGTGGACTACGACTTCACGACCAAGGCCTCGGGTGCGAGCTTCGACTGCGCCGCCCCGAAGAACACCTCGCCCCACAACACCGGCCTGACCGACCTGCCTCCGGCCCAGCCCGCCTGGATCCCGTACAACGGCCCCTCCGTACCGGAGTTCGGCGACGGTTCCGAGTCCCCGATGGGCGGCCCGGTCTACCACTACGACGCCTCGCTCGACTCGCCGGTGAAGTTCCCACAGGCCTACGACGGCAACTTCTTCGCCGGTGAGTTCGGCCGCCGCTGGATCAAGCGGATCGTCAGCGACGGCAGCGGCACCGTGCAGTCCATCAACAACGTCCCCTGGACCGGCACCCAGGTGATGGACATGGCCTTCGGCCCCGACGGCGCGCTGTACGTCCTCGACTACGGCACCGCCTGGTTCGGCGGCGACGAGCACTCCGGCCTGTACCGGATCGAGAACGCGACCGACGGCCACTCGCCGGTGGCCCAGGCCGCGGCGAACCGCACCTCCGGGCAGGCCCCGCTGAGGGTCCAGTTCTCCTCCGAGGGCACCACCGACCAGGACGGCGACACCCTCACCTACAGCTGGGACTTCGGCGACGGCGGCACATCGACGGCGGCGAACCCGACGTACAAGTACAAGAAGAACGGCACCTACACGGCGACGCTGACCGCGAAGGACCCGAGCGGTCGCACGGGCAGCGCGAGCGTGCAGATCGTCGTCGGCAACACCGCGCCCAAGGTGGTGCTGGAGACACCCAAGGACGGGCAGCTGTTCAGCTTCGGTGACGCGATCCCGTTCAAGGTGCGGGTCACCGACCCCGAGGACGGCACGAACATCGACTGCTCCCGGGTCAAGGTCACATTCATCCTCGGCCACGACAGCCACGGCCACCCCGTGACCTCCGCGAACGGCTGCACCGGCACCCTCCAGACCAGCGCCGACGGCGGCCACGACCAGGACGCCAACATCTTCGGAGTCCTCGACGCCGAGTACACCGACGGAGGAGGCGGCGGCCAGGCCGCGCTCACCTCGCACGACCAGAACGTCCTCCAGCCGCGCCACCGCCAGGCCGAGCACTTCGGCAACGGCTCCGGCGTCACGGTCACGGCGCGCGCTTCGGCGCACGGCGGGAAGACCGTCGGCGACATCGACAACGGCGACTGGATCTCCTTCACGCCCTACGTCCTCACCGACGCCAAGAAGATCACCGCGCGCATCGCCTCCGCAGGCGCGGGCGGCACGCTCGAGATCCGGGCCGGCTCCTCGACGGGGACGCTGCTCGGCAAGGCGACCGTGCCGGCCACCGGCGGCTGGGAGAACTACCAGGACGTCAGCGCCGGCCTGTCCCGCGCGCCCAGGGGCACCACCACGCTCTACCTGGTCTTCAAGGGGAGCGCGAGCGCCCTGTACGAGCTCGACGACTTCACCTTCACCACTGGCTGAGGAGGGATGAATCCATGCGATCGACCAGCCGAGTGGCGAGCGTAGCCGTGGGCACCGCCCTTGTTCTGAGCTGCATGGCGGAACCGGCTCTCCCGCACTCCTTGGCCGGTACGAAGGTGCTGGTCTTCTCCAAGACGGCCGGCTTCCGCCACGACTCGATCCCGGACGGCGTAGCGGCGGTGAAACAGCTCGGTGAGACAGGCGGTTTCACGGTCGACGCGACCGAGGACGCGAGCGCGTTCACCCCGTCGAACCTCCGGCGCTACGACGCGGTCGTGTTCCTCTCGACGACGGGAGACGTGCTCGACACCACGCAGCAGCGCGCCTTCGAGAACTACATCCGCGGCGGTGGCGGGTACGTCGGCATCCACGCCGCCGCCGACACCGAGTACGACTGGGCGTTCTACGGCGGCGTCGTCGGCGCCTACTTCCAGTCGCACCCGGCGATCCAGCCCGCGACGGTGAACGTCGAGGACCGCGCCCACCCGGCGACCTCGGGACTGTCCCGCACCTGGGAACGCACCGACGAGTGGTACAACTACCGCTCCAACCCGCGGGAACGGGTCCATGTCCTCGCCTCGCTCGACGAGTCGTCGTACACCGGTGGCACCATGAACGGCGATCACCCGATCGCCTGGTGCCAGAACTACCAGGGCGGCCGCGCCTTCTACACGGGCGGCGGCCACACCAAGGAGTCCTACGCCGACCCCGCCTTCCGGCAGCACCTGCTGGGCGGGATCCGCTGGGCGACCGGCGACGCCCAGGCCGACTGCCGCCCGGAGAACGGCTACCGGCCGTTGTTCGACGGCACGGCCGGCTCGCTGGACGGCTGGAAGCAGGCGGGCCCGGGCTCCTTCACGCTGTCCGACGACGGCACACTCACGTCGGCCGGCGGTATGGGGATGCTCTGGTACGCCGCGTCGGGCTTCGGGTCGTACTCCCTGAAGCTCGACTGGAAGACGGCCGGTGCCTCCGGCGACGACAACTCCGGGGTGTTCGTGGGCTTCCCGCCCTCGGACGACCCGTGGTCGGCGGTGAACAACGGCTACGAGATCCAGATCGACGCCACGGACGTCCCGGAGAAGACCACCGGGTCCGTCTACGGCTTCCAGTCCGCCGACCTGAAGAAGCGTGACCGCGCGCTGAACCCGCCGGGGGAGTGGAACACGTACGAGATCCGCGTGGAGGGCGAACGCCTCCGCGTCTGGCTCAACGGCGTGAAGATCAACGATTTCACCAACACCGATCCGGCCCGGAGCCTCGTCGACGGACACGTCGGCATCCAGAACCACGGAGCCGACGACCAGGTGTCCTTCCGCGACATCCGGATCAAGGAACTGCCCGAGAAGGGCAAGTGAGCGGCGGCGGGCGGGGGACGCCGGACTCCCGCCCGCCGTCTTCCCCCGTCTCTGCCGTGGTCCCCGCACGACAAGGAGGCTGCCCATGTCCGCGTCCCTTTCCCGAGCCCGCGCCGGGGTATGGCTGATCGGCGCCCGTGGCTCCGTCGCCACCACGGTCGTCGCCGGGTGCGCCGCCGTGACCGCGGGCCTGCACCCGCCCACCGGCATGGTCACCGAGACACCCACGTTCGCCGACAGCGGTCTGCCGGCGCTGTCGACGCTCGTCTTCGGCGGCCACGACACGGTGGACTGCCCCCTGCCCAAGCGCGCGGAGGCCCTGGCGGCGGGCGGAGTGCTGCCGCCCGGCCTCCCGGCCGCGGTCGCGTCCGAACTCGCTGCCGCCGAGCGGGAGATCCGCCCCGGCGGACCGGCCCCAGGGGACGGCCGGGACGAGGAGGAACTGATCGCCGCCTTCGCCGCGGACATCCGGGACTTCGTAGGACGGTGCGATCTGACGCGGGCGGTGGTGGTGAATGTGGCGTCCACCGAGCCCCCGGCCACAGGAGACACGCTCGCGCCGAGTTCCCTGTACGCGGCGGCCGCGCTGCGGGCGGGCTGCCCCTACGTGAACTTCACCCCGTCGACGGGCCTGCACCATCCGGCACTGGCTTCGGCGGCGGCAGCGAGCGGGCTGCCGTACGCGGGCCGCGACGGCAAGACCGGCCAGACGCTGCTCCGCTCGGCGCTGGGACCGATGTTCGCCCAGCGTGCGCTCGCGGTGCGGGCCTGGTCCGGAACCAACCTGCTGGGTGGCGGGGACGGTGCCTCCCTGTCCGACCCGGCCGCGGCGGCGGCCAAGAACGCGGGCAAGGAGAGGGTTCTCGCCGACACCCTCGGCACGGCGCCCGAGGGCGAGGTGCACATCGACGACGTCCCCGCCCTCGGCGAGTGGAAGACCGCCTGGGACCACGTCGCCTTCGACGGCTTCCTCGGGGCGCGCATGGTGTTGCAGACCATCTGGCAGGGGTGCGACTCGGCGCTGGCCGCGCCGCTGGTGCTGGATCTGGCCCGGCTGGTGCTGCGCGCGCACGAGGCCGGCCTGTCCGGCCCGCTCGGTGAGCTGGGCTTCTACTTCAAGGACCCGGTGGGGGACGCACCCTCGGCACTGGGAGAGCAGTACGCGGAGCTGGTGGGATTCGCGCAGCGGCTGCGGGACGTGCGGACCGGGGAGCATACGGGGGAGCCGCGATGAGCCGGAGCGACATGACGGCGCGTCCGTCCCAAGCGAGTGCCGGAGCAGGGCGGGCCGCCACGCCCGACCCGCACCGGAGGAACACCGGGAACCGGAACAGTCTGGCCGCCTGGGCCGAACTGCTCCGTCTGCCCGCCCTGTTCACCGTCCCCGGAGACGCACTCGCCGGTGCGGCGGCGGTCTCGGCACACCCCGACCTCCGTACCGTGCTGGCCATCGGCTCCTCCCTGTGCCTGTACGAAGCGGGCATGGCCCTCAACGACTGGGCCGACCGCGACGAGGACGCCGCGGAACGCCCGCACCGCCCTCTCCCCTCCGGCCGCATCCGTCCCACCGAGGCCTTCATCGCGGCCTGCGCGTGCACGGCGGCGGGCCTGACCCTGGCCTCCCGTGCCGGCCGTCCCGCCCTCGCCGTCGCCGTACCTCTGGCGGCCACCGTCTGGGCGTACGACCTGATCCTGAAGCGGACCCCGGCGGGCCCGGCCGCGATGGCGGCGGCCCGCGGCCTGGACCTGCTCCTCGGCGCCGCGGCCACCGCGGGCCGCACCCGCCCGGCCCTCCGCCCGGCCGTCCTCCTCAGCACCCACACCCTCGCGGTGACCACCGTGTCCCGCCATGAAACGCGTGGCGGCTCGCCGGTGGCTCCGCTGGCGGCGCTGGCCGCGACCGGCGTACTGACCTGGCGGCTGACACGCCCACGGGCCGCGGTGTTCCCAGGCCGGTCCCCGGCCGACGACACCGTCCCACGCCAGGCCCCGTCGGCTTCGGCCCGCGGCGACCTGCTCGAACGCCCCCGTGTGCGGGACACCGCAGGGCACGCCCTACGCGCAGCCCTCGCCGCCGCCTACGCCACGACCGCCGCCCGGCCCTGCTTCCACGCCACCCTCAACCCATCACCCCCGCTCACCCAACGCGCCGTCGGCGCCGGCATCCGCGCCATGATCCCGCTCCAGGCCGCCCTGTCCGCCCGAGCCGGTGCCCCGGCCGCCGCGCTGTTCACCGCTGCGCTGGCCCCGCTCGCGGCGAAGTTCGGGAGGAAGGTGAGCCTCACATGAGGACACGCCCACAGGCACCTGCTCCCGGAAACACGCGGACGCCGGAACCGACTCCCACCCGCAACCCCCTCCACTTCGGCTACGGCACCAACGGCCTCGCCGACCTCCGCCTCGACGACGCCCTCGCCCTGCTCGCCGACCTCGGCTACGACGGCGTCGGACTGACCCTCGACCACATGCACCTCGACCCGCTCGCCCCCGACCTCGCCGCCCGCACCCGCAAGGTGGCGCGCCGGCTGGAGGCGCTCGGCCTGGAGGTCACCGTGGAGACGGGAGCCCGCTATGTGCTCGACCCGCGCCGCAAACACGGTCCCTCCCTCCTGGACCCGGACCCGGAGGACCGCGCCCGCCGCGTCGACCTGCTGAGCCGGGCCGTCCGGGTCGCCGCCGACCTCGGCGCTCACGCGGTGCACTGCTTCAGCGGCATCACCCCGCCGGGAACCGACCAGGACGCGGCGTGGAAACGACTGGCCGAGACCCTCGCCCCCGTCCTGGAGGCCGCCACCACCGCCGGCATCCCCCTCGCCGTCGAACCCGAACCCGGCCACCTCCTCGCCACCCTCGCCGACTTCCACCGCCTCCGCCACGCCCTCGGGGACCCGGAAGCCCTGGGCCTCACTCTCGACATCGGACACTGCCAGTGCCTCGAACCCCTCCCTCCCGCCGACTGCGTGCGCGCCGCCGCCCCCTGGCTGCGCCACGTCCAGATCGAGGACATGCGCCGCGGCACCCATGAACACCTCCCCTTCGGCGACGGCGACGGCGACGGCGACATCGACTTCCCGCGCGTCCTCGCGGCCCTGTCCGCCACCGCCTACCGGGGTCTGACCGTCGTCGAACTGCCCCGCCACTCCCACGCCGGGCCCCACTACGCCGAACACTCCCTCCCGTTCCTCCGCAAGGCGGCGGCGACGGCCGTCAGCGCGCACGCGCCGGTCGCCGTACCGGCCCACGACGAGCCCTCCACCACCCCCGAAGGGAGAACCGCATGACCCACCCGCACACCACCCCCGGCACCCCGGCCATCGGCACCTCCCTCGCCCTCACCCCACTGGACGAGGTCCACGCCCACCTCGACGTCTGCCTCGGCCAGGGCTCCCGCGCCTGGCTCCACCAGGCACTCGACGAGGCCTCCGTCCACCCCGGCACCCACGGGCCCATCTCCGTCTGGGAGTTGCGTCTCGCCGAGGCCGGACGCCGCTGCGGCCCCGCACACGCCGACGCCGCCCGTGTCCTCATCCTCCACGCGGCCCACGCCGACACCACCGCACTCACCCGGGTCTACCGTCAGGGCACCGCCGACGAGCGCCGCGCCGTCCTGCACGCCCTGCCGCACCTCGTAGCGGGCCCCGACGCCGTACCGCTCGTCGAGGACGCGCTGCGCACCAACGACACCCGGCTCCTCGCCGCCGCCGTCGGCCCGTACGCCGCCCGGCACCTCGCCCCCCATCCCTGGCGCCACGCCGTCCTGAAGTGCCTGTTCACCGGCGTCCCCGTCGGCAGCGTGGCCGGCCTGGCCCGGCGTGCGCGCGGCGACACCGAACTCGCCCGCATGCTCGACGACTACGCAGCCGAACGCACCGCCGCGGGCCGTCCCGTACCCGAAGACCTGTACCGCGTCCTGGCCCTGACCGATTCCGCGGCCCCTGAGCACGCCACGGACGACCCGCACGGCAAGGAGTCCTGATGCGCATCTTCGACCCCCACATCCACATGACGTCACGGACCACGGACGACTACGAGGCCATGCACGCCGCAGGCGTCCGCGCCGTGGTCGAGCCGTCCTTCTGGCTCGGCCAGCCCCGCACCTCGCCCGCCTCCTTCCTCGACTACTTCGACTCCCTCCTGGGCTGGGAACCCTTCCGCGCCGCCCAGTACGGCATCGCCCACCACTGCACCCTCGCCCTCAACCCCAAGGAGGCGGGCGACCCCCGCTGCGTCCCGGTCCTCGACGAACTGCCCCGGTATCTCGTCAAGGACCAGGTCGTGGCCGTCGGCGAGATCGGCTACGACTCCATGACCCCCGCCGAGGACACCGCCCTGGCCGTCCAGCTCCAGCTCGCCGCCGACCACCAGCTGCCCGCACTCGTCCACACCCCCCACCGCGACAAGCCGGCCGGCCTGCGTCGCACCCTCGACGTCGTCCGGGAGTCCGCGCTGCCCCCGGAGCGCGTCCTGGTCGACCACCTCAACGAAACCACCGTCAAGGAGGCCAAGGACAGCGGATGCTGGCTGGGCTTCTCCGTCTATCCGGACACCAAGATGGACGAGCAGCGGATGGTCGCGATCCTCCGTGAGTACGGGCCCGAACAGGTCCTGGTGAACTCCGCCGCCGACTGGGGCAGGAGCGACCCGCTCAAGACCCGAAGAGTCGGCGACCTGATGCTCGCCGAGGACTTCACCGAGGACGACGTCGACCGGGTCCTGTGGCGCAACCCCGTCGCCTTCTACGGGCTCAGCGGCCGCCTGAACCTCGACCTCGCCGCGCCGGGCACCACCCACGAGGGCAACTCCGTCCTCCGCGGCGTCCCCAAGGACGGCACCACCACCGGCACCGCGGAGGCGTGACCCATGCGCTTCCGCCACCCCGACGGCTCGACCGTCCACCTTGCCTACTGCACCAACGTCCACCCCGCCGAAACCCTCGACGGCGTCCTCGCCCAGCTCCGCGACCACTGCCAGCCCGTCCGCCGCCGCCTCGGCCGCGACCGTCTCGGCATCGGCCTGTGGCTCGCCAAGGACGCCGCCCACGCCCTGGTCAGCGACCCGTCCGCCCTGCGCGCCCTGCGCACCGAACTCGACCACCGCGGCCTCGAAGTCGTCACCCTCAACGGCTTTCCGTACCAGGGCTTCGGCGCCGAGAAGGTCAAGTACCGCGTCTACAAACCGGACTGGGGCGACTCCGAACGCCTGGACCACACCACCGCCCTCGCCCGCGTCCTCGCGGGCCTGCTTCCCGACGACGTCACCGAAGGCAGCATCTCCACCCTGCCCCTCGCCTGGCGCACCGCCGAGGACGAACAGCGCGCCACAACGGCCCGCACCGCACTGCGCACCCTCGGCCAACGCCTCGACGCCCTGGCGGAGCTGACCGGCCGCTCCATCCGCGTCGGCCTGGAACCGGAACCCGGCTGCATCGTCGAGACCACCGGCGACGCCATCGCCCCGCTGACCGCGATCGCCCACAACCGCATCGGCATCTGCGTGGACACCTGCCACCTCGCCACCTCCTTCGAAGATCCGCACACCGCCCTGGACGCGCTCACCCGGGCCCGCCTCCCCATCGTCAAGTCCCAGCTCTCAGCAGCCCTGCATGCCGAACACCCCCATCTGCCCGAAGTCCGCGAGGCCCTCGCCGCCTTCGACGAACCCCGCTTCCTGCACCAGACCCGCACCTCCACCGCCGCCGGCCTGCGGGGCACCGACGACCTCGGCGAGGCCCTCCACGGCGACGTCCTGCCGGACGGCTCCGCCTGGCGCGCCCATTTCCACGTTCCGCTGCACGCGGCCCCCGCCGCGCCCCTGACCTCCACGCTCCCCGTCCTGAAGGCCGCGCTGACCCGGCTCGTCGGCGGCCCGCACCCGCTCACCCGACACCTGGAGGTCGAGACCTACACCTGGCAGGCCCTCCCGCCCGAGCTGCGGCCCCGCGCCCGCGCGCAGCTCGCCGACGGCATCGCCGCCGAACTCACTCTCGCCCGCGACCTGTTGACCGACCTCGGCCTGAAGGAACTCCCATGAGCGCCCGCCGGACCACCACAGGTCCCACCCCGCTCCTCGTCCTGGACGTCGTCGGCCTCACCCCCCGTCTCCTCGACCACATGCCCCACCTCAAGGCGCTCGGCCAGTCAGGATCCCGCGCGCCGCTCGGCACCGTCCTGCCCGCCGTCACCTGCGCCGCCCAGTCCACCTTCCTCACCGGCACGATGCCGTCCGAGCACGGCATCGTCGGCAATGGCTGGTACTTCCGCGAGCTCGGCGACGTACTCCTGTGGCGGCAGCACAACGGTCTTGTCGCCGGAGACAAGCTGTGGGACGCCGCCCGCCGCGCGCACCCCGGCTACACGGTCGCCAATATCTGCTGGTGGTACGCCATGGGCGCCGACACCGACATCACCGTCACCCCTCGTCCCGTCTACTACTCCGACGGCCGCAAGGAACCCGACTGCTACACCAGACCCCCGGCCCTGCACGACGAACTGATCCAGAAATTCGGCACGTTCCCCCTCTTCCACTTCTGGGGACCCGGCGCCGACCTGGTCTCCAGCCAGTGGATCATCGACGCGACCCGTCATGTCCTGCGCACCCGGCAACCCGATCTGACGCTCTGCTACCTCCCTCACCTCGACTACGACCTGCAGCGTTTCGGCCCCGACGACCCACGCTCCCGGAAGGCGGCCGCCGATCTGGACGCCGCCATGGCGCCGCTCCTGGACGACGCACGCGCCGAGGGCCGTACCGTCGTCGCGCTGTCCGAGTACGGCATCACCCGCGCGGACCGGCCCGTCGACATCAACCGCGCCCTGCGCCGGGCCGGCCTGCTGGAGGTGCACACGCAGGACGGCATGGAGTACCTCGACCCGATGGCCTCCCGCGCCTTCGCGGTCGCCGATCACCAGATCGCCCATGTCTACGTGCGCCGCCCCGAAGACCTCGAAGAGACCCGGTCCGCCCTCGCCGGCCTGCCCGGCATCGAGCAACTCCTCGACGACGACGGCAAGAAGACCCATCATCTCGACCATCCGCGCTCCGGCGAGCTGGTCGCCGTCGCGGAACCGGACGCCTGGTTCACGTACTACTACTGGCTCGACGACGCCCGCGCGCCCGACTTCGCGCGACTCGTCGAGATCCACCGCAAACCCGGATACGACCCGGTCGAACTCTTCATGGATCCGGCCGACCCCTACGTCAAGGTCAGAGCAGCCACCGCCCTGGCCCGCAAGAAACTCGGCATGCGCTACCGCATGGCGGTCGTGCCCCTCGACCCGTCACCTATTCGCGGCAGCCACGGCCGCCTTCCCACGAGCGACGACGACGGTCCGCTCCTCATCTGCTCCACCCCCCGCGCTGTCGGCGACCGCGTCGCGGCCACCGATGTGAAGTCACTCCTGCTCCAACTCGCCGGTCTCGGCCGACACGCCGGTCCCACCCACGTGTCCGGTCCCGACTGGTCACAAGTGAAGCACTCACCACTGACAACGCCCTTTGACAACGAGGAGTTCCAGGCATGAGCCGCATCTCGCACACCGATCCCGAACTCACCCACCGCCTCAGCAGACGAGGCATGCTGGGAGTGGCCGCGGGCGCCACCGCCGCCGCGCTGCTGGGCGCAGCCGCGGCTCCCGCGACGGCCGCCACCGCGGCCGAAGCCACCGCCGCCGAGGCCGGCGCCGCCGGCCGCGGCCGCCCCGTCCTGCCGCCCGGACGGCTCGGCATCCAGCTCTACAGCCTGCGCGACAAGGTCTCCACCCTCGGCTTCGCCCCCGTCTTCGCCGAGCTGGAGAAGTACGGTTACGGCGAGATCGAACTCGCCGGATACACGCAGGGCTCGGCGGGCCCGATCACCCTCGCCCAGCTCAGGCGGCTGGCGAAGGACCACGGCCTGACCCCGATCGGCAGCCACGTCGGCTACTACTCCAGCGACCCGAACGCGTACACCTTCGCGCAGAACCTCACCCAGGTCCTGGACGACGCCGAGGCCCTCGGCCTCCCCCACATCGGCACCGCCTCGGGCCCGTTCCGCTACGGCTCCACCGTCGACGCCTGGAAGCGCGCGGCCGAGGAATTCAACGCGTACGGAGCGGCGGCGAAGGCGCGCGGCATGAAGTTCTACCAGCACAACCACTCCGACGAGTTCTCCTTCGCCAGCGACAACCCCAAGGTCCGTCTCTACGACGTACTGCTCGCCGAGACCGACCCCGACCTCGTCTTCCTGGAGATGGACATCTTCTGGGCGTACGCCGGCCAGTTCCGCTTCTCCAAGCGGCCCGACGGCACGCCCGCGCCCTTCGAGCCCCTCGACTACGTCCTCAAGCAGCCCCACCGCTACCCGCTCTTCCATGTGAAGGACGGAGTGAGTGACCCGTCGAACCAGTTCGGCTACCAAATGGTCGACGTCGGCGACGGCGACATCGACTACCAGCGGTTCATCTCGGCCGTGACCCGGCTGCGGGGCGAGCGCCTGACGCATCACTGGCAGGCCGAGCGCGACAACCCGACCGATTCGCTCACGTTCGCGCGCCGCTCCAGCGAGTACCTGCACTCACTACGTGAGAAGTGCTGAGTAACCGTCCGCGGGCAGACATGAGGAGGCCCTCCCCGAGCCCGGGGAGGGCCTCCTCACTTCTCCCGGCGCCGTCAGCCCGCGGCCTGCGGCCGCGGAGCCGGCGTGACCTCTCGGCTCCGCCCCGGCTGCCGCAGCAGCAGCGCGATCCCCGCCGCCACCATCGAGACGCCGCCGGCCAGCGCGTACGCGCCGTCGTAGCCCCAGGCCGCGACCACCATGGAGCCCAGGCCGCCGCCGAACAGACCGCTGATCAGCTTGCCGCTGTACACCAGCCCGTAGTTGGTGGCGTTGTAGTTCTCGCCGAAGTAGTCCGGGGTCAGCGCGGCGAACAGCGGGTAGAACGCGCCACCGCCGAACCCGGAGAGGAAGGCGAAGAACAAGAACAGCCACTCGCTCTTGACGTCGCCCGCCCAGATCACACCGAACTGGGCGAGCCCCAGGACCACGATGACGAACACCAGGGTGGACTTACGGCCCCACCTGTCCGACAACCAGCCCACGACACCGCGGCCGACGCCGTTGATGACCGCCATGACGCCCATCGACGAGGCCGCCACCAGCGGGCCGAAGCCCACGTCCTTGGCGAAGTCGACCTGGAAGGAGATACCGAAGATCGACACACCGGCGGTCATCACGATGGAGATCCACATCAGCGGCAGCATGCCCGTTCTGATGGCCTCCTTGGGCGTGTACTGCCTCGCCGCCGGAGGGTTCTTGGCCAGACCCGTCGCGGTCCTCCCGGCGCCCGCGTACGTCAGCGGGTCGATGTCCGAGGGCCACCAGTTCTTCGGCGGGTCCTTGAAGAAGAACGCGCATCCTGCCACCACGACCATGATGTAGCAGCCGATGAGGTCGAGGACCCGGTGGTAGTTCGCCGTGTCGAAGCCGTAGTTGAAGATGAAGATGAACGGCAGCGAGCCGTACGCGAACCCGCCGTTGACGAACCCGGTCCGTGCGCCCCTGCGCTCCGGGAACCACTTGCCGACCATGTTGATGCAGGTCGCGTAGACCAGGCCGGCCCCGATACCGCCGACCACGCCGAATCCCAGGATCGCCGGCAGGACGTTGCTCAGGTGCGACAGGGCGAGGAAACCGACCACGCACAGGCCGGAGCCGACGTACATCGCCGCGCGCGCGGTCAGGATGCCCTTCTCCCGCAGCCAGCCCGCGGGAAAGGCGATGCCGGCCTGGAAGAAGACCCAGACACTGAGGATCCAGAAGGTGTTGCTCTGCGTCCAGCCGTGCGCGTGGGACAGGGTGTCCTCCGCGGAGCCGTACGCGTACTCGAAGACACTGATCGCCATCATGGCGATCCACGGCAGGTAGATCATGAGTTTGCGCGAGTGGCCGAGGATGTCCCGGTCGCTCTCGCCGACGCGGTAGACGCGGCCGCGGGAGTCGGTCACTTCGCGGTAGGGACGGTTTGCGGCGTCGGAGTGTGCCGCCGAGCTCTTTGTCGCGAACGGATCTGCCGTCATATCAGGCCATTTCCTCGCCGAGCGGTTGCGGGTTGGGAACGATGCGACGACGGGCCCCCGGCCTTGCGGGCGCCTTCAGGAAGAGCGCCAGTACCGCGGAGGCCAGCCCGATGGAACCTGCCAGGACGAACGCGCCCTCGTAGTCCCAGGCGCCGACCACGATCGAGCCGACGCCGGAGCCCACGAGACCCGAGATGAGCTTCGAGCTGTAGACCATCCCGTAGTTCGTGGCGTTGTTGTTCTCGCCGAAGTAGTCCGCCGTCATGGCCGCGAACAGCGGGAAGATCGCACCGCCGCCGAAGCCGGAGACCATGGAGCAGAACAGGAAGAACGGCATGCTGCCCATCCGGCCGGAGACCAGCACGCCGAACTGGGCGGTGCCGAGCACGATGCAGACGATGATCAGCGTGTTACGGCGGCCGCAGCGGTCGGATATCCAGCCGATGACGCCGCGTCCGGTGCCGTTGACGATGGCCTTCAGGGACATCGCCGTGGCCACGATCCCGCCCGCGAAACCCATGTCCTTGCCGAACGGCACCTGGAAGGCGATACCGAAGATATTGATGCCGGCCGTGCACAGCAGACAGAACCACATCATCCACAGAACGGGGGTGCGGGCGGCCTCCCCGGGGGTGTACTGCTTGACCGCCGGAGGGTTCTTCTCCAGCGCCCGGCGGATCTTCGGGTCGTCGGTCAACCTGAGCGGGTCGACGTGCGGCGGCCACCAGTTCTTCGGCGGGTCCTTGAAGAACCACCCCGCGAACGCCACGACGGAGCAGCAGATGAGGCCCACCGTCACCAGGACGCCCTTGTAGTTGCCGAGATCCATGTACGAGGTGAACAGGAAGACGAAGGGCACCGAGCCGTAGGCGAAACCGCCGTTGACCATGCCGGTCTTGCCGCCCTTGCGCTCCGGATACCACTTGCCGACCATGTTCACGCAGGTCGCGTAGACGAGTCCGGCGCCGATGCCGCTGCACACGCCGAAGCCGAGGTAGGCGACGGTCACGTGCGGCGCGTACGCGAGGGAGAGATAGCCGAGGACCGTGCCCAGCGCGCCGAGCATCATCGCGTGCCGCGCGGGCAGCCTGCCGTTCTCCCGCAGCCGCCCGGCCGGGAAGGCCACGGCCGCCTGGAAGAACACCCAGACACCCATCAGCCAGAAGATGTGCCCACTGCTCCACAGGTGGGCCTCGTGCAGTGTGTCCTCGGCCGATGTGAACGCGTACTCCGAGGAGCTGATGCCCAGCATGCCCATCCACGGGAAGAGCACCATGGTCCAGCGCGGCCGCCCCATGATGTCCCGGTCACTCTCGCCGATCCGGTACACGCGGCCGTTGCGGTCCGTCACCTCCCTGTAGGGGACGGACATCGAATAGTCGGTCGTTGTCATGTCGCTCAGCACCCCTTGCGTCGAAAGTTCTGGCCAGCGCCCCCTGTCCAATGCCTTTCGTGCGCGCACGGGTCCCGGGGCCGGCCGACGCGCACCGTCGTCCGGCCCCGTACTCATTCACCTCATGAACCACCACCCGGCATCCCCGCCGCACGCGCCCAGCGAGCGGGTTTTCGCCCGGGGGTCAACCCCCGGACCCCCGGCCGGTCCTGTACGTGCCCGGCCCGTCACAGGAGCCCCGCCGCACGCGCCCAGCGATACTTCGCACCGAGCACGGCCACCGGCTTCTCGGTCGTGTACGGGTACGCCACGACCCCCCGCTCGTACAGGTACTGGCAGGCCTCCTCGACCTCGACGTCACCCGCGAGCGACGCCACCACCGGCTTCTCGATGCCACGCTCACGGAATTCGGCCACCACGCGCGCGGTGAGCTCGGCGAACACCATCGGAGGAGTCACGATGGTGTGCCAGTAGCCCAGCACCAGCGCGTGGATGCGCGGGTCCTCAAGGCCCAGCCGGATCGTCGCCTCGTACGTCGACGGTGGCTCGCCCCCGGTGATGTCCACCGGGTTGCCCGCGGCCCCGAAGGGCGGAATGAACTCCCTGAAGGACGCGTCCAGGTCCGGCGGGATCTCCATCAGGGACAGGCCGTTGTCGGTCACCGCGTCGGACAGCAGTACGCCACTGCCGCCCGCCCCGGTGATGATCACCACGTTGTCCCCCTTCGGGGTGGGCAGCACCGGCAACGCGCGCGCGTACTCCAGCATGTCGTTCAGTCCGGGCGCCCTGATGACACCGGCCTGCCGCAGGATGTCGTCGTACACGGCGTCGTCACCCGCGAGTGCCCCCGTGTGCGAACCGGCCGCCTTCGCTCCCGCCGCCGTACGGCCGGCCTTCAGGACCACGACCGGCTTCTTCGGGACCGTCGCCCGGGCCGCCTCCACGAAGGCACGCCCGTCCTTGAGGTCCTCCAGGTGCATCGCGATGCACTCGGTGTGCGGGTCCTCGCCGAACCATGTCAGCAGGTCGTCCTCGTCCAGGTCCGACTTGTTGCCGAGACCGACGATCGCCGACACACCCGTCTTGGTGGTCCGCGCGAAGCCCAGGATGGCCATCCCGATGCCACCGGACTGCGAGGTCAGCGCGACCCCGCCCTTGACGTCGTACGGCGTGCAGAACGTGGCGCACAGGTCCTGCCACGTCGAGTAGTAGCCGTAGATGTTCGGCCCGAGCAGCCGGATGCCGTACCGCTCGGCGATCGCCACGATCTCGGCCTGGAGCTCGTGCTCGCCGGTCTCCGCGAACCCGGAGGGGATCAGGACGGCGTTGGGGATCTTCTTGCGTCCCACCTCCTCCAGCGCCGCGGCCACGAACTTGGCGGGGATCGCGAAGACCGCCACATCCACCTCACCGGGAACGTCCGTGACACTCTTGTACGCCTTGCGGTCCAGAATGTCATCGGCCTTGGGGTTCACCGGATGGATCTCTCCGGGGAAGCCGCCGTCGACGAGGTTGCGCATGACCGAATTGCCGATCTTGCCCTGCTCGTTGGAGGCGCCGATCACGGCGACCGACGACGGCTGCATCAACCGGCGCATGGAAGTGAGGATCTCGTCGCGCGTGTAGCGACGGCGTTCCTTGGCGGGCGCGTCGGTGAGGATCACGCGGATGTCCGCCGCGACCGCGCCCTGAGGGGTGGCGATGACGGGGTTGAGGTCCACCTCGGCGATCTCCGGGAACTCCGCGACGAGTTGGGAGACCCGGCGGATCTGCTCGGCGATCGACCACCGGTCCACGCCCGCCCGGCCGCGCACCCCGCGCAGGATCTCGGCCGAGCGGATCGAGTCCAGCATGGACAGCGCCTCGTCGGCGTCCACGGGCGCGAGGCGGAACGTGACGTCCTTGAGAACCTCGACGAGGACCCCGCCGAGCCCGAAGGCGACGACCTTCCCGAAGGTCGGATCGGTGACCGCGCCGACGATGACCTCCTGTCCCTGGGGGAGCAGCTCCTGGACCTGTACGCCCTCGATGCGGGCGCCCGGGTCGTACGCGCGCGCATTCTCGACGATCTTGTGGAACGCGGCCCGTACGTCCGCCGCGCCCTCCACGCCGACGATCACGCCGCCGGCGTCGGTCTTGTGCAGGATGTCGGGGGAGACGATCTTCATCACGACGGGCCCGCCGAAGCGCGCCGCGTACGCCACCGCCTCGTCCACGTCCGTCGCCAGCTCCTCGCCGGGTACGGCGATCCCGTACGCGTCGGCGATCACCTTGCCCTCGGGCGCGGTGAGCGCGGTGCGCCCCTCGGCCCGCACGGCGTCGAGGAGCGATCGCACCCTCAGCACCCGGTCTTCGGCCATCACGTCAGATCACTCCGTTCGACTTGAGCAGGCGCAGCTCCTCGTCCCCGAGGCCCAGCTCGCCGATGTAGATCTCTTCGTTGTGCTCGCCGAGCAGCGGTGAACCGGTCACCTCGACGGGGGAGTCGGAGAGCTTGAGCGGGCTGCCGACGGTCACGAACTCGCCGCGCTCCGGGTGCGGTACGCGCACCACCATCTCGTTGGCGACGAGCGAGGCGTCCTCGATGATCTCCTTGGTCGACAGGATCGGCCCGCACGGGATGTTGTGGGCGTTGAGCCGCTCCAGGACCTCCCACTTGGGGAGCGTCGACGACCACTCCTCGATCAGCTGGAACATCTTGTTCAGCTTCGGCAGCCGGGCCTGCGGCGTCGCCCACTCGGGGTCGTCCGCGAGTTCGGGCCGGCCGATGAGTTCGCTGATCGGCTTCCAGCCCACGGGCTGCACGATGACGTACACGTAGTCGTTCGGGCCGCCCGGCGCGCACTTGACCGCCCAGCCGGGCTGACCGCCGCCGGACGCGTTGCCCGAGCGGGGAACTTCATCGCCGAAGTCCTCGTTGGGATATTCAGCGAGCGGCCCGTGTGCCAGGCGTTGCTGATCGCGCAGCTTCACCCGGCACAGGTTGAGTACAGCGTGCTGCATGGCCACGTTGACCCGCTGCCCACGCCCGGTTTTCTCCCGCTGGAACAGCGCCGCGAGAATCCCCGCCACGGCGTGCACACCCGTCCCCGAGTCCCCGATCTGGGCCCCCGTCGCCAGCGGCGGCCCGTCCTCGAAACCCGTGGTCGACATCGACCCGCCCATGGCCTGCGCGACGACCTCGTACGCCTTGAAGTTGGTGTACGGACCGTCGCCGAACCCCTTGATGGAGGCATAGACGATACGCGGATTGATCTCCTGGATGCGGTCCCAGGTGAAGCCCATGCGGTCGACCGCGCCCGGCCCGAAGTTCTCGACCATGACGTCGCAGCGCCGGATCAGCTCGGTGAGGATCTCCTTGCCGCGCTCGGTCTTGGTGTTGAGGGTGATGCTCCGCTTGTTGCAGTTGAGCATCGTGAAGTAGAGGGAGTCGACGTTCGGGAGGTCACGCAGCTGCCCGCGCGTGATGTCACCGGTCGGCGCCTCCAGCTTGATGACGTCCGCGCCGAGCCAGGCGAGCAGCTGGGTCGCGGAGGGCCCGGACTGGACGTGAGTCATGTCCAGGACGCGGATGCCGTCGAGAGCCTTGGTCATGACAAGCGCTCCTCACTTGTACATGGTCTGGTTCATGGTTCCGGGGGCGTACGCGTCCGGGTCCACCCAGACGTTGATCAGCGAGGGCTTGCCGGACTCACGGGCGCGCCGCAGCGCGGGGCCGATGTCGGCGGGGTCGCGGACCTCCTCGCCGTAACCGCCCAGCATCTGCGCGAACTTGTCGTAGTGGACGTCGCCGAGCGTGTTGCCGACCCGCTCGCGCTCCAGGCCGTACTTCTGGGCCTGGCCGTAACGGATCTGGTTCATCGAGGAGTTGTTGCCGACGATGCCGACGAACGGGAGGTCGTAACGGACGAGGGTCTCGAAGTCCCAGCCGGTGAGGGAGAACGCGCCGTCACCGAAGAGGGCGACGACCTCCTTGTCGGGCCGCGCCTGTTTGGCCGCGAGCACGAAGGGGATGCCGACGCCGAGGGTGCCCAGTGGACCCGGGTCCATCCAGTGGCCCGGTGACTTCGGCTGGACGACCTGACCGGAGAAGGTGACGATGTCACCGCCGTCACCGATGTAGATCGAGTCCTCGGTGAGGAAGTCGTTGATCTCGCTGACCAGGCGGTACGGGTGGATCGGTGAGGCGTCCGACTTGAGGCTGGGCAGCCGCTTCTCGATCGCGGTCTGCTCGGCGGCGCGCAGCTCGTCGAGCCACTCCTTGCGCTTGGACGCACCGCCATTGACGCGTCCGGAGGCGGCCTCGGTCACCGACTTCAGGACCAGCCCCGCATCGCCCACGATCCCGAGGCCGATGTCCCGGTTCTTGCCGACGGTCCGGTAGTCGAGGTCGATCTGCACGACGGTCGCGTCCGGTGACAGCCGCTTGCCGTAGCCCATGCGGAAGTCGAAGGGCGTGCCGACGACGACGATGACGTCGGCGTGGGAGAAGGCGTAGCGGCGGGAGAGCTGGAAGTGGTGCGGGTCGCCCGGCGGCAGGGTGCCGCGGCCGGCGCCGTTCATGTACGCCGGGATGTTCAGCGTGCGTACGAGATCGACGGCGGCCTCGGTGCCGCGGGTCGTCCACACCTGGCTGCCCAGCAGGATCGCGGGCTTCTCGGCGTGGACGAGCAGATCGGCGAGCTTCTCGACGGCCTCGGGGTCGCCGGCCGAGCGGGTCGAGGCGCGGTAGGCGCCGGGCTTGGGCACGCGCGCCTTGGCCACCGGCACCTTGGCGTCGAGCACGTCGCGCGGGATCTCCAGGAAGGAGGGCCCGGGCGCGCCGTGGTAGCACTCGCGGAACGCCATCGACACCATGTCGGCCGCGCGGGCCGTGTCCGGCACGGCCGCCGCGAACTTGGTGATGGGCGTCATCATGTCGACGTGCGGCAGGTCCTGAAGGGACCCCATCTTGTGCTGGGTGAGGGCCCCTTGGCCGCCGATCAGCAGCATCGGCGACTCCGCGCGGAAGGCGTTGGCGACACCGGTCACGGCGTCGGTCGTACCGGGACCCGCCGTGACGACCGCGCAGCCGGGCTTTCCGGTGATGCGCGCGTAGCCGTCGGCGGCGTGGGCGGCGACCTGCTCGTGGCGTACGTCGACGACCTCTATGCCTTCGTCCACGCAGCCGTCGTAGATGTCGATGATGTGGCCGCCGCACAAGGTGTAGATGCGGTCGACCCCCTCGGCCTTCAGGGCCTTGGCAACGAGATGACCGCCGGAAATGACGTCCTGGGTGTCGTCGGGCATGGCGAAGTCCTGTCCCTTCATAGGGGGTTGGAACGCTCTCGCGGTACATTGCATACAGTCGACGAATACTGTATGAAGCTTGTTATCCCGCATCCGGTGGGTGGTGTCCAGGGGGCGTGCGGCACTTTCCAGTCATCGGAGTTCGGCCTCTCGATGACCTGGCGATGACTTCGCCACGACTTCGCAGACAGGAGCCGAGATGGACCTGTACGAACACCAGGCAAGGGAACTCTTCGAGGAACACGGCATCGTGGTGCCGAGGGCCGAGGTCACCGACTCGCCCAAGGAGGCGCGCGAGATCGCCCGCAGGCTCGGTGGCCGGGTCGTCGTCAAAGCGCAGGTGAAGACAGGCGGCCGCGGCAAGGCGGGCGGGGTCAAGCTCGCCGCGGACCCGGCCGCCGCCGAACTGACCGCGCGCCAGATCCTCGGCATGGACATCAAGGGGCACACCGTCGGCAAGGTGATGCTCGCCCAACCCGTCGACATCGAGAGCGAGTTCTATGTCTCCTATGTGCTCGACCGTGCGGCCGGCCGTTTCCTCGCGATCGCCTCCGCGGAGGGCGGCATGGAGATCGAGGAGGTCGCCGCCACCAGGCCCGAGGCGGTCGCGCGCGTGCACATCGACCCCGCCGAGGGCGTCACCTCCGCGAAGGCGGCCGGGATCGCCGAGGCCGCCGGCCTGCCCCCACAGACCGTCGACGTCCTAGTCCGCCTGTGGCAGGTGCTCACCCGCGAGGACGCTGTCCTCGTCGAGGTGAACCCGCTCGTCCGGACGCGACAGGGCCGTATTCTCGCCCTCGACGGCAAGGTCACCCTCGACGACAACTCCCGCTTCAGGCAGGCCCGTTGGGGTGCGCAGGGCGCGGAACACGACGACCCGCTGGAGGCACGGGCCGCCGCCAAGGGCCTCAACTACGTGAAACTGCACGGCGAGGTCGGCATCATCGGCAACGGCGCGGGCCTTGTCATGTCGACCCTCGACGTCGTAGCCGGCTGCGGCGCCCGCCCCGCCAACTTCCTCGACATCGGCGGCGGCGCCTCCGCCCGGATCATGGCCGACGGGCTGTCCGTCATCCTCTCCGACCCGGCCGTGAAGTCGGTCTTCGTCAACGTTTTCGGCGGGATCACCGCCTGCGACGCGGTCGCCGACGGCATCGTGCAGGCCCTGGAATCCGTCCAGCTGACCAAGCCGCTCGTCGTCCGCCTCGACGGCAACAACGCGGCCCGGGGGCGCGCGATCCTCGACGAGCGCCGGCATCCCCTGGTCCAGCAGGCCACCACCATGGACGGCGCCGCGCGCCGGGCCGCCGAACTCGCCAACGCCCTCTGAAGGAGCCCGACATGGCCATCTACCTCACCAAGGAGAGCAAGGTTCTCGTCCAGGGCATGACCGGCGGCGAGGGCATGAAGCACACCCGCCGCATGCTCGCGGCCGGCACGGACGTCGTCGGCGGCGTCAATCCGCGCAAGGCGGGCCGCACCGTCGACTTCGACGACCGTGCCGTCCCCGTCTTCGGCTCGGTACGCGAGGGCATCGGGGCGACCGGCGCCGACGTCACCGTCGTCTTCGTGCCGCCCGCGTTCGCCAAGGCCGCCGTCATCGAGGCCGCCGACGCCGGCATCGGCCTCGCCGTCGTCATCACCGAGGGCATCCCGGTCCACGACTCGGTCGCCTTCACCTCGTACGCCACGTCGAAGGGCACCCGGATCATCGGCCCCAACTGCCCGGGCCTGATCACCCCCGGTCAGTCGAACGCGGGCATCATCCCCGCCGACATCACCAAGCCGGGCCGCATCGGCCTGGTCTCCAAGTCCGGCACGCTCACCTACCAGCTCATGTACGAGCTGCGGGACATCGGCTTCTCGACGTGCGTCGGCATCGGCGGCGACCCGGTCGTCGGCACGACCCACATCGACTGCCTGGCCGCCTTCGAGGCCGACCCCGACACCGAACTGATCGTGATGATCGGCGAGATCGGCGGCGACGCGGAGGAGCGGGCGGCCGCATACATCCGCGCACACGTCACCAAGCCGGTGGTCGGCTACATCGCGGGCTTCACCGCACCCGAGGGAAAGACGATGGGGCACGCGGGCGCCATCGTCTCCGGCTCCTCGGGCACGGCGCGGGCGAAGAAGGAGGCGCTGGAGGCCGCGGGGGTGAGGGTGGGCCGCACACCCACGGAGACCGCGCGTCTGGCGCTGGCCCTACTGGAAGCGGCGCGCGCTCGCCCTACTGGTAGCGACACGTGATGTCACTCATAGTTGACGTAAGGTTACTTTCAGGTGCCTCGGCGTCAGGCTAGCGTCCCTCGTACGACGTCCGCGCCCGGCGCATGCGCGATTGCGTGCGGACGAGCCACGGACAACCGCGCGAGCGTGCGCGGACGAACCACGGACAACCGCGCGATCGTGCGCGGATGAGCGATGAAAGCCGCGCGAGCATGCGCGGACGAGCGACGAAAACCGCGTGATCACGCGCGGAAAAGCCATGCACAACCGCCCCCGACTGTGCACCGAGAGCGGAGCAATCGAATGGCACCCACCCTCACCCTCAAATCCGGAACATCCTGGGCCGACGCCTGGCGGCGCTGCGTCGCCGTCGCCCCCGAGGCCTTCCGCGACGACCGTGTCCTCAACCTCTGGGACTCCTCCTGGCAGGCGGACGGCCGCGCGCTGCCCGCCACCAGCCCCGTCGACGGCACCCCGATCGCGGGACCGCCGCGCCTCGACCGGGCGACTGCCCGGCGGGCCGTGCGGGCGGCGCTGGACCGGCACCGCGCCTGGCGCCATGTGCCGCTGGCCGAACGCCGCGCCCGGGTCGCCGCGACCCTCGACGCGCTCACCGAACACCGCGAACTGCTCGCGCTCCTCCTCGTCTGGGAGATCGGCAAGCCATGGCGGCTGGCGCAGGCCGACGTGGACCGGGCCATCGACGGAGTGCGCTGGTACGTCGACGGAATCGAACCGATGATCGGCGACCGGGGCCCGCTGGACGGCCCGGTCTCCAACATCGCGAGCTGGAACTACCCCATGAGCGTCCTGGTCCACGCGATGCTGGTCCAGGCCCTGGCGGGCAACGCGGTCATCGCCAAGACACCGACCGACGGCGGTGTCGCCTGCCTCACCCTGGCCTGCGCGCTCGCCGCACGCGAGGGGATCCCCGTCACCCTCGTCAGCGGCAGCGGGGGCGAGCTGTCCGAGGCGCTGGTGCGGGCGCCGGAGATCGGCTGCGTCTCCTTCGTCGGCGGCCGCGACACGGGCGCCGCGGTGGCCACGGCCGTCGCCGACCTCGGCAAGCGACACATCCTCGAACAGGAGGGACTCAACACCTGGGGCATCTGGAACCACACGGACTGGGACGCGCTCGCGGCCGTCATCCCCAAACTCTTCGACTACGGCAAACAGCGCTGCACGGCGTATCCCCGCTTCGTCGTCCAGCGGTCCCTGTTCGACGAGTTCCTTGCGGCGTACCTGCCGGCGGTCCGCTCCCTGCGCGTCGGGCATCCGCTCGCCGTGGAGCGGCGTGAGGACCCCTGCCCCGATCTGGACTTCGGTCCGGTGATCAACGCGGCCAAGGCGAAGGAACTGGCCGACCAGGTCGCCGAGGCGATCGACCGAGGCGCGGTCCCGCTGCACCGCGGCAGGCCCGCCGACGCGCGCTTCCTGCCCGGCCAGGACACATCGGCGTACGTCCAGCCGGTCACGCTCCTCAACCCGCCCCCCTCCTCGCCCCTCCACCACGCGGAGCCGTTCGGCCCGGTCGACACGATCGTCCTGGTCGACACGGAGGCGGAGCTGCTGGCCGCGATGAACGCGTCCAACGGTGCGCTGGTCGCCACGCTCTCCACGGACGACAGCGCGACGTACGACCGACTGGCCCCGCACATCCGCGCCTTCAAGGTCGGCCACGGCAAGCCGCGCTCGCGCGGAGACCGCGACGAACTCTTCGGCGGCTTCGGCGCGTCCTGGCGCGGCGCGTTCGTGGGCGGCGAGCTCCTGGTCCGCGCGGTGACTCAGGGGCCGGCGGGGGAGCGGCTGCCCGGGAACTTCCCGGAGTACCAGCTCATGCCGTGAGGGGCGGCCGGGTGGCGCGCGCGTGCGGCGGGCGCCACCCGGCGATGATCTCGTCGGCCAGCCATCGGGCGACGCCCCACGGGTAGGGGCGGGGCAGATTGAGCACGATGTGGTTCATCCCCGCGGCGACGAGCTCCTCCACCGTCGCGCGCGTCGCGGCGGGGTCGTCGTACGACACGACGAGCTGCACCGACCGCCTGATCTCGCGCGGATCACGCCCGAGGTCTGCGCAGTGCGCGTCGAGCACCCGCCCGCGTTCGGCGATGAACTCCACGCGGTTGTGCGGCGGCCCGGGGATGTTCCAGACGTCGGCGTGCTCGGCGACAAGCCGTAGCAGGCGGGTTCCCCAGCCGCCGATCAGCAGTGGCGGGCCCGGCCGCTGCACGGGCTTGGGCTCGCATCGCGTGCCCTTCAGCCGGTAGTGGCGCCCCTCGAAGTCGAAGACGTCACGCGTCCACATGCGCTTGAGGATCTCGACGGTCTCGCCGAGCCGGGCGATCCCCTCACCCGGCGGGACCAGCGTGAGCCCGTACGCCTCGTACTCGGCGATCGCCGGATTCTCCCCGGCGATCCCGCCCGCGCCGGGCGGCTGATGGGTGCCCCCGACACCGAGCCCCACGACGAGCCGCCCCCCGGAGACCACGTCCAGGGTGGAGGCCATCTTCCCCAGGACCGCGGGCGGGCGGACGCGGTTGCTGGTGACAAGCACGCCGAGGCGCAGCCGCCGGGTCTGTGCGGCCAGGGCGGCGAGCAGCGTCCAGCTCTCGAGTGCCTGCCCGTCCTTCGGCCCCGCGATGGGCAGCAGGTGGTCCCAGAGCCAGGCGTCCTCGATCTCGGGCACGGCGTCGGCCTCCAGCCAGACGCGGCGGATGTCCTCGTAGGAGACGTGCATGGGGGCGGTCTTGATACCGAAGCGCACATCAGTCATGTTCATCAGCTTAATAAATCATCAGTCGAGCTGACTATCAGGGGTCGGTACAGTTCTCGCCATGGCCCGCCAGCATGCCCCCACGCCCCTCGAGTCCCGGCTCGGCTACCTCCTCAAGCACGCGCAGCTGCGCCTGGCCCGCGCGTCGGCCGAGACGCTCGCGCCCTTCGGGGTCGACGGACACGAGTTGGCCGTCCTGGTGGTCATCGCCGGCGACGAGCCGCTGTCCCAGATCGAGGTGGGCGCTCGGCTCGGTGTCGACCGGACCACGATGGTGGCGCTGATCGACGGCCTTGAGGACCGCGGCCTGGTCGAGCGCAGGCGCAGCCCCCGGGACCGGCGCAAGAACATCGTCGGGCTGACGGCGGCGGGCGAGGACTGCCTGCGCCGGGGCGAGGAGGCGCGCCGCGAGGCGGAGCGCCGCTTCCTGGCTCCGCTGGACGAGGAAGAGGCGGCCTCGCTCGTACGGGCCTTGCAGGTCCTTGTGGCGACGGAACGGTCCGCAGAGTGATTTTTCCGTCACCGAGTGCGAGCGATCCGGTCTCGGTGTCCCCCGCCTCCACCTCGGCGTTCACGGCGCGGATACGCAGGTGAAAGGCACTCCGAAACCTTGGTATTGTTGTCCATGTCGCCGCGGGGAAGACCCCCGCAAGGCGGCAGACACCTAGTCCGGGTGGCGGAATGGCAGACGCGCTAGCTTGAGGTGCTAGTGCCCTTTATCGGGCGTGGGGGTTCAAGTCCCCCCTCGGACACAACGCTTGACGATACGGAATCGAGGGCCTCGACCTTACGGTCGCGGTCCTCGTTGCGTGTTTGTAGCCGATAGTGATTCCCAGGGCCTCGTAGAGCGGACCTTTCTTCTCGGCGACGGCAGTCTGCATGCGCTGTGCAATGTCTCCGAGACTCTCAGTGATCTGCCGGATCTGTTGCGCGTCGAGCGGGGATTGCTTCTTCCGAGTGACGGCGGGGTGCGCGTCGAGCTGATTGTGCGCCGCGTCCTTGTCCCGCTGGGCCTCGTTGATCCACTGGGTGACGACGGCGGGGCCGGCTCCGGCGTCGAGGGCCGCCTGGTAGCGGGTGAGCCGCCGCTAGCAGATCGCCTGGCGTGCTTGGGCCTGCTCGGGTGCCTGGGTCTCTGCGGTGCTTGCTGCGGTGCTGGCGTGGGTGAGGGCTTCGATGGTGGCGGAGAGCCGCTGGGGGGCAAAGGCGCGGGCGATCCATCGGGACTGGGCGGCGTGCCGGTGGGCGATGACGTTGTGGTGCCGGCGGAGCACGGTGTCCGGCCGCACTAGCAGCCGTATCCGGCGCAGTACCTCCCGTGGCACGCCATGGAGGAGCGATGCCAGGAACGCCCGGTCGCTCGCGTGGAACCGAACCTGCTGTCCGTTCAGCTGCCGCTCCAGAACGCCGATCTGGTGGCGCAGGGCCAGGATCTCGACGTCTTTCTCACGGTCGCTCATCGGCAGCAGCCGCAGCATCGTGAACGCGTTCGTCACGCTCAAGTACGCCAGTCTCAACAGCACGACTGATCATCATGCCGCGCCGACTGCCGCCGCGCGATAGCCGCGACTCGAGCGGCCTCGATTGGTGCCGAAACTCGTTCCCACCCGCATGGATGAGGTATTCGGCAAGAGCAAGGCCCGGGCGGAGGCGGTGGTGAAGCTCCTATGCCCACCGCCCGCAGGGAGCGGATCGCTTCCACGATGCCGTTCCTGGCTTTCGACGAGCCGGCGGCCCGCCCCGGCAGGACGGCGATCCCCGCGATCCCGACGGTGAGAGGACATCGCCGTGAGAGCGCAGTCGGCATGGGTGTCGAAGCCGTCGGCCGAAGACGATGCTTTCGGGGCTCTCAGCGGTCGCCATCGAAGACGTGACGGATGATGTCGATGCGGTGCCGGTCACGGCGTGGAACCGGAACGATCCGATGTCCTGCCCGAGGTGTGGGACGCCAACAGCGAAGGTGCACGGGCATCATGGACGGACGGTGGCGGAGGTGCCGGTCGTCGGCCGCCGGGCCGTCGTCCGGCTGGGCGTACGGCGGCTGGTCTGCCCGGTCCTGGGATGTCGGCGGCAGATCTTCCGCGAGCGGATCCCCGGGCCGCTGGAGCGTCATGCGCGTCGGACGGTGCGGCTGACGGGCCAGATATCCGGGTGGCAGGGGAGTTGTGCGGTCGTGCGGCCACTCGACTCGCCCGCGTTCTGGTCGCGCCGGAGTCCCGGGGTATGGCTCTGCGCCTGTTGCGGCGCCTGCGGTACCGCAACGGGCGTTCCACCGGGGTCGTTGTCGGCAAGATCAGCCGTGAGGCCCATGACCGTCTGGCGGATATCCGGGAGAGTCTGGACATGGAGGCGGCCCGCGACCCGTGGCTGCGACCCGCAACTGGCCGCCCTGGCCCACCGCGGGCAGGCCCTCTTCTCCCGCGTGCGTCCGCGTAGTCGGGGTCGGTGGTGCCGATGATGCGGTTGCCCCAGGGCGCAAGTGTCGGTGCGGCCCGCGGTGCCAAGCCCTTCCTGACCTTGAAGTCTCCCGCCCGGATGTCGCCGAGACCGCCTACACCTGCTCCGCGTATACCAAGACCCCGGTCACGGTGCGGCTGATCGTGCGCCGCGTCCTCGACCCACCCGCGGCTCCCAACTCCTCCTGGTCACCGCCTCCGGCCGCCATGCATGCGACACCGATCGCACCGATGACTTCACTGAACGGCCTGGCCCGCACCGGCACTCATGGCCCACAACCTGGGCCGCGCGGTCGGCATCCTCGCCAGGTCGGCCGTATCGACGCGCATTCAGGCCTGACCGGAAGAGATAATCGGCAGCCGCAATGTCGCAGAAATTCGATAAGATGGCTTTTTGGTTCAATCCGCGGTCTCGGTCAACCGCCTAGGCTTCTGTGCAAGCCGCCACGGGTACGAATTACTAAGGAGCTGACGGTGGGCTACAACGCGGACATGGGTTTCCCCTGCAAGAGTGCGACGGCCGACTACGGCGTCGTACTGGCGGACAGTGAGCGCGCCTCGCTCGCCTGCATCCTCAGCACTGGGCTGCAGGAGGGAGAGGTCGATCTCTCGGATTCCGCTAGCTCCAGCTGACGGATGACAGTGAGGAATGTTGCCGCAGTCGTGCTCTCTGAGCTGCCTGCGGCACGTTCCGTTGTCTGAAAGGATCATTGATAGTGGGAAACGTCGAGGGAAGAGCTGCGAAGAAAACACAGGCCGGCGAGCGAGAAAAGGATCTTTCCGATGCGTTCCGACATGGCATGGACGCGGCTCGCGCTCTTGGCTTTGATGTTCATATTCGCGCGGTATTGGAGACCGATCCAGGCGCTTGGGCATGTGAGCTCTGGAAAGGTGAAGAGCGGGTACCGAACGGATCTGGGCTCGGAAAAGGATCCCGGGAGGCGGCGCGTGTCGGCGCCCTTTTTGAGGCACTTGAGCACTATGTGAGTGAAAGCGATTACCTCGGCTCCGAGTTGGTGCAGAATGTGTCGGCTCATGCTGTTGCCGACGCCGACGGTCTGCTATATCGCGACCAGGCCGTCCGCTTGCTCGGCGAATTCGCCGATGAGCCTATCGGGTGTCTGGAGTATCGGGAACTTTGCTCGGGTTTGAGTGTGCCCGTCCCCATTTTTTTGTCCACTCCAGGATACGTGGATGCCGATACTTCTTTTCGTGCTTCTCTCGGCGACAACTATGACTACTCCGCAGTATGGCGGTACTCCAGCAACAACGGTTGGGCCGCGGGAGTCACTACAGCCGAGGCTACGGTGCACGCTCTGAACGAGGTCGTGGAGCGCGACGCCCTCTCCCTGTTGCTGATTGGTCAGTTCCTCCGCCGTCGGCGTAGACCCCTGCGCGTGGTGGATCGGGAGAGTCTGCCCGGGGAGCTTGCGGATCTAGCGGCTTACGCCGAAAAGCTCACCGGCCGGACCGTTTACCTACTCGATATGACAACGGACGTGTCAGTCCCGGCTTTTCTGGCCTTCCTTCCGCCGGAAAATGGAATGCCTGCCCGTGTGCGCGGTTGCGGTGCGTCCTTGTCGTCCGACCACGCAGCGTACCGGGCGCTTACTGAACTCGTCCAGATCCAAGGAGCCATAGCTGCAGGCGCTCCTCCTGCCTCGAACTTCCACCGTGACGACAGCATGCTGCCGTACCCGCCCATGCAAGCCTGTCGAAGAGCGGACTTCACCGCCCGACTGCCCGATGCCCATATTGTTCCCTTCAAGTCGACGAGCCCTCCGGCCATGCCTCAAGCGCACCTCGAAGAGTTGTTGCGCCGGCTCTCCGATCGTGGATACTCGGTGCTGCGTCGTCAGGCGGCGACTCCGGAGGGCCTGGCCGTCGTCAGCGTCCTGGTTCCAGGCATGGAACGCTTCATGCTTGTGACTGATGGAATTCTGGTGCTCCCCGGCCCCCGTGGGCAGCATTTCATGGAAAACTAGACCTTCGGGTCTCTCGACTCGACGGGTCTTCTCGTACGGGCACAGCAGGCCGACAATATCCCGAGCGTTTCTCGGGGTGCGCTCGCGCTGGGCGGGCACGAGTCCTGCGCCGGGAGCAGCCGGTGTACTGCGAATACGTCCGCTGGACACAGTTTCTGCAACACATCCAGGTCTACGGCGTCAATCTTCCCGCCGCTGCGGCTGGACCGCCGAATCGGCCGACGCGGTTTGCCCGGAACCTGGAATGACTGAGTAGCGGCATTCCTGATCTGTAGGTCTCTGGAGACGCTATGACCGATGCTGATGCTCCGCACTTCTACCGCAATTTTCCGCGCGCAGACGTTTCTGCTTCGGTCCGCGAATACCTGCGTCTTCACCCGAGCGCCCGGTTCGTCGCAGACCCCTCCGGCACGACTCGGATCTTTGCCGGATATCGCGGAACGGTCCTCGGCGCTTTGTCACCGGGCCTGACTGCGGCTTTGGAATTGCTTGCTACCCGATCCGTGGACAGAGATGACCTGCTGGACGTCGTCCGAAACCAGGAGGGCGAACCGGCCCTCCTCAAGGTGTCCGAGATGCTGAATCGGCTGCGCGCAGGTGGGTGGCTCTCGGTGACGCTGAAGACGAACGGAACTCCTCTGCTGACCTTCCGTCCGCTGGGTCCGGCGATACCGGCCGTCCTTGAGCACACCGGTGACACGGCCGAACTACGGCTGTCCCGCTTCGCCCTCCTTCGCGCGGAAGGCTCAGGCATCGTCTTGGAGTCGCCCTTGGCTCATGTCGCAGTGGAAGTGCATGACCCGTCGCTCGTAGGCCTGTTGGCCTCCTTGTCAGCGCAGCACTCGTCGGAGGCGGCTCCGCATGGCTCCGTTGGTGCGCGCACCTATCCGGTGGAGTGGCCGGAAGCAGTTCCCGCGGTGCTGAGCGCCTTGGCTCGGCATGGGTTGCTGGTTCCACGAACCAACAGCGTCGAAGGCGAACTACGCTTTGCTCAGTGGTCGCCACACGAACTGTGGTTTCACAGCCGCACGCGCATCGGACGCCACGACCTGCCCTACGGCGGCACTTACCCCGGCAGGGGAGCCGGAGATCCACTGCCCGCGGTGCGGCCACCGTTCGATGGCCCCACGGTGAAACTCCCCCGAGCGGACCTACAAGCTTTGCGTAGGAACGACCGCCCCCTCACCGAAGTGCTGGAGGACCGCCAGTCGCTGCGACTCCACAATGACGCAGTGCCGCTCACCATCACCCAACTCGGCGAGTTTCTGTACCGCAGCGCCCGCAACCGGGGCCGGTCCTTCGACGGGCCGCAACAGGTGGGCAACCGCCCCTATCCGTCCGGCGGCGGTACGTACGAACTGGAGATCTATCCACTGATCAACCGAGTGGATGGCCTGGAGCCCGGTCTGTATCACTATGATCCGGAGGAACACCGGCTTCAGTTGCTCGCTCGGCCTGGCCCGGCACTGACGCGCCTGACAGAGATGTCCCGCGTGACGGCGCAAATGCCCTCGCCCCCACAGGTTACGCTGCTCGTCACGGCACGGTTCGGGCGAGTCATGTGGAAGTACTCCGCCATGGGTTACGCCCTGTTGCTCAAGCACGTGGGTGTGCTTTACCAGGTGATGTACAGCGTGGCTACGGCTATGGGGCTGGCGAGTTGCGGCCTGGGCGGTGGCGATTCCGACGCCTTCGCCACGGCTTCAGGGCTGTCGTGGGAGACCGAGTCCACCGTGGGTGAGTTTCTACTCGGAAGCCGAGAAACCGAGCGTGACGACGGGGCCCGAGCGTAGAGCACTGGGCTTTGCGCGCGTTCGGCTCTGCCAGTCGCACCACGTCAGCGTGGTGAAAGAGCCGGATCCGCGGCGGTCAGTAGGCGAAGGCTGGGTGACGCTCCACACCGATAGCGGGTTCGTGCCGGCCTTTCACCGGGATCGCGTGAGGTGAGACGGCTTCGCTGATCGCCAAGGGCCTGACGGGTCATGACCGGTCGGTCCAGCGATGGCAGGCCGAGTGCGGCAGGGAACCAACCAGGCTCCTGTGCCTGTGGGGTTGAGACTTCAAACACCTCTCCCTGACGGCACGACAGTTCAAGAAAATGGCACTTTTGTACAACCTATCATCGCAAGAAGCGACTATCCTCTTCCGTAGTGGCCTCCACCGGGATGCGGACGGTGAAATCAACTAGACGGCAGGTTTGCAGTGCACGGCCGCCGTCGGCAATGAGAATGTCTTGCACCCATGTGTCTGAGCGCCAATGCATAGCCCGCGGCCGAGTACTTGACCCGCCCGAACCGTGCCGTGACAAACAATTCTGCTTCAGAAGGAAAGGGTATCTGCGCTGTCATGTGAAATGTCTGTGACAGGCGACTGTGAGGGCGGACCCGGGTCGGACGACGATTCCGCCGGCCACCCCGATTTCTTTCATTCCATCTCCGACGCGGCCGACTTTGCGGCGCGTTCGGCGGATCGCCCGGCAGTCACCTGTACCGGAGAACGCGCCCTGGGACGTGCCGCCACCTGCTGGAAGGGATATCCCATGCGGTCAATCGCCGCTTTGCTGCCCGCTCCTGGTGCACTTCGGCCGATGGTGGGCAACTACCTTGTCGATTCGCTTGGCACGGGGCTCTTCCTGACTGGAGGCGTCGCGTTCTTCATCAAGGTCGTCGGCCTGACGCCGGTCCAGGTCGGGCTGGGTTTCTCGCTCGCGAGTCTGCTGACGTTCTTCGCCTCGGTGCCCACCGGGTGGCTCGCGGACCGCATGGACGCCCGCAAGCTGCTCATCGTCGTGCACCTGGTGGAGGCCGTGCTGTTCTGCCTCTACCCGCTGGCCCACTCGTTCTTGGGCTTTGTGCTGGTGGCCTGCGCGACCTCGGTGGCGATCCGGGCGGCCAGCACGGTACGGGCGGCCGTGACCGGCGCGGTGCTGGAACCGGAGCGGCGGGTGGCCGGACGGGCCTACCTGCGCTCGGTGTTCAACGCCGGATTCGCAGGCGGCTCCGCGATGGCGGCCTGGGCGCTTGCCGATGAATCCAACCTGGCGTGCGAACTGGTCATCCTCGGCAACGCGTTCTCCTACCTGCTGGCCGCGCTCACCCTCATCCCGGTTCCCCCCGTCCCGCCCAAGCCACGCCCGGCCGGGGCGTCGAAGGCGCCCGCCCTCAAGGACGTCCCGTTCGTCCTGCTGACCCTGGTCAACGGCATCCTCAGCATCAACGGCATCGTGCTGACCCTCGCGCTGCCCCTGATGATCGTCTCTGGCCACGGCATCCCCCGGCCGCTTGCCGGGCTCTTCGTCACCGCCAACACGGTGCTGGTGGTGCTGTTCCAGGTGAGGCTGAGCCGGAACACCGACACCGTGGAGGGCGGGGCGCGGGCCCAGCGCAAGGCGGGCATCCTGTTTGCGCTCTCCTGCTGCGGCATCGCCGCCGCGGCCACCACACACATGCCCGCGATCGCGATCATCTGCCTGGTAGTCGCCGTACTGGTGCTGACGGCCGGTGAACTGCTGCAGATGGCGGGCAGTTGGGGCATCTCCTACGGACTGGCCCCGGAACACGCGCGTGGTGAGTATCTGGGGGTGTACGCCCTCGGCGCCGCCTTCGCCGAAACCGCCGGCCCGGCCGCCACGACCTCGCTCGGGGTCGGGCAGGGCACCGTCGGCTGGCTGATGATCGCCGCCGTCTTCCTGCTGGCCGGGCTGGCCGTGGGTCCGCTGGCCGGAAAGGCGCTGGCCTCGCTGCGGTCCGCAGCGCCCGGCGACGGCGTGCAAGAAGCCGCCGTGGCCACCGGCGGTGCCGCATGACACGCACCCCGCTGCGCGGACACCTCCCGACCTGGTCCGAGCTCCGTCGCCACGCCGTGGACACCGTCGCTGAGCTACGACCGCGCCCGGCCCCCGATCCACGGGTCGCGGCGGCCCTGGCCGGCATCACCGCCGCCAGGGTGGGACGGCACGTCGAGGCGCTCACCGCCGCCGGGCCCCGGTGGCGTGGGAACGCGGAGGCGGTCCTGCACAGTCTCCGGTACTTGCGGGAGGAACTTGAGGGGTACGGCTACGACGTCCGCGAGCAGCGGTACGGCGAGGCCCCGCATCAGGTCAACCTCTCCGCGCTGCTTCCGGGGCGGGACAGCACGGCGCCGCTGGTGGAAGCCGGCGCGCACTGGGACTCAGTCGAGGGCAGCCCAGGAGCGGACGACAACGCCAGCGGTGTCGCCGGCGTGCTGGAGATCGCCCGCGCTCTGTGGGAGGCGCCGCGGCCGCGGCGCGGCATCCGGTTCTGTCTCTTCGGCGAGGAGGAGGAGTGGATGACCGGCAGCACTGAGCACGTCGCCAGGGTGGACGCCGCGGGCGCGGCGGTGGAGGGGGTGATCGTCCTGGAGATGATCGGCTACCGCGACCCGCTGCCGGGTTCGCAGAGGACACCGCTGCGCGTTCCCGGGGTGTTCTCGCCACCGCGGACGGGCGACTTCGTAGCCGTCATCGCCGACCTACGCTCGCTCAGGTTCGTCAGCGCGATGCAGCGGGGGAGCCGGCACTACGTTCCCGGGCTGCGGATCTACCCGGTGAAGCGGATCGGGTGGCTGCTGCGGGACGCCGCCCGCAGCGACCACCTGCCGTACTGGCGCAGTGGACGGCAGGGGGTGCTCGTCACCGACACGGCCAATCTGCGGAATCCGCACTACCACAAGGCCACCGACACGCTTGCCACGCTCGACCTGGCGTTCGCCGCAGACGTCAGTCGGGCGGTGGCCGGGGCGCTGGCCGAACTGGCGGGCCGGTCCGGCGAATGAGTCCGGACGACCCATCAAGGTTTCCCTGTTTCCACCCCGTTAAAAGGACCCACCATGTTCGACACCGATGCCCACACCGAATTCCGGACCGTCGTGAACCACGAGGAGCAGTACTCGATCTGGCCTGTGGAACTGGAACTGCCCGCCGGATGGACGGAGACCGGTTTCCGGGGCACCCGCGAGGAGTGCCTGGAGCACGTGGGGCGGATCTGGACGGACATGCGGCCGCTGAGCCTGCGGGACTGAGGGCGGGGAACAAGGACCAGACGGCTGTATCGCGCACCATGAACACCTCCTCGTCCCCCTGGTGGATCCGGCGGCCCCTCCCGCACGTCGAGCGGTCGCTGGTCTGCCTCCCCTATGCAGGCGGCGGTCCACAGACCTACGAAGGATGGGAGGAGTTGCTGCCACCCGCGACCGAGGTGCTCGCGGTGACGCCGCCCGGGCGCGGTCGGCGCTTCGGCGAGCCGCCGTGCTCCGACATCCCTTCGCTGGTAGGCCCGTTGGCGCAAGCGCTGGCCGACGGCGTGGAAGGCCCGTACGCGGTCTTCGGCCACAGCCTCGGCGCCACGGTGGCCTTCGAGCTGTGCCGGGAGATCCGCCGACGCGGGCTGAAGATGCCCGAGGCGCTGGTGGTGTCCGGGCGGCAGGCGCCCCAACTGCCATGGTCGCAAAAGCCGATCAGCGGCCTTCCGGACCCGGAGTTCACGCAGGCGCTGCGCGACCTCGGCGGTACCCCCGAAGCGGTGCTGGAGCATCCGGAGCTGATGGGCCTTCTCATGCCCTCGCTGCGCGCCGACTTCGCCGTCCTGGAGTCCTACCGCCTGGTGCGCGAGCTGCCACTCGACGTGCCCGTCCTCGCGCTGGCGGGCGCCGCCGACCCGCGGGCCTGCGCGGAGCGGATGTCCGGATGGGCGGAGCACACGAGCGGTCCGTTCACGCTGTGCACGGTGCCGGGCGAGCACTTCTTCGTGGACACCGATCCCGCCGTCGTGGCCTCCCTCGTCTCGACGATTCTCTGACGGAGCCGGGCGCGAGTCCGGTCGGTGGCGGACACCGGCCCGGCAGGCGCCTCCTGCTCCGCCAACAGCGGCCTGCCGCTTTCAAACCCCTTTCATTTCCCTGGAGAAGTCCGTGAACAAGGCCACCGACACGACAGCGGCGGCAATCACGCTGGTCGACGTGCTGCGCCACCGTGCCGCCGACCAGACGCAGCGCCGGGCGTTCGGTTTCCTCCCGGCCGCGGGCGGTCCGGTCCGGGAGCTGACCTACGCCGAACTCGACCGTCGAGCAAGGGAGTTGGCGGCACGGCTGCAGGCCGACCACCCGGCGGGCAGCCGGATGCTGCTGCTTTACCCGCCGGGCCTCGACTTCCCCGTCGCCTTCTTCGCGTGCCTGTACGCCGGCATGGTCGCCGTGCCGATGCCACTGCCGACCAGCCGGAAGCGGGCGCAGCGGCAGCTGGCGGCCGCGGCGAACGCGCGTGCGACCGCCTGGCTGACGGTCGGGGCATCCCGCCGGATGTTGCTCGACCACGCGGGGGGTGCCGAAGCCGGCCCCGTCGCCGTGCTGGCCACCGACGAAGCGCCGACGCACCGCGCCGAGGACTGGTCGGGGCACTGTCCGGACCCGGCCGACCTGGCGTTCCTGCAGTACACATCAGGGTCGACCGGCAGCCCCCGGGGCGTGATGGTCACCCACCGCAACGTGATGGCGAACTCCCGTGCCATCCAGGAGAAGTTCGCGCTGACCGCGCGGGACTCGTCGGTGATCTGGCTGCCGCCGTTCCACGACATGGGCCTGATCGGCGGCGTCCTCCAGCCGGTGTACACCGGATTCCCCGCCCTGCTGATGCCTCCACAGGCGTTCCTGCGCGACCCCGGGGTCTGGCTGGAGGCGGTCTCCGAGCACCGGGCCACGGTCAGTGGCGGCCCCAACTTCGCCTATGCGCACGCCGTGCAGCATGTCGACAGGCAGCGAGCCGCGGGTCTGGACCTCAGCAGCTGGCGGGTGGCGTTCAACGGCGCGGAGCCGATCCGGGCGGAGACCCAGGAGGACTTCGCGAGCGCCTTCGCGGCGGCGGGCTTCGACCCCGGGGCGTTTTTCGCCTGCTACGGAATCGCGGAGGCCACCCTGCTGGTCACCGGTGCCGTTCGCGGGGCGGGTGCCCGGGTCCTGTCGGTGGACGCCGATCATCTCGCCTTGCACGGGCGAGCGGTGCCCGTCGTGGAGGGCGGCCGTCGGCTCGTCGGCTGCGGTACGCCGGCCGAGGGCCACCAGGTGCTGATCGCCGACGCCGACGGCGGCCGCGCGGCCGCCGACGGCACGGTCGGCGAGATCTGGGTCAACGGGCCGAGCGTGGCCGACGGCTACCTGGACGCCCCGGAGGCGACGGGGGCGACCTTCGGCGGCCGGGCCGACGGGGTGGACGGCGCCTTCCTGCGCACGGGCGACCTCGGGTTCCTGCACGAGGGTGAGCTGTTTGTCACCGGGCGGGTCAAGGACCTGGTCATCGTGCGCGGCCGCAACCTCCATCCGCAGGACGCCGAGCGGATCGCCGCAGCCACCCATCCGGGCCTCGACCCGGACGCCGCCGCCGCGTTCGGCTACGAGGAGAACGCCGCGGAGTCCCTCGCGATCGTGCTGGAGGTGGACCGGTACACCGCCGCCGACACGTTGGCCGGCCTCGCGGACGGCGTACGGGCCGCGGTGGCCGCGGAACTCGGCGTCGCCGTTGGCTCGGTGGCGTTCACCCGGCGCGGCGGCATCCCGCGCACCACCAGTGGCAAGATCCGTCGGCAGGCCTGTCGCGAGCAGTGGCTGCACGGTGAGCTGCCGCCGGTCGGCACGGCCGCCGGCGGTGCCGCTGCGGCCCGCTCGGTCGTGGCGGACGGCACCCGCGTTCCGGACGCTCCCGTCGCCGTGCGGTCCGTGCTGGCATCCGTCGCGCGGCTGTCGGACGGGGCCCTGGAGGATTCGGCAAGCATTTTCGACCTGGGCCTGGACTCGCTGGGCATGGTGGAGCTGCGGCTGCGGATCCTGGGCGAGCTCGGCGCAGACGTCTCGCTCGCCGACCTGCTGGCCGGTCCCACCGTCGCGGAGCTGGAGGACTTGGTCGCCGCCGCGCCGCGGACTGCCGCCGGGCAGGCGCCGGACGTGCCGTCCGACCCACGGGCCTCGACGGGCCAGGAGGCGCTGCTGCTCGCCGACGACCTGGCCAGGGACGACGCCCCGTACGTGGTGGGCCGCGCAGTGGCCTTCACCGGAGAGTTCCGCACGGAGGACTTCCTCGAAGCCGTGCGGTCGACCGTGGCGCGGCACCCGGCGCTGCGCACGGCTTTCGTGCGGGGGGACGATGCGCCGCTGCGGACGGTGCATGACGCGCTGCCGCCGGAGCTGGCGGTGGTCGACGCACGGGATCTGGACGAGGCCGAGCTGACCTCGCTGCTGGAGGACGCGGCGTGCCGTCGGATGGACACCGCCGTAGGTCCGCTGGTGCGGGTCACGGTGGTGCGCACCGGCGAGTCCGAGACGATCGTGGTCTTCGCCGTCCACCACGCGGTGTGCGACCTGCGGTCGCTCGGCCTGCTCCTGGGCGAGGTCGCCGAGGCATACCGGACGGGTGCCCAGCCGGAGGGCGGAACCGGGGCCCATCAAGATGCGTACGGCGTGTTCGCCGGCCGGCAGCGGCGGCTGGCCGCGGCCGACGAGGACGACGACCTGCGGCGCTACTGGAGGACGGCGCTGGACGGCGTGCCTCTGGAGCTCCGGCTGCCCATGGCACACGCCCCGCAGGGCACGGGCCGGGGAGCGGTGGAGCGCTTCACGGTGCCGGCGGAGCTGTCGGCGCGGGTGCGCGCGTTCGCCCAGGCCCACCGGCTCACCGTCAACGCCGTGCTGCAGGCGGCTCTGCACGCGCTGCTGCACCGCCTCACCGGCGAGGAGCGTGTCGCGGTCGGCACGCCGTTCGCCAACCGCGGCCGAAGGGAATTGCGTGACGTGGTGGGCTACTTCGTCAACGTGCTGCCGCTGTCCAGCTCCTTCGGTCCGGAGACCACCTTCGTCGCGGCGGCCTCCGCGCTGCAGGCGACGCTCGCCGCCGCGCTGCACCATGGCGAACTGCCGTACGCGGCGATCCTGCAGGCCGGCGGCCGGAGCGGCGACCGGTGCAACGTGCTGGTCGCCTACCAGAGCATGCAGTCCGAATACGCGGCGGACATCGCCCGGATCGCGCTGGAGGACGGCGGACGGCCGGTGGAGGTCGGCGGGCTCTCCATGGTCCCGGTGCCGCTGCCGCGCCGCGACAACGCCTTCGACCTCACCATGAACCTGGCCGACGCCGGGGCGGAGTTGCTGGGCAACATCGAATACCGGACGGAGCTGTTTGCCGCGGCGGACGTGCGGCAGTTCGTCGACCGCTACCTCGGTCTGCTGGCGTCGGCGGTGGCGGAGCCGGACCGCCCGATCGCGGACCTGGGCCTGCTGTCGGGGCCGCAGGAGACCACGTCGGTGCTGGTCGGGCCGGCCGCTTCCGGGGCGTTCGACGACATGGTGCTGCCGGAGCTGGTGGCGCGGTGGGCGGAGCGCACCCCGGAGGCCGTGGCCGCGACCGACGGCGAGCGGACCGTGACCTACCGGGAGCTGGACCAGGCGGCCGGGCGGCTGGCGGGGGAACTGGCCCGGCGCGGTGCCGGTCCCGAGTCGGTGGTGGGCGTGCTCACCGGCCGGGACGTGCGCACCGTCACGGCGCTGCTGGGCGTGCTGAAGGCGGGGGCGGCCTACCTGCCGCTGGACCCGTCCCTGCCGCGCGAGCGGCTGGAGTGGATCCTCGGCCGGGCCGGGGTCTCCACGGTGGTCCTGGCCGGCGAGCCGCGCGAGCTGCCGGACGGCGTGTCGACGGTACCCGCCGAGTGCGCCGGGCCGGGGGCAGCGCCCACGGTGCGGATCAGACAGGACCACCTGGCTTACGTGCTGTTCACCTCCGGCTCCACGGGCCGGCCCAAGGGCGTCGCACTCACCCACCGCAACGCGGTCTCCTTCCTGGCCTGGGCACGTGAGCGGTTCGGCGGGGACCTGTCGTCGGTGCTGGCCGCCACGTCCTTCTCCTTCGACCTGAGCATCTTCGAGGTATTCGGCCCGTTGACGTGCGGCGGCACCGTGGCCGTCACCCGGGATGTCCTGGCGCTCGCCGAACAGGCACCGCCGGTGCCGGTTGCGCTGGTCAACACCGTGCCCTCGCCGCTGGCGGAACTGCTGCGCTCCGGCGGGCTCCCGGACGGGGTCAGAACGGTCAATCTGGCCGGCGAGCCGCTGCCGCGGCCACTCGCCGAGGCCGTGCTGCGGCAGCCGTCGGTCGTGCGACTGATGAACCTCTACGGGCCCACCGAGGCGACCACCTACGCCTGCGAGGCCGAGATCCTGGCAATGGAGGCGGGCGAGCCTCCGATCGGCGGCCCGATCGCCGGCACCCACGCCTACGTGCTGGACACGCGGCTGCGGCCGGTGGCGCCGGGCATTCCGGGCGAGCTGTACCTGGGCGGTCCCGGGCTGGCCCGCGGCTATCTGGCCGACCCGGCGCTGACCGCGGACCGGTTCGTCCCCGACATCAACCGCCAGGGCGAGCGAATGTACCGCACGGGTGACCTCGTACGGCTCGACGGAGAGGGGCGGCTGCGCTACCTGGGACGGTCCGACGACCAGGTGAAGATCCGCGGCTTCCGCATCGAGCCAGGCGAGTGCTCGGCCGCGCTGCGGCGCCACCCGGACGTGGCCGACGCCGTGGTGCTGCCGCGCGACCTGCCGGGAGCCGAGACCATGCTGTGCGCCTGGGTCGTCCCGGTCGCGGGCGCGGACGTCGACCCCGACGCCGTGCGGGCCTTCGCCCGCACTCAGTTGCCGCCCTACATGGTGCCGTCGGCGGTCGCCGTGCTGGAGCGGCTGCCGCAGACGCCGAACGGCAAGCTCGACAAGCGCGCGCTGGCCACCCCCCTGCCGCCCTCCGCCGCCGGCGGTGCCGTACCGCGGGGGCCGGTCGAGGAACGGCTGCTGAGCCTCTTCGGCGAGCTGCTGGCGCGCGACGGCCTCGGCACCGACGACAGCTTCTTCGAACTCGGCGGCCACTCGCTGCTGGCGGCCCGGCTGGTCACCGAGATCCGCCGGTCGTTCGGCGTCGCTCTGCCGCTGCGCTCCGTCTTCGAGCGCCCGCGGGTGCGCGATCTGGCGCGGCTGGTCGAGGGGGTGGCCGAGCGGGACGCCCCGGCGGTGCCGCTGGCGCGGGTGCCGCGGGATCCGGCGCCCGCCGCCTCGTCCGCGCAGGAGCGGATGTGGCTCATGCAGCAGATGATGCCCGACGGCACCGCCTACGGCGTGGCCGGCGCGGTCCGGGCGCGGGGCGCGCTGGACACCGGGCTGCTGCGCCGGGCCGCAGTGGAGGTCGGTCGGCACCACGAGGTGCTGCGGACCCGGCTGCTGCCCGGCGGGACCGGGGTGCGGCAAGCCATCGACACGGAGCCGGAGTTCGACTGGGTCGAGGAGTCGGTCGAGGCGCTGCCGGCGGACGGGCGCGCTGCGGCCGCGACGCGGCGGATGGCCGAGCTGGCCGCGGTGCCGGTTCCCCTGGACCGGGGCGGGCAGGTGCGGCTCGTGGTGATCCGGCTGGCCGCCGACGACCACCTGATCGGCTTGGTGAGCCATCTCGCGGTGATGGACGGCTGGTCGAGCGGGGTGTTCTTTCGGCATCTCGCGCTCGCCTACCGCACGCTGCCCGCGCAAGGCGTCTGCGGTCTGCCCGCACTGCGCGCGCAGTACGCCGACTTCGTGGCGTGGCAGCGTGCGTCGCTGGCCCCGGTCCGGGAAGAGCTGGTGGGCTGGTGGACCCGGCGACTGGCGAACCTGCCGGCCCTCGCATTGCCGGCCGACAGACCACGTCCGGCAGTAATGGGTCACCGCGGCGGCAGCGTCCCGGTCCACCTCGACCGCGAACTGCGTGATGAGCTGGCCGCGTTGGGCGCAGGACAGGACGCCACCATCTTCATGGTGCTGCTGACGGCGTTCGCCACCGTGCTGGCCCGGCACAGCGGACAGAGCGACTTCGCGGTCGGCACGCCGATCGCCGAACGCCGACTGCCAGAACTGGCCGAGGTGCTGGGCCCGTTCACCAACACGGTGCCGATCAGGCTGGACCTGTCCGGTGACCCGTCCTTCGCGGCGATGCTGGACCGCGCGCGAGAGCGGGCCCTGGAGGCCTACGCGCACGGCACGCTGCCGTTCGAAACCCTGGTCAACGAGCTCGCGCCGGCCCGCGACCTGAGCCGCACGCCGGTCTTCCAGACCATGTTGTCGCTGCAGGACGACCCGCTGGGCGGGCTGGACCTGCCGGGCGTACGCACCGAGCGGGTCGAGGTGCCGCGGGACACCGCCCGCTTCGACCTGCTGCTCGCGCTCTCCGACGGGCCGGCCGGACTGCACGGCTCACTGGAGTTCAACAGCGAGATCTTCGAGCGGGAGACCGTACTGCGGCTGGTCGGCCACCTGGAGGCGGTGCTGCGCGAGGCCGTGCGGGACGCGGGGACGCCGCTGTCGCGGATCCCGCTGCTCGACGCCCGCGACACCGAGCGGATCCTGTACGGGTGGAACGACACGGCGGCACCGCAGCAACCGGTCGCACTGCACGAGCTGTTCGACGAGCAGGAGGCGCGCGACCCGGAGGCCACGGCGGTCGAGGACCTGACGCGCAGCTGGAGCTACAGGGAGCTGCGGGTGCGAGCCGAACGGCTCGCCCTGGACCTGCTGACGCTGCCGGACGGCGACGCCGCCGTGCTGATGGGCCGGTCGGCGGCGGTGGTCGCCGCGGTGCTGGGCGTGCTGAAGTCGGGCCGGGCGTACGTTCCGGTGGACCCGGAGTTCCCGGCCGGCCGGATCACCGGGATCCTGGACGTCTGCGGCGCGCGCTGCCTCATCACCGATCCGGCACACCTCGCTCAGGCCCGGGAGCTGGCGGCGGAACGACCCGGGACGACCCTGCTCGTGGTCGACCCGGACGCCGAAGCGCCGCTGGTCGTAGAGGCGCCCCGACTGCCTGCGGTGGCCCCGGAGTCGGTGGCCTACACGATCTTCACCTCAGGTTCCACCGGGACGCCGCAGGGCGTGGTGCTCCAGCACGCAGCGGTAGTCAACACGCTGCGCTGGGTGATCGAGACGCTGGACTTCGGCCCGTCGGACCGGCTGCTGTGGGTCACCTCGCTCTGCTTCGACCTGTCGGTCTTCGACATCTTCGGCACCCTCGCGTCCGGCGGGCGTATCCGGGTGGCACAGGAGGAGGAGCTGGCGGAGCCCTCGCGCCTGGCCGACCTGCTGCTCGACGGGGGGATCACGGTCTGGGACTCGGCCCCCGCGGCGCTCCAGAGGCTGCTTCCGGCCCTGGAGCGGCGGGCCGCTCGGGCGTGCGCCCCAGCCGTGCGGTTGGTGATGCTCAGCGGCGACTGGATACCCGTGACCATGCCGGAGCGGCTGCACGGCCTGCTGCCCGGCTGTCACGTGCGGGCGTTGGGCGGGGCGACCGAGGCGGCGATCTGGTCCAACCACTTCCCTGTCGAGCGGGTGGATCCGACCTGGACGAGCATCCCGTACGGCCGGCCGATCCGGAACGCGCGCTACCACGTGCTCGACCGGTGGATGCAGCCCTGCCCGGTCGGCGTGCCGGGCGACCTCTACATCGGGGGCGCGTGCCTGGCACTCGGATACGCCACCCCGGAGCTGACGGCTCAGCGGTTCGTGCCCGACCCGCACGGGGACCTGCCGGGCGGGCGCCTGTACCGCACCGGTGACCTGGCGCGGTACTGGACGGACGGGACGCTGGAGTTCCTGGGCCGGTCGGACCACCAGGTGAAGATCCGCGGCTTCCGCGTGGAGCCCGGAGAGGTGGAGGCGGTGTTGCGACGCTGCCCGGATGTCCGCGAGGCGACCGTCGCCGTGCGCGACGACCTGCCGGGCGGCCGCTGCCTCGTGGCCTACGCGGTGCCGGCGCCGGGGACGAGCCTCGACGAGGAGCTGCTACGCAAACAGCTGCGGGCCCAACTGCCCCAGTACATGGTGCCCGCGCATCTTGTGTGGCTGGAGCGGCTGCCGGTCACGGCCAACGGCAAGCTGGACCGCCGGGCGCTGCCCGCGCCGGTGCTCGGTTCCAGCGGCACCGCCTTCGTCGCCCCGCGTACGGACACCGAGCGGCTGATCGCCGGGATCTGGAGCGAGGTGCTCGGCGTGGAGCGGCCTGCCGCCCGCGACAACGTCTTCGACCTGGGCGGGAACTCACTGCTGCTGGCGGAGATGCACGTGCGCTTCCAGGAGCGCTTCGGGGAGCGAATCCAGCTGGTGCACCTGTTCGAGCATCCCACGATCGAGGCGCTGGCCCGGCTGGTGGACGGCACCGCGGAGACCGGTTCGACGGCCGATCGGACCAAGGACCGCGCCGAACGCCAGAAGCAAGCCATGCGGAGCCGACGCACGTCGCGGCACTCCGACTGAGGACAGGAGCGAGGACATGGACAACACCATCGCCATCGTCGGGATGTCCGGGCGCTTCCCCGGCTCCCCGGATGTCAGGGCCTTCTGGGCGGACCTGTTGGCCGGGCGCAGCGGGATCCGCGAGCCGTCGGATCAGGATCTCGCGGCGGCCGGCGTGCCTGCGTGGGTCCGGGAAGACCCGGCGTACGTGCGGGCTGCCGGCGCGCTGGAGGGGGTCGAGGAGTTCGACGCGGAGTTCTTCGGCTTGACGCCCCGTGAGGCGCAGCTGATGGACCCGCAGCAGCGACTCTTCCTGGAGTGCGCGTGGCACGCCCTGGAGGATTCCGGCCACCGGGCCGGCGCGGGGCTGCCTGCGGCTGTCTTCGGCGGCACCGGGGCCAATGGCTATCTGCTGTACAACCTGGCGCCGCAGCCATGGCTGCGCGATCCGGCACACGAGTACTCCGTACTGCTCGGCAACGACAAGGACTACCTGGCGACCCGGACGTCTTACCGGCTGGGGCTGGCCGGCCCCAGCGTGACGGTGCAGACGGCGTGCTCCACCTCGCTGGTGGCGGTCGCGATGGCCTGCCAGAGTCTGCTGGACTTCCAGTGCGACCTGGCCCTGGCCGGCGGCTCTTCCGTGGTGGTGCCGCACCACGTGGGCTACCTGCACCAGGAGAGCGGCATCGCCTCGCCCGACGGCGTCTGCCGGCCGTTCGACGCGGGTGCCAACGGCACGGTGCGCGGCAGCGGGGCGGCGGTCGTGGTCCTCAAGCGCCTGGAAGATGCCATGGCGGATGGCGACAACGTGCACGCGGTGATCCGCGGCTGGGCGGTGAACAACGACGGTGCGGCCAAAACCGGTTTCACCGCGCCGTCGGTGGGACGGCAGGCCGAGGTCATCGCCCTGGCGCATCAGCTCGCCGAGGTCGGGCCGGAGAGCATCGGCTTCGTTGAGGCGCACGGCACCGGCACGCCGCTCGGCGACCTGATCGAGGTGGAGGCGCTGCGCCAGGTCTTCGACGGCGCCGGCGGACGGTGCGCGCTGGGCTCGGTGAAGGCCGGCGTGGGGCACCTGGACGCCGCGTCGGGCGTGACGGGCCTGATCAAGGCTGCACTCGCGGTGAAGCACGGCGTAGTGCCGCCGACCCTCAACTTCCGGCGGGCGAACCCGGCGCTGGGGCTGGAGAGAAGCCGGTTCTTCGTCAACACCGAGGCGGTGGACTGGCCGGTGCCGGGCGGTCCGCGGCGGGCTGGGGTCTCGTCGCTGGGCATCGGCGGGACCAATGCCCACGTGGTGGTGGAACAGCCGCCGGCGCCGCAGGAGCGGGCCGGGGCCGTGGCGGACGAGGTGCCGGTGCTGCTGCCGCTGTCGGCCCGCACCCCGCAGGCTCTGCGGCACGCCGCCGACCGGCTGGCCGACCGGCTGGAGGCGGACGGGGGCCTGCTGGCCGACGTGGCGCACACCCTGGTGACGGGTCGCGTCCAGTTCGACGCGCGGACCCACGTGGTGGCCGCGTCCGCGAAGGAGGCCGTGGTCGCGCTGGCCACCGCTGGTGACCCGCCGGCCGACGGGGCCTCGTCCCGGCCGTTGGTGATGATGTTCCCCGGCCAGGGCGCCCAGCACCCGGGCATGGCGGCGTCGCTCTACCGCTCCCAGCCGGTGGTGCGGCAGGTGGTCGATGAGTGCGCGGAGCAGCTGCGGCCGGAACTGGGCCTGGATCTGAGGGAGATGATGTTCGCCGCGCCGGACGGCCCCGAAGCGGGTCGGGAGGGCGGGGCGGCGACGCTGCTGGAGCGCACCGAGTACACCCAGCCGGCCCTGTTCACCGTCGGCTACGCGCTGGCCCGGCTGTGGGAGAGCTGGGGGGTGCTGCCGGACGTGATGGCCGGCCACAGCGTGGGCGAGTTCGTCGCCGCATGCCTGAGCGGGGTACTGGAGCCGGGTGACGCTCTGCGGCTGGTCGCCCTGCGCGGCCGACTGCTGGCGGCGCAACCCGCGGGGGGCATGCTGTCGGTTGCGCTGGCCGACGGCGAGCTGCGCCGGCGGCTGCCTCGGGGCGTGGTGGTCGCCGCGGTCAACGCGCCCCGGCAGTGCACGGTCGCCGGAACGGCCGCGGAGGTGGAGGCCCTGGCCACCGCGCTCGCGGCGGACGGGGTACACGTGAGCAGGGTACGGACCTCACACGCCTTCCACTCGCCGCTGGTCGAGGGCGCGGTGGAGCCGTTCCGGCGGGCGGTGGCCCAGGTGCGGCTCTTGCCGCCGAGCCGTCCGTTCGTCTCGTCGGTCACCGGCGCCCCGATCACCGACGCGCAGGCCACCGACCCCGGTTACTGGGCCAGGCAGCTGGTGGCGCCGGTGCGCTGGCACCGGGCGCTGCGCACCGCGGCCGGCTCGCGGGCGGTACTGCTGGAGGCCGGGCCCGGCCAGTCCCTTGGCGCGCTGGCCCGGCTCGGTCTGGATCCGGAGGCCGGCCACGTGGTGGCCAGTACGCTGCCACGGCCCGGCGGAGACGAGCGGCGAGCCGTGCTGGAGGCGGCGGGCCTGTTGTGGGGCGCGGGCGTCACGGTGGATCTGGCCGCGGTGAACGGGACGGCCGGGCGGCGGGTGTCGCTGCCGGGCTACCCGTTCCAGCGGAAACGACACTGGATCGACGCGCCCGCTCAGGGGCGGGAAGGCGCCGTGGCCGGCGCGCCCCGGGAGGAGCCGGCCGAGGCGGCAGGCCCCGGCGGGGAGCTGGATCCGGCCGCGGTGCGCTCGGCGGTGGACCGCGCATGGGCGGAGGTACTGCTCGGCGTCGAGCCGGCGGCGGACGACAACTTCTTCGCGCAGGGCGGCCAGTCGCTGGTAGCGGTCCAATTGCTGTCGCGTATCTCCCAATCGGTGAAGGCCCGGCTACCGCTGCGGCTGATCTTCGACCATCCCACGCCGCGTGGGCTGGCGACGGCGGTGACCGCCGAGGCGCTGCGCGGCGCGTCCCGGCCGGACCTGCCGATCGCCCCGGTCGACCGGGGCGGCCCGCTGGTGCTGTCCCCCGCGCAGGAGCGGCTGTGGATCATCGAGCAGCTGGAACCGGGCGGCAGCGCGTACAACGTGCCGCAGACCCTGATGCTGGACGGCGTCCTTGACCACGCGGCACTGGAGCGGTGCTTCACGGCGCTGGTGGCCCGGCACGAGGCGCTGCGCACCCGCCTGGCGGCGCACGGCGACGCGGTGGTGCAGGTCGTCGGCGAGCCGTACCAGGTATCGGTGCCGGTGTTCGAGGCGGACGGCGGCGCGGCAGACGCGGAGGCCGCGGTGCGGGAGCTGGCACTGACCGAGATCGGACGGCCGTTCGACCTGCTGGAGGGCCCGCTGCTGCGGGCAGCGCTGATTCGCCTGGCGCCGGAGCGGCATCTGCTGGTGGTGACGGTGCACCATTTGGTCACCGATGGCTGGTCATTCCTGGTGCTGACGCGCGAACTGATCGAGCTGTACGACGCGTTCGGATCGGGCCGGGAGCCCGATCTGCCACCCGTCCCGCTACAGGCGGCCGATCACGCCGCGTGGCAGAGGGAGTTGGTCGAGGGTGACCACCTGGCGGAGCAGTCCGCGTTCTGGAGCGAGTACCTGCAGGGAGCCACGACCGTCCTGGAGTTGCCGGTCGACCGCCCGCGCCCGCCGATCCAGCGGCACCGTGGCCGGCGCCACCGGATCCACGTGCCGGCGGACCTGGCCCGGGAGCTGTCGGCGCTGAGCGGCAAGCGCGGGACCACGTTGTTCGCCACCCTGCTGGCGCTGTTCGCCGGGCTGCTGCACGTTCACACCGGCAGCCGCGACTTCCTGGTCGCCACGCCGGTCGCCGGGCGCGACCGCGCCGAGTTGGAGGAGATCGTCGGCTACCTGGTGAACACCGTCGTCGTGCGCGCCGACCTGGAGGGGGTGGAGTCGGCCGCCGAGCTGGTGGACCGGGTAAGCGGCAGCGCCCTGAAGGCGCTCAGCAACCCGGATGTCCCCTTCGATCGGGTCGTGCGCTCGGCCGCCGTGGACCGGCCGCTGGATCGCAATCCGCTGGCCCAGGTGATGTTCACCCTGGAGAACCGGGTCAACGAGGAAGTGCGGCTGGCCGGCCTGGAGCTGACACCGTTCGAACTCGACCCGGGTACCGCCCAGTTCGACCTGTCCTTGACCGTCCAGGAGCAGGAGGACGGCCTGGGAGGCTGGTTCGAGTACGACGAGGAGCTGTTCGCGGCGGACACCGTGGAGCGGCTGGCGGAGCACTACCTGGAGGTGCTGCGCCGGGCGGCGGCCGATCCGGAGCAGCGGCTGGCCGAGTTGGTGCGGGTGCCCGACGCCGTGCGCCGGCTGTTGACCGAGGTGTGGAACACCGGTGCCGAACGCCCGGTGCCGAACACCTCGCTGGTCGACCTGTTCGCCGCCGCAGCCGCCGAGCACGCGGACCGGCCGGCCGTCGTCGACGGTGAAAACACCTGGAGCTACCGGGAATTGAATGCGGCCGCAGCCCGGATCGCCGGGGCCCTGGCCGCCCGCGGCACGGTGCCCGGCGACCGGGTCGGCGTCCTGCTCGAACGCGGCGCCGACCTGATCGCCACCGTGCTCGGCGTACTGAGAACCGGCGCCGCCTACGTACCGCTCGACCCGACACACCCTGCCGAACGGCTCGGGCACGCGCTCTCGGACAGCGGTGCGCGTCTGGTGGTCACCCAGCGGTCCCTGCTCGAGTCCCGGCCGCTGGGCGGGGCCACCGCAGTGCTCGTCGACTCGCCGGAAGTCACCGACCGTGCGACGGACTTCACACCGCCCGAGGTGCCGGCCGGCGCTCCCGCGTACGTCATCTACACCTCCGGCTCGACCGGCCGCCCCAAGGGCGTCGAGGTCTCGCACCACAGTGTGGTGCGACTGCTGACGGGCACCCGGCGCCACTTCGACTTCGGCCCGCAGGACGTCTTCGCGCAGTTCTTCTCGCACGCCTTCGACGTGTCGGTGTGGGAGATCTTCGGCGCGCTCTGCCACGGTGCCCGTCTGGTGACCGTCCCGTACTGGACCACCCGTGATCCACGGGCGCTGGTCAGGTTGCTGTCCGAGCAGGGCGTGACGGTGCTGAACCAGACGCCGTCGGCGTTCCAGTCGCTGATCGAGGCCGCCACCGGCCCGGCCCGCGATCCGCTGGCGCTGCGCGCGGTCGTGCTGGCCGGCGAGAACCTGGACGTCGCCACCCTGTCGCCCTGGTTCCGGCTGCACGGCGACCAGCTGCCGGAGATCGTCAACATGTACGGGATCACCGAGACCACCGTGCACACCACCTACCGCAGGATCACCTTGGCGGATCTTCGCGCCGCCGTCGGCAGCCCGATCGGCGTCGCACTGCCTGACCTGCGTATCCGGCTGCTGGACCCGGACGGCGCGCTTGTGCCGGTCGGCGCGACCGGCGAGATCTGCGTCGGCGGGCCCGGCCTGGCGGAGCAATACGTCAACCTGCCCGAACTGACCGCTCAGCGCTTCGTGCCGGACCCGTACGACGACCGGCCTGACGCGCGGCTCTATCGTTCGGGCGACCTGGCCCGCTACGACGGCGCCGGGGAGCTGTACTACCTGGGCCGGGCCGACCACCAGGTGCAGATCCGCGGCTTCCGCGTGGAGCCCGGGGAGGTCCAGACGGTGCTGGCCCGGCACCCGGGCTTGAGCGGGGCGTTGGTGGTCGCGGCCGAGGCGCCGAACGGCGGCGCCGAGCTGATCGGCTACCCGGTGCCGCTGCCTGGAGGGCGGGTGCCGGACGGAGACGAGTTGCGCGGCTTCCTGCGCGCCCGCCTTCCCGAGTACATGGTCCCCCGGCACTTCGTGGCGATCGAGCGGATCCCGCTGACGGCGAACGGCAAGGTCGACCGGCGCGCGCTCCCGGCACCGAGCCGGGAGCCGGGAGCCGTCCGCCGGGCCGGCACGCCGGTGGAGGCGGAGGTCTGTGCGGTGTGGCGCGAGGTGCTGGGTCTCGAGACGGTCGGCGCCGACGAGGGCTTCTTCGACATCGGCGGCGACTCGCTCTCGGCCGTGCGGGTCAACAACCGCGTCGAGCAGCGCTTCGGCGTCCGGCTCCCCCTGCGAGAGCTGTTCACCGAGCCGACGCCGGCCGCGGTCGCCCGGCGCGTCACCGATGCCCTGACCACCGCCGGCCGGGCGGGCGACGGCGACGGACCACTGACCGACCCGGTGGCGCCGTCACCGCTCTCGCCGGAGCAGGAGGGGATCTACCTGGCCGAACAGGTGGCGCCGGGCACTGCGGCCTTCCACATCGGCGCCGCGCTGCTGCTGCGCGGCCCGCTGGACCCGGCGCTGCTGGCGCGCGCGCTCGATCGCGTGGTGGAACGCCAGGAAGCCCTGCGCGTCGGTTTCGTCGAGACCGACGAGGGCGTGTGGATGCGCCTGTCCAACCCCGGGCCGGGCCTGCTGCGCGTGCTGCCGGTACCCGAGGAGACGGACTGGGAGACGTTCGCCGCCGAGTTGTTCCAGGGGGAAATGGCCCGTCCGTTCGACCTGGAGGAGCCGCCGCTGCTGCGTGCGGTGCTGGCTCCGGTCGGCGAGCGGGAGCATGTGCTGGTGCTGGTCGTGCACCATCTGGTCTGCGACGGCTGGTCCCTGGGCGTGCTGCTGCGGGAGATCTCGGCCGCCTACGCGCTCGACGGCCCGCTGCCCGCTCCCGTGTCCGGCTATCGCGAGGCGGCGGCCCGATCGCGCGCCCGGCTGGAGGACGGGCGGGCGGCGGGCGACCTGGAATGGTGGCGCGGGGTACGGGAGCGGCACCCCGTCGGTGAGCCGCTGCCGACCCTGCCCGGCGCTCCGGCCCAGGGCCCCTACCGCCTGGGGCGGCGCACGGTTCGGCTGCCTGCGGACGTGCGCGCCGCGCTGCTGGAGGCGTGCCCGCGGCTGGGTGTGACCCCGTTCACCCTGCTGGCCACCGTCTTCCAGCTGTCGCTGGCGGCGGCCGGAGTCGACGCGCCGGTGCTCGGCTTCCCGATGGCCGGGCGCGGCGCACAGGACGAGGACCTGATCGGCTGTTTCGTGCGTACCGGCCTGTTGCCGTCGGCCGTCGGCGCGCCGAGCTTCGCGGAGGCGGTCGGCGCGGTGCGCGACCACCTGGTGGCCGCGCTGGAGCACGGTGAGGTGTCCGCGGACGCAGCCGGGCGCGGGCCAGAGCCGTACCACGCCTGGTTCGTGCTGCAGAACACGCCGATGGGGTCCTCCGGTCCCGGCGCCACCACGGTCGAGCCGGTCCCTCAGCTGCCGCCGACCACCAAATTCCGGCTGTCGCTGGACGTGACCGACACCGGCACGGAGCTGGTGTGCTGGTGGGACTTCGCGCCAGATGTGCTGGGCGAGGAGTTTCCGTACCGCGTGGCCGACGGCTTCAGCGCGGTGCTGGCAGCGGCTCTGGCAGACCCGGAGGCGGCGCCGGAGGCGCTGCGGGAGGCGGCGGCCGTCCGGCTGGCGCCGGGGGCGCGGCAGCCGTCCGGACCGCGGTCGGTGTCGCGGCGGCGCCCCTCCCCGGCGACCGGCGGCGCCGGTTGGTACGGCACGCAAGGCCACGATGAGCAAGGAGATGGTTGTTGATGAGCCCGCAGTTCTCTCGTTCCGGAACGGTGCGCCAGGTCGTACGGTCGGCCACCGGTCCCGACGCCGTTACGGTGGAACCGCTGTTCGCGGAGGGCGGCCTGCCGATGGTGGTACGGCCCAAGGAGGCCGGCGCCGACCTGGTGTCCCTGGCCACTGTGCAGAAGAAGTGGCTCGCGGACCTGCTGCTGGAGCATCGCGCGTTGCTGTTCCGGGACTGGCAGATCTCGGAGGCGGCCGCGTTCCACCGCTTCGTGGAGGCGGTCTCCGACGGCGAGCCGCTCCAGTACCGGGATCGGTCCACGCCCCGGGAGGAGGTGGGCGACAACGTCTATCTCTCGACGACGTACCCGGCGGCCGAGCGGATCGAGCTGCATAACGAGGGTACGTACTGGACGGCGTGGCCGCAGAAGCTGTTCTTTTGCTGCGTGACCGCCCCGACGGTCGGCGGTGAGACGCCGATCGCGGACAACCGCCGGATCAAGGAACGCATACCGGCCCCCCTGCGCGAACGGCTGGAGCGGTCCGGAGTGCGCTACGTGCGCAACTACAACAGCGGATTCGGGCTCACCTGGCAGGAGGCGTACCAGACGTCCTCGCGCGAGGAGGTGGACCGCTACGCAGCGGAGAACGACACCGTCACCGAATGGCTGGACGAGGACCACCTGCGCACCGTCCAGATCCGCCCGGCGGTGCGCCCGCACCCGGTGACCGGCGAGCGGATGTGGTTCAACCACGCCGCGTTCTTCCACGTCTCCAGCCGCGACCCGCAGACGCGAGAGGCGCTGGTGGAGGCGCTGGGCGAGGACGGGCTTCCCTTCACCACCGCCCACGGCGACGGATCCCCGCTGGCGGACGAGGACGTGCGGATCATCAACGAGGCCTACCTCGCGGAGGAGGTTGCCTTCCGTTGGGAGGCAGGTGACGTGCTGCTGCTGGACAACATGTCGGTGGCGCACGCCCGCCGGCCCTACGAAGGCGATCGCAAGATCCTGGTCGCGATGACCGACCCTGTCCACGGCGAGGCCTTCGAGCCGACCGCCCCCGTCAGCGATGTGGAGGAGCGGTGAGCGAGGACATCGCGGGGTACCGGACCTCGCCGGCCCAGCGGCACCTGCACCGGCTGCGGTCGGCGCTGCGGGGCGCCGACCCGTTCACCGTCCGGATCGCCGCCACGCTGCCGGCCGGGCACGAACCGGACCAGCTACGGAAGGCGCTGCTGGAGCAGGCGGCCGTGCACGAGGCCCTCCGCACCCGGGTACGCGCGGCGGGCGGTGCAGGAGTTCCGGTACAGGTCATCGCGGACGAGCCGGAGCTCGACGCGCCGAGCGCGGCGGGCGGGACAGCGGCGCTGTCGCTTGCCGCAACCGGGCTTCCCGGCGGCAGTTGGCGGGTGGAGCTGGCGGCAGACCCTGCGGTCGCCGACGCGGCCACCCTGGTGGGGCTGCTCGGTGCGGCACTCGGCGCGGGGGCCGGTCCGGAGGAGGACCCGGTCCAGTACGCGGACGTGGCGGAGTGGTTCCAGCAGTTGCTGGAGGACCCGGAGAGCGCGGCGGCGCGGGACCGCTGGCGCCGCCTGACGGCCGCCGCGGGGGCGGAGCCGGAGCTGCCGCTCGGCGCGGGCGAGGCGTCGGGATTCCGGCCCGAGGACGTCTGCGTGGTGCTCGACCCGGCCGCCTCCCGGCTCGTCGCGGAGCGTGCGGACGAACTGGGCTGCACGGAGGCGGCGTTGATCACCGCGGCCTGGGCCGTGGTGGTGGCCGGCGGCGCGCAGGAGCTGCCGGTGCGGTTGGGTGTGGCCGTCTCGGGCCGGTGCTCGGCGGAGCTGCGCGACGCTGTCGGACCGTACGACCGCACCGTACCGGTCACTGTCGCGGTGCGGTGCGAGGAGGACGCCGGCACCATGGTGCGGGCTGTGGACGCGGCGCTGCGGCAGGCGGCCGAGGATGTCGACCTCTTCCACTGGGAGGCTGTGTCATCAGCCGGTGCGGAGGCGTACTGCCGTTACGCGGCCGGATACCTGGACGTCTCGGCACTGTCCGTGGACGGCACGGCCGCCGACGTGGCCGTGACTGACGTCTCCGACCGGTACGACCTGCGCCTACTCGCGGTGCGGCACGCCTCCGATCGGCTCGAACTACGCCTCGGCCACGACACGTTGCGGTGCGAGCCGTATGTCGCCGCCCTGCTGGCGGCCCGCGCCGCCTCCGTCCTCGCGGCGCTCTGCGCGAAGGACGGCACCGCGGTCCGGGACCTGCCGCGCAGCACCGCGCACGACGCGGAGCTTCTCGCCCTGCACGGGACGGGCCCGGAACAGCCCGACAGTGAGGAGACCGTGCTCGATCTGATCCGGCAGCACGTCCTCGCCACCCCGGTGGCCCCGGCGGTGGTCCACCGCGACGGGATCCTGGACTACGCGGAGCTGGACGCGGCCGCCGACGCCCTGGCCGGGGCCCTGCGCTCGGCCGGCTGCGTTCCGGGCAGCCGGGTGGCGCTCTGCGTGGACCGCGGCCCACTGCTGCCGGTGGCGGTACTTGCTGTGCTGCGCTGCGGCGCAGCGTACATACCGCTGGACCGGCGCAACCCGGCGGAGCGGCTGGCGGAATCGGCGGCCGACGCCGGCGCAGCCGTGCTGCTGGCCGACGACAACGGCCGCACGGTGCTGGCGGATCTGCTCCCCGGCCTGCCCGTGGTCGCCCCCGAGGCGGCCCTGGCCGGCGGTCTCGGGGAGGCGGTCGCGATCGCTCCCGACAGCACCGCCTACGTGATCTTCACCTCCGGTTCCACCGGGCGCCCCAAGGGCGTCGAGGTCACGCACCGCAACCTGGCCCACTCCACCCGGGCCCGTCTGGAGGTCTACGGGTCCGACGGCGACCGCACCGCGCTGCTGATCCCTACCGTCGCCTTCGACAGCTCGGTCGCGGTGCTCTTCGGCACCCTGTGCGCGGGCGGCTGCCTGGTGGTACCGGCAGACGACGAGGCCGGCGACCCGACCGCGCTGGCTCGGCTGGCCGTCGAACACCGGGTGACGGACCTGCTGTGCGTCCCGTCGCTGTACCGCGCGTTGCTGGAGGAGTTCGCCGCGGGCGACAGCCCGGAGCTGCGCCGCGCGGTCGTCGCCGGCGAGGAGTGCACTGCGACGCTGGTCGAGCGGCACCATGAACTGCTGCCTGGGGCAGCCCTGTTCAATGAGTACGGGCCCACCGAGGCCACCGTCTGGTGCACCGTGCAGCGGGTCGCTCCCAGCGCCGGCCGGGTACCGATCGGCCGCCCCACGCCGGGCACCCGGCTGTACGTCCTGGACGCCGGAGGCACGCAGGTGCCCTTCGGCGCCCGGGGTGAGCTGTACGTCGGCGGTCCCGGTGTCGCGGCCGGCTACACCGGCCGTCCCGACCTGAGCGCGGAGCGCTTCCTGCCCGACCCGTTCAGCCCCGCCCCCGGGGCGCGGGTCTACCGCACCGGCGACCTGGTGCGCCACCGGGCCGACGGCGCCCTGGAGTTCCTGGGCCGCACCGACCGCCAGGTCAAGATCCGCGGCTTCCGGGTGGAGCTGGAGGAGATCGAGAGCCGGCTCGCGGCGCAGCCCGGCGTGGTCGCGGCGGCTGTGGTGGACCGCGCCGACGCGTCCGGCTCCGTGAAGCTGGCGGCCTACGCCGTGCTCACGGCGCCGGCCACCGGCGAGTCGGTGGGTGCCGCACTTTCCCGGGCGCTTCCGTCCCACATGGTGCCCTCCGTCACCGCGCTGCCCGAACTGCCGTCCCTGCCCAACGGGAAGGTGGACCTGGCTGCGTTGCGGCGGCTCGCCCCTGCCCTCGCGGCCACCGAGTACGTCGCTCCGCGCGACCCGGTCGAGCAGGCGCTGGCCGAGGTCTGGCAGCAGGTGCTGGACACCGAACGCGTGGGCGTGCAGGACAACTTCTTCGACCTCGGCGGCGACTCCATCCGCGTCGTCCAGGTGCGGACGAGGGCCCGACAGCGCGGCCTGCTCGTCCAGGTCACCGACCTGCTGCGGTATCCGACGATCGAGGCTCTCGCGCCGTTGGCCGCCACCGTGCCGGCGGAATCCGGCGAACGGCCCGGCGACACGCGACCGCGGCTGCTGCCCGAGAGCGTCCTGCAGGAGCTGCCCGAGGAGGTGGAGGAGGCCCTGCCGCTCTCCGCCCTCCAGGCGGGCATGCTCTTCCACACCGCCTACGAGCACGGCGAAAAACTGCTGTACCACGACGTAACGACGCTGCGCCTGCGGTCCGACCTCGATCCGGCGGCCTTCGAGGCGGCCGTCGGCGAGGTCTGCCGGCGGCACGCGATGCTGCGGGTGGGCTTCGACCTGGCGCACCCCGCCGGGCCGCTGCAACTGGTGCACCATGAGGTTCCCACCCCATTGCGCGTGGCCGACCTGCGGTCGGAGACACCGGCACGGCAGCGCGAGCTGGTGGACGCCGACGTCGAGCGGGAGCGCACGACACCCTTTGTCCTGGAGCGGGCGCCGCTGGTGCGTTTCACCGTGCACCTGCTCGCCGAGGGCGAGTTCCAGCTGACCCTCGCCGTGCACCACGCGGTGCTGGACGGCTGGAGCGTCACTGTCCTGCTGGCGGACCTGATGGACTGCTACGAGCACGCCCTCGACCCGTCCCGCCCCGGCCCGGACGCCGCCCCCGCGGCCTCCTACGCCCGGTTCCTCGAACTGGAGCTGGCGGCACTGAGCGGTCCGGACGCCGATTGGTGGGAGCGCAGGACCGAGGATCTGCCCGCCGCCCGGCTCGGCGGCAGCGGCCTGTCGGACGGCGCGGGTGAACGGCGGACCGGCGCCGAGCTCCCTGCGGAGACGTGCGACGCACTGCGCCGGGTCGCGGCGCGGGCGGGCGTTCCGCTCAAGAGCGCGCTGCTCGCCGTCCACCTGAAGGTGCTGGCGGCCATGACCGGACGCGATGACGTCGTCACGGGCATGGTCACCAACTGCCGCCCGGAAGACGAGGACGGCTCCGACGCGATGCTGGGTCTGTTCCTCAACACCCTTCCGCTGCGCACCGTGTTGCCGCGCGGAAACTGGTTGGAGCTGCTGGGCCACGTCTTCGCCGAGGAGCGGGAGATGCTCCCGCACCGCTGGTACCCGATGAGCCGGATCCGGCGGGCCGGGGAGTCCGGCACACTTTTCGAGGCCGCGTTCAACTACGTGCACTTCCATCGCTACGGCGAACTGGCCACCCGCCGGGGGCTCGAGGTGGTGGAGGCCCGCTTCCACGGCGACACCAACCTGCCGCTCATGACGGACTTCATCCAGGACCCGGCGAGCGGGCGGATCGAGCTGTCGATCGCCTTCGACCCGTCCCGCTACAGCCTGTCGTTCGCCGAGGCGATGGTCGCCCGCTACCTGACCGCCCTTGCCGCGCTCACCACCGCGCCCGACCTCCCGCACACTGCCGGCGACCTGCTCTCCGCGGCCGAACATGCGCGGCTCGCCGACGCCGGACGCGGCTCCCGGCCGGACATGCCGGTGCAGGCCCTGGTGCCGCGGCTGGCGGCCGCCCTGGCCGAACACCGCAACCGCACGGCCGTCGAGACGGCCGGGGAACGGCTGAGCTACCGCGAACTGGCACACGCCGCACGGGACTTCGGCGCGGGGGCACGCAGGGCCCTGACCGGTTCCCGTCCCGGTTGCGGGGACGAGCCGACCGTGGCTCTGCTGCTGCCGCGCGGCACCGGTCTTGTCACCGCCGCCGTCGGCTGTCTGCTGGCGGGCGTGCCCTTCGTGGTGTGCGACCCGGCCCAGGGGCCGGAGAGGCTGCGGGACATGCTGGCCGACGCCCGCGCCGGGCTGGTGGTCGCCGCCGAGCCGCAGCGGCAGGCGGCAGCACTCCCGCCTGGAGTGCCGTGCCGCACGCCGCAGGAACTGGGCGTCGACGGTGGGACCGGGCCGGACGCCGAGCCGCGCCCCGGAGATCTCGCCTACCTGGTCTTCACCTCTGGCAGCAGCGGCCGCCCGAAGCCGGTGGCGGTGCCGCACGGCGCGCTGGCCAACCGGCTCGACTGGTCGCAGCGCGCCTACCCGCTCCGCCCGGACGACCGGGTCCTGGCGCTGGCCGCTCCGGTGTTCGACTTCGCGGTCTGGGAGATGCTCGCACCGCTGCTGTCAGGGGCCAGCGTGATCACGGCGCCCGACCTCAAGGAGAGCACCGCCGGCCTCGGCGCGCTGCTGCGGGAGACCGGGGCGACGGTAGCCCACCTCGTCCCGTCACTGATCGGCGGACTGCTCGACGAGCCCGGGCCCGCCGACGGCAGTGCGCTGCGACTGCTGCTGGTGGGCGGCGAGGCTTTCCCGGCCCGCTTGCTGGAGGAGCTGCGTGCGGCACTGCCGTGCGAGGTGATCCATCAGTACGGCCCCGCGGAGGCCGCGATCGACGCCACCTTCCACCGAGCGACGGCCTCGTCCGCGCCGGCCGGCGGCTCGGGCACGGTGCCGATCGGCCGTCCGATCGACAACGTGGTGGTGCACCTGCTCGGGGACAACCTGCTGCCGGTGCCTCCCGGCTGCGCGGGCGAGCTGTTCATCGGCGGCGAGGCCACCGCCCGCGGTTACCACAGCCAACCGGGCCGTACCGCCGGAGCGTTCCTGCCCGACCCGTACGCCGGGATGCCGGGCGCCCGCATGTACCGCACCGGCGACCTGGCACGGCTGCTGCCGGACGGCTCGCTGGAGTTCCTGGGCCGCACCGACGACCAGATCCAGGTCAACGGTGTACGGGTGGAGCCGGGCGAGATCGAGGCGGCGCTGCTGGCCGGCGGGCTCCTCGCGGAGGCGGCAGTCGTCGCCCGGGCGACGGATCACGGCGGGACGCGGCTGGTCGCGCACGTCGTTCCGCGGGACGGCGTGCCGTTCTCGGCCGACGAGGTGCTGGCCGGCCTCGCCGGCCTGCCCGACGCGCTGCGCCCGGCACTGGCCGTCGCACACGCGGAGCTGCCCCGCACGTCGAGCGGGAAGGTCGACCGGCTGTCCCTGCGCACGGCCGAGCTGCCCGAACAGCCGCGCGGGCCCCGGGCCGCGGCGGCCACGGAGTTGGAGGAACGCCTCGGCGCGCTGTGGTCGCAGGTCCTCGGCGATCCCGGCCTTGGAGTGGAGGACGACTTCTTCGCCCTCGGGGGCGACTCCATCGCCGCGCTCCAACTGGTGGCCCGGGCGCGACGGGACGGCATCGCGATGACCGCCCGGTCGTTGTACGCGAACCGCACCGTCCGGTCGCTGGCCCGGTCGCTGGCCCCGGCTCGGTCCTCGGCGGACGGTCCGCGCGAGCGGTCGCGGGGGCCGGCACTGGTGGCGCTGCGCGGCGACGGCGGCGGAGCGCCGTTCTTCTGCGTCCACGCCAGCAACGGCTCGGCCACGCCGTACGTGCCGCTGGCCGGTGCCCTGTCGCGCCCGCGGCCGTTCTTCGGCCTCGATGCGGAAGGGCTGTCGCCGGACGGTCCGGAGCTCGCCTCGGTGCCGGCCCTCGCCGCCCACTACCTGGCCCAGGTGCGGGCCGAGCAGCCGCAGGGACGGCCCTACCTGCTGGGCGGGTGGTCGACGGGTGCCGCCGTCGCGTTCGAGATGGCCGCGCAACTGCGGGCGGGCGGAGAGCGGGTGGCCGCGCTCGTGCTGTTCGATCCGGCGGCTCCGCCTGCGCTGGACGCGCCGCCGGAGTCGGCGGAGCTGCTGTGGCTGTTCCTGCGCGACCTGGCAGGTCTGGCCGGCCGACCCGTGCCGCCCCTCGCGGTGGAGGACTTGCGGGGGCTCGGTCCGGACACGCAGCGGGAGGCCGTGCTGAGGACGGTGCGGACGGCCGGCCTGGTGCCGGACGACGTGCTGGAGGAGGTGGCCACGCGTCTGGGCCTCTTCCGCTCGCTGGTCTCCGCCGCTGCGGTCTGGCGGCCCGGGGCCTACGACGGTCCGCTGACCGTGCTCACGGCGGGCGCCGGGGACCCGGCCGAACGGATCGCCGCCTGGCGCTGCCTGACCACCGGCGCCTTCGAGGCACGGCCGGTGGACGGCGACCACCACGGCATGCTGAGACGACCCGCCGTCGACGGTCTGGCCGCCCTGCTGGACCGCTGCCTGGAAGGGCTGCCCCTCGGCACGGGGGAGGGCGGGGGTTCGGCAGGGTAGCGCGAGGATGCCCGTACGGGGCCCGCCAACCTGAGCGGTCGGGCGGGCCCCTGCAGTTTTATCGGCAGGCGACCCCGGTAGCGGTGCGAACGTGCTGTCCGAACAAGCGCGCCCGCGCCTGGAACGCGGACGGGCGATCTTTCTTGTACCGCCGGCGGCGCAGCGCCCCCGGGCAGTCCCTGCCGCTGACCCGCTATGGCGCGGGCCTACAGCCGTGCGGGCAGCGGAGGGGGGGTGGGGCGTTGTCCACGGGTCGACCTGATCAGCAGGAACGAGCGGGCTCCGGGCCTCCCGGCACTTCAAAGATCCATCCTGCGTGACGGCCATCAACATTCACTTGTAGGTTTCCCGATCAGGAGTTCTGAAATTAGTCGGGGCAGACTTTCGCGGCAACTCTGACGCGCCCAGTGCGCTCCGTCAGATTATGGACCTCGGGCCTCGGGCCGTGCGGAAACGGATTGTTCTGGCTACGGCTGCATAAGCGCATGAGTCGGCCGACTGGTTTGCCATAGCTGGGTGGACCAGCCCCGCGAGGGACCAGGCCTTCATGGATGGCCCGGGTAAGTTTTTGAGATCAGGAGCGCTTAGATACAGAATTTTGGCACTTGAATTCAATTCCGGACAGATTGAGTTTCTCTGAGTTGCTAGTAGTAGTTTGCGGGCTCAGACTGGTTCTTGGGCCGGAGACGCGCTTGCCGCGCGCCTTCGGATCGAGGTCGCCATTGCGTGTGACGGGCAGCTTCGAAGGTCGGTCGCAGTCACCCCGCACAGACTCAGCTCTTGCTTCGAGCCGCCGTGCATCGGCCCATGTGAGTCCATCGATGACTGTGGGACAAGGAACCTGAAAGGAAACCCTCGACATGGCGCGTGCAGCACTGAAGAAGGTCCTTATCACAGGAGCGGGCACTGGCTTCGGGTTCGAAGCCGCCATGCGCCTCGCCGAGAAGGGCTTTGACGTGATCGCCGGGGTGGAGATCTACGCCCAGGTGCAGACGCTGAAATGGCAGGCGGCTGAGCGCGGGGTCAGGCTTCGGGTCGAGAAGCTCGACGTGACCAACGACGGAGACCGCCGCAAGGCCCTCGACTGGGGTGTGGAGATTCTGGTGAACAATGCCGGCGTCGGTGAGGGAGGCTCCACGGTCGACATTCCCGAGTCGAACATTCGGCACCAGTTCGAGGTCAACGTCACGGGGCCGCTCGTCCTCACCCAGGGAATCGCCAAGCAGATGATCAACCGCGGGGCCGGCCGCATCGTCTGGGTGTCCTCACGGGAAGGCTTGAACGTCAACCCGTTCACCGGCATCTACTCTGCCTCGAAGCACGCGATTGAGGCGATCGCCGAGACCATGGCCTACGAGCTGCAGGAATACAACATCGAAGTCGCCACGGTCAACCCGGGGCCCTTCCTGACAGGCTTCAACGACCGCATGTTCCAGACCTGGGAAAGCTGGGAGGACGACCCGTCGCAGAGGCTCTTCGACTATTCCAAGCTCGCCTTCCCCCGCCCGCAATTCGACCCTGAAGCGGTCTTCGCCACGCTGACGGCTGTCGCCGCCGGAGAAGTCGACAGCTACCGCAACCTGGAGCCCAAGTCGATGCTTGAGGAGACCAAGCGCCTCCAGGCGGTTCCGTGGGAGCGCAAGGTCACGGACGGCCTCGGGACCCGCCACCCGGCCATCCAGCACTCCTACGAGATGCAGCCCGAGACTCCCGTCGGGTGATCGCCTCCCGGGGGACTGCGAGTGGCAAGGCCGCCTGGGACGCGCTGCGGGCAGAACCCGAGTGTCAAAGCGGCCATGTGCGGCACGGGAAGGCCGTCAACGTGACAGCAATGGTTTGGTGAGAGCCGTCCGTGGGCCTGGTGACGGGAAGTGCGCCGGCGTAGCCACGCTCGCCCATGAGCGCACGGCGCTCACGACAGCTGGAGGTACATCAATGCCTGTCAGGCCTACTGTGCTGCAGGATCGCTACCGTAACCGCGGCACGGCTTTCACGCTGGAGGAGCGGGCGAAACTCGGGATCACCGGGCGGCTGCCGGCAGCCGTCGAGACTCTCGACGAGCAGGCCTCCCGGGCTTACTCGCAGCTGCAGCAGCAGCCCTCCAACCTGCAGAAGTACATCTACCTCAACGAGGTCCACGACCGCAATCAGGTGCTGTACTTCAAGCTGCTCGCCGACCACCTCGATGAGTTGCTCCCTGTGGTCTACGACCCCACAGTCGGCGAGGCGATCGAGAAGTGGTCCGTCGACTACCGTGACTCGCGCGCGGTATACCTGTCGATCGACCGTCCCGAGGACGTGAAGGCCTCGTTCGAGTCGCTGGGTCTTGGCGCAGATGACGTCGATCTGATCGTCGTATCCGATGCCCAGGAGATTCTGGGCATCGGGGACTGGGGCGTCAACGGGACCGACATCTCCATCGGGAAACTCGCCGTCTACTCCGCCGCCGCCGGCATCGATCCCAACCGTGTCATAGCTGTGAACCTTGACGTGGGGACAGACAACGAGCAGCTCCTCAACAATCCGTCGTACCTGGGTAACCGGCACGCACGGGTCACCGGAAAGCGGTACGACGACTTCATCGCTCTCTACCTCGAGACCGCGTCCGAACTGTTCCCGAGTGCGCTTCTGCACTTCGAGGACTTCGGACCGTCGAACGCCCGGCGGATCCTGGTGGAGAACTCCGACAGATATCGGATCTTCAACGACGACATGCAAGGCACCGGTGCCATCGTCATGGCCTCAGTGTTTTCGGCTCTGAAGGTGACCCGGGGACGCTGGTCCGAGCAACGGCTCGTCGTCTTCGGCGCGGGAACCGCCGGCACCGGCATGGCCGACCAGATCCACGCGGCGATGCTGCGTGACGGTGCGACCCCCGACGAGGCGAAGAAGAACATCTGGCTCGTCGACGTCCACGGCCTGGTCACCGATGACATGCGAGACCTGCCCGACTACCAGCGGGTCTATGCACGGCCGAAGTCGGAGGTGAGCGACTGGTCTGACGGTGAGATCGATCTGCTCACCACCGTCGAACACGTCAAGCCCACCATCCTCATCGGCACCTCCACCGCACACAACGCGTTCACCGAGGACGTCGTGCGCGCGCTGGCCGAGGGCGTCGAGCGTCCGATCCTCCTGCCGCTGTCGAACCCGACGAGCCGTATCGAAGTCATGCCGTCGGATGCAGTGCCGTGGTCCGAGGGCAGAGCACTGATGGCGGTCGGTATTCCGGTCGACCCGGTCCGGTACAACGGGGTCTCCTACGAGATCGGGCAGGCCAACAACGCCCTCCTCTACCCGGGGCTCGGCCTCGGAACGATCGTCTCGGGTGCCCGGCATGTAACGGACAACATGCTGCTTGCCGCCGCCGAGGCGGTGGCAGGCCAGGTCGACGTGTCGCTGCCAGGAGCATCACTCCTGCCACCGGTCGCGAACCTGAGGGCGTCGTCCGCGACGGTCGCGGTCGCCGTCGCCCGTGCCGCGGCAGAGGACGGTGTCGCAACCAAGTCCCACGACGACCTCATTCAGGCTGTCCAAGACGCGATGTGGCAGCCGACCTACCCCACGGGCGACCTGGAGGGCGGGCAATGAGCGACAACCAGTTGCCCCCCAAGATGCAGAACACGGCGATCGGAATCCAAGCCAGTGGAACCCGGCAGGAATTCGACAGCATGGGCACCGTCGAGGTGCCGGCAGACCGGTATTGGGGTGCGCAGACGCAGCGCTCGCTCCTCCACTTCTCCATCGGCGACGACCGGATGCCGAAGGAGGTCTACCACGCCTACGGCTACGTGAAGAAGGCGGCAGCGTTGGTGAACGCTGCGGCCGGGCGGCTGCCCGAGTGGAAGAAGCAGGCCATCGTACGGGCAGCTGAGGAGACGATCGCGGGGGAGCTCGACGACCACTTTCCGCTCTTCGTCTGGCAGACGGGGTCGGGCACCCAGAGCAACATGAACGTCAACGAGGTCATATCCAACCGTGCGTCACAGCTGCTCGGCGGCAGGCTCGGGACGCAGCAGCCGATCGCCCCGAACGACGACGTCAACATGGGGCAGTCCAGCAACGACAGCTTCCCGACCGCGATGCACATCGCCTCCGTGCAACAGATCGACGAGCATCTCTTGCCTCAGGCCCGGGAACTCGCCGCATCCATCGAGGCAAAGGCCACGGAATGGGCCGAGGTCGTCAAGATCGGCCGCACGCACCTCGAGGACGCCGTACCGCTCACCGTCGGACAGGAGTGGTCCGGCTATGCAGCGCAACTGCACGCCTGCATCCAGGAAATCGAGCACAGCCGCCGCTGCCTGCTCGAACTCGCCCTGGGTGGCACCGCCGTCGGCACGGGGCTGAACGCGCCAAAGGGCTTCAGCCGGGACGTCGCGAGCAAGATCGCCGAATTGACCGGCAAGCCCTTCGCCACGGCCGAGAACAAGTTCATGGCACAGGGGTCCCTGGACCCCATGGTGCGGGCGCACGGGGCGCTGCGCGGACTGGCCGTGGCCTTGATGAAGATCGCCAACGACATGCGGTGGCTGGCCTCGGGCCCGCGCACCGGATTCGCCGAGCTGCTGCTTCCACAGAATGAACCCGGCTCCTCGATCATGCCCGGCAAAGTCAATCCGACCCAGTGCGAAGCCATCGTCATGATCGCAATTCAGGTGCTCGGCAACGACTCAGCAGTTGCCTTCGCCGGCAGTCAGGGCAACTTCGAACTGAACGCTATGCGCCCGGTCATTATTAACAACTTCATTCACTCCGCGCGTATCCTCGCCGACGGGATGGAGAAGTTCCGGAAATTCTCCGTCAGCGGCACGGAGCTCAACCGGGAAAGGATTTCCCAGTACGTTGACGAGAGCCTGATGCTGGTCACGGCGCTGAGCCCCGTCATCGGGTATCAGAACGCTGCACACATCGCGGAATCCGCGCTGGCCAATGGTCAGACGCTCAAAGAGGCGGCCCTGGCCAGCGGTCACGTCGACGAGAAGACATTCGACTCCGTTGTCGATCCGCTCTCCATGGTCGGCCACGGCTTTTCCGGAGCCTGACGCAGAGGCTCTGGACGGCTTCGAGGACTACCCCGAGGCTGGAGAGGGAGGTCGCACCGAGCCGCGCCTTTTCAGCTGTGCCGTGTCAGGGTGCGTATGTATGGGGGCGTGAGATGGACAGGAAGCCACCAGACCAGTACCGGCTACCATGGATGCATGTACGCCAGGAATGGCATCCACGCGCCACCCACGACCTGGATCGCTCGCCCTCGGTGCGAAACCTTGCACTGAGTCCCTGCACGACCTTGTTCTCTGAAATTCTCTCTCAGCACCCGGAAGCGACGCTTTCCGATGGAAAGGGGCCTGTCTGCGGCCGTGATCGCCCACATGGCAGGCGTCTCTCTGCGGGCGTAGTCATCCGAAGACGATGACCTGGCGTCCGATGACATCGCCACGGCCCAGGGCGTCCAGGTTCTCGTTGATGTCCTCCAGAGCGACCTTGGTCACGTTGTGTTTGACGAGGCCGGCTTCGGCGAGCGAGAGCACCTCGACGAGGTCCAGGTGGTTGCCCCAGAAGGAACCGATGTAGGACAACTCGGTGCCCACGAAGGGGAACTGCCGGTGCTCGACGCGCTGGCTCATCAGGCCGACGGCCGCCAGCGCGCCCTCGGGCCCCAGCAGGTCGAACCCCATGGAGATGGACGACTCGCTGCCGACGCAGTCCAGGATGGCGTGGATCGTCCTGCGGCCGGTCAGCCTCTCCAGTTCGTCCTGGATGGCCTCCGTGGACTTGTCCCTGACGTTGATCCCGTGGTCCGCGCCGTTCTCCTTCGCCACGTCCAGCTTGCTGTCCGTACGCGCGAGAGCCACCACGGTCGCGCCGCCGCCGAGCAGCTTCGCGTACTGGACCGCGTAGCTGCCCAGCCCGCCGATGCCCGTGACCGCGACGGTCCGGCCGGGGCCGAGCTTGCCCGCGTCCCGGAGCTTGCGCATCCCTCGGTACGGGGTCATGCCCGCGTCGGTCATGGGGGCGAGGAGTTCGGGTGCTTTCGCGGCCTCCTCGGAGACCGGGATCGCGTGGCGGCACTCCACGGCCATGTACTCGGCGAAGCCGCCCGGTGGGCCGAAGCCCACCCAGCGGCCGTTGCCGCTGCACAGCTGTTCGTTGCCTTCGCGGCACTGCCGGCATGTGCCGTCTCCCCAGCTGGGGTTGACCACGACCATGTCGCCCTCCGAGTAGCCCACCGTCGTGGGCACTTCGCTGCCCAGTCCCGCCACCCGGCCCGTGACCTCGTGACCGGGGATGTAGGGCAGATCCACCGGGAACGGACCCTCGAAGTAGCCGGTGAGAAGCTGGTAGTCGCTTCGGCACATACCGGTCGCGGCGACCTTGAGGAGTATCTCGTCCGGCCCGGGCTCGGGCACCGGGACCTCTTCGATCCGAAGGGGTTCCTTGTATCCGTACATCCGGGCTGCCTGCATGTTCGCCATGAGAACCTCGCTTTCGTGGGCAGGCGGAAAGCGGCCCGGGCCGGAGGGCGCGAGCACGCAGTCCCGGTGTCGGTCACCGCGGCCGCCGCTTCGGACCCCACCATGGTCGCGCGCCTGCGCTTGCGGTGCATCCCGTGTCGTGCTGGGTGAGTCGGTGCCGAGCAGGTGGTGTCTGGTTGGACGATGAGCACTGCCTCCGGAGGCAATAAAGGGGCAAATAGGTGAATTGCCGACCCTGTGGGGTGGCCATACCGTGGATCCATGGCTATCGCAACGACGAGTCCTGTGACAGGTGAGGTCCTCAGGAGTTTCGACGAGCTGACCCCCGAGGAACTCGAAGACAAGCTCGCCAGGGCGGCGGCAGCGGCCGCCTCGTACCGGCTGACGGGCGTCGAGCAGCGGGCGGAGTGGCTCCAGCATGCCGCCGACCGTCTGGAGAAGGAGGTCGAGAGCGTCAGCGGGATGATCACCACCGAGATGGGCAAGACCTTCCGGGCGGCGGAGCAGGAAGTGGCCAAGTGCATTCATGGGCTGCGCTTCTACGCCGCCGAGGGCCCCGCGTTCCTGCGGGACCTGGAGGGCGACGGCGAACGCGTGGGTGCGAAGCAGACGTTCGTCACGTACCAGCCGATCGGTGTCGTCCTCGCGGTGATGCCGTGGAATCTGCCGCTGTGGCAGGCCATGCGGTTCGCCGCGCCCGCGCTGATGGCGGGGAACGTGGGTCTGCTCAAGCACGCCTCGAACGTGCCGCAGTGCGCCCTGTACCTGGAGGAGCTCTTCCGTGACGCGGGCTTCCCGGACGACGTGTTCCAGACCCTGCTGATCTCCGCGAGGAGGGTGGAGCAGGTGCTGCGCGACCCGCGGGTGGCGGCCGCGACGCTCACGGGCAGCGAACCGGCCGGACGGTCGGTGGCCGCCATCGCCGGTGACGAGATCAAGAAGGTGGTCCTCGAACTCGGCGGCTCCGACCCGTTCATCGTCATGCCCTCCACGAACCTGGAGCGGGCCACCGATGTCGCGGTCAAGGCGCGGACCCTGAACAACGGGCAGTCCTGCATCAACGGCAAGCGCTTCTTCGTGCACGAGGACATCGGTGACGCGTTCATCGAGATGTTCGTGGCGAAGATGGGCGCGCTGGTGATGGGCGACCCGATGGACGAGGGCACCGATGTCGGACCGCTGGCCACCGAGTCCGGCCGGCGGGACGTGGCGTCCTACGTCGACGACGCCGTCGCCAAGGGCGCGACGGTGCTGCTGGGCGGCGAACTCCCGGACGGGCCAGGCTGGTTCTACCCGCCCACGGTCCTGACCGACATCACCCCGGAAATGCGGATGTACCACGAGGAGGTCTTCGGCCCGGTGGCGCAGGTGTGGACCGTCTCCTCCCTGGAGGAGGCCCTGCAGGAAGCCAACGGCCACCCCTACGGCCTCGGGTCGAATCTGTGGAGCGAGGACGAGGCCGAACGCGAACTCTTCGTCCGCGACGTCCAGTCGGGCATGGCGTTCATCAACGGCAACACGACCAGCTACCCCGAGATCCCCTTCGGTGGCGTCAAACGGAGCGGCTACGGACGTGAGTTGTCCGACCTCGGCATGCGGGAGTTCATGAACGCCAAGACCGTCTGGATCGGCCAGGACGCCTGAACCGGACAGGGAACGGGCGGCCTGTCGAGAACGGGGGCCTGCGCACCGCCCGCCGTTTGTCGCCGCGCGCGTCTCCGCCGAGCGTATGGAGGTCCCCCCCGATGAGTGGTATGAACCGGACGGCGCCGTCTGATCAGGAAAGGGATCAGGGAGGGCCCGTGGTCGCGGTGCTCGGCACCGGCACCATGGGGGATGCCATGGCGCGGAACATCGCGGCGGCGGGACTGGGCCTGCGCGCGTGGAACCGCAACCGCGCCGCCGTCGAACCACTGGCCGCCGTCGGAGCCGCCGTGTGCGACACGCAGGCCGAGGCCTGCCGCGGCGCCGACGTCGTAGTGACCGCGCTCGCGAACGAGAAAGTGGTCGCCGACGTGATGGACCAGGCCCACGAGGGCCTGGGCGGCCACACGGTGTGGGTGCAGACGTGCACGGTCTCCCCGGACGGGTCTCGCCGTCTCGCGGAACAGGCGACCCGCCTGAACGTCGCGTACGTCGAAGCCCCCCTCCTCGGCACCAAGGAACCGGCCGTGGCCGGCACTCTGACCATCCTGGCTGCCTCCCCCCAGCAGGAGGCACGGCAGGAGGTGCGACCGGTCCTGGAGGCGGTCGGCACACGCACCGTGTGGCTCGACGAGGTCGGCCGACCCAGCAGCCTCAAACTTGCCTACAACGCCTGGGTACTTGCTACGGTCGAGGGCATCGCGGAGTCCCTCACCCTCGCCGACGCCCTGGGGGTGGATCCACGCTTGGTCATCGACGTCCTCGACGGCAGCGGCCTCAACAGCTCGTACGTGCAGAGCAAGGGCCCGAAGATGATCGACGACGACCTCGACACACCCTCCTTCCCCCTCGAAGCGGCGGCCAAGGACGCCGGCCTGATCACCGACACCGCCCGCGCCGCCGGCCTGCACCTGGGCATCGCCGAAGTCGTACGCGAACGCCTCCGCCGCGCGGCCGACGACGGACTCGGCCGCGCGGACGTCGCCGCGACCTACCGCGTGTCCCGCCTGGCCACATCCTGACCGGGCCGTCCCTTCGACAGAGGTGAGGGAGGAACGATGACCCGTGCCGGTATCGCCGCCGCGCGTTCGAGCACGGCGCAACTGGCGGAGATCATTCCCCAGATGGACGACGAGCGATGGGACCTGCCGTCAGCGTGCGACGGCTGGCGCGTGATCGACGTGGTGGCCCACCTCGCGGCCCTCGCCTCTGAGGCGGTGGACCCGCCACCGCCCGACCCCTCACTGCCGAAGAACCGCGAGCGCTACCACGACCTGCGCGTCGACGAACGCCGTGGCTGGAGCCATGCCGAAGTCATCGAGGAGTGGCGGCGCAGCACCCCTCTGCAGTTGGACCTCCTGGAAGCGGCCCAGGAACCGCCCGGGGCCGACGAGGCCGTCGAGGTGCCCGGGCTCGGGACGTATCCGCGCCATCTCCTGGCGAACACCATGGCGTTCAACGTCTTCTGCCACCTGCGCAACGACATGCTCGCCCCGGACGGCCCGCTCCCGTTCACCCTGCCGGAACCGACCGACGGCCTGGTCGCCCCCGCCGTCGACTTCATGCTCGCCGGCCTCCCCCAGATGCAAGGGCCCGAACTCACCGCCACCGTCCGCAGGCCTCTCGTTCTCGACCTGACCGGGCCGGGCGCCACCACCGTCACCATCCTCCCCGCGACCGGGCCGGACGGGCAGCTGACCGTGGTACCCGGCGCGGACGCCGCCGCCACCCGCGTCCACAGCACGGCACTCGACTTCATCGCCTGGGCCACCACCCGCAAACCCTGGCGCGACCACTGCCGCATCACGGGAGACGCATCCACCGCGACACCGTTCCTCGACTGTCTCAACATCATTTAGCAGAGGACGCGTCATGGCCGAGGAAGCCCAGGCGGGAATTCCGCTCGTATCGGTGGTCGAGGCGGCATCGACTTCCGCTCCCCGGCCTGAAGAAGGGGCGAAGGTTTCCCACAACGGCCGGCTGACCGTCCCGGTGGGTTCCTGCTTCACCGCGCTGCGCCGAAACGCGTTCCGGTCGATCACCGGACTCTACGAGACTCGGGGCAGCTCAGGCGTCGCTCAACGTGGCCAACGCACTCGGCGCGCGGGCCGGCGGCATCACGATCACGGCAAGGCATGGGTTGCTTTCAACCGCGTGAGCCGGGTTCGCACTGACCTCGTGGGGTCTCCTTGTCCTCGGTCTCACCCAGGCACGCCCGCTCGAAGACCCGGCTTGGCGGACGTCCCTACGGCCGAACGGCCCTGAATCAACCGGGCGGCCTCAATCATGACCACGGAACAGCTTTGGAAGGTCACCGCCGTGAAACTCCGAGAGATTATTCCTGACCGGATCGGCTTTGGCACCGCACCGCTGGGCAACATGTTCCGCGCGGTCGCGGACGACGAGGCACGCGCAACTGTGCAGGCAGCCTGGGACGAGGGCATCCGGTACTTCGACACTGCCCCCCTCTACGGTGCCGGGCTGGCCGAGCTGCGACTGGGCGAGGTGATCTCCCAGCAGCCCCGAGATGCGTATGTGGTGTCCAGCAAGGTGGGCCGCGTCATCCTCGACGAGGAGGAGACTGGCGCCCGGAACCTGGGCGAGAAGGGAACCCTCTTCGAGCACGGCCGCAAGAACAAGATCGTGCACGAGTGGACGGCAGAGGCCACCGAGCGCTCTATCGAGGGCAGCCTGAAACGGCTCGGCGTCGACCGGCTCGACATCGTCTGGGTCCATGACATTGCGCAGGACTTCCACGGCGACGTGTGGCTGCAGAAGTTCGAGGAGGCACGTACCGGGGCGTTCCGGGTGCTGTCCCGGCTGCGGGACGAGGGTGTCATCAAAGCCTGGGGCCTCGGTGTCAACCGCACCGAGCCCATCGAGCTGACCCTCGCCCTGGAAGAGCCACAGCCCGACGGATTCCTGCTGGCGGGACGCTACAGCCTGCTCGACCACGCACACGCGCTGCAGCGCCTGCTGCCTATGGCTGCCGAGCAGGGGGTCGGCATGGTCGTCGGTGGCCCCTACAGCTCTGGGGTACTCGCCGGTGGCGCCCACTTCGAGTACGCGGACGCCTCTTCCGAGATCCTTGAGAAGGTGCGGCGTCTCAGGGGGATCGCCGACCGGCACGGGGTGAGCATCAAGGCCGCTGCCCTGCAGTTCTCGCTCGCCCACCCGGTCGCTGTCGCCGCCGTCCCCGGTGCTACGAAGCCAAGTCGCATCGCCGAGGACATCGCTGCTGCGCAGGAAAAGGTCCCTGCCGGTTTCTGGGTCGATCTGCGCCAGTCCGGCTTGGTCAGTCCTCAGGCGCCGCTGCCAGGAGGCGCCTGAGCACACCCGACACATATCTCAGACCGACAAGCTCAAAAGGAACGTCATGGCATCCACATCAGTGAGCCGGCTCGTACCGGCTTCCCCCGAACGCGTATGGAAGCTGATCGGTGGCTTCGGTTCGCTGCCGGACTGGCTCCCCTTCATCCCGGAGAGCACTCTCCTGGAGGGAGGCCGCGTCCGGCAACTGAAGAACCCTGACGGCGATGTCATCATCGAACGTCTGGTGGACTTCGACGAGACCGAACGTCGCTACAGCTACGCCATCGTGCAAGCACCCTTCCCTGTGGTCGACTACATCTCCACCCTCCGGGTGCATTCGGTAACCGGCCGGGAGGACACATCCGAAGTGCAATGGTCGGGACGCTTCGTCCCCAAGGGCGTGACCGACGAAGAAGTCGTCGCCCTCTTCACCGGCATCTACCGCGACGGCCTCGACGCCCTGCACAAGGCACTCGGCTGAAGCCCATCCTCAGGTTGCCGGTGCTGGCTGACACCGCGCACGTACCGTCACTCAGCCCCGGAGCTCCTTTGCCGGAAAGCATCATGGCGTTGACTATTACCGTGCCGCTCGGCCGCACCTGCGCCCAACCGGGGACTCCGGCAGACTGGCCTGTATGAGGTCGGGTGACGCAACCACCGCTCAGGACGCGATCCCGCCCTGTGGCGGCGGAGGTGCACCATCACTGGGGAGCCAGTGACGTTGCCGAAGGCACCCATCGCCCGAAGATTGTCAGTCTGGCTTCACTCGAGTCATTACGGCTCATTACGGCCTCGCGGGGCCGCTCGGAACAGGTGAGCACGGTCCCGGCGTGATGCCCATGCAATACAGTGCAGAGGAATCATCATGGAATTCAGGCAACTGGGCCGGTCCGGTTTGCGGGTGTCGGTACTCGCCATGGGAACCATGACCTTCGGCGGCAGTGACGTCTTCGGAAACGTAGGCCACACCGACGTGGCCGGTGCCAAGCGCCAGGTCGATATGTGTCTCGATGCAGGCGTGAACCTCATCGATACCGCCAACATGTACTCGGCGGGAGCCGCAGAGGAGATCCTCGGCCAGGCGATCGCGGGTCGGCGCGACCGCCTGCTGATCTCCTCGAAGGTGCGCCTGCCGATGGGTGAGGGGCCCAATGACGAGGGGCTGTCCCGCTACCACATCCTCGAGCAGATCGAGGCAAGCCTGCGCCGCCTGAAAACCGACCACCTGGACATCTACCACGTGCACCAGTGGGACGGGCTGACGCCGCTCGAGGAGACGTTGGAGACTCTCGACTCCCTGGTGCATTCCGGAAAGGTCCGCTACCTCGGAGTCTCGAACTACTCCGGCTGGCAGCTCATGAAAGCGCTCTGCGTCGCCGACGCACACGGCTACCAGCGCTACGTGAGCAACCAGATCTACTACTCGTTGGAGTCACGCGACGCCGAATACGAGCTGGTGCCGCTCTCCCTCGACGAGGGCCTGGGCATAATGGTGTGGAGCCCGCTGGCCGGCGGACTGCTCTCGGGCAAGTACCGCCGCGGGCAGGAAGCCTCCGACGGCCGGCACCTCACCGAGTGGTCCGAGCCTCCCGTACGCGACGAGGACAAGCTCTACGACACCATCGAGACCGCCGTCGACATCGCCTCTGCGCATCAGGCCTCACCCGCCCAGGTCTCCCTCGCCTACCTGCTCGCCAAGCCCGGCGTCACCTCCGTGATCGTGGGCGCACGCAAGGACGAGCAACTGGCAGACAACCTCGGCGCCATCAACCTGCAGTTGACCAACGAGGACATCGACCGGCTCGACAAGGTCAGCGCACCCGACCTGATCTATCCCCACTGGCACCAGGCCAATCTGGTCTCGAACCGATTCAGCGAGGCCGACCTGGCCCTCCACCGCCCGGCCAGGTGACCAGTCGGCAACGCCGCCCCACGGCACACCACTTGGCAGTCGTGACACCCCCGAAATGGGTGCGGTTCGTTTCGAGTGAAGGTCGCGGTCAAGCGGTGAGGGTGTAAGTCCGTTGCTTGGGGGCGGGATAGGGGCGCTCGTGCTCGCGGGCGAGATGGAACCGCCAGTAGGCGTCGAAGTCGCCGTCGGAGACGAGAGCGCGGAGTCGCAGGATGGCTTCGGCTCCGGGCAGACCCCAGCGGGCTGTGCCAAGGACCCGGCCGCCACCGAAGGGAAAGTCCGGCTGATGAAGATCGATCTGAGCGGACGCATCGCACTGGTCACCGGCTCCACCGCCGGCATCGGCGAGGCCGCCGCACAAGCACTGGCATCTGCAGGCGCCAATGTCGTGGTCAACGGTCGAAATGCCGACCACGTCAGCGCAACTGCCAAACGACTCGGAGGCCGTGGGATCGCTGCGGACGTGAGCACCAGCGAAGGCGCCGCAGCTGTGATTGAGCAACTGCCCGATGTCGACATCCTCGTCAACAACACAGGCATCTTCGCCACTCAACCTGTGTTCGAAATCCCCGACGAGAAATGGCTGCGATTCTTCCAGATCAACGTGCTGTCCGGAGTGCGTCTGGCGCGACACTACGCACCGAGGATGACGGATCGCGGCAGGGGCCGAGTGATCTTCGTCAGGAGTTCAGGGCTGAGGTTGAGTGCGATGGATTCGACGGCGGCTTTACTCGACGCATAAAGGGCGTGGTAGAAGACCGCTTTGTGGGCACTGGCCGATGATGTCAGGACGATCCGTCCGCCTTCGCTCATTGATCGCAACGTCGGCCCCGTCAGCGGCGAGCCTGTGGGCCACTGCTGCGCCGATCCCTCGTGCGCCACCGGTGACCCAGGCCTTCCTGCCCGTTAGTTTTCCACGCATCGTTCTCCTCCGTGGCAGGGGTTCGGCGGTCACGCCCGATGCGGGAGTGTCGTGTACGGGCCAGAACCCACGGCAGCGGCCGGCTGTTTCTCCTCGCCTAGGGAGGAAGGCGGAGGGCTGCACCGGGTTTCCCCGTTGCGGTAGGCACGTCTCCATTCACCACCGGGGCCATCAGCACCAGCATCGCCTGGCCCGGACATGGGTGCCGCTCGGAGATCGATCATTGAGTTCCACCCGCCGGGTCAGGCGTTGGGCCCCTCGGTGGGCTTTTCGGAACCGTGCGGGGCTCACACGGTGTCCTGGCCAAGTCCTCTTCGGTGCCGCCGGCGCCGATCGCCGCATGGGCGAGCTACGCGGTGGCAGAGGCCATGGGCATCGGGCCACCCGGTGGATCCTGCAGCTCGAGTCGTACTTGTGCGACCACGACCGTATCGTCAGTGGTCGACTCGCCCCTCGGACACTCGCTATAACGATGCGGAAGCGAGGGCCTCGACCTTACGGTCGCGGTCCGTTGTGTTGTCGTTCGGCTCTCACCGACGCGTTGCGGGGGCATGGCTGGCCGCCTCGACCGCGAGACCGGCCGCCGAGGCGGGGATCGCCGTGTTCAGGGCCGCCTTCGAGCGCTGGATCAATGATGCGGGTGAGTGGGTCCTGTCGGATCCGCGCAGTTCCGCGGGCGAGTGCAGCGGCCCGGAGCCCGGCCCGCGGTCGCCGAAGGGCTGGCCCATACGAATGATTCACCGGCGCCGCAGGGTGAACGATGGCACTGTGTGCCCCGAGTCGACGGCCGGCAGCCGCTCGCGACCATACGTTGACTCGTGTGTCGCTGAGCTACGCCTTTGTGAACCTGAAGCCCGGGGTGGGAAAGACGACCAGCGCAGTCTGGTTGGCCCACGCACTTCACGAGTCGGGTATCCCACCGCTACTGGTCGACAGTGACCCCGCTTCCTCCGCGCTGCGCTGGAGCGAATTGGCAGGTGGCTTCCCGTTTCCCGTGGTCGCTCTTCCGGTGGGCGATGTGCACCGGCGTGTGAATGACTTCTTGGGCGACCGGCAGGCCGTCGTATTCGACGCTCCGCAGCTGGAAGACCACGCGCACATCGCCCGCAGCATCATGAGGTACGCAAGCGAATGGATCGTGCCGGTGACTCCAGCTCCCATCGAGCTGGATCGCATGGCGCCCATCGGCGGCGAGATGGGCGACGTACAGTCCTTGCGCGTCCAGCCGGCCCACGCCGCCGTTCTGCTGAACCGAACGAATCGTGCCGACGCTACGCGTACCGGTCCCGACGCCGACGCCCGCGAAGCTCTCACCGAGCGGGGATTCGACGTGTTGTCCACCCACATTCCGCGGCTCGACCTGTACGCCCAGTCATTCGGAAGTCCGGTCGAGGCCAAAGGCTCGGCGTACATGGACCTCGCAGACGAACTCATCAAGCGACAGGACAAGCCATGAATCAGCGCAAGGACAGCTACCGAGCCGCATTGCAGCGCGGACCGGACGCCGCCGTACCGCGTCCCGTCAAAGTCACTCAGCTGCACACCCGATACGTGCGCGTGACCATCGAGCTCGACACCGGCTTGCCGCGTGACCTCGTGCAATGGGCAAGCTCACCGGTGTCCGCGATGGTGCGGGCCGGTGCCGCTGCCCTGCGACCCCTGAGGAGTGCCCCGTAAGCCGGGTGACGCAGTCGTGCGTGAACCGGCCTCCGCTCGCCCAGTGCCTCCACTGCGCTGGTGATCTCGTTGGAGGGCGAAGGTCAGCAGAGAAGGTCAGCAGATATGCGCCCGCTGGATGCCGGTTCTCATGGGGAGGCAGGTGGGGGCACCCGGCGGATCTTGGAGCTTGAGCCGCCCCTGCGCCGGCACGAGCGTGTGGTCAATGATCAACTCGCCTCTTGGACACGTTCGCTGAACGCATTGATGGTGCTGGTCGGTTCCCCGCCGGCACCATCCGCGTTTTGCGAGCCGGCATTCCTGGCCCGCTCGCTCACCCCTGTGAAATCCGTCCCTGTGAAATCCGTCGGATAACGGACATAGCATGATTGCGCCATAATTTTCGCAGGCAGCCACATCTCCACGGACCGGATGAGGCACAACGGACCGGATGAGGCACATGGGCAAGGCGCGGACCGGTGACGGTGAGCGGTTGCTCTCGGTGGGCGGCGGCATCGACGAGGCGGCCCGGGCCTTCGCCGAGGGCGGGCCGTTCGGCGAAGTGCTGGCCGGAATCGACTGGGCGGCGACCGCGCTCGGACCCACCGCGAACTGGCCCCACCGGCTGGTGGAGAACCTGCGCGTCGTGCTGACCTCCGAGCTGCCCCTGGCCCTGTTCTGGGGTCCCCGGTTCGTCATGCTCTACAACGCGGACTACGCCGAGATCATCGGCTCCAAGCACCCGCGGGCGCTCGGGGCCCCGGGCGGGGAGCTGTTTCCGGAGAACTGGGACTACTCCGGTCCCATGTTCCAGTCCGTCGTCGACCGGCGCCGGGCCCTGCTCATACGTGACCGGCCCTTCCGTCTCATCCGCCACGGCTTTCTGGAACAGGGTTACTTCGACGTCTCCTTCCAGCCCGTGTTCATGGACGACGGCACCGTCGGCGGGGTGCTGCACATCGTGTCGGAGACCACCGGCCGGGTGCTCGGCGAGCGACGGCTGCGGCTGCTGGCCGAGGTCGGCGCGCACACCTCCGCACTGTCCGGTCCGGCCGAGGTGGCGCGCCGGATCACCGAGGTACTGGCCCGCTGTCCCGACGACCTGCCGTTCGCACACCTGTACCTGGCCTCCGATGCGGAGGAACTCGACCCGGCCGCGTCCACCTGCACTCCGCCGCCCACCGGGGCCCGGCTGCCGGCGGGCGTCGTCGCGGAGGTCGCCCGGGGCACTGCCGTCACCCTGCCGGCCGAGCCGTTCCTGCGCGGAGTGGGCCCGCTGCCCGGCGTGACCCCCGCCGAGGCGCTCGCCCTCCCGCTGGGCAACGCCGACCGGATCCAGGGCGTACTCGTCGCCGGGCTCAATCCGCTGCTCCCCGAGGCCGGCGGCTACCGGGAATTCCTCGGCATCCTCGCGCGTGCCGCAACCGCCGCGCTGTCGGCCGCGCTCGCGCACGAGGAACAGCGCAGACGCGCCGAGGCGCTGGCGGAGCTGGACCGGGCCAAGACGGCGTTCTTCTCCAACGTCAGCCACGAGCTGCGCACGCCGCTCACCCTCTTCCTGGGCCCCGTCCAGGACGCGCTGGCCCAGGAGGACCGGCCCCGGGCGCGCAAGCGACTGGAGATGGCCGAACGCAACGCCCTGCGACTGCTGAAACTGGTCAACACACTGCTCGACGTCACACGCGCCGAGGCCGGGTCCCTGGAGGGCGACTTCGAACCGGTCGACCTGTCGGCCACCACCGCCGAGCTGACGGGCATGTTCCGCTCCGTCTTCGAGACGGCGGGCCTGTCGCTGGACGTCGACTGCCCGCCGCTCCCGGCGCCGGTCTGCGTCGACCGGGAGATGTACGAGAAGGTCATCCTCAACCTGCTCAGCAACGCGCTGAAGTTCACGCCGTCAGGGGGAGTCCGGGTCGCCACGTCGGCCGTCGGCGACCGCGCCCGACTGACGGTGGCGGACACGGGCGTCGGCGTCCCGGAGGAGGAGCTGCCCCGGCTCTTCGAACGGTTCCACCAGGTACACGGGACACAGTCCCGCTCTCATGAGGGCAGCGGCATCGGCCTGGCACTCGTCAAGGATCTGGTGCAGCAGCACGGCGGCACCATCGAGGCCGGCAGCCGCCCCGGCAGGGGCACCACGTTCACGGTGGAGATCCCCTTCGGCACGGCACACCTGCCCCGGCAGCCGAAGAAGGACCACGAGCGCCCCGACGCGGTACCGGCACCCTCCCGGCAGGCCGCCGCCTATGTGGAGGAGGCGCGCGGCTGGGCCGACGCGGAGGGATCGCCGGCCTGTGAGGAGAAGGAGACCCGCACCCGCCCGACCGCCGACCACGGCCACGGGCCCCGCCCCCGGCTGCTGATCGCGGACGACAACCACGACATGCGGGCCTACCTGTACGACCTCCTGAACCCGGAGTACGACGTGCGGCTCGTGCCCGACGGCCGGACGGCGCTGGCAGCCGCTCTCGAGAGCCCGTACGACCTGGTGCTGACCGACGCGATGATGCCCGGCATCGACGGATTCGAACTGGTCCGCGCGCTGCGGGCCGACCCCCGTACCTCCCATCTGCCGATCGTGATGCTCACCGCCCGGGCCGGCGAGGAGGCCGCCGTCCAGGGCATCGAGGCGGGCGCCGACGACTACCTGGCCAAACCGTTCTCGTCCCGCCAACTGCTCGCCCGCGTACGGGCCAACCTCGAACTGTCCCGGCTGCGGGACCGGATCCTGTACGAGACCCGTGAGCACGCGAGCGCGCTGGCCACGCTCGCCGAGGCCGGGCTGCGGCTGTCCGGCAGCCTCGAACCCCGGCAGGTACTGGAAACCGCCGGTGAACTGCTCGTCCCCAGGCTCGCCGACGAGGTCCGCATCGACGTCCTCGGCCACGACCGCGACCGATCGCCGGACACCCTCGTGTACACGTCGGGAGAAGGCTCCAAGGCCGACGACCGGCTGAGTGCCGCGGTGGCTCGCGTCCTGCGCGGAGGTTCCGCACCTCGGGAGGCGGACGGCCGGGTCCTCGCCCGGGCGCTGACCTCACGCGGCCGGATGCTGGGTGCCCTGGCCGTGGCCCGGCGTCACCGCCCCTACTCCGACGGCGAACGCACCTATCTGGAGGCGGTGACCAGCCGGATCGCCGTCGCCTACGACAACGCCACCCGCTACCAGAACGAGCGCCGTCTCGCCGTCGCCCTGCAACGCGCCCTGCTGCCCCAGGCCCTGCCCCGGGTGCAGGGCGTGGCCACCGCCTCCTACTACCGGGCCAGCGCCCTCGGCGCCGAGGTGGGCGGCGACTGGTACGACGTGATCCAGCTGTCCGAGGGTGCGGTCGGACTGGCCATCGGGGACGTCATGGGCCACGACGTCGACGCCGCCATCATGATGGGCAGCCTGCGGTCGGCGCTGCACGCCTACGCGCAGGAATGCGCCAGCCCGAGCCAGGTCCTCGCCCGCCTCGACGCGCACTGCTCCGCCCTCGACAGCGACCGCTTCGCCACCTGCCTGTACGCGGTCTACGAGCCCGGCGCCCACCGGCTGCGCTACGCATCGGCGGGCCACTTCCCGCCCCTCCTGGTGGCCGGGGACCGGACCGCCTACCTGGACCTCGCCCCGGGCACGCCCCTCGGGGTCTGCTGCGGCGACGCCACCGACCACGAGACCCGGCTCCTGCCCGGCACCGGCCTCCTGCTGTTCACGGACGGCCTGGTCGAGCACCACACCACCGCCCTCGACGACCGGCTCACGGCCCTGTGTCGCCTGTGCTGCGGTCCCCCGCACGCCGCCACCTCTCCGTCCGCGCACTGCGCCCCAGCCCCGGACGTGATCATCGGCCAGGCCCTGGGCCTGCTGGCCACGCCCGACCGGGTCGACGACGACACGGCGTTGCTGGCGGCGGTTCCGGCGGCGTGAGGCCGCCGCGCTGGGAGCGACTGATCACGGCGGACGTTGACGGCGGCCCAACCTCACCTGTCCCAGACGTGGTCAGAAGCCCAGACGGGTGGATTCCGCTGGGCCTCACGTAGAAAGCGGTCGACGTCGAATCCGGGCTCGCTCAGCCGGTGTCGAGCCGCGGATGGAGAGTGCGGCGCGACCCTGCTGCCGCGGTTTGCGGCAGGTTCCGTCGGTGCGTTCTCCTCCCGATCGAGCAGGCCAGTGGCGTCGTACCGTGTCAGGTTCCCCAGATCTTCCGGTACGCCTCCCTGTACCCCGCCGGATCCCAGGACGTCGCCCCGCCCGTGTTCTCCGCCGTGGCCACATGCACCGGAGCCACGTATCCGCTCGCCGACCTCCCCGCGAACGCCCGGTTGAACTCGTCGATCATCTGCCAGCCCTGCTGAAGCAGTGGCTCCGGGACCGTGGCCGCCTGGTACCGCCTGGTGTTGATGCGCTGGAAGGCGGACGGGTCGCCGTCGCCCGCGCCGATGTTGAAGGGGGGACCGGAGCCCTTCTTGCCCGCGGAGCGCAACGCGGGGGCGGCGTCGGCGAAGTAGAGGTCGTTGATGGCCGCCGAGTAGGTCCACCGGCTGCCGAGACGGGAGACGAGGGAGGAGACCTCCTGGGGGGTGCGGCTGCTCGCGTCCGGGATCGGGATGTTCTCGTAGGAGAGGAGTCTGACGCCGTCGCAGGTGGCCAGCTCCTTCAGGATCAGTTCGGACTTGTTCTTGGCGAACGGGATCGAGGCGTCGGTGAAGACGACGACGCCGGCGTGGCCGTCCGAGCGCGCGATGATCCAGTCGGCGCTGATCTTCGCGACTTCCGCGACCTTGGTGGTGATGTTGGTGAAGAGCTTTGGGTTCTTGCTGGGGCCGGGCGCGTCGACGGCGTGCCATCCGATGAGGGGGATGCGCTTCGCGTTCGCCTTTGAGACCTGTTGTGATGTCGACCTGGGGTCGAAGCCGCCCAGAATGATGCCGGACGGTTTGAGGGCGATGGCCTGGTCGAACGCCGCCTGGATGCCGACGGGCGTGCCCGTCCCGTCGATCGCCTCGAACTTCCAGCCGATGGCCTTCGCGGCCTCCTTCGCGCCCTTGACCGTGCCCGCCACGCCCGGGTTGGTCATGGTCTGGGCCACGTAGACGATCTTCTGGTTGGGCACTGCCTTGGGGCCGGTGGTGGGGCCGGTCCAGGCGGTGGGGGCCTTTTCGGCCTGCTGGACGGCCGACGTGGCCCTGGTGAGGGTGGCGGGGCAGCCAGGTGTCGACGGTTCTTCGGAGGTCCCGGGGCCGGACGACGTGCCGCGCTCGCAGCCGACGGCGAGGACGGCGACTGCCCCGAGGGCGGCGGCTCGGAGGGCGGTCCTGCGGTTCGCGTGCACGGCTGCCTGCTTCTGGTGGAGGTGGGTCCGGCCCGGTCAGGGGCTCTGTGGCGGGCCTTTGCCGGTCGGTGGCGCCGCGGTCTCCTGCGGGGGCTCTTGGCGGGCAGTTGTGGCTCCGGCGCGCAGGCGGCGGCGGGCGGCGTAGCCGGCCAGGCCCACCGCGAGCAGCAGAGTGCCGCCGTCGAACAGCGGCGTGACCCAGAACTCGGCGCCGAGCTGCCCGATGCCGGCCAGGCCGATGGCCAGGACGGCGACGGCGACGAGGGTTCCCGCGGCGTTGGCGCGGCCCGGCTTGATGGTGGTCGAGCCCAGCAGTGCGCCGACGAAGGCCGGCAGCAGATAGTCCATGCCGACGCTCGGGTTGCCGAGCTGCTGCTGGGCCGCGAGCAGCACTCCGGCGAAGCCGACGACCAGGCCGGAGCCCAGGAAGGCGTAGACGCCATAGCGGCGGGTGGGAATGCCGACCAGGTCGGCGGCTCGGGGGTTGGAGCCGATGACGTAGAGGTATCGGCCGAGCGGCAGCCTTTCCAGCAGCAGCCACAACACGATGGCGAGCGCCAGGACGTAGAAGGCGGGTGCGGGCAGGTTGAGGAATTTCGAGTCGTAGAGGTCCGTGAAGGCGTCGGGCAGGCCCTCGGGGCCGGGGACGATCCGGGCGCCGGCGGTGATCCAGCCGGTGACGCCGTACATCACGGTGCCGGTGCCGAGGGTGGCGATGAAGGAGTCGATCCGGGCGAATTCCACCAGTAGGCCGTTGAGGACGCCGATGGTTCCGGCGCCGATGATGACGACGAGGCAGGCCGCCGGCCAGGGCCAGTCGTCGCTCACGATCAGGTGCAGGACCATGACGTGGGCCAGACCCAGGCCGTATCCGATGGACAGGTCGAACCTGCCGGTGGCGATCGGGATCGTCGCCCCGAGCGCGAGGATCGCCGAGATGGACTGGTTGGACAGGATCGAGGAGACGTTGTCCAGGGTCGGGAAGGTGTCCGGCCGGGCCAGGGAGAAGGTGAGGAACAGCAGGGCGGTGAGGAGCAGCAGGCCGTAGGCGCCGATGAAGTGACCGCTCACGCGGCCCAGCGGGGATCGGGGCCGACGGGATTCCGGCCCGCGGCCGAGCGGGGATTCGGGCGGGCGGGAGGTGGTCATCGCTCCGTCGCCGTCCCGGTGATGGCCGGCATGGCCGAGGCCGTGCGGGTGAGCTTGGCGACCGTGAGGCTGTCGCCGGTCAGCTCGGCGGTCACGGCCCCGCGGACGAATACCAGGGCGCGATGGCACACGTTGGCGATCTCCTCGAAGTCGGTGGAAATGAGCAGCACGGCGACACCGGCGGTGAGCGCGTCGTCGAGCAGGCGGTAGATCGCGGCCTTGGCGCCGACGTCGATGCCGGCGGTCGGCTCCTCCAGGATCAGCAGACGTCGGTTCAGGCGCAGCCACCGGCCCACCATGACCTTCTGCTGGTTGCCCCCGGACAGGGTGGCGATATGGGCCTCGGTGTCGCGGGGGCGCACCGCGTACCGCCCGACCAGGGCGGCGGCCTTGGCGCGCTCCCGCCCGGGGCTGATCCAGTGCAGCGCCCGCAGGCCCTCCGCGCCGGGGTTGGGCAGGAAGTTCTCGCGGACGGTGAGGTCGGGCAGGCAGCCTTCCTCGACACGGTCGTTGGTCACGAAGCCGACGCCGGCGTCGACGGCGTCGGTCACCGTCCGCGGGTGGTACGGGCGGCCGTCGAGCAGGACCCGTCCGTCGAGGATCGGCCGGGAACCGGCGAGAGCACGGCCCAGGCCCAGGTGACCGGCCCCGGTCAGACCGACCATCCCCAGGATCTCGCCGGACCGGAGACCGAGGCTGACCGGGCCCGCGCTTTCGGTGCGCACGTCGTCCAGGCGGAGCAGGACCGATCCGTCCGTGCGGGCGGCCGTGGGGTGGTAGTCGGCCGGCCTGTGGCCGACGATGTCGCGCACCAGACGCGCCGGGTGGTGGTCGGCGAGGCGGCCCTGGCTGACGATGCGGCCGTCGCGGAGGACGGCGAAGGCGTCGGCGACCTGGTACACCTCGTCGATCCGGTGGCTGACGTAGACGATGCCGTGGCCGTGGTCGCGCAGGGCGTGCAGCACGTCGAAGAGCCGCACGCAGTCGGCCGCGGGCAGGCTGGCGGTGGGCTCGTCGAGCACGATGAGCGCGGCCCGGGCGGACAGCGCGCGAGCGAGGGCGACCAGCGAGCGCTCGGCCCGGCCTAGGTCGGCGATCCGGGCCCCGGGATCGAGCTGGCCGGCGACGATGTCCAGGGACTGGGCGCAGCGCTCCCGCACCCGCCGCCAGGAGATCAGGCCGCCGCGGCGGGGGTAGCCGGTGCCCAGGGCGATGTTCTCGGCGACCGTCATCCATCCGACGAGTCCGAGGTCCTGGTGGATGAAGGACATGTTCCGTGCGGCGGCCTCGGTGCCGAGCGGATGCCCGGCGACCGTGATCTCTCCCTCGTCGGCGCGGTGGACTCCGGCGAGGACCTGGATGAGGGTGGACTTCCCGGCGCCGTTGGGACCGAGAAGGGCGAGGATGCTGCCCCGGTGGACGTCGAGGTCGACCGAGGCCAGCGCGACGGTGCCGCCGAACCGCTTGCCGAGTCCCCGGATACGGACGAGGGGTTCCCCGGTGCGGTTCGCGGCGGAACCTGTCGAGTCAGTCGAGGCCAGGAACAGCCTCCCAGTCCATCATCGCCGCCTCGGGGGTGCCGCCGGGCGTCTCCAGGGCGCACTCGGCCCAGATGACCTTGCCGTCGGCGGTGTAGCGGGTGCCCCAGGCCTGGGCGAGCTGCGCGACCAGGAACAGGCCCCGGCCGCCCTCGTCGTAGGTGGTGGCGTGGCGCAGGTGCGGGGCGGTACTGCTGGTGTCGGAGACCTCGCAGATCAGGGTGCGGTCGTGGATCAGGCGTACCTGGATCGGTCCGCTGCCGTAGCGGACGGCGTTGGTGACCAGTTCGCTGAGCAGCAGTTCCGCGGTGAACGACACCTCGGCCAGGCCCCATTCGCTCAGGCGGCGGGTGACAGCGCCGCGGATCTCGGAGACGCGGGCCGGGTCGGCTGGCAGCGACCAGTCGGCGATCCGGTCCGGGTCCAGGGCGAGGGTGCGGGCGACCAGCAGTGCGATGTCGTCGCGGGGGTGCTCGGGCGCCACGGTCTCCAGGATCGCCCGGCAGGTGTCGTCGGGTGGGCGGTCCTTGTGGGCGAGTGCGCGGCGCAGCAGGTCGAAGGCCGTGTCGGGGTCCCGTCGGCGGTCCTCGACGAGTCCATCGGTGTAGAGGACGAGCTGGCTGCCCTCGGGGAGTTTGATCTCGGCCGATTCGAAGGGCAGGCCGCCGAGACCGAGGGGAGGGCCGGCGGGCAGGTCGGGGAAGGTCACGGTGCCGTCGGGGTCGACCAGCGCGGGCGGGAGATGGCCCGCGCGAGCCACGGTGGCCTGCTGCGAAGTGGGGTCGTAGACGGCGTACAGGCAAGTGGCGCCGATGTTGTCGCCGCCTCCGACGGTGGGCTTCTCGCCGGCCTCCTCCCGGTCCAGGCGCGCCACGAGATTGTCGAGGTGGGTGAGGATCTCGTCGGGGGCGAGGTCGAGCTCGGCGTAGTTGCGTGCGGCGGTCCGTAGCCGGCCCATCGTGACGGCGGCGTGCAGACCGTGGCCCACCACGTCGCCGACGACGAGCGCGACGCGGGTGCCGGACAGGGGGATGATGTCGAACCAGTCCCCGCCGACCTCGCTCTCGGCGGGCTGGTACCGGTGGGCGACCTCGACGGCGCTCTGTTCCGGCAGGTGGGTGGGGAGCAGGCTGCGCTGCAGCGCCAGGACCATGCTGTGCTCGCGGGTGTAGCGGCGGGCGTTGTCGATGCAGATGGCGGCGCGGGTGGCGAGTTCCTGGGCCAGGGAGCGGTCGTCGTCGCCGAAGGGAGCCGGGTACTGCGAGCGGTAGAAGCTGGCGATGCCCAGGACGACGCCGCGGGCCAGCAGCGGGGCGGCGATCAGGGAGTGGACGCCTCGGGCGACAAGGCGCTCGGCGTGCTCGGGCTGCTGGGAGATCCAGCCGGCGGCGAGCCCGAGCTCGGGTGCCAGCACCGCCTGCTCAAGGGTCAGGCACTGGTACTGGGGTGTGGCGGGCAGGGGGTCGACACGCCGGCCGACCGGGTAGAACGGGAAGTCGTCGTGGATGCCGTGCATCACCACGCGAATCATGCCGGTCTGCGGATCGGCCGCTTCCTCGCCCCGCAGGACGGCCTCGGGCAGGTCGATGGCGACGTGGTCGGCCAGCCGCGGGACGGCCATCTCGGCGAGTTCGAGCGCCGTGCGGCGTACGTCCAGGGTGGTGCCGATACGGGTGCTCGCCTCGGACAGCAGCTCCAGGCGGCGCCGGGCCGCGACGGCGTACCGCCCCACTCCGGGCTCGCCCACGAGGACCAGTCGCCGGTCGGCCGTCGTCTCGCCGACTTCGGTGCTGTCGGCGTCGGCGGGGATACGGATGGTCGCGGGCGGCCGTGCCGTGGCCGGCCGGGCGGGTGGGAGACCGAGGAGATGCCTGGGCGGCGGGACGGCGGGCCGCGGCGCGAGGTCGTGGGGTTCGCCGAGATGGCCGGGGACGGTGAGCAGCGGCAGCGGCGCCTCATGGTGCAGTACCGCCTCGACGGCGACGCCCTGCATGCCGGACGGGCCCGTCACCACATCGCTGACGAGCGTCAGCCGCCGACCGTCGGTGAGGGTCACCTCGACCGCGGCCCGCTGGTCGGCGGAGATCAGCTCGGCGGCCTTCTCCCTGAGGATCGTCTGGTCGCGCCGGTTCAGTCCGCTCCGGGCCAGTTCGTCCACGCCGATCGACTCTCCGTCGATGAGCCGGTCACCGGCCTCCGCGCCCCGTTTGGTATCCAGGTACGCCCGCAGGAGAGCGCGCTCGCGCGCCGAGTTCTGCTCCAGGAGCCTGTGCTCGATGGCGTCGGCGGCCTTGCCGATCAGGAGGTCCATGACCGGGTTCGCCTCGGCGCGCGGACAGGCGAAAGAGAGGACGCCCTCGATGCGTCCGCTCAGCAGGTCCCGGATCGGAATTGCGGTACAGGCGTTCCCCTGACCCCGTTCGGCGAAGTGCTCCGCGCCATGGATGCGGCACAGCCGCCGTTCCGCGAGAGCGGTACCGATGCCGTTCGTCCCGGCGACCCGCTCGGCGAACACGAACCCCGGGACGACCTGGAAGGGCGGCAGTCGCCTGGCCAGGGACCGCTCCCCGAAGCGGCGCGCGAGCACCATCCCCTCGGCGTCGGCGAGGCCGATGTTCATCCGGCTGCCCGCGAACCTGTTCTCCAGCCGGTCGAGGACCGGATCGGCCGCGCGGACGAGACGGGCCTCCGGATCGAAGTCCTGTCGATAGGGGAGCTCCATCCGGTCCGGGGAGAGCCCCAGCAGTCGGCAGCGTTGCCAGGAGTTCAGGATCAGACTCCGCACACCGCTTTCCACCGGCCCGCCCTGCAGAAAGTGCTCGCGGATACGGGCGAGGTCGATGCCGCCTTCAGCGACCCCCATGTGCATCACTCCCCTCACCGGATCGCCGCTGGGCTGTCGTGTCACCCCCTTCAGGAAGGGGTCCGCGCCTTAGGCAATTTTAGAACTTCTCTTGACAAAAGCGGGCTAATTACCTATTTCGCGGCGGTGGGTCAAGGGGCCCGGGGCCCGGGGGCTGGGGGTTGGGGGTTTGGGGGGCGGGGACCGGGGCCGGTAGGCCGGGCCATTGGGGCTCGCGCAGGTCGGGGTGGTCAGATTGGTTGCCCTCTGTGGGTGGCCGGGTGCCGCTGGCCTTGCGCGCGCAAGGATTACAGGCGCTGCATACGCGCGAGCGCACTGCGGCCGGTGGCCGGGTGTCTGTTGCTCGGCGCTGCCGGTGGGCGGGGCAGGGCGGACTGGGCGGGGCCGGATCGGCCGGGTCGGGCGGCCGGATCGGGCAGGGCGGGATGGCCGCGGCGTTGTGCCGCGGCGCGGTGGTCGCCGCCGACATGGCGGTCGGGGCGGCCGTGTCGGGGTGAGTGGGTGATGGGGGCGGAGCGTCTGTGTCGGGCCGAGTGGGCGATGCGGTTGAACCGCCCGCGTCGGCCCGGGTGGGCGATGCGGTCGAGGGCTTCGTGACCGGTCCCGTCGTCGATGCGATCGAACCGCCCGCGTTGCCGACTCCGCCCGCTTTGTGACGCCGGCCGCGTCGGTCCGGCTGGGCGATGCGGTCGAGGGGTTCGTGCTGGGCCCCGTCACCGGTGTGATCAACCCGCCCGCCGCCCCGCCCACCCGTCCAGCCGACCCGCCCGCCTTGCCGACCCCGCCCGCCCCGGCCGACTGGACGGCCGCGAGGGCGATGGACAGGGCGGCTCGGGCGTCCCCGCCGGTGACCGACGGCGTGCGGCCCGTGCGGACACTGTCGGCGAAGTCGGCGAGTCCCGCGACGTACGCGTCGCGGAAGAGGTCCTGGTCGTAGGTGACGCACTCGGCGGCGACGCCACCGGAGCCGTAGGCCGTCAGATGGGTGCGGCGGATGTCGCCCATCGTCAGCATGCCGGCTGAGCCGAAGACCTCGCCGCGGACGTCGTAGCCATCGGCGCTCCACAGGCCGATACCGCCAGTCCGGCGGCCTTTTTCACGTTGCGTGCGGAGTTGATGTCCCGGTCGAGGAGGGCTCCGCAGGCGGGGCAGGTCCATTCCCGGATGTGGAGGGGCTTGGGTCCATCCACGTGGTCGCAGTACGAGCAGGTCTGACTGGTCGGCACGAAACGGCCGAAGCGCGCACGGCGTCGTTGAACACGACGCGGGCGCACCCGAACGCCCGTGCCAATGCGCCGCGTTGGGTGTGATTCGGGTACAGGCGAAAGCTGTACCGAAGCTGCATGAGAGCCACTGTACGTACTTGGGCTACGGGAGAGATCAGGAGAGCAGACCGCGCCTGGCGGAACTCGCCGTCGGCCGGGCCATCGCCCGGATGGAGGGGGAGGCGGCGCCGGGCCCCGAGACCGTCATCGCGCCGCGACTCGTGGTCCGCTCGACCACGGCGGCGCCGCGCCGGGCCCTGTCGTAACTCCCGTCGTCCGCCCGCGGGACGGGCCGGGCGTCGCCCGGCAGGCGCGAGGTCGACAACAGGGCCCAGGGCCCCGGGCTGAGGGCCCGGGGCTGAGGGGATCACCCGGACGGCGCCGACCGGATTGCGTCGGGCGCCGACGCGCGGCAGGGCGCGGGCGCTCTTATGCTGGAGGTTCAGGACCTTGCGGCCCGTGTCCCATGGCACTGCCGTGACCTGCGGCTTCTGTGCAGTCGCGCCGTAGGCGGACACATGTTCATCCCGCACTCGTGCTCACACGGGCGTGCACACACGCTCGTGCTCAGAGTTGCGGAACGTGGCCTCGCATGGTGGGGAGTCACTCCATGACGCATTCCCGAATACGTTTGCGTCGGGCGGCCGCGACGGCCGCCGCGGCAGGAATGTTCGCACTGCCGATCGCGGGCGTGGCCGGGTGCGGTGGCCCCGCCGCGCCGGCGAAACCGTCGCCGTCCGTTTCCACATCGGCGTCCCCGGACGAGGTCCGTGACATCACCCCTGACGTGACGCAGCAACTCGACACCGTCGTCCAGCGGATCATGCGGGAGGCGAACATCCCGGGTGTGACCGTAGGACTGTGGACGCCCGACGGCAACTATGTGCGGTCCTTCGGGCTCGCCGACCAGAGCAACGGCCAGGCCATGTCGCCGAATCTGTACATGCGGATCGGGAGCGTGACCAAGACGTTCACCGTGACGGCGCTGCTGCAGTTGGTCGACCGGCACAAGGTGAGCCTGGACGATCCGATCGGGAAGTACGTCGAAGGCGTACCCAACGGAAGCAAGATCACCCTGCGCGAGCTGGCCGGGATGCGCAGCGGCCTGTTCAACTACTCCAACGACGAGGCCTTCTACGAGGCGCTGACGAACGATCCACACCAGCCGTTCACCCCGCAGGAGTTGCTCGGCTACGCCTTCCAGCACCATGTGCTGTTCCCGCCGGGAAAGAAGTTCGAGTACTCCAACACCAACCTCATCCTGCTCGGCCTCGTCATCGAGAAGGTCACCGGTCAGCAACTGCACGATCACATCAAGAAGGACGTCCTTGAACCGACCGGCCTGGACCACACGCTCCTGCCGGTCGACGCCACGTTCCCGACCCCGCACGCGCAGGGATACACGACCCAGACCGCGAACGGGGACGTCCAGGACGCGGCCGACTGGAACCCCTCATGGGCCTGGGCGGCCGGCGCGATGATCTCCAATCTGCAGGACCTGCGCGTATGGGCGCGTACGGTGGCCACGGGCAAACTGCCCGGCGGCGGCGACCTGATCAGTCCCGACCTGCAGAAGCAGCGGCTCACCACACCCCCGACCCCCGTCCCGGGCATCGGGTACGGCCTCGGCATCTTCAGCGTCCAGGGGTGGATCGGGCACAACGGTTCGCTGCCGGGCTACGAGTCCCTGGTGGTCTATCTGCCGTCGGCACGGGCGACCCTCGTCGTCCTGCTGAACACCGACATCGACCATGACAACCAGGAGCCCACCACGCTCCTCGGCGAGGAGATCACGAAGATCGTCACACCGGGCCACGTCTTCAACATGCCCGCGGAGCCCGCGGCCAGGTAAGCGGTTAAGCGGTTAAGCGGTTAGGCAGGTAGGCAGGTAGGCAGGTAGGCAGGCAAGGATGCCGGGGCCGGTGCGGGCAGGGGAGAGAAAAATCCAGTGCTCCGCCGCCGACCGGTTCCCTACACTCAACCAGGCAGTGCGCGCCGCCCCGTTCTCGCGGCGCGTTCCGTGACGAGTGAGGGGAGCCCGGCCGTGCGTGAGCGCACCGCTGTCGTCGTTCCCCGGTCACGGTACGAGGTGATCCTCGTGTCCTCGTACGTCCGGTGCCGGCTGCGCGGCCGGAACCGGATGTGCCCGTGACGACCACCTGATCCTGCCGGCCTATCGGCCTATCGGCCTATCGGCCACGCACGCCGCCACCACTGGCTCGGCCGGATGCCTCAACTCAGCTTCATCACAGGTCTGTTCGTCCGGGAATCGCGCCGCCCTGTTGGATCACCCGAAAGGTCATGGGCCGTGCGTACCGACCCGCACCGTCACCTCACCAGTGCACTCGCCAGTCCACTCACCAGTGCACTCACCAGTCCGCTCACCGCCGTTCGCAATCTGGGCATCCTCGCCCACGTCGACGCCGGCAAGACCACCGTCACCGAGCGGATCCTGTACCTCACCGGGACCACTCACAAGCGCGGCGAGGTCCACGACGGCACGACCGTCACCGACTTCGACCCGCAGGAACGCGACCGTGGCATCACCATCTTCGCCGCGGCCGTCAGCTGTGTCTGGGACGACCACCGGATCAACCTGATCGACACTCCGGGCCACGTCGACTTCGCCGACGAGGTCGAGCGTTCGCTGCGTGTGTTGGACGGCGCTATCGCCGTGTTCGACGCGGTCGCGGGCGTCGAGCCGCAGAGCGAGTCGGTGTGGCGGCAGGCCGACCGGTACGGGGTGCCGCGGATCGCCTTCGTCAACAAGATGGACCGCGCGGGTGCCGATCTCGACACGGCGGTGGAGTCGATCCGGCAGCGGCTCCACCCGGCGCCGCTGGTCGTCCAGATGCCGATCGGTACGGAGGACGGGTTCACCGGTGTGGTGGATCTGCCGCGCATGCGGTCGCTGGTCTGGGCCGACGGCTGCGACTCGGCCGAGGAAAGCCCCGTGCCGGACGCCCTGCGCGACGAAGCGCTGCGGCGCCGCAGGCTGCTGGAGGAGGCCGTGGCGGAACTCCACCCCCTGGCGCTGGAGGAGTTCTGCGCCGGGTCCGGGCTCAGCGCGCGGACCCTGGCCTCCGCCCTGCGTGACCTGACCCGTACCGGCGACGGCGTGGTGGTGCTGTGCGGCTCGGCCTACCGCAACCGCGGGATCGAGCCGCTGCTGGACGCGGCCGTGGCGTACCTGCCCTCGCCGCTGGACGTGCCCCCGGTGCGCGGCACCCAGGACGGCGCGGAGCAGGAGCGGGCGGCGGACCCGGCGGCACCGCTGGCGGCCCTGGCGTTCAAGGTGAACGCCACGGCCACGGGCCGGCTCACCTATCTGCGTATCTATTCGGGCACCCTTCGGAAGGGAGAGACAGTGATGGACGCGGGCGCCCGGCGCACCGAGCGGATCGGCCGGATCCTGCGCGTCCAGGCCGACCGGCACGCCGAGCTGGACCGGGCCGAGGCCGGGGACATCGTCGCGGTGATCGGGCTGAAGTCGGCCCGCGCCGGATCGACGCTGTGCGCGCCCGGGGCGCCGCTGGTCCTGGAACCGCCGACGGTCGCCGATCCGGTCGTCTCCGCCGCGGTCGAGGCCCGCCGGAGCACCGACACCGACCGCCTGGTGTCGGCGCTGGCCCGGCTGGGCGAGGAGGACCCCTCGCTGGTGGTCCGCACCGACCCCGAGACCGGCCAGACGGTGCTGTCCGGCATGGGCGAACTCCATCTGGAGGTGGCAGTGGAGAAGATCCGCCTCGCCCATGGGCTTGACGTCAACGTCGGCCGGCCGAGCGTGGCTTACCGGGAAACGGTCGCCCGCGGGGTCTCCGGGCTGGTGTACCGGCACGTCAAACAGGACGGCGGCGCGGGACAGTTCGCCCATGTCGTCCTCGACGTGGCACCGCTGGAGGCAGCCGACGACGACTCCGGCGGCGCGACCGGCTTCGCGTTCCGCTCGACGGTCGTCGGGGGACGGGTGCCGCAGGAGTACGTCCGCGCGGTCGAGGCCGGCTGCCGGGACGCCCTGGCCGAGGGGCCGCTGGGCGGTCACCCGGTGACCGGGCTGCGCGTCGTGCTGACCGACGGGGCGACCCACCCGAAGGACTCGTCGGATATGGCGTTCCGTACGGCCGGCCGGCTCGCGCTCCGGGAGGCGCTGCGGGCGTGCGCGATGGTCCTGCTGGAACCGGTGGCCGAAGTCACGGTCACCGTGCCCGAGGACGCCGTCGGCGCGGTGCTCGGCGACCTGGCGGCACGACGTGGCCGGGTCTCGGGCTCGACGGCGCGCGGGAGTGCGGCGGTTGTCACCGCGACGGTGCCGCTGGTCGAACTGTTCGGTTATGCGACGCGGTTGCGCAGCCGTACGCAGGGCCGGGGAGCTTTCACGACCCGGCCCGCGGGCTACGCCCCCGCGCCCCACGGGACGGCGGCCCGGTAGTCGCGGCGACGGTCCCGCCCCTGCGCGGGCGGGACCGTCCGTCCGTGTCGCGACCGGCGTTGTCCGCAAGTCCGCAAGGCCATGGCCCGCCGTGGTCGGTTGTGGCGGCGGTGTCCGGCGGCGTGGGCCTGAGCCGGCGTCGTGGCTCCAGCTGTTCATTCCCGGCACGCCCGTCGCCGGGCGCCGCATCAGGAGGGGAAGCTCGCCGAAGGCGGCGCGGTGGCTCGGAGTCGGGCTTCGGGGCGGGGGAGGCCGCGCGGTTGCGCCCGTTCGTCCCGCGGGACGTTCCCGTCATCCCTGGAACAACGGGACGGAATTCCCGGCCGTCGGCGCGGAAACGCTGGGCGACGAGATCACGGTTCGTGATCGGCACCATCAGTCCGGAGGTTTCCATGATTCGTCGGACACTGCAGAGCGGCCTGATGGCCGCGGTCGCGCTGTTCGCGCTCGTGCCGACGGCGGCCGTGGCCGTCGAGGGCGACCACGCCGCATCGGCGCCGGTCGTCGCGACGGCCTCGCACCGCCCGCCCACGCTGCTCCCCGTCCCCGCCCGGCACACGCCGGTCCGTCACCGCGTGCACCGTTCCACGCGGTGCCACCACCACGTCCGTCACATCCGCCGCGTTCACCACGTCTCAGGGGCGGCCTACCATCACCGCGCCCGCGTCGTGGGGCGCGTCGCCACCCGGCACATCTCGCTGAACGTCCGCTCCGGCCCCGGCCTCGGCTACCGCGTGATCGGTCACCGGCATGTCAACGGCCGGTTGCTGGTGGTCTGCAAGAAGCACGGCTCGTACGTCTTCGGCAACCGACGCTGGTACCGGCTCGCGGGCGGCAAGGGCTACGTCTCCGCCCGCTACGTCCGTACGCGCGGCGCCATCCCCTGGTGCTGACGCGCCCCGCCCTCACCGTTCCCTGAAAGACGGCCTGCCCGGCCACCCGTGTGTGCCCGGGCAGGCCGTCGGCGCGCTCCACCCCGCAACTCACCCTTCTCATACCGGCATCCATGTGTGGCGGCACCACACCCTTGGGAACACATCATGACAACCAGGGCGAACCGCCCAAACTGGAATCAGTGTCGAGGGACAGGTCATGCGACAGCCCCAAGGATCGAGACCGTGAGAGCCGGCGCAGCACGGACGGTGAGGCCCTGCCGGCCGACGGCCGCCCCGCCCGCGCAGGCGGACGGCCCGTTCGTGAAGGAACTGCGCGACCTGAAGGAGCGCACCGGTCTCAGCCTCGCGGCCCTGGCCGCGCGCACCCCGTACAGCAAGTCCGCCTGGCACCGCTATCTCAACGGCGCCCAGCGGCCCCCTGGTTCGGCCGTGGAGGCGCTCGCCCGGCTCGCCGGCGCCGACCCGGCCCCCGTACTTGCCTTGTGGGAGTCGGCGGACCGCCCGCCGCCAGAGGGTGTGCCGTCGTACGGCGGCGACCCCTCGGCGCGGCCCGTGTGGCCCGCGTGGCCTGTGCGGCCCCGGCGGCTGCCGCTGTCGGCGCTCGCTCTGATCGTCGTGGTCGCCGCCGTGGCCGTCACCCTCGTCGCGGCCGGCGACTCGCGTACGCCGGGCGGGCGGCTCACGGCCGCCTCGCCCCGGTGCCGGGGTGCCTCCTGTCAGGGGCAACTGCCCGACGTGTCCTCCTGCGACCGGGACGCGCAGACCAAGAGCACGGTCCGCGACGCCTCCTACGCCGTGCGGCTGGAGTACTCGCCGTCCTGCGGCACCGCCTGGGCCGAGGTCCAGGTACGGCCGTCGGCCGCCCGCGTCATCTCCGTCCGGTCGGGCCGGGACGTGCTGTCCGCGGCGTACCCGGGAGACGGCTCCGACGGCTGGGCGAGCCCCATGCTCGCCGCGAGCTCACCCGAAGGTGTGGAGGCATGCGCCCAGGTGGACGGCAAGCTGGCGTGCACCGGCCTGGACGCGCAACCCGCCGGGGAGCGTTGAACGGATGATCGGGCCGGGGTGAACGCTGGGTGTGCCCCGCGTCAACGCTCTGCTCCTGAGGGCTGTCCTACATGTTGTAGGGTTTGCGTCGTCCGTCCGCCGGTCGGTATCGGCCGGCGTGTTGCCGCCGATCGGGGGAGCATGCAGGAGTCTGACGAGCCGTCACCAGTGAGGGACCCGGTCTTCGAGCGGATGCTGGACCGGGCCCTGGACTCCCCGGAGATCGCGGCCGCGCTCGACGGCGCCGGCGTCGTCGCCGGTGCCGACGAGGGCGCGGGCGCGTCGCGCGAGCGTCTGCGTGCACAGGCCTTGGAGGTGCGCGACCGCCTCGTCGGCGTACCGGCCGACGAGTACGACCGGTACCTCGCGCTGCGGGCCGCGGCCATCGGCCGGCACGGGCCGTCTTACGGCGACGGCCGCACGAAGGACGGACTCCTGCCCGTGCTCGCGGTACTGGTGCCGAGCCTCGGGGCCGTGGCCACGGGCGTGTTCCTGCTGTGCGGATTCGGCCTGCGTGCCTTCGCCGCGCGCCCGCACATCGGCGACGGACTCGTGATGGCCGGGGTGATCGCCGCCGCCGTGACGGCGGGAGCAGCCCTCGGGGACCTCGCCTGGCTTCTGGCGGCACGCGCTCGGGGCCGTTCCGGTCCGTGCGGCGACGACCCGGCGGAGCGCGACCCCGAGGTGCGGCGGGCCCGCGAGGCGTGGGAGCTCGCCGTGCTGGAGCGGGGGCTGGTGCCGTTCCTGCATGAGTGTGTGGATGCCTGGCGCGGGAACGCCGGGCGCGGGAACGCCGGGCGCGGGAACGCCGGGCGCGGGAACGCCGGGCGTGCGGGGGACGGGCGTGTGAGGGGCGGCCGTGCGGATGCCGGGCGTGTGAGGGACGGGCGCGCGGACCCCGGGCCTTTGGGTGCCGAGCGTGCGGATGCCGGGCGTGTGAGGGACGGACGTGCGGGGGGCGGCCGTGCGGAGACCGGGCGTGCGAGGGGCGGCCGTGCGGAGACCGGGCGTGTGGACGCCGGGCGTGTGGACGTAGGGCGCGCAGATCCCGGAGACCCTGACGAAGGGCGCGCCGCAGGCGCGGAGGAGCGCACCCGGTAGCCCCGAGTTCTTGCCCTATTCCTACCCTTGACAAGGCTCCCGACATCCCTACAGCACGTAGGGTCTGTCCGAGTGCCCGGGAGGACCAAGGACAGACAGCCCGTCCCCGAGTCCCTCTGTCAGCCTCCGTCCATGCCGGTCGCCCCGGCCTCTCTCTCATCAAGGTGAGTCATCGCGGTGCCCGCACAGCAGCAAGCAGTGATCCCCCAGCAGCGCGCCCGGCGACCGCAGGGTGCGACGGCCGGGGGACCACCGCCCTTCCTCGCCCGTCTGCGCCCCAGGGCGGCCGCCGCCACGGTCTGGTACCTACGGCTGCAGGCCCTGCTGAACATCGTGGCGGTCCTCTCGCTGCCCTTCCGCGAAGAGGTCCACGAGCACAACGTCGGCGAGTACTTCACGCCGTACCTGGCCACCGCCGGTCTGGTCTCCGCGGCCCTCGCGCTGTTCCTGGCCATGGTGATGCGGCGCCGCAAGCGGGCCGCGTGGATCTTCAACATGCTGCTCGCCGGCCCGCTCCTCGCGCTCTACGTCCTCGCCCTGACCCAGGACGCCTACCGCCGGCATGCCTTCAACTGGATCTCCGCCCTGCTCACCGGCCTCTTTGTCGCCGCGCTGCTGCTCGGCCGCAAGGAGTTCCGGGCCGTGGGGGACCGCTCCAACCCGCGCCTCGCGCTGATCGTCGGCGCCTGCGGCATCCTCGTCAGCGGCGGCATCGGCACCCTGCTGGTGAGTGCCACCAACCAGGTGCCCGGCGCCACCCTGACCGACAAGGTCGCGTACACGCTGCTGCGCGGCGTCAGCGTCGGCCCGCTCGCCGACCGCATCGACGCCGTGCACGCCCCGCGCTGGGTGGACATCACGGTCAACGTCCTGATCGCGGCCTCCTTCCTTCTCGTTCTGTACGCCTGCTTCCGCGCGCCCCGCGGCCGGGAACTCCTCGGCGAACAGGACGAGCAGCGGCTGCGCGCCCTGCTCGCCCGGCACGGCGAGCGGGACTCGCTCGGCTATTTCGCGCTGCGCCGCGACAAGGCCGCGATCTGGTCCCCGAGCGGCAAGGCCGCCATCACCTATCGGGTGGTCGGCGGCGTCACCCTGGCCTCCGGCGATCCGATCGGCGACCCCGAGGCCTGGCCCGGCGCCATCGAGGAGTGGCTGGAAGAAGCCCGCCGGCACGCCTGGACGCCCGCCGTCATGGGTGCGAGCGAAGAGGCAGGCACGATCTACGCCCGGCACGGTCTGGACGCGCTCGAACTGGGTGACGAGGCGATCGTGGACGTCGCCGACTTCAGCCTGGAGGGGCGCGCGATGCGGGTCGTTCGCCAGGCGCACAACCGCGTGCGCCGCGCCGGGTACACCGTGCACATCCGTCGCCACGGGGACATCCCCGAGGCCGACATGGCCGCCCTGATCGAGAAGGCCGACCGCTGGCGCGACGGCGGCAGCGAGCGCGGTTTCTCCATGGCCCTGGGCCGCCTCGGCGACCCGGCCGACGACAGCTGCGTGATGCTGGAGTGCCGCGACGGCGAGGGCGAGCCCCGGGCCCTGCTCAGCTTCGTCCCCTGGGGTGAGCACGGCCTCTCCCTCGATCTGATGCGCCGCGACCGCGACTGCGAGAACGGCCTGATGGAGTTCATGGTCATCGAGCTGCTGCTGCGCGCCCGCGAGCTCGGCGTCGAGCGGGTGTCGCTCAACTTCGCCATGTTCCGCGCGGTCTTCGAACGCGGCTCCCGCCTGGGTGCCGGACCCGTGCTGCGGCTGTGGCGCTCGGTGCTGACCTTCTTCTCCCGCTGGTGGCAGATCGAGTCCCTCTACCGCGCCAACGCCAAGTACCGGCCCGTGTGGGAGCCCCGCTTCCTGCTGTTCGAGAAGAGCGCCGACATCCCGCGCATCGGCATCGCCAGTGCGCGCGCCGAGGGCTTCCTGACCGTGCCGAGCCTGCCGTCCCTCTTCGGCCGACGGCACGGCGCGGCCGCGCGTACGGAACGAGTCGTCGAGCACGTACGGAGTGAGTCATCGGGCGGCAAAGTCCCGGGTCCGGGGTGAGACACGATGCCCGGGGCGACGTAGAGGAGGGCAGGGGGAAGCCCCCCGCGCCGCCTGCCCTTCCCGGAGGTACCCCGCCCGTGACGATCGTCAAAGCACCCCCGGCCCCGGCCCCGGCCCCGGCCCCGGCCCCGGCCCCGGTCGACCGGCGCCCGGACGAGGAGGCACCCCAGGGCTGGCAGTTCAACTCCTCCCTCGGACTGACCCTGCTGCTGCTCCTGCTGGTCGTCGGGCAGGGCCCGATCCGCGGGGCGCTGGCCGCGCCGGTGATGCAGAGCTGGATGACCGTCTTCCTCGCCGTGGTCGTCCAGGCGCTGCCCTTCCTCGTCCTCGGTGTCCTGCTCTCGGCGGCCCTCGCGGTGTTCGTCCCGCCGTCGTTCTTCGCCCGCGCGCTGCCGAAGCGGCCGGCCCTGGCGGTGCCGGTCGCCGGGGTGGCCGGGGCGGTCCTGCCCGGCTGCGAGTGCGCGTCGGTGCCGGTGGCCGGGGCGCTGGTGCGCCGGGGCGTCACCCCCGCGGCGGCCCTGGCCTTCCTGCTCTCCGCGCCCGCGATCAACCCGATCGTGCTGACCGCCACCGCGGTCGCCTTCCCCCGCAACCCGGAGATGGTCCTCGCCCGGTTCGTCGCAAGCCTGTTCGTGGCGTGCGCGATGGGCTGGCTGTGGCAGCGGCTCGGCCGCACCGACTGGCTACGGCCGCCGGCCCGCGCGTCGTACGAAGGGCAGAGCAAGGGGGCCGCGTTCTGGGGCTCGGTACGGCACGACGTGATGCACGCCGGCGGCTTCCTCGTCGTCGGCGCCATGGCCGCGGCCACCCTCAAGGCGGTCGCGCCGGCGAGCTGGTTGCGGACGGCGGCCGACAACCCGGCGGTGGCGGTCCTCGCGCTGTCGGTCCTCGCGGTGCTGCTGTCGATCTGCTCCGAGGCGGACGCGTTCGTGGCCGCGTCGCTGTCGCAGTTCTCGCTCACCGCCCGACTCGCCTTCCTGGTGGTCGGACCGATGATCGACCTGAAGCTGTTCGCGATGCAGGCCGGCACGTTCGGCCGCTCGTTCGCGCTGCGGTTCGCGCCCGCCACCTTCGCGCTGGCGATCCTGGTGTCGGTCCTGATCGGGGCGGTGCTGCTGTGAACCGTCAGGCCCAGGCGGCCGTCCTGTTCCTGGTCGGCGGGGCGATGCTGCACGCCGGCACCACCGACCTGTATCTGCGCTATGTCAAGGCCGGGCTGCGACCGCTGCTGCTCGCCGCCGGGGCCGTCCTGATCGCCACCGCCGCCGCCACCGTCTGGTACGAACTGCGCCGGTCGCGGGCGGCCAGGCAGAGCCCTGAGGGCGACGAGCCGCACGAAGAGTACGGCGATGGTCACGGCCATGGTCACGATCACGGCCACCGCGAGCCCCGCATCTCCTGGCTCCTCGTGCTGCCCCTGTTCGCCCTGATCCTGGTCGCGCCCCCCGCGCTGGGCTCCTACAGCGCCCTGCGCACAGGTACCGCCGTCCAGCCGCCCTTGGCCTACACGGCCCTGCCCGCCGGCGATCCGGTCGAAATCGGCCTGGTGGACTACGCGAGCCGTGCCGCGTACGGCCACGGACGGACCCTGAAAGGCCGGAAGGTGGAGATCACCGGGTTCGTGGCCCTCGACCGTGGCGGTACGCCCTACCTCGTCCGCATGGCACTCAACTGCTGCGCCGCCGACGCCCAACCGGTCAAGATCGGCCTGTCCGGAAAGCTGCCGCCCGTCCTGCGGCCCGACGCCTGGCTCAAGATCACCGGCACCTACACGGGCAAGCGGACCAAGGACCCGGTCAACGGCGGGATCATCCCGTTCATCGACGTCATCGAGGCCAGGCCGGTCCCGACCCCGAAGGACCCGTACGACGAGAGCTGGAACCAGTGAGGACGGGGTCGTCCTCGTTCCGGCCTTGCGTCTCGAGACGCGGCGCGCAAGGGTGGCGGTGAACAGATCCAGCAGTGTTCGTTCGAACCGGGCAGCTGGTGAGTGAACAGTTTCAGCGACTCTGCACCATGCGAACCCCGCTCGACGCACCGCCTCCGACGACGCCTGAAAAGGAGCGCGTCGTGCGTGTCAAGCGACCACTTTTCCTGCTCGGCTCAGGGCTCCTTGCCTCCATGGCGTTCGTGCCGGGCATCTCCACGCAGACCTCGGCTGCCACAGACTTGGAGGATGCTGCTGTGGCGGCTCGGACAATCCCGGACTACATCCGGGAACCACCACCCCCGAACCCCGACGACACGGGGAGCGACGTATACCGCCAGCGCTTGTCCGACGTCTATACACAGGGTTGGCAGGATGGCTTGGCGGCGGCCGAGGCCGGTAAGCCCCGCTCCATTCAGGTCCCTTCCGCCCAAGGTCACGAAGCCGCTGTGGGCCAGTATTACAGGGGCTTCGTCGACGGATACGACCGCTTTGCCAGCACTGCACGCTTCGCGATATCCGAGTCGGTACATGCTGCACAACGACAGCAGGCTGAACGAGCGAGGGCGCAAACGCAAAGCTGGATCGAACGGGTAATGACCGAACCGGTGCTGACCGAACCGGTGCAGATCGGGCCACTGCACAAGGAGCAGCCGGAACTTCCTCCCGAGAGTCAGACAGGCCAGCCGCAAAGCCGGATCGAACCGGTGCAGATCGAACCGGTGCAGATCGGGCCGCTGCACAGGGAGCAGCCGGAACTTCCTCCCGAGAGTCAGACCGGTCAGCCGCTGGGTCCTACGGAGTCGGTCACCCCTACGGGCCAGACCGGTCAGCCGCTGGGTCCTACGGAGTCGGTCACCCCTACGGGCCAGACCGGTCAGCCGCTGGCTCCCACGGAGTCGGTCACCCCCACGCACGAGACCGGTCAGCAGGTGACTCCCGAGGGCCAAGTGGCCGGCCAGCAACTGGTGTCCATGGAACCGACGACTCCCGTGGAACCGCAGGGAGGGGATTTCGGAGCACATGACATCGACTCTCAGCCGGATTCCTTTGCGGAGTAGCCACGCACCAGCGGGTCCGTTCAGGCCCCGGACGCCCGCACCCCGTCCAGTGCCACGTTCAGCACCCGATCCCGCTGCGCGTCGTCCAGGAAGTTCGTCGCCGTGATCCCTGCGACCATCCGCAGCAGGTCGTCGAAGCCGATGTCCGTACGGGCCTCGCCGGCCTGCTGGGCCCGCTCGAACAGCGGGCCGCCCGCCCGGTACATGGACTCCCGGCAGGCGAGGAAGATGTCCGACTCGTCGTCCATCGCCTCGCGGATCGCCCGCTTGGTCACCGTGTAGTCGACGAACCGGCGCAGCCATGCGGTGAGCGCCTCCCACGGCTTCAGGTCCGCGACCTCCTGGGCGACCCGGCACAGGTCGTTCACCTCGCCCGCGTACACGCTCTCGAAGAGATGGCGGCGGGTGGGGAAGTTCCGGTAGAGCGTGCCGATGCCGACGCCCGCGCGGCGGGCGATGTCCTCCAGGGACGCCTCCGCGCCGTTCTCCGCGAAGGCCTCGCGCGCGGCGGTGATCAGGGCGTCGTAGTTGCGGGCGGCGTCCTTACGGTGCGGCCGCTGGGACGCGACGATCTCGCTGACGGGGAACGGCTGAGCCGTCACTGCTGCCTCCCTGGCCGGGACGAGGTTGAAGCGGAGGTGTGCCTCCGTTACAGTGGAGGTGTACCTCCACTTTAGCAGTCGGGGTGCGCTCGCCACGGATGCGCGCGGCCGCACGTGTCGTCGGCGACCTCGTACCCCTCGATCTCACACCGGGCCCCGCGCCGAGCGCGCCGCCGCCCCTCACCGACCGACCATCCGTTCCGCGACCGCTCCCCGCGGCCGTCGCGTGTTCCGCGCTGCCCTGTGGCGCGAGCGAGTCCGTACGACCGTGGCCGGATGGCCTCGGCCGCAACCTGTTCGGAGAGGCTTTTGATGCCCCGGAAGTCCACCCGCCTCACCTTCGCGGTCCTCGCGACCGGTGCGGGCGTGTTCGCCATGCTGCAGTCGCTGATCGCGCCGGCCCTGCCGACCGTCCAGCACGCGATGCACACCTCGCAGTCCACCGCCACCTGGGTGATGACGGCGTATCTGCTGTCCGCCTCGGTCTTCACGCCGATCCTCGGCCGGGTCGGCGACCTCGTCGGCAAAAAACGCACCCTCGTCGCCGTCCTCCTGACCGTGCTGGCCGGCTGTCTGCTCGCCGCGCTCGCGCCGAACATCGGCGTGCTGATCGTCGCCCGTGTGGTGCAGGGCGTGGGCGGCGCGCTGTTCCCGCTGTCCTTCGGCATCATCCGGGACGAGTTCGCCCCGGCGGAGGTCAGCGGCAGCATCAGCAATCTGTCCGCCGTGATCGCCGCTGGCGGTGGCGTCGGAATAGTGGCCGCCGGTCCGATCGTGTCCGCGCTCGACTACCGCTGGCTGTTCTGGATCCCCGTCGCCGTCGTCGCCGTCACCACGCTGATCGCCCTGCGCTTCGTGCCCGAGTCGCCCCGCCGCGCCGAGGGGCGCGTCAACTGGCTCGGCGCCGTGCTGCTGTCGGCGTGGCTCGTGGCCCTGCTGCTGCCGCTGAGCCAGGCGGGCCAGTGGGGCTGGGGATCGGTTCGGGTGATCGGCATGTTCATTGCCGCGGTGGCGCTCTTCGCGCTGTGGCTGCTGGCCGAGGCCCGCTCACGCACCCCGCTGATCGACCTGCGCGTCATGCGACTGCCCGCCGTGTGGACGACCAACACCGCCGCCCTGCTGTTCGGCGCGGGCATGTACGCGATCTGGTCGTTCCTGCCCGGCTTCGTACAGACGCCCGGCTCCGCCGGCTACGGCTTCGGCGCGTCCGTCACCGCGTCCGGACTGCTGATGCTGCCGATGCTGGTCGCCATGTTCCTCTCGGGCGTGCTGAGCGGCCGTCTGGAGCCGGTGGTCGGAGCCAAGGCACTGCTCACGACGGGCGCCGCACTCGGCGCGGTCGCCTGCGGCTTCCTCACCCTCTGGCACGACCGGCAGTGGCAAGTGGCCCTCGTCGCAGGCGTGTTCGGCTTCGGCATCGGCCTGGCCTTCGCCTCGATGGCCCAACTGATCGTGGGCAGTGTCCCGGCCGAGCAGACCGGCGCCGCGACCGGTATGAACGCCAACATCCGCACCATCGGCGGCTCCATCGGCGCCGCGCTCACCAGCGTCCTGGTGACCGGCCGTCTGCAGCCCTCGGGCCTGCCCTACGGCTCCGGCTACACCCACGGCTTCGGCCTGCTGACCCTGTTCTGCCTCGCCGCGGCGCTGGCCGCGCTGCTCGTCCCGGTCCGGCACGCGGGCCGCGCCACCGGGACGCCGCGTACGAGCGACGCGTCGGCGCGCAGGGAGCCGGAGGCCGTCGCGCCGGGCGCACGCGGCTGACGCTCTCGCAGACGGCAGACGGCAGACGGCAGACGGCAGACGGCAGACGGCAGGCGGCAGGCGGCAGGCGGCAGGCGGCAGGCGGCGGGAGTCGGAGCGGGCGTCGCCGGACGCCCGACCGCCGTACCGGAGACGGCCCCGGTGACCGCCGTCGAGGCGGGACGGCCCCGGCGGTCACCGCGTCCGCGTCAACGGGCCGTCCTGAGCGGGCTCGGCGAAGTCCGGTGCGGTTCGACAGCGCCCCAAAGGGGCGCGGGGAACTGCGCGACCAGCCACGACGCACCCGCAGGTGGCCTACCGGACCTCCAGCGGAGCGCTCAGACGGCCAGTTCGCGTGCGTGCTCGACCGCGGCGCCCACGGAGGTGTGGACCACCGGGCCGTGACCGGGAAGGACGACATCGGCGTCGAGCCGGTCGAGGGCGGTCAGGGAGTCGAGCGCGCGGGCCCGGTCGCGGTGGAACATCCCGGGCAGCAGCTGGGGGCCGCGCAGACGGGACGTCGGATGGCCGCTGACCAGCGCGTCGCCCGTGACCAGGACCCCGGCGTCGGGCAGGTGGTAGGCGCAGTGCCCATCGGTGTGACCGGGCGTGAGGACCGGAAGCGGACGCCCGGGAAGGTCGAGCCGGCCCTCCGCGGGGAACGGCTGCGGCTCGACGACCGGGATGTGCTCCTTTCCACCCGCTCGCAGGGCGTGGACGGCCCAGGGCAGCACTCCGGGACGCCAGCCGTTGGCCAGGACCTGCCCGATCGTGACCTGGTGCAGAAACTCCCGCCGCGCGTGCGGGACTTCCGCCTGGTGCATCAGGATCGGCGTCCCGTGTGTGCGGCGCAGATACTCCGCCGCGCCCAGGTGGTCGTTGTGGGCATGCGTGATCAGGACGGCCGCTACGGCGGCGGGGGAGACACCGACCGCGGTCAGCGACGCGAGGAGACGTTCGCGGTCCTTGGGGTACCCCGTGTCGACGAGGGTGGCGGTGTCGCCGTCCTTGACGATCACCCAGTTCGTGCTGCTCCCCGAGACCAGGTACACGTCGGAGCCGACCTCGACGATGCTGTCGTTGCGCATGAGTTACCGAATCCTCTTCAGGGCCCCGAAGGGCGGGCCGACCTCAGGCACGCGATGCGGACGCCTGGCCCGGCGCCGCTGAGGGCATCCTCTCGCAGGGCAGCAGGTCCGAGAAGCGGCTTGTGACCGCTCGTTCCCTCGTTCCGCTCGTTCCGCTCGTTCCGCTCGGTTCCGCTCAGTCCTCGTGGCCGTCCGCGGCGACCTGGGCGAGCGTGCGTCCGCTGCGTACCGAGCGGGCCCGGCGCGGATCGGGGGTCGCGTGCTCATCGGCCCGGGCCTTGCCCGCCTTCACCAGCAGCCAGGCCTCGTCCTCGCCGTCGTCCTTCCCGCCGCGGAACCGGGTGAGGGCGTACTCGCCGTGGAGCTTCGACCCGTGCAGCCGGAACGTGGCGTGCCCGCGCTCCAGCGACTCCTCGAAGGGAACAGGCCGCCCACGGCGGTCATGGCTCAGCGGCCGATACGTACCGCGGTCCCAGACGATCACCGCGCCACCCCCGTACTCGCCCCGCGGGATGACGCCCTCGAAGTCCTCGTACTCCAGCGGATGGTCCTCGGTGGGCACGGCGAGCCGCTTGTCGCCGGGGTCGGCGGACGGCCCCTTGGGGACGGACCAGGACTTCAGCACGTCGCCGACCTGGAGCCGGAAGTCGAAGTGCAGGGTGCTCGCGTCGTGGATCTGCACGACGAAATGGGGGTCCCCGCCGGGCTCGCGGCCCTCGGTGAACCGGGGATCCTCGCCGGAGGACGCCGCGCGGCCCTCCGGTTCGCCGGTCCGGCCGAAGTCCCGTTTGCCGCGGTACTCCCGCAGCCGATCGCCGCCGGCCATGTCCAGCTCCTTCCAGCCCCCGTTCGCACGGAGGGTGCCCTCTCGTGGGGTCCGAGTACCCCGTCGGCCGCCACGGCCACCCGAGGGGCGTGAGCGAGTAGTCTCCGGGACATGCGGATCTCCGTTTCCTCGGACATGGACGAACCCGTGGCCCGCTTCCTCGTCGGGGAGCTGCGCACCCGCGGCCACGAGGTGCTCACGCACGGGGCGCTGCGCCCCGGGGACGACCCCCAGTGGGCCGCGTGCTCGCAGGCCGCGGCCCGTGAGGTCGCCGACGGGACGTCGGACCAGGCGGTCGTGTGCTGCTGGACCGGCACGGGCGCGTCGATCGCCGCGAACAAGGTGCCGGGAGTACGAGCGGCCCTGTGCACGGACGCGTACACGGCGGACGGCGCACGCCGCTGGAACGACGCCAACGTGCTGGCACTCAGCCTGCGGCTGACCTCCGAGCCGCTGCTCAAGGAGATCCTGGACGCCTGGTTCGCGGCCGAGGCCGGCGAGGACACCGAGGATCGGGAGAACGTGGCCCGCATCGCACGCCTCGACCTCGGCAGGCCTCTTCCGTGACCGCCGACGTACGGTTCCGGGTGGGTGACGTGCTGAGGGTCGCCTGTCCGTTCAGTCCCACCGAAGAGGGATGCGGCTGTCGGCGCCGGCAGACCGGGATGCGTGCTCTGGTTCCCGCCGAGGCCGTGCCCCGCCGCCGGTCAGTGGCTCGCCACGAGTTCGGGGAGTGGCGCCCGCACCTCTTCGCCGGCCGTCTCCGTGACGGTCTCCGTAACCGCCTCCGCCGGGCCCCGGCCCTGGTCCCGCACGCTCCACAGCCACAGCACGTCCCGCCCGAAGGACCACAGCAGCGAGGCCAGCGCGCACACGACGATCCCCGCCGTCGCCGCGTACGGCAGGAAGCCCGACCCGGCCACCAGCAGGGCGATGCCCTGAACCGCCGCCACCGTCTTGCGCGCCATGCTCGGCGGCAGCTCGCCGTTCAGCCACGGCAACACCCTGGCCGCCGCAACGAACACGTACCGCATCCCGCCGATCAGCAGCACCCACGGGCCCAGCGACATCGACACGTACACGCTCAGCACCAGGATGAGGAACGCGTCGACCTCCATGTCGAAGCGCGCGCCGAGCGCGCTGGAGGTGCCCGTGCGGCGGGCCACCTTGCCGTCCACACCGTCCAGGATCAGCGCCACCGCCGTCAGACCCACGAGGAGCGTCACCGGCGGCGAGCTCTCGAAGGAGTCCGCGACCAGCGCCGTGACGCCGCCCACCAGGGTCGCGCGGCCCAGGGTGACCCGGTTGGCCGGGCCGAAGGAGCGCAGCCGCGAGCGGAGCACGGCCCGGGTGAGAACGGCCCAGGTGGCGAGTGCGAACGCCAGGCCCGTCAGCCAGCCGGCCGGGCCCATGCCGATCGCCGTGCCCAGCAAGGCCAGCAGCAGCACCTGCACGCCCGCTCCCACGGTCGTCTCCTGCTGCAACAGCCTCGCGTCGTATGTGTGGTTCAGGGCCACCGCTCACCCTCCGGCCAAGTGACAGATTCGATCTTCGCGCGTACGTTGTGCGCGACTTCTCGTAGCCGCGACTTCTCGTAGCTGCGAGTACGTGAAGAGTCGGCAGATCGTTCACGAGGACGCACATGGATCTCACAGCACGCGCCTTCTGGCTGCGCTCACCCGGTCATGGGGAGCTGCGGGAGGTGGAGCTGCCCGAGCCCGGTGACGGAGAGGTGCTGGTACGCGCGCTGTACTCGGGCGTCAGCCGCGGCACCGAGACGCTCGTCTTCCGCGGCGGCGTACCCGAGAGCCAGCACGCGGCCATGCGGGCCCCCTTCCAGGAGGGCGACTTCCCGGCACCCGTGAAGTACGGCTATCTCAGCGTCGGACGGGTCGAGCAGGGGCCGGCCGAGCTGGTCGGGCGGACCGTCTTCTGCCTGTATCCGCACCAGAGCCGGTACGTGGTCCCGGCCTCGGCCGTCACCGTCGTACCGGACACCGTGCCCGCGGCCCGCGCCATCCTGGCCGGCACCGTCGAGACCGCCGTCAATGCCCTGTGGGACGCGGGTCCCCAGGTCGGGGACCGGATCGCCGTCGTCGGCGGCGGCATGATCGGGTGCAGCGTCGCCGCCCTCCTCGCCCGTCATCCCGGCGTCCGTGTCCAGCTCGTGGACGCCGATCCCGAGCGCGCCGGGACCGCCCGCGCGCTCGGCGTCGACTTCGCGCTGCCCGGGGACGCCCTCGGCGAGTGCGACCTCGTCGTCCACGCCAGCGCCACCGAACAGGGGCTCGTACGCTCCCTGGAACTGCTCGCCCCGGAGGGCACCGTCGTCGAACTCAGCTGGTACGGCGACCGGCGCGTCACCCTGCCGCTCGGCGAGGCCTTCCACTCGCGCCGCCTCACCCTCCGCAGCAGCCAGGTCGGCACCGTCTCGCCGCGCGCCCGCGCCGGACGTACGTACGCCGACCGGCTCGCCCTCGCCCTCGATCTGCTCGCCGAACCCGCGTTCGACGCACTGATCAGCGGTGAGTCCGCCTTCGAAGACCTCCCCGATGTCCTGCCACGCCTCGCGAGTGGTGAGCTGAAGGGGTTGTGCCACCGCATTCTGTATACCGTCGACTGACTCCCGTACCACCGGCCGACCTCCGCGCCCGAGTTGCCCGGACTCCGAGGAAACACCCGAGGAACTCTCAAAAAACCTGGAAACAAGGAGAACGGGCAGCTGAACAACGCGCGGGAGCCAGCCGTACTACACGGCATGCCCCCGGCAGGGGATCAGACGCACCGCACCTGGAGGGTCGTCCGTTGTTCAGCATCACCGTCCGCGATCACCTGATGATCGCCCACAGCTTCCGCGGCGAGGTCTTCGGACCCGCGCAGCGCCTGCACGGGGCGACGTTCCTCGTGGACGCCACCTTTCGTCGTGCCGAGCTGGACGACGACAACATCGTCGTCGACATCGGACTGGCCACGCAGGAGCTCGGCGCCGTGGTGAGCGAGCTCAACTACCGCAACCTCGACAACGAACCGGACTTCGCGAACACCAACACCTCGACGGAGTTCCTGGCGAAGGTGATCGCCGACCGTCTCGCCGAGCGAATCCACAAGGGCGCGCTGGGCGAGAGCGCCCGGGAGATCGCGGGCATCACCGTCACGCTGCACGAGTCGCACATCGCCTGGGCGAGTTACGAGCGTGCCCTGTGACCGACACGACCATCGACCACGCGGCCCCGAACGCTGTCGGCCGCACGGCCGGACAGCAGACCGCCGACCGGGCGTCCCTGAACTACGTGCCCGTGCAGAACGCGGCCCTCAGGAACGCCGACATCATCCCCATGTCCTTGCGCACCGTGCACTTCGTCATGCCGGGCGGCGTCGACGACCCGACGACCCCCAGCGGCGGCAACGCCTACGACCGCCGCATCTGTCTCGACCTGCCCGGCTTCGGCTGGCAGGTCACCAAGCACACCGTCGACGGTTCCTGGCCCCGCCCCGAGGCGCCGGCCCGGGCCGAACTCGCCCGTACGCTGCGGGAACTGCCCGACGGCACGGTCGTCCTGATCGACGGTCTGGTCGCCTGCGGCGTCCCCGAGGTCGTCGTGCCGGAGGCGGAGCGCCTCTGCCTCGCCGTCCTCGTGCACCTGCCGCTCGGCGACGAGACGGGCCTCGACCCGCGGACCGCGGCCGAACTGGACGCCAAGGAACGCGCCACCCTGCGGGCCGTGCCCGCCGTCGTCGCCACCAGCGACTGGGCCGTACGCCGGCTCGTCTCCCACCACGGGCTCGCCCCCGACCGCGTCCATGTGGCCGCGCCCGGCGCCGACATCGCGCCCCTGGCCCCCGGCACCGATGGCGTCTCACGGCTGCTGTGTGTCGCCGCCGTGACCCCGCGCAAGGGGCAGCACCGGCTGATCGAGGCCCTCGCCACCGTCAAGGACCTGCCGTGGACCTGCGAATGCGTCGGCGGGCTCGGCCACGATCCCGAGTACGTCGGGCGCCTGCGCGCCCTCATCGAGGAGCACGGCCTCGGCGACCGGCTGCACCTGACCGGACCCCGGTCCGGCGCCGAACTCGACGCGAGCTACGCCTCCGCCGACCTCATGGTCCTCACCTCGTACGCCGAGACGTACGGCATGGCCGTCACCGAGGCGCTCGCCCGGGGCATCCCGGTCCTCGCCACCGACGTCGGCGGCCTGCCGGAGGCGGTCGGCCGCGCGCCCGACGGCGGCGTGCCCGGCATCCTCGTACCGCCGGAGGACCCCGCCGCGCTCGCCGCGGAGCTGCGCGGCTGGTTCGGCGAGGCTGATGTACGGCGCCGGCTCAAGGCCGCCGCACGCGGTCGCCGGGCCGCGCTGGACGGCTGGGCGACCACGGCCCGCAGCCTGGCGGGCGTCCTGGGACGGCTGCGCCACGAGCCCCGGAGGGCGGCATGAGCACGAGTACGACTCCCACGGGGTCCCGGACGCTTACGGCACCGGCGGCGCCCCAGGCCCCCACGGCCGCCTCGGACACGCCCGGGCCCGCGGTCCTGTCCGCGCTGCCCGCGCCCGGCACCGGTGACGTGGAAGTCCCCCGGTACGCCCCGCAGTGGCTGCAGTTGCGCGAGCCCGCCGATGCCGCCGCACGGGCGCACGAACTGCTCGACCCGCTGCGGATCCGGCTCGCGAACCGGTCCGGGCGAGCCACCGATGTCGTGGTGCACGACCTGGGCTGCGGCACCGGGTCCATGGGCCGCTGGCTCGCCCCGCTCCTCGACGGCGCCCAGCACTGGATCCTGCACGACCGGGACCCGTACCTGCTGCACTTCGCCACGGTGGGCGCGCCCCGCGCGGCCGCCGACGGCAGCCGGGTCACGGTCACCACCCAGCGCGGCGACATCGGCCGGCTCACCCCCGACGCCCTGACCGGGGCCTCGCTGGTGACCGCCTCCGCGCTCCTCGACGTCCTCACCGCCGACGAGATCGACACGCTCGCCGCGGCCATAGTCGGCGCGGGCTGCCCGGCCCTGCTGACGCTCTCCGTCGTCGGCCGCGTGGAACTCACGCCCGAGCACCCCATGGACAAGGAGATCGGCGACGCGTTCAACGCCCACCAGCGGCGCGGCGAACTCCTCGGCCCCGACGCGCTGAGCGCGGCCAGCGAGGCCTTCGGCCGGCTGGGCGCGAGCGTAAGGGTGCACCCGAGCCCCTGGCGGCTCGGCGCCGAGCAGGCCGAACTGACCGAGGAGTGGCTGCGCGGCTGGGTCGGCGCGGCCGTGGAACACCGGCCGGAGCTCGCGGACCGTGCGGATACGTATCTGCGCGACCGTCTGGCCGCCTGTGCGGCGGGCGAACTGCGCGCGGTGATCCACCACAGCGACGTACTGGTCCTGCCGCGGCCGACGGGAGAGGCGTGATGACGGCGCGGACGGCCGCCCCGGCCCAGGCCGGGGAGGGGACACGCGGGGCCGCCACCGGTGTGGAGGCCGCGTCCGCCGCGTCCGTCCCGGTGCCGCGGGCGGCCGTCCGCGCCGCGTCCGTCGGGTCGGGCGCCGCCCCGGACACCGAGGAGGCGACCGGGCCCGCCCGTCGCCGTCCCGTCCTGCGCGCCCTGCGCACCCATTTCGGCACGGTCGCCGGAGTCGCCATCCTCGGTGTGCTCCTGTGGCGGCTCGGCACCGGCGTCTTCCTCGACGGACTGCGGCGGATCGACGCCCCGACCCTGCTCGCGGGGCTCGGAATCGGCGTGCTGACCACCGTGTTCAGTGCCTGGCGCTGGTGCCGTGTCGCCGGTGCGCTCGGCATCCGGCTGCCGCTCGGCGCCGCCGTCGCCGACTACTACCGTGCCCTGTTCCTGAACGCGGCCCTGCCCGGCGGCGTGCTCGGCGACGTGCACCGCGCGGTGCGGCACGGGCAGAGCGCCGGTGACATGGGCCGCGCCGTGCGCGCCGTGGTCCTGGAGCGGACCGCCGGCCAGGTGGCCCTTGTGGCCGTCGGTGTGCCGGTCCTGCTCACGCTGCCCTCGCCGGTCCTGCACGAGACCCGCCGCTTCGCCGTCCTGGCGGCACTCGCCACGCTCGGCGCCCTCGCCGTCGTGGCGGCGGTGCGGATGGGACGGGCGCACCGCCCTTCCCGCCGACGCCGCGCGCTCCGCTCCGCGCTCACCGAGGCGCGCACCGCCCTGCTGGCCCGCGGCAGTTGGCCCGCCGTCCTGTCCTCGTCCGTCGTCGTGCTCGCCGGGCATCTGCTGATGTTCCTGGTGGCCGCGCGGGTCGCGGGATCGCAGGCGTCCCCGGTCGCGCTCCTGCCGCTGGCCCTGCTCGCCCTCATCGCCATGGGGCTGCCGCTCAACATCGGCGGCTGGGGTCCCCGGGAGGGCGTCACCGCCTGGGCCTTCGGCGCGGCCGGCCTCGGCGCGGAAACGGGGCTGAGCGTCGCGGTCGTGTACGGCGTCCTCAGCTTCGTCGCGAGCCTGCCCGGGATCCTCGTACTCCTCGCCCGGTGGTACACGGACCTGCGTCGCCCGCGCGCCAGGGCGGACGCGGAGACGGCTGACGGGGACGAGCAGGTTCGCGCCGTGGCGGTGGAGACGGACGGCGGGGGAGAGCGGGTTCGCGCCGTGGCGGTGGAGACGGACGGCGGGGGAGAGCAGGGGCGCTCCGTCAGCGCGACGGCGGCCGATGACGGCGAGCAAGTCCTTGCCGTGGGTATGGAGTCGACCGAGGGAGCTGAGCGAGTTCTCGGTGTGGGCGTGGAGATGGCCGACGGAGGTGAGCGGGTTTGCGTCGTGGACGTGGAGATGGCCGACGGAGGCGAGCAAGTCCTTGCCGTGGGCGTGGAGTCGACCGAGGGAGCTGAGCGAGTTCTCGGTGTGGGCGTGGAGTCGGCCGATGGAGGCGAGCAAGTCCTCGGCTCGGGCGCGGAGATGGGCGGTGGCCGGCATGCTCCCTCCGCGGGGGCGGGAACCGCCGGCGACGAAGAGGCCGCTGCAGCGTCCGTCACCCCCTGCGTACCGGGCCCGGAGCGCACCCCCCACGCGCTCCGTGCCCCCGTTCCGTACGCCCCTTACCCGCGCTCACCTCCCGCGCGGCGCGGACCGGTCCTCACCCGGCGTCAGGACCGGTGCAGGCCCTCGGGACTCGCGGTTTCCGGCCCCGGCCCCGGCCCCGGCCCCGGTACGCCGCCGACGGTCTCGTCCGAGGCGACCAGGGAGAAATACGCCTCGAAGGAGTCGGCGAGCGCCGCCAGCAACTGCTTGCCCTTCTCCGCGGAAGCGAGCGAAGGACGCCCGATGACACCGGACTCCGTATAGGCCGACATACCCAGGGTGAGCAGATGCCTGCGGTCGTCGGCGACGAAATCCGTGGTCTCGTAACCGGGCCCGACCAATTCGGGATGACAGTGCAGAAGAATGGAGGTCTCGATTTCCCCGGCATGCATGTCGCTGAGCAGCGAAGTGCGCACACCGGCCCGCTCCCGGGCCGTTTCCCAGTCCTCCGCGGCCGGGAAAAGCGCCATCCGTACACCACTGCCCGCGGATTCCCGGACAGCATTGCTTTCCTGGACGACATTGCCGAGGACGTAATTCCCGCCGTGACCGTTGACCACCACCAGGGCCTCGACGCCCGAGCGGCGCAGCGATTCGGCGATGTCCCGTACCACCGCATGGAGAGTGACGGAGGAGATGCTCACGGTTCCCGGCCACGCCGCGTGCTCGTGCGAGCAGGAGATCGTCACCGGAGGAAGGAGGTGAACCGGATACGCGGCGGCCACCTCGCGGGCGATCGCGCAGGCCACCAGCGTGTCCGTCGCCAACGGAAGGTACGGCCCGTGCTGTTCGAAGCTGCCCACGGGGAGCACGGCGACCTGACGGTAAGGACCGTCCGCCCGCGCCCTTACGTCCTGCGAGGTGTCCGACGGCAGCACCCCGGCGGTGTGCGCGGCCGGCGCTCCGGAGGCAACCGCATCACCCGTCGGCCGCGTCCCAGCAGTATCCGCGGTTCCCGAATCGCTCATGTTCTCACGGCCTTTCGTGTCGTACCGCCTGCGTTTACCAGATAGGAATTAGATCATGACAGACATTGACGGCGTGCCCGGCGGGAAAGCCCACCCCTCGGGACTCACCCGAGTCGTGAATGCCTCCCCGTCCGGGGTCACCCGGGTCGTGAATGCCCCGCTGCCCACCAAGTACGGCGATTTCCAGGCCGTCGGCTACCTGGACCACGACCGCGGTGACGAACAAGTGGCGCTGGTGTACGGCGACATCGAGGAAGAGGGGATGCTCGTCCGCCTGCATTCCGAGTGCCTGACCGGGGACGCCTTCGGATCCACACACTGCGAGTGCGGTCCCCAACTCTCCACCGCGCTACGGGAGATCGTGTCCGAGGGGCGCGGCATCGTCGTGTACCTCCGGGGCCACGAGGGCCGTGGCATCGGCCTCCTCGGCAAGCTGCGCGCGATGAAGCTCCAGGCGGAGGGACTGGACACGGTGGAGGCGAACCTCGCCCTCGGTCTCCCGGTGGACGCGCGCGACTACGGGGTCGCGGCGGAGATCCTGCGCGACCTCGGCGTACGGTCCGTGCGCCTGCTGTCCAACAACCCGCGCAAGCGGGAGGCGCTGCTGCGGCACGGCATCAAGGTCGACGAGCAGGTGTCACTGCTGATACCGCCGTGCGAGAACAACATCACCTACCTGCGGACCAAGCGGGAGCGGCTCGACCACTACCTGCCGCACCTGGACGCGGTGGTGCACTCCTCGTGAGCGGGTGCGCGGCGGCCGCCCGGCGCCGGCCGCCGCGCCCGCGTCCCATGGTGACGTCGACCCGGTTCCCGGAAACAATCAAGGAATGACCGACGACGTCCTCCACCTGTCCGGCGAGCAGGTCCTTGAGCTGCTGGACACCGACCGGGCGATCCAGTCCCAGCGCGCCGCCTTCACCGCGCTCGGGGAAGGGACCGCCGAACTCCCCGGCAAGATCATGCATCCGAGCCGCTTCGACGACAGCGTCGTCTTCGCCTACGTCGCCCGCCTGTCCCCGGACACCGGGCCCGTCGCCAAGATCGGCAGCGTGAACCCGGGCAACGCGGCCGCCGGGCTGCCGACGATCCACGCGGTGATCAACGCCCTCGACCCGGTGACCGGGCAACTGGTCGCGGTCCTGGACGGCACGGCGATCACCACGCTGCGCACCGCCGCCGCCAGCGCCGTCGCCTTCGACGTCCTCGCCACCGCCGACAGCGCGGAACTCGGCCTCCTGGGCTCCGGCACCCAGGCCCTCGCCCACGCGCGGGCCGTCGCCCGGGTGCGCCCGTTGCGCTCCGTACGCGTCTGGAGCCCGACCCCGGACCGGCGCGAGCGGGCCGCACACCTCCTCGCCACCGAACTCGGTATCCCCGTCAAGGCCGTCGCCACCGCTCAGGAGGCCGTGGCCGGACTCCCCATGGTCGCCGCCTGCACCCTCAGCCGTACGCCCGTCGTCCACGGCGCCTGGCTCGCACCCGGGTGCACGGTCGTCAGCGTCGGATCCTTCGAACCCACGCGCAGCGAGGTCGACGCGGAGGCCGTACGGCGGGCCGCGGCCGTGGTCGTCGACGACCCGGAGACCGCGCGGGAGCACGCGGGGCCGGTCGTGGCCGCGCTACGCGACCGGCTGCTCACCACGGACGACCTGATCCCGCTGGGCGGTGTCCTCACGGGCCGCCGCGAGGCGCGCACGAGCACCGACGACATCGTCCTCTACAACAGCGTCGGCCTCGGCGTCCAGGACGCGGCGGCGGCCTGGGCCGTGATCGACGCGGCCCGTGGAAGGGAGTCCCGCCCATGACCGGGCGCGCGAGCGTCGTCGTCATCGGCGGCGGGGTGATGGGAACGAGCGCCGCCTACCACCTGGCCCGCGCGGGGGTCCCCGACGTCGTCCTGGTCGAGCGCGACGAACTCGCCTCCGGCTCCACCTCGCGGGCCGCCGGCGGCGTACGGGCACAGTTCTCCGACGAGCTCAACATCCAGCTCGGGGCGCGGAGCCTTGAGGCGTTCGCACGGTTCGCCGAGGAGCCCGGGCAGGACATCGGACTGCACCGCGTCGGCTATCTGTTCCTCCTCTCCACACCCGAGGAGGTCGCCTCCTTCGAGGCCGGGGTGCGGCTGCAGAACTCCCTCGGCGTGCCCAGCCGCATGATCGACGTGGCCGAGGCCGAGCGACTGTCGCCGCTGATCACCACGGACGGGCTGCTGGCCGCCGCGTTCTCGCCCGACGACGGGCACTGCACTCCCGAGTCCGTGGTGCACGGGTACGCCGCCGGGGCCCGCCGCCACGGCGCGCGCATCCTGCGGCACTGCGCGGTCACCGGCATCGAGGTGCACGGCGACACCATCACCGCCGTCGTCACCGAACGCGGCCGCATCGAGACCGACACCGTGATCTGCGCGGCGGGCGCCTGGTCGCGGGCCGTGGGAGCGATGGTGGGCGTGGACCTGCCGGTGGAGCCGCTGCGCCGCCAGATCGCCGTCACGGAGGCGGTCCCCGCTCTCCCGCCCGACCTGCCCATGACCATCGACTTCGCGAGCACCTTCTACTTCCACGGCGAGGGACCGGGGCTCCTGGTCGGCATGTCCGACCCCGACGAGGAACCCGGCTTCGCCACCGAGCCCCATGACCGCTGGATCCCCCGGCTGTGCGCGGCGATGGAACGCCGGGCGCCCGCCCTGCTCGACCTGCGCCGTACGGGCGGCTGGGCGGGCCTGTACGAGATCACCCCGGACCACAACGCCCTGATAGGCGAGGCGAGTTCGCCCTCCCGCTTCCTGTACGCCACCGGCTTCTCCGGCCATGGCTTCCTCCAGGGGCCCGCCGTCGGCGAGGTCCTGAGGGATCTCTGCCTGGGGCGCGTACCCTTCGTCGACGTCAGCCCCCTGAGCGTCGACCGCTTCGCCGCCGACGCCCCGCGCCCGGAGGTCAACCGCGTATGACCGCACTCCACCTGTGGCTCCGCCACGAGTCCCGTACGACCGAACGGCGCACGCCGATCGTGCCGTCCGACGCCCGACGGCTGATCGAGAGCGGAGTGGTCCTCACGGTCGAGGACTCCCCGCAGCGGGTCTTTTCGACCGACGCGTACGAGGCGGTGGGCTGCCGCATCGCCGAGCCCGGTTCCTGGGTGACGGCGCCGCCCGACGCGGTGGTCGTCGGCCTCAAGGAACTCCCCGATGAGCCCGCTGCCTTGACGCACCGTCATATCTTCTTCGGGCACGCCTACAAGGGCCAGCCCGGCGCCGAGACCCTGTTGCGCCGGTTCCGCGCGGGCGGCGGAGCCCTGCTCGACCTGGAGTACCTGGTGGACGACGACGGGCGCCGGCTCGTCGCGTTCGGCTACTGGGCCGGATACCTGGGCGCGGCACTGGCCCTGCTCCACCACCACGGACGTCTGACCGCGCCGCTGCGCCCCACGTCGAAGGAGGAGCTGGACGAGCAGCTCCGCGCGGCGGCAGGCGAGGTACGGGCGCTGGTGATCGGTGCGCTGGGACGCAGCGGACGCGGTGCGCGGGTCGCCCTGGGCGTGGCCGGGGTCGACCCCACGTGCTGGGATCTGGCCGAGACCCGCGAACTGGACCGGCCTGCCCTCCTGGCCCACGAGCTGATGGTGAACACGGTGCTCACCACGCGCCCGGCCCCGCCGTTCCTCACGGACAAGGACCTCGACGATCCCGACCGACGGCTGCGCACCCTGTGCGACGTGACGGCCGACGTGGGATCGCCCCTGAACCTCCTGCCGGTCTACGACACCCCGACCGACTGGGAGCATCCGGCCCGCCGGCTGCGCGAGGAGCCGGTCCTCGACCTGATCGCCATCGACAACCTGCCGTCCCTGCTGCCGCTGGAGGCCAGCACCGACTTCTCGGCGGCGCTGACCCCGCTGTTGCTCGACTTCGAGGTCGGCGGCGCCTGGGGCCGGTGCCGGGAACGATTCGACGCGGCGGTCCGTCAACCGGTCGCCGGGGAAGGGGAGTCGAGCGATGGCTGAGACCACGAGGGCGGCCGGGGAGCGGGTCCCGGCGAGCGGCACGGTCCACTGGATCGGCGCGGGCCTTTCCACGGGCAGCGGGTTCGCCGTGCTGTGCGACACCGCCGACCGGGTCCGCCTGTGGCACCGCACCGAGGAGCGCGCCGCGCGGAGCCTGGCCGTACTCGGCCTCACGGGCCGGGCCGAGCCGCGCGCGTTCACCCTGCCCGCGCTCGCGGCGGAGCTGGCCCCGGGCGACGTGGTCGTCTCCATGCTCCCGGCACCCGAACACGCGGCTCTGCTCGGCGTGTGCGTCGAGCGAAGGGCCCACTTCGCCTGCTCCAGCTACGTCTCGGACGCGGTCCTGGACCTGGTGCCGGCGGCTCGGGAGGCGGGCGTCGTGGTGCTCACCGAGGCGGGCCTGGACCCCGGCATCGACCACCTCTTCGCCCACGACCTGATCGCCCGTGCCCGGGAGGCGATCGGCGCCGAAACGGCCGCGGAGGTGAGCCTCACCTCGTACTGCGGCGGCATCCCCGCCGTCCCGAACGACTTCAGGTACCGCTTCAGCTGGGCACCCCTCGGAGTCCTCGGCGCCCTGCGCTCACCGGCGCGTTACCTGGAGGCCGGCGCCGAGACGACGACGGCCCGCCCCTGGGAGGCGACCCGCCCGCACGTCATCGACGGCGAGACCTTCGAGGTCTACCCCAACCGTGACAGCGTCCCCTTCGTCGACCAGTACGGCCTGCCGGACGCCTGGAAGCCGGAGACCTTCGTGCGCGGCACCCTCCGTCTCGACGGCTGGCTGCGCGCCTGGGAGCGGGTGTTCGAGGAGCTGAAGGGAGGCGACGACGCCCGCATCGCGGCCCTGGCCGCCGAACTGGCGGCGACGTACCCGACGACGGACGAGGACCGCGACCGCGTGGTCCTGGCGGTGACCCTCGACGTACGGGCCGGCTCGGGCGATGTCTGGTCGGGCCGCTACCTCCTGGACCTGCGGGGCACCGAGGAGGAGAGCGCGATGGCCCGCTGCGTCTCCCGCCCCCTGGCCCTCGGCGTCCGTCACATTCTGGACGGCTCCCTGCCGCCGGGTCTGGGCCGGGCGGCCGAGACGGCGGAGCGGTCGCGGCAGTGGCTGGCGGAACTGGCCGCGGAGGGGCTGGAGTTCACGTTGCGGACGTGACTTTCGGGGCACGGCGTCCGGCACACCCGGACGCCGTGCCCCGAAGCCCGCCGTCAGCCCGTCATCGCCTCGTGCACCAGCCGCTTCAGCTCCGGATAGACCGTGTGCGAACCCGTGGGCCGCAGTTGGGTCAGGAACTGGACCGTCAGGTCGTGGTGCGGGTCGATCCAGAAGGTCGTGGTGGCCACCCCGCTCCAGCCGAACGAGCCCAGCACCGCGGGTGACTGGGTGATCCCGGGGTCCATGACGACCGAGACGCCCAGGCCGAAGCCGAGACCCGCCTTCCCGGGCTCGCGGTGGATCCGGCTGCCGCAGGAACGCAGGTCGGCGTCGCCCGGCAGATGGTTCGAGGTCATGGCGGCGACCGTGTCGGCGCTCAGCAGGCGGGTGCCGTCCAGTTCGCCGCGGCGGCGCAGGAACTCCATGAAGCGGTGGTAGTCGTACGCCGTCGCCACCATGCCGCCGCTGCCGGAGAGGAAGCGGGGCCGGCCGTGCAGCGGCAGGCCGGCGATCGGCGTGATGCCGCCGTCCTCCGTCTCGCCGTACAGCTTTGCGAGCCGGGGCGCCCGGTCCTCGGACACGCACAGGCCCGCGTCCTCCATGCCCAGCGGAGCGAAGATCCGTTCGGCGAGGAAGTCGTCCAGGTCCCGGCCCGAGACCACCTCGACGAGCCGGCCCAGGACGTTGGTCGCCACCGAGTAGTTCCACTGCGTGCCGGGCTCGAACTGCAGCGGCAGCCGCGCGTACGCCTCGCACGTGCCGGCCAGGTCCGTGCCGGGCACCACCGACGACTCGATGCCCGCCTCCCGGTACAGGGCGTCCACCGGATGCGCGTGGTAGAAGTCGAACGTCAGACCGGCTGTGTGGGTCAGCAGATGACGCACCAGGATCGGCTGCTCGGCGGGGCGGGTCCGGACGTCGGGGCCGGAGCCGTCGACGTACACCCGCGGGTTCGCGAAGGCCGGCAGGAAGTCGGCGAGGGGAGTGTCGAGAGCGAAGCGGCCCTCTTCCATGAGGATCAGCGCGGCGACCGAGGTGACCGGCTTGGTCATCGAGTACATCCGCCACAGCGTGTCGGTCTCGACCGGGAGGCGTGCCGCCACGTCGCGGTGTCCGTACGTGGTGAGGTGGGCGACGCGGCCGTGCCGGGAGAGGGCCACGAGGTAGCCGGGCAGCCGGCCGTCGTCGACCTGGTGTGTGAAGTGCTGGTCGAGGCGGGCCAGCGCCTTCGGGTCGAGGCCGACCTCGTCCGGTTCCACCTCTTGCCGAAGATGTCCCATCGTTCTCCTCCGGTCTCTCCCGGTGCCTTCCCGGGCGTTCCGGGTCTTCCAGGTCCAGCAGGTTCATCAGGCCCATCAAGTCCATCGGGCCCGACAGACCCGACAGACCCGACAGGTCCATCAGGTCCATCAGGTCCATCAGGTCCATCAGGTCCAACATTTCATGGTCCGCTAGCGAACCGGGGCTGGTCCCTCCACGGATGGGGGTCGCTCCTGGTCGAGCGAAGCCGGGATATCGGGGGAGGCCGGGTGTCCGGGCCGCCCGGGCAGCCGCAGGGCGAACGGCACGCCGAGCAGGGACACCGCGGCGAGGACCGCGAGTGTGGGCCCGGGGGCCGCGTTCGTGCACGTCATCAGTGTGCTCGCGGCAGCCACGCCCACTGTGGGTCCGACGTTCATCGCGGTCTGTTTCAGCCCGCCGGCCACCCCGGCCGATGCGACGGGCACCTGTCGGACGACGACGGTGGTCGCGGTCACCATCACCGTGACGAATCCGGCGCCCATCAGCAGGAATCCCATTCCCGTCGACACGACCTCCGACGCCTCGCCGATCCGGGTCAGCACGAGGACGCCGAGCGCGAGCAGCAGCACGGCTGCCCCGGCCGTGCGGCGCGGACCGTACCGGCGCATGAGGACGGCCGCCACGGGGCCGCCCAGCACCATCGCCACGGGCCCCGGCAGGCCCCGCAGCGCGGTGTGCAACGGGTCGAGGCCCAGCGCGTTCTGCAGCACGTAACTGGTCACGAACAGTGCGCCCAGCATCGCCGCCGACGCGGCCACCAGAAGCCCGAGCGCGGGGCCGGCGGCCGCCGGGCCGAGCATGCCCGCCGGTACCAGTGGGCTCGCGGTGCGCCGTTCATGGCGTACGAACGCGCAGCCGGCCGCCGCTGCCCCGATCAGGGCGGCCACGAACGCCGTTGCCCGGCCGGAGTCGGGTATCCCCACGAGGGCGTACACCACGCACACCAGGGTCGCCGCGAGCAGACCGGCGCCGGGGAGGTCCAGCGGCGGGCGGGCCGCGGGAGTCTGCTCCGGGCCGCCTGCGACCGCTGCGAGTACGCCCATGACCAGCGCAGGCGCGATGTTGAGGAAGAAGACGGCCCGCCAGCCGAACGAGGTGACCAGCGCTCCGCCCACCAGCGGACCGGCCGCGGCGGCCACGCCGATCGCGCTGGTGCGCACGGCGATCGGCATTCCCAGCTTCTCCGGCGGATAAGCGGCCCGCAGCATGCCGAGCGTCGCGGGTTGCAGCAGGGCGCCGAAGATCCCCTGGACCACTCGCAGCCCGATCACCCAGTTGATGCCGGGCGCCGACCCGATCCCGGCGGAGGCGGCGCCGAAGCCCAGCATGCCCAGGGCGAAGATCCGCCGATGGCCATAGCGGTCGCCGAGGCGGCCGGCGAAGACCAACAGGCCGGCCACCGCGATGAGATACCCGGTGCTCGTCCACTGCACCTGGGCCAAGGAGGCGTGCAGATCCCGTTGCAGGGTGGGCTGCGCGACGGTCAGTACCGTGCCGTCGAGGGCGACGATCACCGCGCCCACCACACTGCCCGCGAAGGTCAGGCGGCGGTGCGCGCTCACCGGTCCACCGGCCCGAGGTGCGCGTCCAGCGCGGTGTGCAGCAGGGGTGTGAAGTCGCCTGCACCTGTGGCGAGTTGGAGGCTGCCCCAGGTCCACAGCTGTGCGATGCCGTGCAGGTTCGCCAGCAGGGAGCCGGCGACGAGCGGCGCGTCCGCGTCCGGTCTGGCCCGGCCGACGAGGTCCACCAGCAGGGAGAAGAGCGGCATGCTCGTATCGCGCAGGCCCAGGTGACCGCTCTCCAGCAGATCGTGACGGAACATCAGCTCGTGCATGCCGCGGTGGGTCAGCGCGAAGTCCACATACGCCTGTCCCAGCGCCGTGAGCTGCTGTCTGGGGCTCGTCGTGCCGTCGCCGACCACCTCGGCCGCCCTCGCCGCCAGGTCGGTGAAGCCGCGGCGGGCGATGGCCGACAGCAACTCCAGGTGGGTCGGGAAGTAGCGGCGCGGGGCGCCGTGCGAGACGCCCGCCCGCCGGGCGATCTCCCGCAGGGTCAGCGCCTGCACGCCCTCCGTGCTCACGAGATCGACGCCGACGTCGACCAGCCGAGCTCGCAGCCCGGTCTCGGATTCGCTCATAGACGCTGTCTACCAGTCGGCGTAGACAGTGTCTACTCGGGAATGCGCGGCTGGAGCGGGTGAGTTGACCCGGGTATGACTCAGGACGCCGCGCAGGACGCGCTGCTCGCACTGCTCTCCGAGGGCCACGGTGGGGTGCTCGTCACCCTCAAGCACGACGGCCGGCCCCAGTTGTCGAACGTCAGCCACGCCTACTACCCGGACGAGCGGATCGTCCGGGTCTCGATCACGGACGACCGTGCCAAGACCCGCAATCTCCGCCGGGATCCCCGGGCCTCGTACCACGTGACCAGCCCCGACCGGCGGGCCTACACGGTGGCCGAGGGCATCGCCGACCTCTCGTCCGTCGCGCGCGACCCGCACGACGAGACGGTCGAGGAACTCGTCCGGCTCTACCGCGACGTCCAGGGCGAGCATCCGGACTGGGACGACTACCGCGCCGCGATGGTCCGCGACCGGCGGCTGGTGCTGCGGCTGCGGGTCGAGCGCGCGTACGGCATCCCCACGGGGCAGAACCCGTAGAGGCCGGCACCCGAAGACGGACCGGGCCCCGAACCGCCCAGTGCGGTCGGGACCCGGATCGCTACAGGTGCCTACAGGTGCCTATGGGCGCCTACAGGTGTCTCAGGCCGTGACCGTCTCCTGGCTCGCGGCCTCAGGTGCCGGGCGCTCGCCGAGCTGCTCCGTCGGCACCTTGTGCGTCTCACGGGCGCTGAGGGCGGCGACGACCGGCGGGAGGCACAGGGCCGCGGCGAACAGGGCCACCGAGGACCAGTCGTCGCCGTTCGGGCCCGCGATCTCCGCGGCGAACGTGACCGCGAAACCGGCGACCGCGAAGCCGATCTGGGTGCCGATCGCCATGCCGGACAACCGCACCCGGGTCGAGAACATCTCTCCGTAGAACGAGGGCCAGACACCGTTCGCGGCGCTGTAGACGACACCGAAGGTGACGATGCCGAGCAGCAGGGTCAGCGGGTAGGAGCCGGTCGAGATCGCCCACAGGTAGAGGAACATCGTCACGGCGCTGCCGGCCGCGCCGATCAGGTACACAGGGCGGCGGCCGATCCGGTCGGAGAGGGTGGCCCACAGCGGGATCGCGCCGAGGGCGACGAGGTTGGCCAGCGCACCCACCCACAGCATGGACGAGCGGGACATGCCCACCGAGTCGCTCGTCGCGTACGCCAGCGCCCAGACGGTGAAGATCGTGCTGATGGAGGCGACCAGCGCACCCGCGATCACCCGCAGCACATCCGCCCAGTGTTCGCGCAGCAGCACCGCGAGCGGCAGCCTGGCGACCCCATCGGTGGCGGCCTGGCGGGCGAAGGCCGGCGTCTCCTCCAGACGGCGGCGGATGAGGTGGCCGACGACGGCGACCGCGATGCTCAGCCAGAACGGCACGCGCCAGCCCCAGGACAGCAGCTGGTCCTCGGGTAGCTCGGCGATCGCGATGAAGACGAGCGTGGCGATGAGCTGGCCGCCCTGGGTGCCGCTGAGTGTGAAGCTGGTGAAGAAGCCGCGCCGGTGCGCCGGCGCGTGTTCCAGGCTCATGGAACTGGCGCTGGCCTGCTCGCCCGCCGCCGAGATGCCCTGGAGGATCCGGCACAGCACCAGCAGGACCGGGGCCAGGCCGCCGACCTGGGCGCGGGTGGGCAGACAGCCGATGAGGAACGTCGAAAGCCCCATCAGGATCAGTGTGAAGACCATGATCTTCTTACGGCCGAGCCGGTCGCCGAAGTGGCCGAGGAAGAGCGCGCCGACCGGGCGGGCCGCGTACGCGACGCCGAAGGTGGCCAGCGACAGCAGGGTCGCCGTGGCCGGGTCGGAGGCGTCGAAGAACACCTTCGGGAAGATCAGCGCGGCCGCACTGCCGTAGATGAAGAAGTCGTAGTACTCCAGAGCGCTGCCGATCCAGGCGGCCGTCGCGGCTTTCTTCGGCTGGCCGGGCGGGGCGTCCGGGGACGTGGCGGGGACAGACACGGCGTGCTCCTTCGGGGGGACTCCACGGTAAGGGGAGTGAGCGGAGGGGAGAGGTGCCGGATCCCGGGGGTGACGGGTCGGCCGCGCCGGGTGCGCTGCTTTTTCGGCTCGCTCGCGTCCGGCTGCTAATTAACCCACTGGATAGTTAGTAGCGGTTGGCCAGTGATGTTGCGCCCACGTTTCCCAGGTGTCAAGAGGTCGCGTCGAAGGATCTGTTGGCGAGGGGTGTTGGGCTCGACCCTGGGCGCGGTCAGGTATGGGCGCGACTCGGGCATGGGCGCGGTTCAGGCGTGGGTGCGGTCAGGCACGGGCGCGGTTCAGGCGTGGGTGCGGCTCAGTCCTGGGTGCGGTCTGCCGTCAGATACGCGATGACCATGTCGCCGAGCATCCTGCGGTAGTGCTCGCGCTGGTCCGCGGCCACCAGGTCCCGGCCGAAGAGCGCGCCGAACGTATGCCGGTTGGCGACCCGGAAGAAGCAGAACGAGCTGATCAGCGCGTGCAGGTCGACGGCGTCGACGTCGGCCGTGAACAGCCCCGACTCACGGCCCGCGGCGAGGATGCGGCCGGTCACCTCCAGCGCGGGCGAGCCGATCGTGCCCAGCTCCTCGGAGGCGGCGATGTGCTCGGCGTCGTGGATGTTCTCGATGCTGACCAGGCGGATGAAGTCGGGGTGCGCCTCGTGGTGGTCGAAGGTGACCTCGGCGAGCCGGCGGATGGCCGCGACCGGGTCGAGGTGCTCGACGTCCAGTTCCTGCTCGGCCTGGCGGATCACCGAGTACGCCCGTTCCAGGACGGCCGTGAACAACTGCTCCTTGCCGCCGAAGTAGTAGTAGATCATCCGCTTCGTGGTGCGGGTGCGGGCGGCGATCTCGTCGACCCGCGCCCCGTCGTACCCGGCGCGCGCGAACTCCTGCGTCGCCACGTCGAGGATCTCGGCCTTCGTGCGGGCGGCGTCGCGGATGCGGCCGCCTTGTCGTGCCGGTTCGTCGACGCTGGTCATCGGGGTTCCTTCGGGCGAGGGACGAGTTGTTTGGCGTGCCCGCGATTGTAGAAGCCGCTCCCGGCGCGTTCCCGGAGAGGTCTTCCCTTGGTCACCTGCTGCTGCTATGACTAACGTACTAGTTCGTACATTACTGCCAGGAGGACCGTGGTGCCCCAGGACTCGTATCTCGTCGGTCTCATCGGCTCGGGCATCGGTCCCTCGCTCAGTCCCGCCCTGCACGAGCGGGAGGCCGACCGGCAGGGACTGCGCTACGTCTACCGGCTGATCGACATCGAGGTGCTCGGGGTCGGGCCCGAGGCCGTGGGTGATCTCGTACGGGCCGCCCGCGACCTGGGGTTCGACGGGCTGAACATCACGCATCCGTGCAAGCAGCTCGTCATCCCGCATCTCGACGCGCTCGCCCCGGGGGCCGAGGCGCTCGGCGCGGTCAACACCGTCGTCTTCCAGGACGGCCGGGCCGTCGGCCACAACACGGACGTCACCGGCTTCGCCGCCTCCTTCGCCCGGGGGCTGACCGACGCCCCGCTGGAGCGGGTGGTGCAGCTGGGCGCGGGCGGCGCGGGCGCGGCCGTCGCGCACGCCCTGCTGACGCTCGGCGCCGGACACGTCACCGTCGTCGACGCCCTGCCCGACCGCGCCGGGGGCCTCGCCGCCTCCCTGAACCGGCACTTCGGCGCCGACCGCGCCGCCGGGGCCGGCCTCGACGCGCTGCCCTCGCTGCTCACCGGCGCCGACGGCATCGTGCACGCCACGCCCACCGGCATGGCCGCCCACCCCGGACTGCCGTTCCCGGCCGAGCTGCTGCACCCCGGGCTGTGGGTCGCCGAGGTGGTCTACCGCCCGCTGGAGACCGAACTGCTGCGCACCGCCCGCGCGCTCGGCTGCGCCACCCTCGACGGCGGCGGCATGGCCGTCTTCCAGGCCGCGGACGCCTTCCGCCTGTTCACCGGCCGGGAACCCGACAGCACCCGCATGCTCGCCGACATCGCGGAACTGGCCGGAGCCGCGGGCGTCCGCAACTGAGCGGGCGTCCGTAACCGAAGGGGAGAAGCGTCATGCGTACGTCCATCGCCACCGTCTCGCTCAGCGGAGCCCTGACCGAGAAGCTCACGGCCGCCGCCCGGGCCGGCTTCGACGGCGTCGAGATCTTCGAGAACGACCTGCTCGCCAGCCCCCTGCCCCCCGAGGAGGTGCGCGCCCGCTGCGCCGACCTCGGCCTGACCATCGACCTCTACCAGCCGATGCGGGACATGGAGGCCGTCCCGAAGGACGAGTTCGAGCGCAATCTGCGCCGGGCCCGGCACAAGTTCGCGCTGATGAACCGGCTGGGCGCGGACACCGTTCTGGTCTGCTCCAGCGTCTCCCCGCTCGCCCGGGACGACGACGCGCTCGCCGCCGGGCAACTGCGTCGCCTCGCCGACCTGGCCCAGGACTTCGGGATCCGCGTCGCCTACGAGGCGCTGGCCTGGGGCCGGCACGTCAGCACGTACGACCACGCCTGGCGCATCGTCGAGGCCGCGGACCACCCCGCACTCGGCACCTGCCTGGACAGCTTCCACATCCTCGCCCGGGGCAGCGACCCCAAGGGCATCGAGGACATCCCCGGCGAGAAGATCTTCTTCCTGCAGCTCGCCGACGCCCCGCTGATGGCGATGGACGTCCTGCAGTGGAGCCGCCACTACCGCTGCTTCCCCGGCCAGGGCGGCCTCGACGTCGCCGGGCTCCTCGGGCACGTGATGCGCGCCGGCTACACCGGGCCGCTGTCCCTGGAGGTCTTCAACGACGTCTTCCGGCAGGCCGAGGCGGGCCCCACCGCGGTGGACGCCCGCCGCTCGCTCCTCGTCCTCCAGGAGACGACCGAACTCGCCACCCCGCCGCCGCCCGTCGTGCCGACCGGTATCGTCTTCGCCGAACTCGTCACCCCGGACGTCGACCCGGTCGCCGCGGTCCTCGGCGCGCTCGGCTTCGCCCGCACGGCCCGGCACCGCACGAAGCCCGTGGACCTCTGGGAGCAGGGCGAGGCCCGCGTCCTCGTCAACACCGGCCCTGCCGCCCGCCGCGACGGCACCGCGCTCGCCGCGATCGGCCTGGAATCACCGGACCCCGCGGGAGCGGCCCGCCGCGCCGAGGCCCTGCTCGCCCCGGTCCTGCCGCGCCGCCGCGCCCTCGCGGACGCCCCACTGGACGCGGTGGCCGCGCCCGACGGCACAGAGCTGTTCTTCTGCGCCACCGACCGGCCCGTACCGCCGAGCTGGCGGGGCGACTTCGAGGACGTCCCGCACGAGGTTCCGGCCTCCGGCGTCGACCACATCGACCACCTCGCCCTCACCCAGCCCTGGCACCAGTTCGACGAGGCGGCCCTGTTCCACCGCAGTGTGCTCGGCCTGACCGCCCAGGAGAGCGTCGACGTCGCCGACCCCTACGGACTGCACCGCAGCCGCGCGGTCACCAACGCCGACGGCAGCGTGCGCATCGCCCTGAGTGTGGGGCCCGCCCCCACCGACGACGGCGCCCGCGCCCAGCACATCGCGCTCGCCACCGGGGACGTGGTCGCGGCGGCCCGCCGCTTCCGCGCGGCGGGCGGCCGGCTCCTGGAAGTGCCCGCGAACTACTACGACGACCTCGCGGCACGGCACGAGTTCGCCCCCGGAGAGCTGGAGACGTACCGCGACCTCGGCATTCTCTACGACCGTGACACAGGCGGCACCTTCCGCCACTGCTACACACAGACCGTCGGCCACGTCTTCTTCGAACTGGTCCAACGGGACGGCGGGTACCGGGGATACGGCGCCCAGAACGCACCGGTGCGCCTGGCGGCGCAGCGCGCGGGAAGGCCGGTGCGCTGACGGCAGGCGGCCGCGCCACGGATCAGGAGCACTCCTCGGCGTCCGCGCCACCCGCGCGCACGTGACGGTCCGTATGGGCCGGGGAGTGACCGGTCGGCGGTCGACGACCATGCTTCCCGGTGGTGTGCTCACCGTCCCCCCACGTCGGGGGAGGTCCGCCGCAACGACCACGGCCCGGGCCACCACGTCGACGCCCTCGCCCCGCAAAAGGTGTTGAGCGAGTTCGGTGACGTGGTGGAACCCGGGCCGTGACCCGTCCGGTTCTCTATGCCGCCGCCGGAGCCGGCCGGTGCGCGGCCTCGGAGGTTCCGGTGCTGTTCCATTGCGAGATCACGGGCCAGCCGTGCTCGGTGGACAGCCGGCTGACCGTTCCCGTCCCGAGCTGGAACAGGCGCCCCTCGGCCGCCGAGAGGCCGAGACGGCGAGCGGTCAGGACGCGCAGGAAGTGACCGTGGGCCACAAGGATCACATCGCCCTCGGCGAGCGCGGGTGCGACGCGGGCCAGTACCCGGTCGGCGCGCGCCGCCACCTCGTCCGGCGACTCGCCCGGGTGCTCGGGCGGCCCGGCCGGCACCCCGTCGGTCCACAGGCACCAGTCGGGGTCGGTGCGGTGTATGTCGCGGGTGGCGACGCCCTCGTAGGGGCCGTAGTCCCACTCGTGCAGATCGGGTTCGATCACGAGGTCCGTCAGACCGGCGAGTTCAGCCGTGCGTATTGCCCGGTGGCGGGGGCTGGTGAGAGTCAGAGCGAAGGTACGTCCGGCGAGCAGGGGGGCGAGGGACTTGGCCTGTTCCTCGCCCCGCTGGGTGAGCGGGAGGTCGGTCCAGCTGGTGTGCTGTCCCGACAGACTCCACTCGGTTTCGCCGTGGCGGACCAGCAGGAGGTCGCCCACGATGCACCTACTCGGCGGACTCGACGGCGTGGCCGCCGAACTGGTTGCGCAGCGCCGCGATCATCTTCATCTGCGGCGAGTCGTCCTGCCGGGACGCGAACCGCGCGAACAGCGACGCGGTGATCGCGGGCAGCGGCACCGCGTTGTCGATGGCGGCCTCGACGGTCCAGCGGCCCTCGCCGGAGTCCTCGGCGTAGCCGCGCAGCTTGTCCAGGTGCTCGTCCTCGTCGAGGGCATTGACCGCGAGGTCCAGCAGCCAGGAACGGATGACCGTGCCCTCCTGCCAGGAGCGGAAGACCTCGCGCACATCGGTGACGGAGTCGACCTTCTCCAGCAGCTCCCAGCCCTCGGCGTAGGCCTGCATCATCGCGTACTCGATGCCGTTGTGGACCATCTTCGAGAAGTGCCCGGCGCCGACCTTGCCCGCGTGGACGTAGCCGTAGGGGCCTTCCGGCTTGAGCGCGTCGAAGATCGGCCGGAGCCGGTCGACGTGCTCCTTGTCGCCGCCGACCATCAGGGCGTAGCCGTTCTCCAGGCCCCAGACGCCGCCGGAGACACCGGCGTCGACGAAGCCGATGCCCTTGGCGCCCAGTTCCTCGGCGTGCTTCTCGTCGTCCGTCCAGCGGGAGTTGCCGCCGTCGACGACCACATCGCCGGGCGACAGGAGGCTCTTCAGTTCGTCGATGACGGACTGGGTGGGGGCGCCGGCCGGGACCATCACCCAGACCACGCGGGGGCCTTCGAGCTTCTCGACCAGTTCGGTCAGGCTCTTGACGTCCGAGACGTCCGGGTTGCGGTCGTAGCCGATGACGGTGTGGCCGGCGCGGCGGATCCGCTCGCGCATGTTGCCGCCCATCTTGCCGAGACCGATGAGTCCGAGCTGCATGTCAGTTCACTTCTTCCTGAGTGTGCGGTAAGCGGCCACGAGGGCGGTGGTGGAGGCATCGAGGCCGGGGACGTGCGCGCCCTCGGTCAGCGCGGGCTCGACGCGCTTGGCGAGGACCTTGCCGAGCTCGACGCCCCACTGGTCGAAGGAGTCGATGTTCCAGACGGCGCCCTGGACGAACACCTTGTGCTCGTAGAGGGCGATGAGCTGGCCGAGGACCGAGGGGGTCAGCTCGGCGGCGAGGATCGTGGTGGTGGGGTGGTTGCCACGGAAGGTGCGGTGCGGCACCTGCGCCTCCGGTACACCCTCCGCCCGTACCTCGGCGGCCGTCTTGCCGAAGGCGAGGGCCTGGCCCTGCGCGAACAGGTTGGCCATCAACAGGTCGTGCTGCGCCTTGAGTTCGTCGCTCAGCTCGTCGACCGGGTTCGCGAAGCCGATCAGGTCGGCCGGGATCACCTTGGTGCCCTGGTGGAGCAGCTGGTAGTAGGCGTGCTGGCCGTTGGTGCCGGGCGTACCCCACACCACCGGGCCGGTCTGCCACTCCACCGGGTGCCCGTCGCGGTCCACCGACTTGCCGTTGGACTCCATGTCGAGCTGCTGGAGGTAGGCGGTGAACTTGGACAGGTAGTGGGAGTACGGCAGCACCGCGTGCGACTGGGCGCCGAAGAAATTGCCGTACCAGATGCCCAGCAGGCCCAGGATCAGCGGCGCGTTGGCCTCGGCGGGCGCGGTGCGGAAGTGCTCGTCGACGAGGTGGAAGCCGTCGAGCATCTCGCGGAACCGCTCCGGGCCGATCGCGATCATCAAGGACAGGCCGATCGCCGAGTCGTAGGAGTAGCGGCCGCCGACCCAGTCCCAGAACTCGAACATGTTGTCAGGGTCGATGCCGAACTCGGCGACCTTCCCGGCGTTCGTCGACAGGGCGACGAAGTGCTTGGCGACCGCCTTTTCGTCGCCGTCCAGCCCCTTGAGCAGCCAGGTCCTGGCGGAGGTCGCGTTGGTGATCGTCTCGATCGTGGTGAACGTCTTGGACGCGACGATGAACAGAGTCTCCGCCGGGTCCAGGTCCCTGACCGCCTCGTGCAGGTCCGCGCCGTCCACGTTGGAGACGAACCGGAAGGTCAGTGAGCGGTCGGAGTAGGCGCGCAGTGCCTCGTACGCCATCGCGGGGCCGAGGTCGGAGCCGCCGATGCCGATGTTGACGACATTGCGGATCCGCTTGCCGGTGTGGCCGGTCCACTCGCCCGAGCGGACGCGGTCGGCGAAGGCCGTCATCTTGTCGAGCACCGCGTGGACCTGGGGCACCACGTTCTCGCCGTCGACCTCGATCACCGCGTTCCGCGGGGCGCGCAGCGCGGTGTGCAGGACCGCGCGGTCCTCGGTGATGTTGATCCTCTCGCCGTGGAACATGGCGTCGCGCAGCCCGAACACGTCGGTGGCGGTGGCCAGTTCCTGGAGCAGGGCGAGGGTCTCGTCGTTGATCAGGTTCTTGGAGTAGTCGACGAGCAGGTCGCCGACGCGCACGGTGTAACGCTCGGCCCGCTCGGGGTCCCGGTCGAACATCTCACGCAGGTCCGGGTGGAGCAGCGCCCCCGCGCGGTGGTCCTCCAGGGCCGTCCACTCGGGGCGGCGGATGAGCCTGGGGTGGTCAGACATGGTGGGCGTTCTCCTTGGGGCCCTCGCCGCGCAGGGCGATGGCGTACATGTCGTCCGCGTCGAGGCGGCGCAGCTCCTCGGCGATCAGTTCGGAGGTGGGGCGCACCTTCAGCGCCATGGTGCGCGGGGGCTGGCCCGGCAGGTGAAGTGTGGCCAGCGGGCCCTCGGGGCGGTCGATGACGATCTCGCCCTTCTCGGTGCCGAGGCGTACGGCCGTGACGACCGGTCCGGCGGTGACGATCCGCTCCACGGGCACCTGGAGCCGGGTACCCAGCCAGCGGGCCAGCAGCTCGGCGGCCGGGTTCTCGGCCTCGGCCTCCACGGCCGCGGAGGTCACCTTCATACGGGCCTGGTCGAGAGCGGCGGCCAGCAGCGACCGCCACGGCGTCAGCCGGGTCCAGGCCAGGTCGGTGTCGCCCGGCGCGTACGTGTCGACCCGGGTCGCCAGCACGGCCAGCGGGTCCTCGACGGCGTACAGGTCGGTGATCCGGCGCTGGGCGAGGGCGCCCAGCGGGTCCTTGGACGGGTTGTCCGGCGCGTCCACCGGCCACCACACGACGACGGGCGCGTCCGGCAGCAGCAGCGGCAGGACCACCGAGTCGGCGTGGTCGGACACCTCGCCGTACATGCGCAGCACGACCGTCTCGCCGGTGCCGGCGTCGGCGCCCACCCGGACCTCCGCGTCCAGGTGCGACCGGGTGCGGTCGCGCGAGGTGCGGGAGTGCCGCTTGATGACGACCAGGGTGCGCGAGGGGTGCTCGTGCGAGGCCTCCTCGGCCGCCTTGATCGAGTCGTAGGCGTTCTCCTCGTCGGTCACGATGACCATCGTCAGGACCATGCCCACGGCGGGGGTGCCGAGGGCGCGGCGGCCCTGCACCAGCGCCTTGTTGATCTTGCTTGCCGTGGTGTCGGTCAGGTCGATCTTCATGGCCTGCGCCAGCTCCGTCCGTCTCGTGCGAGCATCTCGTCGGCTTCCTTCGGGCCCCAGCTGCCCGAGGGGTACTGCGCGGGCTTGCCGTGCTCGTCCCAGTACTCCTCGATCGGGTCGAGGATCCTCCAGGACTCCTCCACCTCCTCGGTGCGGGGGAACAGGTTGGCGTCGCCGAGCAGTACGTCCAGGATCAGCCGTTCGTACGCCTCCGGGCTGGACTCGGTGAACGACTCGCCGTAGGCGAAGTCCATCGTGACGTCCCGGATCTCCATCGAGGTGCCCGGAACCTTGGAACCGAACCGCACGGTCATGCCCTCGTCGGGCTGCACCCGGATGACGATCGCGTTCTCGCCGAGCTCCTCGGTGGCCGTGGAGTCGAACGGCGAGTGGGGCGCCCGCTGGAAGACCACCGCGATCTCGGTGACCCGGCGGCCCAGGCGCTTGCCGGTGCGCAGGTAGAAGGGGACGCCCGCCCAGCGGCGGTTGTCGACCTCCAGCTTGATCGCGGCGTACGTGTCGGTCTTCGACGCGGGGTCGATGCCCTCCTCCTGGAGGTAGCCGACCACCTTCTCGCCGCCCTGCCAGCCGGTCGCGTACTGCCCGCGCACCGTGTGACCGCCGAGGTCCTCCGGCAGCTTCACCGACTTGAGCACCTTCAGCTTCTCGGTGACGAGCGCCTCGGCGTCGAAGGCGATGGGCTCCTCCATGGCCGTGAGGGCCATCAGCTGGAGCAGGTGGTTCTGGATGACGTCCCGGGCGGAGCCGATGCCGTCGTAGTACCCGGCACGGCCGCCGATCCCGATGTCCTCGGCCATGGTGATCTGGACGTGGTCGACGTACGACCGGTTCCAGATCGGCTCGTACATCTGGTTGGCGAAGCGGAGCGCCAGGACGTTCTGGACGGTCTCCTTGCCCAGGTAGTGGTCGATGCGGAAGACCTGGTCCGGCTCGAACACGTCGTGCACGATCGCGTTCAGCTCGCGCGCGCTCGCCAGGTCGTGGCCGAACGGCTTCTCGATGACCGCGCGCCGCCAGGAGCCCTCCGGAGCGTCCGCGAGACCGTGCTTCTTGAGCTGCTGGACGACCTTCGGGAAGAACTTCGGCGGTACGGAGAGGTAGAACGCGTAGTTGCCATTGGTGCCCCGGGAGGCGTCCAGCTCGTCGACGGCGGACCGCAGCTGCTTGAACGCGGTGTCGTCGTCGAAGTCGCCCGGGATGAACCGCATGCCCTCGGCGAGCTGCTGCCAGACCTCCTCGCGGAACTCGGTGCGGGCGTGCTCGCGCACGGCGTCGTGCACCACCTGGGCGAAGTCCTGGTCCGCCCAGTCGCGCCGGGCGAACCCGACGAGTGAGAAGCCCGGCGGCAGCAGACCCCGGTTGGCGAGGTCGTACACGGCCGGCATCAGCTTCTTGCGGGACAGGTCGCCGGTGACGCCGAAGATGACCAGGCCGGAGGGGCCCGCGATGCGGGGCAGACGGCGGTCGCGGGCGTCGCGGAGCGGGTTGTCCCAGTCGTCGGCGGAGATCGTCTCCACGGTTGCGCCCTTCTTGGCCTCCGAAGCCTTGGCCGTGGCCTTCCCCGCCTCCGGGGCCTTGGTCTGAGCCTGCTCGGCCCCCGGGGCCTTGCTCACGGCCCCATCCTGGGCCGTCGCCTCGGCCTGTGCGGCCGTCTGTTCGGGAAGTTCCTTGCTCATTCCCCTTCGACCCCCTTGCTCTTCAGCGACGTCGTCACGGCGTCCAGCAGGTCCTGCCAGGCCACCTCGAACTTGGCGACGCCCTCGTCCTCCAGTTGCTGCACGACCTCGTCGTACGAGATCCCGAGCGCCTCGACGGCCGCGAGGTCGGCGCGGGCCTGCGCGTAGCCGCCGGTCACCGTGTCGCCCTGGACGTCGCCGTGGTCGGCGGTGGCGTTCAGCGTGGCCTCCGGCATGGTGTTGACCGTGCCGGGCGCGACCAGCTCGTCCACGTACATGGTGTCCTTGTACGCCGGGTCCTTCACGCCGGTCGACGCCCACAGCGGGCGCTGCTTGTTGGCGCCGGCGCCGGCCACGGCGAGCCAGCGCTCACCGGCGAAGACCTCCTCGTACGCCTCGTAGGCGAGCCGTGCGTTGGCGAGCGCCGCCCGCCCCTTGAGCGCGAGGGCCTCGTTGGTGCCGAGCTTCGTCAGGCGCTTGTCGATCTCGCTGTCGACGCGGGAGACGAAGAAGGAGGCGACGGAGTGGATGGCGGACAGGTCGTGCCCGGCCGCCCGGGCCTTCTCCAGGCCGGCCAGATAGGCGTCCATGACCTCGCGGTAGCGCTCCAGCGAGAAGATCAGCGTGACATTGACGCTGATGCCGAGGCCGATGACCTCGGTGATCGCCGGGAGGCCCGCCCGGGTCGCCGGGATCTTGATCATCACGTTCGGGCGGTCGACCAGCCAGGCGAGCTGCCTGGCCTCGGCGACGGTGGCCCGGGTGTCGTGCGCCAGGCGCGGGTCGACCTCGATGGAGACCCGGCCGTCCCGGCCGCCCGTCGCGTCGTACACGGGCCGCAGGATGTCGGCGGCGGCGCGGACGTCGGCGGTGGTCATCATGCGCACGGCCTCGTCGACCGTCACGCCGCGCACGGCCAGATCGGCCAGCTGCTCCTCGTAGCCCTCTCCGGAGCCGATGGCGGCCTGGAAGATGGACGGGTTGGTGGTGACGCCCACCACGTGCTTCGTCGCGACGAGTTCGGCGAGGTTGCCGGACGCGATCCGCTTGCGGGACAGGTCGTCCAGCCAGATCGAGACGCCCTCGTCGGACAGGCGCTTCAGGGGCTCCGCGACTGCGGTTGCTTCGGTCACTGTGATCATCTTCTTTCTTGCGATCTGATCAACCGCGAACGGCGGCGAGGGATTCCCGGGCGGCGGCGGCCACGTTCTCGGGCGTGAAGCCGTACTCGGCGAACAAGGTCTTGGCGTCGGCGGAGGCGCCGAAGTGCTCCAGGGAGACGATGCGTCCGTTGTCACCGACGTACCGGTACCAGGTCAGTCCGATACCTGCCTCGACGGCCACGCGGGCCTTCACGGAGGAGGGAAGGACCTGCTCGCGGTACTCGGCGGGCTGCTCCTCGAACCACTCCACGGACGGCATCGACACCACCCGGGTACCCACGCCCTCGGCCTCCAGCAGCTCGCGCGCGGCGACGGCGAGCTGCACCTCGGAGCCGGTGGCGATGAGGATGACGTCCGGGGCCTCGGTGGAGGACTCCTTCAGGATGTAACCGCCCTTCGCCGCCTCCGGGTTGGGGGCGTACGTCGGCAGGCCCTGGCGGCTGAGCGCGAGGCCGTGCGGGGCCGGCTTCGTGGAGTGCCGCTTGAGGATCTCGGCCCAGGCGATCGCGGTCTCGTTGGCATCGGCCGGGCGGACGATGTTCAGGCCCGGGATGGCGCGCAGCGAGGCCAGGTGCTCGACGGGCTGGTGGGTGGGGCCGTCCTCGCCCAGGCCGATGGAGTCGTGCGTCCACACGTACGTCACCGGGAGCTGCATCAGGGCGGACATGCGCACGGCGTTGCGCATGTAGTCGGAGAACACCAGGAAGGTGCCGCCGTAGATACGGGTGTTGCCGTGCAGCGCGATGCCGTTCATCTCCGCGGCCATCGAGAACTCACGGATGCCGAAGTGGACCGTGCGGCCGTACGGGTCGGCCTCCGGCAGCGGGTTGCCCTTCGGCAGGAACGAGCTGTTCTTGTCGATGGTCGTGTTGTTCGAGCCGGCCAGGTCGGCGGAGCCGCCCCACAGCTCGGGGACGACCGCACCCAGCGCCTGGAGGACCTTGCCGGAGGCGGCACGCGTGGCGACGGAGGTGCCCGCCTCGAAGACCGGCAGCGCCTGCTCCCAGCCCTTGGGCAGCTGACCGGCCACGACGCGGTCGAACAGCTTCGCGCGCTCCGGCTGGGCGGTGCGCCACTCGGCGATCCGCTTGTCCCAGGCGGCGTGCGCCTCGGCGCCGCGGTCCAGGGCCTGGCGGGTGTGGGCGAGGACCTCGTCCGCGACCTCGAAGGTCTTCTCCGGGTCGAAACCGAGGACGCGCTTGGTGGCGGCGACCTCGTCGGCGCCGAGGGCCGAGCCGTGGGACGCCTCGGTGTTCTGCGCGTTCGGGGCGGGCCAGGCGATGATCGTGCGCATCGCGATGATCGAGGGGCGCTCGGTCTCGGCCTGCGCCGCCTTCAGCGCCGCGTACAGCGCGTGGACGTCGATGTCGCCGCTCTCGGCGGGCTCGATGCGCTGGACGTGCCAGCCGTAGGCCTCGTACCGCCTCAGCACGTCCTCGGAGAAGGCCGTCGCGGTGTCGCCCTCGATGGAGATGTGGTTGTCGTCGTAGAGGAAGACGAGGTTGCCGAGCTTCTGGTGGCCGGCGAGCGAGGAGGCCTCCGCGGAGATGCCCTCCTCCAGGTCGCCGTCGGAGACGATCGCCCAGATGGTGTGGTCGAAGGGGGAGGTGCCCTCGGGCGCCTCCGGGTCGAACAGGCCGCGCTCGTAGCGGGCGGCCATCGCCATGCCCACCGCGTTGACGAGGCCCTGGCCGAGCGGTCCGGTGGTGGTCTCGACGCCGGCGGTGTGCCCGTACTCGGGGTGGCCGGGCGTCTTGGAGCCGTGGGTACGGAACGACTTCAGGTCGTCCAGCTCCAGCTCGTATCCGGAGAGGAAGAGCTGGGTGTAGAGGGTCAGCGAGGTGTGGCCGGGGGAGAGGACGAAGCGGTCACGGCCGGTCCACTCGGGGTCCGCGGGATCGTGTCGCATCAGCTTCTGAAAGATGGTGTATGCCGCCGGGGCCAGGCTCATCGCGGTGCCCGGGTGGCCGTTGCCGACCTTCTGTACCGCGTCGGCGGCCAGGACGCGGGCCGTGTCGACGGCTCGCCGGTCGAGCTCGGTCCATTCGAAACCGTCGTGGCTCTGCGCGCTCATTTCAAGAAGTCCTCACTGGATGGGGAATCTCTGGTGGAACGCGTTCAAACCTAAAAGTCTGACTTTTGCTGGGGAAGGTCCCCGTGTGTCAGTCTTCGGTGAAAGTGGGACATCGGCAGCAGGATCGAGACGGCGCGAGAAGGACATGGCAGACAGAACCACCCAAGACGGCGACGGGATCAGGACATACCCCTTCCCTGTCGATCTGAGCGTCTGCGGCGTCGGCATGCAGGTGGGACCCATGGATCCCGGCCGTGTCTGGCACGCCGACGGGCCGCTGGAACGCGTCCACCGCATCGACTTCCACGTGGTGATGCTCTTCAGCGGCGGCCCCGTGACGCACATGGTGGACTTCGCCGAGTACGAGGTGGGCGCCGGTGACCTCTTGTGGATCCGGCCCGGGCAGGTCCACCGCTTCTCCCGGACGAGCGAGTACCGCGGCACCGTCCTGGCCATGCAGCCCGGCTTCCTGCCGCGCGCCACGGTGGAGGCCACGGGCCTGTACCGCTACGACCTGTCGCCCCTGCTGCGCCCGGACCCGGACCAGTGCGCCGGCCTCAGGGCCTCGCTCGCGCAGCTGCAACGCGAGTACGAGGACACCACCACGCTGCCGCTGAGCCTGCACACGGCGGTACTGCGCCACTCCCTGACCGCGTTCCTGCTGCGGCTCGCACATCTCGCGGCGAGCTCGGCCGAGGCGGCCCGCCGGCAGGCCGACACCACCTTCACCCGTTTCCGGGATGCGGTCGAGAAGGACTTCGCGACCAACCACAGCGTCAGCGCGTACGCCGACGCCCTCGGCTACTCCCGCCGCACCCTGGTCCGCGCCGTCCGCGCCGCCACCGGCGAGACGCCCAAGGGCTTCATCGACAAGCGCGTCGTCCTGGAGGCCAAACGCCTGCTCGCCCACACGGACCTGCCGATCGGCCGTGTCGGCGTCGCCGTCGGCTTCCCCGACTCGGCGAACTTCTCCAAGTTCTTCCACCAGCACACGGACACGACCCCGGCGGCGTTCCGGGCGGAGCTGAGATGAGAAGAAAAGGGGGCGGGCCCTCGGCCCACCCCCCTCTCGGCGCGTGCTGTCAGTGGCCGAAGTCGAACCAGTTCACGTTCACGAAGTCGTTCGCCTGGCCGCTGGTGAAGGTGAGATAGACGTCATGCGTGCCGGTGACGGAGCTGATGTTCGCCGGGACCGTCCTCCAGCTCTGCCAGCCGCCCGTGTTGGCCACCGCGAAGCTGCCGATGGGGGAGTTGCTCCGGCTGTCGAGACGCACCTCGACCAGTCCGCTCACCCCGCTCGCCGCACCGCTCGCGACCCGGCCGTAGAACTGCTTGGCCGCCGTGGAGCCGAAGTTGACGCCCTTGTACAGGGCCCAGTCGCCGTTCGCCAGTGAGCCGATGTCCTGGCCGCCGCCGGTGTCGGTGGTGGTCTCGGTGCTCACACCGGACTGGCTGTCGTACGACTCGCCCTGGATCGCGCTGTACGCGTCCCGGTTGCCGGAGGGCGGGGTCGTGGTACCGCTCCCACCGGACTGGAGGACCTGCACGTAGTCGACGACCATCGGGTGGCCGGACTCGGTGCCGCTGTCCAGACCGCCGCCGAGCGCGTCCGGGAAGGCGCCGCCCATCGCCACGTTCAGGATGACGAAGAAGCCATGGCTCGTGGCATTGGCCCAGGTCGTCGCGTCGACCTGGCTCGACGTGACCGTGTGGTAGTTGACGCCGTCGACGTAGAAGCGGATCGCCTCGGGGCTCACCGAGCGGTCCCACTCCATGGTGTAGGTGTGGAAGCCGGACTGACACGTCGTGCCCGGACACGCCGTGTTGTTGCCGATGCCGGTGGTCTCGTTGCACGGGCCGCCCGGGTTGGTGCCGCAGTGCATCGTCGCCCACACCTTGTTCAGGCCCTGGACGTTCTCCATGATGTCCAGCTCGCCGACGCCAGGCCAGTTCTGGTAGTTGCCCCGGTAGGGTGCTCCCAGCATCCAGAAGGCCGGCCAGTAGCCCTCGGCGGCGGTGCCGGTGACGTTCGGCATCTGGAGGCGGGCCTCGACCCGCAGCTTGCCGCCGGACGGGGGCTGGAAGTCGGTGCGGGTGGTCTCGATACGGCCCGAGGTCCAGTTGCCGGCGGAGTCGCGCAGCGGGGTGATGCGCAGGTTCCCGTTGCCGTCGAGCGAGACGTTGTTCGTGCTTGACGTCATCGTCTCGACCTCGCCGGTACCCCAGTTGGCGGGGCCGCCCGGATACGAAGTCCCGGTGTCGTACTGCCAGTTGCCGGTGCTGACCCCGGAGCCGGCCGCGCCGTTGAAGTCGTCGAGGAAGACCTGGGTCCAGCCCGACGGGGGAGTGGGGGCGGAGGCGTTCGCGGGCAGGGTGACGGCCGTGGCGGCGGCCACGGCCAGACCCATGGTGCCGAGTACGGCCAGGAGTGCGCGGCGCAGGGAACGGCGTCTTGCGGGTGTGCCGGAAGTTTCGTTCATGGGCTGCCTCTTCGTACGGAGTGGGGGTGTGCGGGTGCGTCCGAGCGCCGGGGAGGTGCACGGATGGTCTTGAGAGCGCTCTCAGGCCGCGCGGCCAATGTGCTCTCCGGCACTCCAGCCGTCAAGAGGTAAAGCCGAGAAAGTCCTTTGGCCGTACGGGAGTTCAGGGGATGAAACGGGAGGCGTGCGGCGCGCTGCCGGAGAGCGCTCCCCGCCTTCCGGTCCGCTGTACGGCTGGGGCTGCTGCTGCTGCGTGTCGGTGTCCGGCGTACGGCTGGGGCTGCTGCGTTTCCGTGTCCGCCGTACGGCCGGGGCTGCTGCGTGTCCGTGTCCGTGTCCGCCGTACGGACGGGAGTTGCGTGTCCGTGTCCGCCCTACGGCCGGGAGCCGCGATTCCGTGTCCGCCGCGCGGCAAGGGCTGTTCGCAGTCCGTGTCCGTCCGACGGTGCGGTCCGTCCGCCGCGGGTGAGGGGGACCGGCTGCCCCGGTCGGCCGCTTGAGCCCGCCGCGCCCGCGCGCGACGCGCTCAGTGTGACTGCGGCTGCCATCCCAGCGCCCGCGAGATCCCCCGCGCCGCGACCCGTACCGCCGGGATCAACCCCGGCACCTGTGCTCCGAGCCGGGGCACGACGACCGACACCGCCGCCGTCACCGCGCCCTCCCGTCCGCGTACCGGGGCCGCCACCGACAGCGCGTCGTCGGTGACCTGACGGCTGCTCACCGCCACGCCAGAGCGCCGCACCTCGGCCAGCTCCCGGCGCAGTCGCCCCGGATCCGTGATGGTGTGCGGGGTGAACGCGGCCAGCGGCCCGTCGCAGTACTCCTCCTGGAACGCCTGGTCGCTGTGGGCCAGCAGCGCGAGCCCCACCCCGGTGGCGTGCAGCGGCCAGCGCGCGCCGACCCGGATGTGCACGCCGACGGCCGAGCGCCCGGAGATCCACTCGATGTACACGACCTCGGCGCCGTCGCGCACCGCCAGCTGCACGTTCTCGTGCGTCGCCTCGTACAGGTCCTCCAGGTACGGCAGCGCGACCTGCCGCAGCGCGAGCCCGCGCGGGGCGAGCGCGGCGACCTCCCACAGCCGCAGGCCCACGTGGTAGACACCGTCCGCGTCCCGCTCCAGCGCGCCCCACTCGGTCAGCGCGCCGACCAGCCGGTGCGCGGTGGTCAGGGTGAGCCCGGCCCGGCGGCTGATGTCGGTCAGGCAGAGCGCCGGGTGCGCGTGGTCGAAGGCGGCGAGCACGGCGAGCAGCCGGTCGGGCGCCGATCGTGCCGCCTGTCCCCGCACGGCGTCGGTGGTCATGGGCGCGGCGTCACCCGAGCCCGGTCTCGGCGACTTTCTGGAGCAGCGCGTGCAGGGTGTCCCGCTCGGCCGCGTCGAGTGGCTGGAGGAGGTCGTTGGTGACGCGCAGCCCGGCCTCGTCGGTGTCGCGCAGGAAGGCGCGGCCCGCCTCGGTCAGCACGACGATGCGGCTGCGCCGGTCGTCGGGGGACGGGCGACGCTCGGCGAAACCGAGCTTCTCCAGGTCGTCGACCAGGCCCACGATCGCGCTCGGGTCGTAACCGAGGGAGGTGCTCAGCTCCCGCTGGAGGGCGCCCTCGGAGGTGGCGAGGAAACGCAGCAGCGCGTAGTGGCGCAGGCGCAGGCCCGACTCCTGGAGGAAGGTGTTGAACAACTGCCCGGAACGCAGCCCGAGCCGGTACAGCAGATAGCCCGTGTCCGAGTGCAGCCCGCGCATCCACGGCTCCCGGGCGTCGATGGGGGCAGTGCCCACGGCGATTTCTGCGGCGTGCTGCTGGCCGGTGATGACGGGCTCCCTGGGCCGGGCCCCCGGACGGAGGCGGGACGTGCGTGCTTCCCCACAGCATGCCGCACAGACCGGTGGGCAACAACTATTGACGACAACAATGATTGTCCTTAGCTTCGATTTCGCAACCCGCCGCCGGTGGCCGCAGCGCAGCCGGCGGCCGACCCGTCTGGAAGGGACCCGCTCGTGCCCAGCATCGATCTCACCGGCAAGGTGGCCGTCGTCACCGGCAGCGGCCGTGGCCTCGGCCTGGCCTACGCGCACGCCCTGGCCGCCCACGGCGCCTCCGTGGTCGTGAACGACGTCGACGAGGCCGTGGCCGAGCAGGCCGTCAAGTCCGTCACCGAGGCGGGAGGCAAGGCCGTCGCCGAGGTCGTCGCGGTCGGCACCACGCAGGCCGCCGACCGGCTGGTCGCCCGCGCGGTGGAGGAGTTCGGCCGGCTCGACATCCTGGTCACCAACGCCGGCATCCTGCGGGACAAGGTGCTGTGGAAGATGACCGACGACGACTTCGACGCGGTGATCACCACCCATCTCAAGGGCACCTTCACCTGCGCCCGGGCCGCCGCCGTGCGGATGCGCGAACAGGGCGAGGGCGGCAGCCTGATCCTGGTCGGCTCCCCTGCGGGACAGCGCGGCAACTTCGGCCAGACGAACTACGCCGCCGCGAAGGCGGGCATCGCCGCCATGGCCCGTACCTGGTCGATGGAGCTGGCCCGGGCGAACATCACCGTCAACGCGATCGTCCCGGTCGCCGCCACCGCCATGACCGAGACCATCCCGGCCTTCGCCCCCTACGTCGAGGCCATGAAGAACGGCGAGCCGCTGCCCGGCTTCCTGCGCAAGGGCGAGGGCTTCGGCACCCCCGAGGACTGCGCCGCCCTCGTCCCCTTCCTCGCCTCCGAGGCCGCCCGGGGCGTCACCGGCCAGGCCATCGGCATCGGCGGCGACAAGGTGGCACTCTGGTCGCATCCGCAGGAGATCAGGGCGGCGTACGCGGACGGCGGCTGGTCCCCGGACACCCTCGCCGACGTCTGGGCCACCTCGGTAGGCGCGGAGCCGCAGACCGTCGGCATCCCGGCGCCGAAGTTCCCGGAGGCGTGATGGACATCGGCCAACTCGTCGCGATCGACGTCCACACGCACTGCGAGGTGTCCTCCCAAGGCCACTCCTCCCTGGACGACGACCTCCACGACGCCTCCTCCGCCTACTTCAAGGTCGAGGGCAAGCGGAAGCCGACCTTGGAGGAGACGGCCGCGTACTACCGCGAGCGCAACATGGCCGCCGTGGTCTTCACGGTCGACGCCGAGTCCGCGACCGGAACCGAGCCCGTCCCGAACGAGGAGATCGCCGAGGCCGCCGCCGCCAACCCGGACGTGCTGATCCCCTTCGCCTCCATCGACCCCTTCCGCGGCAAGGCGGGGGTCCGGCAGGCCCGCCGCATGGTCGAGGAGTACGGGGTGAAGGGCTTCAAGTTCCACCCCAGCATCCAGGGGTTCTTCCCCAACGACCGCTCGGTGGCGTACGACCTGTACGAGGTGATCGAGGAGACGGGCACCATCGCCCTCTTCCACACCGGCCAGACGGGCATCGGCGCCGGAGTCCCCGGCGGGGGCGGGATCAGGCTCAAGTACTCCAACCCCCTCCACGTGGACGACGTCGCCGCGGACTTCCCCCATCTGAAGATCATCCTGGCGCATCCGTCCTTCCCCTGGCAGGACGAGGCGCTCGCGGTGGCCACACACAAGCCGGGCGTTCACATCGACCTGTCCGGCTGGTCGCCGAAGTACTTCCCGCCGCAGCTCGTGCAGTACGCCAACACACTGCTGAAGGACAAGGTCCTCTTCGGCTCCGACTACCCCGTCCTCACCCCCGACCGCTGGCTCGCCGACTTCGCCAAGCTGTCGATCAAGGACGAGGTCCGGCCGAAGATCCTCAAGGAGAACGCCGCCCGAGTGCTCGGGCTGACCACACCGTAAGGGGCGTGAGATGCGCAATGAGGGACTGGGGTCGTGGCCCGCACGCCGGGCCCGCAAGACCCCGCACCGCACCGCCCTGATCCACGGGGACCGGAACATCACCTACGCGGAGCTGTACGAGCGCACCACCCGCCTCGCGCACGCGCTGCGCACCCGTGGCGTCCGCCGCGGCGACCGGATCGCCCATCTCGGCCCCAACCACCCCGCGTACCTGGAGACGCTCTTCGCGGCCGGCACCCTGGGCGCGGTCTTCGTACCGCTCAACACCCGCCTCGCCGGACCCGAGATCGCCTACCAGCTCGCCGACTCGGGCGCCAAGGCCCTCGTCTACGCGCCCTCGCACGCCGGCCTCGTCGCGGGACTCCCGGGCAGCACCGACGTCCGTACCTACGTGGAAGTGGGCCCCGAATACGAGGAGTTGCTCACCGCGGCGAGCGACGAGACGATCGACCAGCCCGTCGCCCCCGACGACACCTGCATCATCATGTACACCTCGGGGACCACGGGCCGCCCCAAGGGCGCCATGCTCACGCACGGCAACCTGATCTGGAACGCGTTCAACGTCCTCGTCGACCACGACCTCGTCGCCGACGAACGCGCCCTGGTCTGCGCCCCGTTGTTCCACACGGCCGGGCTGAACATGCTCACCCTGCCGGTCCTGCTCAAGGGCGGCACCTGCGTCCTGGTCGAGGCCTTCGACCCGGAGGCCACCTTCGACGTGATCGAACGCCACCGGATCACCTTCATGTTCGGCGTTCCCACCATGTTCGACCAGGTGGCGCGGCATCCGCGCTGGGCCCGGGCCGACCTGTCCAGCCTGCGGATCCTCACCTGCGGCGGCTCGCCCGTGCCGACCCCGCTGATCGCCGCGTACCAGGAGCGCGGGCTCACCTTCCTCCAGGGTTACGGCATGACCGAGGCCGCGCCCGGCACGCTCTTCCTGGACGCCGAGCACGCGGTGAGCAAGGCCGGTTCGGCCGGGGTGCCCCACTTCTTCAGCGACGTACGGGTCGTCCGGCCCGACCTCACCCCCGTCGACGTCGGCGAGACCGGCGAGGTCGTCGTGCGCGGTCCGCACGTCATGCCCGGCTACTGGGGACTGCCCGAGGAGACCGCGGCCGTGTTCGCCGACGGCTGGTTCCGCAGCGGGGACGCGGCCCAGGTCGACGAGGACGGATACGTGTACATCGTCGACCGCATAAAGGACATGATCATCTCGGGTGGGGAGAACATCTACCCCGCCGAGATCGAGGACCAGCTCCTCACCCATCCGGACATCGTCGAGTGCGCGGTCATCGGCGTCGCCGACGACAAGTGGGGCGAGGTGCCGCGCGCGGTCGTCGTCCCCCGCGAGGGCACCACGCTCGACCCCGACGACGTCATCGCCTCCCTCGCCGGGCGGCTCGCCAAATACAAGATCCCCAAATCGGTGGTGATCGCGGACGAACTCCCGCGCACCGCCTCGGGAAAACTCCTCAAGGCCCGTGTCCGCTCCCGGTACGGCGCGACCGACTCCCAGCCAAGGAAAACCATATGAGCATCACCGTCAACGGCCTCGACGAACTCAAGAAACTGGCCGGAAGTGACCTCGGCACCAGCGAGTGGATCGAGGTCACCCAGGAGCGGATCGACACCTTCGCCGACGCGACGGGCGACCACCAGTGGATCCACGTCGACCCGGACAAGGCCGCGGAGGGGCCCTTCGGGGCGCCGATCGCCCACGGATACCTGACCCTCTCGCTGTTCATTCCGCTGTTCACCGAACTGCTGGAGGTCGAGGGGGTGTCGACGAAGGTCAACTACGGCCTGAACAAGGTGCGTTTCCCCTCGCCGGTCAAGGTGGGGTCCCGCATCCGGCTGGTGGGAAAGCTGGCGGCCGTCGATGAGGTGCCGGGCGGAGTCCAGATCACCGTTGACGGCACCATTGAGATCGAGGGCGGCGCGAAGCCTGCCGCCGTTCTGCAGAGCCTGTCGCGCTTCTACACCTGACAGGTGGGTTCCCCGCGCCCCATGAGGGGCGCGGGGAACTGCGCGACCAGCCACCGACGGCCCGCGGATTTCGTACCGCGTCACCAGTGAAGCGCTCAGGCGCTCGCCACGTCCACGAACACCGGGTTCGAGTAGAACCACGTGTCGGCCCACGGGTCACCGTTGCCGGGCTCGTGCGGGACCGGGCCGTGCGGGTCGACCGAGGCGCCGAGATAGCCCGCACCGTGCCGGTTGCCGTCGCTGCCGCGCAGCCGGACGTAGAAGGACTCGTCCCCGGCGGTCAGCGGGATGCGCAGGGTGTACGTCCCCGTCCGGCCCGTCACGTCCGCCGTGTGGACGACCTGGGTGCCGGGCGCCCGCCACGCGTCCCGGTCGGCCACCGGGCCCCGCACCGCGCCCCTGATGACGTCCACGTGCGCCAACGCGGGAAGGATCCCTTGCGGGTTGGGCCGCGAGGCAGACGTCACCGTCACATACAGCGTGAGCCTCTCGCCCTTGCGCACCCGCAGCCGGCCGCCGAGCGTGACGCCGCGCCCCGAGTCGCAGTCCCGCCCCAGCCGCACGTCGAGCCCGTCGAGCAGATGCCCGTGGTCGAGCCAGACCCGGCCCGCGCGCAGGCCCGCCATCACCGCCCGGTAGCCGTAGCGGGTGACACCGACGTGGGTGCGGCTGAACTGGCCGGGCCAGAAGTCGCTCCCCGGCTGCGGGGTGTCGGTGTCGACCGGGTCGGGCAGCTTGCCGGTGTTGTCGAAGTTCCGGCCGGGCGGCCAGTCGCCGTTCTTCCAGGTGTCGAAGACGATCCGGTGGGCGTCGGAGTTGGTGGTGATGGAGAACAGCCTGCCCTCGGCGAGCAGGGAGTCCCACAGGCCGCCGACGGTGGCGGTCGCCCAGTCGAAACCGCCGTAGGTGAGATAGGCGTCCGCCGGGTACCCCGCCCAGGAGTTGGCGGACGGCTTGTTCTCGTACTCGCCGCGGATCGACGTCGCGCCGCGCCGGCCGGGGAGGGCCGCGCCCTGGGCGCCGGGCGCCCCCTCCATGCCGATCATGATCTCGGGTGCCGCGTCCCGCCAGTTGCGCATCTCGTGCGGGGAGTCGATGCCCAGGCGCATGGGGTGGTTGGCGAGGACCAGTACGTCGTCGACGTAGCCGGTGCGGCGCTGCTCGGCCAGCCACTGGATGGCCTTGACCGCGTGAGCCTCGTTGCGGGCCGTGTTCGCGTTGTCAGGAGCGCCGTCGGTGTAGCCGAGCAGCTTGCCGTCGTAGTCACTCTCGAACCGCGTGAGGAGGTCCACCTCGTGCGGCCCGGGCGCGGCGAAGACCGTGCAGTGCTCGGCGGCCGGGATGTACCACTCCAGCCCCTGGAAGATGAGCTGGCGCGGGTTCTCGGCCCGCGCCTTGAGGATCTCCTCGTGCTCCAGCGGGGCGCCGTACTTGGCGTGCCCGAAGTTGGAGTGCTCGGTGAACACCATCCAGTCGAGGCCGTATTCGGCACCCGCGGCGGCCAGCTGGGAGAACGTGTACTTCGCGTCGTGGCTGTAGACGGAGTGGATGTGGTGGTCGCCGACGAGGTAGGCGAGGCGGGGATCGTCGCCGCCGAAGCCCCGCTGCGCGGCGACCGCGGGTGCAGCGGCCGAACCGAGGGTGAGGGCCGCGCCGAACAGTCCGGCACGACGCAGGAGTTGGCGACGGGAGACGCCCTGGGCGTCGAGGGCGGCGGGGGAGACGGACGGGTCGGCCCAGGCGGGCAGCTGCTGCTCGGTCATGGCTCTCTTTCGAAAATTCCGGAACTCAGCGGTTCATGAAGGAGGAGACGGGCAGCGCCCGTTCGACAACGCGGACATCGCCGAGCCGGCCGTGCAGGATCTGGTCGATCGTGCCCGCGTACTCATAGCCGCCGAGCAGCCAGGGCAGCCCGACCGAGGTGATCCCGACGGCAGCCTCCCTGGGGTTGCGGACGACCGGGCAGCCTTCGACATACAGCGTGGTGTGCGTACCGTCATTGACGACCGCGAGGTGCCACCAGGTCTCCAGCGGTGTCTCCTGACCCCAGTTGGTGGCGATGCCCTCCTGGTTGATCGGGCGCATCGCCCACTGCGGCTCCCGGTCGTTGGACAGGGACAGTGTGGCGAGGGGCTCGTCGGGGTCGTCGGCGGTCTTGCCGGCCGCGCCGCCCGTGCCGGTGCGGCTGACGATGCCCGACCAGGCGTGGTGCGAGGGGTCCCAGTCGGCGGGAAGGCGGTAGAACGCCTCGATGGTGTAACCGTTCCTGAACGTGGCCGAGTCGATCGGCGCACCGTCGACCGTGCGCAGGTACGCGCCCTTCAGCGGGGACTTGTAGCCCTGGAACTCCAGGCTGCCGTGGCCGGGCTGGTCGGGATGGTGGTCCGAGGACCAGGTCAGCGAGCCGCCGTTCACGGTGATCAGCGTGAGGTCGTTGCCGCGCCCGGACACATCGCGGACCGTGCCGGTGACGGCGGCGCCGTCGTCGTGGCCGTCGAAGCGCCAGTACGCCACCGTGCCGGGTATGAGGACTTTCGAGGCGGGCCGCGACGGGCGCGCGGGCACCGGGGCGAAGCCGGCGAAGCGCTCGGCGAAGTCGATCTCCACCGAGAACCGGTCGGCGTCACCGCTCAGCTCGATCTCCTGCCGCTCCAGCTCGTTCAGGCCCTTCGCGGCCCGGCCGAGGATCCATGGGGAGACCGTCTCCACGTCGATGACGTCGCGGTCCAGGTCGAAGCGGTACAGACGGATCATCGCTGCGCCACCGAAGTACCTGTTCTGATAGTTCGTCAGGTGCAGGTGGACGTCGTTGCCCGCCGCGTTCTTGCGGGTCGCCCGGGCGGCAGGCCAGTAGTGCCCGTTGAGGGTGAGGAAGATCTGGTCGTGGTCCTCGATCAGCCTGTCCCACAGCCGCTGCCCGTACGCCGACAGGGAGTCGTCCTCGGCGACCAGCTCGTGCGTGGTGAGGATGACGGGCGTCCTCGGGTGCCGGGCGAGAACGTCCTCGGCCCATGCGTACCCCTGCGCTGACAGCCGCCAGTTCAGTGCGAGCACCATCCACTCCCGCCCGGCGGCCCGGAAGAGGTGGAAGGTGTTGTAGCCGTCCGCGGAGGCACCCCCGAAGGTCGCCCTGTCCTTGAACCGCTGCGGGCCGAAGGTCTCCAGGTACGGCGTCGAGCCGCGCTGGTCGTCGGTCGACGACCGCACGTCGTGGTTGCCCGCCAGCACGCTGTAGCCGACGCCCCGCCGGTCCAGCAGCTCGAACGCCTCCCCGATGGCGGCGAACTCCGCGTCCGCGCCGTTCTGCGTGAGGTCGCCGAGGTGGGAGAGGAAGACGATGTTCTCGTCCTTGCCGTGCTCCAGGAGGTAGCGCAGGGACGCCTCGACCGGCGCCTTGTCGATGCTCGGCCCGTCGAACAGGTACTGCGTGTCGGGCATCACGGCGAGCGTGAAGCGGCGGCCGTCCGGGTCGGGGCGCCACCTGCCTGGGGTGGCCGCCTCGGCGGCGACCGGAAGCGCGAGCCCGGCCGTCGCGGCGGCACCGAGCAGCGCGGTCGCTCTGAGGAAACCACGGCGTCCGGCGCCGGCCTGCGCGGCCTCGCCCTGGGGGTGGTCATGCGAAGTGCACACGTGTGCTCCGTGGGAAGTGACAGGGGAGGGGAAGCGTGGGGGGTTACAGAACGCGCAGGGTCCAGCTCCAGCGATGGATGCCCGCCGCGATGCGGTACGAGAGGGAGGTGTCGGGGCCGCACGAGGCCGTACCGAGGCCCCGGTGCGCGGCGTCGATGTGCACCACGCACCCCGAGCGCGGCACGAGCTCGTCGTGGTGCGAGGCGGCGGTCAGGTCCTCGGCGCGGAAACGGGTGACGGAGACCTGGCGCGGTGCGTCGAGCGTGACCGCGAGGCCCGTGGCGTCCGGCGCCGACAGGGTGAAGCGGCGGACACCATGCCGGCCGCCGCTCTCCTGCGGACGCAGATAAGGGGTGAACAGCTCGTCCACGGGGACGGAGTGGTGACCCACGGGCGCGCCCGCGCTCCGGTCGGGGTACGACTCCCAGGGCCCCTGCCCGAACCACTCCAGCAGATCCAGGCCCGCCACCGTCTCGAAGACCGACCCGACCCGGGCCACGTCGTCGAACTCCTCCGGCAGCTCCGCCTGTTCGTCGATCCGGATCCCGCCCTCGACCGGGGTGAACACCTGCCGGTGCCGGACGACGCCGACCGTGCCGGCGTACTCGGCGAGCACGGTCACCCCGTCGCCGTCACGGTGCACGGAGACGACCTTGCGGACGAGCGCGTCGAGCCCCCAGGCACGCCAGCGCGGCGCCATGCCGCCCAGCTCGTCGTTGTCGGTGGGGGCGCGCCAGAGGGACAGCGTGGGAGCGGCCGTGAGAAGCGGGTGGACGAGCAGGCCCTCCGCGTCGACGACGACGGGACGGTCCGTCACGGGGGCGTCCGTCACGGGGGCGTCCGCCCGCAGTCGCACTTGGGGTGCGCACACTTCCGTGCCCCGCGGCGCCCACGGCATGTCCTGTGCCGTCGTCACCCGCAGCGTCAGCCAGGCCTCACCCGAGTCGCGCGGCAGTTCGAACGGCAGGGGCACCGCCGCCGTCTCGCCGGGACGCAGATCGGGAAGCTCTGCCGGCGCGGTCAGGGTGCGGCCGTCGGCGAGGGACAGCTCCCACCGGCCCGACAGCCAGTCCAGGCCGCGGAAGTGCTGGTGGTTGCCGAGGACGATCCCCTCGTGCTTGAAGCACTCGATCCGTACCGGGGCCGCGATCTCCCGGTGCTCGTACAGCGCGGGCTTCGGGGTGCGGTCCGGGAAGACGACCCCGTCGGCGATGAAGGCGCCGTCATGGATCGTCTCGCCGAAGTCGCCGCCGTACGCCCAGCGGTGGCCGGGTGCGGCGACACCGTTGTCATAGAGCCCTGCGCCCGTGCGCCCGGCCGGTCTTCCATCGCTCACGCGCTGGAGAATGCCGTGGTCCCAGAACTCCCAGATGAAGCCGCCCTGAAGACCCGGGGTGGACTCGATGGCGGCCCAGTGGTCGGCGAGCGTGCCGTTGCTGTTGCCCATGGCGTGCGAGTACTCGCACTGGATGAGCGGCTTCGTCTGCTCGCCGGACAGGGCGTGCGCGACGCAGTCCTCGATCGGCGCGTACATCGGGCAGGCGATGTCGGAGGCCAGGTCCGGGTCGGCCCAGCCGCGCTTGGCGGCTCCCTCGTACTGGATCGGCCGGGTCGGGTCGTGTCGCCGTACCCAGCCCGCCGCGGCGTCGTGGTTCGCTCCGTAGTCGGACTCGTTGCCCAGCGACCAGATGATGACCGACGGGTGGTTCTTGTCGCGCAGCACCATCCGTGAGACCCGGTCGACGAAGGCGTTCAGATAGCGCGGGTCGTCGGCGATCTCATGGGCGTGGTCGTGGGACTCGATGTCCGCCTCGTCGACGACGTAGAAGCCGAGTTCGTCCGCGAGGTCGTACAGCGCCGGGTCGTTCGGGTAGTGCGCGGTACGGATCGCGTTGAAGCCGAAGCGCTTCATGAGGACGAGGTCCGCGCGCATGTCGTCGTACGACACCGTCCGGCCGGTCAGCGGATGGAAGTCATGCCGGTTGACGCCCCGGATGAACACACGCTCTCCGTTGACCAGCAGGTCCCGGCCCACGATCTCGACGTCGCGGAAGCCGATGCGCCGGTACGACGTGTCGGCGACCGTGCCGTCGGCGCGGTGCAGGCGGACGGTCAGGCCGTGCAGCTCGGGTGTCTCGGCGGTCCACGGGCGCACGTCGGGGACGGTGGCGCGGATCAGCGCCTCGCCGAGGAAGCCGGAGACGCGCTCGTCCTCGGCGTTGGCCCGGTCGAACTCCTCGTCCTGCGTGAGCGGGTGCCCGTCCAGTTCCCCGCTGACGTACCAACCCTCGGGCAGCGCCCCGCCCGCGTCCCGCACCCGGCACTCCACCCGCAGCTCCCCGTCGAGCCGCGCCCGTACGGTCACGTCCGCGAGGTGCAGGGGATCCGTCGCGTACAGCAGCACCGAACGGGTGATCCCGCCGTGCCACCACTGGTCCTGGTCCTCGATGTGCGAGGCGTCCGACCACTTCACCACGGTCAGGCGTACGGTGGCGCGCCGGCCCGGGCGTACGACCTGCGACAGGTCGAACTCGGCGGCGAGGTGGGAGTCCTTGGAGATACCGACGGGCCGCCCGTCCACGTGCACCAGCAGCACGCTCTCGGCGGCACCGACCTGGAGCACGATCCTGCGTCCGGCCCACTCGGCGGGCACGTCCACCTCGCGCTCGTACACGCCCGTCGGGTCGGCGGCGGGCACGGCCGGCGGGAACTCGGCGAAGGGCATGCGGACGTTGGTGTACTGCGGCAGGTCGTCCGTGTCCTGGAGGGTCCAGGCGCCGGGGACGTGCTGGGACGACCAGGCTTCGGTGACGGGGGAGTCCGGCGACGGCAGCAGCTGGAAGCGCCACTCGCCGTCCAGCGAGAGGGCTCCCGCACGCCGGTCGACGGCGGACATGGGCAGCCGCCCCCAGGAGGTCACCTCGGGCGACTCCCAGGGGCGGAGGGCGATCAGGGGATCGCGTGACATCAACGGATGGCTCCCTTGCCGAGGTCGCCGATGATCTGCTTGGCGCCGATCGCGAAGACGATGAGCAGGGGGATGAGGGCGAGCAGTGCGCCGGTCATCACCATGCCGTAGTCCGTCGTGCCGTGGACGCCGTTGAGCTGGGACAGCGCCACCTGGAGGGTGACGTTGTCCGGGTTGGTGAGGGCGACCAGGGGCCAGGCGTAGTCGTTCCACTGGCCCATGAAGGTGAAGATGCCGAGGAAGGCGAGGCCCGGCCGGACCACCGGGAGGGCCACGTGCCAGTACTGGCGCAGGAAGTTCGCCCCGTCGATGCGCGAGGCGTCGAGGAGTTCGTCGTGGATCGCGCTCTTCATGTACTGGCGCATCCAGAAGATGCCGAAGGCGTTGGCCGCCGCCGGCACGATCAGCGCCGTCATCGAGCCGATCCAGCCGATCTTCGCCATCATCACGAACTGCGGGATGATCGCCAGCTGCGTCGGCACCATGAAGATCACCATCAGCAGCGCGAACAGCGCCCTGCGGCCCGGGAAGTCGAACTTGGCGAAGACGAACGCGGCCAGCGAGTCGAAGAACAGGACCAGGAAGGTCACCGCCGACGCCACCAGCAGCGAGTTGAACATCGAACGGAAGAAGTCGATGTTGTCGAAGAGGCTGCGGACGTTCTTGAGGAAGTGCGAGCCGGGCAGCAGCTTCGGCGGGTACGAGAAGATCTCGGTCGACGTGTGGGTCGACATGATGACGGCCCAGTAGAACGGGAAGGCCGACAGCAGGAGTCCGACGACGAGTACGGCGTGCAGCGCGATGCCCCGGCTGCGGGTTCCCTTGATGGATGCCATGGTGTCCAGGCCTCCCTAGTCTTCGCCCCGGCGCCGCACCAGGCGCCAGTTGATGATCGAGAAGATGATGACGACGAGGAAGATCCCCCATGCCACGGCGGCGCCATAGCCGAAGTCGTTGTTGTCGAAGGTCTGCTGGAAGAAGTAGAGGACCATCGTGCGGCCCGCGTGATCCGGGCCGCCGGAGAACGTCGAGTCGTTCGAGGTGTTCTGCAGCAGCACCTGTGCCTCGGTGAAACTCTGCAGGCCGGTGACCGTCGAGACCACGAGCACGAACAGCAGGGTCGGCCGCAGCATCGGCAGCGTGATCCGGAAGAACGTCTGCAGGGGACCGGCGCCGTCCACCCGCGCCGCCTCGTACAGCTCGCTCGGGATGGTCTGCAGACCGGCGAGGAAGATGATCGCGTTGTAGCCGGTCCACTGCCAGGTCATCAGCGTCGCGATGGCGACCTTGATGCCCCACGGCGTGTTCAGCCACGCCACCTGGTCCAGGCCCACCGCCTGCAACAGGGCGTTCGCCAGGCCGAAGTTGGTGGAGAAGACCGAGCCGAAGACGATCGCGATGGCGACGACCGAGGTCACGTTCGGGAGGAAGTAGGCGAAGCGGTAGACGTTCTTGAAGCGGACCGCCGAGTTGAGCATCACGGCCGTGACCATCGCCAGGAAGATCATGGGGAAGGTGGCCAGCGCCCAGATGATGATCGTGTTCCCGATCGAGCTCCAGAAGTCGCTGTCGCTCAGCAGGTACTGGTACTGCGACAGCCCCGCCCACTCCATCGAGCCGAGGCCGTCCCAGCGGTGGAAGGACAAGTAGAGCGAGAAGCCGACGGGGATCAGACCGAAGGCGAGGAAGAGCAGATAGAACGGGGAGATCGCGACGTAGAGGTGCCAGTAGTTGCGAAAGCCGGTGCGGGGGCGGGCGGACGACGTCTGTTCCGCGATGACGGGAGGCTTCTCCAGGGCTGTGGCCATCAGTAGCTCACCCCCAGGTGCTTCGCGATGCGCCGGCACTTGCTCATGGCGTCACTCCAGGCCTTGTCCGGGTCCTTGCCGAGGACGCCGACGTTCTTGATCTCGTCCTTGATGGGCTGCCCGAGCGCCACGTCGTACGGGCTGTTGTAGGCGACCGCGATCTTCTGCGCGGCCGGTCCGAAGACGTCCGTCGTCACCTGACCGCCGAAGAAGGGGTCGGGCTCACGCAACTGCTTCATTCCGTAGGAGGCGGGGGTGGAGGGGAAGAGGCCCGCGTCGACGTAACCCGAGGCCTGGTTGGCCGCGTCGAGCATCCACGCGATGATCTCGAAGGCCTGCTCGGGCTCCCGGCACGCCTTGGTGATCGACAGGAACGAGCCGCCGTTGTTGGAGGGGCGCACCGGCATGTCGGCGATCCGCCACTTGCCCTTGGTCTTCGGGTTGCCGTTCTTGATGTCGTACGTCGCCCAGGAGGCGCCGAGCTGACTGGGGAGCTTGCCGTCGTCCACCGCGGAGATCTGGTCCGGAGTGCCGGTGACGAGGTTCGAGACGATCCCGCGCCGCTTGGCCTCCACGGCCAGCGCCCAGGCGCGCCGCACATGCTCCTGGTCGCCGATGAAGTGCCGGTCCTTGTCGACGTACCGCTTGCTGCCCTGCTGCACCGCGTTCTCGAAGACGCTGCTGACGTCGGTGAGCAGCGAGGTCCCCGGTATCCGCTTCTTGAGCCGCACACCCGCCGCGAAGAACTTCTCCCAGGTGTTCAACTCCTTGGAGACGTCGGCCGGTTCGTACGGCAGACCCGCCTTCCGGAACACCTCGTACTGGTAGAAGTGCGCGACCGGGCCGCAGTCGATGGGGAAGCCGACCATCGTGCCGTCGTCGGCGATGCCCTGGTCCCACTTCCATGGCAGGTACTGGCCCTTGTACTTGTCCGCGCCGAGGGTCCGCAGATCGATGAACTGGTCGGCGTTGGGCAGGTAGGACGCCATGTCCTCGCCCTTGAGGCCCGCGATGTCGGGGATGTGGGCCCGGCCGGCCATCGTGGTGATCAGCTTGGACCGGTAGTAGCCGCCGATCTTGATGGCCTGTAGGTCGACTGTGCTGTCGTAGCGGGCCTTGGCCTTCTCGACGGCGGTGTCGCCGAGGCCGCCGTCCCAGTACCACAGGACCATGTTCCGGCCGGTCGAGCCGGCCGGAACGGCACAGCCGGTCGCCAGGCCGCCGAGCGCCGTGGCGGCCGTACCGGCCAGGCCCGCGCGCAGCAGGCCTCTTCGTGAGAGCCGCACAGCTCCCACCGCCTTTCGGATCTTTTCGGGACTTACGTACGGGGGGTCAGTGCTGCCGGGCGGGCGGGGTGACGGGGGCGTACGTCACCGGCGGGCCCACGTCGGCGGGGATGCGGTCCGCCAGGAAGCCGTACGCACGCCGGAGACCGGGGTCGGTCAGCGAGCGCCACCAGCGGTCCACGCCGTACCAGCCGGGGGCCGCCAGCGCCCCGCCGTGGTGCCGCACGGACAGCCCGGCGGCGAGCACCGCGAACCGCAGCCGTTCCTCCAGCGGCCAGCCGCCGAGCGAGGCCGCCACGAAACTCGCGCCGAAGACGTCACCGGCGCCCGTCGCATCGAGGACATCGATGTCGAGCGCCGGGACCTCCGCGAACTCGCCGGTCGTCTGGTCGACCGCGACGGCCCCGTCACCGCCGCGCGTGACCACCGCCACCGGCACCAGCTCGGCCAGCGCGCCGAGGGCCGCCACCGCGCTGTCGGTGCGGGTGTAGGCCATCGCCTCGGTCTCGTTGGGGAGGAAGGCGTGGCACAGGGCGAGCTGGTCGAGCAGGTCGGTGGACCACTGCTGGGTGGGGTCCCAGCCGACGTCGGCGTAGATACGGGTGCCGTTCGCGGCCGCCTTGGCGATCCACTCGCGTGGCTCGGCCTCGATGTGCACGAGGGCCGTGCGCGCCCCGGGCGGGTCGCCCATCAGCGCGTCCTGCGAGTACGGCGGTTCCTGGCCGTGGGTGACCAGGGCCCGGTCCTGACCGTGCGCGAGGGCGACGGTGACCGGGGTGGGCCAGCCGTCCGCCGTGCGGGAGAGAGTGAGGTCGACGCCCTCCTGGTGGTCGAGGACGTCACGGCAGTACTCGCCGTAGAAGTCGTCGCCGAACACCGTGGCCAGCGAGGTCCGCAGACCGAACCGGGACGCGGCCACCGCCAGGTTGGCGATGCCGCCCGGGCCGCAGCCCATGCCGGCCGTCCAGATCTCCTCGCCCGGCGTCGGGGGCTTGCCCAGTCCGGTGAGGACGAGGTCGTAGAAGAGCAGCCCGGTCAGCAGCACATCGGGCCGGTCGTCGTCCACGGATACGTCCTCTCGTTCGGTCTCCCGTCGGAAGAGCTCGTCAAAACTCTTCATTTCGTGACCGGAATCGTGCGCCGCCTCGCGAGATTGGTCAATAGCCGAGCAGAAGCGAGCATGGATTTGATTGAAGATGACGAGTAGTGTTCATGTCGTGCTGGCAGAACGACGACACCAACTCATCCTGCGGGCCCTGCGCTCCGGCGGCCCCGCGGCCGTGACCGATCTCTCCGAGCAACTGGGCGTAAGCCCCGCCACGATCAGACGTGACCTGGTCAAACTCGAGGAGGACGGCCTGCTCACCCGCGTGCACGGCGGCGCGGTCGCGGACGAGGGCGACCAGCCCTTCGCCGAGGTCGCCGAGGTGCGCGTGCCCGAGAAGGACGCGATAGCCGCACGCGCGGCGGCGATGATCAAGGACGGTCAGTCGGTGCTCCTCGACATCGGCACCACCGCCTTCCGGCTCGCCCGCCAGCTGCACGGCCGCCGCCTCACCGTGATCACCAGCAACCTGGTGGTCTACGAGGAGCTCGCCGACGACGAGGGCATCGAGCTGGTGCTGCTCGGCGGCATGGTCCGCCGCGAGTACCGCTCCCTGGTCGGCTTCCTCACCGAGGACAACCTGCGCCAGCTGCACGCCGACTGGCTCTTCCTCGGCACCAGTGGGGTGCGTCCGGGCGGGCAGGTGATGGACACGACGGTCGTCGAGGTGCCGGTCAAGCGCGCCATGATCAAGGCCGGCGACAAGGTCGTGCTGCTGGCCGACGCGGCGAAGTTCCCGGGTACGGGAATGGCGAAGGTCTGCGGTCCCGAGGACCTGGACGTGGTGGTGACGAACGCGCCCGTGGACGCGGCGACCCGGTCCTCCCTGGAGGAGGCCGGCGTCGAGGTGGTCGTGGCAGGAAAGGTGCAAACGTGAAACTGACGATTCTGGGCGGCGGCGGATTCCGGGTGCCGCTCGTGTACGGGGCACTCCTGACGGACCGCGCCGAGGGGCGGGTCACGCAGGTCGTGCTGCACGATCTGGACGCCGGTCGACTGTATGCGGTAACCCGTGTACTGGCCGAGCAGGCGGCCGGCGTGCCCGACGCCCCCGAGGTGACGGCCACCACCGACCTCGACGAGGCCCTGCGCGGCGCCGACTTCGTGTTCTCCGCGATCCGTGTCGGCGGCCTGGAAGGCCGGGCCGACGACGAGCGGGTCGCGCTGGCGGAGGGCGTCCTCGGCCAGGAGACGGTCGGCGCGGGCGGGATCGCATACGGTCTACGGACGGTTCCCGTCGCCGTCGACATCGCCCGGCGTGTGGCGCGCCTCGCTCCCGACGCCTGGGTCATCAACTTCACCAACCCGGCAGGACTGGTCACCGAGGCCATGTCCCGCCACCTCGGCGACCGCGTCATCGGCATCTGCGACTCCCCGGTCGGCCTCGGCCGCCGTATCGCCCGCGTGCTCGGCGCGAACCCGCAGGAGGCGTGGATCGACTACGTCGGCCTCAACCACCTGGGCTGGGTCCGCGGCCTGCGCGTCGCCGGGCGCGACGAGCTCCCGCGCCTGCTCGCCGACCCCGACCTGCTCGGCTCCTTCGAGGAGGGCAAGCTCTTCGGCGTCGACTGGCTGCGGTCGCTGGGCGCGATCCCGAACGAGTATCTGCACTACTACTACTTCAACCGCGAGGCCGTGCGGGCCTACCGGGAGGCCGAGAAGACCCGCGGCGCCTTCCTGCGCGACCAGCAGGCCCGCTTCTACGAGGAGGCCCGGCGCACGGACGTCTCGGCCCTGGACGCCTGGGACCGCACCCGCGCCGAGCGCGAGGCCACGTACATGTCCGAGAACCGGGAGACGGCCGGCGCCGGTGAGCGTGACGCCGACGACCTCTCCGGCGGCTACGAGAAGGTGGCGCTCGCGCTCATGCGGGCCATCGCGCGGGACGAGCGCACGACCCTCATCCTCAACGTGCGCAACCAGAGCACTCTGACGGTTCTCGACACGGACGCCGTCATCGAGGTCCCCTGTCTGGTCGACGCCAACGGCGCACACCCGGTCGCGGTCGACCCGCTGCCGGACCACGCCACCGGCCTGGTCTGCGCGGTCAAGGCCGTCGAGCGCGAGGTGCTCGCCGCCGCCGAGTCCGGTTCCCGCACGACGGCCGTGAAGGCCTTCGCGCTGCACCCCCTGGTCGACTCCGTGAACGTCGCCCGCCGCCTGGTCGAGGGCTACACGGCCGCCCACCCGGGCCTCGCCTACCTGAAGTAAGCTCCGGGCGGAAAGCGCTTTCCCCTCGCTCTCCGCCCGCCCTCTTTCCGTCTTCTCTCCACGTCTCTCCACGTCTCTCCACGTCTCTCCGCGTCTCTCCGCCCTGTCTCTGGAGACCTCTCATGCACGACGAACGCCGCCGGATCGAGGAGCGCGTAGAGCGCCTCCACAACCAGCGCATCAAGCCCGCGATCTACGCGGCCACCGTCCCCTTCGAGGTGGAGGCCTGGCAGGCTCCGGGGGAGCCGGTGCCCTTCGAGGAGGCCGCGGCCGCCCCGTACGAGCCCTTCGCGATGGACACCCCGTGGGGCCCGCCCTGGGGGACGACCTGGTTCCGGATGCGCGGACAGGTGCCCGCCGCCTACGCGGGCAGGCGTGTCGAGGCCGTCATCGACCTCGGCTTCGTGGGCGACTGGCCCGGCAACCAGGCCGAGGCCCTCGTCCACCTCACGGACGGCACACCGCTGAAGGCGGTCAACCCACTCAACCAGTACGTGCCGATCGCCAACCCGGCCGCGGGCGGCGAGGAGATCCACTACCTGGTCGAGGCCGCCTCCAACCCGGACATCCTCGCCAACGACTTCGCCGGCCCCACCCCGCTCGGTGACGTGCTCACCGCCGGCGACAAGCCGCTCTACACCTTCAAGCGCGCCGACATCGCCGTCCTCGACGAGGAGGTCTGGCACCTCGACCTCGACGTCCAGGTGCTGCGCGAGCTGATGCTGGAGCTGGGCGAGCACGACCCGCGCCGGCACGAGATCATGCACGCCCTCGACCGGGCCATGGACCTGCTGGACCTGGACGACATCCCCGGCTCGGCGGCCGAGGTCCGGGCGGCCCTGAAGCCGGTGCTGTCCAAGCCCGCCCACGCGAGCGCCCACATCGTCTCCGGCGTCGGACACGCGCACATCGACTCGGCGTGGCTGTGGCCGATCCGCGAGACCAAGCGCAAGACCTCCCGCACCTTCTCCAACGTGACGTCGCTGGCCGACGAGTACGAGGAGTTCGTCTTCGCCTGCTCGCAGGCCCAGCAGTACGAGTGGGTGCGCGACAACTACCCCCACGTGTGGGCCCGCATCCAGGAGTCCGTGAAGAAGGGCCAGTGGGCGCCGGTCGGCGGCATGTGGGTGGAGGCCGACGGCAACCTGCCCGGCGGTGAGGCGATCGCCCGCCAGTTCATCCACGGCAAGCGGTTCTTCATCGAGCACTTCGGCATCGAGACCAAGGGCGTGTGGCTGCCGGACTCCTTCGGCTACAACGCGTCCTACCCGCAGCTCGCCAAGCTCGCCGGCAACGAGTGGTTCCTCACCCAGAAGATCTCCTGGAACCAGACCAACAAGTTCCCCCACCACACCTTCTGGTGGGAGGGCATCGACGGCACCCGCATCTTCACGCACTTCCCGCCGATCGACACCTACAACGCCCGCTTCAGCGGCGAGGAGATGTCCCGCACCGTCCGCAACTACTCCGAGAAGGGCGGCGCCACCCGTTCCCTCGCGCCGTTCGGCTGGGGCGACGGCGGCGGCGGCCCCACCCGAGAGATCATGGAGCGGGCCCGCCGTCTGAAGGACCTGGAGGGCTCCCCGAAGGTCGAGGTCGAACACCCCGACGCGTTCTTCGCGAAGGCCCTGGCGGAGTACCCGGACGCCCCGGTCTGGGTGGGCGAGCTCTACCTGGAGCTGCACCGCGCCACCTACACCACCCAGGCCCGCACCAAGCAGGGCAACAGGCGCTCCGAACACCGCCTGCGCGAGGCCGAGCTGTGGGCGACGACGGCCGCGCTGCACGCGCCGGGTTACGCATACCCGTACGAGAAGCTCGACCGGCTGTGGAAGACGGTGCTCCTGCACCAGTTCCACGACATCCTGCCGGGCTCCTCGATCGCGTGGGTGCACCGGGAGGCCGAGGCCGAATACGCCCGTGTGGGCAAGGAGCTGGAGGAGCTGACGGCCGAGGCGGTCGCCGCGCTCGGCGCCGGCGGGACGCGGGTGTTCAACACGAGCCCGTTCGACCGCGCCGAGGTGGTCCGCACGTCCGAGGACGCACCGGCGTACATCGAGGTGCCCGCGGGCGGCAGCGCGCCCCTCACCGGCGCCCAGCCCCCGCAGCCGGTGACGGTCACGGGCCGCGTCCTCGACAACGGCCTGGTCCGGGTCGAGGTGGCCGCCGACGGCACACTGTCGTCCGTATACGATCTGCGGGCGAACCGCGAAGTCCTCGCCGACCAGGGCAACCTGCTGCGACTGCACACGGACCTGCCCAACTACTGGGACGCCTGGGACATCGACAAGCACTACAAGAACCGGTACACCGACCTCCTGGACGCCGAGTCGGTCACCGTCGTCGAGCAGGACCCCCTGCTCGGCGCGATCAGGATCGAGAGGGCCTTCGGCAAGGGCTCCAGGATCACCCAGACGATCACCGTCCGGGCCGGCAGCCCCCGGATCGACATCGAGACGGACATCGACTGGCACGAGACCGAGAAGATCCTCAAGGCCGGCTTCCCGGTCGACATCCGCGCCCCGCACTCCTCGGCCGAGATCCAGTTCGGTCACGTCCAGCGGCCCACACACACCAACACCAGCTGGGAAGCCGCACGCTTCGAGGTCTCCGGCCACCGCTGGGTGCACATCGGCGAGCCCGGCTACGGCGTCGCGGTCATCAACGACTCGACCTACGGCCACGACGTCTCCCGCACCGTGCGCGAGGACGGCGGTACGACGACCACGGTCCGCCTCAGCCTGGTCCGCGCCCCGCGCGTCCCGGACCCGGACGCCGACCAGGGCCGCCACCGCTTCACCTACGCACTGCTGCCCGGCGCGAGCATCGAGGACGCGGTCGCGGAGGGCTACGCCCTCAACCTGCCGCTGCGTGTGGCTGACGCGGCGGGCGCGCCCGAGCCGGTCGTTTCCGTCGACGGCGACGGCGTGACCGTCGAGGCCGTCAAGCTCGCCGACGACCGGTCCGGCGACGTTGTCGTACGGCTCTACGAGTCCCGCGGCGGCCGCGCCCAGGGCGTGCTGCGCACCGGCTTCCCGCTTGCGGGCGCCCAGGTCACCGACCTGCTGGAGCGGCCGATGGACGACGCGGACGTCGACGTCGACGCCGACGGCGCGGTCCCCGTCGCGCTGCGGCCCTTCCAGATCCTGACCCTGCGCCTGAAGCGCGACGGGGTGAGCTGACCGTGCCGATGCAACCCTGGTTCACCGACGCCAAGTTGGGGATCTTCGTCCACTGGGGCATCTACGCCGTCGACGGCGTCCAGGAGTCCTGGTCGTTCTACGACGACATCGTCCCGTACGACCAGTACATGTCCCAGTTCGAGCGCTTCACGGCCTCGCGCTACAACCCCCGTCAGTGGGCGGCCCTGTTCGCCCGCGCGGGCGCCAGGTATGCCGTGCTGACCAGCCGGCACCACGACGGCGTCGCCCTGTGGGACACCGCCCACGGCGATCTGAACGTGGGCCGTGACCTGATCGCCGGCTACGCGGATGCCCTGCGCGAGCAGGGCATCAAGGTCGGTCTCTACTACTCGCACTCGGACTGGAGCCACCCCGACTACGCGTCCACGCGCAAGCCGGGCCGTCCGCCGGAGCTGGAGGACAACCGGTACTCCGAGGTCGCGGCGGAGTTCGAGGACCTGGACGCGTGGGAGCGGTTCATCGCCTACCGGGACGGCCAGATCCGCGAGCTCACCTCCCGCTACAGACCCGACCTGATGTGGTTCGACGGCGAGTGGGACCGCAGCGAGGAGCAGTGGCGCATCCCCGAACTCGCCGCGCTCATCCGCTCCGAGGTGCCGCACGTCGTCTTCAACGCCCGCATGCTCAGCGAGGGCGACTACGCGACGCCCGAGCAGGGCGCGCCCGTCGTGCCGCCGGAGGGCCCCTGGGAGCTGTGCCTGACGATCAACGACTCCTGGGGCCACCAGCACCACGACCACAACCACAAGTCGGTGGACCAGCTGATCCGCTACTTCGCCGAGACGATCGGCGGTGGTGGCAATCTGCTGCTCAGTCGGCCCGCGCGAGGACGGCACGATCCCGGACGAACAGGCCGAGCGCCTTGAGGGGCTCGGCGACTGGATCCGCAAGCACGCCGAGGCCGTGTACGGGACCGTGCGGGGGCTCCCCGCCGGGCACCACTACGGGCCGAGCACGCTCTCGCCGGACCGCCGCACGCTGTACCTGATGCTGTTCGACGCCCCGCGCGCCGAGCTCAACGTACGCGGACTGCTCGGCTCGGTGCGCCGCGTCACCGTGCTCGGCAGCGGAACCGAACTGGCCCACCGTGTCACCGGTGGCCTGCACGAGACGCCCGGGGTGCTGTGGATCGAGCCGCCCGCCGCCGCGGACCTCGACCCGCACGCCACGGTGCTCGCCGTCGAACTGGACGGGGAGCTGGAGCTGTACCGGGGCTCGGGCCGGTTCTGAGGGCGTGGGGGTGCCCGGCTCCGCGGACACCCCCACGCCGGCGCTCAGCCGGTGAAACCGGCCGTGATGGACGTGAACTGCCAGTTGTTCTGGTTGATGCCGGAGCAGTTGCTCACCACGCCGCCGCCCGCGCACGGCCGGTCGCGGTTGACCGCCCAGAAGGCGAGACGGGCGATGTGGTGCGAGTTCGCCCAGTCGCGGACCTGGGTCCAGATCGCCGGGGTGGTGTTCTCCTGCTGGTCGGACAGGCCGTTCATGCCGGAGATACCGATGTGGGAGTACGCCGTGGCGTCGTCCCAGCCGAAGGTGGACTTGAGCTTGGCCTTCAGCCCCTCGGCGGCGTTGACGGTGTTGCCGTACATGTCGGAGCCGCCGCCGAAGTCGAACGGCATGATGGTGAAGACGTCGATGCCGGCGCCGAGCGACTGGGCCTGCTCGATGAGGCGGTTGCCGTAGTAGGTCGGCCCGGTCGTCGAGGTGCCGAAGGTCACGATCGTCTTCAGACCGGGGTTGTTGGCCTTCACGGTCTTCAGGGCGGTCAGGATCTTGGCCTGGACGGCCTCGTTCTCGAACTCGTCCGAGTTCTCGATGTCCATGTCGATCGCCTTGAGGCCGTAGGCGTCGATCACCTTCTGCAGGGCCCCGGCGAGCGCGCTCGCGGAGGAGCAGTTGGCGCCGAGTTTGCTGCCCTGCCAGCCGCCGAACGACGGGACGATGTCGCCGCCCGCGGAGCGGATCTGGTTGATCGCGGTCTGGTCGACGCCGCCGGTCAGCGCGCGGTTGCCGTCCCAGGCGGGGGTACAGCCGCCCGAGTCGAGCACGAACGCCATCGTGAACCATTTGATGCCGGTCGCGCTCATCACCGTGCTCGGGCTCGGCGGGTCGCCCCAGCCCTCGTACAGGTACGGAGCCGCCTGCTTGAAGCCGGTGCCGCCGCCGCTGCCCGCGTTCGTGGTGACGGTCACCGCGTTGGAGGCCGCCGAGACGTTCCCGGCCGCGTCGCGCGCCTTGACGGTGAAGGTGTAGGAGGTGCTGGACGACAGCCCGCTGACCGTGGCCGTCGTACCGGAGACGCTGGTCACCTGGTTCGAGCCGCTGTAGATGTCGTACGCCGTCACGCCGACGTTGTCCGTCGAGGCGGACCAGGACAGTGACACGCTCGACGACGTCTTGCCGGTCGAGGTCAGGTTCGCCGGCGCGGTCGGCGCCTGGGTGTCCGAGCCGCCGCCACCGCCGGGTCCGTCCAGACTGAAGTCGTCCGCGTAGTAGGTGCCCTGCGCGTACCAGCCGTGGACGTAGATCGTGGCGCTGGTCTGGGAGGCGCCGGTCGTGAAGGAGACGGACAGCTGGCTGTAGGCCGACGGGGAGGTCGTCCAGGTCGAGGCGCCGCCGTTCACACCGAGGTAGACGTAGGAGCCGCGGACCCAGCCCGACAGGCTGTACGTCGTGTTCGGCTGGACCGAGACGGTCTGGCTGCACTGGGCGGTGTCGCTCGAACTCGGCGCCCCCGCAAGGGCCTTGGAGCCGCCGTGCACGGGGCTGGAGACGATCGAGCCCAGGTTCCCGGTACAGGACCAGGGCGAGAGGCTGCCCGACTCGAAGCCGGGGTTGGACAGGATGTTGGCCGCCTGGGCGGTCCCGGGGAGGGCGACGGCCCCGGCCAGTGCGAGGGCGGCGGAGCCGACGAGTGCGAAGAAGGCGCGTCTGGAACGACGGAGAAGTGTGCGCACGCGATCTCCCTGAAGAGATGGGGGTGGGGGAGTGCAGGGAAATACAGAAGGGTGCGCAACCAAGTTGGTATGGACCAATCCAAGTGTCAAGGGCTGAGCGGAGATTGGTCCATACCGGTGACCGTGGGGGCGCCCGTAAGGGGCGCCCGTAAGGGGCGCGGGGCTGTGACATTTTGCGGCTCCGCCGCGTGGGCGCGACAAGCCACGAACAACCCGCAGCCGGTCGACGGCCTAAAGGGGCAGTGCCTCCGCCGCACCAACCTCAATAGGGGAAACCGTCGCCGCAGGCACCACCGGAGCCTGCTCCAACCCCTCCGTACGCTGCAGCGGCAGCGACACCGCACGCACCGGCCGCGGCCCCGACACCACCGTGTAATCCGTGCCCAGGAACGGCGGGACGATTTCCCCCGGATCCTCCCCGAGCGCCAACTGCACGGCAGCCCAGGGCGCGTTGACACCGCACAGCGACAGCTGGTGCAGCCCGCCCGCCGGGCGCGTGTTGACGTCCAGGAGCACCGGCTCGTCGCCGTACATCCGGAACTGGATGTTGGAGAGGTAGTGCAGCCCGAAGCCCTCCGCGAGCCGCGTGGCCGGCTCCAGCCACTGCTCGTGCAGCGTGAAGCCGCGCCGACGCCCGTTCTTGGTGCGGCCCACCGCCATGCGGATCCGGTTGTCGGGCCCGGTCAGGCAGTCGACCGACACCTCGGGCTGCTCCAGACGCGGCATCACCAGCCAGTCGACGGGCTCGTCGGCCTCGCGCACCGCCTGGACGACCAGGTCCAGCGGCACGTACGCACTCGGGAACCCGCTGAGGTGCACGAGAGAGAAGGGGGCGCGCGTGATGACGCGGAAGCCCACTCCGCCCGCGCCCGCCGCCGGCTTGAAGCACGCCTTGTGCCCGTCGGCCTCCAACTCTTCGACGGCGGCGATGAGTTCGTCTTCGTTGGTGACCCGCCACCACGGCGGTACCGGGATCCCGATCGACTGCACCGCCTGGTACGCCGTCGCCTTGTCCTGGAAGACCGCCACCGCCTCGGCGGGCGGCGCCAGCAGTGCCGTACCGGCCGCCTCGAACTCCGCGCGGTGCGCGACGATCGCCTCCTGGTGCAGGCGGGGCACGAACACGTCGATGCCGCGGCGCGTGCACTGGTCGAGGGCGTACTCGACGTACGCGGCCGGGGACAGGCCCTCCGGCTCCAGGTCGGCGGTGTCGGCGGCGGCCAGGACGGGCGAGTCGGCGTCGCCGTGCGTGGCATGGATCTCGACGGCCCGGTCGCTGGGATTTCTCCGCAGCTGATCCATGAAGAACACGTTCTCCGCGTACGTGCGGTTGAGCCAGACGCGTACGCGAGAGACCATGCAGGCCGCCTTTCACGGTTCGCGGGCAGGGCGGAGCAGGCCGTGCCCGGCCAGGGGAGGGGAGAGGTACACCGAACCGCCGTACGCTGAGTGGCGTCCGTGGCGGATGTGCTGGGGCGATCATAGGCCCTTCCGGGCCCTGCCATGGCTACGCGCGTGTTACGGATTCCCCCGGCTCCCCTTCAAGCGGCGAAGGTGATTTTCCGGGACACCGCGCCCGTGCCGCGGTCCGTTTTCGAAGACGCTCGCGCAGCTGCCGCGGGTCGCTCTTGTCGGTCGGCGACCCGATGTGTTCTCGTGTTCCCATTCGGTTCTCGAAAGGGGCGAGAGTGGAGTCGACGGACGGCCGTGGACAGCTGCTCGCCATCAGTGATCTGCACATCGGATACCCCGAGAACCGCGCCCTCGTCGAGGGGATGCGACCCACATCGGGCGAGGACTGGCTGCTGGTCGCCGGTGACGTGGCCGAGACGGTCGCCGACATCCGCTGGGCCCTGGAACTCCTCGCCGGCCGCTTCCACAAGGTGATCTGGGCGCCCGGCAACCATGAGCTGTGGACCCATCAGAAGGACACCGTCACCCTGCGCGGCGTCGAGCGGTACGACCACCTCGTTGCCGTGTGCCGGGAGCTGGGCGTGACGACACCCGAGGACCCCTACCCCGTCTGGGAGGGGCCGGGCGGCCCTGCGGTCGTCGCACCGCTGTTCCTGCTCTACGACTACTCGTTCCTGCCGAAGGGCTGCACCACCAAGGAGCAGGGACTTCGGTACGCGCACGGCACCGGGATCGTGTGCACCGACGAGTTCCTGCTGCACCCCGACCCCTACCCGAGTCGTGAGGCATGGTGCCGGGCCCGGGTGGCCGAGACCGAGCGCAGACTGGAGGAGATCCCCGGAGATCTCCCCACCGTGCTGGTGAACCACTATCCGCTGGACCGGCACCCCACCGACATCCTGCGCTACCCCGAGTTCGCCATGTGGTGCGGCACCGATCTGACCGCCGACTGGCACCGCCGCTTCCGGGTGGCGTGCATGGTCTACGGTCATCTGCACATTCCGCGGACCACCCACCACGAGGGCGTCCGCTTCGAAGAGGTGTCGGTGGGCTACCCTCGCGAATGGCGCCCCCGTTCGGAGCCGCCCGGGAGACTGCGCCGCATTCTGCCTATGGAGGTCCAAGCAGATGATGGAGGAGCTGCTCCCGGGATCGGTCGTGGCCGTGGAGGCGCACGGGGGTGACGCGCTCGGCGACGACGTTTCCCTTTACCCCGAGGAAGAAGCGGTCATAGCCCGGGCCGTCGACAAGCGACGCCGGGAGTTCACCGCCGTACGGGGCTGCGCGCGACGGGCCATGGAGAAGCTTGGTGTGCCGCCGGGGCCCGTTCTGCCCGGGGAGCGCGGCGCGCCGCGCTGGCCGGACGGGCTGGTCGGCAGCATGACGCACTGCCAGGACTACTGCGCCGCCGCGCTGGTCCCCGCCGCCGACGTGGCCTCGCTCGGCATCGACGCGGAACCCCACGACCGACTGCCGGACGGCGTCCTGGACACGGTCGCCCTGCCGACCGAGCAGACCCGGCTGCGCGAACTCGCCCGCAGCCACCCGTCCATCCACTGGGACCGGCTGCTGTTCAGCGCCAAGGAGTCCGTCTACAAGGCGTGGTTCCCGCTGACCGGGAAGTGGCTGGACTTCCTGGAGGCGGACATAGAGATCCACCCGGGTACCGCCCTGGTCCTCTCCGGCGGCTTCCGGGCGCGCCTGCTGGTCCCGGGTCCGCTGGTCGACGGCCGCCGAGTCGAGGCCTTCGACGGCCGCTGGACCGTACAGCAAGGGCTGGCCGCGACGGCCGTCGTCGTGCCCCACCTCTGAGACGCTAAGGACACCACTCGCCGAGCAGGCGGAAGAACTCCCCCTCGGTGCCCATGAGTCCCGCCTCCGCCAGCGCCCGGTCCGCCTCCGCCAGGGCGGCGGTCGGGACCACTGGTGGTCGGTGCGGCTCCGGCGGGCCGTCGAACGCCGCTCGCACGGTGTGGAGGAGACGCAGATAGGCCTGTACGGCGGCGCGTTCGCGGTCGGTCAGTACGGCGGTCGGCATCGGTCGGCTCTCCCCGGGTCGGCCGCGGGACGGGCAGTCGCGCGGCGGTACGTGCACGGCACGCGCCCCTTCCGTACGCGGACCTGGCCGCGCGCAGCGGTGGCGCACCTCCCAGCTTGCCGTCCACCACTGACAATGCCCGTCCCGTACCCGCTGGTTCGCCCGCTCAGCGGAGGCGAAACTCTTGAAATCCCTTGTGGCGGGACGTTTCTACGGTGGAGAGCACGGGCTTTCGGCCGTCTCGGCGACGGTCGAGCCGAGTGCGGCAACGGGGTGCGCGATCTGCTCACCGTGCTCGGGATCGAGCCGGCCACGCCGTTGGGGTACTCGCTGGGCGGCGGGGTCGCGACGCAGTGCGTCCAGCAGTTCCCCGGGAGGCAGCGAGCGGCTGGTTCTGGTCGGCGTCCGGGAAGGGGGCCGGGAGGTCGCCCCGGTGCCGAGGGCCGTCTCCCTCCCGGGCGACTCGCCGGAGCCGCTGAGCCTCGTGGCCGCGCTGCCCGGCGCGACCTTACGCAGCGCCTTCGTCCGCATGCTGCGGGCCGTGGTCGACTGGAGCGGGCAGGCGGTGCCCCTGCTCGATCGCTGCGTCCGGCCGACGGCATGCCCACGATGCTGATCCGGGCCGACCGGGACAGCGCGGGGCCGGTGCGGCACGCGTCCGGCGCGCACCGCCTGCCCGGAGGCGCGGAGCCGCGTTCTCGCGAGTTCCTGTCCCTGGCGGACGGAATGGACGGATTTCAGCCGAGCATGCTGCCGCGACCGGGACAGCGTGGTGCCGGTGCGGCACGCGTCCGGCGCGCGCCGCCTGCCCGGAGGCGCGCGAGGACGTCCGCCGCGTTCGGCTGTCGTGGGCCGGCGGGTTGCTCAGGGCCGTACGGTCATCACCTGCCGGGCCGGGCGGCCGGGTCGGGGGTGTCGTCGGCTGAGGCGCCCGGCCGGGAAGCCGAAGCCGTGCGCTGTTGGGCCTTGGGGGCGTTTTGGCCCTGCGCCGTCCCGATGACCGCCTCCCACTCGGCCCCGGTCAGCGGCGGGGCCGTCAGTCCGGGTCGGCGTGGACCGCGCAGGACCGCGATCGCCACCGACGGCCGCAGCAGCTCGCTCACCGGCTTCGACAGCGTGACCACGTCGAAGAACGCCCGGGCCACCAGCGGACGCCCGGTCGCGGTGAGCATCAGCCGGTTGACGTACGCGCCGAGGAGACGGTTCGCGACGCCCGGGGCCTTGCCGACCGCGCCCGGGTAGTGGATGTCCGTGCTGGTCGCGAACTCCCAGGCCGTCGCCACCGGACGGGCCACCGCCCGCTGTATGCGACGGGCGAGCCCCGGCGCTGTCAGCCCGTGCTCGGCCACCAGCTCGCCCAGCGCCACCGCGCCCAGCGCGGCCACGGACAGCCCGTGCCCGTAGACCGGGTTGTACGTGGCCACCGAGTCGCCGATCGCCACGAACCCCTCGGGCCAGCTCTTGACCTTCTCGTAGAACCGTCGGCGGTTGACCGTGCTGCGCGTGACGACCGGGTCCGACAGCGGCTCCGCGTGGGCGATGAGCTCGCCCACGACCGGATGCCGCACGCTCTCCCGCGCGAAGGTCTCGAACTCCTCGGCGGATGTGGGCGGTTCACCGCCCCGCGTGCCGGAGAGCGTCACCAGCCACCGCCCGCCCTCGATGGGCTCGATGGTCGTCGTCCTCCCCGGCACCGGCACGGTCGCGTCCGACTGCACGTTGACCAGCGGGAATTCCTCCGTGCCCGGCGGCGCCCGGAAGATCCGGCTGGAGTAGGCGAGCCCGGAGTCCACCTGCTCCAGCGGCGCCTCGGGCACACCCAGCGCCTCCAGCCACACCGAGGCCCGCGAACCGCGACCCGAGGCGTCGACGATCAGGTCGGCCGCGAGCAGCCGTTCCTCGTCGTCGGGCGTCCGTACCCGCACGCCCGTCACCCGGGACGCGTCGCCCTCCAGGGACAGCAGTTCGCTGCGCTGCAGCAGAGTGACGCGTTCGCTCCTGGTGACCCGTTCGCGCACCACCCAGTCGAGCAGATCACGGCTGCACGCGATCATGAACTGCATTTCGGGCCAGCGCCGGAACCAGCCCCGTGGCTGCATCGACACGAGCCCCGTCGGCAGCGGAATCCGCCGGGCGCCCGCCGCCAGCCACGCGTCGGTCACCCCCGGCAGCAGCTGTTCCATGGCACGGGCGCCCCCGGACCAGATCACGTGCACATGCCGGGCCTGCGGAAGTCCCTTGCGGGGCTCGGGGCCCTCGGGCAGCACGTCCCGGTCGACGACGGTGACGTCGGCGTACGTGCTCAGCACCGAGGCGGCCAGCATGCCGGCCATACCGCCGCCGATGACGACGGCCCGACGGGATGCCGCACCCGTGGAGGTGCTAGCGGGTTTGCTCATGGAAGTCGCTTCCTGGCCTGGTCGCGACCGGCCCCCTGGCGGCCGCGACGACGGGTGACTGACGCAGGGCGGCCGACATCCGCACGAGGTCGCGGGGACCCTCGGGGGACGCGGTCGGGGCGTGGCTCGCCCCCGCCGAACTGATCACCCTGCCCTCCGGATCGGCTGCCCTCGCCCGCACCGCCACCGCCACCATCGCGGCGTCGGCCTCGGCCTGCGCCTGGGCGGGGTCGGAGCCCGCCGCCACGGCGGCGTCGTAGGCGCGGGAGCGCACCTCGGAGTCGAAGTAGGGGTACAGGCTGAGCATGCCGTCGTGGATGTCGGACTCCCGCTGCGTCACCTGGAGTTCGGCCGGCGACCACCAGGAGATCCGCACCCCGTGGTCCCCATGGGGGGACACCGATCGCAGCTCGCGCCACAGCGGCCCGAGCCGACGGTACGTCGACCAGGTGCTCCAGCTGTCCCCGACGCGCTGGCAGGCCAGCGGGAGACAGAAGCCGACCGCGCTGATCTGCGCCCCTGCGGAGGCCAGCACGGGCGCCACGTCGCTGCTCAGATAGTCGAGGTCGTGGCCGTTCCAGCGGGCGATGACGGCGGTGAACTTGGTCGTCAGGTAGGCCAGGTTGAAGAGATAGCCGGTCACGATGATCAGCAGCCCGGCGCGCAGCCAGCCACGCACCTGGAGCGCCCAGCGCCCGCACATGAAGTTCATCGCGACGCCCGCGACGGTGAGCGCCATCAGGTACAGCACGATCATCTCGCGTATGTACGGCGTGCGGGCGTAGTACGTGTCGAAGTCGACCAGCCGCTCCACCGGCACGTCACCGAGCATGAACAGCGTGATCAAGGCGACGATCACCAGGCCGTACCCGGCGATGATCAGCCGGGTGGTGCGGCGGGTCTCCTCGGGCGGTCCGCCGCGCCAGTTGACGACGAGCACCAGACAGGACGCGCTGAACGCGCTCAGCAGGCAGTAGACGAGCGGCGCCGAGACATTGGTGACGCCCGTGAGGTCGTTGACCTTCCCGATCGTCGGCGGCGCGGCGAAGAAGAACACCAGCCCGGCCAGTGCGAGCAGCGCGCACACCGACCGCAACAGCGGATCGCGCCACGAACGGCTCAGCGCGGGCGCCTTGACGGTGAGCGCCACGCCCATCGCGGCGGCGGGTATGTAGTAGCTGGAACCGTCCATGGCGGCGTCTTCGCCCTTCAGCCCTGCGGTCCGCGATAACCCAGCGAGGCCTCGATCCGCCCCGCCAGATCGTCCCGCTTGACAGGCCCACGCAGCGCCGAACCGGCCAGCCAGATACGGCACTTGCTGGCCAGGAGCAGCCCGAAGCTCTCGGCCTCCTTCTCGTCCGAGAGGTCGAAGTGCGTACGGGCGGCGACCTTGTGGACGGTCGCCTGCAGATCGGCGGTGTCGCTCAGCAGGCGTGCCGCGACCACGGCGCCCTCCACATGGTGGCCGTGATGCCCGGCGTTCATGTGCCACAGCTCGTGGCCGAGGATCACCAACTGGTGGTCGGGGGCGGTGCGTTCCTCGATGACGACGAGGTCCTGGTCGGCCATGTCGAGCCACAGACCGCTGGCCGTGCCGGGCGGGAAGGGGGCCGTGCGGAACTGGACGGGACGGCCGCGGCGTCTGCCCATGCCGTCGCACAGCGCGGCGTACAGGTCGGCGGGTTCCGCCGGCGCCGGGAGCGACAGCTCCCCGACCAACTCGCCGCACAGACGGCGCATTTCCCTTCCGATGCCCACGCTTCTCCCCCGGATCAGGACTCGGGCCGCTTGACGCTCTCCAGCAGCATGTCCAGCCATTCCGCGACCTTGTCGCGGTGCTGGTCGGTGGGCAGCTGGGCCGCCCGCCAGGCGATGCCGCGCACGCCGTGGTCCTGCAGCAGCCGCTCCAGCGGGTCGTCGGCGACCTCGGCCGCCTCGCGCTCACGGTCGGCGAGCCGCTGGAGGAGCTCCTGCTCGGAGCGCTGGAGGGCGTTCGCGAGCGCCTCGGGGTCCTCGGCCGTGAGGAACCCGGCATGCACTCTGAAGAAACGCTGAATGGCGTCGCAGTGCTCCATGGTGGGGCGCCGGTCGCCATTGATGAGGGCACCCGCCTGCTGGCGCGACATACCCGCGCCGTCGGCGATCTCCTGCTGGGTGTACTTGCGTCCGTTGGGCTTGAGCCGGGTGCGGCGCAGCAGGTCGAGTCGTTGCAGGAAACGGGCCTGAAGATCCGGCTCCCCGGCGGGCACCCCGCTCAGCAGGGCCTTCACCACCGGCTCCGGGACGCCGGATTCGACCGACAGGCGCGGGACGTCGAAGATCTCCGCGTGCGGCACGCCCAGCCGGTCGGCGAGGGCGGTGACACGGGCCGCGACGGCCGGCAGCAGACCCGTCGCCGTGGCGCCCGGAACCTCGAAGCCATCCGTCACCGACAGATCTCCTACGTCTCTCTCATACTCATATCGTTCTCATGGTCGTCCGGAACCATCCGGAGGGTAGCCCGTCTCTCGAACTCACATCCAGGTCTCGCCACAACTGTGGCGAGATTCGGCCGTCAACCGACGCCAAATGCCACGATAGTTGACACGGCTCCTGCCGGGGCCGCAGGATCAAGGCGCCGCGTGAAGGCCGCAAGGGCAAGAGGGGTGACCTCCCGATGGCGTTTCAGGCAGGAGGGCAGCGGTCGCAGCCGCGACCCGTCCCCGAGAGTCCGGAAGCACGGGCGTATCTGCGGGACTACGCCACGCTCCTCGAAGCCGTCCCCTTCCCGTCCGTCGTCTTCGACCACCGCTGGGACGTCGTCCTCACCAACACCGCGTATCGGACGCTCTTCCGCTCGGTCGCGCCGCATCCGACGGCCATGCCGGGCGACAACTTCCTGCGGTTCGTGCTGTTCCACCCGGACGCGGGCACGATCCTCGGCGAGCACGAGTCGAGCTGGTGCCTGCCCATGCTGGCGCACTTCGCCGCGGCGGTGGAGCGGCACGGGCACGACCACGGGCTGCAGTCCATCCGCCGGGACATCGCCCAGGACCCGATCATGGAGGCCGCCTACCGGGAAGGCCTGCCGCACTGGATCCGCGCGGTCGGACCGCATGCCGTGGAGCACGACGGGGCGGTGCGCCCGTTGCTGCACCCCGACCCGCGCTGGGGCTCCGACTGCCGTGTGGTGGGGGAGACCCCCAAGACCCTGGGGGACATGGGCTATTCGCGGCTGACGCTGGTGCTGCGCGAGGCGCGCCGCCCGACGCCCGCCCCGCCCCCGGTGCGTCGCCCCCGGCGTGCGGCGGGCCACCTCAGCGTGGTGCCCGCACCGCGGGACTGATGTCCTCGGGGCCCGGTTCGCCTCCGGGGCCCCTGAGCCCCTTCGGCTCACTCGCCGGCCTCTCCGGAGCCCCGGCACCGTCGGCGTTCAGGTCGCCGACGGCGCCGGGGCTCGTTCTGGTCAGAGGCCCTCAGTCGCGGGTGCGGTAGAGCCTGTTGGTCAGCCGCAGGCTCATCGCTGCCACCGCGGTGAGACGCACGTGCCGGTGCCGGTGCCGGTGCCGGTACCGGTGAAGCCGTAGTGTGTGCCGTCTGCGGGTGCGTCGTGGCTTGTCGCGCAGTTCCCCGCGCCCCTTTGGGCGCTGCCGAACCCGACTCCGGGGCCGTGACCGCCACCCCGTACCGGCTGTTGCCGCACTCCGTAGTCAGCCGTCCACGTACTCAGCCGTCGACATGGCCGCCCAGGTACTCAGCCGTCGACGACGAGCACGAGCGGAACACCGTCGCACGGAACCAGGCGCAGGTTCCCCCAGGTGTCCGGCCGCCCCCGCTCCAGCACGGCCGCGAAGTCCGGCCCCTTGGTGAGCGAACCGGCCAGATGCGCCGGGTCGGCCGAGGCGGCCACGCGCCCGCGCGCGTTGACCAGGTGGGCGGACCTCGGCAGCCCGCGCAGCAGTGGCAGCACGGCCGCCTCGAAGTGCCGCAGATACACGTCGGCCGCGGCCACGCCCGCGAAGCGCCCCTCCATGTGCACGGGCGCCGACAGCGTGAGGCTGTACTCGTCGGAGCAGAGGTAGTCCACGTACGGACCGGCCACCGCCCGCCGCCCCGTGTCGCGGGGCAGCGCGAACCAGTCCCAGTGCGTGTAGTCGGAGTACGCCGAGTGCGCCGGATCCAGGTCGAGCAGCAGCGGCCGTACGTCCCCGTCCGCGCCGCTCTGCCACCACTCCAGCCACGCCGGTACGTCGCTCAGCAACCCCGGGGCGGCCACGAACCCCACGCCGGACACCAGCTCCTGCCGCGCCAGCCGCGCATGGAGTCCCGGACGCAGCCGCGCCAGGTCCACCGTCGCGGGCCGCCGCCCCTGGCCGGCCACCCGCGTCAGCAGGGCCGTCGTATCGGCGCGGGTCTCCGCGACGGCGTCGAAGACCGTCTCCAGGGCGGAGCGGACCTGCCCCGCCACATCCGCCTCGGGCAGTGCGACCAGACCGGGGCTCTGGCTCATGGCGCCCTCCAGCGCGTGGACCGGATGCCGGCGCGTTACAGGGCGAGACGCAGCGCGATGAGCCGTGCCGTCGATTCCTTCACGCACCGCTCGGCCAGCTCCCTGGCCGAATCGTGCGCCCCATCCTGCACGGCGGAGATCACGGAGCGATGACGGTCCGCCACCTCTTCGCGATAGGCGTCGTCCCCGAGCACGAGGCACAGCAGCGCCCCGACCTCCGTCTGGAGCGCGACCTGCTCCCGGGTGAGCCGGGCCGACTGAGCGGCGGCGGCCAGCTCCACATGGAAGCGGCCGTACACCCGGCTGCGCGCCGCCGCGTCCTCGGCCGCCGCGAACTCCTCCAAGGTGCGCCGCAGTTGCTGCAGGTCGTCCGGCTCGGTGCGCTGGGCCGCGAGCCGGGCGGCGGCGCCGGAGACCGCTGCCCAGTGGTCGCCGAGGTCGCGCAGCTCCTCGGTGCCCCAGCCGGCCAGCCGTGCCCTGATCCGCTCCTCCGCCGGGTCCTCGGGCAGCGAGACGAAGCTCCCGCCGCCGCGCCCCCGCCGGGTGGTGACCAGACCCTGCTGCCGCAGCGCCATGAGCGCCTCCCGCAGAGTCACGGTGGACACGCCGAGCTGCCCCGCCAGCTCGCTCTCGCCCGGCAGCTGCTCCCCGTCGGCGAGCAGCCCGAGCTCGATGGCGTCGCCGAGCCGGCGGACGACCGTCTCCACGCGCGCCCGGGTGTCCACGGGAGTGAACACGGCTCTCCGGGCCCCGCCGCCTCTGTTGTGCTTCACGGCCACCACCTTGTGCGTTGACTCAACCTTTACCTTAAAGGGGTCTTGAGCTTTGAACTATGACTTCATATCTTTTCGCTTGCGTCACGTGAACGGAAGAGTGCACCAGAAAGGTTCCCGCCCATGGAGGGAAGCGCGATCCGGCTGCAGGGTCTGCGGAAGGAGTTCGCCGGTACGACGGCCGTGGCCGGGGTCGACCTGGAGATATCCGACGGCGAGTTCTTCTCGATGCTCGGCCCGTCCGGCTCCGGCAAGACGACCGTCCTGCGCATGATCGCGGGCTTCGAGAGCCCGACCTCGGGAACCATCGAGCTGGCCGGTCAGGAGGTCACGGGCCTCGCGCCCTTCGAGCGGGATGTGCACACCGTCTTCCAGGACTACGCGCTCTTCCCGCACATGACCGTCGAGCAGAACGTCGCCTACGGCCTCAAGGTCCGCAAGGTGCCCAAGGCCGAGCGGCTCCAGCGGGCCCGCGAGGCGCTCGCCGACGTACGCCTCGAAGGGTTCGGCAAGCGGCGGCCGGGTCAGCTCTCCGGCGGCCAGCGGCAGCGTGTCGCGCTCGCCCGCGCCCTCGTCGGCCGCCCCCGCCTGCTGCTGCTCGACGAGCCGCTCGGCGCGCTCGACCTCAAGCTGCGCGAGCAGATGCAGGTCGAGCTCAAGGCGCTGCAGCGCGAGGTCGGCATCACCTTCGTGTTCGTCACCCACGACCAGGAGGAGGCCCTGACGATGAGCGACCGCATCGCCGTCTTCAACCAGGGCCGCATCGAACAGGTCGGCACCGCGGCCGAGATCTACGAGCGCCCCGCCACCGCGTTCGTCGCCTCCTTCGTCGGCACCTCGAACCTGCTGGAGGGCGAGGCGGCGCGGCGGGTCACCGGCGCGCCCGGCACGTACAGCATCAGGCCCGAGAAGATCCGGGTCCTCAAGGAGTCCGCCATCGCGGACGAGCCGGAGCACTCCACCGCCATCGGCACGGTCGCCGAAGTGGTCTACCTGGGAGACGCCACCCGTTTCCTCGTGGACCTCGACGCGGGCGGCCGCCTCACCGCGCTCCAGCAGAACCTGGAGACCTCCTCCGAGGACGTCGCCGCCTTCCGCGGCACCCGGGTACGCCTCCAGTGGCACCGCCGCCACGCCGTCCAGGTCCCCGACGCCCGCTGACCCCCCACGCCAGTCCCCTCACGTATGGAGAACGTCGTGCGTCCCACTCGTATCTTCCAAGCCGCCGCCACCGTCGCGGTGCTGCTGGCCGCCACCGCCTGTGGCTCCTCCGGCTCGGGCGGCTCGTCCTCGTCCACCGGTCTCAACCCGCCCGACCTGAAGGCGCAATCGAAGCTCGGCAAGAACGAGGGGCAGGTCAACCTCATCGCCTGGGCCGGCTATGTCGAGGACGGCTCCAACGACCCCAAGGTCGACTGGGTCAGCGACTTCCAGAAGCAGACCGGCTGCCAGGTCCACTCCAAGGTCGCGGCCAGCTCCGACGAGATGGTCAAGCTGATGAAGACCGGCGAGTACGACGCCGTCTCCGCCTCCGGCGACGCCTCCCTGCGCCTGATCGCCTCCGGTGACGCGGCACCGGTCAACACCGACCTCGTGCCGAACTACAAGGACGTCTTCAGCGACCTGAAGCTCCAGGCGTGGAACTCCGTCAAGGGCAAGGCGTACGGCATCCCGCACGGCCGCGGCGCCAACCTGCTGATGTACAACACGGAGAAGGTCAAGCCCGCGCCGACCTCCTGGTCCGCCGTCTTCGACGACGCGGCGAAGTACAAGGGCCACGTGACGGCGTACGACTCCCCGATCTACATCGCCGACGCGGCGCTCTACCTGAAGGCCACCAAGCCCGAGCTGAAGATCAAGGACCCGTACGCGCTCGACCAGAAGCAGTTCGACGCGGCCGTCGCCCTGCTGAAGCAGCAGAACGGATACGTCGGCGAGTACTGGAGCGACTACCTCAAGGAGATCTCCGCCTTCAAGAGCGGTGACTCCGTGGTCGGCACCACCTGGCAGGTCATCGCCAACCTCACGCAGGGTGAGGGCGCCAAGGTCAAGGCGTTCGTGCCCAAGGAGGGCTCGACCGGCTGGTCCGACACCTGGATGCTCTCCGCCAAGGCCAAGCACCCTAACTGCGCCTACCAGTGGATGAACTGGATCATCTCGCCGAAGGTCAACGCGCAGGTCGCCGAGTACTTCGGAGAGGCCCCGGCCAACGCCAAGGGCTGCGAGGAGACCAGCGACAAGAACTTCTGCACCACCTTCCACGCCGCCGACACGGCCTACTGGAAGAACATCGCCTTCTGGAACACGCCCATCGAGCAGTGCCTCGACGGCCGCACCGACGTCAAGTGCGTGCCGTACGCCAAGTGGGTGCAGGCCTGGACCGAGATCAAGGGCTGAGGACTTCACGATGACCGCCACCCAGCCTGCCGCCGGACGGGCCCCCGTCCGGCGGCTCGCCGGGCTGCTGCACCGCCGCCCGCGGCTGCGGCTGTCCCTGCTGCTGACCGCCCCCCTGCTGTGGCTGGCCGTGCTCTATCTCGGCTCGCTCGGCGTACTGTTCGTCTCGGCGTTCTGGACGACAGACTCCTTCACCTCCGAGGTCGTGAAGGTCTGGTCGACGGACAACTTCCACGCGCTGCTGACGACACCCGTGTTCCGCCAGGTGATCCTGCGCAGTATCGGCGTGGCCCTCGCGGTCACCGCCCTGTGCGCGGTCATCGCCTTCCCGCTGGCCTTCTACACCGCACGTGTGGCGAAGCCCAGGTGGCGCCCCCTGCTGGTGGTCGCGATCCTCACCCCGTTGTGGGCGAGCTACCTGGTCAAGGTGTACGCGTGGCGGCTGATCCTGTCCCAGGGCGGGCTCGCCGACTGGATGCTGGAGCCGTTCGGGCTGAGCGGACCCGGGTTCGGACTGCCCGCGGCCGTGCTGACGCTGACGTACCTCTGGCTGCCGTACATGATCCTGCCCATTCACACGGCGCTGGAGCAGCTGCCCGCGAACCTCCTCGACGCGTCCGCCGACCTGGGGGCGCGGCCCGGCCGCACCTTCCGCTCGGTCGTGCTGCCGATGGTGCTGCCGTCCGTGGCCGCCGGCTCGGTCTTCACCTTCTCGCTCAGCCTCGGCGACTACATCACCGTGCAGATCGTCGGCGGCAAGACCCAGCTGATCGGCAACCTCGTCTACTCCAACATCGAACTCAACCTGCCCATGGCCGCCGCCCTCGGCACGGTTCCGGTGGTGGTCATCGTGCTGTACCTGCTGGCCATGCGCCGCACGGGCGCGCTCAGCAGCCTGTAGAACTCGGCCGCCCGTAGAACTCGGCCGCCCATAGATTTTGGCCGCCCCACAGAACTCGGCCGCCGTGGAACTCAGCGGCCTCCAGAACTCGGCAGCCTCCAGAAGAGGTCCCTCGTCATGCAACTGTCCCGATCCGCGCGCATCGCGCTGCGTATCGCCGCCGGGCTCGGCTTCGCGGTGATCTACGTCCCGCTCGCGCTCGTCCTGGTCAACTCCTTCAACCCGGACCGCAGCGCGAGCTGGCCGCCCCCCGGGTGGACCTTCCACTGGTGGTCGGTGGCCTGGCAGAACTCCGGTGCCCGCAGCGCGCTGTGGGTGTCGGTGAAGGCGGGCCTCGGCGCCACGGCCATCGCGCTGGTGCTCGGTACGCTGATCGCGTTCGCGGTGGCCCGGCACCGCTTCTTCGGCCGCGACGCCATCTCGTTCGTGGTCGTCCTGCCGATCGCGCTGCCCGGCATCGTCACGGGCATCGCGCTCAACTCGGCGTTCGGCACGGTCCTGGAACCGCTCGGTGTCGGCCTGGGTCTGTTCACCGTGATCGTCGGACACGCCACCTTCTGCATCGTCGTCGTCTTCAACAACGTGGTCGCGCGACTGCGCCGCACCTCCGGCACGTACGAGGAAGCGGCCATGGACCTGGGCGCCGACACCTTCCGCGCCTTCGTCGACGTCACGTTCCCGCTGGTGCGCTCGGCGCTGCTGGCGGGCGCGCTGCTCGCGTTCGCGCTGTCCTTCGACGAGATCGTGGTGACGACGTTCACGGCCGGCCCCGGCATCGAGACGCTCCCGATCTGGATCTTCAACAACATGACACGCCCTCAGCAGGCCCCGGTCGTGAACGTGGTGGCCGCGGTACTCGTCCTGTTGTCGGTGATCCCGATCTACGTCGCCCAGCGCCTGTCGGCGGACACGGCGACGGAGAGCAGGATCTAGAGCCGGTTCCCGTATCCGCCCGCCGCTCATCGGACCGAAGCCGTCGGCGGACGCTCCCGTACGGCGCCGTAGGCGAAGAAATACGCCGGCAGCCGGCGCAGCCACCGAGAGGTGGTGAGCAGCTCCGTCACGCGCCGCGCCCGCTTGCCGTCGCCGAAGGGCGGTCGTCCCGCCAGCAGTTGCCCGATGACCCGCGCGTGCGCGATCCGCTGGAGCCCCTGCGTCGCGACCGTGGTGGGCCGGCGGCGGCGCTGGACACGGCGCACGTCGCTCATCCCGACGGTGCCGTCGCGGAGCGGATCGACGAGATACCGGGCGGCGGCCACGGCGTCCTGCACGGCGAGGTTGATGCCGATGCCGAAGACCGGTGACATCGCGTGTGCCGCGTCACCGATGCACAGCAGCCCCGGGCGGTGCCAGCGCCGGAGGCGGTCGAGCCGCACATCGAGCAGCTTCACCTCGTCCCAGGACCGCGGGACGTGCACCCGGTCCGCGAGCCATGGGGCGGCGTCCGCGTATGCGGACATGAACTGGTCGAGACCGGCGGCGCGGCGCCGGCCGTCGGTGCCCTTGGGGATCAGCGCGGCGCACTGCCAGTAGTCCCCCCGGTCGAGCATGGCGGCGATGAATCCGTCACCCACGGCTCCCACGAGCCCTTGCGGGTCGTCCTCCCGCCGTGGCAGCCGGAACCACCAGGCGTCCATCGGGCAGGTGAACCTCCGCAGTCCCAGTTCGGGCAGCGACCTGGCGAGCGAACCCCGGCCGTCGCACGCCACCGTGAGGAGGGCCCGCAGCTCACCGGTGCGGCCGTCGGACGTGCGATACCGCACGCCGGTGACGCGTCCGCGCTCCCTCAGGAAACCGGTGGCCTCGGTCTCCATCCGCAGCGAGAAGGACGGCTCGCGCCGAGCCTCGTCCGCGAGGAGGTCGAGCAGGTCCCACTGCGGCACCATCGCGATGTAGTTGTAGGGGCCCCGCAACGCGCCGAGGTCCCCGACGGTGACCGGGGAACGGTCCGGGCCGAGTGGCAGCTGGACCGTGGTCACATGCCGCTGCGGCAGCCGGCCGAACCTTTCGGCCAGGCCCAGCTCGTCCAGCAGCGCCAGTGTCGACGGGTGCACGGTGTCGCCGCGGAAGTCGCGCAGGAAGTCGCCGTGCTTCTCCAGGACCGTGACCTCCACCCCGGCCCGGGCCAGCAGCAGCCCGAGGACCATGCCGGCAGGACCGCCGCCCACCACACAACACGTGCTCCGCTCCATCGCAACGGCTCCCCTCTTCGCGTTCAGATTTGTCATTATTCGTAGTAAATAGTGCAAACCGTACGTTTGGAGGCGTGATGAGTCAGCAGCCGATCCTGCTGCCCTACGGCGACCCGGCCTTCGTGGCGGATCCCTTCCCCTTCTACCGGCAGCTGCGCGACGACGGCCCCGTACGGCGGGCCGTCATCGCGGGCGGACTGGAGGCCTGGCTGGTGACGCGCTACGACGACGGTCTCGCGGCCCTGTCCGACCCACGGCTGAGCAGTGACGTCCGCGACGCGTCGGATCCCCGGATCGTGGAGCGGCTGCCGGCCACGGACCGCGAGTCGATGCTGCGCACCATGCTCCGCTCCGACCCGCCCGAGCACACCCGGCTGCGCCGCCTGGTCTCACAGGCGTTCACCGCACGCAAGGTGGCCGAGTTGCGGCCCCGTGTCCAGGCGATCACCGACCGCCTGCTCGACGCGATCGTGCCCGACGGCCACGCGGACCTCGTCACGGACTTCGCGCTGCCGCTTCCGGTCACGGTGATCAGTGAGCTGCTGGGTGTGCCGGTGGAGGACCGGCACGACTTCCAGCGCTGGACCGATGCCATGATCCTCCAGGGGCCGGAGCCACCGGATCCGGCCGTGGTGGACGCGGCATGGCGGCAGATGCGCTCCTATCTGACCAAGCTTTTGGAGGTCAAGCGCGCGCGGCCGGAGGGCGACTTGCTCAGCGCGCTGATCACCGCCCGGGACGAGGAGCGGCGGCTGGACGAGGACGAGCTCATCGCCATGGCGTTCCTGCTGCTGGTGGCCGGCTACATCACCACGGTCAACCTGATCGGCAGCGGCCTGGTCGCGCTGCTCGCCCACCCCGAACAACTGCGGCTGTTGCGGCACGATCCCGAGCTGCTGCCGGGCGCGATCGAGGAGTTCCTCCGCTACGACGGGCCGGTCAACCCCGGTATCGCGCGGTTCGCGCGCGAGGACGTCGAGATCGCGGGCGTGATGATCCCCCGCGGAGCCACCATCCTGATCGCCACCGCCCTCGCCGACCGGGATCCGGCCCGGTTCCCCGACCCCGAGCGCCTGGACATCACCCGACGCGACAACCCCCATCTCGCGTTCGGGCACGGCATCCACTACTGCCTGGGTGCCCCGCTGGCCCGACTGGAGGGCCAGCTCGCCATCGCCACCGTTCTGCGCCGCCTTCCCGACCTCGCCCTGGCCGTACCACCGAGCGAGCTGCGCTGGAAGCCCGGCGGTCTGCGCGGGCCCGAGCATCTGCCCGTCACCTTCACGGCCGGCGGCGGCCGGTGACGGGCACTGGCACCGGCACTGGCACTGGAGCGCAGTGCGCAAACCACTTGCGTTTCTTGCGCTATTCTTGCGCGCATGACGCGACGACTTGCTGAGGTGGCGAAGAAGGTCGGGGTCAGTGAGGCCACGGTCAGCCGGGTGCTCAACGGCAAGCCCGGAGTCTCCGAAGCGACCCGGCAGGCGGTGCTCAGCGCGCTCGACGTCCTCGGCTACGAGCGGCCCACGCAGTTGCGCGGCGAGCGCGCACGCCTCGTCGGGCTCGTGCTCCCGGAGCTGCAGAACCCCATCTTCCCGGCGTTCGCGGAGGTCATCGGCGGCGCGCTCGCCCAGCTCGGGCTGACCCCCGTGCTGTGCACGCAGACCAGAGGCGGCGTCTCCGAGGCCGACTACGTGGCACTGCTGCTGCAACAGCAGGTCTCCGGGGTCGTCTTCGCCGGTGGCCTGTACGCGCAGGCCGACGCCCCGCACGAGCACTACCGGCAGCTCGCGGACCGCAACATCCCAGTCGTCCTGGTCAACGCGGCTATCGAGCACCTCGGCTTCCCCGGCGTCTCCTGCGACGACGCCGTGGCGGTCGAGCAGGCCTGGCGGCACCTGGCCTCGCTGGGCCATGAGCGGATCGGGCTGGTGCTCGGGCCCGGCGACCACGTGCCGTCGGCGCGGAAGCTCGCGGCGGCGCGGGCGATCGCCGGTCGGCTGCCGGACGATCACGTCGCCCGAGCCATGTTCTCGATCGAGGGCGGTCATGCGGCGGCTGCCAAGCTCATCGACCGAGGGGTCACCGGGTTCATCTGCGCCAGCGACCCGCTCGCGTTGGGAGTAATACGGGCCGCTCGACGTCGTGGGCTTGACGTACCGTCACAGATCTCCGTCGTGGGCTACGACGACTCCGCGCTGATGAACTGCACCGAACCGCCCCTCACCACCGTCCGGCAGCCCATCGAGTCGATGGGGAAAGCCGCCGTCGAGCTGCTCAACGCGCAGATCGGCGGTGGTTCCGTACCGGCCGATGAGCTGCTGTTTGAGCCCGAACTGGTGGTCCGGGGCTCGACGGCGCAAGCGCCTCGTCCCTGAGAACCGCTCAACTGTCAAATAATTTCAGATACTGCGTGACATCTTGCGAGCAGAAGCCGTCGGTGCTTGAGTGTGCGGCGCCCACCGCTCCTGCCCAGAGGGGTTCACCGATGAGAAGCACCGGTTTCCGTCGTACCTTCGTCGCGCTCAGTGTCTGCTCCCTCGCCCTCACCGCCTGCGGGTCGGGCGGCGACTCGGCGAGCGGCAAGACCCGTATCACCGTCAACTGCATGCCGCCGAAGAGCGCCAAGGTCGACCGCGGCTTCTTCGAACAGGACGTCGCCTCCTTCGAGAAGCAGAACTCGGACATCGACGTCGTCGCCCATGACGCGTTCCCCTGCCAGGACCCCAAGACCTTCGACGCCAAGCTCGCCGGCGGTCAGATGGAGGACGTGTTCTACACCTACTTCACCGACGCCCGGCACGTCGTCGACATCAACCAGGCCGCCGACATCACCGGTTACGTCAAGGAGCTGAAGAGCTACGCCACCATCCAGAAGCAGCTACGGGACATCTACACCGTCGACGGCAAGATCTACGGCGTTCCCCGCACCGGCTACTCGATGGGCCTGATCTACAACCGGGCGCTCTTCAAGAAGGCCGGACTGGACCCCGACAAGCCGCCGACGACATGGGACGAGGTCCGCGCCGACGCCAAGAAGATCGCCGCTCTCGGCGGCGGCACCGTCGGCTACGCCGACTACAGCGCCCAGAACCAAGGCGGTTGGCACTTCACCGCCGAGCTGTACTCGCAGGGCGGCGACGTGGTGAGCGCCGACGGCAAGAAGGCCACCGTCGACACCCCCGCGGGCCACGCCGTCCTGCAGAACCTGCACGACATGCGCTGGAGCGACGACTCGATGGGCAGCAAGCAGCTCCTCGTCATCAACGACGTTCAGCAGATGATGGGCTCCGGCAAGCTCGGCATGTACCTCTCCGCGCCCGACAACATCCCGATCCTGGTGAAGGAGAAGGGCGGCAACTACAAGGACCTCGCGCTCGCCCCCATGCCAGGCGGCCAGGGCACGCTCATCGGCGGCGACGGCTACATGTTCAACAAGAAGGACACACCCGCTCAGATCAGGGCCGGGCTGAAGTGGCTCGACCACATGTTCCTCACCCCCGGCCAGGGCTTCCTCGGCGACTACGCCCGCGCCAAGAAGGCGAACGCCCCGGTCGGCCTGCCCGAGCCGCGCCTGTTCACCGGCGCCGCCGACGACAAGGATCAGCAGGTCAAGAAGGCCAACGCCAACGTCCCCGTCGAGAACTACCAGGCGTTCCTCGACGGCAACCAGCACCTGCAGATGAAGATCGAGCCGCCGCAGGCGCAGCAGATCTACTCCGTTCTCGACGGCGCCGTCTCCGCCGTCCTCACCAAGAAGGACGCCGACATCGACCGGCTCCTCAAGGACGCGTCCGGCAAGATCGACGGCATCCTCGCCCGGGGCTGACGCCGATGTCCCCGGGGGTGACACCGATGACCAAGGCCGCCGCCCGGCCTGCCGAGACGATCGCCGTGCGTCCCGTCCGGGCGCCGTCCCCGGCGGGGGGCCGGGGGCGGCGCCGTCTGGCCGACCAGTCGCGTGCCTACGCCTTCCTGCTCGGCGGCCTGCTCTGCTTCGCGCTCTTCTCCTGGTATCCGGCGATCCGCGCGGTCGTGATCGCCTTCCAGAAGTACACTCCGGGCTCCGCGCCCGAGTGGGTCGGCACCGCCAACTTCACCCGAGTCCTCCACGACCCCGAGTTCGCGGCGGCCTGGCGCAACACGCTCACGTTCACCCTGCTCGCGCTGCTCATCGGCTTCGCCGTGCCCTTCGTGCTGGCCCTCGTCCTGAACGAACTGAGGCACGCGAAGGCGTTCTTCAGGGTGGTGGTCTACCTGCCGGTGATGATCCCACCGGTGGTGAGCGCCCTGCTGTGGAAGTGGTTCTACGATCCCGGCTCCGGCCTCGCCAACGAGGCGCTGCGTTTCCTGCATCTGCCCACGTCGAACTGGTCCAACGGCGCCGACACGGCGCTCGTCTCCCTGGTCATCGTGGCGACCTGGGCCAACATGGGCGGCACGGTCCTGATCTACCTGGCCGCGCTCCAGGGCATCCCGGGCGAGCTGTACGAGGCCGCCGAACTGGACGGCGCCAACATCCTCCAGCGCATCCGGCACGTGACGATCCCGCAGACCCGGTTCGTGGTGCTCATGCTGATGCTGCTTCAGATCATCGCCACCATGCAGGTCTTCACCGAGCCGTTCGTGATCACCGGCGGCGGCCCGGAGAACGCGACGGTCACCGTCCTCTACCTGATCTACAAGTACGCCTTCCTCTACAACGACTTCGGCGGCGCCTGCGCCCTGAGCGTGATGCTCCTCGTGCTGCTCAGCGCCTTCTCCGCGGTCTATCTGCGCCTGACCCGTACGGCAGGGGAGGACTCATGAGCAGTACCCGCACTCTCGTCTCGCCGCTGACCCTGTCCCGCCCGCGGGGCAAGGCCGTCTACTGGACCGTGTTCACGGGCGTCGTCCTGCTCTTCGCACTCGCCTTCCTCTTCCCCGTGTACTGGATGGTGACCGGCGCGATGAAGTCACCGGACGAGGTGGCCCAGACCCCGCCCACACTCGTTCCGAACCACTGGCACCTCAGCGGCTACACCGACGCCTGGGACCTGATGCAACTGCCGACGCACTTGTGGAACACGGTCGTCCAGGCCGCCGGCGCCTGGTTGCTCCAGCTGGTGTTCTGCACGGCCGCCGCCTACTCCCTGTCCAGGCTCAGGCCCGCCTTCGGCAAGGTGATCCTCGGCGGCATCCTCGCCACGCTGATGGTCCCGGCCCAGGCCCTCGTCGTACCGAAGTACCTGACCGTCGCCGACCTCCCGCTCATCCACACCAACCTCCTCAACGACCCGCTCGGCATCTGGCTGCCCGCCGTCGCCAACGCCTTCAACCTCTACCTCCTCAAGCGGTTCTTCGACCGGATACCCCGGGACGTGCTGGAGGCCGCCGAGATCGACGGCGCCGGCCGGCTGCGCACCCTGTGGTCGATCGTGCTGCCGATGTCCCGGCCGGTCCTCGGCGTGGTGTCGATCTTCGCGCTGGTCGCGGTGTGGCAGGACTTCCTGTGGCCGCTGATGGTCTTCTCCGACACCGACAAACAGCCGATCAGTGTGGCGCTCGTCCAGCTGTCGCAGAACATCCCGCTGACCGTGCTCATCGCCGCGATGGTGATCGCCAGCATCCCCATGGTCGCGATGTTCCTGGTCTTCCAGCGGCACATCGTCGCCGGAATCAGCGCGGGCAGCACGAAGGGCTGACGCCGCCCACCCCCTTCACAGAAAGGCACGCACCGTGGGAGAGCCCACCCCTGCCCGAAACAGTCAGGACTGGTGGCGCACCGCCGTCATCTACCAGGTGTACGTCCGCAGCTTCGCGGACGCCGACGGCGACGGAACCGGCGACCTCGCGGGTGTCCGCGCCAAGCTGCCGTACCTGGCCGACCTCGGCGTGGACGCCCTCTGGTTCAACCCCTGGTATCTGTCACCGATGAAGGACGGCGGCTACGACGTCGCCGACTACCGCACCATCGACCCCGCCTTCGGCACCCTCGCCGACGCCGAGAAACTCATCGCGGAGGCACGCGAGTCGGGGATCCACACGATCGTCGACATCGTGCCCAACCACGTCTCGGACCAGCATCCGTGGTTCCGCGCCGCCCGCGCGGGCGGTCCCGAGCGCGACCTGTTCCACTTCCGGCCGGGACGCGGTCCGCACGGTGAACTCCCTCCGAACGATTGGCAGTCCCAGTTCGGCGGGCCCGCCTGGACACGACTGGACGACGGCGACTGGTACCTCCACCTCTTCGCCCCCGAGCAACCCGACCTCAACTGGGCGCATCCGGCCGTCCGCCAGGAACACGAGGACGTGCTGCGCTTCTGGTTCGAGCGCGGTGTGGCGGGTGTGCGGATCGACTCGGCGGCCCTGCTCGCCAAGGCCCCCGACCTGCCCGACTTCGTCGAGGGCCGTGATCCGCATCCCTACGTGGACCGCGACGAACTCCACGACATCTACCGCTCCTGGCGCGCGATCGCCGACGAGTACGGCGGTGTGTTCGTCGGCGAGGTCTGGCTCCCCGACAGTGAACGCTTCGCCCGCTACCTGCGCCCCGACGAACTGCACACCGCCTTCAACTTCGCCTTCTTGTCCTGCCCGTGGCACCCGGACAGGCTGCGCACGGCGATCGACGAGACCCTTGCCGAGCACGCGCCCGTCGGCGCACCCGCGACATGGGTGCTGTGCAACCACGACGTGACCCGCACGGTCACCCGCTACGGCCGCGCCGACACCGGTTTCGACTTCGCCACCAAGGCCTTCGGGACCCCCACGGACCTCGCCCTCGGCACCCGACGCGCCCGGGCCGCCGCCCTGCTGTCGCTGGCCCTGCCCGGCTCGGTCTACGTCTACCAGGGCGAGGAACTGGCGCTGCCCGAGGCCGAGATACCACTCGACCGCATCCAGGACCCGATGCACTTCCGCTCCCACGGCCTCGACCCCGGCCGCGACGGCTGCCGGGTGCCCCTGCCCTGGGTGGCCGACGCGCCGTACGCCGGCTTCGGGGCGTTCGCGGAGCCGTGGCTGCCCCAGCCCGCCGGCTGGTCCGCGTACGCCGCCGACCTCCAGGCGGCCGACCCGGATTCGATGCTCTCCCTCTACCGCGAGGCGATCAGGATCCGGCCGATGTTCGGTGACGGCCCCCTCACCTGGCTGCCCGCGCCCGAGGGCGTCCTCGCGTTCCGCCGCGCGGAGGGAGGGCCGATCTGCGTGGTGAACCTCGCAGAGACGCCCGCCGATCTGCCCGCACACTCCGCACTCCTGCTCAGCAGCGGCCCCCTGGACCCGCAGGGGCGGCTGCCGAGGGACACGGCGGCCTGGCTCCGCAGCTGAGGCCGCACCCGCTGTCCCGTACCCCCACCACGAAGGGATCAGCACATGCACAGCACCAGCTTCAGACCTGCCAGGGGCATGGCTGCCTCCGGGGCGGCCGTCGCCCTGGCGGCCGGCATGCTCGTCAGCCTGGCACCCGCCGCCGCATACGCGGCCGCGGGTGCCACCCTGCCCTTCACCTCAGTGGAGGCCGAGTCCGCCGCGACGACCGGCACGAAGATCGGCCCGGACTGCACCCAGTGCCTTCCCGCAGTCCTGGACGGTCGACCTGGGCTCGACGCAGGCCGTCGGCCGCCTGGTGCTGAAACTGCCGCCGCTCACGGTCTGGCAGGCACGCACGCAGACCCTGTCCGTGCTGGGCAGCACGGACGGCTCCGCGTACGCGACCATGGTCGGCTCGAAGGACTACCGCTTCGACCCGGCCACCGGCAACACGGTGACCGTCTCCCTGCCGAGCGGCACGAACCTCCGCTACCTACGGCTCAGCGTCACCGCCAACACCGGCTGGCCCGCAGCCCAGTTCAGCGAGGTGGAGGCGTATCCGACTTCGTGACCGTGCCACCGCGCTTCGCCGCCTGGATCTGCTCGTAGACATGGGTCCGCGGTTCGGCGAATCGCGGGTCCACCCGGGTGTGCCGCTGGTCGCGCGCGTCCGGGAGGTCCACCTTCAGCTGCTCCCGCACGACTGCGGTCCTTCCGCCCCTCCAGGAGCACCTCGCCCCCGACGGCGTGAGCAGCCCGCCCATGCACTTCAGCAGCGTCGTCTTGCCGCAGCCCGACGGGCCGACGAGACAGACGAGTTCACCGGCCTCGACGGTGAAGGTGAGGTCGCGCACCGCCTCCACCCGGCGCCCGGATCCCTCGTACACCTTCTTCAGGCCGCGTACATCGAGCATGGACCGCCGCCGAGCAGACCGAGGACGAGGATCCCGGTCCACATGTCGGGGATGGGGAAGCCGCGCTGGAACTGGACCACGGTGAAGCCGATTCCGTCGCCGGCCGCGAACATCTCGCTGATGACCATCAGGATTGTTGACAGTTGCTGCCGCAGGGCCTGGGTGAAGGGGCCCACAGATCCCTAGAGATCCAGCACGAGCCGCTTCCCCCGGCACCGGGACACACAGATGAGCATGGTCTCGCCGGCCTCCCTCTCCTCGTCCGTGAGGACCGAGTCACGGTGGTCCGGTGTGCCGTCGAGGACATCGGTCTCACAGGTTCCGCAGGTGCCCTCGGTGCACGAGTAGAGCACCTCGACACCGGCGGCGCGCACGGCGTCGAGGACGGAGACGTCCGGCGCGACGGTGACCGTACGGCCGCTGCGCTCCAGCACCACCTCGAACGCGGTGTTCTCGCCGGTCTCCCGCACCTTGGGCTGGAAGCGCTCCACATGCAGCGCACCGGACGGGCAGCGCGCCTCCACCGCGTCCAGGAGCGGGCCCGGGCCGCAGCAGTAGACGAGCGTGCCCTCGGGGACGTCGTCGAGCACCGAGCCGAGGTCCAGCAGCCCGGTCTCGTCCTGCGGGGCTACGGCGACCCGGTCCCCGTACCGCCTCAACTCCTCGGTGAAGGCCATGCTGTCGCGGGTGCGGCCGCCGTACAGCAACGTCCACTCGGCACCCGCCGCCTCAGCCGCGGCGAGCATCGGCAGGAGGGGAGTGATGCCGATGCCGCCCGCGATGAAGCGGTAGCGGGGCGAGGAGTGCAACGCGAAATGGTTGCGCGGCCCCCGTACCCGGACCTTGCCCCCTTCCTCCAGCTGTTCGTGTACGTACGCCGATCCCCCACGACCGTCCGGCTCGCGGAGCACGGCGATCCGCCACGCGTGCCGGTCGGCGGGATCGCCGCACAGCGAGTACTGCCGCTCCAGGCCGGGCCCGAGCAAGACGTCGATGTGGGCCCCCGGTTCCCAGGCCGGGAGTCGCTCGCCCAGCGGGTGGCGCAGGGTGAGGGCGAGGACGCCGTCCGCCGCCAGGTCCCGGCGGCCGACGACGAGTTCGGCTTCGTACGCGGTCATCGGCCGGCTCCTCGGGGCTCGTGTCCCTGGGGGTGGGCGAGCATCCACTCCCACATCTCCACCGGGTCCTGCGCGGTGTGCTCGCGGCCGCAGTGACAGGTGCCGTGCAGGGTGTCGGTGCCCGGCAGCCAGTCGACGCGGTAGATCTCGCCCGTCGCGGCGGGAGAAGGGGTGTTCACCGGACCTGCTCCACGGGCTTGTCGCCCTGCTCGACCAGCCGGGCGAGGATACGGCGGGCGGCGAGGCCGCCGGTGTCGATGTTGATGCTCAGCTCCTGGTAGCCCTGACGCTCGGTGCCGAGCGTCTTGTGGAGCAGGTTGAGCGCGGTGACGTCCTGCATGACCACCGTGTGGTTGTTCCCCCGCAGGAACTCGGTGACCTCGTCGTCCTCCGCCGCCCAGTCGCGCGAGACGGCCCAGAAGTCGTACACCTTGCCGTCGGCGGACGGCGTGATGGCGTACGTGATCTCGGTGTGGAATCCGTTCGGGTCGCTGCCGTCCGCCTCGGGCAGCACGCCGACCGGCGCGATCCGGCTGTGCAGCAGATACAGACACGGCGCGTGGTATTCGATGTCCTGCCAGCGCGTGATCCGGCCCTCGATGCCCGTCGAACGGGCGTAGAACGGCGGGCACTCGGCGTCGTCCATGTGCCGGCTCACCCGCACGATGCCCGCACCCTCGTCGACCTCGGTCGTGATCGGCGTCTCGGCGACCTCGGGGGTGCCGATGTAGCCCCCGTGCAGATACGTCTCGTGGGAGAGGTCGAGCAGGTTGTCGACCAGCAGACCGTAGTCGGCGTCGATCGGCTCCATGCCCCGGACGGTGACCCAGCCCGGGGAGTCGAGGTGCTTCGCGCGCGGGATGGTCAGCGGGTCGGCGAGTGCCGGGTCGCCGATCCACACCCACACCAGGGAGTCCTGCTCGACGAGGGGGTAGGAGGCGACGCGCGCGGTGCGCGGAACGCGTTTCTGTCCGGGCACGTACACGCACGTACCGGTCGTGTCGTAGGTGAAACCGTGGTAGCCGCACACGATCCGGTCGCCGTCGAGGCGGGTCGGGCTCTCGGACAGCGGGTAGCGGCGGTGCACGCAGCGGTCGTGGAGGGCGACGGGCCTGCCGTCCTCCTCGGTGCGGTAGAAGACGAGCGGCTCACCGAGGATCGTACGGCCGAGCAACTCGCGCCCCACCTCATGGCTGTAGGCGGCGACGTACCACTTGTTCCTGGCGAAAGTGGTGATGTGCGGCATGGCAGTTCCCGTCCCTGTCGGCGGGGCTCCGTCGCCCCGCGTGCCGTGGTTGGAATCAGGGTCGTGAGGCTTGTGTCGGCTCGGCAAGAGGGCTTCTGTCAGGCGGAAGGAATTCTGTAAAGAGGCTGGTCAGAGCCCTGTTCTATCAGCCCCCTGTCGCCAGAGTAGGTGGCCCGGGTGGTGCTGATGTTCGGTTCGCGCTTGGGTTAGCCGGAGAGGGCGACGGCGAGTGCGACTACTCGCTGCGTGGCGTTAATCGTCCAAACATGTCCACTTAATTGCAAATGTGATACCCGCCTGTCGATGGATGCTCGGTACAGCCGCAAATATCAGCATCACTGCAGGTCAACTACTGATCATTTTGAAGTTTGGGGCCCTCGGGTCGAATCCGGGTCGAATCCGTGCCCTTTTCGGCTGTCGAGCGTGTCGCCGCTGGTCAGGGTGATGTGAGGTCGCGTGCTGGTTCGCCTCGTGTATGGGGGTGGCGCGGGGCTCATCAGCGGATTCTTCACTGGTGGTGGTGCCCGCCTTTCGTGATCATGTCCTGCGGAAATGTCTTCAGGCGGGACGGCTGATGTGTGACGGCCCGGGAATGGCGGTTCATGGCCGAGAACGACCTGCCGGGCGGCAGGGGCCATCCAGGAGGCGCGTGGTAGGCGGGTGGCGTGGCGGAGGCCCGGCCGCCTCGCGAGGAAGCCGACGCTCTCGCAACATCCGGTACGCCCCGGAACTGCCATTCCTCGGCGCTGACATCAGCACAGCCTCGGTCGGCTCGCCGTCACCGACGCCGAACTGGAAATCTCGGTACCTCAACGAGTTCATGGACGTCAGCGAGAGCCTTTGAGTGACCTCTTGACCATCCGCCGCTCAAGAAAGACTTCGCCGTGCTCGTCGCCCGTTCCATCGCCCTGTTCGTCGTCGCCGCCCTGTTCGAGATCGGAGGGGCGTGGCTGGTCTGGCAGGGCGCCCGCGAACACCGAGGCTGGCTGTGGATCGGGGCTGGCGTCATCGCGCTCGGCCTGTACGGCTTCGTCGCCACGTTCCAGCCCGACGCGCACTTCGGACGCATCCTCGCCGCCTACGGCGGCATCTTCGTCGCCGGTTCCATCGCCTGGGGCATGGTCGCCGACGGCTACCGCCCCGACCGCTTCGACGTTATCGGCGCGCTGGTGTGCCTCGCCGGGATGGCGGTCATCATGTACGCCCCGCGTGGCAACTGACCTCTGGGGCGGCCAACTCGACGCTAAGCGTGGCACATTCAAGTTGCTTCATGGTCTTCTGCATTCGGGATGTTCTGTACTGTTCTGGGGTGCTGGCCGTTGCCCCCGACGTCGAGGTGCTCGGTAGCTCCCGCAGGTCGAACCTGCTGGCCTGTCTGCGCGCACGTGGGCTTCGTGACGGGGCGTAACTCAACTCAGTCTTCGGTGAGTTCATCGAGCACCTCGGCGGCGGTCGCGTTGCCCTGGTCCGCGAGACGGCGCAGTTCGGCGAGGTCGCCCAGTTCGGTGGCGAGTTCGATGAGCTGGTCTGCCGCTGTGGGGTTGCCGGTCGCCGCGAGGCGACGTAGTTCACCGATGTCGCCTTGTTCCGTGGCCAGTTCGATCAACTCGTCGGTGGCGTCCGGGTCTCCGCGGTCGATGCGCTCGCGCAGGGCGGCCAGATCGGACTGGTAGGACGGGTCGGGCTCGGTTGTCATTGGCTCTCCGTGACTTTCGAGGTTATGGGTCGGTATGGGGCAGCTTTCCGGAAGCGCGCAGCTCCTCGCGGTATGTGTGCCACTCGTTCCGTAGCGCGGGCAGACGCTCGGCGAGGAACTCCGCCAGCGCGACCATCTCTTCGAGCGGAGCCCGGCGCGTCGGTGCCGCGTCGGCGAGCAGGTCCAGGCCCTCGCGGAACAGTGCTGCGTGCTCCAGGTGGAGGGTGGCGTCGAAGTTCTGCGGCTGTCGGCCGGTCGGATTCAGGCTCACCCGGTCCATCCGCTCGCCGGCCGACCTGGTGCGTCGTGCCAGGTCGAATGTCTCCAGCAGTTTGACCGCGCCCGTGATGGCGCTTCGGCTCGCCAGGAGTGCGTCGCTCAGTTCGTCGATCGTCTGTTGGGCTGGATCGCAGACGAGGAGATATCCGAGGAGGCGTCCGGCCATGGGCGGGAAGCCGTAATGGCGGGCGTAGAAGCGGCCGACGTGGTCGGCGAAGATCAGCTGGGCGTCCTGCGGCACATTGGCAATCTAACATCTATCGCTGAGATAACACTTATTTCTGTTATTACAGTCGAACCCGGCCGGGGAAGGCGAGAAGGTGCTCTCTGCTGTCAGGAAAGTCCCGAGGCTCGAAGCACTGCCTCGATCGTCTCGTCGTCGATCCGATGCCCCAGGCGCTTCATGACGTCGGCTCCGTGGCGGAGCGTTCCGCGTTCGAGGGAGTGGCGGACGCCCGTGTCCAGTTCGTGCCAGAGCAGCGGGTTGGCGGAGAGGACTCGGGGGTCGAGTTCCAGGGTGTGGCCGTGGGTGTCCCGCAGGACCAGGTGGGAGGAGACACCGTCGTACTGCCGTACGGCTGTCAGCGCGTCCGTGTGGATCACTCGCCTGCGCCAGGGGCTGCGTACCGCCAGCCAGCCGCGGCCTGCGCTCACCCGTGGCGGCAGCAGGACGGCGCACACAGCGGCCGACAAACTGACCCACAGCAGGGCACGAAGGGGCGTCAGGCTTTCAGCGTCCCAGTCGACCAGAAGGCTCATGACGCAGAAGATCAGGGCGCAGCTCGCCGCGAGCCGGGCACTGCCACGCCAGTGGCGGTCGCCGGCCGAGCCCGCCGGTCCGCTCCGTCGCATGGCGCTGACGCTAGGCGCCCCTGCGGGGGTCAGCGACCTCCGCTAACGGGGTCCTAGCGCCGTACGGGCGAATCTTGACGGGATCCTGACGCCGTACGTCAGCCGGTGTGCACCCGCGGTCTGCGGGCGCGGTCGGGCTCTGCTTCGCGCAGGACCTCCCGGGTGACCGGGGCGACCTCGCCCTGGCCGAAGAGGAAGAAGCGCAGGAAGTTCGCGAAGGGGGTGCCTTCGGTCCATTCGAAGTAGATGTGCGGAATGCAGCCTGTTGAGTCGCGGACGTGGAGCAGGAGTGCGGCCAGGGCGTTGGGGATGGAGGCGGACTCCACGGTCAGGACGCGGTAGCGGTTGTGCAGGACCTCTCCGCGCACCGTGAGACCCGCCTCGAACTCGGAGGGGTCGGTGACCGTGACCTCGACGAAGACGAAGTCTTCCTGCTCGGGCAGGTCGTTGTCGTTGCGGATCTGCTCGATCTTCTCGCGGTACTCGGCCTTGTCCCGCCGGTCGGGCTCGTTCGCGATGAACCGGATCTTCCGGCTCGCAATGTCTCGGACGAACCGTTCTGCCATGTCGTCGAGCTCGACGTGCGTGACGCGCAGTTCGAAGGCGCGGGCCAGCCGGGACAGCAGGGAGACCAGGATGATGCCGGCGATGAAGCAGGCGCCGATCTTCACGCCGTCCGGGCGCTCGATGACGTTCACGACCGTCGTGTAGACGAACACCGCCGAGATGACGGCGAAGGCAATGGTCCAGTTGCGCTGACCGGCCTTGTGGGCGGCGATGGTCACGGCGATGGCGGCGGAGGTGATCAGCACCAGCACGCCGGTGGCATAGGCGCCGCCCTGGGCGTCGACGTCGGCGTCGAAGATCCAGGTGACCAGGAAGGCGACCAGGGTGAAGACGATGACCATCGGGCGGACGGCGCGGGCCCAGTGGGGGGCCATGCCGTAGCGGGGCAGGTAGCGCGGCATCAGGTTGAGCAGGCCGGCCATCGCGGAGGCGCCGGCGAACCAGAGGATGGCGATGGTGGAGATGTCGTAGACCGTGCCGAAGGCGCCGCCCAGGTACTGGTGGGCCAGGTAGGCGAGGGCGCGTCCGTTGGCTTGGCCGCCGGACTTGAACTCCTTCTCCGGGATCAGCACCGTTGTGATGAAGCTGGTCGTGATCAGGAAGGCGCTCATGATGAGCGCGGCCGTGGTGAGCAGCTTCCTGGTGTCCCGGATCCGGCCGGTCGGCTGCTCCTCTGTGTCGCCAGGGTCGCCTTCCACGTGCGGCATGACGGCGACGCCGGTCTCGAAGCCCGACAGGCCGAGTGCGAGCTTGGGGAAGACGATCAGCGAGACGCCGATCATGACGAAGATGTTGCCGTGTTCCGCGGTCAGGGCGCTGGTCCAGTCGGTGACCACGTGGCCGGCGGTGACGACGTGCCAGAAGCCGACGCACACCACGACGACGTTCAGGGCGAGGTAGACCCCGACCAGGGCGACGGCGACGCCGATTGCCTCCAGGAAGCCCTTGAGGAAGACCGCACCGAGCAGGGCGACCAGGATGAGGGTGATCACCATCTGCTTGCCGTGCAGGAAGTCGGTCAGGTGCGGGTTCTCGACCAGGTGGGTCGAGGCGTCGGCGGCCGACAGGGTGATGGTGATCAGGAAGTCGGTGGCGGCGAAGCCGAGCAGGGTGAGGACGAAGAGTTTGCCCTTCCAGAAGGAGAGCAGGCGCTCCAGCATGGCGATGGAGCCTTCGCCGTGCGGGCTCTCCTCGGCCACTCGCCGGTACACCGGCAGGGCGCCCGCCAGGGTCACGATCACCAGGACGACGGTCGCGATCGGCGACAGCAGGCCGGCCGCCAGGGCGGCGATGCCCGGCTGGTAGCCGAGGGTGGAGAAGTAGTCGACGCCGGTCAGGCACATCACCCGCCACCAGCGCTGTCCCTTGTGCGGGGGCTCCGGCTGAGCGTGGGGTCCCGTGTGGCCACCGCTCCTGCCCATGTCGGACAGCCCCTCCAGCATCCAGGCGCGCAGACGACTGGGAGGAGGGTGTTCCTTCGTGGCCATCGGCGTGCTCCTGATGTGCTGCTCAGCGTGGGCTTCGGCCATCACGCGGACGGCCGCACCAGCGTAAGCAGAGAGTGACGCGTGGGCCCATGGGAGAGTGCTCCACCGGCGTCAAGACTGCGTCAAGAGCGACCGTGGCATGCCAAAGGCGCAGCGGGACGATGACATCGGAGACATCGGATGTCGAGTGCCGTTGACCCGAGTGGGCCGGGCGGGACCTTTCGAACGAGTCCCGCCCGGCCGCACATGTGAGTCCGGGCTCAGCGGGTCGAGGCGATGGTCTCGGGCCGTGCGTATGCAGGTGCGGCGACACCCCCACCGGCCGTACCACCTCAGGCCTCCTCGCCCGCGCCGGCCACCGGGCGCGGACGCGGGGGCGCGCTGACGCCCTATTGACTGGCAGAGAGCGTTTTCTGACGCCGGGCTGACGCGGCCGTGTTCCGCGGAAGACGCTACGACCGCCGCTCGATGACTTTGGCGTGCAGGAGTGTGCCAACGAGTTCGACGCGCAGACGGGGATCGGCGGCGGTGTTCTTGGAGCGGAACTTGAGCTTGGAGTAGGTGCGGTTGAGTCCGTCGGTGTCGAACACGATGTCCTTCGCGCCGACGAAGAACAGCTTGCCGTGCACCATGTCCGTCTCGATGCGCAGGACGGCCGAAGTGACCAGAGCGTGGGTGAAGTCGAAGGTGATACGGCACTCTCGGGTGCGCAGTTGGATGCGCGAGGGTACCTGCCAGCGCCCCTCCCGTACGTACTTGCCGCCGTGCTGGTCGACCACGAGCACGTCCTTGCCCTGTGCTGAGCGCACGTTCGGCAGGTCGGCGGTGAGCTCGGCCAACTCGGCGAGTGTGCGAGCGGAAAGCGCGCTCTCCAGCCGCATGTCGAGTTCCTCGGCGTCGAGTCGGCCGTCACCGGCTGCGACCCGCAGTACATCCACGACGCGGTCGCGATCCTGGTGCGAGGCCCGAAGGTCGGGCAGGTCGTTCGACATGGCAGCCACGCTAGCGGCACCGCACGGTGGCCACCAGACGAAAGCTCACTGTCCGGTACGAGACCACCGTGCAGATCGCCGCCGGCGGGGTGCTCGATCAGCTCTGGCCGGCCTTGTGGCCGTGGTTGGCCTTCTTCTTGCGGGCGCGCTTCGACACGTAGGTCAACTCCTCTGCCGATGAATGGCGTTCAAGCGCTGTGGCCGACCAGCAGGTCCGCCAGCTTGTTCAGGCGCTTGACGGTGCGGTCCTCCGTCGCGGCCGGGGCCGGTTCGACGCGCGTGTCGCGGTCGTAGTAGGCACCGTTGACGATCTCGATGGTCGGGTCGCACAGCCGGACCACGTTCGCCGCACCCTCGGCGGGCGAGATGCCCTCGTGGGCGTACAGCGGGAGCAGCGCTGTGTCACATACCCCCGGGTGCACGGAGACCGCGGTGATGCGCGGATCGGCGGCGAACACCGTGAGCGCCAGCTGGGATTGGGCGTATGCGGCGAGCCGGGAGTAGCGGCGGGCGCGGTTGGGGTCGGACCACTGGATGGAGCCTGTGCGGTGCAGGGCCGACGAGACGTTGACGACCCGGCCGCCCGGGTCGCTCGTCAGCGCCGATTCGAGCAGGCAGGTGAGCAGGTAGTGGGCGAGGAAGTTGACCTGGAAGGCGATCTCGTTGCCGTCGGCGGTGACGGTGTGCCGCTCGGGGGCGGCCATGCCGGCGTTGTTGACGAGGGCATCGAGGTGCGGGTGCTCGGTGGTCACCTTGCGGGCGAAGGTCTCGACCTCGTTCAGGCGGGCGAAGTCGGCGGCATACGTGCACAGTTGGTTGCCGTCGACGTCGGCGGTGGCGATGAGACTGTCGGCGGCGGCGCGGGCCTCCTCGGCGGTACGGCCGTGCAGCAGCACGGTGGCGCCGCGCTCGGCGAGCTGCCGGGCGGTTTCGTAGCCGATGCCTGCGGTGGCGCCGGTGACCAGGACGGTGCGGGCGGTGAAGGTGGAGTCGGACATGATCCAATCCGGAGGGTGCGGGCACGTCGAGCGGCCCCGGTGACGGGGCGGCGGACGTGCGGTGATGAGAAGAGGCGGGCGCCGTGTGGCATCACGGCGCCCCGGGGGATGCGGAACGCGTCAGCGGGACACGGACGCGGGCATTTCCGCACAGCGCGGCGCACGACGGGACGGCCGAGCGGGACTCGGCGGCCGGTCGAAGAGGAGCCAGGCGCTGTTCACGTCATCCATGGAAGCCGTACCGCACGGGCCGGGCAAGCCCCGCACTCGTTCTCTGACGAGGCTCTGACGTGCGCATACGTGTCCTTGACGGGTGAGTGGGGCAGTGGAGCGGGGTTCAGCCAAGGCCGGGGACCTGCGCGATCAGCAGGTCGATCAGTTTGATGCCGACGAAGGGCAGAGCCAGTCCGCCGAGGCCGTACAGCAGCAGGTTGCGGCGCAGCAGGTCGTGCGCCGACGCGGGTGTGTAGCGCACGCCGCGCAGGGCGAGCGGGATCAGCGCGACGATGATCAGGGCGTTGAAGATGATGGCGGAGGTGATGGCGGACGTCGGGCTGTGCAGGCCCATGATGTTCAGGGACTCCAGCCCCGGGTACGAGCCCGCGAACATTGCCGGGATGATCGCGAAGTACTTGGCGACGTCGTTGGTGATGGAGAAGGTCGTCAAGGCGCCCCGGGTGATGAGGAGTTGCTTGCCGATCTCGACGATCTCGATGAGCTTGGTCGGGTTGGAGTCGAGGTCGACCATGTTGCCGGCCTCCTTGGCGGCCGACGTGCCCGTGTTCATGGCGACGCCGACGTCGGCCTGGGCGAGGGCGGGGGCGTCGTTGGTGCCGTCGCCGGTCATCGCGACGAGCTTGCCGCCCGCCTGCTCCCGTCTGATCAGGTCGAGCTTGTCCTCGGGGGTCGCCTCCGCCAAGTAGTCGTCCAGCCCGGCCTCCTGGGCGATGGCTCGGGCGGTGAGTGGGTTGTCGCCGGTGATCATGACGCTGCGGATGCCCATGCGGCGCAGTTCGGCGAAGCGTTCGCGGATGCCGTCCTTGACGACGTCCTTGAGATGGATCAGCCCCAGCACGCGTGGGCCGTCCCAGTCGTGCACGGCGACCAAAAGGGGCGTGCCCCCGGAGGCGGCAACCGAGTCGGCGAAGTGGCGTGCCTCGGGCGGGACGTGACCGCCGTACATCTGCACCCAGTCGATCACCTGCTGGGCGGCGCCCTTGCGGATGGCGCACAGGGCGCCGTTGTCCCAGCGCAGGTCGACGCCGCTCATCCGGGTCTGCGCGCTGAACGCCACCCAGCGGGCGTTCGCCAACTCGCCCTCGGCGGGCGTCCGCAGGCCGTAGCGGTTCTTCGCGAGTACGACGACCGAGCGCCCCTCGGGCGTCTCGTCGGCCAGTGAGGAGAGCTGCGCGGCGTCGGCGAGCTGCCCTTCCTCGATGCCGGGCAGTGGCACGAACGCGGCGGCCTCGCGGTTGCCGAGGGTGATGGTGCCGGTCTTGTCGAGCAGCAGGGTTCCCACGTCGCCGGCCGCCTCCACCGCCCGGCCCGACATGGCGAGCACGTTGCACTGCACCAGGCGGTCCATGCCCGCGATGCCGATCGCGGACAGCAGGGCGCCGATGGTCGTCGGGATGAGGGTCACGAGGAGGGCGACCAGGACGGTCGTCGACTGGGCCGCGTTCGCGTACTCGGCCATCGGCTGGAGGGTGACCACGACCAGCAGGAAGATGATCGTGAGCGAGGCCAGCAGGATGTTCAGGGCGATCTCGTTCGGGGTCTTCTGCCGGTTCGCGCCCTCGACCAGGGCGATCATCCGGTCCAGGAAGCTGTGGCCGGGGCGTGCGCTGACGCGCACGACGATCCGGTCGGACAGCACCGTCGTACCGCCCGTGACGCCGCTGCGGTCACCGCCCGCCTCCCGGATCACGGGCGCGGACTCGCCGGTGACCGCCGACTCGTCCACCGCGGCGACGCCGTCGATGACGTCGCCGTCCGCCGGGATCATCTCGCCCGCCTCGACCAGCACGACGTCCAGCGGCTTCAGGGCGGTGGCGGCGACCGCCTCGGTGCGGGCGCTGCGCAGGTTCGTGCCCCAGCGCCAGTCGAGCAGTCGCAGCGCCACCGTGTCCGTGCGCGCCCTGCGCAGTGACTCGGCCTGCGCCTTGCCCCGCCCCTCCGCGACGGCCTCGGCGAGGTTGGCGAAGACCACCGTCAGCCACAGCCAGGCGCTGATGACCCAGGTGAAGACGGCCGGGTGGAACAGGGCGGACAGGCTCGTCAGCGCGGCTCCGACGCTGACCACGAACAACACCGGGTTCTTGATCAGGATCCTCGGGTGCAGTTTGCGCAGTGCCTCGGGGAAGGAGCGGACCAGCTGGGCGGGTTCGAAGAGGCCGCTCGGAGCACGGCGCCGGGCTCCTCCTCCTGGTGCGGGCCCTGAGGAGCTTTGGGGGCGGGACGGCGGGGCCTGCTCGGGCGCGGCGGGATACATGAGTCCTTCGTGGTTCGGCGTGGCACGCGCCAGGGCATGCCGACGGGCTGGTCGGTGGACGGGAAGCGGGTGCGGGCCCGTGCGGTGCCGGGGCCCCGGCACCGCACGGTGGTGCGCGGACGTCGGCGCGGGAAGACGACGGGACGTCACGCGCTGGTGCCTGCCTTCGGGACACGCACCGGCCCGCCGCGAGCCGCGTTCGGATTGGGGACTCCGGAGTCGGTGAGGCCGTTGACGCCCCCGGCCTCGGCGGCGGACCACAGGAACCTATCCGCGATCGATGGCTGAACAACCCTGTTCAGCACGGAACTTGCGGCTTTCATACGGGTCCGGCGCGAGCGCCGTCAAGGTCCCGTCAAACCCGGCTGAGTAGCCGTCAGGAAGCCGTCAACGACAGCCGGCCATGGCCGAATCCGGTCGCACACTGATCGACGACGGGGGACGGGCGACCGTCCGTGGCGTGACGTTGGAGGGACCGTGACTCTCACGGCCGGCACAGCGCAGGGTCCTCGGACCGAGGGGGAGACACCGCCACCGCAGGAGGCGATCGTCCCGGCCGGCAGTGGCTCCGGACCGGACGGACGCGAGGGTTCACCGACAGGCGATCCCGGTCCTGAGCCGCACCCGGGCCAGCAGGCCGTGGCCGCGCGGGCCGCTCTGCGCCGCCGCTACTGGGCATCCGTGCCCGCGCGGCTGCGTCTTCTGCGCGCGGCCACGGTCCTGCTCGCCGCCGCCGTGGCGGTGCTGCTGACCGTCGCCGGCCTGGCCGCGAACGGCATGTGGGACGGCGTGGCCGGACGGGACGCGCCGCGTACGACCAGCGCCGCCGACCTTGACCTCGCCCTGAACGACATGGACGCCCAGGCCGCCAACATCCTGCTGTCCAGCGGCGATGCTGGAAAGGGCCGCCTGCGGACCCCGTATGAGAAGGCGGTCGGCTTCTACGGTGACGCGCGGCGCGAGATAGGGCACGACCTGCGCACCCTCGCCGTCGCCGCGCAGGGAAACGGGTCCGACGAGAAGACGGTCGAGAACCTCACCGACGACTTCGCCGAATACCAGGAACTCATCGGACGCGCCCTGGAGAACGACGGGCGCCCCGGAGGCAAGCCGTCGGCCCTCGCTGACTACCGCAGGGCGACCGACCTGCTGCAGAGCAGCCTGCTGCCCGCGTCACGCAGGTTGGTGTCCTCGAACGACAGCGTGTTCGACGCGAAGTACACCGCGGCACGCTCGGCCCTCTCGGGGCAGCTCGCGGCCACGGTCGCCCTCGGCGTGCTCCTGCTGGCCGCCCTCGGGGCCCTGCAGTGGTACCTGACCCGGCGCTTCCGCCGGATTCTGAACCCGCCCCTCCTCGCCGCCACCGTGTGTGCGCTGCTCGCGGTGATCCTCGGCGCTCAGATGCTGTCCTCCTCGGCGGCGAATCTGCGGGGCGCCCGGCGCGACGCGTTCGACTCCGTCGTGGCCCTCTCGCGGGCCCGGGCGATCGCCTACGACGCCAACGCCGACGAGAGCCGCTATCTCCTCGACCCGCAGCGCCGCGACCAGTACGCGCGGGCGTTCCTCGCCAAGTCGCAGGAGCTGTACGGCGTGAAGGGCGCGACTCTTTCGTCGTACGACTCCGAACTGGCCACCACCTGGCAGGCGTACGAGTCCGATCACCACGATCTGCGGTTCACCGGCGAGTTCCGGCGGGAGCTGGACAACATCACCTTCCCCGGTGAGCGGGCGGCAGCCGAGAAGACGGTTGACGCGTACGTCGTCTACCAGGGCGATGACCGGAAGATACGGGCCCTGCTGGCCGCAGGGAAGGAGAGCGAGGCGGTCGAGTTCTGCATGGGCTGGCAGCCGGGCACCTCCAACGCGCACTTCGGGGCGTGGATGGCGGCCCTGGACAAGGTGACCGGCATCAACCGCGCCCACTTCACGGCCTCGGTCGACGCGGGCCGCTCGGCGGTCACCGGCCTGCTCCCGTGGGCGGGCGGGCTGCTGGCCGTCGCCGTCGCCCTCACCGCTCTCGGACTGCGGCCCAGGCTGGCCGAGTTCCGTTAGGCGTCCGCCAGCCGGGCCTCCTCCAGGTCGAGGGAGCGCTGGAGCCGGCGGCGGGTGGTGTCACTGATGCGGTGGGCGTCGTACAGCCGCTGCAGTTCCACCGTCTCCACGGCGATCAGATCGCGGCGGAGCTGGCGGTAGACCAGATCGGCGGACCCGGTCGCGACCGCGGTGCCGTTTTGCCCGGTCAGGCGCTCGTGGGCGTCGTCGAGGCGGGCGTTCAGGCCCCGGCGCAGCCGGTCGAGGACGATGTCCGGTGCGGCCTCCAGTTCTGCGAGCTCCTCCAGGCGGGCGAGGCCGGCGTGGGCGAGGTGGGAGCGGGCCTCGGCCTCTTCCCGCTCGGTGTGGGCGGGTTCCAGGGCGATGCCGGAGCGGCGGACGACCGGGGCGAGGGTGAAGCCCTGCACGACGAGGGTGACGACCACGACCGAGGTGGTCAGGACGAGGACGAGTGGCCGGTCGGCGAGGGCGGTGCCGTTCTTCGCGATCTCCGGGATGGACAGCGCGGCCGCCAGTGGCATCACGCCCCGGGTGCCCGCCCAGGTCAGCACGACCGGGATCCGCCAGTTCATCCGGCCGACCGCGCCCTTGCGCTGGACCACCGCCGACAGCGGCGCGATCCACAGCAGCCGTACGGCGATGAGTGTGCCGGCCACGGCGAGGGCGTACAGCGGCCAGCCCTGGTCGCCGTCGGCCAGGGCCCGCACCTCGGCGGGCAGCGCCAGCCCGATGAGGGAGAACACCACGCTCTCCAGCAGGAACACCACCGTGCCGTACACCGCGTGCAGCTGGAGGCGGATGCGGGCGTTGGTGAGGCGGTCGCCCCGGCCACCGAGGACGACACCGGCGACCACGCACGAGGTCACGCCGGAGGTGTGCGCGACCTCCGCGAGCAGGTAGGCGGCGTAGGGGGTGACCAGCGCGATCACCGTCTCCAGGACCGGGTCCTCGGTGCGCCGCCGGATCAGGGCGATCACGCCGGCGACCGCGGCGCCGATCAGTGTGCCGCCGCCGGCCAGGATCAGGAACTGGCCGCCCGCCGCGCCCCAGTCGGCGGCTGCGGAGGCCACGGCGATGCCGGCCGCCACCCGGACCAGCACCAGGGAGGTGGCGTCGTTGAAGAGGCTCTCCGCTTGGACCAGGGTCTGCACCTTCGGCGGTAGCGACAGGCGCCGCCCGAGCGCGGTGACGGCCACCGGGTCGGTGCTTGCCAGGACCGCGCCCAGCACGAACGCCATCTGCCAGGACAACGGTGTCACCCACACCGCGACCGCGCTCACGGCGGCGGCCGAGGCGAGCACCAGCCCTATGGCGAGGATGCCGACCGGTTTCCACACCGCCCGGAGCTCGCGCCAGGGCATCTCCTCCGCACTCGCGTACAGCAGGGGCGGCAGCACGACCAAGCCGATGATCTCGGGGCTGATCTCGATCTGCGGGGTGCCCGGCAGCAGGGCCACCGCCAGACCGGCGACGACCAGCAGGGAAGGTGCGGGGATACGCCACCGGCGGGCGAAAGTCGAGACCACCGTGGCGAGGACCACGAGGGCGAGGACCGTACCGACGCTGCGCATGCCGTCTCCCTGGGGCTTTCGGAGAACCGCTGTGGCTCCCCGGCCGACCAGACTTCCCGGCACACCTGCCGTCACCCTATCGGGCGCAGGTTACGTCAAGACAGTGTCAAGGTCCCCGGGACCGGCGCCAAGGAAGCGCTAACAACCGCGCCGACCGGCCCGCGAAGGGGCTTCCTTGGAAGGAGGGACCCCTGGCTACAGGGGAGTTGATCCAGTGAGCGGAGCGCGTCGGCGGCGATGAGTGACGTACGGCCCGGACGACTGAAGGTCTACCTTGGGGCAGCCCCGGGAGTCGGCAAGACCTACCGCATGCTCGACGAGGGGCGGCGCCGAGCCGCCCGCGGGGCGGACGTGGTGGTGGGGTTCGCGGAGCCCCACGGGCGCCCGCACACCGAGGCGATGCTCGACGGACTGGAGACCGTCCCCCGAGCGGCCTGCACCTACCGCGGCGGACGGTTCGAGGAGATGGACCTGGCCGCGCTGCTCGCCCGTCACCCCCAGGTGGCGATCGTCGACGAGTTCGCGCACACCAACGTGCCCGGCGAGGGCCGCAACGCCAAGCGCTGGCAGGACATCGAGACCCTGCTCGACGCGGGCATCGACGTCATCACCGCGCTGAACATCCAGCACCTGGCCTCCCTCAACGACGTGGTCGAGAAGATCACCGGGGTGCCGCAGCACGAGACGCTGCCCGACGAGGTCGTACGGCGCGCCTGGCAGATCGAACTGGTGGACATGCCGCCCGAGGGGCTGCGACGGCGCATGGCGCACGGCAACGTCTACGCCCCGGAGAAGGTCGACGCCGCCCTCGCCAACTACTTCCGGCCCGGAAACCTCACCGCGCTGCGGCAGTTGGCGCTGCTGTGGGTGGCCGACCGGGTCGACGAGGCGCTGCAGGAGTACCGCTCGCAGCACGGCATCGGCGGGGTGTGGGAGACCCGGGAGCGGGTGGTCGTCGCGCTGACCGGAGGGCCGGAGGGCGACACGCTGATCCGGCGGGCGGCCCGGATCGCCGACCGGTCAGCGGGAGGGGATCTGCTCGCCGTGCACGTGGCCCGCAGCGACGGGCTCGCGGACGGCGTCTCGCACGCCTCGCTGGCCCGTCAGCGCAGACTGGTGGAGGACCTCGGGGGCAGCTACCACTCGGTGGTCGGCGACGACGTGGCCACCACGCTGGTGGAGTTCGCCCGTGCCGAGAACGCCACCCAGCTGGTCCTGGGCACCAGCCGCCGTGGCCGGCTGGCCCGGTTCCTCACCGGCCCGGGCACGGGGGAGACCGTGACCGAGCTGTCCGGCGACATCGACGTCCACCGGGTCACCCACGAGCGCGCCGGCCGCGGCACCCTGCTCCCGTCACGACGCCGCACCCTGTCGACGGCCCGGATGATCGCCGGTCCGGTGACCGGCCTGGTACTGCCGGTGCTCCTCACGATCGTCCTCGCCCAACTGCGCGGGACGCTGAACCTGACCAGCGAGGCCCTGCTGTTCCTGCTCGCCGTAGTGGGCGTGGCCTGCATAGGCGGGGTCGCCTCGGCGGTCATCGCCTCGATCACGGCCTCCCTGCTGCTCAACTACTGGTTCATCCCGCCCATCGGCGCCTTCACCCTCGACGACCCGAACGCCCTGCTCGCCCTGGCGGTGTTCGCGGTCGTCGCTGCCACCGTGGCCGCCGTCGTCGACCGCTCCCTGCGCCTGTCGCGCCGCTCCGCCCGCGCGACGGCCGAGGCGGAGACCATGTCGTCCCTGGCCGGCAGCATCGTGCGCGGAGAAGCGACCATTCCCGCCCTGCTGGAGCGGACCCGCGAGACCTTCTGCATGGAATCGGCGGGCCTGGTGGACGAGCCGCCCGACGAAGCGGGCGTGACAGCCGTGCCCGCCGGTCCCGGAGCCTGGCTCGCGCTGCGGGGTCGCACCCTGTCGTCGTCCGAGCGGCGGGTGCTGGCCGCGTTCGCCGCCCACGTCGGATCGGCGGTCGAACGGGCCCGGCTCGCCGAGGCCGCAGCCGAGGTGGAGCCGGTCAAGGCCGCAGACCGCCTGCGCACGGCCCTGCTGCGGGCCGTCGGTCACGACCTGCGCACCCCGCTCGCGGCCGGCTGGGCCGCGGTGGCCTCGCTGCGCAGCCGGGACGTCGAGTTCTCCCCGGAGGATCGGGACGAACTCCTGGCCACCGCCGACGAGTCCATGGCCAAGCTCAACCGTCTCGTGGAGAACCTCCTCGACCTCAGCCGCCTGGAAGCGGGCGCCCTCACACTGAACCTCCGGGCCACCACCCTGGAGGAGGTCCTCCCGATGGCACTCGCGGACGTCTGCGACGTGGACGTGGCGGACCTGGAGGAGATCCCGGCGGTGCTCGCCGACCCGCCGCTGCTGGAACGGGTGATCGCCAACCTGGTCACCAACGCCGCCCGCCACACGCCCTCGGGCAGCAGAGTGCTGGTCACCGCCAGCGCCCTCGCCGGCCGGGTGGAGCTGAGGGTCGTGGACCGGGGACCCGGCCTGCCCACAGAGGGCCGCGAGCATCTCTTCGAGCCCTTCCAGCGGCTCGGCGACACCGACAACACCACCGGCCTCGGTCTCGGACTGGCCCTCGCCCGCGGCCTGACCGAAGCCATGAACGGCACCCTCAGCCCCGAGGACACCCCCGGCGGCGGCCTCACGATGGTGGTGTCGCTGCCCTTCGCCGCACAGCCCTTGAGCGTTGTACCGACCGAGCAGAGCGCAGGAGGTGCGTGATGAGCACAGTGGCCGACACCTGGAGGCCGCACCGTATGGGAAGAGACCGTGCCATGTTCTGGACCTGGCCGCTGCGGGACCGGCTCGCCCTGGCGGCGGGTCTCGCTGCTCCCTTCCTGGTGGCGCTAGCGCTCGTGCCCTTCCGCACGAGCCTGTCGCACACGAACGCTGCCCTCATCCTCGTCGTGGTGGTCGTCGCGGTGGCTGCGCTGGGCAGCCGTTCGGCGGGTGTGGTGGCCGCGCTGTCGGCGGCGGCCTGGTTCGACTTCTTCCTCACCCGGCCGTACGAGACCTTCGACATCACCGCCTCCAGGGACATCGAGACGGCGGTCCTGCTGCTGGTCGTAGGTCTGATCGTGTCCCAACTGGCGGCCCGGGCCCGCCGCCTGGAGGTGATCACGGTCACGGACGCCGCCTACCTCTCGCGCATCCACCGCGTCGCGACCCTCGACGCAGATACCGTCGTCGACGAGGTCCGCCGTGAACTCACCGAACTCCTCGGCCTGAACGCTTGCCGTTTCCAGTACGGCACCCTGCTGGGACAGCCGCCCCGGCTGCACAACGACGGCAGCATGACGGTGGGCAGGCGCTCCTGGGACGTGGACGCCGCGGGATGGCCCGAGGGTGAGATCGAGCTGCGCGTCCACGGCAACGCCCGCTACCTCGGCCGTTTTATGCTGACCCCGGGGCCGGGCTCCGTACCCCCGCTCCAGGCCAGGCTGGTCGCGGCGACGCTGGCCGATCAGACGGGGGCCGCTCTGGACACGTCGGGGCCGGCCGGCTGAGCCGACCCGGAACTCACTCCAGGCCGGACGCTTTGAACACGGCGCGGGCGGTCTCCTGGTCCACGCGCCGGGAGATGCGCTGCAAGGCGGTCGCGCCGCACAGCAGCGAGCCGTCGGCGGCGGCCTTCCGCGCGCCCTCGTCCAGGCAGAACCACAGCTGCGGGTTGCGCACGAAGACCTCGGGATCGATCTCGACGCGACCGCCCAACGCGTCCCGCAGCAGGAGCCGCTGCGAGATGCCGTCCAAGCAGCGGACCGACACCAGCAGGTCCGTCCGCACCCGGTACTCGCGCACCAGCCGACGCGAAGCCAGCCAGTTCCCGCCCGCGGACACCCGGGCGGGATACAGCACGACGAAGAGCAGCCCGGCCAGAGCGAGCCACAGCGCGGCGCGCCACAGGGCGAGCCGGCCCGTGCCCCAGTCGACCAGGAGCAGCAGAACGAGCAGTACGCCGCCGCAGCGGACGGAGCTCCACAACTCCTGCGTCCAGTCACGGTCGTTCGTGGCTTGCGCGGCGCTGTCCGGTCCATCTGCGGGCGCGTCGAACGGTCCTCGGCATACGTCGTCACGGCGTCCCATGACTGCGACGCTAGTGATCGGAGAACCGCGAGCCACGTGCCTTGATGCGGCTCTGACGGAAATCGCATGGTTCCTTGCGTCCTGACGTCCGGGCACGTTGCCCAGATGACGGCTGCGGACAGCCGCTCGTGGGACAGGCCGTCAAGATGCCGTCAAGTTCGGCCGCCCGGGCGCGAAGAAGCCGCAAGGGACAGTCGGAAAGGACGAGAAAGGGACAGAACCTGGGTGCAGCCGCGCACTCATAAGCCTTCGTGCGCGGCCGACGCACGAAGGAGCACACACCCATGACTGTCCTGACCACCGAGCCGGACGCGGTCCCCGCCGGCGAGGAGCCGCCGGATACCGGCGAACGCCACCGCCTGACCGCGGTCACCGGCCTCGCCGCCCTGTCGCTGGACGCCATGGCGTCCGTGGCGTACGGCCCCGAGGCGATCGTGCTGGTGCTGGCCGCCGCCGGTGCGCACGGGCTGGGCTTCACGATGCCGGTGACGCTGGCCATCGCGGGCCTGCTGGCGGTGCTGGTCGCCTCATACCGGCAGGTGATCGCGGCCTTCCCGGACGGCGGCGGCTCCTACGCCGTCGCCAAGACCCACCTGGGGGCGCGCACGAGCCTGGTCGCGGCGGCCTCCCTGGTCCTGGACTACGTCCTCAACGTCGCCGTCGCCGTCACGGCCGGCGTGGCCGCGCTGACCTCCGCCTTCCCGGCGCTCTACGACGACCGGCTGTGGCTGTGTCTCGCAGTACTGGCCCTGATCACGGGCGTCAACCTGCGCGGCATCGTGGAATCGGCCAAAGCGTTCATCGTGCCGACCATCGTCTTCGTCAGCTCGATCTTCGCCCTCATCGTCGTCGGACTGTTCCGCTCCCACCCGGTGAGCACGGCCACCGCGGCCGGGCACGCCTCGGTCCTCGCCGACAACGCCACCACCGTGGGCGCCCTGCTCCTGCTGAAAGCATTCGCCTCCGGTTGTGCCGCGCTCACGGGCGTGGAGGCCATCGCCAACGCCGTGCCCTCCTTCCGCCGCCCGCGCGTCAAGCGGGCCCAGCGGGCCGAGGTCGCGCTCGGCGCCGTACTCGGCCTGATGCTGATCGGCCTGTCGGTACTCATCGGCCGCTTCCACCTCCAGCCGGTCGAGGGCGTCACCGTCCTCGCCCAGCTCGCGGACGCCTCCCTCGGCCACAACTGGGCCTTCTACGTCATCCAGTTCGCGACGATGATCCTGCTCGCGCTGTCGGCCAACACGTCCTTCGGCGGCCTGCCGGTGCTGCTCAAGCTGCTCGCCCGGGACAACTACGCTCCCCACGTCTTCGCCCTGAAGGCGGACCGGCAGGTGCACCGGCACGGGGTGCTGGCCCTGGCTGTGGTCTCGGCCGCGCTGCTGGTGTTCTCCGGCGGCGACACCAACACCCTGGTGCCGCTGTTCGCGATCGGTGTCTTCGTCGGCTTCACCATCGCGCAGGTCGGCATGGTCCGGCACTGGCGCCTGGAGCGGGGGCGGGGCTGGCGGGGCAAGGCGCTGCTCAACGGCTTCGGCGCCGTCCTCACCGGCGTGGCAACCATTGTCGTCACGGCATCGAAGTTCGAAGAAGGCGCGTGGCTGATCGTGATCGCCCTGCCGCTGCTCGTCGTCGCCTTCGAGGCCGTCCACCGCGCCTACGGCCGGATCGGCGAGCGGCTGGGCCTGGGCCGCATACCCGCGCCCCCGCACCGCGAGCGCTCGCTAGTGATCGTCCCCGTCTCGTCGATCTCCCGCCTCACCTCGGAGGCCCTGACGGCGGCTGCGTCCCTGGGCGACGAGGTCCGGGCGGTCACCGTCTGCTATCCCGACCCCGAGGACCGGGCCGCCCTGTACGCCCTGGAGCGTTCCTGGGCCGCATGGGACCCGGGTGTCCCTCTCGTAGGGCTCTCCTGCGGGCGGCGCAGTCTGGGCCGTCCCATCGCCGCCTACGTCCGTGAGGTGGCCGCCACTGAGCCGGGCACCCGCGTCACCGTGCTGATCCCGGAGACGGAGCCGGAGCGGCTGTGGCAGCGGCTGCTGCAGAACCAGCGGGGCGCGGTCGTCGCGCACGCCGTGCGCCGGGAGACCGACGCGGTGATCTGCCGGCTTCGCTTCCGGCTGCTCTGAGCCGGGACCTGCCGGCCGTTACGGCGGCCTTACTCGCTGGTATGGATCAAGGGCCGTAAGAGTCCCGTCAAAGCCGTGGGCGGCGCCGTAAGAGAGCCGTCAACGGAGGACCCGATCCGGCCAAAGAGGCGCTTTCCTCTACTCGTCCGTCTTCATCGAACCTCACTCCAGGAGTTAGCGATGGCCGATCTGGCCTTCGTCGTCACCGTGCTCGCGGGTTTCGCATTGGTGGCCCTCGTCGCCAAGGGGGTGACGAAGCTGTGACCGCCGAGAACATCGTCGGCCTGGTTGTGGCCGTCGCCCTGCTGGGCTATCTCGTCCTCGCCCTGATCTTCCCGGAGAGGTTCTGAGACAGACATGGGTCCCGTACTCGCCGGCTTCCTCCAGCTGCTCGCCCTCATAGGAGCGCTGGCCCTCGCCTACATCCCCCTCGGCAACTACATGGCCAGGGTCTACTCCTCCGACAAGCACTGGCGTGTCGAGAAGTGGATCTACAAGGGCATCGGTGCCAACCCGGACACGGAGATGCGCTGGCCCGCGTATCTGCGCGGAGTGCTCGCCTTCTCGGCGGTCAGCGTCCTCTTCCTCTACCTTCTGCAGCGCCTGCAGGGCATCCTGCCCGGCTCGCTGAACTTCTCCTCGGTCAACCCGGCGCAGTCCTTCAACACGGCCGTGTCGTTCGTGACGAACACGAACTGGCAGTCGTACTACGGCGAGCAGACCATGGGGCACGTCGTGCAGACCGCCGGTCTGGCCGTGCAGAACTTCGTCTCGGCGGCCGTCGGCATCGCCGTCGCGGTGGCGCTGGTGCGCGGGTTCGCCCGGTCCCGTACGGGTGAGCTGGGCAACTTCTGGGCCGACCTGGTGCGCGGCACGATCCGCATCCTGGTCCCGGGCGCCGCCATCGCGGCGATCGTCCTGGTCGCCTGCGGCGCGATCCAGAACTTCTCCGGCATCCATGAGGTCGGCCAGTTCATGGGCGGCTCGCAGCAGTGGAACGGCGGAGCGGTGGCCTCGCAGGAGGCCATCAAGGAGTTCGGCACCAACGGCGGCGGCTACTTCAACGCCAACTCCGCGCATCCCTTCGAGAACCCCACGCCCTTCACCAACCTGTTCGAGATCTTCCTGCTGCTGGTGATCCCGTTCGCCCTGACCCGCACCTTCGGTGTCATGGTCGGCTCGATCAAGCAGGGCTACGCGATCCTCGCCACGATGTTCACCATCTGGCTGGGCTTCGTCGCGCTGATGATGTGGACCGAGTTCGCGCACCACGGCCCGGCGCTCCAGGCGGCGGGGGGTGCGATGGAGGGCAAGGAGGTCCGCTTCGGTGTCGGATCGTCGTCGATCTTCGCGGTGTCGACCACACTCACCTCGACCGGTGCGGTGGACTCGTTCCACTCCTCGTTCACCGGACTCGGCGGCGGCATCACCATTCTGGGCATGCAGCTGGGCGAGATCGCGCCCGGTGGTACCGGTTCCGGCCTGTACGGCATGCTGATCATGGCGGTCATCGCGGTGTTCATCGCCGGTCTGATGGTCGGCCGTACGCCCGAGTACCTGGGCAAGAAGATCGGCACCCGCGAGATCAAGCTGGCGGCCTGCTACATCCTCATCACCCCGGCACTGGTGCTGATCTTCACGGCTGCCTCCATGGCCCTGCCGACCCCGCCGAACTCCATGCTGAACTCCGGCGCGCACGGCTTCTCTGAGGTGCTCTATGCCTTCAGCTCCGCGGCCAACAACAACGGCTCGGCCTTCGCCGGTCTGAACGCGAACACCGACTGGTTCAACACCATGACCGGTCTGGCCATGCTGCTGGGGCGCTTCCTGCCGATGGTGTTTGTGCTGGCGCTGGCCGGCTCGCTCGCCGAGCAGAAGCCCGTCCCGGCCACGGCGGGCACCCTGCGCACCGAGAAGCCGCTGTTCACCGGCCTCCTGGTCGGCGCGATCCTGATCATCACCGGTCTGACCTACTTCCCGGCCCTGGCGCTGGGTCCGCTGGCCGAGGGGCTGGCGTCATGACCACCTGTACAGAGAAGTCAGAGGACTCCATGTCCACAGCCACTCCGACCCGGGCGCCGCACAGCGACGTACCCACCGGGCACAAGCCCGCCGAGGGACGTGTCGGCGCGGGCCTCTTCGATCCCAAGCAGCTGCTCAAGTCGCTGCCGGACGCCTTCCGCAAGCTCGACCCGCGGGTGATGGTCAAGTCGCCCGTGATGTTCGTGGTGTGGATCGGCTCCGTGCTGACCACAGTGTTCTCCTTCAAGGACCCGGGCGACTGGTTCGGCTGGGCGATCAGCGCCTGGCTGTGGCTGACCGTGATCTTCGCCAACCTGGCGGAAGCGGTCGCCGAGGGCCGCGGCAAGGCGCAGGCCGACACCCTGCGCAAGGCCAAGACCGACACCGTGGCGCGCCGGCTGCTCACGGACGGTACGTCCGAGGAGCAGGTCCCGGGCACCGACCTGAAGATCGGCGACCTGGTCGTCTGCGAGGCCGGTGACATCATCCCCGGTGACGGTGACGTCATCGAGGGCGTCGCCTCGGTCGACGAGTCGGCCATCACCGGTGAGTCGGCGCCGGTCATCCGTGAGTCCGGCGGCGACCGTTCGGCGGTCACCGGCGGCACGAAGGTCCTCTCCGACCGCATCGTCATCAAGATCACGACGAAGCCGGGCGAGACCTTCATCGACCGGATGATCAACCTGGTCGAGGGCGCGGCCCGGCAGAAGACGCCCAATGAGATCGCCCTCAACATCCTGCTGGCCTCGCTGACGATCGTCTTCCTGCTGGCCGTGGCCACGCTGCCGCCGTTCGCCGACTACGCGGGCACTAAGCTCGGCATGGTCGTGCTGGTGGCACTGCTGGTCTGCCTCATCCCCACGACAATCGGTGCGCTGCTGTCCGCGATCGGCATCGCCGGCATGGACCGGCTGGTACAGCGCAACGTCCTCGCCATGTCGGGCCGTGCGGTCGAGGCCGCCGGTGACGTCTCCACGCTGCTGCTCGACAAGACCGGCACCATCACGCTCGGCAACCGTCAGGCGTCCGAGTTCGTGCCGGTGAGCGGCACCACCGAGGCCGAGGTGGCCGACTCCGCCCAGCTGTCGTCGCTGGCCGACGAGACTCCGGAGGGCCGCTCCATCGTCGTCCTGGCGAAGGAGAAGTACGGCCTGCGGGAGCGCCACCAGGGCGAGCTGGCCGGGGCCGAGTGGATCGCCTTCACCGCCCAGACCCGGATGTCGGGCGTGGACGTCGACGGGCGCAAGATCCGCAAGGGTGCGACCGGATCGGTCATCGCCTGGGTGAAGGAGGAGGGCGGCACCGTCGCGGACGACGCGGACACCCTCTCCAACGCCATCTCGCAGGCGGGCGGCACTCCGCTGCTGGTCGCCGTCAAGGACGACCGGGGTGCCCGCGTCCTGGGCGTCATCCACCTCAAGGACGTCGTCAAGGACGGCATGCGCGAGCGGTTCGACGAACTGCGCCGCATGGGCATCAAGACCGTCATGATCACGGGTGACAACCCGCTGACGGCCAAGGCGATCGCCGAGGAGGCGGGCGTCGACGACTTCCTCGCGGAGGCCACTCCCGAGGACAAGATGGCGCTGATCAAGCGGGAGCAGGCGGGCGGCAAGCTGGTCGCGATGACCGGTGACGGCACGAACGACGCGCCGGCCCTCGCCCAGGCGGACGTCGGGGTCGCGATGAACACGGGCACGTCGGCCGCCAAGGAGGCCGGCAACATGGTCGACCTCGACTCCAACCCGACCAAGCTGATCGAGATCGTCGAGATCGGCAAGCAGTTGCTGATCACGCGCGGTGCGCTGACCACGTTCTCCATCGCCAACGACGTCGCGAAGTACTTCGCGATCATCCCGGCGCTGTTCGCGGCGGTCTATCCGGGCCTGGACAAACTCAACATCATGGGCCTGTCCTCCCCGGACTCCGCGATCCTGTCCGCGGTCATCTTCAACGCGCTGATCATCATCGCCCTGGTGCCCCTGTCCCTGAAGGGCGTGCAGTACCGGCCGGTCAGCGCCGACAAGATGCTGCGGCGCAACCTCACGATCTACGGCATCGGCGGGTTGATCGCGCCGTTCATCGGCATCAAGCTCATCGACCTGCTCATCTCCCTCATCCCCGGAATCGGCTGATCGCCATGAACAACTCCGTCACGAACACTGCCCGGCTGCTCTGGGCGGGACTGCGTGCCCTCCTCGTGCTGACCCTGGTGACCGGCGTCATCTACCCGCTCGTCGTCACGGGTGTGGCCCAGGCACTGTTCAACAACAAGGCGAACGGCTCCGAGGTCAAGGCGGACGGCAAAGTCGTCGGCTCGTCCCTGATCGGGCAGTCATACAACCTGCCGCTGAAGAAGGGGCAGCAGACCCCGGACCCCGACCTGAAGTGGTTCCAGGGCCGCCCGGCCAACGGGCTCGGCAGCAACAGCATGAACACCCAGTACAAGCTGCTGCTGTCCGGCGCGACCAACCTCTCCGCCGACAACAAGGACCTGATCCAGCAGGTCAAGGACGCCAAGGCGGCTGTCATCAAGGACAACTCGGTGCCCGGCTACACGGTCAAGGCATCCGCGGTCCCCGCCGACGCCGTCACGTCCTCCGCCTCCGGCCTGGATCCGAACATCTCCCCGGCCTACGCGCAGATCCAGGTCCACCGGATCGCAGCCAAGAACGGCCTCTCGGTCGCTCAGGTGGAGAAGCTGGTCAAGGACCACACGCAGGGCCGCACCCTCGGCTTCATGGGCGAGCCCCGGGTGAACGTCCTCGAACTCAACATCGCGCTCAAGGACCTTGTGGCAAAGCACTGATGGGATTACGCGACATGCGCGGGAGTTGGCGGCCGGGAGCCATCCTGGATGATCCGTCAACTCCCGCTGCCATGACGTCGGTTGCCTCGCGTTTGGTGCCGCACAGCCCGACGCACGACAGGAAAGGCACGCACCCATGACCAGGGTGTTGGTGGTGGAGGACGACCCGCAGCTCGTACGGGCCCTCGTGATCAACCTGCAGGCACGCAAGTACGGCGTCGACGCCGCGCCCGACGGGGCCACGGCCCTGCGGCTGGCCGCCGCCCGCCAGCCCGACGTGGTGATGCTGGACCTCGGTCTGCCCGACATGGACGGCATCGAGGTCATCAAGGCCCTGCGCGGCTGGACCCGGGTGCCGGTCCTGGTCCTGTCCGCGCGACAGGGGTCCGACGAGAAAGTCGCCGCGCTCGACGCGGGCGCCGACGACTACATCACCAAGCCGTTCAACATGAACGAACTCCTCGCCCGGCTGCGCGCCGCCGTCCGCCGCACCGAGGACACACCGCTCGTCCCGGAGACCACACTGGTCGAGACCGGGGACTTCAGCATCGACCTGTTCGCCAAGAAAGTCGTACGCGGCGGACGGGACGTACGGCTGACTCCGACCGAATGGCACCTGCTGGAGATCCTGGTGACCAACCCGGGGCGGCTGATCACGCAGAAGCACCTTCTTCAGGAAGTCTGGGGAGTCTCACAGAGCAGCAAGACCAATTACCTGCGGGTCTACATGGCACAGCTGCGGCGCAAACTGGAGACGGACCCCGCCCACCCCCGCTATCTGATCACCGAGCCCGGCATGGGCTACCGCTTCGAAGGATGACATGGCACGCGGAAAGCTCCGGATCTACCTCGGCGCGGCACCCGGCGTCGGCAAGACCTACGCCATGCTCTCCGAGGCCCACCGAAGGATCGAGCGGGGCACCGACTGCGTGGTGGGGTTCGTGGAACACCACCGCCGGCCGCGCACCGAGGTGATGCTGCACGGCCTGGAGGAGATCCCGCGCAAGGAGATCGAATACCGGGGCAGCACCTTCACCGAGATGGACGTCGACGCCGTCCTGCGGCGCGCCCCCGCCGTCGCCCTCGTCGACGAACTCGCCCACACCAACATCCCCGGCTCCCGCAACACCAAGCGCTGGCAGGACGTCGAGGAACTGCTGGCAGCCGGGATCGACGTCGTCTCGACCGTCAACATCCAGCACCTGGAGTCGCTCGGCGACGTCGTCGAGTCCATCACCGGTGTACGGCAGCGGGAGACCGTGCCGGACGAAGTCGTACGCCGGGCCGACCAGATCGAGCTGGTCGACATGTCCCCACAGGCCCTGCGCCGCCGGATGGCGCACGGCAACATCTACAAACCGGACAAGGTCGACGCGGCCCTCTCCAACTACTTCCGGCCCGGAAACCTCACCGCCCTGCGGGAGCTGGCGCTGCTGTGGGTGGCCGACCGGGTCGACGCCTATCTGACCGAGTACCGCAGCGCGCACCACGTCTCGACCATCTGGGGCTCGCGTGAACGGATCGTGGTCGGCCTGACCGGAGGCCCCGAAGGCAGCACGCTCATCCGCCGGGCGGCGCGGCTGGCCGAGAAGGGCGCCGGTGGCGAGGTGCTGGCCGTCTACATCTCCCGCAGCGACGGCCTGACCGCCGCCTCACCGAAGGAACTCGCCGTCCAGCGCACCCTCGTGGAGGACCTGGGCGGCACCTTCCACCAGGTCGTCGGCGACGACATACCCGTCGCGCTCCTGGACTTCGCACGCGGGGTGAACGCCACCCAGATCGTCCTGGGGGTCTCCCGCCGCCGGAGCTGGCAGTACGTCTTCGGGCCCGGTGTGGGCGCCACGGTCGCCCGGGACTCCGGACTCGACCTCGACGTCCACCTCATCACGCACGACGAGGCGGGCAAGGGCCGCGGACTGCCGGTGGCACGCGGAGCACGCCTGGGACGGGCCCGGGTCGTCTGGGGCTGGCTCGTCGGAGTGCTCGGTCCCGTCCTCCTCACCTGGCTGCTCACCAGCGCCCTCCCGGACGTCGGCCTCGCCAACGACATGCTGCTGTTCCTCACCCTGACGGTGGCGGCGGCCCTGGTCGGCGGACTGCTGCCGGCGCTGGCGTCGGCGGTCGGGGGCTCCCTGCTGCTCAACTGGTACTTCACCCCACCCGTCCACACCCTGACCATCGCCGATCCGAAGAACATCGTCGCCATCGCCATCTTCGTCGGGGTCGCCGTCTCCGTGGCCTCGGTCGTCGACCTCGCCGCCCGGCGCACGCACCAGGCCGCCCGGTTGCGCGCCGAGTCCGAAATCCTGTCCTTCCTCGCGGGCAACGTGCTGCGCGGCGAGACCAGCCTGGAGGAGCTGCTGGAACGGGTGCGTGAGACCTTCGGCATGGAGTCGGCGGCGCTGCTGGAACGGGCCGGCGAGACCGATCCGTGGACCTGCGCGGGCAGCGTCGGCCCCCGGCCCTGCCAGCACCCCGACGACGCGGACGTCGACGTGCCGGTCGGCGACCACATGTCCCTGGCACTGTCGGGGCGGGTGCTGCCAGCCGCCGACCGGCGGGTGCTCGCCGCCTTCGCCGCCCAGGCCGCCGTCGTACTGGACCGCCAGCGCCTGCTGCAGGAAGCCGACCAAGCCAAGGAACTCGCCGAGGGCAACCGCATCCGCACCGCGCTGCTCGCCGCCGTCAGCCACGACCTGCGCACCCCCCTGGCCGGGATCAAGGCGGCCGTCACGTCCCTGCGCTCCGACGACGTCGCCTGGTCCGAACAGGACCAGGCGGAGCTGCTGGAGGCCATCGAGGAGGGAGCGGACCGACTCGACCACCTAGTGGGCAACCTTCTGGACATGTCCCGGCTTCAGACCGGTACGGTCACCCCGATCATCCGCGAGACCGACCTCGACGAGGTCGTCCCCATGGCCCTCGGCGGAGTGCCCGAGGACAGCGTGGAGCTGGACATCCCGGAGACACTGCCCATGGTGAACGTGGACCGCGGGCTGCTGGAGAGGGCCGTCGCCAACGTCGTCGAGAACGCGGTCAAGTACAGCCCACCGGGGGAGAAGGTCCTGGTCTCGGCCAGCGCCATCGCGGACCGCGTCGAGGTACGGGTGGTCGACCGCGGCCCCGGTGTGCCCGACGACGCCAAGGACCGCATCTTCGAACCCTTCCAGCGCTACGGCGACTCCCCGCGCGGCAACGGCGTCGGACTCGGCCTCGCCGTCGCCCGCGGCTTCGCTGAAGCCATGGGCGGCACCCTGAGTGCCGAGGACACCCCCGGCGGTGGCCTCACCATGGTGCTCAGCGTGCCGACGGCACCCCAGCGCCGGCCGGAACAGCCCGACCTGCCGGCCGCGGCCACCTCCTGACGGCGGGAGCCCGGGGGCTCAGCCTCCGGGCGGCACGGTCTTCCGGCTGCGACCACCACAGGAGGAGTGGGGGTACGGGACCTCATACCTCGGGCGGCACGGTCTCGAACTCCCTCTCCACGTCACCGGTGTCCAGTCGCAGCCGCCAGGCGTTCCGGCGGTGCGCGGCAGCCAGCGCGGCCTCCAACGGCGAGGGCGGCACCGCGAGGACGGGACAGGTGGCGTGGGCGAGGCAATAGCGGCTGACCGACGGCCGCAACGCGCGGTACAGGGGGCCGCGCCGCCCTGCACCGACGACGAGGAGATCGTTCTCGCGGTCGGCGATGTCGACCAGTGCCCGACCAGGGGCACCACGGGCGACGAGAGCCTGCCCAGGAGGCCCCGCGACGGCGCTGCCGAACACGTCCCGCAGAGCCGCGACCAGCCTCTCCCGCGCCAGCCGCTCCCACTCCTGGACCAGATGGGCCGCGGCCGGTGAGTGACGCGCGGCAAGATCCCCGCCGGGCGGCTCCCAGGCCAGCACCGGCCACAGCTCGGCACCCCTGCTCCGCGCCTCGCCCGCGGCCCGGCACAGGGCGGTCAGACTGCCTGGCGAACCGCTCACTCCGACCAGGACCCGAGCGGCTGAGGGCACATCGGACTCGGACATCACTTCACCGTTCTGCACACGCCGACGGACGGTCCCGCGTCGGCGAACCTCATGGAAACCACGTCCATCTCACCTCCGCGCCAAGGCTTTCGAACAGCCCGCGAGCCAGTTCTTGGCGCCATTCTGACGGCACCCGCAGCGCCTGATCGCCGCTGGTGTCAGCGCCGCGTCAGCATTCGCCCGACGCACGTCAGCGTTGCGTCATGAACCCGCGGATCACCACCCCGGGCGGCATAGCGTCAGCGGTGAGCCCCGTTCTGCCTCCCCGCGTTCGGGGCCGCCAAGCCACTCGACGCGACCCGACCGGGACCCATTCGGGCCCCGGACCCCGGAGGTATCCCATGGCAGACATCCTGTGCGGCGAGGACCCCGAACCTTCTGATCGGTCCCCGGCCGGACCTCTGTTCGTTCCCGTCCGGCCGGGACCCTCGGGGTGCGTCACGCGTGTCTTCTGCACACCTGTTGGCGACCGTACGGCCGTCGGCTTCACCTCCGAGAACCTCCTGATCGCGACGCTCGGCCCCGAGCAGGTGTGGATCAGGCTCGCCGAGCCCGCGCTGCGCGCGCTGACCGAACCGCTCGGCATCGCCACCGTCACAGTGGATCCCCAGTTCACGGCACGGGCCGCCCGGCCGGTGAACCCTGTCGTCCCCGCGCTCGCTCTGCGCGTTGCCTGAGAGGGGGCATGATGACCACCGTTCACGACAGTGCCGTCACCACTCTCGCCGGCGATCTCTCCGTCTGGCCCGCGTCCACCGCCGAGCCCTGCCCGGGTGACCTGGCGGTCGGCGGCGTACCGCTCGCCGAGATCGCCGACCGCTTCGGCACCCCCGTCTACGTCCTCGACGAGGCCGAGGTCCGCGAGCGCTGCCGCACCTACCGGGACGCCTTCCCCGACACCGAGATCCTCTACGCGGCCAAGGCGTTCCTGTGCCGCGCGATGATCCACTGGATGGACGAGGAGGGCCTCGGGCTCGACGTCTGCTTGGCCGGCGAGCTGGAGCTGGCCGTCACCACCGGGTTCCCGGCCGAGCGGATCGTGCTGCACGGCAACGCCAAGTCCCCCCGCGACCTGGAGACCGCCCTCCGTCTCGGTGTGGGCCGCATCGTCATCGACAGCCCCTCGGAGATCGCCCGGCTGGCCGCCGCCGTAGGCCCCCACGGCCACCAGAAGGTCATGGTCCGGGTGGTGCCCGGGATCAGCGCCGGCGGCCACGCGAAGATCCGCACCGGCACCGAGGACCAGAAGTTCGGCCTCAGCATCTCCGACGGATACGCCCAGCACGCGATCGCCCGGATACTGGACCAACCGCAGCTCGAACTCACCGGTCTGCACTGCCACCTGGGTTCGCAGATCACCAGCGTCAAGCCGTATCTGGCCGCAGCGCGGCGCCTGGTGGGCCTGATGGCGCGGCTGCACGAGCAGCACGGCCTGGTCCTGCCCGAGCTGGACCTCGGCGGCGGCCACGGCATCGCCTACCGCCCCGGTGAACAGGCCCTGGACCTGACCACCCTGGCCCGCAAGGTCCGTACCGAGCTGGCGGAGGCGTGTGCGGCGGCCGGGCTGCCCGTTCCTCGTCTGATCATCGAACCGGGGCGGGCCATCGCCGGACCGGCGGGCATCGCCCTGTACCGCGTCCTTGCCGTCAAACACACCGGCAATCGCACGTACATCGCCGTCGACGGCGGCATGAGCGACAACCCGCGCCCGGCCCTCTACGGGGTCCGTTACGCGCCTCGTCTGATCGGCCGCCGCACCACCGCCGAACGTGCCCCCGTCACCGTCGTCGGCCGGCACTGCGAGGCAGGCGACGTGCTCGCCGCCGACATCGAACTCCCCGCGGACGTACGTCCCGGAGATCTGCTGGCCGTCCCCGTCGCCGGCGCTTACCACCTGTCCATGGCCTCCGGATACAACCTGGTCGGCCGCCCGCCCGTCGCCGCCGTAAGCGACGGCCGCGCCCGGCTCCTCGTGCGGCGGGAGTCCCTGGACGACATCCGCAGCCGCGACGTGGGCCTCTAGGCTCGCGTCGCATTCTGTTCCAGTGGGTGCAGGTCGAGCAGGTCGGCGACACGGGCGCACTCCGCCTCGGTGGGCTCGTTGGCGATCGAGCAGGGCGCCGACCGCCTCGACCACCTGGTGGGCAACCTGTTGGCCATCGGTCCGCGCGTATCCGACGCCGGGTCCCGCCTGCTCCGTGCAACCACATCCGAGGCGGGGATGAGCGACCATGAAGGGGAGGGTGCCCGCCATACCGGCCACCCAATGGGGAGTCCGAGACGCCGGGCCTTGCGCACTGGGTCGGCTCGCCCGGTAGGAGGGGCGTATGTCGCGAGGCACGCTGCGGGTCTATCTGGGAGCGGCCCCAGGTGTGGGTAAGACGTACGACATGCTCAGTGAGGGGCAGCGCCGCGCCGGACGGGGCACCGATGTGGTCATCGGGTTCGTGGAGGACTACGGCCGGCCGCTGACCCGGAAGATGGCCGAGGGTCTTGAGACCGTGCCCCGCAGGACCATGCACTACCGGGGTGCGTCCTTCACCGAGATGGATCTCGACGCCATCCTCGCCCGCCGCCCCCAGGTCGCCCTGGTCGACGAGCTCGCTCACACCAACATTCCCGGCTGCCGCCACGAAAAGCGCTGGCAGGACATCGAGGAACTGCTGGACGCGGGAATCGACGTCGTCTCCACCGTCAACATCCAGCACCTGGAATCGCTCAACGACGTCGTCGAACAGATCACCGGCGTCAGACAGCGGGAGACCGTGCCCGACGACAGGGTCCGCCGCGCCGACCAGATCGAGCTGGTGGACATGACGGGCGAGGCGCTGCGCCGCCGCATGGTGCACGGCAACGTCTACCCGCCGGACAAGATCGACGCCGCACTGGCCCACTACTTCCGCCTGGGCAACCTCACCGCCCTGAGGGAGCTGGCGATGCTGTGGGTGGCAGATCGAGTCGAGGAAGCCCTGCTGCGCTACCGCAAGGATCACGGCATCCAGCATCCGTGGGGCGCCCGGGAACGCGTGCTGGTCGCCCTGTCCGGAGGACCCGAGGGCGAGACCCTCATCCGGCGCGGCAAGCGGACCGCCTCCCGCGGAGCCGGCGGTGAGTTCCTCGCCGTACATGTCGACCGAGGCGACGGACTCGTCGGCACCGACCCGAAGCTCCTGGCCCGCCAGCGCGCCCTGGTGGAAGACCTCGGTGGCAGCTACCACGGGTTGACCGGCGAGAACACCGCACGAACCGTCCTGGAATTCGCCCGGGAGGTCAACGCCACCCAGATCGTCATCGGCGCGACTCGACGCAGCCGCCTCAAGGAATTCATCTCCCGGGGCGTGGGCGAGTCCATCATCGAAGGATCGGGCGACGACATCGACGTATACGTCGTCACGCACTCCGAAGCCGCGCACGGCCGCTTCCTGCACCGCCGCACGCGCGCGCCGGAGGACCCGGCCTCGGCCAGCTCTGCGGCCGGCTGACGTCGACCATCCAGGGTCTGTGCCTCCCAGACGGTGGCGGGGGAGTGGGCAGGAACTGATCGCAGTGGATCACGGGAGCGCCGCCGGCCGGTCGGCCTTCCTCGCGTTCGTCGATCGCCACCGCACCCCTGGCCTGGAAGAGAATCCGCTCGGCATTCTCGCGTGCGAGCGCCGCGCTGATCGTTGCACCGCGCGGACGTCGTAGGCGTGAACGTGGCGCCGTCGCTCACCGCCTGTGCGATCGTCCGAGCAGCGGGGCTTGGAGGTGATTCACGCCCCCCGACGCATAACCGACGCCCTCCTGCGGGCCGACCGTTCGAGACGTCGTTCGAGACGAAGCGGCACCCGCTGCCGGAGGTTGCGCTGTGGGATAGGTATCGTCGGCCCCGATGCCCTGGCCTGCAGTTCAGCGGCCCGCACGGAGGAGGATCACCATGGCCGGTCGCCGACAGAGAACCGGGTCAGATGACGGACCCGCAGCGGCGGCGCCGGAGGCTCCTCGGGCAGTGGCAGGCACGCACGACTCGGTGCGCCTCGCGGTGGTGATCGGTGCTCTCGGCGTGGTCTTCGGTGACATCGGGACCAGCCCGATCTACACCCTCCAGACCGTGTTCAACCCCAGTGACCCGCACCCCGTCCCGGTCTCCACACAGAACGTGTACGGCGTGGTGTCGCTGGTGTTCTGGTCGGTCATGATCATCGTGACGGTCACATACGTGCTGCTGGCGATGCGCGCCGACAACGACGGCGAGGGTGGCATCATGGCGCTGATCACCTTGCTGCGCCGGTGGTCGTCGCAGCGGGGCCAGCGGGCCGCCGCTGTCCTGGCTGCGCTGGGCATCTTCGGCGCGTCGCTGTTCTTCGGCGACAGCATGATCACCCCGGCGATCTCGGTGCTCTCCGCGGTCGAGGGACTCAAGGTGGTGGAGCCGTCCCTGGAGAGCGCGGTCGTGCCCATCACGGCGGTGATCATCGTGATGCTGTTCCTGGTGCAGCGCAGAGGGACTGCGGCGGTGGGCCGGATGTTCGGGCCGGTCATGATCGCCTGGTTCGTCGCCATCGGCGCGTGCGGGGTGGAGGGTATCGCCGAGCACCCGGGCATCCTCAGGGCGCTGTCACCGACGTACGCCCTGGGCTTCCTGTTCGGCCATTTCGGCACCGCCTTCTTCGCCCTGGCGGCGGTCGTGCTCGCGGTCACCGGCGCTGAGGCGCTCTACGCCGACATGGGGCACTTCGGCCGACGCGCCATCACCCGCGGCTGGCTGTTCCTCGTCTTCCCGGCCTGCATCCTGAGCTACCTCGGCCAAGGCGCGCTCATCCTCGACGACCCGAAGAACATCAGCAGCCCGTTCTTCCTGCTCGTGCCCGACTGGGGACGGTGGCCGATGATCCTGCTGGCCACCGCGGCCACGGTGATCGCCTCCCAGGCGGTGATCACCGGTGCGTACTCGGTGACCTCCCAGGCCGCGCAGCTCGGCTACCTGCCGCGGCTGCGGGTTGCGCACACCTCCGAGTCCACCATCGGCCAGATCTACGTCCCCTGGATCAACTGGCTGCTGATGGTCTCGGTCCTCACCCTGGTCTTCGCCTTCCGCAGCTCAGCGGCGCTGGCCTTCGCGTTCGGCATGGCGGTCACCGGCACCATCACCATCACCACGCTGTTGTTCTTCTACGTCGCCCGAGCGAAGTGGGGCACGCCCAGGTGGCTTGTCGGCATCGGCGCCGGCGTGCTGCTCTTCGTGGACCTGCTGTTCGTGGCGGCGAATCTGACCAAGCTCGTCCACGGCGCGTGGCTGCCGCTGCTGATCGGCCTGACCGCGTTCACCGTCATGACGACCTGGCAGCGCGGCCGCAGAATCGTCACGGCGGAACGGGCACGGCACGAGGGCCCGCTGCCCGAGTTCATCGACGGCCTGCGGACCGGGACCGTGTCGACGCGCCGTGTCCCCGGCACGGCCGTCTTCCTCAACCGGGGCAAGGAGACCGCGCCGCTGGCCATGCGGGCCAACGTCGAGCACAACCACGTGCGGCACGACCAGGTGGTGATCCTGTCCATCGAGACCGAGCCCGTGCCCCGTGTCCCGGCCGACCAGCGCCTCGTCGTCGACGACCTCGGCTACGCCGACGACGGGATCGTGCACGTCACCGCCCGGTACGGCTACATGGAGACACCGGACGTACCCGCCAGCCTGGCGATGCTGGAACCCTCCCAGACCGAGGGGCCGCTCCAGCTCGACCAGGCGTCCTATTTCTTGTCGAAGATAGAGCTCCGCCGTGGCAAGGCCCCGACGATGGCCCCGTGGCGCAAGCGCCTGTTCATCGCCACGTCCTACATCACGGCCGACGCCGCCGAGTATTTCGGACTCCCCGGCGACCGTACGGTCATCATGGGCTCCCACATCGAGGTGTGATCGCGCGTGTCACCGACGGCCCAGGGCGCGAGCGTACGCCAGGACGGTGTCACAGCCAGCCGTTGCGCTTGAAGCCGCGGTGGAGGAGGAAGCAGGCGGTCGCGATCACGGCGAGGACGAGGGGGTAGCCGAAGCGCCAGCGCAGTTCCGGCATGTGGTCGAAGTTCATGCCGTACACGCCGCACACCATGGTGGGTACGGCGATGATCGCGGCCCAGGCGGTGATCTTGCGGGCGTCGTCGTTCTGGGCGACGGCGACCTGGGCGAGGTGGGCCTGGAGGATGGAGTCGGGCAGGGCGTCGAAGCCGGTGATCTGCTCGGTGATCCGTGGCCTGGTGGTCGGCGACGTCGCGGAAGTGTGCCCGTATGGCGGGGGCGACGGAGCGCAGCGGTTCGGCCCAGAGCGTCTCCAGGGGACGGCCAAGGGAGACGCTGCAGGCGGTCACGTCGCACGGCATCGGCGACGGGCGCGGCGGCTTCGGCGCGGGTCAGTTGATCCAGCACGCAGGGCATGGGAGATGATGCGTGGGCAGGCACGGTCTCGCTCGGTTCTCATGGGTCTCGACAACCACATGATCACCGGCGCCGTGCCTGCTCTGTTACCGGCCCCAGACCAAGACATGACGGCACGTCACGGATCACTGCACCGAACCCGGACCGATCGCTTTCATACAAAGCCCCTGGTCCCGCCGGAACCCGCTGACCAGTGGCCTCGGCCGGACCCGCGCCAAGCTGCGGACCCTCGCCGGCTCGGCCGATTGCCGCTCAACCGTTGCTCGCGGCTCTTTTCAAATGTCATCAAGGCAACAATTACAGGAGGATCATCCACCCGTCATCAAATTGGAAAAGGACCGGTCCGGCTTCCGGAGCAGCTACGAAGCCTGCGGTTCGTCAGTGTTGGGATCAGCGCTTCCAGTCGACCCTAGCAAGGTCCAGTCGTGCTTACGCGAGAACTCTCGGAACTCCTCCGAATCCAAGTCCATCGCCTTACCCTTGGCTTGAAGCTCAACCATGTCTTCGATGAAGTGCTCGAAACCTCCGGGAACCGAGATCTGCAGAAGACGCGGCACGGTCTCCCCCACAAGCTTAACCGCATGGGGAATCCCTGCAGGCAGGAACATAAAACTACCCGGGCCGACCTCATGCTGCTCGTCGTCAAAGGTCACCCGTAGCGTGCCTTCCAGCAGGAAGAAGAGTTCGTCAGCGGTTTCGTGGATGTGGAGTGGAAGGTCGTGGTTCACCGAGACCTCGAGGACTGAGTACTGGCCGTCGGTATGGGCGGCGCCCGCTTTGAGCAAGTAGAGCGGTGCGATGTCGACGCGAGTTTCCAGACCCTCGCCTGGTCCAAGTTTGATGAATCGAGCCTTCTTCGAGGATCGATCGGAATTGGTCTGCTCTGCATTCATCTTTGGAACTCCTTTTCTCGTGATTCGACCACTTGTACAACGCCGGTGGGGCGGTCAGGGCGGAGAAAGTAAGAAGTGGGGCGGGCTGACGGGGCCTGGTGATCTGTGACGAACCGGGCCCCCGTACATGGGACTCGGAGCGGATGGCGGCTTCAGAGGCTGTACGGGCCGAAGCGTCCCCAGGCCACCAGTACGGCAAGGATCAGCAGGACGGCGTTGAGGCCGATCGCGGGGAATTCCTTCTTGCGGGCGTGGTACGTCGCGGCCAGCAGCATCGTTATACCGAGGCCGACGGCGGCCAGTGGTGTCAGCACGGTGGCGATACCGGTGGCCGCGGGCAGGATCAGCCCGAGGGCACCGGCGAATTCCACGATGCCGATGAAGCGGACGGTGCCGGCTGAGAAGTCGGCCACCCAGGGCAGCTTCTCGACGAGCTTGTCCTTGGGCTGGGTGGTTTTCATGACACCGGCCATGGCGAACATGACGGTCAGTACGGCCTGCACGATCCACAGGAAGATGTTCATCAGGGGTGGAGTCCTTCGGGGAGAGAGCGAGGGAGGGGACGGCGGAGCGGGCTGCTAGCCGAGGAGGCTGCCGCCGGTGGCGTCGAGGGAGGCTCCGGTGATCCAGCGCGCCCGGTCGGTGGCGAGGAAGACCACCACATTGGCGACCTCCTCCGGCTCACCGAGGCGCTTGAACGCCGACAGTTGTGACATCTGTTCGCGCGCCCCGGGCATCTGGAAGACCGCGCTGCCGTTGTCCGTGAGACCGGGGAGCACGCTGTTGACCGTGATGTGCCGAGGGGCGAGGTGCCGGGCGAAGTGCAGCGTGAGCTGGTCGAGCGCGCCCTTGGACATCGCGTAGACGACCTGCGACGGCTCAGCCCTGCGCGTGACCGCGGAGGAGATGTTGATGATGCGTCCGCCGTCCGGGATCAGCCCGAGAGCTCGCTGGAGGAGGAGGAAGGGGGCCTTGGCGTTGACTGCGAAGATCTCGTCGATCTGCTCGGCGGACACCTCTTCCGGGGCGCTGCCGGCGGGCGTCGTCGCGGCGGCGTTGTTCACCAGGATGTCCAGGACGGTCTCGCCGGTGTGTTCGCGCAGTCCGGCCTCCAGCTGGTCAAACAGCTGATCGACGGCGCCGGGCGTGCCCAGTTCCGCGCCGACGGCAAAGGCCCGTCCGCCGTCCTTCTCGATAAGGTCGACAGTCTGCTGGGCGGCCTGCTTGTCGCGCCCGTAGTGCACTACGGCCAGGGCGCCCTCGCGGGCGAGGCCGAGGGCGGTGGCCCGGCCGATGCCGCGGCTGGATCCGGTGACGAGAGCGGTCTTGCCGCTGAGCGGGCTGGTCATGCTGGTGTCCTCGCGGTGTTCGGGAAGTGGGGGTGTCAGCCGTTGAAGACGGCTTCGGCCTGGTCGCGGTGCTCGTACAGGTCCCAGCACAGGGGCGCGACCTGCTCGCGGCGGCCCCGAGGGGATGCCCTCGGGGCCGCCCTCGCCGAGCCAGGTGTTGATGATGATGTGCGCGGCGTGGATACCGGATCCCGCCAACTCGTTGTGCAGGTTGAGCACCCAGTTGCGCAGGCGCCAGCGGTGGCGTTGACATTGCCGAACATGGGGACGGGGTGGATCGATCCGCCGCCGGTGGTGAACAGCAGCGTCCCCATGCCGGCCTCGCGCATCACTGAAGACCTGCTTGGCGGCGAGAACACGGTCGTCGTCCGAGTCTCAAGCTCGTTGAACAACCGGCTCATCGCGCGGGGCTACTACGACGACATACACGACGTCGGAATGAGGCTCTTCGGAAGGGACGGCCATACACACATCACGCGGGTGCGCGATCACGGCCTCGTGGGACCGGTGCGACGGCTCACTCAATGAGGAGACTCAACCACCCCGACCTGTTGCAGGGACGAGTCGGGGGCCGCGTTGGTCTGGAGGATGGTCATGACCCTCTGGTCGAACAACCAACCGTCGTCCGTCCTGACCAGTCGATCCTCGAAGCGCTCGGTGGCGATGACGAGCCCGCCGCTCACGACCTCGCGCGGGACCTGACGGAACACCATCATGAACGACAGCTGGGTCGCCTTGTCGCCCTCGATGGTGATGAGGTTGTCGGTCGTGGCATGAACGGTCGTTCCCAGACGTCCCGTCACCCCGAAGCCGATGTTCACAGGCGCGCCCAGTTGCTGGGTGTCGAAGTAGGCTTCGATCGCCGGCCTGCCCTCGAAGCGCTCGTCCCGAGCCACGAGCACACCGTTCTCCACGAAGGTCGCGGCCAATTCACTGTTTCGCTTCTGGGAGTCCAGGTGATTGAAACGTGCGGTCAGCTCACGGATGGCCAGCTCGTCGGCAGTCTTGTCAGGCATGTGGATTCCTCCCTTGTCGGCCGTGGGCGGCGCCGGACGGCGCCGCCCACATCCCGTTGTTCACCTGCTGCGGGTCACTGTTTCCAGAAGCCTTCGAGGACGTACGGGTCCTTCACCTCGTCGAAGCCGATGGGGCGGAGTGTGTAGTCGCAGGTGAGGGTGCGGTAGGGGCCGGTCAGACCGCGTGCTTCCCACTCGGAGGGGTCCTCGTGGAGTTCGGTCTTGTGGATCAGCTCCCGGGCGATGGCGCCCTCGCTGACCGTGTCGAGGAGCGGATCGCCGTCGAAGTGGATCTGGTGGGTGAGCATGTGATGGTCGTCGTGGGTGATGTGCGCGTGGATGTGCCTCGCGCGGGAGTTGGCCCGTCCCAGCATGTGCAGGAGGTTGTCGAACAGGCTGCCCGGCACCGCCGAGGCCTCCACCCCGGGCACGACGGTCCGGTACTCGTAGCGGCCCTCGGCATCCGCGATGATCTTGCCGCGGAGGTGGTATTTCGGCAGGTCGAAGTCGACGACGTCGAGGCCCTCCAGGGGTCCCGCCTGCTCGGGCGTAAGACCCGCATACCGGCCGTCGGCGGTGGTCTGCCAGAGATCGATGACTGCGCCGGGCAGCGGCTTGCCCGAGGTGGAACGTACGGTGCCGGAGACGAGCAGGGTCTCGCCGGGCTCGTCGGGCGCCATCGGCAGCACGCCGGGGTTGTCGATCTGCGGTGCCCCGGGCACGTAGGCGGGCCCGGTGGGGATCCAGGTGGAGGCGCCGTCCTTCTCCGGGTGGACATAGGCCCTGCCGTAACTGACCTCCATCGGTCGGATGCCGAGGAGCGAGATCGTCGCCAGCGGGAACTCCCCTGACGCGACCAGCTTCGTCACGTAGGTGATGGCCTGGCCCAGCTCCTCGAACGTGATGCCCTGCCTGAGCGCCACGTCCCCGAACGCCTTCTGGAGATCGTCGAACACGACGCGCAGGCGCTGGTTGAACGCGATGTCGGTGTGGGGGGTGTCGGTTGTTGTCATGTCACTCCAGTCCGGCGTCGCCGTCGGGGGACGGCGCGCCTAAGGTCGGACAGCTGTGGTGCATGAGATGGGTGTGGATCATGTGGTGGGTCATCCCCGTGTGCTCCAGACGAGGGGGGCTTTGCGGATCCAGGTGTCGTCCTCGACCGTCTGGACGAGGAAGTGGGCGAGGTCGGCGCGGTTGATCCGTGCGCCGGGCTTTTCGGTGCCGGCCTCGGCGGCCCGTAGGGGGCCGCTGAGGGGCTTGTCGGTGAGGGCGACGGCGCGGGCCAGGGTCCAGTCGATGCCGGACGAGGCGCGGACGGCCTGGTCGAGGGCGGTGTGGTCTTCGAAGCCCGCCTTGATGTTCGACAGCTTGAAGCGGACCTCGCGGAGCGACTCGCCCCCAGGCAAGGCTGACAGTGTGTGGATCACGGCAGGGATGAGGTCGGGTGAGCTGATGGCGGGGCGGCTGAGGGCTCGGCAACGCGGGCTGCACTGCCGGGCCGCGGAGGCTCGTGGGCTTTCCCCCTCGACTACCGTCGGGGCACGGCTGTGCGTCCGGGCGCCGCACCCCGCGCGGTGTCATATTGGGCCGGTAGGGCAGCACCTGCCCAGCCGTTACCTCAGGCGGCGTCGTACTCGGGGAAGAGCTGCTCGACGCGGTCACGCTTGGTGTACATGTCCCAGTACTGGTCGGCCAGCGCGTCCGGGTCGACGAGCGGGCCCGTGCCGGAGCCGGTCTTGGCCAGGCTCCTCGCGGCGAGTTCGCCCATCTCGCTCCGGGCGATGAACGCGGCGATGGACAGGGTGCCGGCGTAGATGCCGGCGTCGGCCAGCTCGCCGTTGAGCGAGAAGAGCCAGTTGCGGGCGGCTGCCATGAGCGGGCCGACGCCGCTGGCGAAGGGGCGCGGGGAGCCGGCCGTGGCGCCGGTGGTCATCAGGAAGGCGCCGTTGCCGCGCTCGTTCCACTCCGGCAGCACGGCCTGGGCCACCTCGACCGGGGTGAGCAGGAGCAGCGGGCTGTCCTTGCGCAGGGTGGCCGCGTCCAGCTTCGCGGCGGGAGCGAAGGCCTGCTCGCCGCTGATCGGACCGTACTCGACCACGTCGATGCGACCGAAGTGGTCACGGATGGCCTGGACCGTGGCGCCGGCCTGCTCGGGCTTGGACAGGTCGGCGGTGAAACCGGCCGCGTCGATGCCTTCGGCCTTCAGCTCCTCGACGAGGGCGTCGAGACGCTCCTTGCCACGGGCGACGAGCGCCACACGGAAACCCTCGCGGGCAAAGCGGCGCGCGACGGAGGCGCCGAGGCCCTTGCCGGCGCCGAAGATGGCGATCACCTTGGACATGGGATCTTCTCCCCTTCACTGTTCGGATTGCGGCGCGGTGGTGGGGTGGGGTGGAACAGGGTCCGGTTCATGGCGGACCGCCCGAGGGCGTCAGCCGCGGGTGTTCCAGACCAGGGGCGCCCTGCGGATCCAATCGTCGTCCTCGATCGTCTGGACGAGGAACTGGGCGAGGTCGGCGCGGTTGATCCGTGCGCCGGGCTTTTCGGTGCCGGCCTCGGCGGCCCGTACGGGACCGCTGAGGGGCTTGTCGGTGAGGGCGACGGCGCGGGCCAGGGTCCAGTCGATGCCGGACGTGGCGCGGACGGCCTGGTCGAGGCCAGTGTGGTCCGCGAAGCCCGCCTTGATGTTCGACAGGTTGATGAACGCCTTGACCAGCGGGTTGAGCCGGGTCCAGTCGTCGCCGGCGCCCTGTGTGGACGTCAGCACGATGCGGGGTATGCCCTGTTCGCGCATGACGGTGAGCGTGTTGCGGGCGGCGTCGGTCATGAACGTCGGCGGGCTGACCGGCTTGGCCCACGGGTTGTCGGAGGCGCGGGCGTTGGCCAGCGCGCTGATCACCCCCTGGGTGCCTTCGGCGGCCCGGCGGATGTCGTCGATGTCCGCGGGCGTGCCCTGGATCAGCTCGACGCCGGCCGGTGCCTGCACCTTGTCGGGGTTGCGGACCAGGGCGCGGACGCGGTGGCCGCGCCGAGCCGCGTGCTCCAGGACGTGGGCGCCGGTGCGGCCGCTGCCGCCGAGGACCAGGAGGTTGCTCATGGTGATCAAACGCCTTTCGGGCAGTTCAGGGGTGGATCAGGCGGCCTGTCGGCCGGTCAGGGCAGAGCCCAGGCGGCGGGCCTCGTCGTGCGCCTTGGTCATGGACGCCTCGTGCACCGGCAGCAGCGGGGCCATCATCGGCACATACGGGGCCATGGTCAGTTCGGGCAGGACCGTCGTCAGGTCGAGGCCGAGGTTGGCCGGGTGGCCCAGGACGGTTTCCAGCGTCGGCACCAGGTGGTCCATGCCGTGCTTGGGGGCGCCGGGGCCGTAGCCGCCGCCGCGTGCGGAGATCACCGTGGCGGGGCGGCCGAGGGTGGGAGGGGGTCCGTCGAAGCTCAGGGTGCGCCCGGCGACCATGATCTGGTCCAGCCACGCCTTGAACACGGACGGCATCGTGAGGTTGTACATCGGCACGGTGAAGAGGTAGGCGTCGGCGCCGAGGAACTCCTCGATCAGCTCGTCCTGGACCGCCGCGGCCTTCGCCTGCTCGGGGGTGTGCTCCGCGGGGTCGGTGGTGCGGGCGGTGATGCCCGCCGCGCTGAGGTGCGGGGCGGGGGAGACGGCCAGGTCGCGGTGGACGACCGCGCCCTTCCACTCCTCACGGAAAGACCGGGCGACCTGACGGGAGACGGATGCCTCGTCGAGCGAGGAGGCGTCGATGTGCAGCAGGTAGGACATGGAGAACTCAGCCTTTCGAAACGATCAATGGTGGGTCGGGGGGCGGATCGCGGGGTGAACGGTGGAGGTCAGCTGCGGGCCGGTACGGCGCAGCCGTCGGGGCCGCAGACCGCAGCGTCGCCGTCGGTCGTCAGGGTGAGCGGGTGGGACTCGTCCCAGGCCGTGCGCAGCACGTCGAGAAGGCCGTCGCTGTCCTGCGCGCCGGGGATGCCGTACCTGCCGTCGATGACGATGAAGGGCGCGCCGGTGGCGCCCAGGCGCTGGGCACGGGCGGCATCGTCGCTCACCTGCCGCTGGTAACGGTGCTCGGTGAGCGCCTGGCGGGTGCTCTCGCGGTCCAGAGTGATCTCCTCGCCCAGGTCGAGCAGGTCGTCCATGCTGAAGACGGGGCGGCCCTGGCCGAAGTAGGCGCGGAAGATCGTGTCCCAGGCTTCGCGGTTCTTGCCCTCGGCGGAGGCGTGGGCTAGGAACTCGTGCGCCAGGTCGGTGTTGCCGACCAGGTTGTCCAGCACCTTGTAGGGGGTGAGTCCCTCGGCCTCGGCCAGCGCCTCGATCCGGCGCGTGGACGCCTCGGCCTGGGAGCCGCCCATGCCGTGCCGGCGCAGCAGCGCGTCACGGACGCTGAACGTCTCACCCACGGGGAAGGAACTGCTCAGCGGGAACGAGTGGTGGACGACCTCCACCTCGTCGCCGTGCTCGAACCGCTCCACAGCCCGGTCCAGACGGTGGCTGCCCAGTCCGCACCAGGGGCAGGTGACCTCGGCCCAGACCTCGATCTTCATGACGCGCCTCCCATGCCTGCGCTTTGATTCTTACGTTTTGTTCGTAGCGCCATGATGGGCCAGTATGGAAGTCGATACAAAAGGCACATCGGTGTTCGTGCCGGAGAGGAATGTGCGTCATGGAGGTCACCGGTAGTTCGGGCGGCGCGGCGGCGGTGGGTCCCTGTGCCCGCATCCCCGCCGAGCACATGGAGTTCATCCGGCAGGTCCTCGACCGCGTCGGCGACAAGTGGAGCCTGCTGCTCATCGCGGTGGTGGAGGCCGGCCCGCTGCGCTACACCGACCTGCAGCGCCAGGTCCCCGGAATCTCCCAGCGGATGCTCACCCTCACGCTCCGCCAGCTCCACGAGGACGGTCTGATCACCCGCACCGCATACGCGGAGGTTCCGCCGCGCGTCGAGTACGCGCTCACCCCGCTGGGCCGCGGCCTCCACGAGATCGTGACCTCCCTGATCGGCTGGGCCGCCGACCACCACGACGAGATCCGCGCGCACCGGGCCCGCGCCGCGGCACCAGCAGCCCGGTCCTGACGGCAGGATCAGCGATCGGCTGTCGGCGTCGGCTGCACCGCGGATGCCCGACCATCGTCTAGATAGATCACATCGGGCCAACATTGACACACTGTGCCATCTGATGCATCTTGGGCCACATGCCGAGAGCGAGCGGACCGTCGGCCAGGTCCTCTTCACCGGGGTCAACAGCGGCTTCGGTCCGGGCCGGATGCACGTACCGATGGCGAACACCGCACTGTCCGCCTCGGCAACCATGACGCCGACGCGCCCGGCGCACCGGGAGTCGCCCCCAACAGCCGGGCGCCTCGCTCAGCAGACCCTGCTGAACACCCTCGTCACCACGGCGGTGGCCGGTCCCATGGCCATTCGAGGCGTCTCGCCGGGCAACCAGGCCAACGGCGCCGTCACCGCCACCACGGTCCAGCCGGGGACCGGTGTGGAGCAGACGGCCGCCGGTCGTCCGCATCTCGGCTGACTCGTCAGAGAGCTGGCACGAGTCGACCACGGCCGAGCCGGCATTCACGCACTAGGGAACGAGAGCGAGCAGTGTTCAAAGAATTCATGGGTCTCCCCCTGCACCCGCTTGCGGTGCACGCGGCGGTAGTGCTCATCCCGTTGCTGGCGCTGGGCGCTGCTGGATACGCCATGCTGCCCCGGTTCCGCCCCCAGTTGGGCTGGGTGGTGTGGGTGCTCGCGGTGGTGACTCCTCTCATGGCGATCGTCGCCCGCGAGTCCGGTGAAAGCCTGCAGGAGGTGGTCACCGAGAAGCACTACCCGAGCAGCGTGCTTCACAAGGTGGCGCAACACGCGGACTACGCCGACACGTTGCAGCTTCTCAGTCTGGGACTCGGTATAACGACCATTCTGTTGTTGCTGCAGGTTCGCTCGAAGCGTGGAGCCCGTATGCCACGCTGGGCGCCTGCGGCGCTCGTTGTCGTCGTGGTGGGCCTCTCCGGCCTCAATCTCGTCTACTCGTACCTGGCCGGCGACTCGGGCGCCAAGCTGGTCTGGACCGGCGTGCTCTGACGCGCCGTCGAGCTTCGGTGGCGCTCAGGCAGTTCGCCGCCGTCCACGCAGGACGGGGCCACACAACGCAGAACAGCGCCACAGCAACGGCGGCAAGCGCGGCGGCGCCGGTCAGCCCCGCCGAGTGCAGGACCCTGGTCGCCGCCGTGCCGACGAAGCAGCCGAGGAGCACGTTACCGGTGCCCCGGACCAGCGACGCGTGCCGCGCTGTAGAAGAAGAAGCGGCGGTACGGCATGCCGGACGCTCCGGCGGCGAAGGGCAGGAAGGCCCGGATGACTCCGACGAACCTGCCGGTGAGCACGGCGGTTCCGCCGTGACGCGTCAGGAACGTCTGGGCCATGCCGCTCCAGCTGTCGGATCGGAGTCGGCGCGCCAGCCAAGTGCCCGCCCTGCCGTTCGCAACGTCGGCCCAGCGCGTAACCGAGGCCAGGGGCCGCCGACCTGACGGTCGGCGGCCCCTCAAGCATGTCTCATACTCCCCACCCTCCCCACACCGTCCGAAACCGGAACAAGTGGGGAAGAGAAGCAGCTCTGGCCGATTGATTTTGGGTCATGCCGAAGGGGCGGGTGCGTAGACCACACCGGTCAGCTCCTCGGACAGCACCCACAGGCGGCGTGCGGTGTCAGGGTCCTCCGCCGCAGGGTCGGGGCGGACGATCGTGGGATGTCCGCGCAACTCCTTCCATCCGTCGGGGCCGAAGAACTGCCCGCCCTCGACGTCCGGTGCCGTCGCGGCGTGCAGTTGGGGGAGCGTGCCGATCTCGACGTCCTGGGCGAACAGCCGGTTGACGAGGGCGCCTCCCACCCGGAACAGGCCGGTCGGGCCGGTTTGCTGGAGGTTGGTGGCTGTGATCCCGGGGTGGGCGAGCAGGCTGCGTACCGGGCTGTCGGCCGCGCGGAGCCTGCGGTCGAGTTCCAGGCCGAAAAGGACGTTGGCGAACTTCGACTGGTCGTAGTACTTCACGCGCTGGTACTTCCGGGCGCCGGAGAGGTCGTCGAAGTGGATCTGCCCGCCGTGATGCCCGATCGAGCTCACGGTCACCACACGCGGGTCACGCCCCTGCCGCAGCAGGTCCATGAGCAGGCCGGTGAGGGCGAAGTGGCCGAGGTGGTTACCGGCGAACTGTGACTCGTGGCCCTGGGGGCTCAGCGTTCGGGGTGGCGTCATGACACCCGCGTTGTTGATCAGGACGTCGACCTGCAGGGCGTCGTCGTGCGCGCGGGCGGCGAACGCCTTGACCGAGTCCAGATCGGCGAGGTCGAGATGGCGCATCTCAAGGCTTGCGTCGGGATCGGCGGCGCGGATGTCGGCGATGGCCCGGCGGCCCTTGGCCTCGTTGCGTACGGCCATGACGACGTGCGCACCGTGCCGCGCCAGGTGGCGGGTGGTGGCCAGGCCGAGGCCGCTGTTGGCTCCGGTGACGACGAAGGTCCGGCCCGTCAGGTCGGGGATGCGGGATGCGGTCCATTTGCTGTCTGACATGAGACCCAGACTGCCGTCAATGACACAGTGAGTCAACAAGGGCCTGGAGGGACTCACCTGGCTCGGACTAGCATCGGTGTCGTGGGAGATGCGAAGACGGCCCCGGCGGCCAACATGGCGGAGCGCAAACGCCTGCTCGTGCGCAGCGAACTGGCGGAGGCCGCGGTCAAGCTGCTGGCCGACCAGGGATTCGAAGAGACGACGGTCGACCAGATCGTGGCCGCCGTGGGAATGTCACGCCGTACGTTCTCGCGCTACTTCGATTCCAAGGAAGACGTGATCGTGCACATGCTGGCGGAAGCCGGCGTGAAGTTGTGCGCGGAGCTGAAGGCCCGGCCCGCCGACGAGCCGCCCGTGGTGGCGTTGCGTCGTGCCCTGTCGGTGTTCACCTCGATGAGCGTCGGCAATCCGGCCAAGATGCTGCGCGTGAGCAGGCTGATCCTCGACACCCCGGCCCTTCTGGCCCGTTTCCTGGAGCGGCAGTCCCAGTGGCAGGCCGAGATGACCGGCATCCTCGCCCTGCGTGCCGGACTGGACCCGGACGTCGACCTGCGTCCTGCCGTCGCTGCCGGCGTCGCCCTGACGGCCTTCCAAGCCGCCCTGCGCCGCTGGGTGGACAGCGACGGCAGCGAAAGCCTGGACGAGGTCGTCGATCAGGCTCTTGCCCTGGTTGGACCGGTGATCGAACTCGGAGTCGATGCGGGCTGACCGACATCAAGGACAGGAACTTACGCGTTCGCGTCGCGGAGCGTGCGCAGGATGCGCTCAAGGTGGCGGAGATCCTGGGCTGAGAGTGGTCCGGAGAGGTGGTTGCGCAGGTGGGAGACGTGGGCGGTCAGTGCGTGGTCGAGCGCCTGACCGCCCTTGTCGGTCAGTACGGCGAGTGCGGCTCGTCGGTCGGCAGGATCGGGGTCGCGGCGGATGAGTCCTTCCTTTTCCATGCGGTCGGCGAGCCGGGTGAAGCCGCCCGAGCTGAAGGACACGGCCTCTGCCAGGTCCGTCATGCGGAGCTGGTGGCCGGGGGTGCGGCCCAGTCGCAGCAGCACTTCGAACCAGGCGTGCGGTATATCGAGATCGCGGTTCACCAGGGGCTTGATACGGCTGTGGGCCTCCACGAAGAGACCGAAGAGTGTCACGTCGTCGTCGTTCAGCAGCTGCTCGTTCACTCCTCAAGGATGGCAGAAGAACATGAGCGGAAGAATCTGCCGTTGCAATATCTGCCGAGACAGATATATTGTCTGCGTCGGCAGATACTTCGCCGTGTCCACCCCGCAGATGTGGAGTCCGCCCCATGGGAAAGCGCGTCCTGGCCGCCTTCGGCGCCGTGGCCCCCACGGGCGGCGTCCTCGCGTCCGGCCTGTCTGCTGCACCCACTTCGGCGGACGCCGTCACCTCCTCCACCGCCGAGCGGACCGGCTCAAGCGAGGAGGCCCGGTTGCGGGAGCTGTCGACCATGTGGTGCTCGGCGGCCTGCCGGTACTGCACACCGGTCGGCTGGAAGACGGTCCACCCGCAGATCAAGGCGCTCACCGGCACTTACCGCTTCGACTACCTGAAGAAGCCGCTCGCCCAGCACCCGAGGTTCGTGCGGGGCACCCGGGATTCCGCCGACCCGGTGGGAACCGGCGACCACGTGGCGGACTTCGGCAGCGGCGACAGCGCCAGCGGTCTCCCGACGCTCACCCTGCCCCGCAAGTCCCCCTGGGCGGCCTGGCCGCAGACCGGCGTCCCGCCTCAAGAACGCTCCGTACCAGCCCGCCGTCAAGCCATACCTGAGCCGGCTGCTCTCCAAGGACGTGCAGGAGCACGCAATCGGCACCTGGAGCGCCCGCACGGGCGTCGCCCCGCCCGCCGGCCGCAAGGGCATCTTCGACCACGCCACCATGAACCCGCCCGGCCTCGGCCAGTTCATGAGCGACGGAGCTGCCCTCGACCGTTGCAAGGCCCGCCTCAGCCTCTACATCGGCGATGTACACGGCGCCAACTCGTCCGACCCCACATCCTCAGCCTCCACCTGATCGACCAACCGGGCACCCAAGGCTGAACCCCCGATCGACACGGGCTGCCCACCTCGACCCGGTTCACGTCGTACACCTTGCCGCGAGGCGATTTCCCCGACCATCACCCTTCACCCGAGGAAGCACGCATGAGCACTCTCTCCTTCAAAGTCCTCGATCTCGACTTCCCGGCCGGCAGCAAGAACAAGACGGCCACCCTTGTCACCGGTCAGAACGAAGCACTGCTGGTGGACGCCGCCTTCACCCGTGCCGACGGCCACCGCCTGGCCGCCGAGATCCTCGACTCCGGCAAGACGCTGACCACCGTCTTCGTCTCCCACGGCGACCCCGACTTCTACTTCGGCGCCGAGGTGATCGCCGACGCCTTCCCCGAGGCGAGGTTCGTGGCCACCCCGATCGTCATCGAGCACATCGCCCACTCGTACGAGGGCAAGCTCAAGGCCTGGGCGGCGCTCGGCCCGAACCTGCCCACCCGCCTGGTCGACCTGGAGCCCCTGACCGGCGACCTCACACTGGAGGGCCACCGCTTCGAGCTCAAGGGCGGGCCGGTCGGCCTGCCCGACCGCCATTACCTCTGGCAGGCCGAGCACCGCGCCCTGCTCGGCGGCGTCCTGCTCTTCCAGCAGGAGCACGTCTGGGTCGCCGACACCCCCACCCCCACCGACCGCGCCGCCTGGATCGACCTGCTCGACGAGATGGCCGACCTCGACCCGGAACTGGTCGTCCCCGGCCACCGCCTCCCCGGCACCGCGGCCGACACCTCCGCCATCAGCGCCACCCGTGACTACCTGACCGCCTTCGAGGAGGAGCTGGTCAAGGCCGCCGACGGTGCCGCGCTGAACGACGCCCTCGTCAAGCGCTTCCCCGACCACGGCATGCTGATCGCCGCCCAGATCGGCTCGAAGGTCGCCAAGGGCGAGATGAAGTGGGGCTGACCATGAGCGAGTTCGCCACCTCCACCGCGCCCGCCGACGTCGTGCGCCGCCAGTACCTGGCCTCGGCCGCCGGTGACCTGGGCGCCCTGCGCGCCACCCTCGCCCCCGACGTGGAGTGGACGGAGATGGCCGGCTTCCCGCTGGCCGGGACCTATCGCACGCCCGAGGGCGTCACCTCGAACGTCATGGAGCAGCTCGGCAAGGAGTGGGACGGCTGGGCCGCCCACGACGACACCTACGTCGTCGACGGCGAGAACGTCGTCGTCCTCGCCCGTTACACCGCGACCAACAAGGCCACGGGCAAGCCGATCGACGTCCGGGTCGCGCACCACTTCGTCGTACGGGGCGGACTCATCGTCCGCTTCGAACAGTTCGTCGACACGGCGCTCGTCCGCGACGCCATGAACGACTGAGTCGTACCGCACCCACCGTGAGGCAGGAGACAGACATGTCCGCTGCGGACAACAAGGCACTCGTGACCGCCTTCTACGAGCAGGCCTTCAACGACTACCAGCCCGAGGCGGCCGCCAGCGCGCACCTCGGCGAGAGCTACACCCAGCACAACCCCGAGGCGCAGGACGGCCCGGGTGCCTTCGTCGGCTATGTGCACTGGCTGCGCGGGCAGTTCCCCGACCTGCGCCTGGACATCAAGCGCGTGATCGCCGAAGGGGACTTGGTGGTCACCCACAGCAACCTGCACCTCAAGCCCGGCGACCGGGGCATGGCCGTCGCGGACTTCTGGCGCGTCGCCGGCGGAAAGATCGTCGAGCACTGGGACGTGATCCAGGAGGTGCCCGAGAAGAGCGCCAACGACAACACCATGTTCTGACCCCACGCCAGCAGCACGGCACCCGTGCCGTACCCGGGCGCCGTGCTGCTCCGCTGCCGTGGTCCAGCCGCACCACACAGACAACCGAACAGAACAGAACGGATAGAGAGGCTCCCCCCACCATGACCAGCCTTCCCAGCCGACGCCGCCTGCTTGCCACCGGAGCGGGCGCCGCTCTCGGTCTCGGTGTCGCCACTGCCTCCGTCACCCCCGCTCAGGCCGCCACAGGCCAAGCCTCTGCGGGCCGCGTGGCGATGGGCGGCGGCGAGGAGAAGCGGACTCTTGACGAGCTCTACCAGGCAGCCCTCGCGGAGGGCGGCAAGCTCGTGCTCTACGCCGGTGGTGACATCTCCACTCAGGCGGACGGAATCCGCAACGGCTTCAAGAGCCGGTTCCCGGACATCGACCTGACAGTGGTCGTCGACTACAGCAAGTACCACGACGTCCGCGTCGACAACCAGTTCGCGACCGACACCCTGATACCCGACGTCGTACAGCTCCAGACCGTTCAGGACTTCGTGCGCTGGAAGGAGCAGGGCCGCCTGCTCGCCTACAAGCCGGCCGGTTTCTCCAAGCTCTACGCTCCCTTTAAGGACCCGCACGGCGCCTGGGTCGCCGTCCAGGTCAGTGCCTTCAGCTACATGTACGGTCCCGCCGCGGTCGGCTCCGACATCCCCAGCGGCCCGCTCGACCTGGCCGACGCCCGCTGGAAGGGGAAAATCGCCTCCTCCTACCCGCACGACGACGACGCGGTCCTCTACCTCTACACCCTCTACGTGGAGAAGTACGGCTGGGACTGGCTCGCGCAACTGGCCACCCAGGACCTTCACTTCGCCCGCGGCAGCTACACCCCGAGCGCGGCCGTCACCAGCGGCCAGAAGGCCATCGGCATCGGCGGATCCGGCGCGCCGCTGTCCACCGGGCCGGTCAAATGGGTGCTGCCCGAAAAGGCGCCGTTCATGTCCTGGGGACAGCGGGCCGCGATCCTCAAGCAGGCCAAGAACCCCACCGCCGCCAAGCTGTACCTGAACTGGCGGCTCTCCGTCGAGCAGCAGAAGGCCGCCACCAACGGCTGGTCGGTCCGCACCGATGTCACCCCGCCGACCGGGCTGAAGCCCGTCTGGGAGTATCCCAACGGCAACCTCGACGGCTTCCCTCGCTTCATGGCCGACCGCGCGGCGATCGAGCGCTGGAAGCAGACCTTCGCCCTGTACTTCGGTGAGGTCAAGGGAGACCCCTCACCGGGCTGGCTCGGCCTGCACCCTGGAGCCTGACCGCCAACCGGTGCCGCCCGGCCCCGCACGCTGGGCCGGCGGCCCTCCCATTCCCGGCCGCCGGTTCGGAGGGCATCGGCTGGTGGGGCCGCCGGTGGTCACGATGGTCTCCTTCGAGTGAGTTGATGGGGCGGTGTCGTGGTCCCGTTCCTGTGCGCGAAGCCCTGTGCACGCGACGGGCGCAGGAACCGGGTATTCGGCGGCTTCGGCTTACTGACCGGCCGGAGGCGCCGAAGCGGGTGCCGTACACGGGTAGTCCTAGACGCTGACCGGTTGGACGGTCACGGGTGGTTGGGCGCGGCCGGCGTGCAGCACTGACCACGGGGTGCGGGTGCTGACGCCGTCCTCCTCCTGCTGGAGGAGGTTCTCCGCGAGGCGCTGGCGTTGGACTTCGCCTGTGCCGGCGGGTGCGTAAGTGGTCTGCAGGTCGCGCCAGACGCGCTGGATGGGGAAGTCCTCGTCGAGGCCGTTGGCGGCGTGCAGCTGCATGGCGTCGTTGCCGGTCTCGGAGGCGAGATCGTGGCCGAGAGCCTTGGCGGCGAGGAGTTCGTCGTCGCAGAGTAGGCCGCGATCGAGCATGTCGACTGCGTGATACGACAGAACCCTCCTCGACCTCGCTGCGGCAGAGTCCATGGTGCCCGGACCCCGTACTGGGCCCGAGCGAACTCCCGAACCGGCAACAGAGGGTGCGACCGGCCGGGCATCCTGAAGATCAGTGCCCGGCCTCGCTGGTGGGCGGCTCGATGTGTGCGAGGCGCATGGGTGTTCCAGGAGACTGTCGGGCTGAACCGACATCGTTGAGGCCCATGTGACCTCGACGTGGAAGTTCGGACACCGTGAGGGCAAGGTCCTGCCGTGAGTTGACGCAGCACAAGATGCAAGGGCCGTCGAACAGGCGCAGGAGGAGAGGAGCGTCGACGCGTCGACAAGTTGGGGCGGACCGTAACTGCCGACGCGGCGATGTTGATGGCCCGAGGTCCGCCAGCGGGTCCCGCATCGATCGGTGTGTCGGGCCTACGCAAATCAGTGCGAGTGGTCTCCGTTGTCCTGAGGCGAGGCGAGGTCTGGCGGATAGCCGTGGGCGCGGAGATAGGCATCCAGCGCGTAGGCCACGACGTCGCCGTGCTGCACGCCGTGGTCGGCGTGGTAACGGCGGATGCGGCGCTGGATTTGGAGGGCGTCAGGGACGGCGTAGTTGAGCTGACCGCGCTTGACGTTGCGGTTGCCGATGACTGCGAGCGTATCGGGGTGAGGAGCAAGCGGATCATCGGAGGGCTTGGACTGTGCTTCCAGTGCGTCGGCCAAATCACGCAACCGACGGGCGTGGTGAGAGAGGTCGGGCACGAAGTTGTTCCGGTCGGTCCGGATAGGCGGCTAGTTAGCCGCCTATGGGGCTATAGGAATAGTCGGCAGAGGGTGGCCGCGCACTCAGCGAGTTGGCGGCCACCCCATCTGTCGCATGGTGTGTCAGAACCCGCGGGTGGTGAGCCACTCGTCCAGGGCGACCGAGACGATGTCACCGATCGGCAGGTGGTCGAGTTCGTTGTCCAGCGCGAAGCGCTTGATCCGCTTCTTCAGCTTCAGTGCGGCGGGGACCGAGGAGTCGAGGCTCTCGCGCGTGATGATGCGCTGGTTGAGAATGGCGGCAGTCTCGGGAATGCCCTGAGGCCGGCCCGGTCCCTGAGCCCATGGGGTTCCCTGGCTCGGTGTTGCCTCCGCCCGCGTGCGCTGCTCCTGGTGAGACACCGGAACATCGCTGCTCACCGGAAAGGCTGTCCCGCCCGGGACCGGAGAAACGGTTGGCCGTACGTCCACCTCGGTGGTGGGGGACACCCCTGCGGTCGGGGAGGTGGCTTGAGCCGGACCGGCCTGCGCAACCTGCTCGACCAGTGGCGCTGGCTGAGCCGCCGGTGCCGCGGGCTCGGCAGCCCGGGCCGCGAACTGCTCGTGACCCTGCGTGGAATGCCCGAAGGGAACTGACTGCACCGCGGCGTCTGCCGCGGCCGGACCAGCCGGCTGGGCGGCCCAAGCCTGGCCGGGGCCGCTCGGTGCGACGTAGGCAGTTGGTGAGGCTTGGGACTGCGGCCTCACGGAAACCATCTCGGTCGGGTCGCCCTGCTCCGCCGTCTCCACAGGGACCGGGGAAGGGGAGGACGGGGCCTCGAACTCACCGGTAGCGGGACGGCCTTCGCCTTTCACGACGGCCTGTTCGGCGGCGATCTGCTCGGGGGTGAGCTCGGCGGTCGGCGGAGGGGGCGGCGGGGTCGTCTTCCTGGCCCCGCCCAGGGCGCGCCCGCCGGTGCGGCGGGCGGGAGGCTTCGGCCTCTCGTTCTTCTCGCTCATGCCTCGGTCAGCTCCTTCATCAGGTTGGCGTACTCACTCAGTTCGGTGGGGATCTCGCCGAAAGCCTCCATGTAGTGGACCCAGGAGTGGATGGTGGTGTCGGCGAGGGGGAAGGGTTCGTCGCGGTCGGGGCCGATGCCCTCGCCCTCGGCGGGGTCGAGGAGCTGGTCCTTCGCCCGGCCGGGCAGGCTGGTGCGGTCGTCGGCCTTGACCATGACGACGTGGGCGGTGACGTCGTGGGGGTTGCGGGCGGCGGCGCGTTCGGCCTCGTCGAAGGTGGCCACGAGCTTGCGGCGCTCGATCTTGGTGGGGGCGACCGGCACGAGCAGCAGGTTCGCTTCGGTGACAGCCTCGTGGAAGATGCGGGCGCTGCCGCCGCCGGCGTCGACGACGATCGCGCCGAATTCGGCGCGCTTGGTGCGGATGTACTCGGCGATGTCGTCGAACGGGTACCGCTCGACAACCAGGTTGGCCGGGATCTCGAAGCCGGCGGCCTGGGCGACCTTGAACCAGTCGTAGGCGGACTGGCTGGTGGCGTCCGCGTCCAGCAGCAGCGTCGGCAGGTCGAGGACGACGGCGTAGTAGAGGGCGATGAACCAGGCGGAGGTGGTCTTGCCGGTGCCGCCCTTGAGCATGCCGACGACGATGACGAAGGCGTCCCAGGCGCTTGCTGTGGTCGCCGCCAGGGTCTTGATACGGGTGTTCTCGTTCACGTGTGCTTGATCTCCTGAAGGGGGAAGGGACGATGCTTGGTGCGCGCCGTTCGGCGCGCGAGCTGACGACGGGGGTGCCCGCGCTGTCCTGTCGCGGCCGGAATGGCGCACAGTCGCCTTCTTGATCTGCCAGGCAGCGCGGGGGACACCTGCGAGGGCGGGGGCGTTCATGGGCGCTTCGTGGTGTCGCAGGCCGGCCCGTGGTGGTGCTGGGGCCGCATGCGGGTACCTGCTTGGTGCAGGAGCCGGTAAACGGTGGCGATGGAGTAGCTGTACTCCCTGGCGAGGTTCGGGACCGTGGCTCCGGCCTCGTACCGTGCCCGCAGGGACAGCGCGACCTTGTACCGTTCGGCGGCCCGTGCTGCGGCGCGCATCCGCAGGGTCTGCTGGGTGGTGCGCAGGGTGCCGCCGGCTTCGATCAGCAGGCGCCGGGCACCGCGCCTCGTCTCTCCCGCCGCTGCGGCGAGTTCGGTGAGGGTTGCGCCGTGCTGCTCGTACAGGGTGCGCAGATGGGCCGCGAGGCGCCTGCGGGCTGGGGGGTTCTGCCGCATCCGGCGGGTCTGCCAGGACGTGCGCATGACGGTCCCGGCGTCGTGCAGCCGGTTGAGGACGGTGCCGTAGGACAGGCCGCTGGCGGTGACGAGTTCATCGACCGTGGCACCGGCCTCGTACTGCTTGCGCAGGGCTTGGGGCGTCACCGCCTCGCTCGCACCGGAGGTGGCCGGGGGTGGTGGGTTCATGCGACGGACTCCCATTCGCTGAGGGCTTCGGCATGGGCGGCGGCCAGCTCGTCGTAACTGCGCTGGTCGGATGGGGTGATGAGGATCAGGCGGCCGTCGGTGGCGACTCGCCAGTCGGCGGCCGGACGACCGGTGACCGGGTCGAGGACGCGCCCGCCCGGGGCGTGCCACATCGGTGGGATCTCGTCGGGGCGGGGCACGGGTACCAGGACCTGACGGTCGTCGCGGACGATCACCACAGCCTTGCTGCGGTGCTCGGCAAACCGGGCCAGTGCCTCCTGGTAGGCCGCCCGCTCGGCCGCGTGCCGGGCCTTGCGCCGGGCCGCGATGCCCCAGGTGCCGTGTTGCTCGGCGATGTCGGCCCAGCCCTGTTCCAGCGTGTGGCCGTTGCCAGCGTCGTCCGGGAGCCGGATACCGAAGCCCTCCAGTGCGCGTGGCGCGAGGGTCCAGGTCTCTCCGGTGTGCTGGACGAGGCCGTGGTCGGCGAGGCGTTGCAGGGTCCGGTAGGTGGTGGCGCGGGAGACCGAGGACGTACCGACGAGTTCGGCAGCGGTCTGGTGGGGGTGCTGGTGCAGGGCGCTGATGATCACGAGGGCGGCGCTGCCGAGGGCGTGGTGGGCGAAGGCGTCGTGGCCCATGAGTTGTCCGAGGACGGTGGAGTCGATGTCGGCCGTCGTGGCCGTCTCAGGGGTGGTCCACTCCTCAAGTGCCGGGTCGGGGGGGAACTGAGTGGACCGGAGACGAGATAGCAGAGCCGGGCCACTGCGATCGGGGGTGTTGCCGTCGCCCAGGTACCAGGTGGAGCCCTCCCGGCCATGGCCCACCCGCAGACGCCGCAGCCAGCCACGCGGCTTGAGGACCGTCTCGTAGACGACCCGCAGTGTCGTGCGGGAGACCCCGGCTTCCTCCGCGGTCTGCCGCTCACTGGCGTGGTGCAGGGGGCCGCCCGCGATCTCGGCGAAGTTCAGGTGCGCCCGCAGCACCCGCAGCGCGGTCCGTCCTCGCTCCCCGCGCCAGGGCGTGGTCTCGATGCGGTCCCGCAGTGCGGCGAGGACCTCGTACGCGTCGTGCCGGGAGCTCAGCGCGATGGTGGTGCTGATCGTCTTGGAAGCGCTGTTCCAGACCCGGCGGATGTAGTCCAGGGCGCGTGTCTGCCCGGAGCGCAGCGCGATGCTGCGGGTGTGCCGTCCGCCTTCGTGCTCGGGGTGCAGCAGGAGCTGCGTGAGCTGGTCGATGCTGCCGCCGGCGCGGGCGACGTGGCAGGCGATGGCCGCGGTGATCCGGTGTCCGTGCTCGGCCGCGCCCTGGCGGTCCCCGCGGGGGATCACGGTCCGGCGGTCGGAGGAGAGTCGGCTGTAACTGCCGGTGGCGTAGCGGCCGGTGAGGTCTCCGAGCAGAATGAGATCGGTTGCGGCCGACGGAAGTTGGGCGTAGCCCAGAACAACGCCGTTGTATTGGGATGCGTTTGGTCGAGAGAGGTCGTGATGGGTGTTGTGCGTCACGGTGGGGTCGTCTCGCAAAGACGTGGACGCCACCCAGGCCCGCTAAAACCACGGGTGGTGTCCGGAACCGACCTCCATCGGCGCCGGCAAGGTCCCCAGGATTGCCGTCCTGGAGGCCCTCGTCATGTCGGCCCCGAGCGGAGGCAGGCGTCCCCATCGCAGCTCGACCGAGGTCGAAACAGAGCCCCGCCAGAGTGGTCCACTCTTGATCCACACCGGCCAACTCAGGTCCCCCAGAGGCCTGTTGCAGAGGCTGCTGCCTCTGACTGCCTCTGAGCGACCCGGGTCGAACCGGGGTCGAATCAGAGCGGTTTCCTCTGACTGCCTCCGATCGCCTCTGCAACCCGTCCTAGCAGGTCACAGCCTCATCGCCCCACACAAGCGCAGGTCAGCAAGGTGCGCTAGCTGTACCACTGGTTCCTGGCGAAAGCTGTGATGTGCGGCATGGCGTTCGGCTCCCGTCGTTGGGTCGTGGCGTCATCGTCGATACCGGCCACACGGGGGCGCAATACGGCTTCCGTGTCACGGAAGAGTGCTTGGAAACTCCCTGGTGAGGGTACTGATGCTAGGCACTGTGCCGCTGCGCGCCGGCAAGGGTGACAGCAGCCATGCCGTCTGCCCGCAGTGACGGGCGTGTTCATCGGTGACCACCTGGTTGAGATATATGTCCGTTTTCTCGCTTCTCCGGCACTTCTTTGGCGGCATACGGCTGGTACAGCGGCAGAAGTTGCATAGTTGCAGATCAGGGATGGTCGTTGTCGCGATGGGAGGGAGGCGGGGGCGAATCCGGGTCGAATCTGTCTTCCTTTGGCCCCTCCGGTGGATTGGTGCAGGTCGGGTCGGCAGCATGATCAGACGTCATGCAGCCGGGTTGCGTGAGCGGCTGCCGCAGTCGAGGGGTGGTCACCGGCAGGTTCCTGGTCTGCATGTGGTACACCGCCCCAACGGCTCCTGGTCGGCAGGAAGGAGTGAGATTGCCTGACGGGATGGGAAGTTGGTCCGCGTCTGGTGCGGATCTTGGTGGGCGGGGGCCGCTTTCGCGGGCAGAGACCTTGCGGTTCAGCGCGTCGAGACGGTCGGCACAGGCGGGTCCAGTTGTCGTTCCGGGGCTGAGCGGCGCGGCCATTGGAGGCTCGGGCGGGCGGCGCGCTCCGTGCTAGCGTGGAGCGTTTGCAGCGTCGCTGTGTCGGTGCCCGGTGCGGGGTCCCTGGCCGGCGGCCGCGTCCCTGCCGCGCCTTCCTCGGTACGGTCCCTTTGGAGGAAGGCTTTCTATGAGCGAATCAGCACGTGTCGATGCCCAGCAGCAGGACGAGGTGTCGGGCGCCACCGCGGCTCTGCCCCCGGCGGCGTCCTTTGCGGAGCTGGGGCTGCCGGCCGAGATCCTGCGGGTGCTCGCCGAGCACGGTGTGACGGTGCCCTTCCCGATCCAGGCGGCGGCCCTGCCCAACGCGCTCGCGGGACGGGACGTCCTGGGCCGGGGCCGCACCGGTTCCGGCAAGACGCTCGCCTTCGGCCTGGGGATGCTCGCCCGGACGGCCGGGCGGCGCGCACAGCCCAAGGAGCCGCTGGCGCTCGTTCTGGTACCCACCAGGGAGCTGGCGCAGCAGGTCGGTGAGGTACTCACCCCGTACGCCGAGGCGCTGCGGCTGCGGCTCACGACCGTGGTGGGCGGAGTGTCCCTCGGACGGCAGGCCGCCGAGCTGCGGGACGGCGCCGAGATCGTCGTCGCCACGCCCGGCCGACTGCACGACCTCATCGACCGTAAGGGCTGCCGGCTGGGACGGGTGCGCATCACGGTCCTGGACGAGGCCGACCAGATGTGTGACATGGGGTTCCTGCCGCAGGTCACCGAGATCCTGGACCAGGTGCGGCCCGACGGGCAGCGCATGCTGTTCTCCGCCACCCTCGACCGCGACGTCGACCAGCTGGTGCAGGACTACTTGCGCGACCCCGCCGTCCACTCCGTGGACCCCTCGTCCAGCGCGGTCTCCACGATCGAGCACCACGTCTTCGTCGTGCACGGTCCCGACCGGTACGCCGTGACCACGGAGATCGCCGCACGGGACGGCCGCGTCCTGCTGTTCCTGGACACCAAGCACGGCGTCGACCAGCTCACGCGGCATCTGCGGGCCAGCGGTGTGGCGGCCGCCGCCCTGCACAGCGGCAAGGCCCAGCCGCAGCGCACCCGGACCCTGGCCCAGTTCAAGAACGGGCAGGTCACCGCCCTGGTGGCGACGAACGTCGCCGCGCGCGGCCTGCACATCGACGACCTCGACCTCGTGGTCAACGTCGACCCGGCCACCGACCCCAAGGACTATCTGCACCGCGCGGGCCGCACCGCCCGGGCCGGCCGCTCCGGCACCGTCGTGACCCTCGTCCTCTCGGGACAGCGCCGCGAGACGAGCCAGGTCATGGCCGACGCCGACGTCATCCCCAAGGTCACCAAAGTCCGGTCTGGAGAGGCGGAGCTGAGCCGCATCACCGGCGCTAAGGCCCCCTCCGGACAGCCTCTCGACCGCGGGGCGGCCGCACCGCGCCCCAAGAACCACAATGCCCCGTTCCGTGGCCTGGGCAGCACCAAGGACGCGAGGAGCGCCTCTGGTGGCAGGCCGTCCCGTAAGAGCAGCGAGGCCCGCAAGCTCGCGGAGGCCCGCGAGGCGGCCCGGGTGCGGCGCGGCGGCTAAGCTCGGCTTGCCGGACTGCGCTTAAGGATTGGCGCCGTCCAGAGCCGCTACCAAATCCCTCAAGGTGTGGAATTGGAAGGGGCCACCGACGAATCCCGCCGGTACCGGCGCGCGGGTGACAAAGATCGCCTTGACCACACACGGCTGAGCTGACGTCGGCAGGCCGAGGGCGGCCGCCACCTTGTCGGCGTAAGGTGCGAGGTCGTCGAGTTTCCGCTGGAGCTGCGTCGCGTAACACGGTTTTCGGCGGTCGACGTAGAAGCCGTCTAGGTGGCGTCGGATCTCCGGTGTCACGTGCACGTCGGCTGGGTCCTTCACCTCGATCAGCCAGATGGCCGAGTCGGCCCCGCGCCCAGCGACTACATCGATCTCGGTCTGGAGCGACTGGACTCCGAGACGCTGCGGATCCTGCTTCCGGATGCGCTCCTCGACCACATAGCCGGCTGCCCGGAGTGTTTGTGCCACCTCGGTCTCAAGGGCTCTGTTCTTGCGGTCGCGAACCGTCTCCAGAGCGTCTGCCACCGGGCGTGGAGGCGGCGGCTGTGTCCAGGGCAGGATTCCCTGGGCCACGAAGTTGGCGTAGATCCCTGCACTCGCATAGCAGAGCTGTGGGCCCACGACGAGCCGCCCATCGGTGAGTTCTGTCAAGGGCTGGACGACCAGTCGTTTCTGCCTGCTGCGCGCATGCCACGGCCTGCTGGAGGCCGATCCCGAGGCGGACATCCCGTGGCTGGCGACCGCCTACGTACCTGGCTTGACGCTCGGAGAGCACACGGCGGTGCACGGGCCGCTGGCCGGGATCCAGCTGCACTTGTTCGCCGCGGGGACGGCCGGGGCGCTCGCGGCCGTGCACGCCGCGGGGGTGGTCCATCGCGATCTGAAACCCGCGAATGTGATCCTGGCCCCGGACGGGCCGCGGGTGCTGGACTTCGGTATTGCCCACGTCGCCGACGGAACCGCGGTCACCCGTACCGGCATGCTGACTGGGACCCCGGGCTGGCTGAGCCCCGAGTACTACCGTGACGGCACCGCCGGGCCGGCTGGGGACATTTTCGCCTGGGGTGCGTTGCTGGCCTTCGCGGCCACCGGCCGCCACCCCTTCGGCACCGGCAACGCCGAGGCCGTCGCCTTCCGTGTCCTCAGCACCGAGCCGGACCTCGACGGTGTCCCCGACGACATGCTCAGCTTGGTGACGGCGTGTCTTGCCAAAGACCCGGGCCATCGGCCGTCGTCCGCCGTCGTGGCGCAGAAGACCGCCGAGCTGCTCGGCGAGCAGGCGACTCGCGTCCTCGGGGATGTCCACGACAGGCCGACTGAGGTCCCGAACCTGATCGCAGAGCAGTGGCACCCCCCGACCGTCGAAGACCCCGCCTGGCCGGCTTCCGCGACACGCCCTCCCTACCGGCGTGCCCCGCTCATCGTCGTCGCGGCCGCCGTGTTCGCCGCGGCCGCCACAGGGACCTGGTTCGCGCTGGACCCGGGCCACGCCTCAGCGCGCGCCATCCACTCCCCGCAGCCGACCGTGGCCCGCTCCACCCCTGGCGCCACACCGGCTGCGGCCACGTCACCTCTCGCCCCTACAGCCACTACCGAGTCACAGACCCCGACCGCCGCGGCGTCGTCCGCGCCGACGCAGACCCAGGTGGTCACCCTCAGCCCCTGGTCCCCAGGCGGCACCCCGGCAACCGGCATCACCATCACCGACCGGGCCAGCGGCTCCTGCTTCGGGACCGCCGAATCCACCATGCGCACTGACGCCTGGCGCTGCACCGCCGGCGACCGGATCCTCGACCCCTGTTTCTCCACGGACTCCGATCCCTCGGACACCAGCGCGCTGTGCCTGGACGGAGCCCCCGACCGCATGGTCGAACTATCGGTCCCCGAGGGCTTTCCCGGCAACAACGACCACATGCCGGGCGGGCCCGACATCGAACCGATCATCCTCGTCCTGGCCAACGGCGCCCGCTGCTCGTTCGCCGGTGGCGGCACCGCGACGCTCGCGGGACAGCGCCTGAACTACGGCTGCGACAACGGCGGCTACCTGTACGGCTATCCGAACAAGACAGCCGCCGTGTGGACTATTTCCTACGCCGCCCCGGCAGTGGAGCCAGCGACTCCACGCCGATCACCACCGTCTACCAGTAGCGTGGTGACGGCCTTGGCCGCTGAGGCTCCCTGCCAGAGCGGCTGTTGAAAGACGCTGGCCTGTGCACGGCGTCTGAGCTCCTCCTGGGTTGGCTGCTGGCACGGGTCGCTGAGGCTCTGGCCGGCTCTGCAGGAGCCCGGCTCGCCCGACGGATGCGGATGCCGGCGTCGGAGGACATGCTGCTACGGCTTCTTCGGGCCGCTGCAATCGAAGAAGCTGGTGAGGTGAGGGTCCTGGGGGTAGACGAACTCACCCTCTGGCCGCCCCCGTCCGGCTTCGCAGGAGGTGGTCGAGGAGTAGGCGGATGCACCTCCCGGGCGGCGAGCTCACAGTCAGGAGGCCGTACTTGTCAGCGTGCGGGCACCTCTCGCCTGGTAGATCGTTGCGAATCGGATATCACGCGACTACGTCGAAGCTAATACAGCGAGAGCCGGGGCATTAGGCCAGTTACGCCGCGTTACGACTCTCGCGCACCTTGTGCCAGACCCCGACTGTAGCGGGTGAGTCGATGGTTCAGTCGTACTCGTACTCGTGGGCGTCTGCTTCGGCGTGGCGTGCGTCTTCTTCAGCTTGTCGGAGCAGGGAGATGAGCAGCATGATCGCGATGATGCTGTGGCCCTTGTTGAGGTGCTCCAGCGGCAGTCGATGCAGGACAGCATGGCGGGACAAGTTCTCCGGTATCGGATCGTTGCGCTCTGGAAAGTAGCTGGTGAACAGCGGCTCGATCGGTGTCAGAACGATCTGCTCATCTACCAGCCAGGAGTTGCCGCGAACTGGTCGAGAAGCCGCCCGTGTAAGCCCGGGGTATTTCTTCTTCCGTTCCACGCGAGCGACGCTGAACATGACGTCCTCGGCGGCGGCTAGGGCGAGACAGGCGCCAGCCTGAAGATGCCCGTCATCCCAGGCGGCCAGGACATGAGTGGCGGCTTCCGTATCGACCTTCAACCAGGAGGAAGTGCATTCGCGCAGCATCGCGTGGCACAGGCTCCGAATTTCGTCTTCGGCAACCTCCAAGACCATCAACTTCGCGCCGTGTTCAGCGTCAGCACGGACGAGGTCCTGAAGCACATCTGCTGGCGGAGTCCATGCAACGGGGATGCCGTGGTTCTGGGCAAGGGCATGGAGTTCCTGCATGTGTACTCCGCTGCCCCACCAGTTCTCGTAGCGAACGGACGGGTAGAAGAAAGGCATAGGTGCCGGACCGTCGAGCCGCGCATCGTAGGCGTCCCAGACCTCTGCCGCTTTGGTGATGTCCTTCACGGAAGCAACGCTTTTTCCAGCCAAAGGATCAAAGAAGGTCATGGCTGCCATCATGCCTGGTCCCGGCTCTTCGCGCGCTCGTGTTTTCGGCAGCCTTGCGGTTACTTCTTCGAAGGTCTTGTGGCTCGTCTCACGCCACTCGACCAGCGTGCTGCGCACCATGTCCATCTCGTCGCCGTTCATGGCATCGACCTCGACGACCCGGCCCACCTCGCCGCCTACACCCGGGCCCTGCTCGACGACACCCAGGCCCCCCACTCCCGCTCCCCGTACCCGGATCACGCAGCGTGCCAGTTCTTCCTTCTTGCCGGCACGGATGACTGCGCGCGTTCTCGTCCACGGTCAGATCCACATCGACACCAGTCGGCCTGGCTGGCGCGAACGCCTGGCCAGCGACGCCGAGGAGGTATTCACCGCCTACCGCGACCGCTTCGACACCGACCGCCCCAAGCTCGAACGGCTCCTGCGCCCCCTCGCCTACACCCAGGGCGCGGGCCTGCCCTGATCCACCCTCGGCACCGCTTCGCCGAAGCCCTGGTCGGCGTCGCACCCTCGCTCGGCATCCACCTCAACACCGACGCCACGCTCTCCGCCGCAGCGGAGTCCGCCCGCACCGACTTCGAGCCCGACACCCCCTTCGGCACATGCTCGGCCGCGCCCTGGCGGTCCCCGCACCGGACCAGGGTCCGCCCGTCGGAGGCGAGTCGGCTGTAACTGCCGGTGGCGTAGCGGCCGGTGAGGTCGCCGAGCAGGACGAGGTCGGCCGCCGCTGGGGGAGGTGGTAGAGACCTGATGGGCTCGATGGGTGAAGTGACGTTTGCTGGAGGTTCGTTTGGTGGGTGCTGTGTGGCACGGTGGGGTCGTCTCGCAAGGACGTGGACGCCACCCAGGCCCGCTAAAACCGCGGGTGGTGTCCGGACCGACCTCCAATCGGTGCCAGGCGAAGCCTCCAGGATTGCCGTCCTGGAGGCTTCGTGATGCCTGGCCCCGGATCAGAGGCAGGCGTCCCCATCACAGCTCGACCGGAGACGAGCCGGAGCCGGGCCAGAGTCGCCACCGTGATTCACACCGTCCAACTCGGCCCGCTCAAAAGGCAGTTGGAGAGGTGGATGCCCCTGACTGCCTCTGAGCGACCCGGGTCGAACCGGGGTCGAATCAGAGCGATTTCCTCTGACTGCCTCCGCTCGCCTCTGCAACCCGACCTGGCAGGTCACAGCCTTATCGCCCCCACACAAGCGCAGGTCAGAAAGATGCGCTAGCTGTACCACTGGTTCCTGGTGAAGGCGGTCATGTGGGGCATGGTGTTCCCGTCCCTGAGAGCGGGGCGTCCTCGCCCCGCGTGCCGTGGTTGGACTCAGAGTCGTGACGGCCACCCAAGCCGGGCAAGGTGGCTTCCGCCAGGCGGAAGGGTTACTCGGAGCGGTCAAGGGGGAGCACCCGTGGGTCTTGGGAAGGTCTTGGCACGCACCACATCTCCCGTACCCGCGACTTTCACATGAGCGCCACCGCACCCTTTCCTGACGTTCGGTGCCCCTGGAACACTCCCTTCGCGCAGGTTCCCTCACCATCGGGCGTCACATGCCCCGTCAGGACAAGAGGTCACCCCGTCATGCCTCATGTGAATCGGCGCCGGTTCCTTCAACTCGCGGGCGGCACCGCCGCGTTCACCGCGCTCTCCGGCAGCATCGAGCGCGCCGCCGCCCTTCCGGCTTACCACCGTTCCGGCACCATCGAGGACGTCGAGCACATCGTCGTCCTCATGCAGGAGAACCGTTCCTTCGACCACTACTTCGGCACCCTGAGAGGCGTCCGCGGCTTCGGCGACCCGCGCCCGGTGTCCCTTCGGAACGGCAAGTCGGTCTGGCACCAGTCGGACGGCACCAAGGACATCCTGCCGTTCCGCCCCGATGCCGACGACCTGGGCATGCAGTTCATCCAGGACCTCCCGCACGGCTGGAACGACGGGCACGCCGCCTTCAACGGCGGCGGGTACGACAAGTGGGTGCCCGCCAAGTCCTCGACGACGATGGCGTACCTGACGCGTGAGGACATACCGTTCCACTACGCGCTCGCCGACGCCTTCACCATCTGCGACGCCTACCACTGCTCGTTCATAGGCTCCACCGACCCGAACCGCTACTACATGTGGACGGGCTACACCGGCAACGACGGCAAGGGCGGCGGCCCGGTCCTCGGCAACGACGAGGTGGGCTACAGCTGGACCACCTACCCCGAGCGCCTGGAGAAGGCCGGGGTCTCCTGGAAGATCTACCAGGACGTCGGCGACGGCCTCGACGCGAACGGCTCCTGGGGCTGGATCCAGGACGCCTACCGCGGCAACTACGGCGACAACTCACTGCTCTATTTCACGCAGTACCAGAACGCCAAGCCGGGCGACCCCCTGTACGACAAGGCCCGCACCGGCACGGACGCGCGCAAGGGCGAGGGCTTCTTCGACCAGCTGAAGGCCGATGTGAAGGGCGGCAAGCTGCCGCAGGTCTCCTGGATCGTCGCCCCCGAGGCCTTCACCGAGCACCCCAACTGGCCCGCCAACTACGGCGCCTGGTATGTCTCCCAAGTGCTCGACGCGCTCACCTCCGACCCGAAGGTGTGGGCGAAGACGGCCCTGTTCATCACGTACGACGAGAACGACGGCTTCTTCGATCACCTCCTCCCGCCCTTCCCGCCGGCCTCCGCCGCGCAGGGCAAGTCCACGGTCGACGCCGGCCCGGACCTCTTCAAGGGCGACGGCGGCCATGTCGCCGGCCCCTACGGGCTCGGCCAGCGGGTGCCGATGCTGGTCGTCTCGCCCTGGAGCAAGGGCGGGTACGTCTGCTCCGAGACCCTCGACCACACCTCGATCATCCGGTTCATGGAGCGCCGCTTCGGCGTGCACGAGCCGAACATCTCGCCCTGGCGGCGCACGATCTGCGGTGATCTGACCGCGGCGTTCGACTTCTCGCGCAAGGACACCAAGCCGGTGGCGCTCCCGGCCACGGACGGCTACCGGCCGCCGGACCACGACCGCCACCCCGACTATGTGCCGACGCCGCCCGCCCACCCCGTCCTGCCCAAGCAGGAGCGCGGCCTGCGGCCCACCCGTCCGCTCAAGTACGCGCCCCTCGTGAACGGTTCGGCGGACACCGCGGCCGGGACCTTCACGCTGACCTTCGCCTCCGGGTCGCACGCCGGTGCCGCCTTCCTCGTCACCTCCGGAAACCGTACCGACGGCCCGTGGAGCTACACCACCGAGGCCGGCAAGGCGGTCTCGGACACCTGGAACTCGGCGTACTCGGGGGGCTCGTACGACCTGACCGTGCACGGTCCGAACGGCTTCCTGCGCGTGTTCAAGGGCCCCGGCAAGAAGGCCGGACCCGAGGTCGCGGTGCGGCACACCGGCGACGACGTCGAGCTGACCTTCACCCACCAGGGCTCCGGCACGGTGCGGCTCAAGGTCACCAGCGCGTACGGCTCTCACACGCAGACGGTCACGGTCCGGGCCGGAGCCACCGTGAAGCGCACGGTCGACCTGGGCGCGAGCAGGCGTTGGTACGACCTCACCGTGACGTCCGACGCCGACCCGTCCTTCCTGCGCCGCTTCGCCGGGCACGTCGAGAACGGACGGCCGGGCGTGAGCGATCCCGCGATCGTCACGGAGTGACGGAGTGACGGAGGGACGGAGGGGCGACTTCGCGATGAACACCACGACGAGTTGCCCGAGTCGCTGCTGAGCCTGGTCGTGGCGACGGCGCTGACCGTGGACACGGCATACGAGCAGGTCTCCCGCGGCCTCGGCTGATCCCGGATTCGGCGATCCCCGGATACGACGAAGGCGGCCGGCACGTGAGAGCACGTGCCGGCCGCCTCTCGTTTCAGAGCGCGGTGAGGTGTTCCGACGACGGGGGCGCCGGCTGCGGGGGCAGCCACGACGGCTCGCGGGGGGCGGGCCGGGCCTCCAGCGCGAGCACTGCCGCGACCGGATGGTCGTCGACCGCCGCGACCGGATGGTCGTCGTCGGCCGTCGGCAGCGAGTGGTCGGCGCCGGCGCCCGCCGGGGCCTCCACGGCCGCCGGTTCCGGCGCCGACCGCGACAGCGTCACCACGCCCCAGGCCGCCAGGGCCGCGCCCGCCGCCGTGAGGATCAGGCCGGCCGCTCCGCCCTGGAGGCGCTCGCCCAGAAGGGAGAGGCCGATCAGGGCCGCCGCGAGCGGGTTGGCGAGGGTCACCACCGCGAGGGGCGCCCCGAGGCCGTCCCGGTACGCCGTCTGCGACAGCAGCAGGCCGCCCGTCGCGAACGCCGCCACCAGCAGGGCCACCACGACGACCTGCGCACTGAGCACCGGTCCCGAGCGGTCCGTCGCCGCCACCGTCACCGTCTGGGTGAGCGCAGAGGCGACACCGGACGCGAAGCCGGAGGCGGTCGCGTGCCGCAGTCCGGGGCGGCCGCCCGTGGAGGACCCCCCGGTCGAGCGAAGCCGGGCCTGGGGGATCGACAGCGCGCCGATCAGCGCGGTGGTCGCACCGGCCACGGCCAGCGCCTGAGGCAGGCTCAGTATCCTGTCCGGCTCGGGCCCGGAGGCCGTCACCAGCAGGGCGGCCAGACCGATCAGCGTGAGCGCCGTGCCCCGCCACTCGACCGCGGTGACCCGGCGCCCGGCCACCCGCGCTCCCAGCGGCACCGCGGCCACCAGCGTGAGCGCGCCGAGCGGCTGGACCAGCGTCAGCGGACCGAACTTGAGGGCGGCGACGTGCAACAGGGCGGCGGAGGCGTTCAGTACGACCGACCACCACCAGGCGCCGTGGGACAGCAGTCGCAGCACACCGGTTCCGGAGTTCCGGGAGGCGAGCCGCTCCTGGGCGACGGCGGCGGCCGCGTACGCCACGGCGGAGAACAGGGACAGGACGAGGGCGAGGATCGTGGCGCTCATCGGACGGCCCCCACCAGACCCGGGCCGTCGCTCGGTACGGGCCTGTCGGCCGATGTGCGCCGGATGGCCGTCGAGGGTTCGGCGGCCCTCGGTGGCGGCACGGAGCGCGGCACCGGCATGGCGTCCTGGCTAGGCACCGGCGACGGGGTGGGGACCAGCGCGAGGGCGATGCCGAGCAGGGCGGCCGCCATGATCGCGTCCAGCCAGTAGTGGTTCGCCGTGCCGACGATCACCGCCAGGGTCAGCAGCGGATGCAGCAGCCACAGCCGGCGCCAGCGGGACCGGGTCGCCATGATCAGGCCGATCGCGACCATGAGTGCCCAGCCGAAGTGCAGCGACGGCATGGCGGCGAACTGGTTCGCCATGGAGTCGGTCTGCGGCGTGGCCCCGTACACCGTCGGCCCGTACGCCTGCCCGGTGTCCACCAGGCGCGCCACATCCAGCATGCGGGGCGGGGCGAGCGGAAACGTGAGGTGGACCACCAGCGCGGCGCCGGTGACCAGGGCGAGCACCCGGCGGGCCCACAGATAGTGGTCCGGCCGCCGGACGTAGAGCCAGACCAGGAAGGCCGCGGTGGCCGTGAAGTGGACGGCCACGTAGTAGACGTTCGCCGCGCGGACGAGGGCCTCGCCGTGCAGCAGTGCGGACTGCACGGCGCCCTCGTCCGGCAGGTGCAGGGAGCGCTCCCAGCCCCAGACCCGGTGGGCGTTGCGGAAGGCCTCGGCAGTGTGGCCGTTCGCCAGTTGCCGGCCGAACTTGTAGACGAGGAAGAGACCTGCGACCAGCAGGACCTCACGGACGAGGGGCGGCCGCCGGATCGCGGCCGTGTCCCCTCTTGCAGGCTCGGTTAGGGAATCCATCCCCCGGCCCCTTTGCTGACAGTACGTGCGTGCGGTGGTGCGTGGTGAGCCCAGGAGGGGACCCACTCGACAGACGAGTGGGTCCTGTCCAAGGCTCATCGATACGTCAGTGTACCGATACGCTTCCGTACCGGTACACTGACGTATCGATATACTGGTGTGAAGCGGCCCACGTGGCCGACCGGGAATAAGACCGAGGAGTCAAGCCCATGACGTCGCAGGCAGCGGACGCACCGGAGACGGTTGTCGCCTCGCGCCGCTCCAAGCTCACGCCCGAGCGTGAGCAGGAGTTCTTCGACGCTGTGCTCGAACAGATCCGCGAATGCGGCTACGAGGCGCTCACCATGGAGGGGGTCGCCGCCAGCGCGCGGTGCAGCAAGTCGACGCTGTACCGGCAGTGGAAGACGAAACCTCAGTTCGTGGCCGCCGCGCTCAGGGCCAGCCGCTGTGCGCGGATCGCGGGTGCCGACACCGGTTCGCTCGCCGGGGACCTGCGCGCCGCCGCGCGGGCCGCGGCCCAGTGGTCGAACAGCGACACCAAACTGCTCCAGGCTCTTGGTCATGCCGTGATGCAGGACCAGGAGCTCGCGCAGGCGCTGCGCGAAGCCCTCGTCGAACCCGAGGTCAACTCTCTGCAGGGGATCGTCCGGCGTGGCGTGGAGCGCGGCGAGGTGCCGGCCGACCATCCGGCGCTGGAGTACGTTCCCGCGCAGCTGCTGGGCGTGATGCGCGTGCGCCCGCTCCTGGAGGGGCGGTACGCGGACGAGGAGTACCTCGTGCGCTTCGTCGAGGCGGTGCTGCTTCCGCAGCTCGGACTGACATGAGACTCAGGTCGCCGTCCGTGGGATGACCGGACGTCGGCCTGTTCGCGCCGCACCGTGGGGACGGGGGCGGCGCACCCCCGGCCGGGTGGGGTTCCTCTTGAGCGGAGAGGCGCCCCACCCGGCCGCACCACGTTCGGCCGGGTGCGTGCGGGACGCGGTCTCAGATGTTCTGGCCGTCGCCGCTCGCCGCCGACGCCTTGATGCCCTTGGTGATCTTGTCCAGCACGGCCGGCTCGGGCGCGTTCGATCCGACGTCGAGGCCGAAGCGGACGACGACGAGCCGCTTGGAGTCGGCGGGCGACGGGAAGACCAGCGACTCGACATAGCCGTCCGCGCCCTTGCTGGTGATCGCCTTCCAGCGGACCATGTAGCCCTTCTGCCCGGCCACGGTCACCGCCTTGGAGGCCAGCACCTCGTGCGAGGTGATCCCACCGTAGGACTTGCCGCCGTACGACTCCTCGGCGTTCTTGGCGATGTCCTGCTTGGCCGCGGCCTCGGCGGTGGTGGCCGTCAGCTTCTGGTCCTTGGCGGAGGCGGAGTACGCCCCGCCGGTGTTGCAGTTCTTCGACGTGTCACCGGGGCACTTGTACTCGTCCTTCGACTGGACCGCCGCGGTTCCGTCGACGGTGGTTCCGCCGGACCAGCCGTCGGGCACCGGGATGCTGATGCCGTTGGCCAAGTCGGTGGCGTATCCGTCCTCGACCTGCGGCTGCCCGGACTGGCCCGGCGCGGGAGCCTGGCCGCCCGAACCGCCGGACCCGCCGGATCCGCCCGAACCACCAGATCCGCCCTGACCGCCGAAGGGACCGCCCTGGCCCCCTTGGCCACCCTGGCCCTCCGGGCCGCCGAAACCGCCCGGGCCCCGGGAGCCCGCGGCGGTCCCGCTCCGGCCGTCGTTCGCGGTGAGCGCGTAGACACCGCCGCCGATGCCCGCCAGAACCGCGACCGCCGCCGCGACGGCTATCCCGGTGCGCACCCCGCGCCGCGCGGGGGCGGGCTGCGCACCGGGATACGGGGCGAACGGGCCGCCCGGAAGTGCGCCGACGGCCGACGGCTGCTCCGGCGGACCCCATGCGGCGGCCGGATCCGCGGGGCGGACCCGGTCCGTCCATGCCTTGCCGTCCCACCAGCGCTCGGTGGCGGGCCCGTCACTTGTCTGCCCGGGGTCGGGGTACCACCCGGGAGGAGTCACCTGCGTCATGGACCCACCGTATGAGGCATGCGTGAAAGAGGGATGAGAGGGGCCCGGCCGGGGTGACGGGCCTGCCCCGCGCACCCGGTCCGGCCGCCTCCGGCACGGGGTGCCCCGACGTTCGCGCACTTGACGCCCACTCCGCCCGCGGGGGCGGTCGCGGCCCTCCGGGTCTGTCGTCGAACTTCCGCCTGCCCAGCGGCGCCATGCACGCGCCCCACAACCTCAAGGGGGTGGGAGGCGCCCCCACTTGCCGCTCCAGGCCCAGCCCCCAGTGCCTCCAGACGAGGCCGGAGTCCGGCACGCCGCGAACACGCTTTCCCCAAGCCTGCCCCCCTGTGGTCGCAGGAGCCGCCCTCGGGGCGCAGGGCCGTCGCGGCGGCACACCGCCCGACTCCTGAGCCGGCCGCCATCGGTACCGGGTCACCGGTACCGCCGCCCGAGACGGCGACCCCATGGCTCGCACCGACCGCGCCGCGTCCGCGTCTGTGCGCTCATTCGACAGACCCCCCGATGCCACGGCGACGGAGGAAACTTGGCTTCATTTCAGGGGTGTTTGACTGTCAATTACTTTCACCGGGGCTGGTCGGCGGCATGTCGCGTCGCCCCCGGACACCCCGCGTCACCCGTCACGGCAACAGGTGCACCGACCTCCCCCCACCGGGTCCCGCGTACGGCTAGGCTCAACGTGTACGTCGTTTGGGCGACCTGGGGAGGTACCGGGATGACGCAGGCACGGCCCGGCGCGGCCGCCTCGGCTTCCCTGTGGGAACGCGATGCGGAACTCGCCGCCCTCACCGAGGCGATAGACGCCCTGCGCGACGACTCCTCGCCCTCTTGGGCGGGAGGCCTGCTCGTGTTCAGCGGCGTGGCCGGCATCGGCAAGACGGCGCTCCTTGCCGAGGCACGCCGCATCGCGGAGAGGCGCGGCTGCACGGTCTGGTCGGCACGCGGCGGCGAGACCGTCAGGTCCGTCCCGTTCAATGTCGTCCGACAGTTGCTCCAGCCCGCACTCGTCTCGCTGATGCCGGAGGAGGCGCGCGAATACCTGGGCGACTGGTACGACGTCGCGGGCCCCGCCCTCGGGATAACGGATCCCGGTGAGCGGCAGGCCGACCCGCAGGGCGTGTGCGACGGCCTGGTCGAGGCCGTCTCCCGGCTCGCCGAGCGGGAGTGGCCGCTGGTCCTGCTCATCGACGACGCGCACTGGGCCGACCAGGAGACCCTGCAGTGGCTGGCCGCGTTCGTCGAGCGCCTCGACGACCTGCGCGTGCTCGTCGTGGTCGCCCGCCGTCCCGGCGACGCCACCGAGGAGGGCGCCCCTCTCCTCGAAGCGATCGCCGCGGCCGCCCGCCGCCCGACCAGCACGCTGAGCGCCCTCACCCCCGAAGCCACGGCCGACCTCACGCGGATCACGGTCGGCACCCACGCGGACGACCCGTTCTGCCGCGAGGTATGGGCCGTGACCGGCGGCAACCCGTACGAGACCGTGGAACTCCTGGCCAAGGTGCAGGACAGCCAGCTGGATCCCGTCGAGGCGTCGGCCGCCGAACTGCGCGCCCTGAACCGCTCCGCCCGTGGCAACGGCCTCGTCGCCCGCCTCGAAGGCCTCGGCATCGAGGCCACCCGGTTCGCCTGGGCCGCGGCCATCCTCGGCACCGGCATCACCGTGGACCTGGTGGCCCGCCTCGCCACCATGCGCCGCGAGGAGGCCACGCGCTGCGCGCAACTCCTCAGCGCGGCCCGCATCCTCACCGAGCCCGACCCGGCGACCCGGCAGAGCGAGGACGGCGAGCTGGAGTTCGTGCACCCGCTGATCGCCACCGCCGTCTACCGCTCGATCCCCGACGGGCTGCGCACCGCGATGCACGGCATCGCCGCGCAGGTCGTCACCGACTCGGGACGGGGTGCCGCGGCCGCCTCCCGCCACCTCCTCGAAGTCCATCCGGACGACGACGAGGAACTCGTCGAGCAGATGCGCGAGGCCGCCCGTGAACACCTCGCCGTCGGCGCCCCCGACGCGGCCCGCCGCTGTCTTGAACGCGCCCTGCTGGAGCCGCCGCTGCCCGAGGTGCACCCGCACGTGCTCTACGAACTGGGCTGCGCCACACTGCTGACCTCACCCGCCACCACCATCGAATACCTCCAGGCGGCCCTCGCCATGCGGGGCCTGGAGGGCGACGTCCGCGTCGACGCCGTCTACCGCCTCTCCCAGGCCCTGCTGCACAACGACCAACTGGACGAGGCCATCCGCACCGTCGACGCGGAGGCGGCCCGACTGCCCGAAGGCCCGGGCCGGATGCGGCTGCGGGCCGTGCACTACATCTGGGAGGGCATCCTCGCGCTCCACGAGGGCTCGGCGGAGGGCTCCAGCGGCCTGAAGGAACTCGTCAGCAGTTGCACGGGCCGGGACAACTCCGAGCGTGTGCTGCTGATCGTGCGCGGCTTCGACGCGCTGACCCGCGGCGAGAGCGCCGAGGAGGTCGTGGAGTTCTGCGACCGCGCCCTCGTCAACGGGCGCCTCGCGCCCGGAATGAGCTGGACCGACACCGAGTGGGGAGTGGAACTCCTGCTGATGCTCGGCTGCTCGTACATCTACACCGATCGGCTGGACCGGGCCGAGAGTCTCCTGACGGAGGCGCTGAACGCGTACACCGCGGCCGGTTGGAGCGGCGGCCACCTCGCCCTCGCGCACGCCTTCGTCGGAATGGCCCACCGCAGGCGCGGCCGGCTCAAGGAGGCGGAGCGGTACCTGCGGGACTCTCTCCGGCTCGCCGAGCGCGTCGGACGGGGACTGCCGCTGTACTGGCCGCCGCTGTGCGGTCTCATCGACACGCTGATCGCCGCGGGACGCCACGACGAGGCCGAGCAGGCCGCCGGCCAGTACGGCTTCGCCCCGCCGTACCCGAACACGATCGTGCTGCCCGACATCCACTCCGTGCGCGGCCGGCTGCTGCTGGCCACCGGCCGCACGAAGGAGGGCATCAACGAACTGGAGGCGGCCGAGAAGGCCGCCGCCGCGCGCGGCCGCCACAACGTCGTGCTCGCCCCATGGGCGGGCGATCTGGCCCGCGCCCTGGCCACCGAGGACCCGCGCCGGGCCACCGAGCTGGCCATGACCGTGCGCCGGCAGGCCGAGCGCTTCGGCACCGACACGGCGATCGGCGAGGCCCTTCGCGTGGCCGCGGCCCTGGAGAAGGGCCAGCGGGCCGTCTCGCTGTACGCGCAGGCGGTGACGTATCTGGAGGCCTCTCCGTGCGCCTACGAACACGCGGCGGCGCGCGTCGAGTACGGGATCGCCGCGAAGTCGGTGGCCGAGCTGAACCGGGGTCTGACGTTGGCACGCTCCTGTGGGGCCGACGGGCTGGTGACCCGTGCGCAGGACGCGCTGGACCAGGGGTTGGGGCTTCGCTGAGGCCCCGAGCGCCTAGGCCCTGTCGTCAAACTCCCGCCTGCCCCGCGACGCCATGCACGCTCCCCCAAGCTCTTCGAGCAGGGGGGACCCCCACTCGCCGCACCGGGCGCAACCCCAAGTACATCCAGTACGAGGGTCAGCGCCCGGCACTCCCCCAAGCTCTACGAGCAGGGGGTACCCCCAGAGCACGCACCTGACGCCGCAGGGCCCGCCCTCCGGGCGGACGACGGGAGTTTGACGACAGGACCTAGGCCCGGCGCCCCCGCCGAAGGCGCCGTCAGAGCGCGAGGAGCTGATGGGTGACCGTCTCCAGCCGTCTCTGTACCTCCCGGTCGTACGTCTCCTCGTGCGCCCGGGACGGACGGGTGCCGTCGAAGTAGCCGCCGGTGCCCCTGTCCCGGGTCGCCAGGGCCAGTACACCGGGTGCGCCGTCCGCGACCGTGTTCCACGGCGTGATGCCGCCCTCGCGGACCATCGCGGTGTCCATGTAGGTGGCAGGGTGCAGGACGTTCACCGAGACGCCGGTGCCCTGTAGCTCCTCGGCCAGCGCGAACGTGTGCGCCGCCAGGGCGAACTTGCTGCGGCAGTACGCCGAGAAGCCGCTGTAGCCGCGTGTCAGCTCCGGGTCGGCGAAGTCCAACGGCTCCTGGCCCACCGAGCCGACGTTGACGATCCGGGCGGGCGCGTTCGCCCGCAGCACCGGCAACAGGGTCCGGGTGAGCACCACCGGGGCCAGGTAGTTGACCGCGAGGCGCAGTTCGTGGCCGTCGGCGCCGACCTCGCGCCCGGAGCCGCTCGGGCCGCCGCCCACACCCGCGTTGTTGACCAGGACGTCGAGCCGGGGCTGTGCGGCGGCCACCTCCTCGCCGAGCCGCCGCACCTGGTCGAGCGAGGCCAGGTCGGCGACGAAGCCGTGCGCCTCACCCTCGGTGCGCAGCTCCGCGACGAGGTGCTCGGTGCGGTCCGCGTCGCGTCCGTGCGCGAGGACGACATGCCCGGAGCGGACCAGCTCGAAGGCGACGTAGCGGCCGAGACCGGAGGTGGCGCCGGTGATCAGAACTGTGGACATGCCTCCACCCTAGGCACGGAGCGGGCCGGAGCGGGGGCATGAGAGAGGTGCTGGTGAAGCTACGACCAGCAGGGTCACCCTCCGGCGGTGTCCTCCTCGGCGAGCACCCGCTGCGCCACCGCGAACGCCGAGTTCGCCGCCGGCACCCCGCAGTACACCGCCGTCTGCAGCAGCACCGCGCCGATCTCCTGAGGCGTCAGCCCGTTGCGGCGGGCCGCCCGCACATGCATGGCCAGCTCGTCGTGGTGGCCGTGTGCGACCAGCGCCGTCAGCGTGATCATGCTGCGCTCGCGGCGGGACAGCGTCGGGTCGGTCCAGATCTCCCCCCAGGCATAGCGGGAGATGAAGTCCTGGAAACGGGCGGTGAAGGGGGTCTGGCGTGCCTGCGCCCGGTCCACGTGCGCATCGCCGAGGACCTCGCGGCGCACCTCCATGCCGCGTCGCGCGCCTGAACCGAAGTGCGCCCGCAGGGCGGTCAGCACGGCCTCGGGGCACTGGGCGGGCGCCAGGTGCGAGGCGCCCGGGATCTCGACCAGCGCGGAGCCGGGGACCGCGTCCGCGATCTCCCGCAGATGCGCCGGCGGCGTCGCCGGGTCCTCGCGCCCCGCGATCAGCAGCGTCGGCACGGCGATCGACGACAGCCGGTCGCGGATGTCGAACGCGGCGAGCGCGTCGCAGCAGGCGGCGTACGCGGCCGGATCCGCGTCCCGGTGGTCCTGGACGAGCCGCGGCACGGTGAAGGGGGCCGTGAACCAGCGGGCGTCGGCGGTCGCCGCGACCGGCGCCAACCCGTCCCGGCGGACCAGCGCGGCCCGCTCCTCCCACGGCTTGGATCCGTTGAAGTGCGCGGACGAGCAGATGACGGCCAACGACGAGACCCGCTCGGGGTGGTGCACGGCGAGGTGCAGCCCCACCGCGCCGCCGAGCGACACCCCGGCGTAGGCGAACCGGTCGACGCCCAGCGAGTCCGCGAGCGCCAGCACCAGATCGGCGAGGTCGGCGACCGTCGCGCCGGGACCGATGAGGTCCGGTGCCGAACCGCCGTGACCCGGCAGGTCCCAGCGGATCACCCGGTGGGTGAGGGACAGTTCGGGCGCGACCTTGTCCCACAGGGCGTACGAGGTGCCGAGCGAGGGTCCGAGGAGCAGCGGGGGAGCCGTGGCGGAGCCCTCGGCGTGGTGGTGCAGCGGCTTGTCGGTCACGAGCGCTCCAGGGCACGGTCGGTGAGGGTTTCGGCGGAGCCGGTGTAGCGGGTCGGATCGGTGAGGCCGTCGAGGTCCAGGTCCTTCAGCTCCGGCTCCTCGGCGAGCAGTTCGGCCAGGCTGCGGCCCTCGGCGTGGGTACGCCGGGCGGCCTCGGTGAGCAGTTCCTTGGCGCGGGCGCGGCCCAGCACGGGCGCCAGCTCCGCCGCCAGCCGCTCGGAGACGATCAACCCATGGGTAAGGCCGAGGTGTTCGCGCATGGCGTCCGTGTTCACCCGGAGCCCTTCGGCCAGTTCGGCAGCGTGGCGCGCGCTGCCGCCCACCAGTCTCAGCAGGTCGCGCAGCGGCTCCCACTCGGCGTGCCAGGCCCCGGCGGGGCGTTCGTCCTCGGCGGCCAGTGATCCGTACAGGGTGGCGGCGAGCTGCGGTGCGCGCCGGGCGGCGGCCGCGATCAGGGTCGCCCGTACCGGGTTCGCCTTGTGCGGCATCGCGGAGGAACCCCCGCCCGTGCCCTCGGCGACCTCGGCGATCTCCGTACGGGAGAGGGTCAGGACGTCCACCGCGATCTTGCCCAGTGCTCCGGCCGCGAAGGCGAGGCAGCCCGCGAGATCGGCGATGGGGGTGCGCAGGGTGTGCCAGGGCAACTCGGGTGAGACAAGGGAGAGTTCACGGGCATACGCATCGGTGAGCGCCCGGGGGTCCGCCGAGCCGTAGACGGTGAACGCGGCCAACGTGCCTGCCGCGCCGCCCAGTTGGACGGGCAGACCGTCCCGTACGGCCCGTACCCGGTCCCGTGCGTCCAGCACCAGCGACCGCCAGCCCGCCGCCTTCAACCCGAAGGTGGTCGGCACCGCGTGCTGGGTCAGTGTCCGCCCCGGCATGACCGTGTCCCGGTGGTGTGCGGCGAGCCGGGCCAGTGCCCCCTGCGTGTGCTCCAGGTCCGCCAGGACCAGGCTCAGCGCGCGCACGGCGACCAGCATGGTTGCCGTGTCCATGATGTCCTGACTGGTGGCGCCCTGGTGGACGTACGGCCCGTACTCCGCGCCGACCGCCTTCGTCAGATCGGCGACCAGGGGGATCACCGGATTACCGCCGGCGCGGGCCCGTACGGCGAGGTCCCGCGGGTCGAAACGCCCGGACCCGGCCGCCTCGGTCACCGCTGTCGCCGCCTGTGCGGGAGCGAGCCCCAGCGAGGCCTGGGCGCGGGTCAGCGCCGCCTCCGCGTCGAGCAGTGCCCGTAGATACGCGGTGTCGCTGGTCGCGGACGCGGCGGGGGAGCCGGCCCACCCGGGGGCGAGCAGACCTGTCTCGGCATCGACAGGGTCGACAGGTGTCACCGGAACTCCAGAAAGACCGTCTCGCCCTCGCCCTGAAGGCGGATGTCGAAACGGTATGTGCCGTTGCCCTCGGCGGCCGCGATCAGCGTGCCGCGGCGCTCCCCGTCCAGGCGCGCGAGCAGCGGGTCCGCGGCGAGCGCCGCCTCGTCGCCCGGCAGATAGATCCGGGTGAACAGGTGCACGAGCAGTCCGCGCGCGAAGACGCACACGCTGATATAGGGGGCGCTCTGCCCGCGCGCGCCGGGCCGCAGCGTACGCGCGTACCAGTGGCCGTTCGCGTCCGTCTGGACACGGCCCCAGCCGGTGAACTCGACGCCGTTGCGGCCCAGGTAGCCGCCGGTCGAGGGGTCGCGCCGGATCGAGCCGTCCGTCGTCGGCAGGTTGCCGTCCGGGTCGGGACCCCACAGCTCCACGAAGGCGTCCGGCAGCGGGTTGCCCTCGCCGTCGTGGATGTAGCCCTGAAGGGTGATCGTGTCCGGGTGGCCGAGCGGCGCGATGTCACCGCCGCCCGGGAACGGCAGCGCGTACCCGTAGAAGGGGCCGACCGTGTGCGACGGGGTGGGGAGCACGTTCGCGGGGATGCTTGTGTCGATCTTCGTCATGGGTGTCAGCGTCCTTCTTCGATCCAGGTGGCGTTCGGGCCGTCGAGCACGATGTCCCAGTGGTAGCCGAGCGAGAACTCCGGCACCGACAGGCTGTGGTCGTACGTCGCGACCAGCCGCTGCCGGGCGGCGTCGTCCGTCACGGACTGCAGGATCGGGTCGTACGGGAAGAGCGGGTCGTTCGGGAAGTACATCTGCGTCACGAGCCGCTGCGTGAACGCCGTGCCGAAGAGCGAGAAGTGGATATGGGCCGGACGCCAGGCGTTGACGTGGTTGCGCCACGGGTACGGTCCCGGCTGGACGGTGGTGAAGCGGTAGAAGCCGTCGTCGTCCGTGAGCGTGCGGCCCACGCCGGTGAAGTTCGGGTCCAGCGGGGCGTCGTGCTGCTCGCGCTGGTGCGCGTACCGGCCGGCCGAGTTCGCCTGCCAGATCTCGACGAGCTGGCCGCGCACCGGGCGTCCGTCCCGGTCGAGCAGACGGCCGGAGACGGTGATCCGCTCGCCGATCGGCTCGCCCCGGTGGTGCCTGGTGAGGTCGTTGTCGATCTCGGTGATGTCGCGCTCGCCGAAGGCCGGGGACGACAGCTCCACCAGCTCCGGGTCCTTGGCCACGTCTATCGTGATCGGTGGCTGCTTGGGGTGGCGCAGCGCGGAGGAGCGGTAGGGGGCGTAGTCGCGGCGCGGATGGTGCTCGACGGGCGCGCCGTCGGCGACCCGCTTCTCGTAGGCGGCGTGCTCGGCCGCGATCTCCTGGTCGATGTCGTGCTGAGTGAGAGTCATGGGGGTTCCTAAGCGGGTTCGGCGATGTCCGGTGCGGCCGGCAGCGCCCCGAAGGGGCGCGGGGCTGTATCGATGTGCGGCTCCGCCGCGATGTGGGTCCCCCCTGCTCATGGGGGTCCCCCTGCTCGAGCGAAGCCGAGAGCTTGGGGGAGAAGCCGGGAACTTGGGGGAGCGGCCGGCCACAACGCACTCGCAGGTAACGGACCGCATGTCCAGCGGAGCGCTCAGCGTTCGAGGACGAGGGCGAGGCCCTGACCCACGCCGATGCAGAGGGTGGCGACGCCGGTGCCGGAGCCGCGTCGGGCGAGCTGGTGGGCGACGGTGCCGGCCAGGCGGGCACCGGAGGCACCAAGGGGGTGGCCGAGGGCGATGGCGCCGCCCTGGGGGTTGAGGACGGCCGGGTCGAACTCGGGCCACTCGGCCACACAACCGAGGACCTGGGCGGCGAAGGCCTCGTTGAGTTCCAGGACGGACAGGTCGTCGAAGGTCCTGCCCGCCTTGGCCAGGGCCCGGCTGACGGCCTCGACGGGGGCGAGGCCGAAGTACTGCGGGTCGATCGCCGAGACGGCGCTCGCGCTGATACGGGCGAGCGGCTCGCGGCCTGTGGCCTTCAGGCCCTCCTCGTCCGTCAGGAGCAGGGCGGCGGCACCGTCGTTCAGCGGGGACGCGTTGCCCGCGGTGACCGTGCCTGTCTCCGTGCGGAAGGACGGCTTGAGCTTCGCCATCGCCTCCAGGGAGGCGTCCGGGCGTACGCACTCGTCGGCGGCGAGGACGACCGGGTCGCCCTTGCGCCGTGGGATGGACACGGGTGCCAGTTCAACGTCGAAGAGGCCGTCGGCCTGGGCCTTGGCGGCCTTCTGATGGGAGGCGAGGGCGAACTCGTCCTGCTGCTCGCGAGTGATCCTGTGCTTGTCGGCGATCAGTTCGGCGGACTCGCCCAGCGGGATGGTCCATTGCGGGTTCATCCTCGGATTGACCATGCGCCAGCCCAGCGTGGTGGAGTACAGCTCGGCGTGGCCGGCCGGGAAGGGCCGGTCGCTCTTGGGGAGGACGTAGGGGGCGCGGGTCATGGACTCCACCCCGCCGGCCAGCGTGATGGAGGCGTCCCCGACGGCGATGGCGCGGGCGGCCTGGATGACCGCTTCCAGACCGGAGGCGCACAGCCGGTTCACGGTCACCCCGGGCACGCCGGTGGGCAGGCCGGCCAGGAGGGCGGCCATGCGGGCGACGTTGCGGTTCTCCTCGCCGGCCCCGTTGGCGTTGCCGAAGTAGACGTCCTCGATGCCTGTCGGATCCAACCGCGGGGTGCGGGCGAGGAGTTCCCGGATGGCGTGCGCGGCCAGGTCGTCGGGGCGGACGGAGGCGAGGCCGCCGTTGTACCGCCCGATGGGGGTGCGGACCGCGTCGACGATATAGACGTTCTTCACTTGAGGCCCTCCGCGACGGTCAGCTTGGCGTCGGTCTTGGCGATGATCTCCTGGACGTCGACACCCGGGGCGCACTCCACCAGCACCAGTCCGTCGTCGGTCACGTCCAGCACGGCGAGGTCGGTGATGACCCGGTTCACACACGCCTTCCCGGTCAGCGGCAGCGCGCACTCCTGAAGGATCTTCGGCGAGCCGTCCTTCGCGGTGTGGGTCATGACGACGATGACGGTTCGGGCGCCGTGGACGAGGTCCATCGCCCCGCCGATCCCCGTGACCAGCTTTCCGGGGATCGCCCAGTTCGCCAGGTCGCCCTTCTCCGAGACCTGCATGGCGCCCAGCACGGCCACATCGATGTGCCCGCCGCGGATCATCGAGAAGGACAGTGCGGAGTCGAAGAAGGAGGCACCGGGCAGGACCGTGACGGTCTCCTTGCCCGCGTTGATCAGATCGGGGTCGACCTGGTCCTTGGTGGGGTAGGGGCCGGTGCCGAGGATGCCGTTCTCCGACTCCAGGACCACCTCGACGTCCTCGGGAAGATGGTTCGGGATCAGCGTCGGCAGGCCGATGCCGAGATTGACGTACTGGCCGTCCCGCAGTTCGCGCGCGGCCCGGGCGGCCATCTCCTCGCGTGTCCAGGCCATCAGGAACTCACCGTCCGCTGCTCGATCTTCTTGTCCGCCGCCTGCTCGGGGGTCAGCGCCACGACCCGCTGCACGAAGATGCCGGGCACATGCACCGCGTCGGGGCCGATCTCGCCGGGCTCGACCAGTTCCTCCACCTCGGCGATGGTCACCTTGCCCGCCATGGCGGCCAGCGGGTTGAAGTTGCGGGAGGACTTGTTGAAGACGAGGTTGCCGTGCCGGTCGCCCCTGGCCGCCCGGACCAGCGCGAAGTCGGTGCGGATCCCGCGCTCCAGCACGTACTCCGTGCCGTCGAACTCGCGCACCTCCTTGGACGGCGAGGCCAGCGCCACCCCGCCCTGCCCGTCGTAGCGCCACGGCAGCCCGCCCTCGGCGACCTGCGTGCCGACGCCCGCGGGGGTGTAGAAGGCGGGGATGCCGGCCCCGCCGGCGCGCAGCCGCTCGGCCAGCGTGCCCTGCGGGATCAGCTCCACCTCCAGCTCCCCGGCCAGATACTGGCGCGCGAACTCCTTGTTCGCCCCGATGTAGGAGCCGGTCACCCGGGCGATCCGTCCCGCCGCCAGCAGCACCGCGAGACCCGACTCCATCGCCCCGCAGTTGTTGGAGACGACCGACAACCCGGCGACGCCCCGCTCGTACAACGCCTGGATCAGCACGTTCGGGACACCGCTCAGCCCGAACCCGCCCACCGCCACAGATGCGCCGTCCGGCACATCGGCCACCGCCTCATGGGCCGTGGCGACCACCTTGTCCATCCGTGAAGCCCCATCTCTTCCAAGCGTCCCGACGGTCGATCAGTCACAATTAATCAGGGCACTGAGTATTTCAGCGAGGTTCCCCTCACGCTGCCACTGCGGCACCGAGGCGTCAATACCTGAGGTGAGACGCCAATTACCGGCGCCCCGGCGCGCAGACAGGTCCGATCGCCGCGAGTATCGTTCAGTGCACCAACGAAAACGACCACGGGAGCGCACATGGCCGCTGTGGACCTCTCCACCCACCCCGGGCACCTTGCCCGGCGGCTGCAGCAGGCCCACTACCTGCTGTGGAACACGATGGTCTCCGAGGAGATCACCTCACCGCAGTTCGCGGTCCTGAACGCGCTCGTCGCCGAACCGGGGCTCGACCAGCGCACCGTGGGGGAGCGGGTGGGCCTGGACCGGTCCACCATCGCCGAGGTGATCAGCCGGCTCAGCCGTCGGGGTCTCCTCGACAAGGTCCGCGACCCGCAGGACGGCCGCCGCTTCCTGCTGCGCCTCACGGACGAGGGGCTGCGGACGCACCGCAGGCTGACGGTGCGCACGGCCCGGATGAACCAGATCTTCCTGGCTCCGCTCTCCGCCGAGGAGCAGAGCGTGTTCTTCGATCTCATCCAGCGTGTCTCCGAGGCCGCCGAGGGGTTGCGCAACCCGGAGACGCCCGTCGCGGGGGCCAAGACCTGACGCGGTCCGCCGAGCGGACCGGTGCGCAGTACCGTGCTGGTGCAAGGGCGTCAGCAGGGCCGCGGTGCGGTCCGGACAGCGTGGAGCCGGAGGGGCGCGCCGGTGTCGACGGGACCGGGGGTCCCCCTGCTCGAAGAGCTTGGGGGAGCGGGGAGGCCCGAAGGGCTGAGCGCGGTCGTTCTCTCGACACGGGCTGAGGCGCCCCGCAGGCGCAACGCACGAAGAGAGCCGAAAGGAATCAGCCATGGCGGCCGAGGCCGAACCCGCGGGGATGAGAACCGTCCAGCGGGCGATCGACATCCTGGGACTCTTCGACGAGAGCCACCCCGCGCTCTCCCTCCGCGAGATCGTCTCCGCCTCGGGACTGCCCAAGACCACCGTGCTGCGCCTGCTCGGCACCCTCCGGATCAACGGTCTGCTCTGGGTCGACGAACACGGCCGCCACATCGCGGGCCCTGCCCTGCTGCGCTGGTCCCGACTCGCCGAGCAGGCCTGGCGGCTGCCGCCCGCGGCCGGGGCGATCCTGCGCGACCTGGCCGCCGAACACAGGGAGACGGTGCACCTGTACGTGCGCCGCGACGTCCACCGCGTCTGCATCGCCCAGGAGGAGGGACCGCAGACGCTGCGCCAGGTCGTCAGGGTCGGGGACGAACTGCCGCTGTGGGCGGGAGGGGTGGCCAAGGCGCTGCTGCTCGATGCGCCGGAGGCCCTGCTGCGCCGGGTCGCGGAGACCTCGCCGTACGGGGCCGCCCACCTGGAGACGCTGCACGCGTGGATCGAGGAGACGCGGACCCAGGGGTATGCCACGAGCCACGGCGAGCGCGAGGAGGGACTGTCGGCGGTGGCCGTGCCGGTGCGGGGGCGCGGCGGAGCGGTGGTGGCGGCCCTGTCCTTCGGCGGGCCCAGCACCCGGTTCACCGACGAGCGTGTACGGCGCTTCGCGGAGGGGCTCGGGGCGGCGGCGGGGGAGCTGGCGCGGGCGGGCCTGCCGTTCGAGGGGTGAGCCGACCCGAGTGAGCGGGGCCGACTGGTCCGTTCAGCGGACCAAATGTGCCGCTGTGCGGATAGGCGGCTAGGCTGAGGCTCAGCAGCGCCCTATGCGTACCCGGGAAGGAAGGCGGCACCACCGTGGACCGGACCCTCGTCACCCGTTCCCCGCACTCGTCCGCCGACTGGTGGATCACCGCCGACCAGGCGCGGCACGCGGCGCAGAGTGGACTCGCGGACGCCGCGACGGCCCCGGACCTGCTGCGTACGCTCACCGAACTCGACAAGGCCCGCCATGAGTCGGTGGTGGCCGTCGGTGCCGCGGTGGAGGCGCTGCTCGAGGGCGGGGTCGCCTGGGAGGCGATCGCGGCGGCACTGGGACTCGGCTCGGTCGAGGAGGCCCGCCAGGCGCTGGCCACCGCCCGCCAGGAGGCGGGCGCGGCGATCGAACGCCGGCTGGGCCGACGGGCGTAACGCCCGCACTCACAGCCCCACTCGCGGCCCCGTTCACGTCTCCGCTCACGCCTTCGCGAGCACCACCCACACCTGTCCTGTCGCGAAGTTCACCGGTGTGCCGTCCGCCGCCGTGAACTCCGTGCCGTCCGTCGCGGACGCCCGCCGCCAGGTGACGTCGAACTCCCGTCCGTCGCGCAGCACTTGCGCCTTTCCGGAGCCCACGGTCTGTGAGTACGGGGAGTTGCTCCCGAGGAAGTCATGGAACCGGGAGTCGCTCACCTGGACGTACTGCACCACCACCGTCGCCGGAGCCACCCGCGCACCGTCCGTCGTCACCGTCGGCGTGCCGTCCATCGCGACCAGCCAGCGCTGCCGTTCGGCGGACCAGGTGAAGGTGAAGCGGGCCGACGGGAAGCGGACCGTGTGCGTGGTTCGAGGCGTGCCGCCCGCCGGTGCGGCGCCGAAGTGGAAGCCCGTCGTCAGCGCGGCGGCGCCCGGTGCGGACTGCATCAGCCGCTGCGGGCGCAGATAGAGGTTGTGCGGAGCGGCCTTGTCGTCGGCGCGGAAGTAGGCGCTGGGGTTCTTCTCCGGCGGCTCGGGGTTCAGCGGCGCCTTGTCGATGAGGGGCAGGAGTTTGTGCTGCGCCCCGGAGAACGCGAACGTCGGCATGTCGAACTGGCGCAGCAGCTCCAGATCCGACTCGCGCGCACTGCGCACCGGCCCGACCACGTTCGGCAGCCTGGTCGCGAACATCGCCATCAGCCGGCTCAGACCGCCCTCCACCTGCTCCGCGTAGACGAGGTCCGCCTGGTCCAGGCCCGTCTGCGGGCGCGCCTCGGGCGCGTTGTCGATCTTCACGGCGAGCACCGGACCCATGGGCGCGGGGGACGACCGGCCGCCGCTGACTTGCTGCTGTCGCGGCGGCTCGCCTCGCCCGTCGTCGGATACGCCGCCGCTCGATGAGCAGCCCGTCATCAGGGAGCCCGTCACCGCGACGGTCAGCAGCGCCGCCGTCATACCGCGTCGTCTCCGTGCGATCTGTCGCATGCCCACTGTGTCCACCAAGTTCCTGATCGGAGGGTCAGGCCGGGGAGCCGAGGATCTCCGTGAGGTCGTAGCGCACCGGTTCCTCCAGCTGTGTGTACGTGCAGCTCTCGGGCGTGCGGTCCGGGCGCCAGCGGCGGAAACGCGCGGTGTGCCGAAAGCGCACCCCGTTCTCCATGTGGTCGTACGCCACCTCCGCCACGCGCTCCGGCCGCAGCGGCACCCAGGACAGGTCCTTCTTCCCCGACCAGCGGCTGGGCGCGCCCGGCAGCCGGGCCGTCTCGTGCGCCACCTCGTTGGACCAGGCCGCCCAGGGATGCCCCGCGACGTCCTCCATCCGCAGCGGCTCCAGTTCCTCCACCAGCTCCGCGCGCCGCTTCATGGGGAACGCGGCGGACACACCCACGTGCTGGAGGGCGCCTCGGTCGTCGTACAGCCCGAGCAGCAGCGACCCCACGACCGGGCCGCTCTTGTGGAAGCGGTAGCCCGCGACCACCACGTCGGCCGTGCGCTCGTGCTTGACCTTGAACATCACGCGTTCGTCCGGGCGGTAGGGCAGGGAGAGCGGCTTGGCGATCACTCCGTCCAGACCCGCTCCCTCGTACTGCTCGAACCACTGCTCGGCCACCGCGCGGTCCGTCGTCGCCGGGGCGAGGTGGACGGGGGGCGTGACCCCGGACAGCGCCCGCTCCAGCAGGGCGCGGCGGTCGCTGAGCGGGACGTCGAGCAGCGCCGTGTCGGCCAGCGCCAGCAGATCGAACGCCACGAACGAGGCCGGAGTCTTCTCCGCCAGCATCCGCACCCGCGAGTCGGCCGGATGGATCCGCTCCGTCAGCGCGTCGAAGTCCAGGTGCCCCTCCCGCGCGATCACGATCTCGCCGTCCACCACGCAGCGCTCCGGCAGCCGCTCCCGCAGCGCCGTCACCAGCTCGGGAAAGTACCTGGTCAGTGGCTTTCCCGTGCGGCTGCCCAGCTCGACCTCGGCGCCGTCGCGGAAGATGATCGCCCGGAACCCGTCCCACTTGGCCTCGTACTGCATGTCCGGCGGGATCTTCGCGACGGGCTTGGCGAGCATCGGCTTCACGGGAGGCATCACGGGCAGCTCCATACCTTCGATTCTCCGACCATGCCGAGTGATTCGCCCAGTGTGCGAGTACTGTTCCCTGCGCCTACCGTGGCTCGCATGGGCGATGCGGTGGAACTGGAGGCGGCGGGCCGGAAGGTACGGCTGTCCAGCCCCGACAAGGTCTTCTTCCCGGAGCGCGGATACACCAAGCTCGACCTCGCTCAGTACTATCTGGCCGTCGGCCCAGGCATCCTGCGTGCCCTGTGCAACCGGCCTACCACCCTGGAGCGCTACCCGGACGGTGTGACCGGCGAGTCCTTCTTCCAGAAACGGGCGCCCAAGAACATGCCCGACTGGATCCCCACCGCCCACATCACCTTCCCCAGCGGACGCAGCGCCGACGAGATGTGTCCCACCGAGACAGCCGCCGTCGTATGGGCCGCGCAGTACGGCACGCTCACCTTCCATCCGTGGCCGGTGCGCCGCGACGACGTCGACCGCCCCGACGAACTCCGCATCGACCTCGACCCCCAGCCCGGCACCGATTACGCCGACGCGGTGCGCGCCGCCCATGAACTGCGCGCCGTTCTCGACGAGTTCGGCGGGCTGCGCGGCTGGCCCAAGACCTCCGGCGGCCGGGGGCTGCACGTCTTCGTGCCCATCGAACCGCGCTGGACCTTCACCCAGGTGCGGCGTGCCGCGATCGCCGTCGGGCGCGAACTGGAGCGCCGCATGCCCGAGCACGTGACCATCGCCTGGTGGAAGGAGGAGCGGGGCGAGAAGATCTTCGTCGACTACAACCAGACGGCACGCGACCGCACCGTCGCCTCCGCCTACTCCGTGCGCCCCAAGCCGCACGCCCCGGTGTCCGCGCCGCTGCGCTGGGAGGAGGTCGCGGACGCGGTGCCCCGCGACTTCGATCTGGGGACCATGCCCCGCCGTTATGCCGAACTCGGTGATGTCCACGCCGACATGGACGACCACGCCTTCTCCCTGGAGGCGCTCCTCGAACTCGCCCGGCGCGACGAACACGACCACGGCCTCGGCGATCTGCCGTATCCGCCCGAGTACCCGAAGATGCCGGGCGAGCCGAAACGGGTGCAGCCGAGCCGGGCCCGGCGCGAGGGGAAGCCGGGGGATCCCGGGGAACCGGCCGCGCGTTAGGGCCGGACAGGCCCTGGGTGTATTGATCGCGAGCGATCGCCACTTCGCCGGCCGCCATCGGTCGCGCAGCCGAGCCTTGCGCGCGACTCGCCGATGATTATGTGAATGAAATACAACGAGATATGCCTTTTGTCTGGATAGGCTCGGTGTGTGCCGCTACCGTCCTTCGCGTTCCTCCGGCGGCTCGTCTCGGTTGATTCCGCAGCACGATGGAGAGTTCGGCATGGACAGACGCAGCTTCAACCGACGGATGCTGCTGGGTGGTACGGCCGTCGCCACCACGTTGTCCCTGGGCCCGGAGGCCGCCGACGCCAACGAACAGGTCAGGGTCGCGGCCGCCGGGGGCAAGGTCAAGCGCATCAAGCTCTACGCCGAGAGGATCGGCGAGAGGTGGATGGGCTACGGCTTCAGGAGGGGCGAGGCGACCATTCCCGGCCCGCTGCTGGAGCTCACCGAGGGCGACACGCTGCACGTCGAGCTCGTGAACACCATGGACGTCGAGGCGAGCCTGCATGTGCACGGTCTCGACTACGAGATCTCCAGCGACGGCACGAGGGCGAGCAGCAGTTGCGTGAAACCAGGCAGATCGCGCACCTACATCTGGCACACGCACACTCCTGGCCGCCGCAAGGACGGCACCTGGCGGGAGGGCAGCGCGGGCTACTGGCACTACCACGACCACATCGTCGGCACCGAACACGGCACCGGCGGTGTCCGGCGGGGCCTGTACGGGCCGGTGATCGTACGTCGTGCGGGCGATGTCCTGCCCGACAGGACTCACGCGATCGTGTTCAACGACTTGATGATCAATAACCGGGTGGGGCGCTCGGGACCCGATTTCAAGGCGACGGTCGGGGACCGCGTCGAGTTCGTCATGATCACTCACGGTGATCAGTACCACACGTTCCACATGCACGGTCACCGCTGGGCGGACAACCGCACGGGACTGCTCACCGGGCCCGAAGATCCGAGCCGGGTCATCGACAACAAGATCGTGGGTCCGGGAGACGCCTTCGGTTTCCAGGTGATCGCGGGGGAGGACGGCGGAGCGGGCGCGTGGATGTACCACTGCCACGTGCAGCACCACGCCGACCGGGGGATGGCTGGCATGTTCCTGGTGAGGAATCCGGACGGGTCGATGCCAAAGTACGTGACGCACGGACACCGCACGACGCACCAGCACTGAGCGCTCCGCTGGAAGTCCGGCATGCCACCTGCGGGTGCGTCATGGCTGGTCGCCGTTCAGCGCTTGACGTCCTCAGCTGTGTAAACGACGTCCTCACCTGTGTAAACACGGGTGATTCCGGTCTGCACCCGCGCCCGGTGGCCCCTCGGCCCCTGCCGCCCGTGAGGGTGGTCTCACGGTCGGGAGCGCTCTCAGCGCTGCCGGTGTCCCGGCTATCCTGATCGGCAACCGCCGAGGAGGAGTCCCGAAGTGACCGAGACCGCGCCGCGTCCGACGCTGGAGGCCGTGGCTGCCCGGGCGGGGGTCTCGCGGGCGACCGTGTCACGGGTCGTCAACGGCGGCGACGGCGTGCGGGGGCCCCTCGTCGAGCGGGTGCGCCGGGCCGTCGAGGAACTGGGCTACGTACCGAACCAGGCCGCGCGCAGCCTGGTGACCAAGCGGCACGACGCGGTCGCCGTCGTGGTCGCCGAACCGGAGACCCGCGTCTTCGCCGATCCGTTCTTCGCCCTCCAACTGCGCGGCATCAGCAAGGAGCTGACGGCCCATGACTCCCAGCTGGTCCTCCTGCTGACGGAGGGACGCGCCGACCACGCCCGGGTCGGCCGCTATCTCGCGGGCGGCCATGTCGACGGCGCGCTCGTCTTCTCGCTGCACCTCGACGATCCGCTGCCGGAACTGGTACAGCGTGCCGGGGTGCCGACGGTGTTCGGGGGGCGGCCCGGCTGGGGCGAGGGCACCCGCAGCGCCGTATACGTGGACAGCGACAACCGGGGCGGGGCCCGGGACGCGGTACGCCATCTCGTCGGACTCGGCCGCCGCCGTATCGCGCACATCACCGGCGCCCTCGATCAGACGTCCGCCGTGGACCGGCTCGACGGGTTCCGGGACGTCATGGTCGACGCCGCCCCGGGACTGATCGCCGAAGGGGACTTCACTCCGGCGGGCGGCGAACGTGCCATGGGGGAGCTGCTGGAGCGCTGCCCCGACCTGGACGCCGTGTTCGCCGCCAACGACCTGACCGCTTCCGGTGCCCTGCGTGTGCTGCGCGCACAGGGGCGCCGGGTGCCGGAGGACGTCGCCGTCATCGGCTTCGACGACATGCTGCCGGTCGCCGAACAGACCGACCCACCGCTCACGACGGTCCGTCAGGACATCGAGGAGATGGGCCGGTTGATGGCCCGGTTGCTGTTGCGCGGCCTGCGCGGGCGGGGCGGCGAGCCCGGCGTGGGCGGCACGCCGTCCAGCGTGGTGCTGCCTACGACGCTGGTGCGGCGCGCCTCCGCGTAGCGCTGCTACGAGCCGACCGGCACCGTGAACCGTCGCGGGCTCCCGTCGTACGCGGCCCCCGGCACATCCGGCCGGCCGTCCGGGCGTACGTCGTCGTACGGGAACACGTACCCGATCGGCGCGTTGGCGTGGCGGCCGGTGAAGCTGCCCGTCGACTGTTCTGTCCGGTGGCGTACGTGCCGACCGTGCCGGGGAACCAGGCCTTGCACAGGGCAAGTCGGCAGGTGGCGGGGGCTGCCTGGGCGTTGCCGGTACCGAGAGCGCCGGCCGAGCGGGGGAGGTGGTGGCTGCGGCGGCTCGCAGGACGCGCGGCTGCTCGGCGGTGGAATCCTCGAGGGCCTCACGCCCCGCACGGCCCGAGGGGCGTCAGTCCTGCGGCTGCGGCGGTGCGCTCTTGATCACCGCGAACCGCGCTCCGTACGGGTCGGCGAGTTTGGCGATGCGGCCCACGCCCTCCAGGTCCGTCGCGGGCATCCGGACCGTGCCACCGAGTTCCTGCGCCTTGCTCACCGTGACGTCCGCGTCCGTGACTTCGAAGTACGGCAGCCAGTAGGCGCCGGACTCCGCTTCCGTCGGATCGTCGGCCAGCGGGACGAGACCGCCGAACATGGCGTCCTGACCGGCGCCTTCGGGGTTGATGCAGGTGTACGTGCCGCCGGAGAAGGGCACGCCCTCGATTTCCCAGCCGAACACCCGGTTGTAGAACGCGGCGGCGCGGGCGATGTCCGGGGTGTACAGCTCGATCCAGCACAGCGAGCCGGCTTCCCCGGCCACGTCGATGCCCTTCGTCCGGCCTGGCTGCCAGATGCCGAAGGGCACGCCGGCGGTGTCGGCGAGGATGGCCATGTGCCCCTCACCCATGACGTCCATGGGCTGGAACAGCACCCTGCCACCGGACTGCTCGGCCGCCTTGGCGGTCGCCTCCGCGTCAGGGCTCTGGAAGTAGACGGTCCAGGACGGTGGCCCCTGCTCCGGTGTGGTCTGCATGGCGCCGGCGGCGGTCTTGCCGGAGAGCTCGAAGAAGCCGTAGCCCCCCGCGTCTGGGCCCGCCGACTGGAACTGCCAGCCGAAGAGGCCGCCGTAGAAGGCGGTGGCACCGTCGATGTCTGAGGTGCCTACATCCAGCCAGTTCGGGGCGCCGTTGACGAAACGGGTGGTGAGCATGACTGCCCTCCTTCGAGGGGTCCCGTTGCCTGCACTGCCGAGTCTGGCACCGCCCACCGACAATCGCCGCCGGAATGACGCGACCGACTCGCCGGGCGTCCTGTGACCGTCGGTGATCGGCGGGAGCGGTTCTCGTCGCGGAATTCTCCGCGCGCCGCCGTGCGTCGCGCCGCCGGGCGGGGGCATCATCGGGGGCCGTACCGGGTACGGCACCAGGCGCAGTGCCGGGCAGCGCCGGGCGCCGTACCGGGGCAGCATCAGGCGCCCGTACGAGGCCGCCGGGCGAGCCGTTGATCCCTCGTTGATCGAACGTTTTTCGTCGCGCGGCACGATCTCGTCCATGCACATCGAAGCGATCACTGCGTCCGACATCGCCTGGCAGGACCAGGCGCTGTGTGCGCAGACGGGGGCCGATTTCTTCTTTCCCGAGCCGGGCAGCTCGGTACGAGAGGCGAAGCGTATCTGCGGACTCTGCCGGATCCGCTCAGCGTGTCTCGAATACGCGCTCACCCATGACGAACGGTTCGGCGTCTGGGGCGGTCTGTCCGAGAAGGAGCGGATACACATGCGGCGGACCGAGGGGAACGGATGAGAGCTGACCAGCCTGTCATCCGGTGCTTCGTCCGGATGCGCGGCCGGGCCCGGGGGACGATGCTGGATACATGTCCGGACGGGCTCCTGTCATTGTTCATCCGCCGTCGGGCACCGGCGGGCGTCGGGTGACCGCGCGTGGGGAGAGCCTGGGGCTGGCGTTCTCCGACGAGGATCTGCTCGAGTTCCTCGGCCGGGCCGGCCTGCCGGACGCCGAGGACCTCCTCGACGATCCGGCGTGGGTGAAGTGGCGCGGCGCGGACGCTCACCACTACGAGGCCGCGTAGGAGACACGGCAGCGCTGTGGCGGCCCGGGGCGCCGAGGGGGCCTTGAAGCTGCCCTGCGGACGGTTGCCGTCTCCTTCCAGGCCTCCTGCTCCTCCCCAGTCCTCCCTAGTCCTCGCCTAGTCCTCGCTCACGGGTGCCAGTACGGCGAGCGTGCCATGGGCCTCGCGCAGGGCCAGCTCCAGGGTGAGTGGCGGATGCAGCGTCCCGCTCCCGTCGGGCGGAACGATCCACTCCAGGCAGCCCACCGGCCGGTACGGAGAGGGCACGGCGACCCACGACCCCTTGCTCGCGTGGCGTATTCCGGCTCCCACCCAGTGGCCGGTCGGATCCGGCGGCAGGAAGAAGCCCACCCGCCGCGCCGCCGAGTCCACCAGGGTCGGTCCGGGCATCCGCACCGGGTCGTACCACATGATGTCCAGCGCGAGCAGACCGAGTTGATCGGGAACGCTCACCACGTCCCAGAACCGCCCGGCCTCCATCAGCACCGTGCCGTTGCCCCGGTCCCACTCCCGCTTGCACGCCTGGGGGTCCGACGCGGCGGCGGCCAGCCACTCCACGCCTCGCATCCACATCGGATTCGTCATGAGCCGCTCCAGGGGGCGCCACCCGGCCCGGCCAGGCGTACGACAGGGACTCCGCCGGGCGGGTGCCCGTGTGGGAACGTCGGCCCGGCATATTCATGCTGGTGGATATTTCTACCCGACGGAAAGGGTGGCGCGGCCTGGCGTTTACTGCCGAAACGTTCTGGCTCTGTGAGCTGTCCGCTCCGGTGCCGGGGCACCGGCCTTGCGGCCGACGGAACTTCGGCGCCGCATCGCCCCGGAACACGGTCCGTACGATCCGTGGCTGACGTGCGCCGGGCAGCGCCGTTGGGGGGAGGGGGAGCAACTGAGGGTGCTGCGCCGCCCTCCGGTGCCGCTCCGTACGAGGCGGCACCGGAGGGGGTGTGCGGGGCGAGAGGGGCCCGCCGGTGGAAGCCTGCCTACGCCCCGCGCGCCGCCATGCGTGCCTTGCGGGCCGCCAGCTTCTCGTCGAACTTACTGGCCTCCGAGTCCAGGCCGCCCATGAACAGGCCCAGTTCCTCCTGCGCCTGGCGGCCCTCGGGACCGAGGCCGTCGATCTCCATGATCTTCAGGAAACGGAGCACCGGCTGGAGCACGTCGTCGTGGTGGATGCGCAGGTTGTAGACCTCGCCGATCGCCATCTGCGCGGCGGCGCGCTCGAAGCCGGGGATGCCGTGGCCCGGCATGCGGAAGTTCACCACGACGTCCCGTACCGCCTGCATGGTCAGGTCCGGCGCGATCTCGAACGCGGCCTTCAGCAGGTTCCGGTAGAAGACCATGTGCAGGTTCTCGTCGGTCGCGATGCGGGCCAGCATCCGGTCGCAGACCGGGTCGCCGGACTGGTGGCCGGTGTTGCGGTGCGAGATGCGGGTGGCCAGCTCCTGGAAGGCGACATACGCGACCGAGTGCAGCATCGAGTGCCGGTTGTCCGACTCGAAGCCCTCGCTCATGTGTGCCATGCGGAACTGCTCCAGCTTGTCCGGGTCGACCGCGCGCGAGGCGAGCAGATAGTCGCGCATCACGATGCCGTGCCGGCCCTCCTCGGCGGTCCACCGGTGCACCCAGGTGCCCCACGCGCCGTCACGGCCGAAGAGCGATGCGATCTCATGGTGGTAGCTGGGGAGGTTGTCCTCCGTCAGCAGGTTCACGACGAGCGCGATCCGGCCGATCTCGGTGACTTTGGACTGCTCCTTCTCCCAGGCCACGCCGTCCTCGAAGAAGCCGGGGAAGTTGCGGCCGTCGCTCCAGGGCACGTACTCGTGCGGCATCCAGTCCTTGGCGATCTTCAGATGCCGGTTCAACTCCTTTTCGACCACTTCCTCCAGCGCGTACAGCAGCCGGGCGTCGGTCCAGACGGAAGGGCTGCCGGGATGGGGGGAGGTGATGGTCACGGGAACTCCAGGGGACGCTGAACAAACCGGCGAGCGGTACCGGAACTTACGGGATCGTAGGCTACGAGGCCGTAGGTTACGAATCCGTAGGTTAAGCTCGCTGTAAAGATCGCTGATCAGCGGGGTCCCCGACGGCACGTCAGATAGGTTCGTGTCCGGCGCGGGCATGCCGAAGCGCCCGTGGACCCGCAGGTCCCCGGGGTGAACGGACAGCCGGGGTCAACCGGTCAGGCGTACAGCTCCCGCAGGCGCACCGAGAGGCAAGTCACACAGCCCTCCAGCTTCTCGAACTCGCTGATGTCCACCAGGACCGGTTCATGCCCGAGGTCGGCGAGCAGGTCCGCCGTCTTCGGTGCGCTGGCCGCCATGAGCAGCTTGCCGCCGCCGAGCAGCACCACGTGCGCGCCCGACTCCTCCGGAACCGGCAGGAAGCGCGGGAACAGCGCCGGCTTGTCCACCAGCGGCACATGGCCGACGACCGTGCCGTCGGGCAGCGCGGTGACCGCCGACTTCAGGTGCAGCACCTTGGTGACGGGCACGGAGACCACGCGGGCGCCCAGCGGTTCGAAGGCGGCGCGCAGTTGCTGGACGGCGGCCGAGTTGGTGCGCCCGCTGCGGCCGACGTAGATCGTGTCGTCGATCTTCAGGATGTCGCCGCCGTCGAGGGTTCCCGGCTCCCAGATCCAGTTCACCGAACAGCCGAGCCGGGCCACGGCCTCCTCGACGCCCGCCGTCTCCTCACGCCGGGACTCCGCGCCGGGCCGCGCGATCAGGGCGACGTTCTTGTACATCACCACCGTGTCCTCGACGAACACCGAGTCCGGGCAGTCGTCGGCCGGGTCCACCTCGATCGTCTCCCAGCCGTGGGTGCGCAGCGCCTCCGCGTACGCCTCCCACTGCTCCAGCGCGAGGTCGACATCGACCTTCTCGCGCTCGATGTGCGTCACCAGCCCCTCGGCGAGGCGCGGGCTGGGTCGGCGGATGAGGGCCTTCTTGCTGGGCACGTGGCAACTCCGTCTCGGCTGAGGGTGTCGCCGGACATCATGCAGCGCCGCTCCGCGGGGACAAAGCCCTTGGCTCGGGCTGCGGCGCGCCGGGGCGCAGGCCGTCCGCCGGCCGCACCCCGGAACTCGTACGGCGCAGGCACACCGAGGAGCCGGCGGCCGCCTGGCCGGCGCCCCGACCTCGACGGCGCCCGTACCCTTGCCGCGCTCCCATATGCCGACCGCGCCCCCGCCCCACCGCCGCGTCACCTCGCGACTTCCGCCCAGCCGGCGGCGCGAGGACCTCGCCGAGGCCTCCGCACAAGCGAGCCGGGACCTCGGCGGATGCCGGCTCCCCGTGCGGCGGCGGCCGAGACGGACACGGTGTGGCCGCCGCGGCCAGGCGCACCGCCGATGACGCGCCCAGCACGCCCGTCGCCCAGGGGGCAGCACGCTCTGTGGGTCCGTCAGGCCCGGGCCCTTGCCAGACCTCCTCTCGCTCAGGCCTTGGGCTTCCGCTCAGGCCTTGGGCTTCCGCTCAGGCTCAGGCTTCCGCCCAGACCTCGGGCTTCCGCCCAGGCCCAGGCTTCCGCCCAGGCCCAGGCCCAGGCCCAGGGGCCCCGCCCCCGCCCGGGCCCCGCCCGGGCCCCGCCCGGGCCCCGCCCGGGCCCCGCCCAGGCCCCGCCCAGGCCCGGCCCCCGCCCGGCCCCCGTCCGGGCCCTGGCCCCCGCCCGGGCCCCCGCCCAGGCCCCGGCCAAGGCCCAGGGCCGGAGCCCGCGCCGGCCAACGGGACCCCCGAGGGTGGGCCTGCGTCACGCGCCTGCCGGCGTCGCCAGGCGGGCTATCCGACGGCTTGCGGCGCGGTTTCCGTGAGTTCGCCGTCGAGCAGCAGCCAGCGCGTGATCCCGATCGACTCCAAGAAGGGGACGTCGTGGCTCGCCACGATCAACGCCCCCTCGTAGGACTCCAGGGCCGTGGTGAGCTGCCGCACGCTCGCCATGTCGAGGTTGTTCGTCGGCTCGTCGAGCATCAGCAGCTGCGGCGCGGGCTCGGCGAGCATCAGGGCGGCCAGGGCAGCGCGGAAGCGCTCGCCGCCCGACAGCGTCCCGGCCGGCTGGTCGGCCCGCCCGCCACGGAACAGGAACCGGGCCAGGCGCGCCCGGATCCGGTTGTTGGTGACGCCCGGTGCGAACCGGGCCACGTTCTCCGCGACCGTCAGCCCGTCGTCGAGGACGTCCAGCCGTTGCGGCAGGAAGCGCAGCGGCACGTGCGCCGTCGCCTCCCCGGCGACCGGCTCCAGTTCGCCCGCGATCGTGCGCAGCAGCGTGGTCTTGCCCGCGCCGTTGCGTCCGATCAGCGCGATCCGTTCGGGACCGTGCAGGTCGAGGCCGCCCTCCACGCGTGCGCCGTACGCCAGTTCCAGATCCCGGAGCGTCAGCACGGACCGTCCCGGCGGCACCGCGGTGTACGGCAGCTCGACGCGGATCACGTCGTCGTCCCGTACCGCCAGGGCCGCCTCGTCGAGCCGCTCCCTGGCCTCGGCGAGCTTCTCCTCGTGCATGATGCGGTGCTTGCCCGCGGACTCCTGTGCCGCCCGTTTGCGCGCCCCCATCACGATCTTCGGTTCGCGCTTCTGGTCCCACATCTTCTGGCCGTAGCGCCTGCGGCGGGCCAACTTGACCTGGGCGTCGGCCAGCTCCCGCTTCTGCTTGCGGAAGTCGGCCTCGGCGACGCGCACCATGCGCTCGGCCGCCTCCTGCTCGACGGCCAGCGCCTCCTCGTATTCCGAGAAGTTGCCGCCGAACCAGGTGATTTCCCCGGAACGCAGATCCGCGATCTGGTCGACCAGGTCGAGGAGTTCACGGTCGTGGCTGACCACGACCATGACCCCGGACCAGGCCTCGACCGCCGCGTACAACCGCCGGCGTGCGTACAGGTCGAGGTTGTTGGTGGGCTCGTCGAGCAGCAGCACGTCGGGGCGGCGCAGCAGCAGCGCGGCCAGCCGCAGCAGGACGGACTCGCCGCCGGAGACCTCGCCGATGGTGCGGTCGAGACCGATGTGGCCGAGGCCGAGTTCGCCGAGCATCGCCTCGGCGCGCTCCTCCACGTCCCAGTCGTCGCCGACGGTCGCGAAGTGCCCCTCGGCCACGTCGCCCGCCTCGATGGCGTGCAGGGCGGCGCGTGTCGCGGCGATGCCGAGCGCCTCGTCGACCCGCAGGGCGGTGTCGAGCGTGACGTTCTGCGGCAGGTGACCGACCTCGCCCGCGACGCGCACGGTGCCGTCGGACGGGGCGAGTTCACCGGCGATCAGCTTCAACAGGGTGGACTTTCCCGATCCGTTGACACCGACGAGCCCGATCCTGCCGGAGCCGAACGTGGCTTGGAGGTCGTCGAAGACGACGGTGCCGTCGGGCCAGGAGAAGGACAGGGACGTGCAGGTGATGGACGGGGTGTGTGACATACGGGCCTCGCGGTTGCTTGAAGTGGGTATGGGCAACGCGTGTGAGACACCGCAAGGGGGCGACGGTCGCGAGCAGAGGCAAAGGGAAAGCCCCGCACCGGAGGACGGCTCGTACGCCGAGGTCGCACGCGACGCACACAGACACGGACGGTGTTGTGTGACGCGGTGTCTCAAGACCTCAGACGAGCAACGTCCTTCTCCTATCGACGGCAACAGGACCGCTGTACACCGTAGGAGCGGGCCTGGGGGGTGTCAACGGATTAACGGTGGACGGAAAGCGGCGGCGGCCGTCGCGGCGTACGGCTGACGCCTTCGAAGGCGCACGTACCTGTCGGATTCCTGCCAGCCACCGCCCCTGGCCGGCTGGTTGGCTTGCCGCCATGACCAACGACAACGTTCTGCGCGAGCAGGCGCTCGCCTTCCGTGCCCTGCATGTGCCGGGCCGTCCGCTCGTCCTGCCGAACGCCTGGGACACGGCCAGCGCGCGGCTCGTCGAGGAGGCGGGAGCGGCGGCCGTCGCCACCACCAGCGCCGGGCTCGCCTGGGTGCTGGGCACGGCGGACGGTGACCGGCTGTCCGGCGGCGACGCCCTCGCGGCGGTCGCGCGGATCGCGGACGCGGTGGCCGTACCGGTGAGCGCGGACATCGAGACCGGTTACGCGGACGACGCCACGGGTGTCGGCGACACGATCAGGGCGGTGCTCGCGGCGGGCGCCGTCGGCGTGAACATCGAGGACGGGCTCTACGGCGACGGCGCCCCGCTCCGTCCGGTCGCCGAGCAGGCCACGCGCATCGCCGTGGCGCGCGAGGCCGCCGACGCGGCCGGGGTGCCGCTGTTCGTCAACGCCCGCATCGACACGTATCTCCGGGGTGCCGGGGGCCTGGACGACACCCTGGAGCGGGCCGCCGCCTTCCTGGCCGCCGGGGCGGACGGCGTCTTCGTGCCCGGGGTCGTCGACCCGGTGACCGTGAAGGCGCTCGCAGAAGGCCTCGAGGGTCCGCTGAACGTGCTGGTCGGTCCCGGCGCGCCCACCGTCGCGGAACTGGCCGCCCTCGGCGTCGCCCGGGTCAGCGCCGGGTCGGCCGTCGCTGAGGCCGTCCACGGGCTGGTCCACCGCGCCGCACGGGAGCTGCTGGGCGCGGGGACCTACGGGGCACTGGCCGGCGGCCTCGACTACGGGAACCTCAACGGACTGATGAGCGGCCGCCGTCGGCCCTAGCCCCCGAAACGGCCGCCTTCCGGGATGCGTTCAGCACGCGTCCCGCATCAGCTCCGCGAGGTCGTGGTCCAGGTCCACCTGCAAATGCTCCAGGCCGAAGGGCACCAGCTCCGTGGTCCGCCGCAGGAAAAGCCGGATCTGGCTGGAGTGGACGTGCACCACGGCCGTGCCCTCCGGGGCGTGGAACTCCAGGACGGTGCGGTCGTAGCCGTACGGCCGCACCCGGACGTCACCATGACCCTGCGGGCCCTCCAGGCCGGCGGAGAGGAGATCACGGGCGAACGTCCAGCAGACGTCCACGCCCTCCAGGGTGGCCGGGGCCGGGAAGCTCATGCGGACGGCGAACGGGTCGCGCCGGTCGTAGTGGAGCATGGCCGGAATGCTGGGCATCCGCGGTGCGGCGGCGACGAGACGGGCCTCCACGGGCTGCTCGATGACGGTGGACAACGCCTTGCTCCCTTGTGACGGCTGGATGGACTCCGGGCGGATGAGGACGCGCAGTTGAAGAGACGATGGATTGAGCCAATCCGTGCACATGAGATTCAAGTGACCTCTGTCACCGAGTCCATGCCACTGAGGCGATCCATCGAACGCTCCATGGAGCAGATCCATGGAGCAGATCCATGGAGCAGATCCATGGAACAGATCCATGGAGCGAGCGATGGAATGATCCATGGAGCGATCCATGCCCCGCGGTCTCCGGGACACAGGAGAGGACACCGCGCACGGGTGTGCGGTTCCCGGCCGGGGAGATCTGGACGGCACCGGGGGAGTGGGCTAGCTTCGCGCGCCATGACAGGCATGCGGAACACGAGACGTACGGGCCGGACGGTGGCCGTGGGACTGTGTGCGGCGGCGCTCGCCGCGCTGACGGCGGCACCCGCGCAGGCACACGGGGGACAGCGGCCGGCGCCGCACTGGCAACTCAAGGACAGCGGCACGGACGTACGCTTCCGCGGTCTTACGGCGGTCAGCCGGGACACCGCCTGGCTGGCCGGGTCCAAGGGCACCGTGCTGCGCACCACCGACGGCGGCGCGCACTGGCGGAACGTCTCCCCGCCGGGCGCCACGGACCTGGAGTTCCGCGACATCGAGGCGTTCGACGCCCGGCACGCGGTGGTCCTCGCCATCGGCGAGGGCGAGGCCTCCCGGGTATTCCGCACCGACGACGGCGGTGCGACCTGGACCGAGTCGTTCCGCAACACCGACGCCAAGGCCTTCTACGACTGCCTCACCTTCTTCGACCGCCGCCACGGCCTCGCCCTGAGCGACCCGGTCGACGGCAGGTTCCGCATCCTCTCCACCAGCGACGGCGGCCGATCCTGGACGGTCCTGCCCAGTGCCGGGATGCCGGCCGCCCAGGACGGCGAGGCAGGGTTCGCGGCCAGTGGCCAGTGCCTGGTCGCCTCCGGGCCGAACGACGTGTGGCTGGCCACGGGCGGTGGCGCACGCGCGCGTGTGCTGCACTCCGCCGACCGCGGACTGACCTGGACGGCCACCGACACGCCGATCCCGGCGGGCGATCCGGCGCGCGGCGTCTTCGCGGTGGCCTTCCGCGACCGTACGCACGGCATCGCGGTCGGCGGCGACTACCGGGCCGACCAGCCCTCCCCGCAGGCGGCGGCGGTGAGCCGGGACGGTGGCCGCACCTGGACGCCCGCCGACCGGCCGCCGCCCGCGTACCGCTCCGGCGTCACCTGGCTCCCGCACAGCCGTACGGCCGCGCTCGCCGTCGGCCCCACCGGCACCGACCTCACCACGGACGGCGGCCGCACCTGGAAGACCGTCGACTCGGGTTCCTACGACACCGTGGACTGCGCCCCCGACCTGGGTTGCTGGGCCTCCGGTGAGAAGGGGCGGGTGGCCCGGCTCGAGCCCTGACGGTGATCCCGGCGAAAACGGGTACTCGTGGTGTACCGCACCTGGAAGGGAAGTGACCCGGCATGCCACGCGGCTCCAGTTCCAAGCGGGAACGCCAGTACGAGCACATCAAGGAGAGCGCGCGCGACCGCGGGGAGAGCGAGAAGCGCGCCAAGGAGATCGCGGCGCGGACCGTGAACAAGGAGCGCGCCCGTTCCGGCGAGTCCAAGAGCGCGAGCCGCACGTCCACTCAGGACATGTCGTCCGGCAAGCGGGGAGGACAGCGCTCGGGCAGGGGCTCCGAGGGGCCCACATACGACCAGTTGTACGAGGAGGCCAAGCGGCGCAACATCCATGGCCGTTCGGACATGAACAAGAGCGAGCTGAAGCGCGCTCTTGGCAAGTGAGGGCAGGCCGCGGGGCCGTACGCTCGACACCACCATGACGACCGTACGCATTCCCGCGGGCTGGCCCGCGACCGAAGAAGCAGCCCGTGCCGCGCAGGACGCGCTGCGCGGCCGGGTGGTTCTCGACGAGCCGGGGCCGCCGCCCGGAACCGGCCGCGTGACGGGGGTCGACGTCGCCTACGACGACGAGCGCGGTGTGGTCGCGGCGGCGGCCGTCGTGCTGGACGCGGCCACACTCGCTCCGGTCGCCGAGGCCACCGCCGTCGGCGAGGTCTCCTTCCCGTACGTCCCCGGCCTGCTCGCCTTCCGCGAGATCCCCACGGTCCTTGCCGCCCTGGAGGCCCTGGACCGCGACCCCGGACTGGTCGTCTGCGACGGCTACGGCCTCGCCCATCCGCGCCGCTTCGGCCTGGCCAGCCACCTCGGCGTCCTCACCGGACTGCCCACGATCGGCGTGGCGAAGAACCCCTTCACCTTCACCTACGAGGAGCCGGACGCCCCGCGCGGCAGCACGGCTCCCCTTCTCGCGGGCGCCGAGGAAGTCGGCCGTGCGCTGCGCACCCAAGCGGGCGTCAAGCCGGTGTTCGTCTCCGTGGGACACCGGGTGAGCCTCGGCATTGCCTGCGCCCACACCCTCGCGCTCGCCCCGAAGTACCGCATCCCAGAGTCGACCCGGCGCGCCGACTCCCTGTGCCGACGGGCCCTCAGGGAGACGGTCGCCTGAGCGGGCCCCGACAGACCGAGCGGGCCCCGACAGACTGAGTGGGCCTGTGCCGGCCGGCAGGCCTGCGCCGGCTGAGCGGGCCTGAGCAGGCCGGTGCGGGTGAGTAGCCCTCCGTCGGCTGAGTAGGCCCGCGCCTGCTGAGTACGGGAACTGAGTACCCGTACGGATGTGGCGTCGCCGTCATGATCGGCAGGCTGGGGCCCATGACGACGCACCGTTCTCCCAAGACCGCCGGCCACCCCGCCCCGTCCACCCAGCCCGTCGAGCGCGCCGTGACGGCCGCGCTCCTGCTCTCCGTCATCGCCGGACTGGCCTGGATCGTCGGGATGATCTACACCGTCCTGGGGTGGCCGTTCTAGAGTCCTGCCGGAACCCCTACCGGCCGGCCGCCACCCGGAAGGTGATGCCCGCCGCGCGGAGGCGGTCGATGAGGGCGTCGCCCATCGCCTCCGCCGTCGTGACCTGGCCGGATGTGCGTGGCAGGTCGTCAAGGGCGAGGGACAGGGCCGACTCGGCGAACATCTTCGCCGTCTCGTCGTACCCCGGATCGCCGCCCGCCACCTCCGTGAACACGCGCCGCCCGCCACCCTCGCCCACGAACCGCACCGAGAACCAGCTCCTGGCCCGCTTCTCGGGGCTCGGTCCGTCTCCCGGGCGCATCCGGTCCGACAGCCATCGCCGCGCGGGCGGCACCTGCGCGGCGGCGAACAGCGCCCCCGCGCCCGCGACGCCGCCCAGGGCGTACGGCAGGGTCTCGACCGCCGCGTAGTGCCGATAGCGGAAGTCGGGCCCGTAGCGTTCCAGCGCCCGTGCCGACCGGCGCACCACCTGGGCGTCGATGGTGGGCAGCGGCAGCGCCCACGCCCCTACCTCCGAAGCGAACCGCGGCGCGCCCAGCGGTGCCCGCGCCCGGCGCCCCAACAGGCGTGGCTCGTGGTGTCCGCGCTCCCGGGCCGCGGCCAGCAGACCCGGCCCGCGCGAGAGCTGTCCGAGCGCGGAGGCCAGTGTGCCGCCCGAGAACATCGCCCGCGAACGGACGAATCCGTCGACCGTCAGGGGGACCCCCTCGGGCAGTTGCCGCACGGTGAAGTACGCCCCCAGGTCGTGCGGGACGGAGTCGAACCCGCAGGAGTGCACGAGCCGTGCCCCGGTCTCCCGCGCGCGTGCGTCGTGCCGCACGTACATGAGGTCGACGAATTCCGCTTCGCCGGACAGGTCCAGGTAGTCGGTGCCCTCGTCGGCGCAGGCCGCCACCAGTTCCTCGCCGTACTCCAGGTAGGGCCCGACCGTGGTGGCCAGCACGCGCGCGTGGCGGGCGAGTTCGCGCAGCGACTCCGGGTCCGCGACATCGGCCTGGAGCACACCGGGTGCGCAGTCGCCGGCGAGACGTTCCCGCAGCCGTTCGAGCCGCTCCACGCTGCGGCCCGCGATCGCCCAGCGCAGTTCCCCGGGCGCGTGCGCGGCGAGGTACTCCGCGGTGAGCGCACCCACGAAACCCGTGGCCCCGAACAGCACGATGTCGTACGCGCGATCCGCTTTCCGCCTGTTCATGACACCTCTCAGCCCGCGCCGTTGTCGGTGGCCGAGGCTAGCGTGGGGTTCGAGCGGTCGTACCAGGAGGTCGGCGTGGCACTCCCGGGGATGCCCCGCTGATGCCGTTTCCATGTGATATGAGACGTTTTGGCGCCCGGAATTCGACTAAGCGCTTGCTCGTTGAGGTATTGCCCGGACTGCAACACGTTCTTAACATCGCTGATGTCACATCATGTGTGTCACAGAGCTGGGGGCTTGATGGCAGTGGCAAGGACGCCGGGGCGCGGCCCCCTCGCCGGCGTGCGCGTCGTCGAACTGGCGGGCATCGGGCCCGGCCCCTTCGCGGGGATGGTCCTCGCCGACCTCGGTGCCGACGTGGTCCGCGTGGACCGGCCGGGCGGCTCGGGGCTCGCGATCAACCCCGAATACGACATCACCAACCGCAACAAGCGCTCGGTGATCGTCGACCTCAAGGCCGAGGACGGCCCGGCCCGCGTCCTGGACCTGGTGGAACGCGCCGACATCCTCATCGAGGGCTACCGCCCGGGCGTGACCGAACGCCTCGGCGTCGGCCCCGAGTCCTGTCACGCCCGAAATCCGGGGCTCGTCTACGGCCGGATGACCGGCTGGGGCCAGGAGGGCCCGCTCGCCCCGCGCGCGGGACACGACATCGCGTACATCGCGCTCACCGGGACCCTCGGCATGATCGGCGACCCGGACGCACCGCCCGCCATCCCCGCCAATCTCGTCGGCGACTACGCGGGCGGCGCGCTCTACCTGGTCGTCGGAGTCCTCGCCGCGCTGCATCACGCGCGCGCGACGGGCGCCGGGCAGGTCGTGGACGCGGCCATCGTCGACGGCGCCGCACACCTGGCCTCCATGATCCACGGCATGCTCGCCGCCGGCGGCTGGCAGGACCGCCGCGGCGCCAACCTCCTCGACGGCGGCTGCCCCTTCTACGGCACGTACGAGACGGCCGACGGCCAGTACATGGCGGTCGGCGCCCTTGAACAGCAGTTCTACGAGGAGTTCGTGGACCTGCTGGGCATCGCGGACCAGGCCCCGGCCCGCAAGGACATCGCCCACTGGGGCGACCTGCGTGACACGGTCGCGGCCCGCTTCAAGACGCGGACCCGGGACGAGTGGACCGCGGTCTTCGAGGGCTCCGACGCGTGCGTGGCCCCCGTCCTCTCGCTCCGCGAGGCCCCGGCGCACCCCCACCTCGCCGCCCGCGGCACCTTCACCGACCACGGCGGCATCACCCAGCCGGCGCCCGCGCCCCGCTTCTCGGTCACCCACACGTCCGTCCGCAGCGGACCCGCACAACCGGGCGCCGACACCAGGGACGTCGCGCGCGACTGGCACGTACCCGGACTCCTGGAGGACGGCGACTGATGGAACCCGCGACCTCCGGAGGTGTGCCCGAATGAAGCGACAGCTCTTCACCGCCGAGCATGAGGCGTTCCGCGAGACCGTGCGCACCTTCCTCGCCAAGGAGGTGCTGCCCCACTACGAGCGGTGGGAGAAGGACGGCATCGTCTCCCGCGACGCCTGGCTGGCGGCCGGCAGGCAGGGCCTGCTCGGACTCGCCGTACCGGAGGAGTACGGGGGCGGCGGTACCCCCGACTTCCGCTACAGCGCCGTACTCGTCGAGGAGTTCACGCGCGCCGGAGCCTCCGGGCTCGCGCTCGGGCTGCACAACGACATCATCGGGCCGTATCTCACCGGTCTCGCCACCGAGGAGCAGAAGCGGCGCTGGCTGCCCGGCTTCTGCGACGGCTCGATCATCACCGCCATCGCCATGACCGAGCCCGGCGCGGGCTCCGACCTCCAGGGCATCACGACCCGCGCCGAGGACAAGGGCGACCACTGGCTGCTCAACGGCTCCAAGACCTTCATCTCCAACGGGATCCTCGCCGACCTGGTGATCGTGGTCGCCCGGACCACCCCCGAGGGCGGGGCGCACGGGCTCTCGTTGCTCGTCGTCGAGCGCGGCATGGCGGGGTTCGAACGCGGCCGCAACCTCGACAAGATCGGCCAGAAGGCACAGGACACGGCCGAGTTGTTCTTCCGCGACGTGCGGGTCCCCAAGGAGAACCTCCTCGGCGACCTCCATGGCGCCTTCGGGCACCTGATGACGAACCTCGCGCAGGAGCGGCTGAACATCGCCGTCGCCGGGATCGCCGCCGCCGAGCACCTGCTGGAGATCACCACCGAGTACGTCAAGGAGCGTGAGGCCTTCGGACGGCCGCTCGCCAGGCTCCAGCACATCCGCTTCGAGATGGCCGAGATGGCCACCGAGTGCGCCGTCACCCGCGCGTTCCTCGACCGCTGCATAGCCGACCACGCCGACGGCGAACTCGACGCCGTGCACGCGTCCATGGCCAAGTGGTGGGCGACCGAGCTGCAGAAGCGGGTCGCGGACCGCTGTCTGCAACTGCACGGCGGCTACGGCTACATGACGGAGTACCGCGTCGCCAGGGCCTTCACCGACGGCCGCATCCAGACCATCTACGGCGGGACCACCGAGATCATGAAAGAGATCATCGGTCGTTCCCTGCTCGGCTGACCCTCCCCGAAAGGCTTACCAGTGAGCACCGAAGCGTACGTGTACGACGCGATCCGCACCCCGCGCGGTCGCGGCAAGGCGAACGGCGCCCTGCACGGCACCAAGCCCATCGACCTGGTGACCGGACTCATCCACGAGGTCCGGCGGCGGTTCCCTGACCTCGATCCGGCCGCGATCGACGACATCGTGCTCGGCGTCGTGGGCCCGGTCGGCGACCAGGGCTCCGACATCGCCCGGATCGCCGCGATCGCCGCCGGACTGCCCGACACGGTGGCAGGCGTCCAGGAGAACCGCTTCTGCGCGTCCGGTCTGGAAGCGGTGAACCTGGCCGCCGCGAAGATCCGTTCGGGCTGGGAGGACCTGGTGCTCGCGGGCGGCGTCGAGTCGATGTCGCGGGTGCCGATGGCCTCGGACGGCGGAGCCTGGTTCGCCGACCCGATGACCAACATGGCCACCAACTTCGTGCCGCAAGGCATCGGCGCCGACCTCATCGCCACCATCGAGGGCTTCTCCCGGCGGGACGTCGACGAATACGCGGCGCTGTCCCAGGAGCGGGCCGCGGCCGCCTGGAAGGACGGCCGCTTCGAGAAGTCCGTGGTCCCGGTCAAGGACCGCAGCGGCCTGGTCGTCCTCGACCACGACGAGCACATGCGGCCGGGCACCACGGCCGACTCGCTCGCGAAGCTCAAGCCGTCCTTCGCGGACATCGGCGAGCTGGGCGGCTTCGACGCGGTGGCGCTCCAGAAGTACCACTGGATCGAGCAGATCGACCACGTCCACCACGCGGGCAACTCCTCCGGCATCGTGGACGGCGCGGCCCTCGTCGCCATCGGCTCCAAGGAGGTCGGCGAGCGGTACGGGCTGCGGCCGCGCGCCCGGATCGTCTCGGCCGCGGTCTCCGGCTCCGAGCCGACGATCATGCTCACCGGTCCCGCGCCCGCCACCCGCAAGGCGCTCGCCAGGGCGGGGCTGACGATCGACGACATCGACCTGGTCGAGATCAACGAGGCGTTCGCCGCGGTCGTGCTGCGCTTCGTGAAGGACATGGGGATCTCGCTGGACAAGGTCAACGTCAACGGCGGCGCCATCGCCCTGGGGCATCCGCTGGGCGCCACCGGCGCGATGATCCTCGGCACGCTCGTGGACGAACTGGAGCGCCAGGACAAGCGGTACGGCCTGGCCACGCTGTGCGTGGGCGGCGGCATGGGCATCGCCACGATCGTCGAGCGCGTCTGACCTTCCCAACGGATCTACGGAGCACCCTGATGAGACTTGAGTCCACCACCATCCGCTGGGAGCAGGACGACACCGGCATCGTCACCCTCGTCCTCGATGACCCCAACCAGTCCGCGAACACCATGAACCAGGCGTTCAAGGAGTCCATCGCGGCCATCGCCGACCGCGCCGAGGCCGAGAAGGACTCCATCCGCGGCATCATCTACACCTCCGCCAAGAAGACCTTCTTCGCGGGCGGCGATCTCAAGGACATGATGAAGGCCGGCCCGGAGAACGCCCAGCAGGCGTTCGACACCGGTGTCGCGATCAAGAACTCCCTGCGCCGCATCGAGACCCTCGGCAAGCCGGTCGTCGCCGCCATCAACGGCGCGGCCCTCGGCGGCGGCTATGAGATCGCGCTCGCCTCCCACCACCGCATCGCCCTCGACGCCCCCGGCTCCAAGATCGGCCTCCCCGAGGTCACGCTCGGCCTGCTCCCGGCGGGCGGCGGCGTCACGCGCACCGTACGCCTGATGGGCATCGCCGACGCCCTGCTGAAGGTGCTGCTCCAGGGCACCCAGTACGCGCCGAAGCGCGCCCTGGAGAACGGCCTCGTGCACGACCTGGCCACCACCCGGGAGGAGATGCTGGCCAAGGCCCGCGCCTTCATCGACGCCAACCCCGAGTCGCACCAGCCCTGGGACAAGCCCGGCTACCGGATCCCGGGCGGCACGCCGTCGAACCCGAAGTTCGCCGCCAACCTGCCCGCCTTCCCGGCCAACCTGAAGAAGCAGCTGAACGGCGCCCCCTACCCGGCCCCGCGCAACATCCTCGCGGCGGCCGTCGAGGGCTCCCAGGTCGACTTCGAGACAGCCCTGACGATCGAGGCGCGCTACTTCACCGAGCTGGTCACCGGGCAGACCGCGAAGAACATGATCCAGGCGTTCTTCTTCGACCTCCAGGCCGTCAACTCCGGCGCCAACCGCCCGAAGGGCATCGAGCCCCGCAAGGTCCGCAAGGTCGCTGTCCTCGGCGCCGGAATGATGGGCGCGGGCATCGCCTACGCGTGCGCCCGCGCGGGCATCGAGGTCGTCCTCAAGGACGTCTCCCTGGAAGCCGCCGTCAAGGGCAAGGGCTACTCCGAGAAGCTGTGCGCCAAGGCGGTCGGCAAGGGCCGTACGAGCCAGGAGAAGGCGACAGCGCTGCTCGCCCGCATCACGCCCACCGCGGAAGCCGCCGACCTCGCGGGCTGCGACGCCGTCATCGAGGCCGTGTTCGAGGACCCGGCGCTCAAGCACAAGGTGTTCCAGGAGATCGAACCCGTCGTCGACCCCGACGCGCTGCTGTGCTCCAACACCTCCACGCTCCCGATCACCGTGCTCGCCGAGGGTGTGGAGCGGCAGTCCGACTTCATCGGGCTGCACTTCTTCTCGCCCGTCGACAAGATGCCGCTCGTCGAGATCATCAAGGGCAGGCGGACCGGTGACGAGGCGCTGGCGCGCGCCTTCGACCTGGTCCGGCAGATCAACAAGACGCCGATCGTCGTCAACGACTCGCGCGGCTTCTTCACCTCCCGGGTCATCGGCCACTTCATCAACGAGGGCGTCGCGATGGTCGGCGAGGGCATCGAGCCCGCGTCCGTCGAGCAGGCGGCCGCGCAGGCGGGCTACCCGGCCAAGGTCCTCTCCCTCATGGACGAGCTGACGCTCACCCTGCCGCGTAAGATCCGCAGCGAGTCGAAGCGGGCTGTCGAGGAGGCGGGCGGCACCTGGACCCCGCATCCGGCCGAGGCCGTCATCGACCGCATGGTCGACGAGTTCGGCCGCACCGGGCGCAGCGGCGGCGCCGGCTTCTACGAGTACGGCGAGGACGGCAAGCGCGGCCGGCTGTGGCCGGGCCTGCGTGAGCACTTCACCAAGCCGGGCTACCGGATCCCGTTCGAGGACATGCAGGAGCGCATGCTGTTCGCCGAGGCGCTGGACACCGTCCGGCTCCTGGAGGAGGGCGTGCTGACGTCTGTCGCCGACGCGAACATCGGCTCGATCTTCGGGATCGGCTTCCCGGGCTGGACCGGCGGCGTCCTGCAGTACATCAACGGGTACGACGGCGGTGCCGGGGCAGGTGCCGGCGCCGGGGCAGGTGTCGGTCTGCCCGGTTTCGTGGCCCGCGCCCGGGAGCTGGCCGACCGGTACGGCGAGCGGTTCACGCCGCCCGCGCTGCTGGTGGAGAAGGCGGAGAAGGGGGAGCGGTTCAGCGACAAGCGCTGACGCGGGCCTCGTCCGGTGCGGGTACCCGCAGGGGTCAGGAGTCCCCGGCGGGTCCCGCGTCCGTGAGCCACTCCCGCAGTTCCTCCTTCAGGGAGCGCTGGAAGGTGGTGAGCAGGGCCTGCACCACCAGCGGGTGCATGTGCGCGGACAGGGACTTCACGGCAGTGGAGTCCCGCTCCGCCACGGCGTCACGGAACAGCTGGGACAACTCGTGCGCCACCGCGCGCGAATGTTCGATGAGTACGCCGCGGGCGGCCAGGATCGTCTCCAGGCCGAAGGGAACGTCGAGGAGCTGGACGCCGAGCCGGAGCAGGCCGGGGTCCACGCGGTACGCCCCCTCGTGCGGCACGGCCACGTTCATCGCCGAGAGCCGCTCCAGGTCCTCCTCGCCGAGCGGCCGCCCCGCGCGCCGTTCCAGCTCCTCGCGCGTCATCGTCTCCGCCGCGTCCGGCGCCCAGGACGCCACGACGGCACGGTGGATGGCGAGGTCCCGGGCGCTCAGATCCGCCGGAAGCTGCTGGAGATAACGCTCGATCGCGGCGAGCGTCATGCCCTGGTGCTGCAACTCCTCGATGAGCGCCAGCCGGGCCAGGTGCGCGGGCCCGTAGTGGCCCACGCGCCGCGGGCCGATCACGGGCGGCGGAAGCAGACCCTTGGCGCTGTAGAAGCGGACGGTGCGGACCGTGACGCCGGCCCGCGCGGCCAGCTCGTCCACGGTGAGCGTCGGCTCCTCCGTCTCGGTCGTCATGTGCAGCAGTATCGCTGTCTCACCAGTGCTGTGAAACCTCGCGCGGTACGTTCGGCGACCATGTGGCCGGCATGTGAGATGTGCCGCTGTGTGACGTCCACCATCGCATATGGGGCGATTTCCGAGAGAAGGTGACGCCTTGGTCTGTGCCGCGTCAGGGGCGGCAGGGCCGAGGCACATCCGGACACCCGCGCACCACCCCTGCGCCGGGCGCACCAGAGAGTAGATCCACTCGTGAGCAAGGACGCCGTGAACACGGCCGCGGTCGCGTCGCACCATGACGCGACCCGGACGCCCGCGGACGCGGGCGACGCCGGTTACAGCAAGGACCTCAAGGCCCGCCACGTCAACATGATCGCGATCGGTGGAGCCATAGGCACCGGTCTCTTCCTCGGAGCCGGCGGCCGGCTGCACAACGCCGGTCCCGCCCTCGCGCTGGCCTACCTGGTCTGCGGTGTCTTCGCCTTCTTCGTCGTCCGCGCCCTCGGCGAGCTGGTCCTGTACCGGCCGTCGTCCGGGTCCTTCGTGTCGTACGCGCGCGAGTTCCTCGGCGAGAAGGGCGCGTACGTCGCCGGCTGGATGTACTTCCTGAACTGGTCGACCACCGGTATCGCGGACATCACCGCCATCGCGCTCTATACGCACTACTGGAGCTTCTTCACCTCCATCCCGCAGTGGGTGCTCGCCCTCGTCGCCCTCGCGGTCGTCCTGGCCGTGAACCTGATCTCGGTGAAGATCTTCGGGGAGATGGAGTTCTGGTTCGCGATCATCAAGGTCGCCACACTGGTGAGCTTCATGTTCGTCGGCATCTTCCTGCTGGCCACGCAGCACGAGGTGGGTGGCCGTACCCCCGGTCCGAGCGTGATCACCGATCATGGCGGGGTCCTCCCGCACGGGCTCATGCCCGTCGTCCTGGTGATGCAGGGTGTGATCTTCGCGTACGCGGCGCTGGAGCTGGTCGGCGTCGCCGCGGGCGAGACCGCGGAGCCGGAGAAGGTCGTCCCGCGCGCGGTGAACTCGATCATGTGGCGGGTGGGCCTGTTCTACGTCGGCTCGGTGGTCCTGCTCGCGCTGCTGCTGCCCGGCTCGATGTACTCCGCCGACGAGAGTCCCTTCGTCACCGTGCTGTCGAAGATCGGCGTCCAAGGGGCGGGCGATGTGATGAACCTCGTCGTCCTGACCGCCGCGATGTCCTCGCTGAACTCCGGCCTCTACTCCACCGGCCGCATCCTGCGCTCCATGGCCATGGCGGGCTCGGCGCCGAGGTTCACGGCGCGGATGAACCGCAGCCAGGTCCCCTACGGCGGCATCCTGCTCACCTGCGCGGTGTGCGTGCTCGGCGTCGGCCTGAACTACCTCATGCCGAGCCAGGCCTTCGAGATCGTGCTCAACGTGGCGTCCCTCGGCATCATCAGCACCTGGGTGATCATCATGGTGTGCCATCTGATCTTCGTCCGCCGTGCGAAGGCGGGCCTGGTCACCCGGCCGTCCTTCCGGCTGCCCGGCAGCCCCGTGACGGAGATCGTCACCATCGCCTTCCTGCTGGCCGTGCTCGGCCTGATGTGGAACGACCCCGCGGTCGGCCGCAAGACGCTGCTGCTCATCCCCGTGATCGCCGCCCTGCTCGTCGGCGGCTGGTTCGCACTGCGCCGCCGGAACTCCAGGGCGACGGACCAGGAGCTGACCGAGCTGACGACGTAACGGCTCAGGACGCGGCAGCTCACGAAACGGCAGCTCAGGGGCCACTGTCAGTGGCAGCGCCTACGGTGGCGTCATGTCGGGGATCACGTATGTCCGGGGTGACGCCACCGTGCCGTTCGGCAAGGGCGTCAAGGTGATCGCCCATGTCTGCAATGACATCGGGGGATGGGGGAAGGGTTTCGTGCTCGCGGTCTCGCGCCGCTGGCCCGAGCCGGAGAAGGCGTACCGCGCCTGGCACCGCGAGCGCGCCTCCAACGACTTCGGCCTGGGCGCGCTCCAGCTCGTCCAGGTGGAGCGCCATGTGTGGGTCGCCAACATGATCGGCCAGCGTGGGATACGGACGGGGAGCAAGGGGGTGCCCGTGCGCTACGAAGCGATCGATGCCGCACTGGCCCGCCTGGCCGACGAAGCGAGCGCACTCGGGGCCTCCGTGCACATGCCCCGGATAGGCTGCGGCCTGGCCGGCGGCAAGTGGGCCCGCGTCGAACCGCTCATCAGCGAGCGGCTGGTGGGGCGCGGCGTCGCGGTGACGGTGTACGACCACGGGGAGGGGTAGCGCGGTGCGGGAGGGGGCCGGGGTGAGCCCGGACATCGACGTCCTCGTTCTTGGCGGCGCGGGCGTGGACACCATCGTGTACGTACCGGAGCTTCCGCTCCCGTACGCCGACAGTTACATGATCGACAGCGGGATCCGTGCCCGCGCCGGGCAGACCGGCGACTTCGTCGCGTTGGGCCTCGCCGCGCTCGGCCTGCGCACCCACCACCTGGACTTCCTCGGTGACGACCCCGAGGGCGACCTGGTCCGTGCCCTGCACCGGGACAGGGGCATCGCCCTCACCGCACTCCCGCAGCCCGCCGGGACGAAGCGGGCGGTCAACCTGGTCGGCCCGGACGGTCGCCGTCTGTCCCTGTACGACACGAGCCGCGGGCGCGGGGACGACCGGTTCCCGCAGGACACCCTGCGGGCCCTGGCCGGGGCGAGCCGTCACGTTCACGTGTCGATCACCCAGCCCTGTGCCGACGCCCTGCCCGTGCTGCGCGCGGCGGGCGTCGGCATCTCCACCGACCTGCACAACTGGGACGGCGAGAACCCGTACCACGAGGCCTTCGCGTACGCGGCGGACGTCGTCTTCGTCTCCGCGGCCGCCCTGACCGACCCCGAGGCGACCATGCGCCGCATCGCCGAGCGGGGCCGCGCCGAGGTGGTCGTCGCCACGGCGGGAGCCGACGGCGCGTATCTGCTGTCCGACGGCGAGCTGACTCACGTACCGGCCGTCACGCCTCCCGCCCCGGTGGTGGACTCCAACGGCGCGGGCGACTCCTTCGCCTCCGCCTTTCTCTTCGGCCGCCTCAGCGGTGAGCCGCCGCGACGATGCGCGCAGTACGGCGCGGTGGCCGGTGCGTACGCGTGCACGGTGCCGGCCACCGGGACGGACGCGATAGGCAGGGAGGAACTACTGGCCCGCGCGGCCGGGGCGCGATCCGGCGTGCTGTGAGGTGCTCCGGGGCGAGTGCCCCGGCCTGCGGCGGTGGCGGGGGCAGCCTCGTGCTGTGAGGTGGTCCCGGGCGAGTGCGCCTGCGGCGGTGGCGGGGCCCGTCTTCGTGCCGGCGGTTCCGGGTGAGCGCGCCGACTTGCGGTGGTGGCGGGGGCCGGCCTTCGTGCTGTGAGGCGGTCCGGGGCGCGTGCCCTGGACCGCCCCGTGGCGAGGGTCAGCCCCCGTGCACGTCGTTCGTCGCCGCGATCTTCCTCCAGGACTTCGGCTGGACGGGAGCGGCCGGCGTCCTGGCGATGGCCGCGGTCCGTGCCGCGGGGGCCGCCGGCTTCGACGGCTGGAACAGCCACGTGTCGAAGAGCGCGGCCAGCGGCTTACCGGACACCTTCTCGGCGTACGCCTGGAAGTCCGCGACCGAGGCGTTGCCGTACGCGTGGTCCTTCGGCCAGCCCTTCAGGATGGCGAAGAACGCGTCGTCGCCGACCTCGTTGCGCAGCGCCTGGACGGCGAGCGCGCCCCGGTCGTAGACCGCGATGTCGAACTGGTCGTCCGGGCCCGGGTCACCGGGCTTGACCGTCCAGAACGCGTCGTCGGCCGGGTGCGAGGCGTACACGTAGTCCGCCAGCTCCTGTGTCGTGCCCTCGCCCTCGTGCTCCGACCACAGCCACTGCGCGTACCGCGCGAAGCCCTCGTTGATCCAGATGTCCTTCCAGCCCTTCAGTGACACGTCGTCGCCGTACCACTGGTGCGCCAGCTCGTGCACGACGACGGAGGTGTTCGACCCGCTCGCGAACTGCCGCGGGCTGTAGTACACGCGGGTCTGCGTCTCCAGGGCGTACCCGGTGGTCGTGTTCGGCACGTATCCGCCGACGGAGTTGAAGGGGTACGGCCCGAGGTAGCCGGTCAGCCAGTCGACGATCTCCCCGGTGCGCTCCAGGCTCGCCCGCGCGGCCCCGTCGTTGTCGCCGAGGTCCTTGCTGTACGCGTTGATGATCGGGACACCGTCCGACGTCTTCCCGGTGGTGATGTCGAACTTCCCGATCGCGAGTGTGGCGAGATAGGTCGCCTGCGGCTTGTTGGACCGCCAGTTGTAGCGGGTCCAGCCGAGCCTCGAAGTCGTCGACTGGAGCGTGCCGTTGGAGATGGCCTGCGTGCCGTCCGGCACGGCCACCGACACGTCGTACGTCGCCTTGTCGAGCGGGTGGTCGTTGCTGGGGAACCACCACCATGCCGCCTCCGGCTCGTCCGCCGCGATCGCGCCGTCCGGGGTGCGGTGCCAGGTGCTGAAGCCGTACGCGCTCTTCGTGGAGGGCACCCCGCTGTAGCGGACCACGACGGTGAGCGGCGTGCCCTTGGGCAGTGGGGCAGCCGGGGTGATCTCCAGTTCGTGCTGGCCGGAAGTGGTGAACGTCGCCTTCGCGCCGTTCACCCGCACCTCGCTCACATCGAGCAGGAAGTCCAGGTCGAACCGGGACAGGTCCTGCGTGGTGGTGGCGAGGATGGTCGCCGTGCCCTCCAGCTCGTCCGTCTGCGGCTGGTACTTCAGCCGCAGGTCGTAGTGGGAGACGTCGTATCCGCCGTTGCCGTAGTACGGGTAGTAGGGGTCGCCGATACCCGGAGCACCGGGCTGGTAGCCGGCCGCCGATGCCGGGATCGCCAGCAACAGGGAAGCCGCCGCGAGTGCGCCCGGGGCGATGAGTCTGCGGTGCACGAGAACTCCAAGTCGTAGGGGCAGGAGGTCCGTTCGAAGCCTATTCAGTCCCAGTGGCCCCGGGCGTGTCCATGACCCCTGCTGTCACACGATCGCCATCCGGCCGACATGGGCGAAGCCGTCCCATGGTGCTTTCCCGGCCATGTGGTCCCATCCCTCCCGGCGTGCCGTCAGTTGCCCTCTTCTGCACGGGAGTTGACCCCTGTACCGTCCCGCGCATGCCGAAACGCACGCGCTTCACGATCTGGAGACCGCTCGCGACAGCGGCCACGGCCGCCCTGCTGGCCGCCTTCCTCACCCCGTCGGCCGCCCACGCCGCGCCTCGGGAGAGCCGGCCCGTCTACTCGTACGACGACGCCATCCGAGAATCCGTCTGGGTGGACACCGGCCTGGACGGCGACGGCGACGGGAAGGCCGACCGGGTCGCCGTCGACATCGTCCGGCCCCGCGAACCCGCCGCGCAGGGCCGCAAGATCCCCGTGATCATGGACGCCAGCCCGTACTACTCCTGCTGCGGGCGGGGCAACGAGAGCCAGAAGAAGACGTACGACGCCTCCGGACACGTCGTCCAGATGCCGCTCTTCTACGACAATTACTTCGTTCCGCGCGGCTACGCCTTCGTCGGCGTCGACCTGGCCGGAACCAATCGCTCCGACGGCTGCGTGGACGTCGGCGGCCGCTCCGACATCCAGTCCGCCAAGGCAGTGATCGACTGGCTGAACGGCCGCGCCAAGGGCTACACCTCCCGCACCGGCACCACCACGGCCAGGGCGACCTGGACCAACGGCCGGACCGGCATGATCGGCAAGAGCTGGGACGGCACCATCGCCAACGGCGTCGCCGCCACCGGCGTCAAGGGCCTGAAGACCATCGTGCCGATCAGCGCCATCTCCTCCTGGTACGACTACTACTTCGCCAAGGGCGCACCCCTGTACGACTCGGGCCCCGACTGGCTCTCCGACTACGTCGACAGCCCCGACGCGCGCACCAAGTGCGCCGCCGTGCAGCAGAAGCTCGTCGACGAGGCGCCGCGCACCGGCGACTGGACGGACCTGTGGACCGAGCGCGACTACGTGAAGGACGCGGGCAAGGTCCGGGCGAGCGTCTTCCTCGTGCACGGGATGCAGGACCTCAACGTCCGCACCAAGCACTTCGGCCAGTGGTGGAACGCGCTCGCGAAGAACGGCGTCGAGCGCAAGATCTGGCTCTCGCAGACCGGTCACGTCGACCCCTTCGACTTCCGGCGCGGGCAGTGGGTGGACACCCTGCACCGCTGGTTCGACCACGAACTCCTCGGCTACGACAACGGCATCGACCGCGAGCCCATGGCCGACATCGAGCGCCACCCCGACCAGTGGGTCACGTCCACGCTCTGGCCGCCCCGGGACACGGCGGCGACGACCCTGCGCCCGGACCGGGGCACCCAGGCGGGCGTCGGCACGCTCGGACTGCGCACCGGCACGGGCACCGAGTCCTTCACCGACGACCCGCAGTCGAGCGAGACCGACTGGGCCGCGCACATCGACGACTCCACCCCGGGCAAGGCCGGGTTCATCACCCGGCCCCTGTCGAAGGACCTGCGGGTGTCCGGCTCCTCCACGGTGACCGTCACGGTCACGCCCACCACCTCCACGGCGCACCTCTCCGCCGTACTGGCCGACCTCGGTCCCGACACGATCCGCGACTACGGCGCCGCCGGCGAGGGCATCACCACGCTCACCGACCGCACCTGCTGGGGCGCGAGCACGGCGGGCGACAGCGCCTGCTTCAAGGTCACGCAGGCGAGGACGACCGACGTCGGTTCCACGGTGTTCAGCCGCGGCTGGGCCGACCTCGGCAACTACGCCGCGGATGGGAAGGGCGTTCCGCTCACCCCGGGCACGGCGTACACGATCACGCTCGACCTGGCCGCCACCGACCACGTCGTCCCAAGGGGCCACCGGCTCGCGCTGATCGTCGCGGGCACCGACAAGGACCTCATCGACCCCCCGTCGAGCACACCCACGCTGACCGTCGACCTGTCCCGTACGGCGGCCCGCGTGCCGCTCGTCGGAGGGGCCGCAGCGTTCACCCGCGCCATCTCCGGCTCCCCGGCGGCCGTGCCCCGGGTCACCACGCTCGACGGCGTGAAGACCCCGCACACAGTGCGACGCGTGCCGGGAGAGACCCTGTAGTGAGGCGACCCGTCGATCACTGACGGCGCGTCAGGCGGCCGGGAACGCCAGCCCGGCCGCCTCACGCGCGCATCCCCATGCCACCGTGACACCCCCGCCGCCGTGCCCGTAGTTGTGCACCACCGTTCCGCCGCCGGGCAGGGACGCGCGCTCCAGCCGTACGGCGTCCCGGGCGGGCCTGAGGCCCACCCGGTGGTCGAGGACCCGCGCTCCCGCGATCTCCGGCCGCACCGCCGCACACCGTGCCACGATCTCCTCGGCGGTTCGCGGATCCGGCGTCAGCGACCAGGCGTCGTCCTCGGCGGTGCCGCCCAGGATCAGCCCGCCGGGCTGCGGGAAGAAGTACATGCTCGCTCCGGCCGTCAGCCAGGTGGTGATCCCGGGGTTCTCCACCACGACGAGCTGCCCGCGCACCGGGCGTACCGACGGGTCGGGGACCAGCTCGCGGGCGCCGAGCCCCGTGCAGTTGACCACGACGGGTGCTTCGGCGGCCGGTTCCGCCAGATCCGCGACCGACCGCTCCTCGACCCGCCCGCCGGCCCGCAGCAGCCGGTCGAGCAGCCACGGCAGATGGGCCGGCATGTCGATGAGGGGAAGTCGTGCCCACAGACCGGTCCCGGCGTACTCGGCGTCTGTCGAGGCCCGAAGTCCCTCGACAGAAGCGGCCCACGGCCCGAGGCCGTCCAGGCGCGTCTCGCCGTGTACGCCCTCGACCATGCGTACGCCCGTCTCCTCGGGCCGCGCGGCAAGCTCCTCGTAGACGACGAGGGACTCCAGGGCCCATGCGCCCACCCGGGACTCGGGCTCGATCCGGTACGGCCACCACACCGCGCCTGCGACCGCCGAGGTGGTCCGCCCGGCGGGCTCCCGCGTCCACACCCGCACGCGCCGGCCGTTCTCCGCCAGGACGATCGCCGTCGTCAGTCCGATGACGCCGCCGCCCACCACGATCACATCACCGCTCTGATCTCTGTCCACGCCGGGACGCTAACCGAATCTGTCCTGCCGTGCTCACATCACGCCCAGTGTGGGGATACTCACACCATGTCTGCCGAGTACGCGACCTTCGGCCTGGCACCGGCCATGCGTGCCGGTGGCGTCCTCGCCAACGGTGACTACCAGGTGCACCGGGACTTCGTGGACTTCGTCGTCGACGGGCGCCCGCTGCTGTTCCGGCTCTCCGACCTCGACGCCGTCTCCCCGCTCGCCTCCGACATACCGCCCGCCATCTTCACCGCGCAGGTACGCAGCCTCCTGCTGGAGACGGACGCCCCGCTCGAAGGCGGCCGCTACGTCATCTACGGCTGTCCGGAGTGCGAGGATCTGGCCTGCGGGGCCGTCACCGCGGTCATCGAGAAGGACGGCGACGACTTCGTGTGGCGGGACTTCGTCTGGCAGGCGGACGAGCGGGCCGACCCCGAGCTGAACGGCTACCACGGGATAGGGCCGTTCCGCTTCCGCGGCGACGAGTACCGCCGTGCCCTGGGCGCCCTGCTCGACGGCGGTCGGGCGCAGCGGCGCCGAGTCCTGCTCATCGGCCCGCGCGTCGCCGTTCTCGCCCGGCTCGCCGCGGCGCTGCGCAGCATCGGCATCGGTGCGGAGATCGCGCACGACGCCACCGACGTGCCCGCCGACGAGCTGCGCAGATACGGCGCGGTGGCCTACGGTCCGGCGGTCGGCGAGCGGGAACGGGCCGCCGTACGGCAGTCCTTCGCGCGCGCCGGCGTCGATGCGGCGCACGTCGACGGACTCGCCCCGATCGTTCCGCTCCTCGTCGCCCAGATCGAACACGCCCTCGACCGCAGTCCCTTGGACCAGCGTCGTCTCCGGCACCTGGCCGCCGCCGACGGTGTCGCGGACGTCGAGGTCGCCTCCGCGTGCCGCGTCCGTGTCACCACCTACCGCCGAGGCCGCCTGCACCGTGTCCACACCCACGAGGCCTTCGACGACGTCCTGGAACCGGGCCGCCATCGCATCGCCCTCGATCCCGGGGCGACGAAGGGGGAGTCCTTCGTGGTGGCCCGGACGTCGGGGAGCGTGCTGGTGACGGCGGTGGTGCGCTGAGCCGGTGGCCGGGGACTTTCCCGCCGGTCCGGCCGGTGCCCTTTCCCGTTGGGCTCCTCGTGCCGTGCTGGTTAGGATCGGCGTCTGATGACTGCCACCCTCGTCGCCAAGAACCTCGCCGCCGGGCACGGCGACCGCTCGCTCTTCTCCGGGCTCGACCTCGTCGTCGCTCCCGGTGATGTGATCGGGCTCGTCGGTGCCAACGGCGCCGGCAAGTCCACCCTGCTGCGGATGCTCGCCGGACTGCTCGCTCCGGGGCAGGGCGAGCTGCGTCTGTCCCCGCCGACCGCGACCGTCGGGCATCTGCCGCAGGAGCCGGATCGCCGGCCGGACGAGACCGTGCGGGAGTTCCTGGCGCGCCGCACGGGTGTGGCCGAGGCACAGCGATTGATGGACGAGGCCACGCAGGGCCTCGTCGACGGGACGCCGGGTGCCGACGACGCGTACGCGGTGAGCCTGGAGCGCTGGCTCGATCTCGGTGGCGCGGACCTCGACGAGCGCGCCGAGGAGATCGCCGACTCCCTCGGCCTGGGCGTGGGCCTGGACCAGCCGATGACGTCCCTGTCCGGCGGCCAGGCGGCCCGCGCCGGCCTGGCGTCGCTGCTGCTGTCCCGCTACGACGTCTTCCTGCTCGACGAGCCGACGAACGACCTGGACCTGGACGGTCTGGAGCGACTTGAGCGCTTCGTCGGCGGGCTGCGGGCCGGGACGGTCGTCGTCAGCCACGACCGTGAATTCCTCACCCGCACGGTCACCAAGGTCCTCGAACTCGACCTCGCCCAGCGGCAGATCAACCTCTACGGCGGCGGATACGAGGCCTACCTGGAGGAGCGCGACAGGGCCCGTCGGCACGCCCGTGAGGACTACGAGGAGTACGCCGACAAGAAGGCCGCGCTCCAGGACCGCGCCCAGACGCAGCGCGCCTGGATGGACAAGGGCGTGAAGAACGCACGGCGCAAGGCGAACAACGACAACGACAAGATCGGCCGCAAGTTCCGCAGCGAGGCCAGCGAGAAGCAGGCCGCCAAGGCCCGGCAGACCCAGCGCATGATCGAGCGCCTGGAGGTCGTCGAGGAGCCCCGCAAGGAGTGGGAACTGCGCATGGAGATCGCGGCGGCCCCGCGTTCCGGCGCGGTCGTCGCGACCCTGCGGGACGCCGAAGTACGGCGCGGCGACTTCACGTTCGGCCCGGTGTCCCTGCAGATCGACTGGGCCGACCGGGTGGCGGTGACGGGCGCGAACGGCGCGGGCAAGTCCACGTTGCTCGGCGCGTTGCTGGGCCGCGTCCCCCTGGACGCGGGCCATGCCGCCCTCGGCTCGGGCGTGCTGGTCGGCGAGGTCGACCAGGCCCGCAAACTGTTCCATGGGTCCGAGTCGCTGCTGGACGCGTTCTGCGCGGCGGTCCCGGACACCGAACCCGCCGACGTCCGTACGCTGCTCGCCAAGTTCGGCCTCAAGGCCGAGCATGTGCTGCGCTCCGCGGCCACCCTGTCCCCGGGCGAACGCACCCGCGCCGCCCTCGCCCTCCTCCAGGGCCGTGGCGTCAACCTCCTCGTCCTGGACGAGCCGACCAACCACCTCGACCTTCCCGCGATCGAGCAACTGGAGTCGGCCCTGGACACCTACGAGGGCACGCTGCTCCTGGTCACCCACGACCGCCGCATGCTGGACGCGGTACGGGTGACCCGACGCCTGGAGGTGGCCGACGGCAAGGTCACCGAGCGGTAGCGACTGAGCAGGGCGGGCGAAGTCCACTGTGCTTCGGCAGCGCCCTGAAGGGCCGCGGGGAACTGCGCGACCAGCCACGGCGGTGCCGCAGGTGATCGACGGCACATCGAGGCATTTCCAGCGGAGCGCTCAGGCACCTCGCTCCGCTTCCTTGGCAGTACGCTCCAGCCGGCTGCGACAGCCCGCCCACCACGCGGAGTCGCCGTGAGCCAGGTGGTCACCCCCGTCCCGCAGTCCCGCGGCCCCGTCGACGAGTTCCCGGACGCGGTACAGCGCGACGATCTGCTTACGGGAGTCAGGCGTTCGGTACACACCGGGCCCGGACCCTCCGTGTCGCGGCGAAGGGTCCGGGCCCGGATGTCTCAGCGGCGGCCGTTCTTCGGGTCGAGCAGACCCGCTCGCCGCAGCGCGTCGGCCATCGCGCTGTTGGCCGGCGGAGGCGCCTGGCGCGAACCGCCGCCCTGGCGGCCCCCACCCCCCTGCCGCTGCTGCGGCGGACGCCCGCCGCGCTGCTGACGGCCACCCCCGCCCTGCTGCTGTCCCTGCGCGGCCGCCTCGTCGTCCAGGCGCAGCGTCAGCGAGATCCGCTTGCGCGGAATGTCGACATCCAGGACCTTCACCTTGACGATGTCACCCGGCTTCACCACGTCCCGCGGGTCCTTGACGAACGTCCTGGACATCGCGGAGACATGCACGAGGCCGTCCTGGTGGACGCCGACGTCGACGAAGGCACCGAACGCGGCGACGTTCGTGACGACACCCTCCAGGATCATCCCGGACGACAGGTCGGAGATCTTCTCGACGCCCTCCTTGAAGGTGGCCGTCTTGAACGCGGGCCGCGGGTCGCGTCCCGGCTTCTCCAGCTCCTTGAGGATGTCGCTCACCGTCGGCAGACCGAACGTCTCGTCCACGAAGTCGGACGGCTTCAGCGAGCGCAGCACCGAGGTGTTGCCGATGAGGGAAGCCACCTCCTGGCCGGAGGTCTTCACCATGCGCCGGACGACGGGGTACGCCTCCGGGTGCACGCTGGAGGCGTCCAGCGGGTCGTCGCCGCCGCGGATCCGCAGGAAGCCCGCGCACTGCTCGTAGGCCTTGGGGCCCAGCCGCGTCACCTTCTTCAGGTCCGTACGGGACGTGAACGGGCCGTTGGCGTCGCGGTGCGCCACGATGTTCTCGGCGAGCCCGGAGGTGATGCCGGACACGCGGGCGAGCAGCGGCGCGGAGGCCGTGTTCACGTCCACGCCGACGCCGTTCACACAGTCCTCCACCACCGCGTCCAGCGAGCGCGACAGCTTCACCTCGGACAGGTCGTGCTGGTACTGGCCGACGCCGATGGACTTCGGGTCGATCTTCACCAGCTCGGCGAGCGGGTCCTGCAGACGCCGGGCGATGGAGACCGCGCCACGCAGCGACACGTCCATGTCCGGCAGCTCCTGCGAGGCGAACGCCGAGGCCGAGTACACCGACGCGCCCGCCTCGGACACCATCACCTTCGTGAGCTTCAACTCCGGGTGCTTGGTGATCAGTTCACCGGCGAGCTTGTCGGTCTCGCGGGACGCCGTGCCGTTGCCGATGGCCACCAGCTCGACCGCGTGTTCCTTGGCCAGGCGCGCCAGCTTGGCGATCGCCTCGTCCCACTTGTTGGCCGGGACGTGCGGGTAGATCACGTCGGTGGCGACGACCTTGCCGGTCGCGTCGACGACGGCCACCTTCACGCCCGTACGGAATCCGGGGTCCAGGCCCAGCGTCGCACGCGTGCCGGCCGGGGCGGCGAGCAGCAGATCGCGCAGGTTCGCCGCGAAGACCGCCACCGCCTCGTCCTCGGCGGCCGTACGCAGCCGCAGCCTGAGGTCGATGCCGAGGTGCACGAGGATGCGGGTGCGCCAGGCCCAACGGACCGTGTCCACGAGCCACTTGTCGGCGGGGCGGCCGCGGTCGGCGATCCCGAAGCGGTGCGCCACGATCCCCTCGTACGACGACGGGACCGGCGAGGACTCAGCCGGTTCCTCCGGCTCCAGGACGAGGTCGAGGACTTCTTCCTTCTCGCCGCGCAGCATCGCGAGGATCCGGTGCGAGGGCAGCTCGGTGAAGGGCTCGGCGAAGTCGAAGTAGTCGGCGAACTTGGCGCCCGCCTCCTCCTTGCCCTCCCGCACCTTGGCGGCCAGGCGCCCGCGCACCCACATCCGCTCACGCAACTCGCCGATCAGGTCGGCGTCCTCGGAGAACCGCTCGGTGAGGATCGCCCGCGCACCGTCCAGCGCGGCCTGTGCGTCGGCCACCCCCTTGTCGGCGTCGACGAACGCGGCGGCCGCGGCGAGCGGCTCGACCGTCGGGTCGCCGAGCAGGCCCTCGGCCAGCGGCTCCAGACCGGCCTCGCGCGCGATCTGCGCCTTCGTGCGCCGCTTCGGCTTGTACGGCAGGTAGATGTCCTCCAGGCGCGCCTTGGTCTCCGCACCCCGGATCTGCGCCTCCAGCTCCTCGGTGAGCTTGCCCTGCTCGCGCACCGACTCCAGGATCGCCGTGCGTCGCTCCTCCAGCTCCCGCAGATAGCGCAGCCGCTCCTCGATCGTGCGCAGCTGCGCGTCGTCGAGCATCTCGGTCGCTTCCTTGCGGTAGCGGGCGATGAAGGGCACCGTCGAACCGCCGTCGAGCAGCTCGACCGCGGCCCTCACCTGCCGCTCCCGTACGCCGAGCTCCTCGGCGATCCTGCCTTCGATGGACCCTACGAGGGGTGTGGTCACGATCCCGTACCCGCCTTCTCCACTGAGGTTGCGCGGCAATTGTGGCAGGTCGCACCGACAACAGGGGATCAGGGCACGGCTCCCCGGGAAACGGGGCGGTTTCCTGGCTCGGCCGCCCCGTCGGACAGGTCCCTCAGGCTCGGCGGGCGCTGCGCCGTGACGAGCCCGACGCCCCGCCGAACAGCCGGGCCAGAGCCCGGAACGGCAGGGTCACCACCGTGGCGACGGCGCCGCCGATCTGGCGCAGCACGTCTGCGATCGCACGGAACACGGTTTCCCCTTTCGTCGTCCCGGCGTGTCGGCCGGGATGACGTCCGGGTACCTCATCCCTTGCCGATCATGCCTTCGGGGAAGGCCCCGGCCGCGAGGGCCCTGGTCAGCAGCGCGCCCGTCAGCTCCGTCAGCCGCTCCACGCCCGCGGCACCCAGGTGCTCGTACGGGGCCCGGTCGAGGAGGTCGGTCCGCGCCTCGATCTCCCGCCGCAGCCCGAGGCCCGCCTCGGTCAGCCCGCCCTCCGCATCGAGCAGTCCTCGCCCGCGCAGCCGCCCCACCGCCGCGTCCCAGTGCTCCCGGCTCCAGCCCCGGGTGGCACACGCCCACTTCGGGGACATGCCCTTGCCGGTCGCGGTGTGGCTCACCATCGCCTCCACCGGGTCCAGCTCCGCGCCCAGCAGCGCCGTGAGATGGCCGTCGCCCCGGTGCTCGCGCAACAGTGTGGCCGCGTGCCAGAACGCCAGGTGCGGCTCGTCGGTCACGGGCAGATCGGCGTGCGCGGCGTACAGGGGGCGCGCGTGCGGGGTACACGCCTCGGCCGCGCGCAGCGCGAGCTCCGCGGCCTCGGCCATCTCCTTGGAGGCGACGGTCTCCTCGCCGAGCAGCCGCCGCAGCGTCGCGTCCACGGCACGCGCGCGTGCCGCGAGCACCACCTCCGGGGAGGCCGTCTCCCATACGGCGGGCACATGCCGAGCCACCAGCTCGGGCCGGAAGTTGTAGAACGTCGCCGTCACCACGCCCGCGCCCACCGGCCCCATCGCGGCGGCCCGCACCGCGAAGTAGGCGGCCCTTGGGTCCTCGACGCCCACGGCGGCCAGTTCCCGGCCCAGGTCCGGTGAGAAGTAGTGCGTCGAGTGCAGCGGGTTGATCAGGTTGTGGCAGCGCCGCCCGGCGCGCTCCGGCAGGGGTGATGTCATGCCCGGCAGGTTACCGACTGGTTGGTACGCCCGGAACCGCGAAGGACTGGATGGCAGGAAAGGAGGGGTATTCGACATTGCGGCCATCCCGGCCCCGGCAAAGAATCGAGGATATGCGGACCCTTCTGGTCGTCCTCTTCGACGATGTGCAGAGCCTTGACGTCACCGGCCCGGTGGAGGTCTTCATGGGCGCCGAGACCCACTCACCCGGGACCTACAGCCTTGTCACGGCCTCCCTGGACGGCGCCCCGGTCCGCACCTCCAGCGGCCTCACGCTCGTGCCCGACCACGCCCTCGCCGACGTGCCCCACCCGCACACCCTGCTCGTTCCGGGCGGCCGGGGCACCCGGAGCCCCGACCCGCGTCTGGTGGACTGGCTGCGGGAGCACGGCGCACGGGCCGAACGCCTGGTCTCCATCTGCACCGGTGCGATCCTGCTCGCCCGCGCGGGCCTCCTCGACGGCCGCCGTGCGACCACCCACTGGGCGTACTGCGACACGCTGGCCCGCCACCACCCGGAGATCGAGGTCGACCCCGAACCCATCTACGTGCGCGACGGACACGTCGCCACCTCGGCCGGCGTCACCTCCGGCATCGACCTCGCCCTGGCCCTCGTCGAGGAGGACCTGGGCCGTGAGGCCGCCCTGGCCATCGCCCGCCACCTCGTCGTCTTCCTGCGCCGCCCCGGCAACCAGGCCCAGTTCAGCGCCCAGCTGGCGGCCCAGACCGCGCGGCGCGAGCCCCTGCGCGAGGTCCAGCAGTGGATCACCGAGCACCCGGGTGACGACCTCACGGTGGAGTCGCTCGCCGCCCGCGCCCGGCTGTCGCCCCGTCACTTCGCCCGCGCCTTCCAGGCCGAAACCGGGATGACCCCGGGGCGCTATGTCGACCGCGTACGCCTCGAACACGCCCGCCGCCTCCTGGAGGACACCACCGACGGCATCGAGGAGATCTCCCGCGCCAGCGGCTACGGCACCTCCGAGGCCATGCGCCGCGCCTTCGTGAAGGCGCTCGGCGCGGCCCCGGCGGAGTACCGGCGCCGCTTCCGTCCCGCCACCGCCCACTGAAAGGATTCCCATGCAGATCGCCATCGTCCTCTACGACCGCTTCACCGCCCTCGACGCCGTGGGCCCCTACGAGACCCTAGGCCGCCTTCCCGACGCGGAGACCGTCTTCGTCGCCGAGCGGACCGGGCCCGTGCGCAGCGACACCGGAGCCCTCGCGCTCACCGCCGACCGGACCCTGGACGAGGTGCCGGCCCCCGACATCGTCATCGTCCCCGGTGGTCCCGGGCAGACCCCGCAGATGGAGAACAAGGCCCTCCTCGACTGGCTGCGCGCCGCCGACGCCACCAGCACCTGGACGACGTCCGTGTGCACCGGCTCCCTGCTGCTCGCCGCCGCCGGGCTGCTGAAGGGGCGCCGCGCCACCTCGCACTGGCTGGCCCTGGACTTCCTGAAGCAGTTCGGCGCCGAACCCACGGGCGAACGCGTGGTGTTCGACGGAAAATACGTGACCGCGGCGGGAGTCTCCTCCGGCATCGACATGGGCCTCACCCTGCTCGGCCGCATCGCGGGCGACGAACACGCCCAGGCCGTACAACTGCTGACCGAGTACGACCCGCAGCCGCCCTACGACGCGGGGTCCCCGCAGAAGGCCCCCGCGCACCTCGTCGAGGAGTTCCGCACCAAGAGCCGCTTCATCCTGACGTAGGCGACGTTGTCCAGGTGAAGCGCGGCTGCCTGCGCTCCAGGAACGCGGCGACGCCCTCCGCGGTGTCGCCGCTGCCGCGCGCCTGCTCGGCCCAGTACGTGTCCCGGTCCGTCCGCCCGTTCGCGAACTCCTTGGCCGCGGCCTGCGTCAGCTGCGAGCGCGCCACCAGCAGGCGCGTGAACTCCGCGACCCGCTTGCCGAGTTCGCCCTCGGGCAGCACCTCGTCGGCCAGGCCCGTCCGCAGTGCCCGTTCCGCGTCGATCAACTCGCCCGAGAACAAGAGGTACTTGGCGGTGCCGGGCCCCACCAGCGACACCAGCCGCCGGGTGGAGGAGGACGGGTAGACGATCCCCAGCTTGGCCGGCGTCACCCCGAACAGCGCACCCTCCTCGGCGAACCGTAGATCGCAGGCCGCCGCGAGCTGCGACCCGCCGCCCACGCAGTGGCCGCGGATCGCCGCCAGCGTCGGCTTCGGGAACGCGGCCAGCGCCTCCTCGGCCAGCACGGCCAGCGTCTGCGCCCGCTGCGGCGACCCCCGCAGCGTGGAGATGTCGGCGCCCGCGCAGAACGTCCTGCCCTCGCCGGTGAGCACCAGCGCCCGTACGGCAGGATCGGCGGCCAGCGCGTCGAGCAGCGGCGGCAGCGCCTTCCACATGCCGGCCGTCATGGCATTGCGCTTGGCCGGGTGGTGGATGACGACGGTCGCCACCCCGTCGGTGACGCTGTGCAGCAGCTGGGGCTCCATACGCCGGATGCTATCCGCACCCCCGAACACACGATCAGGAAGGGGCTCGCCCCCACGGAGGGGCGAGCCGGACGCCGAACGCGTACAACCCGAAGAGTTCCGAAGGCGGCGCCACGGGGGCAGGATCGGTCACACAACCGACCTCGTCATGCGCGAACGGTCAGATGTCGTCGATAACCGCTGACTTGTGTTCAGTCATTCGGCACCTACCAGTGCATTCCCAACACTCGACGTGTGGTGACAATCGAGCGCAAGGGTGGCGACCGGACGATGGACGACGAAGGGCGGGGGTCCGGCCCGCGCCCTGAAGGCGGCGGGAGCGCACCGTACGACCGCAAACCGCCGGGACCGCTTCCGTACGAAGGTGTCTGGCGGTTCACCGCCGCCGCCGTGGACGCCTCGGTGCCGCAGGCCCGGCACGCCGTCCGGGACCTGCTCGCCCGCCAGGGCGTGCCCGTGTCGGACGACACCGTGCAGGCCCTGCTGCTGATCGTCTCCGAGCTGGTCACCAACGCCGTCCGGCACGCGGCGCTGCTGTCGCCGATGCTCGCCGTGGAGGTTGCCGTGGGCCCCGAATGGGTGCGGGTGTCGGTGGAGGACAACCACCCCTACCGCCCGAGCGCCCTGGAGGCCGATCACGGCCGGACCGGCGGGCGCGGACTGCTCCTGGTCCGCGAGATCACCCGGGAGGGCGGCGGGGTCTGCGACGTGGAGCACACGGCGAGCGGCGGCAAGGTGATCTGGGCCGCCCTGCCGCTCAAACCGGCATGGATCGTATGAGTCCGTCCGCCCGCGCGGGCCGGAGGGGCCTGAGGGTCACCGGTCCGTGCAGGGGCCCGTGGGTCACCGGTCCGCGGGCGGGGCTGCGGGTCACGGGTTCGCGGAGTGGCCCGTGGGTCTCCGGTACGCGGGCGGGGCTGCGGGTCACGGGTCCGCGGAGTGGCCCGTGGGTCTCCGGTATGCGGGCGGGGCTGCGGGTCACGGGTCCGCGGAGTGGCCCGTGGGTCTCCGGTACGCGGGCGGGCCCGTAGGTCACCGGTGCGCGGACGGGGCTGCGGGCCACCGGCCCGCGGGCGGGCCCGTGGGTCACCAGCCCGCGGACGGGCCCGTCAGTTCCCTGATCGCCGGCCGGGCCGCGTCCAGGACCGTCATGAACCACGAGGAGAACGTGTCCTTCGCATGCCGCTCCGCCAGTTCCTCGGCGGTCACGAAGGCCGTCTGAGCGACTTCCTCCGGGTCCGGGCGTACGGGCGACTGCACAAGACCGACGAAGAGGTGGTTGAACTCCTGCTCCACCAGGCCGGAGTCCGGATCCGGGTGGTTGTAGCGGACCGTGCCCGCCTCGGCGAGCAGCGACGGGGAGACCCCCAGCTCCTCGTACGTCCGCCGGGCCGCCGCCGCGAACGGTGCCTCACCCGGGTAGGGATGGCCGCAGCAGGTGTTGGACCAGACGCCGGGGGAGTGGTACTTGCCCAGCGCCCGCTGCTGGAGCAGCAGCCGCCCGTGGTCGTCGAAGAGGAACACGGAGAACGCCCGGTGCAGCTGACCCGGCGGCTGATGGGCGGCGAGCTTCTCCGCCGTGCCGATCGTGGTGCCGTCCTCGTCGACCAGCTCCAGCAAGATGGCCTCGGCGGTGCCGCTCGACGAAAGGTGCGTCGCGGTGGCAGGTGTGATCGGCATACCCATCCTTCGCATCGGTTGTCCAGCCCCAAGTCTGCCGTACGAATCCGGCACTCCCGGCACTTCGTGACTCCCCGCATGTCCCGCCCCGGGCCGCCGTAGGGCCCGTACGGCCCTCACCCAGCAGATGCCGGAAGCGGCCGGATACCTGATCGTGCCCGGTGCCACGGACCGGGAACCGCCTCCCCGGGGGCGCTCCGGGGGTGCGCGGCGCCCGCCCGGGCGCCGTCCTCCCGGAGCGCCCCCGGTACATCACACGCACGCGTCACGCCGGACCGGTACGAGCGTGACCACTCCGGCGCCGCGCCTATGCCGGTTGCGCCCCGATCAGCCCTGGCCGGCCTCCGGGCGGTGCAGCAGCCAGCCCCGCCACGCCGACTCCACCATCTCGCGCACGTCGCGCCGGGCACTCCAGCCCAGCTCCCGCTCGGCCAGCGCGGCCGACGCCACCGCGCGCGGCGCGTCACCCGGGCGGCGCGGCTCGACGACCGGGGGCGTGGTGTCGCCGGTCACCTCCCCGATGAGCGTGACGAGCTCGCGCACCGAGACGCCCTCGCCGCGGCCGATGTTGACGGTCAGGTCGCCGGTCGCGCCCCCGGCCAGCCGCCGGGCCGCCGCGAGGTGCGCGTCGGCGAGGTCGGCGACGTGGATGTAGTCACGCACGCACGTGCCGTCCGGCGTCGGATGGTCGTCGCCGAAGATCCGCGGGGCCTCGCCCCGGGTGAGCCGGTCGAAGACCATCGGCACGACGTTGAAGACGCCCGTGTCCGCCAGCTCGGGCTCGGCCGCGCCCGCCACGTTGAAGTAGCGCAGGCACACGGTCGCGATGCCGTGCGCCCGGCCCGCCGCCCGCACCAGCCACTCGCCCGCGAGCTTCGTCTCGCCGTACGGGCTCATCGGGGCACAGGGCGTGTCCTCCGTGATGAGGTCCACATCGGGGTTGCCGTAGACGGCCGCGGACGAGGAGAACAGGAACCGCTTGATCCCCGCCCCGGCCACCGCGTCCAGCAGCGTCGCCAGACCGCCCACGTTCTCCTGGTAGTAGCGCGTCGGCTGGGCCACGGACTCGCCGACCTGCTTGCGCGCGGCGAGGTGCACCACACCCGTCACCGCGTGCTCGGCGAAGACCCGCTTCAGCAGCTCCCCGTCCAGCGAGGAGCCCTGGACCAGCGGAATGCTCTCCGGGAGCCGCGTCGGCACACCGGCCGAGAGGTCGTCCAGGACGAGTACGCGCTCGCCCTCCGCGGCCATCGCCCGCGCCACGTGTGCCCCGATGTAACCGGCCCCGCCGGTGATCAGCCATGTCATGGGCCCTCACCCTATGCCTGTCCGGTGAAAACGAGTCCGTATACATGCGTGATGCCGTGAATGCGCAATCGCGAGGCAGCCGTGAGGGCGTGAATGTCCTGGTCTGTTCCCGCGGTTTGTTGCGCACCCCTCCGATCCCTGATGATGATCGCGGCGGCAGCCGCGCAGACAGGGTTGATCAGTCCATGAACGGCCGGTGAACACCGGCTTCCGGGCATCCGATAGCCTCTGCCGACATGCCGCCCGGCCCCTGCCCCGGGTGTCCCACACCACACACATGACCGGCGCCCGTACGCGTCGGGCCTCAGGGAGTGAGTTCGTCTGTCGACCGCCATCCTCACCGGTCAGCCGGTCCCCGGATCGTCGCTCGAGGGCGATCTGCGGACGCTCGGCTTCGACGTGCGGGTCGCCACCGACGCCGGTGACGCCGAGACACTCCTCGCCGCCGTGCCGGCGAACCAGCGGGTCGCGATCGTCGACGCCCGCTTCGTGGGCCACGTGCACTCCCTGCGCCTCGGCCTCACCGACCCCCGCTTCCCGGCCGCAGCCGTGCCCGGTGCCGTCACCGCCCAGCCGGCCGCCCGCCAGGCGCTGATCCGCGCCCTGGCCCACGAGCGTTCCGCCGGGGGCGGCGCGGCGGTCGTCACCGACAACCTCGCCGAGCGCATCGCCGCGGCCCTCGACACCGACGGCGTACCGGTCCACCGCCCGGAACTCGGCACCCTGGTCGCCGCCGTCCCCACCGACCCCCAGACCCGCAACGAGGCCCGCCAGGCGGTCCTCGCCGTCGACGACGAGGCTGTCCGGCTGCGCAGCGCCGTCAAGGCCCGCGACGGCTTCTTCACCACACACTTCATCAGCCCGTACTCGCGTTACATCGCCCGCTGGTGCGCCCGCCGTGGCCTGACCCCCAACCAGGTCACCACGGCCTCGCTGCTCACCGCCCTGATCGCGGCGGGCTGCGCGGCCACCGGCACCCGAGGCGGCTTCATCGCCGCGGGCATCCTGCTGATCGTCTCCTTCGTCCTCGACTGCACCGACGGTCAGCTCGCCCGGTACTCGCTGCAGTACTCGACGCTGGGTGCCTGGCTCGACGCCACCTTCGACCGCGCCAAGGAGTACGCCTATTACGCGGGCCTCGCCCTCGGCGCGGCCCGCGGCGGCGATGACGTCTGGGCGCTCGCCCTCGGCGCGATGGTCCTGCAGACCTGCCGGCACGTCGTCGACTTCGCCTTCACCGAGGCGAACCACGACGCGACCGCCAACACCAGCCCCACAGCGGCTCTCTCCGACAAACTGGACAGCGTCGGCTGGACGGTCTGGGTACGCCGGATGATTGTCCTGCCGATCGGGGAACGCTGGGCCATGATCGCCGTCCTGACGGCGGCCACCACCCCCCGTATCACCTTCTACGCGCTGCTCATCGGCTGCGCCTTCGCGGCGACTTACACGACGGCGGGACGCGTACTGCGGTCGTTGACGCGCAGGGCGCAGCGGACGGACCGGGCGGCGCGGGCGCTGGCGGATCTCACGGACAGTGGACCACTGGCCGAACTGCTGGCACGGGTCCTGGGCAAGTCCCGAGGCCCGGCGTTCCTCTGGGCCGTCGCCGGAGCCGTCCTCATGCCGCTCGCGGCCTGGTTCGACGGGCCGGGCTGGTCGGTCGTCCTGGCCGCCGGCGTCTACGTCCTGGTGTCCTCCGAAGCCGTCGTGAAGCCCCTCAAGGGCGCCCTGGACTGGCTGGTCCCGCCGTTCTTCCGAGCCGCCGAATACTGCACCGTCCTGCTGCTGGCGGCCAAATCCGGGGTGAACGGAGTGCTTCCCGCGGCTTTCGGGCTGGTGGCGGCCGTCGCCTACCATCACTACGACACGGTGTACCGCATCCGCGGCGACGCCGACGCGCCACCGCACTGGCTGGTGCGCGCGATCGGGGGGCACGAAGGCCGGACGCTGCTGGTCACGGTCCTTGCCGCGCTGCTTTCCGCGGCGCAGTTCAAGGTCGCGCTCACGGCCCTCGCCGTTTACGTGGCCCTGGTGGTGCTCGTCGAGAGCATCCGCTTCTGGGTGTCCGCTCACCAGAGTGGCGCGCCCGCCGTACACGATGAAGGAGAACCCGCATGATCGGCCTCGTGCTGGCGGCCGGCGCCGGACGGCGTCTGCGCCCCTACACCGACACCCTCCCCAAGGCTCTGGTGCCGGTGGGGCCCGCGGGTTCCGAGGACAGCCTCACGGTCCTGGACCTCACTCTCGGCAACTTCGCCGAGGTGGGTCTGACCGAGGTCGCGATCATCGTCGGCTACCGCAAGGAGGCCGTGTACGAGCGCAAGGCGGCCCTGGAGCAGAAGTACGGCGTCAAGCTCACCCTGATCGACAACGACAAGGCCGAGGAGTGGAACAACGCCTACTCCCTGTGGTGCGGTCGTGACGCCCTCAAGGACGGCGTGATCCTCGCCAACGGCGACACCGTGCACCCGGTCTCCGTGGAGAAGACGCTGCTGGCCGCGCGCGGCGACGGCAAGAAGATCATCCTTGCCCTCGACACGGTGAAGCAGCTCGCCGACGAGGAGATGAAGGTCGTCGTGGACCCCGAGAAGGGTGTCCAGAGGATCACCAAGCTGATGGAGCCGTCAGAGGCGACGGGTGAGTACATCGGCGTGACCCTCATCGAGGGCGACGCGGCCGAGGAGCTGGCCGACGCGCTGAAGGCGACCTTCGAGCGGGATCCGCAGCTCTACTACGAGGACGGCTACCAGGAGCTGGTCAACCGCGGCTTCAAGGTCGACGTGGCGCCGATCGGCGACGTCAACTGGGTGGAGATCGACAACCACGACGACCTCGCCAAGGGCCGGGAGATCGCGTGCCGGTACTGACGAGGCTCATCTCCTCGCCGGTCGTCGTGGACATCCGCCCGGGTGCCCTCGACGACCTGGCGGGCGTACTCGCCGACGAGCGCATCTCGCACTCGGGCAAGCTCGCCGTCGCGGTCAGCGGCGGCTCCGGCGCCCGGCTGCGCGAGCGGCTCGGCCCCTCCCTGCCCGGCGCCACCTGGTACGAGGTCGGCGGCGGCACCCTGGACGACGCGGTGCGGCTGGCCGGGGACATGAGGGCCGACCACTACGACGCGCTGGTGGGCCTGGGCGGCGGCAAGATCATCGACTGCGCCAAGTTCGCCGCGGCGCGCGTAGGCCTGCCGCTGGTCGCCGTGCCCACCAACCTCGCGCACGACGGTCTGTGCTCGCCGGTCGCGACCCTGGACAACGACGCGGGGCGCGGCTCGTACGGCGTGCCGAACCCGATCGCGGTCCTCATCGACCTCGACGTCATCCGTGAGGCCCCGGTGCGCTTCGTGCGTGCGGGCATCGGCGACGCCGTGTCGAACATCTCCGCCATCGCGGACTGGGAGCTGGCCAACCGGGTCAACGGCGAGAAGATCGACGGCCTCGCCGCGGCGATGGCGAGGCAGGCCGGTGAGGCGGTGCTGCGCCACCCCGGCGGCATCGGCGACAACGGCTTCCTCCAGGTGCTGGCCGAGGCGCTGGTGCTCAGTGGCATCGCCATGTCGGTGTCGGGCGACTCACGCCCGTCCTCGGGCGCGTGCCACGAGATCAACCACGCCTTCGACCTGCTGTTCCCCAAGCGCGCCGCTGCGCACGGCGAGCAGTGCGGCCTGGGTGCCGCCTTCGCGATGTATCTGCGCGGGGCGCACGAGGAGTCGGCGTACATGGCCCAGGTACTGCGCCGGCACGGGCTGCCCGTGCTGCCGGAGGAGATCGGCTTCACGGTGGACGAGTTCGTCCAGGCCGTGGAGTTCGCCCCGCAGACCCGGCCCGGCCGCTACACGATCCTCGAACACCTCGACCTGAAGACCGACCAGATCAAGGACGCATACGCCGACTATGTCAAGGCCATCGGTAGCTGAACTCCGCCCCGTCGTTCACCCCGCGGGGGTGAAGGACCGGCGCAGCGGTGAGCACTGGATGGGACGCCTCTACATGCGTGAGGTGTCCCTGCGGGTCGACCGCTACCTGGTCAACACCAGGGTCACGCCCAACCAGCTCACGTACCTGATGACCGTCTTCGGCGTGCTCGCGGCCCCGGCACTCCTCGTGCCGGGGATCCCGGGCGCCGTGCTCGGCGTGGTGTGCGTCCAGCTCTATCTGCTGCTGGACTGCGTCGACGGCGAGGTCGCCCGCTGGAAGCAGCAGTTCTCGCTCGGCGGGGTGTACCTGGACCGGGTCGGTGCCTATCTGACCGACGCCGCGGTGCTCGTCGGCTTCGGTCTGCGCGCCGCCGATCTGTGGGGCTCCGGGCGGATCGACTGGCTGTGGGCCTTCCTCGGCACCCTTGCCGCCCTCGGCGCGATCCTGATCAAGGCCGAGACCGACCTCGTCGGCGTCGCCCGCCACCAGGGCGGGCTGCCGCCGGTCAAGGAGGCGGCTTCCGAGCCGCGCTCGTCAGGTATGGCGCTGGCCCGCAAGGCGGCCTCGGCGCTGAAGCTCCACCGTCTCGTCCTCGGGATCGAGGCGTCCCTGCTGATCCTCGTCCTGGCGATCGTGGACACGGTCAGGGGCGACCTGTTCTTCGAGCGGCTCGGCGTCGCCGTGCTGGCCGGCATCGCGATGCTCCAGACCGTGCTGCACCTCGTGTCCATCCTCGCCTCCAGCAGGCTGAAGTGAGCGGCGCCATAAAGGTCGGGGCCGTCATCATCACGATGGGCAACCGCCCGGCCGAACTCCGCGCGCTCCTCGACTCGGTGGCCAAGCAGGACGGCGACCCCGTGGAGGTCGTCGTGGTCGGGAACGGCTCGCCCGTCCCGGACGTCCCCGAGGGCGTCCGGACCGTCGAGCTGCCCGAGAACCTCGGCATCCCCGGCGGCCGCAACGTCGGCATCGAGGCCTTCGGCCCCGGCGGCACGGACGTCGACGTACTCCTCTTCCTCGACGACGACGGTCTCCTCGCCCGCAGCGACACCGCCGAGCTGTGCCGCCAGGCCTTCGCCACCGACCCGGAGCTCGGCATCATCAGCTTCCGCATCGCCGACCCCGACACGGGCGAGACCCAGCGGCGTCACGTGCCACGGCTGCGCGCCTCCGACCCGATGCGCTCCTCCCGGGTGACCACCTTCCTCGGCGGCGCCAACGCCGTCCGTACGAAGGTCTTCGCCGAGGTCGGGGGCCTGCCGGACGAGTTCTTCTACGCCCACGAGGAGACCGACCTGGCCTGGCGGGCCCTGGACGGGGGCTGGATGATCGACTACCGGTCGGACATGGTGCTGTACCACCCCACGACCGCTCCCTCCCGCCATGCGGTGTACCACCGCATGGTCGCCCGCAACCGGGTCTGGCTGGCCCGCCGGAACCTCCCCGCCCTTCTGGTCCCGGTCTACCTGGGGGTCTGGATGCTCCTGACCCTGCTGCGCCGCCCGTCGCGGTCCGCCCTGAAGGCGTGGTTCGGCGGGTTCAAGGAGGGATGGACCACTCCGTCCGGACCCCGGCGCCCCATGAAGTGGCGTACGGTATGGCGGCTGACCCGGCTGGGCCGGCCTCCGGTCATCTGACAAGCTCGATAGTCGGAACCACGCGGGCGGGACCCGCATCCCGGCTCCCACCCGTGCGTGGGCAGGCCGCGCACCCGAAAACGGAGAGTTTGCCAACCTGTGAGTGAGACAACGCATGACGGCGGTGTCGCGGTGAGCGACCGTCTGTCGCCCGATGACGGGCTGACCGCGGCCGAGCTGGCCACCAAGTACGGGCTCTCGGTCAGCGGTGCCCGCCCCGGGCTCGGTGAGTACGTCCGCCAGCTGTGGGGACGGCGTCACTTCATCCTCGCCTTCTCGCAGGCGAAGCTCACCGCCCAGTACAGCCAGGCAAAGCTCGGCCAGCTGTGGCAGGTCGCCACCCCGCTGCTGAACGCGCTCGTGTACTACATGATCTTCGGCCTGATCCTGAAGGCCGGCCGGGGCATGTCGCTCGACACGTACATCCTGTTCCTGGTCACCGGCGTCTTCGTCTTCACCTTCACGCAGAGCTCGCTCATGGCCGGCGTCCGCGCGATCTCCGGCAATCTGGGCCTGGTGCGCGCGCTGCACTTCCCACGGGCCTCGCTGCCCATTTCCTTCGCGTTGCAGCAGCTCCAGCAGCTGCTCTTCTCGATGATCGTGCTGTTCGTCATGGCGTTCGGGTTCGGCAGCTATCCGAGCATGTCCTGGTTGCTGATCGTCCCGGCGCTGGTGCTGCAGTTCTTCTTCAACACCGGTCTCGCGCTGATCGTGGCGCGGATGGGCGCGAAGACCCCCGACCTCGCCCAGCTGATGCCGTTCATCCTGCGCACCTGGATGTACGCGTCCGGCGTCATGTTCTCCATCCACACCATGCTTGCCGGGAAGCCCGAGTGGATCGTGCGCGCCCTCCAGCTGAATCCGGCCGCCGTGTACATGGACCTGATGCGCTTCGCGCTCATCAAGGACTACGGCGCCGAGAACCTCCCGCCGCATGTCTGGGTCATCGCGCTGTTCTGGGCCGTCGTCGTCTTCGTCGGCGGGTTCGTGTACTTCTGGAAGGCGGAGGAGCGGTACGGCCGTGGCTGAGCAGAAGACCGGGGCCAGGGTCCCCACCGTCATCGCGGACGAGCTGCACATCGTCTACCGGGTCAACGGCGCCAAGACCGGCAAGGGCAGTGCCACCGCCGCTCTCAGCCGCATCGTCAGGCGAGGCTCCGACGACGCGGCGCGCGGCGTGCGCAAGGTGCACGCCGTCAGGGGCGTCTCCTTCGTCGCCTACCGCGGCGAGGCCATCGGCCTGATCGGATCCAACGGCTCCGGCAAGTCCACGCTGCTGCGCGCCATCGCCGGCCTGCTGCCCGCCGAGCGGGGCAAGGTCTACACCGACGGCCAGCCCTCGCTGCTCGGCGTCAACGCTGCCCTGATGAACGACTTGACGGGCGAGCGCAACGTCATCCTGGGCGGCCTCGCGATGGGAATGTCCCGCGAGCAGATCAAGGAGCGCTACCAGGAGATCGTCGACTTCTCCGGCATCAACGAGAAGGGCGACTTCATCACGCTGCCGATGCGCACCTACTCCTCCGGCATGGCGGCGCGCCTGCGTTTCTCCATCGCGGCCGCCAAGGACCACGACGTCCTCATGATCGACGAGGCCCTCGCCACCGGTGACCGCAAGTTCCAGACGCGCTCCGAGGAACGCATCCGGGAACTGCGCAAGGAGGCCGGCACGGTGTTCCTGGTCAGTCACAACAACAAGTCGATCCGCGACACCTGCGACCGCGTCCTGTGGCTGGAGCGCGGTGAGCTGCGGATGGACGGCCCGACCGAAGAGGTCCTCAAGGAGTACGAGAAGTTCACGGGCAAGTAGGCCCCGTCGCCAGGGCCCCGCCGGAACGGTCCGGCGGGGCCCTGCGTCTGCAAAGGAAACGCCAACTCTGTTGGGCCGTAGGAATCTTGACATCAATCGGTGTGTTGTTGTGATGCGCAGGACACCCCGCCGAAGCTCGCTGCGTTGTACAACGTAAGCTGTACCGGTGCTGATTAGCGGCAAGTGGGGCGATAATGCCCTGCACCCCCACACCTGCCGCGCTGCGCGGACGCCAGGCGGCGTGTCCGAAATAGGATGTATTGGGTCGGCAGTGTAGAACGGGAGATGTGACGGCAATGGCTACGGAAAGTCTCCAGCTCCGCGAGGCATGTGCCGTCTCCGCGTCGGGCGGCGAGCGGTGATCGAAGCCGGGACGGCGCGCACCGGCGACCCGGAGCGCGGCACCCTCGACAAGGCCGCGGACGAGAACTTCCCCGTGGCGCCGTTCTTCCTGCCCAGGATCTGGCGTGCCGATCTGATGGCCGTCTACGGTTTCGCCCGCCTTGTCGACGACATCGGCGACGGCGACCTCGCCCCCGGCGGTACCGACGCCCGTATTCTCGGCGCGTCGCCCGAGGAGGCCGAGGACCGCCTCGTCCTTCTGGACGCCTTCGAGGCCGACCTGCACCGGGTCTTCGACTCGACGCCGCGTCACCCGCTCCTGCGCCGCCTCCAGCCCACGGTCCGGCGCGCCGGCCTCACCCCCGAGCCGTTCCTCGGCCTGATCGCCGCCAACCGCCAGGACCAGCTGGTCAAGCGGTATGAGACCTACGACGACCTCCTCGCGTACTGCGAGCTGTCCGCCAACCCGGTCGGTCGTCTCGTCCTTGCTGTCACCGGCACCGCCACCCCCGAGCGCATCCGCCGTTCCGACGCGATCTGCACCGCGCTGCAGATCGTGGAGCACCTCCAGGACGTCGCCGAGGATCTCGGCCGCGACCGCATCTATCTGCCCGCAGCCGACATGAAGCGCTTTCATGTCCAGGAGACGGACCTTGCCATGAACTCAGCGGGTGCATCGGTGCGGGCACTGGTTGCATACGAAGCGGAACGCGCCCGGGATCTCCTGAATGAAGGCGCCCCCCTCGTGGGTAGCGTCCACGGCAGGCTCAGGCTGCTGCTCGCGGGATTCGTGGCGGGAGGAAGGGCGGCGATCCGGGCGATCGTCGCCGCCGAATACGACGTACTTCCCGGCCCGCCCAAGTCCGGCAAGCTCCGGTTGCTGCGCGAGGTGGGCGTGACTCTGCGAGGAGAGGGGTGATCCGGACCGTGGAGTCGGAACAGCACGTGGCCCCACCGGTACTCGCCGCGTACAGCTACTGCGAGGCCGTGACCGGGCAGCAGGCCCGTAACTTCGCGTACGGCATCAGGCTCCTGCCGACGCCCAAGCGCCGTGCGATGTCGGCGCTCTACGCGTTCTCCCGGCGTGTCGACGACATCGGCGACGGCGCGCTGGCGGCCGACGTCAAGGCGGCGCGGCTGGAGGAGACCAGGGCGCTGCTGGCCCGGATCCGTGACGGAGGCGTGGCCGAGGACGACACCGACCCGGTCGCGGTCGCCCTCACCCATGCCGCCCGGCACTTCCCGATCCCGCTCGGCGGCCTCGACGAACTCATCGACGGCGTCCTCATGGACGTACGCGGGGAGACCTACGAGACCTGGGACGATCTGAAGCTCTACTGCCGCTGTGTGGCCGGGGCCATCGGGCGGCTCTCGCTCGGGGTGTTCGGTACGGAACCGGGGGCGCGCGGCGCCGAGCGCGCGCCGGAGTATGCCGACACGCTCGGGCTCGCGCTGCAACTCACCAACATCCTGAGGGACGTCCGCGAGGACGCCGAGGGCGGGCGCGTCTATCTGCCCGCCGACGACCTCGCCAAGTTCGGCTGCTCGGCCGGGTTCCACGGACCGACCCCACCCGAGGGCTCCGACTTCGCGGGCCTCGTGCACTTCGAAGTGCGTCGGGCCCGCGCCCTTTTCGCCGAGGGTTACCGCCTGCTGCCCATGCTCGACCGCCGCAGCGGTGCCTGTGTCGCGGCCATGGCCGGCATCTACCGTCGACTGCTCGACCGCATCGAGCGCGAGCCGGAGGCCGTACTGCGCGGCCGGGTCTCGCTGCCCGGTCGTGAGAAGGCGTACGTCGCCGTGCGTGGTCTGTCGGGTCTCGACACCCGCCATGTGTCCCGGCGGACCGTCAGGAGGCGTGCCTGATGGGCAGTCCGGTCCAAGGCGACTCCATCGGCGAAAAGCGGCAGGCAACCCTCCGGTGCGGCGCGGCGTCCCTGACGGAGACGGCCCGCCGTGCATCGTTCAAGCACCACGGCGGACCGGCAGGGGAGGAAGCACCATGAGCGACGGCACACAGCCGGAGGATCGGGGCGCGGACACCTCGGGTCGCCCCGAGCCGTCGTCCGCCTCCGAGGCGTCGTCCGGCCCCCGGGCGTCGTCCGCCGTCGTGATCGGTGCGGGGCTCGCCGGGATCACCGCCGCACTCGCGCTCGCCGACGCCGGGGTCAGGGTCACCCTGCTGGAGGGGCGGCCGCGGCTGGGCGGACTCGCCTTCTCCTTCCAGCGCGGCGACCTGACCGTCGACAACGGCCAGCATGTCTATCTGCGCTGCTGCACGGCCTATCGCTGGTTTCTCGACCGCATCGACGGCGCCGCGCTCGCGCCGTTGCAGGATCGTCTCGACGTGCCCGTTCTCGACGCGCACGGCACGCCGGGGCGACGGCTGGGCAGACTACGGCGCGACGCGCTGCCCGTACCCCTGCATCTCGGGCGCAGCCTCGCCACCTACCCCCATCTCTCGCTCGCCGAGCGCGCCAAAGTGGGGCGTGCCGCACTCGCGCTCCGAGCTCTCGACCTCGCGGATCCCGCACTCGATGAGCAGGACTTCGGCAGCTGGCTGGCCGCGCACGGTCAGTCGGCGCGTGCCATCGAGGCACTGTGGGACCTGGTCGGGGTCGCCACCCTCAACGCGGTGGCCGGCGATGCCTCGCTCGGGCTCGCCGCGATGGTGTTCAAGACGGGTCTGCTGTCCGACCCGGGCGCGGCCGACATCGGCTGGGCTCGCGTCCCGCTGGGCGAACTGCACGACCGGCTGGCCCGCAAGGCGCTCGACTCCGCGGGCGTTCGTACCGAGGTCCGTACACGCGTCACCTCCATCTCTACTGACGAAAACGGGACCTGGAGCGTTCAGGTTCCCGGCGAGCGCATCGAGGCCGACGCGGTCGTTCTCGCCGTACCGCAGCGCGAGGCCCATGAACTGCTGCCCGCCGGAGCCCTCGACGCGCCCGAACGGCTGCTCGACATCGGTACCGCCCCGATCCTCAACGTCCATGTCGTCTACGACCGCAAGGTGCTGACCAGGCCGTTCTTCGCGGCGCTCGGCTCCCCGGTGCAGTGGGTCTTCGACCGCACCGATGCCTCCGGTCTGCGCGAGGGCCAGTACCTCGCGCTGTCGCAGTCGGCCGCGCAGGACGAGATCGACGAGCCCGTGTCGGTGCTGCGCGAGCGCTATCTGCCCGAGCTGGAGCGGCTGTTGCCCGCCACCCGCGGCGCAGAGGTGAAGGACTTCTTCGTGACCCGGGAGCGCACGGCGACGTTCGCCCCCACCCCAGGCGTCGGGCGGCTGCGGCCCGGCGCCCGCACCAAGGCCCCCGGCCTGTACCTGGCCGGAGCGTGGACCGCCACAGGGTGGCCCGCGACCATGGAGAGTGCGGTCCGCAGTGGAGTCAGTGCGGCGGGCGCCGCGCTGGGCGCCCTCGGCCGGTCCGGTTCCCACCTCCCCGACCTCTTCGAGGAGGCGGCATGAGCGTCGAACTGAACGGGTCGGGCCCCCGCACCCCCGGTATCGCAACAAGAGGAGAGACTGTGCCCACTGTGCCCCCGGCCGAGACGGCCGCTCGAGAGACCGCGGTGGACGTGTCCGCGCTTCTGGAGCGCGGCCGGACCCTGGCCACCCCGGTACTGCGGGAGGCAGTGGACCGACTGGCACCGCCCATGGACACCGTCGCCGCCTACCACTTCGGCTGGATCGACGCCGAGGGCAACCCCGCGGACGGCGACGGCGGCAAGGCCGTGCGCCCCGCCCTGGCCCTGCTCTCCGCGCAGGCCGCGGGCCGGGCCCCCGAGGTGGGTGTGCCCGGCGCGGTCGCGGTCGAGCTGGTGCACAACTTCTCGCTGCTGCACGACGACCTGATGGACGGTGACGAACAGCGCCGCCACCGCGACACCGTGTGGAAGGTGCACGGCCCCGCCCAGGCCATCCTCGTAGGCGACGCCCTGTTCGCCCTGGCCAATGAGGTGCTGCTGGAACTCGGCACCGTCGAGGCCGGCCGTGCCGCCCGCCGTCTGACCACCGCCACCCGCGCCCTGATCGACGGTCAGGCGCAGGACATCTCCTACGAGCACCGCGACCGGGTCAGCGTCGAGGAGTGCCTGGAGATGGAGGGCAACAAGACCGGCGCCCTGCTCGCCTGCGCCTCCTCCATCGGCGCGGTCCTCGGCGGCGCCGACGACGCGACCGCCGACACCCTGGAGAAGTACGGCTACCACCTGGGCCTCGCCTTCCAGGCCGTCGACGACCTCCTCGGCATCTGGGGCGACCCGGAGGCCACCGGAAAGCAGACCTGGAGCGATCTGCGCCAGCGCAAGAAGTCCCTGCCGGTCGTGGCCGCGCTGGCGGCGGGCGGAACCGCCTCCGAGCGCCTCGGCGAGATCCTCGCGGAGGACGCCAAGAGCAGCGACTTCGAGAACTTCTCCGAGGAGGAGTTCGCCGCGCGCGCCGCGCTCATCGAGGAGGCGGGCGGCCGTGAGTGGACCGCCCAGGAGGCGCGCCGCCAGCACGCGATCGCCGTCGAAGCGCTGGACTTCGTCCGGATGCCCCAGGAGGTGCGCGCGCAGTTCACGGCGCTCGCCGACTTCGTCGTCGTACGAAAGAGATGATCATTATCGGTCGAATACACCTCGCGTAGTCGCCGGCCGGTGCCCTGATCGCACCCGCACCGGCCGACGGCGGACCCACAGCAGCACGACTTGCACGACTGCACGAAGGGGAAGCCATGACAGCGACGACCGACGGAAGCACCGGGGCCGTGCCGCCCCGCGCTGCCTCGGCCAGCGAAACAAGCGAATCGCTCCCGGAGGCGGCCGGGACGGTCGGCACTCGAGACGCCGCCGAGCGCGCCCTGCGGCGCGCGACCGACTTCCTGCTCGCGCGGCAGGACGCCCAGGGCTGGTGGAAGGGCGACCTCGAGACGAACGTCACGATGGACGCCGAGGACCTGCTGCTCCGTCAGTTCCTGGGGATCCGCGACGAGAAGACCACCCACGCCGCCGCCCTGTTCATCCGCGGCGAGCAGCGCGAGGACGGCACCTGGGCCACTTTCTACGGCGGCCCCGGCGAACTGTCCGCCACCATCGAGGCGTACGTCGCCCTGCGACTGGCCGGAGACGCGCCGGACGAGCCGCACATGGCCAAGGCGTCCCGATGGATCCGCGAGCGGGGCGGTATCGCCGCCGCCCGTGTCTTCACCCGGATCTGGCTGGCCCTGTTCGGCTGGTGGAAGTGGGAGGACCTGCCCGAACTCCCGCCGGAGCTCATCTACTTCCCGAAGTGGATGCCGCTGAACATCTACGACTTCGGGTGCTGGGCGCGGCAGACCATCGTGCCGCTCACCATCGTCTCCGCCAAGCGCCCGGTGCGGCCGGCGCCGTTCCCGCTCGACGAGCTGCACACCGACCCGAGCGACCCCAGCCCCGCCAGGGACCTCGCCCCCGTGGCGAGTTGGGACGGCGTCTTCCAGCGGCTCGACAAGGCGCTGCACCAGTTCCGCAAGGTCGCCCCGCGCCGGCTGCGCAGGGCCGCCATGAACACCGCCGCCCGCTGGATCATCGAGCGGCAGGAGAACGACGGCTGCTGGGGCGGGATCCAGCCGCCCGCGGTGTACTCGGTCATCGCCCTCCACCTGCTCGGCTACGACCTCCAGCACCCCGTGATGCGCGAGGGCGTCGCGTCGCTGGACCGTTTCGCCGTGTGGCGCGAGGACGGCGCCCGCATGATCGAGGCCTGCCAGTCCCCGGTGTGGGACACCTGCCTCGCGACCATCGCGCTCGCCGACGCGGGCGTGCCCGCCGACCACCCGCAGCTGGTGAAGGCCGCGGACTGGATGCTCGGCGAGGAGATCGTCCGGCCCGGCGACTGGTCGGTCCGACGTCCCGGACTCCCCCCGGGCGGCTGGGCGTTCGAGTTCCACAACGACAACTACCCCGACATCGACGACACCGCCGAGGTCGTGCTCGCGCTGCGCCGGGTCAAGCACCCCGACCCGGACCGGATCGAGAGGGCCATCGGGCGCGGAGTGCGCTGGAACCTCGGCATGCAGTCGAAGAATGGCGCGTGGGGCGCCTTCGACGTCGACAACACCAGCCCGTTCCCCAACCGGCTGCCGTTCTGCGACTTCGGCGAGGTCATCGACCCGCCGTCCGCCGACGTCACCGCGCACGTCGTGGAGATGCTCGCCGTCGAGGGCCTCTCCCACGACCCGCGCACCCGCCGGGGTATCGAATGGCTGCTGGCCGAACAGGAGTCGGACGGCTCGTGGTTCGGGCGCTGGGGCGTCAACTACGTCTACGGCACCGGCTCGGTGGTGCCCGCGCTGGTGGCCGCCGGGATCCCTGCCGCGCACCCGGCGATCCGCCGGGCCGTCGCCTGGCTGGAGAGCGTGCAGAACGACGACGGCGGCTGGGGCGAGGACCTGCGCTCCTACAAGTACGTCCAGGAGTGGAGCGGCCAAGGCGCCTCCACCGCCTCGCAGACGGCATGGGCGCTGCTCGCGCTGCTGGCGGCGGGGGAGAGCGAGTCCAAGGCCGTGGAGCGCGGCATCGAGTTCCTCGACCGTACCCAGAACGAGGACGGCTCCTGGGACGAGCCGTACTTCACCGGCACCGGCTTCCCCTGGGACTTCTCCATCAACTATCACCTCTACCGGCAGGTCTTCCCGCTCACCGCGCTCGGCCGCTACGTCCATGGCGAGCCGTTCGCCGAGGCCAAGGGGAGCTGATGAGCACCAAGCCCGACCCGGCCCCGCTGCTGATCGCCTGCGCGCTCGGCATCGAGCACCTTGCCCTGCGCAGCGGCGGCCACAGGGGCTCCGACGGGCGGGTGACGGTACTCCGTACGGGTATGGGCCCCCGGGCGGCCGAACGCTCCGTCACCCGGGCGCTCGCCGACCCGGCCCTCGAAGGCGCGGCCGTCCTCGCCACGGGCTTCTGCGCGGGGCTGGCCCCCGGGATGCATCCCGGGGACCTCGTCGTCGCGGAGGAGGCCCGGGATCCGCGGGGCGCCACCCCGTGCGTGGGCACCGAACTGCTGGTGAAGGAACTCGCGCGCACCGTCCCGGGGCGCACCGTCCACACCGGACCGCTGACCGGCTCGGACCACGTCGTCCGTGGTCAGGAACGGTCGCACCTGCTCGCGACCGGCGCGATCGCGGTCGACATGGAGTCGGCGGCCACCCTCCACAGTGCCGTGCGCACGGGCGCGCGCCCGGTTGCGGCCGTCCGGGTGGTCGTGGACGCTCCAGAACATGAACTCGTCCGGATCGGCACGTTGCGCGGTGGAATATCGGCTTTTCGTGTTCTGCGTGCCGTCCTTCCCGCTTTTTACGAATGGCACCGTTCCTTGCTGCTCCCCCGGAGGTGAGCCAGATGGCCATGCCGCTCCGTCAAACCATCAAGGTCGCTACCTACCTGTTTGAACAGAAACTCAAGAGGCGGGACAAGTTCGCACTGCTGGTCGAGCTGGAGCCGCTCTTCGCCTGCAACCTGAAGTGCGAGGGGTGCGGCAAGATCCAGCATCCGGCCGGCGTGCTCAAGCAGCGCATGCCCGTCGCCCAGGCCGTGGGAGCGGTGCTCGAGTCGGGCGCGCCGATGGTGTCCATCGCGGGCGGTGAGCCGCTGATGCATCCGCAGATCGACGAGATCGTGCGTCAGTTGGTGGCCAAGAAGAAGTTCGTCTTCCTGTGCACCAACGCGCTGCTGATGCGCAAGAAGATGGACAAGTTCAAGCCTTCGCCGTACTTCGCCTGGGCGGTGCACATCGACGGGCTGCGCGAGCGGCACGACGCCTCGGTGGCCAAGGAAGGCACGTTCGACGAGGCGGTGGAGGCCATCAAGGAGGCCAAGAGGCGGGGCTTCCGGGTCACCACCAACTCCACCTTCTTCAACACCGACACCCCGCAGACCGTCGTCGAGGTGCTGAACTACCTCAACGACGACCTGAAGGTCGACGAGATGATGCTCTCGCCCGCCTACGCCTATGAGAAGGCGCCCGACCAGGAGCACTTCCTCGGCGTCCAGCAGACCCGCGAGCTGTTCAAGAAGGCCTTCTCGGGAGGCAACCGCAGGCGGTGGCGGCTCAATCAGAGCCCCCTCTTCCTGGACTTCCTGGAGGGCAAGGTCGACTTCCCGTGCACCGCGTGGGCGATCCCGAGCTACTCGCTCTTCGGCTGGCAGAAGCCCTGCTATCTGATGAGCGACGGGTACGTGGCCACGTACCGGCAACTGCTGGAGGAGACCGACTGGGACCAGTACGGCCGCGGCAAGGACCCGCGCTGCGCCAACTGCATGGCGCACTGCGGCTACGAGCCGACCGCTGTGCTCGCCACCATGGGCTCCCTGAAGGAGTCGCTGCGGGCCGCCCGGGAGACCATGACCAACGGAAAGCAGCGGTGACCGCATGACCGCCGTTCCCTTGGGCGTCCCCGAGGTACCGGTCCGGCCGATCGCCGAGCGGCGCAGGTCGCGGCAGATCCATGTCGGGCCGGTGGCGGTGGGGGGCGGGGCCCCGGTGTCGGTGCAGTCGATGACGACGACCCGTACGTCGGACATCGGCGCCACATTGCAGCAGATCGCGGAGCTCACCGCGTCCGGCTGCCAGATCGTCCGCGTCGCCTGCCCCACGCAGGACGACGCGGACGCCCTCGCCACGATCGCGAAGAAGTCGCAGATCCCGGTCATCGCGGACATCCACTTCCAGCCGAAGTACGTCTTCGCGGCCATCGAGGCGGGCTGTGCGGCCGTCCGGGTGAACCCCGGAAACATCAAGCAGTTCGACGACAAGGTCAAGGAGATCGCGCGGGCCGCCAAGGACCATGGCACACCGATCCGGATCGGGGTGAACGCCGGCTCCCTCGACAGGCGGCTGCTGCAGAAGTACGGCAGGGCGACCCCCGAGGCGCTCGTGGAGTCCGCCCTGTGGGAGGCGTCGCTCTTCGAGGAGCACGGCTTCAGGGACATCAAGATCTCGGTCAAGCACAACGACCCCGTGGTGATGGTCAACGCATACCGCCAGCTGGCCGCCCAGTGCGACTACCCGCTGCACCTGGGCGTCACGGAGGCCGGTCCGGCGTTCCAGGGCACGATCAAGTCGGCCGTCGCCTTCGGCGCGCTGCTGTCCGAGGGCATCGGCGACACCATCCGTGTGTCGCTGTCGGCCCCGCCCGCGGAGGAGGTCAAGGTCGGCATCCAGATCCTGGAGTCACTGGGCCTGAGGCAGCGCCGCCTGGAGATCGTCTCGTGCCCGTCGTGCGGGCGCGCCCAGGTCGACGTGTACAAACTGGCCGACGAGGTCACGGCGGGCCTGGAAGGGATGGAGGTGCCGCTGCGCGTCGCGGTCATGGGCTGTGTGGTCAACGGTCCCGGGGAGGCGCGGGAGGCGGATCTGGGGGTCGCCTCCGGCAACGGCAAGGGCCAGATCTTCGTCAAGGGCGAGGTCATCAAGACCGTCCCCGAGTCGAAGATCGTGGAGACCCTCATCGAGGAGGCGATGAAGATCGCCGAGCAGATGGAGAAGGACGGCGTCGGGTCCGGAGAACCCGCCGTCACCGTGAGTTGAGCGGCACGGACCGAGAGGGGGCGCGAGCGTGACCATTCTGGAGAACGTCCGGGGACCACGCGACCTGAAGGCGCTGTCCGAGGCGGAACTGAGTCAACTGGCCGAGGAAATCAGGGAGTTCCTGATCCATGCGGTCGCCAGGACCGGCGGTCACCTGGGGCCCAATCTGGGCGTGGTGGAACTCTCCATCGCGCTCCACCGGGCCTTCGAGTCGCCGGCCGACCACATCCTGTGGGACACCGGCCACCAGAGCTATGTACACAAGCTGCTGACGGGGCGCCAGGATTTCTCCAAGCTGCGCGGCAAGGGGGGCCTGTCCGGCTATCCGTCGCGCGAGGAGTCCGAGCACGACATCATCGAGAACAGCCACGCGTCCACCGCGCTCGGCTGGGCCGACGGGCTGGCCAAGGCCCGCCAGGTACAGGGGGAGAAGGGGCACGTCGTCGCGGTCATCGGGGACGGCGCGCTGACCGGCGGCATGGCGTGGGAGGCGCTCAACAACATCGCCGCCGCGAAGGACCGCCCGCTGATCATCGTCGTCAACGACAACGAACGCTCGTACGCGCCGACCATCGGCGGCCTCGCCAACCACCTCGCCACGCTGCGCACGACCGACAGCTACGAGAAGGTCCTGGCCTGGGGCAAGGACGTGCTGCAGCGCACGCCCGTCGTCGGCACCACCCTCTACGAGGCACTGCACGGCGCGAAGAAGGGCTTCAAGGACGCGTTCGCGCCCCAGGGCCTGTTCGAGGACCTGGGCCTGAAGTACGTCGGCCCGATCGACGGACACGACATCCTGGCCGTCGAGTCGGCGCTGCGCCGCGCGAAACGCTTCCACGGACCGGTGCTGATCCACTGCCTCACCGAGAAAGGACGCGGTTACGAGCCCGCGCTCGCCCACGAGGAGGACCACTTCCACACCGTCGGCGTGATGGACCCGCTGACCTGTGAGCCTCTCGCGCCCGCAGGCGGTCCGTCGTGGACCTCGGTGTTCGGCGACGAGATGGTGCGGATCGGCGAGGAGCGCGAGGACGTCGTGGCGATCACGGCGGCCATGCTGCACCCGGTGGGCCTCGGCGAGTTCGCCGAGCGGTTCCCCGACCGGGTGTGGGACGTCGGGATAGCCGAACAGCACGCCGCCGTGTCCGCGGCCGGTCTCGCGACCGGCGGACTGCACCCCGTCGTCGCCGTCTACGCCACCTTCCTCAACCGCGCCTTCGACCAGCTCCTCATGGACGTCGCCCTGCACCGCTGCGGGGTCACCTTCGTCCTGGACCGGGCCGGCGTCACGGGCGTCGACGGGCCCTCGCACAACGGCATGTGGGACATGTCGATCCTCCAGGTCGTGCCGGGGCTCAGGATCGCCGCGCCGCGCGACGCCGACCAGCTGCGGGCACAGCTGCGGGAGGCGGTCGCGGTCGACGACGCGCCGACCCTCGTCCGCTTCCCGAAGGAGTCGGTGGGTCCGGCGGTCCCGGCGGTGGACCGGGTGGGCGGTCTGGACGTACTGCACCGCGCGGACAGACCCGAGGTGCTTCTGGTCGCCGTCGGCGTCATGGCACCCGTGTGCCTCCAGGCCGCCGAGCTGCTGGGGGCCCGCGGCATCGGCTGCACGGTCGTCGACCCGCGCTGGGTCAAGCCGGTCGACCCCTCGCTGCCGGGCCTGGCCGCCGAGCACCGGCTCGTCGCGGTCGTCGAGGACAACAGCCGGTCCGCGGGTGTCGGCTCCGCGGTCGCGCTGGCGCTCGGCGACGCCGACATCGACGTACCCGTACGGAGGTTCGGGATCCCGGAGCAGTTCCTCGCGCACGCCAAGCGCGGCGAGGTGCTCGCCGACATCGGCCTCACGCCCGTCGAGATCGCCGGGCGGATCAGCGCCTGCCTGGCCGCCAAGGATGAGCTGTCCAAGGAGAAAGAGGAATGACCACCCCTTCCGGGAACCGGGAATTCGACCTCGGCAAGCTCCTGGCCGAGCGCGGGGCCGAGCGCTACGAGCTGCACGCGAAGTACCTCAACCACCAGCTCCCGCGCATGCTCCACACCATCGGCTTCGACAAGGTCTACGAGCGCGCCGAGGGCGCCCATTTCTGGGACGCGGACGGCAACGACTACCTGGACATGCTCGCCGGGTTCGGGGTGATGGGCCTGGGCCGCCACCACCCGGTGGTCCGCACGGCACTGCACGACGTCCTGGACGCCCGGCTCGCCGACCTGACCCGCTTCGACTGCCAGCCACTGCCCGGGCTGCTGGCGGAGAAGCTGCTGGCCCACAGCCCGCACCTGGAGCGGGTCTTCTTCGGCAACAGCGGGACGGAGGCGGTGGAGACCGCGCTGAAGTTCGCCCGCTACGCGACGGGGAAACCGCGGATCCTCTACTGCGAGCACGCCTTCCACGGCCTGACCACCGGCTCGCTGTCCGTGAACGGCGAACGAGGCTTCCGTGACGGCTTCGCCCCGCTGCTGCCCGACACGGCGGTCCCGCTCGGCGACCTCGACACCCTGGCCCGGGAGCTGAGGAAGGGGGACGTGGCGGCGCTCGTCGTCGAACCGATCCAGGGCAAAGGCGTCCACGAGGCCCCGCCCGGCTATCTGCCCGCCGCCCAGGAGCTGCTGCACAGGCACAAGGCGCTGCTGATCGCGGACGAGGTGCAGACCGGCCTCGGCCGCACCGGGGACTTCTACGCCTACCAGCACGAGAGCGGCGTCGAGCCGGATCTGGTGTGCGTGGCGAAGGCGCTCTCCGGCGGCTATGTGCCGGTGGGTGCCACCCTCGGAAAGGAATGGATCTTCAAGAAGGTCTACTCGTCCATGGACCGGGTGCTCGTGCACTCGGCGAGCTTCGGATCCAACGCGCAGGCGATGGCGGCCGGGCTCGCCGTGCTGTCCGTCATGGAGAACGAGCAGATCGTCGCGAACGCCCGGGCCGTCGGGGAGCAGCTGAAGTCCCGCCTCACGGCGCTCACCGACAAGTACGAGCTGCTGAGCGACGTACGCGGCCGGGGCCTGATGATCGGCATCGAGTTCGGCAGGCCCCGCTCACTGAAGCTGCGCAGCCGGTGGACCATGCTGCAGGCGGCCCGCAAGGGTCTGTTCGCGCAGATGGTCGTCGTCCCTCTGCTGCAACGGCACCGGATCCTCACCCAGGTCTCCGGTGACCACCTGGAGGTGATCAAGCTGATCCCGCCGCTGATCATCGGCGAGCGGGACGTCGACCGGTTCGTGGAGGCGTTCACCGCGGTCATGGACGACGCGCACAGCGGCAGCGCACTGATGTGGGACTTCGGCAAGACGCTGATCAAACAGGCGGTGGCGAACCGGTAGCCACCGGAGCCCGCAGGATTTGCCTCTCAGGCAATAAGTTTGCCTTTGAGGCAAAGGTGGGGCTCAATGGAGAGCATGAGCTCTCCTGAAGAGACCGAGCCGGGGCCGGCCGCGGACCTGCCCGCCGTCGCGCCCCAGCTGCGTGCGTTGCGCCGCCGCGCCTCGCTCACCCTGGAGGCCGCGGCCGGCGCCGCCGGGCTCTCGCCCGCACACCTCTCCCGGCTGGAGACCGGGCAGCGCCAGCCCTCGCTGCCGATGCTGCTCGCGCTCGCCCGTATCTACGGTACAACCGTCTCCGAACTGCTCGGCGAGACCGTCGCCGACCGGGACGCGATCGTGCGCGCCTCCGACATGGAGTCGACCCGGGCGGGCGGCTGGACGTACTGGCAGGCCGGCGCTCCGGGTCGCGGGATGCAGGCGCTGCGCGTCCACGTCCCGTACAGCACCCAGGGCGACATCGTCCGCGTCCACCCCGGCGAGGAATGGCTGTACATCCTCAAGGGGCGGCTGCGGCTGCGGCTGGGCGACAGCGCGCACATCCTCGCCCCGGGCGACAGCGCCCACTTCGACTCGCTCACCCCGCACCGGCTCGCGGCCGTCGACCACGACGGGACCGAGCTCTTGTTCGTCCACACCCTGCTGCAGAGCCCGACCGCGGCGCTCTGCCTCGGCCCCACCCCTGGAGAAATGCCATGACCGAGCAACCGGACACCCGCCCCGAGCGCAGGTCGATGGAGGAGAAGTTCCCCCGCGCCCTGTGGATCCGCCTGATCATCTACATCGCGGTCGGCCATCTCTTCGCCGGCTTCATCTACCTGCTGTTCTCGGTGGGCGCGAAGTGACAGCGGCTCAGTCCAGCAGTCGCTCGCGCAGCTGCCGGCGCAGCGCCGGCGTGACCTTGAGCCCCTTCTCCAGGTAGGCGTCCACGCCGCCCCAGGTCTCCTCGACGGTGTCGATCGCCGCGGCCAGGTACTCGGCGCGCGCGTCGAAGAGGGGGCTGAGCAGCTCCATCACCTCGGGGGAGTACGCGTCCGCCGACGAACCGTTGCGGTGCACCTTGTACCGGCGGTGGATGGCGTTCGACTCCAGGTAGTCCGCGACGATCGCCTCGCGCTCGACCCCGAGGGCGAGGAGCGTCACCGCGATCGACAGACCCGCGCGGTCCTTGCCCGCGGCGCAGTGCATCAGCGCGGGCACGCTGTCCTCGGCCAGGGCACGCAGCACCTGGGAGTGCTCGGCCGTGCGCTCCTTGATGATCGTGCGGTAGGAGGCGATCATGCGGTTCGCGGCCTTGCCATCGGCGAGGATTCCGCGCAGCTGGTCCAGTTCGCCGTCGCGGACCATCTTCCAGAACTCGGCGCCGTCCGCCGGGTCGGACAGCGGAAGGTTCACGTTCCGCACGCCCGGCAGCTCGACGTCCGGCCCCTCCAGCTTCTTGTCCGCCGCGTTGCGGAAGTCGAAGATCGTGTGCAGGCCGAGGGAGGCGAGGAACGCCGCGTCCTTCTCCGTCGCGTGCGCGAGGTGGCCGCTGCGGAAGAGCACTCCGGGCCGCACGCGCCGCCCGTCCACGGTCGGCAGACCGCCCACGTCACGGAAGTTGCGCACTCCGGTCAGCTCGGGCTCGGTGGACGGGACCTGCTGCGTCACGGGGGCTCCTCCCAGGCGTCCGCCGGCGCTGCTCGTCGACGGGCCGAGCTTCGACGATACGACATGGGTTCATCAGGCAATCATCCACAGGTGGACGCTGTGCTGAACACGCGTGGCAGACGTTGCCCGCGAGACGCCTCACCCCCGATGATGTTGAACTGATCACACCTGTTCGGATCTGTGGGGGCTCGATGTTGGAAATCGGCGCGGACCGTCGTACCTGGCTGCTGTCAGGGCCCACGAGCAGTTACGCCCTGCGGCTCACCGACGGCGACGAGCTGCTGCATCTGCACTGGGGCCCGCGGATCGCCCTCGCCGATGCCGAGGCCCTCGCCGCCCTTCCCGCACCCCGGTACCGGCCCTTCGAGTCCCCGCTCGACGGCCACGAGGAGTACCCGGTCGAGGGTGGCCCCCGCTTCGTACGCCCCGCCTTGTCCGTCCGTACCGAGGAGCGTCGCGGCACCGAGTGGGCGTTCGAGGCGTACGAGGCCGACGGCGAGGAGCTGCGGCTGCGGTTCACCGACACGGGGCTCCTGATCACCCTCCATTACCGGATGCGCGGCGATGTCGTCGAGCGCTGGGTGACCCTGGCCAACGAAGGCCCCGCCGCCGTCGAACTGCTGCGCGCCGACTCCGCGACCTGGACGCTGCCCGAGCGCGACGACTGGCGGCTTTCCCAGCTGCACGGACGCTGGGCGGCCGAGTCCCGGCTCGTACGGTCCGGCCTCACCTACGGCGAGAAGGTCGTCGGCAGTCGCCGTGGCCACACCGGGCACCAGCACCTGCCGTGGGTGGCGCTCGATGTGGACGCGACCGAGGAGCGCGGCGAGGTCTACGGCTGCGCGCTCGCCTGGTCGGGCACCTGGCGGATCGCGGTGGCCCAACTTCCGGACGCGCGCGTGCAGATCACCGGCGGCGCCGGGTACGACGACTCGGGTCTGCTGCGCCTGGCCACGGGGGAGACGTACGTCACACCCGTCTTCGCGGGGCTGTGGAGCGACGGCGGCTTCGGCGGCGCGAGCCGCGCCTGGCACGCGTACCAGCGGACCCACGTCATCCCGGACGCCGACCGGGACCGGCCGGTGCTCTACAACTCCTGGGAGGCCACCGAGTTCGACATCTCCGAGGAGCAGCAGGGGGTGCTCGCGCGGCGGGCGGCGGCGATCGGTGTCGAGCTGTTCGTGGTGGACGACGGCTGGTTCGGCGCCCGCACCAGCGACCGCGCCGGGCTCGGCGACTGGCGGCCCAACCCCGACCGCTTCCCGGCGGGTCTCAAGCCGCTCGCCGACTACGTGCACGCCCTCGGGATGCAGTTCGGCATCTGGGTCGAGCCCGAGATGGTCAACCCGGACAGCGACCTCTACCGGGCGCATCCCGACTGGGTGCAGTACCAATCCGGACGAAAGCGGACAGAATTCCGCAATCAGCTGGTACTGAACCTCGCGCGCGAGGACGTCCAGGAGTATCTGTGGGAGCGGCTCGACGCTCTCCTCTCCAGTGCTCCCATCGACTATGTGAAGTGGGACTTCAATCGCTGCTTCACCGACGCCGGCTGGCCCGGCGAGGCGTACCCGCAGCGCCTCTGGGTCGACCATGTGCGTGCCCTGTACTCCCTGTTGGACCGCCTGCGGGCCGCGCACCCCGGCGTCGCCTTCGAGTCCTGCTCGGGCGGCGGCGGACGCGTCGACCTCGGCGTCATGAGCCGTACGGACCAGGTGTGGACCTCCGACAACACCGACCCGCTCGACCGGCTCGCCATCCAGCACGGCTTCAGTCAGATCCATCCGGCGCGGGTCATGGCCGCCTGGGTCACCGACAGTCCGAACGCCCAGCTCAACGGGCGGGTCAGTAGCTTGCGCTTCCGGTTCGTGAGTGCCATGGCCGGGGTGCTCGGGGTCGGCGGGGACCTCGCCCAGTGGACCGAGGAGGAGCTGGCCGAGGCCCGGGACTGGGTGAGCCTCTACAAGGAGATCCGCCCTGTGGTCCAGCGCGGTGATCTGTACCGGCTGCGACCCCCGGCCGGCGGGCTGAGCGCGGTCCAGTACGTCCTCGGCGACGAGACGGTGGTTCTCGCCTGGCTCCAGGCGCAGCGCCACGGTGAGCCGGTGGCACCGCTGAGGTTGCGCGGCCTCGATCCGACAGCGACGTACGAATGCCGCGAAACGGGCGAAACGCACCGTGGTGCGGTGCTGCAGCATCACGGGCTGCGAACCGGGCTGCGGGGCGACTTCGATGCGACGATTATTCGCCTGCGTCGCATTTGAGCTTTCTGTCCGAATTGAACCCTTCATTCCAACTCGCTCCGCAGTGAAGGGTTCTGAAGTCATGCCACGTGAGCAGCGTCATATCCGTGACGGTCCGCTGTCGCCATGTTCACGCAATTCTGGCTCCGATTCAGGGAAATTGAGGGTCGCCCTATATCCCGTGTCGACGGAGGGTGACGGGGAATTCCCGTATGGATCAAGCGAAATGCTCACACAGGGAACGGGAATAGTTGTCTCTGCGCGTCCTGGTCGCTTACGTTCCTGCTCGATCCGGGCGGAACGCCGAATCCTGCCGCTGCCCGGGACCCGCACACTCACCCGTGCCCGGCAGGAGCGGGGGACCCACAGGTAAAACGCCTGTCCCGGTCTCCGGAACAGGCTTGGGGTAAAGCCGTGCGCAATCACGGCCGGACATCTCCAGTCCGCACCCGACAGCTCACCTCGCAGGCGACGGAGAGGAATTCGTCATGCCTGCGCAGGGTAAGCACCGCCGCCCCAAGTCCCGGCGTTTCATTCGTTCCATCGCTGTCGTCGGAACCGGCGGCGCCGCGTTCGCACTGCCGCTCATGGGAGCCGCCGGCGCCCATGCCGCCACCCCGGCGGCGTCCGTTTCCGAAAAGGTCGCCACCGTCGCTCCGGTCGTCGCCAAGCAGGCCCCCGCCCAGGCGGCCGGCGTCAGCACGTACACGGTGAAGGCGGGCGACTGGCTCGCGAAGATCGCCGACGAGCAGCACGTCAGCGGTGGCTGGCAGAAGCTCTACCAGGACAACCGCTCGGCCGTCGGCTCCGACCCGTCGCTGATCCACCCCGGTCTGAAGCTGACGCTGGGCGGCACCGAGGCCGCGCCGAAGCCGGCCGCCCCGTACGCCGCGCCCAAGGCGTCCCAGACCGCCGCGCCCAAGGCCGCCGCACCCAAGGTCTCCCAGGCCGCCGCGCCCACGACGACGACGGCTGCCGCGCCCGCCACATCCGCCACCGGCTACACCCTGCCTGTCCAGGGCCGCGTCGGCACCGCCTACCACGTCGCGGGCAGCCACTGGGCCAGCGGCTACCACACCGGCGTCGACTTCGTCGTCCCGACCGGCACCAGCCTCAAGGCCGTCGGCGCGGGCACCGTCGTCTCGGCCGGCTGGGGCGGCGCGTACGGCAACCAGGTCGTCATCAAGCTCGCCGACGGCTACTACGCGCAGTACGCCCACCTCTCGAAGCTGTCCGTCTCGGCGGGCCAGACCGTGACGGGTGGTCAGCAGATAGGCCTCTCCGGAGCGACGGGCAACGTCACCGGACCGCACCTGCACTTCGAGATCCGTACGACTCCGAACTACGGCTCCGACGTGAGCCCGCTGACCTACCTGCGCTCGCACGGCGTGGCCATCTGACGCGGGCGGCCACCCGCCGCCTCCCGAAGGCCGGACCCTCGAATCGGGTCCGGCCTTCGGCGTATGCGCTCATTCCCCCGTTGGGGTGTCGGCGCGCCGAACACCCCTGATCAGAGGCTTATTCCGGATGAGCTCGTACTCGGCGAGTGGTTTATCTCACCGTCCGTCAACCCTTTCCTACGGTCGCGTAGCTCACATCGCAGGGTGAATCATGGGCCGATGTGGCAGACGATTCGAAGAGTGACAACAGATCAGTGATCGGGTCGTACGTGGCGGTGGGGGACAGCTTCACCGAGGGCGTCGGCGACCCCGGTCCCGACGGGCAGTTCGTCGGGTGGGCCGATCGGTTCGCGGTGCTCCTCGCCGACCGGCGGCCCGAAGGCGACTTCGACTACACGAACCTCGCCGTGCGCGGCAAACTGCTCGACCAGATCGTCGAGGACCAGCTCCCCAAGGCCGTCGAACTCGCGCCGGACCTGGTCTCCTTCTGTGCGGGCGGCAACGACATCATCCGGCCCGGCACCGACCCCGACGAGGTCGCCGAACGGTTCGAGCGCGCCGTCGCCGCCCTCACCTCAGCCGTCGGCACGGTCATGGTGACCACCGGCTTCGACACCCGCAACGTACCTGTCCTCAAGCATCTGCGCGGCAAGATCGCCACGTACAACGGACATGTCCGGGCGATCGCCGACCGGTACGGCTGCCCGGTCCTCGACCTGTGGTCGCTGAAGACCGTCCAGGACCGGCGCGCCTGGGACGACGACCGCCTCCACCTCTCGCCCGAGGGGCACACCCGGGTTGCCCTGCGAGCGGGCCAGGTGCTCGGCTACGAGGTGCCGGCCGACCCGGACCAGCCGTGGCCGCCGCTGCCGCCGCGGGGCACGCTGGAGGTGCGGCGCGACGACATCCACTGGGCGCGCGAGTATCTGGTGCCGTGGATCGGGCGCCGGCTTCGAGGGGAGTCCTCCGGTGACCGTGTCGTGGCGAAGGGGTCCCTGTCCCCGGACGACATCAAGCTGCGGATCGAACAGGCGGTGTGACCCGGTTGCGCCTCTGAACCCCCATTCCTCAAGCGCCGGACGGGCTGTTTTTTCAGCCCGTCTGGGGGTCCCCCCTGCTCGAAGAGCTTGGGGGAGCTTGAGGACGAGGCCGTCAAGGCCGACAGCGGGGGTCTGGGGGCGCAGCCCCCAGGGAAGGGAAGGGTAGGGGCGGCGGGGGCGAAAACCTATGCCGTCAACTCCGCGATCTCCAGGCCAAGTTCAAGCGCGAGCGCCCCATCCACCCACTCCTGCGCCCGCGCCCGCGACACCGCGCTCTCGTACGCCGTCATCTGCACGGCCAGCCCGTCCAGCAGCGCGGTCAGCCGCAGCGCCGTGCCCGCGGGATCGGGGCAGCGGAACTCACCCGCGGCCACCCCCTCCGCCACGACCTCGGTGATCGCGGCCTTCCACTGCCGGTCGAGATCCCGCGTGACCTCCCGCAACGCGGGCTCGCGCAGCGCCGCCGCCCAGCCCTCGATCCACAACCGCCAGCCCTTGGCCTGCCCGGTCGGGGCGTACCAGCGCACCGCGGCCCGCAGCCGGCGCAGCGCCGAGGTGCGGCGGCCGAGCAGCTTGCGCAGATGTCCGAGATCGTCCTCGGCGGCGTACGCGAACGCCTCCGCGACCAGCTTCTCCTTGGTCGAGAAGTGGTACAGCACCAGCGCGTTGCTGACCCCGAGCGCCGCGGCCACGTCGGCGATCCGCACCGCCGCCACACCCCGTGCCTCGATCTGCTCGACGGCGGCCCGCAGCAGTTCGGCACGCCGCTCGGCCACGCTCAACCGCACCCTCGTCACGCGGCAACCCTACGTCACCGGTACCACCCGAACCGCTCCGCGATCACCGGCAGCCGGTCGGCGACGAGCGCGTGCGCGGCCGCCCGCGGACTCGTCCCGTCGGCCTCCGCGCGGTCCAGCATCCGGCCGACCAGAGCCCGCATCGAACGCCGGGTGTACGCGAACGCCTCGTCCGCGTCGGCCCCGATGTCGCCGAACAGCGTCCACCACCACCAGGCATTCGTCCCGGAGTTGACCACCACGTCCGGCAGCACGGTCACCCCGCGCGCGGCGAGCAACTCCTCCGCCTCGGGCAGCACCGGCATGTTGGCCGCCTCGACGATCCAACGGGCCCCGATCCCCGCCTGGTTCTCGGTGTCGACGGCGTACGAGACCGCCGCCGGCACCAGCACGTCGGCGTCGGCCGACAGCCAGGCGTCACCCGGCAGTTCGCGGTCGGCGGGGCGCAGCGCGGAGCGGTCCACCGTCCCGTAGGCGTCGCGCGCGGCGAGCAGCGCCTCGACATCGAGCCCGTCGGGGTTGGCGATCGTGCCCTTGACGTCGGCGACGGCGACGACCGCGAGCCCGGCGCGCGCCAGGAAGCGCGCCGTGGCCCCGCCCATGGTGCCGAACCCCTGTACGGCCACGCGGGTTTCCGCGTACGGCACCCCGGCCCGGTCCAGTGCGGTCAGTACCGACTCGGCGACCCCGCATCCACCGACCAGCCCGTCCAGCCCGATTCCGTCCACCTCGACCGCGAACGCGTCCGCGAGCCGCCTCCGGGCCGCCGCCTCGTCGTCGAGAAGCGGATACACGGCCTGGATCGACGACACCAGCCCCGCCTCCGAGGCCGCCCGGTCCACCAGTTCCTGGGTGAGGCCCAGGTCCTCGCCGGTGGTCCAGAAGCGCTCGATGTACGGCTTCATGGCGCGCAGATAACGCACGAGGACGTCGTACGCCTCCGGGTCCCGGGGGTCGCAGTCGATGCCGCCCTTGGCGCCGCCCAGGGGGATGTACCGGCCTTCCGGGTTGTAGTGCAGCGCCTCCTTCATGGTCATGCCGCGGGCCAGCCCGGCGACCTCTTCCAGCGTGCAGCCCGGCCGCATCCGCAGCCCGCCGCTGGCCACACCCCGCACGAGCCGGTCGACGACGAGGAAGCCCTGCCGTCCGGTGACGTGGTCCGTCCAGGCGAGCGTCATGAGGGGAGCGTCCCGTTGGGTGGTCATACGCTCACTGTACTGAATCACCATTCAGTTACGGGTGACGGGCCGGTGGTCGGGGCTGTCGCTCGTCCGCCATGGAAGCGTCCGGAGCTGACGCCACGAGACGGAGCGGCAGGCGGCACGCCCGGCCCGGTCCTGGCGCGGACACCGCTACCGAACACTTGCCCAGTGCTCCATCCTTCAGGATGGAGGTGAAGGGCATCCTTGCCTCAGCGGCCCGGAGGGCCGCGGAGTCATGGCAGGATCGCCTTGTCCGACAACGCAGTTGCCGGTCCTACCGCCGGACGGGCGGGACGTGAAGCCTGTGGAGACCTTGTCAGACCACCCTCACGGGCGGCAGAGGCCGATGAAGCAGGAACCCGAGGGAGCACCGCGAAGCGGTGCAGACCGGAATCACCTGCGTTTACGCAGGTGAGGACGTCAACTGGTGGAGGTCTGCTCCGCGGAAGTCGTCCGCCGCCCCCCCAGGCGGCACGTCGCAGGAGTCCTTGAAGCCCTGACTCGTCAGGCCCAGCGCCGAGTTGACGCGCGAGCGCAGGTTCTCCACCGCCACCATGGCCGTCAGCTCGACGAAGGCCGGCTCGCCCAGCCGGCCGACGAGCCGGGCGGCGAGGTCGTCGTCGACGGCGGGCGGGGTGGCGGTCATCGCCTCGGCGTACTCCATGACGTCGCGCTCCAGGTCCGTGTACGCGTCGCTGTCGCGCCACCGCGGGACGTCGACCAGCTTCTGGCGGGCCATGCCGCGCTCCCGGCTGACCCAGTAGCCGAAGTCCATGCACCAGGAGCAGCCGATCGACGCGGCCGTCGCCATCTCGGCCAGTGCCTTCAGATCCGCATCGAGCCTGTTCCACTTGGCCACCGACTGCTCGAAGCGCAGATCGGCCCACAGGACGCGCGGTTGGTGGGCGAGCGCCTTGCCGGGGTCGAGGACCTTGCCGTACGTCCGCTTCGAATACCACTCCATGACGCGGAAGAAGAGCGTGCGGCGAGGAGTTAGGGAGACACGGGCCATGGGGCACCTCCAGTGCGTCGTTCCGGGGCGCTCTCGTGGGCGCCCCATGGATACGACGGACCGGCGCCCCCCGGATGTGACATCCGGGCCCGCACGTCGCGAAGTGCCGGGACATCGCGCTGTGACACAGCCGACCCGGCACCGTCAGAGGGGCCGACCCATAATGGAAGGCCTCACCGACTCCACTGGAGGTCCCGTGACCGGTTTCCGTTCCCTGAGCGCCGGGCTCCGCGCGCTGCAGCCCGCCGCGTTCGGTGCGGATCCGAGCGGGGAGCGCCTGGCGCGCATCCGCAGATCACCGCACTTCGCGGACGGCGCGTTCGTGAACCCGGAGGGCGCCCGGACCCGCCCGTCCGGCGGTTCCGCGCTCGAGTTGGCGAAGCTCTACTTCCGCAAGGAGGACCGAGCCCGCCGCGCCCCGGCCGGTACGGTCCCGGTGCACGCGACGACGTACGCCGACCTGGCCAAGCCCCCGGCGAGCGGGTTGCGACTGACGTGGATGGGGCACTCCAGTGTCCTCGCCGAGATCGACGGGCACCGGGTGCTCTTCGACCCGGTGTGGGGCGAGCGCTGCTCCCCGTTCGACTTCGCCGGCCCCAAGCGGCTGCACCCGGTTCCCCTGCCGCTGGCCGCGCTCGGCCCGGTCGACGTCGTCGTCATCTCCCACGACCACTACGACCACCTCGACCTGCCCACCATCAAGGCGCTGGCCGGCACGGACACCGTGTTCGCGATACCGCTCGGCGTCGGCGCCCACCTGGAGCACTGGGGCGTCTCGCCGGACCGGCTGCGCGAACTGGACTGGAACGAGTCGACGAAGATCGGCGGCATCACCCTGACCGCCACACCGGCCCGCCACTTCTGCGGCCGTGGCCTGCGCAACGGACAGCACACCCTGTGGGCGTCCTGGACCGTGGCCGGCGACGAGCACCGGATCTACCACAGCGGCGACACCGGCTACTTCGAGGGCTTCAAGGACATCGGCGCCGAGCACGGCCCGTTCGACGCCACGATGATCCAGATCGGCGCCTATTCCGAGTACTGGCCGGACATCCACATGACCCCCGAGGAGGGCATGCGTGCCCACCTGGACCTCCAGGGCGGGCAGCCGCACGGCGTGATGATGCCGATCCACTGGGCCACCTTCAACCTGGCGCCGCACCCCTGGGCCGAGCCCGGCGAGTGGACGAAGGACGCCGCCGAGGAGGCTGGACAGGCGGTCGCGCTGCCCCGGCCCGGCGCCCCCTTCGAACCTTCCGGGAAGCTGCCCGTGGACCCCTGGTGGCGGGCGGTGTCCACGCCCATCGCCCGCCCGTGGCGCCGCCCCGAGGCGGCGGATGCCGCGCCGGTGACCAAGGACGATCTCGACCTCGACCTCGCGGGCGAGCGCTGACACCGCGGTCAGCCGGTGATGTCGGCCTTCCGCTCCGCTGTGTGTGACCCGGCCGCGACGGGTCGGGGCAGCGGGATCTTCTGCCTGGAGGTCGTCGACATACGCGACCCGCACGCCCGCGCCGTGAGGGGCGCCGGTGTTGAGGGGGACCGGCGCCCCTGGCCGCGCCACCGCGGACCCTGGTGACGGGAGATTCAGCGGGGGCGCCTGGAACCCGCGCGGAGCCCCACCATCCGGAAGATCCTGATCTCCCGCACCACTCCGGGCATCTCGCGGACCAGCAGGATCGCTGCCGCCCCGCCCAGCAGCACTGCCTGTGCGATCAGGACTCGTTTGGCCATGTTCTGTGCTCGTTCGGCCATGGTCTGTACTCCTCGGTCGTCTCCGATGCCGCGCCATGCCGGCGCGGGCATGTTCGCCGCGTCATCCCGGCGGGAGGTTCGGCATGATCTTCATGATCGCGTTGTGCTTCTTCCAGTGGATCCCGGTCGAGCGACGGGCGTCGGCGGTCCCGTCCTCGTGATGTCCGGGCTGCCGCTTGTAGGGGCCCTTGTTGCCCTGGTGCAGTCCGGAGACGTGTTTGGGCGTATCGGGTTTCACCTGGGGTCTGCCTACTCGGATGTTGCCCATCGTCTGCTCCTTGCCGGTTACTGCGGTTGTTCGGTCAGCTCCGCGAAGAACTCGTCGACGGCGGGCCACACCCGGCTGCCGCCGGACAGGCCCCGCCATTCCCGCCGTACGAGCGCGACCACGCGGAAGCAGTCGTCGATCGGGGCGATCCAGTGGTGCTTCGCGGAGCGGGCGGTGTTCACCAGCAGCGCCTCCACATCCGGTTCGAGGGTGGCGAGCGGCGGGCAGCGGGCGACGACGTCGCGCCATGCCTCCGGGTCCGCCTCCCAGCGCGTCGCCCCCGCGGGGCTCGGATAGTGCGCGCTCACGGTGCCGTCGGCGCGCCGTACGAAGAACGCCAGCCCCACCGGAACGCCCAGCGCCTTGGTGGCGACCGGAGGCAGCCGTACCCGCCGCTGCGGCACCAGTCGGTACCGCCCCTCGCTCGCCGCGTCCTCGACGAAGAGCAGGGAGCAGGGGCGGCAGGCGCACAGCACCTCCTCCTGACTCGTGTCGAGCAAGTGCCGGTGCTCGGAGGGGATGCCGGCGCCGCACAGGTCGCAGTGCTCCGCATCCGCCCGCCGGCGGGCGGCGGAGCGGATGACGCGGGCCAGGGCACCGGAGGTCATGCCCGCTCCCCGACGGACGCCGTACGCAGGGTGAGTGCTTCGAGCGGTACGAAGGCGCTGCGCCGCCCGTCACCCCCAGGTTCCCGCTCGACGCCGGAGAGTTCGGGGGCCATGGCGAGCACGGCCTCCCGGACCGCTTCCTCCAGTGCGGCAGAGGAGGATCCGCACCCCTTGGCGGCCAGTCTCACCTGGGCGACCCCCTCCGCCACGCCCGCCAGCTCGACGTCCCCGCCGCGCTCGCGCACCGCCGGGCGCAGAGCGTCGACCGCGCGGGCGGCCCGGCGCTCGGGAGGTTCGGGGTGGATCCCGTGAAGCACCAGAAGATGGCCGATGAGCTCGTCACCGGCCATACGGTCGGCCAGACCGGCATCGGCCTGGTCCAGCACCCGCGCCAGCGCCTCGCCGTAGACCTCGGTGAGCGTCTGCACCGCCTCGATCGCCGCGCCGGTCATCGGACCGGGAGCGCTCTCGATCTGCTCCAGCAGCCGGTCGAGGCGCGACAACCGCTCCCCGACCGCCGTCTCGTCGAGCCGTACGGTCTCAGGCATGAGCCGCCCCATAGGTGGGCGAGTGCAGCTTGGTCAGCGTGTTGCCCTTGCCCAGGTACATGTGCACACCACAGGGCAGGCAGGGGTCGAAGCTGCGGACGGTGCGCATGATGTCGACGCCCTTGAAGTCGTCGGGTCCGTTCTCCTCGAAGATCGGCTGCCCCTGGACGGCGTCCTCGTACGGGCCGGGTGTCCCGTAACTGTCCCGGGGACTGCCGTTCCACGGCGTCGGCGGGTACGGGTGGTAGTTCGCGATCTTCTTGTCCTTGATCACCAGGTGGTGGGAGAGGACACCGCGTACCGCCTCGTGGAACCCGCAGCCGATCGCCTCGTCCGGCACCTCGTAGTTCTCGAAGACCTTGGTCTCACCGGCACGGACGAACCCCATCGCCCGTTCCAGGAAGTAGAAGGCCATGGCGGCGGCGTACGCGACGAAGTACGGCCGGGCCCGGTCGCGTTCGATCGTGTTGCTCCACTTGGGGATCTTCCACTCCAGCGTCATCTCCGGCAGTTTCTCGCTCTTGGGCAGCGAGATCTGCACGCTGTGCCCTGTGGCCTTGACGTAGGGCGTGTCGACCAGCCCGTTGAGCGCGGTCGACCACAGCCGGGCCAGGGGGCCGCCGCCGGTGTCCAGCGCGAGGTGCTCGGCGCTGTTCCTGTCGTACCAGCGTGGGCTCATCACCCAGCTGTAGTTGCCGTCGAAGTCCCGCTTCTGCGGCATCGGAACCGTCGTCTGGTTCCACGGGTGGCGCATGTCGACGGGGTTGCCGAGCGGGTCGTGGGTGACGAACGGCTCCTCGTTCGTCCAGTCGTCGTAGTAGGAACTGCCCAGCAGCACCCTGATGCCCAGGTTGATGTCGACGAGGTCGTTGGTGACGAGCTTGCCGTCCACGACGACTCCGGGGGAGACGTACATCGCCCTGCCCCACTCGCTCATCGTCTCGTAGCGGTAGTCGCACACGTCCGGGTTCTGGAAGGCGCCCCAGCAGCCGAGCAGGATGCGGCGGCGGCCCACCTCCTCGTAGCCGGGCAGCGCCTCGTAGAAGAAGTCGAAGACGTCGTCGTTCATTGCGACGGCCTTCTTGACGAAGTCGAGGACGTGGACCAGCCGGGAGAGGTAGTCGGTGAACGTGGTCGGCTCCGGCATGGTGCCGACTCCGCCCGGATACAGCGTGGACGGGTGGACGTGCCGCCCCTCCATCAGGCAGAACATCTCCCGGGTGACACGGCTGACCTTGAGCGCCTCCTTGTACACCTCGCCCTCGAACGGGTTGAAGGCGCGCATGATGTCGGCGACGGTCCGGTAGCCGTGGATGTTCCCGTTGCGCGCCTCGGTGCGCTCGGCCCGGGCCAGCACGCTCGGGTTCGTGGACTTGACCATGGCCTCGCAGAAGTCCACGAAGACCAGATTGTCCTGAAAAATGGTGTGGTCGAAAATGTACTCGGCCGCCTCGCCCAGGTTGACGATCGTGTCGGCGAGCATCGGCGGTTTGACGCCGTAGGCCATCTGCTGGGCGTAGTTGGAACACGTGGTGTGGTTGTCACCGCAGATTCCGCAGATGCGCGAGGTGATGAAGCCCGCGTCGCGCGGGTCCTTGCCCCTCATGAAGACGGAGTAGCCCCGGAAGAGCGACGACGTGCTGTGACACTCCACCACCTCCCGGTTCGCGAAGTCGATCTTCGTATAGATGCCGAGATTGCCGACGATCCGGGTGATCGGATCCCAGGACATGTCCACGATCTGCGCGGGCTTTCGCTCCGCGGCCCGCGCCTCGGTTGCCGTCATGTCCGTGCCTACCTCGCTCTCTCTCGCTCTCGCTTGGCGGCTCCCGTGGGGCGCCAGTAGGGGTCGTAACCGCTGGTCAACGCGGCCTTGTCATGACGCCACTTGGGCTCGCGGTTGACCGCCATGTTGGTGATGCCGCGCAGCCGCCGGATCACGGCGCCGTAGGGCCTGATGAGGACCGTCGAGAACGTGCCGCCCGCCGGTTCGTCCATGAACGGCATGAAGGCGTCCGGGAAACCGGGCATCGTGCAGCCGATGCAGATGCCCCCGACGTTCGGACAGCCGCCCACGCCCGACATCCAGCCGCGCTTGGGCACGTTGCAGTTGACGACCGGGCCCCAGCAGCCCACCTTCACCTGGCACTTGGGGGAGTTGTAGTCCCGGCCGAAGTCGGCCTGCTCGTAGTAGGCGGCGCGGTCGCACCCCTCGTGCACCGTCCTTCCGAACAGCCACTGCGGGCGCAGCATGTGGTCCAGCGGGGGCGGTGGCGCCGACCCGGCCGCGTGGTGGAGCACCCAGGTCAGCGTCTCCATGAAGTTCTCCGGCTGGATCGGGCAGCCGGGCACGTTGACGATGGGCAGCGCGCCCTGCGACCTGAAGTCCCAGCCCAGGTAGTCGGCCAGCCCCATGGAGCCCGTGGGATTGCCCGCCATCGCGTGGATCCCGCCGTACGTGGCGCATGTGCCGGCCGCCACGACCGCCCAGGCCCGCGGGGCGAGGTGGTCGATCCACCAGTTGAGGGTGAGCGGGTCGCCGGTGTCCGGGTCGTTGCCGAACGACGTCCAGTAGCCGTCGCCCTCGATGATGTTCTGGTTGGGGATCGAGCCCTCGATGACCAGGATGAACGGCTCCAGTTCGCCGCGCGCCGCCGCGCGGAAGGGCGCGAGGAAGTCCTCGCCGCCCATGGCGGGTGAGAGCACCTTGTTGTGGAGATTCACCTTCGGCAGGCCCGGTACGAGTCCGAGGACGACGTCCTCGATCCCGGGCTGTCCTGCCGCCGTCATGGAGATGGTGTCGCCGTCGCAGCTCATGCCCTCGGAGATCCACAGAATATGGACCTCGTCGAACCCGCGTCTCGGCTCGGCTCCGTCGGGGTGTTGGCTGACCTCCGTGGTACCGCTTTCGACTGTCATGTCCTCGGCCTCCCTTGCAGTCGGTCCCGGAGTCGGTCGTAGGCCGCGGCCACCGGTCCGGCGATCGCCAGGGCGGGGGGCTCGGCGGGGGCGTTCGGATGAGGTCGGGTCGGGGCGGTCCGCTTCGCCTGCGTGAGGCGCTGCCCGAGTTCCTCGAGTTCCTTCTGGGAGACCGCGTCGCGGAGTTTCGGCATCAGTTCGCCCTCCTCCTCGCGCACGTGCTCCGTGATCTCCTTGCGCAGTTCCTCGACGAGCTCGTTCGCGCGGTCGTCGTCCGCGGAGTGCTTGTCCAGGGCGAGAAGGATCTTCTTGACCGCCATGTGTTCGGCGAGGTGCTCGTCGATCACCTGCTGCCCGTCCGGCAGCGCCTTCTTGGCCAGCGGGTAGACCATCAGCTCTTCGAGCGCCGCGTGCTTGGACAGCTCTCGGATCATGATCTCGACCACGGCCCGCCGCTGTCCCGCGGAGGCGGCGGCGTGGTAGTCGCGGAACAGCTGCTCGACCATCCGGTGGTCACGCTTCAGCAACTCGATGGCGTCCATGACACCCTTCCTGGTCTGGGACGGTGGTCGCCCGCTCGTCGGGTGCGGTGGCCGACGGCCGTACCTCGCCGCCGTCCGTCCGTGCCTGGTCGGTGGAACCGGCGCCGCGGCCGGGGGAGTCCGCTGCCGATCGGGTGGAGGCGGCGGTGGGGGCGAGCGAAGGGGCGGAGGCGGCGGAGGGAGTGAGCGAAGGGGTGGAGGCGGCGGAGGGAGTGAGCGAACGGATGGCTCCGTGCAACCGGGCGAACACCTCCGGCGGCATGGTCTCCACCCGCTCCAGGATCCGCGCGGCTCTCGGGTCGGTGGCGCGCGCCTCCCGTTTCTCGTCGTCCGTGAGCACCAGCGTCCGCAGCGTCAGGATCTCGTCGATCTCCGCGGCGTCGTGCAGGTCGCCGGGGCTCTCCGGTGCCACCTGCGGATGGTCGGGGAGGATGATCGGAGACGACAGGACGAGGCCGTCCGTTCCCTCCTCGCCGGCGAGCACCGGGAAGGTGTGCAGGTTGCGACAGTCCCGGACGTGTGCCGCGACCTCGTCGGGCGGGTCGAGGGAGGAGAGGAAGCCCAGCCCCTCGCCGCCGATGAAGGTGTGCGTCGCGATGAGGGCGTTGCGCAGGGCCTCGTCGCGTGGGGCGTCGGGTGGGGTCGACCGGCCGGTGTTCTCCGTGCGCACCCGCAGCCGGTGCAGCGCACCGGGGCCGGCGAGCCGTTCGGCCCGCAGCGTCGTCCGCGCTTCGACCGGACACCGCCGACGCACCAGGCGTCCTGGGTCACCGGGGAGCGTTTCGGTTTCCTGGCCACCCGGAGCACTGAACTCGAACTCCCGTTCTCCGGCCAGGAGATCGGTCAGCGGAACGATGATTTCGGCATCGCGTGGTACGGCCTCGTCGAAGGCCAGGTGGACGGTCCCGGCGGCCTCCAGGGAGTCCACCGGCGTGTAACGGCCCTCTCGGTCCCGGCGTTCCACGCCCCTGGACTGCGTCTGCAGATAGCGCACGCGCACCTGGACCACGGCATCCGGTGTCGCCCGCACCAGGCACTCGGTCTGCTGCTGCCAAGACTCCACGGACCCCGAGAGGCTGGGCGCCACCGGGCCGTGCGCCTCGGCCCAGGCGCGCGGAGCGAGGACGCCGAACTGCCAGCGCACCCGGTTCTTGGGCGACGATCTTCGGTACGGGTACAGCAGGTACCCCTCGTAGAGGATGGCGTCGGCAACCGCGCACGCCTCCTCGAAAGCGGAACCCGCCCATCGCGCGCTCCCGGACTTCCCGCCAGGGTCGCTCACGGTCGCTCCTCGTTCACCCTCGCTCCTCGCTCCTCGCTCACGGTCGCGCCTCATTCACTGGCTGTCCGTATCGCCATGGATTGCAACGATCACACTTTTCGTTGCGAAAAGCGCGCATTGGTGGCGGATGGGTGAGCGGCGCCCCGGACCCGACGCGGAACGAGGACCAGGTGGCACTCCTCCATCCGGGTGGACCCGCGGTGGCCGCCGCGGCGCGGACGGGGGACACGGCCCGTGCGCGCCGTCGGGGTGGCAGGCTGCGGGCTCGGGTCGAGGCCGCCCGGTCGTGCCGCGGCCCGGTCGTGTGGCGACACGCGCGCGCCGTGCGGGTCGTCGGCCACGTCGGAGCGCGTACGGAAGGAGGGGGTGCCCGTGGAGACGACCCCGGTCCACTCAGCGGAACCGGCCGTTCCAGGCGCCGTGGTCACCGAGTCGGCGTACTGCCTCGTGCGAGCCGCGCAGGGCGAGTGCGCGCCGGTCGGTGACGCGAGTGCCTGGGACCTGTTCCGCATGGCCCTCGCCTCGGTGGCCCCGCCCGGGGCTCACGGACTGTCCGCCGCGGAGCGTGGTTGCGGCAGCCCGTGACGGCTCCCTTTCCTGGAGCCGGTGTTCCGTCACCGCGCGTGGCACAGTGAGCTCATGTGCGGTTGGTATCTGAGGCGCGGACGTAGCAGCGATCGCTGCTGACGACAAACGTGCAGGTCACGGCGTAAGAGCCCCGGAGTGATCCGGGGCTCTTGCTCCACCCGTGCTGACTGTGTGCTGACCTGGAGGCACCTGTGGTCATCCCAGGAAACCCGTCCCGTGCTGGGCAGGTGCTGATCTCCTTGTGCCGTCCCGTTTGGATCCGGAGCCGCCCTCGTCCGTGGTCCAGCGCACGGGACCGCACGGCCGCTGGTCCTCCAGGAGAGCGGCGGCGAGCCGGTCGGGCGCCTCGACACGGGTGCGGGCGCGCAGCGCCGCCGTCAGGCGGTTGACGGCGTCATCAGGTACGGCGTCGTCGCCGAACGCGGGCAGCAGGAGCAGCAGTCGGGCGTGGGGATCGGTGGTGCTGTCTCCGGGCAGGCCATTGCCCGTTGCGGCGGCCAGCTCGGCCCACGAGAGACCGGGGCCCATGAAGTGCCCTTCGTCCTGTGCGAGGTGTTCGGCATAGTCCCAGTCGGGGTGGTGTAGGAGGTAGTCGATGCCTTCGTCCTCGTCAAAGGCGCGGCTGCGGGCCGGCCTCGAAGCCGCCCTGCCATGCGTCGAGAGGCGCCTTGTGCCTGATCTCCCCGACATCGACGCCGCGGTCCGCCAGCTCGGCCTGCACACCTTCAAGATCGGGACCACCAGGTACAGGCCCTGCACCCAGCCGGGCTCGGCGTCGATAAGACCCAGTCCGATGTGCACCGAGCACGCGAAGCGGGGCGTCAGCTGCACGACGCGGAAATCGGGACTGGGTCCGTAGTCCACGTCCAGATTGAACCCCGGACTTGGTAGAGGACCTCGAGCATGTACTCCACGTGATCATTCTGGTGCGGCACGGCGCAGCCCCGCCACCTTGCGAGCATGCACGATATGAATGATCCGCCCAGGAAAAACGAATGGACATGGCCTTCCGCACCGGTCCCTCCCTTCGAGAATCTCAGCGAATGCACCAGATTCGTGATCACAGAATCGCGGCGGCACCGGCACAAGAACTAGGATCGGTCCCAGCGCACAGATCACCGCGCCATGAGGGGGGCTGCCCCGGCCGACCATCCCGCAGGAGGTCCGCAAATGGCGACGCTGCTCTCCGTCAACGTAGGTATGCCCAAGGACGTCTCGTGGCAGGGAAGGACTGTCCACACTGGAGCCTGGAAGGCCCCCGTCCAGGGCCCCCGCATGGTCCGGCGGCTGAACGTCGATGGAGACGGTCAAGGAGATCTGGCCGGGCACGGCGGCGAAATTCGAGCCGTCCTCGTCTATCAGCTGCAGTCCTACCGGTACTGGCAGAAGCAGCTTGGCCGCGACGACTTGACCTTCGGGATCTTCGGGGACAATTTCACCATCGACGGCCTGCCCGACGACGAAGTATGCATTGGCGACCGTTACTGCATCGGCGGAGCCGAATTCGAAGTCACCCAACCCCGCGTCACCTGCTACCGCGTCGGCATGCGTCTGGGCGAGCCCACCATGGCCTCCTTGCTGGTCGCCCACCACCGCCCCGGTTTCTACCTGCGCGTGATCACCGAGGGACGCGTCCAAGCCGGCGACGAGATCACCCTCAGCCGCAAAGGTCCCGAAGAACTCAGCGTTGCCGAGATCGACGCACTGCTCTACCTCCCCGGCCGCGACCCTGCGAAGCTGCGCAGAGCGCTGAATATCCCTGCCCTCAGCCCCGGATGGCAGCAGTCCTTCCGCGAACTCGCCGCCGCCCAGCAGCCCAAACAGGAACCGGGGTGGCCAAGCGAACGCGCCACCACCCAGCAGCCCAGAGAAGAGCCGGGATGGCCGGGTTTCAAGACCATGCGCGTCGCCCGCATCGTCTCCGAGACCCCCACCGTCTCGTCGATCTACCTCGACACCACCGACGGCGCACCCCTACCCGTGGCCCGCCCGGGCCAGTACCTCTCCATCCGCCTCGCCGTCGGCGATGCCGCCCCCGCAGTGCGCAGCTACTCCCTGTCCTCCGTGCCCACTGCCGGCACCTATCGCATCAGCGTCAAGCACGAGCCCCACGGGAAAGTCAGCAGCTACATTCATGCCACGCTGCACCCCGGGGACCTCGTGGACATCGCCAGCCCCCGCGGAACGTTCGTACTCGAAGAAAGCACCCGCGCGATCGTCCTCATCTCCGCAGGGATCGGCGCCACTCCCGTGCTCGCCATGCTCCACCGACTCGCCGCCACAAGAGACCCACGCCCTGTCTGGTGGATCCACACCACCCACGATCGCGCCCACCACGCGTTCGCCGACGAGACCCACACCCTCCTGGCGCAACTCCCCAACGCTCACGAGCACATCTACTACACCTCCGAAACCCCACCCCCTGACCAGCTCCACATCACCCAGGGCCGCCCGACCGCCCGATCACTCGCAGCCACGGATATCCCCACCGACGCCGACGCCTACCTCTGCGGACCACCGGCCTTCATGGACGACCTCGTCGGCTTCCTGCGTAATCACGGCCTGAGCCCCGAGCGGATCCACACGGAGCAGTTCAGCGCCCTCCCAGCCATCAACCCCGGCATCACGCCCACCGCCGCGATCCGGCCGCACCAACCACCCGGTCCCACGGGCACCGGCCCCCTCATCACCTTCGCCCGCAGCGGCGTCACCACCCCATGGTCACCGGTGCACGCGTCCTTCCTCGATCTCGCCGAAGCCTGCGACATCCCCACCCGTTGGTCCTGCCGCACCGGCGTCTGCCACACCTGCATCACCCACCTCGTGGCAGGCGACATCACCTACACCACCTCACCTCTCGAACTCCCCGAGCCCGGCACCATCCTCGTCTGCTGCAGCAAACCGACCACCGAAGTCGTCCTCGACCTCTAGTCGGCCGGTAACTGCACGGCCAGCCGGCAGCTCCTCCGCGTGGTGCCCTTCCTGCCCCGAACCTCGTCCGCCGGCCAGGCCAAAGACCCGCGTCGAGCAATCCCATGAAGGAATGAATGATCAGCCCGATCGTGATGCGAGGACACCATGAGCGAAGCACAGGAAACCCAGGGAAACGGCACGTATGACGTGATCGTGCTGGGTGCCGGTCCGGTTGGCCAGAATGTTGCCGACCGCGCCCGCGCCGCCAGACTCTCCGTAGCCGTCGTGGAGCGCGAGCTCGTCGGCGGCGAATGCTCCTACTGGGCCTGCGTGCCCAGCAAGGCACTGCTGCGGCCGGTCATCGCGGTCGCCGACGCCAACCGTGTGGAGGGCGCCCGGCAGGCCGTGACCCGCCAGCTCGATACCGATCGGGTCTTCGCCCGCCGAAATCGCTACGTCACCGACTGGGACGACAGCGGCCAGGCTCGGTGGGTGAAATCCATTGGCGCCGACCTGTTCCGCGGCCACGGCAGGATCGACGGTCCCCGCCGCGTCACTGTCACCCGGGACGACGGGTCACAGCGCATCCTCAGCGCCCGGCACGCGGTGGCCATCGCCACCGGCAGCCGACCGGTGCTGCCCGATATTCCGGGCATCGACGAGGCCCGGCCCTGGACCAACCGGCACGGCACCGACTCCAGCACCGTGCCCGTGCGGCTCGCCATCATCGGGGGCGGTGGGGTCGGGGTGGAGATGGCCACACTCTGGCAGGGCCTCGGCTCCCAGACCACCCTTCTGTCCCGCCGCCGCCTGCTGCCCCGCATGGAACCCTTCGCGGGCGAGCTGATCGAACGCAGCCTCACCGAGGCCGGCGCGGACGTCCGAATCGGTGTGCAGGTGACGGCCCTGCGCCGCCCCGAACGCACCAGCCCCGTCACGCTCACCCTCGACGACGGCAGCGAACTGGAGGCCGACGAGGTCATGCTCGCCACCGGCCGGACCCCGGCCACCGACGACATCGGTCTGGACACGGTCGGTCTCACCCCGGGCTCCTGGCTGGACGTGGACACCACCTGTCTGGTCAAAGGCGTCGACGGCAACTGGCTTTACGCCCTCGGCGACGTCAACCACCGTGCCCTGCTCACCCACCAGGGCAAGTATCAGGCTCGGACCGCAGGCGATGCGATCGGTGCCCGCGCAGCCGGCCGCCCGATGGACGACGCTGCCTGGGGAGACCACGCCACCACCGCCGACCAGCACGCCGTACCCCAGGTCTTCTTCACCGATCCCGAAGCGGCAGCAGTGGGACTGACCGCCGAGCAGGCATCCGACGCCGGCCACCGGATCAAGACAGTCGACCTCGACTTCAACACCGCCCAAGGCGCCAACCTCTACGCCGACGACTACCAGGGCCACGCCCGGCTGGTCGTCGACCTCGACCGGGAAATCCTGCTCGGGGTCACGTTCGTCGGCCCCGGGATCAGCGAGCTCCTGCACTCGGCCACCATCGCGGTCGTCGGCGAGGTCCCGCTCAAGCGGCTCAGGCACGCGATCGCCTGCTTCCCGACCGTCAGCGAGATCTGGCTCTTCCTCCTCGCCGCCTACCAGCGCGACTGAGCCGCATCGAGGAAGCACATCACATCCGTCACACACCACCCACACCGGCTGTCACGGCGTCGATGTCTCGGAGCAGGTGGAGTGCGAACCTGGTGAGGCCGGGCAGTCGGTCGGCGTTGACGGTCGATCCAGGCGGGGAGCCTGGCGCCGAGGCAGCCCGGGAGTATCTCGCCGAAGTCGCGGACATGCCCAGCGGCGGCGTCCAGTTCGGGGCAGCGGGCCAGGATGTTCCTCAAAGCGACGCGGTCCCCCTCGCTCAGGGCCGTGGGATGGCGGGTGAGTCAACCGGTCAGCTGCCGTGCCTTCGGCGGCGGGGTCGGCGCGTCCGGTGGGGCCGTGCGCAGGGTTGGCGACGTAGGCGCGGACCATGGCGTAAGTGAACGGAAGCGTGGTCGGCAAGCAGTTCGCGGTGCAGGTCGGTGACGCTCGTGCATCCTGCGGCGAACCGCCGCGCCAGGTAGGGCCTTTTAGGGGGCCAGCCTGCTGGACCGGGGCCGGTTTTCGCGGAGGGTGTCCTGTCAGTGCGCGGCGCGCGTACAGCTGCCCGGTGTTGAGGCCAAAGCCCAGGTGCCGGGCGATCGCTCGACGCGAGTGGCCCTGCGCGAGCAGTTCGTGGACCAGGGCGTGCTTTGCGCACCGACGAGCTGTCGCGAAGGGTCGAGCGGCAGCCGGGAGATCAGCCGGTCGCAGGCGACCACTTCTCGTGTCTTCACGCCACTACCGATCAGCCCGACCTCGGCTTCGGTCACGAACTCCATCGGGCGCTGCCCTGTCACCTCTACACCGAGGTCGAGCTCTGCTTCACACCGACCAACGCGTCCTGGGCGAACCCGGTCGAGGCGCACTTCGGGCCGCTGCGGCAGTTCACCCTCGCCAACTCGAACCACCCCAACCACACAGTCCAGACCCGCGCGCTGCACCTCTACTTGCACTGGCGCAACCAGAACGCCCGCCATCCAGGCGTCCTGGCCGCGCAGCGCCGGGAACGCGCCCGTGTCCGCAGCGAGAAAGGCATCCGCTGGGGCGGCCGCCCTCTCAACCCCGCGGCCTGACCGCCCGCCCCACGATCGTCGGCGGTCCAGCCGAGCGGCCTCACCCCGGGAACGAGCCCCGTCAGGGCGTTTCGGGCTTGCGGGCCAGCAGGCAGGCGTGCGGTATCTTCACCCGTCCGCCGGGCTCCTGCTCCAGCCTCGCGGAGACGACGAGTCCGGCCTGCTCCAGCAGGTCGACCATGCTGCTGCAGCCGCTCATTGCCGACATAGTCTCCCCAGAGCAGGTAGCCGCCGGGCGCGAGCGTGCGGTGGAACTCGGCGAACACGTCCGGCAGCCACTGCGGGGGCGTGTGATGGGTGGAGTACCAGGCCAGGATGCCGCCGAGCTCGTCGTCCCTCATCTCCAGCGCGGTCATCGAGCCCTGAGTGAACCGCAGGTTCGGATAGGCGTGCCGGGCCAGCCCCCATCTTCGGCGACAGATCGACGCCGAAGACGGACACCCCAAGCCCGGCCAGGTGCGCCGTCACGCGTCCGGGGCCGCACCCCAGGTCCGCGACCGACCCCAGACCGGTCGTCCGCACCAATTCGGCAAACCCCGCCGGCATCGCGCGTGACAGCGGGTCCATCTCGGCTGGAGGCGGGACGCGTTCGACGTAATTGGCGGCGACCGTGTCGTACGACTCGCGGACGGCGGTCAGCAAGGAGGGCTCAGCCATGCGGGCGACCCTGGACCAGGCAACTGACAGACCATGGCACGACCTTTAGCCGACCTGCCCGACGTCCACCGCTGCCGACACCCAGCCGTCACACCACGCCGGTGATCGTTTGCGGTCACGGCACCACCTGCATCACATTTCCTTCAGCACGGCATAAGACCTGCACTGTTCCCCGGCGCGCCATTCCGGGGCGATCACACGCTCGTTCCGGGGCGGGATCGACGACCACCGCACGGTCTACGGGGCTTGCGCCGGACCGGAGCGGTCCCAGCCGGGGATCATCTCCTCCCGGTGGACGTCCTCGGCGTGGACCTGTTCACCGCAGGTCTCGCAGACGGTGCGGGTAACCAGTTCGTGGTCCTGGTGAAGGAGCCGAACGGGCGGCGTGGTGACGGCCCAGCGGTCGCCCCAGCCGATGAGCTCGCGGGTGATGCCCGCCAGGTCGCGTCCCGCCTCGGTCAGGTAGTAGCCGCTGTGGCGTGCGTCGTCCGGCAGCGGGCGCCGTTCGAGGACACCGCTCTCCACCAGCGCCTTCAGGCGCGCCGCCAGGCGGTCCGTGGGGGCGCCGGTGTTCCTGGCGATCTGCCGGAACCGGTGGTTGCCGAGCATCACCTCGCGAATCGCCGGCAGGGCCCATCGGTCGCCGACGACCTGCAGGGCGGCGGCGAGCGAGCAGGGACGTCCAGTCATGCCCTGAGGATCGATGCGCTTGGTCACGGCCCCAGTATCACCCCATGCAAGGTTTGATTTCCAAACCACCCCATGCTTGGCTTGCACCATGCCCACGATGCTTGGAATTTCAAATCGCCCTCGAACGGCCACCGCGGTCGTCCTGGTGGCCGTCTTCATGACCAACCTGGATCTGTGGATCGTCAACGTCGCACTTCCGGCCATGGGAGCGAGCCTCTCCGGGGGCGGCAGGGGCGCGAGTCTCGGTACGCTCTCCTGGGTCCTCAACGCCTACGCGATCACCTTCGCCGCGCTGCTGGTGGTGGCCGGGCGTGCCGGTGACCGCATGGGCCAGCGGCCGGTCTTCCTCACCGGAATCGCCGTCTTCACCCTCGCGTCGCTGGGCTGCGCCTTGGCCCCGAACCTGGGGACCCTCGTCGCGGCCCGGGTGGTGCAGGCCGCCGGGGCGGCCGCCCAGATCCCGACGTCCCTGGCCCTGCTGCTGGCGACGGTGCCGGCCGAGCGTCGTACCCACGCCACCCGGAGCTGGGCTGCGGTTGGTGGACTCGCCGCGGCCGCCGGGCCCGTCGCCGGCGGCCTCCTGGTCGAGGTCGACTGGAGGTGGGTCTTCGCCGTCAACGTGCCCATCGGCATCGCGGCGATCCTCGCCGGCCGAGCGGTCCTGCCGAAGCCGGCCACCCGGGAGACCGGGCCGCTGCCCGACCTCCTCGGCGCCCCGCTGCTCATCTCGTCGGTCGCGGCACTGTCGGGGGCGCTGGTGCAGGCGCCCGACTGGGGCTGGACGAGCGGCAGGACCGTGCTGCTCCTGGCCGTTGCCGTGATCAGCGGCACCGCGTTCGTCGCCAGGTCCCTGCGGCACCCCCGCCCGCTGTTCGAGCTGGACCTGCTGCGGCTGCCGCGCTTCGGAGCGGCGAACGCGGGCAGCCTCGTGTTCGGCGTCGCCTTCGCGATCATGCTGCTGTCGAACGTGCTGTGGTGCCAGGAAGTCTGGCACTGGAGCGCTCTGCGCACCGGTGTCGCTCTGGTCCCGGGTCCCGCACTCGTGCCGGTCGTCACCCTTCTGACCGCCCGCGCTGCGCAGCGCTTCGGGCACGGTCCGCTGGTCGCCGTTGGCGGGTTGCTGTTCACCGGCGGCATGGTCTGGCGCGCCTGCTTCGCGTCCGTCACGCCGGACTATGTGCGTGACCTGCTGCCCAGCCAGCTGTTGACCGGTACGGGCGTCGGTCTGACCCTGGGCACTCTGGTGGCCGCCGGTGTGCACGCCCTGCCGGCGCACCGTGCGGCGACCGGGTCGGCGCTGGTCAACTCTGTCCGCCAGATCTCGGCCACGGTCGGCGTCGCGGTCCTGGTTACGGTGGTCGGTGGCTCCCACGTTGGTGTGACCTCACGTCACGACTTCCGGATCGCCTGGGGCGCAGCCGCCGTACTGAGCCTGGCGACGTCAGCGATCGGTGTACACCTCAGCCGTGGCGGCGGTCCGGACCAGACGGCGTCCGCCGCGTCGAAGGAGCCCGAGGCGGATGCGCAGGCTCTGGCGGACGCGCCCTGACCGACCACTTTCCCTTCGTTCGGCGGCAGTCGGGGCCGTGCCGGCGTTCGGACGCGACGGGCGCCAGGAGGCCAGAGAGTCAGGACCACACGTCGGCCAGGCGTCCAACCCCAGCGTCGTTGAATGGCAGGGCGTCTCGTATCTGTCGGCATGTACGGCCTATGGCCGCCTCCAGGGACGGATCCGGCACGCCGGTCTCGGCGGGCAACTGGCAGGCCGGCGCCGCGACCTGAGCCGTCTGCAGTGCGGTGAAGGAGGGCGGGCGGCCGGTGCGCTTGCGGTCCGCCAGGCCGGGCAGCCTCTCCTCAGCGAAGCGGCCCCCCACCTGCGCACGGTGTCTACGTGCACACCGACCGACCGCGATTCGAGCGTTGGCCAGCCCACGTGCCGCGTGCAGGACGATTTGTGCGCGGAGGCGCAGCCGGTACTCGGTCTTGTGGCCCCAGGCCATCTTCTTCAGCCGGTGTCGATCGCTGGCCGCCAGGGCTATCGGGGATGCGGTGGCAACGGGCACGGACACCTCTCGACCGCTGGTCGTGGCCTGGCGGAACTACTTATTTCTGCGAGGCATATGCGTCGACATGTGCCTGCAGGGCGCCGTGCGGCGGCGGAGCGGCCCGATCCACGCAGTCGGTCCTCGAGGGGAGACGGGGGACCGGCCGCCCGATGTTCGACTCAGGCGCCGCCTTTCAGGCGTGCCCAGGGACGGCGATGCGAAGATCGAGGAGTTGTTGCGTATGCACGGGCACGTGGTCTTCGGCGAGGCCATCGATGAGGCGCGCCAGCGGAATCGGCTGGTCCAGCACGAGTGCGTTGTTGGACAGGAGGAGCGACGGCACAAGAACCGAGGCGGCTTCCGCGTTGAGCTGGTCGGCGATGTCGCACAGGACGGTGGCCTGGCTCCGGACATGATCAATCAGGTCCGCCCGGCCCGAATGCTCGGCGATGATCCGGTCAAGATTCCATAGGTCGAGGGAGACCCGGTTGTCGAAGGTGGGCCGCGAGCCGGCGACGACGCCCATAGCAACCGCTGCGATCGAGGCGTCGACGCTGAGGAGATGAGCCAATATCTGGTCGGCGTTCCATCCTCCATCGTCCGCCTCGCCGAGGTCGGGGATGGCCGCCGCATCGAGCAACCTGTCGTAGGCGCTGCGAAGTACTGTCGTGTCCATAACGTGTTTCCCTTCAGTCGGGGCGTGTCGAACTCGAATCCCGCTCCGCTGCCTCAGCGACGCGTTTGATGTTCGCCAACCGCCGGTCCCATTCGGCCGCGAGCGAGGCCATCCACCGTGCCGTCGCGTCCAACGCCGCAGGCCGCACCGCGTACCGCACCTCGCGTCCGACCCGGCTGCCTGAAACCAGCCCGGCGGCGTCCAGGACGGCGAGGTGCTTGACCACCGCCTGCCGCGAGATGGGAAGTCGTTCGGCGAGCGTCGTTGCAGTGGCCTCGCCCTGCGCGGCGAGCAGGTCAAGCAGTTGACGTCGCGTCGGGTCGGCCAGCGCACCGAGGACGCTGTCGACGACCTCGGCGGCGCCGGGAGGTTCTTCCGTCACGTGGAGGGCTGTTCGGCGCGTGTCTTGAGCGCGTCGAGCTCCAGGGGCCAGCCTTCGCTGTGGTCCTTCAGGTTCTGACTGCGCAGCTCCTCGGACCCGGCCAGCGCCGCGAACCCGCTCTCGACGACGCGCAGCCGCGTCTGGTCGCCTTCCGGGGTCAACGTGAACTCCACGAGGGTGCTGTTGTCCTCGCGCAGCTCTTCTCCGGGGAACGCGCTGGTCCAGCGGTATGCCAGGTACGTCGGCGGCTCGACCTTCTCCACGCGCACGGGGAAGTCGCCGTGCTCGGCGTTCTTCGCCACCATCGACTCGCCCTCCTTGGCCACGGTACCGGCCAGGCTCGCTTTGTCGGCCACCCAGAACCCGGGTTGGGCCACCAGCGACCAGACCCGCTCCAGGGGTGCCGCGATCAGGGTTTCGCGTTCGATCCGGTCCTCGCTCATGAGGGACTCCTCCATCGTCAACATCGAATGCAACCCCAGAGTTGCACATCGACCTCCTAGGTGCAACCCAAGGGTTGCACCTAGGAGGTCATCGTCGGTTGGTGATGGCGGATGGAGGGTGGGTGAGGGCCGTGAGGCTACGCAAAGACCGTAATGGCCGCATCCCACCAGCGGTCGGCACATCTGTGCACCTCGGCCACGAAACCAACCGCCGCGTCAACGCCCGAAGGACTTCCGGAGCCAACCACTAAGGGCCAGTTCAGAGGCATGTTCCTCTCGAACTGGACCTAAGTCGTGATCACGGCCGTGCCACACCCGTGCCACGCCGAGGGCAGGCAGTGGCTGAAGCGAGTCGCCGGACTCCAGTCGCAACGGCTCGGGCCTCGTGAAGAGTTGCCGCCGACGACTCATACTTGAACGTGTTCAAACTCCGTGCCAGGGTACGGCTCGGGTTCTTGAGTCCACTGGTCGCGCACGCGGCCTGCGGAACCCGTTAGGGGTGTTGTGTGTTGCGTTGCTGTCGTACTGCGCTGATCTTGCTCGCCATGGCCTTTGCTCTCACGGCCTGCGGCAGGTTCACGGTCATGCCGCCGCCCGGCGGCGAACCGGTCGTGCTGAAACCAGCCGAACTTGCGACCACGTGGACCGATGCCGACGGCGGCACCCTCACGCTGAAGCAGGACGGGACGTTCACCGCCGATAAGGTCTGCGTCGCCGTCGGCTGGTACGACGGTTTGACCTGGTCCGGAACAGGCACCTGGAAGCAAGGCTCCAACAAGAAGCAAAGCTTCGTCGGTGTGTCCTTCGACGCCGATCACTCCTTCGACGCCTATCACCCCGAAAAGGTTGAGCGGCGGCCCGAGCCCTATGCCGCCTTGAGGCAAGGCAAGGCCCTGAAGCTCTGGGTCCCCATCGGCGATCCGGACAATGATTATCCGCACTGCATCCTGACCAGCCCGGCGAGTTGACCCGGCTGCCGCACGGCCGGCTGAGCTGCACATGGTCCGGCATCGCTGGTCGGCGAGCGCACCCGCCATCGTGGCTGACTGTCGTCGGCTGAGGTTCGTGCCACAACCGTGTCAGAAGCTCGGGGCCCGACAGCAGTACCGCTGCGCGGGGTCAATTGCCGGTCGTGCAGGTGCGGTTGGATGAAGGCTCTATCCGCGCACTCGGTGCAGGCGTACACGACACCCTTGAAGGCGGTCTTCACGGCCGCCGTGAACAACGGGGATGTCGGCCGGCATCCCTTCGTCGGTGCCAAGCTGCCCCTGCTGCCGAGCCGGGCTGTGGACGAGACGCTCCTCCCGTCCGGTCAGCAGGTGCAGGACATTGCCGATGAGTTCCGCCAAGAGTGGGCGCTTTCCGTTTGGCTCATGGCGGGTCTTGGGCTCCGGAAGGGCGAGATGCTCGGTCTGCGGGTCGGAGACTTCCTCGACGACCGTGTGCGGATCCGCCGCCAGGTGACCCGTGTCGAGGGTGTCGAGGGGGCCGTCCTCGGCCCGCTGAAGCACCGCAGGGAGGGAGACTGGCGGGACATTCCGTTGGCGACGAACCTGTCCGACGCCGCGAGGGAGCACGTGGACCGCTACGGTACGGGGCCGGACGGCGCCCTGTTCCAGACGATCAGCGGAACCTTGGTCAGCACCCCGGGCTACTCGCGCACCTTCCGTAACGCGATGAAGACTCTGGGTTACAACTGGTCGCCTCGTGACCTGCGGCACTGGTTCGCCTCGACCGCGCTCAGCAATGGTCTGCCACTCTTGGACGTGTCCAGGTGGCTCGGACGCAAGAGCATCAAGGAGACTGCGGACACGTACGGGCACCTCACCCCCGACTCGACGGGTCGGGCGGTCAGGGTGATGGGTCTGGCACTGACCCAGCACCGTGCTGACTCGGTGCTGACTGAGGTGGCATGATCTAGCGTTTTCGCAGGTCGGAGCGGGCGGTTTGATATGTGCGGTCGATATGTGTCCACCCGGGCCCCCGAGGACCTGGTACGGCTCTTCGGGGTGACCGACTGGAACCGGCAGGACGCCCTGGAGCCGAGCTGGAACGTCGCCCCGACCGACGACGTATGGGCGGTTCTCGAGCGCGCGCAGCGCGGTGGGGGCCCCGTCGGACGGCAGTTGCGGCCGCTGCGGTGGGGCCTGGTGCCGTCCTGGGCCGAGGACCCGGGGATCGGTGCGAGAATGATCAACGCGCGGGTGGAGACGGTCCACGAGAAGCCGGCCTTCCGCCACGCCTTCCGCAAGCGGCGCTGCCTGCTGCCTGCCGACGGCTTCTACGAGTGGCAGCAGATCTCGGCGACCGACACGGCGAAGGCGCGCAAACAGCCCTATTTCATCAGCTCCGAGGACGGGCAGGTGATGGCCCTGGCCGGGCTGTACGAGTTCTGGCGCGATCCCGCCGTGGCCGAGGACGACGAACCCGCGGCCTGGTGGACCACCTGCACGATCATCACCACGGACGCCACCGACGCCGCCGGCCGCATCCATCCGCGCATGCCGCTGGCCGTCGCTCCCGACCGGCGTGACGCCTGGCTGGACCCCGCGCAGCAGGACCCCGACCGGCTGCGGGCCCTGCTCAACCCTCCCGCGGGCGGACGCCTGGACGCCCGCCCGGTGTCCTTGGCCGTCAACGACGTCCGTAACAACGGCCCCCGGTTGCTGGACCCGGCCACCCCCTAGTCCGGCCGGCGGTGGTGACGCGGTCGGTCGTGAGAGTCGACCGGCCCGACTCGATCGAGCCGGGGCCGGTCCCACAACATTCGTGATCTTCTGGGCTTCGCCGCGGGTGCTGCGAAGCCATGGGACTTCTCGCTGCTCTACTTCTCCTCCTCCGCGGCGGGCTCTTCACCTTCGACAGGGCCGGCTTCGGCTTCCTCGGTCGCGGGTGCTTCGGCTTCTTCAGCAGCCTCGGTTTCCTCGGTCGTGGGTGCTTCGGCTTCTTCAGCGCCGGCTTCCTCGGTCGTGGGTGCTTCGGCTTCTTCAGCGCCGGCTTCCTCGGTCGTGGGCGCTTCGGCTTCCTCGGCCTCGGTTTCCTCGGTCGCGGGGGCTTCCGCTTCTTCAGCGCCGGCCTCCTCGGCCTCGGCAGCCGACTCTTCACCCTCAGCAGGGCCAGTCTCAGCTCCCTCAGGCGGAGTTGTCGTGGCCGTTGACTCCTCGGGGGTCTCTTCTGTCCCCTCGGTCGCAGTGGGCTCCTGCTCGGTGTCGCTCACGTGGTCACCGCCTTCCCGTAATGGCAGGCAGGAAGAGACTCAGGCGTCGCCCGTCCGGGCGACCATCACGATGCGGAATTCATTACTCATCATGTCACTGTTCGATAGATGTGATGCCCTCTGAAGTGCACATTTTCCGACCCGGCGGCGCGAGCGAGGGTCAGCCGCCCGACAGCGTCTCCCGCAGCCAGTCGAAGACGACCTCGCAGTGCTGCTGCGGGGCCATCGGCGAGCAGTGCAACTGCGCGCCGGTCGCCGCGGTGAGCTTCACGTACTCCTTGGGAGCCGTCAGTCTGTCGAACATCTGGCGTGCCTGGCCCGGGTAGAACTGCTCGAACTCGTAGTCGAGGACCAGTGTGGGTGTCTTGATGTGGCCGACGACGTCCGTGACCGCCATCGACTGGATGAGCTTGGCCGGGGTGTAGAAGTCGGTGAAGACCTTGCCCTCGCGGGCGGCGAGCATCGCCGGCACGGAGAACGGTTCGAAGCGCTTCTTCAGCGTCGCGGCCTCGGCCGGGGACAGGTGGGGAACGACCTCCTTGTTCCACACGTCGTTGGTCTCCTGCTTGTTCGGGGTGAGGATCTTCCGGATCTCCGCAGGGAAGCCCAGCCATGGATCCAGGCAGCCGGGCATCGCCACGAGGGCCGCGAGCCGCCGCTCGAAGGCCGCGGCCCTGGGAGCCAGGTCGCCCGCCATGCTCAGCCCGGTGAGCGCGATCCTGTCGGCGGTCACGTCGGAGCGGGCGACCAGCCAGTCGACGAGCGGCGTCACCACGTTCTCCCAGCGCGGGGTGAACACCACCCGGTCCACGAAGATGAGCTGTCCCTGGCCGGGCCCGTCGTACACAAGGGCGTTCCAGTCGCGGTCCAGGGCCGCGGCGACACCGTACGTCCACATGTCGACGTTCTGTCCGTCGCTGCCGTTGGTGAGGATCACGGTGGGGCGGCGGCGTCCTGACTCGTCCGGGCGGAAGAACCACACGGGAAGCGGGGTCTTCCCGTACGGGACGCTCGCCGTCACCGGCGCCGGGTCGCACAGCCCGCAGAACGTGTCCCAGGCGCCACGCCCGGACTTGTACAACTCCTCCTCGTTGCCCGGGTCGTCGGAGCCGAGGACGAAGAAGAGCGCCTGGGCGTAGTACTGCGCGGCCCGCAGTGCGCGGAAGCGCCTGGTCTCCCGGTCGGACTTGCCGCCCTCGGGTGCCTTCATCAACCGGTCACCCAGCTTCCTGAAGGTCTCGACGTACGTCTGTGCGGACAGCCCGGCCTTGTTGATGGCGTTCACGGCGGTGAGTACCTCGCCCACCTCGCCGCTGCGCTGACCGGACGCGCCGAGCGCCAAGAGAGCGCTGAACTCGAACTCGGGGTTCTTGAAGAGCGTCATCGCGCCGGGGGTGGGTCCGTCGGCCGGGGCGGAAGGCGACCCTGTGGGCGTGGCAGTGCGCACAGTGGGAGTGGGCACAGGGGAGGCGTCCGAGGCCGTGCATCCGGCGGCCAGCAGGGCCCCGGCCGCACCGACGAGCCCGGAGAGGGTACCGCGTCTGCTCGGTCCGGACGCCTGATCAGCCGCTACGTTCTTCATATCGGCCGAACGTACTTTTCGCGCCCGTCTCACCTCGCCGCACGACACCCGCCGTTCCCCCGAACAGCCCGGCACGCCCACCTCCAGAGCCGCAAACAGCCGCGTGCGCCGCACGCGTGGGGTGGCGGTCGAACCCGAGGGCGACCGGCCCGTGCTCGGGGCGTTCCCCGACACGCCGGGTGACCTTCCCGCGGAGGACGCCGGAGACCCGGTCGGGCCGGAAACCGTCCTCGCGGGCCGACCTTTCGATCCGATTCCGAACGGCGGCGAGGGGCGAGGTGCGAAGGACTCCTCGGCCTCGCCTTTTGCTCGCGACCGCTTCTGACCAGCTCTGATCGTTTCTATGGCATACGGGGGTGCATCCACGACACGGTTATCGGTCTGTCGTACGAAGCCTCATACCAGAGCGGGATGCTCTCCGGGGGACTTTGTCAACAGCCCACCGCTCGTGCCAGGTTGGCGACTACTCTGAGTTGCCGTCGGGCGACGGAGGGCCGAATTCTTCGGCTCTCCCGCCCGGCGCCGCGATGGCGCATGCCCGAGTAGCGCAGACCCACGGGAGCCCCCACGCCCCCGACGCACCCAGTATGAGGACGCCGATGTCTCACCTTCGCGCACCGGCCGCACGCGCAGACCGCCGTGAGAGCGGGCGGCACGGGCGACCGGTCGCCCGCACCGTCCCCTCGCTGCCCGAGACCCAGATACGGCCCCAGCTGCTGCGCCTGGCGATCCTGCCGCCCATCGCGGTGGCCCTCAGCGCCTGCGCCGCAGTGCTTTTCACCGTCCGCTCCACCGGCGCGCGCCCCACCCTCACGCTCTGGGCCGTGCTCGCGGGCGCCCTCGGGGTGACCGTCGTGGGCATCGTCGTCGCCGCCGTGGCCGCCGACCGCGCCGCCGGATCCGTGGCCGAGCGCCTCGACGCGCTGCGCCGCGCCTGCGCCCGCGGCGAGGACGAACTGCGCGCCCTCGTCGAGGCGCTGCGCCGTGGCGAGGGGCCGCCCGCGCGCAAGCCGCACGGCAAGCCCGCCACGGACGCCGACGACTTCGAGTTGCTCGCCGCCGAGCTGGCGCGGGCCCACGAGGGCGCCGTCACCGCGGTCGTCCAGGCCGCGCAGCTCTCCAGCCACGCGGGCAGCGAGCAGAAGCTCGAGGTGTTCGTCAACCTCGCGCGGCGCCTTCAGTCGCTCGTGCACCGGGAGATCTCGATCCTCGACGAGCTGGAGAACGAGATCGAGGACCCCGACCTGCTCAAGGGCCTCTTCCACGTCGACCACCTCGCCACCCGCATCCGGCGCCACGCCGAGAACCTCGCCGTGCTGGGCGGCGCCGTGTCGCGCCGTCAGTGGAGCAACCCGGTCTCCATGACGGAGGTGCTGCGCTCCGCGATCGCCGAGGTCGAGCAGTACTCGCGGGTCAAGCTGGTGCCGCCGATCGACGGCACCCTGCGCGGGCACGCCGTCGCCGACGTCATCCATCTGCTGGCCGAACTCGTCGAGAACGCCACGGTGTTCTCCGCGCCGCACACCCAGGTGCTGCTCCGCGCGGGCCTCGTCACCTCGGGGCTCGCCGTCGAGGTCGAGGACCGCGGCCTTGGCATGCCGCCGGCCGAACAGAACAAGATGAACGCCCTGCTCGCCGACCCCGACCAGGTCAACGTCGCCAGCCTGCTGGCGGACGGCCGCATCGGCCTGTTCGTCGTCTCCCAGCTCGCCCGGCGCCACGGCATCCACGTCCGGCTGCAGACCAACATCTACGGCGGCGTCCAGGCGGTGCTCGTCGTTCCGCAGGGGCTGCTCGGGCCGGCCCCCGGCACGCCCGGGACCATGACGCCGGCGGTGCCGCGGGGGTCGGCCGGAGGCGTGGGGTCGTTCGGGTCGTCCGCTTTGACGGGGTCGCTCGGGTCGGCTGGAGGCGCGGGGTCGTTCGGGTCGCCTGCCGTGACGGGGATGCCGGGGTCGGCCGGAAGCATGGGGTCGCTCGGGTCGTCCGCCGTGGCGGGGGTGTCGGGTTCCGCCGGAAGCATCGAGTCGTTCGGGTCGTCCGCTGTGACGGGGTCGCTCTGGTCGGCTGGAGGCGCGGGGTCGTTCGGGTCGCCTGCCGTGACGGGGATGCCGGGGTCGGCCGGAAGCATGGGGTCGCTCGGGTCGCCTGCCGTGACAGGGGTGCCGGGGACGGCCGTTGGCGGCGCCCATGACCAGGCCCGGCCGTCGCAGGGCGCCCGGCCCGTACACCCGTCGTCGTCCGGGGCCGAGCATTCCGACCCCATGTCTTCCGGGGCATGGCAGCCGCAGCACGACCGGATCCCGGCCGCCCCCGCCCGGTCCCCACTGCCGGTGCGCGACACCGACTCCCGACGGCCCAACCCCGCCGAGGCGCTGCCCGGCATCCGCCCCGTAGACCGGCCGACCGCCGAGGAGAACGCGAACAGACCGCCGGCACCGCTGAACGGCGCCGTACGCGGCACCATGGCCAAGCCCCAACTGCCCCGGCGCCGCGCCCAGGAGCACATCGCACCCCAGCTCCGCGGCGGCCCCACACCGTCCGTCCGCCAGGATCCCGACCAGCACATCGGCCACGACCCGGGCCTGATGGCCGCTTTCCAGCGGGGCATCAGCCTCGCCGAGTCCGCGCAGCGGCCGGAGCCCGCCCACACCGAGGCGGACACACACACGGCCCCCGCCACGGCCCCGCACACCGACGTACCCCTGGACGTCCTGCACCTGGACACGGGGCTCTCCGGCGACCTACCGGCGCCCTCCCTCGACGTACCGCGCAAGGGCCTGGCGCGCACAGCCGAAGCGCCGGCCCCGCACGCGCCCGACTACGACCTGACTGCCCGGCACGACGGGAGCGCACCGGCCGGATGACCACGCCCACGCCCACGCCCACCCCCACCCCGTCCGCTCCCGCAGACCCGCGTACCCCAAGGAGTCGATCCATCATGGCGAGCGAAGCGCCGACCGCCCATGCTTCCGATCTCGACTGGCTGATGAGCGGCCTCGTGCAGCGCGTACCGCACACCACGAGTGCGGTCCTCCTCTCCTGCGACGGCCTCGTGAAGTCCGTGCACGGCCTCGACCCGGACAGCGCCGACCACATGGCCGCCCTCGCCTCGGGTCTCTACTCGCTCGGCCGCAGCGCGGGCGTTCGTTTCGGGGACGGCGGCGACGTGCGGCAGGTCGTGGTCGAGCTCGACTCGACCCTGCTGTTCGTCACCACCGCGGGCTCCGGCACATGCCTGGCCGTTCTCGCCGGCCGCGAGGCAGACGCCGCGGTCCTCGGCTACGAGATGGCGATGCTCGTCAAGAGCGTGCGGCCGTACCTGATGACCGCGCCTCGCCAGCCCGTCGGCCGGTCCACCGCGATGAGGCCTTGAGCGTGCCCGCGGTCGGCGACGGCCCCTGGCTCGACGACGCCGCCGGACGACTGGTGCGCCCCTACACGGTCAGCAACGGCCGCACCCGGCCGACCGCCGCACTCGATCTCCTGTCGCAGGTGATGGCCACCGGCGCCACCCCCCTCGGCTACCTCGGCCCCGAGCACGCCCAGGCACTCGACCTGTGCCGGGCACCCGTCTCGGTCGCCGAGGTGGCCGCCCACCTCAAGCTGCCGGCGGCGGTCACCAAGGTGCTGCTGTCCGACCTCGTGGACTGCGGGGCGCTCACCACCAAGCCCCCGGCGTTCCACCACAACCCCACTGACCGGTCTCTTCTGGAGGCAGTGCTCGATGGACTACGACGACAGCTCTGATCCCTTCCCCACCGCACTCAAGATCCTGGTGGCGGGAGGGTTCGGAGTAGGCAAGACGACCTTCGTGGGCGCGGTGAGCGAGATCGCGCCGCTCAGCACGGAGGAGCTGCTCACCACGGTCAGCGCCGCGACCGACAATCTCGACGGGATCGAGAACAAGGTCGAGACGACCGTGGCGATGGACTTCGGCCGCATCACCCTCGACCCGCAGCACGTGCTGTATCTGTTCGGCACCCCCGGACAGGAACGGTTCTGGTTCATGTGGGACGAGCTGTCCGAAGGCGCGCTCGGCGCGGTGATCCTCGCCGACACCCGCCGCCTGGAGGACTGCTTCGCCGCCGTCGACTTCTTCGAGCAGCGCGGCCTGGGGTTCATCGTCGCAGTCAACGAGTTCGACGGCTCCTACCGCTACGACCCCGAGGAGGTACGCGCCGCCATCGATCTCGACCCCGAGATCCCCGTCGTGCGCTGCGACGCCCGGATCTCCAGCTCCGGTGTGCAGACCTTGCTCACGCTCGTCCGCCACCTTCTCGCACACGCCCCGGCACCGGCCCCGAGCCGGGGAGCCCACACATGACCCTGAGCCGACTGCTGCTGACCCCCGAGGACGGGGACGCCGCCGCACGCGTGAGCAGGCTGCGCCGGCTCGGCCTCGGCGAGCGCGCCGAACCGGAGTTCGACGCCTTCGCGGACCGGCTCGCCACTCTGGCCGCGGTGCCGTACGCGATGGTCAACTTCATCGACGAGCACCGGCAGTTCTTCGCGGGCCTGCACCAGCCCGGCGACCGCCCGCTCACCGAGCTCGCCGCCCCGGACGGCGCGGGCGAGGCACCGGTTCGCCACCTGGGCCGCGAGTACGGCTTCTGCCCGCATGTGGTCGTCAGGCGCAAGGCGCTCGTCCTGGAGGACGTCGGCGACTATCCGCGCTTCGCCGGCAACCCGATCGTCGACGAACTCGGCATCCGCTCCTACCTCGGCGCTCCGCTCGTCGACCGCACGGGCATGGCCCTCGGCACGGTCTGCGCCGTCGACGTCGCACCGCGTCCCTGGGGCCGGGCGGGCCTGGAGACCATCAAGGCGCTGGCCGCGGAGCTGGCCGAGCGGATCGAACGGAGGGACGGCGGCGGGATCTGAGGGGGCGTCAGCCGGATCGCGCCGACCGTGCCTGTCCTGCGGATCCGGCCCGGTCGTGTTCGAGGCCCTGTCTTCGTGGAGAAGCCCCTGGACATCGTCATCGAGCGTTGCAACGCCGGGCACCGGGCGGTGTGGTCGCGCCACTGCCAGGGACGCGGGTGGCGGGGTGTGAAGGAAAGCTGCGGCCGAGCTTAAGAAAACCTCGATGGACCGGGACGCCGCCGTACGGCAGATTTCTACGCGATCACACCCCACTTCCCGGTTCGGGCTCCTTCGGCATGCCCTCCTCCGGGATCTCAAGCACAGGAGCCGTGGCGTTGAAGGCGCTGGTCAAGGAGAAGGCGGAGCCCGGCCTGTGGCTCACGGACGTTCCGGAGCCGCAGATCGGTCCCGGTGACGTACTGATCAAGGTCCTCAGGACCGGGATCTGCGGCACCGACCTGCACATCAGGTCCTGGGACGGCTGGGCGCAGCAGGCCATCCGGACGCCGCTCGTGGTCGGGCACGAGTTCGTCGGCGAGGTCGTCGAGACCGGCCGTGACGTCACGGAGATCCAGGTCGGCGACCGGGTCAGCGGCGAGGGCCACCTGGTGTGCGGGAAGTGCCGCAACTGCCTGGCCGGGCGTCGCCATCTGTGCCGCGCGACGGTCGGTCTGGGCGTCGGACGCGACGGCGCGTTCGCCGAGTACGTTGCGCTGCCCGCGTCCAACGTCTGGGTGCACCGCGTGCCCGTCGACCTCGACGTCGCCGCGATCTTCGACCCGTTCGGCAACGCCGTGCACACGGCCCTGTCCTTCCCGCTGGTCGGCGAGGACGTGCTGATCACCGGGGCGGGCCCGATCGGTCTGATGGCCGCCGCCGTGGCCCGGCACGCGGGCGCCCGCAACGTCGTCGTCACCGACGTCAGCGAGGAGCGCCTGGAGCTGGCGCGCAAGATCGGCGCGAGCCTCGCGCTGAACGTCTCGACCGCCACGATCGCCGACGGGCAGCGCGAACTCGGGCTGCGCGAGGGCTTCGACATCGGCCTGGAGATGTCCGGCCGCCCCGAGGCGATGCGCGACATGATCGCCAACATGACGCACGGCGGCCGGATCGCCATGCTCGGCCTGCCCGCCCAGGAGTTCCCCGTCGACTGGGCCCGGATCGTCACCTCCATGATCACCATCAAGGGCATCTACGGCCGCGAGATGTTCGAGACGTGGTACGCGATGTCGGTCCTGCTGGAGGGCGGGCTCGACCTGGCGCCCGTGATCACGGGACGGTACGACTACCGCGACTACGAGGCGGCGTTCGCCGATGCGGCGAGCGGTCGCGGCGGCAAGATCATCCTCGACTGGACCGCATAACTTCCCTTTCGCGTAAGCATTACAGGAGCCCCCTCATGTTCGACTCCGTGCGCGACGACCTGCGCGCCACCCTCGACGAGATCCGCGCCGCAGGCCTGCACAAGCCCGAGCGCGTCATCGGCACGCCGCAGTCCGCGACCGTCAACGTCACCGCGGGCGGCCGCCCCGGCGAGGTCCTCAACTTCTGCGCCAACAACTACCTCGGCCTGGCCGACCACCCCGCCGTGATCGCCGCCGCGCACGAGGCGCTCGACCGCTGGGGCTACGGCATGGCCTCCGTGCGCTTCATCTGTGGAACGCAGGAGGTGCACAAGGAGTTGGAGGCGCGGCTGTCCGCGTTCCTCGGCCAGGAGGACACGATCCTGTACTCCTCCTGCTTCGACGCCAACGGCGGTGTCTTCGAGACGCTGCTCGGCGAGGAGGACGCCGTGATCTCCGACGCCCTCAACCACGCCTCGATCATCGACGGCATCCGCCTGTCCAAGGCGCGCCGCTTCCGCTACGCCAACCGGGACATGGCGGACCTGGAGCGGCAGCTGAAGGAGGCGTCCGAGGGCGGCGCCCGCCGCAAGCTGATCGTCACCGACGGCGTCTTCTCCATGGACGGCTATGTCGCCCCGCTGCGCGAGATCTGTGACCTCGCCGACCGCTACGACGCCATGGTCATGGTGGACGACTCGCACGCCGTCGGCTTCGTCGGCCCCGGCGGCCGCGGCACCCCCGAGCTGCACGGCGTCATGGACCGCGTCGACATCGTCACGGGCACCCTCGGCAAGGCGCTCGGCGGCGCCTCCGGCGGTTACGTCGCCGCCCGCGCCGAGATCGTCGCCCTGCTGCGCCAGCGCTCGCGGCCGTACCTCTTCTCGAACACGCTCGCCCCGGTGATCGCCGCGGCCTCGCTCAAGGTGCTCGACCTGCTGGAGTCGGCGGGCGACCTGCGCGAGAGGCTGAGCGAGAACACCGCCCTCTTCCGCCGCCGGATGACCGAGGAGGGCTTCGACATCCTCCCGGGCGACCACGCCATCGCCCCGGTGATGATCGGCGACGCGGCGAGGGCCGGCCGTATGGCCGAGCTGCTGCTGGAGCGCGGCGTCTACGTCATCGGCTTCTCCTACCCGGTGGTTCCGCAGGGCCAGGCCCGCATCCGCGTGCAGCTGTCCGCCGCGCACTCGACCGAGGACGTGAACCGTGCGGTCGACGCCTTCGTGGCGGCCCGGACGGAGCTGGACGCCGAGCCGACCGCCTGACCGGTCCGGACATTTTGCGATAATCGTTCGCATGATCGAAGCGCGGCGGCTCCACATCCTCCGTGCGGTGGCCGACCATCGCACGGTGACGGCGGCTGCCGCCGCGCTGTACCTCACCCCGTCGGCCGTCTCCCAGCAGCTCACCGCGCTGGAACAGGAGACCGGCCACCGGCTCGTCGAGCGGAGCGCCAAGGGCGTACGGCTGACCCCGGCCGGCGAGATTCTGCTCGGCCACACCCACGCCGTCCTCGCCCAGCTGGAGCGGGCCGAGGCCGAGCTGGCGGCCTACGGCGCGGGTTCGGCGGGCACGGTGACGCTGGCCTCCTTCGCCACCGGCATCGGTCTGGTGGTCGCCCCCGCGCTGGCCCGGCTCGCGCGCACCGCACCCGGCATCCGGGTCCGCGTCCAGGATGCCGAGGGTGATGCCAGCCTGCCGATGGTCCTGGACCGGCAGGTCGATGTGGCGGTCGCCGTCGAGTACCGGGGCGCGCCCGACGCCGACGACCCCCGGCTCACGCCGATCCCGCTGTACGCCGAACCCTTCGACGCGGTCGTGCCGGTCACCCACCGGCTCGCCGGCGAGCGCGAGGTCCCGCTCGCCGAACTGGCCAAGGACCCGTGGATCGGCCCGTACCCCGGCAACCCCTGTCACGACGTGGTGGTCCTGGCCTGCGAGCATGCCGGATTCCAGCCCCGTCTGGAACACTCCTCGGACGACTTCCGCGCCGTCGTCGCGCTCGCCTCGGCCGACGCGGGTGTCGCTCTGGTGCCCCGATCGGCCCTGCGCGGCATGGATCTCGCGGGCGTGGTGGTCCGCCCGGTCGACGGGGTCGCCCCCACCCGCCGGGTCTTCGCCGCCGTCCGCCGGGGCGCGGAGGAGCACCCGTTGATACGCCCGGTACTGGACGCGCTGGTGGAGGCCGCGACAGTCGACTGAAGGGCGTCACGTCCCCCACGACGGACGGCGCTCATCTCTTATCCGGGATAGCATCCCGAATGTGGGAAGTGATGTCATGGATCCGGCGGACGCCCGCCTCGCCACCCGCCTGGCCGAGCTGCGGACCGAACACGGCTGGTCCCTGGATGAACTGGCGGAGCGCAGCGGCGTGAGCCGCTCCACGCTGTCCCGGGCCGAACGCGGCGAGATCAGCCCCACGGCCTCGATGCTGAACAGGCTGTGCAGTGTCTACGGCCGCACGATGTCCCAGCTGCTGAGCGAGGTCGAGGCGGAGCACGCGCTGCTGGTGCGTGCCGCCGAGCAGACCGTGTGGCAGGACGCGGCCTCCGGCTTCGTACGACGATCCGTGTCCCCTCCGCACTCCGGACTGCGCGGCGAACTCGTCGAGGGCCGGCTCGCGGCAGGCGCCGACATCGCCTATGACCGGCCGCCCATGCCCGGGCTGGAGCAGCACATCTGGGTCCTCGACGGATCGCTGGTGGTGACCGCACAGGACGTCGAGCACCGGCTCGCGGCCGGCGACTGCCTTCGGCTGCGGGTATGGGGTCCGACGCGGTTCAGGTGCCCAGGGCCCGACGCCGTGCGGTACGCGCTCGTGGTGGTGCTCCCGTGACCGCGATCGTCAGGCTGAGCGGGCCCGACGTACTCGCCCGCGCCGGGGAACTGGCCGATCTGCTGACCGACACCGTGCACCACGGGGCCTCCGTCGGCTTCCTGTCGCCACTCGACCGGGCCGAGGCCCTGGCCTGGTGGAAGGCGCGGGCGGACGCCGTCGAGACGGGTGGCCTCGCGGTGTGGACGGCATGCGCCGGGGACCGCGTGACGGGCACGGTGAGCCTCTCCTTCCCGGACAAGCCCAACAGCCGCCACCGCGCCGAGCTGGTCAAACTGATGGTGCACCGGGACGCCCGCGGCCAGGGCCTGGGGCGCAGGCTGCTGACCGCCGCCGAGCGGGCGGCCGTCGACGCCGGGGTCACCCTGCTCCACCTGGACACGGAGACCGGCAGCCCGGCCGAGTCCCTGTACAGCTCGGCGGGCTGGACGCGGGTCGGGGCCATACCGGACTACGCGGCGACACCGACGGGGGCACTGCACCCGACGACGATCTTCTACAAGCGGGTGGGGACCCTCGCGGACTGAGCCGTCGCCGGTTGTCAGTGGCGCCCGCTACCGTGCGGGACATGCCGGATGCCGAAGACGTACGCCGTATCGCCCTCTCCCTGCCGGACACGACGGAGAAGATCGCCTGGAGCATGCCCACGTTCCGGGTCGCGGGGAAGATGTTCGCCACGCTGCCCGAGGACGAGACGTCCATGGCGGTGCGCTGCCCCAAGGAGGAGCGGGACGAACTGGTCCTCGCCGAGCCCGGGAAGTTCTGGGTCGCCGGTCATGAGGCGCAGTTCGCGTGGATCCGGGTGCGCCTCGCCGCCCTGGAGAACGAGGCCGAACTGCACGACATCCTCGCCGACTCCTGGCGCCAGGCGGCCCCGTCGCGGCTCCTCGACCACCACCCGGAGCTGGGCCTGCCGACCGGGGACTGACCTGCGCGTTCGTACGACGCCGAGCGGCCGTCTCGCAAGCCACCGCTGAGCGGCACATAAACGGGTGCGCGACCACGGCCCCGAGTGCGGTATTGTTTCTGTGCACGTCGGGCCCGGGGAAACCCCAGGTCAGACGGCAAACGGGACGTGGCGCAGCTTGGTAGCGCACTTGACTGGGGGTCAAGGGGTCGCAGGTTCAAATCCTGTCGTCCCGACTTGCGAAGTAGCAGGTCAGAGGTCGTATCGGAGCACGCTGATACGACCTCTTGATCATTTCTTGGGACCATCGCGTACACTCCACGTTCCGCGCTCACCAGCCCGCTGGTGGCCGGGAGGCAGAGAGTGACCGACATTGACGATTCGACAGTCGCCGTGCCGGATGGTTCCGACGATCTGCCGTAGCACGACCTGACGGTCGGTCAATCAGGCGCCTTGGGACGTGCAAGCCCTTCCACGAGGCGGGGCCGGGAGTGCCGTCCGCATCCGTGCCTCGATAGCCCGGCTTGCGCTGGCCACATGGCGAATGAGTCGTGGTCCGCTTGGGCCCACTGGGGGCCTGGGCCCGTTTGCAGGCGGAGCAGTGCTCTTCGACCAAGCGCCTACCCATCGCGCTGATCACGGGGCTTGTGATCATCGCCGACTGCCGCCCCATTTCTCCGCCTCGCCGGGCACTATGCGTCGACGGTCCGGTCGCCTTGAAGCTCTTGCCGCTCGTGTCCATGGCTGGTCGCGGCATGACCAGTTCTTGGTGCCGCGCGGTACCCCGGTTGCCGGGGAATCGTCATGTACAGAACGCCGGCAACGTGGTCATGACATGCCAGGGGCGAGGCGTGGGTCACATGTTTGGTGTGGATGTCACACTCCGGGCGCTGCCGCGGCTCTCAGTATTCAGACACGGCAGGAGGTCCAATGATGTCCGACATCTCGTCGGCCGGCAGTGCCCGGGAGAGCGCGGTGGACACGGCTACCCGGGTGTTCGTCGAGCACCGAGAGTTGTTGTTCTCCATCGTCTACAACATGCTCAGCAGTGTCGTCGACACCGAGGACGTGCTCCAGGAGACATGGCTGTCGTGGGCGTCCAGAGGCGGGGCACCGGGCGCGGAGCGGATCGACAGCCCACGCGCCTATCTGGTGCGGATCGCGGTGAACAAAGCCCTCGCCCGCCAGGCCGCCATCAGCCGCCGTCGCGAGACCTATGTAGGTCCGTGGCTGCCCGAACCGCTCGTCACCTCCCTCGCCGACGGTCGTGCTCCCGGCGATGCCGAGGACGCCGCCGATACGGCCGAGCGCACCCAGTCGGTGTCCATGGCGCTGCTGGTCGTCCTGGAAACCCTCACCCCGCTGGAGCGCGCGGTGTTCGTCCTGCACGAGGTGTTCGGCTATGCCCATACCGAGACCGCTGACATCCTCGGCCGTAGTCCCGCGGCGGTACGCCAGCTTGCCCACCGTGCACGCGAGCATGTCCACGCCCGACGCCCCCGCTATCGGACCGACCCGCATCTGCGTCAACAGGTGACCGAGCGGTTCACGGCCGCGGTGTCCGGTGGCGACCTGCGGACGCTGCTGATGCTCCTGGCGCCGGATGTGACCTTGTGGGCCGATGGCGGAGGAAAGGCCACCGCCGCGGGTCCGTGCCCGGTCCGCGGCCGCGACAAGGTCGCCCGGCTACTGGCCAACGGGGCCACCCGCGCCCGCAGAGGCCTGGACATCCGCTACCGGCGGGTCAACGGCGATCCTTCGGCGCTGCTGTTCAGCGGCGACTCGCCCTTCGCCGTGCTGGTCCTCGACCTGGTCCCGGACGGCCGACAGGTCTGCGGCATCTACTTCGTCACCAATCCCGAAAAACTCGAAGGTCTCACCTGAGGCCGACTACCAGGAGACCTCGCCGGAGGCAGCCGAACCGCCGGATACGCGCACACACGTCCGGCGAGGCACAGGCTCCCGTCGGCCAAGAGGGTGAAGAGGACGGGGATGAAAAAGATCGAACTATCCGCCGGGACCATCGAATACGAGGACACCGGCGGCGACTGTCCTACGGTTGTGCTGTTGCACGGGCTCATGATGGATGCCTCGCTGTGGGCCGGGTCGATCAGTGATCTGTCCGCCGATCACAGGTGCGTGGCACCGACGCTGCCCCTTGGCGCGCATCGTCACGCGATGCGTGCGGATGCCGACCTGTCGCTGCCTGGGATGGCCCGGCTGGTCGCGGAGTTGCTCGACCGCCTGGATCTGCAGGACGTCACCCTCGTCGGCAATGACACTGGCGGGGCGATCGTCCAGCTGCTCATGTGCGAGGGCGCCGCGCGCGTGGGACGGGTCGTGCTCGCCTCGTGCGATGCGTTCGACAACTTCCCGCCAGGGCTGACAGGCAAGACGCTGATGCTCACCGGCAAGCTGCCGCCTCGGCTGTTCGGGCTGTTCATGCAACAGATGCGGCTTCGGGTGATCCGTCGGCTCCCGATCGCATTCGGGTGGCTGACCCTCCGAGGGGACGCTGCCACCGCCCGCTGGATGCTGCCGGTCATGAAGCGGCCTGAGATCCGTCATGACGCCGTGCGGACACTGCGAGCCGCTGGAGCGGACACCGGCCTTCTGGTGGCCGCGGCCGAACGCTTGCCCAGCTTCGAACGTCCCGCCCTTGTGGTATGGGCCAGCCGCGACCGCGTCATGCCGCCTGAACATGGCCGACGCCTGGCCGAACTCCTCCCGCACGGACGGCTGGTCGAGATGGGCGACAGCTACACCCTCATCCCGCTGGATCAGCCGGCCGGACTTGCCCAGGTGATCCGGGAGTTCACGCCAGGCCGCCTCTGACCCGGCCGGCGCCGACCAACGAGAGAGACGCGAGAGAGACGCGAGAGACGAGAGAGAAGAGACAACGGATGCAGCTCACGATCTTCGCAGCGACCGGTGGCATCGGCCGCCACCTTCTCGAACAGGCCGTTGCCGCGGGTCACGACGTCACCGCAGTCGTACGCAACCCACAAAGCCTGATCGGGTGGGTGGGGCGGGCGCGTGTGGTCACGGCTGACCTGGCCGCGCCGGACGCGGATGTGCTCGCGTCCGCCGTCGTCGGCAGGGACGCCGTCCTCTCCGGGCTCGGACCGCGCAAGCCGAGGTCCGAGGCGGGAGTCACCTCGCGGGGCACGAAGGCCATCGTGGCCGCGATGCAGGCGACCGGCGTGAAGCGCCTTGTGGTGGTCAGCGCCGCACCGATCGGCACCGTGCCGTCGCCGGGTCGGCCGAACCCGCCGAAACACGATGCCGGCGACGGGTTCTTCATGCGCCACCTGGGCAGCCGGTTCGCGCGAGCCATGTTCAGTGCGCACTACGCCGACCTCGCCCTGATGGAGGACATCCTTCGTGGGAGCGATCTGGACTGGACCATCTCACGACCGCCTCGACTGACCGACAAGCCCCTCACCGGCGTCTACCGGACGGCGTATGGGCAGAACGTCCGGGGCGGCTCGAAGGTCTCACGCGCCGACGTCGCCCATCACATGCTGCGGGTGCTCGATCAACCCGAAACGATCAAACAAACCATCGGCATCGCCGACTGACGAAGAAGTCGGCGCTGCGCCGCGGCGAGACACCGCGGGTCCGCCGTCCGCGCGGCGAACCCACCGCGACGCCGTTCGGGTACCCATCAGGACGCGACACAGTCGAGCGTTTGCCCAGGTCAGCAGTCTGATGGAGGCCGCCAGGGTCGATTTCTCGGGTTTCCGGGCCGGCCCTGGCAGGAGATCTTGAAAGTCGTCCATCACACCGAGGTTTTGGGATATCAACTCCTTCGCCGGGCGAGGAGTAGCGCCACGTCGTCGTTCGGTCCCCGGTTCAAGCCGCCGAGCAGTATGTCGCAGGTCTCCTCCAGGGGGAGCCGGGTGCCGCCCAACAGCCTCAACAGGCCCTGGAGTCCGGCCTCGATGGACTCTCCTCGCCTTTCCACCAGGCCGTCCGTGAACAGTGCGAGCAGCGTCCCTTCCGACAGTTCCCGCTCCTCGGCGCTGAACGGCACGCCACCCACCCCGAGTGGCGCACCGCTGGGTATGTCGAGGAGTTCGGCTTTCCCGGCCGGGTCCACCAGCACCGGCGGCAGGTGGCCTGCGCGCGAGAGTTCGCATCGGCCGCTTCGTGGGTCGCAGACGACGTAGAGGCAGGTGGCCATCGAGTCGGAGTCGCCGAGTGAGGCGGTGATGTCGTCGAGGTGATACAGCAGCTCGGCCGGAGGCAGGTCGAGCCGGGCGAGAGCGCGGGTGGCCGTACGCAGCTGGCCCATGATCGCCGCGGCGTGCACGCCCTTGCCCATCACATCGCCGACGACCAAGCCGACCCTGCCGTGTTTGAGCGGCAGCACATCGAACCAGTCCCCGCCTACCTCGCTGACCGCGGGCAGGTAGCGGCAGGCGACCTCGATACCGTCGCAGTTCGGTGGCTCCTGGGGGAGCAGGCTGCGCTGGAGGGTCAGCGCGGTGCTGCGCTCCTGCCCGTACAGCCGGGCGTTGTCGATGCAGATGGCGGCGCGCGCGGCCAACTCGGTGGCGAGCGTGAGGTCCTGGTCGTCGAACGCCCGGGCGTTCACTGTGCGGTAGAGGCTGAGCGTGCCCAGCACCTCGCCGCGGGCCATCAGCGGGGCGGCCAGATAGGAGTGGACCCCGGCCCGCCGGAGCGTCTCGGCCGCGGAATCGTCCCTGGCGATACGCCGCATCGTCGCGCCGCTCACCCGCTGCAGCAGGATCGGGCGCGCCTCTCGCACGCTCTGGGTGATCACCCGTGACGGACTGTACGACGCCGGCTCGCCGACGGGATCCGCGGCCGCGATCGCATCGGTGGGATAGCCCGCCGCGACGGCCAGTGCCCGGAAGCCGAGAGAGTCGCCCGCCTGCGGCGCGGCCGTGCCGCCGAGACCGGCCACCGAGTCGAGTACGTCGACGGCCGCGAGGTCGGCGAGCTCGGGAACGGCCACCCCTGCCAGCTCGCGCGCGGTCTGGCGCAGGTCCAGCGTGGTGCCGATACGCACACTGGCGTCGGCTATCACCGCCAACCGCTCCCGCGCTTTTGCGACCTCGGCCGTCGCTCGCTGCCTCTCGGAGACATCCAGCACCGCGATCGCCAGGCCCAGCACGCGTCCGTTCGCGTCCTCGATCCGGTGGTACGACTCCGAGTAGGTATGGTCCTCGCTGTCCGCGGCCGTCCGGCCGACGGTCTGCTGATCCAGCAGTGGCTGACCGGTCCGGAGGACCCGCCGCATCCGCGACTCGATGGCCTCCACATCCAGCGCCGGCAGCACCTCGCCGACGCGGCGGCCCAGCACCGCCTCCTCGGGCACGCCGTTGATCCGCTCCAGTGACGGGTTGACGCGCACCCACCGCAGTTCGGTGTCGAACACCGCGATGCCCACCGGCGACTGGTGGACCAGGGTGTGGGACAGGGCCAGGTCCCGCTCCACGTTCCGTACGGTCACGGCGTCGGCGCCCAGGCCCAGGGCATGGACGTCGCCGCGGGCATCGCGCAGCTGCATGGTGCGGAACTCCACACGGCGCGTCGAGCCGTCCTTGTGCCGCACCGGAAAGACTCCTGCCCAGCTCTCACCCGTGCACACGCGCTTGAACAGCTCGCGCGCCCGTGGCCGGTTCTCCGGTGCCACCAGCAGCCCGCCCGCGTTCCGGCCCAGTACCTCAGCAGCGGAGAAGCCGAGCAACCGCTCGGCCTCGGGGCTCCACAGCACGATCCGCCCGTCACTCCCCAGGACCACGGCGGCCACCCACAGCAGATCCAGCAGCCCGCCCGGCGCAGGAGTGCCATCCCCCAAGCCCTTGCCGGTCAGGGACTCTCGCTCAGGCATACCAGCCGCTCCTTCCGGCGGCAGCGCCGGAACCGCCCTGGGCCCATTTCGCGGTTCCCCCTGCCAGTCATACCCCTCCCGCGGGGACACCGCACGCCACGGTCGTCCAGGTCGGCCGACACCGGCGCATGCCGCTCGACACGCCGTGACGCCGTGGTGGCGGGCATCGTGGGTGTCGTAGCGTCCACCAGGACCGGACTGCCTGCTGGAGAAGGTCAGGGTCGGCGACACAGTGATCGGCAAAAACACTGGCGCCCTCGCCGGCGGCCCGAGCGGTCCGTAACGCCCCCAGGCCTCAGCGCCGAAGCCAGGATCTACAGGTGCCCTGCCCGGCCGATCCGGCCCCGGCGGTGCCGACTCGGCGGCCTCGTCAACGAGTACCAGCCAGCAGCCTGACGGCAGGCAGACGAGTGGCTTGGTCAACAGCCCGAACCAAAGTTTTCGCTCGGGACAGGGATGTCTTGCTCGGTCCAGATGCATTTGCCGTCGCGGAGGTAGCGGGCGCCCCAGCGTCTGGAGAGGGCGGCGACGAGTTGAAGGCCGCGACCGCCCTCGTCGGTGTAGGCGGCGTGGCGGATGCGCGGCGTGCTGAGGCTGCTGTCGTAGACCTCGCAGGTCAGGGAGCGGCTGCGCAGCAGTCGTAGGCGGATGGGGCCCTTGGCGTGCCGGATCACGTTGCCGATCAGCTCGCTGGCCAGCAGCTCGGTGGTGATCGCGAGATCGTCCAGTCCCCAGGCGGCCAGTTGCGCGCGGACGAATTCGCGGGCCTGTCCGGCCGCGCGGGGATCCTCCGGGAGGATGCAGGAGGCGACATCACCGGCGTCGATGGCCCGCGTGTGGGCGATCAGCAGCGCTGCGTCGTCGTTCGTCCGGCCATGGTCGGGAAGCAGGGCCGAGACCACGGCGTCGCACAGGTCGTCGAGGTGCTGGACGTCGTCGACCTCGTCCCGCGCCGTGAAGGTGGGCACCGCATGCTGGGCGAGGATCTGTTGCAGTCGGGCCAGTCCTCGGTCGACGCTCTGGGTGGCGGATTCGACGAGCCCGTCGGTGCACAGGACCAGCAGGCTTTCCTCAGGCAGAAGCAGCTGGTGCGTTTCGAACGGCGGCTCGGCGGCCCCGAGCGGCGGGTCGGCGGCCAGGTCGGGCCTGTGGACGGTGCCATCGGGATGGACGATGACCAGCGGGGGATGACCGGCCAGGGAGAATGAGCATATCCGGGTGATCGGGTCGAAGACGGCGTACAGGCAGGTGGCGTAGCAGTCCTCGCCCAGATCGGTGACCAGGTCATTGAGACGACTGAGCAACTCGTCAGGGGGTATGTCCAGGTCGGCGAGGGTGCGCACGGCGGTGCGCAGCTGGCCCATGGTGGCCGCTTCGGGAATGCCGTGCCCCATGACGTCGCCGATCACCATGGCGACCCTGTCCGCGGACAGCGGGATCATGTCGTACCAGTCGCCACCGACTTGCTCGCCCCGGCCCGCGGGCAGGTAGCGGGCGGCGGCGCAGGCGGCAGGCAGGCGGGGCAGCGTCCGGGGAAGCAAGCCACGCTGCAGCCCCTGTGCCCGGGCGTGCTCCACGTCGTACAACCGGGCCCGCCCCAGCGACTGGCCGGCCAGACCACTCAGCGCGGTCAGCAGCGTACGCTCCTCGTCGCTGAAGGAACGCGGCTGAGCGAAAGACACCAAACACATGCCGATGGAGCGCCCGGAGGCGATCATGGGCAAGAACGCCCACGCGTTCTTCTTGGCCGCCGACGGAATATGCTCCAGCGCTGGATAGCGCTGGCAGTACTCTGCGGCTGACTCGATGAACCGGGGAGTGCGATTCCCCAGCACGTCGGTGGCCACGGGGTAGTCGGCTACCAGGATCCCGTCGAGCAGGCTGAGGAGTTCCTGTGTGTATCCGGCGGAGCCGACCACACGTTGTCGGCCGCCTTCGAAGACCCAGAATATGAGCCCGTCGGCGCCGAATGGGGGCAGGACGTGCGCCGCGACGGCCTGTACGACTTCCCGCGAGGTGAGCGCCTCGGCGAGTGCCGAGGTCAGTTTGCCCATTCGGACCGTCTGCTCGGAGCCGGCCTCCGAACCACGGACGGGCAGCCTGCCAGGCAACTCCTCCAGGCATGCGGCGGCCCATCCCGCCACCGAATGCAGAAAGGATCGCTGCACCTCATCCGGCTCGCCGGCCCCTTCCATGATCACGGACAGCACACCTATCGGCCCATCGGCACCGAGGAGGGGCACCGCTGCCGTGCCGGCTGCCCCCATGCCCAGGCTGTCCCCGACCACCCAGGCATAGTCACCGCGCCGCATGGCGTGTGCGGGCGCCACGTCCTGCTCGTCGGAGAGATCCGCCCATGCCTCGGCGCTCTCCGCAGCCAACCCGCTGGCCGCAACCAGGTGCAGCCGGCGAGCAGCAGGGTCGCACCAGTGCAGGAACGCGCCCCGGCCGTCCAGGCACTCCGTGGCCTTGAGCGCCAGCGTCAGTGCCTCCGCGCCTCGCAGCGCTTTGTACGAAGCGGAGGGAAAGCCCAGCCCTGACTGCTGGTGGTGGCTCCCGGCTTTGGCTGTCGCAGGTGCCAACTCGTCTCCTGCTCACTCCTGGGTCACGGACCTGGACATGCGGTGACGGATAGCCCCGCAAATCAGGCAAACACCACTAAACATTACCTTGCCGCCGGTCCATATCCGTCTGGCCCTGCGCCGCAGGGGACGTCCGGGTTGCTGTCGGCGTCGGCCTGCCGGACCAGCAGCCCTGCTGCGCACGGATCAGCGTCTGAGAGGGCGCGTCACATGAATGCGTTCGCCGCACCGGCACTTGCTGCACCGCCCGCGAGCCCTTTCGCACGACACTGATCAACTGCCGGCTCGGGTCGATGTCACGCTGCCGGATGCCGGTCAGCTCCGGAGCCGACCAGCTTCTGTGCGGGGCGGAGGCCTTTTCTCAGAGATGGGAAGGCGGCCTTTGCCATGCCTGCGAACAGGCGCCGTGTCCTGGACCGGGATCACGGCACGCTCAGGGGCGCGTCGTCCTCTGGCGCGGGTAGCGCGCGGTGACGTCGGCGAGGTAGCCGCGGAGCATGATCCGGGCCTCGTCGAGGAGGTCCGCGTCGCCCTCGGGGTCGCGGCGGAAGGCTTCCTGGGCGAGCGCGTCGGCGGCGAGGACCGCGGCATGGCAGGCACGGCCGAGCGCCTCGCCGTCGTGGGCGACGCCGAGCGCGAGCAGGACGCGGCGGACCCCGTCGGCCATCCGGCGCTTGTGCTCGCGATCCGCGCCCCGGGTCCGCTCGGTCAGGCCGTTTCCGAACCACAGGGCCCGAAAGCCGTGTTCGGCGCGGTAGATCGCGGCGTACGCGTCGATGAGCACGCCGACCGGGTCGTCCCACCGCCGGTCCGCCGCGGCGCGGACGACATCGTCCATAACGGCTTCGAGTTTGGTGAAGTAGCCGGCCGCGAGGGCGTCGATGATCGCGTCGCGGTCGGGCAGGTACTGGTACAGCGAGCCGACCGACACCTGCGCCTCGGCCGCGACGCGCGTCGTGGTGAGCGCCTCGACGCCCTCCTGGACCAGGACGCGCTCCGCGGCCTGAAGGACCCGGGCGAGACGGGCCTTGCTGCGCGCCTGCTGAGGAGTGCGACGCAGAGGGGTGACGCCGGCGCCGTCGACGTCCGCGGTCGGCTCGCCCACGCTTGGCCTCCGAAAGTGAACGTGACTTTGTTTCAGGTTTACGTTACCGTCGCGTACATGACCGACTCAAGCTCCATGCTGGGTCAGGAGCGGGCCGCCGTGGCGGCCGCCTGCCGCCGTCTGGGGGCGGAGGGCCTGCTCATCGGCACGGCCGGAAATGTCAGCGTGCGCGCGGGGGAGCGGGTCGCCATCACCGCGACCGGAGCGGTGCTCGCCCACCTGACTCCGGATCAGGTGACCGTGGTCGACCTCGACGGAAAGGTCGTGGCCGGGAACCTGCAGCCGACCTCGGAGCTGGAGCTGCATCTTGGCGTCTACCACCGCTACGGCGCCGGCGCGGTCGTGCACACCCATGCCCCGATGGCGACCGCCCTCTCCTGTGTGCTCGACGAACTGCCCTGCATCCACTACCAGTTGCTCGCCCTGGGCGGCACCGTGCGGGTGGCGCCGTACGCCACCTTCGGCACCCCGGAACTCGCCGAGTCCGTGCTCGCCGCGCTGGAGGGCCGCAGCGCTGCCCTGATGGCCAATCACGGGGCGCTCACCCACGCGCCGACCCTGGACAAGGCGGTCGAGGACGCGCTGCTGCTCGAATGGGCCTGCGGTGTCTACCAGCACGCGGCCGCCGTCGGACGGCCCCGCGTCCTCGACGAACAGCAGCAGCTCGCGGTGATCGAGGCCGCGCTCGCCCGCGACTACGGCACCACCCGACCCGTACCACCCGTGCACGAGGAGAGCCGATGAAGGTCGTCACGATGGGCGTACACGTGCTGGACGTGCTGGTGCGGCCGGTGGAGGCCATACCCGAGGGCCAGGGTGCGACGCTGGTGGAGGACATCAGGATGACCGCCGCCGGGACGGCCGGCGGGACCGCACTCACCCTGGCCAAGCTGGGCGCCTCCGTGCGCAGCGCCGGGGCGATCGGAACCGACCCCACCGGCGACATGCTGGTGCAACTGCTGGGCAAGGCGGGTATCGGCACCGAGTTCCTCGTCCGCCGCGCGGACACCCCCACCTCCGCCAGCGTCCTGCCCATCCGGCCGAACGGAGACCGGCCCTCGCTGCACCTGCTCGGCGCCAACATCACCTACGGCCTCGACGACGTGCCCTGGGACGCGATCACCGAGTCCACACACCTGCATCTGGGCGGCCCGGAGCTGATCGGGGTCGACGTCGCCGCGCGCATCCTGTCGCACGCCAAGGAACACGGCGTGGTGACCTCCGTGGACCTGCTCGCGCCCGGCGTGCTCGGCAGCTTCGAGCAGATCGCGGCGGCACTGCCGTACATCGACCACCTGTTGCCCAACGACGATCAGGTCCTGGGCTTCACCGGTGAGGACGACCTGGTGGCGGGCGCCAAGAAACTCCTCGGCGCCGGTGCCGGCCTCGTCGCGGTGACGCGCGGCGGCGACGGTGCACTCCTGGTCACCGAGGAGGGCACCGAAACGATCCCGGCCTTCGCGATCGACGTCGTGGACACCACCGGGTGCGGCGACGCGTTCTCGGCCGGGTTCCTGCGCGGTGTCGGGCTGGGCCGCACACCGCGCGAGGCCGCCGTACTCGGTTGCGCCGCCGCGGCGCTGGTGGCCCAGGGGCTCGGCAGTGATCACGGCGACTTCGACCTCGCGGCCGCCGACGCGTTCGCCGCGGCACACAAGACGCGCTCATGAACTGAGGCGGCAGCCGGCGACTCCCGTCGAGGGGCACCCCACGGCATCCGCGAGCCGGGCTCCCGTCCGGCGGGAGCCCGGCGCCGGGCTCAGGCCTCCGTCTCGGCGCGGTCGGCCGTGCCCCAGAGCGTGTGGAAACTGCCCTCGCGGTCGACGCGCCGGTAGGTGTGGGCGCCGAAGTAGTCGCGCTGGCCCTGGGTGAGCGCGGCCGGCAGGCGTTCGGCGCGCAGGGAGTCGTAGTACGACAGCGCGGCGGAGAAGGCGGGCACCGGCACGCCCCGGCGGGCCGCGATGGCGATCACCTCGCGCCACGGCACCTGCGCGTCGGTGATCTCGGCCGCGAAGCCCGCGTCCGACAGCAGGCTGACCAGGCCCGGGTCGGCGGCGTAGGCGGCGCGGATGCGGTCGAGGAAGGCGGCGCGGATGATGCAGCCGCCGCGCCAGATCTTCGCCACCGCGCCGAGGTCGATCTCCCAGCCGAACTCGTCGGCGGCGTCCAGGATCATCTTCCAGCCCTGGTCGTAGGCGATCAGCTTGGACGCGTACAGCGCCTGCTCCACCTGCGCGGTGAAGCGCTCGGCCTCGTACGAGGTCAGGTCCCAGCTCGTGCCGCCGGGCAGCCCGCGGTAGGCGCCGCGCAGTGCGGACTGGCCCGAGGCGGCGCGGGCGAAGGTGGCCTGGGCGATGGCGGTCACCGGAGAGCCCAGCTCCAGCGCGGTCTGCACGGTCCAGCGCCCGGTGCCCTTCTGCCCGGCGGCGTCCGCGACGACATCCACGAACGGCTTGCCGGTCGCGGCGTCGGTGTGCGCCAGCACCTCCGCCGTGATTTCGATCAGGTACGAGTCCAGGCGCCCCTTGTTCCACTCGCGGAAGATCTCGGCGATCGCCGCGGGGGAGAATCCGGCAACCTGGCGCAGCAGGTCGTAGGCCTCGCCGATCAGCTGCATGTCGGCGTACTCGATGCCGTTGTGGACCATCTTCACGAAGTGCCCGGCGCCGTCCGTGCCGACGTGCGTCGTGCACGGTTCGCCGTCCACCTTCGCACTGATCTTCTCGAACATCGGGCCGAGCGAGGCATACGCCTCCGGTGAGCCGCCGGGCATGATGCTCGGTCCGTTGAGCGCGCCCTCCTCACCGCCGGAGACACCCGCGCCGACGAAGTGGAGGCCACGCTCGCGCAGCGCACGCTCACGGCGCCGGGTTTCGGCGAAGTGCGCGTTGCCACCGTCGATGATCATGTCGCCCGGCTCCAGGAGCGAAGCGAACTCCTCGATCACGGCATCGGTCGCCGCGCCCGCCTGCACCATGATCATCAGACGGCGGGGACGCTCCAGCGCCGCCACGAACTCCTCGGCCGTCTCCGCAGCCACGAACGCGCCCTCGTGCCCGAACTCCTCGACCAGCGCCTTGGTTCGGGTCGGGGTGCGGTTGTGCACGGCGACGGTGTACCCGTGCCGCGCGAAGTTCCGGGCCAGGTTGCGGCCCATCACCGCGAGCCCGGTGACGCCGATCTGCGCGGTCGCCTGCATGCTGTGCTCCTTGGGTCCGGATCCGCCGCGCCCGCGTGTCCGGCGGGTGGAACGGATGTCGCTCGGTGCGGCTCGTATCGCTGTACCGATCAAGTACGGACGGCAGGGGCGGAGTTGCTCACCGTGGCGCAGGCGGACCTGCGCGGGTCCCGGACCACGGCCTTCGACGGGCAGCCGAGGGCCTTCTCGACGGAACCGGGCGACCGCGTGCGGGCGGCATGCGGACGGTGTCGCAGAAGCCGATGCCCGCCGCCACTCGCGCGGAGAGTTCTCCCCCGTGCGCCACGTCTTGTCCGGGCGGCAGCCGAGGGACCGGCCCCGACCCCGCGGCCCCGCTCACACACGCGAGCGCAGGCGCCACCCGTGGTCCACAGGGCCGATCCCCTCGCCCAGCGCGAACCCCGCCGCGATCGCCGCCGTGACGTACTCTTTGGCCCGCCGCACCGCCTCCGGCACCGCGAGCCCCCGCGCGAGCCCGACCGCGACCGCCGAGGCGAGGGTGCAGCCCGTGCCGTGGGTGTGGCGGTTGTCGTGGCGCGGGGCCCGCAGCCAGTGCTCGTCCCGGCCGTCCGTGAGGAGGTCCACGGCCTCGCCGGGCAGATGTCCGCCCTTCACGAGCACCCACCGGGGCCCGTACGACAGCAGCCGTGCGGCCGCGCGGCGCATGCCCGGCTCGTCGGTCACCGCGATGCCGGTCAGTTCCGCGACCTCGTCCAGGTTCGGCGTGGCCACCGTCGCGAGCGGCAGCAGCCGGGTCCGTACGGCGTCCAGCGCGTCGCCGGCGAGCAGCCGGTCCCCGTGCTTGGAGACGCTCACCGGGTCCACGACGACCGGGGCCGCCACGTCGGCGAGCAGCTCGGCCACCGCCGTGACGAGCGCGGGCGAGGCGAGCATCCCGGTCTTGACCGCCTGGACGCCGATGTCGTCGACGACGCTGCGGTACTGGGCGCGTACCGCCTCCACCGGCAGCTCCCAAGCGCCCTGCACACCGAGGGAGTTCTGCGCCGTGACCGCGGTGACCACGCTCATCCCGTGGGCGCCCAGCGCGAGCATCGTCTTGAGGTCGGCCTGGATGCCGGCGCCTCCGCCGGAGTCGGATCCGGCGATCGTCAGCACACGGGGCGGCGCGGTCATGCGCGACCCTCCTCTCGCACGCGCAGCGGGGCGTACACCGCGAGGGCCACCAGGAACGCCACGTAGTAGGAGAGGTCGGCGCCATGCAGCGCGCGGGCGACCGGACCCACGTACAGGCCGGTGTCCATGAACGGGACCGCCGCGGCGAAGGCGCCGGTGAACGCCAGCAGCGGGGGCCACACGGACGGCGTCCGGGCGGTCTCGGCGGCGAGGTCGGTCGGCCCAGCGCCGCGCGTCCGGGCCCGCACGATCCAGTCGACGACCACGATCGCCACGAAACCGGGGATCCAGTAGCCCACGAACAGCAGCACGTTCTGGAAGCGGGCGGTGGTGTCCGCCGCGTGCATCCACAGCACCAGCGGGAAGCCGAGCCCGGCGGCCAGGGCGGCGGCCGCCGGGCGCGGCACGCGCACGCCGACGGTCTGCAATGCCAGGGAGCCGCTGTAATCGTTCATGGCGTTGCTGCACAGCGCCGCCAGCGCTACGGCCAGCAGCCCGAACGCGCCCAGCGTGCCCCCGCCCAGCAACGCGTCCACCCCCGCGGCCGTCTGGTCGGTGAGCGCGGCCGCGCCCCACAGCCCGAGCGCCTGGACGGCCACGAAGGACACCACGAGACCGAGCAGCGTGTTCCAGAACATCCGGACGCGGGAGGTGGTGGGCGGCAGATAGCGGCTGAAGTCGCTGGCGTACGGGGCCCACGACAGGGCCAGGCTGAGCGCGATGGTGCTGGTGAGCACGAACGCGCCCGCCCGGTCGGCGCCGTGCGCCGTTCCCGAGGTCGCGAGGTGGCCCGCGTCCCGCATCCGCAGGGCGATCAGCGTGAAGGCGACCGCGAGGACGAAGGTCATGACGATCTGGAGCCGGTGGATCGCCTCGTATCCCAGCACCCCGAGGGCTCCCTGTGCCAGGAGCATGACGAGGACGCCCAGCCAGAACGGCCAGCCGCACAGCCGTGCCAGCGCGTCCCCGCCGAACAGCGCGATCAGCGCGTCCCACGCGACCGACGACAGCCACTGCAGCACACCGGGCAGCGCCACCGCGCGCCCGAACGCGAGCCGGGCGAGCGGGAGTTGACCGGCTCCGGTACGGCTTCCCCAGGTGCTCAGGTACGCGGTGGGCACCGCGCCGACCACCGTGCCCAGGACGACGGCGACGAGCGCGGTGGGGAAGTCGAGGCCGAGCGCGATGCCGATGGTCCCGGTGAACACACCGGTCATGGTCAGGTTCGGGGCGAACCAGACGGTGAACAGCCGGCCCGCGCCGCCGTAGCGATTGCCCTCGGGGACCGGTTCGATGCCGTGCCCCTCCACCCGGAGGTCGCCGGGGGCGGCGGGCATCCGCCCGTCGAAGACGGTCCGTCGGCCGTCGGCGGGCAGCCCGCCGGAAACATGCGCCAGTGGCATGAAGACATCCCTCCGCCAGTACGAACTGGTTCAGGTTCAACGGGTGTGATCTCAGCCCTCGGACGGGCACCCCGTGTCCGGTACGGCGGCAAGACTAACCCCCCACCCGGCGACAGCCATACGGAAGGGCCGCCACCGGATCCGGCAGCGGCCCTTCTTGTGGCGTCGCGGGGCGTCAGCGCTTGGTGTAGATGAAGCCGATCTTGTCGACCTCGTCGCCGGAGCGCCCGTGGAATCCGGCGATCTGCCAGCCGGAGGGCGCCGTGCGGGTCACGCAGTCGGAGGTCGAGGTGCCGCCCGTGAGGGTGTGGCCGAGGTTGGTGGTGAACTTCGCGTAGAAGATCCGGGTGTGGCCGTCCTTCACGCCCTGGCACAACTGCGCGCCGCTCACGTACTCGCCGCTGCCCAGCGTCAGCGACGACGCCGTGCCGCCGGTGCCGCCGTGGGCCAGCGTGGTGCCGTTGCTCAGCGTCACCCCGATCCGGTCGACGCGCGAGCCGCTGCTCAGCTGGATGCTCGTGGCACGGGCGCCCGCAGGAACGCTGTCGATGTCGTTGTAGTAGTCACCGTGCGGCCCGCCGAACTGGTCGCTGAGCTGGAAGGCGGAGTTGCGCGACCAGGTGAACGACGCGGTGATCGGGTCGTGGTCGGACAGCATCAGCCCGTCGTCGGTGAGGAACGTGGCGTGCTCGTTGTTGTACGACGTGGCGTTCAGCGAGACGAGCTTGCTGCCCCGATAGAGGATCTTGTCGACGACCTCGCAGGTGTTCGTGATCGCGTTCTCGTCGCAGACCAGGGCGTCGCTGCCCTTGGCGGGCGGGGTGCCGCCCCGGATCAGCTGGACCCAGGCGTCGGTGAGGCCGTTCGTTGCGGCGAACTCGGCGATCGTGTCGCCCGAGCGTGTGTAGCGGGTGTTGGTGTCGCCCATGACGACGACGGCGTTGCCCGCGGAGTGGGTCTTGATGAAGTCCGTGAGCTGGTTGAGGTTGTCCGCGCGTGAGGCCAGGTCGCCGTCGTTCGTGCCGGCGTTGGTGTGCAGGTTGTAGAAGTCGACGTAGACGCCCTCGGCGAGCCGCTCCCGCATGAAGGTGAAGCCCTTGGGGGTGAGGCAGTCGCCGGAGTCGTACTGGCACGAGTTCCAGTGCACGCGCTCGAAGTCGTCGGTGTCGTAGGGGAGGCCGGACAGCGTGTTGAGGCCGCTGCCGATGCCTGCGCCGCCGCTGGTGGGCGTGCGGTAGGGGTGGGAGTCCGCCGCGTACAGGTAGGCGTGGTAGTTGAAGTCCTCCTGGACGTGGACGATGTCGTACGGGCCGAGCCGCCCGCCGATCGTCGTCGTGCTCGACTCGCGCGGTGTCGGGGCGCTGGAGAGGCTCTCCGGGAGTCCCGCGACGTTGTAGGTGAGCACATGGAACGTGCCCGAATCGGCCGCCGCCGCTGTGGGCGCGGCGGCCGTGAGTCCGCCGAGCGCGGCGGCGGCCGCCGCGAGAGTGGCGAGGAGTCTGCGCATGGGGAACGGCTCCTTGGGGGGTGACGGGAGGGTGAAGGAGAACGTGGTGTTGCGTGCATGTCAAAACGTAGCGACAAAGTCTGTGGGGGAACGCGCTTTCTGCACTTCGGGTGAAAACTTCATCCGGTAGTCGCCGGGCCGTTGGCGGTGGGCCGCCCGTTGACGGCGGGCCGCCGCCCGCCACCGCGCGAAGGCGACGCGTCGGCGGGGGGTGCGGCGGCCGTCACTCGCCGTCCGGGTGGGTGTGCGGCGGCCGTCACCCGGCGTGTTCCAGAACGCCCTCCGCCACCTTCTTGTCGAGGGCGGCGTGCACCAACGCTGCGGCCAGCACGGCCGGTTCGGTGTCCCCGGCGAGCTCCACCAGCTTCTCGGGATCCTTCGGCAGTCCGAGCCGCTCCGCCCCGGAGAGGGCCTTGGCGTCCAGGCGGGGTGCCACCTCCGGCCAGACCCGCTGTACTTCGCGCAGGAAGATGTCCGCACCGGCCGGCCCCATCCCCGGTATCTCCTGCAGCAGCCGGCGCAGGGCGGAGACGTCCTGACCGGCCTCCTCCCGCATACGCCGCAGGTCGCCGCTCCAACGCTCCGTCAGTAGCTCGGCCCCGTCGCCGAGTTGGGTCGCGGTCCGCTCGTCGTAGCGCCGGTAGCCGCCCCGGCCCAGCGCGTCGACGCGTTCCTGCCAGTCGGCCCCGGCCATGCGGCGCGGATCGTTCAGACCCGCGTCGTGCAGCGCCCGCACCGTGGCGAGGGCGATCGACGTGCGGATGCGGGCGCTGAGGAGCAGGGCCATGAGCAGCAGCCGGTAGAGCGGCTGCGGAGTGTCCTTGAGCCGGATGCCCGCCTCTTCGGCGTAGGTGTGTCCGTACTCGGCGACAAGTTCCTCGATGACGCGGGACGCGTCTTCGTCGCGGGTCATGGCGGCCTCACTGCGGCGGTTTGAGCGGGTCGTGGCCCAGCGTCATCAACCGGTGGCGCCGGTGGTCCTCGTCGGCCTCGGGCTCGTCGGCGGTGTCCCGCTGGTCGGTGACGGTCTCCACGACGTCGTACATCACCCGGATGTCGTCGTCCGTGAGATCCATGCGCCGCTTCCGCAGGATCGCGAGGACGTGCCGCCCGGTCGGGGTGCCCGCGTGCTCGGGCAGCGGCTCGGTCTCCTCGTCGGCGTCCCGGACCCGCAGCCAGGCCGCCAGTTCCTGGGAGGTCATGTTCACCACGCGGTGGAACTCGTCCCACAGCGCGTCCAGCTCCAGGGCGTCGGTCATGGCGTGCTCCTCTCCGCCCTCGGTGGCTTCTCTCCGCCTCTCGGCGGTCCAGCCCTCGCGCGGCCGGTGCTCGGCCTCGGGGGACCGTGCTGTTCGGCACGGTCAACCCGCGCTTCTCCCTGTCTGTCGGTGTCGCGTGACCCGGAGCAGTTCAACACGCTCCTGCTCACAGGTGCCGCCCCACACGCCCGCCGTCTGCCCGCTGTTCAGTGCCCAGGCCAGGCACTCGACGATCACCGGGCAGCGACCACAGACGCGCTTGGCGGCGGCGATGTCGTCGAGGGCCGGCCCCGTCGTCCCGACGGGGAAGAACAGCTCGGGGTCCTCGTCCACGCACGCGGCGTACCGCAACCACTCCATGCGCGGCCGGGTCCCCAGGACGGATCGGGTGAAACCCGGCGGGAGCGCTTCGGTGTCCGGGGCGTCTTCCCAGCGGGCCGCCCGGCGGTCTATAGTCCAAAACTAGCAGTGCTAATTAATTGTCGAGGCAGGTCAGGAGTTCGTCGTGCGTACCGTCCACTTCGCGGCAGCCCGCCGCACCCCCATCGGCAAGCTGCGCGGCGCCCTGTCCTCCGTACGCCCCGACGACCTTGCCGCGACCGTCATCCGCGGTCTGATCGCCGACGTGCCAGCCCTCGACCCGGCCCGCATCGACGACGTCTACTGGGGCGCGGCCAACCAGGCCGGCGAGGACAACCGCAACGTCGCCCGTATGGCCGCCCTGCTCGCCGGCCTGCCCGAGTCCGTACCGGGCGCCACGGTCAACCGGCTGTGCGCCTCCGGTCTGGAGGCCGTGACGACGGCCGCCCGTGCGATCGCGGCGGGCGAGGCGGACATGGTGCTCGCGGGTGGTTCCGAGTCCATGAGCCGTGCCCCCTTCGTGCTGCCCCGTCCCGACGAGGCCCTGCCGCACCGCATCGAGACCGCCGACACCCGCCTCGGCTGGCGCCTGGTCAACCCGGCGATGAAGGATCTGCACGGACTGCTGTCCATGGGCGAGACCGCCGAGGAGGTCGCCGAGCGGTACGGCATCCCGCGCGAACGCCAGGACGACTTCGCCCTGCGCAGCCACCGGCGTGCCGCGGACGCCGGCAAGAACGGGTACTTCGACGACGAGCTCCTGCCCTTGACCCGGCCGGACGGGGTCGTGGTCACCGTCGACGAAAGCGTGCGCGAGGACACGTCGTACGAGAAACTGGCCCGCCTCAAGCCGGTGTTCCGCGAGGGCGGCACCGTCACGGCGGGCAACGCCTCGCCCATGAACGACGGTGCGGCCGGACTCCTCCTCGTCAGTGAGGAGGCCCTGAACGAACTGGGCCTCGAGTCCCTCGGCCGGTACGTCGCCGGAGCCTCGGCCGGCGTCCACCCGGACGTCATGGGCATCGGCCCCGTCCCCGCCACCGAGAAGGCCCTGACGCGCGCCGGCTGGACGATCGGCGACATCCAGGAGGCCGAGTTCAACGAGGCGTTCGCCGCCCAGGCCCTCGCCTGCGTCGACCGCCTCGGCATCGACCCCGATCTGGTCAACCCCACCGGCGGTGCCATCGCCCTCGGCCACCCGCTCGGCTGCTCGGGCGCACGCATCCTGACGACCCTCCTGCACCGCATGCGCCGCACGGGCTCGGTACGCGGGCTCGCCACCATGTGCGTCGGCGTCGGCCAGGGCAGCGCGGTCCTCGTCGAACGGCACTGAGCGCTCCGCTGGAAGTGCGGTACGTCACCTGCGGGCGCGTCGGCACCAGGTCCGCGTCAACAGCGGCACCGGCCGGACATGTTCGGGAACCGGCCGGTGCAGGGCCGGGTTCGAGGAATCGGGAGCGGGCCACCTGTCGAGACGCTCCTTACGGCGGCCAGATACGTGGGCATAGCATCGGTCCCCGCATGAACACGATGACACTCTGGAACATTTCCCCCTGGGGATTCGCCGCACTGGCCGCCGCGGCGATGCTCGTCGGCTTCTCCAAGACCGCCGTGAGCGGCGCCAACACGGTCAGCCTGGCCATCTTCGCCGCCGTCCTGCCCGCCCGCGCCTCGACCGGCGTCCTGCTGCCCATCCTGATCGTCGGCGACGTCCTCGCGGTCCTCACCTACCGGCGGCACGCCCACTGGCCCACCCTGTGGCGCCTGTTCCCGGCGGTCGCCGCGGGCGTCGTCCTCGGCACACTGTTCCTGGTGTGGGCCGACGACGGGGTCGTACGGACATCGATCGGCGCCATCCTGCTGCTGATGGCGGCGGTCACGGTGTGGCGGCGCCGCGGTGCCGACCGCGACGAGGATCCCGACTCCGTGACCACCCGCGCCGGCCGGATCAGGGCCCGCTCCTACGGCATCCTCGGCGGCTTCACCACGATGGTCGCCAACGCGGGCGGCCCGGTGATGTCGATGTACCTCCTCTCCGCCGGCTTCCGCAAACTGGGCTTCCTCGGCACCTCGGCCTTCTTCTTCCTGATCGTCAACGTCTCCAAGGTGCCCTTCAGCGCGGGCCTCGGCCTGATCGACGGCCGCTCACTGCTGCTGGACGCGGCGCTCGCGGTGTTCGTGGTGCCGGGTGCCTTCGTCGGCAAGTGGGCGGTGAACCGGATCAACCAGCGCCTGTTCGAACAGCTGGTCATCGCCGCGACGGTGGTCGGCGCCGTCCAGTTGCTGCTGCGGTGAGGACGGCAGCGGGTACTAACCCAGCAGCGTGGGGAGGTCCGCGAAGGAGTCCAGGACATGGTCGGGCTCACCGCTCGCGTCCCGGTGGGTCTCCGGCAGGTACTTGCCGGTCCTGACCAGCACCCCGGTGATACCGGCGCGCTGCGCCGCGAGCACGTCGGACTCGATGTCGTCGCCGACCATCAGCGCCTGGTCGGCGCCGACCCCGACATGAGCCAGCGCCGCCTCGAAGAACGCGGGTGACGGCTTGCCCGTGACCTCGGCCTCCGTACGCGCCGCCTTCTCCAGCCCGAGCACGAACGCCCCCGAGTCCAGCTGTAGCCCCTGGTCGGTGCGCCAGTACAGATTGCGGTGCATGGCGACCAGCCGTGCCCCCTGCTGGAGGTGGCCGAAGGCGCGGTTGAGCGCGGCGTAGTCGAACTCGGGACCGGCGCCGCCGACGATCACGACGTCCGGGACGGCGTCGGCGTCGGCGTCGTCATCGACGACGGAGACACCGAAGAGGTCGTCGCCGATGTCACCGCTGTTGAGCAGGGAGCACCGCGCGCCGGGACAGTGCTCCGCGAGGTATGCGGCGGTGACGGCGGGCGCGGTGAGGATGTCCTTGGCGGCCACGGGGAAACCGGACGCCGAGAGGGTCTCGGCGATCGACGCACGGGTGCGGGACGTCGTGTTGGTGAGCAGAGCGATGGGCAGACCCAGGTCGCGAATCTCCCGCAACGCCTCGACCGCGCCCGGCAGCGGCTGCCACGAGACGGTGAGCACCCCGTCGATGTCGATGAGGACCGCACGCACTGAATCCATGTCAGGACCATAGCGAGCGATGGTCGCCGGACAGCGGCACGGCGTGCGGGGCGGGGACGGGGTCCCTCGGCCCGTGGAACGCGAAGGTGCTCGGGGCGAGGGGGCCGACGGTGCCCGTACCCTCGTCATCATGTCCCCGCATGTCCTGGTCCTCGGCGGTACCACCGAGGCACGCGAACTCGCCGCCTCGCTCGCGGCGCGCTCCGGCGTGCGGGTGACGACGTCTCTGGCCGGGCGGGTGTCCCGGCTGGGGGCTCTCGAGGGGGAGGTCCGCGTCGGGGGCTTCGGCGGCGCGGAGGGGCTGGCCGCCTGGCTGCGAGAGCACCGTGTGGACGCGGTGGTCGACGCCACGCACCCGTTCGCCGCGGGGATCACGGCGAACGCGGCGTGGGCCGCGGCGGCGACCGGTGTCCCCGCCGTGGTGCTGCGCAGGCCCGGCTGGAGCGCGGGCCCCGGCGACCGCTGGCACGAGGCCGCCTCGCTCGCCGAAGCGGCGGGACTGCTCGCGCCGCTCGGCCGACGCGTCTTCCTCACCACCGGCCGGCTGGGTCTCGCGGCCTTCGCACACCTGACCGACCTCCACTTCGTCGTGCGGTCGGTGGAGCCGCCCGAGCCTCCCATGCCGCCGGACGTGGAGGTACTGCTGGCCCGCGGGCCGTTCACGGTCCAGGACGAGACCGCGCTGCTGAGCGGGCACCGCATCGACGTGCTGGTGACGAAGGACAGTGGGGGAGCGGCGACGGCGGCCAAGCTCACGGCCGCGCGGGAGCTCGGACTCCCGGTGGTCGTCGTACGCCGTCCCCCCTTGCCCGACGGCGTGACCGCGGTGCCGGACGTGGCCGGAGTGCTGGCCCGGCTGGGGCTGGGCCCCCGATGACGGACGCGCGGATCCGGTCGCCGGACACGGCAGAGTCGGCGGATACGGCAGGGTCCGCGGATATGGCAGGGTCGCTGTACACGGCAGAGTCTGCGGATACGGCAGAGTCGCTGGATACGGCCGAAGGGGTGCCTCGGCGCGAACACGGCACGGCTCCCGACGACGGCTCGGCTCCCGAGGACGGCCCGGCTCGCGATGGCGGCCCGGCTCGGGAGGACGGCTCGGCTCGCGACGGCGGCCCGAGGTGCCCGGCACCCGGTTCGCGCGTGCTCGGGTGCCGGGTCTCCTCCCGCTACTCGGCCGCCGTGCCCCGGCCCCGCGGATGTCTGCGCAGCAGATACGTGTCCATGATCCAGCCCTTGCGCTCCCGGGCCTCGGCGCGCAGCCGCTCGATGTGCTCGGCCGTCTCGGAGAGCGGGCCGGAGGCGAGTATCTCGTCCGGCGTGCCGATGTACGCGCCCCAGTAGATGTCGATGTCCTGGTCCGCGTACTGCCGGAAGGTCTGGTGGGCGTCGAGCATCACGACCACGTCGTCGACCCCCTCCGGGAAGCCCTCCGCCAGACGGCGGCCCGTGGTGATCTGGACCGGCCGGGCGACCCGGTTGAGTCCGGTGCGGTGCCTTGCGACGAGCGCCGAGACGCTGCTGATACCGGGCACGACGTCGTACGAGAACGTCACCGCGCCCCGGTCCAGGATCTCCTCCAGGATGCCGAGCGTGCTGTCGTACAGCGACGGGTCGCCCCACACCAGGAACGCACCGCTCTCGTCATCGCCCAGTTCCTCGGCGATGAGCCGCTCGTAGATGCCGGCGCGCGCCGAGCGCCAGTCGCCGACGGCGGGGGAGTAGGCGGAGCCGCCCGCGGCCCGGTCGCGCTCGGGGTCGCGCGCCTCGACCAGGCGGTAGGTCCCCTCCGGTATGTGTGCGTCGAGGATGTCGCGGCGCAGTTGGACGAGGTCCGACTTCACCTCGCCCTTGTCGAGGATGAAGAACACGTCCGTGCTCTTCAGCGCCTTGACCGCCTGCAGGGTCAGCTGGTCGGGGTCGCCCGCCCCGATGCCGATGACATGAATCTTTCGCACGCCCCGAGTCTGCCGTACGCCGCGGACAGCTTGTGCACGCCCCCGCCGCGGCCCGCCCTACGGCTGTTTCCCGCGCAGCCGGGGCGCCCGTGCCCGCGCGTCGACGGCCACCGCGTTCCGCTCCACGACGGCTGCCAGCTCCCGTGCCCAGGCGGCCAGTTCGGCGACCTCCAGGCCGTAGGGACGGGCCCGTCCGGTCCGCGTCGCCCACCCCTCGACGGCTTCGGCGCCACGCCGCAGCAGCCGGGCGCCGCCGGTCACGTTGCCGCGGGCCGCGTGCGTGAGGCCGACCGCGAGCTGGGCGAGCCCCCGCCACAGGGCGCGCTCCTCCTCGGGCCCCGTCTTCCAGGCGTCCTCGAAGACCTCGTGCGCGTGGAAGGGCTTCCCGGCGTCCAGCAGGGCCTGGGCCTCGGTGACGGTGTCCTCCGGGCCCCGTACGACGCCCTCCGGCTGGCGCGCCACGCCCTGCGCCCCGTACGGCAGGGGCCGCCCCAGCCCGTCCCGCGGCCGTGCGCTGCGGGCCCGCCCCTCCGCGTCCCGATCGCGCCCCCGGCCCGCCCGAACTCCCGATGCGTCGCTCATACCCCGATTGTCCCGCGTCCCGCGCCCGCTTCGGCGCAGTCCCAGTCGTGGGGTAAAGTTCTGTTCGCGCGATCACGCGGGACACCGCGGGAGACGCACCGGGACGTGGCGCAGCTTGGTAGCGCACTTGACTGGGGGTCAAGGGGTCGCAGGTTCAAATCCTGTCGTCCCGACGGTGCGAAGGGTCTTCGCGGGCGAGAGCTCGCGGGGGCCCTTTTCGCGTCGGTCGGAGGGGGTGTAAGCCTAAGCATGACAAATCGTGGCCGACCCACAGGGGCCGGGTGCGGCCCCTCGGTCCGCTCAGCCCGCGTCGGCCGCCGCGAAGGTCACCTCCGCCGTGTCGACGGTTCCCCCGCGGCGCCCGGGCGCGCTCTGCCACTTCCAGTAGAGGTTGGTGTGCGCTATCACCTGCTCCGGGGCCGGAGCGCCGTACGCGGTGAGGTCCTCCGTCGTGTGGGCGTCGCCGACCAGCGTCACGTCGTACCCCCGAACGAAGGCTCCGTGGAGGGTCGAGCGGATGCACGCGTCGGTCTGGGCGCCCGTGACGACGAGCCGCCCCACCCCGCGCTCGGCGAGCACCGCCTCCAGTTCCGTGTCCTCGAACGAGTCGCCGTAGAGTTTGTGGACGAGAGGCTCCTCGTCGCGGCGCACCAGCTCAGGCACGTACTGCCAGTCCTCGCTGTCCCGCTTGAGCCCGTCGTCGGAGTGCTGCACCCAGACCACGGGCACGTCCTCCGCGCGCGCCTTGTCGACCAGGGTGTTGATGTTCGCGATCACGCTGTCGCGGTGAGCGGCGCCCGCCACCACCCCGTTCTGGACGTCGATGACGAGCAGCGCCGTGTTCGGCCGGTCGGGCAGGGTCGTCATGGGAGCTCCTGTTTCTCGCCGCTGATCCTCTGTTGGCCCCACCGTAGACGGGGCCACTGACAATGGCCCCGTCCACCGTGGGCGGGCCGTCAGCGCAGCAGGTCGGCGAGGCGCCGCCAGGCGGCGCGCGGGAGGGAGTCGCCGGGCTGGTCGTCGACCACCTGAAGGGCCACATGGTCCGCGCCCGCCGCATGGAAGGCCTCGATCCGTTGCCGGATCCGGTCGTCGTCGCCCCAGGCGAACAGCGCGTCGACCAGGCGGTCGCTGCCGCCGTCCGCGAAGTCCTCCTCCGTGAAGCCGAACTGCGCAAGGGCGTTCGTGTAGTTCGGCAGCTCCAGGTAGAAGGCCAGAACGCCGCGGGCCTTGGCTCGGGCGCTGTCCGGGTCCGTGTCCAGGACCACCTTCGTCTCCGGCGCGAGCAGCGGAGCGGCGCCCAGGATCCCCCGGGCCCGGGCGGTGTGCTCGGTCGTGACCAGATACGGGTGCGAGCCGGCGGTCCGGTCGCGGGACAGCTCCAGCATCTTCGGGCCGAGCGCGGCCAGGACGCGGCGCCCGGCGGGGACGCCGGCGGCGTCGAGGGCGTCCAGATAGCCGACCATCGCCGAGTACGGGCGCTGGTACCGGTCCGTCATTTTCGCGTGGCTGACGCCGAGTCCGAGCAGGAAGCGCCCGGGGCGGTCCGCCTCCAGTTCGGCGAAGCGCTCCGCGGTCTCGGCGGCCTCGTACTGCCAGATGCTCTGGATGCCGGTGGCCACGACGAGATGCGAGGTCGCCTCGATCAGCGGCACCGCGTGGCGCACTCCGGTACTGCCGCCCAACCAGACGGCGCCGAAACCGAGTTCCTCCAGTTCGGCGGCGGCCTCGGCCAGTTCGCCGCGCCGGTCCGGGTCCTCCGAACGCAGCCCCATACTCCAGATGCCGTGCCGTCCGACGGTCTCCTTCAGGGAGCTTCCGCGCTCCGTGCTCGTCTCGTCGCCCATCGGTTCCGATCCCTCCGTACTCGGTGTCGCGTCGTGTTCGTGGATCACTTGGATGACAGCAGAGCCCAACGGGTGGCCGATGCGGCGTATTCCACGCCGGACGTACTCCGCAGGGGTCACATGAGTCCAACGGTCCGTGGCGGAGCGAACACATGGCGCGCCCGGTGCGCCGCCGCCGCCTTCGTGGCGGCCGGCCGGGGTGACGTGCCGGAATCCCGGGCGAGGGCGTACCGGTGCAGGGAGCACGTCTCGCAGGTGTCGTCCCAGTCGGGCAGTCGTTCCGTGTGCTTCGTCGCGAGATGCTCACCGAGCCGGATCTGCGTCCCCGGCACGCCGTCCGCGAAGTCCCGTTGTGTGCCCTGCTCGCCGCTCAGCCGCAACTCGGCCATGACGCCCTGGAGATGCCGCGTCGCCTCGTACAGCCGGACACATACGCCGCAGTCCCACATCCAGGCCGGCAAGAGTGGCCACTGGTCCGCGAGGGACAGGTCGTCGGCGCTCATACCGGTCACCGTAGTGGCGGGCCGTGGGGAGGGCGGCGGATCGAACCAAGTTCACCCCGAGGGGGACGGGTTCCTCCGGCGGCCGCCCCCGTCGCGTGCAGGGCCTGCCGTCGGCCGAGGTCTTCACTTCATCCGCGCATGACATGCCCCTTGACTTCACAGGACGCCCGCGCGACATTCCCTGACACCGCATCAGAAAACGAGGCAGCGCTCCTCGGGAGTGCCGCACGGCACCGAGAGCACTCGCGCAGCACCGCACGGCCCTCACCGTCCCTCGGCATCCTGGAGCGATCTGTCATGCCCACAAGCGCGGAACCGGCCAGACCCACCGCATTCCCCGTGACGGCCGGACCGTCGCGCCGACAGGTGCTCGGCGGTGCCGGCGTCGGTCTCGCGCTCGCGGCCGGGCTGTCTGCGGCCGCCGACCCGGCACGGGCGGCCGACCTGCCCCCGCTCGGCACGTACGACGTCGTCGTGATCGGCTCCGGTGCGGCGGGCATGACCGCCGCGCTGACGGCCGCGCACCAGGGTCTGAGCTGCGTCGTCGTGGAGAAGGCGGCCACCTTCGGCGGGTCGGCGGCGCGCTCCGGGGCCGGCATCTGGATCCCGAACAACCCGGTCATCCTGGCCGCGGTCGTCCCCGACACCCCGGCGAAGGCGGCCGCCTATCTCGCGGCGGTCGTCGGCCCGGACGTCTCCGCGGCGCGGCAGCAGGCCTTCCTCGGCCACGGGCCCGCCATGATCTCCTTCGTCATGGCCCACAGCCCGCTGCGCTTCCGCTGGATGGAGGGGTACAGCGACTACTACCCCGAGCTGCCGGGCGGACTGCCCGGCGGCCGCTCCATCGAACCCGACCAGCTCGACGGGAACATCCTCGGCGCCGAACTCGCCCACCTCAACCCGCCGTACATGGCCGTCCCGGCCGGCATGGTGGTCTTCAGCGCCGACTACAAATGGCTCACCCTGTCCGTCGTCAGCGCCAAGGGGACAGCTGTCGCCACCGAGTGCCTCGCCCGGGGCACCAAGGCCGCGCTCCTCGGCCAGAAGCCCCTCACCATGGGGCAGTCGCTGGCGGCCGGGCTGCGCGCGGGGCTGCTCGCCGCGAACGTGCCCGTCTGGCTGAACACCCCGCTCACCGACCTCCACGTCGAAGGGGGCGCGGTCACGGGAGCCGTCGTGACACGCGACGGTACGCCCGGTCTGCTCCGGGCCCGGCGCGGGGTGATCGTCGGCTCCGGCGGCTTCGAGCACAACGCGGCCATGCGCGCGCAGTACCAGCGCCAGCCCATCGGCACCGCGTGGACCGTGGGCGCCCAGGAGAACACCGGCGACGGCATCCGCGCGGGCGAGCGGGCCGGCGCCGCGCTCGACCTGATGGACGACGCCTGGTGGGGCCCGGCGATCCCGCTGCCCGGCGAGCCCTACTTCTGCCTCGCCGAACGCACCTTGCCGGGCGGCTTGTTGGTGAACGCGGCCGGCGCCCGTTTCGTCAACGAGGCCGCCCCGTACAGCGACGTCGTCCACACGATGTACGACCGCAACGCGACCGCCCCGGACATCCCGGCCTGGCTGATCGTCGACCAGAACTACCGCAACCGGTACCTCTTCAAGGACGTCGCGCCCACCTTCACGTTCCCCGACGCCTGGTACGGCTCCGGCGTCGCCCACAAGGCCTGGACGCTGGACGCGCTGGCCGGGCAGATCGGCGTGCCCGCGGCCGCGCTGCGCGCCACCGTCGACCGCTTCAACTCCCTCGCGCTCAGTGGCAAGGACGCCGACTTCCATCGCGGCGACAGCGCGTACGACCACTACTACACCGACCCCGCGGTCACCCCGAACTCTTGTCTGGCACCGCTGTGGCTGGCCCCGTACTACGCTTTCAAGATCGTCCCGGGCGACCTGGGCACCAAGGGCGGCATGCGCACGGACGCCCGCGCGCGCGTGCTGCGCGCGGACGGCTCGGTGATCCCCGGTCTGTACGCGGCCGGGAATGCCAGCGCCGCCGTGATGGGGCACAGCTACGCGGGCGCGGGCTCGACGATCGGTCCCGCGATGACCTTCGGGTACATCGCCGCCCTGGATCTCGCGGCCGGGGCGTGAGGGCCGGGGTGAACGAGAGAGGGTACGAGCAGAGGGTACGAAGGGAGAGGGCGCAAAGGCGTAGCAACGGGTTCATATAGGCTGCTCGCTTCGGTTTCCAGTCCGCGAGTGCCCGGGAGAGTTCCCTGTGACCGTAGCGATCGTCCCGTCCGAAGCGGCCGGTTCGCCCGACGAGGACAGGCCCGCAGAACACATGTCCGCCGGCGGCGGGCCGGCCGTCGAGGAGGCTTCCGGAGACGGAGGGTTCTGGGTCGAGCCGGGAGCGGCCGGCGAGGCGGCCCCGTCTTCGGTGGAGCCGGGGGTGGACGGGGCGGCGCCCCCGTCTTCCGCGGAGCCCGAGGTGGCCGTGGCGGCGGTCCCGTTTTCCGTGGAGCCCGAGGTGGCCGAGACCGTGGCGCGCGACGCCCGTGAGTTCGGGGTGTACGCGCGCACCGGCGGCTGGGCGTTCGCGCTGAAGGTGGCGCGCAGCGTGCGGCCCGGCGGGCAGCCGGCGGGGGGAGACCCCGAAGATCTCCGCCAAGCGGTTCGCCGAGCTGGCGGGGTGCTCCGCGGAGCGGGTCATGCGCTACTACAGGGCGTGGGACAAGGCCGCCGACGACGGTCTCGTTCCGCACTTCGAGATCCTGGTCCCGGGCCAGGACATCGAACTGCCGGACTCCGACGCGTGGCTCTCGTACTACGCCTCCCGCTCCAGCGCGTCCTCCGAGCGCGGGACCGCGATCGCCGCGGCGGCCGAGGCCGAGGGCATCCGGCCGACCAAGGCGCTGGAGGTCGCCGAGAACCCCACCGCACTGCGCGCCGCGATCCTTGCCGACCCCGCGACCGCCCACACCGCCCGGGCCGCGCTCCTCGACCGGCTGAAGGAGGACCCGGTCCTCCAGACCGGGCTGGCCCGTGACATCGCCCGCACCGACGAACTGAAGAAGGCCGTGGCCAGCGAGTCCCGGACCGCGGACCGTATCGGCTATGTCCGCCAGATCGTCGAGAACGGCCAGGTCAAGACCCCCGCCGGGCAGACGATCGACGCACCGGCCGCCCTGCGCGCGGAGGCCGAGCGTCATCTGTCCCTCATCGACGAGCTGGACGACGGCGAAGAGGCCGGACAGTGGGCCACGGAGGCCTACGACACCGTGAAGGAACTCGTCGTCCAGACGGTCGAGTCCGATCCCGAACTGCGCCTCCAGGAGCGCCGGACGAAGTTCTACAGCGGCCTGCAGCGGGCGACGAAGGTCTTCGAGGAGCTGACCTTCGAGGACGCCGACGAGCTCGACGACCTGTACGAGGACGACATGCTCCAGCGCCTCGAGGAACTCCAGTCGGCCATCGGCACGTGCATCGCGGCCCTCCGCAAGGCGGCACCGGCGCGGCCGTGACGTGCGGCGGCCTCCGGGGTCCCTGGTCCCGCCGGGCGTCGGGCGCCGGGCGTCGGGCGCGGGGGCCCTGGGCCCCCGCGTGCGCGTAGGAGCACGCATGCTCCCGCTCGCGGGCCGCGCACGTTCTCGGCGAAGGCGAAGGCGAAGGCGAAGGCGAAGACGACGGCGACGGCCAGGCTGAGGGTGTGCTTCGCGTGGGGCCTGGTCCGCCCCGCGCCGCCCCGTCACCCCGGACGACTGGGCGGAATGCCGACGCCCCCTATCGGGCGTAACGTCCGATATTGGGTGATGTATGCACCCTGCAGCGCGACACGGGCGCACGTGCCCCGTCCGGCGGGCCGCCGCCCGCCACGACACCGGACCGGAGGACGCCATGTCCGGGATCGACGAGCCACCGGGTGGCGCCGGGTCACTGGACGACGCGCTCGGGGCGGGACTGGCCGACACCGTGCGTCGCACCGGTGCCTCCATCGGCGGCCTCTACCTGATCGACGAGCGGCGGGCGGCGCTGCGACTGGTAGCGCTGTGCGGCCTGCCCGTCGAATTCTCCGCCCCGTGGCAACGTCTGCCGCTCACCGCTCCCGTGCCGGTCGCCGACGCCATCCGCGAGGACCGGCTCGTCTGGGTCGGCAGCCAGGCCGACATGGCCCTCCGCTACCCGCGCGCCGCCGCCGTCCTGCCCTACCGGTTCGCTCTCGCCGCGATCGCGCTGTCCGGGGTGCGCCGCTGCTGGGGCGGAATCGTCCTGATGTGGCCCGCCGACCACCCACGTGAGGCCACGTCCCGCGAACGCGACCGCATCACCTCCAGTGCCCGCCGGCTGACCCGCCTCCTCGACGACGCCCCCCGGCCGCCCGCCCTGCCCGACCAGCCGCGCCTCGTTTCCCTCGACACCCCCCGTCACCCCGTCCAGACCGGACTGGCCGCCGCCGACTACCTCGAACGGCTCCCGGAGGGCGCCCTGGCCCTCGACCTGGAGGGCCGGATCACCTTCCTCACCACCACAGCCGCCCACCTGCTCGGCAGCAGCGCGGACCGGTTGCTGGGCACCCGGCCCTGGCAGTCGCTGCCCTGGCTCGACGACCCCGTGTACGAGGACCGGTACCGCACCGCGGTCGTCAGCCGCGCCCCGCAGTCCTTCACCGCCCTGCGCCCACCCGATCACCGGCTCACCTTCCAGCTCCACCCGGACGCCAGCGGCATCAGCGTCCGCATCACCTCGTACGGAGAACAGACCGTGCCCAGCCTGCCGTCAGCGGGCGCGCAGCACACCGAGGTGGCGCCGACCGGCCGCCTGTATCAGCTGGTCCACCTGGCCGCCGCGCTCGCCGAGACGGTCACCGTGCGCGACGTCGTCGACTTGGTCGCCGAGCAGATCCTGCCCGCGTTCAGCGCCCAGGGCCTGATGCTGTCGGTGGCCGACGCCGGACGCCTGACCATCACCGGTCATCACGGTTATCCGCCCGAGGTCGTAGAACGCGTCGACGGGCTGTCGCTGGACACCGACCTCACTCCGGCCGGCCAGGTCCTCGACAGCGGCACCCCGGCCTTTTTCTCCAGCCCGGCCGAGCTGGCCGTCAGCCATCCCGGGGCTACCCGGATCACCGACAAGCAGGCCTGGGCCTTCCTCCCGCTGATCATCACCGGACGGCCCGTGGGCTGCTGCGTCCTGTCCTACGACCAGCCCCACACCTTCACCGCCGACGAGCGGGCCGTCCTCACCTCACTGGCCGGTCTCATCGCCCAGGCCCTGGACCGCGCCCGGCTCTACGACGCCCAACACCACCTCGTGCACGGCCTCCAGCAGGCGCTCCTGCCGCGCGCCCTGCCCACCGTGGCGGGCCTCGACGTGGCCGCCCGCTACCTGCCCGCCAGCCACGGGTTCGATGTCGGCGGCGACTTCTACGACCTGCTGCGTCTGGACGACACCGCCGCCGGCGCGGTCATCGGCGACGTCGAGGGCCACAACATCGCCGCGGCCGCCCTCATGGGTCAGGTACGCACCGCCATCCACGCCCACGCGGCCGCCGGCGCACCGCCGGACGAGGTCCTGGCCCGCACCAACCGGCTCCTGACCGACCTGGAGTCCGACCTGCTCGTCTCCTGCCTCTACGCCCACCTGGACCTGGCCCGCCACGAGGTCACCCTCGCCACCGCCGGCCATGTCCCGCCGCTGCTCCGCCTCGCCCCCCATCACGCCCGCGTCCTCGACATCGAGCCCGGGCCGCTGCTGGGCATCGACACCAACGCCCGGTACCCGGTCACCGCCGTTCCCATGCCCGCGGACGCGACCCTGGCCCTCTACACCGACGGCCTCGTGGAGGTCGCCGGCGGCGATTCCACACAGATCACCGCCGACCTCGTCCAGCACCTGGCCGATGCCGACGACCAGGACCTGGAAGACCTGATCGACCGCCTTGTCCACCGCGCCTGGCCCACCGGCCGACACACCGACGACATCGCTGTGCTCCTCCTGCGCGCCAAGGGCACCCAGTCGGGAACGAGCCGATCAGCGTGAACGGGCCGACCGGAGGAAACGAGTCGACCGGAGGAAACGAGCCGATCAGAGGGAAGGCCGTGAGGCCCAAGGCCGGCAAGGGCGAAGCCCCGGCGCGCACCGACGGGCGCCGGGCCCACGCCGACTACACCGGCGGTGTCTACGGATCGATGCTCGCCGCCTCCGTGGTGGTGGGCGTCGGCTCGGTGGGCCCGTTCCAGCGTGGGGAACTGGTGCTGCTGCTGTTGATCACCGGAGTCGTGTTCTGGATCGCGCATGTACACGCCCAGCTGTTCGGCGCGCGCCTGGCGCAGCAAGGGCTGGACCGCCGGACCGTCCTTCACGTGTGCCGTGAGGAATGGCCGATCGTCAAGGCCGCCGTACCGCCGGCCGCCGCCGTGGCGGTCAGCCCGCTGCTGGGCCTGGACCTGCAAGGTACGGCCTGGCTGGCGCTCTCCGTGGCCGTGGCCGGGCAGATGGGCTGGTCGGCGGCGGCGGCCCGCCATGCCGGTGCCTCCTGGCGCCTCGTGGCCGCCACCGCCGCGGTCAACCTCCTGATCGGGCTGCTGGTCATCATGTTGAAAGTCGTCGTGAAGGACTGACGCCGGCGGTCCCGCGCCGTGCCACGGGATCACCTCCGCCAGGTGAGGCCGGGCGATGGGCCAAGGCGGACGATGGCAGGGAAAGGCGCAGTTCATCTGCCCCAAGCCACCCGCGGAAGAGCAGCTCATGCGCTACGAGATTCGCGTCGACGGGCACATGTCGGACACGCTGACCAAGGCCTTTCCGGAGCTGGAGCACGTACTGATGTCCGGTCAGACCGTTCTGTTCGGCCCTGTCCTCGATGAGACGCACCTCTACGGACTGTTGACCCGCCTGCAGTCGTTGGGGCTGTGCGTCGTGGAGATGCGTCGACTGCCGGAGTGACCGGACGGTGGGACGGCGGCGCGGACGCCGCGCGGACACCGGTGGCCGCCCCGTGGCCCACTCCCTCACCCGTCATGGGTGACCCGGCATCCGCCGGCGCCCGGAAATCCGGCCGCAAGAGGCCGCGCACGACGGCCCGCACAACGGCCCCGCTCGCCGCCCCCGCACGCCGCGGATTCTGCCGCCGGTGAAACGCATCGCGTTCTGCTCCCCAGTACACCCGCTCACCCGACTCGGGTGAGGCTGCCCGGTCCTCCCCATGCGCACCCTGAGGACGGCACGGCCGCAGCAGGGCGAACGCCCGGGACGGAGACAGAAATGGTCACGCAGATGTACCTCGCGTACGACTACCCACTGATGAGCGCCTTCTGGACGATGCTGTGGTTCTTCCTGTGGGTCATGTGGTTCGTCCTGCTCTTCCGGGTCGTCGTCGACATCTTCCGCGACGACTCCATGAGTGGCTGGGCCAAGGCGGGCTGGCTGGTGTTCGCCATCGTGCTGCCGTTCATCGGCGTCTTCGCCTACGTCGTCGCGCGGGGCAAGGACATGGGGCGTCGCGAGGCGGCACAGGCACGCGCGCAGCAGGAGGCCTTCGACGCCTACATCCGTGAGGCGGCGGGCGCCGAGGGTCGTCCCGGCACCGTCGACGCGCTCGCCAAGCTGTCCGAGATCCGCTCCCGCGGCGACATCACGGACGAGGAGTTCCGCAGGGCGAAGGAGTTGGTCCTGACGGGGCACGGGCCATCGGACCGTTCGACCTCCGCCGGCTCCACCTCCACCTCCGGTCCCTGAGTGCGCGCGAGGAGACCGAAGGGGAGACGGGAGAAGTACGCCCGATGAGCCAGAGCGCCACCGCGTCCGACGATCGCGGAGTTCGTTCCGAGGCAGGTGATGCACCTTCAGCAGATCCTGAGCGGCTTCCCACTGATCTCAGCGACGCAGACGGACTGACGCCGGTCACCCTGGTCACCCGACCAGGGCGGTGATTCCCTGCCACCGGGGCCGAATGCCTACGCCCGCCACGACCCCCGCACCCCTGTCGCCCCCGCCCCGCAGGCTCTTGTGCGGCCACGCTCACCTGGTCGGCATGAAGATCTCACATGTCGGGCACGCCTGGATTCATGCCTGTGCCATGTGCCTGTCCCTGTCGGCGGGATGGCGTGTATGCGACCTTCGTCATCAGACCGGAGAAGGCGTGCGGGGCAAGGAGGGAGCAACGGAGATGGAGGTAGGCGTCCTCGGGCCGCTCGTGGTGGCGGTGAACGGCAGGTCCCTCGTGCCGAGTGCGGCCAAGCCGCGGCAGGTGCTCGCGCTGCTGGCGGCCAACCTCGGGCGGCATGTCTCCCTGGACGCCATCGTCCGGGAACTGTGGGACGACATGCCTCCCGGACGCCCTACGGGGGTCGTACAGACGTATGTGAAGCAGTTGCGGCGTGGCCTCGCCCTGGCGCTCGACCCGCTCGGCGGGCCCGACCCCAAGGAGCTGCTGAGCCGTACGCACACCGGATACGTCCTGGACGTGCCGGCCGCCGAGACCGACGGGCGCGCCTTCGAACGGCTGGCGGTGGACGGTCAGCGGGCCCTGGCCCGGCAGGAGGCCGCCGAGGCCGCGGTGCTGCTGGACCGCGCGCTGGACCTGTGGCGGGGCCCCGCCCTCGTGGACGTACGGACCGGGCCGGTGCTGCGCACCGAGACACGACGGCTGGACGAGATGCGCCGCACCGCCCTCGAACACCGGGCAGGTGCCTATCTGTTGCTCGGGCGGCATACCGAACTCCTCGGGGAGCTGGGTGCCATGACGGCGCATTATCCGCTCCAGGAGAGTCTGCATGCTCTGCTGATCGTTTCCCTGCACCGTTCCGGCCGCTCCGGCGAGGCCCTGGAGGCCTTCCGGCGGCTACGCGCCGCGCTGGTGAACGAGCTCGGCATCGAGCCCTCGCACCGGCTCCAGCGGCTGCACCACGCAATCCTTCGCGACGACCCCGAACTCGCATCGCCCGCCTCCGGTTTGGCTGTTTTTTAGCGGTCGGCCCCACCCTTGAGGCGTGCCTGCCGGGGCCCGCTCCACCATGTGCCGTGGTGTCCGGCCGGTCGGGCAGCCGATCCGCCCGCGCCCGCACTCCGGGGCCGGACGACCGCTGCCCCTCCGGCCGCCCGCCCGCGGCCGCGGTGCGAGCCGGCCTCGGCAGGCGTCCTCACATCGGACGAGCCCGAGGCGGAACGGAATGACGCGTTACCTGTCCCAGACTGCACCGTCCGGCATGGACGACGACGCCGGACTGCGGCTGTTCTGCTTCCCGTACGCGGGCGGCGGCGCCTCCGCGTACCGGCGCTGGCAGCGAGGCCTCGACGCGCACGGCGCCGGCGCCCGTGTGTTGCCGGTCCAACTGCCCGGCCGCGAGGGCCGGATGACCGAGCCCAGGTTCACCGACCTGCACGCGCTCGTCGCCGACCTGGACGAGCAGCTCGACGACGAACTCGAGCATCCGCACGTGTTCTACGGGCACAGCATGGGTGCCCTGATCGCCTACGCCCTCACCCGCCGCCGCCAGCTGCGCGGCGCCCCCCTCCCGCTCGCCGTGGCGCTGAGCTCCTACCGCGCCCCTCATCTGCCCGCCCCGAACATCGCCGACCCGGGCGCCAGCGACGAGGAACTGGTCGCGGGACTCGCCGAGTTGGGTGGTATCCCGCGGGTGATCATGGAGCACCCCGACTTCCTGGCGGCGCTGCTGCCCATCGCTCGTGACGACCTGCTGCTGTGCACCGCCGGCTTCGGTCCGGAGTCCGAGCCCGTAAGGGTGCCGCTGCACCTGTTCGTCGGCGCCCGGGACCGGCTGGTGTCGGTGCCGGAGGTGGTGGCCTGGCGGCGGCACGCCGGACGCGGCTGCGAGATGCGGGTGCTGCCCGGTGGGCACTTCTTCATACGGGCCCACGAGGACGCGTTCCTGCACGAACTCGCCGCCCTGCTCCGCCGGTACGCCCACGCGCCCGTCCTCGCCGACGCGCTGTCCGCCTGACCGGCCCGGAGCAGGAGAGACGAATTGATGAAAATCCATCAGGAAACCTTCACCGAGCGCGTGTTGACCCGGGCCGGGGACCGCGGCGACGCGGAGGCTTTCGCCTTCGTGCGTCCGCACGGCACCGACCGGCTGACGTACGCCGAACTCGACCGGCGGGCCATGGGCATCGCCTCGTGGCTGCAGGACCGTGGCCTGGCCGGCCGGCAGGTCCTGCTGCTGCACCCCTCGGACCTGACCTTCGTGACCGCGTTCGTCGGCTGTCTGTACGCCGGCGCCGTCGCCGTGCCCGCACCCCTCCCGACCGACCGCGAACGCCACTTCGAGCGGCTTTCCCGCATCGCCGCCGACGCCCGCGTCGGCGCGGTTCTGACCACCGCCGACCACGTCGACGCCCTGCGCGACCGGCTGCACACCCAGGACCCCGTCCCCTGCCTGGCCACCGACGCCGGCCAGGTCGGCGACCCGGCCCGGTGGCGCGCCCCCGCACTGCGCCCCGACGACCTGGCCTTCCTGCAGTACACCTCGGGCTCGACCAGCGCCCCCAAGGGCGTCATGGTCTCCCACCGCAACCTGATGGCCAACGAGGCGGCCATCCAGCGCGCCCTCGGCTCGGGCAGCCGCTCCTGCTTCGGCAGTTGGCTGCCCCTCTACCACGACATGGGTCTCATCGGGCACGTCCTGCAACCGCTGTGGCTGGGCGCCCGGGCCGCGCTGATGGACCCCGCCGACTTCATGCGCCGGCCGGCCGTCTGGCTGGAGATGATCGGCGACCACGGGGTGACGATCGGCGCCGCGCCGAACTTCGCGTACGACATGTGCGTACGGCGGGTGAAGGACGCCGAGCTCGACCGGCTGGACCTCTCGAGCTGGGAGAGCGCCTGCAACGGGGCGGAGCCCGTGCGGGCCGACACCATCGAGGCGTTCACCCGGCGCTTCGCCACCGCGGGCTTCCGGCCGGAGGCCTTCTTCCCCTGCTACGGCATGGCGGAGACCACGCTGCTGGTGTCCGGCACCCCCCGCGGCACCCGGCCCGCCACCCGCAGCGTCGACCCGGCTGCCCTGGAGACCGGCGTGCTCGCCGAGCCGGACCCGCAGCGGCCGGGACGGACCCTGGTGAGCAGCGGAGTCGTGCACGCCGAGGACTTCGAGGTGCGGATCGTCGACCCGGACACGGCACACGGCGTGCCCGCCGGCCGGGTCGGGGAGATCTGGGTACGCGGGGCAAGCGTGGCCGAGGGCTACTGGGCCCGCCCGGACGCCACGGCCGAGACCTTCGGGGCCCGACTGACCGACCAGGAGGAGACCGATGGATGGCTGCGGACGGGTGACCTGGGCGCGCTCGTCGACGGGCACCTGTATGTCACCGGGCGGCTCAAGGAGATGATCCTCGTCAACGGCCGGAACATCTATCCGCACGACGTGGAGTCCACCGCCCGCTCGACGGACCGGGCGCTGGGCACCGGGGCCGCGTTCGCCGTGCGGTCGGCCCGCGGCGGGCGGGAGCGGCTGGTGGTGGTCCTGGAGACGACCGGCCTCGGCGGAGGTCCGACCGGTGCGCAGGAGTGGGCGCCGGAGCTGGTCGAGCGCGTCCAGGCCGCGGTCACCGCGGAGTTTGCGGTACCGGCGGGCAACGTGCTGCTGGTCGCCCCCGGCACCGTACGGCGCACCACCAGCGGGAAGATCCAGCGCACCCTGATGCGGCGGCTTTTCCTGACGGGAGGGTTCGAGGAGCGGACGCTGTACGCCGTCGTCGAGCCGGAGGTGCGGGAGCTGATCGGCCCCGCGCCGGTGACCGTGTGACCCCTGCGCACGAGCAAGGGCGCCCCGCCTGTGCGGGGCGCCCTCTTCGTCGTACGGACTGGGGTGTCGAGGGTTCAGGCGCCCCCGCCCAGCGGGGAGCCGTCGGCAACCGGCGTCGTCCCGTGGTCCGGACGCGTAGGTCCGGGCAGCAGCAGGCCGGACAGCATTGCGCCCACGGTGACGATGACGGCGGCCGCGACGAAGCCGTTCGGGGCGGCGTCCTCGATTCCCGTCGGGCCGCCGGATCCGCGGGCGAGTACAGTGCCGACCACGGCGACGCCCACCGCGTTGCCCAGCTCCTGCATGGTGTCGTTGAGGGCGGCCGCGTTGCCGGAGCGCTCCGGCGGTACGAGGCTCACCACCGTGTCGGTGGCCGGGGCGAGTGCCAGCCCGACGCCGACGCCCATGAGGGACAGACCGGCCAGTATGCCGGGGTAGGCGGGGGTCAAGGCGAGCACGAGGATGCCCGCCGCGCCGAGCGCCAGGCCCGCCGTCACCCCGCCGCGCGGGCCGGTACGCCGGGCCAGCGCCGGCGAGACTGCGGAGCCGAGCCCGACCGCGACGGCGACCGGGGCGACGGCGCATCCGGCCCGCAACGGGCCGTAGCCCAGGCCGTACTGGAGGTACTGGGTCAGCACGAACAAGGTGCCCGCAAGGCCACTGAACAGCAGCATGTTCCCGGCGCTCGCGCCGAGGAAGACCGGCCGGCGCAGCAGCGCGAAGTCCACCATCGGGGTCGCGTGCCGCCGCTCCCACGCGGCGAACGCTGCCCCCGCGACCAGCGCCGCGCCGAACGCGCCCAGCACCGGCGCCGACGTCCATCCCTCGCCCGAGGCGTGGATGGCGCCGTACACCAAGCCCACCATGGCGGCCGCGCCCAGCAGCGCGCCCACCGGGTCCGCCGGCCGCGGCACCGGTGCGGCCGACTCCGGCAGTAAACGGGCGCCGGCGAGCAGGACCACGGTCACCGGCAGCAGGTTCACCAAGAACACCGAGCCCCACCAGAAGTGGGCTACGAGAGCCCCGCCGAGTACTGGGCCCGCGGCCACGCCCAGCGCCGAGGTGCTGCCCCACACCGCGATCGCCCTGGGCCGTTCGTGCGCCGGGAAGACGTCCACCAGGATCGACAGGGTGCCAGGCATGACCAGCGCGGCCGCCACCCCCATCAGGGCCCGGGCCGCCACCAGTTGACCGGCGCCCTGTGCGGTGAGCGCGACCAGGCTGCCGGCCCCGAACAGGGCCATGCCGAGCAGTGTGGCCCGTTTGCGGCCGTAGCGGTCGGACAGGGTGCCGGCGGTGAGCAGACAGGCGGCGAAGACGAGCGCGTATCCGTCGACGATCCACTGGGTCGTGCCGATGCCCGCGTCCAGGTCCCGCATCAGACTGGGCAGGGCGACGTTGAGCAGTCCGTTGTTGAGGATGATCACGAACAGGGCGAGGGACAGCAGGGCGAGCACCCACCACCGCCGCGGATCCGCCCGGTCCGTGCCGGGCGCGTTCTTCTCGTACGTCTCCCGCGTCTGCTGCATCAGCGTCCTTCCGTCACGCTCCCGAGGGGCGACACGGCGACGCACGCCCGCTCGCCGGCAGCAGCCTGGCGCCGGGCGCTGAAGCCTCGCTGAACCGGCCGACGCCGACGTCGGATCCCGGGCCGGGGCGGGGATTTAGCCGGGCCAAAGCACGGCTGCGGAGCATGCGGGACAGGCGCATCCCGGGTGCGGTCACGTATGCGAGCCCGTACCGGCGGATGGCGGCATCGACGAGCCGACGAGGGGAGATCCATGCGCTGGCAAGGCGTACACGTGGACCGGCAGGCCGAGACGCTGTTCGGCATCCCGCTCGCGAAGTCCACCCGCACCTGTGCAGTCGTCGAGATCACCGAGGAGCCGTACCGAGACACCCAACCCACGGAGACACCGTCGTGACCACTTTCGCCCCCCCGACCGGCCCCGTCGTGGCCCCTTCTTCGTCCCCCTCGACTTTCGTCGACAGTGCCGTCGAGAACGCGGCCGACGTGTTCCTCGGCCGCGCCGCCGCCCTGTGGCCCGCCGAATCCGCCGTCCGCGACCGCGAGAAGGCCTGGAGCTACGGTCACCTGGACGCCGCGTCCCGAGCAGTCGAGCAGCGCCTCGACGCCCTCGGCATCCGTCCCGGCGACCGTGTCCTCGCCCGCATCGGCAGCGTCTGCGAGTTCCTCGCGCTGCTCTACGGCACCTGGCGGCACGGCGCCACGTTCGTGCCGATCAGCCCCGCCATGAAGGGCTACCACCTCAAGTCCGTGCTGGCCGACTCCGAGCCCGCGCTGATCGTGACCACTCGAGCCGAGGCCACCTCGGCCGACGGCGTCCCGTGGCCGCAGGACGCGACCGTGTTCACCGTCGACGACTTCGACTTCACGCCCGCCGAGAGCTCCGCCGGTCCGGCCCGTCCCGTCCCCGCCGACCGGCTCGCCCTGCTGATCTACACCTCCGGCAGCACCTCCGCCCCCAAGGCCGTTGCCTGCCCGCACGCCCCGGTCGCTTTCGCGGCCCGGGCCATCCAGGCAAGGCTCGGCTACCGGCAGGACGACGTCGTGCTCACCGCCGTACCGCTCTCCTTCGACTACGGCCTCTATCAGGCCCTGCTGTGCGCCCTCACCGGAGCGGAGCTCCTCCTCTCCGACGCGGACGAACACGCCCGCCTGCTCGGCTATGCCCGCGACCGGGGCGCCACCGTCGTCCCCCTGGTCCCCTCCCTCGGCGAACTCTTGGTCCGGCTCACCGCCCGCGACCAACGCCCCACGGCGATACGGCTGTTCACCAACACCGGCGCGGCCCTCAACGCCCCCCTCATCGCCCAGCTCCGGGACCGGTTCCCGGGCGCGCGGGTGGCTCCCATGTTCGGCACCACCGAGTGCAAGCGCATGACGATCCTCGAGCCGGACGGCGACCTTGCCAAGCCCGGTTCGTGCGGTCCCGCGCTGCCCGGCACCGAGATCCTGATCCTGGACGACGACGGCAGGCCGCTGCCTGCCCACGAGATCGGCGAGATCGCCGTCCGCGGCCCGCACGTCATGGCCGGCTACTGGCGCGCCCCCGAACCCACCGCCCTGCGCTTCAGGCCTGGCCCGGACGGGCGGATCACCCTGCACACCGGCGACTACGGCTGGCTCGACAGGGACGGTCATCTCTACTTCCAGGGCCGTCGCGACGACCTGTTCAAGCGGCGCGGGACACGGATGAGCGCCATCGAGATCGAGGCCGCCGCGCTGGACGTCGAGGGCATCCGGGAGGCGGCGCTGCTCGTCCCCGAAGCCGGCCGCGACATGGTGCTGTTCACGGTCGGCGAGCCGACGGCGGAACAGGTGCTGGCGAAGCTGGCCGAGCGCCTGGAGGCGGCCAAGGTCCCGGACGTCTGCCACGTCCTGCCGGCCCTCCCGCTCACCCCCAACGGCAAGACCGACCGCAAGCGTCTCAAGGCCATGCTGGAGGAGTCCGAAGATGCCGGCTGACGAGGATTACGAGGGGCTGCTCGCCGCGTACGGCAGCCCGCTGTACGTCTACGACCTCGCCCGTGTCCGGCAGGCGTACGCCGATCTCGCCGGATCCCTCCCCGAGGGCGCCCGCGTCTACTACTCGCTCAAGGCCAACCCGCACCCGGGCCTGGTCGCCGAGCTGGTTCGGGCGGGCGCCCACGCCGAGATCACCTCGCGCGGCGAGCTGGCCTCCGCCCTGGAGGCGGGGTGTGCGGCGGGCGAGCTGCTGTACTCGGGGCCCGGCAAGACGGCCGGGGAACTCGACGAGGCGGTCGCCCGGGGTGTACGGGCCTTCTCCGCGGAGTCGTTCGGCGACCTGGAGCGGATCGGCGCCGCGGCCGTGGCGCACGGTGCGACCGCCGACTGCGTGCTGCGCGTCAACGCGGCCGGTGCCCCCGGCGATGCCGGCCTCAGGATGACGGGCAGCGCCTCGCAGTTCGGCTCCGACCCGGAGATCCTGCTGGCGGCTCCCGAGCGGCTGCGCGTCCCCGGCGCACGCGTGGTGGGCCTGCACTTCTTCCCGCTCACCAACGCGCGCGACGAGGAGGGCCTGGTCGCCGAGATCGTCCAGAGCATTCGTACGGCGGCAGAACTCCGCGACCGGCTGGGCCTGGCCCTGCGTCTGGTGGACCTCGGCGGCGGCTTCGCGGCGCCGTACGCGGTGCCGGGCGAGCGGCCCCGCTACCCCGGGCTGCGCGCCGCGGTCACCGAGGCGCTGGACACCTCGCTGCCCGGCTGGCGTTCCGGCACACCGGTGATCGCCTTCGAGTCCGGACGCCACCTCGTCGGGGACTGCGGCACGCTGCTGACGACGGTGACGGACGTGAAGGACAGCAAGGGCACGCGGTTCGCGGTGCTTGACGCGGGCGTCAACCATCTCGGCGGGCTGTCGGGACTTGGCCGTCTGCTGCCGATGAAGGCGAGGCCGCTGGGCGGGGACGGCGGGAACGGTGACAACGGTGGGAACGACGGAAGCGCTGCCGGCGAGCCCGAGCGCGTAACCCTCGCCGGCCCGCTCTGCACCCCCGCCGATCTGCTCGGCCGGGCCGTCGAGCTTCCCGGGCTGGGGCCGGGCAGCGTGCTCGCCTTCCCCAACGTCGGCGCGTACGGCCTCACGGCCAGCCTCCTCGGCTTCCTCGGGCACCGGGCCCCGGCCGAGGTCCTGATCGACGGCGCGGAGGTCGTCTCCGCAAGCCGGCTCGCCCTGCACCGCCACCGGATCACGGCGGCCGCGAAACCCGAACAGCGAACTGGAACTGGAGAGTCCGACATGAGCGAACAGTGGGACGCGTCGTACGAGAACCTTCTGAAGGAGGTGCTGCCGAGGCTCGCCGAACAGGACACCGTCCTGCCCGACACCAGCCTCAAGTCTGTCGGCCTCGACTCGCTCGCCATGGTCGAGGTCCTGATTCGCATCGAGCACGAGTACGCCCTCGACATCCCCGACGAGGACCTGGTCCCCGGCGTCTTCGCTACACCGGCGACCCTGTGGACCCTCATCCAGCGGTCCCGGGAGAGGAGCGGTTCGGCAGCCTGACGGCCGACCGGACGGGGCGGGGCACCGACGTACCGACGTCGGTGCCCCGCCCTTCGGCGTGCGTGTCGGTGGGCCGTGGACGCACAGTGGCCCGGACCCCAGGGGACGGGTCCGGGCCGGTGCGGGCGGCAGGGCGAAGGGGGGTTGCTCTCAGGGTGCGGTGACCGCCGTGCTTTCTTGCGGGGCCGTGGCCGACGGGGTGGCGGGCTCCGTCTTCGGCTCCGGGGGCTCCATTCGGTCCAGGCGGAGTGCGGTGTGCAGGCGGCGCAGGGGGCCGGGGGCCCACCAGTTGGTGCTGCCGAGGAGGGCCATGAGGGACGGGACCAGAAGGGCGCGTACGAGGGTTGCGTCGATGAGGACCGCGAAGGCCGTGCCGAGGCCGAGTTCCTGGACGAAGACCAGGCGGGACAGGGCGAGGGCGCCCACCGCGAGGCAGAACAGGGCCGCGGCGGAGGTGACGATGGGGCCGGTCCTGGCCAGGCCCTCGGCCACCGCCTCGCGGTCGTCCAGACCCGCGCCCTTGCCCTCCTTGATCCGGCCGAGCAGGAAGACGTTGTAGTCCGTGGAGAGGCCGAAGGCCAGGGCGAATACCAGCACCGGCGTGGTCGCCTCGATGCCGTTCTGGGCAGTGAAGCCGAGGTTGCCGTGCTGGAAGACCCAGACCAGGAACCCGAGGGCCGCCCCCGTGGACAGCGTGTTCATCACCAGCGCCTTGAAGGGGAGGATCACCGAGCCGGAGAAGGCGAACAGCAGCAACAGGGTGACGACGGCCAGGACCGCGGCGGCCGCCGGCACCTTCGCGCCGATGCTCGACTTCTGGGCGAGGAAGTCAGCCGTCACCCCGGTGAAGCGGGCCCGCACCGGCGCCTTGACGTCCTGCACCCTCACCGCCGCGTCCTTGGCCACCGTGCCGAGCGGTGCCCCGCCGAGCACCGCGTCGACCTCCCAGTGCCGGTCGTCCAAACGGAAGGGCGTGCCCACGGACTCCACGCCCGGTACGGTGCCGATCTGCCGTGCGTAAGAAGTGAGTTGATCCCCGTTCGTCGTGTCCAGGACGATCTGGAGGGGGGAGGCGGGCGGCTTCGCGAAGTCGGAGTCCAGGGCCCGCGAGACCTTCCCCGCACTCGTCGACGCCGGCAGCGTGGAGGCGTCCGCGCCGGTGAACTTCAGGCCGACGACAGGCGCGGCGACGAGCAGCAGCACCCCGGTCGCGGCCACCGCGACGACCGCCGGCCGGCGCATCACGGCGTGCGCGATGCGATGCCAGCGGTCGCCCGCCGCCTCGCCCGCCGTACGGTTGCGCTGCCAGCGACGCGGCGCGAGCGAGTTGACCCGGCGACCCAGGACGGCGAGCAGCGCGGGCAGCCCGAGGAGCGCGAACAGGGCCGCTGAGACGACGGTGATGACGCCCGCCAGACCCATGGACCGGATATAGGGATGCGGGAAGACGACGATCGCCGCGAGGGCCGCGGCCACCGTCATCGAGCTGAAGAACACCGTACGGCCGGCGCTCGCCACTGTACGCCGGACCGCCTCGGCGCCCGGCCCGTGGACGGCCAGCTCCTCGCGGTAGCGGGAGACGATCAGCAGTCCGAAGTCGACCGCCAGACCGAGCCCCAGGGCGAAGGCGAGGTTGAGCGCGCCGGTGGAGACGTCCATGAACTCCGTGGCGATCCGCAGCCCGGCCAGCGTCAGCAGCAGCGTGACCACCGCGCCGACCAGCGGCACCAGCGCCGCCACCACGCCCCGGAACACCAGGACGAGCAGGATGAGGATGAACGGCAGGGCCAGGCTCTCCGCCTTCGCCAGGTCCTCGTTGGAGACCTCCGCGACCTGCACATGGCCCGGCGTCGAACCGCCGAGCCAGGCACGGCCCTTCAGCTCGGGGTTGCCGGCGATGGCCTTCTGGAGGTCCGCCTCCGCGTCGACGGTGGCCTTCTCCTTCATGGCGCCGACCGTGCCCAGAACGATCGTGCTGTGCGCGTCCTTCGAGATCAGCGCCGGGTTCGAGGCCGAGGAGTAGTCCACGACCTGCTTGATCTCGGGCCGCCCGCGCAGGAGTGCGACCGCCGCGGCCACCGGGGCCGGCGGCGCGGCCTTCGGGTCGATTGGGGCGTCGGTGCGGACTAGGATCGCGTACCCCTGCTGGGCGTCGACGCCGGTGGCCTGCTGGATGATCCGGCGGGCCGCCACATTGGCCCCGCCCGGATCGTCGTAGTCGGACAGGCCGTTGGTGAGTCTGCTGTCGACAGTGCCGCCGAATACGGCGGCCAGGGCCGCCGCGAGAACGGCCAGTAACAGGCTGATGCGCCGCCGCGCGTGCAGGGCGGCGCCCAGGGCAGAGAACATGGATCGTCACCTTCCGTCGGTGCTCGCGAGTGTCGGGCCGGGCGCTTTAGTCCCGCTTAAGCCGGGCGCTTTAGGGCGGCAAAAGGCCGTGGTCGCAGACTCGCCACGACTGCGCCGGGCGGTCCGCCCGGTCGGCCAACGCGGCGACGGGAGACCGAAGTTGATCGACAACATGTTCGTCATTGACGCCACCGTGCACCCGTACAACGTGGCGGACGCCAATCTGCGCAAGGATGGCGAGTTCCCCAACCTGCACGCCTTCGCGCTGCGCGAGATGCTCTGGGGCATGCACGAGCGCTTTGCCGTCAAGGGCTCCGAGATCCCGCGCGAGGTGTTCTGCACCGACTGGCCGCCGGAGCTGCTCGCCTGGACCCTGTTCACCGAGTCCGACGTCGACATGGCCGTCAACCACCGGCTGCGCATCGACGCCGTGTTCGAGGACGGCCTGTGCAACGGCGAGAAGAACCAGGTGCTCGTCGAGAAGTGGCCGAACCGCATCGTCCCCTACGCCGGCATCAACCCGGCCGAGGGCATCGAGGCCTGTCTGCGCGACCTGCGCGAGCAGGTGGCCCGGGTGCCGGGCACGATCGGCATCAAAATGTACCCCAACGCCGGTTCGCCCGACCTCAGTTGGCGGCTCGACGACCCCGAGTTCACGCCGCTGTTCGAGCTCGCCAAGGAACTCGGCATCAAGATCATCGCGTTGCACAAGATCGTCCCGAACGGTCTTGTCCCGCTCGGCCCCTTCGGTATCGACGACCTCGAAGCGGTGGCCATCCGCCACATCGACCTCTCCTTCGAGATCGTCCACGCCGGCCTTCCGCCGTTCGTGGAGGAGGTCGCCATGGCGCTGATGCGGCTCCCCAACGTCTACGCCAACCTGGAGATCACCTCCGCCATCCTGGCGCACGGCATGGGGTACGTGGAGGAGGCGCTCGCCCAGCTGATCTCGCTCGGCGGCGCGGAGAAGATCATCTACGCGTCCGGCGCCCTGCACTTCCACCCGCAGCCGGTGCTGGAGAAGATGGCCCGCCTTACCTTCTCCGACCGCATCCTCGAGCGCTACGGCCTGGAACAGATCACCCACGAGCAGCGTGCCGCCTTCCTCGCCGGCAACTACGCCCGTATCGCCGGGATCGACCTGCCGTCGGCCGCGGAGGCCGTCAGGGACGACGAGTTCGCCCGCGTGCGGGCGGAGCACGGGGGGAATCGGCCGATGTGGTCGTACTGGCGCGAGTCCCAGCCGGAGTTGTGGGCGGCGGCGTCCGGGGCGGCGGCATGAGCGGGGTTCTTCCGGAGCGGGTGCGCGAGGCGCTTGGTGAGGTGTACGACCCCTGCAGTCAGTCTTGGCAGCGGCCGATGAGCTTGGTGGATCTGGGGCTCGTGCGGGGCGTTTCGGTGACGGATGACGGGCGGGCCACTGTGCGGATCAGTCTCACCGCGCCGTTCTGCATGGCTGTGCCGGTCATCATGCAGTCGGTGGAGGCGAAGGTGGGGGAGGTCGAGGGGGTCAGCGGGGTCACGGTTGAACTCGACGGGGCCACGATCTGGAGTCCCGAGCTGATGACGGACAAGGGGCGGGATCAGCTGGCTGCGGCTCGGGCCGGTGATCGCCGCAGTCTTCCGCTTGCCGTGGTGGGCGTGTCTTAGCACCGCGGCTACCGGATGACCGGGCGCCTCCTGAGGGAACCAGGGGAGGGGGTGCCCGGTCATCGTTTTGGCTGCGGGTGCGTTGTGGCTGGTCGCGCCCACGCGGCGGTAGCCGCTCTCCTTGTCCAGCTTGGCCAGGAACCTCTTGAACTCCACCGCGCGGTGCCGGCGGTGGAGCGAGCTGATGACCTCGCCAGTGGCCGCGTTCAGGGCGGCGAACAGGGTCGTCACGCCGCCGCGCAGGTAGTCGTGGGTGCGGCGCTCGGGCATGCCGGGCATCATCGGCAGCACCGGCGCCGACCGGTCCAGTGCCCGGATCTGCGACTTCTCGTCCACGCAGAGGACGATGGCCCGCTCGGGCGGGTCCAGGTACAGGCCGACAACGTCGCGGACCCTCTCGATGAACTGCGGCTCCCTGGACAGCTTGAAGGTGTCCACCAGGTGCGGTTAGAGGCCGAAGGTCCGCCAGATCCGCGAGATCGTGGACTGGCTCAGGCCGCCGGACCAGGCTACTTCTACAGCGAATTAAAGACTCAGGACACCAGGTTGGCTACAGGGCTGCCCCTATAGCTGTTACCACCTCAACTGCCGTGTCCCGTCCACCCCTCCGCATCCCGGCGAACTCCAGGACCTGGTCGGTCACGATGTCCAGGCGGCGTGCGGTACGGGGGTCGGTGCACATGTCGTCCGGTGTGAACTCCGTGTCTGCCCGGACCACCACCCCCATCGGCACCGCCCACCCCCGCAGCGCCTGCGCCGAGGCCCGCAGGGACGTAAGAGCCGACGCACCCGCGACCTCGTTCCAGGCCACGCTGACGCAGCCGACCGAGCGGCCGTCCAGGTAGCCGTTGGTGGCGAGGCCCTCCGTGTGGTCGAGGGCGTTCTTCAGGAGGCCGGACATGCCGCCGTGATAGGTCGGGCTGGAGAGCAGGACGCCGTCTGCCGCGGACAGCGCGGCCAGTAGGCGGCGTTCCGCGGCGCTGGGTGTGCGTGTCTCGGGGTCGTACGGCGGCAGCGCCAGTTCCGGGCCGACCAGGGCCGTGACCTCGGCCCCGGCCCGGTGGGCGCGGGCCGCGCAGTACCGCAGGGCGGCCGTGGAGACCGAGCCGGAGCGCAGCGAGCCGCCGAGTGCGGCGATGCGGATCGGACGCATGACAACTCCGAGATGTGTAGTGGGGCTTGTTACAGCCGTGCCGCCGCCGCCCGGGCCGCCTGTGCCGCGCTGAGCACGCAGGCATTGGCGAGCAGGCCCCGCGGGCCGACCCAGTCGCCGGCGACGAAGACGCCAGGGTGGGCGTCGACCGTCATGCCGGGTCGGCCCGGGAGGCCGCCGGTGCGGGCCTCGGGTACAGCGGTCATCGTGGTGATACGGGGCAGGAAGCGCTCGTGGACCAGTACCTCGCGCCAGCCGGGCTGGCACAGGTCGAGCAGGTGGTGGAGCCGTTTGCGCACCTCGGTCGGGCCGAGGCCGGCGCCGTCGTCGTAGCGGGCCAGGTGGAGGACCGCGCCGCCGGCCGGGGCGAGGTGGGCGGTGCGCGAGAAGACGGAGAGGTACAGCGGTTCGTCGACGCCGATGACGAGCGTGCAGGTTGGGTCGGGCAGCCGGGTCAGCGCCACGTCCAGGCATGCCGTGTGTAGTGGGCGGCCCGCGTCCAACGGATCGGACTGACCCAAAAATTGACCCACGGCTCGCTGCGACAGGCCCGCCAGTACCACCGAGCGGGTTCGGATTCCCTGACCGTCCGCCGTGGTGATCCGTGGCCGCTCGCCGCCCTCGACCCCGGTCACCCGGGTGCCCGTGCGCAGCCGTACGCCCAGTGCGCGGGCGCGTGCCAGCAGTGCGTCGATGAGCGTGCGCCAGCCTCCGTCGACGTAGCCCACGCCGCGCCGTACCTCGGCGAAGTGGGTGGCCAGGGCGTTCGCGTCGATCATTTCGGGGCGGCCGGTGTAGGTGCTGATGCGCAGCAGGGCGAAGGCGGCCTCGCGGGCGCGTTCGGTGGGCAGTCGGTCGGCGAGCCACTCGGCAGCGTCCGTGCCGACCAAGGAGGGGCGGCTGCGGGAGAAGGCCAACAGCCTTGCTACCGCGAGGCGTTCGCGCGGGGAGAGCAGGCGGGTGCGCAGCAGTGGGCCGGGGGCCGCGTAGCCGGGATGCAGGGTGCCCTCGCGCAGGGCGAGGGCGGTGGTGAGGTCGGGTTCGCGGGCGGGCACGCGGACGCCCAGGGCGTGCAGTTGATCCCGTGTGGTGCGGTAGAGGGCGCGGGGGCCGAGGGTGAGCCGAAAGCCGTCGTGGTCCGTGGTGCGGGAACGGCCGCCCGGCTCGCCGCCCGCCTCGAGCAGCAGGACGCGGCCGGGGCCTGCGGCACCGGCCAGCCGGACGGCGGCCACGAGGCCGGTGAGTCCGGCCCCGACGACGACGGCGTCCGCCCGCTTGTCGGCCCGCCCGGTCATGCCGCGCCGGCCCCGGGGAGGATGAACGGGAAGCCGTGCCCATCGAGTTCGCGTGCCGAGTCGGTGACCGCGGTGACCAGCGCGTCCAGGTCTTCGGTGCTGTGCGCGCCGCCCGTGAACAGCATGGGCAGGCTGAGCGTGTAGAAGCCGCGGCGGCGCAGCATGAGGGTCAGCAGGAAGAACGCGATCGGGTTCACCGCCCCCGCGAACGCGCGGTAGTCGTCGTAGCTCTCCTTCTCCAGGAAGCCGAACGAGCCGATGAAGTCGCCGAATCCGACCAGTCGCAGCGGGATGCCGGTCTCGGTACGGAAGGCGGTCAGGCGGTCCTGGACGCGGGCGACCTTGGTGCGGGTCTCGGTGTAGTACGTGTCGCGCTGTTCGTGCAGCAGGCGCAGGCTCGCGTACGAGGCGGACAGTGCGAGGTGGTTGCCGGCGTGGGTGGTCTGCACGCAGGTCTTGCGGCCGATGTCGGTCAGCGGCAGGCCGGAGGTCTGGGTGTGGTCGAGCAGCGCCGCCTTCCCGCCCACCGCGGAGAGCGGGAGGCCGAGGCCGCTGAGGACCTTGCCATAGGTGTACAGGTCGGCTTCCAGGCCGAAGTACTCGGCGGCGCCGCCGGGGCCGTAGCGGAAGCCAGTCAGCACCTCGTCCAGGATGAACGGGACGCGCAGGGCACGGCAGCGCTCGGAGACGGCCTTCAGGAGCGGGACGGTGTGTTCGACGAAGGGGAACGAGGAGGAGGCCGCCTCGGTGATCACGCAGGCCAGTTCGTTCTTGTGACGCTCGATCAGTTCTACCGCCCGTATGGGGTCGTTGGGCAGTACCAGCAGGTCGTGCGGGTCCGCCACCGGGACACCCGTGAGTGCGGACTGCCGCTCGATGCCGCCGTCGGGGGCGTTGCCGGGGAACGGGGTCGTGGGGTGGCCGTGGTACCAGAAGGCGGTGTTGTGCATGCCGAGGTCGTGCACGCCGTGCAGGGCGCCCTCGAACTTGGCGACCATCCGGCGGCCGGTGTGCGCACGGGCCAGCCGGATGGCGGCCGCGGTGGCGTCGGTGCCGGAGTTCAGGAACGCGAACTTCTCGCAGTGCGGGACGAACTCGCCGAGCAGATCGACGAGTTGGGCCTCCACGGGCGTGCAGTAGCCGTTGCCGGTGGTGGTCGCGAGCTGGTCGCGAACGAACTCCACCACCGCGTCGGGGCTGTGCCCGTGCAGCGCCTGCGCGCCGAAGCCGAGGTGGCAGTCCGTGTAGGCGTTGCCGTCGACATCGACGATGCGGCTGCCGTGCGCCTCGGTCACCATCAGCGGGAACTGCGGCGAGTGGAAGGGCCAGAAGACATGCGTGGCGGCGTCCCGGGCGCGCAGCGCCTCGGTGGCGGCGGCCGAGCCCTGCTGGCGTTGGGACAGCTCGGTGAACAGGTCGATGAGCCACTGCTCGGACAGCAGGTCGGCGACCAGCGACTCGACGGGCGACGCCGGGGGAGCGGCATGTGTCGTCATCATCAACTCCACGATTTCAAAAGGGGTTCAGAGCGGCTTGGTCGCGCGGAAGACGCCGTAGCGCATCACGTCGCGGTCGTACGCCTGCTTCATCAACGGCACGGAGTTGAGGAAGCGGAAGATGTCCATGCCCTTTGCGCGGACCAGCTTCCAGATGACGGAGGGGTCGCGGACGACCGGCTTGACGATGTCGGTGGACAGCTTCCAGGTGTCCCACACGCGCGGCGACCAGTCGGCCGTCCGGATGTCGGTCAGGCCGAGGTCGGCGGTGAGCTCGGCGTAGTGCTCCAGGGGCAGCACGTGGGAGATCACGAAGTCGCGGTAGATGCGCTGCAGCAGGCGGGTCTCGGCCGGCGCGAGCCGGTCGTCGCGGGCGCACCAGGTGGCGACCAGCAGGGTGCCGCCGGGCTTCAGCACCCGTTTGCACTCGGCGAGGAACGCCTTCTTGTCCGGCATGATCTCGCAGCTCTCCAGCGCCCACACCAGGTCGAAGGTGTCCTCCGGGTAGTCGGTGTGCATGGCGTCGACCAGCCGGAAGGAGGTGAGGTCGGGGACGCCGGCCTCGGCGGCCTTGGCCTCGGCGCGGGTGATCTGCTCGGCGCTGAGGGTGATGCCGTCCACGGTGCAGCCCAGGCGCTGGGCGAGATACACGGCGGAGGCGCCGATGCCGCAGCCGGCGTCGAGGACGCGGGCGCCCTCGGTGACCGGGCCGAAGGAGATGAGCTCGTCGACCAGGCGCACCTGGGCGGCGTGCCGACCCGGGTCGGTCTCGCCCTCGGCCCAGTAGCCATGGTGGATGTGCTCGCCCCACAGGTCCTCGTACAGGTCGATCAGTCCGTCGTAGTGGTCCTTGACCGCTGCGTGCAGGTCCGGGGTGGACCAGCGCGGTTCGAGTGCGCTCGTCGTCATGGCGGGGTTTCCCATCGGCAGGTGAGTCAGGGGTGGGTCAGAAGCGGACGAGCGCCGACTCCATGGTCAGCCCGGGCCCGAACGCCATGAGCACGGCGTGCTCGCCGGGTTCGGGGCGGGACTCGCGCAGGATCCGGTCGAGGATCAGCAGGATGGTGGCGGAGGAGCAGTTGCCGTGCTCGGCGAGGACCGCCCGGGACGGGGCCAGCTGCTCGGGCGTGAGGGCGAGCTTCTCGCCGACGAAGTCGATGATCTTCGGGCCGCCGGGGTGGACACCCCAGTGGCGTACGTCGCCGATGTCCAGGCCGTGCGGGGCGAGCAGCCGCTTCACGAACGCCTCGATGCTCTCGGCGAGATAGAAGGGGACGTAGGGCGAGAGCGTCATCCGGAACGCCACGTCCTCGATGTGCCAGCTCATCGCGTGCGTGGTCTCGGGGTGGGTCTCGGTGTACGTGCCGAGGAACACCGGTCCGGGGCCGCCGTCGTCGGCGCCCAGCAGGGTCATGGCGCCGGCGTCCCCGAACAGGGCGTTGACGACGGCCTGTTCGGCCGTGAACTCGGGGCGCAGATGGACCGAGCACACCTCGGCGGAGCCAGCCAGGACGAGTTCGGCGGGGCGCGCGGCGAGCGCGTCGAAGGCGGTCTTGAGCACGTTGAAGGCGGCGTTGCAGCCCATGTGCCCGATGAAGGTGCGCCTCAGGTCCTGGCGCAGTCCGAACTCCTTGGCGAGCAGGATGTCCGGGGTGGGCCCGGCATATCCGGTGCAGCTGGCCAGCACGAACGTGCCGATCCGGTCTCGGAGTTCGTCCCCTTCGAGCACCCCGCCCACGGTGCGCCGGCTCATGGCGAGGACGTTCTCCTGCCAGGCCTCCATGCGCGGCTTGATGGGCGGATAGCCGTCGGCGTACGAGGTGCGCGGGTCCCAGGCCATGTGCCGCTGGTACACCCCGGAGCCTCGGAAGATCTCCTCGGCCTTCGGCACGTCCTTGAACATCTCGCGGTAGTAGTCGTCGAAGGCGCTCTGCTGCGGTACGACGGTCTCGGGCGAGGCGGTGCGCAGCGCGAGGAGCTTCGCCACCCCGCGGGTGGTCGTACGCCCCGCGGCGGGGGCCTCGGTCAGGGTCGTCATACCGTCGCCCCCGACTCGACCCGTTCCTTGACGGCGGCGAGGAAGCCCTCGGTGACCTGATCGCTTTGCTGCCGGGCGAAGGGCTCGACGAGCGGCAGGACGACGGGCGCGATGTCCACGTCGGCCTCGGAGCGGGTGTCGATCTCCAGGTAGGTGGTGCCGGTCGCGTTGCCAGGGGAGGTGCGGAACACGCCCCAGGAACGGAAGTTGTGCTCGCCGACCGGCTCCCAACGGATGGCGGCCGGGTCGGTGGTGTCGAACCTCGTCCGATGGTCGGGGGTGTGGCTGACGGCACCGTTGGAGATGGTGGCCAGCACGTAGTGGTAGACGTCGTCGCCCTCGGCGGTGAGGCTTTCCACCCCGGGCATCAGCAGGCCGCAGCCCACGACGTCGAGCAACAGCGCGCGCACGGCGGCCGGTTCGGCCTTCACCTCGATGCCGGCCACGCTGGCGGAGCGTATGGAGACCATGGCTGTCCTGTCCTTCGGGGAGGTGCTGGGGAGGCACTTCAGGAGGCGCTGAGCTTGGTGGCGTGGCCGATGTAGCTGGCCGACCGGTCGCCGGTGAGGGCGAACGTGCCGAGCCTGCGGTGGAGCAGCAGCCCGGGCAGCAGGGACGGCAGTGAGCGGACGGGGCCGAGGCCGTGGGTCTCATCGAGGACCAGGCCGGCGTCGTAGAGCAGTCCGCGCAGCTCGTTCGGCCGGATGAACATCTTCCAGTTGTGCGTGCCCGGCTTGATGACGCCGAGCAGCTTCTCGGCCACCAGGATGAGCAGCAGGTAGCTGCGCAGGGTGCGGTTGACGGTGTCGAAGAGGAGCACCCCGCCGGGCACCAGCAGCCGGTCGATCTCGGCCAGCGCCGCGGGCAGGTCGTGGAAGTGCTCCAGGACGTCGGAGGCGACGACGGCCTCCGCGCAGCCGTCCGGCAGTCCGGTGCCGTAGGCGGAGCCGACCAGGTAGTCCACCTCGACGCCGGAGACCGCCGCGTGCCGGCGGGCGGCGGCTACGGTGCCGGCCGACAGGTCGATGCCGGTGACGCGGTAGCCGCGGGCGGCGAGGTTCTCGGAGACCAGGCCGCCGCCGCAGCCCAGGTCGACGACGTGGATCGCGTTGGCGGGGCGGTCCGGGTATCGGGCCTTGAGGACGCGGTCGAAGTAGCCGGTGCGGGCCGGGTTCATCTCGTGCAGGGCGCGCAGCGGGCCCTCGGTGTTCCACCAGTCGTCGCCGACCTCGTCGTAGTACTCGTTGTCGATCGTGACCTGGTTCGGGTCCAGCGTGCCGGCCCGGCCGGGCTTCGTGCGGCCGGGGGTAGTTGAGGTTGCCATCACACCCACCTCGGGGTCTCGACCGGGCTGATGCCCAGGGTGGCCTTGCCGATGAACTCGCGGGCCATGTCATTGGTGAAGGGCAGCAGGGGGCCCGCCTTGACGTCCCGCCAGATCTGGCCGATGCGGGAGCCGTCCCGGATGCCGGAGCCGCCGATGACCTCGAAGGCGGTGGCGACGACGTGCTCGGCCTCGTTGGTGATGTGGTACTTCGGTATGCAGGTGTCGGCGACGAAGGCGGGCAGGTCCTCGCCGGGGTCGACGTGCCGGGTGGCATACTCGATGAGCAGGGCGTCCATGGTGGCCAGGGACGACCGCATCCGGGCGACCGCGAACTGGATGCCGGGCAGCCGCGCGAGGTCGGCGACCGCGGTCGTGGACCGGCCCCGGGTGCGCTCGACCGCCAGCTCGTACGCCCGCTCGGCCAGCCCCAGGAAGACGGCCGCGAAGCAGTAGTGGCCCCACTGCTGACGGGCCATGACAAACAGCGGGGTCAGCCCGTCGGGGAAGACGGAGTCCTCGGCGTCGACGGGCAGCGAATCGAGCTTCAGCGAGTGGGAGCCGGTCATCGGCAGCGCGAAGCCGCTCCAGCGGGAGACCACGTCGACGCCCTGCCGGGGCTTCTCGACGAAGAACGCCGCGAGGTTGAAAGGGGGTTCGAGGTGGGCGTCGTCCAGGCCGGCGGTGACGACCAGGTGGGTGGCGGCGTCGAACCCGGTCGCGAAGTGCTTCAGCCCGTCCAGGACGAACCCCTCGGGCGTACGGCGGGCGACGGTGGACGGCCGCACCCAGTTGCCGCCGGAGCCCTCGTCGGTGAACGGGCCGACCACGAACGCCCCGTCCCGCACCGCGCCGAACATCCGCTCGCGCACGGCCACACCGAGGTCGCTGCGCATCGAGCCGGTCAGCACGGCGTGGATGGCGAGGGTGAACGCGGTGGAGCCGCAGCCGCCGGCGATGATCCGCAGCAGCCGTGTGTTCTCCTCCAGGGTGGCCTCGAGACCGCCCAGCTCGCGCGGGACGTTGACGGCGGTGATCCCGGCCTCGACGAGGTCGCGGATGTTCTCGGCGACGAACTCGCCGGAGTCGTACGCCTTCTGGGACCGTTCCTCGAACCGCGTGGCCAGTTCGCGCGCGGTCTGCTGCAACTCGGCCCAGCGCGCGGCCCGTTCGGCGTCCGTGCCCAGGGCCTCCGTGACAGTGGTGGACATGATGGGCTCAGCCCTCCCAGCGGGGTTCGGCGAAGACCGGCACTCCGAGCGCGTGCTTGCCCGCCCACTCGGCGGTCACGTCGGAGTTCGGCGGGACGAGCAGCCCGGCCACCACGTCCCGGTAGGCGCGCTGCAGCGGGTGCGCGGACAACAGGGCGGAGCCGCCCTGGACCTGCATCGCCAGCACGACCACCTCGTGGGCCAGGCGGCACACGCTGTTCTTCATCACGCTCATCTCGATGTAGTGGCCCAGCGGGTCCGCGGCGATCTCGGTGTCGTGCTCGGCGCGTACGGCCTGGTAGAGGTGGGCCTCGGCGGCGGCGAGCCGGGTCCTCATCTCGGCGACCCTGAACTGGACGCCGGGCAGGTGGGCCACGGTCCGGTCCAGCACGTGCAGGGTGCGGCCGCGCTGTTCCCGTACGACCTGCTCCAGGGCGCCGCGGGCGATGCCGAGGAAGACGGAGGCGAAGCTGCACCAGGCCCAGTGCACGCCCTGCATGAACATCAGCGGCAGCGCGCCGGGCCGTCCGATCATGTACTCCTCGGCGACGAACAGGTCCTCCAGGAGCAGCGAGTGGCTGCCGGTGGCACGCATGCCGGCCGCGTCCCACTCGGCGGTGACGCGGACACCCCGCTCCGGCTTCGGCACGAGGAAGCCGACGGGCTCGGGCAGCCCCCGGTCGTCGGTGCGGGCGGCGGAGAGGAAGAGCAGGTCGGCGGCGGGGAAGCCGGTGAAGAACCCCTTGCGCCCGTTGAGGAGATAACCGCCCTCGACCGGTTGGGCCTTGGTGGTGGGATGCCACCAGTTGCCGCCGACCCCGGGCTCGCTGAAGCCACCGGCGATGACGGATCCGCGCTGCGCGATGGCCTCGTAGGCCCGCTCGGCGGCGGGCCCGCCGATCCCGGCGATCATCGCGATCCCGTGCACATGCATGTTGACGGCGAAGGCGGTGCTCGCACAGCCGGTGGCCAACGTCTCCTGCGCCCGGCACAGCTCCTCCAGCCCCGCTCCACCGCCGCCGTACTCGCGCGGCACGGTCATCGCGGTGTAGCCGGAGGCGACCAGCTCGCGGACGTTCTCGTGCGGGAAACTACCCGCCGCGTCGTGCTCTGCCGCCCGGCCGGCGAACCGCTCGGCCAACTCGGCGGCGAGCGCGACGTAGTCGGTGCGCGCCGGCGCGCCCTGGGTGAGGGTCATCGTGCGCTCCCCGCCATCAGGGGCCGCCCCTCGGGCACCGCCAGGGTCAGGTAGCGGACGAGGCTGCCGACTGTGTCGCCCTCGGCGCGAGTCGCCATGGCCAGCCAGTCCGCGATCTCCACCTCGCCGTACACCTCCCGGATGCGCTCGAAGAGTTCGGCCAGGTCCACCGAGTCCAGGCCGAGGTCGCCGGTGAGCCGGGAGCGCTCGGTGACCTCCCGGCCGGCCGTCTCGGGGCGTACGGCGACGAGTTGCTCGATCAGGGTCGTCATGAAGGCTTGCGCCCGGTCGTCCTGCACATCCACTCCTGGAAGCCGAGAGAAACCGCTGCCTGCGGGTGCGGTGCCGTTCGCCATGGTGGGAGCGGGGGCTGTAGCGGCGGTTGCGCGGCGCGGGAGAGGCACGGGAGGGGGTGCGGTTCGGGCGTGGGGAAGGGGACCGGCGGTGCGGGAAGGGGTGCGGTTCGGGCGCGGGGAAGAGGTGCGGCGGTGCGCGAGAGGTGCGGTCCGGGCTCTGCCAGGACGGCGGAGCGGGCTGGGCGAAGTCCGCACGGTTCGGCAACGCCCTGAAGGGGCGCGGGGCTGTATCGAATACGCGGCTACCGCCGCGTGGGCGTGACCAGCCACGACGGCGCAGCAGACAACCAACGACACATCGCGGCACTACCGACGGAGCGCCAGGGTGCCGTTCCGGCCATTTACGCTACGGCCGTTGCGAAAAGCAGTCCACTCTCCCTACCCTCAATAGCGAAACGGTCGTATCGAAATAACGCCGGGAAGGAACGACGCGTGACAGCTCCCGTCGCCCGCAGAGGGCGCCCCCGCAGTGAGGACGCCGACGGACGGATCCTGGAGGCGGCGCGCGAGCTGCTGTTCGAGTGCGGGTACGACGGGTTCGCCATGGACGAGGTCGCCGCCCGTGGCCGGGTCGCGAAGACCACGCTCTACCGGCGCTGGCCCACCAAGGATCATCTGCTCGTCGCCCTGGTCGCCAGGATGCAGGACGAGGTGCCGGTCGCCGACACCGGGCACCTCAGACAGGACCTGGTCGACTACCTCACCGCGGTGGCGGACGGCCTCAACCGGATGAGAGCGGTCGGCCGCCGCGGCAACCCGGAGGACCGGTCGGCCGGTGTCGTCGCCGAGTTGGTCGCCGCGGCCGGCCGGCACCCGGACGTGGGCGAGGCCGTACGGGCCCTGTTCGCCCGCCGCAACATCCTCCCGCTGGCCCTGCTCGACCGGGCCCGCGAGCGAGGCGAACTGCGCCCCGGCGCCGATTCGGAGGCGGTCTTCGACCAGCTGGCCGGGGCCCTGTACTACCGGCTCCTGGTCACCGGCGCGCCCATCGGTGCCGAATACGTCGAGCGGCTGGTCGACCAGGTGCTCGCGGGAGCCGCAGGGCACACCACCCCCCACCCAGAGAGGACCCGGTCATGACCCCCACCCAGGTCTTAGCCCGGCCCGCCCCGCCGACCACCGCCAAGCCCCGGCGCCGACGGCGCAGGTGGGCCCTGGTATCGCTGTCCGGATTGGCCGTCGTACTCGGCGGGTACACCTGGTGGACCCACACCCATGCGGTACGGCTCACCGCCTCCGTGGAGATCAAGGCCGCGCCGGAGGAGGTCTGGAAGGTGCTCACCGACTTCTCCGCCTATCCGCAGTGGAACCCCTTCATGACCCGGGGCGAGATCACCTCGGGCGACCGGCTGCGCCCCGGTGCGACCATACGCATCCGGCTGGACCAGCCGAGCGGCACCTCGACGATGACCCCCGAGGTCCTCAGCGCACGCCCTGGCCATGAGCTGCGCTGGCTCGGCAAACTCGGCCCCGGCTGGCTCGTGGATGGCGAACACCGGTTCCTGATCGAGAAGGCGGGCCCCGGCGTCGTACGGCTCACCCAAAGCGAGAGCTTCACCGGTGTCCTCGTTCCGATCGCCGAGGGAAAGCTGCAGGACGAGACGCTGCCCAAGTTCCGGGCGATGAACTCGGCGCTGAAGGAGCGCGTGGAGTCGGCGCGGCGTTGAGCCGCGTGGAATCGGCGTGGTGATGAACACGTCCGGCGCAAGCACCGCTTAAGACCGCCCCAGGACGATCCGGTCGCAGCGTACCGATCACGAGACGACCCGCTCGAGAAGGACATCACTGCCGGAGAGGAGACACGATGCGGTGGGAAGGTGTGTACGTCGCGGGTACGGGGGTGTGGCTCGGCGAGCCCGAGTCCGCCCGCTCGGCCGTGGAGTCCGGTGCGTACGACGCGGAGCAGGCCGCGGCCGACGAGATCCTGTCCGTGTCCGTCGCCGAGGAGTCGACGGCCCCTCCAGACATGGCGATCCACGCCGCGACGACCGCACTCAAGCGGTCCGGCCTCGACGCGTCCGCGGTGGGCCTGCTGATCCACAGCAGCATCTGGTTCCAGGGCGTCGAGATGTGGCCCGCCGCCTCGTACGTCGCCGCGCACGCCCTGGGCCGGGACGTGACCGCGTTCGGCTTCGAGCAGGAGTGCAACGGCGGCCTCGGCGCACTGGAGATCGCGGCCCGGCAGGTCGCTGCCGGCACCTCGGCCGCCATGGTCACCACCGCCGACCGGTTCGGCGCTCCGCTGGTGCAGCGGTGGAGCAGCGAGCCCGGCTTCGTCTACGGCGACGGTGGTACCGCCGTGCTGCTGTCCGCCGCCGGCGGCTTCGCCCGGCTGCTGTCCACCGCGAGCGGATCGGACAACTCCCTGGAGGCGGTGGTCCGGGGCGCGGCGCTGCGGCCGCTGCCCTCCGGCGAACCCCTGGACCTGCTGGGCCGCGTGCAGCACTTCGCGCGCGCCCACGGCAGCGTCCGGGAGGCGACGGAGCGGGTGGGCGCGGTAATGAACGCCGTCGTCGACACCGCCCTGGCCGACGCGGGCATCGGTCGGCAGGACGTGGCCCGGGTGGTGACCCTGGCCAGCGGGCGCAGCCGACTGCAGTGGCAGGTGCCGGTGCTGCTCGGCCTCCCCGTGGAGCGGTCCACGTGGGACTTTGCCCGCAAGGCCGGCCACCTGGGCGCCGGCGACCAGATCGCCGGCTTCAACCACCTTGTGGAAGCGGGGGTGTTGAGCGTTGGGGACCGTGTGCTGCTGGTCGGCGGCGGCTCCGGGTTCAGCTGCACCTGTGCTGTGCTGGAAATGGCCGAGGTACCCGAGTGGGAGCCCGTCGGCTGAGGGGAATGACGAGTGGGGCCGGATGCGGTCCGACAGCGAGGGGAGAAGCATGGTGACGATCGAGCCCACCGGGGCCACGAAGCGGGCCAGGTCGGTACCGATCCGGGTGGCCTGGGGAGTACTGGGGACGCTCCTGCTGGTCTGGGACGTCTTCGAGGCGGCCAAGCACGCGGGGTGGGTGATCCCGGCGGCCGTCCTCGGCGCGGCCCTGCCGGAGCTGGCCCGCCTGGCGGGCCTCGGCCAGGCCCATGAGCCGGGTCGGCTGCCCCCGAGGGCCGTACCCCTCTACAACTTGCTGCACCGTCCGCTGCCGCCGTTCGCGATCATGGTGGTCTTCTCGTTCCTCGGCGACAGCCCGGACGACATCGCGGCGCCCTTCACCTTCGGGATGTCCTGGCTGACCGTCATCGCACTCGGCCGTGCGCTGGGGTACGGGCTGCGTGCTCCGGACGGCAGCCTGCGGTAGCGCTCCGCTCGGAGTGCCGCGATGTGGCGTGGGTTGTCTGCTGCTCCGTCGTGGCTGGTCACGCCCACGCGGCGGTAGCCGCATATTCGGTACAGCCCCGCGCCCCTTTGGGGCGCTGCCTCGCTGCCCGTACGCCTGGGCCCGTCGCCTTTCGAGGCTGCGGGCCCGTCGGTGTGTGGGGCCGGTGGGCTTTATTGGCGCGCAAGGCCTTGCTGCGAGCCTCGGCTGACAGTCCCGTACGCCAGCCCTTTCGTGAAGCACTGGAGGCCACACGATGGACACTGCCTCAGCGCCCGCCGCCGAGACCCCTGCGGAGCCCGGGCTCCAGTACCCCTTCCACCGCCCCTCCGCCGTGCAGACGCCGCCCGTCTACGAGGAGTTGCGCGCCAAGTGCCCTGTGGCCCATGTCCGGCTGCCCAGCGGTGACGAGGGGTACGTGGTGAGCCGCTACGACGATGTCCGTACCGTCCTCGCGGACCCCAGGTTCAGCCGGGCGGCCATGCTGGCCGAGGGTGCCCCGCGGCTCACCGCGGCCCCGCCCATGGCCGGCAGCCTGTTCACCATGGACCCGCCCGAGCACACCCGGCTGCGCAAGCTCGTCTCGCGGGAGTTCACCGCCCGCCGGGTGCAGAACCTGCGCCCCCGTATCCAGGAGCTCACCGACTCACTGCTGGACGAGATGGAGAAGCTCTCCCCGCCCGTCGACCTCAACCCGGTCTTCGCGTTCCCGCTGCCCGTGATGGTCATCTGCGAGCTGCTCGGTGTGCCCTTCGAGGACCGGGACCGCTTCCGTGCCTGGTCCGACGCCTTCGTCTCGCTCACCTCGCACACCGCCGAGGAGGTGATGGAGCAGCGGATGGCGATGGTCAAGTACCTCGGTGAGCTGGTGCAGCGCAAGCGCGAGGAGCCCTCCGACGACCTCCTGGGCGCCCTGGTCCAGGTGCACGACGAGGACGGGGACCGGCTCAGCGAGCACGAGCTGATCACCATGGGCATCACCCTGCTGGTCGCCGGGCACGAGACCACGGTCAGCATGATCGGTACCTGTGTGCTGACCCTGCTGAGGCATCCCGAGCACCTGGCCGCCGTGCGTGAGCGGCCCGAGACGATCGACCACGTGGTGGAGGAACTGCTGCGGATCAACCCCATCGGGGACGGCGGGCCGTTCCGCATCACGCTGGAGGACGTCGAAATCGCCGGTACGACCATCCCCAAGGGCAGTGGTGTGATCGCCTCGGTCTGCTCGGCCAACCAGGACGCGGAGCGCTTCGGGGAGACGGCCGGCTCCTTCGACCCGGCGCGGTCCTCGGCCTCCGCCCATCTGGCGTTCGGGCACGGTGCGCACTTCTGCCTCGGTGCCGCCCTCGCCCGCGCCGAACTGCAGATCGCCGTCTCGTCGCTGGTCCGCCGCTTCCCGCGGCTGAGCCTGGCCGAGGAGGTCGGCAGCCTCACCATGACCAGCGGCATGATGGTGCACGCCCTGACCGGTCTGCCGGTCACCTGGTGACCCGCGGACGGTGAACGAACGCCCGACGCCCGGATCCCTCGGCGGGATCCGGGCGTCGGCGCGTTCAGTGCGCGTGACTCAGGCGCGCGGAGCGGGCTCCTCCACCATCCGCCGGGCCACCCGGGGACCCGGCTGCTGCACCTGGAAGTACGCCCGCGACAGTACCCGCTGCTGCAGCGCGAAGTTGCGGTCCATGATCCGGTAGAGGGAGCGGCGGAAGACGCCGCCGAGCCGTCCCTCGAGCGCGAACAGCCGCTCCTGGCGCAGCTGCAGGGCGCGGGAGCGGTGTACGGACTCCTCCCGTGCGCTCTGGAAGGCCTCCCCGGCCTGCGCCAGCCGGTCCGGACCGCCGCCGGCGGTAAGCGCCCGCTCCACCAGCGGCGCCAGGGTGACGGCGTCGATGATCGCGTGGTTGACGCCCTGGCCGAGGATCGGCGTCAGCGTGTGCGCGGCGTCCCCCATGAGGATCAGACCGCCTGTCGACCAACGGGGCACGACCGTGGTGAAGATGTCCAGCATCGAGGTGTCCGACCAAGCCCGCACGGTGTCCCGTACCGCGTCCGACAGCTCGGGCGCGAGCCGGTCCAGACGCTCGTGGAGCGCGCCCAGCCCCTGGGCACGCAGGTCCTTCAGCCCGCCCTTGGGGATGTTGAGGCCCACCCGGACGCTGTCCGGATGGGTGGGGATGAACAGCCCGTGCTCGCCGCCTCGGATGCGGATGCGGTAGGTGTGGCCGTCCCACTCCTTCGGGAACGGGAGCCGCAGCCAGATGACGTCCCGGTCCAACGGCAGCTTCTGGTAGGGCAGTTTGGACAGCTCCCGGACCTTGCTGAACCGTCCGTCGGCCGCCACCGTCACAGCGGCCCGTACGGTGATCTCACCGTCGGGAGTGCGGGCGCGCACGCCTGTCACCGGGCCGTCCTCGCCCTTCTCGCGGAGCAGCCCCACGGCAGTGGCGGACTGACGGAGCGTGAAGCCCGGATGTTCCCGCCCGGCCTCGGCGAGGGCGGACAGCAGGGCCGGCTGCGGCAGTTCCACGGGGTAGGGGTGCGGGTAGGGGAACTGGGAGAGGTCGGCCCTGAGCACGACGCTGCCGGCGTCGACGATCTCCATGTGGTGCATCTGGACGTACGTCCCCTCGAGCCGGTCGAGTAGTCCGAGCCGGTCCAGCATCCACACCGAGTCAGGGGAGACGGACTCGCCCCGGAACGACCGGTTGAAGTGCCCGCTCTGCTCCAGAACCACCACCGAAACGGAACGCTTGGCGAGCTCCACGGCGAGCGTGAGCCCGGCCGGACCCCCTCCCACCACGCACACCTGTGCGGTCAGCTCTGCTGTCATCGTCATGCTGCCTCTCCAGCGGAGTCATGGTCGGTCGATCGTGGGATCGCGGCCTAAAGCTCCCCTTGCAGCGCGGTGACGGACTCCACCCGCTTCTTCAGCGCGTCGGTCAGGTCCTGGAAACCCTTCTCCGACGGGGTGATGACCGCACCGGAGAACGGCACCAGCAACCCGCTGAAGCACTCGCTCTGCAGCACCTGTGTGCCGCCGTCGCGCTCCGTCAGTTCGAAGCTGTGCACTCCGTCGAAGATGCCGGGCACGCCCAACCGGCCGCGCCAGCACAGTAGTCGGCCCGGCTCGCTGTGCAGCACGGTGGGCCGGAAGACCATCTCCCGTCCGTTTCCCGGCAGTCGGAAGCGCAGGGTCAGCCGGGCCCCGGGCGCGGCCCGCCCGGCGGCTTCGACGAGGAAGGGGTTCCACTCGTGGAATCGTTCGAAGTCGGACAGGACCGCCCATACTTGGTCGGTCGGCGCGGAGATGTGCACGGTTGACGAGATGCGACGCATGCGAGGTCCTTCCCGAGGCGTTGTCCGGCCACGCTAGCCGAGAGGCTCGAACAACCGCACCTACCAGGACTTTTGGCGCTAGTGACGCTTTAGCGGGCGCTCGGGAGTCGATGCAGGGAACCGGCACAGGGAACCGGCCAATTACGAAACTGCCGTTGCGTAATGGAGGGGCGATTCCTATCCTGAATAACGAAACGCACGTAGCGAAATGCTGATGGCGGTACGCGGCGCAAGAGCCGCTTTAGAGCGGCCGGACAGGATCCGGTCGCAGCAACCGATCACGAAGGCCAGGGTGAGGCTGATGTCGGCCAGGAACGGGCGGGAAGCGCTGCCGGACACCGGCGAGATGGTGGTGGTGCACCGGCTCTTCACACAGGAGTACCGAGCGTCGGTCGGGCTGGTGCGCGGCGTCGCCGCCGGGGACACCGCGCGCGGTGCCGTGGTGGCGGACCATCTCGCCGCGCTCGGGGCCATGCTGACGGAGCATCACCTGGCCGAGGACGAGCTGGTCTGGCCGCGGCTGAAGGACGACCCGGCGATCGAGCCCGCGCTCACCGCCCGCATGGAGGAACAGCACGAGCGGATCGCCGACGTCCTCGGCCGCGTGGAGCAGCTGCTGCCCGCCTGGCGCGCCGGCGCCGACCCCGCCCTGCGGGACGCCCTCGCCGACGCACTCGACGGCCTGCTGCCCGCGCTCGACGCCCACCTCGGCGACGAGGAGGAGCACATCCTGCCGCTCGTTCCCGGCTGCTTCACCGCCGAGGAATGGGCGGTCCTCAGCGAGCGCGGCCGGGCCGCCGTACCCAAGACCCACCGCCTGTACATGCTCGCCGCGTTGGGCGAGGCAGCCGGCCCCGACCGGCACACCGAGTTCCTCGGTCGCCTGCCCGGACCGGTACGACTGCTGTACCGACTGGTCGGCCCACGCCTGCGACGCCGTACCAAGTCCCGCCTGCACGGCACCCGATCGGCAGGGCCGGTCGGGGCGCCGGTGGCGTAGGACACCGGCCGACGTCCTGCACACGCCTCGCCGACCGACCTGACGCAAGCGAAGGGACGCTGAAGTGAGGAAGAGCTCGTGACCGCACCCACAACGACCAGGAGCGGGTCGGCCGACCGGACCGAGGCGCTGGACCGGGTCCGGATGCTGCATCGGAGCGGACGGCTGGCTGCCGAGTTCTCCGTGCTGCCCGGCCTGTTCGGCGCGCTGGCGCACGGTCCCGACGCGATGGCCGACCTGGGCCGTGTCGGCAGGCTGCTCGCCCGCGTCGATCCCGATGAGATCCGGCACCACCATCCCGACGCGACCCCGCTGACCGTCACCGTCTCGGGCCACGGCACCCTGGACGTGCTCACCGGACCGCTCACCGCCGAACTGGCGCGGCACGGCATCCCGCTCAGGGCCGTGCTCGGCGACCACGACTCCTGGCGGCGCGACCTGCAGGACACCTCCAGTCCGCTGTACGCCAAGGACACCGACCTGTCGCTGATCGTGCTCGACTCCGCGCACGTCCTCGACGAACTCCCCCTGCCCTGGCGGGTGTCGGACGCAGCCGAGGCGATCGGGGCCAAGCTGAAGCTGATCACACGACTCGTCGAGGCCTACGTCGCCGAGGCCTCGGGCACCCTCGTCCTCAACACCCTGCCCCTGCTCACCACCCAGCTCCGCCAGCTGGTCGACCACCGCTCCCGCACCGAACTGTCCGTGCTGTGGCGAGAGTTCAACACCGGCCTGCTGCGCCTCGCGCTCGACCACCCCCGGGTGCACGTCGTTGACCTGGAACCCCTCGTCGCCGAGTCGGGGCCGGTCCGCGACACCAGGCTCGCCGTCTACACCAAGGAGCACCTCGGCTCCGAACTGCTCGGCCGGTACGCCCGCGAGGTCGCCCACCTGGCCCGGGCGGTGCGCGGCCGCACCAAGAAGGTGCTGGTCGTCGACCTCGACAACACCCTGTGGGACGGCATCCTCGGCGACGACGGCCCGGACGGCATCGCGCTGTCCGGCACCTACCGGGGCGAGGCCTTCGCCGCCTTCCAGCGCGTGGTCAAACAACTCGGCTCGCAGGGCGTCCTGCTCGCAGTGTGCAGCAAGAACGACCAGGAACCGGTCGAGCGGGTCCTCGCCGACCACCCTGACATGGTGCTGCGGCCCGAGGACTTCGTCGCCGTCACCGCCAACTGGCGTCCCAAGGACGGAAATCTGCGCGACATCGCCGCCCGACTCAATCTCGGCATCGACAGCCTCGTCTTCGCCGACGACTCGCCCTTCGAGTGCGGGCTCGTCGCCAGCGGTGTCCCCGAGGTCGCCGTGGTCCGCCTGGACGAGGAACCCGCCCTGCACATCGACCGGCTGCTGGCCGACGGCTGGTTCGACACCCGCGAGCTGACCGAGGCCGACCGGCAGCGCGCCGGACAGTACCGGGCGGACGCCGGACGCCGGGAACTGCTGGATACGGCGGCCACGATGGAGGAGTACCTGCAGGCCCTGGACGTCCGCGTCACCGTCGCTGCCGTCACGGAGCCGGACATCCCCCGGATCTCCCAGATCACCCTGCGCACCAACCAGTTCAACCTCACCACCCGCAGGCTTCAGCCCGACGACGTACGCCGGCTGCTGGACTCGCCGCGCCACCTGGTGCTCGCGGTGCGCTCCCAGGACCGCTTCGGCGACAACGGCGTCGTCGGCGCGGTGTTCGCCGAGTGCACCGACGACGGGTTGCGCATCGACAACGTCCTGCTCAGCTGCCGGGTCTTCGCCCGCGGCATCGAACAGGCGGCCCTCGGCGCCCTCCTCGCCCACGCCCGCACCGCCGGCGCGACGGCAGCCTGGGCGTCGTACCGACCAACGGCCAAGAACCACAAGGTCCGTGACTTCTACCCGTCGCTCGGCTTCGAGACGGTCGCCGAAGGCGCCGACGGAGTACTCGACTTCCGGCACGACCTCACCCAACTCCCGCCCGTCCCACCGCATGTGACGCTTGACGCGACCTTCGACTCGTAACCGGACACGTTACCGAGCCACCCCCCAAGTGCCTGCCGTCCGCGAATCCCCCGTCGCGGACGGCAGGCCCATGTGCGCTTCCGGTTCCGGGGCGGCCGGCGAGCGCAAGCGAGGCCTTAGCGGGGCGAACCAGGATCGACGGTGTCCCAGCAAGCCATCGCCGGCGCCAAGCCGCGGATCTCGGAGAGGTCAGGCAAAGACGTTGACAAGCTTCCGAACCTTCACGGAACTGGTCCTGGACCGTGCCGCCGAGCTCGGTGCCGAGGACGCCTTCATCTTCCTGCCGGACGATGCCAAGGGATCGGTGCCCGAGCACCTGTCGTACGCAGGGCTCGACCAGGACGCCCGCCGCATCGCCTCCTGGCTGCAGGCCAACGGCGCGGGCGGCGGCCAGGTGCTGCTGCTGTACCCGTCGGGCACGGCTTTCATCAAGGCGTTCATCGGCTGCCTCTACGCCGGCTCCGTCGCCGTACCCGCCCCGCTGCCCACCGAACAGGGCCAGCACTTCACGCGGGTCTCCGGCATCCTGCACGACGCCGAGGTCCGCGCGGTGCTCACCGACTCCTCGGCCGCCCCGGAGATCTCCGCCTGGCTGGCCTCCGAGGGCAGGACGGACGTGCTGTGCCTGGCCACCGACACGGGGGAGTACGGGGACCCGGCCGCGTACACCGTGCCGGACCTGACCCCGGAGCACCTGGCGTTCCTGCAGTACACCTCCGGCTCGACCAACGATCCCAAGGGCGTGATGGTCTCGCACGGCAACCTACTGGCCAACGAGGCTGCGATCCAGCACGCCTCCGGTTCCACCTCGAGCGACCGGTTCGGCGGCTGGCTGCCCTTCTACCACGACATGGGCCTGATCGGGCACGTCCTACACCCCCTCTACACCGGCGGCTCCGCCGTGCTGCTGTCTCCGGTGTCCTTCCTGCGCCGCCCCGCCCGCTGGCTGAAGATCTTCGGCGAGTACGGCGCCACCATGGGCGGCGGCCCCAACTTCGCCTACGACCTGTGCACCCGCCGGGTCACCGACGAACAGCTCGCCGAACTCGACCTGTCCGGCTGGCAGGTCGCGGGCAACGGCGCCGAGCCGGTGCGCGCGGAGACCATCAAGGCGTTCAGCGAGCGGTTCGCCCCGGCCGGCTTCCGGCCCGAGGCCTTCTTCCCCTGCTACGGCATGGCGGAGACGACCCTGCTGGTCTCCGGCACCCGGCGCGGCGTCCGCCCCGTCGTGCGCACCGCCGACCCCGAGGCGCTGGAACAGGGCACGATCACCGACCCGCAGGGCCCCGACGCCCCCGTGCGCACCCTGGTCAGCAGCGGTGTCGTCCAGGACTTCACCGTGAAGATCGTCGACCCGGAGACCCGGCGCGAGCGGCCCGAGGGCGCCGTCGGTGAGATCTGGGTCAAGGGCGACAGCGTGGCCTCCGGTTACTGGAAGCGCCCCCTGACCAACACCGAGATCTTCGACGCGCACATCACCGACGGCAAGGGCGGTGAGGACGGGGGCGGCTGGCTGCGCACCGGCGACCTGGGCGCCCTGGAGGCCGGCGAGCTCTATGTCACCGGCCGGCTGAAGGAACTGATCATCTTCGCCGGACGCAACCTCTACCCGCAGGACGTCGAGCGGGCCGTGCAGTCCACCGACAAGGCGCTCGGCATCGGCTCCGGCGCGGTGTTCACCGTGGAGACCGACCGGGAGCACGTGGTCGTCGTCCAAGAGGTGCGCATGAGCGCGGTCGGCACCGACCTCAGGGAGGTCGCCACCCGCATCCAGCGGATGCTCGGCCAGGAGCTCAACATCCCCGCCGGCAACGTGATCCTGGTGCGGCCCGGCACCGTGCGCAAGACCACCAGCGGCAAGATCCAGCGCACCCTGATGCGCAAGCTGTTCCTGCAGGGCGCGCTCACCCCGCTGTACGAGGTGCTCGAACCGGCCGTCCGCGAGATCGTCGCCGACGCCACCGGCACCTCCCTGGTCCAGGCGGCGGTCTGACATGCGGGAGCCTGCACACCGCGGTGCCGAGGAACTGGACGGGTTCCTCGGCGATCCCGACGATCCGAGCGGCTGGTTCTCGCACGCCCGCTGCCTGGAACTGGACGAGCGGGAGGAGTTCCCCGCCGAGATCTGCCGCCGCCTCGACGACTGGGGACTGCCCGCCTACTACGTGCCCGTGGAGCACGGCGGCCGACTGCCCGACTACGAGCGGCTGCTGCACCTGATGCGGGCGGTCGCCCGCCGAGACCTCACCGTGGCGGTCGGGCACGGCAAGACCTACCTCGGCGCCGTGTGCGTGTGGGTGGCGGGTACCCCGGAGCAAGCCGCCCGGCTGGGCGCGGACATCCAGGCCGGGGTGCCGGTCTCCCTCGGACTGACCGAACGCGCGCACGGCAGCGACCTGCTCGCCGGCGAGGTGCACGGGGTCGCCGGGGCGGACGGCTGGCTGGTCAGCGGGGAGAAGTGGCTGATCAACAACGCCACCCGGGGCAGTGTGCTGTCGCTGCTGACCCGCACCGACCCGGCCGGCGGCCCGCGTGGCTTCAGCGTCCTGCTCGTCGACAAGCGCGAGCTGGACAAGGACATGTACCGCCATCTGCCCAAGGTGCACACGCACGGCATCCGCGGCGCCGACATCTCCGGCATCGCCTTCGACGCGGCCCGCGCCGACCGCTCAGCGCTGGTCGGCGCCGAGGGCGCCGGCCTGGAGGTCGTCCTCAAGGCGCTGCAGGTGACCCGCACCATGTGCGCCGCGCTCTCGCTGGGCGCCGCCGACCACGGCCTGCGCCTCGCCCTGGACTTCACCCAGGAACGCGAGCTGTACGGCCGTACGCTCGGCGAACTCCCGCAGGCGCGGCGGACGTTGGGCGAGGCCGCAGCCGACGTGCTGCTGCACGAGGCGCTGGCGACCGTCGCCGCCCGGCTGGTGCACACCCAGACCGACGAGATGAGCATCACCGCGGCGGTCACCAAGTACCAGCTGCCCAGCGGCACCGAGAACGTCCTCGCCCGGCTGACCCGGCTGCTCGGCGCCCGCGCCTTCCTCAAGGGCGTCCACAGGGGCGGCATGTTCCAGAAGGTCGAGCGCGACCACCGGATCGTCGGCCTGTTCGACGGCAACACGCTGGTCAACCTCAACTCGCTGGTCAACCAGTTCCGTTCGCTGGTGCGCGGCCGGCGACGCGGCACGGGCGACACGGCCGGGGCACGGGCGGCGTACGACCTCTCCGTGCCGCTGCCGCCGCTGCAGCCCGGTCGGCTGTCCCTGGTGGCCCGGCACGGCAGCGGAGTCCTGGCCGGACTCGATGAGTCGGTCGACCTGCTGAGCGAACTGGCCAAGCAGCGGCCCGAGTTGGTCCCGGTCGCCGAGGCCGCCCGGCGGATCGCGGCCGTCACCGACCGTGTGCACGACGAGATGGAAGGCCTGCAGGGTCTGATCGGCGATGTGCCGCCCGCCGCGTTCGACACCGCCCGCCACTACACCCTCTGCCACACCGCGGCGGTCTGCCTCGGCCTGTGGACGCACAGCGCGTCCCTGTTCGCCGGCACCGGCACCGAAGCCCTGTGGCGGGACGGACTGTGGCTGCGCGCCGCCCTGGACCGGATCCTGGCCCGCCTGGGCGAGCCGGACACCGGGGACGGGGAGGCGTACGACGCACTGGTCGACCACCTGATCACCACCCGGCGCTCCGGCGAACTCTTCTCGCTGCACCCGTACCGGCTGCCGGGAGCGTCGCACCGGCCGGCCGCCGAAGCGACCACCGTCAGGAACTGAGAGGACGCCATGCTGATCCCTGCCGCGGCCACCGGGCCGCACGAAGCGCCCGCCGGATCGGGCCCGTACCCGCCCGGCGGCCAGGAGGGCCGGGTCGTCGCCCGGATCGCCGAGCTGGAGAAGCGGTTGGGCGACCCCACCGACGAGCGCGGCGAGGTGTCGTACGCCAGGCTGCTGGAGGCCGACGAGCGCGGCGAGCTGTCCGAGGCAGGCGAGCGGGCGCTGGATGAGCTCGTGCTCAATGCGGACTTCGTGCCTCACCGGCTCGGCGGACGTCTGGAGCGCCTGGACACCCTGGTCCGGGTCATGCGGCAGGTCTTCCGCCGCGACATCGCCCTGGGCCTGGGCTACGGCGTGACCTCCTTCATGGCGGCCACCAACGTGTGGAGTTCGGGCACCGAGCAGCAGCAGCGGCGCCTGGCCGACCTGCTCCTGGACGGGCAGAAGGTGTCCGTCGCCTACCACGAGCTCGCGCACGGCAACGACTTCGTGCGCAACGAGTTCCAGGCCCGTCCGGTGGACGGCGGTTATCTCCTGCGCGGCGCCAAACAGGTCATCAACAACGCCGACCGGGCCGCCGCCTGGGTGCTGTTCAGCCGCACCAGCCCGGCCCCCGGCAGCCGCAGCCACTCCGTCGTCCTCGCCGAACGCGCGGGCGTCGACGCCTCCCGCTACCGGGTCCTGCCCCGCTATCACGCCGTCGGCGTCCGCGGCTGCCATCTGTCCGGCCTCGATTTCGACGACTGCCCGGTGCCCGCCGAGGCGCTGGTCGGCGAGGAGGGCAAGGGCGTCGAACTTGCCCTGCGCGCCTTCCAGATGACCCGCAGCGCGGTGCCCGGCATGGCCATCGGGGCCACCGACACCGCCCTGCGCACCGTCACCGGCTTCGCGCTCGGCCGGCAGCTCTATCGCAAGTCCGTCATGGACATCCCGCACGCGAAGGCCACCCTGTCGACGACCTTCCTCGACCTGCTGATCAGCGACAGCCTGTCGCTGGCCGCGACCCGCGCCGTGCACGTCCTGCCGGAGGAGACCAGCGTCTACGCCGCCGCGGTCAAGTACCTGGTGCCGAAGATGCTCACCGACGCCATGTACGACTTGTCGATCGTGCTCGGCGCCCGGTTCTACGTCCGCGAGGGCGAGTTCGGGATCTTCCAGAAGCATGTGCGCGACCTGCCGGTGCTCAGCCTCGGCCACGCCGGCTCCGCCGCCTGCCAGGCCACGATCATCCCGCAGCTGTCCCGGCTGGCCCGGCGCTCCTGGTTCAGCGACGACCCGGCGCCCGGCTCCGTGTTCCGGCTGCGCGAGGACCTGCCGGACCTCCCCTTCGACCGGCTCACCCTGGCCAGCGGCCACGACGGGCTGAGCGCATCGCTGGTCGCGGCCGTCGACGAACTGCCCAGCGGCAGCGCCGAGGAGCGGGCCGCGCACGGAGCGGCCCTGCGTCTCATGGATGAGCTCAGGCAGATCCAGGAACAGAGCCTCCACCTCGCCCCCCAGGACCGCACCGCCCTGGCCAGCCCGGCCACCTTCGCTCTCGCCGACCGGTACGCGGTGGTGCTCGCCGCCGCCTCGGTGATCGGCGTCTGGCAGCAGGCCCAGGGCGGCGAGGACGCCTTCCTCGCCGACCCGGCGTGGCTGGCCGCCGCCCTGCACCGGCTCGGCCGCAGGCTCGGCCACCCGCTGCCCGACCTGCCCGACTCCTGCGAGACGCGGCTGCACGAGGAGGTGCTGACCCGCTTCCATGAGACCCGCAGCTACGACCTGTACAACGCCCCGCTGGCCGGCTGATTTGCCGATGGTGCCAGAAGACCGATGACCTCTGACCGCTTGGAGGAGCGCAACATGTCCGTTCCCACCGCCGGACGTACCACCGAAGAGCTGACCACGTGGCTGTCCGACCGCATCGCCCTCTACCTCAAGCGCACCCCGGCCGAGATCGTCCCGACCGTGCCACTGGCCGAATACGGGCTCGACTCCGTCGCCGCGCTCAGCCTGTGCGGCGACATCGAGGAGGACTTCGACCTCGTCCTCGAACCCACGGTCGCCTGGGACTACCCGACCGTCTCCGCGCTCGCCGCCCACCTGGCCAAGAGCCTGGGCGCCGAGGCGGCTGCCGGCTGATGGACCGCCGTATCGCCATCGTCGGCATCGACTGCAGGTTCCCGGGGGCGCCCGACACGGGCGCCTACTGGGACCTGCTGATGCGCTCCGGAGACGGGATCAGTACGGTCCCCGAACAGCGGTGGGCCGCCCAGGAGTTCCACTCGCCGACCCCGGCCGAGGGACGCTCCAACACCACCCAGGGCGGCTTCATCGACGACCCCGACGCCTTCGACAACGAGTTCTTCACCATCTCGCCCCGCGAGGCCGCCGCAATGGACCCGCAGCAGCGGCTGCTGCTCCAGTGCGCCTGGCGCGCGGTGGAGGACGCGGGAGTGGCCCCGCACGAGCTCACCGGCAGTGCGACCGGCGTCTTCGTGGGCATCATGGGCAACGAGTGGGCCCAGCTCCACCTCACCGATTACGATCACGTCACCGCCCAGGTCGGCTCCGGCAACGGCTACTGCATGACCGCCAACCGGATCTCCTACCACCTCGACCTCAAGGGGCCGAGCCTCGCGGTCGACACCGCCTGCTCGTCCTCCCTGGTCGCCGTCCACCTGGCCGCGAACGCCCTGCTGTCGGGGGAGTGCGACCAGGCCGTCGCGGCCGGCGTCAATGTCGCCCTCACCCCCGCCCTGTCGATCTTCTACACCCAGGCCGGACTGTCCGCCCCCGACGGCCGCTGCAAACCGTTCAGCGCCCAGGCCGACGGTATCGGCCGGGGCGAGGGCGTCGGGGCCGTCGTACTGCGCCGCCTGGAGGACGCGCTCGCCGACGGCCAGCAGGTGTACGCCGTCATCCGGGGCACCGCAGTCAACCAGGACGGCCGCAGCAACGGCATCACCGCGCCCAACCGCTGGGCCCAGCAGGATGTCATCGAGGCCGCCTACCGGCGGGCCGGTGTCCAGCCCGAGGAGATCACCTTCACCGAGGGCCACGGCACCGGCACCGTGCTCGGCGACATGATGGAGGTCGCCGCGCTGGGCCACCACCACGCCGGGCGTACGGGCAAGCCGATGGCGCTCGGCTCGGTCAAGGGCAACCTCGGCCACACCGAGGGGGCGGCCGGCATCGCCGGGCTCATCAAGGTGGCCCTGGCGCTGCACCACCGCACGGTGCCCGCCAGCCGGTTCGCGATTAAGGAGAACGAGCAACTCGCCCTGCGCAAGAAGGGGTTGACGCTGCTCAAGGCTCCGCTGCGGCTGCCTCGCGGCACCAGCCTGGCCGGGCTCAGCAGCTTCGGCATGGGCGGCACCAACGCCCACGCCGTCCTGGAGTCCGCACCGCCCCAGGCGGCCCGTCCGACGAGCGCCTCGGACGCCGAGCCCACGGGTATCGGCACGGCGCTGTTCACCCTGACCGCCCCGTCCCCGCAGGCCCTGCGCCGCAACCTGACCGCGCAGGCCGACGCCCTGGCCGCCCGCCGGGCCCCGCTCGGTGCCGTCGGCCGGGCCTCCCACCGGGTCAAGACCGGGCACCGCTACCGCTTCGCGGTCCCGGCACCCGACACCGAGACGCTCGTCGAGCGGCTCAGGGCGGCCGCGGCCGACCCCGACCTGCTCGCCCGGCTCACCGGTGTGGGCGGCAAGACGCGCACCGCGTTCCTCTTCACCGGCCAGGGCTCCCAGTACCCGCGCATGACGGCCGGCCTGTACGAGGACTCGCCGCTGTACCGACGCTTCCTCGACGAGGCCGACGACGCCCTGCTCCCGCACACCGGGCGCTCGGTGCGCGACCTGATTCTGACCGGTGACGAAACGGTGCACCTCACCCGCTGGGCGCAGCCCGCCCTGTTCGCCGTCGGGTACGCCCTCGGCCGCACCCTGGGCGAACTCGGCGTCCAGCCCGACCTGTTGCTCGGCCACAGCGTCGGCGAGTACGCGGCGGCCTGCCTGGCCGGCGTGTTCCCGCTGGACGCGGCGGCCCGGCTGATCGCGGCCCGCGGCGAGCTGATGCAGCAACTCCCGGACGGCGGCGGCATGCTGGCCGTCCTGGCCGGCCCCGACGAGCTCCAAGCGTACCTCGCGGACGAGCCCGAGGTCGGCGTCGCCGTCGTCAACGGGCCGCGCGCCACCGTGCTCTCCGGCAACCTCATGGCCCTGCAGCGCATCGACAAGATGCTCGACCACGACCACCTGCGCACCCGGATGCTGCGCGTCTCGCACGCCTTTCACTCGCACCTCATGGAGCCGATGCTCGACTCCTTCGCCGAGATCGCCCGCGAGGTCGGTGGCGGTATCCCCGAACTCCCGCTGTACTCCACGCTGTTCGGCCGGGTCCTGGACGGCGAGCCGATGGACGCCGACTACTGGGTGGCGCACATCCGCCGCCCGGTGCTGTTCGCGGACGCCGCCCACGCCCTGCTGGAGGCGGGCCCCACGCACACCGTCGAGGTCGGCCCGTCCCCGGTGCTCTCCTCGCTCACCCGCAAGCTCCCGCCGTCCGCCTCGGGCACCCGCCCGGCCGCCGTGGCGCCGGTGCGCGGCGCCGACTCCGCCGGCCAGGATCTGGCGGACGCGCTCGCCGAGCTGTACCGGGGCGGTCTGACACCGAGGTGGGAGGCCGTGTACGAGGAGCGCGAGCGGACGCCGTACCGGCTCGCGCCGTACGTCTTCAGCGACGAGCACCGCTACTGGGCCCGCGGCGGCCCCGTCCGCGCCCGCCGCGACGAGCCCGAGGCCGAACTCCCGCGCATCGCAGGGGATTCCGCCGAGGAGAGCCGGCCGGCCGCCACCGAGGTGCTCACCCTGGAGCGCCCGGCGCCCACCGACCCCGTCGCCGAGGTCGTCCTGGGGGCCATCGGCCAGGTCGGCGGCTACGAGGCCGCCGAACTCGTCCCGTATCTGCGCCTCTACGAGGACCTGGGCTTCGACTCCGTGATGGTCATGGAGCTGAAGAACCGGATCGAGGAGCGGCTGCCCGCGCTCGCGGCGCTGACCGTGCAGGACCTGCTGCCCCGGCTCTCCTCGGTCGGCGACCTCGTGGACTTCCTGCGGGAGCACTGCGCCACCGCACCCACCGAGGAGAGGACCGCATGAACGACAAGCAGGTGTACCTGTCGTCCGTCGGCACCGCGCTGCCCGGCGAGCCGGTCGGCAACGCCGAACTGGCCCGGGTGCTCGGTGCCAACGAGGAGTGGATCGAGGTCTTCATCGGCACCCGCACCCGGCACTTCGCCCGCGACCTCGCCACCGGCGAGGTGCGTTGGTCGCTGGCCGACCTGTGCGCGATGGCCGCCGACCGGGCGGTGCGGGCCGCCGAAGTCGCCCTGGAGGACATCGAGTTCGTGGTGCTGGGCACCGCCACCCCGGACACCCTGATGCCGGCCACCGTCAACAACGTGACCGACCAGCTGGGCCTGGACCAGGTGCCCACCTTCCAGCTCCAGTCCGGCTGCGCGGGCGCCGTGCAGGCGCTGAGCCTCGGGCGCACCCTGATCACGTCGGGGGAGTACCGCACCGGCCTGGTCATCGGCGGGGACGTGTGCAGCAAGCACCTCGACACCGGCCGCGACCTGACCAAGGCGGCCCCCAGCGACCTGGTCAACTACGTGCTGTTCGGCGACGGGGCAGGCGCGGCGGTGCTCAGCGACGAGCCGAGCGGTGAGCAGGTGGCCCTCCGGCATGTGCTGAACCGTTTCACCGGACTGGGGCGCAAGCCCGGCCAGGTGATCGAGTGGTTCGGCCTGGCCGACCGCCACGACGACCGCCAGGCCCTCACCGAGGACTACAAGGCCATCGAGGAACAGGTCCCGGTGATGGCCGTGGAGATCCTCTGGGAGCTGCTCGGCGAGCTCGACTGGTCCGTCGACGACCTCGACTACCTGTTGCCGCCGCAGCTGTCCGGCCGGATGACCCGGAAGATCACCGAACAGCTCGACGTGCCGGGCGCCACCGAGATCTCCTGCGTTGCCGAGACCGGCAACAACGGCAACGCCCTGCCGTTCCTGCAGATCGAACGGCTCCTGGAGAAGATGACGGCCGGTCAGAAGGCGCTCGCGGTCGCCGTCGAGTCCAGCAAGTGGATCAAGGCCGGCTTCGCCCTGGAGAAGGCATGAGTCCTGGGACAGGCACGAGGCCTGGAGAAGGCACGAGCAACAACCTGGAGGGGACATGACCCGGCAACTCACCTACACCCTCGCCGACTTCGTCGACACTGTCCGCGATGAGCTGGGCCTGCCCGTGGCTGACGACCAGATCGGCGCGGACTTCGACGAACTCCCCGAGTGGGACTCGCTGCACCTGCTGAAGCTCGTTACCGCCATGGAACAGGACAGCGGCTGGTCCGTGCCGGTCGGCAGGGTATTGGAGGCCCGCAGCCTCAAGGAGATCTACGAGCTGGCGGTTCCCGCGTGAACAGCGCCGCCCCACACCCGCACGTCGTACGGCGCCGCCGCCACACCCTGTACTTCCTGGAGTGGGCGGCACGGCAGCGGCCCGTGCACCTGGACACCGAGGTCGACATGACCCGGATCCAGGCGCACCGGACCGCCGCCCGTGCGGGCGACACCCGCTACTCCGTGGTGAGTTACCTGCTGTATGCCGCCGGGCGCACCCTGGCCCGGCACCCGGAGGCCAACGCGGTCCTGGCCCCCGGCCGGCCCTCGCTGCTGCGCGCCCCGCGCATCACCCGCTTCGAGTCGGTCACCGCGAAACTCGCCCTCGACCGCACCATGGACGGCGAACGCACCGTGCTGTCCGCCCTGTTGCACGGACTCGAGGACGCCTCGCTCGCCGAGATCCAGCGCGGCGTCGACCGCTACCGCGGCGAACAGGCCGTAGAACTCCCAGAGTTCAAAGGCGTCCGCATGCTCGGCCGGCTGCCCGTGCCGCTCGGCCGCGCCGCCTTCGCCGCCGTACTGCGCGATCCGCGCAGACGTCCCGGGATCTTCGGCACCGTCTCGGTCAGCTCCCTGGGACACAGTGCCGTCGACGGATTCCACTCCGCCGGCGGCACTGCCATCACCCTGACGGCGGGCCGCATCCTGGACCGGCCCGTGGTACGCGACGGCCGGATCGAGCCCGCACCGGTCATGCGGCTCGGGCTGACCTTCGACCACCGAGTGATCGACGGGGCCACCGCCGCGGACGTGCTCAGCGATCTCCGAGACACCATGGAGGACTTCGATGACGGCTCCAGGGAAGGCGTCCCCGGGCCGGGCCTTCGGGGAGCCGATCGTGATCACCGGACCGCGCGGGGACTGGAACAGAGTCCGGCGTGATCTGGCCACCCACGCCAGTGCGATCCTCTACGCCCGCCTCGACGACTGGCGTCCGGAACGCGCCGGCGGGCCCCGGCTGCGCGTCCTGCTCGGCCGGGACTGGGGCCGCTACCTGGACCTGACCCACCCGGAGGTGCGCACCCGCTTCGCCTCCTCCCGGGTGCTGCTGAAGTACGCCGCCGGGGCGGCCCTGCACGTGCCGCCGCAGTCGGTGGAACTCGGCTACACCCCGTCCGGACGGCCGTACCTGCACGGCTACGACGGGGTGCAGATCAGCCTCAGCCACACCGACGACCTCCTCCTGGTGGGCCTCGCCACCGGCGCGGTCATCGGCGTGGACGCCGAACGCGCCGACCGCCGGATGTACGGGGCGGGCCTGGGACGGCACCTGTGCACGCCCCGCGAGACCGAGCTGATCGAGGCCATGGCGCCCGAGGAACGCGACCCGGCCCTGATCAGGCTGTGGACCCTGAAGGAGGCCTACAGCAAGGCCATCGGGCTCGGCATGCAGTTCCGCTTCACCGACTTCGGCTTCGAGACCGACGGCACCCCCACCGGGGTACGGCGCCCGGACGGGACACCGGGCACCGGCAGCGAGTGGTCCTTCCGCACCTATTCGCTGCTCGGCCGGTACACGGTCAGCGTGGCCGTCGGCGACTCCGGTTTCGGCGTCACCACGGACACCCAGGCGCACACCATGCTCGACGGCGGCATCGTCGACGCCCTCGCCGAGGCACTCGGCGCCGAGGAGAACGACCGGCAGGGGGGCGACGACCTGTGGTAAGCGAACCTCCGGGCCACGTCCCGGGGGCGGGCCGTTCCGCACAACTCCGTACAACCGGTCCTCAAGCGGCGGCCCGGACACTGAACGCACCCAACGGGGAGTCACCATGGACTATCTGGCCGAACTCAAGGAATTTGCCCTACTGCACGGCAGAGGACAGGGCATGGCGCCGCGCCGGATTGCCGCGGTCCTGGAGCAGATCACCAACGACACCGAAGGCGATCCCGACTCCTGGGCCGCGACCTGGACCCGCGCGGGCCGCGCCGCCGCCGCCCGCGGCCGCCACCTCGACGCCTGCGCCCACTTCGCGCTGGCCCGCTTCCCCCACCACGGCGATCCGGTACGGCAGTCGGCCGGCCGGCTCCTGGTGTCGGCCTTCGACACCTGGCGCCGCCGCAAGGGCGGCATCGAGCGCCTCGAACTCCCGCTGGCCGGTGGCACGTTGGCCTGTTACGCGACCGGCCTGGACGCTCCCCGCCCGCGCCCCCTGATCGTCGTCATGGGCGGCATCGTCAGCGTCAAGGAACAGTGGGCGCCGATCCTGCCGCTGCTCGGGCGGCTCGGATTCGCCGCCGTGGCCGCGGAGTTCCCCGGGGTCGGCGAGAACACCCTGCGATACGCCCCCGACTCCTGGCAGCTCTTTCCCGACCTGCTCGACCGCCTCGCCGGTCGCGCGAAGGTCTCCGACACCTCCATGCTCACTCTCAGCTTCAGCGGCCACCTCGCCCTGCGCGCCGCCATCGACGACCGTCGCATCCGTCGGATCCTCACGGTGGGCGCCCCCGTCGGGGCCTTCTTCACCGACGCGGACTGGCGGCCCAGGGTGCCCGGCATCACCGTCGACACCCTGTGCCGCCTCACCGGCGCCGTCGACGAGACGGCCCTGTGGAAGGCGCTGGCGGACCACGCGCTCGACGAGGAACAGCTCGGACGCGTCCGCATCCCCGTCCGGTACGTCGCCAGTGCCCGCGACGAGATCATCCCGGCCGACGAGCAGCGACTGCTGGGCGCCCTGCCCGACCTGCGCGTGAAGACGTACGACGACGTGCACGGCTCACCGGGCCACCTGGGCGCGATGCGGCGCTGGCTGTTCGCGCAGTTGCTGCTGACCCGGACCCGACCCTCCCTCACCACGAAGAGGACACCGCTTCACACCCACTGAACGCCCTCGCACCGAGGAGAGACGGCCATGACCGACAAGTCCACCACCAGGAGCCGGGCAGCCTCGACGGTGCGCCCCTGGCAGAGTCTCGCCTCGCTCGGCGTGAGCGAGAGCGATCTCACCTCCACCCGTTTCCAGCCCGCGCCCACGCCGTTCGAGACCGACGGCCGGCCGGGCCGTACCCGCCGCCACGGGCGGCGCGAGGAGGCATGACCCACGTGGCCGTACAGCATGTGCCGGGCGCCCGGGGCGGCGGGAGCATCCGGCTCCGCCACCGCACGGTGCACGGCTACCGCAGAGCCTTCCGGATGGCCGGCAAGGGCGACGCCGTCCTGCTCATCCATGGCATCGGGGACTCCTCCGACACCTGGCGCGACGTCATGCCCGGCCTGGCCAAGCACTACCGGGTCATCGCACCCGACCTGCTCGGCCACGGCCGGTCCGACAAACCCCGGGCCGACTACTCGCTCGCCGCGTACGCCAATGGCATGCGGGACCTGCTCAGCGTCCTCGGTGTCGAGCGGGCCACCATCATCGGGCACTCGCTCGGCGGCGCGGTCGCCATGCAGTTCGCGTACCAGTTCCCCGACCGGTGCGAGCGTCTGGTGCTGGTCGGCACCGGTGGGATCGGCCGTCAGGTCACCCCGCTGCTGCGGGCGGCCACGCTGCCGGGTGCCACGCTTCTGCTCCAGCTGCTCCAACTGCCCACCGTGCGCTGGCAGTGGGGCGCCGTGGTGAAGACCCTGCAGTGGCTGCGCACCGACCTCTCCGTGGACGCGCCCGATCTGCTGCGGGTGGTCGAGGCGCTGCCCGACGCGACGTCGCGCAACGCCTTCGTACGCACCCTTCGGGCGGTCGTCGACTGGCGCGGACAGGTCGGCACGATGCTGGACCGCTGCTATCTCGCCCAGGGCATGCCGACGATGCTCGTCTGGGGCGGCCGCGACCAGGTGGTGCCCGCCCTGCACGCCGGCCTCGGCCATGTCTCCATGCCCGGCAGCCGCCTGGAGATCTTCGAGGACGCCGGCCACTTCCCCTTCCGCAGCGACCCCGACCGCTTCCTCACCGTCGTCCGCGACTTCATCTCCACCACCCGCCCGACCCACTTCAGCCCCGAGGAATGGCGAGCCATGCTCCGCAACCGCCGCCCGGCGGTGCGGCCGGCGGAGCCGGAGGCCGAACCGCCGCGCAGGCTGCGACCTGCCTGACCGGCGGTCTTCGGAAACGGCGAGAGCGGGGAGGGACTCCTCCCCGCTCTCGCCGTTTGCGCATCCCCGAGCGGCTCAGGCCGCGATCCGCCGCGTGTCGTCCATCAGCCAGACGCCGGGCCGTACCTCCAGCCGGGCCCAGCCCTCGTCCCCGCCTCGCACCAGATCCGCCGTACGCCGCGCGTACCCTCGCCACCGACCGTCCCCCAGGGAGCGAGCCGCCGCCTCGCACTCGGCGAGTTGCGCGAGTCCCTCCGACGGGCGGCCTGCGACGAGTGCCACCAGGGCCAGCCCGCGTCGTGCCTCCGCGCAGCCCCGGGTGTCGCCCTCCTCGGCGGCCACCTCGAGGGCACGTGTGTACAGGCCTTCCGCCCGGTCGAACTCCCCGAGCCCGAGCAGGACGTCCGCCTCGCCGGTGAGGCAGCGCGCGGCGCCCACCCGGTCGTCGACGAGCGTGAACAGCCGCGCCGCATGACGGTGGTAGTCCGCGGCCCGCCCGGTGTGCCGGCGTTGCCAGGCGAGATCGCCCAGCGACCGCAGCAGTACGGCCTCCGCGAGCGTGTTCCCGGCCTGGCGGGCGGCATCCAGCGCGAGCTCGTGGCCCGTCTCCCAGTCGTCCCACAGCCCGCACGCCTCGTAGTAGCCGCTCGTCGCCGATGCCAGCGCGCAGGCGAGATCCCACAGCCCGCTCGCGTGCAGCCGCCGCAGCACCTCCAGCAGCCCCGGCGCCTCGGCCTGGAACCACCGCAGTGGTACGACGACGGAAGGGTCGTGGGCGGCCGGCCCCTGCAGATCCGGCTCCAGTACCCCGGCCAGCCGGTCCCGTCCGGGCGTGAGCCGGGCGTCGGCGGCCCGCGCCCGCAGCAGACAGGCCCGGCCCAGCCGCGCGGTCGCCTCGGTCGCGGCCTCCTCGCCGCCCACCTGGTCCAGGATGTCCAGGGCGAGGGAACGCAGCAGCGTGTGGTAGCCGTAGCGGACCGGTTCAGGGCCGTCGGCCGACGGGCGGGCCTCCAGCAGATGCGAGCGCACCAGCCCTTCCAGCCGTTCCTCCGCCGCGTCCGGTGCCATGCCGAGCAGCGACTGCGCGATCCACAGCGGGAAGTCGGGCAGCGGAGCCAGCCCCAGGGTCCGGAACGCGTGCCGTTCCGCCTCCGAGACCTCCTGGTAGGCCGCGAGCAGCCCGCCGCGCACGTCCAGGTCGCCGAGCGACAGCGCGCCGAGCCGGGTGCGTTCGTCGGCCAGTCGCCGGGCGAGCCCGGCCGCGTTCCAGTGCGGGTGGACCGCGACCGCGCCGGCGGCGACCCGCAGGGCGAGCGGCAGCCGGCCGCACAGCCGGGCGATCCGGTCCACCGCGGCCGGGTCCTCGGCCATCCGGGGCCCGCCGGTGGCCAGCAGCAGCGACCGGGCGTCCCGCGGGGCGAGCACGTCGAGCACCAGATGCCGGGCGTGCTCCAGCGCCCCCAGCGGGCGGCGGCTGGTGAGCACGACCGCCGCGTCGGGCACGGCCGCCAGCAGCGGTCGTACCTGCGCCTCCGACACCACGTCGTCCAGCACCAGCAGCAACTCGCGGGCCCGCGTGGCGCGGTGCAGCAGGTCCGCCAGCTCCTCCGGTTCCGAGGGCAGCACGTCGGGGACGGGCCGCAGCAGCCGGCGCAGCAGCGCCGACATCGCGGCGTACGGCGTCAGCGCCCGGCCCGCCGAGTCCCGCATGGCCAGCAGGATCCGCCCGGCCTCGAAACCCTTGGCACGGTGGGCGAGTTGGACGGCCAGCGTCGTCTTGCCGACCCCGGGCCGGCCCGAAACGGCGACGATGCGCGGGGCGCCGGATGCGGCGAGGAGCCGCTCGTAGCGGGCGAGTTCCTCGTCGCGGCCGGTGAAGTCGGTGAGCGCGGGCGGCAGCCACAGCAGCGGCCCGGACCGCTCCGGGTCGCGGGCGGCGGGCAGCGCGGAGACGGTGGCCGACGGCGACAGTGCGGGGCGGGCCGCGCGGGCCCAGGCCGGGTTCCAGGCGAGCGCCGGATCGGAGGCGAGCACCCGGCTGAGGATGCGCTTGAGGGACGCGTCGGGCTCCACGCCCAGCTCGTCCACCAGCGCGCGCCGTACCCGGTGGAAGGCCTGGACGGCGTCCGACTGCCGTCCGGAGCGGTACAGCGCCACCATCAGCAGCCCGTGCAGCGTCTCCCGCATCGGGAACTCGTGCGCCAGCGCCATCAGTTCACCGATCAGCTCCTGGTGGCGCCCCAGTTTCAGATCGGCGCCGATCCGCTGCTCCAGCACCTCCGAGCGCAGCTCGTCCAGCCGTATGGCCGTCGCCTGCAGCGCCGGACCGTGCGGGATGCCGGAGAGTGCCGGGCCGGTCCACAGGGCCAGCGAGTCGGCCAGCAGCCGGGAGGCGGTGGCGTAGTCGCGTTCGTCGTAGGCGGCCCGGCCGCGGGCGCGCAGCGACTCGAATACGGCGAGGTCGAGATCGTCCGGCCCGACCCGGATGAGATAGCCGGGCGGCTGGGTCAGCAGCGGCTGGCCCCTCTCCTCCGTGTCCCCTCCTTCGAGGAGCGCCTTGCGCAGCTGCGACACGTACACCTGGAGCGTCGTCGCCGCGGTGCGCGGCGGTTCCATGCCCCACAGCTCGTCGATGAGGCTGTGCGTGGAGACGACGCTGTTGCTCTGCACCAGCAAGGTGGCCAGCACGACCCGTGGTTTGGCGGCGGTCGGCGTGCGTGGCTGCATCCGCACCGGCCCCAGTACCCGAAAGCGCATGGTTGCTCCTCGTGCCGTGCCGGCCGGTACGGGACCGCCCGGCGGTTTCAGCAGATCTGGAGGACAGAGGTCGTCGCTCCCGCCACGACCCGGCTGCCCTGGGTGAAGGTCAGATCGAGCTCGGCCGTCGGCCGCCCGGCGGCGTCACGCTGCACCTGGCCGGGCGTGCCCGTGGTCCGCGACCGCACCGCGCAGCGCAGCGGCAGCCCCGGCTCCGCGAACCCGCGGAACGCCGCCCGCCAGCCGGTCAGTACGGCGTGCCCGGGCGCCAGCCCGTACAGCTCGCCCACGCTGAACAGCGCGGCTTGCCGGGACGCCTCCAGGAACACGGCGGCCGGCACCTCGGGTCCGGAGTCGGGCAGCACCTCTCGGGCCGCCGGGATGTCGACCGGGAAGTCCAGCGTCTCCTCGTCCTCCTCCAGCGGCAGCCCGATGAGGACGTTGCGCACCGAGCGCCGCCCCACGAGCTCCGGTCCCGGGACGCCGTGCCCCGTGGGCAGCCCGCTGTGGCCCTCGGCCGTCCGCTCGCTCTCCCGGCGGCTGAGCGCACGGTGGCTGCGGTAGACGCCGGGCATTACGAACACCAGCCGTGCCTCCACCGTCCCGCACCGCTCGCCGTCGATGCCGATCGACGCCTGGCAGTCCATCGACCGCGGCACTCCTTTGACGACGTCGGTCGGCGTCAGTTCGAGATCCAGGGTGAGCTGGGCGGGCTGCCCGGAGCGCTGCCACGGGGTGAGCGCGGTGACTGCCATGCTGCAGCCGGCCAGCAGGATCCTGCGGTTCTCGGGGACCCGGAAGTACCGTCCCGCCGCGAAGATCGCCATCTGCCGCAGCGACTCCATCGGGTAGAGAGGGTCGTGGAAGGGGGCCGTCGAGTCGGAGAACAGGGGGTGCTGATCGGGCAGTTGGGCGGAAAAACCGAACCGGTGGCGGCTTGGCGGGGTGGCGGCGTGCAGGAAGCCCTCGGGGGTGTCGGGGCGGTGCACCAGGTGGTGCGCGCCGATGAAGGGCGCAGCCGGAAAGGGAGTTGGCTGCGCGCCCTGCGCGAGCGGACTTGCCTGACGGACGGACCACGGGCCGGGTGCGGAAGAGGAGAAGAGATTCATGGAGGTCCTCTGCGACGAAATCCGGACGGTCTGGCGGTGCGGGAGCGGGGGAGCCGGGAAAACGCTTCCGGCTCTTTCCTCGACGGTCTCCCGTCCCGCTGAAGAACCAGGGAAGAACCGAGGGATTCCGTTTCTCCGCGGAGGGCTGAGCGGTCTTGGCGAAGTCCGGTGCGGTATCGCGCCCCGTAAGGGGGCGGGGCGGTGACATCAGCGGCTCCGCCGCGCGGGCGCGACCGGCCCGCACCGGCCCACGGGTTCGCTCTCTTCCAGCGAAGCGCTCAGCTCGGTTCGCTCACCGGTGCCGAGGCCACCACGGGGTGGTCCGCCGCCAGCGGCGGCACGCTGCTCGCACCCCCCGGGGCACCGAGCGGAATGAAGACCTCCTGGTCGGCGGTCCGGTACGGCGACCACTCGACGGGGAGGGAGTCCTCGTAGAAGATGGCCTCCACCGGGCACACCGGCTCACAGGCGCCGCAGTCCACGCATTCGTCCGGGTTGATGTACATCTTGCGCGGCCCCTCGTAGATGCAGTCCACGGGGCACTCGTCGATGCAGGCCTTGTCCTTGACGTCGACGCAGGGCTGGGCGATCACGTACGTCATGCGGAACTCCCCACGGTCCAGGTGTCGTTGCCGGTGATGAGGGCGGCCAGGTCCCCCTTGCCGTACTGCTCGATCGCCGTGTCGAGCTGCTCGGCCATCCGCCTGTCGTAGACGGGCCGGGCGGTGTCGCGGAAGACGCCGATCGGGGTGTGGTGCAGCGTGTCCGGGTCGGCCAGCCGGGACAGCCCGAAGGCGGTCACCGGGGAGGCCGCGTGGGCGTCATGGACCAGCAGGTCGGCCTCATTCTCCGGCGTCACGGTGACCACCTCCAGTTCTCCCGTGCTCGCATCCCGTACGACACCGCGCGCGCCCTCGGCGCCGAAGCGGATGGGCTGCCCGTGCTCCAGCCGGATCACGGCCTCCTCGGCGGTCTGCTTGTCCTTGAGGGCGTCGAAGGCGCCGTCGTTGAAGATGTTGCAGTTCTGGTAGATCTCCACCAGGGCCGTGCCCGGGTGGGCGGCGGCCTGCCGCAGCACCGACGTGAGGTGCTTGCGGTCCGAGTCGATCGTCCGCGCCACGAAGGACGCCTCGGCGCCGATCGCCAGCGACACCGGGTTGAAGGGCGCGTCCAGCGAGCCCATCGGCGTCGACTTGGTGATCTTGCCGACCTCCGACGTCGGCGAGTACTGGCCCTTGGTCAGACCGTAGATCCGGTTGTTGAACAGCAGAATCTTGAGGTTGACGTTGCGGCGCAGAGCGTGGATCAGATGATTGCCGCCGATGGACAGGGCGTCACCATCGCCGGTGACCACCCACACGCTCAAGTCCCGCCTGGTGGTGGCGAGTCCGGTGGCGATGGCGGGGGCGCGGCCGTGGATGGAGTGCATGCCGTACGTGTTCATGTAGTACGGGAAGCGGGACGAGCAGCCGATGCCCGAGACGAAGACGATGTTCTCCTTGGCGAGGCCGAGTTCGGGCATGAAGCCCTGGACGGCGGCCAGGATCGCGTAGTCACCGCAGCCGGGGCACCAGCGCACCTCCTGATCGGACTTGAAGTCCCTTGCCGAGAGGGTGACTTCGCTCCTCGGTATCAGGGACAGCGCCTCAGCGGGCATGGGCGGCCTCCTTGAGAGCCTGCGCTAGCTGTTCGGCCTTGAACGGCATGCCGTTGACCTGGGTGTGGGATTCGGCGTCCACCAGGTACTTCGCCCGGATCAGCTTGGCGAGCTGACCGAGGTTCATCTCGGGGACGAGCACACGGTCGTAGGACCGCAGCACCTCGCCCAGGTTGCGCGGGAAAGGGTTGAGATGGCGCAGGTGGGCCTGCGCGATCGACTCCCCGGCTGCCTGCAGCCGCCGTACAGCCGCCGTGATCGGTCCGTACGTCGAACCCCAGCCGAGGACGAGGGTGTTGGCCTGGTGCGGGTCGTCGACGTCCAGGTCCGGTACGTCGATGCCGTCGATCTTGGCCTGGCGGGTGCGGACCATGAAGTCGTGGTTGGCGGGGTCGTACGAGATGTTGCCGGTGCCGTCCTGCTTCTCGATGCCGCCGATGCGGTGTTCCAGGCCTGGGGTGCCGGGGACGGCCCAGGGGCGGGCGAGGGTGCGCGGGTCGCGCTTGTAGGGCCGGAAGACTTCGGTGCCGTCGTCCAGGGTGTGGTTCGGGCCTTGCGCGAACTGCACGTGCAGATCGGGTAGTTCGTCGATCGCCGGGATGCGCCAGGGCTCGGAGCCGTTGGCGAGGTAGCCGTCGGACAGGAGGAAGACGGGGGTGCGGTAGGTGAGTGCGATGCGGGCGGCGTCGAGGGCGGCGTCGAAGCAGTCGGCGGGGGTGCGGGGGGCGATCACCGGGACCGGGGCCTCGCCGTTGCGGCCGTACATCGCCTGCAGCAGGTCGGCCTGCTCGGTCTTGGTGGGCAAGCCGGTGGAGGGGCCGCCGCGCTGGATGTCGAGGATCAGCAGGGGGAGTTCGAGGGATACGGCGAGTCCGATGGTCTCCGACTTGAGGGCCACGCCCGGGCCGGAGGTCGTCGTCACCGCCAGTGAGCCGCCGAAGGCGGCGCCCAGGGCCGCGCCGATGGCCGCGATCTCGTCCTCGGCCTGGAAGGTCCGCACGCCGAAGTTCTTGTGCCTGCTCAGCTCGTGCAGGATGTCCGAGGCCGGCGTGATCGGGTACGAGCCCAGGAACAGCGGCAGATCGGCTTGTTGGGAGGCCGCAATCAGGCCGTAGGCGAGCGCCAGGTTCCCGGAGATGTTCCGGTAGGTGCCCTCGGGGAAGGCCTGTGCCGCCGGTGCGACCTCGTAGGAGACGGCGAAGCCCTCGGTCGTCTCGCCGAAGTTCCAGCCGGCGCGGACGGCGGCGATGTTGGCCTCGGCGATCTCCGGCCTCTTGGCGAACTTCGTCTTCAGGAACTTCTCGGTGCCGTCGGTGGGCCGGTGGTACATCCAGCTCAGCAGGCCCAGCGCGAACATGTTCCGGCTGCGCTCGGCGTCCTTGCGGCTCAGCCCGAAGTCCTTCAGTGCCTGCACCGTCAGCGTGGTGAGGGGCACCGGATGCACGTGGTAGCCGTCCAGCGAGCCGTCCTGGAGGGGACTGTGCGCATAGCCGACCTTCTGCAGCGCCCGCGGGGTGAACTCATCGGTGTCGACGATGACTTCACCGCCCCGCGGGACGTCGCCGATGTTCGCCTTCAGGGCCGCCGGGTTCATCGCGACCAGGACGTCCGGCGCGTCCCCGGGGGTGAGGATGTCGTGGTCGGCGAAGTGTAGCTGGAAGGAGGAGACCCCGGGGAGGGTGCCGGCGGGGGCGCGGATCTCGGCAGGGAAGTTCGGCAGGGTGGCGAGGTCGTTGCCGAATGAGGCGGTCTGCGAGGTGAACCGGTCACCGGTGAGCTGAATTCCGTCGCCCGAGTCGCCCGCGAAACGGATGACCACCCGGTTGAGACGGCGGACCGTGCCGGACCGGCGTGCCGGCCGCCCCGCCGTGCTGCCTGCTGTGTGAACCGTCACCAGCTGTCCCTCTTCTCGTCGGATGTCTCGTCGGATGTCGCATCGGGTGTCGCATCGGGTGTCTCGTCGGATGTCCGTGGACTGTGTGAACGCGGCGTGCCGCCGACCGCTCGTACCCTAGGAATCCGCCCTTGCGACCCGCCAAAGTCGCCCCGGGGCATATGAGAAGTTCACATACCACGGATGACTTCCTGGCTGTCCCGCACGGCGTGCCCGCCGTCACAATCGGCACGACGGAAAGGGGACGCCATGCCGCGGGTCGTCGGGAGTCGCGCCCTTCACCTGTGGTCGCTGCGTGAGGACGTGGTCGTCGAGGTCGACGCCGACGGCCGCGAGTTGGTGCTGCGCAGCGGGTCCGGGACCGAGCGGATCAGCCGGCCGGACCCGTTGGTGCGCGAGGCCCTCAGACGCATGGAGTTGGGGCCGGTGCTGCTCGCGAACGTGGTGGCCCGGATCGACGGCGGCGACGAGGACGGCCGGGAGGAGCGTGCGCTGCTCGTGCTGCTGCCGGTGCTGAGCAGGCTGTCCCATCTCATGGTGCGCACCCTGAGCTGGGAGGACCTGCGCGGCCCGCTGCTCTCGGTCGTGTCCACCCGGCCGGGCGCGGTCTTCACCCCAGTGCGTCTGCCGGCGCAGCGGCTGATCCGGCTGATCGGCGGCGTGTCGCTGACCCTGGAGAAGGCCGGGTTCGCCCTGAACAGCGCCGTGTCCCCGCACCGGGTGCATCTGCACCGCCCGGAGGCCGTCTGGGTGGTCGGCCTCCTGGCCTGGCCGGTCACCCCGTCCCACGCCTGCGCCGTACTGCCGCTGCCGCCCGAGGTGACTTGGGCGATGCTCAACTACCTCGCCGCGGCCGGCATGACGGAGGACTGCGAACCTGCGATCGCGGAACCCTAGGGGGTGTCCGGCGGATCAGCTCGGCGTCGCGGGCCCTGGCACGCGCTCCCCCTGCCTTACAGTAAGGGCGTGGGGCCCCAGCGGCGTTGTCGTCGGTCGTCATGACTCCGCCATGACTCCCTCCCCCGCCTTGCAGCTGCACGCACCAGATCCCCCTCGGCTCGGCCAAGACGTGCCGCGCCTCACTGCCGACCTGATCCGCCGGACACCCCCTGGGCCCGGCCCGCGAGGCTCACAGCAGCCAACCCGACTCCTGGGCTATCAGGACCGCGTCCACGCGGTTGCGGGCGTTGAGCTTGGTCGTGATGGTGGTGAGGTAGTTGCGGACCGTGCCGGTGGACAGGTGGAGTTCCGCCGCTATCTCGGAGGGTTCCGCGCCCTTGGCCGCCAGCCGCAGTACCTCGGTCTCGCGCTCGGTCAGCGGGCTCTCCTGCCCGCCCCACGCGGCCAGCGCCAGCTGCGGGTCCACCACGCGCTGCCCGGCGGCCACCCGGCGTACCGCCGAGGCCAGTTCGTCGGGCGGGGCGTCCTTGAGGATGTATCCGTTGACCTGCGCCGAGATGGCCCTCAGCAGGGTTCCCGGCCGGCCCATGCTGGTGAGGATGAGGACGCGGCACCCGGGCAGCTGCTCGCGCAGCCGGACGGCGGCCGTCAGCCCGTCGATGCCGGGCAGATCGATGTCGATGATCGCGACGTCGGGCCGGTGCCGCAGCGCCGTCGGCACGATGTCGTCGCCGTTCTCGACCTCGCAGACCACGTCGATGTCGTGTTCCAGGCCGAGCAGTGCCACGAGTGCCCCGCGGACCATGTGCATGTCCTCGGCCAGCAGTACGCGAATCACCTGTCCCCCGATTCCCCGCGTCGTGCCCGATGTGTCGCGCTCGGCGACTGTATCAATTCGAATGGCGTACGAGTGGGTCCTGTCGACGGCGTCCAAGGAGGTGGGAGTGAACGTTCCGGTTATCCCGCGGCCGGGCCGCCGTCGGGTTCCGGCGCGGCGGCCGGTGCGACGGCCCGCACCCTGAAGGTGCCGTCCGGCAGGGCGCCGGAGTCCAGGCCGCCGCCGATCTCGCCGAGCCGCAGTGCCAGGTTCCCCAGCCCGCTGCCACCGTAGTCGGACGGAGCGCGCCGGCCCGTCTCCACACCGTCGTTGACGACGGACAGCGTGACCAGTTCCCTGTCGGTGGTGACCCGTATCTCGCAGCGGGTGGCCTTACTGTGCCGCAGCACGTTGGTGACGGCCTCCCGCAACACCGCGGCCAGCGCGTTCTCCACCTGTCTGCTGACCTCCCCGGTCGCCACCTCGACCCGTACGGCCACATCGGCCGCGCTGAGCACCGACTCCGCGGAGGTGGCCTCCTGGGCCAGCGACATGTCCCTGAAGCCGCTGGCCACCCGGCGTACGTCGGTCAGGGACTGGCGGGAGATGGCCAGGATGTCGTCGACCTCCTGCACGGCGCGCTCGGGATGCGCCGGGATCAGCCGGTGCACCAGCTCGCTCTTCAGTGTGATCGCGGACAGCCCGAAGCCGATCAGGTCATGCAGGTCCCGGGCGAAGCGCAATCGCTCCCTGACCACCGCGAGACGGGCCAACTCCCCGCGGGCGTCGTGCAGTTCCTGGACCGTCTCGGCCAGGTGCGAGAGGCCGTACACGACGAGCCCGGTCAGCAGCGTGGACTCGCACAGGTAGATCGAGTCGACGATTCTCATGCCGTCCACCAGCGGCGGCACCAGCATGCTGAGCCCCACGGCGACGAACAGGATCCAGGCCGGCCGCGGGGGCAGCAGGAGCAGCAGGGAGCCGGCGAGGAAGCCGCCGAGTGCGCCCCACTGGGCGTGGAAGACGAAGAGCGGCAGATAGGTGAGCAGGAACTGCACGCCCAGGGTGAGGGCCTTCTCACGCGCCGGGCGCCGCCCCGCCCCTGGCGCGGAGTGTCTGATCTGGATGAGGAAGACCACGACGAGCGCCACGAAGGCAAAGACGTCCGCGGCGGGGGAGAGCCGCACGCTCAGGATGTTGAGCATGGCGATCAGCAGGAAGCTGAACAGTGCCCACTTCAGGATGACCCGGGCCAGGCGCCGCCCGGGTAACACCTGGTTCGCTCGCGTGCCCCCCGTGCCGGAGGGCACCGCCTCTCGGACGAGACCTTCACGTGATCCAAGACGTGTGCTGGTCTTCACGGACTCCTCTTTCGCAGCCAGGGGGAGTTCGTTGTGGATCGTATGGGAATCAGGTGAAGGCCATGTGTGACTTTGAATGACAGTTGAAGTTTCAGATAAAGAGGGGGATCGGGTTCAGGAGCTCGTACGGCGTCGGCCGTTCGAGCCGGCCGAGCGCCACCGGGACGTCGTACAGCCGTCCCGGGGCCAGCCGAGCCCAGAAGTGCCGCAGCCCCGGCACTACGACCTTCACCACCGGCAACTCCAGATCGGGCCGGGTCTGGTCCAGGACCAGCAGCTCCAGTCCGCGGGAGCGGACCAGTTCCACGATCGCGGTCACGTCGTCCAGCAGATCGCCGTGGTGTGTGACGGCCCAGCTCCAGGGTGTACGAGGAGTACTCGCCCGATCGGGCAGGAGATGAGGCTGGTTGGTCGTGGTCGCCGTACGCCACCAGCGGCAGGCCTCGGGATCGTCGATGCCGTAACCCGTGGCGCCCGGGCGGCGCGGGAGCACTGCGGGGAGGATCTGACCCAGCTCGGTCAGCGCCCGGCGCAGCGCCACCCGGGGATCGAAGTGGGCGCCGAAACCGAAGATCACGTCCTCGGTCGGAGCCCCGGTCCGCCGGGACAGCGCGGCCAGCACCGGAATGCCGAAGTCCGAGGTGAGGTCCAGCACCCACAGCTCGCGGCCCAGCCGCAGACAGCCCTCGCGGAACCGGTCGACCTCGGGCGCGGGGAACGCGTCCAGGTCCACGGCCGGCTGCCGCGTGCGGTTGTACCACCACAGGGCCACCGCGTCCCGCTCCACCAGCTCCAGGAAGCCCTGCACCAGCGCGTCCTCGGCGCTGCTGCCGGCCGCGTTGCCGTTGGAGTCGGCGTGCAGCCCGTCGTCGGCGGGGGTGCCGTGCGAGAAGTACAGCATCGAAGTGGGCAGCAGCCGCTGCCTGTTGCCGGTCAGCGACCACAGCGGCGTCCACTCGGTGGGCCCGCCCTCGTCGAACGGCCGTGGCACGTACTGGAAGTGCGAACCGCGCGCGTTCCAGGCCTCGCGGTCGCGGAACTGCCGGGAGTCGTACAGCTGGCAGTCGTTCGGGTGCACAGCCGCCTCGCCGAGCCCGCGCAGCGAGTCGCGTACGACGGGTTCGTCGCCGTGCCTCGTCCCGCTGTACCGCTCCACCGCCTCACCCAGCGCGCTGACCTGGGCCTCCGTCGGATCGAGGCCCTTGCCGCCACTCAGCGCCCTGAGACCGGCGCGCAGTCCGGCCAGGCTGTGCGGATTGAAGGCGAGGTTGTGACCGGAGAGATAGCTGTCGACGAAGTCGGGGGTGCGGGGAGCGCGGTGGATCCCCTTGACGATGCCGGTGACCGGGCCGACGAGATGGCGGTACCGGTCGAGCATCTCCTGCGGAGAGGCGCAGCGGTGGCTGTTGCCCTGGTGCGCCGTCTTCGGCCGGGACACGGGGACGAACGGCGCGCACACCGTCCGCGCCACGAGCTCCGGATCGCCGCACACCGGGCACTGCGGGCGTCGGTGCACCGGATGGGAGGAGGCGCTCAGCAGCATCGTGTCGAGAGTGTGCACCATGCCCTGCGTCGGATACCGCATCCCCGCCAGCCACTTGACCGCCTCGAGCACCGCGAAGTGGACCGCGATGGCACGGCCGGCCGCCAGCGAGGCCGTAGGCCGCTTCGGCGGCCCGGTCAGGCCCAGCGCCCGCTGCACGGGCCACTCCGAGCGGCGGTGGCCGCGCAGCCGCTGGGCCAGGCAGTTCCAGCAGGGCCCCGAGTCGGGGCGGAAGACCGGCCCGATCCACGGGTCGGTGCCGCAGACCTTGGTGAGCAGCCACGGGGTTCCGCTCGCCCGGTGCCGGGCGTCCACCTCCGCCAGCTCCGGTGTCAGGTAGTCGTCGCACAGGACGAGCGTGAGGCCCCGGGCCGAGCCGGGGGCCGCGACGGCGACCCCCGACTCACGGCACGCGCGGCGCACCGGCTCCGGGTCGATGCCGGGCAGCGCCTCCAGACACACCGCGGCACCGGCGAGTTCGGCCGAGACCTGGCAGCCGTCCAGGCCCGCCAGGTCCCAGTAGGCCTCGGCCGCCGGGTCGCAGCACCCGGGGGGTCCGGCGGGCGCGCCCGCCGGACGGAAGCCGAGCAGCCCCGACCTGGCGAGCGTGTCCAGGGAGGTGACGGCCTCCTCGGTGGGCAGCCGTCGCTCGGCCTCGCTGAGCACGCCGCGCAGGGTGCGGGAGCCGTCCAGCAGGGGCGCCAGCACCTCCGCGGGCGTGCCGTGCAGCGCGGTGACGCCACGGCGCGAGACCAGGTAGGTGGCTTCGCCGGGAACCACGACCGGGCTCAGATGGTGTTTGAAGCCCACCAGCGCGCTGTCGTCCGGGACCAGCGTCCCGGCCTCGTGCTCCCCGGCACCGGTCATGCGGCGAACCGCCCGGGCGCCTCGGACATCGGGAAGGGGGTCCAGGTAACGCAGAAGAGTACGACGTCGCTCTGACCCGAAGCGTCCAGGTCCTCGATCACCAGGTGCCGGCCGGTCGGCCGCGCCGCCTGCGCGGAGACCTCGTCGAAGCGGTGGGTGCCGGCCGCTGTTGCATTGACCATGGGAAGCCTTCCGTCGTGGGATGACGAATCAACGGTGTCGGAAAATGAGCGGCTTGCTTGGTCGAACTGCTGTGCTCTGTTGGCCAGAATTCTGCGAGGACGCGGGGGTCACAGACAGTGCTGGGGTCATCAGTCGAGGGTGAACTTTTCACGCCCCATCTCACAGCCGACCTGATCCGCCGGACCGGCCCTAGCCGTCGTTTAGCGGGCAGGGCGAGCCTGGCCGGACGCTTGCCCTGCAGGTCCGGTCCGACAGGAGGTCCGCCGGTGCTCCGTTCTCTGGCTCACCATGCCCACCGCTTCGTGCGCGAGCTGTACCGGTCGCTGGTCGCGTACGGGCAATTGTGGATGTATCTGCCGAAGGCAGAGCCTCGTCCCCAGCCGCTGGAACGCGTCCGCCCCGACCTGCCCCTCACCCCGACCGAACGCGCGCTGGAGCAACAGCTCCTCGACCTCGACACCCTGAGCTGATCTTCCGCGCGCCCCGCACATGACTGAATCCCAACGTCCGCTTCGCCTCGGGCCATTGACGCAGACCCCCCTTGTAGTAGGCGCTTGCCCTGTGAAGCGGCGGTTCCGGTTCGGAAAGGGCGACGTCCGGGCCGCCCCATGAGGGACGACCCGGACGTCGGTGACGGTACGCCGGTCAGTCGGGCGGGAAGACGTACGGAACGCCCATCGGTGCAGTGGGAGCGCAGCTGACCCGACTGGACTCCGCCCAGCGAGAGTCGGCGCTCTCGCTGTGGACCGGCTGACTGAAGAAGGGCTACGCTCCCAACTCCGTGCTCAACAACACCCAGACCACCAGCTGGCAGGAGTTCGCCACTGGCGACTACGCCTTCGCGGAGAACGGCACCTGGCAGCTGGCCAACGCCGCGAGGGCCGGCTTCGACTACGACGTGCTCCCGATACCCGGCGTCGACGGTGGCAACGCCGCCGCCCCCACCGGCGGCGAGTTTGTCACCGTCCCGTCCAGGACGACACCGGCCGCTACACCACGACACGCAAGCTGGTCTCCTGCCTGACCAGCGACACGAACCTCCACGCCACCGACAGCACACTCTCCTACGTGGCCCCCACCACCGCCGTCCAGGACAAGCAGGTCGCGTCCGACGCCGAGCTGAAGCCGTGGGTCGCGGCGGTCAAGGCGGCCGAGGGACGCACCAGCGACGACCTCGGCACCACGGAGAGCGGCGTGACCGAGGTTGCGCCGCGTCTTGCTGAAGCTGAGTCGGATGTGCAGGACCTCATCGAGGCGCACATGGAGGTGATGCTGGGTGTGCGGTTCCTGGCGAGTGAATACGTCATCGACCGTGTCGACAACCCAGAAAAATCCTCCGCCACCCCGGAAACATGATCAACCCCCGAAGGACTTACGACGCAGACCACTTAGCCGTGCGCTGCGAAGGGCGCCTGACGGGCATCTTGCCTGGTCAGGCGCCCTCTTTCTGCGCCTAGAAGAAGCCGAGCTTCTTCGGCGAGTACGACACCAGGAGGTTCTTCGTCTGCTGGTAGTGCTCCAGCATCATCTTGTGGGTCTCGCGGCCGATCCCCGATCCCTTGTAGCCGCCGAACGCCGCGTGCGCCGGGTAGGCGTGGTAGCAGTTCGTCCAGACACGGCCCGCCTGGATGGCGCGGCCCGCGCGGTACGCGGTGTTGATGTCCCGCGTCCACACGCCGGCGCCCAGCCCGTACAGTGTGTCATTCGCGATCTTGATGGCGTCGTCGAAGTCGTCGAACGACGTCACCGACACCACCGGCCCGAAGATCTCCTCCTGGAAGATCCGCATACGGTTGTGGCCCTCGAAGATCGTCGGCTGGACGTAGTAACCGCCCTTCAACTCACCCTCGTGCTCGATGCGTTCGCCACCCGTGAGGACCTTCGCGCCCTCCTGCCGGCCGATGTCCAGGTAGGAGAGGATCTTCTCCAACTGGTCGTTCGACGCCTGGGCGCCGATCATCGTGTCCGTGTGCAGCGGGTGCCCGGGCTTGATCTGTTCCGTGCGGGCGACGGCGGCCTCCATGAACTCGGCGTAGTGGCCACGCTGCACCAGCGCCCGCGACGGACATGTGCACACCTCGCCCTGGTTGAGCGCGAACATCGCGAAGCCCTCCAGGGCCTTGTCGCGGAAGTCGTCGTTCGCGGACCAGACGTCGTCGAAGAAGATGTTCGGGGACTTGCCGCCGAGTTCCAGTGTGACCGGAGTGATGTTCTCGGAGGCGTACTGCATGATCAGCCGGCCCGTGGTGGTCTCACCGGTGAACGCGACCTTCGCGACGCGCGGGCTGGATGCCAGGGGCTTGCCCGCCTCCACGCCGAAGCCGTTGACGATGTTCACCACACCCGGCGGCAGCAGGTCGGCGACCAGGCTCAGCCAGTAGTGGATGGACGCCGGGGTCTGCTCGGCAGGCTTGAGGACGACCGCGTTGCCCGCCGCGAGGGCCGGCGCGAGCTTCCATGTGGCCATCAGGAGGGGGAAGTTCCACGGGATGATCTGCGCGACCACGCCGAGCGGCTCGTGGAAGTGGTACGCCACCGTGTCGTCGTCCAGCTCGCCCAGCGAACCCTCCTGCGCCCGGATCGCGCCCGCGAAGTAGCGGAAGTGGTCGATGGCGAGCGGGATGTCAGCGGCCAGGGTCTCCCGGACGGGCTTGCCGTTCTCCCAGGTCTCGGCCACCGCGAGCTGCTCCAGGTTGGCCTCCATCCGGTCGGCGATCTTCCGGAGGATGTCGGAGCGCTCGGTCACCGACGTACGGCCCCACGCGGGCGCGGCGGCGTGTGCCGCGTCCAGTGCGCGCTCCACGTCCTCGACGGTACCCCGCGCGATCTCCGTGAACGGCTGCCCGTTCACCGGAGACGGATTCTCGAAGTACTGGCCGCGGGCCGGCGGCACGTACTCGCCGCCGATGAAGTGGTCGTAGCGCGCCTGGTAGGAGACGATCGCGCCGTCGGTGCCGGGCGCTGCGTAACGGGTCATGCGGGTCTGCCTCCCGGGACAGCGCTGCCCGCCATTGGGCAGCTCTCGACGCGAGGCTAGGTACGGGGACGTTGCGAGTACGTTGCGTCCACGGGCCGGTCCGGGAAGGTCGAGGTCGGTTTCGGTCTGGATGGGGTCGGTTCGGGTAAGTTCGGGCCGGTCTGGATCGGGTCGGTTCGGGTGGGGGGCGGGTGGGCAGTGGGGACGGTCGGCGCGTGGAGCCGTGCCGGACTCTCCGCCGGTGTCGTGCCGTGCGTCAGCGAGGTGCCGGGCGTGTCCACCCCGCCGGTGCCATGAGCTCCGCCTCCAGCTCGCCGAGGCGCGTGCGTACGGCCGCCGACGGCCGTACCGCCGCGAGCGCGCGCCAGACGTCGAGGTCGTCCTCGCCCCACGGCGCGTGCGCCCAGTCGGCCAGCAGATCGGGGTCACGACGGGCGATGAGCGCCGTCCGCAGCCCGTCGGCGAGTCTGCGCCGTAGCCGGGCGACCGCCGGCGCCTGCGAACCCGGCAGCAACGGTCCGGTGTACGCCGTCGCAGCCGCCGCGATCGCTCCTGACTCCAAGCGCCGCTCCACGACCACGACATCGGACGCGACAGCGGCCGTGAGCCGGTAGGGCCGCGAGGCCAGCAGACCAGGGCCGAGGATACGGCGCAGCCGCGCCAACTCCGCGCGCAGTGTCACCGGCGTCACCGACTCGTCCTCGTACAGCGCGCACAGCAACTCGTCCCCTGTCAGTCCCTCCGGGTGGCGGGCCAGCAGCACCAGGATTTCGCTGTGCCGACGGCTGAGCCTGATCTTCCGGCCGCCGGCGAGGAGGCGTGCCTCGTCACGGCCCAGCGCGGTCAGCTCCAGGCTGTCCGCCGCGGTCTCGACAGGTGCGAGGAGCGCCAGATGGGACTCGGCGGCCCGCGCCACCGCCTGCACGAATCCCAGGCTGTGCGGGTGCGCGAGCCCGTTCCCGCCGGTGATGTCCAGTGCGCCGAGCACCCGTCCGGTGCGCGGATCGTGCACGGGCGCCGCCGCGCACGTCCACGGCTGGACCCGTCGGCTGAAGTGCTCGGCCGCGAACACCTGAACCGGCCGGTCCACGGCGACGGCCGTTCCCGGTGCGTTCGTGCCCATCGCCGACTCCGCCCAATGCGCACCCGGCACGAAGTTCATCCGGTCCGCCCGTCGCCGTGTGGCCGCATGCCCCTCGACCCACAACAGCCTGCCCTGCGCGTCGCACACCGCGAGCAGATGCTCGCCGTCCGCCGCGAAGGGGCCCAGCAGCTCCCGGACCAACGGCATCACCCGCGCCAGCGGATGCTCTGCCCGGTACGAGCCGAGGTCGCCGTCCGTCAACTCCACCCGTGCCGTGCCGTCCGGCCCGACGCCCGCCCGCGCCGAACGCCGCCAGGAGTCGGCCACCACGGTGCGCACGCGCCGCGGCACCGTGCCCGCCGCCGTGAATGTCTCGTGGGCGCGGCGCAACTCCCGCGCCAGTTCGGCGGGATCGGCCCCCGGCTCGAGGGCCACCCACGGATCGGTCACCTCGGCCTCCCGGGACGGCGATGCTGCTGGGGACATCGTCACTCCCGGGGTGGGCCCCGACAACCGTTTCGACCGCCATCACCCGAACGGGACCGGTGGAGGGTCTCGGCGCGGGCCGACCGGTCTCGTGGCTCCGCCGGCTCATGGCCGTCACCCTCCCGGTCAGGCGAGGCTCACGAGCCTCATGTACCGTGCCCAGTCCCAGTTCGGCCCCGGATCGGTGTGGTCGGTCCCCGGGACCTCGTAGTGCCCGATGATGTGCGCGCGGTCCTTCGGGATGCCGTGTCTGGCGCAGATCGCCGCCGTGAGCCTGGCGGACTGCTCGTACAGGGCGTTCGTGAAGTACGCGGGCCGGTCCACCCACCCTTCGTGCTCGATGCCGACGCTGCGCGTGTTGTAGTCCCAATTGCCGGCGTGCCAGGCGATGTCGTGCTCGCGGACACACTGCGCGACATGCCCGTCGGCCGAGCGGACGACGTAGTGTGCCGACACCCCCTTGCCCGGGTTCTGGAAGACGCCCAGAGTGCTGGTGTACGTCGCCTGCGTCACGTGGATGACGACGAAGTTCAGCGGATAGGTCGTGGGCCGACCGGAGGGTGTGTAGTTGGCCGGGTCCGCCGCCAGCCAGTCCGCGGAGGGATAGTCGACGGTCCGGGGTCTGGCCCCTGCCGACGTCGACGGGAGCAGCGTATAGGGAATCGCCGCGAGGGCCGCTCCTTTGAGTAACCGCCGCCTGCTCGTGAGAAGCCTTGATCGTTCCGATTCTGCGTGTTCCGCTTCCGCCCGTTCCGATCCCGCTCGTTCCGATCCGGATCGTTCCATCGAGAAAGTACCTTCCATGCTCAAGGTTCCGGAATGCGCCCGTCTTGTTCTTCGTGTGCTCAACGCCGCAGAGCGGCCGCCGTTTCGCGGAACTGGGCGTGAAGATCCTCTTGAGCAGCTCGACGATGACCACGGTGTGACCCCCCGATTCGACTACCGCGCAGTCCTTGCCTGACGACTGCGCCTCGCGTGAATCACGGTACGGTGCTGGGCGTTTGGGCAAGCAGAGCGCAGTGTTTTCGGTGGACAACGGCGAGACTGTGGATAACTCCGTCACTCTGTCGAGGACAGCGCAGCGCCGCGGCGTGGCCGCCCGCTTACATGCGCCCCGTCACCGCCGCCGGATCGTCGAGCACTGCCCGCACCACCGAGTGCGCGGCACCGAGCAGCGGCCCCTCGGATCCCAGTCGTGAGACGGCCACGGCACAGGCCGCGCCGGCCGTCCGCCGTGCCAACTCCCGCTCCAGCGTCGGCAGGAGCCAGGGTGCGAGCGCGGCCAGCGCTCCGCCGAGCACGACCGTCTGCGGGTCCAGCAGATTGACCGCCCCGGTCAGCGCGACGCCGAGTGCCGTCCCCGCGCCCTGCAAGGCACGGAGCACGTCCTTGTCGCCCTGCGCGGCCCGCTCGGCCAGCAGCCCGACGCGGTCCTCGCCCGGTGTCAGTCCGGCCGCACGCAGCACCGCCTCCTCGCCCGCGTACTGCTCCAGACATCCACGCCCGCCGCACGCGCACTCCGGCCCCTCCGGGCGCACAGGCACATGCCCCAGCTCGCCCGCGAAACCGCGGGTCCCGCGCAACAGCCGCCCGTCCACGACCACCGCGCCGCCGATGCCGATCTCCGCCGAGACATGCAGGAAGTCGAGGGGTGTCTCATCGCCGAGCCAGAGTTCCGCCAGCGAGCCGAAGTTGGCCTCGTTGTCCACGGTCAGCGGTAGTTCGGCCGGCAGGAGCGCGCCGAGGTCGATGTCGTGCCAGTCGAGGTTGGGGGCCCGGACCACGGTCCGGGCGTCGCGCGCGACCAGACCGGGCACCGCGACGGCGAGACCTGTCGGCCACAGCCCCTCGAGCGCTGCCTCCGCGACGACCTGCTCCACCAGGGCGGTCAGTTCACCGAGCACCGGCTGCGGGGCGCGGCCGCGGTTGGTGCAATGCCGCACCGCCCGCGCCCGTACGACGCCGCGCAGATCGACCGCGCACACCGCGAGATGGTCGATGCCGATCTCCGCGCCGATCCCCGCGGGGCCGCGTCCGCTGACGGTGAGGGCGGACCCCGGGCGCCCCACCCGGCCGGGACGTTCCGGTCCCAGTTCCTCCAGCAGGCCCGAGCGGATCAGTTCGTCGACCAGCGTGGAGACGGCCGCCCGGGTAAGCCCGATGCGGGAGGCCACCGTGGCACGCGACAACGGCCCCTCGGCGCTCACGGTGTGCATGACTCGCGCCAGATTGCGGCGCCGCATGCCCTGCTGGGTGTCGGGCAGGCGGCGGCCGGGGCTGGACGGATGGGCTTCGTGCAGCGGTGCGGTCATGCCTTCCCCCGATCTCGTCAGCGCCGGTCCGGCTCCCGCTCCAGCAGAGGCGCTGCGTCGGAGAGTACCCCGGCGATCCTGGCCAGCGTCTCCTCGTCTCGTTCCACGGCCTCCAGCACCGGCCCGCGGGCTGTGTTCCAGCGCCGGGCGACGGCGGCCGGGTCCTCGCCCGTCAGCAGTCCGGCGGCCTGTGCGGCTGCGCCCAGCGCGACCAGTTCCTTGGCCTCCGGCACCTGGACGGGTCGCCCCGAGAGCCGGCGTACGGTCTCCTGCCACGCCGTGCCCCGGGCGCCACCGCCGATGAGCAGCAGCGGAGCCGTGCGATCCGCGTCCGCGTCGAGGACCAGGTCGAGGGCGCCGAGCAGCGAGTGCACCGCCCCGTCGTATGCCGCCTGCAGCAGCTGGCCGGCCGTCGTGTCGTGCCGCAGGCCGTGCAGCAGTCCCGAGGCGAGCGGGAGAGCGGGGGTGCGCTCGCCGTCGAGGTAGGGCAGCAGTGTCACGCCGGTGCCGGGTTCCACGGCCTCGCGGTCCAGGCCCAGCAGGGCGGCGATCCGGTCGACGGCGAGCGTGCAGTTCAGGGTGCAGGCCAGCGGCAGCCAGTCGCCGTGCGCGTCCGCGAAGCCCGCCACGGTCCCGGTCGGGTCGGTGGGGCGCCGCTGCGAGACCGCGTACACCGTGCCGGAGGTGCCCAGACTCAGCACCGGTGTGCCCGGGTGCAGCCCGAGCCCCAGCGCGGCCGCCGCGTTGTCGCCGGTACCCGGCGCCACCAGCGTGCCCTTGGAGAACGGCAGGTCATGGGCATCGCGCACGGTCCCGGCCACCTCACCGGGCCGGACCACGCGGGGCAGCAGGGCGGGGTCGAGACCCACGTGCGCGAGGATCTCCTCGTCGTACGACTCCGTCGCGGACGCCCACCAGCCGGTGCCGGAGGCGTCGCCGCGGTCGGTCGTGCCCTGCCCCGTCAGGCGTTCGGTGAGGTAGTCGTGGGGCAGCCGCACGGCCGCGGTCGCACGGACGGCCTCCGGCTCGTTCTCGGCGAGCCAGGCCCACTTCGTGACCGTGAAGGACGGGCCCGGAACGCTTCCGGTGCGTTCCGCCCAGGCCTTCGGGCCGCCCAGTTCCTCCACCAGCCGGCGGGCCTGCGGCGCCGACCGCACGTCGTTCCACAGCAGGGCCGGGCGCACCGGGTCGCCGTGCGCGTCCAGGGTGACCAGGCCGTGCTGCTGGCCGCCGATCGACACCGCGGCGGCTTCGTGCGCCGCTTCGCCGCACTGGCGCAGCGCCTCGCACAGCGCGTCCCACCACTGGCGCGGGTCGCTCTCGCGGCCCGCGCCCGACGAGACGGTATGCGGCGCCTGGCCGCTCGCCACCACCTGTCCCGTCGACACGTCGACGACCAGGGCCTTGGTGGACTGGGTGGACGAGTCCACCCCGACGACGAGCGGACCCTCGGCTGCTGACATCGTGCTCTCCCTCTTCCGCGGCTCGCGGCAATCTGACCGGTTGGCAGGCGTGTCCGAGGCCCTTGTGGCCCTGTGTGCGCCCATCGTCACCGTACGAAGTTTTCGTGCGGGGACACGTCGTCTCTTCCCAGAGACGCGTTCGCATACTAATTTGTAAAGCGCCATGACGAAATAGTCTTCATCGAGCAAGGAGCCGTGGCATGAGCTACCAGCCCACCCCCGAGGACAGGTTCACCTTCGGCCTTTGGACCGTCGGCTGGCAGGGAAGGGACCCGTTCGGCGACGCCACCCGGGGCGCCCTGGACCCAGTGGAGACGGTGCAGCGCCTCGCGGAACTCGGGGCCTACGGTGTGACCTTCCATGACGACGACCTGATCCCCTTCGGGTCCTCGGACAGTGAGCGTGAGGCGCACATCAAGCGCTTCCGGGAGGCCCTCGACACGTCCGGGATGACCGTGCCGATGGCCACCACCAACCTGTTCACGCACCCCGTCTTCAAGGACGGCGCGTTCACCGCCAACGACCGGGACGTCCGTCGCTACGCCCTGCGCAAGACCATCCGCAACATCGACCTCGCGGTGGAACTGGGCGCCAAGACGTACGTCGCCTGGGGCGGCCGGGAGGGCGCCGAGTCCGGCGCGGCCAAGGATGTGCGTGTGGCGCTCGACCGCATGAAGGAGGCCTTCGACCTCCTCGGCGAGTACGTCACCTCCCAGGGCTACGACCTGCGCTTCGCCATCGAGCCCAAGCCGAACGAGCCGCGCGGCGACATCCTGCTGCCCACGGTCGGCCACGCCCTCGCCTTCATCGAGCGCCTTGAGCGCCCGGAGCTGTACGGCGTCAACCCCGAGGTGGGGCACGAGCAGATGGCCGGGCTGAACTTCCCGCACGGCATCGCCCAGGCCCTGTGGGCGGGCAAGCTCTTCCACATCGACCTGAACGGCCAGTCCGGTATCAAGTACGACCAGGACCTGCGCTTCGGGGCGGGCGACCTGCGCTCCGCGTTCTGGCTGGTCGACCTGCTGGAGAGCGCCGGCTACAACGGACCGCTCCACTTCGACTTCAAGCCGCCGCGGACCGAGGACCTCGACGGCGTATGGGCTTCGGCCGCGGGCTGCATGCGCAACTACCTCATCCTGAAGGAGCGTGCGGCCGCCTTCCGCGCGGACCCGGAGGTCCAGGAGGCCCTGCGTGCCTCCCGCCTGGACGAGCTGGCGCAGCCGACCGCCGCGGACGGACTCCAGGCCCTGCTCGCGGACCGCGGTGCCTTCGAGGAGTTCGACGTGGAGGCGGCCGCCGCGCGCGGGATGGCCTTCGAGCGCCTGGACCAGCTGGCCATGGACCATCTGCTGGGCGCACGCGGCTGATCATTCGACGGGTCCATTGCCGAGTGGCCGACCTTCGCGTGGAATGCTCCGGAATCATGCCATCCATGACATGAGTCCGTATCAATTGCCGCGCGGGGGTCGCGCCATGGCCGGTCCGAGGCGAGTCTGAGGGTATGGCCATGCCGCCCATGCCACCCCGGCCGCCCGGCGACACGCCGCCTCCGGACCACGGCGGGTTCGGCCCACCGTGGTCCGGAGGCTACGGTCCGTCTCCCGGTGGCTCGGGTCCCCCTTCGGAGGAGTACACGCCTGGTTCGCCCGGCGGGACCGGACCCCGCCGCAACACCCTGTTCCTGGCGCTCGCCGTGATCGTGGCCCTGGGGATCGTCGCCGTGGTGCTGGTGATGAACAGTGGCGGATCGTCGAAGAAGAAGTCGCCTACCGAGAGCAGTACGAGCACAAGCCGTTCGTCCGACCCGTCGCTGAGCCTCCCGTCCGAGCTGCCCACCGAACTGCCCTCGAAGCTCCCCTCGAACCTGCCGACGAAGCTGCCGTCGGGATTTCCCAGCGAGCTTCCCAGCGGTTTTCCGAGTGACATCGAGTCACTCTTCGCTGCCCCGGCGACATCGTCGTGAAAACGGACACAAGGAGGGGTAGGACACCCCTCCTTGCGCACGACACGCGCGCGTGGCGGTCGGCAACGCGTCTCAGATCCCGTCCGGCAGCCGCACGTACACCACGGTGGTCTTGATGCCGCTGTCGATCAGCCGGCCCTGGGCGTCGAACGCGCCCGCACCGTCAGTCATCCCGAAGTCGTTGTCGTTGATGAGCGCGAGCGTGTGGTCATCCACACGGGCGACGCCCTCGATCTTCCCGGGCACGCCCTCGACCTCACCGAGATCGACGACCAGCCGCTTGCCCAGCACCGGAACGCCGGAGGCGACGGGGTCGCCGAGCTGCTCCAGGGAGGGGGAGGTGGTGTCGTCGTCGTAGGGACCGCCCAGGATGTCCGCGCTCCGCGTGAGCCGGACCAACTGAAGCCGCGCCGCCTTGTCGGTGCGCTCCTCGACGAGCAGCCGGTCGCGCCCGACGGCCACCACGGAGGAGATCTTCAACTCGGACGTGTCGTCCTCGCTCGGGTCCACCACGTTCACCGGGTCGAAGCGGTAGGCGTACTCCGCGGTCACGGCGCGCTTCTTCGGAGAGAACCGCAGCAGACGTGTGGTGCGCGAGGCGTTGCCCGCGTCGGCGTCCGGCAAGGACAGCGGGCTCTGCAGCGCCAGCACCAGGTCACCGCCCGGGAGTTGGGCGAGCCCTTCGAAGCCCCGGTTGACCTTCCGGTGCAGCAGGACGGACGGCAGGGATTCCACGACCGGATAGTCCGTCCCGGTCAGGTTCAGGCCCTTGGGCACGTACCGCGTGAGGACCGTTCCGCGCGCGGAGACGTGCACCAGCGACGGCCCGTACTCGTCGACCAGCCAGAAGCCGCCGTCCTCGGCCCGCACGATGCCTTCGGTGTCGAGGCCGTTCGGGTCGTACGACAGCGCCTTCCGCGCGTCGTACGAGTACGGCGCCTCGTCCCGGGCCTGCTGGTTGGGCAGCCCGGTGACGGGCTTTCCGGATGCGGTGGTGACCGGGATCGCGTCCAGGACCTTCACGGTGTCGCCGCAGACGCGGATCCGCACGATCGCCGGGTCGAAGCCGGGCGCCGGGAACGTACGGCGCTTCTTGCCGTCCACCTTGATCTGACCGTTGGGCCCGCGGTCCGTCACGGTCCAGAACTCGCCCTTGCGGCCCGTCGGATAGATGTCGCTGCCGATTCCACCGAGGTCGATGCCGTGGTCGTCGTCCACCGTGCCGGGCAGCAGCGTGTTGCTGAACGTGCCCAGCGGGATGTCCCCGAGCGTGGCGGTGCGCGTCACCTTCGGCTGATCGTCGTGCGCGTTCGCCGTGCCGGAGACTGCCAGGGCCGCCAGGACCGCGAGCGGAACACTCGCGGCGACAGAGCGGTGAATACGGCGTCGACCGACTGCTTGCGGGGACATCAGGCCTCCTGGGGCACAAGTTCGGGGGCGCAATTTCGTTGCCAGCGGCCACAGTTGGCGCCCGTGCCGAACGCCGTGCAGCGCCGGGGTGAACACGAGGCGTCGACCGTGGATCGGGTCGACACCCCGTGTGCGCAGATGCTTCCGCTCAGGGCTCCGCGCGGAGCGCGGCGAGGGCCGTCGCCGGATCCCGGGACGCCGAACCGGCGGGCACCCAGTGGCACTTCTCCTCGCGGTACGGCCACCACCGGCCGTCCCGCCCCAGGCGCAGCTGGGCCCGCCCGCCCACGACGGTCCAATGATTGCCGGACACCCGCAGCCGGGGGCGCTCGTCGTCGTCCCACGAGGATTCCAGAGCGGCACGCGCGCGTGCGAGAGTGTCCGGCGCCGGCGTCCACGCGTCCTCGAGCACGGACAGCGCGGCGGGGCCGCCGTACCGCCAGGCGCGCACGGCGAGTGCCAGCGCCTCGGGAGTGCGGCCCGACCCCTCGGCAAGCCGCGCCGTGACGGCTGCCTGCGGGCCGGTCGCCGCCAGCCGGACGGCATCCTGGGCGAGCGTCAATTCCTCCTCGCCAGGGGGACCTTCAGACCCCGGTACGAGTGCCTCCGAGAGCAGCCGATGTGCTTCCTCGGCCGCCCGTGCCGCGAGGAATTCCAGCACCCCCGGGTCGACCCCGGGCGCGGGGCGGACCTCGCTGTCCAGGGACGGCGGCGGCCCGGGCTCCGCGGGCAGGTCCGGGAGCGCGGGGAGCGGCGGCCGGATGTCTCCGGCCGCGTACGCCTCGACGGCATCCACGCCCACCGGCAATGTCTCCTCAGCGGGTGCGTGGCCGCGGATCTGGAGGTCGTCGAGCAGCGTGCGCTCGCCCCGTCCCCGCATGAGCAGGAGTACGAACGGATCCCGGTCCAGCAGCCGCGCCATCTGGTGGCACAGGGCCGCGGTGTGCCGGCAGTGGTCCCAGGCACCGCAGTCGCACGCGGCCTCCAGGTCACCGAGGCCGGGCAGGAGCTCCAGGCCGGCGGCCGTCGCGTCCTCCACCAGATGGGGTGGCATCTCTCGGTCGAGCAGCGCCGCCAGGTGCCCGGCCCGTTCCACGGCAGTGCGGGCGCGGCGCACCTCCTCGGGGTCGACCAGAACCCACTGGTCCCGCAGCCGGACCAGGGGACGGTTCGCCTCGGCGGGCCGGTCCAGCTCCTCGCGCGTCAGCCGCTGATCGCCCAGTGCGAACCGCCAGTTGAAGGCCAGCGGCGCGTCGGCGGACAGGAAGGCGGGTGGGTCCGACGCCGGGCTGCCCGGTTCCCGTTCGTCGTCCGGCGGGCCGATGACCGCGTGGACCGTCAGACCGCGCGCCAGTTCCCTCGGCCAGTGCACGTCGACTCCGGCGCCCGCGAGCAGCCGCGTGCCCGCGCCGAGGAGTTCCGCCACCTCCTCGTCGGCGAACTCGACCGCGTCCGGCACGGGTGCCGACAGGAGTGGCGCGAGCGGTGCCCAGGCGCGTGCGGCGCGGCGCAGCGCCAGCAGCACGTCCATCCGCGCGCGCGGGTCGAACGCCGCGTGTCCGGCCCAGACCGCCGAGGCGTCCGCGACGAGCGCCGGATCGCTCACGCTGTGCACCTGCAGGACGGCACGGAAGGACGGCCCCGCCTCCTCGGGCGGCGCCGACGTCAGGCCGGGCACCTCGACGCGCAGCGAGAGCCGTACGCCGGTGTCGTGCCCGGCGGCGACGTCCGCGGCCCAGGCACGCTGCTCGGGCAGGTGCTGGGTCTTCGGTGCGGCGAAGGCCGGACCGCCCGCGGCGAGGGCCGCGGCGGGAGAGCGGGGCAGAGTGTCGGCGACCGCGTCGAGGAAGGCGCGCAGCAGCCGTTCGGGGTCGGGCAGGCGCAGTGGCTCGCAGCGGTCCAACGGCACCGCGTGTGCTTCGGCCGGCATCGCGGCGGCCAGCTCACGGACGTGCTCCAGGTCCTCCGCAGACAGGGGACCCACACGCCAGGCGTGGTGGTCGTCGTCCGTGAGACCGGGCAACAGCAGTCCCCTTGCGGTGAGTCGGAGCGCCAGCACGGCCGCCGCACCCCAGAAGACGGCCGTGCTGTGCGCCTGGCCAGTGACGCGCGCGCGTGTGAGGACCGGCAGCGCGGCCCGTACCGGCAAGAGCACGGCAGGCACAGTGACGAGCCGCAGACGCCCGTCGCCGGGCAGGACGACCGTCAGCTCGTCGACCGGACCCGGCGTCATGGTGGGCGGTGCGGCACCCTCGGGCAGCCAGAACGCGACACGTCCGGTGCGCGCCGGTCGAGAGGGCACGAACACGGCACGGCACTGGGTCGGCGCAGAGATCTCGGAAGGGGGTGCCGCGGAAACCAGCTGCACAGCGATGCCACTCATCAAATTTGACTACTGGACGGGCGCCGAGGGTACAGGACTTGGCGCCACAGCGTCAGCCGCGCGCAGGGCGCAGGCAGCCGGACGCCGTGAGCGTCTCCGGGCAGGTTTCTCAGGGGCGAGTGAGGGTCGCGGCTCAGGGTCGTATCAGGGTCACGGCCTGGAACCGCGCGCAGCACGCACCCGTTCTCACAACAGAGAGCGGCAGTGGCCGCGGAGGAGGCGACACATGTCGAAGAACGCGAAGATCGCCACCGGGGGAGTGGTGGTCGGGCTCATCCTGTTGATCTGGCTGCCCTGGTGGGCCGTCCTCCTGATCGTGCTGGGAGTCCCGACGGCCGCGTACCTCACCCTGGACCCCTCGCAGCGGCGCAGGCTCCGCCGGGTCGGGCGCAAGGAACTCGGCCGCTGAGGACTGGGGACATCATCCAGCTGAGGGCCGGGGACATCATCTAGCGGCCCACTGCGTCACCCGCCAGCGCGCAGGAGTCGACCACGTCGCCGCCCGCGGTCCTGCCGACGGTACGGTCCGCGGGCGGCCGCTCGCCCCTCTCCACCCATGCGGTGAGTGCGTCGAAGGCCGCGCGGTAGCAGGGCAGGATGGGGCGTAGTCGCTCGGGATGGGCGTCGTAGAGACCGTCGACGTGGGTACCGCCCTCGATGGTGTAGTAGCGGTGCAGCGGCCCGCGCCCGCTCTCCCGCACCATGCGCGCGTACACGTCCGAGTCCGTGGCCTTCGGCAGCAGGGTGTCCAGGTCGCCGTGCAGGGTGATCAGCGGCCTGTCGATCCGCCCGGTGAGAGCGACCCGCGCCACCGCGCGGTGCACGGACGCCGGGCGCGCCGCGTAGTCGTACGTCGCGTCGGAGCGGCAGGGCGCCAGGATCTGCTCCGCCGTCGACCCGGCGGACGCACCGGGACAGGCGGCGTCGTACGCGGGGTCGAACTCAGCGCGGTAGATCTTCTGAGTGACACCCCAGTAGGCCTTCTCGTGGTACGGCCACAGGAACTCGGACCCGCGCGCGAATCCGGCCGCGTACAGGTCCTCGTCCCGGGCCGAGCCGAGCATCCGGGCCACGGCGACCGGCAGTGACGTCAGGAGGTTGGGGCCGTCCGCGGTCCACAGAGCGCCCTCCCAGTCCACGCCGCCGTCGTACAACTCGGGGTGGCGCTCCAGCTGCCACCGCGTGAGATAGCCGCCGTTGGAGATCCCGGTCATGTACGTGCGCCGAGGCGCGTGTCCGTAGCGCTGGGCGACCACGCGCTTGGCGGCGAGGGTGAGCTGCGTCGTGCGACGGTTCCACTCGTCGACGGCATCACCGGGGCGGGTCCCGTCGCGATAGAAGTCCGGCCCGCTGTTGCCCTTGTCGGTGGCCGCGTACGCGTACCCCTGGGCCAGCACCCGGTCGGAGATCGCCGTGTCGGTCGCGTACTGCCTGCGCGTGCCCGGGGCGCCCGTGACCACGAGGCCGCCGTTCCACCGGTCGGGCAGCCGGATGACGAACTGGGCGTCGTGCCGCCAGCCGTGTGTGGCGTTGAAGCTCGAGTCGTCCGGAAAGTACCCGTCGATCTGGAGCCCGGGCACGCCCGACGGATTGCGGGTGGCACTTGCGGTCAGTCCCGCCTGGTCGGCCATGTCCGTGTACGGGGTTCCCGCGAGTCCGGACGTCGTCAGGTCGTCCAGACAGACGGTCTGCTGGAGCGCCGCACCCGGCACCCGTACCCGATCCCGCCGCTCGCAATGGCCACCATCGGCGGCCGCCGCGGGGCCGGTGAGGGCTGATGTCAGCAGAACGGCGGCGAACAGCGCAACGCTTCGGGACAGGCGCATGACGGGCCTCCGGGACACGACGGGAGAGCAGGGCTGCCCCATGCTGTGGCTACGGAAGCCCGTCGACCATGGGTTCGGGCCACATCTGCATGGACGCCCGTATGGGGGCCCAGAAGCGGCTCCTGACCACCACGCCTGGCCGTCGAGCATCTTCGGCGTGACCTCAGCTCGGGCGGACCGCCATCTTGTCGAGCGCCTCCAGCAATCCGGGCAACTCCGGGCCCCGACCCACCGGGAGCACCTCGCCGGGCTGCTCGTCGAGGAGCACGAACGCGATGTCGTCGGTCCTCGCCACCATGGACCAGCCGGGCCCGTCGGCGCGCAGGGTGCGGGCCTCCCCCGGTGCGAACGAGGAACGGACACGGCCCAAGGGCGGGGGCGCGTCCACGTACGCGTGCGCCTCCGCGAGGACGCGGCGGACGCCGCTGCGGGCCTTGCTCGGGGCCCGGCCCTCCGTGGGCTCGGATCCCTTCTCGGCCGGCGCGCCGTTGTCTGCGGGTGCGAAGTCGGCGTCGTCGAGTTGCTCGCGCCACATGGCCCACTGGAGCGCGATCTGGTCGGCGCCCAGACGCCGCTGCGCGGGACCCCAGGTATCGGTGTCCGGCGGGGAGAGCGGCTCGCGGTCGATCAGCTCGGGTGCGGGGTCGTGCGGAGCGGGCACGCCGGGAGCCGCGACGGCCACGGCCAGCGGCCACCCCGGCAGCGCGGCAACGACCGTCCGCTCGTCCGGTGACAGTTCGTACTCCATGCCGCAGTCCCAGGTGGCGATCGCCACGGCCACCAGCGATACGTCGTCGATGACCACTGTCCAACGCGCACCGTCGCCGTCCTGGCCGAGCACGAGGCCGTACCCGTCGGCCACAGGCGCGAGACCGAGCGCCGCGCAGGCTTCCGGATAGTCGTCGCCCAACACGCTCGGGAACTGTGCGGGCGTCAACAGAATCGCGGTCAGTACGTACAGCGCGTCGTCCTCGGCGGCGACGGCGTCGTCGTCCGTCCCGGCCATGCCGTCCTCCCCATCCATTCGTCCGTCGGCGCACCCTAATGCGCCCGCGAGCCGGTTGTCACGAGTGCGAATCACACGAGGAGCTGCAGTTATCCGCCTGGACAGGGGCGAATCGGCCGAGTGGAGTGCGGCGTCAGAGGGTGGGCAGGCCGAGAAGAGTGCGCGCGACCGTCCGCGGCGACTCGTCCCGCTCCCGTGCGAGGGCGATGACCGCCCTGCAAGCCAGCTCGCTCACTCCGAACGACAGGGCCTCCGGCGACACCCACGCCACGGCCTCGTCCATCCGGTCCTGGTCGTCCTCGGCGCACGCCGACACATAGGCGGCGGCCGCCTCGAACAGGTTGTGCGTGCGCCTCTCCCCGCGCTGGGCCGTCTTCCCGCCCTGGGCCGCCTCCGCGCGCTGGGACTTGACGAATCTGCCGACCGACGTACGGAACCTGTCGAACATAGCGGGCCGCCTTCCCCCTGTGTGGTTGCCTTCGTCGACGTGCATCTGCTCCTCTCCAACGTAGAGTTGGAGTTTCGGCGGCAGAAGAGGGACGAGACGGTGAAGCGTTTCGAGCGGCTTGCACAGATCCGGCGCCTGCACCCCGAGAAGGACGCCCTGGAGATCTACCGGCTCAGTAGCGCCTACGAGTTCCCCTGGGACTACACCCGCGCCCTCGAACTCGCTCTGTACCGCACGTACGCCGTCCCCGGCATCGGCCGGCTGCTCGCCGAGACCGCGGAGCTCACGGACCGCACGCAGAAGCGGTACGACGACACCGCGCTACTCCTCGACACCGTCGTCGAGCACGGTTTCGACAGCGACGAGGGCCGCACCGCGATCCGCCGCATCAACCAGATGCACCGCAGCTACGACATCAGCAACGACGACATGCGGTATGTGCTCTGCACCTTCGTGGTGATGCCCAAGCGGTGGATCGACACCTATGGATGGCGCAGGCTGTCGCGGCACGAGACTGTCGCCTCCGTCGTGCACTACAGCACCATGGGGCGGCACTTGGGCATCAAGGACATCCCGGAGACATATGAGGAGTTCGAGACCTGTCTCGATGCCTACGAGGAGGCCCACTTCGCATGGGACCAGGAAGCCCGGCGCGTGTCCGATGCGACGCTGGACCTGATGGCCTCCTGGTATCCGCGACCGCTCGCACCCCTTCTGCGCCTGTCGACGCTCTGCTTGCTCGACGCCTCGCTCCTGAAGGCCTTCCGGTACGAACCACCGAGCGCCGTCACGCGCGCGTGGGTGCGTCGCGCGGTCCGCGCCCGTGGCCGTCTCGTCCGTCTCATGCCCCCGCGTCGTGCGCCGCACTTCGCACGGCAGAACTGGGAGGTCAAGGGCTACCCCAACGGCTACCGCGTCGCCGACCTGGGCACCCATCCGGTCCCCGGGGTGAGGGGCTGCCCCATGCGCCAGGGGCGGACGTCAGAGGCCTCGGAGACCTCGGAGGCCTCGGAGAACTCGGAGAGCTCAGAGACCTCGCCCTTCGAGTGAGTCGAGCGTCGCCCGCAGCCAGGCCAGTTCTGCCCGGCTCGTCGCCCGCGCGATCGTGAGGATGCCGCGCCGGAAGGGATCGTCCAGCTCCTCGGCGCGCAGGGGTCGGTCGCCCTCGTAGAAGAAGCTCGCGGGCGTCTCCAGGAAGGCCAGCCGGCGCCGCAGGACGGCCGCCTGTGCTGCCGCGTCCTCCAGGTGTCGGAGGAAGGCGAGCAGCGTGAACCAGCGGTTCTCGTCGGTGATGTCGCGCTGCGCCGGTTCCGTGAGCCTGCGGCGCAGCTCCTGCCTGCCCTCGTCGGTGAGCGTCAGCACGTGACGCGGAGCCGCCACCGATCCGGGCTGCGTCGCGCGCGCCAGCAGCCCGGCCTTCTCCAGTCGCTTGATCGCGGGGTACAGCGTGCTCTCCGCGATGGGCCGTACGTGCCCCGTCAACGCGGTGATGCGTTTGCGCAGCTCATAGCCGTGCAGCGGGACGTCGTACAGGAAACCGAGGATGGCGAGCTCCAGCATGCCCGTATTCTGCCGCACTCGCGTTGTACATCGTCCCCGCAATACCTCGGTACCGATGTATCCTCCGAAAGTGAAACCGGCAGGGCGAGAAGGAGAGGTCGATGAAGCAGGCCGAGTTCGACGGCAATGGAAGCCTGATCCGCTGGACCGAGACGGCCGGTGCCGAACCGGCACGCGTTTATGTGCACGGACTGGGCGCGGCTTCGATGGTCTACAACGCGCACATAGCGGCACGGCCCGAACTGGCCGGCCGCCGTACCCTCTTCGTCGACCTGCCCGGACACGGGATCAGCGACCGCCCCGCCGACTTCGGCTACACCTTGGAGGACCATGCCGACGCGCTGGCCGCCGCACTGGACGAAGCGGAGGTCACCGGGGCCGAACTCGTGGCGCACAGCATGGGAGGTTCGGTCGCCATCGTGCTCGCCCACCGGCGACCCGACCTCGTATCACGGCTGGTGCTCATGGAGGCCAACCTCGATCCGTACCCCACGCTCGACGCCGGCAGCAGCGGCATCGCGACGTACACGGAGGACGAGTACGTCGACAACGGCGGCCACGCGCGCGTGCTCGAGAAGATCGGCCCCACCTGGCGGCGACCATGCGCCTCGCCGACCCGCGCGCCCTCCATCGCACCGCGACGAACCTCGCGCGCGGCACCAGTCCGACGATGCGGCGACTGCTGGAGGCGGTGACGGCGGACCGTGTCTACCTCCAGGGCGAGCTGAGCGGCGAACTCGATGACAGGGAGGGCCTGGAGGCCGCGGGCGTACGCGTCGTGACCGTGCCGGGCGCGGCACACAACATCATGTTCGACAACCCCGGCGCCCTGGTGGTCGAGCTGTCGGGGCGCGGCTGAGGCTCATCCCTCGCGGACGGCGAGGGCGAGGAAACGGGTGTCCTCGTCGACGTACGACGTCATGCGCCAGCCGGAACCGGCCAGAAGGGGGTCGAGGTTGGCCTGGGCGCGCAGGTCGTCCGGTGTGATCTGCCGGCCCTGGCGCGCCGCGAGGGCCGCCCTCCCGACCGGGTGGAAGAGCGCGAGCAGACCGCCCGGCCGCACCACCCGCGCCAACTCCCGCAGGTTCTCGGCCGGGTGGGGGAGATGGGCGATCAGGCCCGCCGCGAACACCGCGTCGAGGGACTCCGTACGCAGGGGAAGCGCGGCCACGTCGGCGCGCAGCAACTGGCCGTCGCGGTCTCGCCCCGCCCGTACGGCGGCCTCCAGCATTGCCGAGGTGAGATCGGCGCCCAGGACCACTCCCGAGGGCCCCACGGCCGTACGCAGCGGCGTGAGGGCCCGACCCGTGCCGCAGCCCGCGTCGAGCACGCAGTCACCCTCGCGCAGCCCGAGAGCGGCGACCGCGGCGGCGTACGCCGGGCCGTCGTCGGGGAACCGCGTGTCCCAGGCGGCGGCACGCGCGGTGAAGAATTCCCGGACGTGTGTGTGGTCGTCGCTCATGCATTGCATGATTCCTCACTGACACGAAGGACGCCGCAGCGCGCATGTTCGAGCGGGACGCGATCGTTCCAGGGCCTGTTTGTGTCAGATTCCAGCACCTTTCGAAATGCGCCTCCTTCGCGCGCCCTCACCGGGACTAGCGTCCCGGGGCCATGGGACACCTGGACCACGCCGCATTCGGCTGGCTGACCCCCGTGCTGTCATACGTGATGGCGTGCATAGGCGCCGCCCTCGGGCTGCGCTGCACGGTTCGCGCGCTCGGCGCGACCGGCAGGTCGCGTCGCAACTGGCTCCTCACCGCCGCCTCGGCGATCGGCACCGGCATCTGGACCATGCACTTCGTGGCGATGCTCGGCTTCGGCGTCACCGGTACCGAGATCCGCTACGACGTGCCGCTGACCATCCTCAGCCTGCTCGTCGCCATGCTCGTCGTCTTCATCGGCGTGTTCGCCGTCGGTTACAGCCGGGACCGGGGTCGCGCTCTCTTCCTCGGCGGACTCACCACCGGCCTCGGCGTCGCGAGCATGCACTACCTGGGCATGGCGGCGCTGCGGCTGCACGGGGCGGTGCGCTACGACCCGATGCTCGTCGGACTCTCCATCCTGATCGCCGTGGTCGCGGCGACCGCGGCTCTGTGGGCGGGACTCAACATCAAGTCGCCCATCGCGGTCACTGTCGCCTCGCTCGTCATGGGGGCGGCGGTCAGCAGCATGCACTACACCGCGATGTTCGCGGTGAGCGTTCATGTCACGCCGTCCGGCGAGGCCCTGCCCGGGGCCACGGCGATGCAGTTCATCTTCCCCCTCGCCGTTGGCCTCGGGTCCTTCCTCTTCCTGACCTCGGCGTTCGTCGCGCTGTCGCCGACCGCCGGGGAGCGCGAGGCTTCCGCGTCGGCCCAGCGACCGGTCGAGAGCGTCGCCCGCTGAGCGCGGGCCCGGACGGCACGTCCCGACACACTCCGAGCGAGGAGGCCATGCGTACACCCCGTAGGACCCCCACGGCCGGCGCCGAGCCGCCGCCCCAGCCTCCGATGCGCGGCCGCCGCGCGCACGCCGGCCCGCCGGCCGACGAGCGGGCCGAGACCGACGAGACCAGCGCGGAGTCGTCCGGCACACCCGCGCGCGCGGGACGGTGGCACATACGCCCCCGCACCGTCCGGGCGAAGATCGTCTGCCTGCTGATGGTGCCCGTGATCTCTCTGCTCGCCCTGTGGGCGTACGCCACCGTCAGCACCGCCCAGGACGTCGCCCGGCTGCGCCAGTTGCAGCGGGTGGACTCCACCGTCCGTGCCCCGATCGCCGACGCCGTGGCCGCCCTTCAGGCCGAGCGCACGGCAGCCGTGCGCTATGCGACCGACCCCGCCACCGAGCGTCAGGACGACCTCAAGGCGCTCGCGGGACGCACCGACCGGGCCGTGGCCAGGCTGCGGCTCGGCGACCACAACACCGTCGCCGACGGCACCGACCTCCCCTCCGGAGTGCCCGGCCGCCTTCAGACCTTCGTCACGGGGGCCGAACGCCTGCGGTCCCTGCGCAGCGACGTACTCGCCCGCCGGGTCGGCTGGGACGAGACGTACGGGCAGTACACCAGGACCATCGCCGCGGCCTTCGGGGTGGGCGGCGCACTTTCCGGCGTCCAGGACGCCGACCTCGGCTCCGACGCGCGAGTCCTGCTCGAGTTCTCCCGTGCGGGGGAGTCGCTCGCCCAGGAGGACGCGGTCCTCGCCGGCGCCCGCCTCGCGGGCACCCTCGACGGCGAGCGCCTGAGGCTGTTCACCGGCGCCGTCGACACCCGCCGCGCCCTGACCGCGTCCGCCGTGGCGGACCTGCGCGGTTCCGAACGCGCCGCCTGGCGTCGGCTCGCCGAGGGCAAGGCGTACGCCGATGTCGGCGCCGTCGAGGACAAGGTGCTGGCCGGCCGACCGGGCGCCGGGGCCATCGACGCCGCCCGTGAAGGCACCTGGAACCCCGCACACGCGCGCGTGCAGGAGGGCATGCGGAACATCGAGGCGGACGCGGGCCACAGTGTCGCGCGGCGGGCCGACCCGTTCACCCGCGGAGTGCTCACCCCCGCCGGAGCCGCAGTTCTCCTGGGGCTCGCCGCCGTCGCCGCGTCGCTCGTCATCTCCGTACGCATCGGACGCGGACTCGTGATCGAACTGGTCAGCCTTCGCAACAGCGCCCTGGAGATCGCCCGTCACAAACTCCCGCAGGCCATGCGCAGGCTGCGTGCCGGGGAGGAGATCGACGTCCGCGCCGAGGCGCCGCCGGGGCCGCCGGCCGAAGACGAGACCGGGCAGGTCGCCGAGGCACTGGGCACCGTGCACCGCGCCGCCCTGCGCGCAGCCGTCGAACGCGCGGAACTGGCCAGCGGCATCTCCGGGGTCTTCGTCAACCTCGCCCGTCGCAGTCAGATCCTGGTGCACCGCCAGCTCAGCCTGCTCGACAGCATGGAACGCCGCTCCGAGGACCCCAGTGAACTGAGCGACCTGTTCCGGCTCGACCACCTGACCACACGCATGCGCCGCCACGCCGAGAGCCTCATCATCCTCTCCGGAGCCGCGCCCGGCCGCGCCTGGCGCATGCCCGTCTCACTGACCAACGTGGTGCGCGCCGCCGTCTCCGAGGTCGAGGACTACGCGCGCGTGGAGGTACGGCAACTCCCCGAGGCCTCCGTGATCGGAGCCGCGGTCGCCGACCTCACGCATCTCCTCGCCGAGATCGTCGAGAACGCCGCACAGTTCTCGCCGCCCCACACGCGCGTGCGCGTCACCGGCGAGCCCGTCGGCAACGGCTACGCCATCGAGGTCGAGGACCGGGGCCTCGGCATGGGGAAGGAAACCCTCACCGAGGCCAACCGGCGCATCGAGCAGTCCGAGGCGCTCGACCTGTTCGACAGCGACAGGCTCGGCCTTTTCGTGGTCAGCAGGCTCGCCTCCAGGCACGGCATCAAAGTGCATCTGCGGACCTCGCCCTACGGCGGTACGACCGCTGTCGTCCTCCTGCCGACCGCCTTGCTGCACAGCGGCGCGGAAGAACGTTCCCCGCGCACGGCCGATACCGAACTGCACGAGGAACACGAGTACGCGCGCGTGGCTGCCGCCACGGCACAGAAGGAGCCCGTGGAACAGGCCGTGGAACGGCCCGCGCTGGCGGGCTCCGCGCAGGCCGGAGTGGTGGCACCCGCCGACGCCTCTCCCGAGAACCCGCCGCCGCGAGTCGCGACGCTGAGGCTGCACCGCCCCACGGACGACACCGAGGGCTCCGAGGACCTCCCGCGGCGCGTACGGCAGGCGAGCCTCGCCCCTCAACTGCGCGGTCAGCGCCAGGAGGAGCCCGCGACCGGCGCTCAGAGCTCCGGGCGCGACGACGAGCGCACCCCCGAACTGGTACGGGATCGCATGGCGGCCTACCGCGACGGCTGGGTACGCGGCGGCGGCCGTGTACCCGGGCGCCCGGCCGGACCCACCGGTGACAGCAGCGAAGGAGACCCCGCATGATCCAGGACCCGAGCATGAGGGCAGCCCAGCGGTCGGGTGAACTCGACTGGCTGCTGGACGACTTGGTGATGCGCGTGAGCGAGGTACGGCACGCCGTGGTGCTCTCGAACGACGGGCTGGCGGTCGGTGCCTCCACGGACCTCAGCCGCGAGGACGCGGAACACCTCGCGGCCGTCGCCTCCGGGTTCCACAGCCTCGCCAAGGGCGCGGGCCGCCACTTCGGCGCCGGCGGAGTGCGTCAGACCATGGTGGAAATGGACGACGGATTCCTCTTCGTGGCGGCCGCCGGCGACGGCTCCTGCCTCGCCCTCCTCACCGCGGTCACGGCCGACATCGGCCTGGTGGCGTACGAGATGGCGCGGTTGGTGAAACGTGTCGGCGAGCACCTCTACACCCCGCCCCGTGTGGCCGCGCGTCCGCCCGCCGCCGGATGACGGCCGAAGGCGGTCGCAGATGAGCGAGGACAGGACAGGCGCCCAGTACCCTCCGGGCAGCCAGTGGTACGACCACGAGGCGGGACCGCTGGTCCGGCCCTACGCGATGACCGGCGGCCGCACCAAACCAGGCCCCACCGGAGTGCGCTTCGACCTCATCGCCCTCGTCTCACTGGACACCGGGGCACCCGACGTCGACGACGACACCTCGCTGGGCCCGGAACACCGCGCCCTCATCGACCTGTGCCGCATCGAGACCCAGTCCGTCGCCGAACTCGCCGCGGGCGCCGACCTGCCCGTGGGTGTTGTGCGGGTGCTGCTCGGGGACCTACTGGAACTGGGCTGCGTCACGGTCAGCCGCCCCGTACCGCCGGCGCGTCTGCCCGACGAGCGGATTCTGCGCGAGGTCATCGAAGGACTGAGGGCGCTGTAGGCGATGGAGGGGAACAACCGTGGGCGAAGCCGGCGACGAGTTGTGCACCCATTCGGGCCCCGAATGGGCGAGAGCTGGTCACATCGGTCAAATAGCGGTCGAACTCTTCGGAGAGTGGCTGCGGTTGTCATGATGCTGACCTCGCACGGATGTACTGACGTCGACCGCGGTCGGCACTCCCGAGAGAAGTGATCGATGGTCTCCGAGCACTCCGACGCCACCGATGCCGAGACGGCCGCCCTGGCGTTGAAGATACTTGTCGCCGGCGGATTCGGCGTGGGCAAGACCACTTTGGTGGGCGCGGTCAGCGAGATCAGGCCGTTGCGCACCGAGGAACTGCTGAGCGAAGCCGGTCAGTCCGTGGACGACACCGACGGCGTGGATCAGAAGGTCACGACCACTGTGGCCATGGACTTCGGACGCATCACCATCCGGTCCGGACTCTCGCTCTACCTCTTCGGCACTCCGGGCCAGGACCGCTTCTGGTTCCTGTGGGACGAGCTCTCCCAAGGTGCACTCGGCGCCGTCGTCCTCGCGGACACCCGGCGGCTCGAAGACTGCTTCCCCGCCGTGGACTACTTCGAACACCGGCGCATCCCGTTCGTGGTGGCCGTCAACTGCTTCGCGGGAACCCGCACCTACGGTGCCAACGACGTGTCGCGCGCCCTCGACCTCGACCAGGGCACGCCCGTGGTGCTCTGCGACGCCAGGGACCGTGACTCCGGGAAGGAGGTGTTGATCCGCCTCGTCGAGTACGCCGGGCGGATGCACACCGCCCGGCTGCTCGACTCCGTGGGATGACGCGCTACTCGGCGACGGCCGAATACGCCAGCACCTTCTCCACCCGTACCCGGACCAGGAGTTCCCCCGGAACGCCATTGCGCGCCCCGAACTCCTCGGCCCGCTCCTCGCCCATGTACCGGGCGCCGAGCCGGGTCGCCCAGTGCCGCACGTCGTCCAGGTCCTCCGAGAGCTCGGCCCGCCCCTGCAGCACAACGAAGTCGTACGGGGGACGGTCGTCGTCCACGCACAGGGCGACCCGGCCGTCCCTGGCCAGATTTCGTCCCTTCACGCTCTCCTTCCCGGTGTTGAAGACCACGTCGTCGCCGTCCAGCAGGAACCAGATCGGCGTCACATGCGGACTGCCGTCGGCGCGGACCGTGGAGAGCTTCCCCGTGCGGGTACCGTGCGAGACGAAGGCCCGCCATTCTTCGTCGGTCATCTTCTGTGCCATGCCCCCATCCTCCTTGCCCGGATGGCGGCTGTGGTGAAGGCTGGCTGATCGGATCCTCCGGCCAGGGGGAACGAGATCACGGGGAGAACGGACCATGGCGCAGAACACGGAGCTCGGCTGGCTCCTGGACGATCTGGCCGAGCGCGTGGAAGACATACGGCACGCGCTGGTGCTGTCCAACGACGGACTGGTGACCGGCACGAGTACCGGGCTGCGGCGCGAGGACGCGGAGCACCTCGCGGCCGTCTCGTCCGGGTTGCACAGCCTGGCCAAGGGCTCGGGTCGCCATTTCGGCGCGGGTCAGGTGCGCCAGACCATGATCGAGTTCGATGACGCGATCCTGTTCGTCACCGCCGCCGGTCCCGGCAGCTGCCTGTGCGTGCTCAGCGCCGCCGAGGCCGACATCGGTCAGATTGCGTACGAGATGACACTGCTCGTGAACCGGGTCGGGGAGCACCTCGCCGTGGATGCGCGACAGAGGGACGAGACACCGATCGTGGATCTCTGACCGAGCGGTGCCGACCGCGGACTTCCGAGCTGGGGGAGCGCGGCCCGATCGTGGGTATCCGACCTGCGTGGATGAGGCGATGGGGGGAGTTATCCACAGGCTCGTTCCGCGATTCGGCGATCCGGCTACGGTTTTTCCGACGCGGGAGCACATCGGCGCTCGCGACGGACTCCACGGGGGAGAACTGCCATGTCCGGACACACGGTCACGTCCACCATCGCCGAGACCACCGGCGCCGCCGCGGGTTCCGCAGCGCGGCGGCCGTCGCTGGCGCCCAGCCGCGCCGCACAGGAACTGGAGCTGAGGCGGGGCGAGTTCGACCTCGCGGTACAGCTCGGGTGCGTGCGGACCATCCCGGACGAAGGGGGAGGAGGGCGCCGGGTCACCAGGGCGGAGATCGCCCGCGTGCGTTCCCAGGAGGGGTTTCCCGAAGCGTTGCGGGAGCGGGTCAAGGCGGTGGGCACGCGGGACGGCGCGGCCCTGATGGAGGTGACGCCCGCCAGGTTCACGCGGTTCGCACGCCTGGGTCTGGTGGTGCCGGTGAACTGGTACCTGAACCGCTACAGGGCCGTGGTCTGGCTCTATCTGGCCCAGGAGCTGCAGCAGTTCGCCTCCGAGGAGGAGAACGCGCCGCTGCTGACCGGCCGGACTCCGGAGGGGCTCCGCGATCAGCTGGACGCGGGGCTGGACCTGCGGCCCCGCAACTGGCGCGGGCGCCACCTCGGATTCCAGTTGCGCCAGACGGAGGACCCGTGGGTGAAGGCCGCCGCTGTGGCGGCCCTGCTGGATCCGGTGCAGGTGGCGGAGATCGTCCGGGATCCCTACGAGCGCGCCCAGCTGAACCGCCTGCGGCCTGCGCAGTCCGCGCAGGAGGCACCCGACTCGCCCGCGGGCTGGATCGCCGCGCGGATCATGACGGCGGAAGCTCCCGACGAGATCGGCTGGCTCCGGGCCGACCTGAGGCAGGCGCTCATCGAGGCTCGCCAACGCCGACCCGCTCCACGGCCGTCGCCCGGGGTCCCGGTCGAGCGGCCGCCCGAGACCACGATCGCCCGCCAGGACCCGGCCGTGCGGCAGGAGCCGACGCGATCGCGAGGCATGTTCGGGTGGCTTCGCCGCAGAAACCGTTGACCGGCAGGGCGCCGGATGGCCGGTCGGGCACCGGACGCACGCGTCGTCACCGCTCCAGCCTGTGGAACAGTCCCTCCTGGACCACCGAGACGAGCAGGCGTCCCCTGAGGTCGTAGATGCGCCCCTGGGCCAGGCCGCGGCCCCCACCGCGATCGGGGACTCCTGGTCGTACAGGAACCACTCGTCCGCGTGGAACGGCCGGTGGAACCACATGGCGTGGGCGGCGATAGAGGCCGCGAGTGCTCGGTGACCTGCATGTTTTCTGGTGTGACTGGCTGGCCGCCCGGCGCCACGTGGCGGTCGAAGCCAAGAGAGGAAGGACTACCTGCTGCATCAGCTCGCACTCGGGTGTGGGATCGCCATCGGCCGCTCCCCCTGTACGCCGAAGCGGGCACTCTGCTGGGGTAGAGCGCGGAGGACGCAGTCGGGCCCCGCCGCTTCCGCGGGGGCGGCAGAGCTCGGAGCCGGTGGCTGCAGTCAGCGCAGTGCTCTTAGATGATTACTACTGGCCTGCACTGATGACGCATGTCGGATGCACCGCGAAGTGTTTCGGCCCGGTGCACGGTCCGGCTCTTGGATCGGGAGGGGCGATACCGGCTGGCCTCCGGGCCAGGGTGCTCGACTGGCTGGACTCGGCCTGTGGAACGGTCGGCGTCGGGGACGTCCTGTGGACGCGATCGCGTTACCCACCCGGCTCAGCGCGCCGCGCGGTTGACTCACACCTGCCGGCCGGTGCGTGCGACGGCTGTGCTGGAGCGCAGCGAGACCTGAGGGGTCAACAGGATGTGCCGAGGCGGGGTGTCCGGCGCGGTGATGCGTTCCACCAACAAGGAAACGGCTTTTTCGCCCATTTCCAGGGCCGGTACGTCCGCTGCCGTGAGCGGCGGGCGGAAGTCCTCGGCCCAGGTCTTGGCCGCCACTCCGGTGATGGAGAAGTCGTACGGCACTTGGAGGCCGGCGTCCGCCAGCGCGCGCTGGATGCCGGGCAGGGCGGCCTCGTTGATCGTGGTGACAGAGGTGAGGTCCGGATGGCTGCGCAGGAGCGCCTCGACGCATGCCTGACCTGAGCGGGCGTCGTCCCCGCAAGGCACTTCGATGCCGTCGAGGCCGCGTTCCGCCACAGCGGCCTCGAAACCGTCTCGGGCCCTGCGCGCAGGGCCGTAACCGGCCGAGACGAGTTCCGGGGAACGAGTGATCAGAGCCACTTGGCGGTGCCCCAGATCGGCGAGGTGGCGCACGCAGTGCTGGACCAAGCCGGCGTAATCGATGTCGATCCAGGACATCTGCTGGTCGCCGCCCGTGTGCCCGATACCGACGAAGGGCAGCCCGGCGTCCTGCAGGCGACCCACACGAGGGTCCTCCAGGCGGATCTCCATCAGGATGACACCGTCCACGCGGCTCTCCGAGACCAACCGCTCGAAGGAGCGATCGTGATCCCCGCCGGAAGGGGACAGCAGCACGTCCAGGTCGACCCGGACGGCGGCGTCGACCACGCTGGCAACGAAGTCCAGTTGCATGTGTGTGAGCCTGTTGCCGGCCGGCGGGATGACGAGACCGATCGTCCGGGTCCGGCCCTCTTTGAGGGCCCTCGCGGCCGCGTTGGGGCGATACCCCAATTCGTTGATCACGTCTTGGATGCGTCCCCGGGTGCTGCTCGCGACGGGTCGTTTGCCGCTGAGCGCGTAGGACACCGTGCTGCGTGACACGCCGGCGCGCCGAGCGATCTCCCCGATGTTCATGCAGCTCCCCGAGAACTGACCCGCGGGCCGAAAGGATACCTCGCCCGAATCGGCTCGCTGCCAGATCTGTTCCAGCTCCTTCCAGTCCACGCCGAAGGCTGGTCCACCCCGTGCCGACACCCCGTACCCGATCAGGTCCACAGTTCGACGGCGGCGGCGGCGCCGGTGACGTCCAGCCACAGGCCGGACTGGGCGTCGGTGACGGAGCCGTCCGTGTTGAGGTTCCACTGCTGGTCGTCCTGGCCGTTGCAGGTCCAGGTGATGGCCTTGGTGCAGCCGGCCTGCGCGCCTTGGCGGGTCGGGGCGGACGAAGGGTGTCCTGGTGCCATGAGTCGCGGGGAACGGCCTCGGGCTGCCGGGAACCGTCGCGCGTTCCGCGTCTCACGTACTACCTGAAGGCGTGGAGCGAATCGATACCACGCAAGCGCTTCGACGGGATAGTACGACTGGGGGAGTGTGGGATCAATGGCGGGCCGCGCGGCGAAGGGGCGCCGACGCGCGGGCCGAGGCGCCGCCGCTTCGGCCAGTCCCTTTTGGACCGGTCCTCCGTCATATGGGTTTGGTGGCTTCATCCCTGTTCACCAGCATGATGGGCAGGCACCCGGTGAGCCGGGCCCGGCCGCCTGACACACCCGCGCGGTTGAAGGTCACGCCGCCATCCGCATCCCTCCGTTCCGCAACTGTTCGAGCGGCCGACCGGTCCCGAACCGCAGGAATCAGCCGTCGAACCGATTCCGCGCCAAGGTTCGCGTCAGGAGTCCTCCCACCTTGACAGCCCGTGAAGCCGGGAGCACCGTCTCCCCCCGAAACCTCTCTGCAATCTCGCTGCAAATACGGCACCTGCAAGCGCTTCCGGATTGTCAGCGCCACCAACACGACTTGATCGGGTTGCGTCGGCACGGTTGGGAGATCAGATGGGAACCATACGTACAAGACGCCACCCGCTGTCCGGGCGCGGCGGTGTGCAACGGTTACTCGCGGCGGTACGGCGCCGTGGCAGGCCGGACAATGTGCCGGACCGGGCACGCGTCCCTCTGCCGGCGCGTTCGCCCGGCTCCCGGTCGAAAGCGTTCGCCCGTGCGGGGGCCGCAGCCGTGCTCGTCGCCGGCGCACTGGCCGGCGCCACGGCCACGGCGGGTATGGCCCGTGCCGACACGTCCGGGCCGTGCGACATCTACGCGGCAGGCGGTACACCTTGTGTGGCGGCGCACAGTACGACGCGAGCCTTGTACGCCTCGTACAACGGGCCGCTCTACCAGGTCCGGCGTGCCTCGGACAACACCACCCGGAACATCGGCGTCCTGAGCGCGGGCGGATACGCCGACGCCGCCGCCCAGGACTCGTTCTGCTCGGGGACGACCTGCCTCATCACGATCATCTACGACCAGTCCGGGCGCGGCAACAACCTCACCCAGGCGCCCGGGGGCGGTGCCGCGGGCGGCCCCGACAACCTCGCGAACGCGACCGCCGCGCCCACCACGGTGGGAGGTCACAAGGCCTACGGAGTTTTCGTGGCGCCCGGCACGGGTTACCGCAACAACCACACCAACGGCATCGCGACCGGGGACAACCCCGAGGGCATGTACGCGATCTTCGACGGCACGCACTACAACGGCGGCTGCTGCTTCGACTACGGCAACGCCGAGACGGACAGCAACGACGATGGCAACGGCACCATGGAGGCCATCTACTTCGGCAACATCAAGGTCTGGGGCTACGGTTCGGGCAACGGCCCATGGATCATGGCCGACCTGGAGAACGGTCTGTTCTCCGGAGTGAACCAGCACTACAACGCGGGCGACCCGACCATCGACTACCGGTATACAACCGCCATCATCAAGGGCGGCCCGAACCACTGGGCGATCCGTGGGGGCAACGCGCAGTCCGGCGGCCTGTCCACCTTCTACGACGGACCGCGTCCAGGCGTCCCGGGCTACAACCCGATGCGGAAGCAGGGTGCCATCATCCTGGGCATCGGCGGCGACAACAGCAAGGGCGCCCAAGGCACCTTCTACGAGGGCGTGATGACCTCCGGCTACCCGTCGGACGCCACCGAGAACGCGGTTCAGGCCAACATCACCGCGGCCGGATACAGCAACTCCTCCAGCGGGACGGGTACCGGTGCGTTGCACGCGGTGGGCGCGGGCAAGTGCCTGGATGTGCCGAACTCGTCCACCACGGCCGGTACCCAGCTGCAGATCTGGGACTGCAATGGCGCCGCCAACCAGACCTGGACCCGCACGTCCTCGGGCCAGCTGACCGTCTACAGCGGCAGCAGCCGGATGTGCCTGGACGCGTACAACAAACAGACGTCCGCCGGCACCAAGGTGGTGACCTGGCCGTGCAACGGCGGTGCCAACCAGCAGTGGCAGCTGAACTCCGACGGCACCGTCACCGGCACCCAGTCCGGACTCTGCCTCGACGTCACTGGCGCCTCCACGGCCAACGGCGCCCTGGCCGAACTCTGGCCGTGCAACGGTCAATCCAACCAGCAATGGAGTCTCAACTGACCTGAATGAACGGCTCCAGCTCGTGGTCGGCCAACCCCGGCCACGGGCCACCGCCACCGGATACAGGCATCCGCGTGCCCGACGCCCGGCGGACTCGCGTTGACGCCGGAGACCACCCACGGAGCCAGCTCCACGTGGATTCCCCGACCGTCCGGCCGGATCGCCCGATCCCCTCGCCCCGACCCCAGAGAGGGCACGTCATACAGGCGACCGGGGCGGCGAAGAACGCCATACCGCCGCGACACCACCGGCCCCCATGCGCCACCACTGGAGGATGACGATGTCCAGAGTCAGAGTGCTCCGCGGCCTCTGGGCCGCCGCCTTGGCTTTGCTCGCCCTACTGGCCCAGAGCCTGGCCACGGCCGGGGCCGCGTGGGCCGTACCTGCCGAGCGCCAGGCGTCGGCCGCCGCCCTGTACGTGGCGCCGGGTGCGGCTCCCGGCGGGAACGGCACCGCAGAGCAGCCGTTCGCAACGATCGACCAGGCGCAGCAGCCCGCGCACCGGCTCTCGGCCGATGCGGACGTCGTGGTCTACCTGGCCGGTGGCACCTACCGGCTGTCCAAGCCGCTGACCTTCGGCTCCGGCGACGGCGGCCAGAACGGCCACACCATCACCTACCAGGCCATGTCCGGGCAGCAGCCGGTCGTGAGCGGCGCCCAGCAGGTGTCAGGTTGGCAGGTACATGATCAAAACAACAACATCTGGTCGGTCCATGTCGGCACCGGCGTGAACACGCGTCAGTTGTACGTGAACGGCAAGGAGGCACCGCGGGCTGCGATCCAGGTGCCCCGCTCCGGCCTCACCTTCACGCAGGCCGGCCTGACCATCACCGACTCTTCCTTGGACTACCTGGCCGGCCTTTCGGACCAGAACCACATGGAAGTCGAGAGCCTCAACTCCTTCACCGACCGCTATGCGCCGGTCCAGTCGATCAACGGCAGGACCATCACCATGCAGCAGCCCGCGTGGAACAACAACTCCTGGGGCTACGACACCATCAACGCGCCGTTCGCCGGCGGGACGATGTATCTCGAGAACAACTACGCGTTCCTCAAACAGGCCGGACAGTGGTACCTCGACTCGTCCGCCGGCGACCTCTACTACCGGGCCCAGCCGGGGCAGAACCCGAACAGCCTTGACGTCCAACTGCCCCGGTTGCAGAGCCTCCTCGGCATCAGCGGGAGCTACAGCTCACCGGCGACCGGCCTGGGATTCACGGGCATCCGGTTCACGGGGACCTCCTGGCTCGGCCCGAGCGGACCCGACGGATACGCGGACCAGCAGAGTGGCGCGCACATCACCGGTTCCTACGCGATGCCCGCCAACTGGCTGAGCACCTGCAAGTCGGGGTGCACGCAGTTCGAGGCCACCCGTAACCACTGGGCGCAGATGCCCGCGGCCGTCCAGGTCTCCGCCGCCACCGGCATCGCGTTCTCCGGCAACACGTTCTCCGAACTCGGGCAGGCCGGACTGGGCGTGGGCAACGACGGTGTCGCCACGGCCTCCGGCATCGGACTCGGTGCCAACGGCGTCACCATCACCGGCAACACGTTCACCGACATCGCCGGCAGCGGCATCCAGGTCGGCGGGATCCAGCCGGACGCGCACCACCCCGGCAACGCGCAGATGACCAACCAGAACATCGTCATCAGCAACAACCGGGTCAGCGGGGTGGGCACCGACTACAAGGAGACCGCAGGCATCCTGTCCACCTACGTCGCCAATGCGACGATCACCCACAACCAGTGCGACCACCTGCCCTACGACGGGATCGACATCGGCTGGGGCTGGGGAATCAACGACCCGGGCGGCAGCCAGGACTACGTCAACCGGGGCACGTACACCTACCAGCCTGTCTACAGCACTCCCACGACGCTGAAGAACAACACCGTCTCCCACAACCTGGTCTTCGACATCAAGAACGCGATGTTCGACGGCGGCAGCATCTACAACCTGTCCGCGAGCCCAGGCTCGGTGATCTCCGACAACTACATGTACGACAACCACCACACCACCGCGCTGTACCTCGACGAGGGCTCCCGGTACCTGAAGGTGTCCAACAATGTGGTGCAGGACGCCGGTAACTGGGCGCTCACCAACGCCAACGGAAATAACCACACCGACGACAGCACCTTCTCCGGCAACTGGTACAACGGCGGCAACACGTACGTGGCCACCGGTCCTCCACACAACAACGTCCTCACCGGCAACGTCCTGGTCAGCGGCACCAACTGGCCGCAGGGTGCCAAACAGGTCATCCAGCAGGCAGGCGTCCAGTCGCCGGGCGACGGCTTCCCCACCGGGTACCACCAGCTGGTGATCGGCAGCGACAGCCTGTGCCTGGACGTGTACGGCAACTCCGGCAGCGCGGGCGCCGCGATCGACCAGTGGACCTGCAACGGGCAGAGCAACCAGCAGTTCGAGTTCATGCCGGTCTCGGGCGGCTATGGGCAACTGCGGGCGCAGAACTCCGGACACGTCGTGGCGGTGTCGGGCGGCTCCACGGCCGCTGGTACGCCCGACATCGTGCAGCAGGCCCCGGACGGAACGGCCGGCAGTCTGTGGCTGCCGGTACGACAGTCCGACGGCTCGTACGCCTTCCAGAACAAGAACAGCGGCCTGTGCCTTGACGTCTACGGCGGCGGCAGCAACCTCGGCCAGCAGCTCGACCAGTGGCCCTGCAAGAACACGGCCGGCAGCAACCAGGACTTCACCCCCCGCTGACGGGCTCGCGGGCTCGTTCACCCCACCCACTGTCCCCCACCAGTGAGGAACGCTGATGAAGAAGTACTCGGCCCCCCTGGCCGCCGGGCTGACGGCCGCGCTCGGCGTCGGCACCGCCCTGCCCGCGGCGGCCGCCACCGGCACCCAGCCACCGCCCTCCGCCGCACGGGCCGCCGCCGCGTCCGCCGGCCTGCGGCTGATGCCGTTGGGCGACTCGATCACCTGGGGCGTCGGCAGCCCGTCCGGGAACGGCTACCGGGGCTTCCTGTGGAACCAGCTGGCGGCCGAGGGGCACGCCCTGGACTTCGTCGGCTCGGGCCGGGGCGGCACCATGTCGGACCCGGACAACGAAGGCCACTCCGGCTGGCGGATCGACCAGATAACCGGCATCGCGGACTCCGTGCTGGCCCGTTACCGCCCGAACGTGGTCACTCTGGAGATCGGTACCAACGACCTGAACGGCAACTACCAGGTCCCGACCGCCCCCGACCGGCTCCGCGCGCTCATCGACCGGATCACCGGCGACGCCCCCGACGCGACCGTCCTCGTCGGCACCGTGATCGTCTCCACCAGCGGCACCGAGGAGGCCAACCGGCCCGCTTTCAACGCCAGGCTCCCCGGAATCGTCCAGGCCGAGCAGGCCGCCGGCAAGCACGTACGCCTGGTGGACATGAGCGCTCTGACCACCGCGGACCTGGCCGACTCCCTGCACCCCAACGACAACGGCTACCGCAAGATGGCGGACGCCTTCAACGCCGGGGTCCAGGCCGCGGACGCGGCAGGCTGGATCAAGCCGCCGGTTTCCGTGGGCGGTCAGGTGCGCTCCGGAATCGCGGGGAAGTGCCTGGACGTCAACGGCGGCAACAGCGCCAACGGGACGGCCGCGGACATCCGGTCCTGCAACGGCTCCGAGGCTCAGCAGTGGTCCGCGCGCTCCGACGGCACCCTACGGGCGCTCGGAAAGTGCCTCGATGCCACCGGACGCGGTACCGCCAATGGCACCAGGATCGAGATCTGGGACTGCAACGGCGGCGCCAACCAGCAATGGCAGGCGTACAACGGCGGTTACCGCAACCCCGTCTCCGGCCGCTGCCTCGACGACCCCGGCTCGTCCGCCACCGACGGTACGCAACTGGTCCTGTGGGACTGCAACGGCGGGGCCAACCAGCAGTGGACCGCTCTGCCGGTCTCCTGAGCCCGTGACCCGACTCCCCTCGCAGCACCGTCTCGCGGTCGGTGTCATCCCCCCACACACACAAGGAGAATGATCCTTTATGTCCTGGCTCAATGAGCGGCCCGGTCTTCGCAAGGCCCTCGTTTCGGTCACCGGTTTGACAGCCGGCACGGTACTGGCCCTGGCGGGCACGGCGGGGCCTGCCGCCCATGCGGCTTCCAGCACGCTGGGCGCGGCCGCGGCCGACAGCGGCCGCTATTTCGGCACGGCCGTGGCCGCCGGGAGGCTCGGCGATTCGACGTATTCCACGATTCTCGACCGGGAATTCAACATGATCACCCCGGAGAACGAGATGAAGTGGGACACCACCGAACCGTCCCGCGGCAACTTCAACTTCGGCCCGGGCGACCAGATCGTCGGCCACGCCACCGCGCACGGTCAGCGGATGCGTGGCCATACCCTGGTGTGGCACTCGCAGTTGCCCGGCTGGGTCAGTGGCACCAGGGACGCGAACACGCTGCGCAGCGTGATGAACAACCACATCACCACGGTGATGAACCACTACAAAGGCAAGATCTACGCCTGGGACGTGGTCAACGAAGCCTTCGCCGACGGCTCCACCCAGCACCGCAGCTCGGTGTTCCAGGACGTGCTCGGCAACGGCTTCATCGAGGAGGCGTTCCGCACTGCCCGGGCCGTCGACCCTTCGGCCAAGCTCTGCTACAACGACTACAACATCGAGAACTGGTCGGACGCCAAGACCCAGGGCGTCTACAACATGGTGCGCGACTTCAAGTCCCGCGGCGTGCCCATCGACTGCGTCGGCCTCCAGAGCCACTTCGGCACCGGCGGACCGCCGTCGAGCTTCCAGACCACCCTGGCCAACTTCGCGGCCCTCGGCGTCGACGTCCAGATCACCGAACTCGACATCGCCCAGGCATCGCCGACCGCCTACGCCAACACGGTGCGGGCGTGCATGAACGTCCCCCGCTGCACCGGCATCACCGTGTGGGGGATCAGGGACAGCGACTCGTGGCGGTCGGGCGAGAACCCGCTGCTGTTCAGCGGCAACGGCAGCAAGAAGCCGGCCTACGACACGGTCCTGTCCGCGCTGGGCGGCGGTACGGGGAACTCGGGGGGCATCGTCTCGGGCCAGGTGTACGCGCTGAGCGATGTCGCCGCGGGGCGAACGCTGGACGTGCCGGGCGGGCAGACGGCGAACGGCACGCAGTTGCAGGTCTGGGACGCCAACGGTGCTGCCGCGAACCAGCAGTGGCGGGCGAATCAGAACAGTGATGGTTCGTACACGCTGACGAATATCGGCAGTGGGCGGGTTCTGGACGAGCCGGGTGGCCAGACCGGCAATGGCACGCGGATGGAGCTCTGGGATGCCAATGGCGGTGCGAACCAGCACTGGCGGGCGAGCCGGAACGGCGACGGTTCGTACACCCTGATCAACGTCGCTTCCGGCCGCGCGCTGGAGATTCCCGGCGGGCAGACGGCCAACGGGACCCCCGTCCAGATCTGGGACTCCAACGGCGGCGCCAACCAGCACTGGAACTTCAGGTGAGGTGATCAGCGCCAAGCGCGCGCTCCTGTCCGCGGTCCGTTTCGGAGTACCGCGAACCCACCCCCGCGTCCCCACCCCCGCGTCCGGCACGGCGGCCGTCGCCGGACGCGGGTTCCGGCATGCCCTCATGGCGAGCTGACCAGGAAAACATGGGATGGATCGAGTTCTGAATCGGCGAGACGCATGCATTGACTCTGTGTCAGGTGTGTGGGATCACTATGGAACATGGGATGTCTGAGTGTTCTCTGTGAGTACATTCGGGCCCGCTGACGGGAGCGGTCGACGGACCGCCCCGGCTGGATTCCCTCGGACAGGCACGGCACTCTCTGCCCCCTTCCCCCACATATTCGAGGAACAGAATGCAGCCTTCATCCGTTTCGCCCCGGAGCCCCGCTCATGGACCACGCTTATCGGCAACCGCCGCCGTATGCGTGATGGCACTGCTGACCCTCTTGCTGGCGACCGCGCCGACATGGTCGGCATCGGCACCGGTGGCTCCCCTGGTGAGCTCGACGTCGGGGCGGTGCCTGGACGTCACGGGCAACGTCGACACACCGGGAACGGCGTTGGAGATCTGGGACTGCAACGGCCAGGTCAATCAGGCGTTCGAGTTCACGCCGGCGGGTGAGCTGAGGACGATGAGCGGCACCCGGTGCGTGGACGCCTACGACAGCCGGACGGCTCCCGGAGCCCCGGTGGTCATCCGGTCGTGCGACGGGCGGCCGACCCAGGTGTGGCGACAGAACTCCGACGGGTCCGTCACCGGTGTGGCGTCCGGATTCTGCCTGGACGTCAACGGAGCGGGCACGGCCAACGGCACCGCGGTCATCCTGTGGACCTGCAACGGTCAGAGCAACCAGAAGTGGAGCACCCCGACACCTCCGCCCAGCGGGTCGGGCCCGTGCGACATCTACTCCGCGGGCGGTACGCCGTGCGTCGCCGCGCACAGCACGGTGCGGGCGCTCTACGGTTCGTACAACGGCGCCCTGTACCAGGTCAGGCGTGCCTCGGACAACGCGACCAGGGACATCGGTGTGCTGGCGCCCGGCGGCTTCGCCGACGCGGCGGCGCAGGACTCGTTCTGCGCGGGTACCTCGTGTGTGATCACGGTCGTCCGCGACCAGTCCGGACACGGCAACGACCTGTGGTACCAGGGCTCGGCCCAGGTCCCGGGATCGAGTCAGAGCAGCCCCGCGAAGGCGACCTCCGAGTCGCTGACCGCCGGGGGCACCAAGGCGTACTCGCTGTACATCAATCCCGGGAACAGCTACTGGCGGGACGGTCACCTGACGGGCGTGCCGACCGGCGCCGCACCCGAAGGGGCGTACATGGTCACCAGTGGCACCCACGTCAACAGTGGCTGCTGCTTCGACTACGGCAACAGCGAGACGACCAGGAAGGCCGACGCCGCCGGGGCGATGGACGCGATCAACTTCGGTACCGAGTGCTGGTTCGGCGGCTGCGTCGGCAGCGGCCCCTGGGTGCAGGCCGATCTCGAGTGGGGCCTGTACTCCGGCGGCAGCCAGTCCTGGAACACCAACCAGCGTGCTTTTTCCAGCAAGTTCGTCACCGCGATGCTGAAGAACAACGGAACCTCGAGGTTCGCCCTCAAGGGCGCCAACGCGCAGTCCGGCGGCCTGACCACCCTGTGGGACGGCGGGCTTCCGGGCGGATACAGCCCCATGAAGAAGCAGGGAGCCATCGTCCTGGGCAGCGGCGGCGACTGCTGCAAGCCCGGCGGCGGCGCCAACCTGAGCGCCGGCACCTTCTACGAAGGGGCGATCGTCACCGGCTACCCCTCCGACGCGACCGACAACGCGGTGCAGGCCAATATCACCGCCGCCGGATATCGCTGAACTCCTCCCAGCTCACCAACTCATTTCAGGAGTCGATGACTTATGCCCACGACCACGGCGAGAGCCAGGGGTCTTCGGCCGCTGTCCACGCTGCCGTCCCTGCGTAGAACCCTGGCGCTCATCTTCTCGGCCGTGCTGCTCACCGCGGCCGTCCCCCTCCTTTCCCTGAGCACGGCGCAGCCCGCCGCCGCGCTCGGCAACGGGCTGGCGCTGACCCCGCAGATGGGCTTCAACGACTGGAACGCCTACGGCTGCAACGTCTCCGAGTCGCTGATCAAGTCCACTGCTCAGGCGATGCACACCAACGGCATGCAGGCGGCGGGCTACTCGTACGTCAACATCGACGACTGCTGGATGACCCACAACCGCGACACCGGCGGCCACCTGGTGCCGGACCCGGCCAAGTTCCCCGACGGCATCAAGGGCACCGCGGACTACGTGCACTCGCTGGGGCTGAAGCTGGGGATCTACGAGGACGCGGGCACCGCGACCTGCGCGGGGTATCCGGGGAGCCTGGGGCACGAGACCACGGACGCGCAGTCGTTCGCGTCGTGGGGCGTGGACTATCTGAAGTACGACAACTGCAACAACACGGGGGCGCCGGCGCGGACCCGGTACACCGCGATGCGGGACGCCCTGGCGGCCACCGGCCGCCCGATCCTGTTCAGCCTGTGCAACTGGGGCCAGGAGAACGTGTGGACCTGGGGCGAGGGCGTGGGCAACAGCTGGCGCACCACCGGGGACATCAGCCCGAGCTTCTCCAGCATGCTGTCGATCTTCCACAGCAACGTGGGACTGGCCTCCTACGCCGGACCCGGCCACTGGAACGACCCGGACATGCTGGAGATCGGCAACGGCTCGATGACGGCCACCGAGAGCCGCAGTGAGTTCAGTCTGTGGGCGGAGATGGCCGCGCCGCTGATCGCGGGCACCAACATCCCCTCGGCCAGTGCGGACACCTTGTCCACTCTGACCAACTCCCGGGTGATCGCGGTCGACCAGGATTCACTGGGCAAGCAGGGCACCATGGTCTCCTCCTCGGGCGGCCTGGACGTGCTGGCCAAGCCGCTGGCGAACGGGGACGTGTCGGTGGCGCTGTTCAACGAGACGGGTTCGACCGCGACCATCACCACCACCGCGGCCGCGATCGGGAAGACCGGGGCGTCCGCTTACACGCTGACCGACCTGTGGTCGGGAGCGGTCTCGACCACCTCGGGCACGATCAGCGCCTCGGTGCCGGCGCACGGCACGGTGATGTACCGGGTCGCGGGCGGCACCAGCGGCGGCGGCACCAGCGTGACCGGTGAGCTGCGCGCGGTGGGTTCGGGAAAGTGCCTGGACGTACCGAACTCCACCACGACCGCCGGCACCCAGGTCGAGATCTGGAGCTGCAACGGCGGGGCCAACCAGAAATGGACGCACTCCACGTCCAACCAGCTCACCGTCTACTCGGGCAGCAGCCAGATGTGCCTGGACGCCTACAACAACCAGACCACGCCGGGGACGAAGGTGGAGATCTGGCCGTGCAACGGCCAGACCAACCAGCAGTGGACGCTCAACTCCAACGGCACGATCACGGGTGTCCAGTCCGGCCTGTGCCTGGACGTCACCGGAGGGGCCACGGCTGACGGAACCCTCGCCCAGCTGTGGACCTGCAACGGCAGCAGCGGCCAGCGGTGGACGCTGGCATGACTCCCCCTCGCCTCGGTCACCGGCAGCTTCGGTGCCGCCGTGCCGTGGCACCGCCACAGAGGAGGTCTCCTTGCCCGGATCAGCAACCGATCGCAGACGAAGGCGATTCCCGGCCGCGCTCCTGATCGCCCTTGCGATGGCCCTGGCCGTGTTGGGCACACCGGCGTTCGCCACCTCCCCGCCGACCGGTACGCCCGCCGCCGTGCACCCGGCGACCCCGCCGACGAACGCGTCCGCGGCCGACACGTCGCTTCCGTGCGACATCTATGCCGCGGGTGGCACGCCGTGTGTGACGGCGCACGCCACGACGAGGGCGCTCTTCGCGTCGTACAACGGGCCGCTGTACCAGATCCAGCGGTCCTCCGACCACAGCTACCGCGACATCGGGGTGCTCGGCGCGGGCGGGTACGCCGACGCCGCGTCCCAGGTGTCGTTCTGCGCGGGCACGTCGTGCACGATCACGAAGATCTACGACCAGACCACCAGACACAACGACCTGCCGATCTCCTGGGGCGGCTACTGGAAGGGTCCCGGCCCGAATGGATCCGACGTGGGGGCCGACGCCATGGCCCTGCCGGTGACCGCGGCCGGCCATCAGGTCTTCGGCGTCAAGGTCACCCCCGGTGTCGGCTACCGGATCGACCACGCGAGCGGCGTGGCCACCGGATCCCAGCCCGAAGGCATCTACATGGTGACGTCGTCGAACTACACGAACCAGTGGTGCTGCTTCGACTACGGCAGCGGTGAGAACTCCCACACCGACACCGGCAACGCCACCATGAACGCCATCTACTGGGGCAACGCCTGCTGGTTCAATGGCTGCACCGGCAGCGGCCCCTGGGTCGAGGCCGACCTGGAGAACGGCATGTTCCACACCAACACCGGCTCCAACAAAGACCCGAACAACCAGGGCGTGCACTATCCGTTCGTCAGCGCGTGGCTGAAGAACAACGGCACCAGCAACTTCACGCTCAAATACGGCAACGGCAGCAGCGGTGGCCTGACCACCACCTTCTCCGGTCCCCTGCCGAACGGCTACTCACCGATGAAGGTGGACAGTTCGGTCCTGCTCGGCACCGGCGGCGACAACAGTCCCAATGGCGTGGGCGAGTTCTTCGAAGGCGCGATGACGGCGGGCTACCCCTCCGACGCCACCGAGAACGCCGTACAGGCCGCCATCACCGCCGCCGGCTACGGGGCGGGCGGCGGCGGTGGCACGGCGGGTGTGCTGCACGCGGTGGGTGCGGGCAGGTGTCTGGAGGTGCCGGGCTCGTCCACGACGCCGGGTACGCAGACACAGATCCGGGACTGCGCCGGTGCGGCGAACCAGACCTGGTCGAGGACCGCCTCCCAGGAGCTCACCGTGTACTCCGGCGGCAGCCGGCTGTGCCTGGACGCTTCCGGGCGGGGCACCAGCCCCGGCACCAAGGTCATCACCTGGACCTGCAACGGCCAGAGCAACCAGCAGTGGACGCTGAACGCCAACGGCACCATCACCAGCGCCCAGTCCGGTCTGTGCCTGGACGTCACCGGCGCCGCCACCGCCAACGGCACCCCAGTGGAGCTGTGGACCTGCAACGGCCAATCCAACCAGCAATGGTCTCTGGGCTGACTCCCTGAGGGACCGGGCGCCGGGGCGGCACCCACCACCGCCCCGGCACGTCACCACACCCCATCGCACTGCCCACGCACGCGAGTCGGTAGGTCTCCTCCGCTGTGAGACAAGCCGGAGGCGGCGCCCACGTCCGCGCTGCGCGCCGCTCCGGAAGCCGGCCCCGTCCAGCCCGCGCGCCGCAGCGCAGTGGCGTCGAACCGCAGGAGGATCGGATGAGGACGAGAGCAAGGCCCGGCCGTCTGGTACTGATGGTCGGCATTGTCCTGGCACTCGTGCTGCCGCTGCTGTCGACGACAACGAGCCAGGCCGCCTCGGCCACGTCGCTGAGCGTGCACCTGGCGTCGACCCGGGGGCCGTCGACCGGCGTGGGGGAGGGGTTCCTCTACGGCATCAGCGAAGACGGCAGCCAGCCCGTGGACCAGTTCCTCCAGCCGCTGGGGATCAACGCGTTCCGCGGCGGCGGATGGTTCTCCGGCGGCTGGATCAGGGACGGTTACCAGTACGGCTCGGCCACCCGGGCCGACCTCGACTCGATCACCGCGCAGGCGAAACGGCTCACCCGACCGCCCTATCACGCGCAGTACCAGGTGCTGGTCAGCGACATCTACGGCGCGAACGGCGGCCAGCCGTCGAACACCAGGTACCCGTGCGACAACGGCGAATGCTCCAACTGGGTCAGCTTCATCGACTCCACGGTGGGAGCGCTGCAGGCTTCGGGGCTCACGTTCGCCTACGACATCTGGAACGAGCCGGACATCTCCGCCTTCTGGACCCGGGGTGTGAACAGCGCGCAGTACTTCCGGATGTGGGACACCGCCTACCGGGAGATCCGGCGCATCGCCCCGCAGGCGCAGATCGTGGGGCCGTCACTCGCGTTCACCCCGCAGAGCAACCCGGGTGAATGGCAGACCTGGCTCGCGCACGTGAAGGCGGCCGGGACGGTGCCGGACATGATCACCAACCACAACGAGGGCGATGTCGACGACCCGGTCACCGTCGCGCGGGCCCTGAACAGCGGCCTGTCCGCGGCGGGCATCGGTCCGCTGCCGCTGTCCTCGAACGAGTACCAGCCGGCCGACCGGCAGACCGCCGGGGTGACGGCCTGGTACCTGGCGCGGTTCGCGCAGTCCGGGTACACCAACGCGATGCGCGGCAACTGGGTGTGCTGCGTCACCCCGAACCTGACCGGGGTCCTGGCCCAGAGCGGGGGCAGCTGGCAGCCGACCGGCAACTGGTGGGCGCTCCGGGACTACGCCGACATGACCGGCACCCTCGTGGACACGTCCGGCCAGGTCGGTTCGACGGCGATCTCGGCCTCCGAGGACTCCGCGAACAAGCGCGCGGTGGCGATCATCGGCGACTCGAACGGGTACACCGGCGCCGCGTCCGTGACCTTCGACGGGCTGTCGTCCGTACCCTGGCTGGCGAACGTCGGCGGCGTGCACGTCACCGTGCACCGCATCCCGGACCAGGCGCCGCTCGGCGCCCCACAGACGGTGTACGACCAGAACGTGAGCACCTCGGGCGGCTCGATCACCGTGCCGATCACGTTCCAGGGCGCGCACGACGCGTTCGCCGTCTATCTCACACCGGCCTCGTCCGGCGGCGGGGGCTTCCCGGACGGCTACCACCAACTCGTGGTCGCCAACAACAACTTGTGCCTGGACGTGTACGGCAACTCCGGCAGCGCGGGCGCCGCGATCGACCAGTGGACCTGCAACGGGCAGGGCAACCAGCAGTTCCGGTTCGTGCCCGCCTCGGACGGCTACGGGGAACTGCGGGCGCAGAACTCCGGCCTGGACGTGGCGGTGGCCGGCAGTTCCACGGCGGCGGGCACCCCGGACATCGTCCAGCAGGCCACCGGCGCGGCGGCGGGCAGCCTCTGGCTGCCCGTGCGGCAGTCCGACGGCTCCTACGAGTTCCAGAACAAGAACAGCGGCCTGTGCCTGGACGTCTACGGCGCCGGCAGCAACCTGGGGCAGCAACTGGACCAGTGGCAGTGCAAGAACACGCCCGGCACGAACCAGGACTTCATCCTCCGCTGACCGCGTCTTAACGGACGCCGGCCCGCGAGCGGCCTTTGGCAACCAGGTAGCCACGGCCCCTACGAACAGCACAGCCATCGCGCCCCATGGCCGGACCACCCCGGCGGCCACGGAACACCACCGACCTGCGAAAGGAACCCACCGTGTCAGCATTCAGACGGCTGTTCCGGCGCCTGCGCGCCTCGATGGCCGTGCTCGCGGGCCTCCTCCTGATCGTCGGCGGCATCGTGGGCACGGCCGCCGCGCCGGCCCAGGCCGCCACCTCCATCACGATCAACGGCGCGTCCGGCGGCCGCGCCTTCGACGGCGTCGGCGCGATCAGCGGCGGGGGCGGCAACAGCAGACTCCTGATCGACTACCCCGAGCCCGAGCGCGGCGAGATCCTCGACTACCTGTTCCGGCCCGGCTACGGCGCCGCCCTGCAGATCCTCAAGGCGGAGATCGGCGGTGACACCAACTCCACCTCGGGGGCCGAGCCGAGTCACCAGCACACCCGGTCCGACCTGAACTGCGACCGGGGCTACGAGTGGTGGCTGATGGGGCAGGCCAAGGCGCGCAACCCGGACATCAAGCTGTACGGGCTCGCCTGGGGGGCGCCCGGCTGGATCGGCGGCGGGAACTTCTGGTCCACCGACATGACCAACTATCTGCTCTCGTGGTTGGGCTGCGCCAAGCAGCACGGGCTGAGCATCGACTACCTCGGCGGGTGGAACGAGCGAGGCTACGACGTCTCCTGGTACCAGCAGCTGCGCGGCGCGCTCAACAGCAACGGCTACGGCAACGTAAAGATCGTCGCGGCCGACTCGGACTGGGCCGTGGCGGGCGACATCAACTCCAACCCGGCGTTCGCCTCCTCGGTGGGCGTCATCGGCACGCACTATCCCTGCGGCTACCGGTCGTCCCAGTCCAACTGCTCGGTGCCGTCCGCCGCCACATCGTCCGGCAAGACGCTGTGGGCGAGCGAGAACGGCTCGGACGACTACAACGGGGGAGCGCAGGCCGTGGCCCGCGGCATCAACCGCGGATACATCGACGGGCGGATGACCGCGTACCTCAACTGGCCGGTGGTCGCCGCGATCACACCCAACCTCCCGTACCCCACCATGGGTCTCGCCTTGGCCTCGCAGCCGTGGTCCGGCCACTACACGATCGGCAAGAACGCCTGGGTGATGGCGCAGACCAGCCAGTTCACCGCCCCGGGGTGGCACTACCTCGACGCCTCCAGCGGCTACATCGGCGGTAACCGGAACAACGGCAGCTACGTCTCGCTGAAGTCCACGAACAACTCCGACTATTCCACGGTCATCGAGACGATGGACGCCGGCAGCGCCCAGACGCTGAACTTCAACGTCACCGGGGGACTGTCCACCAAGGCCGTCCACGTCTGGTCGACCGACGTCACCTCCAGCAACCCGGCCGACTACCTCGTGCACGCCACGGACATCACCCCGTCCGGCAGTGGTTTCAGCCTCACCGTCCAGCCCGGCCGCGTGTACACCCTGACCACCACGACCGGTCAGGGCAAGGGCACCGCTTCCGGTCCTGCCCAGGGCAGGCTTGAGTTGCCGTACAGCGACTCCTTCGACAGCTACGCCACCGGCACCGAGGCCAAGTACCTCATGGACTGGCAGGGCGCCTTCGAGGAGGTGGGCTGCGGCGGCGGCCGCAGCGGCAAGTGCGTGCGCCAGATGAGCCCGCAGAAGCCGATCACCTGGGACGCGCTGTCCGATCCGCACGCCCTGCTCGGTGACGTGAGCTGGAGCAACTACACCGTCTCGTCGGAGGTGATGCTCGAACAGCCCGGATACACCGAGTTGATCGGTCGTGCCAACGCACAGGACTACAGCAGCACCGGAGGGCTGAACGCCTATCACCTGCGGGTGAGCGACACCGGGGCCTGGTCGATCCTGAACTCGAACACCAACGGCAACGTCTCCACCCTGGCCCGCGGCACGACCGCGGCGCTGGGCACCAACCGGTGGCACACCCTGGCTCTCACCTTCTCCGGCACCACCATCACCGCCGTCATCGACGGTGCCACGGTCGGTTCCGTGAACGACCGCACCTGGGCCGGCGGGCAGATCGGCTACGCCACCAGCCAGGGCGAGACGGCACAGTTCGACAACCTGTCCATCACTCCCGGCAGCGGCGGAAACGACGGCGGCACGACCGGCGCGTTCGTCGGGGTCGGTTCCGGCCGTTGCGTGGACGTGCCGAACCAGTCGCAGACGGCCGGAACCCAGGTGGAGCTGTGGGACTGCAACGGCGGCAGCAACCAGCAGTGGACGGACACCTCGGCCGGTGAGCTGCGGGTCTACGGCAGCTACTGCCTGGACGCCGCGGGCCAGGGCACCAGCCCCGGCACCAAGGTGGACATCTGGGGCTGCACCGGCGGCAGCAACCAGAAGTGGACGATCCACGCCGACGGAACGATCACCGGTGACCAGTCCGGCCTGTGCCTGGACGCCACCGGCGCGGGAACGGCCAACGGCACCTTGCTGCAGCTGTGGACCTGCAACGGCGGCAGCAACCAGCGGTGGACGCGCGGTTGATCCCGTGACCGCTGACGCTCTTCCTGAGCCCCCTGCCAATCCCTCTGAGAGGCCCCACATGACTTCCTCACCACTCCCGCTCAGCCGGCGCCGACTGCTGGCGGCGGCCGGCGCGGCCACGGCCTTCGGCCTGCTGCGGTTCGCCCCCGAGGCCGCCGCCACCGACGGCCCCGGAAGCTACACTGCGAGCTGGTCCTCCGTGGATCAGCACCCCCCGGCCCCGGCCTGGTTCCAGGACGCCAAGTTCGGCATCTACTACCACTGGGGCGTCTTCAGCGTCCCCGCGTTCGGGAACGAGTGGTATCCGCGCAACATGTACATCGGCGGCTCGGCCGAGAACCAGCACCACATCGCCACCTACGGCGACCCCTCGGTATGGCCGTACAACAACTTCATCGACGGTGCCCGCGACAAGGCCGGAAACTACGTGCAGTTCGCCCCGAAACTGGCCTCCCAGGGCGGCAAGTGGGATCCGGACGCCTGGGCGCAGCTGTTCAAGGCCGCGGGCGCCAAGTTCGCCGGACCGGTCGCCGAGCACCACGACGGCTTCTCCATGTGGAACAGCCGAGCCAACCCGTGGAACTCGGTCCATCACGGCCCCAGACTCGACCTCGTGGGGCTGCACGCGCAGGCCATCCGCGGGCAGGGGCTGAAGTTCATGGCCTCGCTGCACCACGCCTACCACTTCAACGGCTTCTTCGACCACGTGCCGTCCCAGTCGGACCCGACGCTCCGCATCCTCTACGGCCAGCAGGGTTCGGCCGCGGAGAACAAGCTCTGGTACGACAAGCTGGTCGAGATCATCGACGGGTACCAGCCGGACCTGGTCTGGCAGGACTTCGACCTGGGCCTGGTGCAGGAGTCGTACCGGCTCCAGTTCCTCGCGCACTACTACAACCAGGCGGTCTCGTGGAACAAGGACGTGGTCGCGACCTACAAGGACGGCCTCGACAACAAGGGTGAGGTCTTCGACTTCGAGCGCGGCGGCCCGGGAGGGCTGCTCACCCCCTACTGGCTGACCGACGACAGCATCTCCTCCTCCAGCTGGTGCTACACGGTGGGCATCGGCTACTACTCCACGCAGGCACTGCTCCACTCGCTGATCGACCGGGTCAGCAAGGGCGGCAGCATGCTGCTGAACATCGCCCCGATGGCCGACGGCACCATCCCCTCCGAACAGCAGTCCATCCTGCTCGCCATGGGCGACTGGCTCGGCCGCTTCGGAGAGGCGGTCTACGCCACCCGCTCCTGGACCAGCTACGGCGAGGGCCCCACCAAGATGGGCGGAGGCTCGTTCAGCGGACCGGTGGCCGGCAAACCGCAGGACATCCGGTTCACCCGCAGCCGGGACAACAAGGTCCTCTACGCCACCGCGCTGGGCTGGCAGGGCGGAACCATGACCATCACGACCCTGAACTCGAACCAGATCAACCTCAGCAGCCTGACCGGCGCCAGACTGCTGAACAACACCGCCGGCACCTACATCGACCTGCCCGCACCGACCCAGGACACCTCCGGCCTGCACCTCACCATGCCCTCGTCCAACCCGCCGTTCAACGCCCTGGCGTACACGGTCAAGCTCACCTTCTCCGGCGAGATCCCCGTCCTGAGCGCGCCGGGCGGCTCCACCACCTGGGTGAAGATCACCAACGTGACCAGCGGACTGGCGCTCGACAGCGGGGGCAACGTCGCCTCCGGCTCCAACCTCAAACAGTGGAACTACGACGGGAGCACCAACCTGCAGTGGCAGCTGATCGACCTCGGCAACGGCTACTACCGCATCATGAACCGCACCAACGGCATGGCCGCCGACAGCTGGGGCAACTCCGCCAACGGCGCTCCCGCCCGCCAGGGGGCGTGGAACGGCGGCAACAACCAGCAGTGGTCGCTGGGCAGCCTCGGCGGCAGCCGCTACCAGATCGTCAATCGGGGGACCGGCACCGCCCTTGACGGCAGCGGCAGCACCACCGTCGGCTCCACCACGGTGATGTGGACACCGAACTCCAGCACCAACAACGAATGGACCATCACCGCCGTCTGAACCGCCCCAGCCTCATTCGTCGCGGTGTCACCGCCGCACACAGCGCCCGTCCCCAACCGGCGGGCGCTCCCTGCCCATCGCCCGACTACGGAAGAAGGAATGTATGAAACGCAAACCGCTCTTAATGTCCATCGTGGCCGCGGTACTTCTCGTCCTGACGGCTGCGGGCACCTCGTTCAGCAGCGGCTTCGGTGTGCCCGCGTCGGCCACGACCACTGGCGCCCTCAGTCCGACCGCCGGCTGCGGCAAGGCCCCCACGCTGACGAGTGGCACACACACGATTCAGAGCGGCGGCCAGACGCGCAGTTACATACTGCGGATCCCCGCCGGCTACGACAGCAACCACCCCTACCGGCTGATCTTCGGTTTCCACTGGCGGGGCGGCACGGCGGGCGACGTCGACTCGGGCGGAACGGACGGGTACAACTGGTCCTACTACGGCCTGCGGCGCCTGGCGGACAACGCGAACAACAGCACGATCTTCGTCGCCCCCCAGGGCATCGGCAACGGCTGGGCCAACTCCGGCGGCCAGGACGTGGCCTTCGTGGACGCGATGGTCAGTCAGATCGAAGCAGGTCTGTGCGTCGACACCACGCAGTTGTTCTCCGCCGGTTTCAGCTACGGCGGCGCGATGTCGTACGCCCTCGCCTGCTCCCGGGCGACGGTCTTCCGCGCGGTCGCGGTCTACTCCGGAGCGAACCTCAGCGGGTGCAACGGCGGCACTCAGCCCATCGCCTACATGGGTCTGCACGGCATCAGGGACAACGTGCTGCCCATCTCGTCGGGACGGGAACTGCGCGACACCTTCGTCCGGGCGAACGGCTGCACCCCGCAGAACCCGCCCGAGCCGGCCTACGGAAGCCTGACGCACATCATCACCACCTACTCAGGATGCAGGTCCGGCTACCCCGTCGTCTGGGCCGCGTTCGACGGAGCGGGCCACGACCCCGGTCCCATAGACGGTTCCACCGGTGACGGCTGGCGCACCTGGACGTCGGCAGCGGTGTGGCAGTTCTTCACACAGTTCGGCTCGAACCCGCCACCGCCACAGCCCTCCGGCAACCAGAAGATCGTCGGCCAGCAGTCGGGGCGTTGCCTCGACATCAACAACTTCACCACGGCCAACGGCACGCAGGCACAACTGTGGGACTGCAACGGTGGCTCCAACCAACGGTGGACCTACACCGCCGGAAAGCAGCTCGTTGTCTACGGCAATAAGTGCCTTGGCGTCGGCCAGGCAGCGGGCAACGGCACACCGGCGGCGATCTGGGACTGCAGCGGGCAGGCGGACCAGCAGTGGAACATCAATCCCGACGGCACGATCACAGCAGTGCAGTCGGGGCTCTGCCTGGATGCCAACGGCCAGGGGACCGCCAACGGGACGAAAGTCCAGGTATGGAGTTGCGCGGGCGGTGCGAACCAGCGCTGGCGTCTGGAGAACTGACACACGGGGCCAGGCACGCCACCGCGCGGGCCTGGCCCCGCAGACCTCGATGCGCACGCCAAGCCGGATCCGCGCAGGCGCCCTGCCGCGCTCCTGGATTGTCGCGGTCTTGCGTCTCCGCGCCTCGTACGTCCGACTCCCGCGTGGACTGCATCGGTGGCGGCTTTGGAGCCTGGAACTCACTGCAGCCGCACATCGGGCGGCTATCGCTCGCCGCACACCGGCTGAAAAGTGGTTCGGGATCATTTTCCGGATGCTGTTGGTGGTCTTCACTCACTTTCGCCACGGACGGCGAAGCGCCGGGCTGCAGGGGGTACTTGAACGGCTGGCGGTGATGCTGGCGGGCCGCGTTCGAGGCCGCCTGACACACGCCCTCGCGGCCAGTGTGACGACCTGCGTCACGCCGCGGTCTCGCTATGGCTGAACTCTGGTGTGCCCGCCCGCAGCGCACCTTTGGCCCAATCGTTGCGGGATGCAACGAAACGCGGGGAGACGCGGTGGGTTCCGCCTCGGGCGACGAGCCCTGCTTCGTTCCCGGCAGGAACCTCGTAACGACCGGCCCGCGGCGCGCCGCACGACGCGACGCGGGCCGTCGAGGATCGGCAAATCTGCAGGTCAGCCCAGTTTGCGGAACAGCCCCTCCTGCACCACGGACACGATCTGCCCTTCGAGGTTGTAGATGCGGCCCCGGGCAAGGCCCCGGCCCCCCACCGCGATCGGGGACTCCTGGTCGTACAGGAACCATTCGTCCGCGCGGAACGGCCGGTGGAACCACATGGCGTGGGCGGCGATAGAAGCCGCGAGTGCTCGGTGACCTGTGTGTTTCTGGCGTAGAGAGCGCCTGGATGCATACTCCGCACACCATGCGCACACTCGTGCGATGGGTGGTAGTCAGTGCATCCAACGAGTTGCTGTAGGCGCGCTGGTTGAATGCCGCAGGTTTGCTGTACGGAGGGGAGCCAGCAGATTCTTCGTCTGCTGGTGGTACACGCCTGATCGCGCTCCTGACCTGCGACAAAGAGCGGAAACGTCGAGTGCCAGGCTGAGTCGGTCCGCACCTGGTCCGGATCTTGATGAGTGGTACGTGGTGCTAGCGAGTGGGCCGCGGTACCACATGGCACAGGTTGTAGAGACCGTATTCGGGCGTCCACGTCAGTCCAGGGCGGGTGTGTAGTGGCAGGTCAGGGCATCGCAGTCCGGGGGAGTCGGCGTAGTTGGTGACAGACGTGTGACAGCGCCTGTGAGAGAGGCGTTCGACGGCAAGCCCCTGCAGACGCGGCCGGAGGGCGCTTCCGCTGCAGCTCCGGCGGTGGCACCGCACCCCCCGGTTCTCCTCCAGCGAGCACTTGACGCGAGGGCGTAGTGATGACAGACACCTGCGGTAGACGCGGCCCGGGGCCCTTGCGACCAACAGGTCATAGCCTTCGCCTCTGCAAAGTCGAATGCCCTTGGAGGTGTCTGAGGCGATGCCTGCCCCCGCCAAGGGGCGCACGGGCTTCTCGTCTGCGGGCTGTTCATGGTCGCGCAAGCCTGCCAACATCTCTTTGTCCCGGTGCGGAGATTGGGGGTCTCGCGTGGTGTCGGTGCAGAGCAATGATCAGCGGCTGCTGGAGCGCATCTTGGAGGACCAGCATCGTAAGCTCGCGCCGGACAAGAGCCGGGACGACTTCTTCACGTTCTTCGCCGCGGATAAGGCTCTGCAGGACTGGGACCTGGACAACGACGAGATCACGGACGGCATCGTCGACGGTGCGCACGACTGCGGAATTGACGGTATCTGGACGTTCGTGGACGAGCGCTACATCACCGCTGACGCGCATCAGTTCCTTCCGCCACGTGCTGGCAAGATCGAGCTGGTCATCCTGCAGGCGAAGAACTCGTCGGGTTACCAGGAGTCTGTGATCGAGAAGCTTCACTTCCATCTGCCGGCTCTGCTGGATATGGGCCGGGAGGAGGAGGATCTGGTTCCGCACACCAATGCCAAACTGCTTGAGCGTACGCGCCGCTTCCTGCACATCCTCGAGGAACTGGCGTCTTCGTTCCCGCAGGTTCACATCAAGGTGATCTATGCGAACAAGTCGGCAGAGACGCCGCACCCCAACGTAAAGGCCAAGGGTGACCGGCTCAGGCGGGAACTTGCGAAGATCACGTCCGATACGCGGGCTGACTTGGAGTACCTCAACGCTGCTGACTTGCGCGAGCGGACTGCCCGTGGAGCAAAAGCCGTCGCACAGCTGGTGTTCACCGAAACGCCGATGAGCACGTCGCTCGGCGAGGGATACGTATGTCTGGCGCGGCTGGATGAGTACTACCGCTTCATCACGTCCGACAACGAGGCGTTGCGCCTGGAGTTGTTCGAGTCAAACGTGCGCGACTACGCGGGATCCACCGCCGTCAACAACGCCATCGGTGAGACCCTGAGGTCCGGTACCGGCGAGGACTTCTGGTGGTTCAACAACGGCGTCACCGTCGTCGCGGACGCCGCCCAGATCGCCGGCAAGAAGATCGTGGTCAGGGAGCCTCAGATCGTCAACGGGCTACAGACCAGCCACGAGATCTACAGCTACTTCCAGAACGGCGGCCAGCACCGCGATCGGTCCCTCCTGGTGAAGATCGTGGTCGCTCCTGAGAGCGGCACGGCTCGCGACCGCATCATCCGGGCGACCAACAGCCAGACCCAACTGCCCGCCGGCGCATTGCGCGCCACAGAGTCCATCCAGAAGGACATCGAGGAGAGCCTCGGCCACGCGGGCGGCTACTACTACGAGCGCCGGGCCAGCTACTACCGCAACCTCGGGTTCCCACTGGACCGGGTCGTCAGCATGGCCCGGCTCGCCCGCGAGTTCACCGCCTTCGTGCTGCGCGAACCGCACACCGCGCTGCGGCACTCCGACGCGCTGCTGCTCGACGACCAGCACTACGCCCAGATCTTCTCGCCGCGGCACGATCTGGACATCTACCGTCTGTGTCTCGATGTGCACACCAGGCTGCGCACGTTTCTCACTCGGTACGCCGAAGACCGTCCCTTGCTGGGGGATTCGCTCGAGAACTGGCTCTACCCGCTGGCGGCCATGTCCGCCTACACCCTCACACGGCTACGGCAGCCGTCGCCGCGGGACCTTCTCAATATCGATCTCGACCATCTCAGCGACGACTTGATGTTCCGCATGACAGGAACTCTGGAACAGAACTTCAAGAGCGTCCTGCGCCGTAACAAGGCCGGCGGCGTGGACCGGATCGCCCGTACGGCCGACTTCACCACCAAGATCCGCCAAGCCGTCGTGTCTCAGAGCCGCTATCACATCGAGGGCTGAGCGTTCCGGCGATCCCCCCGCCCGCCGGTCTTGATCCGAGCCGCGCATCTCGCACCTGTGCCCCCGTCGGAGGCCAAACCGGCCGGTGGGCTTCCTCGGGGCGGCCACTTCAACAGGGGCCCGGAAGGAGTGAGAACGGCTGACTCGGTTGAGCCCTGCGGTCGTCGGGACACAGTGGAAATGGAATGAGAAGGGCCTGCAGAGCGACCTACGATCGTCTGTCATGGGTGTATACGCGAGCCGGAATCGGACGGATGCGGCGCCGAAGCGGGCGGCCGAGTCACAGGCCGAGTTCTTCGAGAGGGTCGCCGGTCCGTTCTGGGACCAGGTTCGGGATGTGATCAACGAATGGTGGTCGCGCTTCCCTGACCGGGCTCAGCCCGGCCTGCTCAGCCGACTGCGGGACCGAAACTCCGACACGAACGTCTTCTCCGCGCTGTGGGAGTTGTACCTGCACGCGATGTTGCTCGGTTCCGGTTGCAGCGTGGAGGTTGAGCGGCAGACGGGAACAGGTGGCTATAGGCCCGACTTCCTGGTTACGTGCGGCAACGAGCAGTTCGTCGTCGAGGCGATCTGGAAGGCTCAGAAGCGTGACGCTGGGGCTTACTCGCTCCCACCGCAGTTGAGCGATGCCATCGATCGCTTGCCGAGTCCGAACTTCTTCGTATCGTGCGAACTGCACAGCGCCGGTGCGGCAACGCCGCCGCAAAGACGGCTGAAGTCCGGGCTGACGCGATGGCTTGCAAGCTTGGACCCCGACCAGGTCATCGCCGACCATGAGCGCAAGGTGCCGCTTCCCAGTCACACTTGGCATGAGGCTGGCTGGTGCCTCACGTTTCAAGCGATCCCCCGCAGCCCAGGCAAGCGTGGCAATCCATCCAGCAGGACAATCGGCGTCTACCCCTCGGCATGGGCGGTCGAGGACGGATCGGAGCGAGTGCTTCACGCCGTCACACACAAGGGCGGGAAGTATGGTGACCTGGAGCTTCCATTCATCGTGGCGCTAGGCCATGCAGCCGACTTCCCCGAAGATGAGGACATCGAGAGAGCGCTGTACGGGAGTACGGTCGAGTACGCCTACGACAGCGGATCGACCTTGAGCCGCAAGCCCGATGGCTACTGGACTGCCACCTACGACCATGCCCACAGCCGTGTCAGCGGCGTGCTCGTCGTGAACAACCCAGCACCCTGGACCTGGACGAAAAACACTCCCGTTCTCTGGCAAAGCCCGGATCCTGCCTCGCTTCCTGCCCCCATCTTTCCTACCTGGGCAACGACGCAACTGGCTGGGATCCAGGTCGAGCGCCAGCCCGCGATTCGCTCCGTCCACACTGCTCTCGGTCTGCCGGAACGCTGGCCGACCGGCGACGCCTTCCCCCGGGAGTGACCCGAGATGACGGCAGCGGCGCCGTCCGTCTCGACAGCTACACCCCGGTGAGATCACCTCATACACACGGCAGCGTTCGTTGAGAAGCGATTCCCAAACCGAAGGTAGGGTCACGTTTTCCCAGGTGAGGTGTGTGGCCGTCGCTCGTTAGGCATGCTCGGGCCGTCGTGTCGGTGCGGGGCGTGCTGGGAGGTGGCGGATGGCGTCGGTGCTGGGGGTGCTGGAGCGGCGTGAGCGGGTGGCGTTGGCTCGGGCGGAGGAGCTGAGGGCCGAGCTGGAACGGCTTCAAGCCGCTGTCGCGGAGGCGGAGGAGGCCGCGCGGCGCGCGGTCATCGCTCGCGAGGAGACCGTCGAGGCCCTGGCCGAGGCGGCCGATGAAGCCGCTGTATCCGAGGCGCCGACGGCAGCGGTGCCAGTCGCGGTCGGCGTCGGACAGCGGGTCGAGGTGCCGCTGTGGCGCGAGGGGATGGGGACCGAGGTGCTTCCGCCGGACTGCGCGCGGATCGTGGCTCTGGTCCGGGAGGACGCGGCCGGCGGTGGAGAGGGGGTGCGGGCGCGGGCGATGCGCGAGCATCTGGACTGGCCGGCCAGTGACGCGAGGGAGCAGGCGGCGCGGTTTCGGGCGAAGCGGCTGGTGGAGCGGGGCTGGTTGGCCGAGGGGCGGCCGGGGTTGTTCAGGCCGCGGACCGGTTGAGGCGGCGGGGTGCCGGTCGGCCGGAGCGGGCCAGGCGGCGGGTGGCGGGGATGCTCGCGGCCCACCAGGCCATCGCCTCGGCGCTGTCGATGCGGGTCTCGTAGTCCCGGGCGAGGCGCCGGGCCCGGATCAGGTGGGAGAAACTGCGCTCGACGACCCAGCGGCGCGGCAGCACCACGAACCCTGTGGTGTCGTCGCTGCGCTTGACGACGGTCAGCGTGAGGGCCAGGACGGCGTGGGCGAAGCTGACCAGCCAGCCGGTGTAGCCGCCGTCGGCCCAGACCAGGGCGATGCGATGGTGTTCGGCGCGCAGTTGTTCGAGGAGGTCGCGGCCGGCGTCGTTGTCCTTGACCGAGGCGGCGGTGACCAGCACGGTCAGCAGCAGGCCCAGGGTGTCCACGGCGATGTGCCGCTTCCTCCCATTGATCTTCTTCCCGGCGTCATAGCCGCGGGTGGCCGCGCCGACGGTGGCGTCGGCCTTCACCGACTGCGAGTCGATGATCGCGGCGGTGGGCGCCTGCTTCTTCCCGGCCAGGGCGCGCAGCATTGTGCGCAGCCGGCCGTAGAGCTCCTTGATGAAGTCGTTGTCGCGCCAGCGGCGGAAGAACCGGTACACGGCCCGCCATTTGGGGAAGTCGGCGGGCAGGCTGGCCCAGCGCACGCCCTCGGCGACCAGGTAGCGCACCGCGTCGATCAGCTGGCGGTAGCAGTAGCCCTCCGGGCGGCCTCCCTTGCCGTTCAGCCAGGCCGGGACGGGCAGCAGTGGCCGCACGATCGCCCACTCCGAGTCGGTGAGGTCGGAGCCGTAGCGGCGGCTCCGGTCCGGCTGGTCGGCGGCATTCCCGAGCCGGTGTGCGAGGCAATCGCACGACATGCCGGAACGGGACGCGGACGGAGCAAGCACGCCGCGGTGGGACACCAGGGCCTCCTGATGATTCGATGACTCGACATCACCGAACTGTGCAGGAGGCCCTTCTCTTACGCGCCGGCTGCGGAGCGATCACCCGAACGAGGCTGATGCGCGCGGAAGTTCGAGCAGCAGCCGTATCCCTCGGTTTGTAGATCGCTTCTTACCCGAGGAGGGACTGCGTCCCGATGACGTTCAGGAGCGCCAGCCGGTCGGCGTCCTCGGTGCCGGGCTGGGCGGAGTAGACCATGATGCGCAGGTCGCTGCCGGTGACGCTGAGGATGTCGCAGTCCAGGGTCAGCGCGCCGACAATGGGGTGGTCGATGGTCTTGCGGGCGGCCTGGTGCTCGCCGACCGCGCCCGACTCCCACAGCGTCTCGAAGTGGGCGCTGCGGCGGCGCAGTTCGGCGATGAGGGCCTTGAGGTTTGCGTCGTCGGGGTAGCGGGCGGCGGCGCGGCGCAGGTCGGCGACGAGGGAGGCCTGCAGGGCGCCCCTGGATTCGGGCGTCTGGCGCACGCGGTGGTCGGGGTTGAGGAAGTTGCGCCAGACGCCGTTGAGGTCGTCGCCCTGCCATTCGCCCATGAGGGCGGTGTAGAGGGGGTTGGCGAGCAGTTGGTTCCAGGCGGCGTCGAAGACGGCGACGGGTGTGCCGGCCAGGCGGTCCAGCATGCGGTGGACGCCGGGGGTGATGTGCCGCGGGACCATGCCGGGCCCGGGCGGCGCGAGGCCGGCCAGGCGGAACAGGTGGGCGCGTTCGTCCTGGGTGAGCCGCAGGGCGCGGGCCAGGGCTTCGACGATCTGGGGTGAGGGGCTGGTGGCGCGTCCCTGTTCCAGCCGGATGATGTAGTCGGCGGAGATGCCGGCCAGCTGGGACAGTTCCTCGCGGCGCAGCCCGGCGGCACGCCGGCGACCCCCGCCGGGCAGGCCGACGGCCTGGGGCGGGACGTGATCGCGCCAGTGACGTAGGGCCGCGCCGAGTTCTGTGGTCGCCATACCGTCGATTGTGGCAAATGAGTCGATGACCAGCCTGGTACTGCCATTCCCAGGAAAACCGGTCTACTGGCTGGTCGCAGGGCCCTCGCCGACCGTGGAGGCATGACACGAGCACGATTCCCTGAACGACCCGTCGTGGGGTTCATCGGGCTGGGTGACCAGGGCCTGCCCATGGCCACCGCGATCTCCGAAGCCGGCTTCCCCCTGCACGCCTGGGCCCGGCGCCCCACCTCCCTGGACGGCCTCGCCGAGGTCCCCCACCAGCGGCACGACACGCTCAGTGAGCTGGCCGCCGCCTGCGACATCGTCTGCTTGTGCGTGGGCACCGACGACGACGTCCTGCAGCTTGCCGATCAGCTACTCGAAGACCTTCGTCCCGGCGCCATCGTGGTCAACCATGGCACCGGCCTGCCCGGCAACGCCGTCCGTCTGACCGAGCTGTGCGCGAAGGGCGGCGTCGAGGTGCTGGACGCGCCGGTCAGCGGCGGCCGCCCGGCCGCGCAGGAGCGCCGGCTGACCGTGATGGTCGGCGGCCCGCAAGCGGCGGCCGAACGCTGCACGCCGGTGTTCCGCTCGTTCTCCCGCCATGTGGTGCACCTCGGTGACGCCGGGGCGGGGCAGACGGCGAAGCTGTTCAACAACGCGCTGCTGATGATGAACCAGGCCGCGATCGCCGAGATCGTCGAACTGGCCACCCGGCTGGAGCTGGACCCCGCCCGGCTGGTGGAGGTCCTGAAGCTGGGCAGCGCCGCCAGCGCGGCCCTGTCCCTGCTGAACACCATGGTGCGGCCCGACAACGTCGACCACCTCTCCGCCGTCGAAGCCCTCGACATGCAGCTGTTCGACCAGGCCATGCGCCAGGCCGGAATCGACTACACCCCGGTCACCGAGCGCGGCCTGGCCGGCGCACACGGGCTCACCCAGCTCGTGCACCGCCTGAGTGCCTGAACCACGACCGCCTTCACTTCGCACAAGGAGGCCCCAATGTCGGCCGATGACGTGACGCAGCTGGTGCTGCGCGAACGCCAGAGCCGGGACCGCGGCTGGTACCCCGAGATGGCGGCCTGCTTCGCCGACGACTCCGTGGTCCAGATGAGCTGGTTCACCGGCAGCGGCGCCGACTTCGTCCGCCAGACCCGCGCTATGGCCGGGCGCGGCGACTACGCCGTGCACCGGCTCAGTCCACCCGCCGTCCGCATCGACGGCGACCGGGCCCTGGCCGAACTGCCGCTGATCATCGAGTGGCGCATCGACGTCGACGGCACGGAGGCGGATCTGGCCTCCGCCTGCCGCTCGCAGTACCGAGCCCAGCGCGGCACCGACGGCCAGTGGCGCATCGCCCGGATCACCTCGATCTACGAGAAGGACACCCTCGTCCCGGTTCTGCCGGGCGCCCGGCTCACCGTCGACCCGGACGAGCTGGCCCGCTACAGGCCCTCCTACCGATTCCTGGCCTGGTACCTGAACCGCAAGGGCTACACCGTCGGCGACCACCACCTCGGCGACGACCGGCCCGAGGCCGTCGCGGCCCAGTACCGCGCCGAACACGCCTGGCTCCGCCAGGACCCCACCCCGGCCGCTTCGGCCACCCTCTGAAAGGAAACACTCCCATGAGCAAGCTCGCCCTCGTCACCGGCGCCACCTCCGGCATCGGCAAGGCCTTCGCCGAACGCCTCGCCGCCGACGGCTACGACCTGATCATCGTCGGCCGCAACAAGGACCGCCTGGAGGAGTTCGCCACCGCCCACCCCGAGGTCACCGTCCGCACCGTCGCCGCGGACCTGTCCACCGACATCGGCGTCGACACCGTCGCCGACATCTGCGCCACCGAGCCGCTGACCATGCTCGTCAACAACGCCGGAGTCGCCCACTACATGCCGCTGGCCCAGCTGCCCGCCGACAAGGCCCGCGAACTCGTCCACGTCAAGGTCGTCGCACCGACCATGCTCACCCGCGCCGCCGTCGCCGGCATGCAGGAACGCGGCGAAGGGAAGATCATCAACGTGGCCGGGATGATCGCCTTCAGCGGCCCCGCCGACAAGTCCGTCATGCCCCGCCGCGCCGTCTACGCCGGCAGCCTGGCCCACCTCGTCGCCATGTCGCAGACCCTCAGCGCCGAGCTGGAGGACACCGGCGTCCAGGTCCAGGTGCTGTGCCCGGGCGTGGTAGCCACCGAGTTCCACACCCGCCAGGGCCTCGACATGAGCGTCGTGCCCCGCATGAGCGCCGAGGACGTCGTCACCGCCGGCCTGCGCGGCCTCGAACTCGGCGAGGTCGTCTGCGCCCCCGGCGTCGAGGACGCCGGCCTGCTCGACGCCGTCTTCCAGGCCGACCTCGCCGCGTTCGGCGGACAGAGCCCCGCTCTCGCCTCCCGCTACCGGGCCAACTGAACCAGGCCCCCGGCCCCGGCCATGCGGCCGGGGCCGGGAACTGCCGCCTGTCGGCTACTCGAACACCTCCGCCACGGGCCGGATTACCGGCCCGGCCCGCAGGCCGAGGCCCTGCGGCAGGTCATCATGCAGAACTACCACCGCGACGCGGCGTGCCACTTGCTTGCAAGCGATTCCCAAACCGAAGGTAGGGTCACGTTTTCCCAGGTGAGGTGTGTGGCCGTCGCTCGTTAGGCATGCTCGGGCCGTCGTGTCGGTGCGGGGCGTGCTGGGAGGTGGCGGATGGCGTCGGTGCTGGGGGTGCTGGAGCGGCGTGAGCGGGTGGCGTTGGCTCGGGCGGAGGAGCTGAGGGCCGAGCTGGAACGGCTTCAAGCCGCTGTCGCGGAGGCGGAGGAGGCCGCGCGGCGCGCGGTCATCGCTCGCGAGGAGACCGTCGAGGCCCTGGCCGAGGCGGCCGATGAAGCCGCTGTATCCGAGGCGCCGACGGCCGTTCGGAGCTGGACGCGGACGGAGCAAGCACGCCACAGTGGGACACCCGGGCCTCGTGATGGTTCGTTGACTCGCCATCACCGAACTGTGCGGGAGGCCCTCACCCTTCTCCTATGCGCCGACTGCGGAGCGATCACCCGAACGAGGATGATGCGCGCGGAAGTTCGAGCAGTAGCCATATCCCTCGGTTTGGAAATCGCTTCTGAGGGCCTCTGCGTGGACCGGGGAGGCCGCTCGACCGGGTTGCGGGAGCATCCGTCGTGCACCGGGTGGACGCCCTGATCGGCCGGCCGACGCCGTGCCGCATCCGAACGAAGTGGCCTGCGGCGCGGGCCGAAGGCTGGGAGACGGATGTGGCTAGCCTGAAAACGCGCGACCGAGGCGCCGCGGCGCCTCGCCCTGGCGGTTCGTTGCCGCCGGATCGGAGACGGCGACGACGTCCGCGCGGCCATCATCCCCCTCGATGGGACCGCCCAAGCCCTTCCAGGGTTTCGACGTCGCCGAGCTGCAACATTGCCTTCCTCACCCCCTACTGAAGGTATGCGCGGCCGCACAGACGACGGTTCGCCGACCCGCTGAGTTCGCCCTCGTCGCAGTCCCACGACCGGTGGTCCTCGGCCCTTCCTGCTGAGCCGGCTGACAACGGCAACGTCTCGCACTTCCGGCGCGAACGTACCGTTCCGCGAAGAAAGGAGCGTTCACATTTCGCTCGAACTCCCCCGAGCTGTCATCAGCGCGCCTATCCTGCTGTCCCACCAAGGCATCACCATCCGGGGAGATCGTGTCCGACACGTTCAGGCCCAAGCCCGCGCTCAAGCGCTGTGCGGTATGCCGCCTGCCGGTGGCCAGGAAGAAGCTCGTCTTCGCCGCGGACGGACAGCCGGTGCACCGCGCCTGCCAGTCGGCCACGGACCGCTCGCCGACCCGTTCGGCGGCTCCGCCCGGTCTCACCCGGGCGCCGAAAGACATCAGCCGCGCCGAACTCCTCAAAAAGATCGAAGCGTTGCGGAAGCGCGACGCGAAAATGAAGCCGGGGGCCGCGAAGGTGCAGCCCGCCGACCGCCCCAAGCAGCCGACAGCGCCACACCGCGGCAAGCGGCCGGTCCCCCCGCCCCAGCCGTTCTACGGTGTGGAGATGAAGTTCATCAACGGCCGGTGGGTGCAGATGCACCCTGACTCCGAATAGTGGCTGCTCGTCATGTCGGGCCGGTCCGAGGCACGGCCTGCGTCCGGGTGTCACGCGCGAACGTAAGCGTTTGAGACCAGCCATTCGTGCAGGTGGCCTGTCGGGTTTGCCCCCCGGAGAAGCCTGCCGCGTTGTGACGCTCCAGCACCTCGCTGGCCGCCCCGAACACCGCAAGAGCGCTCTGACCTTTACTTTTTCCTCTCTCCGTGCCTCCTGACGTGCTTTCGATGACGTCGCACGTGGAGTGCGTGGCGATTCTGGAGCCTACTGAGAAGGGCATCTGACCTGCTGTTTTGTATTCCAGATGGTCAGTTCGACTTGTTTTCGTTCGTAGAGGGCGTCGACTGAGGTGCTGTTGTGCAGAACAGTCCGAGCTGCAGCTTCAAGGGCTGGCGCGGGTCTCGCGGGCGGAGTGGTGATGCGGAATCCACAATCTTGACGCTCGGATGACGCTCGAATATTGGAAGTCCCAACCTCGCGGACCTCTCCAGCGCCGCGCCGTGAGGGCCGGGGCCGTCGGCACGGCGCGAGGACTTCGGTTCGGAGGCGACTGCGCCTCGCCGGCGGCGGCGCGTGCCACTACCTCGTCGCACGCACCTTGGAACCGAGAGCGCTGCCCCGATGCTCGTGACGAGAACGAGCCCCCCGCGCTCGTACGGCTCGCCGTACATGACTGCCTGACGCAGGCGCGTGTCGGTGGCGGAGATGGCCTCGCCGAGGTCAGCTTTGCCGGCGTCGTGCCTGCTGCTTGCCCTGACAGGCGGTTCGACCAGCCGGGGCGGGCTCGCAGAAGCAGGAGAACAGCGGCGAACCCCCTGCTGCCGTCGGCCGCTAGATCCAGCTACGGCCTCGGTGGTCGAAACGGAGCAGCACCCGAAGCGGGGGCACCCCACGGCGCAGCCGCACCGTGTCTGCGGCGCCGAGCGGAGCAGTCGAGGCAGAGATTGGTGACGACCTTGGTCAGCCACGCTTCCGGGACCTCAACCCCCTACGCGGTCTGCGGCCTGCCGGCGCAGGAACGTGTCCTGCACGGCGTCCTCGGGGTCGGCGGCCGAGCCGAGCAGACCGTACGCGAGTGAGGCCAGCCGGCCCCGGCTGGCCTTGAAGCGATCAGTGTCCGGGCTGTCCCTGCGAAGCAGCGTACGCAGCGGCCCTTCCACCGGCCCGGTCAGGCGCGGTGGCCAGGCGGTGCTTGTGCTTCGGCATGCCGAAGGGCGGGCGATGCCCCACCGGGCCCCTTGAGGACGCCCGACTTCAGCCGCGGCGTCCGGCCGCCCAGGCGAGCCGGGTGTCGGCATCGATCACGACCTGGTGGTTGGTCGAGTACCGGTAATTCTCCGGCTGCTCGGCAACGCTGTGATCGACTGCGGGGACCAGGGTGCCGTCCACGACCAGCACGGTGTCCTTGCGGAACCGCTTGCGTCGCTGGACGGCGAGCGCAGGTCCGAGGTGGTCGATGATGCGGTCGGCTGCGGATTTGGACACCCCGAACAGCGGCGCCGCCAGCTGGCGCAGGGTCAGGTCAGTCCGCCAGTACGCGGCGACCAGCAGCACGCGGCCCTCGAGCGGCAGGCTCCACGGCTGGCCCTTGGGCACCGGATCCGCACCCTCGCGCCGCAACGCGGTGATCAGCTTGCCGAACTGACGCAGGCTCAGCCCGGTGAACGGGGCAGGTTCTCGGAGTCAGCGGCGATGCCACGGCAGGGCCGCCGGGTAGGCGTCCTCCTCGCCGGCCTGCTTGAGGGAGGCGACCACGGTGGCGGTGATGGTGGCGAGTTGCTCCACCTGTTCGGGGCTGAGGGCGTCGAACACCACGCGGCGTACGGCAGCAACATGGCCGGGGGCGGCCTTGGTCATCAACTCCATGCCGGCATCGGTGAGTTCGGCCAGCTGTCCGCGTCCGTCGGCCGGATCCTCCCGGCGCCGCACGTAGCCCGACTCCTCCAGGCGGATCACCGCGCGCGTGAGGCGGCTGCGGGTGAACTTCAACTGCTCGGCGAGCAAGGACATCCCCAGGGCGCGGTCGGGTGCCACGGACAGGCGGGCCAGGAGGCTGTAGTCCGCGTGCGTCATGGCCGCGTCGCGCCGCAACTGCTGATCGAGGTAGTCGTTCAGCAGCGTCGAGCAGTCGAGGTAGTTGATCCAGGCTCGCAGCTCTTCGGGAGTGAGCCACCGGGGGGATGTCATGGTGGCCACTCTAAACCGAGGTGTTTGCCTGATCAAACACTTCGGGGTAGCGTCCCACATGTTTGAGGAATCAAACGTCTGCCTTTCCGGCGCTGCACCTGTCGTTCTTGAGCTCTCCGCAGGAGGTCCCCATGCCCGGTTCCGTCCCCGAAGCCTATCGTCCGCCCCGTCCGCCCCGCCCGCGCCGCGCTCCCGCCGCCTGACAGGTGGTCGCGGTCGTCGCCGTCGCCGCCTATCGGCGCGTCCTGCCGCTGCCTGTCCGCTGACGCTGCCCGGCGTGCGCGACGTGTCGGCTGTCGGCTGCCGGCAGCCGGCGGTGTCCCGGAGGCCGGGACGACCGAGCTCCGGGACACCGCTGTTCGCGCGCAGGAACGGTCGTGCACGTCTTCCGTCTGCGTGACGGTTGCCCATCCCATCCACAGCGTGGATAACCCGGATACGGGATTCGGATCGCGCAGGGGATGGCACCGGCGCTTTGGCGCCCCCATAGTCGTCGCTACCGCACGCCGCTGTCCGGATGCCGCCGGCGTGCGAGCTTCCCCAGCATGCCGTGCGCCGTTGGCGCCCGTGAGGCATGCCCACTCCCTTACACCGCCCCCTGGAGTCGCCATGCCCGGTTCCGTGCCCCCGCCGCCTCACGCGACGGTCGATGCCACCACTCCGTCAGCCGTCGCCGTCTCGGGCCCGGCCCATCTGCTGCGGGTGACCCTTCTGATGGCGGGCAGCTGTCTGCCGATCCTGGGGGCGGTGCTGATCGCCCCGGTACTGCCGAAGATGCAGGACCACTTCGCGTCGGTCCCGGGGGCCAAGGCGCTGGTGCCCCTCGCGCTGACCGTCCCGGCGCTGGCGCTGGCGCTGCTGGCCCCGTTCGCCGGGGTGATCGTGGACCGGGTGGGCCGCAAGCGCCTGCTGATCGTGGCGACCGTCCTGTACGCGCTGTTCGGCACGGCACCGCTGTGGCTGGACTCGCTGGGCGGCATCATCGCCAGCCGTGCCCTGGTCGGAGTCGCCGAGGCCGCGATCATGACCTGCTGCACGACTCTGATCGGCGACTACTACAGCGGTCACCGGCGGGTGAAGTACCTCGCCCTGCAGACCATGTGCGCCTCCGCGTCGGCCACCGTCTTCTTCGTGCTCGGCGGCGCCGCCGGATCGGCGGGCTGGCGCGTGCCCTTCTGCGTCTACGCCGTGAGCCTGGCGCTCGCCCCGCTGATGGCAACCGCCCTGCCCAACCCGGCGGCCCGTGCGGACGGCGAGGAGACTCCGGCCGAGACGGAGGCCCGCCGCTCGTTCCCCTGGCGACAGTTGGGCGGCATCTGTGCCCTCACCTTCTTCGGGGCGATGGTCTTCTACACCGTCCCGGTGGAGATGTCGTACCTGCTCGACGACCTCGGGGTGGAGAACACCGGCGTGATCGGACTGGCCACCGCGATCGCCAGTGCCGCGACTGTGGGCGGAGCGGTCACCTTCGCCCGGCTCAAGCGTTCTCCCGACCCGATGCTGCCCGCCGTCTTCGCGGTCTGCGCGGTCGGCTTCGGGGTGATGTTCCTCGCGGGCAATGCCCCGCTGCTGGTCATCGGGGCGGTCGTCAACTGTGTGGGCACCGGCATACTGCTGCCCGCCCTTCTCACCAGTGCCATGTCCCGGCTGGCGTTCGAGGACCGCGGCCGTGGGACGGGGTTGTGGATGACGGCCTTCTTCGGCGGTGAGTTCATCTGCCCGCTGGTGCTGCTCGCCGGGGAGTCCGCGGTCGGCAGTCTCGCCGGTGCGGTGGGTGTGCTGGGGCTGGCCGCCGCCCTCGTCGCGGCGGGGCTGTGGGCGGCCCGCCGCCGGGTGGGCGCCGTCGATCCCCGGCCGTTGCCGGAGCAGTTGGCCTGAGGGCGTGCGGGAAGACCACCGAGAGCGCGTCGATCACGGGCTGCCGCCGGGCCCGGTCAGAGCCGGCCCGGCGGCAGCCCCGCGCTCCGGTCGACGGGCACGGCCTTCCCTGGGCCCTTGCCATAGCTGTAGCCGTTGCCCGCCAGCGTCGCGCCCACTTCCGCGGCCTTCTGCCGCAGCCAGATGTGGCCCGCGTCCTGAGCGTGCACCGGGTGCCACCACATCGCCTCCCGCACCGGTACCGCCTCGAAGGGGCAGGGCAGGACGCGCACCGCGGCCGATCGGACCGCCTTGCGCGCCAGGCGCTCCTGGATCATCGCGATCCGGCGGGTGCCCTCGACCATGAGGGGCAGCAGCTGAAAGGTCTGCACGGACACCTCCACCTGGGGACTGATCCCTATCATGCTGAGCTGGCGGGCGGCCGGGGCGTCGTAGGGACGCTGGTAGACGGCCCAGGGCAGACGCCCCAGCTGGTCCAGGGAGAGTTCGTCACCGATCTCGGGGTGATCGTCGGCGACCAGGAACAGCCAGCGGTCCTGGTGGAGGTCGACGGCGGGCAAGCCGTCGATGACGCCGTGCGGCATCAGCAGTCCGTCGACGGTGCTCAGCACCCCGGCGGTGTTCTCCACGACGGACGGTGCCGGGTGCTGGAAGGTGAGCCTGATGCCGGGCGCCTCCTCGTGCAGGGTGCGGGCGAGTGCGGCACCGAACACGGCCGCCCCGTAGTCGGAGGCGAGCAGGGTGAACTCACGTGACTCCGCCGCCGGGTCGAAGTCGGCCTGGCTGGCGAAGACCCGCTCCAGCAGGTCGCACGCGGTGGCGCTGCGGTCGCGCAGGGCGGCGCCGAGCGGAGTCAGCTCGTAGGCGTTGCCGGTGCGGGCGAGCAATTCGTCATCGAAATGGCGGCGCAGCCGGGACAGCGCGGCGCTCATGGCCGGCTGGCTGAGGCCGATGCGCTCGCCGGCCCGGGTGACATTGCGCTCCTCCAGCAGCGCGCGAAGGGCGAGGACCAGATTGAGGTCGAGTCGGGACAGGTTCACCGGCAACCACCTAGCAACGAGAGTCATCCATGACGTGGATTCGACACATCCACAGGATTAATTTCCGTGATTGGTCGATCGGGGTCAGAGTAGACCCCAACCCGCAGGAGGAAATCTGATGGCAATGCTCGCGCAATCAGTCGGCCCGTTCGCGCTCGGCACGTTCTCCGCTCAGGACGGGGAGTCGTTTCCCGGCCTCCTGGCCAATGACCGGGTACTCGATCTGCGCAGCGCCCTGGACTGGGCGCCGTCGGATCTGCGCGCAGTCCTGGAGCGGTGGGAGGAGACCCTCCCCGTCCTGCGCACCCTGGCGGACGACGACTCCCTCGGCCGGCTGCCACTGGAGGGCCTGCGCGTGCACGCCCCCATCGAGCCGCGGCAGATCTTTCAGTCCGGCGCCAACTACCGGCAGCACGTGATCGATCTGGAGGTCGCCCACCGTTCCCCCGACGACCCCCGCACCGTCGAGGAGGCACGAGCGGAGATCGCCGCGGTCATGGACCGCCGGGCCGCCGAGGACCTGCCCTACGTGTTCATCGGCCTGCCCAGCGCGATCACGGGCCCCTACGACGACGTGGTCCTGCCCGCCTGGGCCGAAAAGCCGGACTGGGAGCTGGAGTTGGCGGCCGTCGTCGCCAAGCCCGCCTACCGGGTGACGGTCGAGGAGGCCCTGGAGTACGTCGCCGGGTACACCATCGCCAACGACCTCACCGACCGCGCCACCGTGTTCCGCCGGGACATGAAGGCCATCGGCACCGACTGGCTGCGCTGCAAGAACGCTCCCGGTTTCACGCCGCTCGGCCCGTGGCTCGTACCTGCGGAGTCGATCGCGGACACCGGTGACCTGCGGGTCACGCTCAAGCTGAACGGCGAGACCATGCAGGACGAGTCCACCAAGGACATGCTCTTCGGAGTCGCCCGGTTGGTGTCGTACGCCTCGCAGACGGCTCAACTCCTGCCCGGTGACCTGGTGTTGACCGGAAGCCCGGCCGGCAACGGCATCCACTGGGGACGCCTGCTGCGCGACGGCGACGTCATGGAGGGTTCCATCACCGGTCTGGGCGTGCAGCGCACCCGCTGTGTCGCGGAGGGAGCGGCATGAGCCTGGACCGCCGCGACCCGGAGGGCGCGATAGCCGAGGCCGCCAAGGCGTACTCCAACTGGGGGCGTTGGGGTGAGGACGACGTGCTCGGCACACTGAACTTCCTCGACGAGGCCAAGCGGCGCGAGGGCGCGGCGCTCGTACGCCGCGGCGTGAGCTTCTCGCTGTCGCAGCGGTTCGACATGAACGGCCCGCAGAAGGGCTGGCGCCGGCGGACCAACCCGGTGCACACCATGCTCGACACGGGGACCGATGCGGCACTGGGCAATCAGGGTTTCCCGCACGGCATCGGCGGCGCGGACGACGTGATCGCGATGCCGCTGCAGTGCTCCACCCAGTGGGACGGCCTCGGGCACATCTTCGACCACGGCAAGGCGTGGAACGGACGGGCCGCCGAGCAGGTGGTCACCTCCGACGGAGACCTTGTCACCGGCATCGAGCACATGGCGCCGTACGTCGCGGGACGCGGCGTGTTGCTCGACGTGGCCCTGGTCGTCGGCACGGACGGCGAGCTGCCCGACGGGTTCGCCATCACCGAGGAGCACCTCGAGCAGACCGCTGAGGCCCATGGGGTGACCGTCGGCCGCGGCGACATCGTCCTCGTCCGTACCGGACGTCTCGCCCGCGCCCGCCGCGACGGCTGGGGCGACTACGCGGGCGGCCCCGCGCCCGGCCTGTCGTTCACCACCGCCGGCTGGCTGCACGGCACCGAGATCGCCGCCATCGCCACCGACACCTGGGGTTTCGAGGTCCGCCCCAACGAGTTCGAGGGCGCCTTCCAGCCGCTGCACCAGGTCGTCATCCCCAACATGGGCCTGCTGATCGGCGAGATGTGGGACCTCGACGCACTCGCCGCCGACTGCGCCGACGACGGCGTGTACGAGTTCTGGCTCACCGCCGCTCCCCTCCCCATCACCGGAGCCGTCGGCTCCCCGGTCAACCCGATCGCCGTCAAGTAACCCGCACTACTGCCGGATGCGCCGTTCCCCGGACAGCAGCGGCGCATCCGGCCTCCACCGCTCCACCCGCTTCGCCGGGTGACCCGTCCCCACCTCTGGCCCGCACTCGCGGCGGGCGAGCCGCAGCCCCCGCCGCCCGAAGTCGCGCGGCCCAACCCCGGGAGGAATCCCCGACATGGCTGACAGCCGCACTCTCTCCCAGCCTCCGGCCGGGGGCACACCCACCGTCCTGGTCATCGGCGGGGGCGCCTCAGGCAACGCCGTCACCATCCTGCTGCGCCGCGCCGGCATCGCCGTCGACCTGATCGAGGCCAAGCCGGACGGGAACGCCACCACCGGCTCCGGCATCACCCTCCAGGGCAACGCCCTGCGGGTCCTGCGCGAACTGGGCGTGTGGGAACAGGTGAAAGCCTCCGGATACGCCTTCGGCTCGCTGGGCGTGACCACCCCCGACGGCACCGTCCTGTTCGTCGCCGAGGACATCCAGACCGGCGGCGAGGACCTGCCCGCCACCCTCGGCATGCAGCGCCCCCAGCTGCAGCAGATCCTCATCGACACGGTCCGCGCCTCCGGCGCCGGCGTTCGCCTTGGCATCACCGCCGAAGCGCTGAAGCAGGACGCCGACGGCGTGTCGGTGCGCTTCAGCGACGGCAGCGAGGGCCGCTACGACCTGGTGATCGGCGCCGACGGAGTCAACTCCGCCACCCGCGCCGCGATCGGCATCACGGACAAACCCGAGCCGACCGGCATGGCCATCTGGCGCATCGCCGCCCCGCGGCCCGAGAGCGTGACGCGCACCGACCTCGCCTACGGCGGCCCCGCCTACATCGCCGGCTACTGCCCCACCAGCGAGAACACTATCTACGCGTACGTCGTCGAAGGGTGCCGCGACCGCGCCTCCATCGACCCGGCCACCTACGCCGACGAGATGCGCCGCCTGGCGCAGAGCTACGGCGGGGTCTGGCCGGAGATCACCGAGCACATCACCGACCCGAAGAAGGTCAACTACACCTGGTTCGACCGCCTGCTGGTCGAGGACTCCTGGCACCGGGGCCGGGTCGTGCTCATCGGCGACGCCGCCCACTGCTGCCCGCCCACCCTGGCCCAGGGCGCGGCCATGTCCCTGGAGGACGCCCTCGTCCTCGCCGAGCTGCTCAGCGGGGCCGTGGCCGACGGCCGGGACTGGGACGACGAGCTGCTCCAGGCCTACCACGACCGCCGCATTCCCCGGGTGCGCACCGTCGTCGAGGCGTCCATGCAGATCGGCCAGTGGCAGCTGGACGGTGTGCGCGACGCCGACATGGCCGGGCTGGTCGGCCGCACCATGAACCTCCTCAAGGAACGCCCGTGACCACCACCGCATCCTCCGCGCCGACCATCGACGTCCACGCCCACCTCCTGCTCCCGGAGGTCGAGGAGGCCGTCGCCGGTCATCCCGGTCTCGCCGAGGCCCGCGCCCTCGACGCGCGCCGCAACGGCCCGGCGGCCCTGGCAGTGAACGGTCCGATGGTCGGCGCGCGCGTGCCGAAGCTGACGGACGCCGCGGTGCGCCTGACGGCCATGGACGCGCAGGGCGTGGACATCCAGCTGGTCAGCCCCTCGCCGTCCCACTACCACTACTGGGCCGAGCCCCGACTGGCCGAGAAGGTCTGCCGACTGGCCAACGAGGGCACCGCCGCACACTGTGCGAAGGCTCCCGACCGCCTGCACGGCCTGGGCCTGGTCCCGCTCCAGCATCCCGACCTCGCGGTCGGCCTGCTCGACCACGCCCTGGACCAAGGGCTGAGTGGAGTGGAGATCTCCTCGCACGCGCCCGGCCACGAACTGTCGGACCCGGCGTACGAAGCCTTCTGGTCCCGTGCGGAGGAGACAGGCGCCCTGGTCTTCCTGCACCCGTTCGGCTGCTCCCTCGACGAGCGCCTGGACCAGTGGTACCTGTCCAACACCGTCGGCCAGCCCACCGAGAACGCGGTCGCCCTCTCCCACCTGATCTTCTCCGGCGTCCTGGACCGTCATCCGGGCCTGAAGCTGATCGCGGCGCACGGCGGCGGCTACCTGCCCACCCACATCGGCCGCTCCGACCACGCCTGGCGGTCCCGTCCCGACGCCAGGGGCTGTGAGCGGGAACCGAGCAGCTATCTGAAGCAGCTGTACTTCGACTCCCTCGTCCACGACCCTCAGGTGCTGCGGGAGTTGCTGCGAGCGGTCGGCCCGGAACGGGTCCTGCTCGGCTCCGACTTCCCCTTCGACATGGGCACCGACGACCCGCTCGGCGCGCTGCGCGCCGCGGACCTGCCCGACACCGACTTCCACTCCGTCCGCGGCGGAAACGCCGCGGCTCTGCTCAACCTCGTCTGAGGAGCTCCCCCCATGAACAACCGCCTGCTCACCCACCTCCGCCACGTCGACCTCGCCGTGCCGGACTACGACAAGCAACTCGACTTCTACGCCGGAGTCTGGGGCCTGACCAAGGTCGCCGAGGATTCCGGCATCTCCTTCCTGGCCGCCGAGGGCAGCCCGGAGCAGTACGTCGTCCGGCTGCGCAAGGCCGAGGAGAAGCGTCTCGACCTCGTGTCCTACGGTGCCGCGAGCCCGGCCGACGTGGACACGCTCGCCGAGCAACTCCTCGCCGGGGGCGTGCAGTTGATCTCCCAGCCGGGCAAGGTGGACACACCCGGCGGCGGTTATGGCTTCCGCTTCTTCGACGTCGACGGGCGCACCATCGAGGTCTCGGCCGACGTCGAGGTGCGGCAGCACCGCAAGATCGAGGAGAAGGAGTCGATCCCGGTCAAGCTGTCGCACGTCGTGCTCAACTCGCCGGATCTGGACAAGACCAAGGCGTGGTACGAGGAGCACCTCGGCTTCCGGCTGTCCGACACGCTCGGCCATCCGCACATCGGCGACGTCATGCACTTCATGCGGATCAGCAACCAGCACCACTCCATGGCCATCGCCAAGGGCCCGCACACCTCGCTGCACCACATCTCCTTCGAGATGCGCGGAATCGACGAGTACATGCGCGGCTCCGGCCGTGTCATCCGTTCCGGCGCCCGCAAGATCTGGGGGCCGGGCCGGCACATGGCGGGCGACAACACCTTCACCTACTTCCTCGACCCGCACGGCAACACGGTGGAGTACACGACGGAGTTGGAGCTGCTGGACGAGGACACCTGGCACCCGCACGTCTACGACTTCTCCAAGCCCGAGGTCACCGACCAGTGGGGCACGGCCAACCCGATGAACGAACTGGTTACCAAGGAGTCGTTCAACGACGTCGACCGCGGCGTCTTCGTCGCCCCGCCGGTCTGATCGGCGGAGCCTTCAGTCCCCGGGGGTGCGGTTGCACTGTCAACTGCCCTGACTCCCATGCCGCACCCCCGGCCTTCGTGCCACCCCTCACGCCGACAGCCGACAGGAAACTGCCATGCGATTCGCCGCGTACGAGTACCGCAACCGACGCCACGTGGCCGTCGTCTCAGAGGACGGCACGCTCCACCCTCTGCCCGGCGTCAGCTCACTGACCGGCCTGCTCGCCGAGGGCGGCGGCCTGCCCGAACTGCTCGACGCGGGCTCCGCGACCCTCGACGTTCCGGCCGGCCCCCACATCGCCGACGTACGACTGCTGGCGCCGCTCCAGCCGCCCACCGTGCGGGACTTCGTCACCTTCGAGGAGCACGTCGAGGGCGTACGGCGGTCCGTGGACGGGGCTGCCGGGGTACCGGAGCGGTGGTACGCGGCCCCGACGTTCTACTTCGGCAACCCCTACGCGATGTACGGGCCGTACGACGACATCCCCATGCCGCCGGGGTCGAGCGTGCTCGACTTCGAGCTGGAGGTCGCCGCCGTGATCGGAAAGGAGGGCCGCGACCTCACGCCCGAGCAGGCCCGCGACCACATCGTCGGCTACACCGTCTTCAACGACTGGTCGGCACGGGACCTGCAGTCCGCCGAGATGAAGGTCGGCCTCGGCCCCTGCAAGGGCAAGGACACCGCCACCACGCTGGGTCCTTACCTGGTCACCGCCGACGAGCTGGGGAAGTACCGCGACGCGGACGGCTTCCTGCGCCTGGCGCTCACCGCCGAGATCAACGGCGAGGTCGTGGGCAAGGATCTGCTGTCCAACATGAGCTGGACCTTCGAGGAGATGGCCGCCTACGCCTCACGCGGCACCGTCGTCCGCCCCGGCGACGTCCTCGGTTCCGGGACCTGCGGAAACGGCGGCTGCCTCGCCGAGCTGTGGGGTGTACGGGGTGAGCAGTACCCGCCTCCCCTGAAGCCCGGCGACACGGTCACCCTCACCGTCGAGGGCATCGGCTCCGTCTCCAACACCGTGGTGCCCGGCCCTGATCCCATACCGGTTCCGGTCGCCCGGCGCCGCCCCCGGGAGCGGCCGTGACCGACCTGCACCCCAAGAGGCTCCTCGGCAAGGTCGTCGTGGTCACGGGCGCGGCCGGTGGCCAGGGCGCCGCGGAGGCCGAGTCGCTGACCCGCGAGGGCGCCCGGGTGATCGCCACCGACGTCTCGGAGTCACCCGGCTGCCGCCGTCTCGACGTCACGAACGAGAAGGACTGGGCGGAACTCGCCGCCGACCTGCGTGAGGCGTACGGGCAGGTGCACGGCCTGGTCAACAACGCGGGCGTCACCTGGCGGGCCCGGATCGACGACGTACGGCCCGAGGACATGGCCCGGGTCCACGCGGTCAACGTCACTGGCCCGCTGCTGGGCATCCAGCACCTTGCCCCGCTGATGCCACCCGGCTCCTCGATCGTGAACGTCGGCTCGTCCGCGGCGCTCACCGGCCACTACCCGGTCGCCTACACGGCCAGCAAGTGGGCCCTGCGCGGCCTGTCGCGGACCGCCGCCATGGAACTGGGGCCCGTCGGCATCCGCGTGAACATCGTCCATCCCGGCTTCATCGAAACGGACATGACCGCCTCCGCGGCGCCCGGCTTCCGAGAGGCGAACGTCCGCGAGACACCGCTCGGCCGCACCGGAACCGTCGACGAGATCACCCCGCTCGTCGTCTTCCTTCTCTCTGACGAGGCGTCCTTCATCACGGGGGCCGAGATACCGGTCGACGGCGGACTCACCGCGCACGGCGGCGCCAAGTCGATCTCTGACGCTCTGCGCGCGGACGCCTGAACCGGCGACCACGCAGGACAGCCACGACAGAAAGGCCCTCTCTCTCATGGACAAGGTCCGCGCTAGCGCCGCCGAGGCGGTCGTCGACATCCCCGACGGCGCGTCGCTGGCCGTCGGCGGCTTCGGCCTCAGCGGCATCCCCGGCGTGCTCATCCAGGCACTCCACGCCCAGGGCACCACCGGCCTGGAGGTCGTGTCGAACAACTGCGGTTTGGACGGGCGCGGACTGGGAGTCCTGCTGGCCGACGGCCGGATCGCCCGTGTCACGGGCAGTTACGTGGGCGAGAACAAGGAGTTCGCCCGTCAGTACCTGTCGGGCGAGCTGGAGGTGGAGCTGGTGCCGCAGGGCACGCTGGCCGAACGGCTGCGCGCCGGGGGAGCGGGCATCCCCGCCTTCTACACCCCGGCAGGGGTGGGCACCCAGGTGGCCAGGGGAGGGCTGCCCTGGCGTTACCGGCCCGACGGCACGGTCGCGGTGGCCTCCCCGCCCAAGGAGACCCGCGACTTCGCGGGCCGCGCGTACGTCCTGGAGCACGGCATCACCACCGACTTCGCCCTCGTACGGGCCTGGCGCGGCGACCGCCACGGGAACCTGGTCTTCCGTAAGTCCGCCGCCAACTTCAACCCGCTGGCCGCGATGGCGGGCAGCGTCACCGTCGCCGAGGTGGAGGAGCTCGTCGAGCCGGGCGCGCTGAGCCCGGACGAAATCCACCTGCCGGGCATCTTCGTCCAGCGGATCGTGGTCCTCACCCCGACCGAGGCCGCCGACAAGCAGATCGAGCGCCTTTCCATTTCCGCGTCTTCGACACAAGGGGCCGTACGCGCATGAGCACCACCCTCGGAACGCAGCTGGGCTGGACCCGGGACCAGATGGCCGCCCGCGCCGCCGCCGAACTCACCGACGGCTCCTACGTCAACCTCGGCATCGGCCTGCCCACCCTCATCCCCGGCCACCTGCCCCCGGACGTCCATGTGGTCCTGCACTCCGAGAACGGCATCCTGGGCACAGGCCCGTACCCGACCGAGGCCGAGGTCGACCCCGACCTGATCAACGCGGGCAAGGAGACCGTCACGGTGCTGCCCGGGGCCTCCTTCTTCGACTCGGCCCTGTCCTTCGGCATGATCCGGGGCGGCCACATCGACACTGCCGTGCTCGGCGCGATGCAGGTCTCCGCCGCAGGCGACCTGGCCAACTGGATGATCCCGGGCAAGATGGTCAAGGGCATGGGCGGCGCGATGGACCTCGTCCACGGCGCCCGCCGCGTCATCGTCCTGATGGAACACACCGCCAAGGACGGCAGCCCGAAGATCCTCACCGAATGCACCCTGCCGCTCACCGGCGAACGGTGCGTCCACCGCATCATCACCGACCTCGGCGTCCTCGACGTCACTCCCGAGGGCCTCGCTCTCGTGGAATGCGCGCCGGATGTCACCGCCGAGGACATCGCCGCCCGCACCGATGCACCTCTGATCCGGAAGTCGTGAACCGACGCGTCGGGCGGGCAGGGACCACGGTTACTGCCCGCCCGACGTTCTGCGTCCTGTTCTCACCACCCCTGTCGCTGTTCTTCGCTCAGGGCGCGGGCCACCAGGGCACTGCCCGCCGGATCGTGGTGGGTCAGTACCTCGGTTTCGCCGCCATCCTCGCCGTCGCGTTAGCCGCGGCGTTCGGGGTGACGTTCCTGCCCGAGGCGGCCATCCCGTACCTGGGCCTGCTGCCCCTCGCGCTCGGCATGAAGGCGGCCTGGCGGGCATGGCGGCACCGCGACGACGGGGGCGGGGAGCAGCAGACGATCGAAGGCGGTCCGAAGACGCTGGAGGTCGCCGGCGTCACCTTTGCCAACGGCGGTGACAACATCGGGGTCTACGTCCGCGTGTTCGCCACGGCCGGCGTGGGCGAGATGAACGTTTACGCCGTCGCCTTCCTGATCCTGGTGGTCGTGTGGTGCTTCGCGGGCCGCTTCTTCGCCCCGCCCGGTCATCGGAAGCACTCAGCCGGTGTCCTCCTGCCGGTCCTGATCGGCCTCGGCCTGCTCATCCTGATCGAGGGCGGTGTCTTCGGCTTGTGACCACGTGGGGAGCTGAGCAGGGTAGGCCGGATCGCCGGCCGTGACGCTCGTTTGACGCTCCGAGCTCCTCACGCGATCTTTGCAGGGCCAGGAAATGACCTCTGACCTGTTGGTTTTCTTACTCGCGCTCAGGCCGACATCCTTCCGATGACGCATCACGCGGAGTGCGTGGCGATTCTGGAGCCTGCGGACAAGGGCGCCTGACCTCGGGTTCGTGAGCCAGGCGCTTGTACCCATCAGGCGGCGACGAGCTCCTGCTCACGGTCCGGCGTCTTGACCTCGGGCTTCTTGTTCGGCAGCGAGAGCCGGAAGACCTTGCGCCACGCGGAGAACACCTGCTGGGGCAGCGGTCCGGTGACGTACTCCAGCTCGTACTTCTCGAACAGCGCGCGCACCTTCACTGCGACCTCGGCGTACCGGTTGCTCGGCAGGTCCGGGAACAGGTGGTGCTCGATCTGGTGCGACAGGTTGCCGGTCATGAAGTGCATGGCCCTGCTGCCGCTGATGTTCGCCGAGCCCATCATCTGGCGCAGGTACCACTGCCCGCGCGTCTCGCCCTTGATCGACCGGCGCTCGAAGACCTGCACGCCCTCGGGGAAGTGCCCGCACATGATCACCGAGTGGGACCAGATGTTGCGGACCAGGTTCGCGGTGAACGTGGCGGCGAGCGTGGTGAGGAACGACGGGCCCGACAGCAGCGGGTGGATCACGTAGTCCTTCAGCACCTGCTTGCGGATCTTGCGGCCCACGACCTTGGCCCGCGCGCGGAACTCCGGGTTCTTGCGGCGCCGCTTGTGCAGGTTCTTGCCGAGCTCCAGGTCGTACGCCGCGATGCCGTACTCGAAGAAGCAGGCGTTGATGAAGTTCCACAGCGGCTGACCGAGGTGGAACGGGTGCCACTCCTGGTCCTCGTCGACGCGCATGATGCCGTAGCCGAGGTCGTTGTCCTTGCCGATCACGTTGGTGTACGTGTGATGCAGCTCGTTGTGCGAGTGCTTCCACTGCTCGGACGGCGAGACGTGATCCCACTCCCAAGTGGTGGAGTGGATCTTCGGGTCCCGCATCCAGTCCCACTGGCCGTGCAGGACGTTGTGGCCGATCTCCATGTTGTCCATGATCTTCGCCACGGACAGACCGGCGGTGCCGAGCAGCCACGCCGGCGGGAAGATCGAGAACAGCAGCACACCCCTGCTGACCAACTCGAGCTTGCGCTGCGCCGAGATGACCCTACGGATGTAGGCGGCGTCTTTCTCCCCGCGGCCGGCGATCACCTTGTCGCGGATCGCGTCCAGCTCGCGGCCGAGCTCCTCGATCTGCTCCGCCGTCAGGTGGGCGGTGGGGTCAATGGCGGTCAAGGTGCTCCTACCGTTCGATGTCGCAAGGGCCCGCCGCGGCGGACACACAGGTCTGGATGAGGACGCCCGGCTCGGCCTCGGTGATCTCGCCGGTGCGCAGGTCGCGGACGGCGCCCGCCTTGAGTGGCGTGACGCAGCCGAAGCAGATGCCCATACGGCACCCGGACGGCATGAGCACGCCGGCCTCCTCGCCGACGTCCAGCAACGGCGTGGCGCCGTCCGCGTCGACAGTCTTGCCGGTGGCGCTGAACGTGACCTCGCCGCCGTCGCCGGCGACGACGATTCTGGGGCGGAAGCGTTCGGTGTGCAGGCGCACTTGGACGCCGTGCCCGCTCCAGTGCTCTTCGGCGGCGTCAAGCAGGCCCGCGGGCCCGCAAGCCCAGGTCTCGCGCTCGGCCCAGTCGGGCACGAGTTCGTCGAGACGGGCGATGTCGAGCATGCCGTCCGTGTCGGTGTGCACCTCGATGAGCCGCAGCTTCTCGTCCGCGACCAGATCGTGCAGTTCGTTTCGGAAGATCACGTCCTGCGCCCGTGGCGCGCAGTGGACCATGACGACGTCGTCGAACTCGATGTCGCGCAGCATGCCCATCACGGGCGTGATGCCGCTGCCGGCCGTCAGGTAGAGCACCTTGGCGGGCTTGGCAGGCGGCAGCACGAAGTCACCGGTCGCCTGGTCGAGCTGGATCAGCGTGCCCGGTTTCGCCCTGCGGACCAGGTGGTTGCTGACCTTGCCGTCCGGGATCGCCTTCACGGTGATCGTGACGCGGCCGTCCTGGCGGTTCGTCGGCGAGGTGATGGAGTAGGCACGCCACAGGCGTACGCCGTCGACGTCGACCCCGATCCGCACGTACTGACCGGCTGTGTGGCCGCGCCAGCCCCGTCCCGGCCTGATCACGACAGTCGCGGCGTCATCCGTCTCGGGGTGCACGGCCTCGATGCGCCCCCGCAGGTCGGCGCCCGCACGCAGTGGGCTGACCAGGTCGAGGTAGTCCGACGGCAGCAGCGGCGTCGTGACCATCTCCAGCAGTTTCCACGCCCTGCTGCGAAGGGCTGCACTCGTCATGACTCCAGCTTGCTGCGTCTCAGGGCGTAAAGTCCTGACCGTAGGACGTGAATCTGGTGGGTGGAATTGTTCGCAGGGAATAAAAACGTGAGTCGTGTAACCCAGAGGGCCAGCGAACTGGCCCTGGATGAGACGACGGTCACCGCACTTCGGGCCGCGCTGAAGACCACCGCCGACGAGGTCGTCCAGGCGATCATCGACGAGGTCCCTTCCTACGCCAACGCCCTTTCGGGCCACATGGGCGGCACCATCCGCCAAGCCGTTCGCACCGCCCTCGGGCACTACCTGGACCTCGCGAGCGGGAACGTCACGGGCGGCGACGGCGGTGACGCGGCCTACGAGCTGGGCCGCGGCGAGGTGCGCGACGGCCGTTCGATGGACGCCCTGCTCAGCGCCTACCGCGTCGGCGCCCGCGTGGCCTGGCGATGCCTGGCAGCGGGCGCCGTGTCCGCCGGTCTGCCCGCCGCCGAGGTCGCCAAGTTCGCCGAGCTGACCTTCGCCTACATTGACGAGCTCTCCGCCGCGAGCGCCGCGGGCCACGCCGACGAACTGGCCGCCCGGGGCAGGGCCCACGAGCGCCACCTGGAACACCTGGCCCGCGACCTCCTCGCCGGCGCGAGCCCGGACGTGCTGCTGGCCTCTGCTCAACGGGCCGGATGGCAGCCTCCGGTTACGCTGACGGCGGTCCTGCTGCCCGCCGCCCAGGCCCGGCCTGCCTACCGCGCGCTCGACCCGAGCACCCTCGTCCTCGACGATCTGCCGGACGCCACCGGTGTGCTGCTCGTCCCCGATTCCGACCGATCACATCTCGTGCGGCAGCTGACCGACCGCACCGCCGTGGTGGGCCCGGCCCGGCCGTGGACTCGTGCGTCATCCTCGTACGCACGAGCCGCACGCGCGCGCTCCCTCTCCTCTGATATCCGCGACACCGAGGACCACCTGCCCGAGCTGGTGCTGAGCGCCGACGTGGACGCGTTCGCAGACCTGCGTGCCCGAGCCCTCGCACCGTTGCGCACCTTGCCTGTCGCGACCGCACGGCGGCTGGAGGAGACGTTGCGGGCGTGGCTGCTGCACCAGGGCAGGCGGGAGGAGGTGGCGGCGGCGTTGTTCGTCCATCCCCAGACAGTCCGGTACCGGATGTCGCAGCTGCGGGAGCTGTTTCCGGATCTCGCATCGCCGCACCGGGTCCTTGAACTGACGCTGGCGGTCGGTCTTCGGGCCAGTTGACGCGTACTTCGACCGTCCACGAACTCCCGGCGGATCCCGGCATCGTGCTCGGTGTCTACCTGGACGTCCTTGCAGCCGGGACGGTTCGGGTGAGCGACGCGATCAAGGTGCAGCAGGTCGGCTGACAGGGAGCGTTCCACCACGAGTCGCCCACCTGCCGATCCGTCAGGCCCGCGTCTCGCACGACCAGCCACACCCGGTCGCGACTGAGCGGGAGTTGGCCGAGAAGGACGCCGGTCGCGTCGAGCAGGGTGTTGGCGAAGGCTGGAGCGACCGGGTTGAAAGGGCGGACTGGCGGCCGTGACGCCCCGTTTGACTCCCTGGGCACCCGCATGCATGGCGATGGACCAGGAAATGGGATCTGACCTCGGGTTTTCCGAAGATCGCTCAGGTCGACATCTTTCCGATGACGTCGCACGTGGAGTGCGTGGCTATTCTGGAGCCTGCGGTGAAGGTGCGCTGACCTGCGGTTTTGTAGGTTTCTCAGGCGAGGCCGGGCGCGCTCGACCTGTTTCCCGAAGTTCACCGGGTGGAGCATGTTGTAGGTTCCCCCACGTGTCTCAGCTGCGGTTTCGCAGCGTGGGCGTTGGTCCAGAACGCTCTGTCTCAGCTCCGTAAGAGACGGGTTCGGGAAATGTCTTGACGCTCGGTCGACGCTGTTCCTGACGGAGCGTGAAGTGGTCGTCCTGGATCAGGTAGCGCGGGTCAATCGACTTGTCGGGCTTAACCCGTTGAGCAGCGCGTTGGGGCTGTTCTTTGGGCTCGGGCTATACGGCGACAGGTCTCGGGTTGACGTGTGCTGATTGCGCTGGCCTCGTTACCCTGTGTCGTGGGGAGTGTCGAGGTATGCGGGGGACAGGGATGACCACGGGGGATGCGGTGCGTCGAACAGCTGCAGTGGAGCGGGGAATTGCGTCCGCCGATGCGCTCTTCTCCATGGAGGGCATCCCAGAAGGAGCCGTCGTACCGGAGCCGGAGGGTGAGGCGGCGACTGAGGCGGCGGTCGAGCGACTCGGCAGCCGGTTCGCGCGACTGGACGGTCAAGTACGGCACGCGCTGAGACGTACCCGAGACCACGCGGGGAATCTGTCGAGCGACCGTCTCCAGGGACTCTCGGAGATCGTGCAGAACGCCGAGGACCTCGGCGCCACGGACGTACGCATTCTGACGAGGGGACAGGAACTCCTCGTCGCCCACAACGGCAGTCCCGTACGGTTGCCGGACGTTCTGGCCCTGGCGATGCCCTGGCTGACGAGCAAGGCAGAGCAGGCGGAATCCACCGGTAGGTTCGGGATCGGCCTGATGACCCTCCAGTCCCTCTCCCCGCATCTGGAGGTTCACTGCGGGCATTACCGGTTCCGGGTCGGCGATCCTGACATCGCCGTGGCCAGGCCGTTCCCGTTGCCTGACTGGTTCGCGGGCGACGCCTGGACGGTTCTACGGGTTCCTCTGGAGCCGGGCGTGCTCGGCGCGGACGAGGTGGACGCGTGGCTTGCCGAGTGGGGGGACAGCGCGCTGCTTTTCCTCGGCAGTGTCGGCAGCGTCACGCACCTGGACGAACAAGGTCGTGACCGGCACCGGCTGGCGCTCGACCGTGAGACCGGCGAGCCGTTCGAGGCCGTGGTGGGCGGGCAGAGCGCCGACGTGGAGACCGGCGAGGCACGCGCCGGCGACGGGTCCCGGTGGCTGATCTGCCGTACGACCGTTCCCAGCCCCTCCGGGATCACCCGGTCTCACAAGGCGGTGGGGTCCACCACCGCAATCGCTGTGGCTCTTCCTCTCGGACCCGATGACGCCGGGCGGATCTACGCCGGTCTTCCGGTCGCGGACACCGCTCTGTCCCTCTGTATCAGCGCCCAGTTCGATCCGATCGCCAGCCGTCAGGCGCTCGACGACACCCCGTGGAACCGCGCACTGAATGAACTGGTGGGTGACCTGTGGACGGCCGCCGCCCTGTGGCAGTTCCGGCGGGATCCGGCACGGGCCTGGCGCGCCGTGCCGCTCCCCGACGACATGCGCGACTCCCGCGACCCGGTCGCCGCGCTGGAGCGACTACTCCTCGACCGTGCCAGGGCGGGCGTGTCCCACGGTCTCGTCCTGGACGTCCCGGGCTACGGGCCGCTCGGCCTGGATGATCTCGCGGTGGAGGACGAGACGCTGGTGGGCGTGGTCACCGAAGAAGAGATCTCCCGCGTCGCCGAGCGGACCGCCGTGCTGCCCAAGGTGGCGCGGGACGAGGACGGTCGATGGCGCGAGGTGCTGGCGGACTGGGAGAACCACGACAGTGCGGTTCCCGTGACGGTGGACCTTTACGACGCGCTACGCCTCCTCGACGACGAAACCCGGTCGCCGCAGGCGAACATCCGCCTCGCCGCGGTGGGACTTGCCTCGAATAGCTACTCCTCCTTGCTGTCGAGCCGCTGGCTCGTGGACAGCTCAGGGGGCCGTCACCGTGTGCCCCGGCCCGCGGAGCCAGCGGTGTTCACCGACGCCCCGCGGGGCCTCGGCGCCAGTCTCGGATTCTCCCGGGAAATCCATCCGGCATTCCTCGCCGACACCGACGAGGCGCGGTCGGTGAGGACATGGCTCCGTAAGCGGGAGGCGCTGCTGACCGACGCGGACGCGGTGGCCGTGATCCGGCGCCTCGCGGCTATCGGCGCGGCGGGGAGCAGCGGCCCGAACGTACTGCGGCTGTCAGATGACCAGCTCATCGAACTGCGCGACGGGTTCGCACGCGTGCCAGACCACGAGCGTGAGACCTTGGGGCGCGACGTGGGCCACGCAATCCGGCTGCAGGGGCATCGCTACGACCGGGCCGGAAAGCGTGAAGACATCGACGTCGCTCCCGCCCGGGCGTACCTACCCGCCCGACTGGACAGTTCGGAACGCGAGGAGAGCTTCGCCTTCGCCGCCGGTCGCACGGCCGGGCTGGTGTGGCTGCGGCCCCGGTACGCCGAGGTCCTGCAGCGCGGCGGCGCCGGGATGGGCGCCCGTAAGTTCCTGAGGCTCCTGGGCGCGGAGACCGCGCCCAGGTTGCGCAGGCACCCGGGGGCGCGGGAACGCTTCACGCAGAGCCCGAAGGGGCTGCCGGCGGAAGTCATTTCGGGACCTCGAGCACGCACTGATGCCCTGCGCGTTCTGGAAGCGACCTTCACGCTCGACGACTACGAAAGCCCCGACCTACGTGCCGTCGCCTCTGGCATAGCGGCGGAGCAGGACCCGCAGCTCCGCAGGCGCAGGGCGGCAGCGCTGTTTCACGTCCTCGGGCGGGCATGGAGCCGCTTCTCCGACCACGACGAGGTGGATGCCGTCTACGACTACTACGCATGGCAGAACCGAGGCAGGACCGCAGCTTTCTGGCTCTGGCAGTTGCGCGACACACCATGGCTGGACGCCGGTAACGGCGCACTGTCTGCCCCGGCTCGACTCCGCATGCGGACCACCGGCACGGTCGCGGTGTACGGGGCGGACGACGAGCGATTCCTCCATCCCGAGATCCAGCAACTGGTCGGCAGACGCAGTGATGTGCTGCGCGCCCTGGGCATTTCTGCAGAGGCCCGCACGGAGGACCTCGTGGAATGTCTGCAGCGCCTGCGCCGACGGCAGGAAGAGGGCGGCGACAGGGATGTGCCCGCGGCGCTGATCCTCTACCAAGCCCTGGCAGAGCGCGCCTTTGGCCGTGGCGAGAGAGCCTCGGGGGAGATGTCCCTGGGCTCGGTCCTTCGGGCATTCGGCGAGGGGAGCGGCCTCGTCCTCACGGACTCCGGCTGGCGCCGGCCGAGCCAGTGCCTGCGCGGAGCGCCGCTCTTCGGTCCGCTCCGTGCGTTCGCTCCCACGTTTCCAGGCAGCGAGGAGTTCTGGCAGCGGCTCGCAGTGCGCCTGCCGACTGTGGACGACGCCACGGCCGTGATCAAGGAGCTGGCACAGCAGGACCGGAAGCAGGGTCGGGACGATCCGGACGGGACGACCCAGTCCATCGTCCTGGAGACCTTGAAGATGCTCGCCGCTCTGGGCCGTACTCATCCCGGCGCGTTGACGGCCAAGCGCCTGGGACGCCTCCCCCTTTGGACGAGCCAGGGCTGGCGAAGCAAGCGGCCCGTGTACGCCGTCGAAGACCCGGTGGTAGCCGAGGCGCTGGGCCGGGAACGTGCGGTGTGGTGCCCGGGAGCCGAATTGGAGCAGTTCCGACCGTTGATCGGAGCCCTGCGCGTGAGCGAGCTCGCCGCAGAGCATGTCACCGTGTACAGCCCTGGCCCGGCCCTGGCGGACCCGGACGCCACAGCGCTGGTCCGGTCAGCCGTCACCCACCTCCGCGAGGACCTGCAGCGCAACGCCGCGAGCGTTGCGCAGTCCCTGGACTGCTCGTGGGACCAGCTGGCTGACCTGACTGTATGCATCGCCCCTCACCTGGCCTGCTGCCTCGATCTTCCGGACACGGGCGAGACGGTGCACGTGCCAGTGGACGCCGGGATCGACTGGTCCTCGGGCACGTTGTACGTGCGTGACATTGCCGCTCTGACACGCACATCCGGGGTGGGCCGGTCGATCGCCGCCCGGTTTCCGGGCAGCCGCCGCGAGGTGGCCCTCGCCTGGGGAGCAGCGTGTGACCAGGCCGAGAAGGGCCGTACGGCCGTACAACTGAGCCTTGCCGAGGATCAGGTGCGGCGCGACCGGGAAGCGGCGGAGGCCGAACGCGAACGACGGCTCCGGGAACTCGGAAGCGAGGTGGACCAACGGCGTACCGCGACCAAGGCGCAGGCCGGCACGGCAGCCGGTACCTCACGCACGGCGGTGATCCTCCCGCTTGTCCCCGGCGGACCGCCGCCCGCGACGGGGCCGTCAGCCCCGCCTGCGGCTCCCGCCGCTCCACCGCGCAAGCTCGTCGACCCCGGCAGACTCCGGCTCGTCGACCCGAGCGGCATCATCACGCCACCGAGCTCCTCGGCCGCGGACGCGCCCACCGCACGGCCGAGCGGGTACACATCGGGAACGTCCGGCCTGCCGCAGCCCCGCGCCGGATCAGCGATCCCCCAACAGCACACGCCACCGCGCGCTTACACGAGCCTGGAGCAGGAAAAGGTGGCTCTGGACGTGGTGCGCAAGGCACTCGCCGCCGACGATGACTGGCTGCGCGACCTACGAGCCCAGCGTGGCCTCGGCGCCGACGCGGTGGACGCACTGTCGAGGTTCTACGAACTCAAGGCATACAAAGACACCGAGCCGGACACGGTGCTGCTGACGCCCGCGGAATTCCAGCGAGCAGTGGAGAGTGACGACTTCTTCCTCGTCGTCGTCTCCGGGCTGGAGTCCGGGGCCGGCCCCGTCTCTGTACGCATCATCCCGCAGCCGCTCCAGCAGCTGACTTGCCGTCCGAGCAGCAGTGTGACGGTTACGGGCATCAGAGGGGCGCACAGCCGGGTGTACCAACTCGAGGAGGATAGATAGGCAGCCAGCCGTGGTGCTCCTAGACGGGGCGCCGGAGGCGATCACATCCGCCAAGAGCCGCGTGTGCAGCCCGGCGACGGCTCGCGATCTGGTGTGTCGGCGCCCAGCCCTTGAATCGGAGATGGTGCTGTTGAACAGGGATTGACGGGCGATGGTTGCGAGCCCGGCGGACAGCCTGTCCCAGCCGCCCTTGCCCTTCGGACTAGCTAGCTCTCTGACGCCGTGGGCATTCAGTTTCCGTACTCTCGTAGCACGCCTCTAAGCCCACCACTCCGTAGGCATCTCCCGCACGAGGTAGCTCCACGGATCGTTCCGAAGAGCCGGTGGTGGGTTTTCCTCGTACAGCAGGCGAGAGACCTCCTGGCAGACGAACTGCGTGAGGCCACGGAGGGTCACCCGCAGGTGCTCCCAGCCATGCGTGTCCTCGACGACTTTCACGAACCGTTCTGGACGACGCGCATCGTCCGTGACGTGTGACAGGGCGTTCCGGCGCGCCCCGAAGCGGCTGAAGTGGTTGTTGAGCTGGGAGAAGACTGGCTGCGAGAGCAACGGCCGCGATTCCGCTAGCAGTTCCAGGAGTGCTCGGCCGCCATCCCCGGCCCCCGGTTTCAGTGCCTCTGCGATCCCGTAACCGCGCCAGTAAGTGGACGTCTGCATCATCTCGGGCCACGGCTCGGCCATGCCCTCCAGCGCAAGGACGTGGTTGACGAGCCCGAGGTACGCCGCGACGAGGTTATCGTCGTCAGGCATGCTCGCCGGAGCGACGGGTTTGAGGTTCCCCCGCTGCGCGAGAGGTACTGATCAGCTGATCAGAGAGGGTTGACGGGTGTTCAGGTTCGTCGGTTCGGCCGTCGCCTGCTTGGTGTAGTGCTTCTCCTCGAACTCGATCGGGCTGAGCCAGCCGAGCCGTTCCTGGGTGCGCCGGCAGTTATAGAAGCCGTCGATGTACTCGAAGAGCGCGAGGTTCGCCTCGGCCCTGGTCGCGAAGACCCGACCGCGCACGCACTCCGTCTTGATCAGCATCCACAGGTTTTCCGCGAGCGCGTTGTCGAACGAGTCCCCGACCGACCCCATGGACGTCTGAACTCCCGCTCGCACCAAGCGAGTTGTGAGCTTAATAGACGTATATTGACAGCCGTGGTCGGCGTGATGGATGAGCTTGCCGGGCTCGACCTCGCGGGACGCGAGCGCGTACTCCAGCGTGGTCAGGACGAGGTCGGCGTCCGCGCGGGCCGAGGTCTCCCAGGCCACCACCCGGCGGGAGAACGCGTCCCGGATCGCCGAGAGCCACAACGGGCCCTCGCCGGTGGAGATCATGGTGAGGTCGGTGACCCACAGCCGGTTCGGCGCGCTCGCGGTGAAGTCCCGCTCGACCAGGTCCGGGGCGAGCGTGGCCTTGGGGTCGCGGCGGGTGAAGCCCTTGCGGCGTGGGCTGATGCCTGCGATGTCGGCCTCGCGCATCAGGCGTTCGACCCGTTTGCGCCCGACGTGAACGCCCTCGCGGCTGAGGACGGCATGCACGCGCGGGGAGCCGTAGACGCCACCGGATTCCGCGTGGATCTCCTTGATCCGTCCGGTCAGCTCGACATCGCGCCGACGCCGCTCGCACGGCTCCTCCTCGGCCCGGCGCCAGCGGTAGTAGGTGGAGGAGGGGATGTGCAGTTCCCGAAGTACGCACTCGACTCCCAGGCGGGGATGCTCATCGACGAGCGCCGTCACCTGGGCCGGGTCGGGTCGAGTTGCGCCGCGAAAAAAGCCGAGGCCGTCCGCAGGACGTCGTTGGCCCGCTTGAGCTGGGCGTTCTCCTTGCGCAGGGCCACGAGCTCGGCGCGTTCGTCGGTGGTGAGCCGGTCGTCGCGCTCGCCGGCGTCCGCCTCGGCCTGGCGGATCCAGCCGCGCAGGGCCTCGGGGTGCACGCCGAGGTCGACGGCCAGCTTCTTGATCTGCGGCCTCGGCTCCGTAGTGCGATACATCCGCACCGCGCGCTCACGCAACTCCAACGAGTACTTCCTGGGTGCAGCCATGGTCGATGCTCCTCTCATGAGAACCATCTGACCCTCTGTCACCACCCTCCGCATCTCGGGGGAACCTCAATGAGGTGTAGTCGAAGCGGGGGATTCTGACCCAGGAGTGCTTCTTGGCGTCGGCGAGTTCCTTCTCGGTGGCGACGTGCTCGGCCCGGTCCTGCTCCTGGAGGACGACAAACCCCACTGTCTGGCCCTGTGCGGTGATGGTGAAGTGGGGATTTGCCCTGCGGCGGCGATGAGGTGGGGGCGCGAAGCCGGTCTGCCCGGCCGAGCAGGTGTGTCCGTCGGCCTCGGCGGCGGTGATCAGTGCCTGGATGAGCCGGAGAGCGCGTCCTTGGACGGGCTTGGTCAGGCCCAGCGGCTGGCGTTCGTTCTGCATGGCCCGCACCACGGTGTGCGGCCGAGTGAGCCGCGAGGGCACGGGGACGGGGTCGAGGACGGCAAGGCGCCAGGCGGGGATGTCGACGAGCTTGATCTCGTACCCGTCGCGGCACCAGTTTCCGTACAGCTCCTTCGTCTCCGGAACCCTTCCGGACCTGCGTGCGGCGGCGACGCGGGACGGCCACTTCTCCAAGCCGGGACCGCTGCCGCTCTTGACGATCTTGCCGCCGGCCTCCGCGAGCTCCTGTAACAGCTGCTCCGTGAGCGTCACACGAGGATGTGAGGGAGGGCTTGGCTTCCGCTCGGTGGCCGGAGTTTCCTGCGCTCTGGTGGACTTAGGTCGTGGACCGGCGGCCTGGGTCTTCCGCGGGCGTGATCCGCGGGGAGGGTACGTGCCGTGCGCCAGGTAGTGCCGACCGGCGCTTGTCAGGGCGACGCTCCACTGCCCGGCCTTCCGGGAGACCGTCACCAGGCCACGGTTGTGGAGTGCCTGGCAGGTGGTCTTGTAGGAGCTTGTGTTCCATACGCCTGCAGGGCACCCGGCTCCCACCCACTGCAACACCGACAGCTGCCGCTCATTGACCGCCGTTCCAATGGTCCGCCTTCGACTCGAGGTGACGCACGACGGCGGCATGGTGCCAGTTCCGGTGGTAGGCGACCGGTGCTTCGAGTCAATTCGCTCGAACGAGCGGGCTGACGTGGCTGGAAGCCGGTTGGGCCGAGAACCGTAGGTGGGTGCCTGTCCTACGGCGGGGTCTGACTCCTGAGATCTCTGACCGAGGTGTCCTGATCACACTGTGTCGACCGCCGGCCAGGGGACTGCGCACTGTTGGTCTCGGGCTGATGGACGTGTCTCGATAGGGGCTTGCCGGAAAGGCGTCATCACGATTCTGACCGTCCGCACGGCCCGCTACCGGCTACGCGATAAGCCGTCGGCCTGAAAGGGAACGAGCATGACCGGCACGTCCACCGCTTCGCGTCCTCGTCGGCGTCGGCCGGCGAGGGAGGTGGTCCTGGGAGTGGACACGCACCGGGATGCCCATGTGGCCGCCGTGCTCTCCCTGGTGGGGGAAGTGATCGGCACCCAGGAGTTCCCGGCCAGCGCGGCCGGCTACCGCAACCTGCTGGGGTGGGCCAGGGCGTCGGGTACGGTGCGGCGGGCCGGAGTGGAAGGGACCGGTTCCTTCGGGGCGACCCTGTCCCGCTACCTGCTGGCCCAGGGCGTGGACGTCTTCGATGTGAACCGGTTCGACCGGGCCGACCGACGACGGCGAGGCAACCGACCCACTCGATGCTGAGAACGCGGCCCGGGCGGTGCTGAGCGGGCGGGCGCGCGCCCAGGCCAAGACGGGCGATGGGCCAGTGGAGATCGCCCGCATGTACAAGCTGGCCAAGGACTCGGCGGTCAAGGCCCGCACCCAGGCGATCAACCAACTCAAGGCTGTCCTCATCCGTGCCGATCCGCAGCTGAGAGAGGAACTTGCCGGGCTGGGCAACGCAGAACTCTTCCGCACCTGCGCCGGGTTCGTCGACGACAGCCTGACCACGAGACCGGCGGGGGAGCGGTGCTTCACGCCGCCCACGTCATCCTGGGACTCCTGGCCCGGCGCATCAGGCAGCTCAGCGACGAGGTCCAGGACCTGGAAGGCCGCCTGACCCGGTTGGTGGAGCGCCACGCTCCGCAGCTGCTCGAGGTGGTGGGCATCGGTCCGGACACAGCCGTCACTTTGCTGATCACGATCGGGGACAACCCGGAACGCCTGGGCAGTGAGGCGTCTTTCGCGGCGCTGTGCGGGGTCAGCCCGGTCGAGCGTTCCTCGGGCAGTCGGCAGTACCGTCGCCTCAACCGGGGCGGCGACCGGCAGGCGAACGCGGCCCTGCACCGGATCGTGCAGACCCGCCTGCGCGTCGACCCGCGCACCCAGGAGTACTACGAACGTCGCAGCAAGGAGGGCAAGACCCGGCGCGAGATAGTCCGAAGACTAAAGCGCTACGCGGCCCGGGAGGTCTTCCACCTGGTCAGACCTGTGCAGTCGTAACCTCCGTTATAGGGGCGGTGTGATCAGTACTTCTGGAAGTGGTGCGAAGCCCTGCCCACCTGGGGTCTCGTGAGTGATCAACCCTGTGACCTGAGGCTGTGCCGTCAACGGTTGTCAGCGTTGGCCATCGTTGTGCGTCCTCGGACGGCCCAGAGACGGCCCGGGGCGACCGACTTCGTTATTCGCTGGCTGTCGCTGAGCGCGCACGGGCCTGCTTTCTTGATCGCCGGTAGCGGTGCCATCGTGGGGACAAATCGCCAACAACCAGTGCAAACAGGGCGAAGACTCCAGATGCCATCCAACCTGCTGGTTCGTCGGTCACCTTCCCCAGCAACCAGAACAGCAATGTGGTGATGGCCCATGCAGCGAACCAAGAACCACCACGACTTATCCAGGGAGCCTTCACGAGCGAAACCATACGTCTTGCGGCGCGCGCGGTCGCACAGGTGGTGCAGCCACGGCCGGAGCGCCAGTTTGGAAGATCGCGTACGCACACCCGACCTGACCTGGCGAGACGCTGACCTGTGGGTTCTCGGACCGTTCGCCCGGACTCCCCGCTGTTCCCCGTCGGCCGCTTCCTCATCGGGCACGCAGGGGGCACGTTGTCACTCGTAGAACCGCGCTGCACTCAGGGCCCGAGCTATGAACGTCCAGTCACCGCCGGCCGGTAGCTCTTGGCCGTGGTTCGCGTACCACCCCGGGGCGTCGCCCACCCACGCTTCCAGAGCCTCCAGGAAGCTGTTTAGCGTCCGGTTCTCCCACTGGTCGCCGCTCGCTTCGAAGTCCTCCCGCAGACGCCTCAGAAAGCCGCTCAGGGCCTCGCGGTCGGCAAGGCGCTCGTTAATTGTCAGTGGGAGGGGTTCGCGCTCGTCTCCCCAGTCATCGAGCCTGAGCTTGACTTGGCAGTTGTGCTCCGCATGGTCGACAACGCTCCCACTGATCACGAACCCCAGCGGGGGAGGGACAGTTCCAGGCGGTGAGCCACCGATCTCGGCCAGGCCCAGGGCGTACGGCGCCCCATCGATCTTCACGAACACGCCGAAGGGCTGCCGGCCGATGACCCTGCCGGTCACACGGGCGCCCACTGGCAGTGCGGTCAGGGTCGCTGGCCAGGCGCGTCTTATGTCCTCGGACGTCGGATCATCCACGCCATTCGGCCACGTGTACTCCGTCATGCGCCGCATCCCCCCGGCGATCGTGAACTTGAATCTGTGGCCTCATCCTTATCAGGTCGATCATGGGGCCCTTGGAACGTCGGTCAACTCGTCTCGCGCCTCGACTGGCTGTCCGTCGACGTTCGGCGGTGTCCGCCGCTGTCCGGCCCTGTTGGTGTCAGGTACTGGTGTCAGTGAAGAGGGGCGCTCTTGACAAATCCAACACAGCGTACTGGGACTTGTCCGGTCGATCATGAGGGACGCGGGGAAGCCTATGGACGGGCGGCGCGGCGGGTGCCATGATCACGCTGGCGTCCGGCGTGGGCCTGGCGCGCAGGGGAGGGATCATGAAGCTCTACCTCGCCATACCTCTTGTTCTGCTGGCGTTGCTCATCGCCGCCTCCGGCGTGGCGGCGGTTGCCCGCGGCTGGGTGCTCCCCATAAACCGTCGCCACGTTCGCGGCCCTCGCCTCTATGGCTGGGGCCAGCTGGTGGTGGCCTTCGCGCTGTGCTGGCAGGCGGTCTGCGGGCTGGTGATCAGCGACTCGGATACCCGGCTGTGGGGCACCCTGACCGGCAGCATGATTCTGTTGGTCGGCATCATCGTAATGACGGTGGGCCAGCTCGCGGGTGGTAATCGAGAAGGCAACGGCACGCCTTAGCCGCCCACTTCCTTAACCAACAACCCTCCCCAGCTCCCGTCCCGTACGCCGTCGACCCACACACCGTGGAGCGGACGTGGTTCATGGCGTCCAGGTGGAGCGCGCCACTGTACGAACGACCTGGACGCCATGGGCCGCGTCTGCTCGGCTTTGCCTGGGTCGATGGCGTACGGGACGGGAGCACCCCGACGCAGTCGATGACGAGGCCCAGCACGTCCACGGCCAGTGCGCATCACCCGCAAGACCCTCCTCGCCCTTGCCCTGCCCTCACCCGCCACCGAGCCGGACCGCCCCGGCATCCCTGACCATCCCGCCTACCAGCAGATCCTCACCGCCCTGGCCGACGCGGGCCGGCCGATGCGCGCCCGCGATCTCTGCCAGGCCCTCGACCTGCCGATCCTCCCGAAGAACACCGAAGGCATCCGCTCCAAACTGAAACGCCTGGTCAGCCGGGGCATCCTCATCGAGCCCAAACCCGGCTTGTTCGCCCGCCCCGATGCCTGAGGGCCACCCCCCCACCCGCGATCAGCGGTCCTTCCCCAACCTCAACCACGAAACGGACAAGAGCTCACGTTCCGCACTCTCAGGTTTTGATGATGGCGGCGGGCAGGGTACCGGTGAGGATCGCTTCCTTCGGCAGGGTCAGACCGAACCGCTGTTCCAGGATCTCCATGGGTCGCCGCTTGTCGGCTTCCAGTGCGGCGACCAGCTCGGCGTTGTTCCCAAGGACATTGACGACTCCTACCCAGTCGTCGTTGTTGAGATCACACATCACTTCGTACACACCGTCATGGTTGTAACGGAAATGTGGGGGAGGGACGTTCGGGTGCTCGGCCATGAAATAGAGCTCGTATGTATGCGCACCTCCGTGAGAGATCTCAGGAGTGTCGAATTGGCTGAGGGTCTCCTGCCAGGGGCCGTAGCCGATGGAGAAAGAAAGGTCACCGACCGATCCGTAGCGGACGCCCACGGTCGTGTCCACGGGCTTGCTGCGGTCGAGCTGGAATAGGTCGGCTTCGAATGCTTTGTGTGTGCGCAGGCCGATGAAGCGGGGCTCGGCACCAGAAACGAGCCGGCGTACGAGGTCTTCGGAATCGATACCGCGCGTGAAGATGGTGCAGTAGCCGCCGGGGAGCGGCACCGGGTATTCGAGCCACTGAAGGCCGTCGGCCATGAAGCAGCATCTCCTGTCGGGAAAGGAGCGGGGGCGGCGCCACCGTAGTCGGTGCGCACCGCCCCCACAGGTTGTTCAGGTCACTTGACCGTGCACTTCACGGTCGCTGCGGTTGCGCTGTACCCGGAGAATTCGGGGGCGTAGTACCAGTAGGCGTCCTTTTCGAGCATCCGGTTCGGCTGCGTGAACTGCGACGGGAATGGCTGCATGGACTGCGTGTTCATCCAGTTCGACATGGTGGAGCGTCCGCAGACTTCCTTCCACGTTGGCGCCTCCTGGCGCATGTCGTCATAGAAGTGCCACACATCGGTCTGGGTGCGCTGTGAGTATGTCTGCACACACTGATTACCCGAGGAGACGGGGTTGAGTCCGTCGGGGGCCGGCATGCCGCCGCTGTTGTAGGTGGCGGCATAGGCGAACTCGTCGCATAGGTAGGCGAAGGCACGGTCGACCTGCTCGGGAGTCAGCGGTGTGCGGGGCGGCACCAGGTACGGCATCAGCGTCTCCTGCTCGTTGGCGGCCGCCGTGCCGGTCACGGCGACCCTCCCGGACAGGCTCGGTCGCCTGGCCTGTGGATAGCGGTCGGCGATCCGGCGGCGACTGTCCACAGGCCGACCGCCGGACCGTACGGGGATGACGAGCGATCACGACGACAGTGCCCTGCCCGCACCCCGCCCCACGGCACGTCCACCGGCATGGTCGCGGGGGCAGATCCATGACGGCCTGGAGGCCGCGGAGCGGGAGCAGTTCACCCGGCCGGTGCCGAAGGGCGCGGGCGCGAAGATGCGGTTCCTCCTGGCCCGCGCGAAGGGCCGCGCGGGACTGGCAGCCGGGGGTTCGCGCCCGGGTCCGCGAGCAGGCCGCCTCCACCGGCGGACTGCTGATCACCGCGCGGGCCCGGTTCGGGTTTCGGGCCGCGCTCGGCTCCACCGACGACCCGCGCCCGCGGCTCATCCGGCAGACCGTCTCCCCGGACTACGCGGGCCGCATTCTCGCCGCCCGCGAGCGAGGCGCGACCGAAGCTGAGTTGCAAGAGCTGGTTGCGCAGGCTCTCGGACTCGCCTACTTCGGGAATTTCGGTGAACGAGCGAAGGGGGTTGAGGTGGAATTCACCGACGTGGATTACATCGACTTCAACTTTTGAGCAGCCCACGCGGGAGAGCTGGTATACCTGGCTCACTGAGCCAAAGCGCGATAGTTGTCACATAGGCAGGCTTGTTGTCACCTGCGAGGTTGGGCGCCGGACTCGGGGGTGTCGGCCGACTCCATGGTGGTGGATCGGCGTCCGCCGCAGCAGGCCACCACTACTGTCGCCGTGGAGTTCAGGAAGATCAAGAACCAGGATGACCTGTCCACCGCGTCGATGGATCCGGTACGAAGCGGCTCTTCCCCGGCTCGCAGAAGGATGTCGACGCTGTCGGCCAGGCCATCGATCGTGTGGCCACGCTTCAAGGAGTGGTGCATTCGACGCCGGAAGACGCCTGCGTGCCGGTTTGCCGGGACCAGGCCGTCCCAGACGACGAAGTCAGCCCCGGCGATCAGGGCGTTACGTGCAGGCCCGCATGCCGGCGTCTGATCGCGGAGCATGGCGATGAGGTCGTCGCGAGTCACACTGCGCCCCGGCGACAGGAAGACCAGTGATCGGCTATGTGTGACAACTCCAGCGCCTCTCTGGTGACAGTCCGGCTGCTTCGACCTGGTTTCTGTGCAGCCTATGCGGTGCCGTCGGTGACAACTACCGAGCCTCGGCACAGTCGGTGAGCCGAAGCACGATAGGTGTCACACAGGCAGGCTTGTTGTCACCGTGGCCCAGTCTGCGTGCGTTGGACTTGACCAGCTGAGCACCGACGCCAACGACGCCGGTCAAGGCGGCAGCGGCCTGTCAGCGGCCGGTGGCAAGATCGCCGGCATGGTCTTCGTACGTACTACTCCGCCGCGGCCTGTCGACGTCACCGCGGTCTTTCCTGAGCTGGCTCCGTTGGCGCGTGCGGCGATTCGGCTGCATCCACGTGCCGGGTCGCCCTCGGTACGGGACAGCTCTGTCGGTGGCCCGTTGCTGTGGCCCGCCGAGGAGCCGTGGCCGCACTGCGAAGCCGGGCACCCGGCACCGGACGGAGCAAGTCGCCGGCAGACATACGCCTCGACAGGCGCCGACGAGCCCGACTCCACCGTGATCCCCAAGGTCCTCACTCCACGCCGGAGGAGACGGCGATCCAGCACCGCAACGACGCAACGTTCATGGAACGACTCGAAGCCGGCCCTCTCTGGCCCGCGGAGAGTCCGGTCCCCATGCTGCCCGTCGCCCAGCTGTACGTGGGCGATGTCCCTCTCCTGCGGCCGCCCGGGGAAGCCGACGTGCTCCAAGTGCTGTGGTGTCCCTACGACCACGAACCGTATGCGAAGCCCGCGACTGCGCTGTTCTGGCGATCCGCGGCTGATGTCGACGATGTCCTGGCTCTGCCGCCGGACCCGTACGAGGCGGACTGGGACGGCTACGTGCCGGAGCCCTGTCGACTGGCACCAGAAGCGATCACCGAGTATCCCCACAGCCTCGATCTCAGCCCGGAGATGCGGCTGATGGTGGGGGACTGGAGCAGATGGCAGGCCGCCGGCGCCGGCGTGGACAGCTCGTACGCGAGCTATCCGGCGGAGTTCTATGACTGCAATCTGGCAAACGCTCCCGGCTGGAAGGTCGGCGGCTGGCCCCCGTGGGGCCGCACTGACCCCAACCCTCGATTCTGCAGTGTCTGCGAGGTGCAGATGGTCCCGCTGCTGACCATTGCCTCCTTCGAATGGGACTACGGCAAGCGCGGCTGGGCGCCATACGAGGACGAAGCTGCCGCCTATGCCGCCGGTCATCGCGCCGGCCAGGACCCTGCGCAGCCGACCAACGTGGAAGTCGGCAGCACCGACAACATGCAGCTCTACGTCTGCCCGACCTCCCCCGAGCATCCGCACACCGACCTGATCCAATGAGCTGTCGGGCCTGTCACACACCGTCCCGTAGCCGGTGAAATAAATGCTGCCGCGTGAGGGTGTGTGACAAGCTGCTTGCCTCGCTTGTGCCAACCAGACAGCTCCGACCGATCCCACTCACCACGTCATCCGGCTACGTCGGTGACAAATACTGAGCCTCGGCACACGAGAGCATCCTGCAATGAGCAGCGGCGCCCGTGCCGTTCGCTGCTGGAGCGATTGACGTGACGTCAGCGTAGGCATGGCGAGGGCCGTTGCCGCGGCTCGGCTAGCGTGGACGCATGGTCAATCTCAAGCAGCCGCGGCTGTCCGGGCTGGGGCGGAACCCGGCCGCTCCGGCGGACGTCCTGGTGCGCCTGGCCACGCACAGGGCTGGCCGCCACGGGCTGGTGACGCGCAAGGGGCAGCTGCCGGACGCGGTGGTCGAGGCCCTGCTGACGCACGGCGGCAGGGATTCGGCGGTGCTCCTACACGGAGGCCGAATCTCCCCGGCGATGCGCCACCGGATCGCCGAGCATCCCGACCCGGCGATCCGCGACGCCCATGCGGACTTCATCCGGACCATGGTGGAGCGCGGGGTGCCGATTGGTATCGAAAATCTGGTCGAGGCCTACGGCCGGCCACCGGCGGAACTTGCTGCCGCCTCGGATCCCAAGCTGCGCGCGATGGTCGCGGAGGCCTGGCGGGACCGGCCGATGGCCGTGCAACTGGTGTTGCTCACCGATCCGGACCCGGGGGTGCGGGCCGCGGCCACCAAGGCCGAGCACCCTGGGGTTCCTCCTGAGTACTACGCGCGCTGCCTCGCCGATCCGGCCGTCCAGGCCAACGTCGCGCGTCGTCTCCCGCTGACGCCGGACCAGTTCGCCCGGCTGCTGGAGGTCGGGGACGAAACCGTGCTGCATGCAGTGGCTGGCAACCCGAACCTGACCGCCGACATGGTGGTTCAGCTGCAGGACAGGGTGGACCCGTCTGTGCGCATCGCGGTGGCCTTCAGCCGCCACGTCACCCCCGAGACCCGGGACCGGCTGCTCGCGCTGGTGGAGGCCGAGAAGGCGGCCGGCAGCGTCGACGCCTGTGTCGCCCTCGACTGGTCCCCGTACGAGCCGAACTGGCTCCGGGACGCTCCGCTCGCCGAGCGGTTGACCTACCTCGACTGCTCGCACGCGGTGTTCCGCCGAGTTCTGGCAGCTGGCCGGGACCTACCGGACGAGGCCTGGCAGCGCCTTGACGACGACCCGGACGTGTCCGTCCGCCGTGCCGCCGCCCGCCGCCCCGACACACCGCCGCAGGTCCTGGTCCGGCTACTCCGCGCCCACGGCGAGGTCTTCCACATCCGACCGCTGCTGGTGGACCACCCCAACTTCCCGCGCCAGGCACTGCGCGGCTTCGTGGACGAGCCGGACCCGCGGGTGCGCGTCCTCGCTCTGGAGGACCCCGAGCTGCCCGTGTCGGTGCTGCGGCGGTTCGCAGACTCCGAGGAGGGGTTTCTGCGCGCGGGCGCGGCCCGGCATCCCAACGTCACCGCGGAACTGCTGGAGCGGCTGCTGGCGGACCCGGAACCCAGGGTCGCCGACGACGCAGCGGCCAACCCCGTGCTGCCGCGGGCCCAGATGGACCGCATCCTCACCGAGGCTGGCCTCTGACGGCCGTGCGGGGTTACGCCTCGGGCAGTGGCCGGACAGCGAGGCGGTAGTCCTCCAGGATCCGGCCGTTGGTCCAGCAGACGCACGCGCCGCCGACGTGCGGCTCAGGTGGACCGGGCTGGCGCCGTCACCAGCACTGGCCGCGTCCACCGTCCCCATGGGGAATGGTGACCGCGAGGGTGGGGAATTACGTGACGCTCAAGCGGTCGGAAGTGGGGAATTACATGCCGCTGACAGCAAAGGAGCCGAACGCTTCCTGCCTAGCTGACCAGAGGCCGTCCGCACACGATCAAGGGTGGGGCACAGGCATGCCACGCCGATCCGGGCCGCGCATCGAAGGAAGCCTGCGGAGGGACGCCGACTTCCGGCGCTACGCCCTTGGGCAGGGCATTTGCGTGACCAGACCGATAAGAATTGCACGCTCTCTGATGTAGCAGCCGATGTCGACGCTCACCCCGATTCGCCCACAGCAGACGAGAAAGAGGCCCAAAGGACTGGAACTTACCGCTGGGACCATGTCAACGTACAACGTCCCCAAAAACCACCAGGTCAGCGAAGAGGCACGGGCATTCGGGCCGTGGCGAACACAGCCGACGCCTGTGTCCTGATGCTGGCTGGCCTGCGCACCGAGCCTTGCCTCCCCTGAGGTCCGACCCAAGGAGCCCACCTGTCCGACGGCATGCTTCGGCTATACATCTCACGGTCCCGATCCGGTTCACCCTTCACGTCCTCAACGCCTGCACCGCCCAGCAACGCTAGGCCCACGTCGTCCTGGCCACCGCGGCGTGTCTCTGTGGCTGCCCGACCGGACTCATTGCCGAAGACCTGGTGCAACGCGTCTACCGTCGCGCTGGCGCAGCTTTGACGCACATCGCCGCCTACCCGGTGCGGAGTTCTGGCAGGTCGTCAAGCTTGCTCCGGTTGAGCGCGTTGCAAAGCGTGACCTCAGACCGGCTCATCGATCAGGCATTCCTTGTCATGGTGACCGACGGCAGGACATTGGTTTTTCCGGGGTACCGCTTGGCACCCTGGCCGCCGTCGAGGTGCGCAATATAGGCGACGTTCCCCGGTTAGCGAAACCGGGAATCCTCCAGATCATTGTTGTCGTTCGCACTCGGCTGTGCTTGGCGGTGGGGCCGCGCGGACGCAGTGGATCGTGCCGCGTGCTATCGCGCGGCTGCATGCATCAGTGGAAGGAATGCCGCACGTGGCCGAACCCGTTGACGACCTGTTGACCATCACCGAAGTCCTGGCGCTCCTGGGCGGAAATATTCATCGATCGAGTTTTCACCGCTGGCGGGCAACTGGCCGTGGGCCGCAGACGATGCGACTTCCTAACGGGCAAGTTCGCATCCGGCGGAGTGACTTGAAGAACTGGTTTGACAGCCTAGAAAGCTGAGCGCTCGCCCCACGTGGACATAAGTCTCATGCTTGTGGACCTAACCCCTCTGTATTGATGGTGGAAGTTGCGAATCGCGAACGTCCAATTTTGGAAAACTCAAAATAGAAAGGGTCGGCCGAAGCCGTATCAGGTTCGTTGGGCTGTTGACGGAAAAGCCTTCTATGCCTCCTACCGCTCCTCTGCCCACGCCGAGCTCTTCCGTATCAATCTTGTCGCTGCTGCGAACCGTGGCGAGGTCTTCGATACCGAGACTGGGCTCCCTGTGTCGATGCAGCCGGAGACGGAGGCGCTGACGTGGTATCAATTGGCTTGCGCCTACGCACAGATGAAATGGTCGGGTGCGGCGGCAAATACGCGTAAGAATACGGCTTCCGCGCTGGCTCGTATAACAACTGAACTGCTTGTCGAGCCTAAAAGGGGTGTGGTGGCGCCGGACTCGCAAGTAGTGCGTCGGGCCCTGACTCACTGGGCCTTCCGGCTGACAGCGCGGAGTGAAGCACCGGAAGTCGACGTGGCAGCCGCGTTGGAGTGGGTCGCGCAACACTCGCGGCCGGTGGCGGATTTGAAGGACCTTGATGTCGGTCGTCATGTCCTGCGGTCCATCAGCTTCCGTCTGGACGGAACGCCTGCGAGTCCCAGTCACTCACAACGGATCCGGGCTGTGTTTCACAACGCGCTCGAATACGCGGTGGAAAAGGGCGACCTACCGGAAAACCCTCTCAGCAGGATTGGCGGACGTGCTCCACGTCTCACTCGCCAGGTGGACCCACGCCAGGGTGGTTTCAAAGTCTGACTGTTCGCGCGTCTGTGCTGGTCAGCGGAGTCCGAGGAGTGCCAGGGGACGGGTGAACGGCTCGTAGGACATCTCGCGGAGTCCGGCGGCGATGTTGTGGTGCCCGGCGGCACGGAGGCAGTTGATCGCGTAGCTCCGCAAGGTGGCCATGTTCTCCGGGCCATGCTCGGTGTGCACCTTGGAGGCGTCCTCGCGGAAGGCAGTGTCCCTCACGAAGTGGAGCCGGTTTTCGATCACCCACTGCGAACGAATGATCTTCGCGAGCCGCTGTGGGGAGGCTTCCCGGCTGGTCAGATCGGTGATGACGTAAACCGTCTCGCGGCTGCGCCTGCCGGTCTTCAGGCAGGTGCGGTGGCGTACGACCCGGGCGACCTGTGTGGCGTGCGGGAAGTCGAGGTCATCGACGGTCAGGACCTGCACCACGCGGGTCTCCTTTCGGCCGTGCCCCTCGGTGCGGTCGTAGAACTTCGCGGTCACCTCCTTCCAGGGCAGCATGTGCAGCCGCTCGTAGAGACCGGCCTGGTTCTTCTTCACGCACAGCGCGTAGTGCGCCTTCTTCTCCTCGACGAGGAAGCGGGCGTGGCCGCGCTGGGCGTGCAGGGCATCGGCCGTCACGGTCACCCCGGTCAGGTCGAACGGGGCCAACAGGCTGGCGAAGCAGGTGATTTCATTCGTCTTGTCCGGGACTCGCAACTGCGTGACGGTCAGTCCGCCACCGGTCATGGCGGCGAGCAGATGCGCGGCTGGGGTGTCACCGTGGCGGGAGCCACGGGCGCTTTTGCCGTCCACGGCCAGGGTGTCGGCGCCGGACGGGTCGCTTCCCAGCAGGTCGGCGAGGCCACCTGGGCAGACTCGGTTGATGATCCGGCGGATCGTCGCCGTGCTCGGCGCGACGCACACGGTGAAGGCGGACACCGTCCGGGCGCCGAGCCGGGCCAGGGTGTCCTGCGGAGCGTTTCGCGCCCACTGCCCGATCGCCGCGAAGGACCGGGCCCCACACATGACGGCGGAGCAGGCCGTCAGCAGCACGCTCACGAACGGGTGACGCCTTCCGCGCCGGTCACGGGGATCGGGCAAGGTCGCCAGCCGGGACGGCAGGTCGCCGATCACGCGGTGCTGACGCGAGGGCGACTTGACCAGACACACGGTGGCAGACTGACGACACATCGAAGCTCCGGGCGATACAGGCGACTTGGTAGGTCACCGGCATCAACCGGAGCTTCGTTGCATGCGTGGCGGCCCGCGACCCCATCGTCATGATGCCGTGACCAGCACGGATCCTTGATCCACAAGACTTTGAAACCGCCCTGGGACCCACGCGTGGTGGTGAGTCCACGGCAGGCCAGAGAACTCTTGACCGCGGTCACCTACGTCGGCACCTGGGCGCACGGGCGAGGGCGACTCCTCATGCCGTTCTTCGCCACCTTGTACTTCGCGGCCCTGCGGCCGGAAGAGGCGGTCGAGCTGAGACTTCAGGATTGCCAGCTCCCGAAGAAGGGGCCGGGCCTCCTCACGCTGCACCAGGCCAGCACACGCGCCGGCTCCGCGTGGACGGATGACGGGCGAAAGCACGAGCGGCGAGGGCTCAAGCATCGGGCTCGCGGCGACGTACGTCTGGTACCGGTTTCCCCTGAACTGGTTCAGATACTGCGGGCGTACGTCGACGAGTTCGGGACGGCGGAGGACGGTCGGCTCTTCCGCAGTCCGAGCGGAGGCCGGTTGGACTCCACGCGATACCTCGATGTCTGGCACAAGGCGCGGCGCATTGCCTTCCCGCCACATCTCGTGGACTCCCTCCTTGCGAGGAGGCCGTACGACCTGCTTCATGCCGCGGTCTCCCTGTGGCTGAACTCTGGTGTCCCCGCCGCCGAGGTGGCCGAGATGGCGGGCCACAGCGTGGCGATCCTGATGGACACGTACTACAAGTGCATCCACGGTCAGCGGGAGCAGATGGTGCAGCGCATCATCGATGCCCTCAGTGAAGATCGGGAAGGCGGGGCGTCGGGCGAAGTGGACTAGACCATGCGTCTTCGCCGGCACACTATTGGCACAATCGCTGTGGGTTGCAACGAAACGCGATGAGACGCGGTGGGGTGCGCCTCAGGCCACGACCCGTGCTTCGTTCTCGGCAAGAACGTCGTAGCGACCGGCCCGCAGAGCGTCGCAAGACGTGACGCGGGCCGGTCGGCTATCGGTAAAACCCCAGGTCAGCCCAGTTTGCGGAACAGCCCCTCCTGCACCACGGACACGATCAGTTGCCCTTCGAGGTTGTAGATGCGGCCCCGGGCAAGGCCCCGGCCCCCCACCGCGATCGGCGACTCCTGGTCGTACAGGAACCACTCGTCCGCGCGGAACGGCCGGTGGAACCACATGGCGTGGTCCAGGGACGCCATGTCAAAGCCGCGCGGCCCCCACAGCGGTTCGACGGGGATGCGGACGGCGTCCAGGAGCGTCATGTCGCTCGCGTACGTGAGCGCGCAGGTGTGGACGAGCGGGTCGCTCCCGAGCGGACCCACAGCCCGCATCCACACCGCGCTGCGCGGCTCGGCGTCCTTGATCTCCTCGGCGCTCCAGCGCAGCCGGTCCACATAGCGGATGTCGAAGGGCTGACGCCGGGCCATTCGCTCCAGCGTCTCGGGCAGTGCGCCGAGATGCTCCCTGACCTCCTGCGCCACCGTCGGCAGCGACTCCGGGTCCGGCACCGTGCGGGCCGGCGGCAACTGGTGCTCGAAGCTCCCCTCCTCAGGCTTGTGGAAGGAGGCGGTCAGATTGAAGATCGTGCGGCCCCGCTGTACGGCGGTGACCCGGCGGGTCGTGAAGGACCGTCCGTCACGGACCCGTTCGACCTGGTACACGATGGGTACGCCCGGGATGCCCGGGCGCAGGAAGTACGCGTGCAACGAGTGCACCGGCCGTTCGCCGTCCGTGGTGCGGCCGGCGGCGACCAGTGCCTGGCCCGCCACCTGGCCGCCGAAGACCCTTTGCAGGGATTCCTGAGGGCTGCGGCCACGGAAGATGTTGACCTCGATCTGCTCCAGGTCGAGCAGGTCGACGAGCCTCTCGGCTGGGTTCGTCATCGGTGGGTTTCTCCTGTACTCACAGCTGACCGACGTCGGTGACCCGGATGATGGCGCGGCCCTCCGCGTCGGAGGCCGTGAGATCGACTTCGGCGCTGATGCCCCAGTCGTGGTCGCCGTTGGGGTCGGCGAACGTCTGCCGGACGCGCCACAGCCCGTTCTCCGGCTCCTCCTCGATCATCAGGAGCTTCGGGCCGCGGGCGTCAGGGCCGGTGCCGAGTTCGTCGTACTCGTCCCAGTACTTGTCCATGGCAGCGCCCCAGGCCTCGGCGTCCCAGCCGGCCTCGCCGTCCATCTCGCCGAGTTCCTCGATCTGGTCGAGGGCGGCGAGCTCCACGCGGCGGAACATGGCGTTGCGGACCAGGACGCGGAAGGCGCGCGCGTTGGAGGTGACGGGCCTGACCTGGTCGGCCTTCTCCTGGGCCTCCTCGGCCGTCATCTCCTCCGGGTTGGCCAGCTGCTCCCACTCGTCCAGCAGGCTGGAGTCGACCTGGCGCACCATCTCGCCGAGCCAGGCGATCAGGTCCTCCAGGTCATCCGACTTCAGGTCGTCGGGGACGGTGTGATCGAGGGCCTTGTAGGCGCTGGCCAGGTAGCGCAGCACGATGCCCTCGGTGCGGGCGAGCTCGTAGAAGGAGACGAACTCGGTGAAGGACAGCGCCCGTTCGTACATGTCGCGGATGACCGACTTCGGCGACAGCGGATGGTCCCCGACCCACGGGTGGCTCTTGCGGTACGTGTTGTACGCCTGGAAGAGGAGCTCCTCCAGCGGCTTGGGGTACGTAACGTCCTGGAGGCGCTCCATGCGCTCCTCGTACTCGACACCGTCCGCCTTCATCGCGGCCACGGCCTCGCCGCGCGCCTTGTTCTGCTGGGCGACCAGGATCTGTCGCGGATCGTCCAGCGTGGATTCGACGACGGAGACCATGTCGAGGGCGTAGGACGGGGACTCCGGGTCGAGGAGTTCGAACGCGGCGAGCGCGAAAGTCGACAGCGGCTGGTTGAGCGCGAAGTCCTGCTGGAGATCGACCGTCAGGCGCACGATGCGGCCGGTGGCATCAGGCTCGTCGAGCTTCTCGACGATGCCGCCGTCCAGCAGAGAGCGGTAGATCGCGATCGCGCGCCGGATGTGCCGCAGCTGCTGCTTGCGCGGCTCGTGGTTGTCCTCCAGCAGATGGCGCATCGCCTCGAAGGCGTTGCCCGGGCGGGCGATCACCGACAGCAGCATCGTGTGGGTGACCCGGAAGCGGGAGGTGAGCGGCTCCGGCTCGGAGGCGATCAGCTTCTCGAAGGTGTTCTCCGTCCAGCCGACGAAGCCCTCCGGTGCCTTCTTGCGCACCACCTTGCGGCGCTTCTTCGGATCGTCTCCGGCCTTGGCGAGCGCCTTCTCGTTCTCGATGACGTGCTCGGGCGCCTGCGCCACGACAAGGCCCGCCGTGTCGAAGCCCGCGCGCCCGGCGCGGCCCGCGATCTGGTGGAACTCACGGGCGCGCAGGGTGCGCACCCGGCTCCCGTCGTACTTGGTCAGCGCCGTGAACAGCACGGTGCGGATGGGGACGTTGACGCCGACGCCCAGGGTGTCCGTGCCGCAGATGACCTTCAGCAGACCGGCCTGGGCCAGCTTCTCCACCAGGCGGCGGTACTTGGGCAGCATGCCGGCGTGATGGACGCCGATGCCGTGCCGCACATAACGCGAGAGATTGCGCCCGAACTTGGTGGTGAAGCGGAAATTGCCGATCAGCTCCGCGATTTCGTCCTTCTCCTCGCGCGAGCACATGTTGATGCTCATCAGCGCCTGGGCCCGCTCCACGGCCTGTGCCTGGGTGAAGTGGACGATGTAGACGGGGGCCTGCCGGGTCTCCAGGAGTTCGGTGAGGGTCTCCGTGAGCGGGGTGAGCCGGTACTCGTAGGAGAGCGGCACCGGACGGGTCGCCGAGCGCACCACCGCCGTCGGGCGGCCGGTGCGACGGGTCAGGTCCTTCTCGAACATCGAGACGTCACCGAGAGTGGCCGACATCAGGATGAACTGCGCCTGCGGCAGCTCCAGGATCGGGATCTGCCAGGCCCACCCGCGGTCGCCCTCGGCGTAGAAGTGGAACTCGTCCATCACGACCTGGCCGACGTCGGCCTGCCTGCCGTCGCGCAGCGCGATGGACGCCAGTACCTCGGCCGTGCAACAGATCACCGGGGCGTCGGCATTGACGGAGGCGTCGCCGGTGAGCATGCCGACGTTCTCAGTGCCGAAGAGCTTGCACAGCTCGAAGAACTTCTCCGATACGAGCGCCTTGATCGGCGCGGTGTAGAAGGTGACCTCGTCCCGGGCGAGCGCCGCGAAATGCGCGCCCGCGGCGATCATGCTCTTGCCGGAGCCGGTGGGGGTCGAAACGATCACGTTCGCTCCCGAGACCACCTCGATCAGCGCCTCCTCCTGGTGCGGATAGAGGGTGAGGCCGCGCTCCCCGGCCCACGACTCGAAGGCTTCGTAGAGGGCGTCGGGGTCTGCGGTCTGCGGGAGCTGATCGATAAGGGTCACGCCCCCATCTTGCCTGTTCGCGCCCCCGATGGGGGAATCGGATGCAAGTCCGAAGATCACGAACGCTACGCTGTGGCGCCGGCCAAGTGCCGGCGCACCTTGACAACCGGGCACCACTACAAGAGGAATGGGGCGGGAAGCGGCCATGATGGGACCAGCACACTCATTGTCGGGGGCCGCTGCCTGGCTCGGGGTCGGGGCGGCCGCGGCCGCCGCGGGTCACCCGATGCCCTGGCCGGTCCTCCTCGTCGGCGCGCTGATCTGCGCGGGTGCCGCGCTGGCCCCGGACCTGGACCACAAGGCGGCCACCATCTCGCGGGCCTTCGGCCCCCTGTCCCGCTGGCTGTGCGAGGTCGTCGACAAGTTGTCGTACGCCGTCTACAAGGCGACCAGGAAGCCGGGCGACGCGCGCCGGTCGGGTGGTCACCGTACGCTGACGCACACCTGGCTGTGGGCGGTGCTGATCGGTGCGGGTACGTCCGTGGTGGCCATCACGGGGGGCCGCTGGGCGGTGCTGGCCATTCTCTTCGTGCATATGGTGCTGGCCATCGAGGGCCTGCTGTGGCGGGCGGCGCGTGGTTCGAGCAGCGACGTGCTGGTGTGGCTGCTGGCCGCGACGAGCGCATGGATCCTCGCCGGCATATTGGACAAGCCGGGCAATGGCTCGGACTGGCTGTTCACCGCGCCGGGCCAGGAGTACCTGTGGCTCGGACTCCCGATCGTCCTGGGCGCCGTGGTGCACGACATCGGGGACGCGCTGACCGTCTCGGGCTGCCCGATCCTGTGGCCGATACCCGTGGGCCGCAAGCGCTGGTACCCGCTGGGCCCGCCGAAGGCGATGCGGTTCCGGGCGGGGAGCTGGGTCGAGCTGAAGGTGCTGATGCCGGTGTTCATGGTGCTCGGCGGGGTGGGCTGCGCGGCGGCGCTCAACTTCATCTGAGCGCGCGACTTGACCTGAGCACGCTCCTGGAGCGTGCTCAGGACGGCGCCATCCAAGCGTGCTCCTGGGACGAACCCGTTCGGAGCGTGCTCGTGGCCCCGCGGTTCACGAGGCCGCCCGGACTCCAGCCGTTCATCTGTGCGCCCCGGATGCACCCCCGATGCGGCAGCGGCAGCCGCCAGGTGCCGTGCGGCCGGGGCCCTAGGTCCCGTCGGCCGGTTCAGGCCGCCCCGCCCCCGCCGGCCTCCTGCCCCGCACTGCCGTACCGCCGCTCGAACTGGGCGATGCGCCCCTCGGAGTCCACCGTCCGTGCCTTGCCCGTGTAGAAGGGGTGGCTCTCGGAGGAGATCTCGACGTCCACGACCGGGTACGTCTCGCCGTCGTCCCACTCGATGGTCTGGTCGCTGGTCGCGGTGGACCGTGTGAGGAAGGCGTAACCGGCGGCCCGGTCGCGGAAGACGACGGGGTGATAGTCGGGGTGCTGGTCCTGCTGCATGGCTGCTCCTTGGGTGGCGCGGGGACGGGCGGCGTCAGCCGAACAGGGTGTCCTCGTCGACGATGTGCACGGCCGCCTCCTCGGCCGAGGCCGCCGCGCCGTCGATGCCGACATCGCTGGCGATCAGGCCGTTCTCCTCGTCCTCGTGCGCCCCTTCGTCGGGGGCGACGAGTCGGCCGGAGCGGGCGTCCCCCACTTCGTTGTCCAAGGGCTCGCCATCACCGTCGGCGTAGTCTCCGATGCCGTCGCCGTCCGGGACGCCGACGTCCGGGAGTTCCTCGGCCAGGCGCTCGTCCAGCGTTTCGCCGCGGTGCCTCTCGGCAGCCGTCACGCCCACGTGCTCCACCGCCCAGGGGCGCTCCGGTGGTGACCAGCCCCGATCGAGCGGGTCACTGACCCCGTCGGAGAGCAGGGTGTCCTCGGCGTCGAGCAGCCCCGCGTCGTCCTGCACCTCGGATCCATCGGGCTGGTAGACGTCGTCTCCCCATCCCTCGGTGCTGTCCACGGGTACCTCCAGGTGGTGGGACGGAACCCGGGTGCCGCCTGCACGACGGCACACATCGGGACCGTCCGGTGCGGGCTGTGCCTGCCCGAAACGGATGGTTACGGCACGTCCCCCGCGTCGGTGCCACATCCAGCCTTCCATCCCCCTTCGGCACTGCGCAACGGCAGCGGGGGCAGCGGTCCGGGAGAGGCAATCAACTGTGCGCTCTCGGACCACTGCCCAGGGTGCCGGCCGGCATCACCCGTGCCAGGACCGCCACAGCGCCGCGTACGCCCCGTCCGCGGCGACCAGCTCGTCGTGGCTGCCCAGCTCGCTGATCCGCCCGTTCTCGACGACGGCGATGACGTCGGCGTCGTGGGCGGTGTGCAGTCGGTGGGCGATGGCGACGACCGTGCGGCCGTCCAGGACACGGGCCAGCGAGCGCTCCAGATGGCGGGCCGCGCGCGGGTCGAGGAGCGAGGTCGCCTCGTCCAGGACCAGCGTGTGCGGGTCGGCGAGCACCAGCCGGGCCAGCGCGATCTGCTGCGCCTGAGCCGGGGTGAGCGCCAGACCGCCGGAGCCCACCTCGGTGTCCAGCCCGTCGTCCAGGGCGCGCGCCCAGCCGTCCGCGTCGACCGCGCCGAGCGCCGCCCACAGCTCGGCGTCGACGGCGCTCGTGGGGGTCCCCCCGCTCGGGCGAAGCCGAGAGTGGGGGACGGCCAGCAGCAGGTTGTCGCGCAGCGAGCCGACGAAGACGTGGTGCTCCTGGTTGACCAGGGCCACGTGCGCGCGGACCCGCTCGGCGGGCATCCGGGACAGTTCCGCGCCGCCGAGGGTGATCCGGCCGTCCCGGGGCGCGTAGATCCCGGCGAGGAGCCGGCCCAGCGTGGACTTGCCGGCGCCGGACGGCCCGACCAGGGCGAGCCGGGTGCCGGGCGCCACCTCCAGGGACACCTTGCGCAGCACGTCGACGCCCGCGCGGTAGCCGAAGTGCACCTTGTCGGCGTGGACGTCGCGCCCGTCGGGCGTCACCGATGCGTCGCCCGCCTCCGGCTCGATGTCGCGGACGCCGACCAGCCGGGCCAGCGACACCTGGGCGACCTGCAGCTCGTCGTACCAGCGCAGGATCAGGCCCACCGGGTCGACGAGCATCTGCGCGATGAGCGCGCCCGTCGTCAGCTGGCCGATGCCGATCCAGCCCTGAAGGACGAACGCGCCGCCGATCATCAGGACCGAGGACAGGACCGTGACATGCGTGATGTTGATGACCGGGAAGAGCACCGACCGCAGCCACAGCGTGTACCGCTCCCATGCGGTCCACTCCCTGACCCTCCGGTCGGACAGCTCGATGCGCCGGTCGCCGAGGCGGTGGGACTCGATGGTCCGCCCCGCGTCCACTGTCTCGGCGAGGACGGCGGCCACCGCGGCGTACCCGGCGGCCTCGGAGCGGTAGGCGGACGGGGCGCGCTTGAAGTACCACCGGCAGCCGATCACCAGCAGCGGCACCGCCACGAGCACGGCCGGTGCGAGTGGCGGGGCCGTCACGGTCAGACCGCCGAGCAGCAGCAGCGCCCACACCACACCGATGGCGAGCTGGGGCACGGCCTCCCGCATCGCGTTGGCGAGCCGGTCGATGTCGGTGGTGATCCGGGACAGCAGGTCACCGGTCCCGGCCCGCTCCAGGACGCCCGGCGGCAGGCCCACGGAGCGCACGAGGAAGTCCTCGCGCAGGTCGGCCAGCATGCGCTCGCCGAGCACGGCGCCGTGCAGCCGCACCAGCCGTACGAACACGGCCTGCACGACGAGCGCGAGGACGAAGAGTGCGGCGGTGCGTTCCAGATGGAGTTCCCGTGCGCCGTCCGATACGCGTTCCACGAGGCCGCCCAGCAGGTACGGGCCCGCCATCGAGGCGACGACGGAGACCGTGTTCACGGCGATGAGCAGCAGGAACGCCCGGCGGTGCCGGCGGAACAGTTCGGTCACGTAGGCGCGTACGGTCGCGGGGGCGCCGATGGGCAGCGTGTTCGCCGCCGTCGGGGCCGCCGGGTCGTACGCCGGTGGCACCACGCCGATCATGCGCTCTCCTCGATCTCTTCCAGCTCGGCCAGCACGTCCTCGGCCAGCACGTCCTCGGCCAGTACGGTTTCGGTTGGTGCCTCTTCGACCGGTGTGTCGCTGCGTGCGGTGGCCTCTTCGTCGGTCTCGCGGGTCACGACCGCGCGGTACCGGGGCTCGCTGTGCACCAGTTCGCGATGCAGGCCCACCGCCGCGACCTCGCCCTCGTGCAGCAGCACGACCCGGTCGGCGAGGTCCAGGAGCAGGGGTGACGATGTGAACACGACGGTCGTACGGCCCGCCCGCAGATGCCGGACCCCCTCGGCGATCCGTGCCTCCGTGTGCGAGTCGACAGCGGACGTCGGCTCGTCCAGGACCAGCACCTCCGGATCCGTGATCAGCGACCGGGCCAGGGCGAGCCGCTGGCGCTGGCCGCCGGACAGGGACCGGCCGCGCTCGGTGATCCGGGCGTCCATCGGGTCCTGGGCATCCAAGGACGCCTGCGCCAGCGCGTCCAGAACGTCGCCGCACTGCGCCGCGGTCAACGCCTCCTCCACGCTGACCGCACCGGAGGCGGGCACGTCGAGCAACTCGCGCAGCGAGCCGGACAGCAGTACGGGGTCCTTGTCCTGGACGAGGACGGCGGTACGGGCGGAGTCCAGCGGCAGTTCGTCCAGCGGGACGCCGCCCAGGAGCACCGAGGTGCTCTTCTCGGCGGGGTGCCCGCCCAGCCGTTCGGCCAGCACGCCTGCCGCATCCGGGTCGCCGCAGACCACGGCGGTGAGCTGCCCGGCGGGAACGAGCAGTCCGGTCCGGGGGTCGTACAGATCCCCGGCCGGTGCGCACGCCTCGCGGGAGCCCTCGGAGTCCGTGGCCCGGTCCAGCGAGAGCACCCGGGCCGCGCGCCGTGCGGACGGCCGCGAGAAGGAGTACGCCATGGCGATCTCCTCGAAGTGCCGCAGCGGATAGGTGAGCAGCATGACCGCGCTGTACACGGTGACCAGTTCGCCGACGGCGATCCGGCCCTCGTGGGCCAGCTGCACTCCACGCCAGACGACCGCGATCATCAGCAGCCCCGGCAGCAGCACCTGGATCGCCGAGATGATCGACCACATCCGGGCGCTGCGCACGGCGGCTGTGCGGACCTCCTGCGAGGCCCTGCGGTAGCGGTCCAGGAACAGCTCCTCGCCGCCGATGCCGCGCAGCACCCGCAGGCCCGCGACGGTGTCGGAGGCCAGCTCGGTGGCTCGGCCCGCCTTCTCGCGCTGGGTGTCCGCGCGTCGGGTCGCCCGGGGCAGCAGCGGCAGCACGGCGAGCGCCAGTACCGGCACGCCGACGGCCACGATGATGCCGAGGGCGGGCTGGTACACGACGAGCCCGACGCAGACCGCCACGATGGTGAGCGCGGCCGCGGTGAAGCGCGAGACGGCCTCCACGAACCAGCCGATCTTCTCGACGTCGCCGGTGGAGACCGCGACGACCTCACCGGCGGCGACCCGCCGGGTCAGGGCGGAGCCGAGCAGGGCCGTCCTGCGGGCGAGGAGCTGTTGGACCCGTGCGGCCGCGGTGATCCAGTTGGTGACCGCGGCGCGGTGCAGCATGGTGTCGCCCAGTGCGATGCCCGCCCCGCACAGCAGAAGCAGTCCGCCCGTCTGGACGAGCCGCGCGCCCGAGCGGTCGACGACGGCCTGGACGGCGAGGCCGACGCAGAACGGCAGCCCGCAGACGGACAGGAAGTGCAGCAGCCCCCAGGCGAGGGACCTGAGCTGTCCGCCCAGCTGACCGCGGCCGAGCCACCACAGGAATCGGGGACCCGAGCGAGCGTCCGGCACGCCCGGGTCGGGATACGGAAGGTCTTGAATCTGCATGACGATCCAGTGGCTCGTTTCAGGGACTCGGGGATGGACTCGGGGCCGGGGCGGGGAGGCGAGCCGAGGCAACGTCTCCGGCGCCCGGGAAGGCACACAACAAACCGTGAAAGGTTCGCGTCGGGATGTGGCCGGACGCAAACGGTTTTCCGCCCCGGACGGCGACATCCGGCCTGCCTCGACGCGTGACCGAAGAATGGTGGTGTGCGCTTGGTCGCCGGGAAGACGGCGCGACGACAGGTGGTGCGAGGGGACGGTCCGAGTGCTGCGGCACCCTTCGGGTCCGGACGAGGGCTCATTGCGGCGCGGCCCGACTCCCCGTAGAAACACGGGACATGAGAAGTCGGATCATCATGTCCATGCTCACCGGGGCGACCCTCGCGGTGAGCGTCCTCCTCGGGGCGGGCCCCGCACCGGCGGCAGCCTCGTCGGCCGTCACCGCCTCGTTCGCGACGTCCTCCGCCGGGGCGGCCTCGCCCGCGGCCTCGTTCCCCGCGCGTTCGGCCGCCGCCGCCGACACTCCGCCCGCCGTGTTCGGCACCGACTGGCACGATCCGCTGACCGCCGCCCCGCCCGTCACCCGGCCGGACACCAGGTCCTGTCAGGTCACGCTCGCCGAGGCGCAGTTCCGCGACTTCACGCCCTACCGAGGCATGTACACGCCTCCGAGAGGCTGCGGCGACCACTGGAGCAAGGTCGTGCTGCGCCTCGACGGCAAGGTCAAGGGGCGGCAGTTCGACCGCCTCGGGTATCTGCACGTCGGCGGGGTCGAGATCTTCCGTACGTCCACGCCGGAACCCTCGCCGGACGGCATCGAGTGGTCCGTCGAGAAGGACGTCACCCGTTACAGCGACACGTTCCGGCAGAGCCGTGACGTCGAGATGCTCATCGGCAATGTCGTCGACGACACGTACACCGGGGTCATCGACGTCAAGGTCACGCTGACGTTCTACACGGGCACGCCCGCGCGTACCCCCGACCGCGTCCTCACCCTGCGGGACGGGACGCTGACGGTGCCCCGCAACAGCGAACGCATCGTCGCCGAGGTGTACGCCACCGGCTCGGGCGGCGGCTGCGAGGAGTACTGGTATCTGACCGTGCCCGATTCCGCCCCGTACTCCTGCAAGGCGGCGGATGGCCCCTACCGCGAGGTGCAGATCACGGTCGACGGTCAACTCGCCGGAATCGCCGCGCCCTTCCCGACCGTATGGACCGGAGGCTGGTCCAATCCCTTCCTCTGGTACGTGATTCCAGGGCCGCGCGCCTTCGACATCAAGCCGATCGAATACGACCTGACCCCCTTTGCCGGGATCCTCGACGACGGCCGCCCGCACCGCGTCGAGGTCTCCGTCGTCGGTGTCCCCGCGGGGCAGACCGGCTGGAGCACCCCCGTGAACGTGCTCGTCCGGCAGGACACGAAGAGTGCCCGAGTCACCGGGAAGCTCACGGCCCCCCAGGTGGGCGAGCTCGCCAACTCCACGGTGTTCACGCCCGGTTCCGAGAACCGCCTGGACACCCGGGGCGGTCACCGGCTGACCGTCGCCGGATACGTCGACACCTCGCACGGCCGGGTGAGGACCACCGTCGTCCGGACGTTGGCGAACACTTCCGTGCACCGCTGGACCGACGGCGAGAACATGGACGGGCTCGACGCCACCTGGACGGACGACGAGTCGGTCACCGTCGAGGGGCGCGGCGCTGCCCGCACGACGCGCACGCAGCGTACGTACACGATGGACGGCACGACGACGCTCGGCACGGACGACCGGCTGCGTACCGTCCTGACCCTCGGCGACCGGGCCGCGGTCGTCGAGATTCACGACGGCCGTCGCGCCGCCTGGTCACGCCGCGACGACGCCTACACTGGCGACGCCACCTACTCGGCCAACGTGCCACGCGACCAGCGGCACGCGGTCGGCACCACGAGCGAGCGTTATCGGATGTACGGCTCGGACGGCTGCTACGACCGGCGGTTGACGACCGTTCAAGGAGTGCTCACCGAGGATCGCGCCGACTGCTGAACCGGTTCGAGCACATTGCCGGACGGCGAGACCGCGTTCGTGCCGGAGGCCGAGGAGCGGGCCACCGCGCCCGAGGTGCCCGCCCGGTCGGCCAAGGAGCCGGCGCCCGAGGCCGGTCGGCGGGATGCCCCGGGCGGGCCGCGTGCTCCCGCTCCAGTGGTACGGAGCGGTGGCCGCGGCCCGTCGCCCGCGACGGCGACGCGGTTGTGCGACGTCCCGCGCATCGAAGATCAGCAGCGGCGCTCACCGTCAGGGACGGCGGGGATGTCACCACCGTCGATCAGCGTGTTGAGCAGACCGCCGAGCACCGCGCGCTGTTCGTCCGCCAAGGGGGCCAGGATCTCCTCCGCCGCGGATCTGCGTGCGTCGCGCAGTTCGCGCAGCGCCTTGCGGCCCTCGTCCGTGACCTCGATCCGGATCACCCGCCGGTTGGTCGGGTCGGGGACCCGGCGGACCTTGCCGCTCGTCTCCAGCCCGTCGACCAGAGTCGTCACCGCCCGCGGCACCACCTCCAGACGCTCGGCGAGATCCGCCATGCGGGGCGGCGAGCCGAAATGCGCGAGGGTGCGCAGCAGCCGGGACTGGGCCGGCGTGATGCCCAGGGCGCGCTGCTCAAGGTGGCGCTTCTGGATGCGGTGCACTCGGCGGGTGAGCCTCAGCAGCTGCTCGGCGAGCAGGCCGTCGGGATCGGGGGTGGTCATGCGGGAACAATATCAGGATCTCGTTCATTGTGAGTATAGGTAACAATGAGCTAGCATCCGTCAATCGCCGCACACTCACCTCCGTAGGAGCCCATGCATCCCGATCGATCCACGTGGACCCCGTCACCTGGCGGCTCGCAGGAGCAGCCGCGCCAGGTGCGCCGCATCCTGACGCTCTTCAGGCCGTACCGCGGCCGGCTGGCCATCGTCGGCCTGCTGGTCGGCGCCGCGTCGCTGGTCTCCGTCGCCACGCCGTTCCTGCTAAAGGAGACCCTGGACGTCGCCATCCCGCAGGGCCGCACCGGCCTGCTGAGTCTGCTCGCGCTCGGCATGATCCTGAGCGCCGTCGTCACCAGCGTCTTCGGTGTGCTGCAGACCCTGATCTCCACGACGGTCGGCCAGCGGGTCATGCACGACCTGCGCACCGCCGTCTACGGCCGGCTGCAGCGCATGTCGCTCGCCTTCTTCACCCGGACCCGCACGGGCGAGGTCCAGTCCCGCATCGCCAACGACATCGGCGGCATGCAGGCGACGGTCACCTCCACCGCCACCTCCCTGGTCTCCAACCTCACCAGCGTGGTCGCCACGATCGTCGCGATGGTCGCCCTCGACTGGCGGCTCACCGTCGTCTCGCTGCTCCTGCTGCCGCTGTTCGTATGGATCAGCCGGCGTGTCGGCAACGAACGCAAGAAGATTGCGACCCAGCGCCAGAAGCAGATGGCCGCGATGGCTGCCACGGTCACCGAGTCGCTCTCCGTCAGCGGCATCCTGCTCGGCCGCACGATGGGCCGGGCCGACTCGCTCACCAAGTCCTTCGAGAGCGAGTCCGAGAGTCTCGTGGACCTCGAGGTGAAGTCGAACATGGCCGGCCGCTGGCGCATGGCCGTCATCACCATCGTCATGGCCGCCATGCCGGCCGTCATCTACTGGAGTGCGGGAATGGCCCTCCAACTCGGCGGCCCGTCCATCTCCATCGGCACGCTCGTCGCGTTCGTCTCGCTCCAGCAGGGCTTGTTCCGGCCGACGGTCAGCCTGCTGTCCACCGGCGTCCAGATCCAGACCTCGCTCGCGCTGTTCCAGCGCATCTTCGAGTACCTCGACCTGCCCATCGACATCACCGAGCCCGACGAGCCGGTCCATCTCGACGGGGTCAAGGGCGAGATCCGGTTCGAGGGTGTGGAGTTCCACTACGACGGCAAGAGCGGTCCGATCCTCAGGGACATCGACATCACCGTCCCACCGGGTGGCAGCCTCGCGGTGGTCGGTCCCACCGGCTCCGGCAAGTCCACGCTCAGCTATCTGGTGCCACGGCTGTACGACGTGACGGGCGGACGGGTCACGCTCGACGGCGTCGACGTACGCGACCTCGACTTCGACACGCTCGCCCGCGCGGTCGGCGTCGTCTCCCAGGAGACATACCTCTTCCACGCCTCGGTCGCCGACAACCTGCGGTTCGCCAAGCCGGACGCCACCGACGAGGAACTGTACGCGGCGGCGAAGGCGGCCCAGATCCACGACCACATCGCGTCGCTGCCCGACGGGTACGACACGATCGTCGGTGAGCGCGGCCACCGCTTCTCGGGCGGTGAGAAGCAGCGGCTCGCCATCGCGCGCACCATCCTGCGCGACCCTCCGGTCCTCATCCTCGACGAGGCGACCAGTGCGCTCGACACGCGGACCGAGCACGCGGTCCAGGAGGCCATCGATGCCCTCTCGGCCAACCGCACGACACTCACCATCGCCCACCGGCTGTCCACCATCCGTGGTGCCGACCAGATCGTCGTCCTCGACTCCGGGCGAGCCGTAGAACGGGGCACGCACGAGGAGCTGTTGGAACTGGGCGGCCGGTATGCGGCCCTGGTCCGGCGGGACGCCCGTCTGGAGCCGACAAGCTGACGATATGCCGGGTTTGTTGTGATCTGCGGGCTACGGTGCCCCCATGCAGACGAACACTCCGCCACGGAAGCCGATTCGACTGACGCGCCGGGGCCGGGTCGCCCTCGTCATGGGCGGAGCCGTCGTGGCGGCCACCGCCGTGGCGGTGCCGCTGCTGATCCTTATGAGCGGCGAGGGAACCCGGCGCGCCTCGCTCGTCATCCCGGAGGGCCGACGCGCCGGCCAGGTCTACGAGGCCGTCGACAAGGCCCTCCGACTGCCGCCGGGGTCGACGCAGAAGTCGTTGGCCAAGGCCCACCTCAGGCTGCCGAGCGAGGCCCGGGGCAACCCCGAGGGCTACCTCTTCCCGGCCACGTATCCGGTCGACAAGGAGGCGACCCCGGAGTCCCTGCTGCGGTACATGGTCGACACCGCGAACGAGAGGTTCAGCCGCCGTACGATCGCCGCAGGCGCCCAGCGCAACGCGATGAGCGTCTATCAGGCCGTCACCATGGCGAGCATCGTGCAGGCCGAGGCGGCCACCAGGGTCGATATGGGCAAGGTGGCCCGGGTCATCTTCAACCGTCTGGAGCGGGGCATGCCTCTGCAGATGGATTCGACCCTCAACTACGCGATGAACCGTTCCACGCTGAACACCACCGTGGCCGACACGGAGATCGACAGCCCCTACAACTCGTACCGGCGCAGCGGGCTGCCTCCGACACCGATCGCCAACCCGGGCGAGGACGCGATGCACGCCGTGCTCACCCCGACGCCGGGTGACTGGCTGTACTTCGTCACGGTCAAGCCGGGGGACACCCGGTTCACGGCGAGTTACGAGGAGCAGCAGCGCAATGTGGCCGAGTTCAATCGGCTGCGCGGCAACAGTTCGCCCTAGGTGGCGTCGTCGCCATCGTGCCGTGCGCACGAGGACGACGTACGGCCCCGGGGTGCCCCGTGGTGACGGCGGTGCCACCGGGCCTCACGCGATCGCGAGCGTTTCCCCCGCCAGCAGCCGCCTGATGTCCCGCACCGCCGCACGTCCCGCACGGTTGGCGCCGACCGTGCTGGCCGATGGGCCGTAGCCGACCAGGTGGATGCGCGGGTCGGAGACCACGCGAGTGCCCTCGACCCGGATGCCTCCGCCCGGCCCGCGCAGCCGCAGCGGGGCGAGATGGTCGATCGCGGCCCGGAAGCCCGTCGCCCAGAGGATCACGTCGGCGTCCACGTGCCGCCCGTCGTCCCACTCCACGCCGTCCGGCACGATCCGGTCGAACATCGGCTGCCGGTCCAGGACACCGTCCGCGACTGCCTGCCGGATCGCGTCGTTGAGCGGCAGCCCGGTCACGGACACCACGCTCCTCGGCGGCAGCCCCTGCCGCACCCGCTCCTCCACGAGCGCCACGGCGGCCCGCCCCACCTCCTCGGAGAACGGACCCTCGCGGAAGACCGGCGGACGCCGGGTCACCCATGTGGTCGCGGTGGCGTACGGAGCGATCTCCATCAGATGCTGGGTGCCGGAGGCGCCGCCGCCGACGACGACCACCCGCTGTCCGGCGAACTCCTCGGGCCCCGAGTACTGGGCCGTGTGCAGTTGCCGGCCCCGGAAGGTCTCCTGACCGGGATAGCGCGGCCAGAACGGCCGGTCCCATGTGCCCGTGGCGTTGATCAGCGCCCGCGTCGACCACGTCCCGGCCGACGTCTCGACAAGCAGCCGCCCGTCCGTTCCCTCACGCACGGCCCGTACGCCGACCGGCCGCCGTACGCGCAGGTCGAAGGTCCGCTCGTAGGTGCCGAAGTACTCGGCGATGACCTCGGACGAGGGACGTGTGGGATCCGCGTCCGTCAGCTCCATGCCCGGAAGCGCGTGCATTCCGTGCACCTTGCCGTACGTCAGGGAGGGCCAGCGGAACTGCCAGGCGCCACCCGGAGCGGGGGAGCGGTCGAGCACCACGAAGTCGCGGTCCGGCTCGAAACCGGTGCGCCGCAGGTGATAGGCGCTGGACAGACCGGCCTGACCAGCGCCTATGACGACTACCTCGACTCCATGTACCCCGGTGTTGTTCACGTTTCCACCAACCACGCCGGGTGTGAGGATCTTCCCGAGCGCTCAGCGTCTGTTCGCGACGAGGACCGGTCCTGTGACGACTCGGGGGGACGCAGAGCGCAGCTCGGCCAACCGTGGGTCGGTGATGTCGCGCGGGGATCCGGCCGCCCGTCGTCTCGTGGACGATGGCCCTGCCGTCCATCACCAGGACGCGGTCGGCGAGCAGCACCGCTTCCTCGACGTCGTGCGTGACCAGGAACGCGGCACGGCCGGGGCGCCGCCACACTTCGCCGACGAGCCGCTGGGCCTTGACGCGAGTGAGCGCGCGCAGTGCGCCGAACGGCTTGTCGAGCAGCAGCAGCAGATCGGGCTTGTCGCACCAGGGCCCGGGCCGGGGACGCCCGTTGTAGCCAGATGCCCGCGTGCGGTCAATGGCCCCTCGCGGGATGAACCTTCGGTGCCACCGGACGGACCATCGTTCCGGCGTGGAGCCGGTCGCATGGGCGAGGATGGAGACATGTCCGATGCCTTCAGTACCCGCGTCCTGAATGTCGCCTCCGGCTCGTCGGAGGCGCTCGTCGACCTCACCCGAGACTGCGAGGCCTTCCTCCGGGAGATGGCGGGCGGCCGGGACGGCCTCCTGAACGTCTTCGTGCCGCACGCCACGGCCGGTGTGGCGATCATCGAGACGGGCTCCGGCAGCGACGACGACCTCCTCGCCGTGCTCCACACACTGCTCCCGGCGGACGACCGCTGGCAGCACCGCCACGGCAGCCCCGGCCACGGCCGCGACCACGTCCTCCCGGCCCTCGTTCCGCCCCACGCGACACTGCCGGTCATCGCGGGCCGCCTGGAGCTGGGGACATGGCAGTCGGTGTGCCTCGTGGACACAAACAGAGACAATCCCAACCGTCAGGTGCGGCTGAGCTTCCTGGGCTGATGCACGTGAGGGGAGTGTAGCGGCGGATTCCGGCCGCACCGAGAATCCTTTGGCTCGTGCGTGCTCCGCCCGTGAGCGCCAATTGTGCTCCTCCAGGACCTGTGGTTCCACCCGGTCGAGGGTGTCGTGTTCGAAAGACGTCGTGTCCGAAGGCGGTTGGTGGTCGTGCGGGCCCGGATCGCCGTGGAACGGGCCGCGTGTCCGGCGTGCGGGACGCTGTCGGCCATGTCGTCTTCGTCGACGGCTGTATAGGTCGCCCACCACTGCGCGAGGAGGACGGCAGGGTCGTGGTTTGCCGGGGAGGACATCTGCTCGGGGAAGACTTCCCCGGATCCCTATGGGCGGAATTCGCCGTCGTTCGGATCCAGCGAATCGAGCAGCAGCGGCCACAGGCCGGAACGTGTGTGTTCGGCGTGCAGCCGCGTCCAGGGCTCGGCTGTGGCCGGCCTGTCACTGAGCCACAGGGGCTGTGCGTCTCCGTCGCCTTCGTCGGATGTGACCATCCGACCGGGCGGGAGGAGGCCCTCAAGGCTCAAACAGGCTTCAAGAGGGTCCGACCACTCGATCGCGGAACTGCTGGAAAGAGTTCCAGCCCGACGATTGCCCCGGAGTGATCAGGTCCCCTTCGGCGCAGTCGAGTACCTTGCACTGCAGAGACTCGGCCAGACGGAAGACGGGTGTCAGCGCGTCGTCGTCGGAGCCGCGGCTGTGGAGCATGATTGAGTCGACCGAGTCTTCTGAGCCTATTTTGTGCTCGATGGATCAAGCGGGGCCCTCGTCATCGAGTCCCCGGGGGTTCCCCGGCCGGGTAGCGCCGGATCGGTGACAGGTTGTCACCGACAACAGGTCCGGTACGCATGCACGACGCGGTGCGGGTCGCGGCCACCGTGAGAAGCGGCCGCTTGGCCGCGGTCTGTTCATCGCGACCGAACGCTGTGGCCTGGACCGCCTGGCCGACGAGGGTGGCCAGGGCGAAGGCGGCCACGACTGTCCCACCTCCGCACAGCTGACGGCCGTTGCCTCGGGGCCCGGCAAGCTCGTTTTCTGGCCGGGCCCGCTGTGTTCAGGAGGGCAGGGTCCAGCTCTGGTTGGCCGCTCCGGTGCACGACCAGATCTGCAGCCGGGTGCCGTTGGCCGAACTGGGCCCGGTCGCATCCAGGCACTTGCCCGACTGCGGATTGACCAGGGAGCCGCCCGCTCCGGGTTGCCAGAGCTGTGAACCGGTGCCGTTGCAGTCGTACAGCCGCACCTTGGTGCCGTCGGCGGTGCCGGCCGAGGTCACGTCCATGCACTTGCCGAGTGCGGTGAGCGTGCCGGCGCTGCCCACGGTCCAGTTCTGCGCGGCGGTGCCGTTGCAGTCGTAGAGCTGGACGGCCGTGCCGTTGGCGGTGTTCGCGCCCGCGACGTCGACGCACTTGCCGCCGTATCCGTGGATGGGACCGGTGGCGCCGGTGGGCGGTGTGACCGGGCCGGTCTGCCCGGCCGCCCACTTGATCTCCTGCAGGAGCAGCTGGTTCTGCTGGGCGCTCGCGAACGTCGAGGACAGCGTGGTGTTGGTCGAGTAGTCCATCGCGTTGTGGCCGAAGTTGTTGTAGACCATCCGGTAGTGGCGGTTGGACCACACGATCGGGTAATAGCCGCTGTACCACGTCTGGTTGGGGTCGGTGCCGACCGGAAAGGTGGACGGGTCCAGCGAGGCCAGGATGTCGATGTCCGGGTTCTGCCGCAGGTCGTTCTGCCAGCTGTACCACTCGCTGACCGAAGACGCGATCGTGGCGGGCAGACCTGCGGTGGCCGAGTGGCCGGCATCCTCGATCCGGAGCGTCTCGGAGGTCGGCCCCCAGGAGTTGCTCCGGAACGTCCCGGTGCCGAGGAACGTGTTGTGGTACCAGGGCCAGTCACTCGTGTCGTCGTTGTACGCCGAGACGTGGAAGCCGATGAAGCCGCCGCCGTTGGTGATGTACGTCTGGAAGGCGGACTGCTGTGCGGCGGTGTGCGGGTAGTCGTCGAGGAACATGACGACCTGGTAGTTGGCCAGGTTCGCGGTGTTCAGCTGGCTCCAGTCGGTTGTCGCGGTGTAGGTGAACCCGTTCTGCGCGCCGGCTTGCGGGAACCACGCGTTGGCCTCGTGGTCGAAGCTGATGTGCGCCGCGTCGTAGGTGCCGTCGTAGAAGGCGATCACCTTGAAGGGCGTGGCGGCGTGGGCGCTGTACGCAGGTGCGGCCTGGACGCCGAGGAGTACCGCGAACAGGGCGAGCAGTCTCAAGAGGACGCAATGCAAGGGAGCTTGGGTGCGGGAGGGCATCATGCGGGGACCTTCCTCGGGCGCGACCGTGGGGAGCCGTGCTGTGGTGTGCCGCAGTGCGAAATGTTGAGAGCGTACATGCCAACTCTGGTCTAGGCCAAGCGTCTTCGGACGTGTCACACTCGGCCACCGGCCGCGGCATTCCCTCACTGTCCGTGTTCACCGAGCGATCGGCTGGTGTGGGCGAAGCGACCCCCGGTGTTATTCAATGAGGTGTGCGGTCAGGGTCTCGGGGCCCCGTCGCACGGGTCCGAATACGGCCTCGGCGTTGCGCCGGGGATTGCTGAGAGAGCCGCATGGACTCCACTCCCTCCCCCTCGTCCTCTTCGCCGTTCGACCTGGTCAGCAGCGCCCTGGGGCGTTACATCCCGCGCGGAGGAGCGGCGGCGGCCGCCGGTCCTGCCGACGAGCAGGGCGACCGCCCCACCCGCCAACCCGTACCCGACAACCCTGCAGCCGGCGGTCAGGATCAGATTCTCGGCGTGATCAACCTGGACAGGGATCTGAGAATCACCCGCTGCAATCTGGCCGCCCCCGTATTCGTGGGTCTGGACGCCGAGGCCGGGAGTCCCTTCGTCGATCTCCTGCCCCCCGGGGACGTACCGACGGTCACACGGCGGTTGCGGCAGGTCCTGGAGACCGGTGAGGCGCACGTCGCCCGGATCCAGCGCTTGCGACGCGGCGACGGGTCGGAACTCGTGGTCTCGCTCAGCATCCTGCCCGCCGCGGTGCCTCAGGAGGGCTTGACCGTCTCCGTGATCGCCATGGCCACGAGGCTGCACCTGTACGCTGCCGAGACCGCGATCGGCACCTCGCTGGACATCGGCGAGACCGCGCAGTCGCTGGCGCAGTCCCTGCTGGCGTGGGGAGATGTGGCCGCCGTCGACCTCGACTTCGCCGTGTGGACGGGCGAGGGAGTCACCGGGCAGGGGCAGGGGCGCATCCGGCTGCGGCGGGCGGCCCTGGTGCCGGACCGCGCGTGGCCCGAGGGCTACGTGACTCCGGGCGACGATCTTCCCAGCGACGCGAGTCGCCTGCTGGCGCAGGCGATACGGCGGGACGATGCCCCGCAGGCCATCGTCATACCCGACCGGGAGGCGGTCGAGCGGGTACTCGGCAGTCCGCGAGTGATGCATGCTCTGGTGCCCGGTGACCGGTCGGCGGGTGTGGCGTGCATACCCCTGGTCCTGGACGGCCCGCCGCCTGTCGTGCTGGGCCTGGCGGAGGTCTGGCGGCGGGCGGACTGTCCCTTCCGCGACAGCGAGCTGGTCGACCTGCAGGAACTGGTGGCCAGGACCGCCCATCACGTCGACCTGGCACGTCAGCACCAGCGCGAGCACACGCAGGTACTGGCGTTGCAGCGCCGCCTGCTGCCCCGGACCGGCGGCGACACCATCGAGATCGCCAGCGTCTACCAGCCCGCCACGCCCGACAGCGCGGGCGTCGGCGGCGACTGGGTGAACAGCTTTCCGCTGCCGGACGGCCGTACCGCGCTGGTGGTCGGTGACGTCGTCGGGCACGGCCTGGGAGCCGCGGCAACCATGGGCCAGCTGAGCATGGAGGCCCGCGCGCTGCTGTCCGCGGGGCTGGCACCCGACGAGGTGCTGGAGCACCTGGACGAGACCGTGACGCTGCTGGACGACGCGGAGTCCGGGCTGGCCGCCGGCTACAGCGCCCTCGGGTCGACCTGCTGCATCGCCCTCTACGACCCGGTCAGCCACCATGTGGCGCTGTCCAGCGCCGGCCACCTCCCTCCGGTCCTGGTGTCCCCGGACGGGCACGCGGACCCGCTCGCGGTTCGCCCTCATCCCGGCCTGGGCGCCGAGTTCGCGCTGCGGGAGCCGTTCGGCGTGCACACGTTCGGCGCACCCCCGGGTTCCCTGCTCGCCCTCTACACCGACGGCCTGGTGGAGAATCCGGCCGAGTCGATCGACGAGGGCATCGGCAGGCTGGCGGATGCCGTGTCCAGGGTGCACCCCTGGGACGCCCTCCAGCAGGCCGCACGGCGCGTCGTCTCCGCGCTGGCGCCCGTGCACCAGCGCGACGATGTGACCCTGCTGCTCGCGCGGGTGATCGGCTACCGCAAGGGGGACACCGCGACCTGGCGGCTGCCCGCCCGCGACGACGCCCCCGCCCGTGCCCGCGCGCAGGTCTCCGCGCTGCTGCGGCAATGGCGTACCAGGGACGACACCCGGGACAACGTACTGCTGCTGGTCAGCGAGCTGGTCACGAACGCCGTGCGTTTCGCCGCCGGTCCCATCACGGTACGGCTGATCAGGGGCGGTCACGGTCTGCTGTGTGAGGTGGGCGACACCGGCAACGGCAGGCCACGTCTGAGCCGGGGCGGCCTCTTCGACGACGGCGGTCGTGGCCTGCACATCGTGCACAGGCTCACCAGCCGATGGGGGGTGCGGTGGACGGACACCGGCAAGGTGATCTGGGCTGAAGTCGCGAGGTGACGCGGGGGCGGGGGCGCGGCCGCGTAGGGGAGCGCGGCGAGGGTAGGGGCGCGCGGCGAGGGCAGGGGCGACGTACGCGTCACCCGGCGTCACCGACGGTAGGGACGGTGCCCTCAGCGGTACCGGTGGCGTCACTGGTGACGCCACCGGCCCGTTTGCTGGTGCTGGTGGCGCGGGCTCGTACTACAGCCACTCCCCTTCCAGGGCGGTGGCGGTGAGGCCCGGTGCCGCCGCGTACAGGACGGCACGGTCGCCCGGTTTCTGCCCGGCGTCGTGCGCCCGCCGCATGATGTCGAACACGGCGGCGCCTCCGCGGTTGCCGCTGGTGTAGCTTTCCCGGCTGTAGTCCAGCAGCCCCGACGGCCACGCGTCGGGCATCGTCTGCTCCATGTACTCCAGCACCCGGGTCCCGCCGGGGTGCGCGAGCAGCACGTCGGGGTGCCAGGCGTCGGGGTGGTCCTGGTAACGGACGCGCAGCCACTCCCACATCGCGGTGACCGTCTCCTGTACGGCACGCGGCCCGCGCCGGTCCATCACGAAGTGGGTGCCGTCCGACCGCGTCTCCAGGCGGTGCAGGTCTTGGGTGCCGGGCAGGGTGTGGTGCCAGGCGGCGTCCAGCCGCAGCACCGACTCGCGCCTCGGGCGGCCCGTGACCACCACGGCGACCGCGGTGTCCGCGAACAGCAACCGGACGATCAGGGACTCGAGAGTGTCGTCCGCGGGCTGGTAGGTCGTGCTCAGCGCCTCCGCGATCACGACCAGGACCACCCGGTCGGGATCCGCGGCCACGAGATCCGCCGCCAGCGCCAGGGAGCGGGTCCCCGCTGTACAGGCCCACTGCGTGGCCGGCACCAGCATCACGTCGTTGCGGAGCGGGAGCTTGTTGGCCAGGGCGATGTCCAGACCCGGCAGTGCCGGGGTGGTGGAGTGACTGGTGATCAGGCAGTCGATGTCCGCGGCGTCCAGCCCGGCGATCTGCAGGGCCCCACGCGCCGCACGCTCCCCGTAGGACTGCACGGCCTCCCAGGCCGGCGCGGTGCGCTCCTGGACGGTCTGCGGCGCGGGTATCGCCTCTAGCGCGGCGATCACGCGGTCCACGTCCTGCTGGGTGAACCCGTCGCGTGCCAACGCCTCTTGGGCCGGCCCGATGCCGACAGCCCGCAGGCCGCCGCCGTTGCCGGGCGCGACGGCGGCCTCCAGCGGCAGCATCCACCCGCGGGTTTCGATGCCCGTGTTGGCCGCGATGCCGTCGATCCGCGGCGCCCACGCCGCGTGCGGATGCCGGTCGTGCACCTCCGCCACGATCTGGCTGGTCTCCACGGTGTGCTCGCCGTGTATCACGGCAGGAGGACAGAGGTAAGCGGCCATAATGGGGCACCTTTCCTGGGAAACAGGCGGGAATGTCGCGAAAGCTGTGTCATGGGTCACTTTGGGAATTCGTGCCCAAGGCGTTGCCGATAAGCTCCACTTCGGGAGTTGGTGTCCGTTTCGAGCATGGACGATAAATGGACATTCACGCTGTGATGCGGACAACTTGGACGGCCTGTGGAGTGTGTGACACGGGACACACTGCTGAAACAGGGCCCTCAGAGCGGTCCGCAAGGTTTGCTTGACTTCCCGTCAGTCAGGAGGCCGCCTGGTCACTGCCGCCGAAGCCGGGCGACATCCCCTGGCGGCACGGGCCACTCGACCACAGAGACCTCTGCGACCGGGAAGAGATGCGCCGCGATCGGCAAGCTGTCCGACGCGATGGGCGATGGCGGATGGCGTCCCGTCGAGTGATGTGGTCGCTGGTCGAGCTGATGCGGTTTCGGCTGTGGTGGAAGCCGGCGGGCGTCCGAGGCGCGTTGCGTCGTGAGGAGTTCGGTCGTGGAGGCTTCGGAGAGGTCAGGCCCCTCGGCGGGCGCGGTCACCACGATGGAGCATCACGTGCTGCAGGTGCACGCCGCCGACACGTACGCCACCGCCGCCGAAATCGCTGCCCGCGACGGGCGCGTGATCATGTTTCTGGACACCCAGCACGCTGTCGACCAGTTCACCAAGCACCTGCTGAGCAGCGGCGTAAAGGCCGCGGCGCTGCACGGTGGCGGGTGCGTGACTCGGGCCGGTTTGCGCCACACGGGGATGTGCTTCGCGGAGTTCTGGGTGAAGGGCGCCCCGTTCCAGTCCGCGACACGCCGTTCCAGCTCGATCCCCGCGATCCGTGCCATCAGGTCGAGCTCCGCCGGCCACGCGTAGCGGTGCCGGGAGCTGCCTCGGCGGTAGGAGCCGTCGTCGCCGCGGGTGAGGTGGTGCGAGACGAGAGTCCAGTGCGGTCTGACTTGCCGGTCTACTGATCACCGGTCCGGCTGACCAGCGGGAATGAAGAAGCCCACGGCTCTGAACTGCTCAGCTGCCGTGGGTTTCTGGCGTTGTTGGTTGGCGTCGGCCGGCCTTGGACGGCCAGGGGACGGCCCAGGAGCACCCCATCACTGTGTTGATGGGGTGCTGGGCTGTGCGCAGGGGCGTTCACCTGCGTTCGTGGGCGGCTTTCCTACGGAAGGGCCCGGCAGATGGTCCCGGCTGAACGCCGTTGACCGTCGCCGAATGAGGCGGGAATCGAGACGGCTGCACTCCTGGCCGCAGTACCGGAGACGGCCCGCGGCCAGCTGTCGAGACCATCGCGAGCGTGGGAGCTAAGCCGCCTTGGACTGTGCCGCACGCGTGCCCGAGGCGGGCCCCTGTACCTCCTCCGGCAGGAAGGTTTCGTCTTCCCCGAAGTCCGGGGCTTGGAAGGGGTTGGTCGTCGGAGGCGGCGATGCTGCGGCGGAACCGCGGGGTTGCCCTTCCGGGGCGGAGAACAGCGACGTCAGATCGATGAGAGGTCTCCCTTTCGTTACAGGTCCCTGAGGGGGCCTGGTGGTGCCGTGACCGGGCACGCGGTCCTACAGCTTGGTCATCTTGGCGTACGGGCTCAAGATCCGCATTTGCGCCGAGCCGAAATCCACGAGTGCCGCGATTCCATCCTCGATGCCGATCACCCGGCCGAGGCCGTACACGTCGTGTGTGACCTGGTCGCCCACGGCGAAATGCTTGGGGGCGGGCGTGACCGGGGCCTTGAAGGGGCTGGTGGGCAGATGACGCTTCGGTGCAACAGGCTTTGTCATTGCCCCCAGTATGCGCCTACGAACTGTGCTGGTGGTTGACTTTCAGGGGCAGGAGTGGGTGAACGTTGGACTCCACTCCAGCATGCGCTGAGTCTGCCGACCGGTCGGCAGACGGACGGGGTCGGGCGGTTCGGCCTCATAGGCGGCCGAACCGCCCGTACCCTTCATAGTGTCTACGGCGTCACAGAGCGGGCGCCAAACACTGGAGGCAATACCTCGTGCTGATCGCTCAGCGTCCGTCACTGACCGAAGAGGTCGTCGACGAGTTCCGCTCCCGGTTCGTGATCGAGCCGCTGGAGCCGGGCTTCGGCTACACCCTCGGCAACTCCCTCCGCCGTACCCTCCTGTCGTCGATCCCCGGCGCTGCTGTCACCAGCATCCGCATCGACGGTGTCCTGCACGAGTTCACCACCGTGCCGGGCGTCAAGGAGGACGTCACCGACCTGATCCTCAACATCAAGCAGCTGGTCGTCTCCTCGGAGCACGACGAGCCGGTCGTGATGTACCTGCGCAAGCAGGGCCCGGGTCTGGTCACCGCCGCCGACATCGCGCCCCCGGCCGGTGTCGAGGTGCACAACCCCTACCTCGTCCTCGCCACGCTCAACGGCAAGGGCAAGCTGGAGATGGAGCTGACCGTCGAGCGCGGTCGCGGTTACGTCTCCGCCGTGCAGAACAAGCAGGTGGGCCAGGAGATCGGCCGCGTCCCGGTCGACTCCATCTACAGCCCTGTGCTGAAGGTCACGTACAAGGTCGAGGCCACGCGTGTCGAGCAGCGCACCGACTTCGACAAGCTGATCGTCGACATCGAGACCAAGCAGGCCATGCGTCCGCGTGACGCCATGGCGTCCGCCGGTAAGACCCTGGTGGAGCTGTTCGGTCTCGCCCGTGAGCTGAACATCGACGCCGAGGGCATCGACATGGGCCCGTCCCCGACGGACGCCGCCCTCGCCGCCGACCTCGCGCTGCCGATCGAGGAGCTGGAGCTCACGGTCCGCTCCTACAACTGCCTCAAGCGTGAGGGCGTCCACTCGGTGGGTGAGCTCCTGGCGCGCTCCGAGGCGGACCTCCTGGACATCCGCAACTTCGGTGCGAAGTCGATCGACGAGGTCAAGGCGAAGCTGGCCGGCCTGGGCCTGGCACTCAAGGACAGCCCGCCCGGATTCGACCCGACCGCCGCTGCCTTCGACGCGGACGACAACGGGAGCACGGGTTTCATGGAGAACGAGCAGTACTGAACGCCGCGTCAGGTCTTGGGGGAGCCAGGAAGGCAGAGGAGCCGGCGATGAGCACCGGCCGATCACGCCCGGCTCCCCGAGGGCCCGGCCCACCGCGTTTCCGTTGACAAGACGCCGATGGGATCATCCGTGTGCTGTGCCGCACCCTCGTCGACGCCGGCCGGGCCGACGAAGCCCTTGCCACGTCGATGACTACTTCGCCCGCCACGGCGGCAGCCCCCACGAACGGGTCCTCGCGCGCGCCGATGTCCTCAAGCGCTGCGGTCACGCCGAGAAGGCCGAGACGGAACTCGCCCCTTTCGCCACACCCGTCGAAGCACTCGCCCACAACGGCACGGTGAGCGGCGCTGTCGCGGTGGCGGAACGCCTCGTCCGCCAGGGCGAGCCGGAGAAGGCCGCCACCTGCCTCCGGGAGCGTCTCGACCGGGCGAAGGTGACGCTATCCAGGGAGGACCTGGTATGACCGAGCTTTCCGGTCCATGCAGCAGAAGCGGATGTGGCCTCAGGCCGGCTTGCGCCACACGGAGATGTGCTTCGCGGAGTCCTGGGTGAACGGCGCACCGTTCCAGTCCGCGACACGCCGTTCCAGCTCGAGCCCCGCGATCCGTGCCATCAGGTCGAGCTCCGCCGGCCACGCGTAGCGGTGCCGGGAGCTGCCCCGGCGGTAGCGGCCGTCGTCGCCGTCGCGGGTGAGATGGTGCGAGACGAGAATCTGCTCGACCAGGTCGAAGGTGTCGAAGCCGAGGTGCCGCTCGGAGACGTCGAACGGCACCGCGACCTGCCCGGGCGGCAGGAACCGCAGCGGCGGCACGCCCAGTTCGATGACGAATCGGCCGCCGGGTGCCAGGTGACGTGCGGCGTTGCGGAAGCACTCGACCTGTTCGTCCTGCGTGAGCAGGTTCGTGATGGTGTTGTAGACGAGATAGACCAGGGTGAACTCGCCCGGTACGACGGTCGTGGCCATGTCGCCGATGGTGACGGGAAGTGTGTCCTCGTCGATCTTGCACCGGAGGACCGCTGCCATGTGCTCGGACAGTTCGATTCCCTCTACGGGCACGCCGCGTTCCCGGAGCGGGACGCCCACTCGTCCGGTTCCGATGGCGAACTCCAGTGCTCGGCCGTCTCCGGCGAGTTCGGCGAGGAAGGCGACAGTCGGTCCGAGAACGGCAGCCGAGGACATCTCGGTCTCCTCGGCGTCGTAGCGGTCGGCGGTCGCCCGGGTCCACAGCTCACTGCTCGTCACGGGCGGCCACTTTGCCGGGGCGGCGGGGCGCTGTCGACCTATTTACCTTCCACCGGCCCTGAGCACCCGGTCCACGGGCCGTACTTCACTTCTGGGCCTTGCTGCGCTGATGGTGCGACGCGGAGGGCGTGGGGACCAGACCCATCTGCTGGGCGCGGAGCACCGTACTGATGCGATCGCGTGTGCCCAGTTTGCGGTAGATGTTCTCGATGTGCTTGTGCACCGTGCGCTCGGAGATGCCGAGGCGGCGGCCTATGGCGGTGGCAGTCAGGGCATCGGTGAGCAGGAGCAGGACCGTCGTCTCCCGGGGCGTCAGATCACAGGCCGCGGCCCGCTCGTCAGCGGTGCTCGGGGCAGCGTTCGGAACGACCAGTCGCTGCCATCGTTCCAGGAGTTGCCGCTGTTGGTCGACGGCTGCCAGCAGCGGCTGCAGGAGTTGCGCCATGCGGACGTGGTCGTCGGTGAAGTCCGTACCGGAGCGGTAGATGAGACATCCGGTGATGGGCGTGGCCCTCTGGGGCAGCGGAATCCCCAATACGTGATCCGCGTCCATGATGTCGCCGATCAGACTCGCGGTCGGGCTCGCGGACCATGCGGGGCCCGCCGCCCTACGCGCTGTGACGGGAGCTCTGTCGTACCCCTTCGCGTAATGATCCGCGAAGGGGTATCCCGCACGCAGGAGACCCATGGCCTCCTCCCCGAGCAGGGCGAATTCCGCGGCGACGCCGGGCGAGAGACCGACCGTGCCCCCGCTCTCGGTCCATTCGTCCAGTTTGTAGATGAGGGCCTCGCCGCCGCACACCTCAGGCAGGGTGCCGGCCAGCAGCGGCCACAGCCGCTCGGGTTCACGTTCGTGGAGCGCCGCCACGGCCACTGACAACATGCGTTCGTAGGCCTTGCCCAGCCCGTGTGCCACGTGTTCTTCTCCGCTCCTCCGGCCGACCGGATACGCAGTTGTACCCATACCGGCGCGGCCCCCGGCTGTTCCACACTCCAACCGAGCCCATCGAGGTTCTTGAACTACTCCAGCACATCCGCGCTCCGGCGGCCGTAGCCGGCTCCGGCACGGCCCAGCAGGATACGTGCGGGCCGCCGGCACAGGGGAGCGGCGGCCCGCACGGTGTCGTGGCCCGCGACGGGTGGGGCCGGGGGTGTCGTGCGTCGCGGCTCGCGACGGGTGGGGCCCGGGTGTCGTGCGTCGTGTCCCGCAGGGCGGTCCGGGCTACCGTGCGTCGTGGCCCGCAGGGCGGATCCCGGCTACCGTGCGTCGCGGCCGGGCAGTGGGCGGCGTGCCGCGCCGAGTCCGCGCTCCCGGTGCGGTGGGCCTGTCCGGCCCGGTGCGGGAGGATCCCGGCATGAGGCAACGACAGACGGTGACCGTCGGCGTCGATCTGGCTGCGAGCGCACGGCGTACCGCTGTGTGCCGGGTGGTCTGGGGTGACGGGGACGGCTTGACGGCGGAGTTCCTGGTGCCCGAGGGGGACCAGGAACTGCTGGCGGCCGTCCGGGCCGCCGACAAGACCGGCCTCGACTGTCCTCTCGGCTGGCCGTCGAGCTTCGTAGCCACGGTGCTGGCCCACCACCGGGGTGTGCGGTTGCCGCCCCCGGTCCGGTTCGAGGAGCGCGCGGACGGCAGGCCCGGGCTGGACGCGTTGCGGTTCCGGCTGACCGACGACGTCACCTGGAAGGCGACCTCGATGCGGCCACCGCTGTCGGTGTCCACCGATCTCCTGGGTGTCGTGGCGCTGCGAGCGGCCTATCTGCTGGATGCCCTCGCGGCGACGGGTGTCTCCGTGCCCCGGGACGGGTCCGGACCGGTCGCCGAGGTCTATCCCGCCGCCGCACTGCGGCGGTGGGGGATCCGTCTCACCCACAGTTACAAGAGCGCCACACCCGAGGCACGCGCCCTCAGGGAGCACATCGTCCGCTCGGTGGAGGAGGGCTTGGGGCTGGCCCTCCCCGATTCGGTGCGCGCGCGGTGTGCCGACAGCCACGACCATCTCGACGCCCTGGTGTGTGCCCTGGTCGCCCGGGCTGTCCTGATCGGCGACACCCTCCGGCCACGTTCACCGGACGAGCGCGAGGCCGCCCGCCAGGAGGGCTGGATCCACCTGCCTGGCACCGATCTCGCCGCCCTCCGCCGTTGAGGCGCCCGGACGGAGGGCCGGTTGGCCGATCGGTGCCGGGGTAGGGGACGGTGGACCGAGCCCGAGCGGTGTGCGCGACGCCTACTGGGCCCGGGCGGCGAGGAGGGCGACGTCGTCGTGGTCGTCGGGGTGGCGCAGACCGTTCAGCAGGAGGTCGCACGTGTCCTCCAGGGGCCGGTGGGGCTCGTCGAGGAGGCTGAGGAGAACGTTGAGACGGTCGTCGATGGGGTGGTGCCGGGTCTCGACGAGGCCGTCCGTGTAGAGGATCAGCAGATCGCCGGGGCCGAGTTCGGCGGTGGAGATCTCGAAGGGGATGCCACCGACGCCGAGCGGGGCTCCGGTGGGCAGGTCGAGCAGTACGGGGGCGTGGCCCGGGCGGGCCAGCGCGGGCGGCATGTGCCCCGCGTTGGCGATGCGGCACTGCCTGTCGTGGGGGTCGTACACCGCGTAGAGGCACGTGACGATGTAGTGCTCCAGATCGCAGGTGATCTTGTCGAGGTGCTGGAGCACCACGTCGGGGGGAAGGTCGAGATCCGCGTAGGCACAGGTGGCGGTGCGCAGCCGGCCCATGGTGGCGGCGGCGTCGATACCGTTGCCCATGACATCGCCGACGACCAGTGCGGTCTTGTCGTGGGTCAGGGGGATGACGTCGTACCAGTCGCCGCCGACTTCGCTGGTGGCCTGGGCGGGCTGGTAGCGGGTGGCGACTTCCAGGCCGGTCTGGTGCGGGGGGTGGTGGGGCAGCAGGCTGCGCTGGAGGGTGAGGGCGGTGTTGCGCACGCTCTCGTACCAGCGGGCGTTGTCGATGGCCACGGCGGCGCGGCCGGCCAGCTCACAGGCCAGGATGACGTCGTCGTCGTCGAACGGGACCGGGTTACGGGTGCGTTTGAGGTCGAGGGCGCCGATCACCTCGCCGTGGGCGATCAGCGGTACCGCCAGATAGGAGTGGACGCCGGCGCGGGCCAGGAGCGTGGTCGCCGCGGGGTCGCGGGCGATGCGCTGTAGATCCTTGTCGGACACATGCCGCACCAGGACCGGCCGACCGGTGTGGACGCACAGGGTGACCAAGCGGTCGCCGTCGTAGGTGGCGAGATCACCGGGAGGATCGGCCGCGCGTAGGGCCACGGTGGGATGGGCCGCCTTGAGTGCAAGGGAGCGGAAGAGTTCCGGGCCGCTGCTCGGTTTGCCGGTGCGGCGGCAGGCGAGGGCGGAGTCGAGGACGTCGACGGCGACCACGTCGGCGAGCTCGGGGGCCGCGATCTCGGCCAGTTCCCGAGCCGTCCGGTCCACCTCCAGGGTGGTACCGACGCGGGCGGAGGCGTCGGCGATGAGGGCCAGGCGACGCCGGGCCCGGTCGGCCTCGGTGGCCGCGCGGTGGCGCTCGGTGACGTCGACGACCGAGGTCGCCGCACCGAGGACACGCCCGCCGGGGTCCTCCAGCCGGTAGAAGGAGAGGGACCAGGCGTGGTCGTGGTCAGGGTCGGCGGGGGTCCGGCCCACGTGATACTGGTCCAGCAGGGGGGTGCCGGTGGTCAGCACCTGGTGCAGGGCGGACTCGATGGTGTCGATGTCGGGGAAGCGCAGGGTCTCCCGCAGATGGCGCCCGATGTGTTCATCGGCGGGTATGCCGTCGATGCGCTCCAGCGCCGGGTTGACCAGGAGACAGCGCAGGTCGGGGTCCATCAGGGCCAGGCCGATCGGGGACTGGTTGACCAGCCGTTCGCACAGGGCCAGGTCGGTCTCGACGCGCTGGAGAACGGTGTGGTCGGCCGCGATGCCCAGGGCGTAGACCTCCCCGAGGTCGTTCAGCAGCCGCATGTTGCGGAACTCCATCACACGCGTGCTGCCGTCCTTGTGGCGGATGGGGAAGGCACCGGACCAGCTCCGGCCGGTCTCCATCACCTCGGAGAACAGACTCAGGACGGCCTGTAGGTGTTCCGGGTGGACCATGAGCCGTGCCGCGTACTTGCCCAGGGCCTCTTGGGCGGTGTAGCCGAAGAGGTCCTCGGCCTGCGGGCTCCAGAACACGATCCGTCCGCCGGTGTCCAGCACCACCGCGGCGACGCTGAGCATGTCCAGCAGGCCGGTCGACCGGGGCTCTCCTGGGCCGGGCTGGTCACCGTTGGGCTGGAAGGTTTCGGCTGTCATCCCAGATCTTCCTCCGCCCGCCGGCGCGCTGTGCGCTCCCGCGCGCCGGCATCGCTTCACGCCTGGGTCCTGGCTTCCGGTACTTCCATGCTGCCTCTGGCCGGGTGACCTGCCCAGCCCAGAGGACGCCGCGTCGCCACGCACGGGCAGAGCGTGACGGAAACGGCCTTGGGCATGCGCCAGGGAACCATTCGGCCGGGGTCTGGATTCCAACCGTACGAGGGCCCGCGCTGTGGGTGTTGGGGGGAAGTCCATGCTTCAGGAGACGGATTGGCGTCCCGGCAGTGCCGGGGGCGACCGTGCGCGCGGCAGCGTCCCGGGAGCCGACGGGCCTTCGTCCGGCACGTCCGGTGGCGGGCGCCTGCGTGTCGTGGCCGTCCGGGGCGCGATGTTCCTCGGCGGCACGCTGCGGGGCGAGTGGTATGGCATCGTCGTCGATCCGGTGCGGCAACTGCTGCGTCGTGGGCTGTCCGGGCTCGCGCTGGCGTTCGTGGCCGCCTTCGGCGTCATCTTCTTCCACTCGTTGGCGCAGCGGCCTACCGGCGCGGTGGTGGTACGGCTTCTCGGTGGCGTCACGGCTGACCTGCCGCTGTGGCTGGCCCTGCTGCGCACTCCGGTGTCGCTGTATGTCCCGGCGCTGGACCTGCCGGTGTGGGCGGGCATCACACAACTGTTCCTCGCGTTCGCTCTGGCCGAACTCGCGCTCGGCCGGGCCAGAACACTGGCCATCGCCTATGCGACCACGCTGGCCGGCACCCTCAGCGTGCGGGTGATGATCGCGTTCGGGCCGGGCTGGTGGGGGCTCGGGCTGTCGCGCGAGATCGGGCAGGTGCTGGACACCGGACCGTCCGCCGCGGTGGTGGGCCTGTTCACCTATCTCTCCGTGGTCCGGCGTGCCCCGGTCGTGTTCACCCTCACGGGTGGGTCGATGGTGTGGGAGTCGATCGCCGTGCCCAATCTGGCCGGCCGTGAGCACCTGATCGCGGCGGGTGCCGCGATCGTGCTGGGGCTGCTCCACGGACGCGGGCGCGGGCGCGGGTTGCGGCCGAGATGGGTGATTTCGCTGGTCGAGCGGTGGGGGCGGCGTCGGAGTGGGAGACGGGCGGGGGCGGCCGCGGTGGTGGTCGGGCCTCGCAGGCTGCCGTAGGCCGGGTGAGCCGCAGGGTGTTTCGCCCCCGCCGCCCAGGGGGAACACCGGACGGGCCGATTCATCATCCGGGCTCAATCACGGCCCCACGTGTCGCTCACGCACTGCGGGGGACTCGGTGCGTGTCTTCGCACGGAGGAGCCGATGACCGTCGTAACCCGCTGTTCGCCGCCTCGGTCGGCCCCGTGGACCCCGCCGGGTGTGTACGAGCCGCAGGAGGACACCTGGCTCCTGACCCGGGCCATGCGCCGTGAGGACATCGTCCCGGGGACGGACGTCCTCGACCTGGGCACCGGCAGCGGAGCCCTCGCGCTGGAGGCCGCACGGCTCGGCGCGCGCGTCACCGCGGTCGACATCTCCTGGCGGGCCGTGCTCACCGCCCGCATGAACGCGCTGCTCAGCCGGCAGTACATCAGCGTGCGCCACGGCGACCTCGCATCGGCCGTGCCCGGATGCTCCTTCGACCTGGTGATCAGCAACCCGCCGTATGTGCCGTCCCCCGGTCACGGGTCCCCGCGGGGCGCCGCCCGGGCCTGGGACGCGGGCCTGGACGGGCGACTTCTGCTGGACCGCATCTGTGACACGGCGACCGCCCTGCTACGCCCCCAAGGCGCCCTCCTGGTCGTGCACTCCGCGCTGTGCGGGGTGGAGGACACCCTGTCCCGTCTCGCCGCGGTGGGGCTCAGCGCCGCCGTCACGGATCGCCTGAGGGTCCCCTTCGGCCGGGTGCTGCGGTCCCGGCTCGCCTGGCTGCGGGAGCGGGGTCTGCCGGCCGACGACCTGGTGGAAGAGCTGGTGGTGGTCCGTGCCGTACGAGCGTGAACGCGTCTGCCGCATCCGTGCCGACCGCGACGGTCCGCTGCTGGTCGAGGGGCCGGTGGAGGTCATCGGCCCGGACGGCGAAGCCGTCGTGAGCCGACGGTTCGTCGTGGCGATCTGCACCTGCCGACGCAGCCGTGCCTACCCCTGGTGCGACACCAGCCATCGTCGCCGCGGGAAGGTGCCGGACGAACACGAACCTGCCCGAGGGGAGACGCGCGAGTGACGAGCGGCCGAGCGGAACCGCGCCTGTCGAGCCCGCCCCTGCCGCTCGCCAGGGGCCCGCTCTCGCACGCCGTGGTCAGCGCGCTGCGCGAGAGGGGCAGCCCGCTGTCGCTCGCCTCCCTGGCGGACAGCGATCCCTACGGCGACGATCTGCAGCTGGCGTTGTACGTGCTGTACGAACTGCACTACCAGGGGTTCGACGGGGTCGACGACGACCATGAATGGGATCCCGCCCTCCTCGCCTTCCGCCGCGCCCTTGAGGATCGTTTCCTCGGCGCCCTGCGGGCCGACGTCCCCGTCGGCGTCGGCGCGCAGCAGGCTCTGGACGAGCTCCAGGTCGAACCGGTCGGTGACGACGGCACCGGCGTCACCTACTTCCTTCGCGACCACGGCGAGTCGGGCCACCTGCGGGAGTACGCGGCGCTGCGGTCGCTGTACCACCTCAAGGAGGCGGACCCGCACGCCTGGGTGATCCCCCGGCTGCACGGGCGGGCCAAGGCGGCCATGGCGGCCGTGGAGTTCGACGAGTTCGGGGCGGGACGGGCCGAGGAGATCCACGCGGGTCTCTTCGCCGACCTGATGACGGACCTGGGGCTCACCACGGCCTACGGGTACTACCTGGAGGCCGCGCCCGCGGAGATGCTCGCCACCGTCAACCTGATGTCGCTGTTCGGTCTGCACCGCCGTCTGCGCGGGGCCCTGACGGGGCATTTCGCGGCAGTGGAGGTCACCTCGTCGCCGGGCTCCCGCCGACTGGCCGAGGCACTGCGCCGGGTGGGCGCGGGGGAGGCCGCCACGCGCTTCTACGACGAGCACGTGGTCGCCGACGCCGTCCACGAGCAAGTCGTACGCCACGACGTGATCGGCGGCCTGCTGGAGAGCGAACCCGGTCTGGAGGCGGACGTCGTTTTCGGCATCCGGGCCACCGGATATCTCGAGGACCGGCTCGGCACCCGTCTCCTGAAGGCCTGGCGCAGTGGACACTCCGTCCTGCGGACCGGCGCAGCGCTCTGAGCGGGTTCGGCGAAGTCCGGTGCGGTTCGGTAGCGCACCACGCGGGGAACTGCGCGAGCGACGCACTCGCAGGTGGCACACCGGACCTCCAGCGGAACGCTCAGGCTCCTTGCCGGGCCGGCACACACATCCGAACGGGTGCACTCTCCCGGGCGCGCGAGTGTTTCGCGGTGACGGGGTACTCACCCGCCGACCCGGACGGCAATGCATCGCATGGAGCAGCCGGCGAGAGGCGGCAGAAGGAGGCGTTCCGTGGACCGGGACCGGTGTGAGGGGCCCGCCGACTACGACATGGACACCACGTGAGCGGGGAGCCTCGGCCACCGGCCCCGCAGCCGACGGCCGGGGCCCGCAGCGCCGGGGAGCGGTTCGCCGATGCGGCCGACGGGCGGCTGCCCGTGCTTGATGGCGGCGGAGGACTGCTGCGCAAGGCCTTCCCCCATCACTGGTCGTTCTTCCTCGGTGAACTCGCGCTCTACAGCTTGGTCGTCCTCATCCTGACCGGTGTGTGGCTGACGTTCTTCTTCAAGCCGGAGATGCGGGAAGTCGCCTACGTCGGACCGTACGCACCGCTGCGCGGTGTGCTCATGTCGGAGGCCTTCGACTCGACCCTGCACATCAGCTTCGACGTGCGCGGCGGACTGCTCATGCGGCAGATGCACCACTGGGCGGCCCTGGTGTTCGTCGGCGCGATCGGCCTGCACATGCTGCGGATCTTCTTCACCGGTGCCTTCCGCAGGCCCCGGGAGATCAACTGGGTCATCGGCGTCACCCTTTTCATGATCGCGTTGGCCGAGGGCTTCGCGGGCTACTCGCTCCCCGACGACCTGCTCTCCGGCACGGGGCTGCGCATCGCGCAGGGCATCATGCTGTCCCTTCCGGTCGTGGGGACGTATGTGAGCATGTTCGTGTTCGGGTCCCAGTTCCCCGGCGAGGACATCGTGGCCCGCCTGTACGGCCTGCACATCCTGCTGCTGCCCGGCGCGCTGATCGCCCTGGTCACGGTGCACCTCATGCTGGTTTTCCACCTGAAGCACACGCAGTGGCGAGGCCCCGGCAGGACCAATCGAAACGTCGTGGGCAAACCCCTGTTCCCGCAGTTCACGGCGTCCTCGACAGGACTGTCCCTCATGGTCTTCGGCGTGCTGGCGCTGCTCGGAGGCATCGCCCAGATCAACCCGGTGTGGGTGTACGGGCCCTACCGGCCGGACCTGGCGTCGACCGGCTCTCAGCCCGACTGGTACGTCGGCTTTCTGGAGGGCGCGCTGCGGCTCGTACCGCCCTGGGAGACGAACGTCGCCGGCCACACGATCATGTGGAACGTCCTGCTGCCGGCGGTCGTCCTGCCGGGGCTGCTCTTCCTCGTGCTGTACGCATATCCGTTCGTCGAACAGCGGCTCACCGGCGAGTGGCGCGAGGAACAGCACCTGTGCGACCGGCCCCGGGAACGGCCCGTGCGCACCGGTCTCGGCGCCGCCGGGATCACGTTCTACGGCGTCCTGCTGCTGGCCGGCGGCAATGACATCCTGGCGTTCAGCTTCCGGATCTCCGTGAACGCCCTGACGTGGATCCTGCGCATCACCCTGGTGGTGGGGCCGGTCATCGCCTTCCTGCTGACCCGGCGGCTGTGCCGCGCCGTGCTGGAGGCGGAGCAGAAACGTCTTGTCGAGGGGGAGGAGACCGGGGAGGTGCGGCAGACCGTGGAGGGTGGCTACGAGAGCGACCACCGGCCCGTGACGCGGTTCCCGCCGGGAGCGCCCAGGAAGCCGCTCAGTCCGGGCGATTCACGTACTGGAACGCCATCCCCAGAACCCCCCGAGCCAGCACCCCGACGCCCATGAGGAACAGCCACAGCCCGTAGATCACGCCCAGGGCGGCGACGGCGAAACCCAGCGCCGTGATCACGGGCCACGCGCTGTGCGGAGGGAAGAACTCCAGGGAACCCGCCGCGTCCACCACTTCGGCGTCCGTGCGGTCCTGGGGACGGGATCCCCGGCGCCGGTACTGGATCAGGCAGAAGAAGGCGACCAGGCCGGCCATTCCGAAGGCGATGATCAGCACCGCAGTACCCGCCGGTTCCCCCGACCACGCGCCGTACAGCGCGGCGGAGCCCGCGAAGAACAGGGCGACGCCGCCGAAGAGCAGTGCCTCGACCTTCATCGCAGTCCCTCCTCCAGGGCCTGCCGGACGACCTCGGGGTGGTGCAGGTCGAAGGCGGGTGACTCGGACCGCACGCGTGGCAGGGCCAGAAAGTTGTGGCGCGGCGGCGGACAGGACGTCGCCCATTCGAGCCCGCGGCCGTATCCCCACGGGTCGTCCTCCGTGACCCGTTCGCCGTGCCGGGCGGTGTACCAGACGTTGTACAGGAACGGCAGCGTGGACACGCCGAGCAGGAACGCCCCGATCGAGGACAGCGTGTTGAGCAGAGTGAAGCCGTCGGCCGGCAGATAGTCGGCGTAGCGGCGCGGCATGCCCTCCGCGCCGAGCCAGTGCTGCACCAGGAAAGTCAGCTGGAAACCGGGGAACAGCAGCCAGAACTGCAGTTTGCCCAGCCGCTCGTCCAGCATCTTCCCGGTGAACTTGGGCCACCAGAAGTAGAAGCCCCCGAACATCGCGAAGACCACGGTGCCGAAGAGCACGTAGTGCAGGTGCGCCACGATGAAGTACGAGTCGGTGACGTGGAAGTCGAGTGGCGGGGACGCGATCAGCACGCCGCTGAGGCCGCCCAGCAGGAACGACACCATGAACCCGAGCGCCCACAGCATCGGCGTCTCGAACGACAGCGACCCCCGGTGCATCGTGCCGATCCACGCGAAGAACTTGATCCCGGTGGGCACCGCGATCAGGAACGACATCAGGGAGAAGAACGGCAGCAGCACGGCGCCGGTGGCGAACATATGGTGCGCCCACACGATGGCGGAGAGCATGGTGATCGCGATCGTCGCGCCGATCATCGGCAGATAGCCCCACAAGGGCTTGCGGGAGAACACCGGAATGATCTCCGAGACGACCCCGAAGAACGGCAGCGCGACGATGTAGACCTCCGGGTGGCCGAAGAACCAGAACAGGTGCTGCCACAGGAGGGCGCCGCCGTTCGTCGCGTCGAACACGTGTGCCCCGAACTTTCGGTCCGCCTCCAGGGCCAGCAGTGTGGCGGTGAGCGCGGGGAACGCCGGCAGCACCAGGATCGAGGTGAACAGGGTGTTCCAGGTGAAAATCGGCATCCGGAACATGGTCATGCCGGGGGCCCGCAGACACATGATCGTGGCGATGAAGTTGACCGCGTTGAGGGTCGTCGACACGCCCGTCACCACCAGGCCCATGACCCACAGATCGCCGCCGGCGCCGGGGGAGTAGTACGCGCTGTTCAGCGGGGCGTACGCGAACCAGCCGAATGCCGCCGCACCACCGGGCACCATGAACGCCGACACGACCATCAGGCCGCCGAAGAGGTACATCCAGTACGACAGCGCGTTCAGGCGCGGGAAGGCCACATCGGGGGCGCCGATCTGCAGGGGCATCACCGAGTTGGCGAACCCGGCGAACATGGGTGTGGCGAAGAGCAGCATCATCACCGTGCCGTGCACCGTGAAGAGCTGGTTGTAGACGTCGTAGGACATGAACTGCAGCCCGGGACGGGCGAGTTCGGCCCGCATGCCCATGGCGAGCAGACCGGCGAACAGGAAGAAGCAGAAGGCTGTGACCATGTACAGACGACCGATCACCTTGTGATCGGTCGTCGTGGCCCAGCGCAGCAGCGTCCGGCCGAGAGACGACGTGGGGGAGGCCTTCGGCTCGGCGCCGCGTTCCGACAGTTCCGTCATCGTCCTCCTCCACGGGCCGCCGCCCCCGCGGCGTCGCCCCCGTCGCGTGGGCCGAACAGCGCACGGGCGCGTCGCGGGTGCCCCGGTCGCGTCGGCGGAAACCGGTCGGGGTGAAGAAGCGGCCACGGCGGGGCCCATGCCTGTATCGGCCCGCGGTGCGACCGCCGGTCCGGATCATGACCGTTCGTCGCGACGCTATCGCCGCAGCCGAGTGGACGAGGTCGCGCCACGCCCGCTGTGTCGGTGTTCGCCATGGCCGACCGAGCCCAAGGCAGACGGTGGCGGGGGCGCACGCCGGATGTCGGCGGTGTGTTCATGTGCCCGGCAGGGGTACCTGGGCCACATGAATACGATCTCACTTGAAATGGCTGCCTCGGATGCCGCGTGGGGCATGATCGGCGCCTTCCTCGGCGGCCTCGTCATCGCGGGTGCCCTGGTGTGGTCCATCAGGCTCGGCACCAAGGTGCGCCGCCGGGAACCGGGACCGCCGCGGCCGTCCGACCAGCCGAACCCGCCGCCGTCGGGACCCGTCATGGAATCCCGGGAGATGAGGGAGCCGGACGAGGTGCCGCACGCCGAGGACGAAGGCGAACGCCTCACCCCGCACGAGATGCACCCCTCGGGGAGCAAACGCAGCGAGGATCAGAAACGGCCCCGCTGGCGCCCGGGCTCCAGCGGCTCCTTCGGCAGCGCTGGCTCCGGCGCGAGCTGATCGACGGGCGGTCGTCGCCGACGAAGGACTGACGAAGGGCTGACGAAGGGCTGACGAAGGACTGACGAAGGATCGAGGTCAGGAACGCGGCTCGCGGGTCTCCTCCGCGCGTTCGGCGTTCCTCTTCTTGATGCGTGCCGCTTCCTTGCGGACCTCGGCCTGGGTGGCGCGCTCCTTCTCCAGCCACTCGGGCCGGTCGTTCTTCAGCGCCTCGATCTGCTCGGTCGTGAGGGCCTCGGTGACGCCGCCGCGCGCGAGGCCGGCGATGGAGACGCCCAGCTTCGCCGCGACCACCGGGCGCGGGTGCGGGCCGCTCAGTCGCAGCTCCCGCAGCCACTCGGGCGGATTGGCCTGGAGCTCGTTCAGTTCGGCGCGCGAGACGACACCCTCCTGGAACTCGGCGGGGGTGGCAGGGAGGTACACACCCAGCTTCTTCGCCGCGGTCGCCGGCTTCATCGTCTGGGTGGTCTGGTGCGACTTCATGGTGTCCAGACTATCGGCCCCGTACGAGACCTCCGACCACGCCCGGTAACCTGGCGGGGTGACAAGCTCGGAAGAATCCCCCTCGTTCCGGCTCGCGTACGTCCCCGGGGCGACACCCGCCAAGTGGGTGCGGATCTGGAACGAGCGCCTACCCGATGTCCCCTTGACCCTCGTCCAGGTGTCGGCGGCCGAGGCATCCGATGTGATGCGCGGCGGCGAAGCGGACGCGGGGATCGTACGGCTGCCGGTCGACCGTACGGTCTTCAGCGCGATCCCCCTTTACACCGAGACGACGGTGGTCGTGGTCCCCAAGGACCATGTCGTGACAGCGGCGGACGAGGTGTCCGTCGACGACCTCGCCGACGAGGTGGTCTTCCACCCCCTCGACGACGTCCTCGGCTGGGAGCAGCCGCCCGGAGAGCCCGCCTTCGAGCGCCCCGCCACCACGGCGGACGCCATCGAACTCGTGGCGGCGGGCGTCGGACTCCTCCTCGTACCGCAGTCGCTGGCGCGTCTGCACCACCGCAGGGATCTCACATACCGGCCCGTTGTGGACGCCCCCCAGTCGAGCGTCGCGCTGTCGTGGCCCGAGGACGCGACCACCGACCTCGTCGAGGACTTCATCGGGATCGTCCGAGGACGGACGGTCAACAGCACCCGGGGGCGTACGGCGCCCCAGGCCCAGGCGAAGCGCAAGCAGCCCGACGCGGCCGCCGGGCGCCAGAAGCCCGCGGGGAAGAAGCCCGCGGCGAAGAAGTCCACCGGCCGGAACCCACGAAGCGGCTCCGGCGGCCCCAAGGGCACCGGGCGCGGCAAGCCCCGTCGCCGCTCGTAGGTCGCCGTCGCGCGCTCACCAGGGGTCGGCCAAGGTGCGGCGTGGCTTGCCGTCGCGGGCCTCCCACCCCTCCAGCGCCGCGAGGATCCACCGGGATGGCGTGCCGCAGCAGCCGCTGGTCCCACTACCGTGCCGATGAGGCTCGCGCTGAGACAGCCGCCGAACGCGACCGCGTACAGCGAGAGTCCGTCGAGGCCTTGACCGCGACGGGCATCGCGGTGCCCAGTGCCAGGGCGGCGAAGGCGACGTGCAGGAACGTGGCGGCGAACGCGACGCTCGGGCCCGTGGCGGGGCTGTCGAGAAGGCTTCCGTAGGGGGCGCCGACGACGCGGATGGCACCCGGTCGGCACGGACGGGTGCGATGGCGTGAGGTCAGTCCGCCGGGCGCGTCAGGTTGGCGACGAACTTGTAGCGGGAACCGCGGTACACCGAGCGGACCCATTCCACGGGCTTGCCCTCGGCGTCTCGTGAGTGGCGGGACAGCAGCAGCATCGGCAGGCCCACGTCGGTACCGAGGAGCCCGGCCTCCCGTGGATTCGCCAGGGATGTCTCGATGGTCTCGTCGGCCTCCGCCAGATGTACGCCGTACACCTCGGCGAGCGCCGTGTACAGCGAGGTGTACTCGGTCAGGGACTGCCGCAGCTCGGGGAAGCGCTGTGCGGACAGGTGCGTCGTCTCGATCGCCATGGGCTCGCCGCCGGCCAGCCGCAGCCGCTCGATGCGCAACACGCGTTCGTCGACATCCGTGTCGAGCAGGACGGACAGCTTCTCGCCCGCCGTGATGTAGCCGATGTCGAGCACCTGCGAGGCGGGCTCGAGACCCTGGGCCCGCATGTCCTCGGTGTGGGAGGTCAGATGGAGGGTCCGGTACACCTTCGGCAACGCGACGAACGTGCCCTTCCCCTGCACGCGGTTCAGCCGGCCCTCGCCCACCAGCTCCTGCACCGCCTTGCGGACCGTGGTGCGCGAGGTGAGGAACTCGACGGCGAGCGAGCGCTCGGGCGGCATGAGCGAGCCGGGTGTGAGTGCCTCCGCCATCTCGAGTAACTGTTTCTTGATGCGGTAGTACTTGGGCACTCGCGCGGTATGGCCGGGCGCTGCCTGCTCGTCCTGGGCGCTGCTGACGTCGGTGGTCATGACCTGCCTTTCCGGCTCCGGTGCCCGATGCGGCCGGCCCGCACCGGGTCGTGGCTCGTTCTGTCGCACGGCCGAGGTTCGGGCGCCGTGCGCTCGGCGGTCCCGTTATAGCCTCAGACCGTCAAATGGTCTAGTCCAAAGGTCAATGAGCCCTGGTCCGAGGGGAGTTCGGCGGAAGAGTGCGCATTGATGACCGGAAGGTCGCCTGGTGTCTTTCTGGTAACGGACGGCATCAGCTTGTCGAACCGGCCTTGACACCCCCATAGGTCTAGGCCAAGCTCACCGTGCTGGTCTACACCATTAGAGGCCGGGTCCCAGCCCGACGGGCCGTAGCGCCGTACGCAGGTAACCGCCGGGGGCGTGGGGGGTTTGTGGCATCCCTGAGGAGGGTGGCGTGAAGCGCAAGCTGATAGCCGCGATTGGCATCGCAGGCATGATGGTTTCGGTCGCGGCGTGCGGCGGGGACGACGGCGACAGCGGCAAGAAGACGGGGGCGGACGGCTTCAAGGGCCAGACCCTGGTGGTCTGGACGATGGACGGTTCCGCGCCGCCCGCTTGGAGCAAGGACCTGCAGGCCGCGTTCGAGAAGAAGACCGGCGCAAAGCTGAAGTTCGAGATCCAGAAGTGGGACGGCATTCAGCAGAAGGTCACGACGGCCCTCTCCGAATCGAACCCGCCGGATGTCCTTGAGGTCGGCAACACCCAGACCCCGGCCTACGCCGCCACCGGTGGCCTTGCCGACCTGGGCGATCTGAAGAAGGAGATCGGCGCCGACTGGACGCCGTCCGTCTCCCAGTCCTCCGTCTACGAGGGCAAGCAGTACGCCGCACCCTGGTACTTCGCCAACCGCGTCGTCATCTACAACAAGAAGATCTGGGCCAAGGCGGGGATCAAGAGCACCCCGAAGACACGGGACGAGTTCTTCAAGGACCTCGACACCATCGGCAAGAAGACCGACGCCGAGCCGCTCTACATGCCCGGCCAGAACTGGTACTTCTTCGACGGCCTGACCATCGGCCAGGGCGCGGACCTGGTCAAGAAGGAGGGCGACAAGTACGTCTCCAACCTCGCCGACCCCAAGGTCGCCCAGGCCATGGAGATCTACAAGAAGTACGCCTCCTACTCCAAGGCCCCCAAGGACAAGGACGAGGCCACCCCGCAGCAGGCCGAGGTGTTCGCCAAGGGCAAGACCGGCGCCTTCATCGGCATGGGCTGGGAGGCCGGCACCGCCGTCACCGCCAACAAGGCGATCGAGAAGGACCTCGGCTACTTCACCATCCCCGGTGCGACGGCCGACAAGCCCGAGGGGGTCTTCCTCGGAGGCTCGAACCTGGCCGTGGCCGCGGGCAGCAAGAAGCAGGAGCTGGCCAAGGAGTTCCTGAAGCTGGCCCTCTCCGACGAGTTCGAGGGCTCCCTGGCGAAGACGAACGGCGTCATCCCGAACAAGCAGTCCCTGGAGACCAACCTCAAGGGCAACGTCGTGGCCGAGGCCGCAGCCCCGGGGGCCGCGGTGGGTGGCACCACCCCGTTGATCCCCGAGTGGGCCGCGGTGGAGAACACCCCGAACCCGATCAAGTCCTACATGACCGCGGTGCTGAACGGTAAGTCCCCCGCGGACGCCGCCAAGCAGGTCGAGGGCGAGATCAACAAGCGCCTGGCGCAGAAGAACTGACGAGTCTGAGCCGGGGGCGCCGCACTCCGCCCCCGGCACAGGTGTGTTGATCGTACGGCCACGGAAGAGATGACACGTCATGTCAGTGCAGACCGAAGGCACGGACACGGCCGGGGAGCCCGTTGTCCACAAGGCCGGGGCACCCTCGCCTCCGCGTGACGAGGCACGCGAGACCAAGACCTCACACGCCCGGCGTTCCGCCGCCCCCTATCTGCTCCTGCTGCCCGCACTGCTGGCCACCCTGGTCCTGCTCGGCTGGCCCCTGGTGAAGAACGGCATGCTGTCGTTCCAGAACCTCAACCCGCGGCAGCTCATCCTGCACCTCACCGAGTGGAACGGGGTCGACAACTACAAGGAAGTTCTGACCGGCTCGGACTTCTGGCACGTCGTCGAGCGCTCCATCGTCTTCACCGCGGCCAACGTCGTGCTGACCATGGTGTTCGGCACCCTGACCGGCCTCCTGCTGGCCCGTCTGGGCAGGAAGATGCGACTGCTGCTCATGCTGGGCCTGGTGCTCGCCTGGGCCATGCCCACCGTCGCGGCCACCACCGTCTACCAGTGGCTGTTCGCGCAGCGCTTCGGCGTCGTCAACTGGGTTCTGGACAAGCTCGGCTGGCACTCCATGGCCGACCACAACTGGCTCGGCACGCAGTTCTCGACCTTCTCCGTGGTCACCCTGTTGATCGTCTGGCAGTCGATCCCGTTCGTGGCGATCAACCTCTACGCCGCGACCACGACCATCCCGAAGGAGCTGTACGAGGCCGCGTCCCTGGACGGTGCCGGCGCGTGGAAGAGCTTCACCTCGGTGACGTTCCCGTTCCTCAGGCCGTTCCTGTACGCCACCACGTTCCTCGAGGTCATCTGGATCTTCAAGGCGTTCACACAGATCTTCGCGATGAACGAGGGCGGACCCGACCGGCTCACCGAGACCCTGCCGATCTACGCCTTCGTCGAGGGCGTGGGCAACCAGCACTTCGGCATGGGTGCCGCCATCTCCTTCCTGACCATCCTGGTGCTGCTCGTCATCACCTCGTACTACCTGCGCATGGTGCTCAAGCAAGAGGAGGACGAGCTGTGAAGCGCTCACTCTTCGGCCGCTTCTGGCCCAACGCGACCGCCGTCATCCTCTTCGTCGGCTTCGCGTTCCCCGTCTACTGGATGTTCGCCACGGCCTTCAAACCGACGGGCGACATCATCGCGGAGAACCCGGTGTGGGTCCCCACGGACATCACCCTCGCGCACTTCGACAAGGCGGTGCACGCGGACCACTTCTGGACCCTGGTCGCGAACTCCGTCACCGTCACCGTTCTCGCGGTGCTCCTGTCGCTCGTCATCGCGCTCTTCGCGTCGTTCGCTCTCGCCCGGATGCGGTTCGCCGGGCGCCGCGGCTTCATCGTGACCTTCATGCTCGCGCAGATGGCCCCCTGGGAGGTCATGGTCATCGCCATCTACATGCTGATGCGCGACAGCGACATGCTCGACAGCCTCGTCCCGCTCACCGTCTTCTACATGATGATGGTGCTGCCCCTGACCATCCTGACGCTGCGCGGCTACGTGGCCGCCGTGCCCAAGGAGCTGGAAGAGTCCGCGATGGTCGACGGCTGCACCCGCACCCAGGCCTTCATCAAGGTGATCTTCCCGCTGCTGGCGCCCGGCCTCATGGCCACCTCGCTGTTCGGATTCATCACCGCCTGGAACGAGTTCCCGCTCGTCCTCATCCTCAACAAGAGCATCGAGAAGCAGACACTGCCGCTTTGGATCTCCCAGTTCCGCACTGCCTTCGGCGACGACTGGGGCGCGACGATGGCGGCCTCCTCGCTGTTCGCGCTCCCCATCCTGGTCCTCTTTGTCTTCCTGCAGCGCAAGGCCGTCAGCGGCCTGACCGACGGCGCCGTGAAGGGGTGACACACTGATGACGACATTCGTCACGGGCACTGACGCCCTCACCCGCGACGCCCTCGCAGTGCTGCAGCCGGGCTTCGCCGGCACCACCGCGCCCGACTGGGTGCGCCGCCGCCTCGGTGAAGGCCTCGCCTCGGTCGCCCTGTTCGGCCGCAACGTCGAAGACGCCGCACAGGTCACCGCCCTCACCGCTCAGTTGCGGGCGGAGCGGGACGACCTCCTGGTGGCCATCGACGAGGAGAGCGGCGACGTCACCCGCATCGAGGTCCGGACGGGCTCCTCGTTCCCCGGCAACCACGCGCTCGGCGCCGTCGACGACACCGGCCTCACCCGGGGCGTCGCGCGCGAACTGGGCCGCCGCCTCGCCGGGTGCGGCGTCAACTTCGACTGGGCGCCGTCGGCCGACGTCAACGTCAACCCCGACAACCCGGTCATCGGTGTGCGCTCCTTCGGCGCCGACACCGACCTCGTGGCCCGGCACACCGCCGCCTATGTCGAGGGTCTGCAGTCCATGGGCGTCGCCGCGTGCACCAAGCACTTCCCCGGCCACGGCGACACCAGCGTCGACTCGCACCACGCGATACCGCGCATCGACGTCGACACGGCCACGCTGTACGAGCGCGAACTGCCCCCCTTCCGGGCGGCGATCGCGGCAGGCACCCGGGCACTGATGAGCGCGCACATCCTGGTGCCGGCCCTCGACCCGGAGCGCCCGGCGACACTCTCGCACCGCATTCTGACCGAGATGGTGCGCGGCGAACTCGGCTACGAGGGTCTGATCGTCACGGACGGCATGGAGATGCGTGCCATCTCCGGTACGTACGGCCTCGAGCGTGGGGTCGTCCTGGCGATCGCGGCGGGCGCTGACGCGATCTGTGTCGGCGGCGGGCTGTGCGACGAGGGCACCGTGCTGAGTCTGCGCGACGCGCTCGTCACCGCGGTCCGCTCCGGTGAACTGCCCGAGGAGCGTCTGGCCGATGCCGCCGCCCGGGTGCGGGACCTGGCGCGGTGGACCGCCGAGGCGGCCCGCGACGCGGAGGCGGCGGGCGCGTCCGACCCGGAGATCGGCCTCGTCGCGGCCCGGCGCGCGGTCACCGTGACCCGTACGGCGGCCCCGGCGCCGGTCACCGAGCCGGTGTACGTCGCCACGTTCGACCCGGTCGCCAACATCGCCGTCGGAGACGAAACCCCCTGGGGTGTCGGCGCCGAGCTGGAGCGGCTGCTGCCCGGCACCACGACCGGCTCCTTCACCGGCACCGACGCGGGCAGTACCGCGCTCGCGGCGGCGGGAGACCGGCGCATCGTCGCGGTCGTCCGTGACGAGCACCGGCACGAGTGGATGCGGTCCGCCCTCGACATGCTGCTCGCCGCCCGCCCCGACACGATCGTGGTCGAGATGGGCGTCCCGCAGTCCCCGCCACGCGGCGCCCTGCACCTCGCCACGTACGGCGCGGCCCGGGTCTGCGGCGTGGCCGCGGCGGAGAGGATCGTGGCCGGCTGACACCGCGTCGTGTCAGCGGCTCGGTGCGGTTCGGCGGGGCGGGGGACGGACTCTCCCCCCCGGCATGGGGATGTCCCGGGCGGTGTCCCGGGACATCCCGCCGACCCGTGCACACAGGCCGCATCGCCCGTGCCGACGTCCCTGCCCGTCCGGGCTGGGGAAGCTGAAGAATCGCTGACCGCACAGCCGATCGCCGGGGAAAGCGGTTTCTTGACAGCCCGATTGGTCTGGTCCAACATCCGCCTGCTGTGTCATGTCGTCGCCGGGGTCTTCCGATCCATCGGCTCCGCACTCCACTTCCCTCGGAGGTCCCCTCCATGTCAGAGAGCAGCCACCTGGAACTCATGCGGCTGGCCAACTCCGTGCTCCAGCCGGGGTTCGTGGGTACCACTGCGCCGGACTGGCTGCGTCGTCGGATCTCCGAAGGGCTCGGCTCCGTTGTCCTGTTCGGGCGCAACATCGAGAGCCCGGAACAGGTCGCCGCGCTCACCGCGTCCCTGCGCGCCGAGAACCCCGACCTCGTCGTCGCCATCGACGAGGAGGCCGGTGACGTCACCCGCCTCGAAGCGCGCACCGGGGCCTCCCGTCCAGGAAACCTCGCCCTGGGCGTCATCGACGACATCGACCTCACCGAGCAGGTCGCCCACGACATCGGCCGCGAACTGCGCTCCGTCGGCGTCACGTTGAACTACGCGCCCAGCGCCGACGTCAACTCCAACCCCAGGAACCCCGTCATCGGCGTGCGCTCCTTCGGCGCGCGCACCGATGTCGTCGCCCGCCACACCGCCGCCTGGATCCGCGGCCTCCAGGCCGCCGGTGTGGCCGCCTGCGCCAAGCACTTCCCCGGCCATGGCGACACCTATGTCGATTCCCACCATGGACTGCCGCAGGTTTCGGCCGACGCCGACACGATCGCACGCACGGCGCTGCCGCCGTTCATCGCAGCCATGGACGCGGGCGTGCGCAGCGTCATGACCGCCCACATGCTCATCCCTGCCTACGACGACCGGATGCCGGCGACCCTCAGCCACCGGATCATCAACGACCTGCTGCGCGGCGAGCTGGGCTTCACCGGTCTTGTCGTCACCGACGCCATCGAGATGGGCGCCGTCGCCGACCGGTACGGTGCCGCCGGCGCGGCCGTCAGGGCCGTGGCCGCCGGAGTCGACGCGGTGTGCGTCGGCGGCGAGCACGCCGAGGAGTCCATCACCGTCGAACTGGCCGACGCCCTCGTGCGGGCCGTGCTCGACGGCACCTTGCCGGAGGAGCGGCTTGTCGAAGCTGCGACCCGCGTGGCGGAGTTCGCCTCTTGGGCCGCCGGGCTGCGGAAGGGAGCGACCCCCGGTTCCGACGCCTCCGACATCGGTCTGGTGGCGGCCCGCCGCGCAGTGCGCGTCCACCGCAAGCCCGACGCCGGCACCGAGTTCCCGCTGGTCGGCGATCCGCACGTGGTCGAGCTGTCTCCGACGACGAACCTCGCGATCGACAACAGCACCCCCTGGGGCGTGGCCGACCCGTTGAAGGTCCTGCGCCCAGGCACGACATCCGTACGGTTCGGTGAGTCCGAACTGGCCGACGTGGAGGACACGTTGGACCGTGTGGCGCTGGAGTCGGCCGCCGGGCGCGCACTGGTCGTCGTCGTCCGGGACGCGGCGCGCTACCGCTGGATGTCGCAGGCCCTGGCGGGCCTGGTGCGCCGCCGCCCCGATGCCCTGGTCGTGGAGATGGGCGTGCCCTCGGGGGACCGTCCCGGAGCCGTCCACCTGACCACGCACGGGGCGACGCGCGTGTCGGGCATCGCCGCGGCCGAGGTGTTGGTCGGGGCTGTCTGACGGGCATCGGCCGCCCGACGACCGTCTGACGAAGACTCAAATCCTCAACGGCAGCGACGGCTTGAGGGCGAAGCGGATCACCGCGAGGGTTGACATCTCAAGTGGTCTACTCCAATGTATAGGAACGTCAGTTCGATGATTAACCCCGTCTGTCCGGAGCGCACATGGTGTTCCGGCGACGGTGCCGCCGTCTGTGCCGGCCGCGGTGCGGCTTGCTTCGTACGCGAAGGGCCGCGGGAGCGGTCCACGTGCTCGGCCACTCGGCCACAGAAAAGATCAAGTTCGGAGTGATTGCATGTCGACCCCCGACCCCTACCTGTACCGAGCGGCATCGGACCGCCCCTATTTCAGTGCGGACGGGGAGACCTACCTCGCGCAGACGCCGCTGAGGGACGTCCGGAAGTTACGGCCGCTGCGGGTGCTGTCCGAGGAGGACTTCGCCTTCTGGCAGACCTACGGTTACGTGGTGGTCAAGGAGGCGATCTCCCCGGCCGCGGCCAAGAGTCTGCTGGAGTTCACCTGGGACTTCCAGGGACTCGACCCGGACCGCCCCGAAACCTGGTACGCCCCGCGGGAGTTCCGCTCCGACCTGGATCGTGACCTGCATGTCTACGGCTTCGTGGAGGCGTACCACCACCAGCTCATCTGGGACAGCCGCCAGACCCGGCGGGTCTACGACGCCTTCGCCGACGTGTGGGACTGTGAAGAGCTCTGGGTGACCCTGGACCGGCTCAATCTCAACCCGCCCAACGTCAAGAACCGCTCCCGCTCCTTGATCGAACCCACCGAGCGGGGCTTCGACATCGACCTGCACTGGGACGTGGACACCACCCTCGGCGTGCTGCCCCAGCGGGTCCAGGGCATCATCGCGCTCAACGACACCCAGCCCGACCTGGGCGGATTCCAGTGTTCGCCGGAGCTGTTCCGGCGGTTCGAGGAGTGGAAGATCGCCCAGCCCGCGGACCGCGACCCGATCAGGCCCGCGATCGACCGCTCCGAGTTCCCCGTCGTCCGGCCCGAACTCCAGGCCGGTGACCTGCTGATCTTCAACGGCCTGCTGGCTCACGGCGTGGCACCCAACACCTCCGCGGGCGGTGTCCGCGTGGTCCAGTACCTCTCGATGATGCCCGCGCTGGAGGAGCACGAGGACCTGCGGTGCTCCCGCATCGACTCCTGGGCCACCCTGAGCACGCCGGACTGGAACGGGACGCTGCTCGGCGACCGAACCAGACACGAGTCCCTCAGGTACGGCCCCGCCACGCTGAACAACCTCGGCAAGAAGCTGCTGGGACTCGAGTCCTGGAGCGGACAAGAGCCCGCACGGTGAACCGGAGAACCGGCATGCCCAGGATCTGTCTGACCCTTCCCACGAACAGAGAGTGCTCCGCGACGATTTCCGCCATCGGCGAGGAGGCGGCCTACGCGGCCCGCCACTTCGATGTCGAGGTGCACCTGCTGATCCTCGACTCCTCCGACGAGCGGACCCGCGCCGCACACGCCGGGGCCGTCGCCGGACTGCCACCGACGCCGAACGTGACGGTCCACCACCTCGACGAGGCGCTCCAGCGCGACTTCCTGCGACGCGTGATCGACCGGGCCGGCGTCGCCAAACCGGACCTGATGCTCGACCTCATGCTGCCGTCCGACGTCTCCTACGGAGCCTGCACCAACCGCGCCTTCCTGATCGCCGCGGCGCTCGGCTGCCGGTCGGTGCACCGCAGGGACTCGGACAGCACCTACCAGTTCGTGGACGGCGAACCGGTCTTCCCCGTCCACCATGAACTCACGTCGCTGGGCAGACGGGCCGCCGACGCGTCGGCCGCCGTGACCGAGACGGACCTCGACCCCGCCTACGCCCACCGCCCGGTGTCGATGGTGGGCAGCTCCTTCATCGGCGAACTGTCTGTCGACATCGGCGAGATCCGACGGCTCGACGAGGACGTCTACCACGACGTCGTCGGTCTGTGGGCGCCCGGCCACTGGTCCGAGGAGCGGAAGCGGGAGCTGGTCGAGGAGTCCTTCACGGGGGCCGGCCACGCCCCGTTCACCAGGGACCGCTCGACGCTCACCCTGGTCGACCCCATGCGGGTCGACATGTGCAACATCAGCTTCCACCAGGAGGTGTACGAGCGGGTGCCGCTGCCGCCCGCGACCAGCACCATCGGCAGCGACTACTTCCTCATCCACCTCGTCCACGACGCCACGCTTCCCGGCGTCCTGCACAACCGCAACATCGAGAACTTCTACACCCCGGAACGACGCACCGACGCCGGGTTCGTGGCCTACCAGACGCGGTTCGTGAAGTTCCTCCTGTCCATGCTCTACTTCAACTTCGTCTACGACAGGATGGGCGCGGCGGGCGCCTCGCTCCTCGACGACCGGCAGCGCGTGCGCGCCGCCACCCTCGTCGCGTTCCTGCGTGAGAGCACCGAGCTGGACCGCACCGAGAACGTGCTCCGGCTGGACAGCGTCGATGGTTCCTACCGCAAGCTCGGTGGCAGGTACGCGCAGTTCGCCGACCTGCTCGCCGCGCGCCGCGGGCGATTGCTCGACGAGGCCCGGCAGGACATTGAGGACTTCGCGCTGCTGATCGAGGCCTGGGATCCGCTGGTGCGCGCGAGCCGGGACACCGAACTCGGGAGAACAGGCCCGTGAACAGGCACGTGAGCAGGCCCGCGCACAGCAACCCGAACGCGCGGCTGCACGCCGCACTGACGGCCGCGTCGCAGGACCGCATCGTCTTCGACCTCACCGGGATCGAAGCCCAATACGCGGCACTGTGCAGGGAGTTACCCGACATCGCCGTGCGCTTCGCCATGAAGGCGTGCCCCGTCGACGACGTGCTGGCGTCTCTCGCGCACCAGGGCGCCGGCTTCGATGCGGCGGGCCCGGAGGAAATCCTTCAGGCACTGAGGACCGGCGTGCCCGTGGACCGGATCCACTACGGCAACACCATCAAGTCCGACGCGAACATCGCCGAGGCCTACCGGCTCGGCGTCCGGGACTTCGCGACCGACAGCGTCCAGGACGTGGAGGCGATCGCCGCGCATGCCCCCGGTTCACGGGTGTTCTGCCGACTCGCCACCAGCGGACACGGGGCACTTTGGGGGCTGAGCCGGAAGTTCGGGTGCTCGGGGGACGACGCCGTGGATGTGCTGGACGCGGCCCGCGCGGCGGGCCTGACCCCGGCGGGCCTCTCGGTCCACGTCGGCTCGCAGCAGATGACCGCCGAGGCCTGGCGGCAGGCCGTCGACACACTGGCCGAGGTGCTCGTGGCGCTGCACGGACGGGGGATCGTGCCCGAGTACGTCAACCTCGGCGGCGGCCTGCCGGCACTGGGCTACCTCGACCGATGGGGCAGGAGGCTCGAACCCCCGCTGGACAAGATCTTCGCGGTGATCCGCGAGGGCATGCAGCAGCTGAGGGACCTCTCCCCGACCCCCCTGGACTTCCTCATGGAGCCGGGGCGCCACCTGGTCGCCGACCACGGCGCGATCCGGGCGCACGTGTCCCGGCTGACCACGCGACGGCAGCCGGACGGTGAGCGCGCGTACTGGCTGTACTTGAGCTGCGGGAAGTTCAACGGCCTCTACGAGACGGACCAGTTGCAGTACCGGCTCGTCTTTCCCACCCACACCGAAGGGGACGGCCGGGGGGACACGGAGTACGTGCCCGCCGTCGTCGCGGGCCCCACCTGCGACAGCGACGACGCCTACGCCCACGAGGGCCGGCGTGTGCTCGTGCCCAGGGCCGCCGCGTCCGGCGACCCGGTCTGGATCCTGTCCGCCGGCGCGTACTCCACCAGCTACCAGACACAGGGGTTCAACGGCTTCCGTCCGCTTCCGTACGCGTGTACCAGCGGCGCCCGCTACGGCCTGGAAGCGGCCACGGAAGGGCCGGTGTAGATGCACCACGACGTACGCATCCGGAACATCTCCGACGCCGACTGGCCGGGCGTAGCGGCCCTGGAGGCCGGCGTGTACACGGACAGTTCGCTGTCGGAGGGGCAGACCGCACTGGAGTCCAGGGGCCGTGCGTCCCCGACCACCTGCTTCGTCCTGGAGTTCGGCGACAGGATCGCGGGCTACGTGCTCGCACTGCCCTACCCGATGTTCCGCTTCCCGGATCTGACCCGGCCGGAAGTGGTCGTCTTCCAATCGCGCAATCTCCACCTGCACGACCTGGTCATCGCCGAGAGCCTGCGCGGCAGGGGACTGGGGAGACGACTTCTGCGCCATCTCACGTCCACGGCCAGGGCGGCGGAGTACGAGCGGATGTCCCTGATCGCGGTCGGAGGAATGGAGACCTTCTGGGCGGCGAACGGATACCGGGCTCATCGCGAGGTCCGACTCCCGCTGAGCTACGGCAGCACCGCGGTCTACATGTCCACCACGGTGCGGACAGGCCCGAACCAATGATGCCGAAGGAGGGGCTGATGCCGGTGCTCGGCGTCCGCGACGATTTCCGCCGCGCGCAGTTGGCCATCGCCGCGCTGTTCTGTTTTCTGGGATTCCAGTACGCCACCTGGGCCGCTCGGCTGCCCACGCTGAAGACACGACTCGGCCTGAGCGCGGAGGAGCTGGGCCTGCTGCTGATGGTCTGCGGCGCGGGCGCGGCGGCCTCCTTCCCCCTTGTCGCACACCTGATGAAGCGGCTGGGCTCCGGGCGGCTGGCGTTCGTCTCGGCCCTGAGCCTGGCAGCCCTCCTGCCGGCGCTGTCCGTGGCGCCGAACTACCCGGTCGCGTTGTTGATCATCTGCTGTGACGGCGTCGCCGTGGGGTGTCTGAACGTCGCCATGAACGCGCAGGGTGCCGCACTGGAGGCCAAGTACCGGCGCACCGCCATGGCTCAGCTGCACGCGACGTTCAGCGGCGGCTCGTTGGGCGCGGCACTCCTGGCGTCCGGCATGAACGGCCTGACCTCGGCCCTCACGGCGCACTTCGCGGTGGCCGCCGTACTCCTGTTGCTGCTGCTCTGTGTTGCCCGGCCGCACCTGCTGCCCGACGAGCAGCACGGGGCCGCGCAGGACGACGGCCAGGACAGCGAGGGGACGACGGATCAAAGGGAGAGCGAGAAGGCGCGGCCGAGTCAGAAGGCGGGCCGTCGCGGGCTGACGCTGCCGTCGCGGATGACGCTGTGGATGGGCTGCGCCATGGCGTTCGGCACCGTCACCGAGGGGGCCATGAACGACTGGTCGGCGCTCTACATGAAGGACGTCGTCAAGGCGTCGGCCCAGCTGGCGCCGATGGGTATCGCCGTCGTCTCGGTCATGATGGTGCTGGCGCGCGTCTTCGCCGACGGCTGGCGCAGCCGCTGGGGCGACGCCCGTGTCGTCCGGCTCGGCAGCGCCCTCGCGGGCACCGGGCTGGCCCTCGCCCTGCCGGCCGGTGGCCTGGTGCCCACACTGATCGGGTTCGCCTGCGTCGGCCTGGGAGTCGCGGCGGTCACTCCGTGCGTGTACGTGGCCGCCGCCGCGAAGGGCTCGGACGCCCTGGCCCTGGTCGCCGCGATGGGAACCACGGGGCTGTTGGCCGGCCCGGCGTTGATCGGCTTCATCGCCGGCGCCGGCGGCCTGGTGTGGGGGATGGCGGCCGTCGCGGGCTCGGCTCTGATCGTGTCCCTGTGCGCCACGCAGATCCGCTGGAAGGCCCTCGCCGGTGAACCCGTGGAGGCAGTGAACTGAGCACGGTCTGCGGCCTTCCGGGGCATGCGGCCCGGGGAGCCCGGGCCGTGCCGCGGAGACGGGCGCGGGGCGGTGCCGCGGAGACGGGCGCGGGGCGGTGCCGCGGAGACGGGCGCGGGGCGGTGCCGCGGAGACGGGCGCGGGGCGGTGCCGCGGAGACGGGCGCCGGCGCCGGGGATCGATCCCGCGGTCGCGCTCGTCCTGCCGGCCACCCCGCAGACGGTCACCGACCAGTGGGTGCACCGGGCCACGTGGCCGCGCATGGCAGCGCGCGGGCGACCCGCGGGCGGACCTCGCGTCCTGTACGGCGGAGCTCACAGCACTTCTGGGGCGCGTAGGGTCGGCGGTCGCGCCGTCGGCGCATCCAGGCGGGCGCGGGATCTCGCCACCGGCGGATGCGCGACGAGATGGCCTTTTGGTCTAGACCTGCTGCTACCGTCGCCCCGTGAGGCGTCGGCGAGAGGGGACGGCAATGGCGGACGGCGGCGGGCGGCGACGGCGGGCGTACATCGGCTCGTTCACGGCGGCGGGAGGGCGCGGCGTCCTCACGGCGGCCGTGGACCCGGACAGCGGCGCGCTGACCGTCCTGAACGCCGTGGACGGGGTGCCCGACCCGTCCTACCTGGCGCTCTGCGGGGACATGCTCTACGCGGTCAGCGAGACCGCCGACGGCGCCGTCGCCGCGTACCGCGTCGATGGTGACAAGCCCGAGCTCACCGGTCCGCCCGTCCCTGTGGGCGGCAGCGGGCCCACGCACCTGTGCCTGCACGCCGGTCACGTCCTGACCGCCAACTACGGCTCCGGCAGCGTCACCGCCGTCCCGCTGCGCGGCGACGGCACCTTGGCGAAGGCGGCGTCCGCCGTGCTTCAGCACCAGGGCTCGGGGCCGGTCCCGCAACGGCAGCAGGGACCGCACGCCCATCAGGTGCAGCCCGACCCGAGCGGCCGCTGGATCGTCGGCGTCGACCTCGGCACGGATTCCGTCCGTGTGTGCGTGCTGAAGGGCGGCGCGCTGACCCCGCACCGCGAGACCGCGCTGCGTCCCGGGTCCGGGCCGCGTCATCTGGCCTTCCATCCGGACGGGGGCCGCGCGTACGTCCTCAACGAGCTGACGCCGACCGTCACCGTCTGCCGCTGGGACGCCGAGGACGGTGTCCTGAAGCCCGTCGCCGAGACACCGGTGCTGCACGACGTGCCCGCCGGTGACGCCTACCCGTCGGGCATCGTCGTGTCGCCCGACGGACGCTTCGTGTGGACCGCGACACGCGGGCAGGACGTGTTGTCCGTGCTCGCCGTCGAGGGCGACGGACTCAGGCGGGTGGCGACGGTGCCGTGCGGGGGCGTCTGGCCGCGCGCGATCGCCCTGTCGGAGGGGTTCCTGTACGTCGCCAACGAGCGGTCCGGGGACGTGACCTGGTTCGCGCCGGACCCGGAGACGGGGGTACCGCGGCGAGGCGGCTCGGTGGATGCGCCGGCGGCTTCCTGCGTCGTCCTCGGCTGATCCAGACGGATTCCGCGTCCGGCCTGGTACACCGGCTACACCGGCCTGGTACGGGCTCCGGGGGCCGTCCCCTGGCGGGCGGGCGGCGGGACCGGTTCGCGCGACCGGCAAGGCGAAGGCCCCGCTTCCATGGGGGAGCGGGCCCTGGGGCATGGCTGGCGGGGGCTCCGGGTCGTCTGCCGGCGGGCGGGTGCCGGGGTCGGCTTGCGACCGGCTTCTCGATGCCGTGGAGAACCGTTGGCTTGTCAGGCAAGGCGAAGGGCCCGCTCCATGGGTGGAGCGGGCCCTGGGTCGTACAGGGTGATCCGGGTGGGGCTCAGCGGACCGGCGCGCCCTGCGGCTGCTGCGGTGAGATGCCCAGTGCCGTCGTGTACTTGGCGAGCGCCAGCTTGCCGATCGCCGGGTACGCGCCGAGCGCCTCGGCGGCGGCGCAGTCCGCCTCCTTGGCGGCGGCGTCCAGCAGTCCGGCCTCCAGCTCGGGGCCGATCAGGTACGGCGCGAGCGCGAGCTGCTGCGAGCCCGAGGAGCGCAGCTGCTCGGCGACAGCCGTGATCGAGCCCTCCTGGTCCAGCGCAGCCGCCATGACCGGCACGGCGAGCCGCGCGGCCAGCAGCATGCCCGTGATCCCGGCCGCCTGCACGGCCTCCTCGCCGCCCACGGTGGCGAGGATGATGCCGTCCGCGGCGGTCGCCACGGTGAACAGGCGGGCGCGGTCGGCGCGGGCGAGACCGGCCTCGGACAGCCGCACGTGCAGCGCCTCGGCGAGCAGCGGGTGCGGGCCGAGTACGTCGGTCAGCTCGGCCGCGACGCGGCTGTCCATGACTGCCTGGGTGACCCGGCGCAGCAGCGCGCTGTCCGGACCTGCCAGCAGGGGCACCACAACGGCGACGAGGCCGTCGGGCTCCTTCGCCTCCACCCCGGCGGCGATGGCCTGCTCGTAGCGCGCGGTGCGCTCCTCGGAGGCGTGCGTGAGAACGGACTGCAGCGTGGGGAACTCGGAGTCGTCCCCGTCCAGGTAGCCGATCCGGGCGTCGAGGCCGGGCAGCTCGGAACGCGCGATGCTCACGACCTCCTCGGCGAGGCTGCGCGTGGCGGCGCTGGGCGTGCCCGGCACCGCGAGGACGAGCGCGGGCGCGCCCTCGGGCGTCACCAGGGGTTCCGGACGGCGGTGCCGACCGGGCTGGCGCGGTCGCGGCATTCGTACAGGCAGGCCTGCGGGCCCAGTGGGGGAGCTCATGGCGCCGCATGCTACTGGCTCTGTGGGCTCCCCTGTTCGGGGAGGGTGCAGGTGAGCGGTATCCGTCCGCTTTTGTCTGATGAGTTACGTACGGATGAGAAGTGATCGATACGGTCTGACTTTTCCATTGTGCAGGAGGAGTAACTCCCGTCTCACGGTAAGGGGGATCAGTCGCTCTTTTCGGTCACGATGTGCAGCAGCTGTTCGTCGGGCGGCAGTTCGAGTGCGTCGTCCGCGAGAGCGAGGGCGATGCGTACCGCACCGTGCAGCGGGTCGCCCTCCGCCGGGAGCAGGCGCGCGTGCGGCAGCAGTCGTGCCAATTCCTCCCGCGCAGGTACGAGGAGGGCGTCGCCCAGGTTGAACAGGCCGCCTGTGAACGCGACTCGGGGCTCACCCGAGGCCGGGCAGACGGCTGCCGCGGACTCGGCCATGTGCCGGGCCGCCGCACCCAGGATGCCGACGGCGACCGGGTCGCCGTCGGCACAGGCGGCCACTTCGGGAGCGAACGAGGCCAGCACCGCCGGCCGGTCGGTACGCGGATACAGTCTGCCGGGCAGCCCGGTGACCGGACCGAACACCGCCTCGGCCCGACCGAGGAGGCGGACGGAACCGCCGGGCCGTCCGTCGTGGGCGCGCAGCGCCGCCTCAAGACCCGCCCGCCCGACCCACGCGCCGCCGCCGCAGTCGCCCAGCAGATGGCCCCAACCATCGGCCCGACGCCAACTCCTGAGATCCGTGCCGAGCGCCACCAGACCGGTGCCGGCCGCGATCACGGCGCCGGGGCGCGCGCCGAGCGCGCCGGTGTAGGCAGTCACGGCGTCCGCGACCAGCGCGACCCTGCGCACGCCGAGCTCATGGGCCAGCGCTGGGGGAACCTCGGCACGCAGTCGGTCGCCCAGGGCCGCCAGACCGGCCGCCCCGATGGCGACCGTCCGCACCTCGGCGCCACCGGCATCGGCCCGCAACCGCCGTGCCATCGGCAGCAGTTGCTCCAGCAGATGCCCGGCGTCGATCCCGCGCGGGCCGGTACGGACGGGCTCCCCGGACGTGAGCGGGGCCGAAGCGGCCGAGGCCGGACCACCGCGCGGGGCGAGGGCGACCCGAAGGCCGGAACCGCCGGAGTCCACCGCGAGGACGGCCTCCGGCACCGGGCCGTACGCGCCCGCGACCGGGTCGTCCGCGGAGCCCGACGGCGTCACGGCAGACGCCAGTCCACCGGCTGTCCGCCCTGTCTGACCAGCAGGTCGTTGGCCCGGCTGAACGGGCGTGAGCCGAAGAAGCCCCGGTCCGCCGACATCGGGGACGGATGCGCGGACTCGACCGACGGCAGATCGCCCAGCAGCGGCCGCAGATTGCGGGCGTCGCGGCCCCACAGGATGGACACCAGGGGCTTTCCGCGCGCGGCCAGTGCTCGTATCGCCTGCTCGGTGACCTCCTCCCAGCCCTTGCCCCGGTGCGCCGCGGGACGGCGTGGGGCCGTGGTGAGCGCCCTGTTGAGCAACAGCACGCCCTGCTGGGTCCACGGGGTGAGATCGCCGTTGGACGGCTGGGGCAGGCCCAGGTCGGCGTTCAGCTCCCGGAAGATGTTGATCAGGCTGCCCGGCAGCGGCCGTACCTCCGGAGCGACGGAGAACGACAGCCCCACCGCGTGCCCCGGTGTCGGATACGGATCCTGCCCGACGATCAGGACGCGGACCTCGTCGAAGGGCTGCTGGAACGCCCGCAGAACGTTCTGTCCCGCCGGGAGGTAGGTGCGCCCCGCGGTGATCTCCGCGCGCAGGAAGTCGCCCATCTCGGCGATCCTCCCGGCCGCGGGTTCCAGGGCCTTCGCCCAGCCGGGTTCGACGATTTCATGCAACGGTCGTGGTGCCACGGGCGTCACCCTACTGCCGCGCACACGCGGACGATCAACCGGTCGCCCCAGAGCGACCGGGAATGATCGCCGGGTGGACGAACAGGGCATGGCCCGGGCGGATTTGACGAGGTCTTGTTCTCCGCGAGGAAGTCGTCCACGGACGGGTGCCGCTCAGGCGATCACCGCCGCCCGTACGCAGAGCACGTCCGGCAGATGGGACGCGAGCTGCTGCCAGCTGTCGCCGTCGTCCGCCGACGCGTACAACTCGCCGTTGCGATTGCCGAAGTACACGCCCGCCGGGTCCGCGTCGTCCGTGCACAGGGCGTCGCGCAGCACCGTCCCGTAGTGGTCCTCGACCGGCAGCCCCGCCGTGAGCGGCTCCCAGCTCTTGCCCGCGTCCGCTGTGCGGAAGACGCGACATCGGTGGCCTGCCGGGACGCGGTCCGCGTCCGCGTTGATCGGGAAGACGTATGCCGTGTCCCCGCGGTGTGGATGGGCCGCCACGGCGAACCCGAACGTCGACGGCAGGCCCTCGCCGATGTCCGTCCAGTGGCCGCCCGCGTCGTCGCTTCTGTACACCCCCCAGTGGTTCTGCAGATACAGCCGGTCCGGGGTCGCCGCGTCCTGTGCGACCTTGTGCACGCACTGGCCGAACTCCGGGTTCGGATCCGGCAGGAACACCGCGGAGACACCGGAGTTGGACGGCTCCCAGCTCGTGCCGCCGTCCCGGGTCCGGAACACCCCGGCCGTCGACACGGCGACCGTCACGGCCCGCGGGTCCCGCCTGTCGGTGACCACGGTGTGCAGGCCCTCGCCACCGCCGCCCGGCACCCACTTCGCGCGCGTCGGGTGCTCCCACAGGGGGCGCACGAGGTCGAAGCTCTCGCCCCGGTCCTCGGAGCGGTACAGCGCGGCCGGCTCCGTGCCCGCGTAGACCACGTCCGGCTCGGCGGCCGCCGGGTGCAGTTGCCACACGCGTTCCAGTGAAGCGCTCGTGTCCTTCGGGAACTTGACGGCGGGTTGCGCCGGCTCGGTCCAGGTGCGGCCCAGGTCGTCGGAGTGGAAGACGGACGGCCCCCAGTGCGAGCTGTCCCCTCCGGCCAGCAGGCGCGGGGTGTCGCCACGGGTGTCGATGGCGACCGAGTAGATGGCCTGTGCGTTGAAGTACGGACTCTCGTCGAACTCCCAGGCGGCGCCTCGGCGCCGTCCGATGAACAGTCCCTTGCGTGTGCCCACGGTGAGCAGTACGTCGGCCATGCCGACCACCTCCGAAACGTCGTTGTTCCAGACATGGGCCAGTCTGCACCCCGGCACTGACAGTCACCTCTGAACGCGTTGTCCGTGCAGGTCAGGGCCGTGTTGCCGAGTCGGGGGACAGATCGGGTCCGGGGCGGAACCGAGGGGTCGGCGCCCGGGCACCGGAGGTGTCGTACGCGTCGGAGACCCGCGGTCGACGGAGGTCATGTGAGCACGGGCGGTCCCGCGCCCGTATGAGAGGGCGGTCGGGGGGTGTCCGTGCGTGCGTGAGGAGGATGCCATCGATGAGGTGGCTGCCATCGATGACGGCGTTCCGCGGTCCCAGGGTGTGGCTGTGGCGCTGGCGGCGCAATCCGCTGCGGCGCCGCAGCGATGCGCTGGAGGCCTGGATCGTGCTCGCGGTCTGGGCCGTGACCGTGGCGGGCGGGGTGCTGGCGGGGCTGGCGGCGACGCACTCCGTGGAGCGCGGTCTGGCCCGGGAGCGTGCCGAGTGGCGCCCGGTCGTGGCCCTGCTCGCGGAGGACGCCGCCGCCACGGCGTCCGGTGCGGAACGCGTGTGGGTGAAGGTGCGCTGGACCGGGACGGACGGCTCGTCCCACGCGGGTCAGGCACGCGTCGCCGCCGGCAGCCGGACCGGCACCGCGGTAACCGTGTGGACGGACCGTGAGGGACTGCTGGTGACACAGCCCGTCACCGAGTCCCAGGCACAGGTGCGTGCCGCCATGGTCGGCGTGCTGGTGGGTGTGGGCGTGGCGGCGGTCCCGTTCGTGGGCGGGCGTATCGTCCGCGAGCGGCTGGAACGGCGGCGCATGGCGCAGTGGGACGAGGCCTGGGAGCGCTTCGGGCCGATGTGGGGGCGGAAGACGGGCTGACACCGCCGCCGGGACCGGGCCCGGCCGCCGAGGGACGGGTCCTTCGGTCCCGGCGGGGGCCGAACGGCCCCCTGCCCGGCCGACGCCGGGGCGCGACGCTCGTCGAGGGGGATCCGCGGCGGCCCTCCGCCCGTGCGGCGGAGAGCCGCCGCGGAAGGACGGGCCCGCCCGCACAGGGCGGCGAGCGGGCCCGTCCGGGTACCGGGCGACCGGCCCCCTCCTCGCAACACATTCGAGCGCCGGCCCGCACCGTGCCGCACCGCGCCTGCGCGCCCCGGCACCGGCCGCGCAGACGCGGCACCCACGACGACAACACGGCTGCCCGGCTTGACTCCCGAGCCCTCCGACCAGCGCGGCGCGCACACGGCACGTCTCCCGAGTCGGTCCTATGCGCGGCGCGCACACGGCCGGTTCCCGGGCCTGGGCTCGGCTCATCCTCCGCGTTCCGCGACGGATCCCACGGACGCCCCGCCGCTGACTGTGTGTGTGCACACCTCGACCGATCGTCACATCCCTTCGCCAAGATACCCCCGGGGGTAACTGTGTTAGCCTCCGTATACCCCGGGGGGTAAAATGCGTAAGGGAAAGGAGTGTCCGGTGTTCTTCGTCGACACCATCGAGCTTTCCGGGCTCGGAAACCGCAGCTATCTCGCGGGCGGCGCGCACACGGCGGTGGCCGTCGATCCGCCCAGGGACATCGACCAGGTCATCGCCGCGGCCGCGCGGCGCGGCGTGCGGATCTCGCACGTCGTCGAGACGCACATACACAACGACTACGTCTCCGGCGGGCTGGAGCTGGCCCGCGTCAGCGGTGCCGCCTATCTGGTCCCGGCCGCCGCGCGCGTCTCGTTCGAGCGGACCGCCGTGCACGACGGCGACAGGGTGGAGATCGACGAGGGTCTGACGCTGCGCGCCCTGGCGACCCCCGGGCACACGCCGCACCACACCTCGTACGTCCTTGAGGAATCCGGCAGGGCCGTGGCGGTGTTCACCGGCGGCTCGCTGCTCATGGGCACGGTCGGCCGCCCCGATCTGGTCGAGCCCCGGCTGACCGAGGGGCTCGCCCGGGCCCAGCACGCCTCCGCCCATCGTCTGGCCGCCGAACTCGCGGACGAGACCCCCGTCCTGCCCACCCATGGTTTCGGCAGCTTCTGTTCCTCCGCGCAGGCAACCGGCGCGGCCACCACCATCGGCAAGGAGAAGCAGGTCAACGAGGCCCTCGTCCGGGACGTCGACACCTTCGTCGCGGACCTGCTGGCCGGCCTGGAGGACGTGCCGGCGTACTACGCGCACATGGGCCCCGCCAACGCCGCCGGTCCCGCACCGGTCGACCTGACCCCGCCCGCGATCGCCGACGCCGAGGACATCGCGGCCCGCCTGGCGGCGGGGGAGTGGGTGGTGGACCTGCGCAGCCGTGTCGCGTTCGCCCAGGGGCATGTGGCCGGCTCGTTCAACTTCGAGGTCCACGGACAGCTCGCCACCTATCTGGCCTGGCTGATCCCGTGGGGCAAACCCGTCACCCTGCTCGCCGAGTCGCCGGAGCAACTGGCCACGGCCCAGCGTGAGCTGACCCGGGTGGGCATCGACCGCCCGGCCGCCGCTGCCGTCGGCGGCCCCGCTTCCTGGCTGCGGGAGGGCGAGGCACCGGCCTCCTTCCGTCGTGCCACCTTCGCCGAGCTCGCGGAGCGGCGCACCGCGGACGTCGTCGTCGTCCTGGACGTCCGCCGCGACTCCGAGCGCGCAGGCGGGCACGTCCAGGGGGCGCTGCACATCCCCGTGCACACCCTGCACCGGCGGCTCGACGAGATACCCGCGGGTGAGGTGTGGGTGCACTGCGCGGGCGGTATGCGCGCCGCGATCGCGGCGTCCCTGCTCGACGCCGCGGGGCGTGACGTCGTCGCCGTCGACGACGGTTTCCAGGCGGCCGTGGCGGCCGGGCTCACCGTGCGCGAAAGCCACGGCGACGGCTCGACCGCGTGAGCACCCTGCTCCTCGCTCTCGCCGCCGGTGCCGTCGTCGGACTGGCGCTCGGCACGCTCGGTGGCGGCGGAAGCGTCCTGGCCGTCCCCGTTCTGATCCATCTGCTCGGTTTCACCCCGGTCGCCGCCACCACCGCGAGCCTGCTCATCGTGACCGCGACCTCCGCGACCGCCCTGGTGGCACACGCCCGTGAGGGGAACGTCCGCTGGCGGAGGGGAAGTCTGTTCGCCGCCGCGGGCATCCTCCCCGCCATGCTCACCGCCGTGCTGGCGGACCGGGTTCCCGACGCCGTGCTGACCGGCGCGTTCGCCGTCGTCGCGCTGGTGTCCGCGCTCCGCATGCTGCTGCCGCGGTCCACGGCCGACGGCGGGCGCGAGGTACGGGCGGCTCCGGCCGCCGCGGCCGGCGCGGGCCTCGGCGCGGTCACCGGCTTCCTCGGTGTCGGCGGCGGCTTCCTCGCCGTACCGGCGCTGGTGGGTGTCCTCGGACTGCGGATGCGGCTCGCGGTGGGCACCAGCCTGCTGGTCATCACGATCAACTCGCTGGCCGCACTCGCGGCCCGCACGGGCACGGCCGACGGGCTGGACTGGTCGGTCGTCGCGCCCTTCGCCGGGGCGGCGGTCCTGGCCGCGTGGGACGGGAAGCGGCTCGGCGCCCGCGTGTCCGCGGGCCTGCTGCAGCGGGTCTTCGCGGTGGTGCTGCTGATGGTCGCCCTGTACATGCTGGTCGACGCGGTGGGATGAACCGCGTCCCGAAGTCGGCCCCGTCCCGGGACGAGGCCGATGTCCTCACGCCAGCGACAGGAACAGCTTCTCCAGTCGCGCCCGCAACTCCTCGCGGTCCTCCGCCGGTTTGGCGTTGCCCTCGCCGTCGGTGAGGCACTGCTGCAGACCGGTGGCGATGATCGCGAAGCCCGCCCGGTCCAGGGCCCGGGAAGCGGCGGCGAGCTGGGTGACCACGTCCTCGCAGTCACGGCCCTCCTCGATCATCCGGATCACACCGGCGATCTGGCCCTGCGCACGCCGCAGTCGGTTCAGCACGGCGCGTAGCTCGGCGCCCGCGAGATCCAGGTCCACGATCAACTCCTCAGAAATACCCCTGGGGGTAAATCTACCCCCCTTTGGGGCATCGACGACAACCAAGGATGACACCCATGTCCGAAGCACTGACCCCCACGTCCACCCCGCTCGCCCTCGACATCGCCCAGGCCCGTGCCAGGCTGGCCGACCTGACCGTCATCGACGTACGGACGCCCGCGGAGTACGCCTCGGGACACGTCCCCGGAGCGTTCAACGTTCCCCTTGACGCACTCCGGCGTGCTCTGCCCGCCCTCCGGCAGGCCGCCGCCCGGGGTGAACTGCTCATGGTGTGCGCCTCCGGCAACCGCTCCGCGAACGCCTGCGGGACCCTCGCCGAGCACGGGATCTCCGCCGCCACCCTTTCGGGCGGTACGAGCGCCTGGGCCGCCGCCGGTCATGCGGTGGAGCGCCCGGAGGGAGCCGCGCGCAGGGTCTGGGGGATGGAGCGGCAGGTGCGGTTCACGGCCGGCACGCTCGTCCTGATCGGCCTGGGCCTCGGCCTCGTCGTCCACCCCGCGTTCCAGCTGCTGTCGGCCGGCGTCGCGGGCGGCCTGGTCTACTCGGCCGTCAGTGACACCTGCGGCATGGCCTACGTCCTGGGCAAGTTGCCGCACAACCGCCCGCGCGGAACCGACCTCGACGCCACGCTCGCCCACCTGCGCGAGCGCTGAGGCAACCACGCGACCTCCCGCACGGCCGGGCCCGACCAGGAGCGGCCGGGCCCGACAAGGGGAGGCACTGCGGGGCCCGAACAGGAGCGCAACGGCCGGGTGGGGCCGATAATGCGGGCATGGGCCCACGACTCACGGATGTGAGCGCACGCGCCCGGCTGGCCGGTCCCGGGGAGGACATCGGCCGGGACGAGTTGGCGCTCGCCACCCGCAATCACGGACTGCCCCTGGAAGCACTGCGCTACGACGTCACGCCACCGGGCCTGCACTATGTCCTGACGCACTACGACATCCCGTACGTCCCCGAGGACGCCCCCTGGCACCTCACCCTCGGCGGCCGGGTGCGCAGGGCGCTACGGCTGACCGTGGCCGACGTGCGGACGTATCCCGCCGTCACCACGCGGGTGACGCTGGAGTGCGCGGGCAACGGCCGGGCACTGCTGACCCCGCGTCCGGTGAGCCAGCCGTGGCTGGTCGAGGCGGTCGGCACCGCCGAGTGGACGGGCGTGCCACTGCGGCTGTTGCTCACCGAGGCCGGTGCCGACGCCGATGCCGTCGACGTGGTCTTCACCGGCGCCGACCACGGCGTCGAACGCGGGGTGGAGCAGGACTACCGGCGCGCCCTGCCCCTGGAGGTGGCCACCGGGACCGAGCCCGAGGTGCTGGTCGCGTACGAGATGAACGGTGCGCCGCTGCCGCCGCAGCACGGCCATCCGCTGCGCCTCGTGGTGCCCGGCTGGTACGGCATGGCACACGTGAAGTGGTTGCGGGACATCACCGTGACCGACGGGGCTTTCACGGGTTTCCAGCACGCCGTGGCGTACCGGCTGCGGCAGCATCCCGAGGAGGACGGCGAACCGGTCACGCGGATCGCGCCGCGCGCCCTGCTCGTGCCGCCCGGTTTCCCGGACTTCATGTCCCGGGCGCGGGTGGTCCGGCCCGGCGCGGTACCGCTGGAGGGACGGGCCTGGTCCGGGCGGGCTCCGGTGACGTCGGTGGAGGTGAGCACCGACGACGGGCGCACCTGGCGCGAGGTCGGTCTGGACCCGCGGGACGGGCACCGGTGGGCCTGGCGCCGGTGGCACCACGAGTGGACCGCCGCCCCGGGCGACCATGTGCTGAGCGTCCGGGCCACCGACGCCGAGGGCCACACCCAGCCGCTGGAACAGCCGTGGAACCGCGGCGGCTTCGCCAACAACCTGGTCCACCGGGTCCCGGTCGTCTGTCTGGACCGGGACGGCTGACCAAGACGAACATCCGGCACAGGGACTGCCTGTACGACCGCCCTGCACAGGGACTGCCTGTACGACCGTCCTGCACAGGGACTCCTGTACGACCGCCCTGCACAGGGACTGCCTGTACGACCTCTTACCGGGCTATACGACCTCTCCCGGCACCCTCCCCGCCGCCGGCCGCCGGGCCGTCCGCCCCGGGGGCAACCGAAGCCGCCTTCGAGGGAAGGTGGTTGAAGAGCAGATTCAATACGATCGCCGTCAGGCACCCGGCGCTGATCCCGCTGTTCATCACCGTCTGGAACCAGTCCGGGAACTGCTCGTAGACCGTCGGCACGCCGACCGGCAGCATGCCGACCGCCACCGAGACGGCCACCACCGTCAGATTGTGGTTGCCCTCGAAGTCCACCTCGGCCAGGGTGCGCAGCCCGCTCGCGGCGACAGTCCCGAACATCACCAGGCCCGCGCCGCCCAGCACCGGTGCCGGAACCGCCGCGACCACCGCGCCCAGCTTCGGCAGCAGGCCCAGCAGGACGAGGATGCCGCCGGCGGCCGCCACGACCCAGCGGCTGCGCACGCGGGTCATGCCGATGAGGCCTACGTTCTGCGCGTACGCGGTGTACGGGAAGGTGTTGAACACGCCGCCGAGGACCGTGGAGAGCCCGTCGGCGCGCAGACCGTCCGCGAGCGAGCGCGGCTCCACCGTGCGACCGGTCAGCTCGCCGACCGCGATCAGGTCTCCGGTCGTCTCGGTCATCGTCACCAGCGCCACCACCAGCATCGACGCGATCGCCGAGGCATGGAAGACCGGCGTGCCGAAGTGGAACGGCGTGCTGATCCCGACCCAGTCGGCGTCCCCGACCCCGCCGAAGTCCGTGAACCCGAACGGCACCGCGACCGCGAGTCCCACCACGATGCCGATCAGCACCGCGATCCGGCTCAGGAACGCGGGCGCGAACCGCTGCACCCCGAGCACCACCGCGAGCACGAAGGCCGCGAGCGCCAGGTTCTTCGGCTCCCCGAAGTCCTGCGACCCCTGGCCGCCCGCGGCCCAGTTGCCCGCCACCGGCAGCAGCGAGACACCGATGATCAGGATCACCGTGCCGGTGACGAGCGGTGGGAAGAACCGCAGCAGCCTGCCGAAGACCGGCGCGAGCAGCATGATCGCGAGGCCCGCCACGATCACCGAGCCGTAGATCGCGGGCAGTCCGCCGCCCGTCGTCCCGATGAGCACCATCGGGGAGACGGCGGCGAAGGTACAGCCCTGCATGATCGGCAGCCGGACACCGAAACGCCAGAAGCCGACGCACTGGATGAGCGTCGCGATGCCGCACACCAGCAGATCGGCGGTGATCAGGTATGCCAGGTCGGCGGGCGACAGCTTCATGGCTCCGCCGACGATCAACGGGACGGCCACCGCGCCGGCGTACATCGCGAGGACGTGTTGGAGCCCGAAAGCGGCGAGTCGGCGAATGGGTGGGACTTCGTCCACAGGATGCACGGGTGTCGTGGTCGTCATGGGGGAGACCGTAGGCCGCTTGAACAGGTTGTTGATTTCGGGGTGATTGCTGCTCTGTGTCGTGCCTGCGGCCCGGCTCCGACCTTCAGGGTGCGCCGCAGTTCGCGGCGGCCAGAAGGGACTCCCAATCCGGGAGCTTCACCACTCTGCGGCCCAGCGACGCCCCCAGTTCCGCCTCCGCCCGCTCGATCGCCAGCCAGCCCGACCACTCGACCGGCGCGAGCCCGTCCGCCCGGAGCGCCTGCGGCGCGTCCTCGGGGACCTCACGCCGTACCAGCCCGGGCGCGTCCTCCAGCAGTGACGTCACCGTCTCCTTCGCGCACGGACGGTTCGTGCCGATGACGCCCGTCGGGCCCCGCTTGATCCAGCCCGCGACATACTCGCCCGGCGAGACGGCCCCCTCCCGCAGCACCCGCCCGGCGCGATGCGGCACGGTGCCGGTCTCCCCGTCGAACGGCAGCCCCTCCAGCGGCACTCCGCGATAGCCGACCGAGCGCAGCACGAGTTGTGTCTCGATGTCCTCGTACCGCCCGCTGCCCGTCACTCCGCCGCTTCCGTCGGGGCGCGTCCGCTCGAAGCGCACCGCGCCCACGCGGTTGCCGGCGGCGAGCAGTTCGACCGGCCGCAGGAAGAAGCGCAGCCGGATCCGGTGCGCGGCGCCCCGTGGCGGTGTCGCGGCCCAGCCGCGCAGCACCTCGATGTTGCGGCGCTGGGGGGCCGGCAGTCCGGACGGGTCGACGTACCCGGGATCGAGCGCCAGCTCCTCCTCGTCCACGACCACCTCGGTGTCCGGCAGGGTGCCCAGCTCGCGCAGCTCCTTGGTGGTGAAGCGGGCCTGCGAGGGGCCGCGCCGCCCCACCATGTGGATCTCGGTGACCCCGCTGGCGGCCAACGCGGTCAGCGCCGCCTGCGGCATGTCGGTCGGGCTCAGCTCCGTCACCCCGCGGGCCAGCATGCGGGTCACGTCCACCGCGACGTTCCCGACACCGATGACCACGGCCGTCCGTGTGCCGAGCAGGAACCCGTCGGCTACGGCGTCCGGGTGCGCGCTGTACCAGGACACGAATTCGGTAGCCGACCAGCTGCCGGGCAGATCCTCGCCCGGGATGCCCAGATGGCGGTCGGTCGCGGCGCCCACGCAGTAGACGACCGCGTGGTACAGCTCGCGCAGCCGGGCGGGCGGCACGCCGCCCGTACCCACCTGGAGGCCGCCGAGGAACCGGACCCGGTCGTGCTCCAGGACCGTGCGCAGATTGTTCTGCAGGGACTTGATCTTCTCGTGGTCCGGCGCCACCCCGTACCGCACCAGCCCATACGGGCAGGGCAGCCGGTCGAGGACGTCGACGCGCACCTCTGGATCCTGCTGGACAAGGCTCTGGGCGGTGTAGACACCACTGGGCCCGGAGCCGACGACGGCGACACGCAGCACGGCGGAGCTCCCTCGTGGAGGAGATCGCTGATGGCTCCAGCATGGCACTGCACACGGCGTGAAGGGAGAGGGAGCGGGGCGGGCGTGTCGCTGGGCCGACGGGGTGCGGTGCACGCTCCTCCTGCGCGTGGCTCTCCCCATGGATTGTGATCATTCGCTTACGTTGTGTATGTGCTGGAAGAGCCCTTTGAGGATCTTTCTGATCGCTTTCGATCAGACGGAGCGGTGTCCGTGTGGCCCGCGTGGGAAGTGCAGGACCATGAGAGCGCTGTCTCGTGGTTCGGTGTCCGGCTGGACTTCCCCGACGGGGGACAGGTCGACGTCCTCGCCGTCGTGGCCGCCGGATGTGTGGCGATCGAGGAGGTGCGGGCTCAGCCGCCCCTGTCGCTCGACGACCTCGCCGCGCTCGCCGACTGGATCGAGGAACCGCTGCTGGAGGCGTGCGGCGCGGCGCCCGAACCCTCGCACGAGCCGGCCCCGGCACCCGCCCCCCGCGCCGACCCCGACTGGCCGGGCGGCCTCGAAGGGTGGCGCCTGGTCGCGCAGGAGTACCTGGCGGCCCAGCGGCAGGGCATCGACCCGGTGTCCGCCGTGATGCGGATGACCGGATGCAGCCGCCGTACATCACTGAAACTGATCGGCGGAGCACGCGACATCGGGCTCCTGACGCCACGTCACGCCCAACGCTGAGCGGTCGCCCGGTGAACGGCGCCGCTCCCCGTCCGGCCTCGTGGACTCGCCGCCGCTCCCCGTACGCCCTCGTGGACCCGCCGCCGCTCCCCGTACGGCCTCGCGGACCCGCCGCCGCTCCGGCCTGTGACGGCGGGCCTGTGGGGCCGAGCCCGTCACAGCATGTCGCGCATCCGGCTGATCTCGCTCGTCTGCTGCGCGATCACGTCGTCGGCCATTTCCTCGATCTGTAGGTTGTTGCCCTGCGCCTTCACCTCCGTGGCCATGGTGATCGCCCCGCCGTGGTGCGTGATCATCAGCTTGAGGAACAGCTCGTCGAACGCCTCGCCCTCGGCCGCGCGCAGCCGCTTCAGCTGGGCCTCGGTCGCCATGCCGGGCATCGTGCCGTGCTGGTGCGAGGGGCCCTGACCCTCGCTGTCGTGCGTCTTCAACCAGCCCTCCATAGCGGCGATTTCGGGCTTTTGTGCGGCCACGATCCGCTCTGCCAGCCGCTTCACCTTCTCCGACTCGGCGTGTTTCGGTGCGAGTCGGGCCATCTCCAGGGCCTGCGCATGGTGCTCGATCATCATCCGCGCGTAGGAGAAGTCCGCCGCGTTCGGGGTGTCGTCCTCGGCGCGCCGTGTGGCGGCCTCTTCGGCGGAAAGCGTTTTGGCCGCCTCTCCAGGCTTTCCGGGCGCGATCACCGAAGGGCCCTTCGGTGCCGCGGAGTTGGTGCTCGATCCGGAGTCGCAGCCGGCGAGCAGGGCCACTGCCAGCGGCAATGCCAGCAGCGATACGACGGACGCGTGGCGACCGGGCGCACGCGTGTGATCAAAGGAGTTCATGACGAATGTATTGCCATCTGTTGATCTCCGCATGAGACAGACGATACTTCGGGGGTCCGTGATCCGTTCAAGCCCGAACGGCTACCAGGGAGGACTCAGTGACCCTGTCCCACGCCCCTCGAACGCGCCGCAGACGCCTGGGAGTCGGTGCTGCCGCGGCCGGACTCCTGGCCGCGCTGCTCACGGCCGGCCCCGCGGCCGCCACCCCCGACCCCGGGGACGGCCCGGCCGCGCGCGAGGTGTCCAAGAGCGCGGCGACCGAGGCCGGAAAGGCGATCGCGAGCGGCGAGATACCCGGCCAGGACGAGATCGTCCACTCCGCCAACGTCGACCACCTCGCCAACGTCCCCAAGGACGCCCTCGCAGGCATCAATTCGGACCTGGCCTTCCAGGGCAAGTACGCCTTCGCCGGCAACTACGACGGCTTCCGCATCTTCGACATCAGCAACCCGAAGACCCCGAAGACGGTCGCTCAGGTCCTGTGCCCCGGCTCGCAGAACGACGTCTCCGTCTCCGGCAACCTTCTCTTCCTGTCCACCGACTCCTCACGCAGCGACAGCAGTTGCAACAGCACCACACAGCCCGCGACCGAGAAGTCCTCCTGGGAGGGCATGAAGGTCTTCGACATCACCGACAAGACCAACCCCAAGTACGTCGCGGCCGTCGAGACCGCCTGCGGCTCGCACACCCACACGCTGGTGCCCAAGCGCAAGAACGTCTACATCTACGTCTCCTCGTACTCGCCGAGCGCCTCCTTCCCCGACTGCCAGCCGCCGCACGACGGCATCTCGGTCATCAAGGTGCCGCGCGAGGCCCCCGAGAAGGCGGCCGTGGTGAACTTCCCGGTGCTGTTCCCGGGTGACGGCCCGGACGGCGGCGGCAACCCGGGCTCACCCACCAACCCGGGCGTCTCCAAGACCACCGGCTGCCACGACATCACCGTGCTTCCGGACAAGGACCTGGCGGCCGGTGCCTGCATGGGCGACGGCATCCTGTTCTCCATCGAGGACCCGGAGCACCCGAAGGTCATCGACCAGGTGCAGGACAACGTGAACTTCGCGTTCTGGCACTCGGCGACCTTCAACCAGAAGGCCGACAAGGTCGTGTTCACGGACGAGTTGGGCGGTGGCGGCGGCGCCACCTGCAACGCGGCCATCGGCCCGGACCGCGGCGCCGACGGCATCTACGACATCGTCGGTAAGGGCGAACACCGCAAGCTGGTCTTCCGCGGCTACTACAAGATCCCCCGCCACCAGGCGGACACCGAGAACTGCGTGGCCCACAACGGCTCGCTCATCCCGGTCAAGGGCAGGGACCTCATGGTGCAGGCCTGGTACCAGGGCGGCGTCTCCGTCTGGGACTTCACCGACTCCGCGAACCCCAAGGAGATCGCCTACTTCGAACGCGGCCCGCTGACCACCGACAAGCTCACCGTCGGGGGGTCGTGGTCGGCGTACTACTACAACGGCTACATCTACTCGAACGACATCGCCAAGGGCCTCGACGTCCTGAAACTGAACGACCGCCGCACGGACCCGGCACAGCGGGTCAGGCTGCGCGAGCTGAACGTTCAGACACAGCCGGACTACTTCGACTGACCGTCCTTCTCCGGGTTACGGCTCTCCGTCGCGAAGAACCGAGACAGATCCGTCTCGTACGCCCCGCCGGTCGCCTCCGGTTCCGGCGGGGCACCCATCTCCCGGTCCAGGCCGTACCGCTTGAAGAGCTCGGCCCGCAGCACGGGCAGTGGCATCGGAACGCCCGGCACCAGCGCCGCGTAGACCGCGCCCATCAGCAGGGCCCGCAGCATCGGGTAGTCGGTGTCGACGTCCGCGGACCCGCGCCGCTCGACGGTGTCCCGCAGCAGCTCCGCCAGCCGCTTCTGCTCCGGGCACTGCACGAACCCCTCGGCCTGCAGCATGCCCGCCATGTGCTGACGCATGAGCACGGGGTGGTGCGCGGTGAGGCCCAGGATCGCGTCGATGGCCCGCGCCATCCGCTCCCGTCCGTCCTCGGTGCGCGGCTCGCGCTCCAGCGCCTCCTCCAGAGTGCGGTGCATCAGCCGGTGCACCGCCGACTGGAGGAGCTGACGCTTGCCGGGGAAGTAGTACGAGACCAGACCCCGTGCGGAGCCGGCGCGGTCCGCGATGTCGCCGAGCGTCGTCGCGTCGTAGCCGCGCTCGCTGACCAGCTCGACCGCGGCCTGCAGGAGCCGTTCGCGCGAACGCCGCCGCAATTCTTCATTGACCGAGGCGCTGCGCGGGGACATCCTGGACTCCTGCGTTGACTGGCTGCCAGCCAACTATACTCAACGCATGTGGGACCGGGCCGCGGAGGGCCGGTTCCAGGTGGCGCCTGCCCTGGGTCACGCGGGGGATGATCCAGGGCGGACGCCGCGGCTACCGCGCGCGGACGGCCTCGCGCCAGATGAGCCGGGGAATGCTCGGCTTCACGTCCTTCGTGACCACCCCCATTGCGCGGCGCACATGGCGCTCCTCCACCAGCTCCCGCAGCATGGCCGCCGCCAGATCCGCCCGCGCGGTGAACACACCGTCAGCGCTGCCCTCAGCGGTCAGATAGCGGGTCGGCTCCGGATGGTCGAAGAGGCCGGACGGGCGGACGACCGTCCACTCCAGCGGGCTCTGCCGGAGCACGGCCTCCATGCGGCGCATGTCCTCGTGGGCGGTGCGGGCGATCACCCGGTTCACATAGGGGTCCAGCACGTGGTTGAAGAACAATGCGCCGCTGGGCCGCCAGGCCGGGTCGAGGACGCTGGAACTGACCGCGATCAATCGCTTCACGTCGTGCCGCGCCATCGCGTCGGCGATGTTCCGGGCGGCCGTCGAGTAGAGCGTCACCGGCGCCCGCCCGGGCCGGACGCCCAGCGCGGACAGCACGGCGTCCGAGTCCGCGACCACCTCGTCGACCGCGTTCGCGTCGGTGGCGTCGGCGTCGGCGAGGGTCAGGCCCTCGCGCCCGGCCATGGGGTGCGGCCGGCGGGTCACCGCGGTCACCCGGTGCCCTGCCGCCAGCGCCTGGGCGACCAGCTGGTGTCCGGTGGGTCCGCCCGCTCCGAAGACAACGATCCGCATGACTTCTCTCCCTGGTGTGGTGGTTCGGTCGTGCCTTGACACTGGCGCCCGGAGCCGGGGATATTCAACGCTGATGAATAAAACCCGCGGCCGCCCGCCGGGCCGCCCCGCCACCAAGGACCGGATCGCCCGCGTCGCCCGGAGCCTCTTCCTGGAGCGCGGCTACCAGGGCACGACGCTGCGCGCGGTCGCCGCCGGAGCCGATGTCGATGTCGCGCTCATCGGCTACCACTTCGGTTCGAAGCAGGGCCTGTTCGGTGAGTCGATGAATTTGCGGTGCGGCCAGTCGAACGCGATCGTGAGCGCCCTGGAGGGCGACCCCGCCGGACTCGCCGACCGTCTCCTGGAGGCCGTCACCGCCCTGTGGGAGGACCCGTCCGGCACGGGCTTCTCGGCGATGGACGGCACGGCGCTGCGGGACGAGGACGTGATGCGGGTCTTCCGCGAGTTCCTGGAGCGCGAGGTGCTCGGCCGGATCGCCGACCACATCGGCGGCCGGGATGCCACGCAGCGGGCCACGGCAGCGGTCGCGGTGATCGGCGGTCTGATCTTCACGCGCTATCTGAACCCGCTGGGCCCGGTGGTCGCGCTGGACGCGGCGGACGTACGGCGAATCCTGGGCCCGTCTCTGCGCGCCGCCCTGCACGGCCGCCCGCGCCCCGCCAGGCCCTTCGCGCAGGTGCCGTAGAGCCGCTGACCGTCCCCAGGCGCTGCCGTCGTATTCCCGCCTGCCCGGCGCCGCCCGGCGACCACCCTCGAGCCCTCGACTTCGCGCGGGCCGGGACGGCCATGATGCCGCCGGGCCCGCCCTCCGGGCGGACGACGCGAGGGTGGCGACAGGGGCCTAGAGTGGGCAGGAGTCCCAAGGAGGCGTACGCACATGGACCAAGAGCAGATCCTGGCAAGGATCACCGCGATGGTGGACGAGGAGCGCGGTCTGCGTGACGCGCTGTCGTCCGGCCGGATCGACAGCGACACGGAACAAACACGGCTCGCCCACCTGGAACGCGAACTGGACCAGTGCTGGGACCTGCTGCGCCAGCGCCGCGCGAAGGCCGAGTTCGGGGAGAACCCGGACGACGCCCGCGTACGTTCGTCGGAGCAGGTAGAGGGCTACCAGAGCTGAGCCGCCCGGCTCAGCCGATCAGGTCCAGCACGGGACGGAGCCCGTCCGGGCGCTCGGTCACCGGACGGTGGTCGACGAAGTGCACCGCGCAGCCCAGGTCGGCGGCGCCGCCGTCCGCGCGGGGTTCGTCGCCGACCATCAACGTGTCCTGCGGGGCGATGCCGAGCGCGTCGCAGGCATGGGCGAACAGCCGGGTGTCCGGTTTCTGGATGCCGTGTTCGTACGACAGCGCGTACGCGTCCACGTACGGGTCGGCGCCGTGCTCGCGGAAGACCGGGCGCAGGTCCCAGCCGATGTTGCTGACCACGCCGACGGCCACCCCGCGCCCGCGCAGCGTGCCGAGCACCTCGATCGTGTCCGGGTAGGGCTGCCAGGCGGCCGGTGTCATATGGCGGTCGTACAGCGCGTCGTGGAGTTCCGGGTCCGGCAGCGGCACCTGACGTGAGAGGCCGGTGAACGCCGCCCGGTGCGCCTCGGCACTGCGGTCCCGGACGGCCCACAGCGCGGCGAGGTCGTCCGGCAGCGGCCCCGCGGGGAGCGCTCCGCCGGCCAGCGCGCCCGCCGACTCCAACCGCTCGGCCGTGCGCACCAACTCCGGCTCGGGCAGGGTGACGCCGGCCTCCGCCAGCACCGCGCGCAGCCAGGATGCGGTCGGCTCGATACGGAAGAGCGTCCCGGAGAAGTCGAAGAGCACGCCTTTGATCGTCATGGGGATGATCCTTCGCGAGGCGGTGCCCGGGGTCAAGGACGCCTCGTGCGCGGTGCCGAGGGCTCCTGCGGTCCGCTCCATCGCTCGTGCGACGCCACGGCGAGCGCGACCAGCAGGGCGCCGAGCAGCCAGCCGCCCACCACGTCCGACGGCCAGTGCACACCGAGCCAGACGCGGGTCAGACCGACACCCACGACGGACACCACGGCCACCACGAGCGCCGTGTTCCACAGGACGCGCCCGGCGCCGTACCGGCGAAGGAGCCACAGCAGCAGGCCGCACACCACCGTCGCCGTCATGGCGTGACCGGAGGGGAAGGCCGCGTAGTGGGCGGAATCGACGGGATCGGGCCACACGGGCCGTGCCCGGCCGACGGCCGCCTTGAGGAACTGCTGTGCCAGTGTGCCCAGCGCACACGTGGCCGCCACCCACAGTGCGAGCCACCACGCCGCATGCCGCCACAGCAGCCAGACCACGGCGGCCACACACAGGATGCGCATGGTCAGCGGGTCCCACACCCAGTCCGTCAGGATGCGGAACACGTGCGTGATTCCGGGGTGGCTCACCGCCCAGCGGTGCGTGGTGCGCGAGATGTCCCCGTCCAGCGCCATGAGCGGGTGCCAGGAGACCGCGACCAGCACCAGGAGCAGCGCCGACGCGACGGCCAGGGCCGCAGCCGTGAATGCGGCGGTCCGCGGGTTCGGTCGGTGGGGCGGTGAGTCGACGGGCGCGAGGTGCATATGGTGCATCCTTGCCGACGCGGGGGACCCGGAGCCAACCAGCAACGGCGCCCGACCCGTGTGAACCGGCGGGTTATCCCAGGGCCCGCAGCCCCGGTACGAACGCCACCAGCACCGGAATCACCGGCACCAGGGCCGCGGTCGCCGTCAGCCGCAGCCGGTGCGCCGCCGGAAGCCGGTCCGGGGGAGTGAGGAGGCGGTGGACACGCTGCGGGACATGGGCCTGCGGGGTGGGGCAGGGCCCGAACACGCCCCGGTCCTCGTTGAGTTCCACCAGCGCCAGCGCGGTCGTGAGGCGGCCGTAGCGACGTGAGGCCATGTCGTCGGCGGCGAGTTCGACCAGCCGGTGCATCTCGTCGCGGAACGCGGCGAAGACCGGCACCTGCGGAAACCCGTTGGCCAGCGCGGCCGAGGAGTGCAGCAGCCAGTCGTGCCGGGCCCGCGCGTGCCCCTGCTCATGGGCGAGCACGGCGTCCAGCTGCTTGCCCTTGAGTCGGCGCAACGCGGCCGTGGTGATGACCAGTTGGGGCGCGGTCCCGGGCAGCCACCAGGCGTCCGAGCGTTCACCCTCCAGGACCACCAGCCGGTCGCTGCCGGGCTCCTCGCCGGGCAACAGCGGGGCCCGCACGAGCAGTTCGGCCTGGCTGTGCCGACGGCGCGCCCGCGCCCGGACCACCTCCCGAACCAGCATCGCCGCGCTCCACACCCCACCGCAGGCCAGCGCCACGGCGGTCGCCGCGGCCCACGGGCTACCGGTGCTCAGCGCGTAGGCGTCCACCACCGAATGCGGTGCGGGGGCGAACACATGCCCCCGCACGGCCACCCACGCTGCGGCCGCGCTCAGCGTCATCGACAGCGCGCAGCACACCAGGACGGCCGCCACCACGCACTGCCACACCCACAGGGCGACCACCGGCTCTCGGTCCGGCCAGTCCGCGCGGGCGAGCAGCCGCGGAGCGAGGACGGCGGTCAGGGCGCCGAGCAGCAGCAGTGCCGCGGGGACCATCATGGTCCGAAGCCTATGAGCCGCGCGGCGCCACGGGATACGTACTGTCGCGGCAAAGTGACGCACGCCACGGTTTGGTACGACCCTGGCCGAAGGCCGGGACGCTCCCGCATGCCGAGGCGTCACAGCGTGAGAAGCATCGCCAGCATCCCGATGGCCATGGACAGACGGCACACGCGCGCGAGTTCGGGCCGGTCGCCCCACCCCACGGTGCGTGCGCTTTCGGTCGCGGCCACCGCCGTGACCGGTATCAGTCGCACACCTGACCACAGCACGTACCCCGCGAAGTAGAGCAGGAGCACCCCGGTGAGCAGTGGGACACCGCTGTTCCCGTGGTGCACGGGCGAGGCGGCCATCGCCGCCGCCATGTAGACCATCGCGCACGCGCCCACCAGATGGTGCAGATGGTGGGCATGCGTGCGGGCCGCCCACAGCGCCCGCAGGGCGGCCCCGCCGAAGACCGCCATGTAGGCGATCCACGCCCAGCGGGGCGGCGCCGCGACCGCCGCGGGCACCGCCATCACCGCCATCCCGAACCCCATCAGCGCCTCGCCGCCCGCGGCTCTGCGCTGTTCGTCGACGATGCTGCGCATGCGCAGCAGACAGTAGGCCCCGGTCGCCGCGCACAGCGCGACGAGCAGCCATCCGGGCGAAGCCGGTCCGTGCATCGCGCACCCCCGCTCGATGATCTCGGACGGTCCCGGGAGGCATGCCCGTCACGGACGGTGCGCAAGCGAGCGCACAGGGGTACGCGGGGGAGCGCGGAGGTCGCGAGGCAGGTCGGGGCGGCTCGATCAATACATTTTACGAGTAAAACACCTGTTAAACTTAATCGCATGAGCAGTGCGACCCCCAGAACGACCCGTGTGCACCCTCTCCCGCTGTCCGGCCTCCTGCGCCTCGGCAGGCCCTCCGACATCTGGTTCAAGCCCGCGCTGAGCGTGGTCGCCGCGGTCGCCCCGCCGAACCTGACGCTGCTCGCCCTCGACCGCCTCGACCTGGCGGTGTACACGATGGCGGGCTCGCTCTGTGCCCTCTACGCGCACAACCGCCCGTACGCGGCCCGCGCCCGCACCCTCGCCCGGGTCGTGCTCGGCATGCTCGGCGGCCTCGCCGTCGCCCTGGTCGCCGCGTCGCTCACCACGAACGCGGTGGTGCTGGTGACCGTCGGCGCCCTCCTGGCGGCCGTCCAGAAGGCGCTCTGCGACGCCACCCGCATCGGACCGCCGGGCAATGTGATCTTCACCTTCATCACGTCGGCCTCCCTGTTCGCCCCGCAGTCCCTCGGGCAGGTGCCCGCCCACCTCGCCCTGGCCGCCGCGGCGGGCGCCTGGTCATGGGTCGTGGGCATGGCGCCCGGTCTCCTGCGGCCGCACGGACCCGAGCGCCGCGCCACCGCCCACGCGCTGAACACGGCCGCCGCCTTCGTCGACACCGGATCGGCCGCGGCCCGCGCCGGTGCCGCTGCCGCCGTGCACGCGGCCTGGCAGTCGCTCCTGCTCACGGGGTCCCGCTCCGCGCCCCGGCGCGCCCTCGAACGGCTGGTCGGGCGTGCCGAGGTCGCGCTCGCGGCGCCCGCCGACACCGATCCCGAGCGGCTGCGCGCCTGGGCACGGGACCTGCGCGGCACCGGGCCCGTGCCCGGGCCGGACGACCTGGGCGAGGCGGCCGACGAACTCCTCGGCGTGGAGGCCGAACTGGACAGCCCACCCCGTCCGTTGCACCGCCGGCTCGGCCCGCTCGCCCCTCTCGCCCTGCGCACCGCGCTCGGCTGCGCCCTCGCCGGATACGCCTCGCTCGCGCTCGGCGTCGGCCGCCCGTACTGGGCGCTGGTCACCGCCGCCTCGCTCTACCAGGCCAACGTCACCCTCACCTGGAGCCGCGGCGTCCAGCGCGTCGTCGGCAACCTCGTCGGCGTCCTGCTCTTCGCGGCCATCGCCCCGATCGCCCATCTGGGCCGGCCGGCCCTCGTGCTGTGCGGTCTCGTCCTCAACTTCGGCGCCGAGGCGCTGATCAGCCGTAACTACTGGCTCGGCAGCGTCTGTGTGACCCCGATGGCGCTGCTCATCACCGAGTTCGCCCGCCATCAGGAGCCCGCCGGGCTGATGGCCGACCGGGTCCTGGACACCCTCATCGGGGCGCTGGTCGGCTTCGTCGCCGCCGTCGCCGTCACCAACCGGCGTGCCGGCGACCGCATCGAGCACGCCCTCGCCTCAGTGGAGAGTGCCCGCGAGCACGCGGCCGAGGTCGTGGCCGCGGAGCACCCCGAGCCCGGCGCCCTGGAGGCGGCGCGCCGAGGTCTGGCCGCCGCGGTCGTGGAGCTGCGTGCCACGGCCGACGCCGCGGCCGGCGAGTGGTGGCAGCGCGCCCTGCCGGAGGAGCGGGTGCTGCGCGCCGAACAGGCCGGGCACCGTACGCTCGCCGCGACGGTACGACGACAGGGACTGCACACCTCGGAAGGCGCACGGGCATGACGGCAGCGAACGGACGGGCGGCCACGACGGGGAACGCCGCCGGCCGGCAGGCCGCGGACAGCGGAGCCGGCGGACGAAGGGCCGTGGAGGACGGTGCCGGCGGACGGAGGGCCGTGGAGGACGGTGCCGGCGGACGGAGGGCCGTGGAGGACGGTGCCGGCGGACGCAGGGCCGTGGAGGACGGTGCCGGCGGACGGAGGGCCGTGGAGGACGGTGCCGGTGGCGGGGAGACCGCGGGCGCCGGGGCCGCCCGGCGCGGTCCGGCGGGCGACACCGTCGCCGCCGTCGTGCGTCAGTGGCGGGCCGTCCGACCCGACATCGACACCAGCCCCATGGAGATCATCGGGCGCGTCAACCGCTGCGCCGCCCTGCTCCAGCAGGCCGAGGACGCGCCGCTGCGCCGCGCCGGACTCACCCGCCCCGAGTTCGACGTCCTCGGCACATTGCGGCGCACGGGCCACGAGCTGACCCCCGGCGAGATCGCCCGCGAGACATTCTCCTCCGGCGCCGCCGTGACCAAGCGCCTCAAGCAGCTCACCGAACGGGGCCTGGTCGAGCGGCGCGGCGACACCCGCGACCGCCGCGTCGCCCATGTCCGGCTCACCGACGCGGGCCGCGACCTCGTCGACGGCATCCTGCCCGAGCAGCTCTCGTACGAGACGGGCGTCCTGTCCGGCCTCGACGACGAGGGACAGCGTGAACTCGCCGCCCTGCTCGGAGAACTGCTCGTCCAGCTGGAGGGCCGCCTCGGCGCGCCGCGCGGCTGATCACGCACCGTCGGAAACCTTGCGAGAAGCTGACGGAGGACGAGAACCCCCTGACATTCACCGCCGACGAGCTGCCCGACCACGACGGCGACGCCTTCAACCCGTACGGGCAACGCTGGGCGTACGCACCTGTCATCGACCAGGTGACGGGCACGCCGTCGGCCGGACGCGGGCGCCGTCGCGCGGCCAAGGTCTGGCCGGGTTCAGCCCTCCTGGCCTGCCACGTAGATGCCGAACACCGCGCCCTGCGGGTCCTTCAGGACGGCGATGCGCGGGCCGTCCGGGACCGACGTCGGTTCCATCAGGACGCTCGCGCCCGCCTGAGTCGAGGCGGACGCCGTGGCGTCCACGTCCTCGACCGCGAAGTACGGCAGCCAGTGCGACGGCACCTCGGGCGGGAACCGGTCGCCCATGGTGAGCATGCCGCCGAAGTCGGCGCCCGCGAGGCCCCATTGCGTGTAAGCCTCGGAGGCGTTCACGGTCCAGCCGAAGACCGTCGTGTAGAAGTCGGTGACCCGGTCCGGCTCGCGCGTCAGCAGCTCCACCCAGCCCAGCGAACCCGGCGCGTTGAACAGCCCCGCACCGGGAAAGGCTCGCGGCTGCCACATTTGGAAGGCCGCGCCGCCCGGGTCGAGCGCGACCGCGAACCGGCCCACGTCGAAGACGTCCATCGGCCCCAGGATCACCGTGCCGCCGGCCGACCGCACCGCCTCGGCTGCCGTGTCCGCGTCGGCGACCTGGAACGACACGTTCCAGGCGACCGGTTGCGATTCCTGGTACAGCGGGGTGAGGGCGGCGACCGCCGCGTCGCCGAGGTGTGCGACGGTGTAGCCGCCCGCCTCCTGCCGTGGGTCGGTCTCCGGCCGCCAGCCGAACAGCTCGGTGTAGAACCGCTTGGCCGCCTCCAGGTCGCTGGTCCCCAGCTCCGTCCAACAGGGTCCGCCGGTGACCGGTTCGTCGAGTTTCATGGGGTGCCTCCCGTCACTCGCGTCCCTGTTCAGCAGGCTATGCCCGCGCCTGGTCGGCGGCATCAGATCCCGGGGCGGTAGCGCAGGGGATGCTCGGCGGGGATCTCCACGAGCACGATCTGCGTGCCGTCCGGGTCCTCGATCCACATCTCGATCAGACCCCACGGCTCCTTCACGGGTGGCCGCACGATCGTGACCCCGGCGCCGACCAGCTCCTCGTGCGCGACCGTCACGTCCGGCACCTGCAGCCACAGCTTCAGCGCCGGGGAGGGCGGGGCGTCACCGCGGCCCGACACCTCCAGGAAGCCGCCGCCGAGGAAGTACACGATCCCGCGCTCGGGCCCCGTACCGAACTCCCGGTAGACCTGGAGCCCCAGCTTCTCGCCGTAGAAGGCGCGGGAGCGCTCCGGGTCGGTGGGGCGCAGGAGGGTGCGGCTGCTCAGTACGTGGACCATACATCCGGAGCCTAGTGGGAGGGTTACCCTCGTCGATGCCCGCGCCGCGCCATCGAATTGGAGAGGCACCCCATGGAAAGCGCCGTCAGCGCCGCCACCGCCACGACCGGACCGACCTTCCGCGACGCCACCGAAGCCGACATCGACGCGCTGGTCGCGCTGATCGAGTCGGCGTACCGCGGCGATTCCAGCCGGGGAGGCTGGACCACCGAGGCGGACATCCTCGAGGGGCAGCGCACCGATCCCGAGGGCGTGCTCGAGGTCATCAAGTCGCCCGACAGCCGGCTGCTCACCGTCGAACGCGACGGTGCGGTCATCGCCTGCTGCCAGCTCGAACACCGTGGCGACCACGCCTACTTCGGCATGTTCGCGGTCAGTCCCACCCTCCAGGGCGGTGGGGTCGGCAAGACGGTCATCGCCGAGGCGGAGCGGACGGCCCGGGCGACGTGGGGCGTCTCGGAGATGCACATGACCGTGATCTCCGTACGGGACGACCTGATCGCCTGGTACGAGCGGCGCGGCTACCGCCGTACGGGACGGATGAGCCCTTTCCCGTACGGCGACGAGCGCTTCGGCATCCCGCTCCGTGACGACCTGCAGTTCGAGCTGCTGGTCAAGCCGTTGGTGTGACCTCGGTCGTATCCCGGCGCGTGATGCTCAGGCGGTGAAGCGGCCGGTGCGCTTGATCTCCGGGTAGTCGGTGGTCGCGCCGTCCAGTTGCAGGGCGCGGACGAGCCGCAGGTGGTCCTGGGTGTTCACGACCCAGCCGATGATCCTCAGGTCCGCCTTGCGCGCATGCTCGACGATCTCCAAGGTGAGCCGGCGGATGTTGAGACAGAGGGTCCCGGCACCGGCCTCGACGGCCCTGTCCACGACGTCGGTGCCGTAGCGACTGGCGACCAGCGCGGTGCGCACGCCCGGTACCAACCGGGCGATCTCGGCGATCGCCTCGTCGTGGAACGACAACACCTCGACCCGGCCGACCAGGTCCCGGCGGTGCATCACCTCGGCGAGCACCCGCGCCGCCGCCACGTCCTTGATCTCGGCCTGGAGCGGCGCCCGCACCGCGTCCAGGACCTCCTCGAAGACGGGGACGCGCTCGCCACGACCGGCGTCGAGCGTGCGCAGCTCGGCGAGGGTCTTCTCGGCGATCGGCCCCGCGCCGTCGGTCGTACGGTCCACATCGGCGTCGTGCATGATCACGAGGGCGCCGTCCTTGCTGAGATGCAGATCGAGTTCGATCAGGTCGAGGCCCGCGCGCTCGGCGGCGACGAACGACCGGAGGGTGTTCTCGGGTTCGACGCCCATGACTCCGCGGTGACCGATGGTGAGGAAGTTCAAGGTTCAACTCGCTTCCGTCGACGGCGGCTCGGCTGCCGCGCGGAGCGCTCCCGTACCCGCGCGGCACGGCCGCAGCCTAATGGCCCGGCTCCGCGATGAACCCGCTCGTACACGGGGCAATGGACGCACGGGACCGCGCGAATCCGGCCGATACGGCCGACCGGGTGTCACCCCTGAGTGGGCGCGTCAAACGGTCGTTGACCCGGGCGCGGAATTCCGCCACTCGGGGGCGGAATCGATATCCTTTTAGCTGATTCTGTGCCCTTTGTTCGCCGCGCTTTCGGTGCGGCGGAGACAGGTGAGTGAATGAGCACATGACCCTGGAACAGGAAAGCTCCTGGCCGACCCCCACGTCGGCGGACTCCCTGGCTCCGGCGTCCTCGGTCGGGGAGGCGACAGACGACCGGCAGTTGCTCGCCGCCGTGGCCTGGTGGACCGCCGAGCGACTGGACTCCGACCCCGTTCAGCAGCCGCCCGCACCCCGGTCGCGGGAACCTCTCCAGGACGCGGTCCGGCAAGCCCTGGCCCATATGAGTGAGGGGTTCGTGGCTCTGGACGCCGAGGGGCGTATCACGTTCGCCAACGTCGAGGCGGAGCGTCTCCTCGGCCTGGGGGTACCGCTGGTCGGCCGCCTGTTGTGGGAAGCGGCCCCTGCCCTCGGCACGTCCGATCTCCAGGAGGCCTGTCTGCGGGCCGGCACCGGCGACAGCCCGGTCGGGTTCCAGGTGACTGTCGACCAGCGGTGGCTGTGCCTGCGGCTGATCGCCGTGCCCGGCGGCCTGACCGTGCACCTGACCGACGTCACCGGCGCCAGGCGGCGGGAGGCGGAGACGGCCCGGGCGGAGGGGGAGGCGGTGGAGCGCACGGCTCGGATCGCGACCGTGACCCGAGCCCTCGCGGCGGCGGTCACCGGCCAGGACGTGGTCGACGCCGTCACGGAGCATGTGCGGCCGTTGTTCGGCGCCGCCGGCATCAGCGTCTGGGACCGGGTCGGGGACGACCTCATCCTCCTGGGTGCCGCGGGATATCCGCCGGAGTTCCTGAAGCTGGTCAGCACGGTCCCGATAAACGCCAACCCCCCGTCCCACCAGGCCCTGATCACCGGTGTCCCCACGTATGTCTGTTCGGCCAAGGAGTACATCAGCAAGTACCCCGCACTCGCGGAGCTTCCCCGCCAGGGCGGTAAGCAGGCGTGGGCGTTCCTGCCGCTGGTGACCTCCGGGCGGACGGTCGGTGTCCTGGTCATCTCCTACGCGCAGCCGCACACCTTCAGTAGTGAGGAGCGCACCCTGTGCACGGCCCTGAGTGGTCTCGTGGCCCAGTCCCTGGAACGAGGCCGCCTCTACGACACCGAGCACAGCCGAGCCCGCGAGCTGCAGCGCGGCCTGCTCCCGCACGCTCTGCCCACCGTGCCCGCCGTCACCGCCGCCGCCCGATACCTGCCCGCCGGCGAGGGAATTGAGGTCGGCGGCGACTGGTACGACGTCATCCCGCTGTCCGGGGACCGTGTCGCCCTGGTCGTCGGAGACGTCATGGGGCACGGCCTGCCCGAGGCCGTCACCATGGGGCGGCTGCGCACCGCCGTCCACACCCTCGCCGACCTGGAGCTGCCGCCGGACGAGGTCTTCTTCCATCTCAACGACCTGGTCTCGGCCCTCGGTGACGACTTCTGCGCCACCTGCCTGTACGTCGTGTACGACCCCACCAGCGGCCACTGCTCCATGCTCAGCGCAGGGCACCCGCCACCGGCCGTGGTCCACCCCGACGGGACGGTGCGTTTTCCCGACCTTCCGCTCAATCCGCCGCTCGGCGCGGCGAGCCCGCCCTTCGACTCCTGCTCGCTGGAGCTTCCTCCCGGCAGTCTGCTGGTGCTCTACACCGACGGCCTGCTCGAGTCGCCCGACCGTGACCTGGACGTGGGTATGGCACTGATGGCCGAGCACCTGAGTGCCGCCCCCTCCCTCGCCGAGCCGAACGGCACACTGGCCGCACGACTCGACGCGATATGCGACTCACTCATCAGCGCGGTGCAGCCCGTCCAGCGACATGGTGGAGACGACACGGCCGTGCTCATCGCCGGGGTCCACCCGATTCCCCCCGAGGACATGGCCTGCTGGCCGCTGCCCGTCGATCCCCAGGCCGCGGGCCAGGCCCGCCGCCACATCCGGGAACAGCTCGGCCGGTGGGATCTGGACGACCTGGTGATGACCACCGAGTTGCTGGTCAGCGAGCTGGTCGGCAACGTGGTGCGCCACGCCGGCGGACCGGTCACCTTGCGCCTGCTGCGCAGCCGGGCACTGATCTGCGAGCTCACCGACGGCAGCCCCACCATGCCCCGGATCCGTCGTGCGGCCGACACGGACGAGGGCGGCCGGGGGCTTCAGCTGATCGCCGCGCTCGCCGATCGCTGGGGCGCCCGCTACACCCCCACCGGCAAGTGCATCTGGACCGAACAACTCCTGCACCCCGGCCCGTAGATGCTGTCCAAAAACGGCTGCCCTGTGCACGCCTGGTACGGCGCCGTACTCTACAGCGGAAGTCGTCGCTCCTCCCGTACGTGACAGGAAAAAGTGCGGCGATCGTGGGGGGCTGGCAGGATAATTTCCCGAGGCCCTACTTGCTGGGAGAAACCCCGTACGCATACGGTGTCCCTACGCGAGGTTCTCCCGTGGAGGATGGGTTATGACGGAAATTCTTGTGCAGGCGGGTTCGGAGGAGCGGATTTCTCCGCAGGGCAGGGTGGTGGACCATCCGGCGTGGCCCGTGCTCAAGGATGCCGTGGAACAAATCCGGCCATGGCAGGCCAAGGACGGCTCCATCGACTTCGACGCCGAGGGCGCGCCGGACCCCGCGGACGCCGAGCTCGCCGTACGGCGTGTGGCGCACGCCGTCGAGGAGCTCTCTTCGTTGCTGCCGCACGACGTCGCCTACCACGAGGCGCTCGTGAAGGACCTGTACCGGTGGGTCGACGAGGGCTTCAAGGTGCCCGACTTCCTCGACTCGCTGCTGGCCTTCGAGCCCGCCGCGAACCGCCGGGACGGGCTGCAGCACCTGGTTGTCTTCCCGATGTACACGCAGAACGGCAACCCGGACCGCAACCTCGAAGCGGTCGTCCTGCGCATGGTCTGGCCGGACTGGCTCGCCGAGCTGGAGGCCACCCGCTACGACAACCCGTTGTTCTGCGGCATCACCTTCGAGGACTTCACCGCGGGCTACGACACCAACTCGGCCGTCCTCTTCCCCGAGACCATCGCCGTGCGCGAGGCGCCGGAACGATTCTCCTGGGGTGGCATCTTCTGCGACCGCGAGGCCGCCCGCTTCCGCCGGGTCACCGACGCCGCCGTCACCGTCCTGGGCCTGGAGCTGCCCGAGGACATCGCCGCGATGGTCCACGACCAGAAGCGCTGCGAGGAGGCCTTCGTGCTGTGGGACATGGTGCACGACCGCACCCACAGCCACGGCGACCTGCCGTTCGACCCGTTCATGATCAAGCAGCGGCAGCCGTTCTGGATGTACGGCCTGGAGGAGCTGCGCTGCGACCTCACCGCCTTCAAGGAGGCCGTGAAGCTGGAGGCCGACGGCGTTCCGCAGGCCCGTGACGTTCAGTACGCGGTGCTCTTCGACCGGATGTTCCGCTTCCCTGTCACCGGCGACCGTGTCCGCAACTACGACGGCCTCGGCGGCCAGCTGCTCTTCGCCTACCTGCACAAGCACGACGTCGTCCGCTGGACCGACAACAAGCTGTTCATCGACTGGCAGCGGGCCCCGCAGGTCACCAACCAGCTGTGTGCCGAAATCGAGAAGCTGTACCGGGACGGCATCGACCGACCCAAGCTCGTCCACTGGTTCGCCGGCTACGAGCTGGTCTCCACCTACCTCGCCCCGCACCCGGGATCCCGCTGGGCCAAGGGCCCGGACGCCCTGGATCTGACGCAGCCGCCGCGTAAGCTCGTGGACGACGTGCTTCCGGACGAGTTTCCGCTGAGCATGTTCTATGAGGCGCTCTCCAAGAAGCTCAAGAACGTGATCGCCTCGACCAAGGGCATCACCGCGGAGAGCGCCGAGCGGGTCGCCGCGTGAGCGCCCGCACTGCTCGGGAGGCGAGGAGCATGGGGAACGGGAACGGGCCGCTGAGCGGCGCTGTGATCGCGGTGGCCGGCGCGGGCGGACCCGCCGGCAAGGCGACGCTACTGCGGCTCGCCGAGGCGGGAGCGACCGTCATCGGCTCGGACAACGACCCGGAGCGGCTTGCGGAGGCAGTGGACGCGGCGCGCTACGCACATGGTGGCGCCACCGTCGTCGGGGACACGGTCGACCTGCTCGACCTCCAGGCCACCCGCGACTGGGCCACACGGATCGAGAAGGACTTCGGCCGCGTCGACGGGCTCGTGCACCTCGTGGGCGGCTGGCGCGGCAGCGAGACGTTCACCAGGACGAGCCTGGACGACTGGGACTTCCTGGAGCTGCTGCTCGTCCGCACCGTCCAGCACACCTCCCTCGCGTTCCACGAGGCGCTGCAGCGGAGCGACCGCGGCCGGTATCTCCTGATCAGCGCCGCGGGCGCGAGCAAGCCCACCGCGGGCAACGCCGCGTACTCCGCGGCCAAGGCCGCCGCCGAGGCATGGACGCTGGCCATGGCCGACTACTTCCGCAAGGCCGGGGGCGCCGATGGGCCGACGTCCGCGGCTGCGATCCTGGTGGTGAAGGCGCTGGTGCACGACGCGATGCGCGCCGAGCGACCCAACGCGAAGTTCGCGGGCTTCACCGATGTCAAGGACCTGGCCGAGGCCATCGTCGCAGTCTGGGACAAGTCCGCCGCCGAAGTGAACGGAAACCGTCTGTGGCTGACCGAGAAGCCGTGAACCCTCCCAAGACCGACGCGCGTCGCCATCACGACCCGGAGGTCCGCGGTTTCGCCAGTGACAACTACGCCGGGGCCCATCCCGAGGTGCTCGCCGCCCTGGCCGTGGCCAACGGCGGCCATCAGGTGGCGTACGGCGAGGACGACTACACCGAGAACCTCCAGCGGATCATCCGCAGCCACTTCGGTGCCACGGCGGAGGCCTTCCCGGTCTTCAACGGCACCGGCGCGAACGTCGTCGCGCTCCAGGCGGTCACCGACCGCTGGGGCGCGGTGATCTGCGCCGAGAGCGCGCACATCAACGTCGACGAGGGCGGTGCCCCCGAGCGCATGGGCGGCCTGAAGCTGCTCACGGTGCCCACGCCCGACGGCAAGCTCACGCCCGAGCTGATCGACCGGCAGGCGTACGGCTGGGAGGACGAGCACCGGGCGATGCCGCAGGTCGTCTCGATCACCCAGAGCACCGAACTGGGGACCCTCTACACGCCCGACGAGATCCGCGCGATCTGCGAGCATGCCCACGCGCGGGGCATGAGGGTGCATCTGGACGGCTCTCGCATAGCCAACGCGGCCGCCTCCCTGGACGTGCCGATGCGGACGTTCACCAACGCGGTCGGCGTCGACATCCTCTCCCTCGGGGGGACGAAGAACGGCGCGCTGTTCGGCGAGGCGGTCGTCGTCCTCAACCAGGACGCCGTCAGCCACATGAAGCATCTGCGCAAGCTGTCCATGCAGCTCGCCTCCAAGATGCGCTTCGTGTCCGTGCAGCTGGAGGCCCTGCTCGCCAAGGACCTGTGGCTGCGCAACGCCCGCCATGCCAACGAGATGGCCCAGCGTCTCGCGGAGGGCGTCCGCGCGGTGCACGGCGTCGAGATCCTCTACCCGGTGCAGGCCAACGGGGTCTTCGCCCGCCTTCCGCACGACGTGAGTGAGCGCCTGCAGAAGCGCTTCCGCTTCTACTTCTGGGACGAGGCCGCCGGCGTCGTCCGATGGATGTGCGCCTTCGACACGACCGAGGACGACGTGGACCGGTTCGTGGCGGCACTCAAGGAGGAGATGGCGCGGTAACCGTCCGCAGGATCCAAAAAACTGCATAGGTATGCGGCCGATCGAAAAGTCATTGACTGTAGGTCGGTCGCATTCCTATGCTCTGCGGGCATGGAGCTGATCCAGCAAACCTCGGACCTGTCCGCCTACTTGGCTGCTGACGAGGTCATCGACCATCATCACCCCGTGGTCCGTGAGACGGCCGCGCGCCTAGCGGACCGAGTGGCTGACTCGTATGCCTATGCGCAGGCCGCGTACGAGTTCGTGCGCGACACCATTCCGCACTCCGCCGACAGCGGTGACCTGCGCGTCACCTGGCGCGCCTCCGACGTCCTTGAGCAGCGCACCGGCATCTGCTACGCCAAGGCGCACGCGCTGGCGGCGCTGCTGCGCGCCGAGGACATTCCGGCGGCGCTGTGCTACCAGCGCCTCCTGCATGACGACGGCAGTGGTCATGCCGTGCACGGTCTGGTGGCCGTGCGGTTCAACGGCGCCTGGCACCGGCAGGACCCCCGTGGCAACAAACCAGGCGTCGACGCCCGGTTCTCCCTCGACGGCGAGCGACTGGCCTGGATCCCGGACGAGAAGTCCAGTGAGGTGGACTATCCAGTCCTGTACGCTGTACCTCACCCGGCAGTCGTGAGCGTCCTCAAGGCGGCGCCCGACCGACCGGCCCTTTGGAAGACGCTCCCCACCGCACTCTGAGGCAAGCGATGACTCCCACCCTGACCGTGTCCGACGAGGTGCGCGCCCTGGCGCCCGGATTCACACACCTCGCGATCGAGGCCCACGGACTCGTCAACGGACCCAGCACCGAGGAGACTTCGGCGCTGCTCGACGACGCGGCGCGCCGGCTCGCCGCCCGCCTGGACGGGCGCGCCCCGCACGAGGACCCGCACATGGCGGCGTGGCGCGCGGTGTACACCGCCTTCGGCGCCAAACCGTCCCGCACCCGGAACTCGGCCGAAGCCCTGGCGAAGCGGGCCCTGTCGGACGCCGGTCTGCCCCGGATCAACGTGCTCGTCGACGTCTACAACGCGATCAGCGTCGCCCATCTGATCCCGGTCGGCGGCGAGGACCTCGACCGCATCCAGGGCGGGATGCACCTCGTACGGGCCACGGGTGACGAGGAGTTCGTGACCGTCGCGGCGGGCGAGGAGGCCGTGGAGCACCCCGACACCGGCGAGGTGGTCTGGCGCGACGAGGCCGGCGTGACATGCCGCCGCTGGAACTGGCGCCAGGGGCCGCGCACCCGGCTCACCGAGGACTCCACCTCGGCGCTCTTCCTGCTGGAGGGCCTCGCTCCGATGCCGGTGGCCGACGTCGAGCAGGCCGGCGCCGAACTCGCCGAGCTGCTGGAGAAGTTCAGCCCCGGAGCGCGGATCACCGTCCACGCCCCCGCGTGATGCGCGTCAGTGCGCCTCGGCGGCGCGCAACTGCTCCGGCGTCGGTGCCGTGCCGCCGAGGTGGGCCGGCATCCACCAGGTGTCGTCCGGGCTCTTGGGGCGCACGGGGTAGGCGCGCTGCGCGGCCTCCAGCAGCTCCTGGACGCGCTCGCGCAGCTGACGGGTGAGCGCGCCCGCGTACTTGTCGCGAGAGGCCTCGATCGCCTCGCCGACCCGGATCGTGATGGGGGTGTGGCTGCGCTTGAAGTTGCGCGGGTGGCCCTTGGTCCACAGCCGCTGCGTGCCCCACACCGCCATCGGGACCAGCGGGACGCCCGCCTCCTGCGCCAGGCGCGCGGCACCCGACTTGAAGCTCTTCAGGGTGAACGACTGCGAGATGGTCGCCTCCGGGAAGACCCCGATCACCTCGCCCGACCTCAGCGAGTCGAGCGCGTGCGCGTACGCCGCCTCGCCCTGGTTGCGGTCCACCGGGATGTGCTTCATGGCGCGCATCAGCGGGCCGGAGACCTTGTGCCGGAAGACCGACTCCTTGGCCATGAAACGCACCAGTCGCTTCTGCGGGAGTGCGGCCAGTCCGTTGAAGATGAAGTCCAGATAGCTGATGTGGTTGCTCACCAGCACCGCACCGCCCGAGCGCGGGATGTTCTCCGACCCCTTGCAGTCGATCTTCAGGTCCCACGCCTTGAACAACGTGAGGGCGAGACCGATGGCGGGACGGTAGACAAGCTCAGCCATGGACGGGACGGCCCTTCTCTCTGCCTGGGAAGGGACTCCCGGCGGAAGTTACGCAGCCGTAGGTTTACGGCATCTCGCAGATCGTGCCCCAAGAACGGGCGGGGAGCCAGTCCTGGTGCCCGTGTACGGCGAGATCCTCATCACGTCGGCCGTATGAACCGCCCCGGGTTTCCGGCCCGCCGTCACTCCGCGCGGACCCCCACCCGCCGTACCAGCAGGTACAACTCGCAACCCAGGCAATACCCGAACGCGGCGTTCAGGAAGGCGGCGGCGAGCGCCGCCCCGGTCGCCGCGAGCCCCAGCCACTGCGGACCCGCCGTGTAGCCGACGAGCCCGAGGACGGCGAAGACGAGCCCGACCGTCTGCGCGAACTGCGGCGGCTGCGGCGCCTCGAACTCCGTAGGTGGCCCGATCCTCGGCCGGACCACCGTCCGGAACAACCAGCCGTACGGTGAGCGCGCCACACCCCCGGCCGCACCCAGCGCGAACGCCAGGAGCTGCCAGGCCAGTAGCCAGGCACTGCCGGTGACCAGGACGACGGCCAGTACTAGGGTCGTCACGGCCGCTCCGAAGCGCGGCCCCCTCACATCGATGTCCATGAATCAAGGATTCCGCAGCGCAAGCGATGTGGGGGGCCGGGAATCTTTGCAGTCTCATGAACGCTGGAGCAGATGATGACCGGACTTGTGGTGTGCCTGGCCGTGCTGGTGTCGGCGAGCGCGTACGGAGTGCTGCACCGGCGGCGGAGCGGGAGAGTGAGAGTGCGCGGGCGTGACGGCGGAAAGCGGCTGGGTGCGGCCGAGTTGGGCCAGAGGCTCGGCGAACGGGCCACGCTCGTGCAGTTCTCCAGCGCCTTCTGCGCCCCTTGCCGGGCGACGCGGCGGACCCTCGCCGAGGTGGCCGGAATGGTTCCCGGCGTCTCCCATGTGGAGATCGACGCCGAGCAGCGGCTCGAACTCGTCCGCGAACTCGACATCCTGAAGACACCGACCGTGCTCGTCCTCGACGCGGACGGGCGGATCGTGCGACGTGCGACGGGACAGCCACGCAAGGCCGACGTGATCGCCGCGCTCGGCGAGGCCGTCTGACGCCCCCTCGGCCCTGGTGTCGCGGCACCAGGCCCTTCCTCCAGCCTGTGAGGTGACCGTGAGGCAGCCGGTGACGCATCTCCCAGATGCCGGAACGCGCTTGACTGCACGCACCACGTATCGTCAGCCTGACCCTATGCCCCCGGAACTCCTTCTTTTCGAGCGTGTCCACGTGGACCTGGCCCGCACCGCGAGTGCGCGCTGTCCGGCCTGCTGAGCAGCCACGGATCCGCCCCCACTCCCGGCCTCGCCCGAGCGGGGGGACCCCCACGTCACCTCTCGCAGAAGGACAACTCCATGACGGCCACGCCGCCCGACCTCGGCACCCCTCAGCTCGCCTCCCCGGACCTGCTGCGCTCCGTCTTCCGCCGGCACGCGGCGGGAGTCGCCGTGATCACCGCCCAGCGGGGCGGCAGGCCGGTCGGTTTCACCGCCACCTCCCTCACCTCCGTCTCCGCCGAGCCCCCGCTGGTGTCGTTCGGCATCGGCGTCGGTGCCTCCAGTTGGCCCGTCATCTCCGAGGCGGACCACGTCGGGGTGCACATACTCGGTGAACACCAGGAATCCCTGGCCGGCACCTTCGCCCGCAGCGGGGCCGACCGCTTCGGCGCTCCCACCGGCTGGCGCGAGGGCCCCGAGGGCGTTCCCGTCCTGGACGACGTGCTCGCCTGGCTCGTCTGCCGCGTGGTGGCCCGCGTACCCGCCGGAGACCACCGCATCGTCCTCGCCGAGGTCGTCGTCGGCGATCCCTCGGGCGCGGGACGCCCGCTTGTCTACCATCAGGGGCGCTTCAACGGCCTGCGTGACTGAACCTACTGGCCGGTTACTCAGCGTTGCGAAGGTCACAGTTCAAAGCGCTTGCTTAGTGGGCATGGACTGGGTGTACTGGCGAGTAATATTTCGTTCGGAGCGCGCGGTCGCCCCGACCGGGATCGGCCGCTTCAGGCGCCTATGCTGCCTGCAAGAAGGCAGCCCAGAAATGACGATGCAGTAGGAGAGCCGGCGTGAGCTTGAGGATCGTTGTCACTGTGAAGTACGTGCCCGACGCCACTGGCGACCGGCACTTCGCCGATGACCTGACCGTCGACCGGGACGACGTGGACGGTCTGCTCTCCGAGCTCGACGAGTACGCGGTCGAGCAGGCGCTGCAGATCGCCGAGGGGGCCGACGACGCCGAGGTCACCGTGCTGACGGTGGGCCCGGAGGACGCCAAGGACGCCCTGCGCAAGGCGCTGTCCATGGGTGCTGACAAGGCGATCCACGTCGAGGACGACGACCTGCACGGCACCGACATCATCGGCACCTCGCTGGTGCTGGCCAAGGCGATCGAGAAGGCCGGCTACGACCTGGTGATCTCCGGCATGGCCTCCACCGACGGCACCGCGGGTGTGGTCCCGGCGCTGCTGGCCGAGCGCCTGGGCGTGCCGCAGGTGACCCTGCTGTCGGAGGTCTCGGTCGAGGACGGCACGGTGAAGGGCCGCCGTGACGGCGACACCGCCTCCGAGCAGCTTGAGGCGTCCCTTCCGGCCGTGGTGTCGGTCACCGACCAGTCCGGTGAGGCCCGTTACCCGTCCTTCAAGGGCATCATGGCGGCCAAGAAGAAGCCGGTGGAGTCCTGGGACCTGTCCGACCTGGAGATCGAGGCCGAGGAGGTCGGCCTGGAGGGTGCCTACACGGCGGTGGACACCGCGGCCGAGCGCCCGGCCCGTACCGCGGGCACGATCGTCAAGGACGAGGGCGAGGGCGGCAAGCAGCTCGCTGAGTTCCTCGCGAGCCAGAAGTTCATCTAAGGCTCCCTTAGCCTCACCGCCCCTCAGACTTCGCAATCCGCAAGGAGATCCGTTCCCATGGCTGAAGTTCTCGTCTACGTCGACCACGTGGACGGTGCCGTCCGCAAGCCCACCCTGGAGCTGCTGACCCTGGCCCGCCGTATCGGCGAGCCGGTCGCCGTCGCCCTCGGCTCCGGTGCCGAGAACACCGCCGCCGCGCTCGCCGAACACGGCGCGGTGAAGGTCCTCACGCACGACGCCGCCGAGTACGCCGACTACCTGGTCGTCCCGAAGGTGGACGCCCTGCAGGCCGCCTACGAGGCCGTCTCCCCGGCCGCCGTCCTGGTGCCGTCGTCCGCGGAGGGCAAGGAGATCGCCGCCCGTCTCGCGGTGCGCATCGGCTCCGGCATCATCACCGACGCCGTCGACCTGGAGGCCGGCGACGAGGGCCCGGTGGCCACCCAGTCGGTGTTCGCCGCGTCCTTCACCACCAAGTCCCGTGTCATCAAGGGCACCCCGGTCATCACGGTCAAGCCGAACTCGGCCGCCGTCGAGGCAGCTCCGGCCGCCGGTGCGGTCGAGGCCCTGTCGGTGTCCTTCTCCGAGAAGGCGACCGGTACGAAGGTCACCGCCCGTACGCCGCGTGAGTCGACGGGGCGTCCGGAGCTGACCGAGGCCGCGATCGTGGTCTCGGGTGGCCGTGGTGTCAACGGCGCGGAGAACTTCGCGATCATCGAGGCGCTGGCCGACTCGCTCGGTGCGGCCGTCGGCGCGTCGCGTGCCGCGGTGGACGCGGGCTGGTACCCGCACACCAACCAGGTCGGTCAGACCGGTAAGAGCGTGTCGCCGCAGCTGTACATCGCCTCGGGTATCTCGGGTGCGATCCAGCACCGGGCCGGTATGCAGACGTCGAAGACGATCGTGGCGATCAACAAGGACGCCGAGGCGCCGATCTTCGACCTGGTCGATTACGGCGTGGTGGGTGACCTGTTCGAGGTCGTCCCGCAGCTGACCGAGGAGGTCAAGGCCCGCAAGGGCTGAGCGACTTCGCCTGCATGAGGCCCCCGTGACCGCCGGTGCGGTCGCGGGGGCCTTCGCTCATCCCAGGCTCAGTGATGCCTGCACCGGCAGATGGTCGCTCGGGAACTGCCCGCCGAGAGAGAAGGGGTTGGCCGACGCCCGGTGCGCCCTCACGCCGGGCGTGGCCAGGATCCAGTCGATGCGGTCGCCGTCCCGGCGCAGCGACCGGTAGCCGTGGAAGGTCCCGTACGCCGTGGTGCGCTCGGCCGCCGCGTCCCACGTGTCGACCAGACCGGCGCCGAGGAGGGTGTCGTAGACGGGGTTGTGGTGGGCCGCCGCGTTGAAGTCGCCGGTCGCCACGAGCGGCAGCGAGCGGTCGAGCCCGGCGATGCGCTCGGCGATGAGGGAGGCGGCACGCGCGCGTGCGTACTGGCTCGCGTTGTCGAGGTGGGTGTTGAGGAGGTAGAACTCCCGTCGCGAGCCGCGCGGATCATGGAAGCGGATCCACGTGACCATGCGGACGCAGGCACCGCCCCAGGTGTTCGAGCCGATCACGTCGGGGGTGTCGGAGAGCCAGAAGTGGTCGTACTCCACCGGCGTCAGCCGCTGCGTGTCGTAGAAGACGGCCATGAACTCGTCACGGCTGCCGCCCGCGCGGCCCGTGCCGATCCACGCGTAGTCCGTTCCGAGGTCGGTCGCGATGTCGCGCACCGCGGCGTAGAGGCCCTCCTGGGTGCCGATGACGTGCGGGCGTTCCCGGCGTAAGAGCGCGCGCATCACCGGGCGCCGGACGGTCCAGCTGTTGGGCTCGGCGGTGCTCGCGCGTCTCAGGTTGAACGACATGACCTCCAGATGGCGGTCGTGCTGATCCGCCGCCGAGGCGTGCTGCGAGGGCAGTGCCGCACTGGACAGGGGCAGGGTGACCGTGGCCGCCACGGCGGTCTTGAGGCCCAGGCGGCGCGTGACTCGGCTGTACAGGGGCACGAGGGGGCTCCTTCTGGGGCGGGTGCCGGACGAGCCGTGCGCCCCGTAGTGTGACAGAGCCGGATGAGAGGGGCGCGAACATCGCAAAGGTGCGGGTGTCCTCTCATGGAAGGCGAGAAGCGCTTCGCACACAAGAGGGTGTTGACCAGCCGCAAGACCCACGGATAGCTTCGTTCTACGGATTGTTGATTCCGTACTGCGGAAAACGGAGGCTGTGTGATGGGTCAGGGCCGACAGGAGAGGGTGGCGACGAGCCTCGCGGGCGCCGTCAGTGAGGAGATCAGCGCCTCTCTCGCCCCGGTCGATGCCGAGCTGGAGCGCCACTACCCCGGCGATCCCGGCACGCGCCAGCCCGTCCACACGGTCTACGTCCCCGGTGACGCCTTCGCCGCCGACACCATCCGCTCCTGGGGTGAGCGGGCCCTGGCCGCACTCGACGAACACGCCCCGGACGCGGCCTCGTTGGCCGCCGTCCTCGGCCTCTCGGACGACCTCGCCGAGCCCGTCCACGACCGCGTACGCGCGAAGCTGGAGCGCGAGCCGATCGAAGACCTGCGCGTCGACTTCGAGGACGGCTACGGGCCACGCCCGGACGCGGAGGAGGACGAGGCGGCCGCCCGCGCGGCGCGACTGATCGCCGAGGCCCACGAGAAGGGCACGGCCGCCCCGTACATGGGCATCCGGATGAAGTGCATGGAGGCGCCGGTACGGGACCGCGGCATCCGCACGCTCGACATCTTCCTGACGGGTCTGATGGAGGCGGGCGGTCTGCCGGACGGACTGGTGCTCACGCTGCCGAAGGTGACGTACGCCGAGCAGGTCACCGCCATGGTGCGGCTGCTGGAGGAGTTCGAGAAGGCGCGCGGACTCGCGCCCGGACGGATCGGGTTCGAGATCCAGATCGAGACCAGCCAGGCCGTTCTCGCCGCCGACGGAACCGCCACCGTCGCCCGGATGATCCGGGCCGCCGAGGGCCGCGCCACCGGACTGCACTACGGCACCTTCGACTACAGTGCCTGCCTCGGCGTGTCCGCCGCCCACCAGGCCTCCGACCACCCGGCCGCCGACCACGCCAAGGCGATCATGCAGGTCGCGGCCGCGGGCACCGGCGTACGCGTGTCCGACGGCTCCACGAACGTCCTGCCGGTCGGCCCGAGCGAAAAGGTCCACGACGCCTGGCGGCTGCACTACGGGCTCGTCCGCCGCGCGCTGACCCGCGCCTACTACCAGGGCTGGGACATGCACCCCGGCCACCTCCCGACCCGGTACGCGGCCGTCTTCGCCTTCTACCGCGAGGGCTTCGAGCAGGCCGCGGCCCGCCTCGCCCGCTACGCGGGCCGCGTCGGCGGCGACGTCATGGACGAGCCGGCGACCGCCAAGGCGCTGAGTGGCTATCTGTTGCGGGGCCTCGACTGCGGGGCGCTCGACATGACGGAGGTCGCCGGGGCCACCGGGCTGACCCGCGCGGACCTGGAGCGGTTCGCGGCGCCGAGGCGGGGGGATCTGACGGCTTCGGCGAAGTGACCCGCTCCGCGAGGGACGTGGGAGCGTGACAGCACGCGGCGCCGAAGCGGGGGCTCCAGGACCGACGAGAGCGGCAGGGCTCCAGCGCCACCGCTACGGCCGAGAAGGCAGCCCATGCGGTGCCATGCTCCGAGCCCCTGCTCCATCGGAGAGATGCCTCAGGCCCCGTAGCCTCCGGCCCTGGACCGCCCGCCCGGCTCGGACCACGGACGCGAGCCGGTTGCCGCCCGGGATGCGGCTGCATCCATCAGCGATCTCCGGCCGCAGAGTACGACCTGGGGGCACCTCCCAGCGGTCAGTCGGCGGGCGGCAGTTCGCCCGAGCCGCGGCTGATCAGCTGGGTGGGGAGTTCGATGCGTTCCGGAGAGATGAGCGAGCCGTCGAGCTGACGGAAGAGACGTTCGGCGGCCGTCCGGCCGAGCGCGGCGGCGTCCTGGGCGACGACCGTGACACCGGGCTTGAGAAGGTCGGCCAGCTCGAAGTCGTCGAAGCCGACGAGGGCCACTGGGCGGCTGTGCTCGGCGAGGACGCGGACGACGGTGACCGTCACACGGTTGTTGCCGGCGAAGATCGCGGTGACGGGGGCGGGACCGGCGAGCATCTCTTCGGTGGCCCGCCGTACCCGCTCGGGGTCGGTCACGCCCAGGGACATCCAGGAGTCCTCGACGGATATGCCCGCGTCCTCCATGGCGGTCCGGTAGCCGCGCAGCCGCTCGGCCGCGGTGTGGATGCGCGGCATGTCGCCGATGAACCCGATCCGGCGGTGACCGTTCGCGATCAGGTGGGCGACCCCGTCGCGGGCACCGCCGAAGCTGTCGGAGAGCACCACGTCGGCGTCGATCTTCCCGGCGGGACGGTCCACGAACACCGTGGCGACGCCGGCCTTGATCTCGGGCGCCAGATAGCGGTGGTCGTCACCGGCCGGGATGACGACCAGTCCGTCCACGCGGCGCGCGCACAGCGCCAGCACCAGCTCCTGCTCCCGCTCCGGGTCCTCCGCGCTGGAACCGTTGATCAGCAGCGCGCCGTGGGCCCGGGCGACCTCCTCGACCGCGCGGCTGAGCGGCCCGTAGAACGGGTCCGCGAGATCCTCCAGGACGAGGCCGATGCTCGCGGTGCGGCCCTTGCGCAGCACCCGTGCGCTGTCGTTGCGGCGGAAGCCCAGCGCCTCGATGGCCTCCTGGACGCGGCGCTCGGTGTCCGGGGTGACGCCGGGTTCGCCGTTGACCACACGCGAGACCGTCTTGAGGCCGACGCCGGCCCGCGCCGCCACGTCCTTCATGGTCGGACGGTTGCCGTAGCGATTCCCGGAGTGGCGGTCTGCGGGGCGGTCTGCACGGCGGGCGGTATCGGGCACGATGCGCCTTCCTGTCCTGTCGTCCACGGGGGTGCGGCGGCCCATGGGGTTGTATGAGGATGTGGCGTCGAGCATAGAGCCTGGACAACGTTGTCAGATGCGGGAGAGACTGTCCACCGCAATCTCCGGCCTGCGCCTTCCCCCAGGGGCGCCTCCCGCCCGTGCCCGGCCGGAGGCCCGGACCCCGTGACGGCGGCCGCCGTACGTCGGGCCGGTACGACTGAAGCATTGGGAGATCTGACACTGATGCACACCGACCTCGTGGCCGCGCTCGACATCGGCGGCACCAAGATCGCCGGAGCGCTGGTGGACGGCCACGGCCGGATCCTGCTGCGCGCACAGCGCGCGACGCCCGCGCAGGAGGACGGCGACACCGTGATGGGCGCCGTGGAGGACGTCATAGGGGAGTTGAACGTCTCCCCGCTCTGGGACAAGGTGCGCGCTGTCGGCATCGGCAGCGCGGGTCCGGTGGACGCGTCCGCGGGCACGGTGAGCCCGGTCAACGTACCGGGCTGGCGCGAGTATCCGCTGGTGAAGGGGGTTCGGGCGGCGACGGGCGGCCTTCCCGTCGAGCTGATCGGCGACGGCGTGGCCATCACGGCCGCCGAACACTGGCAGGGCGCGGCCCGCGGCCACGACAACGCGCTGTGCATGGTGGTGTCGACGGGCGTCGGCGGCGGTCTGGTGCTGGGCGGGCGGCTGTACTCGGGCCCGACCGGCAACGCGGGCCACATCGGGCACATCAGCGTCGACCTGGACGGCGATCCCTGCCCGTGCGGCTCGCGCGGCTGCGTGGAGCGCATCGCGAGCGGACCGAACATCGCACGCCGCGCCCTGGAGGGCGGTTGGCGGCCGGGTCCCGACCAGGACGCCTCGGCCGCGGCGGTGGCCGCCGCCGCCCGTGCCGGTGACCCGGTGGCCGTGGCGTCCTTCGAGCGGGCCGCGCAGGCGCTGGCAGCGGGTATCGCCGCGACCGCGACGCTCGTCGAGATCGACATCGCGGTCATCGGCGGGGGAGTGGGCAAGGCCGGTGAGGTCCTCTTCACGCCGCTGCGCAAGGCCCTGGCCGAGTACGCCACGCTGTCCTTCGTGCAGCGCCTGACGGTGGCCCCCGCGCTGATGGGCACGGACGCCGGGCTGGTGGGCGCAGCGGCGGCCGCGCTCACAAAGAACACGAACACGAACACGAACACGAACGCGAACACGAACACGAACACGACCGCGGCCGGGGTGTGACAGCGGAATTCCCCGGGGCCGCGGTCCGCGGCCCCGGGCGCCGGCCGGGTGGTGTGGGCGACCTTGCAAAGGACTTTGTGGGGGACTTGGTGCGGCGTGGGTCCGGTCGCAGGGCGTCCCCCTCACGGTTCCGTCGACCGCGTGCGTGACCCCGCGCCGGTTCCGCAGTTGAACAGGGCATGAAGAAGCGCAGCATGCTCGCCATCGCCTCCCTCGCCACCGGATTCGTCGTGGCCGCCATCTCCCCGTCCCACGGCGTCGACCACGAGGCGCTCGGTGATCTGAACGTCAAGGACACCATCGGCACCGTCGACCACACCATCGGCCAGGACAGCCTCGCCGTGGACGACGACGCCCTGGGGCAGAACGGCTGACGGGGAGCCCGCGTCGCGGCGCCGGTACCCCGTGACGGCAGGGGAACCGGCGCCGCGGCGCGCCGTCCGCCTCACGCGCCCTCATCAGCGCCGGGTTTCCGTGGCAGGGTGGAGCGGGCAAGCCACAGGGGGCCAACAGAAGAGGGGGACCCGTGATCGTCTGGATCAACGGTGCGTTCGGTGCGGGGAAGACCACCACCGCACGGGAACTGATCGAACTGATCCCGAACAGCACGCTCTTCGACCCCGAGGTCATCGGCGGAGCGCTCACGCACCTGCTGCCGCCCAAACGCCTCGCCGAGGTCGGCGACTTCCAGGACCTGCCGATCTGGCGACGGCTCGTGATCGACACCGCGGCCGCGATGCTCGCCGAGCTCGGCGGCGTCCTCGTGGTTCCGATGACCCTGCTGCGCCAGGACTACCGCGACGAGATCTTCGGCGGCCTCGCCGCCCGGCGCATTCCCGTGCGCCATGTCCTGCTCGCCCCGGCCGAAACGATCCTGCGTGAGCGAATAGCCGGCCGGGACGTCCCGCCCGACCTCCCCGACGGTGAGATACGGGTCCGTCAGTGGTCGTACGACCACATCGAGCCCTATCGCGCCGCCCTGGCCGCGTGGCTCGCCGCCGACGCGCACCCCGTCGACACCAGTGCCCTCACCCCGTACGAGACCGCCCTGCGGATCGCGGAGGCCGTGCGTACGGGCGAGGCGCCCGCCTGCGACATCGTGCAGACCCCGGAGCCGACCGCCGAGACCCTGGCCGCCGGTGTGCTCCTCTTCGACGAGCAGGACCGTGTGCTGCTCGTCGACCCCACCTACAAGGCCGGCTGGGAGTTCCCGGGCGGTGTCGTCGAACCCGGAGAGGCCCCGGCCCACGCGGGTGTGCGCGAGGTCGCCGAGGAGACCGGTATCACGCTCGACGAGGTCACCCGGCTCCTCGTGGCCGACTGGGAGCCGCCCGCGCCGCCCGGCTACGGCGGCCTGCGCCTCCTCTTCGACGGCGGCCGCCTCGACAGCACCGAAGCCGGCCGCCTCCTGCTGCCCGGACCCGAGTTGCGCGGCTGGCGGTTCGTCACGGAGGCGGAAGCGGCCGATCTCCTTCCGCCCGTGCGCTACGAGCGGCTGCGCTGGGCGCTGCGGGCCCGTGAACGCGGCGCGGTGCTCTATCTGGAGGCGGGTGTGCCGGTGGGCGGCAACCCTTGAACCCGCGGCGGGCGCCGGGTGTCGGTGGTGACGCTGTCTCCGTTGGGCGGCAGCCCCTGAACCCCGGCGGGCGCCGGGTGTCGGTGGTGACGCTGTCTCAGCTGTCACCTCCTGACTTTGCCCGGTGTGTGTGGTTCCGAGGGGAAAGCAAAGCCGAATCGACGCCCATCCGGTATCAATCGGGAACTTCGGATAGGACGTGACCGCCCTACGGTAAAGGCGCAGCTCATCTCTCTGGCGGCCTCTGCCGCCCGGACAAGCCGGATCACCGCCGGCTGAAGGAGGGACATGCGCGTGCAATCAACGGCCCTCACCCGGGGCCTCACGTTGGCCGCCGGGCTCACCCTGGTCCTGGCGGCCTGCAACGGTGGCGGAGGCGGCTCCCACAAGAGCAACTCGGCCGGACTGTCGTCCTGTAGCACCCAGGGCAAGGCCAACACCTGCAACTCCGCCGCCACCAAGTCCGGCGGAACGTTCACCTACACGCTGGAGAAGAACATCCAGCAGTGGAACGTCCACGACACCAACGGCAACACCTTCGAGAACGCCGAAGCCCTGGAGGTCGTCCTGCCCCAGGTCTTCGTCCCCCAGCCCGACCTCGGTGTCAGTCTCAACACGGACCTGGTGACCTCGGCGACCCAGACGAGCAGCAGTCCGCAGACGCTCGTCTACAAGATCAATCCCAAGGCCTCGTGGAACGACGGCACCGCGATCACCGCCGACGACTTCGTCTACTACTGGCGTACCAACAACGGCAAGGACTGTCCACCGCCGCCCGCGAGTGACTCGACGCAGACCAAGGGCTGTCTGCCGCAGAGCACCGCCGGCTACGACCGCGTCAAGTCGGTCACCGGCTCGGACGGCGGCAAGACCGTCACCGTCGTGATGGCCAAGCCGTACTCGGACTGGAAGCAGCTCTTCGGCGGCGGATATCCGTTCTACCCGGCCCATGTCGCCGAGAAGATATCCGGCGCGACGGCCGGGGACGCCACTCATATGACGGCCGCTCAGATGACCCAGGGCTGGCAGTACTTCCAGAAGAACCCGCCTACCAAATACGCGACGGCGGGCCCGTACAAGATGCAGGACTGGACGGACAACGACCACGCCACCTACGTCCCCGACCCCAAGTGGTGGGGGAAGCACAAGGCGACCCTGCAGCGATTGATCTTCAAGGTCATCACCGACGCCACCCAGGAACCGATCGCCCTGCGCAACAACGAGGTTCAGGGCATCTATCCGCAGCCGGAGGTGGACCTGGTCAAGCAGATCAAGGAGATCCCGAACGTCACGTACACCATCGGCAGCGGTCTGAACTGGGAACACTTCGACCTCAACCTGCACAACCCGGTGATCGGCAAGTACACGGCGCTGCGGCAGGCGATGTTCACGGCCATCAGCATCAAGGACATCGTGGCCAAGACGGTCGGCCAGTTCGACTCGAACGTGAAGCCGCTCGGCAACCACAACTTCGTTCCGGGGCAGGCGGGTTACCAGGACGTCGTCACCGGATCGGGCCAGGGGTCGGGTGACCTGGCCAAGGCCAAGAAGTACCTCACCGACGCCAAGTTCACCGGAGTCGGCACGGCGCTGAAGACCCCGGACGGCAAGGCCGTCGGTCCCTTCAACTGCCGCTACACGACCGGCAACCAGATCCGGCAGAGCGAATGCCAGATCCTGCAGAGCGACCTGGCACAGCTCGGCATCAAGGTCACCATCAAGCCGATCGGCGCCGCCGACCTCGGCACCGTGCTGACCGGGCACCAGTACGACATCATCGTGTTCGCCTGGGTCGCCTCGCCGTTCCCGAGCAGCAACGCCCAGCAGAGCTGGGGCACCGGTGGCGGTGGCAACTTCGGCGGCTACAGCAACAAGGAGGTCGACTCGCTGATCGCCCAGGCCGTCGGCGAGACGGACGCGGCGAAGGCGGCGTCGTTCCTCAACCAGGCGGACGCACTGATGGTGAAGGACGCCTACGTCCTGCCGCTCTACCAGAAGCCGACGTTCTTCGCGGTGCAGACGCGGTTCGTGAACATGCGGGACAACGCGACGAACGTGGGTCCGCCGTACAACGTCGCCGAGTGGGGCCTGAAGAAGTAGCTCCCCGTACACCGGAAGCTGCCCCGCACCCCGCGTGCAACGAGTGCCCGGCCCCGGCAACTCCGGGGCCGGGCCCGCGGGGGACGCCATCCCACACCCGCCGGCCTCCGAGAGAAGACCGCATGCTCGCCTACACCGTGCGTCGCATTCTCGTCTCCATACCCGTCCTGATCGTCTCGACGTTCGTCGTGTTCCTGGTCGTCATCAACTCCGGCGACCCCGTGGCCAACTTCGCCACCTCACGGCAGCCCGCCCCGAGCAAGGCCGCCGTCACCGCCTTCGCCCGGCACATCCACGCGGACCAGCCGGTCGTGGAGCGCTACTGGGACTGGATCACCGGAGTCCTGCACGGCGACTTCGGCCCGTCCGTGCAGACCAATCTGGACATCGGGCACGATCTGTTCACCCGCTTCCGGGTGACCGTCACCCTGGTCGCCGCCGCGATGATCATCGCCCTGCTGCTGGCCGTGCTCTTCGGCGTGTTCAGTGCGGTCCGCCAGTACTCCGTCGCGGACTACGTCATCACCTTCCTGGGCTTCCTCTTCCTCGCCATGCCGGTGTTCTGGTTCGCGGTCCTGCTCAAACAGGCCGGGATCTGGTTCAACGAGAACACCGGCAGCCAGTTTCTCGGCACGATCGGCGAGAAGTCGCCGTACCTCGACGTCGACACCACCTGGAACGAGTTCACCGACCGCATCGGCCATCTGGTGCTGCCCACCATCACCCTCGCCCTGGTCTCCTTCGCCTCCTGGACCCGCTACACCCGCGCCTCCATGCTCGAAGTGCTGGGCAGCGACTACGTCCGCCTGGCCCGCGCCAAGGGTCTGCGCCGCGGCAAGGTCATGACGCGGCATGCGCTGCGCACCGCCCTCATCCCGCTCACCACCGTCACCGCGCTCGACGTCGCGATCATCCTCGGCGGGGCGGTGATCACGGAGACGATCTTCCAGTGGCACGGCATGGGCGAGATGCTCGTCCAGTCGGCCACGACCCTCGACGTCTACCGGACCATGGCGTGGCTGCTGCTCTCCGCCGTCGTCGTCATCGGGTTCAACCTCATCGCCGATCTCCTCTACGCCGTACTCGACCCGAGGATCCGCTATGACTGACATCGAGGCACCCGGGTCCGCGGGCACCGAAGTGCCGCAGGCCGAGCACGAGTTCACCGTCCGGCAGCGCAGCCAGACCCAGCTGGTCCTGCGCCGCTTCGTGCGCCACCGGGCCGCCATGATCAGCCTGGTCGTCTTCGTGCTGATCGTGCTGTGGGCGTTCATCGGCCCGCACCTGTGGCACTACTCGTACCAGAAGTACACCCCGGACAACTCCCAGGCCCCGTCCTGGAAGCACCCGTTCGGCACCAACTCCTCCGGGTACGACGCCTACGCGCAGGTCATGCGCGGCACCCAGACATCGCTCCAGGTCGCCATCCTGATCGCTTTCGGATCCACCCTGGTGGGCGCGGTGTGGGGGGCCATCGCGGGCTTCTACCGGGGCGTCGTGGACGCGATCATGATGCGTATCGCCGATCTCGTCCTGACCCTGCCGCTGTTCGCCATCGCTCTGGTCATCTCCTCCCGAAGCGGCGGCGCATGGTACTGGATAGCGGTCGTCATCGCGGGACTGACCTGGGCGTACGTATCCCGGGTGGTGCGCTCCACCGTGCTGTCGCTGCGTGAGAAGGAGTTTGTGGAGGCGGCCCGGGCGCTCGGCGCCTCCGACGCGCGGATCATCTTCCGGCATCTGCTGCCGAACGCGCTCGGGCCCATCATCGTCAACGCGACCGTGCTGGTGGCCACCGGCATCCTCACCGAGACCGCGCTGTCCTTCCTCGGCTTCGGCGTCCAGCCTCCCGACACCTCCCTGGGCCTGCTCGTCTCCCAGGCGCAGACGGCGGTCGACACCCGGCCCTGGCTCTTCTACATCCCCGGCGCCTTCATCATCGCGATCGCCCTCACCATCAACTTCATCGGAGACGGGCTGCGTGACGCCTTCGACCCCCGGCAGCAAAGGGTGCGACAGTGACGACCACGAGCAACGAGGGCGTACGGGCGGGCGCCGCCACGGACGCCGTACTCGAAGTCGACGGACTGAGCGTGGAGTTCCCGACGGAGGACGGGACCGTACGGGCCGTACGCGGCGTCGGCTACCGCCTCGGCCGGGGCGACTCGCTCGGGATCGTCGGCGAGTCCGGGTCCGGGAAGTCCGTCACCGCCATGGCCGTGATGGGGCTACTGCCGGCCACCGCACGGGTGCGCGGCTCGGTGCGGTTCGAGGGCAGCGAACTGCTCGGTCTGTCCGACGCGCGCCTGTCGGACATCCGCGGCAGCGGTATCGCGATGATCTTCCAGGACCCGATGACCTCCCTCAACCCCGTCTACACCATCGGCTACCAGATCACCGAGACCCTGCAACGGCACAACCCCGGCCTGAAGAACCGTGCCGCCCGCGAGCGCGCCGTCGACCTGCTGGGCACGGTCGGCATCCCCAGTCCGGAGCGCCGCGTGGACAGCTACCCGCACGAACTCTCGGGCGGTATGCGGCAACGGGTCGTCATCGCCATCGCCATGGCCAACGACCCCGACGTGATCATCGCCGACGAGCCGACCACCGCGCTCGACGTCACGGTGCAGGCGCAGATCCTCGATGCGCTGGAGACCGCCCGCGCCGAGACCGGTGCGGCCCTGGTCCTCATCACCCACGATCTGGGCGTGGTGGCCGGCCATACAGACCGGGTCGCGGTCATGTACGCGGGCCGGATTGTGGAGACGGGCTCGGTCGAGGACATCTTCTACACCCCGCGCATGCCCTACACCCTCGGCCTGCTCGGCTCGCTGCCCCGCCTGGACCGTGAGGAGGAACGCCTCACCCCGATCGCCGGATCCCCGCCCTCGCTGCTCAACCTGCCGCCGGGCTGCCCGTTCGCGCCCCGCTGCCCGATGCGCCGGGACACCTGCGACAGCGACGAGCCCCCGCTCAGGCCGACCGGACAGGACGGCCACCTCAGCGCCTGTCACTTCGCCGAGGAACTCGTCGACACCGGCGCCGAGCAGGTCTTCGACACGGCCGGCGCCGACTCCGAGGCCCTCGCCCGCTTCGCCGACGCGACATCCACCGGGAACCCCGAGGAGGACACCGTATGAGCGTGCCCGCGCAGGCCGCCGCACCACTGCCCCCGCTTCCCGGCCACGGCGGCACCGGCGAGCCCGTCCTCCAGGTCCGCGACCTCGTCAAGCACTTCCCGGTCATGTCCCGCGGCGTCATACGCCGGCGCGTGGGCGACGTCCACGCCGTGTGCGGGGTCTCCTTCGACCTGTTCGAGAACGAGACCCTCGGCCTGGTGGGGGAGTCCGGCTCCGGCAAGACGACGGTCTCGCGTACGGTGCTGGGCCTGGAGAAGGCGACCTCGGGGCAGGTGCGCTACCGGGGCCGCGAGCTGACAGCCCTGAGCAGACGTCAGATGCGCCCGCTGCGGCGTGAGTTGCAGATTGTCTTCCAGGACCCGTACGCCTCCCTCGACCCGCGGATTTCTGTGCACGAGATCGTCGCCGAGCCCCTGCGTATCCACGGCCGCTACGGCCCCGGCGCCCGCGACGAGGTGCGCGAACTGCTCCGTCTGGTCGGCCTCAACCCCGAGCACGGCAACCGCTACGCGCACGAGTTCTCCGGCGGGCAGCGTCAGCGCATCGGTATCGCAAGGGCGTTGGCCCTGCATCCGAAAGTGATCGTGCTGGACGAGCCGGTGTCCGCGCTGGACGTGTCGATCCAGGCGGGGGTCCTCAACCTGCTCATGGACCTGCAGAGCGAACTCGGGCTGTCCTTCCTCTTCGTGGCCCACGACCTGTCGGTGATGCGGCACGTGGCCGGCCGGGTCGCCGTGATGTACCTGGGCCGCCTGGTGGAGATCGCCCCCGCCCGCGCACTCTTCGCCCGCCCCGCGCACCCGTACACCCAGGCCCTCGTCTCGGCGATCCCGCTGCCCGACCCGCGCAAGGAGCGGGCCCGTAAACGCATGGTGATCCAGGGCGACGTACCGAGCCCGATCCGCCCCCCGAGCGGCTGCCGCTTCCGCACCCGCTGCCCCAAGTTCGCCAGTGCGCTCACCGAGAGCCAGCGCACCGCATGCGTCGAACAGGTCCCGGAGCTGATCGACCGGGGCGGCGGCAACCCGGTCGCCTGCCACTACGCGGAGACGGTGGAACTCCTGTAGGCGTCCTGGAGCGCCTCGTACGGGTACGGGGTCCGCCGGCTCTCGAACTGGAGCCGGCGGCTGAAGTCGGCCCGGACGGCGGCGAGCGGCGCGTAACGGGTGATGATCCCGGCGGCCGTGGCCGGGACGCCGTCGGGGCGCGCGCCGTCGGCACACGCGCGCACGAACGCGTCGCGGTCCTGTCTGCCGTACCCGTACAGGGCGGTCACCAGCCAGTTCACCAGGTAGGCGGCCGTATACGCGTGATCGTAGCCGTGGTGCCGGTCGACGAAGTCGCGTTCCTCGGGCGCCAGCCGGAAGCGGGAGGAGACCGTGAGACCGAAGTCGGCGAGGTAGAGACGGTGGCCGTCGGTGAGGACGTTCTCGAAGTGGGCGTCGAAGTGCAGGAGGCCGCGTGCCTGGAGGAAGTCGGCGGCGCCCTTCAGCTGCCGCTCGGCCAGGGCACAGGCGGCGTCGGGGTCGCCCGCCGCGAGCTGGGCGCCGAGCCAGTCGTGGAGGGTGTGCGGGACGTACTCCAGGAACAGCGTCACGCTCGCCGAGGCCGTGCGCAATGCCTCGATCCGGTCGCGCACCTGAGGGGCGCCGCCCCAGTAGGCGACGACCCCTTCCACGTCGGCCAGTTCCTCGTGGAGGGGCTGGGGAGTGTCCGCCAGCACTCGCCAGTGGTGCAGCAGCGGGAAGCCGGAGCAGTGACCGGCCAGCACCCAGTTCGTGGTCATCGCGTGTGCGGCCAGCTCGCGCCAGGCGCCGAAGCCGGGACCGCCGAGACCGTAGTGGCATGAGGGCGGGAGCCGGAAGGGGTCCGCGGTGGACCGTACGTTCTCGGGCAGCCGCTCGGCGTCGGTCAGTGGCACACGTTTGACGAAGACCTTCCTGCCGTCCACCTCGATCAGGAAAGAACGCCCGCCGATCCCCACGCCGAGGGGCGTGCCCGACGCCACCAGGTGGGCCAGATCGTGGTCGCTGGTGAGGGCGAGGGCCGTGGCGATGTCACTGTGGGCGGTCAGGCGCGCGGTGCGGGACATGACCCCATCTTCAGTGCGAGGCCTCGTATGCGTCCGCCGATTCGCGAAGAGCCGCCGGCAGGAGCGGACGGCCTGCTCTCGATCGAGGTTGAACACCCCGAGCAGGACACCGCCGTCAACGGGGGGAGCCGCGATCGCGTCCCCCGCGAACGGCACGCCGTCCTCCGGGAGACGGAGCACGATGCAGACCGCGGGCGGTGATCGCGCCGGTGATCGGCGCTCCGGAGCCCCTCGCTGGGGCGTCGACGAGGGTCAACTCGTCGGTGTCGTGCCACAGGCAGGGCCGACCTGGGAAGCGGAGGAGATGGAGGCGAGGAGTCCGGTGACGTCCATGGGCCGACCGCGGAAAGGGCCCCCGCCCGGAGGCGAGGACCCTTCGCTGTCAGCGGAGCGCTCAGCCGGCCGCGTAGTTGCGCAGGAACAGCGCCTCCGCCACCGACAGACGCTCCAGCTCCTCCGGGGACACGCTCTCGTTCAGCGCGTGGATCTGCGCCTCCGGCTCGCTCAGACCGATGAGGAGGATCTCCGCCTGCGGGTAGAGCGACGCGAGGGTGTTGCACAGCGGGATGGATCCGCCCTGGCCCGCGTACTGCATCTCCTGCCCCGGGTACGCCACCGCCATCGCCTCGGCCATCGCCGCGTACGCAGGGCTGGAGGTGTCCGCGCGGAACGCCTGCCCCTGCCCGATGTGCTCCGTCCGCACCCGGGCGCCCCACGGCGTGTGTTCCTCCAGATGGGCCTGGAGCAGCTTCGTCGCCTCGGCCGCGTTTACGCCCGGCGGCACCCGCAGGCTCACCAGGGCGCGGGCGCCCGCCTGCACGGACGGGGTCGCGCCGACGACCGGCGGGCAGTCGATGCCGAGGACGGTCACGGCCGGGCGGGCCCAGATGCGGTCGGCGACCGAACCGGAACCGATCAGCTCCACCCCGTCGAGCACCTTGGCGTCCTTGCGGAACTGCTCCTCGGCGTACTCCACGCCCTCCCACTGCGTCTCGGGGACCAGCCCGTCGACGGTCGTGGAACCGTCCTCGGCGCGCAGCGAGTCCAGGACGCGGATCAGCGCGGCCAGCGCGTCGGGCGCGGCCCCGCCGAACTGACCGGAGTGCAGGTTGCCTTCGAGCGTGTCGATCTGCACCCGGACCAGGGTCATGCCGCGCAGGGTCGAGGTGACCGTCGGCAGGCCGGCGCGGAAGTTGCCCGCGTCGCCGATGACGATGGCGTCGGCCGTCAGCAGCTCCGGGTGCTCCTCGGCGTACCGCTCCAGGCCGCCCGTACCCATCTCCTCCGAGCCCTCGGCTATGACCTTGACGTGCACGGGCACGCCGCCGTTCGCCTTGAGCGCCCGCAGCGCGAGCAGATGCATGATGACGCCGCCCTTGCAGTCGGCGGCACCACGCCCGTACCAGCGGCCGTCGCGCTCCGTCAGCTCGAAGGGCGGGGTGGTCCAGCCGGCCTCGTCGAGCGGCGGCTGCACATCGTAGTGCGCGTACAGCAGAACCGTCTTCGCGCCCTCGGGACCCGGCAGGTAGCCGTACACCGACTGGGTGCCGTCCGGGGTGTCGAGCAGGGCCACGTCCTGGAAGCCCTCGGCGCGCAGCGCGTCGGCGACCCAGCGCGCGGCACCCTCGCTCTCGCTCTTCGGGAACTGGTCGAAGTCCGCAACCGACTTGAAGGCCACCAGTTCGGTGAGCTCCTCCTTCGCCCGGGGCATCAGTGAGGCGACGGTCTCGGCGACCGGATTCGACGACATGTGCACGCTCCTTGTAGGTGCGACGTTGTACCGATGAGGACTTCTGTGTCCTTGTGTTGCTCGTGCGAGCGTAGGCGCGTACTGGTGTGCAGTGCGCATACGCCGTCGATCCTCCCACAGCGACCTGTGACGACGCCGCCGTAGGATGCCGGAGGACAGATGCGACAGGCGGCTTGATCGGGAGCAGTAGACCATCGTGAGCAGCGAGAACTCTTCGGCGGACGGCGTGCAGCGGGTGTGGGACGTCGTCGTGGTGGGCGCGGGACCCGCGGGGGCCTCGGCCGCCTACGCGGCGGCGGTCGCGGGACGCAGCGTGCTGCTGCTGGAGAAGGCCGAGCTGCCCCGCTACAAGACGTGCGGGGGCGGCATCATCGGCCCCTCGCGCGACTCCCTGCCGCCCGGCTTCGAGCTGCCGCTGCGGGACCGGGTGCACGCGGTCACGTTCTCGAACAACGGCCGCTTCACCCGCACTCGACGCTCCAAGCAGATGCTCTTCGGGCTGATCAACCGGCCCGAGTTCGACCAGCAGCTCGTCGAGCACGCGCAGAAGGCGGGCGCGGAACTGCGGACGGGCGCCACGGTCTCCCGGGTCGAGCAGCACGGCTCGGCGGTGCCGGACCGGCGCACGGTCGCCGTCGTCCTGCAAGGCGGCGAGACGGTCCTGGCGCGGGCGGTCGTGGGCGCGGACGGCAGCGCGAGCCGGATAGGAGCCCATGTCGGGGTGAAGCTCGACCAGGTCGATCTGGGCCTGGAGGCGGAGATCCCGGTGCCCGAGACCGTCGCCGAGGACTGGAAGGGGCGGGTGCTCCTCGACTGGGGGCCGCTGCCCGGCAGCTACGGCTGGGTCTTCCCCAAGGGCGACACGCTCACGGTCGGTGTGATCTCCGCGCGCGGTGAAGGCGCGGCGACCAAGCGGTACTTGGAGGACTTCATCGCCCGGCTCGGGCTGGCCGGCTTCGAACCGAGCGTCTCCTCCGGACACTTGACCCGCTGCCGTGCCGACGACTCGCCGCTGTCGCGCGGGCGGGTGCTGGTGTGCGGGGACGCGGCCGGGCTGCTGGAACCGTGGACGCGCGAGGGGATCTCGTTCGCGCTGCGGTCGGGGCGGCTCGCGGGGGAGTGGGCGGTACGGATCGCGGAGGCGCACGACGCGGTCGACACTCGGCGCCAGGCCCTGAACTACGCCTTCGCGATCAAGGCGGGCCTGGGTGTCGAGATGAGCGTCGGCAAGCGGCTGCTGACGGCGTTCGAGCGCCATCCCGGTCTCTTCCACGCGGCTCTGACCGGGTTCCGCCCAGCCTGGCGGGCGTTCAAGGAGATCACGCAGGGCGCCACGTCCCTGGGGGAGATCGTCCGCACGCGCCCGATCGCCCAGCGCGCCCTGACCGCGCTGGACCGGGGGCCCGCGGGCGATGGGGTCACTCCTTGACCGTGATGTGGAAGACGGGGTGGTCGGGGGCGATGCGACGCAGGTCCTCGTCCGGGGAATCGGGGCCGACACCGTTGAAGAAGACGCCGACCTCGGCCTTCCAGCGCTTGAGGTAGGCGCGCAGGAGCGGAACCTTGTTGTCGTCGGCGACCTCGGTCGCGGTGAACACGTCCACGTTCTTGCCCAGACGCAGCTCGCCGCCGCCGGCCGCGCGCATGTTGTGGGTCCACTGGACGTGGCCGCGGGGGGCGAGCAGGTACTGCTGCCCGTCCACGGTCAGCAGGTTCACCGGGGTGGTCCGCCACTCGCCGCTCTTGCGGCCGCGGACCGCCAGGACCCGGGAGCCCCAGATGCTGAAGCCGCGACGGGTCATCCAGGCCACGGCGCGGTTGAAGACGTTGACGGTGAACCAGCCGGGCTTCTGCACGTGTGTGGACATGGTGTCGTCCTCCTGGAGGCGGAAAGTGTGAGCGGTGCTCTCGCTTGAGAGCAGTATGTGCGAGATCGGCGATCCAAAGCAAGAGCAGTGCTCTCGTAAGTGGGCAGCGCTCTCGAATTTGAGCGCTGCTTTGCGCGGAGGGCACCGTTCCGTAGCGTGTGAGGGCTGCCGCGCCGCCAGGTGATCGCGGCGATCGACCTTTGACCGAAGAGCATCGCTCCGTTCGCAGAGCACTGCTCACCTTTGTGTGCACTGCTCCGACTCTGTGGGACACTGCCCGCATGAGCACCGCACGAGGAGCCCGCGCCCGCGCCCGGATCGAAGTCACCGCCGCCATCAAGGACGAGGCGCGCAGACAACTCGCGGCGGAAGGCGCCGCCAGGCTCTCGCTGCGTGCCGTCGCCCGCGAACTCGGCATGGTCTCCTCCGCGCTCTACCGCTACTTCCCCAGCCGCGACGACCTGCTCACCGCGCTCATCATCGACGCCTACAACTCCCTCGGCGAGGCGGCCGAGGCCGCGCACACCAAGGCCGGCGACGACGTCGCCCCGGCGCGGCGGTGGGTCGCCGTGTGCGAGGCCGTACGCGCCTGGGCGCTGGCGCATCCGCATGAGTACGCGCTGATCTACGGCTCGCCCGTACCCGGTTACTCCGCACCCGAGACGACCGTCCCGGCCGCCTCCCGCGTGGGGCTCCTGCTGATCGGCATCGTGCGCGACGCGTACGGGCAGCGCGGTGTGGCCCGCACTCCGCTGCCCGCCGAACTGGAGTCCGAGGCCCGGCGCATGGCCGCCGACCTGGCGCCCGACCTTCCCCCGGAGGTGGTCACGTCCCTGGTCGCCGCCTGGGCGCAGCTGTACGGGCTGGTCGGTTTCGAGCTGTTCGGGCAGTTCAACAAGGTCGTGGAGGACCGCGAGGCGTTTTTCCGGCACGCGGCCGCCCAACTCGCCCACGGCGTGGGCCTGGTGTTCCCGTAGACCGTCGGCCGCCGGCCGACAGCAGCGTGGCGGCGTCGCAGAGAGGCCGGCCCGCGGCGGTGTCCTGCCGGGGCGCTCGCCCTTACCGCCGCGTGACGGTGCCCTGCCCAGGCGCTCACCCGCGCCGCCGCGTCGACGTCCCGCCGGGCCCCGACCCGGCCCGCTCAGACGTCGAAGCCGTGGGCCCGGCGGCCGTCGGGCGGCGCGTTCCACGGCCACACAGTCAGCTCGGGCTGCCGCAGGGGCAAGCGTGCCGCCGGGCGCGAATGGACGACTCGGCCGCGCGGTGAGCATGGGGGCGTACGTACTCCCGGACGCACGCGCACGCGCGTACTCCCCGGGGAGTACGTGTGATCACCTCGCCCGGCTGACGTCCCGCGCGGCCGCGGCCGTCTAGCGTGAACCTCATGGAGGAGCAGCGCACAGACGCCCCGTGGCGGTGGCACGGTCCGCCGTGGTGGAACCGCTGGGACGACGAGCCCCGCGGCTCGCGCCTGCCCTGGCGCTCCACCCTGCTGCTCACCTTCTTCGTGGTCGTCGGCACGCGCTTTTCCGCCCACAACCAGCAGGCCGACCGCGCGCACCTCGACGTCTTCGCCTATGCGCTGTTGCTCGTCGCCTCGGGGGCGCTGCTGTGGCGGCAGCGGCATCCCGTGCCCGTCGTGTTCGTCACGGTCGCGGCCGCCCTGGTGTACCTGGGCGCCGGATACCCCTACGGCCCGGTCTTCTTCACCGTCGCGGTCGGTTGCTTCAGCGCTCTCGTCGCCGGACGCCGGGGGACCGCGTGGACGGCCGTCGGGATGTTCTGGGCCGGGCACGTCCTCGTGTCGCACTGGCTGTACCGATGGCTGCCACCGTCCGGGGACTCGGCCGCCTCCTGGGGGCAGGAGCTGGTCATCGCCGCATGGGTGCTGGCGATCGTGGCGATGGCGGAGCTGGTGCGCGTCCGGCGCGAGCAGTGGGCCCGCGAGCGGGCCGAACGGGCGCAGGCCGCGCGGCGGCGCGCCGACGAGGAGCGGTTGCGCATCGCCCGTGAGCTCCACGACGTCCTGGCCCACAGCATTTCCGTGATCAACGTCCAGGCGGGCGTCGGCCTCGCGCTTCTCGACTCCGACCCGGAGCAGGCACGCACGGCGCTCACCACGATCAAGGCCGCCAGCAAGGAGGCGCTCGGGGAGGTGCGCCAGGTGCTCGACACGCTGCGCACGCCCGGTGACGCGCCGCGCGCGCCCGCGCCTGGGCTCGACCGGCTGCCGGAACTCGTCGAACAGGCCGCGAGCGCGGGTTTGACGGTCACCGTCGAAGGAGACGCGCCGAAGCTCGCGCCGGGCACCGACCTCGCCGCGTTCCGCATCGTCCAGGAGGCGCTCACCAACGTCGTACGGCACTCGGGATCGCGGCACGCGCGCGTGCACGTCGACAGCGGGAAGGGCGTACTGCGCCTGCGTATCGACGACGACGGGCCCGCGACCGGCGCCGACGCGGGCGGCAGCGGCAACGGGCTCGCCGGGATGGGGGAGCGCGCCGCCGCGCTCGGTGGCACGATCGAGGCGGGACCTCGCGTCGACGGCGGTTTCCGGGTGTTCGCCGTACTGCCGCTGAAGGCGTCGTCCGAGGAGCCCCCCGAGCGCAAGGAGGACCGGTGATCCGCGTACTGCTCGCCGACGACCAGTCTTTGGTCAGAGCCGGTTTCAAGGCACTGCTCGACGCCCAGCCCGACATCGAGGTGGCCGGCGAGGCGGCCGACGGCGAGGAGGCGCTGCGCAGCGTGCGCGAACTACGGCCCGACGTCGTGCTGATGGACATCCGCATGCCGTTGGTCGACGGGCTTGCCGCGACCCGTCACATCACCGAGGAACCGGACCTGGAGGACGTGAAGGTGGTCATGCTGACCACCTTCGAGCTCGACGAGTACGTCTTCGAGGCGATCCGTTCCGGTGCCTCCGGCTTTCTCGTCAAGGACACCGAGCCGGACGAACTCCTGCGCGCGGTACGGAAGGTGGTCGACGGCGACGCGCTGCTCTCACCGAGCGTGACCCGGCGACTGATCTCCGAGTTCGCGGCCCGCTCCAAGGAGCCCGCGGTCGGCGCCGCCCTCGGCCGGCTCACCGAGCGGGAACGGGAGGTGATGGCCCTGGTCGGCATCGGCCTGTCCAACGACGAGATCGCCCGCCGCCTCGTCGTCAGTCCGCTCACGGCGAAGACCCATGTCAGCCGTACCATGGTCAAGCTGGGTGCCCGCGACCGGGCCCAACTCGTCGTGCTGGCCTACGAGTCGGGACTGGTACGGCCGGGCTGGCTGGGTTGAGTTCCGCCGCCCCGTCCGAAGCGGACCAGCACGCTGACGACGCGTGCCACGAAGAGCACGACGGCCACCGTGGCTCCCGAGCCTTCGAGCGCACGCCGCGTGCCGCCCGACAGGTCGAAGGCGAAAGCCGGTCCCGCCACGACGCCGAACACCAGGGCGGCGGCGAAGGCCGCGCTGCACAGGGCGTACCCGATCTCGATGGTGATCGCGTCCCGCTCGGCCTGAGTACGCCGCGTGCGGCCGCCGAGCGAACGTCCCCCGTGGTTGTCCATGCGTCGAGTCAAACAGGCGTGCGCCCGGCGGGGCAAGGAACCCCGCCTGGCGCACATCTGGAGGCGTCCCCCTAGTCGCGGACCGCCGCCGGCGCCGCGTCCACCTCCTCCTGAAGGGACTTGGCGACCACGATGGATCGCTGCGTCCGACGCGTACGCAGTCCCGTGAGCGTGATCAGCAGGCCCGCGAGGGCGATGCCGGTGACCACGATCAGACCGGGCCGGTAGCTGTCGAGGACGGCCTGCGGCGAGGCGTGCGCGGGTGCGTTCGCCGTCACCACCGCCGTCACCACGGCCAGGAAGATCGCGCCGCCCACCTGCACCGAGGTGTTGAGCAGACCGGAGACCATGCCCTGCTCGTGGTCCTCGACGCCGTTCGTGGCCTGGATGTTGAGCGAGGGGAAGACCAGCGCGCAGGCCGCGCCGATCAGCAGCATGCTCGGCAGGATGGCCGCCGCGTACACGGGGTCGAGGTCGACGCCCAGGAAGAGGGCGTATCCGAGAGCCATCAGCGCGAAGCCCACCGCGATCAGGCGGGGGGTGCCGAAGCGGTCGACGATCGCGCCCACCTTGGTGGAGGAGACGGCCACCAGCGCGCCCGCGGGCAGGAAGGCGAGCGCCGTGTGCAGCGCCGACCAGCCGAGGAGCGACTGCATGTACAGCGTGACCAGGAACTGGAAGCCGACGTACGACCCGAAGAAGGCCATCGCCCCGAGCTGGGCGCGGATCTGGCCGCCGGAGCGCAGCACGCCGAGCCGGATCAGGGGACCGGCCGAGCGGCGTTCGACGAGGACGAAGACGGTCAGGAGCACGGCGACGGCGAGGAAGGACAGCAGGGTGCGGGCGGAGGCCCAGCCGACGTGCGGCGCCTGGACGACGGTGAAGACGAGCAGCAGCATCGACGTGGTGCCGAGGACGGCGCCGGGGATGTCGTAGCCGTTGTGGTCCTTCTCGCGTTCGCTGCGCGGCAGCAGTTTCAGGCCGGCGAGCAGGGCGATCAGCGCGATGGGCGCGGGCAGCAGCATGGTGAGGCGCCAGCTGGCCTCGGTGAGCAGTCCGGACAGCACCAGGCCCATGGAGAAGCCGGTGGCCGCGCAGGTGGTGTAGATGGAGAGGGCGCGGTTGCGCAGCGGGCCCTCCGCGAAGGTCGTGGTGATGATGGACAGGCCGGCCGGTGCGGTGAACGCGGCGCTCAGGCCCTTGATGAACCGGCTGGCGATCAGCAGCGGGCCCGAGTCGACGAGCCCGCCGAGCAGCGAGGCGAGCGCGAAGACACCCAGGGCCACCAGGAAGACCTGGCGCCGGCCGAGCAGGTCCGCGGTGCGTCCGCCGAGGAGGAGGAGCCCGCCGTATCCCAGGATGTAGCCGCTGACGACCCATTGCAGCGTCGACGTCGTCAGATGGAGGTCGGAGCCGATGGACGGCAGGGCGACGCCGACCATCGACACGTCCAGCGCGTCCAGGAACATCGCGGCGCAGAGCACCAGCAGGGTGCCCCACAGCCGGGGGGTCCAGCGTCCCTCGGGCGCGGGGGTGGTGAGCGGAGAGGTCATGCCTCAGAGAATTGCATGCATGCGCATTCAATGCAAACGCATTTAATTTGAGCGCAACAAAACACTCCGCGGAGGGGCGGATCGGCCGCGTGCGTTTTCCGGCTCAGCTCCAGGTGACGGCGGACTTCTCGCACCACAGGGCGGCGACCGAGGCGTCACCGGTCACGGTCGGGAACGGCAGCCGGTTCCACAGCGCCAGATACAGCCGCGCGGCCGGCCCGGTCACTTCGCAGTCCGCCTCCCCGGCATCGTCCCGCTCGGACACGGGCGGCTCGGTCGACAGCCGTACGGTCCACACGGCGCCGTCCGCATCCGTCGCCTGCACCCGCAGCACCCGCGGATCCTCGCTGCGGACCATGCTCTTGGGCCGGGCGTGGAAGCCCCGCAGCAGTTCGTCGATGCCGTCGACCGCGAAGTCCACACCGATCGCGGTGGGCGTGCCGCCGCGCGCCGACTCCGCGTCGACCCGGTGCACGGCTGTCTCGTGCGCCTGCCGCCGGGCCCAGAAGGCGAGCGGCGAGGGCGCGGGCAGGAAGTGCCAGCACCGCAGGTCGGGCGCGGCGGAGGAGAGGGTGTCGACGAGATGCCGGTGACCTTCCCGGAACCAGGCCACGAGCTGGGCGCCGTCGAGGTCCGGCAGTTCGCCGCCGGGGTGGTGCGACGTGCGCCCCTCGGCGACGAAGGCCGCCGCCCAGCGGTGCACCATGCCCGTGTGCCCAAGCAGGTCGCGTACCTGCCACTCGGGACACGTGGGCACCTTCGCGTCGGCGCCCGCCTCCTCGGCCGCCGCGGCCAGCAAGCGGCCCTCCCGGTCCAGGGCCTGGACGAACTCGGCAGTCTCCATGAGGGTGAGTGTGCCGGATGGAGTGCGGTCGAAGGGAAGAGCGAGCCGTGGCTCGCGCGTCACGTCCGGGTGCTCAGGGCCGCCGAACGCCGTCTTGCCCGGTGCACGTCAACGATGCGGGACTCCGGCGGATGAAGCGACGGACAGAATCGAGGCATAAGTGATGCAACCGCGTGACTCGCCCGAATGTCCCCCATAGTGAAATCACTGTCCCCTTACAGGAAAACCGAGGGGCGTCATGCGACACCATCCACGCCGCACAGCCATAGCCGCGGGCATCCTTCTCACCGCCACCGCCACCGCCACCGCCACCGCCACCGCCACCGTCGGCGCCACGATTCCCGCCTCCGCCTCCCCGCAGTCCGGGGCGTCCCAGCAGACCCCCGCAACCGCACTCATCGTCAACGCCCGCTGGGCCGGGCACTGCTCCTATGACCGTCTCGTCATCGACGTCCGGGGCACCATGCCCCCCGTAACGGTGAAACCGGTCAAGGAACTGCGCTACGACGGCTCGGGGAAGAAGGTCCCGCTCGCCGGGAAGTACTTCCTGGAGATCAAGTTCTCTCCGGCCGCCGCGCACAACGAGGCAGGTCAGTCGGTCTACCGGGGGCCCCGGTTGGTGAAGATCGATCTGCCCGGGCTCAAGGGTCTCGCCCTGACCGGAGACTTCGAGGGCGTGGTCACCTTCGGAGCCGCTTTCCGTACCAAGCCCGTCTACAACACCTTCAAGGTCCATTCCCCGGAGCGCTTCGTCCTCGACGTCAGGCACGCCGACCGATGTGCCTGACCGCGGGCAGCCGTCCGCGGCGAAGCCGCCCGGCCCCGCGGAGTGCGGGGCCGGGCGGGACTCCGATCCCCGGGCAGGCCGGAGCGTAGTCTCAGCGGTCGTGCGGCTGCATTGCCATGCGTGTGGCCGTCAGCCCAGCGCCCGGTCCAGGTTGAACGCGGCGCTTATCAGCGCCAGGTGCGTGAACGCCTGCGGGAAGTTTCCCTGTTGCTCGCCGGTGTGGCTGATCTCCTCGGCGTACAGGCCCAGATGGTTGGCGTAAGTGAGCATCTTCTCGAAGGCCAGCCTGGCCGTGTCGAGCCGGCCGGCGCGGACCAGGGCCTCGACGTACCAGAACGAGCAGATGGAGAACGTTCCCTCGTCGCCCCGCAGTCCGTCCGGGCTCGCCAGCGGGTCGTAGCGGTAGACGAGTGAGTCGGACACCAGGTCGTGGGTGAGGGCGTCCAGCGTGGAGAGCCACTTGGGATCGGTGGGCGCGATGAACTTGGCCAGCGGCATCATGAGCACCGCCGCGTCGAGCACGTCGCCGTCCTCGTGCTGGACGAAGGCCTGGCGCGTCTCCGACCAGCCCCGTTGCATGATCCGCCGGTAGATCGTGTCCCGGCTCCGCTGCCAGCGGGCCAGGTCGGCGGGCAGGCCGCGGCGGTTTGCCATCCGGATGGCCCGTTCGATCGCCACCCAGCACATCAGCCGCGAGTACAGGAAGTTCTTGCGGCCGCCGCGGGTCTCCCAGACTCCCTCGTCGGGCTGGTCCCAGTGGTCGCAGACCCAGTCCACCAGCTCGCAGACGTCGTCCCACTGGTCGCTGGAGATGGGCTGCGCCCACTTGTCGTAGAGATAGATCGAGTCGATGAGCGCGCCGTAGATGTCGAGTTGGAGCTGGTCGGCGGCGGCGTTGCCGACCCGTACCGGCGCGGATCCCCGGTGGCCCTCCAAGTGGGCGAGTTCCCGCTCGGGCAGGTCCGTCCGGCCGTCGATCCCGTACATGATCTGCAGGGGACCCGACGGCCCGCCGTCGCCCGGAGTGATGTGCCGCGTCACGAATTTCATGAACGCCTCGGCCTCACCGGTGAAGCCCAGCCGCAGCAGGGCGTAGACACAGAAGGCCGCGTCGCGGACCCAGACGTAGCGGTAGTCCCAGTTGCGTTCGCCGCCGAGCCGCTCGGGCAGGCTGGTCGTGGGCGCGGCGACGATCGCGCCGGTCGGCGCGTAGGTGAGCAGCTTCAGGGTGAGGGCGGAGCGGTGCACCATCTCCCGCCACCGGCCGCGGTAGCGTGAGGCGGACAGCCAGTGCCGCCAGTACGCCACCGTGGTGGCGAACTGCTGCTCCGCCTCGACGCGTGCGCACATGCGTGGTGCCAGAGCGTCACCGACCTGGTCCAGCGCGAACACCGCCGACTCGCCCTCGCCGAGTTTGAAATCCGCCCACACGTCGACGTCGTCGCCTTCGAGGGGCATGGTCGCGGTCAGGGCCAGCGACAGACCGGCGGACTCGAAGACCGCCACGTCGCCGATGAGATGGACGGTGTGCGACCGGGCGCCGTAGTCGAACCGCGGTGCCACCCTCACCCGGAACGGTATGGAACCGCGCACGCACACGACCCGTCGGATCAGCCGGTGGCGTTCGGTCTCGACCGACCCGGGGCCGATGGGCATGAAGTCCTGCACCTCGCCGACCCCGTCCTCGGTGAAGAACCTCGTGATCAGGACGTTGGTGTCGGGGAAGTAGAACTGCTTGGTCCGAGCCGGCACGGTCGCGCAGAGCTCGAAGGAACCGCCCCGCTCCGCGTCCAGGATGGAGGCGAAGACGCTCGGTGAGTCGAAGGCCGAGCAGCAGTACCAGTCGATGGTGCCGTTGGTCCCGACCAGGGCCACGCTCCGGAGGTCACCGATCAGGCCGTGCTCGGCGATCGGCAGATACCGGGAGGCCCCGGGTATGTGCCGGTCCTTCGGCGATTCGGCCATCGCAGCCTCCCTGACCACCCGGCGCGCCACCGCAGCTCCCAGCTTAGGCGCAGGCGAAGGCGGGGGCACGGCGACGGGAGCGACCGGGGGTCCATCGTGCGATCACGGTGCCCGGGCGGCGCAGTTCGATCGCCAGTTCGCCGTCGCCTTCACCTTTGTCGTCGTCGTCGCCGTGGTCGTGGTCGCCGCCTTCGTCGTCGTCGCCTCCGCCCGCACGTCAGACCGCGACCACCCGTACCCCCGCCTCCTCGAACCGCCGCACCGTCTCCGTCCCCGCGGCCGTGTCCGTGACCAGCGTGTCCACCGACTGCACCGCGCAGATCCGGGCGAACGCGCGCTGCCCCAGCTTGCTGGAGTCCGCCGCGACGACCACGCGCTCGGCGCGCTCGCACAGCAGGCGATTGATCGCGGCCTCCGCCTCGTCGTGGGCGGCGGCGCCGTGCGTGACGTCGAGGGCGACCACGCCGAGCACGGCCACGTCCAGGGTGATCTGGCCGAGCACGCCGTCCGCGAGCGGCCCGATGAGCTCGTACGACTGCGGTCGCGCGACCCCGCCCGTCACCACGATCTTGAACTGGGGACGTACGGCCAGCTCGTTGGCGATGTTCAGCGCGTTGGTGACGACGGTCAGCGCGGGGGAGCCCGATGCCAGGTCGCCGCGCACCGCGAGCGCCCGGGCCACTTCCGTCGTGGTCGTGCCGCCGGTGAGGCCGACCGCCTCGCCGGGCGCGATCAGATCGGCCACCGCCTTCGCGATGCGCTGTTTCTCGGAGGCGTGGCGGGCCGTCTTGTAGCGCAGCGGCAGTTCGTACGACACGCCGTGCACCACCGCGCCGCCCCGCGTGCGCACCAGCATCTGCTGCTCCGCGAGCTGGTCGAAGTCACGGCGGATCGTCGCGGCCGACACCTCCAGCTCCGCTGCCGCTTCCTCGACATCCAGTCGGCCCCGGTCGACGAGCAGTTCCAGCAGCGCCTGCCAGCGGGCGTCGCGTGACATCCGCGTACTCCGTTCCTCTCCCCGTTCTTCCGGTGACCCTAGCGCACCAAGCTCGCCCATTCCCTCCCGTCCGATGCTTGATTGTGATTGAAAGTCGCCTTTATCTTGCAAGAGTGAGCATCGATGGTTTCACTGGGAAGGACGGGAGGGACACGGCATGACATATGTCGAGGACGAGCTGACCAGTCAGCCCGAGTGCTGGATCCGCGCCGCCGCGAGCGCGGAGGCGCACAGGGATGCCCTGCCGGCGGCCGGGGAGCGGGTCGCGTTCGTCGGGTGCGGGACCTCGTTCTTCATGGCGCAGTCCGCCGCCGTGCTGCGCGAGCGGGCCGGACGCGGTGAGACGGACGCCTTCGCCGCCTCCGAGTTCCCGCACGGGAGGGCGTACGACCGGGTGGTCACCCTCACCCGGTCCGGCACCACCACCGAGGTCCTCGACGTTCTCGCCCGGCTCCGGGGGCGGATCCGGACCACCGCGATCACCGCCGACCCGCGCACACCCGTGCGGGAGTCCGCCGACGAGGTGGTCGTGCTGGACTTCGCCGACGAACGGTCCGTCGTCCAGACCCGGTTCGCCACCACCGCGCTCACCCTGCTCCGCGCCCACCTGGGCCTTCACACGGATGCCGTGGTCGCCGACGCCCGTACCGCGTTGCGGAACCCGCTGCCCGAAGGGATCGTCGACTGCACGCAGTTCACCTTCCTCGGCCGTGGCTGGACCGTCGGGCTCGCGCACGAGGCCGGACTGAAGATGCGCGAGGCCTCGCTGGCGTGGACGGAGGCCTATCCGGCGATGGAGTACCGGCACGGTCCCATCAGCGTCACCACCCGTGGAACCGCCACCTGGATGCTCGGCGAGGCACCCGATGGCCTCGCCCAACAGGTGCGGGAGACCGGCGGGTTGTGGGTGGCGGGCGGCCTCGATCCACTCGCCGAACTCGTCCGCGTACAGCGGCTCGCCGTCGCCGTGGCCGCCGCCCGCGGGCTCGACCCCGACCGGCCGCGCCATCTGACCCGCTCGGTGATCCTCACCCCCGCGACCGGTTCGAGTGCTCGGTGAGAAGGAGGAGTCGTGCCCCTCGCAGCCACCGGTGAGCTGATCGCCGCCGCCACCGCGGCGCGCGGTGCCGTCGCGGCGTTCAACGTCATCACCCTGGAGCACGTCGAGGCCGTGATCGCGGGCGCCGAGTCCGTGGGGGCGCCCGTCGTCCTCCAAGTCAGCGAGAACGCCGTCGGATTCCGCCACGGACGCCTGCTCCCGCTGGCCCGAGCCGCCGCCGCGACCGCCGAGCGCGCCGCCGTGCCCGTCGCCCTGCACCTCGACCACATCCACAGCGACGATCTGCTCCGGCAGGCGCCCGGCGCCGGGTTCAGCTCCGTGATGTACGACGCGGCCAGGCTGCCGTACGAGGAGAACCTCGCCGCCACGCGCGCCGCCGCCGACTGGGCGCATGCCCAAGGGCTGTGGCTGGAGGCCGAGTTGGGGCAGGTCGGCGGTAAGGACGGCGAGCCGCCGCCCGATCCGCACGCACCGGGCGCCCGGACCGACCCGGGTGAGGCCGCGGCCTTCGTGGCCGATTCGGGGGTCGACGCCCTGGCCGTCGCCGTCGGCAGCACGCATGCGATGACCACCCGCACGGCCACGCTCGACCACGTCCTGCTCAAGCGGCTGAGCACCGCGCTCGACGTCCCGCTCGTGCTGCACGGCTCCTCCGGACTGCCGGACGGCGAGCTCACTGCCGCGGTCGCGGGCGGCATCGCGAAGGTCAACATCGGCACCGCCCTGAACGTCGCCATGACCGGCGCGATCCGGGACCACCTCGCCGCCCACCCCGGGACGGTCGACCCGCGCACCTACCTGCGTACCGGTCGGGAAGCCATGACCCGGACCGTGGCCCACCTCATCACCGTGCTCCGGGACGGGCGCGCATTCACCGGTTGACGCGTCCAAGTAGCCCTTCTCATGCCTCCGAGCCGTGGCAGCTGCGCCCCGTTCGGCCTCGAACTCCCTCTGCTCGCCGGCCCGTTCCTGTCGGCGGTCGTCGCCGCGCCCGCGCTGCCCGACCACACCCGCGCCGAGCTGTGGACCGTGCTGCTGCGCGTCGGACCCGCAGGCCTTCGGCACGGCGTGTCGCCGCGAACCGGGCGCCTGCCCACGCGCTCTGCGCGGCACCCATTGGTCCGTTACTTCGTGACGGCCTTCAGGACCACTAATTCTTGACGGCCTTCAGGACCACGAACTTCGCGTCGCTCGCGACCACTTCGCTGTTGCCGAAGAGACGGCGCAGCTTCACGTGGTAGCCCAGGTGGCGGTTGCCGATCACCCACAGCTCGCCGCCCGGCCGCAGAGCGCGCCGCGCCCCCGTGAACATCCGCCAGGCCGTGGCGTCCGTCGTCGCCTGGTGGGAATGGAACGGCGGGTTGTTGAGGACGAGGTCGACGCTCGCGGCGGGCACCCCGGCCAGGCCGTCGCCCACCCGGAACTCCGCCGTTCCCTTCGCGTTGTCCCGGTAGTTCGCCTCCGCGGAGGCCACCGCCTGGTACGACTCGTCGACGAACACCACCTCGGCCTCGGGACGGTCCAGCGCGGCCGCCAGACCGACGACTCCGTTGCCGCACCCCAGATCCACGATCCGCGCGGCGCCCCGGCCGTGCGGCAGGTGCTGGAGGAAGAACCGGGTCCCGACGTCGAGCCGGTCGGCGCAGAAGACGCCCGCGTGGTTCGTGACGGTACGGCCCGACAACGGGCCGATGTCGTCGGGAAGTCGATAGCGGTACGGCCACGGGTCGGCGCCCCGGTCGAGCCCCGGGTCCGGGGAGCAGAAGATGAGCCGGGCCTTCTGCTCGGCGAGCGACGTGCGGGTCGGGCCGAGGATCCGCTCGAACAGCTTCAGCGTCGAGGTGTGGATCTCCTTGACCATCCCCGTGCCGACGACGACGGTCCCCTCGTGCACGCCGGGCGCCAGCCGGTGCAGCTGGTCCTCCAGCAGCGCGAGGCTCTTCGGGACCCGGACCAGCAGGACGTCGATACGGCCGGGCGGCGTGTCCCGGGTGGTGAGCAGCCGTACGGCATCCGCGTCGACGCCGTTGCGTACGAGATTCGCGCGCGTCGCCTCGCGGGCCAGGAACGAGTCGGTGATCTGCGTCGGGCGGTGTGCGGCCAGCGCGGTGGTGAGCGCGCCCCACCGATCACCGACGACCACGACCGCGCCGCTGAGGGGGATGGCGCTCGCCGCCAGGTGCCGCAGCAGATACGCGTCGGAGGCGTCCCAGGCGCGCAGCCGGTCGCGGGGGTCCTCGGGAAAGCGGGCCAGTGCGTATTCGCCCCAGGGCGTGGTCATACGGTCGTTCATCGTGCGTCCAGGCTAGCCGAGCCGCAGGTCGGCCCCTGTCCCGGCGGTGGCGTGCGCAGCCGTCCGCCGAGCCGGATACGTGATGATGGGGCCATGGACGGCGAGCTGTTTCCGCGAAGCCGCAGGGAGGTCGCGCCGGGTGCGGTCCATGTGCCGGACTGGCTGGACGCGGACGGTCAGCGCCGGCTCCTTCAGGCCTGCCGGGAGTGGGCCCGGCCGCCCGCGGGCCTGCGGACCGTGCGCACCCCCGGCGGCGGCACGATGACGTCGCGGCAGGTCTGCCTCGGCCTGCACTGGTATCCCTACGGATACGCCCGCACGGCCGTCGACGGCGACGGCGCCCCCGTGAAGCCGCTGCCGGACTGGCTGGCCGCGCTGGGGCGCGAGGCGGTCGAAGCGGCGCTCGGCCCGCGGGCGGCGCCGCCCGAGCCGTACGACATCGCCCTGATCAACTTCTATGACGCGGATGCCCGTATGGGCATGCACCGCGACAGCGACGAGCAGTCGGACGCCCCGGTGGTGTCGCTGAGCCTCGGCGACTCCTGCGTCTTCCGTTTCGGCAACACCCGGTCCCGGGCCCGCCCGTACACGGACGTCGAGCTGCGCAGCGGAGACCTGTTCGTCTTCGGCGGCCCGGCGCGGCTCGCCTACCACGGGGTGCCGAGGGTCCACCCGGGGACCGCGCCGCCCGGGCTGGGTCTGACGGGCCGGCTGAACGTCACCCTGCGGGTCGGCGGCTTCGGACAGGGCCCGAAGCGGATCATGGGAGACTCGCCCTCATGACTGGCAAGGCGGGTCCCCGGACGGCAGGGGAAGGGAACACTCGGACGCGACTGGACCGGGGGCGCGGCGCGCTCGGTCCGGCTCTGGAGCTGGTGCACACCGGACGTGCGCCTACGCGTGCCGTGCTCACCGCCGAACTCGGCGTCACCCGGGCGACCGCTGGAGCGGTGGCCGCCGAGCTGGAGGCGCTGGGTCTGATCCGGGTCGACGCGCACCCCAGTGCCCCCGCCGGTTCACAGGGCCGGCCCTCGCACCGGCTCGAGGTCGCCGAGGACGGGCCCGTCGCGCTCGCCACCCAGGTGCACGCGGACGGCTTCCGGGTCGCGCTCGTCGGGCTCGGCGGCCGGATCGTCGCGACCGCGCCCCGTTGCGAGACCGTCGACGCCGACCCGGCGAAGGTGCTCAACTCGGTGGTCGAGGCGGGCGCCGAGCTGCTGCGCGAGACCGGGCGGCGCTGTGTGGGCTCCGGGCTCGCCGTGCCGTCCGCGGTCGCCGAACCCGAGGGCCTCGCGCTCAACCCCCTCCACCTCGCCTGGCCCGTGGGTGCGCCCGTCCGCGAGATCTTCGCCGAACGCGTGCGTGCCGCGGGCATCACGGGACCCGCCTTCGCCGCCAACGACGTCAACCTCGCCGCCCTCGCCGAACACCGGCACGGCGCGGGCCGCGGCTCCCGGGACCTGCTGTGCGTGGCCACCGGACACCGGGGCGTGGGTGGCGCGCTGGTGCTCGACGGGCGCCTGCACACCGGGAGTTCGGGGCTCGCACTGGAGGTGGGGCACCTCACCGTCAACCCCGAGGGGCGCCCCTGCCACTGCGGCAGCCGCGGCTGCCTGGACGTGGAGGCGGACCCGCTCGCCCTCCTGGCCGCGGCCGGCCGCGACGCCGGCCCCGAGGTCTCGCAGCTCCAGCAGGCCAACGACCTCATCCGCACGGAGTGCGCGACCGACCCGGCCGTCCGCACCGCGGTCGAGGTGCTGATCGACCGGCTGGGCCTCGGCCTCGCCGGGCTGGTCAACATCCTCAACCCGGACCGCATCATCCTCGGCGGTCTGCACCGCACCCTGCTCGACGCCGACCCCGAGCGGCTGCGCGCCGTCGTCGCCGACCGCAGCCTGTGGGGCCGCAGCGGAGGGGTCCCCATCCTCGCCTGCACGCTCGACCACAACAGCCTGGTAGGGGCGGCCGAGCTGGCGTGGCAGCCCGTTCTGGACGACCCGCTGGCGGCGCTCGCCTGAGCGTCGATCGGGCCGGGCCGTTCAACGGCGTCGTCGGCTGGGGATCGCGGGGGCCGCGCCAGGCCCTCAACCGCACGCTCCCCGCGCCCGGTCCTGGCATAGCGGTGGCGCGGGTGCCCGGTCCCGGCATCGTGGTGGCGCGGGTGCCCGGTTCTGGCATTGTGGTGGCGCCCGTGCCCGGCTCCCGATGGACGGCGAGGGGCGCGCCCGTCGAGTGGTGGGCCTCGGCCGCCGCGATCATCATCCGGCGGGCGTGCGCGTCGACCAGGCGGTGCTCACCACTGCTGCCCCCGTGGCAGCTCACCCCGCCCCGGCGCCGACATGTGCAGCACCTGGAACACGTCTCCCTCGGCCTTGGGCACCTCGTGCTCCCAGAGCGAGAAGTGGACCAGTTCCCAGCGGCTGTGTCCACGGCGGCGGCCGCCAGCATCGCACCGTCCTGCGCCGCCAGCCGCCCGGTCTCGCCCACCGCGTTCTCCATGACGGCCGACAGCCCCAAGCCCTCCGGGATCGGCCGAAGCCGCCGAACGGCGAACGCGGCGGGGGCGGCGGCGCCGCCGTCCTCGTACGCCAGCCCTGTCCACTGGCGCACCGCCGGCCGCCCGAAGTCGTCGGCGAGTCCCTGGAACGCGCCGCCCCAGAGGAAGGAGTTCATGCCCTCCATGGTGTTCCAGAGGTGTGGTCCTGGCGGTCGACGTGCGCCTCCCCATCGGTGGTCGTGCGGTCCTATCGGGGCGCGAGCAGGGAGAGCAGTCCCCGGACCCCCGTGTCGAAGGCGGCCGGCGAACCGGATGCGCGGGCCAGGACGTAGCCGCCCTGCACCGTCGCGAGGATGGTCGCGGCGATCTCCTCGCCGTCGAGTCCGGGCGCGAACTGGCCTTGTTCCTTGCCCTCCTCGACGATTCCGGCGAGCCGCTCACGGATCCGGTCGAGCGTCTCGTCGACCGGCGCGCGCAGTTCGTCGCTTGCGATGACGTCGGGGTCCATCGTCAGACGGCCGACGGGGCAGCCGCGCAGCACGTCGCGCTCGCGGGTGAGGTACGCCTTGATGCGGTCGTAGGGCGTGCCCGGCCCGTCGAGTACTCCCTCGGCGGTAGCCCGCAGCTCCTCGGCCGTCCGCCGGATCGCCGCCAGCGCCAGGTCCGGCTTGCCCTTGAAGTGGTGGTACATGCTGCCTTGACCGGCGCCCGCGCGCTCCAGGATCGCCTTGGGGCTGGTGCCCACGTAGCCGCGTTCCCACAGCAGCTCGCGGGTGGACTCGATCAGTCGCTCCGGGGTGCTCATACGGCACTGTACATACTAGTAGGTACAGAATTCGAGGTCTTGGGAGCAACCGCCGGCCCCTCGCCTACTCCCCGGGAGGTACGCGAACTGCCGCTGGCCGTACGACGACCCGGACCCCCTCCCGGGGCGAGTCTCGAGGCATCACCGCACAACCCACCGAGGGAGATGACCCGAGATGCAGACCCTGGCCCATCACTGGGACGGCGGTCCCGGCCCGTGGATCTTGTTCTTCCCGCTGTTCTGGGCGGCCGTCGTGTTCGGCGTCGTGACCGTCCTGCGCCGCACCGCCGGGCGCGGCCGTGGCATGCCGTGGCGCGGTGTGGACGGCCGTCCCACGGGTGACTCGCCGATCGCCGTGCTCGGCCGCCGCTTCGCCTCCGGTGAGATCGACGAGGACGAGTACTGGCGCCGGCTCTCCGTCCTGGACGAGCAGTTCGGACGTACGGGCAAGGGAGGTGCGGCATGAGCTCCCGCTCCTAGCCCATCACCGCCCCGGACGAGACGCCCGGCGCCGCCCCTTGGACGACCGCCGCGGTCGTCGACGCCGTCAAGGTGTACGGCAGCGGCGACATTGCCGTACGGGCCCTGGACGGCGTCAGCGTCGGCTTTCCGCCCGGCCGCTTCACCGCGACGCCGTCCTCTCCTTCAAGCCCGGCGTGGGCGCGGCCGAGGGAAAGGCCGCCGTGCCGAAGGTCGCGGCGCAGACGGGAATCCGCCGGTGCGGCCCCGCGACGAGTACGCCGAGTCCTCGGCCGGGGCCATCGACATGATGCTCACCCTCGTCTACGCGCTGCTCGCGCTCGCGGTGCTCATCGCCCTGCTCGGCATCGCCAACCCCCTCACGCCGGCGATCCACGAACGCACCCGCGAACTGGGCCTGTTGCGGGCCGTCGGCCAGGCGCGGTCCCAGCGCCATGGTCCGCTGGGAGTCGGTCCTCGTGGCCGCCTTCGGCGCGACGGGTGGGCCGGCCCTGGGCGCGTTCCTCGGCTGGGTACTGGTCAGGGCCCCCGGCGGGGCGTCCGACACTGCATCGCCTTCGCGGTGCCGCCCGGCCGGCTCGCGGTGGTGGCGCCGGTGGGGCTCGCGGCAGGAGCCCTCGCCGTGCTGCGGCCGGCCCGGCGGGCGGCCCGCCTCGGTGTGCTGCGCGCCATCGCCGCGGAACGACCCGCGCTGGGCCCGCCTCAGGGACGTACGGGTGGGAGGGTCACCGCCCGGTCAGCCGACAACGGCGGACCGGGCGGGAGCGTGTTCCGTCCTGCGGTCGTTGACCGCGAGCGTGCGGGCCGGCGCCTCAAGAGCGGTGTCGTAGAGGGAGCGGCTCGGTACGGGGCGGGTCAGGGTTGACGACGGCGCCGGGAGCGTGAACCAGACGACCTTGCCCGAGTCGCCGTCCGGGCGCGCCCCCCAGCTGTCGGCCACCGCCGCGACCATCGCGAGACCGCGGCCGCTGGTGGCGGAGGGGCCCGCCTCGCGCAGCTCCGGCAGACGCGGGTCGTGGTCGTGCACCGAGACGGTGAGCCGGTCGAGCAACAGCTCTATTTCCACGGTGCACGTCTTGTCCGGCCGGGCATGCCGGTGGACGTTCGTCAACAACTCCGTCACACCGAGTGCGGCCCGTTCTATCAAGGGATCCAGGTGCCAGTAGCGCAGCTGCGCCGATACGATTCTGCGGACCTGGCCGATCCGCGACGGCAGGGCTTGGAGCTCCACCGTGCAGTGCCTGCTTGGCTGGCTGATCACGGCTGCGACTCCCCGAATTGAGGTCCGGAAGAAGAAGACAGAGATCGGATCCAGCAGGAGGGCCGGTCGTACATGCCGCCTGCTGTGCGGCTGAGTACTCCGGCCGCCTGGTGCGGAACGGCTTCGTACGGGGGCCGCCCGCTGTCGTGACCGGCGGGCTGGTTCTTCAGCGTTATCGCCGGTAAACCCAGAGTGATGTGAAACCAGCGTGACGCACCGGGTGACGTCCTGCAACTCGCGTCACGCTCAGTGGCCGGGACCGGCCGCCCTGCGGACCGCCTCGATGAACCGCCGAGCCGACGGCGGCCCCGGCTGCCCGGGCGCGGGGTCGTGCTCGCCGAGGGTCAGCGAGTAGCGGGTGCCGTTGATGTCGGCCAACGCCCGGTCCTCCGCGGCGAACCAGGGTTTCGACGCGCGTACCGCCTGCACCGGCGCGCTGTCTATCTCGCTGCCGTAACTGGTGAGCAACCGCAGCCTGCCGTCGCTGATCCGGACCTGCCCGGCTCGGGTGAGCGACCGCAACCCCTTCCCGATCCGCACACCTGTGGCCGTGAACTCCGGCTCCGCCATGATGCCCCGCCCCCTTGTGCGTTCCGCTGTGCCCGGCCCGGATCCGGCGTGGGTCGCGATCCGGCGTGGTGTTGATCCGGTTCGGTCGTGATCCAGTGTGCATCCCCGCACGGGGCGGTGTCCCGGCGGTGCCCGGCGGCACCGATCGGCGTCCCCTGCCGTGCAGTCTGCCCGCACCCGGCGGCTTGCACCAGTGCGCATGGCGAGGTCGCGCGGGGTATCCGGCGCACTCGCGTGGATGCGCCCCCACCGTTTTCCGCCGCCTGCCCCAGGGGCGCCTTTGAGCTGCTCAAAGATGCGTTTATGCAGGTGAGAAGCGTGCGAAAGATGCCTATCATCGAGGCGTCCGACCGCGTGAACCCTGCGTCGGTACACCCCGTAAGGAGCCCCGCCGTGAGCACCCCCCAGATGATCAGCCCCGGCGAGACCCTCGACGTCGACCGTAGCGACGCCGAGTACCGGACCTGGCTCAAAGAAGCCGTCCGCAAGGTCCAGGCCGACGCCAACCGCTCGGCCGACACCCACCTGCTGCGTTTCCCGCTGCCCGAGCACTGGGGCATCGACCTCTACCTCAAGGACGAGTCGACCCACCCCACCGGCAGCCTCAAGCACCGCCTGGCCCGCTCCCTGTTCCTCTACGGCCTGTGCAACGGCTGGATCCGGCCGGGCCGTCCGGTGATCGAGGCGTCCAGCGGTTCGACGGCCGTCTCCGAGGCGTATTTCGCCAAGCTCATCGGCGTGCCCTTCATCGCGGTCATGCCGCGCACGACGAGCGCCGAGAAGTGCCGGCTCATCGAATTCCACGGCGGGCGGTGCCACTTCGTGGACGACTCGCGCAAGATGTACGAGGCCTCGGCCGCCCTCGCGACGGAGACCGGCGGCCATTACATGGACCAGTTCACCTACGCGGAACGGGCCACGGACTGGCGCGGCAACAACAACATCGCCGAATCCGTCTTCCGCCAACTGGAGCTGGAGCGGTTCCCGGAGCCCGCTTGGATCGTCGCCACGGCGGGCACCGGCGGCACGTCGGCGACCATCGCCCGGTATGTGCACTACATGGGGTACGACACCCGCGTCTGCGTCGCCGATCCGGAGAACTCGTGCTTCTTCGAGGGGTGGACGACCGGTGATGAGGACGTCACCTGTGACTGCGGCTCGCGCATCGAGGGCATCGGCCGGCCCCGCATGGAGCCCAGCTTCGTGCCCGGCGCCATCGACCGGATGATGAAGGTCCCGGACGCGGCCAGCATCGCCGCCGTACGCGCGCTGGAGGGGGCCATCGGCCGCAAGGCGGGCGGTTCGACCGGCACGGGCCTGTGGAGCGCGCTGAAGATCGTCGCCGAGATGGTGGCCGACGGGCGTACCGGCAGCGTGGTGACCCTGCTGTGCGACCCGGGCGACCGCTACCTGGACAAGTACTACTCGGACGCGTGGCTTGCCGGCCAGGGGCTGGACATCGCGCCGTACACGGCGGCGATCGAGTCACTGCTGGCGACCGGGGTGTGGCCGGAGTAGGCGCACGAGGCGTCACGCGCCCGGGGATGCCAGCCTCCGGTCCAGCGCCGTCACCGCGCCGCGGAACGCGCGCCCCAGGCCCGTCCGGGCCAGTTTCAGCGCGAGGCGGAAGACCGCGGTCCCGTCGGCGGCGAAGGTCCACTGCACCCGCGTGCCCGTACCGGCCGGCGTCAGCCGCCACTCCTCCAGGAGGGCGTGCATCCCGGGTGCGTTCGTCTCGTCGACGCGGTATGCGTACACCTCGCCCGGCTTGGCCGCGACGACCGTCTCCCGGAAGCGGGTGCCGCCCGTGAGACGCACCTCGCGCCCGGCGCCCTCGTCGACGGGCCGGGCGGAGGTCACAGCGGAGAACCACTCGCTCCAGCCGGGGACGTCCTCGGAGAGGGCCCGGAAGACCGCGTCCGGGGGTGCGGTGATCTCCCGCGCGAACACCAGCCGCAGGGGAGCGGTCTGCGTGAAGTCGAGTCCCACCGGGCGCAGACGGCGTGCCATGGACAAACCCCCTTGCGGGAAATGGAGCCCCGAGCGCGAGCAGACGGACCGGCTGTGTCACCCAACCACCGGCGGCGCCACCATAGCTGGCGGGCCGTCAGATGTCTGTACCGCCCTCGGGCTCCCCGGCCACCACCAGGCGCCTGAGGTGCTCCGAGATCTCCGCCCGGGCCTCGGCCGGCAGACCCGAGTCGGTCACCAGCGTGTCCACCTGCTCCAGCGCGGCGAACGAACTCAGGCCCACCGTGCCCCACTTGGTGTGGTCGGCGACCACCACGACCCGCCGCGCGGACTGCACGAGCCGCCGGTTGGTCTCGGCCTCCGCCAGGTTCGGCGTCGACAGGCCCGCCTCCACCGATATCCCGTGCACACCGAGGAACAGCACATCGAAGTGGAGGGAGGCGATCGCCTGGTCGGCCACAGGTCCCACGAGCGAGTCGGACGGCGTACGCACCCCGCCGGTCAGCACGACCGTGGCCGCACCCTGCCGCTGGCCCGAGGTGCGCTGCGCCGAGTGGAAGACGTCGGCCACGCGCACCGAGTTGGTGACGACGGTCAGATCCGGCACGTCGAGGAGGTGGTGGGCCAGGGCGTACGTCGTCGTGCCCCCGGACAGCGCGATCGCCGCGCCCGGCGCGACCAACTCGGCCGCCGCCTGCGCGATGTCCTCCTTGGCCGTCAGTTCCAGACCCGACTTGGCCTCGAACCCCGGCTCGTGCGTGCTCGCCTCCACCACCGGCACCGCACCGCCGTGCACCTTCTCCAACACGCCCTGGCGGGCCAGCGCATCCAGGTCGCGGCGGACCGTCATGTCGGAAACGCCCAATTTGCGCGTCAGCTCGTTGACGCGGACGCCGCCGCGCCGTCGCACCTCGTCCAGGATCAGGGCACGGCGCTGCTCCGCGAGGAGGTTCTGATTCTCGCTCACGTCCGCTCCGCTCCCTTTCGTCCGATCTCTACCGAAATGATGTCCGTACCGGCTCCGACAAGGCCATTCTCCCGCCACCGGTGCCGAGGACGTCCCATCCTTGCATGGGTCGCCGCCAGTAATGCCACCCCCCGTACCTCAGAAAACACCATCCGCTGTCCGTCACCGTCACCCGTATCGGGGAGATTCCGTGACAACAGGTGTGCGCAGCGGCGACAGCGGAGATCATCTGCCTGCGCATGACACACCGTACGCAACGCCGGGGGAAGTGCAGAACAGTGGAGCGTGCACGGGAACACGAGGGGGAGCGCGGCGATGCCGGGCGGGGGCCCGCCGCGGTCGGGACGGCCCTGGAGCTCCTGGTCCACGGAGTCGGCGGCACCACTCCCGAGGAGATGCTGGGCGATCCCCGGACGGTCCGCGTCACCGGTGACGAGACGGCCGCCGTCTACCGGCGCGCCGACGACGCCGACGCGGAAAGGCGTCCCGACGTCGACCGCGACCACCGCGACGAGCGCGGCCGACCGGTGCCCGAGGCCTACGTCTGGTGCAACCTCACCTCCGGGAACGCCGCCCGCGCCCTGTGGCTGTTGCTGCTGCCGTTCATGGTGGCCAACCTCGCGCACTGGATGCGCCCCACGACGATCCACCGACAGCGGACCGTCCGCCTGTACGGACTGATCGTCCGCCTGGTCGGGCTCACCCTGACCGTGCTGCTGGTCGCCGCCGCCTGCGAGGTCGCCCTGGACCTGGCCGCCTGGCAGTGCGCGGGCACGCGCGCGTGCGCCGGACGCCACTCGTGGCTCGGCTTCCTCTCGCCCGTAGCCTCCGACGGCGGATGGTGGAGCCGGCCGGGACGGCGCCTGGCCCTCGCGTCGCTGGTGCCCGCCGCGCTCACCGGCCTGCTCTGGTACCTGTCGCACCGCACCTGGAGCGCGTATGAGTCACAGCAGCCGATCTCGCACCGCGCCGAACCCGACGAGGAGTCCCACCGCACCGCGCTCGGCCGTCCCGGCTTCTGGTACGGGCGCCGACTGGTGGCCCGGCTGCGCGCCGCGCACACCGCCGCGGGCTTCCTGACCGTCGCGGCCGCGCTCGGCGGCTCCGCCCTGCGCTACGACCGCCGCCACGACACCCTCGCACTCGTGATGGCGAGCCGGCTGCTGGAGGCAACTATCCTCGTGGGGGCGGTCGTTGTGGTCGCGGTGGTGTGCCGGCGGGGCCGCACCGAGGACCGGCTCGACCAGGAGCTCGACCGCACGCTGGTGCGGTGGCTGCCCGCGGGCGCGCTCGCCCTGCTCGTCCTGACCATGGTGTACGCCTGCTGGTCGCGCCCGGGCTGGCGGTCGGCCGGCCGGCTGCCGGGCGACGCGATGTTCGGCGCGCTCGCCCTGGCACAGGGCCTTCTCGTCATCGCGCTCGGCGTCGTGGCCCATGTTCTCTACCGTGCCCACCCCGATACCCGCACCGCGATGCGCGGACTGGCCGGACCCGCCGTCGCCATGCTGGCCTGTGCGCTCGGCGGTGTGATGTCCGGCGGCGTGGCCCAGCGCGTCGCCGACTGGCTGGACGGCCCCGGGCACCCGATGGCCGGCCCGCCCGTCCTGCTCACCTGGCAGGCATCCGTGATCCCTCCGCTGTTGCTCGTCCTGTTCGTCCTCGTCGGCCGGCTGGCCCGGCGCACCTGGCTGCTGCGCCGCGCCGAGACACCCACGGTCGAACGCGACTATCCGGGCGAGCCCAAGGACACCGCCCGCACGCTGCGCATCGCGAGGACCCGTGCGATGGCCGCCCTCACTGACCGGGCTCCGCTCGTCGTCGGCATCACGTCCGCCGTGACCTTGTTGCTGGGCGCGGCGGCCCTGGTGGGGGCCTTCACGACCGACGACACACCTGCCCGGGCCGCGCGGGGCACGGAGCCCTTGCTCCGGGGCGCTGCCGACACCGCGCAGGCGCTCGGCTCCTGGCTGATCGGCGTCGGCTTCCTCCTCTTCGTCACCTGGGGGCGCCGTGCCTACAAGGACGCCGCCGCGCGGCGCACCATCGGCATCCTGTGGGACGTCGGCACTTTCTGGCCACGCGCCGCCCATCCCTTCGCACCGCCCTGCTATGCGGAGCGGGCCGTGCCCGACCTCACCTGGCGCATGGCCACCTGGACGCGTTCCACGGGCGGACGGCTCATCCTGTCCGGCCACTCCCAGGGCAGCGTGCTGGCGGCGGCCGCGGCCTGGCAGCTCAAGCCCTCCGTCCGCAGGCGGGTGGGCCTCCTGACGTACGGCTCACCGCTGGAGCGGCTGTACGGGCGTTGGTTCCCGGCGTACTTCGGCCCCGCCGCGCTCAGCTCCCTGCACCGTGAGGTCGCCTGCTGGCGCAATCTCTACCGCCTCACCGACCCGATCGGCGGCCCGATACGGCTGCCCGGCGAGTACGGTCCGCAGGTGGACCGCGCACCGCTCAAGGACCCGCTCGCGTACGGCCGCACCAAGGAGCACCCGCTGCCCGCGCCGATCCTCGGACACGGCGACTACCAGGCCGACCCGGCCTTCGCCGAGGAACGCGAGCGCCTGCTGGTGCGACTGCGGCCGACGCTGCCGGGACCGCGACCCGGGGACGGGCCCTCCCGGTCGGGCGACGAGGCCGGATAGCGGGCCTTCTGTGGTAGGCGACGGGCGCGGTGGCAGTACTTCAGCGGTCGACGGGCTCGGTGGCGGGCTTTCCGGGATGGTCGACGGGCTCGGTGGCGGGCTTTCCGGGTCGGTCGACGGGCTCGGCGGCAGGACTTCAGGGTCGCTCGACGGGTGCGGTGACGGAAGCCCGCCGCCGGCCGGGGGCGCGGATCCCGGGGGTGCCGATCAGGGCAGCTCCGGCAGGTCCTCCGAGTAGAGGAGGGTCAGCTCGTCCGTGCTCGGCTCCTCCAGCTGGGCGACCCGGCTCGCGTGCCGTTCCACCATCGCCTCGAAGGTCTGGCGCGCGGTGCGGCCGTTGCCGAACGTCGGCCCCTTCGGGATCGCCGTGAAGTACTTCAGGAGCGCCTCGGCGGTCCCCGAACCCAACCGGTACTCATGCTCCTCGGCCTGCTGTTCGACGATCCGCAGCAGCTCCTCGGGACCATAGTCGCCGAAGGTGATGGTCCGTGAGAAGCGGGACGCCACACCGGGATTGACCGACAGGAACCGCTCCATCTCGGCCGTGTAGCCCGCGACGATCACCACGACCGCGTCCCGGTGATCCTCCATCAGCTTCACCAGCGTGTCGATCGCCTCACGCCCGAAGTCGCGCCCGGAGTCCTCCGGCGACAGCGCGTACGCCTCGTCGATGAACAGCACTCCGCCGCGCGCGCGGTCGAAGGCCTCCTGGGTGCGGATGGCGGTGGATCCGATGTGCTCGCCGACCAGGTCGACCCGGGACACCTCCACGAGATGACCCTTCTCCAGCACACCGAGCGAGGCCAGGATCTCGCCGTACAGCCGGGCGACCGTGGTCTTGCCGGTGCCGGGGGAGCCCGTGAACACCAGATGCCGCCGCACGGACGCCGCCTTCAGGCCGGCCTGCTGCCGACGGCGCCCCACCTCGATCATGTCCGTGAGTGCCCGTACCTCACGCTTGACGCTCTCCAGGCCCACCAGCGCGTCGAGTTCCCCGAGCACTGCCTTCGACGTGCGCGCGGCCTTCTCGGGCTCCGGCGCGGCCATGATGACGGGTTCCTGCTCGGTGCTGCGCTGACCGGGGATGGCGCCGAGCAGGCCGGGGGACTGGCTCGCCGTCTGTATGGCGGTCTCCTGGGCCACCGCGGGCCGCAGCCCGGCGCTCTCGTCGCTGGTGCAGTCCTCCACGACGGCACCGCCGCCACCGGGCGCGCTCGGGCCGCCGTCCGCGAACTCGTAGCCCCCGCGCGCACACCGCTCCGTGCGGCATTTCCTCAGGGTGGAACGGCAGCCGTCGATCACATGGAAGCCGTAGCCGCCGCTGCCCGTGACCCGGCAGTTCAGAAAGCTGCCCCGACCGCCCGCGGAGACGTAGAAGCCCGCCTCCGCCGGTGAAGTCACCGTGCAGCGCTCGATGGTGGGATCGGCGCCCTTGGTGACGATGACACCCGTCTGGGTGCCGTCGATGGTGCATCCGGACAGCGTGCCGCCGCTGCCGTGGTCCCGGAACCAGGCGCCCGTCGCCGCGTCACGGATTCGGCAGTCGTCCAGTTGCGCGGTGGCGCCGTCGCTCACCGACACCGCCGTGTTGCGCACCTGCGTGAGGTCGCTGTCCACGACGTCGGCGCGCGAGCCGCGGTCGAGGACGAACAGGGCGTCCGGTACGTCGTGCACCCGGCACGAGTCGAGTACGGCGGTGGCGCCGTCGCTGACCCACACCGCCGGGTAGTCGCCGGTGCTGTCGAAGATCTCGCACTGGTTGGCGTCCACGCGGGTGCCCGGGTCCCATACCGACAGGCCGTTGCGCCCGAACTGCCGCACCGTCGTGCGGGTCAGCGTGAGCACCGAGCGGGAACGCAGGTCGACCGCGTTCTCCGGGATGTCGTGGATGCGGCAGTCGGCGAGCGTGAGCACCGCGTCCATGTCGAGCGTGACGCCGTCCGCGGTGGTGCGGTGGACATCGCAGTCCGTCAGGTGCGCCGTGGCGCGGGCGGTGACCTGCACACCGGAGCCGCGAACCTCGTACACCTCGCAACCGACGGCCTCCAGCGAGGAGTTCTCACCGGTCACGGACAGGCCCGCGCCCGAGGTGTGGTGCACCCGGCAGCGCTCCAGCCGCGGTTGCCCCCCGCCGCGGACCGCGACGCCGGACTGGGACGCCGCCACGACCTCGCACTCCTCGAACACCCCGCCGCCGCCGTCGACGACGGCGATGCCGATACCGGCCGGGTTGTCGACCGTGCACCGCCGCACCGTGGGGCGCGCGCTGCCGCGGACCTCGATACCGGCCGCGGACCGGGTCGTGATCCGCACGTTCACCAGCTCCGGTGTGCCCTCCTCGACGAGCAGGGCCGGCGCGGCCGCGTCCTGGCCCTCGACGTGCAGGTCCTGGACCACGGCGGAGGCCCGCACGGTCAGCGGTACGCCGTCCACCGGCGCGATGCGCACGGAGCCGGCGGAGCCCTCGGGTCCGCGCAGCGTCACCGCCCGCTGGACGACGAGGTTCTCCCGGTAGGTGCCGGGAGCGACGGTGAGTACGTCTCCGTCGCCCGCGGCCTCCAGGGCGGCGGCAAGCGACGCGTACTCACCCGTGCGGCGCCGCCACCGCGATGTGCCGGTGTGCGTCACCTGGACCGTGCCCTGTGCCATGGCGCTGCTGTGCCCCCACCTCGTACTCACGCGGGTTCTCGCGAAGATGCCGAACAGCCGAACAGTCCGGCCGGTCCACCGTAGCGTGCGCGGACGTGGGTGGCTGACCGGAGCCGGAAGGCCGTCAACTGCCCGTGCCGGTCCGGCCCCAGTCGGGGCCCGCCTTGTCCCAGGCCTGGTCCCAGCGCGCGTACCGGCGACGGACCATGCGCCAGACGATCAGCCGTCTGATGCCCTCTATGAGTCCCACGGTCAGCATGGCCGTACCGAAACCGGCCAGCACGGCGTGCGTCGTCGCGGTGGTGCTGTCCAACGGGCGGCCAGTTATTCGGCCGTGGCCGTCGGTCCAGACGCCGAAGTGGTCCCCCTGGTGCGGGGACTTGAGGTCGGACAGTATCTCGCCGTGCTGCGCGGTGCCGTCCGGCGCTGTCCAGTCGGCGAGCACGCGGCTTTGCGCCTCCCGCGTCGACGCGCTGTCCGGATCCGGGTCCAGCGGGCCGTGGTTGAGCTGCTTGACGACGGTGGCCGAAACCCGGTGGTGCGTCTGCCGCTGGTCCCGCACGGACCGCTGTAGCGAGTCCTGGGCCACCGAACCCGTCAGGGCACCGGCGACGGGCGCGGCGGCGAGGATGAGCAGCAGGGCGACGAGCGCCACCCAGGACTCGACCAGATCGGTCGTGCGGCGCAGCGGATTGCGCCGCCAGCGCCAAAGACCGCCGATAGCTCGCATCGTCCCGCACCCCCTTCCCCGTCCGTGATAACCCCCATGGACCGCCGTTCACGAGCGAGGCCGGGGAAGAGAGAGCGAAATCACCCCTCTCCTGCCCCGCCGGCCTCTCATGAAGTTCTCACGCAGACTCAACGATCGTGCCCGCGGCCCGGGTTCCCCGCCGGCATGCGAATCGAGGATCTTTCTCGGTGGATCCGAACCGGAGGAGCCCAGTCCTGAAAGTCCGGCGGAGGGGGAATCCCAGCGGGACACGGGCGGGGATCGGCCCGGCTCCCACCGTCGGCGCGCTATTCGAGGACCGTGACCGGATCGCCGATCCGTACCGTCCCGACGGTCTCCGGCACCAGGTTCTGGCCGAAGGCCAGCTTGTCGCCGAAGCGGCGGTGGCGGCCGAGGGTGCGCAGCGGCTCCTTGCCGCGCTGGGCGGTGGTCTGGTCGGTGGTGGTCACGACGCAGCGTCCGCACATCTTGGCGACCCGGAAGGTGACCTCGCCGATGGCGATGCGCCGCCAGTCGTCCTCGGCCCAGGGGGCGGTGCCGGCCACCACGACGTTCGGCCGGAAGCGGTTCATGGGCAGCGGGCCCTCGTCGGGGCGATCGCCCTGCGCGATCAGGGAGTTGAGGGCGTCGAGGGAGGCGAGTGCGGTGAGCAGCAGCGGATAGCCGTCGGCGAGGCTGACGGTCTCGCCCGGGCGCCCGTACGGCGGGTCGTCGATAGGGCGGCGAACGGCGGGATCGTCGAGGTGGACGAGGCGCACGGCCTCGCCGAGGTACGTACTGAACCACTCGCTTGCCGGTGGCCCGGCGGGTACCGTCTCGATCTTCTCACCCGCCCACCTGGCGGTCGTCGTGGCGACCGGGTCGGGCACGGTGACGGTCAGCGCGGCCAGACCTGGCGCGGACACGCGGATACCGCCGCCGGGCAGGAGCTCGGCGGCGGCCAATGCGAGGCGCGGGTGTTCGCGTTGGGTGACGACTTTGCCCGCCTCGTCGATGATCGCCCAGCGACGGTCCCCGGCCAGCCCCCATGGCTCCACAACGGCTTCGCGGGGCGCCTGGCCCCGCAGCGCCTTGACCGGGTGGACATGAATCGAGTGCAGCGCTGGTTTCGGCATGAGGCCATCGTGCCATCGGACACCAACGGCCTCACACCGCAAGACGGATCAGTATCCGCGGTACTGCTGCCCGTTGTTGTACGGGTCCTGGTACGGCGCCGGGGCGGGGCGCGGCGCCGCGGGGCGCATCGCCTCGTAGCCCGTGCCCGGACCCGCGGCCATCGGGCGCGGCTGCTGCATCTGCTGCGGACCCGGGTAGCCGCGCGGCCCCGCCGCCTGCTGCGGGATGTACGCCGTCGGGGCCTGCTGCAGCGGTGCGGGCTGTGGAGTCTGCGGATAGCCGTAGGCGGGGGCCTGCTGGGACGGTGCGGCCGGCAGCGCGGGAAGCGCCGACGGCAGTGCGGGCAGATTGCTGCCCGGCGTGTCGTACGCGGAGGGGACCCGGATCGGAGCGATCTGCGGGGTGCCCCGCTCGGCGACGAGCGAGTCGTAGATCGGAGTGTCCGGGAAGGGCGACGCGGAGTAGTAACCGCCGCCATAGGTGGAGCGGGGGGAGGTCATGGCACATAAGTTAAGCCCACGATGTGCTGGTTGGGGAGACCGATAAGAGGGTTGTTTTCCGTGTCCTGGGTGACGCGGGATCCCCAATGCGAGCGAACTTGCCAAAAAGGGGCAGCGAACAGGGTTCGGATCGTGTAAAGCCCGAGTTCCGGGCGGGTTACCGCGGGTCGGGAGCCCTCTCCTCCGAGCGCGGGTCATGGGAGTTCGGGGCCCGGGGGAATAGGTTGGCCGGAACGAATACGACGGACGCCCGGGACTCGGTCCTGGCGGGGCGACACGTGATGGGGGCGGACATGTCAATGTTGAAGGGATCGAATCTTCAGGTGCCGACGACGGCTCTGCGTGTCGAACTGGGCTGGCGCTCCGGAACGGGCGTTCCCGACGTGGACGCCTCGGCGCTGCTGCTGGTCTCCGGGAAGGTCCGCACCGACGGCGACTTCGTCTTCTACAACCAGCCCGCGCACTCCTCCGGCGCGGTGCGCCACGAGGGAAAGCGGGACGTGGGCGGCCAGGTGACGGACACGCTTCTTGTCGACCTCGCGCACATGGAGTCCGCGATCGAGACCGTGGTGCTCGCCGCCTCCGCCGACGGCGGGACGTTCGGGCAGGTTCCCGGCCTGTACATCCGCGTGCTGGACGCCCAGGGGGGAAGGGAAGTCGCGCGCTACGACCCCACGGCGACCGTGGAAACCGCCTTCGTCCTCGGGGAGTTCTACCGCCGCCAGGGGGCCTGGAAGTTCCGCGCCGTCGGGCAGGGCTACGACAGTGGACTCGAGGGACTGGCCACGGACTACGGGATCACGGTGGACGAACCGCAGCACGCGGCGCCACCGCCACCGCCCCCCGGTCCGCCGGCGGCACCCCCGACCCCCGTCCGTCTCACCAAGGTCACGCTGACCAAGCAGGCTCCCTCGGTCTCGCTGGCCAAGCAGGGCGGCACGTCCGGCGCCCTCCGCGTGAACCTCAACTGGCAGACGCGCAAGCAGTTCTCGGGCTGGGGCAGCAAACACGGCCGGGCCGTGGCCCTGCACGCGGACCTCGACCTGGACCTGTGCGCCCTGTACGAGCTGTCCGACGGCAGCAAGGGTGTCGTCCAGGCACTCGGCAACGCCTTCGGCGCGCTGCACCAGCCGCCCTACATCCACCTCGACGGCGACGACCGCACCGGCGCCGTGGCAACCGGCGAGAACCTCACCGTCAACCTCGACCACAAGCAGAGGTTCCGGCGCATCCTCATCTTCGTGACCATCTACGAAGGTGCCCGTTCCTTCGCCGACCTGCACGCCACGGTCACGCTCCAGCCGCAGTACGGCGCGGCCGTCGAGTTCTTCCTCGACGAGTGCACGGTGCCCTCGACCGTGTGCGCCCTCGCTCTCATCACGAACACCGACGGTGACCTGGTCGTCCAGCGCGAGGCGCGCTACCTGGTCCCGGAGCGCGGCGTCAGCCCACAGCGCACCGTCGACCAGGCCTACGGGTGGGGCATGAACTGGACCCCCGGCAGGAAATGACCGCGCGCCGCGCTCGCCTGGGTGACCCGCTCACCGCTCGTCGAGCGCGGCATCGGGACGTGCGTAGGTGCGGCCCTTCCAGGCCGCACCGCGCCCCCTGTAGTGCTGCACCGCCGAATCGACCGTCATGAGGAGGTACAGGAGCGCGGTGACCGGCAGCAGCGGCGCGAGCCACAGCGGCTGGCGGTAGTAGCGCAGCATCGGCACGTACGTTGCCGTCATCACCAGGTTCGCGAGCCCGCCGAGCACCGTTGCCGCCACGCTGCCGGTGACGAGCCCCGCGACGAACGCCGCGGTCGGTGCCAGATAGACGAGGGCGAGTCCGAGCACCGTACCGACGAGCAGCAGCGGACTGTGCCGGAGCTGGGCGTACGCGCTGCGAGAGACCATCCGCCACAGGTCGTGCAGCCGTGGGTACGGACGCACGCTGTCGACCCGGTCGGCCAGCCCCAGCCAGATGTGGCCGCCGCTGTCCTTGACCGCCCGTGCGAGCGCCACGTCGTCGATGACCGCCTGGCGGATGGTGTCGGGAATCCCTGCGCGTTCGGCGGCGTCGGCGCGCAGCAGCACACAGCCGCCCGCCGCGGCCGCCGTCCTTGATCCCCTCATTGCGATCCGGCGGAACGGATACAACTGGGCGAAGAAGTACACGAAGGCCGGCACGATGAGCCGTTCCCACAGGCTCTCCACCCGCAACCGGGCCATTTGCGAGACGAGATCGAAGCCGTCGGTGCGCGCCGCCGCCACCAGCTCGCGCAGACTGTCCGGTGCGTGGGCGATGTCGGCGTCCGTAAGGAGCAGATACTCGGGTGCACGCGCGCGTGCGAGACCGATTCCGTGCCGCACGGCCCACAGCTTGCCGGTCCAGCCCGTGGGAGGTGCGCCCGGGGAGCCGACGGTGAGCGGCAGTCCACCGTGGCGCTTCGCCAACTCGCGGGCCAGCTCGCCAGTGCCGTCGGAACTGCCGTCATCGATCAGGAAGACCTCGGCGCGTCCGGGGTAGTCCTGTGCGAGCAATGACGGAAGACTGTCGGGAAGTACGGCGGCCTCGTCCCGCGCCGGTACCACGATGCACACGGACGGCCACTCGTCAGGGTCCCCGCGGGGCGGCAGCCTGACGTCGGTGCGCCAGAAGAAGCCCTGGCACAGCAGCAGCCACAACCAGGCGGCGAGTGATCCGGCGGCAGTCCACGTGATGGCGCTCACGCGCGCAGTCTGCCCCACGGGCCGGTCGATCGGGACCCATCGTCTATCGTTGCCCGGGTGAAGATCGCGCTCATGGACTCCGGAATCGGCCTGCTTCCCGCCGCTGCCGCGGTACGCCGTCTGCGGCCCGACGCGGATCTCGTACTCTCCTGGGACCCCGATGGGATGCCCTGGGGACCGCGCACTCCGGAGGACATCACCGAGCGGGCCCTGGCCGTCGCCGAGGCCGCCGCAGCGTACCGTCCGGATGTCCTGATCGTGGCCTGCAACACCGCATCCGTGCATTCCCTGCCGGCGATGCGGGCGCGCTTCGAACCGGACCTGCCGATCATCGGCACGGTTCCCGCGATCAAGCCGGCCGCGGCGGGCGGCGGACCCGTCGCGATCTGGGCCACGCCTGCCACCACCGGGAGCCCCTATCAGCGCGGTCTCATCCGGGAGTTCGCAGACGGTGTGACCGTCACCGAGGTGCCGTGCCCCGGGCTCGCGGATGCCGTGCACCACGCGGACGACGCGGCGATCGACGCCGCGATCGCCGCCGCTGCCGCGCTCACCCCTGACGATGTCACGACTGTCGTTCTCGGCTGCACCAACTACGAACTGGTGGCCGACCGTATCCGCGCGGCCGTGCAGAAGCCCGGCCACGCGCCGCTCATCCTCCACGGAACCGCCGGTGCGGTGGTCGCGCAGGCGCTGCGGCGCATCGGGGAGGACCCGGCGCCGGAGGCTTCCGCCGAGGGTGGATTGGCGGTGCTGCTGAGCGGTCGCGAGGGGGTGCTGCCGCCCGAGGCACTGGCGTACGCCGAGGGCAGGTTTTTGCAGGCGGTCACTCCGGCGCGGTGACGGCAGGGGCGGTCCGTCGCGGTTGGCCCCCGCGCGAGTTCGCCCACTGGATGTAGTGTGCAGCGGTCCCGGTCACACTCCGCGACTCCGTGCCCGCGCTCCGGAAGCTGGGTACTCTCAAGGCATGAGGGACCACCCCCACGGTGACTCAGCCCAGCACCCCGAGGTCTGGACGGGGCGCGCGACCAACCGTGCCCAGTGGCTGCTGGCACTCGGCGGCGCGGCCTTCATGGCGCTCGGCATCGAACTGGCCGTCGACTCCGCTTGGACGTCCGGCATCGTCCCGCTCGTCATGTCCGTGGTGGGCTGCATCGCGGCCGGGCTGCTGGTCCTCTTCGGCACGCTCGCGTTCGTGCACGTCGCCGTGAAGGTCGACGAGGACTGCCTGGAGGTGCGCTGCGGCCACATCGGCCTGCCGCGCCGCCGCATCCCGCTCGCGCTCGTCGCCGCTGCCGAATTCGTCCCCCGGGTCACCCCACGGCAGTGGGGCGGCTGGGGCTACCGCTGGCGCCCCGAGAAGGGCACCGCAGTCGTCGTACGGCGTGGTGAGGGTGTCGTTCTGCGCCTCTGGGACGGTCACACCTTCACGATCACCGTGGACAACGCCGAGACGGCGGTACGGGTTATTCGCTCCCGGCTGCACCCGAGCCTGCCCGGCGCCACGCACTGACACCCTCGGGACGGCACCCCCCCGCGCTCCTTATTACTCCGTTACTCAGGTGGCGTGCCCCGTTCGGGCTGGCTGGTCGCTCAGGTGGCGTGCCCGTTCGGGCCGGCTGGTCACTCCGGTGGCGTGCCCCACTCGGACCTTCTCCCGGCCTCCTCCGTGTCCGTCAGCGGACGCGCCGTCGCGATCCCGGCCAGGAGCCCCGCCCCGGCCGTCACCGTCGCGAAGCTCAGTGCGTTGCCGACCGACGCGATCACCGCCAGTGTCGTCAGCGCGGCTCCCGCTGTGAGCGCGATCGGTGTGGGCCGGGGCGTGCGCCACAGTGCGTACAGGACCCAGCAGAAGACCGCCGCGAGCAGTGCCACGCCGACGAGCCCTTGTTCGGCGGCCAGCTGCAGCGGCGCGGAGTGGGGTTTCCCGTCGGGCAGAAGCGACTGCGCGGCCGTGGGGCTCAGTTCGCCGAAGCGTCCGGGACCCGCGCCGAGTGCCGGATCGCGCTGGACCAGGGCGAGCGCGTCGTGCCAGAGCAGGACGCGGTGCAGGCCGAGCTGGTCCTCCAGGAAGGACATCGGGCTGTCCGGCAGGAGGCCCTCGGCGACCGCCCCGGCCGCCCCGGTCACCACGGCCACGAACAGCGCGAGCCCCGCGAGCCCGAGGGCGCGGTACCGCATGCGGGCGGCGGCGAGCGAGCACAGCAGCACCCCGGTGGACGCGACGAGGCCCGTCGTCGAGCCGAGCGCCGCCGCGACCACAGTGACGGCAGCGGCCGACAGGCGCAGTGCGAGTCGCGCAGCCGGGGAGCGGGCCGCCCAGGAGGCGCAGCACGCCGCGCCGGTGGACAGCGTCAGCACGGCGGCGAGCGCGCCGGTGTGCCCGAGCGGTGCGACGAACTGCGGACCGGCCGGGGCCTGCGGCGCGGCGACCACCAGTGCGAGGCCGACACATGCTCCCGCGGCGGGTGCGGCCACCGGCAGGAGCGCCCCGAAGATTCGCCCCGCCGCGTAACCGGCGGCGACCGCGAGCACCGCGAGCAGCACGCCCTCGGGACGGCCTCCGTGCGCGGCGGCCGTGATCAGTGACCAGGCCGCGCAGGCGCCGAGCAGCAGGACGCCCGTCGCATCCGAAACGTTTCGTCTCTCGTCTTCCGCGTCCGCGGCCCCCGCCGCGGACTCCGTCCCCGTGGATCCCACACCGTCGCCCCCCTGTGACGGGCCCCGACCGTCCCGGCCGCATCCGGCCGCACGTCAGAGGCTCGGGCACACGGTAACGGGTGATGCGCCGGTTTGTGGACGAGTTGCGCAGGAACGTTGCGGCAGAACGGCTGAACAATGTGGCGGAAAAGCGAACATAGTGCCCGACGTGCGGTACAGGCCGCGCTGTCGGTGCCCTGGTCACGCGCCGTACACTCCCCGGGTGACCGTCACCGCAACTTCCGTGGGCGAGCCGGACCAGCTCGAACCCCAGGCCGCACCCGCACCCGGTGGTACCGGCCGGGTACGGCGCCTCGTTCCGGCCGCCGCCGCATCGCTCTCCGGAGTGCTGCTCTACGTCAGTTTTCCGCCCCGGATCCTGTGGTGGCTGGCCCTCCCCGCCTTCGCAGTCTTCGCCTGGACCCTGCGCGGCCGCACCTGGAAGGCGGGCCTCGGCCTCGGCTATCTGTTCGGCCTCGGTTTCCTGCTGCCGCTGCTCGTGTGGACCGGCGTCGAGGTCGGCTCAGGCCCGTGGCTCGCGCTCGTCGCGGTGGAGGCGATCTGCATCGCGCTCGTCGGCGCGGGCGTCGCGCTGGTCTCCCGGCTGCCCGCCTGGCCGCTGTGGGCGGCCGCCGTGTGGATAGCGGGAGAGGCGGCACGCGCGCGCGTGCCGTTCGGTGGCTTCCCCTGGGGGAAGATCGCCTTCGGTCAGGCGGACGGCGTTTTCCTGCCGCTTGCCGCTGTGGGCGGCACCCCCGTGCTCGGCTTCGCGGTCGTGCTGTGCGGCTTCGGGCTGTACGAGATCGTGCGCCTCGTCGTGGAGGGGCGGCGCACCGGTGCCGTGCTGCGGCGGGGCGCGGTCGTCGCGGCCCTGCTGAGCATCGCCGTCCCGGTGGTGGCCGCCTTCGCCGCGCGCTCCCTGGTCAGCGACAAGGCCGAGAACGGCACCGCGACGGTCGCGGTCATCCAGGGCAACGTGCCGCGTTCCGGGCTCGAGTTCAACGCCCAGCGGCGCGCCGTCCTCGACTACCACGCGCGTGAGACCGAACGCCTGGCCGCGAAGGTCAAGGCGGGCAAGGTCCCGCGGCCCGACCTCGTGCTGTGGCCCGAGAACTCTTCCGACATCGACCCCTTCGCCAATCCCGACGCCGCCGCCGTGATCGACCGCGCCGCCCGGGCGATCGGCGTGCCCGTCTCAATCGGCGGCGTCGTCGAGCGCGACGGCAAGCTCTACAACGAGCAGATCCTGTGGCAGCCGGGCAAGGGCGCCGTCGACACGTACGACAAGCGGCAGGTGCAGCCGTTCGGCGAGTACCTTCCGCTGCGCTCGCTGCTCGGCGCCATCAACGAGAACTGGACCTCGATGGTGCGCCAGGACTTCAGCCGGGGACGCAAGCCCGGCGTGTTCACCATGGCGAACGCCAAGGTCGGACTCGTCACCTGTTACGAGGCCGCCTTCGACTGGACGGTCCGCAGCACCGTCACGGACGGAGCGCAGCTGATCTCGGTGCCCAGCAACAACGCGACCTTCGACCGCAGCGAGATGACCTACCAGCAGCTCGCCATGTCCCGTGTGCGCGCCGTGGAGCACAGCCGCACCGTCACCGTGCCGGTGACCAGCGGCGTCAGCGCCATCATCCTGCCGGACGGGAAGATCACCCAGCGGACCGGGATGTTCGTGGCCGACTCGCTCGTCCAGAAGGTGCCGCTGCGTTCCTCCGAGACCCCCGCGACACGGCTCGGCACCCTGCCCGAGATGGTTCTCGTGCTCGTCGCGGCCGGCGGTCTCGGCTGGGCGGTGGCGACGGTGGTCCGCGGCCGCCGCGACCGTGGCCTCCAGGACGTCCGTCTCGATGAGCCGGGAGTGACGGAACCGGCACGTTAGGGTCGGTCCATGGCTACTCCCGAATTCATCCGGACCATTCGCGCCTCCGCCGGCCGGCAACTGCTCTGGCTCCCCGGCGTCGCCGCCATCGTCTTCGACGACGACGGCAGAGTGCTGTTGGCACGGCGCGCGGACACCCGCGCATGGTCGGTGATCGGCGGCATCCCGGAGCCCGGGGAGCAGCCCGCGGCCTGTGCCGTGCGCGAGGTGTACGAGGAGACGGCCGTGCGGTGCGTCCCCGAACGGGTCGTTCTCGTCCAGGCCCTGGACCCGGTGACGTACCCGAACGGCGACATGTGCCAGTACATGGACATCACCTTCCGCTGCCGGGCTGTCGGCGGCGAGGCGCGTGTCAATGACGACGAGTCGCTGGAGGTCGGCTGGTTCTCGGTGGACGCGCTGCCGGAGCTGAACGAGTTCGGACTGCTCCGGATCAAGCAGGCGCTGTCGGATGCACCCACATGGTTCGACCCCACGAATCCGCTGTGAAGTATGGGTGGTGACCATATGGGGCCGGGTGCGGGCGCTTCCTAGGGTCGATGCATGACCGCGTCCCACCCTTTCCCCGGCCCTCCCGCTCCTTCGCTCGACCTCGGCGGCCGCACCGCCCTCGTCACCGGCGCCGCCGGCGGCATCGGCCGTGCCTGCGCGCTGCGGCTGGCCGCCGCCGGGGCCAAGGTGAGAGCGGTCGACCGGGACGCCGCAGGCCTCGACGCCCTCGCCGGCGCGGCCCGAGGCCTCGCGGGCACTGTCGAGCCGCACGTCCTCGACCTGACCGACCTGGACGCGGCCGAACTCGCCGCCGCCGGCACCGACGTCCTCGTCAACAACGCCGGGATCCAACTGGTGCGCCCCCTGGAGGAGTTTCCCCCCGACGTCTTCCACACGGTCCTGACGGTGATGCTGGAGGCGCCGTTCCGGCTCGTCCGCGGGGCGCTGCCCCATATGTACGGACAGGGCTGGGGTCGCATCGTCAACGTGTCGTCGGTCCACGGGCTGCGCGCCTCCGCGTACAAGTCGGCGTACGTCGCCGCCAAGCACGGGCTCGAAGGGCTGTCGAAGACCGCCGCCCTGGAAGGCGCCCCGCACGGTGTCACGTCGAACTGTGTGAACCCGGCGTACGTACGCACGCCCCTTGTCGAGAAGCAAATCGCGGACCAGGCGCGGGCACACGGAATCCCCGAGGAGCGCGTGCTGTCGGAGGTGCTGCTCCAGGACAGCGCGGTCAAACGGCTGATCGAACCGGAGGAAGTCGCCGAGGCGGTGGCCTACCTGTGCAGCGCGCAGGCGTCGTTCGTCACCGGTACGTCGCTGGTTCTCGACGGCGGCTGGACGGCACACTGAGCGGGGACATGCCAGGAGTTGTCCACAGGGCTCGTCGTCCCGGCCCCGCTGTGGGTCATCCTGGGGACATGTCTCGCGATCACGTACAGTCCGCGGAGCGCCTCGGCACCGGTGCCGAGGCGCCGTTCCTGGAGCTCCTGGCTCGGGGAGCGTCGGCCGACGCGTACGAGCAGCCGGTCCTGCTCGCCCGCGCGGAGGGCCTGTCGTCCGAGCGTGTCGGCGCGCTCGAGCAGGCCAAGCGACTCGCACTGCGCGTGCGCGCGGAGATGGAGGGCAGACGCCGCCGCGAGGCGGAGCTGTCCGCGCTCTTCGAGACCGCCCACGATCTGGCCGGGCTGCGCGACCTGGACGCCGTCCTGCAGGCGATCGTCCAGCGTGCCCGGTCGCTGCTGAGTACCGACGTGGCATACCTGACCCTGCACGACGAGGCCGCGGGCGACACCTACATGAGGGTCACCGAAGGCTCGGTCGCCGCCCGCTTCCAGCAGCTGCGGCTCGGCATGGGGGAGGGGCTCGGCGGTCTCGTCGCCCAGACCGCCCGCCCCTATGTGACGCCCGACTACTTCAGCGACGACCGCTTCCAGCACACCTGGACGATCGACTCGGGCGTACGCGACGAGGGGCTCGTGGCGATCCTCGGCGTGCCCCTGATGATCGGCCCCCAGGTCATCGGCGTACTGTTCGCGGCCGATCGGCGGGCCCGGGTCTTCGAACGGGAGCAGATCGCGCTCCTCGGCTCCTTCGCCGCGCTGGCCGCCGCGGCCATCGACACCGCCAACCTGCTCACCGAGACACGTTCGGCCCTGGACCGGCTCGCCCGCGCCAACGAGATCATCCGCGACCGCAGCGCGGTCATCGAGCGCGCCTCGGACGTCCACGACCGGCTCGCCGAACTCGTCCTGCGCGGCGGTGGCGTCCACGACGTGGCCGCCGCGGTCTCCCAGGTCCTGGACGGCACGGTCGAGTTCACCGAGGCCGATGCCGCCCCCGCCGCGGCACTTGAGGCGTCCCGCGCCGAGGGCCACGCCGTACGGCACGGGGACGACTGGATCGCCGCCGTGGCGGCCGGCGGCGAACTGCTCGGCGCGCTGGTGCTGTGCGGCCACCCGGGGCTCGACCCCGTCGACCAGCGCACCCTGGAACGCGCGGCGATGGTGACCTCGCTGTTGCTGCTCGCCCGCCGCTCGGCCGCCGAGGCCGAACAGCGCGTCCGCGGAGCATTGTTGGACGACCTCCTCGACGCCCGCGACCGCGACCCGCGCGTGCTGCGCGAGCGCGCCGCCCGGCTGCACGCCGACCTCGACGCCACCCACGTGGTGCTCGCCGCCCGCCTCGACGGAGCCGCGGCCGACGCCGATCAGGAGGCGGCCGCACGCCGCCGCCTGTGGTCCGCCGCCTCCCACCTCGCGGCCACCCGGCACGGGCTCGCCGCGGCCCGCGACGGCGGGACGGTCCTGCTGCTGCCCCTCGACCCGGGTGACACCACGACGGCCCTGGCCCGCCGTACCGCCCGGCAGCTCGGCACCGCTGTCCACGGGGAGGTCACCGTCGGCGCCTCCGCACCCGTCGAGGACCTCGCCACCCGTCCCGACGCCGTGTCCGAGGCCTACGCGGAAGCACAGCGCTGCCTCGACGCCCTGCGCCTGCTGGGCCGAAGCGGTGATGGGGCCGCCGCCGAGGACTTCGGCTTTCTGGGGCTGCTGCTGGCCGGAGACCGGGACATCGGCGGCTATGTCGAGCGCACGATCGGCCAGGTCGTCGCGTACGACGAACGGCGCGGTACCGATCTCGTACGCACCCTCGACGCGTACTTCGCCTGCGGGATGAGTCCGGCGCGCACCAAGGACGAACTGCACGTCCACGTGAACACGGTGGCGCAGCGCCTGGAGCGGGTGGGCCGCCTCCTCGGCGACGACTGGCAGAGCCCGGCCCGCGCCCTGGAGATACAACTGGCGCTGCGGCTGCATCGGTTGTCGTCGGCACCCGGGCGCTGACGCGATCACGCGGCCACCGGCCCGCCCCCGCGCACGGCGGTGCCGGGGCGTGACGACGCACGTGCACCGGCCCCGCACGCAAAGGCGCCGGGGCCGGTTGGACAGGGGGTGACTCAGACGGTTCGCGCGTCCGCCGTCCGCGCCCCCGCGGGCTCCGAGTCCACGGCGGACTCGATCCGGGCCAGATCGCGGTTCCGCGTCTCCTTGGCGACGCCCACCGCGATCAGGGTGAGGACGGCCGCCGCGATGACGTACAGCGCGATCGGCGTGGAACTGCCGTAGTCCGACAGCAGCGCCGTCGCGATGAGCGGAGCCGGCGCGCCGGCAGCCACCGAGGCGAACTGGGCGCCCATGGACGCACCCGAGTAGCGCATGCGGGTCGCGAACATCTCCGAGAAGAAGGCCGCCTGGGGCGCGTACATCGCCCCGTGCAGCACCAGACCGATCGTCACCGCGAGAACGAGGTTCCCGAAGCTTCCCGTGTCGATGAGCGAGAAGAACGGGAACATCCATAGGCCGACCCCGGCCGCGCCCAGCAGATAGACGGGCCGGCGGCCGACCCGGTCCGAGAGCGCGCCCCACGCCGGGATGACGGCGAAGTGCACGGCGGAGGCGATGAGGACGGCGTTCAGGGCCGTCTGCTTGGAGACGCCCGCCGACGTGGTGGCGTACACGAGGATGAAGGCGGTGATCACGTAGTAGCTGATGTTCTCCGCCATGCGCGCGCCCATGGCGACCAGTATGTCCCGCCAGTGGTGGCGCAGAACGGACACCAGCGGGAGCTTCTCCGCGTCGGCGTCCCGGGCCGCCTTACGGGCCTCCGCCTGCTCCAGGGCCTGCTGGAACACGGGCGATTCATCGACAGAAAGACGAATCCACAAGCCGACGATCACGAGCACTCCGGACAGGAGGAACGGAATGCGCCACCCCCAGGAGCCGAACGCGGCGTCCGAGAGCACTGCGGTCAGCAGCGACAGCACACCCGTGGCAAGGAGCTGCCCGGCAGGTGCCCCGGTCTGCGGCCACGAGGCCCAGAACCCGCGCCGCCGCGCGTCCCCGTGCTCGGAGACCAGCAACACGGCCCCGCCCCACTCACCGCCGAGCGCGAACCCCTGGACCAGACGCAGCGTGGTCAGCAGCACGGGCGCGGCGGTGCCGACCGTCGCATGCGTGGGCAGCAGCCCGATCGCGAAGGTCGCCCCGCCCATGAGCAACAGGCTCAGCACCAACAGCTTCTTGCGCCCGAGCCGGTCGCCGTAGTGCCCGAAGACGAGGGCGCCCAGCGGACGGGCGGCGAACCCGACGGCATACGTCAGGAACGAAAGCAGCGTGCCGACGAGCGGGTCGGAATCCGGGAAGAACAGCTTGTTGAAGACGAGCGCGGCGGCGGATCCGTAGAGGAAGAAGTCGTACCACTCGATGGTGGTGCCGATGAGGCTGGCGGCGACGATGCGCTTGAGGTTCACGGGTGGTGGGGGAGCGGTGGTTCCGGAGGCCATGTGCGCCACTTCCTCGTGTGCGGTGGGGACGGGTACGTGTCGGCACACCGTAGAAACATGCAGGTCAGGCGCACATGTGGCGGGGCAACATAGTTCGAGGGTTGGCTATGCGTGCGGCCACCATGCCGGCTCGCGGAAGGGTGGTTCAGGTGCTCGAAGTTGATCGAAACGAGCACTGTCCGGGACATGTAGTTCGGGGTAATTTGACGGTGCGGTGCTGACTCCCGTGCTCGTTTGGTGCTGCCTAAAAGCCCACGTCATCACCTGTGTTCGCCCCTCCCGTGCTGACTTGGTGCTGACTACGCTCCGTTGAACTCGGACATCTTGGGGCTGATCGGCTCAGGGCCGTTGCGTCGTGGGCGACCTGACCGAGAGGCTGCCCCGGCTGTGCCGCTCGGCTCCGCGGGCACGGACAAGGCGTTGCGTCTGCGCGTGGTGCGCGTTCGGCCCAGCAGGTTCTTCGTCTGCTGGTGGTACACGCCTAACATGCCGTTGAACTGCGGAAATGAGTGCAGTCGAGGCGCGTTGTGGCCGGGGGTCCGGAAATGGTCCGGATCTTGGTCGCAGTTCTGGCTAGCTGCTTGGTCGGGCAGGACCGAAGACGCACAGCTGTGGTCCTCGGCTGTTCCCGAGGGCGTCCGCCATGTCGAACCCCAAGGGCCGGCCGCTGCCGCGCGATTCCGTTTCGATTCCCGGTCATCTCGAAGGGCGACCGCCACGCTGCAGCGCCTGCAGTTGGCGCGGCACGAGCAAGACGATGCGATCCTCGACCGTCCCGAAGGACGACCGGGACGTGGGCGACCACGGGTGATGGAGCGGCTCTGCACTGCCACCCGGCGCGACCAGCGCCTGCGGGCCTGCGGCGGTCAGTGGGACGCGGGGAAGCCCAGGTCCGGGCCGGTCGGCGTCTCGGCCGGGTCCGCCCAGCGGCTCGTGATGACCTTGCCGCGCGTGTAGAAGTGCACGGCTTCGCTGCCGTACATGCGGCGGTCGCCGAAGGCCGAGTCCTTCCAGCCGCCGAAGGAGTGGTAGCCCACCGGCACCGGCATCGGCACGTTCACGCCGACCATGCCGGTCTCGACCTCCAGCTGGAACCGGCGGGCCGCGCCGCCGTCGCGGGTGAATATCGCGCTGGCGTTGCCGTAAGGGGAGCCGTTGATGATGGCCATGGCCTCCTCGTAGGTCTCTGCGCGCAGCACGCACAGGACAGGACCGAAGATCTCGTTGGGTGACTCCACAGCTGCTCGATGGATCTCCTCACTCGTACGCCACCTGGCCCGAAGAGGCAGGGCGAACAGTCCAGGGTGGGCGAAGGCCAGCACGCAGCGCAGCCGAAGGCGGAGCGGGTCAATACTGAGGAGGTTGAGGAGTTCCGGGTGGCGTAGCGCGTTCTTTCGGCTCTCTCACGATTCCCGAAGTGGCACACTGATGTGAGGAAGAGCACACGGGGGGCCGCCCATCTGCGGGCCCGATGAGATAAGGCGTGCGGTGGAGAGGCGGATTGCCATGCGATCCCTGCTGGCGGTGGACGGCTCCGAAGGGCCCGACTCCCTTGCGGACCTCAGAGATTGGCTCAGCGACGAGTCACTGCTGCGGGGACGGGTGCACGTTCCGCCGTCCGCACCCGATGCGGGCGAACTGGGCGCCTGGAGCGACACCCTCATCGTGGCGGTCGGCGCCGGAGGTGCACTGACGGCACTGGCCAGGGCGGTTGCGGTCTACGTGCGCCAGCCGCGCCGCAGCACAGTACGGGTCAAAGTGGTCGCCCCCGACGGAACGCGTACGGAACTGACGGTCCAGCACGCGAAGAATCTCGACGCGGTCGAGAACCTGCTGCGCACGGCGCTGCATTCGGACACGGATACGGGCAGGAAGGCTGTCTCTGGTGGAGCCGCCCCCGCTCTCGGTGAGGCGTCCGAAGCGGAGGGCTGAGCATGATGCGCCCACCCGACCCGGCTCGTTCACGCGCTGTTCTGGTCGGCACAGCGGAGTACACCGAGGATGCCCTGCTGCCCGGCGTCCCGGCCGTACGCAACAACGTCCGTGACCTTCAGCGGCTGCTTACCGAAGGCCGGCCAGGAGCCTTCTCCACGGAATCCACTCGCACGGTTCTCGATCCGGCCACGCCGAGGGATCTCGGACTGCCGCTGCTGGAGGCCGCCCGCCAGGCTGAGGACGTCTTTCTCGTCTACTACGCGGGGCACGGCCTGATCGGCCATGAGCGGCGCGAGTTGTATCTCGGGCTGTCCAAGTCCGTCAGCGAGGCACCGTCGTTCACGGCCTTCCCGTTCCAGGGAATCCGCGAGGCATTTCTGGCCACTCCGGCGCGCAACCGGGTGCTCATCCTCGACTGCTGTTTCTCCGGACGTGCCATCACAGGTGGATTGTCCGGAACGTACGAGCCGCTCATCGACCAGATGGAGATCACGGGCACCTATACGCTGACGTCGGCAGCCGCCAATGAGCCCGCCCGGTTCCAGGACGGCGAACGGCACACCGCGTTCACCGGCGAACTGTTGCTCACCCTGCGAGACGGCATCCCCACTACGTCCTCGGCCGAGGTCACGCTGGGCGCATTGTTCCGGCACCTCAAGCGGGTGCTGCCGGCGAAGGGGCTGCCGGAGCCCCAGCAATGCGGAACGGACACCGCGGAGTTCCTGATCCTGACTCGGCCCCGCCCGCGTGCCAGACGCGGACCGGTCACCGAGGCGGACGTGGGCGGCCCTCCCGGCACCCGGGAAGGGCTGCTGGCACGCTGGGACCTCGGCCGCCGCCTTGGTGAGGAAGGCCAGACCGGCGAGGCCATGCGTCTGCTGAATGAAGTGGTGCCCGATCTCACCCGGACGCTAGGGCCGGACGATCCGGCCACCCTCGTCGGGCGGATCAACCTCGCCTACTGGACCGGGCGTGAGGGGGACACCGACGAGGCGCTCAGAATGTCTACTGCCGCAGTCAGTGACATGACGCGCGTGCTCGGACCGCACCACCGCGCCACGCTCGTGGGCCAGAGCCAACTCGCGTACTGGATGGGCGAGTCGGGCAGACATCATGAGGCGCTGAGCCTCACCGCCTCCGTCCTTACCGACCTCGTGCGCGTCCTGGGCCCCGACGACCGCGAGACCCTCATCGGCCGTGCCCGGCTGGCTCGTTGGACCGGGGAGGCCAGTGACCCGGCCGCGGCGGCGCGGCTGACCGGTGAACTCGTACCCGATCTGTCCCGCGTCCTGGGCGCGGAGGACCGCGAGACCTTCACCGGGCGTATGAACCTGGCGCAGTGGACGGGCCGGGCCGGTGGGAGTAAGCGTGCCGTGCGTCTGCTCACGGACCTGGTGCCGGACGTGTCCTGGGCCCTGGGCCCCGATGATCGGCAGGCCCTTCTCAGCCGCTCACGACTGGCCCACTGGTCGGGCGCCGCGGGACGGCGGCGCCGGGCGCGGCGGCTGTTCGCCGCCGCCGTACCGGATCTCGAACGAGTGCTGGGCCCCGACGACCGCGAGACCCTGCTCGCACGCAGCCAGCTCGCCCACTGGACCGGAGAGACGGGGCAAGCCGCGGAAGCGGTGCGGATTTTCAGCCTATTGGTGAGCGACATCGCCTGGGTCCTCGGCTCCGATGACAGGGCCACGCTGGTCAGCAGGGCGCGGTTGGCCCACTGGACGGCGGTACAGGGTGAAGTGGGTGACGCCATCCGCCAGTTCCACGCCGTCCTGCCGGATCTCAACCGCGTCCTGGGCTCGGACGCTCCCGAAACCGTCGAGAACCGCGTGCTGCTGGCCTTCTGGCGCAAGAAGGCGGACCGACGGCTCAAGGAGCAGATCTTCTACGGCACCGGGCCGCGCGGAGGCTCGCCGTGAGTCGGCGGGAAACGCAGGGCGAACGGGAAGGGGGGATCGGCCCCGGAGTCGGTTCCGCTCTGGAGCGTTCGGATCCTGCGCGGATCGGGCCCTATCAATTGCTCGGCCGGTTGGGGTCCGGCGGCATGGGCAAGGTGTATCTCGGCCGCTCCCGCACGGGGCAACTGGCCGCGGTCAAGGTGTTGCACGACCAGCTCGCGGAGGACCGGGATTTCCGTAGCCGGTTCGAGCGTGAACTGCAGGCGGCATCGCGGGTCAGCGGTCGTTTCACTGCCGCCGTTCTGGAGTCGTCCCGCGGTATCGAAGAGCGTCTGTGGATGGCGACCGAGTACGTTCCGGGGCCGTCCCTGAGCCAGGCGGTCTCCGCGTTCGGGCCGCTGGCCCCGACGACGCTGCTGGCCCTGTGGCTGGGGCTGCTCGGTGCGTTGGAGTCGATCCATGCGGTGGGAATTGTGCACCGCGACCTGAAACCGTCGAACGTACTGCTCGCGGAGGACGGCCCCCGGCTGATCGACTTCGGTGTCTCCGTCCTCGGCGGCGCGACCACCCTCACGCGTACGGGAGTGGTCATCGGATCCCCTGGATACATGTCGCCGGAGCAGGTCCAGGGCCATAAGGCGGGACCCCCCAGCGATGTGTTCGCCTTGGCATGCACGCTGATGTTCGCCGCCACGGGTACCGCCCCGTTCGAGGGGGAGAACCCGATGGGGGTGATGTACCGCGTCATCCATGACGAACCCGACCTCAGTCGTGTGCCGGACCAGATCACCTCACTGATCCGCCCCTGCCTCGACAAGGATCCACTGTCCCGGCCCTCGGTCACCGAGCTGATCAACATGTTGCCCGCAGCGGAGACGGACGAGGTGTCCCGGCTACTGGCCCATGGCAAATGGCTGCCCGAGGCCATCCGGCGCCAGACGCGGGAACACGCGGCAAAGGTCTTCGAATGGGACGGTGTGCGCCCGTCGGCCCTGCCTGCGGCGTACCCGGATCATCACGAGGACGGCGAGCCCGACCCTCACACCGGGACGTTCTCCGAGCAACCACGGTCGCAGCCGGACCCGACGCCGCAACCGGACCACGCGATCACCCGGGGCGTGGACGGCCCTGTGCGCGAGCCGATCTCCGAGCCTCCTACTGTGCCACGGGGCAGTGTCGGCGCACCTCCGAACGGCAGTCCCCCGAACCCCCCGAACCCCCCGGGCCCCTACGACACCGGCGGTCCCGAGCCCGATCCTACGAACGAGGCGTCCTTGCGGACCCACACGGTTCCCCTGCCTGCGGAGCTGCCACCGCTGCCACGGATCCCGCGCCGTACCTGGCTCCGCTGGCTGCCGGATCGACGCGGTACGCGTTAACCAGCGCGGGATTCTGCGATGACACCGGACCCGCCGGTCGCGCCAGGCAGGCCCGACAACTGGTTGAAGAGGCCGAACAGGCTCTGACGCCGGCCGTCATCTACGAAGCCGAACGCGGCAGCTCCTGGACCCAGATCGCGGCCTACCTAGGAATCAGCGCCGACGAGACGAGGCAGAAGAGCGACATTCGCCTGCGCTCCAAGCATGGAACTCGGCTCTCGAGGAGCCATACCGACTGGACGAGACGGGTCGCAAGCGCATCCCGCAGCTGCCCACCGCGGCATACGACCCTGGTCGATACGGCGGCGCCGCTCCAGCAGGCTGGGGAAGAAGCTGTCCGAGCGCAGCTTGGGTATGGCCAGGTCCAGATCGCCGGCCTGCGTGGTCAGCGTCTTGTCCCGGTGCCCGTTGCGCAGCGCGGTGCGCGTGTCGGTGTGCTCGTTCCACTCGGCGCCGATCCTCGCGCTCGCCTCGGCCTCGATGAGTTCCTGGAGCATCATCGTCCCCGCGTCCGGCCGCTTCCCTTCGATCACGTTGGGAGACACACATGCCCACCACTGTGCGGTCGGCCACTGATCCGGTGACCGGGGACCGTAGCCGTCACACGGTCGCGGCTCTCGCCGCCGCCGTGGTCGGCTTCTTCGTCGTCACGCTCGACGCCACGATCGTCAACGTTGCCCTGCCCACCATCCGGGACGAGCTGGGCGGCGGGATGACCGGACTTCAGTGGGTGGTGGACGGCTACACCCTGATGTTCGCCGCGCTGCTGCTGTCGGCCGGCGCGCTCTCGGACCGGATCGGGGCCCGACGGGCTTTCGGCGCGGGGGTAGCGGTGTTCGTCGCCGCCTCCGCAGCCTGCGGTCTGGCACCGACTCTCGGTGTCCTGGTGGCGGCCCGTTTCGTGCAGGGTGCCGGAGCGGCGATCGTGATGCCCACCACGCTGGCGCTGATCAGAGAGGTGTACGGCGACCAGGGCCGCCGGGCTCGCGCGGTGGCCGTATGGGCGATGGGCGGCGCCGCGGCCGCCGCGGCCGGTCCGCTCGCCGGCGCTGCTCACCGAGCTCAGCTGGCGGCTGATCTTCTTCATCAACGTGCCCGTCGGCGTCGTAGCCCTGTCCCTGCTGGTGCGCATCCAGCCGTCCCCCCACCGGAAGGTGCCGTTCGACCGGGCCGGGCAGGTGGCCGCCGTCGCGGCGATGGGCGGACTGACGTACGGGGTGATCGAAGCCGGCGCGGACGGTTTCACGGCCCCCCGGGTGATCGCCGCCCTGATCCTCACGGTCGTCGGCATGACGGCGTTTCTCATGGCGGAGTCCCGCACCGCGCATCCGATGGTGCCGCTGGAGATGTTCCGCAATGGTCGGCTTCTACGGGATGCCGTTCTTGTTCAGTCTGTACTTCCAGCAGCTGCGCGGTCTGTAGGCGATGGCGACCGGGGTCGCGTTCCTGCCGATGATGGCCTTCTCCGCACTGCTCACGCCGGCTTCGACCCGGCTGGTGGGCAGGGTCGGCCGCAGGGTGTCGATCACGGGCGGGCTGTTGCTGATGGCGGCGGGAATGGTCGTCCTGGCGGTGCTGCCGGAGACTGCGCCGCTGTGGGTGGTCGCCGTGCTGATGATCCCCGTCGGTCTCGGTGGCCCGCTGATCATGCCGCCGCTGACCGCGCAACTGCTCGACAACGTGCCCGCCCCCCCGGGCAGGGGTCGCGAGCGGGATCCTCAACACAGCCCGTCAGGTGGGCGGTGCCCTGGCGGTCGCCGTGTTCGGCGCCCTGCTGGCGGGCCAGGCGGGTTTCCTGCCGGGGCGGCGTACCAGCCTGGTCATCACCGTCGTCGTGCTGCTGGCGACCGCCGCGGCGACCCCACTGCTCAAGCGGCGTCACCAGCCGCTTGCCGAATGATCCGGGCTCACGGAGTACCCAGCGCGGTGGGCCGCCCGGCCCAGTCACCGCCGAGGAGCCGACCGGAGGGGGAATCGATGTGCGATCCCCGCAAGCCCTTCGACCCCCTACCTCACCCAAGGAGTTGCATCATGGCGAAGCAGACCGCTCCGCAAGCCCTGGCCTCCGGGGCCCCCAAGTTGGTCGAGCTGACGGACGAAGTCCTCTTCGGTGACGTGTGGGAGCGCCCTGAGCTGTCCCCGCGGGACCGCAGCCTGGTTACCGTCAGCGTGCTCGCGGCCCTGTACCGGACCGAGCAACTCGGCTTCCGCCTCAAGCTCGCCCTGGAGAACGGCCTGACCAAGGAGGAGCTCGGCGAGGCGCTGACCCACCTGGCCTTCTGCGCAGGCTGGCCCACCGCCATGACCGCCGTCACCCAGCTGAAGGGCATCGTTGAGCAGACCGAAGGCCCCGCCGCTTGACCGGGCGGCCTATCCGGACTGCTTCCTGTCCCACCGCCGCGCGCATCGTCCGCGACCGCCGGCGCCTCACGCACAACGAGTACGGAGTAACACCATGGAACTGTTGAAGAAGCCGCCGACGATGAAGCTGCCGGCCGAGTGGTTCACCGGCGACGCGCGGGCCGACGTCATCTACCGCGGTGAGGACCCCTCCCGCGCCCGCGCGAACGCGGTCCGCTTCTCGCCCGGTGCCCGCACCGCCTGGCACTCCCACGGCGTCGCGCGACTGATACAGGGTTCCGGTGCGGCCGCGATGATGACTACGTCGCTCGCCCTGATTCGCGAGGCGTACATGGATCCCGTGCCACTCGGACTCCGACTCCGATGGGCGCCGGTTCACCCGGAAGCGACTGGATCAGCTCGTCTTCGGGCCCCACTGCCGTCCTATCAGATCCCATTCCTGGTCCCAGTGGGCCATACGCCGCTGCTCGAGCCGCGCTCGCGCGATGGCGCCCGCGCCGAAGACCGGAACCGCGACTGCCAGGGCGGCAGCGCCACCGAAGAGCGCCGCCTCGAGGTGTCCTTCGGCGCTGCCCGTGGGCGCCGAGGGTGCCAGCCGACCCTGGCCGTCCTCCCAGACCGTCACACGCGCTCCGGCCTCAAGACCCGGGCCCACCAGCGTGTGCCCGGAACGGGAGGTACCGTCGGCAGCCGTCCAGCGCACCGTGCCCTGGACACGGCCGTCCGTCGACCAGCCCCCGGCGATACGAGGAGGTGCGTCGGCGAGGAGGACGGCCTGGACGGGATGCCGGTGGGCGCGCTGCTCCGCGTACTCGTGCTCGACGCTGCGGACCGTCACCAGGCCGGTTATGGCGCCACCGATCGCCATGAGGAACCAGACGGCCAGGACCACCCAGGTCTCTATGACGTCCTCCTGCCTCCGCAGCGGATTGCTCCGCCACCGCCACAGCCGCTTCGTGCTGCTCATAACGGAACCCTCCGCGTTGTGATGACTGCTTCGACGGTGGCCTCGTCTCGGCAACCCCACGAGAGGCCGACGGGCCCGACCGAAAGGACGTCCGGCCCTGCGTGTCGTGCCCGAGGGCCATCCAGCCCAGTTGGGCGGTGGCGAAGCCCCACGCGACCCGGCTGGTGGGCAGAGCGGACCCCCGAAAGGGGCCGCTCGGCCCATGTCACCGGACCGCTCGTCGGCGCAGCCCGTAGGTGTCGCGGAGCGGCACCAGCCCTTCGGAGGACACCATCAACGGCACTCCCACCTCGTGAACGACGTGATGACCTGGAGGGGGGTCTTCGCCCTGCGCACGGGTGCGGCGTTCAAGAACATGCGTATGACCGGTCTGCTGGCCACCGACGGTGCCCGCCACCCACGCCGGCCACCTCCTCGCCGTCCCGCGCGAAGCCCTGTCCAATACGGCCCGGCGTGCCATGGCCACGACGGTGGAGGTCACCGCCGAAGCCTTCGACCGGACACTGCGGCTGACCGTCGCCGCCCACGGACGTGGCGTCGACCCCGCCATCACCCGCCGCAGCGGGCTCGCGAACCTGCGCACCCGTGCCGAGGAACTCGGCGGTACGTTCCGTGTCGCTCCCCGCGACCCGGCCGGCACGCTCCTGGAGTGGACCGTGCCTCTGCCCGCCGGCACCCGAGACCACTCAGACGGGAGGCTGATCCGCCCGCGCGGCACCGTGTGACGCCCGGTCAGATGGGTCGCCTCCGCCGGCAGCGGTACGCTTCCGCGCCGGCACACGGGTGTGCGTCCGTGGGCCACTCTCCGGCCAGGGTGGGACAGGCGGCACCCACTCATGGCCGCGGCCGGGCTCAGCATGGACAGAGCACCTGCACTGGTCCAGGGAGGGCGGGCTCATGCATCCCAACGACGGTTTCCACGAACTCGGTCGCGCCGAGTGCCTGCGCCTGTTGGCGACGGCTCCCGTGGGCCGGGTCGTCTATACACGGCAGGCCCTGCCCGCGGTCGTGCCGGTCAACTTCGGGCTGGACACGGACGGAGCGGTGCTGCTGCGCACCTCGGCGGTGTCCGAGCTGGCCCGCGCGGTCGACGGCGCGGTCGTCGCCTTCGAGGCGGACGCCGTCGACGTGGTGCCACAGTCCGGCTGGAGTGTCGTCGTCACCGGCCGGGCCGAGGTCGTGACCGACCGGACGGAACGCGGACGCCTAGAGCGGATGACCCTGTGTTCCTGGGCGCTGTCGCCCGACGAGGTGTTCGTCCGTATCGAAGTCGAGTTGGTCACGGGGCGGGCACTCGTCGGCGGCCGGACGCTGTACGGCGTGCCCCTGCCGGCCCTGACCACCGTGGATCGCCTGTGCCTACCGGGACCGAACGTCCCTACAGCGGTGGGGCCGAACGGTACGGCGGTGGGCTCCCGCAGGCCCTGCCCCCGGTGGTGACGGGCGAGGAGCATCGTCGGTGGAGCCGCCCAGGGGACCTTCCCTGAGCGGTGTCGCGAACGATGCGGAGGCAGAGATGACCGTGGCACCCCACCCGGACGTGGCCGCGCCCACCGAGGCCTGGCGGGGCTTCGCCGGACCGCGGTGGCGCGAGAGCGTCGACGTGCGTGACTTCATCCAGGCCAACTTCACGCCGTACGAGGGCGGCCCGGAGTTCCTGGCCGGCCCGACGGAGCGCACGCTCTCCGTATGGCACCGGGTCAGCGCCCTGTTTCCCGAGGAGCGGCGCAAGGGCATCCTCGACGTGGACGCCGCCACCCCTTCCACGATCACCTCGCACGCCCCGGGCTATGTCGACCGGGAGCGTGAGCTGATCGTCGGGTTGCAGACCGACGCCCCGCTGAAGCGGGCGATCATGCCGAACGGCGGCCTGCGGATGGTGGAGAACGGGCTGAGGGCCTACGGATACGAGCCCGACCCGTTCGTGGCCAAGGTTTTCGGCACCTACCGCAAGACCCACAACGACGGCGTCTTCGACGCTTACACCCCCCAGATGCGGGCCGCCCGCAAGGCCGGCATCATCACCGGGCTGCCCGACGCCTACGGCCGTGGCCGGATCATCGGCGACTACCGGCGCGTCGCGCTCTACGGCACCGACCGGCTGATCGAGGCCAAGCGGGCCGAACGAGCGCTCCTGGACGCGCAGCCCTCCACCCCGGACGTCATCCGGGACCGTGAGGAGCTGGCCGAGCAGATACGCGCGCTGGGTGAGCTGACGCGGATGGCGGCGTCGTACGGCTGCGACGTCTCCCGGCCCGCCGCGACCGCGCAGGAGGCCGTGCAGTGGCTCTACCTGGGCTTCCTGGCCGCCGTGAAGGAGCAGAACGGCGCCGCCATGTCGCTGGGGCGCACTTCGACCTTCCTGGACGTTTACCTCCAGCGAGACCTGGACGAGGGCCGCATTGATGAAACGCGGGCCCAGGAGCTGATCGACGACTTCGTGATCAAGCTGCGAATCGTGCGGTTCCTGCGCACCCCGGAGTACGACGCGCTGTTCTCCGGTGACCCGACCTGGGTGACGGAGTCCATCGGCGGTATCGGCGCCGACGGCCGGCCGCTGGTCACCCGCACATCGTTCCGCTTCCTCCAGACCCTGTACAACCTCGGGCCCGCGCCGGAGCCGAACCTGACCGTGCTGTGGTCGCCGCGCCTGCCGGAGGGGTTCAAGCACTTCTGCGCCCAGGTCTCCATCGACACCAGCTCCATCCAGTACGAGTCCGACGACCTGATGCGGCCTCGCACCGGCGACGACACCGCCATCGCCTGCTGTGTCTCCGCTATGGCGGTCGGCAGGCAGATGCAGTTCTTCGGTGCCCGGGTCAACCTCGCCAAGGCCCTGCTGTACGCGATCAACGGGGGCCGGGACGAGATGACCGGCGAGCAGATCGCGTCCGAGATGGCCCCGCTCACCGGCGACCACCTCGACTACGACGAACTGTCGGCGGCGTACGACCGGATGCTCGACTGGCTGGCCGAGACGTACGTCGACGCGCTCAACGTCATCCACTACATGCACGACAAGTACGCCTACGAGCGCATCGAGATGGCGCTGCACGACCACCCCGTCCACCGCTTCATGGCCTGCGGCATCGCCGGACTGTCGGTGGCCGTGGACAGCCTGTCCGCCGCCAAGTACGGCCGGGTGAAGGTGATCCGGGACGAGACCGGGCTCGCCGTCGACTACGAGACCGAGGGCGAGTTCCCCGCGTACGGCAACAACGACGACCGCGCCGACGCCCTTGCCGTCGACCTGGTCGAGTCGTTCATGGCGAAGGTGCGCAAGCACCCCACCTACCGGGGCGCCGAGCACACCCAGTCCGTGCTGACCATCACCTCCAACGTGGTGTACGGCAAGCACACCGGCAACACCCCCGACGGCCGGCGCGCCGGACAGCCCTTCGCACCCGGCGCAAACCCGATGAACGGCCGGGACCGGCACGGGGTCGTCGCGTCGGCGCTGTCGGTGGCGAAGCTGCCGTACGAGGAGGCCCGGGACGGGATCTCCCTGACAACGACCATCACGCCCGAGGGACTCGGTCACGACCCCGCCGAACGCCCGGGCAACCTGGCCGGCGTCCTCGACGGCTACATGGCCGCGGGCGGCTTCCACATGAACGTCAACGTGCTGAACAGGGCGACCCTGGAGGACGCCATGGAACACCCGGAGAAGTACCCCGAGCTGACCATTCGGGTGTCCGGATACGCCGTCAACTTCGTCCGGCTCACCCGTGAGCAGCAACTCGACGTGATCAACCGCACCTTCCACGGATCGCTGTGAACGGCACGACGGCGCCGGCGGTGACCGGCCGGATGCACTCCTGGGACCTGTCCACCGGCGTGGACGGTCCCGGGACCCGGTTCGTGCTGTTCGTCAGCGGCTGCCCGCTGCGCTGCCTGTACTGCGCCAACCCGGACACCTGGCACATGCGGGACGGCCGGGAGACGTCGGTCGACGAGGTCATGGCGGAGATCGGGAAGTACCGCAGCTTCGTCACCACGGCCGGGGGAGGGGTGACGATCACCGGCGGGGAACCGCTGCTCCAGCCCGCCTTCACGGCCTCCGTCCTGCACCGCTGCAAGGCGGCCGGGCTGCACACCGCGCTCGACACCTCCGGCTTCCTGGGCGAGCGGGCCACCGACGAACTCCTCGCCGACACCGACCTGGTGCTGCTGGACATCAAGTCGTTCGACGTCCCCACCTACCGCAAGCTCACCGGCGGCCAACTGGCGCCCACCCTCACCTTCGCCACCCGCCTGGACCGGCTCGGTGTCCCCGTGCACATCCGGTACGTCCTCGTCCCCGGCTGGACCGACGACCCGTCCGCGGTGGACGGTCTCGGTGCCTTCCTCGCCGGGCTCGGCACCGTGGACCGCGTGGACGTCCTGCCGTTCCACAAACTCGGTGCCCACAAGTACGACGCCCTCGGCATCGACTTCCCGCTGCGCGACACCCCCGTGCCCGACCCGGAGCTGGTGGAACGAGTGCGGGAGCAGTTCCGCGAGCACGGCCTGCGGGCGCTGTGAGCCGGGACCTCTCGGGTCCGGGGCCGCCCGGCCCCCACGTCGGGACCAGTGGCCTCTGCGACCTCAACTCTCCTGTGACGAGACTGAGTTCACACCGAGAAGGAGTTCCAGCGTGCCCCGCACCATCACCGTCGGCGTGGACGGTTCGCCCGGTTCCCTCGTCGCCGTCGACTGGGCTGTCCGGGAGGCCCGGTACCGCGACGTCCCGCTGCGTCTGGTCCATGCCGTACGGCATCCTGCCGAGGCGGACCGCTCCCTGAGCGAAGCCGAAGCGAGGATCGCGCGCCGCCACCCGGACCTGCGGATCGACAGCGACCGCGTCGCCGCCGATCCGGTCTCCGCGCTGCTCGCTGCGGCCGAGGATGCCGAGCTGGTGGTACTCGGCTCGCATGGTCCGGGCGGTGGCGTCGCGGGTCTCCTGGCCGGGTCCGTCGCGCTCGCGGTCGCGGGGCGCAGCCGGCGGCCCGTCGTCCTCGTGCCGGGCGGACACCACCAGGGCGAGCACAGGACCGGCGGCCCCGGCATGACGTCGCAGGCGACCGCGTACTCCGACGTCGTCCTGGGTCTGGATCTGAAGGATCCGCATGAGGCGGTGATCGAGCTCGCGTTCGACGCCGCCTCGCGTCGCGCGGCGAGGCTGCGCGTCGTCCACGGCTGGAGTCCGGAGCCGTACGCCCCCGACGGAGGCGGCACGTGGCAGTCTCCGGCGGCAGACGGACACAGCCTGTGCGAACTGCTGGATCCCTGGCGGGAGAAGTTCCCCGGTGTGGAGGTGGCCGCACAGGCCGTGATCGGCACGGCCGGTACGCATCTGGCCGAGGCCTCCGCTGACGCGTCCCTGGTAGTGGTCGGCCGCGCCGAGCGCCGGATGCCCGTCGGCGCCGCGATCGGTCCGGTCGCCCAGGTCGTCCTGGAGCACAGCTCGGCACCGGTGGCGGTGGTCCCGCGCGTCTGAGCCCGTCCGTGAACCGCCTGTCGGCTGGACAGCCGACAGGCGGTTCACGCGCGGCCGGGGTTGCCCGGGGCAGCTGTGCCTCGGTCAGCCGTCGCCGAACAGAGAGTCCAGAACGTGGTTCACCGGACGCACGGTGGGCAGTGCGATGCGTGCCGGCGAAGACGCTCCGGCCGAGGGAGACGCTGCCCAGCAGCCGGGGGGCCTCGTCGCGGTCCAGTTCGATACTTCGGCGCGGCCCGGCGGGAACGGCTCGGGTGGCGTCGGTGGTCATAACGGGTTTCCGTACGGTCGCGTTGCTCACTGCCGTCTGTCTCTGGTCGACGTGCCCGGATGCGAACGGGCGCCTGTCCGCGGCGGGATGCGCGGGTGCACGCCTGCGGACAGACGCATCAGATCAGTGGATCCACCCCAGGACCCTCGGGCCAGGACGCTTCGGCCCTGGCCCGAGGTCCGGTCGACCCGTCACCCCGCCCAGTAATAGGCGGCGCGCATGATCTTCTGCATGTCGTCGAGCATGGGCATACGCGGGTTGGCGGGCGCGCACTGGTCCTCGTAGGCGTTCAGCGCCTGTCGGGGCAGCGCGTCGAGGAAGGACCGCTCGTCGACGCCCAGTTCCTGGAACGACCGCTCGATGCCGACGGCGTCGCGCAGGTGCTCGACCGCACGGGCGAGGGACTCCACCCCCTCGTCCGTAGTGGCGGCCGGCAGGCCGAGGGCGGAGGCTATCTCCTGGAAGCGTTCGGGAGCCCGGTAGTTCTCGTACTTCGGCCATCCCGTCAGTTTCGTCGGCACGGTGCCGTTGTAGCGGATCACATGCGGCAGCAGGACCGCGTTGGTCCGGCCGTGCGCGATGTGGAAGGTGGCGCCCAGGGTGTGGGACATGGCGTGCACGATGCCGAGAAAGGCGTTGCCGAAGGCCATGCCGGCGATGGTGGCCGCGTTGTGCATCTTCTCCCGCGCATCAGGGCGCGCGGTGTGGTCGTTGACGGCCGCCTCGATGTTGGCGAAGATCAGCCGGATCGCGTGCAGGGCCAGGCCGTCGGTGAAGTCGTTGGCGTACACGGACACATACGACTCGATGGCGTGGGTGAGGGCGTCGAAGCCGCTGTCGGCGGCCAGGGCCGGAGGCAGGTCGGTGGTGAGCAGCGGGTCGACGATCGCCACGCTGGGGGTGAGCGCGTAGTCGGCCAGCGGGTACTTCTTGCCGGTCGTCGGGTCGGAGATGACCGCGAAGGGGGTGACCTCGGCTCCGGTGCCGGAGGTGGTGGGAATGCAGACCAGGCGTGCGCGGGCACCGAGCGGCGGAAAGCGGAAGGCTCGCTTGCGGATGTCGGAGAACTTCTGCCGCATGTCGGCGAAGTCGACATCCGGGTGCTCGTACAGCAGCCACATCACCTTCGCCGCGTCCATCGGGGAGCCGCCGCCGAGCGCGATAACGGTGTCCGGGCGGAAGTCCCGCATCAGCCGGGCGCCGCGCTGCACGGAGTCGATGCTGGGCTCCGGTTCGACGTTGTCGATGATCTGCACGGTGACGGGCTCGTGACGCCGCTGCAGGACACGGTTGACGCGGTCGACGAAACCGAGCCGGGTCATGGTCGCGTCGGTGACGATGGTGACGCGGTGGACGTCCGGCATGGAGGTCAGATAGCGGATGGACTGCGGCTCGAAGTAGATCTTCGGCGGCACCTTGAACCACTGCAGGTTGTTGCGGCGGCTGGAGACCCGCTTGATGTTCAGCAGCTGGGCGGCGGAGACGTTGTCGGACACCGAGGTGCTGCCCCAGGAGCCGCAGCCGAGGGTCAGGGACGGCAGCAGACTGTTGTAGATGCCGCCGATGGCCCCTTGTGACGAGGGCGAGTTGACGATGATCCGGACGGTCTTCATGCGGCTGCCGTACGCCTCCGCCAGCGCCGGGTCCTCCGTGTGGATGACGGCGCTGTGCCCCTGACCGTGGAAGGCGACCATGTCGGCGGCCAGGTCGAAGCCCTGCTGCTCGGAGCCGGCCCGCAGTACGGCGAGCACCGGGCAGAGCTTCTCCCGGGTCAACGGCTCTTCCGGACCGACCCGTTCGGCCTCGACGAGGATCAGCGAGGTGTCCTCGGGCACGGTGAATCCGGCCTGCTCGGCGATCCACGCCGGGCTCCGGCCGACGGCCGCGGCGTTCACCTTCGGCTCGCAGCCCGCGTTCGCCCCGCCGGCCGGGAAGAGGAACGCCTCCAGCTTCGCCTTCTCCTCCGCGGTCGCCAGATGGGCGTGCAGCCTGCGGAACTCGGCCAGCGCCGCGTCGTATATCTCCTTGTCCAGGATCACGGCCTGCTCGGAGGCGCAGATCATGCCGTTGTCGAAGGACTTGGACAGCACCAGGTCGTTGACGGCCCGGCGCAGCCTGGCGCTCTTGTGCACGTACGCCGGCACGTTGCCCGCGCCCACTCCAAGGGCGGGCTTGCCCGCCGAATAGGCGGCCCTGACCATGGCGTTGCCGCCGGTGGCGAGGATCAGCGAGACGCCGGAATGGCGCATCAGGATGCCGGTCGCCTCGACGGACGGTGTCTCGATCCACTGCACACAGTGCTCCGGAGCGCCGGCGGCCACCGCCGCGTCCCGGACGACCCGCGCCGCCTGCGCACTGCACCGCTGGGCGGAGGGGTGGAAGGCGAACACGACCGGATTGCGCGTCTTCAGCGCCATCAAAGCCTTGAACACGGTGGTGGAGGTCGGGTTGGTGACGGGCGTGACCGCGCAGACCACACCGACCGGTTCGGCCACCTCGACCATGTCCTCGATGTCGTCCCGGGCGATGACCCCGACGGTCTTCATCCGGCCCATGCTGTGCGTGACGTGCTCGCACGCGAACATGTTCTTGGCCGCCTTGTCCTCGAAGACCCCGCGTCCTGTTTCCTCGACTGCCGACCTCGCCAGCGCGGTGTGGTGGTCCAGGGCGGCGACCGAGGCCTTCTTGACGATGTGGTCGACCTGCTCCTGGGCGAGGGCGTCGTAGTCGGCGAGCGCCTTGAGTCCATTGGTGACCAGCCGGTCCACGGCGATGGCGATGTCCGAGGGTGCGTCGGCGCTGGCCGCCGCCTCGGTTCCGGCGTCGTGACGGGTCATGGGGGTGGGCCTCCCTTTGAGGAGCCGCCGGGCGTGGTCGGCGGCGGGCGGTGTGGGCGGCACCGCGGGATCGGTGCCGCCCACACCTCGACTCTCGTGCGGTCCGCCCTTCACCCCCAGGTGCCGATGGTCCCTGTCGGGGGCCTGACCGGCACGGCTGCGGGTAGGACGGGCGGCGGTCGGAGTGCGGCGAGGCCATCCGGTCGACGTCCCGACTGGCCGCCGCCGAAGGTCTAACCGCGTCGGTCGCCGGCCGGGCCGCCGCGCCACGGAGGCGGAGTGGCCGACCTGCGGGCCTCCTCCCGGCGGTGCAGCACCCTGGTCATCTGGCTGCGCAGCAGGTCCTGCAGCCGGTCCGCCAGTTCGTGCGCCGTCGCCTCCCGGGCGTGCACGACCACGCGGGCGTCCCCCAGGACCAGCTCGGCCCCGGCCGACCAGGGCTGCTCGGTGTGGCGTGCGGTTGCCTTGGTGATCCTCACCTCGCCGCGGGCCGCAGGGATCCCCGGCCGGCCGAGGACCGCGTCGATCTTCGTCCGGAGGTAGGCCAGCGCCTGCTCGTCCACGTCCCCTTCGGCCCGCACCTGTACGGCGACGGCGGTGTCGGCACGTGTTTCCGTGTCCTTCGCAGTCATGTGCTCTGCTCCTTCTTGATCGTCGGTGGTGGCTCCAGACTTCTGCGCGGAACGGGCCGTGCCCAGGGCTGTCAGGTCCCCGCGGGCGGGCCGGAAGTCCCCTGCCCCCGGCCCGCAGGTCGGCCCGGGGCGCCGGGCGGCCTCCGTAACCGCGCCGGATACCCGAAGCCGGGTACGGGAAACTGGGAGAGAACAGGGCCCACCGGCCCTGGTCCATCCGCGCGGATGGGAGCAAGATCCCGGGAGGGGAACCGACACCGTTCAGAATCGGACCTCGGTGAGGCACGCCGGAACAGGGAGCGATTGATGGCAGACAGCGAGCAGCACGGCCCCGAGAACCCGATCCGGGTTTTCCTGATGGACGACCACGAGGTGGTCCGGCGTGGCGTGCGCGACCTGCTGAACGACGAGCCGGACATCGAGGTGATCGGTGAGGCCGGCACGGCGGAACAGGCCCTGGTGCGCGTCCCCGCGCTGCGCCCGCATGTGGCGGTGCTGGACGTCCGGCTTCCCGACGGCGACGGTGTGACCGTGTGCCGGGAGCTGCGTTCCCGCATGCCGGAGCTGGCCTGCTTGATGCTGACCTCCTTCGACGACGAGGAGGCACTGCTGGACGCGATCATGGCGGGCGCCTCCGGGTACGTCCTGAAGCAGATCCAGGGCTCGGACCTGGTCTCGGCCGTGCGTACCGTGGCCGCCGGCCAGTCGCTGCTGGACGCGAGCGCCACCACCAAGTTGATGGCGCGGCTGCGCGGCGGTCAGCAGCAGGAGGAGGACCCGGACGCGCTGCCCGGGCTGACCGACCGGGAGCGGGAGATCCTGGCTCTGATCGGCGAAGGTCTCACCAACCGGCAGATCGGGCAGCGCCTTTATCTTGCCGAGAAGACGGTGAAGAACCACATCTCCCGCCTCCTCGCCAAGCTCGGGGTGGAGCGCCGCGTCCAGGCGGCCGTGATCGCCACACGGGTCAGGGACCGGCAGAAGCAGAACAGCCGCTGACGGCGGAGCGGTGCCTGGTGTCCTGCGCCCGCTGCGATGTACGGCCCTTCGCCGTGCTGGGTGAGTAGTGAGCAGGTGGGGTGGCTGGGTGAGTAGTGAGCAGGTGGGGTGCCCGGCCGATCGCGTCGGCCGGGCACCCTCGCGTCGCGCCGTCGGTCATGCCGACGACAAGGTTCCCTCGCCCTTCGCGGCAGCGGCGACGGGATCCGTCGTGCGGTCGGCTGCGGTCGGTTCGAACTCCACGTCGACCACGCCCTCGACGGCACGGACCAGCCGCGCGGCCACCGGGACGAGGGATGCGTCCCGGGCGTGCCCGACGAGCGTGACGACGCCGTCCTTCACCTCCACCCGCACGACCGACGCCGGGCCGGGGAAGAGGTACGACACGACCTCGCGGCGCACCTCCTCGGCGATTTCCTCGTCGTCGCGCAGGAACACCTTCAGCAGGTCACCGCGACTGACGAGGCCCTCCAGCATGCCCACCTCGTCGATGACGGGGAGCCGCTTGACGTGGGCGTGCGCCATGGCGTGGGCGGCCTGGGCGAGCGTCGCGTCCGCCCGGACGGTCAGGGCGGGGGAGGTCATCAGGTCCTCCGCGGTGAGTCCGCCCGCCTTCGCCAGATCACCGAGGCGACGCAGCTGGGTGACCCGGTCGGGGTCGCTGTCGCGGAACTCCTCCTTCGGCAGCAGGTCCGCCTCCGAGACGACGCCCACCACGCGGCCCTCACCCTCAAGGACGGGCAGGGCGCTGACCTTCCAGTCCCGCATCAGCCGCACGATCTCCTTGAAGGAGGCCTGCCGGCCGACCGCGGCGACCGTGTGAGACATGACATCACTGACGATGTGCGGGGTGCCGTGCATGGTGACTCCTTCGGTGTTCCGACGTCCTCAGACGGCGCTGCCGGCGCCGTACGGGGCATAAAGGTCGAGCAGCCGGGTCCGGGTGGACCGCAAGCGGTGGGCGAGCACCTCGCCGGCCCACCGGGTGACGGCCTGACCGAGTGGCGGGTCGGCATCGCACAGGGAGTGGACGGCCGCGGCGTCGAACTCGTGAGCTCGCATCGGTGTCACGGTCATGGCACCCAGATGCCACGCATGTGGCGTGAAAAGCCAGGACAGGCCGACCAGTTCGCCAGGGCCGAGGATCTCGATGACGGCGCGGCGCCGGCCGGGCACGTGGGTGTCGAGCGCGATGGAGCCGGTGCGGATGATCCAGAACCGGTCCGCTCGGGCGCCCTCGTCGAAGATGCGCGTTCCCGGCGGGAAAGACACGTCGCGGGCCAGGCTCATGAGCCGTTGCCGGCGGTCGGCGGGCAGCGCGCGCAGCAGGGTCGGGGTGTTCATGGCCCGCCTCCCGGACGGGTTGAGGAATCCTGACCCTTTCAGCGTGTGACGGCGGTCGGGTCCGGACGAGGGCCTTTGGACCCCGGAGCACGGGCCGCCCGTCCCGAGCCCGGCCGGGTGGGCCTCGGGGCCGGGACCATCGGGCCGGAAGCGGGGGCCTTGCGGCCACTGACCTTGTGCGGCGGGGCGCAGAAAGATCGTCCGCAGATCGACCCACCCTGACGCACCGCGCAAGGAGTACGTCATGTCCGGATCCAGACGAGACGGAAAGGGGACGGGGCCGACGGCGGCGCTCGGCCTGCCTGCCGCCTCCGCGCTCGTGATCGGAAGCATCGTCGGCACCGGAGTCTTCGCTCTGCCCTCCGCCCTGGCCCCCTACGGACCGATCTCCCTCGTCGCGTTCGTCGTCGTCACCCTTGGCGCGCTCGCGCTTGCGCTGACCTTCGGCGCGCTGTCCAAGCGGGTTCCGGCGAGCGGCGGGCCGTACGTCTACGCCCGTGAGGCGTTCGGTGAGTTCGCCGGATTCCTCAACGCCTGGTCGTACTGGATCACTGCCTGGGCCGGCAACGCCGCGATCGTCGTGGCCTGGGTCGGTTACGTCGAGGTGTTCGTCAACACCGGTCACAACAAGTGGATTTCAGTGACGCTCGCGCTGATCGGGCTGTGGATCCCCGCCGCGGTCAACCTCACCGGCGTCCGCAACACGGGTGCCTTCCAGCTCCTCACGACCGTGCTGAAGTTCGTCCCGCTCGTCTTCATGGCCACCGTCGGGCTGCTCTTCATCGACTCCCACAACTTCGGCCCCTTCAACGCCAGCGGGCAGTCGGCGCTGGGTGCGATCTCGGCCGCGGGGGCCATCGCCCTGTTCAGCTACCTCGGTCTGGAGGCCGCCTCGGTCGTCGCCGGGCGGGTCCAGGAGCCGAGACGCAACGTTCCGCGCGCCACGGTCTACGGCACCCTCGTCTGCGCGGTGATCTACATTCTGGGCACGCTCGCCGTCTTCGGTACCGTCGCCCACGGCAAGCTGGGTGACTCGAGCGCGCCCTTCACGGACGCCGCGAACGCCATCTTCGGCGGAACCTGGGCCGGTGACATCGTCGCCGTCGCCGCGATCATCTCCGGGATCGGTGCCCTCAACGGCTGGACCATGCTGTGCGCGGAAATGCCGTACGCCGCAGCCCGCGACGGACTCTTCCCGCAGGCCTTCGCCCGGCTGCGCGGCGAGAACGACGTCCCCGTCTTCGGCATCGTGGCCTCCACGGTGTTGGCCTCCCTGATCACCGTGTTCAGCTACACCCGCTTCGACGAAGTCTTCACCAAGATCGTGCTGCTGAGCGTGCTGACCGCGGTGATCCCCTACCTGTTCTCCGCCGCCGCCCAGTTGTACTGGTTGCTCGGGCACGGCGGACAGCAGCCCAGCCGGCGGAGGCTGGCCCGTGACGCGTCGGTCGCCGCTCTCGCCCTCGCCTTTTCGTACTGGTCGATCCAGGGCAGCGGCTACCAGACCGTCTACTACGGGCTGTTCGTCCTGCTGCTGGGCGTGCCGGTGTACGTCTGGCTCAAGCGGGGCCAGGCCGTCGACGACCAGGTGGTCGACGCTCGGGCCGCGGCGATCCCGGCCCAGCAGGAGCGGGCACCCGAGACGCCCGGGCCGGCCCGGCGGCTCTCCCGGGGACTGCGCACCGACCGCATCGGCGGGGTGCGCAGGCGGGGCGATCTCCGCCACCACGACTGACCACCCACACGCTCGAAGGAACTGCCGCGATGAACACCTTTCATGTCGACTCCGAGGTCGGCCGCCTGCGCCAGGTGATCCTGCACCGCCCCGGCCTCGAACTCTCCCGCCTCACCCCACGCAACGTCGACGCCCTGCTCTTCGACGACATCCTGTGGGCCAAGCGAGCCCGTGAGGAGCACGACGCCTTCGCCCAGGTCCTGCGCGACCACGGCGCCCGCGTCCACTACTTCGCCGACCTGCTCGCCCAGACCCTCGACGCCCCCGAGGCCCGCGAGTGGCTCCTCGACCGGGTCGTCACCCCGGGCATCGTCGGGCCGGCCCTCATCGACCCGGTGCGTGGACTGTGCGCCGAGCTGGACGGCGAGACGCTCGCCGGCTACCTCATCGGCGGGCTGCTCAAGTGTGATCTACCGCTGGCCGACCCGCACAGCCTGGTGTGGAGCGCGCTCCACACCGACGACTTCGCGTTCACCCCGCTGCCCAACCACCTCTTTCCGCGCGACAACTCGTGCTGGATGTACGACAAGCTCTCCGTGAACCCGATGGCCAAGCCGGCCCGGCGCCGCGAGAGCCTGCACGCGGAGGCGATCTACCGCTTCCACCCGATGTTCGCGGGGGTCGCGCCGAAGCCGCTGCTCGACGGTGCCGTGGGCACGCTGGAGGGCGGTGACGTACACGTCCTCGGCAACGGCGCCGTCATGGTCGGCATGGGTGAGCGCACCACGGCCCAGGCCGTGGAGAACCTGGCTGCCCGGCTGTTCACGAGCGGCACGGCCAGTCGCCTGATCGCGGTCCAACTGCCCGCCGCCCGTGCCTACATGCACCTCGACACGGTGCTGACCATGCTCGACCGCGACGCCTTCGTCATCTACCCGGGTCTGGCCGACTCCCTGCGTTCCTGGACCCTCACACCCAGCGACGCCCGCGAGACCGGCTTCGAGGTGACTCCGGACTCCGACCTGGCCACCGCGCTCGCCGAGGCCCTGGACCTGGACAAGGTCCGCATGCTCTCCGCGCCGCAGGACGTCCGGGGCGCCGAGCGCGAACAGTGGGACGACGGAAGTAACTTCCTCGCCGTCGCCCCCGGCGTCGTCGTCGGCTACGAACGCAACGTCACCACCAACACGTATCTGCGCAAGCAGGGCATCGAGGTCGTCACCATCGCCGGTGCCGAGCTCGGCCGCGGCCGGGGCGGTCCCCGCTGCATGAGCTGCCCCATCGAACGCGACCCGGTCGCCTGACCCCCGGAAGGACACCATCATGACCGTCGACCTGCGAGGCCGTTCCTACCTCAGCGAACTCGACTTCACCGCCGCCGAGATCCACCACCTCCTCGTCCTCGCCGCCGACCTCAAGGCGGCCCGCCGCGCCGGCACCGAACAACCCCGGCTCACCGGCAGACACATCGCCCTGCTCTTCGAGAAGAGCTCCACCCGCACGCGCTGCGCCTTCGAGGTGGCCGCGGCCGACCAGGGCGCCACCACCACCTACCTCGGCCCGGGTGACACCCACGTCGGCCACAAGGAGTCCGTCGCCGACACCGCCCGCGTCCTCGGCCGCATGTTCGACGCCATCGAGTACCGGGGCTCCGCCCAGTCGATCGTCACCGAACTCGCCGCCTACTCCGGCGTTCCCGTCTACAACGGACTGACCGACACCGCCCACCCCACCCAGAGCCTGTGCGACGTGCTCACCATGCGCGAGCACAGCACCAAGCCGCTCACGGACATCAGCTACTGCTACCTGGGTGACGCCCGCAACAACATGGGCAACTCCCTGCTCGCGATGGGCGCGTTGCTGGGTATGGACGTGCGTATCGCCGCTCCCCGCGCGCTGTGGCCGCAGGGCAGCCTGGTCGACACCTGCCGGGTGCTTGCCGGGCGAAGCGGAGCCCGCATCACCCTCACCGAGGACGTCGAGACCGCCGTGCGCGGCGCCGACTTCCTGCACACCGACGTCTGGGTCTCCATGGGGGAGCCCCCCGAGACCTGGCGCGAGCGGATCGACCTGCTCCTGCCGTACCAGGTGAACGACAAGACACTCGCGGCCACCGAGAACCCCGACGTGAAGTTCCTGCACTGCCTGCCGTCCCTGCACGACGAGGGGACGCGGCTCGGCCGGGAACTGCTCGCCACCTACGGCCTGAACGGGCTGGAGGTCACCGACGAGGTCTTCTCCTCGCCGGCCTCGATCGTGTTCGACCAGGCGGAGAACCGCCTGCACACCATCAAGGCCGTGCTCGTCGCCACCCTGGAGGACTGAACCATGCGCATCGTAGCCGCTCTCGGCGGCAACGCCCTGTTGCACCGCGGCGACCGCCCCGACGCGGCCGTCCAGCAGACCAACATCGAGGGCGTGGCCACCGCCCTGGCCGTCCTCGCCCGGGAACACGAGTTGGTCATCACGCACGGCAACGGACCACAGATCGGGCTGCTCGCCATGGAGAGCGAGGCCGACCGGGCGCTCAGTGCCCCATACCCCCTCGACCTGCTCGGCGCGCAGACGCAGGGCATGATTGGCTCCCTGCTGGCCCGCACCCTGCACGACGCCCTGCCGGGCCGACGGATCGCCGCACTCGTCACGCACACGCTCGTGCGGGCCGACGACCCCGCGTTCGACCGGCCCACGAAGTTCGTCGGCCAGGTCTACTCCCGCGCCATGGCCGAGAAGCTCGCCCGCAAGCGCGGCTGGCACATCGCCCGGGACACCACCGGCTGGCGCCGTGTCGTGCCCTCCCCGTCACCCGAACGGATCCTGGAGACCGACACCGTTGACGACCTGCTCGGTCTCGGCGCCTTGGTGATCTGTGCCGGCGGTGGCGGCGTTCCCGTCACCGCCGACCGCGACTCCGGTGCCCTGACCGGCGTCGAGGCCGTCGTCGACAAGGACCTCACGGCCGCCCTCCTCGCCGAGGACCTGAAGGCGGACTTCCTCCTCATCCTCACCGACGTGCCCTGCGTGTACGAGCGGTACGGCACCCCCGACCAGCGACCCGTCCCCGATGCCACTCCCGCCGAACTGCGCCACGGGGGCTTCCCGGACGGCTCCATGGGACCGAAGACCGAGGCCGCCGCCCGCTTCGTGGAACGCACGGGAGGACTGGCCGCGATCGGAGCGCTGGACGCCGCGTACGAGATCGTCCACGGCCGCTCCGGCACCCTGGTCCGCCCGGAGCTCACCGCCGGCTGAACGGCACCGGTCCACATACGGTGTCGAGGCGTTCGCGCGGACCTTCGGCGAGCCCGGCCCTTCCGAGCCCGGGCCAATCACCGCCAACCGGGCCGCCGGGCAGGGACGTTGGGCCCCACCGCCGGAGTCCTTCGGCATCCGGCGCCGCGCGGCGCGCGCCGCGAGAGTGGGTGCCGGCAACCACGACCCGACATTGCCAGAAGGGGCCATCACCATGGCCGTGCACGAGAGTCGATCACCGTCGCCACCGGTGTGACGGGAGAGGACAACCTGCTGGTCGTCGGCGCCCGGCGTCGCGGGGACCGCTTCGGCCTCCAACCCGGCCGGGTCGACCACACGGTCCTGCACCACTCCCTCTGCCCCCTCGCCGTCGTACCCCAGCGGGTGTGAGCGAGGCGGCCGTACGGCCGCCCATGCCCCCCGACCACCGAAGCGCCTGATCACAAAGGAGTACACCACCATGACCGTACGAGTCGGCATCAACGGCTTCGGCCGCATCGGCCGCACCTACCTGCGCGCGGCACTCGACCGCGCGGAGGCGGGCACCCAGGACGTCCACGTCGTCGCGATCAACGACATCGCGCCGCCCGCCACCCTCGCCCATCTCCTGGAGTACGACTCGACGTTCGGGCACATCGGCCGCGAGGTGACGTACGACGACAGCTCCATCACCGTCGACGGCCGACGCATCGCCGTCACCGCCGAACGCGACCCGGCGGCCCTGCACTGGTCCGACCACGGCGCGGGCATCGTCATCGAGTCCACCGGCCGGTTCCGCGACCGCGACTCCGCCGCGCTGCACCTGAAGGCGGGCGCGCACAGCGTGCTCCTGTCGGCACCGGGCAAGGGCGTCGACGCCACCATCGTGATGGGCGTCAACGACGACACCTACGACAAGCACCGCGACCGGATCGTCTCGGCCGCCTCCTGCACCACCAACTGCCTCGCGCCGATGGTCAAGGTGCTCGACGACGCCTTCGGTATCGAACGCGGCCTGCTGACCACCGTCCACGGCTACACCAACGACCAGTCCCTGCTCGACGGCCCGCACAAGGACCTGCGACGCGCCCGCTCGGCGGCCCTTAGCATCATCCCGACCAGCACCGGCGCCGCCCGGGCCGTGGGCCTGGTGGTGCCCGAACTGGCCGGCGCCCTCGACGGGATCGCCGTGCGGGTCCCCGTGGAGGACGGCTCGCTCACCGATCTCACGGTGGTGCTGAACCGCGAGGCCACCGCCGACGAGATCAACGCGGCCTTCGCCGAGACTGCCGACGGCCCACTGAACGGCATCCTGCGCGTCTCGACGGCGCCCATCGTGTCCCGCGACGTCATCGGCGACCCCGCGTCCTGCGTCTTCGACGCCGCTCTGACGCAGACCAACGGCACCCTGGCCAAGGTCTTCGGCTGGTACGACAACGAGTGGGGCTACACCAACCGGCTGCTCGATCTCACCGCGCTGGTCGCCGACGACTGATCACCACGGACCGAAACGGGCCTGCGCAAGCCAACCATCGACAGGCTTGAGGGAGCTTTGTGATGTCGGATGACGTGCTCAACCGCTCCATGGTCCACGCCCTTCTCGCGGACGGCACCACCGTGTGCATCCGTCGCGTGGCCCCGGCCGACCATGGCCCACTGCGGGGAGTCCATGAGGAGATGTCGCCGGAGAACCTGCGTCTCCGTTTCTTCTCCCTGAGCCTGCTGTCCGCCGCACGGGCCGCCGACCGGGCCTGTGCCCCGGCGCGCCCGGGCCACCATGCCCTGCTGGCCGAGCGTCACGGTCAGGTGGCCGGTCTCGCCGAGTACGACACCGGGGGCACCGGCGACGAGGCCGAGATGTCCGTCGCCGTCTGCGGCGGCCCGCACCACCGCGGGATCGGCACCCGGCTCGTCGAGCACCTGGTCGGTCTCCGCCGCCCTGCCATCCCCGCTCACGGACCACGACGTCCACGACCTGACCACGGCCCCGCGCTGCGCCCCGTTCCTGTTCGGCGCCGACGGTACCGGGCCGGTCGGCCTCTCCGACCTAGAACGGCTGCTGCTGCGGCTGTCCCACATGGCGAGCGACCTGCCGCAGCTCGCGGAGGTCGACTTCAACCCCGTTCTGGCGGCGCCGGGCGGCATCACCGTGCTCGACGCTCGCGTGGGCCTGCTGCCCCGCCCCAGGACCCGTATCTGCGCGGACTGCACTGAGGGAGGGAAACACGATGAGGCACGACAAGGTCGGCTCCGTGATGACCACGGAGGTCGTCCGAGCCGAGTACGGCACCCCGTTCAAGGAAGTGGCACGGCTGCTCGCCGAACACCGGATCAGCGGACTGCCGGTCGTCGACGAGGACGAGAAGGTCATTGGTGTCCTGTCCGAAACCGATCTGATGACTCGTCAGGCACAGGCCCCCGATCTCTACCGGACGCGGCGTCGCTTCCCCGCCGTGGCACTGACGAAGCCGGCCAAGCGGCGCGCCGCCAAGGCCCGGGCCCGCACCGCCGGCCAGCTCATGACCGAGCCGCCCGTCACCGTGCGGGCCGACAACACCGTCGCCGAGGCCGCCCGGACCATGGTCGAGCGGGGCGTGGAACGGCTGCCCGTCGTGGACGAGGAGGACCGGCTCGTCGGCATCGTCACCCGCCGCGATCTGCTCCGGGTCTTCCTGCGGCCCGACCGGGAGATCCACGACGAGGTGGTCGAGGAGGTGCTGGAACGCACGCTGTGGCTGACCCCCGGCAGCGTCGACGTCTCCGTGACGGAGGGCGTCGTCACCCTCGCCGGCCGGCTGGAGCGCAAGAGCGACGCGGAGATCGCCGTTTCGATGACTCCTCGGATCGACGGCGTCGTGGCCGTGGTCGACCAGCTCACCTACCGGCTGGACGACTCCCACCTGCAGCCCGCGCGACAAGGGCCGCACGGAGTCACCGAGGACTGGCTGCGCAGCCTGTGAGCGGAGGCGGACCGCGATGCCCGCCAGGGTGCTGGTCGCCTACGGAACGACGAACGGCTCGACCGCGCGAATCGCCCGGACCGTGGCGGCGGTTCCGCACAGCCCCCGCCGCACCGCCGAGCGCACCGGCCTCGGCACTCAGGGCCGAACGGGCCCCCGGACGAGACCGTGCGGCCCCTGCCCCCGAGGCCGGGGCCGCACGACCCTGGCACCGACGAGCAGATTCCATACAGGAGGTGGGCACCATGCCCGCACCCGTCATCGCGGGAGTCGACGGATCGCCCGAGAGCCTGGCCGCCGCGGAATGGGCGGCCCGTGAGGCGGTGCGCCGCGACCGGCCACTGCGACTGATCCACGCCTGGGACTGGTATCCGCGCCCGCACGACGGCGAGCCTGCGAACGCCGCACAGCGGCAGCTCGCGATGCGGGCGCTGCGCCGGGCAGGGGACCGGATCCGCGGCGCGGTCCCCGGCGTCCGCCTCACGGGGCAGCAGGTCGAGGGCCCGGCGACCGCCGCTTTGCTGAAGGCCGCCGAGCAGGCGGAACTGCTGGTCCTGGGCTCGCGTGGCCTGACCGGCCTCGCCGGGTTCCTGGTGGGCTCCGTGTCCCTGGGCGTGGTGGCTCGGGCCACCGGCCCCCTCGTCCTGGTCAAGGGGGAGGAACAGGCCGAGGACGAGCACTTCCCGGCCGAGGACCGCGGCGCCCCGGCGCGTACCGGCTACCGGAACGTGGTGCTCGGTCTCGACGTCAAGGACCCGTGCGACGAAGTGATCGAGTTCGCCTTCGAGGCGGCCATGCTGCGGCAGGCCCGGCTCCGCGTGGTGCACGCCTGGCAGCCGCCGTCCGCCCTCGGCCTGGGCCCCGGTGACATCGCCCTGGTGGACGACCCCTACCGGGCGGATGAGTGGGACGGCTTCGTGTCCGCCGTGCTCCAGCCCTGGCGGGACAAGTACCCCGACGTCGAGGTCGTGGAGACGGTCGTACCGGAAAAGGCCACGACCGCGCTGGTGCGGGCGGCCTCCGGCGCCGGCCTGCTCGTCGTGGGCCGCCGGCTCGTGGACCGGCCGGCGATTGCGCGTACGGGCCCCGTGACCCACGCCGTGATCCACCACGTCGGCTGCCCCGTTGCCGTCGTCCCCCACCACTGAGAGGACCCGGAAGAGATGAGCACGCTGACGACGTACGTGTACGCGTTCGCTGAGGGCGGCCGGGAGATGGCCGACCTGCTCGGCGGCAAGGGAGCAGGACTGGCCGAGATGACCCGGCTCGGGCTGCCCGTGCCGCCGGGCTTCACCGTCACGACCGAGGCCTGCAGGATCTACCTGGCCACAGGACAGGAACCGCTCGGACTCGCTGCCGAAGAGGCCCGCGCCCTGGCCGTCCTGGAGCAGGCCATGAGCCGCACGCTCGGCGCTCCGGACGACCCGCTGCTGGTGTCCGTACGGTCGGGAGCCCGCTTCTCGATGCCCGGCATGATGGAGACCATCCTCGACATCGGGCTGAACGACCGGTCGGTCACCGGACTCGCCAAGGCGTCCGGCCAGGAACGGTTCGCGTGGGACTCCTACCGGCGGCTCGTGCAGATGTTCGGCCGCACCGTGATGGGCGTGGACGGTGACCTGTTCGAGCAGGCCATCGCCGCTCGCAAGGCGCAGCGCGGGACACGCGACGACCACGACCTCGACGCCGGAGAACTCGCCCTTCTCGCCGAGGAGTTCAAGGCGATCATCCGCCGGGAGACGGGCGAGGACTTCCCCCAGGACCCCGCGGAGCAGCTGCGCCGCGCCGTCCGCGCGGTCTTCGACTCCTGGAACGGCGAACGCGCCCGCGTCTACCGCCGTCGCGAGCGCATCCCCGAGGACCTCGGCACCGCCGTCAACGTGCAGGCGATGGTCTTCGGCAACCTCGGACCCGACTCCGGCACCGGCGTCGCCTTCACCCGCGACCCGGCCACCGGCGCCCGAGGCGTGTACGGCGACTACCTGCCCGACGCCCAAGGCGAGGACGTCGTCTCCGGGGTCCGCGACGCCGTACCCCTCGACCAACTGAAGGTTCTCGATCCGCGCGCGTACGTCGAACTCGGTGACCACCTGCGCACCTTGGAGTGCCACTACCGGGACCTGTGCGACGTCGAGTTCACCATCGAGCGCGGCCGGCTGTGGATCCTGCAGACCCGCGTCGGCAAGCGCACCGCCGAGGCCGCCTTCCGCATCGCCCACGACCTGCGCGCGGAGGAGACGATCACGGCCGACGAGGCACTGGCCCGCGTGGACGGCACCGAGCTGGCCCGGCTGATGTTCCCCCGCTTCGACACCACCCCCGCCGACATGCCCCTGGCTCACGGCGTGGCCGCCTCGCCCGGCGCGGCGGTCGGCGTGGCCGTTTTCGACTCCGCCGAGGCGCGCCGCCGGGCCGCCGAGGGGCAGTACACCGTCCTCGTCCGTCGGGAAACGACCCCCGACGACCTGCCCGGGATGATCGCCGCGCAGGCCGTCCTCACCAGCCGGGGCGGCAAGACCAGCCACGCCGCCGTCGTCGCACGCGGCATGGGAAAGGTGTGCGTGTGCGGCGCCGAGTCGCTCACCGTCGACCCGGTCGCCCGCCGCTTCACCACGGATACGGGAGTCGTCGTACGCGAGGGCGACACCGTCTCCGTCGACGGCACCGCGGGCACCGTGCACCTCGGCGCCCTGCCGCTGACCGCGTCCGATGTGGGCCGCGCGCTGGAGACCGGCGAGAGCACCGGCCCGCTGACCGAGGCCGTCCTCGCCACCCTGGCCCACGCGGACTCCGTCCGCCGCCTCCAGGTGCGGGCCAACGCCGACACCCCCGAGGACGCCGCACGCGCCCGCGCGCTCGGCGCCCAGGGCATCGGCCTGTGCCGCACCGAGCACATGTTCCTCGGCGAGCGCAGGAAACTGGTCGAGGCGATGATCCTGGCCCGTGACGACACCGCCCGGGAGCAATCCCTGGCGGCACTGCTGCCGCTCCAGCGAGCGGACTTCACCGGCATCCTGGAGGCGATGGACGGGCTGCCGGTGACCATCCGGCTCATCGACCCGCCGCTGCACGAGTTCCTGCCCGACCGCACCGAGTTGGCCGTCCGGCTCGCGAGCAGCGCCCACCCCGACGTCCACGACCGCGAACTGCTGGCCGCCGTCGAGCGACTGCACGAGCAGAACCCGATGCTGGGCCTGCGCGGCGTCCGGCTCGGCCTCGCGGTCCCCGGTCTCATGGCCATGCAGGTCAGGGCGATCGCGGAGGCCGTCGCCCACCGCCTGGACGTGGGTGGCCGCCCGCACGCCGAGATCATGATCCCGCTCGTCGGCACGGTCGAGGAACTGAGGCTGGCCAGGACAGAGGCGGAACGCGTGCTCGCCGAAGTCACCGCCCGGACCGGCCGAGGCCTGGACCTTCCGATCGGCACGATGATCGAACTGCCCCGCGCGGCGCTCACCGCCGGGTCCATCGCCGAGGCCGCCGACTTCTTCTCCTTCGGCACCAACGACCTGACCCAGACCACCTGGGGCCTGTCCCGCGACGATGCCGAGGCCTCCTTCTTCCCGCTCTACCTGGAGAAGGGCATCTTCAGCGTCTCGCCTTTCGAGACGATCGATCACGAGGGTGTCGGCAGGCTCGTGGAGCTGGCCGTCGAAGCGGGCCACGCCGTCAAGCCGTCGCTGCAGACCGGGGTGTGCGGCGAGCACGGCGGAGACCCGGAGTCCATCCACTTCTTCCACCGTGCCGGTCTCGACTACGTCTCCTGCTCGCCCTTCCGTATCCCGGCCGCCCGCCTGGAGGCCGGACGTGCGGCTGTCGCCGGCATCGAGAGCAGCGACAGCAGGTGAACGACGGGGCCCGGGAAACCGCCGTACCGGCGCCGGCCTCCGTGCAAGCCGGGCCGTACCGGTGACCAAACGCTGGTCGGGGCCGGGCAGCGGCCCCACGGCACCGCGGCCGGGCGGCCCCGGACGTGCGCGTGCGCCGCCCAGGTAACGACCACAGGCACCGGATCCCGGACCACCGGCGCCGTGCCGTGCGCGCATCCGGCCGTAGGGCGGCCGGATGCCCGGCGCACACATCTCGATCACTGTCGACCGCCCGCGACCGGCGAGCGGCCAGAACGGAGAGACGCCATGACCGACGCTCCTCAGCAGTCCCGTGCCTACCTCGTCGGCGGCGGCATCGCCTCGCTGGCAGCGGCCGTTTTCCTCATCCGCGACGTGGGCTTCAGCGGCGAGGACATCCACGTCCTGGAGGAGCTGCCGCAGGTCGGCGGCTCCATGGACGGCCGCGGGGAGCCCGCCGGATACGTCTCCCGCGGCGGACGCATGCTGGAGGACGAGGCCTACACCTGCCTGTGGAACCTCCTGGAGACCATCCCCACGCTCACCGACGAGACGGTGTCGGTGCGCGAGGAGATCCGCGCCTTCAGCGCGAAGTGGCCCACCGACGCCAGGGCCCGGCTCATCGGCAAGGGCGCCGGGATCCTGGACGCGTCCGACCACGGACTCGACACCCAGGACCGTCTGGAACTCACCCGGTTGCTCGTGCTCCCGGAGTCGGTGATCGGAGCACGCCGGATCGAGGACTTCTTCTCCCCGCACTTCTTCGAAACCAACTTCTGGGCGATGTGGCGCACCACCTTCGCCTTCCAGAACTGGCACAGCGCCATCGAGCTGAGGCGCTACTTCCTGCGCTTCATGCAGGAGTTCCCGCGCATGCACACCCTGGCCGGAGTGCGCCGCACCCGGCTCAACCAGTACGACTCGATCATCCGCCCCGTGCGGGCCTGGCTGGAGTCGCGCGGTGTGCGCTTCGAGCACGGCGTACGGGTCACCGACGTCGACTTCGCCACCGAGGACGACGGCACCCGCCGGGTACGGCGCCTGCACCTCGACCGCGCCGGACAACCGGACGCCTACGACCTCACCGACACCGACTACGCGTTGCTCACCCTCGGCTCGATGACCGCCGACGCCGCCTACGGCAGCGACGACCGCGCGCCCGAACTGATCCGGGACAAGCGGGACGGCGGCTGGCGGCTGTGGGAGACCATCGCCGCCAAGGCGGACGACTTCGGGCGACCGGCCGCCTTCCACGGGAACCTGGACGAGGCCAAGTGGGAGTCGTTCACCCTCACCATGCACGGCCCGCTGCTGCTGCACCGTATCGAGGAACTGTCCGGCAACCTCCCCGGCACCGGCGCCCTGATGACGTTCAAGGACTCCAACTGGCTGATGTCGATCGTGGTCCCACACGCCCCGCACTTCGAGGGCCAGCCCGAGGACGTCTACACCCTGTGGGGCTACGGCCTCTTCGTCGACCACGAGGGCGACTTCGTCGGCAAGCCGATGGCCGAGGCCACCGGCCGGGAGATCCTCACCGAGCTCCTCGGCCACCTCGGCCTGTCGGACATAGAGGACCGGGTCGCGGCCACCACGACCGTCATACCGGTGATGATGCCGTACATCACCAGCCAGTTCGCTCCGCGCACCCCTCACGACCGGCCGCTGGTGATTCCCCGCGGCTCGGCGAACTTCGCCTTCCTCGGTCAGTTCACGGAGATCCCCGAGGATGTGGTCTTCACCGTCGAGTACTCCGTGCGCGGCGCCATGCAGGCCGTCTACGGCCTCCTCGGCCTAAACCGGGAGATTCCCGGCATCTACCACGCCCTCACCGATCCGAAGACGGCGTTCGGCGCGCTCAAGGCCGCCCTGACCTGAGCCGCGAGCGACCGCAAGCGGGCCGTCGTCGGCGCGGGTCCGACAGGCCCCGCCCACAGGGTTGTTCGGCTCCGACCTGGTCGGCGGGCACCTCCAGGCCGCGGCGATGGTCAGCCTCAGCAAAGGGACGGGTGCCGAAAGCAGCGCGACGTCCGGGACTTGGAAGGGTTGACGGGGTGACGGATTGAGCTTCAATTCGTCGAGGATCCGCCTCCCCGAGGTTCGGGGCGCAGGGCCGATCGGACCGAATCAATCGGAACCGGTGTCGGAATCGCAGACGAGTTCGGTGAGCCGCTGCAAGAGGCTGACGAGCAGGGCGCGCTCGGTCGGCGTGAATGCCTGGTAGGCGCGGGTCTGGCGCTCCCGCAGCCGGGACCGGAGCAGGGTGAGCCGCTCGGCTCCCTCCCCGGTGAGGCTGACCAGGACCCGTCGCTCGTCCTCGAAGGACCGGCGGCGTACCACGATGCCCTTCGTCTCCAGCTGCTGCAGCATGCGGGTGGCAGTGGGGACGCTGACGTCCGCGCTGCTCGCCAGCCGGCCCACCGGGATGTCCGTCTCCGTGGCCAGCGGTTCGAGCAGTGCGACCTGGGCGAGGGAGAGTCCGTCGAAGTGCTCGGCCCCTGCCGAACGGGCCCGTCGCATGGCGACGAAGAGCGCGTCGGCCGCCCGCGCGATCTCCTCTGCGCTGACGTCGTCGTCCGTCGTGACCTGCTCGACATTGCGGCATCGAGCTCAAGATCCGCTTCCTGCGCGTCAACGAGCGCCACCACTCCATCGCGACAAGCTGGAGCAGTTCCGGTTCGGCGCCCGCTCCCTCGCCCGCTCGGAGAACACCGTTCCGGCCCTCCGCGGCGCCGGCATCCTCGACGACTGAGAGCACCCGGTTTGGCTGCTGCGCCCGATCGGGCAGACGGCGTCAGGCGTTCGGGTCGAAGGGGATGCCGGACGGCATGGAGTGGGCGAGGGCGTACTCGAAGTCGCCGTCCTTGATCTTGATGGTGGCCTCGCCGAAGTCGGCGCTCATGAGCTTGTCGCGGTAGCCGGCGGGATAACCGTTCCAGCCCACCAGGCGCGGGTAGAACCAGCCGCCGGTGGCGTTCTCCGGCGGTTCGTCGTTGGTGTTGGCGAAGCGGAAGTCATGCGTCGAGACGCCGTCCTTGTGGTAAACGATCTTCGGGTGGGTGCCGTCGAAGCGGACGGCCGAGGCAGCCGACACCTGGTAGCTGGTGTGCTGGGAGACCGAGACGTACTGCACCTGGTTGTTGTTGATCCACACCATGACGTGTTCCCAGTCGTGGGTGTGTCCGACGGCCAGGGGGCCGAGCGTCGCCTGGTCCTTCTCGAAGTAGCTGGCGTACATCACGGCGCACCAGCCGTTGTTGCATTTCTCGCGTGAGTAGGTGTTGGCGTTGGCCAGTTGGGCGTAGTCGTGGCAGTGGCCGTTGACGTCGCCGCCGAGCTTGAGACCTGGGTTGATGGTGCCGTCGGCACCGATGGCGGCCGTGGCGTAGCAGCCGTCGCCGTCGTAGTCGTAGGCGGGGGAGAAGGTCTGCTCCAGGCCGTCGGCGTTCTGGGGCAGCAACTGCAGCACGTCGGCGCTTGCCTGCGCCGGGAATGCCACGACGAGAGCCACCGCGCCGAGCACGGCGGCGAGCGTCGTCCTGCGGCGTCTTCTTGCAGGAGGCAGTGGGTTACGCACGTCAACTCCTGAGGGTTGCTGGATGGGGGTCGAGATGGCGGCGCGGTCCACTTCTGGACCGCGCCGCCGATACAAGACCACCGCTGCACCTGGGCCCGTTGGCGGTCGAATTGCCGGTCAGAGCTGGGCGGAGGACAAACGTGTGTGTCAGGTACGCAGGAGCCGCAGGTCGATCGCGTCGGCCATTGCCTTCATGCCCTCGTCGTTGGGGTGGATGTGGTCGCCCGAGTCGTAGGCCGGGTTGAGGGCGGCCGGGTTCGCGGGGTCACGCATGGTCTGGTCGAAGTCGATGACGCCGTCGAAGGCGCCGCTGGTGCGGATCCATTCATTGACGCTCTGTCGGATCGCCTCGGCGGCAGGCGTGTAGTACCCGTTGCCTTCGTCGGGCATCAGAGTCGCGCCGATGATGTTGACGTGGGCGGCATGCGCCTCGCCGATCAGCGTGCGGTAGCCGCTGATGAGGTCCTGGGCCGACAGCGGCCGGCCGTCGGGGCCGGCGTTGTTGCCGATGTCGTTGATGCCTTCGAAGAGGATCACGTCTTTGACGCCCGGCTGCCCGAGGGCGTCGTGCCTGAAGCGCTTCAGGGCGCTGACCCCCTGCCACAGGTTCGGGACGTCGGTGAGTACCCGGTTTCCGCCGATGCCGGCGTCGACGACACTCAGTTTCTGCGGGCCCGGTTCGGCGCCCAGCCGGCGTCCGAGGAAGTCGGGCCACCGGGTGTAGGTGCCGGTCGAGGAGTGGTAGCCGTCCGTGATGGAGTCGCCGAAGGCGACGACGGTGCCCCTCGCGCTCGACGACAGGACGTCCAGCCCTGCCAGGTAGTACCACGAGGTCGTGGTGGTGCCGAACGCGCCGGCGCCGTCGTCACCGGCGTGGTTGCCGGAGGCTATGTAGGTGGTGTCGAAGGCGTCGGAGTGCCACGTCGACATTCCCGTCGTACCGGGGACGTAGAGGCTGACGAGCAGGTTCTCCCCGGCGCTGACCGAGATCGGTACGACGTCGCTGACGGCCTCTTCGCCGGCGGGGATCGTGATGTGGCGGGAGGTACCGAAGGTGATGTTCCGCGTGGTGCCGCGTGTCGCCTCTCCACCCTTGGCCTGGACGGCCACGTCCACGGCACTGACATCGAGCGGGGTGGTGCTGTACCGGTTGGACAGGGTGATGCGTGCGCCCGAGCCCGCGACGCTGCTGTGCACCACCATCCGGATGGTCTGGTTGCTGAAGGACGGGCCTCCGGTCGTCATGCTGGGCGACCAGGCGCTGACCCTGGTGACCTTGCCCTGCGACGAAGACGTGGCGGCACTCGCCACGTTCGCGATGCTCAACGGAGCGACCGTCAGGGCCATGCCGGTCAGTGCGCCGACCACGGTCAGCAAGGACCTGCGGCGCGCGCGGCGACCCGCCGCCACGCTTTCCTTGTCGGGGGACATCCTCGATCTCCACTCTTCTCGTCGTCCGCGGCGGGCCTGGCCCACCGGCTCCAACTGATGTGCTTCGGGGGCGCGAAGGCCGGGCCGAACCGGCCTCAACCGAGGTTGCTCAGCGTGACGGACTCGCCGGGCTTCAGGCTGATCTTCCGCGAGGCGCTGCCCGCGAAGACGGTCGTGTCACGGCCGCCGACGCTCTTCAGCGTCACCTGAGTGACCTTGCCGTTCTTCCACTTGAGGTCGGCGACGAAGCCGCCGCGGACGCCGACGCCGGATACCGAGCCGGATGCCGCCCACGCGGCGGGCAGGGCGGGCAGCAACTCGACGTGACCCGGCCGCGAGTAGACCAGCATCTCGATGATCGCGGAGGGGGTGCCGAAGTTGGCGTCGATCTGGAAGATGCCGCGGCCTCCCCCCATGTCCATGATGTCGAAGAGGTTCGGCGCCGTGCCGTTGCCACCGCCCACCGAGGGCTTCAGGTTGTTGACGACGAGTTGGTAGGCGTTCTCCGCGTTCTTCAGCCGTGACCAGCACAGGCTGCGCCAGGCGTTGGACCAGCCGTAGCTGTCCATGCCACGGGCGGTCAGGAGGGCCGTCGCGCCGGCGAGGATGTCCTTCGGCGTGGAGTCGTCCGGGCGGATCCGGTCGCCGGGGAAGAGGCCGATGAGCGGGGAGAGGTGCCGGTGTGTGGTCTCGCCCAGGTTGTCGGGCGACATCCACTCCTCCAGCCAGCCGGTCTTGGGGCTGACCACGGGCAGGTACAGGCGCTCACGCAGGCCGTCGATGGTCGCGCTGTAGGAGGTGTCCTTGCCGAGTACCCGAGTCGCGGTGTGGTAGTTGCCGAAGAGGTTCCACACCAGTTCCTGGGCGTAGGTGATGCCCTTGGCGTCCAGTGGGCCCTGCTCGGGCGACCAGTCGCTGTCGGCGATGAGGACCTCGCGCGAGGTGCCGGAAGCGTCGGTGACGGTCGTGGTGATGAGGCGGGCCTCCCAGAACTCGACGGCGCCCTTGAGGAGGGGGTAGATCTTCTCGAGGTAGGCGCGGTTCTGGGTGTACTCGTAGTGCTCGAACAGACTCTGGCACAGCCAGGCGTTGCCGGCCGGGTGCCACCACCAGCCGCCTCCGCCGTAGGGATTGGTGGAGATGGCGACGGTCCAACCGGCGATCTTTCCGCTGGAGTTGCGGTACCTGTTGGTCGGGTTGTTGAACAGCCGCTGGGTGACGTCCGTCCAGGAGGGAAGCTGCGCGAGGCAGTAGTCCGCGAAGGCGTCGAAGCAGCCGGACAGGCCCGCCCGGTCGGCCATCCAGTAGTTCATCTGGACGTTGATGTCGGTGTGGTAGTCGCCCATCCAGTCCGGGTCGTTGCCGTCCAGCCATGGGCCCTGTAGGCCCATCGGCAGGCTGCCCCGCGACCCGGAGACCATCAGATAGCGGCCGAACTGCAGGTATGCGGCCTCAAGTTCCGGATCGGGGACGTTGTCCCGGTAGCGGGCCTGCACCCGTTGCCAGGTGTCCAGCTCGCGCTGTGTGGCGGACGATGTGCCGAGGTTGATGTCCAGCTGCTCGAACACCGGGCGGAAGTCGGCGACATGGGTGTGCAGCAGCGTGCTCGCGGAGTGGCCGGCCGCGTTCAGGACCTTGGTCCGCGCCAAACGCTCCGGGTCCACGGACGGGTCGCGGAAGTCGGTGGCCGCGTCGGGCGCGTAGTTGGTGCCGCCGCTGACCACGACGGTGAGATCCCGGCAGCCGCTGAAGGAGATCGCCGTACCCTTGACCGCGACCCTGCCGGTGCCGCTGTACGCGGTGACGGCGGCGCCGTACTTCAGTCCGTTGGCCAACGAGGCGCCGAACGAGGCGTAGCGCCCCGTGCCGCCGGCGGTGGTGGACTCGCCGTGGGTGCCGGCGAGGGAAACGGTACCGGTGTAGGTGCCACCGCCCTGCTGGGAGAAGTACAGGACGATGACGTCGTCCGGGCGGCTGGCGAAGACTTGCCGCTGGTAGGTGACGCCGGACAGGTCGTACGAGGCGCTGACGAGCCCCTGGGCGAGGTCCAGGGTGCGACGGTGGTTGTCGACGGAACCCAGGTCGTGCGCGGGGATGTCGACGGTGAGCTTGGCCAGCAGGGTCAGGGAGCCGAAGTCGTCCCGGCCGTAGGGGAACTGGCCGTCGCTCTGCAGGGTGTCGTTGCGACCACCGGTCCACAGGGTCGCGTCGGTGATCGTCAGCAGTTCGCTGGAGGGGTCGTTGCCCACGAGCGCCCCGAGGCGCCCGTTCCCGACCGGCAAGCCTTGCCGGATCATGGAGTTGGAGTTACCGGGAGCCTGCCACCACAGCTGGTTCTTCGCGGCGGCCGCCGCGGACAGCATGGGCGAGGCGGTGGGGCGGAGGGGGGCCGCCGAGGCGGTGAAGGCGGGCAGACCGCCGAGGGCGGCGACTGTGCCGGCCGCGGCGGCGAGGGCGAGGAATCCTCTGCGGCTCGGGTGGTTGTCGCGCGATTCGGTGTGCTGAGTGTCCACGTTGTGCACTCCATGTCCGGGGAACGGCGCATGCGGGACCGGTGAATGCGGGAACGGCGCATGCGGGAACGACGGATGCGGGCCGTCGGATGTTGCGTCGAGCGGGTGCGCCGGGCGTGGGCACGCCCGGGCGTTGCGGGAGGTGAGTACGGCGGGAGTTGCCACGCCCGCGGGCTGCGGGACGTTGCGGGGGACGGGGGACCGGGGGGACGGGGACGGGGGACAGGGGCCCGGTCCCCGGCGCGGGTCCCGGGTCGTGTCGTACCCGGGACCCGCGGGAGGGATCAGGCGGACTTGGGTACGTCGATCCTGTCGATGTCGGGTGAGTAGTCCCAGCCGCTGTCGAAGGTGATGGTGTTGGAGCCCGCCTTCAGGGCCAACTGGATGCTGACGGTGTCGGCCGTGCTCCAGTCGCCCGTGGAGGGGAACTTCAGGCGGGTGCCATTGCCGCTGTTGGAGTAGACCGTCACCGAGCGGGGGTCGCCGCTGACGTAGGCGACCTTGATGGTGTAGATGCCGTCCTTCTGCACCTTGACGTCGTTGAACTGAAGCTTGCTGTCGAGGTAGAGGTTGCCGGCCTTCTTGCCGCCGGAGCAGGCGTCGCATGCGGCGACGGAGGCGTTTCCGGTCAGGGTGTTGTTCGCGGACTCGGCCTCGTAACCGGTGGTCGCCAGCGGAGCGCCGGCGGGCTTGACGGTGAACAGCCGGGATCCGTGTGCGGGCAGCGTCGCGGTTATCTTGTTCTTGTACGTGCCCAGGTTCTGGTGCCTCCACAGGTCGCGTACGGAGGCCGCGCCGGTGAAGCCGAAGGATGCCCAGTCGGCGGTGACGGAGGCCGCCGAGTCACCGAGATTGAACAGGGCGACCGTGTAGCTGCCGTCCGAGTTCCTGGTCCCCCAGACCTGCTCGTCGCCCATCGGGGTCACGGGGCGCGCGACGGGCGAGGTGTTCTGGTCGACGGCGATGACTTCCTCGTTGGTCAGCAGGGACAGCCCGTAGCTGTCCAACTGGGTGAGGTCGTCACCGGTGTACAGAGGTGACTTGTTGATGGCCCACAGGGTCATATAGCTCTGCCGCTCGGCGTCGGTGAGGCCGTCCATCGCCCCGTTGCCGACGTCGAGCGCGTCGAGGTCGTTCCAGCCGCCCGGGCCCGCCTTGTGGCTCCACGCGGGGGCGTCGTTCCACCGGTCGTTGACCGAGTTCTCCCAAGTGACCAGCGTGTTGCAGTAGCACTCGACGTCGGTTTCGATGCGCCAGCCGTTGGAGTACTTCTTCCAGTCGGCGGCGTGACCGATGTCGAGCGACCAGGACAGCTCGAGATGGATCGGGCGCCCGGTGGCGGCGATGGCCTTGTGCCAGGCGGCGACGTCCGCGACGTTGTTGTAGTTGTCACCGGACTTGAACGAGCCCGGACCCACCCCGTCCAACTTCAGGAAGTCATAGCCCCAGTCCGCGAACATCTGCGCCTGCGAGTCGATGTACTTCTGCGCGCAAGGGTTGTCGAAGTCCAGCTTGTACGCGCTGTCCCAGCCGTTGGTGGTGCGCAGGTCCGGGTAGACGATGTCCGCGGTGGTACAGCCGGGAGCGTTCCAGATCGAGGTCTTGCCGTCGCCGTAGGCCCCCTTCTCCAGGCCGACGGGCAGGTAGATGCCGGCCTTGAGCCCCTTGGAGTGGATGTGGTCGGCGACCGACTTCATGCCGTGGGGGAACCGGACCGGGTCGGGCGTCTGCCGGCCGTACTGGTCGAACTCGGACGTCCAGTTGCGGTCCATCCACCAGCCGGCGTCGATGTTGACGTAGTCGTAGCCGTACTTCTTCAACTTCGAGGCGAGGGCGTCCGTCTGCTTCAGGACGTTCGCCTCGGTGAGGTAGCTGTAGTTACCGTCCGGGTTCAGGCCCGGGTACTGGGAGGACTGCATACTCCAGCTCGACCAGCCCATGTACGGCTTGGCCGCCAGGCCGGAGGCGGCGTCGGCCGAGGTGGCTGTCGTGCTCGTGGAGCTGGCCGTGGCGGCCTGGGTGGCGGCGGCCGGGACCGCTGTGGCGAGTCCGGCCGTGACGGCCAGGACCAGCGTCGCTCTGACGGTGCGGCGCGGGAAGCGGGGGATGGCTCCACGCAGGACTCTGTACGGGGATGACCGCATGGGTCGCCTCCTGTGCTGGGGTGTGCGGGGTCGTGCGGTGGCACGCGATGGGAAAGGGGCGTTGTTCCGGGCAGGGGACGGGTGGTACCGGGCAGGACGCCGGGGCCAGGCGGTCGGGTGGTCTGCCGCAAGGGCGTCGGGTCGGCGGCTCAGCCGTTGCCCGAGCCGATGGTGAGCCCGCTGATGAACTGTCGCCGGGGCGTGAAGTACACCAGGAGCAGGGCAATCGCGGTCATGGGCGCACCTGCCGCGGTGAGGTGGGGATGGGCCACGGCCTTCCGGTCGGGCCGGTTCCCGCGCCGCGAGCGGTGAGCGCGGGCATGGCCGGTGGCAGCGGCCCGACACCGAACAGCAGGTGGATCACCGTTCGGCAGCCGGCTCGTGCGGCGGTCTATGGGCTGCGGCTCTGCAGCGTCATCGCTACTCCTCGTACGTGTCCGACGCCATGAAGGACTGGATCGCGGTGGCCGCGGCCCCGCGCGCCCACTCCTCGAAGGGCAGGGGGCGTGTGATCACGTCACACTGTGAAGCCGTACCGAAGGCGGACGCGGCGAACGCGTCCCGGATGCCCTCGGCGAAGAGGTCGTAGGCGGCCAGGCCCTCACCCGAGATGATCACCCGCTCGGGACCGAAGATGTTCACCAGGGACCCGATGGCCTTGCCGATGGCTTCACCGGCCCGTGCGTAGACCGCACGGACACCGGGGTCTCCGTCGTGGGCCAGGTCCAGCGCCTCGGCTGCGTCGCTCACCTGCTTGCCCGTCGCCGCGCGCACCGCGCGGAGTATCGCGGGGTCCGCCGCGATCGCCTCCACGCAACCCCTGTTGCCGCAGTGGCAGAGCGGGCCGAGCGGGTCGAGGGACAGATGCCCGATCTCGCCGGCCACGCCGTGCGCGCCTGACACGACCCGCCCGTGTACCACCAGGCCGCAGCCGATCCCGGCGCCCACGGTCACCAGGGCGAAGTCCGAGAGACCGACTCCGGCACCGAACCAGTGCTCGGCGACCGTGAGCGCCCGCACGTCGTTGTCGACCGTGACCGGCAGCCCGGTCGTGGTCCCGGCGAGCTCGGCGAGCGGTACGTCCCGCCACTCCAGGAAGGGCGAGTAGCGGACCACACCGTCCGCACGATCCACGTCCCCCGAGATCGCGATGCCCAGCCCCCGCACCCGCACACCGAATCCGTCGGCCTCGGTGAGCAACTCCTGCACCAGAGCGGTGATGGCGGGGAGCACCGCCTCCGGCTCGCGCCCCTTCAGGGGTACGTGCCGGGAGATCCGGATACGGCAGCACAGGTCGGCCAGTACGGCGATGATCTCGTCGCCGGTCACCTTGATTCCGATGAACAGCGCCCTGCCCCCGTCCACCCACACCAGGTTGGCCGGACGTCCCACTGCGGGCCGCGCCTCCTCGTCCACACCCTCGACCAGATAGCCGAGTTCCATCAGCGGACGGACCGCCTTGGTGACTGCGGCCGGAGAGAGCCCGGTCCTGCGCCCCACCTCGGCCCGGGTGAGCGGACCGTGGGAGAGCAGGGTGGTGAAGACCAGGGAAGCGGCCGGCGTCATCGCAGGGGCCGCCTCGTGGGAGGGGGTCGAGCGCATGGCCGGAAACCTAGGGAGGTTATTTTTCGCTGTCAATAAAGAAAGCAAGGTCTTTTACAAGACCATGAGTTGACCAGGGAGAACCTGTAAAACCTAGATCCAAGACGGGCGTTGACACGCGATCGAAGGCAGGGTTGGCTGCACACAGCTCCTGCGCGGCACTCTCCGAACATGAGGACCCATGTCTGCCATCTCCTTCGACTCCACCTCCGGCGTCTGGCTGCTCTCCACTGCGCACACGTCGTACGCGATGCGGATCGACGGCACGGGAGCGCCCTGCCACCTCGCCTGGGGCCCTCGGCTGTCCCTCGCGGCGGCCGGTCAGCTCGTGACTCCCCCGGCGGGAGAGGTCAGCAGCTTCGAGGGCCGTTCCCCGGCCGGAGAGGAGTTGCCGGTCGACGGCGGTGCCCGGTACGGAGCGCCTTCCCTCCGGGTGCGGTTCGCCGACGGCACCCGGGCCTTCGAGTGGGCGCACCTGGGCCACCGGATCAGCGAGCCGGCGCCCGGAACGATGGAACTCGCCCTTGAGTTCCATGACCGCCACTACCCGCTGGCGGTCACGCTCCACTACCGCGTCCACGACGACACGGACGTCATCGAGCGCTGGACCATGCTGCGCAACACCGGACAGCAGCCGATCGCCCTGCTCCGCGCGGACTCGGCCGCCTGGACGCTGCCGCCGCGCGACGACTACCGCATCAGCCATGTCACGGGCCAGTGGTCGGCGGAGGATCTGCTGCACCGGGAGCGGGTGCCGCACGGCGAGACGGTGCTCACCAGCCGGCGTGGCATCACCAGCCACCACGCGAGCCCTTGGCTGATGCTGGACGACGGCGAGGCCACCGAGGACCGCGGCGAGGTGTGGAGCGCGGCCCTGGCGTGGAGCGGAAGCTGGCACGTCATCGTGCAGCGCACGCCCGACGGGCGGACGTGCTTCACGGGTGGAGCAGGTCATGACGGCGCGGAACTGCCCCTCGGCCCCGGTGCGGAATATGCGACCCCGCGCTTCGCGGCCCTGTACACCGACCGCGGCTTCGGCGCGGCGAGCCGTGCCTGGCACGCGTACGTCCAGGCCCATGTGCTCCCGCACCCGGACGAGACGCGCCCCGTGCTGTTCAACTCCTGGGAGGCCACGGGCTTCGATGTCGACGAGGCCGGCCAGAAGGCACTCGCGGCCCGGGCGGCGAAACTGGGGGTGGAGCTCTACGTCGTCGACGACGGCTGGTTCCGAGGCCGCCGCGACGACACCGCCGGACTCGGCGACTGGACACCGGACTTGGAGCGGTTCCCGCAGGGGCTTGGCCCGCTGGTGGAGGAGGTCCACCGGCTCGGGATGCGCTTCGGACTGTGGGTGGAGCCCGAGATGGTCAACCCGGACAGCGACCTCTACCGCGCGCATCCCGACTGGGTGGTGCACTTCCCGCACCGCACCCGCACCGAACTGCGCAACCAGCTGGTGCTCAACTTCGCGCGTGACGACGTCGCCGAATGGGCGTACGGATGGCTGACCCGCCTGGTCGCGGACAACGGGATCGATTTCCTCAAGTGGGACATGAACCGCGCCTTCAGCGAGGCCGGCTGGCCCGCTCGCGAGGACGGTCAGGACCTGCTGTGGACGCGATACGTGCACAACCTCTACGGCGTGATCGACCGGCTGCGTGCGGACCACCCCGGGCTGCGCATCGAGACGTGCAGCGGTGGCGGTGGCCGCGTCGACCTGGGCATTCTGTCCCGTACGGACCAGGCATGGCCGTCCGACAACACCGACGCGGCGGACCGGGTCTCCATCCAGCACGGCTTCGGTCAGATCTACCCGGCCCGGGTGATGGCGGCCTGGGTGACGGATGTGCCCAACCAGCTCACCGGCCGCTCGGTGCCGCTGCGTTACCGATTCCATGTCGCGATGGCGGGCGTCCTGGCGGTGGGCGGTGACCTCGCACGCTGGACGCCGGAGGAACTCGCCCAGGGCGCGGAGTTGGTGGCGGAGTACAAGAAGATCCGTCACATCGTCCAGCACGGCACCCTGCACCGGCTGCGCGGTCCCGTCGATGACGGACCGACCGCCGTGCAGTACACCACCCCGGACCGCCGGGAGGTCGTGGTGCTGGTGTGGCAGCGGGCACCCCGCCACGGCACGCCGCGCCCCGCCCTCAGGCTCGCCGGCCTGGATCCCGCCGCGCGATACCGGGACGCCGCCACCGGCACCGTGCACCACGCGTCCGTACTGACCGGGTACGGGATCGCGCCCGAGCTGCCGGCCGGTGACTGGTCCAGCACATGCCTGCACCTGAACAGGGTCGAGGACGGGGCGGCCGACGGCATCGACCCTCGGTGAGGCTCCGATTCCGGGTACCGGGCGATCGAGTTGCTGACCCGGCAGGGCCATGAGGAGCCCTTCGAAGTGGGGGCGTGGTCAGGGGATTGCCGACGCGGGGTGCGGGCAGCCTGTTGTCCCTCCCAGTGAGTGAAAGGGCTGGTCCTCAAACGCAGCCTCTCAGACCTGGGGCGGCCTGGCTCGCGCGTCATCGCCGTGGGCAGGGTGGTGGGTCGCTCAGCCGGCCGAGCGCGCCTCGGCGTCCCGACGCTGCCGTTCGCGGTCACGCTCGGTCTCCCGGCCCCAGGGCCCGCCGGCGGCGCGATGGCTCAGGCCGGTCCGCAGCCGGATGGCGAGCCGCTCGGCGAGCGCCCGGCGCAGGCCCAGCTCGACACCGGTCCGGGTCGCCTGCCTCTCCGGGCACTGGCCGGCGGGTTGCTGACGACCGGTCAGGTACGCGTCCACGGGGGCGCGCGCGGTCTGACGCTCAGGCAACAGGACCCGTACGGAACCGATCGCGTACCCGAAGGCCTTCTGCTCCGCCCACGACACCAGCTCGTCGCGGCTGGGCTCCCAGTCCGCGTCGGCCTCGTGCTCGCCGTCCTCGTCGTCGTAGAAACGGCTGTCGGTTTCGAGGTCGTGGAGTGGCTCTGACCGATGGCCGGGCGTGAGGCGCACGCGGGGTCTGTGAGCGTGCACAGTGCGAAAGAGTTTCGACCTCTTGTCAATGGATCAATCGTCGGGCTACTGGCTGTTCGCGTATGTCAGCCGCAACCCTCTCTGTGCACGTTCACGGAATAGCTGGCACCACCTCTGTCGATCCATCGGGAGCCGGACATGCCCTCCTTCGCCCCTCCGACCGCCTGCCGCTCGCGTACAGGGGCGATCGCGACCCCCAGCGGTGGCCGCAGGAGGTAGCGCGGGGACGGAGTGCGGTGCTCCCGCCGGACGGCACTTGGCGTGTTCGCGTGCGTAGTGCGGCACGAACGTTGTCCGGGTCACGATGCCGCGTGCATCGGACACCTGGATGCGGTGGACCGACGACGCCACCCGGCCGCCGTCGCGTACCGCGTGGGAGGCGAGTTCGGCGATGCCCGCGCCACTGGTGCCGGGCGAGATGGCGCGTACTCAGTCGGCCGTCCGCAGCAGCAACTTGCCCGTCGATGTACGCCCGCCCATCAGCCGGTGTGCCTCGGCCGCGTCCGACAGCGCGAACTCCGCGGTGACCGGCAGGCTCACGGAACCGTCCGTGACCGTGCGGAAGGAACGCTCGGCCAGCGAGCGCAGCGCCTCGGGCGCCGACTGCGCGAGAGCCAGGATGGAGAAGCCCGCGACGGAACGGCCCTGCGGGTAGAGCTCCGGCTGCCCGACGTGCCACGGCTCGGCCCCGCTCGCGTTGCCGAAGGACACCAGGCGTCCGAAGACGGCCAGCGCGTCGAGGCCGCGGCGAAGGGTGTCGCCGCCGACCGGGTCGAGCACCAGGTCGACGCCCCTGCCGCCGGTGGCGCGGCGGACGTCGTCGGAGAAGGCGTCGGCGGTGAACACCTCGTCGTAACCGTGCTTGAGGGCGTGCTCGGCCTTGCCCAGGGAAGAGACCACCCCGTACACCGCACCGGCGCCCGCCGCCCGGGCCAGTTGCCCGGCCACCGTGCCGATGCCTCCTGCCGCGCCGTGCACCAGCACGCTCTCCCCGACGCGCAGTCGCCCGACCTCGTGGATCAGGGCCTGGGCAGTCGGCAGCACGGTGGGCAGCGCGGCCGCAGTCCGCAGGTCCAGGCCCTCGGGGAGCGGGAAGACGGTGGCGGTCTCGGCGACCACCACCTCCGCGTACGCGCCGCTGTTGACGAGCGCGACGACTTCCTGTCCCGGACGCAGCCCCTCCACCTCATGGCCGACGGCCCGGATGCGTCCGGAGACCTCCAGACCGGGGCGGAAGGGCAGCGAATCCACCCGATATCCCTCGGCGCGGGCCTTGAGATCCGCGAAGTTCACACCGACATAGGCAACGTCGATGGTTACCTGGCCTGCCGTCGGCTCGGGGGTGTGGGCCTCCACGACCCGCAGCACCTCGGGACCGCCGTACTCCTGGAACTCGACCGCGCGCATCAGCGCACCCGCCCTTCCGCCAGTGTTCAATGGAAAGCGAACACTGGCAATGTAAGATATTCATCGAACACTAGGCAAGTGGCCGGGGCATTCTGCGGGTGGGTGTGCCGTCGGTGAGGACGCGCATGGCGAGGAGAGGGGCATGTCGAACCAGGCTGCGGGTGGCAGTCACCGCGCGGCGCCGGTGCACACCGATCCCGAGGACGTTCCCGTCCTGACCGCGCTGTCCGCGGTCGCCGACCCAGTGCGTATCCAGCTCATCCGCGAGCTGGCGGGCTCGGCCGACTGGACGCGCAGTTGCGGCAGCTTCGACGTGCCGGTCGGCAAGGCCGCACTGAGTCACCACTTCTCGGTCCTGCGCGGCGCCGGCCTGGTCGAACAGCGTGACGAGGGTCCCAGGCGGGTCAACCGGCTGCGCCGCGAGGAGTTCGACGCGCGCTTCCCCGGGTTGCTGGACCTCCTGCTCCGTGCCGACGGCGCGGACTGATCACTGACTCGTACGCAGTCCACCGCGAGGGCACTTCACCCGCACCGGCATGCGGACCGATGAAAGGCAGAATGTCCGCATGACCCTCAACTGCGCTGTGCTGGACGACTACCAGGGCGCCGCCCTGACCCTGGCGGACTGGAACGCCCTCGCCGACAAGGTCGAGGTACGCACGCTCCGCGAACACCTCACCGACCGGGACAAGCTCGTGGCCGAGCTCGCCGACTGCGAGATCATTGTGGCCATGAGGGAGCGCACCCCCTTCGACGCGGACCTGTTGCGCCGCCTGCCCCGACTGCGTCTGCTGGTGACCACCGGTATGCGCAACGCCTCCATCGACCTCGCCGCCGCGGCGGCCCAGGGCGTGACCGTCTGCGGTACGGCGAGCAGTTCCACCCCGCCCGTCGAACTGACCTGGGCCCTCATCCTCGGCCTCGGCCGGCACATCACAGCCGAGAACCGGGCCCTGCGCGAGGGTGGCCCCTGGCAGTCCACCGTCGGCCAGGACCTCGCCGGCCGGACCCTGGGCCTGCTCGGACTCGGCAAGATCGGCACGCGGGTGGCCCGCGTCGCCACTGCCTTCGGCATGGAGGTCCTCGCCTGGAGCGAGAACCTCACCGCCGAGCGAGCAGCCGACGCCGGAGCCCAACTCGCTGTCAGCAAGGAGGCGTTGCTGCGACACAGCGATTTCGTGTCGATCCACCTCGTCCTCTCCGACCGCACCCGAGGACTGCTCGGTGAGCCGGAACTGCGCGCCATGCGCCCTCACGCCTACCTGGTCAACACCTCCCGCGCCGCCATCGCCGACCGAACGGCGCTCCTGCGCGCCCTGCGCGAGGGCTGGATCGCAGGGGCGGGGCTCGACGTCTTTGAGACCGAGCCGCTCCCTGCCGACGACCCCCTGCGCTCCCTGCCGAACGTGCTGGCCACTCCGCACCTCGGCTACGTCACGGAGCAGAACTACCGCACCTTCTACACGCAAGCGGTGGAAGACATCACGGCCTTTCTCGCCGATACCCCCATACGACTGCTGACGGCCGGCTGAGCACTCGCATCACCTTCCTGAGCGCAGCCACGCCACCGCGGTGTACAGGAACTCCACCTGACCGACGCCGGTCGCGAAGTCCTGACCTCCGCCGACCGCGTCATCGTCGTCATTGAGCGACGCCTCGCCGGGCCCCTTGGCTCCCACGACACCGCCCAGCTCACCACCCTGGCCGGCTTCCCCGCGGTGGTGTGAATGTCGATATCGCTCACTGGATGCTCGCCCGTCCGCGCTCTTCGCGCATCGGGGGTCAGGACGTTGTCGGTGCCCTGAGCAGCCGCGCAGGGCTTCGAGGGCCCGCTCGACGGCGCCGTTGTCGCGCTCCCCACGCAGGGCAGGCCCTCCGGCTCGGCGCCCCGGTGGGCCCCGGCCGACGGTCGCACCCTTGCCGAACTCGGCCGGGAAGTCGGAGCGAGCGATCGCGCCCTGTCCAGGCTGTACCGCAGCGACCTCGGCATGACGTTCCCGCAGTGGCGCACCCAGCTGCGCCTCCACCACGCACTGGTCCTGCTGGCCGAGAGGACACCGGTGACCGCGGTGGCGCACCAGTGCGGCTGGTCGTCCGCCAGCGCGTTCATCGACGTTTTCCGGCGCGCCCTCGGCCACACACCGGGCTCCCATCCAACGAGCTGACGAGGTGCGCGAGCCCTGTCTACGCGCGGGATGTCGATGCCGCCCGCATGCGAAGCGGCGTCCTCAATGCCCGGCGACGGAGACCGGGCTTCGCGCTGGCCCCGCTCATGGTCGCCACCGTCGTGGCCACCGGCGGGCTGCGCTGGACGCCGCTGCTGGTGCTGCCGGCACTCGCCGGCACCGCGTTGTGTCTGCCCGTGGTGCGCGCCATGGAAGAAAGGCGGACCGCCGGGACCGGTTCGACGGCGGCGGCCGGAAGCGACGACACAGCGTCCTTCGTGAAGCTGTCGTTGGCCGTGGTGTTCCGCTCGATCGTCCTCGTCGGACTGAGCACCTTCATCTCGCTGTACGCCGAGCAACGCATGGACGGCAGCACGGCCGCCGGCATCGCGGCCCTGTTCGTGCTCTACCTCGGCGGCGCGGTCGGGCTCGGCGGCGCTGTCGGGTCGGTGCTGGGCGGCATATTGGCAAACCGCTGGCACCGGGTAACGGTCTCCCGCTGGTCCTACCTCATCACGATCGCAGCGGTCACAGGCGTGGTGTTCGCGCCGGGCCCGGCCCTGTATGTGTTCGTGGCACTGACCTCGGCCGGCCTGTATGTCCCCTTCTCGCTTCAGGTCACGCTCGGTCAGGACTACCTGCCCTCGCGGGTCGGCACCGCCAGCGGGATCACCCTCGGCCTGACCGTCAGTGCCGGCGGTCTGGCGAGCCCCGCGATCGGCAGCCTCGCCGACGCGACGTCCCCGCAGACCGCCCTGGCACCTCTCATCCTGATGCCCGCACTGAACTGGCTGCTGTTCCGCGCCCTGCCCGAACCCGCCGCGCTGCGGCCGGAGACTGCGGCGCGTCCGACGGGAGACGACACCAACGCCGCACTCTCTTCCCGTCCCTGACCATCGCTGAGCGGGACACCAAGGGCGACCACGGGTGCTTGCCACAGCCCAACAGGAGCCGGTTACCGGGCGGTTCCGAAGTCCTGGGTCCAGTAGTTGTTGGGCTGTGCGAGTCCGACGCCGATCTCCTTGAACCCACAGTTGAGGATGTTGGCCTTGTGGCCGGGGCTGGACATCCAGCCCGCCATGACCTGCTCGGGAGTGGCGTAGCCGTAGGCGACGTTCTCGCCGTAGGCGCTCCAGTTGTAGCCGGCACGTGTGATCCGGTCGCCGGGGGAGGACCCGTCGGACCCGGTGTGCGACATGTTCTGGTGGGCCGCCATGTCCTCACTGTGTGCCTGTGCGGCCTTGGTCAGGGTCGCGTTCAGGGTCAGGGGCGAGCAACCTGCCTTGCTGCGCTCGGCGTTGACGAGTTCCACGACGCGAGCGGCGGCCCCGGACGCCGTGGCGGTGGCCTTCGGGGTGCTCGGCGAGGTGGGGGTCGCGGAGGCGGGGGCGGGGGCGGTGGCGGTGGCCTTCGGAGTGCTGGGAGACGCGGTGGTCCTGGGCGTCGGCGCGGTGGTCTGCGGTGCGGTGGTTTTCGGAGTGCTCGCAGAGGGGGTCGCGGTCTTTGGTGCTCCCCAAGTGGACTTGATGTGCTTGTCGCCGTTCCAGTCACGAGCCCGGTCGGCGTGGTTCCGCCAATCCTTGGCCGCGTTTTTCTTGGCGCTGTAGAAATGATGTTGTCCGTTGTCCTGCCAGTCCGCACAGGCCATGGCGACGGCCGGAACGCCCACGGCGCTCATGGTGACGGCAGCGATGACTATCCGCCGGTAGCGCTTCTTTTCGCGATGCTTCCCCATGCGTGACCTCACTCGGTAATCGGCGAGCGCCCCTGGTGCGACCGGCTCGGCGCACACTGCGCTTCTGAACTGCGAAGACGTCCTGCGGGTCGTCATTCTTAGGACGGCTCCACAGGGAATGCAAAGAGCCTTCGTACTACCTTGCTTCGTAGTTTTGAGCGGCCCTTGCCATGGGCGTGGAGGCGTGCTGGCCCGACTTCTGTCGTCTTTGCGGAATTCTGTCGTCCCGTCAGAAACCGCTGGTTTCCTTCGAGAACGGGTGAACGCGCCGAGCGGGGAGAGTGCCGTCAAGTCCGGCGTGAAATGCACCTATGCCAAGTCGGACAATTCCCGTATGTCACCAGAGCGGCATCTACTATTCGGCACGCTCAGTTCCCCGAGTTCGTGTGACGGATGTCACGGAACCAGGGTTCTTGTGTCCGGCAGTCCTCGACGGCGCATCGGCCTGACTTGTCGGCCGGGCGCGGCCCCCAAACTTGGGGCATTCGTTTTCTTGAACTGTTCGTGTTTGGGCGGGTAGCTTGGGCGCCATGACCGCATCCCGGACTCCGACCACCGCCGAGGAGCTGCGCGGTGCCGGCCTGCGGGTGACGGCCGCTCGCGTCGCGTTGCTCGAAACCGTCCGGGGCGGTGACCACCTCGGCGTCGAGGCGATCGCCTCCGGGGTGCGTGACCGCGTAGGCCATATATCCCTTCAGGCCGTGTATGAGGCCCTCCACGCGCTCACCGCGGCGGGCCTCGTACGCCGCATCGAGCCGGCCGGTAGCCCGGCCCGGTTCGAGGGACGCGTCGGGGACAACCACCACCACATCCTGTGCCGGTCGTGCGGTGCCGTCGCTGACGTCGACTGTGCGGTCGGTGAGGCCCCCTGCCTGACCGCGTCGGACGACCACGGCTACTCGATCGACGAGGCCGAGGTCATCTACTGGGGCCTGTGCCCCGACTGTTCCACCGCCCGTATTTCCTGAGCAGTGTGATCTCCCTAGATTTTCAGGAAGGAAATTTCCATGGCTGAGAACCCTGATGCCATCGTGACCGACGCGAAGGCGGAGGGCGAAGGTGGCTGCCCGGTCGCGCACGGACGCGCCCTGCACCCGACTCAGGGCGGCGGAAACCGCCAGTGGTGGCCCGAGCGGCTCAACCTGAAGATCCTTGCCAAGAACCCCGCCGTGGCCAACCCGCTCGGTGAGGAGTTCGACTACGCCGAGGCGTTCAAGAACCTCGACCTCGCGGCCGTGAAGCGGGACATCGCCGAGGTGCTGACCACCTCGCAGGACTGGTGGCCCGCCGACTTCGGCAACTACGGCCCGCTGATGATCCGTATGGCCTGGCACAGCGCGGGCACCTACCGCATCAGCGACGGCCGCGGCGGCGCCGGGGCCGGACAGCAGCGCTTCGCCCCGCTCAACAGCTGGCCCGACAACGGCAACCTCGACAAGGCGCGCCGCCTGCTGTGGCCGGTCAAGAAGAAGTACGGCCAGAGCATCTCCTGGGCCGACCTGATGATCCTCACGGGCAATGTCGCACTGGAGCAGATGGGCTTCAAGACCTTCGGCTTCGGCGGCGGCCGCGAGGATGTCTGGGAGGCCGAGGAGGACGTGTACTGGGGTCCCGAGACCACCTGGCTCGACGACCAGCGCTACACCGGCGACCGCGAGCTGGAGAACCCGCTCGGCGCGGTCCAGATGGGCCTCATCTACGTCAACCCGGAGGGCCCCAACGGCAACCCGGACCCGATCGCCGCGGCCCGTGACATCCGTGAGACGTTCCGCCGCATGGCGATGAACGACGAGGAGACGGTCGCCCTGATCGCGGGCGGTCACACCTTCGGCAAGACCCACGGCGCCGGCCCGGCCGACCACGTGGGCAACGACCCCGAGGCCGCCTCCATCGAGGAGCAGGGCCTGGGCTGGAAGAGCACCTTCGGCACGGGCGTGGGCAAGGACGCCATCACCAGTGGCCTGGAGGTCATCTGGACCGCGACCCCGACCCAGTGGAGCAACGGGTTCTTCAAGAACCTCTTCGAGTACGAGTACGAGCCCGACCAGAGCCCGGCCGGCGCCCACCAGTGGATCGCGAAGGACGCCCCGGAGATCGTCCCGGACGCCTTCGACCCGGAGAAGAAGCACCGCCCGCGGATGCTCACCACCGACCTGTCGCTGCGCTTCGACCCGATCTACGAGCCGATCTCCCGCCGGTTCTACGAGAACCCGGAGGAATTCGCGGACGCCTTCGCCCGTGCCTGGTACAAGCTGACCCACCGCGACATGGGTCCGAAGTCGCTGTACCTCGGCCCGGAGGTCCCGGCGGAGACGCTGCTGTGGCAGGACCCGCTGCCGGAGGCCGAGGGCGAGGCCATCGACGCGGCCGACGTCGCCGCGCTCAAGGCCAAGCTGCTCGACTCGGGTCTGAGCGTCTCCCAGCTGGTCTCGACCGCCTGGGCGTCCGCCTCCACCTTCCGCGGCAGCGACAAGCGCGGCGGCGCCAACGGCGCGCGCATCCGCCTGGAGCCGCAGCGCGGGTGGGAGGCCAACGACCCCGACCAGCTCGCGCAGGTCCTCCGCGTCCTCGAGGGCATCCAGCAGGAGTTCAACTCCGGCGCCAAGAAGGTGTCCCTGGCCGACCTGATCGTCCTCGGCGGCGCCGCGGCCGTGGAGAAGGCCGCCAAGGACGCCGGTTACGACGTCGAGGTGCCCTTCACCCCGGGCCGTGTCGACGCGACCGAGGAGCACACGGACGCCGAGTCCTTCGCCGCGCTCGAGCCGACCGCCGACGGTTTCCGCAACTACCTCGGCAAGGGCAACCGCCTGCCGGCCGAGTACCTGCTGCTCGACAAGGCGAACCTGCTCACCCTGAGCGCCCCCGAGCTGACGGTCCTCGTCGGTGGTCTCCGCGTCCTGGGCGCGAACCACCAGCAGTCGCAGCACGGCGTCTTCACCGAGACCCCCGGCGTGCTGACCAACGACTTCTTCGCCAACCTGCTCGACCTGGGCACGACGTGGTCGTCGGCGAACGGCGACGGGAACACCTTCGAGGGCCGTGACGCGGCCACCGGCGAGGTCAAGTGGACCGGCACCCGTGCCGACCTCGTCTTCGGCTCGAACTCCGAGCTGCGCGCGCTCGCCGAGGTCTACGCGAGCGACGACGCGAAGGAGAAGTTCGTGAAGGACTTCGTCGCGGCGTGGGTCAAGGTCTCGAACCTCGACCGGTTCGACCTCGTCTGAGTCCGGTCAGTGACGTCCGGGTCGGCCCGCGCGGGCCGACCCGGACGTCCTGCTTTCCGGATCGGCGCCGGCGACCTGCGCCCTCCGGCCTGCCCCGAGAAGACCCGACCCGCGGGGCGCGAGTGAGAAAATCCTGAGTGTGGCTGCCTAATGGAGGGGTGAGCTGGAGGGAAGCGGTGGATCTGGACGCTGTCGCAGACGAGCTGTACGGCCTGCCGCCGAGCGAGTTCATCGCCACCCGGGACGAGCGTGCCAAGGCCGCCCGCGCCGCCGGGGACCAGGAGCTGGCCGACCGTATCCGGCGTCTGCGCCGCCCCACCCTGGCGGCGTGGGCCGGCAATCTGCTGGTGCGCGAGCGGCCGGAGGAGGCCAGGCGTCTCCTCCGGCTCGGGGAGGCGTTGCGCCAGGCACACCGGGATCTGGACGGCGAGCAGCTGCGGGAGCTGTCCGCGCAGCAACGACACGTGACCTTCACTCTGGCCCGGGAGGCCGGCACGCTGACCGCGCAGGCCGGGCAGCGCATCAGTGAAGACGCACAACGCGAGGTCCAAGAGACCCTCCATGCGGTCCTGGGCGACCCGGAGGCGGCCGGGGAGTGGGCCCAGGGGCGTTTGACCAAGCCGCTGAGCGCTCCGGTCGGCTTCCCCGCCCTCACCCGGGCGCCCGCGGCGCCTTCGGCTGCTCGCCGCGGCCCGAAGCCCGCCGGCCGGGTGGCCGACCTGGATGCCGCGCGCACCCGCCGCCGGGAGCAGCGGGAGCGGCTTGAGCAGGCCCGGCAGCGAGCCGCGGAAGCCGAGCGGGAGCTGCATGACCGCGAGGAGGAACTGGCAGCCGCGCAGGAGGAGCAGCGCCGCGTGAAGGCGCGGCAGCAGCAGGCGGAGCAGCGTGTCGCCGACCTGTCCCGGCAGCTGAAGGAAGCCGAGAGCGAGCAGCGCCAGGCCCGGGACGCCGCCCGGCACACCCACGAGCACACGAGGGACACCGAGGGTGCCGTGCGCGAAGCCCGGCGCCGGGCCAAGGATGCCGCCACACACGCCCGGCAGCTCGCCGAGCAGACGCGCCGCGAGTCGTGAGCGAGAAGGACAGGGATCGGAGTCGGCTCGTGCGCTTGCCTAAGAGGGCAGGTTCAGCTGCCAGGAGACACCGAATCGGTCGTTCACCCAGCCGAATTTGGTACTGAAGCCGTAGGACCCCAGCGGCATCAGTTCCGCGCCGTGTTCGGCGAGGGCCGCGTAGAGGCGGTCGATCTCGGCTTCGTCCTCGCACTGCACATAGAGCGAGACGGCCGGAGTGAAACCGAAGTCGTGCTTCGTCGCACTGTCGATGCACATGAAGCGCTGGCCGGCGAGCGAGAACGTGGCGTGCTGCACGGTGCCCTCCTCGCCCGGTGCGTCGGCGCCGTAGCGGCTGACGTCGATGATCCCGGCGTCGTCGAAAAGCGAGGTGTAGAAGGTCATGGCTTCCTCGGCCTTCCCCTCGAACATCAAGAACGTCGTGATCTTCTGCGGTGTCGCGGTTGCCATCCTGGTCGCTCCTCGGAGTTTTGTCGGCTGTGCCAAGGCTGTACGACTTATGGAGAAATCGCACAGGAGGCGCCAAAGGCAGACATCTCATGAGCAGCTCTACCAGCAAGCTCGATTACGGGAGCACAGGGCTCGACCGTACGGGTCAGGCCGCCGGCTGGCGGATGCGGGCTTCGAGGCCGTCGGCGTGGACCTGTCGGGCGGGATGGTCGCGCCGGCCCCCGAGCACGTGCCGGGCGCGGTGTTCGAGCAGCGGCTGCCCGGGCCGTCATGCCGCCGATCAGGGGCCCTGGTCGGCGGCATCACGCGTGGTGCCCTTACCGCAGGTCCCGGCTTCAGACCGCCGGGGCCGGGTAGGTCGGGTACTCCACGCCCGAGACGTGCTGGACGACGCGGATGACCTGGCAGGAGTAGCCGAACTCGTTGTCGTACCAGAGGTAGAGGATCGCGTTGTCCCCGTCGACCTTGGTGGCGCCGGCGTCGACGATCGAGGCGTGGCGCGAGCCGATGAAGTCGCTGGAGACCGCGTCGGGGGCCGTGGTGAAGTCGATCTGGCGCTTGAGCGGGGACGTCAGCGAGACGTTGCGGAGGTAGTCGAGGACCTCCTCGCGGGTGGTCTCACGGCCGAGCCGCAGGCTGAGGATCGCGATCGAGACGTCCGGCACCGGGACCCGGATCGAACTGCCGGTGATCGGCGCCTTGAGGTCCGGCAGCGCCTTGGCGACGGCGGAGGCGGCGCCGGTCTCGGTGATGACCATGTTGAGCGGCGCCGAGCGGCCGCGACGGTCGGCCTTGTGGTAATTGTCCAGCAGGTTCTGGTCGTTGGTGAACGAGTGGACGGTCTCCACGTGGCCGCGCAGCACACCGTACTCGTCGGCCATCGCCTTCAGCGGCGGGACGATCGCGTTGGTGGTGCAGGACGCGCAGGACAGGATCTGCTCGTCCGGCTTGATCATGTCGTGGTTGACACCGTGCACGATGTTCGGGACGTCGCCCTTGCCGGGCGCGGTCAGGACGACCTTGTCGATGCCCGGGCGCAGGTGCTGCGAGAGGCCCTCGCGGTCGCGCCACTTCCCGGTGTTGTCGATGAGGATGGCGTTCTTGATGCCGTACGCCGTGTAGTCGACCTCCGACGGGTCACCGGCGTAGATCACCTTGATCTCGTTGCCGTTGGCGACGATCGTGCTGTTCGCCTCGTCGACGGTGATCGTGCCCTGGAACTGGCCGTGGATGGAGTCGCGGCGCAGCAGCGAGGCCCGCTTGACCAGGTCCTGCTCGCCGCCCCCGCGGACGACGATGGCGCGCAGCCGCAGGCCGTTGCCCGAGCCGGACTTCTCGATGAGCAGGCGGGCCACGAGGCGGCCGATGCGGCCGAAGCCGTAGAGCACGACGTCGCGCCCCTCGCCGCGCTCGATCTTGTTGGCGCCCGTGGCGCCGGCGACGGCCTCGGCGGTGAACGCGTCCACCTTGAGACCACGGTCGTCGGCCTTGTACGTCGCGGCGAGCATGCCGATGTCGATCTGGGAGGGGCCGAGGTCGAGCGCGGTGAGAGCCCGCAGGAACGGCAGGGTGTCGGTGACCGAGAGTTCCTCCCCGGCGATCTGCCGGGCGAATCGGTGGGTCTTGAGGATGCTGACCACCGACTTGTTCACCAAGGAGCGGCTGTGCAGCAGGACCGTGACGTCCCGCTCCCGGTGCAGCTTCCCGATGATCGGGATCATCGACTCCGCGATCTCCTCGCGGTTCTTCCAGTTGGTGAACGAGTCCTCGTTGACAGTCACAGATCCATCTTTCGAGCTAGGTGGCGCTCATATGCTAACCCCCTGCCTGGATCACGCCCGTCCCGGTACCTCCTCCTCACGAGGACCGCGACGGGTTGTCCCACCAGTCCCCACGTACGCCGGCGAACTGCCCTAGGGTGTCGTCGCGTGACCACCGAACCCGTGCCCACGCCAGAGACCACCTTCCCTTCCTCCACAGGTCGCACCTCGCTCGTGGCTCTGGGCTCGATCGTGTTCGTGGCGCTGGGCGTCTGGCTGCTGATCGAACACGCCACGTTGAAGGCCACACTCGGGGGCGCGGCCGCCGTGCTGTTCTTCGGCTTGTGCGCCTGCCTGACGATCGGTCGCCTCCTGCGGCGGCGGCCCGAACTGGTGCTCACCGCCGAGGGCCTGACCCATGTGATGCTCGGATCGATCCGCTGGCCGGAGATCGCCGCGGTCGGGATCCGGGAGATCAAGGTCCGTACCGGCTCCCAGCGAGTGATCGAGCTGGTGCTCCACGACCCGGCCGCCTACCTGGCACGGGCACCCCGAATGGCTCGCATCGCCGGCAAGGCCAACCTGCGCCTGGGCTACAGCCCCGCCACCATCTCCGCGATCACGCTCCCGGTGGACTTGGACGGGGTGGTGGCGGCCATGCGGCGCCACCACCCCGGGCTGACGATCAGACGGTAGGCGCGCACCCTGATCGTTCCCGGCGGCACCACATATGCCGGGAGCCCGTCGGAGAGCGGCATCAGTCAGGGTAGGCGACGCTCGTCCTGTGGCGACTTGGCTGTCCGGCGGTCGGAGGGTGTGCGCGGGGAATGCGACCGCTGTGGTCGGTCGAGGTCGAGGAGTCCCCTGCGGACGGCCTCGGACACGGCTGCCGCCCTGTTCTCGACCTTCAGCTTCCGGTAGATCCGCACCAGGTGTGTCTTGACGGTCGCCTCGCTGAGGAAGAGGGACTGCGCGATGGCGCGGTTGCTGTGGCCTTGTGCCATCAGTTGCACGACCTCTATCTCCCGCCCGGTCAGATCGTGCTCCGGACGGACCACTTGGCCGACGAGTTCGGCGACGACCTCGGGGGCAAGGGCCATGCTGCCGGTGGCCGCGCCGCGAACCGCCCGGAAGAGTTCCTCGGGAGGTCCCGCCTTCAGTACGTAGCCGCGTGCGCCCGACTCCAGCGCGCGTACGACATCGGTACGACCGGAGTAGCTGGTCAGCATCAGCACGGGTATGTCCGGCGCCTCGGCGGCGAGTCTGCGGGCCGCCTCGACTCCGTCGATCCCCGCCCCCGGGCCGGCGAACCGCAGGTCCATCAGCACGACATCGGGCGTCAGCCGGACGGCGAGCCGCACGGCTTCCTCGCCGCTCCCCGCCTCCGCGATCACGGCGAGATCCGGTTCGCCGTCCAGCAGGGCCCGCAGCCCGGCCCGTACCACGGCGTGGTCGTCCGCGATCAGCAGGCGGACCGGCGGGGCGGTCATCCGGCGGTCGCCGAGCTCATGGGCGCGAGCGGGCGGGACGCCGGACGTGCGGGCACCACGGCCCGGACCCGGGTGCCGCGGCCCGGTGCGCTGGTGACCCGCAGATCACCACCGCATTCGCGCAGGCGAGCCCGGGCGGCGGGGAGACCGAAGCCGCGGCTCGGCCGGGTCGCCGCCCGGGCCTCGGCGGGGTCGAATCCGACGCCGTCGTCGCGCACTTCGAGTTCGACCCGGTCTGCCTGGTGGTGGAGGGTGACCAGCACGTTCACCGCGTGCGCGTGCTCGCGCACGTTCGCCAGCGTGCTCTGCGCGACGCGGAAGAGGGTGGCGGCGGCCTGCTCGTCCATCACCGGGCGACCGTCTCCCACGGAGCGGAAGCGCACCTGCGCCGCGGTCCCGTCCTTCCCGGTCTGGGCGCACAACAGGCGCAGCGAGCCCTCGAGCCCGGCCTCGGCGACGGCGGACGGGGTCAGGCCCTCGATGATCCGGCGGGTCTCGGCGAGATTGGCGTCCAGACCGTCGGCGACCGCACGGATGCGGGTGCGGGCCACGTGGGGCCGCTGTTCCCAGTCCCGCTCGGCCGCTTGGAGCAGCATCAGGCTGCCGGCGAGTTCCTGGGCCAGGGTGTCGTGCAGGTCCCGGGCGATCCGCGTGCGCTCCGCCAGCATGCCTGCCAGGCGCTGCTGCTCCGCCAGGACGTCGCGCGTACTGCGCAACTGCTCCACCAGGCGCTGGCGTTCGGTGGCGTCCCGCTGCTGCGCGCGGTAGAGGGCCACGGTGCCCCAGACGGCCGCCACGGGAACGAGCGCCATCTCCGGGTCGAACCGGCCGGTGGTCCGGATCAGCTGCCCGCCCAGGACCACGGTGATCGCGGCCACCGCGACGGCGGCCCAACGCCGGCCGAGGGCACGCAGCGCGGCACAGGCCAGCGGTACGCCGCACCAGGCGTACGCGGTGGTCAGCGGTGCCGGAGCGAGGAGCACGAGGACGCACCAGAGGAGGAGCAGCACCAGGACCCAGGCGTGACGGCCGATCCGACCGAGGCGGTGCCACAGCGCCATCCCGGCCGCGTACACCACAGCCAGCAGCCCGCTGACGGCGACCATGTCCCAGCACAGCGGACTGCGCAGATGGACGAGCCGCACGACGGCGGCACCCACGACAAGGAAGAAGACGAGGTGCGGGACGCGTTCGAGGGCGAACCGGGTGCCGCGGACCGTCGGTGGTGTGTGGGCGGCAGCGCGGTCGGGCACGGCAGATCCCCCTCGACGGACTGATCCACTCGGACAGGGCGTCCGAGTCTATCCGCGGTCTGTATGACCCATGTGAAGAGCGGGGCCGCCGGCCGGGAGGGGGAGTGGGGCCGGCAGCCCCTTCGGCGGCTACGCGCCCGGGTGCAGGCCGAGCCGGCCGGGCGTGGGGTCGCCCTTCACCTCGCCGAAGTACAGGGCGAAGGTCTGCTTCCAGCGCTCCACCGCCGCGCGGTCGGCCATGAAACGGGGAAACCCGTCGACGTGAGCGTCGGGGTACTCCCAGATGGGCTTCAGGCCCGCCGGAGGAGTGACGTCGGTGCGCACGGACCAGCCGTTGAAGGACGCCTGCTGCTGGGAGAGTGACAGCTGCCAGTTGAGGTAGAGCTTGGCCGCGGTGGGGTTGGCGGCCTGCTTGAGGATCGCGGCGCGCTGGCCCCAGGCCATGAACGGGTGGCCGTCGGGAAGGACCCACTTCACGGGTGTCGACGTGAGAGGTGAGCCCGAACCGCCGACGCCGATCGCCTTCTGCCCGCCGCGGACCGCTTCGCCGGGGGAGTTGCTGCCCCGCGCGAACCGCACGTCCTGGGCGGCGAGAGCGGCCACCCAGTCCCAGCCGTACCGCTGGGCGTACAGCGAGTAGAGGTAGAGGACCGCGTCGTCGTCGTGCGGGTACGACGAGGCGATCTTCCCCTTCCACTTCGGGTCGACCAGATCGAGCGGGCTGTGCGGCGCGTCCGAACCGACCGCCGCGACGCCGTACATGAAGCTGAAGGCGATCGCCGCGATGGCGACCCAGGCGCCCTGCGGGTCCTTGAAGCCGTCGTGGACCTGAGAGAACCCGGCTGGCTTGTAGCGCAGCAGCCGGCCCTGCTCCTTCCAGCGCGTGAAGTCCTGGAGAGTCTGCAACTGTACGACGTCGGGGACGAGGGTGCCGGTCGCGAACTGGTTGTCCACGCGGACGTCGTGGTACTTGCTGTAGTCGACGATGAGCGTCAGGTCGATGTCGGGGAAGCGCTTCAGGAAGGCCGCCTTGGTGCCGTCCTGCTGGGTCGGGGTGTCGCCGCCGGCGTAGATGACGAGCTTGCCGCCTTCCGCGAGGGCGGCCTCGTACAGCTCGTCGAGCGTCCTGGTCTCCTCGGCCCCGGCGGTGCTGCGGGACGTGGCGGGGGAGGCGGCTGCCGGGGTCGCGTTCGCACCGAGCGCGCCGAGACCGAAGGCGGCACCGGCGCCGGTGGCGAGAACACGTCGTCTGCTGAGGAAGCTGGACACGCTGCGGAGACCTCTCTGATGGGGGTGACGTACATGGGCCCCGGCGCCATGGGCGGTGTCCATTCTGGTTGCGCCGGCAACTCCTCGCGTCAGCCCGACGGAGCGAGGCAGGTGCTCGAGTTGTAAGCGGCGTTCAACCGAACGGTTGAACGCCTATCCGCCCTGGGGGCTCGTCCGGCGCCGGTAGACCAGGTAGGGGCGGGCGAGGTAGCCGATGGGGGCGCTCCAGACGTGGACGAGGCGGGTGAAGGGCCAGGCCGCGAAGAGGAGGCAGGCGGTGAGGGCGTGGAGTCGGAAGAGCAGGGGGCGTCGGAGATCGCCCCGGGGTGGGGCCGGAGGGTGAAGACGCCGCGGAACCAGACGGAGATGGTCTCGCGGTAGCCGTAGCTGGGGCCGAACACGTTGTGGGCGGTGGTGGCGCTGATGCCGAGGAGCACGGTGGCCGCCAGGAGCGGGAAGAGCACCTTGTCGCTGCGGTCGGTGCCGAGCCGGATCGTCCGCGTCAGCAGTCGGCGGTCGGCGAGGGCGACAGCGCCTCGACGGTGGCGGTCAACACCGCTTTGGCGGCGGTGAGTTCGGTGTCCGGGTACTGGAGCAGCAGCGAGCACATCCGCAGCAGCAGAGTGCGGGCCTCGGCCTCTTGCCTTGAGCACGCCTCGTCACCGTCCTCGCCGAGCGTGCGTTCGCGCATGTACGAGCGCAGCGCCGTGAGTTTCATGAGCTCCGGCGACCACCTCGCAGTCCCCGGCGGTGGACAGTTCCGCCAGGTACTCCAGCGGTATGTGCAGCCGGGTGACGGCGGCGAAGACGTGGTCGGGTCGTCCTGGTCGCCGCCCGCCGCGTCCACGGCCGCTCCACGGCGCATACGGCTCGTACGGAATCGGCCTGGTCCTTCTCGGACTTGCCGCAACCGCCGCTCTGGCCTTCACCACCACCGGAGTGCGCCACGCCGTCTCGCGCGGCGTGGTCACCGTGCGGCCGCACTGAACCAGCCGTACCCGAAGCCGGTCACTGGGGCTCGGCGTCCGTCTCAGCCCCAGTGTGAGTCCGCGCGTCAACCCTCAGCGGGTCACCCTCGCCGGGGCCGTGCCGAGTGCCGTGTCCTTTCCGCAGCTGACGGACCGGGAACGACGGAGGCCGTGGCCCTGGCCAGGGACGCGGGACTCGGCCTGGGGCCGGTGTGAGGACCATCACGTCAATGAAGTGGGGCGCCCGACGTCATGACGGCCGGGTGGAGGCCGTGATCGTCCATGCGGTGCCGCATTCCACTGGCCGTCACCGACAGCCAGTCGCGCAACGTCAGTCCGTCCTCTCCGCGCCAGGCCGCATGGGCTACCGACTCGATCACATCGCACATCCAGCACGGTCGTACGGGCATGAAGGCGTTCGACGGAGGGGTTTCCGTGCTTCCCGGCGCGCATGGATCGTAGGACATGGCTGATGATTTCCCTGGTGAGCGGGGAGAAATGCGCAGTGCGGTGGTTTTTTGCCACGCCCTTGACGCCTCATTTCCGGCCACCTAGCCTCCACCGAACACGTCTGGACAGGTAGGTCGACGATGGCGGACGCCCTGGATTCCCCCGACAACAGATCCGCGGGCCGGCAGCTCCAGCTGGAGGTGCACGGGCTCGACGTGATCGGCGACGCCGAGCGCAAGGGCACTCCGCGGACGTTGTTCTGGCCCTGGTTCGGGGCGAACGTCTCCATCCTCGGACTGAGCTACGGCGCCTTCGCCCTGGGTTTCGGGATCTCCTTCTGGCAGGCGCTGGTCGCCGGAGTGATCGGGATCGTCTTCTCCTTCCTGCTCTGCGGTTTCATCGCGGTCGCGGGCAAGCGCGGCTCCGCACCCACGATGGTGCTCAGCCGCGCCGCGTACGGCGTGCGCGGCAACAGACTCCCGTCGGTGATCTCCTGGGTCCTCACCGTCGGCTGGGAGACCGTCCTGACCGCACTCGCCACCATGGCCACCGCGACCGTCTTCGGACGGCTCGGCTGGGGCGGCGGCACCGAGACCAAGGTGGTGGCCCTGGTGCTGGTCGGCGCGCTGACCGTGGTCGGCGGCGTCATGGGCTTCGACCTGATCATGCGGCTGCAGACCGTGATCACCGCGGTCACGGGCGTGCTCACCGTCGTCTACATCGCGCTCGTCGCCGACCACATCCACTGGGACACGGTCCGCGCCGTTCCGGCAGGCTCGGCCCAGGAGTTCATCGGCGCGCTGGTCTTCATGATGACCGGCTTCGGCCTCGGCTGGGTCAATGCCGCCGCGGACTACTCCCGCTATCTGCCGCGGGGTTCGTCCGGCCGGGGCGTGATCGGCTGGACCACCTTCGGCGCGTCGGTGGCGCCCCTGCTCCTGCTGGTCTTCGGACTGCTGCTCGCCGGCTCGTCGAGCACGCTCGACAAGGCCGTCGCCGCCGATCCGATCGGCGCGCTGACGACGATCCTGCCGACCTGGTTCCTGGTCCCGTTCGCCGTGGTCGCGGTCCTGGGCCTGGTCGGCGGGGCCGTGCTGGACATCTACTCCTCCGGTCTCGCCCTGCTGTCCGCGGGGCTGCGCGTGCCCCGGTATCTGGCCGCGCTCGTCGACGGTGTCCTGATGATCGCGGGCTCGGTCTACATCGTCTTCTTCGCCGACGATTTCCTCGGCCAGTTCATGGGCTTCCTGACGACGCTCGGGGTTCCCATCGCGGCCTGGTGCGGCATCATGCTCGCCGACCTGGCCCTGCGCCGCCGCGACTACGACGAGGGCGACCTCTACCGCCCGCACGGCCGGTACGGCGACATACCGCTCACGCCCCTGCTCCTCACCCTCGCCGCCACGGCGATCGGCTGGGGCCTGGTCACGAACACCGCCGCGAGCTGGCTGGAGTGGCAGGGGTATCTCCTCGGTCCGTTCGGCCTCGGCGGCAAGTCGGGCGCCTGGGCGTACGCCAACCTCGGCGTCCTGGGCGCTCTGGCGGTGGGTTTCCTGGGCACCCTGGCCCTGGGCCGCGGGCGCGTACGCGGGCAGGAGCGGGAGGTCACGAGCCCGACGGCGAACGAGGGGGTGCCGATCGCTTGATCGCCACCACCGACCTGCTCGCCGTCATCGACATGCAACGCGTCTTCGCCGAACCCGACAGTCCCTGGGCCGCCCCTCGTTTCGAGGAAGCCGCGGCAGGTGTACGACGACTGCTGCCGGCCTTCGGCGAACGCGTCACCTTCACCCGCTTCCTGGCACCGCGGAAACCCGTCGGCGCCTGGCGGGCGTACTACGAGCAGTGGTCCTTCGCGCTGCGGCCGCCGGACGCCCCGCTGTGGCGGCTGACCGATCACTTCGCGGACCGGGCACGGCACGTGCTGGACGCCACCACGTTCGGCAAGTGGACACCCGAGCTGGCCGAGCGCGTGGGACCGGACGGCCGCCTGGTCCTGACGGGAGTCAGCACCGACTGCTGCGTGCTGTCCACGGCCCTCGCCGCCGCGGACGCCGGAGTGGAGGTCCTGGTGGTCGCCGACGCCTGCGCGGGCGCCGACGACGCCGCGCACGACAGGGCGCTGGCCGTGCTGGACCTCTACCGCCCGCTGATCCGCGTGGTCACCGTGGCCGAACTGCTCGGGGAGCCCCGGGCGCCTGTGGCACCGGGCGGGTGACTGTTCCCGGCCACGCGGCGGACCGGCCGGGCCGAGGACATCCCGCTGATCCGCTGATCCGCTGACGGCAGGCATGGCCCGGCCCCCGGTGGGTACGCGACGGGAACCCGTCCGGAGCTTGTGGTTCCGGGCTGCCCCGCCGGCTACTACCTGGGGATATGCCATGAACACACCCAAGAACATCCACCACCCGACCGCGGCCCAGGCGGCACTCGACACCCTCGCGGTGGACGCCGGGGACTCGTCGGCGCTGGACACACTGGCCGGGAGCGACGTGCTGGTCCCCGTGCCGGACGACGTCAGCGAGGAGGAAGCCACCAGCCCCGACACGGTGGCGCTGCCCGTCCTGGAACAGCCGGACGGCGAGCAGACCGTGCCCGTGTTCACCTCGGAGAACGAGATGGCCGACCTGTTGCCGTTCATCTCGCGCTACCGGCTCGTGCCGCTCGGCGCGCTCGCCTCCCAGTGGCCCACCGGTGACCTCACGCTCACCATCGACGCGGCCTCGCCGCACGGCCTGACACTCAACTCCGAGGGCGTCCGCACGCTGCTGGCCCGTCCGCAGGGGTGACGCGGGAAAGGAGCCGGGTCGAGGCCGCCTTCGACGTCGTACGGGAGCTGTCGCGCCGAGGCGGACTGGAGCGCGGTCCACAATGACCGCATGAAATGGATCTCCGGCGTGTTCGGCGCAGTGCTCCTCGGCGCCGTCCTCGCCAGCATCCTGCGCACCCTGGTGGTACCGCGCGGCCTCTACTCCGGGCTGGTGTACCGGCTGTGGTGGACGCTGCGCCGCGTGCTGCGGCTGGCCGCCTTCCGCGGTGGCTACCAGGCCATCGACCGGGCGCAGACCTGGCTCGGCTCGCTGATCCTGATGGGCATGCTCGCGACCTGGCTCGGCGGGGCGTTCGTGGGGTACGGGCTGCTGCTGCACGCCCTGTCCTCGCTGAGCTGGGGCAACTCGTTCCGCGAGGCGGGATCCAGCCTGTTCACGCTCGGTTTCGCCAGCGGGCAGCGGCCGCGCCTGTCCGCGGTCGACTTCCTTGCGGCGACCACCGGGCCCGTCGTCATCGCTTTGCAGATCGCTTACCTGCCCACCCTGTACGCCGCGTACAGCCGCCGCGAACTGGAGGTGACCCTGCTCCAGTCCCGGGCCGGCGAACCTGCCTGGGGGCCGGAGATCCTGGCCCGCCAGTGGCTCGTCGACACCGAGACCGCGCTGCCCGAGCTCTACCGCGCCTGGGAGCGGCTGGCCGCGGACATCGGCGAGAGCCATTCCACCTACCCGGTGCTGACCGCGTTCCGCTCGCCGGGCCCCTACCGGAACTGGCTGGTCGGGCTGCTCGCCGTCATGGACGCCGCCGCCATGCAGCTCGCGCTCGCGCCGCGGGCCGCCCCGCCGGAGGCTCGGCTGGTGATCCGGGCCGGCTTCACCGCCCTGCGTGATATCGCCCGCTCGCAGCGCTTCTCGGTCGACACGGACCCGGCCCCGGACAGTCCGATCCAGCTCACCTTCCCGGAGTTCGACTCGGCCGTGGCGATGGTGGTGGCGGCGGGATTCCCGGCCCAGCGGACGGCGCGCGAGGCCTGGCCGCACTTCCACGGCTGGCGGGTCAACTACGAGGCGGCCGCGTACGAGCTGTGCCGCCGCTCCGACGCCGTACCCGCCCTGTGGAGCGGCCCGCGCGACTTCGTCGCCACCCCGATCCCGCCACGGCGCCCGATGGACCGGCGACCCGGAGGGAGCCGACCGGAACCGCCCGCGCAGGCGGGGTAGCCCGGCCGATCCTCGGCCAAGCGCCCGACGCGGAGGAGGGCGGCTCCGGGGCCGCCCGCCGCGTGCGGCCGCCGGTGCGGCTTCTCGCACGTGGACCTGCGTGTGGGGCCAGTACGCCGCTGGCCGCGACCGACATCAAGCGCCCGTGCCGCACCAAGGGAGCCCAACTCCGCAGGCGCAGTGGCGGCGGCGAGGGGGCGGTCGGCGGCCGAGACGATCATGGATCGTACGGTCGTCCAGCCCGGCGATTGGGCGATTGGGCGATTCGGCGATCGCGGTCACGTCTGCGTCGCGTCGGGCGCGACGCAGACAACCGTGGTGAGCCGCCAGTCAGTGGTGGCGCCACGACTCGACGCAGCCGGGCTGCGAGGTGGGCAGCCCGGTGCCGATGTCTAGTGCCCCAACAGGCAACGTTCGCCCCGTCGCGACGCCCGGCACGCTCCCCCAAGCTCTTCGAGCAGGGGGACCCCCACTCGCCGCACCGGCCGAAAGCCCAAGTACATCCAGTACGAGGGCTTCCGTCCGGCACTCCCCCAAGCTCTACGAGCAGGGGGTACCCCCAGAGCACGCACCGGACGCCGCTCCTTGACGGGCAAACGTTGCCTGCCGGGGCACTAGGAGCTGTCCGGCCGATCATGTGACTGTCGCCTGGTCGGATCGTTGTCCCGTGCATGGGGCGGGGTGGACGCGGTGATCTGTCGGACGCGGAGTGGGAACGGCTGCGGCCGTTCCTGCCCGTCAGCAATGGTCGGTGCGGGCGGTGGCGCGACCACCGGCAGGTGATCGACGGGATTTTGCACCGGGTGCGCACCGGGGTGCACTGGCGTGATCTGCCGGAGCGGTTCGGGCCGTGGAAAACGGTCTACGAGCGCCATCGGCTCTGGTCTGCGGACGGCACCTGGGAATGGCTGCTGCAGCAGGTCCAGGCTGAGGCCGATGCGGTGGGCGCGATTGACTGGGATGTCTCGGTGGATTCCACCATCGTGCGCGCGCACCAGCACGCGGCCGGCGCCCGCACCGGCCCGCCGCCGGCTTTTGCCGCCCCAAAGGGGGGCGAGGCGCTGGAACACCAGGACGAAACTCCGTGGCAAAGCCTCATCGACCGGCTGGTGGAGGTGGTGCGGGAGGCGAGGGCCTGGGGCGTTCGCGCGGTGGCTTCACCAGCAAGATCCACCTAAGCGCGGACGGCCGCTGCCGCCCGTTGTCTCTGATCGTCACACCGGGGCAGCGAGCCGACTGCACCCAGTTCGTGCAGGTGCTGGAGAAGATCCGGGTCCCCCGGTCCGGGTCGGGCAGGCCACGCAAGAAGCCGGACAGCGTCGCAGCAGACAAGGGCTACAGCAATGGCCCCTGCCGTCAATACCTGCGGCGGCGCGGCATCCGGCACACGATCCCGGAGAAGGCCGACAGTCGCGCCTCCCGCCTGCGCAAAGGATCACGAGGCGGACGTCCGCCTGGGTTCGACCAGAAGCGGTACAAGAAGCGCAACACCGTCGAACGGGCCGTCAACAGGCTCAAGAACTTCCGTGCGGTGGCTACGCGGTATGACAAGCGCGGCTACGTGTTCCTCGGCACTGTCTCAGCTGCAGCTGTCATCGTGTGGCTCCGCTCATGACCGGCCACTCGTGTTCAAGTCGAGTGCGGAGGCCTGGCCGACCGCGGCAAACAGGATGAGTGGCAGTTCCTTGTCGGCCTGGCCGACCGCCAGCGCGAGCCAACGACCGCTGTCGGGGAGCGGCCACACCTGCATGCTTACGGCCTGTTGGCTGAGGTAATCGAGCGGCTCGGACACCGGCACTCCCTCGCAACCGGCACTCAAATACGGCCCGAGGTCCACGACGAACGCATTGCCCCACCGAGTCGTCAGGCGTGCTGCCAGGTCGTCGAGGCAGGCCTGCAGGTCAGCTTCGGCCTCAACCCAGGCCTGCCCGTCGTCGTCATCCCAGAAGTCCCGACTGACCTGCAGTTCGCGCACATGATGCTCTGGTCCACCGCCCCCGCAGGCGTCGACATAGGTCACCTCCGGGAACGGCTGCACAACCAACGCGTCAATCGTCGCGAGGTACTCATCGGTGGTCATGGACGCAGGTTATGGGACCGCGCAGACAACTACCGCCGACCGTGCGCACCGACCCATGATCGGCCGGACAGCTCCTAGGTGCCGACCCTTCGGCGGGCAGGCGAGCGCGGTCGGCGAGGCGGCGGTCGGTGACGTGTCCTGCACGAGCCGCCCTGCCGTGGGCGCGGGCTTCAGCCGTTCAAGGTACGGGCCAGGACCTCGCGTTGCAGCGGCTGCACCTCGGAATGCAGCTCGCGGCCCTTCTCGGTCAGGGCGACCCACACCCCGCGCCGGTCCTCCTCGCATACCGAGCGCAGCACCAGGCCGTCCTTCTCCAGCCGGCCGATCAGCCGGGACAGGGCGCTCTGGCTCAGATGGACGCGTCCCGCGATGTTCTGCACCCGGCACTGGTCACCGCGCGCGGGCGCCTCGGTGGCGAGGATGTCGAGCACCTCGAAGTCACTGGCGCCGAGCCCGTACGGGTGCAGCACACGGTCGATCTCGCACATGGTGCGGGCGTGCACCGACAGGATGTCCCGCCACTGTTCCTCGAGCCGGGGACCGGCCGATTTCGCTGCCATATCCGCACGGTAACAGACAACGCGCGTTTATTTACCATGCAACTAGTGCGTGTGCAAGGAAGTGGTGCCCGGAGACCTACGCGGGCTGATCCTGGAGGAGTCCCACGAGGTTCCCGTCCGCGTCCTTCACCGAGGCGATCAGCCTTCCGCCGCCGACGTCCTGGACGTCCTGGAGCAGCTCGGCCCCTGCCTCCAGCAGGGCCGCGAGGCGCGCCCTGATGTCGGACACGTGCCAGTACGGCACCGGACCGGTCATCCCCTTGGCGTGCCCGTTGGGGTCGAGGCCGACGTCCTGCCCCGCGTCCTTGAACCCGACGTAGTACGGCTCGTCCGCGTACGGCTCCACTTCCAGCAGCGCGCTGAACAGGGACTTCGCCTGGGCGAGATCCTTGACGGGGTAGATGATCGTCTTGAGGCCGGCGGTCATGGCGTACTCCTCCGCGATAGGTGGGCCGACGTCGTTCGTCGGTGGTTTCACGCTAAGGCGGGGGAGCGCGCGACGGCTTCTCGAAAACTGATCGGTCGCCCGGCCCGGAGGCGGGCACGGTCACGTGGATTCGCGCTTCACCAGCTCCGTCGGCAGGATCACCGCCGCCGGGTCCTCGCCGCCGATCTGGGCCAGCAGCATCCGTACCATCTCGTTGCTGATCCGGTCCCACGGCTGGCGGATCGTGGTGAGTTCGGGGCTGACCGCCGTCGCCGCGGGGGAGTCGTCGAAGCCGCCCACCGCGACGTCCTCCGGGACCCTGCGCCCGGCCCGCTGGAGCGCGGTGAGCACGCCCTGCGCCATCAGGTCGGACGCCACGAACACCGCGTCCATGTCCGGTGTCTGCGCCAGGAGCCGCTCGGCGCCCGCGTCACCGCTGGCGCGGCTGTAGTCGCCGGGCACGACGAGCTTGTCGTCGAACTCGATGCCCGCCTCGGCGAGCACCTCCCTGTAGCCCGCGAGACGCTCCACACCGCCCGGGGTGTCCAGCGGACCCGTGACCACACCGATCCGCCGCCGCCCCTGCGACAGCAGATGACGCACCATGTCCCGGGCGCCGTCCCGGTCGTCCGCCGCCACATAGCTCACCTTGGCGCCCAGACCGATGGGCTTGCCGCACGCGACCAGCGGAACGCCCGCCTCGCGCAGCTCCTCGGCGACCGGGTCGCCGGAGTGGCTGGAGACCAGCAGCACTCCGTCGACGTGGCCGGCGGTGATGTACCGCGTGATCCGTCGCCGTTCGTCCTGCGTGCCGGCGAGCATCAGCAGGAGAGGGATGTCGTGCGCGGCCAGCGCCTGCGTGCAACCGCGCAGCAGGACGTTGAAGTTGGGGTCCTCGAAGAACCTCTCCTGCGGTTCGGTCAGCAGGAAGCCGATCGAGTCCGAACGGCCGGTGATCAGGGAGCGGGCGTGCCGGTTCACGACGTACCCCGTCCTGCGTATGGCGGCGTTGACCGCCTCCTGCGCCGCGGGGCTGACGTAGTGCCCGCCGTTGAGCACGCGCGAGACGGTGCCGCGTGAGACACCCGCCTCGCGCGCGACGTCGTGGATCGTCGGCGGTTTGCGCCGGCCCCCCGGATTGCCCATGGTCATGACTTTACGGCCCCGGAGAGCAGATCGAGGCTCCAGAAGCGCTGGATGACCAGGAAAAGGGCGATCAGCGGGATGATCGCCAGGAACGCGCCCGTGATCACCAGGGTGTAGAGCGCCGGGGTGTTCGCGCCCTGCTCCAGCAGGGTCTGCAGGCCCAGTGTGATCGGGAACTTCTCGTCGTCGCTGAGCATGATGTACGGCAGCAGGAAGTTGTTCCACACCGCCACGAACTGGAACAGGAACACGGTCACCAGACCGGGCACCATCATCGGCAACGCGATCCGGGTGAAGATCCGCCACTCGCTCGCGCCGTCCATCCGCCCGGCCTCGACGACGTCGGCGGGCACGGCGGCGCTCGCGTAGATACGGGCGAGGTAGACGCCGTACGGCGACAGGATCTGGGGCAGGAACACGGACACGTACGAGTCCGTCATGTTGGCCTTCGCCAGCAGGAGGTACTGCGGGATGGCGAGGATCACGGGCGGCATCAGCACACCCGCCAGCAGGACGTTGAAGATCGTCTCGCGGCCCTTGAAGCGGTAGACCGCGAGGGCGTAGCCGCTGATCGCCGAGACGGTCGTCGACAGGAGGGCACCGAGACCGGCGTAGAGGGCCGAGTTGCCCATCCACGTCCAGTAGATGCCGTCGCGGTAGGCGTTCAGGTCCTTCAGGTTGTCCGCGAAGCCCGTGCCCGGCCAGAACGTGAAGGTGGAGAACAGTTCCTTGCCGGACTTGGTGGACGCGATCACCACCCAGGCCACCGGCAGCAGGCAGTAGATCGCGCCGGCCAGCAGGGTGACCGTCGGGACGAGGGAGATCCGGCGGCGCAGCGGCGGACCCTGTGCCGTGCCGGGGGTGGTGCCGGCGGCCGGCGCGGACTTGCGGATGGCAAGAGAACTCATCGTGCTTCCCCCTGCTTGGTACCGGAGTTCGCGGCCCGCAGGAAGCCGAAGGACAGGACGAACGTGACGAGGGCGATGATCACGGCCTCAGCGGCGGCCGCGTAGACGTCGCCCGTGCCGAAGGCGTCCCGGTACACCTTCATCAGCGGACTCCAGGTTGTGGAGACGGAGTTGGTGAGGGGCTTGAGGAGTGTCGGCTCGCTGAACACCTGGAGCGTCGCGATGATCGAGAAGAAGAAGGTCAGCACCAGCGAGGGAGCCACCATCGGGATCTTGATCTTCAGTGCGATCTGCAGCGGGGTGGCGCCGTCGAGCTTCGCCGCCTCGTACACCTCGGCGGGGATGGCCTGCAGCGAGGTGTAGATGACGATCATGTTGAAGCCGGTACCGCCCCAGACCGCGATGTTCGACAGGGCCAGGTACAGCGGACCGCCGTCGAGCAGGTTCGGCTCCGGCAGCCCCAGCTTGCCGAGGACGAAGTAGAACGGGCTGACGTCCGGCAGGTACAGGAAGCCCCACAGCGTCGCCGAGACGACACCGGGGACGGCGTACGGCAGGAAGATCGAGAGCCGGCTGAACGGCGCGAGACGCACCCGGTCGGTGTCCAGCATCAGTGCGAAGAGCAGCGCCAGCCCCAGCATCACGGGGACCACAATGGCGCCGTAGCCCAGCACGCGCAGCGCACCGTGCAGCAGCTCGGAGTCCTTGAAGGCGTCGGTGTAGTTCTCCAGGCCCGCCCAGACCTCTTTCCGCGCCCCCGATCCCAGGCCGAGGCCGGAGATGCGCACCTTGTGGAGGCTCAGCCAGACCGCGTAGCCGATGGGCAGCACGAAGAACAGGGCGAAGAGAACGCTTGCGGGAACAAGGAAGAAGTAGGGCGCGCGGAGCGCTCCTTTGAGGGCGGTGGTGGGAGACGGGTGGGCATACGGGGCCGCCTTGACCCCGTACGACTTCTGACGTGCGCTGGTCACTGAGCGACCTCGAAGCCCTGCTTCTTCATGTCGGCGACCGTGGCGTCCTGCATGGTCTTGAGGGCGGCCACGAAGTCCGACTTGTTCTTGGCGGCCGCGCCGAACGCGTCCTTGAAGGACGTGTACGCCACGTTCACGTTCGGGCCCCACGCCGAGGGTGCCGTGGTCTTCGCGATCCGCGCGGCCGTCGTGTAGAAGTCCGCCTGGTTGGAGAAGAAGGCCGGCGGCTCGGCGAACGCGTCACTCATCTGCGCGGTGGTGGCGGCGGGGTAGATGCCGCCCTCCTTCGCGAGCGCGGTCAGCGCCGCGGGGTCGGTGTTCAGCCAGGTAGCGAACTTCGCCGCGGCTTCCTTGTGCTGGGAGTCGGTGGTGACGGCGGTCGACGAGCCGCCCCAGCTGCCGGTGACGTCGTCGCTGTTCGACCACTGCGGCAGCGGAGCCATCGCCCACTTGCCCTTGGTGTCGGGGGCGGCGGTGTTCAGCGTGCCCGGCGCCCACACGGCGCTGACCCAGGCGATCTGCTTGCCGGTGTTCAGTGCCTTGTTCCAGGCCGGGGTGTACATGGGCTGGTTGTCGATCGCGCCCTCCTTGACGAGGCCGCCCCAGAACTTGGCGACCTTCTCCGTCGCGGCGTCGTCGATGCCGACCTTCCACTTCTGGCCGGAGGTCGTCCACCACTTGGCGCCGGCCTGCTGGGCGAGACCGGCGAAGAGCCCGGAGTCGTTGGCCGAGAAGGTGGTCAGGGCCTTGTCCGGGGCCTTCTTCTTCAGGTCGCGGGCGGTCTGCGCGAACTCGTCCCAGGTCGTGGGGGCCTTCAGGCCGTACTGCTTGAACAGGTCGGTGCGGTAGTAGAACATCATCGGCCCGATGTCCTGGGGTATCGCGTAGACCGCGTCCGAGCCGAGCGTGGTCTGCTGCCAGACGCCCTCCGCGAACTTGTCCTTCGCGCCGGTGGTCTCCTTCGAGATGTCGGCGAGCGCGTCATTGCTGACCAGCGTGGGCAGCGCCTGGTACTCGGCCTGCACCAGGTCGGGACCCTTCTTGGCCTTGTGGGCGGTGAGGATCTTGGTGACCAGCGTGTCGCCGGAGGCCTGCTTCTTCGCGGTGACCGTGATCTGCTGCTGCTTGCCCGGCCCCTTGTTCCACAGGTCGACGACCTTGTCCATGCCCGGGGTCCAGGTCCAGTACGTCAGCGAGACGGGCCCGGACTGGGCGTCGCTGTCGTCGTCGGACGAGCCGCAGGCGGCGAGCGCGGTGGCGCCGAGCGTGACGGCGACAGCGGTAGCCACGAGGCGTCGGTGCTTCGTGTTGGGCATGGATCGTTCTCCCCTGACCTGGGTCTCCGCCTGCTGCGAAGACCTGCCGTGTTCCCTGCGCGGTTCGCCCACGGGCGCTTCAGCCGGTGTCCGGATCGCGACCGTGCTCGGCCCTTCGGGCCTCCGCGCGCTCGCGCCTTTGACACCGGCGCGCCTGTGCGGCTTACTCGCGGTGGTTCTGTGAGCGTTCACAGTAGAGAAACATCCAGGACACTTGTCAATGGTTGTTGCTGTGCGGTTATGTAGGGATCGCGCCGCTGACCATGTGTGTGCACGTTCCCAAATGATCGACCACCGGGAGAACCCAATGCCGGACACCACCCCCACGGGCCTCACCAGGCTCGCCTTCGGCGGGGACTACAACCCCGAGCAGTGGCCGGAAAGCGTCTGGCACGAGGACGTGCGGCTCATGCGCGAGGCGGGCGTCACGATGGTGAGCGTCGGGATCTTCTCCTGGGCGCTGCTCGAACCCGCACCGGGGGAGTTCGACTTCGGCTGGCTGGACCGCCTCCTGGACCTGCTGCACGAGAACGGCATCCGCGTCGACCTGGGCACGCCCACGGTGGCGCCGCCCGCCTGGTTCTACCGGCAGCACCCGGACGCCCTGCCCGTGACCGCCGACGGCACCCGCTACGAGTTCGGCTCCCGTGGCGCGATCTGCCACAGCAACGCCGACTACCGGGCGGCCGCGGCGAACATCACCACGCAGCTCGCCGAGCGGTACGGCGACCACCCGGCGCTCGCGATGTGGCACGTGCACAACGAGTACGGCGTCCCCGTCTCGGCCTGCTACTGCGAGTCCTGCGCCGCGCACTTCCGCCGCTGGCTCGCGAACACCTACGGCACGGTCGAGGCCCTGAACGAGGCCTGGGGCACGGCCTTCTGGGGCCAGCGCTACACCGACTTCGGCCAGATCAACCCGCCGCGCCTCACGCCCACGGTCGGCAACCCCGCCCAGGCACTGGACTACAAGCGGTTCGCCGACGCCACCATCCGCGAGAACTTCCGGATGGAACGGGACATCCTGCACCGCCTGTCGCCCGGCAACCCCGTCACGACCAACTTCATGACCGCGCTCAGCCAGTGCGACTCGATCGACTACTGGGCCTGGGGCCGCGAGGCCGACCTCGTCACCAACGACCACTACCTGATCACCGACGGCCGCCGCACCCACGTCAATCTGGCCATGGCCGCCGACCTCACCCGGTCCGTCGCCGGCGGCGCCCCCTGGCTGCTGCTCGAACACTCCACCTCGGGCGTCAACTGGCAGCCCCGCAACCCGGCCAAGGCTCCAGGCCAGATGGCCCGCAACTCCCTGGCGCACGTGGCCCGCGGCTCCGAGGGCGCCATGTTCTTCCAGTGGCGGCAGTCCCGGCGCGGCGCCGAGAAGTTCCACTCGGCGATGCTTCCGCACGGCGGCACGGACACCCGGGTGTGGCGCGAGGTCGTCGAACTCGGCTCCTCCCTCGACTCCCTGAACGCCATCCGCGGCACCCGCACCCGGGCCGACGTGGCCGTCCTGTGGGACTGGCAGTCCTGGTGGGCGCAGAACCTCCAGTGGCGCCCCAGCGAGGACCACGACCCGCGCGAGCGCGCCGACACCTTCTACGAGGCCCTCTACGACCGCCACCTCACCGTCGACTTCTCGCACCCGCAAGCCGACTTGTCGTCCTATCCCCTTGTCGTCGTTCCCGCGCTGTACCTGATGACGGAGGCGGCCGGGAACAACCTCAAGGAGTACGTCGAGAACGGCGGCACCCTCGTCGTCTCGTACTTCTCCGGCATCGTCGACGAGCACGACGCCGTCCACGAAGGCCCCTACCCGGGCGCCCTGCGCGACGTCCTCGGCCTGACCGTGGAGGAGTTCTCACCGCTGCTGCAGGGTGAGCAGGTCCGCCTCGCCGGCCCCGACGGCTCGGAGCTGAGCGGCGATGTGTGGACCGAGTTCGTCGTCCCGCGCGGCGCCGAGACCGTGTGGACGTACGCCGACGGGCTCGCCGCCGGCCACCCCGCCATCACCCGGCACCGGCTCGGCGAGGGCTCCGCCTGGTACGTCTCCACCCGCCTCGACGTGCACGGCCTGGACGCCCTGCTGGGCTGGGCCGCCGACGACGCCGGGATCACACCGCGCGCCGACCTTCCGCGCGATGTCGAAGTGGTGCGCCGCACAGGCGAGTCGGGCACGTTCCTCTTCGCGATCAACCACTCCGCGCTCGACGCCAAGGTGCCGCTTCAGACGCACGGCACCGAGCTGCTCACCGGGGAACGCGCCGCAGGGCACCTGGGCGTGCCCGCGGGCGCCGTCAGGGTCGTACGACTCGACGACTGAGCCGGGAAGCCGCACAGCCCTCTGGGGCTCGGTTCGCCTCCGGGGCGCCGCCGTATCGATATGCGCCCACCGGCGCGTGACGGTGCTCCTTCGGATCACTCGCTGTTGCGGCTCATCCCCCCTCCAACCCCGGCCGGACTTCCTGGGGGACCTCCGGCCGGTCCGGGCGGCGCCGTGGTCAGACCTTCGGGTTCGGCGCCGCCCGTCCCCCCACTCCAAGAGGTCCCCGCCTTCGTCGAAGGGACGACGATGTTCCACGCGAGACGCTCTTTGAGGACCCTGCTGATACCGCTCTTCGCAGGCCTCGCCCTCACCACGCTGCCCGTCACGGCCGCGCACTCCGCCTCGACGCTCACCAATGGCGGCTTCGAGTCGGACGGCACCGGCACCGGGACGCCGGCCGGCTGGTCGGAGTACGGCGACACCGGCGCCTCGTACACCGAGTCCGGTGGCCACGGCGGCAGTTACCGCCTGACGCACTACTCGTCCTCCGCGTACAAGGTGGAGACGTACCAGTACCTGTCGGGGCTGACCAACGGGAACTACACGCTGACCGCCTGGGTCCGCTCCGGCGGCGGCCAGAACTCCGCGTACATCGCCCTCAAGAACTGCGGCAGCGCGGAGCAGCGCACCGACCTGCCGGTGTCGGCGAGCGGATGGATCCGTATCGTCACGCCGATCAACGTGACGAACAACCAGTGCACGATCAGCATCAACAGTGACGCGAACGCGGGCAACTGGATCAACGTCGACGACCTGACCTTCACGTCGGGCACGACGGGCACGTCGATCCACGGCGCAGACATCTCCTCCCTCGCCAAGAGCGAGGCCTTCGGCGGCGTCTACAGGACCAGCTCCGGCACCACCGGCGACGCGGTCACCATCCTGAAGAACGCCGGCATGAACTACGCCCGCCTGAAGGTCTGGGTCAATCCGGCCGACGGCTACAACAACAAGACGCGCGTGCTGGCCATGGCCAAGCGCATCAAGGCGGCCGGCATGAAGCTGCTGGTCGACTTCCACTACTCGGACACCTGGGCCGACCCGGGTGCCCAGAGCAAGCCGGCCGCCTGGGCCGGGCACTCGTACAGCCAACTGAAGACGGACGTCTACAACCACACGTACGACGTGCTCAACGCGCTCAAGGCACAGGGCACCACGGCCGACATGGTCCAGGTCGGCAACGAGATCAACGGCGGCATGCTGTGGTCCGAGGGATCCACGGACAACTGGACGCAGCTCGCCGGGTTGATCAACTCGGGCTACGACGCCGTCAAGGCGGTCAACTCGTCCACGGTCGTCGCGCTGCACCTCGCCAAGGGCGGTGACCTGTCCGGCACCCGCTGGTGGTTCGACAACGCGGTCGCGGGCGGCATCAAGTTCGATGCGATCGGCCTGTCGTACTACGGCTACTGGCACGGCTCGCTCTACGACTTCCAGACCACCCTGGACGACGCGGCCTCCCGCTACGGCAAGCCGGTCTTCGTCGCCGAGACGGCCTACCCCTTCCGCCTCGACAGCGACGACTCGCTCGTCAACCAGATCGACACCACCGGCGAGCTGGTCTCCGGCTACCCCGCGACCACGGCCGGGCAGACGAAGTGGATGAACGACGTGGCGAGCATCGTGGAGGCCGTCCCGGGCGGCCGCGGTCTCGGCGTCTTCTACTGGGAAGCCACCTGGACCGCGGTCACCGACAACGGCTGGGACCCGACCGACGCCTCCTCCGGCAACGGCTGGGAGAACCAGGCCCTGTTCGGCTTCGACGACAAGGCGCTGTCCTCGATGAGCTGGTTCAGCCACCGCTGAACCACCCGGAGCACCAGGCCCGGCCGCTCGCACGGCCGGGCCTCACGCATGTCCGAGAAGGGCTGGTGGCCAAGGGTTTCCATGGGTACGCGCCTGACAGTATGAGATGTCCGAGGCAGCGAAGGGCAGGCGCACATGGACCGTCCAACGGCTCTCGTCCCACGCCACTACGTCACGATCGGCGGCCGCGGCCCCGAGGACGTGGTCGCCGACGCGCGCGGCCGCGTGCTTACGGGTGTGGAGGACGGCCGCATTCTGCGTCTCGACGGCCTCGCCGACCCGGCCCGTATCCGTGTCGAGGTGCTCGCCGAGACGGGTGGCCGGCCTCTCGGTCTGGAACTCCTCCCGGACGGTGCTCTGCTGGTGTGCGACGCACTCCGTGGACTGCTGCGGATCGCGCTCGACGACGGCACCGTACGCATCCTCGCCGACTCGGTGGCGGGGGAGCCGCTGCGGTTCTGCAGCAATGCCGTCGCCCTCTCCGACGGAACGGTCCACTTCACCGTGTCCAGCCGCCGGTACCCGCTGGACCAGTGGATCGGCGACGTGGTCGAGCACAGCGGAACGGGACGGCTGCTGCGGCTCGCGCCCGGCGCCGACCGCCCTGAAGTGCTTCTGGAGGGGCTGCGTTTCGCCAACGGCCTCGTCGCGAGCAAGGACGAGTCCTTCCTTGTCGTCGCCGAGACCGGAGCCCGCCGCCTGACCCGATACTGGCTGGCCGGTCCGCGGGCGGGCCGGGCCGAGCCCTTCACCGAGGACCTCCCGGGCATGCCCGACAACCTCTGGCGCGCCGGGCCCGACGGGCCCATCTGGGTGGCCCTGGCCGGACCGCGTGTCCCCCCGCTGGATCTGCTGCACCGCGCCGCCCCGCCCGTGCGCCGCGCCGCGGCCCGCGTCGTGGTGCGCGCCCCGTACCGCCCGGCGGCCATGGCCGGCGTCCTCGCGGTCGATGACGAGGGCCGTATCCGCCGACACCTGCTCCGCCGCCGGTCGGGCTTCCGGATGGTCACCAGCGCCTGTGTCGCCGAGGGCCGGCTGATCCTGGGGAGCCTGTGGGAGCGGGGCGTCGCCGTGTGCGAGCTGCCCGCGGGCAGCGACTGATCCGGGTGCGCGGTCACTCCGGCCGGCGTTACCCTGTTCCTCTGCCGCGATCATGTCCTGCGGCACGGCGGTGGGGCCCGCCGTACCCGAACCGCGGCAGCGCCGCCGCCAACGGTCCCTACTTGCGCTCGAGCGCGCCCGTCCGGCAGGGCCAGGGCCCCGGCGAGTAGGAGAAGCACGTCCATGAGAGTCCCACGTCCCAAGAGCGTCGACGAGACGAGCGTCGCCGCGCCCAGGCCCGCCCGGCGCCCGTCGCCCTGGCAGGGGCAGGGCCCCGTCGTGGCGGTCGTCGCCCTCGGTGGCGCCCTCGGCGCCATCGCCCGATACGGCGCCTCGCTGCTGTGGCCCGCGCAGACCGGCGGCTTCCCCTGGACCATCTTCTGGGTCAACCTCCTGGGCTGCGCCGTGATCGGCGTGTTCATGGTCGTGATCACCGAGGTGTGGGCGGCCCACCGGCTGGTGCGCCCCTTCTTCGGCACCGGTGTGCTGGGCGGCTTCACCACCTTCTCGACGTACGCCGTCGACATCCAGCGGCTGGTCGACGCGGGCCACCCCCGCACCGCGCTCGTCTACCTGTTCGCGACCCTGCTCGGCGCCCTCGCGGCGGTGTGGCTCGCGATGACGGCCGCCCGTCGTGCCCTGGCGTGGCGGCAACGATGAACGAGACACCGGAGCGGCGCCCCGTGGAGGCGACCATGACACGACTGACCGGCAGGGCCCTGCGGCTGACCGTCTTCATCGGCGAGCACGACAGATGGCACCACAAACCCCTCTACGCCGAGATCGTGCACCGCGCGCATGCCGCCGGCCTCGCCGGCGCGAGCGTCTTCCACGGCATCGAGGGCTTCGGCGCCTCCTCGCTCATCCACACCTCGCGGCTGCTGTCGCTGAGCGAGGACCTGCCGGTGGCCGTGATCATCGTCGACACGGAGGAGCGCGTCCGCGCCTTCCTGCCGCAGCTCGACGAGCTCGTCGCCGAGGGACTGGTGACCCTCGACGACTGCGAGGTCATCCGGTACGCGGGGCGGGGAGCGGACGACGCACCGAGCGGCGCGGACGGGAAAGGTGAGAAGTCGTTGTGAATTGGCTGCTGGTGATCATCGGGGCCATGGTCGGCGCACCCCTGCGTTATCTCACCGACCGCGCGGTGCAGCTGCGGCACGACACGGTGTTCCCCTGGGGCACCCTCGTGGTCAACGTCACGGGCTCTTTGGTCCTCGGTCTGCTGGCCGGTGCCACCTCGGCCGGTCATGCCTCGCCCCAGCTGCAGCTGTTGATCGGCACGGGCCTGTGCGGGGCGCTGACCACGTATTCGACGTTCTCGTACGAGACCCTGCGGCTGATCGAGACCGGGGCGGGGTTCTACGCTGCCGCCAACGTCGTCGCTAGCGTGACGGCGGGCCTCGGTGCGGCTTTTGCCGGGGTTTCGTTCGCCGAGGCCGTGTGGCCTCGGTAGGCGTACGTCACCCGCGCGTAGTAAAACCGTCCCAGCAGTACCGTCTACAGCACTGTCGACCATCTCCTCAGAACTGGATCCCATGAGCGTCATCAGCGTCGGTCAGGCCGTCGTCCTCGGAGTCGTCGAGGGGGTGACCGAATTCCTCCCCGTCTCCTCGACCGGCCATCTCAAGATCACTGAGGGGCTGATGGACATCCCCGTCGACGACAAGGCCGTCGTCGGCTTCTCGGCCGTCATCCAGGTGGGCGCGATCGCGGCCGTGCTCCTGTACTTCTTCAAGGACATCGTGCGGATCGTCTCGGCCTGGTTCCGGGGCCTGTTCAACAAGGAGGAGCGCTACCACCACGACTACAAGTTCGCCTGGTGGGTGATCGCCGCGACCATCCCGATCGTCCTGGTGGGGCTGGGCGCCAAGGATCTCATCGACGGCCCGCTCGCCTCGCTCTGGGTGGTGGCGGGCTCGCTGATCGTGGGCAGTGGTGTGATGTGGGCGGCGGACCAGATGGGCCGGCACAAGCGCGGTGAGGACGACACCTCCTTCAAGGACGCGATGCTGGTCGGCAGCTCGCAGATCCTCGCCCTGCTCTTCCCCGGTTTCTCCCGCTCCGGCGCCACGATGTCGACCGCGCTCATCCTCGACCTCGACCGGGTCGCCGCCACCCGTCTTTCCTTCTTCCTCGGCATTCCGGCCCTCACCGGCGCGGGCCTGTACGAGCTGAAGGACGCGCTGGGCACGGGCGTGGGCGCCGCGCCGCTCGCCGTCGGCACGATCGTCTCGTTCGTGGTCGCCTACGCCTCGATCGCCTGGCTGCTGAAGTTCGTCGCCAAGCACTCCTTCAACGCCTTCGTGATCTACCGGATCGTCGTCGGAGTGGCGCTCCTGGGCCTGCTCGGGACCGGCGTGCTCAGCTGATCGCCGCTGATCATCCCTGGGGCGTGAAGCCGATATTCAGGCTTCACGCCCCATGAAAGTTTCCTTTCCAGGCCCCTTGACAGTCCCGTCCCGCAACCCGGAGGATCGCCACCGTGAACCTGTCAGACAGCCAGACAGGTGGTCGGGCACCGCGGCGCGTCAGCGCCATGGAAGCGGTGCTCACCCACCTCCGCGGCGCCATCGAGCGCGGCGAGTACGCCATCGGTGACAAGCTCCCCTCCGAGGCGGAGCTGTGCCGCACCCTGGAGATCAGCCGCCCCGTGCTGCGGGAGGCCCTGCGGGCCCTGCAGACCATGGGCCTGACCGTCTCCAAGACCGGCAAGGGCACCTTTGTCGTCGCCAGCACCGTCGAGGACCCCACCTTCGGCGACTACGCGGCCAGCGACCTGCTGGAGGTGCGCCGCCACGTCGAGATCCCGGTCGCCGGGTACGCGGCGCTGCGCCGCACCCCGGAGAACCTCGACCACCTGGCCCACCTCCTGGACCGGATGGAGCGGGAGACGGACACCACCGCGTGGGTCGCGATGGACACCCTCTTCCATCTCGCCGTGGCCGAAGCCGCCCAGAACCCGGTGTTCCGCCGGGTGATCGAGGAGATCCGGGACGCGCTGGCCCGCCAGTCGGCCTTCCTCAACGAGCTGGGCGGCCGGCGCGAGCAGTCCAATCGCGAGCACCGGGCGATCGTCGAGGCGCTGATGGACGGTTCCGAGCATGACGCGGTGGAGGCGATGGCCCACCACCTCGACCGGGTCGAGACGACCCTCACCGACATCGTGCGCCCCGGGCGTACGGACAACATCCCCCTGGAAGGCGGACCCGAGGCGTGAGCGAACAGCACCTCAAAGACGAGACGCGCCCCTCGTCCCGTCATGTCGACGCCGGCGACGCGGGCTACAGCAAGTCCCTCAAGTCCCGGCACGTCAACATGATCGCCATCGGCGGCGCCATCGGCACCGGCCTCTTCCTCGGCGCGGGCGGCCGCCTCGCCGACGCCGGCCCCTCTCTCTTCATCGCGTACGCCGTCTGCGGCGTCTTCGCCTTCCTGGTCGTGCGCGCCCTGGGCGAACTCGTCCTGTACCGGCCCTCCTCCGGCGCCTTCGTCTCGTACGCCCGCGAGTTCCTCGGCGAGAAGGGCGCGTACACCGCGGGCTGGATGTACTTCCTCAACTGGGCGACCACCGGCATCGCCGACATCACGGCCGTGGCCACCTACACCCACTACTGGGGCATGTTCTCCGACATTCCACAGTGGGTGATCGCGCTCGTCGCGCTCGCCGTGGTGCTCACGGTGAACCTGATATCCGTGAAGATCTTCGGCGAACTGGAGTTCTGGTTCGCCATCGTCAAGGTCAGTGCCCTCGTGATCTTCATGGTGATCGGCATCTTCCTGCTGGTCACCCAGCATCCGGTCGAAGGCACCACCCCCGGCCCCTCCCTGATCACCGACCACGGCGGCGTCTTCCCCAACGGCCTGCTGCCGATGCTGCTGATCATCCAGGGCGTCGTCTTCGCCTACGCCTCCGTCGAACTCGTCGGTGTAGCCGCGGGGGAGACCGAGAACCCCGAGAAGATCATGCCCAAGGCGATCAACTCGATCATGTGGCGCGTCGGCCTCTTCTACGTCGGCTCGGTCGTCCTGCTGTCGATGCTGCTGCCCTGGAACAAGTACTCCGCCGGCGAGAGCCCCTTCGTGACCGTCCTGTCCAACATCGGCGTCCCGGCGGCCGGCGGCGTGATGAACCTCGTCGTCCTCACCGCCGCCATGTCCTCGCTCAACTCCGGTCTGTACTCCACCGGCCGCATCCTGCGCTCCATGGCGATGTCCGGCTCGGCACCGAAGTTCACGGGCGTGATGAGCCGCAGCCAGGTCCCGTACGGCGGCATCCTGCTCACCAGCGGCATCTGCGTCCTCGGCGTCGGCCTCAACTTCGTGGTCCCGGCGGACGCGTTCGAGATCGTGCTCAACTTCGCGGCGATCGGCATTCTGTCCACCTGGGGCATGATCATGCTCTGTCACCTGCTCTTCTGGAAGAAGACGCAGAACGGCGAACTGTCCCGTCCGAGCTACCGCCTGCCCGGCTCCCCGTGGACCGAGATCGTCACGCTCGGCTTCCTGGCCTCCGTCTTCGTCCTGATGTACGCCGACGGCGGCGCCGGCCGCACCACCGTGCTGTGCCTGCCGCTGGTCGTGGCGGCGCTGGTGGCCGGCTGGTACGGCGTGCGCGGGCGGGCCGCCCGCGGTAAGTCCCCCAAGGTGAATGTGTGAACCACCCAGTGTTGTACGGAAGTCCGGTGGCTGAGGCTCCTGTGATCCGGGAGCCCCTGCACGCCCCCGTCGCCCACCTCATCCGCGGTGGGGTCATCGAGGGCATCCACTACGGCTCGGTCGTCGTCCTCGGCACCGACGGGACCGTGGAGTTCCAGCTCGGTGACATCGAGGCCGCCTTCTACCCGCGCTCGGCGCTCAAGCCCGTACAGGCGGTGGCGATGCTGCGGGCCGGACTCCCGCTCGACGGGGAGCTGCTGTCGCTGACCGCGGCAAGCCACTCCGGCGAGGAGCGGCACCTGGCCGGCGCCCGGCGGATCCTGGAGCTGGCCGGGGCGGGTGAGGACGACCTGCGTAACGTCCCCGACCTGCCGTACGACCCGGTCGTGCGGGACGCCTGGGTGCGCGAGGCCCGCCTGCCGTCCCGGCTCGCGCAGAACTGCTCGGGCAAGCACGCGGCCATGCTGTACACCTGCCGGCTCAACGGCTGGCCGCTGGACGGCTACCTCGACCCGGCCCACCCGCTCCAGCGGGCCATCGCCGAGATCGTCGAAGACCTCACCGGCCAGGCGATCGCCCGGGTGACCGTCGACGGCTGCGGCGCGCCGCTGTTCTCCGTGTCGCTGCACGGGCTGGCGCGTGCCGCGGCCCGCATCACCACGGCGCCGGCCGGTACCCCGGAGGCGCGGGTGGCGGACGCGATGCGCGAGCACGCCGAGATGGCCTCCGGCTCCGGTCGCGACGTGGCCGCGCTGATGCGGGCCGTACCCGGGCTGCTCGCCAAGGACGGCTTCGAGGGCGTCGAGGTGGCCGCGCTGCCCGACGGCCGGGCCGTCGCCGTGAAGATCGCCGACGGGGCGAACCGGGCCCGGATCCCGGTCGCCGCGGCGGCCCTCGCCCGCGCCGGGGTCGCCCCGGCCGCGCTCGCCGAGTTCGCCGGGGAACCCCTCCTCGGCGGCGCCGAGCCGGTCGGCACCATCCGGCCGGTCCGCGCGCTCGACCCCCTTCCCCAGACGTACGCCTGACCGACCTGACCCCCACCTCCGAAAGAGGACCCGCACAGCCATGACCGCCGCAGCCCACCGCAGCGAACACGACCTGCTCGGCTACCGCGACGTACCCGCCGAGGCGTACTGGGGCATCCACTCCCTGCGCGCCAAGGAGAACTTCCCCATCACGGGGACGCCGATCTCCGCCTACCCGCACCTGATCGACGCCCTGGCCGCGGTCAAGGAGGCCGCCGCCCTCGCCAACGAGGAACTCGGGCTGCTGGAACCGAAGAAGGCCGCCGTCATCGTCGAGGCCTGCCGCGAGATCCGCGACGGCAAGCTGCATGACCAGTTCGTCGTGGACGTCATCCAGGGCGGCGCCGGCACCTCGACCAACATGAACGCCAACGAGGTCGTCGCCAACCGCGCGCTGGAACTGCTCGGCCACGCCAAGGGCGAGTACCGGCACCTGCACCCGAACGAGGACGTCAACCTCGGCCAGTCCACCAATGACGTCTACCCGACCGCCGTCAAGATCGCGACCGTCTACGCCGTGCGCGGCCTGCTCAAGGCGATGGCCGTGCTTCAGGACGCCTTCGCCCGCAAGGCCGTCGAGTTCCGCGACGTGCTGAAGATGGGCCGCACCCAGTTGCAGGACGCGGTGCCGATGACGCTGGGGCAGGAGTTCTCCGCGTTCGCGGTCATGCTCGACGAGGACCGCAGCCGGCTCGCGGAGGCCGTCGAGCTGATCCACGAGATCAACCTCGGCGCCACGGCGATCGGCACCGGCCTCAACGCCCCCGCCGGATACGCCGAGTCGGCGCGCCGCCATCTCGCCGAGATCACGGGACTTCCGCTGGTGACGGCCGCCAACCTGGTGGAGGCCACCCAGGACTGCGGTGCCTTCGTCCAGATGTCCGGCGTGCTCAAGCGGATCGCCGTCAAGCTGTCCAAGAGCTGCAACGACCTGCGTCTGCTGTCCTCCGGTCCGCGCGCGGGCCTGAACGAGATCAACCTGCCGCCGGTGCAGGCCGGTTCGAGCATCATGCCCGGCAAGGTCAACCCGGTGATCCCCGAGGTCGTCAACCAGGTCGCCTTCGAGGTGATCGGCAACGACGTCACCATCACCATGGCCGCGGAGGCCGGCCAGCTTCAGCTGAACGCCTTCGAGCCGGTCATCCTGCACTCCCTCTCCGAGAGCATCACGCACCTGGAGCGTGCCTGCCTGACCCTCGCCGAGCGGTGCGTCGCCGGGATCACGGCGAACGAGGCGGAGCTGCGGGCCGCCGTGGAGAACTCCATCGGCCTGGTCACGGCCCTCAACCCGTACATCGGCTACGAGGCGGCCACCGGCATCGCCAAGGAGGCTCTCGCCAGCGGGCGCGGAGTCGCCGAACTCGTGCTGGAGAAGGGCCTGTTGCCGGCCGAGCGGCTTCAGGCCCTGCTGCGGCCCGAGGTCGTAGCGGGCAGTGGCTCGCCGGCGGTCTGACCGGCCGATGTGCACGGCGCACGACACGGCGGGACGGCGTCCGGGGGACGCCGCCCCGCGCGGCGAACGGTGGATGAGCGGCGCCGACGACCGGGCGGCACAATGGTGATCATGTCCCCGTCGCTGAACTTCCAGCCGGTCCTGGAGCGCATCGCCGAAGAGATGGACAAGACGCCCGGGCGCGGCCGGGCCGCCGACTACATCCCGGCCCTCGCCGCCCGTGACCCGCGCCGCTTCGGCATGGCGGTCGCCGAGCTGGACGGCACGGTCTACGGCGTGGGGGAGTGGCGGCAGCCGTTCTCCACCCAGTCCATCACCAAGGTCTTCACCCTCGCCCTGAACCTGGCCCGCGAGGGCGACGAACTGTGGGAGCACGTGGGCCGGGAACCGTCCGGCAACCCGTTCAACTCCCTGGTCCAGCTGGAGTACGAGAACGGCATCCCGCGCAATCCCTTCATCAACGCGGGCGCCCTCGTCGTCACCGACCGGCTGCACACCCGTACCGGTGACGCGGCCGGCACGCTGCTCGACTTCCTGCGGGCCGAGAGCGGCAACGCGGACCTCACCTTCGACAAGGAGGTCGCCGCGTCCGAGACCGCGCACGGCGACCGCAACGCGGCGCTCGCCCATTTCATGGCGTCCTACGGCAACATCGACAACCCGGTGCCGGCCCTCCTGGAGCAGTACTTCAGGCAGTGCTCCATCGAGGCGTCCTGTGCGGACCTCGCCCTTGCCACCGGCTTCCTGGCCCGGCACGGTATCCGCGCCGACGGCACCCGGCTGCTGACCCGCAGCCAGGCCAAGCAGGTCAACGCGGTGATGCTCACCTGCGGCACGTACGACGCGGCGGGTGACTTCGCCTACCGGGTCGGCCTGCCCGGCAAGAGCGGCGTGGGCGGCGGCATCATCGCGGTCGTCCCCGGCCGCTGCACGCTGTGCGTATGGAGCCCCGGCCTCGACGAGCGCGGCAACTCCGTGGCGGGTGTGGCGGCACTCGACCGCTTCACCACCTTGACGGGGCTGTCCGTCTTCTGAGGAGCCGACCGGTACCTCCGGGGTCCGCGGTGGCCGCCGATCACTCGGCGGTCACACGCAGTCCGTCCCGGCGAGGGACATGTGTCGCTTCCCGGCCACCCGGCATTGACACGCTTTCCGAGTGTTGGCCATGGCTTTCCCCGTCGATCTCCGCCGCTGCCAGGCGCTCGGTCTGGCCGGTACCGCCTTTCTCGCGTTGGGCGGTGAGACCGCCGGAGCCCTGCCGGTCGCGGATCTCGTCTCCCCCGAGTCCGGGCGCGCCGCCCTCGGACTCGTGGGGGTGTACTTCGGTGTGGTCCTGCTGATCGCCGCCTGGGCACTGCTCGGCAGGGTGATACGCGGCCCCGAGCCGCCGACGCCACGCGCCTTGCTGCTCGTCCTGGCCGTGTGGGCGGCACCGCTGCTGCTCGCGCCGCCGCTGTTCAGCCGGGACGTGTACAGCTACCTCGCACAGGGCGCCATGGTCGACGCCCACATCGACGTGTACGCGCACGGGCCCGCACAGCTCGGTGGTCCGCTCGCGGACGAGGTCGCGCCGGTGTGGCGGGACACCGCGGCACCGTACGGTCCGGTCTTCCTCGCCGTGGCCTCCGGGCTCTCCGGCCTGACCCGCGGCGAACTGCCGGCCGGGCTGCTCGGCATGCGGCTGGTCGCACTCCTCGGCGTGGCCCTGATGGCGGCGGCGCTGCCGCGGCTCGCCCGGCAGTGCGGTGCCGATCCGGTCGCCGCCCTGTGGCTCGGCGCCCTCAACCCGCTGGTGCTGCTGCACCTGGTCGCCGGCGCCCACAACGACGCCGTCATGCTCGGGCTGCTCGGCGTCGGCCTGCTCACCGCCCGCGGCCGTCTGTACGTCCTCGGCGTCGTCCTGGTCACGCTTGCCGCGCTGGTCAAGGCACCGGCCGCGCTCGGCCTGCCGGCCGTGATCGCGCTGCGCCGGCACGTCGGTCTCGCCCGGGCGGCGGCGACGACCACGGCGGTCGCACTCGCCACCACGGTCGTGGCCACCGCCGTCGTCGGCACGGGATACGGCTGGATAGCGGCCCTGAAGACGCCCGTATCGCCGCACAACTGGTCGCCCACCAGCGTCCTCGGCCGGGTCACCGGCCGTCTGCTCGAAGGGCTGGGCAGCGACCTGGCGCCTCTCGCGACCCCTGTCTGGCACGCGGCCGGACTCCTCGCGACCACGGTCGCGGTGCTGTTCATATGGCTGAGGCTGCGGCCGGGACCGGTCTACGCGCTCGGCCTGAGCCTCGCCGCCGTAGCCGTCCTCGGCCCGGCGATCCGGCCCTGGTACGCCCTGTGGGGACTCTTCCTCATCGCCGCCGCCGCGCCCAGCACCTCCGTACGCCACCGGGTGGCCGCCGTCACCGCCGTCCTCGCGCTCGCCGTGCTGCCGAGCGGCGGCCCGCCCGACCTCGCCCAGGTGGCCCTGGCCGTCTCCGGTGGCGTCCTCGCCGTGGTCGTGCTCTTGCAGGCGCACCAGGCGGCACAGGCACCGGCGCTGGGGCGGACCGCGTGAGACCACCGAGCACCGAGCGGGGCCGACTGCTCCTCGTCCTGTTTCTCGCCGCCGCGGTGGCCGCCTTCACGGCGACGGTGCCGCTGCTGCGCGGCTGGTTCGACCTGCGCGTCTACTACGGGACCGTGGACGCCTGGGCGCACCACGGCGGTCGCATCTACGACTACCGGGTGCCGGGGACGTCGTACGGCTTCACGTACCCGCCGTTCGCCGCCCTCGGCATGCTGCCGATGGCGTTCGTCGGCCTGAACACGGCGATCGGCCTCGCGCTGCTGTTCAACCTCGGTGCCGTCGCCTTCGTCCTGTGGGTCCTCGTCCGCCGGGAACTGCGCCGCTACGGCTGGTTCGGCTGGGCGCTCGCCTGCTGCGCGCTGGCGCTGCTCGAACCCGTCCGGGACACCGTCAGCTTCGGCCAGGTCAACCTCCTGTTGTTGGCCCTCGTACTCGCCGACGCCTGGCTGCTGTCCACCGGGCGGGGGCGCTGGGCCGGGGCCGGCATCGGCCTGGCGGCGGCCGTCAAGCTCACGCCCGCGCTCTTCATCGGCCTGCTGCTGCTCGCCCGCAGATGGCGGGCCGCTGCCGTCGCGACCGCCGTCGCCGTGGCCGCCACCGCGCTCGCGGCCTGGGCGGCACCGGACGCCTCCCGCTTCTACTGGACGCGCGCCGTCTGGGACACCACCCGCGTCGGTCGCCTCGACTACGTCTCCAACCAGTCCCTCCAGGGCGTCCTCGCCCGGCTTGTCGCACCGGAGACACCGAGCCGCGCCGTCTGGGCACTGGCCGTCGTCCTGACCCTCGCGGTGTGGATGTGGCGCACGCACCGTGCGCTGCGGGCCGGCAACTGGCGGGCCGCCTTCGCCCTCACCGGGCTCGCGGCCTGCCTGGTCAGTCCGATCACCTGGGTGCACCATCTCGTGTGGCTGCTGCCGTCGTTCGCCGTGCTCGTGCACCGGCGCCGACTGCGGATCGCGGGCGCTCTGTACGCGGTGCTGTGCAGCAGCGTGGTGTGGCTGTGGTTCGACGACGCGTCCGGGATCGACGGCTTCCTCGGCAGCAACACGTATGTGTGGATCACCCTCGGGCTGCTGCTGGGGCTGCCGGTCGGTCAACCGCGTCTCGATCGCCCGCCCTTGAGCCGCAGCGCCAGCACGGTGCCCCCGGCGGCCACACCGACCGCGCCCGACAGCGCCCAGGTCTCCAGCCGGCCCGGTCCGTCGCCGTCGCCGACCGGTGTCGCCGCCGGCAGCGAGGCGGGCCCGGACTGCGCGAGGGGCGGCCGGCCGGGCAGCAGCGAGCCGACCGGCACGACGCGTCCGGTGGCGGCGAAGCCCCAGTCCAGCAGCGAGCGGGCCTCCTCGAAGACCATGTGACGACCGTGCTCCTGAGGGTTCAGCACCGTCACCACGAGAGTGCGCCCGCCGCGGCGCGCGGCGGCGACGAGCGTGTTGCCGGCCTCGCTGGTGTAGCCGTTCTTGATGCCGATCAGTCCGGGGTAGGCCTCGACGCCGTCGGCGCCGGTCAGCAGCCGGTTGGTGTTGTGGATCTCGTACGGCCCGCCGTCGCCGGGGAAGCTCGACGCGGCGGTCGCGCAGTAGCGGGCGAACTCCGTGTCGCGCAGCCCGGCCCGCCCGAACACCGCGAGGTCGTACGCCGACGACACCTGCCCCGGAGCGTCGTACCCGTCGGGCGAGACGACGTGGGTGTCGAGGGCGCCCAGTGCACGGGCCTTGGCCTGCATCTGGCGGATCGTGGTCTGCCAGCCGCCGTTGAGCGCGGCCAGAACGTGGACGGCGTCGTTGCCGGAGTTCAGGAACACCCCCTCCCACAGGTCGCTCACCCGGTAGGTGTGTCCCTCCTTGACGCCGACGATGCTGCTGCCGGGGCCTACGTCCGCCAGTTCCTCCTCGGTGACGGTGTGCCGTCTGTTGGCGGGCAGCACCGGGAGCACGGTGAGCGCGAACAGCGTCTTCAGGGTGCTCGCGGGCGGCAGCGGGCGGTGCGCGTCGTGCGCGGCGAGCACCTCGCCGGAGTCGACGTCGGCCACCAGCCACGACAGTGCCGACACCTCCGGGACCTCGGGGGCTCCCAGGCGCGGCTGCACCTGTGTTCCGGAGCGGTACAGCACCGGCGGCTGCGAAGTCAGGGGCCGCGGGGTGTCGCGGTCGCTGCCCGTGCGGGCGGCGACCGGATGCGGTGTGAGGGCCAGCGCGCCGGCCGCGCAGAGCGCGCAGCAGGCGGCTGCGGCGCGAGGTGAGAGTCCGATGGTCATACCAGACACCGTAGGAACGCGAGCCGCGAATGCGCGGATTCCTTGGGCCGAGTGGGGGATCGGTTGCTCGGACACCGACGCGGGGCGCCTTGGGAATCATGGCTGGAAAGTTGCTATCTGACAGGTGATTCGTCAGTGAACAGTAGTGACGGCCGAGGAGAACAAGTGCCTCGGGTGTTCTGGCCCGGCCATCTCAGCCTGGCCCAGTGGCTGGCCGGCCCGGAGGCGTACGACAAGCCCGCCGGATGGCCGTCATGGTGCTACGGGGCCCCCGGCGTCTCGCGCGCCGTCCAACTCGCCGCCCTCGCACTGCGGCGTGACGACTGGACGGCCCTGTCACGGGCGTCGGTGGACCGGCTGCTGGCCCTGCCCCTTGACGACTGGGGCATCAATGACCACGCCCTGTGTCATGGCTGGGCGGGCGCCCTGCACCAACTCGGGCGTCTCAATGAAGACTTCGCGGATCCGCGGATCGACGTCCTGCGGGACCGTCTGGCCGGCGAACTGACCGCCGCCTTCGACCCGGACCTGCCGTTCGGCCACCGTTTCACCATGACGGGGGTCCCCTTCGGCTCGGACGTCTCGGGCTACCTGGACGGCGCCGCGGGCGTCGCCCTGGCTCTCGACTCCTACGCCACGGGAACCGCCGCCTCCGGCTGGGACATGCCCTTGCTCCTGTCCTGACCTTCGGCTCGCTCCGGGGAAAACCCCGGGCGTTGAGGCCTTCAGTCGGCGGGAAGCGTCGGCTGGACCCGGCGCAGGAACGTCGCGTTGTCGGGAGTCTCGCGCATGCGCTCCAGGAGGGTCTCCAGGCTCGCCTGGCCGTCCCGGGTCTGCAGGGCGCGCCGCAGTCCTCGTACGGCCGTCGACTCGGCCGGGGACAGGAGGAGTTCCTCGCGGCGGGTGCCGGAAGGGGTGATGTCGACGGCGGGGTAGATCCGGCGGGAGGCGAGGGCACGATCGAGGCGGAGCTCCATGTTGCCCGTGCTCTTGAGCTCCTCGAAGAAGAAGTCGTCGGCGCGGGAACCGGTCTCGACCAGGGCGGTGGCCAGGATGGTCAGCGAGCCGCCCTCCTCGGCCAGGCGCGCGGCACCGAAGAGGCGCTTCGGGCCTTGCAGGGCGGCCGCGTCGACGCCGCCGCTGAGGGTGCGGCCACCGGCGGCGGCCGCGTTGTTGTGCGCCCGGCACAGCCGGGTCAGCGAGTCGAGCAGGATCACGACGTCCTGTCCCTGCTCGACGAGCCGCTTGGCGCGCTCGACGACCAGTTCGGCGAGCGCGATGTGCTGCTTCGGCGTCCGGTCGAACGTGGAGGCGTACACCTCGCCGCGCACCGAGCGCCGCATGTCGGTGACTTCCTCGGGCCGCTCGTCGAGCAGTACCACCATCAGATGGCACTCGGGGTGGTTGCCGGCGACGGCCGCCGCGATCTGCTGGAGCAGCACGGTCTTGCCGGTCTTGGGCGGGGCCACGATCAGCCCGCGCTGGCCCTTGCCGACGGGCGAGACGAGGTCGATGACGCGCCCGGACAGCCCGGCCGCCGGGTGTTCGAGCCGGAGCCGCTCGCGCGGGTGCAGCGGGGTGAGGTCACGGAAGTGCGGACGGCCGCGCAGGTCGTCGGGAGTGCGGCCGTTGATCCGTTCGACCTCGGTGAGGGAGCGCCCGGCCCCGGCGCCGACGAGCGTGTCGCCCTTGCGCAGGCCGTGGCGGCGGATCAGGGCCGGGGAGACCTGGAGGTCGGTGGCCGCGGAGAGGCCGCTCCCGGCGCGCAGGTGCCCCTTTCCGTTCCCGTCGATGTCGAGGACACCGGTGACGGTCTTGGGCGGGAGTTCCTGCTGTACAGGGGGGTGTTCGAGTGTGGTGGTCATGTGTGGTCCTTTCACGGACGGAAACCGGAAAGAGGGAAGGGAAAGGGGAGGGGAGGATCGAGCCGGGAGGCGGGCGTGATCACGCCTCGGTACGGCGGGGAACATCACCTCGGGTACGCGGAAACGCGCTGCTTGCGAGGTGGTGCGGGGAAGCCGATACGCCGCCGGAAACGACAGGCGGGTCGGCGATTTCAGGAGGAACTGGCACCGGCGCCCGAAGAGCGGCGTACACAAGTGCTGACCGCACTGTAGCACTCGGAGCGCTCGTGCGGAGGGGAATTGTCGCTCAGTGGTGTCTTCAACGCGTCGACGGCGTCGATTGTTCCGGGCTCTGTCGCAGGCGGTCGAGAACCTTGGGCGACAGACGTTCGGCGAGCTGCTCCAGCAGGGCGATGGTGTCCGCGATCTCCTGCGCGTCGTCGGTACCGAGCGCGGTGCCGACCGCCGCGTCGATCGGCGCGGCGGCCACCTGCGCGCGGCGGCCGGAGATCTCGGGGTCGCGTCGGAGCAGCGTGCGCCTGCGGTCGGCGGGGTCGGTCGTGGTCAGCACCGAGCCAGTCTCCCTGAGCCGGGCCACGCACCCGGAGACGGCGCTCTGCGGCAGTCCGGTGCGGGTGGCGACCTCGCCGACCGTGGTGTCGGGATGGGCGTAGATGTCGAGCATCACGATCAGCACGGAGCGCGTGCTGGTGGAGTACCGGCCGACGCCCTCGGTCGGGATGGCCTCCTCCCCGATCTTCATCAGGGTCCGGCCGAGGAGGAACAGTTCCGCTCCGTTCATGGGAGGAGGTTACATCAGGCCAGATGCATCAGGCTTGATGTATCAGATCTGATGGATTAGCTTGGTTGTTGTCGTCAGGCCACCGCCCATAGCTGGAGGGACCAGTCATGCATGACACCTCGATCCGCACGATGTCCGTCCCCGGCGCCACACTCCACTACCAACTCCGCGGCTCCGGCCCCCTGTTGCTGGTCTCCCAGAGCGGCGAGGGTGATGCCGACCGCAGTGACGCGCTGGTCGACCACCTCGTGGACACGTACACGGTGGTGACGTACGACCGCCGCGGCCTGTCCCGCAGCGTCCTCGATGACCCGGGGCGCGGCGCGACACTCGACGAGCACGTCGACGACGTGCACCGACTGCTCGCCGAACTCACCGGCGAACCCGCCGCGATGCTCGGCTGCAGCATGGGAGCTGTCATCGGGCTGCGGCTCGCGCAGCGGCATCCCGGGCAGCTGAGCACGCTCGTGGCGCACGAGCCCGCCATTCCCGGACTGCTGCCCGATGCCGAACGGCGCCACGCCCAGAACGAGTTGGACGAGATGCGGGCCGTCTTCGAGCGGGACGGATGGATCGCTGGAGTGAAGAAGATCGGTCAGATTCTCGGCATCGACCCAGCCCGGCAGGAGAGCGAACCGGGCGCGCGGCTCGCGAAGCTGGACGCCTCGCGCGAGCCGAACTTCACCTTCTTCATCAGGTACGACGCACTGACCATGAGCCGTGCCGAGCTGGGCGCCGACGAACTCGACGTGCTCAAGTCCGGGCCCGTCCGGATCGTGCCCGCGGCGGGGCTCATCACCCCGAAATCCGTCTTCGACTACCGCTGCGCCGAGGAACTGGCCGCGGGACTCGGCGCCGGACTCGTCCACTTCCCCGGCGGCCACAACGGCAACCTCACCCACCCGAAGGGCTTCGCCGAGGTCCTGCGCACCGTGCTGTGAGCGGGCAGAATTGATCGCCGTAGGCCGTCGACCCGACCCCCCGTGACAAGGAGTTACCGGTGGAAATCTCTCCCGCGGCACCGCACCGCATGGACCCCTCCGGCGGCTGCCCGCACGCCGCCAACGCGCGGCTGCTCGCGCGGGGTGCGGTCGCGCCGGTCGTCCTGCCCGGGGAGATGGAGGGGATGGCCGTACTCGGGCACGATGCGCTCAGGGAGTTCCTCGCGCATCCCGATGTCGCCAAGGACGCACGGCACTTCACGGCACTGCGGGAGGGGCGGATCCCCCGTGGCTGGCCGCTGATGACCTTCGCGACGGTGCGGGGCATGACGACCGCCGACGGGGAGGACCACCGGCGACTGCGGTCGCTGGTGAGCCGGGCGTTCACGGCTCGGCGTGTCGAGGAACTACGGCCCCGCATCGAGCAGTTGACCATCTCCCTGCTCGACGACCTCGACCATGCTGCCGCGTCCGGCGGCGGAGTGGCCGACCTGCGGCGGCACTTCGCGCTGCCCCTGCCGATGGGCGTCATCAGTGAACTGCTCGGTGTCGAGGACAGGTACCGGGACCGACTGCATCATCTGTCCAACCAGGTCGTCGCCACCGACATCGGCCCACAGCAGGCCGTCGCCGCCAACCGCGAACTCGTCGCCGTCCTCGGCGAGATCGCCGCGGCCAAGGCCGAGCGGCCCGGTGACGACCTCACCAGCGCGCTCATTGCCGCCCGGGACGAGGAGGGCGACCGGCTCGGCGAACAGGAGCTGATCGGCACCCTGGTGCTGATGATCATCGCCGGACACGAGACCACGCTGAACCTGATCACCAACGCCGTACGGGCGTTGTGCGCTCACCGCGACCAGCTCGAACTCGTCCGCAAGGGCGAGGCGGGCTGGGGCGACGTCGTCGAGGAGACGCTGCGCTGGGACGCACCCGTCAGCTACTTCCCGTTCCGTTACCCGGTGCGGGACCTGACCGTGGACGGGATCGTCATACCCAAGGGCACGCCCGTACTCGCCGGGTACTCCGCCGCCGGGCGCGATCCGGCCGTCCACGGGGCGGACGCCGACCGGTTCGACGTGACCAGGCCCCGACGAACGGACGCCGTACGGCATCTCTCCCTCGGGTACGGCGCCCACTTCTGCCTGGGCGCACCGCTGGCCCGGCTGGAGGCCGGCGTCGCGCTGGAGCGGCTCTTCACCCGCTTCCCCGGCCTGGAACTCGCCGTGCCGGAGAACGAGCTCTCCCGCCACTCCAGCTTCGTGGGCAACAGCGTGCGATCGCTTCCCGTGCGTCCGCGGCCCTGAGATGATCCGGTCCGTACCCCGCGCTCACTCGAACGCGATCCCGTCCGCCCCACGTTGCTCCTAAACTGGCCGTGATGTTCTCCCCGCATGGTCCCTCCCTGCGCGAGCTGGCCGTTCAGGCGCTGTCCTCGGTCGAGCGCGGCTACGACCTGCTCGCACCCAAGTTCGACCACACCCCCTTCCGGACGCCTGACACGGTCCTCGACACCGTCCAGGGGGCCCTTCGGAACATGGGCCCCTTCGATCACGGGCTCGATCTGTGCTGCGGTACGGGCGCGGGGATGGACGTGCTGCGCACGGTGTGCCGCCGGAGCGTGACCGGTCTCGACTTCAGTGCGGGGATGCTCGCCGTCGGCCGGGAAGGGGTACGGTCCGACGGCCCGTCGCGCGTCGCCTGGGTGCGCGGCGACGCCCGTGCCCTGCCCTTCGGCCGCGTCTTCGACCTGGTCGTCAGCTTCGGCGCCTTCGGTCACTTCCTGCCGGGCGAGTTGCCCGGCCTTTTCGCGCAGGTTCACTCCGTGCTGCGGCCGGGCGGGCGGTTCGTGTTCCCGATCGGGGCCCCGCCGCGTCCCTCGTCGCCCTGGTACTGGGCACTGCTCGGCTTCGACACCGCGATGCGCGTCCGCAACGCCCTCTGGCGGCCGCCGTTCGTCATGTACTACCGGGCGTTCCGCTTCGGCGACGTGCGCCGGGAGCTGACGCGCGCCGGCTTCACGGTGGAGCACCAGGCGCTGCCCGACTTCGGGCGCCGGCCCGACGGCAGCCCGCGCTGTCGGCTGATCGTGGCGACGCGGGGGAGCGGCACACCCCGGATCTGACCGGGTCGATCACGTTCGGCCGGTTCCGGGTACCGGCCTGCCCTCATGTCGGTTTGTTTTTCCAACCCAATCGTTTAGAGTGAGTCTGCTTTTCAAACTTTTTCTCCTGTGAGGAAGAACCCGATGAGCGCTTCATCTCCGGTCCCTCTGGCGCCGAGGGAAAGCGCGGTCGATCCCCTGTGGTGGTCCTGGGCGGGAGCGCACGGAGGGCACGTCGCGGCCGTGGCTTTGGACGCCGTACGCGAACGGTTCCCCGGCGGAGCCCACCCGGTCCGCACCCTGACCACCCACCTCCTGGCCCCCGTCGAAGCCCGCCCTCTCCATGTCTCCGGGACCGCGCCCGCGACCGGCCGCCGCACCGCGACCTGCCTGTTCACCGGCCATCAGGGCGGGGGGCCGGTCGTCGTCGGCTCGGCCGTCTTCGGCTCCGGGCGCCCCGGACCCTCGTACGACGGCAGGCAGGCGCCCGGCGTACCGGCGCCGGACGACTGCGCGTCGCTCGATCTGCCCTTCGGCCTCGCGCCGTTCGCCGAGCAGGTGGAGATACGGCCGGCCAGTGACGACCGGCCGCTCGGCGGAGGCGAGCGCGCGGAACTCCTCGCCTGGGTACGGTTCGCCGACGGTCGAGCGCTCGACGCCGGCGCGGTCGTCACGCTCACCGATGTGCTGCCGCCCGGCCTCTACGCGTGCTGGCGCACCGCGCGGCCCGTGCCGACCGCCGAGCTGACGGTCCACTTCACCGACGCACTGGACGACGGCGTCCCGGAGGGCTGGGCCCTCGTGTGGATGCGGACGGCACAGGCCGGCGGCGGCTGGGCGGTCGACGACAGCGAGGTGTGGTCGGCCGACGGCCGTCTGCTCGCCCTCGCTCGCCAGGCCCGCGTCGTGCAGGACCGTTCACCCGGCCGCCGGTAGCGTGAACTCGTAGATCAGCGCGTCCCGTTGGGCCTCCACCACGAGATCGGTGATCTCCAGAGGCCGGTCCCACTGGTCGTGCACGCGCCGGGTCACTCGCACGGACGGCGGCAGCGGAGTGATCGTGTCGCGGTGGTGCAGGGTCAGCCCCGCCGTGCGCATCCAGTCGTAGGCGCGGCTCAGTTCGGCCGAGGCGCGGCCGTCCGCCCGGTCCCGGTAGCGGGCAAGTTCCGGTACCTCCGTGACGGCGACTGCGGAGAACGACGTGACAGCCCTCCGTACGCCACTTCCGTCGGCGGCCGCCGACGCGTACCGGTGGACGAGGGTCGGCCGCCGTGGTGCGAGGCCGAGCGTCCGCGCGTGCTCGGGGGAGGGGACCTCCCAGGTGACCGCCGCCCGGCCGGGCTCGGCGTCCTGCGCCCCCACCGGAAAGACGAGCGAGGGGACGTGCTCGGCGGTGGGGCCGGGCAGCATGGCGTGGCTGCCGCGCCGGTCGGTGGCGACCAGCCCCCCGCGGCGCAGGATCTGCAGGGCCTGGCGCACGGTCTCCCGGCTGACGCGGAAGTGTGCGGCCAACTGCCGTTCCGCGGGCAGTCGTTCCCCGGGTGGGATGGTGCCGTCGCGTAACTCGCGTAGCAGCTCGGTGGCGATGTGCCAGTACAGCGGCTCCTCGCGCGGACGGGGGTGTGAGTGATCGGGTCGGGGGATGATGCGGGCCATGTCCGCGCGCCTCCTGGTGACAAGACGTAGCCGTGCGGGATCGATGCGCGACCAGATCTAGCATTGGTCTAAACCACCAGGGAAGAGTGGCCAGGGAGTTCGGCCGATTCCCATCCGTGCCCCCGTGCCGCCAGGTGTCCCTACAGGGCGCTGTACAGGGCGTCGATCAGCGCCATCTTCCTCGGGTCATCGGCGATGTGCGGGCCCATGCGGTTCATGACGTAGCCCAGTGACACGCCCGCCTCGGGGTCCGCGAGACCGCAGGAGCCGCCGAAGCCGTCGTGTCCGAAAGCCCTCGGGTTCGGCCCGTACGAACCCTCGGATCCGCTGAGCCAGAGCCCGAGTCCGATCTCCGTGTCCCTCCCCAGACCGGCGCCCAGCACCAGGTCACGGCAGCTGCCCTGCCCCTCGCGCACCCGCTCGGCCGCTTCCGGGGACAGCACCTGCCGCCCGTCCCACGACCCCCGGCGGGCGAGGATCCCATACAGCGCGGCGACCGCGCGGGCCGTGCCGTGGCCGTTGAGCGCCGGGAGTTCGGCCGCCCGCCACTCGGGACTGTTGGCCTCGGCGGCGCCCACGAGGGGGTTGGCCAGTGCCGCCAGCGCCGCCGGTGCCAACTGGGCGAAGACCGCCGCCTGTTCGGTGCTGTCCGCGATCGGCGGCTGCACCAGCTCCGCCGCCCGTCCCGCCTCCTTCTCGGGGAGCCCGATGGTGAAGTCGATGCCGAGCGGCCCGGTCACCTCCCGCTCCAGGAACGCGCCCGGCAGTAGCCCCGACACCCGTCGGACCACCTCGCCCACCAGGAACCCGTAGGTCAGCGCGTGGTAGCCGCTCCGCGTCCCCGGCTGCCACCAGGGCTCCGTCGCCGCGAGCCGCGCGACGGTCAGCTCCCAGTCGTAGAGCTGGTCCGCCGAGTGCGGCTCCCGCAGCCCGGCCAGGCCGGCGCGGTGGGAGAGCAGATGCCGTACGAGCACCGACTCCTTGCCCGCGGCCGCGAACTCGGGCCAGTACGTGGCCACCGGCGCGTCGAGGTCGAGCAGGCCGCGATCGGCCAGGATGTGCAGACACAGGGCGGCCGGGCCCTTGGTCGTGGACCAGACGTTGACCACCGTGTCGCGCTCCCAGGGGCGCGTGCGTGCCGCATCCGCCCAGCCGCCCCACAGATCCACCACGGTCTCGCCGTCCACCGTGACCGTGACCGCCGCGCCCAGCTCCTCCCGCCCGCGGAAGTTCTCCTCGAACGCCGTGCGCACCGACGTGAAACGCGGGTCGCACCGGCCGTCCACCTGGGGTGCGTACTGGGACATGGGCCCTCCGTGGTCCGTCGCGACGGGGCCCGGCCGGGCAGCCGGACGTGATGAACGTACCGACTGGTCGGACTTGGAGGGAACCCGTTGGACGCACCCCGCCGAGACGGCCACCGCGCGCCTGCCGTCAGGTGAAGAACGTCCGAGCGGCCCGGAACTGAGCCGCTAGGTCGCCCCTTTCAGAAGCGGGCCGGCAGCCAGCGCAGCTTGACCGCCTCCTGGTAAGGGCCGCCGCCCTCGTGGTCGTTGAACTCGTAGACCTCGATCGTCTTGTCCTCGTGCGCCCACGCGTTGAACGCGGCGAAGACCGTCGACGGCGGGCACGTCTGGTCCTCCAGTGCCGCCGAGAACAGCGCTGGCGCCCGACCGCGCGCCGCGAAGTGCACACCGTCGAAGTACGACAGCGTCCGCATTACCCGCTCGGTGCGGCCACGGTGCGTCTTGAGGTAGTTGCCGATCTCCCGGTACGGGTCGCGGTCCGTCAGCCTCGTCGCGCGCGGGAAGTCGCACAGGAACGGCACGTCCGGCGCCACCGCCACCAGGTCCGGTACGAGTCCGCCGACCGCGAGCGTGATGCCGCCGCCCTGGCTGGAGCCCACGGCCGCGGTGCGGGAGGCGTCGGTCAGCGGGTGCGAACGGGCCGCCTCGACGGCCCGCACGCCGTCCGTGAAGACCCGCCGGTAGTAGTAGTTTTCGGGCTCGTCGACGCCGCGCGTCATGAATCCGGGAAACGCCGGGGCGCTGCCCACCGGGTCCGGCGTCTCGCCGCCGCCTCCCCACGCGCTGCCCTGGCCTCGCGTGTCCATCACGAAGTGCGCGAACCCCGCCGACGCCCACAGCAGGTGTGTGTGCGCAAGGGCGCGCCCGCCGCCATAGCCGATGAACTCCACGACCGTCGGCAGCGGCCCGTCCGTGGACGTCGGCACGGTCAGCCAGCCCTTCACCGGATGGCCGCCGAACCCGGCGAACGTCACGTCGTACACCTGGACCGTCTTCAGACCCGTCTCGACGGGCTCGAAGCGGGCGTCGAGGTCGTGCTCGCGGGTCTCCTGGAGTGTCTTCGTCCAGAACGCGTCGAAGTCCGCGGGCTCCGCGGAAGCGCTGCGGTACTCGCGGAGCTCGTCGAGCGACAGGTCGAACAGGGCCATGAAGGACCACCTTTGACGTCAGGCGTGCGGATGATCACACCGTAAGGTGGCCTGTCGGGACCCCACCAGACCTCGAAGCCTTGCGGCCCGGGGAAAGCCCGAGGGGCGTGGGTCCTCACCCTGTCATGCCGTGCGCCGCCCCCAATTCGGCCCCTGACGGGCCCATTCGGCCTCCCACTCCTCCATGCGGTGCCGCTCGGCGACCCGGCCGATCACGGCGCGCGCCAGCAGGACGGTCCCCACCAGACCGCCCGCGGCCCACACACCGGCCGTCAGGGTCTGCTGCCACACCGCGGCGTTGCTCGGCGGCGGTGCGACGCCGTGGCCCTTGGCGTCCAGCCACACCTCCGCCCGGTCGCCGTGCCGCGAGCCCGCCGGGACCTGGGCGACCGTCGTGCGCGTGCCCTTGCCCGGCTCGGTCCAGTGCACCTTCACCCCGTACAGGGGCTGTTTGCCGCCCTGCGCGGAGGGCACCGCGGCCGGGGCGTCCTCGGCGAGTACCGCGGGCACCTGATGGCGGTGGGCACGCAGGGACACCTGGGTCGCGTGCGCGTTGTCGTACGCCCACCAGCCCGCGGCCGTGCCGACGAGCGGGGCCCCGACACACAGCAGAACAGCGACGATCAGCGACGTCCACGCCTCGATGACATCCGATCGGCGGCGCAGCGGATTGCGTCGCCAGCGCCAGCCGCGCACCCGGGTTCGCATCTCGACCTCCTTGCCGCCACGTCCCGCTCGCGGAGGGGCCGACAGCCCCTCGACCGGGCCGGTCCGCCTTTCCCGGCGTACCGGTCCCGCACGCGAGCGTCCACCACGGACCCGGCGTCGATTCCACGCCCGTACCACCGATCCGAGCCCCGTGGGGAACCGGCGCACCACTCGCCGCCACGAGCAGCCCCCTCGGCGAAGTACCGCGCGGCACCCGTCCGCCCCGTACGACGGCGGCGGACCACATCGGTCCCGCACCCGGGACCGAGCCGTGCCGGACCGACCGTGCTCGCCGACCCGTGGCCGGAGGACGGCCGCTCACGGACCAGTGTGTACGCGGCATAGGGTGCTTCCGACTCGAACGGCTTTTTATGCCAATTCTCCTCCCCGGCGAAGTTCCCGGCCATCCGACCCGGAAACCCCGGACCGACCACGCCCACCGACACCCCGAACCGGGCCGACGGCCCGGTTCGGAGTGGGGCCCGTGGCCCACCCCGCAGCCGGGCGGGTTGCGCACTCGGGGGCGGGCCTGTCGCGCACTGGAACGGTCCTGTGGAGCCCAAGCAGCGTCGGCCTGGGCGGCCCTCGGATCCGGTTCTGTCGTCCCTCGGGCCGGGCCTGTCGTCCCTCGGCCTGGGCCTGTCGTCCCTCGGGTCGACCGGGACCGGTTCGCGTCGACGGACCGACCGGCGGCCCATTCCGGAGCTGGGTCTGTGCCCCATCCAGGGCTGGTCCCGTTGCCCACCCGGGGTTTGGGCTGCGGAGTACCGGAACGGTCCTGTCCAGTCGAAGAAGCGCCGACCTGTCGGCACCCGGATCCAGCTCTCTCACCCTCGGGGCCAGACCTGTCGATCCCGCTGGGCCAGACCCGTCGATCCCGCTGGGCCGTACCCGTCGAGCCCCCCGGGGCCGGGCCTGTAGCCCACCACGGAATCGGCCCAGCAGCGTCCGGAACCAGCCCCGTTGAGCCCGCGAACCGGCCCAGCAGAAGCCCATGGACCCGGGCCCTGCCGGGCCCGGAACCGCGCGTTCGCCCCCGCAACCGTGCGCTCCCCCTGAAACCGGCACGCCGACGGCCCTGCTCCCGCACGCCATTACTACAAGTGCCGACAGCCACCCCAGGCCTCTGCAGTCACCCAGTCACCGCAGGCGTGGACGAACACCACAGCGTCGACGGCGACCACAGGCGTGGACGGCGACCAAAGGCGTGGAGGGTCACCACAGGCGTCGACCGATAGCGCCCCGGACTCGCCGCCACCCGACTCCGGCCGGGCCTTGTTCAGCCGAAGCGTTCGATGCGGATACGGTCGACCGGCTGCCCGGCCGCGACGAGCAGTCGTGAGGTGTGTTCCGCGAAGCCATTGGAGCCGCACACATAGGCCTCCCACCCACCGGGAGGCGCCTCGGCCAGGAGCGGTGCCACATGGGCCGCCGACACACGGCCCACGGGCACACCCTCCGGCGCGCTGCGCGTGAAGACTCGCGTGGTCTCCTCGCCGTACTCCTCCGCGTAGATCAGCTCCCGCGGTCCCCGGGCCGAGACCAGCAGCCGCAGCGGCACGTCCAGGCCACGCGCCCGGTGGTGACGCACCATCGACATCAGCGGGACGACCCCCGAGCCGGCGCCGATCAGCAGGGCGGGCCGGTCGCCGGGCCAGGCGAAGAATCCGCTCAGCGGGCCCCGCACCTCGACCTCGTCCCCGGGCCTGGCCACGGTGTGGAACCAGCCGGAGACCTCACCGCCCTCGACGTGGTCCAGGGTCAGCTCGATGTGTCCGGCGTCGTCCGGCGGGGATGCGATCGAGTAGTGCCGTTGCGCCAGGTAACCGTCCTGCGCGATCAGCCGCAGCATCAGGTGCTGGCCGGGCAGATGGCCCGCCCAGCCGGGCACCGCGAAGCGGAACGTCGCCGCGTGCGGTGTCTCCCGGCGGATCTCGGTCAGCGTCGCGGTCTGCCACACGGCCGCCGCACGGTTGCTCACGGCGATCCGCCCAGGAACGGCGAAACGCGTGGGCGGAACGAAGGGTTCGGGTGTCACGGCCGTCTCAGTCACCGGAGTACCGCTGCTCCTCCCACGGGTTGCCCCGCGCGTGGTAGCCGTTCTGCTCCCAGAACCCCGGCTCGTCGTGGTCGAGGATCCTCAGGCCCGCGATCCACTTGGCGCTCTTCCAGAAGTACAGATGCGGGACCAGCAGCCGCGCGGGCCCGCCGTGTTCGGCGGGCAGCGGCTTCCCGTCGTACTCGAACGCGATCCAGGCGCGGCCGCCGGCGAGGTCGGCGAGCGGGAGGTTCGTGGTGTACCCGGTGTGGGAGTAGGCGACGGCGTGGGTGGCCGTCGCCTCGGGCCGGACGAGGTCCAGGAACACGTCCAGGGACACGCCCCCGAACCGCACCCCGAACTTCGACCAACTGGTCACGCAGTGGATGTCACCCTCGTACGCCGACGCCGGCAGCGCGTGCGCGTCCTCCCAGCTCCAGGTGCGCGGCTCGGCCACCAGTCCGTCGATCCGGAAGGACCAGTCCGGGGCCGCCAGATCCGGTGTGACCTCGGCGGACAGGACGGGCCAGTCGTCACCCGCGTCGTACTGGCCGGGCGGCAGCCCGGGGTCGGGGACGCGCGGGCGCCCGGTGAAGCCTCGGGTGACGTTCATGACGGGTGGTGCCTCCAGGCCGTCCGGACCGGACCGCCGGTCGAGCGTGATCAATGCGTACGCATTCAACCGTACGCATTACACCGTACGCGCCCGCCGGCCGTGCCTCCCGCCCCCGCCGGGCCTCGATCATTGCGGATGTATGAACTCTCCCGCGGCCTGGGAATAGCCGCCCCGCGATCTTCCTTGCGGAGTAGTGGCCGGTACCGGCGGCGTGAGCGGCGGGTGGTCCGGCGACAGCGAAGGAGAGTGAGGCAGGACATGCCCAAGGCGTACGCATACACGAGGTACGGCGGCCCGGAGACCGAGGCCCTCGTCGACGTGGACCGGCCGAGCCCCGGCCCGGGCCAGGTCCTCGTCGCGGTTCGCGCGGCGGGCGTGAACCCGATCGACTGGAAGCTGCGCACGGGCTTCCGCCGTCCCGGCGAGACCGGCTCGCCCGCGTTTCCCGTGGTGTTCGGCAGCGAGGCCGCCGGTGTCGTCGAGGAAATCGGCGAGGGTGTGACCGGCTTCGCCGTCGGGGACGCGGTCTTCGGCAACACGGTGACCGGCGGCTACGCCGAGTACGCGCTGCTGCCCGCGGCGGTGACCGCGCATGTGCCCGACGGGCTCTCCTTCGCTCACACCGCGGTCCTGCCGGTCGCGGCGGCCACCGCGTACGACGGGATCCGCCAGCTCGGCCTGCCCGCCGGTGCGACCCTGCTGGTCACCGGCGCGGGCGGCGGGGTCGGTGTGGCGGCCGTGCAGATCGGGCGCGCCTTCGGTCTGCGTGTCGTCGGTGCGGCCAGCGACGGCAAGAAGGACTTTGTCGAGCACCTCGGAGCCGTGCACGTCCCCTCGGGCCCGGATCTGGCCGCGCGGGTGCGGGCGGCGGCCCCGGACGGCGTCGACGGCGTCTACGACCTCGTCGGCGGCGACGTACTGGAAGAGGCGGCGACCCTGCTGACCGACCGGTCCAAGCTGATCACCGCGGGGGCGTCCCCCCAGGACGTCGAGCGGCTCGGTGGCGCGCGCGTGGTCCGGGCCCGGACCACCGCGGTGCTCGACGAGGTCGCGCGCCTGGTAGAGCGTGGCGACCTCGACCCCCACATCACTCAGCGGTTCCCCCTCGAACGGGCGGGAGAGGCCCTCCGCGCGGTCGAGGACGGCCACGCCCGTGGCAAGGTCGTGATCGAGGTCGGCGTATGAGCACCGAACGGCACGTCCTCGACAACCCCGCGCTCGCCTCGCTGACCGGCCCGCACGCCCACTTCGCCGAGCGCCGGGGCCGTGTCCTGCGCTACCCCCTCGACGTGTCGCCGTGGGTGGGTCTGCCCGACGAGCCCGACGCCGACGACTGGGCCGACCTCGCGGCACTCGCCGGCCCGGGCGCCGAGGCTCCGCTGCCCGGTTTCCGAGGCCGGGTTCCTGACGGCTGGGAGATCACCTTCGCCCTCGACGGCGTGCAGCTCGTCGACGACGGGCTCGCCGCCGCGCCCGACCGGGAGGCCGTGCGGCTCGGTCCCGACGACGTACCCGAGATGCTGGACCTGGTCGAGCGCACCCGGCCCGGCCCGTTCCTGCCGCGCACCATCGAGCTGGGCACCTACCTGGGCATCCGCCGGGGTGGCGCCCTGGTCGCCATGGCGGGCGAGCGGCTGCACCCACCGGGCTGGACCGAGATCAGCGCGGTGTGCACCGACCCGGACTTCCGTGGTCAGGGTCTGGCCGGCCGGCTGGTCCTGGCGGTCGCGCACGGCATCCGCGAGCGCGGAGAGACGCCGTTCCTGCACACCAGCGCGGGCAATACCAACGCCATCCGGCTCTACGAATCCCTCGGCTTCCGGCTGCGCCGCACCACGAAGTTCCTCTCGGCGCGGGTTCCGGAGCACTCGGCGGACCAGCAGGCCGTCGGGATCTGACGACGAGAAAGAATCCCCTCGGGCAGCTGCCGGGCGCCGACCGACCGTCAGCGGGCGGCTGTGCCGTGGGGTTCGACCGGTGTGACGGCCGCCGCCGCGTTGTACCGCAGCAGATAGCCCGCGAAGCGGTCCAGGTCCTCCCGTGACCAGCCCGCGAGCCGCTCCCGGAACGCCTCCCGGCGGCTCTCGGTGACCTGGGCGAGGATCCGGGTCCCCGCCTCGGTCAGATGCAGCACCTGCACCCGGTGGTCGTCCGGATCGAGCCGCCGCTCGATCAGCCCGGCCCGCTCCAGCGCGGCCACCTGCCGGCTGACCGTGGACTTGTCCAGCGCGTAGTGCGCGGCCAGGTCGGTGGCCCGGCAGCCGCCGCTCTCCTCCAGGTGCCCGAGCAACGTGTACGCCACCAGGGACAGCTCGGGGTGCATGCGCCCCGCCGAGGCGCGGGCGCGCCGGGCGAAGACCGTCATCTCGCGCTGGATGGTCTCGACAGCGCCGTCGCCTTCTGTGACGGCGGTCCCGTCCGAACCCTCGACTGCCTTCACGGGACCTCCTCGCACCTCTGGTTGCACTGTACAACTTGGCGAAAGGGGTGCGAGGTGCGTGCGCCGACCGGGCGGGCAGGGGCGTCGGCGTCCGGACCCCTGCTAATGTGACCGTCCTGGCCGTGGATCGTCCCGGCCGGTTCGTGGCCGAGGAGGTGAGACCCATTACCGCTGTGTCGGCTCGGGTGCTCTCACCTCAGGACAGCGCGGCTCACCGCCCGTAGGTGACCGTGAGGGCGCCCTTCGGTCCACCGAAAGGCTTTCTCGGCTCCATGCCACCATTTTCGCGCACCCATATTGTCTCCGCGCTTCGTACCGCCGGCTGTGTCTTCGCCGAGGACGAGGCCGAGTTGATTCTCTCCACCGCCCGCACGCCGGACGAGGCCGTCGCCATGGTCGACCGGCGCGCCGCCGGGCTCCCCCTCGAACACGTCCTGGGCTGGGCCGAGTTCCGCGGGCTGCGCATCGCCGTGGAACCGGGCGTCTTCGTGCCCCGCCGCCGCACCGAGTTCCTGGTCGAACAGGCCCTCGCCCTCAGCCGCGACGCCTCCCTCGTCGTGGACCTGTGCTGCGGCTCGGGCGCCGTCGGCGCCGCCCTCGCCGCGGCGCTCGACGGGCCCGAACTGCACGCCGCCGACATCGACCCCGCCGCCGTACGCTGCGCCCGCGGAAACGTCGCGGCGTACGGCGGGCACGTCCACGAGGGCGACCTGTTCGCCGCCCTCCCGGACGACCTGCGCGGCCGCGTCGACATCCTGGCCGCCAACGTGCCCTACGTCCCCACGGACGAGGTCGCGTTGCTGCCGTCCGAGGCCCGTGATCACGAGCCCCTGGCCGCCCTGGACGGCGGCTCGGACGGCCTGGACGTCCTGCGCCGGGTCACCGCCGAGGCGACCCGGTGGCTGGCGCCCGGCGGCTGCCTGCTCGTCGAGACGAGCGAACGCCAAGTCCCCTCCGCTGTCGAGGCGTTCACTCACGGCGGCCTCAAGGTGCGGCTCGCCGTTTCGAAGGAGCTGTATGCCAACGTGTTGATCGGCACCCGGCGTCACAGGACACGCGTCACGAATGCAGAGAGCGTAGGAAGTCCCCGACGATCGCGTTGAAGGCGTCGGGCCGCTCCATGTTGGGGTAGTGCGCGGTGCCTTCGACGACCGTGGTCCGGCCGTTCCCGACGGTGCGCACGAGGCGTTCCGCCATGCCGATGTGGTCGACCGAGTCGATGCCGCCGTTGACGGCCAGCACGGGTACCTCGATCTTCGCCGCCCGGGCCCAGGTGTCGGTGACGGGGACGGACCAGTCCGGTTCGTCGCGGGTGTGCTTGCCGATCGTCCCCCGGGCCATCTCCCGTACGCGGCGTTCGACTTCGGGGTCGACGTCCTCGGCGGTGCGCTCGGGGCCGTAGGTGAACTGCGAGAACGCGTCGAGGAACGCGTCGATGTCGCCGGCCCCGAGCGCATGCCAGTACGAGGAGCTCACGGCCGTGGTCCAGGGGTCCCGGAAATCGGGCTCGCTGGTCCCGACGCCGCTGACGACCAGGGCGCGGACGAGGTCCGGGTGTTCCAGCGCCGTGTCGACGGCGATGGCCCCGCCCATCGAGAGGCCGACCAGGACGGCGGGGCCGAGGCGGAGGTGGCGCAGGATCGCGGCGAGGTCATCGGTGTGGCGGAACGGCCGGGTCGCGTTGGACGAGGCCCCGTGGCCGCGCGCGTCCAGGGCGATCACCCGGTGGGTCCGCGCGAACACCGGTGTCTGGTCGTCCCACATGTGGTGGTCGAGGAAACCGCCGTGCAGCAGCACCAGCGGCGGTCCTGCTCCCTCGTCGCGATAGGCCAGGCGGCGGTCTTCGGTGGCGAACGTCTGCGTCTCCGAGGTGTGTGTCATGACAACCAAGGTGTCAACTTCTCCCGAAGTTGACAACCTGGGTGTCATAATCGTGGGCGTGACCGACAAGAACGCGCCACTCGCCCCCGATGAACTCGCCCCCCGCCTCATGGACGTCTTCGCCCTGGTCGGTCCGCTGTACCGGCGGGTGCAGCGCAAGGTGGAACAGGCCGAATCGATCGAGGGAGTCTCCGTCGGCGTACGGGCCGTCCTCGACCTGCTGCGGGGGAACGGACCCATGACCGTCCCGCAGATGGGCCGCGCGCAGGCGCTGAGCAGGCAGTTCGTGCAGCGGATGGTCAACGACGCGGCGGCGCGCGGGCTGGTCGAGTCCATCCCCAACCCGGCCCACAAGCGGTCCTCGCTGATTCGGCTGACGGACGACGGCCGGGCGGCCATCGACGCCGTCACCGCCCGTGAGCACGCCCTGTTGCGTCAGGTGCGTGGTGAGCTGACCGAGGCCGACGTGCAGACCTGTCTGCGGGTGCTGGGCCGGATGCTCGAACTCTTCGACGACGTGGAGGTGGACTGAGGGCCGCGGTGGACTGGGGTCGCGGTGAGCTGAGGGTCGCTGTGGTTGTGCAACTAGTTGCACAACCTGCCCGCCGTCGTCTACAACAGACGCACGACACACCGCACGGAGGGCCCGATGAGCCGCTACCCGCACCTGCTGACCCCGCTCGACCTGGGCTTCACCACGCTGCCCAACCGCGTGCTCATGGGCTCGATGCACGTGGGCCTCGAGGAGGCGGAGCATGGCTTCGCACGCATGGCCGCGTTCTACGCCGCCCGGGCGCGCGGGGGAGTGGGCCTCATCGTCACCGGCGGCATCGCACCCAACGAGGCCGGACGCCCGTACGAGGGCGGCGCCAAGCTCACCACCGAGGCGGAGGCCGAGCAGCACTCCGTCATCACGGAAGCCGTGCACCGCGAGGGCGGCCGGATCGCGATGCAGATCCTCCACTTCGGCCGGTACGCCTACCACCAGGACCTCGTCGCCCCCAGCGCCCTCCAGGCCCCGATCAGCCCGTTCGTCCCGCACGAGCTCACCGACGCCGAGGTCGAGCAGACGATCGACGACTACGCGCGCGCCGCCCGACTGGCCCGGCAGGCCGGTTACGACGGCGTCGAGGTCATGGGCTCCGAGGGCTACCTCATCAACGAGTTCATCGCGACCCCGACCAACCGGCGCGAGGACCGCTGGGGCGGCTCGTACGAGAACCGCATGCGCTTCCCGGTCGAGATCGTCCGCCGCGTCCGCGAGGCGGTCGGCGAGGACTTCATCATCATCTACCGCCTGTCCATGCTCGACCTCGTCCCCGGCGGCTCCTCCCTCGACGAGGTCGTCACGCTCGCGAAGGCGGTCGAGGCCGCCGGAGCGACCATCATCAACACCGGCATCGGCTGGCACGAGGCCCGCATCCCGACCATCGCCACCTCCGTGCCGCGCGGCGCGTACACCTGGGTGACCAGGAAGGTCATGGGCGCCGTCTCGGTCCCGCTCGTGACCACCAACCGCATCAACACCCCCGAGCTGGCCGAGCAGTTGCTCGCCGAGGGGTACGCCGACATGGTGTCCCTGGCCCGCCCGATGCTCGCCGACCCCGATTTCGTCGCCAAGGCCGAACAGGGGCGCCCGGAGGCCATCAACACCTGCATCGGCTGCAACCAGGCCTGCCTCGACCACACCTTCAGCGGAAAGATCACCTCCTGCCTGGTCAACCCGCGCGCCTGTCACGAGACCGAGCTGGTCCTGTCCCCGACCCGGTTGCGCAAGCGCGTCGCCGTGGTCGGCGCCGGTCCCGCCGGGCTCGCCTGCGCCGTCTCCGCCGCCGAGCGCGGCCACGACGTCACCCTCTACGACGCGGCGGGCGAGATCGGCGGCCAGCTCAACGTCGCCCGTCAGGTCCCCGGCAAGCAGGAGTTCGACGAGACGCTCCGTTACTTCCGCACCCAGCTCGAACAGCACGGTGTGGACGTCCGGTTGAACACCCGCGTCGCCGCCGGCGACCTGGCCGATCACGACGAGATCGTCGTCGCGACCGGCGTCACCCCGCGCACCCCCGAGATCCCCGGCGTCGACCACCCCAGCGTCCTCGGCTATCTCGACGTGTTGCGCGACGGCGCCCCCGTCGGTGAGCGCGTCGCCGTCCTCGGCGCGGGCGGCATCGGCTTCGACGTCGCCGAATACCTCACCGACGGCGGCGACAAGGCGAGCGAGGACCCGGCGACCTACTTCCGCCACTGGGGTGTCGACATGGACTACCGCGTCGCCGGCGGCCTCGCCGCACCCGAGCGGCCCGCCCCGCCGCGCACCGTCCACCTCCTCCAGCGCAAGACCTCGAAGGTCGGCGCCGGGCTCGGCAAGACCACCGGCTGGATCCACCGCACGGAGCTCAAGCACCGGGGCGTCACCATGCTCCCGGGCGTCAGCTACGACCGGATCGACGACGCCGGGCTCCACATCACCGTGGACGGCGAGAGCCGGGTCCTGGAGGTCGACACGATCGTCCTGTGCACAGGGCAGGAACCGCGCCGCGACCTGTACGAGGAGCTGGTGGCCGCGGGCCGGGAGCCGCATCTCATCGGCGGTGCCGACGTGGCCGCCGAGCTGGACGCCAAGCGCGCGATCAAGCAGGGCACGGAGCTGGCGGCGGCGCTGTAGGCGCCGTGCGTCGCCTCCCTAGGATGGGCCCATGTCACTCCCGCACGCGATCCTGACCGCCCTGCTGGAGAAGCCGTCGTCGGGGCTCGAACTGACCCGTCGGTTCGACCGGTCGATCGGCTACTTCTGGTCGGCGACCCACCAGCAGATCTATCGCGAGCTGGGACGGCTCGAAAGTGACGGGCTGATCCGGGCCCTCCCCAGCGAGCAGCCGGCCCGCGGGCAGAAGAAGTCGTACGAGGTCCTGCCCGCGGGCCGCGCCGAACTCGCCCGCTGGACGGCCGCGCGACAGGACCCCAAGCCCGCACGCGACGCGCTGCTGCTGCGGCTGCGCGCCGCGGCCGTCGTCGGCACCGACGGCATCGAGGCGGACCTGCGCCGCCATCTCGACCTGCATCAGCGGCAGTTGGCCGAGTACCGGGAGATCGAGGAACGCGACTTCGGGCCCGACAGGGACTCGGCGCAGGACCGCCTCCGGCATCTCGTGCTGCGCGCCGGCATCGACCTGGAGACCTTCTGGACCCAGTGGCTGACCCATGCCCTGGACGAGTTCGGGGAGCTGCCCGGGCACGAATAGCCGTCCTGGCCGGCGTCAACGGCCCGTCGTCACCGCCCGCTCCGCCGAGAAACCGCCCCACGTGCCGTCCGGCAGCTTCGCCCGGATCCGCACCCGGTAGGTGACTTCGGCCTCCCGGCCCACGTAGAAGCTGTAGGTGGCCGTGGAACGCGGCACGGTGCCGCCCCAGACGAGCGAGGTGGCCGGTTGTCCGTCCAGATGGATCTGATACTCGGTGATGACACCGTCGGCGTCCGGCGGCACCCACGTCAGATCGAGGTAGTACGCCCCGTCGGCCCGGTGCGTCGTGGCACGGAAGCGGGACGGTTCGGTGCCCTTCCCGGCGTCGGAGCCGGGCGCGGTGGTCAGCCGCAGTTCGTCGCTCGCCGGTGAGAGGTTGTCCGCCGCGTCCCGGGCCCGGACGGTGAATGAGTAGAGGGTCCCCGGCCGCAGTCCGGTGACCACGGTGGCCGTCTGACCGCCGCCCACACTGTGGATCTTCGAACCGCCCTGGTAGATGTCGTACGACGCCACGCCCCGGTCGTCGCTCGACCGTCCCCAGGCCAGCTGGACCGCCCGGCTCCCCACGGCCTTGCCACGCGGCCGCCCCGGGCGGGACGGCGCTCGTTCGTCGGTGGCGACGGCCGCGGGCGTCGTGGCGCGAACCTCCCGACTCGCCGGACCGAGGGCGCCGTCGGCGCTCCGGGCCCGGACCGTGAAGACGTATGTCGTCGAGGGTGTCAGCCGGGTGACGTCCACCATGTGCTCGGCACCGGGCACCTCCCTCACCTTCCTGGTGCCGCGACAGACCTCGTACCCGGTGATCGCCGGACCGCCGGACAAGCGGTTCCACATCACGTGCACGCTCGTCGCGCTGCCCGCGACGGCGGTCACCCCCATCGGGGCCGAGGGCAGCCGCTCGCCCCCGCCGTCACCCCCGTCACCCCAGGCGCAGGACGCGAGGAGCAGGACCGAACCGCAGATCACCGGCGCCAGAACGCCTCGCACAGGCCTGCCCCCTCCATGGGAGATTGGTCTGTACCTGTATGCCATGACTGACGCGCGCACATCAAGAGGTGAGGGTGGTGCTCACCGGGGCGCACCGGCCTACGTATGCTGACCTTGACGCGGTGCGAACTCACTTGCCCTTCAGGGCAGTTCGTGCCGACGGCGCGGTCCGCTGTCGTCGCCGATCCCGCGCCGACGAGCGCGGTCGAGGGCCGGGGCCCGATGCGGCCCCGGCCCTCCACCGCCCTACGGCCCTGTGCCCCGTCCGGCCCTCTTTCATTGGACGTGCGCCGGGTAATGGCACCACGGTGGTGAGTGATCAATGCCCCCCAGGAGAGGGTCTCTCATCGTGCTCGTCCAGTCACTGACGCTGGCCGCGGCCGGCGCCTCCTTGCTCATACCCGCCACAGTCCCCACCGCCGCCCACCGACACGGACCCCCGTCGTCCTACAAGGGCACCGTCCGAGCCGCCGACCTGCTGGCAAAGGTGCGCGGCTGTACCCAGGTGTCACGCGGCCGCTACCGCAGCGACCAGGGCGCCCGGGCCGACATACCCGTCTGCGCCACACACGGTGCCGTGTTCTGGAAGGCCGACATGGACATCGACTGCGACGGACGCCCGGGCCTCGTGTGCAACGCGCGGACCGACCCGTCCTTCTCCCAGGGCACCGCCTACCTGCAGTCCGACGGGCGGTCCCTGAGCGCCGAGACCCTGCCCTACATCGTGGTGCCCCTCCCGAGCACCATCTGGGACCATCGCGCGTACGGCGTGTACGGCGGTTCCGTCGCCGCCGTGATCTACGGGGATCGCGTCGAGTACGCGGTCGTCGGCGACAAAGGCCCGAGAGGAATCATCGGCGAAGCCTCGTACGCGACCGCCAGGGCCCTCGGGATTCCCCCCGATCCGCGCTTCGGCGGAACGGACTTCGGGGTGACATACATCGTCTTCAGGAACTCCCGCGTGTCCCCGATCCAGGACCACGACGAGGCGGTCGCCCAAGGGAAGGCACTGGCGCGGAAGTTCCTGCTCGAGAACTGATGCCACAGCTGAGCCGAGGCCGGACATGACGGAGCCGCCGCCGGTCCGGCGCGGCAGCGGCTCCCACGGAACGCCGTCACTCCTTCCGGTACGCGTACGCCTCCGTGGCCGCCGCCTCCACCGCCATCAGGTCCGCGCCCGCCGAGGCCGTGACCACCGCGGCGACCGCGCCCTCCACGAAGGGGGCATCGACCAGCCGGGTGTTCTCCGGGAGCTCGTCGCCCTCCGCGAGGAGTGCCTTCACTGTCAGGACCGCACTGCCCAGGTCCATGAGCACGGCGACCCCCGCTCCCCGGTCCACGGAGGCGGCCGCCGCGGTGATCAGTTCGGCGCTCGTGCCGAGTCCGCCGTCCACGGCGCCGCCCGCCGGGGCGACCGGAGCGGTCATGCCGCCGCCCGCCAGCCCCTTGGCCAGTTCGGCGACCGACTCGGCGACGGCGGCGCTGTGCGAGACCAGCACGATCCCGACCAGCTTCTTCACGCTGTTACTCACCGGCGGCCTCCACGAGTGCGGCGATCAGCAGGGCCGAGGAGGTGGCACCGGGGTCCTGGTGCCCGATGCTGCGCTCGCCCAGATAGCTCGCCCGGCCCTTGCGGGCCTGCAACGGTGTCGTGGCGAGGGCGCCCTCCTCGGCGGCGGCGCTCGCCGCCCGGAACGAGGCGCCGAGCGCGTCCACCGCGGGCACCAGGGCGTCGACCATGGTCTTGTCGCCGGGCGCGGCTCCGCCCAGCGTCATGACCGCGTCCACACCCGTCCGCAGCGCGTCGGTCAGCTGCTCCTCGGTGACCTCGGCGGCGTCCCCGAGGGCCTTGCCGGTGCGGCGCAGCAGCGTGCCGTACAGCGGACCGGACGCGCCGCCGACCGTCGAGATCAGTTGTCGGCCCGCCAACTGGAGTACCGCGCCGGGCGTTGCCGGCGCCTCCTTCTCCAGGGTGACCTCGACCGCGCGGAACCCGCGCTGCATATTGGTGCCGTGGTCGGCGTCGCCGATCGGCGAGTCGAGCGCGGTCAGTCGCTCCGCCTCGCGGTCGACGGCCGCGGCGGCCGCCGTCATCCAGCGGCGGAAGAATTCGGCGTCGAGCACTGGATCTCCTTGCCTGGTACGGACGTTGACCCCACTCACCTGCCCCAGCGCAGCCCCGGTGTGCTGACCGGCGCGTCCCACAGCCGCAGCAGCTCCTCGTCGACCTGGCACACGGTGACCGAGGCGCCCGCCATGTCGAGGGACGTGACGTAGTTGCCGACGAGCGTGCGGGCCACGGGGACGCCGCGCTCGGTCAGGACCCGCTGCACCTCCGCGTTGTAGCCGTACAGCTCCAGGAGCGGGGTGGCGCCCATCCCGTTGACCAGGACCAGTACCGGATTGCGCGGCTGAAGATCGTCCAGGACGGCGTGCACCGAGAAGTCGGCGATCTCGCGCGCCGTCATCATCGGGCGCCGCTCACGCCCCGGCTCGCCGTGGATGCCGATGCCCAACTCCAGCTCGCCCGGGGGCAGATCGAAGGTGGGGGTGCCCTTCGCGGGTGTGGTGCCCGCGCTGAGCGCGACACCGAAGCTGCGGGAGTTCTCGTTGACCTGCCGGGCGATGGACTCCACGCGCTCCAGCGGCTGCCCCTCCTCCGCCGCCGCCCCCGCGATCTTCTCCACGAACAGGGTGGCGCCGGTGCCGCGCCGGCCCGCGGTGTAGAGGCTGTCGGTGACGGCGACGTCGTCGTTGACGAGGACCTTCGCGATCTGGATGCCCTCGTCCTCGGCGAGCTCCGCCGCCATGTCGAAGTTCAGCACGTCACCGGTGTAGTTCTTCACGATGAACAGCACACCCGCGCCACTGTCCACGGCCGCTGCCGCGCGCACCATCTGGTCCGGAACCGGGGAAGTGAACACCTCGCCCGGACAGGCGGCCGACAGCATGCCCGGGCCGACGAAGCCCCCGTGCAGCGGCTCGTGCCCCGACCCGCCACCGGAGACCAGCGCCACCTTCCCGGCCACCGGGGCGTCACGCCGTACGATCACCCGGTTCTCCACGTCGACGGTCAGCTCGGGATGCGCGGACGCCATGCCCCGCAGCGCGTCCGTGACCACCGTTTCCGGGACGTTGATCAGCATCCTCATGGGTACCTCCTAGGCGGCTTAGCAGGTGGCCCTCTGACCTGCGTTTTCGCTGGTTCAGAGGCGATGTCTTCACTTGACGATCTTGGCGGTCGGCGGCGGTCGGAAGCGGGTTCCGGCGGTACTGATGCTGACTCGATGCTGACTTTGATGACGGAGCGTCAGGTAGTCGTGGCGCGGTGGACAAGCGGGGGCTGGAGTCCTGCTGAGGGCAGTATCGACCTTGCGGCAGCGAAGGTCACGTCCGTTGCTGCTGTGGCTTGCCGCCCGCGTGCACCGTGGGACCGTTGGCTGAGCTGGGCTGCCTTTGAGGTCGCGTACCACAAGGAGACGAAGAACCCTCTGGCAGCCCCCGAGCCAACGATCACGCGTTCTACAACCGTTTGCGCAGGTGGGGTCCTTGTGGTCCCGGTGCTCGATGGTGTTCGTGATACGCGTGTGACAGAACAGGCGATGCAGACCCCGGCTGGGTCGCCCCAGCCGGGGGTCTGTCGCGTCTGAGTCCGGCCCGGCCGCATGTACGTCGCCCAGTTCGAAAGTAGGGGATGGATGGTCGGCAGCGTTTGCTTCCGTCGGTAGCTTCCTACTGGCCTGAGAACCCGTCCGCACCGTAGGTGGTGGAATCGACCCGCAACATGGGGGCGGCGGCCGCCGCGTCGGCCTCCGCGTTTTCCCGAGACGGCGGTGCGCTCTCGACGCTGGCAGCGGACCGCGTCTCCGGTACGACGGGGCTTCTGACGTCGAGTGGTCTCGGCTGTGGCTGTCCGCCCTGGGACCCCTGTGGGTGCAGGGCACAATGGATCGCACGTCGTTTCTGGCGTGTGCTCTGGGGAGGGGCGTCGCGGGGTTCTTCGGGGACCTCGACATGGACTGGGAGCACGACGGCTCGACTCGGCATCGCTGGGTCGCGCTTTCCCGTGAGGGCTTCGATGCCTTCTACGCCAAGAACCCGCATCGGCCCCTGAGCGCCGCCGAGGTGCAGCGGCGTGCGGGCCTCGCTGCGTTCTTGGACTCCTGCAGTGAGGATGAGCTCATCGAGGAGGTGCTGCTTCCGCTGTTCCGGCAGCTGGGGTTCCATCGGATCACTGCGGCCGGGCATCGGGACAAAGCGCGACTGCATCACCGAACTCGACAAGGTCCTGCCCCTCCTCATGGACGCGGAAGAGCTCCGCTACTACAAGCGCCTGCACCGACTGGCGACGACTACCTCACAGATCGACCTGCGTCTTACCGAATGACACAACTCTTAGTAGTGCTTTGTTGGCTGGTCAGGCATCCTCCGCGAGACAGGGCTTCAGAAACGTCGAGTTCAGCAAGGCCGCTCCCCGATCAGCTCGGCAGCCTTTTCGGCGATCATGATCGTGGGTGCGTTGGTGTTTCCACTGGTGACAGTCGGCATGACCGAGGCGTCGACGACGCGGAGTCGCTCGAGTCCGTAGACCTCCAGGTCCGAATTGACGACGGCGTCGTGCCCGGTTCCCATGGCACAGGTGCCCACTGGGTGGTACGCCGTGGCACTCCATCTGCGGACGTGCTCTTCGAGAGCCACGTCGCCCAGGCCGTCCAGACAGTCCAGGTCGTCACTGGCCGGCAGGTACGACCGCGCCAGGTGTTCGGCGAACGGTGCGCAGTGGGCGATGCCCATGACCGCTCTGAGTCCGGCGACCATGACCGACGTATCCGCGGGCACGTCGAAGTACCGGGGATCGATCAGCGGTGGGGCCTGCGGATCGGCCGACGCGAGACGGACGGTGCCGCGGGTCTGCGGGTGCAGGGGGATGCAGTTCACCGTGAACACCGGCCGGTCAGGTTCTTCCTCACCGCTGAGAATGAGTGCCGTGGCCCCTCCTATCAGCTGGACGTCAGGACGGCTTTGGCCGTCCGTGACGTTGAGGAACGCGCCGACCTCGCCGTAGTTGGAGGCGAAGGGCCCGTCGCCGTGTGTGCGCCACCGTTCGAGGTTGTCCGGGGTGAGCAGGTCCCGGACGATGTCAGTGGAGTTCCGGGTCTCCCACACGACGGGAGCCATCAAATGGTCCTGCAGGTTATGCCCGACCCCGGGCAGGGGGACTCGGACGTCTATCCCCACATCGTGCAGCTCGTCGGGATCGCCTATGCCCGACAGGAGCAGCAGCTGGGGCGAGTTGATGGATCCGCCGCAGAGCAGAATCTCCCTGTCGGCGTGGGCCGTCCGTTCCTGTCCGTCCCGGAGATAGGTGACGCCGACCGCGCGTGATCCGTCGAGTGTGATCTTTGTTGCCAGGGCGTTGGTGCGTACCGTGAGATTGGGTCGGCCGAGGGCCGGGCGCAGATAGGCGTCGGCCGTGGACCACCGTCGCCCGTGATGGCATGTCACCTGGTACAGGCCGGCGCCGGCAGGGGACGCACCCGCGAAGTCGTCGTTGCGGTCCAGTCCCCATTCCACGGCGGCGTCCAGCCAGGATTGTGAGAGTTCGTGGGTGTAGACGCGGTCCTCGACGTGCAGGGGTCCGTCCGAACCGTGGTAGGGCTCGCTGAGGCGGCGGTTCGACTCGGACTTCATGAAATAGGGCAGGACGTCGTCGTAGCCCCAGCCTTTCGCACCGTGTTCGTCATGCCATCTGTCGTAGTCGTGCCGGTTGCCCCGGCTGTAGATCATGACGTTGGTGGATGACGAGCCGCCCAGTGTCTTGCCCCGGGGCCAGGAGAAAGTGCGCCCCGGCCGGGGCTGCTCGACCGTCCGGTAGCTCCAGTCGGTATGCGATCCGAAGAGCATTCCGAGCGCGGCCGGGATGTGGATGAGGTCGTCGGTGTCGGGGCCGCCCGCTTCGAGGAGCAGCACCTGAACGCGGTCGTCACGGCTCAGGCGGTCCGCGAGCACGCAACCGGCGCTGCCGGCGCCCACGATGACGTAGTCGAATCCTTCGATTCCGGTGGAAGTCATGCTGGTTCCCTCGCCCGGCGAGCGGCCGTCGCCCGGACTCGCCCGAGCCGGGCGACGGATGCCGGCTGTCGCATCAGGGGTGGTAGATCGACTGGAATTGCTGGTATGCGTGAAGCCCCTCGGGCCCCAGTTCGCTGCCGAGTCCGCTGGCCTTCCTGCCTCCGTAGGGGGAGGTGACGTCGGGCAGATAGCCGTTGAGCCCGACGGTGCCGGTCCGCAAACGGCGGGCCACCTGGGCACCGTGATCCAGATCCGTGGTCCAGACGGTGCCGGCGAGGCCGTAGGCCGACTCGTTCGCCAGGCGCACTGCCTCGTCCTCGCCGTCGTAGGGCGTGATCGTGAGGACCGGGCCGAAGATTTCTTCCTGCGCGATGGTCGATGAGTTCTCTACGTCGGCGAATACGGTGGGTTCGACGAACCAGCCTCGATCGAGGCCGGGTGGCCGGCCTCCTCCGGTGGTGAGCCGAGACCCTTCGTTGAGGCCGGTCTTGATGTAACCCAGGACCCGTTCGCGCTGGCGCCGGCTGACGAGGGGGCCGATCTGGGTGTCGGGGTCGAGCGCGTCACCGACGACGGCGTCACGGGCCATCGCCGTACAGAACTCGACCACTTCCCGATACCTGCTGCGGGGGGCCAGGATCCTGGTACTCGCGTAACAGGTCTGACCGTTGTTCAGCAGACTGGCCATGAAGAACTGCTCTGCGGTCGCGGCGAGGTCGGCGTCGTCGAGGACGACGGCGGCGGACTTGCCTCCCAGTTCCAGGGTCACCGGCCGCAGCAACTCGGCGCATACGGCCGCCACTTGGCGTCCCGCTCTGGTGGATCCGGTGAACGACACCTTGTCGATGTCACGATGGGAGACCAGATAGGCGCCGGTGTCGCGGCCGCCCGGAACGATGTTGATCACGCCGTCGGGGATGCCCGCTTCCTCGACGGCCTCCGCCAGCAGCACCGAGTCGAGGACCGTCTCCGGAGCCGGCTTGAGGACGACCGCACAACCGGCCGCCAGAGCCGGGGCCACCTTGAAGAAGGCGATGGTCTGAGGGAAGTTCCAGGTCATGATGGCGGCTACGACGCCTGCGGGTTCCCGTCGGACCAGGGTGGTGCCCCGGGGCAGTCCGGCACGCAGTTCCTCGGACGTCATGCTGTCGGCCAGAGCCGCGTAGTAGCGCAGCAGGGCTGACGGCACCACACCTTCGAAGGACCGGGCGACAGTGATCGGCATGCCGTTCTGCGCGCTGACGGCGGCGGATGTCGCCCCCCTCCTGGCATCGAGCGCATCCGCGAGACGGATCATGGCGGCCGCGCGATGTTCAGGGCCCCACGAGGCCCAGCCGGTCGGTGCGTCGAATGCGGCACGAGCGGCTCCGACCGCCCGGTCGATGTCGTCCTGGGAACCGTCCGGCACGGCACCAAGATGATCGCCGGTACTCGCGGATACGACGTCGATGACACGGTCGCCGGACGTGTGCACCCAGCGTCCGCCGATGAACAGATGGTTGGGATCCATTGGTGAACTCTCCCCACGGCATGCCATGGGACCACGACACTCCGTGGTGTTCGATACGTGGATGACCAGCGGGCACGGGGGTGCTCAGCGCGGTACGCAGGCCGCTGCCGGTCATGACTTTCCTGCGCGGTGGCCCAGCGCGTCGAACCTGCGGGTGGGCCACATCTGCGACGCCCCTTGCGGCTGGTACCGGCCCTGGGAGGAGCGCTTTCGTGGTTCACGACTGAATGAATTCGACATTACACCCATCTGGGGTAGCCTGTCACCAGATGGGTGTAATACGGGAGGAAACGCCATGGCCGGGGGCCGGACCGGCGGCTCAAAACCTCACACGAGGCCACTGAGCATCGCGGTCGGCAGGCCGGGCCCCGGTGCGTGACATCGCACCATCACCTGGACGCCTCAAGGAGAGGTGGCACACCGTGAGGACATATGGCGGAGCCACGGCGGAACAGCGCGCTTCGCTCCGCCGTCGGCGCCTCATGGAAAGCGGTCTCGAACTTTTCTCCAGCCAGGGATACGCCCACACCTCCATCCGTGCGGTACTCCGCCACGCCGGACTGAAGGACAGGTACTTCGCGGAGAGCTTCACGTCCCTCGACGATCTCATGGCAGCGCTCATGAGAGACATCTACGAGGAACAGATCACCCGGTGCACCGAGGCGATCGCCACAGACCAGCCACTGCGCGACCGGGCTCGAAACATGATCGACGTCATCACCGGGCTTCCTCTGGAAGACCCGAGAAAAGGGCGCGTCAAACTCACGGAATCCCTGGGGGCCGGTCCCCTCACGGCACGCGAACGGCGTCTGGGCCTGCAGCGCATGAGCGGCCTCGTGGACTCCCTCCTGAGGGAAGGGCTCCATGATCCCCGGATCGACCCCACCACCCTGTCCGTGGCCGTCGTGGGCGCGGTCAGCGAGATGCTGCTGAGCTGGTTCAATGGAGTTCTGGACATCTCAAGGGAGGAACTGGTGGATCAGAGCCTCCTCCTCTTCGAAGCCATCACCGAGCACGCCTCGGCGACATCACGAGAATGACAGAGCAGCCACCGTCAGCAGCTCCCAGAGACCATCCGCAACCATGCGTTCACCAAACTCAGCCGACCGCATCCACCGGCATTCCGCCACCTCCCCGCCGCCATCCCGCCGGTGGCGACTCAGTCGTTCACGACCGGATCGTCGAGCCTCGTCGTCCCCGCACGAGCGGGGGTTGCTCGTCAGCTCAACAGCGATCGAGGCCGCGAGCCCAGGATTGCCTCGGCCTCGTCACCGATCGTGCGGACCACTTCCGCGGCGGGACGGACGGCATCGACGAAGATCGCCGACTGGCCATAGAGAATCGCGCTCGTGTCAGGGTCGGGCGGGCCCTCAACGGGACTGACCGCCCTCGGGGGCGCGAATTCCTCTTTGCGGTCCCGCAGCGTCGCCTCACGCTCCGACCACTCATCGGTGAACCGATTGCGGCGGACTCGTTCACCGATGGTCGCCGGCCACGGCAGCCCCGACACAATGTCGTAGGCCCGCGTCCATACGGTGTCGCCGCCATCACTCTCGACGATCAGACGCTTGTGGACATCGTGTACCTCGATGGCTTCGGGCGTGGCGAGAAACGCCGTGCCCAGCCAGGCGCCGTCCGCCCCGGCGGTGAGGACGGCCGCGAGTGTTCGGCCATCGCCGATGCCCCCTGCGGCCAGCACCGGAACATCGGGGTAACGCCTCACGATCCCGGCCAGGAACGGCAGGAGTCCCATCGTCCCGGTATGGCCACCGGCCTCGGTACCCTGCGCCACGAGGACATCGGCACCCGCGGCGACGGCCGCCCGTGCGTCATCGTAGTTCTGTACCTGGCACATCACCCGGGCTCCCGCGGCCTTGGCGCGAGCAAGCCACGGCTGCGGGTCGGCGAACGACAGCGCGATGACCTCTGGTCGCTCTTCCAGAGCGGCCTCGAAAAGCGGTTCGGTGAAGGGGAGGAACGGCGTGATGAAGCCGACTCCGAACGGGAGGTGAGTCGTGGCACGGATGGTCGCGATCTCCGCACGGATCCAGTCAGGCCCTTTCCAGGGATGTGTACCCCCGAAGGAGCCGAGCCCGCCGGCCGCGGAGACCGCTGCGGCGAGTGTTCCGCCGCTGTGCAGTGCCATCGGGGCCGCCATCACCGGGTAGGTGATACCGAACATTTCGGTAAATCTCGTATGCAACATGGGTAGACGCTAGCGAATACAGCGAGCCCGGCCCGCCAGAAGTACGCCGTCTCGCCCGCGCGAAGCTACTCGATCGCGCAACACACGGTAGGGGAATGCACGCGCCATTCTCCGCGGACGGTGCGGTGGGCAAGTAAGAGCTGTTCGGGCGTCCAGTTGCTGCTGGCGGGCGGCCGACTCGGCGGCAGTGACGTGGCCGATCGGGGCCTGGGCGAGCGGTTCCCGGGAGCGGTGCGGGAACGCCTGCCCGAGCAGCCGACCCGCCGCACGAAGGCACTCCCCGGTGCGAAATACTCTCCCGATGAGTTCACGCACTTCCCCGATCAGCCAGCCGATCACGATACGGAGGGCCGTCGCGCGGGATGCCAAACGGCTCACGCGGCTCGTGCGTGGCTCAGGCGCCTACGAGGGTAAGTACGCAGCCGCAGTCGCGGGCTACCGGGTCGGTCCTGATTACATCGAGGCCCACCGCGCCTTCGTGGCCGTCGGCGGCGACGAGCATGGAGGCCGGGTCCTCGGGTTCTACTCGCTCGTCCTCGCGCCACCGGAGCTCGACCTGCTGTTCGTCGCCGACGAAGCGCAAGGACGGGGCATTGGACGGCTGCTCGTGGCGCACATGCAGTCCGAGGCCCGTGCCGCCGGGCTCGACCGTCTCAAGGTCGTGTCGCATCTTCCCGCCGCGGACTTCTACCGCCGCGTGGGTGCGGTGCGGACCGGGACCGCGCTCGCGAACCCGCCCGCCGTGCCGTGGGACCGTCCCGAATTCGAGTTTCGCATTCCTTCGGAATGACGCGGTGTGCCGGTTGGCAGGGCACCGGCTTCGCCTGCATGGTGGCCGGCATGCAGGAGCCGCTGGACGCCGCGCGCTCCGTGTGTGCCGTCGCCTCAATGACCCTTGATCCCAGGGCTCCGTCGTTCTCGCGGTTGGCCCGGAGCCGCGGGTATGGGCTGGATACCCCAAGTCGGCGGTGGTGAGCGGTTCGTGACGGTCGGCGGATACGCCTGCAGGCACGGCTTCCGGTGATCATGGAGTGTCGAGTTCGCTGATCACCACAACGGAAGACCGTGCCTGCTGCGCCATCATCACCCATCCCCGTCGGGTTGGGCCAACTCGCGGGACGTGATCGTGCCTGCCCCGACGAACTGCCCGACCTTCTGGCCCGGCTGTCCCGCGTGCCCGACCCGCGCCGCCGCCGGGGCCGTCGTCACCCGCTGCCGTATGTCCTGACGGTTGCCGCCTGCGCGGTCCTGGCCGGGGCAAAGTCCCTCACCGCGATCGCCGAGTGGGCTGCCGATGCCTCTGACCGGCTGCTGTTCTGTTGCGGGGCCGCGCTGTGTGATCCGGACCGGCCGTTCCGGGCGCCCAGCGAGGCGACCATGCGCCGGGTACTGCAGCGCATCGACGGCGACGCGTTCGACGCAGCGATCGGCGGCTGGCTCACCGCTCGTGCCGCCGTCTCCCGCGCCGCCGCTCGGGGCCGCCTCCTGGCCCGCCGCCGGCGCACACGGTGGGCACGGGCCGATCGGTCGCACCCCAGCCCAGCGCCTCGGCCATGCTGACCCACCTCGCGCGGCCCGGCCCGAACAGTGACTCAGGTTCCTCGACGTGGGCGTGCGTGGGCGGCGGGGGCTCGGCCGTCCGAACCCGGGACGCGAGCAGGATCGCCCGCCGCCTCGTCTGGGGAACGCCGTAGTCAGCCGCGTTGAGAATGCCGGTCCACACGGAGAATCCCCACCGGCGCAGAACGGCCGCTTATTGCCGCCACAGCGGCAGAATGTCGGGGACCTCCTCCATGGCAACCCACTCCGGTTCGCCCACTGTGTTCAAGGCATGGAGGTAGCGCATGGGCTCTGCGGTCGGCAGACTGCGCTCGTCCCGGCAAGCGGCGAGCAGTTTCTCGCGGGTGTCCCGCCCGGTGGCGAGATCCGCGACCGCCTGGTGAACCAGCGGCTGGTCCACCGGGCCGAGGCGCTTGCCGGCCATCGACCATGCCTGGCAGGGAGGGCTCGCGATGAGCCCGACGGTCTTCCCGATGAATGGCTGGACCGGATACATGGCCACGTCCGTGCGAATGGTCAACTGCCCAGCCGCAGCACGGTCTTGCAGGCCCATTCGTCCCATTCCAGGCCCACGTCCCGTACGCCGAGGATGGTGAGAGCGTGGCTCCATCCACCCGGTCCCGAGAACAGGTCCAGGATTATCAAGCGGCCAGCCCGAAGTCGTCCTGCCCCGGCTCGACTTCACCGCCGCAGGCCCACGGGGAACAGCCGTCGATGACGCGCTGCTCCAGGTCTTCCAGGTCCGATTGGGTGTCGGTGAGTTGCTGCTGCATCGTCGCCACCACGTCCTGCCATTCCTCTGGGGAGTTGTTGCGGACGTGGCGCCATTGGGCGTTTCCGTGGAACGGACAAGTTATTGAGAACCGAGACAGGGGTGTGACCTTTCTATGCCGGTACTGGCAGGGCATCGGCTGCGGTGACGGCTGGTAGGCCGTGCGGGTAACGGGAGTGGTTGTAGCTGTCAGTGACGGGGTGTGGAAGGCTGCGGTGGTGGCAGAGCACTGGATCGCGGTTGTTGGCAGCAGCCCCGGCGTGCGGAAGACGACGCTCTGCGGTAACCGCCGTCGACGCTCAGGCTGTATCGAGCTGACGAGTTCTCCAGAGATGGTCTGGGAATCCTGTCTCAGCTGAGAACCTGGGGGGCGTCGTCCCTCGTCGTCAGTGAGGGAAGTGACGGTGACGGTGCACACGACATGAGACAGGGGCGGATGGATGGATGCGGGGGACTTCATCTCCGCTGCCGGCGCGCTTGTTGCTGCTGCCGCAGCGGCGGTGGGCTGGTGGCAAGCACATAGCGCAAGACGCGCCGTCGAAACTGCCGAGGCACAGGTCAACGTGATGCGCGACCAGCTCGCTTTGGAGCGTTCCCTGCGAGACGACAGCCTCAAGCCCCGCTTTGAAATCACGCATGCCGCGGCCATGCAGTTCCCCGGCAACCCAGGTCGACTGTCAGTTGAGATTGCACAGACCGCCGGAGTGCCACTTGACGACGTGAAGGTGGAACTGTACGCGGGCAGCAGGCAGATCGCGCCTGATGAGGCGAACGACACCGTCTACTCCGCGCCTGGCAGCAAGATCATCGTCCGTGCTCACCTCGATGCCGGGATCGCGCAGACTCCCGCCATCCGCATCGAACTATCCGGAAAGGAAGCGCGAGGCACCCGGCAGTGGTCTGAAAGGATCGTTGCCCATCCGGCCGTCACGGTCAACAGACTGCTCCCAGGCGCTACAACCCCGTCGGGCCTGCCGCACCGGGTGCCCAGGGCCGATCTGGTCCACGGGAACAACGCATCGACCCCACAGGGGGGTCCGCAGGTCTCTCGCGCTCCCGATGACGTCCGGGGCAGGCTGAGCAACCTACGCCGCGGCATCCAGCAGGGGCGCAAGGCAGGCATTGAGAAGAAGGGCCAGAGCTCCGGTCCCGACCGCACCCACAACCAGGAGCGTTAGTGTGGGCCACCGGCGAGCTAGTTGACGCTCTGCGACAGTGGGAAACTGCCCCACGGGATCGGGGCCATGACTGCAGGCTAGACCTGTCCGATTCCACATAAGGCACCCGAGGCAGCTCGATTTAGGTGGGTTGCGTCCTGTGGAGTGGTGTACGGGCTCCCACCTGATCCGGGCGTTTGCCCTGGCCCGGAAGGGCTTCTGCGCGACCCCGGCGGACACCTCGACGAGTCGGCCGTCGGGGTCGAAGAACCGGACGCGTGTATCTCCATTACGGGGTGCAGTGAACAAAGGGGGATGGTCGCCCGCAGCGGGTGCCGCGGGGCTCTGGGTCGGTGAGATCGATCAGGTCGGCGGTCAGACCGACGGCCGGGGGCGCAGGACGCCGTCGGGGTCGTAGCGCTTCCACAGGTCGGTGACGCGGGTGCCGGTGGAGCGAACGTGGCCTCGTCGGGGGCGCTCTCGAAGTTCACATAGGCGCCGTCGGTGTGCCGGGCGAGCGGGGTCGAGGCAGCGGCCAGCGTGGCACGGTCGTCCGGCGGGAACGCCGAGGCGATGACGAGTGTGTTCTGGTGGCGGTGGGCGAACGCCGTGGCCGAGGGAGCCGGGTCGTGGGTCGCGCCGCCGAGCGAGCGCAGCTGGATCAGGACCGGGTCGGGGGCGGCCGACGCGGTGACCAGGGCGCGGGCGGCGTCCGGGGTCATGCCGGTGAGCAGTCCGTTGGTGGTGCTGGCCGGCATCTGCCCGGTGTTCGTGTGCTGATGGTGCGGTGGAACCAGCTCGGTGTAGGGGACGATGTGGGCCTGCTGGGCCGTCACGTCACCGATACCGAGCAGCGGTCCGACGGCATCACGGATGACGGACGCACGGTCCGAGGACACGACCGCGGTGACGAACGCGGCGGTGGTGGTGCCCTGCGAGGCCAGCATCACCGCCGTCGACAGCTCGCGCGGCGCCCGCTCCATGACCTCGGCCCAGCGCCGCAGCGTCTCCCCGGCGGGGTCCACCGCCGCGACCAGCTGCGCGTAGCCGACACCACGAACCTCCATGGCCTCGATCTCGAAGGCCACCGCGATCCCGGCGCCCGCGCCGGCCCCGCGCATCACCCACAACAGGTCGGGCTCGGTCTCGGCATCGGCGCGCACGAACGTTCCGTCGGGCAGGACGACCTCCACGGCACGGATGTGGTCGACGGTGAGCCCGTACCGTCGTACCAGCCAGCCGACGCCGCCCCCGGTGGCGATGCCGCCGACACCGACGTTGCCGTGGTCACCCGAGCTGATGGCGAGCCCGTGCGGAGCGAGCGTCTGGGCGACCTGGGCCCAGCGGGCACCCGCCTCGACACGGACCAGACGGGAGCCTCGGTCGAGGACGTCCACCTTGTGCAGCGCGCTCAGGTCGATGACGAGGCCGCCTTCGTTGGTGCCGCTGCCGGACAGCCCGTGGCCGCCGCTGCGGACCGCGACCCGAAGTCCCGTCTCCCGTGCGAGCCGCAGCGCCGCCGCGACGTCGCCCGCGGATTCGGGCAGCACGACGGCGGCCGGGCGGCCCACGGTGGTGTAGGTGGACCGGAGCATCCGGTAGCGCCGGTCGTCGGGCGTGACCGTCTTCCCGGCCAGCTCGGCCGGCAGTGTGCCGAGGGCGCCGTTCATCGTCCGCTCCTGACGGCGTCGACGCGCTCGCGCACGGCGGGCACGATCTCGTCGGCGAAGAGCGCGAGCTGCCGCTCCGGATCGGTGGCGGGCCAGAAGACAAAGGTGTCGAAGCCGAGTTCCACGGTCCACTCGGTGAGGGTGTCCACCCAGCGCCGTACATCGCCGACCAGCCCGGTTCCCTCCCGCTGCTCGCCGATCACACCGATCACGTTGTAGACCCGCCGCAGCGTCCCCGGGTCGCGACCCGCGCCGGCGGCCGCCTCGTCGATGATCCGCTGCCGGGACGGGACCTCCTGTGGCGGGACATAGATGTTGAGCGGAGAGATCCAGCCGTCGGCCCCCCGGCCGGTGAGCGCGAGCATCCTGGGCTTCTGGGCGCCGAGCCAGAGCTCGACGGGCTTCGGGGGCACCGGTCCGGCGCGGTAGCCGTCGACGGAGTGGTACGGGCTGTGCAGTTGTACGGCGCCGTCGGACAGGGCCGTGCGCAGCAGACCCAGGGACTCCTCGGTGTACGCCACCATGTCCTGGCCGCGTCGCGCCGGTCCGCCCATCGAGGCGATGGCGTCGGGGATGCCGCCCCCGCCGACACCGAGCTGGATCCGTCCGTCGGTGAGCACGCTCAGCGACGCGGCAGCCTTGGCGAGCATCACCGGCGGCCGCAGCTGCAGGTCGGCGACGTCGGTGAGGAAGGAGATCCGGTGCGTGAGCGCGGACAGGTGCGTGATCAGGGTCCAGGCGTCGAGGTGACCGGGCTGATAGGGGTGGTCCTGGACGGCGAGGTAGTCGAGGCCCGAGTCTTCTGCTCTCCGGGCGAGGAGCCGGGTCTGCGGCCATACCCCGGCAGAAGGTTCAAGGCTCACTCCGAAGGAGAGTGGGCGTTGGTAGTCGGTCATGCGTCTACAGTGCGCCGGACCGCTCCCACGCCAAAACGATGGGTAAGGTGCTAATCTTTTGTAAGTGGAAACCATTCATGACGACAGCTGCCCGAGCTTCGAGGGCACCCTCGAAATGATCGGCCGCCGCTGGACGGGTTCGGTACTGCAGGCCGCGGCCCAGGGCGCCCGGCGCTTCGGCGAGTACCGGGCGATGATCGACGGCATCTCCGACCGCCTGCTCTCCCAGCGCCTGAAGGAACTCGAGGCGGCGGGCCTCATCGAGCGCACCGTCATCCCCACCACTCCGGTACAGGTCCGCTATCGGCTGGCCCCGGACGGCCAGGCGCTGGTGGACGCCCTGCTGCCGCTCGCGCAGTGGAGCTTGCGACGAGGCTTCGGCACCAGGGGCTCCGGCAGGGTTCCGGCGGCCTGACCTGTCGTCGGCCGGCGCGGTCAGCCCGCCCGTCCGGCCGGACCAAGGGGCGCTCTCGGGGGCGGACAAGCTCAGCGACGAGCCTGGCTGTCCGCGTCTTCGCAGGCCAGGGCCGGTACTGGTTGCGTCGGCCCGTCCGGCGCGGTTCAGGGGTTGCGTGCCATGAGGTGGTGGTCCACGGCGGCGACCCCGGCCAGCACGCCTGTGACCGCGGTCATGCCGGCCCACCCGGCGAAACCCGCCAAGGTCCCCAGCGGCACCGCGCCGGTCGCCCCGACCAGGCGGTCGACGATCCGTCCGCTTCCCAGCAGTGCACGGTAGATCGCGTGCCCGACGAGGAAGACCGCGGTACCCGACCCCAGCCACCACCGGTTCGCATGTCCGTCGAAGTGGTGGATGGCGTCGGTGATGCCGGCTGCGACGAGGATGATGCCGACGATCATCACCAGGTGCCCGCCCGTGAACGCGTAGTAGGCCAGCATCTGCCTCCGGTGCTCGGGTGCCTTCTCGAATTCGGACTCGGCCTTGGTCTCGTCACCGTCGAAGTACACCCACCACACACCCGAAGCCACCGAGATGCCCAGTGCCACCCCCAGCGCCAGGGAGGTGCCCACCGGGTGGCTCTGCGGGCTCTGGGCGCCGATACCGACGGCGACCACTGATTCGCCCAGCACCACGAGCAGGAGGAGGGCATGGCGTTCCACGAAGTGGTGCGGCTCGATGACGAACCCCCGGATGCGCCCCAGGAACGGCGAGAGGTAGAGGACGACCACTGCCGCCGCCCACGCGATCCAGCCGCTCGTCTCGGGCAGGTGCGGCGCGAGGAGGACGAGAACGCCGGCCACGGCGTTGAACGGCGCGTTCCTGATGATGGCCTGCCGGGCGGAGGGGACGCTGGTCGTGACGTACACCAGGCAGTGGATGGCGACCACGGCCAGGTACGCCAGGGCGAATGCCCAGCCCTCGGGTTCGAAGGCGTACGGAACATCCAGGCCCATGATGAAGAAGGCCATCATCGCGAGCGTCAGAAGGAGGCGTACGGGCACCGCGTCGGGCCGCACGGCGTTGGTGAGCCAGCCGAACCCGCTGAACATCCACCACGCGACAACCAGGGGGAAGAGTCCCTTGAGGAGGCCCTCCCAGCCGGGATGCGTCTCCACCGCGTGCGTCACCTGGGTGACCATGAAGACGAACACGAGATCGAAGAAGAGCTCCGGTTCCGTGACGCGACCGCTGGCACTCTCGGCAGCCCACAGGCGTCGACGTGCGCGGAAAGCGGTGGTCCGTTCCGTGGCTCTCATGAGTAACCCGGTCTCCGATGTGGGCCAGCTGTGTCTGCTGCGACGAGGGCTGGGCACGCTTGCACTCCTGACGGTGGACCGAGTCCGGAATCGCTGTATGTCGTGGGCGGCGCCGGGCGGCAGGCGGTCCGTCAGCCTCCGGCTGGGTCTGCGGCGGGCCGGCGGTAGACGCCGTACCAGTAGACGCGGGCCAGCTCTTCGGCGACAGCGGCGTCGTCGCTGCCGTCGCTACCGGAAATCTGCTGCGTGATGACCTGGTCGCCTCCCTTGACGATCGCCTTGGCGGCGAGCCGGGGGTCGATGTCCCGGGGAGTCCGGCCGGCCCGCTGCTCCTCCTCCAGCACCGTCACGAGGTTGTCGACGAACCGGTCCTGGTCCGCGTTCCACGCCTCACGCACCAGGGGGTCGTACGCGGCCACCTCGTTGATCGCGGACATAAGGGCCGAGTGCTCGCGGTAGTGCCGAAGGATCAACTCGTAGGTGCGCGCCAAACCGTCGACACCGCCCCCGGGGCCGGTGGGCCTCCAGGCCGCCGCGATCTCGTAACTCTCCTTCTTGAGCGAGCCGCTCAACCGGAGCAAAACGTCCACCTTGTCACGGAAGTACAGATAGAACGTCGAACGGGAGATGCCCGCGGCCTTCGCGATCTGCTCCACGCTCAGCTCGGTGTACGTGACACCACTGCGCAGGCATTCCCCGATCACGGACAGAATCCGCTTCTCGAGTGCCGCCCGTCGGTCGGCCGCACTGGAAGGACGGCGGGTAGTCGAAGCCATGCCAGCATCCTAGAGAACCGACCGGCGACCGGACCTCGCAGGTCAGCGTATGCGGCCCTGAGCGCCGGGCGCTGCCACCCCCCTGCGCTCAGGACCGCGGTGGACTCAGACCATGAGGCTCACTCGCTCGCTCACGCCGAGCAGCGTCTTGCCGTAGACCTCCAGGCCGACCGCCGGGACCAGTCCGGCGTGGCGCGCGGCGACGTTGGCGTCCCGCCAGACCCGCTGCAGCGGCCGGTCGTCGGCGAAACCGGAGGAGCCGTGGGCGTTCAGCAGTGTGCTGATCGCTTCCAGCACGTGCTGTGCCGCCAACCCCGCGCGCGCCCTGATGTACGTGCGTGCCGAGTAGTCCAGCGGCCGGCCGGATCGGGCGGCCTGGTCCACCTCGTCCGCGGCCCGATAGGTGTGCAGGCGGGCCGTCTCCAGCTTGAGTGCCGCTTCGGCCACCTGCATCTGGACACCTACCGAGTCGGCCTGCCGGCCGTGGACGGTGAAGGACAGCGGCTTCGCGGTGGCGTCGCCCACCACCGTTCCCAACGCGGCCTTGCCCAGCCCGAGCAGTGGTCCGACCAGGCACAGGATGAGCATCGGCCCGAACGCCGACGCGTACAGCAACGCGTCCCGGAGGGTACGCGGGTAGACGCCCTCCGCGGCGGCGGGTACCGACAGCACACGGTGCTCGGGTACGAACACGTCCTGTGCGATCAGGGTGTTGCTGGCGGTGGCCCTCATCCCCGCGGTGTTCCACGTCGATGGCCGTGACGTGGATGCCCAGCTCAGCGACCTCCTGGGCGAGCGAGGCGGCGATGCCCTCGACCGCGAACTTGGAGCCGTGATAGGCGGACAGACCGGGGTACGTACGCAGACCGCCCATGGAGGTCACGAACAGGATGTGACCGTCACGGCGCTCGCGCATGCCGGGCAGGACGGCCTGGGTGACCGCGATGACACCGAAGACGTTGACGTCGAACTGGTGGCGGAAGGTGTCGAGCGGGCTCTCCTCGAAGGTGCCCTCCACCCCGTAGCCGGCGTTGTTGACGAGCACGTCGATGCGGCCTATCTCGTCCTCGATCGCCCTGACGGTCGGCGCGATGGCATCGGTGTCGGTGACGTCGAGCATGCGGGCGTGGGCGCGTCCCGGGGCGAGCTGCTCGAAGGCGGCTGCCTGGTCCGGGCTCCGGACGGTGCCCACGACGGTGTGACCGGCGTCGAGGGCGGCGGTGGCGAAGGCGCGGCCGAGGCCGCTGCTGACGCCGGTGATGAGGAACGTACGGGACATCATCTCTCCGTTGGAATCATGGGGTGTCCGATGACGAGCGCACAGGCCTGTCGAGCGCGATGCGCGCGACCTTGATGAGTGCTCGTCCGTGAGGAGGGGCCAGCGCTGGTCCGAGGGGCGCTCAGGCATCGCCGAGCAGACGCTCCACCAGCAGGTCCCAGTTCGTTCTGTCCAGTTCCGTACCAGGTGGCACGAGGTCGAAGGTGCTCAGGAGCCACTCCTCCAACTTGGGCAGGTCCACCTCGAACAGTGCCGTCGTGCCACGCGATTCAAGGCGCATGCACATCGTGGGCGGGCCGCACGTCAGTGAGGGCCAGAGCCGTACGTCGCCCATGCCGCTGCGCCCCTGCGTGCCTTCGTAGAGCAGATCACGCGAGACTACCCACGTCACGGCAGGTCCCAGCGGAGGCAGCAGTTGGACAGACACCGTCAGGGGATCGCCGGGGTCGTAATGGAACACGGCCCGCATCGGGACTTGGACCGAGGACCACAGGATCCAGTGGATACGGGTGGGCAGTGGGCTGATGTGATCGACGGCGAGTTGGTCAGCCGAGATCTCCGCTTGTTCGTCGGGCATGGCGCCCCTCCTTTTCCTGAGTGCGGTCGCACTGCCGCAACCACGGCGCGGACCATCCCTTGGGACTTGCCGTCTCCGGGACCGCCCCGCTGCGCTCAGAGCATGAGCCGGTCGATGGTGGTGGGCAGGGAGCGGATGCGGCGTCCTGTGGCGTGGTGGACGGCGTTGCCGATCGCTGCGGCGAGGCCGACCAGTGCGACTTCGCCGACTCCCTTGGTGCCGACAGGAGTTGCCCTGTCGGGCGTGCCGACGAAGAACACGTCCATGTCAGGGATGTCGGCGTTGACGGGCATGAGGTAGTCGCCGAACGTCGCGTTGGCGATGCGTCCGGTGCCCTGGTCGGTGCCGGTTTCCTCGAACATCGCCTGGCTGATGCCGCCCACGGTGCTGCCGGTGATCCGGCTGGTGGCGGTCTTCTCGTCGCGCGGCCAGTGCGAGGCACGACACCACGCGCTTGCCGTCGACCATCACCGTGCAGGTGCCGCACGCACCCTGGTCACGCCCCTTCTTCACCCCGGTGAGCCCGAGGTGGTCACGCAGAGCGTCGTGCAGCGTGACACGCGCGTCGACGCTGGGGGAGCGGGGAGCGCCGTTGGCGTTGAGGGTGATGTCGACTTTCGGCGGCTCAGGAGGCGACTGGCCGGACAGGCGTGTCCCGGTCTCTTGTTTCATGACGCCTCACTTCTGAGTCCAGATCACATGGGCTACGACAGAGGAATTGATTCCCGACATTGATCAGCGGCCGGAGAACGAACTGCCCGGGGCTTCTCGGCCTGCACCTCGTCGGCCATTGGTGACCTGTGGGGGCCTCGCCTTGGGCATTGCTCTCTTCGGGAGCACCCCTGACTGTTCCGGGTTGGGGACCTGGTCGCACCCGGGTGGGTCACTGGCCACGACCCTGGGGGCAGGAGCACTCTCGAGCCGGCTACAGCGCGTGATCCCGAGGGACTCCTCTGTGCGGGTGACCACCTGATCGCCCCGCCGCGGCAGGCCCCGTCGAGGCAATGGCCTCGACGAAGGCGCCAGCGCCACGCCGGGGAGGAACGAGATGCGCTCAGTGGCAGCGGCAAGGTCTGCTGATCAGAGTCCGCCCAGGTATCCCGCCTGACAGGGGTGGCCCTGGACGGCGAGGTACACGAGGCCGCCGTCCTCGGCCGGCGCGCAAGGCGCCCGGTCGGCGGCGTCTCCAGAACCCCCGACGATTCTCAACAACCGCGTGTCCTGGCGGCTGCCCTCGCCTTCATGTCGCCCTACCCCGTGTGTCCCGCCACCCCCCCCAGGGACTCGGCCGGTGTACTTCCCGGATTCCACGGGCGTCCCATCCGGCAATAGTTGCCGCTGTACGAAAGCTCCGGGTGCTCCACGGCGGGCCCCTGGGGCGCCCCTGGTGCAGCACTTTCTCCGGTTTAACCATTTTTCACGTAAATAAGGGGCTTCATTCCCTTATGGACCCGTGTAGAGGCTGAGTGGCCGGGCTGCCCACCAGGGCGTACGCAATCGCACAACAACACTCCGTTAGGAGCCAGTCATGTCCACCACACCTACGGTCAGCAGCACGATGCGTGCAGCCCGAATGTACGGCTACAACCAGCCGTTGGTCCTCGAAGAGGTGCCTACTCCCGACATCGGCCCCGACGAGGTGCTGATCAAGGTCGGGGCCGCCGGCATGTGCCGCACCGATGTACAGCTCGTGGACGGCTACTTCGACAAGTACGCCCCGTCCCAGTTCCCGGTCATACCGGGCCACGAGATCGCCGGTGAGATCGTCCGGGTCGGCAGCGCAGCCGAGGCCGGCGGCCACCGCGAAGGCGATCAGGTGGTGGTCGTGGGCGGGATGGGCGACGGAACCTGCCGTCACTGCCACCGCGGCGACACCCAGATCTGCTCCCACGGCGCGTGGCCGGGGTTCGGACCGTACGGCGGCTACGCCGAGTACGTTCCGGTCCCCGCCGCGTACGTCATCAAGGTGGACAGGCAGTACGGCCTCAACGCCGAGCAACTGGCGCCGTTGACCGACGCCGGCCTGACCCCGTACCGCGGCCTCAAGAAGCTCCGTGATGCCGGCGCCCTCGCTGCCGGCCGCGTCGTGGGAGTCATGGGGGTGGGAGCCCTGGGCACCTACGCCGTGCAGTACGCCAAGCTGCTCGGCGCCGGCGCCACCGTCGTCGCCTTCGCTCGCAACCAGGACAAGCTCGACCTCGCGAAGAAGCTCGGCGCGGACCACGCCATCAACATCGGTGGCCGATCCCTCGATGAAGTCCGCGCTGAACTCAACGCGGCCACCGGTCAGAGCGAGATCGACGCGGGCATCGACTGCGCCGGTGCCGAGGAGATGATCCGGCTGGGATTCGGGCTGCTCGCCACCGCGGGGCATTACTCGTCGGTCGGCCTCGTCGGGGACCGTATCGATATCCCCCTGTTCCCGTTGGTGGCTCGCGAGTACACGTACCACGGGTCGTTCTGGGGAAATTACAACGACCTGAGCGAAGTCGTCGCGCTCGCTCAGCAGGGGAAGGTGCAGCACACCATCCACGAGATCGCGTTCGACGACGTGAACGATGCGATCGACCGCATCAGGACGGGCGAGATCGTGGGGCGCGCCGTCATCAAGTACTGACGCCATCACGGGAATGCCGACGCGGCGGCCGTGCTCGGGGTGAAAGCCCAGGGCGGGCCGCCGCTGATCCCGCGAGAGCCGTGTCGGGCGGTCCCCCCGAGGTGCATCGGGGAATGCTCCTTGGGGGACCGCCGGGTTCACGTCGGCACGTCGGGGTCACCGTCCACCGCTTCGAGCGGATCCACCTCGACCTGGCAACACACGAAGCGCCTGCCGGCACCCATGCCGCGCAGTTGCCATGGCATATACCAGTGAACACACCCCGTCCGTCCTTCACTGGAGTCGATCTACGTAGCACCCTCTCGACCGGAAAGGCCCTTGGTGAACACCAACTCCCGCTTGATCACTCCTTACGACTCCGATGCCACCGCCGCCGAAGTGATCGATGGCGTGGACCTCACCGGCCGCCGCATCGTCGTCACAGGTGGCGCCTCCGGCATCGGTGCCGAGACCGTCAGGGCTCTGGCGGCCGCCGGCGCCGAGGTCACGGTCGCCACGCGCCGCCCCACGCTCGCCGAGCCGCTCATCCGCGAACTCGCCGACGTTCCCGGTGCGGGCCTCGTGCGGGCGGCAGCGCTGGACCTGGCGGACCTGCCGTCGGTGGACGCGTTCGCGCGGGCCTGGCGCGGGCCGCTCGACATCTTCGTCGCCAACGCGGGGATCATGGCCCTTCCGGAACGGGCCGTCACCGACGCGGGCTGGGAGATGCAGCTCGCCACCAACTTCCTCGGGCACTTCGCCCTGGCCTGGGCCCTGCATGGTTCGCTGCGTCAGGCGGGCTCGGCCCGCATCGTGGTCGTCAGCTCCGGTGCCCACCGCTGGGCGTCCTTCGACTTCGACGACCCGCACTTCGAGCGGCGCCCCTACGACCCGTGGGCGGCCTACGGGCAGTCCAAGACGGCCGACGTCCTGTTCGCCGTGGGCGCCCGCCGCTGGGCGGTCGACGGCATCACCGCCAATGCGCTCAACCCTGGGTTCATCCTCACCAACCTCCAGAGGCATCTCGACGACGACACCATGCGTGCGTTCGGCGTGATGGACGAGGACGGGAACCTCACCCCGCTGCCGCACTACAAGACTCCTGCGCAGGGTGCCGCGACGTCCGTGTTGCTCGCCGCGTCGCCGTTGCTGGATGCCGTGACCGGCCGCTACTTCGAGGACAACCAGGAGGCGCAGGTCATAGAGGCGGACGCGGAAGGAGGCGGCGTCGCCGCCCACGCGCTGGACCCCGCGGCGGCGGACAGACTCTGGAGTACGCGGCAGACGCCGTCCGAGCCTGGCCGAAGGCGCAGTAGGCACCCTCCGGCCCCGGCGAGCCCTCATTCACTCCGGGAGAGCAGCGGTACACGCTGTACCAGTAGCCCGCAGCCCGCTCACGTGCGATCGCGGCGTGGTCCCTGTCGCTGCCGGAGATCTGCTGGGCGAAGATGGCGCGCGGTTGTGTCCGCCTGCCTCAGATGCACTGCAGGATCTAAAACTGACGATCATTGTTGACACCTGGGTCTCCGATCACTACGGAGATCCGCATGTCGGAGTCCACCCCCACCACACCGCCGCTCGACCGTGAGGCTAAGCGGCGCCTGGCCGTCATACGCCACGTGGAGGTCACCGGGAACGTCGCAGTCGGTGGACGCCCGGGGTGGAGCATCCGGCGGGCACGCTCTCCTGCTCGCCGCGTCACTCCAGGGGCTACGGCTGCTGCGCGAGGGCGGGCGGTAGACGCGTGGTCCAGTACCACTGCAGTACGGCGCCCAGGGCGACGAGGGAAGCCAGCGGCACGCATACGAGCAGCAGGAGCAGGTGTTCCGGTAGCCCGACGACGACACGATAGAGATCGACCGCCAACATGGCGAAGAACACGACGAGCGCGCCGTACGTGGCCCAGGTCCACGCCTTGCGCCGCGCGGCCCGCCGCAGGATCCGCTCCTCGACCTCAGGACGCCGCTCCCAGGTGAGGCTGCGGTACGGGGCGGCGGCCAGACACAGCTCCGAGACCTCGGCGTAGGGGTCGTCCATTTGCCAGTCGTTGAGGTGCGGGAGCTGGAAGCGGCGGCCCTCGAGGTCGTAGAGGTAGGTGATCCATTGCGGGGCCATCCGGCCCGAGCCACGCGGGGCCGGCTGCACCCGGATGTCGTACACCTCGTGCCAGGCCCAGGTGCGCGATCGCACGGGGCCCTGCGCGGTGATGCCGGCGGCGGTGACGCGGGTGTACGCCCGGTACTGCTCCAGGACGATCCGCACGACGGTCGTCACCATGAGCAGTGCGATCACCGCCGATGTCCAGCCGTGCATGCCCTCGGAGACGCGGCCGCTCTGGATGAGGGCGTTCAGCATCACCACACTCAGCAGGAGCAGGTACGTCCGCGGCAGCTTCCGCCGCTTCCGGTACTCGCGCTCCACGCCACCATCGTCCATCGACGGTCCCCTCCCCAGGTGCACCGAACAGGTGCGCAACTAGCGAGAGCGTAAGTCCTGTTGCTGTCGGGCCTTCCGGCGGGTCCCGGTCGGCCCTCCGGCCGGTCACCGTGTGTCCTTCTGGTGGACACCTAACTGATCGTTTCAGAATGGGAAACGCCGTCGTCTGGCCTCCATGGTCAATGGTCCCGGCCGTAGCCACACCCTGGGGGCCTCGGGGGGCTGACGTTGGCTCAAGCCCACTCCGTCTGCAGCCCGAACCGCTGCACGTGCTCCGCGCCCAGGAACGAGGTGAGGCCTTCGACGAGCTCGCCGCGCAGGGTCAGCACCGTGATCGACCACGCGAGGTGCGGGGCCGACCGGCTCGCGCCCACGTAGAAGGCCACTGCCGGTTGGCCGTTCGCCGAAGTGAGGTGGTAGCGCCAGCTCGGGCAGCGGGTGAGCGGGACCTCAACGGCGAAGTCCATGACGGCGGCCCGGCCCCGGTACCACTGGGCCAGCGGCGGCATCGACCAGGCGACGTCCTCGGTGAGCAGGGCGACCAGGGCGTCGGCGTCGCCGCTTTGCAGGGCGGTGGCGAAGGCGGTGACGGTCTCGCGGACCCGGGCGTCGCCGAGCTTGCGCAGGGTCTGCTGCTGCGAGCGCGTCGGGACCCGCTCGGCGAGCAGTCGACGGGCGCGGGCCAGGGCGGAGTTCACCGAGGTGGTGGAGGTGTCCATCATGGTGGCGATCTCGGCGGCGGAGAAGCCGAGCACGTCGAACAGGAGCAGCGCGGCCCGCTGGTTGCCTGACAGGTGCTGCATGGCCGCGACGAAGGCGAGTTCGACGGCCTCGCGCTGCTCGTACCGCGCGGCCGGTCCGGCCGGGCCGGCGGGCAGGCCCGCGTCGGGGTAGGGGCCCAGCCAGGCGACCTCGGTCAGCGGGGTGGCGTCGACCATCGCGTGGTCGCTGGCCGGGCCGAGGTCGATGGGCATCGCCCGCCTGCCGCGCCGGTCGACGGCGTCCAGGCAGGTGCGGGTGGCCACGGTGTACAGCCAGGCGCGCAGTGAACTACGCCCCTCGAAGCGGTCCAGGCCCCGCCAGGCCCGCAGCAGCGCCTCCTGCAGTGCATCGTCCGCGTCGTGGGTCGACCCGAGCATCCGGTAGCAGTGCGCGTGCAGCTCCCGGCGCAGCGGCGCCACCAGGCGGGTGAACGCGGCGTCGTCCCCCTCGCGCGCCCTGGCCAGGTCGCCCGTCGCGGATCCCGCCGAAATTTCCTCGCCCACGAGGGACGATTCTGCCCCACTCCGGGAGTCACCTCTTCGACCGATCGTTTCCAACACCCCGAGGAGACCCCGATGAGCAGTGCCGCCTGGTTCGACATCTCCACTCCCGACGCGCTGCGCGCCCGCCGCTTCTACCAGGAGCTGTTCGGCTGGCCGGTCCACGTGCTGGACGACACCTACGCCCTGGTCGGCGACGAGGACGGCCGACCGACCGGCGGGGTCGGGCAGGCGGGCCCGGACAGCCCGTACACCGGGCTCGTCGCTTACTTCCCGGTCGACGACGTCGATGCGGCGCTCGCCCGCGCCGAGCGGCTCGGCGCCACCCGAATCCTCTCCCCGACCGACACGCCCGCCAGCCGCATCGCCGTCTTCACCGATCTCGACGGCAACCACGTCGGCCTAATCAGCCGCTGACCGGTTCCCTGCCCGCCCGACCACCGCACAGGAGCATCACCCCCATGACGACACCCGCCACCGGAACCTGGCCACTGATCCACACCGAGCGGACCGCCCTGGCCGCCGACCTCGCGCAGCTGACCGACCATCAGTGGGCCACCCCCTCGCTGTGCGAGGGGCTCACCGTTCGTGAGGTGCTCGCGCACCTGACCTCGGCGGCCGGCCTCAACCCGGTGCGGTGGATGGCGGGCGTGATCCGCTGCCGCTTCGACTTCGACAAGCAGGTCGCCATGCGGCTGGCCGAACAGCTGGGCGCTACCCCGGCCGAGACGCTCGACCGGTTCCGCCGAGTGGCAACCCGCACGACGAAGCCGATCCCCTCGACCGTGGCCATGCTCGGCGAGACCATCGTGCACGGCGAGGACATCCGCCGGCCGCTCGGCATCGAACGCGACTATCCCGTCCGCACGTTGACCACCCTGGCCGACTACTACCAGCGCACCGATCTGCCCGTCTTCACCAAGACCCGCATCCGCGGACTGCGCCTGACCGCCACCGACAGCCCCTTCACCACCGGCGAGGGGCCACGCGTGTCCGGCACGACCCTGGCCCTGATCATGGCGATGGCCGGTCGCGCGTCCTACCTCGATGCGCTCGATGGAGACGGCGTTGCCATCCTTCGCGAGCGCCAGGCACAACCACGGGCATGACGCCCTGTATCAAGGTGTGAGGCTCAATGCCGCCGCCCCGTCCGGGGCGGCGGCATCCTGATCCGACGGTTCGTCGGCCTAAGACGTGTCTTCAAATGATCTTGGATGGTGGATCATGGACGGGTGATACGCCGCCATGAACTGTCCGATGCCGAATGGGAGTTCGTCCGGCCGCTGCTGCCCGCATCCTTGCGGGGGCGGAAGCGGTTGGACGACCCCTGCGTTTTAGGTCAGAGGCGATGCCTTCACTTGACGATCTTGGCGGTCGGCGGCCGTCGGAAGCGGGTTCCGGCGGTACTGATGCTGACTCGATGCTGACTTTGATGACGGAGCGTCAGGTAGTCGTGGCGCGGTGGACGAGCGGGGGCTGGAGTCCTGCTGAGGGCAGTATCGACCTTGCGGCAGCGAAGGTCACGTCCGTTGCTGCTGTGGCTTGCCGCCCGCGTGCACCGTGGGACCGTTGGCTGAGCTGGGCTGCCTCTCTGTAGAACGCGTGAGCGTTGGCTCGGGGGCTGCCAGAGGGTTCTTCGTCTGCTGGTGGTACGGAATCTGTAGGCCGATTGAGCTGCAGGGGGATTGGGTGTCGATGGCGGTGGTCGGCAGAACACTGGCCCGTGGATGGTCCGGATCTTGGGTGCGATGGCCAGTCGTCGCCACAGTGCGGCGCGCGCGTGGGAGTTCCGCGAGGGAGTGGCCAGGGCCTGGAGGGTGGTCGCGACCTGGGCGAAGGCGGCTTTGGCTGACGACGCAGCGGAAGGACTGGTGGATGGTGGCGAACGCCCCGGGGGTGACTCCTCCCGGCCGGTGACGATCGCGTACATCGCCGAGTCGGCGGGCGTGGTCGCATCGTAGTACGCCATCCGGCGCATCGGCTCCTCGGCGCTACGGGAGGGCCAGTGGTAGGTGAGCAGGCCGCCGCCGCCGTCCCGTACGAGGCATCCGGCCGAGCGCAGCTCGTCGAAGAAGGAAGGCAGAGCATGAGAATGGATCGCCTTCCCCCGCCGCTACCTCCCCGAAGGCAACATGGACGACCTCTACCGCGAACTCCCCGAAAGCGCCCCGCACTACCCAACACCCCGAACAAGCACGCCAGTTGATCGCTCACACCACGACGAGAGACACGACCGACCGGCCCGCGGCGATTCTCCTTCCGATGCACAGCATCACGAAGGCAACGACGCCCACCTGCGGCGAGCAGGTGGCAGATGCACCGGAGTGACGCCCTCGATGGCGGGTTATTGATGGTGCCGATGTCCTCGGCCGCCATGGTGACGCTGTCGCCGGCGTCCGGGCGACGGGGCTTCGAGGAAACCTGAAAAGGGGTCGGTCCGGAGCCCAGGCTCCGGACCGACCGTCAGGGGGTGTGTCAGCCGGCGACGGGCACCGGCTCACGGTCCGTCCCGGTCGCCGTCTTCGGGTCGGTTTCCTCGGCCCCCTCGGGTTTCGCGTCGGGTGTCGGTTCTGCCTGCCGCTCGGGGGTGTGGTCGCCCTGGGGCCCGGCGGTGAACGGGAGGTCGCCGCTGAGGACGGCCTTGGCGCGCTCCTCGTCGAGCTGTCCCTCCCACTTGGCCACCGCGAGAGTGGCGACGCTGTTGCCGACCACGCTGGTCAGGGCTCGGGCCTCGGACATGAACCGGTCGATGCCGAAGATCAGTGCGAGGGCGGCGACGGGGACGTGCGGGACGGCGCTGAGGGTGGCCGCCAGGGCGATGAACCCGGAGCCGGTGACACCGGCCGCGCCCTTGGAGGTGAGCAGCATGATGGCGAGCATGGACAGCTGCTGGGTGAGGCTGAGGTCGATGCCGAGGGCCTGGGCGAGGAAGACCGAGCCCATGGTCAGGTAGATGGCGGTGCCGTCGAGGTTGAAGGAGTACCCGGCGGGCAGCGTGATCCCGACGACCGGCTTCGAGGCGCCCGCGTGCTGGAGCTTGGCCATCAGACGCGGCAGCACCGGCTCGGAGGACGATGTGCCCAGGACGATCAGCAGCTCCTCCTTGATGTAGCGCAGGAAGGGCAGCAGCCGCAGTCCGTTGAAGCGCATGACGGCGCCGAGCACAACCAGGACGAAGAACAGGGCGGTGAGCCAGAAGGAGCCGACCAGCAGGAAGAGGTGGCGCAGGGTGTCCAGGCCGTAGTTGCCGATGGTGAAGGCCATGGAGCCGAAGGCGCCGATCGGGGCCAGCCGCATGATCCAGCGGATGAGCGTGAACAGGACCTTGGAGAGCTTCTCGATGCCTTGGGTGATCCCCGCACCCGCCTCGCCGGCGGCGTTCAGGCCGAAGCCGAACAGCACCGAGACCAGCAGCACGGGCAGGATCTCGTGGCCGGTCAGCGCGCTGAGCAGGGTGTCGGGGATCGTGGAGAGGACGAAAGCGGCGACGCTGTCGTGGCTCGCGGTCGCCTCCGGCGGCAGCCCCTTGGTCGACAGGGTCGAGGGGTCGACGTGCAGCCCGCTGCCGGGCTGGACGACGTTCACGACGACCAGACCGATCACCATGGCGACGGTCGTCAGGACCTCGAAGTAGATCAGCGCCTTGAGACTGACCCGGCCGACGGCGCGCGCGTTGCCCATGGAGGCGATGCCGTGGACGACGGTACAGAAGATGACGGGTGCGATCATCATGCGGACCAGCGCGATGAACCCGTCGCCCAGGGGTTTGAGATCGGCTCCGAAGGAAGGCCACAGCCAGCCGACGGCTGCCCCGGCCAGGACGCCGATCAGGCACTGGACGTAGAGCGGGGACAGCAGCCGGCGCAGGCGGCTGGGTGGGGCGTTGACGGTACCCGGGGCAGCGTCGTTGCGGCTCATGCGGGGCGTCCTTCCAGGACGGGAACGAGGAGTTCGGCTCGGGCGATGCGGCGGGCGGCGCGGTGCAGCAGCACCGTGGGGGAGGCGCCCTCCGCTGCGGGTACGGCTCGGGCGGTGATGACACCGGCCGGGGTGCCCAGGCGCAAGGTCCCATCGGCGGTCTGCCGGGCGACGCGGTGGGCGAGGGTGCCGGGGATGGCGGCTGCGGTGGCCACGGCGACGGCCGAGGTGAGACCGATCGCCGGGTGGGGGGCGTGCATGGAGACCATGCGGACGGCCAGGTCGTACTCGTCCTGTGGGACGAGTGTGCCGTCGGTCGTGCGGTAGGCGACAGGACGGGCGACCACTCCGACCTTCGGGACGGCGTGGCTGACGGGGTCGGTCTCCTCGGCCAGTCCCATGGCCAGGGCGGCCTGCCGGCGCAGCACGGTGAGGGCGGGCACCGTTGAGGCAAAGGCGGCGAGGGACTCGGTGCCGTCGAGTCCGAACGCCTTGGCCTCGAACAACGCCGCCGGGGCGCCGGCGTCGACCAGGGACACCTCGACGGTGCCGATGCTCCCGGTCAGGGTGTCCAGGGCGTGGCCGGTCGGCAGGACCCTGCCGGTCGACGTACCCGCAGGATCCTCGAAGCCGAGGAGCACCGGCACACCGAGCGCGGCGGTGCCCGGCACCCGGGCCGTCCCCGCGTCGGGGGCGGCCCGCCCGGGGGTGGGGATGGTGCCGCTGAGCCGGGCGCCGGTGTTGACGTTGAGCATCCGCACCGTCGTGGAGTCCGACGTGAGCGGCACCAGGCCGTTGTGGACGGCGTACAGGGCGACGGCGGTGGCGCAGTTGCCGCAGTTGCTGGCCCATTCCACGCGCTCGTCGCCGATGCCGACCTGTGCGAAGGCGTACTCGACGTCGACGTCGGGCTTCGTCGAGGCCTGGACGATCGCCGCCTTGGAGGTGGTGGAGGAGGCACCGCCGACGCCGTCGATCTGGCGGGGGTCGGCGGCGTTGTAGGCGGCGAGCAGCAGGGTGTCGGCGTCCACACCGGTCGCCACCACCTCGTGGTGGTCGAAGATCCAGCACTTGCTGGTACCTCCGCGGATCATCTCGCCCTGCAGACGCAACACAACAGACTCCTCGTGGAAACCCCGACGGCACTTCCGTGCCTGGTGCGATCCACAGTGGGTGCGGAGAGCGTGAAGTACAATCTCGGAAATCTGCATGGGTATTAAGTTGAAGTAAACGCTGGAGGTGGCGAGATGCTCGATGTCCGGCGCATCCTGCTGTTCACCGAGGTCGCCCGGCGAGGTTCGGTCACGGCGACCGCACGAGCCCTCAACTACACGCCGTCAGCGGTGTCGCAGCAGGTCAGCCGCCTGGAGGCGGAGGCCGGGCAACCACTCCTCGAGCGTCATGCGCGGGGCGTCACACTCACCGACGCGGGGCGCGCGCTGGCCGAGCGGGGAGAGCGGATCGAGCGCGAACTGACGGCAGCGGAGAACGAACTCGCCGACTTCGCGGGACTGCGAGCGGGCACGCTCCGCGTCGGAACCTTCCCCACCGTCGGCGCTTCCCTCCTCCCGCGGGCCGTGATCGCCTTCCGCCAGACACACCCCGACGTACGGCTGACGGTGCGCAGCGCCCGTATCGCGGGGCTGTGGGCAATGCTGGAGAACCGCGAGATCGAGATGTCCCTGATGTGGGACTACGACTGGAACCGCATCGACCGCGAGGACATCGTCGTCACCTCGCTCGTCGACGACCCTCCGGCACTCCTGGTCGGCAAGGACCACCCTCTCGCCGGCCGGTCTTCGGCCGCCCTCGCCGACTTCGCCGACGACGCGTGGATCACCCGTGCCGACCACCACCCGGTGGCCGAGGCCCTCGCCCGAAGCTGCCGCGCGGTCGGCTTCGAGCCACAGATCGCCTACGAGGCCCACGACTACCAGGAGGCCCAGGCCATGGTCGCCGCCGGCATCGGCGTCGCCCTCGCACCCACCCTCGCCCTGGAAGGCATCCGAGGAGGCGTCAGCGTCCTGCCGCTCCTGCCCCCGGCCCCGGTGCGCCGCATCCTCCTGGTACGCATGAGCGACCACGCACTGACGCCGGCCGCCGAGGCCTTCGCGGGGTTCCTGCGGGACAGCGCGGCGGTCGCCGGGGGGCGATGAAGCCCCGGCCAGGACGCCCACGACGTACGAGGCCTCGAACACAGGTCAGCAGGACCGCCAGGTGGAGGACGGTCACTCCGGTCGCCCAGGCGCTGGAAAGCTTGCCGCCGAGGATCAGGGACACTTTTCCACCACGGAAGCCGCGTTGCCTCCTGTGGGCGGCCACCAGTGCCGCGGCCGTCCATCCGGGCACCGACGCCAACGGTGGGCGGCGGAGTGGCGCAGGTGCTGCTCGACGGTGACGATCCCGCCGTGTGACGGGTGAAGAACTCCTCGGCCGCGTGGAAGCGTTGCGGGTCAGGAACACGTGGCCGACATGTTCGTTGATCCGTGTCAGCGGTCCCGGCGCACCCGTCAGGAAAGACTCCACCGCTGGCTTGTCGCGCCTGTGCCCGTTTCTTGCTCCACGGCCGCCCCGCTGGTGGTCGAGGCGTTCGCGACACTGATTTCCAGGTCGCTGCCCACGCCGGCGAGCATGTAGGTGCTGCCGGTGTAGCTGCCGACCAGGTCGAGGAACCACTGCTGGTTGGTCCCGCCGTTACACGTCCACTGCTCCAACTGGACGCCGGTGTCGGTCGAATGGCTCGGTACGTCCAGGCACAGGCCGCTCTTCACGCTCTTGAGCGTGTAGATGTTGTCCGCCACCCGCGTGAGCGTCCACTGCTGGTTGGTACCGCCGTTGGACGGCCACTGGATGATCTTGGCGCCGTTCGCCACGGAGCCGCTCGACACGTCCATCAGCAGAGAGCTGTTGACGTTCTTCAGGGTGTGGACGCCCTCAGCGGGGGTCCCGCTGTCGGCCGTCCAGGTTCCCGCTGAGGTGTCGAGTGACCAGGTGGGGTACTGGCCGAGGTTCACCGTGGTGCCCCTGATGGTCAGGGGCAGCCAGATCAGTTTCGACGCGCCGAGGTCGGAGGTGTTCCAGCGGTCGCCGGCGTAGATGTAGGTGGTGCCGGAGGAGCCCTGGACGGTGATGACGTTCGCCGTCTGGCTGCCGTAGGTGTGGGTGCCGGGCGCGGCCAAGTTCCGGAAGGACGACCAGGGGCCGCCCAGTGACGTGGCGGTGGCGTAGATGTTGTCGTTGAGGCTCCAGCCCGTCAGGCGGGAGCCGAAGACGTAGTAGGTCCCGTCCTTCTTGATCATGGCGGGGGCCTCGACGCTGCCGCTGCTGCCGCTGCTGCCGAGCACCGCCACCGCGCTGTCCACGGACAGGTAGTCGGCGGACAGTCTGTCGATGCGCAGGCCGTTGTTGCGGTCCTCGCTCAGCAGGTAGCCGGTGCCGTCGGTGTCCTGGAACAGGCCGAGGTCCCGGCTGAGTTGGCCCAGCGGCCGGAAGCTTCCCCGGTAGGTGTAGGGGCCGCACGGGGTGCTGCTGGTCGCCACGCCGACCTTGGCCTCGGAGTAGTTCTTGCTGTCGATGTGCATGTACATCACGTATGTGCTGGTCGACTTGTTATAGATGACCTTGGGTCGCTCCACGACGCGGCTGGGGCCGAGGTCGCCGCTGCTCTGCCGTCCCAGGGCCTGGCCCTGGTAGGCCCAGTCGGCGAGATCGGTGGAGGAGTAGCAGGCGATGTCCTGGAAGGACGTGTCCGACGAGGTCTCGCCGGTCTTGTCCTCGCCGAAGCCGTACCAGGTGTCTCCCACCTTGATGATGCCGAGGCCGTGCAGCTGCAGGGTGTTGCCGTTCTGGTCGGTGCGTGCGGCACCCGTGGTGAACGACACCGTGGCCGCGTGCGCCTCGGTCGCCGGAAGCAGCAGCGCCGCAAGGCCTCCCAGGAGGGTCAGGAACGCTGCGGCTCCGCGCCACCATCGGCCGGCGGGCGGCCGGGAAACTCCCTTGAACATGTGCGTCCCTCTCGGTCGAGGTTTGACGATCCGTTGATGTCGCGGGGACCAATGAGAGTCGTGGCACGTTCGTGGCGTCAAGGATCGCGTTCGAGTTTGTTTAATTCGTGACCGGCTCCGGGAGTGCTTAGCGGGACTCGCAGGGGTCGCAAGTCGCCCGGACTGTCCGGGATTTCGGACATGTGGGGGCGGGTGCGAGGGGTTGACCTTTGGGTCGGGGGAGGCGTAAAAACTTCGCGACGGTCAGAATCTGTTACTTGCTGGTTGAGTTTGTTGGAAATCATATCCAAGCGAGGTGGACCGACTGTGAACATGCCAGGGCGTCAGGAACCTTCCCGCCGCGGGGTGCTCAAGGGCGCGGCTGTCACCGCCGCAACGGCCGCGCTGGGTATCGGCAGCACGTATCCGGCCGAGGCCGCAGACGCCTCGGTCACCGCGACGTCGCTCGACGGCGCCACCAGCATCACCATGTCGCTGACGGGCGGCTCGCTCCAGTGGTCGGCCCGGCGTAACGGCGCGACAGTCGTGGCCAGTTCGGCCATGGGGCTGCGGCTGAGCGACGGAACCACCTTCGGCACCGACGCCGTTCTGACGAACTATCAGCACTGGCACGTCGACACCACCTGGAACCCGTTGTACGGGCGCAACGCGACCGTCTCCGACGCCTACCAGGAGATGCGCTGGAACCTCCGGGACAACCGCACCTCCATCAACTTCGGTGTCCAGATCCGGGCCTATGCGACCGGCATAGCGTTCCGTTACGTCCTGCTGGACTCGGGCACCGCCACCATCGCCGGCGAACTGACGACGTTCGTCTTCCCGGACGGCACACTCGTCTACAGCGCGCGGGACGAGGACGACTACAACCCGGTCGCGCCCGGCTCCATCCCGTCCACCGGAACCTCCTCCACGGACACCGGTCCCCTGACCGACCTCCCCCTCACCGCGACCTACAGCAGCGGGCTCATCGCCTGTGTCTGCGAGTCGGCCCGCGCCAACTACCCTCGGACGATGCTCAGTTCGGTCTCCGGACAGCCCAACACCCTCGCGGCGTACCTGATGCGTCACACGGCCCGCGGCTCCGGACCGGTCCAGACGACCTCCACCGTCACCACACCGTTCGCCACGTCCTGGCGCGCCGTGGTGATCGGCTCCACCCACGCCGAACTGGTCGACAACGCGGAGCTGGTACTCAACCTGGCCCCGCCCGCAGCCCTCGCCGACACGTCGTGGATCAAGCCGGGCAAAGTCTTCCGGTGCAATCTGACCACCAGGGACGGGCTGGCGGGCGTCGACTTCGCCGTCGCCCGCGGCCTGCAGTACATCGAGTACGACTCGGGGTGGTACGGCCCCGAGCACACCTCGACCGACGCCACGCAGCCGATCCCCGCCATCGACATGCCCAAGGTCATCTCCTACGCCGCCGGCAAGGGTATCGGCGTCATCCTCTACGTCAACCCCATGGCCATAAGCAGCCCGGACAGCCTGTTCGCCCTGTACCGGAGCTGGGGTGTGGCGGGCGTCAAGCTGGGCTTCATCAACGACGGCACCCAGGCGATGACGAACCAGATCATCGCCTGGGCCAGGACGGCGGCGACGCACAAGCTACTGATCGACATGCACGACGACGTGCGGCCGTTCGGCTACGAGCGGACCTACCCCAACTGGATCAGCATGGAGGGCGTGCGGGGCAACGAGCACTTCCCGACCGCCACCCACAACGTCACCCTGCCCTTCGCCCGCAACATCGGCGGGCCGATGGACTACACCATCTGCTACGGCCAGTCCCGCGACCGGACGACCAACGCCCACCAGATGGCGATGGCCGCCGTGTACTACCAGCCCCTGAACTTCCTGTACTGGTACAGCACCCCCTCGCAGTACTCCACCCCTTCCAACTGGCCCGGTCTGCCCTGGTTCGACGCCATCCCCACCGTCTGGGACCAGAGCCGGACCCTTGCCGGTTCGATCGGCGAGTACATCGCCGTCGCCCGGCGCAGCGGCACCACCTGGTACCTGGGGGCGATGACCAACGAGACCGCCCGGACCCTTTCGATCCCGCTGTCCTTCCTCGGCAGCGGCACCTACACCGCCACGATCTACGCCGACGGAACGCCGGGCAGCAGCCCTTACCAGACCCCCGTCGCAGTGAGCACACGGACCGTGACCTCGTCGACCACCCTGCGCGTCGCGATGGCCCCCGCGGGCGGCCAGGCAGTCGTCCTGAGCCATGGATGAGCGGCCGTAACCTGGGATTTCGCCGGATCGGGGCTGGTCGCAGGGGAGTGCCCGCCCCCTTTACGCCCTACGGCACCCAGCTCGATGTCCTCGTCCACCGCGGCGGGCGACGTCGTGGCCCGTTTACGACAGCAGTACGGGTCCGTCTCGGCGAAGAACGGGCGACTGTCCATCAACCGCGCGAAGGTCAAGGCCGAGAGCGTCTCGACGGCAGTACTTGCTGACCTGCTCGCACGGCTGCTGATTTCGCCGGAGCGGGGGCACCCCCATCGAGGGCTCTCCGCGCCTTGCGATGCACGGCCCCAGACCACGGGACCACATCGGACGCTCATAGTGCAAGGACCCCTTAGGTCGTGTGGTGCGCGGGCGACCGCGGAGGGCGGCGCCACGGCGCCGTGGTCTGCGAGAAGGGGAGGTGGTCGGCCCGCTGTTGGGCCGGCCGGATGTGCACACGAGCGGCGGACAGCCCGGGCCGAAGCGATGGAAGGACAGAGCCAGGATGCTGGGGTTCTCCACGGTGTGGACGACGGGTGCAGGATCGGAGGCGAGGGTGAACTCGCCCGGGGCTGCAGTTGGGCGAGGGTCAGTCCTGCGGCCTGAGCTGTCTCGGCACAAACAGGGGCCACACGGGCGAGCGAACCCTCACCGTCCGGGTGTGGTCCACCTACGAGAACGGTGGCCGGCAGGTTGTCGTCTTCGCCGGCGGTTCCGCGCGTGGCGCGACCCGATCCCCGCGTTGCTTGATGCGACCCGGCCCGGCGCCGTTCTCCACCACGACGTCAACGAACTCCCCATCCCGCTGCCTTCGTACACGGTCGGCCGGGTCGCACTGCTGGGCGACGCGGCACACGTGATGACGCGCAACCTCGGACAGGGCGCCTGCCAGGCTTTGGAGGTCGCGGTCACCCTGGCCGCGGCCCTCGCCGCCGAGCACACCGTCGAAGCCGAGCTCGCCCGTTACGACGCCGAGCACCGTCCGCATGCCCGGCAGTCGCCCGGGCCGCCCGGGAGGCTGGGCCAGCAGCTTTCCCACCCGGTGGCCGTCACCCTGCGCAGTGCGGCCCTGCGGCTGACGCCTCCTCGCTCGATCCGCATGATCCTGCGGCACCCGGCTGGGTGCTACCACGCCTGGCCCGATCGGAGGACCGGTGCCGCCCGGCACGGTAGCCGGTCCGGGGCGGCGCCTGGCGCGTAGACATGCCATGTTTATGCGTTGAGCAACCGGCAGATTTGTAGACACAAAGGGGGAAAAGCTCGGCTGGAAGGTGCTTTTCATCCCTGCACGCCCGTTGACACGGGCATGGCGAGTGCCGCAGTTTCATGCGTGACATCAGGCACACGCAGCTAAAGGGTCTCCGAGAGGATCCGGGAGCCGAAAGGGGCACGCGGCGGTGCTGCCGTACGGGAACGGAGTGAGGACATGCCGTCGGGAAACTGCTCCACCGCAGGCCCCCTGGAGTCCGCAGACTCTGTCGCCGTTCGCAGCGGGTGACGCGCTCCATCCACCCGGCTCCCGCTGCAGACATCGTCGCCCGCAAGCCGTGGCGCCGCGTCAGCCGCCCGCCGACCGCGTCCGGTCCGGGGTGCGTCGCGTACGTCGCACTCACCGCCACCGGAAGTGCGCCCCCTGGTCACCGGGCCCTGGTCTCCCATCACAGCTCTGACGGAGGTACCACCATGATCAACAGACGCCAGTTTTTGGCGAGTGCCACGGGTGTCGCGGCGGCAGCAGTCGCAGGCAACGTGCTCGCAGCCGGCACCGCCCGGGCCGCGACCACGTACACCGCGACGTGGGCCTCGGTCGACCAGCACAACCCGGCTCCCGAGTGGTTCAAGGACGCCAAATTCGGCATCTACTACCACTGGGGCGTGTTCAGCGTGCCCGCCTATGACAGCGAGTGGTACCCGCGCAACATGTACATCAGTGGGAGCAAGGCCAACAGCCACCACATCGCCACGTACGGCGACCCGTCGGTGTGGCCTTACCACAACTTCATCAACGGCGCGAACGACCTGAACGGCTCCTTCAACAAGTTCGCCCCGAAGCTGAAGTCGGCGGGCGGGAACTTCGACCCGGACGAGTGGGCGCAGCTCTTCGCCGACGCCGGCGCCCGGTTCGCCGGACCGGTCGCCGAGCACCACGACGGATTCTCCATGTGGAACAGCTCGGTCAACGAGTGGAACTCGGTCGCCAAAGGCCCCCGGCTCAACCTTCTCCAGCTGTTCACCGACTCCATCCGCGCCAAGGGGCTGAAGCTCCTGGTGGCCATGCACCACGCGTTCAACTTCAACGGCTTCTACGACCACGTGCCCGCGCAGTCCGACCCGAGCCTCCAGAAGCTGTACGGGCAGTTGGGCGCCACGGCCGAGAACCAGCTGTGGTACGACAAGCTCAAGGAGGTCATTGACCTCGCCCAGCCGGACATCATCTGGCAGGACTTCGACCTAAACAAGATCAACCAGACGCAGCAGCTGAACTTCCTGTCGTACTACTACAACCAGGCGAACACCTGGGGCCGCGAAGTCGTCGCCACCTACAAGGACGGCTTCAACGGCCACGGCGAGGTCTTCGACTACGAGCGCGGCGGCCCCGCCGACATCACCGCCCCCTACTGGCTCACCGACGACAGCATCTCAAGCTCCAGCTGGTGCTACACGAACGGCATCGGCTACTACAGCACCAAGCAGATGCTGCACTCACTGATCGACAGGGTCAGCAAGAACGGCAACATGCTGCTCAACATCGCCCCGATGGCGGACGGCACGATTCCCCAGGCCCAGAAGGACATCCTCCTCGGCATCGGCGACTACCTGGGCCGCTTCGGCGAGTCGGTCTACTCGACCCGGGCCTGGACCGCGTACGGCGAAGGTCCCACGCACATGGGCGGCGGAGCCTTCACCGCCCCGCAAGTCGGCACCGCGCAGGACATCCGCTTCACCCGGAACAAGAACAACACCGTCCTGTACGCCACGGTCCTCGGCTGGCCGGGAAGCACTCTGACGATATCGACGCTCAACTCGGCCCGGATCAACGTCAGCTCCCTGACCTCGGCGCAGCTGCTGAACTCCACCGCCGGCACGTACACGAACCTGCCCACGCCAACGCAGGACTCGACCGGGCTGCACGTGACCCTGCCGTCGTCGTCGGCGCCGTTCTCCGCCCTCGCCTATGTCGTGAAGCTGACCTTCTCCGGCCAGATACCGACCCTGAAGCCGCTGTCCGGGGCCGTGGCCTATCAGGACGTCAACTACTCCGGTGGCCACGCCGTGCTCTCCATCGGCTCCTACACCGCCGACCAGTTGACGCTCGCAGGCCTGCCCAGCCGCAGCCTTTCCTCGCTGAAGCTGGCCCCCGGCTACCAGGCCATCGGCTACTCCGGCGACAACTTCACCGGCACCGCCTGGACCTTCACCGCCGACAACGCCGACCTACGAGGCACCGGCAACAACGACGCCGCCGTGTCGATGAAGGTGCAGCTCAACCCCTCGTCGTGGTTCAGGATCACCAACGTCACAGACGGGCTGGTGCTGGACAGCGGAGGGAACGTCCCCAGCGGCTCCAACCTCAAGCAGTGGACCTGGAACGGCAGCACCAACCTGCAGTGGCAGGCCGTCGAGCTCGGCAACGGCTACTACAAGCTGGTCAACCGCGCAGGCGGCATGGTCGCCGACGGCGGGGGCGCCACCACGAACGGCTCCGCCGCCCTGGCGGCCGTCTGGAACGGTGGCACCAGCCAGCAGTGGCAGCTCAGGTACCAGGGTGGTGGCAGGTACTGGATCGTCAACCGCGCCACCGGCCTCGTCCTCGACGGCGGCGGCAACGTGCCCTCGGGCTCCGTGACCAGGCAGTGGTCCGGGAACAGCAGCTCCAACGTGCAGTGGACCTTCACTGCGGTCTGAGCGGGAGGGGCGGGGGCCGGGGGAGCCGCTCCGGCCGCTGCCGACCAGAAGTGGCGGACTCCGATCATCCAAGGCCACGAGGAAGGACCCGTTGGTGGTGTCTTCACATCGGGCAGGGTCACGTCGTGGGTGTTCCGTGCCGTGGGGATGAGCCGGCCGTGAGCCCAGCAGCAGAGCTGCGCGGTGAGGCTGCCGAGGGGACGCCCCGCGGTGGAGAGGTGGAATGTCGTGCGATGTCGCGTGTGTGCATGGCCTGTTGGAGTTCCCAGCCAGGATCTTTCAGACCTGGCCCCAGCGATCGGAGGGGCCCGGCCGGTGTCGGCCGTGCGTACAGCTGGGCCTGAGTCACCAGTCCCGCACTCGCACTCCTCACGCTCTTTCTCGGCACATCCAATGTCTGACTTGACTGCCGGCGTGCCGGTCGAACGTTCACCTGCGATGGGGCAAGGAATTTTGTGTCGCAAGGCTGGACAAAGGCAACGTTCACATCCGTTAATTCATCCTATGTATCTGTGGAGAGGGCCGATGGCTCCGAGACTCCTGCAATCGCTCTCCCGTCACCGAAAGGTTCGAGATGTCTTCCTCTGTCAGTAGACGGCGCCTCCTGCAAGTAGCCGGGGCTACCGCCGCCGCCTCTGCCACCGGATCCTTCATCGGCGCATCCCCCGCCCAGGCGGCCATCCCTCCCACAAGGGCCGACGTCGGAGTCTCCGCGCACCCCTTCGAACTCGGCCAGGTCCGGCTCACCGCGAGCCGGTGGCTGGACAATCAGAACCGTACGCAGAACTACCTGCGGTTCGTCGATGTCGACCGGCTGCTGTACAACTTCCGCGCCAACCACCGGCTGTCCACCAACGGTGCGGCTGCCAACGGCGGCTGGGACGCGCCGACGTTTCCCTTCCGCACCCACGTGCAAGGGCACTTCCTCACGGCCTGGGCACAGTTGTACGCGGTGACCGGGGACACCACCTGCCGGGACAAGGCAACCACCATGGTCGCGGAGTTGGCCAAATGCCAGGCCAACAACAGCGCAGCCGGTTTCAACGCCGGGTACCTCTCCGGCTACCCCGAGTCCGACTTCACCGCTCTCGAGCAGAGGACCCTGACCAACGGCAACGTGCCCTACTACACCATCCACAAGACCCTCGCCGGCCTGCTGGACGTGTGGCGCCACATCGGCAGCACACAAGCCCGGGACGTGCTGCTCGCCCTGGCGGGATGGGTCGACTGGCGCACCGGCCGGCTGAGCAGCCAGCAGATGCAGGCCATGCTGGGAACGGAGTTCGGTGGCATGAACACCGTGCTGACCGATCTCTACCAGCAGACAGGCGACGCGCGGTGGCTCACCGTCGCTCAGCGCTTCGACCACGCCGCGGTGTTCGACCCCCTGGCGTCCAACCAGGACCAGCTCAGCGGACTGCACGCCAACACCCAGGTACCCAAGTGGATCGGGGCCGCCCGGGAGTACAAGGCCACCGGCACGACCCGCTACCGGGACATCGCCTCCAATGCCTGGAACTTCTGCGTCAATGCGCACACCTATGCCATCGGAGGGAACAGTCAGGCGGAGCACTTCCGCGCGCCGAACGCCATCTCCGGCTATCTGAACAAGGACACGTGCGAAAGCTGCAACACCATCAACATGCTCACCCTCACCCGGGAACTGTTCACGGTGGACCCGGACCGGGTCGCACTGTTCGACTACTACGAGCGGGCGTGGCTGAACCAGATGATCGGCCAGCAGAACCCGGCCGACGACCACGGCCACGTCACCTACTTCACCCCGCTCAACCCGGGAGGCCGGCGCGGTGTGGGCCCAGCGTGGGGCGGCGGCACCTGGAGCACCGACTACGGCACCTTCTGGTGCTGCCAGGGCACGGGCCTGGAGATGCACACCAGGCTCATGGACTCCATCTACTTCCACAGTGACAACACGCTGATCGTGAACATGTTCGTGCCCTCGGTGCTCACCTGGTCGGAGCGCGGCATCACGGTCACCCAGACCACGTCGTACCCGGTCAGCGACACGACGACCTTGCAGGTCACCGGCAGCGTCGGCGGAACCTGGGCGATGCGCATCCGTATCCCGAGATGGACCACCGGGGCCACCATCAGCGTCAACGGCGTCGCGCAGAACATCGCCACCACGCCCGGCAGTTACGCCACCCTGAGCCGCTCGTGGACCTCCGGCGACACGGTCACCGTCCGCCTGCCCATGCGGATCGTCATGCGAGCGGCCAACGACAACGCGAACGTCGCCGCGATCACCTACGGCCCGGTGGTCCTGTCGGGCAACTACGGTGACTCCACGCTCAGCTCCCTGCCGACGCTGAACACCTCGTCCATCACACGGACCGGCAGCAGTTCACTCGCCTTCACCGCCACCGCCAACGGATCCACCGTCAACCTGGGCCCGTTCTACGACGCGCACGGCTTCAACTACACCGTCTACTGGAACGCCGGCGGCACCTTCCGTCTCGCCAACGCGGCCAGCGGTCTCCTGCTGGGCATCCAGAACATGTCCACGGCCGACGGTGGCCGCGCTCTCCAGTGGTCGGACAACGGCACCGCCGACCACGACTGGTACATGATCACCGACGGAAGCGCGGTGCGCTTCCGCAACGTCAACAGCGGCAAGGTGCTCGGCGTCCTGAACATGTCCAAGGCCGACGGCGCGACTGTCCTCCAGTGGTCCGACAACGGTACCGCCGACCATCGATGGACGCTGCTCGACCAGGGAGACGGGACCTACAAGATCCGCAACGAGAACAGCGGCAAGTTGCTCGCCATCGCGAACAGCTCCACCGCTGTCGGTGCGTTCGCGGTCCAGGACGCGGACGACGGCACCGCCGACAACCGGTGGCGCATCTTGGGGAACTAGGGGCTGTTGCGGAAGCAGAGCTTCTAATCCTTCTCCGTCATTCCGCTTTGCTCGACACTTCGAATCTCGTTCGACATGACGAACATGTCGGGGTCGGGCCACACCGTATCGACAGTCCGGGCAGCCTCCGACGGGGGCAACCGGAACTGCTTACCCAAGGATTGCGAGGCCCCAATGCACAGAAAAGGTTTCAGCCGCAGACGTCCGTCTGCGGTGCTCGCCGCCGCGGTTGCGGCCCTGGTCTCTTTGGCGGCGCTGCTCGTCGCCAGTCCGGCTCAGGCGGCCACCAGCGGCGCCCTGCGCGGTGTCGGTTCCGGCCGGTGTCTCGATGTGCCGGGCGCCAGCCAGACCGACGGCACCTTGCTGCAGATCTGGGACTGCACGGGCGGGACCAACCAGCAATGGACGCTGACGGACACCAACCAGCTGACCGTGTACGGCAACAAATGCCTCGATGTTCCGGGCCACGCCACCACGGCCGGGACCAAGGTGGAGATCTGGTCCTGCAACGGCGGTGCGAACCAGCAGTGGCGGGTGAACGCCGACGGCACGGTCGTCGGCGTGGAGTCCGGGCTGTGCCTGGACGTGTCGGGCGCCGGAACGGCCAACGGCACGGCGGTGCAGCTCTGGAACTGCACCGGCGCCAACAACCAGAAGTGGACCGGCCTGTCGGGGACGACCAACTCGTGTGCTCTTCCGTCGACGTACCGGTGGACCTCGACCGGTCCGCTGGCGCAGCCGGCCAACGGGTGGCTCTCGCTGAAGGACTTCACCACCACGACGTACAACGGCAAGCACCTGGTCTACGCGACGTACTCCGACGGCAACTGGCACTCGATGGGCTTCAGCCCGTTCACGAACTGGTCGGACATGTCCACGGCCACCCAGACCGCGATGAACTCGTCCGCGGTGGCGCCCCAGGTGTTCTACTTCGCGCCCAAGAACATCTGGGTGATGGCCTCTCTGGGGTGGGGTACCGCCTGGCCCTTCACCTACCGCACGTCCAGCGACCCCACCAACCCCAACGGCTGGTCCGCGCCGCAGGCGCTGTTCACCGGCAGCCTCCCCAGCGGCGGCCCGATCGACCCGACCCTGATCGCCGACGACCAGAACATGTACCTGTTCTTCGCCAATGACAACGGCAGCATCTTCAAGTCGACCATCTCGATCGGGAACTTCCCGGGCAGCTTCGGCTCCTCGTACACCACGGTCATGACCGACACGGTGAAGAACCTGTTCGAGGCGCCGCAGGTCTACAAGGTCCAGGGGCAGAACCAGTACCTCATGATCGTCGAGGCTCGCGGTGCGAATGAGGACCGCTTCTTCCGTTCGTTCACGGCCTCCAGCCTGAACGGTCCGTGGACCGCACAGGCCGCCAGCGAGAGCAACCCCTTCGCGGGCAAGGCCAACAGCGGCGCCACCTGGACCAACAGCATCAGCCACGGTGACCTGGTCCGCAACAACCCCGACCAGACCATGACCATCGACCCCTGCAACCTGCAGTTCCTCTACCAGGGCCTGGACCCCAACACACCGAGCACCACCCCCTACGAGAGGCTGCCGTACCGGCCGGGCCTGCTCACCCTGCAGCGCTGACCCGCGCGCACCTGACCAGAAGCTTGTGACCGTGCCTGACAGGCACGGTCACAAGCGGCTTCCGCTCTGTCTCCCAGGAAGGAATCCCGCATGGTTCCCATGCACAGACGACTGCTGCGTCTCCTCACAGCCACCGCGCTGACGCTCTCCGCCTGCGTCACCGCCTCCGCCGGCACGACCGCCGAGGCCGCACCGGGCAGCCCCGCGCTCACCCCGCCGCTGGGCTGGAACAGCTGGAACAGCTTCGGATGCGGTGTCGACGAGACGCAGGTCCGCCAGGCCGCCGACGCGATGGTGTCCTCGGGCATGAAGGACGCGGGCTACCAGTACGTCGTCGTCGACGACTGCTGGTTCGATCCGCAGCGTGACAGCGCGGGCAACCTGCGGGCCAACTCGGCCAAGTTCCCCAGTGGGATGAAGGCGCTCGGGGACTACATCCACAGCAAGGGGCTGAAGTTCGGCATCTACGAGGCGCCCAACGAGCGTACGTGCGCGCAGGGCGTGGGCACCTACCCCGGCTCCACCGGCAGCAAGGGCCACGAGGCCCAGGACGCCGTCACGTTCGCCTCATGGGGCGTGGACTACCTCAAGTACGACTGGTGTTCCTCCAGCGGCACCCTCGATCAGCAGGTCGCGCAGTTCACCCTCATGCGCGACGCCCTGCGCGCCACCGGGCGGCCGATCGTCTACAGCATCAACCCCAACAGCTTCCACGCCATCACCGGCGCCACCTACAACTGGGGCGAGGTCGCCGACCTGTGGCGGACGACCGAGGACCTGCTCGACATCTGGCAGAACGGCAACACCAACAGCTACCCGATGGGCGTGGGCAACGTCCTCGACATCGACGCGCCGCTGGCCGCTCAGTCGGGTCCGGGTCACTGGAACGACCCCGACATGCTCGTAGTCGGCCGTCCCGGTCTGTCGCTGAACGAGTCCCGCTCCCACTTCGCCCTGTGGTCGCTGCTCTCGGCCCCCCTCATCGCAGGCAACGACATCCGGACCATGTCCAGCGACGTGAGCGCGATCCTGCGCAACCCTCGCCTGTTGGCGGTCAACCAGGACTCGCTCGGCGCGGGCGGGCGCCGGGTGCGCGACGACGGTGACACCGAGGTGTTCGCCAAGCCCCTGTCCGACGGCTCGGTCGCCGTGGGCCTGTTCAACCGCGGAAGCGGCACCGCGACCGTCACCGCCACAGCCGCACAGGTCGGCCTCACCGGAGGGCCGTTCACCCTCACCGACCTGTGGACCGGCGGCACGTCGAGCACCTCCGGCCAGATCTCGGCGAGCGTCCCGGCGCACGGTGTCGCCGTGTTCAAGATGACCGGCGGCAGCCCGCTGGCTTCCACCACCGCACGCCTGCGCGGTACCGGGTCCGGCCGCTGCCTGGACGTGGATCACGCCTCCACCACGGCCGGGACCACGACGCTGATCTGGGACTGCCACACCGCCGCCAACCAGCTGTGGACCACGTGGGCCGGAGGCGAGATCCGCGTCTACGGCGACAAGTGCCTGGACGCCTCCAACCAGGGCACCACCAACGGCACGCCGGTCATCATCTGGCCCTGCAACGGCCAGGACAACCAGAAGTGGACCACGCAAGCCGACGGGTCGATCCGCAACGTCCACGCCGGGCTGTGCCTGGACGCCCAGCAGGCAGGAACCGCGAACGGGACCTCAGCCATCCTGTGGACCTGCAGCGGCCAGAACAACCAGAAGTGGACCGCGCTCCCGTAACCCGCCACCCCTGCCGCGCAGGCAGATGTCCGATCGGAAGAGGGCAGTCCCAAGACAGCATGTCACCCTGCGGGGACTGCCCTCTCGCACCGGGACCGCCCATCGCCGTAGTCACCGGCCCGGCGCTCCAGTGGCACGGCCCACACTCCGGCAGTCGAGACAGAGCAGGGTGCCTGCTGTGCCGAGGAATCCAAACGTCGGCCTGAGCTTCCCCCGAGATGCAGAGAATGCTGACAGCGGGGCAGATGGGTTTCAGCAGGGCACCGCTGGCGGTGGAGGCTCCGGTCACATCCAGGCAGGCCTGGCCGTCGCCGCAGTCGCCCTGCCCGGGGCGGCCAGGGCGACGCCGAGCTGCTCCATGAGTGCCACCAGGCTGCGCTCCACCAGCCGCCTCTTGGGCAGCACGATGAACCCCCAGACGTCGTCGGTGCGTTTGACCACCGTCAACGCCATCCCAAGGACGCGGTGGGTGAAGTCGACCAGCTGCCCGACGTAGCCCGCCGTCGGCCCGCACCTGCGTGAGCCTCTAGTGCCGCTCGCGCAGCGGTCGCCCGAGAAGTGCGTGCATCCGGCGCCTGTGCGCGCCGGATGCACGTTTCTTGCGATCCTCTGTCAGGAGGGGGTGATCTGCCACTGCTGCTGGGGGATGGCGGTGTAGGTCCACTGGTTGATGGCGGCTCCGTCGGCGGTGGAGCCGCTGTCGACGTTGAGGGAGAGGCCGCTGAGCCGGTTGGTGAGGAGGTAGTAGCCGTCGCCAGTGGGGGTGATGGCCCACTGCTGCTGGGGCGCGCCGGCGTCGCTCCAGATGTCGGCGGTTCCGCCGTTCACGCGGGAGAGTCCGCCGATTTCCATGAGCGTGCCGCTGTTGGCGTTACGGATCTTGTAGTAGCCGCTGTCGGCCGGGATGATGGTCCACTTCTGGTTGGCGTGGTTCTGCCAGGGCCACTGCAGAATGGCGGTGTTGTTCGCGGTCTTGGCGCCAGAGACGTCGGCGACCTTGCCGCTGTGGCGGGCGACGAGGCGGTACACGGTGCCGTCGCCGGGGAAGAGGGCGGAGACCAGGGCGGGTGTCGCGGTGCGGCCGCCGATGCGCAGGTTGCCGATGTTGGCGTAGCCGCCGGTGCCGGCGGTGACCTGGATGCGGACGAAGGCGGCGTTGCGGGCGGGCCATTCGACGACTTTGGTGGTGCGGTCACCGGCCCAGCGGGCGGTGGCGACCTGGGTGAAGGTGGTGCCGTCGGTGCTGGTCGAGATGGTGCAGGCGGTGATGTCACCGTCGGTGGTGTTGTTGCGGTTCCACTGCTTGGGCAGGTACTCCAGGGTGGAGATGTTGCTCCACACGCCGCCGAGGTCGATGGTGATGCTCTGGGGCAGCGTGAGGCTCCAGGTGGACCAGCAGGTCTCGAAGTTCTTGTCGCTGAGGCCGTCGATGGCGTTCATGGGGCCTTCGCCGGTGTGGTAATCGGTGGCGTAGGCGGCCACGGGGGTGACCGGGTGTTCGGCGCGGAGCATCTGGGTGGGCAGGGGCGGCCGGGAGGTGTTGGGGCCGCTCCAGGCGGCGCCGACCTCGGAGAGCCGGTTGACGATGTTGGTGTCCAGCACACCGTTGCGGTTGGGCGGGCAGTTGAGGATGAACGAGGTGTACTTGGGCTCCAGATCCGCCAGGTGCGACAGGATCGCCGCCTTGCTCATCGGATCGGACGTGGGCGTCGTCGGATGCCAGAACCACCCGTTGCTGATCGTCTGGCCCTGCAGCGAGGCGTAGGTGTTGCCTGCCGGTGAGGTGATGCCGAGGGGCTCCTCGAAGTAGATCGCGTCGCCGAGGAAGGGCACCGACAGCCCGCCGTGGTCGATCATCACGATGTCGGGCTGCAGGGACTTCACCCGTTCCCTGATGCGCTGGTAGGGGACGGCCTGCTGGCCCATCTGCCAGGCGTAGCCGTCGGTGACGAACATGTCGATGGTGCCGTAGTTGGTGAGCAGTTCGGTGATCTGGTTGAGGATGTAGGTGATGTCACCGGGCTGGATGGCCTGGTCGGAGGCGACTTTGTGGCGGGTGTCGTAGGCCTGCACGTTGTAGGTGCGGTCCCAGATGGAGAAGTACAGGCCGACCTTCAGGCCCTGGGCCCGGAAGGCGGTCACGTACTGCGCGACGATGTCGTGCTTGTAGGAGCTGTTGGCGACGTTGTAGGTGTTGTAGGCGCTGGGCCACAGGCAGAACCCGTCGTGGTGCTTGGTGGTCAGGACGCCGTAGCTCATCTTCGCCGCCGCCGCGGCCGCCGCCCACTGGGCGCAGTCGACTGCCGTGGGCGCAAACAGAGCCGGGTTCTGGTTCGGGGCGGCCCACTCCTGGTTGGTGAACGTCCCCATGTTGAAGTGGTTGAACATGCCGAACCGCATGTTCACCAGGTTGCTGAGATTGGTCTGCAGGTCCGCAGCGGCCGCCTGAGGGAGCAGGCGGGAGAAGCCGGGAACCACGGACAACGCGCTCGCGGCCACAGCGGCGCCCGCGGAGCCCAGCAGGGTACGACGGGACAGCCTTCCTGATGACATGGGTGTACTCCCGGGTGTTGGGCGGCCCTGATACATCGGGGCCTGCGACCCCAAGGGCTTCAGGCCGCGACTCTGCCTCTGGGCTCCGAGTGCCGGATGTTACGCATGAAGTTCGATGACGTAACTGCTCCGTGTCAACAGGTAAGTGGATGAAAGTAGACAGGCGACGAGCAGAAGAGGCCGTTTTGTTAGCTTTAACGGCTATTCAATCTGCTGAAACATGCCATGTTTCAGTAGAGGTTCAGGGCGCGAAGCCTCGCCCCACGCGGCCAACCCGAGCTGCAGCCCCCGCAAGGGCGTTCACCGTCCCATGACGTGAGAGGTCGACGGTGACAGGGCCCACTAAATGAGTACGACTCATTTTGGGAGGGCGATCATTGGCTGGGCTGGGCGCAGTCGGTCGATCGCCATGACCAACAGCGCTTTCACCTGGTGTGATTCTTCGCAGGGGTGGTACGCGCAACGCCGCCCCCGATGCGCTCCACATGTCGTCTCTGTTGCGCCAGGGAAAAATAGATATGCCTATCACCTTGACTGGGTCGGCACCCTGCATCGATAAATGCAACTCATAGGAAGCCAGGGGTGGTTGGAGGAGGGACGCCACGGATGAGACCCTTACGCATCGGCGCAGGGACGGTCAAGGAACTCACAGCGGCGGCTGTCGTCTTCGCGGCCGTACTGCCCGCCCAACCCGACTACGCGGCCACGACGAACTTCTACGTCGACCCCGTCAACGGCAGTGACAGCAATTCAGGAACCAGCCCCGCCACAGCGTTGAAGACCATCCAGGCCGCCAAGGCTGCGAGCCTGACCCAGCTCTACAGCGGCGCACTGCCCGGCGGATGGAACCCGATGCACAAGCAGGGGGCCATCACCCTCGGCAGCGGTGGCGACTGCTGCCAGACCAACCGCAACGCGAGCGCGGGCACCTTTTACGAGGGCGCCATGGTCAAGGGCTACCCCTCCGATGCCACCGACGCCGCGGTCCAGGCCAACATCGCCGCAGCCGGATACAGCACCAGCACCACCACCCCCGTCACCCCGGGCGCGAAGGTCTCGTTGCAGGCAACCACCTCCTGCTGCACCGGCGACTACCTGCAGCACGACCCCAGCGACGACAAGGTCGTGATCGCGCCGGTGACCTCCAGCAGCCCGACCACCGACAAGGGCGACGCCACCTGGATCGTCCGCGCCGGCCTGGCCAACAGCACCTGCGTCTCCTTCGAGTCGGCCAACGCATCCGGCAAGTACCTCAGGCAGTACGCCTTCCAGCTCCACCTGCAGCCCAACGACGGCACCAGCGAGTTCGCCGCCGATGCCACCTTCTGCCCCAAGACGGGCAACAGCGGCACGGGTTACTCCCTGCAGTCCTTCAACTACCCGGCCAAGTACATCCGCCACTATCGCTTCACCGGTTACATCGCAAGCAACGGCGGTACCAACACCTGGGACATCACGTCGTCGTGGGCCCAGGACACCAGCTGGCTCGCCGCCGCCCCCTGGGGCTGACGAGCAACCAGCCCCGGGTCCGGTGGTGCCGAGAACTGCCGACGCTGCACCGCATCAGGAGACGTCACCGCGGCCCGCTCTGTCCGCAGAGTCGAATGCCGTCCGAAAACCCGGACACCGAGAGGGTTCGTCGAGCCTCACCTCGCAACCTTGTGAAGGAGTACTTCATGATCAAGCCACCGTGGATACGCAGCGTCAGACGCGCGCTGCTGGCGGCCGGTGCCACCGCCGCGCTCGCCGCCGGCCTGCTCACCGCCACGGCCACCACCTCGCAGGCCGCCACCCAGGGGCCGTGCGACATCTACGCCGCGGGCGGCACCCCCTGCGTCGCCGCGCACAGCACCACCCGCGCCCTGTACGGGACGTACACCGGCCCGCTGTACCAGGTCAGGCGCGCCTCCGACAACACGACCAAGGACATCGGCCCGCTGACCGCCGGCGGTGTCGCCGACGCCGCGCAGCAGGACTCCTTCTGCGCGAACACCAGCTGCGTCATCACCGTCATCTACGACCAGTCCCCCAAGGGCAACAACCTCACCCAGGCACCCGGGGGCGGAGCCGCCGGCGGGCCGGACAACCTCGCCAACGCCTTCGAGGCGCCGGTCACCGTCGGCGGACACAAGGCGTACGGCGTCTACATCGCCCCCGGCACCGGCTACCGCAACAACAACACCAACGGCATCGCCACCGGCGACCAGCCCGAGGGCATGTACGCGATCTTCAACGGCAAGCACTTCAACGGCGGCTGCTGCTTCGACTACGGCAACGCCGAGACCAACAACCTGGACACCGGCAACGGCCACATGGAGGCCCTCTACTTCGGCAACAACAAGGGCTGGGGCTGGGGCAGCGACAACGGCCCCTGGGTCATGGCCGACCTGGAGAACGGCCTGTTCTCCGGGGTCAACCGCGGATTCAACGCGGGCGACCCGAGCGTCGACCACCGGTTCCTGACCGCCATGCTCAAGGGCGGCGCGAACCAGTGGGCCCTCCGCGGCGGCGACGCCCAGTCGGGCGGCCTGTCCACCTTCTACAACGGAATACGCCCCACCGTCTCCGGCTACAACCCGATGCACAAGGAAGGCGCGATCATCCTCGGCATCGGCGGTGACAACAGCAAGTGGGCCCAGGGCACCTTCTACGAAGGCGTCATGACCTCGGGCTACCCCTCGGACGCCACCGAGAACGCCGTACAGGCCAACATCACCGCCGCCGGCTACGACGGCGGCTCGACCAGCACCGGCTCACTGACCCCCGGCTCCCGGATCTCCCTGAAGGCCACCACCTCGCCCTGCTGCACCTCGCACTACCTGCGCCACAACGACGCCGACACCAAGATCGTCATCTCCAGCATCAACTCCTCCAGCCCGGCCACCGACAAGGCCGACGCCACCTGGATCGTCCGCGCCGGCCTGGCCAACACCTCCTGCCTGTCCTTCGAGTCCGCCAACAAGCCCGGCCAGTTCCTGCGCCACTACAACTACCAGCTCAACCTGAACTTCGACAGCGGCTCCAGCGCCTTCGCGCAGGACGCCACCTTCTGCCCCACCACGGGCAACAGCGGCGTCGGCACCTCCTTCCAGTCCGTCAACTACCCGACGAAGTACATCCGCCACTACAACTACACGGCCTACATCGCCAGCAACGGCGGCTCCAACGCCTGGGACTCCACCAAGTCGTGGGCCCAGGACACCAGTTGGCTCACCGCAGCTCCCTGGAACTGACAGCAGCCAGCCTCTCTGAGCGCCTCCAGCAGCGAGCACGGCAGTCCTACACAAGCGCGGGGAGGCCGTGCTCGCTTCCTGGAAACGTGGAGGTCGCCCCCACACATGGCCAACCCTCACCAAGGCCCTTGTCCAGCTGACCTGGGGCGGCCCCCAGATCCTGTACAACGGCGGCCTGCAGCAGGCCCGGCTGCGCTACCACGACGCCGAGGCCCGCCGGGCCGGCCTGCCGCCGGACGTGGCCGCCCTGGTCACCTCCGTCGACTGCGAGGCGACCACTGAGGCGAAGGACCTGAGGGACAGTGCCTGCGGAACGCGGGCCGGCACCGTCCCCGTGAACCTCTGCCACCGCGTACTCGCATCGGAAAGCACCTCCCTCAGATGTGATGGCTCTCAACCAAGGACGGACACCGTGGACATCACCAGAAGACAGCTCGGCCGGCTCGCCGCGGTCGGCACCGGGGCCCTCCTCCTGCCGGGTCTGCTGCCACCAAGCCTTGCGGCGGCAACCACGCCTCCCGTCGGCACGTGGGGCGACCAGGGCGACGGCACCTACGCCAACCCCGTCCTCCCGGGCGACTTCAGCGACTGGGACTGCATCCGGGTCGGCTCCGACTACTACGGCATCACCAGCACGTTCGGGTACTCGCCCGGCGTGGCCGTGCTGCACTCGAAGGACCTGGTCAACTGGCGCACGCTCGGCGGCGCGGTGGGTGATCTCACCAGCATCGGACCAGCGCTGAACTGGGACCAGATGAACCGCTACGGCCGTGGCGTGTGGGCCGGGGCCATCCGCTTCCACGCGGGCCGGTACTGGGTGTACTTCAACACCCCCGACGAGGGCTTCTTCATGACGTCGGCCCCGTCGCCGTCCGGGCCGTGGGATCCGCTGACGGCGGTGTGGCGGACCTCCGGCTGGGACGACCCGTGCCCGTTCTGGGACGACGACGGACAGGGCTACCTGGTCACCACGCACTACTCGGACGGCTACAAGATCCACCTGTTCAAGCTGTCCGAGGACGGCAAGTCACTGGTCGGCCCGTCCACGGTCATCCACCAGTCGCCGGGCAGCGAGGCCAACAAGCTGTACAAGATCAACGGCCTCTACTACCACCTGTACAGCGAGGTGAAGTCCGAGGGTCGGGTACTGATGATGAACCGCGGCTCCAGCCTCACCGGCCCCTTCGAGACCAAGCAACTGGAGCACGTCAACACCTCGGTGGACCGCGAGCCCAACCAGGGCGGGCTCGTGCAGGCCCCGAACGGCACCTGGTACTTCGTGACCCACCACGGCCACGGCGACTGGGAGGGACGGCCGCTGTCCCTGCTGCCGGTGACCTGGGTGGACGGCTGGCCGATCCTGGGCCAGGTGGGCGCGGACGGCGTCGGCAGCATGGTGTGGACGGGCCAGGTGCCCGCAGGCGGCACGCCCGGTATGCCGGTCGACGCGCTGCCCGCCGTGGTGACCAGCGACCTGTTCACCGACACCCGCATCAAGCCGCAGTGGGAGTGGTACTACCAGCCCCGCGCGGACCACTGGTCGCTGACCGAACGCCCCGGCTACCTGCGGCTGAAGGCGTTCGCACCGCTGGCGACCGACAACCTGACCAAGGTCGGCAACACCCTCACTCAACGGGTGCTGCGCACGGCGGGCGCCGCGACGGTGACCATCCGCCTCGAACTGGCCGGCCTCGCCGACGGCCAGCACGCGGGGCTGTGCCACTACGCGGCCACCTACGCCGGGCTGGGCGTCCGCCGCTCGGGGACCACCACCACGATCGCGCACAACGTCGGCGGCACCCTGACCAACGGTCCGGCGATCACGCAGAACGCCGTGTGGCTGCGCACCTCCTGGGACGTCAGCGGAGTCAGCCGGTTCTCCTACAGCCTCGACGGGAACACGTTCACCTCGTTCGGCGGCACCTACCAGCTCACCTGGGGCGGTTACCGCGGTGACCGGGTCGGCATCTACACCTACAACCCCAACGGCACCGGCCACGTCGACGTCGACTCGGTGCAGTACACCATCGCACCCACCAGGGCCTACAAGTGCGTCAGCGCGCGCAGCGGCAAGGTCGCCGACGTCTCCGGCGCCTCGAACGCGGACGGCGTCACAGTGCTGCAGTGGCCCGACACCGGCAAAGCGAACCAGCACTGGGCCTTCCAGTCCACAGCGGACGGCTACCACACCATCACCTGCGTCGGCAGCGGCAAGGTGCTCGACGTGGCAGGGTCCTCGACGGCGGACGGCGCGCCGGTCGTGCAGACGACCGCCGACGGCCGGGCGAGCCAGCAGTGGCAGCTGCGCCCGCAGAGCGGGGGCGAATTCGTCCTGGTCAACCGCAACAGCGGCAAGGTGCTCGACGTCAAAGGGGGCAGCACGGCCGACGGCGCCGCACTGATCCAGTACCGCGACGTCGGCAGCTCCAACCAGCGATGGACCTTCCACCGCGTCACCGGCTAGGGACAGTGAAGAACCCGCGATGCGGTCACGTTAGGTTCCAGAACACCCCCGCGCGTCTGCGGGAGGGCACCCAGCTCACCCGTGTCGTGTAGTTCGAGGGCGGAACACCCCGGCGTGGGCGGGGAGGACGCGAACGTTTCGGGGCCAAACCGGGGTCGGTGCGGAACACCCCCGCGGGATGTTTACCTCACCAGGGCTGAGCGACTGGAGTTGGTTCGGCAAGCGGGCGCGTGCGGCACGTCAACTGAACGGGTGGCGAGAGTTCTCAAGATTTCGGAGGCGCATGCGAAGAAGCTGGTCCGACTGCAGCGCCGCGTGCGGACGCTGCCCGGCGCGTATTGGCGCTGCCGGGGGAGTCAGGTAGAGGCGTACTCCCCGAACCGCTGTGCTCCGATCTCGCGTTTGAGGTCGGCCTGCTGGGGTGGAGTGTTGCGCTTCTCCTCGTAGACTTTGGTCAGTCGGTCCAGCGCATGTCTCCTGTGATGCGGTGGACATGTGATGGCTGGAGACGTGCTGGGGGCAGTATCGACCTTCCGGCAGCGAAGGTCACGGGTCGGGACGGGTGCGTGGACGTCCGAGTGGTCGCGGCACCCGCAGGGCGAATGGTCCGGCGTGTCAGGGGTTCACCCAGGCGCCGGGGGCGTCGGCCAAAGCGGACACCTCGGCGGGCAGCCGGGCGGATGCGACGTCGGCGAGCGACACGCCGTCGAGGATCTCGCGCACGTTGGACCGCAGTGCGATCCACAAGGGGAGCAGCGACTCGGCGGGGCCGGTGTAGGACAGCTCCGGGGGGCGGACCCCGCGCACCGAGACCAGCGGTCCGTCCACGGCGCGGATGACGTCGGCGATGCTGATGGACTCGGCGGGCCTGGCCAGCCGGTAGCCGCCCTGGCCGCCGCGCCGGCTGAGTACCAGACCGCCCCGGCGCATGTCGTTCAGGATGTTTTCGAGGAACTTGTGCGGGATGTCCTGGGCATCGGCAATGGCCTCGGCCTTCATCGGCACGTCATCCCGTGACGCGGCGAGCTCCAGCGCGGCACGTACCGCGTAGTCCGCCCTGGCTGAGATCCGCATGCTCCCATTATCCGGTACGGCCTCGCTCGGCATCCGTTGAGGGCGGGCCGCCGGGCGGGGCAGGTCTCCCCCCGGGACGAGGTCGCCCGGCGTCCAGGCCACATATTGCGGCAATGCACTTCAGGACGGGTTCAGCGGTCTCGGTCGACCTCCGCGCGGACCTCGGGCGCGGTCGCCCTGTCCAGCCGGGCGTGAAGTGTGGCCAGACGGACCCTGAGACTCTGCAGAGGGGTGGATGGCAGGGCGCGGGCGGAGCCGCGCGCGTAGTGGCGCTCGACATAGAACTGTCCCGCGCTGAGCACCGTCGTGATGGCGATGTACCAGAGGGTGGCGACCATCAGCAGCGGGATGACCTGGTAGGTCTGGTTGTAGACCAGTTGCACCGAGTACAGCAGGTCGTGCACGGCCAGCACGCTGACGATGCTGGTGCCCTTCAGGGTGCCGATCAGCATGTTCCCGGCGGTCGGCACGATGGAGCGCATCGCCTGCGGGACGACGATCCGGCGCAGGGTGCGCCGTCTGCCGATGCCGAGAGCCTGGGCGGCCTCCGTCTGGCCGGCGTCCACCGAGAGGATGCCGCCGCGTACCACCTCGGCGGCGTAGGCGGCTTCGTGCAGGGTCAGCCCGATGACGGCGGTGAGGGTGGGGCCGAGCAGGTTGACCGTCTTGACGGTGACGAACTGAGGCCCGAAGGGGATGCCGAGGCCGAGCGTCGGGTAGAGGGCGCCGATGTTGAACCAGAACAGCAGCTGCACCAGCAGCGGGGTGGACCGGAAGATCCACACATAGCCCCAACTCAGCGTGCGCAGAACCGGGTTGGCGGACAACCGCATCACGGCCAAGGGGGTGCCCAGCAGGAAGCCGAGCACCATGACCACGCCGGTCAGCCAGAGGGTGAGCAGCAGTCCGTCGAGCACGGCGGTGGTGGTGAGGTACCGGCCGACCACATCCCACTGGAAGGCGCGGTTGCGCACGACAGAGTTGACCACCATCGCGAGGACCAGCAGCGCGGCGGCAGCGGCCAGCCGGCGGCCGATGTGCCGGCGCGGCACGATGCGCGGCAGGTCGTCCGCGGGGCCTTGCCCCGGGGTAAGACGAGGGGCTTTCAGGCGTCCTGCCGGTGGGACGGGTGCCGAGAGGCGGGAGGAATCGGTGATGTCGGACGGCGAAACCATCAGGAGGCTCTCCAGGGGAGACAGGCGCGGGCGCCGGTGACCACCCGGCGGCACACACGTTCACGGAATCCGCGCAGAGACAGCGCGGGTACGGGGCAGACGGCCCGGTTTCGGCGTCATCACGCTCGCCGCGTCCCTCAACGCGGCCGGTGCGGCTGCCGCGCGCGGCGGAGCCGGTCCGTCCTCGATCGTATGGGGCCACCGCGCGCATGTGTCAATAACGCACAGGAACCGCTCAACACCCGTCCGACATCCGGGCCGTAGTTGACGAGACGCGAGATGTACTGCTCAATTAATCGCATGAATGCCGAGCAGCGCCTGGTCACCCGTGACCACATCGACTTCGGTCGGGTGTGGTCCGCCGCGTGTTGCGCCTGAAGCGGCAGCGGGCCGTCTGACCGGCCCTTCCCTCCCGCGGGCACCCCGTCGTGGGCCGGGTTCCTCCCGTCGTAGCACCGTCGCACGCACGCGCTGACACACGCTGAATCCGCGTGGGGACGGTCCTACGACACCGGACACGCGCTGCCGCCGCCCTGCCCCGCCCGAGGCCCACGCCTCGGCGTCATCACACCTGCTCACCCCCGGTTCCCAGCACCCGAGGCGCGCCGTCACCTGGCCGCACCGAGGGCTGCTTCGCCGTGCCCGCGTGTTCACCACGACACGGCACCAAGGACTTGAGGAAAGGTCATCTCCCATGCCAGTGGAGTTCCTCGGCATCGCCGCCACCAACGACGGCTCCGAAACCACACCGCGCTCCGGCGCCGCCTTCGACAAGGAGTACACGCTCCGGCTCGCCCGAGCACACGAGGAGCACGGGTGGGACCGGGTCCTGTTCGCCTATGGTTCGGGATCCCCGGATCCGACGCCGGCCGCCGCGTATATCGCGAGTCGGCTGGACCGTCTCCAGGTCCTGCTCGCCCACCGCCCGAACGTCTCGTACCCCACCTTCGCCGCGAAGACCTTCGCCACCCTCGACCAGATCAGCGAGGGCCGCCTGACCGTGCACTTCATCACCGGCGGCAACGACCACGAGCAGGGCCGAGAGGGCGACACCCTCACCAAGGACGAGCGCTACGCCCGCACCCGCGAGTACATCCGGATCGTCAAGAAGATCTGGACCAGCCACGAGCCCTTCGACCATGAGGGCGAGCACTACCGCTTCCACGACTTCGTCAGCGACGTCTTCCCCGTCCAACAGCCCCGCCCCAAGGTGTCGTTCGGCGGTTCGTCACCCGCGGCATACGCCGCCGGAGGAGCCGAGGCCGACATCTACTGCCTGTGGGGCGAGCCCCTGGAGAAGACCGCCGAGCAGATCGAGAACGTGAAGGCCGCCGCGAGGGCCGCGGGCCGCCCCGACGTGCCGCGGATCCAGGTCGCCTTCCGCCCGATCATCGCCCCGACCGAGGAACTGGCCTGGGAGAAGGCCCACCGCACGGTCGGTGCCATCCGGGAGCGGCGCGAGGCGGGTCTTGTGCGCCACCACCGCAGGGGCGCCACCGGGGCTGCAATTCCTCAAAACGCCGGCTCGCAGCGGCTGATCGCCATCGCCGAGGCGGGGGAGCGCTACGACCGGGCCCTGTGGACCCCGACGGCCGCCGCCACGGGTGGCGCGGGCAACTCCAACGCCTTGGTCGGCACCCCGGAAACGGTCGCCCAGGCTCTGCTGGACTACTACGACCTCGGCGTCGACATCCTCTCCGCCCGCGGATACGACCTGCTGGACGATGCCATCGACTTCGGCCGGTACGTGATCCCGATCGTCCGCGAGGAGGTCGCCAAGCGCGACGCCGAGCGTGCGGCACGGGGGACCCAGACCCTTGCGGCGGTGGGCGAATGACTTCCGTAGCTCACATCAGAACCCGTCTGCGCGTCGCCGCCGGCATGACGCTGCTGCCCGTACTGGCGCTGACCGCCTGTGGCTCCGGCGATACCCCCGGCACCACAGCGGTGGGTGCCCAGGCGTCCCCCGCCCCGACCGACGACCCGGTCGCCGCCGTGCGCAAGGTGGACTCCGTGGCCGCCCTGCTGCCCGCCGAGGTACGCAAGGCGGGCACGCTGCGGGTCGGCAGCTCGATCGGCTTCCCGCCCGGCGCTTACTACCCGAACGGCCCGGACAAGGCGCCCGCCGGCCAGGACATCGACCTCGCCGACGCCGTGGCCAAGGTCCTCGGCGTCGAACTGCGGCGCCAGGACGCCTCGTTCGAGACAATCCTGCCCGCCCTCGGCAGCGGCAAGTACGACTTCGGCACCGGCAACTTCGGCGTCACCACCCAACGCCTGAAGACCGTCGACTTCGTCACCTACATCAATGACGGCCAGGGATTCGCGGTGAAGAAGGGCAGTACCGTGCTCAAGACCAAGGTCACCGACCTCACCCAGCTGTGCGGGCTGACCATCGGCACCGGGGCCGGCACCACGTTCGAGGCGACTCTCACCGCGCAGAAGGGCGTGTGCGCCAAGGCGGGCAAGAAGCCGTACGACGTGAAGGTCTACTCGGAGAACGCGGCGACCCTCACCGCGCTCCAGCAGGGCCGCATCGACGTGATCATGTCGACCATCAACGGCCTGCGCTACCAGGCCGCACAGACCGCGTCGGGGACCACCTTCCTCGGCGAGTACCACCGCCTCGACGTCGGCTTCGCCTTCAAGAAGGGCTCTGCGCTCACCAAGGCGTTCCAGGCCGCCGTGGACGAGCTGATCAAGAACGGCACGTACGCCGGGATCCTCAAGAAGTGGGGCACCGCCGCCTCCGCGATCGACGCGTCGCGGATCAATCCGCCCGAGCACACGTAGCCAGTGGGCAGGAACGCACGAGGGGAGACAGCCGATGAGTGAGGTGATGGTGGACGTCCACGGCGTCCACAAGAGCTTCGGCCCGCTGGAAGTGCTGTGCGGCGTCGACCTGAAAGTCCGCACCGGCCAGGTCACCGTGATCCTCGGCCCGTCCGGCTCCGGGAAATCCACGCTGCTGCGCACCATCAACCACCTGGAGAAGGTCAGCCGCGGCTGGATCAGTATCGACGGCGAGCTCATCGGCTACCGCCGGGTGGGCGGCAAGCTGCACGAGCTGAAGGAGAAGGACGTCCTGAAGCAGCGCACCCACATCGGGTTCGTCTTCCAGAACTTCAACCTCTTTCCGCATCTGACCGTGCTGGACAACCTCGTCGAGGCACCCGTCTCCGCGCTGCGCCACCCGCGCAAGGAGGCCGAGAAGACAGCCCGCCGACTCCTGGAGCGGGTCGGTCTCGCCGACAAGGCCGACGCCTACCCGCGGCAGCTCTCCGGCGGTCAGCAGCAGCGCGTGGCCATCGCCCGCGCGCTCGCCCTCGAACCCAAGGTGCTGCTCTTCGACGAGCCCACCTCGGCGCTCGACCCGGAACTGGTCGGCGAAGTCCTCGACGTCATCAGGGACCTGGCCCGCGCCGGAACCACCATGATCGTCGTGACCCACGAGATCGGTTTCGCCCGCGAGGTCGCCGACAGCGTGGTCTTCATGGACGGCGGAGTCGTCGTGGAGCAGGGGCCGCCCGCGGCCGTCCTGGACGACCCGCAGCACGAGCGCACCCGCGCCTTCCTCTCCAAAGTCCTTTGACCGCCCTCCCCTCTTCGCACGCTCCCGAAGGGTCCGCCATGGCCACCGTCCTGTCCGTCTCCGGAAGTCCCTCCGCCACCTCCCGCACCGCCCGCCTGCTGCGCCACCTGGACAGGCGGCTCACGGCCCAGGGACATGAGGTGATCCCGCTGGACGTCCGCACCATCCCCGCCGAGGCTCTCCTCGGAGCCGACTTCCGGCACCCGGCGATCGTCGAGGCGACCGCACTGTTCGACCGCGCCGACGGCGTCGTGATCGGCACTCCCGTCTACAAGGCCGCCTACTCCGGACTGCTGAAGTCGTTGCTCGATCTGCTGCCGCAGTACGGTCTGGCCGGCAAGACCGTCCTTCCGCTGGCGACCGGCGGATCCACGGCGCACGTCCTGGCGATCGACTACGCACTGCGCCCCGTGCTCAGTTCCATGGGCGCCGCGCACATCGTCCAGGGCTGGTTCACGCTGGACAAGGACATCGCGGTGGGCGACGACGGCACACTGGCCGTCGCGCCGGGCCCGGCCGAGGCCCTCGCGCAGGTCGTCGACCAGTTCTCCGAAGCCCTCGGCAGCCGAACGGCCCTGGTGGCAGCCGCCGGATGAGCCCCCTGACCGTGACCGCCGACGACGACGAGCGAAAGGCGTGAGCCTCCGTGAGCCTCACCTTCCACTGGTTCCTGCCCACCAATGGCGACAGCCGTCATGTCGTCGGCGGCGGCCACGGCACCCCGGTCACCGCAACCGGAGGTGACCGGCCGCCGAGCATCGGCTACCTCACCCAGATCGCCCGCGCCGCGGAGGACCTCGGCTTCACCGGTGCACTGACCCCCACCGGCGCCTGGTGCGAGGACGCCTGGCTGACCACCGCCATGGTCAGCCAGAACACCGAGCGACTGAAGTTCCTGGTCGCCTTCAGACCCGGCTTCCTCTCACCGACACTGGCTGCGCAGATGGCGTCCACCTTCCAGTGGCAGACCGGCGGCCGACTACTGCTCAACGTGGTCACGGGAGGAGAGAGCCATGAGCAGCGCGCCTACGGTGACTTCCTCGGCAAGGACGCGCGGTATCGCCGTACCGGCGAATTCCTGGAGGTCGTGCGGGAGTTGTGGAAGGGCAAGGCCGTCGACCTGAACGGCGAGCACCTCCAGGTCGAGGGCGCCAGGCTCACCCGGCTGCCCAACCCCGTCCCCCAGGTGTACTTCGGCGGCTCGTCGCCCATCGCCGGTGAGGTCGCGGCGCGGTACGCCGATGTCTATCTCACCTGGGGCGAGCCGCCCGCTCAGGTCGCGGAGAAGATTGCCTGGATCAAGGGGCTGGCCGCCAGGCAGGGTCGCGCCCTGCGCTTCGGCATCCGGCTGCACGTCATCTCCCGCGACACCTCCGAGCAGGCATGGGCGGAAGCGAACCGGCTGCTGGACGGCTTCGACCCGGAGACGGTGCGGTCGGTGCAGGCGGGGCTCGCCCGCAGCGAGTCCGAGGGCCAGCAGCGCATGCTCGCCCTGCACGCCGGCGGCAGCCTCCCCCAAGCTCTCAACTCCGTTCGAGCAGGGGGGACCCCCACCGCACTGGAGATCCACCCCAACCTATGGGCCGGCATCGGCCTGGTGCGCGGCGGCGCGGGCACCGCGCTGGTCGGCAGCCACGCCGAGGTGGCCGAGCGGATCGAGGAGTACCACGCCCTAGGCATCGAGGAGTTCGTCCTCTCCGGCTACCCGCACCTGGAGGAGGCGTACTGGTTCGGCGAGGGCGTCCTGCCCAAGCTTCGGGCGAAGGGCCTGTGGCGGCACCCATATGGCCGGCAGGCGGCTTCCTCGGTTCACGTACCCTTCACCGACGCGGGGAGCCCGCGATGACCCACGTGATCCCCGAGGGGACGCCGATTGGCACGACTCTTGGTCCGTCGCCACGACTCCATCACCGTGCCCGCGCCGCATAGGCCCTGACGTCCGCGTCCGCGTCCGCGCGGCCGGCTGAGGGGCACGCCGAGCGTAGCTCCCATGCCCTGGGCCCCAGGGCAGGCGGCGCCAAGGGGAGGTCGGCCTGTCACTACGAATGGTCATGTCTCCCGCAGCGGTGCGTACACCTCCGGCCCCAGCCCGAACGTCCAGGCCACTCCCTCCCTGGCCTCCCGTGTCGTCGGCGGCACGCGGAGCCAGTACGTGCGGTGCGTTCCGTCCGGCTCCGGCGTGGAGTTGAGGACCTCCACCATCACGACCGGCTCGTCCCCGTCCAGGTCGATGCGCCAGAGCGTACCGGTCTCGTCCCGGTGGATCGGCCGGGCCGCGGAGTCGGCGAGGTAGCGGTCGTAGCCGTAGTGCTCGAGCATGACGCGCCGCAGCTCGGCGTTCTCCTCGGCGCGGATCCGTTCCGACGTCAGCGTGCGCAGCTCCGCGAGGAAGGCGGCCGGCACCGGCATGCCACGCCAGGCGTACAGGGCGAAACCGTCGGGGAAGGCCAGCGCCGGGCCGTCCCCGCGGTCGAGCCGGCCCGCCTCGTCGCGGTGCAGGGCGACGGGGCGTTCGCACACCACCGCGACCTTCTCGAACGGCCACCACCAGCCCGCGCTGCGGCAGACCTGGGCCAGCCCGTCGAGCGGGGCCCGGTCCGAGTCGAGGGCGGCGAGCCAGGGCGCGTCGTGCTGTCCGAGCACGGCGTCCAGCAGGATCAGCCGGATCTCCGTCCCGGCGCGCTGGTCGCCGTCCGCCAGCTCGTCGAGTACACCCCGCTGGATCCGGTCGACCAGCGCGCGCGTCGTGTCCCACAGACGCCCGCCGGTGGCAGCCCAGCGTGCCGACCAGCCCGCCGCGCCCAACTCCTCGTGCAGACGCAGGCGTTCGGCTGCCCAGGGCGCGCTGCGGACACTCTCGCGCACGCTGGGGCCGAGGTCCGTCGAGGCGCGTATCAGCGTCACGGCCTCGCGCGGTGAACCGGCCCACACCATGCGTTCCGGCTCCGCCAGCCCGGCCCTCCGGTACGCCAGCCGGACGCCCGCCTCCGCCGCGGCCCGGTCCGCCGGAACGGCCGCCGCGGCGCACGCACGCCACCGCTGGACCTCGTCAGTCGTCACCCTCGTCTCCCTCACCCTGCGTCCGCCCTGTCTCTTCGTCTGTCTGTCGTGCGTCCGTGCGGCTGTCTGTCTGCCGGCCCGTCATGTGACTCAGTCCGCCACGATCCGCACCGACCCCGGCACGTACTCCCGCTGCCGGATCACGCGGAACCACCCCTTGGGCAGCGTGATCGCTGCGTGCTCCTCGTGCACCACCCGCCCGCCCTGGGGCAGATGCAGCAGCAGCGGACCGAACGGCCCCGGCTCACACACCAGTTCGCCCGGACCGACCACCGCATGGGCGTGGCCGGTGACCTCGCCCAGCGCGAGCACCAACCGCCCCCGTGCGTCACGCGGTTCTCTCGGCCAGCCATGTCAGCGCTTGAACCGACCCGCCCGGAGACCGGCCCCGGCCTGCCCCCGCCGCCCTCCGGCACGCCGGACATGAACGAGATCGTCGGCAGCCACGACATCCTGCTGGTCACCCTCGACACCCTGCGCCACGACGTCGCCGCCGAACTGGCCGCGGCCGGCCGCATCCCCAACCTGGCCCGCCATCTGCCCGACGGCCGCTGGGAGAAGCGGCACGCACCGGGCAGCTTCACCTACGCCTCCCACCAGGCGATCTTCGCCGGTTTCCTGCCCACGCCCGCAGCGCCCGGCCGCCACCCCCGTCTGTTCGCGGCCGACTTCGCGGGCAGCGAGACGACGGCGGACGGCACCTTCGTCTACGACACTCCGGACCTGGTCTCCGGTCTCGCCAAGGCCGGCTACCGGACGGTGTGCATCGGGGGAGTCGGCTTCTTCAACAAGCGGGGACCGCTGGGCTCGGTGCTGCCGGGGCTCTTCCAGGAGTCCCACTGGGAGCCGGAGTTCGGAGTCACCTCACCGACGTCGTTCGAGTCACAGGTGACCCGTGCGGAGCAGGTGATCGGACGACTGCCTGCGGAACAGCGCCTGTTCCTCTTCGTCAACGTGGCCTCCCTCCACCAGCCCAACTGGTTCCACCTCCCGGGAGCCAGTAAAGAGGCCGGGGACTCCCGCGACACGCACGCCGCCGCCCTGGAGTACGTGGACCGGCACATCGGCCGCCTGTTCGCCGTCGCGAGCAGCAGGCGCCGCTGCTTGGCGATCGTCTGCTCCGACCACGGCACGGCGTACGGCGACGACGGCTACACCGGTCACCGCATCGGCCACGAGTCCGTGTGGACCGTGCCCTACGCCCACTTCCTCCTCGACCACACGCCCACCCCCGCCGAGGCCGCCCGATGACGACCCTGACCAGCGCTCACCGTGTGACCCCGTACCAGAGTTACGTGTACGCCTACCCGCACAAGACCGCGTACCGGAAACTCGACGACCGTCCGCTGCTGAGCACCCTGTGGGCGGCCGAGCCCAAGGACGCCCTCTCCCTCTACCTCCACATCCCGTTCTGCGAGATCCGCTGCGGATTCTGCAACCTGTTCACCCGCATCGGCGCCCCGGACGGCCTCACCACCGCCTACCTCGACGCCCTGGACCGCCAGGCGAGGGCCGTACGGGAGGCCCTGGGGGAGCGGGCACCGGTCCGGTTCGCCACCGCGGCCTTCGGCGGCGGCACCCCCACCTTCCTCACGGCCGCCGAACTGGAACGGCTCTACGACATAGCCGAACACCGCATGGGCGCCGACCTCCGGGCCGTTCCCCTCTCGGTGGAGGCCTCGCCCGCCACGGCCACCGCCGACCGGCTGGCGGTCCTGGCCGAACGCGGCACCACCCGCCTCAGCCTCGGCGTGCAGAGCTTCGACGACACCGAGGCCCGGGCCGCCGTACGCCCGCAGCGCCGCGCCGACGTGGAGGCGGCACTCGGCCGTGTCCGCGACGCCCGGATACCGGTGCTCAACATCGACCTGATCTACGGCATCGACGGCCAGACGGAGGAGACCTGGCTGCGCTCCCTGGACGCGGCCCTCGCCTGGCGCCCCGAGGAGCTCTACCTCTACCCCCTCTACATCCGCCCCCTCACGGGCCTCGGCCGCCGGGCCGACGCGTCCGACCCGGACTGGGACGAGCAGCGTCTGCGTCTCTACCGCACCGGCCGCGACCACCTCCTCGCGCACGGCTACGAGCAGCAGTCCATGCGTATGTTCCGCCGCGCCGACGCGCCACCGCAGGGCGCGGACGACTACGCCTGCCAGACCGACGGCATGATCGGCCTGGGCTGCGGAGCCCGCTCCTACACCGCGCGGCTGCACTACTCCTTCGACTACGCCGTCGGCATGCACGAGATCCGCTCGATCATCGACGACTACGTCTCCCGCCCCGCCGCGGACTTCGCCCACGCCGAGTACGGCCGCCGCATGGACCCCGACGAGTCCCGCCGCCGGCACCTGTTGCAATCGCTGCTCCAGGCCGAAGGGCTCCAGATCGCCGACTACCGGGCCCGGTTCGGCGGCCGTACCCCCGCGGACGACTTCGCGACGGAACTGGAGCGGTTCGCCGACCGCGGCTGGCTGGAGTCCGGTGTGCCACACGCCGACGTTCTCCGCCTGACCCCCGAGGGCCTGGCCCACTCCGACGCCATCGGACCGGAGCTGTTCTCCCCGGCCGTACGGGCCGCGATGGCCGCCTACGAGCGGAAGTGAGACGGCTGCGATGGACCTGACCCTCCTGTACCGCGGCCCCCTGGCGTCCTGCGACTACGACTGCCCGTACTGCCCCTTCGCCAAGCGCCGCGACAGCAGGGAGCAGTTGCGCGCGGACCGTGCGAGCCTGGAGCGGTTCGCCGCCTGGGCCGCCGGCCACACCGGCGACCGCCTCTCGGTCCTCTTCACCCCTTGGGGAGAGGGCCTGGTGCGCTCCTGGTACCGGCGCACCCTCACCGATCTCTCCCACCAGCCGCACATCCGCCGCGTCGCCATCCAGACGAACCTCAGCTGCCGCACCGACTGGCTGGCCGACGCCGACCTCGACACCCTGGCCCTGTGGTGCACGTACCACCCGGGCCAGACCCCGTACGACCGCTTTCTCGCCAAGTGCCGCGAACTGGCCCGTCTCGGCGTCCGCTTCAGCGTCGGGATCGTCGGTCTGCCCGACCACCTCGAACCGGCCCGGCGCCTGCGCGCCGAGCTGCCCGAGCACGTGTACCTCTGGGTCAACGCCGCGGAGGGACACTCGTACGACGACGCGGAGGCCGGCCTCTGGACCGCCCTGGACCCGTTGTTCCCCTACAGCCGCCACCCTCACGCGAGCGCCGGCCTGCCCTGCCGCACCGGCGAGTCCGTGATCTCGGTCGACGGTGACGGCACGGTCCGCCGCTGCCACTTCGTCCGTACCGAACTGGGCAACTTCTACGACGGCTCGTACCGCACGGCACTTGGCCCGCGCCCCTGCCCTCTGACCGTCTGCGACTGCCACATCGGCTACGTCCACCTGGAGACACTGCCGCTCTACGACGTCTTCGCGGGCGGCGTCCTGGAACGGATCCCCGCGGCGCCCGACATGAAGGACGTAAAGCTCCTTCCCCTGGTCACGTAGGGGAGTTGCCTGGAACCACGGGGAGAAGGGGCGGTGCCGTCCTGCGAACCTCGGCCGAGGCGACTGCTCCGCGAAGGATCGTTGGCGAACCCTTACCGCCGTCTTCCCGATCATGGTTTGTTCACCGCATACGGTTACCGTGACGGGCGGCGGCCGCCCGTGGGTAAACCTTCGACCAGGTGGGGGAGCGGATGACACGCAGTCGCCGGGCAGTGCTGGCTGCCCTGGCGGGAAGCGTGCTCGCCGGATGTGCGGGCCCGAAGAACGCGACGAGCGGCCGGACGTCAACGTCCGGCCCACCCCCCGCACCCGGAGCGACCGCCACGGCCACCCCGGCCCCTGCCTCCCCGGCCCCTGCCTCCCCGGCCGTTGCCTCTCCGGCCACGACGCCCACCGCGGCGCCCGCGGCCACCCGTGCCGACGTCGTGGCCCGCTACGGACATGCCGTGCCGCACACCTGGGGCTTCGAGGCGCCCGGAGTGGTGCACACGCTGCCGACCCGGAAACGCGTGATCGCGCTGACCTTCGACGCCTGCGGCGGCCCCGGCGGCAGCGGCTACGACCGGGCGCTGATCGACTTCCTCCGCGCACGGGAGATACCGGCGACCCTCTTCATAAACTCCCGCTGGACCGACGCCAACCCGGCGATCTTCCGCCGACTGGCCGCCGAGCCGCTGTTCGAGATCGCCAACCACGGCACCCGGCACCGCCCGCTGTCGGTCACCGGGCGCTCCGCCTACGGCATCCCCGGCACCCGCAGCGCGGCCGAGGTGTACGACGAGATCGCCGGCAACCGGGCCGAGCTCACCCGGTTGCTGGGCGCCCCGCCGCGCTTCTTCCGGTCCGGCACCGCGTACTGCGACGACGTCGCGGCACGGATCGTCACCGACCTGGGAGAGCGTTTCGTCAGCTTCTCCGTCAACGGCGACGGTGGTGCCACCTTCACCCCCGAACAGGTCCGTACCACCGTCGCGGCTGCCCAGGGCGGATCCATCGTCCTGTGCCACATGAACCACCCCGCCGGCGGCACCGCTCGCGGCATCGCCGCCGCCGTCCCCCACCTGCTGGCCACCGGCCACAGCTTCGTCCGTCTGTCGGACGCGCTGCACTGACGGGGGGTCCGGCGTACTTCGTCGCGGCCGAGCGTCCGTGAACAGGGACGCCCGGCCGCGTCAGGTGGGCGTGCACGTGAGGCGGAAGCCGGTGAAGTCGGCGGTGAACGCGGCGTCGACGAGGTCGCGGGCGTGGATCCCGGCGAACGCGCCGGTGAAGCGCAGCCGGGAGCCGTAGTCGTCCGACAGACGGCTGAAGTCGAGCGGCGGCCCGATCGGTGCGCGTGTTTCGTCCCACAGGAACCAGAACTGCGCGTAGGCGCCGTCGACGCTCACGCCCAGCGTGACCGGATCGCCCTGTTCCACGTCGAGGAGCGCGACCTGGCGGGCGCCCTCCTCGTCGCGCTCCACCAGGCTGAGCACCCTGCGGCCGGCGCCCTCCCACTGCTGGCCGCGCTGCGGCTCGCCCTCAGCGAGTCCGCGATACGCGCCGTGCGGTCCCGGTTCTCGTGGGTGTCGGCGGTGCCTCCGACGAGGATGACGGCCTTCGTGCGCTGGGCGCGCATCATCTCGATGAAGTCCAGCTGGTGCTCGGGGTCGCCGTCCGTGCTGCACACCAGGCACAGATGGCCGAGCCGGGTCGCCTCGCGCTCCACGCCGTGCGCCATGTGCGTGAACGACGGCCCTGTGATGTCGTCGAGGACGAACGCCAGGGTCGGCGTGGCGACGCCCGCGACCGCCTTGGCACGGGCGTCGGCCCGCTCTTCCTGGTCAAGATCCGCCCCCTTTTGCGCCGGGACCGACGGCGGCCCGCCGCGCCGACGTGCGGCAACGCTCATGGCAACCGGTTCCCGGACGGGAGGCCAGCAGTGGGGGAGCGGCACGGGCAGGCGGTCGGGGGAGAAGGCCGTATGCGGCTCGGGAGCCCTATCGGATGCGGGCCGGGGCCGTGTTCCCTAGCGTGGCAGGCGTATATGTCTCCGTCTGGAGGGACCTGTCATGACCGTGCCCCGGATCGTGATCGTAGGCGGCGGCTTCGCCGGGATGGAGACCGTGCACAGGCTGGAGCGGATCCTCAAACCCGCCGAGGCCTCACTGAGACTCATCACCCCCTACGACCACCAGCTCTATCTGCCCCTGCTCCCGCACGTCGCCTCGGGAATCCTCACCCCGCAGTCGGTCGCCGTCTCGCTGCGCCGACTGCTGCGTCGCACGGTCATCGTGCCCGGCGGGGCGATCGGCATCGATCCCGCTGCCAAGGCCGTGGTCGTCCAGAAGATCAACGGCGAGAGGACCGTGGAGCACTACGACTACCTGGTGCTGACGCCGGGGAGTGTGACACGGCAGTTCGACATCCCCGGGGTGAACCAGCACGCGGTGGGCATGAAGACGCTCGCCGAGGCGGCCTGGGTCCGCGACCACGTCATCTCCCAGCTCGACCTCGCGGCGGCGAGCTCCGACCCGGCCGAGCGCGAGATGCGGCTGCAGTTCGTGGTCGTCGGCGGCGGCTACGCCGGTACCGAGACCGCCGCCTATCTGCACGACCTCACCACCGCGGCCGTCAAGCGCTATCCAGGCCTCGACCCGGCCCTCATCAAGTGGCACCTCGTGGACATCGCGCCCCGACTCATGCCCGAACTGGGCGAGCGGCTGGGCGCGAAAGCGCTCACCATCCTGAAGCGGCGCGGCCTGAACGTCTCCCTCGGGGTCTCGGTCGCCGAGGCCACGGAGGACACTGTCACCCTCACCGACGGCCGCAAGCTGCCCTGCCACACGCTGATCTGGACCGCGGGGGTCGCGGCGAGCCCGCTGATCGCCACGTTGGACGCCGAGACCAACCGGGGCCGGCTGGTCGTCGGGCCCGACCTGACCGTGCCGGGCCTGGACGGGGTCTTCGCCCTGGGGGACGCCGCCGCGGTGCCCGACCTGCACAAGGGCGGCGACGCGGTGTGCCCGCCGACCGCCCAGCACGCCATGCGCCAGGGCTGGGCCGCCGCGAAGAACGTCGCGGCGACCCTGCGCGGCGCGCCGCGCAGCCCCTACCGCCACCGCGACCTGGGGCTCGTCGTCGACCTCGGCGGCATCCGGGCCGTCTCCAAACCGCTCGGCGTGGAGCTCACCGGCCTGCCCGCGCAGGTCGTCGCGCGCGGGTACCACCTGGGGGCGCTGCGCACGATTCCGGCCCGCCTGCGCACCCTGACCAACTGGACGCTGAATTCGCTGGCGGGCTACGACTTCGTCCGCACCGGCTTCCAGGCCGGCCGCCCCGCCACGCTCAAGGACTTCGAGCGGACCGACGTCTATCTCAGCCCCGACCTGATCGCCTCGCACATGGCCCCGAAGACGACCGACTCGGACCGCTGACTGCGACGAAGGACCGAGGCGGCCGACTGCGACGACGTGCGCCGCGAGGCGACCGACCATTTTTTGACTCGCTCGTCTGCGGGGCGCCTGAGCCGGTGTCGAGAGCCCGACGGTGCTCAGCGCTTCGCGCCTCCGCGCTCCCCGAGCTCTTCGGGCAGGGGACCCCACGTACTCTTGGCATCGGCGCGCCCCTCCGGCTCATTCGCGCGAGCGCGCGGCCCGGGTTCTCGAACGGTTCTCCTTGCGGATCGCGTCCAGGAGCTCCGCCTTCGACATCCGCGACCGATCTTCGACGCCGAGGCGCTTCGCGACGTCGTAGAGGTGTTCCTTCGACGCCTGCTCGTCGACGCCCTCGCCGCTGCGTCCGCCCAGCTGCCGGGGCCGGGCCGACTGCGGGTCCGAGGGGCCCTTGCGGCCGCCCTCCTTGCGCTCCCAGTGGTCGCCGACCTTCTCGTACATGTGCTTGAGCGCGCCGTACGCCACCCGGTGCGCGCGCTCGCCCTCGCCGTACTGCTCCACCGCCGAGTCGTGGGCCTTGATCCAGGTGCGCTGGGCGTCGCGGGGGGAGCGCTCCAGCGTCGACGGCAGTTCCTCTCGTCCGGGCACGGGTTCCACCTCCGCATCCCATGGCCCTCCAGGCCCTGCGAGTGCCCTTCACCGAGCGGGAAAAACGGGTCCGACCCCGGGGAGGCGGTTTGACGGGGTCCGCACTGGCTACCCGCACCCCGTGACGACGACATCCCAACAGGAGGTCTACCGCTTCCTGGAGGATCGCTTCGCCTGTGCGCAGGCCTGCACCGAGTGTGCGCGGGCCTGCGCCATGCGTGCGAGCCGAGCGGAACCGGACGGGACCCAGGACCAGGAACTTCTGCGACGCAAGGGGATCATGTGCGCGGAGGCCTGTGACGCGACGTGCCGCGTGCTGTCCGAGCAGGACCCCCAGGACGAGGCCGGCGTCCGCGGCCAGCTTGAGTGGTGCCGGGCGGTCTGCCTGGACTGCGCGCACGTCTTCGACGGGCACCCCGGCAGCGAGGAGGTCGCGCGGGCGTGCCGGGGGTGCGCCCGGGCGTGCACGGCCTTCCTCGCGATGCTGGGCTGACGCGCCGGCGGTTCCGCTCCTACCCGGACGCGCCCGCATTCCGGTTCACCGGCATTCCCAATTTCTGAAACACGTTCTACGGTGTGCGCCGACAGGACCGGCCTTGGGGAGCCTGGAGGCGCCGTGCATCTCGAATACACGCCCGAGCAGCAGCGGTTGCGCACCGAGTTGCGCCACTACTTCGCCGAACTGGTGCCGGACCACGCCCATGCCCTCCCCCATAGCCCTAAACGCATGGGAGGTGCCCCCATCGGCGACCCGACCGCGCAGAAGCGGTTCTACCGCGACACCATCCGCCGCCTCGGCGGCGACGGGTGGCTCGGCGTGGGCTGGCCCAAGGAGTACGGCGGGCGCGGACTGACCCCCCTGGAGCAGTTCATCTTCTTCGACGAGGCGGCCCAGGCGGGGGTACCGCTGCCGCTGATGGCACTCAACACGGTCGGCCCGACGCTCATGCAGTTCGGCACGGAGGAACAGAGGGCCTACTTCCTGCCGAAGATCCTCTCCGGTGAGATCGACTTCGCGATCGGCTACAGCGAGCCGGACGCCGGGACCGATCTCGCCTCCCTCAAGACCCGAGCCGTCCGCGAGGGCGACGAATACGTCGTCAACGGGCAGAAGATCTGGACCACCAACGGGGACACCGCGGACTGGGTGTGGCTGGCGGTCCGCACCGACCCTGACGCCCCGCCGCACAAGGGCATCACCATGCTGCTCGTGCCGACCACCGACCCCGGCTACTCCTGCACCCTGATCAACACGCTCGCCTCGCACGACACCACCGCGAGCTACTACGAGAACATCCGGGTCCCCGTCTCCCGGCGCGTCGGCGAGGAGAACAAGGGCTGGCGGCTGATCACCAACCAGCTCAACCACGAGCGTGTCACCCTCGCCGCGCACGGCACCATGGCCATCCGCGCCCTGCACGACGTGCAGCGCTGGGCCATGGAGACCAAGCTCGCCGACGGCCGCCGGGTGATCGACCTGCCGTGGGTACGCCGCCGACTCGCCCAGACGCACACGAAGCTCGACGCGATGAAGCTCCTCAACTGGCAGATGGTGAACGCCGTCCAGGAGGGCACGCTCACCCCGCAGGACGCCTCCGCCGTCAAGGTCTACGGCTCCGAGGCCCGCCGCGACGCGTACGCCTGGCTCATGGAGATCGTCGCGGCCGCGGGCGCCCTCCAGGCGGGCTCGGCGGGCGCCGTGCTCCATGGGGAACTGGAGCGCGGCTACCGTTCAGCCGTGATCTTCACCTTCGGCGGCGGGAACAACGAGATCCAGCGGGAGATCATCTCCTGGATCGGTCTGGGGATGCCCCGCGTCCGCCGGTGACCGTCCTGTGACCGAGCATTTTAGTTCGCCCCTGGGGGCTCATGCCGATGTGAGATCTACCGGCTGGCAGCTCGCGCTGACGGCCTTCAACGCCAGCTCCCAGTGCAGATCTCTTGCGTCGATACCCACGCGCCAGGAGACGAGGGAGGTCGCCAGCCGGTCGAGTTCACAGCACAAAGCATCAGGAGCGACTCCACGCTCATGCGCGATCCGGTCCATTTCGGCACACCCCCGACCGCCGGAGGGATCCGTGTGTGGAGTAAGTCAGAGGGTGGTCAGCTGCAAAGAAGGGGCGTCGGCATCCAAGCCGCACGTCCTCGCCGTCCGCAGCGCCCAGTCGGCAGCGCTCCGGCGGTCCGGACGCGCGGGACACTGAGCGAACAACACGGCAGACCCGGCCTGTCGAGTAGGCGCCCGGCAAGCCGGCCTGGGGGAGGCGTCCGCCATCCGTTCAACCGGGCCGGACGCGGGCGATCGCCCCTGGTTCGGGTCCGACCGGAGAGCAAGCGAAACGCCGTCCGTCAGTCCCGGTGGAGCCGGGGTCGATCGCCACTCGTCGGCCGGACCGGTCCCCGGGAACAGGCGGACGGCGGCCCTCGGGTTTCCTTACCGCTTGTGGCCGTTCCCATGTCCGTTCGGATGCAGGACCACCTTGGTCCAGCCCTCGTCACGGGCGTCGAAGTGCTCGTAGGCGTTGGGGGCCTCGTCCAGGCTGAGCTCGTGGGAGACGACGAAACTCGGCTTCGCCTTCCCGCCGGCGATCAGATCCCGCAGCGCCCGGTTGTACTTCTTCACCGGCGCCTGCCCGGTCCCCATGTGCTGGCCCTTGAACCACATCATGCCGAAGTCGATCGGGACCTTGCCCTGAGCTTCCAGCTCCCCCTGGGCCTCCGCGCCGCCGGGGTCCTGGGGCAGGAACACGCCCACCACACCGATGTCGCCGGTGAACCTGACCGAGTCGATCAGGCCGTTGAGTGTGAGGCTGGCGTCCTCGTGTCCCTCAGGGTCGTGCGCCTGGTAGCCGACGCATTCGCAGCCGTTGTCGGCGCCCAGACCGAGGGTGGCCTCCTTGACGACCTCCGCCGGGTTCCGCTCGGCGGTGTTGATCGGGATGGCCCCGATCTCCTCCGCCTTGCGCAGCCGGTCGGCCTGGTGGTCGGCCGTCCAGACGCGGCCGGCGCCCTTGAGGAGGGCGGAGTAGGTCGCCATCAGCCCGACGGGACCGGCCCCGAAGACGATGGTCTGGTCGCCCGGCTTGACGTGGGCCATCTCGGTGGCGTGATAGCCGGTGGGGAAGATGTCGGCGAGCATCACGTAGTCGGTCTGCCGCTCGGCGGCGTCCTCGCCCAGACGCAGCGCGTTGAAGTCGCCGTAGGGCACGCGCAGCAGCTCCGCCTGGCCGCCCTGGTACGGGCCCATGTCGGCGAATCCGTAGGCGGCTCCCGCGAGGGCCGGTTCCGGCTGCATGGTCAGGCAGTAGTTGGTCAGGCCCTGCTCGCACTGCTTACAGAAGCCGCAGGCGATGTTGAAGGGCAGGACCACATACTCGCCCACCTGGACCTTGCGGACGGCCGAGCCGACCTCCACCACCTGACCCATGTTCTCGTGTCCCAGGGTGCGGCCGGACTCGAACGAGGTGCGACCCTCGTACATGTGCAGGTCCGAACCGCAGATGTTCGTGGTGGTGATCTTGACGATGATGTCGCAAGGATGTTCGATTTTTGCGTCCGGTACGTCCTTCACTGTGACCGTTCGCGGTCCTTCGTATACCGCTGCTTTCATGGTGACTTTCCTTGATGTCGCGGCATGGCGGTGATGGAGAGGGCGCAAAGAGCCTGACTCTCGCAAGCGCTACGACGGGGTCCGCGGCTCCGGCACGCCTCTGCGGGCCGCTCACCTGGATCAGATGGAATGGTGGTTTTGCCGCCGGCCCGCCAGAGGGAGCTCCGGCGGCGTGCCGTGCGGGTGCCCGTCGGCCCCCGAGGTGAAACAACCACGCACCGACCGATCAGCGGAATCTCCGGACCCGGACGACCACCAACCGACGGCACATCTCCGACTGAGGTCACCCGCTAGTCACCGTGGTCGTCCTGCAGCACGCTGCGACGCTCCTGTTCGCGCTTGGAGTAGGCGGCTGCCCGGATCGCCTCGTCGCTCTCCAGGCCCGATCCCAGCGCGCCACCCACCGTGGCGACCGAAGCGACGAACCAGGACAACGTCCAGTACTCCGTGACGTGCAGCGGAATTCGTGTCGTGGAAGCGAACAACCGGTCGTTGAGGATGAACAGAGCCCACGCCAGGTTGATGACCACCAAACCCACGTAGCAGACGATCACCCCGATACCCACGGTCACGACCGTCGAGGCGTTGTAGAGAGCCGCCCTCTTCCTCGCCTCCGGCGAAACCTCATCCGTTCGATGCCACAGGTTCGCGTCCAAGATCAGCCAGCCGATCATGAGAGCGACAGACCCGACCATGGCGATCACTAGGCGTGGCGTGCTCAGGGAGGTGGCCAGGTTCCAGATGGTGGAGTTCACAGTGGCGACTGCTCCCGTGGCGAGTGCGGCCGCCAGGGCTTTCGACAAGCCCGGCACCAAGCGCCACGGCCGGTTGGCGCGGACCATACCGAGGAGCACCCTCAGGTAACCGCGCGGCCCACTGACGACGTACCGCAGATCGGCGATCTCCTCCTCACCGACCTGGCCCGGATGGAAAGGCGCGAGACGACCGATGAAGGGCCCCCGCAGCGGCTGACTTCCCGGAGGCCCCTCAGCCCCCGTGGCCTGCGGGCCCGCCAGGCTGAGCACGGCTTCTTCCACGACCTGCCGGGCCCTTGTCTGCAGCCGGAAGCCCCCCAGCGGGGGAAGAGACAGCAGCGCCAAGCCGTGTTCGTGACTCAGATCCACCACGAGCTTGCGCCCATGTGAGTGCAGCGGAAGGTCGGTGAGGGCCACGACGATGTCCCAGTGCCCCTCACTTCCGCGGTCCATGATCCGGTGCATCAAGGTGGGCGGGTCCTCGGCCCCTGCGGTGAAGGGCTCACTGACCACCTCGACGTCGAACCGTCGTCCCTGGCCCGACTTGTCGGCGAGCCGATCAGGAAGCATCCGGGCCATGCGCTGCGCGATCTCCGTCGGCGCATCCGGATCCGCCAGAAGAGCCACGACCGTAACGTCCTGAGACGACACCGGCATGACTCCTTCTCGTCGGCTGCCCCCGCGATCGCACGTGGCCACAGGATGCCCCCGAGGTAACGCCGACGCCGCGTGACACGCTGGCCCCTGCCGGCAGGTGCAGGCGGTACGGTCGGATCTCCTCGTGCTCCCCTGTGCAGGACCTGCTCCACCACGGGCCACACGGTTGCGTGCGCCACCGCGAACACCAGCTCCGCGCCACCCCGGTCGGCACCGCACGCCGTGCCACTGGACACCCTGCTTCGGTGTCCTGCCCGGGAGTTACGGCTCGAACCGCTCCCACGGCGCGCCCTGACCAGCGATCCGATGATGTGCCCGATTCGGTTTCGGACGGTCAGTTGCGGTCATTGCTGGTGGTGGATCTCGAACTGGATTGATTCTGTGGGAGTTGGGCCGGGGTGTTGTCGCCGGTACCGCGAGCGCTACGAGCAGATCATCGCCGCCGACCGGGAACTGGTCGGGCAGATGCAGCGCATCCAGTTCACCATCGGAGACCACGCGCTGGAGATCGAGCCGATGCAGCGGGTGGGCGGCGCGCATCCGGCCCCCGGCGAGGAGCCGTTCGGCGTTGATGTGTCCTTGCAGTTGATGTGTCCTTGCAGATGTATGCCGACGACTTGGGGCTGTCGCCCAGTACGGTCCGCAGCTACCGGTTCGCCGCCCACCGCTGGCCCGAAGGGCAGCGTCGTCATGGCGTCTCCCACAAGGTCCACTACATCCTCGCGGGCATCCCGGACGACCAGGTGCGCTTCGAGACGATCGACGCCCCTCCGCTGGACGAACGCGCCCGGGTGCGGCGCTGGACGACGGGTCTGGCCAAGAAACACGTCGGACAGCTCCCGGACCGTCCCGGGACACCTGCGCAGAAGGTCGCGGCCATCCACCGCCCGGCCGACGATGACGAGGTCCCGGCCCAGGTGGCCACAGATGGCCTGCGCCGTCCGGCGGTCGCGGCCAAAGTGGTCGCTGACGACACCGCCCGCCACATGGTCAACAAGGCGCAGACCACGCAGCATGAGACCGAGGTCGTCCACGACCTCATCGAGGACGACCAGGTCGCAGCCCAAGTCGCCTTCGACGTGCTGCGCCGTCCGGAGGTCGCGTCCAGGGTGGTCGCCGACGACACCGCCCGTCACGCGGTCAACCGGGCCCAGACCGACCGCTCCCAGCAGCGGGCCGATCCCTTCCGCCGCGAGACACCGACCGGGCGGACCGTCCGGAAGATCGAACGGACCCAGGAGTTCCTTGACCTGGTCGGCGCCTGCCACCACTTCGTGGCCGCCTGCGGGAAGGCGGTGCCCCAGCTGCCCGGCCGGACGCTGTCGGACGACGAACGGGCAGTCCTGGCGCAGAACGTCGCCCGCTGCCGGGCCACGCTGGACTGGCCTGACCACGCTGCGCGATATGTGCGCCGAACGCGGCTGGCCGCCGGTGATCTGGACCCGTGACCTGGGCTATCACTTCTGCGCGAGCGAGGCGGAACCGGAGGAATGGGAACTGGCCTGGCTCCGCGAGAAGCTCACCCAGTTCCGCCGGATGATCACGGGCGCGATCGGCCCGCACCTGGCCCTGTTCCCCAAGAGCGTCTGGGTCGGCTACCTCAGCGACCAGATGAAGGCGATCGAGTCGAACCTCGCGCTGGCCGCCCGGCCACCGCGCTGACCTACTCCACGGCCAGGACGCCCACCACAGAGCCAGGAGACCGGGGCCCGGCCCACGCCTCCGCAGTACCCCCCAACCGGGCCGGGCCCTGCCTCCTCATGCGTGAACCCCGCTACCCCTTCGACATGAGCGACGCCGAATGGGCAGTCATCGAACCGCTGTTGCCCGTCCCGGCCTGCCAGAAACCGACCGGAGGACACCCCGAGGCCCACCCCCGCCGCGAGATCGTCGACGGCATCCGCTATCTCGTCGACAACGGGATAAAGTGGCGGTCCATGCCCGCCGACTACCCTCCGTGGCGGACAATTTACGGATTCGCGCGGGCTGGGCCGCCGTCGGTTACGGATTCGCGCGGGGCTGGGCCGCCGTCGGTTACGGATTCGCGCGGGGCTGGGCCGCCGCCGGGGTCGTCGGCGTCATCCGCGACCAGCTCCGCCGCAGCGTGCGCCGCTCCGGAGCGCGTGAACGTGCAGCTGGTGCGTGATGTTCTGAACTGGTTTGCGTGGATCGCTGGTCAGGGGGTCTGCCAGGGGGATGCGTTGCGTCACACCTCTGGGCAACAGGTGAGGTCAGGGGGTGTGAGGGTGTCGAGTTGTGCTGCGAGGTCGGGGTGGGCGGTGGCTAGGTGGGGGCGGGTGTCGCTGAGAGGGCGGATGAGCTCGGCGGGGTCGTCCTGGGCGAGGGCGGCGTGGAGTTGGCTGAGCGGTTGGCGGGCCGCGGTGGGCAGGTCGGTGAGGGCGGTGATCTGGCCGGCGATGCGGCGCAGGTCGGCTGCGTTGCGGCGGGCCCAGGTGGCGGTGGTGCGTTCGGCGGCGCGGCGTTCGCGGGTGGCCTGGACGCGTTGTTCGCCGGTGGTTCCGGCCGGGCCGGGCCGGCCGCGCAGGTAGCGGCGTTCGGCGGCCTGGCGGCTGGCGACGCCAAGGGGGTGGGCGAGATCGGCCCAGCTGGCGCCCGCGTGGCGGGCGGTTTCGATCAGGCCGGTTTCCCATCCGGCGAGCTGCTCGCGTACCTGCCGCAGCAGCAGGAGCGAGGCCAGGGCCTGCTCCGGGCCGATGTCATGGTTCTCGCCAGTGTCGGGGTCCTTGTGTCGGGCGGCATGCAGGGCGTCCTCTATGGCGTGAAGGGCTGCCGCGGTGGCGAAGAACGACGCCGGGCTTGGAGTGTCGGCACTGGACGATGCCGGCTGGTCGGCCGGGGTCATGGGCACCTCCCTCAGATGGTCATCCTTTGGACGACGCCTTGTTTGTCATCCATCGGATGACATGTTACAACGGTGTCAGTGAGGCGCATTGGCAGCAACTGCCCGAACTACCTGGAGGTGTTTTCCGATGTTGATGCGCACTGACCCCTTCCGTGAGCTGGACCGGCTGGCCCAGCAGCTGATGGGTCCGGGCACCTGGTCCAGGCCGTCCCCGATGCCGATGGACGCCTACCGCGAGGGCGGCCAATACGTGGTGGCCTTTGACATCCCCGGCGTCAGCGCGGACGCGATCGACATCGACGTCGAACGCAATATGCTGACCGTCAAGGCCGAGCGCCGGCCAGTGACGAAGGCCGACGACGTGCAGATGGAGCTGTCGGAACGGCCGCTGGGCGTCTTCTCCCGCCAGATCGTGCTCGCCGACACGCTGGACACCGAGCACATCCAGGCCGACTACGACGCAGGCGTGCTCACCCTGCGCATCCCGATCGCCGAGCGCGCCAAGCCCCGCAAGATCGCCATCGGCGTCGGATCCGGCCACAAGGAGATCTCCGGCTGAGCCGGACCCTATGAGGGGTGAACAGCGGCGGAGGACGGGTACCTGATCTCCCCCTCGCCCGTCCTCCGCGCCCCGTGGGCCTGAGGAAGGGGTGACAGTCGACGTGACAGTGCGACGGGAAGCGTTCCTCCAGCATGTGAAGGAACGCGGCGAATACGACACCCTGCAGGAAGCCGAACGCGCGGCCCGCGTGGTGCTCGCCCTGCTGGGCGCACACCTGGTCGGCGAGGTACGCGCCCAGCTGGCGGCGCGTCTGCCGGAAGGCTTCGCCCTGATCCTTCTCAACCCGCTGCAGAGCGCCGAGCCGCTACCCCCGGAGCGGTTCGTGCGGGCGACAGCGGCCTGGATCGAGGGCGCCACCGAACAGACCGCGGCCTGGGACGTCAGCGCCGTCCTGTCCACGGTCGCCGACGCCACCGGCGACGACCTCCTCAAACAGATCCTGCTCCAGCTCCCCGCAGGCTACGACCTCCTCTTCGGCCGCCCCCAGCCCACCTGACCACCCACCCCCGGTGACCCGGTGACCGCACACCGGCCACCACGACCTGGTGACAGAAAGGCAACCACCGCAGTGATGTCCGACCACAGCGCACCGCTCCAGCAGCCCTACAGCAGGGCGTATGAGCAGATGCTGGAAAAGGTCCGCTACGACGGCGCCTACCCCACCCGGGAGAAGGCCGAGGAAGCCGTCCGCCTCGTGCTTTCGGGACTGGGACGCCAGCTGACCGGCGACGAACGCGTCGAACTGGCCGCCCGCCTCCCCGTCGAAGCCGCGCGCATCCTCAGCGCCCAGATCCCCGACACCCAGCCGGTGGGCGGCTGGGCCTTCGTCAAGGACCTCGCCGCCCGCGCCGGCGCCTCCCTGGCCACCACCCGCTGGGACACCGGATCCGTCTTCTCCGCCGTCGCGGCCTACGCCGGCCCCGACCTGCTGACTCGCATCCTGCGCCAGCTCCCCTCCGGCTACGCGCTGCTGTTCGGCCACGCCGAACTCACCCAAGCCGCATAGACGGGCCGCGCCTTTCCGGGCCACAGTATGCCGGTGACCGTGACGCGTACACGCGCAGCAAAGAGTGCGTAGCGCGTCACGGTCACCGGCATCATGCTGACGCGGCCAGGGCCGCCACGTGGCCCGACACCGACGCTGGAAGCACCTCTCATACGCGCTCCGAGGATCGCAAACAGGCGTCGGAAGCATGCCGACGCGACGCCCGTATCCGAGTGATCTGTCCGATGCCCGCTGGGAATTGATCGAGCCTGTGCTCTCGGCCTGGCGCTTCGAGCGCCGCGGCGGGGCCCTGGACTTCGGCCGGCCGCCCCAGCACGACCTGCGCGACATCATGGACGCGATCTTGTATGTCGACCGCACCGGGGTCCAGTGGCGCTATTGACGCCGAGCCATCGGCCTGTGTGATCGACGCCCGGAGCGTCAAAACCTCCACCAGCGTTCACGCCTCCAGCCAGGGCATCGACGCCGGGAAGAAGATCGTGGGCAGGAAGCGGAGATCGTCACCGACACCATCGGTCTCCTGTTCGTCGTGGAGCACGACATGGACGTCGTACGGCGGGCGGACTGGGTGGTCGACATCGGCCCCGGGGCGGGCGAGGGCGGCGGACGAGTGCTGTACAGCGGCCCGGTCGCCGGTCTTGCGCGGGTCGGGGGTCGGCCACGAGCCAGTACCTGTTCGTACGCGCCCAGCCGCTCGATCACCGCCCGCGCACACCGCACGGCTGGCTGCACCTGAGCGGCGTCTCCCGCCACAATCTGCACGACGTGTCCGTCGACGTACCGCTCTGCGTACGGACGGCGGTGACGGGCGTGTCCGGTTCCGGAAAGTCGACGCTGGTGACGCAGGTGCTCGCCGAGGTCGTCCGCGGCCACCTCGGACTCGTACCCGACGAGCCCGACGAGGCGCAGTTGGAGGTCGACGTCCAGGACGCGTCGGGGGTCGAGTCGTTCGACCGGCTGGTCCGGGTCGACCAACGGCCCATCGGCCGCACTCCCCGGCGTCCGTCCTCGGTTGATGGTTCAGCGCGGACTGAATCGCAGGCAGTGACATGGGCCGCGGAAAGCCCAGCGATCCTTGGTGGGATCTTCACGGACGCTCGAGCGACCGTCGCCTCTGGGTGAGACCGTCACCATGTCGCTGTCGCTGTGTGCATGGGAGCGGTGACATGCCTTGTGACCTGCGCTGTACCAAAGTGCCAACCATCTTGCTGATCGGTATCTCCAGGCGGTCGAGCCAGTTGGCATCTGTGCAGGTCGCGGGGCGTTGCCTTGTGTCAACCAGCAAGCCTGGTCACACCGTCCTCAGCTGCGGGGCCGGGGCGCGAACCCGGCCTTCTCGTAGCACTCGTCGATGAGCCGCATCGTCGCCAGCGCGTCCTCCGCGTCGAGCGGCAGCGGCTCACCGCCTTGGACGTGGGCCGCGAACGCGTCGAGCTGGTAGGTGTACGAGGACCTGCGGCCCAGCTCCTCCGTCCGCTCGCCCGCCTCCGTGCGCACGACGACCCGGTCGTCCTGGTGCGGCAGCACGAAGTCGACTGCGACGGCCTCGCCCCGGGTGCCGACCACCCGGCAGGTCGCCTGCCAGGTGTCGTACGCCATGGAACAACGCGCGGAGCCGGTCGCGCCGTTCGGGAACTCGAGTTCCGCGTCCAGCCACTCGTCGACGCCTGGCGCGCTCGCGCGTTCGCCGCCGCGCGCCGAGACGAGCCGGGGAGCGCCGCCCGCCCACGGGGCGAGCATCCGCTGGGCGTGCAGGCCGTAGCAGCCCAGGTCCATCATGGCGCCGCCCGCGAGCGGCAGCGACCAGCGCACGTCTTCGTCCGGTGGGGCGGGCATGGCCACCACCGTCTCCACGTGCCGCAGCTCTCCGAGTTCGCCGGAGGCCAGCAGCTCGTGCAGCCGCCGGTTGACAGGGTGGAAGAGGTAGTGGAAGGCCTCCATGAAAACCGTGCCCGCCTTGACGGCCGCGTCGCGCACCTCGGCCGCCTCCTCGGCGTTGCTCGCCGACGGCTTCTCGCTCAGCACATGCTTGCCCGCGTTCAGGGCCGCCAGATTCCACGGGCCGTGCAGCCCGTTGGCGAGCGGGTTGTAGACGACGTCGACCTCGGGGTCGGCGACGAGATCCGCGTACGAGTCCACGACCCGCTCCACGCCATGGGTGTCGGCGAACGCCCGCGCCCGGTCCCGGTCACGGGCGGCCACCGCCACCAGACGGTGGCCGCCCGCGCGGGCCGGGGCGACGAGAGCCTTCTCGGCTATCCGGGCCGCGCCCAACAGTCCGATCCGCAGGGGTTCGCTCATGCCTGGTGCACCTCGTCCATGTCCTTGCGTACCTCGTCCATCCGCACCGGTCGGTGCTCCGCCAGCGACCGTGTGCAGGCTTCGGCGATCCAGCTCGCCTCGATGGCATCGGCCACCGTACATGGCGAGGGGATGCGGCCCGCCACGACCTCGGTGAACGCGGTGAGCTCGGCACGGTAGGCGTCCGCGAAGCGGTCCATGAAGAAGTGGTGCGGGGCACCGGCCGGGAAGGTGGCGCCCGGTTCGACGGACCGCAGCGGCAGCTTGTCCTCCAGACCCACGGCGATGCTGTCCTTCATGCCGTGCAACTCCAGGCGCACGTCGTAACCGCGCGCGTTGTGCCGGGAGTTGGACACCACGGCCAGGGTTCCGTCGTCCAGGGTGAGGACCGCCGAGGCGGTGTCGACGTCGCCCGCGGCGGCGATGTACGCGGCACCGCGGTTGCCGCCGGCCGCGTACACCTCGGTGACCTCCCGTCCGGTCACCCAGCGCACGATGTCGAAGTCGTGCACGGAGCAGTCCCGGAAGATGCCGCCGGACACGGCGATGTACGCCTCCGGCGGCGGCGCCGGGTCCAGGGTGGTGGAGCGTACGGTGTGCAGCTTGCCGAGTTCGTCGGCGAGTACCGCCTTGCGCGCGGCGACACAGCCCGCATCGAAGCGCCGGTTGTAGCCGATGTGCACCTCGATGCCGCTGTCCCGCACCGCGCGCAGCACGGTCAGGCTCTCCTCGACGGTCTTCGCCACCGGCTTCTCGCAGAAGACGGGGACGCCCGCGTCGACGGCGGCGAGGATCAGCGCGGGGTGCGCGTCCGTGGCGGCGGCGATCACCACGCCGTCCACCCCGGCGGCCAGCAGCGCCTGGGGTGAGTCGACCGCCGTCGCCCCGAAGCGCTCCGCCGCCGAGGCCGCGGCCGCGGCCACGGGGTCGGTGACCACCAGGGACTCCACCGCGTCCAGTCCGGCGAGTGTGGCGGCGTGGAAAGCACCGATCCGGCCGAGGCCCAAGATGCCGATACGCATGAGAAATAGCTCCGATTGATCGTGGAGAGTGTTGCAAGAACCGACGTGAACCGACGTGAAGCGATGATGTGAACCGACGTGAAGCGATGACAGGAAGGGGACCTAAAGCGGCGCGGTGAACGTCAGTCGAGTCCGCCGAGGACGATCTGGTCCCAGTCGATCACCGACCCGGTCACCACACCACTGCGGTCGGAGAGCAGGAAGACGACGAAGTCAGCGATCTCGTCGACCTGCCCCAGCTTGCCCATCGGCTGTCTCTCGGCCGCCTGCCGGCGCCAGTCGTCCCCGGCGCCGTGGAAGGCGCGCTGGATCGCGTCCTCGCCCTCGGTGTCCGTCCAGCCGATGTTCAAGCCGTTGATCCGGATCCTGTCCCAGCGATGCGCGTGCGCGGCGTTGCGGGTGAGCCCCGCGAGTCCCGCCTTGGCGGCGACGTACGGGGCGAGGAAGGGCTGCCCGCCGTGGGCCGAGGACGTGATGATGTTGACGATGGTGCCGGGCGCCCCGCGGTCCACCATGCTCCGCACGGCCGCCTGCATCGCGAAGAACGGTGCCCGCAGATTGATCGCGATGTGCGCGTCGAACAGCTCCGGCGTGGTGTCCAGCAGCGTTCCGCGCGAGGTCAGGCCCGCCGCGTTCACCAGGCAGTCGAGGCGGCCGTGGCGCTCTACGACCTCCTCCACGCTGCCGCGCGCCTGTGCCGGGTCCGCGAGGTCGGCCCGGACGAACGCGGCACCGGTCTCGGCGGCGAACTTCTCCCCGGTCCCGGCCCGGCGCCCGGTGAAGACCACTCGCGCCCCTTCGCGCACGGCCGCCCGGACGATTCCCGCTCCGACGCCCTGGCTTCCGCCGTTGACGAGGACGACCTTGTCCTCCAGAAGTCCCATGAGTGCGATGCGCCCTTCAGATCCTGCGGCGCTCGGCGCCGGCCTGCAGTTCCCCGCGCAGCCGCTCCGGGCTCCAGCCCTCGGACACGGCCCGCCACACGGTGTCCGCCTGGGACGGCGGGGCGAGCCCGTCGACCGGCGGGTCCAGATCCAGATTGGTGGGGAAGGGATAGCCCTCGGCGCAGGCGGCGACCACCCGGCGCAGCCAGTCCTCGGCGGCCCCCTCGGCCTTGCGCCGCAGCAGCACCGGGTAGACGCCGTTCGACACCGTCTCCCGGTCGACCGTCTCCATGGCCCGGCCGAAGGCGGAGGAGATCTGCAACAGGTTCGCCATGCGCCGGATGTCCGCGGACCTGTTGTGTCCGGCGGCGTGGAAGAGCGCGGGGTTGAAGAAGACCGCGTCCCCCTTCTCCAGGGGCAGTTGGACGTGGTGCCGGTCGAAGTACGCGATGAACTCAGGCCGCCGCCAGGCCAGATAGCCGGGCTCGTACTTCTGCGAGTGCGGCAGGTACAGGGTCGGGCCGGACTCCACGGGCATGTCGCAGTGCGCCACCGCGCCCTGGAGCGTCAGCACGGGGGAGAGCCGGTGGACATGGGCCGGGTAACGGGCCGCCTGCTCCTGACCGAGGAACCCGAGGTGGTAGTCCCGGTGGACGCTCTGCGCCGCGCCGCCGGGGTTGACCTGGTTGACCTGTGAGGTGATCTGGTAGCCCGGGCCCAGCCAGGCCTCGGCGATCAGCGCCAGCATGTCGTTCGCGTAGTAGTCGGCGAACGTCTCCGGGGCGCGCACGGCCATCTTGTCGAGCGCGTTCCACACCCGGTCGTTGGTGCCGGGCTTGGCGAAGTGGTCCCCTCGGGCGATGCCCGCCGCCCGCTCGTCCTCGATGAGCGCGGTGAAGACGGCACTCGCGCGGTCCACCACGTCGAGGTCGGGGAACGCGTGCTTGAGCACCACGAAGCCGGGACCGTCGAGCAGGGCACGCACCCACTCGGTCCGAACGTGCTGCGGCTCGGCGGCCCGCAGCCGGTCGCTGTCGTACAGGGGGACGTTCTGCTCGACCGTCTCGGCGAGCGGATAGTCACCCGGATCGGTGGACCGTTCGACCAGGGTGCGGAAAGCGTCGAGGTCGCAGTCCTTCTCGCTCAGCCAGGTTCTGGGTCCGGCGGCGGTGAGAGACATCGCAAAGTCCTTTCGCAGTGCCGTCGTCTCCGCCAGTCTTGTGAACCCGAGTCCATCATTCAATGAGCAGAAGCCCATCAAAAAACCATCATCGACAAGCCATCGTCGACTCCCGAGGGAACAGCCATGGGACACCCCTATCCGATCCGCGAGATCGCCCGTCAGGCCGGCCTGAGTCAGGCCACCGTCGACCGCGTCCTCAATCACCGGGGCGGGGTGCGGGAGAGCACGGTGCGCGAGGTGCACCAGGCGATCAGGGATCTGGACCGGCAGCGGACGCAGGTCCGCATCGGCGGACGTACCTTCATGATCGACGTCGTCATGCAGACTCCGGCCCGGTTCTCCTCCGCCGTGCGTGACGCCTTGGAGGCCGAACTGCCCTCCCTGCACCCCGCGGTCGTCCGTTCCCGCTTCCACTTCCGGGAGACGTGTCCGCCCGCGGAGCTGATCCGCATCCTGGAGCGGATCGCCCGGCGCGGCTCTCAGGGAGTGGTCCTCAAGGCCCCGGACCTGCCCGAGATCACCGCCGCCGTCGGCAGGCTGGTCGCGGCCGGGATCCCCGTGGTCACCCTGGTGACGGACCTTCCCGGCAGCGCCCGCCTCGCCTACATAGGCATCGACAACCGCGCCGCGGGAGCCACCGCCGCGTATCTGCTCGGCCAGTGGCTGGGCGACCGCCCCGGTCATGTGCTCGTCACCATCAGCCGGGGCTTCTTCCGCGGCGAGGAGGAGCGCGAGATGGGCTTCCGCGGCGCCCTCAGGATGACCCGGCCCGAACGCACACTGGTCGAGGTCACCGACAGCGACGGCCTGGACGCCACCCAGAGGGACCTCGTACGGGCAGCGCTGGAGCGGGATCCGGAGATCAACGCCGTCTACTCCATCGGCGGCGGCAACGCCGCGACCGTGGGGGCTTTCGAGGAACTCGGCCGCGACCTCGCGGTCTTCATCGCGCACGACCTCGACCACGACAACACCCGGCTGCTGCGCGAACGCCGTATCTCCGCCGTGCTCCACCACGACCTGCGCCAGGACATGCGCCGCGCCTGCCAGACGGTCATGCGGGCACACGGGGCGCTTCCCGAAGAAGGGCCTCACCTCGCGTCCCCGATCCAGGTGGTCACACCGTTCAACCTGCCACCCGAGGCGGTGACGCAGGGTTGATGGGACATAGCGGGCAAGGTCACACTGGCGAGGTGGACGCGGATCCGGGGTTCTACGGGCCCTCCTCGGTGACCTGGCAGATGCACGGCGACCCCATGATGTGGGTCGCCGGCATCCGTGCGCTCTACCTCCAGGCGCTGCACCCGCCGACCGTGCGCGGCGTCCTGCAGAACTCCGACTTCAGGCGTGACGCCTGGGGCCGGCTGATGCGCACCGCCAACTTCGTCGGAACGGCGACGTACGGCACCACGGAGGCCGCCGAGCGGGCGGCCGCCCGCGTACGCAAGATCCACAGCATGCTCGGCGCGACGGACCCGGACACGGGCGAGCGGTACACCGTCGACGAGCCGGAGCTGCTGCTGTGGGTGCACTGTGCCGAGATCGACTCCTATCTCCACGTCCTGCGCCGCTCGGGCTTCCGGCTCACCGACGCACAGGCCGACCGGTACATACGCGAACACCGGGTCGGCGCCCGTCTGGTGGGGCTCGATCCCGGCCAGGTCCCCGGCGACCAGGCCGAGTTGGCCGCCTACTTCGAGAAAGTACTGCCCGACCTGGCCGCCGGACCCGAGGCGCGCGAGGTGGACGACTTCCTGCGGCGCCCACCGATCCACCCGTTGCTTCTCCCGGCGCGCGCCCTGCTGTGGCGGCGCGTGGCGAATCTGGCGTACGCCGCCCTGCCCCCGTACGCCCACGAGCTGTACGGCAGACCGGCCCCGAAGCCGGCGGCCGTGACCCGGCGGCTGCGTCTCACCGGCACCCTGCTGCGCTGCGTTCCCGCACGTCTGCGCTGGCAACTGCCGCCCAAACACATCATCCGCGCCATGGCCAGACTCGGCCCCGACGCACGCCCCGCACCGTACAAAGTCGGCAGATAACTCGCCATACTGGACGGGCCGGGGGAGGGCGGGGCCGAGACGGGGGCGATCGCAGGCGATGGCGGACACCAGGCTGGTCCAGGGCCGGTACCGGCTGCTCGACCTGATCGGGCGCGGCGGCATGGGCGAGGTGTGGCGCGCGCGGGACGAGTCCCTGGGCAGACAGGTCGCCGTGAAATGCCTCAAACCGCAGGGCCCGCACCACGACCAGTCGTTCACCCGTGTTCTGCGGGAGCGGTTTCGGCGTGAGGCGCGCGTGGCCGCGGGCCTCCAGCACCGCGGGGTGACCGTCGTGCACGACTTCGGCGAGTCCGACGGTGTGCTGTACCTCGTCATGGAGCTGCTGGAGGGACGCAACCTCAGCCAGCTCCTGGAGGACAACAAGCACCACCCGCTGCCGGTCCCCGACGTCGTCGACATCGCCGACCAGGTCACGGCGGCGCTGGCCTACACGCACCAGCAGGGCATCGTGCACCGCGACCTGAAGCCCGCCAACATCATGCGGACCGGCGACGGCACGGTGAAGATCTGCGACTTCGGCATCGCCCGCCTCGGCCACGACATCGGCTTCACGGCCCGGCTGACCGGCACCGGCGTCGCGATGGGCACCCCGCACTACATGTCCCCGGAGCAGATCGGCGGCGATCCCGTCGACCAGCGCAGTGACCTGTACTCGCTGGGGTGCGTGCTGTACGAGATCGCCACCGGTGTGCCGCCCTTCGACCGGGACGACGCGTGGGCGATCCTCGTCGGGCACCGCGACACCCCGCCCGAGCCGCCGCGCACCCACCGGGCCGACCTGCCCGAGTCCTTCGAGCGGATCATCCTGGACCTGCTGGCCAAACGTCCCGAGGAGCGTCCGCGCGACGCACGCGAGCTCGGCCGCCGGATCGGCGCGGCCCGCACCCCGTCCGCGTACGTGCCCACGGTGGTGTCGCGCGCGCCCTCCGGCCGGCCGCCGTCCGGTGAGCCCCGGCTGCCCTCCTGGACCCGCGATATGACCACCGGCCACAAGGCGGCGGGGCCCGGACCGCACAGCACCCCGCCGGACGGCTCGGCCGGTCTCGCCCGTGAGTGGATCGCCCGCTCCGTCACGGACCGCCCGCCCGAGCCCGTACGCCCCGAACGGCCCACTCCGTCGCCGGAGGTGGTCGGTACCCTGGCCGGCCGGCACAACGCGGGGCTGAGCCTGGGACGGCTCGGCCGCTGGACCGAGGCCGGCGAGGTGCACCGCGCGGTCGCCGCCGAGCGCGAGCACGTCCTCGGCCCCGAGCACCCCGACACGCTCGCCAGCCGCTACGAGGTCGGCTTCACGCTCAGCCGCACCGGCCGCCCCGCCGACGCCCTGCGCGAGTACACGCACGTCGCCCGGGTCAGGGAGCGCGTGCTCGGCCCCGACCATCCGGACACCCTGGCCGCCCGCCAGGAAATGGCCTATGTCCTCGGCCGGCTGGGCCGTCCCTTCGAGGCGCACCAGGTGTACGTGTCGGTGCTGGCCGCCCGGGAGCGCACCATGGGCCCGGACCACCCCGACACCCTGCGCTGCCGTCACAACCTCGCCTTCAACCTCAGTCGGCTCGGGCGCCTGGAGGACTCGTACCGGACGGCGCACGAGGTGGCCGTCGCGCGCGCCCGGGTACTGGGCCCCGAGCACCCCGACACGCTCGTCACGCGCTATGAAGTCGCCTACGTGCTGGGCCAGTTGGGCCGCTGGACCGAGGCGCTGCGGACGTACCGGGAGGTGGCGGAGGCGCGCGCCGGGGCGCTGGGCCCCGACCATCCGGACACCCTGGCCGCCCGTTACGAGGTCGGGATCAGCCTCGGCCGGCTCGGACACACCGCGCAGGCCCTCATGCTCTACCGCGAACTGGTCGACGACCGCACGCGCGTGGACGGCCCGGCGCACCCCGACACCCTCCGCGCCCGGCACGGCCTCGGGGTGAACCTGGGCCGCCTCGGCCGCTGGGAGGAGGCGCTGGCCGAGTCCCGCGACGTGTGCGCCATCCGCGAGCGCGTGCTCGGCCCCGATCACCCGGACACGCTGGTCAGCCGCCGTGAGGTCGCCGTCGGCCTCGGCTGGCTCGGCCGCTGGGCCGACGCCCTCATCGAGTACCGCCGGGTGGCCGCCGCCCGCGAGCGCGTTTTGGGCCCCGACCACCCCGACAGCCTGGCCGGCCGCACCGACGAGGCCCACTGCCTGGAACAGCTGGGCCGCGACCAGGAGGCGGCGGAGCTGTACCGGAGGGTGGCGGTGCTGCGCGGGCAGTCGGCGGCGGGAGGGCCCTGAGTCACCGCCGTGCGGCCCAGCTCTGGCCGACCTGGATCACCGCGTGCTACGAAGAGTCATGCCTGCACACGAGGGATACGATGCCGTGATCGTCGGCGGCGGCCACAACGGACTGGTCGCCGCCGCCTATCTCGCCCGGGCCGGGCGGTCCGTACTGGTTCTGGAGCGGCTGGACCACACCGGGGGCGCCGCCGTGTCCACGCGGCCCTTCGCCGGGGTCGACGCGCGGCTGTCGCGGTACTCCTATCTGGTCAGCCTGCTGCCCCGGAAGATCGTGCGGGACCTGGAGCTGGACTTCCGGGTGCGGGCGCGCACCGTGTCCTCGTACACACCCGTCGAGCGCGACGGGCGCCCCACCGGACTGCTCGTCGGCGGTGGGGAGCGGCGGACCCGGGAGGCGTTCGCCCGGCTCACCGGCTCCGAACGCGAGTACGAGGCCTGGCGGCGCTTCTACGGGATGACCGGACGCGTCGCCGAGCGGGTGTTCCCCACGCTCACCGAGCCCCTGCCCACCCGCGACGAACTGCGCCGCCGCATCGATGACGAGGAGGCGTGGCGGGAGCTGTTCGAGGAGCCGATCGGCGCCGCCGTCGAGGCGCGCTTCGCCGACGACCTGGTGCGCGGTGTCGTCCTCACCGACGCGCTCATCGGCACCTTCGCGGACGCCCACGACGCCTCGATGCGGCAGAACCGCTGCTTCCTCTACCACGTCATCGGCGGCGGCACGGGCGCCTGGGACGTCCCGGTCGGCGGCATGGGCGCGCTCACCGACGCGCTGGCGGCGGCCGCACGCGCGGCCGGCGCGGTGATCGCCACCGGACGCGAGGCCGTACGGATCGAGACCGACGGGCGCGCCGCCGAGGTCACTTACCGGGGCGCGGACGGCGAGGGTGCCATCTCGGCCCGGCACGTCCTGGTGAACGCCTCCCCGCAGGAACTGGCCCGGCTCACCGGTGACAACCCGCCCGCACCGGCGGAGGGCGCCCAGCTCAAGGTGAACATGCTGCTGAAGCGGCTTCCCGCGCTGCGCGACAGCGCCGTCGACCCGCGCGAGGCCTTCTCCGGAACCTTCCACATCGCCGAGGGGTACGAGCAGCTGGCCACCGCACACGCCCAGGCGGCCGCGGGTTCGCTGCCCACCGCACCGCCCTCCGAGATCTACTGCCACTCGCTCACCGACCCGACCATCCTCGGCCACGACCTGGTCGAGCAGGGCTACCAGACCCTCACCCTCTTCGGCCTCCACGCGCCCGCCCGGCTCTTCGAGCACGACAACGACGGCGCCCGGGAGGAACTGCTGAAGTCGACGCTGGCGCAACTGGACGCCCACCTCGCCGAACCCATTGAGGACTGCCTGGCCACGGACGCGGACGGACGCCCCTGCATCGAGGCGAAGACACCGCTCGACCTGGAGCGCGATCTGCGGCTGCCCGGCGGCAACATCTTCCACCGCGAGCTGGCCTGGCCGTACGCACACGAGGACGCGGGGCGCTGGGGCGTGGCGACCCGGCACGCGAACGTCCTGCTGTGCGGGGCGGGCGCGGTGCGCGGCGGCGGGGTGAGCGGGGTGCCGGGGCACAACGCGGCGATGGCGGTCCTGGAGCAGCCCGGGCAGCGGTAAATCTGACGGAGTATCAGAAATAGTCTTCCCTCCTCCCGACCGCTGCGGCATCCTGCGCCCATGCAGACGGAGCTGAGCAAGGAACTGGGAGTCGAGCACGCCCTCTTCGGCTTCACGCCGTTTCCCGCCGTCGCCGCGGCCATCAGCCGGGCCGGCGGTTTCGGCGTGCTCGGTGCGGTCCGCTACACCGCCCCCGACGACCTCAAGCGCGACCTCGACTGGATCGAGGCGCACGTCGACGGCAGGCCCTACGGCCTGGACGTCGTCATGCCCGCCAAGAAGGTCGAGGGCCCGAAAAATCAAACACTGACGGAGGCCGACGTCGAGGCGATGATCCCGGAAGGCCACCGGCAGTTCATCAGGGACACCCTGGCCAAGTACGGGGTCCCGGAACTCGCCGACGGCGAGGCGTCCGGATGGCGGATCACGGGCTGGATGGAGCAGGTCGCCCGCTCCCAGCTCGACGTCGCCTTCGACTACCCGATCAAACTGCTCGCCAACGCACTCGGCTCCCCGCCCGCCGACGTCGTCCAACGCGCCCACGACCAGGGCATCCTGGTCGCAGCGCTCGCCGGAAGCGCCCGGCACGCGCGCAAGCACAAGGACGCGGGCATCGACATCGTCGTCGCTCAGGGGTACGAGGCCGGCGGCCACACCGGGGAGATCGCCTCCATGGTGCTCACCCCCGAAGTCGTCGACGCCGTGGCCCCGTTGCCGGTGCTGGCCGCCGGCGGCATCGGCAGTGGACAACAGATGGCCGCCGCTCTCGCGCTCGGCGCGCAGGGGGTCTGGCTCGGCTCGATCTGGCTGACCACGACGGAGGCCGAACTTCCCTCGCCCGTCCTGGTCCAGAAGCTGCTCGCCGCAGGATCGGGCGACACCGTACGCTCCCGGGCGCTGACCGGCAAACCCGCCCGGCAGCTGCGCACCGAATGGACCGACGCCTGGGACGACCCGCACGGACCCGGCACGCTCCCCATGCCCCTACAGGGCCTGCTGGTCGCCGAGGCGGTCACCCGCATCCAGAAGTACGAGGTGGAACCGCTGCTCGGCACGCCCGTCGGCCAGATCGTCGGCCGTATGAACAGTGAACGCAGCGTCCAAGCAGTCGTCGACGACCTCACCCGAGGCTTCGAGAAGGCCGTCGACCGCATCAACCGGATCGCCGGAAGGAGCCAGCAGTGAGCCAGGCCGCCAACGGTTTCTGGGCCCAGGCAGCGGCGGACCCCGAGCGCACGGTGCTCGTCGCTCCCGATGGGGAGGAGTGGACCGCCGGACGGCTGCTCGCCGCGGCCGACCAGCTGGTGCACGGGCTGCGTGCCGCGGGTCTCGAACGCGGGGACTCCTTCGCGGTCGTGCTGCCCAACGGCGTCGAGTTCTTCACGGCGTACCTGGCCGCCACTCAGGCCGGCCTCTACCTCGTCCCCGTCAACCACCACCTCGTCGGACCCGAGATCGCCTGGATCGTCTCGGACTCCGGCGCCAAGGTGCTCATCGCGCACGAGCGGTTCGCTCAGGCGGCGCGGAACGCCGCCGACGAGGCCGAGCTGCCCACCACCCATCGGTACGCGGTCGGCGAGGTCGAGGGCTTCCGGCCGTACGCCGAACTCCTCGACGGCCAACCCGAGTCGGCGCCCGACGGGCGCACCCTCGGCTGGGTCATGAACTACACCTCCGGCACCACGGGCCGCCCGCGCGGCATCCGCCGCCCGCTGCCCGGCAAGCTGCCGGAGGAGTCATACCTCGGCGGCTTCCTCGGCATCTTCGGCATCAAGCCCTACGACGGCAACGTCCACCTCGTGTGCTCACCGCTCTACCACACAGCGGTGCTCCAGTTCGCGGGCGCGTCGCTGCACATCGGGCACCGGCTGGTCCTGATGGACAAGTGGACACCCGAGGAGATGCTCCGCCTGATCGACACCTACAAGTGCACGCACACACATATGGTTCCGACCCAGTTCCACCGCCTCCTCGCCCTCCCCGACGAGGTGCGGGCGCGCTACGACGTCTCGTCCATGCGGCACGCCATCCACGGCGCCGCCCCCTGCCCCGACCATGTGAAGCGGGCAATGATCGAGTGGTGGGGCGACAGCGTGGAGGAGTACTACGCGGCCAGCGAGGGCGGCGGCGCCTTCGCGACCGCCGAGGACTGGCTGAAGAAGCCCGGCACGGTCGGCAAGGCCTGGCCCATCAGCGAACTCGCGGTCTTCGACGACGACGGGAACCGGCTGCCGCCCGGTGAACTCGGCACCGTCTACATGAAGATGAGCACAGGCGGATTCTCGTACCACAAGGACGAGGCCAAGACCCGCAAGAACCGCATCGGCGACTTCTTCACCGTCGGTGACCTCGGCTGTCTCGACGAGGACGGCTATCTCTTCCTGCGCGACCGCAAGATCGACCTGATCATCTCCGGCGGGGTGAACATCTACCCCGCCGAGATCGAGGCGGCCCTGCTCGCCCACCCCGCCGTCGCCGACGCCGCGGCCTTCGGAATCCCGCACGACGACTGGGGCGAGGAGGTCAAGGCGGTGGTCGAACCCGCCCCCGGCCACGAGCCCGGCCCGGCGCTGGCCGCGGACATCCTGGACCACTGCGCACGGCAGCTCGCCGGCTACAAGCGGCCCAAGAGCGTGGACTTCATCGAGTCCATGCCCCGTGACCCGAACGGCAAGCTGTACAAGCGACGGCTGCGCGACCCGTACTGGGAAGGTCGCACCCGCCAGGTGTGAGGTTGTGGTCCCACTCCATGTGGAGTGGGACCACATACGCGCGGTCAGATGGTGCGGTCAGGTCATGCGGTCAGGTCGTGCGGCCGGGTCGTGCGGTCAGTTGTGGACGCGGACAACTCTCAGCTGCGGCGACGACCGGATGTCCTTCTCGCAGAAGCGGGACGTCACCCACTTCTCCTGGGAGAAGAGCCGCGTCTGGTCGGCGTGGTGCGGGGAATCCGGGTTCGACGACTGGGAGTACGTCAGCAGCGTCCGGGCCACCGGGCAGCCACTGCCGTTCCAGCCGACCGCCTGGATGTGGCTGGAGCCCGTGGTGACCTCCGTGTAGCCGCCCTGCGCCGGGTCCCACTGCGCCTCGACCTTGTTCCAGACACCGAGCGACTCGGTGCCACCGGGAAGAGGAATGCGCTCCCCGCCCCGCACGACGAACTGGTGGGAGCCCAGTGGCGCGTTCAGCGGGATACCGGCGGAACGCAGCTCCGTCACCGTGTCGGCCAGAGCCGTCGTGAAACCCGAGGCTTCCGTGTTCAGGGTGTTCGGGGTGCGGACCGGATCCGTCGCCGAGAACGGCACCTTCCACAGCTGCGCAGTCGGTACCTTGTCCGTCAACCGCCGCCAGAACCGGTCGAAGAGAAGCGCACCCCGGCTACCGGTGTTCATGGTGTGATCCCAGGCCTTGAGCACCGCGCACGCCTCGGTCACGTCAACGACCGTGCCGTCACCTCCGGTTGCCGTACCGTCAGGCAGCGCGGCACACGCACGGGCGGCGTCGGCGGCGGCCAGGTCACCCACGACCGACCGGTTCGTGAACTGCAGACGTTCCAGATCCCGTACGGCCAGCCCACCCCGCGCCGCCAGCGCCGACACATCCTGGAGCGCACCGCGCGTGCGGGGCGAGGCCGCCGTGCCGATGGTGCCGAAGATCCGCTCGTAGCCGGTCACCGGAGTGTCGGCGTTGGCCAGCCAAGCGCTGCCGTTCGAGTTCTCCACGTACGGCGTGTCCTTGAGCGTCGGCAGCCTCGACGGCCCGAAGATCCCCGGCTGCACCGCGTCCGGGTCGCTGCCCGGCGCGCAGTCGCCGCGCGAACCGTCGAGGACGGCAAGCCCGGACGCCGGGTAGAGGACCTTGCCGAGGCCCGTCGAACAGCGCGCCACCAGCTCGTCGGTGATCCGCGGGAGCACCTGGGCCTGGGTGAAGAGCGTGTGCCCCGCCGAGTCGGCGGCGATCGTGTTCACCCACGGCAGGCCCTGGTGGCGCTGGAGGGACCCCAGGATCTCGGCCGTGGAACGTGCCTTGCCGAAGCCGAGGGCGGTGTCGCCGGAACGCAGGTTCTCCGCGTTGGGATCGCTCAGCGCGTACGCCGTCGTGGCCGTCCACGGCAACTGCGCCTGCGGGCCCATCGAGGTGACAACGGGACCGTAGCGCGTCCACCACTGGGTGCGCGTCACCGGAGTCCCGTCCTTCACCTCGACGGTCACCGTCCGCCTGGTCATCCGCTCGGGTTCGCCGTCCACCAGATACGCGGTCGGATCGGCCGGATCGAGCTTCAGCTGCACGACGTTGCCGGGGATGCCGGTCGCCACGGTGTGGCTCCACGCCACGTGCGCGTTGTAGCCGATGGAGACCGTCGGCGAGCCCAGCAGGGAGGCGCCCGAGACGTTCAGCTCGCCCGGAATCGTCAGCTGCGCCTGCCAGAACCGGCGTCCGCCCTGCCACGGGTAGTGCGGATTGCCCAGCAGCAGGCCGTGCCCGTTCGCGGTCGTGTCCCCGCGGAACGCGACCGCGTTCGAGCCCATGCCGTCGTCGGCGAACAGCTCGCGGGCCGCTCGGGCCACCGCCCCCGGATCGGCGGTGGCGAACGCGGTCGTCGTCCCGGTGGGCGGCTGCGCCGTGGTGATCGAGTCGATCACCCGGCCCTGTCCGGCCAGCACGGCGAGCGCGAAGGTACGAGCCGCCACGTCCAGTTCGGTCACCGGCCGGACCCAGGCGGCCCCCGCGCAGGCCGGGTCCGTGATCCGGTGTTGCTTCAGCCAGGCGTTGTAGCCGGCCGCCCAGCCGCGCATGAGGTCCCGCACCTGTCGGCTCGGACCCCGCGGCGCGGGCTCGGCGAGCAGTCTCTCCAGGGTGCCCGCCTCCCGCACCCCGCGGAAGTACAGATCGCTGGTGAGGTTCTTCGTCGCCGCCGAGAGCGACCCGTCGGGAGCCGCGTCGGGCCCGAAGAACCGCGAGCGCTCGCCGCTCAGTGTCACGAAGCCGTCGGCGAGCGTGCACACCTGGTCGGCGGCCTGTGCCCAGCCGTCGCCGAAGCCCAGGCCGGCGTAGTCCTTCGCGACGATATGGGGTATGCCGTACTCCGTGTAGCGGATGACGGCGGACAGGCCGCCGTGCGTGGGATGTTCCTGGCGGGACGACTGGTCGGCGGTGGCGGCCGGCACAGCGGCGCCGGTGGTGAACAGGACGGCGGCCGTCACGGCGAGCCGCCTCAGGCGGGTGCGCATCGTTCCTCCCAACTACGGTGGCGGAAGGGGCGGTTGAGCCTAACAAGGTCGTGCCGCCTTGTCCGTAGAGCTGTTCGACCGACGGTGGAGGTTGGCTCGCTTTGCGCCGAAGGCGATCGGTGCTTGACCTCGCTTCCGTGACGCGACGAGGATCGCGCCAGGGACGACGTACGAAGGAGCAGGTCATGACGGCGGGACGAAGCGTCACGGTCGACGGCACGCTGCGGCGCAGCGCACGGCGCACCCCGGAGCGTGTCGCGGTCCACTACGGCGACCGGTCGTGGACCTACGCGGAACTCGACGACGCCGTCTCACGCGCGGCACGCGTCCTGCGCGAGGCCGGGCTCGCCCCCGGCGACCGGGTCGGCGCCTACGGCCACAACTCCGACGCGTATCTGATCGCTTTCCTGGCCTGTGCCCGTGCCGGGCTCGTACACGTGCCGGTGAACCAGAGTCTGACCGGCGACGACCTGGCGTACATCGTCGACCAGTCCGGCTGCGGACTCGTCCTCGTGGACCCCGGCCTCGCGGGGAACCTCTCCGAGGGTGTACGGATGCTGTCGCTGCGGGACGCCGACGACTCGCTGCTCGCGCGGCTCGCCACCACGGAGCCCTACGACGGCGAGGAGCCGCGCGGCGAGGATCTGGTGCAGCTGCTCTACACGTCGGGCACGACCGCGCTGCCCAAGGGCGCGATGATGACGCACCGCGCGCTGGTGCACGAGTACCTGAGCGCGATCACCGCCCTCGACCTGAGCGCGGGCGACCGGCCCGTGCACTCGCTGCCGCTGTACCACTCGGCGCAGATGCATGTCTTCCTGCTGCCCTACCTCGCCGTCGGAGCGGAGAACGTCATCCTGGACGCGCCCGACGGTAACCGGCTGTTCGACCTGATCGAGGCGGGCCGCTGCGACAGCCTGTTCGCGCCGCCCACGGTGTGGATCGGCCTCGCGGGCCGTTCCGACTTCGCCACGCGCGATCTGACCGGGCTGCGCAAGGCCTACTACGGGGCCTCGATCATGCCGGTGCCCGTCCTGGAGCGTCTCAAGGAGCGGCTGCCGAAGCTCGCGTTCCACAACTGCTTCGGACAGAGCGAGATCGGCCCGCTGTCCATGGTCCTCGGGCCGTACGAGCACAAGGGGCGCATGGACTCCTGCGGGCGCCCGGTGCTGTTCGTGGAGGCGAAGCTCGTCGACGAGTCCGGCAAGGACGTGCCCGACGGGGAGCAGGGCGAAATCGTCTACCGGTCACCGCAGTTGTGTGAAGGCTACTGGAACAAGCCGGAGGAGACCGCCGAGGCCTTCCGCGACGGTTGGTTCCACTCCGGGGACCTCGCGGTGCGGGACGGCGAGGGGTACTTCACGATCGTCGACCGGGTCAAGGACGTCATCAACTCCGGTGGCGTGCTGGTCGCTTCACGACAGGTCGAGGACGCGCTGTACACCCACGAAGGGGTGGCCGAGGTCGCGGTGATCGGGCTGCCCGACGAGCGGTGGATCGAGGCGGTCACCGCGGTCGTCGTACCGCGCGGCGAGGTGACCGAGGACGAACTGATCTCCCACGCCCGCGAGAAGCTCGCCCACTTCAAGGCGCCCAAGCGGGTGCTGTTCGTGGACGAGCTGCCGCGCAACGCGAGCGGGAAGATCCTGAAGCGGGAGCTGCGGGACCGTTTCGCGGAGGTCTGACGGCGTAAGTCAGCGCGAGCGCAGGTCCACGATCCGCCTGATCTTCCCCACCGACCTCTCCAAGGACTCGGGTTCGACGATCTCGACCCCGACGGAGACGCCGATCCCGTCCTTCACGGCCGCGGCGATGGCGAGCGCTGCCGCCTGGCGCTGCTCGGGTGTGGCGCCGGTGCGGGCCTCGGCCCGCACCGTCAGCGCGTCGAGCCGGCCCTCACGGGTGAGCCGGAGCTGGAAGTGCGGTGCCACGCCGGGGGTGCGCAGCACGATCTCCTCGATCTGGGTGGGGAAGAGGTTCACGCCCCGCAGGATGACCATGTCGTCGCTGCGGCCGGTGATCTTCTCGATCCGCCGGAAGACACGGGCGGTGCCCGGCAGCAGGCGGGTCAGGTCCCGGGTCCGGTAGCGGATGACGGGCATGGCCTCCTTGGTGAGGGAGGTGAAGACCAGCTCGCCCTCCTCGCCGTCGGGCAGCACCTGACCGGTGATGGGGTCGACGACCTCGGGGTAGAAGTGGTCCTCCCACACATGGAGGCCGTCCTTGGTCTCGACGCACTCCTGTGCCACGCCCGGACCGATCACCTCCGACAGGCCGTAGATGTCGACCGCGTCGATCGCGAACCGCTCCTCGATCTCGCGCCGCATCTCCCCGGTCCACGGCTCGGCGCCGAAGATCCCGACGCGCAGGGAGGTGCCGCGCGGGTCGACGCCCTGGCGCTCGAACTCGTCGAGGAGGGTCAGCATGTAGGAGGGGGTGACCATGATGATGCCGGGCTTCAGGTCCTGGATCAGCTGCACTTGGCGTGCCGTCATGCCGCCGGAGGCGGGGATCACCGTACAGCCGAGGCGTTCGGCGCCGTAGTGGGCGCCGAGGCCACCGGTGAACAGGCCGTAGCCGTACGCCACATGCACCGTGTCGCCGGGCCGGCCGCCCGCCGCGCGGATCGAACGGGCCACCATGTCCGACCACATGGACAGGTCGTTGTCGGTGTAACCCACGACCGTGGGGCGCCCGGTGGTGCCGCTGGAGGCGTGGATCCTGCGGATCCGCTCCCGGGGCACGGCGAACATCCCGTACGGGTAGTTCTCCCGCAGGTCCGCCTTCACGGTGAACGGGAAGCGCGCGAGATCGTCGAGCGTGCGGCAGTCGTCCGGGTGGACGCCGGCCTTGTCGAAGGACTCCCGGTAGAAGGGCACGTGCGCGTACGCGTGCCGCAGCGAGGCACGCAGCCGCTCCAGCTGCAGGGCGCGCAGGCCCTCCGCGTCGAGCCGTTCCCCCGCGTCCAGCAGGTCCCGCGCATCGGCCATGGGGACGTCTCCCTCACCATCACATCGATCCGGACGACCGACCGATCATTCGGTCGAGCTGCTGGGGATCAGTAATCCAGTCCGCAGGGCCGGAGGCAAGGGGTCGGCCCGGACTTTCCGGCCGCGCACGCTCCGGAGGCCGCCGCCCCGTCCGTCGCCCCTCTGCGAGAACTCCGTTGCGGGCGGACGACCCATCCGTGAAGATCGGGACCATGCCGAGCTTCCATTCCTACGACGGGACCCGACTCGCCTACCATCTGCGGGGAAACGGGGGAGCGGGGGATCCGCTCGTCGTGCTGCCGGGAGGGCCGATGCGGGCCTCCGAGTACCTCGGGGATCTCGGTGGGCTCGGCGCGCGGCGCCCGCTGGTGCTGCTCGATCTGCGAGGTACCGGGGAATCGGCGCTGCCCGCGGACCCCGCGACGTACCGTTGCGACCGGCTCGTCGACGACGTGGAGGCGCTCCGCGTGCATCTCGGGCTCGAACGCATGGACGTACTTGGCCACTCGGCGGGCGGGAGCCTCGCCCTGCTGCACGCGGCCAGGTATCCGGAGCGCGTCTCGCGGCTCGCCCTGATCACCGCCACTCCATGGGCCCTGGGCATGCCCGCCACAGCCGAGAACCGGCTCGCGGCGGCCCGGCTGCGGAAGGGCGAGCCTTGGTTCGAGGACGCCTTCCCGGCGTTCGAGGCCTGGCTGACGGGGAACGGTGACTTCGACCTCACCTTCATGCCCTTCTTCTACGGTCGCTGGGACGAGGCCGCACGGGCCCACGCGGCGGCCGATGAGGAGCAGACCAACGACGACGCGGCGGACGTCTACGGCTCCGAGGGCGCGTACGACCCGCCCGCGACCAGGGCGGCGCTCGGGCGCCTGACCGCGCCCGTACTCGTGCTCGCGGGCGAACTCGACGGTGGAGCCCGTCCCGAACTCGCCCGTGGCGTCTGCGAGTTCGCCCCGCACACCGAGTTCTCGATCCAGCCGGGTGCCGGCCACTACCCGTGGCTGGACGACCCCGAGTGGTTCACCGCCCGGGTGGGTGACTTCTTCGCCGGGTGAGTGCCCAAGCCCGGCTGCGTCGGCAAGTCGGCCCTGGCCCCGTCCAGGCCGGACCGGGCGCCGTACCGGGTGCAGGCCGGGGGCGGCTTTCGCGCCCGGCCACTGGTCTTGGGCCCTGGCCGGACATCGGCCTCCGCACCCGTGGCCGAGCCTCGGTGGCCCGAGGGCCGACTTCCGTGCCCGATGGCCGGCCGCCCTGAACGGCCCGGGGTGTCGGATTCCGTCCCGGGCCGGTGGTCGTGCGGTCAGCGGCCGGCCAGTGGGGTCAGGCGGGCGGCCGCCTGGGCCCGGGCCGCCTCCAGGACCGCGAGCAGTACCGCCTTGCTGGAGGCGCGGCTGCGCACGTCGCACAGGATGACCGGTGTCGACGGATCGAGGTCCAGCGCCGTCCGCACCTGCTCGACCGTGCAGTCGCGGCGCCCGTCGAAGCAGTTGACCCCCACCGCGAACGGGATCTCGCGCGCCTCGAAGAAGTCGATCGAGGCGAACGAGGCGTCCAGGCGACGCGTGTCCGCGAGGACGACGGCCGCCAGCGCGCCCGTCGCCAGGTCGTCCCACATGAACCAGAACCGGTCCTGACCGGGCGTACCGAACAGGTACAGCACCAGCTCCGGCGCGATGGTGATCCGGCCGAAGTCCATGGCGACGGTCGTCGATGCCTTGCCCTCCACACCGGAGAGGTCGTCGATCCCGAGGCTTGCCTCGGTCATGCGCTCCTCGGTCTCCAGCGGGGGCACCTCGCTCACCGAGCCCACCATGGTGGTCTTGCCCACGCCGAAGCCGCCCGCGATGAGGATCTTCAGCGCTGTCGGCATGACCGGCTCAGAGCTGACGGATACCATCCATCACCCTTTCGATGAGTTCCACACTCGGCTGCTCCTCCTGCCCGGGCGGCGATTGGACGATGATGAGCGCGGCGTTGAGCAGATCCCCGCAGAGGATCTTCACCACGCTCACCGGCAGGTCCAGATGCGCGGCGATCTCGGCGACCGCCACCGCGCGATCCCGGCAGAGTTCGAGGATCTGGGCCGACTCCGGCTCCAGGGTGTCGTCATCGAACTCATGCGCGGATCGCGAGACGACCAGCGTGATGAGTGTGAAGGTGTGCTGACTGTGGCGGGTGCGCCCGCCCGTGATGGCGTACGGCCGTAAGTGACGCCCGGCCTCCGCACCGTCGAGCCATCGCGGTTCACGCATCCTGTATATGACCGCCTGAAGGGGTCTGCACGCGCGGCGCGGCACTCATGTACTGGCCGACCTGCTTGACGAGGGTGCCCATCTCGAAGGCCATCATGCCCACATCCACTTCCTCCGACGCGATCGCGGCCAGCCGCGCTCCCCTGCCCGCGGCGGTGACGAACAGGAACGCTCTTTCCATCTGAATGACCGTCTGCTGGACCTCGCCGCCGTGGAAATGGCGCGCGGCGCCGCGCGCCAGGCTGTGCATGCCCGAACCCACCGCGGACAGGTGTTCGGCGTCGTCCCGGCGCAGGTCCTTCGACTTGCCGATGAGGAGGCCGTCTCCGGACAGCACGATGGCGCACCGGATCTCCGGGATCCGGTCCACCAGGCCGTCGAGGAGCCAGTCCAGCTGCGGACCGGGTTGTACCTGCTCAGTCATTGTGTAACGTTCCCTCATAGTTGATTGGCACCGGGTTCCCTCGAATCCGTCGACCGGCCGTCCGCGCCGGCCGGCCCGTCCGTCTCGGACATCCGGGCCCGCTTCAGCCCCTGCTGAATGGCGATCATCGCGCGCGCCGACGCGTCCGGGGAGATGACGCCCTTGTCCCCCTCGCCCTCTGGTCGGCCTTGTGTCTGTGCTGCCTCCTTGCGCAGTTGCTGCGCAAGGCTGGCTCCCCGAGTCCGTTGCGGCAGGACCTGGGGGGTCGTCAGGGGCCGCGCCGCGTCGGGCTCCGGCGCCTGCCCGGCGGGCGCGGTGCGTCCGGCGCCGGGCTCGCGGCCGGGTGGCGGTCCGGCCTGCGGCTGGGCGTGGCCGGCCGCAGGCCCGGGGTACCCGGACCGGTCGCCGGAGGCCGCCGCGTGCGCGGTGGTGTGTGTCTGCGGAACCGGGGCCTGCTGTGCCGGGGCCCACTGGTCCGGCGCGGGAGACGGTACGGGATGTTCCGACGCGGGCGGCAACAGACCTGCACCTCCGTACTCGGGGAAGCCGCTGTGGTCCGGAAGGCGCGTGTGCGTGAGTACGTCCGCACCGGCGCCCACGGCGGCGGCCACACCACCGGCCGCCCCCACGACCGCGCCCGCGAAGGCCCTGTCCTCCGCGTCCAGGGCGGCCTGCCGGGACTCGGTCTCCAGCACATGGCCGGCCGCCGCCGCGGCCGCCGACTTGAGCTGGTCCAGAACCGGCGACTGGTGCTCCTCCAGCAGGGCCGAGGGCAGCAGGACGACGACGAGCGTGCCGCCGTACACGGACTCGCGCAGCTCCACCTTGATCTTGTGCCGCTCGGCGAGCCGGGCCACCACGAAGTGGCCGAGGCGCGGGTCCTCGCCCAGGGACGTCATGTCCAGCTTGGGCGGGTGGGCGAGCAGTTCGTTGGCGTACGCCATCTTCTCCGCGGGCATGCCGAGACCGTGGTCCTCGACATGGATGGCCAGACCCTTGGCCACCTTCGTCGCGCTCACGGAGACCTGGGTGTCCGGCGGCGAGAAGCTCGTGCCGTTCTCGATCAGCTCGGCGAGCAGGTGCGTGACGTCCGCGACGGCCCGGCCCGCGAGGGCGACGCGCCGGTCCGAGGGGAGGTTCTTCACCTTGACGCGGGTGTACTGCTCGGTCTCCGCGACGGCGCTGCGCATCACATCGGTGAGGGAGACCGGCGCGGTCATCCGGCGGCTGGGCGGGGAACCACTGAGGATCACCAGGTTCTCCGCGTGGCGCCGCACCCGGGTGGCGAGGTGGTCGACCTTGAAGATGTCCTTCAGCAGGTCGGAGTCCTCGTGCTTGCGTTCCAGGTCGTCCAGGAGCGAGATGAGGCGGTGGATGAGGATCTGAGTGCGGCGGATGAGCTGGGCGAAGACCTTCTCCGTGCCCTCGCGGCCCAGGGACTGGCGCACCGCGGTGTCCGCCGCGACCCGGCCCAGCCGGTCGATGGCACCGGCCAGCCGCTCCAGCTCGTCGGTGGCGTGGTGGCCCTGCGGGGCGAGCACGGCCGGGTCGACCCGCTCGCCCCGTTCTATTCGGGCGAGCAGCAGCGGCAGCGTGCGGGTGAGCTCCTCGGTCCGCGACTGCAGCTCGGTGAGCCGGCCCAGCGTGGCGCGGCGGGCGCGCAGTGCCAGCACCGCGCCGCCGGCCAGCGCGGCCAGGGTGGCGGCGGTGCCCAGGAGCATGCCGAGCAGCAGGTCGTCGGCCCGGCCCGAGGCGTCGTCCGCCAGTCCCCGCAGGGACTCCGCGCCGAGGGACCGCAGGTCACCGAGGACGCCGTCGGCGGCGTCCGGCCACGACGATGCCCTCTGCGGCAGCGCGGTGCCCTTGGCCGTGGCCATGGAGTCGCCGATCGTTCCCAGCGTCGTCCACTGCGCGCCATCGGTGATCCGCGCATACCCGGTGGCCGTGCCGGCGGGCAGATGACCGGTGGTCAGGCCCGCGCGGAACTCCCGCTGGAGCGCCAGGTACTCCGCGAACTGGGCGCGGGTCACGGCCGGCATCCTGCCGGAGGGCAGCGCGCCGGACAGCAGCGCGTCCTGGCGGGACAGCATCTCCGTGATCTGCACCAGGGACGCCGTGGCGGCGCCACCGTTCGCGAGGGAAGCGTCGTCGCTGCGGACGGCCGCCGTCACCAGCGAGACGCCCCGGGTGATGGTGTCGGTGAAGTACTGGAAGGCGTCGGCGGCGGACAGGGAGCGTCCGTCGATCGCCTCGCGGCGGTCGGCGAGGGCCGCGAGCGCGTCGTCGAGCGACTTCGCCCGGCGCCGCAGGTCCGAGGTGTCCGGGCCCGCGGAACCGCGGTAGGCCCGGATGGCGGCGTCGGTCTTCTTGCGGGCGGCGTCGAGATCCGTACGGGCGGAGGAGGTGCGACCCGCCTGCCGGACGGCGGTGAGGCGGCGCTCGTTCTGCAGGGCGGACAGCACCGCCTGGGCCGGCCGGGCGACGGACGAGTCGCGGTCCGCGTCGGCCTGCAGCTGTATGTGCTCGTCGACGAGGCCGGCCGCCGTGTACCCCCACAGTCCGGTGAGACAGACCGCGGGCACGACGAAGGGCAGGACGAACGAGAATCGGAGAGATCTGCGCGGGGCGGACCGATGACGTGTCCGCCGGTCGCGGGTGCCTGGCATCTGATTCCTCGTACGGCAGCGAAACACTGGTTCGGTGGGGGGCGGTGCGAAATGCCGGATTGTGCCCGGCGAGCCGACTTGACTCACCGTCATCGAAGTCGGCGATCAGGCTGAACCGTATCAGGATCATGGCGCAGCGTCAGCATTCGTCTGCGGCAACTGCCAACCGCGGGTCGCGAGTTGGCTGGCAGTCCGCTGGGTGAATTGCTGCCGTTACCCGAGTAAGTGCGAGAGTGTCTCAGAGTAGAGCGAGAAGTTTTGGCGTATATAGGGCCCCCGCCGTCTCGATTCCGGCCACCATGTCGAAGTAGATGGCGGTCAGTTCGGAATCCGTCTGTACGGCCCGCAGCAGCGACAGCCGCTGCTCGTGCGGGGTGGTGAGCCGGGCCACGCCGAGTGTGGATTCGTATCCGGGGGTCAGAGCCGCGTCGCGTTCCTTGGCGAACTCCCGGAGCGCCGCGTCGAGTTCGGCCGGATCGCCGCCGAGCAGGCCGTCCAGGCGACGTACCAGGGCGTCCACCTGCAAGAACGCGTCGCTGATCCCGCGCGCGGTGATGGAGTCCTTGTGGTGCCCCGCGTCGCCCACCAGGACCCAGCCGGGCCCGGCCGCCTGCCGGAAGAAGTTCTGCTGGTCGCCGGTGCCGCGCAGCCGCTCGACCGGCTCCCGGCCACGCAGCCGCTCGTACAGGGCGGGCGCCGTGGTGCGGATCTGTTCCAGGTAGGCCCGCCGCGCGTCGGTGCGGACCGCCTCGAAGCGGGATTGCGGGAAGTAGGCGAGCACGAGTGTCGCCGCGTCATGGGTGGCCACCGCCGCGACCCAGCTGCCCGGACGCTCATGCAGCTCCAGTGTGGCCGGTACGTCCGCCCAGTACGTGTAGTAGGCGCAGGTCAGCCGGGGATCCTCGACCGTGTACGGTGCCTGAGTGAGCCGGGCGACGGTCGAGCGCATCCCGTCCGCGCCGATCACCAGATGCGCGCGTTCGGTGAAGGAACGGCCGTCGTGGCTGCCCTCCACACCGATGACGCGTCCGCTGTCGTCGCGCAGCAGCCCGGTTACCCGGCAGCGGTCGCGCACCTCGACGCCCGCCGCGGCCGCGGCCTCCACCAGGATGGCGTCCAGCACATGGCGGCGCGGGGCGAAGGAGGCGCGCTGCCCCTCCACGCCCCGGGCGCATCCTTCGAGGCGGATGTCGGCGACCTCGTAGACCGCGTGGTCCAGGGGCGGGCACCCGGAGGCGCGTACCGCGTCCAGCAGTCCCCAGCGGGCGAGCGCGGCCACGCCCGGCTGATGGATGAGATGGGTGGAGAGGGTGTCGGTGCCGGTGGGGGCCTTGTCGAGCAGGAGTACCCGGTACCCCGCGCGGGCCAGCAGCATGGCGGTGGGCGCACCGGCGCAGCGGGCGCCTACCACGATGGCGTCGAACATGGGGTTGCCTCACAACAGACGTCGGGGGGTGGGGTGTTGTGGTGGTGTGACCCGGACACGCGTGGGTCAGCGGGGGTGCCCGAGTTCGCCGAGCACGGCCCGCCGGTCGATCTTGCCGTTGGCGTTCAGCGGCAGTTGATCGAGAACGGCGATGCGGCGGGGCAGCATGTACGGCGGCAGTCGGTCGCCCAGCGCCGCGTACAGCCCGTCGGAGGTGCAGCCGGCGCCGCTGACCGCGGCGTGCAGCTCCGGTTCGCCGTCGGGGGCGGGCACGGCCAGGACGAGGGCGTCCCGCACCCCGGTCTGCTGTCGCAACATGGCCTCGATCTCGCCGAGTTCGATCCGGTGGCCGCGGATCTTCACCTGGTGATCGGTCCGCCCGAGGTGGACGAGGTGCCCGTCGCTGAGGGCGACCCGGTCCCCGGTGCGGTACCAGTGCTGGTCGGTCAGCGGCTCGCCGCCGCCGGGCCGGCCGTCGGGGGCGAGGAAGCGCCCCGCGTTGTTCGCCGGGTCGAGGTATCCCGGGAACCGCAGCGGGCCGCGCACGTACAGTTCGCCGTGGTCGGAGGGGCGGCCGTCCTCGTCGAGCAGCAGCAGGTCGAGGACCGGGTAGCCGGTGCCGATGGGAGCGGTCCCATTAGGAGTGCCGGGCCATTCGGCCGGGTCTTCGGGGAACCGGTACGCCGTGCAGGAGATGGTGAGTTCGGTGGGGCCGTAGAGGACTTCGAGACGGCTGCCCGGCGCGGCGGTCCGCCACTCCCGGGCCGCGTCCAGGGTGAGCGGTTCGCCGCCGAAGACGCTCCACCGCAGCGTGGGCATGCTGTTCGGGGTCAGGGTGCCGAGGCGGGAGGCGAAGGAGATCAGCGACGGCACCGAGAACCAGTGGGTGAGCCGCAGGTTGTTGATCGTCCTCACCGGGGACAGGAGCTGGCTGCGCTGGGGCACCACGAGGGTGCCGCCGCCCGCCCAGGCGACGAACAGGTCGTGCACGGAGCCGTCGAAGGTCAGCTCGAAGGACTGCGACAGCCGGCTGCCCGGCCCGATGTCGTACCGCGGGGCGACCTGGGAGAGGTAGGCGGAGAGGTTGCGGTGCGGGATCGGTACGCCCTTGGGGGTGCCCGTCGACCCGGAGGTGAAGATGATGTACGCGAGGTCGTCCGGACCGGCTTCGACATACGGCAGTTCGGGCGCGGGGCCGTCGGCCAGGCTCGACAGCTCCTCGGGGCCCACCGGGAGGACGGGCACCCCGAGGTCGGTGCCCGCCTCCGGGGAGTCGGTCAGCACGACCTCCGCCTCGGCGGCCTTCACGATGTCGGCCGTGCGTCCCGACGGGTGCTCGGGGTTGAGGGGGACGACGGTCGCGCCGGCCCGCAGGACGGCGAGGTAGCCGGCGTACGCGGTCACCGAACGGCTCGCCAGCAGGCCCACGCGGCGCGGCGGGGTACCACCGGCCGCCGCGACAAGGCGGGCGGCGAGCCGTTCCGAGAGGTCGCGCAGCCGTGCGTAGGTGAGCCGGTCCTCGCCCACTTCCAGCGCGACGGCGTCGTCCCCGTACGTGTCGGCGGAGCGGGCGAACCAGGCGTACGCGGTCTGCGGTTCGCTCATCGGGCGGCCGCCTCGAGGGCACGCGTCCACTGGCGCAGCTCGCCCACGGTGCGCAGCCTGCCGAACTCCTCCGGGTCGACCTCCTGGCTGGACCGTTTGGTCAGCTCGACCACGATCCGCAGCTTCGCCAGCGAGTCGATCCCGATGTCGGTGAGGGTGGAGGCGTCGTCGAAGCCGGTGCGGGCGTGCTCGCGCAGTACCCAGGTCGCCAGGTCGCCGCCGCCGTGCTCGTGCTGTTCGCCGGGCCAGTACCGCTTGGTCTGCCAGGGGTAGGTGGGCAGCGGCACGAAGCGGCCACCGCCTCCGAACACCTTCTCCCAGTCCACGTCCTCGCCCCGGCGGTAGCGGTCGGCGACGGCCGACAGCGGTCTGCCGCCGAGCGTCGGCGACCCGGTGAGCGCCGCCGCCAGCTCCTCATGGCTCGCCCCGACGACCGCCAGCCGGTGCGCGTGGTGCTGTCGGCGGGTGGCCGCGCTGAAGCAGATGTCGCGCACGGGGTACGCGGTCCCCGCGCCGCCGGGGGAGAGGTGGGCGGCGTACGACCGGGCGAGAGCCTCCAGGGCGGCGGGGCCGCGCGCGGAGAGGACGAGGAGGTACGGCGTGCCGTCCGCGGCCGGTACGACCGGCGCGTCGACGGGGTCGGGTCTGCGGATCACCACGTGTGCGTTGAGCGCGGAGGAGCCCTGCCCGGAGATCCCGGCGACGGCCGGCCGCCCCGTCTCCGGAAGGTCGACGAGGGAGCCGGGCACCACCAGCGGCAGCTCGTCCCAGGCCACGTCGGGATTCGGCGCGGACAGATGCAGGCTCGCGGGGACCTGGCCGTGCTCCAGGCAGAGCACGGCCTTGATCAGCCCCGCCAGCCCGCCCGCGGCCTCCCCGTGCCCGATGTTCGTCTTGACCGAGCCGACGAGCAGCGGCCGGTCCGCCGGGCGTCCCTCGCCCAGGACCCGGCCCAGCGCGCTCAGTTCCAGGGGGTCGAGCGCGGGCGATCCGGAGCCGTGCGCCTCGACGTAGTCGACGTCCGCGGGATCGATTCCGGCGTCCTCGTACGCCCAGCGCAGCACCTCGATCTGGCCTTCCAGGGAAGGGTTGAGCACCGAGTCGCTGGTGCGGCCGTCGTTGCCGACGGCGCTGCCCCGGATGACGGCGCGTATGCGGTCTCCGTCGGCCAGCGCGTCCGTGAGCCGCTTGAGGACGACGACCGCCACCGCGTCGCTGGGGGCGTGGCCGTCGGCGTTCGCGTCGCCGAACTTGCTGCGCCCGTCGGCGGCCATGCCGCCGGCCTGGGTCATCACCAGGCCCTCGTCGGGACGGAGCTTGAGGTTCACCCCCGCGGCCAGCGCCAGGGGACTCTCCCGGGCGCGCAGGCTCTGCACGGCCTGGTGGACGGCCACCAAGGAGGATGAGCATGCTGTGTCCACGACAATACTGGGGCCGCGGAAGTCGAAGGCGTGGGAGATCCGGGCGGGCAGCAGCGAGCGGAAATTGTTCAGCTGCGAGGCGGTGGCGCCCTCCGGACCCTGGCGCAGGGCCAGCTCCAGGTAGTCCGCGCGGGCGTTGCCCACGAACACCCCGGTCCGGCTGCCGGCCAGCAGATCGGGCCGCTGCCCGGCGTCCTCCAGCGCCTCCCAGGCCGCCATCAGCAACAACCGCTGCTGCGGGTCGAGTTCGAGCGCCTCGGTGGCGGACATCCCGAAGAACTCGGCGTCGAACTCGGCGATTTCTTCCACATAACCCGCACGACGGCTGGCTATGCGGCCCGGGCCGCGGGCGGAGTGGAGCGCGTCAACGTCGTAACGTTCAGGAGGGGTCTCGCTGGTGGCGTCGACGCCGTCTTTGAGGAGAGCCCACAGCTCGTCGGTGCCCGACGCGCCGGGGAGCCGGCAGGCCATGCCGATCACGGCCACCGACCGGGCGTCCACGTCCGACCTGTTCATGACGTTACTCCTTCGATGCTTCGCCACGTCCATACGGGATGGCGCAGTTGACCTCGCCGCGTGACCTTGTGGGTGCTGAAGCGGCATCACGGCATTTACTGAGGGCGGCCCCGCGTACGCTCTGTGGCGTCCGTCACGCCGCCGTGCCGCCGGCCCCCGTTTCCGGGCGGAACAGGACGATTCGCTCGCAAGGCCCGCACGTCGTCGTGCCGGGCTCATCCGTCGGACGGCAGAGTCTCCCGAGCGGGCGGACCCTCGTCCGCGAGGAGGCACCGGGCCGTCGGCAGCCGCGTGGATCTTGGCGTGATTTCGCGCATGGCGCCCTGGCCGAAACGGCCGTGCCGCTCCCGCTCGCGACGGGAAGCCCGCAGCTCGAACCGTACTTGCCTCACCCCGCTGTGCCCTCTCTCGCAGGTGCATCGCACGAACTCATTACACACGGGCCGCATCGACGGAGCGCGCGCCACCCACCCCCACCACCTCTGTTCGAACCGTAGTTCGACCATTCGATGGTGCGTCGGGGCGGGCGTGTCAGCGTCGAAAACCAGACCGCCGCACGATTGTCGTATGCATAATCGTTTCCGCTCGATTGGTGCTCAAGGATTGGCGGGAAGTGATCGCTGGAGGTTGAAACCTGGAAATATTTGGACAGACTCCGAGTTTGGGCGTTCACGAGAGGCCGCAGGGGCGGGGCGGGCGCGCGGGACTCGCGCGACAACTCCCGCTGACTCGCGAGGGGTTGAATGTGAGACAGGTGATGCGGAAATTACCGGGAGGGGCGATCCGCGGAAGCCGGGATTCTGATTTCATCTGATCCCATGGATCCCCTCTCATCCGACCAGGCCCGGCTCGCGGGCGAGCAGCGCAGGTTGCGACTGCAGGTTCTCGGCCTCAACACCGTCGAGGCGGAGGCCACCTTCGACCGTGTCGCACGCCTCGCCGCCAGCTTCACCCAGTCACCGTTGGCCATGGTCAACTTCATCAACGACGAGCGGCAGATGTTCCGCGGCATGTACGTGCCCACCGCCTCGCCCGACGACAAGGTGAGTCCCGACGGCGCCGGGATCGCCTTCGACCTCAGCGACCTGTCCCGGGAGGCGCCCGGCGACTACGGCTTCTGCCCCCATGTGGTGGCCCAGGGATCCCAACTGGCCCTGGACGACGTCTTCGACTACCCGCGCTTCAAGGGCAACCCGCTCGTCAATGACCTGGGCGTGCGCTCCTACCTCGGTACCCCGCTGCGCGACAACACTGGCATGATCCTGGGCACCGTGTGCGTCGCCGACACCAAGCCCCGTGTCTGGGACCGTGCGGTGCGCGAGGGCATGCAGCAACTCTCCGAGACCCTGCTGTCCGACTTCAAGCTGCGCGACAGCCTGCTGGCCCAGCAGCAGGAGCTGTTCGCCGTCTTCGACGGTGCACCGTTCCCCATCATGCTCACCGAGGGCCCCAACCACCTGCTGCGCTACGCCAACGGCAAGCAGGGCGCGGCCTTCGGCATGGTCCCGCAGTTCAGCCCCGGCCGTCTCGTGCTGCCCGGACTGGAGGCGGTGGGTGTCTTCAACGCGATGGACGACGCCTTCCACACCGGGCAGCCCGCCACGCTGTCGCGGGCCGCGATCAGCACGTACGACGATCCGCGGCCGCAGGACTTCAACTTCCTGTGCACACCGGTGCGTACGTCGCCCGGGGCGCCGGTCAGCGGTGTCCTCACCGTGGCCATGAACACCACCGGGCAGGCCTACCCCGGCGCCGAGCAACAGGCCTTCGCGGCCAACGTCCAGGAACGGTTCGAGCGGCTCGGCGCGGGCGGTCTGCCGGGCGGGATGCCGGGCGGGATGCCGGGCCGGCGCGTGGAGAGCGCGGGGTATCCCCGCTGAGCCCTTCACCAGGGCGCTGCGAGGCCGTGGCGGAGGGCTCGGGCGGTGCTGCCCCCGAGCCCTGACGGCAGTCGGCGCCCTGGCGCGGGCGGGGGACGGTCCGTGCGTCCGTGGCTTGGTGGGTGCTGCGGTGGCATGATCGCCGCGCGCCGGATCGGCGGGCGGTGTCGGCAGTATCCTGCCAGCACTTTTGAACGTGTTCAACCGACTGGGCTGCGGCCCGGTGCGGTCAGCGATCCGCCGCCACCGCCACCTCCTTGGCCCAGCGGTAGTCCGCCTTGCCGCTGGGTGAGCGCTGGATGGTGTCCGTGATCACCAGCTGGCGCGGGATCTTGTAGCCCGCCAGATGAGCCCGGCAGTGGCTCTGGATGTCCTCCAGGGAGGGTCGGGTCGCGCCCTCGCGCAACTGCACGACAGCCGCCACATGGTTGCCCCACGTCGTGTCCGGCACCCCGGCGACCAGCGCGTCGTACACGTCCGGATGTGACTTGAGCGCCTGTTCGACCTCTTCCGGGTACACCTTCTCGCCGCCGGTGTTGATGCACTGCGAGCCGCGGCCGAGAACCGTGACGACACCCGCCTCGTCGACCGTTCCCATGTCACCGAGCAGCACCCACCGCTCGCCATGCCTCTGGAAGAACGTCTCGGCGGTTTTCCCCGGGTCGTTGTAGTACCCGAGCGGCACGTGACCGCGCTGGGCGATGCGGCCCACCTCACCGGCCGCGACCGGCTCACGGGTGACCGGATCCACCACCCGCGTACGGGAATTGACCCGGATGCGGAAGCCGTTGCCGGGGCCCGAGTCGGGGGTCGCGGTGCCGTTGAAGCCCGACTCCGACGATCCGAAGTTGTTCAGCAGCATGGCGTTCGGAATGAGTGCCTGGAACTGGGCGCGCACGGTCTCCGACATGATCGCCCCGGACGACGACACGCTGAACAGGGACGAGCAGTCCGTGCCCTTCATCGGCCCGTTCAGCGCGTCGATCAGCGGCCGCAGCATCGCGTCGCCCACCAGCGACATGCTGGTGACCTTCTCCTTCTCGACGGTCCGCAGGACCTCATCCGGCATGAACTTGCGATGGATCACGATCCGCTGGCCGAAGTTGAATCCGATGAACGCCGTCAGCGTGGAAGTGCCGTGCATCAGCGGGGGAGTGGGGAAGAAGGTGATGCCCTCACCGCCGGCCGCGACCCGCTCGGCCAGCTCTTCGGGCTTCTTCACCGGCTCACCGGTCGGGGCGCCGCCGCCGAGCCCGGAGAAGAACAGGTCCTCCTGGCGCCACATCACACCCTTGGGCATGCCGGTCGTGCCGCCGGTGTAGATGATGAACTGGTCGTCCGCCGAGCGGGCCGGGAAGCCGCGATCGGGGGAGCCGGCGGCCTCGGCGTCGGCGAAGTCCACGGCGGACAGCGCGACGGCGTCCGGTGCGGGGGTCCCCACCCGCACCACATGCCGCAGCTTCTCCGCCCGCGGCAGCGCCGCCGCCACCCGGTCCGTGAACTCCGCGTCGAAGACGAGCGCCACCAGATCCGCGTCCCGGTAGAGGTACACCAACTCCTCTTCGACGTAGCGGTAGTTGACGTTGACCGGGACGACCCGGGCCTTCAGGCAGCCCAACACCGTCTGCAGGTACTCCACCCCGTTGTAGAGGTGCAGCCCGACGTGCTCCCCCGGCCGTATCCCGCTGTCGACCAGGTGGTGCCCGATGCGGTTGGCGGCCGCGTCCAGCTCCGCGTAGGTCAGGCGGCGCTCCGCACCCGTGCCGGGGTGGTCGATGTACACGAGCGCCTCGCGGCCCGGAACCACGTCGACGACCGACTCGAACAGGTCGGCAAGGTTGTACTCCACCGCTCCTCCTGACCCCGGCAACGCTCGGCGAAGAAAGGCGCATCCATCGGTTCGCCGGTCATCAGAGCAAAGCCGGACGCAACTGTGAAGGGTCCTCGCAGAAGAAATCTGACTGTCTGTCAGAAAACTCTTGTCCTGGCTCCGCGCCTCCTGCAACCTGTTCTCGTTTCCCGAGACGGGAGGAAGCGATGGGTGGGACGGAACACCTCGCCGTGCAGCGCGAAGGCGCCACACTGGTACTCACGCTCAACAGGCCCGAGGCCAGGAACGCGCTCTCGCTGCCCATGCTGGTGGGGCTGTACGACGGCTGGATCGAGGCCGACGAGGACGACGAGGTCCGCTCGATCGTGCTCACCGGCGCGGGCGGCTCCTTCTGCGCCGGTATGGACCTCAAGGCCCTGGCCGGCAAGGGGATGGAGGGGCAGCAGTACCGCGACCGGCTGAAGGCCGACCCGGACCTGCACTGGAAGGCGATGCTGCGCCACCATCGCCCCCGCAAACCGGTGATCGCCGCCGTGGAGGGGCCCTGCGTGGCGGGCGGCACCGAGATCCTCCAGGGCACCGACATCCGCGTCGCGGGCGAGTCCGCGACCTTCGGCCTCTTCGAGGTGAAGCGCGGACTGTTCCCGATCGGTGGCTCGACGGTCCGCCTCCAGCGGCAGATCCCCCGCACGCACGCCCTGGAGATGCTGCTCACCGGACGCCCCTACACGGCGCGCGAGGCCGTCGGCATCGGACTCGTCGGCCATGTCGTGCCCGACGGCACCGCGCTCGCCAAGGCCTTGGAGATCGCCGAACAGATCAACGCCTGCGGACCGCTCGCCGTCGAGGCCGTCAAGGCGTCCGTGTACGAGACCGCCGAGATGACCGAGACCGACGGGCTCGCCGCCGAGCTCAAGCGGGGTTGGCCGATCTTCGACACCGCGGACGCCAAGGAAGGCGCCCGCGCCTTCGCGGAGAAACGCCCACCCGTCTACAAGCGCGCCTGATCCCCCGAAGGAGACAACCCTCGATGCCCGAAGTCCTCAAAGCACCCCTCGTCGTCGAGTTCCCCTTCACCCGCTCCCTCGGGCCCGTGCAGAGCGCCTTCCTCACCGGGCTGCGCGAGCGGGTCGTCCTGGGAGTGCGGACCGGTGACGGACGCACGCTCGTGCCGCCCGTCGAGTACGACCCCGTGACCGCCGAGGAACTCCGCGACCTCGTCGCGGTGGCCTCCACCGGCACGGTCACCACCTGGGCCTGGAACCACGAACCCCGCCGGGGCCAGCCCCTCGCCGCCCCCTTCGCCTGGGTCCTGGTCCGGCTCGACGGCGCGGACACCGCCCTCCTGCACGCCCTCGACGCCCCCGGCCCCGACGCCGTGCGCACGGGCATGCGGGTCCGGATCCGCTGGGCCGAGGAGCGCTCCGGAGCCATCACCGACATCGCCTGCTTCGAGCCGTACGACGGTGAGAACACCGAAATCACGTATCACGCGGGGGAGTTCGAGGGACCGGTCACCGGCATCGTGGCCCACGCCCGCCTCGACTACACCTACTCGCCCGGTCGCGCCCAGTCCGCCTACATCACCGCCCTGTCCGGCCGGCGGACCGTCGGCGAGCGCTGTCCGTCGTGCCGCAAGGTGTACGTGCCGCCGCGCGGTGCCTGCCCGACCTGTGGCGTCGCCACAGCCGAACAGGTCGAAGTGGGCCCCCGTGGCACGGTCACCACCTTCTGCATCGTCAACATCAAGGCGAAGAACCTCGACATCGAAGTGCCGTACGTCTACGCGCACATCGCCCTCGACGGCGCCGACCTCGCGCTGCACGGGCGCATCGGCGGCATCCCCTACGACCAGGTGCGGATGGGCCTGCGTGTGGAGCCGGTGTGGACCGAAGGGGCCCGCTACCCCGACCACTACCGGCCGACCGGCGAACCCGACGCCGACTACGAGACGTACAAGGAGCTGCTGTGACGCGCGAACAAGCCCGAGGGGCCCGGGAGATCGCGGTCGTCGCCTTCGCGCAGACCGACCACCGACGCACCAGCGAGGAGCACTCCGAGGTGGAGATGCTCATGCCCGTGCTGCACGACGTCCTCGAACAGACCGGTCTCAAGACCGCCGACATCGGCTTCACCTGCTCCGGCTCCAGCGACTACCTCGCGGGCCGGGCCTTCTCCTTCACCCTCGCCCTCGACGGTGTCGGTGCCTGGCCGCCGATCTCCGAGTCGCACGTCGAGATGGACGGCGCGTGGGCGCTGTACGAGGCCTGGACCAAGCTGCTCACGGGCGACGCCGACACCGCGCTCGTCTACTCGTACGGCAAGTCGTCGCCCGGATCCGTACGCGACGTACTGACCCGGCAGCTGGACCCCTACTACGTGGCCCCGCTGTGGCCGGACTCCGTGGCGCTCGCCGCGCTCCAGGCGCAGGCGCTCATCGACGCGGGCGAGACCGACGAGCCGGCGCTCGCCGGCGTTGCCGCACGCAGTCGCGCCGCGGCGACCACCAACTCCCATGCACAGCTGAGGGGCTCGGTGCCGCACGGAGAGTACGTCGTACGACCGCTGCGCACCGGAGACTGCCCGCCGATCGGGGACGGGGCCGCCGCCGTGGTCCTCGCGGCGGGCGAACGAGCCCGTCAGCTGTGCGCACGGCCCGCCTGGATACGGGGCATCGACCACCGCATCGAGGCGCACGGGCTCGGGGTGCGCGACCTGACGGACTCGCCGTCCGCACGCCTTGCCGCCGAGAAGGCCGGTGTCTTCGAACAACCGGTGGACACAGCCGAGCTGCACGCGCCGTTCACCGCACAGGAGGTGGTCCTGCGCAAGGCGCTGCGGCTCGACGACCGCGTCACCGTCAACCCCTCCGGGGGAGCCCTCGCCGCCAACCCGATCATGGCCGCCGGCCTGATCCGCATCGGTGAGGCCGCCGCCCGCATCCACCGCGGCGAGTCCGACCGCGCGCTCGCCCACGCCACGTCCGGCCCGTGCCTGCAACAGAACCTGGTCGCCGTACTCGAAGGAGACCCGCGATGAGCAAGGAGCCCGTGGCCGTCACCGGCATCGGCCAGACCAAGCACGTCGCGGCGCGCCGGGACGTGTCCATCGCCGGGCTCGTCCGGGAGGCCGCCCGACGGGCCCTCGACGACGCCGAGTTGACGTGGGCCGACATCGACGCCGTGGTCATCGGCAAGGCCCCCGACTTCTTCGAGGGCGTCATGATGCCGGAGCTGTACCTCGCCGACGCGCTCGGCGCCGTCGGCAAACCCATGCTCCGGGTGCACACCGCCGGTTCGGTCGGCGGCTCCACCGCGCTCGTCGCCGCGGGCCTGGTCGCGGCCCGCGTCCACGGCACGGTGCTGACCCTGGCGTTCGAGAAGCAGTCCGAGTCGAACGCCATGTGGGGCCTGTCGCTGCCGATCCCCTTCCAGCAGCCGCTGCTGGCCGGCGCGGGCGGCTTCTTCGCGCCGCACGTGCGTGCGTACATGCGACGCACCGGCGCCCCCGACACGGTCGGCTCCCTGGTCGCCTACAAGGACCGGCGCAACGCCCTGAAGAACCCGTACGCCCACCTTCACGAGCACGACATCACCCTGGAGAAGGTGCAGTCCTCACCCATGCTGTGGGACCCGATCCGCTACTCGGAGACCTGTCCGTCCTCCGACGGCGCCTGCGCCATGGTGCTCACCGACCGTGCGGGGGCGGCCCGTTCGCCCCGGCCGCCCGCATGGATGCTCGGCGGCGCGATGCGCAGCGAACCGACCCTCTTCGCCGGCAAGGACTTCGTCTCGCCGCAGGCCGGCAAGGACTGCGCCGCCGACGTCTACCGCCAGGCGGGGATCAAGGACCCGCGCCGGGACATCGACGCCGTGGAGATGTACGTGCCGTTCTCCTGGTACGAGCCCATGTGGCTGGAGAACCTCGGCTTCGCCGAGGAGGGCGAGGGCTGGAAGCTCACCGAGTCCGGCGTCACCGAACTCGACGGGGACCTTCCCGTCAACATGTCGGGCGGCGTGCTGTCCGCGAATCCCATCGGGGCCTCCGGCATGATCCGCTTCGCCGAAGCGGCGCTTCAGGTACGTGGGCAGGCCGGAGAACACCAGGTGGACGGGGCCCGCCGGGTGCTCGGGCACGCCTACGGCGGCGGGTCCCAGTTCTTCTCCATGTGGCTGGTCGGAGACCGCCCGCCGACCTCCTGAGACCATCCGCTCCACGCAGCCTGTTGGCAGTGGGGTGCGATCGCTAGGCTGGCCGCGGACGACGAATCGGGAGGAGCACGGACGTGGCCGAGAGCACCATCCAGCAGCAGCCGCTCGCGGGCTGGGACAAGCCGGAGCTGGACCTCAGCAACGCCGACTGGCACTCCAGCAGCCGTGGGCTCGGGGATGTCCAGATCGCCTTTGTCGAAGGTTTCATCGCGATGCGCAACAGTGGCCGCCCCGCGAGCCCTTCCCTGATCTTCACCCCCGCGGAGTGGGGCGCGTTTGTGTCGGGGGCACGGGAGGGGGAGTTCGACCTGACGTGAGTCCTCGCCCCGTCGAGGTGAGCGCTCGCGTGCCGAGGTGAGTCCTCGCCCGCAGCCGAATTTCCGGACACGCGGCCCGTGACCCCGTTCCGGGGCCGCCCTGTGCGTCAGGCTGGCCCCGGAACGATCAAAGCTGTGCGCCGGAGGCGAGGACCCCCATGAGCACTCTGCCGGTCATCGCGGCCGTCGACGGATCGGACGACAGTCTGCGCGCCCTGGAGTGGGCGCTGACCGCCGCACGCCTGCGACAGGCGCCGCTGCACGTGGTGCACGTGCGGCAGTACGCGCCCTGGGCGCAGCCCGACGCCCTGGTCGCCGGCCCCCCGGAGCCGGACCAGGACCCGGTGCTCGAACAGGTCCGGGCACAGCTGGCGGGCCGGGCCGGCCTGCCGGTCACGGAGTACAGGGCCGTGGGCGGTGTTCCGGCCGCGGCCCTGCCCGAACTGGGCGCCACGGCGCAGCTGATGGTGCTGGGCTCGCGGGGCCGCGGCGGCTTCGCGAGCCTGCTGCTCGGCTCCAACTCCCTGGCGGCCGCACGGGACGCCGCGTGCCCGGTGGTCGTGGTGCCGCGCCCGGGACGCGAGGTGCACGAGGGCCCGGCCGTCGGGCCGGGACCGCGCGTCGTCGTCGGCCTGCCCGTCGACAGCCCCGCCGAGGCCACCCTCGCCTTCGCCTTCGCGGAGGCGGACCGCCGACACGCCCGGCTGCACGTGATCGCCGCATATCCCTGGACCCCGGTCCAGATCTGGCCGGCGCCCGGCGAACTCGTACCCCCGGCCGTCGACGAGGACGCCGTCGAGGACGAGACCCGGACCGTGGCCGCGGGCCTCCTCGCCGCGCACCGGGAGCGCCACCCGGACGTACGGGTCGATCTCTCGACCCCGCCCGGCGACGCCGCGGGCCATCTCGTCGCGGCATCCAAGGACGCCGAACTGGTCACCGTGGGCCGCCACCGCCGCCGGCTCCTGGCCCCCGCCCGCATGATCGGCTCGGTGACCCAGGCCGTCCTGCTCCACGCTGCGAGCCCGGTCGCCGTGATCCCCCCGACGGCGGACCCCGCCCGGACCGATGGGTGACGGGGCGGTTCGCCTGCGGCGCTGGCCGGGCGAGTCCGTGTGGGTTGATGGGTGCGGTGCGAGGCGATTCGTCCGGTGGTTCCGAGCGTGCGAGCCCGTGTGGGCTGATGGGCGGCGGGGCGGTTCGCCTGCGGTACTGGGCGGGCGAGTCCGCCCGGTACCGGCACCGTTACCCGGTCGCAGACCGCGCCATCCACGCCATTTCTCGGCCGGCAGGGGACGCCACCCGCGACGGTTGGTGTCAGGGGTGGTGCCCGGCAGTGGGAGGGGGTCTCCCGCAAGGTGGCCCGTGATCACGGGCGGGGCCGACCAGCGGCCGCCGGGCGACCGCGCCCGGACCCCGTTCGGCGGCACGTGACCGGCACTCCGCGCGCGGCCCCCGACCCCCGCTTTCCGCTCGGGCACGTACCATTGCGGCATGTCCTTCCTCCGCCGCCGCAGCGCCACTCCCGCAGGGCCCGACTTCGACGTACTGGCCATGGACCCGGGGGACTGGCCGGGCAATCTCGGCGCCGGTCTGCTGCCCGCGCCCGACGGCAGCTGCCAGGGCGTCTTCCTGCGCTACGACCTGTTCGGAGGCCGCGGCCCCGCGATGATCATCGGCAATCTGCCGGAGGGCTCCCCGGCCCGTGACGTCGCCGAGGGCGAGGTCCCCTTCGAGGTGGCCCAGCTCCTCCTCGCGCTGGAGAACGACGAGGAGATCACCGTCGTCGGGACCGAGGACATCCCGGTGATGCAGGGCGACAACCTCCTCATCGTGCGCCGCCTCAAGCTCTCCGAGAGCCGGATCTCCTGCGTCCAGTTCGACCGCAGTGACAACGTCCTGGTGACCATCGCCGCCTGGGACCGCCCCATCACCGACGACCTGTACGCGCTGCTGAAGCCGCTGCCCGCGGAGTTGTTCCAGCAGGGCTGACGACCGCCGGCGTACGGACACGCCGAGGGCCGGGACCACCGCGTGGTCCCGGCCCTCCGCACGTCTCTACGAGCGCGACGCCAGCACCTGGACGTCCGCCGCCCGGACGAACGCCACCCGGTGGCCGAACTGGATCTCGTAGTACAGATCCTTGCCGACCACGACCTTGTGCGAGTCCGTGGTGAAGGTGACCGCGTAGTAGTACTCGCCCGGTACCTCGTCGCCGATGACGTACTTCTGGCCCGCCGGCAGCCGGTAGGGCAGCGGAGAGACCGACTGCGCGGGCACGCCCTGCGGGTACGCCTCCTTCTCCGGGTACGCCCGGCCGTACACCGGGATGTCCGTGAGGCCGGCCTTGGGCGTCACCACCGGTCCGGACGCGTTCACCGCCGTCGGCTGCGCCTTCGGGTTCCTGAACCAGGCCTTCTGGCCCAGATACCAGATCGCCGTCCAGTCCCCGTCCCGGTCGGCGACCGCGTACCGCTGGCCCGTGGAGACCCGCGAGCCCACGTCGTTGACGTCGATCGTCGAGTCGTCGCCCTTGGGACGCAGCCCGATGTCCTTGATCAGCGGCGAGGATTCGTCCGGCGCGCTGTACAGGCGCACCTCGCTGGAGCCGTGCACCGCGCACGGCTGGCCCGCGGCGCCGCAACCGGTGTACTCGGGTCGGTTGGCCGCGTAGTCCGGAAGGATCGTCACCAGGCCGCCCCTGGTGCCGGCCGTGGCGTGGAACGGCCGGCCGAGCAGCCGGAAGTAGTGCCGCCAGTCCCAGTACGGGCCCGGGTCGGTATGCATGCCGGGGATCGTCGCGGTCGTCGGGCCGGGGACGTTCTCGTGGCCGAGGATGTGCTGCCGGTCCAGCGGGATCCGGTACTTCGCCGCGAGGTACTTCACCAGCCGGGCCGACGCCCGGTACATCGCCTCCGTGTACCAGGCGTCCGGCGAGGCGAGGAATCCCTCGTGCTCGATGCCGATCGACTTGGCGTTGATGTACCAGTTGCCCGCGTGCCAGGCCACGTCCTTCGCCTTCACATGCTGGGCGATGTGCCCGTCCGTGGAGCGCAGGGTGTAGTTCCACGACACATAGGTCGGGTCCTGGACCAGATTGAGGACGCCGTCCCACCGTCCTTCCGTGTCATGGATGACGATGTACCTGATGCTCTGCGACACGGGCCGGTCGCCCAGGTCGTGGTTGCCGTAGTCGTCCTGCCCGAACTGCTCGTACGGCGCCGGGATCCACTCGCAGGACACGCGCTTCGGGCACTCGGTCCCGTCCGTGTCGTCCGCGCGCAGCCCGGTGCGCCCCAGCTGCGCCGTGTCGGGCGCGAGACCCGGCGCGGCGGCAAGCCGTACGTTCTGCCCGGCGTCCGTGGTGCGCCGCTCGCCCTCGCGCATCACCGCGAAGACGTCGTCGGCATAGGCGCCCGCCGTCGCGCGGTCGTCCGCGCCCGAGAACTCCGCCACCGCCCCGTACCAGTCGGCCGGGTCGTCGCTGAGCGGCTCGCCGAGGTGCCTCTGCGTGGCGGCGAGCAGTGCGGCACCGCCCGCCACATTGGCGGCCGGCTCGCTGCGCAGCCGGTTCGCCGGGATGCCGGTCAGCGCCGCGGCCCTGGTCAGCGTCTTGAGCCGGGCCGGCAGCGTGGAGTCCTCCGGCACCTTCGTGGTGGGCACCCGCGCGGCGCGGGCCTGGTCGCCGCGCGCGTCCTCCGTGCCCTCGCTGTGGTGGTCGGACTCGGCGATCGCGGTGCGGGCGTCCGTGAGGTGCATCGGACCGTAGCCGCCCGAGACGCTTGGCGCTCCGCCGTGCGCGTCCCAGCGGGACTGGAGGTAGGAGACGCCGAGCAGCACGCTCTGCGGCACGTGGTATTCGGCGGCCGCGGCGGCGAAGGCGCTCTGCAACCCGGCCGATGAGTCCTGTTCGGGGGCGGGGGCGGCGCCCAGCAGCGGCAGCAGCAGCGCCGCCGAGGCGACGGCGCCGGCCGTCCTGAGGGTGCGTCTGCGCCCGGCGTGGGCGTGGGGGTCGGTGGCGGATCCTCGCAATGCAGCCTCCTGGGACGGTCGGGCGCTCCGGTACGTGCGGGGCCGAGCGTGCGTCAGTGGTATCGGCTCGCCGACGATCCGTCAATCATGCCCAGTAGAAGGCGATTTCCCATGTCAGCGGCGGTTGCGAGGGATTTCGTGGCGGTGGTGTCGCGGCCTGCGGAGCGTCAGTGGAGTGGACCAATAACCCGAACGGGTCAGCCCTGGCGGCCCCGGTGGGGTCCGGACATGACGAAGGTCCGCGGTGCGCCGCTGTTGCGGGCGCACCGCGGACCGTCATCCCCTTCAGCGAGTGCCGACCGCCGCTCGTACGGCCCGCCGGGCCAGCTGACAGTCGTCGTGCAGCCGCCTCAGCAGCAGCCGCTGTTCCTCGCCGGACGGCGCAGCACCCGGGTGGGCCACTCCCGGTGCCGCCGGGGTCGCGTCGTGCATCGAACGCTGCACGGCCGTCTCGTACGTCCGGATCTCGCGGGTGAGGACGAGCATCAGGTTCACCAGGAAGGCATCGCGCGACGCCGGTCCCGCCGACTGCGCGATCTGGCTGATCTGACGCCGGGCCACCGGGGCGTCGCCGAGGACCGCCCACAGCGTCGCCAGGTCGTACCCGGGCAGGTACCAGCCCGCGTGTTCCCAGTCCACCAGCACGGGACCGGCCGGAGAGAGCAGGATGTTCGACAGCAGGGCGTCGCCGTGACAGAACTGGCCCATGCCCTGCCGGCCCGCCGCGTGGGCGATGCCGTGCAGCAACTTCTGCAGATCGCCCATGTCCCGGTCCGTGAGCAGCCCCAGATCGTGGAACCGGGAGATCCGCTCCGCGTAGTCCAGCGGGGCGTCGAACGTCCCCGCCGACGGACGCCACGCGTTCAGCCGGCACACCGCGCCCAGCGCCGCCCGGATGTCCGCGCGCGGCGGCGCCTCCGCCGGATGCCGCTGCAGTGCGGCCACCCGGCCCGGCATCCGCTCGATCACCAAGGTGCAGTTGTCCGGATCCGCCGCGATCAGCCGGGGCACCCGCACCGGCGGCCGGTGCCGGACGAAGGACCGGTACGCCGCTATTTCGTGCCGGATGCGCTCCGACCAGATGGGGGAGTGGTCCAGTAAGCACTTGGCGACGGCCGTACTGCGCCCCGTCGTGCCGACGAGGAGTACCGAGCGCCCGCTGCGGCGCAGCACCTGTACCGGAGTGAACTCCGGACAGATGCGATGCACCGAGGCGATCGCCGTGCGCAGCTGCGCGCCCTGAGGGCCGGACAAGTCGATTCTCCCGCTGAGCGGCTGGGTACCGACCCCCGGAACGCGCCGCGTCCTGCCGGCGCCGAGTACGGGGGCCGCAGTCCGTGCGGGGTCGAGGTAAGGGCCGCCGGCGCCCTGGTGGGGACGCAGCGACCGGGGCGGGGCGGACACGGAGGACGATGCTGCGTACATGGGTGATACAGATCCCTTCGTGTGCCTGCGAATTCCGCGCTGCCCGCCCCGGCCGCCGTGGGTGCACCCTGGGGAGTGCCCCTGCGGCGACCGGGTCGGGGTGGCGCGTTCCTACCTGACACCCGATGGCCCGTGGCACACCATCTGGCGCACCCTGGCGAACCCTGGCGAATAGTCCCGAAGCAACTGACGGAGGGTTACTGTCAACTCAGCCGAGAACCTGGGGGCTTGACGTGAGCGGACAACCCAACACCCGCCTCGCGGACCTGTTCGGCCTGGCCGGCTGGTCCAAGGGCGAACTCGCGAGGATGGTCAACCGGCAGGCGGCGGCCATGGGTCACCCCCAGCTGGCGACCGACACCTCACGGGTGCGGCGTTGGATCGACATGGGAGAGATCCCGCGCGATCCGGTTCCGCGGGTGTTGGCGGCGCTGTTCACCGAGCGTCTCGGCCGTGTCGTGACCATCGAGGACCTCGGTCTGGTCCGGCACGGGCGCGTGGGGAGACGGCGTGACGACGGGCATGCGCAGCACCCCGACGGAGTTCCGTGGGCGCCCGAGCGGACCGCTGCGGTCCTCACCGAATTCACGGGAATGGACCTCATGCTCAACCGACGCGGCTTGGTGAGCGCGGGTGCCGCGCTCGCCGCAGGATCCGCACTCAGCAGCGCCATGCACGACTGGCTGCACACCGATCCGGCCCTCGCGGCCGACGCCCCCCGCTTCGACGATCCCCTGCACGCCGACCCCGCCGGGTTCGACCGCTATGAGGCCGCCCCCATCGGGTCCCAGGAGATCGAGGAACTGGAGCGCTCGGTCGAGGTGTTCCGGGCCTGGGACGCGGCCCGCGGCGGCGGGCTCCAGCGCAAGGCTGTCGTGGGACAGCTCAACGAGGTGGGAGGCATGCTCTCCTACCATCACCCCGATCATCTCCAGCGGCGCCTGTGGGGCGTCGCCGCCAACCTCGCCGTCCTCGCGGGCTGGATGTCGCACGACATCGGCCTGGAACCCACGGCTCAGAAGTACTTCGTCATCGCCGCTCACGCGGCCCGTGAGGGCGGCGACCGGCCCCGTGCCGGGGAGGCGCTCTCCCGCGCCGCCCGTCAGATGGTGCACCTCGGCCGGCCCGACGACGCACTCGACCTGATGCAGCTCGCCAAGTCGGGCTCCGGTGACGAGGTGCTGCCGCGCACCAAGGCGATGCTCTGCACCATCGAGGCCTGGGCGCAGGCATCCATGGGCAAGGGACAAGCCATGCGGCGCACGCTCGGCGAGGCGGAGGACCTGTTCGTCTCCGACAAGAGGGACGTGCCCCCGCCGAGCTGGATGCAGATGTTCGACGAGGCGGACCTGCACGGCATGCAGGCCCTGGCCTACCGCACCCTCGCCGAACACGAGCCGGGCGCGGCCCTCATCGCGCAGCGGCACGCCAAGGAGGCGCTGGAGCTGCGCGGGTCGGGCCGGGAGCGGTCGAAGATCTTCGACCACATCTCCCTGGCGTCCGCGTGCTTCATCGCCGACGACCCGGAGCAGGCCGACCGGTACGCACGACTGGCCCTGACGTCGATGGGGGCGAACTCCTCCCACCGCACCTGGGACCGACTGCGCGAGATGTACCGGCTCACCGGGCAGTACTCCAGCTACCCGAAGATCCAGGACCTGCGTGAGGAGATCAGACTGGCCCTTCCCAAGGGCCTGACGAAGTCCAAGGGCGGTGACACGGCGCAGGCTTGAGGGGGCCTGTGCCGTACCGCAGGGGCGTCGCTCCCAAGGAGCCTGTGCGCATCAGGGTCTGTTCGAATCCGGGCTTGCTCGAGTCCGCCCGTCAGGACAAGACCCTGGCCACGAGCACGCAGGCGGCGTCCTCGCGCTCGCTCTCGCCGAACTCTTCCACAACCGTCCGTACGCAGTCCTGGGCCGTGCGGGCTCCGCCGAAGCGCGGAGCCAGGTCGAGCAGCCTCTGGACGGCGGCCGTGCCACTGTGCCGCGGGATCAGCCCGTCGGTGTGCAGGAGCAGCAGGTCGCCTTCCTCCAGGGGCTCCTCTGCCTGCTCATAGGTAGCCTTCGAGATCGCCCCGAGCGGCACGCCGTCCGGGACTGCCAGCACGCGCCCCGTCCCGTCGCGGAACAGCAGCGGGGCGGGGTGTCCCGCCCGTGCCCAGGCCAGGGTGCGGGATTCGGGCCGGTAGCGGCAGCAGACGGCGCTGCCCAGAGCCGGCTGGACCGAGGCGTCGAGCAACTGGTTCAGCCAGCCCATCAGCCGGCCGGGCTCGGTGCCCGCCACGGCCATGCCGCGCAGGGCGCCGATCAGCATCGCCATGCCCGAGGCCGCGGTCACCCCGTGGCCGGTGAGGTCGCCGATGCTGAGCAGTGTGTCCCCGCCGGGCAGTTCGAGCGCGTCGAACCAGTCGCCGCCGATCAGCGCGCTCGTGGACGACGGCAGATGGCGGGCGGCCAGATCCAGTGTCCCGGCTCCCTGCCGAGGGAGCCGTGCGGAGGAGCCGTGCCAGGGCGGTAGTACGGCCTCCTGGAGCTCGGCCGCGAGCTGGTGCTCCGTCGGTGCGCGGTGCCGGTGGCGCTGCAGCGAGTCACGGGTCTCGCGCACGGTCCGTCGGCAGCGGCGCAGTTCGCTGACGTCCCGCAGCACCGCCCACATCGAGGAGGTGCTGCCGTCGGCGTCGAGCACGGGCTCGCCCATCATGTGCACGGTCCGTACCTCGCCGCCGGGGCGCAGGATCCGGAACTCGCCGTCGATGGGCCTGCCGTCGATCAGGCAGTCCGTGACCATCGCCGTGAGCAGCGGCCGGTCCTCGTCGTGCACCAGCGAGGGCAGCTCGTCGAGGGTGAGCGCGGGAGTGGCAGGGTCGCGGCCGAGGATCTGGTACAGCTCCCCGGACCAACTCGCCTCGTCGGTCAGCAGGTTCCACTCGGCGCTGCCGACCCGGCTGAGCAGGGAGCCCCCCGGGGAGGCGAGCGGGAGGGCCGGTCCGTCGGCGGCGGGTTCGGCGACCACCGGCGGCGGGCCGTCCCGCAACTGGGCCAAGTGCTCGTCGAGATCGCTCAGTTGGTGCAGCGCCAGATCGCACAGCGCGCGCTGCCACCGGCCCTCCGGGTCCGAGCCGTCCTCGGGCGCGTCCCGCCGTACGGCGTCCACTTCGCCGCGCAGTCGCCGCGTCTGCGAGATGAGTGCATCAACCGTGCCACGCTGGGGCGGCTGGGCGGCGGGGTCCGCGGAGAGATGGGGTGGCATGACGCACTCCGATGGGGGACGGTTCGACCAAGGCTTACGGAAGGACCGGTTACGACTGTTGCACAGCCTGCGACGCCCTGTAAGGGATTTGGCAACACCCGATACGGTGGTGCTTCTGGCATATGCCACCGGCTCTGTGGAGCACGTGGGCAGGACGAATGGCGTAGGTGTCCGATGCGGTCAAAACGTAGGTGACGTACGTGACGCGGTGGACTGCGGAGGCGGACACCCTGTCGTTCAAGCGTGCGTTCGAGGGTCGTGTGTGCGACCTCTGACCGTCCCGTACGGCTCCGGGCGCGGGGGCGAGGCCTGACGGGTGGAACAGGGGCCCGGGACGCCGACGCCGCGGCCGGCGTCCCGGAGAGCCTCAGTAGCGGAGTACCCCGGCGATCCCCTGCGCGTCGCCGAGGGTGCCGTCGGGGACGAAGCGGACCTCGGCGCCCGTGTCGAGACAGCGTTCGACGATCTCGTCCACGATGTCCTCGCGGGCGTCGAGGTCACCGCTCTCGGCCGGGATCAGGTGGTCGCCGGCGACGTCGCGGACCGTCACACGGTAGTTCTCCTCGACCGCGAGGAGCCCGATACGGCCGTCGGAGGCGTTCTGCCAGACCTCGTCGACACCGGCCGCGAACGCCTTGCGGCCGCGCGCGGCCTCCAGCTCACGGCTCACCGTGTCGACGTTCTTCCGGTCCTCGGCGGCGATCACCGGCTGGACGGCCTGCCACACTGCTTCGTGGGTGCCGTTGGCGAGACCGCCGTGCGGCACGTGCACGGCGTCCCTGGCGATGCTGCCGACCTCGTCGAGGGCGGACAGCGCCGCCTGCTCGCCGGTGACGTACAACGGGCGCGGGTGGTCGCGCAGGACCGCGGCCATCGCGATGTCGGCCTCGCGCAGGAAATGGCGGGTGTCCTCGTCGCGGAAGGTGCTCGGCATGTCGCCGATCTGCTCCTGGCGCTCGGCGTCGAAGTTCGCGCGCCTCTTGGTCAGCGGGAAGCCGCCGGTGTGGTCCTCGGTGACGCGGTCGGTACCGCCACTCCAGAGCGTGACGCGGTCGGCGGAGACCGACAGCACCCAGAACGGCCGCTCGGCGGCCTGCGCGGACACGAGGTTACGGGTCAGGAAGGTGTCCGAGAGCACCACCCGCTCGGGCACCGTACGGGCCAGCGACCACACCTGGTGCTCACCGGGCGCCGCGAAGATGACGAGGCCGTCCTCGGCGTGTGCCAGGTCCACTTCCGTGAGGGCCTGGTCGAGCTGTCGGACGACATCGGTGCGCCGGTCCCGGGTGACCGCGGGATCGGACTCCAGCTGCTTCTTGGCCTCGGCCACGGCATTGCGCAGCCGGACCGGATCCTGGGCGTTGTCGGGCTCGCGGCGATGCGTCGGCGTCAGCACGGACACCGCGGGGTAGGGGCGCGGGCGCCGCAGCTCGGTAAGGGTCGCGGGACTCAGATCGTGCTCCATAGCAGCACGATAGGGCCGATTCGCGGATAAGGCATTTGGGGCAATGCGGTCGGGTGGGCGAGGCAATTGGTTGCTCATGGCAACGGGTGCCGGCCATCCGGTGGGACAACTGCGAACTCCACTGCGCCCAGGCCGTGTTCGGGAGCGGTGCGGTGCGCAAGGCCCCGCGTCGAGCGCTCTCAGTCCGACGCGGGCGCGCCGCACGAGCTGCCGCTGGACGGCAGGGAGCCGTACAGGAGGAAGGAGTCGACCTTCTCGTGGACGCACGGGGAGCTCGCGTACCCGGTGTGCCCCACGCTCCTGTTGTCGAGGACCACCGCCGACGAGCCGAGGCGTCTGGCGGTCTCCAGCGTCCAGCGGTACGGGGTCGCCGGGTCCCCGCGCGTGCCGACGAGCAGCATCTTCGCCGTGTGGACGTTCTTCACCTTCTCCCGTATGAAATCGGTGCCCTTGGGACGCCCGAAGCACATCAGTACCTGGGTGAGGCGGTACGTCCCGAAGACGGGGGACGCCTCCGCGTACTGGTCGCGCAGCCGGGCGATGTCCCGGGTGACCTGCCCGGCGCTCGGCCGGTCCGGGTCGTCCGCGCAGTTGATCGCCATCAGCGCGGCCGGCAGGTTGTCGCTCGGCACGTCCTCGGGATCGACGACCCCACGGTCCGTCCGGTGGCCCAGGGGAAAGGCCATCCAGCCGCTGGAGAAGCGCAGGATCCCCGTGGGATCGTCCTCTTCCACGAGCCGGGCCAGCGCCTGCTCCAGCAGCGGCCACATCTGCTTGCTGAAGAGGGCCTGCCCGATCGCGCCGACCAGATCCTGTCCCGAGAACTGCGTACCGCTGTCGGTCGGCAGGGGGTTCGCGTCCAGTGAGTCGACGAGGTGGACCACCTCCTGCCGGGCGGTGCGTGTGTCGTCCCCGAAGGGGCAGGCCATGCCCTTGACGCACCAGTCGATGAAACTCTCCAGTGCGGTCTGCTGCCCCTCCGCCGCCACCAGCCCCTGTTCGGTCAGGGGTTCGGTGAGCGTGTCGACCCCATCGAGTGCCATCCGGCCCACTTTCTTGGGGAACTGGGCCGCGTACACCGCCCCCAGGCGCGTGCCGTACGAGAAGCCGAGGTAGTTCAGCTTCTTGTCGCCGAGGGCCTGGCGCATCACGTCCATGTCACGGGAGGCGTTGACCGTTCCTATGTGCGGCAGCACGGGTCCGGAGTGCTTGGCGCACTGGGTGGCCAGTTTCCGCACCTGCTTGAGCGCGGCCTGCGGATCGCTCAGGTCGGTGCGGTCCGTCGCCCCGCTGTCCTCGTCGGAGTCCTCTCCGCAGCTGACGGGCGAGGACTGGCCGACCCCGCGCGGATCGAACGTCACCACGTCGTAGCCGTTGGTCAGTCCCATGAAGTCCTTGCCGCCCGTGGCCAGCTCGGGGATGCCGGCGCCACCGGGTCCGCCGAAGTTCAGCAGCACGGAGCCCCGGGACTTGCCCGTGGCCCGGTAGCGGGCCATCGCCAGGTCGAGCGTCCCGGCGGAGGGCCTCGCGTAGTCGAGGGGAACCGTCACCTTCCCGCACTGCAGGTCATCGGGCATGTCCTCGCCCTTGCAGGCGGACCACGTGATCTTCTGGTGGTAGAAGCGGGACAGATCGGGGCCGCCGCCGTCGGCCGGGGCCATGGACGGCGGAGAGACCCCCAGCAGGGCCAGCACCGCGGTCGTGGCCGCCGCCGAGGTGACCGCCCGGCGCCGGTGCGTGGACAGCATGATGCCTCCGGGGACGTCCCGGCTGCGGATCCGGCGACGTTCCTTCGATCACGATAGGCGGGCCCCAGGGGGCCCGCCTCCCGGCAGGCGGCAGGGACGGATGCTCCGTATCCTGCGCGCCGCGGAAACGTCGAGCCCCGGGCGCGACGCGACGCTGCGTGACCTTATGCAACGTGCCGTGACTGGACCGTCCCTGGTGTGACGTGCCGAGATGCGTCACGGCCGCCCGGATGATGGGGTTCCTGCCGGTTGACAGCCGCCACTCGATGGGGTGAAAGGCGGATAAGCCATAACTCGGATGGTTCGTCCGCGTTTTATCGGGTGCGGGCGAGTGCCCGCGACGATGTCTGGAAGGCAGGGAACCGATGAAACGGGTTACCCGAAATGGTTTGATCGCCGCGGCCGCCGCCTCGGGCGCGATGGCGGCGGCGCTGCCGGCGCACGCGGACTCCGCGGCGCACGGCACCGCGGCGGGTTCGCCCGGACTGATCTCCGGCAACACCATCCAGGTCCCGGTGCACGTACCGGTCGACGTGTGCGGCAACACCGTGAACGTGGTGGGGCTCCTCAACCCGGCGGCGGGCAACACCTGCGAGAACCGGGACACGCGGGGGAGCGGACAGGGGCAGGGCACAGTTCCCGGGGGCGGCGCCTCCGCGCACGGCGGCGGAAAGGAATCCGCGGGTGGGCTCGCCGGCAACGTCGTGCAACTACCGGTCCACGTCCCGGTGAACGTCACCGGGAACACGGTGAATGTGGTCGGCGTCGGCAACGCGGCCACCGGCAACACGTCGACGAACACCTCGGGCGACCAGCCCCACCACCCCGCTCCGCGCCCCGCCGCACCGCCGAAGGCGCACACGCCCACGCCCCTGCCGCACCCCGTCCCGCAGCAGGTGGCCCACCTCGCCCACACGGGTGCGGACGCGACCCTGCCCGCGCTCGCGGGAGGCGCGGCCCTGCTGCTCGGCGGGACGATCCTGTACCGCCGTTTCCGGGTGGGAGCCACGCGCTGAGCCGACCCGGCCGCGTCGAGGAGGGCCCCGCCGGACGAGCGACCGGCGGGGCCCTGCACGCCTCCATGTCAGCGCGGGGCGCTCCCGTCCATGTCGCTCCGCAATATGCTGTACAGCACCCCGTCGCGCCACTGTCCGTCACGGAACACGACGCTGCGCCGGACCCCCTCCCGGGTGAACCCGGCCTTCTCCAGGGCCCGTTGCTCCGCTATGTTCTCGGCCTCGGTGTCCGCCTCGACGCGCTCCGCGACGGTGTGCGCGAAGAGGTAGCCGACCAACTGCCGCTGGGCCTCGGTGCCCACGCCCTTGCCGCGGGCCTGAGTCATCAGGCCGATGCCGATGTTCCAGAAGAAGGAGTTGCGGGTCGGCCAGATCTTCCGGAAGCCGACGAAGCCCAGTCGCTCGTCGTCCCGCACCACCATGAGGGTGCCCCGGTCGTCGCCGAGCAGACCGTTCTCCATCCACTCGCGCCGCCAGCGCCCTAGGTCCCACCAGCCGAACCACTGGAACGGAGACGCTGTCTCACGATCCGACACGAAGCCTTCTATGACGGGCAGGTCGTCCTCGGTGACTGGGCGCAGCCTCACGTGTTCAATGGTCATGACTGCCCACCCTAAAACGCTTTCGAGCGCCTCGACACGTGTCTTTCGATGTCGCATTCGGGATGCCGGGACGGCCGGTCATCGCGTGGCGGACGCCTCGGAGATCGGGAAGGATGCTGCCGGTGCGTCCTGTCACCGTACTGGCACCCCAACGGAATGGAGCGCGACGATGACCTCTGCGGGTCCCGAAGACCTCGTCGTCACCCGGGCCACGCTCGACGACTGGCCCGTGATCAGCGGCTGGGCGGCGGACGAGGGCTGGAATCCGGGACTGTCCGACGGCCCGGCCTTCTTCGCCCAGGACCCCGAGGGCTTCTTCATCGGACGGCTCGCCGAGGAGCCCGTCTCGGCGATCTCCGTCGTCAACTACGGCTCCGACTACGCCTTCCTGGGCTGCTATCTCGTACGTCCGGACCTGCGCGGCCGCGGCCTGGGTCTGGCCACCTGGAAGACGGCCCTCGCCCACGCCGGCGGCCGCACGATCGGTCTCGACGGAGTCGTCGCGCAGCAGGACACCTACCGTCAGTCCGGCTTCGCATTCGCCCACCGCACCGTACGGTTCACCGGACCCGCTCCCACCGTCCACGCGGCGCCCGGAGTACGCCCGGCCGAGAAGGCCGACGCCGACGCCATCGCGGCGTACGACAGCGCCTGCTGTCCCGCCGACCGCCCCCGCTTCCTGGCGCACTGGCTCACCACCTCCGGCCACCGGACCTTCGTCCGCGTCGAGCACGGCCGCCTGAGCGGGTACGCGGTGATCCGTCCCGCCCGCGACTCCCTGCGCATCGGACCTCTGTTCGCCGACACCGCCGAGGACGCCGAGGCCCTGTTCGCCGCGTCGGCCGCCGAAGCGGCGGGCAAGGAGATCGCCATCGACGTACCCGAGCCGAACACGGCCGCCGTCGCCCTCGCCGAACGCGCGGGACTCACCCCGTCCTTCGAAACGGCCCGCATGTACACGGGCCCGGTCAGGCCGTTCGCCGAGGAGCGCGTGTACGGGGTGACCACCCTGGAACTCGGCTAGTTCTTCCCGCTCGCAGGGCGGGGGAGCGACCACTGCGCGGGATCCATCCGTGCCCCGCCTGCCCGGCCACCGAGCCGCCGGGACCGTCGTGGGCCGACGGGCAGGGAATTGTCGTTGCCGACGCCGGCTTCCCGTGCTGGAGTTGGCGCATGGATCACGCTGCGGTACTGGCCCTGTACGACCGGGACATGCGGGAGGGAGCCCGTGCCGACGGCTCCGGCGCCCGCATCGAACGCGACGCGCGGGTGGTGCGCCAGGTCGGCTCCGCACACGGCTGGAACGGGATCGTCTGGTCGGATCTGGACGAGACGACCGCGGACGCGGCGATCGCCGAACAGGTTCGCCACTTCGCCGGACTCGGCCGCGATTTCGAGTGGAAGCTGTACGGGCACGACCTGCCGCTCGACCTCGGGAAGCGGCTGCGGGCGGCCGGGTTCACGCCCGAGCCCGAGGAGACGCTGATGGTCGCCGAGGTCGTCGATCTGACCCTCGACGTCGAACCGCCCGAGGGCATTCGCGTCCTGCCGGTCACCGACGCGGCGGGCGTCGACCTAGTGGCGGACGTCCACGAGAAGGCGTTCGGTACGGACGGCACCCGGCTTCGCCACCAGCTTCTCGCCCAGCTCACCGGCGACCGGGAGAACGTCGTCGCCGTCGTGGCCCTCGCGGGCGAAGAACCGGTGAGCGCGGCACGCCTGGAACTCGTTCCCGGCACTCGCTTCGCCGGTCTGTGGGGCGGCGGCACCGTCCCCGACTGGCGTGGCCGTGGTGTCTACCGGTCCCTGGTCGCCCACCGCGCCAGGGTCGCGGCCTCCCGCGGCTACCGCTACGTGCAGGTCGACGCGACCGGGCAGAGCCGCCCGATCCTGGCCCGCCTCGGCTTCGAGCCGCTCACCACGACGACGCCGTACGTCTCCCCGTAGCGATCGGGGGCACCTGGTCTCTTGCGAGGAGGCCCCGGCGTTCACGCCGGGGAGGAATCGCACCCCGTGACGGCGACGCGGAGCGTCGCCGCATCCGGTTCCCCGGGGCGCGGAGCGCCGGTACGGCCTGCCCGGTGGAGCCGGGCGAAGGTGAACGGGTGTGCCTTTGTTCACCGGTTGGGGTGGTCGTGGCGGAAGCCTGGTGTGGGTGTGCGGGTGTCGCACGTACGGTCGTTCGGCGGGAGTCAGGTGATCCGGAAGGGGCGGGGGTGAGGCTATGGCGGCGGTGAAGGGGGTCGACGGGGTCGGGCATGCCCGGTACACGTACCGGGTGCGGGTGTCGTCCACGGCCCGCGCGGGGCTGCTGGCGGAGTGGGACCGGTGCCGGTGGGTGTGGAACGAGTGCGTGGCCCGCTCCCAGAAGGCCCACGCCGACGGGGAGAAGTGCGGCCCCGCCCGGCTGGACAAGATGCTGACCCAGGCCCGCGCAGTGACGCCGTGGCTGGCCGAGGGTTCCTCGGTACCGCAGCAGCAGCTCATCCGCGACTTCGGCACCTCCCGCGCCAAGGCCCTCAAGGACATCAAGGAGCGGCTGCCGATGCACCGCCGGGCCGGGATGCCGAAGCACAAGAAGAAGCGCGAGGCGCTGCCTACGCTGAACTACACCCGGCGCGGCTTCCGGCTGAAAGACGGGCGCCTGCACCTGGCGGGCGGGATCGTGCTGACCGTGGTGTGGTCCCGCGAGTTGCCCGCCGAGCCCTCCTCGGTGCGCGTGTACCAGGACAGCGTCGGGCAGTGGTACGCCTCGTTCGTCGTCCCCGCCGAAGTCCAGCCCCTGCCCGCCACCGGCGCGGTGCTGGGCGTCGACTGGGGTGTCACACAGACCGCCACCACCACCTCGGCCGCTCACGACCTGCCGCACGCAGCACACGGCAAGAAGGCCCGGCAGAAGCTGACCCGGTACGACCGCATGATGGCCCGCCGCAAACCCAAGAAGAAGGGGCAGGCCGCCTCCAGGGGCTATCGCGAGGCGAAGAGGTGGCGGGCGAAGACCTACGCGAAGATCGCCCGGCAGCGGCAGGATGCCGCCCGTAAGTGGGCGAAGAAGGTTGTGACCGACCACGATGCGATCGCGGTGGAGGACTTCCGCCCGAAGTTCCTGGCCGGGACCAGCATGGCCCGCAAGGCGGCGGACGCCGCCATCGGCGCCACCAAGAAGGCCCTGATCGAGATGGGCCGCAAGCACGGGCGCGATGTCCGCCTGGTGCATCCCGCGCACACCACCATGGACTGCGGATCGTGCGGAGCGAGAACCAAGCACGCACTGCCGCTGTCGGAGCGCATCTACACCTGCACCACGTGCAAAGGGGCGTTCCCCAGGGACAAGAACTCCGCGCGCGTGATGCTCGTCCGGGCTGGTCTGGTCCCGGCTGGTGCTGACGGCGTAAGACCTCCTGGAGCGCTGCTCCAGGAGGCGGCCTGAGCCAGGAATCCCCTCCCTTCAGGGAGGGGAGCAGTCAAAGGTCCAGCTGGTACTCCACCGCCCGGTGCGTGGGCCGGTAGCCGAGCGTGTCGTTGACGGCGTTCATGGGCGCGTTGTCGTCCGCGGTGTCCGTGAGCAGTCCGCTCAGCTCGGGGAACCGTGCGCGGGCGTGGCGGATCGCCTCCGCCTTCATCCACAGGCCGAGTCCGTGGCCGCGGTGCTCGGGCAGGACGCCGGTGCCGTAGTGCTGGGCGTCGCCCCGGCCGTCACCGGGTACGACGAGTTCGGAGAACCCGACGACGGAGCCGTCTGCGGTGTCGATCGCGGCGATGGTGTGCAGCAGTTCCCCGCGTCGCGCGATCGCCGCCGCGGCCGCCAGGACCCGGTCCACGTCCCACACGACCGTCCCGTAGTCCGTGTCGCCCATCGGCATGTCGTCCATGGCGCGCCGGGACGCCGCGAAGGTGTGGGCCAGCTCCGCCGGGACCGTGCCGTCCCAGGACGTCAACGCGTAACCGGGATGCGGCTGTTCGGCGATGCCCGCGATCCGGTCGAGATCGGCCCCGGCGAGCGGCAGCCGTGCGTAGGTCAGCGCCAGCACCCGCCCGAAGCCCCGCGCGGCCAGGAAGCGGTCGCCCGGGGAGTCCGACTCGGCCTGGGCGATCAGCGACCGCCGCCCCTCGGCGCGCGCGGCGTCCACGGCCGCCTCCAGCAACAGGCTGCCCGCTCCCCGGCGCCGCTCACCGGGGTGCACGGCCCCTTCCAGCTCGGCGAGGTGGTCCTGCCCCTTCTTCGTGAACAGGCGCAGAAAGGCCGAGCCGACGGGCACTCCCTCCGTGTCGGAGGCCAGCCAGGCCAGCCGCCGGCTCGACGGCGTGGTCTCGGGATCGGTCAGCGGGGTGATGCGCAGCGGCAAGGGGGCTCCGTGGCGGCGAGGCATGGCGGGACGGTGAAAGCCCGCAGAACCTAGCCGCCACGGACCATGGCCCGCAACGGAATTCGGAGCGACGGAAAGGCGCCGTCAGCGCCGGGCACGCGCCCGGTCGAGCGCCGCGATGCCCAGCGCCGCCAGGCCGATCTGGATGAGCCACTCGATCCAGTCGACGCCCTTGGTGTCGGCCACGCCGAACGCGGCGGCGATCCCCGATCCGATGAGGGCCGCCACGATGCCGACGACGATGGTCCACAGGATGCCGATGCGCTGGCGCCCGGGGACGACGAGCCGCCCCAGGACACCGATGATGATTCCGATGACGATGGCACTGATGATGCCCGAGATCTCCATCTCCGCCCCTTATGGTGAAGGCCCCCGCAGTACTCCATGTGCCCGCCCACGGCGGCAACAGTCCGTTCCGCTTCAACCTCCGGTCAATGCCGGGTCAATCATCGGCCTACCGGATGGGTCTGCTCCTGTTCAGTACCCGTTCTGCCATGTACCGTTCAACAGTCCGCCGCATGGGTGGCGTATGAAGAGACTCTACGCGCGCAGATCCACGACGGAGTTCTACGCGCGCAGACTCGGCACCCGCACCGCTCCCGACCCCTTCCCCAACCCCACACGGAGGTCCGCCGGATGCTCGGACTGACCAGATCCCGCCACCGGGTCAGCACGGCTCTCGCCGTGTTCGGCCTGCTCGCCACGGGCACCGCCGCCGTCCAGGCGACCACGGCCGCCACCCCGGCCCACGCCGCCACCACGCACCGCATCCTGTTCGACAACGCGCACGCGGAGACGGCCGGCAACGCCGACTGGATCATCTCCACCAGCCAGCCCGATCCGCTCGGCCAGGACTCCTCCCCGTCCTCCGAGACGGACTGGACGGGTGCGCTGTCGTCCTGGGGTGTCGCTCTGCAGAAGACCGGCAACTACAGCCTCAAGACGCTGCCCTCGGGCTCCAGCCTCACCTACGGCGGCTCGTCGACGACCGACCTGTCGAACTTCGACACCCTCGTCCTGCCCGAGCCCAACACACTGTTCACCACCGCCGAGAAGACCGCCATCATGACGTTCGTCAAGAACGGCGGCGGCCTGTTCATGATCTCCGACCACACCGGCGCCGACCGCAACAACGACGGCGAGGACGCGGTCGAGATCCTGAACGACCTGATGACCAACAACAGCGTCGACTCCACCGACCCGTTCGGCTTCTCCATCGACTCGCTGAGCATCAGCTCCGACTATCCGTCGGCGATCAGTGACAGCACCAGCGCCGTCCTGCACGGCTCCTTCGGCACGGTCACCAAGAGCCTCATCGCGAGCGGTACGACCGCCACGCTCAAGCCCGCCGACAACTCCGCCGTCAAGGGCCTGCTCTACCGCACCGGTTACTCCGGCAACACCGGCGCCTTCTTCGCCACCAGCACCTTCGGCAGCGGCCGTGTCGCGTTCTGGGGCGACAGCTCGCCCATCGACGACGGCACCGGCCAGTCCGGAAACACGCTCTACGACGGCTGGAACGACTCCGGCGCCACCAACGCCGCCCTCGCCCTCAACGCCACCGAGTGGCTCGCGGGCGCGAGCGGCAGCAGCGGTGGCGGTGGCGGGGGCGGCGGTACGACCTGCACCGCCGCCCAGCTCCTCGGCAACAACGGCTTCGAGTCCGGCGCCACCACCTGGAGCGCCAGCAGCGGTGTCATCACCAACTCCAGCAGCGAGTCGCCCCGTACGGGCTCGTACTACGCCTGGCTCGACGGCTATGGAACCGCCACCACCGACACCCTCTCCCAGTCGGTGACCATCCCGTCCGCCTGCACCACCGCCGCCCTGAGTTTCTATCTGCACGTCGACACGGCGGAGACCTCGACCAGCACGGCGTACGACACCCTCAAGGTCCAGGTCCTCAACAGCTCCGGGACCGTCCTGAGTACTCTGGCGACGTACTCCAACCTCAACGCCGCCAGCGGCTACACCCAGCGCAGCTTCAGTCTGGCGAGCTACGCCGGGCAGACCGTCACCCTCAAGTTCACCGGCACGGAGGGCTCCACCCTCCAGACGTCGTTCGTCATCGACGACACGGCGCTCAGCGTGAGCTGAGCCCGGTGACGGCAGCGGCGGGTCGGCTCCGGCGCCGAACTGCCGCCACCCCGGCGCCGTCCGGGTCAGTGCGGGGTGCGGTGCCACGTGCGGAGCACCACCTCGCGCCCTTTCGCCGCACGTATGACGGGTTCGTCGTCGCCGAGTCCGAAGCCGGCGGACTTGGCGACGGCCTCGCTGGCCATGTTCCCGGCCTCGATGCACAGCACCACCCGGCGGGCGCCGGCCTCGCGGGTGGCGTGACCGACGGCGAGCCGTACGGCCCTGGAGGCAAGGCCTTGGCCGCGGTACGCGGCTCCGACGCCGTACGCCAGCTCGACGTCACGCTCGTCGGCAGCGCTGCGGAAGAGAAGGATCTCGCCCTGTGGCCGCAGGCCGTCCGCCGTGATGGCCAGCTGTACCGACCGTCCTTGCGTCCGCTTCTTTCGCGCGGCGGCGAGATATGCGCGCGCCTCCTCGACGCCGAACGGCGAAGCCACCGGTGTCCACCGGTCCATCTCGGGGTCGTCGTAGAGCGCGACCAGGTCCGGCACGTCGTCGTCGGCCCACTCGCGCAACCGGAGCCCCAGACCTTCGAGGAGCACGGGTCGTCCAGGGTCGAACGTCGGCAGGTCATCCATGAGGTGATTCCTTCCTTCGGATGACGTTCCTTGGCGGGCCGGTGGCGGCCAAAGGCCCGTCAGTGGATCCCTGTCGCGGCACCGGGTTACGTGAGCCCCGAGGCCATGAGGAAGGGGCTCGGATGCCGTGCGCTGTGCACCGCCCTTCGGATGGCCGTCACCGGGTCCCCCTCGTGGTACGGCCGCTCCGACGGCTCGATGCCGTCGAGGAACTCCTGGTAGCGGACGGCGTACATGAGATGGGCGAGCGGCTCGGCGAGCACCAGGGCGCGGGCCGGGTCGCTTCCCGGTGCGTGTCGCGCCCAGGCGTCTGCCCAGGCACGGGCCGCCGTCCCCCGGACCGGCTCCGGGAGGAAGTCGTGGGCGCGCAGACCGTCCACCACCGGGTTTCCCCAGTAGGCGTCCGCGAAGTCGACGACGACCGGGCGGCCGCCGTCGCTGCGCCAGTTGCCCGGATGGAAGTCGCCGTGGACCACCGTGTCGGGCAGTCCGCACGCGGTGAGCTGCGGCCAACGGCCCGCCAAGTCCCGCACGGCAGCCATCTCTTCGCCGGTCAGCTCGGCAGCGACCGGCCCGTCGAGGAGGGCGTCGACCCGGGCCCCGAGTACGGGTGTGCGCCAGTCCCGCAGCACGGCGGGCCGGTCCGGCGCCAGGGCCGCCTGTGCCGCCACGAGCCGCCCCATCGCCGCCGCCACCGTCTCGGCCGACGCGCCCCAGCAGTCCTCGCCGGGAACGTGCTCCATCAGGATCCGCCGATCACCCTGGCCGAGGAGGGCCGGCACCAGTCCGGGATCCACACGCCTGAACGCGCTGATGGCGGCCGCCTCGTCGGCGGCGAAGCGCGGCGTCGCCTTGAGCCAGACGGACCCGCGCGCGGTGGGCAGCCGGAACAGCCCCGACAGGTTCCAGGTCCGCCGCTGCTCCACGCGACCGGTCACCGGCTGTCCCGCCGACTCCAGCGTGCGGCCGGCCCAGTCGAGGAGGTCCCGCAGGCCCTCGACGCGGGCCCAGGGCGTGCGGAGTTCGTCGTCCTGTGTCAACAGGTCCTCGTCGAGGGGCCCTCGGTCCAGCAGCCCGGGCGCCGGACGCTCCAACGCTTCGACGTGGTACGTGGCATGGCCGTCCCGGCCGCCTTCGCCACCGTCCACGGTCAGCAGTCGCAGCACCAGCACCGGAACCCCGAGCAGGTCCTCCAACCACCCGACGACCGGCTCGACCTCCGACCACCACGGAACGTCCACGGCTGACGGGCCCGCGACACCGAGGACCTCCTCGCCCGATGTCACCCACGCACTGACGATTCGACTCACCGCGCCAGTGTGCGGTCCCCGGCCGTCCTTGACATGCAAGTAATTGCCTGCATAACTGTCTGTGTGCGACCAGATGGCGACTTCGGGACGGACCAGGTCTTCAAGGCGCTGGCCGATTCCACGCGTCGGCGGCTGCTCGACCGGCTGCACGAGCGCGACGGACAGACGCTGGGCGAGTTGTGCGAGCACATCGACATGACACGTCAGTCGGTGACGCAGCATCTGGCCGTCCTGGAGGCCGCCGACCTGGTCAGCACCGTGCGGCGGGGGCGGGAGAAGCTGCACTACCTCAATGCGGTGCCGCTCCATGAGATCCAGGAGCGGTGGATCGACAAGTTCGATCGACTGGTGCCGAACCGCTGACGTGGCGTGGCTTGGACCGTGCGAGCACCTGTCGGCCGGTCCGCGGCTGCGGACCGGCCGACAGGGGTTCCTTCTGTGCTCGCTGTGCTCGGTGACCGGGGGAATGGGGCGGCTATGCGCGGGGGGTGCTCCTCACCGCGACGCTCGCACACAGCGCGCCCAGCACCACGGCGAGTGCGCCGATGACGATGCTGTTGATCACGACGCCGGTGTCGGGGTTGGTGCCGACGATCCACGGCGAAATGATCATCCATGCGCCCATCGCGCAGATGGCCCAGCTCAGGCCGTACATCCTCTCCGGCAGGTTGGTGAATCCGAGGGCCAGCAGCCCGAACGCGATCCCCATGATGAGGTTGTGCGTCACGAGCGGCGGCTGGCTCGTCGTGTAGTGGAGTATCCACGGGGATGCGGCGCAGTACAGACCGAGCAGAAACACCGGTCCGTCCACGAGCGCCACATCACGACCACCGAGCATGCGGGCGTAGCGGGCCCGCATTTCGTGTACATCAGGGTGAGTGGTGATGTCACCTCTGGGGTGCGAGACGTCGGACATTGACTCGTCTCCTTTGACTCTGCAGGCCTGACCGCGTCTGATGCGGTATGCGGTAAGCGCCGCGTAAGTCCATTCTGCGCTTATTTCCTCTTTATGTGTAGAGGTCAGCACGGTACTGAGGTGGGGGTGACGGGCCCGGCCTCGGCCCCGGGGGCTGGATCCCGCGCTGCCGCCACCGTGCGAACGGATCGGCCGGCGCGGGTGCCGTTCGCGGGTTGAGCCTCAGTGCGACAGACGGTCCAGGTGCGCCCGGCGCACCTCGGCCGTCTGTCCCTGCACCAGCAGGAACATCCCCTCGCGCGCCAGCCGTTGGGCCCGGCTGCCCAGGTCCATGGACCGGCCGCCTCCGCTCACGATCGCGGCGGTCGTGGCGGCGCGCATCAGGTCGTAGGCACGCATCTTCAGCGCCAATCGCTCCTCGATCCGCTCGTGCGGCACCGGGTGGTCCCAGAGGGCGTACGCCTGCCGCCGCACTTCGTCGAGCCGGGTGCGCAGGGAGCGCGCCGTCTCCTCGGCGTCCGGGGCGCCGTCCAACAGGTCGAGCGCCGCGTACGCGACCCCGAAGACGGCCGGGGAGGCATTGGTGGGCCGGGGCAGGTCGACCAGGGCGAACTTCTCCCGCGGGGTGCGCAGCACGACGGCGTCCTCAGGCAGCCACAGCCCGTCCAGCTCCAGCGACACCGTGCGCGCGGCGGTGAGCGCGGCGAGCCGCATCGGTGCCGACGGGCTCAGCCCCGGCTGTTCGCGCGCTTCCGTGAAGGCGAAGACCACCTCCTCCTGTGGAGAGACGCCCGCGAGCACCATCAAGTCGTTCAGGCCCCAGCCCGTGTACCACGGCACCGTGCCGTCGAAGCGCCATCCGCCGCGCTCGGCCGTGACCCGCACGGGGACCCGGGGGAAGGAACGGACATGGGCGTAGGCGATCCCGGCCAGCAACTCTCCCGTCGCCAGCGGACCCAGCAACCGCTCCCGTGCGGGGAGGTCGGACGACGCCAGCAGCTTCACCGGTGTGTAGTGCTGCGTCAGCACGAACCACGTGGCGCAGCACGCCCCGGCGAGGATCTCCGCGGTCTCCCGGGCCACGGTGCTCGGCGCGGCCGCACCGCCGTACTCCGTCGGTGCGTTCAGCCCGAGCAGCCCCGACGCCTTGACCGCCTCGATGTGGCTCGTGGGCATCCCCTCCTGGTCGATCCGGTCGGCGTGCGGGGCGAGCAGCTCCTGGGCGAGCCGGCGGGCGCGGGAGACGAGGGGGTGCGGCGGGGCGGTCATCGAAGGAATCTCCCGGTTCGTCGTGTCGGGTGTCGATCCGGCGGCCTGCCGTTCGTGCAGGCAGTGAGAGGCCGGCCGGGGAGGACACATCATGAAGTACTACCTGCTCAGCGTCGTGCAACCGGGCGAGGGCGTGCCGCCCGGGCCTGAGGGCGTGGCACGGATCAACCGCGACCTGGAGATCTTCCACCGGGAGCTGCGCGAGGCCGGCTCCTGGGTTCTCGTCGGCGGCACGGTCCGGAGACGGCCACCGGGCTGCGCCCCTCCGACGGCGCCGCCCTGATCACCTCGCGCTCGCCACCCAGGTGCAGGTCGCGCTCACCCCGCGCCTGCTCGGCGGGGCTGCCTTCCACAGGAGTTGGTGCGGGACGCCGGGATGTGACAGGGCGACGTTTTCACCGGGTGGCAACCTCTACTGCTGATGCCCGTTCGCAGGGCATGGTGTCATGCACCTGACCATCATTGGATCGAAGGGCGACATCATGCGAACCCCCCATGCCCTGCTCGCCGCGACCACCGCGCTGGCAGCCGCGGTCGTGGCTCCCCCGTCCCCCGCGTCCGCCGCGGTCCCCGCCGCCGGCGCCTACTACGTCCAGAGCGCCACTACCGGACTCGACGCGGCCGACAACGGGGGAGCCGTCGAGCAGCACAACCCCAAGGGCAACGAGGACCACCAGCAGTGGAACCTGAGAGCGAGCGGGTCCTCGTACGTGCTGGAAAGCACCGACACCGCGGGCAGTTGCCTCGGTCGCTCCGGCGACCAGGCCCGCACCGTGGCGTGCACGAGCACCGACGCGGTCTGGGACATCACGCCGACCGGCGGTGACCAGTACACCCTCAAGGCCCCCGGAACCGAGCGCTATCTGACCGTCGCCGCCAAGCCGTCCGGCGCCAACTACCCCGCACCGCTGGTCATCGGCTCCTCGGGCGGCCTCGCCTCCTGGTACCTCACCCCGGTCACGTCGCCCACCGGCCCCATGCCGTCCGCGGACCAGCGCACCCTCGACCAGGTCACGTTCCTCACCGCGCACAACGCGTACGCCAACGGCGTCGACGGCGGCTTCGCCCCGCCCTTCGTGAACCTGGTGCCCAACCAGACGCGTGGCATCAACCAGCAACTCACCGACGGCGTCCGGGGCTTCATGCTGGACATCCACCAGACCTCCGACGGTGCGATCCTCTGCCACAACAGCTGCACACTCGTCAGCCGTCCCGTAGCCCTGTGGGTGGACGTCCAGCGCATCGTGGACTTCCTCAAGGCGCACCCCGATCAGTTCATCACCGTCTTCCTGGAGGACTACGTCGACCCGGGCGTCCTGCGCGGCGAACTGGCCCGGGTCACCGGCCTGTCGGACGTGCTCTACCGGCCCGACCGGACGGGGGTCAAACAGAACGGCTGGCCGAAGCTGGCCGATCTGATCGCCGCCGATCACCGGTTGCTGATCTTCACCGACCACAGCCGCTCCTCGGACGAGGCCGCCGGACTCACCCGCGACAGCTTCGGTGTGATGTACCAGAAGGACTGGACGGTGGAGAACTACTGGTCCATGGGCTCGGGCCTCGGCTCCTCCAACTGGTCTTGCTACAGCCGCTGGTACGACGCGAACACCAACATTCCGCTGACCCGCACCGAATCCGGCTTCCGCCCGCTGTTCGTCATGAACCACTTCCGTGACGCGACGATCGCGTCCACGGCGCAGACGGACAACACCAAACTCGCCGACCGCGCCCAGCGGTTCTGCCAGCCCGCCGCCCGCAAGAAGCCCAACTACCTTGCGGTCGACCGCTATGACCTCGGCGACCCGGCGTCCGCGGTGAACACCCTGAACACCTACACGTATCCGTAAAGCGCCTGCGTCGGTGGACGAGGTCTGCACATGATCACCGGATGACCTCACAGACGATCACCGCGGACGCCGCGGGCACCTGGAAACTCGGCGACCTGTCCGTCCGCCGCATCGGCTTCGGCGCGATGCGGCTGACGGGCAGCGCCGCCTTCCACCACGGGACACCGAGCGACCGCGATCGGTCGATCGCCGTGCTGCGCAGGGCGGTCGAGCTCGGTGTCGACCACATCGACACGGCCGCCTTCTATTTCTCGTCGCTGCGCTCCGCGAACGAGCTGATCAACAGCGCGCTGGCGCCGTACGCGGACGACCTGGTCATCGCCACGAAGGTGGGCCCGTTCCGCGACTACTCGGGGGAGTGGGGCACCTGGGCCCGCCCCGACCAACTGCGCGGCCACGTCGAGGAGAACCTGCGTCAGCTCGGCCGCGACCACCTGGACCTGGTCTACCTGCGCAAGTCGCCGCGGTGGGACTCCATCGCCGAGCGCTTCGGCGCTCTCGCCGAGCTGCGGGAGGCGGGCCTGATCCGCCACCTGGGCATCTCCGGCGTCGAGCCTCGGCACCTGGCCGAGGCGCAGGCGATCGCGCCGGTGGTGAGCGTGCAGAACAACTACGGGCTGCACGCCCCCGACCCGCAGACGGACGACCTCCTGCGGATCTGTGGCGAGCAGGGCATCGCGTTCGTGCCGTTCTACGCGATCGCGGGGAAGGGCGGCGAGCGGGGCACGAGCGGCGACGTGGATGCGGAGATCCTCGCGATCGCCCGGGCCCACGACGCGACCCCCGCTCAGGTCCGGCTCGCGTGGACGCTCCAGCAGGGCCCGCATGTCCTGGCCATCCCGGGCACCGGCAACCCGGACCACCTCCTCGAGAACGTGGCCGCGGGCGCGCTGCGGCTGACGGACGAGGAGATGGCCCGCCTGGACGCGCGGCGCCGGCACGCGGAGTGAGCGCTGTGGCCCGACGCCGGGGCCACCTCGCGACTACAGGATCTCCCGGTCCAGCCGTCCACTGCCGGTGATGACGGGTACGTAGGCGTCGAGCGGTTCGCCGGACTCCACAGCCGAGGCCGCCGTCTCCAGGAGGTGCCGCCGAGCAGCGTCCAGAACGGCGGCAGCAGGACTTCGTGAGCCGATCCGTCGTGGCGGAGGAGGGATTCGCCAAGCGGTGCCGGGAAGGGCAGGCCGAGCGCCTCCTCCGCCGCCGCGATCGCCGACGGCGCGGCCGGGGGCGGCAGTGCGACGAGCGAGGCCGGGGCGTGGTGGGCGAGCCGGCGTTCGATGCGGCTCCAGGGCGCGCTCGTCGACGAGGCCATACGGGGATGGTGCCGGCGGCCACTGACAGTGTCGACGACGCTGTCGTGGCCGGCCGTTCAGGCTGCCGAGGTGGCGGTGGGCTCCGACACGTCGGCGTCCGTACGCGGGGTCAGCCGGGCGGCGGCGTACGTGCACAGGCTCAGCCAGCACAGGGCGAACAGCCAGCCGCCCACGACGTCGGAGAACCAGTGGACACCCAGATAGACGCGGGTTAGGCCGACCAGGAAGCCCCACCCGAGAACGACTGCGAGGAGCCCCGCCGCGGCCCGTGGCGCACGGGCCACGATCGCCAGGGCCAGCAGACCGGCGGCGAGCGCGGCCGTCGTCGTATGACCCGAGGGGAACGACCAGCCCGACGCGTGCGTGATCCAGTCCTGTGTCGCCGGGCGCGGGCGTGCCGTCAGCGCCATCACGCCGTACCGCGCGGCCTGGCCCGCGATCAGGCAGACGAGACAGGCGGCGGTGGCGAGAGCGCGCTGCCGCACCGTACGCCCCAGGAGAAGACCCGCCAGGATGGCGAGCAGATACGGCACGAACCCCGTCCCCGTGTACGTCACCGCCCGCGCCGCCGCGACCATGACATGGGGGCGGTGGGAGACCGACCAGGCGTGCAGGCTCGCGTCGCCCGGCAGCGGGGCGCCGCCGCGCCCGGTCACGGTCAGCGCAAGCAGGACGAACGCCACCAGCGCGCCCAACGCCGTCGAACCGGCGAGGTCGGCGGTGTCCTGCCGCTTCACCGCAGTGCCCGGGGGATTGTGACCGCGTGCGGGGGTGCGGTGCGCAGGGCTGCGCGCATGGTCGTGAGCCCCTTCCATAATGGACGTGCGGGGCGGCCTCGGCCGGACCCGCGGAGACTACAAATCTGTAGACGGTCTACAGAAATGTAGACGATCACGGGGTGAGGAAGGTTCCATGACCGAAGCGAAGGACGAGCGTCGCCCGGCGGGCGAACTGGAAGCGGGCGTCATGGCCGCCCTCTGGGCCGCGGGCGGCCCCCAGACCCCCGGTCAGGTCCAGCTGAGCCTCGGCGTCGGACTCGCCCGCACCACGGTGACGACGATCCTGTCCCGGCTGCACGAGAAGGGCATCGTCGACCGTCGGCGCCAGGGCCGTGGCTACGCCTACTTCCCCGTCCAGGACGCCCACGGTCTCACCGCCCGTCGCATGCACACCGAGCTGGACCGGGACAGCGACCGGCACACCGTGCTGGCCCGCTTCGTCGCCCAGCTCAGCGAGGACGACGAGCGTGTCCTGCGGGAGCTGTTGGAATCCGGTGAGCAGCAGTGACCTTCCTGCTGCTCGTCCCGGTGGCGCTGCCGTTCGTGATGCCCCCGCTCGCGCGACGCGCCCTTGACCGGCTTGCGCCCGCGACGGCGTTGTGGGCGGTGACGTGTTGTGCGGTTGTCCTCGCCTGTTGCTCCCTGACCGCGTTGGGTGCCTTCGTCGTCACCGGGCTGCTCAGGCTGCCCCTCTTCGCCGCGCTCGGTGAGCTGGTGCGCCCGCTGCGAGCCGGGTCGGACCTGTTCGTGGTGCCGGCGGCCGCGTTCTCCGTCGGCGCGCTCGCCGTGTGCCTGTGGACCACGGCCCGCACGGTGCTGCGCCAGGGCAGGGCCTTCCGCGCCGCCACCACCGAGGCGGACCGCCGCTCCACCGCGGGCGACCTCTGTGTCATCGACTCCCCGCACCCCGACGCGTACGCCCTCCCCGGGCGGCCGCACCGCATCGTCGTCACCACCGGCATGCTCCGCAGCCTCGGCGCGGACGAGCGCGAGGCCCTCTTCGCCCACGAGCGGGCCCACAACGCGGCCGGACACCATTACTTCCTCGCCGTCGCCGAAGTCGCCGCCCACTGCCACCCCGGGCTGCGGCCCGTGGCCGCGGTCATCCGGCTCGCGGTCGAGCGCGCGGCCGACGAGGCCGCCGCCGCGGTGGTCGGGGATCGGCGGCTGACCGCCCGGGCGATCGGCCGCGCCGCGCTCGCCGCCCGGGCCGGCCAGGGCGAACGGCCGTCCTTCGCGCCCGCCGCGGCCACGGGGCCCGTGCCGCAGCGGGTCGCCGCCCTGCTGGCGCCCCCGCGTGCCCCGCACCGGGCAGCACCCTGGATCGCCGCCCTCCTCGTCGCCTGCGCGACCGTCTCCGCCTGCGCCTCGGCGACCGGAGTGATCGACTTCCACCACGAGGTCGAGGTCGCCCAGGGTGAAGAAGGCCATTGAGCGACGCCCACCCGAGCGGCACCGGGGCCTGGCCTCCGCTCGCTGTGCGCGATGGGCAGCGCCGCGCCTGGCGGCTGCCGGGCGAGGGGTGCTCGGCGACTGTCCGGCGCGTGTGGGGTGGTGCGAGGGACCCCCGGTCATGGCGACCGCGTCCTGCGGCAGGACAAGGGGCATGCGGCTACGGCGGCCGTGCGCGCCGGTCGCCGACGCCCCCTTTGGCCGCCGCGCGAAAGCGACGGGACGGCGGCCCTGGTCCTGGCTGGTGCGTGGGGCGGTCGGGCCGGGGGGCCCGGCTGTGGTCGCTGCCACCGCTGAACGCGGCGACCGGACGACGTCCTCCGGTCACGGTCGGGGGTGATCGGACGGCCGCCCTCCATACCAGGCCACTTGACGCGATGCCGTAGGCTTCGTGTTACGTATAACTCCGCACCCCTCCGGAAGGCCCGATGAGACGCATCGCCCTGGTCACCCTTGTCGTCGACGACTACGACGAGGCGATCCGCTTCTACACCGAGGCCCTGGGGTTCCGGCTCGCGGCGGACGAGCCGCGGCCGGACGGATCGCGGTGGGTCGTCGTCGAGCCGGGAGCCGCCGCCCACGGCACCGGGCTGCTGCTCGCCCGGGCCAAGGACGAGGCACAGCGCGGCCGGGTGGGCGACCAGACGGGCGGGCGCGTGGGCTTCTTCCTGCACACCGACGACTTCGCCCGCGACCACGCCCGGATGACCACGGCCGGCGTGACCTTCCTGGAGGAACCCCGGTACGAGTCGTACGGCACCGTCGTCGTCTTCCAGGACTTGTACGGCAACCGCTGGGACCTCCTCCAGCCCGCTGAGTAATCCCCCTCCCCGAGAACAACCTGCCGAGGAACCACCGCACATGACCGCCCCGCGCATCGACACCGACACCATCCGCCGCTTGCCCAAGGCCGTGCTGCATGACCACCTCGACGGCGGTCTGCGACCCGCGACCCTCGTGGAACTCGCGGAGACGGTCGGCCACACCCTGCCCACCACCGACCCAAAGGCGCTCGCCGACTGGTACTACGAGGCCGCCAACTCCGGTGACCTGGTGCGCTACATAGCCACCTTCGAGCACACCCTCGCCGTCATGCAGACCCGCGAGGGCCTGCTGCGCACCGCCGAGGAGTACGTCCTCGACCTCGCCGAGGACGGTGTCGTCTACGCCGAGGTGCGCTACGCCCCCGAGCTGATGGTCAAGGGCGGCCTCACTCTGCCCGAGGTCGTCGAGACCGTGCAGGAGGGCCTCGCGGCCGGCATGGCCAAGGCCGCGGCCGCGGGCACCCCCGTAAGGGTCGGTACCCTGCTGTGCGGGATGCGCATGTTCGACCGCACCCGGGAGATCGCCGACCTCGCGGTCGCCTTCCGCGACGCCGGTGTCCTCGGGTACGACATCGCCGGCGCCGAGGACGGCTTCCCGCCCGCCGACCACCTGGCCGCCTTCGAGCACCTGCGCAGCGAGAGCGTGCCGTTCACCATCCACGCGGGCGAGGCGCACGGCCTGCCCAGCATCCACCAGGCCCTGCAGGTGTGCGGCGCCCAGCGCATCGGCCACGGCGTGCGCATCACCGAGGACATCGTCGACGGCAAGCTGGGCCGGCTGGCGGCCTGGGTGCGCGACCGCCGTATCGCCCTGGAGATGTGCCCGACCTCCAACCTCCAGACCGGCGCCGCCACTTCGATCGCCGAGCACCCGATCACGGCCTTGAAGGACCTGGGCTTCCGGGTCACCCTCAACACCGACAACCGTCTGGTCTCGGGCACGACGATGACCCGTGAGATGTCCCTGCTGGTCGAGCAGGCCGGCTGGACGGTCGAGGACCTGCGCACGGTGACGGTCAACGCGGTCAAGAGCGCGTTCATCCCGTTCGACGAGCGCAACGCCCTCATCCGGGACGTGGTCCTGCCGGGCTACGCGACCGCGCTCTGAAGCAGCCCCCGTACATAGGCGGCCTGTCCGGCGTGCTGAAGATCGTCGGACAGGACGCTGACCAGCCGTACGCCCAGGCTGACCGGCGGATCCCAGCGCTCGTCCACGATGCGCTCGAAGTCCTTGGCGGTCAGCCCGCGCACGAAGCCGAGCGTCTGCTCGTGCACGGCGTCGTAGTAGCCGGTGAGCAGCTCACCCGACTCCACCCGCACCTTGGCGACCTTTTGCGGACTGTGGCCGTACCCCGTGTCCCGGCGGGGAAGATCGAGCCCGAAGCGCTTCTCCCAGCCCTGTGACAGCCAGACCTGATCGAGGTCGGCGGCATCGGCGACGTGGTCGTCCTGCACTCGGGTCAGATGCCAGACGAGCCACGCGATGGAGTTGGTGTCCCCGGTGGGCCGGGCGTTGAGGTCGTCCGAACCCAGACCGTCGACGGCGGCATGGACTTCTTCCTGGATGCGGCTGTACGCGTCGATGAGGATGTCCTTGGCATGCATGCATCCACCATCGCGCATCGCGGCCGCGGACGTCGGGCAATCGCGTCCCGCCCGCCGGTCCTCAGGCCTCCCGCGCGCCGGTCCTCAGGCGTCCAGCCCGTGCGCCGGTGCTCAGGCCTCCCGCGCCGGACCTCGGGCGTCCCGCGCGCCGGACCTCAGGCGTCCCGGGATCCGTCGCCCGTGCCCGCCCGGAGGAGGCTCATCAGCGCCCGGGCGGCCGGGCTGGTGGCCTCGTGCGGCGGCAGCATGGCCACCGTCTCGTACACGGCGGTGCCCTTGACGGGGAGCGAGACGAGGGTGGACGCCTCCCGCTTGTAGCCGTAGTGGCGCGGGACGACGGCGATGCCGAGCCCCTCGTGGACCAGTTCCAGCAGGCTGTGCACGTCGCTGACCTCCAGTGTCACCGTCCGCTGGACACCCGCTTCCGCGAATGCCGCGTCGGTGGTGCGGCGCGGCCCCCAGTCGGGGTGGAAGTCGACGAACGCCTCGCCGCCCAGGTCCATGGGCTTGACCGGCCCGCCGCCGGCGAGCGGATGCGACGGGTGACACAGGACGGTCATCGGCTCGCTCGTCAGCGGAACCGACCGCAACTGGTCGGTGTCCGCCTGGGTGCGCACCGCGAACGCCAGGTCCAGCCGGCCCGCCGCGACCTCCTCGGCCAGCGCGCCCGACCCCGCCTGCCGCAGCCGGATCTCCACGTCCGGATGCCGGCGCCGGAATCCCGCGAGCAGCCTGGCGACGTCCACCCCGGCGATGCACTGTTCGGTGCCCAGCGACAGGGTGCCGCGCAGCACGCCCTGGACCGCGGCCACCGCCTCGCGGGCCGCGCGCACCTGGGCGAGGATCCGTTCCGCCTCGGCCAGCAGGGCGCGGCCGGCCTCCGTGAGCGTGACGCTGCGGGTGGTGCGCACGAACAGCGGGGCCTGCAGCTCCCGCTCCAGGGCGCGGACCGAGGCGGACAGACCCGACTGCGACACCATCAGCCGTTCGGCTGCCCGGGTGAAGTGCCGGTCCTCGGCGACCGCGACGAAGTGCTGGAGATGGCGCAATTCCATGATTGAGAAGCGTAGACGCTGAATCCCATCCGATTCCTCTGTTGGACCGCTGCTGGACGGGCAGGCGAGAGTGGACCGCGTCGACCTGAAAAACCACTCCTGGAGTGCATGTTGTACACGGCAGATCCCGCTCGCTACGAGGCCATGCCCTACCGCCGCACCGGACGCAGCGGCCTGAAGCTCCCCGCGCTGTCGCTGGGCCTGTGGCACAACTTCGGCCCCGACCGGCCGGTGGAGACCCAGCGGCAGATCCTGCGCCGTGCCTTCGACCTCGGCGTCACGCACTTCGACCTGGCCAACAACTACGGCCCGCCGCCCGGCGCCGCCGAGTCCGCCTTCGGCGAGGCCCTGAAGGAAGATTTCGCGCCCTACCGTGATGAACTGGTCATCTCGACCAAGGCGGGGTATCTCATGTGGCCGGGCCCGTACGGCGAGTGGGGCTCCCGCAAGTACCTGATGTCCTCGCTCGACCAGAGCCTGAAGCGCATGGGCCTGGACTACGTCGACATCTTCTACTCGCACCGCCCCGACCCGGAGACTCCGCTGGAGGAGACGATGGGCGCGCTGCACTCGGCGGTCCAGCAGGGCAAGGCGCTCTATGTCGGCGTCTCCAACTACTCGCCGGAGCAGACCCGCGAGGCGGCCCGTATCCTCGGCGAGCTGGGCACCCCGCTGCTGATCCACCAGCCGCGCTACTCGATGCTCGACCGCCGCCCGGAGAACGGCCTCCTGGACACCCTGGACGAGCTCCAGGTCGGCTCCATCGTCTTCTCCCCGCTGGAGCAGGGCCTGTTGACCGCCCGCTACCTCGACGGGATCCCGGAGGGCTCGCGGGCCGCGAGCGACAGCCCGTTCCTCAGCACCGACGCGGTCACCGGGGACCTGGTGAGGCGGCTGCGCGAACTCGACGACATCGCCAAGTCCCGCGGCCAGTCGCTGGCCCAGATGGCCCTCGCCTGGGTGCTGCGCGGCGGCCGGGTGACCTCGGCCCTGCTCGGCGCGAGCAGCCCGCAGCAGGTGGAGGACAGCGTCGCGGCGATCCGCAACCTGGACTTCGACGCGGACGAACTGGCACGCATCGACGCGGTCATCAAGCCGTAAGGCGTCAGCGCACCTCCCAGAGGCGGGCGGCCGCCTCCGGGTCGACCGCGTACGGCAGTACACCGGCCGTCTCCGCCCCGGCGCGCCAGGCCGCTTCCTCCACCACGAGCGGGCCGATGTCGCAGTTCTCGCAGTAGACCCCGCCCAGCCCGTCGAGCCGCGGGCCGGGCGCGCACCAGACGCTGGTGGCCGCTCCCTGCGGAACCGCATTGAGCAGGCGGGCGGGGTCCCGTACGGGGTGGCCCTCCTCGTCGACGGCACCGGCCGCCCGGATGACGTCGTCGGTGACGTGCTCGGCGAGACCGGTGTCGATGATGGTGCCCGGGTGTACGGCGAAGGCCCGCACGCCGTCCGCCCGGCCGCGTCGGTCCAGCTCGACCGGGAAGAGGGCGTTCGCGGTCTTGGGCTGGCCGTAGGCGGCGAAGGGATCGTACGGCCGCTGCTCGAAGTGCAGGTCGTCGAAGACGACGGGGGAGAAGCGGAAGCCCCGGGAGGGCACCGCGAGGGGAGACGACGGCGGGCCGGGCCGGCTCCGGGTTCGCCTCGGACCGGCCCGCCCAGCTCCTGTTCGTCCAGGTGCTGCGGGTCTGCCTCGACGACGCCGGTGTCCTGCCCGCCGGCTGGCTGCGCGCCCTGGCCGACGAGTGGCTCGCCCCCGCTGCGCCTGATGCACGGCGATCCTCGCGCCCCTGGCAGCTGGAGGAACTTGCCGGGGCCTCCGCCATGTCTCCCGGACCGCCTTCGCGCTGCGCTTCGTGGACGCGGCCGGCGTGCCGCCCCCGACATATCTCCTGAACTGGCGGATGAGCCCGGCCGTACGCCCCCTGCGTGCGGAGGAGACACGCAGAGGCGACACCCGTGGCGGCCGTCGCCCGGTCCATCGGCTACGGCTCGGAGAGCGCCTTCAGCAACGCCTTCAAGCGCACGGTCGGCGTCGCCCCCAGGCGCTACCGGATCGCGGCGCGGGCAGCGGTCGCGTACTGAGCCTCTCCGCGACCGGCAGAGACGGGAATCGGCTGGGAGGGCGCCCGACCATCAGCCACCCCGAGTACCCCCGCATTCCTTACCCAATCGCCCTGATCCGGCGGGCGGTCCTGCGGTTGTGCCGCCCCCCGAAGGGGCGAAGACTGGGCAGGTACGGGCAATCGACAACGGTGGGTGACGCGGCCGTGTGCCCGCCGGACGGGTGGTCAATCGTGACGATCTCGCCCTTCGGGTCAGACGACCCGTTCTCCGAACTGTTCAACCGTTTCTTCGGCATGAGCCCGGCCACGTCGCCACCGGCCGTGCAACGTGTCCCCATCGGACGTCTCCTCAGCGACTCCTCGCACGACCTGCTCGCCGCCGCCGGCGGACGGGCCGCGGAGGACGGATCCGATCTTGACGCCGTGCACCTGCTGTGGGCCGCCACCCAGGTGCCGGCCGCGCGCCAGGTGCTGGAGCAGGCCGGCGCGGACCCGGACCAGCTCGCCACCGACCTGCGGGAATCGCTGCCCTCCGGGACCGGCGACGGGGAGCCCGCCCTCACCCCTGCGGCCAAACGCGCCCTGCTCTCCGCCCACGCCCGCTCCCAGGCGGCCGGTGCCTCGTACATCGGCCCGGAGCACATCCTGTCCGCGCTGCTCGACGATCCGCGCTCCCCGCTCGCCCGGACCCTCAGGACCGAGGGCGCCTCGCCGGGCGCGCTCGGCGGGGCCGGGGCCGGCCGGGAAGGGCGCGCGGCAGGCGGGCACCCCGACACCCCGACGCTCGACGAGTACGGGCGCGACCTGACCGACGAGGCCCGCAGCGGACGTCTCGACCCCGTGGTCGGGCGGGCCGCCGAGATCGAACAGACCATCGAGGTCCTCTCCCGCCGGACCAAGAACAACCCGGTGCTCATCGGCGACCCCGGCGTCGGCAAGACCGCGATCGTCGAGGGGCTGGCCCAGCGCATCGTCGGCGAAGAGGTCCCCAAGGCGCTGCGGAACCGTCGTGTGGTCGCCCTCGACATGGCCGGCCTCGTCGCCGGGGCCCAGTACCGGGGCCAGTTCGAGGAACGGCTGAAGAAGGTCGTCGACGAGGTCACCAGGGCCGAGAAGGGCATCGTCCTCTTCATCGACGAGCTGCACACGGTCGTCGGCGCGGGCGCCACCGGAGAGGGGTCCATGGACGCCGGCAACATCCTCAAGCCCGCGCTCGCCCGCGGCGACCTCAGTGTCGTCGGCGCCACCACGATCGACGAGTACCGCAAATACATCGAGAAGGACGCCGCGCTGGAACGCCGGTTCCAGCCGGTCATGGTGCCCGAGCCCTCCGTGGAGGAGACGATCGAGATCCTGCGCGGGCTGCGCGACTCGTACGAGGCCCATCACCAAGTCCGCTACACGGATGAGGCGTTGGACGCCGCGGCAGCCCTCTCCGACCGCTATATCAGCGACCGGTTCCTGCCCGACAAGGCCATCGACCTCATGGACCAGGCCGGAGCCCGGGTCGGACTGCGCAGTGTGGGCGGCCCCACCGAGGCCGCGGAGCTGGAGGACCGTCTCACCCGCCTGCGCCGCGAGAAGGACGAGGCCGTCAGCACCGAGGACTTCGAGCGCGCGGCCGAACTCAAGCGCCGGACGGCCGAGTTGGAGGAGCGGCTGGGCTCGCTCGGCGAGGGCGGGGCACCGACGCCCTCCGTCACGCCCGAGGACATCGCCGAGGTGCTCTCCGCACGCACCGGCATCCCGGTCTCCCAGCTGACCGAGACCGAGCGCGACCGGCTGTTGAAGCTGGAGGAGGTCCTGCACCAGCGTGTCATCGGCCAGGACCAGGCGGTCACCGCGGTGGCCCAGGCCGTGCGCCGCGGCCGGGCCGGCATGGGCGACCCCGACCGGCCGACCGGCAGCTTCCTCTTCCTCGGCCCCACCGGCGTCGGCAAGACCGAACTCGCCAAGGCCCTTGCGGAACTGCTCTTCGGCGACCCCGACCGCATGGTCCGCTTCGACATGAGCGAGTTCCAGGAGAAGCACACCGTCTCCCGGCTGATCGGCTCCCCGCCCGGCTATGTCGGCTACGAGGAGGCCGGCCAGCTCACCGAGGCGGTGCGCCGCAAGCCGTACAGCGTCGTGCTGTTCGACGAGGTGGAGAAGGCCCACCGGGACGTGTTCAACCTGCTGCTACAGGTACTGGACGACGGACGGCTGACCGACGCCCAGGGGCGCACGGTCGACTTCCGCAACACCGTTGTCATCATGACCAGCAACATCGCCTCGAAGCACATCCTCGACCACCACGGCGATATCGCGGAGATCAAGGACGACCTGATGGCGGAGCTCCAGGCGCACTTCCGCCCCGAGTTCCTCAACCGGATCGACGAGGTCATCGTCTTCCACGCGCTGGGCCGCGAGGACCTGGTGCGGATCGTCGACCTGCTCCTGGAGCACAGCCGGCGGCGGCTGCACGCCCAGCAGATCGGTCTGGAGGTCACGGAGGCGGCCAAGAAGTGGCTGGCCGAGCGCGGCTACCAGCCGGAGTTCGGGGCCCGCCCGCTGCGCCGCACCATCCAGTCCGAACTCGACAACCGGCTGTCGAACATGCTGCTCGACGGCACGCTCAACCCCGGTGACACGGTGGTCGCGGACGTCGTGGACGACGAGCTGGTGCTGCGCCTCAAGGAGAAGACGCCGGCGCAGGAGAAGGCGGTGACGCCGGGCAGCCCGGAGGATGACGGAGAGGAACCCCCGAGCTGGCCCGGCCCGATCTCCTAGGGTGCCCGGTCCTAGGCCGCGCCCGCCGGGACGCGGTCCAGGAAGCCGTGGACGCCGCTGATGCGCCCGTCGTCGTCGAGGACGATCACATCGAAGCCGGCGACGGGCGCCGAGCCGTCCGCGTCGTTCACCAGCTCCCAGCCGAAGCGGGCGATGTCGTGGTGCCCCTCGACGGCACCCGAGAGCCGGAAGGAGAAGCCCGGGAACTGGCTCTGCGCTCCCGCGATCACGGCCGCGATCTGCTCGTGCCCGCTGACATCGGCCAGCGGATCGGTGTAGCTTCCGTCCGCGGTCCAGGCGGCGGCGACCGCCTTGGCCAGTGCCTGGGGGTCACTCGCGTTCCACGCCTCGAAGTAGCGGGCGACGGCGGACTCGTAACGGTGGTTGTCTGCGGACATGGCGGATCAGCCTCCATCGAAGGGTATGCGCTGGTCAGAAGCCGGATCCCGGGGCTTGGTGCCCGTCGGCAGCCGACACCGCAACCATGCCCGGCCACGCCCGGGGGCGTCGATTACATCCGGGGTAAGGGCGCCGTGCGCGACGGGTGGCGAGGAGCGCGGTGATGGGGCGTGGCGCGGAGTGCGGCGAGGGGCGCGGTGAGGGGGCGTGACGCGGAGGCGCGGCGAGGGCGGTGAGGAGGCGTGGCCCGTTTCGGCCATACGCGGTGGTGAATATGCCAGAAGACTGGCTGAAATGGCGTGGTGACAGAGTGTCAGGAGTGGCGATACTCGAATGACAGGGTGATTCGGTCACGACCGAAATGCTCCACCGTGTGCCGCGTCCGGATCGCCCACGTGCACAGCGAGCGAATGCAAGGCACCACGGGGCCGACCAGGTCCCGAGCACCGCACTGGGGGAGCGATCGTGCACGACGAATTCCTGTGCCATGTGACGGCATACGGCATCTGCGGCGGTCAGCGTATCGGTGTGCCCTTAGGAACCTATCGCGCGCCCACCCTCGCCCTCGCCCTGTGGTGGATGCGCGACCGCGCCTCCTGGATCGCCGAACGGCTCGACCCGCACCCGGACAACCCGCTCTTCCCGCCGAACTCCATCGCCCCCGTGGCCGACACCGTCCCCGACGTGCCCGGTGTCCTGCGTGCCTGGTGCGGCGACGCCGGACAACAGGAACTGGTCGCCGACGAGTTGGCCGCCGGACGGCTGGTGCGCATCGCCATCAGCGACGACACCACCGAGTACGAACTGCTCGCGGAGTCCGTGGACGCGCTGCGGATGCAGCGGTTCGGCCACGCGCTCTCCACCCCGGCCGCCTGACCGCTCCGCCGCCCACGGCCGGCCCGACCTGCGGGAGTTCGACGACAGGACCTAGGGGACCTTGCCCCGTCGGCGCACCCCCTTGGCGAGCAGCCCGCCGGCGAACCCGGTGACCAGCCCCCACACCGCGGCCAACCCGAGCGCGGTCCACACCTGTGGCTTCAGGAACAGCACGCCGGACAGTCCGCCGCCCAGGTCGCCGATGCCGATCAGCGACAGACCGTAGTGTGCCGAGATCCGGCAGACCAGACAGATCATGAGCACCGTCAGCACCAACCCCGCCGCCATGCGCACGGCGTGCTGCCACGGCCGCATACGGGCCGGAGAGCGCGCCGCCATCACGAACGCGGCGGCGAGGACCAATACGGCGTCCACGACCACGAGCCACCACACCCGGCCGTCGTGAGCGGCGAGCGTGCGCAGATTGAGCGTCGAGATGTCCGGGGTGCGCAGCACCTCGTCGAGCAGATGCGGTACGGGCAGCCCGAAGGGCCCGTCCACGCGGCCATGCCAGGTGGCGCCCAGACCGAGGGTGAACACCGGCCACACCAGGTTGGGCAGCCCCAGCAGGACCACCGCCAACGTCTCGGCGGGGTGCCCGCGGGTGGCGGCCACCACCAGCGCGATGACGACGCCGAGGGCGACGTACGCGAGAAGCAGGGCCACCATGGCGTACGCGACGGGGCGGACCGACTCCTGGAAGCGCAGCAACCCTGCCGGGAGCGGGGCCCCGCGCGACACCAGCAGGGCGAGGACCAGCACACCCGCCAGCCACAGCAGTCCGAACAGCACGGTGGGCGGCAGGTCCGTCGTGTAGCCGATCTTCGGTTCGACGCCGAACAGGCGGCCGATGTCGCCGATGGTTTCGTCGCCCAGCGGGACCGGGAAGGTCTGGCGGGCCGCGAGCGCGAGCCCGACGAGCGCCAGCAGCCACAGGACGGCGATCCGGGCCGCCCAGCCCGCCAGTTCGGGCGCGCCGGCGACGGCCCGATGCCGCAGCGGGCGAAGGAACCCCGCGGCGATCGCCAGCGCCCCGGCGAGCGCCACCGACAGCGGCATCACCGTCAGTCCCGCCCGCGTGCCGGCGAGCTCGCCTGCGTCGCCCGCCAGCTTCACGGTGCCGCCGACCGCCACGACGACCGTGGCCACGACCACCCGGGGGAAGCCGTTGTCGGGGATGCCGGTTCCGCCCGCCGCCCACAGTCCGAGCGCGGCGCACACACCCATGACGATCAGCCCGGCCAGCACCGTCACGGCGGCCTGGACCCAGCCGTGCGGGGCGATGGGCGGGCCGCCGGTGCGGGCGACGGCCTGGTCGGACGAGGTCGGGGCGCTCACGCTGCCACGCTAAGCAGCCCTCCCGCACTCCGCCCGCCGGGTGGGCCGACCGCGTCGGGAGGTGACCTTCCGCCACCACCTCGGCCGCGCGGAATTCACCCAGGGCGGAATGCCGCTCCCTTCCCGTGGCGCCCCGGATCCCTAGGCTGAAGGAGTGAGCAATCATGCGCCGAACGAAGCCCGCGTCATCCCCTTGCGCCACCGGACCGCGCCGCCCCGCACCGACGGGGCGAGCCGTGCCCCGCAGCAGCCGGCGCAGGCGCCACGGACCCCCGCCCCGAGGGAGCCCCTGTGGCGTGACCTCGTCGGTGACGCGCTGCGGCGCGAACGGCTCGCCCAGGAGCGCACGCTCAAGGACGTCGCCGAGGCGGCCCGTATCTCGATGCCGTACCTGTCCGAGGTGGAGCGCGGCCGCAAGGAGGCCTCCTCCGAGGTCCTGGCGGCCGCCGCCCAGGCCCTCGGACTCGGCCTCGCGGACCTGCTCTCGCTCGCCCAGGACGAGCTGGTACGGCACGCCCGGATCCGGACCGGCCGGGGCCGTACGTCGCCGACGGCGCAGTACGACGGTCTGTGCCTGGCCGCCTGACGGGCTCGTGGACGTCCGGCGCCCGGCCCGCCAAAATCAGACGAAAGCGAGCCGTCGGCTCAGCACCTCGTCGGCGAGCCCGTAGGCGACGGCCTCCTCGGCGGTGAACACCTTGTCCCGGTCCATGTCGGCGCGCAGGGTCGCCACGTCGTGATGCGTGTGCCGGGACAGGACCTCCTCCACCTGGGAGCGGATGCGGACCATCTCCTTGGCCTGGAGGCTGAGGTCCGAGACCGTGCCCTGCCGTCCGCCGCTGGCCGGCTGGCCGAGCAGCACCCGGGCGTGCTGGAGCACGAACCGCCGCCCGGGGTCTCCGCCGGCCAGCAGCACCGCCGCGGTGGAGGCGGCCTGCCCGACGCAGAACGTGGAGATCGGGGCCTGCACGAACGTCATCGTGTCGTAGATCGCCATCAGTGAAGTGAACGATCCGCCGGGCGAGTTGAGGTAGATCGAGATCTCGTGTTCCGGGTTCGACGACTCCAGATGCAGCAGTTGCGCGATGACGACGTTCGCGACGCCGTCGTCGATCTCGGTGCCGAGGAAGATGATCCGCTCGCTCAGCAGCCGGCTGAAGACGTCGTACGAACGCTCGCCCTGCGCGGTACGTTCGACGACGTACGGAACCGTGTACGACCCCATGTCACAACCCCATCCGTCGGCGCGAGGCGGCCGGGCGGACGTCGGCGAGCGACTCCAAGACCCGGTCCACCATCCCGTACTCCCTGGCCTGCTCGGCCGTGAACCAGCGGTCCCGGTCGCCGTCGCGCGAGATCGTCTCCTCGCTCTGCCCGGTGTGCTCCGCGGTGATCCGCTCGATGGCCTTCTTGGTGAACTCCAGGTTCTCCGCCTGGATCTCGATGTCGGCGGTGGTGCCACCGATACCTGCCGACGGCTGGTGCATCATGACCCGCGCGTTCGGCAGCGCGAACCGCTTGCCGCGCGTTCCCACCGTGAGCAGGAACTGGCCCATGCTGGCGGCGAACCCCATGACCAGCGTCGACACATCGTTCGGGATGAGCCGCATGGTGTCGTAGATGGCGAGCCCCGCGGTGACTGACCCACCGGGGCTGTTGATGTACAGGCTGATGTCGGTGCGCGGATCCTCCGCCGACAGCAGGAGCAGTTGCGCGCACACGCGATGGGCCGACACCTCGTCGACCTGGGTGCCCAGGAACACGATCCGCTGGGCCAGCAGTTGCGCGGCCAGATGGTCGTCGAACCGGCTGGGCGGCGTGTCGCCCTCCTCCGCACGGGGCGAGAGCGTGGTGAGTTGAGGCAGTGGAGTCATCGGGTCTCCTTGTCGCAGGCACGGATGCCGTTGACTCCACTCTTGACCTCGGACGATCGCCGGATGCGGATTCTCTGCCCGCCGCAGATTCGCCACGGGCAGAGCGTGGGATCAGTCCCGGGTCAGCCCTTTTCGCGCAGCTGCCGGAAGAACGCCCGTACGTCGTCCACCAGCAGGTCCGGCTCCTCCATGGCCGCGAAGTGACCACCCCGGTCGAACTCGGTCCACCGCACGATGTTCTCCGTCCGCTCCGCCTTGTGCCGCAGCGGGATCTGGATCTCGGCGGGGAAGACCGCCAGTGCGGTCGGCGCCGTGGACGGCGCGGCGGGTGCGGCGGCACGCCCTGCGGCGTGCGCCCGCTCGTAGTAGATCCGGGCCGACGAACCGGCGGTCCCGGTCAGCCAGTACAACATCACGTTCGTCAGCAACCGGTCCCGGTCGACGGCCTCCTCGGGCAGCTCATCCGAGTCCGTCCACTCCCGGAACTTCTCGATGATCCAGGCGAGTTGACCGACGGGCGAGTCCGTGAGCGCATACGCCAGGGTCTGCGGCCGGGTGGAGTGCAGCAGGGCGTACGCCGACGCGTCACCCGACCACGCGGACCAGCGGCGCCACGAGGTGAGCGTGCGCTCCTGCTCCTCGGCGCCGAGCGCGGCCAGCTCCTCGTCGGTGGGCTCGCTCGTCGCCTGGGCGCCCGGCAGCAGGTTGAGGTGGACGCCGGTCACCCGGTCGGGGTGGGCGCGGCCCAGCTCACGGGAGATCATCGCGCCCCAGTCACCGCCCTGCGCGCCGAAGCGCCGGTAGCCGAGCCGGTCCATCAGCTCCACCCACGCGTCCGCCATCCGGCCCGCCTCCCAGCCGGTGTCCCGCGTGGGCCCGGACAGCCCGAAGCCCGGAATGCTCGGCACCACGACGTGGAACGCGTCCGCGGGATCGCCGCCGTGCGCGGCCGGATCGGTGAGCGGCCCCACGACGTCGAGGAACTCCACGATCGAGCCGGGCCAGCCATGGGTGATGACCAGCGGGGTGGCGTCCGGCTGAGGGGAACGGATGTGGGCGAAGTGGAGGTGCGCCCCGTCGATCTCCGTCGTGAACTGCGGCCACTCGTTCAGCCGCGCCTCGGCGGCCCGCCAGTCGTAGTCGTGGCGCCAGTACCGTACGAGTTCGCGCAGGTAGTCGCGGGAGACCCCGTACGCCCATCCCACGCCCGGCAGCTCGTCGGGCCAGCGGGTGCGGTCGAGGCGGTCGTGGAGATCGTCGAGGTCGCTCTGGGGGATCGCGAGACGGAAGGGCCGGATGCTCTCGTGGGGCGATGACGTCATGGTCGGCATGCTAGTTCGGTCGGTGGTGCCGCCATCCGGATCAATCTCCGCCCCGGCCGATGAGTTTCGGCGCGAGGATCGGTCGACACAGGTGACCGCGTCCCACGCTCCAGGAGGTACTCATGGCCACCGAAGGATTCACCACCTGTCTCTGGTTCGACGGCCGGGCCGAGGAGGCCGCGCACTACTACGTCTCGATCTTCAAGAACTCCAGCATCGGGCGGATCGGCCGCTACACCGAGGCCGGACCGGGCCCCGCCGGTTCCGTGATCGCCGTCGACTTCGTGGCCAACGGCCATAAGTTCGTGGCGCTGAACGGCGGTCCGCAGTTCACGTTCAACGAGGCGATCTCCTTCCAGATCTACTGCGAGAACCAGGAGGAGATCGACTACTACTGGAACAAGCTCACCGAGGGCGGCGGTCAGCCGGGCCCCTGCGGTTGGCTCAAGGACAAGTACGGCGTGTCCTGGCAGGTCATCCCGGACGGGCTCATCGACATGATCGGCGACCCCGACCCCGAGAAGGCGGCCCGCACCACGCGGGCGATGCTCGCGATGGGCAAGCTGGACATCGCCGCCCTGGAGAAGGCGTACGCGGGTGAGTAGCGGCGGACGGGCACGGCCGGCCCGCCCTTGACGGGGCGAGCCGGCCGCCCGGCTACGCGGAGGCCGGCTGTGCCAGTGTCGCCACCTCGGCGGCACTCAGCGTCCGCCCGAACACCCGGAAGTCGTCGACGGCCCCCTTCAGATACGGGTCGGCGTACTGCGACCTGCCGATGTATCCGGCGCGGATGTGGTTGCCGAAGTGACGCGGTTCCACGGTCACGCGCGCGTTGCGGCCCGCCTCCGTGCCGTCCACGTACAGGACGGCGGTGCCGTCGCCGTACGTCACCGCCACGTGCACCCAGCGGTCGCTCGGCAGCGGGGTGGTATCGATGCGCTGTTCGGCGCCCGCGCCCCCGGCGGTGATGGAGTACCGAAGCGTGCCGTCACCGCTGAGCGGGGTCAGGAACATGTTGGCGGTGACGCCGGTGCCGAGGTCGAAGATCCGGCTCCAGGCGCCCGGTTGCCCGTCCAGTCCGACCCAGGCGGCGATCGAGTACGCGGAGGCGCCCGCCAGCAGGTCCTCGGCGAGGGCCACATGGCCGTCGGTGCCGTCGAGGGCGACCGCCCCGTCGATCCGGCCGGACGGCGACCAGACGGCGCGGCCCACGAGTCGGGCCGTCTTGCCGTTGCCCGTCGCGTCCGCCGCCGTGGTGCCGGACGTCTCGTCGAAACGGTGCCAGGCCGCGAACTGCGGGGGAGGGGAGGGCGGTTCGCCGGTGAGCCAGTACACGGTGTAGTGCTGGTGGTGCACGCGGGCGATCGGCAGCAGCGCGACCTCCTCGCCGTCGGCGCGCGCGGTGAAGCGGAGCGTGTTCGCGGACTCCTGGCGGACGGAGGCCACCTCCAGCCGGGGCAGCCATGGATCGGCCCTGTCGCCGTACGCCCCCGCCAGGACGACCGGGCCGTGCAGCACCGCCTGTACGTCGGGGTCGTCCGGGGTGGCTTCGACGACCGTGCGCATCGGCAGTGTCACTTCGAGACGGTCCCCGGTGCGCCAGGTGCGCTCCAGCGTCAGCCAACTGCCGGGCTCCGTCCGCCCAGGCCGGGATGCGGACCTGGAGCCGGTGCGCGGCCCTTCCAACGGTGTGCGGATGCGAGGACCGGCCGTCAGGAACTCACCGTACCTGCGCCGCGATCGTCCGGGTGATCTCCTGTGCGATGCGCAGGATGCCCGGCGAGCGGACCGGACACGGCTTGGGCGTCGATGTCGTCGGGGCGAGGCAGAAGTGCAGATAGTCGTCGTCGCGGTGCAGGGCGGTGCGGTCGCGGGCCGGCTGGGTGCAGTACGCCGGGTGCTCGTGCTCGTACGCGGTGCACGGCAGGTACTGCGCCCAGGTGTAGCGGCCCGAGGCCGGGCTGACGGTGCCTCCCGCGTCGGAGACGAGATCGCCCGAGGAGCGCGCCTGCTGCTCGTACATCTCGTTGACGCGCCGGACCCGGTCGGGGGTGATCGGATCCGGCCCCTGCAATACCCAGACGATCCTGGGCCGTCGGGTGCCGCCCGCCGCGGCGATCTGCTGGGTGAGACGCGCCGCGTCGGCCGCGTACCGGGTGAAGTACCTGGCCCGCGCCGCGGCGTAGGTGATCCCGTCCATGCAGGGCGTGTAGCCCCAGGAGTTGCCCCAGAACTGGAGCACCACGAAGTCCGGGTGCGTCGCACGTACCAGCGCGGCCGCCTTGTCCGCGGCCGGCACGAGCGATCGCTGCGCGCCGCCCTCCAGGTAGTCGCACAGGGTGGTGCCCGAGTACGGGGCGCTCGTGTACCTCGCGCGCAGGTCGCTCGTCAGCGTCTGGCCCAGCACCTTCTGGCTTTCCATCGCGAGCGAGTCGCCCAGATACAGCACGGTGGGAGGCTGGGCAGGGGCGGCGCTCGGCGTGGACACCGCTCGCTGACGCGTCGTCGGCGAGGCCCCGGAGACCTTGGGCGCGGGGGGAGCCGCCTCGGGCCCGGACGTCGGATCCCCGCACGCGCCGAGCAGCAGCCCGGCCATCAGCACCCCCACGATCCACGGCTTCCGCATGCCGCAACTCCCGCCCCGACCGCCGAAAGGGCTCCCCAGGCAAGCACAGCAGGGCATACGAGGGAAGACGTAGGACGGCCGTGATGCCTTTCCAAGGAGAAGGGCCGCCGTCTCCCTGAGGACGGCGGCCCCTCGGCCTCGGATCAGTGATTACATGTGGACGACCTGCGCGCCCTCGGGGTCGGGCTGGTGCGCGCCGCGGCGGTAGAGCAGGAGCGCGATGACCGCGCCCGCGGCGAACAGGCCCGCGGACCACCAGAAGGCGGTGGTGTAGCTCTCGATGGTCGCCTGCGCCTGGACCAGCTTGCTGGTCGCGTCCTTCCCGGCCAGGTAGTCGCTCGCGGCGCTCGCGGCCAGCGTGTTCAGCAGCGCCGTTCCGATCGAACCGCCCACCTGCTGCATCGCGTTGACCGTCGCGGAGGCGACACCCGCGTCCTCGGCCGCCACCCCGCCGGTGGCGAGCTGCATGGCCGAGGGCATCACCAGGCCGAGGCCCAGGCCGATCACGACCAGCTGCGGCAGCACCCCGCTCGCGTAGTGCGTGTCGAGCCCGATACCGGTCAGCCAGGCCATGCCGGCCACGGCGACGGCGAAGCCCAGCGGGATGACCGCCTTCGGTCCGATCCGTGGCAGCAGCACCGTGGTGCCGAGCTGCGCCGTCACCATCAGCGCGCCGACCATCGGCAGGAACGCCACACCGGTCTTCGTCGGGCTGAAGCCGAGGTTCAGCTGCAGGTAGTACGTGAGGAACAGGAACACGCCGAACATGCCACCGCCGCTGATCAGGACGGCGAGGAACGAGGCCGCGCGGTTGCGGTCGAGCAGGACGCGCAGCGGCAGCAGCGGGTGTGCGGCGCGGGTCTGCCACCAGGAGAAGGCCACGAGCAGCAGACCGCCCGCGATCAGGAAGCCCCAGGTCTGCGGCGAGTCCCAGTCGTGCGTCTCCGCGTTGGAGAAGCCGTAGACCAGGGAGAAGAGGCCTCCGGCGACCAGTACGGTGCCAGGTACGTCGAGCTTGGAGTTCGCGGCGTCGCGGTGGTTGCCGAGCAGTATCCAGCCGCCCGCGAAGGCGACGACGGCGATGGCCACGTTGACATACAGCGTCCAGCGCCAGTCGAGCGCGTCGGTGAGGAGGCCGCCGAGCAGCAGGCCGACCGCACCGCCGGCACCGGCGATCGCGCCGTAGACGCTGAAGGCCCGCGCCCGCTCACGGGCGTCCGTGAACGTCGTGTTCAGCAGCGACAGCGCGGCCGGCGCGAGCAGCGCGCCGAAGACGCCCTGCAGGGCGCGGGCGGCGACCAGCATGCCGAAGCCCGTCGCGGCACCGCCGAGCGCGGAGGCCACCGCGAATCCGACGACGCCGACGAGGAAGGCGGGCTTGCGCCCGAACAGATCCGCGATCCGTCCGCCGAGCAGCAGCAGCGAGGCGAAGGCCAGCGCGTACGCGGTGACGATCCACTGCCGGTTGCCGTCCGAGAAGCCCAGGTCCGCCTGGGCGGACGGCAGGGCGATGTTCACGATGGTGGCGTCCAGCACCACCATCAGCTGCGCGATCGCGATGATCGCGAGGATCCACCACCGCTTCGGCGAGGCCGGAGCAGGTGCGTCCAGGTCGCCCGCGAGGGGGCTGTCCTTCACCGTCTGGGTCATCGGAGAAACCACTCCAGGGAAAGTCGTCCGGGTTACGAGTTCGTAAACGAAACCGTTTCGTACACCTGGAGCCTAAACCTGTTCCCGCGAAACGGCAACGTTTCGATGGATGGGTGTCGTGGATCACGCGGCCGGCCGGTGTCGTGCCGATCCTGGAGCGGCCCCGGCCCGTCGGTGAGATCGTCGAGGTGTGCGGCCCCGGCCGGCCGAGCGCGTCGAACGACACCGACGAACCCACCGCGAAGGACTGATCCACCATGTCCGCAGACCTCACCGGTACCTACCTCACCCTCGACGACGGTCGCCCCGCCGTCCGCTTCAGCCGCGTCTACGACCACCCGGTCGACCGCGTCTGGCAATTCGTCACCGACCCCGGCGAACTCGCCCAGTGGTTCCCCTCCCGCGCCGAGTTCGACCTGCGTCCCGGCGGCACCGTCAGCTTCAGCGGGGACCCGAACATGCCCGAGTCGACCGGCACGGTCGTCGCCGTCGACGCGCCGCGGCACCTCGTCTTCGAGTGGGGCGGCGACGAGCTGCGCTTCGCCCTGGAGGATCTCGACGAGGGGCGCACCCGCTTCACGCTCACCGACGTCCTGGGCGAGGAGAACGCCGCCGCCCGCAACGGCGCCGGCTGGGAGGTCTGCCTCACGGCCCTGGACGCCAAGGCCCGCGGCGAACGCTTCGAGGGCCCGCACGCCGGGCCGAGCGCGCCCTGGAAGGAGTACTACGAGGGGTACGTCGAGGCCGGGGTCCCCTCGGGTGCGCCCATCCCGGGCACGGGCGCCTGACCGCTCACGCCAGCTGTCGCCGCACCAGCTCGTGCAGCCGTCCGTTCGTGTCCGCGAGCAGCTGCGCCGGCGGCCCCTGCTGGGCGACCCTGCCGTCCTCCATCACGATGACGCGGTCCGCGTCCAGCACCGTGGACAGGCGGTGGGCGATCACGATCCGGGTGGCGTTCAGAGCGCGGGTGGACTCGATGACCTTGCGCTGGGTCTCGTTGTCCAACGCGCTCGTCGCCTCGTCGAAGAACAGGATGCGCGGGCGCCGGATCAGCGCCTGGGCGATCATCAGACGCTGGCGCTGGCCGCCGGAGATCGCGCCGCTGCCCTGGACGATGGTGTGCAGCCCCATCGGCATCCGCTTGATGTCCTCGGCGAGTCCCGCCATCTCGGCCGCCGCCATCGCCTCCTCCGGCGTGTACGGCTCGGTTCCGCAGATGACGTCCAGGAGGGAGCCGGTGAACGGCTGGGCGTGCTGGAGCACCACCCCGCACTGACGGCGCACCGCCGACTGGTCGAGCGCCGCCAGGTCCTGGCCGTCGTACAGGACGCTGCCCGAGGCCGGTTTGTCGAAGCCGATCAGCAGGCGCAGCAGCGTGGACTTGCCGCAGCCGCTCGGGCCCACGATCGCCACGAACTCGCCCGGCTTCACCTCGAAGGAGACGTCGTCGAGGACGAGAGGACCGTCGTCGGCGTACCGGAACGACAGCCGGCGCGCCTCGATACCGCCGGACAGGACGCCGGGGCGCGTACTCGCCGTGCGTACCTCCGGCGTGGCGTCCAGCACCGGCCTGATCTCCTCGAACAGCGGCAGCGCCGCCACCGCCGAGACGAACGCGCCCGTCAGCTGCGTGACCGAGGTCAGCAGCATGGTCACCGACGTGGTGAAGGTGAGGAAGTCGGCGGCCGACAGGGCGCCCCTGGCCGGGCCCGCGAGCAGCATGAACAGCAGCAGCGAGCACAGCGGCAGATAGACCGCGCCCAGAACCGTGGTGAGGTTCTTGATCCGGCCGACCTTCTGCTGGAGCTCACGGCTGCGCGCGAACTCCCGCGCCCAGGCGGCGTACGCGTAGTTCTCGGCCGCCGCGACGCGCAGCTTCGGCAGGCCGCGCAGGGTCTGGAACGCCTGGTTGTTCAGCTTGTTGGAGAGCTGGACCAGGCGCCGCTGCCAGCGCACCTGCCACAGTCCGAGCCCCAGGAACACGACGGCGATGACGACGAGCATGCCGATCGCGGCCAGCGCCATGGGCACGCTGTACCAGAGCAGCAGGCCCAGGTTCATCGCCCCCACCGTCACCGACTGCGCCACCACCGGACCGACCCCGGCCAGCAGCCGGCGGATGGCGCTGATGCCCATCGCCGCGCTCGCCAGCTCACCGGTCGAGCGCTCGGCGAAGAACTTCGTCGGCAGCCTCAACAGGCGGTCCCAGACGGCCGGTTGGAGCGTCGCCTCGATGCGCCCCTCCAGGCGCAGGATGGTCATGTTCTCCAGCAGCATGAACGCCGCCGCGACCACGCCGGTCACCATGAGGGCGAGGCAGACCTGGACGATCAGCCCCTCCTGCGCCTTCGGCACGTACTCGCCGAGCACCTTGCCGGTGGCGATGGGCACCAGCGCGCCGATCGCCACGGTCACCAGACCGCTGAGCAGGAGGCCGACCAGATCACCGCCCGTGCCGCGCATGCTGAACCGCAGCAGCCGCAACGGGCTGAGGCGCTGCTCGGGCAGGGGGCGGTAGAACATCACGGCCCGCGATTCAAACTCCGCCGCGTTCGCCTTCTCGATCGGCGTCTCGCGCCCCGACGACGGCTGGACGGCGACATAACCGCCCCGCCGCCACAGCAGCGCCACCGGCGCACCCGACAGGGCCCGGTGACCCACCAGCGGGCCGATGTCGTCGTGCCACCAGCGCCCGTCGAGCCGTACGGCCCGGGTACGGACCCGGGAGGCGACCGCGATGCGCTCGACCGGGTCGAGGCGGTCGCTCTCGGTGCCGCTCTGCGCGGGTTCGGCGAGGGTGATCCCGGCGGCGCGTGCGACGAGCTTGCAGGCCGCGTACGTGGCGTCGGCGTCGGCCGCCGTCACGCGCTTCGCCGACGACGTGCCGATCGAGGCGAGCAGGGTCCGGTCGGCCTGGGCGCGGACCGCCTCGCCCGCCTTGATGCCGGCCGCCGTGCGGGTCTCGTGGGTGCGCTCCACCTGCTCGATCCACCGGTCGAGGGTGGCGAGCAACCGGTACTGCTGGTCGACCATGCCCTGCCAGACCGCGGGGTCCACCAGCAGATCGGCCGCCGCTTCCGCACCGTACAGGGAGCCGTACTGGACGCTGCCCGGCGGCACCTGCATCCAGAAGACGTCGTCGTCGGTGATGTCGGCGGCCCGTTCGGTGGCCATCGGTGCCTGGAAGAGGATGGACAGGCCGCGGCCGACGCCCAGGGCGAGGGCGTACTCCAGGGGGCTCGTGGTGGGCGGTACGTACTGGGGGTTGCCGTACGCGTCGTACGACCAGGTCTGGGTGTCCGGGGTCTGGTACAGCTCGCGCAGCTGGATGCGGCGCACCACACAGTCGCGCACCGGCCGGGCGACCAGGGTGTGCTGGGGTCCTGTGACCGGGCCGAGCAGCAAGGAGCCCGCTTCGAGTCGGCCGAGGTGGTGCCAGTGGCCCTGGACGGCCGCGTCGACCGCGTACAGGTCCAGCGCGCCGGTCACGACCAGCCACAGCACCTGCGGCCCCTCCAGATCGAGCCGGCCGGTCCCGGAGCAGTCGATCGGGGTGCCCATCCGGCCGAGGGCATCGAGGACGAGGTCGCCCTCCTGAACCGCCGTCATCTCACCGCTCCTTGACCAGTTCGGCGTATGCCCCACCGGCCGCCACCAGGGCGTCGTGCCGCCCGCGTTCCACGATCGTGCCGTGCTGGAGCACCACGATCTCGTCGCTGTCGCGCACGGTGCTGAGCCGGTGCGCGATGACCACACAGGCGCAGCCGCGCTTGCGCAGGTTGTCGATCACGGTCTGCTCGGTCTCCGCGTCCAGGGCGCTGGTCACCTCGTCGAGGACCAGAATGCTGGGGTCGCGCACCAGAGCCCGTGCGATCTCCAGGCGTTGGCGTTGCCCGCCGGAGAAGTTCCGCCCGTCCTGCTCGACCCGGCTGTGGATGCCGCCCGGACGGCGCATCACGACGTCGTACAGCGCGGCGTCCCGCAGCGCGGCGACCACCGCGTCGTCCGGGATCGACGGGTCCCACAGCGCCACGTTGTCGCGGACCGTGCCCTCGAAGAGGAAGACGTCCTGGTCGACGAAGGAGACGGACGCGGCGAGCGCGCCGCGCGGAATGTCCTCCAGACGCCGGCCGTCGATGCGGATCACGCCCTCCCACGGGGCGTACAGACCCGAGATCAGCCGGGAGACCGTGGACTTGCCGCTGCCCGAGCCGCCGACCAGCGCAACCTGCCGGCCGGGGCCGACCGTCAGGTCGAAGCCGCTCAGCAGCGGCTTGTCGAGCGGGCTGTAACCGAACGTGATGTTCTCCAGCTCGACATGGCCGTGCAGACGGCGGGTCGACGCGCCGCGGCCCGAGCGGCCGTAGAGGGGGTCGGCCTGGAAGTTCTCCACGTCCTTCAGCCGGGCCACGTCCGCCGCGAAGTCCTGGATGCGGCCCGCGACCCCGTTGAGCCGGGTGATCGGCGCGGTGAACCGGGTCACCAGGGCCTGGAAGGCGACCAGCAGACCCACTGATATATGACCCTCGACCGCCCGCAGACCGCCGATCCACAGGATCAGCGCGCTGTTGAGCGTGGCGAGCGTCGGCGCGACCACACCCAGCCAGGCGCTGGGCACACCGAGCCGCTGCTGCTCCTCCAGTGTGGTGGCGTGCTGCCCGGCCCACTTGCGGAAGTAGCCGTCCTCGCCGCCGGTCGCCTTCATCGTCTCGATCAACTGCAGCCCGGTGTACGCCGTGTTGGTCAGCCGGGCGCTGTCGGCGCGCAGCTTCGCCGTGCGGGTCGCGCGCAGCCGTACGACGACCCGCATCGCCACCACGTTGAGCAGCGCGACGCCGATGCCGACGAAGGTCAACTGGGGGTCGTACGTGTACAGCAGCACCGCGTACAGCACGACGACGATCGCGTCGACGCCCGCCGCCGCGAGGTCGCGGGCCAGGGTCTCGGCGACCGCGTCGTTGGACTGCAGGCGCTGCACGAGATCGGCGGGGCTGCGCTGGGCGAAGAACGTCACCGGAAGCCGCAGCAGATGCCGCAGGAAGCGCGCGCTGGAGAGCGTCGAGGAGATGACACGGCCGCGCAGCAGGTTCGCCTGTTGCAGCCAGGTCAGTACGACCGTGAGCAGGACGCAGGCGGCCATCGACGTGAACAGCACGCCGAGCATCGAGGTCTGCCCGCCGATGAGGAACATGTCGATGTACGTCCGGCTGAGCGCGGGCAGCGCGGCGCCGACCGCCACCAGGAGGAGGCTCGCGAGGATGGCGGCGGGCATGGTGCCCGACGTACCGCGCAGCCGGGCCGGCAGGGCGCCCAGGACGCCCGGCCTGCGGCCGCCCTTGGTGAAGTCCTCGCCCGGCTCCATCACCAGGACGACCCCGGTGAAGCTGGTGTCGAAGTCCTCCATCGGCACGAAACGGCGGCCCTTGCCGGGGTCGTTGACGTACACCCCCCGGCGGCCGAAGCGGCGGCCCATGCCGTCGTAGACGACGTAGTGGTTGAACTCCCAGAACAGGATCGCGGGCGCCCTCACCTCGGCGAGCGCGGCCGTGTCCATCTGCATGCCCTTGGCCGTCAGGCCATAACTGCGGGCCGCCTTGAGGAGGTTACTGGCGCGCGAGCCGTCGCGGGAGACACCGCAGGCGATGCGCAGCTCCTCGAGCGGGATGTGCCGGCCGTAGTGGCCGAGCACCATGGCGAGCGAAGCGGCGCCGCACTCCACGGCCTCCATCTGGAGCACCGTGGGCGTGCGGACGGTCCTCTGCCGGCTCTTGGGCACGGTGCGCTTCGGCGGTGCGGCGCGGCGTCTGCCCCGTACCGGGGGCAGGGTGTCCTGGGGAGCGGTCACGGCAGAAGCCAATCGATGGGGCGCTGATCGGCCAGGCGGATCGAACCCGTGGCCAGGGTCATGGAGGAGAGGGCGAACGGCGGGCCGTCCACGGACGACCACCTGTAGCCGCTCTTGGTGCCGGACGACCGGTCGAGCCGTACGAGTACGGCCACCGGGCGGCCCTTCCTGGTGAACTGCTCGCCCAACTGGCTGTCCCCGAGGTACGCGGCGATCCGCTGCGCCGACTGGGCCGTACGGTCCACGGACTTCACATGGCCGCGCAGCACGCCGTACTCCTGGGCGGGCACCGACTGGACGGTGAGGTCGACGGAGGCGTTCGCGGGGATGGAGGCGGCGTTCTCGGCGGGGACGTACACCGTCGCGTACAGCGGGTCCGACGAGTGGGCGACCTTCTCCACGGCGGCGACGTTCGCCCCGGTCTGGATGATCTGGCCGATGGTGGCGGCGAGCGCGGTGACGCGGCCCGCGGCGACCGTACGGACCACCGAGTCGCCTTGCTCTGTACGGACCTTGAGAACGGGCGAGTTCGCGGGCAGTCGCTCGCCCTCCTTGGCGAGGACCGCGACGACCTGCCCGGCCACGGGGCTCTGCAGGATGTAACTGCCCTCGCCGTGCGTGAGGATGGCGGGCGCGCCGACGGTGGAGGCCACCGAGCCGGTGACGGCCCAGACGGACGCGGCGGCCATGACGACCACGGTCACGGAGAGCACGAGCCAGCCCTGGGGGCGCGCGAAGCGCACCGGGAGGTCGAGCTCTTCGGGCGATTGCAGCTTGGCGAGGGCCTGCCTACGGAACTGCACGGAACTTCCCTCACCTGTCGGAGAGATCTACGGCATCCGAGAGTCCCGGAACCGGGATGCGGTTCCGGGACTCAACGGCACAAAGGTGCGATCAGAGACCGGCGACCAGGTTCGTGACCGGGGCGGTGTTCAGGCCGGTGACACCCTCGACGGTGCCGACAACCGTGCCGACCAGGCCGGAAACCGGGGCGACGCCGTCCACCAGGCCGGTGACGGTGCCCACGGCGTTCAGCGACAGGCCACCGGACACGGCGTCCAGCTCGGCGTCCGAGATCTCGGCGGTCTCAACCTGGGGGGTGGAGTTCATGATGGAACTTCCCTTCATATGGATATTCACAAGGGGGAGAGCGGCCCCCCTCTGGGGACAGACGGTCGGCCGCGGTCCGCGGGCGCCGGGCACCCGTTGCCGGGACCCTCTGGAGTGGCCCCCGCGGTGCAACGGATCAAAGCACGCCGACGCGCGGCGGTTCCACTCAACCACCGCTCTCACCAGGGCAATTGGCGTTCTCGGGCGCAGATCCGTGCAGGCGTGCGCACGTCTTGGCGGCGACTTCTTCACACCCTTCGCGGCATCGGCGCGCGAGGCCCCTTGCCGCCCCGCGACCGAATGGGGCAGTCCCGGCCCAATGGCTCGGCCCCCGGCGCGTGACTGTGCAGATCCGCCGTGCGCCGTGACCCGCTTGCGCAGCCGATGTGCAGATTCCCTGAAGCCGGGATTCCGCTCAGCACCTTGAACCGACCGTTACCAGCCGGTAGCGGATCGTGTCCGCGTGTGCGCCCAGGCTCTAGCCCAGCAGCGCGTACACGGTGCTCGCCCGCGCCGCGATCTCGGCCGAGCCCTCCGCGGTCATCGTGATGTCGGCGAACGCCATGCGCCGGCCGAGCTTGGTGAGAACCGTCTGCACGAGCACGTCCGCCTCCACGACCGCGCGCTGGAAGCTGGTGGACTGCTGGACCGTCGTCATCGGGACGAAGCCGCCGCGCGCCGCCGAGATCGCGATCACCGTCGCCGTGTCGGCCGCGGCCATCAGCGCCTGCCCCGACAGCCCGCCGCCCTCCCGGGCCAGCCGCGTGGACCACGGCAGCCGGAGTACGGCCCGGTGGTCGTCCAACTCCACGACCGTGAGGCCCAGATCGAGCACCCAGGGGGCGAAGTTGGCGGCGAGGATCTTGTCGGCTTCGGCAGGCGTCATGCGTGTTTTCTTCCCGCTCTCGCGCCCCGGCAGACACGTTTGCCGCCTATTTCACGCTTTCGCATACGCCAAGTCGGCCAGTTGCAAGGAGCGTTGAACACCCCACCTGACACGCGCGTATCAACAGGCATCCAGGCGCCCCCAGTCAGCTGCCGGACGGCGGCAACGGACCCCGTCCCCAGGAGGTCAAGAAGTTGAGTCACAAACGCGTACCCAAGCGCAAGGCCGCGATCGCGGCGGGAAGCGTGGCGGCGCTCGGAGCTGCGGCCCTCTTTCTGCCCAACGCCATGGCGTCCCAGACGGACTCGTCGAACAACGCCACGGCCAGAACGTTCAAGGCGGACGACGTCTCGGACATAGCCGCGCAGCTGGCCTCCCAGCTGGGTGACGCCTTCGCGGGTTCGTACTACAACGCCGACAAGCAGCAGGTCGTCATCAACGTGGTCGGCGACAACAGCAACGTCGTCAACATCATCAAAAAGGCGGGGGCGATCCCCAACCAGGTGCGGAACAGCACCGCCACGCTCCAGGCCGCCGCCAAGACGCTCAGGACCAGGGCGACGATCGCCGGTACCGCGTGGTCCGTCGACCCCAAGACCAACGAGATCCAGGTCAGCGCCGACAGCACCGTCAGCGGCACCAAGTGGGACACGCTGGAGTCGACGGTCAAGAGCCTCGGCTCGGGCGTAGCGACCCTGAAGAAGTCCGCGGGCACCTTCAAGACGTTCGTGTCGGGCGGTGACGCCATCTTCGCCCAGGCCGACGCGGGCGGCGTCCGTTGCTCCCTCGGCTTCAACGTCACCGCGAGCGACGGCAGCCCCGCCTTCCTGACGGCGGGTCACTGCGGAGTCGCGGCGAAGCAGTGGTCCGACTCCCAGAACGGGCAGCCGATCGCCACCGTCGACCAGGCCACCTTCCCCGGCGAGGGCGACTTCTCGCTCGTCAAGTACGACGACCCGGGCACCCAGGCCCCCAGCGAGGTCAACGTCGGCAACGGCCAGACGGTCCAGATCAACCAGGCCGCGGACGCGGTGGTGGGCCAGCAGGTCTTCCGGATGGGCAGCACGACCGGTCTGCACGACGGCACCGTCACCGGCCTCGACGCCACCGTCAACTTCCAGAGCGAGACCGACCCGGGCGGTGTCGACACCGTCACCGGCCTCATCCAGACCAACGTCTGCGCCGAGGCGGGGGACAGCGGCGGCTCCCTGTTCACCCAGGACGGCAGCGCGGTCGGCCTGACGTCGGGCGGCAGCGGCGACTGCACCGCCGGCGGCGAGACCTTCTTCCAGCCGGTGACCACCGCACTCCAGGCGACCGGTGCGACGCTCGGCGCGGGCGGCGCGGCGGGCGCCGGCGACCAGGGCGGTGCCGCTGACCAGAGCGCCGGCCCGGGTGACGAGGGCGCCGGCGCCGGCGACCAGAGCGGTGCGGGCGACCAGGGCGGTGCCGCTGACCAGAGCGCCGGCACCGGTGACGAGAGCGGCGCCGGTGACCAGGCGGGCGGCGCGGCCGACCAGTCCGGCAGCGCCCACGACCAGTCCGGGCAGTCGGACCACAGCGGTGCCGGCGACGGCTCCGGACTGGAGTCGAGCCACTGACCGGGACACGCTAGCGGTTCACCCGGGCAGTGAAACGGTCCGGCCCTCCGGCGGGAGGGCCGGACCGCTCCGCGTGCGCTTCCGTACGCCTCGAACGGACGACGCCCGACACATCTCAAGCGGGCGCTCGGCATGCCTCATGCGGGCGCTACGCACGATTCGGCCGACCGCTCCACACGCCTCAGTCGGACGTTCGCGCTCGCAAAAGAAGCAACGCCACGTCGTCCAGTCGCTCCTCGTCCCGCGCCGTGTCCCGCACCAGCCGGTCGGCCAGCGCCTCCAGCGATTCGCCGCCGCCCTGCGAGAACCGCTCGCCCAGCTCCGCCAGCGCGTCCTCGATGTCCACCCCTGGGGACTCGATCAGCCCGTCGGTGTAGAGCGCGAGCACCGAACCCGGCGCCAGCGCGAACTCGGTCGTCGGATACCGGGCGGGCCCCTCGATCCCCAGCAGCGGCCCTCCGGCCAGATCGAGCACCCGTACCCGCCCGTCCGGTCTGCGCAGCAGCGGCGGCGGATGCCCCGCCCGCGCCATGACCACCCGCCCCCGCTCGGGGTCCAGCCGCAGATACACACAGCTCGCGAACAGTTCGGCCCCCAGGTCGATCAGCAGCCGGTTCGTGCTGCGCATCACCTCGGACGGCGACTGCCCGACGGTCGTGTACGCCCGTACGGCCGTACGGATCTGCCCCATCAGTCCCGCCGCCGTCACGTTGTGCCCCTGCACGTCCCCGATCACGGCGGCCGCCCCCGCTCCGGTGGGCACCAGGTCGTAGAAGTCGCCCCCGATCTCCATCCCCTGCGTGGCGGGCAGATAGCGGGCGGCCGCCTCGATGCCCGGCAGCGACGGCAACGAGTCCGGCAGCAGCGCGGCCTGCAGCCCGTGCGCCAGCTGGTTCTTGGCGTCGTAGAGCAGGGCCCGCTCCAGTGCCTGCGCGATCAGCCCGCTGAGGCTGGTCAGCACGGCCCGCTCGTCGGCCGGGAACGCATGCGGTTCGGTGAACGCGAGAACACATGTGCCCACCGGCCGCCCCGAGGCGATCAGCGGCAGATACGCCCACGCGGCCATCCCGTCCGGCGTGGCCTGCCGTATCGGGTACAGGTGCTCGAGCTGCTGTCGCGAGTCGAAGAACGCGGGCACCCCGGTGCTCAGCACGTGGGCTCCCGGAATCGGCGCGGTCAGCGGCGCGCCGTGCCAGCGCTCCACGACGGACGGGTCCGGATAACCGCGGTGCCCGAGCACATGCAGCCGGCCGCCGTGCGAGCCGAGGATCACCAGGGCCCTGCTGCCGACGGCGGGCGCGATCTCGTCGGCGACCAGCTGCACCACGTCCTGTACCCCCACCGCCTCGGTGAGCGCGCTGGCCAGGCTCAGCACGTGCGAGATCGTCACCAGCCGCCTGCCGCCCTCGGCCGGCCGGGGCCCGGTGCGGCTCATGTCGGAGACCGCGCGGGCCCGGGCGATGCGGAGACTCAGCCCGTTGGTGCTCGGGTAGAGACGGAAGGAGAGCCAGTCGCCGGGCGGCCGCAACGCCACGAACGACGTCACATGCTGGCTGATCAGCGCGGCCCGGTACTGGTCCTCGTACATCGGATCGTTCAGCCATGGCACCGCGGCCCACAGCTGGGTGCCGAGCAGGGTGCCGGCCGGAACGCCGAGCATCTCGGCCGCGGCCGGATTCGCGTAGCTGATCCGCCCGTGCATGTCGAGCGCGCACAGCCCGTACGGAAGCCGTGCCACCATCCGGGCCGCCTCCATCCAGCCGACCGTGCCCGCCGCGGCCGTCAGCGGCAGGGCGGCGAGCAGATCGGGCTCGGGACCCACCGGGCGGTTCTCGGCCGCGGCCCGCTCCAGACGCTGCGCGAGCCGTTCACAGGCCGCCATCAGATGGCCCCGCGCACGGTCGGACAGTTCGGGCTGATGGGAACCGGGCCAGGTCACGAACACCGCGCCGTACCGGGTATCCGGTGTGGCCACGGGCATCGCGGCCAGGGCGAACGGATACGGCAGCACCACCGCGATCCGTGGATAGCGTTTCGCCATCTCCTCCTCGCCGCTCACCCAGACGAGCCGCCGCTCGCGCAGCGCCTCCGCGACGGGTAGCGGCGTGCCGAGCCCGATCCGTTCCCAGGGGGCGGCGAACGCGCGGGGCAGCCCCGCCATGACCGCCATCTCCAGGACCGGCTCGTCGTGCGCCAGCAGATACACCGCCCCGGAATGCGCGTGGACGTCGTCCAGCATGGCCGCCAGCGTCAGCGACAGCATCGGACGCCGCACCGGCACTGTGGCGGCGGGCGGCTCCCGGGTGGGCGTCTGCCAGTCGGACACGCGACCACCTCCTCGCACGGCCGCGCGACGGGTCCCCCACGGATCAAGGCTCCCTCCTGACGGGGCGTCGCGCACGGCGAGCGCGGGAGTTCCGGCGTATCGGTCCACCGTGCTCCCGGACCGTCACCCTTCGTCGTCGGAGGGAGGGCAGGAATGCCCTGTCACTCCCAGAAGCACAAGGGCGGCGCCGGACCTCCACATGGTCACAGGGGCTGCGCGAGCGTCCTGGAAGCGCTGTAATGACAGGGTGGGCAGTGAGGGCGCTGCGGGACGCAGAACGAGAACCCTACGTGCGGAACTTGCCCTCAAGACGCTCACCGAGGACCTCGACCCGCGGGAGCGCCTGCGCCGCGTGCTCGAACAGGCGCTCGTTTTCGCGGGGGCGACCCTGGCCGCCGTCTACACCCCGGACGAGGCGGGTGGCCAGCTGCGCGTCACCGAGTCGGTCGGCGTACCGAGGGCGCTGTACGGGCTGCGCGACACCTATCCCCTTGCCGACGGCGGCCCCGCGGCGGACGTGTACCGCTCCGGGCAGCCTCTGTGGCTCGCCGCGGAGGACCTGGGCCGGTGCGTCGATGCCCGCCGCCTGCCCGTCAGGGACTTCTCGCTGGCCGTCCTGCCACTGCGTGACGGCGGTGCTCTGGCGGCCGTCAGCGACAGCCCGGACGGCTTCGACGCCGAGGAACGCGAGTGCCTCCAGATGCTCGCCGAGGCCGTCGTCGGCCCCACGCGCGCCTCCGCAACACCCAGTGAGCCGACCGGCAGTTCCTTCAGCCTGGCCATGGACAGTGGCCGGGTCGAGGTCGACGACGAGATGCTGGAGCTGTTCGAGATCGACCCGCAGGATTTCGACGGCAGGGTCGAGACCCTGCTCGCCCGGACCGTGCCGGAGGACCTGCCCGCCCTGATGTCCGTGGTCGAAGCCGACCACATGTCCATCGGCGACCGGGAGCTGGAGTTCCGCATCCTCCAGCCCTCCGGTGAGCCGAGGTGGCTGCGGCTGCGCGGGCGCCTGCTCCCTGCGGGCGAGGGACGCCCGGACCTGCTCGTCGGCACGGTCGCCGACGCCTCGAAGCTGCGCCCCGCCGTCAGCGACGTCACCCGCATCCAGCGGCTCGCCGCGGCCCTCGCCACCGCGGGCACCGTCCGTGACGTGAGCCGGGCCGTGGTCGCCGCCCTGCGCAAGCCGCTGCAGGCCGACCGCGTCGCCCTCGCCGAGCTGGAGTCCGACCGGCTCGTCGTCACCGTCCTGGACCCGCCCGAACCCGAGGCCTGGCCCGAGCTGTGGCGCACGGAGTGGCGCTCGGAGTGGCCCGACGCTCCTGTGCGCGCCATGCCGACCCTAGCCACCGCGCTCCGGGAGGGGCGCGCCCAGATCTGGCCCGCCGGCACTGCGCTGGAGCCCGCGCTCGCGGAGGTCGGCCCCGGCGGTCTGGCCGTGCTGCCGCTGTCGGCCAGTGGGGGCCTGGCCGGCGCCTGCCTGGTCGGCTGGAACGACCCCCATGACTTCGCCCCCGACGAACGCGCCCTGCTCACCGCCGTGGCGGGCCTTGCCGGACAGGCGCTGCTGCGCGCCCACTCGTTCGACGCCGAGCACGAGCTGATCGGCATGCTCCAGCGCGCCCTCCTGCCGCGTCGCTTGCCGCGGCTGCCGGGCGCGGTCGCCGTGGCCCGCTATCTGCCCACCACCGCGGGCCTGGAGCTCGGCGGCGACTGGTACGACGTGATCCCGCTGCCGGACAACCACGTCGCCCTCGTCATCGGCGACGTCCAGGGCCACAGCGCCGGCGCCGCCACCCTGATGGGCCAGCTGCGCACGGCCCTGCGCGCGTACGCCGTCGAGGGGCACCCGCCGGACGTCGTCGTCTCGCGTGCCAACCGGCTCCTGTTGGACATGGAGTCCGACCTCTTCGCGACCTGCTGCTATGTCGACGTCGACATGGAGGAGGGCACCGCCTGGTACGTCCGCGCCGGACACCTCCCGCCCGTGCTGCGGCATCCGGACGGCACCACGGAGATCGTCGAGTCCGAGGGCGGACCACCCCTCGGCGTCATCACCCAGGCCGACTTCCCGGTGAGCCCGTTGCGGTTGCAGCCCGGCACGCTGGTCGCCCTGACCACGGACGGCCTGGTCGAGTCAGCCGAGCTCGACCTCGAGGACGGTCTCGAACGGCTGGCCGACCAACTGTCCGCCGCCGACCCCGGGCACCTCGGGCTCGTCGCGGACGCCGTGCTCACCGAGGCCAACCGCAGCGACGACGTGGCCCTGCTGCTCGTGCGCTACGACGGCATGGCGGTGCGCCCGCTGCGCGAGAGCTGGACGGTGTGGCGCGTACCCGAGGCGGTCCGGCACGCCCGCCGCTTCACCCGGCGCACGATGCGGGCCTGGGGGGTGACGGAGGACCTCGACACGGTGCAGCTCGTCGTCTCCGAACTCGTCACCAACGCCCTCGTCCACACCGACGGCCAGGTCCGTCTCGACCTCACCCTCATCAACCACCGGTTGCGCATCGCGGTCGCCGACTCCTCACCGCGTACGCCGGTCAAGCCGACGAGCATCGGCTGGGAGGCGACGGGCGGCCGCGGCATCCTCCTCGTCGAGGCAGTGTCGGCCGGGTGGGGGACGCTCCCGGTCAGCGGCGGCAAGCAGGTGTGGGCGGACGTCGCGCTGGAGCACTCGCCGCTCACGGCGGGCACGTGACGCCGGGTTCCCCGCCGCCATGACACCCTGACGTCGTGCGCCTGCTCCTGATGTCCGACACCCACCTGCCCAAGCGCGCCAGGGAACTGCCCGCCCCGCTGCTCGCCGAACTCCCGCGTGCCGATGTCGTGGTGCACGCCGGTGACTGGGTGGACGTCGCCACGCTCGACCTGCTGGAGAGCCGGTCCGTGCGGCTGATCGGCGTGTACGGCAACAACGACGGGCCGGCCCTGCGGGCCCGGCTCCCCGAGGTGGCCCGGGCCGACCTCGACGGCCTGCGCCTCGGCGTGGTCCACGAGACCGGCGCCGCCCAGGGCCGCGAACGCCGCTGCGCCGAGCGCTTCCCCGATCTCGATGTGCTGGTCTTCGGGCACAGCCACATCCCCTGGGACACGACGACCGACACCGGCCTGCGCCTGCTCAACCCGGGCTCCCCGACGGACCGCCGCCGCCAGCCCCACTGCACCTACATGACCGCGACCGTGACGGACGGCGCGCTGACGGACGTGGCACTGCACCGTCTGCCCGCCCGCACCGGCCGACCGGCCTGAACCGCTCGGACGCGCCCGCACCCGTGTATCCCTTCGTTCCTCCTCATGACGTTGCCGGGCCGGTCGGATGGATCGCCCCCGCCGTCGCTGTCAGCGGCGCCCCGCTGCCGCCCCACCGCAGCGACACGATCTCGGCGGCGACGGAGACCGCCACCTCCTCGGGCGTGCGCGCCCCGAGATCCAGACCGATCGGCGAGCGCAGCCGGGCGAGTTCGGCCCGGGAAAGACCGGCCTCGGTCAGCCGCTTCATGCGGTCGTCGTGGGTGCGGCGGCTGCCCATCGCCCCGATGTATGCGGCCGGCCGGCGCAGCGCCTCCTGAAGCAGGGGTACGTCGAACTTCGGGTCGTGGGTGAGCACGCAGATCACCGTGCGGTCGTCGGTGGCCGTGCCCCGCAGATAGCGGTGCGGCCAGTCCACGACGACCTCCGCGCCCCCGGGAAAGCGCTTCGGAGTGGCGAAGACCGGGCGGGCGTCGCACACCGTGACCCGGTAGCCGAGGAAGGCGCCGATGCGGGCGACCGCGGCCGCGTAGTCGATGGCGCCGAACACGAGCATCCGCGGCGGCGGCGCGAAGGAGTGCAGGAAGACGGTGACGTCGTCCTCACGCCGCTCGCCGTGCGGGCCGTAGTGCCGCTGCCCCGTGGCTCCCAGCGCGAGTTCGCCCCGGGCATCGGCGGTGACCGCCACGTCCAGCCCCGTCGACCCCAGCGACCCCGACACCTCCTCGGGCCACACGGCGAGAGCGGCCCCACGCGGCGCGGGACCGTCGATCACGGTCGCCACGGTCACCGGGTGCCCGGCGGTCACCGAATCGGCCACCGCCCCGAACGAGGTGTCCTCCTCCGGCGTCACCCGCCGCACCAGCAGCGTGATCTCGCCACCGCAGGTGAGCCCCACGGCGAACGCGTCCTCGTCGCTGTAGCCGAAGGTCTCCAGGCGGGCCTCGCCCGACTCCACGACCTCCTGGGCCAGTTCGAACACCGCGCCCTCGACACAGCCGCCGGAGACGCTGCCCACCACCTCGTCGCCGGGACCGACGGCCATCGCCGCCCCCGGCCCACGCGGCGCGCTGCGGCTCACGCCGACGACCGTGGCGAGTCCGAACGGGGATCCCGCCGCGTACCACCGGCGCAGCGCCGGGATGATCTCACGCATCACGCGCTCCCTCGCTCACGCCCCAGCTCCTCTCACCGCCGCAGCCGGCCACTGTGGCGCGGCCGGGCTGTGCCCCAAACGGCGAACGCGTCCACGCTCGGCACAGCCGCCGCCCTGCGTGCGGCCAGGAGCGCACAGTCGGGGCGCGCCTGACCCGCACCGGCCCGGTCACATGACCTACCGGTGCGTCGGCCGGTGCGGAAGGCGCGCCCGGCCCGCGAGCAGGCGCGATCACCGCGGTGACGTGCGTCACTCTATGGCCGAGCGCCGGGGGCGGCGAGCGGCGCGACGTGGGGTGACGGCCGATCCACGGGGCGAAAGTTCCCTCGTGGCGCCATGGAGTCTCCCGGGGTGTTGACGGGCCCCCCGAATCGCCTGATTGTAATGTTCATGGCAACGTTACGCGTGCGTATGCTCGGCGTTCTCGTGTCGCTCACCGGCCTCCTCGCGGCGACGGGTGCCCAGCCCGCGGCAGCCGCCTCCCTTCCCGACTCCCTCTGGTTCGACGCCCAGGCGTCCGCCCCCCTCACCGTCCAAAGCGGTCACTTCGCCGACGGCCTCGGACGCGAGGTCGTCCTGCGCGGATACAACGTCTCCGGCGAGACCAAGCTGGAGGAGAACGGCGGACTGCCGTTCGCCTCGGTCGCCGACGCCAAGAAGTCGGCGACCGCCCTGCGCGCCCTCGGCGGCGGCAACACCGTCCGCTTCCTGCTCTCCTGGGCCCATGCCGAGCCCGTGCGCGGCCAGGTCGACACGGCGTACCTCGCCGCCGTCACCGACCAGATGCGCGCGTTCCTCGACGCCGGAATCCGCGTCTACCCCGACTTCCACCAGGACCTCTACTCCCGCTACCTCTTCAACGAGGGCAGCTGGTACACCGGCGACGGCGCCCCCGAGTGGGCGGTGGATGCCGGGAACTACCCCGCCGAGTCCTGCGGGATCTGCCTCTTCTGGGGCCAGAACATCACCCAGAACCAGGCGGTGACGAAGGGGTCGTACGACTTCTGGCACAACGCGTACGGCGTGCAGGACGCCTTCCTCGCCACCGCCGAGAAGACCATGGCCTACGTTCAACAGCACCTGACGAGCGACGAGTTCGCGGGTGTCGTCGGCTTCGACCCGTTCAACGAGCCGTATGCGGGCACGTACGACTCCGGGCAGACCAGCCGTACCTGGGAGAAGAACGTGCTCTGGCCGTTCTACGTCAGGTTCCGCGCGCGCATGGACTCGGCGGGCTGGCAGGACAAGCCCGCCTTCGTCGAGCCCAACCTCTTCTGGAACGCCAACATCTCCTCCCAGAAGCAGGAGGGCGGACTCCTCGACGCGGGCACGATCGGCTCGCGCTACGTCTTCAACACCCACTTCTACGACCAGAAGGCCATCTCCGGCATCCTCATGTGGGGCAAGGCGGGGGACGGGCAGTACGCGAGTGACTTCGGGACCGTGCGTGGCCGGACCACCGCCCTGGGCACGGCCGGGATCGTCAGCGAGTTCGGCCATCCGCTCTCCGGCTCGGTCTCCGACAAGGCGCCGACGGTGGGCAAGGCGATGTACCAGGCGCTCGACTCCCGTCTTCCGGGTGCGAGTTGGTGGTCGAACCCGACCGGCTCCGGCCCGGTGCTGTCCGGCACGCAGTGGCAGTGGGACCTCTACAGCGGTCGCCATCACGAGCTGATGAACGGCAACTCCGACAAGGTCCTCACCGCCGGGGACGCCTGGAACGACGAGGACCTCTCGGCGGTGGCCCTCGACAACTCGGGCAATCCCGTGCTGCGCCAGGACGCCCGGCTGCTGGACCGCCTGTACCCGAGCGCCACCGCGGGAAGCGCGGTCGCCTTCACCTACGAGGACCGCTCCCGGGACGGCTCGACGACGCTGACCTGGAATCCCGTACCCAGCTCGCTCCCTAATGTCGCGCAACTGGTGGGCTCGGGCCAGTACGGCCTCCTGGTCTGGCGCTCGAACGGTTCCACGGCGCCCACCGAGCTGCATCTGCCCGCTTCCTTCCCGGCCGCCTCCACCACGGTGGTCTCCGACCTCGGCACCACGGCCGGCCTGCCCGCGTACACGAAGACGACGCCGATCGCCGTGGCGAACGAGGTGGGCGGCACGGGCAGCAAGCGGCTCCTGCTGACCGCGTCCGACACGAACGTCGTGCACTACGCGCTGGTCACCAGCGGGGCGACGGCTCCGTCCGCGTCGCTGCTGAGCGCGGCGCGGACGGAGCTGTCGGCGTGGGCGGCGAAGCAGATCAGCTAGCGGAAGGCCCCGTCCAGTCGGCGGGTACGTGCGCCAGGCGTACCCGCTGCGGGTGGTCGCCGACCGGGACCGAGACCACCTTCCGGCCCGTCGCGAAGTCGATCGCGGTGACCTGGTCGGCGCCGCTCTCCGAGATGACGCAGTCCTGGCCGTCGCCGCTGACAGTCGCCCAGTAGGGCTTGGAGGCGGTGACGAGCGGGCCCTCCTGGAGGGTGGCGCGGTCGACGACGGTCGCGTAGTCGTCCATCGTGCCCGCGACACACAGTTTGGTGCCGGACGGGTTCATCGAAAGACCGTGGTGGCGCGAGTCGTTGACCCACGTCGTACGGTCCTCACTGGTGGCCGGGTTCTTCGGCAGGGTCTTCACCCGGGTGATCTTGTCGGCGGCCACGTCGTACTCCAGGAAGCCGTTGAAGAACGACACCTGGAAGTAGAGCTTGGACTCGTCGGGGCTGAAGACCGCGGGCCGTACCGCGTCGGAGAAGTCCTTGAGCCCGATCGCGTCCAGCCGGTTCCGCATGTCGATGACCTTGACCTGCTTGAAGGTGGTGGCGTCCGCGATCGTGATGTGGCGGTCGCCCTTCGTCCAGTCCGCGGACGGGTCGTCGAGCGAGGTGTTCACATCGCCGATCGCCATGTTCCAGATGTACTTGCCGTCCTTGGTGAAGATGTTCTCGTGCGGTTTGTCGCCGGTGGCGAACTCGCCCAGTTTCTTACCGGCGTTGATGTCCAGCACGTGCACCTTGTTGGCGGTGGAGGCGGAGACCGCGACCTTGGTGCCGTCGGGGGAGACCGCCATGTGGTCGGCCCGGTAACCGGACACCGCGAAGCGCCAGTTGATCTTCCCGGTGGCGAGGTCGATCGACACGACGTCGGCGAAGCTCGGCCGGGAGACGACCATCGACTTCCCGTCCGGCGTGGAGTACATGTCGTCGACGAACTGGTCGTGCCCCTCGCCGACGCTGTTGCGGATGGCCATGAAGTAGATCCACTTGATCGGGTCGGCGTTGATCTCCGCCATCCGCTGCGCCTTGTCCGGGATCACGTTGACGCGGCCGATCTTGGCGAAGTCGCCCGTCGACTTGATGACGTCGGCGGTGCCCTCCCAGTTGTTGCCCACGAACATCACCTCGCGCAGCGCGGCGGAGGCATCCTGCGCGGAGGCGGCCGTCGCCGTGCCGCCCGCGGTCAGGGCGAGGGCGGCGGCGAGGGAGAAGAGGTGCCGGGGTCTGAGGACAGCCATGGCATGGTCCCAATCTTTGGTGGGGGCATGACAACAGATCGTTGAAGGTGCTCCGGCTCGGGGAAGTCGGAGGTGCTGCGGCTCGGGGATCTGAATACGCCCGCGTTCAGAGTGTACTTACTGGAAAGTAAGGAAGGGGCGGCTGTCTTCACAAGACTTCGTGCAGGACAAAATTGACCGACAGGCGACGGATCACCGAGCGACGAGGGGGAGCGCGTGGCGGGCAGGCTCAGGCAGCCGACGGGCCGGTACGGGGGCAAGTCGGCCGAGGAGCGGCAGGCCGAGCGGCGCCGGCGGTTCCTGGACGCGGCGCTCCAGCTCTTCGGCGACAGCCCCGGCTTCCGGTCCACCACGGTCGCCGCGCTGAGCGAGGCGGCGGGGCTGTCCACGCGTCAGTTCTACGAGGAGTTCCGCACGCTTGAGGACGTCCTTGCCGCCCTCCACCTCCAGGTGAACGACTGGGCGGAGGAGGCCGCGGCCGTCGCCCTCGCCGAGGCCCGGGACCTGCCGCTCGCCGAGCGCGCCGCCGCGATCTTCCGGGCGTACGCGGCGAACGTCACCTCCGATCCGCGCCGGATCCGCATCACCTTCGTCGAGATCATCGGCGTCAGCCCGCGACTGGAGGAACAGCGGCTCGAACGCCGCTCCCGCTGGGTCGACTTCATCTGCGCGGAGGCCGCCGACGCCGCCGCGCGCGGTGAGGCGGCGCCGCGCGACTACCGGATCGCGGCCACGGCGTTCATCGGCAGCGTCAACGGTCTGCTGCACGACTGGCGAGCGGGCTGGGTGGACGCGACCCTGGACGACATAGTGGACGAACTGGTCCGGCAGCTGCTGGCCATTCTGCGCCCGGCGGGCTGGCTGCCGGACGTCTGAGGGGTGCCGTTTCGCCGGCAGGTCCGATTGACCTGCGGGGTCGGCCGGCCCGGTTGTGCTGCGGGGCTGGTTGGGCCGGGCCGACCGGACGGAAGCCGGTGCGCACGGTCGTACGGCCACCAGTAGTCGGTGACGTCCAGGCTGTGTCGCCAGTCGCGCGGTCTGGGCACCACCGCGCGGTCTGGGCACCATCAGCGGGCTGAGACCGTGGAGCACCGGCCACCCCGGCCGCTCCCGGGCGCGGCGGGTGGCTCCGAGCCCCGGTCGCAGCTCGGCTGCGGTGACGGTCCCCGGCGCCGCGTGCGGGTTCGGCTCACCGACGCCGGACACGACGCCTTCGAGCGGCACGCGGTGGCGGATGACAGGGGCGAGCACGGGCTGCTCGCAGTATCGACCGAAGAAGAGAAACGGACACGCGCCAACCCATTGCGGAAACCGGTCGTGGCAGTCGAGTCCGGCCCTGGCGGCCCAGTTCCGCCCGCGCCGTGAAGGTCCAGGAGAGCCGCGAGCTGACCTGGACCTTCACGACCGTTCCCCTTCTACTCGTCCCACGCCTGGATGAGGACCTGTTCGGCGATCTTGCCGTCGCGCAACGACACCATCGAGTTGGCCAGCACCCGGACGCCGTCCCTGTACTCGCACGACTCGGTGAAGGCGACGTGGTCGCCCTGGACGACGCACTGGTCCAGGTGATGGGTCATGTCCCGGCTGTAGACGTCGTTGAGCATTTCGCTGATCTGGTCCCGGCCGTGGACGATCTTCGGGTGGCTGGGCTGGGTGTTGCGGTCGATGATGCGTATCTCCGCGTCGTCCCTGTAAAGGGACAGCAGAGTCGCCGCGTTCTCTCCCTCGATGCCTCGGCGCAGGGTCTCTGCGTCGAAGGCGCTGCCTGCCGCGGTGCCCATGGTGACCTCCTTCGAAGGCCGCGGCCCGGCGGGCGGCGGGCCGCTGAGGGCCTCTCCTTCGAGCCTCCCCCGCCCCGGGACCCCCGGCAAACGCAGCCGGCCCTGCGCCTCTCGGGTGAGCGAGGGCCCGGTCCCGTGACCGTCCCCGGCCCGCTGCCGTTGCTGAAGGCATGATCTCCACACGACGTATCGTCGCCGCCGTCGGTCTCGCCGTCGGCGTCACAGGTCTCGCCGCGCCGCTGGCGAGCGCGGCCGCCGCCGACACCCCGGACGCGGGCAGACTGAACCCGGTCACCCTGCTCGACTCGCTGGCCCGCAGCGGCGTCCCGGCGGAACACCGGGACGAGATCCCCGGGCTCTCCGGGCAGCTCGGCGGCCTGAACCAGCTGCACGACCTGAATCAGCTGCACCAGGCCACCGACCTGGTGGCGCCCGTCACCGGGCTGCTTCCGGCCGTCCAGACCTGAGAGCCGCGCGACGACTTCCTGTGCCCCCGGCCCGGACGCCGGGGGCCTTGACATTCCCGGAGACCGGCCGGAGCATCGCGGTAGATCGGTGAACGAGAGTTCACTGGGCGAACGCGGTCCTGTGGCCGGGGTTCGCATACGTACCGCCGCAGCTACGTACCGAAGGAAGCCGTCATGCCCCTCACCCGCGAACTCCTCATCGGCGGCAAGGACGTACCCGCCGCGTCCGGCCGCACCACCGTGGACGTGAACCCCTACACCTCAGAGGTGTACGCGACGGTCGCGGCGGCCGGGCCGGAGGATGTGACGCGGGCCGTGGACGCCGCCGCGGCGGCCTTCGCGGACTGGGCGGCGCTCGCCCCCTTCGCCCGCCGGGCCATCTTCCTCAAGGCGGCCGACCTGCTGGAGGCGCGGGGCGAGCAGGTGGCCGAGATCATGGCGCACGAGGCGGGCGGCACCCGGCCGTGGGCCTACTTCAACGTGGCCCTGGCCGCGAACATCCTGCGCGAGGCGGCGGCCGCGATCACGGCGCCGCGCGGTGAGGTGCTCAGCGCCCAGGAGCAGGGCGCGCTCGGGCTCGCGGTGCGCGAACCGCTGGGCGTGGTGGCCGCGTTCGCGCCGTGGAACGCGCCCGTCATCCTCGGTGTACGGGCCGTGGCGGCGCCCCTCGCGGCGGGCAACACGGTGGTCGTCAAGCCGAGCGAGGACGCCCCGATCGCCTGCGCGCTGTTCGTCGCGGACGTACTGCGCGAGGCCGGGCTCCCGGACGGCGTGCTGAACGTCGTCACCAACGCCCCGGAGAACGCGGCCGAGATCGCCGAGACGCTGATCGCCGACCAGCGGGTGCGGGCGGTGAACTTCACCGGCTCCACGGGTGTGGGCCGGATCATCGGTGAGCACGCGGCGCGTCATCTCAAGCCCGCCGTCCTGGAGCTGGGCGGCAAGAACGCGGTGATCGTGCTGGACGACGCCGACATCGACTACGCCGTCGACGCGGTCACGTTCAGCGTGTTCATGAACGCCGGGCAGATCTGCATGTCCGGCGACCGGATCCTCGTCCACGAGTCGCTCGCCGAGGAGTTCGGGCGGAAGTTCGTGGAGAAGGTCGCCTCGCTGCCGGCGGGAGACCCGGCACATCCGCGGACCGTGGTCGGTCCGCTGGTCAGCCCGGCGGCCGCGCGGCGCGTGGCCGGACTGGTGACGGACGCCGTGGCCAAGGGCGCCAAGGTCCTCATCGGCGGCGAGCCCGAGGGCGCCGTCCACCCGGCGACCGTCCTCACCGACGTGCCCCAGGACGCCGACCTGTACCGCACCGAGGCCTTCGGCCCGGTCTGCGTGCTGGAGACGTTCGCCGACGACGACACCGCGATCAGGCTCGCCAACGACACCGAGAACGGTCTGACCTGCGGAATCATCACCGAGAACGCCACCCACGGCCTGACCGTCGCCCGCCGGGTGCAGACCGGCATCGTGCACATCAACGACCAGTCGGTGGCCGACGAACCCCACGCGCCCTTCGGCGGGGTGAAGGCCTCCGGCTACGGCCGCTTCGGTGGGCGGTGGGGCATCGAGGCGTTCTCCAACACCCGCTGGGTCACCATCGCCACCCAGCACGCCCACTACCCCTTCTGACCGACGATGGGCCGTCAGGGCACCGGTGGGCCCTGAGGGCACCGCGGCGCCCTGAGGGCGGAGCGTCACTCGTCGAAGGTGACGACGACCTTCTCCGCCGCCCCCGGCGTCATGGTGAGCTCGAAGGCCTGCTCGACCTCGGAGAACGGCACGCGGTGGCTGATGAGCCTCGCGAACCGCTCGTGGTGCTCGACGAGTTCGGGGGTCACCTCGAAGATCTCGGTCGGGTAGCCCTGGGAGGCGACGAGCGTGAGTTCGCTGCGCAGCATGCCGCCGAGGTCGAACTCGGATCCCTTCTTCTGCACAGCCACCATGACCAGCTTCGCGCCCCACTTCGCCGAGGCCACCGTGGTGTTGAAGACGGCGGGGGCACCGGCCGCGTCGATGTAGATGTCGGTACCCGGCCGGGGCTGGCCGAGCGCGTTGGCCGCCTGGCCGTGCAGCTCGGTCAGCCGGGCGGTCATGTCCTCCTCGGCGGAGTTGATCACGGCGTCGGCGCCGATGGCCAGCGCCTTCTCCAGCCGCGAGGGAATGACGTCGGCCACCACCACGTGCTCCACCCCGCGCAGCTTCAGCCAGATCGCGGCGCCCAGGCCGATCGGTCCGGCACCGAACACCACGACCCTGTCGGCCGGCCCCGCCTCGGAGCGGTTGACGCAGTGGCGGGCGACCGCCATCGGCTCGTTCAGGGCGGCCACCTCGAAGGGGACGGTGTCGGGGAAGACCGCGACGCTCTTGTCGACCTCGGCGTTCTCGATGAGCAGGTACTCGCTCATGCCGCCCCACTTGCCGCCGCAGCCGATGATCCCGGTGGGTGCGTCCTGCGGGTTGACGACCACGCGGTCGCCCACCTGGAGGTCGGTGACCTCGGCGCCCACCTCGACGATCTCACCGGCGGGTTCGTGGCCCACGGCGACGGGGACCAGGTCTCCGCCCAGGTGTGCGCGGGCCGGCATGCCGCCCATGTGGAGGAAGGTGACGTCGGTGCCGCAGATGCCGCAGGCGCGGATCCGCATCAGCACGTCCTTGGGGCCGGGTACGGGACGTTCGATGTCCACCACGTCGATCTTGCCGACGGCACCGGTCTGTACGGACTTCATCGTGGCCATGGGGTGACTCGCTTTCCAAGTGGGTGATCAGTGGTTCTTCGTAGGCGGGAGGCGGGAGGCGGGAGGCGGGAGGCGGGAGGCGGGGGCGTGGGGGCGGGGGCGCGGCCACCCGTCAGACGGCCGATCAGCCGTTGTCGACGGGCAGGACGACACCGTTGACGTTGTTCGCGGCGTCGGAGGCGGTTCGCCGGATGCAGAGGGCACTCAGGACGGCGTCGGCCATGTACGCGGCCCCGGCCGTCTCGGTCCGCTTCCGCAGCTTGGCGTTGAGCGGTGCGGTCAGGTTCGTGAGGGTGGCGCCGCCCCAGCTGACGTCGCGGAAGTCGGCGGCTTCGAGCCCCAGTCCGCGCCCAGGTGGACGTACGGGCCCTTCGGCGGCCACGCCGCAGTCGAGCACCCCAGCCGGCCCGGCTCGTGCGGAGGTCTTCATCGCTGTGTCCTGTCTGCCGTGCGAGGTGGTGCCGCGCCGACGTGCCGGACGGGGGGAGTGGGCCGGCCCGGCCCGAAGACGGCGCCGTTCCCCGTCCCCACGGGATGCGACGCGCAGGGGCCGCCACCGCTCGAGACGGCCCCTGGTCCGAAGTTCACGGCAGGGGACCGTGAGCCTCGGGGGATTGCTTGAGTTAGGCAAGCGTAAATGACTTACTTGAGTCAAGCAATGGAATTCAGAATTCCTGCTGGGGTGCCGTTGGACCGCGCTGCGGTTGTCAGTACGAGATGAACATCCAGGCGGACGGCTCCGTGGCCGCGTACCGCACCGGTGAAGGAGATCGCCCGGGGTGGGTCGCCGCTCTGAGGAATCCCGAGGTGGTCGCGGCGGCCGTCAGCCGACACCGTGAGTCGTCATCCGCAGCCGTCAGCCACGCCGTGCGGCGATGCTGACCGTGTTGGCGGCGACGACGGCTCCGATGCCCGCCCACTCCGTCCAGCCCAGCCGCTGGCCGAGGACGATCCATCCGACCACGGCGGCCAGGACGGGGTTGACGCTCATGAAGAGCCCGAACGCCGGCGCCGAGACACGGCGCAGCGTCAGCAGGTCCGCGAGGTACGGCACCGCGGACGAGAGGACACCGGCGGCGACGGCACAGGCGGCGGCCGCGGCGGTCGGCGGGTGGCGGAGGGCGACGACGACTCCGACCGGCAGGAACACCAGGGCGGACACTCCGGCCGCGGCCGCCGCTCCCTGGGCCCCTGCGGTGCGCCGGCCGACGGTGCGGTTGAGCAGGATGTACGACGCCCAGCAGCCGGCGGCCAGCAGCCCCAGCCCCATCCCGAGGTAGTCCGTGGACGGCCGCGGCCGCATCAACGTGACCACGCCCGCCGCGGCGATCAGCGCACAGCACGCGTCGACGCGCCGCCGTGAGGCGGCCAGGGCGATGCTGAGCGGGCCGAGGAACTCCAGGGTCACCGCGAGCCCGAGGCCGATACGGTCCACGGCGGTGTACAGGGACAGGTTCATCGTCCCGAACACCGCGGCGAGCAGCAGCACGGGCCACCACTGCCGCCAGGTGAAGGTCCGCAGCCGGGGCCGGCCGACGGCCAGCAGGGCGAGCGCGGCGACGTACTGGCGCACCGCCACGACACCGACGGGCCCGAGGACGGGGAAGGCCAGCGACCCGATCGCGGCACCGATCTGGTTGGACAGACCGCTGCCGACCATGGTGAGGACACCGGTCAGGGTCGTTTCGGCGGACTTCGTACCCTCGGGTGCCGGGGCGGCCCGGCGCGTGGCCGGTGCCGCCGGTCGTGCGGATGCTCCGTGCATGCTCCGATCGTGGGACTCTCCCGGCCTTGCGAAAAATGCATCCGCACCGCCATCCATACGCTGTAGTCATGCACGATGTGGAGTTGCGGCAGCTGCGCTGTCTCGTCGCGATCGTCGACGAGGGGACGTTCACCGACGCCGCCATCGCCCTGGGGGTTTCCCAGGCGGCCGTGTCCCGCACACTGGCCTCGCTCGAACGCGCCCTGGGCGTACGACTGCTGCGCCGTACCTCCCGCGAGGTGAGCCCGACCGGCACCGGTCTGCGTGTGGTGGCGCACGCCCGGCGGGTGCTCGCCGAGGTGGAGGGCCTGGTCCGCGACGCCACGTCGGGCCACGCCCGGCTGCGGATCGGATACGCCTGGTCGGCGCTCGGCCGCCACACGCTCGCCTTCCAGCGGTCCTGGCGGGTGCAGCACCCGGAGACCGACCTGCACCTCGTGCGCGTCAACTCGGCCACGGCCGGCCTTGCGGAAGGGGCCTGTGATCTCGCGGTGATGCGCAGGCCGCTGGACGACCGGCGCTTCGAGTCGGCGATCGTCGGGCTCGAACGGCGGCTGTGCGCCATGGCCGCCGACGATCCGCTGGCCGGGCGCCGCTCGGTGCGACTCGCCGACCTCAGTGGACGCACCCTCCTGGTCGACCGCCGCACCGGCACCACGACCGCGGACCTGTGGCCGGTGGACGCCCGGCCCGCCACCGAGGACACGCACGACGTCGACGACTGGCTGGCCGCGATCTCCACCGGCCGCCGCATCGGCGTGACAGCGGAGTCCACCGCCAACCAGTACTCCCGGCCCGGCGTCGTCTACCGGCCGGTGCGCGACGCCGAGCCGATCGCCGTACGGCTCGCCTGGTGGCGGGACGATCCGCACCCCGCCGCCCAGGCCGTGATGGAGCTGCTCACCTCGCTCTACCGCACGCACTGAGGCCCGGCGGCCGCGCGGACCCGCCGGGCGACGGAAGCCGAACGGGGATCAGCCGGAGGCCTTGCGGCGGAGCGCGAGGGAAACGGGACTTCATGGTCGGCGCGAGCGGTGGCCAAGGCGGCCGTCGCGGCCAGTGACGAGCAGCTGGCCGAACTGGCCGACCTGGGCGCGGGATGACCAAGGCCGTCGCCGACGGCGAGCCGGTGACGTACTCCGAGCTCAACCAGGAACTGCACGACCGGATCAGGCAGTTCTCCGGCCAGCAGACGGCCGTGGAACTGCTGGAGCGGCTCAACGCACAACTGGTCCGCCATCGCTTCCAGTTGGCGCTGCGGCCGGGACGCCCGCAGCACTCCCTGAACGAGCACCTGGCCATGATCGAGGCAATTCGGGCCAGGGATCCGCAGGCGGCCGAGGCGGCCGTCCGCGCCCACCTCACCAGCGTGATCGAGGCGCTGCGCGACTGACGCGAGCGAGGCGGGCGCGCACGCGCCCGCCTCCCCCAAACTCTCGGCTTCCCCACTCCCGGCTTCGCCCGAGCGGGGGACCCCCGTGAGCGGACGGCGTCGAGCGGGACGCCGCAGGAGCTGGTCGCGACGCACTGACGGGCGCCGCGCACTGAGGGGCACGATTGTTTCCCGGTACTGCGTCGAACGACGTTACGAAGGGCGCCTCCGTGGCCACCAGCCGGCACGTACCGGGAAGGGGGTGCCCGTGGCGCCCAAGGTGTGGCGCGAGCTGACGCTGCACGCCGGGAGGCTCGGCATCACGCCGCCCACGACCGGCGCGCGAGTCTGACAGCGCCCGCCCGAGGAGAGAGCCCGCCCGGGGGAGGGGAGGGCCGGGTGGTCGGGGTGTCCGGGTGGGGTCACGGCCGCCCCGGCCGTCGTACCGGGGCGCGCCGAGTCGTCCGCCCGGCTCATGGGGTGTCGTCGACGGCCTTGCGTACCTGGAGTGCCGAGTTCGCCCGGCTCATGGGGTGTCGGGCACCTCGGTGTCGACCGCCTTGCGTACCTGGCGCGCGATCAGGGCGTAGATCTCGCGGGCCTTCTCGTCGTCCGTGCCGTCGTACCCGTGATCGGCGCCGGGCACGTCGTAGTACTCGACCAACGCGCCCGCCTCGCGCAGCCGTTCGGCGTAGCGCTGTCCCTCAGCCTTGAGCAGGTCGTACTCCGCGGTGACGACCAGGGCCGGGGCGATACCCCTGAGGTCCGCGGTGTCCGACGGATGGGCGGGCGAGACCAGAGGGTCGGCACGCCGGCGCGGTTCCGGCACGTACGAGGTGTCGAAGACCTCCGCCATCCACGGGCGCAGCAGCGGCCTGGCGATGGCGGCGCGCTTGTCCTTGGCGCTCGTGGCGAGGTCGAGCGGGGGATAGTGGAGGACCTGGAGGGCGATCCCGGGCCCGCCCTCTTCTAGGGCCTGCCGTGCCACGGCCGCCGCGAGGCCGCCTCCGGCGCTCTGCCCGCCCACGGTGAGCCGGCCGCCGTCCCAGCCCTGCTCGGCACCGTGCTCGGCGACCCAGCGGACGATGTCGTACGCCTGACGGGGCGGGGCGGGAAACGGGTGTTGCGGTGCGACGACGTAGTCCACGTTGATCACGGCGACTCCCGCTTGCGCGGCGAGAGCGCGGCAGAACGGATCGTCCGTCTCCGTCAGCGGCATGACGTAGCCGCCGCCGTGGAAGTTGACGTGGACGGGGGGCGTGCCCTTGGTCCGAGGCAGGTAGACCACGACCCTGGCCGGGGCGACGGAGGTCGGTACGGTCAACTCACGCGTGTTGCGCGGAAACTCCGGCAGGCGGGCGAGTGAGGAGGCCCGGGAACCCCGTCCGGAGGGCCGTCGCTCGGCCATGACGGACAGACGTTGCATGGTCTTGGCGGCGAAGGCGGCCACCGCGGGCCGGGCCAGGACGGACATACGGCTCCGATCGGTCGAACGTGTTTCTCGTCGGCACCTGAATCATCAGGTTTCCTGGCGATCGATGGGGGGTGACGATACACGTTTCGGCCGTGGCCCGGCTACGGCTGCGGGGGCGGGTCATCGGAAGTTACTTGAGTTAGGCAACGATATGGTAAACTTGCTGTGTGCCCACTCCACAGCCCCCGTCGGCCCCCGCCTCGCCGGAAGTGATCGAGATCGAGCGCGCGCTCAACCGCATCACCTATTTGAGCACGCGCGCCCGACAGCACAACCACCTGATGGCTCTGGCCGGTGTGCCGCTGGACCGTGCCGCCGTGGCGCTGCTGCGGCAGATCGCCGACTCCGAGCCGCTGCGTCCGGGGGAGCTGGCCAACCGGCTCGGAGTCGAGGCCTCCCATGTGACGCGGCAGGTGCAGCAGCTGCAGAAGGCCGGGTACGTCTCCCGCGTGCCCGACCCCGACGACCGCCGCGCCCAGCGCATCGAACTCACCACGCTCGGTCAGCAGGCCATCGACCGCATCCGCGAGGCCGGCGTGAGGGGCATGCAGGTGGCTCTGTCCCGGTGGTCGCCCGAGGAGCTGCGGCAGCTCGCCACCCTCTTCCACCGCATGGTCGACGACTTCCTCGCCTACGCCGTCGACGAGGACGCCGTCCAGGAGATCCTCGCGGCCGCACGCCCCGAATCCTGACGTGACCCGGCGTCAGCCGGCCGTGGCGAGGAACTGGGTCGCGGCCAGTTCGGCGTAGAGCGGGTCCGCGGCGACCAGTTCGCGGTGCGTTCCGACCGCGCGGACGCGGCCCGCGTCCATGACGACGATCCGGTCGGCCATCGTCACGGTGGACAGCCGGTGCGCGACCACCAGCACCGTCGTGGACCGCGCCACATCCGCGACCGTGTCCCGCAGCGCCGCCTCGTTGACCGCGTCGAGCTGCGAGGTCGCCTCGTCCAGGAGCAGCAGACGCGGGCGGCGCAGCAACGCGCGGGCGATCGCGACACGCTGGCGTTCGCCGCCGGACAGCTTGGTCCCACGATGCCCGACCAGGGTGTCCGGACCACGGGGGAGCCGCTCCACCAGACCGTCCAGCCGCGTCGTCTTGAGCACGCCCTCCAGCTCCGCGCCGTCGGCCTCCGGATTGCCGAGAAGCAGGTTGTCGCGCAGGGAACCGGACAGCACGGGCGCGTCCTGCTCCACATAACCGATCGCGGCCCGCAGCGCGGACAGCTCCCACTCGGTCACGTCACGGCCGTCGAGCGTGATCGTGCCCGCCTCGGGGTCGTAGAACCGCTCGATCAGCGAGAACACGGTCGTCTTGCCCGCGCCCGAGGGGCCGACGAACGCGGTCATGCCCTGCGCAGGCACCGCGAAGGTCACGCCGTGGTGCACGTACGGCAGGTCGTCCGCGTACCGGAAGCGCACATCCTGGAAGGCGAGCGCGGCTGGCTGCGCACCGGGGGACGGCAACGGCGCGGGCCGCGTGGACGGTTCGGCCGGCAGGCGCAGCGCCTCCTGGATGCGGCTGAGCGCGGCGGCGCCCGTCTGGTACTGGGTGATCGCCCCCACCACCTGCTGGATCGGCGACATCAGATAGAAGACATAGAGCAGGAAGGCGACCAGCGTGCCCACGTCGACGGCGCCGGTCGCGACCCGGGCACCGCCCACCGCCAGCACGGTGATGAACGCGATCTGCATGGCGAGGCCCGCCGTGTTGCCCGCGGCCGCCGACCACCTGGCGGCCCGCACGCTCTGCCGCCACGACTCCTCGGCCGCCGCGTGGACGCCCTCCTCCTCGCGGTGTTCCGCACCCGACGCCTTGACGGTGCGCAGCGCGCCGAGTACCCGCTCCAGGGACGCGCCCATCGCGCCCACCGCGTCCTGCGCCTGCCGGCTCGCCCGGTTGATGCGCGGCACGATGACGCCGAGCACGGTGCCCGCCAGCAGGATCACTGCGAGCGTGACGCCCAGCAGCACCGCGTCGACCAGGCCCATCATCACCACCGTCGCGAGCAGCGTCAGCCCGCCGGTGCCGAAGCCGACCAGCGAGTCGGTGGTGACCTCCCGCAGCAGTGTCGTGTCGGAGGTGACGCGGGCCATCAGGTCGCCGGGTTCGGTGCGGTCCACGGCGGATATCCGCAGCCGCAGCAGATACGACGACAGCGCGCGCCGCGCACCGAGCACCACGGACTCGGCGGTACGCCGCAGCACGTACGAACCCAGTGCGCCCACCGCCGCGTTGGCGACCACCAGCCCCGACATGCCGAGCAGGGCCCGCGTGATGGGCCGGTCGTGCTCCAGGTCGTCGATCAGACCGCGGGCGACCAGTGGCAGAAGGAGCCCGGTGGCGCCGGTGGCCAGCGCCAGCAGCGCGCCCGTGAACAGCGACCACCGGTGCGGTCGTACGTAACCGAGGAGCAGCCGCCACGCGGGCGGCCCGGATCGCGGCTCTGCTTCCGTCTTTGTGATGCTCACGGCGTTCCTCGCGGGGTCGGGGGCGTTCAGCCTACGTCCGGCGTGTCATGCGGATGCCGTCCCCGTGCCTGTGCACGGACCGGTACTTGGCGTCGATCTCACTTCCGTCGCGCGGAATACGTGCAGAAGACGTGCCTGTCGAGCAAGGATCATGTGTGTGGGCCGCCGTGGCCCGCACCGGGCGCGCACCGCGCTCGCGCTTCACCGACGGAAGGCAGCACCACCATGGCTCAGGAAGTACGCGGCGTGATCGCCCCTGGCAAGGACGAGCCGGTTCGGGTCGAGACGATCGTCGTACCGGATCCGGGTCCTGGTGAGGCGGTGGTGCGGGTCCAGGCCTGCGGGGTGTGCCATACCGACCTGCACTACAAGCAGGGCGGTATCAGCGACGACTTCCCGTTCCTGCTCGGCCACGAGGCGGCCGGGATCGTCGAGTCGGTCGGCGAGGGCGTCACGGACGTCGCGCCCGGCGACTTCGTCATCCTCAACTGGCGGGCGGTGTGCGGCCAGTGCCGCGCCTGTCTGCGCGGCCGCCCCTGGTACTGCTTCAACACGCACAACGCGAAGCAGAAAATGACCCTCGCCTCCACCGGCCAGGAGCTCTCCCCGGCCCTCGGCATCGGCGCCTTCGCGGAGAAGACCCTGGTCGCGGCCGGACAGTGCACCAAGGTCGACCCGTCCGTCTCCCCGGCGGTGGCCGGGCTCCTGGGCTGCGGTGTGATGGCGGGCATCGGCGCCGCCATCAACACCGGAAACGTCGGCCGGGGCGACTCGGTCGCGGTCATCGGCTGCGGCGGTGTCGGCGACGCCGCGATCGCGGGATCGTACCTGGCGGGCGCGTCGAAGATCATCGCGGTGGACGTCGACGACCGCAAGCTCACCACGGCGAAGGAACTGGGTGCGACCCACGCCGTCAACTCCAAGGAGACCGACCCCGTCGAGGCGATCCGCGAGCTGACCGGCGGCTTCGGCGCCGACGTCGTCATCGAGGCGGTCGGCCGCCCGGAGACGTACAAGCAGGCCTTCTACGCCCGCGACCTGGCCGGCACGGTCGTCCTCGTCGGTGTTCCCACCCCCGAGATGAAGCTGGAACTGCCGCTCCTCGACGTCTTCGGGCGCGGCGGCGCCCTGAAGTCCTCCTGGTACGGCGACTGCCTGCCCTCCCGCGACTTCCCGACGCTGATCGACCTGCATCTCCAGGGCCGTCTGCCGCTGGAGAAGTTCGTCTCCGAGACCATCGCCCTGGACGAGGTCGAGAAGGCCTTCGAGCGGATGCACCACGGGGACGTGCTGCGCTCGGTGGTGGTGCTGTGATGGCCGCGCGCATCGACCACCTGGTCACCTCCGGCACCTTCTCGCTCGACGGCGGTACCTGGGAGGTGGACAACAACGTGTGGATCGTCGGCGACGACCGCGAGGCCGTGGTCATCGACGCCGCCCACGACGCCGACGCGATCGCCGAGGCCGTCGGCGACCGGCGGCTGCGTGCCATCGTGTGCACGCACGCCCACAACGACCACATCGACGCGGCGCCCGCGCTCGCCGACCGGACCGGCGCGACGATCTGGCTCCACCCGGACGACCTGCCGCTGTGGAAGCTCACCCACCCCGACCGCCTCCCCGACCGCTGGCTGGCCGACGGCCAGGTCATCGAGACGGCCGGCACGGATCTGACGGTTCTGCACACCCCCGGCCATGCGCCCGGTGCCGTCTGCCTCTACGACCCGGGCCTCGGCACGGTGTTCACCGGCGACACCCTCTTCCAGGGCGGCCCGGGGGCCACCGGACGCTCGTACTCCCACTTCCCGACGATCATCGCGTCGATCCGTGACCGGCTGCTGACCCTGCCGCCCGAGACGGTGGTCCGCACGGGGCACGGCGAGACGACGACCATCGGCGCCGAGGCACCCCACCTCGACGAGTGGATCACGCGCGGCCACTGACGAAAGCCACGGGCCTCTGACCGGAAAACCGGAAAGGGCGACAGAAGGTGTCCGGCTTTCGCGACATCCTCGATGCGAAATCGGTTCGAGGAGCGCGGAGGTCGGACATGTCGGGGCCATTGGAAGGCAAGATCGCACTGGTCGCCGGGGCGACGCGGGGCGCGGGACGGGGAATCGCCGTGGAGCTGGGCGCGGCCGGGGCCACCGTCTACGCGACCGGGCGCAGCACGCGTGAGCGGCGCTCGGAATACGACCGGCCCGAGACCATCGAGGACACCGCCGAGCTGGTGACCGCGGCGGGTGGGCGCGGCATCGCCGTGCCCACCGACCACCTGGTCCCCGCCGAGGTGCGCGCCCTCGTGGACCGTATCGAGGCCGAACAGGGGCGCCTGGACATCCTCGTGAACGACATCTGGGGCGGCGAGAAGCTCTTCGAATGGGACCGTCCCGTGTGGGAACACGACCTCGACAAGGGGCTGCACCTGCTGCGGCTCGCCGTCGACACGCACGCGATCACCCAGCACCACGCGCTGCCCCTGCTGCTGCGTCACCCCGGCGGCCTGGTCGTCGAGATGACCGACGGAACGGCCGAGTACAACCGCGAAACCTACCGGGTCTCGTTCTACTACGACCTCGCCAAGGCGTCCGTGCTGCGCATGGCCTTCGCCCTCGGCCATGAACTCGGGCCGCGCGGCGCCACCGCGGTGGCCCTCACCCCCGGCTGGTTGCGCTCGGAGCTGATGCTCGACCTGTTCGGGGTGACGGAGGAGAACTGGCGCGACGCCCTGGAGCGCGTACCGCACTTCTGTATCTCCGAGAGCCCGTACTACGTCGGCCGCGCCGTCGCCGCCCTGGCCGCCGACCCCGGCGTGGCGCGCTGGAACGGCGCGTCCCTCTCCAGCGGGCAGCTCGCCCAGGTGTACGGCTTCACGGACCGCGACGGGAGCCGCCCGGACGCCTGGCGGTATCTCGTCGAGGTGCAGGACGCGGGCAAGCCGGCGGACGCGACGGGGTACCGCTGACCGGATCCCCGGGAGCGCTCGGCATCAGGGCCGCACGGCGCCTAGGCTGGGCAACGATCACGTCGTCGGGGGCGACGGTGCCGTCACGCGGCCCATGAGCGGTCGTCGCCGGGCGGTCCGCGGTGCCCCGCCCCGCCCCGAGTGAAGGCAGGAGTCGCATGGAGTACGTGAAGCTCGGTTCGACGGGACTGGACGTGTCCCGCATCTGCCTGGGCTGTATGAGCTTCGGCATCCCCGACCGCGGCACGCACACCTGGACCCTTGACGAGGAGGCCTCCCGCCCCCTGATCCGCCGGGCGCTCGACGCCGGCATCAACTTCTTCGACACGGCGAACGTCTACTCGGACGGCACGAGCGAGGAGATCGTCGGCCGGGTGCTCGCCGAACACGCCCGCCGCGACGAGATCGTGCTGGCGACGAAGGTGCACGGCCGTATGCGGCCCGGACCCAACGGCGGCGGCCTGTCCCGCAAGGCGATCATGACGGAGATCGACCACAGTCTGCGCCGGCTCGGCACCGACTACGTCGACCTCTACCAGATCCACCGCTTCGACCCCGTCACCCCCATCGAGGAGACGATGGAGGCCCTGCACGACGTGGTCAAGGCGGGTAAGGCCCGCTACATCGGGGCGAGTTCGATGTACGCCTGGCAGTTCTCCAAGGCTCAGTACACGGCGCGGCTGAACGGCTGGACGCGGTTCGTCTCCATGCAGAACCACTACAACCTCCTCTACCGGGAAGAGGAACGCGAGATGCTGCCGCTGTGCGCCGACCAGGGCGTGGGCGTCCTGCCCTGGAGCCCGCTGGCGCGCGGGCGTCTGACCCGTGACTGGGACGACACCAGCGAGCGCAGCCGCACCGACGAGTTCGGCAGGCGGCTCTACCAGGAGGGCGACCGGGCGATTGTCGAGGCGGTGGCAGCGGTCGCCGCCGAACGGGGCGTCCCGCGCGCCCGGGTCGCCCTGGCCTGGCTGCTGCACCAGTCCACCGTGACCGCGCCCATCGTCGGCGTCACCAAGCCGCACCACATCGACGACGCGGTCGCCGCGGTCGGCATCGAACTCACCGACAAGGAGATCGAGGCACTTCAGGAGCCGTACACACCGCGCGCCATCAGCGGCCACTGACACCGCGTCGGGATACGGAAGGGGCGGTACGGTGCCCGTACCGCCCCTGCGCGCGAGGCCCCCGACGCGCCCGCGTCACCGAAGACGACGGTGAGCTGACGGGCGCCCCCGGGCCGTCGCACCCTCGCCGGACACGCGGCGGCGCGCGGGGTCCGTGTCAACCTCGTGGCGCCCGGCACGGTCCGCACCACCGCGTGGGAGGGCCGCGACGCGGACCTCGCCGCGGCGAGCGGGCTGTACCCGCTCGGCCGGGTCGGCGAGCCGGAGGACATCGCGGCGGCCGTCGCGTTCCTCGCCTCCCGGGACGCCGCGTGGATCACAGGCACGACACTCCGCGTCGACGGCGGTCTGCTCGCCGTGAACACGGGATTCCGGCGGGCGGTGCGGCAGCGCGAGGAGAGCCACGAGTCGCTGTAGGGCGGTTCAGCGGCCGGATCCTGTCTCGCACCGGTAGAGCAGGGGCAGGTGGGCATCGGAACCGTATGCCGTCCCCGGTACTTTCGCGCAGTGCGATGTGACCCAACGCGTGACCTCGTTGCCGGGAGGGGCGGCCGCTCGGGGCAGCCCGGCCGGGTGGGCGTGCCGGAGCGCCACATACCGCAGTTCGCCCGTGTCGATCAGGTGGCGGAACCCGTCGAGGGTGGGGTAGGGAACCTTGCCGGTGTAGCCGCCCATGGGGAGCACCGACGCGTCGGCCTCCAGGATGTAGGGCGCGGCGTCGGACCATCGGGGCATGGCCACAAGGTACTTCGCCCCGTTCCGGTGTGCCGTGAGGTAGGCAAGGAGCCGCAGGTCCGCCGGCGAGAGCAGTGACGCTCCGCTGCCTTGCGGGCGGACGACGGGACCGACCCGGCCCATGCCGCCGGGCTGGTTGTAACGGGGGGACAGCGCCGAGGCAGACCATGCGGCCGGCACCAGGAGGAGCGCGGCGAGACCGGCCGCCAGGCCGGCCACGAGGATCCGTGGCCGCTTGGCCATGAGCCGGTGGCCCACGCCGAGGACGGCCAGGGCGAGGAGACACAGGGCGACGGCGGCGGGGGCGAGCCAGCCGAAGAAGTGCGGGTACCACAGCGTCAGAACCACACACCACACGACGTTCGCGGCGGTCACCGCCGGCAGCACCCAGGCACCGCGGCCACCGGCCCGGCACGCCCGCCAGGCGCGGACCAGCCCGGCACCGCTCAGCGCCGACAAGGCCACGGCGACGACACCCATGTAGTACGTGTGACCGGTGACGCTGCCGAAACTGAACGCGGCGAAGAAGGTGGCCAGCCACACGCCCCACATCAGATACCCCGCGAGTGCCCGGTCGGTACGGGCGACGCGGCGGCGCCACGCGACCGTGAGACCCCATACGAGGGCGCACCCGGCCAGCGGGTACAGCCACCCCGTCTGTGTGGCCAGTCCCGGGCTGAACATCTTGAACACGCTGTGTTCCATGTCCGGGCCCGGACGTACGGCAGCCCGTGAGCCCTGGCCGGTGACGACGCTGCCCGTGGCGGCCGCGTCGATGCCGACCGCGTTGAACCGGGTCAGGAAGTTGTAGCCGACGACCAGGCTGAAGGCCGAGTTGTCCGTGGTGCCGTCGAGATAGGGGCGGGACTGAGCGGGGACGACCGTCGCGACGACCATCCAGGACGCCGACACCGCCAGGGTGACCGCACCGGCCAGGGCGACATGGCCGGCCCTGCGGCGCAGGCTTGTGGGCGCGGCGACCAGATAGGCGACGGCCAACGCCGGCAGCACCGCCCAGGCCTCCAGCATCTTGCACTGGAAGGCCACCCCGACCCAGACCGCGGCCGGCAGCAGCGTACGCAGCCGGGGCCGCTCGACGGCCCGCCAAGTGGCCTCGGCGGCCAGGAGAAGCAGCAGGACGAACGGCGCGTCCTCCACGATCGACCGGCCCAGCCCCACGGTCACCGGGGTGAGCGTGAGGAAGGCCGCCGCCAGCAGCCCCGCCGGGACACCGGCCCAGCGGCGGACCAGCAGATGGAGGAGGAGTACGCAGGCCACGCCCTCGATCGCCTGGGGCAGCACCAACGCCCACGGGTGAAAGCCGAAGACCATGACCGACAGGGCCTGAGGCCACAGGAAGCCGGGCAACTTGTCGAGGGTGATGGAGTTGCCCGGGTCGAACGACCCGAAGAAGAACGCGACCGGGTTGTCGGTCATGCTGCGCACGGCGGAGCCGTAGAACGTGTGGTAGACGCTGTGGTCGATGCCCCACGTGTAAAGGACGGCCGCGAGCGCCGTGATGGACAGCAGCACCGGAAGCTCGTAGCTCGGCCGTGGCAGCCGTGGCTCACGGGGAGGCCTTCCTCCGTCGTGAGGGCGGGCCGTGGCGGTCGCCAAGGCCGTCGTGGGCTCGGCGCCGGGCGCCGCAGTCGATCGGGCATGGGGGCTGAGCATGGCTGCGCCTTCCAGGTCTCCCGCGGATTCTTCACCGTCGCGTCGGTCCGGCTCGGCCGCATCGCCTCACCGGACCATCGACCACGAAGAGGGAGTCGTGCGCGGCCTCGTTGTCCGATTCATTCAGGAGCTCGGTAAGAAGTCGCTCACCCTGCCCGACGGGGTGGCGCACAGGTGATGCCCCCATGCCCCGGTACGGGGCGTCCCCCGATGACCCGAGCTTCCCGATCAGGAACCGGTGGTGCCAAGGGCGGCGAACACGGCGCGGTGCTCGCCGCCGTCCGGGGAGCGCCAGCCGGCGGTGACGTGGCCCGAGGTGTTGGCGGGGGAGGCGTCGGCGGGGGAGGCGGCGGGCAGGAGGACACGCGCCACGTGGAGGGCCGACGGCCGGTCGGGCGCGGACGCGGCGGCAGCCACGGTGAGACGGGTGCCGTCAGGGCCGTTGGCCACCGTCGTCGAGACGAGCCCGGTCGTGACAGCGGCGCCGCCCACGTGGACCGTGACGGACGGGTCGGGTGTGTCGGTCAGACTCTGGGCCTGTGGTTCGGTGCGGCCCTGGAGGAGTTCCAGCAACTGGGCGACCAACACAGGGTCCTGTGTTCCGTCGTAGATCCACCGCTTTCCCAGGACGCCGTGCTCGGAGGTGCCGATGAGGGCCCCTTCGGCTCCTTCGAGGGCTGCGCCCCGGTAACTGAGCGGTACGTGGTAGGAGACCGGCTGGTCGCCGGACTCGTCGGTGACCACCATGAACTCGATCCCGACCTCACCCTGCGGGTCGTCCAGCCGGAACCCGCCGGCCTTGGACAACACCGGCTCGCGGTCCGCGCCGAGATACCAGGGCTGGGTGGGGAGCCAGGGGGTGAGGAGCTCCAGCTTGGTGGGGGTCAAGGTGGTCCTGTGAATGATCGCCATGCCCCCTGAACGTGTACCGCGACACCCCCGATTCCCGGCCGTGCTCGCGGAGTTGTGAAGGTTCCGTGTCCCGAGCCGGTCCGCAGGCCGGCCCGGATCGGAGGCCGCGCCGGCGGCGTTCACGCCAGGCGTCAACGACCCGTGGCACGCCGTGGACCAGCACCTCGCCGCCGAGCCGGTACCCGCACTGCGCCGGGCACCGGCCGAACTTCCCGCGGATCGAGGCCGCCGCCCCGGTCGGCATCCCCGCCAGGACGGGCCGCGGTACAGCGCGGCCGCCGCGGACGAGGCTGCGGTCGGCCGCACCGTGGTAACCCCGATCCGGCCCCGATCGGAAGCTCGGCGCGAAGCGGGCGTGACGCCCTTCCGGCGAACGGGTGAAGGGATTCGTCCTCTCGGCCGGGCGGACGGTACACGAGCGGCGTACAGGGAAGGGGATGCACGACCCCTCTTCACTGGACCGTACGATGACCCACCTTCCCGGACAGACCACCACTCAGGGCGCCGCGCTCCTCGCCGACCCCCTGCTCAACAAGGGCACAGCGTTCACCCGGCCCGAACGCGAGGCGCTCGGTCTCGACGGGCTGCTGCCGCCCGCCGTCGAGACCCTCCACGAGCAGGTGGCCCGCGCCCACCAGGCATTCCTCGGCTACGACAAGCCGCTCAACCGGCACATCTATCTGCGCCAACTGCAGGACACCAACGAGGTGCTCTTCTACCGTCTGGTCACCGAGTACCTGGAAGAGCTCCTGCCGATCGTCTACACACCCACCGTCGGGGAGGCGTGCCGGCGCTTCAGCGACATCTACCGGCGGCCGCGCGGTCTTTTCCTGGCCTGGGAGGACCGCGACCGGTTCCGCGAGATCCTGCGCAACCGCCCGTACAAGGGCTCCGTCGACGTCATCGTCGTCACCGACGGCCAGCGCATCCTCGGCCTCGGCGACCAGGGCGTCGGCGGCATGGGCATCCCGATCGGCAAGCTCAGCCTCTACACCGCCATCGGCGGTATCCCGCCGGCGCGCACCCTGCCGATCCTGCTGGACGTCGGCACCGACAACGAACAACTGCTGTCCGATCCACGCTATCTGGGCCGACGCGAACACCGGCTCACCGGTGCCGAGTACGACGAGATGATCGAGACGTTCGTCTCGGCGGTCGAGGCGGAGCTGCCGGGGACGCTGCTGCAGTGGGAGGATTTCGCCACCGTCCACGCCCGCCCGATCCTCACCCGCTACCGTGACCGGCTGCTCACCTTCAACGACGACATCCAGGGCACCGCGGCGGTCGTGCTGGGCGCGCTCTCCACGGCGTGTCAGGTGGCCGGCTCGCCCTTGACCGAACAGCGGCTGGTGGTGCTGGGGGCGGGCTCCGCCGCCGTGGGCGTGGCCGACATGATCCGCACCGCCCTCGTGGACGAGGGCCTCTCGGAGGCGGAGGCGGCCGACCGGTTCTGGTTCGTCGACGTCGACGGGCTCCTTGTGACCTCGCGCACCGATCTGACGGAGGAGCAGCGGCTGTACGCGCGTGCGGACGGCGAGGTGTCCGGCTGGGACGGCACCGGGCTCGCCGAGGTGGTGCGCCATGTCGAGCCGACGGCGCTGATCGGTCTGTCGACGGCGCACGGCGCGTTCACCGAGGAGATCGTGCGGCAGATGGCCTCGACCTGTGAGCGGCCGGTCATCTTCCCGCTGTCCAACCCGACCTCGCACGCCGAGGCCGAACCGGCGGACCTCGCCCGCTGGACGGACGGGCGGGCGCTGATCGCCACCGGTTCCCCGTTCCCGCCGCTGGAGGTGGACGGCCGGGACGTCCCCGTGGCGCAGGCCAACAACGTGTACATCTTCCCGGCCATGGGCCTTGCCGTGGCGGCCGGCGGGGCGACCAGGGTCACCGACCGGATGCTGGTGGCCGCCGCGCGTGCCGTCGCCCGGCATGCGACGCGGGCGGCCGCCGGCGTCCCGGGACCGGCGCCGCTGCTGCCGCCGCTCGGCGGCATGCGCGAGGCGGCACGGGAGATCGCGGTGGCCGCGGCGCTCGCCGCCGTCGAGGACGGGGTGGCTCCGAAGGCGACCGAGGCGGACCTGCGCGAGGCGGTGGCGCAGACGCAGTGGACCCCGGACTACCCGGCCTCCTGATGCCCGGCGACCGGTCGTCTCCGCGCCCGGCACCGACGTACGGACGCCACGGCCGCCGCCGGGCGGCCATTGACCGCGCCGGGCAGCCGCCCTGCCTGTCCCATGGCCGACGTGCGTGGCCGACATGGGTGGCCGAGGTGCGTGGCCGACGTGCGGCCGACGTGCATGGCCGACACGGGTGGCCGCCATGGGTGGCCGCCATGGGTGGCCAACGTGCGTGGCCGACATGGGTGGCCAACGTGCACGGCCGACGCGTATGGCCGACACGGGTGGCCGACATGCGGCCGACATGCGGCCGACGCGCGCGGCCCGCATGGGTGGCCGACGTGCGTCGCCGACGCGTACGGCCGACACGCACGGCGTGCCGCGGACGCGGCCCCCGCCGTGCCCCTTCACGTAGCGTGGAAGGGCGGAGGGCACAGCCCTCGCCGCCACGAGTCGCGCAAGCGCGACCCCGCGCGATGCGGGGGTCGCCGTGCCAGTGCTGAATCCGGGCGCACCCCGGCCCGCGGGATGCCTTCGCGGGCGCCGCCGAGCCGCGGCGGTGACGAGACCGCTGTCCGGAGAGTCCGAATCCGAGACGAGAGGTGGCCGTGTCCATGGATACCCCCGAGCCAGGCGGGACGGAGCCGGACATCAGCGTCGTCGTCATCGTCTACAACGATGCCCGGCGCCTGACGGCAGCCGTACGCTCCGTGCTCGACCAGACGTTGCGCAACGTGGAAGCGATCATCGCCGACGACTGTTCGACCGACACGTCGTTCGAGGTCGCCCAGTCACTGGCCGCCGCCCACCCCCGCCGCGTACGGGCGATCCGGCTGTCGGAGAACAGCGGCGGCTGCGGCGAGCCCCGCAACCAGGGCATGGCCGTGGCCCGCGGGCGCTACGTCATGTTCCTCGACAGCGACGACATGCTGGAGCCCAACGCGTGCCGCAACCTGCTGGAAGCGGCCGACCGCACCGGTGCCGACCTGGTCTCGGGACTCTGCGTCCGGGTGCACACCGACAGCAGGCACGACAAGAGGATCCCCTGGTACCCCTGGCTGTACCGGTCCACGCGCACCGTCGAGTCCATCGCCGAACTGCCGGACCTCTTCGTCTTCGACACCCTGTCGACGAACAAGTGCTACCGGCGCGACTTCCTCGTCGAGAACGGGCTCGCCTTCCCGCGCGGCATCCACTACGAGGACCTGCTGTTCTCGGCGCAGGCCTACCTCGCGGCAGGGCGGATCACCCTGATCCCCAACACGGTCTACTACTGGAACGTGGCCCACAAGACCGCGGCCAAGTCGATCAGCAACCGGCGCCATGAGATCAACAACTTCACCGACCGGCTGGAGATCCACCGCCGTATCGACTCCGTCCTCGGCAGGCGCGGCCTCGACGAGCTGAAGCTGCACAAGGACATCAAGTTCCTCAAGCACGACCTCGTCCTCTACCTGCGCGACCTGCCGTTCCTCGACGACGGCTACCGGCACCGCTTCGCGGAGCTGGCCCGCGGCTACATCCAGGACTTCTCCGAAGCGGCGTACGGCCGACTGGACCGGGTACACGCCATCTGCGCCTACCTGCTGCTGCGGGAGGACTGGGAGAACCTGATGCCGGCCGTCGACACGCTGATCAACCGGAACAAGATCTCCGCACCGCTCGTCGAGCGGGAAGGCCGCATCTACTGGTGCGACCGGCATCTCGACGATCCGAAGGCACGAGACGTCATGGACGTCACCGGCCTCGGCTACCACGGCAGACCGCTGGAGAGGATGTTCCTGCGCAACCTGCTCACCGGGTACTCCGTGCGCGGTGACGAGGTGCTGCTCGACGGCGCGGTGGTCAACCCGCTGCACACCGTGTCCGCGGACGCCGACCTCACCGCCGAGCTGGAGTTCCGGGCTCGCCGCCGCAGCCTGCAGACCTTCCGGTTCCCCGTGCGGACGGTTCGTCACCAGGGCGACACCATCGCCTGGCAGGCGGCGATCCCGCTGGCCCGTCGCTTCCGGCCGGTGGGTGTCGTCGACGAGGTGTGGGACGTCCGGTTGCACCTGACGGCGGACGGGAAGCGGACCACGTCCCGGATCACGGCCGGCAACGTCGACCTGGAGAGTGCCGCGTCCGTGCCCGTACGCCCCCGGCTCAGCCGGCTCGTCGCCGACCGGCTCGAACCGCAGGTGTCCGCCAAGGGCCATCTGGCCTTCCGGCTGACCCAGCACGGCACGGCGGCGCTGCGCGGGCGCGCCGTCGTGGACCGCAATCTGCACTGCTCCGCCGCCCGGACCGTCAAGGGCGCCTACCGCACGCTCCGGGCCGTCAGGAGGGACCTGGCCTCCGGACCGCGCAAGGTGCAGGGCTACCACCGCATGGTGCGGCTGCTCCCGGTCCGCAAGGGCACTGTCGTCTTCGAGAGTCATCTCGGCAAGCAGTACAGCGACAGCCCACGGGCGATCTACGAGGAACTCCGGCGCCGCCAGGTGCCCGTCACCGCGATCTGGTCCTACGCGGGCGAGAGGCCCGAGGGCTTCCCGAAGGACGTCGAACTGGTCCGCCGGTGGTCATGGCGCTACCTCAGGGCGCTGGCCCAGGCGGAGTTCTGGATCGACAACCAGGGCTTCCCCCTCAAGCTGGCCAAGCGCCCGGAGACCACCTACATCCAGACGTGGCACGGCTCGGCACTCAAGAGGATGGGCTTCGACGAGCCCGGCTACCGCGTGATGTCCGAGCAGGAACAGCGCTCCTACCAGGAGGCGTTGGACCGCTTCGACCACTTCGTGGTCCGCAGCGAACACGACGTCCGCACCCTCGCCCGGGCCTACCGCGTCCCCGAGGAGAAGCTGCTGCGCACCGGCTACGCGCGCAACGACGCCCTCGTACGCGCGGCCCGTGACCCGAGGGCACCCGACCCGGCCGTACGGCGGCTGGCCGAACGCCTCGGCGTCCTCCCGGACCGCCGCGTGCTGCTGTACGCGCCCACGTTCCGCGCCCGTCCGGACGGCCGCGTACGGGACTTCGAGCTTCCCTTCGACGTGGAACGCTTCGCCGACCGCTTCGGGGACCGGTACACCCTCCTGGTCCGTTCGCATTACCTGAACCGGGTCACCCTGCCGCCGTCGGTGGCGGGCCGCGTGATCGATGTGACCGGTGAACCGGACATCACGCCGCTCCTGCTGCTCGCCGACGCCCTGATCACCGACTACTCGTCGGTGATGTTCGACTATGCGCTGCTGCGCCGGCCACTCGTGTTCTACGCCTACGACTGGGAGGAGTACTCCCAGGACATGCGCGGCACCTACTTCGACCTCTTCGAAGAGGCTCCGGGCCCGGTCGCACGCACCGAGGACGAACTCTTCGCCGCGCTGTCCGACCTGCGCACCGTCGGCGCCCAGTACGAGGCGCGGCTGAAGGAGTTCGTGGACAAGTACGGCGAGTACGACCGCGGGGACGCGGCTGCTCGCATCGTGGACCGTTTCTTCGGACCCGCGGGAGAGACCCGATGACCCAGCGTGAGATCTTCTTCGTCGCCAACGAGGTCAACGAACTCGGCGGCGTGGGCCGCTGGCAGACCCAGATGGCCCGGCTGCTGGCCGAGCGCGGTCACCGGGTCCGGATCATCGGCGTCTCCCCGCCCGAGGTGGCGATGGACCTCGGCCCGAATCCGCCGTTCGAGACGCTGACCCTGTACGACCGGCGGCCCCCGGGCCGTCACCCGCGGCACGCTCTGGTCGACCGGTGGGACCCGGCCCTGCGGCGGCAGGAGGCGGACAGGCGCGCCGCCGCGGAGCGCCTGTCGCGTGTGTTCCGCGCCGCGCGGTCCGGTGCCGTGATCATCGTGACCCAGGTGTGGGCGATGGAGTGGGTGGCGCTCGCGGACACCGCGGGGCATCCGGTGATCGGCATGAGCCATGAGTCGTTCGATGCGTCGCGCCGGTCCTCACGCTTCGAGCGTGTGCGGACGTACTACAAGGATGTGGACCGGCTGCTGGTGCTGACCCAGGAGGACGCCGACCTCTGGGTGGGGGCGGGCCTCAACAACGTGGGCTTCATGCCGAATCCACTGCCGGTGACACCCGGCTCCCCGTCACCGCGCACGGAGAAGGTGGTGGCCAGCATCGGGCGGCTGAGCCACGCGAAGGGCGTCGACCTGCTGCTGGACGTCTGGGCCGAGGCCGCACCGCTGCAACCCGGCTGGATCCTGCGCGTCTACGGCGCCGGAGACCACGAGGCCGTGCTCCGGCAGCAGTGCACGGAACTCGGTCTGGACGACTCGGTGGAGTGGGCGGGGCAGACGGACGACGTGACCGGCGCGCTCAGGCGGTCGTCCGTGTTCGTCCAGTCCTCCCGCGGCGAGGGTTTTCCACTGGTCCTCCTGGAGGCGATGGCCTGCGGAGTGCCGTGTGCCGCGTTCGACTGTTCCCCCGGCGTGCGCGAGATCGTCACGGACGGCGAGGACGGACTGCTGGCGCGGCACGGTAACACCTCCGAACTCGCCCGCCACCTCGTACGGTTGATGGCCGACGAGAACCTGCGCGACACGATGGGGGAGCGGGCGCGGCAGAACGTGCGGCGTTTCGCCCCGGACGTGATCACCCGCCGGTGGGAGGAACTCTTCGACTTCCTGGAGCGCTGAGGGACGTCGGCCCCGGCGCGAGCCGGGGCCGACGGGTGTGCGGCCGGGCGGGGTGCCCGCCGGAGTTCCGTCGGCGTGTCAAAACTCTTGACGGCCCTATCGCTTGAGGTTTAACTCACGTCCTAAATTAAGCCGTGAGGGGCTTCGGGAGTCGAACGCGTGTCGCTCCCGAGGCCTTCCTCGGGGTTCTTCCCTCCCGGAAAGGGACACCAGGAGTCATGCGCAGCATCCGAGCCGCCGCCGTAGGCGCCGTCACCATGTCTCTCGCCCTTGCCGCCTCGGCCTGCGGTGGCGGTTCGTCGACGGGTGGCGGGTCGAACGACTCGCCCAAGACGCTTACGTACTGGGCCTCCAACCAGGGCGCCAGCATCGAGGTCGACAAGAAGGTCCTCCAGCCCGAACTCGACAAGTTCGAGAAGCAGACCGGCATCAAGGTGAAGCTGGAGGTCGTGCCCTGGTCGGACCTGCTCAACCGGATCCTCACCGCGACCACCTCCGGCCAGGGTCCCGACGTCCTCAACATCGGCAACACCTGGAGCGCCTCGCTTCAGGCCACCGGGGCGCTGCTGCCATGGGACGCCGAGAACTTCGGCAAGATCGGCGGCAAGGACCGCTTCGTGGACTCGGCGCTCGGCTCGACGGGTGCGCAGGGCAAGGACCCGGCCGCCGTGCCGCTGTACTCGATGGCCTACGCGCTCTACTACAACAAGAAGATGTTCGCCGACGCGGGCCTCTCCAAGCCGCCGGCCACCTGGGACGAGCTGATCGCCGACGGAAAGAAGATCTCCACGGGCGGCAAGTGGGGCCTCGGCGCCGAGGGTTCGAACCTCTCCGAGAACATCCACCACGCCTTCGTCTTCGGCAAGCAGCACGGCGCGGACTTCTTCACCAGCGACGGAAAGCCCGACTTCACCTCCGAGAAGGCGGTCGCCGCGATCAAGCAGTACGTCGACCTCATGGCCACCGACAAGATCATCGCGCCCGGCAACGCCGAGTACGCCCAGAACCAGTCCCTGAGTGACTTCGCCAAGGGCAAAACAGCGATGGTCCTGTGGCAGACCGCGTCAGCCACCCTCAAGAACCTCGGCATGAAGGACGACGACTGGGGCGTCGCCCCGGTGCCCGTGCCGTCCGGTACTCCGGGCACCGGCACGAACGTCAACTCGATGGTCGCGGGCATCAACCTGGCCGTCTTCAAGAACACCAGGAACCGCGACGGTGCCACCAAGTTCGTGAAGTTCATGACGAGCGACGACGAGCAGAAGCTCCTCAACACGGCGTACGGTTCCATACCGCCGGTCAGGTCCGCCCAGTCGGACGCCGCGTTCAACTCCCCGGCCACGACCGTCCTGAAGGACACCCTCGCGAAGAGTGCCGCGGCGCTGCCGCAGGTGGCCGACGAGTCCCAGTTCGAGACGACGGTCGGTACGGCCGTCAAGGAGCTGTTCGCCGACGCTGCCGCGGGACGCCCGGTGACCACCGCGTCGGTGAAGGCCAAGCTCGAGAAGGCCCAGCAGCAGATGCCGGCGAAGTGAGCGCGATGACGACCACTGCCACCGTGGAGGCCAGGGGCCGGACGGCCTCCACACGTTCCCCCGGTGCGGCGCGCGGCCCGCGCCGCACCGGGCGGATCCGCCGCATCGGACTGCCGTACCTGCTGCTCCTGCCCGCGCTGCTTCTCGAACTCCTCGTCCACCTGGTGCCGATGGCGATCGGCATCGTGATGAGCTTCAAGGAGCTCACCCAGTTCTACATCCGCGACTGGGGCACCGCGCCCTGGTCCGGAATCGACAACTACCGGATGTCGGTCGACTTCAACGCGCCCGTCGGTGACGCGCTGCTCCACTCGTTCCTCGTCACCTGCGGCTTCACCCTGCTGTCGGTGGCCCTGTGCTGGCTGATCGGCACCGCGGCCGCGCTGTACATGCAGGACACCTTCCGCGGCCGGGGCCTCCTGCGCGCCCTGTTCCTGGTCCCGTACGCGCTGCCCGTCTACGCGGCCGTCGTCACCTGGGCGTTCATGTTCCAGCACGACAACGGCCTGGTGAACCACGTCCTCCACGACCAGCTGCACCTCACCGACGAGCCCTCCTTCTGGCTCATCGGAGGCAACAGCTTCGTGGCCCTGCTGACCGTGTCGGTGTGGAAAGGCTGGCCGTTCGCCTTCCTGATCGTCATGGCCGGACTGCAGAACATTCCGAAGGACCTGTACGAGGCGGCGGCCCTGGACGGGGCCGGCCTGTGGCAGCAGATCCGGCGCATCACCCTGCCGTCACTGCGCCCGGTCAACCAGGTCCTGGTCCTCGTCCTGTTCCTGTGGACGTTCAACGACTTCAACACGCCGTACGTCCTGTTCGGCAGGGCCGCACCGCAGGCCGCCGACCTCATCTCGATCCACATCTACCAGGCGTCGTTCGTCACCTGGAACTTCGGCACCGGCTCCGCGATGTCCGTCCTGCTCCTGCTCTTCCTGCTGGTCGTGACGGGCGCGTATCTCGCCCTCACCTCGCGCGGGCGGAGGAGGGCCGATGCCTAGATCCCCGATGGCGCCCCCGCGCTCCTTCCTCTGGTCGCGCCGGGTCTTCCTCACCCTGCTCACCGGATTCGTCCTGCTGCCGGTGTACGTCATGGTCTCCAGCTCCCTGAAGCCGCTTCAGGACGTCTCGGGGAAGTTCCGCTGGTGGCCGAGCGGACTGACGATCCGGCCCTACATCGACATCTGGTCGACGGTGCCGCTGGCGAAGTACTTCATGAACTCCCTGATCGTGGCGGGAGCGGCGACCGTCTGCTCGGTGGTGATCGCCGTCTTCGCCGGATACGCGGTCAGCCGCTACGACTTCCCCGGCAAGCGCGTGTTCACGGTCACCGTCCTGTCCACGCAGATGTTCCCCGGCATCCTCTTCCTGCTGCCGCTGTTCCTCCTCTACGTCAACATCGGCAACGCCACCGGCATCGCCCTGTTCGGCTCGCGCGGCGGACTGATCCTCACGTATCTGACGTTCTCGTTGCCGTTCTCGATCTGGATGCTGATCGGGTACTTCGACTCGGTGCCGCGCGATCTGGACGAGGCGGCGCTGGTGGACGGTTGCGGCCCGCTCGGCGCGCTGCTGCGTGTCGTCGTCCCGGCCGCGATCCCCGGCATCGTCGCCGTCGCCGTCTACGCCTTCATGACCGCGTGGGGCGAGGTGCTCTTCGCCTCCGTGATGACCAACGACACCACCCGCACGCTCGCCATCGGCCTGCAGGGCTACTCCACCCAGAACGAGGTGTACTGGAACCAGATCATGGCCGCCTCGCTCGTCGTGAGCGTCCCCGTGGTCGCGGGCTTCCTGCTGCTGCAGCGCTACCTCGTCACCGGGCTCACCGCCGGAGCCGTGAAGTGACCAACGCCCCCATCCCTGAGAGGACTTCCGTGTCCGAACGCATCGACCTGGCCGCACTCCCGCACGACTTCCTGTGGGGCACGGCCACATCGGCGTACCAGATCGAGGGAGCCGTCACCGAGGACGGCCGTGCGCCGTCGATCTGGGACACCTTCTCGCACACCCCCGGAAAGACCGCGGGCGGCGACAACGGCGACGTCGCCTGCGACCACTACCACCGCTGGCGCGAGGACATCGGACTGATGCGGCGGCTCGGCACCAACGCCTACCGGCTCTCCATCGCCTGGCCAAGGGTGATCCCGGGCGGCGACGGCCAGGTGAACCCCAAGGGCCTGGCCTTCTACGACGCGTTGATCGACGGCCTGCTGGAAGCGGGCATCACCCCGTCGGTCACCCTCTACCACTGGGACCTGCCGCAGGCGCTCCAGGACCGCGGCGGCTGGCCCGAACGGGCCACCGCCGAGCACTTCGCCGCGTACGCCTCGGTCGTCGCCGAACGCCTCGGTGACCGCGTCACCCACTGGGCCACCCTCAACGAACCCTTGTGCTCGGCCTGGATCGGCCATCTCGAAGGCAGGATGGCCCCCGGCCTCACCGACCTGACCGCCGCGGTCCGCGCCTCCTACCATCTACTCCTCGGCCACGGCCTCGCCGCTCAGGCGATCCGTGCGGCCGCCCCGGGCGCCGAGGTCGGCATCGTCAACAACCTCTCCACCGTGCACGCGGCCACCGACCGCCCCGAGGACACCGCGGCGGCCCGCCGCATGGACGGCCACGTCAACCGCTGGTGGCTCGACCCGGTCCACGGCCGCGGTTTCCCGGCGGACATGCGCGAGGTGTACGGCGTCGACCTCCCCGAGCGGCCCGGCGACGCGACGACGATCGCCGCACCGCTGGACTGGCTGGGCCTCAACTATTACTTCCCGGCCACCGTCGCCGACGAGCCGGCCGGCCCGGCCCCCCGTACCCGCTCCGTCCGCCGCCTCGGCGTCCCGCGCACCGGCATGGACTGGGAGATCGACGCGAGCGGCATCGAGTCGCTGCTGCTGCGCCTCACCCACGACTACGGGGCCCGCAAGCTCTACGTCACCGAGAACGGCTCCGCCTTCCCCGACGTCGTACGATCCGACGGCACCGTCGAGGACCCCGAACGCCAGGACTACCTGGTCCGGCATCTGGCGGCCTGCGCCTCCGCGGCCCGCAAGGGCGCCCCGCTGGCCGGCTACTTCGCCTGGTCGCTGCTCGACAACTTCGAGTGGGCGTACGGCTACGACAAGCGCTTCGGCCTCGTCCACGTCGACTACCGGACCCAGGTCCGCACGATCAAGGACAGCGGACACCGGTACGCGGACATCGTGCGCGCCCACCGCGGCCGGGCGCGCCGGGCCGCCTGAGGCACACCGCCGACATGGGTGCCGGTCCGAGCCCCATGGGGCCCGGACCGGCACACGGTGGGTGGGTCAGGTGCGGTCACCGCCAGCCGTAGCCGCCGTAGCCGCCGTAGCCGCCGAAGCCGCCGTAGCCGCCGTAGCCGCCGTAGCCGCCGAAGCCGCCATAGCCGCCGTAGCCGCCGAAGCCGCCGTAGCCGCCGTAGCCGCCGAAGCCGCGGTTGAAGTTGACGAAAACGAAGTTGCCGCGGTCACGGAAGCCGCCGAAGCCGCAGTTGTTGTTCCACCAGTTGCCGCCCCAGTTGCCGCCCCAACCACCACGGAAGTTGCAGAACCCCCCGTTGTTCTGGATGGAGGTGTGCGCCGCCGTGGGGGTGCTCGCCGGAGTGCTCGCCATGGCGACACCGCTGCTCGCCGCGCCGGCCAGCACCATCGTGCCGGCGATCAGTGCGATCCTGCGTCGGACGATCGTCATCGTGTCTCTCCTTCGTCTGACGGGCGCGGAAGCGCTCGTTCATCCCGTTGCCATCAGCGTGCGGCAGACCCCCTGAGAGGAGGCTGAGAAAGACGGGGCATTCGGTCACCACCCGGAGTGACGCCGTCACCAGGCGTGCTGGGCGCGCGGCCCTGACCATGTCTTCATAGGGTGAGAAGAGAGGTCGGGCCATGCGAGTGCTGGTGATCGAGGACGAACGCGGGCTCGCCGCGGCGGTCGCCCACGGGCTCGCCGAGGAGGGCTTTGTCGCCGATGTGGCGTACGACGGCGTCGACGGGCTGTGGCGGGCCGTGAACGAGCCGTACGACGTGATCGTGCTGGACCTCATGCTGCCCGGCTTGTCCGGTTACGAGGTCCTCAAGCGGCTGCGGGCGGCCAGTGTGTGGACGCCCGTGCTCATCCTCACCGCCAAGGACGGCGAGTACGACGAGGCGGACGCCCTGGACCTCGGCGCCGACGACTACCTGAGCAAGCCGTTCTCGTACGTGGTGCTGGTCGCCCATCTGCGGGCGCTGCTGCGGCGCGGGGCGCCCGCCCGGCCCGCCGTGCTGGAGGCCGGCGACCTCGACCTGGATCCGGCGCGCCGCCGCTGTCACCGCGGGGGCCGGGAGATCACCCTGACGGCTCGCGAATTCACCCTCCTGGAGTTCCTGCTCCGGCATCCCGACGAGGTGGTCAGCAAGACGGACATCCTCGAACACGTCTGGGACGAGAACTTCGACGGCGACACCAACATCGTCGAGGTCTATATCGGCTATCTGCGGCGCAAGATCGACGCCCCGTTCGGCCGCCGGACGATCGAGACCGTCCGGGGCGCCGGCTACAGACTGCGCGGTACCGGGAGGTGAACCGGTGCGTATCCCCGCCCCCGCGTGCTGGGCCCGCCGCTCTCTGCGGCTCAGGCTGACGGCCGCGGCGGCCCTGATCATCGCGGTGGCACTGGTCGGCGCGTCCTGCCTGCTGGTCGTCTGGCTGCGCATGAGCCTGATCACCGGGCTGGACCAGACCGCGCTCCAGCGGGCCCAGGTCATCGCGGCGAGCGTCGACAACGGCACTCTCGCCCGCGTCCTTCCGGTCTCCGGCGGCGACACCGCCGTGCAGGTCGTCGGCGCGGGTGGCTCGGTGCGGTGCAGTTCGGCGAATCTGGCGGGGAAACCCGCGCTTTTCACCTTCCCCCCGACCCCCTCGGGCGCGACGCCGCAGGCCCACAGCGTGCGCGGCCTGCCCCTGAGCGGGGACGGCACCTGGCGCGCGCTGGCCATCTCCGCCGGTGGCAGGAGCGACCCGGTGACCGTGTATGTCGCCGTGCCCACCAAGGCCGTGAGTGACAACCTGGCCAAGCTCACCCTGGGCCTGGCCATCGCCGTGCCGCCGGCCGTCGCCCTGCTCACCGGCGTGGTCTGGCTGCTGACCGGACGCGCGCTTCGGCCCGTGGAGGCCCTGAGCGCCCAGACCGCCGAGATCACCGCCTGCGACCTGGGCCGCCGCCTGGACGTGCCGCCGGCCGACGACGCCCTGGGCCGGCTGGCGCGGACCCTCAACGACCTGCTCGCCCGGCTGGACGTCTCCCAGCAGCGACAGCGGCAGTTCGTCGCGGACGCGGCACACGAGCTGCGCAGCCCCCTCAGCAGCCTGCACACCCAGCTGGAGGTGGCGGTCCGGCACCCCGGCTCCGCGGACTGGCCCTCCCGCGGCCCCGCCCTGATCGAGGAGAGCGAACGGCTGTCCGGGCTCGTCGACGACCTCGTACGGATGGCCCGCCTCGACGCCCTGCCCCGGCTGCGCAAACGTCCCGTGGACCTGGACGAGGTCGTCTTCCAGGAAGTCCGCCACGCCCGCCGCCGCACCTCTCTCGTCATCGACCAGCACGCCGTGTGCGCGGCCCGTGTGTACGGCGACGGTGATGCCCTGGCCAGGGTCGTGCGCAATCTGCTGGACAACGCCATCCGGTACGCGGACGACCGGATCGTGGTGCGTCTGGGCGTCCGCGACGGCATCGCGTGCCTGGTCGTCGCCGACGACGGTCCCGGCATCCCGGTGGCCGACCGGAACCGCGTCTTCGACCGTTTCACCCGATTGGACGGGGCCCGCGCCCGGGACACCGGCGGAAGCGGTCTGGGGCTGGCGATCGTCCACGACCTGGTCCTCGCGCACCACGGGCACATCCACATCGAGGACAACGACCCCGGCGCCCGGATGGTGGTGCGCATACCGGCCACCGAGCTGTGACGGGTGAGCCGACTGCGCCGGTCGACTGCGCCCGCCCTCAGCCGGTGATGCCGCGCAGGACCTTCTCCGCGAGCTCCCGGCCGGCCGACCGCGCGATGCGGACTGTCACGGTTTCGTCGCAGTGTGATCCGTCCCTGCAACCCCCATGCCCCGCGGCTTGTCTACCTGGCAGGAAACGCGCCGCGTACGGGACGCGCGCCGAGCGCAAGTCCGTACAGAAGACGAAGGGTCCGCCATGGGGGACATACGCAGACGGGGAGCCGTCGCACTCGGGATCACCGCGCTGGTGACACCGCTCACGCTCGCGCTCGGCACCGCGCCCGCCGGTGCCGCGAGCTGCACCACGCAGACCGGCCCGTATCAGAAGCAGGTCGAGAAGTTCCTCGGCCGGCCGGTCGACGGCAGGCAGTCCAGCGCCGACTGCAAGGCGATCCAGGCCTTCCAGAACAAGCACGGCATCACCCCCGCCGTGGGCTACGCGGGCCCGGTGACCTGGGGCGTCATGGACCTCATGAACAAGCAGAAGGCCGTCGGGAACAAGCCCAACAAGGACGGGAAGTGCCCCGTCAACAAGGGCCGCATCGCCTGCGTCAACCTCACGCTCCAGCTCAGCTGGATCCAGGACGGCGACCGTCTCGTCTACGGCCCCGTCCCGGTCCGGACCGGCCGCAACGGCTACGAGACCCGCACCGGCCTGAAGAAGATCTACTGGCGGGACATCGACCATGTGTCGAGCGTGTACCACGTGCCCATGCCCTACAGCCAGTTCTTCGACGGCGGCCAGGCCTTCCACTCGGTCGGCCTCAGCATGTGGAATCCGCCGGGCTCGCACGGCTGCGTCAACATGACCAAGACCGACGCCAAGAAGTACTGGTCGCTGCTGAAGACCGGCGACGACGTGTTCGTCTACGGCCGCAAGCCCGGCACCTGACGTGTGTGCGGTCCGGCCGTCCTCGTGAACGGCCGGACCGCACAGGCGAGTTACGCGGGTGCGTCTCCGAAGTCCGGGATCTCCAGCCGGACCCCGCCCCTGAGCGCCGACTCGTGCGCGACGATCCCCGGTAGCGTGTAGCGGGCCGCGACCCACGCGTTCACGGACGGCAGGGTACGGGTGCCCACAGCGGTCACGAAGTCGTCCACCAGGAAGTGGTGGCTCCCCTCGTGCCCGTTGTGCAGGTTGTCGAACTCCCGCGGTAGCCGCGACCGGTCGTGCACCGGAGCCGAACCGGAGGTGAAGGCGGCCCGCAGCTCCGGCGCGATGTGCTGGAGCGACGGGTCGTCAGGGGACATCGTGGGCTTGGGCTCCAGCAGCTCGCTGATGTCCTTGACCCCCTTCTTGTCCTGCCACAGAGCCACGGTGGCGAGCTGCTCCATGCTCGCCTCGGTGCCGAAGAACCGGAAACGCGACTCCCTTATGTGCGAGGGGTAGCCGACCCGCCGGAACTCGTTCGTACGGAAGGAGCCGCCGCCCGCCACCTCGAACAGCGCGCTGGCGTTGGAGAAGTCGTTGCCGAACTGGCTGATCTCCTTGTCGAAGACCCCGTCCCCGCGGTCGTCGCGCACGCCGATCGCGGACACGCTCACCGCGTGCGTCTGCCAGGCGCCGAGCACACCGCCGACCGAGTGGGTCGGGTAGAGCAGCGGGGGATAGCTGGCGGTCGCCTTCCAGTTCTCGCCGCCGCTGTACTGGTACGCCTCATAGAACCCGAGGTCCATGTCGTGGACGTAGTCGCCCTCGGCGTAGAAGAGCCGTCCGAAGGCGCCCTCGGCGATCTGGTTGCGGGCGTGCACGGTCGCCGGGTTGTACTGGCTCGTCTCGCCCATCATGTACGTCAGTCCGGTGGCCTTGACCGCATCGATGATCGCCGCGATCTCCTCGGTGCTGATCGCCATGGGGACGGCGGAGTACACGTGCTTGCCGGCGTTGAGCGCCTGGACCACGAGGGGGCCGTGGGTCCAGCGCTGGGTGAAGATCGCGACGGCGTCGACGGCCGCGGACTCCAGCATGGCCTCGTACGACGGGAAGGTGCCCGCGAGACCCTGGGCAGCGGCGAGCTGCTCCGCCCGTTCGGGCAGCAGGTCGGTGACGTAGACGTCGCCGACGCCGGGGTGGGCCTGGAACAGGGTGGCGAACTGGCCCGAGAACTGACCGGCGCCGACGATGCCGAGCGAAAACGTCATGAAATGCGTGTCCTTCACAGGTCGAGGAGCGTGCACTTACTTTTGACGTGAAAGAATCCTGACGTCAAGAGTGGTGCGGACATCTTCTCGACAGGCGGACCTCCTTGTAGGATTGTCCGGGTTGCCCTCCTCGTTGGCTTTTCGCTTATCTTCGTGGGGTCACCCCCTTAGTTCCACGGTGAAAGAAAAAACTTGTGAGAGCCTGACCCCCATGACCACAGTTGCCCCCAGCTGGCTGCCGCTGAGCCCCGGCGAACGCTCGGTGGCGATCGAGGTGCTCGTGCACGGCCCCCTGTCGCGCACCGAACTCGCGCGACGGCTGCACCTCTCCCAGGGCAGCCTCACCCGGCTGACCAAGCCGCTGATCGAATCCGGCCTGCTCTTGGAGGTCCCCGATGCTGGCGCGCCGGGGGAGACACGTCAGGGCCGCCCCTCGCAGCCGCTCGACGTCGTCGCCGAGTCCCGTGCCTTCATCGGCTTCAAGATCACCGCAGACATGGTCTACGGCGTCGTCACCACGCTCAGAAGCGACATCGTCGCCCGGCTCGACCGGCCTCTGACCGGCCACGACCCCGGCGAAGTCGCCGGTCTCCTGGCCGAGATGACCCGCGAGCTCGCCGCGCGGTTCCCCGCTCTCGCGGGCATCGGCATCGGCGTGGGCGGCTTCGTCCAGAACCGGGCCGTGGTCGGGGAGTCGCCCTACCTCCGGTGGCGCGACGTCCCGCTGGCCGAACTCGTGGAGGAGCGCACCGGATTGCCGGTGGTCGTGGAGAACGACGTCGCCGCCCTCGTCGAGGCCGAGACCTGGTTCGGAGCCGGCCGCGGTCTGGACCGCTTCGTCGTCCTCACCATCGGCGCGGGCATCGGCTACGGGCTCGTCCTGGGCGGCAGGCGGGTGCCGTACGCCGGGGAGGACCGAGGTTTCGGGCGGCACTGGATCCTGAACCCCAACGGCCCGCTCACCCCCGACGGCGAACGCGGCAGCGCCGTCTCGCTGCTGACCATTCCCAGCATCCGGTACCAGATCCAGGCGGCCACCGGCCGCGACATGACCTACGAGGAGATCCTCGGCCTCGCCGCGGCGGGCGAGCCCATGTGCTCCCGTGTCATCGACGAGGCGGCACACGCCCTGGGCACACTGATCGCCCAGATCGCCAACTTCGCGATGCCCCAGAAGATCCTGCTCGCCGGAGAGGGGGTCGGCCTGATCGACGCCGCCGGAAAGACGGTACGGGAGACGCTGCGCACCCACCGCCATCCACTGGCCGCCCCGGTCGACCTGGAGACCAAGGTCTCCGACTTCCACGACTGGGCGCGCGGAGCGGCGGTACTCGCCATCCAGGTGCTGGTGCTGGGGGCCGTGGAGGCGTGAACCGCCCGGCTGACCAGGAGTGATCAGCTTCACGGTCCGGAATGCCGGGAGGTGCCCGATTACTGACCTCGCCTTCACGTCAGGGCCCGTATGCTTCACACCATGTCCACCACTCCTGAACCCGCCGCGGAACGCTCCGCCGACGAGGTCAACGAGGAGATCCGGGCCCTGTGGTTCCGGAGCGGCGGGACGCTCAGCATGGACGAGCGGCGGGAGTACCAGCGGCTCGTCATGGAATGGGCGGCGGCCTCCCCGCGCCCGATACAGGCTGCGTGACCGTCCGCTCGACCGACGCGCCCCGTACTCTCCCACCCTCGGCCGGATCACCGGGCCTCGCTCCTCACACCTCGGCCCGCCGGCGCGGCGACTTCATCGCACGCAGCACGAAGCTCTCGTGGATGTGGTTGTCGCCCGCCGTGTCGGGTACACCGTGCCGTCGTTGAAGCCCTGGTACGCGCCGCGCCGCACCCCGGTCACGTCCGGCCCGCCGAAGCCGCGCACCAGGATCAACGGCCGTACGCGTGCGCTCATCACGTTCCTCCTGCCGGCCGTGCCCCTTCCCTTCTTCAGCAGCGGGGCCGGTCCTGAGCAGGGGGCGCGTCGTCGGGTGCTCCGAAAGGGCGGGATCAGCCCCAGGTGCCGGAGTAGGCGCGGCGGTAGGCGTTGCGTTCCTGTTCCGTGCGGATGTAGCGGGTGGCCGCGAGGGCGACGAGACTGCCCGCGATGACCAGCATGCCCGGCCCGATGTTCCGCGGGTCGGTGAGCCGCGACAGGAAGCTCTCGGCGGTGTCGGCGCTGCCCACCTGCTGGACCGCGCCCGGAGCCGCGGCCCCCGGATCCGCCGACCCCGGCGCGATGGCCGCGCCTTGGGAGGCCGGGGCGGCCGGGGCGGAGGCGCCGGAGGTCTGGGCGGTCGCACCGGCCGACGCCTGCGGCTGCCCCGTCAACTGCACGCCGAGCGTGGCCATCGCCTTCGTCACCGGCTGGAAGAACGTCGTACCGCCCGACTGGCAGTCCCCGCTGCCGCCCGATGTCACGCCGAGCGCGATGCCCTCGGAGAACAACGGGCCGCCGCTGTCGCCGGGTTCGGCGCACACCGTGGTCTGGATAAGGCCGGTGACCGAGCCCTCCGGGTAGTTCACCGTCGCGTTGAGCGCGGTGACCTCGCCGTCACGCAGACCGCTGGTGCTGCCGCTGCGAAACACCTTCTCCCCGACGACCGGGTCCCCGGCCGCCGTGATGCGCACACCGCGTCCGCCCCCGATGGCCACGACGTTCTCACCGGGGGTCTGCTGCCCGTTCTCGTAGCGGATGAGGGAGAAGTCGCCCTCGCCGGGGAACTCCGACGTGACCGTCCGGCCCACCTGCGTCCGGCCCGTGTTGTCGGAGAACCAGAGCGAGCCGCCGGGCCCGCAGTGTCCGGCCGTGAGGATGAACTCGCTCTGGCCGTTGGTCACGTTGAAGCCCGCCGAACAGCGGCCGCCGGTCGAGAAGATGGGCTGGGCGCCGTTGACCCTGGTCGTGAACTTCCCCTGGGTGCGCTCCATGTGCACGACGTCCCCGATGCCGTCCGCGAGTTTCGTCATTTTGGACCAGTCGGAGGCGGAGACGGTGCTGTCGGCCTGCACCACCACCTGGTTGGTCCTGTAGTCCACGGACCAGGCCGTGCCCGCCACCTTGGGCGCCGAACTCAGGGCCTTCGTGGCCGACTTGAGCTGGTCCATGCTGTGGCGCACCATCTTGGCGCGGGCTCCGGCCGCAGTCACCTCGGCGGCGGCTGCCTTGTCGGTCACGGCGACGACGGGCTTTCCGTCGGACGCGACCCAGCTGCCCGCCGTCCGAGAGGTGCCGATCCGCGACACGAGGGTGGAACCCGTCCGGGAGGCGGTCTGGGCGGTCGTGCCGCCAGACATCTGCGCGGTGGACGGCTCGCTCGCCAGGGCCTGGGTGACCATCAGACCACCAAGGAGCAGTCCGCCGACGGCCGCGAGCTGCGTCCCCCGCCGGACGATCCGTCGTCGTGCATGCCTCATTCATGGCTCCCGAACCCCGAACATCACGGCGTCACCACCGCGGGGCGCTCCGGTCGTCGAACGCCCTCCCTCCATACGTGCGCCCGTGCCTTCGTGTTCATCGGCGAGCCGCGGAAGTCATGCCGTCGGTGACTCGCGCGGCGGTTCCTCGCCGTCCTCGACGCCTGAGCGCCGAAGAACCCGCCCGACACCGGGAATTAACTGTCTACCAACCAGTAGCTCTTCCGTGGCCTGTCGTTCACTCTTGGGCATGAACATGTCCGGCGCGGCACGGTCGAGGCACCGTCGCCGCTTTCACACGAGAGAAGGGACGGGCATGACAGGACGTGGTGTGGGGCGCCGGATCGGTGCGGTCTCGGCGGTGGTGGCGCTCGGCATCGGCGGAACGGTCACGGCCGCCCAGACCGCCTCCGCGGCTCCGGCCGCGACCACCGTGAGTGCGGCCGCCGCCCAGGCCGCCGAAGTCGACTACGCCACCTGGCAGACGGATGTGAAGGCGGTGACCGACCAGGCGCTGCCGTACGTCCAGCAGCGCACCGCGAACACCACCGGGCAGAAGCTCGCGATCGTCTTCGACATCGACAACACCACGCTGGAGACGTACTTCCACCCGTGGTACGAGCTGCCCACGCCGGCGGTCAAGCCCTCGCTGGAGCTGGCGAAGTACGCGAAGTCCCGCGGTGTCTCCGTCTTCTTCGTCACCGCGCGCCCGGGCATCATCGCCTCCGAGACCAAGTGGAACCTCAAGACCGTGGGCTACCCGGTGGACGGCCTGTACGTGCGTGCTCTGCCGGACCTGTTCGACGAGGTCAGCGCCTACAAGACGAGCAAGCGCGCGGAGATCGAGGCGCAGGGCTACACGATCATCGCGAACGTCGGCAACAACGACTCGGACCTCGTCGGCGGACACGCCGAGCGCACGTTCAAGCTGCCCGACTACGACGGCCGGCTGGACTGACGGTCCCTTCCGCGCATCCGCGCATCCGGGCATCCCGGAATCCGGGCGCCGGTACGGTCATACGTCCGTACCGGCGCCCTTCGCGTCGAGTGCGTAGACTGCGACCATGGACGAGGCCTCGCTGAACCGGCTCGCAACGGGCAAGTACCTGCTGGTCACCAGCTACCGCAAGAACGGCACGCCGGTCGCCACCCCGGTGTGGGTGGTGGGGGACGGCGACGCGCTCGGCGTCTGGACCACCGCGGACTCCTGGAAGGTGAAGCGGATCCGGGCCCGCGCCGATGTCCTGGTCGGCCCCTGCGACATGCGTGGCAACCCGACCGGTGACCCGGTCCCCGCCACCGCCGAGATCTGCGACCCGGCCACGACGGCCCGCTACCGAGAACTCATCGCCCGCAAGTACGGCATCATCGGCCGCCTCACCCTCCTCGGCAGCCGCCTGCGCCGGGGCGAGAAGGGGACGGTCGGCATCCGCGTGACGCCGACGCCGACGCCGTGACCGAGCCGGGCAGGGACCGGTTCACGGCGTAACGCGCCCCACCACCAGCCCGAGTTCGGCCGATGTGCGGTATCCCGGCCGGAACGATTGCCGCGCCGTCGAAGTGCGCGTGCAGGTGAGCCAGTACCGCCGGTGCTCATCTGTCCTTCTTCCTGTGACATGAGGCGTGCTGACGACACGTCACCTCGCGAATGCTGGCCCTGCTCTTTTTGATGACGAAGCTGAGACTCAACGGCTGCGCTTCCGCTGCTCGCCGGGAGCGGAGTCCACCGGAGATGAGGGTGCTCGCCGTCTCCTGCGGGTCGATCGCCTTCTCCCACGTCAACGACCCGGGCTTTTGGATGTTCAGGGAGTACTTCAACCTGTCCGTCATCGACGCGATCAAGGCGCGCACCAGCTACACGACGGTCCCGGCCGTCCTCGGCCTGGGCGGCGTCCTCGCCATGGAGTCGATTCTGGACGTCCTCAACGTGTGACGCACACGGCCCAGTTGTCCACCACCCTTTTCACCTCCCGGGGGAGTCCCGCCATGAGACAGCCGGCCGCTGCCCAGTGCTCTGGCCTTGCGCCGGGCCACCGGGCTGCCCACGGCCACCCACATGATCGCGACGGACCGGCGCCGGCTCACCCACGCGCCGGCGCTCCAGTCCGTCTCCATCCCGCTCAACCGTCGCCATGCGGTACCTCATCGAGGACTGGACCTTCGACAGCAAGCGTCCCTGCCTGGTGCGCCCGTGGGCCCGGCTCTGCCCGCTAGTAGCCGACGGAGAAGGTGGCGTCGGCCCGGTCGGTGGCGGTCGAGATCGGGTCGATGCGCAGCACGTAGTTGGAGTGCCTGATGTAGCGGGTCGGGTTGTTGTACGAGCGGAACGACGTCCACGAGGAGTCGGCGAGTCCCGCGGTGGAGTAGAAGGTGGCGTCCTGCGCGAACGTCGTCGTGCCGTCGCTGACGTCCAGTTGCAGCTGGTAGTTGTAGTGGCGCAGATAGCGGGTCGGATAGTTGACCGACTGGAAGGAGACGCCGGCGCTGTCGGCGAGGCCGGGAACGAGCTTCCACTGTGCGTCGGTGTACGGGTCGAACGGGTACTCGTCGATCCGTCCGACGTAGTTGGAGTGACGGACGTAACGGGCCGGATAGTTGTAGGACTTGAGCCGGTTCCAGGCCGGAGCGCCCCACTTGGCCACGAGGTTGGTGTACTCGGCCGTGGTGATCGGCTGGATGGTGCCGTGCTTGGAGTTCACCGGCTGCGTGTAGTCGCGCTGGTCCAGGGCCGTCCAGGTGCCCGCGGCCAGGTCGGTGGTCTGCCAGGCGTAGAAGACGCCGTTCGGCGTATAGGTGTCTCCCCACAGGTACCAGGCGCCGGCCGTCGGCGACTTCACGAGGATCGGGGCCTCGGTGCCGCCGTGGGCGGCCGGGGTGCTGAAGACGGTGAAGCTGCCGGGGTCCAGGGAACTGGACCGCGCGCCGACCAGCGCCTGTTTCGAACTGTCTTTGAAATACAGGTAGTTCACGCCGTCGACGCCCACCGCCATGTCCCCGTCGATGACGTCGTAGCCGGGATCGAAGAAGACCTGCGCGGTCGTCACCGTCTTGAAGTCGGTGGTGTAGTTGACCATGATCACGTTGTGGCCGCTGTCGTTGACGGCGGAGTAGATGATGGCGTACCGGCCGCGCCCCGCGTCCCAGAAGGCTTCGGGCGCCCAGCTGTGGGTGTTCATGCCATGCAGCTTGAGCCGGCGGTAACCGGTGAACGTGCGCAGGTCCGCGGAGTCCCAGACGTGGATGTACTGGCTGACGTAACTCCAGTCGGTGCCCTTGAGGTCGGTGGCGAGCACGACGAAGGTGCCGTCCTGCTTGCGCAGGATGAACGGGTCGCGCAGTCCGAGTGCACCCTCGGTGGGCGTGACCACGGGATTGTTCTGGTTGAGCGGCATCCAGTGACGGGAGTCCGTGCTGACGGCCAGGTGCAGTCCGTAGTCGGTGCCGTTTCCACTCGGTGACTCGGTGAAGTAGCCCATGACGTAGGCCGAGTCGGCGGCGTCGGCGGGCCGGGCCCCGGCGGTCAGATCGGTGGTCAGGGCGAGCGGAACCGTCGCGGCCATGCCGAGGAACAGTCGGCGCGAGGGGTGGGAAGCGGGGCGGGGTCGTACGCTCATGCGCTCTCCAAAGGGCGTGCGGGGCCGGTTGGGCGCCGAAATATCGAACGAGGTTCGATGAGGCGATCAGAAGGTAGAGGGGAGACGAGGGCGCGTCAATTGTTCTGCCGTACCTCGGTGATTCCTGTGAGCCAGGGCGTGCGCGCACGCCGCTGGACCTCCGGAAGGGGGCGGCCGACGGCCCGTCAGGCTCCCGTGGCCGGCGCGGTCGGAGTCATGCGCTGGCTCTGGGTGTCGGCCCATTCCCGCAGCTCGTTGCTCCCGACCTCCTCGATCGCCGCCTGCAGCACCGCCCGTGCGGCCGCGTCGCGTTCGGCCTCCGGGAGCAGCAGATAGCGGTCGACGGCCCGGCGCAGGCTCTCATGGGACTGCGACGCCAGCACCCACCGGGGAGCGGGGTTGAAGAGCTGACGCATGCCGGTGCAGAAGACGGCGCCGCCGGCGATGAGAGCCGTCAGCCACGCCGGCGCGTGCAGCCCCGCCGCCACGACCGTGGACGACGTGGCGGCGAGGGCTCCGATCTCCGTGGCGTAGTGCTCCCGCCTGGAGCGGTCGCGTTGGCGGCTGTAGAACGCGAGTTCCTTCCGTGCCAGGGCCAGGAGGGGATCCGGGTGCGAGGTCCAGTCCTGGTCGGTGTGTGCCCGTCGTCTCATCGCCCCATCATCGGGGTTCGGCCGCGTGCGGGGGAAGACAAGGGTGATCTTCGAGCGTCTCTTTCCCCGTGTCACGCCTTGGGTGGCGGCCCCTGCGGCGCGGTACCCGCTCGGCGCCGTTCAGCGGCGGTCGCCCCCACCCGCCCCGGTGGCCTCTTCGGCCTCGGGCGCGCCCGACATCATCCGCAGCATCGCGGGGCCGCCGGTGCGCAGGAAGCGTACGAGCAGGGCGGCGGCCAGCAGCAGGAAGGCGATGTTGAGCCAGGTCGTGTAGTTCCAACTGGCGCCCTCCTCGGGGATCCTGGCGTCGGCCTGGTTCGGGATCAGGCCCAGCCCGCCGAAGGCGAACTCGACCACGTACCCGGCGACCACCATCGCCCCGTAGAAGGTGGCGAGCAGGAACGCGGCCATGCGCGGCCCGTAGTACTTCCGGTAGATGTTCAGGATCGGCAGGATCAGCAGGTCCGCGTAGATGAAGGCGATCACGCCGCCGAAGCTGATGCCTCCCTTCCACAGCACCACCGCCAGCGGCACGTTCCCGATCGAGCACACGAACGTCGCGATCGCCACCAGCGGCCCGACGAGCGGCCCGACCAGCCTGGCGGCGAGCGGATGGCCGGACAGGAAGAAGGTGCGCCAGAACTCGTCCGGCACCCACGCGGCGATCGCGCCCGCGATCAGCAGTCCGGCCACCAGGTCACGCAGGATCGCCGCCCACTCCATGACGAAGATGTGCGACACGGACGTGAATCCCCGACGGGACAGCAGCCGGCCGAGGAAACCGCCCTCGCCGCCCACCGACATGTCCATCGCCGCATGCCCCTCCATCGAACCGGCCAGCCCCCGCTCGGCCTGCTCTCGGGCCGAGCGCAGCAGCCGCTCGCGCAACAGGACACGAAAGAGCACCGCGAGGACGACGATCATCACCGGTCCGCCGACGAACTCCGCGAGCGTGAACTGCCAGCCCATCAACAGGGCCAGGATGACACCCAGTTCGATCACCAGATTGGTCGAGGCGATCTCGAACGCCATCGCCGCCGTGAAGTCGGCGCCCTTGCGGAACAGGGAGCGCGCCAGGGCGACCGCGGCGTACGAGCACGAGGAGGAGGCCGCGCCGAGCCCCGCGGACAGGGCGAGCGTACGGGGCCGGTCGTCACCCAGCAGCCGTACGACCGTCGACCGGCGCACCACCGCCTGCACCACGGCCGACAGGGTGAAGCCCAGGATCAGCGCCCAGGTGATCTCCCAGGTCATCGACCCGGTGATGGACAGCGCGTGTCCGATCGCATCCCACATGCGGTGCCCTTCTCCCTGACGGTCCGGAACGCGGCCACTGTACCCCTAGGGGGTATGGTTCGGAGCTGCTGTCGAGTGGCTGCCGGCCGGCCGGATCGTGTGGTGACTGTGGGTTCCCGGTGAACAGGGCGGAGGCCGCCCACGTATCACTCCCCGGGGATGGCGGGAGACCGCGGGACGGAAGGAGAGCAGTGTGTCGACACCGCCCGAGCCGGGGCAGTCGTTGCGGCGCCCGGTGCTGGAACCCACCTACGTCGTGCGCCGTCGTCGTACCGAGGCGCTGGCCGAACTGGTGAGGGAGTTCCGCGAGAACGAGAGACGCCCCCCGGAGCCGGTCCACGAACCGATCGTCGTACACGTGGCACCGGCCACCGCCGGGGACGTGACGGAGGAGCTGCCGCCCGTCCCGGACGCCCCCGGCCACCGCGCCCGCGCGGGCTGGGTGCGCCGTGAACGGCCCGCCGACGACGGACTCACCATGCGCCGTGCGCTGATCATCATCGCAGTGACCGCGGCCGGCCTCATCGGCTTCGGCGCCGCTCTCGTCCTCCCCGGTCCGGGTGATGACGGCGCCTCACGGGACGCCGCCGCTCCTCCGCCCCGGGTACCCGCCACCAGCGCCCCCGTCCAGCAGCGGACCACCGACCCCGACGGCCCCGGCACCCTGCGCGAGGGCGACAGCGGAGCGGAGGTGACCGAACTCCAGGAACGGCTGCTGCGCATCCCCGACGTCTACGAGCAAGGTTCGACCGACGGCCGCTACGACGCCACGCTCGCCGCCGCCGTCGCCCGTTTCCAGCTCTGGTACGGCATCCGCGGCGACGAGACCGGCGTCTACGGCAACGACACCCGCCGCGACCTCGAGTCCCGCACCACGCTCTGAGCCACCCGGGGAAGTTCAGGCACCTTCCGCCCTTCCCCAGAGCCGCTCAGCGGGTGCGCCCGCGGACACGGGCGGCACGTACGGCGGCCGCTCACCCTGAGCCGTACGGCCCGTGTCCGCCCACCGGTACGGGCGTGTCGCGCATTCCCCTGGCGCGACACGCCCGTACCGCGCGGTGGGACTATCGCTTGAGGAGCCGTACGGCCAGCCCTTCCGCCGTGTACACCGGCACCGCCCGGTACGCGTCCGACGTCACCGTGACGCGCCCGAACTGCCCGCGCAGCGACCGGGTTCCGATCACCGGGATCGTGGACCCCGCCGCCGGCGGCCGGTCCTCGTCCAGCCGCAGGGTCAGCACGCTGTCGCGGTCCAGCACCACGCGTCGCTCGACCGTGAGCGCCGCCTTGTGCCCCGCCCGCAGCGTCACGTCCAGGGTCGCCCCCGCCGCCTGCGTGTAGGAGCCGCACACCCGGACGGCGCCGGCCGTCCGCAGCGTCCCGCCCGTCACCCGTACGTCACCGAGGCCCAGCGCGCTCGACGAGGCCGCGACCAGGGTGCCGTCCTCGACCACGGTGCCGCCCGTGTACCGGTTCTCCCCGGTCAGGGTCAGGGTTCCGCTGCCGCGCTTGGTCAGACCGCCGCAGCCGTCGATGTCGTTGCGCCAGCTGTCGGCCGCGCCGAAGCCCCCGTCGGCCGCGTTCAGCGTGACGGTCACATCCGTGTCGAAGGAGCCGTAACCGTCCGCCGCGGCGAACAGGTTCAGCCGCCCCCACTGCTCGAAACCGTCCAGCAGCACGTATCCGGAGGGCAGCGCGGTCGTCCGCAGCACCTCGCGCCGCTGCCCCGCGTCGAGGTAGGGCAGCCGCGTCTCCAGCAGCACCTCCGCACCCTTCGGCACGGTCAGGTCCGTGCCGCGCCCCTGCCGGGTCAGCACGTACGTCAACCGCGGCCGGACCGCACGGGCGTTGGCGACCCGGTCGGCGTACGCGTCGGTGTCGGTGCCCGCCGAGTGCGCGTAGGCGTAGAGGGTGTCGGCCGTCGTGCCGGTCTGCGCCTGGAAGTACGCGAGCGCCTGGGCCCTGGCCGCGGCCTTGAGACCGGCGTTGGCCGGGTCCGCGAGCGTGGCGGCGGCCAGGGCGGTGGCCATGACGCGGCCGCCGATGACGTCGACGGTGGAGTGCATGCCGGCCACGATCCGGGTGTGGCTGAGCTCAAGGGCCCGCGTCACCAGTTCCTGGAAACGTTCGGGCACGGCGTACGCGTAGGCGAGGGCCGCCAGGTGGAAGGCGTTGGTGTGGCCACTGGGGTAGCCGCCGTCGTCGGCCGGGGACGTGCCGCGCTGCCACAGCAGCTGCGGGGCGACGATCACGTCGGACTCGTAGACCGGGTAGCCCAGCGCGTCGGTCTTCCCGGTGTCGACGACCTGGCTGTCTTCGTTCATGCGCCACGGACGCGGGTACTGGTAGGCGTACTTGGCCGGGTTGCCCGAGGCGTACGGTCCGCGCACCGTGTCGACCAGCTGGGCCACCTTGCCGAGCGCCGAGTCGTACGAGCCCGCGCCGAGCGCGGACCCGGTGGGGGCGTCGGCCGGCACCGCATCGCTGATCTTGCCCGACGGCGTGCCGTCCGGCGCGCTGGTGATCGAGGTGACCGCCTTGGCACCCGCCTTGTACAGGCCGGCCAGCGGGCCGAGCCCCGCGATCACCGAGTAGCTCTGGTGCTGCCGGTCGTAGAGGAACGCCTCCTTCGCCTGCGCGTCGGTGCGGGTGGAGGTGATACGGGCGCAGTAGCGCATGTTGGCGCGGAGCACCTCGGGCATGAGCGGCGTGCCCGTGTTCCAGGCGCCGCCCGTCTTCCACACGTTGCTCATGCCGCCGAGGACGCGGACGACCGCGTTGGTCTCGGGCGTCTGGTTCGCGAGGACGTTGGTCTTGTAGTCGTCGACGAACGCGGCGGGGCCCGTGGCGGCCTTCGCGTCAGCGATGGCCAGCCAGCTCGCGAAGGTCGGGGCGGCCAGCAGCGCGGCCGAACCACCGAGGGAGGTCCGCAGGAACCCCCTTCTGTTCACGGCGAGTCGACCGGTGGACGAGCTGGAGCGGTGCCCGGCGGGTGACGGCATGCGTGTGCCTCTCTTGATTTCTTTCGGCCGTGCGGCCGGGGAGTTCGGGTGCGGTCGACTGTGGATCGCGGTGCGCGAGGTGACGTATCGGTCGAACCGCGTTCGGTGATGCGTACGAATGCGTACGAGCGAAGATCTACGGGCGGGCCGTGTCCCGTTGGCGAGATCCCGGCGACCGTGGTGTGACCTGGAGGTGAACGAGGGCTCCGTGGCTCACTGGTGAGGGCCGGTCGGTGTCGCTGACGTCAGAGCAGGGAGCGTGCGAGCGCCACCGCTCCCTCGACCGGCGGCACCTGAAGCGGCGTCGGCCGGGCCCCCGGAACGGTCTCGGCCAGTGACGAGGTGAACGCGTCGTACAGCGCGGGCTGGGCGAGCACCGTGCTGCCCGCGACCACGACGTCGTCGACCGGGACCCCGCGTGCGGCGAGCCGGGCGACGAGCGCGGCGAGCGACCGGCCCGCCTCGGCGATCACGGACCGGGCGAGCGGTGAACCCGCGGCGGCGGCCGTGAAGACGACGGGAGCGTGCCGGCCCCACTCGGCGGAGACGTCCGTGGCGCTCTCCAGGGCCGCCCCGAGCGCCGGCACTTCGGGCACGCCGAGCGCGGCGAGGAGCCCGAGGGCGAGCGCGTCGGGTTCCTCCCCGCGATCGTGAGCCGCCCACGCGGCCCGTGCCGCCTCCCGGACCAGTCCGGCCGCGCCGCCCTCGTCGCCGAGCACCGCGCCCCAGCCGCCCACCTGGACGGGGTCGCCGCCGGGCAGTCGGCCCACGGCCACCGATCCGGTGCCGGCGACCAGGCCGACGCCCTTGTCCAATCCGGCGGCGGGCACGAGCAGTTCCGCGTCGCCCACGACCAGCGCGGGCGCGTCGAACAGGGTCTGCAGTGCCGTACGGATCTGCGCGCACTGGCGGGGCGTCTCGCAGGCGTGCCCGCCCACGGCGAGGGCCGACGGGCGTGCGCCCTCGGGCAGGGCCTCGCGGACCAGCTCGGCCAGCCAACCGGCGGCGGCCACGGGGTCGTGCGGCCGCCAGCCGCTGCTCGTCCGGATGTGATCGGCGACCCGGTCGCCTCCCGTGAGTGCGCGGAGGTGCGTCTTGGTGCCGCCCACGTCGATGCCGACCACGAGAGGGCAGAAGGGGGGAGTGTCCTGCACGGATCCTCTTTCGTCGTTGCGCTGAGCTGCGACGGCGGGCGAACCGTGCCTGGGTGACGGGCAGTTGAAGAATTGGGAAGCCCCGGGACGGGCCTCTTGCGGACCACGGCAGGCGAGTACCGTAGAAGTTCGTTAGGAAGTTAACTAACGAAGTACAGTGCGTCAAGAGGAATGCGCACTCGACCACCGGGACGCCCGTCAGGGCCGCCGTGGGGCGGGAGCGCGCGACGCCGGTGCATCCCATCGCCGCGGCCCGCCGAGACGATCGGCCCGGGAGCGCGGCCCTTTACCTGTGTGGGGGAACTGTGGAACTCGACGTGGCGGAAGCCCCCCGCCTGACCGAGAGCGCGAGCGCGGTGTTCGCCGTACTGGCCCAGGCGGGCAGCGCGACCCGGCCGCAGCTCGCGAGCCTGGCGGGCCTGTCCAAGCCGACGGTGTCCTCCGCCGTGGCGGAACTGGAGAGCGCCCGACTGGCAGCGCACTCCGGGACCGCCTCCAGCGGCACCGGCCGCTCCGCCGCCGTCTACCGTCTCGGGCCGGCCGCCGGCGCCGTCCTGGCCGTCGACCTCGGCCCCGCCCTGACCAGGGTCAGGGGCTGCGCCCTGGACGGCACCCTGCTCGCCGAGGCCACCGCCTCCCGTGCGGACGCCGCCGACGCCGTGCGCGAGGCGCTCGCCGCGCTCCCCGCGGGCGCCCCGCTGCGCTCCATCGTCGTCGCCGTCGGTGACGTCACCGCCCGCGACCGGCAGGGCAGCGGCATGCGCCCGGCCACCGCCAAGGCCGGTCCGGTCTTCGACGCCATGGCCGTGGCCCTGCCCCCGGGCATCCCCGTCGACCTGGAGAACAACGTCAACTGCGCCGCGCTCGCGGAACTGCACGAGGGCGCCGCCCAGGGCCGGAACACCTTCGGCTATCTGCGGATCGGCGTCGGTATCGGTCTCGGCATCGTCGTCGGCGGCCAGGTGCTGCGCGGATCGAACGGCGCCGCCGGTGAGCTGGCGAGACTGCCCTACCCCTGGGACGACGGCCGTGAGCCGCGCCGGGAGGCCTTGGAGGAGTACATCGGCGCGCGGTCGCTGCTGCGCCGGGCCAGGGAGGCCTGGGGGGACCGGGACGGGCCGTGCCCGCGCACCACCGAGCGGCTCTTCGCCCTCGCCGGGGAGGGCCGGCTCACCGCCCGTGCCGTCGTGGACCGCCATGCCGTCGACGTGGGCCGGCTGGCCGCCGCGGTGACGGCCGTACTGGATCCCGGGCTGCTCGTCCTGGGCGGCAGCACCGGGGCGTTTCCGCAGCTCCTGCCTGGTGTGCGGGCCGAGCTGGAGCGGCTGAGCTGGCCCACCGAAGTGGTCAGCAGCCAGGTCGGTGATCTCGGCACCGTCGTGGGCGCGGCACGGCTCGCGGTCGCCAGAGGAGTCCAAACCGTGACCGAGGCGGCGCGGACGAAGGATTGACGGTTTCGGACTCGGTCTGCCAATGTCCGGACAAGCGCTTTCTAAGCCGGCCGGGACGCCGGCTTGGGCGAGCGTCCCGCCCGTACACGACGTACGGCAACCGCACCAGGGCGTGCTTGTGCGGCGGCGGCCACAGCGGCCGGGGACCCTCGTCCGTCAGGATGACGCGGCTGGGCGAGGCCGCGCCCTCGGAAGGCGAATCTACCGGCAAAAATGCACCTGTGCCGCCTCGGTCGGCGCCGTGCTGCGTCCCCTACGACGAAAAGGGATCGAACATGACCACTGTGGGTGTGCGGCGCTCCCGCCGACTCGGCCGCGGCGGTATGCGCCGCCTCCTTCCTCTCGCTGCCGTGGCTACGGCGGGTGGGCTGCTGCTCTCCGCCTGCGGGTCGGGATCCGACTCGGGCGGCAACTCCAAGTCGCTGACGTTCTGGATCTCCACGGTTCCGGGGCAGGACGCGGGCTGGAAGAAGCTGGTGGAGCAGTACAAGAAGGAGGCCGGCGTCGCCGTCAAGCTCGTCAACATTCCCTACGACGGGTACACGACCAAGCTGAAGAACGCCGCGCAGGCGAACTCCCTGCCCGACGTGGCGGCCGTGCCGTCGCTGGACCCGATCTGGTCGAACAAGCTGATCGACCTCAGCTCCATCGTCAGCACCAAGAGCAACAACATCAACCCCAACTTCCTCGCCAAGGACTCGTCCGGGAAGGTGCTGTCCATACCTTCGGACGTCACCGCGTCCGGCCTGTACATCAACGAGACGCTGTTCAAGAAGGCCGGCGTCGCCTTCCCGACCTCGCCCCAGAAGACCTGGACCTGGACCGACTTCATCAATGCGGCGAACAAGGTCCGGGAGAAGACCGGCGCGAAGTACTCCCTGACGTTCGACAATTCGCCGTCCCGGCTCCGCGCCATGGTGTACGAGATGGGCGGGCAGTACGTCCACGCGGACTCCTCCGGCAAGTTCTCGGTGGACGATGCGACCAAGAAGGCCGTGAACACCTTCGTCGGAATGAACGACGACAAGACCATGCCGAAGTCGGTGTGGACCAGCGGCGCCGACCCGTCCGCCATGTTCCAGAGCGGTGATGTGGTCGCCTACTGGTCCGGCGTGTGGCAGGTTGCCGCCTTCGCCGACAGCATCAAGAAGTTCGACTGGGCGAGCGTCCCGACTCCCGCCCAGCCGGTGCAGGCCAGCGACGTCAACGCCGGCGGCATGATGGTGGGCTTCAACAACAACGGCGACGCGGCGACCGCAGCGCAGAAGTTCCTGTCCTGGGTGTACGAGCCGGACCACTACCGCGAGCTGTGTGAGGCGTCCGGCTTCCTGCCCGTCGAGAGCGGTCTGAACCCGAAGTACCCCTTCACCTCCGAGGCGGCGCAGGCGGCGTTCAAGCTGTACAACGAGGAGATCCCGCTCTACGCCCCGATCTCGGGTTACTTCAACAACGCGCAGACGGACTGGGTGCTGAAGGGCAAGAGCCTCACCGAGGACCCGACCAAGACGGAACTCGCCAAGGCGATCAACGGTCAGCAGTCGGCCGACAAGGCCCTGGAGAACATCGTGGCCGGCTACAACCAGCAGGTCGGCGGCGCATCGTAGGCCGCAGGGCCGGGCGGCGGGGTCGAGACACCGCCGCCCGGCCCTGGCCGTCCATCTGATGCCCGGCTCAAGCCGTGAGCCCACCGCAATCCATTCCACCAGCACGGAGTCAGGAAGATGACAAAACGCGCCTCGGACGCGTCCGCGAGCCCGCCCAGGAGACGCAGTAAGTACACCCTTGCGCCGCTCGTCCTCATCGCGGCCAATGTCGTGCTCTTCGCGCTGTTCTTCGTCTGGCCGGCGGTGATCGGGCTCGTTTACTCCTTCACGAACTACACGGGTGTGGGGGCGTTCCAGTTCATCGGACTGGACAACTACCACAAGCTGTTCGGGGACTCCACCTTCTACGACGCGCTGACGCGGACCCTGCTGTACGCCCTGCTCTTCGTTCCGCTGAACTTCGCGCTCTCGCTGCTCACCGCCAACCTCCTGGTGAGCAAGCACGCCAAGGGCGGGTCGGTCGCCCGCGTCATCTTCTTCATACCGTGGCTTCTGTCGCCCATCGTCGTGGGTGTCCTGTGGCGGTGGCTGTTCGGTGAGAACTTCGGACTGGTCAACTACCTCATAGAGAAGCTCGGCGGAAGTGCCGTTCCCTGGCAGTCGAACGCGGACCTGTCGCTGCTGGTGGTGGTGATGGCGGCGTCCTGGATGTGGACGGGCTTCTCGATGCTGCTGTTCATCGCGGCGATCAAGAACGTACCGGTGTCGTACTACGAGGCGGCCTCGCTCGACGGCGCCGGCCCATGGCGCCAGTTCTTCAGCATCACGCTGCCGAGCATCGCACCCACCTCGTTCATCGTGATCCTGCTCAACACGATCAACGCGATGAAGGAATACCCGGTGTTCGTCGCCCTCAACAACGGCGGACCCGGAACGTCGAACAACCTGCTTGTCCAGTACATCTATGAGACCGGCTTCAAGCGGGGCCAGATCGGCTACGCGAGCGCCGCGTCGTTCGTGCTCATGATCATCCTGATGGCCGTCGCGATCATCCAGCTGATCGTCAACCGGCGGGTGGAGAACCGATGACAACCACAGACATGGCACGCCCGGTCGACGCCGGTTCCGGACGAGGCGTCTCCAAGAAGGGGCGCCGCGACGCGGGCCGTGGTGGGCTCCGGCAGGCGGTGTCCGCGACGACACTGCTGTGGATCCTGGCGTGCCTCTACGGCCTGCCGGTGCTGTGGTTCATCCTCAGCTCCCTCAAGCCGGCCAGCGACCTGTTCTCCTATCCGCTGACGCTGGTTCCGCACAACCCCACCCTGTCGGGTTACCTCACGGCGTGGCGCAGCGCCAACTTCGCCCAGTACTTCATCAACACGGCCACCGTCTGCGTGATCACCACGATCCTCACCGTGGGAGCCAGCTGCTGCACCGGGTACGCGCTGGCCAAGTACGACAACAAGTGGCTCAAGGCATTCTTCGTCTGCATCCTCGCCACCACGATGCTGCCGGGCGAGGTCATGCTCGCCCCGGAGTTCCTGGTGGTCCGCAACCTCGGCCTCTACAACTCGTTCACCGGCATCATCCTCCCGGCCGTGCTCACCGCGACCGGATGCTTCATGTTCCGCCAGTTCTTCCTGACGGTCCCCGACGAACTCGTGGAAGCCGCGCGCATCGACGGCGCCCGCGAACTGTCGATCTTCCTGCGGATCATGGTGCCGATCTCCCGGCCCATCATGCTGACCCTCGCCATCCTGTCCTTCCAGTGGCGGTGGAACGACTACATCTGGCCGCTGCTGATGCTGAACGACCCCAACAAGTTCACCGTGCAGATCGGCATCCAGAGCATCGTCGGCGCGCAGAACATCAACTGGTCGGTACTGCTCGGCGCATCGGTCATCTCCATGATCCCCCTGATCGCCATCTTCCTGGTCTTCCAGCGCTACGTCATGGGCGCCGACATCAACGCCGGACTGAAGGACTGATCTTGCCCACCCCGCTCGACCACGAGTTCGTCCGCGCGGTGGCCCGCGCCGCCGACCGGCAGGCCGCCCCGTCGGCGGCCCGACCCGACGAGGAACCCACCGGTGCGACCCACCGCGTTCTGGCCCGCGGGGTGAAGACTCTGGTCGCGGCGTACCGTTCCCCGCACTCGGCGCTGCACGGCAGCGAGCAGGCCGTCGCCGCCGCGACGACCCACGTCCGCGCCCTGCGGGCCGCGCAGACCGGCACCGGCCTCTTCGCCGGCGGCGACAACGTGCAGTCACCGCCGGACTCCGCGTTCACCGTCAACGACGTGTGCGACGCGTACGTCCTCGCCGCCGGCGCGGGGCCGGAACTGCGCGACGTCACGGCCGCGCTCGCCGAGATCGCCGGCGCCGCCACCGGCAGTCTCCTGACCGGTGGCGTGCACACCCCCAACCACCGCTGGGAGCTGTGCGCGGCGCTGGCCCGGCTGCACCGGTCGTTCCCCGACGACCGGCTGCTCGACCGCGTCGAGGAGTGGCTCTCCGAGGGCATCGACATCGACGCGGAGGGCCTGTACTCGGAACGCAGCGCCGTCTACGCGGCCCATGTGTCCAACCCCTCGCTGCTGCTGCTGGCCGACGTGCTCGGCCGCGCCGACCTGCTGGACGCCGTCGAACGCAATCTCACCACGACCCTGGACCTCATCAGGCCGGACGGCACGGTGGAGACCGTCCACTCGCGACGGCAGGACCAGAACCAGCCGTTCCCGCTGGCGCCCTACCTGCCGCACTACCGGCTGCTCGCCATCCGTACCGGCCGGGGCGACTTCAGCCGGGCGGCGCGGCTGGCGGCCGCCGGCGGCATCGACGAGCCCGACCTGCTCGCCCAGACCCTCCTCACCCCCGACCTGTGCCACGCGCTGCCGGCCCCGGCCGCGGAGACACTGCCCCGCGACCGGTACCTCACCACCGCGCGCCTCGCCGCACGCGCCTCCGCCACCGCGCACACGGTGGTGTACGGCGGCTCCGACGTGCCCGAGCACCGGCGAATCCGCTCGGGCCTCGCCTGCAATCCCACCTTCCTGCGCCTGTTCGCCGGCGACGCCGTCCTCGACGCGGTCCGTCTCTCGCGGGGGTTCTTCGACATGGGCCCGTTCCGCGCCGCCGGCATGCACTGGCTCGCCGACAGCGTCTACCGGCTCACCGAGACCCTCTCGGCCGCCTACTACCAGCCGCTTACGCCGGACCAGCGGCGGGACGACGGCGCTTACCGGATGGCGGACGAGGGACGCTTCTCGGCCGCGATGGCCTTCCCGGACCGGCCTCGGGACGAGGTCTCACACACGACCCGCGTCGAGGTGGACCTCAGGGAAGACGGTGCCGATCTGCGGATCGACATCAGCGGACCACGGGTGCCCTGGGCCCTCGAACTGACCTTCCGGCCGGGCGGCGTGCCAGAGGGCGCCGTATCGATCGGCGACGGACGCTGGTGCCTGACGACCGGGCCGATGACCTACCGGGTCGGCGACGACGAGATCCGGGTCGAGGCCGACGTCGAGGCAGGCGAACCGCTTGTCGGGCCGGACCGGAGCGACGTACTGCGGTACGACCCGGGTCAGGACTACACCGTGGTGGGCGGCACCGATGCGACGACCGGGAACCGCGTCTACATCGGTGGGCACGGCCCGCACACACTGACCGTCGCACTGCGCGCCCGCCGGCCCGCACCTGTCGTGTGACCCCGACGACCCACGCCATGGCCACCTGCATGAAGGGCTGATCACCGTGCACCTCCCGCCCCCTCCCGTGCACCTCCCCCACCAGCGCGGCCCCCTGCACGACCTGCCCGACAGCCCCGAGGCCTACGACGCCGTCCTCGCCGACGTCACCGAGCAGGCACTGGCCCGCCTCACCCCCGAGGGCAACCTCGAACACCCCGGCGCCTTCGACGACATCGGCGACACCTCGCTCGGCATCACGTCCCTGCTGGTGCTCGCCCTGCAGCGCACCAAGGACCCGCGGCTGCCGGAGGCGGTGCACCGCAGCCTCGCCTTCCACCTGCGCGAGCGGGTCTACGTCGAGGACAACCCCGGCTACCCGAACCTGAGGATCCGCAACTCGGGCTTCTCGTACGCCCGTTACGTCCTGCACGCGGGTGTCCACCCCATCGGCGACTGGCCGAGCACGGTGTGGGCGCTGCTCCAGGCGGTCAACATCCTCGACGCACCGGACGGCCTGATCGACATCGACCAGCGAGCCGGACTGCTCGAGGTGGCGCGGGGCTACTGGCGCTGGCTGACCGAGGCGACCTTCTTCAACCCGCAGGAGGCCGGCAACCAGGCCATCGGGTGCGTGGTCGGCGGCCTGATGCTGGCACGCCATCTCCCCCCGGAGGAAGGAGAGTCGGTCCGCGCCCGGGCGATCGGCCTGTACACCGACGAGATCCGCGCCCACCGGGTACGCGACCGCGGCGCCCTGCTGCCTCCCGAGCACGGCGGCGCCTACGACAACAACTACGGCCCGATCTCCCTCTCCTTCCTCGCCCAGGCCCACCGGATCAGCGGCGAGGAGATCTTCGCCGAGGACGGCGACGCGCTCGCCCGCTACATCGACGCGCGCCTGACCAACGGCGGCTTCGACAACGGCGGCCCGCGCTACAGCGAACAGCACTCCGGTTTCGAGGCAATGCTCGGCCTGCGCTACTTCAGCCGGCGCATCGGCTCCGACCTGGGCCGCTACCGGGGCGACACCCGCTGGGGGCGGCACGCCGTCCAGACGGACGGGGGCATCGACGGGCACTTCGCGTTCATGCTGGTCTGGCAGGTCCAGGACGGTACCCGCTGGCACCGCACGCCGTCGAAGGAGCCGTTCCGCCACCAACTCCGCGCCGGCACGGTCTCGGTGGCCTTCGACGACCGGATGACGCCGGCCCTGGTCGAAGCGGCCGGCACCTATTACCTGCCGGCGGCGGTCAACCGCCAACACGGCTTCGGACCGGTCGTCGACGGGTTCCTGCTGTGCCGGCCGATGGGCGAGGTCCGGGTGCGCGACATCCGTACCGACGGCCTGACGGCCAAGCTGGTCAGCAAGCCTGTCGTGGGCCGCGACCACGTCCTGCGCCATGTGCAGTCCCTGTACGTCACCGACGGCACGAGCCTGTGGGTCACGGTCGCCGTGGAACGGCTCGACGGTACGCCGTACCTGCTGGCCGGGCTGCCGTACGCCATGGACGACGGCGACCGGGTGCGCAGGACCGCGGAGGCCGAGGTGACGTCGGCGGGCGGGCTGCGCCTGACGCACCCGGAGTCCGAGGGCGCTGACTTCTTCGACGCGCGTTCGCAACTGACCCAGCAACAGGCCGCCTTCGCGCTCGCCGCCGACCCGCGCGGCTACGGCAACCCGGACGAGGGCTGGCGCCATCTGGTGGCGTCCACGGCGCTGGAGGCGGAGCCGGTCCCGGGCACACCGGAGGACGTGCACGTCTTCGCCGTGCGCTACGGCCCCTCGGGCCCGCTCACACCCGCCTTCGAGCGCCGCGCGCAGGGCCTGACCGTGCGGACCGAGGCCTTCACCGCGGTGATCGGAGAGCCGGCGGGCGACGCCCACGGGGATCCGGAGCTGACCCTGCACGGGTGAGAGCCGGTCGGTCCGCGGGATCGGGAGGCGCTGGTGATCGGTACGGGCCTCACCGGTCCCGCGGACCGCGACGGGCAGTGCGCGGCACGGGCTGAGCGCGGTGACGCTCCGCCCTGCCGAGTTGGAGGCCGTGGGCGGCGGCCCAGGCTGCGGGTTCGGGGACAGTGACAGCCCGAGTGGGCGGTGCCCCCGACGGGACGACAGAGCCGATCACCGACGCTCACAACGACACACCCCCTGCCCCTGGTCGGTGCCCGCACCCTGATCCGCGCCACTGACAACCGACTCCCTCCCCGGAGCGCCGGGACAGGTCAGGCCGGTGCGCCGGCAGCCGGCCGCGCGTACGGCGCCGGGAGTGCCGTCCCCGGTACCACCAGGTCCGCCCGGTCCCGGGTCGTCGCGACCAGGTCCGCGTTGCGCTGGTCCGTGCCCAGCACCCACGCCGCCGCCGCGTCGTGATCCTTGCCGAACTCCTCGTGACGCGTGACGAGCCGACGGATGCGCTCCGCCTCGTCGAGTTCGCAGAACCACACCTCGTCGAGCAGCGGGCGGACCCGTGCCCAGGCCCCCGTGTCAAGGAGGAGGTAGTTGCCTTCCGTGACCACGAGCCGCGCCGTCGGCGGTACCGGGATCGTGCCCGCGATCGGCTGCTCCAGCACCCGCTCGAAACCGGGCGCGTAGACGGTCTCGCCGTCCTCCTCCTCGTGCAGACGCCGCAGCAGCGCCGCGTACCCGGCCGCGTCGAACGTGTCGGGCGCGCCCTTGCGTTCGCGGCGGCCCAGGCGGTCCAGCTCGACGTCGGCCAGGTGGAAGCCGTCCATGGGGACGTGCGCCACCCACGGGTCCCCGGTCCCGTTCAGTTCGCGGACCACGTGCTCGGCGAGCGTCGTCTTGCCCGCTCCCGGGCTGCCGGTGATGCCGAGGACCGCACGGCGGCCGGGGCGGGCCAGCGACGCGGCCCGCTTGAGGAGGTCGTCGAAAGTCATACCTGGCCAAGTCATAGGAGGTCATTGGATCAAAGGTCGCCCCGGATGGCGAGAGGGGCGGCCGGAACAGCCCTGATCGACCGCGCGGCCACCGAGTCACCCGTGTACTCGGGGGAGTGCGGGGAAGGCGCGCACACAGAGTGCCGCCCGCACCGGGCGTGGCGGCATGCGGACACGGGAAAGGACCAGGGCGTCGTATGAGCGAGTCGCCACTGACGGAGCACGGTGACAGCGCGGAGCAGGCACGGCTGCGCGCCGAGGTCCGCCATCTGCGGGCCCGGTTGCGTGCCCATCCGCTGATCTCCGAAGCCCAGGGCATGCTGCGGGAACGCTACGCGCTGCCGGACTCCGAGAGCGCGTTCGCTCTCCTCCAGCGCGCCTCGCAGCAGTACAACGTGAAGCTGCGCACCCTGGCAGGAGCCCTGACCGCCGTTCCGCGCCCGGACCCGCGCCAGTCCCTGTGGTTTCCCCGGCGTGCCCGCCACGCCGAACCCCGACTGACCTTCGACCGGACGGGGCGGGCCGGGCCGGGCAACCGGGGCGCCGTGCTCGGCGCGGTCCTCGGTCAAACCCTCGCCGTCATCGACGCCGGCATGGGCAACGTACAGACGGCCGACCGCACGGACGGCGGTCTGCGCATCGAGAAGCACACCGGACTCACCCCCGACTTCGTCGACTTCTTCGGCCACGTCGGTAAGGACGGCACCTCCTGCGCGCTCGCCGCACGCAACGTCGCCCAGGTCACCGTCCAGGACGTGGCGACGGACCCCGTGTTCACCGAACCCGCCCGCGAGGCCATTTTGCGGGCGGGCAGTCACGCCTGCCACAGCGTGCCGCTGACCACCGCCTCCGGAGTGTGCGTGGGCATGGTCTCGGCCCACTTGGACCACCGGATCAAGGGGCTGACGACGGCTCAGACCAAGGCGCTCGACATCGTCGGCGGCGAGGCGGGCGCGTGGCTGGCCTGGTACGACCGCACGGTGGTGCTGGACGCTCTGGAGTATCTGCACGCGCTCGGTCGAGGCCACACCGGCAGGAGGGTCAGACGCTCCTGACGAGGAACCGTGGAATGTGGCCCGCGCCACCCTCTGCACCGCGTTCTTCGGGGAAGGTGGCTCCTATGACAGAGCTCGGTCTTCCGGACGACATCCAGGCCTGCCTCTTCGACCTCGACGGGGTCATCACCAAGACCGCCGTCGTCCACGCGGCCGCGTGGAAGCAGACGTTCGACACCTTCCTGCGTCGGCGGGACGGGGCCTCCTACCGCCCCTTCGACGACGTCACCGACTACGACGAGTACGTCGACGGGCGCCCCCGCGCCGACGGCGTCCGCACCTTCCTCGCCTCCCGGGGCATCCATCTGCCCGAGGGCGACCCCGACGACCCGCCCGGCCGGCAGACTGTGCACGGCCTCGGCAACCGCAAGAACGAGCTGCTCCTGGAGCTGATCCGCACCCGTGGCGTGCAGGCGTACGAGGGCACGATCCGTTACGTCGAGGCCGTGCGTGCCGCCGGGCTGCGCACGGCGGTGGTCTCGTCCAGCGCCAACTGCCGCGACGTCCTGAGGTCGATCGGCGCGGAACGCCTCTTCGACGTACGCATCGACGGGATCGTGGCCGCCGAGCGGCACCTGCCGGGCAAACCGCACCCGGACACCTTCCTCGCCGCCGCCCACGACCTCGGTGTGGAGCCGAAGGCCGCCGCCGTCTTCGAGGACGCGCTCGCGGGCATGGACGCCGGGCACTCCGGTCATTTCGGGTTCGTGGTCGGCGTGGACCGCGTCGGCCAGGCGGACGCCCTGCGCGCCCACGGCGCCGACATCGTCGTACGGGATCTCGCGGAACTGGGGGAGCGGCCGTGATCACCCATACGTCGTACGCCGTCGACCCCTGGACGCTGCGCGAACGCGGGCTGCACCTGGACGTCCTCGCGCAGAGCGAGTCCGTGTTCGCGTTGTCCAACGGGCATGTCGGGTGGCGCGGCAACCTCGACGAGGGCGAGCCGCACGGGCTGCCGGGCGCCTACCTGAACGGCGTCCACGAGATCCATCCGCTGCCCTACGCGGAGGCGGGATACGGCTATCCGGAGTCCGGGCAGACCGTCATCAACGTCACCAACGGCAAGATCATCCGTCTGCTCGTGGACGACGAGCCCTTCGACCTGCGCTACGGGCGGCTGCGCTCCCACGAACGCGTCCTGGACCTGCGCACCGGACTGCTCACGCGGACCTGCGAGTGGACCTCACCGGCCGGCTCGACGGTCCGGGTGCGGTCCACGCGGCTGGTCTCCTTCACCCAGCGCGCCATCGCCGCGGTCGCCTACGAGGTCGAGGCCGTCGGTGGACCGGCCCGGGTCGTGGTCCAGTCGGAGCTGGTGGCCAACGAGCAACTGCCCGAGCATGGCGGTGATCCGCGCGCCGCCGTCGTCCTTCAGTCGCCGTTGGAGGCGGAGGAGCACTTCGCCAAGAACGGCCGGCTGCGGCTGGTGCACCGCACGCGCAGGAGCGGCCTCAGGGTAGGCGCGGCCGCCGACCACGTCGTCGGCGGTCCCGATCCGACCACCACCGAGAGCGAGGCGACCGACGACCTCGCCCGCCTCACCGTCGCCTCCTCGCTCGCGCCCGGCGAGCGGCTGCGCGTGGAGAAGTTCGTCTCCCACGGCTGGTCCGGGACGCGTTCGCTGCCCGCGGTCAGTGACCAGGTGGACGCGGCGCTGGCCGCTGCCGTGAGCGTGGGCTGGTCCGGGCTCCTCACTGAACAGCGGGAGTTTCTCGACGAGTTCTGGGCCCGCGCGGACGTGGAGATCGACGGCGACGAGCAGATCCAGCAGGCCGTCCGCTTCGCGCTCTTCCATGTCCTGCAGGCCGGGGCCCGCGCCGAACAGCGCGCGATACCCGCCAAGGGGCTGACCGGCTCCGGGTACGACGGGCACGCGTTCTGGGACACCGAGATGTTCGTGCTGCCGCTGCTCACCTACACCTCGCCCGGCGCGGTCGCCGAGGCGCTGCGGTGGCGGCGGAACACGCTGCCCGCGGCCCGGGAACGGGCCGTCCAACTCGGGCTGCGCGGTGGGGCGTTCCCGTGGCGGACCATCGAGGGCTCGGAGGGGTCGGCGTACTGGCCGGCCGGCACCGCCGCCTTCCATGTGAACGCCGACATCGCCGACGCCGTCGTCCGCTACACGGCCGCCACCGGCGACGAGCGCTTCGAACGCGACACCGGGGTCGAACTGCTCGTGGAGACGGCCCGGTTGTGGCGCTCGCTCGGCCACCACGACCACCACGGCACCTTCCACATCGACGGGGTGACCGGCCCGGACGAGTACAGCGCCGTCGCCGACGACAACACGTACACCAACCTGATGGCCCGAGCGAACCTGCTGGCCGCCGCCGACGCCGTGGAACGCCATCCGCGGCGGGCCCGGGAACTGGGCGTGGACGACGAGGAGAGCGCGGCCTGGCGGGACGCCGCCGAGGCGATGCACGTCCCGTACAACGCCGAACTGGGCGTACACGAACAGCACGCCGGATTCACCCGCTATCAGCGGTGGGACTTCGCCGGGACCCGCCCCGACCAGTACCCGTTGCTGCTGCACTTCCCGTACTTCGACCTGTACCGCAAGCAGGTGGTCAAGCAGGCGGACCTGGTACTGGCGATGTACACGTGCAGCCCCTTCTTCGACGCGGAGCACAAGGCGCGCAACTTCGCCTACTACGAGCCGCTCACCGTGCGCGACTCATCCTTGTCCGCCTGCTGCCAGGCGGTCGTCGCGGCCGAGACGGGCCATCTCGGCCTCGCCTACGACTATCTGCACGAGGCCGCGCTGATGGATCTGGAGGACCTGGAGCACAACACGCGCGACGGCCTGCACATCGCGTCCCTGGCGGGTACATGGGTGGCGCTCGTCGCGGGCTTCGGCGGTCTGCGCCACCACGGGTCGAGGATCGAGTTCGCTCCGCGCCTGCCGGAGAGGTTCGGCCGTCTCGCCTTCACCCTGGAAGTCCTGGGCCGCCGACTACGGGTGGAGATCGGTCGTACGACGGCCACGTACGCGCTGCGGGCGGGGGAACCGCTGACGATCCACCACCACGGCGAACCGTTCACGCTCGACGCGGACAAGCCGCACACCCGCGACATCCCACCCCTCAAGTCCCGCCCGGCGCCGGACCAGCCGCCGCACCGGCGACCGAACCACCGGGATCCCGAGGGGAGTTGATCCTGCGGTCCGCAGGGAAGCGATCCTTCGGCTACCGGGATTCATTCGCAGTGCACCGGCGTTCACGCCGTTGGTGAAGCGAATTGGGGCGTGGCGACGCGGAGCGTCGCCGAATCGTTCCGGTGGAGCTGGATTCGGCTGATCCGTCCCGGGCTGTCGGTGACGGGTGTTAGCGTCCGGATCATGCAGCTTCGGTATGCCTTCCGTCTCGATCCGACACCGGGTCAGCGCAGCGCGCTGGCCCGGGCGTTCGGGTGTGCGCGGGTGGTGTACAACGACGCGATCGCGGCGCGGGAGCGGGCGCGGGCGGCGGGGGAGGCGTTTCCGACCGCGGCGGTGCTGTCGAGGACGCTGGTCACCGAGGCGAAGAGGACCCGTGAGCGGCACTGGCTGGGCGAGGTGTCGGCGGTGGTGCTGCAGCAGTCGCTGCGGGATGCGGAGAGCGCGTACCGGAACTTCTTCGCTTCCCTGAAGGGAGCCCGCCAAGGGGCGCGGGTAGGGGCGCCCCGCTTCAAGTCCCGTAAGGACGAAAGGCAGTCGGTCCGGTTCACCGCGAACGCGCGCTGGAAGTTCAACGAGACCGGAAGGCTGTTGCTGCCGAAGATCGGCGAGGTGAAAGTGCGCTGGTCGCGCACGCTGCCCGCCATCCCCTCCAGCGTCACGGTGATCAAGGACGCGGCCGGGCGATACTTCGCCTCCTTCGTCATCGACACCGACCCGGAGCAGGACCGGACCCGCTTCAGCGAGCCGGACCCCGGCAGTGCCCTCGGCATCGACCTGGGCCTGACTCACTTCGCCGTCCTGTCCGACGGCACGAAGATCGACTCCCCGCGGTTCTTGCGCCGGGCGGAGAAGAAACTGAAGAAGGCCCAGCGGGAGCTGTCCCGCAAGCAGAAAGGATCCAGGAGCCGGGCCAAGGCCCGCCTGAAGGTCGCCCGCGCCCACGCCAAGGTCGCCGACGCGCGCCGCGAGTTCCATCACCAGCTCTCCACCCGGCTGATCCGCGAGAATCAAGCGGTCGCGGTGGAGGATCTGGCGGTCAAGGGCTTGGCGCGCACCCGGCTGGCCAAGAGCGTGCATGACGCGGGCTGGTCCCGGTTTGTGGGCATGCTGGAGTACAAGGCGAAGCGGTACGGCCGGACCTTCGTGAAGGTCGGCCGGTTCGAGCCCACCAGCCAGGTGTGCTCCACCTGCGGCCACCGCGACGGACCCAAACCCCTTCATGTGCGGGAATGGGTCTGCACCGCCTGCGGCACCCTCCACGACCGGGACCACAACGCCGCGATCAACGTCAAACACGCCGCCGGACTGGCGGTGACAGCCTGCGGAGCGCCGGTAAGACCAGAACCCGTTCTGGCGCAGCGCGAAGAAACAGGAAGCCACGGAAGCCCGCCCGATGCCCATGCCGCGTAGCGGCACCGCACCGAGCGAGCAGGCCAGAATCTCCCTCCTTCAGGAGGAAGAGCAAGTCAAATCCGTCACTACAACAACCTGCTCTACGTCCAGCCGATCAGCACCGCCCTCGACCGGTCGGACGCGACCTACTACGAGGAGTAGGCCCGGCTCGGCGTGCCGACGGCGCGCCGACGGGCCGGACTCAGCGCGCGGACGGTGGCTTCGCCGCCGTCCGCGGGGACGGGGAGGGCGCGTACTGCGTGAGCAGGAGAGCGATGTCGTCCGCCCTGTCGCGGGACTGGCGGGCGTCCCGCAGCAGGGCGTCGGCCAGATCCTCCAGCCGGTCCTCCTCCCTGCGGGCCAGTGAGGACCGCAGCCGGTCGATGCCCGAACCGATGTCGGAGCCGCGCCGCTCGACCAGCCCGTCCGTGTACATGGCCAGAACGGCGCCGGGCACGAGACGCAGTTCCGCCTCCGGGTAGTCGGCCGTTCCCGCGACGCCGAGCAGCGGGCCGCCGGGCAGGTCCAGGATCTCGGCGTGCCCGTCGGGCAGACGCAGCAGGGGTGGGCAGTGGCCCGCCCGGACCATCCTCACTACCCCCGAGCCGGGGTGGAAGCGAACGTAGCAGCAGCTGGCGAGCGGGGCGGGATCGAGGTCCAGCAGAAGCCGGTTGGTGCTGGCGACGACGTGGCTCGGGTCGTGGCCGGCGGTGACGAAGGCCCGCACCGCGCTGCGCAGCTGGCCCATGGTGGCCGCGGCGGCGACGTTGTGCCCCTCGACGTCCCCGACGATCAGCACGACCTCTTGGCCGCTCGGGATGACGTCGTACCAGTCGCCGCCGATGTCCATCCCCCTGGTCCCCGGAAGGTAGCGCCCGGCGACGCGCAGGCCCGGCAGCCTGGGCAGCCGGTGCGGCAGCAGGGCGTTCTGCAGCCCGCGGGCCAGGGCGTATTCGGCGTCGTAGAGCCGGGCGCGTTCGAGGGCCTGGGCGATCAGACCGCCCAGCGCGGTGAGGAGCCCGCGCTCTTCCTCGGGGAAAAGGCGGACGCCGTCGAAGCCGATGACGCAGGCGCCGACGGGGTGGCCCGAGGCGATCAGTGGCAGGAACGCCCAGGAGTCGGAGTCTGCGGCCGGGATCCCGGGGTACGCCTCCAGCAGTTCCTGCCGCGACTCGACGAAGAGCGGGGCCCCGGAGGTCAGTGCGTCCGTCACCGGCAGCCGGGCGTGCAGCAGGGTGCCCTCGTACCGCGCGAGAACGTCCTCCGGCCAGCCGCGCTGGGCGAGCAGGTGGAGCCGTTGCTCGTCCACCACGGCCACCGCCAGCCGCTGGCCGCCGAACGCGGGAAGCAACTGCTCGGCGACGACATCGCACACCTCGTGGGCGGTGACCGCCTGGGTCAGGGCGCTGCCCAGTTGGAGCACACGGTAGAGGGAACCCAGGCGCGGGGCCGCGGGCGGTGGCGACAGGGAGACGGGCGGGCAGTCCTCCGCGACGGACGTTCCGGGCCCGGCCCCGGCAGGCAGCGGCTGCCTCACGGGCGCCGCCCATCCCGTCATGCCCTGCTCGCCCGGGTGGAGGGAGAAGACGAGCCACTCGTCGGGCGGGCGACGGACCAGGAAGGAGACCGGCTGCTGGGAGATCGTGGCGGCCCGGTAACGGTCCTCGTAGACGGGATCACCGAGCCACGGCAGGACGTCCCACAGGCACCGGCCGAGCAGTTCCTCATGGCTGATGTGCAGCAGGTCCTCCAGGCTGTGGTTGGCATAGGTGACACGGCCGTCCGGGGAGAGTGCGAAGAAGCCGTCCGCGAGCCGCTCGATCGCCGCGACGGCCGCCATGCCGCTCCCGGAATCGAGCACGGCGCCGACCAGATGGGACGAGGCCCCCGGGTCGTCCGGACTGTCGGGAACCCGGCCCCACAGCTCGACCATGCGCTGGCCCCCGCCGCCGTCCCGGGTGCGCAGGCAGTGAGCGAGCACATGGCCCTCCTCGACCGCGGCGAGGGCGGCAGACCGGAAGCCGGGCAGATCCGCGGGCTCGACCCTGGCCGCCAGGGTGGCCGCCCGTCCGTCGAACTCGCAGGGCGGGATGCCAAAGATCGCGCACAGCTCGTCGTCGGCGATGAGGGCTCCGGTGTCGAGGTTCCAGTCGAACAGGCCCACCCGAATGACCGGTGCGTACGGCATCGGAACCACCACCGGAGCGGTTCTCTCGTCGCACTCACCGAGCGCCCGCCGGGCGCTGAGCCCGGCGAGGGCGGTGCCCAGACGGTCGGCCGTGGAGCGCAGTTGCCGGCGCTGTGCTCTCGACAGTCCCATTCCCTCCGGCTTGGAGGTCCACAGCACGGCCATCGCTCCGAAGGTCTGCTCGCCCGCTCGCACGGGCACCGAGGCGGAACCGAACGCGTAGGGCATGGCGACCGCGAGCTGGGGGTAGCGCCGCATGGTCTCCTTCACATCGGCCAGGTGAACCATGTGCCCGAAGCGGTAGGCCTCGGCCACCGGGAGATGGCTGTTCACCGGGATCCGACGCCAGTCGCCGAGCAAGGAAGGCGGTGTTCCGCAGGCCGCGGTCAGGACGAGCGAGCGGCCGTCGTCGGAGACCAGGAACACACTTCCGGCATGCGCTCCGCTCACCTCCACGGCCCTGCTGACGGCACGGACCAGGGCGTCGTTCCGCTCGGGCGCTTCGCCGACACTCGCGGCGCCGAAGGGGTACGAGCTCGGTGGCACACCGTTGGCCGACACGCTGCCCTCGATCATCCGTGGGGCATTTTCTTTATTTTAGGGCTTATGTCGGTTTTCCATGGGCAAGCTGATCTCGGGGGTACGGGCAACGGTCCGCCCGTCTCCCGGCAGGAGTTCGACGAGCTCTTCGAGGCCGTCCGCACCTGGGGCCGCTGGGCCCCGGCCGACCGTGGGGCCTGGAACCGCGTCACCCCGGACCATGTGCGGCGGGCAACGGCCCGGGTACGGTCCGGGACGGTCGTGCCGCTGGCGCTGCCCTGGAACACCCGGTCCGGGCCCGACAACCGCAAGCCCGCCCTGCACCACATGACCGACCTCGGGGACGTCGAGGCCCCGGAGCCCTCCACCCACAAGGACTTCATCGCCGCCGACTACCACGGCAAGGGCATCACGCATCTCGACGCGCTGTGTCATGTCGCCTACCGGGGGCAGCTCTACGACGACCGCACGGCATCCGAGGTCGTCGACGCCGCGGGCGCCCGCTTCGGCGCGGTGTCCGCACTCGGACCCCTCGTCACGACGGGGGTGCTCCTCGACCTCCCCACCGTCCTCGGGATCGGCTGGCTGGAACCCGGGCAGGCGGTGCACGCGAAGGACATCATCGCGGCCGAGAAGGCTCTCGATGTGACGATCGGCGAAGGCGACGCGGTGCTGCTGCGCTCGGGACACGTCCGCCGCCGCCGGGAGCTCGGTGCCTGGGACCCCGACACGGCCAGCGCGGGCTTCCATGTGGACGCCGTACCGCTGCTGGCCGAGCGGGGCATCGCCCTGCTCGGCGGTGACGGTGACAGCGACGTGCGACCCTCACCCGTCGACGGCGTGCACTCGCCCGTCCACGCGCTCGCCATGACCGCGATGGGGGTGCCGCTGCTGGACAACCTCGACCTGGAAGCCCTCTCCGCCGCGACCGCCGAGGCGGGACGGTACGAGTTCCTGCTCGTCGTTGCGCCCCTGAACATTCCGGGCGGGACGGGCTCCCCTGTCAATCCGGTCGCCGTGCTGTGACGCGGGCGGACGGGGTGATCTCGTCCACGAGGCCCCAGGCGAGCGCTTCCCCGGCGGTCAGGGTGACACCGGACAGGGCGAGGTAGGCGGTGCGTTCCCGGCCGATCCGGACGGGAAGGCTCGCTGTGCCGCCCGCGCCTGGGATCAGCCCATCTCCACCTCGGGCAGGCGTATCACCGTTTCCGGGACGGCCAGGGCGCGACCCGCGAAGGCGGCCAGTTCGATGCCCGCGCCCACGCAGGCGCCGTGCAGATGTGCGGTCACCCGGTCCGCGCACTGCTGCAGGAGCGCGGCCGGGCTCCGCCGCACCCGCACCAGCTGAGCCCGCGCCGGGTCGCGGGACGTCCCGAACTCGGCGAGATCGCCTCCGGCGCAGAACGCGGGGCCGTTGCCGGACAGATCGACGCGCGTGATCGACGGATCAGCCACGGCGACGTGCAGCGCCTCGCACAGCGCGTCGCGCGTGCCGGCGTCGAAGGCGTTGCGGACCCTGGGGCGGTCCAGCGTGACCGAGAGACGCGCGCTCTCCCGCCGGCCTCGACGTGCTGTCCGCGGACGTCGTACGTGCCGCGTTCGTCGGCGGACGCGGGGCGCCGTCGCCGACCTCTGCCTGCTCCACGTCGCCTCCGCGCGAGGCTCCATGGCCACCGGAGTGGAATCTGTGATCCCCTTGCAGGAGAAGGGCGATGTCGACGGCCGGGGCGGCGTCGTACCGCCCGCTCCACTGGATCCGGCAGGCGTGGACGGCGGGGGATCGCTTCCTCCTGACCGGCGCACGAGCCCGGTTCACGCCCGCGTGAACCGGGTCAGACGCTGTACCCGCCGTCGACACCCAGCGCCTGGCCGGTGATGTACCCGGCCCGGTCCGAGGCCAGGAACACGACAGCCTCCGCGATGTCCGTCGCTCCACCGAACCGGCGCAGCGGAATGTTGCGCCGGGTGACCGCCAGCGCCGCCTCGTCGAGTTCGCCGGTCTCCATGAGCCGTGCGGCGATCCCGTCGGTCAGCATGCCGGGTGCCACGCAGTTCACGCGCACCCCGTACCTGCCCTCTTCGGCGGCCAGCGCCCGCGCGACCGCCTCGACCGCGCCCTTCGTACCCGAGGACAGACCGTCGCGCACCGGGAACCGCCGGGTGGCGACGGTGGTGACGGCCACGATTGCGCCCCGGCTCTCCCGCAGCCTCGGCAGCGCGGGATGCACTAGATTGAAGAACGCCCCGGCGTCCGCATCGAGTTGCGCGCGGTACTGGCTCGGCGAGACCCGGCTCAGATGCACCATCGGCACATGCGGGCCCGCCGCGTAGACGAGGGTGTGGATGCCGCCGAGGGTTCTCGCGACCTCCGTCACCGCCCGAGCCGTGGCCGACTCGTCGCTCAAGTCCACTCGCAATGCGAGGACTTGGCGCCCCCGCTCCCTGACCTCACTGAAGAGGGCCTTTGCCGCCTCCTGGTTGGCGCGGTAGGTGAAGGCCACGTCACTGCCGCGCTCGGCCAGGATCCGTACGATCGCCGCGCCGATGCCCCCGGTGCCGCCCGCGACGAGCGCGGCACCCGACCTGCCGGAGAAATCCTGCACCTGTACCGCCTCACAGACCGAGGGACTTGGCGATGATGACCTGCATGACCTCACTGGTCCCGGCGTAGATGCGGGTGATGCGCGCGTCCGCGTACAGCCGGGCGATGAGCTACTCCAGCATGTAGCCGTATCCGCCGAAGAGTGAAGACATCGGTCGGCGGCCGGCCTGCATCTCCGTGTTCCTCGGACACGCCGTTCAGCCGGTCCACGCGGTTCAGCGGCCGCCCGCATTGCGGCGGTGAAAACGCCAGGAAAGCAGGGAAGGTACGTGAGTTGACGGCCTCAGCCGCCGAACAGCTGCGTCCAGTACGTGCCGGCCCGGCCGCCGCCCGCGAAGCCGACACCCATATGGGTGAAGGCCGGCTTGAGGATGTTGGCCCGGTGGCCGGGGCTGTCCATCCAGCCGCGGACGACCTCGGCGGGGGAACGCTGGCCACAGGCGATGTTCTCGCCCACCGTGCGGTGGCGGGAGCCCGCGGCGGCCGCACGGTCCCAGGGCTCTCGGCCGTCGGGCGAGGTGTGCGCGTAGAACGCGCGAGCCACCATGTCGGCGCTGTGCGCCTGGGCCGCGGCCGCGAGCAGGGGATCGCCCGCCAGGGGTGGCAGACCGGCCGCGGCCCGCTCTGCGTTGGTCAGCGCGATCACCTCGTCGGCCGTGCGCACCAGACCGGCGGGCGAGAACGGGCGGGTCCACAGCGCCGTCCAGTACACGTCCCGCGAGCGATGCCCGGCGACGTGCGCCACACCTGCCCGGGTGAACGCCGGCTCGCACAGGGTGCGGCGCGATCGCTCGTCGGACAGGCAGTACTCCACGAACTCGGCCGGGGTACGCGGACCGGAGACGAGGTGCTCGCCGACCGTCAGATACGGGGATCCGCCCGCGGTGATCCGCTCATACACGGACGTGCCGTCCGCGCTCTCGGTCGCCAGCGCGCCACGGGCGGCCATGTCGGCGGCGTGGGCCTGCGCCGCCGCGGCGAGCCGTGCGTCGAGCGAGACGGGTGGGGAACCCGCCCTGGCGCGCGCGGCGTTGACCAGGTTCAGAAAGCCGTCCGGCGAGGACACGCGGGCCGGCTCCGGAACGTGCGGAGGTGCCGGAGTGGCGTCCTCCGCCACCTCCACCCCGAAGTCCCGTGCCACGCCGCCGAGTCCGTCCGCGTATCCCTGGCCGAGCGCGCGCAGCTTCCAGTCCGCGCCCCTTCGGTACAGCTCGGCGAGCAGCAGGACGCTCTCCCGCTGTGGGCGTGGCGGGGTGAAGCGGGCCACGGCGCGGCCGCCCGGTCCCAGGACGTGCAGCGTCGGGGCGGGCAGGGCGCCGAGGGACACGGACGGGTCGGCGGGGCTGACGACGACGGTGACGCGGTCCGCTCCCGCCCGCAACCGGGGTGGATGCACGGTGAGTTCCGCGCCGAGCAGGCGGACACCGGGCGCGGAAGGCTGGTTGTAGAACACGAAGTCCGCGTCGCCGCGCACCTTTCCGCCGGCGTCCGTGACGATCGCCGAGACGTCGAAAGGGCCCGGCACCCTGAGGGTCAGCGTGCCGCCCGGCAGGGGCAGATTGCCCCCGGGAACCAACTCGTTCATCGTGCCGCCCGCTCGTCCGTACCGCTGCCACGAGGCGGACGGCCACGCAGCCCGCCGCCCGTCAGTCGGACAACGCGTCGCCGTCGCGCCCGGGTTCCCGCGCCGGTACGGCGGCGCGCATCGACCTGAGGGCCACCAGCAGGACACCGATGTCGTCCAGATAGACGGGATCGGGCAGCAGGTCGGTCGGCAGCACCAGGTACAGGACCGCGCCCCAGAAGACCCAGCGGGGGCCCGCCGGAAGGCCGGCGCGGCGCAGGTCACGGCGCGTGCGGACCAGCCGCAGCAGCAGGGCCAGCGCCACGCCGAGCAACGCGGCCGCGAGGATCGCGACGACGGCGATCACGGTCCAGGTCGTGGAGTCCATGCACAGCTCCGGGCATCCGTAGGAGTCGTCCTCTCCTACGGATGCCCGGCTTCGCGATGGTCAGTGCCCGCGCCGGGCCGAACGCCCCGCACGGAGGGGAAAACGGAGGGGAAAGAGGAGCGGCCGTGCGTCCCGCCGTCAGTGGCCGACGCGCGCGGTGCTGCTCTCCGCCAGGGCCTGGCTGACCGCCCGCACGCTGCGCGCGATGTGCTGGAGCTGCAGGACCTCGGCGGCGTACAGCTTGATCGTGTGCTCGATGACCGACTCGGGCAGACCGAGTGCCGGCAGCTCGGCGCGGGCCGTCTGCAGCGCGGTCCGGGCCACCCGCACCTCGTTCTGCACCTGGATCTGCGCGTGCCGGGCGAGCAGGACGGGGTGGCGGATCAGGGCCGGGTAGCTCGCGTAGCGCGCGGGGACGAGTTCGCGCAGCCACTTGGCCGCCGATCGCTCCCAGTCGTAGCTGCCCGGCGTTTTGACCTGGCACGGCCAGTCCGAGCTGATCGGCGAGTACGTCATCAAGGCCATGATCTTCGCTTCCGGGTCACGTCGGCTCAGGGGGGTGCGGCGACTTGGGGGCGGCTCCGGCCATAGGGGAGGACCGGAGCCGCCGCCATGGACGCCCGCGCAGCCGGGCCCGGCCGGACAGCCGAAGCCCGTGGGTAGGAGCGGACGGCTTCGGTTGTCCGTACGGCGTCACCCGGGGGTTCCGGGTTCACGATCCGCGAGAAGTATTTATATATACCGAGGGATACGCAAGGACATGAAAAAATTCATGCAGGGTTTGGGCGGAATGATCCCGGTTGTGACCCCCTCCGTCAGTCCTTGACGAAGAACTGGTGCTGGTCGGCGATCTGCTCGTACTCCTCGAGGCGGGCCTGGGTCCGCTCCGGATCGGCGTCGGTCATGGCTTGCAGGAGGGCCGCGGCCATCAGACCGGGCGCGGCGTACGAGTCGAAGACCAGGCGCGAGCCGGTACCGGTGGCGAAGACGACGTCGGCCTCGTCGGCGAGCGGCCCCAGCCCCAGATCCGTGATCAGGGCGACCTTGAGCCCCGCGCTGCGCGCCACCCGCACGGCGGTCAGGCTCTCCTGCGCGTGCCGCGGCATCCCGAAGGCCAGCAGCCAGGTGCCGCCCGCCTCCCGCGACTGCAACAGCGCGTCGTAGGCGACGCTGCCGCCGCGCGTCACCAGCCGCACGTCCGGGTGAATGCGCCGGGCCCCGTAGGCGAAATACTCGGCGAGCGAGCCGGAGATCCGAAGGCCCATCACGGTCAGCGGCGTCGACTCCGACAGCGCCCGGCCGACGCGGATCACCTCGTCAGGGTCGGCGAAGTCCCGGCGCAGGTTCTCCAGGTTCTCGATCTCGGCGTCCACGGCGGCCTGCAACTCGTTGCTGCGGTGCTCCGCCGGCGTGCTCGGACTGCCCAGGGTGCCGAGGGCGATGGACTGGAGCTTCTCGCGCAGCGCGGGGTAGCCGCTGAAGCCGACGGCCGCGGCGAAACGGGTCACCGAGGGCTGGCTGACGCCCACCCGCTCGGCCAGATCCGTGATCGACAGGAACGCGGCCTCGGTGATGTGCTCGATCAGGTACTGGGCGATCCTGCGATGCCCCGGCGACAGCCGCGGACCGTCGAACAACTCCCTGAGCTGGGACGTGGGGGAAGCACTCGTCTCCGGGGCCGTCTTGCCCGCAGTGATCGCAGATGCCTGCGCGCGTGCGCGCTGCGGCGATGACACCGGACCGCCTCCTTCGTGTCCCAAGGACCTTCAACATAGCTCACCGACCGTGCTGACCAGGGGCCTTACCGCCCACATCGCGGAGAGGGTTCCCGACAGGCGCGCTCGTCGCTTCGGCCGTACCGTCGTGCATGGGGGGCTTTGGGGTGGGGTACTCGCGTCGGCCATCGAACGAGAGGAGCGGCCGTGAACTCGCCCCTACCGCACACACCACAGGTCGAGGTGGTGGTCAGCGACTGCTCGGCGGCGGACGCCGGCAGCCTGTTCGCCGAACTGTGCCGGCGCTTCGGCTCGGACCGTGCCACCGACGAGGCACCGCACGAGGCCGCGAGCGGCCGGCCGACGATGTGGACCGGAACCTTCGACACCTCGGCCGCCCCCGGCCCCTCCCGGCGGACGGCGCCGTCACCGCACCTGTCAGGTCCGGTGACGGCCGAACTACAGGGCGAACCCCGGGCGGTGGAACGCCTGCGCCGTGCCCTGGACGAAACGTTCGTCGTGCACCAGTTGGGCGTGGTCGCCGGTGACCAGGAGGTAGACGTCGAGCTGCGGCTGGAGAGCCGCAAGCCGGCCTGAGGCCCACATCCGCGCACCGGCGTCCGCGCCGCCCGGGGACGAGGAGGCGGGGCGCAGCGCAAGCGCAACGGTCCGCCGCACGCGCCCCGGTCGGCGGTCACCCCTCCCTGCCCGGGACCGCCGCGTCGTGGACAAGTCCCGGCACCGAGGCCGCCCGACCCGGAAGCAGACCCAGACCACGGCGACCACCACCGAGACACGGCGACCGTCGGGAATGGGAACCTCGCCCCCTTGGCGGCGGCAAGCCGACCGGCCCTGGCCCATACATAAGCCTTCCAACTCCGGGTGTTCTCAGGCGGCATCCGGAGTCCGGGTCCGTCTTTCCCGGTTCGCAGGGGTCCCTGCGAGAAGTTGACTGTGGGTGGTCCGCTGTCGGCGCCGGGTGGCCGCCGCCGAGGGGGGCGAGGCCCGGGAGGGCGTCGTGGTGCGGGGCCGCCGTCCCGCCGTTCGGCGGGGGATTCCCGCCGGACGGCGCGTATCGGGGCGATGACCCGGCGGGCACCATGAACGCACTGGCCACACGGGCGTGGCCACGACGCGAGGAGCAGCCATGACCGCCGAGCCGACGACCTCCCCGGGCACCACAGAGGGCGCGCGGGAGTTCCCGCCGCCGCCCTTCGACCCGGAACTGGCGGCCGCGCTGGAACTGATCGCCGGCCAGCTGCCACCGGGCTTCCCGCCCGAGGCCATCCCCGAGGTCCGCGCGGGCATGATCCTTCCACCGCCCTCCGACGACGAGTTGCGCCGCGGCGGTGCCTTCGCGATCGAGGAGCGGGCGGTTCCGGGGCCCGCCGGGGCGCCGGACGTCTCCCTGCTCATCTGCCGGCCGACGGACGCGAAGGGCCCGCTGCCAGCCGTGTACCACACGCACGGCGGCGGGATGATCCTCGGCAACAACCGGATGGGCGTGGACGAGATGCTCGACCTGGCCGAGGAGCTCGGACTGGTCGTGGTCTCCGTGGAGTACCGGCTGGCTCCCGAGCACCCCCATCCGGCGCCGGTCGAGGACTGCTATGCGGGCCTCGTGTGGACCGCAGAGAACGCGAAGGAGCTCGGCATCGACCCCGAGCGGATCGTCATCGCCGGCGGCAGCGCGGGCGGTGGCCTTACCGCGGCACTGGCCCTGCTCGCGAGGGACCGCGGCGGCCCGGCCCTGTGGGGGCAGATGCTGCTGTGCCCGATGCTGGACGACCGCAACGACTCGGTCTCCACTCGCCAGATGGCGGGGCACGGCGTGTGGGACCGCACCGCGAACGAGACCGGCTGGGGCGCGCTGCTCGGCGACGCGCGCGGCGGCCCCGACGTGTCGCCGTACGCCGCTCCGGCCCGCGCCGCCGACCTGTCCGGGCTGCCGGCCGCGTTCATCGACGTCGGCTCCGCCGAGACCTTCCGGGACGAGGACGTCGCCTATGCCACCCGGATCTGGCAGGCGGGCGGCCGGGCCGAACTCCATGTGTGGCCGGGTGGGTTCCACGGGTTCGACGGGTTCGCCCCGCAGGCCCTGCTCTCCCAGGAGGCCCGGGCGGCACGGGCGCGCTGGCTGCGGCGCCTGCTGGGCGCCTGACACCCGGGCCCGGGGGCCGCCGCGGGCGGGCGAGCGGCCCTTGGGCATCGGGAGGGGGCCGACGGCCGCCTACACCTCGGCCTCCGGCGCAGGGCCCCCTTGGACCGGCGCTTGGCAGGAGCAGTCCGCGGCCGCAGGATGGTGCCCGTGAAAGAGCTGGCAGGACGGCTCGCGGCACTCGATCCCGACGCGGGCGCCGCGCTGCGTGTCATCGCGTACTTCGACCGTCTGACGGAGGACCGTGCGGGCCTGGAGGCGCTGGTGCGCGGCGCCGCGGTCCTGTCCGGCAGCCCGGCCCGGCTGGTCGACGAGCGGCGCGGCGTCCGGGTCCGCGTCGAACCGGACGGACGCCGGCGCGACGCGGCGGGCCCGCTCGACCCCGCCTGGCCCTGGGTACCGCTCACGCCGGGCACGTCGGTCCGTACGGCCTCGGCCGCGCTGCCGCCCCCTGCCGGACCCGACCGCGCCGGCCCGCACCCCGACGACGCCGGTCTGTGGCTGGAGCATCCAGGCCCCGCCGACGGCGTCCACGCCATGATCCTGGAGCGGGCCGTGGCGGCCGTACGCGTGGTCCTGGACCGCACCCGGGGCCGGGCACCCTCCGTCCCTCCGGCCGACGACCCGGCGCTCGTGGAGACGGTGCTGGACGCCTCCGCGCCACGCGCCGTGCGGCTGCACGCGGCGGCCCGGCTGGGACTCGGCGCCGAGCAGCGCGTACGGGCGGTGGCGCTGTACGGCGGCGGCGCGGAGGTCGAGCCCGTCGACGGGAGGCCCGCTGACGGGAGGCCCGCTGACGGGAGGCCCGCCGAGCGGGCCGGGCGGCGGGCGCCGGACGGCCGACGGGCCGGGATCGGTCCCGCCGTGGAGCCCGTACGACTGCCCGAGTCGTGGGCGGCGGCCCGCACCGCGCTCCGCTTCACCGCCGAGGGCACCACGCAGGACCCGGGGCCGCGCACGGTCCACGCGGACGAGCTGGGCGCGCTGACCCTGCTCGCCGACGCGGTGGGACCGGACATGCCGCCGATCCCCGACCTGCTCGCGGTGGAGCGTGCCGTGGCCGAGGCCCCGTGGGCGGCGGCGACCCTGCACGCCGTGGCGTCCTCGCCGAGCCTGCGGTCCGCGGCCGCGGAGCTGACGGTGCATCACTCGACACTTCAGGAACGCCTGGGGCAGTTGGAACACGCGCTCGACTGGGACGTGCACTCCCCACACGGCCGGCTGCGTCTCCAACTAGCCCTCGCGGTGCGGAAACTGCGGCGGACCGCGCCACCGCCCGCCACGGGCTGACCGGCGGCGTCAGAAGCGGCCCCGCGCCTGAAGGAACCGGTGGAGCGAGGCCGTCATCGCGGTGACGAAGGCGTCCCGGGTCCGCTCGCCGACGAGGTCGAGGGACAGATACGGGTTGAGGTCCTCCAACTCGACCAGCAGGAGGTCACCGTCCCGGGTGCGGCAGGCGTCCACGCGCTGGATGCCGTGGTCGAGAGTGTTCCAGTCGATGAAGCGCCGGGCGAAGGCGAGATCGGCCGATGAGGGCTCGTAGGGTTCCAGGGCCCAGCGCCGGCCGGGATCGGGGGCGTGGAGGGCGTACTGGAAGGCGTCGTCGACGTAAGTGAACGACACCTCGTAGCGGAAGTCGATGCGCGGCTGGACCAGGAGGTCGCCCCAGGCGAGGCCCTCCAGCCGGTCCCTGGACACGAAGTCCAGGCCGATGGAGTCCGCTCCGGCCTTGGGTTTGACCGCGTACAGGTCGGTGTCGGGCAGTCGGCCCAGGTCCTCGGGCCGGTCGGCGGTGGGTATGACCGGGTAGCCGGCTTCGGTCAGGTCCAGCAGGTACTGCTTGCCGGCCATGTCGGCCCGGCCGGTCAGCGGGTTGTACACGCGCGTGCCACGCGCGGCGGCACTGGCGCGGAAGGCGTCGTACTCCGCCCGGTAGTGCAGCACGGGCCCGCTGTTGCGCACCACGACGGCGTCGAAACCGTCCATCAGTGCCGAGGCGTCCAGCGGGTGGCACAGGGCGATCTCGAAGTCCGCGCGCAGCCGGGAGGAGAGAGCGATGTCCTCGTCGCAGTAACGCCGCCCACGGGCCTGGTAGGCCAGGTCGGTCACATACAGCAGGCGGGGGCGGGCGGGCATCGGGGTCTCCTCGGTCGGTGGCCACCCAATCTAATCCGCCCCTGAGGGTGGGCCAGGGGCGGCACCGGCGTCCGGGAGCGCTCCGTGGCCCGGTTCGGCGCGCAGGCGGGGCCTTCCGCGCGCAGCCGGACGCGGGTGACAGACTGGCCGTATGGAAGAGCGAGAATTCCGCAGGTCGGGACAGCACGCGTCGGTCATCGGCCTCGGCACGTGGCAACTGGGCGCGGACTGGGGCGACGTCGACGACAAGGACGCCCACGAGGTGCTGGAGGCGGCGGCCGAGTCAGGGGTGACCTTCTTCGACACCGCCGATGTGTACGGCGACGGGCGCAGCGAGCAGACCATCGCCGCCTTCCTGCTCGGCAGGCCCGATCTGCACGTGCTGGTGGCGACCAAGATGGGCCGGCGCGTCGACCAGATCCCGGAGAACTACGTCCTGGACAACTTCCGTGCCTGGAACGACCGTTCCCGGCGCAACCTCGGCGTCGACCGCATCGACCTGGTGCAGCTGCACTGCCCTCCGACGCCCGTCTACTCCTCCGACGAGGTGTACGACGCCCTGGACACACTGGTCGAGGAGGAGCGCATCGCCGCGTACGGCGTGAGTGTCGAGACGTGCGACGAGGCGCTGACGGCGATCGCCCGCCCGAACGTGGCGAGCGTGCAGATCATCCTCAACCCGTTCCGGATGAAGCCGCTGCGGCAGGTCCTCCCGGCCGCGCGGGAGGCCGGTGTGGGCATCATCGCGCGGGTGCCGCTGGCCTCCGGTCTGCTGTCGGGCAAGTACACGAAGGACACGGTCTTCGCCGCGAACGACCACCGCTCCTACAACCGGCACGGCGAGGCCTTCGACCAGGGCGAGACCTTCTCCGGCGTCGACTTCGAGACGGGCGTCGAGGCGGCGGCCGAGTTCACCGCGCTCGCCCCGGAGGGCTTCACCCCGGCCCAGCTGGCACTCGCCTGGATCGTCCGGCAGCCCGGTGTGACCACGGTGATCCCCGGCGCCCGCTCCGCGGACCAGGCCCGCGCCAACGCGGCGGTCGCGAAGCTGCCCCCGCTGTCGCAGGAAACGCTCGACGCGATCGGGGACCTGTACGACCGGCGGATCAAGGAGCAGGTCGAGGACCGCTGGTAGGCGGACGCGGACGGACCCGGGCCCTTCGAGGTGCGAGGGAGACCCGGGCCCTTCGAGGTGCGAGGGAGACCTGGGCCCTTCGAGGTGCGGGGGAGACCCGGGCCCTTCGAGGTGCCAGGGAGACCCGGGCGCGGACACAGACGGGACCGGCCGGCGGATGCCGTCGGCCGGTCAGGCCGTCAGGACGGAGCGTGCCGCGCGGGACCCGCCGCGCGCGGCGGCCCGTACCCGGTACGTGGTCTTGGCCCGGTCCACCACCGGATCACCGAGCACGATCCGCCCGGCCGCGTACAGCGCGTCGCACTCGTCGGTGGGCAGCGCCATGTGACGGCCGCTGGAATGCCAATAGCCGTACCGGTGCCGCCCGTTCGTATGCACGATGAGGAAGACCGGCATGCGCTGGTCCATGATCAGCCGCAGCACTTCGGCAGCACGGGAACTGAGCCGAGGGCGCGTCATGGTCGGTCAGCCTTTCGGGGCACGGGCGGGCGGGCATCCCGCCCGGGGGCGAGATGATCTTTACCCCGCATTGTTGCCGAGGGCACTGACAGCTCGCATCCGGCGTGCCGAGGACGTCCCCGGAAGCCACAGTTGTGCGTTGGCAATGTGACGACCTTCACCCTCATGTGGCGGAAAGTGATGAATTCCTTACGCGAGGAAGACGTAAAGGGTTGGGAAGAGGCACCCCAAGAACGTGGAGGTATCCCGTGCGACCGTTCACCCTCAACTACGCCCGGCCCAGAGGGCTTCCGGTGGTGGTGACGCCGTACCACTTCGACGCCTCCCGGCAGTTGAACGTGCTCCCCGACGGCCGTCCCGCCGTCAGTGACCCCGATCTCCTCCTGGCGGTCGGCACGACGACGTCCACCGCCGGTTCCCAGACGCACTTCGACGACTGACAGGCCCGCACGCGGATGACGGTCCTCATCCTCACGTCCGAGCAGGACGTGACCGCCGACATGGCGGTGGCCAAGCTGCACGAGCGCGGCGTTCCCGTGATGCGCCTGGACCCTGCCGACATCCCCGGCAAGGCGGTGCTGTCCGCCGACTACGCCCACGGCGACTTCGACGGCCACCTCTCGGCCAACGGGCACGTCCTGAGCATGGGGGGCCTGCGCTCGGTGTGGGTGCGCCGGCCGGGCGAACCCGCCGCCCACGCCGCGCACCCCACGCAGTGGCTCACCGCCGAGACCCGCCAGGCCCTGTACGGCATGCTGTACTCCGCCTCGACCCGGTGGATGAACCACCCCCGCAACGCCGACCAGGCCCGCTACAAGCCCTGGCAGTTGCGGATCGCCCACCTCAGCGGCTTCGCCGTGCCGCCGACCGTCATCACCACCGCTCCGCGTGTGGCCCAGCAGTTCGCGCAGGAGTACCGGGACGTGGTCGTGAAGTCGGCGTCCGGACCGCCACCCGACGATCCCGAACTGGCCCTGCCGACCACGCTCATCGGACCCGATGCCGACTTCTCCGCTGTGGCGGCCGGTCCCGCACTGCTGCAGCGCTACATCCCCAAGCGCGCCGACATCCGGCTGACCTGCGTCGGCCCCCGCCTGTTCGCCGCCCGCAAGAGGGCCGCGCCCGGGCAGGTCGACGGCCGGTACGGCGACACCGGGTACTCCTGGGAGACCACCGAGGTGCCCGACCGCATCGCGAAGTCGGGTCACGAGTACCTGACCCTGTCCGGACTCGCGTACGCCGCCTTCGACTTCGCCGAGGACGAGGAGGGCGTGTGGTGGTTCCTGGAGTGCAATCAGGGCGGCCAGTTCGGCTTCGTCGAGTTGGAGACCGGGCAGCCGATCGCGGAGGCCGTCGCCCTGTGGCTCGCTCAGGACCGCCGCGCCCCCGAGGGCCGCTGGTGAGCGGTCCCGCCGGCGTGTTGTCGCCCGCGCCGGCGGACGACCATGTCGTCACGATCCCTGGTCGGGCATGGCGTACTCGGTGGGCCGGCCGTCAGTCGGCCGTCGGCCGGAAGGTCCGCAGGAACACGTCCAGCGCCTGACGGTTGGCGGTGCTGTCCGCCTCGGCGGCGGGTGTCGTCCAGCGCAGGGAGAAGCCGCGGTGGCCGCCGGTCAGGACGCCGCGGCCGAAGGTGCGTACCCGGACGCCGTCCACCGTGGACAGCCACACCATGTCGGCGCCCTTGTGGCCCTGGTAGGTCACGGCGCGGATGGTGCCCACCCGTGCGTAGCCGGTGTACGTGCTCTTCAGGGACGGTTCCAGCGCCCGCCAGACCGCGACCGGGTCCGGACCGAGGCGCGCGCTGTAGGTGACCGTCAAGGTGCGCGGATCCCCGCTCGTACCGAGGGTCACCCGGTAGGTGTCTTCGGCTGCCTTCTCGGTGTGAAGGGGCTTCCATCCCGTCGGCAGGTCGATGGAGAAGCCCTCAGGCGCGACGTAGCGGCGGAAGGTGAAGGCCGGAAGCCGGGGGGCGCTCGACGATGCGGACGAGGAGGGAGTCGCCGCCGCACTCGTGCCACTGGTTCCGCCGGTCCCACCAGCCCCGCCGATCCCGCTGGTCCCGCTTGTTCCGCCGGTCTCGCTCGTCTCGGGAGAAGGCGTTCTGTCGTCGATGCTGTCGCCGGACGGAGCGGCCGAACTGGAGGGCGCGCCGGTGCGGGACGGTTCGCTGCCGGCCATGGAGGTGCCGCTGCCGTCCGGGTGGCCCGCCGCGACGAGGACGGCGACCGACGAGGCCGCTACCACGAGCCCCGCGCCCACCAGCACCGATCGGCGCACGGCCGGTCTGCCCCACGCCCGCCCCGCCCGGTGGGCGGCCAGCCAGGCGCCCCGGAAACGCGGCATCAGCGTCTCCTGCGTGGGTCCCTCGGGGGCCTCACTCAGAATGCGGGCCAGGGAGGCGCGCACGGCGGACTCCGGCACCCGTTCCAGGGCGTCCCGGCGCAGCAGTCCGGTGATGGCGGGGTTGAGCGGGCCGGCGTTCGTCGGGGGGCGCAGCGGCAGCCGGTCCACCGCGCGCAGCGTCGCCTCGGCCGGGCCTCGGTCCCGGATCGGCGGACGGCCCTCCACCATCGCGTACAGCAGTGCCCCCAGGGCCCACTGGTCGGCCGCCGGACCCGCGCTGGAACCGCGGGCCTGTTCGGGGGAGGCGTACGACGGTGCGGTGACCCGCTGGGTGACGGACGCGCCGATCAGCCCGAAACCGGTCAGTACGACCCTGCCGCCCTCCTGCACGAAGACCTGACCGGGGCTCAGGTCCCCGTGCGTCACGCCTCGGCGGTGGGCTGCCTCCAGCACGTCCAGGATGCCCAGGCCGATCCGGGCCGAGCGCACGTAGTCGAGGGGGCCGCGGTCCAGGATCTCCCCCAGGGATGTGCCTTCGATCCGCTCGGTCACGACCCACAGGACACCGTTGTCGTCGATCACGTCGAGGACGCCGGCGACCCTGCCGGGGCACAGCAGCTCCATGGCCTCCGAGTCGCGCACGATCCGGGCGACCGTGCGGCGCGGGGTGACCTCCGGCTGCAGCGGTGCGAGCCGCGACTCGGTGAGCGAGACGGGCCGTCCGAACTCCAAGTCCTCGCCTGTCCAGACGGTCCGCCCCTCCTCCCGGTGGACGGCCTCGAACGTTCTGTACCGTCCGGCGATCAACTGCTGTGTGGAGACCTGCCCGTGGTCCATCGTCATCCCTCGCTGCGCACCGGACTCTCCCGTTTCCCGGATGTACGGCGGACGTGACGGTGGGTGTTCAAAGAAAGGAGATTTCTTACGAACCCGATTTCCTCGGCGCTGCTTCCGCCGCTCACACGTGCGAAAACATCGCCCATCATCTACTGGCCAGTAGCTTACCGTCGGTTACCATCCGCGGCCGAGCCGATGTATGACTCCGCGAACGCGGCAGCCGCTGCGGGGGAGTTGAAGAGCCGCCGCAGCCGGGCGGTGGCGTTGCCCGCACGGAACGGATCGCCCGACGACGGCCCGTGCAGCAGCTCGGCGAACCACTCCGAGAACTCCTGGTACTCCCACACGCGTCGCAGGCAGGCAGCCGAGTAGCCGTGCAGGCCGCTGACATCGCCCGTACGGTAGGACGCCACGAGCGCGTCCGCGAGCAGCAGCGCGTCGTACAGGGCGAGATTCATTCCCTTCGCGGCGATCGGCGCCACGAGATGCGCCGCGTCGCCCACCAGGAACAGCCTCCCGTACGCCATCGGCTGCACCACGTAGTTGTGCATGTCCAGCACGCGCTTCTCGATCAGCCGGCCCTCGGTCAGCGGCGGGGCGCCCGCCACGGACAGCCGTGCGCGCAGTTCGGACCAGACGCGTTCATGCGTCCAGTTCTCCGGGTCGTCGCCGGGCTGGCACTGAAGGTAGTAGCGGGTGACCTGCGGGCTGCGGGCCATGTGCGCGGCGAAACCGCGTGGATGGACACCGAATACGACGCAGTCCGACGACGGCGGTGCCTCGGCGAGCAGTGCCAGCCAGCCCACCCCGTAGTCGAGCCGGGCGACGTGTGCGCGCTCCTGAAGCAGCAAGTCCCGGGTCACGCCGCGGGCGCCGTCGCAGCCGGCGACGACGTCGCACGCGATCCGCCGGCGCCGACCCGAGTCCGGATCGGTGTACGACACCGACGGCTTTTCTGTGTCGATGTCGTGCAACTCCACGTCGCGCACGCCGAACCGGATGTCGCCGCCCTTGACGTCCGCGTATTCCCGTACGAGGTCCGTGACGAGCAGCGGCTGCGGATAGACGAAATGGTGGTGGCCGGACACCTCCGTGTACGAGAACCGGTGCCGTTCACCATCGATACGGAACTCGCACGCGCTGTGCGTCTGGGCCCGCTCGAGCAGCCGCCCGGCGAGCCCGTGCCGCTCCAGTGCCCGCACCGCCCATTCCTCGATGAACCCTGCTCGGGGCCGCTGTTCGATGAACTCCCTGCTCTCGGCCTCCAGGACGACGCACTCGACGGAGGCGCCCCGCAGGACGTTGGCGAGGGTCAGGCCGGCGGGGCCTGCGCCGACGATGACGACGGGGACGTGCTGCTGCTGGGACGGGATGACGGAGGCGGGGGAGGGGGAGACCATCCGAGCATTATGGCGGTGTACCGTCAACACCCCGTCACCGCACCGGGGTTGTGCGTCAGCGCAGGGCCTCCCGCAGGGCCGGCAGCAGCTCCTTCGCGGACCACTCCATGAACTCGGTCTGGGTGTCGCCGCCCACCTGTACCAGCGCGATCTCCGTGAAACCCGCCTCGGCGTAGGGCCGTACGGCCTCGACGAAGTCGGCCGGGTCGTCGCCGCACGGGATCGAGTCGGTGATGTTCTCCGGCCTGACGAACCGCGTGGCCGACGCGAACGAGTCGGGGTGCGGCAGTTCGGCGTTGACCTTCCAGCCGCCGCCGAACCAGCGGAACTGCTCGTGCGCGCGGCGTACAGCGGCGTCCATGTCCCGGTCGTAACAGACCGGCAGCTGACCCACCCGTGGCTTGCCCTCGCCACCGTGCCGGTCGAAGGCGGTCAGCAGCTCCCGCTTCGGCTCGGTGGCGATGACGAGGTCGGCGAGGTGGCCCGCCAGGGCGCAGGACCGCTCCCCGGAGACGGCGATACCGATCGGTGGCGGCTCGTCCGGCAGGTCCCACAGCCGGGCGGAGTCCACGGCGAAGTACGTGCCGCGGTGGCTGACATCACCTCCGCCGAAGAGGTCGCGGATGATGCCGACCGCCTCCTCCAGCATCTCGTGCCGCACTTCGACGGAGGGCCAACCCTCGCCCACCACATGCTCGTTGAGGTTCTCGCCGGAGCCGAGCCCCAACCGGAACCGGCCCTGCGACAGCAACTGCATCGTCGCCGCCTTCTGGGCCACCACCGCCGGGTGGTAGCGGACGGTCGGACACGTCACATACGTCATCAGCGGGATGCGCGAGGTGGCCTGGGCCGCCGCGCCCAGCACACTCCACGCGTAGGGCGCGTGCCCCTGCGCCCGTAGCCACGGAAAGTAGTGGTCGGAAGTCACGGAGAAGTCGAACCCCGCCTCCTCGGCGCGCACCACGTGGTCGACGAGCTCGCGCGGGCCCGCCTGCTCGGTCATCATCGTGTATCCGATTTGCACCATAAGGCGCGGGTTCCCGGTCGGAAGGCACGGAAACGGCGGACCCGCCTCCGCCGTCGGGATCATGGACGCCGTCGGGATCATGGACCGCAGTCGGATCGAGGACCGCTGTCGGATCAAGGACCGCCGTCGGGTTCAAGTACCACCGTCGGGCGTCCTTCACCTGCTGGGAGGGCTCGGCACCACGCGGATGACAGCGGCGGTGACGTTGTCCTGCCCGCCCGCGTCCAGGGCGTGGCCGACCAGCGTGCGCGCGTCGGCCCGCGCATCCGGGCGGCGGCTGCCGAGTACGTCCCTCAGCCGAGCGGCGTCCGGCAGATGGCGCCACAGGCCGTCCGTGCACAACAGCAGACGGCCGGGTACCAGGGGCCGATAGCCGCGGACGCGCGCGGTCACCGGCCCGGCGTCGGCGCCCAGCCATGCGGTGAGGGCGTCGTGGTCACCGGTGTCGTCCTCGGTCAGTGCCATGCCCGGCCCCTCGTCGGGCAGCCAGTAGGCCCGGCTGTCACCGACCCAGGCACTCCAGACCCCCTCCGGCCCGGCGACACCGGCGACGAACGTGCAGGCGGGCGCGGCGTCCTTCGACGCGGCCAGAGCGCTTACCGCCCGGCCCGCGCGCACGGCGGCCTCGTGGAGCGCCACCTCCGGCAGGGCCCCCTCCGGCAACCGTGCGACCAGGACCGCCGCTCCTGCCTCGGCCGCGACGCGTGCCGCCCGCTCCGGCCGCGGCGACATGGACACCCCGTCACAGACGACTCCGATCGTCCACCCACCGCTGGTGGCGAGCGCCAGGGCGTCGGCGTTGACCTCGCGTCGACGGCCCCGGTCACTTATCCCGGCGGCGTCATCGCCCGCTGTGATCTCCACATGCGCCCGGAAGTCCGGCTGCACCGCACCGCAGTGCCAGCAGACGCCGTCGGGCGCCACGGTCCCACCGCACCGGACGCATTCCATGTTCTCGGCATTCTTGATCATCAGCCGAGCATCCTGCCACGCCCCGGCTCACCGCAGCCCGAACCTGTCCACCCATCCCAGGACGTCGGCCACGCTCGCGTTGCCGCCGCACACCACCAGACCCAGCCGGGCCCCGTCGCCGACCCGCTTCAGTACCTGCCGGGCCGCGGGCAGCAGACAGCCCGCGGCGGGCTCGGTCCACACCTTGGCGTGCTCGGCGAGTTCGAGGCTGCCGCGGACCGCCTCCGCGTCCGGGACCACCAGAACCTCGGTCACCAGGGCCGACACATGGTCGTACGTCAACTGCGAGACGGTCGGCGCGCTGAGCGTGGTCACGATCGACGACACCTCCACCCCCACCGGGCCGCCCGCCGCCAGCGCCTCGGACATGGCCTGGGCGCCCTCCGTCTCCACGCCCCAGACACGGATCCCGGGCCGCAGGGCGTGCAGCGCGGCCGCCACGCCCGCGATCAGCCCGCCGCCCCCGACGCTCACCAGAACGTCCGTCAACGCGCCCGCGTCCTCGGCGAGTTCGAGGCCGACGGTGCCCTGCCCGGCGATCACCACCGGATCGTCGAAGGGGTGCACCAGGGTCAGCCCCTCGTCCCGCAGCCGCCCCGTGAGCGCGAAGGCTTCGGCCATTCCGTCCGTCAGCCGCAGCGACGCCCCCGTCGACTCCACGATCTCGATGGACCGCGCGGGCGCCGAGCGCGGCATCACCACCGTCGCCTTCACCTCCAGCGCGGCGGCCATGACCGCGAGCGCGATCCCGTGGTTGCCGCCGCTGACGGCCACCACCCCCGCCGCCCGCTCGGCCTCGCCGAGGGCCAGCAGCCGCGCCGTCGCGCCGCGCGCCTTGAAGGAACCGGTGCGCTGCAGCAGTTCCAGTTTCGCGGTCACCGGTACCCCGAGCAGCGCGGTGAGCCCCGGGCTCTCCACCGTCGGCGTCCGCACGATGTGTCCGGCGATCCGCTCTCCGGCGTCGCGAATGTCCGAGATCCCGATCAACGCTCCTACCTCCCATGACAGTTGCGTTCGCGCACGACGCGGCTGTCGCGCCGCCTCTCACCCTGGCGAATGAAACCTGGCGTCGGCAAGCCGCGCCCCTGAAGGGGCGCGGGGAACTGCGCGAGCAACCATCTGCGACCTGCACCGTGACGACGACTGCCGGAACCGCTCCGCAACTTGTTAACAGCAGGCCTAGCGGAGCGTCTCCGCCCAGTTCGCCGGCACCCGACCCGCCGGCCCCGGCGCGGGCTGGTCGGCCGGGTGGCTGAGCGGAGGAGCGAGGTCGGGACCGGACTCGTACAGCTCCGAGGTGGTGTAGTCCCAGAACCACTCCTCGCCCGGCTCGAAGCTGCGGATCACCGGATGCCCGGTGGCATGGAAGTGGGCGGTGGCGTGCTTGGCGGGTGAGTCGTCACAGCAGCCGATGTGCCCGCACTGCGTGCACCGGCGCAGATGGAACCACCAGCCGCCGGCCTCGTCGCACTCCACGCAGCCGGTGCCGCTCGGCGGGACGCTGGGGTCGATTCCGTTCACTGTGGTCATGACGCCTCCGCTGGGGTCTCGGAAACCGGCTGTTGGTCGGAACCCGGCTCGATGACGTCGGACTCCGCGGCGGTCAGCGGCAACCGTACCCGGAACCGCGTGTCGCCCGGCACCGAGTGGACATCCAGGCTGCCGTGGTGCTTGTTGACGACGATGCGCCAGGAGATGTCCAGGCCGAGCCCGGTGCCCTGGCCGACCGGCTTGGTGGTGAAGAACGGGTCGAAGATACGGCTGCGGATGTCCGCCGGCACGCCCGGGCCCGTGTCGCGGAACTCGACGAGCAGCTGGTCGCGGTCGAGGGCGGTCCGCACGGTCAACGTGCCGTCCCCGCCCCCGTCGTTCATGGCCGAGACCGCGTTGTCGATGAGGTTCGTCCACACCTGGTTCAGCTCGCCCGGGTAGGCGGGAATGTTCGGCAGCGTCCGGTCGTACTCCTTGACGACGGTGATCCGCTTTCCCATCTTCCCGGAGAGCATCAGCAGGGTGCTGTCGAGGAGTTCGTGGACGTCGACGACCTGGTAGGGCGCCCGGTCGAGCTGGGAGTACTGCCTGGCCGCGTTGACGAGCGTGGAGACCCGGGTCGTGGAGTCCTCGATCTCGTTCATGAGCAGTTCGGTCTCGACCGTGTAGTTGAGCCAGCGGATCGCGCCTTCGAGGGTCTCCTCGTCGACGGCCGCCGCCACCTGGTCCAGCCAGTCGGTGTCGAGTCCGGCCTGCACGAAGGTCGGCGCGAGCTGCCAGCCGCCCTGGATACCGTGGTCGTCGAGCCAGTCGCCGAGCGCGTCCTCACGGTCGGACGCCTCCAGGGGGCTGAGCGGCGTCGCCTTGGCGACCTGTTCCGCGGTCCGCTCCTGAATGTCGACGAGCGTCAGCAGCGTCTGCGGCTCGTACCGTCCGGCGGCGATGACCCCCAGCTTGTGCCGCATCCCGGCCACGCGCTCGCGCAGTGCCGAGGTGGCGCTCACGGCCGCGGCGGCCGGGTTGTTGAGCTCATGGGTCAGGCCCGCGGACAGGGAGCCGAGCGCCAGCAGCCGCTCCCGCTGGTTGATGACCTGCTGCGTGTTCTTGGTGCCGAAGAACAGCCCCTCCAGCAGATGCACCGCCATCGGGAACCAGTCCCGCATGACCGCGGCGAAGGTGTCGGAGGGCAGGATGAAGAACCGCGAGGGTTCGGTGACCCGCATCGACCCGTTGTACGTCGCCGCCCGCGCCCGGTCGCCGAGATATGCCTGGAAGGCACCCGCGTACACGCCGCGCTGCGACGTCCGGTTGATCTCCACGTCGTCGGAGCCGACCCGGCGCGACAGCACCACCGTGCCGTTCAGGAGAACGAAGAAACAGGTGGCCGGCTCGCCCTCGGTGTACACCGGGCCGGGTTCGAACAGTTCCACCCGCCCTTCCCGGCACAGCCGCGCCAGCTGTTCGTCGTCCAGCTTCTCGAACAGGAAGAGCGTCCTCAGCTCCGCCTGGTCGCACACCATGGGCCGGCCGCTCACGACCGCCCCCCGCGCTGTGGGTTCATGACTGCTCCAGATACCGGTGGACGAGCATCACGGCCATGGCCCCCTCGCCCACGGCGGAGGCGACCCGTTTGGCGGACTCGGCGCGCGCGTCGCCCGCCACGAACACGCCGGGGACATTGGTCTCCAGGTGGTACGGAGGCCGGTCCAGCTCCCAGCCCGGCGGCGGCTGTCCGTCGCTGGTCATGTCGGGGCCGGTCGGGATGAACCCGTGCTCGTCCCGCAGCACGGTCCCCTCCAGCCAGTCGGTGAGCGGGGCCGCGCCGATGAACACGAACAGCCACTGCGCGTCGACGAGTTCCGTCTGTCCCGTCACCACGTCCCGCAGTGTCAGCTTCTCCAGGTGGCCGGAGCCGTGCGCGGCCTCCACCACGGTGCGGGTGCGCACGGAGATGTTCGGCGCGCCGTCAAGCTGCTGGATCAGGTAGTGCGACATCGACGCCGACAGGGACTCTCCCCGTACGAGCAGGGTGACCGACTTGGCGCCCCGGGACAGGTACATCGCCGCCTGACCCGCGGAGTTGGCGCCGCCGACGATGTACACGTCGTACCCCGCACAGGCCGGCGCCTCCGTGAGTGCCGAACCGTAGAAGACTCCGCACCCCGTCAACTCCGTGAGCCCCGGGGCCTGGAGCTCCCGGTACGACACGCCGGTCGCGAGGATCACGCTGTGCGCGGCGATCGCGGACCCGTCCGAGAACCGCACGACGCGCGCGGCCCCGTTGACCTCCAGGCCGCTCACCTCGCGCGCGGTGAGGATCTCGGCGCCGAACTTCTTCGCCTGCCGGCGCGCCCGGTCGGTGAGCTGGCCGCCCGACACACCGTCCGGGAAGCCGAGGTAGTTCTCGATCCGGGAACTCTGCCCGGCCTGCCCGCCGGTCGCGGACCGCTCCACGAGCAGCGTCCGCAGGCCCTCCGACGCCCCGTACACGGCCGCCCCGAGCCCGGCGGGCCCGCCGCCGATCACGACGAGGTCGTAGAAGTCCGAGGTCGGCGTCGTCGCCAGGCCCACGTGCGCCGCGAGATCCGCATCCTCGGGTTCGACCAGGGGGGTACCGTCCGGGGTGACGACGAGCGGGAGCCGCTCCCCGTCCTGCCCGGCCGCCGCCAGCAGCCGCTGACCCTCCGGCATGTCGACCGAGTACCAGCGGTAGGGCACCTGGTTGCGGGCGAGGAACTCACGTACCTCCGACGACCGCGCCGACCAGCGGTGCCCGACCACCTTGGTGACGGCGACCGGCCGGTAGGCGGAGGTCCGCCATGCCTCCAGCAGATCGTCCAGGACCGGGTAGAGCTTCTCCTCGGGCGGATCCCATGGTTTGAGGAGGTAGTGGTCGAGGTCGATGACGTTGATCGCGTCGATGGCCGCGTTGGTGTCCGCGTAGGCGGTCAGCAGCACCCGGCGCGCGCCCGGATAGACGTCCAGGGCCTGTTCCAGGAATTCGATGCCGTTCATCTCGGGCATCCGGTAGTCGGCCATGATGACCGCCACCAGCTCGCCGCGCAGCTTCAGCTCCCGCAGCGCCTCCAGCGCGCTCTCACCGGACTCGGCCCGCACGATGCGGTACGACTCGCCGTACCGGCGGCGCAGGTCGCGCGCCACGGCACGCGATACTCCGGGATCGTCGTCCACGGTCAGGATGACGGTCCGTGCCGCTGCGGCGGCGGCCTGTGCCATAAAGTCTCCCACCCCGGTCTCATCGGCTTCCCGCCCATCGTATGTTCGATCGTCCCGTTTCGCTCCGGAACCCGGTGAGCACCCGGCTCGGACGGGGAATGGCCGGAGCAATGACAAGGAGGCAACCGTATGACCCGCCCGATCACCGTGGGAGTGGACGGATCACCGGAGAGCGTCGCCGCGGCGGCCTGGGCGGGCCGGGAGGCGGTGCGCCGGGGTCTGCCGCTGAGGGTCGTGCACGCCTGGGAGTGGCAGTCCTACGACATCGCCCCGGCCGTCGACCGGGATGCCCAGGCCGGTTGGGTGCGGGAGGCCGTGCGCGAGGTCGAACGGACCCTCCTCGACCGCCACCCGGGGCTGACCGTGACCGCAGAGGCCCCGCAGGGCGCGCCCGTCGAGACGCTGGTCGCCGAGGCGGCCGAAGCGGAGCTGCTGGTGCTGGGCTCGCGCGGGCACGGCGCGGTCGTCGGCTTCCTGCTCGGCTCGGTGGGCCGGAGGGTGATCGCCGAGTCCACCCGGCCCGTGGTGCTGGTCCGCTCCGACGACAAGGCCACGGCCGAGGTGGCGGGCCGCGAGATCGTCGTCGGCCAGCACGGCGAGCCGGAGGACAGTGCGGCCGCGCTCGGGTTCGCGTTCGCGACGGCGGCGGCCCGGCAGGCGGCCGTGCGCGTCGTACGAGCCTGGAACCTGCCGCCCGTGTTCGCCTTCAGCCCGGGCTCGTTGAAGCTGCTCGACGAGGCCGGTGGCCTGGAGCCGTACGAGAGGAAGGCGCTCGACGAGGCACTGCGGCCCTGGCGGGAACGCTTTCCCGAGGTGCCGGTGACCGAGCACGTGGAGATGGGCAGCGCGAGCCAGGTACTGCTGTCCGTCGCGGGCCGGGCCCAGCTCGTGGTGGTGGGACGACACGCCGCCCACGCCGTGGGGCCGCGGATCGGCTCGGTGGCGCACGCGCTGCTGCACCACGCGCCGTGCCCGGTGGCGGTCGTACCGCCCGCCTGACATGGTCAAAAGCGGGTGACGAACGCCCCTCCGAACAGGCAGCCCGAGCAGGAAGCCCGGGCAGGAAGGTCCATTGCGGGCAACGTCCGTGCGAGGAGGTGTCGACGGTGACGACGGCACGGCGCGGGAGGCCCGGTGCCCCGGCGGTGCGCTGGTGGCGGTGGCGGCGCAGTCCGCTGCGCAGGCGCAGTGATGTCGTCGAGGCCTGGATCGTGCTCGCGGCCTGGCTCTTCGCCCTCGTCGCGGGCGTGTGCGCGGGACTGGCCACGGCCGACGCCGTGGACCAGCGGTTCGTCCGGCAGCGGGCGGAACGCCGGGCCGTCCGGGCCGTTCTCGTGCGGGACGCCCCCGAGCACACGGACGCGCGCGAGGTGGGCGGCCGCCGGGTGCTCGCCGACGTGCGGTGGACCGCGGCCGACGGCTCCCTGCGGCAGACCCGGACCCGGGTGACACCGGGCACCGCGGCGGGCACCCGGATCACCCTGTGGACGGACCGGCAGGGTGTGCTGCGGGGGAGGCCCGTAGCCCCGGCGGAGGCGGCGGTGACCGCGGTGACCTTCGGCGCGCTGGCCGCGGGGGCGGCCGGCGGTGGTGTGGGATGGGCGGGTACCCGGGCCGTCCGTCTCTGCGTCGACCGGCGCCGCATGGAGCAGTGGGCGAAGGAGTGGGCCCGCCTCGACAGCCGTGCGGACCCGGGCGCCGGCTGAGCTTCCCTGTGGGTGCACGGCGTCCTGTGGAGCGGGACGGGGCGCCGTCGCTACCCGGTGGTCTCCCCCTCGGGGGAGGGCAGCTCGCCGGGCTCCTGCCCGAGAACGGGCAGGAAGGTGCTGATGAACAGCTTGTAGACGGCGGCACCGATGACTCCGCCGATCAGCGGTCCCACGATCGGCACCCACCAGTAGAAATTGCCGTACTGATCGCGCCAGGCCGTGCCGTACCCGGTGATGTAGCTGGCGAGACGGGGCCCGAAGTCGCGGGCCGGGTTGATCGCGTAGCCCGCGTCCGCACCCCACGCCATGCCGATCGCCACGACCAGGAAGCCGATGATCAGGGGGGCCATGTTGGCGCCGGGCGGGGCGTTGAGGAGATCCGTGACCGCGAAGATGACCAGGACCAGGATCCCGGTGCCGATGATCTGGTCCCGCAGGGCACCGAACTCGCTCACCGGCAGGACGCCGTTGCCGGGCAGGGTCGAGAAGACGATCTGCGTCTTGAACGTGTGCCCGGGGTCGGCCTGCGCGAGGACCTCGGTGTAGTTCCAGCGCACCAGCAGCGCCGCCACGAACGCCCCCGCGGTCTGCGCGACGACGTACGGCAGGACCTTCTTCCAGGGGAACCCCTTGAAGCAGGCCAGCGCCACGGTCACCGCCGGGTTGATGTGGGCGCCGCTGATCCGGGCGGCGACATACACGCCGAGGGTGACGCCGAAGCCCCACGCCCAGGCGATGCTGTCGTGGTCCCCGATCCCGGCGGCCACGACCTGGGCGACCACGCCGCAGCCGAACAGGATGAGGATCATGGTGCCCAGGAATTCGGCCGACAGCTCACCGACGAAACCTCGTGTGGGCGTCCGCTGGGCCATGGGCACCGCCTTTTCACCGAGCGAGAGGATGGGTGATTTGTCTGATGGCGTACCGATTTCACATTGGATATCCGTACGCCCGACGTCAATCGGAGGTAGCCCAGTCGCCTCACACGATGCGCGCGTCCTACAGGGCGCGGTCCACGCGCGTCCTACAGGGCGCGGTCCAGCAGCGCCAGCAGCTCCCTCCAGTGACGTTCCGCCGCTTCGGGGTGGTAGGCGTCGGTGTCGGCCTGGGTGAAGCCGTGGTGCGCCCCGGCGTAGACCTCGCTCCGATGGCGGACACCCGCCTTCGTGAGTGCCTTGTCGAGGCGCTCGATCTGCTCGGGTGGCAGTGAGTGGTCCTGGTCGGCGTGGCCGAAGTAGACCTCGGCGGTGATGCGGTCGGCCACCAGGTGGGGGCTGTCCGGGGCATCGCTCGCCAGCTGCCCGCCGTGGAACCCGGCGACGGCGGCGACCCGCTCGGGGTGGGTACCGGCCGTGCGCAGGGCCAGCCGGGCGCCCATGCAGTAGCCGGTCACCCCCACCGGCCCGTCCGCGGCCTGCGGGCAGGCGGCGAGCCAGCTCAGGTAGGCGTCGGCATCGCGTTCGGCCAGTTCCGGCGTCAGCGCCCGGATGAGCGGCACGATAGGCCGGAAGAGGTCCGGACGCTCGGAAAGGTCGATGAAGTCCGGCAGTTCGACCACGGGCGCCCGCCCGTGGCGGTAGAAGACATTGGGCACCAGGACCGTGTAGCCGTTCTCGGCGAGGCGGTCGGCCATCTTCTTCAGGTACGGGCGCAGCCCGAAAGCGTCCATGTAGAGCAGGACCGCGGGGTGGGGGTTGTGGTCGTCCGGGTGGGCCAGGTAGGCGTCGGCGGTGCCGTCCCGGGTGGGGATGTCCACGGACGTTCCACGGATGGCGGGCATGCGCTGTTCTCCTGCCTCTCGACATCCGGCCGTTCGCGTCCGGCCGGGCCTTCGGACAACATCATCGCAACGCCGTGCGGCACCTTCGATCCGGGCCCCCCGGCGGCGTGCGCCGTGCGGGCCCGCCGCGACGCTCACGCGGGCGGTACCGGACCGACCTCCTCCTGAGGATCGGTCAGCGTCTCGCGGACCTTGGGCAGGATGTTGGCGACGTAGTCCTCGACGGCCGTGTCCAGCCCGATGTCGTGCTGGGCGCGCTCGGACAAGTACCAGCGGTGTTCGAGCAGCTCGTGATACACCTCGGCGGGGTCCATCGAGCCCCGCAGCTCGTGGGGCACGGTGCGCACGGTGGGCCGGAACACGTCCCGCACCCAGCGGTGGGCCAGGACCTCGGGCCGGGCGGCGAGAGGGTCGCCGGGTGCGTAGTCGTCCTGGGTGGCCATCCAGCTCTCCAGGTCGTTCAGCAGCCGCCGCGCCTGGTTCTCCTCCGTGTCCAGGCCGGTCAGCCTGAGCAGCTGCCGCTGGTGGTGCCCGGCGTCCACGACCTTCGGCACGAAGGTGACGGTGTCGCCATTGGCCGAGTGCGCGATCTGCATCTCGGCCACGTCGAACCCGAGGTCGTTCAGACGGCGGATACGGCGGTCGATGTAGTGGTACTTGCCCGCCGGGTACACCGACGTACGGGTCAGCTCCTGCCACAGGTCGTTGTACCGCTCGCAGATCTGGGTGCCGAACTCGATGGGATCCACGGACGGATGCAGCGCCCCGGACGCCTCCAGATCGAGCAGCTCGCCGCTGATGTTGACGCGCGCGAGATCGAGGTCGTACTCGCGCTGGCCGGTGCTCAGCCGGGGATGCAGCTCCCCGGTCTCGGCGTCCACCAGATACGCGGCGTACGCGCCCGCGTCCCGCCGGAACAACGTGTTGGACAGCGAGCAGTCGCCCCAGGCGAACCCCGCGAGATGCAGGCGCACCAGGAGCACGGCGAGCGCGTCCATCAGCCGGTTCATGGTGGTGGGGCGCATGGTCGTCTCGAACATCGAGCGGTACGGCAGCGAACCGCCCAAGTGCCGGGTGATCAGAACCGGCTCGAGGGGTTCACCGTTCTCGTCGACGCGGCCGGTGACCACGGCGAGGGCGTCCACGGCCGGGATGCCGAGCCGGTCGAGGTCCCGCAGCAGCTCGAACTCCCGCACTGCGGGCCGCTCGGCGAGCTCCTTGACCGCCACGACCTCCGTGCCGGCACGCGCGTAGCGCACCACGTGCCGGGAGATGCCGCGCGGCAGCGGCACGAGGTGGTGCTCCGGCCACTCCTCCAGGGGCAGCTGCCAGGGCAGGTCGAGCAGGAGCGCGGGATGCTCCGGGTTGGTCGCGCTGATCTGCAGAGCCATCGATGGACTGTCCTCGCCTCACGTTCGCCGTCGTGCCAAGGAGCATCTCCGCACCCGCACGGCGTTCGCGTCAACAGGAGCCCGGATCATGGACGCGGATCCATACGGGTTCTCCGCTCGCGCATGCCCGTCCGGGGACGCGCCGGGCGGGCTACGCCTCGTCGGTGCCCTCGGCCGGGTGGCAGCGTTCGGCGAGCAGGAGCGCGATGTCGTCCGGGCGGTCGGCGGTCCGCCGGGCCCGGTCCGTGAGCAGGCCCGCGAGCTGCGCCAGGGACGGTCGGCTCCGGCGGCCCGCGCTGCGCTCGGCGCTCGCGAGAGCCGCACGCAGGGTCTCGATGCCCTCGTCGATGTCGGCTCCCGGCCGCTCGACCAGCCCGTCGGTGTACAGCGCCAGTACGGCACCTGGTTCCAGCCGCAGATGCGTCACCGGGTAGCGGGCCTGCGGATCCACCCCGAGCACCAGTCCGCCGGCCAGGTCGAGGACCTCCGTGTGGCCGTCCGGGTCGCGCAGCAGAGGCTGCGGATGCCCGGCCCGCGCGGCCCGCGCGTGTCCCGTGACCGGATCCACACGGATATAGCAGCAGCTCGCGAACTGGCCCGGGTCCAGTTCGATGAGCAGCCGGTTGGTGCCGCTCATCACCTGGTGCGGGGCCTGGTCGCCGAGCGCGAACGCCCGTACGGCGCTCCGTAGTTGCCCCATGGTGGCCGCGGCCTGCACCCCGTGCCCCTGTACGTCACCGATGACCAGGGCCAGCCCGTCTCCGGCCTCGACGACGTCGTACCAGTCGCCGCCCACGTCCATGCCCTTGGTGCCCGCCAGATAGTAGCCCGCGGTGTCCAGCTGCGGGTGCGTGGACAGCCGGTGCGGCAGCAGTGCCTCCTGCAGGCCGCGGGCGAGGGCGGTCTCGGAGTCGTAGCGCCGAGCCCGTTCCAGGGCCTGGGCGATCAGCCCGGCCAGCGCGGTGAGCACGGTGCGCTCCTCGGAGCTGAAGGTGCGGGGGCGCTCGAAGCCGAGGATGCAGGAGCCGACCGGCCGCCCGGAGGCGATCAGCGGCAGGAAGGCCCGTGATCCCTCGGTCGTGTCCAGCGGAATGCCCGGATAGGCGGCCGCCAACTGCTGCATCGACTCGAAGAACAGGGGGCGGCCGGTGGTGAGCGTCTCCACGCCCGGCAGCTTGGCGTCCAGCCCCACCCCTTCGAACTGCGAGAGGAACCGTGGTGGGAACCCGGTCTCCCAGGCCAGGTACAGATGCCGCTCCTGCAGCAGGTAGATGGCCAGCCGGTGCCCCCCGAACGCGGGCAGCAGCTCCCGCATCACCACCTCGGACACCTGGCGCGCGGTCACCGCCTCGGACAGTGCGATCGCGAGGACGATGGGGCGGTACACCGGCCCCGGCGCGCCCGGCTTGGCGAGCGCCCCCGCCGCGGTCGCCGCCGCCTCGCCCAGCGAGGGCGCCTCCGCGGTGTGCCCGAGCGGCACCACCCGGCAGGTCATGACGTCGGGGCCGGGATAGACCGAAAGGGTGAGCCAGTCGCCGTTCCGCCGCCCGTGGGGGCCCGCCGTGGGGCGTTCGACCTGGAAGTGCACCGGCTCCGGCGCCATCAGGGCCGCGCGCAGATGGTCCTCGTAGGCGGGCCGGTCCAGCCACGGCACGGCGTGCCAGAGGGGCCGGCCGGTCATCTGCTCCCGCCTCCGGCCCAGCAGTTCGGCGGCGCGCGGGTTGACGTAGGTGATCAGTCCCAGCCGGTCGAACGCGAACACGCCGTCCGGGAGGAGGTCCGTGGCCCGCTCCGCGGCCGGGCCCGGCCCCGGGTCGACGACGAGACCGCCGACCCGGTGCGACCCCCCCGCCGGGCCCTCGGTCCAGAACTCCAACAGCCGCTGTCCGCCGTCCGCGGCCCGCACCCGCAGCGGGCGCGGCGGCGGGCAGTCGGCGGCGGTCTCGCGCAGCGCGGACAGCACCAGATGCGCGTCGTCGGGGGAGATGGCCTGGGCGAGCGCCTCCGGCGACCGGGTGACTTCGTCCTTGGCGCCCCCGGCCAGCTCCCAGAAGGAGTGGTCGGCGGTCACCGTCGCGTCGACCGGGTCCCAGATGAAGTGCCCGATGTACCCCGGCGGCAGTCCGACGGCCGGGGGGCGTACGCACAGCGGTTCCCCGTCCCAGGTGATTGGGACCCCGTCCTGCTCCAGCGTGCTCAGCGCCTCCCCCAGACGGTCCGCGATCTCCGTCAGCAGGCCCCGGTCGGGCAGCGCCTGGGCGCCGTCGGCGACCGGGGGCCGCAGCACCGTCAGCACGCCGTACGTTGTCGTACCGCCCACCACGGGCATGTACACCGAGCCGAACCGGAACGGCAGCCCCGCCGCGAGCTGCGGGTAGCGGCGCATGGTCTCCGTGGAGTCGGCGAGCACCACCTGCTCGCGGAGCCGGTAGGCGTCGGCGACGGGGAGCGGTCGGTCGCTGTGCAGCCGCCACCACGGCCGGAACAGTGATCCGGGCAGCCCGGCGAGCACGGCCAGGCGCAGTGCACCCGGCGTGCGCGAGCGCAGGTACACGCCGCCCGCGAAGCCGCCGACGGCACGGATCGCGTCCGCCACGGCGCCGGTCAGCACGGCGGTCGGCGTCCCGGGTGCGCTGTCTGCGCGCTCGGCGCTCCCTTGCATCGGTCTGCCCTCGTCCCGGGCCGTCGGGTGGGTAACACAGCAAGAATGCGCCGCACCGACCCGGACGCGCATCCGGACGGCCCGGTGCGGGGGCCACGGCCACCGCACCGGCCGAATCCCCTCGCCCACGAATCAGTCTGTACCGGGCGGCCCGCCCCTCCGCCCCGGCAGGAAACAGGCCGGGCACGAGAACGGGACCATGCCGTACCTCGCACCGAGGGCAGCCCACGCAAGCCGTACGGAGGACGGCAGACACGTGCGCCTCCGCACGGCCCGCAGGCGTGCCGGCTCCCCACCGCGCAGGCGTGCCGGGCACCTCCTTGCATGCGCGCGAGGTGTCTCCTCGTAACGCAGACCCCGCCGCATGCGCGCGAGGTGTCTCCTCGTAACGCAGGCGTGGCGTCTCCTCGCCGGACGCGGGCGTGGCGGCTCCTCGCGGGACGCAGGCGTGGTCGCGCCCCGCGACACGCGCGCGTGGTGCCTCACGGCACGCCGGCGTGGAGCCTCCTCACCGCACGCGCCGGAACACGTCGTCGGAGTCGTCCCAGGTCGGCGGCTCCTCCGTTCTCCGCTCCCGGGGAATGCGCGACGAGGACTGGTACATGGCGTCGATCTCGACCGCGTACCGGCGTGCGATGGCGTCCCTGCGCAGCTTCATCGACGGCGTCAGCAGTCCGTTGGCGACATCGAAGGGCTCGGTCAGGACGCGGAAGACCCGGATGGACTCCGACCGCGACACCGTGGTGTTGGCCGCGGCGACGGCCCGCGCGACCTCCTGCCGCAGGGCGTTCTCCTCCCGTGCCTCTCGCGCATCCCGACCCGGCGCGTCCCCCTGCGTGAACAGGGCGCCACGCCAGTGCGCCACGAACTCGGGATCCAGGGTGATCAGCGCGCCCACGCAGGGCCGGTTGTCGCCCACGACCACCGCCTGGTGAATGAGCGGGTGCACCCGCAGCCGCTCCTCCAGGGCCGCCGGAGCCACACTCTTGCCGCTGCTCGTGACGATGATGTCCTTCTTGCGGCCCGTGATGGTCACATACCCCTCGGAGTCGAGTCGTCCGAGGTCGCCCGTGGCCAGCCAGCCGTCGCGCAGCGCGGTGCGCGTGCCGAGGTCGTCGTTGACGTATCCCTGGAAGACGGAGGGCCCGCGCACCAGGAGCTCCCCGTCCGCGGCCACCTGCACGTCGACGCCTGGCAGGGGGCGCCCCACGGTCCCGGACTTCTCCCGGCCGACCGGCTGCGCGGTGATGCCCCCGCTCGTCTCGGTGAGCCCGTATCCGTCCTGGACGAAAATCCCGATCCCCGCGTAGAACAGGGCGAGTTCACGGTTGAGCGGTGATCCGCCCGACACGGCTCCGCACACCCTCCCGCCCAGTGCGGCGCGCAGTTTCCGGTACACGGCCTTGTCGTACAGGGCGTGCTGGAACTTGAGGTCGAAGCCGGGCCCGGACCCGGTGCCCAGCCGTTGCCGCTCGGCCGCCGAGGCGTAGTCCCGCGCCGTGCGCCCCGCCCGCTCGAACAGAGCGCCACGGCCCGCCTGCTGGGCGGTGCGGAGGAAATTCTTGTAGAGCTTCTCGAAGACGTACGGGACCGCGTACAGGAACGTGGGGCGGAAGGTCAGGAACGCCGACGCCAGGGCGTCCGCACTGAGTTCGGGCTCATGGCCCATGAGTATTCCGCCCCGCAGACACATCCCTTGGATCATCAGCCCGTACACGTGCGAGAAGGGCAGGAAGGCGAGGACGGCGGGCTGCTCACCGGGCGGTGCCGCGATCTGCCGCCAGCCGGCCAGCAGCGTGTCGCAGGGGCTCGCCAGATTGCGGTGGCTGAGCGCGCACCCGCGGGGGTGGCCCGTCGTGCCCGAGGTGTAGGCGACGACCGCGGTCGAGTCCGGCAGCACGATCCGCCGCAGGGAGTCGATGGTCGTGACCGGCACCGGACGGCCCCGCTCCACCAGGTCCCGCAGCGCACCGGCGTCCAACTGCCAGACGTGGCGCAGCAGGGGCAGCGAGCCGCACACCGATCCGACGGTCATGACCCCGTGTTCGTCCTCGACGACCACCGCGACGCAGCTCGCGTCCCTGAGGATCCACTCGATCTGTTCGTGGGACGACGTCGGATAGATCGGCACGACCTCGGCCCCGATCGTCCACAGCGCGCAGCTGAGCACGGTCCACTCGTACCGGGTGCGCGCCATGACGGCCACCCGGTGGCCGGGACGGAGGCCCGAGGCGACAAGTCCCTTGGCCAGATCGAGTACTTCCTCGCGCAGCTCGCCCGCCGTCACGGTGGTCCAGGTTCCGTCGGCCGGGTCGGTGCGGCGTGCGATCTGCGGCAGGCCGGGGTTCCGGCCGGCCGTGTCGAAGAGGCTGTCGGCGAGACCTCCCGTCATGGCGGGGCCTGTCGCCGTGTCCGGGGCGGCTGCCCGGGCATTGCCGAAGTCGCGCATGCGCCGCTCCCGAGCCTTCCTGCGAGGTCGCCGATGGAGGTGGGATCGGCGGGGCTCGAATCTAGCCGAGCTCGTTGCTGGATGGGTCAAAAACCGACAACGAACCCACAGGAAGCGGGAGTACGGGGTCCGGGCGGACGGCGGGAGCGCTCCCTCGGCGGGCCTGCGCCGCTCCGGCCCGCGCGCCGCGGGTCCCGAGAGCGAAGGAGGAGTCGGATGGCGGCCCCGGGTGGCCAGGCGGACGATGGAGTGGTAAGGGCCGGTCACTACGGAGGGAGCTGCCATGCTCGAGATAAGGGCAGCCGACAAGCCGGACGAGCGGCGTGATTTCCCCCGTGGCCATCTGGAGGCCGTGCACATGACCGGACTCGACTTCGCCGTCGGAACCTTCGAGCCCGGCTGGCGCTGGTCCGAGTCGGTCGCCCCGATCGCCGGCACGGAGAGCTGTCAGATCCACCACACCGGCTGTGTCGTCCGGGGACGTATGCACCTTCGCATGGAGGACGGCACGGAGGCCGAGGCGGGACCTGGTGACCTCTTCGTGATCACCCCCGGACACGACGCGTGGGTCGTCGGCGACGAACCGTGCGTGGTCTACGACTTCGCGGGTCCGATGGCGGAGAAGTACGCGAAGGCAGCCCAGGGCTAGGTCCTGTCGTCAAACTCCCATCGTCCGCCCGGAGGGCGGGCCTCACGGCGTCAGGTGCGTGCTCTCGGCGTGCCGGGTGCAGCCCCTCGTACTGGATGTACTTGGGGGTGCGCCCGGTGCGGCGAGTGGGGGTCCCCCCTGCTCGAAGAGCTTGGGGGAGCGTGCATGGCGTCGCGGGGCAGACGGGAGTTTGACGACAGGGCCTAGCAGGAAGGAGCAGGGCCGGGAGGCCCTGCGGGATCCTCCGCGCGGTCGGCGTGGAGGATCCCCGCGGTGAGGCGGCGTGTCACCAGCGGCCGGGTTCCGTTCCGGTGACAGGCGCCGACGGCTTGCCGTCCGGACCCACCGGGACGTCTCCGGCGAGCATCACGCGGTGCATGATCCGGGGATGCTCTGGGGCTACCAGATCGCTGGGGGCAAGATGGACGGTCGCCCGGTTGTCCCAGAAGGCGACGGAGTCGGCCTCCCAGCGGAACCGCACCGTGTACTCGGGGCGCGTGGCCTGTTCCAGGAGCATCTGCAGGACGTGCGCGCTCTCGGCGCGCGAGAGCCCGACGACCTGCTCGACGTAGTAGCCGTTGACGAAGAGCAGTCGTTCGCCGGTCTCGGGATGCACCCGCACGAGGGGATGCTCGGACGCCACCTGATGGTCCAGGAGATGACGCAGGTACGCGTCGTCGCCGGGTCGTGGCTGGTAGCCGACGCCCAGCCGGTGCTCGGCGCGCAGACCGTCGACGAAGTCCCGTACGGGCTGTGACAGACCGGCATAGGCGGCCGCCAGATTGGACCACTGGGTGTCCCCGCCGTACGGCGGCACGGACTCGGCGCGCAGGATGGTCGCGGCGGGCGGATCGACGCGGGCACCGTGGTCGCAGTGCCAGCCCCGCAGCAGCGAGTGGCGTCTGCGCCGCAGCCACTCTTCGTGCTCCATGCCGTAGCGCCCGCCCAGTTCCAGCCGGTCTGCCGTCGTTTCGACCTCGGGGAAGTCCCGCGGTGAGGCGCTGCCGCGTCTGCCCAGGACGACGGGCTCGCCGAACCGCCGCGCGAGCGCGATGTGCGCGGCGTGGTCCAGGCGCTGGTCCCGGAAGAAAACCACCTTCCAGCGCAGCACCGCCGAGCGGATCGTGGCCACCACCGCTTCGTCCAGGTCGTCGGCCAGGTCGACCCCGGTGATCTCGGCGCCGATGTGGCCCGCGACCGGCCTCACCTCGACCTGAGTACCGCTGTCCGTCGTCATACGGGCTCCGTTGGTCGTGCGTGCGGGTCCTTACGGGGCAAGGATCGCCCGTGGGCCGCCCGCGCGAAAGATCGCACAGGCGCAGTGCGGGGGCATGCCGGGGAGGGCCGTATGTGGGACGACGCGTTTGCGAGCTTTCTCATCGGACTGAGGGAAGGGCTCGAAGCCGGACTCGTCGTCTCCATCCTGTCCGCTTCTTCCTCGATGCGCTGGTCCCAGACCCCACCACCGGGTACCTGGTGACCTGTCCGTCCGTCTCGCCCGAGAACGCCCACCACCCCGACGTGTCCGCATGTGCAGGCCCGACGATGGACAACCAGATCCTGCGCGACCTCTTCGACGGCTACCTCGCCGCCTGCGACGCGCTCGGCACCACCAGCCCGTACGCCGACCGGGTGCGCCAGGCCCGCGCCCAACTGCCCCCCATGAAAATCGGCGCCCTGGGGCAGTTGCAGGAGTGGCAGCAGGACTGGGACGCGGGCGCGCCGGAGCAGCAGCACCGCCACATCTCCCACCTGTACGGCCTGCACCCCAGCAACCAGATCACCAAGCGCAACACCCCGGAACTCTTCCAGGCCGCTCTGAAGACTCTGGAGATGCGTGGGGACGACGGCACCGGCTGGTCCCTCGCCTGGAAGATCGACTTTTGGGCACGCGCGGAAGACGGCGCCCGCTCCTACAAGCTCCTCACCGACCTGCTCACCCCCGACCACACGGCCCCGAACCTGTTCGACCTGCACCCGCCGTTCCAGAACGACGGCAACTTCGGCGCCACCGCGGGCGTGACCGAATGGCTGCTCCAGTCCCACACCGGTGAAGTCCATCTGCTGCCCGCCCTGCCGCCGCAGCTCCCCGAGGGCCGGGTCACCGGCCTCCTCGCCCGCGGCGGCCTCACCGTCAGCCTCTCCTGGCTCGACGGAGCGCTGACCCACGCCCACCTGGCAGCGCGCCAGAGCGGCACCGTCCGACTGCGCACCGCCGCACCGGTCACCGTGCACTCCACGGGCGGCGCTGACACAGAAGGGAAGCGTCCCGAAAGCACTGTTGCCGTGTTCGAGACCGAGGCAGGCGGGGAGTATGTGATCACGCCTCTCTGACACCTCGCGGCGCCGTCTGCGTCGAGCCTCGGAGCAACTCGTCTCGCGATGCCTGCCCGCAATGTGCAGGACATCCCCACGCCCCTCCTTCGATGGGAGGACCTGTCCTGCCGCACGCGTTCAGCCGGCGGGCTGCCAGCCGAGTGCCGGTCCCAGCCGGGTCGCGATGTCCGTGAGGATCTGCACGTAGTCCTCGTGCTCGAAGGTGAACGGCAGCGCGAACGCCACCTCGTCGACCTCCCGGAACGCGACATGGGCATGCAGCTGTTCGGCGATCTGCTCGGACGGCCCGACGAGGTCCGGCGCGAACATCATCCGCGCCGGACCCTGCGGTGCCGCCGTGCGCGGCAACCGCTTCGCCGCGTACGCCTCGTACTTGGCCCGCTGCTCGGGTGAGGCGCTGTCGGTGGGGACGACCACGAGCCCCTGCGAGACCCGCGCGCGCTCGCCGTCCGGGTGGTGGGCGCGGAAGGTGCGGATGTGCGACAGCTGGACCTCGGCGAAGTCCTCCGACTCCTCGGCCTTGACGACGCTGCTGGTCAGCAGGTTCATCCCATGCTCACCCGCCCACTGGGCCGAGCGCAGGCTCCCTCCGCCGTACCACATGCGTCGGCCGAGACCGGGGGAATGGGGCTGTACCCGGTTGGAGAACACCTCGAAGCCCTTGACTCCGCTGAAGTCGGTGGCCGGCTTGCCGCGCACGCAGTCCAGCAGCCGCCGCACACGTTCGTAGCTGAAGTCCTCGATGTCGGCGGTGTCCGGGTAGAGCGCCTGCTTGACGTGGTCGTAGTGCATCGGCGGGCCGACGCTGATCCCGGGGTTGAGCCGGCCCCCGGAGAGGATGTCGACGGTCGCCAGGTCCTCGGCGAGCCGCAGCGGGTTCTCCCAGCCCAGCGGGATGACCGCCGTGCCCAGTTCGATGCGGCTCGTGCGCTGGGAGGCGGCCGCGAGCACGGCCACGGGCGAGGAGATCCCGTACTGCAGATGACGGTGACGCACCCACGCGCTGTCGAACCCGAGCCGTTCGCCCAGTTCGATGATCTCCAGCGTCGACTCGTGACCGCGCCGCGGATCGGCCTCGTCGAACAGGCCGATGGTCAGGAAGCCCAGCTTCTGCAGCGGTTTCGAGGTCGGCGGCACAGGGCTCCTCCAAGGTCCAGGGCATGTCTGCCGCATGCCGGTGCTGCGTTCGATTCTCGCAGCCGATCGTTGCGGCGGCGTGACAGGACCGACTGCCGTGGGACCGCGTCGACGGACGTGAAGTGTGGTGCGCCGGGGAAGGCTCGAGGGGCGCGCCGCGCGCCATGTCACCCGACCGTGGAGGACGTATGCACGTGATGTTCCGAAGAGCACTGACGGGGGCCGCCGCCACGGTCCTCACCCTGGCCACCCTGACCGGCACGGCCCACGCCACCCCGCCGGGTCCGGGCGTGACCGCTGTCGTCCTGGCCCAGAAGACCGTCGACGGCACGGACTACATCCTGCGCGAGATAACCATCCCGGCCGGGCAGAGCACCGGCTGGCACTACCACGACGGCCCCCTGTACGGGTACGTCAAGCAGGGCACCCTCAGCCACTTCGACTCCAGCTGCGCCTCCGACGGCGTCTACCGGGCCGGCCGCACCATCTCCGAACCCAGCGGCCCCGACCACGTCCACATAGGCCGCAACCTCGGCACCACCCCCCTCGTCCTGGACGTGCTGTACGTCCTGCCGCACGGTGCGCCGTTCTCCGAGGACGCGCCGAATCCCGGCTGCGACTTCCAGTAAGGAGGACGCGCTCCCCCTGAGGGGCGGAAGATGAGGGCGTCCCGTCCCGGACCCGCGACGCGACGCTGGGCGACGGTACGGGACGGGACGGCCGACCGGACGCAGGGGGACACGTGGACGACACACAGACCACCGACGGCATACGAGGCACCGGCCACGGCCACCGTGCCGACGGGGCGTACGACTTCGCCGCGCTGCGGGCCCGCGAGTTCGGGTATCTCGACGCCGAAGGACACACCTATCTCGACCACACGGGCGCCGGCCTGCCCCCGCGGTCCCTCGTCACGGCGAGCGCGGCGCGCATCACCGGTGGCCTGTTCGGCAATCCGCACTCCGAGAGCCCGGCCTCCCGTGCCTCGGGCCTGCTGCTGGCCGAGGCCAGGGAGGCGGTGCTCCGTCACTTCCGCGCGGACCCCGCCGAGTACGTGGTGATCTTCACGCCCAACGCGACCGGCGCCCTGCGCCTGGTGGGGGAGGCGTACCCGTTCGAGCGACGCGGCAGGCTGGTGATGTCGCTGGACAACCACAACTCCGTGAACGGACTGCGCGAGTACGCCCGCGCTAGAGGAGCGTCCACGGCGTATGTGCCGGTGAGCGGTCCGGCCCTCAGGCTGGACGAGCGGCGGCTCGAGGCCGCGTTGACCGCCCGCGGGCCGGGACCGCGGCTCGGCCGCGGTCGCTCCCGTGGGCTGTTGGCGTATCCGGCGCAGAGCAACTTCACCGGTGTGCGGCATTCGCTGGAGTGGCTCGCGAGAGCCCAGGAGCGCGGCTATGACGTCCTGCTGGACGCCGCCGCCTTCGTCCCCACCAGCGCCCTGGACCTGAGCAGGTTCCACCCGGACTTCACCGTGGTCAGCTGGTACAAGGTCTTCGGTCATCCCACCGGTGTGGGCAGCCTGATCGCCCGCAGGGAGGCGCTTGCCCGGCTGCGCCGCCCCTGGTTCTCGGGCGGCACCATCTACGCGGCCGGCGCGCAGGCGCAGTGGCACGTCCTGGCTTCCGACGAGGCGGCCTTCGAGGACGGCACCGTCAACTTCCTTTCCATACCGGACGTCACCGCCGGCCTGGCGTGGATCGAGCGGATCGGAGTGGACCACGTGCACGACCACGTCGCCGCGCTCACGGACCGACTGCTCGGCGGACTCGCGGAGTTACGGCACAGCGACGGCTCGCCCCTGGTCCGGGTGTACGGACCCGGGGCCGGAGAGCCGGACCGCGGCGGCACGGTCGCGCTGAACGTCCTCGGCGCGGACGGCCGCGTCGTCGACGACCGGATCATCACTCGCGACAGCGCCGCACACGGCATCTCCCTGCGGACCGGCTGCTTCTGCAACCCCGGTGCCGGCGAGGCCGCGTTCGCCCTGCCACTGTCTCGCCTGCGGGCCGTGGCGCGCAGGCGGCTCGGGTCTCTGGAGGAGTACCTGGAGCACCTGCATCTGCCGTCCGCCGGCGCCATCCGTGTCTCTTTGGGCCTGTCGTCGCATCCGAAGGACGTCGACACGTTCCTGCGGTTCGTCGCGGAGACCTACCGGGACCGGGTGCCGGGCGCGGCGGGGCTGACGGCACGGGTGGGCTGCTGAGACGACGGTCCGGCCGGGGCCGCGTCAGGCGTCCCGTCGTTTGAGGGCCACCCCGGCCCCGGCCAGCGCCACCAGCGCGTACAGGCAGAACACGGCGAATCCTGTCCACGGCGCCAGAGTGTGCGGCTGCTGGTGGATGTGGATGAGGCCCTGCCCCGCCGTGCTCGGCAGATACGGGTTGATCGCGTCGAGCCACGACGACGGCAGCGCCTGGGCGAGTGCCGGGAGCACCAGCAGGACGCCGAAGAGGGTGGCGATCCCGCCGGCCGTGTTGCGGATCAGCGCGCCGAGCGCCACCCCGATCAGGCCCACGACCGTCAGATAGAGACCGGCGCCGAGGACCGCACGCGGTACGCCGGGGGCGCTCAGCGACGTCCCCAGATGGTGGCCGGACAGCGTCGCCTGTCCCAGCAGGAAGGCCGCCAGCGCGGCGACCGTCATCAGCACCCCTGCGACCGCCGCGTACACCAGGGCCTTCGCCCACAGCACCGGAAGGCGGCGCGGCACCGCGGACAGGGATGCCCGGATCATGCCGGTCGCGTACTCGCCCGTGACCACGAGGACCCCGAGCACGCCGATCGCCAGCTGCGCCAGGTAGATGCCGCGCAGACTGACCAGCGTCGGATCGAAGGCGAGCCTCTCCTGCGGCGGCAGGTTGTCCCAGCGGGCGGCGGTGAAGTAGCTGAACAGACAGCCGAGGCCGGTCATCGCGACGACGGCCGCGAGCAGTGTGAACAGCGTGGACCGCAGCGATCGTAGCTTGATCCACTCGGAGTGGATCACCCGAAGCTGTGTGACCTCGTGCCGCTCCGTGGCGGGGATCGACGATGCCGTCGTCATGCCGCCAGCCCGTCCCCGCTCGCGCCGACGAGCTGGTCGACCGGTGGCTGATATTCCACGGCGTGCCGGGTCAGCTCCATGAAGGCCTCCTCCAATGACGCCTGCTGCGGCGTCAGTTCCGCCAGCGCGATGCCGTGCTCGGCCGCGATCCGACCGATCCGCTCACTGCTCAGCCCGGTCACCTGCAACACGCCCGGTTCCGGCGAGGTGACCGACATGTCCGGGCCCGTCAGCAGGCCGTGCAGCTGCTCCGTCTCGTCGGTGCGCACCCGGACCACGTCCCCGGCGGCCCGTGCGATGAAGTCCGCCACCGACGTGTCCGCGATGAGCCGCCCCCGCCCGATCACGATCAGGTGCTCGGCGGTCAGGGCCATCTCCGACATCAGGTGCGACGACACCAGGACCGTGCGTCCCTCGGCGGCGAGTTTCTTGAGCAGATTGCGGATCCACAGGATTCCCTCCGGATCCAGGCCGTTGACGGGCTCGTCGAGGATCACCGTCGCCGGATCGCCCAGCAGCGCGCCCGCGATGCCCAGTCGCTGTCCCATGCCCAGCGAGAAACCGCCGACTCGCTTCTTCGCCACCGCCCGCAGCCCGACGAGGTCGATCACCTCGTTCACCCGGCGCTTGGAGATCCCGGTGGTCGCGGCGAGTGCCAGCAGATGGTGGTACGCGCTGCGCCCGGTGTGGACGGAGCGCGCCTCAAGCATCGCTCCGACCTCATGCAGCGGCGCCCGGTGTGCGGCGTAGCTGTTCCCGTTCACCACGGCCCGGCCCGAGGTGGGTGCGTCCAGGCCGAGCAGCATGCGCATCGTGGTCGATTTGCCCGCCCCGTTGGGCCCGAGGAAACCGGTCACGATGCCGGGCGGCACGACGAAACTGAGATCGTCGACGGCGGTGCGCTCTCCGTAGCGTTTGGTGAGGGAATGGGCCTCGATCATGAAGTGTCCTTGCAGAGAAGGGAACCCGAGTCCGTGGTGCCGTTCTGGGCCATCACGTCAGTCCCATGTGGCGGGAAGCGCCTGCGGACCGCGGATCATGGTCTGCCGGCGCCAGGGAACGCGGTCCGGGGGGACGGCGAGACGCAGCCGGGGCAGCCGTTCCAGGAGGGTGTGCAGGAGGAGGTCGATCTGCAGACGGGCGAGCAGTGCCCCGGTGCAGTAGTGGGGTCCGTTGCCGAACGAGAGATGCGGGTTGGGATCGCGGTCCAGGTCGAGGCGGTCGGGCTCCGGGAAGACGTCGGGGTCACGGTTGGCGGCCAGATACGAGACATAGACGGGGTCGCCGGCCCTGATGCGCAGCCCGTGCAGTTCGACGTCCTCACGGGCGATGCGTGCCAGGCCCACCGCGGTGCGGTGCGGGATCCATCGCAACAGCTCGTCCAGCGCGACGTCCCACGACTCGGGCCGGGCGCGCAGCCGTTCGAGCAGCTCGGGGCTGGTGAGCAGCAGGAACAGCATCTGTCCGCAGTTGTGGGTGACGCCCTCCCCGCCGATCTGCAGCGGGCCCGCGAGGCCGACCGCCTCCTCCTCGCTGATCTCGCCCCGGCTCACCGCGGCTCCGAGCAGGGACAGGACATCCTCGCCGGTGCTGCCGGCGCGGGCCCGGATCGTCTCCGTGATCCACCCGTACATGCCGTGCTTGGCGCGCTCACTGGCCTCGGCTCCGCCCGAGGTGCAGATGATCTGGCGCGTCCAGGCGTGCACCTGCTCCCGGTCGGCTGCGGGCACGCCCATGACCTCGCTGATCACGGAGATCGGGAACGGTTCGAGGACGCGCTCGATCAGATCCGCCGGTGGTCCCTCCTGTACGACCTCGTCCACCAGGGCATCGAGGATCTCCTGCGCGTGGGGCCGCAGGCGCTTCATCGCGCCCACCGTGAACGCGCCCGCCACCGTGCGGCGCAGCCGATTGTGGTCCGGTTGGTCGGCGAAGGCGAGTGAGCCCGGCCTCGGCTTGAAGTGCGGTGCTAGGCGGGTCACCTGACGGGCCGCGACCTCCGCCCGGCCGAACCGGGGGTCATTGGTGATCATCTTGACCTCGTCGTACCGGGTCGCCAGCCAAGCCCAGCCCTCCCCGTACGGAAGCCGGATACGGGTCAGCGGACCCTCGTGCATCAGTTCCGTGAGGACGGGGTCGAAGACCGTTCCGTCCAGTTCGTGCGAGATCCAGTCCCGTACCGGTGGCGGTTCCCGGCCGGTCAGTGCGGTGATCTCCTCGGTCATGCCCTCCACCTTCGTACGGGCATGACCGCCCTGTCGCGCGGGACTGCTCCGGGCGTGGCCGACGCCGCCCCTTCGTTGACTGTTCATCAAGTGGCCGACCGCGCACATTCACCGCGTCACAAGGGTTCCGCCAGATTGTTCCAGCCATGACAATCAGGCGCGCGTATCCACCCCCGGCGGTCGACCAGGAGGACGTAGTGAAGGTGAAGAAGCGCTCGCGCTTCCGCAGGGTATCGCTCGTAGTCGGGAGCGCCGTCGCGCTGGTCGTCGCCTTCCCGGGCATCGCGTCGGCCGCCCCGCCCCAGGCCCTGCCCGCCAACGCCGACGGCCTGGAGCAGACGTTCCAGCCGGCCTACGACTACGACACGGACGGCTGCTACTCGACGCCCGCCATCGGTCCCGACGGAACCCTCAATGGCGGCCTCAAGCCGACCGGGGCCCTCAACGGCAACTGTCACGACGCCTCGGACCTCGACAACACCAACGGTTACTCCCGTTACAAGTGCAACAACGGCTGGTGCGCCATCATCTACGGCCTGTACTTCGAGAAGGACCAGGCGGTGGCCGGAAGCAGCCTCGGCGGGCACCGTCACGATTGGGAACACGTCGTGGTGTGGGTGCAGAACAACGAGGCCCGGTATGTGTCCACCTCGGCCCACGGCAGCTTCAAGATCTACGGCCGTGACCAGATCCGCTGGGACGGCACCCATCCCAAGATCGTGTACCACAAGGACGGCATCAGCACGCACTGCTTCCGCCCCGCGAACAACAATGACGAGCCGCCGGAGAACCACTACCACACCTGGCAGTTCCCCGCGCTGGTCGGCTGGAACGGCTACCCCGCGGGGCTGCGCGACAAGCTGAGCCAGGCCGACTTCGGCAGCGCCAACTTCGGCCTGAAGGACGGCAACTTCAACGCCCATCTGGCGAAGGCCGAGCCGTCGGGTATCGCGTTCGACCCCAACGCCTGACACGTGCGGCCGGTGTCACCGCCAGGAGCACCGGCCGCACCGCCTCGCCCGCGGGGCAAGCGATGGTCCGTACCAAAGTCTTGACAGTGGCTTACTTCACTTCTTAAATCGCGATCTGAAGTAACCCCTCGCTCTCCCCCCACATCAAGAAAGGGAGACTCATGGGTTCCCCGTGTTCGCCCTGTCCCGCAGCGGACCGCCGTCGGCGCGCCCGCCCCCGCACTTCCGTCGTCCTGGCACTGGTCACCGCCGCCTCGGCGCTGACCCTCGCCTCCGGACCCGCCCCCGCCTCCGCGGCCGCCGCTGCCCTGCCCACGAGCTGGGCCACCGTCGTGGACAGCGGCAGCGGCAAGTGCCTGGACGCCCGCGCCGCAGGCACCGCCAACGGCACCGTGGTCCAGCAGTACTCCTGCAACAACACCACGGCCCAGCAATGGAGTTTCACCGCCACCAGCGACGGCTACGTCCGCATCAACAACCGCAACGACGCCGCACAGGTCGTGGACGTGACCGATGTGTCCACCGCCGACGGCGCGCCCGTCCAGTTGTGGACGTACGGCGGCGGCGACAACCAGCAGTGGCTGCCGGTCGACGAGGGGGGCGGCGCCTACCACTTCGTCAACCGGCACAGCGGCAAGTGCCTCGACGTCCCCGGCGCCTCGACCGCCGACAGCGTGCAGCTGAACCAGTACACCTGCAACGGAACCGCCGCCCAGCGCTTCCAGGTGACCCCCGTGTCCACCTCTCCCGGTGACGTGGACCTCGGCCCGAACGTGGTCGTCTTCGACCCGTCCATGCCGTCGTCGACGATCCAGAGCAGGCTGAACTCCATCTTCCAGCAGCAGGAGACCAACCAGTTCGGCTCCCAGCGCTACGCCGTTCTGTTCAAGCCGGGCACCTACAGCAATGACGTCAACGTCGGCTTCTACACCCAGGTCCTCGGCCTCGGCCTGTCACCGGACGCGGTGACGATCAACGGCGCGGTGCACGCGGAGGCCGACTGGTTCCAGGGCAACGCCACACAGAACTTCTGGCGCGGCGCCGAGAACCTGTCGGTCAACCCGACGGGCGGCACCGACCGCTGGGCGGTGTCCCAGGCCGCCCCGTACCGGCGGATGCATCTGCGCGGCAACCTCGCACTGGACGACGGCGGTTGGTCGAGCGGTGGCTATCTGGCGGACAGCAAGATCGACGGCCAGGTCCGCTCCGGCAGCCAGCAGCAGTGGCTGACCCGCAACTCTCAGCTGGGCAGTTGGACGGGTTCCAACTGGAACATGGTCTTCGTCGGCAGCCAGGGTGTACCGGCGACGAGCTTCCCGAGCCCTCCGTACACGACGGTGGACCGCAGTCCGGTCACGCGTGAGAAGCCGTTCCTGTACGTCGACGACGCCGGCGCCTACCAGGTGTTCGTCCCCGCCGTACGCACCAACTCGACGGGAGCCGACTGGACTTCGGGCAGCCCCGCCGGCGCTTCGCTGCCCCTGGACCAGTTCTTCGTCGTCAAGCCCGGCGCCACGGCGGCCCAGATGAACGCGGCTCTGGCCGCGGGCAAGAACCTCCTGGTCACTCCCGGCGTCTACCATCTGGACCAGACCCTGAAGGTCACCCGCCCCGACACCGTCGTACTGGGTCTGGGCCTGGCCACCCTCGTCCCCGACAACGGCATCACCGCGATGACGGTCGCGGACGTGGACGGCGTCAAGGTCGCCGGCCTGCTGTTCGACGCGGGAACCACCAACTCGCCGACACTGATGGAGGTCGGACCGTCGGGTGCCTCGGCCTCGCACGCCACCGACCCGACGTCCCTGCACGACGTCTACTTCCGTGTCGGCGGTGCCGGAGTCGGCAAGGCGACCACGAGCCTCGTGGTCAACAGCCGCAATGTCATCGGCGACCACATGTGGATCTGGCGCGCCGACCACGGCAGCGGCGTCGGCTGGACGACAAACACGGCGGACACGGGCCTGGTCGTGGGCGGCGCCGACGTGACGATGTACGGCCTGTTCGTCGAGCACTTCCAGAAGCACCAGACGGTCTGGAACGGCAACGGCGGCCGCACGTACTTCTACCAGAACGAGATGCCCTACGACCCGCCCAACCAGGCGGCCTGGATGAACGGCTCCACCCAGGGCTACGCGGCCTACAAGGTCGCCGACTCGGTGACCAGCCACCAGGCGTACGGACTCGGCAGCTACTGCTACTTCAACGTCAATCCGAGCGTCACGGCCGAGCACGCCTTCGAGGTACCGAGCACGTCCGGTGTCCAGTTCCACGACATGGTGACGGTCTCACTCGGCGGCACCGGGACGATCCGGCACGTCATCAACGACCGTGGCGGTCCGTCGAATTCCACGACCAACGTGGCGAACCTGGTCAACTATCCCTGACCCACCCGGAAAAGAGCCCGCCGACCGGTCAGCCCCGGTCGGCGGGACCGCCGTCCGGCCACAGCGCAATCCGCCGCGGTCGGACGGCGTCTCAGCGCTCACGCACCGCTCGCCCCGAGCATGTCCTCACGCTCGACGATCTTCACGCGCTCACGGCCCTGCGGTTCACCGAGCGCCTTCTCCGCGGCGTCGAGGCGGTACCAGCCTTCCCAGGTGGTGAAGCGGACGTTCCGCTCCGCGAGGAACGCGTCCACGGCCTCCGGCGCGGGCGACGCGGGCGCGTGGAGACGGCCGTTCGCGTGGTCGTGCAGCAGGTTGGCCACCGTCTCGTTGGCGTCGCCCTTGGTGTGGCCGATCAGGCCCACGGGACCGCGCCGGATCCAGCCGGTCACGTACGTGGACTGCAGGTGCTCGCCGGTCTCCTGGATGACCCGTCCGCCCTGGTCCGGCACCGTTCCCGACTGGATGTCCCAGGGCAGTTTGGGCAGCCGGTCGGACAGGTAGCCCACGGCACGGTAGACCGCGGTGACGTCCCAGTCCTTGAACTCGCCGGTGCCCTTGACGTTGCCGGTGCCGTCGAGGGCGGTGCGCTCGGTGCGCAGGCCGACGACCTTGCCGTCCTCGCCGAGGACCTCGGCGGGCGACTCGAAGAAGTGCAGGAACAGCTTGTGCGGCCGGTCGCCGACGTCGCGGATCGCCCAGTTCTCCAGGGTCTTGGCGACCATGTCGGCCTGCTTGTTGCCCCGCCGGGTCGCGATCGAGCCCTCGTCGTAGTCGATGTCCTCGGGGTCGACGATGACCTCGATGTTGGGGGAGTGGTCGAGCTCCCGCAGCTCCATCGGGCTGAACTTCGCCTGCGCCGGGCCACGGCGGCCGAAGACGTGGATCTCCAGGGCCTTGTTGGCCTTGAGGCCGTCGTAGACGTTCGGCGGGATCTCGGTGGGCAGGAGCTCGTCCGCCGTCTTGGCCAGGATACGGGCCACGTCGAGCGCGACGTTGCCGACGCCGAGGACGGCGACCTTCTCGGCCTCCAGCGGCCAGGTGCGCGGCACGTCCGGGTGCCCGTCGTACCACGAGACGAAGTCCGCCGCGCCGTAGGAGCCGTCGAGGCCGATGCCGGGTATGTCGAGGGCCCGGTCGGCCGTCGCACCCGTGGAGAAGACCACGGCGTCGTAGAACGTGCGCAGGTCGTCCAGGTTGATGTCGGTGGGGTAGTCGACGTTGCCGAACAGGCGGATCTGCGGCTTGTCGAGCACCTGGTGCAGGGCCGTGATGATGCCCTTGATGCGCGGGTGGTCGGGAGCGACGCCGTAACGGATGAGGCCGAAGGGGGCGGGCATCCGCTCGAAGAGGTCGATGGACACGCCGGGCTCGGCGGCCACGTCGGACTTCAGCAGCGCGTCGGCGGCGTAGATCCCGGCGGGGCCGGCTCCGACGATGGCTACCCGCAGGGGGCGGGACATGATCAGGTTCCCTTCGAGCGATGACAGGCGTCTCGTCGGGAACCTTAAACTAAGGCATGCCTTACTCGGTACGCGGGTCCGTCCTATGAGCTCATAAGGTGGCTTTATGAGGTCATGACCGTTCGTGCCGACGCGGGGTACATGTCACACGCCCCGGGGCTCGGGGGCGAGCAGGAGCATCGTGACGTCGTCGCGAACGGTGCCGCAGTAGCGTACGAGATCGGCCCACACATGCTCGGTGGTGGCGACCGGATCGTCGACGGCGAGGTCGGGCAGCCGTTCGAGGAGAGGATAGAACGCGCCCGTGCTGTCCCTGGCCTCCCAGACCCCGTCGGAGGCCACGAACAGCCGGTCGCCGTGCTGGAGCGGCCACGTGGTCTCCGTGCACCCGACCTGCGGGTACAGGCCGATGCCGAGGGGTGTGCCCGCCATGACGTGGACTTCGGTGGCTTTGCCGGCGTGGAGCAGCACGGGAAGCGGATGCCCGCAGGCGACGATCCGTACCGTGCCGGCGTCGGGGGAGAACTCGAGCAGCAGCGCGGTCGCGAACAGTTCGGCGTACCGGGCGTCCGCCGAGTCCGTGAGGAGTCTTCGGTCCAGGCGGGCCGCCACCGACGGTAGGTCCGGCTGATCGAGCACGGCCTCCCGGAAGGCGCCCAGCAGGGAGGCGACGGTGGCGACGGCCGACAGTCCGTGGCCCTGTACGTCGCCCATGAGCGCCCGTACCCCGGCGGGACTGTCGCGCACGTCGAAGAAGTCGCCGCCGACCAGCGTCCCGCGTTGCGCGGCCCGGTACAGACCGGTACAGCGCACCGGCCCGACCCGCTCCGGCAGCGGGGGGACGAGGGCGCGCTGGGCGGCTTCGGCAACGGTGCGTTCGACGTCGAGCTGGGCGTCACGGCGGCTGCGCACATACGACACGAACACGCTCAGCAGCGCTACGAAGGCGATGGTGAGCAGGTCGGTATTGCCGGGGTGGTCCAGATGGAAGACCCGGGTGTGTTGCAGGGCGACGACGAGAACCCCGAGCACGGCGGTCGCCGCGGGCCCGTAGGACAGCACGGCCAGCGGCGGGATGGCACCCAGCAGGAAGCCGATGTCGAGCGGCTCGGGGCTGACCATAGTGGTGACAACCATGGCCACCAGCAGTACGAGGGGCAGCACCCGTACCCACTGCGGGGGCGGCGCGCCGCGCAGCCAGCCCCGCCGGTCCCGCTCTCGTTCCCGCCGCCCCATGGCACGCACGCTTCCCACACCCCCACGCTCCTACGCGAAGCCGCCCATCGCACGTCGGCGGCAGCCCTGGTGATCCGCGTCCACTCCTGGCCTCCGGGCGCGTATCGTTCCGCCGTCCGACGCATGGTGGGCTGGGCCGGGACCGAGGAGTGACAGCGTGGGCGAGGACGCGGCGACGACCGTTTTGGTGACCGGGGGCAGCGGGTTCGTCGGAAGTCATCTGGTACGGCGGCTGCTGGAGCGGGGCTATCGCGTGCACACCACGGTGCGCAGCGCCGCGAACCCGGCCAAGGCAGGGCCGCTGCGGGAGATGCAGGCGGCGTTTCCAGGCCGGCTCGTCCTGTTCGAGGCCGACTTGCTGAAGGAGGGCTCCTTCGACGAGGCGATGAGCGGCTGCCGTGTGGTCTTCCACGTGGCGTCGCCCTTCTTCGTGCCCGAGAAGATCAAGGACGGCCACAAGGACATGGTCGAGCCTGCGCTGCTCGGCACGCGCAATGTGCTGGCGAGCGTGGAGAGGTCGCCGGCGGTCGTGAGGCTGGTCCTCACATCCACCGTGGGCGCGGTCTTCGGCGACTACATCGACGTCCGGGACATGGACGACGAGGTCCTGTCGGAGAAGTACTTCAACACCACCAGCACGGTGGAGAACAATCCGTACCACTACGCGAAGACGCTCGCGGAACGCGAGGCATGGGCGGCGGAGTCGGCCCAGGAACGCTGGCGCATGGTGTCCGTGAACCCCGGTCTGATACTGGGCCCTTCCCTCACCCCCGCGTCGGAATCCGGCAGCCTGTTCCTGCTCGACGAGCTGTTCAAGGGCTACTTCTTCTACGGCGCCCCGGACTTCAGCTTCACCACGGCCGATGTGCGCGAGGTGGCCGATGCGCACATCGCGGCGGCGGAGAACCCGGCGGCGAAAGGCCGGTACATCGTCGCGGCGGAGACGATGACCTCCTTCCACGAGATGTCGCGCATCATCCGGACCCGGTACCCCCGCGACCTCCGCCTCCCGCGCACCGCACTCCCGCACTGGCCGGTACGCGTCCTCGGCCCGGCTTTCGGCCTGACCCAGGACTACATCCGCAAACACCTCGGCATCCGGTTCCGGGTGGACAACAGCAGGAGCGTGCGGGAACTGGGCATCACCTACCGTCCGATCGAGGAGACCGTCCTGGACCACTACGAGGCGTGGCGGCGGCAGCGCGAGGCGAACTGAACACCCGCCTGCCCCGGGGACGCGGCGTGCGCGGGACGGCGACAGACCGGATCTGCCGTTCGGCCGCTTCCCGGTGGCGGCGTCCCCCGGGCGGCGGCTTGCTGGGAGCAGGGGCCGCCCGAGAGGAAGCAAGCCGTCCATGGAGCAGACCGAGCCGGGCAGGCAGCCGCTGCAGACCCCGCGGGCCGCAGGGCTTGCGGGGGTCCTGTTCGCGCTGCTGCTCGCGGCGGCCATCGTCCTGATCCGGCTGGGGATTCCCCAGCACGCCGACGAGACCACCGCCGACGGGTTCACCGACTCCGCACGGCGCACCGCGGTGCGGATGGCACTCGCTCTCGTGCCGTTCGCCGGCATCTTCTTCCTGTGGTTCGTCGGCGTCATACGGGCCCATATCGGCGAGGCGGAGGACAAGTTCCTGGCCACCGTCTTCCTCGGCAGCGGACTGGTCTTCGTGGCCACCCTGTTCGGGGCGGCCGCGGCGGCCGGCGCCGTGCTCGCCACCGCGAGCCCGTCCGGCACCGCTCCCGCCCTGCCCACCTGGGACTTCGGCCGCCACTTCGCGTACACACTGATCATCGGCTACGCGATGCGGATGGCGGCGGTCTTCACCTGCTCCATGTCGGTGATCGGGCATCGCCTCGGCGTCCTGCCGCGATGGCTCACCCTGCTCGGTTTGCTCACCACCCTGACGCTGCTCTTCGTCTCGACGAGCGTCCCCTGGTCCGAGCTCGTGTTCCCGGCGTGGTCGCTGATCGTCAGCGCCTACATCCTCGCGGTGGGCCGCCGTACCCGGCCGGTCACCGCGGCGGCGTCATGAGCGGGATCCGGGTTCCGGGCCCGCACGGCCGGTCACTCCTTCGGCGCGCCTCGGCGAGCGTGGGCCTCGCCCGGCCTCCGATGCTGGCATCGGGGGAGATGACCGCCGTCCGAGGACGCCCGCCGATTGGGTGCCGCTCAACGGACCTGGCCGCCGGAAGGGGCGGAGCGTTGATGAGGCTTGTCGTCGATCTCAACAAGTGCCAGGGATACGCGCAGTGCGCGTTTCTCGCGCCGGATGTCTTCGCCATGCACGGTGAGGAGTCACTCGTCTACAACCCACGGGCCGAGGAGGAGCTGCGGGAGAAGCTGGCGCACGCCGTCGCGGCCTGCCCGGTGCAGGCCATCACGGCCGAGGGGCCGGCCGGCCCGGGCCACACGCCCGGCGAGCCAGGGCAGGAGAGGTCCGATGGCCGCTGAGGACTTCCTGGACTGGCTCAGACGCGAGGGCCGGATCGTCATCGTGGGTGCCTCACTGGCGGGCCTGCGGGCTGCCGAGACGCTGCGCGCCGAGGGCTTCGCCGGTTCCCTCACCATGATCGGTGACGAGCCGTACGAGCCGTACGACCGGCCGCCGTTGTCCAAGGCGGTCCTGCTGGGCAAGGCGTCCCCGCACCACACGGAGCTGCCCCGGCGCCGGGAGATCGACGCGAAATGGCGCCTCGGTGTGGCGGCGACCGGCCTCGACATGGGGGCCAAACGGGTGCGGCTGGCCGACGGGGACGAGGTGGAGTACGACCGGCTGCTGATCGCGACCGGAGTACGCGCCAGGCCCTGGCCGAAGGAGGCGGAGGCACAGCTCGACGGGGTCTTCGTGCTGCGGACCCGCGACGACGCGGTCGGACTGCACCGGCGGCTGAAGGCCTCACCGCGCCGGGTGTTCGTCATCGGCGCCGGGTTCACCGGTTCGGAGATCGCCTCCGCCTGCCGGGAACACGGCATCGAGGTCACCGTGGCGGAGCGCGCGGGCGCGCCGCTGGTGGGTGCCCTCGGCGGGGTGGTCGGCGCCGTGGCCGCGGAGTTGCACCGGGACAACGGTGTGGATCTGCGCACCGGCGTCATGGTCACCGCTCTGGAGGGTGACACGGTGGGCCGCGTGCGGGCCGCCCATCTGTCCGACGGCAGCGTCATCGAGACCGACCTCGTGGTCGTCTCGCTGGGCGCCACGCGCAACACCGACTGGCTGGCGGGATCCGGGCTCGGCGCCGGCCCCCGCGGCATCGCCTGCGACGCGGGCTGCCGCGCCTTCGACTTCCGGGGCATCGTCACCGACGACATCTTCGTCGCCGGCGATGTGGCGCGGTCCCCGCATCCCCTCTTCGGCTATCAGTTCCTGTCTCTCGAACACTGGGGCAACGCCATCACCCAGGCGGAGATCGCCGCACACAACATGATCAGCGCCAGTGCCGAGCGCCGTCCGCACATGTGGGTGCCCGCCTTCTGGTCGTCGCAGTTCGGAGTGAACATCAAGTCGGTCGGCGTCCCGTCCATGGGCGACCAGATCATGATCACTCAGGGGTCGCTCGCCGAGCGCCGGTTCATCGGGGTGTACGGCTACCAGGGCCGGGTCATCGCGGCCGTGAGTTTCGACAACACGCGGTGGCTGGAGTTCTACCAGCGGCTGATCGAGACGGCCGCGCCGTTCCCGGTGGAGTTCCCGACGGTGGACCGCCGTCCCGAGGGCCGGCAGCCGATCCCGTCCGACTTCCCGGACCCGTCCCTGCCGACCCACGGACCTACCGTGACCCTCAGCGGTTACTCGCCGTCCGACCGGCACCTGGTCTTCACCCCGGCCCGCCACTGATCGCCGGCCCGCTCCGCACCCGCCTCTACGCCTCCACGGACCTCCACGCCCCAAGGACCCCTCATGACGCACGCCTCGCTCCTGCGCCGGATCACCGACTACGCCAACCGCGCCAACCCGTATCCGCTGTACACGGAGCTCCGCAAAACCCCGGTGCTGCACGAGGAGGACGGCGGGCCGTACCTCGTCAGTTCGTACTGGGACATCGAGAACCTGCTCCACGACCCGCGGATCAGCTCCGACGCCGCCAACCTCGCCGCCGCGGGCGCCGACGAAGCCGGCGGGATCGAGCAGACGGGGCTGCCGCCGAGCTTCATCCGGCTCGACCCGCCGGAGCACGACCGGCTGCGCCGCATCGCCAACCGTTCCTTCGGCCCGCCGCACAGCCCCCGCCGGATCGACTCCATGCGCGGCGAACTCGCGGAGATCGTCTCCGGTCTGATCGACGGTCTCGCAGACGCGCAGCAGATCGACCTGGTGGACCAGTTCGCCTACCCCTTCCCGGTGACCGTGATCTGCCGGCTGCTCGGGGTGCCGCGCGAGGACGAGCCGCGCTTCCGTGCCTGGGTCGATCCGCTCGTCGCCAGTCTGGATCCGGACACGAGCGGGAATGACACCGAGCGAAAGCGTGCCGCGCAGGAGGCACGCATGCAGCTGGGCATGTACCTGGCGGGGCTGGTCGAGCAGCGTCAGAAGGAGCCCCGTGACGACATGCTGTCCGAGCTGGTGACGAGCCATGGCCCGGACGGTCCCATGACGATGATGGAAGTGCTCAGCACCGCGGTGCTGCTGCTGATCGCGGGTCACGAGACGACGGTCAACCTGATCACCAACGGCATGCTCACCCTGCTGCGCCACCCGGAGATCCTGCAGCGGCTGCGCGAGGACCCGGGTCTGGCCGTCAATATCGTGGAGGAACTGCTGCGTTACGAGCCGCCGGTGCAGCTCGTGCCGCAGCGCACCTGCATCGCGGACATCGAGGTGCGCGGGGTCACCATTCCCAAGGGGTCGAGGATCTGGCTGGTCCTCGCCGCGGGCAACAGGGACCCCGAGCGCTTCCAGGACCCCGACCGGTTCGACCCGGACCGATCGGACATCCAGCACCTCGGCTTCGGCAGCGGCATCCACAGCTGTTTCGGCGCGCCACTGGCCCGGTTGGAGACGCAGATCGCGCTGACCGAACTGGCCCGCAGACTCGACAATCCCCGCCTGGTCGAAGACCCTCCGCCCTACCGGCAGAACGCGGTGCTGCGCGGGCCACGCCATCTGAACATCGGCATGGACGGTGTGCGCCCGTAGGTCGTCTTCCTGCTACCGACTCCCGGGGACTGTGGCAGGAACCCCCTCCCGGGCTCAGGCGGGTCGTGCCGCGCTGTGGATGGCCGACTGCCCGGCGTAGAAGATCGACTCCTCGCGGATGGAGGCCCCCGGGCTCGGAGCGTGGATCATCATGCCGTTACCGGTGTAGATGCTGACGTGGCTGACGGTGTCGTAGAAGAAGATCAGGTCCCCTGGCTGGAGGTCGGTGAGGGGGATCGCCGTGACCGCGGCCGCCTGATCCTGCGCGGTACGCGGGAGGACGACCCCGGCGGCCCTCCAGGCGGCCTGGGTGAGTCCTGCGGCGTCGTACGAGTCGGGTCCGCTCGCGCCCCAGACGCACGGCCGGCCGATCTGCGCGCGGGCGAAGGCGAGTGCCTTCGCGGCCTTCTTGTCGTACCCCGACTCCTGTACGACGGCGGTGACGGCCGGGGTCTCGGCGGCGAGGGGAGCCGCGGTGGCGACGGGAAGGCCCGCGCCGAAGGACATGCCCGACATGTCGGTGCCCAGGATGTCCGGCTGTTGCGGCTGCCGCCACTGCTCCTCGCCGAGCAGGCGGGCCGGTTCCTCCGGGACGCGCCAGGCGTCCTCGGCGGGCCGGGACTCGATCGGCATCGGCTGCGCGGAGTGCTGTGCGGCGCGCCTGGACAGCAACTCCCGGGCCACGGCGAACTTCTGCTGGTTCTGCTCCTTGGTGCCGCTCAACCTGGTCGGCCGCGGCTGGGCGACGGATGCGGGCAGGGCCCTGGGGGCCTCCTGCGGCGTCTGGGGCGCGACCGGCCATGCGGCCAGGGGGTCGGCGGTCAACTCCGCCACGGGTCCGGCAGTCAACTCCGCCACGGGTCCGGCAGTCAACTCCGCCACGGGTCCGGCAGTCAACTCCGCCACGGGTTCGGCAGTCAACTCCGCCACGGGTCCGGCGGTTGATCCCACCGGGGGTCCCACGGTCAGCTCCGCCACGGGCCCGGCGGTCAACTCCGCCACAGGACGGGCGGCGGCCGCCCCGGCGGCGGGCCCGGCCGTCAGCTCCAGGAGAGGCCGGTCGGTCGTCTCCCGGCCCCGGCCGAGGAGGTCGTCCACCGCACGCCGCGTCGGGCTCGTGGGCCCGGCGGGGAGCTCCGGGGGCACTCTGTCGGCGGGCAGCACGGCCGGAACGGTGGGACCCAGCTTCGCGCGCGCCGCGTCGAACCACTGCCTGGCGACGTTGTCGAGGGACGGGTCGGAGCGCCTGCGGTCCCTGTTGAACCCGGGGTTGGGGCCTCGGCGCGCTCCGCCTGTCATCATCGCGCGGGTCGCGTTGTAGGTGCCGCTGTCGGTCTCGGCCCGGTCGTAGAGCGACCGGATCCGCTGCTGGACCTCTTCGCGGCTCGGTCCGGGCGGGGACTGCTCCGGCGCCATGGGGAGGTGCTCCTTCCGTACTCCGCCTACCGGGTTAGCTGTCGGGTTCGGGCGGACTGCTGCGGAAGGTGTGCCCTACGGCCGTTGCCCGCTGGGCAGTTGGGCCGATTCACCCCATGGTCGGTTGGGTCCCCGGCTCCGGCCGCTGCTGGGGTGCACCGGACTCGGCGGAGGCTGCGCGACCCGGCGAGGTTCGCCGGAGGGAGTCGTGCGGCCTATCCGCCAACCTAGCCAACTTGTGTGCCTTGTGTGAAGGTTGAAGCGCCAAATGTCCGATACGTGATTGTGACTTTCATCGTGACGCCTGAAACGGCCCGCATCTGACAGGGAGTCACAGAACCGCCAGGGGAATGATTGACGGGGGAACCAGTGGCCGACGGAAAACCTGGCGCCTGGATGCCGTCCAGGCTCAGCGCGCGGGGACCATTCACGCCTGCCGGATGCGCCACGGGGGTGCTTCCTCGTCCTCCCGTCGGGTCGCTGTCCGGTCGGTGGCCTCGTCGAGGGCCTCGTCGAGAGACGAGGCGGCCATGATGAGTGCCAGGTGGGTGAAGGCCTGGGGGAAGTTGCCCAACTGCTCGCCGCCGGGGCCGATCTCCTCGGCGAACAGGCCGACATGGTTGGCGTAGGTGTGCATCTTCTCGAACGTGTAGCGAGCCTTGCCCAGTTGGCCCGAGCGGGCCAGAGCATCGACGTAGAGGAAGGTGCACATGCTGAAGGTGCCCTCGCAACCGCGCAGTCCGTCGGGCGAGGCGGCCGGGTCATAGCGGTAGACGAGGCTGTCGGAGACCAGTGTGCGGTCGATGGCGTCCAGCGTGGACAGCCAGCCCGGACTCAGCGGACTGAGGAAGCCCACCTGCGGGAGCAGAAGCAGTGAGGCGTCCAGGACGTCATCGTCGTAGTGCTGGACCAGTGCCTGTTGCTCCTTGCTCCAGCCCCGTTGCATGACCTGGTCGAGGATGGCGTCGCGGGCGGCCGTCCAGCGCGCGGTATCGGCGGGACGGCGCCATTCGTCGGCCAGGCGCAGGCCGCAGTCGAAGGCCGCCCAGCACATCACGCGGCTGTAGGTGAAGTCCTTGCGGCCGCCGCGGGTCTCCCAGATGCCCTCATCGGGGCGGTCCCAGGCGTCGACGAGCCAGTCCAGGGTCTGGCTGAGCCCCTGCCAGCCGTGGTAGCCGATGTGCATGCCGACCTTGCGGTTCTGGGACAAGGCGTACATGGCCTCGCCGTAGATGTCGAGTTGCAGCTGGTCGGCGGCGGCGTTTCCGGCACGGACCGGGTAGGAGCCGCGGTAGCCCTCGAAGTGGTCCAGGACCTCCTCGGCCAGCCGCGGGTCGCCGTCCACCCGGTACATGATCTGGAGCGGTTCCCCGTCCGGTCCCGCACGGTCGTGCAGCCGGTCCCCCAGCCAGCGGGTGAAGGCGGTGGCCTCGTCGGTGAAGCCCAGGTCGAGCAGGGCGCGGACGGACAGGGCGCCGTCCCGGACCCAGGTGTAGCGGTAGTCCCAGTTGCGTTCGCCGCCGATCTGCTCGGGCAGGCCCATCGTGGCCGCGGCGATCGGGGCGCCGGTGGGGGCGTAGGTGAGCAGCTTCAACGTGATGGCCGAGCGGTGCACCACGTCCGGCCATCGGCCCCGGTAGCGGGAGGTACGCACCCAACGCTGCCAGAAGTCGATGGTGTCCCAGATGTCGCCGGAGACCTGTTCCTTGGTGGGAGGCGGTGGCGAGGCACCGCCCGGGCGGCAGACGGTGAAGACCGCGGCGGCGCCCTCGCCCTCCCGCAGGGTCACCTCTCCCGTCACGTCGTGGCCGTCGCGTTGCAGCGGGAACGTGCTGTGCAGGTGGGCGGTGAGGTCCGGGGCGTGGAAGGCCGCTCCGTCCTGGCGCAGATCGAGGTGGTGACCGGCGCGCGCGTAGTCGAAGCGGGGACGGCACTCCAGGGCGAAGCGGACCGTGCCGCGTACGGTCCGTACGGCCCGTATCAGTGTGTGGCGGTCGCCGGCCCGGTCGGACGGGTGCGCGGGCATGCAGTCGATCACCTCGCCCACACCGTCGGGTGACATGTACCGGGTCACCAGCACGGCGGTGTCCGGATAGTAGAGCTGCCGCCAGGACCCTCCGCCCCCGCCTTCCGGCGCCAACCGGAAATACCCTCCGCGATCGTGGTCGAGCAGGGCCGCGAAGACGCTGGGTGAGTCGAAGCGCGGAGCGGCGAACCAGTCCACGACGCCCTGAGCGGAGATCAGGGCCGCGGTCTGCAGATTACCGACCAGACCGTGATCGGCAATGGGCGGATAGCGATCCATGTCTCCAACTGTGCGACCTCGGGCGTCGGCGCGCGCGGTGAGTGGGCGCGGCTCCGTCTCGGCGCCCCGGGCGGACGCGGCTGGTCCGTTGGTCTGACAACGGGTCGGGCTGGAAACGAGTTTTGCTGCGCGTCGAGCGAGACCGGAAACGGTGTGGTCATCGATGATCGGCCCGCAAGACCCTCCTGGTCCCGGGCCGCGTTCCGGGGCGGCACCGACGGGAGGCAACAGTCCATGTGGACGGTGGTATGACGCTGTTCCCCGGCTTCGCCACGGGAGGATGACCGCGCGGCTCCCGAAGGCGGCCTCCCGCCGCGGCGTCCGCACCGCCGAAGGGTGCCGCGGTGGCCCGCGCGCGGCGAAAGACCGGCTCGCGCCGGCTCATCGGTCCTCGCCGCCGTTGTCGTCGTGCAGCTTCCGCCACAGGCGGGTGCGGTGCAACACGTAGAGGGCGATGAGCAGGACGATCGCCTGCAACCCCACGGCGAGCAGCCAGAAGACGACCTTGCTCTCCAACTCGTCGGTCATGTAGGTGAAGTTCATGCCGAAGAACCCGGTCAGGAACGACAGCGGCAGGAAGATCACCGACACGATGGCCAGCCGGTTGATCACACCGTTCTGCTCGCCGGACACGAGGGACGAGTAGCTGACGAAGGCACGCCGGGTGGCCTCCTGGGCCGACTCGATGTCTGTGAGCACCAACCTCGCATGGTGCTGGTACGCGCGCGCGAGCCGCTGCCGCTGCTCAGGGAAGCTGGGGTTCATCATCCTGCGCGTGAAGATCTCGTCCGTCACCTGGAGGTAGGGACGGAGCGTGTGATGGAGCAGCGCCGCGTGCCGTCGTAGACGTGCCAGGCGGTAGACCTGCTCGGGGTCCCGCCGCTGGAACATCTCGTCCTCCAGGTCCTCCACCTCCAGCAGCGCCCGCACGGCGGAGCGACGGAAGGTCTCCAAGGCCTCTTCCAGCAGCAGGAACAGCGTGGCTACGGTGTCGGGCGGCCTTTCGTGCCGCAACCGGGCGGTGAGACTCTCGATCGGTCCGAGCGGTCCTCGGTGAACCGTGACCACGTGCCGCTCGGTCACGAAGGCATGGACGTGGGTGACCCGGCCGGAGTCGACCAGGGGTACGACGAACCCGGCCCTGTCCCCGAGGAACTCGGCCCGCGCGGATTCGCCCTCCCTGCCCAGCCACGTCAGGTTCTCGGCCTCCAGGCCGAGCTGGTGGGCGACCGGCTGTTCGTCGGGCGGGGCCTCTTCGGGCAGCTCGATGTCCACGAACAGGAAGTGGGATGCCGCGAGACGCTCACGTGCCTCCGACACATGTGTCTGATCGACGATCCCCTCCGGCATCGACACCACCGATACGATCATCGTCCCTCGCTGCGGATCACGGGCTGCGGCCTTTTTCCACCCTGCGCACACCCCGAAGCCCACGCAACCGGTGACGAGTCGGCCTGCATGGGCCTGACCTGCGGTTCTCCTCGCCTCGGCCAAAGATCAACCACTGCCGGGGGAATGGCCGGCGGGGTTGCCGGTGTTGCCCGAATGACGAAACCCGAGTCACGGCGAGAGGTAGAAGTGAGCGACGTTCTTGCACCGTGTTGCCTACTACGAGGCCGTGCCGTCCAACGGTTCCGTCGAATGAGCGCGTGAGCATGGCCCTGGAACCCACCGACTTCACGGGGCAGTCCGCGTGCGCCGATGACTCCCGCTCCCCGCTGCGCGACTTCCTGCGCACCGAGACCGGGAGCGCCGCCGTCCTGGTGACGGCGACGATCGCCGCGCTCGTGTGGGCCAACGCGGCACCGTCCGTCTACGCGTCGTTGTGGCAGACGCATCTGTCCGTGCGGGTGGGCTCGTACGGGCTCTCCCTCGAGCTGCGCGAGTGGGTGAACAGCGGACTGATGACGCTGTTCTTCTTCGTCATCGGCCTGGAGGCGCGCCGCGAGTTCGACATGGGCGAGCTGCGGGACCGCAAACGACTGACACTGCCGCTCGCGGCGGGCGTCAGCGGCATGCTCGTGCCCGTCGGCATCTACCTGGCCCTCAACGCGGGCCATGGATCGGCGCACGGCTGGGGCGCGGCGATGTCCACCGACACAGCCTTCGCGCTGGGCATGCTGGCGGTCGTCGGGCGCCGTATGCCGGCCGGGCTGCGCGTGTTCATCCTCACCGTCACCGTCGTCGACGACTTCCTGGCTCTCGGTGTCATCGCCGTCGCCTACAGTGATCACCTCACCGTCCCGGCGCTGCTCGCGGCGCTCGGTACTTTCGCCGTCATCCTGCTGGTTCGCGCCCTCGGGGTACGTCGAGGTGCCGTCTACGCGGTGCTGGCGGTCGTCGCCTGGGCAGCCCTGCTCAAGTCGGGAGTGGACCCGGTGGTCATCGGTCTCGCCATGGGCCTGCTGACGTACGCGTATCCGGCGACGCGCAGCGACCTGGAGCGTGCGAGCGGCCTGTTCCGGCTGTTCCGCGAGCAGCCCACGCCCGAGCTGGAGCGGTCCGTGCGTCTGGGACTCGCCTCGGCCGTCTCTCCCAACGAGCGCCTGCAACGGATGTACCACCCGTGGGCCAGTTATGTCGTCGTGCCGCTGTTCGCGCTGGCCAACGCCGGCATTCCGATCAATGTCGATCAGCTGGGAAGGTCGTTCACCTCTCCCATCACCCTGGGCATCCTGGCCGGGTACGTCCTCGGGAAACCCGTCGGCATCCTGGGGGCGTCACTGCTGGCCACGGTGTTGAGCCGCGGCCGGATCCGTCCCCCGGTCGGCTGGGGAGCCATCGCGGCGGGCGGAACCCTGGCCGGGGTCGGGTTCACGGTCTCGCTGCTCATCGCGACGCTCGCCTTCGACGGCTCCCAGTTGGACGAAGCGAAGGTCGGCATCCTGAGCGCCGTGCTCTGCTCCTTCGTGGCCGGGCGGGTTGTCACCGGCGTCATCACGCTGTTTCCACGACGCTCCCAGCTACGGGCCCTGCTTGGGAAAGCGGAGACGATCGTCGACCTCGCGGTGCCGGTCGACCCGGACCGTGATCACGTACGGGGGCCACGACACGCGCCCGTGACCGTGGTGGAGTACGGCGACTACGAGTGCCCGTACTGCGGGCAGGCGGAGTCGGTCGTCCGCGAGCTTCTCGGGGACTTCGGGGACGTGCGCTACGTCTGGCGGCATCTCCCTCTGACCGACGTCCACGTACACGCCCAGCTGGCCGGCGAGGCCTCGGAAGCGGCGGCCTTGCAGGGGCGTTTCTGGGAGATGCATGACCTGCTGCTCAGCCATCAGGGCGCCCTGCGATTCGACGACCTGCGAGGGTATGCCGCGGACATCGGGCTCGACCTGGGACGATTCGAGCGCGACATGCGGGCCCACGCGGGTGCGGTGCGTGTCGCCGAGGACGTCGAGTCGGCGGATCTCAGCAGCGTGACGGGAACGCCCACCTTCTTCGTCAACGGACGCAGGCATCACGGCGCGTACGACATCGCCGGCCTGTCCGCAGCCGTACGGGCCGCTCGCGAACGTGCCGCCGTCGCCGCCTGACCCGCGTCCTGCCAGGCGGCGGGCCGGGTACGGCCGGGGAATGCGACGGCGAGGGGTGTTGTTGAGGGGGACATGGCTGACATGCACGGGTCAGGAGCCCGTGATGTGGGCGAAAGGAGCACCTCATGGCACGCAGCACAACGCGTCCCGTCGTCACCTTGAAGTCGACGGCCGGGACCGGCGTCACCTACGTGACGCGCAAGAACCGTCTCAACGACCCCGACCGGCTGGTACTGCGCAAGTACGACCCGGTGGCCGGGGAGCACGTCGCATTCCGCGAAGCACGCTGAACCGAGCGTCCGCCCTCCAGGCGGACGGTGATGAGGAAGGAAACGCCATGAGGACCGGTATTCACCCCGATTCCCGGCCGGTCGTCTTCCGTGACCGGGCCGCGGACGCCACGTTCCTGGTCCGCTCGACCGCGCAGTCGTCGAGGACGATCGAGTGGGAGGACGGCATCACCTACCCGCTGATCGACGTCGAGATCTCGTCGGCGAGCCATCCGTTCTACACCGGCACCTCGCGGGTCGTGGACACCGCCGGCCGTGTGGAGCGATTCGAGCGGCGCTACGGCCGCACGGCGTCGGCCCGAGGCTGACGCTCACCGGCACAGCGTTCGTCCCGTCGGCCCGGCCACCGCAATCAGCGGTGGCCGGGCCGACTGCCGCTGTGTGCGCGTAAGTTCTTTCGAATCAATCCCCCTCGGTGCGCAACCACCACGAGAGCCGGCCCCTCCTACCAGTCGAACGAACGCGAGTACTCAGGCCGTCCACCAAGGCCCGACGCGCGATCGGAGCAGAGGGCGACGCACCGAGAGGAGTGTGTGTTGGACGGCTTCGGGTCTTCCGCCACCGACACCGGATCGGCCCAGGACGGGGCCCCACCGCAGAACGCGTCCCCCGGCCGGTCCGGCCGGCTGTCCCGTCGCCGGTTCATGGTCTATTCGCTCGCGGCGTCCACCCTGACGGTCGCCGCGCCGATCGGGTGCGACACCTCGTCGGCGCAAGGCGCCGAACGCGCCGCGAAGGGCGCGCGCAGACCCTCCGATGTCCTGGTGACCGGCGCCGACGACGAGATGCTGGTCCTGGAGGTCACGGCGGCGAACAGGGTGGTCGTGCGGCTGCCGCGGGTCGAGGTCGGCCAGGGCATCACGACAGCGGTCGCCATGATGATCGCCGAGGAGTTGGACGCCCGTCTCATCGACGTGGACATCCCGCTCGCCGACGCCAGAGCCAAGGGCAACCAGTTCACAGGCGGCTCGAACTCGGTGAGTTCCCTGTACGGACCGGCCCGCGAGCTGGCCGCCACCGCACGCGCCAGGCTGGTGACGGCGGCCGCCAAGCGGTGGCACCTTTCCGCCCGGACCCTGCGCACCAGCAACACCATGGTCATCGCACCGGACGGGCGCATGGCCACCTTCGGTTCGCTGACCGCGAGCGCCGCGCGCATTCGCCGGCCGGCGGTGTCGAGCAAACCGAAGCCCGCGTCCCGGCACCGCGTGATCGGGCGGCCGACGACCCGGATCGACGCGCGGGACATCGTCACGGGCAAGGCGACATACGCCGGAGACCTGTCGGTGGCCGGAGCGAAACCGACCGTGGTGGCCCGCCCGCCGACGATCCTCGGGAAAGTCGTCTCGGTCGACGACAGTGTGGCCCGCGCGATGCCGGGCGTCCACGCGGTCGTCAGGATCGCCGGTGGTGTCGCTGTGGTGGCGGACTCCTTCCACCACGCGTTCAAGGCCAGGGACGCACTGCGCATCACATGGGCTCCCGGCCCACTCGCGCCCCTCTCGGACGCGGCGATCCGGGCCCGGGTGCGTGCCGCCGTCCCACGGCTCGGCACCCCACCGCGCGGATCGGCGCAAACAGAGGCCGAGTTCGCATTCGCCTTCGTCAGCCATGCCCCGATGGAAGTCCTCACCGCGGTGGCGGATGTGCGCGCCGACCGCGCCGAGATGTGGTTCTCCTCCCAGACGCCGATGGAAGCGCGGGAGAGCATCGCCGCGGCCATCGGACTGCCGGCGTCCTCGGTCCGGGTCCATGTGACACGGGGCGGGGGCTCGTTCGGAAGGCGGCTGAACTTCGACGCCGCGATCGAGGCGGCACTCATCTCGAAGGCGGCCCGCCGGCCGGTGAAGCTGATGTGGAGCCGTGCCGACGACATCCGGCACGGCAGGATGCGCCCGGCCAGCCATCACCGGATCCGGGCCAGCCACGCGCGGGGCAGGGTGGTGGCCTTCGAACACGCGATGGCCTCGGTGAACGAGTCCTACGAGCAGCAGGGTCCGGCCGCTCAGGGCGGTGTGACCACGGCCGTCGCACGCGGCGGGCGCGCACCGGCGGCGGGCCCGCTGCCCAGCGACACCGGCCTGTACAACTTCGGCCGCGTCTCGGGGAACTCGGGCGGAGTCGAGCTGGCGATGCCCCTCGGCGCCTGGCGGTCGGTGGACTCCGGGACCATGAGGACCGCGGAGGAGATCGTCGTCGACGAGATCGCCGAGCACCTGGGCAAGGATCCGGTGGCGTTCCGGCACACCACGCTCAGGAGCAAGGCCGTCAGGGCCGTACTCGACAAGGTCGCGACCACCGGAAGCTGGGGCCGGACCATGCCGGCGGGCCGGGCCCAGGGCGTGGCCGTGCACGAGGAGTACGGCTCCTGCGTGGCCTGCCTGGTCGAGATCGACGCCACCGACCCGAAGAACCCCCGGGTCACCAAGGTGGTGATGGCGGCAGATGTCGGAACGGCCGTCAACCCGCGCGGACTTCAGGCCCAGCTCATGGGCACCGCGATCGACGGGATCTCCACCGTGCTCCAGGCCGGTCTCCACATCGACCGAGGTGCCGTCCGCGAGGGCAGCTTCGCCGACTTCCGCTACGCCCGTCAGCGGCACGCGCCGCTGCACTTCGAAGCACACATCATGCCGTCCCGGGGGGAGCCGGGAGGGGCCGGTGAACTCGGCGTTCCGGCCGCGGCGGGCGCCGTCGCCAACGCCTACGCCCGGGCGACCGGTACCCGGCCCCGCCGTTTCCCGATCAACTTCTGAGAAGGTGCCGATGCCGTCCTACTCCTTCGTCGTCAACGGGAAGCCGGTCACTGTCGAGGCACCGGCCGACATGCCGTTGCTGTGGGTGCTGCGCGACATGCTCGGGGTCACCGGGCCCAAGTACGGCTGCGGCGTAGGTGTTTGCCGTGCCTGCACCAGCCACCTCGACGGCGCCGAGATCCAGCCCTGCGTCGTGCCGGTCGCCAACTGCGCGGGCCGCGACGTCACTACCATCGAGGGCTTGGCCGACGGCGACACGCTGCACCCCGTACAACGGGCCTGGCTCGACTGCGACGTCGCGCAGTGCGGCTTCTGCCAGCCCGGACAGATCATGGCGGCGGCAGCACTGCTGAAAAGGACGTCCCGGCCGACGGACGCCGATATCGACCGGATCGAGAACGTCTGCCGCTGCGGCACCTACTCCCGGATCCGCGAAGCGATCAAGAAGGCCTCCGCCGCCGGCCGGTCGCCCGAGGACTGACCCCACGGGCTGCTCCGGGGACCTCGAAGAAAACCGTCACTTCACCGGCTTCGGCTCCTGGACCGACGCTCGCAGCGTGGGCTCCACCCCACGGGAACCGGCGGCCACCTCCTTGGACTCGACTATGTGATCGCCGTACAGATCCTGCAGCCAGTTCGCCTGGTAGATGGTGTCGAGGTAGCGCTCACCGAGGTCCGGGGCGATGGCCACCGTGGTGAGGTCACTCGTGTCATGCCGGGCCAGCCAGTCCATCGCGCCGCTGACCACCGTTCCGGTGGAGCCGCCGAACAGGAACCCGCGTCTGGCCAGACGGTGGCACGTACGGATGGTGTCCGCCTCCTCGACCTGTATCACCTCATCCACATACGACTCGTCGAGCAGCGGCGGGCGGATGCTCATGCCCAGGCCGGGAATCATCCGGCGCCCCGGCTCGCCGCCGAAGATCACCGAGCCGACGCTGTCCACCGCGACGATCCGCACCGGCCGGTGCCATTCGCGGAAGTAGCGCGCGCAGCCCATCAGGGTCCCGGTGGTGCCCGCACCGATGAACAGCACGTCCAGTTGCGGGAACTGGCGGGCGATCTCCGGCGCCGTCCTGCGGTAGTGGGCCCGCCAGTTGCCCGGATTGGTGTACTGACTGAGCCATACGTACCGGTCGTCGGAGGTGCACAGCGCGCGCACGTAGTCGATCCGCGCGCCGAGGAAACCGCCGTTGGCGTCCACGTCGGCGATGATGTGCACCTCGCTGCCCAACGCCTCCATCAGCAGTCTGCTCGACAGATTGCAACGGGAGTCCGTCACACACAAAAACCGGTAACCCTTGCTCGCGGCGATCATGCTGAGCGCCACGCCGAGGTTTCCGGACGAGGATTCGACCAGTATCGAATCCGGCGTCAGGACTCCATTCCGCTCGGCGGTCTCCACCATCTCGATCGCCGCCTTCAATTTGATCGATCCGGCGAAGTTGAACCCCTCGCACTTCAGGTACAGGGAGCGCCCGAAAATCGACCGGAGGTCGACGTAGAGCTGGCTTTCGTTGAAGGCATGGGGATCGGAAATGACGGGCACGGTGGCCTCCTGATGCCAGAGCTGAGGAAATTGGCGTTCAGCCGTACCGGCGCAGGTCGTGGAAGAAGTCGTCGACGAGGTGGAGGTGTCCGGACCGGGCGACTTCGTCGTAGACGTACTTGCCGACGGCGAGGTCGAGGACGCCGAGTCCGAAGGGCGAGAAGATCACGGTCCGGTCGGCCGGCGGTGTCACCCGTCCGGTCATGACGTCGTCGAGCGTGCCGTCCAGGAAGGCGCGGTGGCCGGTGAGCTGCTCGGCCAGGTGGGGAGAGGTGTCGGCTTTCAGACAGTGCTCGATGTCGTCGACGATGTTGGCCGAGCCGAGCAGGATCTCGGGGGCGAGGTCGCGCAGGGACACGTGCAGGACCAGGGGGTGGTGCGCGAACCAGGCGGGGTCGGTGACATGGGGCTTTCCGGCGATGGTGGCGAAGACCACCAGATCGCTGGAGCGGATGAGTTTTTCGGCGCTGTCGTGGACCGTGATCTGTCCGGCGGTGCCGGCCTGCCGCAGGTGGCCGCAGAAGCCGGTCGCGCTGTCGGCGGACACGTCGTGTACGCCGATGGTGTCGAACGCCCAGCCGGTGCCGGCCAGGAAGGTGTGGATGTAGCGGGCGATCAGGCCCGTGCCGAAGAATCCGATGCGGGTGGGGCGGGGTCGGCCGCGGCTGAGCCAGTCGGCTGCCAGCGCGGCGGATGCCGCGGTTCTGGTGGCGCTGATGATGGAGCTTTCCAGGCAGGCGAAGGGGTAACCGGTGTCGTGGTCGTTGAGGATGAGGACCGCGGAGGCCCGCGGCAGACCGGCCGCCACGTTGGCCGGGAAGCTGGAGATCCACTTCAGGCCGTCCACGTGCGCCGGCCCCCCGATGGAGGCCGGCAGTGCGATGATCCGGGCCGTGGGGCGGTCGGGGAAGCGCAGGAAGTACGACGGAGGGTTGACCGAGTCCCCGGCGCCGTGCAGCCGGTAGGTCGCCTCGACCAGTTCCACGATCTGTTTCTCGCGCCCGTCGAGCGCTTGCTGCACCTGGGCGCCGGAGATCACCGCGAAGGCCGGCGCCGATGCCGGGTGGGTCGCGGCGGACCGGGGGGCGGGGGACGTCAGGGGGGTCATCGCCGGCTCGCCTCCGGGGTCGGGCACCCGTCGGCCAGGCGCCGGGGCTCGGCCATGGCGACCAGCACCTGGCGTTCTCCGGTGAAGGCCTCTCTGCTGTGTGCGGTGCGGATGTTGTCGACCAGCATCACGTCGCCCGCCTGCCAGGGCTCGCGCCGGGTGTGGTCCTCGTAGGTGGTGTTGAGTAGCTGGACGATCTCCTCGCCGATCGGGGAGCCGTCTCCGAAGCGGGTGTTGAACGGCAGCCCGTCCTCGCCGTAGACGTCCACCAGGTACTCGCGCACCTCCGGGGCCAGCGTCCACTCGTTGAGGAAGGCGATCTGGTTGAACCAGCAGCGCCGGCCGGTGAGCGGATGCCGCACCACCGCGCTGCGGCGCTGCCGGGTGTGCAGGGACCCGTCGGGCTGCCAGGTGAAGTCGATGGTGTGGGCGCGGCAGTAACGTTCGATGGCCGCGGCGTCATCGGTGCCGAACGACTCCAGCAAGGACGCCCCGATATCGTCGTTGTAGCTGCGGGTGAGCATCCAGCCCTCATGCTCGAACCGATCGCTCAGCGCGGGGGGCAGCGCCTGAAGCACCTGTTCCGCGTCGGCCACGGCGGTCGCACCGCCCTGGCCGGGTGCGCTCAGGCACGCGAACAGCATCAGGCCGGGAACCTCCAGCGTGTAGCTCAGTTCATGGTGCATGCACATCGGCTGGTTGGCCGGCCAGGTCGTGGAGGAGTACAGCCCAGGGCTGTAGGTCTGCCGGGGGGCGAAAGCCTCCCTCTCCGTCATCAGACCGCCGGCCAGACCGGTGAAGACGGCACCGACCTGATCCGCCTCCCGCAGCCCCAGGCCGCGGATGAGCAGCGCACCGTGCTCGGTGACCTGCGCGCGCAGCGCGTCGCGGTGTTCGGCCGCCCAACTCGGCGCATGGTCGGGAGACTCGACGTGCAGGATCGGAGGTCTGCCCGACCGCAGTTCCACGTCGAGCAGTGATGTCGGTGGTGAGGACGACACTGGGTTTCCTTTCGGTTGTCACTCGGGAGACTCAAGGACGGTTGTCACTCGGGAGGATCAAGGAGGCTCGAGAAGAAACATGGGGCACATGGAGCCCGTGGAGGGCCGTGGAGGCTTATGGAGACTCACGAGGAGGCCGGCACATCGGCGGCGGCCAGGACGGCCTGTGCCGCTTCGGCCGGACGGGTGCGCAGGAAATAGTGACCACCGTCGGCGAGTTCGTGCAGGTCCACCTGCTCGGCCAGCAGTTCCCAGTCGCGGTACCGGCCGGGGAACTCGGCCGTGCTCGGGTCATCGGCGGCGACGACCACCGTGACCGGCACGGACAGCTTCACTGCCGGCGGAGCTTCCAGGGCGTCGGCGAAATAGCGATGTGCGGACACGCAGTCGTGCCGATAGGCGGCACCGATGTGCTCCGCGTGCCGCGCGTTCAGCTCACCGAGTTCCGTGTAGCCGCTGTCCCGGGTCAGCTTCGTGGCGATCTCGGCGTCGCTCCGCCCGGTGAGCTCGGTGATGGCGGCGCGCCGAGCGGTGGCGGTGCCGAGCAGCTGCGCGCCGAGGAACACCCGTGGGACGTCCACCCCGCGCTCCTGCAGCTTCCTCGCGGTCTCCACGGCCAACGCGGCGCCCGAGGAGTGGCCCCACAGCATGACCCTGGTCAGGCCACGCCCGGTGATCTCGGCGATGACCTGTTCCGTCACCTGTTCCATCGGTACGAACGGTTCGTTGTGGGCGGCCAGGTCATGACCGGGCAGGTCCACGGCGAAGACCGCGGGTCCGCCGCCCGCCAAGGCGGCGGCCATCGGCCGGTAGTTGACCGCGTTGCCGCCCGCGTACGGGAAGCACACCAGGGCACACTCCGGTACACCGTCCGCTTCCGACAGTGGCTGAAGCAGCTCCGGGCGCCGCCGGGTCGCGCCGTCCAGGAGTGCGGCGAGGTCGGCGAGTACCGGGTGGCGGGTGATGTCCTTGAGGGACACCGCGCGGTTCAGGGCGATGGTGAGTTTCACCGCGGACAGTGAGGTGCCGCCGGAGTCGAAGAAGTGGTCCTGTCGGCCGATACGGTGCTGGGGGATGCCGAGCAACTCGGCCCAGGCTGCTGCCAGTTTCCGCTCGGTCGGAGTGCCCGGGACGTCGCGGTGCTCACCAGGGAGGTCGCCCTCGGGGCTCGGTGCGGACTGTTCGGCCAGGGCGGTCAGGGCCTTCCTGTCGATCTTGCCATTGGCGGTGAGCGGGAGGCTGTCCCGCCAGTGAAAGGCCGAGGGGACCATGTATGCGGGCAGCACGGCGCCCAGCGCGTCGCGCAGCACGTCCGTCTGCTGACGCCGGCCGGCGTAGAAGGCGATCAGGTGCGTGCTGTGGCCGCCCAGTTCGGCGATGACCACCGCGCCGTCCCGCACCCCGGGAACCCGCAACAGGGTGTTCTCGATCTCACCGATCTCGATGCGGAAACCACGGATCTTGACCTGGTTGTCCCGCCGGCCGAGGAACTCCAGCTTGCCGCCGGGATGCCAGCGTCCCCAGTCACCCCCCAGATAGAGCCGCTCGCCCGGCCGGTGCGGATCGTCCAGATAGGCCTCACGCGTCCGCTCGGGATCATTGACATACCCACGCCCCACGCACACACCGGAGAACGCGATCAACCCCGGGGCGCCCAGCGGAACCAGCGACAGATGTTCATCGACGACGTAGACGTGCACGTTGTTGACCGCACGCCCCAGCAGCACCCGATCGGGCACCCCTTCCAAGATCTCGTGGTTGGTGTCGTCCGAGGTCTCGGTCAGCCCATAGGCGTTGACCAGCTTGATCCCGGGCTGGACCGTGAACCAGCGCTGAACCAGCTCGCGCTTCAACGCCTCACCGGTCACCGACACACACCGCAGGTCCGGCAACGGGCGGGGGTGCCCCTCCAGATACGAGACCACCACCTCCAGATAGGAGGGCACGACCTGCACCACACCGACCCGGCCCCGGACAAGCGTGTCGAGGAACCGCTCCACATCCACGATCACGTCCTGCTCGACCAGCAGCGTCCGCCCGCCCACCAGGAGCGCGGCCAGCAACTGCCACAGCGAGATGTCGAAGCACTGCGGGGCCGTCTGCGCCACCACCCGCCCCTCGCCGATCCCCAAGTCGTCGATCTTGGCGTAGAGGTGGTTGAGCATGCCCGCGTGCTCGCACATCGCCCCTTTCGGCTCGCCGGTGGAGCCGGAGGTGAAGTAGATGTAGGCCAGCTGGTCGGGTGCGACCTCCACCCCGACATCGCCGTCGGCGTGCTGCTCCGCATACGCCGCCTCGACCAGCAGCCTCTCGACTCCCGGCAATGTGGCCACGGCCTGATCGAGGGAGTGGGTGCTGCCGGACTCGGTCACCACCAGCCGGCAGCCGGCACGCGACAGCGTCGCCGCGATACGACCGGCCGGAAAGTGCGGCTCGATGGGCAGATACACGCCCCCGGCCTTGAACACCGCCAACACCGATGCCAGCCAGTCGAGATTGCGTTCGGTGACCACCCCCACCACGTCTTCCCGGCCCAGGCCCCGCGCCAGCAGCGCCCGTGCCAGCCGGTTCGCGCGCGCGTTGAGTTCTCCGTACGTCCACGCGCGATCGCGGTGCACGGCCACCGCCTCCGGATGCTCCCGCACCCGCTGCTCGAACAGCTCGTGCGCCCGGCACTCCGGGAGCCTGCGGCGCGGTCCGGCGAGCCCCTCGAGCTGATCACGCACCTCCTCGGGCGACAGCAGACTCTGCCGTGCGTGCTCGGCATCCACATCAGCCGCCATCAGCCGCAGCGCGGCGAGGTGATAGCCCACGATGCGGGCCGCGCACTCGGCGTCCAGCGCATCCGTGCGATACCGCGACCGCACCACCAGCCGCCCGCCCCGATCACACCACCCCACCCTCAGCACGGCGTCCTCAGCCGGCCCACCCTCAACCCCCGCAGGGTCGAACACGACCTCGTACGACGGCCCCGCCACCCCCAACTCCCGCCGCAGCTCCGCCACCGGAAACCCCCGGTGCGCCAGCAGTTCCGCCTCGACGTGCTGAGCGGTCAGCACCAGCGCACGCCACGACCCGGGTGCGACGGTCAGCAGGCACGGCAGCGCACCGCCCACCCCGGCGGCATAACCTGTCACCACCTCCTGCTCACCCGACAACGCGGCCAGCACCTTGGCATGGGCAGCCAGCAGCACCGCACTCACCGGTACCGCCAACTCGGCCGCAAGTCCGCGTACCACCGCCACCACATCGCCCGGCACCGTGGCCTCGTGCTCGGCCACACCCGCCACCGGCTCCCGCACCCACCGTGGGACGGCGGTGAAACCACCGGCGGCAAGCACCCCTCCCCAGAACTCACGGTCCGCATCCACGTGCGCTCCCATCGAATGGCCTTCCTCAACTCGCCGTCGTAGCGGCGCCGTTCACGCGGGACGTTCCTGTCGCGATTGCCGGGCCGGCGTCGCAGAGACGACCGGGGGCATCCGGCGCCTCCACAGCCGGGTTCCCTCCCCACCGTGCGTGCGGGGGGACTTCCTCGCCTTTCATGAGGAAGGAATCGGGTGCCAGCACGGCGCCGTCACCCATCGTCACGCCGTAGTGCACGTGGGCGCCGACCCCGAGGGTGCAGCCGGTACCGAGCGTGCTGTGGTCGGACTTGAAGGTGCCGTCCTCCTGGGAGTGGCACTGGATCTTGGTGCCGGCATTGAGCGTGCAGTCGTCCCCGATGGTGGTGAGCGTCCGCTCCGTCACATAACAGCCGTCGTCGAAGACCCGCCTGCCGATACGCACACCCAGCATTCGCCAGATCACGTTCTTGAAGGGGGTTCCGTTGAAGAGGTCGAGGTATTCGTCCGGCACCTTCCAGAGGCGTTCGTGCCACCAGAAGTACGGGTCGTAGATGGAGCACAGTCGTGGGCGCAGCGCGCGGAACGACGCGATGCAGCGCTCCACCAGGACGAAGTAGAGGGCGCTGAATCCGAGAGTGAGCGCCAGATACGCGGCGATCACCACATGCCCGAGGACACCGTACAGGCCGACGGAGACGAGACCGAGAGCCGTGAGCACAAAGGTGTGCAACCACCGCACGAGCAGGAAGAAGACCATCGAGCGAATGTTGTAGCGGTTCTTCGCGGCGAGCTGGAGGCGCAGTTCGTCGCCTGTCCTGAGATGGTCGAACCGGGAGTCGCGCTCCACCGACCGGGGAATCTCGAAGCATGGCGAGCCGAGCAGTCCGACACCCTCCCGGACCTCACCGTCGAGGGGAACCATCACCTTTGTCGCGAGCAGGCAGTTGTCACCCGTCCTGCCGCCCGCGGGATAGGCGATGTTGTTGCCGAGGAAGCTGTGCGCACCGATCGACGCCCGGGACACCCGGAAGGACGCACTGGAGAAGTCGGCGTTGATGAGGGAGAGACCGTCGGCCACCATCGTTCCGCGGCCGACGGACACCAGGTACGGGGTCTCGTGCCTCACTTCGGTGCCGAAGTTGGACCCTGTCTGCTCGACCTGGGACAAGTCGTATCCGAGGGCGCGAAGATAGTGGACGATGTAGGAGCTGTCGCCGAAGAGCCAGGTGAAGAACTTGATGTTCGTCATGCGGGCCGTCGTCCGGTGCGCCGCGTAGTGGAATCCGTAGAGCGGATAGACCTTGTCGGGCTTGACGACGAGCCTCAGCAGGCGCGGAACGGTGAACATCAGGGCGAGTCCCACGAAGACGAAGCCGAAGAACAGCACGGTGGACAGCATCAGCGCGTCGGTGAGCAACTCGGACAACGTGATTCCGGCCGCTTCCGGACCCAGCCGCTTGCCGAGCGCCGGAACCTCCGTGAACAGCATGTACACACCGCCCACGGTCAGCGGTACGTACAGGAAGAACAGTTGGAGCAGGGTGAGAAGGCCGAAGCCGGTCCGGCGCAATGTGCCGCAGCGGGCCGGTGCGACCCTCACGTAGTCGATGTCCGTGGGCTGCGCGGGGGATCCGTGCCGGCGCTCGCCGTCCGGGACCACCTGGCCGCGGTACAGGGCGGATGAGTGGCCGAGTTGAGTTCCGTCGCCCATCGACGTGTCGATGTCGAGCACGGTCTTCTCACCGATGAACACGTCCCGGCCGAGCGTGATCCGGCCGGTCTGGATACGCCCGGCGTGCGCCCGGTAGCAGAGGAAGAACGAGTCCTTGCGGATGACCGTACCGGCGCCGATCGTGAGCAGGTCCGTGCAGACCGGGACAGAACGGGAGAGGATCGTGACTTCCTTGCCGATCCGCGCGCCGAGCGCCCGCAGGTACAGCACGTACAGCGGATTGCCCACGAAAAGGATCATGGGGTTGGCGTGGAGCAGCACCTTGACGATCCAGAAGCGCAGATAGGCCGCGCTCCAGACCGGGAACTCCCGGGGTGTCCAGCGGCCGATGAGGATCCATTTGGCCACGACCGGGAAGATGCACAGGACGACGAAGCCGATGCCGCCGAACAGGAACGACCGCAGGTAGATGCCGACGAGACCCGAGCCGGTGGCGACCCACTCGTAGCCCCGGGCGGCGACGAGTCCGGTGAGGAACGAATATCCCAGGAAGATCAGCAACTGGAGCGTTCCGCACAGGACATAACTCAGTGTCCTCGTCGGCGTCACCTGTGCCGGAAGCGCCGTCTGAGCCGTCTGCGCCGACGGCGACGTCGGGAGCGGCGAACCGAAAGCGTCGGGGCCGGTGTCCGCGAGGGCCGCTGCCAGACTTCGGATCGTGGGGTACCGGTAGATGTCCTTCATGGAAGCGGATGGCAGATCCGGTCGCTTCCTGACTCGCGCGCAGAATTGAGCCATGACCAAGGAGTTGGCGCCCAGGTCGTCGAAGAAATGACCGTCGACCGGAACGTGTTCAATGAAAAGAACGCCGGCCAATATTTCGGCGAGTTCCCTCTCGGTGGCTGTCGTGGTCGGCTCGGCACTGCTGTGCCTGGTCACGGCAGGTTCGTCCGGGCCGGATATCAACACCTCGGCAGACTTCTCCACCATGCGAGCTCCTTGAGGAAATTGCTCTTACGTGATCACGAAACCATGCGCTTCAGTTTCGGTCGGTCACTGTGAAGTTGCCACTCGGAATCGGTTGCGACGACAGGACGGTAGGGGTCAATGGGCAGGTGTTTCTTGACTTCCTGCACCGCTGGGGTGATCACAGGTCACCCATATGGAGGTTCACCCGGGAAGGCGGGGTAATAGGATGAACGGCTTCTTCTTGGGGTGAGTGATGCCGTGTTCACCAGGCCACAGGCAGTTCGATCGGGAAGCGCCGGATCGTCCCCGTGTCCCAGCGCACCTCCTTCGGCGCTACCGCCAACCGCAGCTCCGGGAACCGCTCCAGCAGCCGCCCGATGGCCACTTCCAGCTCCGCCATGGCCAGCGGCACACCGATGCAACGGTGTCCGCCCCAGCCGAAGGTCATGTGCGGTACGGGGGGACGGTCCAGGTCGATGACATCCGGGTCCGGATAGCGCTCCGGGTCACGGTTCGCCGTCAGATACGACACATGAACGAAGTCACCCGCCCGGATGCGTACGCCGCCCATCTCCACGTCCTCCAGGGCCACCCGGGGAATGCCGACCCCCTTGCGGAAGGGGATGACACGCAGCAGCTCGTTCAGGACGTCCGTCAGTGTCTCCGGCCGGTTCCTGAGGCGCTCCATCAGCTCGGGACGGGTCAAAAGCAGGTAGCAGATGTTGCTGATCTCGCAGGTGGCCGTGTCCTGCCCGCTGAGCATCAGCGTCAGCAACATGACCGCCAGCTCCTGGTCGTCGAGTGCGTCCTCGCCCTCCTTCGCCGCCACCAACGCGCTGACGAGATCCCTTCCGGGGGAGTGCCGCCGCTGTACGACCAGTTCGAGGAAGTACGCCCGCAGTTCGTCCTTCGCGGTCTTCGCGCTGTGGCGGCTGTCCGGGCCGGTGACCAGGAGTTGGTGCGCGTACTGTCCCAATCTGGGCCAGTCGTCCCGGACGATGCCGAGGACGTCGAAGATGGTCTGTTCCGGGAGCGGGTTCGACAGATGGTGTGCCAGATCCGCCGGTGGCCCCTGCGCGGCCATCTCGTCGAGCAGGGTGTCCGCGAGCCTGGTGATCCTCTGTCGCATCGGGTCCACATGCCGCTTGGTGAAAGCCTGTGACGCGAGGCGCCGCAGACGGGTGCTGTGCGGCGGATCGATCACGTTGATCGACTCCGGTGAGACGATGGGCTCCGGCGTCAGCCGCGGATAGTCGGACCCCACGATTCCCGCCCGGCTGAATCGCTGGTCGGTGGTCACCTGCCGTACCTCGTCGAACCCGGTGACCAGCCAGGCGTCGGCGTCACCGTACGGCAGCCGGATCCGGGTGATGGAATCGCGGGCCATGAGCGCCGCGAGCGAGGGGTCGAAATCCAGGTCCTTGCTGAAGTCGAACGGACATGTGATTGCTTCGCCGCTTGGGGCCATCGCGCAGTTCTCCCTTTCCAGCCAGCTTCGCTACTCCCTGCATAGGCCTTTTCCGTGCCGGTGGCCGTCGGGACACCTCCACGTGCGCTATTTGGCCCTGGCGGTACCCGATGCCGGAGGACAACGACACCGGTCGCACGAGGGCCGGGAACAGGTGGCGGTCCGGTGGCTCCCTTCCCGCGGCGGCCCGTCACTCCAGGGTGGCCGTGCCCGCGACCGGCGCGACGTTGGTGGCGTCCACCGCTGCGCGAAGGCCCCGGGCGAGCCTGACGGCGTCACCGACGGCCCAGAAATGGACGAAGAACAGCCGGGGTTCGTCCCTCAGACCGTGGTGGTGCAGCTCGACGAGCTCGGCCCCGGCACGCCGCAGGGCCGCGAGGACGTTCTGGACTTCCCCCGCGATCATCACGCAGTCGCCGTTGACAGCGGCCCGGCCGCCGCCCAGTGGCTGGAAGTTGATCGCGGTGGTCGATCCCAGCCCCGGAGGCAGCCGCAGATCGCCGTCGGTGACGGTCTCACGGCGGACGAAGGTGCTCTTGTAGATCCCGTCGTCGATCATGCCCTTGACTCCCATCGCGGCATCGATGCCGGCGGTGTCCAGGCCGATGGGCCGCTGCGCGGCGGGAGGTGCCGGGGGAGGGGTGCCGGTACGGTCGAACGCCGCGCGCAGGCCACGGGCGATGGCCACCGGGTCGTGGCCGTGCGCATGGACGTGGATCCACCAGACGTCGGGAAACTGGGAGAGCAGATGCTTGTGGATCGCGGTCAGCTCGATCCCGTGCTCGTGCAGGACATCGCTGAACGGCTGCAGTTCGCGCTCGGTGACGACCACATCGCCCATCAGCAGCGAGCCCCCGTCGGCGTAACGGACGAAGGACACGTGTGAACCCAGGGCGAGCGCCGGTTCGACGATGACGCCGTGGGAGAGCACCACGAGGTCCCGGCGCGGCAGGCCCGTGTGGTACATCACGTTGCGCTTCATATCGCCTGTCCGGCCCAGTGCGTCGGCCACGCCCGTCCAGTCCGACAGGGCGGTGCGCACCGGCTCGACCGGCGCACGGCTTCTGCCCTTCGTGGCTTCGGTGGACAGAGCAAGGGCCGGGGCCGGCGCCCCGGCCAGCATCGGTGCCAGGGCGGCCGCGGCCAGCATGCGCCGGCGCGGCGCGCCCCCTCGCGGGTGGGTGTCCTGCTGTCGGTCCTCAGTCGTCATATGGGCCTCCTGGCGAGATGGAAGCACGGGGAACAGCAGACACCCGCCAACACCGCCACCGCTTGGGGCCGGCCGGGCTAGCAGCTCATCTCATCCGGCCTAATCGGCGGGCCGGCCCCAGGTACCGGCACCGAGGTGGCGGCGGCACCTCAGCCGCAGGGCCGAGGAGCGGTCGCTTCAGTCCGCGGCCAGGACCGCGTGGGCCGCCCGTGATGTGCTGCACAGCCAGGACGGCCATGGAACAGGAGATACAGCCGGAGGCGTTACCGTGACGGCGTCCTACGAATGATCAGGGTGGATCAGCATGCACGGCGAGTACAAGGTGCCTGGGGGCAAGCTGATCGTGGTCGATCTCGACGACCACGACGGCGTACTGCGCAACGTCCGCGTTGCCGGGGACTTCTTCCTGGAGCCCGATGAGGCACTCCTTGCCGTCAACCGGTCCCTGGAGGGCGCCCCCGTCTCCACGGAAGCCGCTGAGCTCGCCCTGCGTATCGAAGCGGGCCTGCCCGAGGGCACCGTCATGTACGGACTCACTCCGGAAGGCGTCGCCATCGCCGTCCGCCGCGCTCTCGCCCAGGCGACGGACTGGACGGACTACGACTGGCAGCTCATCCATGAGCAGCCTCAGTCGCCCGCGCTGCACATGGCGCTCGACGAGGTCCTCACCGCGGAGGTCGCCGCGGGACGCCGACCGCCCACCCTCCGTGTCTGGGAATGGGGCGCACCGGCCGTCGTCATCGGCAGCTTCCAGTCCCTGCGCAACGAGGTCGACGCCGAAGCCGCTCAACACCACGGGATGACCGTGGTACGGCGCATCTCGGGTGGCGGCGCCATGTTCGTGGAACCCGGGAACACCATCACGTACTCCCTCTCCGTCCCCGCCTCCCTCGTGTCCGGACTGTCCTTCGCCGACTCCTACGCCTACCTCGACGACTGGGTCCTCGCAGCCCTCGACGACATGGGCATCAAGGCCTGGTACCAGCCCCTCAACGACATCGCCACCGACGCCGGCAAGATCGCCGGAGCCGCGCAGAAGCGCATCGTCGCACCCGACGGCGGTCCGGGCGCGGTCCTGCACCACGTGACCATGTCCTACGACATCGACGCCGAGAAGATGCTCCAGGTGCTCCGCATCGGCCGGGAGAAGTTGTCCGGCAAGGGCATCGGCAGTGCCAACAAGCGCGTCGACCCGCTGAGGCGGCAGACCGGCCTGACCCGCGAGGCCGTCATCGACCGCATGATCCATTCGTTCCGTGCGCGCTACGGCCTCACCACCGGCCACATCACCGGGCAGGAGCTCCAGCGCGCCGAGGAACTGGCCGCAGCGAAGTTCGCTTCCCCGGATTGGACCGCCCGCGTGCCGTGAGCGCGGGCCCCGCCCTCAAGGCGTCACAACAGGGCGTCGAGGGTGAGGGGAAGAGAGCGGATGCGCTTCCCGGTGGCGTGGTGGACGGCGTTCGCCACGGCGGCGGCGACACCGACCAGGCCGATCTCGCCGACTCCCTTGGTGCCGATGGGGCTGCCCCGGTCGGGATCGCCCACGAACACCACCTCCAGGTCGGGTACGTCCGCGTGGACGGGGATGAGGTAGTCACCGAAGGTGCCGTTGGCGATCCGCCCGCTGGGAGCGTCGGTGACGGTGTCCTCGAAGAGCGCCATACCGATGCCACCGACGGTCCCGCCGACGATCTGGCTCCGGGCGGTCTTCACATTGAGGATGCGACCGCCGTCGATGACGGACAGGACGCGGGCGACGCGTATGAGTCCCAGGTCCGCGTCGACACGGACTTCGACGAACTTGGCGCCGAAGGCACCCGACAGGGCCATGCCGAGTTCGTCCTGGGACCGGGGTTTGCTGTAGCCGTTCGCCGTCAGCTCCATCAGATCGTGCCGGCCGAGGATGTCGGCGTACGTCTCGCCGCGGTCCGGCTGTCCGATCGGATGGATACGGCCCCGCGTGACCTCGACGGACTCCGGGGCGACCCCGTACAGCGGGGATTCGCTGTCCCGGGCGGCCAGCGCCGCGAACCGCTTGACGAGCCGTCCGCAGGCGTCGAAGACCGCGTTGCCGAGCGCCGCCGTGAGCCCGGACCCTCCGGCCTGAGGCGCGGCGGGCATGTCCGAGTCGCCGAGGTCGAAGCGCACCCGCTCCAGGGGCAGGCCGAGGCACTCCGCGGAGAGCTGGGTCATCACCGTGTACGTGCCCGTGCCGATGTCGGCGGCGGCGCTGCGGACCAGAGCGCTGCCGTCCCGGTGCACGGTGGCCTCCGCCTGGCAGTCCGCCGCGTACCAGGGATAGCTCACTCCCGCCATGCCAAGGCCGATCAGCCAGTGTCCGTCCCGCATCGAGCGGGGAGCGGGGGTGCGGGCGGACCAGCCGAACCGCTCCGCGCCGACCTCGTAGCACTCGCGCAGTGCCTTGCTGGACCACGGCAGTGAGTGGACGGGGTGTTCCTCGGCGTAGTTGCGCAGGCGCAGTTCCAGCGGGTCCATCCCCAGCTTGTAGGAGAGTTCGTCCAGGGCCGACTCCAGCGCGAAGTTGCCCTGCGCTTCGGCCGGGGCCCGCATGGAGGTGGGGTTGGGGATGTTCAGGTGGGCCTGCCGGTCCTGCGTGAGGACGTTCTCGCAGTGGTAGGCGAACGCGGTGCCGGATGCGATCGGCTCGTAGTCCTCGTCCTCCATCGCCACCGGCGAGATGCTGCGGTGGTCGATGCCCACCAGATCGCCGGCCCGTGTGGCCCCGACCGCGATGCGCTGCACGCTCTTGGGCCGGTGCCCCACGGAGGTGAACATCTGGGGCCGGGTGAGCACCAGTTTGACCGGCCGTCGCAACACACGGGCGGCGGCGACCGTGAGGATCACATGCGGCCACACGCGCAGCCCGGCGCCGAAGCCTCCGCCCACGTACGGCGCCAGCACACGCACCGAGCTCTCGGGAACCCCGAACACCGTTGCCAGGGTGCTCCGCACCACGAACGGCCATTGGGTGGTGTCGTGGACCGTGAGGTGGTCGCCGTCCCAGGAGGCCAGGGTCGCGAACGGGCCGAGCGGGTTGTTGGTGTTGTCCGCGGTCGTGTACGTCTCCTCCACCGTGACCTCGGCCGTCGTCAGGGCAGCGACGGCGTCACCCCGGCTGTGGTCCATGCCCCAGGGGTCGTCGACCTGGGGTGCCCGCGGGTCCATCAGGTCCAGCAGGGGTTCGGTGCGCTCGTACTCCGCCGACACCAGACGTGCGGCCGCGGTCGCCTGCTCGGGCGTCTCGGCCACGACGACCGCGATGTGCTGTCCGTGGTGCAGGATGCGGTCGTCCTGGAGCGGAGGGGGCGGGGAGGCTCCCAGCCTGTTCACGGGGGCCCGTTCCAGCCTGGGCGCGTTGGCGTGGGTGAGTACGGTGACGACGCCGGGTGATGCCTCGGCCGCCGCGGTGTCGACGCGGATGACGCGGCCGGCGGCGATCGTGCTCTGGACGAGCGCCGCGTAGGCCTGTCCGGGAACGTGGAAATCCATCGGGTAGGGCGCGGCTCCGGTGACCTTGCGGGGACCGTCGACGCGGTTGACGCCGGCGCCGATGACCGGCCTGCTCCGGACTGTGCTCATACCGCGGCTCCCGACAGTGCCCGCAGCTCGCGGATCAGAGTGCGCTGGGCGAGCTCGACCTTGAAGGCCGTACCCGGTACGGTCCACGCGCCGTGAACCGCAGAGGCCGCTGCCCTGTGGAAGTTCTCGACGGAGACGGGCGCACCGGTCAGTTCCCGCTCCGCCTCCCAGGCCCGCCACGGGATGGATCCGACCCCGCCCAGGCCGATCCGCGCCTCCTGGATCGCGTTGCCGGAGATCACCAGACTCACGGCCGCCGAGGTCAGGGCGAACTCGTAGGAACCGCGGTCCCGTACCTTGAGGTAGCCCGACCGGGCGCCGTTCGGCAGAAGAGGGATGTCCACCGCCGTGATCAGCTCGCCGTGCTGGAGGACGTTCTCGACCTCCGGGCTGTCGGAAGCCGTCAGGTAGAACTCCGTCAGGGGGACCTGCCGCTGCCCGTCCGGTCCCTGGATGTGCGCGACGGCGTCAAGGGCCACCAGGGCGACCGCCAGATCGGAGGCGTGCACGGCGATGCACCGTTCGCTCGCCCCCAGAATGGCGTGCATGCGCGCGGTTCCCTGCACGGCCGCGCACCCCGACCCGGGCGCGCGCTTGTTGCACTGGGGAACGTCAGGATCGCGGAAGTACCGGCAGCGGGTGCGCTGCAGCAGATTGCCCCCGATCGTGGCCATGTTCCGCAACTGCACGGACGCGCCCGAGAGCAAGGCTTCCCGGACGAAGGGCACCCGCTCCCTGACCGTGGGATGCGCGGCCAGTTCCTCCATGGTGACCAGCGCACCCACGCGCAGTACGTCGCCGTCGCATTCGACCGCGTGCAACGGCAGCCGGGTGATGTCCACCAGCAGCGCGGGATGCAGGACCCCGTCCTTCATCAGATCGAGCTGCGTAGTGCCACCCGCGAGGAACGCCGCCGTCGGATCTCCGGCGACCAACTCCACGGCCTGATCGGCATCGGCCGCCCGGACGTACTCAAGCGCCCGCACCGCGACCACTTCCCGACGCCACCTCACGGATGGCCGCGACCATGTGCGGATAGGCGCCGCAGCGGCACAGGTTCCCGCTCATGTACTCGCGGATCTCCTCGTCGGAGCCGGCTCGCCCTTCTTCGAGCAGCGCCACGGCGGACATGATCTGACCGGGTGTGCAGAAGCCGCACTGAAACCCGTCGTGTTCGAGGAACGCCGCCTGGACCGGGTGAGGACCTTCGGGTCCCGCGAGCCCCTCGATGGTCGTGACCGCGCGACCCTCGCACTGAGCGGCCAGCGTCAGACAGGACAGCACCCGCTTCCCGTCCACGTGTACCGTGCAGGCACCACAAGCGCCCTGGTCACAGCCTTTCTTGGTGCCCACGAGCCCGAGGTGGTCACGCAAGGCGTCCAGCAGGGTGACACGCGGGTCCAGCGCCACCTTGCGGGTACGTCCATTGACGTCGAGAGCCACGACCCGCGCTTCCGGATCCGCGGTACTTCGCGTATGGGCTACGTCCACCATCGCGTCCTCCGGACGGCTTCGCAGTGGGTTCGGAACGATCACGAGTGCGGCCTGTCCCGGCTCGATCGTTGCACGCATCGGCGAGCGGCTCATCTCGATCATGATGCGTCGGCCGTCTCGTGAGGAGTCCGGCCGTGCGCGCGGGCGAGGTGCGGCAGCCCCTCGACGCATGTCGCCGTCCGACGTGGCCGCACGGCTCGGGGCCGCCGAGTGGCTCGGAGTCGAGCCACTCGGCGGCCCTGCCGAGCGAGGGCAGGTACCGACGCCCGGACCCGGTCACCTAGCGAAGCGTCCGGAGGCCCGCACGAACCTCCCGCACGAGCAGCTCCGGCTGCTCCCACGCCGCGAAGTGCCCGCCCTTTTCGAGCGTGTTGTAGTGGATGAGGTTCGGGTACGCCTGCTCCGCCCAGCTCTTCGGTGCCCGGTACATCTCGTCGGGGAAGACGCTCACGGCGACGGGGAGGGAGACGCCCTTGACGCCGAAGAACGAGGTCTTGTTCTCCGCGTAGAGACGAGACGCGGAGATCGCCGTGTTCGTCAGCCAGAAGAGCGTGATGTTGTCCAGGACGTCGTCTCGTGTCAGGCCTTCGGCGTGCCCGGCGAAGGACCGGGAGATCATCTCCAGGCTGGCCGCGTCATGGTCGAGCATGAAGGCGGCCAGGCCGACGGGAGAATCCGCGAGTCCGGTCAGGGACTGCGGGCGCGATCCCATCATGTAGGCGAAGTAGACGTGCCGGTACACGAAGTCCAGCTGCTCACAGGCCGCCTTCTCCTCGTCGGAGAGCGACAGACCGGAGGGCAGGGGGTTGCCGGCGATGAGCGCCTGGTCGACGGCGGGCGGAACCACGCCGGCCATGTTGGTGTGGATGCCGAGCAGCCCCTCGGGCTCCTGCACACCCATGTAGTCGGTGATGATCGCACCCCAGTCGCCGCCCTGCGCGACATACTTCTGGTATCCGAGGCGCTTCATCAGCTCTGCCCAGGCACGTGCGATGCGCTCGGGACCCCAGCCGGTCGTGGTCGGCTTGCCCGAGAACCCGTAGCCGGGCATCGACGGGATCACCAGGTGGAAGGCGTCCGACGCGCTCCCGCCGTGGGCCGTGGGGTCGGTGAGCGGCTCGATGATCTTCAGCTGCTCGATGATCGAGCCCGGCCAGCCGTGCGTCACGATCAGCGGCAGAGCATCCTCATGCTTCGAGCGGACGTGGATGAAGTGGATGTCCAGCCCGTCGATCTCGGTGATGAAGTGCGGCAGGGCCTTCAGCTTCGCCTCGACCTTGCGCCAGTCGTACTCCGACGCCCAGTAGTGCGCGAGCTCCTTCAGCGTGGCGAGCTGGGTGCCCTGCGACTGGTCCGCGACGGTCTCCTTCTCGGGCCAGCGCGTCGCCACGACGCGCGCACGCAGGTCCTCGAGTTCCGCCTCGGGGAACTCGAACGTGAACGGACGGATCGCCGACCTTTCGAGGGTGGCAGACATATGGGTTTTTCTCCTTGCTTGATGTCAGCGACTCTGTGTCGCCGGCTCCTCCACCATCGCTTCGGCGGTCGCGCGTCGGCCCAGGGAAAACCCCGGGGGTTCACCCCGGGGATGCACCCCCGGGGCATCTCACGCCTCGGCTCCCCACACTCTGGGAATGGTCCAAATGCACTAAAATGACCATGTCGGGTGGCGTCCAATGGAGCACATCGAGGCGCAGGTCGCACTGCGCGGCCGGGACAAGGAGCTGGCCGCGCTGGAGCGGGTGCTGGCCACAGCGCGGGCGGGCAGCAGCGCGGTCCTGGTCCTTCGCGGTGAGGCAGGGATCGGCAAGACCGCGTTGCTCGACCACGCGGCCCGCCGGGCCGACGGGTTCCGTGTCGTCGGCATCGCAGGCATCGAGTCGGAGATGGAGCTTGCCTTCGCGAGCCTTCATCAGCTCTGCGCGCCCATGCTGGGTCGGCTTCATGAGCTGCCCGGTCCGCAGCGCGATGCGTTGTCCGTCGCTTTTGGACTACGGGAGGGCGAGGCGCCCAACCGCTTCCTGGTGGGCCTGGCTGTGCTCGGTCTGCTCGCCGGCGCCGCCGAGGGGCGACCGCTGGTCTGCCTCGTCGATGACGCGCAGTGGCTCGACGACGGGTCCTTGCAGGTGCTGGCGTTCGTCGCCAGGCGGCTGATGGCCGAAGCGGTGGCTCTGATCTTCGCCCTGCGGGTGCCTGATGACGATCGTGAGCTGGCCGGTCTGCCGGAGCTGATCGTCGAGGGCCTCAGCGAGCCCGACGCGCGTGCTCTGCTGGCCTCGGCCGTCCGCGTGCCGCTCGACCCGCTGGTACGCGACCGGATCGTCGCCGAGGCTCACGGTAATCCGATGGCCCTGCTGCATGTACTGCGCGCGCTCGCCCCCGCTGAGCTGGCGGGCGGTTTCTGGCTCCCTGGCAGGCGCCCCACGGCGAGCTGCCTCGAAGACAGCTTCCACCAGCAGTTCCGATCACTTCCGCGAGAGAGCCGGCGGCTTCTGCTGACCGCCGCGGCCGAGCCGACCGGAGACGTGGGTCTGTTGTGGCGCGCGGCCGTACTGCAGGGGATACCGGGGGACGCCGCAGCGCCGGCCGAGGCAGGGGGACTGGTCGAGTTCGGTACCAGGGTGCGGTTCCACCACCCCCTGGTGCGCTCGGCGATCTACCGGAGGACCACCGTGCCGGATCGCCGGGCGGCGCACCGAGCACTGGCAGAAGCCACCGACCCCCACGTCGATCCTGATCGCAGGGCGTGGCATCGCGCTCACGCCGCCACCCGGCCCGACGAGAGCGTCGCCGTCGACCTGGAGCGCCAGGCCGACCGGGCTCAAGGCAGGGGAGGAGCCGCCGCGGCGGCCTCGTTCTTGCGGCGGGCGGCGGAACTGACGCCCGATCCCGCACTCCGCGTCACCCGTGCGTTGGCCGCCGCTCAGGCCGCCATCGACGCCGGCGGAGCCGACCAGGCCCACAACCTGCTGGCGGTCGCGGAGGCCGGCCCACTCGACGACCTGCAGCGCGCCCGACTCGAGCGGCTGCGGGCCCGGCTGGTGTTCTCCCAGGTACGCGGCGGCGACGCGCCCCGGCTGCTGCTCGACGCCGCACACCGGCTGGCGCCTCTCGATGCCACCCTCGCCCGCGACACCCTGCTGGAAGCGGTCGGCGCGGCGATCTTCGCCGGCCGTCTGAGTGCGGGGCCCGGGCAGCGGGAGGTGGCCGAGGCGGCCCGCGCGGGACCGTCGCCGCCGACGCCGCCGCGGGTGGTCGACGTCCTTCTGGACAGCATGGCCGCCCTGATCATCGATGGCCACGCCGCCGGCGTCGACGGGCTCAGGCGCGCACTGCACGTTGTTCTGCGGGAGCGGAAGTCGGGCGTGACGGAGGCGGACAGGCGCTGGCTGTGGCTGGCGTTCCGTGTGACACCCGAGCCTCTCGCACCGGAGCTGTGGGACGACGACGCGTGGCACGATCTGGCGACCGGCGCCGTCGACATCGCCCGCGAAGCGGGGGCGCTGGCCGTCCTTCCGATGGCGCTGACCTACCAGGCGTGCTTCCACGTGCACGCCGGCGCATTCGACACTGCCGCGGCTCTGATCGACGAAGCGACATCGATCTCGGAGGCGATGGGCGGCGTACCCATGATGTACACGTCACTGCTGCTCGGCGCCTGGCGAGCCCGCGAATCCCAGGCACTCGACCTCATCGAGACCACCGTCGAAGAGGTGAGCGCCCGGGGTGAGGGACGCGTTCTGAGCCTGGCCGAGTACGCGACCGCACTGCTGTACAACGGCCTCGGCCGCTACGACGCGGCGCTGGCTGCCGCCGAGCGCGCATGCCAGTACGAGGATCTGGGATTCTTCGGGTGGGCACTGGTCGAACTGATCGAGGCGGCCGCCCGCAGCGGACAGCCGGAGACCGCGGCGGCGGCGCTGGACAAGCTCACCGAACGCACACGCGCCAGCGGAACCGAGTGGGCACGGGGCGTGGAGGCCTGCTCGCGGGCACTGCTGAGCGACGGCCCGGCCGCCGATGCGCTCTACCAGGAGGCGATCGAGCATCTCGGACGCTGCCGGGTCGCCATCCAGCTGGCCCGCGCCCGCCTGCTGTACGGCGAGTGGCTGCGTCGCCGGAACCGCCGCCAGGAAAGCCGTACCCAACTACGCTCCGCCTACGAGGCCTTCAGCCGCGCCGGAGCCGACGGCTTCGCCGAGCGGGCCCGCAGAGAGCTTCTGGCGACCGGAGAAACCGTACGCAGGGGGACGGTCGGCGCCGTCACCCAACTCACCAGCCAGGAAGCCCAGATCGCCGGGCTGGCCAGAGACGGGCACACCAACTGCGAGATCGCCGCCCAGCTGTTCATCAGCCCACGCACAGTGGAGTGGCACCTCGGCAACGTGTTCGCCAAGCTCGGCGTCAGCTCTCGCAGACAACTCCGCTCGGTACTGTCTCCTGCCAAGCCGGCGACGTGACCTCCGCGTCGGCTGTCTCGGCACTCGACTCCACCGGCATGTGCCCGACCCGGGCCCAAGGCGCGCTGTCACCCGGGCCCGGCTGGGTCGGTCACAGCCAGCCGTTGCGCTTGAAGCCGCGGTGGAGGAAGTAGCAGGCGGCGGCGATGACACCGAGGGCGAGCGGATAACCGTAGCGCCAGTGCAGCTCGGGCATGTGGTCGAAGTTCATGCCGTACACGCCACAGACCATCGTCGGTACTGCGATGATCGACGCCCAGGCGGTGATCTTGCGCATGTCCTCGTTCTGGGCCACGGTTACCTGTGCCAGGTGGGCCTGGAGGATCGAATCGAGCAGGGCGTCGAAGGCGGTGATCTGTTCGGTGACTCGGGCCAGGTGATCGGCGACGTCGCGGAAGTAGGCCTGTATCTCCGGGGCGATGGTGGGCCGGGGCTCGGTGGCGAGCCGGCCCATGGGGCGAGCGAGGGGCACCACGGCCCGTTTCAGCTCCAGCAGTTCCCGCTTGAGCTGGTAGATGCGGCCCGCGTCGGCGCTGCGCGAGCCGTGTGGTGTGAAAACCTCGCTCTCGACCTGGTCGATGTCGTTCTGGACGGCGTCGGCGACGGTCAGGTAGTCGTCGACGACGTGGTCGGCGATCGCGTGCAGCACCGCCGCCGGACCCTTGGCCAGTTGGCCGGGGTCGGCCTCCAGGTCCTCGCGCAGCGGTCCGAGGGAGCCGTGGCGGCCGTGGCGAACGGTGACCACGAAGTCCGGTCCGGTGAAGACCATGATCTCGCCGGTGTCCACCACCTCACTGGTGGCGGTCAGTCGGTCGTGCTCGACGTAGGTGACGGTCTTGAAGACGGCGAACAGGACCTCGCCGTACTGTTCGACCTTGGGCCGCTGGTGGGCGTGGACGGCGTCCTCGACGGCCAGCGGATGCAGGCCGAACAGCTCGGCGACCCCCACGAACTCCTCCGCGGTCGGCTCGTGCAGACCCAGCCACACGAACCCATGGCGGTGCTTGCGTGCCTGGCGGACCGCTTCGTCGACGGAATCCGTGCCGGGCTGCCGGACGCCCTCGCGGTAGATGACGCAGTTGACCACTGTGGAACCGAGCGGGGAGCGGGCCGGATGGCTGAGGTCGACACGGCGGATCCGCCGTGCGAAACGTGCCACTTTACGCAGGTTGCCGACCATCGACATGCAGTACTCCTTCGCCGGATTCCGGCCAGTGTGCCAAACGGCGGCAACGAGCAGGTCAGGGCCGGTGACCGCACCGCCCGACGTGCCACCTGGCGTTCACGTATCACAGATATCGTCGCTCGACATCGGAGAACGACACATGGGTGGTGCGGGCATGGTGCAGGCGTCGCGGGGTGAGGGATCCGCCGTGCTGGAGCGACGGCTGGGAGTGGTCGACGCCGTGGTGATCGGGCTCGGTTCGATGCTCGGTGCGGGGATCTTCGCCGCTCTCGGGCCGGCCGCGCGGGCGGCGGGGTCGGGGCTGCTGACCGGACTGGCGGTCGCGGCGGTGGTGGCGTACTGCAACGCCATGTCCTCGGCCCGGTTGGCCGCACGCTATCCGCAGTCCGGCGGGACCTATGTCTACGGTCGTGAGCGGCTGGGAGAGTTCTGGGGCTGGCTGGCCGGATGGGGGTTCGTGGTCGGGAAGACCGCGTCGTGTGCGGCGATGGCGCTCACCGTGGGCTCGTATGTGTGGCCGGGGCACGCACACGTCGTCGCCGTGGCCGCCGTGGTGGCGCTGACCGCGGTGAACTACGTGGGACTGCAGAAGGCGGCATGGCTGACGCGGGCGATCGTCGCGGTGGTGCTCGTGGTGCTCGCTGCCGTGGTGGTGGCCTGTCTGACCTCGGGCGAGGCGCGGGCCGGGCGCCTCGATGTGGGGGCGGACGCGACCGCCACCGGGGTGTTGCAGGCGGCGGGGCTCCTGTTCTTCGCGTTCGCCGGATACGCCCGGATCGCCACGCTGGGGGAGGAGGTACGGGATCCGGCGCGCACGATCCCGCGGGCGATTCCGCTCGCGCTGGGTATCACCTTGGTCGTGTACGCGGCGGTCGCCGTGGCGGTGCTGGTGGTGCTCGGGCCGAAGGGACTGGCGGGTGAGGCGGCGCCGCTGGCCGAGGCGGTGCGGCAGGCCGGTGTGCCGGGGCTGGCTCCGGTGGTGCGGGTGGGGGCCGCGGTCGCCGCGCTCGGCTCGCTGCTCGCGCTGATCCTGGGTGTCTCACGTACGACGTTGGCGATGTCCCGCGATCGTCACCTGCCGCACGTCCTGGCCGCCGTCCATCCGCGGTTCAAGGTGCCGTACCGGGCCGAACTGCTCGTGGGTGCCGTGGTGGCGGTTCTCGCCGCCACCACGGATGTGCGCGGCGCCATCGGGTTCTCCTCCTTCGGGGTTCTCGTGTACTACGCCATCGCCAACGCCTCCGCGTGGACCCTGACCGCCGAGGAGAAGCGGCCGCCGCGCATCATCCCCGTCGTCGGGCTCGTCGGCTGCCTGTCGCTGGCCTTCACCCTGCCCGCCTCGTCGGTCGTCTGGGGCGCGGCCGTGCTGGTCGTGGGGGCGGTCGCGTACGGGGCGCGGCGCGGCGTCAGGGCACACCGGACGCCGTAGGCTCCGCGCGCATCCGACGGCGAGACCCGGGCGGCCCGGGAGCGAGCGCCTCGCCGCCTGCGCAACGGGCCTAGCGGTCACCGGCGTTCGACCGCCCTGTGGACGCGGCGGGCACGGCCGTCCACCATCCGTCGCGTGTGCGTACCCAGGAGGGTCGTCGGGGGAGCGGTCATGACCCCGCGTCGTGTCCGCCCCGAGGCGCCGTGCCGCACGGCCCCTCACCGGTATCAGCGGGTCATGCGGAGCGGGCCGACGGGGCGTGACGTCGAATCCGGCTCGTGGCGCGCCAGCCATTCCGCGATGGTGCGGGCGATCGGCTGTCCCGTGTCCATCTCTATGAATCCGAACTGGCCCGACTGGTTGCACTCCAGGAACCACCAGATCCCGTCGGCGTCCTCCGCGAAGTCAAAGGCGCCATAGGCCAGTTCGGCCTGGCGGAGATAGTCGTGCACGGATGTGGCGATGCGCGGCGGGACGTTGACGGGTTGCCAGGGCTCGGTGGAAGGGGAGAAGCGGACGTCGACGTGGTCGGCGTCAGGGACGGCCGGTTTGCGGGCGGCCAGCAGCCGGTCGCCGACGGCGGTGAGGCGGATGTCGGCGCGCTTGGCGATCCGCCGTTGCAGCAGGGTCGGGCCGAACGCGACGGCGGAGAAGTCGGCGTCCGGAGCGATACGAGTGGTGGGCACCGCCCTGGGTGGATCCTGGGGGTGCGTGCCGGAGACGGGCTTGACGACCAGGTCGGGGAAGCGTTCGGCGAACTCCCGGGCGGCCTGCGGAACGGTTGTGATCAAGGTGGCCGGCACGGGGAGTCCGCTGCACTGGGCGACGCGGAGCTGCCAGGGCTTGTGGCGGGCCCGTCGGGCGGCGTCGGGCCGGTTCATCCAGCGTGCGCCGGTGCTGTGCAGCATCCCGTACAAGGCCTGTGCGGATTCCTCGGTCAGCCAGACGGACGGCTCGGCGACCCGCGTGGCCGGAACTCCGGGCCTGCGCACCCAGATGGACCGCAGTCCGTTCGTGCTCACCAGGCGGTCGCCGGTGGACACGTGTCCGCGGTAGGCCCCGTGCACATACTCGCCCGAGAGGGCGACCGGGCCGGGGAGATCCGCGGGGTCGAGCCGGACCACCGGAACCCCGGCTCCGCTCAACTCGGCCACCACCATGTCTGCCGTCACGTCCTGTTCAGAGGTGAGGATCAGCACGGTCATCGTCGACGTTCCGTGTTCAGTCGTCGAAGTGCGTCTTCGAGCCGGCGGTGGAGGTCGTGGACCCCCACTCTCGCAACACGGCGTAATCGCGAGCTGCGATCCGTCCGTCGGCGAGTACGTTCAACTGCAGTCCGGAGTCGTAGCTGTACGGAGTGCTGACCTCCAATTCCTCGATCGGGCAGGCGTAGTTGAGCGCGAACGGTCGCATGGGCTCTCCTTGTTCGTTGCTTCCTCGGTCAAGCGGACGGTGACACTCCGGTGTTACTGCCGCCTGCCGGGTCGCCCTGCTTTCACGGAGTTATACGAATCGAACGAGTGAATGGTTGCATCACGTTGTGTAACCATGGGACGGCCTCACCTCGGCTCGGTCCCTCGCGCATGTTCGCCACCAGCGCGTCGAGCGGCAGCGTCGGTCGCGTCGACCCCGCCGCTCATCGCGTCAGCCCTGCCAACGGCCACCCGAGAAGCGCGCGAACGCGTCGACCACATCGGGGGGCATGGTCGGGCGCACGTGCAGCGGCAGCACGAGATACCACCCGTCCCGGCCGCGGAACACCGGCTTCGGCGTCGGCGCCCCGGGCTTGAGCCGCACATGCGGGCCGAAACAGCGCTGGTTGCGGCCCCGGACATAGACCTGCCGGACGCCGGCCGCGAGGACGTCCTGCCAGGCGTAGGCAACCCGGTGGCGTCCCATGCGGGCCTCGATCCCGTGGGCGTCGACGCGCAGTTCCCGGGTGGTCTTCGGCAACAGGTACGCCACGATGTTGATGAGGAGCGCGAAGACGGGCCAGAACGCCACGCTGACCCAGCCCGCCGGCTCGTCCCAGTTACCGGTCGCCGCCAGGCGCAGCATCGCGACGACCATGAACAGTCCGCCCCACGGCCAGTGGCCCAGTGGCAGGCGGCGGTCGCGGCCCGAGAAGACGTACGCCTGGTCCGTGGAGAGCGCGGTGTAGCCGCGCAGCTCGTGCATCGCCGGTGGGTTGTCCAGCATCTCCGAGAAACGGGGCAACGGCTCGGCGGCGGGCGGTCGTCGGCGCGGCTGGGGTTGGGTGACGACGAGGGGCTGCTGTCGTGGTGCCGGGACGGCGGGCGAGGGCGTCGCGTGCCGTTCGCGTCCTGCCAGGTGTTCCTGGAGCCGAAGATGCCGGAAGCGATAGGTGCCGCCGTACCGCATGAGAAGTCCCTGGCCGTAGGCGTCCCGGAGGAACTCCATCAGCGACCAGGGCACCCGGCCCAGCAGCGCGAGCCATGCCTTGGAGACCACCCACAGCGACCACTCGCTCAGCACGACGAGCACCATCACGGCGCCGGTGAGGGCCTTCACGGAGGCCGCCGTGACGTCCACGGGCCCCTTGCCGGTCAGCAGCGCGTGTGCGCCCGCGCCGAGACCGATCATCGGCGCGACCACGCCCAGGGTGAGCAGGGTGGTGCGGCGCTCGTCGCGCAGGAGTTCGTCGGGTGTGGCGGCGTCGACGGTGTCCGACGGCGCGGCGATCACAGCCATCACCAGAGCCGGTGCGGCGAAGCTCAGCAGGGCCTGCGCGGCGAACGCGCCGGGGTGGGAGTAGCTTTGGGCCAACAACGCCAACAGCGCACTCGGCACCAGGAGGACGGCGAACGCCGTCAGGCCCCGGCGCACGGAGGCCGCGCGTGAGGCCGAGCGCAGGGCGGCGCCCGCTTTGAAGGGGTTGGCCCGGCGCCGTGGCTCCCAGATCCGGTCGCCGAACCAGAACATCGTGGCCATCTGAAGGCTCATACCGAAAGCGAAACCGGCCAACATGTCGGTGTGCTCGAAGATGCTCGCCGGCAGCACCGAGTCCCCGTACGTGTCCTGCGCCCATGTGGTGACCGACAGCACCGACTCGGCGAGCACGATGCACAAGGCCGCCAGTGTCGGCACGGTGAGGAGACGGGCCGCCCATGCCCGGTTCAGGCGCCACCAGGAGAACTCGGCGGTGCGACGGCGGTCGAGTTCGCGGGCGAGGAAGGCGAGCCAGCCCCGGGCGCGCACCGCGTTCCAGCGGCCGGGCGCGTGAAGCCGCTCCGTGTCGTGGGCGCGCGGCGCGAAGGCCGCCGGGATCACCTCGTCCAGCAGATGCTTCTCGACGGCCTCCCGCGTGGGCAGCCAGGCCCGGTCGGTGAGCCGGGCCGGGTCGGCGTACGGGCCGCTGTAGGCGCGGCGGGCGAGCCAGATCATCAGCGGGGTCGTCAGTGCCCGCGCGAGCGGCCCATCCGGGTGTTCGGCCAACTCGTCGACCACCTGGCCCCACCGCTCGTGCAGCGCGTCGGGGGCCGTACGCAGCAGATAGCGGGCCGCGTCACGGGGGCCGACCGGGAGGGCCTCGATGTCGGAGACGCCGGCCATGTGCAGGCCGAGGGCGCGGTACTCCTCGGTGCGGGAGGCCATGACGAAGCCCGACTCCCGGGGAGCCGCGTCGAGTTCGCGGACGACGGCGGCCCGGCGGTGGTCGGGGAGCTCGTCGAGGCCGTCGAGAACGGCCAGGACCCGGCCGTCACGCACCAGACGACGGGCCGGATGCTCCCCGGCCACCCGTGGCAGGCCCGGATGGTCTTCCTCGATGCGCCCGACCAGCCAGTCGCGGAAGGCCATGGTCTCCGCCTCCCACGACTCCAGCGACAGCAGCACCGGGACGGGCGTGGCGCGGTCGCCGAGGACACCCCGGGTCACATCGCCCAGGTGACGCTCGGCCAGGCGCAGGACGGTCATGGCGAGCAGAGTGGACTTGCCGGAGCCGGGGCCACCGAGCACGAGCATCCGCCGCGGGTCGAGTCCGCACAGCGTGTCGACGACGTCACCGAGCCGGTCGCTGCGTACGGCCGCTCCGGTGTCCGCGGAGGACGTCCAGCGCGCGAGCCACCGCACGGAGAGCGGGGCCTGCGTGTCGCCGAGGTCCCAGGCGGCGGCCTCGGCCGACCACCGGGCGCGCACCGCGCGGGCCAGCTCCTCGGCGGCGATGTCGGCCGGGTCGCGGGTGGGCGGCAGGTTCACCACGAGGTTGCCGTGGACGTAGCCCACCTGGACCAGGTACTCGACAGTACTGTGCTGGACGATGTTGCGCACTTCGGACGGCGATTGCCATCCGCCCCACTCACCCCGTTGAGTGTCCATAGCCAAAGTGTCTGTCAGACATCCACGGACGTCACGTACTCATGGGTTTGTTGAGGTGCCGGCACCACCGGCCTGCCCCGCGCGGCGTTCAGGCCGCGCCGGTGAACACGCGAAGGTAGCCGCGGGACTGCCCGAGTGCTGTGGGGTGGTACGACTCGGTGACGGCGAGCCAGTTGACGCTGCGCATCCAGGGGCTGGAGGAGCAGATCTCGTGCCCGGAGAAGGCGGACCTGACGTCGCCGAAGGTGAACCCGTGGTCGGCGACGCGCTTCGCGATGACACCGTTCAGATGGTCCACGGCGTTGTTGATGGCGGACCGCTCGCTGTCCGAGAGGCCGGCCGAACAGGTGCCGTGGAGCTTGTACAGGTGCGGATAGCCCAGAACCACGACGCGGGCGGCCGGTGCCTTCCTTCTGATGGCCGTGTAGAGACGGTCCAGGTTGCCCGGGAGGGCCGCGTCCATGTAGGAGCGCGCCTTGGCGACGGCGGACAGGCATGCGCTGTGGCCTCGCAACACACAGGTCATCATGACGTCGGAGAACCCCGAGTCGCTGCCACCGACGGTGATGCTGACGAGGCCGGTACGGGTACTGAGCGCGCCGAGCTGGCCGGCCATGACATCACTCGTGCGTGCGCCGTTGCACGCGGTGAAGGTGAACGACGACGGTGCATGGGCCGCGGCCCACAGCGCGGGATATGACTGGCTGCTGCGCAGGCACTCGACGCTGGAGCCGAGGTAGCTGCCGGCCCCCACGCCGGCGGAGTAGGAGTCACCGAGGGCCACGTAGCCCGTGGCCCTCGCTTCGGGGGCCGCCTGCGCCGTCGTGGCACCGGTGACGGTGCAGGCGGCGGCGAGGAGGAGCGAGGAGATGCATGCCGTGATTCGGGACTGTCTCATAACCCTCCCTTAGCACGGCACGTTCGCCCCGGCTGCCGTGGTCGCCATCCCCTGCTCGGTCGTGTTGAGCGGCGTCCACGACCATGCCGATCCCTGAAGCGCCCCGCGTGGGAAAGGATTTCCGCCGGACTCGGCGCGCGGTGGTGTGTCCTGCCCCGAGCAGACTTCACCCGAAGAGCCGTCACTCAACCGGCAGAGGACCTTTCGGGCAGGAGAGGGCCACAAGGGCGGTGGCGTAGACACCGCAGTACTCCGTGTCCGTCCCCGGAAGACCGACAGCGGGGCGGCTCTCAGGCGGTCACTCGCTGTGCAGAAATGATCAAAAGATCCCGTGTCATCCGGCATTTCGGAGCTCCCTGCGTCAGTCGCGGAACAACTCGGCTGCTTGCCGCGCCCAGTACGTAGGGTCCGGGGCACCGGCCGGGCGGAAGATGCCCGGGCCGCGCAGTGACCAGGAGGAGACAGCGGTATGGCCAATGTGGAGATCTCTCTCAAGGAGACGATGACCTCGATCGAGGGTGCGCTGGGAGCCGCTCTCGTCGACTACACCAGCGGTATGGCGCTGGGCACCCTGGGGGGTGGCAAGGACCTCGATCTGGCTGTCGCGGCGGCGGGCAACACGGATGTGATCCGCGCCAAGACCCGCACCATGGACCACCTCGGCCTCAAGGGAGAGATCGAGGACATGCTGATCACGCTCGGGCATCAGTACCACATCCTCCGGCCGCTCAAGGGCCGCAGCGGCAACGGGTTGTTCCTCTACCTCGTGCTCGACAGGGCGAAGTCCAACCTGGCCATGGCCCGCCATCAGCTCAAGCGCATCGAGGCCGAGCTGGAGGTGTAGACAGCCGTTTCCTCACTGCCTCCGCACACCCACGACTTGAAGAGTTCTTCATCTGGGTACATCCAGAACAGGACAATCTCATGGGTGTGCGGGGCTCCAACCGCGAGGATCGGTCCGCAACGCAGGCCGCGGCGGCACGAATTGGGCCGTCGCGCTCACAACAGACCCCACCAGATGCGGCAGGGAGCGAGCGATTCACCATGCAGGTCCCCCTCTACCAGGCCAAGGCCGAGTTCTTCCGCATGCTCGGGCACCCCGTGCGCATCCGGGTCCTGGAGCTGTTGCAGAGCGGCCCCGTTCCCGTACGCGACCTGCTCGGCGAGATCGAGATCGAACCGTCGAGTCTCTCGCAGCAACTGGCCGTACTGCGCCGCTCGGGGATCGTGGTGTCCATCCGGGAGGGCTCCACCGTCAGCTACGCGCTCGCCGGCGGTGACGTCGCCGAACTCCTGCGCGCGGCTCGCCGGATCCTGACCGAACTGCTCGCCGGTCAGAGCGAGCTCCTGGCCGAACTCCGCCAGGCCGACCCTCAGCCGGCCCTGGTCCCGGGCAGTGCCGACCGACCCTCGTGAGCGGTGGTGGCGGGGGCTTCTCGGAGAACACCGGTTTGCCGGCGGCGCTGGCGTTCAGACGTGCTCGGCGTGGGTGGGGCCCCACGAGGTGACGAGGACGACTTCCACGTCAGGAAGCCGATCATCGGGGGCTCCCTTGAGCCGGCGGCGGGCTCCGGAGTTTCACGGGGAGGTTGACTGGCGCGCTCTACTGGAGCGCTCTAGACGAGTACGATGAGCCCTGTTCAAAAGTCATGTCAAGAGCTTGTTGCCGAGAGCTTTCGGGACTGCCCGTAAGGTGAGGGCGTCGAAGGGTGGGTTCACAGGTGGATGCGTCGGGCAAGCAGCGGCCCACGATGGCGGACGTCGCCGAGAAAGCGGGCGTGTCCCGGGCGCTCGTCTCGATCATCTTCCGCAATCAGCCGGGAGCGAGCCAGGAGACCCGTGAGCGGGTGCTGCGCGTCGCCGACGAGCTCGGATACCGGCCCGACAGCGCGGCCCGGCTGCTGGCCCGCGGTCGCAGCCGCACCCTCGGCGTGATGTTCACCGTGCACCAGACCTTCCATACGGACCTCATCGAGGGGATCTACCCCGAGGCGGAACGGCTCGGCTACGACGTCCTGCTCTCCGCGGCGGCTCAGGGCCGTAGTGAGGCCAAGGCGGTGGAGGCCTTGCTGAGCCACCGCTGCGAGGCGGTGATCCTGCTCGGCCCGGACGCGGAGTCCGCCTACCTGGAGGAGCTCGGACGCCGTACGGTCGCCGTCTCGGTCAGTCGCCGAGTGCCCCGTGCCCGAGTGGACTTGGTGCACAGCGCGGAGGGCAAGGGCGTGTGGCAGGCCATGGACCACGTTGTCGAACTGGGCCACCGCCTGATCGTGCACATCGACGGCGGCCGCGGTCCCGGGTCGGCCGAGCGGCGGCGCGCCTACCGGGCCGCGATGCGCCGGCGTGGACTGGAGTCCGAAGTCCGGGTGATCCCCGGCGACCACACCGAACAGTCGGGCATCGAGACGGGGCGTCTGCTGCTGGCCGAACGCGACCGTGGGCTGCCGCTTCCTACGGCGGTTCTCGCGGGCAACGACCGAAGCGCGATGGGCCTGTTGATGGCCCTGACGCGGGCGGGTGTCGAGGTTCCACGGGACATGTCCGTCATCGGCTACGACGACAGCCACCTCTCCCATCTGATGCCGATCGGTCTGACCACGGTCCGGCAGGACGCGGTGCTCATGGCGGAGCATGCGGTGCGGTTCGCGGTGGAACGGCTGGAGAACCCCGAGCTGGAGCCCCGGGAAGCGGTGCTGGATCCGAAGCTGGTGATCCGGGGGACCAGCGGGCCGGCGCCACAGGGATGAGGGCCCTCACCCGCCGCGGGGGTTCGACGCGAGTGGTGGGTGTGGCCCTGGTGATCAGGACGGCGCCGATGGCGCCGGTCCTCGTGTTGTCGGTTCCCGCTCTCGTTATCGGGTCCCGTTCGCGGCGAACTTGGCGATGTCGTCGACGTTGTCCTTGGTGATGAAGGCGGGTCCGGTGAGCACCGGAGCGGTGCCGCCGCCGCTGAAGTTGCCGTTCGTCTTGTACAGCCACAGGGAGTCGACGGCGAGATAGCCCTGCAAGTAGGGCTGCTGGTCGACCGCGAACTCCACCTTGCCGTCCTGGACGGCCTTCACCAGTTCCTTGTTGAGGTCGAAGGTCGCGACCTTCGACTTGCTGCCCGCGTCGGACACGGACTGCACGGCGGTCAGCGCGAAGGGGGTGCCGAGGGTGACCACCTGGTCGATGGAGGAGTCCTTCTGGAGCTTGGCGGTGATGGTCGACTTCACCGAGGGCATGTCGGTGCCGTTGACATAGATGTTCTCCGTCTGGCCCTCGAAACCCTTCTTCAGACCGGCGCAGCGGGCCTCCAGGGCGACCTGTCCCTGTTCCTGGATGACACAGAGGGCGTGCTTGGCGCCGAGCTGGTTGAGCCGCTGCCCGAAGGCCTGGCCCGCGATGTTCTCGTCCTGACCGAAGTACTCGAGCATGCCGAGCTGCTTCCAGTTGCCCAGACCGGAGTTGAAGCCGACGACCGGGATGCCGGCCGCCTTGGCCCTGGCCACCACGGCCTTCATCGCGTCCGGCTTGGCCGTCGTCAGTGCGATGCCGTCGACCTTCTGGTCGATGGCGTTCTGCACCAGGTTGGCCTGGTTGCCGGCGTTGGGGTCGCTGGAGTAGACGAGCTTGATGTTGTCCTTGGCGGCGGCTGCCTCGGCGCCCTTGCGGATCAGGTCCCAGAACGTGTCGCCGGGGGCCGCGTGGGTGACCAGGGCCACTGTCATGCGCGGGGTGCTCGCCTTGCCTGCCGAGGCAGCGGCTGTCCTGAGCGCGGGCGCACGGAGTTCTGGCGGGGCGGTCATGGGTGCGGACCGCCTGTCTCTCTGCCACTAGAGCGCTTTATTAGCGCGCTCTAGTGGCACACGTACTATGGAGCCGCCCACAGGGGATGTCAACAGGTTTGTCATGACGTTCCAACAAAACCCTGCGCTGCTGTCCGGGCCCCGTTCCCCGGCACCGGACCGGGCCTGTGAACCGTGGCTATACTGGCGCGGCCCGAGACCAGGGGTTCCCACGGATAGGGTGATTGGTTGTGCTCTACATCGCGTTTCTGCGAGGCATGAACGTCCCCGGTCGTTCGGTGAAGATGGAGCGTCTCCGAGGACTGTTCCGGGACATGGGATTCAGCTCGATCCGCAGCCACATCCAGAGCGGGAACGTCTTCTTCGAGACCGACGAGGAGGATCGGGCGGTGCTGAGCGACACCATCGGCACCCACCTGCGGGAGGCCCTCGGCTACGAGGTGGCGGTCTGCCTGCGCACGATCCCGGAGGTGGAGGAGCTGATCGCGCTCGATCCGTTCAAGGACATCACCGTCACCGACGACATGCGCTGCTGTGTGGTGTTCACGACCGAGCGGATAGATCCGGCGCTGGAGTTGCCGCTGCTCTCGCCGAAGAAGGACATGGAGATCATCCGCACCACGCCGTACGAGGCATTCGTCGTCTGGTACCTGATCAACGGCAGGGCGCCCGCCGCCAAGGGATTCCAGGAGCGGCACCTCGGGCGCGATGCGACGACGCGCTACTTCCACACCGTCGTCGACATTCTCAACGCTGCCAAGAAGGGCGCGGCCTGAGGTCAAGAGGTGGGCTGAGGCTCAAGGGGGCTGAGGCTCAAGGGGGGAGGCTCAAGGGGCGAGCTGAGGTTCAATGGGCGGACTGAGGCTCAATGGGCGGGCTCATACCCAAGAGGTGGGCTCATGCCCAAGAGGACCGAGGGCCTTCCCGTAAGACGGCTGAGCGCCCGGACCACAAGGGCCGGGCGCTCAGGGGCGACAATCCTCCACACCCTCGGTGGGCTGTGTGACGGTGCCACCCCGGGTCCACCAGGCGGTTCGTTCAGCGGGCCGAGCGGGTGGCGCGCAGGATCAAGTCGGTGACGGGACCCGGGTCGCTCACGGCAACCGCGTGGGGCGCGCGCACCCTGACGGTGCGGGCGCCGGCACGGTCGGCCATCCACTCCTCGGCGGCCGGAGGGATGTTGCGGTCCTCGGTGGCCACGAGATACCAGCTGGGGATCTTCTTCCACGCTGCCGCGGTGGACTTCTCCTGGAGTGCGGCCAGGGCGATCGGGCGTTGCCCCACGGCCATCACCTGAGCGGTCGTGGCCGGGACACCTGCCGCGAACTGCTCCCGGAACAGCTCCTTCTTGATGATCAACTCCTCACCCTGGCCACCCCCGGGCAACGGGTAGTACTGGGTGGCCGTGGCCTGTGCCAAGGTGCTGCCGGGGTACTTGGCGGTGAGCTCCAGGGCGCTCTCGCCGATCTCCGGGACGAAGGCGGCTATGTAGACCAGGGCCTTGACCCGCGGCGCGTCGGCCGCGGCGACGCTGATGACCGATCCGCCGTAGGAGTGGCCCACGAGGACGATCGGGCCCGGAATGCTGTCCAGGACGCTGCGGATGTAGGCGGCGTCGCTCGCCAGCCCGCGCAACGGCAGTGCCGGTGCCAGGACATGGTGGCCCTGCCGCTGGAGCCGCTCGACGACAGCGTTCCAACTGGAGGCGTCGGCGAACGCGCCGTGGATGAGGACGATGGTGGGCCTGCCCTCATGCGGGTGCCCACCGGTGGACCGGTCCTGCGCCGGTGACGGAGCGGAGAACGCGGCAACGGGTGTTCCCAGGGCGGCGGCGCCGGCCAGGAGTGAAACGGTGACTGTGCGGCGAGAGATCGGTGAGTTCATCGTTCGCTTCCTGCGGTGGTGACAAAAGGTACGGTCCGGGGCCCGGCAGTGGGCCGACGCGCGGCACGCTTCACCGGGCGGTGGCCCGGACCGCCTCGTGGATCAGTTCGGCGACACGCTCGGGGTGCGCGAGCATCACCAGGTGCGAGGAGTCGACCTCGACGGTGGTCATGCCGGCCCGCTGGTAGCCGTAGCGCTCGACATCGGGGTTGATCGTGCGGTCGGCCGAGGCGACCAGGCCCCAGGAGGGCTTGGTCTTCCACGCCGCGACGGGGGCCGCCTCGGTGAAGGCCTGCGCGGCCAGTGGACGCTGGGAGACGGCGAGGACGGAGGCGAGGCGGGGGTCGACGTCCGCGGCGAAGATCGACGGGAACTTGTCGATCCGGACCGACACGTCGGTACCCGGAGTGGTCGAGCCCTCGATCGGGAAAGGCGTGTAGACGAGAGCGGCGGCGAGGTCGGAGTCCGGGAAACGGCCCTGCAGTTCGCCCAGGCTCTCGCCCTTCTCCAGGGCGTAGCCGGCCAGGTAGACCAGCGCTCTGACGTTGTCCTCCGCACCGGCGACGGTGATGACGGCACCGCCGTAGGAGTGTCCCACCAGGACGACCGGTCCGGGTATCTGACGGACGAGCGAGGCGATGTAGGCGGCGTCACCGAGCAGGCTGCGGTTGGGCACCGCCGGGGCCACCACGTCCAGCCCGCGGGCGATCAGTTCGGGGATGACCCGGGAGAAGCTGGATGCGTCGGCGAAGGCACCGTGGACCAGGACGACGGTCGGGCTGCCGGACGAAGACATGACACAACTCCTTATGAAGGATGGTGACGGCTGATGGACGACCCGGCTGGTCGGTTGAGTCGGCCGCCCGCGCCGGGGATGGAAGCAGCCCGAGGAACGGGCTATTGGAACGGTAAGGACGAACGGCGAAGGCACGTTGTCTGTGAGCGCCCGAACCCTGGTCCGTCCGCGCCCGGGATCTGGAGCCTGCGATCTCCGGGTCTGCGATCTCCGTGTCCTCGGTCTCCGCGTCCGCGATCTTTGCGCCCGCGGGCAAGGAGTGGTGCGCTGCGCGACAACAGGCGCCACGGCGTCGGCGTTAACGTCAAGGTCGTTCCGTGCCGTGCGCACCAGTCATCAGAAAACGAGGAAGCAACGCATGCCGTACATCACCGTGGGTCAGGAGAACTCCACTTCCATCGAGCTGTACTACGAGGACCATGGAACCGGGCAGCCGGTCGTCCTCATTCACGGCTTCCCGCTCGACGGCCACTCCTGGGAGCGGCAGTCGGCCGTGCTGCTCGACGCCGGCTACCGCGTGATCACGTACGACCGCCGTGGTTTCGGGCAGTCCAGCCAGCCGACGACCGGCTACGACTACGACACCTTCGCGGCCGACCTGAACACCGTGCTGGAGACCCTCGACGTGCGGGACGCCGTCCTGGTCGGCTTCTCCATGGGCACCGGAGAGGTCGCCCGGTACGTGTCCACGTACGGCTCCGCCCGGGTCGCCAAGGTGGCTTTCCTGGCCTCGCTGGAGCCCTGCCTGCTCAAGTCCGACGACAACCCGGACGGGGTGGCCCCGAAGGAGTTCTTCGACGGCGTTGTCGCGGCCGTGAAGGCCGACCGGTACGCGTACTACACCGCCTTCTACAAGGACTTCTACAACCTGGACGAGAACCTCGGCACCCGGATCAGCGAGGAGGCCGTACGCAACAGCTGGAACGTGGCGGCGGGCGGTGGTTTCTTCGCTGCCGCTGCCGCGCCGTCGACCTGGTACACCGACTTCCGGGCCGACATCCCGGCCATCGACGTACCGGCCCTGATCCTGCACGGCACGGGCGACCGGATCCTGCCCGTCGAGGGGACCGCGCGGCCGTTCCACAAGGCGCTCCCGTCCGCCGACTACGTGGAGATCGAGGGCGCCCCGCACGGTCTGCTGTGGACCCACGCGGAAGAGGTCAACGCCGCGCTCCTGGCGTTCCTGGCGAAGTGACCGCGCGTCGACAGTAGTTGACCGATCCCGGTCGGCCACCATGGCGCAGCGACATCGCGAGATGCGGCTGTCGGTCGGACCGGGATCATCCGCGGCTTCAGCGGCAGGCCGCCGCCCCTCCGAGGGGCGGCGGCCTGCCGGCTTGTCTGGCCACTGGGCCACCGTGGACACGGACGGATCGGCCCGGCCCACGGTGGCCCGTCGGCTGTCCTGGACGCTGCTCGCCATGCCCGACGCCTGGACGCCGACGTCCACGAACACCTGGACGAGCACGCGACAAGTCGTCGATGCCGCGCGTAAGCGCCGGCACTTCCACCGGCTGTACCCGGGGGTGCGGCCGCCCCGGGCAGCCGTCGGCGGGCGCTCCCACCCGGCCCCTCACCCGGCTTCAGGCCGTCGGCGAGGGCGGCCACCGTCCGCCACTGCGAAGCCGCCCGTGGCCCATGCTCCAGGCCCCCGAAGCCCCATGCGCCGACCCCTGAGTCAGGCCAGGCCCTCGACGGTCGGCGTCGCCGCCGACCCCAACTCCCTTGACGCCCTGGGCGAGCGTTCGGTAGCAGCCCCCGTAGGGCACCGGCTCAACCCCGGCCCTCCTGCGTGAAGCACCTCAGTCACCGAGCACGGAAGAGCGGACCGCGCCGCCCACCCGTGCGGCGGCGGCCCGGCCCGGCGTGTACGGGGCCGCCCACTCGGGCAGGTGCGGCCGGTCGGCGGCCCGCCCGAGCCGGATGACGGTGGTCGGCGTCCGGTCCAGCAGGTCAAGGTCCTGCTCCTGCATGGCGATCACCACCGCGGTCTCGGGCAGCGCTTGGGGCAGCGCGGCCAGGAGCGCCTCGGCGGTGGGGCGGTCCAGTCCGGCGGACGGTTCGTCCAGCAGCAGGACCGGGGGACGCCTCAGCACGGCGCGAGCCGTGGCGAGGCGCCTTCGTTGCCCTTGGGACAGCAGGCGCCCGCCGGGGCCGACCGGTGTGTCCAGCGGCAGGGCCGACAGGCCGACCACTGCCAGTACGTCCCGTAGTGCGGCGGCGTCGGCCGACGGTGCCGCCTGACGCAGATTGGCCGCCACCGTGTCGTCGGCGAGCCAGTCGTCGGCCTCGACGAGGGTCACCGTTTCGGCGACGGCCTGCGTCGGCAGCTCGTGCACGGGCGTGCCGTCGAGCAGGACCGTGCCGACGGGAGCCGGTACGCGCCCGGCGAGCCGGTTGAGCAGGGTCGACTTCCCGCTGCCGTTGGGGCCGGTGACCAGCACCAGGACAGGGCCTTTCAGGGTCACGGTGAGTTTCGCCGGCGAGCCGTTGATCGGGAGACCGTTCGTCTCGATGGAGCGGGCCGTCGGCCGCGGTCGGTCCTGGGGCCGCTCGTCAGCGGCGAAGGGAGCGAGGGGAGCGAGGCGTTCGGCCGCGTCCCCCGCCTGCGCCAGACACTGCATCAGCCGGGGAAGTCTCTCCAGGAGCTCCCACCCGGCCGCCACGAGCAGCACCTCGCCCACCACGACGGCGACCGGCTGGGCGGGGGCGCCGCGCAGGCCGATGACCAGTACCGCTGCCTGGCCGACCGCGGCCGCAAGACGCAGTGACAGACGGCCATCCCGTTCGGCTCGGGCAGCGGCCCACTCGGCACGCTCGACGGCGGCTGTCGCGTTGGTGGCCGTCCGCCGAGCCTGCGGCAGGGCATCCAGGCACCGCAGTTCGTTGAAAGCGGCCCGGCTGCCGAGCAGTACGGTACGAAGCGCGGCCCTGGCCTCGGCCGCGGCGGCCAGGTGGGTTCGCGCACGGCGGTGGGCTTGCCGGGCGCAGGCGAGGCCGGCCGCCCAGACGACCAGTTCGGCCGCCCCCATGAGCGGCATGGCCCACAGCAGCAAGGCCTCGACCAGGCACGCGGTGGTGACCGCTGCCACCAACGGGGCGATGGCGTTCGCGGGCAGGCCCGCGACGGTCTCCACATCGACGGTGAGCCGGGTGAGCAGCGTCCCGTCACGTTGTCCGCGCAGCTTGTGGGGGGTGAGGTGGGCAGCACCACGGGCCAGCCGAGCGCGCAGGGCCACCTGGGAGGCCAGCATTGTCCGATGGTTGGCGAGGCGTTCGACGTAGCGCAGACCGGTGCGGGTCAGGGCCAGTGTCCGGACGGCGCCCGAGGGATACATCCAGGACCAGGTCGTGTTGGCCTGGAGGGTGACCACGGCGCAGGTCGTCAGGAACCAGCCGGACACACCGAGCAGTGCGGCGCCACTGAGTTCGGCTGCCGCGGCCGGCAGCATGCCGATCAGGAGGGCGCGGAGCGGGGTCGCGGTGCGCAGCAGCCGCCAGGCGCTGACGCGCTTCATCGGGCCCTCCCTTGGTTCATCCCGATGCCCTGGTCCGGCACGATGTCCTGGTCCATACCGATGTCCTGGTCCAGCACGATGTCCCGGTCCAGCACGATGCCCTGGTCCAGCACGATGACTTGGTCCGCCAGCGGTAGCAGTGCGGGACTGTGGGTGGCGAGCAGGACGGTACGGTCGCGGGTCAGGGTCCGCAGGGCGGACAGGACGCGCCGCTCCGCTTCCGGGTCGAGGTGGGCGCTGGGTTCGTCCAGACACAGCAGGGGTGCGTCCCGCAGCAGTGCCCGGACCAGGGCGAGCTGCTGGGACTGGCCGGAGGACAGGCCGGTGCCACGCTCGCCCAGTGGTGTGTCCAGCCCCCGCGGCAGTGCGGCCAGGAGGTCTTCGAATCCGAGGGAGGCGACGGCGTCCAGCAGCTCGTGGTCGTTCGCGGTGGGACGGGCCAGGAGGAGGTTCTCCCGCAGGGTTCCGGGCAGCAGGTGCGCCGGCTGGCCCACCCAGGAGACTCGGCGGGGATCGGCGGGGACGGCGCGGCCGTCCAGCAGGTGGAGCACGCGTCCGCCGTCCGGGGCGCACAGGCCGGCCGCGACGGCCAGCAAGGTGGACTTGCCCGCCCCGCTGGGTCCGGTGACGGCGAGGCACCGCGCCGGGGCGAGGTCCACGCTGACGCCGTCCAGGGCGGGTCTCTCCCGTCCGGGGTGGTGGACCCTGACCGATTCCAGGCGTACCCCGGGTGGCGCCGCGGTCCGTCGTGCGGGCCGGACCGGTTCGGTGGCCGGTATGAGGTTCTCGCCGGGCGCGTCCAGTATCGGGGCCAGCAGGTCCGCGGTGGCGGTCGCCTGGGCGCGGGCGTGGTACCCGGCGGCCAGGTCACGGGCCGGAGCGAAGTAGGCGGGCACCAGGACGAGGACGAACAGCGCGGCGGACAGGCTCATGTGGTCCGGTACGAGGGGCACGCGCAGGTAGTCGAGCAGGACCAGGCCGCAGTAGGTCGCGACCACGGCGAGGGTGCCGGTGATGAGCAGTTCGATCCACGCGGTGGAAAGGAAGGCGATCCGCAGCACCTTCTCGGTGCGATGGGCGACTTCCTGGTCGTGCCGGGCCGTCGCACCGGCCGCTTCGTCGTGAGCGCCGAGCCCGACCAGGGTGGGCAGGCCGCGCAGATGGTCCAGCAGCCGAGCCTGGTGGGCGCGGATCGCCTCCAGTTGGGCGCGGACGGCGGTCTGCGTGCCCAGGCCGATGACCTTCAGGTTGGCCGGCAGCAGTGGAGTGGCGGCCAGCACGAGCAGGGCGACGAACCAACTGCCGCAGGCGATCGCCGCCAAGGTGAGGCCGCTGCCCAGCAGCATGGTGGTTCGCGCGGGCAGGTAGTCGGTGAGCCAGTCGGTCAACCGGTCCACTTCGCTGTCGACGGCCTGGGCCGGCGCGGCGTCGTCCAGGTCGGTGCGGGCCGGGCCGTGGACGGGCAGCGCCGCCTCGACGAGCCGGCCGCGCAGGGACTCGCGTACGGTGCGGGCGCCGCGTGCGGCTGCCGCGTCGCCCGCGGCCAGCAATCCGGCTCGCAGGGCCACGCCGGCCACCATCAGCAGGGCGGGGAGCAGGACGGCCGAAGGGTGCGGGTCGCCGCGCAGTGCGGACAGTCCTCGCTGGGCGCCCCAGGCAAGACCGCCCGACCAGGTGACGGTGCCGAGCTGTGCCGCGCCGCGCAGGAGTCCCGCGCACCGCAGCTGAGGCAGCCCGAGAGCCGCCCATTCCTTCAGCCTGGCGGCCGCCCGGTCTTCGCGCCCCTCTGCGGCCAGTTCGTCTAGGAGCACGGTGGCGGTGCTCACGGGGCGGTCTCCACCCTGGTCTCCGCGTCGTAGTATCCGGCGCGTCCGTCGCGGCGGTCTCCGATGATCCAGGCGGCCAGTGCCGTGCAGGACAACCCGGTGACACCGATCGGGCCGATCCATTCGGCGACGCCGCCGAACACGTCCTGGGACAAGGCGGTGGCCAGGATCCCGATCACCACCAGCAGGACCCGCCGCACGATCGTCCGCGGGGCGCTGGTGGACACGGGTGCGATCGTGACGGGGTGGGCTCGCGCACGCAGCGGCGGGAGAGGGTTCTCGACCGGATCGCTGTACTTGCCCCGGAAACTCCGCCAGGCGTACACGTTGTAGGCCAGCACGAAGGGCATGCTCAAGCCGACGCCGAGGACCAGGAAGAGCTGGGAGGAGTGGGGACTCGCGGCCTGATGGACGGTCAGCCCGGGCGGCACGACGACCGGTACGGAGGCCACGGCCAGCCCCACCAGCCCACAGGCCATCAGCGTGGCCACGGCCGCGAACGGCCGCCAGTCGGGGCGGCGGCCGAAGCCGTACCAGGCGACGGCGCCGGCCACGGCAGCGGCGGCGACGGCGATCCAGAACAGCACGGCCCGCACGGGCTGCCCCAGGTGGAACTCCTGCGGGTCGGCGCTCTCCAGCGTCATGCCGAGTACGAGCGCCATGACCGCGGTGACCACCAGCAGGGACCGTCCGGTACGGCGGACGCCAGATGGAGACCACCCTTCGGTCTTGTCCTGCAGCCAGGCGGCCCCGGCCAGCAGGTAGACAGCGACCAGGCCGAGAGCGCACAGCACGCTGTAGAGGCTGAACCAGTCGAAGGCCGCGCCCTCGAAGGTCCCGTTGCGATGGTGCGGGCCGGTGAGCACGGCGCCGAGGATGAGGCCTTGGCACACGGTGGCGGCGAGCGACGCCCCGCCGAACAGCAGCGCCCAGCCCCGCCGGTAGCCGCCTGCCGCGCTCTGCATCTCCAGGCCGAGGCCGCGCAGGATGATGGAGACCAGCATGACGATCAGCGGCAGATAGACGCTGGGCAGCACCACGGCGTAGGCGCCGGGCAGGCCGGCCCAGAGAACGACGCCGACCAGGATGATCCAGCTCTCGTTGGCGTCCCAGGCCGTGGCGACGATTTCGGTGTACTCGCGTCGACGCGCCGGCGGGGCCGCCAGACTGAGCATGCCCACCCCGAGGTCGTAACCGTCGAGGACGACGTACATGCCGAGCGAGAAGAGAACCAGGGCGTAACTGGCGTACTCAAGCAACGAGGGCCTCCGATGCGTCGGGCGAGGCAGGCCCGGTGGGCAGTGCCTCGGGGCCGGCCTTGACCGTGCGGACGATGTAGCGGGCCCAGATGGCCAGCAGACAGGCGTAGAGCAGAACGAAACCGGCCAGGCTGGCGGCGACTTCGAATGTGGTCAGGTGGGAGACCGCGTCGGAGGTGCGCAGCTGGCCGTAGACCACCCAGGGCTGGCGGCCCGTCTCGGCGACGATCCATCCGCCGGTGATGGCGATGATTCCGGCCGGGGTCATCCACACCATCCACCGCAGGAAGCGCGGGGAGTCGAAGAGGCGCCGCCGCATGCGCAGGACCAGGCCCGCGAAGGCCGTACCGAACATGAGCAGCGCGGTGAAGTACATCGCGCGGAAACCGTAGAAGGTGGTCCACATGTTGGGGCGCTCGTCGGGCGGGGTCCCCAGCAGTCCGGGCGTCGTCGTCCTGCCGCTGAGGTCCTGGGCGATGACCGAGCCGAGATAGGGAATCTCCACATGCAGCCTGTTCTCGCCCTTGTTCATGTCGGGGACGATGAGCAGGTTGTAGCCGTTGTTGTCGCTCTTCCAGTTGCCCTCGAACGCCTCGAGCTTGGGGAGCTGGTGCTGTCCCATGAAGACCGCCGTGCCGTCTCCCACGTACAGCTGAATGGGCATCAGGACCGCCAGCACACCGAGTGCGATGGACAGACAGCGGCGGGCCATGGGCTGGGCGTGCACCCGGTTCTTGACCAGGTACCAGGCGGAGATCCCGCCGACGAACCAGGCGGCGCTGATCAGCACGGCCAGCAGCATGTGCGGGAAGCGATGGGCGAAGGCGGGGTTGAGCAGGATGCCGATCCAGTCCCTGGCGTGGAACTGGCCGTCGACCTTCTGATAGCCGACCGGGTCCTGCATCCAGCTGTTGGCAGACAGGATCCAGGTCGTGGACAGCAGCGTTCCGAAGGCGACCATCCAACTGGCCAGGGCCATCGTGCGCGGGCGGATCCGTCCGTCCCCGTAGAGCATCAGGCCGATGAATCCCGCCTCCAGGAAGAAGGCAGTGATCACTTCCATGCCGATGGTGACACCGATGATCGGACCGACCGCGTGGGCGTACGTGCCCCAGTTGAGGCCGAACTCGAAGGTCATCACCGTGCCCGCGACCACGCCCAGGCCGAAGCCGACGGCGAAGATCTTCTTCCAGAACCGGAAGATCTGCAGGTACAGGGGGTTTCCGGTGCGGACGTAGATCGTGTACACGACCGCGAGGAGCACGGAGAGTCCGACGGTCAGCGCGGGAAAGGTCATATGGAAGATCGCGGTGATCGCGAACTGCCATCGTGACAGTTCGACCACGGTCGGCGAAGCCATGGGTACTCCAGGGGAGGAGGCGGCGGTCTTGACGAGGCATCGGGGGCGGGGCCGGGGCCGGTGGGCCGTGGCCACAGTCAGGCATGTCCGGGTTGTGCGGAGGGGCTGCTGTCACGCGCCACCCGATGCCGTCGGAGCGCCTGTCGGTCCGCGCGTGGACGAGAACCGCAGCGGTCTTGCCCCTCGGCCGGCAGCTTGCCTTCTTCGCAGAGGCCGAGCCGGCCGGGTGGACGCGGTCGGCGCCTTGGGGCACTGACACGTTAGACCTCGACCGCCGGCGCGGATTGTCTGTGGGTGCCGTGCCACTTGTCCGCCACTGCACACGTGTGGCGCGCCCCGGGCAGGCGGACCGGAGGAGGGCGCTGGAGGACATGACCCTGTGCACACACAGTCATGGCGACCCTGTGAGCGGCGCCTAACGTTCCAGGAACCATACGTTTTGCCGGAAGAAGAGGGTCCCATGCAATTCGGTATCTTCACGGTCGGTGATGTGACGACCGACCCGACCAATGCCCGTACGCCGTCGGAGCACGAACGCATCAAGGCGATGGTCGCCATCGCGCTCAAGGCCGAGGAGGTCGGCCTGGACGTCTTCGCGACCGGCGAGCACCACAACCCGCCGTTCGTGCCGTCGTCCCCGACCACCATGCTCGGCTACATAGCCGCCCGCACCGAGAAGCTGATACTTTCCACCGCCACCACGCTGATCACCACCAACGACCCGGTGAAGATCGCGGAGGACTATGCGATGCTCCAGCACCTGGCCGACGGCCGGGTCGACCTGATGATGGGCCGCGGCAACACCGGGCCGGTGTATCCGTGGTTCGGACAGGACATCCGGGAGGGCATCAACCTCGCCAAGGAGAACTACGCGCTGCTGCGTCGGCTGTGGCGCGAGGACGTGGTGAACTGGGAGGGCAAGTTCCGCACGCCCTTGCAGGGCTTCACTTCCACACCGCGTCCGCTGGACGGCGTCGCGCCGTTCGTCTGGCACGGCTCCATCCGCTCTCCGGAGATCGCCGACCAGGCGGCCTTCTACGGTGACGGCTTCTTCCACAACAACATCTTCTGGCCGGCCGAGCACACGAGGCGGATGGTCCAGCTGTACCGGCGACGGTACGCACACTACGGTCACGGCCGGCCCGAGGAGGCCATTGTCGGTCTCGGCGGGCAGGTGTTCATGCGGAAGAACTCGCAGGACGCCGTTCGGGAGTTCCGCCCCTACTTCGACAACGCGCCCGTCTACGGGCACGGACCGTCGCTGGAGGAGTTCACCGAGCAGACCCCACTGACGGTGGGCTCTCCCCAGGAAGTCATCGAGCGGACGCTGTCCTTCCGTGAGACCGTCGGCGACTATCAGCGGCAGCTGTTCCTGATGGACCACGCGGGCCTGCCCCTGAAGACGGTTCTGGAACAGCTCGACATCCTCGGCGAAGAGGTGGTGCCCGTCCTGCGCGAGGAGTTCGCGAAGGGCCGCCCGGCCGACGTACCGGACGCGCCGACGCACGCGGCGCGCGTCGCGGCTGCTGCGGCCTCGGAGGGAGTGACCGCCGCATGAAGTTGGTCGCCGTGTCCGCAGGACTGAGCACTCCGTCCTCCACACGCCTGCTGGCGGACCGTCTCGCCGAGTCGGTCCGCGACGAACTCTCCGCCGAGGGCCACGACGTGGAGGTCGAGGTCATCGAGCTGCGGGAACTGGCCGTCGCCGTCGCGAACAACCTCGTGACCGGCTTCCCGCCGCCGCAACTGGCCACCGCGATCGACGCGGTGACGGGTGCCGCGGGTCTGATCACTGTCAGCCCCGTGTTCACCGCGTCCTACAGCGGGCTGTTCAAGTCCTTCTTCGACCTGATCGACCCGGCCGCCCTCACCGGCAAGCCGGTCCTGATCGCGGCGACCGGAGGCACGGCCCGCCACTCCCTGGTCCTGGAGCACGCCCTGCGCCCGCTTTTCGCCTACCTGCGGGCCGTCGTCGTCCCCACCGCGGTGTACGCGGCGTCCGAGGATTGGGGATCCGGTGGCGACGAGTACACCGAGGGCCTGCCCGCACGCATACGGCGGGCGGGCGGCGAGCTGGCAGCCCTTATGGCCGCCCGCCCGGCCGAGGCGGCGTCGGAGGAGGACGACATCACCGCGCTCGAGCGGCAGCTCTCCGACCTGCGCTTCGACTGAGGCCTACGCCGGCGGGCCACAGGGCGGGCACGCTGCGCACCGACCGGGGTCGCGCACCCGAGCCCCTGTGGCGCTCATCGACCTGAGCCCCACAGGGGCTCATCGGTGCGTGAAAGCCCGTGTTTCGTGCTCTCACGGGCAACACTTCGTACATTCTTCGGCAAGCACTGTGAATCGGAGGATTTAGGGTCATTTGTAAAGCAAGATACCTAGGAAGCAACTGATCGAGGTACGAAATGACTCAGTCGTTTTCCGGCGCCGGCGACTGGACCTCCGTCACCCATGAGGTGGTGGTGCACGTCATCGTCACGGACGAACCGCCGATATCACTGCCCGCCGAGCTGCGCTACGACAGGAGAGACCCCTACGCCGTGTGCCTCTCCCTGGGAGGCACATCGACCGGCACGGTCGACTGGGTTTTCGCCCGCAGTCTCCTGGCGCAGGGTCTGCGCCGGCCGGTGGGTGAGGGAGATGTCCTCGTGCTACCCGGGCACCGCTGCCATCGCAACTCGGTGCGCCTGGTCGTCAGGTCCACCAAGGGAGCCGCCGTGCTGGAAATCGCGGCTTCGGCAGTCACCGTTTTTCTGCAACAGGCCGATCTGGTCGTGCCACCGGGCGCGGAGGGGCTGCATATCGACCTGGACCGCCTCATCGCCGAGCTCATGGCGGGACGCGAATGACGGACCGCCCGGCAGGTCCGGCCGGCCGCGCCCCGGATCTAGCGGATTCACGCGATGTGCCGACGCTGGCCCGCTGGCACGGTGTGCGCAAAGCACACCGGCTGAAGGGCGGAGATCATGTCGCCGGATACATCGATGCCGGAGCCACAGCAGCTCTCGGGCACCTTCTACACCACGGATTCGGTACCCATCCATCAAAGACAGACGTACTGGCGCGAAGCCCTCTCCCAGACATTCCCCGCAGTTGACATATCCGTCCTGGAGGAGGTCCGCTCGGGAACCATCCGAACGTCCCCGCTGGGCCATCTGCAGACCAATGCGGTGGATGGCGCCCCTCTGCGGGCGCGGCGGACTCCGCGGTTGATCGCACAGGGCAATGACGAGTACGTGGGCGTCGAGCTTTTGTGCAGGGGCGTCGCCAGAGTCGAGCAGGACGCCCGCGAGGCCTGTCTGAATCCAGGGGAGATCTTCTTCTTCGACATGGCACGCCCCATGCGGCTGGAGTTCCCCCATCACTTCCAGACGAAATTCCTTGTCCTGCCGCGGCAGGTTCTGGGCCTGAGAGAGTCCGACCTGCAACGGATCACGGCGACACCCATCCGGCCCGACACAGCGATGGGCTCACTGCTGTCACCCTTTCTGACCAAGCTCGTGGACACGGCGGCAACGTACCCGTCGCGAACCGGTGAGGTACTCGCTCGTCACGTTGTCGACCTTCTCACTGTCCTGGCCGAGGAGCGACTTCGCCAGGGGGCAGGTGACACACCGAGCGGCGCCCAGGTGCTGCTGCTGCGGATCCAGGCATTCATCGACCGGCATCTGGCCGATCCGGACCTGACGCCGGAGGCCATAGCCCAGGCCCACCAGATCTCCGTGCGCTACCTGCACAAGCTCTTCCAGACCGAGGACGTCACCGTCAGCCGGTGGATCCAGCGCCGTCGGCTGCAGGAGTGCCGACGTGAGCTGGCCCGACGGGAGTCGGCGAGCCGGACCATCGCCGCAGTGGCTCGCCGGTGGGGTTTCCCCAGTGCCGCCCACTTCAGCCGGGTGTTCCGGGACTCTTACGGGATGTCCCCCGTCCAGTGGCGGGATGCTGCGGTACGAGGGCCGCGCGTGTCCCCGTCGCCGAGTGGCGCGTCGAGCGTGCCGGAGGCCGTGGGGTAGCCGCGACGTCGGCCGGCCTGCCGCCGATCCTGTGTGATGTTCGCCTCGCCGAACGGGCCAGGGACACGGCGGGCCGCGGCGACGGATCGTCCTGCCGCCCAGCCCTACCAGCGCGTCCGCCGGCGATGAGGCCGCAATCACTCGCCGAATGACCACGTGTGCACTGAGCTGCCGTTTTTGCGATAGTTGGCACCCGGCGCATCGTCGCGCCGGCCGGAGCCGCCTCTCGGCACCGGCAGCCGACGCCGACGGGGGCGGAGGCGGTAGTCGGCCGGGCCTGAGCCCGGTTTCGGCCGATGAGTGCGGACAGGGGACGTGAGTGGCAGAGTCGGGCGGAGCGCTGTCCCGTAGTGGTCTGCGGGGCCGAGAGATCGAGCTCGAAGAGCTGCAAGCGCTGATCGCCTCGGTGGCCCGCACCGGAAGCGGCGGGTTGGCCCTGATTCAGGGGGAGCCGGGCATCGGTAAGACCACGCTGCTCGCCGAGGCCGTCTCCCTGGCCAGGGCAGCGGGGTTCTCCGTCGGCGTCGGCAAGGCCGATGAGCTGCATCGCGTCGTGCCGCTCTCCTCGTTGGCGTCCTGCGTCGTGCACGGCGAGCAGCCGCTGCTGTCCGGCGATGTCTTTGCCGATCTCGCCCGCCATCACGATCAGCGGATCTGGCTGGTGGAGCGCCTGGCGGAGGTGATCGAAGCAAGGGCCGGCAGTGTGCCGGTGCTGATCGCTCTGGACGACGTGCAGTGGGCCGACCCGTTGAGCCGGTTCGCTCTGCAGCAGCTGCCGACACGCTTGCGCAGCTCTCCGGTGCTGTGGATGGTGACCGGGCGACGGGAGCCGACTGGTCCGGCGGAGGAGATCGTCGCAGCTGCGAGGGACGAACTACCGACGGTCACTGTGCGCTTGGGGCCCCTGTCCGGCGCGGCCATCTGCCAACTGGCCGGCGACACCCTGGGTGCAGCTGCTGACGAGCGAGTACGGGACTTGCTCGACGGAGCCGGTGGGAACCCGTTTCTGGCGATCGAGATGCTCGCGGGAGTGCGGAAGGCCGAGGCATCCGATGAGCTGGTGCCCCCAGGGCTCGTGGTGGGTGTGCGCGGCAGACTCAAGTCCCTACAACCCGACACACTGCGCTTCCTTCAGATGGGAGCCGTACTGGGACGCAGGTTCGGCTTCTACGACGCCGCCGCGCTCTGCGGTCAACCGTCCGCCATGTTGATTGCGGCGCTGGAGGAGGCGGTGCACGCCGGACTCCTGGACGACGACGGCGATCATCTGGTTTTCCGGCACGATCTGCTGCGCCAGGCGGTCTATGTCGACATCCCGCCGTCGGCCCGGAAGGCTCTGCACCGAGAGGCTGCCCACCACCTTGTCGCCGCGGGCGGCCGGCCGATCGACGCGGTGCCGCACATTCTCAGGGGCGCCCTGCCCGGAGACGAGGAAGCCGTGGGGTTGCTGCGGCGCGCCGCTGACGACGTACTGCCGGTCACGCCGGGGCTCGCGGCCGACCTGATGACGCGGGCCCTGGAACTGGTGCCCTCCGCGCGGCCGCTGAGGTACGCCGTGGGTGAGCAGACGATCGTCTGCCTGACACAGGCGGGCAGGAACCGTGAGGCGCTGGCGACCGGCGACCAGCTGCTGGCCTACCGACCACCGCTGGAGACCTTCAGCCGGTTGCAGGCCGCCCTGGGCGGGACGCTGTGGAGCATGGATGTCGCCGACGAGTTGCGCCGCCGGGCCGAGACGGCTCTGGCCATGGGGGGCGCCGCCCCGGAGGTCGGGGCGAGACTGGCCGCCCTGCGCGCGCTGGCTCTGTCCCGGGGGCAGGATCTCGCTGCGGCGCGTGAGGCCGGCGAGACCGCGCTGCGCGCTGCCACCGCGGCCGGTGACCGGGAGGCGCACGTCCTGGCCCTGTCCGGGCTCGGCGAGATCGCGCAGAACGCGGGTGAGAACGCCGTCGCACTGGAGCGCTTTGCCGCGCTCAGCGCCGTCGATTCCGCTTTCCTTCCTGAGGAGATCGTCGCGTACACGCACGTGGACGACTTCGCGTCCAGCGAGCGGGTGCTCCTGCGGGCGGCGGACAGTGCCGGGTCGTTCCGTCAGGCCATGATGCTTTGGGCACAAGGCCTGCACGATCTGGGGCTCGGCAGGCTCGACGACGCCGACGCCGACTTCGCGACCATGGAACGCCTGGAAGACGAGGTACAGGTCCCCGTCCAGCAGGTGAACGGTCGCGTGATCCGCTCCCGGATCGCCCTGCTGCGCGGCGACAGGGAAGCGGCGCGGGAGCACCTGGCCGAAGCGCGAGAAAGACTGGCGGTCAAACCGAACCCGGGCAACACGGCCGCGGTGCGCTTCCTGGAAGCGGTCCACGCCGAGGCCGACGGGGACATCGAGCTTGCCGTCGACAAGATCCGGCAGGTGCAGGAAAAAGGGTTCTTCATGCGCTGGCGGCTGTTGCGCGACTGGGTCGATCTCGCGATACGCATGGCTCTGCGCGGCGCGGACCACGAGCTCGCCGAGGATCTGGCCGCACAGGCCGAAGCCCACGCCGAACGCAACCCCGCCGTGCCCACCGCCACGGGCATCGCGGCGCAGGCCCTCGGGCTGGTGAAAAACGATCTCGCCATGCTGCAGCGCTCCGCCGAGCTGCTCAGGGCAAGCCCTCGCCCGCTGGTCCGGGCCGCCGCCCACGCCGATCTCGGCCAGGCGCTTCTGGCGGCCGGCCGGAAACCTGAGGCGGTGGCCGCTCTGACTTACGCCCAGGGAGCGTTCGCCGAGTCGGGCGCCCCCGCCGCGGCGGCACGCGTACAGCGCGCTCTGGAGGGTGCGGGGGCGGGCGGCCGCAGGGCGGTAGCGACCACACAGCGCCCCGTGCAGGGATGGGGGGCCCTCACGGCCTCGGAGAGGAAGGTCGCACGCCTCATCGCCGAGGGCCACACCAACCGGTCGGCCGCCGACCTGCTCGTCGTCTCCCCGCACACGGTCAACACGCACCTGACGTCCGTCTTCCGCAAGCTGTCGGTCAACTCCCGCGTTCAGCTCGCCAACCTGGTCCTGGCCTTGCCCGAAAGCTGAGCGGACCAGTAGGTACGTTCACGCGATGCCCTGCCACATCTGAACGTGCTTGGCTGGGACCTCCCCACACTCAGTCGGCGGCCACCGTCATGCACAGCCCCACGCCGACCATCGTCCTCGTGCACGGGGCGTTCACCGACGCCTCGTCCTGGGCCGGGGTCATCAGCCTTCTTCAAGCCGCGAAATCAGTGGTGCGTGTCCCGGCGAACCCACTGCGCGGTCTCGCGCAGGACGCCGCCTACATCAGGAGCGTGGTCCATGACATCGATGTCCCTGTCGTGCTGGTCGGCCACGACTACGGCGGCGCGGTCATCACACACGTGATGTCCGTGGCGCAACGCCCGATCGCCCAAAGCGCGCTGACCAGCAGATCGGGCCCGCCGGCCTGGGCTTCCAAGCCGTCCTGGTACGCCATCGCGAGCGCCGGCCGGCTACTCAGCCCCACCGCTCAGCGCTTCATGGCACAGCGCATGGCGGCCACCGAGTACGTGCTGGACGCATCGCACGCAGTTGCGCTGTCGCAGCCCGACGCCATGGTCGCGATGATCCGGGAAGCCGCCGAACAAAGCACTGGTCGCGGCAGCGGTGACGAGCTCCGACACCTCTTCTGAACAGAGTCCGACACGACCCATTGCATCGGAAGGTATCGGTATGGACCGTCTCGTACCGGATCTTGACGCATTCGGCCTTCGCCTACAGGCTTACCCTGGTCGAGTTGCGACGGCGGTCTTGGAAACCGTCTTCACCTCCCGACGCCGCCCCCAAGCCCCAGAGCCCCCAAGCCCCAGACGTCACACTCGGTAAAGGCACCACCATGATCTCACCGGCCAGACTGCCGGCGCGGCGGATCGCCGCCCTCCTGACCGGAACCGTCGTCCTGGCACTGCTCGCCACCGGGTGCGGTGGTGGAACCGACGCCGGATCGACCGCGGGCGAGGTAACCTCCATCACCGCCCTCGACTACTACACCGACGCATCCGAGCACGCCCAGTGGAGCGAGCGGCTCACCGCCTGCGGCAAGAGCGCCGGCGTAACGGTCGAGCACACCAGTGTTCCTGGGGCGTCGCTCATCCCCAAGGTCCTGCAACAGGCGTCGTCGCGGACCCTTCCCGACCTGTTGATGCTGGACAACCCCGACCTCCAGCAGATCGCACAGACCGGCGCGCTGGCCCCGCTGGACCAGTACGGCGTCGACACCAGCGGCTTCGCCAAGGGCATCCTGTCGGCGGGCACCTACAGAGGAAAGGTGTACGGACTGGCGCCCAGCGTCGGCACGATCGCCCTCTTCTACAACAAGGACATGCTCTCCGAGGCCGGTGTCGCCGTGCCGAGGACCTGGGACGAGCTGAAGGCGGCGGCGGCCAAGCTGACCCGGCCCGGGCGCTACGGCATGGCGGTCGACGCGAACGCCACGTTCGAGGGCACCTGGCAGTTCCTGCCGTTCCTGTGGTCCAACGGCGGGGACGAGAAGCGGCTGGACACCCCGCAGGCCGCGCAGGCGCTCCAGCTGTGGGTCGACCTGGTGAAGAGCGGATCCATGTCGAAGTCGGTACTGAACTGGACGCAGGCCGACCTCCACGACCAGTTCGTCGCCGGCAAGACGGCCATGATGCTCAACGGCCCCTGGCGGATCTCCGCCCTGAACGAAACCAAGAACCTGCACTGGGGGGTGGCCCCCATTCCCGTCCGCCGGACGGGGCAGACGCTTGTCACACCGCTCGGCGGTGAGGTGTGGACGGTCCCCAAGACCGCTTCCAAGGCCCGGCAGGAGAAGGCCGCCCAGGTACTCGCCTGCCTGAACGACCCCACGCACATGCTCGCCCTGGCCAAGCAGAACTTCACCGTGCCCTCCCGCACAGCGGTGGCCGCCCAGTACGCCGAGCAGGTCCCGTCGATGGCTGCCTTCGTCAAAAGCGTCGAAGAGGCCCGGGACCGTACCGGCGAACTCGGCGTCAAGTGGCCCAAGGCGGCGACCGGGATATACACCGCGATCCAGTCCGCGCTGACGGGCCAGCAGACACCGGAGGAAGCCCTCAAGCATGCGCAGCAGATCGCGACCGGTTCCTGACCTGTTCCCGACCCCCCGGATGAGCAAGGCGGTGACCCGGGCACGCTGTGGGGAGCGGCTGGCCCAGTGGATGTTCCTCGTGCCCGCGGTGGCGTACCTGCTGCTGTTCTTCGGCTATCCGATCGTCAAGAACGTCGTGATGAGCTTCCAGCAGTACACCACCACGACGTTCTACACCGGTGCCGCTCCGTTTGTGGGACTGCAGAACTACTCAAAGATCCTGTCGTCGGACCTGTTCACCAAGGCCCTGCTGACCACGGTCCTGTTCACCGCCGGTTCGATCGTCGGCCAGTTCGTGCTCGGCCTGGCCTTCGCCCTGTTCTTCCAACGCCGCTTCCCGCTCGGCGGCGTTCTGCGGTCGCTCCTGTTGCTGCCGTGGCTGCTGCCGCTGGTCGTCTCCGGAACGACGTGGAAGTGGATGCTCGACACCGACACGGGCGTGTTGAACGACGCGCTGCGCGGTCTTCACGTCGTACAGTCCGGCATCCCCTGGCTGACCGGCACCTCACAGGCACTCGTGTCGGTGATCCTCATCAACATCTGGGTCGGGATCCCCTTCAACACCGCGATCCTGTACGGCGGCCTGCAAGACATACCGCCGCACCTGTACGAGGCGGCGAAGCTGGACGGAGCCGGTCCGGTGACATCGTTCCGCTATGTCACCTGGCCGCTGCTGCGGCCCGTGGCCGGCGTCGTCCTGGTGCTGGGCGTGGTCTACACGGTCAAGGTGCTGGACATCATCCTTGTGGTGACGGGCGGAGGACCGGCCAACGCCACGGAGACCCTCGCCACCCAGTCCTACGAGCTGTCCTTCCAGCAGTTCCAGTTCGGGCGCGGTGCCGCGATGAGCAACATACTCATCGCCATCTCGCTTGCCTTCGCCTTCGTCTACCTGCGTGCCAACCGGCGCGCCCGGAACGTGTGAGAGGTGATCCCGTGAAGCGCGCCCCGGCCCGCGGTTGGCCGTCCACGATCATCGGGATCGTCCTGCTCGCGCTGATGCTGTTTCCCGTCTACTGGATGGTGAACGCCTCCCTGCAACCGGCGGGCAACACACTCCAGGGAGGCTGGTTCCCCTTCCACCCGGACCTCAGCGGTTACGCCACCGCACTGCGCGATCAGGGCCGCAACCTCGTCACCAGCCTCGTCGTGGCCCTCGGCAGCGTCGTGCTCAGCCTCGCGATCGCCGCACCGGCGGCCTACGCGCTGGCCCAGTTCCCCATCCGGGGAACCAACCTCGTGGTCTTCGGCATCCTGATGACCCAGATGGTGCCGAGCATCGTCGTGGCCAACGCGCTCTACAGCGCCTACAACGACCTGGGACTCCTGAACTCCTACCTCGGACTGATCCTCGCCGACTCCACCGCCGGGGTCCCCTTCGCGATCATCATCCTGCGTTCCTTCATGCAGGGCATTCCCCGGGAGATCATCGACGCCGCGCGAGTGGACGGCGCCGGGAGGCTGCGTGTCTTCCGCTCCGTGGTGCTCCCGGTGAGCAGGAACGCACTGATCACCGCCGCCATTTTCACCTTCCTCTTCGCCTGGAGCGACTTCCTCTTCGCCCTCACGCTGACCACCACGGAGACCGTACGGCCGATCACCCTGGGCATCTACCAGTACATCGGCGCTCACACGAACCAGTGGAACGCCACCATGGCCACCGCCGTCCTGGCTTCCGCCCCGGCGGCCGCGCTGCTCATCGTCGCTCAGCGTTACGTCACCGCCGGGGCTACCAGCGGGGCCGTCAAGTGAGGTCGGCGGTGTCCAGGCGGCCTTGAGGCAGCGGCTTGGCGGTCTGCCATTCGCGGGGAGACATCCCGTACGCGGCACGGAAGGCGCGGCTGAAGTGGCTGGGGCTCACGAAGCCCCAGCGCCGGGCGACGCGCGCCACGGTGGGGGCCGTGCCCGTGGCGCGCAACAGATCCCGTCGGCACCTCTCCAAACGTTGCCGCAGGATCCAGCGGCTCACGGTGATCTCTTCTTGCTCGAAGAGCTTGTGGAGATACCGGACGGACATGTTGTGCGCGTCCGCGATCACCTGCGGTGACAGGCTGGGATTGGCCAGATTCCGGATATGTATTCCTTGGTCAGTGCCAGCATGGCGTGAGCCGATTCCGGGGCCTGCGGGTTCAGCTTTCCGGACCGCTCCTGGACGAGCATGGCGATCAGGTCCGCCGCGACGACGCCGAGCCTGCGTCCGACAGACACGTCGAACGTCCCCATGCTCTGGGCCAGGCGCGTCACATACGTCGCCACCAGTCCGCTGCTGTCGCTGTTGCCCGAGAAGGCGGTGGCGGTGAGTGCCGCCGGCCTTTTCGAGGGTGCTCATCCCCAACCTCAGGGGGCTGATTCTCCACGGACTCGCCCAAGCTCTTCACCACCAGCACGAGTTCGCACAGGCCCGTACGGTGCTGGCTGAAGCCCGCGAACTCTTCAAGGTCTCGGGCAACATCGCCAAGGCGGCCGAGGCCGAGGAACTGCTGCGCACCTGGCGCACCGACAGGCGAGCGTAGCGCCACCGCACAGCCGCGGTGACGCCGGGAGAGAGGGGGCTCTTCTCCGCCGTGCCAAGGCCGTCAGCCCAACTCCGTGTTCAGCCACTGCAGGATCTCGGGGGTCACCGGGTCGGTGATGTCGCCGAACTCGTCATGCCGCTTCAGGAACTTGGCCACGTAGGGGCAGACCGGGACGATCCGCTTCCCGGCGTCCCGCACGTCGGTGAGCGCCTGCTGGACCAGCTGGGAGGCCAGGCCCTGTCCGGCGAAGGCGTCGTCGACCTCCGTGTGGTAGAAGACTCGCTGTGCTCCGTGGTCCCGGTAGGCGGTCAGACCGGCACGCTTGCCGTCGACCAGGATCTCGTAACGGTGCTTGGCGTCCACCCGCTCGACGACGGGATCGGTGGGGGAGGGGTGCATCGGGTTCCTCTCGGTCGGTGCGTGTCAGCGACGCGGTGGGTTGTCGCGGGGTGCGATCCGGGCGTTCGGCAGCGCCGGGGCGGGAAGACGGTCCCCGTCGTATCCCGAGACCGATCCGAAGCGATCGGAGGCCTCCTGCCAGTCGTTCCGGGCTTGGATGATGTCCTCGTGGCTGCGGCCGATGAAGTTCCACCACATGACGATCTGCTCCTCGAACGGGGTTCCGCCGAGCAGGACCGTGCGGGCCATGTCGTCCGACTCGTTCACCAAGGTCAGCGTGTCGCCGCCGGTGGGCGCATAGCCCAACTCCGCGGGGCGCAGCGACGTGTCGCCCATGCGGACGGTGCCGTGGTCGACGAGGAGTCCGTGCTCGAAGCCGGGGTCCACGGCGAGCGTGACCGTTGCTCCCGGTTCCAGGAGCACTTCGGCGCCCAGCAGCGGCGTGAACGTCCGTACCGGGGAGTCATGTCCGGCGAGGGAGCCCAGGAAGACCCTGATCTCGGCCCCGTCGAGCCGTACGGGTTCGGGCGCGTAGTGCTGGAAGTCCCGTCCCGTGTGCCGGTGTTCCTCGGGCAGCGCCACCCACAGCTGGACGCCGTGCAGGACCGTGGTCCGCGCGGTCGAGACCTCCGAGTGGCTGATGCCGTACCCGCCCGTCATGAGGTTCAGCTCGCCGGGCCGTACGAAGGCGTGGCTGCCCAGGCTGTCACGGTGCTCGATCTCCCCGCTGAACAGCCAGCTCACCGTCTGCAACCCGGTGTGCGGGTGCGGGGCGACATCCATGCCGCCCGTCGATGCGACGTCGTCAGGGCCGTAGTGATCGACGAAACACCAGGCACCGATCAACGTCCGGGCGCGCTGCGGAAGCGTACGCCGCACGGTCATCGCCCGCGGGCCGCCCAGCGGGACATCCCGAGGGGAGAGTACGTCGACCTCCGCTTCAAGATTGCTCACCGTGCGCCACCTCTCACAGCATGATGTTTTACATTCAACAAATACGCCTGGATCATAATCCGAGAACCGACCAAGCGCACGACGTCACAGCGGAGCCGGACACGGCCCGGAGGAGTCTCCCGTTGAGCATCCACACGACAGGGCCCGCAGTCCAGCGGATCTTCATCGACAAGCAGAGCCCGAAGGCCTACCACGCACTGGTGCAGACGTCCGAAGCGGTTCGCGCGGTCGCCGCCGACGCGGGGCTCGACCGGGGCATCGTAGAACTGATCAATCTCCGTGTGTCGCAGCTCAACGGCTGCGCCTACTGCCTCAGCCTGCACACCAGGGCCGCCCTGCGCGCGGGCGAGACGACGCAGCGGCTGGGAGTGCTGGCGGCATGGCGGGACACCGAACTGTTCACGCCCCTGGAACGCGCTGCGCTCGCCCTGGCTGAGGCGGCCACCGATCCGTCCGACGCCGGCGCGCAGGAATCGGCCTACGACACCGCCCGTCAGGTACTGACCGAGGACCAGATCTCCGCGGTGATCTGGGTCGCGATCACCATCAACGCGTTCAACCGCGTCTCGATCATGAGCAAGCATCCGGTGCGGGCAGACGCCGTCCAGCAGTGATCCGTCGCGTCGGCCACCGCCCCGCCCGGGGCGGCGATCACCAGCCGTAGGAGAAACGGAGGGGCACCGTTGACACTCAGGGCTGACGGCCGGTCACCGAGGGGGTGACAGGCCGTCTTCCGGGACGACGGGGCCCGACGAGGTGTCGAACGCGTGGGTCACCTCCGGCCGGGTGCCGGGCGCGAGGAGCCCGCGCGCCCGCTCCTCGTGGCGGCGGTCCGTGACCGTGAGCCGGCTGTGATGCTGGGCCAGGTGTTCCGACCAGGAGGCGACCAGGTAGTTCTCGATGAAATGCCCCGGTTCTCGGCCGTCCTGATACAGGCCCCAGACGAGAGCCCCCGTGCGCCGCCGGGAACGGGCGACGTGACGCATGTAGTCGGCGAAGGCCGCCGCGTTGCCGGGCGCCACGCGGTAGGAGACGGAGACCAGAACCGGGCCGTCGGCCGGCGCGGGCTCGAACAGCAGGGGTGGCGTGGGCCAGTGGTCGGACAGCGACGGATCGATGCCGTCCGTGCCGTGCAGCGGACTACGACGCAGGCTCAACGCGCTGCCCAGCAGGAGCGCGCTTCCGGCGAGCAACGCGAAGGCGAGTCCCAGCCAGTCGGCGAGGGCGCCCCACAACGGCGCGGCCAGCGCCTGTCCGCCCTGGAAGACCAGGAGGTAGGCGGCGAGACCACGGGCCCTGACCCAGCCGGGGAGCCGTGTCTGCATGGCCGCGTTGAGGGTGGACAGGACGCCGATCCACGCCAGGCCGGCGGGCAGCAGCGCGATGGCCGCGACCCATGGGACGCGCACGGTGGCCAGTACCGCGAGAACGGAGGCGAAGACGAGGGCACCGGCGCCCAGGGTGCCATTGGCACCGAGGGCCCGGCTGATCCGGGGCAGTACGAACGCGCCCGCCACGGCTCCGGCACCGACCGCGCCCAGCAGCAGCCCGTAGCCTCCCGATCCCAGGTGCAGGGAACGGCTGGCGACGAGCGGCAGCAGCGACCACAGGGCCGCACCGCCCGGAACGAACAGGAGCGTACGCAGGAGGATCCGGCGGACGCCCGGGGCGTGCCAGACATAGCGACGCCCGGCGTACAGCGCGGGCAGCAGCTTCTCGCCGCCGCCCACGGGTCGGGCCGGTTCGGGCCGCCGCCACAGGATAAGGACGGCTGTGATCCCGAGGTAGGAGACGGCGTTGAAGGCGAACACCCAGGGCGCACCGGCTATGGCCACCACCGCTCCGCCGAGTGCCGGTCCCAGTGCCCGGGCGAGATTCATGTTGACGGCGCCGAGCGCCGCCGCCTGTTTGAGGCTGCTCCGTTCCACGAGTTCGGGCTGGATCGCCTGCCAGGCCGGGCCCATCAGGGCGGTGCCGCATCCGAGGAGGAAGGTGAGAACGAGCAGGAGCACCGGAGTGAGCACATCCGCGAACGCCAGCCCGGTCAGCACGCCCGAGACCGCCAGCATCGCGCACTGGGCGGCCACGAGCACCCTGCGGCGGTCATAGCGGTCGGCGACCACGCCCGAGGGCAGGGCCAGCAGCACGATGGGCAGGCTGGAGGCCGTCTGCACCAGAGTGACCAGAGCCGCGTCGTTCTCGATGAGCAGCCACTGGGCGCCCACCGTCTGCATCCAACTGCCGACGTTGGAGACCAACTGGGCGATCCACAGCGCCCGGAAGACGGGTACGACAAGCGGGGCCCAGGCCGAATCCGGCCGGGCCGGCCGTGTCGATGAGGGAGCAGTGCTCATGGCGTTCCATGGGGGCGGACGTGCAGACGCGGGTTTCGGCGAACGTCGCGTATGCCATTCGGGTACGGTCGGCGACCAGGCTAGGGCGGCTCGTCGCGCCCCCTTGACCGTCCGTGCACCGGCTCTGCCCCGTCAGCGCCCTGTCCCGGCCGTGTCCCCGCCCATGGCGGGCCGCGGCACCGGGCCCGCTCGAGGACGGTGAGCGATCGGTGACACACCGCCATGTCGGCACGCGCCAACCGGACCATCGCGGCCATGGCGAGCCGCTGGGATTTTCTCAGTGCCACGCACTTCAGCCGGGTCTTCCGCGCCGCCTACGGCATGTCCCCCAGCGAGGGGCGGAACACCGCCGGCCGGGAAGCGCGGCCCTGCTGCCACTGACGCGTTCAGTGCGCTGCCGGGTCAAGGCTCGTGCGCTTACGGACCATTCGTGTCCGTACCGCAGCTCTAGCGTGATGAGCGTCCGCTCCGGGGACGGCCCCGGCGCACCGCACGAAAGCTCAGGAGACCCCCATGCACGACGCTGCAGAGCCGGTGAAGCCGGTACTGGAACCGGCGGCAGCCGCCTTCGCCGAAGCCACCGCCAACCCGCCCTACCTGTTCGACCTGCCCCCGGCCGAGGGCCGCAAGGCCGTCGACGAGGTGCAGTCCGGCGAGATCGACAAGCCCGCCGTCGACGAGGAATGGATCACCGTCTCGGGCGGTCCGACCGGCAGCGTCCGGGCACGCATCGTCAAGCCCGCCGGCGCCCAGGGCACCCTGCCCGTCATCCTCTACATCCACGGCGCGGGCTGGGTCTTCGGCAACGCCCACACCCACGACCGCCTCGTGCGCGAACTCGCCGTCGGCGCCCAGGCCGCCGTCGTCTTCCCCGAGTACGACCTCTCCCCCGAGGCCCGCTACCCGGTCGCCATCGAGCAGAACTACACCGTCGCCCAGTGGGTCGTCGAACAGGGCGCGTCCAAGAACCTGGACGGCTCCCGGCTGGCCGTCGCCGGCGACTCCGTCGGCGGCAACATGACCGCCGCGCTGACCCTGATGGCCAAGGAACGCGGCGGCATCCCGCTCCTCCAGCAGGTCCTGTTCTACCCGGTCACCGACGCGAACTTCGACACCGGCTCCTACCACCAGTTCGCCACCGGCTACTTCCTGCGCCGCGACGGCATGCAGTGGTTCTGGAACCAGTACACGACCGACGAGGCCGAGCGCGCCCAGATCACCGCCTCCCCGCTGCGCGCCACCACCGAGCAGCTCACCGGCCTGCCCCCGGCCCTGGTCATCACCGGCGAGGCCGACGTCCTGCGCGACGAGGGCGAGGCATACGCCAACAAGCTCCGCGAAGCCGGCGTCCCCGTCACCGCAGTCCGCTTCCAGGGCATCATCCACGACTTCGTGATGCTCAACGCCCTGCGCGAGACCCACGCCGCCGAAGCCGCCATCACCCTCGCCGTCGGCACCCTGCGCACCGCCCTCCACGCCGGCTGAGACCGCCTCAGCCCGCTTGAGACCGTCTGAGCCCAAGGAGAGAACCCACACATGACCACGCCCGCCCCCACCGTTGTCCTCGTGCACGGCGCGTTCGCCGACGCGGCCAGCTGGTCCGGGGTCATCGCCGAACTGCAGAGCAGCGGCATCCCCGTCCTGGCGCCGCCGAACCCGCTGCGTGGCCTCGCGTCCGACGCCGCCTACATCGCGTCCGTGGCCTCCCAGATCGACGGGCCCGTCGTGCTCGTGGGCCACTCGTACGGTGGGGCGCTCATCACCGAGGCCGGCGTGACGGAGAACGTCGTGGGACTGGTCTATGTGGCGGCCTACGTCCTCGAAGAGGGCGAGAGCCTCGGTGAACTGCAGGGCCGCTTCCCCGACTCTCCGCTGGCCAGCAATCTGAAGCAGTGGACCTACCCCGTCGCGGACAGTGACCCCGCCGTCGAGGTCACCATCACCAAGGATGCCTTCCCGTCGGTGTTCGCCGCCGATGTGCCCGCTGTGGTCACGAAGGTCCTGGCGGTGGCGCAGCGTCCGCTCGCCGCCTCGGCGTTCACGGAGACCGCCACGGCGGCCGCGTGGAAGACCAAGCCGTCCTGGGCGCTCGTGGCCGGCGCGGACCACGCCATCAACCCGGAGGTGCAGCGCTTCGCCGCGAAGCGGGCCGGCGCGACCATCGTCGAGATCGAGGGCGCGTCGCACGCCGTCGCCGTCTCCCAGCCGAAGGTGGTCGCCGACCTGATCCGTGACGCGGTGCGCGCCACGAGCTGATCTCGTCGCGAAAGGAACCGCGCGGGCGTCCTGAGGGCGCCCGCGCGGTTCCTTTGTGTGCGCCCGGGGACACCGCCATGGGTCAGGCAGCGTGAAGGCCGGGCCTGCCCAGGATGTCGCGTACGGCGATCCGGGCCCGGTACATCGACACGCGGGTGACGACGCCGCGCCCGGTGATGTTGCCGACCGCCCACAGGCTCTCCGCGGCCCGCATCTGTCCGTCCGTGGGCATGACGCCGACGGCCGGATATGCCCCCGTTTCGCCTCGGGGGCCCGTGAGGCGTCCGGTCCCTCGGGTCAGCCGGCCGTCCGCCCTTTGCCGTCAGGCGGTAGGCCGCCGCCTGGTCGTTCCGGCCGCCGGTGGTTCCGGCGCGGATGCGTCCGGCGCCCCGGTGTCCGTGCGGGGCGGCCCGGTCTCCGTGCGGGGCGGCCCGGTGTCCATGCGGCCGCGACGAGCCGCCGGGCACCGGGGCCAGGGCGAGCGGACGGCGACCCGTGTCGGTGAGCGCACGGCCCTCGGTCCGAGAGTGAACGGCTGGGACCGGCGGCGGGGCACGGTGCGCTCACGGGCTCCACCGCATGCGCTCTTGGACAACGCGCCCCCGGCATCCGCGCCTAGCGTCACTGGTGTACCAACAGCACAGCATCGCAGGAGGCATGTGATGACCACCAGCTCCAAGCCCGCGAGCAGCCAGCCGTGGCTGCATCAGAAGGGCGAGGTGATCCAGGAGTTCGGAACCGTCAAGCAGTTCCCCCTCGGCCTCTCCTATGAAGCGCGCATGTACTCCTGCCAGCGCCTCAACAGGGTCCTGGCGGACACGCAGATCCTCTACGGGCTCTACAAGAAGCACCACTGGAACATGCGCGGCGCGACCTTCTACCAGCTGCACCTGCTCCTGGACAAGCACGCGGGAGAACAGCTGGAAATCGTCGACACGATCGCGGAGCGGGTCCAGACCCTGGGGGGTGTCGCGGTGGGCGACCCCCGGCACGTCGCGGAGATCACCTCGATCCCGCGGCCCCCGGACGGGGTGGAGGAAGTCCCGGCCATGCTGTCGCGGTTGCTGGCGGCCCACGAGACGATCCTGGTGGAGGCCCATGACGCGGCTGCCCGGACCGCCGAGCTGGGCGACGACGGCACCAACGACCTGCTGGTCTCCCAGGTGATCCGCACCGGTGAGCTGCAGGCCTGGTTCCTGGCCGAGCACCTGGTCGACACTCCCCTGGTGCGCTCCTGAGCGCACAGGCCGCCGACGCCGCTCCCGCTGCCGCTGCCGCACACCAGCGGGAGCGGCTGCTCACGGAGTGAGGATTCGGGGCAGGAGGGTCGCTCCGCCAGGAGGGGTCGCTCCGCTGTTACGCGGTACGGAAGCGGAACGCGCCGGTGCCGCCGCCCACGGTGAGCCAGATGTGCTCCCCTTCCCTGACCAGCCGCAGGGCGATGTACGCGCAGCCGGGGCACCGTGCGGTCAGGCCCGGTTCGGGTCCGTAGACGTGCAGCCCGGCGAGCGGGCCCGACCGCGCGCACTCGGGACAGCGCCACCAGGCCGTGGTGGGCTCCACGGAGAGGATCTCCGAGAGCGGGCCGGCGAGGCAGTTGCCGTCGAGGTGGCCGGTTGCGTCTGCCATGAGGACCTCCCGTGCGGTGAGGATCGATGGTCGTCCGAACCGCTCGGTGCGCTGAGGATCGGATGCCGTCCGAAGCGCTCGGTGCGGTTGAGGGTCTGTCACCCGAAGCGTTCGGTACGGATGGTGGCGGGGTCTCGCCCCATGTCGGTCAGCAGGTTGCCGACGGCCTCGACGAATCCGGTGGGCCCGCAGACATAGACGGGGCTCGTCGGTTCGAGCCGGGCCGTCGGCTCTTCCAGGTCGGCCGGTGCGATACGGCCCGGAGCGCGCGTACTGCCCGGTGGAGCCTGCCGCGTGTACACGATGCGGACGTCGAGACGGGGATCCCCGTCGGCCAGGTGGTCGCGGTACCAGATCTCGTCGGGGGTGCGTACGGAGTACAGCAGGTGGAAGGGGCTGCGCGACTGTGCCCGGCGGTGGGCGCGGACCATGGCCGCCAGGGGGACGACGCCGGAGCCGCCCGCGACCAGGAGCACCGGCTCGGTCTGCTCGGTGCGCCAGACGAACCAGTTGCCGAGCGGGCCGCGTACTTCCACGTCCGCGCCCAGCGGCAGGTCGTCGGCCAGATACGGCGAGACCTCCCCGTCGGGAACGGTCTGCACGCCCAGCTCGATACGGTCGGCGTCGGCGGGCGCGGCCAGAGAGTAACTGCGCACGGCCTGGTAGCCGTCGTCGGCGGTGAGCCGTACGTCGACGTGCTGGCCGGGCAGGTGGCCGGGCCAGCCGGGCACGGTCAGGACCAGGGAACGGGCGGTGGCGGTCTGGGGGCGGCGCTCTACGAGCCGTGCTCGGCGCCAGGCGATGGCCACGGTCAGTCGCCCCAGTTGCGCTGCTCGCGCCACGGGTCACCGTAGTTGTGATACCCGACCGACTCCCAGAAGCCCGGGTCGTCCTCCAAGGTGAGCCGCAGTCCGCGCACCCACTTGGCCGACTTCCAGAAGTAGAGGTGCGGCACGAGCAGCCGAGCGGGTCCGCCGTGCTCGGGCGAGAGCGGATAGCCGTCATAGGTGTGGGCGATCCAGGCCTTGCCGTCGAGCAGGTCCTCCAGCGGGAGATTGGTGGTGTAACCGCCGTAGCTGCTGACGACGACGTAATCCGCGGCCGTCTCGACGTCCTCCAGGAAGGCGTCGAGGGGCACCCCGCGCCAGTGCGTGTCGAACTTCGACCAGCGCGTCACACAGTGAATGTCCTGGACTGTCTCCTGCTGCGGCAGGGCCATCATCTGTTCCCAGGTCCAGCTGTGCGTGTCACCGAGTTCCGTGGTCACCGTGAAGGCCCAGGTCTCGGTGGGGACCCGCGGCGTGGGCCCGGCGGACAGCACGGGAAAAGACTCGGTCGGGTACTGCCCTGGAGGCAGTCGGTCCGCAAGGGAACGGGAGCGCCCGCGGAAACCGGGTGAGAAGGAATTCACAGCGCCATCTCCTGGGGCAACGCCGTCGCATGCGGGGGTTCAGCACTCAGTGTCGGTGGACGAAAGCCGCTCGGCCACTCGGCGCTCAGCCCGTCGAGGAAGGACCTTAGGGCCCGTCCACGCAGGCGGATGTCCCGGCAGCGCACACTGCCTGCTCCATCAGCGCACTCTTCCGCGTTGTCGTGCCGGCGGCTTCGGTTCTTCCCTCGGCCTCACAACTTCCTGATATCCGCGCACCAGGCTGGCGCATGCCCCCGTCCGCGCGGCGCGACCGCGCCCCACGGCAACGACCGCGCGCTGCCCGGGGCCGCCGATCCCACGACCTGAGTGGGACGCGCCACTCACACGCACGACGGAGAACCCCATGCCTCGCACCCGCCCCGCACCGGCCCTCGCCGCCCTGTTCGTCCCGGCACTCCTTCTGGCCGGCTGCAGTGCCGGGCCAGGGGACGCGAAGAACCCGGCGAAGAACCAGGCGAAGACGCCCCAGGCCGCGGCCAGGGCCACGTCGGGCCCACGCATACAGGTGACCGCCGCCGATGGCCAGGACCACGTCTCCGTCACCCGGGGCGGCCGCGTGACGGTCGCAGGCGGCAGGATCACCGAGGTGTCCCTGACCACCGCGGACGGCCGCGCCGTGCGCGGCGGGCTGTCCTCCGACAAGAGAACCTGGACCCCTGATGCGGCACTCGAACACGGCACGACCTATCGGCTGACCGCGGCGGCCGCCGACGACGACGGCGACCGCAAGGCGACCAAGAAGATCACGTTCACGACCCTCGCCAAGAACGACGGTTTCGCCGCCACCTACACCCCGGAGAACGGCTCCACGGTCGGCGTGGGCATGCCCGTCTCGTTCACCTTCAACAGGCCCATCAGCGACAAGAAGGCCGTCGAGTCCGCCATCGACATCACCTCCAGCAGCGGACAGCCCGTCGTGGGCCACTGGTTCGGTGCCCAGCGCCTCGACTTCCGCCCGCAGGACTACTGGAAGGCACACTCGACCGTGACCGTCCGGATCCGCCTGGACGGCGTCAAGGGAGCCGAAGGCGCCTACGGCGAGCAGAGCAAGACCATCCGGTTCACCATCGGCCGCCGTCAGGTATCCACCGTGGACGCGTCCGCGCACACGATGAAGGTCGTCCGCGACGGCAGGACGGTGAGGACCGTTCCCATCACCGCGGGCGCGCCGAGCTCGACCACGTGGAACGGCCAGATGGTCATTTCGGAGAAGCTGATCTCCACCCGGATGAACGGGGCCACCGTGGGATACGCGGGCGAGTACGACATCCCCGACGTCCCGCACGCCATGCGGCTGTCCACGTCGGGCACATTCGTCCACGGCAACTACTGGGGACCGGACTCGGTGTTCGGGCATTCCAACATCAGCCACGGCTGTGTGGGGCTCAACGACGTCAAGGGCGGCAACGACTCCGGCCAGGACGCCGCCTGGTTCTACGACCACTCGCTCATCGGTGACGTGGTCGTGGTGAAGAACTCGGACGACAAGACCATCGCCCCCGACAACGGCCTCAATGGCTGGAACATGGCGTGGAGCCAGTGGACGGCGGGCTCGGCGCGCTGAGCTTTCGTCACAGGCCCGCCTGCCGGACGTGCGGAGGTCGGCCGGGCGGGTGTCCCGCAGGTCGCGACCCGACCTCCGAGTGGACCGCCGAGGGCGGTTATGGTGACGGGACACATCGAGGGGACAGAGCTGGCGGAGGGGCAAGGCTGTGTCGGACGAGGGGCGGCTCATCGCCGGGCGCTACCGGCTGGCGGAGGAGATCGGCCGCGGTGGCATGGGCACGGTGTGGCGGGCCCATGACGAGGTGCTCGCCCGCCAGGTCGCACTCAAGCGGCTGCACGCGCAGTCGCATCTGACCGACGATGAACTCGCCAGGCTCTACGAGCGCACGCGCCGCGAGGCGCGCAGCGCCGCCCGGATCACGCATCCCAACGTGGTCGTCGTCCATGACGTCGTGGACGACGACGGACGGCCCTGCATCGCCATGGAGTACGTCCCGGCGGCGACGCTCAGCGCGTTCCTCAAGGACGGCGAGGCCCTTCCGCCCGAGGAAGTTGCCCGCATCGGCCTCGGTATGATCGCCGCCCTGCGGGCCGCACACGCCGCCGGCGTCCTGCACCGCGACATCAAGCCCGGCAACGTCCTGCTCGGCGCCGAGGGCAGGGTAGTCCTCACCGACTTCGGCATCGCGCTCACGGCCGGCACGTCGACGCTGACCCAGACCGGGGAGATGGTCGGCTCCATCCACTACATGGCGCCGGAGCGGATACGCGGACAGCAGCCGGGCCCGGCGTCGGATCTCTGGTCGCTGGGCGCCACGCTGTACCAGGCCGTGGAGGGACGGCCGCCGTTCCACCGTGGCACCGCGATGGAGACCGCGTACGCCATCGCCGTGGACCCGCTGGAGCCGATGAAGCAGGCCGGACCGCTGGAACCGCTCATCGAGACCCTGCTGTCCAAGAACCCGGAGGACCGCCCGTCGGCGGAGCAGACGGAACGGGCCCTCAGGGCCGCGTGCTCGAACGCGCCGACGGCGGTGTTGTCGCCGTCTCCGGCTCCCGCTCACAACTCGTCCGGCACCGTGGGCGACAAGAGCCGGCCCCGGCACACCGAGCGGGTCTACGAGACCGATCCGGCTGCGCGAACGGAGCAGATACCGCCGCCCGGGAGGGCGGACGAGCGGGGGCGCGGCCGGGGCCGCAGGCGCTTCGCCCTCGTCTCGATCGCGGTCGTCATGGCCTCGGCAGCCACGGCTGTCGCCCTCTACACGACCTCGCACCACGGCGAGGAGCGGTCCGGCGCACACCAGAGCCGCGCCACGCCCAGTGCGTCGTACGCGCCCTCGCCCGTACCCGAGGGTTACCACGTGGTCGACGCCAAGCAGCTCGGCGTCTCCTTCCCCGTGCCGGACGGCTGGAAGGCCGGCGCGCAGGCGAGTGACCAGGTCATCTACACCGACCCGTCCGGTCTGGTCGACATCACGATCGGCATGGTGGACCCGGCCGGTGCGAACCCGATGGCGCACTTCGCGGACATCGAGGCCAACACGAAGATCAACTACCCCACGTACCGGCGGCTGCGGATGCAGCGGACCGCCTTCCGGGGCGAGCCGGCCGCGGTGTGGGAGTTCACCTTCAAGGGACGCGTCCGCGTCTTCCGTGCCATCGACCTCGGCTACGGCAGGGAAGGCGGGCGGGAGTACGACATCTATCTGTCGGCCCCGGACGCGCGGTGGGACACCTACCGCCCCGTCTTCGACCACGTCAGGGACGGGTTCACCACGACCGGCTGACCGTGTGGTCGGCCACGTGGGGCCCAGGAACGCCACCGTCGGTGCCACGGTCTCCGACGGCATGCGGGGGCTGCCCGGGCGCGGCCTGCGCCTCGTCGTCCTGCGGCTCGCCGCCGCCCGTCCGGGTCCGCGCCGGGGGAAGTCGCCGCATACGGCGGTGCCGGTACTCGCGCACCGGCACCGCCGAAGCCGTCAGGCCTCGACCGCGGCCCCTGTCGGCGCGGTGGACTTGTCGGCCTCGTCGCCATCTGCGGCGGTGCGTCCGGCCGGGATGACCGCGGCGATGGCCGCGGAGACCAAGGCGAGGCCGCCGCCGATCAGCAGAGCGGTGCGGAAGCCGTCCTCGGAGGCGAAGGTGTAGCCGCCCATGGTGGTGGTCAGCTGGGCGAGGATCACTCCGATGACTGCGGAGCCGATCGAGGTGCCGAGCGAGCGCATGAGCGTGTTGAAGCCGTTGGCGGCGGCGGTCTCGGAGAGCGGGACCGAGCTCATGATCAGGGCGGGCATCGAGCCGTAGGCGAGGCCCACGCCACTGTTGATGACGATGCAGACCATCATCAGGCCCACGGCGGAGCCCATCAGGGCCATGGACAGTCCGTAGCCGGCGGCGATGACCAGGGCGCCGCAGACCAGGGTGAACTTCGGACCGCGGGCATTGGTGAGCTTTCCGCCGAGCGGAGAGACGATCATCATCATGATGCCGCCGGGTGCCATCCACAGGCCGGCCGCGAGCATCGACTGGCCCAGGCCGTAGCCGGTGGCCTTGGGGAACTGCAGCAGCTGCGGCACGACCAGCATGCTCGCGTACATCGCGAAGCCGACGAACACGGAGGCCGCGTTGGTCAGCAGCACCCGCGGGCGGGCCGTGGTGCGCAGGTCGATCAGCGGGTCACCGGTACGCGTCTCCCACAGGCCCCAGGCCGCAAGCACCACGACGGCGGCGGCGAACAGGCCGAGCGTGGTCGCCGAACCCCAGCCCCAGTCGGCGCCCTTGGAGACGGCCAGCAGCAGACAGACCAGGCCGGCGCCGAGACCGATCGCGCCGGGCGCGTCGAAGCGCTGCCCCTTGGCGCCGGCCGGTACGTCCGGGATCAGGAACCAGATCAGAACCGCGACGACGACGGCCAGGCCGGCCGAGCCCCAGAAGAGCGCGCGCCAGTTCGCGTACTGGGCGACCGCCGCGGCGACCGGCAGGCCGAGGCCGCCGCCGATGCCCATGGAGGCGCTGACCAGGGCGATGGAGGAGCTGAGCTTCTCCATCGGGACCACGTCACGCAGGAGGGCGATGCCGAGCGGCACCATGCCCATGCCCATGCCCTGCAGTCCACGTCCGACGATCATGGAGAGGGCGGAGGACGAGAGCGCGCACACCACCGAGCCGGCCACCAGGGGCACGGAGCAGACGAGGAGCATGCGGCGCTTGCCCACCAGGTCGCCGAGACGGCCGAAGACCGGCACGCAGACGGCCGCCACCAGGAGGGTGACGGTGATCACCCAGGCCGCGTTGGAGGACGAGGTGTGCAGGATCTGCGGCAGCTCCGCGATGAGCGGAGTGACCAGGGTCTGCATGATCGCGGCCGTGATGCCGGCGAGTGCCAGGGTTGCGACCACGCCGCCTGCGCGGGCCGATGGCTGGGGGGCGCCCATGTCGGGACTCCTCGGATGTCTTTCGGGAAGAGCTCGGTATGAAGGAGATGTGCATCGTACATGTCGTATGTATCGCGCACATGATGTGGCTCATGCACAGCCGTATGGGAGGATGGTCGGGGCCGCCCTCCGGAACGTGATGTGCGGCGGCGCGAGGGAGGAGGCTCGGGCGCATGGTGAAGCCGACGCACGAGGTCGAGTACGAGCAGATGCTGCTCAACCGCCACATGTTCCTGGCCCAGAGAGGCGGTCGCCGCAAGGACGGCGTGCTGGAACGCAGCGCCTACATCCTCCTGAGCCGCATCCGCGTCCAGGGACCGATGTCGATCGGCGAGCTGAGCGACGCCTTCGGGCTCGACGCCTCCACCCTCAACCGCCAGACCGCCGCGGCGATGCGCGCCGGTCTGGTCGAGCGCATCCCCGACCCCGACGGCGGGATGGCCCGCAAGTTCCGCATCACCGAGAAGGGCGAGGGCCTGCTCGACGAGGAACGCGAGGGCATCGTCGACGCCCTGGACCAGGTCATGGCTCACTGGTCGGACGCGGACATCGCTGCCTTCGCGGCGTACCTGAAGCGCTTCAACACCGACATCGAACGCCTCGCGGGGCGCCCGTGGCCCCGTCCGTGAACCCGGGCGTTCCGGCGTAACTGGCCGGATCCTTGAAGGCAGGGGATGCCCGCGTCGTCGAAGGCAGGGGATGCCCGCGTCGTCCCGGCATGATCACCCGACCGGCCGCCGCTCAGCCGCTGCTCGGCGCAACCGGACACCGCGCGGGCCTCGTGCCCGGCGGATACTCGACCTCGACGGGGTCCGCGGGCGCCCCGCCGACAGGAGGTTGGGGGCGCATGCAGACACCTGGCCGCATCCGGCTCGGGCGGGCCGCGGCGTGGCTGCGTGCGCACGATCCGGGCCTGGCCGCGACCCGCCGGGCCGCGCGGACCGCGCTGGTGATGCCCGCTCTGTTCGCGCTGTGCGGGCAGGTGGTCGGCTCGCCCGTGATGGCGACGTTCGCGGCGTTCGGCTCGTTCTCGATGCTGCTGCTGGTGGAGTTCACCGGCCCGATGGTGCAGCGGCTGCGGGCGCACCTGGGCCTCGCAGTGGCCTGGGCGGTGCTCATCTGCCTCGGCACGCTCGTGGCTCGCGAGACCTGGCTCGCGGTCACCGCCACGATCGTGGTCGGCTTCCTGGTGCTCTTCATCGGCGTCGTCAGCTCCGTCCTCGCGGGAGCGGCGACCGCGCTGCTGCTGGCCTTCATCCTCCCGGTGACCTCCCCCGCACCGCCGGCGCAGTTGCCCGACCGGCTCGCCGGAGCGGGCCTCGCGGCGGCCGCCGCCATGCTCGCGATCTCCCTGCTGTGGCCCCGGCCCACCGCGGACCCGCTCAGCGCACCCGCCGCCCGGGTCTGCCGCGCGGCGGCGGCGCAACTGCGTGCCGACGCGTCCCGGCTGGCCGGCGGCCCGGACGCGCCGAGCGCCCGGCGGTGCCGGGCCACCGCCGACCAGGCCGTCGCCGCGGCGGCCGACCTGCGCAGTGCCTTCGACGCCACCCCCTACCGGCCCACCGGTCTGTCCGCCGGCTCCCGCGCCCTGGTCCGCCTGGTCGACGAACTCACCTGGCTGAGCGGCATCGTGGCCGACAGCGCACCCCCGCACGGCGGCCGTCCGGCCTGCGACCCCCAGGCCCACACCGTCCGCCGGGCCGCCGCCGCTGTCCTGGACCGGGCGGCCGAGCAGCTCGACGCTCCGTGCGGCACGCCCGACGCGCTCCGCGCCGCCTCGGCGGACCTGCGCACGGCCATGGCCGGCATGGAGCACAGCGCCACCACCCGACTGCCCGTGCACCGGCCGAGACCCACCACCGAGTCGGAGGTCCGTGCCTTCCTCGGCACGCTGGACCTCTCGTTCCGGGCCCAGGAGCTGGGCTTCGCGACGCTCCGGATCGCCGGCGACGTGGACCTGTCCTCGGCCGCCGAACGGCGCAGCTGGCGGGAGCGGCTGCTCGGCCACGAACCCGGCGCCCTGACCACACCGCTGGCTGCGGCCCGCGAGCGGGCGGTCGCCCATCTGCAACCGAACTCGGTGTGGCTGCACAACAGCCTCCGGGGAGCGGTCGGACTCGGCATCGCGGTCGCCCTGGTGGACCTGACGAGCATTCAGCATTCGTTCTGGGTGCTGCTGGGAACCCTCTCGGTGCTGCGCTCGAACGCGCTCAGCACCGGACAGAAGGCGATGCGCGCCCTGGGCGGCACGATCGCGGGCTCGCTCCTCGGGGCCGGTCTGCTGGAGCTCGTCGGCCCCCACGGCACCCTGCTGTGGTTCCTGCTGCCCCTCGCGGTGCTGTTCGCCGGCGTCGCCCCCGCCGCCGTCTCGTTTGCCGCCGGCCAGGCGGCCTTCACCCTCACCCTCGTCATCCTGTTCAACATCGGCCACGACCCCAACTGGCACATCGCGCTGCTGCGGCTCCAGGACATCGCCATCGGCTGCGCGGTGAGCGTGCTGGTGGGCCTGTTCTTCTGGCCGCGCGGGGCCGCGGCCGCCGTCGACCAGGCCCTCGCCGAGGCGTACACGGACGGCGCCCGGTATCTGGCCGGCGCGGTGGAGTACGCCGTCGGCCGCTGCGGCACCGGCCCCGCACCGGCCGAGGCCCCCGAGGAGGACGGCCGTCAGGCGGCGGCCGCCGCCCGAAGACTGGACGACGCCTTCCGCAGCTACCTCGCCGAACACGGCCCGAAGCCCGTGCCGCTGGCCGACATGACCACCCTGGTCACCGGTGTCGTCGGACTACGCCTCGCCGCCGACGCGGTGCTGGGGCTGTGGCGACACGACGGCGAACAGCACAGCGGAACGGATCACGCCGCGGCCCGCCTCGTACTGCTGGGCTCCGCCGGCCGGGTGTCCGGCTGGTACCGGGAGCTGGCCGCCGGCCTGGACCGGCACACCTCGGTCCCGGACCCGCTGCCGCGCAACCCCGCGGTCGAGGCACGCCTGGTCGAGTCCCTCCGCCGCGACTTGTGCGACGCACAGGCGCAGGCCACGGCCGTGCGCATCATCTGGACGGCCGACTACCTCGGCGCCGCCCGCCGCCTCCAGCCCGCCCTGGCAGCAGCCGCGACGCGGCCGGGCGGCGCGTCCTGAGAGCGCGACGGTGTTCGCCGTGCCGGGGCGGCACAGCCACACAAGACACGTCGGGCCCTGCGGAGCTGTGCGCCCTGTAGGGCAGGTGCGGGGGTCCACGTCCGGGTCGAAGCGGGTCGGAGCGTCACGGGCGTTTCCGTGGCTGGAGCCAGCCGAAGGACCGCTCGACGGCTCGCTGCCAGCATGCGTACTCCCACTCCCTCCGTTCGGGGTCCATGTCGGGCAGCCACTGGGCGGCCCGGTGCCAGTTGCCGCGCAGGACCTCCAGGTCCGGCCAGTAGCCGGCCGCGAGGCCGGCGGCGTAGGCCGCGCCGAGCGAGACCGTCTCGGCGACCAGCGGCCGCACGACGGGCACGTCCAGCACGTCGGCCAGGAACTGCATGAGCAGGTTGTTGGACGTCATGCCCCCGTCCACCTTGAGCTGCTTCAGCGCGAGCGCGGAGTCGGCGTTGATGGCGTCGACGACTTCCCGCGTCTGCCAGCCCGTGGCCTCCAGGACGGCTCGGGCCAGGTGGCCCTTGGTGATGTACGAGGTGAGGCCGACGATCACACCGCGGGCGTCGCTGCGCCAGTGGGGTGCGAACAGACCGGAGAAAGCGGGGACGATGTAGCAGCCGCCGTTGTCCTCGACGGTGCGCGCCAGGGTCTCGATCTCGGCTGCGCTGTTGATCAGGCCCAGACGGTCGCGGAACCACTGGACCAGTGAGCCGGTGACGGCGATCGGGCCTTCCAGCGCGTAGACCGTGGGCTGGTTCGCGATCTTGTACGCGACGGTGGTGAGGAGCCCGTGCCGGGACCGCACGATGTCCGTACCGGTGTTCATCACCAAAAAGCTGCCGGTCCCGTAGGTGCACTTCGCCTCGCCGGGCGAGAAGCAGGTCTGTCCGAACAGGGCCGCCTGCTGGTCGCCGAGGGCGGCCGTGATGCGGACGCCCGGGAGCACCGAGCGGGCCTCGCCGTAGTCCTCGGCCGAGGGCCGGATCTCCGGCAGCATCGGGCGCGGCACCCCGAAGAACTCCATCAGCTCTTCGTCCCAGGTCAGCGTCTGGAGGTTGATGAGCATGGTGCGGCTGGCGTTGGTGGCGTCGGTGATGTGCAGGCCGCCGTCCGGTCCGCCGGTGAGGTTCCAGACCAGCCAGCTCTCCATCGTGCCGAACAGCACCTCGCCGTCCTGGGCGCGCTGCTCCAGCCCGTCGACGTGGTCGAACAGCCAACGGATCCGGGGCGCGGAGAAGTAGGTCGAGGGGGGAAGACAGCAGCGATCGAGGAAGAACTCGTCACCGGGTTGTTTTCTCAGGTCCTCGACGAGCGGACCGGTGCGGGTGTCCTGCCAGACGATCGCCCTGCCCAGCGGGACGCCCGTCTGCCGGTCCCAGAGCACCGTCGTCTCCCGCTGGTTGGCGATCCCGATGGCGGCGATCTGTCCGGAGTCGATACCGACGTTGGACACCGCCTCGGGCACGATGCGCTGGAGATTACGCCAGATCTCCAGCGCATCGTGCTCGACCCAGCCGGGGCGGGGAAAGTGCTGCTGGTGCTCCCGCTGGACGACGGACACCAGTCGCCCGCGGTGGTCGAACAGGATGCATCGCGTGGAGGTGGTGCCCTGGTCGATGGACATCACATACCGTTCAACCATGATCAGGTCTGCCTTCCGATACGTCGCGGAGGCGCTGGGACCTACCAGCGGGCCGCGCCCAGGTCTCTGGAAATCGCCCGTGCGGCCTCCCGGAGCAGGGTGATCAGGGCCGGTTGGGGCCGGCCTTTGCTGTCGCAGATCCGCTCGACCGGGCCGGATACGCCGATCGCACCCACCACCAGGCCGCCGTGTCCCCGGATCGGCGCGGCGACTCCGGCCTCGCCCATGGTCATTTCCTGCACCTCGGCACCCCAGCCGAGCTCCCGGATCTCGACGAGCGCCCGGTTGAGGTCGTCCGGGAGGACCACGGTGTGCCGGGTGTAGCTCTCCAGTCCGGCCTCCAGCAACGGCTCGACGGGTTCGGCCCCGAAGGCCAGCAGGACCTTGCCGAGCGAGGAGGCGTGCAGCGGCAGCAGCGCTCCCACGTCCAGGGTCTGGAGCGTGTCGTCCGGGCGGAAGACGTGGTGGACGACGAGCACCTTGCCTTCCAGGGGCGTGCCCAGGCGGACGGCCTCCCCGCTGCGGGCGGCCAGGGCGTCAGCCCAGTTGATGGAGCGCGACCGCAGCTCATTGACGTCGAGGTAGCTGGTGCCGAGGTGCAGCAGGGCCGCCCCGAGCTGGTACTTCCCGGTGGTCGGGTCCTGCTCCACGAAGTCCACGTGTTGCAGGGTGCGCAGAATGCCGTGGGCTGTGCCCTTGGCCAGCCCCAGCGACGACGCCACCTCGCCGAGGCCCAGCCGACGGGGACCGCCGGCGAGCAAACGCAAGATCGCCGCCGCCCGTTCTATCGACTGGACTGGGCCGGCCATGATGCGATCCTAGTTCCGAATCCGCCTCGCTTCAGGACTTGCGTTCGGTAATGCCGACCGATGTTCATTGACCGGCCGCCTTTCCGTCTCTAACGTGCGATATCGCCCGGCTTCCGGCCGGCAGAGCCGTCTGGAGGAGGAGGGCACATGACACTCGCGCAGCTCAACGCCGCGCCTCGCGGGGAAGTCGAGTACGTCTTTCCGCTGCCGCACGCCCCCAAGGCGGTCCCTGCCGTACGCCGACGCGTGGACGCGGTGCTGACCGGCTGGGACCTTTGCCCGGACGGCGCCCAGGACGTGCTTCTGGTGGTCTCGGAACTGATCACCAATGCGATCGTGCATGCCCTGCCTCCGGCGACGCTACGGCTGTCGCGGAGCCGGGTGGACGGGCGCAGGGCCGTGCACGTCGAAGTGACCGACACGGGGCCCGCGACTGCGGCCGGGCTGTCGAATGCGGAGGCCGACCCGGACGAGCACGGCCGGGGCCTCAACATCGTCACCATGCTGTCGGCCCGGTGCGGCGTACACGTGTACTCCGGCGGGACCAGCCGGTGGGCCGAGGTGCTCGTGGGATGAGATGTGCGGCCCGGCGACCCACCTCCCCTATGCCGTACCTACGTCGTCGGCGGGGCAGGTAGCCACGGGACACACGGTGTCGGACCTTGGGAAGGGACACCCCTGGACGCCGTGCGTCATGAGCGTGGACGGGGAAGGGTCTCCAGGGCGCCGGCGAGGCCGGCGGCGTCGGTGCCGATCTTTCGGTAGACGGCGCAGAGCAGTTGCCTCACGCCCTGCTCCGTCAGATGCAGTTCCTTCGCGACCACCGCCTCCGGGTGGCCCTGTGCCGACATCTCGGCTGCCCTGCGCTCAGGAGCGGTGAGCGTGTCCGTCTGCGTGTAGCGCAGGGGCAGCGGCCGCAGACCCGCCGCGGAGAGTTCTTCCCTGGCCTGGGTCGCCAGGGCCTCCGCGCCGCAGTGGACGGCGCCTTCGAGCCCCCGGTAGAGCCGGTCGGCGGCCTCCTGGAGCCGGCCGTTGCGGAACAGCGCCGCGCCGTGGCCGACCAGGGCCCGCGCCAGGTCGTACGAGGCCGGTGAGCGTTCCAGGTGCCCGACGGCTTCCGCGTGCAGGTCGAGCGCGGCCGGTCCGCCGGTCACCTCCGCCTCGGTGTGCAGCGCCCGGCCGATCGCGGAGGCCGCGCCGAAGTCCCGTGCCCGCTTGACGGCGTCCTGTGCCAGGCGGATCGCCCGATCGGGTGCGGTGGGGGCGACGGCGCACGCCAGGTCCAGCCGCCAGCGGCACCACGCCGGATTGCGCCAGGCCCGCGAGTCCAGCCACTTCCCGACGGCGGACAGCAGGCGCTCCGCCTCCTCGTGTCGCCCCTCGGCCAGGAGCAGTTCGGCGTACACCGTCCGGGGATCGGGGTAGACGACGGCGTTCGGGACGATTTCGCCGTAGCGGTAGGAGTCGGCGAGCCGGCGTGCGGCCGCGGTCCGGCCACGGGCCAGCAGGGTCTGGATGAGGATGCCGATGGCGAACCACTGGGCGGGCACCGCCTCCTCCACCCGGTCGGCGATGCGCAGGCCCTCGCGCACCAGTTCCTCCGCCTCGGCCAGGCAGCCACGGCGGAGGCGGATGTAGCCGAAGAGGGTCTGGCCCAAGGCCAGGTGGGAGCCGCGCCAGCCCTTCGCCTCGCACTCCGCGATGCCCCGGGTGAACAGCTCTTCGGCCCGGCGTGGCTGGTCGCAGTACATGAAGGTCAGGGCGACCGAGACCGGTACCTCGAAGCCCCGGTTCTCGTCGGTCCAGCTCAGCCCGCCGCGCAGGGCCTCCTCGGCGTAGTGCAGGACGGTCTTGCGCGACTCGCCGCGCAGCAGGGCGTCCCAGGCCCTCAGCCCGAGAATGTAGCGCTCCTCAAGACCGCGGCCGGTCAGTCGCTCGGCCAGCCGTGCCAGCCTGCGCGATCGGGCCGGTGAGTCGGGCTCGTCGGTGCGGCAGGAGCTCCACTGGAAGTGGTCGGCCTGCAGGCGCAGTCGCGTACGGGCGTTGATGGCCCCTCGCGCCTCGTTCTCGGCCACCGCGGCGGCCTCCGCCACTCGGTCGGTGTGGGCCAGCGCCTGGGTCAGCCGGTAGACGATGCGGGCGCGCAGCTCATGATCGGTCACGGGTTCCGCCAGCGCCGCACGCAGGTAGCCGACGGTCGCCGTGGGCTCGATCAGAAAGGTCGAGCCCGCGAGTTCGTGGAGCAGTGCGGTGCGCTCGTCCTGAGCGGGTGGCTCCCGCAGCGCCCGGGTCAGCACCCGCCGAGCGGCCTCCGGAGCCCCGGCCCGAAGGTACTCATGGGCGGCCTCCCGCAGGCATGCGACGGCCTCGGCGTTGCCCTCGCAGGGAACCTCCAGCAGGTGTCGGGCGGCCGCGGTGGCCCCGAGTCCCGCCGCGCGGACCGCCTCCGCGGCCGCGTTGTGCAGCCCGACCCGCAGAGCCGAGGGAATGGCCCGGTAGACGGCTGTGGCGATGAGGGGATGAACGAACTCGAGGTCGCCGCCGGGCCCTTGGCCCGCGGCCAGGATCCGGACGGCGCGCAACTTCTCGGCAGCCTCTGCGGCCTGCTCCCTGCCGACCACCGCGATGGTGGCCGCGAGTTCCGGTGAGATGGACGTGCCGAGTACGGCGGCGGCCCAGGCGAAGCGGACGGTGGGCGCGCCGAGCCGCTGCAGGCACTCGATCAGTCCGGGACCCTTGACCGCCGAAGCGAGGTCCCGCAGCACGGGCAACTCGTCCCGGGTGCCCGTGACTTGCCGTTCCCCGAGCCGGATGGCGAGCTCGACCGTCTCAAAGGGGCTTCCGCCGGTGATCGCCCAGCATTCGCCGCAGAACTCGTCCTCGGCTCCCTCACCCACTTCGTCGCGCACGATCCGCGCCACGCCGTCGGCGGTGAGCGGCGCCAAGGCGTAGGGACGGTTTCCGTGGCGTTCGGCGAGCGAGCCGAACGCGCCCGCCCCGGGCGGCAGTTCGTCGGGCCGGTAGGCGACGACGATCAGCAGCGGAAGGTCCGCGGCGCGTGGCGCGAAGGACGCCAGCCAGCTCAGCGACTCCTCGTCGGCCCAGTGCATGTCGTCCAGGAGCAGGACTACGGGTGCCCTCATCACCGTCAGGCGGGTCATGACCCAGTCCAGGCCGTCGCGCACCCCCGTCGGATCCGGCACCCGGGCGGTGCCCTCCGCCTCGAGCCCGAGCGCGGCGGCGACGATGTCGTACCAACTCCCCAGTGCCTCCCTGCGATCCGGCTCGTCCATCGACGCCAGGACCGGTTGCACGAGCTGGCGCACCACGCGGAACGCCAGGCCCTGCTCGTTCTCGCCGCCCTTGGCCGAAAGCACCGTGCATCCTAGTGCGGCGGCGCGGGCGCGCACATGGGTGAGCAGGGTCGTCTTGCCCAGTCCGGCCGAACCGGTGAAGGCGAGCAGTCCACCCTGTCGCGCTCGCCCGACGCCGTCGGCGTCGGCGCGGAGGTCCGACAACGCGCGGCCGACCGCGTGGAGTTCCCGATGGCGCTCGAGCAACGTCGGATGCCCGGTGATCGGTTGCCGTGGTCCGCCCGCCATGTGCCCCTGCCGCTTCCTGCCGTCAGCTCCTGGAAGACAGCGTTGAGCGTACGCCTCCGTGGTGGCTCAGCAGAGGCTTTAAGACGTCAGCACCTATGGAAAGAGTGAATCGCCGACGCCGCCGGTTTGCCCGTCCTCACCCCGGGTAACGCGGCTGAGCCGGGCTCCTTTCGGAGCCCGGCAGGTGGGCCCACAGGGTCCGGCGTCATCGACCGACCAGTACGGGCGTACGGGCCTCACGCGCCGACCGGTACGGGCGTTTACGGGCCGACCGGTAGGGCGGCCGTGTCCGCGTAGCGTGGCACCTCGCGCGACCAGTAGTAGCAACCACGGATCCAGTCGGCCATGCCTTCCACGTAGCCCATGCCGACGGGGCTCAGTTCCGGCTTGATCTCCCGGTGGAGCCGCTCGAACTCATGGATGGTGTCGTTGATCCGCCTTGTCGCCAGTACGACGGCCTCCGGCAGGGAGCAGCCGTACTCATGACGGTAGGCAAGGGCCAGATTGATCACTCCGCCCGCCCGTTGCTCCTTCACCGCGGAGAAGAGGTCCGGAATCCACACCGCCGCATCGGCCGACAGTCGCCGCAGGTGCCGCACGGCGGGGTGGGAGAGCTCGTCGAGGGCCAGTTCACCGGGCTGTGCTGCCTCGCACAGCGGGTAGAAGGGCTCGACGCCCGCGGTGAGCGACCGAATCGAACCGCACAGCCCGATCCGTACGCGGAGAGGGTCGGTCTGGGCCACCGCCTCGTACAACAGGCCGTGCACGTACTCGCGGCTGTGCCATGCCCATCGCGCGGCCTGTGCGGGGGTGCAGTGCTCCCTGACCTGCCGGTGAAGATCGGCCAGGGCGGCGCCGAGAGGAGTCATGGGCGGCCGGCCGTCGCGCAGGATGCCGACGCTCTCGCAGAGCATCGGCAGCAGCCGGCTCGGCCACCGTCGGCCGATCTCTTCCGCGCGGTCGTCGAAGACGAACTGGTAGGCGATCTGATTGGCCACGATCTGGAGCATGTCGGCGTTCATCGTGGGGCTGTTGTAAGAGGCGAGCTGGGCGGGGCGGGTGTAGCCGATCATCGCCCCCACGTCGGGGTCATCGGTGAGCCCGTATTTGCGTAACCAATTCTCGACACCGGCCATGGCCTCGGGTTCATGCGGATTACTGAGGAACGGAAAGGGCATGTAGAGCTCGGCCTCGATCAGCTCCTTCAGGCTTCCGGCCGAAATTCCACCGCGCGATGCGGGCACGCTGCCTTCATGCGTCGTCGGCACCTTTGTCACCTTCCCTTCGGCAGTCCCGTTTCCGGGGTGTCGCCCTGATTCCGGTTGTGAGGGAATTCTGCTCGGATCGCGAGGGACTTTCGCGTAAACCACAAGTGACTTCCGCGCGGGGGGCGGGAGACGATTGCGCGGGGCAGGACGGGTCTTTGCCCGGGATACAAGGAGCCTGCGCCGCCGCTTCCCCGGCCGACGCGGGCGAACGACGCTGCTCACAGATCATCTCCAGCGACCTCGGCCCGAGCGTCGCCGCGGGGCGCGGTTGCTCGACGTGCCCTGGCAGCGGGCGCAGACGCCAGCGACTGGCGATCGTCGCGACGGCCAGCGTGGCCTCGGCCAGGGCGAACGTGTCGCCGATGCATTTGCGGCCACCTGCCGCGAAGGGCAGCATCGCGCCGCTCGGTACGGCCGTGGCCCGCCCCGGCAGCCAGCGTTCGGGAAGGAACCGGTCGGGATCGGGGAACGACGCCGGATCGTGGTGCAGGAGGTAGGGGCTGTACAGGACGGTGGCTCCCCTGGGGAGCCGGAGCCCGGCGAGGTCCGTCTCCCTGGTCGTGATGCGGGTGAAGAGCCAGCCGGGCGGATACACGCGCAGAGTCTCGGTGATGAGGCAGCGGGTGTAGACCAGGCGCGACAGCTCCTGCGGGCCGGGCCGCCGCCCGCCGGCGAGAAGCACGTCGACCTCGGAGTGCAGCCGGCTCTCCACCTCCGGATGACGGGGCAGAAGACTGAAGACGGAGCCCAGACACATCGCCGTGCTCTCGACTCCGGTGAGCAGGAGCGTGATCAGTTGGTCGTGGATCTCCTGTCCGGTGACCGCCGCTCCCCTGTGGTCTCCCCCGGCGTGGTCTGCCTCGGCGGCCAGCAGGGTCCCCAGCAGATCGTCGCGGGGCGAGCCCCGTCGACGCTCGTCGACGGCCGCGTCGATGATCGCGTGGAAGCGGACGAAGGCGCGCCGATAGCGGCGGTTGGCGGGCGTGGGAATGCGGAACAGCGGGGCGAGGGGCATGACCGTACGGATGAACAGGCCCCGGACGAGGGCCGCGAGGCAGTCGCGTACCTCGGCGACGGTCGCGGCGTCGAGTGCGTCGGAGAGGAGGACACGGCTGGTCACCCGGGTGGTCAGAGCCAGCATCGCCGCGCTCACGTCGACCTTCTCCCCGGGCCGCCAGTCACGGAACACGGCCTCGGCCTCCTCCGCCATCACCCGCGTGTAGTCGGTGATGCGGGACGGGCGGAAGGTGGGCTGGATGAGCCTGCGCTGGCGTCGATGCTCCTCGTGACCGCAGGTCACAAGACCGCCGCCCATCAGCGGCCGGAGCCTGTCGTACTGCGGACCGCCCTTGTCGAAGGTGCGCGTGTCCATGAGTATCCGGTGGACCAGCTCCGGGTGGCACGCCAGCCAGGCACGCTGGAGGCCCAGTCGTATCTCGACCAGATCCCCGTGTGCGGGTAAGGAATTCAGAAAGGCCAGCGGACGGCGGAACAGAGTGATACCGTGGCCGACGAATGGGAATATGCCTGGTGCATTACCCACCGTCCATGCTCGCTCTGGTTGCGGTTCGACACCGCTCATCGATTGCACCTTCCTCAGCCGGCACCGGGAAATCGGCGAATGTTCCGCCGACGTGACACCCGCATCATGTCCTGCCCATTCCAGCCCGCCCTCGGCTCGCCGATTCCTTTTTTCAGGGGGGCGCACAGAAGCACAAAGAAGCATCGGACGAACCGCCACCGATTCCCACTGCACCGACTCGCGATTTGCTTCTGCCACTCAACCGTCGCCGCGTAGCCCCGGCCTGCCGATCAGAAGAGCGGGCGCTTGCGGACGCGGGACCGGTGCCGCAACGCCGAGCGCACGGACACCCGGCCGCGCCGCACCTCGGTCATCCGTGCGGTGAGCGTGGCCGGGTGCCCGTGATGGCGGCCAGGTACTGCGGTGGAGCTCCGGTTCAGACGCAGTGCGGTGGAGCTCCGGTTCAGATGTATTCCGCCGCCGCGTCCAGCAGCCAGTCCGTCAGGTAGCCGGCGAAGGACGAGCGGACCAGCACCCAGAAACCGGCCCTGGGCTGGTCGCGGGCGACCAGGACGACCTGGGTGCGGGCCAGGTTCGTCTGGGCGCAGCGGCCGGGGCCGAAGGCGCGCGGGTGCAGGTCCAGCGAGCAGCCGTGGGACAGCAGGTCGCGGGCGCGGGGTCCGGCGACGAGGACGGTGGTGCGCTGGGCGGAGACGTCGGTGACGGAGACCGGTTCGTCCCCGGCCGCCGAACGGATCCGCCTCTCCAGATCCCGCTGGGTGCCGGGCGGGCCCACCACGAGCCATTCGTCGGGACCGAGCCACAGCGCGGTCAACTCCCCGGCGCGTACGACGGTCTCGGGTTCCAGGGGCAGTGGGAGACCCAGGGCGAGTCCGACGGCGTCCGCTGCCGCTCCCTTGGCGTCGAGGCGGATGTTCACCTGGGCCAGGAAGGGGAGTTCGGCCAGCCGCACCACGCCCCCGGAGGAGCGTGTCGCGGCCGCCAGGCGGTCGGCGGCGTGCGCCAGCGGGCTGCGGGACTGTGCGGTCAAGGCGGTGTCAGCCATCGCGGCGAGCTCCCTCGGGGTCGTAGAGGACGGGGCTTGCGACGGTCACCGGGACCAGCCGGTCACCCACCGGTGCGTAGAGGCGTTCGCCGATGCGGTCCCGGCCACCCTTGATCAGGGCGAGCGCGAAGGTACGGCCGAGCGCCGCGCTGCGGTAGCTGGAGGTGACGTGGCCGAGCATCGGGACCGGCGGGGCCGGCAGCACGCTGTCGGCGACCAGGTGGGTGCCCTCGGGGAGGAAGGCGTCCGGGTCCTCGGGAAGCAGGCCGACAAGGTGCTTGCGGTCGGGGCGGACGGTGTCGGCGCGGGCGTAGGACCGCTTGCCGATGAAGTCCGGCTTCTTCTTCGACACCGCCCAGCTCATGCCGAGGTCCTGCGGGGTGACCGTGCCGTCGGTGTCCTGACCGATGATGGGGTAGCCCTTCTCGGCACGCAGGACGTGCATGGTCTCGGTGCCGTACGGGGTGATGCCGTACGGGGCGCCGGCCTCGTGCAGGGCCTCCCACAGGGCGGGCGCGTCCCACGGCGATACGTTGATCTCGTAGGCGAGTTCGCCGGAGAAGCTGATCCGGCACACGCGCGCGTCGATGCCGGCGACGGCCGTCTCCCGCCAGGCCATGAAGGGGAAGTCCTCATTGCTCACGGCCAGTTGGGGCGCGAGTGAGCCGAGGACCTCGCGGGAGCGGGGACCGACCAGGGCCACAGTCGCCCACTGCTCGGTGACCGAGGTGCAGTGGACGCGCAGTTCGGGCCACTCCGTCTGCAGCCACTCCTCCATCCAGTCCAGTACGGCGGCCGCGTTGCCCGTGGTGGTGGTGACCAGGAAGCGGTCCCTGTCGACGCGGATGACGGTGCCGTCGTCGAAGACCATGCCGTCCAGGCGGCACATCACGCCGTAGCGGATCATGCCGACCTTCAGGGTGCTCATCATGTTGGTGTAGAGCCGGTCCAGGAAGACGGCCGCGTCCGGGCCCTGCACGTCGATCTTGCCAAGGGTGGAGGCGTCCATGAAGGCCACGCTCTCGCGGGCGGCGCGGCACTCGCGCAGCACCGCGGCCTCCATGTCCTCCCCCTCCTGCGGGTAGTACCAGGGCCGCTTCCACTGGCCGACGTTCTCGAACAGGGCGCCGTGCGCGACATGCCATGCATGAAGGGCGGTCGTGCGGATCGGGTCGTGCAGCGCGCCGCGGTCGCGGCCGGCGAGCGTGGCGAAGGAGACTGGAGTGTACGGCGGACGGAACGTGGGCAGGCCGAGCGCCGAGATGTCCACACCGAGGAGTTCGGCGACAACGCCGCTGGCCAGGACGCCGCCCGTCCTGCCCTGGTCGTTGGCGGTGCCCGCCGTGGTGTAGCGCTTGGTGTGCTCCACCGAGCGCAGACCCGCCCCGGTCGCCCGCGACAGGTCGTCGACGGTGACGTCGCGCTGGAGGTCGACGAAGCGGGGGGCTGCGGCGGCGGTGGGGATGGTGAACACCTGCATGGGCGGGGTGTGCGGCCGGGCCGCGACGGCCGGGAGGGCGGGCGCCTCGGCGGTGCAACCCTCCGCCTCGACCGCGCGGGCGCCGGCCGCGGCGCCCTGCGCGAGGGTCGTGGCGAGGTCGAAGGCACCGTTCGCGCTGCCCGCGACCTCTACCGCCTGACGGCAGCTGTCGGGGACGAACGTACCGAGTACGTCGTCGTGACGGAGCTTGCCGCCCGCCTGACTGAACAGATGGGCGACCGGGTTCCAGCCGCCGGAGACGAGGAGCAGGTCGACGGCGAACTCCCGCGGTCCGGCGGTCGTACCGTACGGGGCGACCGTCACGCCGGTGAGGCGGGCGCCGCCCTCCGTACCGATGACCGCTTGTCCGGCGAGCACCTCGATCCCGGCGGACCGGGCACGCGCGGCCCACTCCCCCGGCTCCGGCCGGGTGTCGACGATCGCCGCGACGTCCATGCCCCCCGCGGCCAGGTCGAGTGCGGCGGCGTAGGCGCTGTCGTTGGTGGTGAACACGACCGCGTGCCGGCCGGGCAGCACGGCATACCGATGGAGGTACGTCCGGGCCGAGGCGGCCAGCATCACGCCGGGGCGGTCGTTGTCGCCGAACGCCAGCGATCGCTCGTGGGCGCCGGTCGCGAGGACCACACGCCGGGCGCGGATGCGCCACACGCGCTCGCGCGAGACCCGGTCCGGGGCCTGGGCGCCGAGGTGGTTGGTGCGGCGCTCGACCGCGAGGAGGTGGTTGTCGTCGTAGTGGCCGAAGACGGTGGTGCGGCTCAGGACGCGGACCTCGGGGGCGGCTTCGAGCTGTGCGCGAGTCGCCTCCACCCAGTCGAGGTGCTCGCCCGTGCCGAGCAGACTGCCGCCGACCTCCGGCTGGTCGTCGGCGAGGATGACGCGGGCACCGCTCTTCGCCGCCGCCGCTGCCGCCGCCAGGCCGGCCGGGCCGGCGCCGACGACGAGCAGGTCGCAGTGGGCGTGGACGGCGTCGTAGCGAGCGGGGTCCGGGGTGGTGGCGAGGCGGCCCTGGCCGGGGAGGCTGCTCGCGACCAGGCCGTCGTGGAGTTCGACGGTCGTGGCGGGGAGCATGGGCTCGGGGAAGGGGGCCTCGATCTGGACCACCGCGTTCGGTTCCTCGACGCCTGCGGAGAAGATGCCGCGGGGGCGGCCGAGTTTGATGCTGGTCGCTGCCGCGATGACGCCGTTGGCGAGGAGGGCGGAGGCGAGGGTGTCACCGCGGTAGCCCTGGTATTCGGTGCCGTCGAAGGTGAAGGTGAGGGGCTCGTCGCGGTGGATCCGGCCGCCGGTAGGGAGGCGGAACGGCTGGTTGTTCTCCCCCACCCCGCCCCTTCCCGTAACCAGGGGCTCCGCCCCCGGACCCCGCTGGGAGCTCTGCCCCCACACCCCCGTATCGGCCTGAACGGCCTCGTCCTCAAACGCCGGACGGGCTGGTTGTGCCAACCCCGGCTGCAAAGGCACCGGGTGCGGCTGAGAAGTGACCGGACGCGACGGTGCAGTAACCAGACGCGGCCCCGTCGTGGCCGGACGCGGCTCCCCCGCCCGGTACACCGCCAGGATCTCGTTCGTCGCCGTGTCCCGCACCGCGTTGAACCAACGGCGGCAGCCCGCCGCATGGCTCCACCGCTCGGCGAACGGACCCTTGGGGTTGTCGCGGAAGAACAGGTAGCGCGCCCAGTCCTCGTCGGAGAGGGCCGACGGGTCCTCGGGATACGGCACGTGCGCCTGGCCACCGTAGTGGAACTCGGCCTCGTCACGGGGCCCGCACCACGGGCAGGGGATGAGCAGCATGGGTTCGGCTCCCTAGTGGGCCACCGCGGCCGCGCCGTGCTCGTCGACGAGCGCGCCGGTGGTGAAACGGTCGAGCGAGAAGGGGGCGTTGAGGGGGTGGGGGGTGTCGTGGGCGATGGTGTGGGCGTAGACCCAGCCGACGCCCGGAGTGGCCTTGAAGCCGCCCGTTCCCCAGCCGCAGTTGAGGTAGAGGTTGTCGACCGGGGTGAGACCGACGATGGGCGAGGCGTCGGGGCTGACGTCCACGATGCCGCCCCAGGTGCGCAGCACATGGGCGCGGGCGAAGACCGGGAAGAGTTCCAGGGCGGCGGACATCTGCTCTTCGATGATGTGGAAGGCGCCGCGCTGGGTGTAGGAGTTGTACGCGTCGATGCCCGCGCCCATCACCAACTCGCCCTTGTGCGCCTGGCTGACGTAGACGTGGACGGCGTTGGACATGACCACCGTCGGGTGCACCGGCTCCAGGAGTTCGGAGACCAGAGCCTGCAACGGGTGGCTCTGCAGCGGGAGTTCGATGCCCGCCATCGCCGCCAGCACCGAGGTGTGGCCCGCCGAGCAGAGTGCCACCTTGCCCGCCGCGATGGGGCCGAGTGTCGTCCGCACGCCCACGACCCGGCCGCCGACCACGTCGAGGCCGGTGACCTCGCAGTTCTGGATGATGTCGATTCCGGCCGCATCGGCGGAGCGGGCGAAGCCCCAGGCCACGTAGTCGTGTTTGGCGATGCCCGCGCGTGGCTGGTAGGTGCCGCCCAGGACCGGGTAGCGCACGTCGGGTGAGATATTCACGATCGGGCAGACCTCTTCGACCTGCTCGGCGTCGAGCCATTCGGCGTCCACGCCGTTCAGGCGGTTCGCTTCTACGCGGCGCACACTGTCGCGTACGTCTTGCAGGCTGTGGGCGAGGTTCAGCACGCCCCGCTGGGAGAAGAGGATCGGGTAGTCGAGCTCCTCCTCCAGGTTCTCCCAGAGCCCCAGCGCGTGCTCGTAGATGCCGGCGCTCTCGTCCCACAGGTAGTTGGAGCGGATGATCGTGGTGTTGCGGGCCATGTTGCCGCCCGCGAGCCAGCCCTTCTCCAGTACGGCGACATTGGTGACGCCGTGGTTCTTGGCCAGGTAGTGGGCGGTGGCGAGGCCGTGTCCGCCACCGCCGACGATCACCACGTCGTACGACCGCTTCGGCTCGGGCGTGCGCCAGAGCCAGTCGGGGTGGTCGGGGAGGTCGGCGCCGGGGGTGCTGGGGCTCATCGGACGTCTCCGTCTTCCGAAAGGTGCGGGTAGAGCGGGTGCTTGGCCGCCAGCGCCTCTGTACGAGCACGTAGGGCCGGCACGTCGGGCTCGGGCTGGAGGGCCAGCGCGATCACGTCGGCCACCTCGGCGAAGTCCTCCTCGGTGAAGCCCCGCGTGGCCAGCGCCGGGGTGCCGATGCGCAGGCCCGAGGTGACCATGGGCGGGCGCGGGTCGAAGGGCACGGCGTTGCGGTTGACGGTGATGCCGATCTCGTGGAGCAGGTCTTCGGCCTGCCGGCCGTCGAGTGCGCAGGCGCGCAGGTCGACCAGGACCAGGTGGACGTCCGTGCCGCCGGTGAGGACCTTCACCCCGGCGGCGGCCGTGTCCGGGCGAGTGAGCCGCTCGGCGAGGATGCGGGCGCCGGCGAGTGTGCGGGCTTGGCGCTCGGCGAACTCCGGGGATGCCGCCACCTTGAAGGAGACCGCCTTCGCGGCGATCACGTGCTCCAGGGGGCCGCCCTGCATCCCGGGGAACACCGCCGAGTTGATCTTCTTGGCGAGGTCGGCGTCGTTGGTGAGGATGACTCCGCCGCGCGGACCGCCGAGCGTCTTGTGTGTTGTGGTCGTGACCACGTGCGCGTGTGGGACGGGGCTGGGGTGCAGTCCGGCGGCGACCAGGCCCGCGAAGTGCGCCATGTCGACCATGAGGTACGCGCCGACCTCGTCGGCGATGCTGCGGAAGGCGGCGAAGTCCAGCTGCCGGGGGTACGCCGACCAGCCCGTGATGATCATCTTGGGGCGGTGTTCCTTGGCGAGGCGTTCCACCTCGTCCATGTCCACGAGGTGGTCCGCCTCGGCCACGTGGTACGGCACGACGTTGAGCATCTTGCCGCTGTAGTTGATGCGCATGCCGTGGGTGAGGTGGCCGCCGTGCGCGAGGTCGAGGCCGAGGATGGTGTCCCCGGGCTGGAGGAGTGCGAAGAAGACGGCGGTGTTGGCCTGCGCGCCGGAGTGCGGCTGGACGTTGGCGAAGCCCGCGCCGAAGAGGGACTTGACGCGTTCGATGGCCAGGCGCTCGGTGACGTCGACGTGTTCGCAGCCGCCGTAGTAGCGGCGGCCGGGGTAGCCCTCGGCGTACTTGTTGGTGAGGACCGAGCCCTGCGCCTCCATGACGGCGGAGGGCGCGAAGTTCTCGGAGGCGATCATCTCGAGGGTGGACTGCTGGCGGTGCAGCTCGGCGCGGAGGGTGGCGTGGACCTCGGGGTCCAGCTCCGCCAGCGGGGTGTTCAGCGCGTTCATACGGTGTTCGCGTTCCTCTCGGCGGCCTCGACGACGTTGGCGAGCAGCATCGCTCGGGTCATGGGGCCCACACCCCCGGGCATTGGCGCGAGCCGGCCGGCGACCTGGGCGGCGTCCGGGTGCACATCGCCGGCCAGCCCTTGGTCGGTGCGGGTGATGCCGACGTCCAGGACCGCCGCGCCGGGGCGCAGCATGTCCTTGGTGATCAGTCCGGGCGAGCCGGCCGCCGCGATGACGATGTCCGCCTCGCGTACGTGCCAGGCCAGGCCCTTCGTACCGGTGTGGCAGAGGGTGACGGTGGCGTTCTCGGAGCGGCGGGTGAGGAGGAGTCCGAGGGGACGCCCCACCGTGATGCCCCTCCCGATCACGCACACCCGGGCCCCGGCGAGCGGCACGTCGTACCGGCGCAGGAGTTCCACGATGCCGCGCGGGGTGCAGGGCAGCGGGGCCTCGATACCCAGGGCGAGACGGCCGAGGTTCACGGGGTGCAGGCCGTCGGCGTCCTTGGCGGGGTCCATGCGTTCCAGGACGGCGTTCGCGTCCAGGTGGCGTGGCAGCGGGAGTTGGACGATGTAACCCGTGCAGACCGGGTCGGCGTTGAGTTCGTCGATGACGTCCTCGACCTGCCGCTGCGTGGCGTCCGCGGGCAGTTCGCGGCGGAGGGAGGCGATACCGACCTGCGCGCAGTCCCGATGCTTGCCGGCGACGTAGGCGTGGCTGCCGGGATCGTCGCCGACCAGGACGGTGCCGAGGCCCGGCGGCCGTTCGGTGGTGGCGGTCAGCTTGGCGACGCGTTCGGCGAGTTCACGGCGGATCTCGGCGGCGGTGGCCTTGCCGTCGAGCGTCTGTGCGGTCACCGGCTGTGCTCCTTCCCTCGAAGCCCACTGCGGGTGTCAGCCACGGAGGCGGGACATGGTCGGGTCGAACAGAGGTTCCTCGGCGACGACGGCCTCGATGCGCTGGTCGAAGTAGCCGATGTGCACGGTGGTGCCTGGGGTTGCGAGTTCGGCCGGGAGCCATGCGTAGGCGATGCCCTTGCCGATGGTGTAGCCATAGGCGGCGCTGGTGACGTAGCCGACGGCCCGGTCGCCGTCGTAGACCGGTTCCTTGCCCATGACCACGGCCCGCGGGTCGTCGATGGTGAGGCAGGTCAGCTTGCGCCGTACGTCGGCCTTGCGGCGCTCCAGTGCCGCCTTGCCGATGAAGTCGTCCTTGTCGAGCTTGACGGCGAAGCCGAGGCCGGCCTCGTAGGGGTCGTGCTCGTAGGTCATGTCGGTGCCGAAGGAGCGGTAACCCTTCTCCAGGCGCAGGCTGTTGAAGGCACCGCGGCCCGCGATGACGCCGCCCAGCGGCCGGGCCGCCTGCCACAGTGTGTCCCACAGCTTCTGGCCGAGGTCGGCGGTGGTGTACAGCTCCCAGCCGAGTTCACCGACGTACGACAGCCGCATCGCGGTGACGGGGACGGAGCCGATGTGGGCGCGCTTGGCGCGGAAGTACTTCAGGCCGTCGCCTGAGAAGTCCGAGTCGGTGAGGGGCTGGAGCACCTTGCGGGCGAGCGGGCCCCACAGGCCGATGCAGCAGGTGCCGGGCGTGATGTCGCGTACGGCGACCGATCCGTCCTGCGGAAGATGGCGGGTGAACCAGTCGAGGTCCACATTGCCGTTGGCGCCGACCTGGAAGAGGTCGCGGGCCAGCCGGGCGACGGTGATGTCGCTGCGGATGCCGCCGTCGTGGTCCAGGAGCAGGGTGTACGTCACCGAGCCGACCGACTTGTCGACCTTGCTGGTGGACAGCCGCTCCAGGAAGGCGGCGGCACCGGGACCGCTCACTTCCAGGCGCTTGAGGGCCGTCATGTCGTACAGGGCCACCGTCTCGCGGGTGGCCTGGGCCTCGGCGCCGACGATGGGCGACCAGTACCGCGCGGCCCAGTCGTTGGGGGTCGGGATGGAGCGGCCCTCGACGAGGGAGGCGTTGGCCTCGTACCACTGCGGGCGCTCCCAGCCGTTGGCCTCCAGGAAGAAGGCGCCGTGTTCCTGCTGGCGGGCGTAGAAGGGGCTGGTGCGGATGGGGCGGGGCTTCCCGGACGGCTGGAGGGGGTGGAGGATGTCGTAGACCTCGACGAAGTTCTGGCAGTCGCGGGCCAGGACGTACTCCGGGGAGAGCTGGTGCGGCTCGAAGCGGTTGACGTCGCACTCGTGCAGGTCGAAGGAGGAGCAGTAGCCGTCGACCAGCCATTCGGCGACGGCCCTGCCCACGCCGGCGGAGTGGGTTACCCAGACTGCCTCGGCGACCCAGAAGCCCTTGACGTCCGGTGACTCACCGAGGAGCGGGTAGCCGTCGGGGGTGAAGGAGAACAGGCCGTTGATGCCCTCCTCGACCTTGGCCTCCTTCGTCGCGGGCAGCAGGGACTGGGTCTCGGTCCAGGCGTCCTCGAAGTCCTCCTCGGTGAACTTCAGCACCGACGGCATCTGGTCGGCCTCGTCCACGGCGAGGATGTCGTCGGCGGAGATCGGCATCGGGCGGTGGCCGTAGTAGCCGATGCCGAGGCCGTCGAAGCGGTCGCGGTAGTAGAGGTCGGCGTCCTGGTGGCGCAGGATCGGGCGCACCGCCTCCTCGGTCTGCCCCGCCAGGGCCGGGATCGGGCCGGTCCAGGCGAGTTGGTGGGCGAGGGGGGTGAGCGGGAGGTTCATCCCGACCATGCGGGCGACCTTCGGGCCCCAGATGCCGGCGCAGCACACCACGATGTCGGCCGGGAGCTCGCCCTGGTCGGTGAGGACGCCGGTGACCCGGCCCTCGCTCTGCCGCACGTCGAGGACTTCGTGGCGGGCGAGGAAGCGTACGCCGCGCTCGGTGGCCCGTCGGATCTGCGCCTCGACGGCGAGGACGGCCTTGGCGAGACCGTCGGTGGGTACGAGGAGGCCGCCGAGGATCTTGTCGCGGTTGACGAGCGGGTGCTGCGCGACGCATTCCTCGGGGCTCAGGAGGCGCGCCTCGATGCCCCAGGCGGTGATCCAGCCGTGGCGGCGGTGGAGTTCGGTGAGGCGCTCGGGGGTGGTGGCCACTTCGAGGCCGCCGACCTGTAGGAAGCAGGGCTTGCCGTCGACGTCGAGGGAGCAGAACTTCTCGACGGTGTAACGGGCCAGCTCCGTCATGGTCTTGGAGGGGTTCGTCTGGAAGACCAGGCCCGGGGCGTGCGAGCTGGAGCCCCCGGTGGCGGGGAGCGGGCCCTGGTCGACCACGGTCACTTCGGTCCAGCCTCGCGCGGAGATCTCGTCCGCGAGCGCCGCTCCCACGACGCCCGCTCCGATGATGACCACTCGGGGTCCCGCCATCGCCGCACCTCCGAATTGAAGACCGGGTCCAGCCGGTCCAGTTGCTGTCTGCGCAACATGATTCAGGTTGCGCAACTCAATGTGCCTGTCGTGGAGGTGGGTGTCAAGAGGTCCGTGACGTCGGTGAACAGCCGGGACGAGACGCCGGCGCGGCGTGGGAGCGGCGTCGGACGCGATGAGGCCCGGCAGGCTGCGGTGGCAGCCTGCCGGGCCTCGAAGGGGCGTTCAGGGTCGCGGCCCGAGCGGGTTTCGCCCCCGCCGCCCCTACCCTCCCCCAAGCTCTCGGCTTCGCTCGAGCAGGGGGGACCCCCATCGTCCCTGGGGGCTGGCCCCCGAAAAGGGGCGGAGCCCCCGGCGGGGTCGAAGGGGCGGAGCCCCTGGAAGACGGGACGGGTAGGGGCGGCGGGGGCGAAGGAACCCGTCCTGCCCCACCCACCGGCACTACTTGATCCAGGCGTCCACCTTCTCCCGGTTCGCCTCGACCCACTTCTTCGCCGCCGCGTCGTCCGACATCTTGTCCACCGCGATGTACTTGGCCACGGTGTTCTGGTCGTCGTTCGTCCAGTTGAAGTTCTTCACGAGGTTGTAGGCGGGGCTGCCGGACTCGGCGAACTTCGCGCTGACGATCTTGTCCAGGTTGTACACCGGATAGTCGCAGGCGATCTTCGCGGCGACTGCGTCACACCCCGTCGTGTACTTCGGCAGGGACACCTTCACCAGCGGCACCTCGGACAGGAACCACTGCGGCTCGTAGAAGTAGCCGATCACCCACTGCTTCTTCTTCTCGGCGTTCCGGAAGGCCTGGATGAGCGCGGTCTCGCTGCCCGCGTACACCACCTTGTAGTCCAGCTTCAGGTTCTTCACCAGCGCCGCGTCGTTGGTGACGTACGACGGGTCGCCGTCGAGCAGCTGACCCTTGCCGCCCGACTCGGAGGTCTTGAAGTTGGACGCGTACTTGTTGAGGTTGTTCCAGTCGGTGATGTCCGGGTGCGCCTTGGCCAGCCACGGCGGCACGTACCAGCCGATGATGCCCTTGTTGCCGGTCTGCCCCGCCTCGACGGCGGTCTTCTGCGTCGTGATGTACTTCTTCTTCAGATCGTCGTGGCCCCAGTTCTCCAGGACGGCGTCGACCTCACCGGTGCCGAACCCCTGCCAGGCGATCTCCTCCTTCAGGTCCTTCTTGTTGACCGTACAGCCGAGGTCGTGCTGTGCGACGTAGGCGACGACCGCCGCGTCCGCCTCATAGCCCACCCACGGGTTGACGGCCAGGTTGAACGTGCCGCACTTGCCGCCCGAGCTCTTCGAGCCGCCGCCCGCGGACGAGGTGTCACCGACCTTCGCCCCTCCGCAGGCCGTGAGGGTGAGGCCGAGGACCGCCAGGCCGGCCGCGCCGGCTCGCCAGTGTCTTGCCATGGTGTCCTGCTCCTTATGCGCCGGTGCGTCGCGCCGCAGCCTGAGTGATCCGGTCGAACATGACTCCGAGCAGTACGATGGCGAGTCCCGCCGCCAGCCCCTTGCCGTACAGCTCTCCCTGCGAGAATCCGGCCACTACGTCGTAGCCGAGGGCGCCGGCACCTACCAGGCCGCCGACGACAACCATCGACAGCACATAGATCAGGCCCTGGTTGGTCGCGAGAGTCAGGGCGCTGCGTGCCATCGGCAGTTGGACCTTGGTGATGATCTGCCAGGTGTTGCACCCGGCCGAGGTGGCCGCCTCGACGGTGGTCTCCGGGACCTTCCGCACTCCGTCCGCGATGATCTTGATCGAGACGGGCGCGGCGTAGACGACGGCCGCGACGATCGCGGTGAAGCGCGTGGCGCCGAAGAGCGCGAGGAACGGCACGAGATAGACGAACGGCGGCATGACCTGTGCCGCGTCCAGAGTGGGGCGCACGATCCGGTCCACCAGTGTGTTGCGTCCCATCCACACGCCGAAGGTGACGCCGAGCAGCATCACCAGCACCGTCGCCACGACGGTCGAGGCCAGCGTCGTCATGCTGTCCGACCACACTCCCGTGCCGACCAGCAGACCCACGCACACGGCCGCCGTCACCCCGGTACGCCAGCCGCCGAGCACCACGCCGAGCCCGACCAGGGCCACACCGACCAGCCACCACGGGGAGTCGGTGAGCACCGTCTGGAACGGGTTGAGCAGACCGTTGGTGATGGCGTCCCGGAAGGCGTTGGTCAGGCCCGACAGATGGTCCTGCATCCAGGTCGTAGCGGTGTCCGCGGCGCTCGCGATGTGGCTGCCGGTACTGCCTTCGCCGGGGAACTCGGCCGCCCAGACGTAGGTGTGCGAGAGGTAGACCAGGACGGCGGCCACGACTCCGCCCGCCGCCAGCAGCGGCCTGCGCCACCTGAGGAAGCGGTCGCCGGAGCGCCGGGCCGCCTCGTCACGTCCGGCCGCCGCCGTGGTGACCCGGTCCAGCACGATGGCCATGACGACGATGGCGAGGCCCGCGTTGAAGGACGTGCCGACGTCGAGCGACTGCAGGGCCTGGACGACGGTCTTGCCGAGGCCGGGCGCGTCGATCAGGGCGGCGATGGTCACCATGGCGAGGGCGGCCATGATGGTCTGGTTGATGCCCATGACCACGGTGCGCTTGGACATCGGCAGCAGCACCTTCAGCAGTTGTTGCGGCCGGGTCGAGCCCAGTGAGTCCGCCGCCTCGACGGTGGTCTGCGGGACGGAGCGGATGGCGTGCGCGGTGATGCGGATCGCGGGCGGTGCCGCGTAGATCACTGTGGTGATCACCGCGGAGGACCCTCCGATGAGGAAGATCAGGGTCAGCGGGGCGAGGTAGACCAAGGTCGGCATCGTCTGCATGAAGTCCAGGAAGGGCGTCATGATCCGGTTGAACCGGTCGGAAAGGCCGGCCCACACGCCGAGCGGGATGCCGATGAGCAGCGCCACGAAGACCGCCGACAGGGTCAGCGCCAGCGTGTCCATGCTCTCCTGCCACAGGCCCTGGAGCCCGAAGAAGGTGAAGCCGGCCACGGCCAGCAGGGCGACCCGCCAGTTGCCCACGGCCCATGAGACGTATCCGGTGAGGCCGACGACGCCGAGCCAGCCGATCTGCGGGACCGGACGGCCGCCTGTGGGCTGGGAGATCAGGGACTGGATGAAGGTCACCAGGTTGTCGATGACCAGGCGGATCTCGTTGAAGAAGTAGAGGAAGAGCGGGTTGGAGTTGCGGTTGGCGCCGATCGTGTCGTTGACGTCGTTCAGCCAGCGGTGCAGGCCGGTGAGGTCGGCCGCCGCGAGGGCCAGCGTCTGCCGGCCGCGCAGCACGGCGAAGAGCACCAGCCAGACGACCAGGATCGCCGCCACCAGCATGGGGCGGCTGACCTTACGCGCACCGGCCGCGGGCGCCGTCGGTGCCGCCGTCTCCGTCTTCTCGGGTTTCTCCACGGCGATGGTCATCACGCCCCGCCTTCCTGCCCCGCCACCACCGAGAGGATCTCCTCGTCACCGACGATGCCGAGCAGCTTGCCGTTCTCGACGACCTTCACCGGCTTCTCGGCGGCCAGTACCGCCCGGGTGGCCTCGCGCACGACGACGTCCGGGCCGAGTTCGGGGCCGTCGAGGGCGTCGCCGTCGGCCGGCGGGCGCATGATCCAGCGCAGGGTCAGCACATCGCCACGCGGCACGTCCCTGACGAAGTCCCGTACGTAGTCGTCGGCGGGGGCTCCGACGAGTTCGTCGCCGGTGCCGCACTGGACCATCTTGCCGTCACGCATGATGAGGATGCGGTCGCCCAGCTTGAGCGCCTCGGAGAGGTCGTGGGTGATGAACACCATGGTCTTGCCGACCTCGTGGTGCAGCCGGATGACCTCGTTCTGCATGTCGCGGCGGATCAGTGGGTCGAGCGCGGAGAACGGCTCGTCGAAGAAGAGGACGTCCGGGTCGCCGGCAAGGGCACGGGCGAGGCCGACGCGCTGCTGCATACCGCCGGAGAGCTGGTCGGGGTAGGACTTCTCGTATCCGGCGAGGCCCACCAGTTCGACGACCTCCATCGCCCGCTTGGTGCGCTCGGCCTTGCTCATACCGCGGATCTCCAGGCCGAACGCCACGTTGTCGACGACCCTGCGGTGGGGCAGCAGCCCGAAGTGCTGGAAGACCATGGAGAACTTCTTGCGCCGCAGGTCGCGCAGCCGCTTGGCGTCGGCGCAGCGGATGTCCTCGCCCTCGAAGACGAGCTCACCGGCGGTGGGTTCGATCAGCCGGGTGAGACATCGCACCAGGGTGGACTTGCCGGAGCCGGACAGGCCCATGACGACGAAGACCTCGCCGGGCGACACCTCGAAGTTCACGTCGCGTACGGCGGCGGTGCATCCGGTGCGGTCCATGAGCTCGCGGCGGGTCAGCCCGCACAGCTCTTCGGAGTCCGGCACCTGGTCGGCCTTCGGCCCGAACACCTTCCACAGCCGGCGCACGGAGATGACCGGGGTCCGGTCCGAAACCTGGGACGTGCCGCGCCGCTGCGACACCTCGGTCTGTGTGGGGGTCACGATCGACCTCTTTTCGGCGTTCAGCCGCGGAACCAGCGCTGCGGCCGGGGTTGGATGTTCTGCCAGACGTGCTTGGGCTCTCGGTATTCGTCGAGACCGGTCGGTCCCAGCTCCCGGCCCACGCCCGAGTGCCCGAAGCCACCCCATTCCGCTTGCGGCACATAGGGGTGGTAGTCGTTGATCCACACCGTGCCGTGGCGCAGCCGCCGGGCGACCCTTTGGGCCTTGCCCGCGTCCTGCGTCCAGACGGCGCCGGCGAGTCCGTACTCCGTGTCGTTGGCGATACGGACGGCGTCGTCCTCGTCGTGGAAGCGCTCGACGGTGAGCACCGGGCCGAAGGACTCCTCGTGCACCACGCGCATGTCCTGCCGACACTCGTCGAGGACGGTGGGCGGGTAGTAGAAGCCGTTCGCCAGTGCGGAGTCGTCGGGGCGTTCACCACCGCAGCGCAGTACGGCACCCTCGGCGAGACCGGCGGCGACGTAGGCCTCGACCTTCTCCCGGTGCTGTGCGGAGATCAGGGCCCCGGTCTCGGCCTCGGGGTCGAAGGGTCCGCCGAGGCGGATGAGCCGGGCACGGCGTACGAGTTCGTCGACGAAGGCGTCGTGGAGCGAGTCCTCGACGATCAGCCGGGCGCCGGCCGAGCAGACCTGCCCGGAGTGCAGGAAGACGGCGGTCAGCGCGAAGTCGACGGCGGTCTCGAAGTCGGCGTCGGCGAAGACGACGTTCGGGTTCTTGCCGCCGAGTTCCAGGGCGACCTTCTTCACCGTCGTCGCGGCGGTCGCCATGATGCGCCGACCGGTGTGGAGGCCTCCGGTGAACGACACCATGTCGACTGCCGGGTCCTCGGACAGCGGCGCGCCCACTTCGGGTCCGGTGCCCAGGACGAGATTGGCGGCTCCGGCCGGGAGTCCCGCCTCGTCCAGGGCCCGCATCAGCAGGATCGAGGTGGAGGGCGTGAGCTCGCTGGGCTTGAGCACGACGGTGTTGCCCGCGAGGAGGGCCGGGGCGACCTTCCAGGAGGCCTGGAGCAGCGGATAGTTCCAGGGGGTGATCAGTCCGCAGACGCCGACGGGCTCGTAGGTGACCCGGCTGAGGGCGTCGTCGCGGCCGGTGTCGACCACCCGGCCGGCGCTGGTGCCGGCGATGCCGCCGTAGTAGCGCAAGCAGGAGACGACGTCGGCGATGTCATACTCGCTCTCGACCAGCCGCTTGCCGGTGTCCAGCGACTCGGCGCGCGCGAACTCCTTGGCGTCGCGTTCGATGATGTCCGCCGTGCGCAGCAGCAGTGCGCCGCGCTCGCGCTCGGGGGTACGGGGCCAGGGGCCCTCGTCGAAGGCGCGGCGGGCCGCGGAGATCGCCGCCTCGGTGTCGGGGCGCGTGCCCTCGGACACCGTCGCCACGAGGGTGCCGTCCGCCGGACAGCGGATCTCCCGGTGGCCGCCGGCCACCGGCTCGCGCCATTGTCCGTCCACATACAGATCTGCCACGCGCCGAGCCCTTCGACCGGGAATGCGTTGCGCATCGTGCATTGAATTGCTGGTGGTGGAACACCCTGGCCGAATGAGCTGACATACGTCAAGGGGTTGGCGGATCCCGATTCAGCTACGCGGGCAGATCTGCTGCCGCTCTTGACCGCGGGGCGCGAAGGGTCCAACCATGTTGCGTATCGCTCACCATGTTGTGCAATACGCACCAAGGGAGGCCTTGTATGTCCCCTAGACCGCATCCCGGCCGTGAGTACGTCCTCACCCTCTCCTGTCCGGACACGGCCGGACTGGTTCATGCCGTGAGCGGCTTTCTCGTCAGAAACTCCGGCAACATCCTCGAAAGCCAGCAGTTCGACGATCGACTTCAGGGCCGCTTCTTCATGAGGGTCCACTTCGACGTTTCCGATCCAAACGTCGATCTGGAAAATCTGCGTTACCGGTTCGGTCCCGTCGCCGAGGCCTACGGAATCTCCTGGACCCTGCGGGACGCCTCGACGCCGACCCGGACGCTCATCATGGTGTCCAAGTTCGGCCACTGCCTGAACGACCTGCTCTTCCGTTGCCGCACCGGCGCCCTCAACATCGAGATCCCGGCCATCGTCTCCAACCACCGGGACTTCGAGGAACTGGCGGAGACCTACGGCATCCCCTTCCACCACATCCCGGTGACCAGGGAGACCAAGTCCGAGGCGGAGGCGCGCCTGCTGGGGCTGGTACAGGAGCTGAACATCGACTTGATCGTCCTGGCCCGCTACATGCAGATCCTCTCCGACGACCTGTGCAAGGAGCTGGAGGGCCGCGCCATCAACATCCACCACTCCTTCCTGCCCAGCTTCAAGGGCGCGCGCCCCTACCAGCAGGCGTACGAGCGCGGGGTGAAGCTGGTCGGCGCGACGGCGCACTACGTGACGTCGGACCTGGACGAGGGCCAGATCATCGAGCAGGACGTGGTCCGGGTGGACCACTCCCTCGACCCCGACGACCTCGTCACGGTCGGCCGCGACGTGGAGGCGCAGGTGCTGGCCCACGCGGTCAAGTGGCACACCGAGAGCCGCGTCATGGTGGACGGCAACCGTACGGTGGTCTTCCGCTGAGGGACACGCGAGTGTCGGGCGGGGCTGGATTCCAGCCCCGCCCGACGTTCGTATACGGCGTTCAACCGAGCCGGTCCAGCAGCGTGCGGCGCCACCTCTCCGTCTCCGCGATCTGATTGAAGGTGAAGAGGTGGAGGCCCGCCACGCCCGCCGACGGCGCGGTGAGCGCCTCCGCGCCGCGGGTGAGCAGCCTCTCGGGTGCGTACCCCCCGGGTGTCGCGAACCGCAGGAACCAGGAGGCGTGCTTGGTCAGGAAGCGCGTGGACTCCCCCACCCCGATCTTCGTCGCCATGGACAGCAGCTTCGCCCGTTGCACGGGCCCCGCCACGCCCACGTACACGGGCAGGGTGACATCGCGGCGACGTATCCGGGTGATCCAGCCGCCGAGCACGCGCGGATCGAAGCAGAGGTTGCTGACGATGTACGTGGCGTGCGTCCGCTTGTCCCACATGGCCTGGATGGTGATGTCGTCGTCGATGAGCGGATGGCTCTCCGGATAGCCGGTGATCCCCATGCGGGTGAAGGGCCTGCCCAGCTCGCTCAGTCTGCGCAGCACCGGCAGCGCCCCGTCGTACGGCCCGGCCGGCGGATCGGCGTCGCCCGCCGGGACGAAGACGTCGTCGACGCCCGCCGCACGCAGCCGGTCGACGACGTCCTTCAGGTGCGCGTCGTCCCGCAGCAGCCGTGCGGGCACATGCGGGACGACGCGACAGCCGTGCGCGGCGAGCCGCTCGGTGAGGCCGAGCGTCGGCTCCAGGCCCTTGACCGGCGACGCCGTGACCGTGACCACGACGTCGCGCGGGACATGGGCGAGGACCTTGTCCTCGGTCGACTTCGCCGGCAGCACCTCGTAGCGGACGCGGCCGAGCAGCGCCCGCAGGGCCTCGGCGCCCAAGGCAGGCCTACCCGACCTGCTTCTGGGCGTCGCGGTGGCGGTAGTAAGCGGCCTTGGAGGGAGCCAGCGGCTCCTTGCCGAGGATCAGGTCCGCCGCCTTCTCCGCGATCATCATCACCGGTGCGTAGATGTTGCCGTTGGTGACGTACGGCATCACCGAGGCGTCGACCACACGCAGCCCTTCGAGCCCGTGCACCTTCATGCTCTTCGGGTCGACGACGGACATGTCGTCGGTGCCCATCTTGCAGGTGCACGAGGGGTGCAGGGCCGTTTCGCCCTCCTTGGCGACCCAGGCGAGGATCTCCTCGTCGGTCTCGACGGAGGGTCCGGGCGAGATCTCGCCGTCGTTGTACGGGGCGAGCGCCGGCTGCTCGAGGATCTGGCGGGCCACCCGGATCGCCTCCACCCACTCCCGGCGGTCCTGCTCGGTGGAGAGGTAGTTGAAGCGTAGCGCCGGGTGCTCCCGAGGGTCCTTGCTCTTGATCTTCACGGAGCCGATGGCGTCGGAGTACATGGGCCCCACGTGCACCTGGTACCCGTGGCCGCCGGCCGGCGAGGAGCCGTCGTAGCGGACCGCGACCGGCAGGAAGTGGAACATCAGGTTCGGGTAGTCCACGTCCTCGTTGCTGCGGGCGAAGCCGCCGGCCTCGAAGTGGTTGGTGGCCGCCGGACCCTTTCTGAACAGCCACTGGAGCCCGATGAAGGGGGCGCGCCACTTCGCCATGTACGGCTGCATGGAGACCGGTTGCCTACAGGCGTACTGGACGTAGACCTCCAGGTGGTCCTGCATGTTCTCGCCGACGCCCGGCAGGTCGTGGACGACGTCGATACCGAGGGCGGACAGTTCGGCGGCGTTGCCGACGCCGGAGAGCTGGAGCAGCTGCGGGGAGTTGACGGCGCCGCCGCACAGGATGACCTCGCGGGCCCTGACCTGCTGCGGAGTGCCGCGTCCGAGCTGGTACTCGACGCCGACGGCGCGCTCGCCCTCGAAGAGGACCCGGTTGACGAAGGCCCGGGTCTTGATGGTGAGGTTGGGCCGCTTCCTGACGGGCTTGAGGTACGCCTTGGAGGCCGAAAGACGACGTCCGCGATGGACATTTCGGTCGAACTTCGCAAAGCCTTCCTGTCGATAGCCGTTGACGTCGTCCGTGGGTGCGTAGCCCGCCTCCTCGGTGGCCTTGAGGAAGGCGTCGAAGAGAGGGTTGGTGGCGGGGCCCCGCTCCAGGACGAGCGGGCCGTCGTGGCCGCGGAACTCGTCGTCGGGGTCGGCCGCGAGACAGTTCTCCATCCGCCGGAAGTACGGCAGGCAGTGCGCGTAGTCCCAGGTCTCCATCCCGGGGTCGGCGGCCCAGCGTTCGTAGTCCATGGGGTTGCCGCGCTGGAAGATCATGCCGTTGATGCTGCTGGAGCCGCCCAGTACCTTGCCGCGGGCGTGGTAGATGCGCCGACCGCCCATGTGGGGCTCGGGCTCGGACTCGTACTTCCAGTCGTAGAAGCGGCTGCCGATCGGGTAGGTCAACGCCGCGGGCATGTGGATGAAGACGTCCCACGGGTAGTCGGACCTGCCCGCCTCCAGCACCAGCACCCGGTTACCGGGATCGGCCGAGAGCCGGTTCGCAAGGGCGCTGCCGGCTGATCCACCGCCGACGATGACGAAGTCGTACTGCAAGGGAGCCATGGTGCCTCGTCTCGCTCGCGCTGTCGATACGCGAGGCATGCTAGTACGGGTATCGCTATACGCACTAGGTTGCGTTGCACGCAACTTGCAAGCTCTCGGTTTCCTCCGCGTTACTTGCGTCGGCGTTGTTTACTGCGCGTATAGTTTCGCTATGAGCAACTACAGTCCGGATACCGAAACGAACGGCCCGCAGGCCGGCGGCGTGCAGTCCGTCGACCGGGCCATCAGCGTCCTGGAGATCCTGGCCCAGCGCGGCGAGGCGGGCGTCAGCGAAGTCGCCGCCGAGATCGATGTTCACAAGTCCACCGCGTTCCGTCTGCTCGGCGCCCTGGAGGCGCGCGGTCTGGTGGAGCAGTCGGGCGAGCGCGGCAAGTACCGGCTCGGCTTCGGCATCGTACGCCTCGCGGGCGCGGTCACGGGACGAATCGACATCACCCAGCAGGGCCGTCCGGTCTGCGAGCGTCTGGCCGAGGAGATCGGCGAGACCGTCAACATCGCCGTGATGCAGGAGCACTATGCGATCAACCTCTACCAGGTGCGCGGTCCTGGTGCCGTCACCGCGCACAACTGGGTCGGCCAGCTGACCCCCTTGCACGCCACCTCCAGCGGCAAGATCCTGCTGGCCCACCTGCCCGCCAAGGAGCGCGCCGCGCTGCTCACGGAGGCCGGCCTGAAGAAGCTGACCCCCCACACGCTGACCTCGAAGGCGAGGCTCGAGAAGAACCTCGCCGACGCCCGGGAGCGGGGCTACGCCTGGACGCTGGAGGAGCTGGAGATCGGGCTGCACGCCATGGCGGCACCGGTCCGCGACCGGGACGGCGTGGTCATCGCGGCGATCAGCGCCTCCGGTCCCTCGTACCGGTTCACCGAGGAGCGCATGCACGAGCTCGCTCCGGTGCTGCTCAAGGGCGCGGAGGAGATCAGCCACCGGATGGGCTACCTGGGCTGAGCAGCCCGTACGTATGCACGGGCGCGCGCCGGGCCCAGGGGCGCCGGAGCGCAGGGGTGCGCCCGCGCGGCCGCACGGCGGCGAGCGCGGGCCCCGGGTGCATGCCCCCGCACTACGGCTGCCGGGTGCCGAGCCGCTCGTGCACCCATTCGTGGAAGGCGCCGATGTGGTGTTCGCTGGGCACCAGCACACCGCCCTTGGCGTACAGCCGGGAGCTCATTCCGGGCTGGGTGCGCTCGCAGGCGTCGAAGTCCTGGCGGTTGACCCGGTCGAAGAGCTCCACGGAACGGCTGACGTCCTTGCCGCTCTCCACCACGCCGGGCAGGTAGAGCCAGTCGCACTCGACGACCGTGCGGTCGACGGCCACCGGGTACATACGGTGGAAGATCACATGGTCGGGCACGAGGTTGATGAAGACCTGCGGCTTGATGGTGATCGCGTAGTAGCGGCGGTCCTGCTCCTCGGACACCCCCGGGATACGGTCCAGGCCCTCGGAGCCGTCGACGGTGAAGCCCTGGATCTCCTCACCGAACTCGGCGCCGTGGCCCACGTAGTACTGCGCGGCGTATCCGTCCGCGAACTCCGGGAGCACCTCGGTGAGTTCGGGGTGGATCGTGGCGCAGTGGTAGCACTCCATGAAGTTCTCGACGATGAGCTTCCAGTTCGCCTTGACGTCGTAGACGATCCGCTTGCCCACCGAGAGGTTATCGACGTCGTAGTGCTCGATCGACTCCACGTCGCCGAGGCGTTCGACGACCGCGCCCATCACGTCCTCCTCGAAGGAGGGCGGGTTCTCCGCGAGGCACACCCAGACATAGCCGAGCCATTCGCGGACGGCCACGCTCACCAGGCCGTACTCGGTGCGGCCGACGTCGGGCATCTTGGTGAGGTTGGGTGCCGCGACGAGCTTGCCGTTGAGGTCGTAGGTCCAGGCGTGGTACGGGCACTGGAAGGCGCGCTTGACCTCACCGGTCTCCTCGGTGCAGAGCTTTGCTCCGCGATGCCGGCAGACGTTGAAGTAGGCGCGTATGGAGTTGTCCCGGGCACGGGTCACGAGGATGCTCTCGCGCCCCACGTCGACGGTGCGGAAGGCGCCCGGCTTCGGCAGGTCGGACGCGCGCGCGACGCAGAACCACATCGTCTCGAAGATGCGCTCCTGTTCCTGGGCGAAGATGCCGGGGTCCGTGTAGGAGGAGCCGGGGAGGGTGGCGATCAGGCTGTCCGGCAGGCTTGTCGAGGTCACAGTGCACTCCTCGGGAAACGTCGTGGAAGGGTCGGTCACGCGCCGGGAAGAGCGACTTCGTACGGCGTTGTGCAGAAAGCAACGCTGCGTGTCATGTGCAACGCAGCATGGGTTGCCGCATCGGTGGTGTCAAGACGCGGCGGCGGTGAGCTGCTTGCGCCAGCGGGTGAACAGCCGCGGCTGGTTCATCCCGAGCACGGCGACCGGCCGATCGGCACGGCGGTAGACGGCCAGGAAACTGCGGTCGTCGGTGGCGCCCTCCTCGACCGTCACACTGTCGGCACCGGCGGCGTGCCCGACGAACTGGATCTTCACGCCGTACTGGTCGGACCAGAAGTACGGCGGCCGGGGCACGCCCGGTTCCGTCGCCCCCCACGACAGCAGCGTGGCCACGGCGGCGTCGGGCCGCTCCATCGCACCGGTCCAGTGCTCGACACGGCGGTGCGTTCCGCCTTGCGGGTCGTACCAGTTGGCGCAGTCGCCGACGGCGACCACACCGGCCAGGCTGGTGCGACCGTCGGCTCCGCACTTCACGCCGTTGTCGAGCGTGACGCCGGATCCCTCCAGCCACTCGACACACGGGCGCGCTCCCACGCCGACGAGGACGGTGTCGGCGGGAATGCTGCGGCCGTCCGCCAGCAGTACGGCGTCGACGCGTCGCTCGCCGCTCAGCCCCTTGACCCCGACACCGCACAGCAGTCGTACACCGTGGTCGGCGTGGAGGGCGGAGACGACGGCGCCCATGGTCTCGCCGAGCGGTCCGGCCAGCGGCGTCGGCGCCGCCTCGATGACCGTCACGTCCAGTCCGAGTGCGTACGCCGTGGAGGCCACCTCGGCGCCGATGAATCCACCGCCGATCACCACCAGCCTTCCGCCCAGGGCCAGTTCGTCCCGCAGGGCGCGGGCGTCGTCCAGGGTGCGCAGCACGTGAACTCCGGCGAGACCTTCGCTGCCGGGCAGCGTGCGCGCGCCCGCGCCGGTCGCGATGACCACGCCGTCGGCGCGTATCTCCCGGCCGTCGGCGAGCCGGATCGCGCGTTCGGTGCGGTCGAGCCCGGTGGCCCGGCTGCCGAACAGCCACTCCGCCTGGAGGTCCTCGTCGTCCCTCTCCAGTGCCAGATCCGCTTCGCCGATGGCACCGGCCAGGAACTCCTTGGACAGCGGCGGCCTGTCGTACGGGCGGTGGGGCTCGTCGCCGATGACGACCAGCCGACCGTCGTACCCCCGCTTCCGCAGCGAGCGCGCTGCCGACAGTCCGGCCAGCGAGGCGCCCACCACGGCCACGGTCCTCACGCGGGGCCCCCGGCCAGTCGGGACGTGACACAGGGCGGCAGGTTGGGAGCCTCCGTCGACACCCGCACGTAGATCATGCCGTCCTCGACGACGACCTCGTGGGTGCGGACCGGGAGCTTGGCCGGCGGGGTGTCGACGGCTCCGGTCCTCAGGTCGAACTTGGAGGCGTGCAGCGGGCATTCCACCTCGCAGCCCTCCAGCCAGCCGTCGGCGAGCGAGGCGTCCTGGTGGGTGCAGGTGTCGTCGATGGCGAAGAGCTCGCCGTCATCGGTGTGGAACACCGAGACCGGCGGGTCGATGTCGAGCCGGTGGGCCTCGCCTCGCGGCAGATCCGCGAGACGGCACGCGGGAATCATCATGACACCTCGGTGCGTATAGCGAAACGGATTGCGATTAGCGCAACGCCAGTCTGCGGGCCGCCCTGAACCGTTGTCAAGGCGTCCAAAGGCCGGGTTGAGCGGGTTCCGACGGGCACTTTTCGCGCACCGCGAAGCCCCCGAACAGCGAACATGAGCTGGCGGAACAGCGCCCTCGGGCAGGGGAACGGGCCATGGCGACGCGCGAGCGCGAGCGGCCCCGGCGCAGCGGGCAGCGGGGCAGAAGGAAGAAGGCCGCGCAGGGCCGCCCGGTCCGGAAGGCACCGGGGAACGTCCTGCGGGCCTGTCACCCGCGGGGGCAGCGCGTCCTCACCCCGGCGGCGTCGGACACCGCGGCCGGGGCGAGGCCGCCGCGAAGCGGTCAGAAGCCGCGGGCGACCCACTCCTGGAGGTGGGGTGCCTCGGCTCCGATGGTCGTGGTCTCCCCGTGGCCGGTGTGCACGACGGTGTCGTCCGGCAGCGTGAGAAGGCGTTCCCGGATCGAGTCGATGATCGTGGGGAAGTGGCTGTACGACCTTCCCGTCGCCCCCGGCCCGCCGGCGAAGAGCGTGTCGCCACTGAAGAGCGCGGCGAGGTCCGGCGCGTACAGACAGACGGCTCCGGGGGCGTGCCCGGGGGTGTGCAGCACGGTCAGCCGCGTGCCCGCGACCGTGACGCTCTGCCCTTCGGTCAGCTCGCCGTCGGGCGCCCGGTCGGGGTGGGTCTGCTTCCACAGCGGCAGATCGTCGGCGTGCAGCAGGATCGGGGCGCCGGTGCGGGCGGCGAGATCGGGTGCGGCGTCGATGTGGTCGTTGTGGGCGTGGGTGCACACGATCGCGCGCAGGGTGCGTCCGGCGAGGGCCCGGGCGATGGCATCGGCGTCATGGGCGGCGTCGATGACGACCGCCTCGTCGTCGTCGCCCACGATCCACACGTTGTTCTCGACGTCCCAGGTTCCGCCGTCCAGCGAGAACGTGCCCGAGGTGACGAGGCGTTCGATGCGGACCCCGGCCATCAGAAGACCACCACCGAGCGCAGGACGTCACCGTGGTGCATGCGCTCGAAGGCCTTCTCGACCTCGTCCAGGGCGATGGTCTCGGTGACGAAGGCGTCCAGGTCCAGGCGGCCCTGCAGATAGAGGTCGATGAGCATGGGGAAGTCGCGGGAGGGCAGGCAGTCGCCGTACCAGGACGACTTCAGCGATCCGCCCCGGCCGAAGACGTCCAGCAGGGGCAGTTCCAGCTTCATCTCCGGGGTGGGTACGCCGACCAGCACGACCGTCCCGGCCAGATCGCGGGCATAGAAGGCCTGCCGGTACGTCTCCGGACGGCCCACCGCCTCGATGACGACATCGGCGCCGAATCCGGCGGTCAGCTCCCGGACCGCCTCGACCGCGTCGGTGTCCTTGGAGTTGACCGTGTGGGTCGCGCCCAGCTTCTTCGCGGTGGCCAGCTTCCGGTCGTCGATGTCCACCGCGATGATCTTCGCCGCACCCGCCAGTTTCGATCCGACGATCGCCGCGTCACCCACACCGCCGCAGCCGATGACCGCCACGCTGTCACCGCGTCCGACGTTGCCGGTGTTGATCGCCGCGCCGATGCCCGCCATCACCCCGCACCCCAGCAGTCCGGCGGCCGCCGCCGACGCGGCCCGGTCCACCTTGGTGCACTGCCCGGCCGCCACCAGCGTCTTCTCGGCGAAGGCGCCGATACCGAGGGCCGGTGACAGCTCCGTGCCGTCGGTCAGGGTCATCTTCTGCTTCGCGTTGTGCGTGTTGAAGCAGTACCACGGACGGCCGCGCAGACAGGCCCGGCACTGACCGCACACAGCGCGCCAGTTCAGGATCACGAAGTCACCGGGCGCCACGTCCGTGACGCCCTCGCCCACCGACTCGACCACGCCCGCCGCCTCGTGCCCCAGCAGGAAGGGGAAGTCGTCGCTGATGCCGCCCTCACGGTAGTGCAGATCGGTGTGGCAGACGCCGCAGGCCTCGATCCTGACCAGCGCCTCGCCCGGACCGGGGTCGGGCACGAGGATCATTTCCAGGCTGACGGGGGCACCCTTGCCCCGCGCGACGACAGCACGGACCTGGTGAGTCATGGCCACTCCTCGGCGGTTGGAGACCGGAGTCCGGATGTTGCTCATTGCGGCACACATCTCATGTGTCGCAACACAGCATCGTGGAGCGCCGAGCAGCGGTCAAGGCACCGTTCGCCCCGTTCGACCGCGGCCATGTGACGGCGCGGTCATGGCAGCGCCGTCACACACCGGACTGGCCAGGATTCGGCTGCCGGCGACGGAGATCGGGAGACACATGACGCGAGTGGCAGCACGGGGCGGCGGATCTTCTCGGGGAAGTCGGCGGCCATCGCCGGGAACAGGCCGTGCTCCTCCACCTGGGTGTGCGGGCCCAGCACGGCGGCGATCTCCCGGGCCGGCTCCGCCATGTACGCGATCTTTCCGTCACGGTGGGCGCCGCGCACCTGACCGATGAGATTCACCACCGCCTCGTGCTCCATGGTCAGCTGGTCGATGGACTCCAGCGCCTGGCAGCCGCAGTACTCACACATCGCGCGGTTCCCTCCCTTTCCTGATCAGTGCGCCTGTACTGCGGCCCCTCGTCAGCCGGCCGGCCCGGCGTCCCCGGTTTTCGGCCGAGTCAGCCCCGGCAGCGGTCCGCCGGGGCTGCTTGTGCCCACTCGTCGTCAGACGTTCCCTGGTGTCAGCCCTCGGCGTGGGCCGCCAGCCACAGGTCGGGGCCGAAGACCTCGTAGCGGATGTTCCGCGCGGGGATGCCGGCCCGGAGCAGCTGGGTGCGGACGGCGCTGCCCGGTCGCTGTCGTGCCGCAGTGAGCCGTCGACGCGGTGGAAGGCCGTCGTCTTCGGCCAATCGGCCGTCAGTTCGCCCGCGACCCGTGCCGCCCACGCCTCGATCGCGGGGAAGTCACGGAAGTCGCCGGCCTTGCCGTTGCGGAGGATCATCCGCGCGACCCCGCCCTTCGCGCCCTCCTTCAGGCAGCAGCCGAACGTAATGTGCCCCCTGACATCGATTCGGTCCATGGCGCGCCTCACACCCACCACGGGCGGGATGTCCCGTTGCGAGGCCGAGACGTCCAGCGAGCATGACCAACGCGGCTCGTACTCGCAGGTCGCCTGGCTCACACCCTTCGGGGTACGACGGCGACGGGGCAGGCCGAGCGGTGCAGCATCGCGTGGGCGACGCGGCCGAGTTGGAGGCCGAAGTGGCCCTCTCGGCGCCGGGCTGCCACCACGAGCAGGTCAGCGTCCGCCGAGGCGTCGAGCAGGACCCGGCGGGCGTGTCCCTCGACGGTGCGCTGCCGCACCTCGACATCGGCCGGGATGTCCCGCACGGCGGCTTCCAGGATCTCCGTGGCCCGTTTCTCGTGCAGCCGGGACGGTTCGCCGGCCAACAGCGGGTGGTCGGTCGTCTCGTGCGCGGGGCAGCGCCAGGCTCGTACGGCCTCCAGCGGCACGCCTCGGTATCGCGCCTCCTCGACGGCGAAGCGCACCGCCGCCGAGTCCGCCGCCTTCTCGCCGACGCCCAGGACGATGCGGCGCGCCCCGGAGCGGACCTGGTTGTCGTGGCTGCCGCGCAGCACGATCACCGGGCAGTGAGCGTGGCCGGCCGCCGTCACGCTGACGGAGCCGAGAAGTGCCTCGGCCATGCTGCTACGGCCGCGCGAGCCCAGGACCAGCGCGGAGGCGATGCGGCTTTCCCGTACGAGCGCGTACTCGGGTTCCTCGGGCAGCACGTCCGTGGTGACCTTCACGTCGGCCTGGCGACCGTGCACACGGCGCGCGGCTGTCTCGACGATGTCCTCGGCCATCACTTGTTCGGAGGGCTTGCCGAGGTCCTTCGCGAGCGCAGTGCCTTCGTACCGTTCCCACAGCGAGGCGTACACCAGCCGCAGCGGCACCCCACGCAAGGCGGCCTCATCGGCCGCCCAGTCGACGGCACGCAGGCTCTGCTCCGAACCGTCCACACCGACGACCAGGGGGAGTTCCATCGCCCTCACCTTCCCGCGCCCAGGTCGAAGACGATCCGGGCCTTGATCTCGCCGCGCAGCACCGCGTCGATGGATTCGTTCACGGAGGCGAGCGGGCGGGTCTCGTAGATGACCTTCGTGCGGCCGGCCGCGTGGAGCTGGAAGACCTCGGCGAGGTCCTGTCGTGTGCCGACGATGGAGCCGATCACCGAGGTGCCGTTCAGTACGGTGTCGAAGATCGGGACCTGGACGGTGCCGTGGGCGGGCAGGGCCACCATGACGAGCTTGCCGCCGCGCCGCAGGCCGGAGTTGACCGCCGCGAAGGCGGCCTCGTTCACGGCGAGGGCGATGGCCGCGTGGGCGCCGCCGTGCTTCTTCAGTTCCTTGCCGACGTCCTGGTTGCGAGCGTCGATGACGAGGTCGGCGCCGAGCTCGGTGGCGAGTCGGAGCTTGTCGTCGGTGACGTCGATCGCGGCGACGGTTGCGCCGGCGATCTTGGCGTACTGCACGGCCAGGTGTCCCAGGCCGCCGATCCCGGAGATCGCCACCAGTTGCGTGGGCCGGACGTCGGCGACCTTGAGGGCCTTGTACGTCGTCACGCCCGCGCAGGTCAGCGGGGCCGCCTCCAGGGCCGTGACGCCGTCGGGCACCGACTGCGCGAAGTCGGCCCAGGCGAGCATCTTCTCGGCGTAGCCGCCGTCGCAGCCGTACCCGGTGTTGATCTGCTGCTCGCACAACGTCTCCCAGCCGGACAGGCAGTGCTCGCACCGCCCGCACGCCTTGCCCAGCCACGGCACGGCGACCCGCTGTCCGACGGTCAGGTGGGTGACGCCCTCGCCGAGCTTCTCGACCAGGCCCACGCCCTCGTGCCCGGGCACGAACGGCGGGTTCGGCTTCACCGGCCAGTCGCCGTGGGCGGCGTGGATGTCGGTGTGACACAGCCCGGAGGCCTCGACGCGGATGCGGACCTGGCCGGGACCGGGCTCGGGGTCGGGGCGCTCCTCGATGACCAGGGGCTCGCCAAAGGCTCGTACGACCGCTGCCTTCATGATCTTTTCTCTCCTCCGGGGTGGCGCGTCAGTCGTGCGCGACGACGGCGACGGGGGCGGTGGCGTGGTGCAGTACGGCGTGGGTGACGGTGCCGATGTGGGCGCCGACGGACGAGCGGCGGACGCGCCGGCCGACGACGACCAGGGAGGCTTCGCGGGAAGCGTCGATCAGGAGGAGCGACGGGCTGCCGAAGCGGGACTCCACGACGACCTCGATGTCGGGGTACTTCTGCCGCCAGGGGCTCAGCGCCTCGGCCAAGGCGTCGGCATCGCTCTGCACCAGCATTTTGGTGACTTCGGGGTCGAGGGCCATGCCGTAGGCGTAGTACGACGGCGGGTTCCAGCCGTGCAGGACGCGCAGCGGCACCGAGCGGCGCGCGGCGGCGTCGAAGGCGAACTCGATCGGGGCCGCGTCCGGACCGGCGGCATCCACTCCGAGCAGGACGGGGCGCAACGGTACGGCCACCGAAGGGATGCCTGCCGGGTCCCTGTCGTGCCGGCCCGCGGCCTGCTCGTCGGCGCGGACCAGGACGACGGGCCGCTCGGTGTGCGCCACGACCGCGAGGCCGACCGAGCCGACCAGGAATCCGCCGATCCCGCCCAGGCCGCGCGAGCCGAGGACGAGCAGTTCGGCGTCCTTCGCCGCGCGGGCCAGGACCTCGGCGGGCCGTCCGGTGAGCTGCTCGGTGGTCACCTCGACTCCGGGGTGACGCAGCCGCAGGCCCTCGGCGGACTCGCGCGGAATCCTCTCGCTCCAGTGCTGGTGTGTCTCGCCGCCCAGCAGCGGGGCCTGGGCCATGGGCTCCGGTACCGGCTCCCAGACGTGGACGAGCTTCACCGGCAGTCCGCTCAGCTGCGCCTCGCGGGCCGCCCAGTCCGCGGCGGCGCGGCTCTCGGGAGAGCCGTCTAGACCCACGGTGATGGTGCGGGACATGTTCTCCACCTCCTGAATCGGGGGGACCCGATTCCAGCGTCGTGTGCAGGGGGTTCTGCGGGGCAGGGCCGCTGGTCCTCCAGCGGGGACCATCGTTCCCCTGGACGGGGCGGTGGAACGGGCCCGGGGCGGGTCCGTCCCACCGTTGGCTCAGCGCAACCAGGTGTGGTCGCGGACGATCGGCAGCCGCGCCCACAGCCGCCCCAGGCCCCAGGTGGCGCCGGCACCCGCTGCCGCCACGGCGATCAGCGCCGCCGTGTAGATCACGTGGTAGTCGGCGAACGGATTCGTCGACATGCTCAGCGACCCGTCCGACAGGTGCTTGGCCGGCGGCCACTCGGCGATCCACATCAGCGCCATCATCGCCGTACCCGCCACCGCGGCCAGACGCAGCGCCACCCCGGTCATGAGGGCCACACCGATGCCGAGCAGCCCCAGCATGAACAGCCAGTCCACCCATGCGTCACCGGCCCACGAGTGGAACGTCGACTCCATCGGCCCGGCAGTGACGGAGCCCAGGAAACCCTTCGTCGGCGACCCACCGTCGATCCAGCCCTTGCCGGACGTGGTCGCGTAACCGAGGCCGAAGGTCTTGTCCAGGAACGCCCACAGGAAGACGAACCCGGTCAGGATGCGCAGGGACGCGAGGGCGTAGCGCTGCGCGGTGTGCGTGTCGAGACGTGCCGACACGGCGGACTCGGAGGCTGTCCGGTGCCGGCGGAAGGCCGGCAGGTGGAAGCCCGGGCCCCGGTGAGGGTGCTCGTGCGCGGCCATGGTGTTGGTCCCTTCGGGATGTCTGGGTCGTCGTTGTCTTGACGTCCCTCACTCTCGTCGGGTGCACCGGCCCGCACCGGATGCCGAAGGTCTCCGTCCGTTGGGCTGAACGTCCCTGTTCCCGGGACCCCTCGGGCGGGATGCGGAGCACCCGGACGACAGGGCCTAGGAAAACGCCAAGGACGCGATCCTGGTCCTTGCCGAGGCTGGTCGTATCGATGCCGTCATGGAGTCGCGCCTCTCACGCATTGACGCGGTCTTCGACGCGATGAGCGGGCCGAAGCATGCTGCCAGGTGGACATATGAGGCGCTCAGGACCTACAGCGGCCCGTGAGAGCACTTGAGCGCGCTCAACTCGCCCGTGGAAATGGAACTTGGTGGATCGTCACGGCGATGCTTATGATGCCGGAGATGAAGAACTTCTCCTCGTACGGATTGGGGGAATCGTCCGCGCAAGGTGAGTGCTGATGGCGCATCACTTCGCGAACGATATTCCGGCCCACTTGCTGATGTGGCAGCGCGTGCGTGAGTACGCCGTGCCACCGTCCATGATCGAGACCGCGACCGCACGGCGTGCGGTCGGTGACTGGGCGGGGGCCTGCGCCGCTGCCCGTATCGACGTCGATCTCGATCTGCGCGCCGTGCGTGACCGCCACGGCACTGATGTTGTCACCCAACTCCGGGCAGATCTGCGTCGGCTGGCGCCGGATCTGCTCCGCTGGCACATGCCCCGGATCGCCCCCGGCGGGCGGCTCAGGCCCGGTCTCACCCTCTCTCTGGCCCGTTACCGGAGTTCCGGCGCCACGCCGCCGCAGCTGGTGGTGCGGACACCGCCGCCCTGGGCGGACGCCGGACAGCGGATGTCCCTGGCCGTGTGGGAGGGCTCCGGGAACGGCGTCCCCGGACACCATCCGCACCCGCATCCCGACCGGCGATTCCGGCTCGACCTCCACCGGCATCTCTGGGACTCCGTGCGGAGCGGCGAACTGGCGCGGCGCTGCGGTGGGGGCGGGGCACCGTCCATGGCGCCGCCCGACCGGTCCACCGCACCCGGTCGGCCGGTCCTGCCAGTCCTGCCAGTCCTGCCGGATCGGCCGGATCGGCCGACCGTCCAGGATTCCGCGTGGGCGGTGACGACTTGGGCCGAAGAGGCCGAGTTGCTGTTGCGGGCCGAGGGGCGTACTCGCGGGGCCTTCACCGTGCGGCTCGGTGCGCAAGGCCGCGCCGTGCTCGAACTCGTCGCCCCCGATGACAGCCATGCCCCGACGTTCCGTCCGCTGCGGGAGGCGCTGCCGCCGCAAGAGGTCGCGCCGCTTCCGGTGCTACCGGAAGCGGCGGCCCGGGTCCTTCCGGATCTGGAGCTGCTGCGGGCCGGGCTGGTCGAGGCCGAGCGGCTGCATCCGCTCGTCGCCGCAGCCCTGGCGGCATTCGGCCCGGCACCGGTGGCCTGCCCCGCCTCCGAGCCCGGCGATCCGCACCGGGTGGAATGCCGGGGCGAGGTCCACCGGATCGCCCTGCGGGACGGGGTGCTGACAGCGATCGATCACGATCCGGCCCAACTGCGCCGGGAGGAGCTGCTGGTGGCGCTCGGCGGGCCGGCGCTGCCGTGTCTGCGGGCGATCGAGGCGGTGCACCGCAACCCGGAGGAACTGCCTGCCATCCGGGAGCGGCTCGGCCACGGTGACTTCGCCGGGGCGCTGGCCGTGGTCGAAGGGCTGCTCGGTCCCGGTGCGGTCCTGCGCGACGGGCCGCTCCGGGAGGAACTGGAGTCGGCCGCGGCCCGCCGCATCGACCACGGGCTCTTCCGCGCGGGGCTGGTCGCCGTGCACCCCGCTGCCGGTGCGGTCGGGGGCGGGAACGCCTCGGGCGTCGGGCATACGGAGGCGGGCCACCGTCCCCGGCTCGACCGTAGTACGCCTTACGACATGCGTCGCAAGCGGAGCAGCCGGGCCCGGCCCCGCACCGCCCTGCACTCCTGACCGGCTGCCGTCACCGAAGTCCCTTTCCCGCACTGCGCATACCGCGCCGCACGTCCTCACGACATCCGGGACGGGCCGTCCCGTTCCCCTATCCCCACCCCAGGTGATGCCCATGACTTCCAGCACCCTCCTGCCCGTCCCCGTCCCCGTCCCGGTCGCCGGGACGCCCGCGCCCACCCCCGCCGACGCATCCGGAACCGGAACCGGCACCCAACTCGGCCTCGCCGACGACCTCCTGACCCTCCTGCGGAAGACCACCACCGAGCCGCGCCCCGACGAGCAGCTCGAAGCGCTCACCCTGGCCGTCGCGGCCGACCTGCCCGTGCTGCTCTGGGGCGAGCCGGGCATCGGTAAGACCGCGGCCCTGACGCAGCTCGCCACCTCCCTCGACGTGCCGCTGACGACGGTGATCGCCAGCGTGCACGAGCCGTCCGACTTCTCCGGGCTGCCCATCGTGGGCGACGACCCGGCGGTGCAGGGAGTGCCGATGGCGCCGCCGCAGTGGGCCGTGGAGCTCGTGCGGGCCGGGCGGGGGCTGCTCTTCCTGGACGAGCTCTCCACCGCCACCCCGGCCGTCCAGGCCGCACTGCTCCGGGTCGTCCTGGAACGGAGGGTCGGTGCGCTGCAACTGCCGCCGGGGGTGCGGATCGTGGCCGCGGCCAATCCGCGCGCGTCGGCAGCGGACGGGTGGGAGCTGAGCCCACCGCTGGCCAACCGGTTCGTGCACTTGTACTGGGTGCACGACCGGGAGGTGGTGGTGCGCGGCCTTGGCGGGGTCTGGCCCCGGGCGGAGCTGCCCCGGCTGGTGCCGGAGCGGCTGCCGGAGGCGGTGGCTTTCGCCCGGCGCGCGGTCTGCGGCTTTCTGGAAGCCAGGCCGACGCTGATCCACCGGCTCCCGAGTACCGAGACACGGCGCGGCGGTGCCTGGCCCTCGCCCCGGAGCTGGGAGGCCGCGTTGACCCTGCTGGCCTTCGGCACGGCGGCCTCCGTCTCCCGGGAGGTGCTCGCGCTGCTGGTGCGGGGCGCGGTGGGGGACGGGCCGGGGCTCGAACTCCTCGCCCACCTGGACCGGATGGACCTGCCGAACCCGGAGTCGCTGCTGGCCGATCCGGCCTCCGCCGAGCTGCCGGTGCGAGGCGATCTGCGTCAGGCGGCGCTGGAGGCGGTGGTGGCCGCCGTCGGGGCGCGGCCGGAGCGCGAGCGGTGGGAGGCGGGCTGGGCGGTCCTGGTCCGGGCGCTGGAGACGGGCGCCCCGGACCTGCTGGTCGCCCCGGCGACGGCGTTGGCCGCGCTGCGGCGCGACGACTGGGAGGTGCCGGAGGCGGTGGAGCGGCTGGCCGGGGTGGTCGGTCTCGCCCAGCGGGCGGACCGGTCGGTGGGGCGGGCCTCGGCGTCGGCAGGCGCCGGGCATGCGACGGGGGTGCGCCGATGACGGGGGCCGCCAAGCGCCCGGGGCCCCGCCCGCTGCCGCGCCCGATGTCCCGGCCCGCGCCGCCGCGCCCGGTGCGGGCCACCGTGCCAGGGCCGCCGGCAGGCTCGGGCGGGCCGGACGATCGGCCCGGACTCCCGCTGGACATGGAGAAGTTGCTGGCCGCCCGGCTGCACGCGGTGAAGGTCCGTCCCTACCTGGCCGACGCGCTCTTCGCGCTGCACGTGGTGGAGGACCGGTCGGTGCCGACGATGGCGGTGGACGCGCACTGGCGCTGCTACGTCTCCCCCGGCTTCGTGGCGCGCACCCCGGTGGAGGAGCTGGCGGGCGTCTGGGTGCACGAGGTCTCCCATCTGCTCCGGGACCACCACGGGCGCGGTGAGCGGTATGCGCGGGAGCACGAGAAGTTCGGGGCGGGCGAGCGACTACGGCGGAACATCGCCGCCGACTTCGAGATCAACGACGACATCTACGGTGATGGTCTGCCCCTGCCGCGCGGGGCGGTGCTGCCGTCGCTGCTGCGGCTGCCCACCGGGCTGTTGATGGAGGAGTACCTGCGGACGGCGTCGATGTCCGGGCTCGCCGCGGACCTGGCCTGGCTGGACTGCGGCAGTGGTGCCGACGGGCACGACCGGCCGTGGGAGCTGGGGCCCGACGGGGCACACGGGCTGAGCAGGCAGCAGCGGGACGCGGTCCGCTTCCGGGTCGCAGAGGGGATCAAGGGCCGACCGGGCGCCGCGCCGGAGGGGTGGCGCCGATGGGCGGACGAGGCGTTCCATCCGCCGCAGCCGTGGCGGCAGTTGCTGGGGGCGGCGGTCCGCTCGGCGGCGGGTGCGCCGGGGGTGGGCGAGGACCACAGCTACCGGCGTCCCTCCCGGCGCTCGGCCAGTATCCCCGGAGTGCTGCTGCCGAGCCTGCGTCGTACGCCGCCCCGGGTCTGCGTCGTGATCGACACCTCCGGGTCCGTGAGCGACGCCGAGCTGGGCAGCGCGCTGCTGGAGGTGGCGGCGATCTCGCGGGCGGTGGGCGGGCGGCGCGACCTGGTCTCGGTGATCTCCTGCGACGCGGCGGCCGGGGTCGCCGTCCCGCTCTGCCGCGCCGAGAACATCGCACTGATCGGCGGCGGGGGAACGGATCTGCGCTCCGGTTTCGCCCGGGCGCTCCGCTCCCGGCCCCGCCCGGATGTGATCGTAGCCCTGACGGACGGTCAGACGCCGTGGCCCTCCGCGCAGCCGCCCTGCCGCACCGTCGTCGGTCTCTTCCCCCGTCCCGCCGGCGCCGCGGACGAGGACAACCCCGACTACGTCCCGGACACCCCGCCGCCCTGGGCACGTGTCGTCACCATCGGCTGATCAGCCGGGCAGACCGGAGGGGGAATTGCTTGGCCGGCCCGGTCGTCGAGGACGAGCTGGGCCTGCTGCCGGACAGCACCTGGCGGTGAGGCGCTCGAAAACCAGTGGAACAGCGCCGCTGTGCGCCATTACCGTGCTGCCGAACCAAGTCGTCCAGGCAAGGACATGCCGTTGTACACCCTGTGAGACCTCCCGAGCGCTGATTGGTCGCGCGTCGCACATGTGCGCCGCGCTGCTTTTTGCTGCGGACTTCTCACTGAAACCGGTGTACTTCTGTGCTCAACAACTGGGTGGTCATGCCCGCCTGCCTGCCGACCGTTCTCCGCCGTTGCCCCGCGTGCGCGTCCGAGCGCTTCCGGGCAAACGGCAAATTTCGCGTCAACGCGAACCACAAGCTCCTCGACGCCTGGCTCCTCGTGCTCTGTACCGCCTGCGGGGACACGGCAAAGCTCACGGTCCTGGAGCGGATGAACGTGCGCTCCGTACGGCCGGAACTGCTGGACCGGATGCATGACAACGACCCTGGCCTGGCAGCCGAGCTGCTCCAGGATCCGGTCGTGCGGCGCCGTAATCGCATCGCCCTCGACTGGGAGAACGCCTGGCGCCTCGACACCGGCGGATCGGATCACCTGGACCGCGAGGTGATCGACGTCTCGGTCCGCTTTGCGGCGCGGATCCCTGTCCGGCCGGTGCGACTGATCGCTGAGGGTTGCGGTCTTTCGCGGGCCGAGGTCGAGAGACTGATCACGGAGGGGAAGCTCGTTTCGGCAGTCCGGCTGAACGGCAAACTCTCCGGCGACTTCACCTTCACTCTCAAGCGCTGAACCCTCCTCGGCCCCAGGGGCCTGTCCGGCGAGATGCGCCGGACAGGCCCCTGGGCGCTCGAACGGGGTGTGCATCTCGGCGAGAAAGACAGGAGAAGTGCGGCGATCCGCGGCAGCCCGGATCGTTGCCGCGCGGCTGCTCCGCTGCCTGCCGGATGTGCTGCTCTCACCGAACACCCCGCAGGCAGATACGCGGGTCCCTTATCGTGTCGCGCCATGACGGTGTTGATCGTTGGTGGCAGCGGCTTCCTCGGCGACGAACTGGTCCGCCAGGCGTCAGAGGCGGGGCACGTCACGGCCGCGACATTCGCGACCCGCCCCGGATCCGCCCCGCGCGTTGCCTGGCATGCCCTTGATATGAGGGATCCACGGCGTGTGGAAGCCGTGGTGGCGGAGACAGAACCGCACGTCATCATCAACACCACGAGCGGCGGAGCCGACTGGGCGGTGACGGCGGAGGGGCCCGTCCGGCTGGCGTTGGCCTCCGCGCGATACGGGTGCCGGCTGGTCCATGTGTCGAGCGACGCGGTGTTCTCCGGGACCAGCTTCCGCTACGACGAATCGCGACTGCCCGATCCTGTCACGCCCTACGGCGCGGCAAAGGCCGCGGCCGAGACGGGTGTCGGCCTCGTGCACCCGGGCGCCGTCATCGCCCGCACTTCGCTGATCATCGGCGGCCGGCGTTCCGCACATGTGCGGGCGGTGCACGACCTGGTGTCGGGCAGACAGGACGGCGTGCTCTTCACGGACGACATCCGCTGTCCCGTCCATGTGGGGGATCTGGCCGCCGCCCTCCTGGAGCTGGCAGCATCCGACGCCCACGGTGTGCGCCACCTGGCAGGTGCCGATGCCCTCAGCCGTCACGAACTCGGTGTCCTCATCGCGCATCGCGACGGGCTCGACGCCTCCCGACTGAAGACGGGGCTGCGCAGCGAGGCGGGAATTCCTGGCGGACTCGACATCCGCCTCGACTGTCGCGCGACCCAACGAGAGCTGGGAACTCCGCTGCGCGGCGCCCGGCAATTCCTCACCGAGGGAACCTGAACGGCCTACCGCTGCCGGCAGATCGGGCTCGGCTGCACGGAAAGACGGGTCGCTCGGTGGAGCCGCCGTCAGGAGGCGGGCTGCGTCCCGCGTAGGGCTAAGGCTCGGGCCGGTCGCGGCATGACGTCAAGCGGCGGCAATGCGCACGGAAAACGCTGCGGAAGCGGTCGTACTCAAGCACCGCAAGCCGCGAGTGGGCGATCACGGTGACGCGACCGCCGCGCCGTGTCCCACCCGCGGCATGCGGGTCGGACACGGCGCGGCGGCGTCACGAAGGCGACGTGTCCGTCACTTCGCCCAGTAGATCATCCGGCCGTAGGCGGCCGGCGTCGTCGGGTCCGGGGCCCCTTCGCGGACCGTGGCCTCGATGAGCGGGTGCTCCTCGGAGAAGAGAGCGTCCAGCTCGAAGACCGCGTCGTCGATGTCCTCGTCGACCTCGGGCGTATGACGGCGAACCCAGAAGGTCAAGGTCACACGATCCCGCTCGGTGCGCACCGCCACGGCGATCACATCCGAGGAGATCAACCCCAGCAGCGCCTGAACCGCGTTGAGGGTTACTTCGTTCTCTCGCCGAAGCTGTTCTGAACTGGTCATGGCGCACTCGCATTGGGGTTCATGGGTACGACGCTCGGGCTCTTCGTCCCCTTGATCATGAAGATATGCGTGGGGACGCCCAATCGGTTTGCACGCGGATTGTTGTCATAGCCCGTGACGGACTTGACTCTGATCTGGATGTTGCCCGTCTTGGTCAGCCCCATCACCTGCGCCTGCCCGTTGTGGTACGCATCGAGTACGGCCTGGGCATCCGCGTTCGAATTGAAGTACCCGCCTCCCCGATAGCCCTGGCCGTTCAGGATGTGGCGCGCCTGCTTCTGCACGCTGATGGTTGCCTTGACCTCCGGCAGTTCGACGGTGTTCCCCTGGGAATCCGTCACGAACCGGGGGCAACTCGAATTGTGGACCAGGACCGGCACGGCCCCGGCCAGCACATAGTACGTGTGCAGCGCCCCGATGGTCAGGTCGTACGTGGTGGCGCGGGTGTGGTGCAGGTGGAGCCCGGTGACCTTGGCCGTGCCGGAGCGGGTCTGCAGGAGGTCGCCGACGTGCAGGTGCCGCGCCTCGACGAAGGCCGCCTGGGTCTTGTCGTAGAAGGGGTGGTGGAAGGTCGTGGTCAGGTGTGCGGCCCGGGCGCCCGGCTTCGTGGATCCGTCGTTCTTGACCGGGGCGACGGCCACGTCCACGAAGTCGCGGTCCGTGTGAGTCACGATGACCCGGGTCACCTTGTGACTCTGTGTCCCCGGCGCACCCGGTACGGAGTCGGCGACCTCGTCACCGACCTTGATCCGGTCGATCCGTTTGGTCGTGCCGTCGGCCATCAGCACCCGGGTGTCGCCCGTGAAACTGTGGGGCACCGCGCAGCCCGCCCCGGCCTTGCCGCCCACTTTGCCGCCCACATAGGAGGTCGCGGCTCCGACGACGGCGCTCAGCCCCACGTCCTTGGCGTCGCACTTCGTGACGCACTGGCCGGCCGCTCCGGAGGCGGCGCCCACGGCCACTATGCAGCCCAGGCCCTCCGTCTCCGGGCAGAGCAGGCCACCGACCAGCTCCACGCCCATGGAGGTCAGCGTGCCCTTCGTGCTGTTCCAGAGCTCCTTGCCCGTCACCGGGCCGAGGACGGCGAACTTGAGGCGGGTCTGGATCGCCTCGTAGGCGGGGGTGCCAGGGCGGTTCCAGTCGTCGGGGTTCTCCCGGATGATCATCCGCACGGCGTTCTGGAAGTTCTCCCTGCGCTTCTCAGGGATCGACGCGAGGATTTCGTTCGCCTTGCGGCACTGCGCGTTGCACGAGTCGGCGCCGTCGTCGCCGTGGTTCAGGATTCCCAGCGCGGCCCGCAGCGCCTCGGAGACAGCCAGGAGCGCCTTCACGGCGGCGAACTCCGGTGTGTGCTTGACCGCCCTGATCGCCCTGTGCGCCACATGCCGGATCGCGTGCACGACCTTGTGCACCGAGTGACGTATCGAATGGAACACCGAGTGCAACGCGTGGACCAGCGAGTGGTGCGCCGTCACATGTCTGTGTGCGACACGGTGGACGACGTGGTGCACCACATGCACGAGATGGTGCCGCACGTCGTGGACCGCGTGCACGACGTGGCTCACCAGCCGGTGCGCCGAGCTGGTCACATGGTGCACCGCCACATGCACGACCCGCTTGACCGTGTGGCGCACCGCCTGGGCCGCATGGTGTACCGCTCGATGGATGCTGTGGCTGATGCAGTGGACCGGGCTGCAGTGGCCGCTGGGGTCGGTGCCGAGGAGCGGGTCGTCGCCCACGTAGGCGAAGGGGTTGGCCGCCGCCGAGTCCGGGGCCGGGTCGACGGCCAGGGTGTCCTTGTTCATGAACTGGCCGGCGTCGGGGTTGTACCAGCGTGCGGCCATGTTGACCTTGCTGGTGCCCGGGTCGGTCCAGCCGGACTGGAAGCCCAGCAGTCCGAAGGCGTTGCTGGTCGCGGTGACCTTGCCCAGGGGGCTGTAGGTCGTGGAGCCCGCGAGTGAGGTCGCGCCGGCCGTGAAGGTGCCGATCACGTCGTCGTGCTGGTCGGTGAGGGCCAGCCGGCCGGTGGTGGTGCTGGTGGCGCCGGCCGTGTTGATGCCGACCAGACCGCCGGACGGGTCGTAGGTGTACTGGTACGACTGGTCGTTGGCGACGGTGTTGCCCGCGCCGGAGTAGGTCAGGGTCCGGGTGCCGCCTCCCTGGGTGGTGTCGGTGACGACCCGGCCGAGGGCGTCCAGGCCGTAGGTCTGGTTGCTCGCGGTGATCTGGTCGCCGTAGGCGTCCGAGGTGAACGCGGTGTTCCCGCCCGCGGTGGACTGCTGGGTGAGCGTGCCCCGGGCCGTGTAGCTGTAGGACTTCGTCCCGTCCGAGGTCAGCTGGTCACGCGCGTCGTAGGTGTAGACATCGGCGCCCGACTGAATGCGGTTGCCCGCGTCGTCGTAGGCGTAACCGGTCGTGGTGGTGCCGTTGTTCCACGAGGTGAGCCGGTCGGCCCAGTCGTAGCTGTAGGTGTTGTTCGACGCACCCGTGACACCGGTGGTGTTCTTGGACGTCGTGTTGCCGTTGGCGTCGTAGCCGTAGGTGACGGACGCCAGCGTGCTCGCACCCTGCTTGAGCGTGTCCCCGGTCAGCAGGTGCCGGCTGTTGTAGCTGAACGTGCGGGACTGCCCGCCCGTGCCGTACTGGATCGACGACATCTGCGAGAGGGTGTTGTACGCCACCGTCAACTGGGTGCCGGTGGCCGCGTCGTTCACCGACGACAGGCGTCCCGCGTTGTCGTAGCCGTACCCGGTGGTGCCCGCCGCGTCCGCCCGCGACGTCATCAGCCCGTCGTTGTCGTAACCGAAGGAACTGGTCCCGGCGGCGCCGGACGCCGACAGCAGGTCGCCGCGGTCGTCGTAGCCGAACGTCTCGCTCGTCGCGGCCTGGTGCCCGGCGCCGCCCACGGTGCCCGCCTCGGCCGAGTCGGCCGTCACCACACGCCCGTCGCCGTCGTAGTGGAAGGTACGGGTCGCCGTCGGCGCGTCCGCACCCGAACCCGACTGCTGGGTCAGGTTGCCCAGACTGTCGTAACCCATGGCGAGAGAGGCACCACCGGGCTCGGTGACCGACGTCACCTGGCCGTCCCCGTTGTACCGGTAGGTGGTCGTGGAGTCGGCCGCACTGCTGTACTGCGCCGTGGCAGGCTCGACCACGCTCTCCTGCAGACCCAGGGAGTTGTAGGTCGTGTACCAGTTGTTGCCGCGGCCGTCGGTGTAACGCGTGCGGTGACCGCTCGCGTCGTACCCGAAGGACGTGGTGATGGAGTGCGTGGAGCTGACCGGCTGGACCTCCTGCGTCAGCGTGTCCGACGCGTCGTAGGTGAACGTCGTGGTGTGACCCGCGGCGTCGGTGGCCGCGGTCAGGTTGTCGTTGCCGTCGTACTGGTTGAACGTCTGGCTCAGCAGAGCGTTCGACGCGTCGTACTCCTTGTGCTGCCCGGGCAGCCCCGACATCGTGTAATCGGTCTCGCCCCAGGTGCCGTCCGGCTGGATGGTCTTCTGGAGGTTGCCCATGAAGTCGTAGGTGAACCGGGTCGTGTTCCCGGCGCCGTCGGTGAGCGCCGTCCGCTCACCGACGTTGTCGTAACCGTAGGACTCGGTCCGGCCCGCCGGCGACAGGGTGCTCGCCAGGTTGGCGCCGCCCGGGTTCGTTGCGCTCGCCGTGTAGGAGTACTGAGTGGTCAGCGTCCGGGTGGACGGGTACCGCTCCAGGGTGGTGTCGGTGAGCTTGCGGCCCAGGTAGTCATAGGTCGTCTGGTTCGTGGCCCCCGTGCCGTCCGTCACCGACAGGGTCTCGCCCTCGGTGTCGTACGTCGTGTGGATCGTCGACGTGTCCGGCCGCGTCGTCCTGGCCAGGTTGCCCATCTGGTCGTACAGGAACGTGGACTGCTCACCGTCGGGCAGCCTCTGAGAGGCCACCGCACCGGAACTGTCGTACGCCCAGACCGTGGTCGGCGTGATCGCACTGCCGCCCGGCGGAGTGTAGGAGGGACCGGTCTCCGAGACCTTGCTGCCGTCGGCGTCATAGGCCGTGCTGGTGACGTTGCCGTTGGCGTCGCTCTCCTCGACAGCCTCACCGAAGGTGTTGTACCCGCTGCGATTCGACGGACGGACCGCCACCGCCTGCGAGCCGTTACCGGTCTCCGACTGCACGGTGGCATCGGTAGTGATCGCGAGGTTGCCGGCCTCGTCGTAGTCGTAGTTGGTGGTGTTGCCGTTGGGGTCGGTCATCGAGGTCGCCAGACCCCGCTTGTCGTACGACCACCGCGTGGTCTGCTGGTCGACAGAGCCGACCGTGCCGCCCGTGCGGCCCTTGCCGTACAGCGAGGAGACCTCGGAGGCGGACAGGGCCCGCTGGTAGACCTGCACGTTGGAAACACCGCCCGGCAGGGCATCACTGTTGGCGCCGGCGTACAGGTCCCGCCCGATGGTGAGCGGACCCGTAGCGCCCCACGGGGTGGTGTTGGTGCCCGTGGTGCCCGACTGGGTGCCGTTGACGTACAGCTTCATGGAGCCGTTGGTGGCGTCGAAGACGCCCACCACATGGGTCCAGGCACCGACAGCCGGAACCGCCGTGGAGTACGTCGCCGGGAAGGTCGGACCCGTGGCGTCCTTGCTCGTGTCGAGCAGGCTCCACAACGGCGCACCGGTGTGCGTGTAGTTGTACTGGAGCATGAACGCGCTGTTGGTCGTGCCGGTCTGCGAGACGATCGCCGCGTTGTGGGTCGGCAGCGAACTCATCTTCACCCACGTCGACACGGTGTACGACGCGGTGGTGTCCAGGACCGGACCGTTGGTGACGACACCCTGGGTGGTGGACGAGCCGTCGAAGTTCGCGGCGGAACCGCTCCACGTGACCCCGGTGGCGGTGCCGGTGTTGCCGGCACCGGAGGAGTCGGTGACGCCGGTGCCGGAGGTCTCGTCGAGCTTCCACCAGCCGGAGGGGTGACCCGAGGCATCCCCATGCACCGTCTGGGCGGTGAGGTTGCCCTTCGCGTCGTACGCGTTGGTCGTGACCCGGTCCCAGCCGGAGGAGTCCGTCTCCTCCGTCGAGGCGACCAGGTCGTCCGGGTTGTAGGAGACCGCGGTCGTACGGTGGACGCCCGCCGGGTCGACCGTCGTGGAGGTGGTACGCGAGGCCGCGTCCACGGCGTAGTCGGTCTCCGTCGCACCGTTGTCCGTGACGCGCTTCACCAGGTTGCCGGCCGCGTCGTACGTGTCCGACTCCTGCACGAAGCTCTTCGTGCTCCCCGGGTCGGTGTTGGTGACGGTCGCCACCAGATCGTCGTCGGTGTAGGTGTACGACGTGGTGTTGCCCATCGAGTCCGTCTCGGACGCCAGGCGCCCCGCCGGGTCGTAGGCACGCGAGAACTGCACCAGGTCCCTCGCCGCGGAGGGAGCGACCGGGTCGCCCGTGTAGTTCTTCAGCGTCTGGGTGAGCAGATCGCCGTTGGCGTTGTAGGAGTAGGCGAAGGTGGTTCCGTCGGGAGCCGTCTCCGACGCCTTGTTGCCGTAGGCGTCGTAGGTGTACGTGGTGGTCGCCCCGTTGGCCGCGCCGGCGTTGGCGTTGGCGTCCTTGGCACTCGCCACCTGGTCGTACGCGTCGTACGTCCAGGACTTCGTCCGCGAGGCATCACCACCGCTCGCGTCCGACACCGTCTGCGTCAGGACGTCACCGTCGTCGTCGTAACCCGTCGTGGTGACCGGGGTGTGCTGGGCACCGGTGATCCGGTCGGTCAGCAGCGGCGCGGTCTCCTTGGTGACACTGTCGTCGCCGTCGTACTGGAAGGACGTGGTCAGGCCCGACGGATAGGTGTCGGACACCTCAGTGTGCGTCAGTGTCCGGCCCAGGCCGTCGTACGTGAAGTTCGTGACCAGACCGCCGGTGTCGGTGTTGGAGGCCACGTCACCATTGTGGAAGTAGGAGACGGACGTGGTCGCACCGGACGGCAGGAGCACCTTGACCGGCAGACCCGCCGGAACGTTCCCGGTGTCCGCCGCCGGATAGCCGGCACCGCCGTCGGAGAAAGTCGTGCTGACCGTGCGCCCGTTGGGGAAGCCCGGCACTGCCGGACTCGTCTCGCTCGTCACGTTGCCGTGCGTGTCGTACCCGTACGACGTCAGATACGTGTTGTCCGTGGCCGAGGCCGAACGCGGGTCCCGGAACGTCAGCGGCAGGTCGTTGCGCGGGTCCGCCGTGGTCAGCTGGGACGAAGTGTCGTCCGGGTAGTAAGTGAAGTACCGCGTGGAGCAGTTGTTCGCCGCCTGGTTCTGGCAGCCGGTCACCGAGACGACGTTGCCGCGCGGATCGTGACCGGTGGTCGTCACAGCGCCGTTGGGGTCGGTGATGGTGCGCTGGAACCCGCCCGTGTCGTAGCCGAACGACGTCTTCTGGCCGAGACCATCGGACCACGAGATCTCACGGTTGCCATGCGTGGGGTCGTACACGTAGGTGAGCGTGCGACCGCCCGGGTCGGTCACGTTCACCGTCTTCACCGGGAGCAGTCCGGTGGAGTCCTGCGCCGCGTCGAACTGCGCGTCCACGTCGCCCGAGGACAGCTGCGAACGGTAGAACGCCGCCTCGGCGATCGAGCCCTTGAAGTAGGTGGCGTAACCGGTGTTGTCCGTCGAGCTGTTGTGCGCCTCGTCGGGCCAGTTGCCACCCAGGTAGCCGGCACCGACGTAGGTGTACGGCTGGCCCGTCATGGCGGCGGTACCGGTCTGCGAACCGACCATGTTGCCGTCCAGGTAGAGGGACTGGCTGGTGGCCGAGGTCGACAGGACCACGTGGTGCCACTTGTTGTCGGTCACCGCGGACGCCGACCCGATCGGCTTCGTCGAACCGCCCGAGAACCAGAACTCGCCGTACAGCTTTCCGCTGCTGCCCACATACAGGATGGGCGTGTACGAGGTCGGGGTGGTGGTGCCCAGCGGGTCCTTGGAGGCGCCGAACAGCACACCGTTGGTGGTGTTCGTCTTGAACCACATGTCCACCGACTCGGCACCGGAACCGGGCACCGTGCCACTGGGCAGTGTCACCTTCGAGGACGTGCCGTTGAACGACGCGGTGGTGTGGTCCGTGAAGGGACCAGCCGCACCGAGCGTCACGGAGTTGTACGTGCCCGTACCGCCACGCACCTCGTCCAGCGCCGTCGAGGCACCCGCCGACTCACCGAAACGGTAGTACTGGTTCGGAGCACCACCCAGCATGGTCGCACGGTAGACCTGGCTGGACCCGGTGATGCTCGGGGCGCCGAGCTGCCACACGCCACCGTGGTCGTCGGTGACCCGGGTGGCACGGGCGGCGTTGGTGTCGTAGTCGATCGCCGCGTACGTCTTGCCGGACGGCCGGGTGATGGAACTCAGCAGCGGCGACGCCTTGGTGGCCGCCGAATGGAGCGCCGTGACCTCACCGGCCGTCAGAGCGCGCGGGTAGAACGCGGCGTCGGCGATGGTGCCGTTGAAGTAGGTCGGGTAGCCGTTGTCACTCGTGGTCGAGTAGTGCGGCTCGTCCGGCCAGGTGCCGCCCAGGAAGCCGGCGCCGATGTAGGTGTGGTTCTGCAGCGCGCTGTGGTAGCCGTTGCTGTAGGAGATCATGCCCGACCGTGTGCCGACCTTCACCCCGTCCAGATACAGGGTCTGAAAGGAACCGGCACCCGAGAGCACCACCTCGTGCCACGCACCGTCGTTCACCGCACCGGTGCTCACGATCGGCGAGACGCCGGAGCTGTTCCAGAACTCCGCGTTCAGCTTGCCGTCCGTGCCGACGTAGATACCCGGGGTGTACTGCCCCTGGGTCATCGTGTAGCTCAGCGGCAGCGTGGAGTAGGAGAACAGCACGCCCGGAGCCGTCGTGGTCTTGAACCACATCGACATCGTCAGCTGGGTGGAGCTCGAGACCAGGCTCGGCGGCAACTCCACGGAGGAGGAGCTGCCGTTGAACTGGGCGGCAGTGGCGGTGGAGCCGGCCAGCGGGCCGGTCTGGCTCAGCGTCACGTTGTTGTAGGTGGCGTTGTCCGTGCCCTCGTTCAGGCCCGCGGAGCTGGCCGCGGTGGTACCGCTGGACTCGTTGAACTGCCATAGCGAGGACGCCCCGGCGTTCTCCACCTCGGTGCGGAACTGCGAACCGTTGGTATAGCCGTACGCCGTGCACTTGGTGGCCGACCGTGGCGAGCAGACCTTGGTCAGCTGGTCACCCGAGTAGCCGTACGTCCAGGTCAGCTCCGACCCGGCGATACCCGTGGTGGGGTCGGTGACCACGGTGGCGACATGCGCGGACGTCGCGCCGGTGGGCGTGGACCAGGTCAGGTTCAAGGACCGGCCGGACACGGCCGACTTCATCTTGGTGATGTGACCGGAGGTCCAGGTGAAGTCCACCTCACGGCTGTTGGCATCCGCGACTGAAAAGATGCCGTACACGCCCGTACCGAGCGGCTGGGAGAAGGTGTAAACGGTGTCGTTCTTGTCGGTCAGCGTGTAACCGGCCGACGGAGTGGTCACCGAGCGCAGCATCGCGAAGCGACCCGAAGGCGCGGAGAAGGTCCCGTCCGAGTTCTTGCCGAAGCCGACGTCGGAGCCGTCCGGGTAGGTCATCACGACACCGGTCAGCGTGCCGCTCGCGTCCTTCTGCTCGGTGACCTTGGCGTCGAAGACGCTCGACCAGCCGGCACCGAAGGCACCCGAGGTACGGAAGTCACGGGAGTTGTAGTCCCGGATGACATCCAGGCCCGGTCCCACCGTGTTGACGTGCGCGTCGGTGGCCTCCTCGGTGTAGTTGCCGATGGAGGCGTCGTAGCCCTGCGGGCTGTCGTTCTGCGACAGCGTGGACGTGAGGAACGGCTGCGGCACCGACGTCGTCAGCGCCGACATCGGGGACACTGTCGAGTACTTGGTTCCGTCGTAGGCCTGGGCGGTCCAGTTGTAGGTCGTGTTCCAGGCGAGCTTGCCCGAAGGAACCGTCCAGTTCGGGGTCGTCACCAGACCGGAGTCCACGACGAGGGCGCCGGAGGAGTTGTAGACCTTGAAGTCGTACTTCTGCGCCAGCGGGTTCTGCTGGAAGTCCGCGAACGCCTGGAGCTCCGGAGTCACCGTGGAGACGGAGGAGTTGTTCGCCGGGAAGGTCGCCTCCACCAACGGCGCCACGTCACCGGTGTAGTCATACACGATGTACGGCTCGTCGCCCGGGAAAGCCATCGAACCGAACTGCTTCCAGTGCACGGTGTCCGTGGTCGTCGCGTAGATCGCCAGACCGTAGTCCGCGGACGTGCCGCTGGCCCACTTCTGCATCGATGCCGTGTCCAGCGGAACCGTGACCCAGTCACCACCGGTCTGGTCGCCCGTGGTGTTGGCGCAGGCGTTGGGCACGGACGGGGTCACGCTGCCGATCGAGGCACCGTGCGCGGGACCCGGGTAGGTCATCGCGTCGGTGGGGTCCCAGGCAGCGGAGACCTGCGCGACGTTGAAGGACTCAGGCGTGCAGGTCGAGGCCCATATGTCGTACAGGTGCAGGTTCGCCGAGACCAGGGTGACACCCGAGCCGTCGAAGCTGTCCCGCCAGTCCTGCACGAACGACACCGCCGAGTGCGTGCCCGAGTCGTAGGAGCCGACCTTCAGGGTCTGCTCCTGCGAACGGTCCGCCGCCGCGTATCCCGACTCGGTGTAGGTGGTGTGGACGTAGTCCCACACCGAGGTGTCCGGGTCGACCGTCACCGGGAACACGCGCGACTTCGCGTGCAGCCAGGCCGCGTTCAGGGTCATCTTGAGCGCGGGCTTGCCGTGCTCGGTGATCAGCTCGTAGGTCACCGCGTGCGTGGTCGCGCGCTCACCCGACACCTTGTTGATCTTCGAGTCGAACGCGTAGGCCGACGGGATCGACGCGACACCCTTGCCGTTGGCGTCACGCAGGTCGACTCCGCCCGCCTTGTTCAGCTTCGCCGTCAGGCCCTTCAACTCCAGTGGGAAAACCCACGAATTGGCAGCCCTGGCCGAGTGCAGCACCAGCGCCTGGCGCAGACCGATCGACGTCGATGTGAGCTGCAGATCCGTGTCGGGCAGGACCTGCGGGTACGACACCGTCGAACCCTTGGCCGTACCCGCCACCGCCGCAGCACCGTCGAGACCGAACCCGACGCTCTTGCCGTCCTTGCCGAACGAGGCCAGGTTCTTGTCCGAGGACTTCGCAGCGAAGTCGACGGCCAGAGAGTTGGCCTTCTCACTCCACCGGCGGTCCGCCCGCCGAGCGACGGCTGCGTCGATCGGGCGCCAAGTCCCCTTGCTGTCCTTGTAGTTCAGCGGGAACGGAGAGACCTTGCGACTGAAGGAGCCATCCGCGTTGTGGTAATAGGTCGACTTCCGGGTCGACTTGCTCGCCACCCGCGTGCTGGTGCGGGCCTTGAAGCCGGCGAACGCGGCACTCTTGCCGATTCCATGCTTGCCCTTGTTCGGGGCGTACGCCGACAGTTCACCCTTGCCGCGGCCCTGAGGATGCCCCACGCCGCGACCTGCCCGAGTGGCCGCGGCGGCCACCAGGTGGCGATGACCAGCCGCCGAGCCCGAATGCTGACGCGGCACACCACCCCAATGAGGGTCGCCGGCCATCCACGACTGAACGAAGCCGCGGAGTCCGGACAGCGACAGGGGCTGGAGCGTCAGGCCCTGCGCCATCGCGTCCTGCGTGGTCAGCATGAGCGCGAGCCCGGTGAGCGCCAAGACAGCGGTGGCGCGCCTGAGGCGCCGCACAAAACCGCGCCACTCCGGGGAAGGCCTGACGGATCTCCACTGCATGACTATGGACTCCACGAACTCGACAAAGAAGCTAAGTGATCATCACAGCCTTGGTCATGTTCACGCCAGTGAATGTTGGTCATCTTTGAGCAAAGCAAGATCTCGACCGGGAACCTTCTCGGCATGAAGATCTCGGCAGCGCCCCCCTATGGCGACACACTCACGGGTGAGGCTGACGAGCCCTTCTTCCAGGACCTCAAGCGGGAGTTGCTCCACGGACGGCGCTGGAGCGACAACCGGCGCCGACGGCACTCCGCCCTCGACTACCTCACACCGATCGAGAGCGACTTCGACGCCTACTCATGGCCGGCAAGCGGTATCCCCGGTGGCGTCGTAGTGCCTTCGGTCCGTACCCACGATGAAAGTCCACAAAAGAGAGGAACCCCAGCCGACGCACGGCTGGGGTTCCTTGAGGCGACGAGTATCGGTCAGCAGGTGGAGTTGCCCACGCCGTGAACCCCGCGTCTGCGAGTCGGCAGACCGCACCAGATCGCGATCATCGTGGATCAGGCAGGTCAGCGCTGCAGGGTAAGGACACCCGGCCGCCAGGGCAGTTGGTCGTAGGGGCCGCCCGCGGTGGGAGACTTGCCCTGGTAGAGGAACTGCAGGTTGCAGGGGTCGATGGTCATGGTCTGGTCGGGGTTGTTGCGGACCAGGTCACCGTGGCTGATGTCGTTGGTCCAGTTGGCACCGCTGTTGGCCTTGCCCGCGAAGGGGTTGCTTTCGCTGCTGGCCTGCGGGGTCCACGAACCGCTCAGGCTGGAGGCCGTGAACGAGCGGAAGTAGCGCCCATTCGCGCCTATCGCCTCAACGATCATGAGGTACTGGTTCTGGTCCTGAACCTTGTAGACCTGCGGTGCCTCGAACAGGTTGTTCGTGGAATCGCTCATGACCGTCGTGTAGGACGAGCCGAAGTTGCCCGGGAAGTTCCCGATCGGCATGCTCGCCCGGTAGATCTTGCCGTTGTCACCGGCGAAGAACAGGTACATGTTCTGGCCGTCGGCGATCAGGGTCTGGTCGATCGGGGCGGAGTTGGGGATGCTGCCGGTGAACAACGGCTGCGGCGAGGACCAGCCGTTGGGGTTGGTGGGGTCGCTCGACGTGCGGTAGAAGAAGGGCCACGCACCCCACTGGGACGCCAGCACCCAGATGTTCTTAGGTGCGAAGTAGAACAGCGTGGGCGCCACCGTGGACTGGCTCATCCCGGTCTGGCCGGCCGACGCCATGTCCGACCAGTTCGTGAAGGGACTGAACGCCATCGAGCCGTACCCCGATCCCGACACGTTCGACGCGTAGACCAGGTGCTTGCCGTTGTAGACCACGTTGGAGAAGTCCTTCAGCGAGACCCACCCGTTCGCCGGCTGCGCCAGCACACCCGTCGACGTCCACCGGTATGTCGATGGAAGAGGACACGTGCCGCCCGGCGTCCCGGACAGGCCGGTCCACTTCTGGTTGCTGCCGCCGTTGCACGTCCAGATCTCCACCGCCGTGCTGTTGGCCGTACCGGCGCCCGTAACGTCCAGGCACAGCCCGGACTCCACGCCGACGATCGTGCCGTCGGAGTTCACCCGCCACTGCTGGTTCGCACCGCCGCTACAGGTCCAGATCTGCACCCGGGTACCGGCCGCGGTGGCGTGGCCCGGAACATCCAGGCACTTGTTGCCGTACACGGTCAGCTGGTTGTTGTCCGTCAATGTCCACTGCTGGTTTGTCCCGCCCGAGCAGTCCCAGATCTGCAGGTACGTGCCGTCGGTCTGGCTGGCGTTCGGTACATCGAGACACCGGCCGGAACCAACACCGCGCAAGGCGCCGCTGGTGGCAGCCTGAGCCGGGTTGGCGACGAGCGTCGCCGCCAACACGAGCAGGGCCGCAACCGCAGCGGCGAACACCACAGACAGATGTCCGCGGCTGAAACTTCGTCTGCGCATGAGGACCTCGTAATCCTTGAGTAAGCGGTTCCGGTTGGCCCCATCAGAGGCTGTCCAGACTGTCGATGTCGTGCGGTTCGTGGCGGTGCGTGGGCACCGGGCCGACCCCTACGGCTTCCCGGTCTGATCGTCGTGAGCCTGTTCCAGGGCCCCTCGGCGGCGGTGGTGGTGTAGAGGTACGTCCTGGCGAAGTCGATCTGGCCGAGCCAGTAGCAGGTCCTGCTGCTCGGGCGGTAGGCCGGCGACGACGCCCAGATGCCCCGACCGGCCGCGGGCACCGTTCAGGTCGTACTTGGCGCCGAAGTCGAGCACGGGCACCGAGTGACCGACGATCTCCCAGTGCACCAGGTCACCGGGTTCGTGGAGGCCGCCGCAGTCGCGAGGGCCGTACCGGGGGCGGGAGCGGCTGCGGCACGGGAGACGCCCGCCGGCGGGAGAACCGCGCCGGCGGCGGGCCGGTGGCGGCCGCCGACCCGCGACGGCAGGAGGCGTGCATTGATGCGGCCATGACATAGGCATCGTGTGGCATGCCCCTTGCGGCTCGTCGTTGCGGCTCGGTCGTTGCGGTGGGCGTGACCCGGAGGTGCTCTGCCGTGCGGGTGGAGCGGCTCTGGCGTGTTCGTTATGCCGAACAAGGATCGAAGTGCCGAGCAACCAGGATGATAGGGAACCGAGGAACGGCGTCAATACCTCTCGCATGATGCGCGAGCAACGCCGAAACATTCGCAGGTCCTACGAATGAAACGCCGCAGGCCAAGCCGATCGAATGGCCTGGCTGTGCGGATGGACAGCCCTTTGACTCCGGAGCGGGGCCGGTTTCGCGGGCGGTGTCGACATGGCCGGTCGCCTCTCTCCACGATGTCCCGGCACACATCCGGAAGCACGTCCGTCGTGAGTCCGTCCCGCCGGTGCGGCAGTCCCGCCGGTGCGGCACCAAGCCCCCCACCACCCGCAGTCCGGGCTCCACCTGCGTCTCCAGCACCACCGGCTCCTGCCCGGTCACACCCAACGGGCAAGGCCACCAGCCGTCCCCGCAGTGTGCGAGCCGCCCGGTGAACGCCGTGCGGCGAAGCCTGCCGATCCGGTATGCGTCCGCCCTCGGCGAAGCGCTGGACTCCTGGCTGGAGTTCCCCGCCGCACGCCTGCACTGCCGCTTCGCGGACGTGCTGCGCCCACTGGGGCTGCCGACCCGGGACGTGGTGCCGTGACCCGCGCCGTTGCGATCTCACCCGCACCACCACGCACTGCGGAGGTGACGTCGGTTTGGTGGTGATCCGAGCTTCGTCGAGGCGCTGGTCAGCTGTGCTCAGGGCGTTCGATGGACACCTTGGGCAGCTTTCGGGCCAGCGGTGCAGGCAGCCACCAGGCCCACTTGCCGAGCATCTGCATGACGGCGGGGACAATCAGGCATCGGATGACCACGGCATCGAGCGGCCTCGGCCGCGCCGTCGGTGGTGGCGAGCTTCGCCTGGACGGTCTTGCCGGCTTCCTGATCCCCCTTCACCAGGACGATGAGCGGACCGTTGAAGCCAGGGCCGAAGCCCTCGGCGAGCAGGTCGTACGCGTGCCGGGAGGTGGTCTCCTCGGGGTCGTTGCCGGAGTCGGCGAAACCCAGCCGCATGCCCAGTGCCGGTGCGGACAGCGCAACGAGCGCGACCACCCCGACCAGCAGGGTCGGGATCGGGCGTCGCTGCACGGCGCGTGCCATGGCGCGCCAGCGGATCCTCGCGTCGAGCCGATGCTGGCGAACTGCAGCCCGACGTGGTGCTCATGGACATCCGCATGCCCGGCATGGACGGACTGGAAGCCGCTCGTCGCATCGCCGCCGACCAGCAATTGGCGGCAGTGAAGGTGGTCATGCTGACGACTTTCGACCTGGACGAGTACGTGTACGGAGCCTTGCGGGCCGGCGCCACCGGCTTCCTCGTCAAGGACACCGAACCGGCAGAACTCCTGCACGCGGTGCGCGTCGCCGCGCGAGGCGACGCGCTCATCAGCCCCTCCATCACCCGCCGACTCATCGCCGAATTCGCCAACCGCCCGGACAACACCCGCAAGCCCGACCGTCGCCTTGATGCCCTGACCGGCCGCGAACGCGAAGTCATGCAGCTGATCGCGGCCGGGCGCACCAATGACGAGATCGCCGCACAGCTGGTGGTCTCCCCGCTGACCGCGAAGACCCATGTCAGCCGCATCATGGCCAAACTCGGGGCCCGGGATAGATCCCAAGTCGTGGTCATGGCCTATGAGTACCGCATGGTCAGCCCCGGTTGGCTCACGGACTGAACTCCCGGCTACGCGGGCAACTGACACCATGCCAGCCGCGTGGGCGAGCGGGGGCAGAAGGTCCCGTCCTTCTTGAAGAGCGTGGCATCTGTCGCAGGCCCGCCACTCGTCTCGCACGGCCCTGCCGGCGGGTTCGCATACGAGTGTGGGAGCGCAGGGTCCTCCCCCTGCCCGGCTTTCACTCCGTGTCGAAGTCCGTGCTCCGGGAGACCTCCTCCCACTCGGTGAGCTCGGCCCGCACGGAGTCCAGGTGTGCGGTCAGGAACTCGACCGCGTCTCCGCCGAGGGCAAGGCGGAGCGGGGTCTTCTCGGCGTCCAGAGCCAGCCGGATCGCCGCCGCGGCCTTCGCCGGATCGCCGGGCTGGCTTCCGTCGCTGCCCTGCACCAACTGCCGGGTCGCGCCGACCTTCTCCCTGTACGCCGGGTTCTCCTCGGAGAAGTACGCCGCGCCCTTGCCGAAGAGGTTGGTACGGAACGCGCCGGGCTCCACGATCAGCACCTTGATGCCGAACGGCGCCACCTCGTCGGCCAAGCCCTCCGACAGTTGCTCCAGCGCCGCCTTGGTCGCGCTGTACGCGGAGAACCCGGCGAAGGACAGTTGCCCGCCGAAGCTGCTGATGTTCACGACCGATCCACTGCCCCGCTCCCTCATCTGCGGCAGCAGTGCCCGGGTCAGACGCGCAGGGCCGAACACGTGCAGCTCGAACAGGTCACGCAGCTCCCGGTCGGTGGTCTCCTCGAATGCCCCTACCTGGGTGCGGCCGGCGTTGTTCACCAGCACGTTCACCCTGCCGTAGCGGGCCAGGATGTCGGCGGCAACCACATCGATCCGCTCGCCGTCGGTGACGTCCAGGCTGATCGCCTCGACGCGGTCGGGGTACTCGGCGACCAGGTCGTCCAGCGCCTCGGCTCGCCGGGCGGTGCCGATCACCGTGTCACCAGCGGCGATCGCGGCCTCCGCGATGGCCCGCCCGAAACCGCTGCTCGCGCCGGTGACCAGCCAGACCTTGGCGTTTTCGCTCATCTTCATCTCCCTCGTCAACTGCCGTTCGGGACCTTCCCGTCGACGGGTCCGATCCTTCGCCAAGAACCAGGGGGGCGTCCAAGACCCGTTGTGATAGCCATGAGTTATGGATGTCCATGGGCGTGATCTGCGCTACTTCATTTCGGTCGCTGAGGAATTGAGCTTCACCCGCGCCGCCGAGCGGCTGTTCGTCTCCCAGCCCGCGCTGAGCAAGCAGATACAGGTGCTGGAGAAGCAGCTCGGCGTGGTCCTGTTCGAACGGGACCGGCGGACAGTGCGGTTGACGGCGGTGGGGACAGCCCTGTTACCGCACGCCCGCGCGGTGCTGGCCGCCTGGCAGGCCACGGAGGCGGCGGTGCAGGAGGCGAAGACCGCCGAGCGGTGCACTCTGGTGATCGGCATGTCGACCAGCCCGGGCCGCGGGCTGCTGCCCGCCCTGCGGACCCGCCTTGTCTCCCGGCATCCGGACGTGCAGTCCGTCCTGCGCCAGGTCAACTGGGCGGATCCCAGCGCCGGATTGGCGGATGGGTCCAGCGACGTCGCTTTCGTCTGGCTGCCGTTGCCGGACGAGGACCGTTACCAGTATGCGGTGGTAGCCCGCGAGCCTCGGCTGGTCGCGCTCCCGGACGGACACCCCTTGGCGGCGCGGGCCGCGTCCGACCCCGAGGGAAAGGTGGACTTCTCCGATCTGCTGGAGGAGCCCTTCCTCGCCCTTCCCCCGGAGGCCGGCCCGCTGCGGGACTACTGGCTTGCCCTGGACGCCCGGGACGGTCGACAACCGCGGATCGGCGGGGTGGTGGCCAGCGCCGAGGAGACCCACGAGGCGGTCGCCAGCGGCCAGGGGGTGGCGCTGCTGGCCACCGGTAACGCCCCGCTGGTCGTCCGGAACGAGGTGATCGCCGTGCCGGTCCGGGGTATTTCCCCGGCTCAACTGGCGGTGGCCGCCTGCCAGGACGACAAACGGACGCTCGTTCTTGCCTACCTTGCCGCTGCGCGGGAGGTTGGGGCCACAACCTGTTGATTTGGCGCCTGGAGCGTGGTTGATCTCACCGAAGGCGTTGGACTGCGTGGCCAGACCGACACCGTTGCGCTCCATCGTCTGGACGAACCCCGTCCACCACCTCGTGATCGACGTATTCATCCGCCGACTGCCCAGGATCGAGAAGACGTGGTTGGAAGGCGAAGGGGTTGGGCCCTTCCAGGCCGAGGGACGCGGCGCCCTCGACGTTGACCAGCGCTGTGACGCGCTCAGGGTGGCGGGCGGCGATGGCGAGGTGGGCGAAGGAGGATCCCTCGGACAGGTGTCTGTGGCGGATGACGTGATACACATACAGATTCGCACCAGCCGTGGCGTCATCACCAAGCACGACCTCCCCAACTCGAGGTACGTAAAGGCCCTGTTGCGGAAGCGCATTGGCTGGACTCAGTGAGGCCGGAACTCGCCATCGTCGGCTTAGGCCATCGTCCCGCCGACGCGCGCTGCACTGGCGGCAGTACGAAGCCGAGGCAGTAGCGCCCTGATCGCGGCTCATGCCAAGGGAGGTGTCTGCGGCGGAGTCTTGCCATTCCGCAGAGAACCCTTCGCCCCAAGGGGCCGCTCCCATGAACGCCGGTCCGGCCGGCCCGAGGGCGACCGGATACAGTGCGCAAGACGGCAGCCCGGTCAGGGAGGGGAAGCGTGACCGACACCAGCAACACCCGGCCCGCCGAGGGTGAAGCGCAAGCGCCGCGGCAGAGCAGACTGCACCGCTTGATGCGCTACATCCCCCTGATCGCCCCCTTCCTGCTGTGGGCCGTGCCCTGCTGGGTGCTCCTGTACACCGGCCAGCACTGGCCGCTGCCCGTCACGCTGGTCGGCACCGCCCTGTTCGCCCTCGGCCTCGTCGGTATGCCGCTCGCAATGGTGCGCGGCCACGGCCGGCGCCAGCAGGACCGGGCGGCGATCATCGGTGACACCCTGCTGGGCACGAGCTGGGTTCTGTTCACCTGGTCCGTTCTGCTCGGCGTCTTCTTGCGGCTCGCCCTGACCGTGGCCGGCGTCGGCGAGAGTCAGGACCGGGCCCGAAGCGTCACTTGGGCCGTTCTCGGCGTAACCGCTGTACTGCTCGCCTGGGGGTACGCCGAGGCCCGCCGCGTGCCACGCGTGCGCCGACTCGACGTGCAACTCCCGCGACTGGGTGCGGGGTTGGACGGCATCCGCGTCGTCCTCATCACCGACACCCACTACGGCCCACTCGATCGCGCCCGCTGGTCGGCACGGGTGTGCGAGACGGTGAACACCCTGGAAGCCGACCTGGTCTGCCACACCGGCGACATCGCGGACGGCACGGCCGAACGCCGCCGCGCCCAGGCCACCCCACTCGGAACCGTGCGGGCCAGCCGAGCCCGCGTATACGTCACCGGCAACCACGAGTACTACAGCGAGGCCCAGGGCTGGGTCGACCTGATGGACGAGCTGGGCTGGGAGCCGCTGCGCAACCGCCACCTGCTGCTCGAACGCGGAGGCGACACCCTCGTGGTCGCCGGCGTGGATGACGTCACCGCCGAGTCCTCCGGCCTGGCAGGTCACCGCGCCCACCTCGCCGGAGCCCTGAACGGCGCCGACCCCGACCTGCCCGTCCTGCTCCTGGCACACCAGCCCAAGTTCATCGACCGGGCAGCAGCCGCCGGCATCGACCTCCAACTCTCCGGCCACACCCACGGCGGCCAGATCTGGCCCTTCCACCACCTCGTCCGCATCGACCAGCCCGCCCTCGCCGGCCTCAGCCACCACGGCCCCCGCACCCTCCTCTACACCAGCCGTGGCACCGGCTTCTGGGGCCCGCCGTTCCGCATCTTCGCCCCCAGCGAGATCACCCTGCTGGTGCTCCGCTCCCCGCACCTGCCCACCTCGCCGTAGCACTCGACGGGCCGACACATCCGCTTGGAGCAATCCACGAGCCGAGGGATGCGGCGTCGAGTCGTTGCGGCTGGGCCGCTGCTGCTGCGACAGGGCCGCGTCTGGCGGGGCGGATCGGGTTGGACCTACATCCACCACGAGTGGCTGCGCAAGCAGCGATTCACCGATGCGGACACGCAGTTCGCCTTCGACAAGGGATGGAAGAGGTCCTGGCACTGAAGACCATGCGCGACCGCTTCGACCAGCGCATCACCCACGCAGCCGCCCTCCCCGAGTTGTCTGCATATTGAAGGCGGATCCAATGTGGCGCTGAGACATTCAGGTCGCATCTGTACCTCGTTCGCGTTGAATGCCGACGCCTGGAAGGCCAAGCGGCCGCGCCGGGAACAGCCGGCCCGGCCGGCACGGTTGCATCGACCGAGGGACCGGCACCGTACGGGCGGGGAACACGGAGACCACAAGGTCGTCCGCCCCACCAGGATCCGGTCCCCAAGATCGCGGTACGCCCGCCGCACACTCGGACCAAGACGTATTTCTGCAGGAGGACTGTTTCATGACTGACCGACCCTTGACGCTCATGGCCGTACACGCCCACCCCGACGACGAGGCCACCGGAACCGGAGGGGTCCTCGCGCGGTACGCGGCGGAAGGCATCCGCACGGTTCTCGTGACGTGTACCGACGGCGGTTGCGGTGACGGACCGGGGGGTGTCAAGCCGGGCGATCCGGGGCACGATCCGGCGGCCGTCGCCTTGATGCGCCGTCAAGAGCTCAAGGCGAGCTGTGACGTCCTGAAGGTCAGCGATCTGGAGATGCTGGACTATGCCGACTCCGGGATGATGGGCTGGCCGAGCAACGACGCCCCCGGATCCTTCTGGCAGACCCCCGTGGAGGAAGGCGCGGCCCGACTCGCGGAACTCATGCGGCACTACCGACCTGATGTGGTCGTCACCTACGACGAGAACGGCTTCTACGGCCACCCCGATCACATCCAGGCCCACCGCATCACGATGGCGGCGCTGGAGATGACCGCGCTGACACCGAAGGTGTACTGGACGACGATGCCCCGCTCGGGGATGCAGCGGTTCGGGGAGATCATGCGCGAGTTTCATCCGGACATGCCGGAGCCGGATCCTGTAGAGGCCGCCGCGATGGCCGAGATCGGCCTCCCCGACGATGAGATCACCACGTGGGTGGACACCACCGCGTTCAGCGGTCAGAAGTTCGACGCGTTGGCCGCGCACGCCAGTCAGGGCGAGAACATCTTCTTCCTCAAGATGGGCAAGGAGAGGTTCGGCGAGTTTATGGGCATGGAGACCTTCGTACGTGTCCAGGACGCCACCGGCGCGGCCGTACCCGAGAACGATCTCTTCGCCGGACTGCGCTGATCCGCCCGTCCGGAGCGGAGCTCGGGAAAGCTCATCGGCCGCACGACGCGATCGAGCGGCTCACACACCCGGAGACTTATCCACTCGAGTTCCGCTCCGGCAGCCCGCGTCCAGGCCCTCGCCGGCGGCGTCGACGCGTGCCCGCACTTCCGACCCGACACCGCGCTCGTCCCCAAGCCCCCTGGCAACCGCTCAGGTGGGAGACCTGCGGGCTGCTGACTCGGAAGGTACCCGACAGCCCAGGTCACAGGCCCCGGCGGTCTGCTCCGATCAAGACAGACCGCCGACGAAGCGACACGAAGCTGAGGCTCCGATGTCCGACACGCCGTGAGGCAACGGAAGAAGCAGCAGGTCACGAGGGCAGTCTCCGACACCAACCGCGAGAGCCTACAACGGTGAAGTCAGTCGCCCTTTCATCCAATCGAGGTGTTTGACACCGACCCTAGGCGTCCACGCCCTCGCGCCGCCCCGACCGCCCGGTACCGCCGATGACAGGTACCGCCGCGATCGGGGCGGTTGTGCATCTGCCGGCCACCGCCATCGAGGAGGGCCGGGACTTGTCCCCGATGAGCGGCATCCTGGCCGACACCGCGTACCGTCTGCTGCCCGCCAGACGGCCCGGCATCGCTTCAGGTGTCGGTCCAAGAACCGGCACCCGTCCGGCCGCGATGCGCGGCTCGACCACCGCCAGCCGAATGCCGAGGGCGTACCGGGAAGAGTTCCAGATCCACCACACGCTACGACTTCGATGTCCACGCGCACGCCTGACAGCGCCGATGACGGTTAGTCGGTCGGGATGGGAACTGCGGGCAGATCTGCCCCCGCAGGTCCTGACGACCGAGCTGGGCCGCCTGCTCCGGACCGACCAGGCGGCGCCCGGCAATCCCCCAGAAGAGGTATCGGAACCCACATGAGTGATCGAACACAGCGTCACAGCACGCCACCCTCGGCCACGCACGGAGAGGCCCGCATATTCGAAATCAGGTTCTAGATTTCGCCCTCGCACACCCGTGACGGCGACAGGAAACCCGCCGTTACCCGATCACCTGTCCGCATCCCGCCCCGAGGAGCATCCATGCATCCCGTACGCCGCCCTGCGCTCGTTCATCCTGCGTTCGAAAATACCGCTGCCTCCTCGGATACCTCCGCCGGCGCTGCCCACGGCTGCGCCGCTTTTCTCGCCGACGGGTCACGACCGGATACGAGGTACCTGGCATGACGGACTCCGCACGCCTCCCTGCACCCCTCGCCTCCTGGGTGGAAAAGGTCCTGGGCCTCCTCCAAGCCGTGCACGACGCCTCGCACCTGCGGGAGACCCAGGTGTGGAAGGTGACCGGACGCGCCGGTGACCACTACGTGAAGGTGGCGCTCAAGCCGGTCCTGCACACCCGCGAGACCCGCACCTACCGCGAAGCCGTCCCGCGCCTCGGCCACGACAACGCCCCCGCTCTGAAGGACAGCTCGGCTGACCTGCTCGCCCTGATCCTCACTGCAGTGGACAGCGAACCTCTGAAGGGCGAGGAGTCACCCGCGCGCCGCCGCGTCGCCCACCGGAAAGCCGGCCTGCTCCTGCGCCGCTTCCGCGACGCATTGCCCAGCCATCGGTCGCAAGACGAGGCCTCGTTCGTCATCGAAGGCGAGCAGTCCGGGCTGGACAAGCACATCGTGGAGGCCAGTGACCACCTGTCCACCGCCGAAGCCGACATGCTGCGCCGCCTCGTGAGCACGCAGCCCAGTCCTGGCCCTTTTCCTGCCGAGTGGCGCCACGGGGACTTCTGGGAGCGCAACCTTCTGTGGAACGGCCGACGCTGCGCTCTGATCGACTTCGAGCCCAGCGAACCGGGCCCGCTCGTCACCGACTTCGTCAAGCTCGCCACCTCCATCTGGCCAGACCGCCCTGAGCTGCGGACCGCCCTGTTCGAGGGATACGGCCGGTCTCTGTCCGATACCGAGGAACACGCGCTCGCGGCGTTCGTCGCAGCCGATGCGGCCGGCGCCCTCGCGTACGGCCCCCGGCACAGCGACGTGTTTGTGACCGCGCGCGGCCGACGCACCATCAAGCGCCTGATGCAGGAGGGACGGCGTTGAGCGAAGCTCCTCACCTGCTGATCGCCGACGTGGCCCAGATCCTGCTCCGGGCGAACGGGGCCGCCCTGTGCGTGCGCCGCAAGCCCGCCGCGAACATCGCACCGGGACAGCTCACCGTCGTGGGAGGCCATCTGAAGGCCGGCGAACCGCTGGACCGCGCGGCGCGGCGCGAAGCGGAGGAAGAGACCGGCGTCCACATCAACGCCGACCAGCAGGAGTTCTGCGGCCTCGTCCACCACCACGAGCCCTCGGGCAGGGACCGGATCACCGCCGTGTTCGTGACCCAGTCCTGGGCCGGCGAACCACACAACGCCGAGCCGGACAAGCACGAAGGGCTGTTCTGGGTGCCGATGGAAAAGCCCCCGCCAGACTGCCACCCTTACACCGTCGCCATCTTCCACATGCTCACCGACGGCCCGTCGTACCGGGCACTGAACTGGCCCAGCCTGGGAGGCGCCCGGTGAAGAGGTTCTTCGGACCGGTGAAGATGGCCGAACCCCGGGTCTCCGACGCCGAACAGGAGCTGTTCGGCGGCCCGCTGCGCTACGACATGGGCTGGTCCCACCACGAACACGCCGGCCTGGACTTGACGATGATGTCCGCGCTGCGCTCCATGCCGGCACTCGTCGGCGCCACGTTACGCATGGCGTGGAGCGCCGACCGGCGCGCGCTGCTCGCCGTGGCGGTCAGCGAAATCGGTCAAGGCATCGCCGCGGCCGTCGGTCTGCTCGCCATCAACGCCGTCATGCACGCCCTGCTCGCCGGGACCGGCAGCGCCGCCCAGAGGCTGCACGCTCTGCTGCCCGGCCTGCTGGCCGCCGCCGCCATCGGTGTGGTCAACTCCGCCCTCTCCGCGTGGTCGACCTCTCGCGCCGGGCGCCTGGAGCCGATGGTCGAGCGGATCGCCACCACCCAGTACCTGGCCGCCGCCGTCGGCGTCGAGTTGGAAGCCATCGACGACCCCGACTTCCGGCGGCTCGTTGACGTTGCCCAGTACGGTCCGGCCTCCGCCCGCCGCATGATCGGTGCCTGCGTCGCCGCGCTGAACGGTCTCATCTCCCTGATCACCACCGCCGGCGTCCTCGCCGTCCTCCACCCCGTCCTGCTGCCCCTGCTGATCCTCATCGCCGCCCCGCGCGGCTGGGGCGCCATGCGCGTGGCCCAGGAACGGTACGTCTCGGTGATGAGCTGGATCGAGCACGTGCGGGCCAGCCGTCTCATCGGCAACCTGCTCACCGAGCGCAGCGCCGCCCAGGAGGTCCGCCTCCACGCCGTCGGCACCTTCCTCCTCAGCCGCTACCAGCGCATGGCCGAGAGCGCCGAGGCCGAACAGGAACGCCTCGCCTCCAGCAAGGCCCTGACCGAATGGGTCGCCTCCGCACTGTCCGGGTTGGCCATGGCCGCGACATACGGGGCCATGTTCTGGCTGATCATGACCGGGCACATGAGCCTCGCCATCGCCGGCACCGCCGTGATCGCAGTTCGGACCGGGTCGGCGAGCCTGGGCGCGCTCGTGATGAACATCAACCAACTGCACGAGGAGTCCCTGTACGTCCGCGACCATGGACGCTTCCTGGCTCAGGCGGCTCAGCGCATCATCCCTGAGGGCGGCGATCCGGTCCCCGAGCAGATCAAGGAGATCGTCCTCGACCGCGTCACCTACCGCTACCCCGACCGTGACACGGCTGCCCTGGACCAGGTGTCCCTCACCCTGCCTATGGGCTCGGTCACCGCCGTGGTCGGCGAGAACGGATCCGGCAAGAGCACGCTGATGAAGCTGCTCTCGGGCCTGCTGCTGCCCCAGGACGGCGCCCTACGGTGGGGCGACGCGGACATCACCGTCCTCGACCGCTCCCAGGTCTTCGAGCGCGTCTCCCTGCTCACACAGGATTTCCAGCGCTGGCCCGTGACCGCAGCGATGAACATCCGCCTCGGCCGCCCCGCCCACGCCGCCACATCGCAGGACCTGCAGCCCTCGGTCGACTACGCCGGAGCCGGCCCCGTCATCGCCAAACTCCCCGACGGCCTGCGGAGCCTGTTGGCCCGCATGTTCCGCGGCGCCATCGAACTCTCCGGCGGCGAATGGCAGAAAGTGGGTCTGGCTCGCACCCACTGGCGTAGCTCAACATCGCAGGCGGACAGCGTCCTCATCGTCGACGAACCCACCTCCGCCCTCGACCCTGAAGCCGAGATCGAAGCCTTCGACCGCATCCGCCGCCTCGCCGCCCCGAACCGGGCCGTCGTCCTGGTCACCCACCGCATGTCCGGCGTCCGCCACGCCGACCGCATCTACGTCCTCAACCACGGACGCCTCACCGAACACGGCACCCACGACGAACTCATGACCGCCCAGGGCCGCTACGCCGCCATGTTCGACGCGCAGGCCGCCCAGTACGCGCCCAACGCCGGCATCCCGAAACCCGCCGCACCCACCGTCGCGGATCCCGCATGACCCGATCGACTGGAAGGCCCGCCGTGACGACACCTCCCATCACCGAACTCGACGAGGCGGGCGCCCTGCGCCACCAGCTGGCCGACCAGCTCGCCGACGCCGGCCACATCCGCACCCCCGCGGTCGACAACGCCCTGCGCACCGTGCCACGGCACGTCTTCGCCCCCGAGGTACCGGCCGAGAAGGCGTACGCCAACGACATCATCGCCATCCGCCATACCGAGGACGGCCGCATCACCAGCTCCATCTCCGCACCATGGCTGCAGGCCGACATGCTCGAAGGAGCCCGCATCCAGCCCGGCCACCGCGTCCTGGAGATCGGCTCCGGTGGCTACAACGCCGCCCTCATCGCCGAACTCGTCGGCCCCACCGGCAGCGTCACCACCCTCGACATCGACCCGGCCGTCACCGACCGCGCCACCCGCTTCCTGGCCCAGACCGGGTACGCCCGCGTTCGCGTGGTCACCGCCGACGCCGAGCACCTGCCCGCCGACATCGTCCCGGAGGGCGGCTTCGACGCCATCATCGTCACCGTCGACACCTGGGACCTGCCCTGGATCAGCGCCGTCGCCGACGGCGGACGCCTCATCGCGCCCCTGCGCCTGCACCAGTACACCTGGGCTGTCGGCTTCACCAAGCGCGACGGTGCCCTCCACAGCGACGAGCCGCTCATCGTCTGCGGCTTCGTGGCCATGCAGGGCGCCGGGGCGTGGAACGCGAACCGCCGCACCGTCCCGGGCACCGGCGTCCACCTCTGCTGGGAGGACGGCATCCCGCTGCCCGTCGACCAGCTCGGCCCCGCTCTCACCCGCGAGCCGTTCGTGGCTCATACCCACGTGACCGTCGGCGGTCAGGAACCCTTCGACGCCCTCACCCTCTACCTGGCCGGCGCCCTACCCGGCTTCTGCCGCCTTTCAATCGACCCCGACGGAGACACCGGGGTCCTGAACCCGCCGCCCCGACACTGGCCCGGCGCCGCCATCGTGCGCGGCACCTCCCTCGCGCGGCTGACCACCGAGCGCATCGCCGACGGCGACGACGGCAACGGGGTGTACGAGCTGGTCGTCCATGGCTACGGTCCTCACGGCCGCCTGGCCGCCCAGGAGATGGCCGATCAGGTCCAGCACTGGCAGCGCAACCACCGCGCCGCGCTCTGCCCACGGATCAGCATCGATCCTCTGTGCCACCCGCGCTGTGCCTTCGCGCCCTCGACCTGGCAGCTTCCCGCCGGCCACCGAGAGGACATGGAGGCCGCCGTCTCCTGCATGGTCCGGGAGGCCGAGGAAGAGACCGGACTCGCCCTCGCCGAGGACGACTTGTCGCTCGTCCACGTCATCGACCTGCTCGACCAGGGCAGCACGATCCCACGCATCGGGTTCTTCTTCGCTCCATCCCGGTGGGAGGGCGAGCCCACCGTCCGCGAACCGGAGCGCTGCACCGAATGGCGCTGGTTTCTCCAGGGTTCGTTAGGTGTAGTGCCTTATGGCGTCTCTTGTGGGTGAACTGCCGCCGGAAACCGCATCTCTGGGGCTGATGCAGTCGTTGCGGCATGTTGCCTACGAGCGAGCGGAGGACCACGAGTGAAGGCATTCCCGGTGAAGTTGCCGTCCGGCGACCGGTACTGGACGGTGTTGGACGACCAGATGGCGGTCGTTCCGGAAGCGGATGCGTTCCTGCGGCACGCCAGGTTCGGACAGGCCCAGGCCGAGCTGACCACGAAGACGTACGCCAGTGCCGTGGCCCTGTACCTCCGATGGTGTGCGCGTACAGGACGGGCATGGACGACTGCGGCGGCGGACCTGTCCCTGTTCATGACGTGGCTGCGCTACGCCTCTGCGGAGCTGACGGGTGTTGCGTCGCCGGCCGTCGGCTCCGCGATGGTGATGACCGGTCCGGGCATGAAGCGTCAGCGTGGCGAAGCGAGGATCGAGAACATCCTGGTCGGCGTGCGGACCTTCCTTCGACACGCTGTGAACACCGGCAGCGCGCCTTCCACTGTGCTAGCTCAACTCTATGAACTGGCAGACGATCGCGATCTTCCCTTGGAAGCCAAGGGCGAGCGTGAGCGGATGGCCTATCGCCTGCGAGCCCAGCACCGGGTGAGTGTCCCTCGTGCACGCCGGGACCGTGCGGCCGATGAGGAGGTCCTTGCTCTGCTGAAGGCTTGTCGGCTGTCCCGTGACCGGTTCATCGTGTTGCTGCTCGCTCGTGCCGGCCTACGCCGCGGTGAGGCGGCAGGGCTGCGCCGCGAGGACATGCACTTCATGCCGGATTCCTCGCCGCTCGGGTGCAAGGTGAGCGGTTCCCACGTTCACGTTGTTCGCCGGGCCAATGCCAATGGGGCCTGGGCGAAGTCGGTACGCGAGCGGTGGGTTCCCGCAGACTGGCTGGTCGTGCAGGCATACGACCAGTACGTACTGGAGCGACTGTCGTTTCCGCACGGGGAGCACAGTGATTTCGTCCTGGTCAACCTCCTGCGTGGCCAACTCGGCGCCCCGATGTCCCCGGACGCTGTGACTGAGCTGATCGAGCGGTTGGGCCAACGCGGTGGGGTCGACCGCGCGGTGACCGCCCACATGCTCCGGCACGGGTTTGCCAGCAATGTGGGCGACAGCGGCGGCACCGTGGACGAGATCGCGAGGCTGCTGGGCCACTCCCAACTCTCCAGCAACGAACCGTACTTGCATCCGGCGCAGAGCCGGATCCGTGAGGCCGTCGAGCGCGTCCCCTCACCGGTCGGCGACTGGGGAGGCCCGCGATGACCAGTGGCCTCGTGTCCCTTGTCGCACCGGCGCCGGCCTCCGGGCCGACTGAGGGCCATGCGGAGTGGTTCTGGAGCTTGATCAGGCCTGAATTTCTGGCGGAGATCGGCTTCGACCGGGACCTGAAGATCCTCAGACCTCCGGCCGAGCACCCGCTGCTGGGCTGGTCATCGTGCAAGGTCGTGGACTGCAACGTGGTGGTCTTGTCGCGTGGGATGTTCTGCTCGTCCTGCAACCGTCGCCGACGCGAGGCGGCCATCAGCGACGCCGACTTCGCGATGTTGCCTCGACCGGACTCTCGGCGTCGCCGCTTCGTGCAGAACTGCTTGGTGCCCCAGTGCGAGCGGCCGTGGATCGACGCGCCACGCTCGCTGTGTTCGTCGCACTACTACCAGCAGAGCATGGTGCTCAAGTGCTCCCTTGAGGAGTTCCTCACCCGCGCTGATCTGACCCCGCTGCCAAGTCTCGGGCCATGCTCGGTTGCCGCCTGTACCCGCCAGGCGGGCGTCTTGAAATCGATGGTGTGTCACGCGCACAACTGCCGCTTGGTGGACGACCGCCGTGCGAACCCTGATCTGGATATCGACCTGTGGAAGGCCACCCAGACGCCCATCCCCGAGGGCGCCGAGGTCAGCTTTCGCGGACTGCCCGAGCTGGTGGTGGCCCAACTGATCTATGGCATCCAGCAGCGATGCGCTGACGGCGCCCTCACCACGCACCACCGGTTGCGCAACCTCACTTCGTGGCTCCGCCGCCAACAGGTCTCTTCCCTGGAGCACATCGACCCGCTTCAGGCCGTGACCAACGGCATCGACCGACTCACCCGCGGCCCGCTGACCACGATTACGACCTCGGTCAGACGGGCGCGGCTGACGCCCGAGACCGAGTATCCAAAGGACTGCTGGGATCTGACGGTCTTCGGTCACACCGGAACTATCGACTTCAGCGGCATCTCGCAGCCATGGCTCAAGGAGACCGTCAAACGCTGGGCCCGGCACACCGCGCCGCAGGTCCGGGGAGATAAGGCTGGAGCCAACCTCCGCAAGCAGGTGAATGACCTCGGAATGCTGTCCCAAAGCCTGCGGGCCCGCACCGATCGCGGTGACGAGCCCCAGGAGCTTGGCCGTGAGGACATCGAGAACTTCCTCAACCGGATGTCCCACCTTCAGGCCACCGGTCAGATCAGCGCCTACCAGCGTCGCGGCGTCATCTACACGACCGGCCACATCATCAAGCGCATGCGCAGTCTGGGGCTGACCCGGGCGGGCGAACCGATGCACGGGCTGCCCGACCACTTCTCCATGCTCCGGGGCGACCTGCCTACCAAACCCGAGCCCGACGAAGCCGGGCAGGACCTGCCCGCAGAGGTCATGCGGCAGCTCTGCGCCGAACTCCACCGCATCGAGGAACGTTCCGAGCCGGAGTCAAGGATCGGCATCGAGTTACTCATCGACACCGGTCGGCGACCCGACGAGATTTGCGAGCTTCCCTTCGATTGCCTTGGCCAGGACGGCGAAGGCAAGCCCGTGCTGATCTACAACAACAGCAAGAAAAACCGCCCTCGACGTGAACTGCCTCTGCACGAGTCCACTGCCGAACTCATCCGCACCCAGCAACGCACCGTTCGCGCTCGGTTCCCCAACACTCCTGCGCGAGAGCTGAAGCTGCTGCCTTCGCCCGTCCGAAATCCTCGCGGCACCAAAGCGATCACCGAGAGCGCACTGAGCGGTAACACCCGGATCTGGGTCAACGCGCTCCCCGACATCACGCTGGACGACGGCACCGTGTTCGACAAGGCGAAGATTTTTCCCTACGCCTTCCGACACACCTACGCACAAAGGCACGCCGACGCCGGAGTTCCGGTCGACGTCCTGTCCAAACTTCTTGATCACGACACACTGGAAGCCACCCGGGGCTACTACCGCGTCAAGGAGAAACGACTGCGCCAGGCAGTCGACAAGGTCACCCGGCTTCAGTTCGATCGCCATGGCAACCGCACTTGGCAGCAGGCCAGAGCCCTCCTCGATGCCGAACGCAACCGGCGCTCCGTCGGCGAGGTGGCAGTGGCCTTCGGACGCTGCTCCGAACCAACCAACGTCTCCGCCGGCGGCGGACAGTGCCCTCTCCGATTCCGCTGCCTGGGCTGTGATCATTTCAGCACGGACGTCTCCTACCTGCCCGAAATCCGCAGCTACCTGGATGACTTGCTGCGGACCCGTGAACGCCTGAGCGCCATGACCAGCGCGGACGAGTGGGCCAAGCGCGAAGCAATGCCCTCGGACGAGGAGATCGATCGGGTTCGACGCCTCATCCGCCGAGTCACCGAGGACCTGGGCTCGCTGACCGAACAGGAGCGAGGCGAGATCGAAGAAGCCGTCGCCACGGTCCGCAAGACACGGCAGGGCTTCCTCGGAATGCCCAAGATCCGGCAGCCCCTGCCCGATGTCCGTCCGGAGCGTCCGGCATGACACCCCAACCGAGCACGAGCGAGCGCCTCGCCCAAGGTCGTCGGAACGACTCCGAGCGGCGTCGCCAACGCGTCCTCAAAGTCCTCGATCAACTCTCCCGCAACGGTGGCACCGTGTCTGTCTCCGCCGTCGCGCGAAGCGCTGGAGTCGACAGGACGTTCCTCTACCGGCACCCTGACCTGCTCGCCCATGTTCACGCGCTGGCCACCGAGCCACCTTCAGATGCAGGCAGGGGCCCGACGGTCAGTAGGGCGTCCCTGCAAGCAGATCTCTTGGCCGCCAATGCGCGAGGCGCCCGCCTGACCGAACAGGTCCGGCAACTCGAACAGCGGCTATCCGAAGCCCTGGGCCAGCAGATCTGGCAACGCACCGGCATCGGTCCGCCCGCGGATACCGACAGGCTGCAGGCCCGCATCACCGAACTGGAACAACAGAACCTCGACCTACGCCTGCGACTCGAGGAAAAGGACGAGGAACTGTCCGCCGCACGGGCCGCGAACCGTGAGCTGACCAAGACCATCAACCAGGGCCGCTCTTGAATGATCTTGATCAGGGGGTCCGGGAGCGGGGAGAGTCCCTTGCCTGAGAAGTGCTCATTTCACGTGGCGCGGCGATCGTCGATTTCCACGGAGAGGTGTGGCCATGGCTCAGTGAGCCGTGCCAGGTCGTCGGCGGTGCTGCTGCTTGCCATCAATGACCTGTCGGCCATGAAGTGGACGGTGGTTCCGGTCGTGTGGTCGTCGGCGATCGGTTGCAGCTCCGTGGTGGGCACGCCGTGTTCGTACCGCTGGGTCCAGGATCCGTTGCGGCGGCGGTTGGTGTGGACGAGCCACGTGCTGAGTGCGGCGACGACGGACATGCCCCGACGAGGGTGCGTGTCGGGCAGGGATGGTGCATCGGGGTGATCGAAGAATCGGAGGTCCTTCGTCGCCATGACCGGCTTCTTCACGATGCGCCCGTGCTCGTCGAGGCGCGTGTCGGTGCCCCGTCCGTTGTCTGCGATGGCCACGGAGCCGTCGGGGTAAAGCGTGATGCGGCAGTGCCCGCCGTTGCCGCATTCGGCCTCGTCGGCCGCATAGGCGACGACTTCGAAGATCAGGTGCAGGATGCCTCTGGGGGCGAAGGCAGCTGGGTTCTGGCGGATGTGCTCAAGATGGTCGAGGTCGACGGTGCTCGCCCAGTCGTGCGTGGTGTTGCGCCAGGCCGCCCTTGGGGTGCTCATCCAGGAAGTATGCAGGGCGCCCCCGGAAGCCGCGAAACCACCGATCAGCCCTGGCCATCCCTCGAAAGGTCCCCCGAAAACTGCAAGGTCCCGCGGATCGACTCGCTCGGACGGGAGCTCGTGACCCGAACCTGAGACAACTCAAGAACAGTGCTCAATCAGGCACCTGGGAGAATCTGATGACCAGCCGCTACCGCAGCATCGTCGATGCCTACGTGCTTCTACGCAGAGCCGACGGACGCATCTTGCTCATGGAACGCGCCAACACCGGCTACGCGGACAGCCAGCTCTGCCCACCCAGTGGACACCTCGAAGCCGGAGAATCCGTGATTGCTGGCGCGATCCGCGAGGCCGCTGAGGAAGTCGGCGTCGAGCTCAGCGAAGCCGCTCTCGACTTCGTGCACGTCGTCCACCACCGCAACGGCAACGAAGAAGCACGCATCGGCTTTTTCTTCCTCGCAGACAACTGGCGGGGCCAGCCGATCAACCGTGAGCCACACAAGTGCGCACAGCTTCTGTGGGCCGACCCGACGGATCCACCCGCGAACACCGTGCCTTACACGGCCGCCGCTCTAGCGCAGATCACCAAGCAGCAGCCGTTCTCCCTCGACGGTTGGGGACTCCGATCCCTTCCACCACACCTGTTGCAGAAGAAGATCCACACATGGACCGACTTGAACTGGGGAAACAGCTCTCATCGGCGAGCGAACAGGCAGATCAACCCCAGAGAAGCTGGTGGCCCCTCGACGCACTGCCCGAGCCGATCGTGGACTACACCCGCGCTGCCCTGGAGGCCATCTCCCACGGCACCCTCTACACCTCGATGGGCTGGACCTGAAGCCGCTGCCCGCAGAGCCGGTGGGGCGTCACGTGTCGTCGGCCGGCCCGCTGCTTTCCCTCAGACCGCCGCTTCCAGGAAAGGACGTGACCCCGCACATGTTCACCTCGCAAGAGGAATGGGACCGCGGCTACGCCGACGGCTGTCGCTATCGCCAACTCGGCGACAGCGAGCGCACACTGCTGGCCACTCATGTGCCGGCACCGGACGCAGGCAGGGCCCTCGACGTCGGGTGCGGGGTCGGTGAGCTCGCGGCTCATCTGGCCGGACTCGGCTACGCCGTGGACGCCGTCGACTGGTCCGAGACCGCTCTCGCCGAAGCCCGCACCCGACACCGGGAGGCCGCTCGATGGCTTCGCCTCGACGTCGAAGGCGACGACTGGTCACCCCTGCACGCCGGCGGGTACGACTTGATCACCCTGCGATTCGTGGCTCCGTTCCTCAACGCCCGCGATCGCACCCTGCACATGCTGGGCCGGCGCCTGCGTCCCGGAGGAACCCTCGTGGTCATCACACCGCTCGCGGCCGACACCCCGGCCGAGCGGCGCGGTATCGCACTCGACGAGGACGAACTCGAAGCGCTGCGGAACCGCTGGGCCATCGCCGAGCGCCACGACACCGAAGGGCTGGCCTTCCTGGTTTTGCGCAGTCCGCGCCGGAACGAGGCCACGGCGCAGGACAGTCCCCTCGGCGTCGGTAAGCAGGCCACGCCATCCAGTACCCGGAACGGCGAGGCGACCGCGACCGCCTCCCTGCGGGAACATCACTTCCACCTGTTGGGGCGCTACTACGGCCAGGTGGAATCGGGCCGAAAAACGGTCGAGGTACGCGTCGCCACCCCGGACAAGGCGGCCGTCGATGCCGGGGACGCGATCGTCTTCCACGACCGCGACAGCGGCCGGGAACTCGATATCGTCGTGAAGCGGGTCACCCCGTACGCCTCGTTCGAGGAGCTGCTCTCCGGGGAGGACTCGTCACGGATCGATCCTGACGCTGCGCGCGAGGAGCTGCTCGTCAAGCTCCGCAGCATCTACCCGCCGGACAAGGAAGCACTCGGCCCGCTGGCCTTCGAGTTCGACCACCGTCCCGGGCGCCCGGGCCACTCCCTGCCCATGACGCCCTCGCAGTACGCGCAGACCGTGCCCCACCACACGGTGTACGGCTGCCTGTACGTACGCGACGAGCACGACCGGCCCATACAGCTGCGCTCGGTCTACGGATCCCGGCTCTGGCAATTCCCGGGCGGCAATCTCGACACACAGGGGGAAGACCCCTTCCAGACCTCCCTCCGCGAAGCCTTCGAGGAGACCGGGCTCGAAATCGACCCGGGCACACCGAAGTTGCTGCTGACCCACTTCCTGCACGCAGGACCCCGGCTGCCGCTGAACAAGGTCGGATTCATCTTCGACGGAGGGCGTCTCACCACCGACCAGCTCCGCCGGATTCGCCTCGATGCCGCGGAACACGACCTGTGGGCCGTCCACGACCTCGACGGGTGGCGACAGTTGATGGCACCCCTGGCCTTCACCCGCCTCGACGCCGTCGAACGCGCGCGGCTCGGCGAAGGCCCCGCCTACCTCATCACGCACACCTGAACCACGTCGCGCCACCCGCGGAGGAGACACCGTGCCCGCCGAGGACATCAACACCCAAGCCTGGACCGTGTACGGACAGCGCCAGCTCAGCCGCTCGCACATGCCACCCATCCCCGAACAGCTGTCCTGGGCACCGTGGGAGGGGGTCGGGCCCGGTGCTGAAGTCCTGGGCGACATCGCCGGCCGTCGCGTCCTGGACATCGGCTCCGGCGCCGGCCACCACGCCGTGTATCTCGCCCAGGCCCACGGCGCGCGCGTCACCGGAATCGAGCTGTCGCCCACCCAGCACGAGCGCGCCGCCTCCACCCACGCAGACGTTCCGGGCGTGGAATTCGTGCAGGCAGACCTGGTCGACCACCTCGCCGAGGCCGAACCGTTCGACGCCGCGTACGCCATCGGCACCCTGGCGTTCATCGACCCGCACCGCTCCCTGCCCGCGCTGCGCGACGGTCTGCGCCCCGGCGCACCGCTGATCCTCTCGCTCCTGCACACCGACCTGCACGACCGCGGCCCGTCCACCGCGGTCGCACCGCGCGAGCAGATGATCCTGCTCAGGGACGATCCGCCACTGGCCACCCAGATGTGGGTCCTGACGCCGCAACTGTGGGAGGACCTGCTCACCGAGTACGGCTTCCACGTCGAGGCCATCGACCTGTTGCGCCATCCCGATCACAGCGCGCCGGTCGTGCAGCAGCTCATCCGGGCCCGCCGCCTTGCCGCCCGGCCCGCACGCCTCTCCAGCCGCCCTCGCAGTGCCCAGCCCCCTGTGCCGCACGCGGCCGTCGGCGTCGGCGCGATCCTCCTCGGCGAGCAGGGAATCCTTCTCGGCCGCCATCGGCGCGGCACCATCGAACTGCCCGGCGGTGCCGTGGAGGCCGGGGAGTCCTTCGAAGCGGCGGCGGTCCGTGAACTGCGCGAGGAGACCGGCCTGATCGCCCGCCTGGACGACGTCAAGCCCCTGGGCACGCTCGTCGACCACGCCGGGGGCGTCCTGCGCGTCACGGTGGGCGCCCTGGTTCACGCGTGGCAGGGCCAGCCGACCACCCAGCCGGACGAGAGCGTCGGCGACTGGGCCTGGTATCCCCTGGACCAGCTGCCCGACGGCCTGTTCGTATGCAGCGCGCAGATCCTCACCGCCTGGCGCCCCGGCCTGCCCATCGACCACTCCCCTGCGCACTTCACGCCCTTCGCCTACCGCACACCTCACTCCACGTCCCCGACGGACGGCCTCGCATGACAGCCACCCTCGCTACCCGCCGGCGCGTGGTGCGACCGCGTCCGCCAGCGGCCCCTCATGATGGCGACGAGCCTGGTGTGCGCGGCGCGGCAGTTGGCTGGCGGGCGCCAGGGCCACTACGCGCACCTGCGCCAAGGCGTGGTCGACCGCCTCCAGCACGCCCAGCAACTCCTGCCGTCAGGACTCCGCCTACTGATCGTCGAGGGCTACCGTCCGCCCCCCCTCCAGCGCGCCTACTTCGAGGAGTCCGTCAGCATCGGAGCCACAACAGGGGCCTGGACAGGACCGGCTCAGCTTCACCGTCGCCCTGAGCGCCGCCCGCGACCAGGTCACCACCGCCTCCGGCATCCTTCCCTCCGGCACTGCCCAACTGGTCGGCACCATCGGCCGCGCATTGCTCGACAACCTCCTGCCGGCGCACCGCCGCCAGCGCCTGAAAGCAGCCTCAAGAGCCACAGCACGTACGCCCCGAACACCGCCCAACACCCCGCCACCGCCCAGACCTACACCTTCCACACCGAGATCGCGATCGCGGAGAAGGGGCTTGCGCCCCGCTGCGGACACAGGAGGAAATCGAGGGGGCCCGGAAGGACGAAGACCGCCGGTCACCGTTGTTGAGATTCTCGCCGTTGCGGCGGAGATTCCTTCCGCCGCAACGGCGGGCAACCACCGCCGAGGTGACCGGCGATCTTCTGACACGGCACGACCTGGTGCAGGACCAACCGACAGGCCAACGCCTTCCGCGCCGGCGCGACGCAGGCCTCGCCCGCAGAAGCGCAACCACTGTGGCCCCGTGAACATCCGCAACAACCTGTGAACGTCTCGTTAACTGACGTCAAGTTAGGTAGGGCCGCGCTCCCCCACGTCCCGGGAGAGAGCGTCGACGTTCATGGGATCGCTCCCATCAGGGAGCTACTGGAAGGAGTCTCGTGGCTACGAGCACACGAACCCTGCGACGGAGGCTGGCGATACCCTTGCTGGCCCTCGTCCTGGCCGGCGGCGGCACGGTCGCCACTCGGGGTACGGCAACGGCGGCACCCGCCGAGCCGGACACCTCGGCAGGCAGCGGTGTCAGCTCTGGACTGCGACCCGAAGGAGATCGGGTCGACTTGACCGGGGGCGCCGGCCGGTTCAGACCGGGCCAGACCGGTAAGACCGAGGCAGAGCAGAAGCAAACGCCCACCGGCCGCACTCCGTACGTTGTGGAGCTCGCCGAAGATCCGGTGGCGACGTACACGGGCAAGGTCTCGGGGCTGGCCCGGACCCGCCCGGCACCGGGCGAGCAGCTGGAACCGCAGTCGGGGGCGGCGAAGGCGTACCGGAAGCACCTGGGTACCCAGCGGACGGCCGTGGCCAAGGCAGCCGGCATTGCGGTCAACGAGGTCTACACCACGGCCTTCAACGGGTTCTCCGCCACGCTGACTTCCGCTCAGGTCAAGGCACTGAAGGCGGACAAGCGGGTCCGTTCGGTCACCGAGTCCCAGATGGTCAGTCTCAGCCAGGCGTCCCTTGGTGACACCACGCCGCAGCCGACGACTGGCACAGCAACAGGCACAGCCGGAACAGCCACGACTGCGGCATCAGTAACCGGCGCCCAGGCGACCAGCGCGCAGAAGTCCACCGCGCGGAAGCCGGGCAGAAGCACCGGCGCCGGGACCGTGATCGGCGTCCTGGACACCGGCATCTGGCCGGAAAGCCCGTCGTTCGCCCGGAAGATGTCTGCCCCGGCGGGCTGGCACGGCACCTGCCAGACCGGCTACAAATTCGCCGCCGAGCACTGCAACGGCAAGATCATCGGCGCCCGGTACTTCGCCGACACGGTCCTCGCGGCCAATGGCGCGCTGCCCGAGGGCGAGGTGCTCTCCCCCCGGGACATGGTCGGGCACGGTTCGCACACGGCGTCCACCGCCGCCGGCCTGCCCGTCGACGACGTCACCATCTCGGGGCGGAACTTCGGTTCGATCTCCGGTGTGGCCCCGGACGCGCAGATCGCCGTCTACAAGGTCCTCTGGGGCGGCATGGGGTACGACGCCGACATCATCGCGGGCATCGACGCGGCGGTCGCCGACGGCGTACAGGTGCTGAACTACTCGATCGGGACGGTCTTCGGGGACAACGAGCCGAACACGCCGATCGGCAACGCCTTCCTCAACGCCACGCTGGCCGGAGTCTTCGTCACGGCCGCGGCCGGCAACGCCGGCTTCAGCAGCGCGGTCAGCAACACCCAGCCGTGGGTCACCACGGTCGGCGCGGCGGTGACCAACGTCAACGCGGGAACGGTCCGGCTCGGCGACGGCACCACGATCACCGGTGCCTCCCTGGACGTGCTCCCCGGCGGCCGATCCCTGCCGCTGGTCTTCGGCAAGCAGGCCGGCACGTTGGAGGAGGGCTCGGCGTACTGCTTGCCCGGCAGTCTGGACCCGGCGAAGGTGAAGGGCAAGGTGGTCGCCTGCGCCCTGGACAGCCCGTACGGCGCGGTTCAGGAGCTCAAAGCCAAGGGCGCCGCGGCCATGGTCCTCTTCGCCCCGAACGGCAACTTCAAGGTCAGCAGCGTCTACGGCTTCCCGGTGCTCTACCTGAACACCAAGGAGCAGGCCGGCAAGATCTTCAACTACCTGATGAGGCACCCGGCCGACGGCACCGCACGACTCACCTCGAGCAGCGACGGCTCCAATGCGCCGAGCGTCGCGGACTACTCTTCGACGGGGCCGGACAAGATGCACTCCGGGCTCATGAAGCCCGACCTGGTCGCCCCCGGCAGCGACATCATCGCGGCCGTCTCCCCGCCGGGGAACTTCGGCCGGCAGTACGACGCGTACTCGGGGACCTCGATGGCGGCCCCGCACGTGGCCGGTGAGGCCGCGATCCTGCGGGCCGAGCATCCCGACTGGTCGCCCGGCGCGGTTGCCTCGGCGTTGCACACCACCGCAGACACCGTGGTCAACACCAGCCCGCTGGCCCAGGGCAGCGGGCTGTCGTCGCTGAAGCGGGCCGCCGATCCGGGGCTGGTCATCGAGCCGGACGTCAAGAGCCTGATCGCCTTCAGTGAGGCGGCTCAGCCCGACGGCCGCGAGCTGAACCTGCCGTCGATCGCGCTGCGCGAGTACGACGGGACCAAGCCGGTGGTGTTGACCCGCAAGCTGACCAACGTCGGCAGCAAGCGGGAGACGTACCGTGCCTCGGCCAGCGGGCTGGAGGGCATGCAGGTCAGCGTCTCACCAGCAGTGGTGACGGTGGCACCGGGCAAGACCGCCTCGGTCACCATCACCCTGCGGCGCGGCAGCGCACCGTGGGACCGCTACGTCACCGGCGCGATCACCTGGCGCAGCACCGCCCATCAGGTACGGATTCCGGTCGCCGCGCGCCCGTGGGGCATCACGCCCCGGCAGTACGACGACAACCTGGAGGAGTTCGGCCGGCTCGCCAGCGGCGCCTACGGCATGATCGAGCCGGGCTTCACCGGCCCGGTCTCCGGCCGGTCGACCGGTTACGCCCCCCTACAGTGGGAGTCGTACTCGATGCCGACCGGGGTCCGCGGCGGGGTCTTCGACCGGAAGGCCCTCGGGGTGCGTGCGCACTCCTTCAAGGTGCCGGCGGGCAGCGCCGGAATCGTCGTGAAGGCCGAAACCGACGACCCGGACACCAACCTCGACCTCTGGTTGTACAAGGGCGACAAGCTGGTGTACCGGAGCGCCGCCAGCTGGAGCAGCTCCGAGCGGGCCTGGGTCTTCATGCCGGAAGCGGGCACGTACACGGCGTATGTCTTCGCACAGGACTCCGGCGGCCCGGTCGTCGACTACCGGCTCGGCCACGTCGTCCTCAGCCGTAACGGCCACTACAAGCCGGCGACGCTGGCACTGCCGACCGCAGTGGAGCGTGGCACGACACCGCCGTACAAACTGCGGCCGGACGCTCCGCTGAAGCCGGACCTCGAGTACTGGGCGTACACCGAGTTGCGCACCAAGGGGCAGGTGGTTCCTGGCCAGTTGGTGTCCACGACCCAGGACTCCTGGCAGTGACGCGGTAATCCCCCCGGGGGCCACGGCTACCCGAGTGGCCGGTGGGGCGGGGCCGAGCGGCTCCCGCCCCACCGGCTCGCTCATGTCCCGGACTCCCCGGAGATCGCCCGCCGCAGCGGCGTCGGCATGGGCACCCTGTACCGCCATTGAACAGCGGAAAGAAGACCTGGTGCGTCTCGTCCAAAGCCGACGCCTCGGCCGCACGCGCCCAAGCGGCGCAAGTCCGCATCGTCGCAGACGCCTACGGAGCGGACGCCGCCTCACGCTCGCGTCTGGTAGACGCCATGCTCGACCGTCAAGCTGGCAATGCCAAATGGTGGCGCAGCCGCCTACAGGGGAATTCCCCGGAAACCACCGATCCCGACGTGATCTGCGAGCGTATCGCCTGGTCGGAACGGGAGTACGCCTTCACAATGGCCCACCGCGAAGAGTTCTCCGTCGCCCTCCAGCGACATTGAGGAGGAAAACGGTCCGAGGCGCAGCGCTGCAAGTGCAGTCCGTCGGCGCTACTGGCGCTGCACTGAGCTTCAGTGAAGATCCGACTGGACCTCGGTCAGTCGATGCCTTCGACGATGCGGAAGTCGCGCTCGACGCCGTCGGAAAGGGCGACCAGCGCCTCCTGGTAGGCCGCACTCTCGCGCGCCGCGACGGCCTGCTCGAAGCTGTCGAACTCGATCAGGACGGTGCGCTCGGCGATTCCGGCGTCATGCGCCACGACCCGACCGCCACGGACGAGGACCCGACCGCCCCCCGCCTCGACGGCCGGGCGGGCCAGCTTGTTGTACGCAGCCAACTTCTCAGGGTCTGAAATGGTGCGGTAGACGCTGACCCAGTAGCCCTTGGGCATGGAACCTCCAGTGTTGGGATGAGTGCATCTGACTTACGGGTTGGTCTCGGACGAGCGTCGGCGGGCGAGAGCGAGGCTTGTCAGCGTCGTGATCACCATGGCGCCGATGCCGACCAGCGCCGCGGTGGTGTAGGCGCTGTCGTCGGGGAAGAGGTGGCCGGGGCCGGTGCCCGCGGCGAGGATCAGGCCGCCGATGGCGCTGCCCAGGGAGTACCCGACGCTGCGGACGACGTAGTTGAAGCTCATGGCGCTCGACGTCTCGCTCCTGGGGGTGACGGCCAGGATGACGCCAGGCATCGCGGCCGAAAAGCCGCCGACGCCGAAGCCGAGCACGCCCATCGCCGCGAACAGTTCGGCCAGGTCCGACCGGGCCGCCGCGAACAGAGCGAACCCGCCGCCGACCACGACGGCGCTGCCGGCCAGGAGCAGGGGGTCGGCGATCCGCGACCGGACCCGCGGCGTGAGCTTGCCGGCGACGAACCCCAGCACCGAGAACGGGATGAGGACCAGCCCGGCGACGAAGGTCGTCAGCCCGAAGCCGTAGCCGGCGGCGTGCGGCGTCTGCGCGTACCGGGTGATGAGCGTGAGCAGGAGGTACATGCCGATCCCGCCGACGAACATGGCGAGGTTCGCCCCGGCGACCGCCGGGTGCCGCACCGCCCGCACATCGACCAGGGGCGTCGTGCTGCGCAGCTCGATGACGGCCCAGACGCAGAGCAGCACCACCGCGACGACGGCGAGGCCCGCCGCCACGGCGAGGTGCCGGCTCCACAGATTCCGTTCGCCGGCGAGGAACAGCACCAGCAGCAGCACAGCGGCCAGGACGACCGCGCCTGCCACGTCCACGTGGGCGGAGCGGCCTTCGGGGGCTTCGGGCATGGAGCGCCACGCGGTCAGGAGGGCGGCGGCGGTGACGACCAGGCCGAGGCCGTAGGCGGCCCGTACCCCGCCGAGCTCGGCGAGCAGTGCGGCCAGCGGGTAGCCGACGCCGGCCCCGATGATCGAGACCACCGAGATCAGGGCGATCACGGCCGCGCTGCGCTCCTCGGGGAGGTGGTCCCGGGCCACGCCCATCATCAGCGCCGTCAGCCCGAGCCCGACGCCCTGGGCCGCCCTGCCGGCCAGCAGCCACGCGAACGGCAGCGGCAGCACGGTGAGCGCGCTGCCGGCGACGACGACCGCCAGCGTGGCGAGGATCGTGGCCCGCCGGTGCGGGCCGGCTCCGAGCCGCCCCAGGACCGGCGTGGCGACGGCGCCGCTGAGCAGCGCGACGGTCAGCGTCCACTGCGCGCTGCCGAGCGAGACGTGGAACGAGGTCGCCACGCTGGTGATGAGCGGCGTCCCGAGGCTGGCGACCGCCGCCACGACCAGAGCGATGAACATCAGGGCGGGGACCAGCAGCCGCGCCTCGGAACGCGCCACTGAGAACGCCTTCACCGCGACCCCGCCGACCGGCTGCCCGGTCACTGCGTCGGCCCTTCGCGGTCCTGGCTTTCGAGCTCTGCCAGATGCTTCAGCGCCGGAAGGGCCGCCACCAGCGCCTCGACCTCGTCGCCGGTGAGCTCGCCGATCAACCGCTCGAACGCGTGGACGCCCGCCTGGCGCCGCGTCCGGACGTAGGAGGCGCCGGCCTCGGTCAGGCACACCAGCGTGACCCGCTTGTCGGACGCGTCGCCCCGCCGCTCGACCAGGCCGGACTCCTCCATCACCCGGACCAGGGCGGTCATCGCGGGCTGGGTGACGCCCTCGACCGCGGCCAGATCGGTGATGCGCCGCGGGCCGGTCCGGTCCAGGGTGGCCAGCGTGGCGGCGGACGTCAGGCTCATGTCCCGGGGCAGGCGTCTCGCGGCCCTGGTGGCCAGGCTGTAGAGGGCTGCCCCGATGGCGGCGGACGCGCCAGGAGCGGTGCCTTGACGACTCATGCTCGAAGCATAGCATTTTTATATTCATAGTTTATGGAAATGGTCGACTGACGCGGGCGGCCTCGATCCGCACCCGCGACGGCGGCCGGCCATCGCGCTCGGTGCGCGGCGGGAACCTGCCGCGCCCGTCGACCAGGAAGTGCTCGTCCAGCACCTCCGGCGCGTGGTGGGCCATGGCCGTCTCAGTGCCCTGCGACAGGATGGCGGCCCGCGCGCCCGCCCACGGCGTTCCAGCAGTACCTCGACAAACGAGGACTGCCCCGGCCCCTGTGGTGGAGGCAGGGTAAATGACCTCGAACCTCAAGATTCCCGACAGAGTCGCTCACTGCTAGCGCGTGGTGCACTTGGGGTAGCTCGACCCCTCGACGCAGTTGCCGTAGGCGCTGCTGCTGACGTCGATCTCTTCCTCGTCCCCGCCCTTCGTACGGACCGTCAGTTCGTACTCGGTGTGGCAGCTGCGGGTCTTCTTCGTGCCCTTCTTCTTCGTCTTGCACTCGTAGTCCGTGTCCTTGCTGACGACAGTGCCGGTGACGGTCTTCGACTTGCTGCTGCAACCGGCCAGTGGCGCGGTGAGTGCGGCGACGGTGAGCAGGACTGCGAGCGTGCGCTTCATGTGGTCTTCCCCCGGGACGTCGTGAGTTGGGCGGCGTTCTCCGGACGATGGTGCCCGATGCGCCGTCACGTCGGAACGGCGGGGCCGTATGCGAGTCCGGTCATTGTGACGGGAAAACGGGCCGCGGTCGGCTGCCGTGACCCGTTTCCTTTTCCATGCCGCCGAGGAGGCCCCACATACTCCTCGCGGGAGCCGTTGCTGCCGCTGGTCACGTCGTTGAGGGCGGACGTGCCGGCCGCGTTGTACGGGTGCTGCGCCGGGTAGTCGCTGCTGCGGCTCAACACCCGCTCCACGACAGCCAGTTCGTCCCGCTTGACCTGGACTTCCTGAACCTGCTTGGTCAACTGCTCGGCGAGGGCGTCCAGTTCGCTCCGGCGAGCGGTGCTCCACTGCCGCTCCTGCATCCCCGCAGCCTCCCGCGGTCTCATGGCGTGCCGACCGCGCTCCAACTGCTGGCCGCAGGTCTGGCCCGCGTTCAACACAACCAGCAGAGAGCACTGTGGAGTTCTGCCGACCCATCAGGAGACCCGGTGGGTCTGCCTACGGCTTGGACCTCAGGGTTGCGCCGTCTGCTGTGGCGGGCGCTGGAGCAGGGGTACCAGCCAATGTGCACCCACGCGCTGATCGATTACAACCGCCCCGACCCAGTCTCGGGACAGGGATCAGGATCAGGCCGAGCGGGGCGAAGAGCGGGGTGAGGGCGTCGAAGACCTCGAGGTGGTCGCGCGGCTGGTAGCCGGGTGCTCGGCACTCTTGCGGACAGTGGCTGGCCTGGCTGGCTTCGCCGCCGGCCTCCTTCCCGACCTCGACGCCGTCGTCTACGGCATGAGCACCGACTGGTCGTCCGGCCCGGTCGAGGGCCGCGTCAACGACCTCAAGGCACTCAAACGCAGCATGTTCGGCCGAGCAAAGTCACCGCTGCTACGCAAACGGCTCCTCCTGATCGCCGCCGGCCGCCGGCCGCGAACCGGGTTGAAGAGCCCTTGATCGACTTTCAGGAGCGCCTGCCCGGTCAAGGCTGCCCTTCCCCGCCTCGAAGCTGACGGTCCAGGAACTCGACCAGTCCCGTCTCCGAACGTACCAGCCGCTCGCGTTGCTCAGGGGGAAGGGATGCGAGGGCATCGACCAGAACCCGCTTCCGCGGGATGTGAACCATGTTTCCGGAGTAGAGCCTGCAAGTTGAACACCAGGCGAACCCGATGCAGCGCTCGAACATGGAGGACTCGGGCGGATAGAAACGGTATTGGTACGAGCGGACGGGCGTCCCGCATGCAGCACAGATCCGGCGTTCACCGTCCAGAACGGACCAGCCGCTCCCGACCTTGCGCCAGTGCTGCCGCCCGGCCGGTGCTCTTCAAGTCGTCATGTCCAGCATTCTGTCCGACCGAGGCTGCACGGCACAGCCGTCCGTACAAATCTTGGCCACCGAACACAGACCGTGACGGTCCTTGATCGGCTTCACGAAATCCGCGCCTGAACCATTCAGCCATTGCCGACAATCGCCTTCAGTTCTTGCGGAACACCCGCCGCCATATCGGAGGCCCGGACCAGAAAGGCGAGGCCAGGTTCGGAAGCACTGGAGTGTTCGACACCCGGAGATCCCGATGAATTCTGGCCGACGCTGGGGAGCGCGGGCAGCGGGATCTGGGGCCGGCGTCGGTGCGTCATCTGGAGTCCTTGCTGGACAACCACCTCTTCCCGATCCTGGGCAGTCGGCGGATGAATACGTTCGATCCGAGGGGTGGACGGGGTTCATCCAGACGATGGAGCGCAACGGTGTCGGTCTGGCCACGCAGTCCAACGCCTTCGACAGGCTGAAGGCGATCCTGCTGGACGCGCACCGGCTGGGCCTGTTCGACGACAACCCGCTGGCGGGCGTCAAGCCTCCGCAGTACGACCCGAAGCGGGCGGTGATCCCCTCGCCTGCCCTGCTGCGTGAGATACGTGCCGCCGGTGACGACAGCTTCCTTCTGGTCGCCGACCTGATGAGTGGCTGCGGTATGCGCAATGGTGAGGCGGCCGCGGTCAACCTCAACAACGTTGTCGCGGACGACGTCTACCGCATTACCGAGCAGGTCAACCTGATCACCCGCCAGTACGGCCGGCTCAAGCACCGCAAGGTGGGCGAGTACCGGGACGTGCCGTTGCCCGCGTGGGTGCGGGAGACGATCGAGTGGTATGCCGACAAGTACGGCACCGTGGACGGCTATCTGCTTCGTCATCCGAACGATCCGGGCAGGACGTTCCCGTATTACCACATCCACAATCAGTGGAAGAGGATCAATCGGGCGGGTGAGGTGGACATCCCCGAAGGGATGGTCATCTACGGGTTCAGGCACTTCTTCGCGTCCAAATGCCTCACCCATGGCACCCCCATCACCGACGTCGCGGAGTGGATGGGCCACAACAGCCTGGACATCACCTTCAAGGTCTACCGGCACCTCATGCCCGGCTCGATCGGCAAAGCCGCCAAGGCCCTCGACCTCGGCCTCACCACATGAACGGTCTCCCAAAACAGCCCAGTTCACGGCCAGAGACAACGTGAACGCACCCCGCTGGAACGCTGCCGCGCCCACAGACTGGGCCCGGCTTTGAACACCGTCAAACGGCACCCGCGCACCGGAGCCCGACCGCTGCGCCGAACGTCTAGGTGTGCTGGCCGGACAGGCTGGTGACGAGCGCGTCGAGGTGCCGAGCCCCTGGACAGTTCACCCCACGCACCTCGGCGGTCTCCATCGCGTCGTCAGAGCACAGAGCCGCGTGCCCGAGAAGGACCGCGTTACAACCCGGTGCGGGACGATGCGCCGCACCAGGCGGTCCCTGCCGGCCGCACACCCACCCCGCCGCTTCTGCGGTCTTCGCCGGACTCCCGCACTACATGACAGCCACGACACACCCTCGCGCGGATGAACCTAAGGGCCCGGAAAGCCGTCAATAAACAACGTCGGTAGTCACCCATGATCGACGTTGGCAACCACCTGATCCAAGCGAAAGGCCTCGCATGCCCCAGTACGCGCGAAGACGACGGTCGCGAATAATCATCGCCCTCGCGACGGCCGTGACCGTCGTCCTGGCCGTTGTGGTGACTGTGGCCCTGACGGTCACGACGTACGATCACACGTCGCCGCGAGCCGCCCGGAGCAAGGCGTCGGGATCGGTGGCCGGCGCCGTCGACTGCCGTAAGGCGAAGTGCGTGGCCCTCACCTTCGACGGCGGCCCCAGTCCGACGACCCCCAGGCTGCTGGACATCCTGAAGCAGGACGATCTGCATGCGACGTTCTTCGTGCAGGGCGCGGGACACATCGCCAAGTACCCCGAGATCCTCCGGCGTATCGCGGACGAGGGGCATGAAATCGGCAACCACACCTGGACTCACGAGATACTGACGCAGATCGACGCGGACGACGCCCGTCAGGAGCTGACCCGCACGCAGGACGCCATCGAGAAGATCACCGGCACCAAGCCCATCCTGATGCGTCCGCCGCAGGGCCGCACCAACCGCAAGGTGGCCAAGATCTGCAAAGAGTTGGGCCTGGCGCAGGTGCTGTGGAGCGTCACGGCCAAGGACTACGAGACGACCGACTCCGCCCTGATCACCAAGCGAGTGCTCGACCAAACGCACCGCGACGGCATCATCCTGCTGCACGACCTGCACAAGGGGACCGTGCCCGCCGTCCCGGGGATCATCAAGGCGCTCCAGCAGCGCGGCTACACCATCGTCACGGTGTCGCAGCTACTCGCCCCTGCCAAGCCCCAACCAGGGATGGTCTACCGGCCCTGAACACGATCACCCGGGCCCGCTTGAAAGCCGCCCGGCTGGACTGCACGCGTGACGCCTGACCAGCAAGGTCCATCTTGAAGCCGATCCGCGCTGCAGCCGCTTGTCCTTCGGGATGACCGAGGGACAAGCCACCAGCAGGCTCAGATTCATACCGGCCCTGCAGTTCCCGCACCCTGATGGGTCGTCAGGCTCTTCATGTGGTGAGGCCGAGGTCGAGGGCCTTGGCGGCTTTGCCGATCGAGCCGGGCATGAGGTGCCGGTAGACCTTGAAGGTGATGTCCAGGCTGTTGTGGCCCATCCACTCGGCGACGTCGGTGATGGGGGTGCCATGGGTGAGGCAGTTGGACGCGAAGAAGTGCCTCAACCCGTAGATGACCATCCCTTCGAGGATGTCCACCTCACCCGCCCGCTTGATCCTCTTCCACTGATTGTGGATGTGGTAATACGGGAGCCGCGCCGGGCCACCGCACCTCGCCCGTACCGGGGTCGCCGGCCAGGAACACGGGCAGGCGCGCCTCCTGGGCGACGGCGCGGGCCACCGGGCCCAGACCGACGGTCCGTAGGCGACCATCCTCGCCGTAGCGGCCGCCCATCGGCGGGCAGGCGATGACTCGATCCGGACTCGGCACGCGGCTCGCGACATTGATTGGGCGGCCAGGCAACAGGGGTGGAGCGGTCACCGCGCCTGAGTGCCGCCGCTCCTTCAGGCACCGGCCGCCGTGACCACGGCATCGGTGATGAAACCGAGCAGGAGGCCCAGCAGGAGGCACCAGGTCGTGAGTGTCTTCAGCCCGGTCCTGCGGGCGACCGCCAACAGTTCGATGACGACGTAGAGGATCGAGCCGGCGGCGAGGCCGAGGAAGGCGATCGACAGGGTGTCGTTGACCAGGTGCCGGCCGATGAGTGTGCCGAGGAAGGTGGGGCCGCCGCCGATCAGGCCGAGCCACAGCAGGGTCGGCCAGGACGGACGTTCGCCTTCGGCGGCCAGGGGGGCGACGATGCCGAACCCCTCGGTGGCGTTATGCAGGCCGAACCCGACGATCAGCAGGAGGGCGAGGGACAGTTCGCCCTGGGCGGCGGAGTTGCCGATGGCCAGGCCCTCGGCGAAGTTGTGCAGGCCGATGCCGGTGGCGATCATCAGCGCGAGCGAGCCCGCCTGACTGCGGGTCCTCGGTGCCAGCTCGGCGGTGGCGGCGGCACCGGGCCCGGTCGTGCGGGCGGAGGCGGCCCGGCGGCGGCTGACCCAGGCGTCGTAGTGGACGAGCCCGGCCAGTCCGATCGTGAGACCTACGGCCAGGGTGACACCCTCGGACGCGACGTTCGCCCATGCGTGCTTGCTCAGCGCCTCGTCGACCGGTTCCCAGGCGTGGGTCAGGACGTCCCATACGAGGAAGGTCAGGATGCCGATGGCCACGGCGTTCAGGCCCGCCTTGAGGCGCGGTGTGGGCGTGCGCAGGCGACCGATGGGAAGGCCGAGGTAGATGGTGAAACCCGCGATGGCGCCGAGCAGGGCGATGTTCGCGCTGGACATGGGGGACTCCGGTCTTTCGTGCACAGGAAGCACGCCGAAGTTAAGTCAGGTAAGGCTCGCCTAACAAGCTATGGAGCTCCGCTGCTGGGAGATTTGGCGAAACCATTACGGGCAGCGCGGCGCGGGATTCCGTTGCGGATGGCCTCCGTGCGCCGTTCGCTGGCTCTCGCGGCTGGGCCTGTCGCACGCCGAGGTCCGGGTTCACTGCGTAACGCGGCGTTGCCGTTGCTGGACGGCGCTGCCTGAAACGGCGGATTCCACGGCCGCCGCCGCGGTGACGGTGCATCGCTGTGATGACGGCGGCGCCCAGCGGCCTGGCAGGGGACGTCCCACACACCACAGAGTCCGCCGGGTGACGCGCGTCATGGGAGCCAGCCGAAGACCTTCATCACCGAGTTCAAACCGGTCGAGATCGAAGTGCCGGCGGTCGGAAGGACAGATTCGAACCCTGGAACGTCGACGAGCGGCAGCAGCACTGGACTGTCATGGACGCACTGCCCCTTTCAGCCGCAGGCTCACCCACGGGGAGACATCCGCATACCTGACCGCGCAGCCCGCGTGGTCCACAGCAGGACGAGCACCGCGGCCTGGATACCGGCGACGGCGATGACCAGAACGGGGACGGAGACGTCGTACAGCGCCCCGGTCAGTGCACCACCGGCCAGCGCTGTGACGCCCATGATCCCGGCGAAGACGCCGTACGCGGTGGCCCGGCGACCAGTCGGCACCAGGTCGGCGACGGTGGCGCGCAGAGTGGACTCCTGGACACCGACAGCGGCTGCCCACACCAGGGCACCCATCACCGCGATCCCCACCGTGTCGGTGAAGGCGAGGGGCAGGAACGGTGGCGGACCGTAGCGGAAGGATGACCAGGACCTGGGCGCCGAACCGGTCGTACAGCCAGCCAGTGGCCAATGCCGCCGGCGCGTCCGCGGCCATGGCCGCCGCGTACAGCACGGGCACCGTCGCGGTGGCCAACAGATGGCGGGTCACCAGGTGGTAGGAGAGCACACCAAAGGTGGCGAAACCAGTCAGGGTCGCGGCGGTGAAGGCCGCGTAGGCCCAGAAGGATCGCGGCAGCCTCGAGTTCTGGAGTTCCACGGGGGAGGGGGCTTCGGACACCGGTGTGGCGGCGTCCCTCTCGTAAGCGACCGGGTCGGGGCCCCTGGCCCGCAACCACACCAGCAGGGCGATGGCGGCCACGCCGGGCAGGGCAAGGACCCCGAGTGCAGGCGCATAGTCGTCACCGGTGAGAGCGAGGACGCCGGCCACCGTGAGCGGACCGAGCAATGCGCCGACCTGGTCCATCGCCTCGTGCACGGCAAATCCCCGGCCCCGCCCGGTGGCGGCGGTGGCGTGCGAGAGCAGCGTGTCCTTGGCCAGAGAGCGCACCGCCTTGCCGACCCGTTCGGCGACCACAAGGGCGCAGGCCACCCACAGGACGCTGGTCAGACCGAGCACCGGAACGCTGACCGCGGTCAGGACGTATCCGGCGATCGTCCAGGCCCAGAAGCGGCGGCTGCGGTCGGCCAGCGGACCGGAGACCAGCCGGAGTCCGAGCGCGGCAGCCTCCCCCACCCCCATGACCACGCCGACCACGGCCGCCAAGGCCCCCAGGTGGGCGAGCAGCGGGCCGGTGATCGAGCGAGCGCCCTCATAGACATAGTCCATGAGCAGGCTGACGGCCCCGAACACCACCACGAACCGCCACGGTGACAGGCGCCGGGCAGGTCCGTCCGACGGTGCGGACGTAGTGCGGGCGGGCTTCACATGTCCTCCCAGGCCGCTACTGAAGACGGGCTGTGGTTGCGGGCGAGAGGCTCTGCTCGGCCCAGACGGTCTTGCCGTCGAGCGAATAGCGAACGCCCCAGTTCTGTGCGAGTTGGGCGATGATGAACAAGCCGCGCCCGCCTTCGTCGATGGTCTTCGCGTGACGCAGCCGTGGCGCGAGGCAATTACTGTCGTGGACCTCGCAGGTCAGGGTGCGGTCCTTGATGAGCTGCAACTGGACAGGCGGTGTGCCGTAGCGGATGGCGTTGGTGACCAGTTCGCTGACGATCATTTCGGTGGTGTAGGCGGTTTCCTCATCGACTCCCCAAAGGATGAGCTGGTGGCGGGCGTGGGTGCGCGCCGCAGCAACGGCTTGGGGGTGGTGGTCGAGATGCCACGTGGCGACCTGGTCGGCGGGGAATGGGTGGGTGCGTGCGAGGAGGAGGACGATGTCGCTGTGGCGGGTGTCGTTCCGCAGCCGGTAGAGCACGTCATCGCACAGATCCTGCAGTGGCCGCTCAGGGTGGGCCAGCACCCGCTGGAGAGTGTCCGGTGACGGTGAGTTGCTCGGCAGTGACGCAGTGTAGAAGGCGAGGACGCTGCCTTCGGCGACGGAGATTGTGGTGGCGGCGAAGGGGGGTCCCTCGGCTGTGCCCAGAGGAGGTCCGGCGGGCAGGTCGGGCATCTCGGTGGTCCCGTCGGGATGGGCGATGACGGGTGGGGGATGGCCTGCCAGGGCGAGGGTGCAAGTTTGGGCGAGGGGGTCGTGGACCGCGTACACGCAGCTTGCCGTGAGTGGCATGGGATCGCCGGGCGGCAGAGCTGCGCGTTCCTCGGCGAGGCTTATGGCGGTGTCGTTGAGGCGGGCGAGAAGCTCGTCGGGCTCTAGGTCAAGAGCGGCCAGGGAGCGGGCGGCGGTCCCTATCTGTCCCATGGTGATGGCCGCATGGATGCCTTGTCCGGCGACTTCGCCGACGACCAGTGCGGTGCGGGCGCCGGACAGGGCGAAGGTGTCGAACCCACTGCCTCCCCCCGCCTCGGACGGCACGTGCAGGTGCGCGGTTTCCACGGCGGTCCGCGGGTCAGGGTGGGGCAGCAGCAGGTGACGCTGAACCGTCAGAGCGATGGTGTGTTCGCGGGTGTAGCGGCGGGCGTTGTCGATGCACAGCGCGGTGTGAGCGGCCACTGCGACGGCGAGGGTGACATCGCCCTTGTCGTACACGTCGACCTGGTCGGTACGGTACAGGCTCAGCAGTCCCAGCACGGTTCCACGCAGCGTCAAAGGTGCCGTGATGAGAAGGCGGGCACCGGATGCGCGGATCGCCTCGGCACGTGGCGGGTCGGCTGCCAGCCAGGGCGTGTCGGGGCCCAAGGGGACGAGACGGGGCTTGAGGTCGGCCAGCGTCTGGGCGTAAGGCGTCGAGAACGGCAGGGCGCGCACGTCGCCCACCGGATGTGCCTGGATCTGCTCCTCTCCGCCGCTGTGACCGAAGGCGGCACGGCGCAGTGGCACCTCCGTTCCCAGAGGGCTTGGGGGAGGTTCCTCACCGCGCACCACGGCGTCCACCACTTCCACCACGGCGATGTCGGCGAGGTCCGGCACCACTGCCTGCACCAGTTCCTGGCAGGTGGCCACCACGTCGAGGGTCCGTCCCACGTGCTCACGCACGGAGCTGAGGACACGTATGCGGGCACCCACCTTTTCGCGTTCGGTGACATCGAGCATCTCCGTCAGCACTCCCCAGATCCTCCCCTGCGAGTCCTCCAGCCAAGATGCTGAGACGGAGAACAGGTACTCCGGCCCCGGTGCACCCTTCGGACGCACCGCCACGAGGCGTCCCTCTTCGGGGGCGCCGCTCTCCAGCACGCTGTGCAGCATCGCCTCCACCTCACCGGGTGCGGAGAGGTCATACACGTCGGTGACGTGTCGGCCCACGATCTCTTCAGTAGGCGCCTCGTGCAGAGCCGGCCTGGTGAGATTGATCCGCAGGATGCGCAGCTCCGTGTCCAAGATCAGCAGGCCGGTGGGCGACCGGTGGAACAGAGCTTCCAGTACTGCAGCGCCCTCACCCGGCGAGACGGCTTCGTTTTGCGCCACGGCAACCCACCTCCACCATCCAGCCTGCACCTGGCCCCTATACGCCGCTCCCCGTCTCCCGAGACGTCTCGGACGTGGCGCCGTCGTTGCGGCCCAGCCGGCGATTGTCGAACGCTCGACGGCCCATTGCCGCAGTGCAAGGGACTGGGCCTTACCGGGCTCGCGGGACATCCCAGCGGGAACGTGGTCAGGGGGCGGTTTCCAGGGACAACGGGCACCTCGACAGCTGCATCGATCGTGGAAGCAGCGCCGGTAGCGTGGCCCATCGGGACCGAGCATGCCTGTGCGCTCGGACAAGGCCGGTCAGACCGCCCGGGTGGCAACATCTCTGCGCGGGCACCATGCGGTACAGGCCCTTGCGGTCGTCATGGCAGGTCTTCGCGAAGCCGAAGGCGAGCGCGACCACGAAGCACACCGCGATGCGGGCAGATCAGTCCTGGTGGCTGTAGGTGTAGAAGCCTTGTCCGGTCTTGACGCCCAGGTGGCCTGCGACCTGACACCCCAGTCACCTCGCAGCTACTGGCCCCCGACGCGCGACGCCACCCCGGCACACGCCGCGGCTGCTGCGGTCGCTGCGGCTGCGGTTGCCCTCCTGGCTTGGGGCCGGGGCAGCGGACAGATGAGACGGGCGCCGACCTGAGCGCCAGTACGTCCTCCGGCGGCGCGGGTGGTATCGAGCGCTCGTCGGATCACGCAGGCAATGGATCGCCCTGTCCCGCTCTCCGGGTACCGTCAGGGTATGAGTCATCCGCACCCCGAGCTGAAAGCCGCCCCGCCCCTTCCCGAAGGAGGGCTGCGGGTCATCGCCCTGGGCGGCCTGGGGGAGATCGGCCGCAACATGACCGTCTTCGAGCACGCGGGCAAGCTGCTCATCGTCGACTGCGGCGTACTCTTCCCCGAGGAGACTCAGCCCGGCGTGGACGTGATCCTGCCGGACTTCACCTCGATCCGGGACCGGCTGGACGACATCGTGGCCGTGGTACTCACCCACGGCCACGAGGACCACATCGGCGGCGTGCCGTACCTGCTGCGCGAGCGGTCCGACATTCCCGTCGTCGGCTCCAAGCTGACGCTGGCGTTCCTGGAGGCCAAGCTCAAGGAACACGGCATCCGACCGCGCACGGTGCGGGTGCGGGAGGGCGACCGGCGCGGCTTCGGGCCCTTCGACTGCGAGTTCGTGGCGGTCAACCACTCCATCCCCGACAGCCTCGCGGTCGCGATCCGCACCCGGGCCGGGATGGTGCTGCACACCGGCGACTTCAAGATGGACCAGTTCCCTCTCGACTACCGCATCACCGATCTACGCGCCTTCGCCCGCCTCGGCGAGGAGGGCGTGGACCTGTTCCTCACCGACTCCACCAACGCCGAAGTACCCGGCTTCACCACCTCCGAGCGAGAGCTGAACCCGGCGATCGAGCAGGTGATGCGCACCGCGCCGCGCCGGGTCATCGTCTCCAGCTTCGCCAGCCACGTGCACCGCATCCAGCAGGTCCTGGACGCCGCCCACCAGCACGGCCGCAAGGTCGCCTTCGTCGGCCGGTCGATGGTCCGCAACATGGGCATCGCCCGTGACCTGGGCTATCTGAAGGTCCCCTCCGGTCTGGTCGTGAGCACGAAGGAGCTGGAGAAGCTCCCGGACCACAAGATCACGCTGGTGTGCACCGGCTCCCAGGGCGAACCGATGGCCGCGCTGTCACGGATGGCCAACCGCGACCACATGATCCGCATCGGCAAGGACGACACCGTCCTGCTCGCCAGCTCCCTCATCCCCGGCAACGAGAACGCCATCTACCGGGTGATCAACGGACTCACCCGGTGGGGCGCCCACGTGGTCCACAAGGGCAACGCCAAAGTGCACGTCTCCGGACATGCCAGCGCGGGCGAGCTCGTCTACTGCTACAACATCGTCAAACCCCGCAACGTCATGCCCGTGCACGGCGAATGGCGACACCTGCGGGCCAACGCCGACCTCGCCATCCGTACCGGTGTCGACCCCGACCGGATCGTCATCGCCGAGGACGGCGTCGTCGTCGACCTGGTCGACGGGCGCGCATCCATCACCGGCAAGGTCCCCGCCGGCAACGTCTACGTGGACGGCATGGAAGTCGGCGGCGCCACCGAAGCGTCCCTCAAGGACCGCCTCACCCTCGCGGCCGAAGGCGTGGTCACGGTGGTGGCGATCGTCGACGCGGACACCGGCGCCCTCGCCGAGGCCCCCGACTTCCTGGCCCGCGGCTTCGTCCACGACGACACCACCTTCGAGCCGGTCATCCCCGTCATCGAGAAGACCCTGGCCACTGCGGCCGAGGAAGGCGTCGGGGACGCGCGCCAACTCGAACAACTCCTCGCCCGCGCCGTCGCGAACTGGGCGTTCCGCACCTACCGCCGCAAGCCCCTCATCATCCCCGTCATCATCGACGCCTGAACCAGAGCCCGACAGCACGGTCCCGGTTCCGGCCGCGGCCCCGCCGGCATCGAGGCCAGGCACGGGAGTCAGCAGCCACCCCAGCAGGCCGGGGTGGCAACGCACCCCACATGATGAGTCATCGGGAACACGTCCCAGGACAGGAGGCGCGAAAACCCGCAGTTCAGCTGCACGGTAGCCGCGCAGGACATGCGGCTCGCGCGCCCGGCGACGCTTGCAGCGACTGAGGTCAGGAAGTTTCGGGCCGAAGTCGCACCGGCCCGGGCTTCCACAGATCAGGGGCCGCGCAGCCATTGCTGCGCGGCCCCTGATCTTGTGCCGGCCCGGCACGAGATCAGGCGACTTCGTCCAGGTGGGCGGCAGGGCCCGCACGGGCGGCGGCCACCGGACGCGGCGTGCGCGATCCCTCGGGCAGGTCTGCGAGGTCAGGCCAGGTTGATGTTCTCGGCCTGCGGGCCCTTCTGGCCCTGGGTGACGTCGAACGTCACGGCCTGGCCCTCCTGGAGCTCACGAAAGCCTGTGGAGTTGATCGCGGAGTAGTGCGCGAAGACATCCGGGCCGCCGCCGTCCTGGGCGATGAAGCCGAAGCCCTTCTCCGCGTTGAACCACTTCACAGTTCCCGTAGCCATGGTCATGCCTTCCAGTCGATGAACGCCTCCCACTCCATGTGGCAGACGGAGGTGATCGCCCTGGTCCCTGCGGCACAGCACAGCAAAACGCCCACACCAGAGGCGTGGGCAAGAGGGAATTCCGAACCACGACAGCTGACGCAGACGCTACACGCCCACACGCCGCGTCACCACAGGAAAAGATCACTCCACAGGAAAAGATCACTCCGCACACCGAGACTGCGTGCGATGCCCGCCGGCGCTGACGGGCACGCTCATCTCATTCTGCTGCCGTTGGGTTCGCTGATTCGGCGGCGCGGCGATATTCGGCGTTGATGCGCTGGGCTTCCTCGAGCTGGTCTTCGAGGATGACGATCCGGCAGGCGGCCTCGATGGGGGTGCCCCGATCGACGAGTTCCCGGGCGCGGGCGGCGATGCGCAGCTGGTAGCGGGAGTAGCGGCGGTGGCCGCCTTCGGAGCGCAGGGGGGTGATCAGGCGGGCTTCGCCGAGGGCGCGGAGGAAGCCGGGGGTGGTACCGAGCATCTCGGCGGCCCGGCCCATGGTGTAGGCGGGGTAATCGTCGTCGTCGAGACGGCCGAACGTGTCATCTGCTGTCATTGCACCTCTCTGTGGAACGCGTCGAGGGGCCCTGGTGCCGTCTGGCACCAGGGCCCCGAAGGAACTACTACACCATCTGCCGGCCCTGACACTGCACCGGCCCTCTGTTTCCGCAGACCCGACCGAGACGCTGTCGGGGGCGCGGGGATCGCGTTTGCTTGACCGGAGACCACCTCACTATCGATGTCCTGCGGTACCCGGGTCCTGGACTTCCACCCGGGCGATCCTGATGGCGCTCGGCTCCTCCGTCCTTCCCTCTTGATCAACTACTCACTAACGGAAACCGCGGACTGCTGGTACTGCAAACTGCTGGCGGCCTCGAACAGCGCCGCCTTCGGCAGCCAGCCCCGTCGCCTGTCCTGCGTCTGCTCTGGCTTGGGACCCCACTGCCGAACCTCCCGGTGCGCGCGCCCGCAGCCGACGCCTTCACCGAGATACCGCTCACTGACTTCACTGCTGGGTACTGCGAACTTGCACTTACGGGTACTGCCACTGCGGTACTGCTCATGGCGGCCCCTGATCACTGCGGGCCACCCGGTCCGGCAGTCCCGTCGCCGTCCTGCAACCGCTCTGGCTTCGGAACTCCACCACCGCACCGTCCTGCGAACTGCAACTGCGGTACTGCTGCCCGGCAGTTCATTTCTGCCGGGCCTCGATCGATCTCGGCTACGAGAGAAACCATAACCACACCGCCACCCAATGTCTACTCCGGCTGGCATAGATTTCCGCATGCTCGAAGACAAGGTAATCCGCCTCGACCGGTCCATGGGTGGTTCAAGCAGCTCCGAGGCCCAGTCCGGCGCTCACAGTGACCCACCGCCGCGCAGCACGTCGGGCTGAGCGTGACGTCGCCGACCGCGCCGCCGCTACCGTCGGCGGGCACCGGCCAACACCGCGTCTCGTGAAGGACACCACCGACCGGGACGGACGCTTCCAGCCGTGACGCCCCGCAGGCCGGCCGTTGACGGGCGCGGCACGAGGGTCTGCGCCGCCCTCGACGATCCCGGGATGATCGAGCAGCTCGTGGAAGTGTGCACGCGGGTGCCGCGATCCGCGGGTCGACGCTCCTGCTGCCGCCTCAGCGCCTTGGCGAGTATCTGCTTCCTCGTCCCGGGTCACTCTCCCGCGCTCGCCCAGCCGGTGGCATCGCCGCGGATGGGCCGCTTGCGCGAACCGGCACGTCCCCGGCTCGAGCCAGACCATGGCTGCCGAGACACGGACTCACGGCAGCAGGTGCCGTCATGCGTCGACTGTGGTTCTCAGTCCCCTTCAGGCAAGCACTGCGGCTCTGCGGGGTTGGCGGGCACAGGGGTGGTGAGCTGTTGCCGTAGAACAGCGCACGAGCGTGTTCTGGCATGCAGGAGTGAGTGTCCGGGCTGCCGTGGGCGTGTGGGGAACGAGGGTTCCCTCGTCGAATGGGTGACCTTTGCGGGGGGATGGTCGTTGGGTTCGGTGGCGGGTTCTCCGGGCCCTAAGAGGGAGGGTGGCTGCGGTGGGTGGGCTGCGGGAGGTGGCGGCGCCGTTCGTGGTGCCCGGCCCGTCCGGGGTGGCGGTCCGTGACCGGCTCAAACACTTGAGTGCCGAGGACGAGAAGGTGCTGCGCCTGGTCGGTGACCACCTCGGTGCGCTCGCCTCCCGGGACCTGAAGGCTCGGTGTGCGGCCGGACTGGACGCGGTCGAGGACCTCGACTTCACCGCCGAGACCACCCGCGAAAAACACGGACGCAAAAAGCGGTTCCGCAAGCTGATCTCCGGCCTGCCCGTTGCCAGGCTGCGGGCCCGGCTCGTCAGCATGGCGGCCGAACTGGGCATCCCCCTGATCGCCGTGGACCCCGCCTACACCTCCCGGTGGGGCGCCCAGCACTGGCAGAGACCCTTCACCAACGAGAACAGGAAGACCACACGCCACCACGCGGCAGCGGTGGCGATCGGACGACGCGCCCTCGGGCACCCGATTCGGCGACGGACGGCACCGCCCCGCGACGACCAGAGCGATCGTCGCGGGCATCGGACCGCCCAGGCCGGACCAGGCACCCGGGAACGCGAGGAAACCCGCCCCCGCGTTCCCGGACCACGGACACGATCCGTGTCACCGGACACGGAGCGAACGCGGGCGACCAGGACATCCAAAACCGTTCGGAATGTCCGCAGTGAGCAGGCATGGGTCCAAGACTCACTCCTGCTCACTGAATAGGAACGGTGCCGAGCATCGCGGAGGCGTGCTGCAGCGAGCCGGGGATGCCCACAGGCGCGGCCTCGGGGAGGGCGCGGCAGGTGAAGCCGAGCTGAGTCATGGCCCGGAGAACTTCTGCGGCGCTGAAGTCACGGCGGTCCTGGCGGGTGATGACTTGACCGACTTGCTTGACGGGGTAGTGGCGGCGGCCGATGATCACCGATTCTCCGGTGACCGGTTCGGGCTTGATGCCCTTCATCGATTCCAGCACTCCGCCCTTGGTGAGTTCGAAGGGGAAGCGGGCGATGACGCAGCGCATGTGGCCTCACAGGGAGAAGGGAAGAACGGTCCGACCAGGGCGAGGCGTTTCAGTGGGAGAGGGCGAGGATGCCCGGGGCGCTGCCTTGCTCGTCTACGACTCGCAGAGCACCGAGCCGACGGGAGCGCATCACGTGCTCGGCTTCGCCATCGTGGTCACGGGTGAGGTGGACGATCCGTGGTCGTCGAGGATGTCACGCAGGCGGACGCGGTCCGTGTGAGCGCCGCTGTCGCGGACGGCGGTGAGGTCGGTTCGGGTCACCAGGCCGATGCGCTGGTCGTCCTGGTCGCAGACGACCAGTCGGCCCGTGCGTGCGGCGGCCATGACGGCCAGCGCCACCTCGACGCTCATATCGTCACAGACCTGCGGTCCGGCCGCGTCCATGACCTCCACCGCCGTCCTGTGCACGGGGTTGGCGTCCGCCGAGCGGGGCTGAGTCTGAATCAGCGTCAAAAGGTGCCTCCTGCGGAGATGGGTCAACTTTCCGATCACGAAGGTTCTAGGCCACCGTGTCGAGGACGGGCCGGCGTACGGGGGCGCGCCGGGTCGCCGAGGAAAGGCGGCGTCGGCCTCGGGAGGAGGCGCTGCGCTTGGGGCTTTCGACCACCGGTGCGGTGATGACGACCGGGATGCCGGACGGGGCCTGGGCGCCGGTGATCCGGCTCAGGGCCTCGTCTCCCGAGCGGATCTGGGTGGTCTGGGGCCTGATTCCGGCGTCCGACATGAGGCGGACCATGCCGCGGCGCTGGTTCGGTGTGACGAGCGTGACGACGCTGCCGGACTCGCCGGCGCGGGCGGTACGGCCGCTGCGGTGGAGGTAGTCCTTGTGGTCGGTCGGAGGATCGACGTTGACGACCAGGTCGAGGTTGTCGACGTGGATGCCGCGCGCCGCGACATTGGTTGCCACCAGCACGGTGACGTGCCCCGTCTTGAACTGCGCCAGTGTGCGGGTGCGTTGCGGCTGCGACTTGCCGCCATGCAGCGCGGCGGCGCGTACCCCGCTGTTGAGCAGGTCCTGGGTCAGCCGGTCGACGGCGTGCTTGGTGTCCAGGAACATGATCACGCGGCCGTCGCGGGCGGCGATCTCGGTCGTGGCGGCGGACTTGTCGGCGCCATGGACGTGCAGGACGTGGTGCTCCATCGTCGTGACCGTACCGGCCGACGGGTCGACCGAATGCACGACGGGGTCGGTCAGATAGCGGCGAACCAGCAGGTCGACGTTACGGTCCAAGGTGGCGGAGAACAGCATCCGCTGTCCCTCCGGACGCACCTGGTCGAGCAACGCGGTGACCTGCGGCATGAAACCCATGTCGGCCATCTGGTCGGCCTCGTCCAGCACCGTGATGCCCACGTGGTTCAGCCTGCAGTCGCCACGGTCGATGAGGTCCTTGAGCCGTCCGGGCGTCGCGACGACGACCTCGGCCCCGCCGCGCAGCGCGCCGGCCTGCCGGCCGATCGACATGCCGCCCACCACCGTGGCCAGCCGCAGCCTGACGGAACGGGCGTACGGTGTGAGCGCGTCGGTCACCTGCTGCGCCAGCTCGCGCGTCGGTACGAGGATCAGCCCCAGCGGCCGGCGGGGTTCAGCACGCTGCCCAGCGGTACGGGCGAGCAGGGCGAGGCCGAAGGCGAGGGTCTTGCCGGAACCGGTGCGCCCGCGGCCCAGTACGTCACGGCCCGCCAGGGAGTTCGGCAGCGTCGCTCCCTGGATCGGGAACGGTGCGGTCACACCCTGCTTGCCGAGTTCGGTCAGCAGGTGCTCGGGCATGTCGAGATCAGCGAAGCCCGCAACGGGGGGCAGCGCGGGGGTGATCGTCCTGGGCAGCGCGAACTCACCTTGCGCTGCGGCTGGCCGGCGGCCGTAACCGCCGGAACGGGCGGGGCCGCCGGAACGGCGCGATGCCTGCGAGCCCATGCGGCTGCCGCCCTCTCCGGCGTCGGCACTGCCGTGACGGGAGCGGACGTTCGTGCGTGTGCGGTTCATGCGGAACCTTCCTCGATGTGGCGCATATCAAGGAATTCCCGCAGCAATGAGCGGCATGGAGAATTACAGGTATGGACCGGTGGCAAAAGAAAACAGACTCGAGCCGTCGGAAATATCCGGGGCGCAGGTACTGAAATGGGTGACGCGACGGGGACCTTGAGATCCGGGCGTCGGCTGCGGCGCAGCTCTTCAGCTCGCTCCTACATCACCGAAGGAGGAGCCGCGCGTCACGAGACTGCCAATTCCCCCGAGTCGCCGCAGTTGAAATCACTGCGGGAGATGCGTGCAGCTGGGGCCCGCACCCCGAAGGATGCGGGCCCCAGCTACAAAATGTGCGTCAGTGTCAGGCCGGAACGATGTTCTCGGCCGTCGGGCCCTTCTGGCCCTGCGCGATGTCGAAGGTTACCTTCTGGCCTTCGAGGAGCTCACGGAAGCCCTGCGCGGCAATGTTCGAGTAGTGGGCGAACACGTCGGCGCCGCCACCGTCCTGCTCGATGAAGCCGAAGCCCTTTTCCGCGTTGAACCACTTCACGGTACCAGTAGCCATGTCATATCTCCCTCGGGGCAGTACATCGGGATCCGCACTGCGCGGACGCCGTGTCGCCGCAATGATTACCCCGTCCGGAAATGACCGGAAATACAGAAGCGCCTCCAACCGACAGAACCCGGTGGGGCACTTGAAGTTTCGGGAACCACAACTGCAACCGAGATCGACAGTAGCACACTGGAACGGCCCGTGCACATTACGCAATTCCGCTCCACTCAGTGCGACAAAAACTCTCACCACGCGGTCCGCCAAAGCCTCACTTCGCAAGCACAGATATTGACCCACTCGGAGTGCTGCGTTTCAGGAAGAGTCGCCCCCCCCTGGCGGTCAGGGTTGACCACGACGTGACGACCAGTCACCGAACACTTCCCGGTCCTCCCTGCAACGCCCGGGAGGGGACGGGGAGGGCGCGACCACCGGACACTGACAGCAAGGGCGAATTGGTCATGCGACGCAGCAGACGTCAGGCTGGCCATTTTGTCGTGTTGCTACAACAACACGCGACCTCAGCTCGACCGCGGTTGTTCCCGGGCAAGGTCGCTGGCTTCGGAGTCAGCATCGGTCACGACGTCATCGCGCAAGAAGGTTCGACGCGGGCGTCCGAGCAGCCGAAATCCACCTCTGACTATACCTGACGCTCCGTCAGCAAAGTCAGCATTGGGTCAGCATCAGCCTGAGTAAGGCTGCCCACAGATGCCCACACCCTGGAATGGCAGACAGGTCTCCGAGGCCTCTTCCGGGTGTGGAGCCAAGGCCGGGTGTGGAGCCAAGGCCTCGCCGACGGAAGGAGGACTCGCAAGCGAAGTGGAGCGACACCCGCGATCCGGGCGGCCGGACCCCTCCATTTCCCCAGGTCAGCGCACCCTTCCCCGCCGTTTCAACGGCACAGACGGCAGTTCCGGAGCAGGCAACGGATCGCCGTCATACCCCTTCACCTCACCGAATCTCGTCCCGGTCATCCAGTCAGACCGGGCCTGTGCGATGTCCTCCTGCGACCGCCCGATGAAGTTCCACCACATGATCAGCTCTTCCTCGAACGGCTCGCCGCCCAGGAGCATCAGGCCCGCGTCCGACTCGGCGTGCAGCGGGAGTTCGGTGCGGCCGCAGCCGAGGTAGAGCATCGAGCCCGGCAGGACGGGGACGCCGTCGACGCGGGCCTCGCCGGACATCGACAGGACCGCGTACTCGAAGTCCGCCTCCAGCGGGAGTCGTACGTCCGCGCCACGCGCGAGGGACAGATCGGCGCCCACGATGGGGGTGTACGTCGTACCGGGCGACGTCGCGCCGTCGACCTCGCCCAGGATCAGCGTGGCCGTGAGGCCGGGCGCCGTGATCACGGGCAGCTCGGCGTGGTACTCGAAGCGCGGTTCGGTGTGGCGGTGGCTGTCCGGCAGGGCCACCCACAGCTGTGCGCCGTGCAGGAAGCGCGCGTGCGACTTCGGGCTCTCCTCGGAGTGGCTGATCGCCCGGCCCGAGGTCATCAGTCCCAGCTGGCGCGGGTGGATGGTCCGGAGGCTGCCGGTCGAGTCACGATGCAGCACCTCGCCCTCGTGCAGCCAGCTCACTGTCTGCAATCCCATGTGCGGGTGCGGTGGGACCTGCATCCCCGGCTCGTCCGCGATGTCGTCCGGCCCGTAGTGATCGACGAAGCACCACGCGCCCACCATGCGGCGGCCCAGGTTGGGCAGCAGACGGCGCACTTCCGTGGACTCACCGAGCTGGACCCGGCGCGGACTGAGGAGCTCACGCACCGGCTCCGCCACCACGAACCCGCGGCCACCGCACACGGCGGGCACCGCCTCGCGATCAAGATTGCTCATGCCGCCCAACCTAGCCCCGCGGGGGCGCCGACGTCAGTCCATCGACTCGCCCATCGAGGCGCTCTTGAATCGCACGTGGCATCGGAGGTTCGAGAGGGTCGCACACCGGCACCGCCTGCGGGGGCGACACAGAAATAGTAGCCATGGATATAGTAGCCATGTATGGTATCCGCCATGAGTACGACTCCTGAGGGCCCGACGCCCGGTTTCTACGTCTGGCGGCTGTCGACGAAGTGGCGCGTGGCCGTCGACCGGGCGGTCGCACCCCTGGGTCTGACCCATGCGCAGTACTCGGTGGTGGCAACGCTGTTCGGCATGCACCGAGCCGGCCGGCGGCCCAGCCAGCGGCAGCTCGCCGACCACACCGGCCTCGAGGCGCTCTACATCTCCAAACTCGCCCGCGCCCTGGAGACGGCCGGTCTCGTAAACCGGACGCGCGATCCGGCTGACCCCCGGGCCATGCAGCTCTCCCTCACCACACGGGGGCGGGAGGTCGCACAGCAGGCGATCGAGGTGGTGCACCGGCTGCTTGAGCAGCTCCTTCAGCCGCTGGGCGGCCTCGACAGCGCCCGCACGAAGGAGTTCACGCGCGAGCTGCGGACCTTGCTCGACGTGCCGCTCGACCCGTCCATCGCCGACGGCGGCGCAGGAGGCGTCATCGAATTCAAGAAGGAGCAGGAGGAGCAGTCATGACCAGCACCACTCCCATCGTCAACGGTCAGCTCATAGGCCTCACCCACTACGCGAGCCGGGCACTGCTGGAGAGAGTGCTCGCTCGCTCCGGCACCACGTTCCCCCAGTCGGTGGCCCTGCGCGCCATCGCGGACAACGGCGGCGACGCCGAGCGCGCCGGGCTCGTGGACCGCGTGACCGCCGCGCTCAAGTTCAGCGACGACGCGGCGGCCCGGCTGGCCGTGGAGGAACTGGTCGCCGCGAAGCTTCTGGACACTCCCACGGCGGACCGGGTGTCCCTCACGGACAGCGGCCGGGAGCTGTTCGACAGCATCCAGGCCGGCGGCAGGGAGATCGCCTCCCAGCTCTACGCGGGCATACCGCAGGAGGACCTGGAGACCGCCGGACGCGTGCTGACCGTGGTACTCGAGCGCGCGAACGCCGAGCTGGCGGCCGTGTAGCGGCCCCCACCCACCCCATGGGGCGTGGAATATTCAACGAACCCATGGGGTTGTGCGCGGCGAAGGAGGCTTGAGTGGAAACTACGTACTACGACCTCGGGACGCCTGCGGAGCGCTGGGAGCGGGCACAGAAGTTCTTCGACGCCAAGGAGTACTACGAGGCGGCACAGGTCCTGAAGAAGCTGGTCGAGGAGGTGCCGGAGCAGACCGGCCCGCGCCTGCTGCTGGCGCGCGCGTACTACCACTCGGCCCAACTCGGCCGCGCCGAGAACGAGTTGCGCGCCCTCGTGGAGCGCGACCCGGTGGAGCACTACGCCCGGCTGATGCTGGGGCGCACGCTCCAGCGTCAGGGACGCCATGACGAGGCCGAGTCGCATCTGCGGATCGCCTCGGCCCTCGCGGGTGACTTCACGGAGGTGTGATCCCCCGAGGATTCCCGCACGAGGAGTCCCGCACGAGGGATTCGGAGAGAGCGAGGGCCCGTGCCCGGGTGAACCGGGCACGGGCCTTTTGCGTGCCGGTCCGGACTCACCGGCGCGTCGTCCGCCGGGCCCTGTCCGCGCCGTCTCCCTCCGGCCTCCGCCCGCGGGACTACGCCACCCGGCCGCCGTCGGTGCGCCTGCCCCGTCGGTGGGCGATCTCGCCGAGGACGACGTCCACCACGATGAAAGCCGCCAGCGGAATGCCGAGCAGCGGCACGAAGTAGCCGAGGACCGCGATGGCCGCCATGCACGGGACGAGGATCTGCGGCGGGACCTGCTGCCACGCGCCGCGCGGGATCGGCCGCCCGAACGCGCGGGCCCGGCCGCGCTGCCACCACATGCGGTAGCCCCACACGATCAGCAGGACCAGGGACAGGGCGAGGGCCATCAGGGCGATCTGGTTGACGAGCCCGAACAGGACGCCGGTGTGCAGGTCGATGCCCCAGCGGGTCAGCTTGGCCAGGACCGGGTGGTCGGCGAAGCGCAGCACGTCCGTGACCGCGCCGGTGGCCGGGTCGACGGCCACCGCGTCCTGCTTCTCGGGCCAGCTGCGCTGGATCTGCTTGACGACGTACGCGGAGGACGCGTCGGCGGGCGGGACGATTTCCACGGGGTCGCTCAACCCCTTCGCCCGCGCCGCGGAGAGGACCTTGTCGAGGCCCACGCCGTGCTCTCCGCTCCCGGTCGCCGCCGAGGAGCCGTGGCCCGCGTGTTCGCCGCTCGCGGCCGCCGAGACCGAGGGGGTGGCCTGGCCGAGCGAGGTGCGCAGTTCGTCGATGTTGGCACCGGCGTACGTGGACCAGGTCAGTCCGGTCGCGGACAGGAAGAAGAATCCGGCCGCGGCCCAGACACCGACCGTTCCGTGCAGCCCGAGGGTGCGGCGCCGCCCGCTCGTACCGCGCACCTTGCGCTGTGAACGCCGGCGCGCGAACCACAGCACGAGACCGCCACCGGCGATCACCCACAGCCAGCTGGCGGCCAGTTCGCTGTACAGGCGGCCGTTCTCGCCGAGGTGCAGGTCGCGGTGGAACTCGTCGATCCAGGTCCGCAGCGGCAGCGCGCCGGTGGAGCCGTACTGCTCCAGCGCGCCGCGCACCTTGCCCGTGTACGGGTCGACGAAGACGGCGAGCGTGTGCCCCCCGCCCACGCCGGGGACGCCGGACAGCAGCACCCTGGTGGTGGCGTCCTTCGCCGGGGAGGGCCGTACGGCCGACAGCGTGCCCTCGGGGTGTGCCTTGCGGGCGGCGGCGACCTGCTCGCTGATCGGCAGCTTGGTGTCGCCGGCCGGGACGGTCATCTCGTGCGCGTACACGATCTTCTCGGCCTGGAACGCGCCCGCGTACAGGAATCCGGTCAGGGCGGCGACCAGCAGGAACGGAGCGACGAGGACGCCGGCGTAGAAGTGCAGGCGCAGCACCAGGGCGCGCAGGGGCGCCCATCTGGAACGTGCGGGGACGACGGGCCGCGGGGCCTCGTCCGTCGTGGACGTGGGAGCGGTGGTCATGAGCGGGCTTCTCCGTGGCTGGGGACGGACATGGGCCACGAGCCGGGGAGTCGGTCCGTGACGGTCCAGTAGTCGGAAGGCCGTGCGGGCGAGTTCCTGGCGGTGTTCGTGACCTGCGCCACAACAGCTCCTGGGAACCGGTGACATGTGCCACAGGGGCACCCGGCTGTCCGGCTCACCGCCCGATCCGCCTGTCATGCTTGCGCGATGGCATCCGAAGTCGACCTCACCGACCCGAACGACCGCCCGATCGCCGAGCGGGTCGAGGAACTCCTGGCCACCGGCGGCCCGTTGCCGATCGTCGCGGCCGGCGATCCGGTGCTGCGCCGCGGCACCGAGCCCTTCGACGGTCAGCTGGATCCCGCGCTCCTGGCCCGTTTCATCGAGGCGCTGCGCGAGACGATGCACGCGGCACCGGGAGTGGGACTCGCGGCGCCACAGGTCGGGGTGGAGCTGCGGATCGCCGTCATCGAGGACCCGGCGCCGGTCCCGGAGGAGATCCGGCTGGCGCGCGGGCGGGTGCCGCAGCCCTTCCGGGTGCTCGTCAACCCGTCGTACGAGGCGGTCGGCAGTGAACGGGCCGCGTTCTACGAGGGCTGCCTCAGCGTGCCGGGCTGGCAGGCCGTGGTGGCCCGGCACGCCCGGGTGCGGCTGCGGGCGCTGGACGAGCACGGGGTCGCGGTGGACGAGGAGTTCACGGGCTGGCCGGCGCGCATCGTCCAGCACGAGACGGACCATCTGGACGGCATGCTCTACCTGGACCGGGCGGAGCTGCGCTCGCTGTCGTCGAACGAGGCGACGGCGCAGCGGTGGGCGCAGCCGACGCCGGAACGGGCGGCGGCGGCACTGGGGTTCACTCTGCCGCGCTGAGCGGGGCGCCGCGGCGCTCGGGCGCTCGCCTGACCACCGTCCGCGGCGGGCGGGCGGCGCCACCGCGACGAGTTCGGTTCAAGGGCGCGCGGCGCCACGACCACGAGCCCGGCGCAGGAACGGGCGACGCCACCACGGCAAGCCCGGGCTCAGGGCGTCTGGCCGTCATGGGCTTCCCGGTGTGCGGTGGCCTGCCCGGGCGGGTGGGTTCGTCCCATCCCGGCGGAAACCTGTCCTCCGCCCGCGCCCCTCCCCCACACTGGCCCGACAGGGGGGCCATATGAGCACGGAGTCCGAGCGGTCGGCGACCGCTCCCCGCCGCGGTGAACTGGACGCGCTGCGCACGCTCGTAGTGGTCGGGCTGGTCTTCTTCCATGCCGCCCTCGTGTTCTCCCCGGACGACGACTTCTACGTCAAGAACGCGGAGACGACCGACGCCGTCACCGTTCTCGCCGGTTTCGGCGTGGTGTGGGCGATGCCGATGCTGTTCCTCGTCGCCGGCCTCGGTGCCCGCCACTCGATCCGCCGTCGCGGCACCGGCGGATTCGTCCGCGAACGCCTGCTGCGCCTGGGCGTCCCGCTGGTCTTCGCCACGCTCGTCCTCTGCCCCGTTCCGCAGTGGCTGCGGCTGCGGGCCGCCGACTCCGGCTACCACGAGTCGTACTGGCGCTTCTGGCCCCGCTTCCTCACCGTCCGTCCGGACCCGGGCGACTTCCCGTTCGTCCTGGAGGGAGACCACTTCGAGACCGGCCATCTGTGGTTCGTCGTCCTGCTCCTCGCCTTCTGTCTGCTCCTCGCACCGGTCGCCGCGCTGGTGCCCGCAGGCAGCGAGCGCGTCGCCTCCGCGGTGACGCGCCGGCCCGCGCTGCTCCTGCTGCCGGCGCTGCCGCTCGCCCTGATCAACGCGCTGCTGGGCATGGAGGAGAACTACGCGGGCTGGAACCGCTGGGCGTACCTGGTGTTCTTCCTCTGCGGCTACGCACTGGCCGACGACGACCGGGTCCGCGCCGCCCTGCGTCGCGGTGCCGTACCGATCGGCGTACTCGGCCTCGTACTGTTCGCGGGGACCGCGCCCGGATTCGTCGCCGGGGACGCCCCGTTCACCGCATGGACTCCTCTCGCGCTGCTGACCAGGGCGCTGTTCGGCGCGGCGGGGTGGTGCTGGGTGGTGGCGATCCTCGGCCTGCTGGAGCGGCGCCGTGCGGGCGAGGAGCCCCCCGCGGACCGGGGCAGCGGGCGGCGGGCGATGAGGTATCTCGCCGCCGCCGCGCTGCCGCTGTACGTGCTGCATCAGCCCGTCGTGGTCGTCTTCGCGTACGGGGTGGTGGGGTGGCACGCGCCGATGACGGTCAAGTACGCGGCGATCGTGGCCGGTTCGCTGGCCGTGATCCTCGTGGTGTACGAGTACGCCGTGCGCAGGACCCGGGTGACGCGCTTCCTGTTCGGGATGCGGTCCCGGCCCGAACGCGGCGGGACCGGGGGAATCCGGTCCACCGCGCGCTGAAGACCGGGCCGAGCCAAGCGCCGTCGGGTCAAGGTGCCGGAGTGTTGCCGAGACCCTGGTACGTGGTCACGGGTTCCCCCGGTCGGGTGATGTGCGTCGGTGTCAGCCCCGGTATGCCTCCAGCAGTCGCAGCCACACCTCGCTGATCGTCGGATACGACGGCACCGCGTGCCACAGCCGGCTGATCGGAACCTCGCCGGCGACGGCGATGCTCGCGGAGTGGATGAGTTCCCCGACACCGGGGCCGACGAACGTGACGCCCAGCAGCGTTTCGCTGTCCAGGTCGACGACCATGCGGGCACGGCCGCGGTAGCCGTCCGCGTACAGACCCGCACCCGCGACCGCCGACAGGTTGACGTCCACCGCGCGGACCCGGCGGCCCGCCTGCTCCGCCTCCGCGAGGGAAAGGCCGACCGCCGCCGCTTCGGGGTCGGTGAAGACCACCTGCGGGACGGCCGCGTGGTCGGCGGTCGCCGCGTGGGCGCCCCAGGCGTCCGTCTCCAGCAGGGGGAGGCCCTCGGCGCGGGCCGCGATCGCCGCGCCCGCGATACGTGCCTGGTATTTGCCCTGGTGGGTGAGGAGTGCGCGGTGGTTCACGTCGCCCACCGCGTACAGCCACTCGCTGCCTGTGACCCGCAGGGTGTCGTCGACCGACAGCCAGGAGCCGGGCTCCAGGCCGATCGTGTCGAGGCCGATGTCCTCGGTGCGGGGTGCGCGGCCGGTGGCGAAGAGGATCTCGTCCGCCTCCAGGCGGTCTCCGGCATCCGTGACGACCACGAGGGTGTCGCCCTCACGCCGTACCGACTCGACCGAGGTGCCGGTGCGTACGTCCGCGCCCGCCTCGGTGAGCGCCTCGGCGACCAGTTCCCCGGCGAAGGGCTCCATGCGGGACAGCAGGCCCTTGCCGCGGACCAGGACGGTCACCTGGGAGCCGAGGGCCTGCCAGGCAGTGGCCATCTCGGTGGCCACCACGCCGCCGCCCACGACGATCAGCCGCCCGGGGACGGACTTGGCGCTCGTCGCCTCCCGGCTGGTCCACGGGTTCACCTCGGCGAGCCCCGGCAGGTCGGGGAGCAGGGCGCGGCTGCCGGTGCACACGGCCACCGCGTGCCGGGCGGTGAGCACGTGGTGCTCTCCGTCGGGGCCGGTCACCGTCACCGTGCGTGGCCCGGCGAGCCTTCCCTGCCCCCGGTACAGGTCGGCACCGATGCCGTCCAGCCAGCCGACCTGGCCGTCGTCCTTCCAGTTCGAGACCTCGTAGTCCCGGTGGGCCAGGACCGCCGGCGCGTCGAGGGAGCCTTGCACGAGGTGGTCGAGACCCGGGACGCGGCGGGCGTCCGCGCGGGCGATCACCGGGCGCAGGAGCGCCTTGCTGGGCATGCACGCCCAGTACGAACACTCGCCGCCGACCAGTTCGCTCTCCACGACCGCGGTGGAGAGACCGGCCGCACGGGTGCGGTCGGCGACGTTCTCCCCCACGGGCCCGGCACCGAGCACCACGACGTCGTACACGATGGATTCCGTTTCCGTCATGGGGACAGTCTGGTTGTTGGTGTGCGCGCTGGCCACACGGGTACGCGCGCGGAACCACACTCGTGCACGCACGGAATACATCACCCAGCGTCCTCGTTGACGACACCGGCTCAGCACCGAGACCAGGAAGAGGGAAATACGTCATGAGCAGCACCGTGGAGCTCACCAAGGAGAACTTCGACCAGACGGTCACGGACAACGAGTTCGTCCTGATCGACTTCTGGGCGTCCTGGTGCGGGCCGTGTCGTCAGTTCGCCCCGGTCTACGAGAAGGCCGCGGAGGAGAACCCCGACCTGGTGTTCGCCAAGGTGGACACCGAGGCGCAGCCGGAGCTGGCGGCGGCCTTCGGTATCCAGTCGATCCCGACGCTGATGATCGTGCGGGACCAGGTCGCCATCTTCGCGCAGCCGGGCGCCCTGCCGCAGGCCGCCCTCGACGACGTCATCGGCCAGGCCCGCAAGCTGGACATGGACGAGGTCCGCAAGTCGGTCGCCGAGCAGCAGGCGAAGGCCGAGCAGGACGGGCAGTGACCGCCGGCCGGGGTACGCCCCGGTGACGATCCAGGAAGAGGCCGTACGGTCCCGCGTTCGCGGGGGCGGCGGCCTCTTCCTTTGTGCTGAGCAGCAGCGGTGTACCCCGGCTGGTTGACACCCGGTCAGGTCATTCACGATCGAGGTCCGGGCATGGCCGCGGCATCGAGTCGCGCTTCGGCCGCGAGCGTCGTGCCTCCCGCGTGCTCAGCTCGATTCGCGGTGCACGATCCGCGCCCCGAACACTTCGTGCACTTCGGGCGCGCCTCCCGGATCGCGCACCACACGGTCGACGAGCTCGGCGAGGTCGCGTCCGGAGGGCAGTTCGATGTGGACCGTGCTCAGCCTCGGCCGCAGCAGTCGGCCGAACATCAGGTCGTCGGCGCCGACGACGGCCGTCTCCTGCGGAATGCCGACCCCTTCGTCCTGCAGGGCGCGCATCAGCAGCATCGCGTACTCGTCGTTGTAGGCGAAGACGGCGTCCAGGCCGAGTGAGCGCCAGCGCGCGGCAAGTCGGGCGGCGGCCTCCTCCTCGTAGGCGAGTGGCAGCTCGGTGACGGTCGCGTCGGTGCCCTCAAGGGCGCGCCGTACGCCTTCGAGCCGGGGCTTGGAGAAGAACTCCAGGCCGGGCTCCTGCGGGATGACGACGCCGACCCGGCGGCGCCCCCGGGCCAGCAGGTGCACCCCGGCGCTGTGGCCGACCCCGTCGTGGTCCAGGAGCAGGGCGTGCGCGCCCTCGACGCGTTCGGGGCCGAGCGTGACGACGGCGCGGGCGCCGGAGCGCTTGAGGACGTGTACGCCCTGCGGTCCGAGGCCCCCGCCGGGCACGAGGACCGCGACCGGCCGCAGTTCGGCCCAGGCGCGGGCGGCCTCGTCGCCGTACAGGCCGATGCTTCCGTACTGCACGACGGTGTAGTCGAGACGGCTGAGCGCCCACTGGAGTTCGTTGAAGAACTGGCTGTAGAGCGGGCCCACCGGCACGTTCGGGGAGGGCATCAGCACCATGCGGCTGTGTCCGGCGCGCAGGCTGCGGGCCGCTGCGTGCGGGACGTACCCCAGTTCCTCGGCCGCCTTGTGGACGCGGCGGCGCGTGGGTTCGCTGATCCGCACGGCGCTGGTGTTGTTCAGGACGTAGGACACGGTCGCACGCGAGACACCGGCCAGACGTGCCACATCGGCACTCGTCGGCACGGCGGGTGGTGCGGGCGACGGAGAGACTGGCTCTTTCGGTATCTGCACCATGACGTAGCGCATCTTCGCAGAACGCTCGTACGGGCCGCCTCCCGGGTGCGACCGAGGCCGGAACAACCGCCTCAGCAAAGGAAGTTGCGCCTGCGGTACCGGTCGGCCCACCCATAGGTTACCGTTCGGTAGACGACGTGCTTGCGGAGGTGTTTCCCCATGGTTCCCGACCGCGCTCCGGGGCTGGCCGAGTGCGCCCGCGCGCTCGCCGACGGCGAGGTGACCTCCCGCGCGCTCGTGGAGCGTGCACTGGCCAGGATCGAGGCGACGCAGTCCTCGGTGAACGCGTTCCGCCTGGTGCGCGCCGAGGCCGCGCTCGCCGAGGCGGAGGCGGCCGACAAGGAGCTGGCGACGGGGGTGCGGCGCCCCCTGCTCGGGGTGCCGGTGGCCGTCAAGGACGACATGGACGTGGCGGGCGAGCCGACGGCGTTCGGCTGCCCGGGCGACTTCCCGCCGGTGACCGAGGACGCGGAGGCGGTACGTCTGCTGCGGGCGGCCGGGGCCGTGATCGTCGGCAAGACCAACACCTGCGAGCTGGGGCAGTGGCCCTTCACCGAGGGGCCCGCATTCGGCGCGACCCGCAATCCCTGGCACCTCGGCCACACCCCGGGCGGCTCGTCCGGGGGATCGGCGGCGGCCGTCGCCGCGGGCCTGGTGCCGGCCGCGCTGGGCTCGGACGGCGCCGGGTCGGTCCGCATCCCGGCCGCCTGGACGCACCTGGTCGGCATCAAGCCGCAGCGCGGCCGGATCTCGACCTGGCCGCGCCCCGAGTCGTTCCAGGGCATCACGGTCAACGGCACGCTCGCCCGTACGGTCGCGGACGCGGCCCTGCTCCTGGACGCGGCGAGCGGCAACCACGTCGGCGATCTGCACCGCCCGCCCGCGCTCGACGTCTCGGCGGCGGTCGGACGCGACCCGGGCCGGCTGCGCATCGCACTCTCCCTGAAGCCGCCCTTCACCGGGCTGCCCGCCCGCCTCGATCCCCGCGTACGGGCACGGATCCTGGCGCTCGCGGAGCGGCTGTCCGCGCTCGGGCACCTGGTCGAGGAGGCGGAGCCGCGGTACGGGCAGGTCGGGCTCACCTTCGTGCCGCGGGCGACCGCCGGCCTGGCCGAGCGGGTGCGCGACGCGCCCCACCCGGGCCTGCTCGACCGGCGCACCCGCGACGCCGCCCGCCTGGGCCGGCTCCTCGGCGGGGCGCCACTGCGCGTGGCGCGGCGGGCGGAGGCGACGCTGCACCGGCGCGTAGGGGCCCTCTTCGCGTCGTACGACGTCATCCTCGCGCCGACGACGGCCGCTCCCCCGCCGCGCATCGGGACGCTGGTGAACATGAACGGCTGGAACACCGACCGCGCGATGATCGCCGCCTGCCCGTACGCGTGGCCGTGGAACGTGCTGGGCTGGCCGGGCGTCAACGTCCCCGCCGGCCTCGTCGACGGGGACACCTCCCCCGCCGGGCCGGGCCGAGACCCCGGGGGACGGCTGCCGGTCGGTGCGCAGCTGCTCGGACCGGCGAACAGCGAGCCGCTTCTGGTGTCGCTGGCGGCCCAGTTGGAGGCGGACCTGCGATGGCACGAGTCGTGGCCGCCGCACGAAGCCGCCGCGGACACACGGGCGGCGTAGGCACGTTCGGGCCGTACGCTGTGACCATGGACGATGCGTCGATGGTCGGCTTGATGGGCCGGGTCAGCGGTACCGTGGGGCCCGGGTTGGTCGGCGAGGTGATCGTCCGCGTGCGCGGCGGCGCCGAGCACTTCCTCGCATATCCCGCGAACGGGACGGCCCGCATCGAGCGGGGCACCGTCGTGATGGTGGTGGAGTACCTGCCGCCGCGGACCGTGTACGTCGAGGCGGCGTACGACAGTTGAGCCCGCCCCCTCGCAGGTGAAACCCGTACGCATCAAGATTGCAACAAGGATCCGTCAGCGTCTTCACCCCGGGCTTGCGCAGGCGCAGACTCGCCTTCGTTCGGTGCCGACCCGGCACCAGGCAAAGGGGGCGTATGCCGATGGTCATCGGCGTCGTCGCGGGGGCTGTCGTCCTCGCGCTGGTTTTCATCGTTGGTGTCTTCAAGCTCATGTGGCGCGTCGCGGAGCCCAACGAAGCACTGATCATCTCCGGTTCGAAGCATCGGACCGAAGGTCTCGAAGAGGGCATGGGTTTCCGCATCGTCACGGGGCGCGGCACGCTGGTGCTGCCGGGCGTGCAGGCGGTGCGCAAGCTCTCGCTCGACCTCAACGAGACCGAACTGCACGTGGACTGCGTCACCCACCAGGGCATTCCGCTGAAGGTGCGGGGCGTGGTCATCTTCAAGGTGGGCGACGACTTCGTGTCGATCGCCAACGCGGGCCGCCGCTTCCTGGACCAGCAGAAGCTGATGTCGGAGCGCGTGCACAACGTGTTCGCGGGTCATCTCCGCTCGATCGTGGGCGGGTTGACGGTCGAGGACATGATCCGCGACCGGGAGAAGCTCACCGGGCAGACCCGGGCCGCCTGCGGCACGGAGATGGAGAAGCTGGGCCTGATCGTGGACTCGCTTCAGATCCACGAGATCGAGGACCCGACGGGCTACATCAAGAACCTGGCCGCGCCGCACGCGGCGGCGGTGCAGCGGGACGCACGCATCGCGCAGGCGGAGTCGAACCGTCTCGCCACCGAGGCGGAGCAGCAGTCGTTCGCGCGGATGGCGGAGGCGACGCGGGACAGCGAGATCCTTCAGGCCGGTTACCAGGCCGAGCGCGACAAGGCGGCCGCCAAGGCGCGCCAGGCCGGTCCGCTCGCCGATGCGGCGGCCCGTCAGGAGGTCGTGGTCCAGGAGACCCGGGTCGCCGAACTGGAGGCGCACCGGCGCGAACAGCAGCTCCAGGCGGACGTCCGCAAGCCGGCGGACGCGAAGGCCTACGAGAAGCGCACGCTGGCCGAGGCCGAGCGTGACGCGCGGATCTCCGCGGCCCAGGCCAAGGCGAAGGAGACCGAGCTGGCGGCCGCGGCGGAGGCGACCCGGGTCAAGACGGCCGCGGGCGCCGAGGCCGAGGCGACGAAGGCGCGGGGTACGGCCACGGCTGCGGCGACCCGGGCCACCGGTGAGGCCGAAGCGGCGGCCGCGCAGGCGAAGGGTCTCGCGGAGGCCGAGGCGACCAAGGCCAAGGGCCTGGCCGAGGCGGAGGCCATCAAGGCACGCGCCACCGCCCTCGCGGAAAACCAGGAGGCCGTGGTCGCCCAGCAACTCGCCGAGAAGTGGCCGGAGATCGTCCAGGCGGGCGCGTCCGCCTTCGGCAACGTCGACAACATGGTGCTGCTCAACGGCGCCGACGGCATGGCCGACATGTTCGCCAAGGCACTGACGATGGGCGGCACCGGCCTGGGGCTCGCGCGTCAGCTGCTGTCCTCCATGAACCAGAACGGCACGCCGGCGGGCGGCACCCCCGGGCTCAACGGGGTCGTGACGCCGCGTCCGGAGAAGGTGACGGTGGAGAAGGACGAGTGATGACCCCCTGAACCGCTGAGGCTTCGGGCGTACGGGAGTTGGGTGCCGTACGCCCGAAGCGCGTCTCCGGGTCCTCGCGTCTCCGGGTCTTCGCGCCTTCACGCCTTCACGCCTTCACGCCTTCACGCCTTCACGCCTTCACGCCTTCACGCCTTCACGCCTTCACGCCTTCACGCCTTCACGCCTTCGCAGCGGGGGTCAAACCGCCTTGTAGGACTGCAGAGTTGTGACAGTGCGGCCCACTGTCTCCGCGTGTCCGAACAGGCCCGGCAGCCCACCGGTGTGGAGAAGCACGGTGCGCTGCCCCGGTCGGATGTCGCCGCTGCGGACGGCGGCGATCAGTCCGGCCATGGCGCGTCCGCTGTACACGGGGTCCAGAACGATGCCCTCGATGACCGCGGCCGTCCGCATCGCCTCCAGGACGGGTTCGTACAGGACTCCGTACCCGGCGCCGACCTGGTCGGTGCGGATCCGTAGGGAGTCCGGGCCGACCGTGCGGCCGGTGAGAGCGCCCGCGAGGTCGGCCACCGTGGCGGACGGATCCGCCACCGCCCCGCAGTGCACGCCGAGGACACGTTCCTCCCCCAACGCGCCGATCAGTCCGGCCATGGTGCCGCCGGAACCGAGCGCGACCACGACGTGCTCCACGTCGGGCAGTTGGGCGTGCAGTTCCTCGCCGCCTTCCACGTATCCCCGCGCTCCGAGGGGACTCGAACCTCCGAAGGGGATGAGGTAGGGGCGGGCTCCGTCGCGGCGCAGCTGCCGGCAGACGTCGTCCGCGACGTCTGCCAGGGCGCTGGGCACACCGTCTCCGGCCCAGAAGATCCTGGCTCCGAAGAGGCTGTCGAGCACGAGGTTGCCGGAACCGTTCGCGGCACTGCCGGGTGTGCCGGGGAAGACCAGCACGACGTCGAGTCCCAGGCGGGCGCCGGCGGCCGCGGTGAGGCGTGCGTGGTTGCTCTGTGCGGCACCGGTCGTGACCAGCGTGTCCGCGCCTTGTGCGAGGGCGGCCCCGACGGTCCATTCGAGTTTGCGGACCTTGTTGCCGCCACCACCGAGTCCGATGAGGTCGTCCCGCTTGATCCAGAGGTCGTCCTGGCCCAGCCCCAGTGCCACCGCCAGACGGGGCATGGGTTCCAGCGGGGTGGGCCACGTCGACAGGGCGATCTTGTCACTCATGCCTGAATTATTGGCCTCGCCAGATGTTGTCGAAGGCCGCCTTCTCGATGGCGCGCCGTTGCCGCACGGCGGTCAGTTCCGTCACCGCGTCATCGACGGCGGCCAGCACCGTCGCCGCCGCCTCGCCTGTCGTGTCCGCGAGCCCTCCGGCCGGCGTATCGCGGATCCCGATGGCCGTGGCGAGCGCGGCGAGCACCGGTTCCCCGGCGGTCCAGCGGTCGGTCGCCTGCCGCCGCTCAGGTGAATCGACCAGCACGGCTTCGCCGGTCCAGACAGGCAGCCAGCGGCGGCGCTGCCGCGCGAACCGCCCCTCCTCCTCGAATGCGGAGAGATACGCCGAGGACAGACCACGCCCTCTGCGCCACAACCAGTCCTCGACCGACTCGTACGGCGCCTGCCGGGTGAGCGACGACGCGGCGTCGGCCAGCAGGCGATCGTCCGTCACCGGCGGGTCGCTCGGCACGATGTGCTCTCCGTCCAGAGTGAGGGCTCGGACGTCCATGAGGTCGATCAGCTCGGCTCCCGCGAGCGCGAGCGACAGGTCGCCCGGTTCGGCGGGGCGGCCCGGGGCCGCGTCCAGGGCGACGATCAACAGGTCTCGTGCGGTCGTCATGCATGGCTCCAGGTCAGAGGCATCAAGGGCGATACGTCGCCGATCGGACGCTCCCCAGCCCGACAGTAGCGCGGCTTCGTCAGCCACGGTCCGTCGAAGCCGGAACCGCGTCCGCCGGCGCGGACCGCCGCACGGGGGCGGAGACCCCGTCTCGTACGACCGCCGCATGGCGCGGGAAGCCGACGCGGAGGACGCCCGCGGCGACGGCTGCCGCGAGGACCACGATCGCGGCCAGGGTGAGGGCCTGGTGGTAGCCGTGGTGGAGCAACGGGGCGACGGCCAGCGGCCCGAGGATCTGGCCGACGGAGTACCCGGTGGTCAGCAGCGCCACGGAGCGGGGGAACCGCAGATGCGCGCCCGCGGCCAGGGCGAGCGTACTGACGCCGATGAAGGTCACGCCGAAGAGGACCGCTGAGATCAGGGCCGCCGCCACTCCGCCGATCAGGGCGGGCAGGGCGATGCCGACCGCCTGGATGACGAGCGCGGCGAGCAGCAGGTCGGGACGGGACCAGCGGTGCCCCAGCCGGGCCCACAGCGCGGAGGACGGCACGGCGGCCAGGCCGACCAGCACCCAGGCGCCGCTGCCGGCCCAGCCCGGTGAGCTCTGCCCGATCGCGGCGACGAGGAAGGTTCCGGCGACGATGTAGCCGATGCCCTCCAGGGTGTAGCTGACGAACAGGGCGCTGAACCAGCGGTGCGTGCGCGTCCGCGGCCGGGCTTCCGCCATGGTGGCGGCGGGTACGGGGGTCTGTTCGGGACGCAGGTTCCATGAGCCGGCGGCGAGGACCGCGCAGAGCGCGGCCAAGGCCCACCAGGCGGCCCTCCAGTCGGCGAAGGCGCGCAGGACGAGGACCAGCAGCCCGGACAGGGCGATGCCGGCACCTACGCCGCCGAAGGCCCAGCCGGGCAGGTGGGCGGGGTGCTCCCGCAGATGGCTGAGGAGGGAACTCACCGCGATGACGAAGATCAGGGCGCTGGCGATGCCGGCCGCCAGCCGCAGGACGATCCAGGCGGCGGTGCTGTGCGTGGCGGGCATGAAGGCCAGGGTGGCGGTCAGCGCGACCAGGGAACCGCGCAGGACGAGGGGTGAACGGACCAGCGCGGGGGCCACGATGCCGGTGAGGGCGCCGACGAGGTAACCGACGTAGTTGGCGGTGGCCAGGTTGGCGCCCGCGCCGGCCGACAGCCCCGCCTGGGTGTGCATCAGGGGAAGGACCGGGGTGTAGACGAACCGGCCGACTCCCATGCCCGCCGCGAGCGCCGCGGCGGCCTGGGCGACGTGGGCCCAAGGTGAGCCGAGGGGGGTGCGTGTTCCGGCGCGTGGGGTTCCTGTTCCTGCGGTTCCGGCGGTCCCGGCGGTTCCGGCGGTCCCGGCGGTCCCGGCGGTCCCGGCGATTCCTGCGGAGCAGGGGCGCCGACTGCGCGCACTCATGGCGAAGTCCTCGTCGGGTGGTTCGGGTTCGGATGCCTGGCGGCGGTCGCGCGCTCACCGCCGCGACGGTCGGGCCGGTGGCGTGAGGAGGGGCGGCGGGCCCGGGTCAGGCGGTGCCGCCGGTCCGGCCCGGGTCGTTGGGGTGCGGTTCGAGCGCGGTGACGGTGAGGGTCATCCACGGGCGCAGCGGCAGCGTGCCGAGCACCTTCTCGTGGAGCTCCTCCTCGTCGGCGGCCCGCCAGATGCCGAGGCTGCGCAGCTCACCGACCGGGCGCCACAGCCGTACGAGGTTGCCGCCGGCGGCCAGTTCCCCGGCGCGGACGGCTTCGGCGGCCCGACGCCGGTCGACTTCCTCTTGGCCGGTGCCCTCGGGAACGGTGGTGGTGATCTCGACCAGGAACTCGCGCATGATCTTTCTCCAAGGGGGTGGGCGCCCCGTGCCGACCGGAACGCCGGCGCGTTGCCATGAGGCCATGGTGGGCCTGCCACCAGGTCGAACGCCACGACCGGCTGCCTTAGTGCTGGGAGGCTCGGCCTCTCAGCGACGTAGCATGGCGGGCGTGGAACTGCGCCAACTGCGGTACTTCCTCGCGGTCGCCGAGGAGCTGAACTTCGGCCGGGCCGCCGAGCGGCTGCTGATCGCCGGCCCTTCCCTGTCACAGCAGATCAAGGCGCTCGAACGAGACCTCGGTGTGCGGCTGTTCGACCGGGACCGACGCTCCGTGTCCCTCACTCCGGCCGGCGCGGCCCTGCTCCCGCACACCCGCGCCCTGGTGGAGCGGGCCGACGACCTCAAGCGCCGCGCCGGGCTTCTGTCCGGATCGCAGCCGGTACGGCTCGGTTATGTCAACTGGCTGCCCCCGGACCTGGCCGCCCGTACCGCCGCGGTGGCCCACCTGCACATCGACGCCTGGGTCGCGCCCTCCCACACCCAGGCCGCCCGGGTCGCGGACGGCAGTCTCGACATCGCGGTGTGCTGGATACGGGCCGAGGATCTGAAACGGCTGGGTCTGCGGGCGCGACTCATCGGTGCCGACCGGCTGTACGCCGTTTCCGCCGGCGCCGACAGCAGTGACGTACGGGTCCAGGACACGAACGTTCTCCTCGACGACGACACCACGTCCTGGGCGTCCTGGAACGTCTATGCCCAGCAGTTGTCCCAGGACACCGGCGCCCGCGCGGTCCGTATCTCCGACGGCGGCATCACCGGCCCCGCCTTCTTCGACCACGTCCGCCGCTGCCGGCGCCCGGTGGTCAACTCCCCCAAGGGCCAGACCACTCCGCTGCCGCCCGACCTGGTCCGGCGCCCCCTGATCGCACCGAAGGTGTACTGGACGTGGTCGGTGGTCTGGCGCGGCAACAAGGAGCGCGCCGGAGTCCAGGCCGTTGTGGACGCCCTGACGGACGGCGTCGGCGACCTAGGCATCCACGCACCCGACGCCTGGCTGCCCGGGGGCGACCTGTACAAGCGGTAGACGCGGCGCAGCCGACGCGTGTACGCCCTCGAGGCGGGCGGCCCGAGCAGCCACATTCCCGAGGCGTACGGCGGGCCGGACACCCGGCAGGCCAGCCGGATCCCTCCCACGTCGACCGAGCGGTGATCAACCATGTCCGGAGGGTAGGGCCCGAGCGCCGCCCGGGCACCGGCGTTCACGGGCAGCCGAACCGGCAGGCCGCGCCACCCCGCCCCCAGCGGATGCACCCCCGCTGAGGGGCGCCGATCCTGGGGGGAGGGAGAGACCGCGAGGAGGGCACGATGTCCGTGATGGACAAGCTCAAGCAGATACTGAAGGGCCACGGGGAACGACCGGGCGAAGGCCACGACAAGGCCGGCCGGTCCGAACACGAGAAGGCTCAGGACAGGCCTGCCGGGCAGGTCGACAAGGGGCCGGACGCGCTCAGGGAGCAAATGCGGTCCCAGCAGGAGCGGGACAACCCGCCCCAGCCGTAGGTCTTGTCGTCGGACTCCCGCCTGCCCAGCGGGCGGACGACGGGAGTTCGACAACGGGACCTGGCGCCCGGGCGGCGGGCTGACATCGCTTCACGACTTCCCGCCCCCCTCGGTGCGCGCCCGCAGCCACGCTCTAACGTGAGCCGCGTGACTGCCTTTACCGATGAAGACATCCCTGGCCGCTACGGCCCCTCGGCGACCACCGAGGCCGACCCCCACAAGGTGGGCCGGGTACGGACCGAGTACTCCCCCGCGCACGACGGCGACCCCGACCCCGGGGAGATCGTCTGGACGTGGGTGCCGTTCGAGGAGAACGACGGGCGCGGCAAGGACCGTCCGGTGCTCGTGGTCGCCCGGGAGGCGACCGGCACGCTGCTCGCCGTGCAACTGTCCAGCAAGCGCCACGACGGGGACCGGGAGTGGGTGCCGATCGGCAGCGGCCCGTGGGATCGGTCGGGGCGTGACTCGTGGGTGGACGTGGACCGCGTGCTGCGGCTGCACGAGGACGGCATGCGCCGCGAGGCGTGCGCGCTGGACCGGATGCGGTTCAACCTCGTCGTGCACCGGCTGCGGGAGCGATACGGCTGGCACTGAGTGCCGAGGTCAGGGGGCGCACACCTGCGCGAAAACGTCTTCGAACGCGGCCCGTGTGGTCGCCCTCGGCGTGCGGTCGAGGACGGCGAAGACGACCTCCTCGAAGTGCCCCTCGAACCGCCCCTTGACCAGCAGTTCCTGGAACGCCCCGGCCACCTGCGCCGGGTCGTTCCGGAACACCCCGCAGCCCCAGGCGCCCAGCACCAGCCGCCGGTAGCCGCAGGCGACCGCCGTCTCCAGGACGCGTTCGGCTCGGGTCACCAGGGCGTGCGGGAGGTCGGGCGCGCGCTCCGGCGTCCTTCCCAGCACCACGCCCGCGTTCGGCGCCGCGGCGGTCAGGAAGCCGGCCTCGTACGGCGCGTCCAGCAGGCGTCCCCGGTCGTCGCGGAACACGGGCACGGCGGGTGAATGGATGACACGGTCCGTGTAGAACGGGTCGCGGTGCGCCCGGTGGTGATCGTAGAACTCCCTGACCTCACGGACGCACGCGTAGAGCGCGGAGGCCCGGCACAGGGCCTCTTCCTGCGCCTGCGCGCCGTTCAGGAAGCCGCCGCCCGGGTTGCGCGCGGAGGCGAAGTTCAGCACGGCCACCGGGTCACCCGATCGGCCTACGAGGCGCCGGGCCGCTTCCAGGCTGGACTCGCCGGTGACCTCGAAGGCCGTGGTGACGGGGTCGACATGCGGTGTCTCGACCGGGTCCGGTCCGAACATGCGGGTTCCGGCGCGGGCGGCCTCGACCGCCGCGGCGATGGTCACCGTACGTCCGTCGGACGTGCGGTAGGCACCCGCCGCGACGATCTCCTCCGTCTGCTGCGCGATCCCGCGCAGGCGCGCGCTCACGGCGCCACCCCCGTGGGCGCCGTGAAGCCCTCGCGCGCGGTCGCTCCCGGCGTACCGCCGATCTCCCCCGTCGTGCTCATGAACGCATGGTGAGCGATGCTGGTCGTACGCCGCAACAGAGTTTCCCCACCCCGGAAACAACCGCCCTGGACCTGCTGAGCAGCGGGCAAGCCGTACGGAAGGGAAGAGGATATGCACCCTTGTGCGAATCGGCGCGAGGGTCTTGGGTGGGACGAGCGTTGTCGGCCCGGCCGTTCCGGAACCGGGTCGGCGGCATGGTGGAATCTCAGGAGGATCCCGACATGTCCGATTCGGTGAGTGACTGTACGGAGCCCCGCTCCGCCGTCACCGAGGCCGAGGTGGAGGCGCTGGTCCGCGGCATCTGTTTCAAGACCGGACCGCCCCGCACGCTCGGTGTCGAAGTGGAATGGCTCGTCCACGAGCTGCGCGCCCCGCGGCTCCCGGTACCACCGGAACGTCTCGAAGCGGCCTACGCCGCACTGCGGACCCTGCCCCTGCGTTCGGCTCTCACCGTCGAACCCGGTGGCCAGTTGGAGCTGAGCTCCGCGCCGGCCGCCTCCCTGATGGAGTGCATAGGGTCCGTCTCCGCCGACCTCGACGCGGTCCGCACCCTGCTGCGCGAGGCGGGCCTCGGCATCGGCGGCTACGGTCACGATCCCTGGAACCCCCCGCGCCGCTACCTTCACGAGCCGCGCTACGACGCCATGGAGTGCTACCTCGACCGCACCGGTCCCGAGGGGCGGGCCATGATGTGCTCCTCCGCCTCCGTCCAGGTCTGCCTGGACGCCGGGTACGAGGAACCGGGCCCCCTGGGGTACGGGCGGCGCTGGTGGCTGGCGCACCAGCTCGGCGCGGTGCTGGTCGCCGCGTTCGCGCACTCGCCGCTGTCCCGCGGCCGGCCCACGGGCTGGCGCTCGACACGGCAGTCGCTGTGGGCCGCCATGGACCCGGGGCGCAGCAGCGCTCCGCGCCTCAACGGCGACCCGCGCGCTGCCTGGGCCCGACACGTGATGGATGCGCCGGTGATGTGCGTCCGGGCCGAGACCGGCCCCTGGCGGGTGCCGGACGGCATGAGTTTCCGGGCCTGGACCCGTTCCGCCGACCCGCCGGACCACGCCGACCTGGCCTATCACCTCACGACCCTGTTCCCTCCGGTCCGGCCCCGCGGCCATCTCGAACTCCGCATGATCGACGCCCAGCCGGGCGACGACGGGTGGATCGTGCCGCTCGCCGTGACGACCGCCCTCTTCGACGACCCCGAGGCCGCCGAGACCGCCTACCGGGCTGTCAAGCCCCTCGCGGAACGGGCCACCGCACGGCCGGCTCCGTGCAATCCGCTGTGGGTCGCCGCCGCCCGCGACGGCCTGGCCGACCCCGAGCTGCACGAGGTCGCCGTCGCCTGTTTCGCGGCCGCGGCCGAGGCGCTGCCCCGGCTCGGCGCCACCGCCGAAGTGCAGGGTGCCGTCGCGGAGTTCACCGACCGCTATGTGGCCCGGGGCCGCTGCCCCGCCGACGATCTGCTGCTCCGGTTCCACGGGAAGGACACCCGTTCCGGCGGGGAGGACGCCCGGTTCCACGGGAAGGACATGCGCATATGACCGACACCCGGTCACCGATCGACCCCGAGACCCTCAGGGAGCGCGCGTTGGACGCGCTGACCACGGCCCGCGACCGGACCGCGCTCCTGACCACCTGCGTGGACGAGCGCGACCTCATGGCCCAGCACTCCCCGCTGATGTCGCCCCTGGTCTGGGACCTGGCGCACATAGGCAACCAGGAAGAGCTGTGGCTGCTGCGCACGGTCGCCGGCCGCGAGGCCATACGCCCCGAGATCGACGGGATCTACGACGCCTTCGAGCACCCGCGCGCCGAGCGGCCCTCGCTGCCGCTGCTGCCGCCCGACGAAGCCCGGCGCTACGCCGCCGAGGTGCGCGGCCGGGCCCTGGACGTGCTGGAGAGCACGCCGTTCGAGGGCCGGCGCCTGACGGAGGCGGGCTTCGCCTTCGGCATGATCGCCCAGCACGAGCAGCAGCACGACGAGACCATGCTGATCACCCATCAGCTGCGCACGGGGCCTCAGGCGCTGACCGCGCCCGATCCCGAGCCCGCGCCGCCGTACACCGGCCCGACCGAAGTCCTGGTCCCCGGCGGTCCGTTCACCATGGGCACCTCCACCGAACCGTGGTCGCTGGACAATGAACGGCCCGCTCACCAGCGACTGGTCCCCGCCTTCCACATCGACGCCCTCCCGGTGACGAGCGCCGCCTACCAGGCCTTCATCGAGGACGGGGGCTACAGCGACGAGCGCTGGTGGACCCCCCAGGGGTGGGCCCACATCCGCACGCACGGCATCGAGGCACCGCTGTTCTGGCACCGCGAGGGCGGGCAGTGGCTGCGCAGGCGCTTCGGCGTCACCGAGGTCGTACCGCCCGACGAGCCCGTCCTGCACGTGTGCTGGTACGAGGCGGACGCGTACGCGCGCTGGGCGGGGCGCCGGCTGCCCACCGAGACCGAGTGGGAGAAGGCCGCCCGCCACGACCCGGTCACGGGCCGCTCCCGGCGCTACCCGTGGGGCGACGCGGACCCGACGCCCGAGCACGCCAATCTCGGGCAACGGCATCTGCGTCCCGCGCCGGTCGGCAGCTACCCGGCGGGCGCGTCCCCGCTCGGCGTACGGCAGTTGATCGGCGACGTGTGGGAGTGGACGGCGAGCGACTTCCTGCCCTACCCGGGGTTCACCGCGTTCCCGTACAAGGAGTACTCGGAGGTGTTCTTCGGGCCGGAGTACAAGGTGCTGCGCGGCGGTTCGTTCGCCGTGGACCCGGTGGCCTGCCGAGGCACGTTCCGCAACTGGGACTATCCGATCCGGCGGCAGATCTTCTCCGGCTTCCGCACGGCCAGGGACGCCTGATGTGCCGTCACCTCGCCTTCCTGGGCCCCGAGGAGCCGCTCGGCGGGGTCCTCGTGGAACCCCCGCACAGCCTGTACCGGCAGTCATGGGCACCACGCAAGCAGCGCCACGGGACCGTCAACGCCGACGGTTTCGGCGTCGGCTGGTACGCGGAGGGGGACCCGGTGCCCGCGCGGTACCGGCGGGCCGGTCCCATCTGGGGCGACCAGTCCTTCGCCGACCTGGCGCGGGTCGTGCGCTCGGGGGCGTTCCTCGCCGCGGTGCGGGACGCGACCGAGGGCAGTGCCGCCGGGGAGGCCGCGGCGGCACCCTTCGCCGCGGGCCGATGGCTGTTCAGCCACAACGGGGCCGTGGCCGGATGGCCCCGTTCGGTCGCCGACCTCGCCGGGTCCCTGCCGCCGGCCGAGTTGCTGTCGCTGGAGGCGCGATGCGACTCGGCGTTCGTCTGGGCGCTCGTGCTCGACCGGCTGCGCGCCGGTGACGACGGAGGACAGGCACTGGCCGACACCGTGGCGGCCGTCGCCGCGGCGGCCCCCGCATCCCGGCTCAACCTGCTGCTCACCAACGGCGAGACGATCACCGCGACCGCGTGGGGCGACACGCTCTGGTACCTCGCCGAGCCGGGCCGCCTCCCCCAGGGTCTCGACTCCGCTCGACCAGGGGGGATCCCCATCGTCGTGGCCTCCGAACCGTACGACGACGACCCGCGCTGGCAGGAAGTGCCCGACCGCACGCTGCTCGCGGCCACCCGCACCGATGTCCAGCTGACCCCGCTCAAGGACCCCCGCGACGAGATGGCGTCCGCACCACCCGAGGAGCCCAGCACGTGAGCCCGTTCCATGTCACCCGCACCCTTCCCGAGGACGCCACGGACGCGGCCCTGCGCGCCGACGTGCTGCGCGGCCTCACCCGGAGCCCCAAGACGCTGCCGCCGAAATGGTTCTACGACGCGCACGGCAGCGACCTGTTCGAGAAGATCACCGAACTGCCGGAGTACTACCCCACGCGCGCCGAGCGGGAGATCCTGATCGCCCGCTCCGGGGACATCGCGTCCGCCACCGGCGCACGGACGCTCGTCGAGCTGGGTTCCGGTTCCTCCGAGAAGACCCGGTACCTGCTGGACGCGCTGACGGACCTGCACACGTATGTACCCGTCGACGTCAGCGAGAGCGCTCTGACCCAGGCGGGGCACGCACTGATCGCCGAGCGACCGGGGCTGGACGTGCACGCGCTGATCGCCGATTTCACCGACGACGGTCTGGTGCTTCCCGATACGCCCGGTCCGCGGCTCGTGGCGTTCCTGGGCGGCACGATCGGCAATCTGCTGCCCGCCGAGCGGGCGTCGTTCCTCACGTCCGTACGGTCCCTGCTGGCGCCCGGCGACGCGTTGCTGCTCGGCACCGACCTGGTCAAGGACGAGTCGGTGCTGGTGGCGGCGTATGACGACGCCGCCGGGGTGACGGCCGAGTTCAACAAGAACGTGCTGGCCGTGGTCAACCGTGAGCTGGGCGCCGACTTCGACCTCGGCGCGTTCGCCCATGTGGCCCTGTGGGACGCCGAGAACGAGTGGATCGAGATGCGGCTGCGGGCGCGTACGGCGCAGACCGTGAAGATCCCCGTGCTCGACCTGGCGGTCGACTTCGCGGACGGCGAGGAGCTGCGCACCGAGGTGTCGGCGAAGTTCCGCGAGGAGGGCGTACGTCATGAACTGGCCGACGCCGGGCTGGAGTTGGCGCACTGGTGGACGGACGCGGAGGGGAGGTTCGCGCTGTCGTTGAGCGTGGCGCGCTGAGGACAGCATCCGGCCACCCGACGGCGAGTGTGCGCGAAGGGTGGCCGGATGTCTCGCGGTCCGCCGCACCATGCGGCACGGTGGAGTGACGTGTGACACACCCGCCACACGGAGAGGAGCACCCCCATGACCGACCACACCTACCGGGTCACCGAGATCGTCGGCAGCTCGCCCGAGGGCATCGACCAGGCCGTCCGCAATGGCATCGCCCGCGCGAACCAGACCCTGCGCAACCTGGACTGGTTCGAGGTCACGCAGGTCAGGGGCCGTATCGAGAACGGGCAGATCGAGCACTACCAGGTCGGCCTGAAGGTGGGCTTCCGTCTGGAGGAGGGCGAGTAGAGCAGAGCTCTCAGGTCCTGCCCTCCCGCTCCTGCGCGTCCTTCAGCGCGGCGGAGGGGGACGCCCAGCGGGCGCGTACGACGGTGAAGCCCGCCCGTTCGGCGTCCTGGCAGACCAGCTCGTCGTCGTCGACGAGAACGCGTATCTCGCGGCCGCGGCCCAGCTCACGGAGGATCTCCAGCTTGGTGACGCGAGCGGGCCTGCGGTCGCCGTTGGTCCGCATGTACAGGCGCCCCTCGGGCAGCCCGTGGGCCGCCAGCCAGTCGAGGGTGTCGCGCCGGCAGCGCACGGGCCGCCCGGTCAGATAGACGACCTCGCACTCCTCGGCGGTCTTCAGCAGGAGCGCTGTGCCTTCGGCCAGCGGCGGGTCCTGCGGCGCGGCCGCGAAGAACGCGTCCCAGTCGCGCGGTTCCCTTTCCAGGAAACGCTGCCGGTGGGCGGTGTCGGCGAGGGTGTTGTCGAGATCGAATACGGCGACCGGTCTGCTGCTGTCCTTCGTCACGGGCCCACTGTAGGGAGTCATGGGCGCACTGCAGGAAGTCACGGGCCTCCGTAGGGAGACGCGCCGGGGACACGCGCTCTTGCAGGGGGAGAGGGGGCGCGGCGGCCTCAGCCGCCCGGCCGTGCGGGCGCCGGCGGCCACGCGTCCGGGGCGAGGACGCCCTCCACGTACGCGCGCGCCACCAGCGCCGCCTTGCCGGTCACGCCCCAGCGGCGGGACAGCTGCTTGAAGTGGTAGTTCACGCCGTCCACGGTCAGCCCGACAGCCGAGGCGATCTGTCCCGTCGTGGAACCGGCAGCCGCCAGGGCGAGAACCCGGGCCTCGATCTCGTCCGCCTTGACCGTCTCGGCGGCCTGCGCGCTCTCCGGGGCGGGGCGCTCCTGGTCGATGCGGAGCATGAGCAGCAGATTGGGCGCTTCCGTGGACGTCTCGCTCACCAGGTCGACGGTCATCTCGCCGTGGCGCTCGACGCCGCTCGCGGTGGTCCAGCCGACCGCGACGGTGTAGCGCGACCTGCGGTGCAGCCGTATCGCCTCGGTGACGGAGCGGAGCTGGTTCCTGGTCTCCGGGTGGAAAAGGTCGAGAATGCTGCGTCCGCGCAAGGGTCCGGCGAGCATGCCCCACTCCCCCGCCATGGCGGCGTTCACCCGCAGGATCGTGCCGTCGGTCGTGCAGTACGCCGTGGGCAGCGGAATCCGGTCGAACAGGCCCAGGGCCCGGTTGCGCCAGAAGACCGCGGCGCTGCTGTCCGGCACCGGGGACATGGTGGGCTGCAGGGGCACCCGCTGCCGCCGGGGGTCCACGCTCCCTCTCCTCCTCCCGTACCGCCTTCCCTCACCGCGCCCCGTATCCGCCGCGGCCGTCGGGACGCAAGCCCGCGGACATGGGCGCTCACTACACATTCAAGTAGTCCGGACCGGACCGGTGCCACCCGTCCGGCGGAAAGGTGGAAACGGCCGCCCGCCTCGGCGGCCGCCTCAGCCGTCCTGACCTCAGAGGGAGTCCCGCATGACCGAGGTCGTCGTCCCGCCGCACACCGAGATCCGCGACGGTCTGCCCGTCGTCGACCTGTCCGCCGCCCTGCGCACCGGAGCTCCGGTGCTCGGGGCGATGGAGCGGGTCAGAAGGTTCGGACCCGCTTTCTACCAGCGCGTCCACGGTCAGGAGCAGTTGTTCGTCGCCGGGCTCGATCTGGTGACCGAGCTGGCCGACGAGCAGCGGTTCGCGAAGTCCTTGGGTCCGGCGCTGCTGAACGTACGGGAGTTCGCCGGCGACGGCCTGTTCACGGCGTTCAACGACGAGCCGAACTGGGCCAGGGCGCACGACCTGCTGATGCCGGCCTTCGCCCTGGGTTCGATGCACACCTACCACCCGGTGATGGTGCGCGTCGCCCGCCGGCTGATCGATGCCTGGGATCGTCATGCCGCGGCCGGCACTCCGGTGGACGTGCCCGAGGACATGACCCGGATGACGCTGGACACCATCGGCCTGGCCGGGTTCGGCTTCGACTTCGGTTCCTTCCGGGGCGAGCGGCAGCACCCGTTCGTCGGAGCGATGGTGCGCTGTCTGACCTGGGCGATGAAGCGGCTGGCCCGTAGGCCCGGGGTGGACTACGGGGAGGTGGACGAGGCGTTCCGCGCCGATGCCGGGTATCTGACGTCGGTGGTGGACGAGGTGATCGCCGCGCGCACGGCGGGCGGCGCGCCGGACGGGGGCGTCGAGGACCTGCTGGGGCTGATGCTGCGGGCCGTGCACCCGTCCGACGGCAAGCCCCTGGACGCGAGGAACATCCGCAACCAGGTGATCACCTTCCTGATCGCGGGGCACGAGACGACGTCCGGCACCCTCGCCTTCGCGCTGTACTTCCTGGCCAAGCATCCGGAGGTGCTGCACCGGGTGCGGCGGGAGGTGGACGAACTGTGGGGCGACGTCGTGGATCCGGAGCCGACGTACGAGGACGTCGGCCGGCTGCGCTACACCCGCCAGGTCCTGGGCGAGACACTGCGGCTGTGGCCCGCCGCGCCCGCCTTCGTCCGCCAGGCCCGCGAGGACACCCTGCTCGGCGGGCGCATCCCGCTGCGGGCCGGTCAGCCGGCCGGAGTGATCATCCCGATGCTGCACCGCGACCCGGTGTGGGGCGACAACCCGGACCTGTTCGATCCCGCACGCTTCGCGCCGGAGGCGGAGTCCGCGCGCTCCCCGCACGCGTACAAGCCGTTCGGCACCGGTGAACGCGCCTGCATCGGGCGGCAGTTCGCGCTGCACGAGGCCACCCTGCTGCTGGGCCTGCTGGCCCACCGCTACCGGCTGATCGACCATGACCAATACGAGCTGAACGTCCGGCAGACACTTACCATCAAGCCGGACGGCCTCACCCTCACCCTGATCCGGCGTACGTCGGCGGACCGCGCCACCCGGCCCGCGCCCACCCGGCCCACGCGGGCCTTTGACTTCGCGCGGCCCGGGCGCGTGCGGCAGGGCACCTCCGTGCTGCTCCTGCACGGCTCCAACTACGGCACCTGCCGCGATGTGACCGCCCAACTGGCCGACCATGCAGATCAGTTGGGCTGCACCACGGACGTGGCGCCCTTGGACGCGTACGCCGGCGCCCTGCCGACCGACCGGCCGGTGGTCATCACCGCAGCCTCCTACAACGGGCAACCCACCGACGACGCGGCCGCCTTCGTCCGCCGGCTGGGGAACGCCGCACCCGGCGCGGCGAACGGCGTCACCTACGCCGTCCTGGGCGTCGGCGACCGCAACTGGACGGCCACGTACCAGCGCGTCCCGGCCCTCATCGACGAGCGCCTGACGGCCCTGGGCGGCACCCGGTTGGTGGAGCGGGGGGCGGCCGACGCCTCCGGTGATCTCACGGGCGCGGTCCGGGAGTTCACCGTACGGCTGCGCTCCGCGCTGCTGGAGTACGCCGGGGACCCTGCCGCCACGCAGAGCGCACCGGAGGGTCCGGGGTACGCGGTCGCCGAGGTCTCGGGCGGTTCACTGGACGCGCTCGCGGACCGGCACGGCATGAGCGCGATGACCGTCACCGAGGTGCGGAGCCTCACCGCTCCGGCTCATCCGCGCGTCAAGCGGTTCGTGCGCCTGTCGCTGCCCGAGGGCATGTCGTACCGCACGGGCGACCATCTCGCCGTGCTCCCTGCCCATGACCCGGCCCTCGTCGAACGCGCGGCCCGGATCCTGGGCGTCGACCTCGACACGGTCCTCGGCATCACCCCCACGCGGCCCCGCCGCGACGGCCTGGCCGTCGACCGGCCGCTGTCCGTACGGGAGTTGTTCACCCATCACCTGGAACTGCGGGAGCGCCCGACCGCCGACCGGCTCCGGCTGCTGGCCGGGCTCAACCCCTGCCCGCCCGAGCGAGGGGCCCTGGAGGCGCTCGCGGGCGACGCGTCCGCGCTCACCGCCGACCGCCGCACCCTGCTCGACCTGATCGAGGACCACCCGGCCCTGCGCGAGTCCCTGACCTGGCCCGTGCTGCTGGATCTGCTGCCCCCGATCAGGCCCCGTACGTACTCCATCTCCTCCTCGCCCACCGTGGACCCGGATCACGTCGACCTGATGGTCTCCCTGCTGCAAGCGCCCGCTCGCTCCGGACGTGGCACGTACCACGGCTCCGGCTCCGGCCACCTCTGCGCACTGCGCCCCGGCGCCACCGTGCTCGCGCGCGTGCAGCCCTGCCGCGAGGTCTTCCGGGTCCGGCACGACGATGCTCCGGTGATCATGGTCGCGGCGGGCACCGGGCTCGCTCCCTTCCGCGGCGCCCTCGCCGATCGGGTCGCCCGGCTGGCTTCCGGAGCCCGACTCGCCCCGGCGGTCTGCTACTTCGGCTGCGACTCTCCCGACGGTGACTTCCTGCACGCCCAGGAACTGCGCGCCGCCGAGCGGGCGGGAGCGGTCGAGTTGCGTCCCGTCTTCAGCGCGGCTCCGGTCGACGGGCAGCGATTCGTCCAGCACCGCATCGCCGCCGAGGCTGACGCGGTGTGGAAGCTGCTCGGCGCGGGCGCCCGGGTCCATGTGTGCGGCGACGGACGGTACATGGCACCCGGAGTACGGGACGCCTTCCGCGACCTGTACGTGCGGCACACCGCCGGCGCCGACGAGAGGGCAGCCCGCGAATGGCTGCTGGACCTGATGAACCAGGGCCGGTACATAGAGGACGTATATGCCGGTTGACCACGCCGACCGGGCACAATTCACCGGCCTCAGTACTGGGTCACGTCGAATTCTCGTAAAGCGGTGATATATGACCCAACCATGGCCAAACCTCACGTCGCGGACCACACGTCGGTACCGCAGGGTCAAGGTGTCAACACACTCTCGCCCGCCCCTGTCTCCGAACGGGTCGGGGGCGCGGAGCGTCGCGTCCGCCTTCGCCTCCAGGACCGGCTCGTGCCCGGCGCCGCGCCGGCCCTCGCCCTGTTCGCGTCCCTCCGTCTCGCCGGTGTCGCCGCGATCGCCCTGGCGAACCATCTGGCCGGCCGCCCGCTGCTCAAGGCTCTGACGCATTCGTGGGACTCGCGCTGGTATCTGCACATCGCCGAGCACGGGTACGGCACCCGCGTCCACGTGCTCGCCACCACCGGCGCCGTCCAGCGGGACTGGGCGTTCTTCCCGCTCTACCCGGGACTCATCCGTATCGTGTCGACCGTCCTTCCGCTCACTCCGGGCGCCGCCGCCCTGCTCATCGCCTGGTGCGCGGCAGGGGTGGCCGCGTACGGCATCTACGCGATCGGACATCATCTGTACGGACGCGCGGTCGCCACCGCACTCGTCGGCTTGTGGGCCGCCCTGCCGCACTCCGTCGTCCTCGACATCGCCTATACAGAGCCCCTGTTCACCGCGCTCGCCGCATGGTCCCTGTACGCCGTGCTCAGGAGCCGCTGGCTATGGGCGGGCGCGCTGGCCGGCCTGGCGGGGCTGTCCCGGCCGACCGGGTTCGCCGTCGCCGCGGCGATCATTGCCGTGGCGGCACACGAGGTCGTCAGGTGGCGCGGCCGAGTTCCCCGCGGGCTGTGGATCGGCACGGCGATCGCCCCGCTCGGCTGGGTGGGCTTCGTCCTGTGGGTCGGCGACAGCACGGGCGATCCGCTGGGCGGCTACTTCAGGGTGCAGCGCGCCTGGGACTCGCGCTTCGACTTCGGCGCCGGCTCGCTGCACTTCCTCAGGGCGCTGCTCCTGCACGGCGGCCGGGTCGACTACCCGCTGGCGCTGGTGATCGTCACGGCGGCCGTCCTGCTGTTCTGTCTGCTGTGCATGGACCGTGCCCCGCTGGGGCTGATCGTGTACGCCGGCATACTCGTTCTGATCACGGTCGGCGGCTCCGGGCCGTACGCGTCGAAACCGCGTTTCCTGCTGCCCGCGTTCCCCCTGCTGCTGCCGCTCGCCTTCGGTCTCGCACGGACCTGGAGGGTCCGGCCGAAACACGCCCTCCTGCTCGGCACCGCCCTCGCCGCTGTCTCCCTGGTCTACGGGACGTATCTCCTGACGACCAGCCGCACGCCGTTGTGAGCCCGGCACCCGGCCGAACGACCGCCCCACGCGCGGCCCGTCGCCGCGGGCCGCGCGTCCGACGAACAGAGGGCAGCCATCGATCTCCGTGCCGGCCCGGGCGGCGTCCGGCCGGCCCCGCCGCGTCTGGGCCGTACCGGTGCGGGTACCCGAAGCGGCGGAAGAACTCTTCTGAGGAGATGACTTGGATGCTCATCATCGGACTGCTCCTCCTGGCGGCCACCGGCGCCTTCGCCGGCCTGGCGATCGCCGGCAACCTGTCCGGCGGCCCCGAATACACCGTGTCGATGCTCGATCACCCCATCGCCACCATGAACGCCCTCGCCATCTTCAGCTCCGGCCTCGCCCTGGCGTTGCTCTTCGCGCTGGGTCTTGCCGCGGCCGTGAACGCGGCCACGCACCACCGGCACAGGGGCCCGCGATCGCACCGGGCACGGGGGACCACGGCGGCCCACATGTGACGGGACCCGAGACCTCTCCCCCTCAACGGTCCGGGTCGTCGGGCTCGGCAGCGGCGCGCCAGCCGCTCCAGCGGTGGACGGTGACCACGACGACCGGTCCGTCCGGCGGGCTGTCGCGGTACTGGGGGTACTTTCGCCGCAGCAGGGCGACGGCTGCCTCGTACGCGTGCCGGTCCTGTTCCGTCGGCGCGTCGGGCGGCACGGTCCGGGCGCCGCCGTCGGCGCGGACCCACCACAGCCGGTCCCAGTCCTCGTCGTACGCGTCCACAAGCAGGCACACGGCCGGGTTGACGGCGATGTTGTGCAGCCGTTTCAGCCGCTGGGAGCTCTTGGGCTTGCGGTCGACGGCCATGACGATCCCGTCGTCGCCGTACCGGGCGAACACGACCGGAACGAGGTGGGGGCGTCCCTCGGGGTCCACCGTCGCCAGCCGCGCGACCCGGGCCGCGGTGAACCGTCGCCGCGCCTCGTCCTCGTCCATCCGCGGCACCGCCACACCTCTTCCTGTCGCCGGATCGCGGGGCCCGTCCTCAGTCGCCGTGCAGTGCTCGGAGGACATCGTCGTCCGTCAGCTGCTCGAAGTCCTCGTAACACAGGCCCACGGCGGTGAAGGAACTCGGCCGCTTCAGGCAGATCACGTCGTCGGCGTCGTGGCTCAGCAGTTCGGCGGCCTCGGGCGAGGACACCGGCACGGCCAGGACGACACGTGCGGGTTCCTGACGGCGTACGGACGACAGTGCGGCACTTGCCGTGACCCCGGTGGCGAGCCCGTCGTCGACGACGATCACGGTGCGTCCGCCGAGTTCCGGAGCGGGGCGCCCCTGCCGGTAGAGGCGCTCCCGGCGGTGGAGTTCCCTCCGCTCACGTGCCACCACCGGAGCGAGGTCGGCCTCGCTCAGACCCAGCTGGTCCAGCGCCCAGTCGTCGAACAGCGGAGGGCCGTCGCCGACGATCGCGCCGATGCCGTACTCCTCGTGGGAGGGGGCGCCGATCTTGCGTACGACGAGCACGTCGAGCGGGGCGTCCAGGGCCCGGGCCACCTCGGCGGCCACGGCGACCCCGCCGCGCGGCAGCGCGAGGACGACCACCGGGTCCGGGAAGGCCCCCTTTTCCTGAAGGACACGCAGACACCGGGCCAGTTCCCGCCCGGCCTCTCTGCGGTCTCGGAACGGCATGTACTCGCCTTTCACGGGGCGGGCGCCGATACGATGGTGCCCCTTGTCCGGCGCTGCCGGGTACCCGATGTCCGCCTCCTTCCACCGTCTCACCCTTTGTCCGGAGCGGCCGCCCGGGCGACGGCCGATCGGAGGTGGTACGGGGGACGGCCGGGCGCGTTCGGCTGCCACGGCGCTGGGGCCGGGGGCACACTGGAAGGGCACACCCGCTCCTCGCGGGCGTGCCGGTCATGGGGCTCACCGCAACCGCGGACCGACGTCTCCGCTGACGGTCCTGGTCCAACGGTGCCGACCAGGAGGAACCATGCCCACACCCACGGCACCCTCTCCGTCGATACGAACCGGCATGCGACATCGCCTGGTACGGCTGCTGGCGCGGCGTCGTCCCCCACCCGCCCGTCCCTCGCGCCAGGCCGAGCTTCGGGCCCTGACCGCGCTGTTGGACGAGGCGGTCGAAGCCCAGCGGGGCGCCGACGAGGCGGTGGCGGCGTGCGGCGAGCCCGGTCCGGTGCGCGCGACGGCCGCACGGGAGTGTGGACAGCACAGCGTGACCTTCCACCGGCTGAGTGGACGGTTGAACAGCCTGCCGGTGACGTATCCCGATCTCGCCGAGGCGCGGGCACGGGCGGGACGGCTGCTGGCGTACCACCAGTGGATGGTGCGCCAGGCGATGGACCTGGCGTTCACCGCGCACGCGGACGCCCGGACCGAGGCCGCGCGGCTGCGCCTGAACGGCCTGGGCCGGCCCGCGGACGACCTTCGCGGACTGCGTGACCTCCTGCGCGGCCAGGCCGAGCGGAGCAGCCCATGAGAGCCACCCTGCCGGTGTGCGGCCCGCGCACCGGTCCGGGGCCGAACAGGCCGTGTGCCACCGGCCGCTGACCGGCTCACCGGCTCACCGGCTCACCGGCTCACCGACGAGACAAGGAGGCCGTCGTGGAGTTCGACGTCATCGTGGAGATCCCCCAGGGATCGCGCAACAAGTACGAGATGGACCACGAACTGCACCGACTCCGCCTGGACCGGATGCTGTTCACCTCCACCCAGTACCCGGCCGACTACGGCTACATCGACCACACCCTCGGCGGCGACGGTGACCCGCTCGACGCCCTCGTCCTGGTCGGCGACCCCACCTTCCCCGGCTGTGTGATCGAGTGCCGCGCCGTCGGCATGTTCGTCATGAAGGACGAGAAGGGCCCCGACGAGAAAATCCTCTGCGTCCCGGCGCACGACCCGCGCTATGAGACGGTGCAGGACATCGACGACGTCCCGGTCTTCGACCGGCTGGAGATCACCCACTTCTTCGAGGTCTACAAGGACCTGGAGCCCGGCAAGTCGGTCGAGGGTTCCCACTGGGAGGGACGGGACAAGGCGTACGCGGAGATCGAGACCTCCCGCAGGCGCGCCGCCGAAGGCTGAGTCGCCCGGCTCAGCCGACGACGCCTTCACGGTCGCGCGACAGCACCGTGACACGGCGGAAGTTGCACGCTGTTGGCGACGGGCTCCCCGGAGGGGACGCCTGATGTGCCTTGAGCGCCACGCTCACCAGACTCAACAGCAGGTCGACGTCGGCGTCGCAGTCGAGGTGCACGGTCACCCACAGCGAGCCGGGCACCATGCGGATGGCGGTCGACTCGGCGAGGTCGCCGGAGAACCGCTGGATGGCCCGGCTGGTGAGGTGCAGGTCCGCCTCGTAGTCGGAATGGAAGTGGACGATGTCGTTGTGCGTGGAGATGTCGCTGTGCGAGGAGCGGAGCGCCTGCCCTGTGCCGCAACTCGCCGGTCCCGCCGTGAGGTCGGGCCAGGCCTTGAGTTGTTCCAGGGCGCGCTGGGCCAGAGTCATGGTCCCATCGTCGCCCCCTCACTCCGCAGACACCAGAGGTTGAGGGATCCGTAACCGGGACGTGAGGTTGACCGTTCGGCGGGGTCCGTCGTGGCGTCGGGCCGCGGTCTTGCTCGACATCACCCGCCGCCCGTCTCACGGCCGCCCGGGCGGCGGCGTAGGAGGCCGATCAGTGGAGGGGCCGCCAACAGGACGGCCAGGGCCGCGTAACCGTGGGTGAGGGTGGTGAGCGTGGCGGCGCCCGCGACGAGCAAGGGGCCGCCCGCGTCTCCGAGTTCGCGGCCGAGTTCGGCGGCGCCCATGGTCTGCCCGAGGCGTTCGGCGGGGGTGCCGGCGGCCAGCGCGGCGAAGCCCAGTGGGGTGATCAGGCCGGTTCCGGCGCCGATCAGGGCGGCGCCGGTGAGCACACCCGCCGGCCCCGGGAGCATGGCGCAGGCCAGACCGACGGCCGTCACCAGCAGTCCGGCGGCGATGCCGGAGCGGGCGGTGAGGCGTCCTTCGTCGAGCGCGCGGCCGGCCCGCGGCTGCACCAGGGCCGCGCACGCGGCGAGCACCGACACGGCGGCGCCGGTGGCGGCCGTACCGAGGCCGGCTGCCCGGCCCGAGACGGGCAGGAAGCCGACGCCGGCCGAGAGGGCGGCGGTCGCCGCGGCCAGTGCGGCCGTCGGCGCGAGGAAGCCGGGATCGGCCAGCCGCCGGGCCAGATCCAGCACTGTCTGCCGGGACTTGGGCAGCGGCGGTACGACGGGCACGGCGCGCGCGGCCCAGACGGCGACCGCCGCGCCCAGCACCGTCAGTACGGCGAACAGCAGCCGCAGGCCCCCGGCCCACACCAGGACCCCGCCGAGCAGCGGACCGAGGGTGTATCCGATCGACTTGTAGAAGCCATAGCTGCCGAAGGCGCGACCGCGTTTCGCGGCCGGGTTGAGCCGGGCGACCAGCGCGGAGGCGGACGGGGAGAAGGCGGAGGCCGCGGCGCCCTGACCGAAGCGGGCGGCCCACAGCCAGCCGGGACGGTCCGCGACGACGTACAAGGCGGACGCGGCGGCGAAGGCGACCAGACCGCCGAGCAGCACGGGGCGGGCTCCGACGCGGTCGGCGAGCGCGCCGAAGACCGGCTTGAGCACGACCTCGGCGCCGTCGTACAGCGCGAGCAGGCCGCCGAGCACCAGGAGCGAGGTGACGGCGTCCTCGGAGAAGCCGCCCAGGTTCGCGGCGATACCGTGCGCACCGAAGGCCGTGGTGAAGCCGGCCGCGTACAACGGCCGCATATGCCGCGCAGGAGCCGCCTGCGCGGCCGGCGGCGTGGTCACCGCTCCTCCTCGGGGATCCCGCGCAGCTCGCACTGGACCGCCACCTCGTGCCGGTACGGCTCGGCGGGCAATGTGATCAAGAGGACGAGCCAGCGGCTCACCGGTGCCATCGTCACGCTGGTGAAGGTAGCAAGCGTGACATCTGCCCGGCCGGTACGGGAGATGGCGGGCCCGGGGAGAGGTCCCGGGCCGCCGCCTCCGCGAGGCCCTCAGTGGTGCGCCACGAGCTCCTTGAGGTCGATGTTGAGTTCGAGGACGTTCACGCGGGGCTCGCCCATGAAGCCGAGGGTCCGGCCCTCGGTGTGGTCCTTGACCAGCTTCTCCACCTGGGTGACGGGCAGCCCGTTCTTCTCGGCGACGCGGTGGGCCTGGATCTCCGCGTACTGCGGGGAGATGTCCGGGTCCAGACCCGAGCCGGAGGAGGTGACCGCGTCGGCGGGCACGTCGGACGGCTCGACCGTGTAGCCGGCCACCGAGTTGTCCTTGACGACCGCGGCCTTGGCCGTCTTCACCCAGTCGATCAGATCCTTGTTGTCGGCCGAGCGGTTGGTCGCGCCGGACAGGATCAACTTGTACTGCGTATTGACGCTGTTGCTGCCGAGACCGTTCTGCGGGCGGCCCTGGAACCACTTCAGGTCGGCGTCCGGGGTCTCCTGACCCTTCTTCAGCGGCAGGTTGTACGCCTGCCCGATCAGGGACGAGCCGACGACCTTGCCGTCCGCCTTGATCTCGGAGCCGTTCGCCTTGTCACTGAACAGCCCCTGCGCGATGCCGGTGACGACGAGCGGATAGATGACACCCGTCACCAGGGTCAGCACGAGGAGGGCGCGCAGACCCGCCCCGAGCAACCGGACAGTGTTCGTTACCGAGTTGTTCATGGCGATCAACCGATTCCGGGAATGAGGGAGATGAGCAGATCGATGATCTTGATGCCGATGAAGGGGGCGATCAAGCCGCCCAGGCCGTAGATTCCGAGGTTGCGCCGCAGCATCTTGTCGGCGCTCACCGGCCGGTACTGCACGCCCTTCAGGGAGAGCGGTACGAGGGCGATGATGATCAGCGCGTTGAAGATGACCGCCGACAGGATCGCGGAGTTGGGCGAGGCCAGGTGCATGATGTTCAGCTTGTCCAGGCCCGGGTAGACCACCGCGAACAGCGCCGGGATGATCGCGAAGTACTTCGCGACGTCGTTGGCGATGGAGAACGTCGTCAGCGCACCCCGCGTGATCAGCAACTGCTTGCCGATCTCCACGATCTCGATGAGCTTGGTCGGGTTGGAGTCGAGGTCGACCATGTTGCCGGCCTCCTTGGCGGCCGACGTACCCGTGTTCATCGCCACGCCCACGTCCGCCTGTGCGAGCGCGGGCGCGTCGTTGGTGCCGTCACCGGTCATCGCGACGAGCTTGCCGCCCGCCTGCTCCCGCTTGATGAGGGCCATCTTGTCCTCGGGAGTGGCCTCCGCGAGGAAGTCGTCGACACCCGCCTCCTCGGCGATCGCCTTGGCCGTCAACGGGTTGTCGCCCGTGATCATGACGGTCTTGATGCCCATGCGGCGCAGTTCGTCGAACCGCTCCCGCATGCCCTCCTTGACGACGTCCTTGAGGTGGATCACACCAAGGACCCTGGGGCCCTTGTCGTCCTCGATGGCGACGAGCAGCGGGGTGCCACCTGCCTCGGAGATGCGGTCGGCGGTCTTGCCCGCGTCCTCGGCGACCGTGCCGCCCCGCTCCTCGACCCAGGCGATGACCGAACCGGCCGCGCCCTTGCGGATCTTGCGCCCGTCGACGTCCACGCCCGACATCCGGGTCTGGGCGGTGAAGGCGATCCACTCGGCGCCGACCAGCTCGCCCTGGTGGCGCTCGCGCAGGCCGTGCTTCTCCTTCGCCAGTACGACGATGGAGCGGCCCTCGGGCGTCTCGTCGGCCAGCGAGGAAAGCTGGGCGGCGTCCGCGACCTCGGCCTCGGTGGTGCCCCTGACCGGGACGAACTCGGAGGCCTGGCGGTTGCCGAGCGTGATGGTGCCCGTCTTGTCGAGCAGCAGCGTGGAGACGTCACCGGCGGCCTCGACCGCACGGCCCGACATCGCCAGAACGTTGCGCTGCACCAGTCGGTCCATGCCCGCGATACCGATCGCCGACAGCAGCGCGCCGATCGTCGTCGGGATGAGGCAGACCAGCAGCGCCACCAGCACGACCATCGTCAGATGCGTGCCCGCGTAGGTGGCGAACGGCGGCAGCGTGGCGCACGCGAGGAGGAAGACGATCGTCAGCGACGCCAGCAGGATGTTCAGCGCGATCTCGTTGGGCGTCTTCTGCCGTGCGGCGCCCTCGACGAGGCTGATCATCCGGTCGATGAAGGTCTCGCCGGGCTTCGTCGTGATCTTGATGACGATCCGGTCGGACAGCACCTTCGTACCGCCGGTGACCGCGGACCGGTCGCCGCCGGACTCACGGATGACCGGCGCCGACTCACCCGTGATCGCCGACTCGTCGACCGAGGCGACTCCCTCGACGACATCACCGTCGCCGGGGATGATGTCGCCCGCTTCGCACACCACCAGGTCACCGATGCGCAGTTCCGTGCCCGCGACCCGCTCTTCGCTGTCCCCCACGAGACGCCGGGCGACCGTGTCCGTCTTGGCCTTGCGCAGCGTGTCGGCCTGCGCCTTGCCACGGCCCTCGGCAACGGCCTCGGCCAGGTTGGCGAAGACGACCGTCAGCCACAGCCAGGCGCTGATCGCCCAGCCGAACCAGTCGCCCAGGTCCTTGAAGGAGAAGACCGTCGTCAGGAGCGAACCGATCCACACCACGAACATCACGGGCGACTTGACCATCACCCGCGGGTCGAGCTTGCGGAAGGCGTCCGGCAGCGACTTGACCAGCTGCTTGGGGTCGAAGAGGCCCGCGCCTACGCGGCTCTCTTCCTTGTGGCCGGTCGGCACATCGCTGTGCGGGGCCCGGGTCGGAGTGGCTGTGGACATCGAGTCCTCTTGCTTCTCTGTACGAGTGGTCATGACGCCAGCCCCTCCGCCAGCGGACCCAGCGCGAGTGCCGGGAAATAGGTCAGACCGGTGATGATCAGGATCGCGCCCACGAGGAGGCTCGTGAACAGCGGCTTCTCGGTGCGCAGGGTGCCCGCGGTGACCGGCACCGGCTGCTGCTCGGCGAGCGAGCCGGCCAGCGCCAGTACGAACACCATGGGCAGGAAGCGGCCGAACAGCATGGCCAGGCCCAGGGTGCTGTTGAACCACTGGGTGTCGGCGTTCAGACCGGCGAAGGCAGAGCCGTTGTTGTTCGCGGCGGACGTGTAGGCGTAGAGGATCTCGGAGAAGCCGTGCGCGCCGGAGTTGGTCATCGAGTGCGCCGGCGTCGGCAGCGCCATCGCGGCCGCGGTGAAGACCAGGACCAGGGCCGGGGTGATGAGGATGTAGCAGGCCGCCAGCTTGATCTCGCGGGTACCGATCTTCTTGCCCAGGTACTCGGGCGTACGGCCGACCATCAGACCGGCGATGAACACCGCGATCACGGCCATGATCAGCATGCCGTAGAGGCCTGAGCCCGTACCACCGGGCGCGATCTCACCCAGCATCATGCCGAGCATGGTGATGCCACCGCCCAGACCGGTGAAGGAGGAGTGGAAGGAGTCCACCGCACCGGTCGAGGTGAGCGTGGTCGCCACCGCGAAGATCGACGAGCCGCCGACGCCGAAGCGGGTCTCCTTGCCCTCCATCGCCCCGCCCGCGATCTGCAGCGCCGGGCCGTGGTGGGCGAACTCGGTCCACATCATCAGGGCGGTGAAACCGATCCAGATGGTGGCCATGGTGGCGAGGATCGCGTAGCCCTGCTTGACCGAGCCGACCATGATGCCGAAGGTGCGGGTCAGGGCGAACGGGATCACCAGGATCAGGAAGATCTCGAAGAGGTTGGAGAAGGGCGTCGGGTTCTCGAAGGGATGGGCGGAGTTGGCGTTGAAGTAGCCGCCGCCGTTGGTGCCCAGCTCCTTGATGGCCTCCTGCGAGGCGACCGCGCCGCCGTTCCACTGCTGCGAACCTCCCATGAACTGACCGACTTCGTGGATGCCGGAGAAGTTCTGGATCGCGCCGCAGGCGACCAGGACGATCGCGGCGATCGCGGCGCCCGGCACCAGGATGCGGATGGTGCCGCGCACCAGGTCGGACCAGAAGTTGCCGAGTTCGCCGGTGCGGGAGCGCGCGAAGCCGCGCACCAGGGCCACCGCCACCGCGATACCGACGGCCGCGGAGACGAAGTTCTGCACGGCCAGACCGGCGGTCTGCACGACGTGGCCCATGGCCTGCTCGCCGTAGTACGACTGCCAGTTGGTGTTGGTCACGAAGGACACGGCGGTGTTGAACGCCTGGTCCGCGTCGATCGCCGAGAAGCCGAGCGAACCGGGCAGGGAGCCCTGGATCCGCTGCAGCAGGTAGAGGAAGAGGACACTGACCGCGGAGAACGCGAGGACACCGCGCAGGTAGGCAGGCCAGCGCATCTCGACGTTCGGGTTGGCGCCGATGCCCTTGTAGATCCACTTCTCGACGCGCCAGTGCTTGTCGGAGGAGTAGACCTTGGCCATGTAGGTGCCGAGGGGAACGTAGGCGAGCGCGAGCGCGCCTGTCAGGGCGAGCAGTTGGAGCACGCCGGCAAGAACCGGACCCATGTCGCCCGCTGCGGCAGCAGCTGATGTCATGGTCAGAACCTCTCCGGGAAGATCAGGGCGAGGACGAGATAGCCCAGCAGGGCGACGGCCACGACCAGGCCGACTATGTTTTCGGCGGTCACAGCTTCGTCACCCCCTTGGCGGCGAGGGCCACCAGCGCGAAGACCGCGATCGTGGTGACGACGAAGGCCAGATCGGCCATCGTGAACTCCTGAAATGAGGTTCGGACTGCACTAGGACGGTTCGAGGAAACCGTGCTTCTGGCCGGCTTCGACTCCCCTTGACGGGTCCCTTACGGGGGTCCTCACGCCTTTGACGGGGCTCTTACGGACCCTGCGGCGACCTGCGGCAAGGCGCGTCACCAGGGAGCGGCACGGTGCGGTGGCTCCGGTATGCGGCCCAGGCCCAGCCGCTCGCCGATCCGGGCGTAGGCGCGGTGCACGATCTGGCCGGCGCGGGCATCCGCCGCCTGGATGTACTGGCCGAGTTGCAGGCCGCTCCGGACGTCGTCCTCGACCGGCTTCGCCGGGGGGCTGACCGCCCGCCTGGACGACGCCCGCGACCGCCTCGCCGACACCGACGGCACCGCTGTCCCCGTCGAATCCGCCGACCTGGTCCACCGCCGGCTGCGCCGCGACCTGATCGCGGTGGAAGCGGCGGAACGGCAGCGCCTGCACGACGAGCACGCCATAAGCGACACCACCCGCAGACGCCTCCAGCGGTCTTTGGACCTGGAGGAGGCCAGGCTGGCGGACGTGTGAGAAGGGCCGAACAGGAACTCAGCGGAACTCCGCCAACCGCGGTCTCAGCCCCAACCCGGTGAGCGCGACGGCGAGCAGCAACAGTCCACCGGACCACGGCAGTTGCTCGGCAAGATCCGCGCGGCCCGCCCGTACGGACGCGGTGAAATGGGCGCGGTTGATGTCGGTCAGCTGGTCCAGGGCGGTCATCCACGCCGCGAAGTGGGCGTTGGAGGTGTCGGGTTGCCAGTCCATACAGAACTCCACCGCCTCGTGCTCCTTCCCGGCCGCGAGCAGGTCGCGGATCTTGCGGTCGTCGCGTTGGTAGACGACGTAGGCCTGGACGGTCTTCTCGGCCGCGGTCCGCTCGCCGGGGAAGGTGATGTTGTCGAGTTCGCGCCGGAACTCCCCGGTGAAGCGCAGGTCGTGTCCGTCGGTGCGGTACGCCTGCCAGGTGACGGCGAGTTCGGCGTCGTACGTTCCCAGGTCCGCACCCTTGATCCCGTACAGCTGCTGGGACTTGGTGAGGAACGAGCTCGTGTACTGGTCCCGGCGCTCGGGGTCGAGGAGGTACCGGCTCTCGTCGGCGTTGGCGTCGTAGGCGATGGCGCGGGCGCGGGAGAGGGCCACGACGGAGTCGAAGGCATCGCGGCGGGCCCCACGCAGGTGCTCGGCGGAGGCGGAGAGCAGTTGTGCGCCGAGGAGGACGGAGACCAGCGTGCAGACGGTGGCGGCGAGGACACCGGGGTTGAGGATCCGGTGGAAACGGCGGGCCAGGTACCACTGCAGCACGCCGAGCGCGGCGAGGAGGAGCAGGCCCAGGGCGAGCACGGCGGCCAGTTGGGCCGACAGGGTGGAACGCGCCTGCGTGTACTGCCCGTTGAAGGCATCGTTGTTGGACTCCACCAACGTCCTCGCGTCCGGCAGGAGTCGGTGCTGGAGCAGATCCGTCGCCTTGCGGTAGTCGGCGAGCGCGGCCGCCTTGCCGCCGCTGTGCCCGTCGTTCTCCAGTGCGCGGCCGATCAGCTCCTGGTACTCGGCGAAGTCGTCGGTCAGCGACTCCACGGTCCGTTCGTCGGCCCTGTCCCCCTGGGCGGCGACGGCCAGGGTGCGCAGGTCGTGGCCGATCTCGCGGCGGGCGTCGCCGTAGAAGCCGACGGCTTTGCCGTACGGCGTCCGCAGGCGTCCCTTGCCCGCGTTGCCGCTGGACAGCAGGACGTTGGCGGCCTGCGCGTCCATGTTGTTCAGGGCGAGGTTCAGGTCGGCGGCGCTGATGGTGCGGGGTGCGTCACGGTCCGCGACGGTGTCCCAGGTGCCGGTGGCGGCCAGGCCGGCCAGCACAAGCAGCAGGGCCAGGGCGGCGGTGAGCGAGACCGTGACCGCGCGCAGGAAGCGCAGGCGCGCGGGCAGGGTGGCCCAGTAGCGACGGCGCAGAGCGGCCCACGCGGCCACGGTCTCGCGACGGAGGGGACGTTCCCGCCCACCGGGCCGCGGCCCCCCTCGTTGCCGCGGACCGGTGGGCGGGGAAACCGCCGGTTGCCGTGGTGGTGCGCCTGCCCCCGTCTGAGGGCCGCGCGCTGTTCCGGCCGTGATGGTCACGGTCCCTCCCACGTCGGACCACGGACGGTCGCCCGTCCCCCGCTGTCGCTCAGTCTGCGACTGGTCCAGGCCACCGACGATCTGCGTTGACGCGCTCCTGACGCCTTGGCGGGCCGGTTTGACGGGACCTTGATGGTGTCGGCACAAGTCCGGGAGGAGTGCCGCGACTTGGACCCGGAAATCGACGGTCCGTAGCCGGGGTACGGCGTTACGGTGCTGCGATGGACCTCTATCCGGAGACAGTGCCGTACGACCACGGCATGCTCGATGTCGGTGACGGCAACCACATCTACTGGGAGGTTTGCGGGAACCCGCACGGCAAGCCCGCGGTCATGCTGCACGGCGGGCCCGGTTCCGGCTGCGGCGCCGGATTCCGGCGGTACTGCGACCCGGCGGCCTACCGCATCGTGCTGCTCGACCAGCGCGGCTGCGGACGCTCCACCCCGCACGCGAGCGCGTACGACACCGACATGAGCGTCAACACGACGGCCCACCTCATCGCCGATCTGGAGCTGCTGCGGCGGCACCTGGGGATCGAGCGGTGGCTGGTGTGGGGGGTGTCATGGGGGTCCGTGCTCGGGTTGCGGTACGCGCAGACGCACCCGGAGTCCGTGTCCGAGCTGGTGCTCACGGCGGTCGCGACCGGGTCGAACCCCGAGGTGGCCCTCCTGACCAGGGGACTTGGCCAGTTCTTCCCCGAGGCCTTCGAGCGGTTCCTGGCCGTGCTGCCCGAGGACGAGCGCGACGGAAACCTCGCGGCCGCGTACAACCGGCTGATCGAGTCGCCCGATCCGGAGGTGCGGGCGCGCGCGGCGCGGGCCTGGACCGACTGGGAGACGGCGACGATTCCGGCGCCGCCGCGGTCGGTCGAGCGCTACGAGGACCCCGGGTTCCGCATGGGTTTCGCCCGGACCGTCACCCACTACTGGGGCAACGACCACTTCCTCGGCGACGGCAATGACGAGGGCGTCGTCCTGCGGGACGCTCCCCTCCTCAAGGGCATCCCGGGCACCCTCGTCCAGGGCAGCCTCGACTTCGGCAATCTGCTGGGCACCGTGTGGCGCCTCCATCACTCCTGGCCCGGCAGTGAGTTGATCACGGTGGACGACGTCGGGCACACGATGGGGGCGTCCGGCGTGGTGTCCGCGCTGATCGCGGCGACGGACGCGTACGCGCACCGCTGACCCTCCGGGCCGCGCGGGGCGAAGGCGGATGCGGATGCGGATGGCGACATCGGCCGACCGCCGCCACAGGCCCGCCCCGCCCCGCCTGCACGTCGCCCGTCTCACCCTCCTTCGAGGGCCTGGCAGACCGCCCCCGGCATGACGCTACGTGTCCGTTCTCGGCCCGCCGGTCTTCCGGCTCCACCCGGCGCCCGGTTTCGGGCTCTCGCCGTGATGCGCCACTCATGCCGCTTTGGTGCGACGCCGATGCCGGCCTGGCGGTTCTTAACGGAAGCTTGACGCGACGACTCCCCTCACCCATGGGCCCACGCGTCACTCTCTGCTTACGCTGGTGCGGCCGTCCGTGTGATGGCCGAATCCCGCCCCGAGCCGTACCTCAGGAGAGCACGCCGATGGCCACCACCGAACACCCACCTGCGAGCCGCTTGCGGACGTGGATGCTGGAGGGGCTGTCCGACATGGGCAAGGGCGCCCCGCAGGGCCCGCACGCCGAGCCCGAAACCCCGCACAAGGGCCAGCGCTGGTGGCGGGTGATGTGCCTGACCGGCGTCGACTACTTCTCGACCCTCGGCTACCAGCCCGGCATCGCCGCCCTCGCCGCCGGCCTGCTCTCCCCCATCGCCACCGTCGTCCTCGTCATCGTCACCCTGGCCGGCGCCCTGCCCGTCTACCGGCGCGTGGCGGAGGAGAGCCCGCACGGTGAAGGCTCCATCGCCATGCTGGAGCGGCTGCTGTCCTTCTGGAAGGGCAAGCTCTTCGTCCTCACCCTGCTGGGCTTCGCCGCCACCGACTTCCTGATCACCATCACCCTCTCGGCCGCCGACGCCTCCACCCACCTGGTTGAGAACCCCCATCTCACGAGCATGCTCCACGGCCGGCAGATGCTGATCACCCTGCTCCTGGTCGCACTGCTGGGCGCGGTCTTCCTCAAGGGCTTCCTGGAGGCCATCGGCGTCGCGGTCGCTCTGGTGGTGGTCTACCTCGGACTCAACGTGGTCGTGGTGGCCGTCGGCCTGTGGCACGTGGTCACCGCCGGGCACGTGGTCACCGACTGGACCAGTGCCCTGACCGCCGAGCACGGCAACGTCTTCGCCATGGTCGGCGTATCCCTGCTGGTGTTCCCGAAGCTGGCGCTCGGTCTGTCCGGCTTCGAGACCGGCGTCGCGGTCATGCCCCACGTCGAGGGCGACCCCGGCGATACAGAGGAGAAGCCGACCGGCCGTATCCGGGACACCAAGAAGCTGCTCACGGCCGCGGCGCTGATCATGAGCGTCTTCCTGATCGCCACCAGCTTCATCACAACGGTGCTCATTCCGGCGAAGGAGTTCGAGTCGGGCGGCCAGGCCAACGGCCGCGCTCTCGCCTACCTCGCGCACGACTACCTCGGCAACACCTTCGGCACCGTCTACGACATCTCGACGATCGCGATCCTGTGGTTCGCGGGCGCCTCCGCGATGGCGGGACTGCTCAACCTCATGCCCCGCTACCTGCCCCGCTACGGCATGGCCCCGCACTGGGCCCGCGCGGTGCGCCCCATGGTCATCGTCTTCACCCTGGTCGCCTTCCTCGTCACCTGGATCTTCGACGCGGACGTGGACGCCCAGGGCGGCGCCTACGCCACCGGCGTGCTGGTGCTGATGTCCTCGGCGGCGATCGCGGTGACCATCGCCGCCCGCAAGGCCCGCCAGCGGAACTGGACGATCGCCTTCGCGATCGTCTCGGCGGTCCTCCTGTACGTCACCGTCGTCAACGTCATCGAACGCCCGGACGGCGTGAAAATCGGTGCCTGCTTTATCGCCGGCATCATTCTCGTCTCGCTCCTGTCGCGGCTCGCCCGCGCCTTCGAGCTGCGGGTGACCAGCGTGACCATGGACGACATGGCGGAACGATTCGTTCGCGACATCGCCAGCCGGAAGATACGGCTCATCGCCAACGAGCCCGACCGGCGCGACATCGCCGAATACCGCGCCAAGATCGAACAGATCCGGCACGACAACGACATCACACCCCAGGACGACTTCGTCTTCGTGGAGGTGACGGTCGGCGACCCCTCGGAGTTCGAGGCGGGGCTGCACGTCCGCGGCGAGGTACTGCACGGCCGCTACCGCGTGCTGACCCTGGAGTCGTCCTCCATCCCCAACGCCCTGGCCGCCATGCTGCTGCACATCCGCGATACGACCGGATGCACCCCGCACATCTACTTCGAGTGGACCGAGGGCAACCCCTTCACCAACTTCCTCCGCTTCTTCCTCTTCGGCCAGGGCGAGGTGGCACCGGTGACCCGGGAAGTGCTGCGCGAGGCGGAACCGGACCGCAAACGCCGCCCACGCGTCCACGTCGGCTGACTGACGTAGCTGCGGGCAGTCGTGCCTCCCCCAGTGCCTTGACGGCCTGGGGGACACCCAGGGGCGGCACAGGTGGGCGCTGCGGGTACCACGCCGGGAATCGCACACTCCCGTGAGCGTTGAAGCCCTTGTGAGCTCACTGATCGCACCGACCCGGTTCTCCGTACTCGACCGCTCGCGCACCCGCGAGGGGCACGACGGGCCCGAGGCCCTGCGGGACACCGTTCGGCTGGCGCGGGAGGTCGAAGAACTCGGATACCACCGGTTCTGGGTCTCGGAGCACCATGGCGTGCCCGGTGTCGCCGGTTCCGCGCCGACCGTGCTGGCCGCGGCCGTCGCGGCGGCCACGCGCGACATCCGGGTGGGGACGGGCGGCGTGATGCTGCCCAATCACCGACCGCTCGTCGTGGCCGAGCAGTTCGGGGTACTGGAGTCACTCTTCCCTGGTCGGATCGACATGGGGCTGGGCCGTTCGGTCGGCTTCACCGACGGGGTACGCAAGGCACTCGGCCGGGACAAGGACGACGCCGACGACTTCGCCGGGCAGATCACCGAGCTCCTGGGATGGTTTCACGGCGACTCCCCCACCGGTGTCCACGCGCGCCCCGCCGAGGGCCTGACCGTGCCGCCCTTCGTTCTGGCCATGGGCGAGGGCGCCGCGATCGCCGCGCGCGCCGGGCTGCCCATGGTCATCGGGGACCTCCGCAACCGGGAGAAGATGCTGCGCGGTATCGAGCGCTACCGGGAGACGTTCCGGCCCTCGGCATGGGCGCGCGAGCCGTACGTGGTCGTCTCCGGCACCGTCGCGGTCGCGGACACTCCGGACAACGCCCGCCGCATCCTGCTCCCCGAGGCCTGGTCGATGGCGTATGCGCGGACCCACGGCACCTTCCCGCCCCTGCCGCCCGCCGAGCGCGTCGAGTCCCTTCCGATGAGTGCCAAGGAGCGTGGCTTCTACGAGGCCGGACTCGTCGGCCATATCGCGGGCACCGAGGAGCAGGTCGCCGACGAGCTGGAGAACCTGATCAAGGAGACCGGGGCGCAGGAGGTGCTCGTCACCACCAGTACGTACGACCGTACGGCGCTGGTGGACTCGTACCGGAGGCTGGCCCGGATCGCTGGACTGGGTGCGGTCCAGGTTCCGTAAGGCGGCGAGCGGTCAGAGGCCCAGCTCGCTCAGGCCCGGGTGGTCGTCGGGCCGGCGCCCCAGCGGCCAGTGGAACAGGCGCTCCGACTCCTTGATGGGGAGGTCGTTGATACAGGCGTAGCGTCGGCGCATCAGGCCGTCGTCGTCGAACTCCCAGTTCTCGTTGCCGTAGGAGCGGAACCAGTTGCCCGAGTCGTCGTGCGACTCGTAGGCGAAACGCACGGCGATGCGGTTGCCGTCGAAGGCCCACAGCTCCTTGATGAGCCGGTAGTCGAGTTCCCGGTGCCATTTGCGGGTGAGGAAGGCGACGATCTCGTCGCGGCCGTCGGCGAACTCCGCCCGGTTGCGCCAGCGGGAGTCCACCGTGTGGGCGAGCGCCACCTTTTCCGGGTCACGTGAGTTCCAGCCGTCCTCCGCCAGCCGTACCTTCTCGGTGGCGGTTTCCCGGGTGAACGGCGGGAACGGGGGGCGTGGTGCGTGCGTCATGTCGTCTCCGTCGGATGTGCGGGCAGCCCACATGTGCCGCGACCGGCCGACCCTACGCGGAGAACGAGCGTTCCCCGCGTAGGCGGCGATGACGGGGCGCCCACCGCGCCCCGGCCGCTTCACGTCAGCGGGATGGTCACCTCGTCCTCCACCGGCGGGTCGACTTCCTGCCGCAGATTGCCGGTCGCCGCGAAGCAGCGCAGCCGGACCGCCTCCGGGGTGACGTCCAGGCGCAGGAAGCTCTTGAAGAAGGGCGGACTGTAGGTGGCCGAACTCGGCGAGAAGAGCTGGGTGTAGATCTTGCGTACGGGCAGGCGAAAGCGCGAGGTCCGTTCGGGACGCCCCCCGGCGCCCAGCAGACTGGCGACGAGCCGGGTGCGCAGGGTGACCCGCGCCGGTGTGCCCGGGGCGCGGGTCGGGGGAATGCCGAGGCGCTCGGCGATGACGGCGGTCGCCTCGGCCTCGGTGAGAGTGAAGAAGCGCCGCAGGCGCAGTCGGCGTCCGTAGAGCCTGCTGTAGAAGGCCAGCGAGTCGCCGCGCAGCGGGTAGCAGCGGAAGTCCTTCTCGGTGACGTTCGTCAGGGACACCCGCGGGATGGTGTGCGTGGCGTGCATGAACGCACCGCCGCCGCCGGAGACCACGTACTGGATCGTGCGGCCGTCCACCTCCACCGGATACCGCTGGTAGTTGTGGATGTCGCCGCCTATCGCCGCGACGTAGTGGTGGTCCGGGTCGCGGACGATGTCGTCGACCGTACCGCCGCCGTCGATGGGGCAGGGGTGGTGTTCGCCGTCCACGTACAGGGGGGAGCCGGTGATGAGGATCTTGGGGCGGGGGCCTCGGGAGACCTCCCGCAGCCAGCGGCCCTGTTCGGCGTCGATGGTGCCCAGAAGGCCGGTGTCGATCCCGATGACGCGCACGGGTCCGGCGTCGACCGCCCAGTACGGGCCGGGCTGGAGGGCCTGCTGTGCGGGGGCGGAACGCAACGTCCGCGCCTCGGCCAGGCGTTCCTCGTCCGGCGTACGCGGTGTGCGCCACAGCAGGGACCGCAGCCAGGCGGCCGTCAGCGGGCGGGGCGCGGGGGCCGGGGCGAGCGGCGCGGCGTCGCAGAAGACGCGCATGAACCCGTGCAGGTCCTCGTACCAGTCGTGGTTGCCCGGTATGGCGTAGATGGGGGCCTGGTAGCCCTGGTACGGGCGGAAGAACTTGGTTCCGTAGTCCGCGACGGCGCCGACCGGATAGATCACGTCGCTGGCTATGACGGCGAAGCGGGTGTCCTGGCTTGCCTTCAGGAAGCCGGGGACCACGGCGTATTGAGGGTCGTCCCCCTCGCCGGTGTCCCCGATGACCATGAACGAGAAGCGGTCCGGATCGTCCCGCCGGATCACCTTGTCGACGGGCGCGCCCGCGGCTTCCCGTTGCTCCACCCAGCGGCCGCGGGTCCGTCCGGTGGGATCCCCGAACCAGGAGGCCAGCACACCGTTGCGCGCCGCCCACAGGGTCCTCGGGTCCAGCCAGGAGAGCTTTTCGACCTGGTGTGGCATCAATGCGCGATAGGTGCCGCGTTCCGCCGGGCCCCAGCCTGCGCCCTCGGCCGTATCGCGTGAAGATTCGGACATCGGTGAACCGTAGCAATGTCACACCGGGCAGCGTTCGTTCAGGTCCCCTTTCTCTCCCGGTCGGTGACGGTGCGTCAAACGGGCGTGGGCACGTCCCCGTGCGCGCCGTCCGGGAGTCCCATGGCCCGCTGGGCGGAGAGGGCGAGGCCGCGGCGGTCGGTCTCGGTGCCCGGTGCGAGCGCCGGTATCACGCGCACCTCCGCGACGAGCCCGCGCGCCGACACGACCCGCCACAGTGACGCGAGCAGCGAGTCGTCTCCCACGAACGCGGGCGCGGTACTGGCCCGGCCCCCGTCGAGCCGGTAGTGGAGACGTACCGGCTGTACGGGCACGCCCGCGTCCAGCGCCGCCTGGAACACGGCCCGCCGGAAGCGGCCCTGCGCCCGGCCGCACCAGGTGCTCCCTTCGGGGAAGACCACGACCGCCGACCCCGCCCGCAGGCCGTCCGCGATGCGGGCGACCGTATCGGGCAGGGCGCGCAGCCGGTCGCGCTCGATGAAGAGCGCCCCGCTGCGCGCGGTCAGCGCGCCGGCCACGGGCCACTGCCGCACCTCGATCTTCGCGAGCATGCGGCCGGGACGGACGGCGGCGAGCAACGGGATGTCCAGCCACGAGATGTGGTTGGCCACCATCAGCAGTCCGCCGTACGGCCGCGCGGCACCGGTGATCCGTACGCGGACGCCCGCGGCACGCACGACCGTCCGGCACCACCTCCTGGTGATCCGGTCGCGCCGTGCGACGGAAACCCGGGCGACCACCGGGGAGAACACGATCGCGAAGACGACCAGGGCCAGGACCGCCGCGAGCCGGAGCAGGGCGCGCGGCACGGCGGCCGCCGACGCCGTGGCGTCCACGCAGGACCGGGGCGAGCACGGTGCGCCGGGCAGCCAGGCGCTCACCGGAGCGGCGGTGCCGGGCTTCGCGCCGGGGCGCGGTGGCCTGGGCGCCGCCGCGGTCGCGGGGAGCGACGCCGTGCTCGCGTCCGGGCTCGCCAGCAGCGGCGTGCCACGACGGGGACGAGGCGGCACACCGATCCGGGAGGGGTTCGTCACGCCCACGCGGGGCACGTTCGTCGCACCGGTCCGAGGCACGTTCATCACGCCGGGACGAGAGAGAGGAAGTGCCGCAGATAGCGCGCGTTGACCCGGCGCATCGACAGCAGGACGTACAGGTCGGCGACCCCGAAGTCCGGGTCGTGCGCGGGCTCCCCGCAGACCCAGGCGCCCAGGCGGAGGTAGCCCCGCAGCAGCGGGGGCAGCTCGGTGGGTCCTGCCGGGGCCGAGGTCTGGGGGCGCCAGGGCAGCAGCGGCCGTACGCGGTATTCCTCGGGCGCCAGGTGCTTGGTGCGCACCCGCTCCCAGGCGCCCGCCGCGAGCGAGCCGCCGTCGGCGAGCGGGAGGGAGCAGCAGCCGGCGAGCCACTCGTGGCCGCGGTCCACCATGTAGCGGGCTATTCCGGCCCAGATGAGTCCGATGACCGCGCCGTCGCGGTGGTCGGGGTGGACACAGGAGCGACCGACCTCGACGAGCCCGGAGCGGATCCCGTCGAGCGGGCCGAGGTCGAACTCACCCTCCGAGTACAGCCGCCCGGCGATCGCGGCCCGCTCGGGCGGCAGCAGCCGGTAGGTGCCGACGACCTGGCCGGTGCCGGTGTCGCGTATGAGCAGGTGATCGCAGTACGCGTCGAAGGCGTCCATGTCCAGGCCCGGCTCGGGGCCGTCGAGCCGGGCGCCCATCTCGCCGGCGAACACCTGGTGTCGCAGGCGCTGCGCGGCCCGGACGTCGTCCTGGTCGCGGGCGAGCGAGACCAGATAACCGGATCCGCCGGGCGGGGCGGCGAGTGCGGCGGGCGAGGCGGGCATGGCGGTCATGTCGGGCTCCTGTGCCGGGGCGGAAGCTGACGGAATCTGCACCTCACTTCTTCCGCGGCCGGCTGGCCCGGGCGTGTCCTGCGCGGGGCCCGTGGATGTGCGGCTGCTGAATGCCGGGGGTCGGCATCCGGCAGCCGGCACCACCTACGGCTTGCGCACCAGCAGACCCACCGTGAGACCGGTGGGACGGTCCGCCCCGGTTTCCGTGTAGTGCGCCCGCAGAGCCTGCGCCTGGTCCTGGGGCAGGGCGTCGAGCGGATCCAGCTGCTTGCCCATCACCACCACCCAGATCCGCTTCTCCCGCCCCACGCACTTGTCCGCCTTCGGGCAGTCGGTCGACAGCAGGTCGTTGCGCTGGGCCGCCGACTCGGAGAGGAAGACATCACGCATCTTCAGCTCGCGAGGCAGGTAGCGGCGGACGCCGAGGGCGAACATGCCCGCCTCTTCGTTCCTGTCGTAGACGATCGCGTCGCCGGGGGCGTACAACCTCTTGATCGTCCGTGCGGCCGCCGCGTAGTCGGGGCCGCCGGTCCAGTAGTGCGCGAGCGGCTGACGCAGGGAGTTCTGGTCGGGCAGGGTGAGCAGACCGAGGACCAGCAGAGCCGGCACGAGCGCCCGCCGGGACCGGGCCCCGGCGTCGAGCCCGGCCCCCGCCAGTACCGCGAAGGCCGGCAGGGTGAAGAGCATGTACCGGAAGTAGAAGTACGAGATCTCCCCATGGGACAGCGCCCAGATCACCAAGGGGGGCAGCATGGCCGACGCGGCGCAGAAGAGGACCGCCTCACGGCGCCGCCCGCACGCCACCATGGCCAGCAGGATCACGGCGCCCGCGCACAGGCCGGAGTAGAACAGCTGCGACCAGATGTCGACCAGGCCCCATGCCCCCGGCTCGGCGATCCAGGAGGTCTGCCGCCCGGTCTGCGCCCTTCCCAGCACCACCACCGGGCCCACCCCGGCGACACCGGCGAAGACCATGAGGCAGAAGCCCCACAGCACTCGGCGCTCGTGCCGGGCGCGCAGGACCACCAGGACCAGATGCCCGATCAGGCACGTCAGGGCGATCAGGTGCAGCAGTCCGACGGCCGCCACCCCGAGGGCGTACAGTCCCCATCGCTGCCAGCTGTCGGGCTGGTCCAGGGCCCGGAGCAGCAGCAGCGCGGTCAGCGCCACGGCCAGCATCACCAGGGCGTAGGGGCGGGCCTCATGGGCGAACCGGCTGACCGCGGGAATCAGTGCGAACAGCAGTCCGCCGGTCAGTCCGGCGCGGCGGCCGAACAGCCGCTTCCCGGTCAGCGCCACGCACGCGGCGGTACCCGCCATGGCCAGTGCCGAGGGCATGCGCAGGGCCATGTCCGAGTCGCCGAAGACGGTCATCCACCCGTGCAGGATCAGGTAGTAGGCGCCCAGCACCCCGTCCACCCGCTGCATCGTGGCCACCACCTGGCCGATGCTGCGGCCGGCCACGTCCCAGCTGGTCAGCTCGTCGCGTCCGAGCAGTGGTGCGCCGATCCGGTACATGGCCACGGCCAGTGTGACCACCGAGGGCCACAGCCACAGGGCGACCGATCCTGTCCGCCGGTCGTGCTGTGCCTCGTCGACCGCTGCATCGCCGGTTTTCTGGGCGGGAGGGGAGAGAAGTGCCATGCCGACAGCCATATCGGCGCGGCGGCCAGGGCGGCGCCCACGACCCGCCCGATACGGCCGCATTCCCCTGTTCGGCCCTGTGCCGGGGCGCGCTCGGCGCGGCGCCGTCAAGCACCCTGCGGTTCGTCCGGACAGCCGTGGGGTGCCTGGCGGGACCGGGGTTGAGCACCACGCCCGGTCCCGCCCGTCCGCACCCTGTCGGCGAACGTGTACGACCGGCGCCGCCCGTCCCAAGCGACGCCGGTCGGTCTTCGGGTCAGCGGCGGCCCGCCTTGCGGGTCGCGCGCAGCCACTCCTTGTTCATGCTGGTGATGGAGACCAGCGGGATGCCCTTCGGGCAGGCGGTGGCGCACTCGCCGGTGAGGGTGCAGCCGCCGAAGCCCTCCTCGTCCATCTGCGCCACCATGTCGAGCACGCGGGTCTCGCGTTCGGGCGCGCCCTGCGGCAGGACGTTGAGGTGGTTGATCTTCGCGGAGGTGAACAGCATCGCCGCGCCGTTCGGGCAGGCCGCCACGCAGGCACCGCACCCGATGCACTCGGCGTGCTCGAACGCGAAGTCCGCGTCCGCCTTCGGTACGGGCGTGGCGTGGGCCTCGGGCGCGGCGCCGGTCGGGGCGGTGATGTAGCCGCCGGCCTGGATGATGCGGTCGAAGGCCGAGCGGTCGACCACGAGGTCTTTGACGACCGGGAAGGCCGCGGCCCGCCACGGCTCGATGTCGATCGTGTCGCCGTCCTTGAAGGACCGCATGTGCAGCTGGCAGGTGGTGGTGCGCTCGGGGCCGTGCGCGTCGCCGTTGATGACGAGCGAACAGGCTCCGCAGATGCCCTCGCGGCAGTCGTGGTCGAAGGCGACCGGGTCCTCGCCCTTGAGGATGAGCTCCTCGTTGAGGGTGTCCAGCATCTCCAGGAAGGACATGTCGGATGAGATTCCGTCCACCTCGTACGTGGACATGGCGCCTTCGGCGTCGGCGTTCTTCTGCCGCCAGACGCGCAGGGTGAGCTTCATGCGTAGCTCCGCTGAGTGGGGTGGACGTACTCGAAGACCAGGTCTTCCTTGTGCAGGACGGGCGCCTCGCCGGTACCGGCGAACTCCCAGGCCGCCGCGTAGGCGAACTCGTCGTCCTTGCGGGCGGCCTCGCCGTCGGGGGTCTGCGACTCCTCGCGGAAGTGGCCGCCGCAGGACTCGGACCGGTGCAGCGCGTCGAGGCACATCAGCTCGGCGAGCTCCAGGTAGTCGACGATGCGGTTGGCCTTCTCCAGTGACTGGTTGAACTCCTCGCCGGTGCCGGGGACCTTGATGCGCCGCCAGAACTCCTCGCGGATCTGCGGGATGCGCTCCAAGGCCTTGCGCAGGCCCGCGTCCGTACGTGCCATGCCGCAGAACTCCCACATGAGTTCCCCGACTTCGCGGTGGAAGGAGTCGGGCGTGCGGTCGCCGTCGACGGCGAGCAGTGTGTTCAGCCGGTCCTCCGTCTCGGCCAGGACCTCCTGGACGGCGGGGTGTTCGGTCGTGATCTGGTCCTGGTGCGGGTTGCGGGCGAGGTAGTCGTTGATCGTCGAGGGGAGGACGAAGTAGCCGTCGGCGAGGCCCTGCATCAGCGCGGAGGCGCCGAGGCGGTTGGCTCCGTGGTCGGAGAAGTTGGCCTCGCCGATCGCGAACAGGCCCGGGATCGTGGTCTGCAGGTCGTAGTCGACCCACAGGCCGCCCATCGTGTAGTGCACGGCTGGGTAGATCCGCATCGGCACCTCGTACGGGTTCTCCGCGGTGATCCGCGCGTACATGTCGAAGAGGTTGCCGTACTTCTCCTCGACCTTCTTCCTGCCCATGCGCTTGATGGCGTCGGCGAAGTCGAGGTAGACGCCCTGGCCGCCGGGGCCGACGCCGCGGCCCTCGTCGCAGACGTTCTTGGCGGCGCGGGAGGCGATGTCGCGCGGCACGAGGTTGCCGAAGGAGGGGTAGATGCGCTCCAGGTAGTAGTCGCGCTCGTCCTCGGGGATCTCGTTCGGCGGCCGGTTGTCTCCCTTGGCCCTGGGCACCCAGATCCGGCCGTCGTTGCGCAGTGACTCGCTCATCAGGGTGAGCTTGGACTGGTGGTCGCCGGTGCGCGGGATGCAGGTGGGGTGGATCTGGGTGAAGCAGGGGTTGGCGAAGTACGCGCCGCGCCGGTGCGCCCGCCAGATCGCGGTGGCGTTGGAGTTCATGGCGTTCGTCGACAGGTAGAAGACGTTGCCGTAGCCGCCGGAGGCGAGTACGACGGCGTCCGCGAAGTACGTGTCGATCTTGCCGGTGATCAGGTCCCGGGCCACGATGCCCCGCGCCCGCCCGTCGACGACGATCAGGTCGAGCATCTCGGTGCGCGGGTGCATCTCGATGTTGCCGGCCGCGATCTGCCGCGACAGCGCCTGGTAGGCGCCGAGCAGGAGCTGCTGGCCCGTCTGGCCGCGGGCGTAGAAGGTGCGGGAGACCTGGACGCCACCGAAGGAGCGGGTGTCGAGGAGGCCTCCGTACTCGCGGGCGAAGGGCACGCCCTGCGCCACGCACTGGTCGATGATCTCGACCGAGATCTGGGCCAGGCGGTGCACGTTGGACTCGCGGGCCCGGAAGTCGCCGCCCTTGACGGTGTCGTAGAAGAGGCGGTGGATGGAGTCGCCGTCGTTGCGGTAGTTCTTCGCCGCGTTGATGCCGCCCTGCGCCGCGATCGAGTGGGCGCGGCGCGGGGAGTCCTGGTAGCAGAACTGGACGACGTGGTAGCCCTGTTCGGCGAGCGTGGCGCCCGCGGAACCGCCGGCGAGGCCGGTGCCGACGACGATCACCGTGTGCTTGCGGCGGTTGGCCGGGTTGACCAGCTTGGCCTCGAAACGGCGCTTGTCCCAGCGCTCGTTGATCGGCCCGGAGGGTGCCTTGGTGTCGGTGACCGGCTCGCCGGTCGTGTACTCGGGGTACTCGGTGTAATTGGCGGAAGCAGTCATGTCAGCTCACTACTCCGGTCATGACGCCCACGGGCACGGCGATGAACCCGGCCGTGAGCAGTAGCGCAAGGGCATTGGCGATGGTCTTCAGGGCGCGGTCGCGGGTGCGGCTGCCGGCGCCCAGGGTCTGGGCGGCGCTCCAGAAGCCGTGCCGGACGTGCAGGCCCAGGGCGAGCATCGCGACGATGTAGATGACGTTGCCGTACCAGGTGGAGAAGGTGTCCACGACGTTCTGGTACGGGTGGCCCTCCTGGAAGCCGCCGGCGTGCACGGTGCCGGTGGTCAGGTCGAGGATGTGCCAGACGATGAACAGGCCGAGGATGATCCCGCCCCAGCGCATGGTGCGGGTGGCGTAGCTCGCCCGCGGCTTCTTGTGCACGTACTTGCTGGGGCGCGCGTTGATGTCGCGGCGGCTGAGCTGGTACGCGGAGACGGCGTGCGCGACGACGGCGACCACCAGCACGACACGAATGAGCCATAGCGTCCACTCGTAGTGCATGAACGGTTCGCCGATGGTGCGCAGCCAGTGGGCGTAGTGGTTGAACTCGCCCGCCCCGAAGTAGATCTTCAGGTTGCCGATCATGTGGACGACCAGGTACAGCAGCATGATCAGGCCGCTGACCGCCATCACTGTCTTCTTGCCGACGGTGCTGTCCCACACGGTGCGTGCCATGGACGGCCGTCGGTCCGTCCGCGTTGCCAGAGCCATGTATCGGAACGCTAGGGCCGAAGGTCCCCATCGGTCCAAGACATGGTCCAGCTCGTTTCGATAGCCAGGCCCTATGCTGGATGTGTGCAGTTCCAGCAGCTCCAGTACTTCGTGGCGGTCGCCGAGACCCGGCACTTCACCCGGGCCGCGGAGTTGGTCCATGTCGCCCAGCCGTCGCTGTCGCAGCAGATCAAGGCGCTGGAGCGGGAGCTCGGGGCGGATCTGTTCCTGCGGGCGCGCGGCAACATCACGCTCACGGACGCGGGCGAGGCACTGCTGCCGCTGGCCCGCCGCATCCTCGCCGACGCGGACACGGCCCGGCACGAGGTGCTGGAGCTGGCGCAGCTGCGGCGCGGCCGGGTGCGCCTCGGCGCGACCCCGAGCGTGTGCACGGGCCTGCTGCCGGACGTGCTGCGCGCCTTCCACGACCGCTACCCCGGCGTCCGGCTCCTGATCGAGGAGGGCGGCTCGCACGATCTCGTACGGGAACTCGCCCGCGGCGCGCTCGACCTCGCCCTCATCGTGCTCCCGCTGCCTCCCGCCTCCCCCGCGCTGACCACGGTGGAGCTGCTGCGCGAGGACCTCGTGGTGGTCTCCTCGCCCGACGCGCCGAGGCCCGGCGGCGGCCGCCGCACGGTCCGCGTCGCGGATCTGGAGGGCGAGCGCCTGGTCATGTTCCGCCACGGCTACGACCTGCGGGAACTGACCGTGGCCGCGTGCCGCGCCGAGGGCTTCGAGCCGGGCTTCGCGGTCGAGGGCGGCGAGATGGACGCGGTCCTCGGCTTCGTACGGGCCGGGCTGGGCGTCGCCGTCGTCCCGCGCATGGTCGCGACCCGCTCCGGGCGAGGCCTGCGGGTGACGGCGCTGGCCCGGCCCGGACTGCACCGGACGATCGCCCTGGCCCACCGCAGTGATGTGGCTCCACCGCGGGCGGCGCGGGAATTGCAGCGGATGCTGCTGGAGCGGTGACGCTCCGCTTGGGGCGGGGAAGCAAAGCGCCGTCCGCGGAAGCGCCATCCACCCCTGCGGGCCGCCAGTGGCTGAGCGCCCCCACGCGGCGGAGCCGCATGATGGTCACCGCCTCGCGCCCCCCTGCTCCGCACAGGGCGGGAATGCAACACGCCGCCCACGCAAGCGCCATTCGCCCCCCCGGGCCGCCAGCGGCTGAGCACGCCCACGCGGCGGAGCCGCATGATGTCACCGCCTCGCGCCCCCTTCAGGGGCGCGTCGGGGGAACGCTCAGGCCAGGACCGCGGGCTTGAGCACCTCCTCGCACCACCCGCGGAAGGTGGTGGGGGCCGTCTCGGGTGTGCTCGGCGCGTCGGGACCGTAGAAGGCCTGGTCGTTGAGCGCCTGCACCATGTCGGCCAGGCCCTGCGCCCAGGCCTCGCTCACCCCGTGGCTCAGCATCGTCGCCTTGTAGTCCGCGACAGCGGTCTGCTGCACGCGGACCGGCCGCTCCAGTACCTCGGACATGACCCGCGCCATGCCCTCGGGGGTCAGTGCGTCGGGCCCGACCAGCGGAACGTCGCCCGTTCCGGTCCAGGAACCGTCGAGCAGCAGCCGGGCCGCGGTGGCGGCGATGTCGCGAGTGGCGCACGTACGCAGGACCCGGTCCACGATGCCCGCCAGGAAGAACACTCCTTGGCTGCGGATCGCCTCGGCCTGGCCGAGCAGGTTCTCCATGAGGAACGGCGGGCACAGCGCACGGTAGTGCACCCCGGTGGCCGCGATCCGCTCGTCCATGGCCAGCGAAGCCGATATCTGCCCGGCGTTCTTCGCGATCCCGCGCCCCAGGGTGGAGACGGCGACGACACGCTCGACGTCCTGATGCTCGATCACCTCGCACAGGGGCTCGGTGAAGTCGCGGAAGTGGCCCTCGACGCTGTCGGTGCCGGGCGTCGGGGGCACCAGCCAGAACACGCGGTCGGCGCCCGCGCACGCCTTGGCGGTGACGTCGGGGTCGGCGTGCGACCCCCGTACGACCTCGACGCGCTCGCGCACCCGTGCGGAAAGGTGTGCGGGATCGCGGGCGATGACGCGGATCGCCCCCACGCCGTCCCCGGCGCCCAGGAGGAAGTCGAGAACCTTGCTGCCGATCTGGCCGGTCGGGGTGGTGACGACGATCATGGAAAGCTCCCGGGAAAGTCGGGTACGGAAGACGTGATCAACCCTGGTCCCCGGCGCCGCGGAACTGAAGGACCGATCCGCTCCCGATTGTTACCCTCAGGGCAATACCGGACGGAGGGGGAAACCGTGGAGTCCCGCCCGCTGCGCTACTTCGTCGCCGTCGCCGAGGAGCTCAACTTCGCCCGCGCGGCCGAGCGCCTCGGCATCTCCCCACCGCCCCTGTCCCGTGCGATCCGCCAACTGGAGAGGGAACTGGGCGTCACCCTGTTCGAGCGGACCACCCACAGCGTCGCGGTGACCCCGGCCGGGGAGGTGCTCCTCAGGGAGGCGAGGATCGCGCTGGATGCCCTTCAGGCTGCCGGGCGCCGGGCGCAGCGCGCGGCCGTCCCGGAGGCGAAACTGGTGCTGTCGGTCAAGGCCGACGGCGACGCGGGACTGCTGGAGCCGATCCTGGAGCGCTACGCGGCCGAGCCCGGTTCCGTCCCGGTGACGGTCCGCCTGTCCGGATGGCAGGAACAGCCGCGGCTTCTGCGCCGGGGTGAGGCCGACGCCGCCCTGGTTTACGAGCCGTTCGACCGCACCGGCCTGGACGCCGAGACACTGACCGTCGAGCCGCGTGTCGCCGCCCTCGCCGCGACGCATCCGCTCGCCGACCGGGATCGACTCGCCCTCGCCGACCTCGGTCTTCGCCCCGGCGACCTGCACCGGTTCCTCGACGAGCTCCGGAAGCGTGGCCGCGACCTCGCCCAACTGCTCACGCTCGTAGGACTCGGTGACCTCGTCACCCTGTTGCCGGCGTCCGTCGCCGCCCGGTACCCGCGCCCGAACGTCGTCTACCGCCCGGTCCCGGACGCACCGCCCGCGATACTGGCGATCGCCTGGCCGCAGCAGTCCTGTTCGACGGCCACCGCGGCCTTCGTCCGGGCCGCGACCTGGGTGGCCGATGCCGTACGGGACCGCGCGGCGGACGCGCGGCCCGTACAGACCCTGGGGTCGTGAAGGCTCAGCCCGTCGCGTCCACCAGTGCCAGCTCGTGCAGCCGCTCCGGTGGGCCCGGCCGGGCGTAGTACCAGCCCTGGGCCGTGTCGCAGCCCAGTATCCGCAGTTGCTCGGCCTGGGCGCTGGTCTCCACGCCCTCGACCGTGACCGCGAGGTCCAGGCTGTGGGCGAGGGAGACGATCCCCTCGACGATCTTGAGGTCGACGGGATCCGCCGGGTACTGCTGCATGCCCCGGGTGAAGGAACGGTCCAGCTTCAGGATCCGCACCGGCAGCCGGCGCAGGTTGGCGAGGTTCGAGTAGCCCGTGCCGAAATCGTCGAGGGCGATGTCCACCCCCATCTCGGCCAGCCGGCGCAGGGGTTTGAGCAGATCGTCGTCCGCGCCGATGAGCGCCGACTCCGTGACCTCCAGGCAGAGCGCGTCCGGTTCGAGGCCGGCACCTTCCAGGATGTCCACGGTGTCGGAGACCAGCCCCGGATGGGTGAGCTGGCACGGCGACAGGTTGACGTTGATGCGGAGCGGGCCCGTCTGCTCGTGCTTCTCCTGCCACGCACGGGCCTGCCGTACCGCCTTCTCCAGGACCCAGCGGCCCAGCGGCACGATCAGCCCGGTGTGCTCGGCGAGCGGGATGAAGCGGTCGGGGCCGAGCACCCCGTGCTGCGGGTGCAGCCAGCGCACCAGTGCCTCGGCGCCGCGCACGGTGCCGTCGCCGAGGTGCACCAGCGGCTGGTACTCGATGAAGAACTCGCCCCGGTCCAGGGCCGCGGGCAGCGCCGTGGTCAGCCCGTGGCGGGTGATGGCGCGGGCGTCGGCCTCGGGGTCGGCGAACTCGAAACGGTTGCCGCCCGCGGACTTGGCCCGGTACATGGTGATGTCGGCGCTGCGCAGCACCTCCGCCGGGCCCCGCTCGCCCACCGGCCCCTCGACGATGCCGATGCTGCCGCGCACGGTCAGCTCACGCCCGTCGATGCTGATCGGGGTGACCAGCGCGTTCATGATGCGGCTCGCGAGCTCGTCGACCCCGCGTTCGGTGTCGGGCCCCGTGGTCAGCGCCACGAACTCGTCGCCGCCCAGGCGCGCGACCATCTGGCCGGGCGCGGTCGCGCAGGACTGCAGCCGGTCGGCGACCTCGACGAGCAGCCGGTCGCCGGCCGCGTGCCCGAGGCTGTCGTTGATGGTCTTGAAGCCGTCGAGGTCGAGGTAGCACAGACCGAAGCGCCGGCCCTCGCCGGCCGCGAGGGCCTTCTCCAGGCGCTCGAAGAAGAGGGTGCGGTTGGGCAGTCCGGTGAGCGCGTCGTGCGTGGCCTCGTAGCGCAGCCGGAGGTTCAGCAGACGCCGCTCGGTGGTGTCCTCCATGAGGGCCAGCTGGTACTGCGGGACCCCGTCCGCGTCCCGTAGCAGGGACACCGTGAGGTTGGTCCACAGGACCGTTCCGTCGGGCCGGTAGAAGGCCTTTTCGACGTGGTAGTGGTCGCGCGCGCCGCGGACGAGCTCGTCGTACAGGCGCCAGACCTGCGGCGCGTCGTCGGGGTGGGTCCACTCGGCGACGTTGCGGCCGCGCACCAGGTTCTCCGAGCCGCCGAACATGCGCACCAGCGCGCCGTTGACCTGAAGGACGTTGCCGCCGAGGTCCGCGATGCCGATCCCTATGGCCGCGCCCTCGAAGACCGCGCGGAAGCGGGCCTCGCTGGAGTGCAGCGCCTGTGCCACCGCGCCCTGGGCGGTGAGGGCGGCCCGCGCGATGGCCTCCTGCTCGGCCAGCGTGCGCTCCTTCAGCGCCTGGGCGAACCCCGCGGCCATCGCGTGCTGGAGCCGCGAGGAGCGGGTCCGCAGGGCCTCCTGCGCCTCCGGGGAGGCGTCCGGGTCGCCGCAGTAGAGCACCAGGTAGGCGTCGACGCAGTCCAGCGTGCGACTGAGCGCCTCCGGGTCGGTGCAGTGCGCCTCGATGAGCGCCGCGCCGATCGCCCTGGCCGTGGCCGCGTCGTAAGCCCTGGCCCGTAGCGCGTCGCTCAGGCTCCGGGCCAGCGGCAGCAGCCGCTCCTCGAACTCCGGCCGGGTCAGCGACGTCGAGGTCACCGGGAAGACCGCCCGGCTCCAGATCGTCGCGAACCTGCGCAGTCTGTCCTCCGGTCCACCCGGCTCCACGGTCACGCCGAGCGCCCCACGCCGGCGAACCCCGCGAAGGAATACGGATCCTCGTCCTCGGGTGCCGTGTCGGGCCGCCACTTCGGCATCGGCACCAGTCCGGGTTCCACCATGTCGTACCCCTCGAAGAACCGCGCGATCTCGTCGCGCGAGCGCATGATCAGCGGATTGCGGATGCTCTTGTACACGTCGACCGTGCCCTCGGCCCGCTCCTGCGGGAGCGGGATTCCCTCGTACGAGGCATGCGTGACGACGAGCAGGCTGCCCGGCGCGAGCGCGTCGCGCAGCTCGGCCACCGCACTGTACGGGTCGTCCGCGTCCTCCACGAAGTGCAGTATGGCAACGAGAAGGAGCGCTACCGGACGGTTCAGGTCGATCAGCCGCTCCACTTGAGGGCTCGCCAGGATCTCGCGGGGCTTACAGAGATCGGCCGCGACGACGTCCGCGTCGTCGTTGCCCGCGAGCACGGACTGGCTGTGCGCGACCGCCACCGGGTCGTGGTCGACGTACACGACATGCGCACCCGGGTGTGCCCGCTGTGCCACTTCGTGGACGTTGCCGAAGGTCGGGATGCCGGAGCCGATGTCGAGGAACTGGGTGATGCCCTCGTCGACGGCGAAGCGCACCGCGCGGCGCATGAACGCCCGGTTCGCCTGCATGATCTTGGGGAGTCCCGGCATGAACTCCATGGCCTTGCGCGCCGCTTGCCGGTCGACCTCGAAGTTGTGCGATCCGCCCAGGTAGAAGTCGTACATCCGGGACACGCTCGGCACGGATATGTCGATACTCCGCGGGGCCCAGGCGGGGCGCTCCATCTAGCTCTCCAACACGTAGGGGACGGGTGGGCGATCCGGTGTTCGAGCAGAGGCTACTGATCGTCCGCCAACCGAGCGAGCAAAAACGGAAATTGACCGTCCGTTCCCAGTCACTGTCCGTGGACCGTGTGCCCGACGTCACTGCCCCGCGCCCCTACGGAGGCATGCCAAAGCGGTCCACCCCCTCCGTGCGGTGGGGAGGGGGTGGACCTGGTCGTGCGCGCCTGTGTCCCGTTCGTCCGGCACTCTTCCTGCGGTGTTCACTCCCTTCCGCGTTCCGTGGCTGACTGGACGAGGCGATCGACCTTGGGGAGGCGATCCCTACTTCGACACGCCGACCGGCTTTCCGTCGGGCGAGACGGCGTACCACGTACCGCCCACGCCCTGGCCGTTGGTGTCTCCGGGGGCCGTGTCACCGGAGAAGGTGTAGATGGGCCAGCAGTTGATCGTCTGCTGCTTGCCGCCGTCCGGGCGGGTGAAGCTCATGAAGCCCTTCTTCACGATGCCCTTCGTGTTGTTGATGTCGACCGGCTCGACGGCGGGCCACTTCTCCAGGCAGGCGCCCACGCAGTTCGACACCGGCTTCGGCCACGCCTTGTCCTTCAGGAAGCGGTAGACCGTCATGCCGTTCTTGTCGACGATGATCTGGCCGAGCTTGGGGTCGTTACGGACGGACAGGCCGGGCAGGGAGGCGGAGGAACCGGCCTTCTTACCGGTGGGCGCGGTCGCGAACCAGGTGCCCTTCACGCCCTGACCGTTGGCGTCGCCGGCCTTGGTGTCCTTGACGTAGCGGTACATCGGCCAGCCGGCGATGGTCAGCTGCTTGGTGCCGTCGGCACGGGTGACCTCGCCGAGCAGGGACTGGTCGATACCGGAGGCGACTGTGGCACCGTCGGCGGGAACCGGCGGCCACGTCTTGGCGCAGTCACCGTCGCAGGAGGACTTCGGCGGTTCGGCCGTGTCCATGTCGAAGCGGTAGAGGGTGAAGCCGGCGCTGTCGGTGACGATCTTGCCGAGCTTCGCGTTGTCGGCCACGGCCAGCTCACCCGCGGACTGGCCACCCGCGTCGGCCGAGGCGCTCGGCGCGGTGTTGGAGTCGGCACCGTAGCCGTTTCCGGGGGCTGCGGTGCTGGAAATCAAACCGCCCGCAGCAGCGGTGGCCCCCACGTTCTGGCTGCCCGTCGACTGGGTGCCGCTCTCCTGACCGCACGCCGTCGTGAGCGCCAGCACGGCCGTAGCTGTCGCCACGAGGGAGGCGCTCCGCCAGGATGTCTTCATTCCAACTCCCGCTGTCCGCTTGGGTGTTGCAGCGTCCTCTGAGCGCCGCGTGTGATCCTAGGTACGGACGCGAGCGCCCGATGTGTTCAACCGGGCCGCAAATTTCTTTCGGGATTCTGTGATGCGTCCCGGCCATCCGCCCTGTCGCGCCTCCTCCCCCCTCGTACAGATGGGCCCAACTCGTGGCGGTCCGGGTGCTGTCGGTCAAACCACCCGAAGGCGGATCTCCCTCCTTCGAGGCAATTCACCACGGCTACGGCGTGCATGGCCACGGACAGGATCATGATCTCGGTCGTGCATCGACCCGAACGGACCCGATCCGCCCTCGCCCCAAGGGTGTTGGCCCTGGTGACGCTGGTCTGGATCCTCGTGGGCGGCCCCGCGGGCTCGGCGTCGGCCGACGCGTGCGCGTCCGCGTCGACCGGCCCCGACGGCACGGAGGCGGTGGCGGTCGCGGGTGGCGGCCACTGGCCCACCCCACCACCGTGCTTCACGCCCACCCCCACACCCACGCCGACCCGCACGCCCACCCCGAGCCCAACACCCACGGCCAAGCCATCGCCGAAGCCCCCGCCGCCCCCGAAGCCGAGGCCCACACCGAAACCCGTGGCGCCGCCTCCGCCACCGCCCCTCGCGGCCCCGCGCCCCCGGCCGGCACCGACACCGGATCCCACGCCCACCCCGACGCCGACCCCGACGCCCTCGCACCGGCCGAGACCGCACCCCGCAGCCACCCGGGTGCACTTTCCGCCGTACCACGCGGTGTCCCGACCGCGGCCGCCGCACGACGGCCCGTCGCCCCTCATGTTCACCCTGCTCATCGCCGCGCCCGCGGTGATCGCCGTCGCCGCTCTGCGTCCGCGCTGATCTCTGGAGGAACCTCTTGTCGGAATGGCTTGTTCTCACCCTCGCGATGGCGGCCGCCTGTGCCGTCGTGGTCCTGGTGACGCTCGTACGGCACCGCACGGCCGCCGAGGACGACGATCCGTCCGAGACCCCGGACGTGATCGAGTACATGACGATGTGGATCGGCGTGGTGTACGCCATCGTCCTGGGCCTGGCCATCGCGGGGGTCTGGGAGGCCCGCAACGCCGCCGAGGACCATGTCCAGGCCGAGGCGCAGGCGTTGCACGAGATCTCGGAGCGGGTCCGGGTCTATCCGCCCGACGTCCGCGACCGCATCCGCGCCGACGTCAATACGTATGCCGGTCACGTGGTCGGCGCCGAGTGGAAGGCGATGTCGGACCACGGCAAGGTGACCGTCCGCGGCGCCGAACTGTTCCAGCGGATCCGTCAGGACGTCACCGACTTCGAGCCGAGGACGGACTTCCAGGCCCAGGCGTACCAGCCGCTCCTCGACCAGGTGACCGCGGCCGACACGGCGCGGGCCGCCCGTGTCGACTCGATGGGCTCGACCATGCCGGGGGTGGTGTGGTTCGGGCTGGTCTCGGGCGCCGTGGTCACCATCGGGATGGTGTTCGCGCTGCAGATCCGGCGTACGGCCCGCGAACTGATCCTCGCCGGGCTCTTCTCCGCGCTGATCGCCTTCCTGCTGTTCCTCATCTGGGACTTCGACGCGCCCTACAGCCGGGGCATCGCGGCCTCCTCGGAGCCGTTCCTGGCCCTGTTCCCGCACTTGCGCGGGTGAGGGGCTCCCCCACCGTCGGTCCGCCCGGCAGAGGGCGGGCGCCGCACGCGCCCGTCCCCTGTGCGGCGCACGCGTGTGCCCCATTCGCATCACTGAGATCGCGCCCACGCTGCGGGTTTCCTAGCGTTTCGGTCATCGAGGTGCATTTCTGGCGCAGGCGGAAAAGGTCCGCAGCGAGGCTCCTCGGGGACCTGGAGGCTCACCGTGCGAGCGCTACGAATCGCTTCGATCGCATTGCTGGGCGTCACCGCCCTGGGCTGCAACGCACCGGGATCCCTCGTCGCGGGCGGGGGCGAGTTCACGTCGTTCGGCTACGACCTGCAACCGACGACAATCGAACCGGGAGGGCGGATAACACCGTCCGTGCGAGGCTGCAACGACAACGTCCGGGTCTCCTCGGGCGCCTTCGAGACGATCACCATTCCCAGGGGCCGGAACACGGGCTCTGCCCTGGTGGCCTCGGACGCCAGACCCGGGTCCCGGTACGACGTGACGTTCCACTGCGGCCACGAGAGCCACCACGCGAACATCACCATCGCGGGCGCGCGCGGCAACGCCCGCGACGACAACTGGGGCGGCGGCGGTGGCGGTGGCCTTGGGGGTGGCGGTGGCCTTGGCGGTGGCGGTGGCCTTGGGGGTGGCGGTGGCTTTGGCGGTGGCGGTGGCCTTGGGGGTGGCGGTGGCCTTGGCGGTGGCGGTGGCGGTGGCCTTGGCGGTGGCGGTGGCGGTGGCCTTGGCGGTGGCGGTGGCTTTGGCGGTGGCGGTGGCCTTGGGGGTGGGCGCGACGGCGACCGGCCCGGCTACGAGGGGCACGGCGTGCGGGCCGGTGTCGGCGGCAGCATCGGCGATTTCGATGTGAAGAAGACCGGGCTCGGAGCGGCCCTCGTGGTGGGTGCGGTCGGTACGGCCTGGCACCTCTCACGCCGCCGCACCGCCACCGACAAGTCCTGACCCACACCACATACTCCTTCGCCCCGGCTGTCGTCCGGGTCCGGGGCGAAGGACAACCACGTCCGAGCTCTCAACGACCTGCTGGAGGTCTCGACTGCGCGTGCGTCAGGTCTCGTCCTCCGACCGGCGGCGCAGCCAGAACACTCCACCGCAGATGACGGCCGCCGCCACGAGACCGCCGCCGATCGCCATGTCGGCCGGGGTCGCACCCGTGGAGCCGCCCGCGTCAGCACCGCCACGGACACCGTCGACGACGGTGAGGACGGCGGGCCGTGCCAGGGTCCGGCTCTCCCGGGGGATGCCGCAGCGGACCGTGGTGTCGTACGAGCCCGGCCATGCCCCGCGGTCGATGGCGACGGTGGCGCTCGCAAAGTGGTCGACGACGGGACGCAGCCGCGCGGTCCGGAAGACCGGCGAGGAGGCCGTGCCGCCCTCCGCCCGGCACCTCGTCCGGTTCACCGTGTGGGTCATCTGCCCGCCGCGCGTGATGACTCCGGGTCCGGCGACGATGTCGCTCCGTTCGTCGCGGGCCCTGGCCGTGGGCGTGGCGAACCCGATGACGGCGGCCGCTACGGCTACGGCCGCCAGGGCACGAGTAGTACGCATATGAGCCTCCGCGGGAGCGCCCCGGGACCCGTCCCCGGTCGATCGGCGAGAAAGCGCCTCCCAGACGAACCCTCGGACGCGATGCGCGAAGCCGCATGTCGAGCATGGTCCGTCCTGGTGAGAGGACGCGCCCGGCAGCTTCTGTGCGACGGGGTGTTGCCGCAGGTCATGGACCGATCGGAGAATCCCCGGCCGGCGCAACTCGGACGGCGCACGACGGATCCGTGCCACCACCCGTTTCGCTCACGCCCGGTCGCTCGCGGACGGCGTCGTGCATAGCGTTCTGTCATGCGCGACGGACGCGGGGACGGCCGCGTCGAGAGGGGATGACGAATGTCTGCGTCCGGGTCTGCCGAAGGGGAGGAGCGGCAGAAGAAGCGCGCCCCGTGGGGCGTGATCGCGCTTGTTCTGCTGACGGGCATCTCCCTTGTTCGGAACGGCTCCGGAGAGTTCACCGCGGGCCCGCCGCAGCCCGCGTCGGCGGCGGCCCCGGGCACCGGTGGCATCCCGAGCCCCGCCTTCACCAAGACGCCCGACGCCCTGCCGTACTCCCCGGTCGAGCGTGTCCGCATCCCGGGGCTCCAGATCGACGCCCCCGTCGTGCCGGTCGGCCTGGACCTCTCCGGCTGGGTGGACGCGCCGCCGCCCCAGAACCCCAATCTCGCGGGCTGGTTCACGGGTGCGGTCTCACCCGGCGAGAAGGGCACGGCCGTGATCGTGGGCCACGTCGACAACGAGCAGGGGCCCGCCGTCTTCTACGGGCTCGGCGCGCTGCGGAAGGGAAACCGCGTCGAGGTCCGGCGTCAGGACGGGAAGACCGCGGTGTTCGAGGTCTACGGCAACGAGGTCTTCAACAAGACCCAGTTCCCCGGCGACCGTGTCTACGGGAACAAGGGCACGCCGGAACTGCGCGTGATCACCTGCGGGGGAGGCTTCTCCGAGGAGAACGGCTACACCGGGAACGTGGTGGTCTTCGCCCATCTGGTGGAGGTGCGCTGAGCGCTGCCCCGCGGGGCAGCGCTCAGGTGAACTGCCGCCTGGGCACGGTGATGTGATACCCGGAATCCAGCAGATACGGCAGATAGTCGCGCAGCGCCCGCACGCTCTGCGAGCGGTTGCCGCCCGCGTCGTGGGAGAGCACGACCACGCCCGGAGCGGCGCCGTCCTCCACCCGGTGGACGATCTTGTGGGTGCCCGGGGTCCTCCAGTCGAGCGAGTCCAACGTCCAGGCGAGCGGCTCCATGCCCAGCTCGGCGCCGAACTGGAAGACGGCACGGTTCCAGGCCCCGTACGGCGCACGGAACCACAGCGGCGCCTCGCCGTACGCGTCCTCGATGACCTCGCAGGTGCGTTCCATCTCGGAGCGGATCCTCGACCGGGACAGCCGGGTGAGCAGCGGATGGGTCCAGGTGTGGTTGCCGACGATGTGGCCGTCGTCGGCCATCTCGCGCAGCAGGTCCTTGTTGTCGACGGCCATTTCCCCGCAGACGAAGAACATCGCGCGCACGTCGTACTCGCGCAGGGTGCGCAGGATGCCGGGGGTGTAGTCGGGGTGGGGGCCGTCGTCGAAGGACAGCACCATGCTCCTGCCGCGTCCGGACATGCGCAGGATCGGCGCGTGGCGGACGAGGGTCCGCGCGGGCGTGCGCCACGCCGGTGCGTCTCCGGTCATGGGTTGCAGACGGAAGGCCGACGTCGTGAGCGAGGTCCGCGCCTGCGGGCCGGCGACCGCGGCGGTGCCGCGCACCGGCCGTGCGCCGTCGGCGGTGGTGAGCACTCCGGCCGTGCCCGCCGCCCCGGCCGCGCCCAGAACGGCGGCGCCGGCGAGCAACGCCCGGCGCCGGATGAGCGGCTGATCCTTTTTCATGATTCATGAGTCGCCCGTGCGGGCGGCGCCTCGTCCGCGCAACTCCGAAGCGGCCGGGGAAAATACCCGATGGGACGAGTGACGCCGCGGGTACGTGGTCGGCCTCAGCGGCGGCGTACCAGGGGGAACGGAAGGGTCTCGCGGATCGTGAGGCCCGTGAGGAACATGATCAGACGATCCACGCCGATACCCAGGCCACCCGTGGGGGGCATCGCGTACTCCAGGGCGTCGAGGAAGTCCTCGTCGAGTTCCATCGCCTCGGGGTCTCCCTCGGCCGCCAGCAACGACTGTGCCGTGAGCCTGCGCCGCTGTTCCACGGGGTCGGTCAGCTCCGAGTAGGCGGTGCCGAGTTCGGTGCCGAAGGCGACCAGGTCCCAGCGCTCCGCGAGGCGCGGATCGGCGCGGTGCTGCCGGGTGAGCGGGGAGACTTCGGTCGGGAAGTCCTTGTAGAACGTGGGCAGCTTCGTCCTCTGTTCGACCAGCCGCTCGTACATCTCCAGGACGATCTCGCCGCGGCCGTCGTCCGCCCTGTACGGCACGCCCGAACGGTCGCAGTGCCGGTGCAGCACGGTGAGGTCCGTGTCGGCGTCGACCTCCTCCCCCAGCGCCTGGGAGATCGCCCCGTACACCGTCTTCACCGGCCACGGCCCGGAGATGTCGTACTCGGTGCCGTCCTTGCGCGCGACGGGCGCACCGAAAGCGGCCCGCGCGGCGTCCTGGACCAGTTCCCGGGTGAGGTCGAGCATGGTGTCGTAGTCGGCGAAGGCCTGGTACGCCTCCAGCATCGTGAACTCGGGGTTGTGCTTGTGGGAGACGCCCTCGTTGCGGAAGGTGCGCCCCATCTCGAAGACCTTCTCCAGGCCGCCGACACACAGCCGTTTCAGATACAGCTCGGGCGCGATGCGCAGGTACAGGTCCAGGTCGTAGGCGTTGATGTGCGTGGTGAAGGGCCGGGCGTTCGCGCCGCCGTGGATCTGCTGGAGCATCGGGGTCTCGACCTCCAGGAAGCCGCGGTCGAGCAGCCCCTGGCGCAGTGCCTGTACGGCGGCGGAGCGGGCCCGTACGATCTCGCGCGCCCGCGGGCCGACCACCAGGTCGAGATAGCGGCGGCGCACCTTGGCCTCGGGATCGGTGAGACCCCGGCGCTTGTCGGGCAGGGGGCGCAGACACGCGCCCGTGAGCTGCCAGGACAGGACGAAGACGGTCGGCTCGCCCCTGTCGCTGGTGCCCTTCTCGCCCGCCGCGGTGATGTGGTCGCCGATGTCGACATCCTGGGTGAACCGTTCGAGGGCGGACCCGGAACGCGCGCGGGTGAGCGCGAGCTGGAGGTCGCCCGACCAGTCGCGCAGGACGACGAAGACGATGCCGCCGAAGTCCCGTACGAGCATCACGCGGCCGGCGACCGTCACCCGCTCCCCCGCGGAAGCGTCGCGGGCCCCGGCGAGGGTGTGCGTGGGCGGCGGGACGCCCACGGGGTAGGGGTCGACGCCGTCGGCGCGCAGACGGTCGAGCTTGCGGTGGCGGAGGCGGACCTGTTCGGGCAGAGCGGCGCTCACGTCGGCGGCCCGGGCTTCCGCCCCCTCCTCCGGGCCGAGTGCCGACAGCGGCGGCAGGGCCTCGGTGGTCGCGGGCCGCGGACCCCCCGCGCGGTGCCCCTTGCCCCACAGCGTGCGCAGCGAGGGCACGGGGACGAAGCCCTCGGCGATTCCGGACGCCAGTCCGATGCGGGCGAGGGAGGCGGCGTCGCCGTAGCAGATGAAGCGTGGGTACCACTCGGGGTGGTATTTGGCGTTGGAGCGGTACAGCGCCTCCAGTTGCCACCACCGGGACAAGAACAGCAGCAGCCGGCGCCAGAGCCTGAGCACGGGGCCGGCACCGATGCGGGCGCCCTCCTCGAACACCGAACGGAAGACCGCGAAGTTCAGCGAGACACGTCGTACGCCGAGTTTGCCGGCCGCCGCGCACAGCTCGGCGACCATGAACTCCATGACGCCGTTGGGCGCGGTGCGATCACGCCGCATCAGGTCCAGCGAGATGCCGTCCGGGCCCCAGGGCACGAAGGACAGCAGTGCGAGGAGCCTGCCGTCCGCGCCGAGGGCCTCGACGAGCAGGCAGCAGCCGTCGGCGGGGTCGCCGAGCCGGTCCAGGGCCATGGAGAAGCCGCGCTCGGTCTCGGTGTCGCGCCAGGCGTCGGCCTTGTCGATGATCTCCTCCATCTCCTCGTCGGTGAGGGTGGAGTGGCGGCGGACTCGGCATCTCGCGCCGGTGCGTTCGACCCGGGCCACGGCCTGCCGGGTGACCCGCATGTCACGGCCGTGCAGGTCGAAGTCGGCGACGTGCAGGATCGCCTCGTCGCCGAGCTGGAGCGCGCCGAGCCCGGCGCGGGCGTACGCCCTGGCGCCGTCCTCGGATGCGCCCATGACGGCGGGGGCCCACGCATGGCGACGGGCCACGTCCAGCCAGGCCTGAATGGCGTGCGGCCAGGCCTCGCGGTCGCCCACGGGGTCACCGCTGGCCAGGCACACGCCGACCTCGACGCGGTAGGTGACGGCGGCCTTGCCGCTGGGTGAGAAGACGACGGCCTTGTCGCGGCGGGTGGCGAAGTAGCCGAGGGAGTCGTCCCCGCCGTACGCCTGGAGCAGGGCCCGGATGCGGCGCTCCTCGTCGCCGTGCAGCGCCGCCTCCATGCGCTGGGAGCGGAAGAGGGTGGCGGCGGCGTTCAGCAGGGCGAGGGCGCCGAAGAGGCCGAGGAGGAAGGCGACCCAGTGGGGTGGCCGCCCGGTGAAGGAGCGCCCGGAGACGAGTCCGCCGCAAACCCGGTTGGCGGCCCACAGCAGCCGTTGACCGTGCTGGAGCGTGCCCGGGAACAACTCCACCAGCCCCCAGCCGAGCAGGATCGCCACGGCGAGCCCGGCCAGCAGTACGGCGAGGGCGCGCCGGACGGCGCCGCGCCGGGAGGCGGCGTAGAACTCCTCGCGGGCCGCGATCAGCAGGACCAGTGCGAGTGCGACGAGCACGAGGGAGGGGATGGACTCGGCGTACAGGCCCGCCGCGATACCGAGGGTGTCGGCGAGGACCACCAGTCCGAGGTAGACGACGACCAGCCACCAGGCGACCTTCTTGCGGGCGGCGGTCGCGCCGGCCAGAAGGAAGAGGAAGACGGCGTAGGCGAGGCTCTCGCTGACCGGTACGAGCAGCGCGTCGAGGAGATGGATCACCGGGCGCAACGGGCGGCGCAGGGGGACGACGAACGCGAGCAGCGCGCACAGGAGGCCGAGGGCACCGAAGAAGGCGGCGAAGCCCTCGGGCACCTTGCCGAGGAGGCGCCGGGCCGGCCGGGCGGGCCCGGTGGCGTGCGGGGAACCGGTGGCCTGCACGGTGGCGCTCATGGTGTCGACTCTAGGAACCGGGGGCACGGAGCGCCCGTTCAGAACCGCCGAGCGGTCGCCCCGCACGCATCCGCCGGGGCCCGCACGGCTTCCGGACCTGTGGATTCCGATAGCCTCGCAACCGTGACGGAACAGCACTCGCACCAGTTCGAGCGGGGCACGGACGGGCCCAAGGTCATCGTCGTCGGCGTGGACGGCTCCGACTCCTCACTCCGTGCGGCGGCCTACGCGGCCGGCCTGGCCAGGCGGCAGCGCGCGCTGCTCGCGGTCGTCTACGTGCAGCCGGTCATGGCGGCGGGGGCGGTACTCGGGGCGCCGGTGGCCGAGACGACCGACGAGATCGCGGAGGACCTGGTCGCATACATCCGCGAGGCCACCGAGCGGGTCAAGGACATATTCGACGTGCGCTGGGAGTTCCACACCTTCCGCGGCGACCCCTACAACGGCCTGGTCAAGGCGGCCGACGAGCTGAAGGCGGACGCGGTCGTGGTGGGCGCCTCCGAGCAGGCCGGGCACCGGATCATCGGCTCGGTGGCGATCCGGCTGGTGAAGGCGGGGCGCTGGCCGGTGACGGTCGTACCGTAATCGGGGGCGTTGCCTGCCATGACGGGGGGCGCTGCATGCGCTCTTCTTTCATGCTCACCGCTGCGCCACTCTTCACCGCCGGGAGTCCGCGGGGCACCTGATCCCGGTTGCCTCCCTGGCCGACCGTGCCCGCCTCACGGCCCGGTCGACCGCTCACCGCACCGTTCACCGACGAAGAGCGACCGCCCACCGCACAGGCCGGTTCCCGCACTGTCCCGGCGGAGCGAGCCGCGTTGCCATACGCCCATGACGGCCGGAACCACCACCCCCTCCACCGGGACGACCGCCGAGCACGAGCTGGCCGAGCTGCAGCGCGAGCACGGCCGCCCCCTCTTCGCGCTGCTGCTCAGGCTCAGCGACGGCGACCGCCAGCGCGCCGAGGATCTGTTGCAGGAGACGTTCGTACGCGCCTGGCAACACCCCGAAGCGCTCCGCGCGCATGATTTCACCTCCGTGCGCCCCTGGCTGCTCACCGTCGGCCGGCGGCTCGCCATCGACGCGCGGCGGGCCCGCCAGGCGCGTCCCGCCGAGGTCGGGGACGCCGTACTGGAGAACGCGCGGGTGATCGCCGATCACGCGGAGCGGTCCGCCGCCATGCTCGATGTACGCGAGGCTGTGAAGACACTCACTCCCGAGCACCGGGAAGTGCTGGTGCAGGTGTACTTCCGTGGGGCCAGTGTGGCGGAGGCCGCCGAGGTCCTGGGCATTCCGCCCGGTACGGTGAAGTCCCGCGCGTACTACGCGCTGCGCGCCCTGCGCCGGGTTCTTCCGGGATACGCGGCCGACCTGCGGTGAAACCGAAGGCTGAGTCAAACCTCCGTAAAGCGCCTTGCTGCGGACCATGGTTGAGCAATCAGCTTGCCTCATCCGTGTTCCGGGCTGGGGCCCGGGTTCGGGCGACGCGCACGCACCGGAGGAAGGCAGGAAGGGATGCTGCACAGAGGCCAAGAGAGCACGGACGGCACCGGCGGCGGTGAACTGGCCGTCCCCATGGCGTGGCTGTACGCCGAGTACATCGCGGACGAACTGCTGCGCACCGGCGATCTCATGCCGCCGACGTCATTCGAGTTCCGCGCCGGGCGCGACGCCCTGGCACTGACCATCTTCCTGTCCGACACCACTGGCGAGCTCTCCGGCATCCGGGTCGTCTCGCAGCTGGAGACCTGGCTTTCGCTGACGGCGTACGACCAGCCGTGGCAGGACTGGGTGGGCGAGCGGATGGCCGAGCTGACCGCCGAGGCGGCCGAGTCGGACGGCCCGGCGCCGGATCTGGAGCTGGCCGCGGCGGCCTGGCGCTGGCTGGAGGAGACCGAGTTGCTCGCCCCTGACCTGGACGCGGTGCCCGGCGGCGGGGCGGTGGTCGGCGAGGACGACGGCCCCAAGGTCTGGACGCCCGCCTGGCAGCTGGGACTGCCCCTGGGACACCTCGCCATCCATCTTTTTTGAACCCGGACCAATCCGCACAGCCGTCGGCTCCGAATGTCTTGGCCGCGATTCGGTAACGCCCTTGAGTGATTCGGCCGCCTGGTCCGTACCGGTGGACAACAGCAGCACCACCCCCACCCCGTTCACCGGCATGAGGATTTGGTATGAGGTCCCTTGAACGCCATCGCGATGTCGGCGCCTACGCGCTCGGCGTCCTGGACGAGGCGGAAGCCTTCCACTTCGAGGACCACCTCATGGAGTGCCCGAGTTGCACGGCACACGTGACGGAGTTCCGCCCCGCCGCACGGCAGCTGATGCTGTACCGCAGGGCGACCCCGCGGTCCGTGCACCCCCTCGCGGCACCCGGGCCGCGGCTGCTGGAGCGGCTGCTCGACGAGGTGTCGACCAAGCACCGCAGCAGGCGCAGGCGCTGGCTGTACGCCGTCGCGGCCGCCGTGGTGTTCGCGGTCGGCGGCTCGACGATCGCGATGGTCTCCGAACACGCCTCGTCCCCGGCTTCGACGGCGATGACCGCGACCGACCCGAAGACGGGCGTATGGGCCGAGGTCACCGCCGAGGACCGGGTCTGGGGCAGCCAGATCGACGTGACGGTCAAGGACAAGTCCGGCCCGCACTCCTGCCTGCTCGTGGCGGTCGGCAAGGACGGCTCGGAGCAGACGGTGACGAGCTGGATGGTGCCCGCGGACGACGGCGAGGCGACCACCATGCAGGGGGGCGCTGCGCTGCCGTCCCAGGACATCGACCACTACGAGGTACGCACCAAGGACGGGCAGCACCTGGTCACGCTGAAGTCCCGGTGACCGGCGTCAGCGACTCATGAGCGCGAGGACGACCCGGCCGAGGTGGTCGCGCTCGTACCGGGCTTGATGTCCTCACCTGCGTAAACGCAGGCGATTGCGGTCTGCACCGCTCCGCGGCGCTCCCTCGGGTTCCTGCTTCATCGGCGGGAAGCCGGAGCGCTACCGGCCGCCGTGGCCACGGGGTTTCGCGCCCGGGCGGGCAGCCTGTTCCTGCCGCTCCTGTTCGATCTCCTCGTGCTGCGCCTTGAGATAGTTCAAGGCTTCGGCGCGCTGCTGCTCCCGTTCCTCTGGGGACTGCTGTTCGTACTCCTGACGCGCCTGGGCGAGGCGCTCGCCGAGCGCCTCGGAGTACGCCCCGACGCGCAGTGCCTCACGGAGACCGATGCGGCCGGAGAGGACCTCCCGGGCCATCTCCTGCAGGGCTCCGTTGCCCGACTGGCTGTCCGCCAGCCGCTGCAGCGACTTGCGCAGGGCCCTGGCCCGGACCTCGTCGTGCGTGATGTCCATCAGGTCGGCATCGCCGATCTGACGTTCCTCGTCAGCCATGGTTCGCGCTTCCTCTCGCCCGCCCTCTAAGCGACGGCCGGATTGTCATAGGTGGCGCCGACCGCCGGGAAGTTCTGGAGGTGGCCGTAGATGGCCGCCCCGAGGCCTTCGAGCGTGCCCACTCCGCCGTTGACGATGGCCTGGGCGTTGCCGAACATCTGGGTGGCGTCGCCCCACATCTTGAGGATCCGGGTGATCTCGAGGGCGGCGAGGCCGTAGCCGACCAGGGCGCCCGCGCCGGTCCACGACAGCAGGGTCCCGGCGGCCATCTCGATGCCGACGATGATCAGGCCGTCGATGATTCCGCCGAGGTAGCCCTTGATGCCCTCCGCGGCCGCGTACGCGGCGTGCGCGAGGTACTTGTAGGTGTCGGCGAGGGATTCGAAGGTCTGGCCGCTCTGGTTCAGCTTCTTGGCCAGTTCGTCGAAGTACACATAGGCCGCGTCGGCGGCGTTGCCGTTCCACGTCGAATCCAGCGCCGAATTACCGGAGTTGAGATTCTTCGCGATGTCGTCACAGGCCTTGCCGATGTTCTCCCACACTTCTGCACATTTGGCGAAGGACTCCCAGTCACCCGCGAACCACTGGATCACCTCGTCGAGCGGATTGAACCCGAAGACCGCGTTGTACGCCTCGGTGATCCAATATGTGGGGCTCACCAGATCGCTGGCGTCATTGAAGATATCGAGCAGCGCGCCCTGGGAGAACTCCTCGGGCGTCTTGGGCGGCGTCAGACGGCTCGACGGCTCCGCGGTGTCAGAGAACCCGGACACTCAGCATCCTCCAGGCATGTGAGCGGCGATCAGCGCTTACTGGTGGGGTAGGTGGCATCGAGCGTGGCCGCGTTGCCGTGGTCGGTCTCGCGGTAGTACTGGGCGCTTTTGACCAGTTCCGTCTGGGCTGCCCTCAGCACGGACTCCGCCTTGGTAAGCGCCGCGCTCACGCGTTCCAGGACACCGCCGTGCGCGCCCGCGATCAGGCCGAACAGGCCCTCGTTGGACACCGCCACATCGCCGTGCTGCAGGGCGTAACGGCCGGCGTGCTGGAAGTCCTCGGCGGCTCTTCCGACTTGCGTGGCATAGCTGTCGAGATCGTCCGCGTGAACGTCGAATCCCATGCATGCACCCCCGTATTCGGCCCTGGCCCTGCGGTACGTTACCCCACATGCCGAACCGCAATAACGATGACCTTCAAGGGGAACTCAACCGGTCCCCGTTGTCCGGGGCATACGGGCAGGAGCCCCGCGCCGAGGTATGGCAGCGGATCAGGCGCAACGTCCTGGGACTCTCGCTGCTGTTCGCGGCGATGTTCGGTCTCGGCTCCCTGGCCCTGTTGTTCGTGGGCGGAGGCGTCTTCCTCGGCGTCGCCGGTGCGCTGCTGATGGCGGGGGCCGCGGTGGGCGCGATCAGGGGCTATCGGCGCCGTGAGTGGCCGTGGTCGCTCGGCGCCCTCGCCGTCGAGGTCGCCTGGTTCGCGGTGCTGACGGTGCTCCTGAACTGAGCGGCTTCTGAACTGAGCGGCTTCTGAACTGAGGGGCTTCTGAACTGAGGGGCTTCGGCCGGGGCGTGCGCCTACTTGAGCAGTCGTGACATCCTGCGATCCGCCAACGGCTTGCCGCCCGTCTGGCACGTCGGGCAGTACTGCAGCGAGGAGTCGCTGAAGGACACCTCGCGGATCGTGTCGCCGCACACCGGGCAGGGCTCCCCGGCGCGGCCGTGGACCCTGAGCCCGCTCTTCTTCTCCGCCTTCAGACGACCGGCGGCCAGGCCGCGCGAGCGCTCCACCGCCTCCATGAGCGTGGTGCGCAGCGCCTCGTACAGGCGGTGCGTCTCCTGTGGCGACAACGACGACGCCAGCTTGAACGGGGACATCCCGGCCGCGTGCAGGATCTCGTCGCTGTAGGCGTTGCCCACGCCCGCGATCAGGCTCTGGTCGCGCAACGCGCCCTTGATCTGCCGGCGCTCGCCCTCCAGGAGCGTCGCGAAGCGCTGCTCGTCGAAGTCCGCGGCCAGCGGATCCGGGCCCAGGCGGGCCACGCCCGGGACTTCCCGCGGATCCCGTACGACATACACCGCGAGCCGCTTTTGTGTGCCCGCCTCCGTCAGGTCGAAGCCCTCCCCCGTCTCCAGTGCGACCCGCAGGGCGAGCGGGCCCTTGCCGGGGCGGGGTGCGCCGTCGGGGAGGCGGTCCTTCCACTGGAGCCAGCCCGCGCGGGCCAGATGCGTGACGAAGTGCAGTCCGTCGGCCTCCAGGTCGAGGAACTTGCCGTACCGGCGCACGGCCGTGACCGCGCGGCCCTCGAAGGCGGTGACCGGAGGGTCGTACGTCTTCAGGACGCTGATCGCGACGGGCAGCACCCGAACGACCTCGCGGCCGACGAGATGATCGGTGAGGAAGTCCTTGAGCGCTTCCACCTCGGGCAGTTCCGGCATGTGTCCAGAGTGCCACCCACCACCGACAGCGCGACCCGGACTCGGGGATCGGACCGGGACTGGGACCAGGGACCGGGACCGGGCATCGCGCACCCGGGACCGCAGACCCAGGACCAACAACCGGGCACTTCGCCGACCCGGGACCGCAGACCGAACATCCCCGACCCGGGACCACAGGCCCGGCAGCATCCCCGACCCGGCACCGCGAACCGCACATCCCCGACCGGGCACCGCAGACCGAACATCCCCGGCCTGGGGCCGCGGAGCTCGCATCGCCGGCCGGAGACCGCAGACCGCGCATCCCCGACCGGGCATCACGACCCCGGGCAGACCGGCATCGCGACCCGGGACCGCAGACCCGGCATCGCGCAGCGGGCATGCCGACCCGGAACCGCGGAGCGCGCATCCCCGACTGAGCATCACCGGCCGCACATCGCCGAACCCGGCATCCCCGACCCGGAACCGCCGACCGCACATCGCCGCCCCGGGCCCGCAGACCCGGCATCACCGACCCGGCATCGCGGACCGGGCATGCCGACCCGGCATCGCCGACCGCGGACCGCGGATCATGTCAGTCGCGACGCCTGACCATGAACTCGCACCAAACGGCCTTGCCTCCACCGCGCGCCTCCACGCCCCACACGTCCGTGAGCCGGTCGACGAGCAGCAGGCCGCGGCCCGAGACGCCCGAGTCGCCGGCCTCGCGCATGCGGGGCAGGGCGCTGGAGGAGTCCTCGACCTCCACGCGGAGCCTGCGGTCGTGGCCGTGGAGGATCCGGAGGGTGACGATCGCGGAGCCCTCGGTGTGCAGGAGGACGTTGGTGATCAGCTCGTCGGCGACCAGTTCGATCTCGTCGGAGCGCTCGCCGGCGCCCCACGCGCGGACGGCGGCGCGGATCGTGCGGCGGGCCGCCCTGAGGGCCTGCGGGTCGCCGGGCCCCACGTGCTGCTGGAGCCGGCCACCGGACCGCTGGGACCGGCCCCGGCGCCGCAGGACGAGCAGGGCCACATCGTCGTCGCCGCCCCGTTCCTCGGCCACGTCGATGAGCCGGTTCGCGAGGTCGTGCACGTCCTCGGGGCCCTTGCGGATCAGCTCCCGCAGAGCCTGTACGCCCTCGTCGAGGTCGGCGCCGGGCTGTTCGATCAGTCCGTCGGTGCACAGCAGCAGGGCCTGGCCGGGGTGTAGTTCTGCGATGGTGACCGGGTATTCGAGCCGGCCGAACTCGGCGGACAGCCCGAGCGGCAGTCCGCCCTCGACGGGCAGGCGCCGGCAGTCCCCGTCGGCCAGCCGTAGCAGTGGATCGATATGGCCCGCACGGACCAGCTGCACCACTCCGGTGGACAGGTCGGCCTCCGCGTACAGGCAGGTCGCGAAGCGTTCGGTGTCGAGTTCGTCGAGGAAGACCGAGGCGCGGGCCATCACCGTGGCCGGCGTGTGCCCCTCGGCGGCGTACGCGCGCAGGACGATCCGCAGCTGGCCCATGACGGCGGCAGCGTGCGTGTCGTGGCCCTGGACGTCACCGATGACGGCGCCGACACGGCCGCCGGGCAGCGGGATCAGGTCGTACCAGTCCCCGCCGATGTCCCGGCCGAGGGAGCCTCCGGCACCACCGGCACGGTAACGGACGGCGATGTCGGCACCGGGCACGCTGGGGATGGAGCGCGGCAGCATCGCCTGCTGGAGCCCCTCGGCGAGATCCTTCTCCTGCTCGTAGAACATGGCGCGTTGCAGGCTCTGCGCGATGCTGCTGCCGAGCGCGACGAGGAGGTTCTGCTCCTCCGGGGTGAAGCCGCGCCGGTCGTCGTAGAGCAGGCCCATGGCACCGATGGGGCGGGCCTGCACGATCAGCGGCAGGTAGGCGGCCGAGGTGATCCGCAGGTCCGTGAGGTGCGGCCACAGGATCGGATACTGCTCGGCGAACTCCTCGGGTGACTCGATGAACCGCGGGGTGAGGGTCCGTACGACCTCGCTCATCGGGTACGGCTCGTCGATGCGCGTGACCATGGTGCCGGGCACGGAGCTGCCCTCCGGTCCCTCGGCCACCAGCCGTATACGGCCGGCCTCCACCAGTCCCACGACCAGGCTGGCCGCGCCGAGGTGGGTGAGGCCGTGACTGTCCTTGAGGACGTCGATGACGTCCTGGACCGTGCGGGCGTGGGCCAGCGCGGCGGTGGTGGTCTGGACGACGTTCGTCTGCTGGCGCAGCGCCTCGTCCTGCGCCGTCAGGTCGACGCGGGCCTGGCTGTCGCGCAGTTCCTCGGTCGCGTCGCGGACGATCCCGATGATCCGGCGCGGCCGGCCCGTCCCGTCGCGCCGGATGTAGCCCTGGGTGTGGGTCCAGCGCGGGGCGCCGTCGCGGCGGCGGATGCGGAAGTAGGCGCCGTAGTTCTCGCTGCCGTCCTTGATGGCCTGGGCGACCAGGGCGTCCAGGCGCCGGGCCTCGGTCGGCGGGACCCGGGTCGCCAGGGACTCGGGGTGGCCGTCGTATTCGCCGGGGCGCAGGTCGAAGATCTCGTGGGCCTGGGCGTCCATGTGGAACAGCCCGGTGTCCAGGTCCCAGTCGAAGCTGCCCATGCGGTTGAGCGCCAGGATCGGATCCGGGTGGGCGGGCCAGGCCTGCGGGAGTGACAGGGGGCTCCCTCCCCGATCAGCCATGGGCCCACCTTGCCAGGGTTTGCCCGAATCTTCGACTTCAGCGACGGGCCCGGGGTCGGGGCCGCACCCGAGGGGGCCGGACCCGAGGTCGGGGCCACCGCGGGCCGCTCGGCCACCGGGGGCTTGGGCGCCGGCGGGCGCGGGGCAGCCGGATGTGCGGCCTGCGCCGGGGAGGGCTCGGCCGGATTCGCCGGGGAGGCCTTGCGGGCGGCGGGCTTGGCTTCTGCAACTTCTGGGCGAAGACGGTGAGGGCGCCCCCCTTCTGGGCGAAGAGGGTGGGGACGCCGGGGCGGCCACGACGGCTCAGCCGTTGAAGACGCCGGCCGGGCTGTCGAAGAGGACGTCCGCGGTGCTCGTGTCGTCGGGGATGAGACCGCCGCCGTCGGGGACGTCGGGGACCTCGGGCACGGATGACGGGCCGATGTCGTCGCCCGGCGAACCGAACGGGATCGCGGGCTCCGCGGTGGCGGAAGGGTCGATCGGGTCGGTCGGGTTGGTCTGGTCGGTCGGGCCCGTGGGCGCCGCCGGGGGCGGGACGGCCGCCGAGGACGGCACGCTCGTCCCGGACGAGGTCGTCGGCGGCGCCATGCGTGTGGCGGGGGAGGTGGCGGTGGCTGTGGCGGTGGCGCAGTCGGAGCGTGGGTCTGCGCCCTGGGCCGAGGTTCCTCCCGGCGCCGAGGACCCGTCCGACGGAACGTCCGGCATACCCGGCGTGACGGTCGGGCTCACGGTCGGCGTGGGCGTCGCGCAGTCGTCCGCGGAGTTCTGCGGCGACAGGCCGTTCTGCTGCGGCGACGCGCCGCCCCCGGTCAGGGACGGCCGGGTCTCGCCCGGTGACGCGCCACCCACGGTCAGGGACGGCCATGTCTCGGCCGGTGACGCGCCATCCCCGCTCGCGGAGGACGACAACTCGTGCGCGAGCCTGTCGGACGGCTCCAGTCGCGGGCCGTCCGTGCCGGTGTCCTTCGGCGGTCCGACGGCGGCCGGCTGCGGTCGTACGACGACGTCCCGGTGCCCGTCGTCACCGATCCGGCGCTCGATCCACGTGTTCCTGTGCTCGATGCTGATGATCGTGATGTGGGTGACGGTCTGCGGCGCCGGGATCACCGTGATCACCTGGGCAGGCCGATACCCGGTCCAGGAGCGGCCGCTGGTGGCGTGGGCACCCTTGACGGCGGCGGGCGCGTCGATCGGGTTGCCGCAGGCGCAGCGGACGCGAGGCACGCCGCGGCCATCGACGAGGACGGCGGTACCGGCCTCCAGCACGGACTGGTAGCCAGTGGCCCGTCCGTCGCGGAAGCCGTGGTTGGTGACCCGGGTGTCGGCGCGCAGGACGACCGAGGTCAGGCCGTGCAGGAACGCGGGTATGGACGCCTGGCCGATGCCGGACGCCTGGGCGAAGGCGCGGCCCCTGGCCCGGTCGGCGGTGAGGAAGGCTGTCTGCCGTTCGACGTCGCAGCTGCCGACGGATTGCGTGCCGCCGTAGAGGCCCGGGGTGGCGCCGGAGAACGAGCGGGCCACCGAGGTGCTCCGGTCCGCCCCCGCCTGCGGTGTTCGGGTGACGGATCCCGAAGCCACGGCGGAGACGACCGTCGAGGCGGTGAAGGGGTCGGGGCCTTGGGCCGCGGCGGGCTGGAGGAAGATCTCGCCCCCCGTCCGGGTGCCGGATGCCAGGATGTTCCCGTCGGCGCAGCCGGCGCAGAGCAGGGCCGCCACCGAGAGGGCGCAGGCCGCGACAAGGGTCCTGAGAGGCGCATTCAGCGCCCTGATGGGCGTCTTCACCAGATTCTCCCGCTTCATACCGGGCAATTCGTCACTATTGTCTGCGCCTGTCACTTGGGTTACGCAAGCGGAGGAACGGTATACCCGCAGTCACGGCCCGATCGGCGCCGATCGGCCCGATACGGGGCGGGGCGTCACACTGGAGGGAGAGGAGCGGTCGCCGTGGACTGGTTCGTCGCACCGGACTACTGGCTGAGCCGGCTGGTCTTCCAGCGGGCTCTGGCCGTCGTGTATCTGGTCGCCTTCCTGACCGCGGCACTGCAGTTCCGTGCGTTGCTCGGGGAGCGCGGAATGCTGCCGGTGCCGCGTTACGTGTCCCGGGTGTCCTTCAAGCAGGCGCCCAGCGTCTTCCACTTCCACTACTCGGACCGCTTCTTCGCCGCCTGGTCGTGGGCGGGGTGCGTGGTGTCGGTGGCGCTGATCGCCGGCGTCGACTCCCATGTGCCGCTGTGGGCGGGGATGGTGCTCTGGCTGATCCCATGGGCCCTGTATCTGTCGATCGTCAACGTCGGCCAGACCTGGTACTCGTTCGGCTGGGAGTCGCTGCTGCTGGAAGTCGGCTTCCTGGCCGTCTTCCTGGGCAACGACGAGGTCGCTCCGCCGATCGTCGTGCTGTTCCTGCTGCGCTGGATCCTGTTCCGCGTCGAGTTCGGCGCCGGGCTGATCAAGATGCGCGGGGACGCCTGCTGGCGGCAGTTGACGTGTCTGTACTACCACCACGAGACGCAGCCGATGCCGGGCCCGCTGAGCTGGTTCTTCCACCATTTGCCGGCGCCACTGCACCGGGTGGAGGTGGCGGCCAACCACTTCACGCAACTGGTCGTGCCCGTCCTGCTGTTCACGCCCCAGCCGATCGCGACGGCCGCCGCGTCCCTGATGATCGCGACCCAGCTGTGGCTGGTCCTGTCCGGCAACTTCTCCTGGCTGAACTGGATCACGATCGTGCTGGCCCTGTCGGCGGTCGAGTTCCCCACCACGGCTGCGAAGGTGCCGGGGCCGCCGCTGTGGTACGAGGTCGTGGTCCTGGCCGTCGGTGCGGGTCTGGTCGCCCTCAGCTACCAGCCCGTACGCAACATGGTCTCCCGCCGCCAGGTCATGAACCGCTCCTTCGACCCGCTGCACCTGGTCAACACGTACGGCGCGTTCGGCAGTATCAGTCGCGCGAGGTACGAGGTCGTGATCGAGGGCACGGCGGACGACGTACCGCGGGAGGACTCCGACTGGCGGGAGTACGAGTTCAAGGGCAAACCGGGTGATCCACGTCGCCGGCCGCGCCAGTTCGCCCCGTACCATCTGCGGCTCGACTGGCTGATGTGGTTCGCGGGGCTCTCCCCCGCGTACGCGGCCTCCTGGTTCGGCGGCCTGGTCGAACGCCTCCTGGAGAACGACCGCGACACGCTGCGACTCCTGCGCCGCTCCCCGTTCCCTCCGGACGCGCCGCCCCGCTACGTACGGGCCGACCTGTATCACTACCGGTTCACGACGTGGCGCGAGCTGCGGGAGACGGGGGCGTGGTGGGAACGCACATATGTACGGGAATTCATGCCGCCGACGCGACTGGCCACTCCGGTGACTCAGAGGCGGTAGACACGTGCGGCGGTGCCCTCCAGGATCTGTGCGCGTTCGTGATCGCCAAGGTCCGGGGTCAGCGCGTGCGCCACGTCCCGCACCTCGGCGTAGGTGGAGGCCAGCGTGCACACGGGCCAGTCGGAGCCGAACATCAGCCGGTCCGGACCAAAGGCCTCCAGGACGGTGTCCGCGTACGGCCGCAGGTCGGCGACCCGCCAGTTCTCCCAGTCCGCCTCGGTCACCATGCCCGACAGCTTGCAGACCGTGTTGGGCAGGGCGGCGAGCGCCCGGACCTGCGACGCCCAGGGTTCGAGCGTGCCGGAGGCGATCGGCGGCTTACCCAAGTGATCAAGGACGAAGGTGAGTTCGGGCAAGGACGCGGCCGCCTTGACGGACGCGGGGAGCTGGTGCGGCAGGACCAGCAGGTCGTAGACGAGGCCGGCCTCGCCCACGGCGGCCAGGCCACGGCGTACGTCGGGGCGCAGCAGCCACTCCGGGTCCGGTTCGCCCTGCACCTGGTGGCGGATGCCGCGCAGGTAAGAGCCGCCCGGCAGCTCACGCAGCCGGGCCAGCGCGTCCGCCACGTCCGGGCTCGTCAGATCGGTCCAGCCGACGACCCCCGCGACGATGTCGTTCTCCTCCGCGAGCGCCAGGAACTCCGGGGTTTCCTCGGCCACCGTGATCGTCTGTACGAGCACCGTCCGGTCGACGCCGACCGCACGCGCCTCACCCTCCAAGTCCACGAGAGTGAAGTTCCGGCGGATGGGCCGGAGTTCGGGGCCGGTGATCCAGTCCTGGTCGCGGACGGTGAGGTCCCACACGTGGTGGTGGGCGTCAACGGTCACGGCAGCTCCCACACCACGGGCAGACCCGCGTCCGCGCCCTCGGACGAGTAGTCGTGCACGACGTCGAGCAGGTCCGCCATACGGGCCTGCCAGGCCACATTGACCGGCAGTTTCTCCAGCTCGGCCAGCAGGCGCGGGTAGTCCTCGCACTCCAGCACGTGGAAGAGGTCCGAACCACTGCGCCAGATCGTCCAGGACGCGGTTCCGGCGGCCCGGATCGCCTCGGTCAGCTCCTTGGGCACCTCTCGGTGGGCGGCCTCGTACTCCTCGACGCGGTCGGCGCGGACCTTGGTGTGCAGGGCGACTCTCATGACGGCTCCTCGGCCGGGACGGGGGCGTCGGGTGGAAGCAGGGCCGCGTTCCGCAGTTCCTGCCAGAACGCGGTCGGTACGGTCGTCGCGAACTGCCCGGCGCAGTCGAGCACTTCGGCCGCCGAGCGCGCGCCCACGAGCACGCTCGCCACGGCCGGATGGGCGGAGCAGAACGCCAGTGCCGCCGCCCGAAGCGTGGTGCCGTGCCGTTCCGCGGTCTCCTTGAGCCGCAGCGCGCGGTCGAGCAACTCCTGCGGCGCTGTCCCGTAGTTGAATGTCGCGCCCGGCCGTGGGTCGGCCAGCAGACCGGAGTTGAAGGCGCCGCCGATGACGACCGACACGCCGCGCTCGACGGCGGCCGGCAGCAGTTCGGTCAGGGCGTGCTGGTCGAGCAGGGTGTACCGGCCCGCGCACAGCACCACGTCGACATCCGTCTCGCGGACGAACCGGGTGAGCATCTCGGCCTGGTTCATGCCCGCCCCGATCGCGCCCACCAGACCCTCGGAGCGCAGCTTCTCCAGGGCCGGGTAGCCCTCACGGAAGGCCTGCTCGGCGTGGTCGTCCGGGTCGTGGAGGTAGACGACGTCGACGCGGTCGAGGCCCAGCCGTTCGAGGCTTGCCTCCAGGCTGCGCCGTACGCCGGCCGCGCTGAAGTCCCAGACACGGCGGTGGGTGGCGGGTACGGCGAAGCCGTTCGCCAGGTCGTCACCGGCAGCGCCGTCGGGGTCTGTGGGCTCCAGCAGGCGGCCCACCTTGGTGGAGACCGTGTACGCGGTGCGGGGGTGCTCGCGCAGGGCCGCGCCGAGGCGGCGTTCGGAGAGGCCGAGGCCGTAGTGCGGGGCCGTGTCGAAGGAGCGGATCCCGCTCCCCCAGGCGGCCTGCACCGCCTCGTACGCCTGCTCCTCGCTCACCTCGGTGTAGAGGTTGCCGATGCCGGCGGCGCCGAAGGCCAGCTCGCCGACCTGGACGCCGCTCCTGCCGAGGGCGCTCACTGGCCCACCGGTCGCAGCCTGAGGCCCTGCACCCCGCCGTCCACGGCGAGGGCGGTCCCGGTGGTCGCGCCGGACAGGGGGCTCGCCAAGTAGGCGATGGCTCCGGCGACTTCGGCGGGCGTGACCAGGCGCCCGGTGGGCTGGCGGGCCTCAAGGGCGGCACGTTCGGCTACGGGGTCGTCGACCGCGTCGAGGAGGCGCCCGATCCAAGGGGTGTCGGCCGTGCCGGGGTTGACGCAGTTGACGCGGATGCCTTCGCGGACATGGTCGGCGGCCATGGCGAGGGTCAGGGAGAGGACGGCGCCCTTGCTGGCGCTGTAGAGCGCCCTCCGTGGCAGCCCGGCCGTGGCGGCGATCGAGCACGTGTTCACGATCGCCGCGTGCGCCGACACGCGCAGATGGGGCAGCGCCGCACGGGCCGTACGGACCACGCCCAGGACGTTGACGTCGAGCACCCGCCGCCACTCCTCGTCCTCGTTGTCCTCCACCGTGCCCTGGGCTCCGATGCCCGCGTTGTTGACCAGTACGTCCAGGCCGCCGAGGTCGGTGACGGCGGCGGCCACGGCCGTGCGTACGGACGCGTCGTCGGTCACGTCGGCCCGATAGGCGAGCAGCGGCTTCTCCACCGACGACGGGTCGAGGTCCAGGACGGCCACCTGGGCGCCGCGCTCCGCCAGCAGTTCCGCGGTGGCCCGTCCGATGCCGGAGGCGCCGCCGGTCACCAGGGCCCTGAGGCCCTCGAAGTCGCTCATGCCGCCTTCCCCTTCTTGCGGTCGAGGTCGGCGGCCCAGAAGGTGCCGCCGGGGAACGTGTATCGCGCGATGGACTCGGGCCGCATGGCGGCCGAGAAGCCCGGTGCGGTGGGTGCCGTGTAGTGGCCCTCCCGGATCGCCACCGGTTCGAGGAAGTGCTCATGCAGGTGGTGGACGTATTCGATGACCCGGTCGTCGGTCGTGCCCGAGAGCGCGACGAAGTCGAACATCGACAGGTGCTGGACGAGTTCGCACAGCCCGACCCCGCCCGCGTGCGGGCAGACCGGCACGCCGTACTTGGCGGCCAGCAGCAGGATCGCGAGGTTCTCGTTGACGCCGCCCACGCGGGCCGCGTCGATCTGGAGGATGTCGATGGCGCCGGCCTGGAGGAGCTGTTTGAACACGATCCGGTTCTGTACGTGTTCGCCGGTGGCGACCTTGACCGGGGCGACGGCCCTGCGGATCGCCGCATGGCCGAGGATGTCGTCCGGGCTGGTCGGCTCCTCGATCCAGTACGGCTCGAACTCGGCGAGCGCCTTCGTCCAGGTGATCGCCTCGTCGACGTTCCAGCGCTGGTTGGCGTCGATGGCGATGCGGATGTCCGGGCCGACGACGGCGCGGGCGACCCGGCAGCGGCGCACGTCGTCGTCGAGGTCCGCGCCGACCTTCAGCTTGATCTGCCGGAAGCCGTCGGCGACGGCCTGTGCGGCCAGCCGGGTGAGCTTCTCGTCGCTGTAGCCGAGCCAGCCGACCGAGGTGGTGTAGGCGGGGAAGCCCTGGGCCAGCAGCCGGGAGGTGCGCTCCTCCGCCCCTTCCCTGCCGCGCCGCAGCAGGTCGAGGGCCTCATCGGGGTTGAGCGCGTCGGTGATGTAGCGGAAGTCGATCTGGCGGACCAGCCACTCGGGGTCGGCCTCGGCGAGCAGCCGCCACAGCGGCTTCCCGGCGCGCTTGGCGGCCAGGTCCCACACGGCGTTGACGACCGCGCCGATCGCCATGTGCATCACGCCCTTCTCCGGCCCCAGCCAGCGCAGTTGGCTGTCGCCGATCAGGTCGTGGAAGACCAGCCCCGGGTCGTCGCACACCTCCTCGACGCTCCTGCCGACCACGTGTCCGCGCAGCGCCTCGATCGCGGCGGCCTGTACCTCGTTGCCCCGCCCGATGGTGAAGGTGAACCCGTGCCCCTCCAGCCCGTCGGCGGCGTCCGTACGGAGTACGAGGTAGGCGGCCGAGTAATCGGGGTCCGGGTTCATCGCGTCGGAGCCGTCGAGCTCGCGCGAGGTGGGGAAGCGGATGTCGAAGGTGTCGACCGCAGTGATACGGGCGGCAGTTGGGGACACAGGAGGCCTCTCGGTCCGGGGCACAAAGGTCGTGCGGGTCGTACATGAGGTCGTACGTCGTACGGCGCTGTACGACAACGAGGAGCGTCAGTCCTGGGCACGGCCCGTCGTCACCCGTGCGATCATCAGGGCGACCAGGATGATTCCGCCGTAAATGGCCTGAATCCAGAACGACGGCACCTGGGCGAGGGTGAGCAGGTTCTGTACGACACCCAGCAGCAGGACACCGGTCAGGGCGCCGAACATGGTGCCCTTGCCGCCGTCCAGGCTGATGCCGCCGATGACCGCCGCCGCGAACACGGTGAAGATCATGTTCTGGCCCTGGTTGGCGCTGATCGCACCGACGTACCCGGTCTGCATGATCCCGCCCACGGAGGCGAGGCAGCCCGCGACGACGAACACGCCGAGCATCACGCGTTCGACGCGGATGCCCGCCGCCCGGGCCGCGTCCGGGTTGCCGCCGATCGCGTACAAGGCGCGGCCGACGCGGTGATAGCGCAGGACGAGACCGGTGACCGCGAAGGCGAACGCCGCCAGCCACACGGACAGCGGCACCCGCAGGAAGGTCGTGGTGGCCAGGGTGAAGAACGCGTCGGGCATCCCGAACAGCGTCTTGCCCTTGGTCGCGCCGACCAGCAGACCGCGCAGGACGATCAGCATCGCGAGGGTGACGATGAAGGCGTTCAGCTTGAACTTCACCACGAGGACGCCGTTGAAGGCGCCGATCGCCGCGCCGACGACGAGGACCGCGATCAGGGCGAGCGCGGCGGGCAGTTCGGTCCCCCAGCCGGACTGGGCGGAGGGCAGTACGAGCAGGGCGCCCACGGCCGGCGCGATACCGACCACCGACTCCAGGGACAGATCGAACTTGCCGGTGATCAGGACGAGCGACTCGGCGAGAACGACCATCGCCAGGGCAGCGGAGGCGCCCAGGATCGAGATGATGTTGCGCTCGGTGAGGAACGAGTCGTTGACGAACGCGCCCAGCACCATCAGCAGCAACAGGGCCGGTACCAGAGCCAGTTCGCGGGCCCGGCGCAGCAGCACGGTCCTGGCCGAACGGGCGTCGGGGACCGGGACGGGCATGAGCGGCGGGGCCTTGGTGTCAGCCATGGTCCACTCCTTCGATGGAGGCGATCAGCTCGTGGTCGTGCCAGCCCGCCGGGTACTCGGCGACGATCCGGCCGTGGTAGAGGACGAGGACGCGGTCGCAGCGCCGCAGGTCGTCGAGTTCGTCGGAGACGACGAGTACGGCGGTGCCGTCCTCACGGGCGCTGTCCATACGGGCCAGCAGCGACTCCTTGGACTTCACGTCGACACCCGCGGTGGGGTTGATCAGGACGAGCAGCCGCGGGGCGGAGGCCAGGGCCCGGGCCATGACGACCTTCTGCGCGTTGCCTCCGGAGAGGTCGGAGACGGACTGGTCGGGGCCCTCGGCGTGGATGTCCAGACGCTCGATCAGATCGGCGGCGAAGCCGCGTTTGCGCTGGGTGCCGATGAACCCGTACCGGCCGAGGCGGTTCAGGACGCTCATCGTGGTGTTGTCGCCGATGGACATGCCGGAGACGAGGCCCTGCTCGTGCCGGTCGCGGGGGACGCAGCCGACGCCCGCCTTGAGCGCGGCCTGGACGTCGCCGAAGGGGAGCGGCTTGCCGTCGAGCCGCGCCGTGCCGCCGGTCGGAGTGTGCAGTCCGGCCAGCGACTCGGCGAGTTCGACCTTGCCGCTGCCGCTGGAGCCGGCGAGTCCGACGACCTCGCCGTGGCGGACGGTGAGGCCGATGTTCTCGTACGACTCCGAGGTGAGCCCGTGCGCTTCGAGGGCGACCGGCGCCTCGACGGCCGCCGCGTCCCGCGCGTTCACCGTGTACTCGGCGACGGCCTCCCCCGCCATGGCCTCCACCAGGGCCGCGCGGGGAAGGTCGGCGACCGGGGCGGTGGTGATCCAGCGGGCGTCGCGCAGGACCGTGACGGTCTGGCAGACCTCGTAGACCTCCTGGAGGTGGTGCGAGATGAACAGGAAGGTGACACCGGATTCCTGGAGCGCCCGCATCCGGGTGAAGAGCCGCTCGATCTCGCGGTTGTCGAGCTGGGCTGTCGGCTCGTCGAGGACGATGAAGCGGGCGCCGAAGCCGAGCGCCCGGGCGATCTCCACCATCTGGCGGTCCTCGACCTTGAGGTCGGCGGTACGGGCGTCCGGGTCGACGTGCACGTCCCAGGTGCCGAGGACCTCTGCGGCCTCCGCTTTCAGCTTGCGCCAGCTGATGAACCCGCCCCGGCCGATCGGCTGCCGGTTGATGCTGTGTTCATCCGGGGGACAACCCCCGGACCCCCGGCCCGACCTGAGACTGCGCCTGGTTGATTTGGCAGCGTGGATCTCGGCAAGGAAGAGGTTCTCGGCGACTGTGAGCTCGGGAACGAGGGTCGGCGTCTGGAACACGCAGGCGACCTTGCGGCGCCAGGCGTCGCGGTCGGCGAGCGGGGGCGCGGGCTCGCCGTCGAAGCGGATCGTGCCCTCGTCGGGGGCCTGGAGCCCGGTGAGGACGTTGACGAGGGTGGACTTGCCGGCGCCGTTGCGGCCGACGAGGGCGTGGGACTCGCCGGGGAGCACGGTGAGCTGTCCGTCTTGGAGGGCGACGGTGGGGCCGTACCGTTTGACGATGCCCCGCGCCTCGACCAGTGGTGTGCTCATTTGACCGTGTTGCCCCAGAGCTTGGGGTCGTCGACGTTGTCCTTGGTGACCAGCGGGGCGGGCAGCTGGTCCTCCAGGATGCCGCTGGGCAGCTTGACGATCTCGGAGTCGTGGTCGGTGGGGCCGGGCTTGAACGTCTTTCCCTGCATCGCCGCCTTGATGTAGTACATGCCGTACTTGGCGTACGCGTCGGCGGGCTGCGAGACGGTCGCGTCGATCTCGCCCTTGCGGATGGCGTCGTACTCCTGCGGGATGCCGTCGTTGGAGACGATGACGATGTGGCCGCTCTGCCCCGCCGTCTTGAGCATGCTCTTGGACTTCAGGGTCTGCAGTGTGGGCGCGAGGTAGACACCGCCGGCCTGCATGTAGATGCCCTTGATGTCGGGGTTGGCGTTGAGGAGCGTGTCGAGCTTGGAGGCCGCGGTGTCGGACTCCCATTTGGCGGGGATCTCCAGGACCTTCAGCTTCGGGAACTTCTTCTTGACGCAGGAGCGGAACGCCTCGGAGCGGTCCCGGCCGTTGACGGAGGCGAGATCTCCCATGATCTGCACGACCTTGCCGCTGGTGATGTGCTCGCCGAGGTAGTCGCAGGCCTTCTCGCCGTAGGCGACGTTGTTGGCCCGGACGACCATCGCCACCTTGCCCTTGTCGGGCGCGACGTCGACGGCGACCACCGGGACGCCCTTGCGTTCGGCCTGGTCGAGCCCGGCCTGGATCGCGGCGCTGTCGAGCGGCGCGACGACGAGACCCTTCACGCCCTGGTTGAGCTCGTTGTTGATGTCGGTGATCTGCTGTGAGGGGTCACTGTTGGAGTTGACGGTCTTGAGGGCGTCGACGCCTTCGGACTTCGCCATCTTGGGCACGTAGTCGTTGTACGACTGCCAGAAGGGCGAGGTCAGCAGGGGCAGGATCACCCCGACCTGGCCGGTGCCGCCGCCTTTGGCGCTGGAGGCGCCGGTGTCCTTGGTGCTGCCGCACGCGGCGAGCACAAGCGAGGCGCCGACGGCGAGGGCCGCCGCGCCGGTGATCCGAAACCTGTTCCGCTTCCTCAGTGTTCTGCCGGGCATCTGACAGCTCCTCGTCGAGCGCGTTCGAGCGGATGCCCGCATACTTATCAGACCACTCCACCGCTGGAACACCCTCCGACGGCACATTTTCCCGTCCGCGGGTCATAGTGGTCGGACCACCTTGGTGATTAGACTGCGACGCACCCGGTGAGTGGAGGAGTGGCGTGGAGGAGACAGCCCCGAACAAGGGCACCGTGACGCAGCGCGCCATCGAGCAGATCAAGGGGATGATCACCGAGGGCCGGCTGGAGCCTGGCCAGCGCCTGCCGACGGAACGCGACCTGGCGGCGCAGCTCGGCATCTCCCGCAGCTCGATGCGGGAGGCGATCCGCGCACTCACCGTCCTCGGGGTGCTGGAGGCCCGGCACGGTTCGGGCATCTACGTCACGCAACTCCAGGCGGGGGACCTTCTGGAGACCTTCGGCGTGGTGGCCGACCTCTCGCGTGGACCACGCCTGGTCGAGCTGCTGGAGGTGCGCCGCATCCTGGAGTCGACGGCGACCGCGCTCGCGGCGGCCCGCATCACGGACGACCAGCTCGCCGAGGTGGAGAAGCACTTGACGGCGATGAACGCGACGGACGACCCGGAGGAGATCCTCGCGCACGACCTCGCCTTCCACCGCGAGATCGCGGCCGCCGCGGGCAACGAGACGATGGCGGCGATCCTGGAGGGCCTCTCCTCCCGCACGTTCCGCGCCCGTGTCTGGCGCGGCTACCAGGAGGAGGGCGCCTTCGCCCGCACCCGCCGCGAACACGCGGCGATCCACCGCGCCCTGGTCGCCCACGATCCCGAGGCGGCACGGGCGGCGGCCGCCGCACACGTGGGCGAGGTGGAGGAGTGGCTGCGGGCCCAGCTCACGCCGTAGGGGGCACGAGCTGGGCCCGCGCGTGCGTCACGCGCGCCGCAGCCGCAGCGTCACCAGTTCGAACGGGCGCAGGCGCAGCGTGACTCGGTCGCCCTCATGTCGCGGTGCGGGCGCGTCCGTCAGCGGTCGCTCCAGCAGGTCCGTCGCCGCGACGGCCGCGACCTCGAAGCCCGCGGTGAGCGTGGCCTTCGTACGGCCGCCGCGGGACTCGTGGAAGCGTACGACCACGTCACCGCTGCCGTCGTCGGCGAGCTTCACCGCTGTCACTACGACCGCGTCCTCCGCCACGGTCACCAGCGGCGCCACCTCGCTGCCGCCGGCCAGCCGGCGCTCCGGCACATTGATGCGCCAGCCCTCGCGCACCGCGTCCCCGATCGTCGCTCCCGGCACCAGCGCGTGCCGGAAGCGGTGGATGCCCTGGTCGGTCTCCGGGTCGGGGAAGCGGGGGGCGCGCAGCAGCGACGCGCGGACCGTGGTGGTCGTCCCGGAATCCGTCTCCCGTACCGTACGCGTCACGTCGTGGCCGTACGTCGAGTCGTTCACCACCGCCACTCCCCAGCCCGGCTCCTCCATGTGCAGGAAACGGTGGTTGCACGCCTCGAACTTGGCTGCCTCCCAGGACGTGTTGGTGTGCGTCGGCCGGTGGAAGTGCCCGAACTGCGTCTCGGACGCATAGCGTTCGGCGTGCACGTCCAGCGGGAATGCCAGCTTCAGGAACTTCTCCGTCTCGTGCCAGTCGACCTCCGTGTCGATCTCCAGCCGCCGCTCCCCCGCTGCCAGCGACAGCACCTGGGTGACGCGCGACGCGCCGAAGGACCGCACGACACGCACCGACACGCCGTCCTCACCGGGCACGACCTCCTCGGCGTCCGTCAGGTCCGTCACCGTGTTCCGGTAGAACGCGTCCACGTCCCACGCGTCCCACATGTTCGGGAAGTCGGGGTGGAGCTGGAGCAGGTTCGCGGCGCGTCCCGGTGCGATCGTCTCGCGGTCGGCGTCGAGGTCGTACGCGGAGACGACCAGTCCCCGGGCGTCGATCTCCACCCGCAGCCGTCCGTTGTGCAGCACGAAACCGCCGTCGGCGCGTTCGGTGAGCGACACCTCGTCCGCGACGGCCGGGATGCCCGCGCCGCCCGCCGCGATCCCGGCGCGGCCGTGCGGCGCCGCGTTGAACACCAGCGGCACGGTCCCCTCGCCTGCGAGCGCCCGCTGCGCCGCCTCGATGATGCCGTTCAGCTCGCCGGTGATCCGCTCGTACGTCGCCCGGGCCTCCCGGTGCACCCACGCGATCGACGAGCCGGGCAGGATGTCGTGGAACTGGTGGAGCAGCACCGTCTTCCAGATGCGGTCCAACTCCTCGTACGGGTAAGGGAACCCGGCCCGTACGGCCGCCGTGGCCGCCCACAGTTCCGCCTCCCGCAGCAGGTGTTCACTGCGCCGGTTGCCCTGCTTGGTCTTCGCCTGGCTCGTCAGCGTGGCGCGGTGCAGTTCCAGGTACAGCTCGCCGACCCAGACGGGCGGGTGGGGATACTCCTCCTCCGCCTTCTTGAAGAACTCCTCCGGTGTCTCCCACACCACCGTCGCGGAGCCCTCCAGGTTCTTGAGGCGCGCCGCCTTGGCGACCATCTCCCGCGTCGTGCCACCACCTCCGTCGCCCCAACCGGTCGGCGCGAGCGAGTGCCTGGCCACCCCCTTGTCCTTGAAGTTGCGTGCCGCGTGGGCGATTTCACTGCCCTTCATCGAGCAGTTGTACGTGTCGACGGGCGGGAAGTGGGTGAAGATCCGCGTGCCGTCGATGCCCTCCCACAGGAAGGTGTGGTGCGGGAACTTGTTGGTCTGCGACCACGAGATCTTCTGGGTGAGCAGCCACTTGGCGCCCGCCGCCTTGATGATCTGCGGCAGCCCGGCGGCGAACCCGAACGTGTCGGGCAGCCATGCCTCGTCGTTCTCGATACCGAACTCGTCGAGGAAGAACCGCTTGCCGTGCACGAACTGACGGGCCATCGCCTCCGAGCCCGGCATGTTGGTGTCCGACTCCACCCACATGCCGCCCGTCGGCACGAACCGGCCCTCGGCCACCGCCTTCTTCACCCGCGCCCACACCTCGGGCCGGTGCTCCTTCACCCACGCCCACTGCTGGGCCTGCGACATGGCGAAGACGAACTCCGGCTCGTCCTCGATGAGCGCGGTCATGTTGGACGTCGTACGGGCCACCTTGCGCACCGTCTCGCGCAACGGCCACAGCCACGCCGAGTCGATGTGCGCGTGCCCGACGGCGCTGATGCGGTGGGCGGAGGGGGCGGCGGGCACCGCCAGCACTTCGGTCAGGTGCGCACGGGCCCGTTCCGCCGACCCGCCCACGTCCTGGAGATCGACCGCGTCCAGGGCCCGCTCCACCGCGCGCAGGATGTCCCAGCGCCGCGCCGACTCCACCGGCAGCTCGGCCATCAGCTCGCCGAGCACCTCCAGGTCGAGGACGAGCTGCCACACGGTCTCGTCGAAGACGGCGAGGTCCATGCGCTCCAGCCGGTACTGGGGTTCGCTGCCCGCGGTCTCCTTGTCGCCGAGCTGGGTGGGCAGGAAGGGGTGGTAGTCCAGGATGACCGGGTTGGACGCCGCCTCGATGCGCAGCTCCACCTGCTCGCCGCCCTCGACGGGGGAGCCGATCCGCACCCACTGGTTGCGCGGGTTGAGCCCCTTCACCGGGGTGCCGTCGGGGCGGTAGACCAGGCCCTCGCACTGGAACCCGGGCATGTTCTCGTCGAAGCCGAGGTCCAGCAGGGCCTCGACCGTCTTCCCGGCCCAGGACTCCGGGACGGTCCCGGTGACCCGGAACCAGCTGGTGCCCCACGGAGCACCCCAGCGCGCGCCCACCGCGAGCGGTTCGACCGGCGCGGCCAGCCCTTCGGCGACCGGCACGGGCTCGCCGGGCGCGTGCCACACCGCCACCTGAAGCGGCACGGACTCGGGGTACACGGCGGGGCGGATGCGCTCGTCGAGGACGCGCTTGAGGCGGGCTTCGACCAGGGTGCGGTCGTCATGCATGAGGTGCTCCGTGGGGTGAGGGTGCGGGGTGCCGGGTGTTACCAGGAGTGGGTGGTCGTGGCGGCGGTCGAGACGTTGTACAGCTCCCCGACCGCGCGCAGTTCGAACCGTGCGGCGCTCTCGCCCGGCTCGGCGGCGAGAGAGCCGGCGTAGTACGCCGACTAGCAGGTGCCGCCGAGGAAGCGGCGGGTGCCGCCGGGCAGGATCCGGTACAGCTCGTAGTGCCGTACGGGGCCGGGCGCGGCCGTCCAGGAGAAGCGCAGGTTGCCGCCGTCGGCGTCGGTGATGCTCAGGCCGGTGGGGGCGGCCGGGGTGGTGGCCGCGTCCCGTACCGCGAGTCCGCCGAGGCGCCAGCGCACCTGGCCGCCGCTGCCCGTGAGGCGTACGGACAGGGTGCGCAGGGTGCCGGACAGGCCGGTCAGCGGCACGGTCGTGGTCTGCCAGCCGTCGCCGGTGGCCACCGGGAAGTAGGTGTACGAGGGTGCCTTCCCGGGGGCGCTCGGCTCGGCGGTGGCGACCCCCAGCTCGACCCGCACGTCACCCGCGTCGACCCGATGGGTCAGCTCGACGACCGTCTCGGGGCCGATCGGCAGCCGGGTCGCGTACAGGTCCAGGGTGGCCGGCGCGTCGAGGGCGCCGGAGACCAGGAGGCTGCTTCCGCCGCGCCAGGCGTCCGCGAAGTCGAAGGCGACCGTGGGGCGCGTGCCGCTGGTGCGGACGACCCAGCGGCGCGACGGCAGCCGGTCCTGGAGACCGAGGTGGTTCCAGCCGGTGTCCGAGGTGGCCTCGCCGTTCTCGTACCACTTCAGTCCGTGCCCGGTGTTGAAGACGGTCGCGAACGGCAGGGCGTCGACGGTCGAGCGGTCGGCGACCGACACGGCCGGGGCGCGCCAGCTCGCCGTGGTGCTGGGCTTGGACGGGTCGAGGGAGGCGCCCGTCCAGAAGAGGTCGTCCGCCGCGTGGAAGTCGCCGGGCGTGCGGCTCGCGGGCAGGTGGTTACGGGTCCACTCGGGCCGGTAGAAGCCGATCGAGGTGACGTGTGCGGAGGTGGTCGGCACGATCGCGTCCCAGTTCACGGAGGTGCTGGTACCGCCCGATTCCACGTCCACACCCGCCCACAACTCGTAGCGGCTGCGGCGAAGTTGCTGGGCCAGCTTCCCGGAGGAGACAAGCGAGCTCTTCGACCAGCGGAAGTCGACGAACATGGAGTCGGCGGCCTGGAAGAAGGCCTGGTTCTGGCTGTTGAGCGCGCCCTGCCAACTGACCGTGCCGTTCACGGTCATCGCGTCGTACCAGGTGACGCGCAGCCCCTTCGCCGCGCTCAGCGCCTTCAGCTCCTTGACGAAGCCGAGCATGTCGGCGCCGAGCGCGCTGTCCCCGCCGCTGGTCTCGGCGTTGACGAACCAGCCGTCGAAGCCGTACGCGTCCGCGACCGCGACGAGTTGCGCGGCGAGCGGGTAGTGGCCCGCGCTGTCCTTCTGGACGAGGTCGCGCGTCCACTGGAGCTGTCCGCCGTAGGCGACGGGCGGCAGGAAGATGTTGCCGAGGACGGGGACGCCGTGGCGGTGCGCGGCGTCGACGATGGGGGCGTTGGGGGCGAGGATCAGGCCCTCGCCCGCCGATCCGCCCCAGAAGACCAGTTCGTCGACGTACGCCCAGTGCGTGAGGGCGTAGTAGTCGGCGGTCGGGGCACCCTGGGAGGGGTTGCCGGAGGTCGGCCCGAAGGAGACCAGCGACTGGATGCGGGCCTGGCCGGAGCGGGCCGTGGTGTTCGCGGGGGTCGGGGTGAAGCGGGCGGCAAGCGGCACGGAGGCGGCGTTGAACGTCAGGTCGGTGTCGGTACCGGCGCTCCAGGTCTTCAGGCTGCGCCAGGTGATGCCCGTGCCCGGGGTGCCGGAGGGCAGGGAGTCCGGGTACCAGTAGGAGGCGTACGGCTGGAGGTCGCGGGTCGCCGCCGAGGCGCCGGGCGCGGGCAGCACGGGGGTGAGCGCCGCCGCCGCTCCGGCGAGCAGGACCGTGCGTCTGCTGAGGTTCACTGTGTGCTCCGTTTCGTCTGGCTGGACGGTGTGGGGAGGGGCTACTCGGTGACCTGATCAGGGGTGACGACGTCGGTGATGCCACGGGCCGCGAGGTGGTCCTTGTCGTCGGCGCGGCTCGCGAGAACGGTGGTGGGGCGGGCCCCTTCGGCGGTCAGCCGGGCGAAGGCCTCGAAGACCGGGCCGCCGGGCGCGCAGACCGAGCGGCCGGGAGCGGTGTCGACGACCAGCGCGGTGGTGCGGGGGGCGGGCTCGTAGGGCCGCTGTTCCCCGATGATCCGGGCGAGGGTCTCGGCGGCGGGTTTGGGGCGCCGGTCGTTCGTCAACAGGCCCAGGCCGTATTCGAGTTGTGGGAAGTCGGCGAGGTCGCGGCTGACGTCGTGCGAGCACCACCAGGTCACGCCCCAGACGTCCGTGCAGTCGAGGGCGTTGGTGACGGTCGCCTCGGTGAAGGCGGCGGCGTGCTCCGCGGGGATCAGTGGGGAAGGGGCACCGACCTCCTGGAGCCAGACCGGGCGGTGGGGGTCGTCCGCCCAGGCCTTGGAGAGTTCGATGAGGTACGCGGCATGGTGCTCGGTGGCGGTGCCGGTGCGGCCGTGGCGCTGGGCGGTGCCGTTGAACACCCAGGAGTGCACGGCGGTGACGTCGCCGAGGCGGGCCGAGTGCTCGGGGGTGAAGGGCTGGTCGTCCTGGTACCAGGCGGCGTCGTAGGAGGCGTGCAGGTGCAGCTTGCCGGGGGCGCCATCGGCGCAGGCGGCGAGCAGCCGGGTCAGCCACTGCCCGGCCTGCTCGGAGGTGATGCGGTCGGGGTCGGGGTGCGGTCCGGCGGCGAACTGGTTGACCTCGTTGCCGATCGTCATGCCGATGAAGTTCGGCCGGTCGGCGAGTGCGGCGGCGAGGGTCCGCAGGTAGTCGGCCTCTCCCTCGACGACTTCCGGATCGGTGAAGATGTTGCGCCGGTGCCAGGTCTGCGTCCAGGCGGGCAGGAAGTCGAAGCTCGACAAGTGCCCTTGCAGCCCGTCCACGTTGACGTCGAGTCCGCGCTCGGCGGCCGCGTCCGCGAGGGCGACGAGCTGCTCGACGGCGCGCGGACGGATCAGGGTGCGGTTGGGCTGGAAGTAGGGCCACAGCGGGAAGACCCGGATGTGGTCCAGGCCCAGCGCGGCGATGGAGTCCAGGTCGGCGCGTACGGAGTCCGGATCGAAATCGAGCCAGTGGTGGAACCACCCTTCGCTCGGGGTGTAGTTGACGCCGAAGCGCACGGCACGGGGCATGCGGGAATTCCTTCGAACGGTGGAGCGCGTACGGGATTCAGCCCTTGACGGCGCCCTCGCCGACGCCGCGGAAGAAGTACCGCTGGAGGCAGGCGAAGAGGGCGATGAGCGGCGCCACCGCGATGATCGTGCCCGCGGCGACGAGGCGTTCGTCATTGGCGAAGGTGCCGTGCAGATAGTTGAGTCCGATGGTCAGGGTGAACTTCGACGGGTCGCTCAGCACGATCAGCGGCCACAGGAAGTCGTCCCAGGCACCCATGAACGCGAAGATCGCGACGACCGCCAGGGTGCCCTTCACGGACGGCAGCGCGATGCGCAGGAACCGCTGCCACACGTTGGCACCGTCGACGTAGGCGGCCTCCTCGATCTCGTAGGGCAGATTGAGGAAGGCGTTGCGCATCAGCAGCACGTTCATCGCGCCGATGCTGCCGGGCAGGACCACGCCGATCAGCGTGTTGTTGAGGCCGAGCTCCCGCATGGTGGTGAACTGGGCGATGATGATGCCCTCGACCGGGACGAGCATCGCCAGGATGAAGACGAGGGTGGCGACCCCGCGCCCCCGGTAGCGCAGCCGGGCGAGCGCGTAGCCCGCGAGGGCCGAACCGACGCAGTTCGTCACGACGTTGGCGCCGGCGACCTTGAGGGAGTTGAGGGCGTAGTCCCAGACGGGGATGGTGTCCGCGACGCGTGCGTAGTTGTGGAGCGTGGCGTCGCCGGGGAGGAACTTCGGCGGCGAGCTGAAGATGTCCTCGGTCGGGCCCTTGAGCGAGGTGGACAGCTGCCACAGGAACGGGCCGACGGTCAGGGCCAGGACGGCGAGCAGCAGCACGTACCGCAGGACGAGTTCCCATACGCGGACGCGGCGGCCGCGCTCGTCGGTGACCCTGGGTTTCCGTAGGACGGTGGGCGCCTGGGTGGGACGTACCCTCTCCTTCTCGACGACGCTCACGTGTCCTCCCTCCGGTCCGCGCGCAGCACGAGCAGCATCAGCGCGACGGTGACGACGAAGACGACGACCGAGATCGCGGAGGCGTAGCCGACGCGGCCGGTCAGGCCGGTGCCGGTGCGCTGGACGAGCATGACCAGGGTGGTGTCCTCGCCCGCGGGGCCGCCCGACGGACCGGCCATCAGGTACACCTCGGAGAACACCTTGAACGCGCCGACCGAGGAGAGCGCGGCGACCAGCACCATGGTGGAACGGACGGCGGGCACGGTGACCGTGAGGAAGCGGCGCACCGCGCCCGCGCCGTCCACGGCGGCGGCCTCGTGCAGCTCACGCGGCACATTGGCGAGCGCGGCCAGGTAGATGATCATGTAGTAGCCGAGGCCCCTCCAGACCGTGACGAGCATGGCGCTCACCAGGAGCAGCCACTGGTCGCTGAGGAAGCCGACCCGGCCGACGCCGATGGTCTCCAGCAGGGAGTTCACCAGTCCGCGTTCGTCCAGCAACCACACCCAGATCAGGCCCACCACGACGATGGAGGCGACCACCGGGGTGTAGAAGGCCGAGCGGAAGAACGTGATTCCGGGAATGTTCTTCTGCACGAGCAGGGCCAGCAGCAGCGGCAGGACGACGAGCACGGGAACGACTCCGGCGACGTACAGCGTGCTGTTGCGCAGGCCGATCCAGAACATGTCGTCGTGCAGCATCTCGCGGAAGTTCGCGAGGCCGACGAAGTGGCCCGGGATCAGGGTGCGGCGGTCGGTGAAGGCGTTCACCAGGGTGGAGACGAACGGGTAGAGGATGAAGACGCCGGTGACCAGCAGCCCGGGGGCGGCGAACAGCCAGGGGCTGCTGGGCAGCTGGCGCCGCACCCGGGACGCGACGGAAGTGGCCATGACCTCTCAGCCCTGCTGCTGAAGGAGCCGGTCGCAGGCCTTGACAGCGTTGTCGAGAGCCGCCTTGGGGCTCTCCTTGCCCTGCAACGCCTTGGCGACCTCGTTACGCAGCTCGGTCTTCATCTGCTCGCTGAACAGTACGGGCGTGTAGTTGACCGCGTTCTTCAGGGACTTGGCCGCGGCGATCCGCACCCGGGTCTCGTCCGTGCCGTCCTCCTTGGTGAAGTACGGGTCGTCGAGGGAGCCCGCGGTGCTCGGGAAGATGGCGACCTTCTTCGCGAACGACATCTGGTTCTGCGCGTCGGTCACGTAGTGCGCGAAGGCGACCGCGGCGGGCGTGTGCTTGGTGCGGGAATTGACCATCACGCCCATCACGTACATGTTGACGTGACCGGTGCTGGTGATCTGGTCGGTGATCCCGATGTTCTTGTACAGGTTGGGCGCCTGCTTCTTGAAGTTGCCGAGGTCCAGCGCGCTGCCCGGGTTCATGGCGACGGCCTCGGTGAGGAACTTCTTGCCGGTGGACTCGCCGGTCGCGGTCAGGGCCTGCGGGTCGAGTGCCTTGGCGTCGTACAGCTCCTTGTACTTGGTGAGGAGTTCGACCCCCTTGGCGTCATTGAAGGCGAAGCCGGTGCCCTGCTTGTTCATCAGCTCGGCGCCGTAGCGGCCGAAGTCCTCGATGGTCGGCACATTGCCGAGGGTGGCGACCTTGCCGTCGCTCTTCTTCGCCATCTGGAGGGCGTCGTCGAAGAGTTCGGCGTACGTCTTCGGGGGCGTGTCCGGGTCGAGTCCGGCCTTCTTGAAGAGGCTCTTGTTGTAGAACAGCGGGCCGGTGTTGAGGTACCAGGGGAAGGCGTACGTGCCGGTCATGCCCGGGATCTGGTGGCTCGCCCAGGCGCCGTCGAGGTACTCCGGCTTGTACTTGGCCGCCGCCTTGTCGAGGTCCAGGGCGAGTCCGGCCTTGGCGAGCGGGGCGACCAGGTCGGGCGAGACATTGACGACGTCGGGCAGGGTGCCGCCGGCCGCGTCCGCGCTGATCTTGTCGGCGTAGCCCTCGGCGGGCTGGTCGATCCACTTCACATGGGTGCCGGGGTACTTCTTCTCGAAGCCGGCGACCAGGCCGTCGAAGTAGTCCTTGAAGTTGGCGCGCAGGTTCCAGGTCTGGAAGGTGATGTCGCCCTCGACCTTGCCGGAGGCGTCCGTCGAGCCGCTGCCGTCGTCCGAGGAGCCGCAGGCGCTCAGCGGCAGGACGAGGGCGGCGACGGCGGCAGCGGCGAGTGCTCTACGGGGTATGGGCACGGTGACACGGCTCCCTTGCGGTGTCGGCGGCTGGTGACGGCAGCGACCTTGCCCGGCACGTTCGGGGAAAGTCAATGGATTCGCTCCAGCTAAAGAAATCCATCCATCATTAGTGCAGGTCAGACCGGGTGCCAACCAAAACTTGCCAGTCGTGACTAATGCGCTTTAGGGTTCTTGCACTCAAGCGCATTAGTCGACGACGCCACCCTGGTGAAGAAGTCGTGGAGAAAGGGGGGAGCAACGTGCCGGCCAAACGGTCCCCCGCACGCCGACCGACCATGAAGGACATCGCGCGTCGCGCCGGAGTCTCCGAGAGCGCCGTCTCCTTCGCGCTCAACGGCCGGCCCGGCGTCTCCGAGGTCACCCGCGACCGGGTACGCCGGGTCGCCGAGCAGCTGGGGTGGCGGCCGAGCACGGCGGCGCGCCAGCTGTCCGGCGAGGGCGCTGCCACGGTCGGTCTGGTGGTGGCGCGCCCGGCGGACACACTGGGCGTCGACTCCTTCTTCCTCCAGCTGATCTCCGGCATCCAGGAAGTGCTGGCGGAACGCCATCTGGGCCTGCTGTTCCAGGTGGTGGAGGACGTGGACGCGGAATGCGCGGTCTACCGGCGCTGGTGGGCCGAGCACCGGGTCGACGGGGTGCTGGTGGTGGACCCGCGCACGGACGATCCGCGTCCCGACCTGCTCGACGAGCTGGGCCTGCCCGCCGTGGTCATCGGCGGCGTGCCCGACGCGCGTCATCCCGGGCTGTCCACGGTCTGGGCGGACGACGCGGGCGCGATGGCCGCGGTCGTCGACCAGTTGTCGGCGCTGGGCCACCGCCGGATCGTGCACATCGCGGGCCTGCCGGGCCTCGCGCACACCGAGCGCCGTATCCGGACGCTGCGGGCCGAGGCCGAGCGGCGCGGGCTCGCCGAGGTGCGCTCGGTGACCACGGACTACTCGGACGCGGAGGGCGCCGCCGTCACGCGTCGCGTCCTGTCGCAGGGCACTCCCCCGACCGCGCTGGTCTACGACAACGACGTGATGGCCGTCGCCGGGGTCGCCGCGGCCGCCGAGCTGGGCTTCTCGGTGCCGGCCGACGTTTCGGTGGTCGCCTGGGAGGACTCGGCGCTGTGCCGCATGGTCAAGCCGTGGCTGTCCGCGCTCTCCCGCGACACCGTGGAGTTCGGCCGCACGGCGGCGAAGGAGCTGACGGCACTGCTGGACGGCGGCCCGGCGCGGACGGTGCGGGTGCCGGTTCCGCGGCTGATCGAGCGGGAGAGTACGGGGGTGGCGCGGGGCACATGACCCCGGTGCGCGGCCGCGGAAGTAGACCCCCCGTGCGCGGCCCTGGAAGAAGACCCCGTACGCGGCCTGGAAGAAGACCCCGTACGCGGCCTGGAAGAAGACCCCGTACGCGGCCTGGAAGTAAACGCCGTACGCGGCCCTGGAAGTTGCCGGCGGCAGTCCAACACGTCCGTGATGCCGGTGACATGGCACCATCAGACACTCGACGCGACGCCGCCGACAGGGCACAGTGCTCCTCGTACTGCTACTCGCCAGTACGTCCACGCATCGACCATGCCGAGCACCGACAGGGAGCGCCCGTGACCAGCTGGGTCGGCCGGACCGCCGCCGAGATCGCCGCCGCCGTACGCGAGAAACGGGCCACGCCCCACGAGGTGGTGGCCGAGCACCTCGCGCGGATCGAACGGCTCGACGCCCGCGTCGGCGCCTTCCGCCGGCTGCGCGCGGAAGCGGCACTGGCCGAGGCCGACGAGGTCGCGGACCGCGCGGACCTGGCCGACCTGCCGCTCGCCGGCGTCCCCGTGGCGGTCAAGGACAACCTGGCCGTACGCGGTGAGTCCACGCGCATCGGCTCGGCCTCGACCCCCGACACGGCCGCCGACCACGACCACGTCACGGTGGCGCGGCTGCGCGCGGCGGGCGCGGTCGTCGTGGGGCTGACGAACGTGCCCGAGCTGTGTGTCTTCGGCACCACGGAAGGCGTGCACGGAACCGCCCGCAACCCATGGGACATCTCCCGCACGGCGGGCGGCTCCTCGGGCGGCAGCGCGGCGGCGGTGGCCGCCGGCATGGTGCCGATCGCGCTCGGCAACGACGGGATGGGCTCGCTGCGCATCCCGGCGGCCAACTGCGGACTCGTCACCATCAAGCCCGGGTACGGCACGGTCCCGGCGGGCATCGGGAACGGCGACTGGTTCGGCATGTCGGAGAACGGCCCGCTCGCCACGACGGTCGAGGACGCTCGGCTGATGTTCGAGGTCCTGGCGGACCGGCGCGAGACGCGGGTACCGGAGTCCGCCGCCGAACGCAGGATCGCGCTCTCGGTGCGCAGCCCCCTGGTCGGCGTGAGCGTGAGCCGCCCCTACGCGGACGCGGCCCGTGAGGCGGCCGCGCTGCTCGCGCGGGCCGGTCACGAGGTGCGTCCGGCCGATCCGCCGTACCCCTGGTGGCTGGGCACGACGTCGCTCGCGCACTGGACGGCGGGCACGGCGGTCGACGCCGAGGGCCTCGACCACCGGCGGCTGGCCAGGCGCACCCGGGTCCACGCGACGCTGGGCCGCCGCTTCGTGAAGAACGTCCGGTCCGGTGACCGTCGCGAGCAGCTGCGCCGACGCCTGGAGCCGTTCTTCGCCGACCACGACGTGCTGCTCACCCCCGCCCTCGCCCGCCGCAGTCCGGCCGCCGGGCCCTGGCACGAGCGCGGCTGGCTGCGCAATGTGCTGGCCAACACGAACTACTCCCCCATGACCCCGCCGTGGAACCTCACCGGATGGCCGGCGATGTCGGTCCCGTTCGGCACGCTCCCGAGCGGCGCGCCCTGCGCCGTCCAGCTGGTGGGACGGCCCGGCTCGGAGGCGGCACTGCTGGAGGTGGCCGGCCAGTTGGAGGTGCTCCGGCCGTGGCAGCGCACGGCACCCCTGGGCTAGGTCCTGTCGTCAAACTCCCGTCGTCCGCCCGAAGGGCGGGCCCTGCGCCCGCCGCGATGGGGGTCCCCCTGCTCGAGCGAAGCCGAGAGCTTGGGGGAGGCTGATGTCGCTGTAGGTGCGTGCTCTGGGGGAGGGAGTTTGACGACAGGGCCTAGCTAGAGTCGGTCGGCCGGGAAGCCGGAAGCCACGGAGGGCCGGGAACCGCGCGACAGCCCGTCCTCGCCGCATTGCGCGCGTCCCCGGCCCGGGCCTCCCTGTCTCGGCGGCGCGAGCCTTCTCGGTGGTCTGCGCGAGCCTTCTCTGTGGTCTACGCGAGCCTTCTCGGTGGTCCGGATGGCGGGTCTCGGGCTAGATGTTGGGCCTCGCGGCACTGATGTCACCGAGTGCCGACCCCGGGTCCCGCTCGATAGCCAGGTCACCGAGGGAGACGATGCCCACCGGGTGCCCGCCTTCGACGACCGGGATACGGCGGACGTGGTGCTCGCGCATCAGCTGCACCGCCCGGTCGAGGTCCTCGTCGGGGCTGATGGTGATGAGATCGTCGCTGCACGCGCGGGCCACCGTGGTCTCCTCCGGGTCCGCGCCCTCCGCGAGCGCGCGCACCACGAGGTCGCGGTCGCTCACCAGGCCGCGCAACTCGTCACCCTCCGTCACCAGAACGGCTCCGATGTTCTGGTCGCGCATCACCTGGGCCACCGATTCGACCGAGGCCTGCGGTTCCACCGTCACGGGTTCCGCGGTCATGATGTCGCGGACATGCTGGACCATCACGTTTCCCTTCTCACGGGCGGCGGTGCCGGCCACCGCCGCTTCACGCGTCGGGTACCCGACAGGACCGCGGCTGCACGTGCTCGCCGTGGCTAATCCGGCCTGCTCCGGGTGCGGGCTCCGCCGTCCGTCCGCCGGTCCGTACAGGCTTCGGGGAGGCGTTCATGGGTACCCAGGACGGGGCACGCACACATGATCGCGTGGCACGCTCCGCCCCCGCGGTGAGGTCACCCGCCTCGGGGCCGTCGCCGCGCGGACGACTCGTCGGAAGGCGCCACGCCCATGACCGAGAACCCGCTCAAGCGCATGACGGACAAGCCGGCGGACGCCCGGCGCGACGATCGCCCGGCGGACGGCGTCCCCCGTGGGCCCGGGGCCGAGTCGCCTCCCGTGGCGGAGCCGACCACCCCCAGGCCGCCGCTGCCGCCCAGGCCCGACCAGACGGCTCCCGAGACCGTCAGCCCCACCGGTCGTCCCACAGAAGCGGAACCGACGGCGCGGGCCCAGGCCGGTCCCTACCTCACCACCGCACAGGGAAACCGCCTCTACGACACGGACCACTCCCTCAAGGCCGGTGACCGCGGGCCCGTCCTGCTCCAAGACCACCATCTGCGCGAGAAGATCACCCACTTCGACCACGAACGCATCCCCGAGCGGGTCGTCCACGCCCGCGGGGCCGCGGCCCACGGCGTCTTCCAGGGCTATGGCACCGCCGCGAGCGTGACCAGGGCTGCCTTCCTGCAACGCGACGTCGAGACACCGGTGTTCGTACGGTTCTCGACCGTCCTGGGCTCGCGGGGGTCCGCCGACACCGTGCGCGACACCCGCGGCTTCGCGACGAAGTTCTACACCAGCGAGGGCACCTTCGACCTGGTCGGCAACAACATCCCGGTGTTCTTCATCCAGGACGCGGTGAAGTTCCCGGACGTCATCCACGCCGGAAAGCCGCACCCCGACCGGGAGATCCCGCAGGCGCAGAGCGCCCACGACACGTTCTGGGACTTCGTGACCCTGCACACCGAGGCCACCCACCACACGCTGTGGAACATGTCCGACCGCGGCATCCCGCGCTCGTTCCGGATGATGGAGGGCTTCGGCGTCCACACCTTCCGGCTGGTGACCGCGGAGGGCGTGACCACGCTGGTGAAGTTCCACTGGAAGCCCCGGCTCGGTGTCCACTCCCTGGTGTGGGAGGAGGCCCAGCTGATCGGCGGCATGGACCCGGACTTCCACCGGCGTGACCTGGCCGACGCGATCGAGGCGGGCGCCTACCCACAGTGGGAGCTGGGCATCCAGACCTTCCCGGACACCCCGGAGCAGACCTTCGAGGGCATCGACCTCCTGGACCCCACCAAGATCGTCCCTGAGGAGCTGGCGCCCGTGCAGCCGATCGGGCTGCTGACCCTGAACGCCAACCCGACGAACTTCTTCGCCGAGACGGAACAGGTCGCCTTCCACCCCGGCCATCTCGTCCCCGGCATCGACGTCACCGACGACCCGCTGCTGGCCGGCCGGCTCTTCTCCTACCTCGACACGCAGATCAGCAGGCTCGGCGGCCCGAACTTCGCCCAGATTCCGGTGAACCGCCCCCATGCCCCGGTCAACGACATGCTCCGGGACGGCATGCACCAGACCGCCGTGCACACAGGGGTGGCCCCCTACCGCCCCAACTCCCTCGACGGCGGCTGCCCGTTCCTCGCGGGGGCGGACACGCACGCGTACGTCGAGACGCCGGTGCCCGTGCCGGAGGCGCGGAAGGTACGCGGGGCCCCGGAGTCGTTCGCGGACCACTTCGGCCAGCCCCGGTTGTTCTGGCTGAGCATGAGCCCGGTGGAGCGCGAGCACATCGTGGCCGCGTACACCTTCGAGCTCGGTAAGTGCTACGAACAGGCCGTCAAGGAGCGGGCGTTGCGGGTGCTGGCCAACATCGACCCCGAGCTGTGCGAACAGGTCGCCGCGGGGCTCGGTCTGCCCGCCCCGGAGGCCACCGCGCCGCTGTTCGCCGCGGACGCCAGTCCCGCCCTGTCCCAAGTGGGGCGCACCTGGCCGCTGGACGGCCGCGTCATCGGCGTGGTCACGGACGGCACGAGCGATCTCGACGGCGTACGCACCGTGTGTGAAGCCCTCCACACCGCGGGCATGGTGCCCCTGGTCATCGCGCCGACCGGCGGGAAGCTCGACCCGGAGGGCGAGCCCATCACCGTACAGCGCACGTTCGCGACCGCCCGGTCCGTCGAGTACGACGCGGTCCTGCTGGCCGGAGCCCCCGAGCCCGCCGCCGACGCGTACGGCGCCCGTGATGCCAAGGCGGGAGAACCGGGCACCGACGGCGCGGTCGATCCACGGGTGCTGCTGATGCTGAACGAGGCGTTCCGGCACGGCAAGGTGATCGGGGGCTGGGCCGGCGCGCAGCGGGCCCTGCAGTCCGCGGGCATCCCTGTCGACGCGCCCGGCGTGGTGACCGCCGACACCGGTTCGAGCGCGCTGGACCGGATCACCCGCCTGCTGCCCGAGCACCGCGTCTGGAAGCGGTTCAGGTCGCGCGTATGACCGCTCCGGGTGTCGACCGTACGCGCCCGGGGACTCGGAAGGCCGGATACCGCCGAAGCACGTGAGAGCGGAGGAGCAGCACCATGCGAGCACTGACCTGGCAGGGGCGGCGGGACGTCCGTGTGGAGACCGTCCCCGACCCCCGTATCGAGAAGCCCGACGACGTCATCGTGAGGATCACGTCCTCCGGGATCTGCGGTTCGGACCTTCACCTGTACGAGCTGTTCGGCCCCTACCTGGATCCGGGCGACATCCTGGGCCACGAGCCCATGGGCATCGTCGAGGAGGTCGGACCGGAGGTGCACTCGCTCAAGCCGGGCGACCGTGTGGCCATACCGTTCAACATCTCCTGCCGCGACTGTTTCATGTGCAACCAGGGCCTGCACTCGCAGTGCGAGACGACACAGGTCAGGGAGCGGGGAACCGGCGCCGCGCTGTTCGGGTACACGAAGCTGTACGGGCACGTGCCGGGCGGGCAGGCGGAACTCCTGCGGGTGCCGTTCGGCAACAAGCTGCCCATCAAGGTGCCCGAAGGGCCGCCCGACGACCGGTACGTGTACCTGTCCGACGTGCTGCCCACCGCGTGGCAGGCGGTGGAGTACGCGGCGGTGCCCGGCGGCGGCAGCGTGACCGTGCTGGGCCTCGGACCCATCGGCGACATGTCCACCCGCGTCGCACGGCACCGCGGTGCCGGCCTGGTGATCGGTGTGGACCTGGTGGACGAGCGTCTGGAGCGCGCCGCGGCGAACGGCGTGACCTGCTTCGACGTGCGCCGACACAGCGGCAAGGACCTCACCGAGGCCGTACGGGACCTCACCGACGGCCGCGGCACGGACGCCGTGATCGACGCCGTCGGCATGGAGGCGCACGGAGCGCCGTTCGCCAAGGCGGCGCAGTGGGTGACCGGCCATCTGCCGGACGCCGTGGCACAGCCCCTGATGGAACACGCCGGAGTGGACCGGCTCGGGGCCCTGCACACGGCCATCGACCTGGTACGCCGGGGCGGCACCCTGTCGGTCTCCGGGGTGTACGGCGGCGCCGCGAGTCCCATGCCGCTGCTGACGATGTTCGACAAGCAGGTCCAGGTGCGCATGGGCCAGGCGAACGTGTGGAACTGGGTGGAGGACATCCTCCCCCTGCTCACGGACGAGGATCCGCTCGGCGTCGACACGTTCAAGACGCACGCCGTGCCGCTGGAGGACGGCCCCAAGGCGTACACGATGTTCCAGGCCAAGGAGGACGGGATGGTCAAGACCCTCCTCAAGCCCTGACCGGACGAGCCCGAGGTGCCCTGACCGTGCGAGTCCGAGGTGGAGTACCCATGCCGACGAACCTGTCGACCGATGACCTGCGGCACATCGCCGCGCGGCTGACCGCCGAGGCGGACGCGCTGCGCGTGGAGCTCTCGGCTGCCGAGTCGCAGATGACCGCCCTGTCCGCGGACTGCGATCTGGACGCGGGCGACGCGAGCGCGAAGACGGCCGCGCTGGACCGCCTGCGCCGGGATACCGAGCGGGCGCGGACGTTGCTGGACCAGGTCGTCGCCACCCTGCCCCGGGTGGGGGCACCGGGCTTCGGCCGGTGTGCGTTCTGCGGTGACGTCATCGGACGGGACCGTCTGCTGGCGGTGCCGCACACGGAGCTGTGCATCGTCTGCGCCCGGGCGGGGGCCGGTACGCCGGCGTGACGGCCCGATCCGGCATTCGTGTCGTGTGGCGGCCTGATCCGGGGATTCGGGAGCGTCGTTCCACCCGTGTACGCGGGCGGGCCCGCATCCGCCGCCGGACCGTCACACGTCCCGCAGGCCCAACGGCCGTCTGGCGTCGTCCGGCGTCGTCTGGCGGCCTGATCCGGGGATTGGGGAGGGTCGAGGGTCGTTCCGCCTGTATCCGCGGGCAGGCCCGTGTCCGCCGCCAGACCGTCAGATGTCCCGCGGGCCCAACGGCCGGGTGGCCGGCCCCTGGAGAATGCGGCCGTCGACGTCGAAGCGCGAGCCGTGGCAGGGGCATTCCCAGGCCTGCTCGGCGCGGTTGAAAGCGACCAGGCAGCCCAGGTGCGTGCACCGCGCCGACACGGCATGCACCTGCCCCGAGGCGTCGCGGAACACGGCGCACACGTGCGCGCCGACGCGCATCACCGCGCCCTCACCCGGAGCGATGTCGTCGACCGAACCGCCTGCCAGCGGCGCCAGCCGGTCCCCCACGAAGTGCTGGGCGACCTTGGCCTGGTACTTCAGGAGGGCGGGTGCCTCGCGCAGCACGGTGCCCACCCGGCGTGGGTCGTACAGCCGCGCCCACGGCGGCTCGCGCCCGTCGATCAGTGCGGACAGCAGGAGTCCCGCCATGATGCCGCCGCTGAGGCCCCAGCCGCCGAAGCCGGTGGCGACGTAGGTGTGACGGCTGCCCGCGTGCAGGGGTCCCACGAGCGGCACGGTGTCCGAGGAGTCGTTGTCCTGGGTGGCCCAGCGGTACGCGAAGTCGAGCGGCCCGAAGCGCGCGGTGGCCCAGTTGGTCAGGCGGCCGAATCGTTCCTCGACGTCCGCCGTGCCCGGCGTGAAGTGTTCACCGGTGATGATCAACAGGCGGGTGCCAGCGTGGTACGGGGCGGTCCGCAGGGAACGGGTGTTCTCTTCGGGGGTGATGTACATGCCCTGGGGAGCGTGTACGGGATCGATCGGCGCCGTGACGACGAGTTCGCGTCGTGGGGCGAGCCGGGCGAAGAGCAGCGCCCGGTCGAAGACCGGATAGTGGGTGGCCACCACGACGTCCCGGGCCGTGACCGTACGGCCCTCCTCGGTGGTCAGGCGGCACGGCTCGCCTTCGTGCAGACCGACCACGCGCGTGTGCTCGAACAACTGTCCGCCTCGGCGTGTCAGCGCCTCGGCGAGCGCGAGGAGGTACTTGCGCGGATGGAACTGCACCTGATCGGCCACCTCGACCGCTCCGGCCACGGGAAAGGGCAACTCGGTGTCGGTGACGAACCCGGCGGTCAGCCCCGCCTCCCGCGCGGCCTCCGCCTCCTCACGCAGTTCCGGAACACGGTCACGCTCCGTCGCGTACGTGAACGCCGGCGCGCCCTCCCAGTCGCACTCGATACCGAGTTCGTCCACGAGCTGCCGGGCCCTGCGAATCGCCTCCGTCTGGGAGCGGCCGTACAGCTTCGCCCCCTCGGCGCCGCGAGTGCGGCGCAGTCGCCGGTAGACGAGGGTGTGGAGCGCGGTGAGCTTGGCCGTGGTGTGGCCCGTGACGCCGCCGGCGAGCCGCTCGGCCTCCAGCACGGCGACGCTGCGCCCGCCCCGCGCCACCTCCCATGCGGTGCTGAGCCCCGCCATGCCGCCCCCGATCACGGCCACGTCGACGGTGATGTCCTCGGTGAGGGCCGGGTGGGGCATGCCAGGCGCCGTCTCGATCCAGTACGACGCCTGTGTGCCGGTGTGCTGGCTCATGGGGGCCGGGTTCCCCGAACGGGATCCCCGAAGCACCGATCAGCATGGGCGCGAGTCCGGCACGCCCACGCCGTCAGCGATCACGACGAGTCCTGCGAGGTCAGTCGACGCTCGGCAGGATATGGGGCTCGGCGAGGTCCTCCTCGTAGCCTGCCAGCCTGATGGGGGCGGACCTGGCCCACACATCGAGGCTGCCGAGCTCCTTCTCCGTCCGGCGGCCGCCACGCTCCCCGCGTTCCTTGGGGCGCTGATCGCTGTTCGTCTTCTCCGGTGTCACCGCGCACTCCTTTTGTGTCGGGTAACCCTCGGGACCTCTACCGGGCCAGCCTGCCGCTGCGCCCTCGACGTCCGCTCGGGTCTATGTCGAAAAGCAGGTCGGACGCGGTGGCGCCGGCAACTCGTGCGAGAGCAGGCCGTGGTGACCGGCTTGTCCCGGGACGGACTGTGGGTGTGGGTGGAACCCCGATGGGTGTCCGTCCAGTCCAGATTAACCAAATGAGCGGGTGCCCGCTCGATGGGGCTGAAACAACCAGGTAACTGTCTTGAGTCGTCCGGCACTCATTCGGCCCCATTTTTAACCAGTTTGATACTTGTCGCCACGTTTGAGGACCACCCATTCGGCGCATTGGTCGAACTGCTCAGCGGTACCGCGGGTGTGCGGATCGGCGCATACGGTGCTCAGTTCAAGTCCCGTTGGCCGATACGCAAGCTCGCCATGCTCTGCTGACGGTCGGCAACGGCTTTTCTCGCGGGAGGACTGACGCATGGAGCTGCGCAGCGTCGAGGAGCTGATGGATCTGCTGCACGCCTGCCGGGGCGCGTGGAACACCCGCGGCGGCGACCCGGTCGATCTGCACGACCACGCCCTGCAGACCGCGGCCCTGCTGCGCCGAAGTCACCCCGCCGACAAGGAACTCCAGGTGGCGGGCCTGGTGCACGCCATCGGCCGGCTGCTGCGGCCGGGCGACGACGCAGGGCACGCGGACCACGCGGCCCAGGCGATACGACCCCTGCTCGGCGAGCGGGTCTCCCGTCTCGTACGTCTGCACGCGGCCGCCCAGCGTCATCCGGGCGCCGCCTCACCGGGACGCGTGACATCCGCGCGGAGCGAGCCCGTCCTGCCCCGGCAGGGCCGGCCGACTACGCACGAGGAGGCGACCACAAGCGAACGCGACCCGCTGGCCGACGACGCGGTCACCCTGCGGCAGGCCGACGAGGCGGCCTGGGTGGCGGGCCTGGACGCCGGGGTCATGGAGGACTGGCGCACACTCCTGGAGTTGGTTGCGGCCCGGCACGCCCGGTTGGGGGCTGTCGACTGACAGCGCCCAACCGGGCGGCAGCCGCCAGGTCCTGTCGTCAAACTCCCGCCTGCCCTTCGGGCGGACGACGGGAGTTTGACGACAGGGCCTAGCCCTCCCAGGGCCAGCCCGCGTCCCGTCCCCGCGACAGCAGGTCGACCATGGTGAACAGTTGGTCGGAGAAGCCGCCGATCTCGTACCGGTTCGGCTCGCCGGTGTCGAGGGAGGCCTGCGCGTAGCCGGTCGTGTTGATGCCGAACAGCGGCACGTCGGCCGGAACCGCCTCGGACACCGACAGGTTCCGGCGCCCGTAGCCCCGCGGCCCCCAGGCGTATCCGCCGCGGGCGCCGCTCCCCGGGTACGCGAACGCCTGCATGTCCGACACGATCACCACGCGGTCGTGCCCCTTGAACGCCGTCTTGAGCGCGGCGACCGTCTCCGTGCCGTGTCCCACCTCACCGATCCGCGCGCAGAACGACTCCGTCTGCCGCAGCACGGATCCGCCCTTGGTGAGCGGGTGGTGGAACACACCGTCCGCGAACCCGTACAGGTCGACCTCGCTGCCACGCGCCGCCAGAGCCACACCGAAGAGGGCGCCGACGTCCACGTGTCGCACCGTGGACCTGGCCGACACGACGCCTTCCATCGACCCGGACGTGTCCACGAGGACGAGCGTACGGCCCGGCAGGTCCGGGATGTTGCCGGTGGCCGCGGTCAGCGCCTGCTCCAGGGCGTGCCCCCAGCGCAGCGACGGCGCGGCCCGGTAGGCGGACAGGAACCGGTACGGGAACTGCCGCGAGCGGCGCACCTCCTCCGGGTCCGCGAGGCGGCGGGCCACCAGCGCCGCGGTCTCGTCCGACACGCCAGCCTCGTCGAAGTTCCTCAAGTTCCGCGTCAGTGCCATCAGCCCCATCGACGGGATGACGGCCTCCCACGCGGCGGCGTCCATGGGGCCCTGGAGCCAACCGGCCAACGCCTCCCACGTCATGCCCGCGGCGGCCAGCCGCTCGGTGCCCGCCGGCGCGGTCACCACGGCGCGGCGCTCCTCGACGGGCAGCGCCATCAGCGCGCGGTGCGCGGTCAGGGTGCGGTTCGACGCGGGCGGTACCGCGGTGTCCGGGTTGTGGCGCCGGTCCAGCGCGTACTGGAACAGCTCGCCCTGCCACGGCTTGTCCGCGGCGGGGGCCGCGTGCACCAGGTTGAGGACATCGGCGAAGCGGTAGCCCTTCGACGCGGTGTCGTACTTCAGCAGCGCCTTGCCGTTGTAGAGCCGCTGTACGGCGTCGGCGACACCGCGCTTCACGGGCTTCGGCAGCCCGCGGCCGTACTGCTGCGCCCAGTAGCCGAGGAGTTCGCCCGGCTCGTCGGGACGCTGGAGCACCGAGGCGACGATCTGGCGGGAGCGGCCCGACAGCCCCGCGTCCAGCCGTGCCTTCACGAACTCGGCGGCGCCGACGACCGCCGCGGACCGCATGTTCGCCGAGCCGCGCAGCCAGCCGAGCAGGCCGGCGGTCCACTCGGGGTCCTCGACGGCCAACTGCCGTACGAGGTCACGGAAGCGGGCGTCGCGGTCGCCCGCCTTCTCGTAGAAGGTGTCCTGACCGACCATGTTGACGACCGACAGCAGGAACAGGTCGCTGCGCGCGTCCCGCACGTACGCCGCGCCACCCTCGTACGTGGTGGTACGCGCGCCGGTCGTGGTGACGGGCGCGGACGGGGTCGCGCGGGCACGACGGGTGTTGAAACGGGACATGGTGGAAACCTCGCTGCGGAGGAGAGGCCAAGCGGGGGTGCCCGAGATCAGGGAGGTGACGCGGTGCCCTCCGACAGGGCGGCAGGCCCTCTGGGGCCTGTATGGGTTCGAACCACGAAGAACGCGTGACCGGCACACCGGGCACCCCGGCGCTTTCGCCTCCCGAGATCGAATTCGGCGACGGAAACATGGTGTCCTGGGCCGCTGGACGACACCGGTCGCGAGACCGGCGGCGGGATTCGAACCCGCGTCTTTCTCTGTTCGAAGGAGAAGTATCCGTTGCCTGCGCACCGGGAGGTGCTGAGCTTCACAGTAGGAGGCACCGCGCCCAACTGACCAACGAATTAAGGCGCTTGTACCTCCGGGACGTAGAACTGGGCGCGGACGCGGCGCAGCCATGCCTCGACCACCGCCTCGTCGGGCCCTTCGGGCAGCACGCTGCGCGTCTCGTCGAAGGCGGCCTCGTAGGACCGGAGCAGCGGGAGCGCGACCGTGGCGTCCGCGGCCACGCGCTCGCCGAAGTCGTGGTACTCCTCCGGGTTCTCGACGCGGAGGGTCACTTCGCCGGTGGCGTAGAGTTCCAGGCCCTGGTGGCACAGCCGCTTGAGGTGACGGGCGTGCTTGGCGGTGCGTTTGCGGGTGTCCGCGGAGAAGGAGCCGTCGCCGCGCGCCTCAAGACGCCTGAACTGCTGGGTGGCGTAGCCGAGATAGGCGTCGCGGACACGCTTGGCGCACAGGAACGACGAACGGATGCCGATCAGCTCGTCGCCGAGCGGAGTCCGCACCTCGTACAACTCGTCCGGGAGCCATACGAGTTCGGTGGCGGTCGGGTTGCCGCCGAGGGCCAGCCGGCACCACTTCGCGGCCTCGTGCAGGGTGCGGTCCGGGGCCCTGCTGACGTGGGACTCCTTCGGCGGGTGCAGCCCGTGCAGCTTCTCGGTGGGCGCCGCGAACATGCCGAGCCGGTCGATGTCGGAGCCCTCGTGGGCGAGCCCGTACGCGGTCGAGCCGACGATGCCGGAGAGCAGGACGTTGGGGACGGTCACAGTCGGCCGCCTTCCTTCATGGTGGTGGCGCGGGAGGCCGGTTCACGCAGGGGACGCTAACCTCCGCCTGGCGCCAACGGCCAGCAATTTTTCATACGGCTGTGCGAGTAAAGCAGCCCGCCACCTGCCATCTGACAGCCCGTCATGAGACCCTGCGCGGATGACATCGCCGTACGGGCTCAAGGGCAAGGCGGCCATCGTCACCGGTGGCTCGCGCGGCATCGGACGGGCCGTCGCCGAGACGCTCGTGCGGGCCGGGGCACGCGTGTGTCTCACCGCGCGGGACCCGGACGCGGTGCGACAGGCCGCGGAGGAACTCGGCGGCGTCGGTCTCGCAGGCAGCGTCGGAGATCCGGCCCATCTGCGCGAGCTCACCGAACTCGCCCTGCGTGCGTTCGGGCGGATCGATGTCGTCGTCAACAACGCCGCGACCAACCGGCCCTATGGACCCCTGATGGACGCGGACCCCGACCAGTGGCGCGAAGCCTTCGCGATCAATGTCGAGGCGCCGCTACGGCTGGTCCAGTACGCCTGGCGGGCCTGGATGAGAGAACACGGCGGCGTTGTGGTCAATGTGTGCACCGAAGGGGCTGGGCACGTCGGTCCGAACGTGGGTGCTTATGGGACGAGCAAGGCCGCCCTGCTGCATCTCACGCGACAGCTCGCGGGTGAGCTGGCACCGAAGGTCCGGGTCAACTCGGTCTCCCCCGGTCTCGTCCGCACGGAGATGGCCCGCTTCGTCTGGGAGCACGCCGAGGGCGCCGTCGCCGCCGGGCTGCCGCTCGGCCGCATCGGCGAGCCCGAGGACATCGCGCGGGCCGTCGCCTGGCTCGCCTCGGACGCTGCGGAGTGGATCACCGGAGCGGATCTGCTGGTCGACGGGGGTACCGCGGTCAGAGCGGCGTACGCCTCCGGGAAGTCCCCAGGGGCGTACGCCGTCCATGACCAGTTGCGGTCGTCCGCGCCACGTCCTCAGTGACGATGGCGCTCACTTGTCTCGATCACTCACGGGAACAGAGCGATCCCGGCGAGGATCAACAGGATGATGCCGGCGATCATCGCGGCAGTGGCCCAGGGCCCGCGGTGCTTCAGCGGGACCGCGGATCCGCCACCGCGCGGCCGGTCCTCCGGCAGTACGGGATTCGCCGGACGGTCGCCCGCGTAGAACTGTTCGTCGGTCGGGTAGACGTTGCGGGGATCGCCGGCGGCGCGTGGATCTATCTCGTGTGGTGTGGCCATGAGACCTCCTCGCGCGGGTGCTCACCAGGGCCCCGTTGTCCCGGCCGGCGCCGGGCGACGCGTCAATCGCGCCGCGTCACCGCCCTTCGGACCGCTCCCGGACTCACCACTTGCCGGGCAGGTAGTCCTTCAGGAAGACGCCGTACAGGTCCTCGCCCTGCTCGCCGCGCACAATCGGATCGTATACCCGAGCCGCTCCGTCCACGAGGTCGAGCGGAGCGTGGAAGCCCGCGTCCGCCAGGCGGATCTTGTCCGGGTGCGGGCGCTCGTCGGTGATCCAGCCGGTGTCGACGGCGGTCATCAGGATGCGGTCCTTCTCGAACATCTCATCGGCACTGGTGCGCGTGAGCATGTTCAGGGCGGCCTTGGCCATGTTGGTGTGCGGATGGCCGGCGCCCTTGTAGCCGCGGTTGAAGACGCCCTCCATCGCGGACACGTTCACGATGTACGTGCGCCGCGCCTGGGAGGCGGCGAGTGCGGCACGCAGGCGGCTGATCAGGATGAACGGCGCGGTGGAGTTGCACAGCTGGACCTCCAGCAGCTCGACCGGCGTGACCTCCTCCACCGCCTGGATCCAGCTGTTGGTGTCGTGCAGGTCGGGGACGAGCCCGCCCGCGTCGATCGCCGTGCCAGCCGCGATCCGCTCCAGGGAGGCCGATCCGGAGACCAGCGCGAGATCGGTGACGTCCTGCGCGCTCAGCGCGCCGCCACCGGCCACCGGCAGCGCGGCCACGGCACCGGAGCCGAAAGTGCCGATCACCTCGGCGGACGGCAGCTCACCCGCCGGCAGCGGGGCGGACTCGGCGGCCACCAGCTCGCTGTACGCCTGCGGGGAGCGGCGTACGGTCTGGGCGGCGTTGTTGATCAGGATGTCCAGCGAGCCCTCGGCGGCCACCGAGTCGGCCAGCGCCACCACCTGGGCGGGGTCGCGCAGGTCGATGCCGACGATCTTCAGCCGGTGGATCCACTCGTCGCTGTCCGGCTGGGCCTTGAAGCGGCGGATCGCGTCGTTCGGGAAACGCGTGGTGACCGTGGTGTGGGCGCCGTCCCGCAGCAGGCGCAGCGAGATGTACATGCCGATCTTGGCGCGGCCGCCGGTGAGCAGCGCGCGCTTGCCGGTGAGGTCGGTGCGGGCGTCGCGGCGAGCGCGGTTCTCGGCGGCGCACTTCTGGCAGAGCTGGTGGTAGAAGTAGTCGACCTCGACGTAGCGCGTCTTGCACACGTAGCAGGAGCGCGGGCGCTGGAGTATGCCCGCGATCTGGCCGGCCTCGGTGACCGACGACGGCAGGATGCCCTCGGTCTCGTCATCGATGCGCTGCGCGGAACCGGTGGCCGTGGCCTCGGTGACGGCCTTGTCATGGGCGGTCTTGGCGGCGCGGCGATCCTGGCGGCGGCGCTGCTTGACCGTGCGGTAGATGTGCGAGGTGGCGCGACGCACCTTGATCGCGTCGGGGTGGTCGACGTCGAGCTCGTCGAGCTCCTGGAGCACGCCGAGGCAGACGGCCAGGCGTTCCGGGTCGATACCGGGCCCGTACGACACCTCGTCCGTGACCGCCGAGCCGCCGCTCGTCAGGCCGTCCTCTGTCACCGTCATCGCGCTGCCGTTCCTCGCTCACTCGCGCAGCGCTCCGACCGCGCTCGCTTTCGAACGGGGAATTTTACGGAGCACCGGGCCGGGTCGCCAAACCCGGCTTGATCACGGAACGGACGGTGACCGGCCACGGGGGCGGAAGTACTGACGGCGGCCGACGTGACCGCGGCCCGGGCACGGCTGCACCAGGGGGCGGAGGCGACACGGCAGCGGACGGCACAGGGCGAAGCCCCGCGGGGTCGATGGCGCCCGTACGCCGGCACGGCCACCATCGCTCGGGAGGCCCGAGAGCCGAGCCCCGCGAGGGGGCCGGGGGCGGAGCCCCGCGAGGGGGCCGGGAGCGAGCCCCGCGAGGGGGCCAGGGGACGCAGTTCCCACCGGCGCTCCATGGGCTGCGCCCCGCAAGGTGGCAGGCGGGGGCCAAGGGCAGAACCCGTGAGGGGACAGGGGACGCAGTCCCCGCCGGGGTTCAGGGGCGGAGCCCCGCGGGAGGCAGTCCCCGCCGGGGGCCAGGGGCCGAGCCCCCGGTGGGGTCGAAGGGGCGAAGCCCCTGGGGATGGGACGGGTAGGGGCGGCGGGGGCGAGAACCCCCTGCCTCAGCCCCAACCGGCCGCAGAGGCACCCGCGCCACACCCGACCGCCGGTCCCCGGGCCCGCGCCACGCCGATGGCGGTCGTGCGTCGGCATCGGCACGGCCGCCATCGCTCGGGCACCGACCGCTCAGACGCGGCAGGCCGCCAGGAGCGTTTCCACCTCGTCCGACACCGCGCGCGCCAGTCGGTCCAGGTCCGGCACCGCCCTGCCGTCGGCGACCAGCCCGTAGTGGACGCGGCCGCGGTACGTCGAGATCGCCACCGCCAGGGACTGGCCACGGGCCAGCGGGGCGAGCGGGTAGACCTCGGTGAGCGGGTTGCCGCCGAGCTTCAGGCCGAGGCTGGGCAGCGGCACGCTGGTGACCAGGATGTCGAACCAGAGCCGGGCCGCCTGGCTGACCAGCGGGCCGCCCAGCCGGTGGCCCAGCGCGGGCACATGGTCGGCGAGCAGCGCGACGGCGCCCGCGCCCCGGTTGGGCCCGGCGTCCTTGTTGCGGTCCATCGCCGTGCGCACCGTCCGCAGCCGGGTCAGCGGATCGGGGTCGTCGACCGGAAGCCGTATCAGGTACCCGGAGAGCCGGTTGCCCTGCGGGTGCGCGGTGCGCGAGCGGCGGTTGGAGACGGGGATCAGGGCGCGCGGAGCGACTCCCGCGCTGCCGTCGCCGCGTTCGTCCAGCCAGCGGCGCAACGCGCCCGCGACGACCGCGATCAGGACGTCGTTGACGGTGCCGCCCGCCGACTTGCGCACCCGGTGCACCTCGTCCAGGTCGATGGCGACGCCGGCGGTACGGCGGGTGCCGCTGGGCTCGGAGGTCAGAGCGGACGAGGAGCGCACACCGAGGGTGGACAGGGCGACGGAGGCACCGATGTCGAGGGCGCGGCTCACATCGGCGAGGGTGCCGCGGAGGAGGCCCGGGAGCTTGCGGACATCGGGGAGGAAGCCACGGGCGGGCTCCTGGGGGCGCGGGCGGGGCTCCGGCATGTCCATGGGGTCCATGACGGCGGCCGCGAGCGTCAGCGCGCGCAGTCCGTCGGCCAGCGCGTGGTGGAACTTGAAGAGCACGGCGAAGGAGGTACCGGACTCCCCCGGCAGGACGTGCGCCTCCCACGGCGGCCGGCCGCGCTCCAGCGGGCGTTCCATGAGCCGGCCCGCGACGGCCTGGAAGTCGGCGGTGGGGGCGTGCAGCCGTACGTGGTCGAGCGGGTCGAAGTCCGGAGCGGGCTCCCGGGCCGCGCCGCCCAGGGCGAGCGGGAGGCGCGTGGCGGCCAGGTCGCGCGGGAAGCGCACATCCGGCAGCCAGACGTCGCGGATCCGCATGCGCAGCCCCGGCACGGCGGCGGCGCGGGCCGCCAGCAGATCGGCGGCGTGGGCCCCCGCGGTGGGCGAGTGGCAGGAGAACACGCCGAGGGCACCGAGGTGCATCGGGTGCCGGGCGGACTCGATGTTCCAGAACGCCAGGTCGAGTGGTGCGAGCAGGTCAGCAGTCAATGGCTTGCCTCGCGTCGACGGGGTGGGAAGCAAGAAGTCAACCTCCGTCAGGCGATTACGGTCAAGTACGATCAGGCTACGTACAGTTAACAGCGGATTAAGTCCCGCCCCTCCGAAAGGGGCGGGACGCATGGGGCGTACGAGGTCACTTCAGTGCGGGTGGCGCGGCGTTCGGCGCCGTACCCCACCCGGACGGGCGCGCGCCGACCGTGAACTCGAGCGCGCCCAGACGGCGCAACGTGTCGGTCGTGACGTACGTCCGTTCGTAGGCCGATCCGTTGACGCGCACCCCCTGGATGTAGCGGTCGCTGTCGGAGGTGCCCGGCGCGCTGATGGTCAGCCGGCCGCTCGGGTAGTACGCGGGGTCGAGGACCAGGTCGACGCGGTCGAAGACAGGCGTGGTCAGGCCCCAGGTGTCGTAGCCGGGCTGCACCGGGAAGATCCCGATCGACGAGAGAACGTTCCAGGCGGACATCGTGCCGAGGTCGTCGTTGCCGGTCATACCGGTCGGCCCATCGGTGAACAGGGTCAGCGCGGCGTGCACCACGTCCGTCGTCTTCCACGGCTGGCCGGTCGAGAGGTACGTGTAGGGGGCGATGAGGTCGGGCTCGTTCTGCGGGTTGTACTTGTCGGCGTTGTAGTAGGCGTACGGCCCGTTCACCCACACCTCACGCGCGGTCCGTACCGGGTCCTCGATCATCCGGTCATAGGCGAAGAACGCGTCGAGGCGGTCGTTGGCCGCCCGCTCGCCGCCGATCAGGGCAACCATGCCGCGCAGGTCCTGCGGCACGAGCCACTGGTACTGCCAGGCGGTGCCCTCGTGGAAGCCCACGCTCTTGGCCGGGTCGGCCGGTCCGGCGAAGGCCCCGGATGCGTCCCGGGCACGGAAGAAACGGGTCGAGGGGTCGAAGACCCTGCGGTAGTTCTGTGAGCGGGCGGCGTAGCGCGCCGCGTCCGCGTCATGGCCCAGGTCGCGCGCCATCTGGGCGAGCACCGCGTCGGACAGCGCGTACTCCAGCGTCACCGACGCGCCGTGGTGGTAGTCGGAGTCGCCGGGCTTGGTGTACCGGCGGCCCTTGACGTAGGGCGCGAAGCCGTTCGCGAGGTATGCGCGGTTCGACTCGCGCCCCACGTACAGGGTGTCGGCGGGCGGCACACCGTCGGCGTTCTTCTTGAGCGCGCGATAGGCCCGCTCCTCGTACCCCTTGAGCAGTCCCTGCTGGTAGGCGTTGGTGAGGAACGGGGTGACCGGGTCACCGCTCATGATGTTCGTCTCGACCGTGCCGTAGCCCCACTTGGGCAGCCAGCCGCCCTCCTCGTCGACCCTGAGCAGGGAGATCGCCATGTCGCGTGCCTCGCGCGGCGCGAGCAGGGACAGCAGCTGGGCCTGGGTGCGGTAGGTGTCCCACAGCGACCAGTTCTGGTAGTACGTGAACCCGTGTGCGTGGTGGATGCTCTGGTCCCAGCCGGTGTAGCGGCCGTCGGCGTCGCTGCCGATGTTCGGTGCGAGGAAGGACCGGTACAGGGACGAGTAGAAGGTGGTGCGCAGGGTGTCGCTGCCGCCCTGGACCCGGACGTCGTCGAGGCGGTCCTCCCAGGCGGCCCGGGCGGCCTCCCGGACCTGGTCGAACGAACCGACGCGCGCGGCATGGAGGTTGACGTCGGCGCCGCGCGCGTCGACGTAGGACAGCGCGGTGGTCGCCTCGACCGTGCGGTCCTTGGTGGTGTCGAACGTGACGTACGCGCCGTTGCGCCCGGGGCCGGACGATTTCGTCGCGCCCGGTGTGATCGAATCCTGGTACCACGTCCCGTGCGCGGTGAACGGCCGGTTGAAACGGGTGACCGTGTAGACCGTGTACGGCCGGGTGGAGCGGCAGAAGCCGCTGCCGGTGATCGCGGTGCGCACGGTGCGGTCGTCGAGGATCTCCACCTTGCTGGAGACGTTCTTGTGCAGCGACTGGCCGGCGTTCAGCAGCACGTTCGCCTTGCCGGTGGCCGGGAACGTGTAGCGCTGCACGCCGGTCCGCTCGGTGGCCGTGAGTTCGGCCTCGATGCCGCTGTCGAGGCCGACCCGGTAGTAGCCCGGACTCGCCTGCTCGTCGGCGTGGCGGAACGTGGCCGCGTACTTGGTGTAGTCGGTCTCGGTGACGTCGCCGGTCGTCGGCAGCACGGGCAGGTCCCCTCCGATGGGGCAGCCGACGCCGGAGAGGTGGACCAGGGAGAAGCCGCGGATCCGGTGCTGCGTGTAGTCGTAGCCGGTTCTGTGCCCGGTGTCCGGCGAGAGCTGCACCATGCCGAAGGGAACGGCGGCTCCGGGGAACGTGTTGCCTTCGTTCTGGGTGCCGATGAATGGGTTGACCAGGTCGGTGAGCCTGCCGTCGCTCGGCTCGGCGCCATGGGCGGCCGGCGGACAGAAGAGCGTCGAGGCTGCCACCGCGCCCGCGGCGCTGAGGCGCAGGCGCCGGGTCCATCTCATCTCGGAAGACCTCCGGAGGATCGACATCGTTGACCTCATCGTGCTGGCGGGGCATCAGATTTCCGGGCAACCGGCGGGTGCGCGCTGTGACGCGTCGCGGGCCGGGCCGGCCGCCCCGCGCGCGCCCCCGGGGCGCGCCGCGCCCTGCCGTGAGGAACCTCGGTCGTGGAGGGAGACGGTCCGGCGGCATCGGCGGTCGGGTCCCACCGCCCGTCATGACTGGCGAGGCGTCGCTAACTTCCGTATTTCCACGGTCAGTTCACTCTTCTCGACCTCGGACGGCCGCCCCTCGCCCGGCGGCGAGGACGGGCCCTGCGCGCCGAGAGCCGGTCCGGTGCGTCATTCGGGTGGCCATGGCGGATCCGTGGGTCCGCCGTCGCGGAGGCACGGTCTCACGGCTCTAGGGTTGGCGCTGCCACGGCTCCGGACGAGCGCGTGCCAAGGAGGTCGACCATGGCTGTGCGGGAGTTGCGGGCGCGCTGGGTACGAGGACGAACCCGTCGTACCGTGGGGGCCTGCGTTCTTGCGGCGGGGTGTGTCGCCGCCCACTGCATGCCCTCGGCAGCGGCGGGCCGAGCGAACGCCCCCCGCTTGTGCGCGACGCGGCCCGTCCCCCCGTCGGAAAGCACTCCGTCCCCGATCCTGTCGGGCCGTGACGTGTGGCGTTTTGTCTCCGAGCCGAAGCTACGCCCCATGCGGGTGACGGTGACCGCGCACAAACCGGGGACGGCTGCCGGCCCCGTCTTCGTGGCCCCGTTCAGCGCGGACCGGATGGTCGGACAAACCGGAGCACTGATCAACGACAACTCCGGCGATCCGGTCTGGTTCCGCCCGCTGCCCTCCACGAACCTCCAGAACGCCGACTTCAGGGTCCAGACCTACTACAACGCCCGTACGCGCCGCACGCAGCAGGTGCTGACCTGGTGGCAGGGAACCCTCGCCCTGCCACCGTGGTACACGAACCTGCCGGCGGGTGCCCCGGAACCGGGCGGGTGCTACTACATCTACGACACCCACTACCGCCTGCTCAAGACGGTCTTCGCGCATCACGGCTACTACCCGGACGAGCACGAGTTCACCCTGACTCGCCGGGGCACCGCGCTGTTCATCGCTTCGAGACCGGTGCCCATGGATCTCACGCCGTACGGGGGCCCGAAGAACGGGGCCATCCTGAACAGTGAGATCCAGGAGGTCGACCTCGCCACGGGCAGGCTCCTGTACTCGTGGAGCGCGCTGGACCACATCGACCCCGCCGATTCCGAAGAGGCCGCCTCCAGCGCGTCGTCGTCCGACGGAGTGTGGGACGCCTTTCACATCAACTCGGTCGACGAGGGCCCTGACGGACGGCTGCTGATCTCGGCCCGGAACATGTGGGCCGTCTACGACGTCTCCAAGAGGTCCGGGCGGATCCGCTGGCAACTCGGCGGGAAGAAGAGCGATTTCACCTTCGGCCCGAACGCGGACTTCTACTGGCAGCACGATGCCCGATTCCGTCCGGGAAACCGGATCAGCATGTTCGACGACGGCTGCTGCGACCTGCCCGACGGCGCCCCCGAACAGCGGTCACACGGCCTGATCCTCAACCTCGACTTCCGCAGCCGGACGGCGACGGTGGACAGGACCTACTACCACCAGCCGCCCTTGGAGTCCCCGACCCAGGGAAACACCCAGGCCCTTCCGGGCGGCAACGAATTCATCGGGTGGGGTCAGAGCCCTTACTACTCCGAGTACGCGGGCCCGGGGAACACCGAGGACAACGGCTCGCGGAACCTGCTCTATGACGCCAGGTTGCCGGGCTCGAACATCTCGTACCGAGTGTTCAGGAACGAGTGGGTCGGCACGCCGTACTACCCGCCGACCGCGGCGGCACGGTCCGACGGCGGGCACAGCGTCGTCTACGCCTCCTGGAACGGCTCGACGCGGACCAGGGCATGGCAGGTGCTCGCCGGGCCCACCCCCCACTCCCTGTCGGTCGTCGTCGAACACGCCGCACGGACCGGATTCGAGACGGCCGTCGCCACGCACAGCCGCGGACCGTACTTCCAGGTGAGGGCACTGGACGCGAGGGGGAAGGTCCTCAAGGCGTCCAAGGTCGTCAAACGGTCCGGCTGAGCCGCCTACGACACGCGCTGCCCCTTCCCCAACGCGATCACCCCGCTCTTCGACACCGTGTACAGCTCCGTGTCCCGCTCCGGGTTGACGCCGATCGTCGCGCCCGGCGGCACCTCGACGTTCTTGTCCAGGACGGCGCCGCGCACGATCGCGCCCCGCCCGACGTGCACGTTGTCGTGCAGGACCGAACCCTGGATGACGGCGCCCGGGTCCACCACGACGCCCGGCGACAGGACCGACCGCGTCACCTGTCCCCGTATCAGGCATCCGGCGCTGATGATCGACTCGCTGGCGATACCACCGGCGTTGAAGCGGGCCGGCGACAGCTGGCCGGAGTGCGTGTAGATCGGCCAGCTGCGGTTGTAGAGGTTGAAGGCGGGCCGCTCCGCGATCAGGTCCATATGGGCCTCGTAGTACGCGTCCAGGGTGCCCACGTCCCGCCAGTAGCCCCGGTCACGGCTGGTCTCGCCGGGCACGTGGTTGGCGCTGAAGTCGTACAGCTGGGCCTCGCCCCGGTCGGTGAGGGCCGGCAGGATCGAACCGCCCATGTCGTGCACGGAGTTCCCGTCCTCGGCGTCCCGCTGGAGCACCTCGATCAGCGCCTTGGTGGTGAAGACGTAGTTGCCCATCGAGGCGAAGACGCTCTCGGGATCGTCCGGCAGCCCGGGCGGATCCGCGGGCTTCTCCAGGAAGCGCTCCACGCTCTGGCCGTCGGAGCCCGGACTGATCACGCCGAACGATGAGGACTCGGCGCGCGGCACCCGTATTCCCGCGACGGTCACGCCCGCGCCGCTCTCGATGTGCTGGGCGAGCATCTGCCGCGGGTCCATGCGGTAGACGTGGTCGGCGCCGAACACCGCCACGTACTCGGGCCGTTCGTCGTAGATCAGGTTCAGCGACTGGAGGATCGCGTCGGCGCTGCCCAGGTACCAGCGCGGGCCGAGGCGCTGCTGGGCCGGCACGGGGGTGACGTAGTTGCCGAGCAGGCTGGACATCCGCCAGGTCGTGGTGATGTGCCGGTCCAGCGAGTGCGACTTGTACTGCGTGAGCACGCAGATCCGCAGGATGTCGGCGTTCACGAGGTTGGACAGGACGAAGTCGACGAGGCGGTAGGTACCGCCGAAGGTCACGGCCGGTTTGGCGCGGTCCGCGGTCAGCGGCATCAGCCGCTTCCCCTCCCCGCCGGCCAGTACGATTCCCAGCACCGAAGGTCCACCGCGCATGCCGCCGCCCCTCTACGCCCGGTTGTGCCGCTCTCTGCTCAATCACTACCCCTGTGCGAGGACTTCCTCGTACAGGCGAACCGTGCGGCGGGCCACCGTGTCCCAGCCGAACTCCCCCACCGCGCGCTCCCGCCCGGCCTCGCCCATGCGCTTCGCGGCCACCGGGTCGGCGAGAACGGAGTCGAGGGCACGTGCGAGGTGCTCCTCGAAGTCGTCGTCCACGTCGACCAGCAGGCCGGTACGGCCGTCGTCCACGACCTCCGGGATGCCGCCGGTGCGCGAGGCCACCACGGCCGTGCCGCACGCCATGGCTTCCAGGTTGACGATGCCGAGCGGCTCGTACACCGACGGGCAGACGAACACGGCGGCGTGCGTGAGGAGCTGGATCACCTCCGGACGCGGCAGCATCTTCGGGATCCAGTGGACGCCCTCGCGGCTCCTGCTCACCTCCTTGAAGAGGTCGCGGAACTCGCGGTCGATCTCGGGGGTGTCGGGGGCGCCCGCGCACAGGACGACCTGCGCCGCCGGGTCGATGTCCCGCACCGCGCGCAGCAGATGGGGCACGCCTTTCTGGCGGGTGATGCGGCCGACGAACAGCACGTACGGGCGGCCGGGGTCGAGACCGATCCGGTCGAGGACGTCCGTACCGTGGTCCGGCCGGTAGAGGGTCGTGTCGATGCCGTTGTGCACGACGTGGACCCGCGCCGGGTCGAGAGCCGGGTAGCAGCCGAGGATGTCGTCGCGCATGGCCCCGGAGACGGCGACCACGGCGTCCGCGGCCTCGATCGCGGTGCGCTCCGCCCAGCTGGAGAGGGCGTATCCGCCGCCGAGTTGCTCGGCCTTCCAGGGGCGCAGCGGCTCCAGCGAGTGCGCGGTCATCACATGCGGGATGCCGTACAGCAGTTTGCCGAGGTGGCCGGCGAGGTTGGCGTACCAGGTGTGCGAGTGGACCAGCTCGCGGCCCTGGAGGGCAGCGGCGATGGACAGGTCCACGGAGAAGGTGCGCAGCGCGTCGTTGGCGGTGTCGAGACCGGTCCACGGCCGGTGGCGTATGACCCCGCCCGCGCCGCCCTCGCCCCAGCAGTGCACGTCCAGGTCCGTGAGGGAGCGCAACTCCCGGACGAGGAACTCGACATGGACGCCCGCACCGCCGTACACGTCCGGCGGGTACTCCCGGGTCAGCAGTCCCACACGCACCCGCAACCCCCTGTCTCAGCGGCTGGTTCCCACATGGTCACCCAGATACGGCGGTTGCGGAAGACCACCCTGGTTCAGACGCGACCCGGCGGACGGTCGAAACAGCAGTCACCGCACAGGCCTGAGCCGGGCAGCCGGTAATAGAGGCAGCAGCTGCGGCGGCGGCCGGTGCTGGGGTCGAGCGTGCCCGCCAGGTCGGGATGGGCGAGCAGCCCGGCGGCCAGCGCGCGGGCCCGCTCCGCCACGTCCGTGCGGCCGCCCGTCCGTGCCCAGTGGTCGAGCATGCGCACGCTGCCCGCGAGTGCGGATCCCGCATTGCCCCACAGCAGCCGTGCGGAGAGGCGGTGCCGGGACCGTACGGCGGCCGCGAGCGGCACGAGGTGCCCCTCTCGCACGACCGCGTCGAGCGACTCGACGGGCAGCGCGCGCACCTCGCTCAGCCACAGGTCGTCGGGCGCGCTGCCATCGGGATTCCAGTGCAGCAGTCCCGGATCCAGATCGGGCACCTGCCCGTGGAGGGCGGCACAGCCGAGGGCGACGGACCAGAGCCGGGCCGCCAGGCCCTGGTGGGCGATGGACGCGGCGACGCGGAGTTCGGGCGCGCCAAGACTCCGGGCCACCTTGCGGACGCGGAAAGTCATCGGGTCGGCGAAGGCGTCGGCGGGGGCGTCCGACAGGGCGGGCGCGTACGCCTGTGCGAGGGTGGGCAGCGGGCCCCGCGGCGGCGCACCGGTGCGCAGTGCGAAGAAGCCGCCGAGGGCGCGAAGTGCGGCGAGTTCGGGGTCCAGATCCACGAAGGTCAGTAGTACCAAGGCCCCTAGGGGCTTCCACCAGGGGGGACGTATTCACTGTCACCCCTCTTGGGGAGGAGGGGAACCCGGCCGTACTCCATCGGCAGTATGACCCATTGCGTGCTCAGGTACGACGACGGGAAGAGCCTCGCACGGCATCGTGTTGACTATGGAAGCCGACCGTTCGCCGCGCCGGGCACCACACCCGCGCCCCACGCAGAGGAGCCGCTCATGAGCGCCCTCGCGTTGTCCGTACTCCTGTCGCTCGTCTCCGCCGTCGCGTACGCGGGCGGGGCGATCGTGCAGGAGCAGGTCGCCGTGTCCTCGCCGGGTCAGTCGTACGCGCCGCTGCGCCGGCTGGGCTGGTGGGCCGCCGTCCTGCTGAACGGTCTCGGAGGGCTGCTGCACGTGGTGGCGCTCGCCTACGGTCCCTTGAGTCTGGTCCAGCCGCTGGGCGCGCTGACCATCGTGTTCGCGCTGCCGATGGCGGCCCTGTTCGTGGGCCGCAGGGCCGGGGCGACCGCCTGGCGGGGCGCCGTCATGGCGACGGTGGGCCTGGCGGGCCTGTTGTCGCTGGTCGGTGCCTCCGACGCGCAGTCCCTGAGTGACGCCCAGCGTGTGATGGTGGCGCTGGTCACCGTCGGTGGAGTCGTGGCCCTGATGATCGCGGCCCGTGCCGCGCACCGTCATCCGGCGGTGCGCAGTGTGCTGCTCGCGGTCGCTTCCGGTGGCGCGTTCGGCATGTCGTCGGTGTTCACGAAGACGGTCGCCGTGGACTGGACGGACGGTGTCTCCCTCGCCGATGTGCCGAGCCTGGCGGTGATAGGCGTCTTCGCGACGGCCGGCATGCTGCTGTCGCAGGCCTCCTACCGGGGCGCCGGGCTCGCGGCGCCGCTCGCCACGCTGACGGTGGTGAACCCGATGGTGGCGGCCGCGGTGGGCATCACGATGTTCGGGGAGACCTTCCGCTACGGCACGACGGGCACCGTACTCGCCCTGGGCTGCGGTGTCGTCGCCACGGGCGGACTGATCCTGCTGACGACGGAGCGGATCAGCGGCGAGCAGCGTGCGGCGGCAAGGACCGGGGCTCTCGCCGCGGACGTCGCGGAGACCGTCGCCGAGCCGACGCCCGTCGAGGAGCTGCTGGCCTCGGTGCCCGCGCAGGCAATCGCCCCTGCCGAGGAGGACGTGTTCGTACCGGCTCCGGTCCGGGAGAACGTCGTGTACGAGGACTGGGAGCCGGCCGCCCACGGCACGCCGTCGTGCCCGTACGGCCCCTTCTACGGCGGACCGTTCGTGGTGTTGCCCGCCCTGGACCGGCAACACGCGCAGGTCAAGACCTGACCGGCCCCGCCCGTCGTCGTGGCGGGCGCCAGATCCGGCCGGGCCGGTCAGATCCTGACGCCGCGCGCCCGGAGATAGGCGACCGGATCGATGTCACTGCCGAAGCCGGGCCCCGTCCGCACCTCGAAGTGCAGATGCGGGCCCGTGCTGTTGCCCGTGGAGCCGGAACGGCCGATGCGCTGGCCGGCCCCCACGCTCTGCCCGTCCTTCACGGAGATCGCCGACAGATGGGCATACTGCGTGTAACGGCCGTCGGCGTGGCGGATCACCACCTGGTAGCCGAAGGAGCCGCCCCAGCCGGCGCTGACGACGTGCCCGGCCGCCACCGCCTTCACCGAGGTCCCGGTGGGCACGGGGAAGTCGACGCCGGTGTGGTAGCCCTTCGACCAGGACGAACCCGCGGCGTGGTACGGCGTGCCCATCGTGGCGCTCACCGGCGCGACCACGGAGTGGGTGGTGGCGGCCCGGTCCGAAGTGGGCTTCTCCTCGGACGTTTTACGAGTCCGCGTGGGCGTCGCAGCGGTGTGCGTCGGGGTCTTGGCCCGGAGATCCCGTAGATGCAGCCGCTGGCCCGGCAGGATCAGGTCCGGATCCGCGCCGACGGTCCTGCGGTTAGCAGCATACAGCCGCTGCCAACCGCCCTGGACGTGGTGGGAGTCGGCGATGCCGGAGAGTGTGTCGCCGCGCACGACCGTGTACATCTCGGCGGTTCCGGCCTGCGACTGGGGCGTTACGTGCGGTTGCACATCGCGGACGGAACGCTTGGCGGTCTGCGTGGCGGTGCCCGAGGTGTCGAGGTCGGGGGCGGCACCCCCGCGGGCGAGGCCGGCGTCGACGGAGCAGACCGGCCAGGCGCCGGGGCCCTGCCCCTTGAGGACCTTCTCGGCGACCGCGATCTGCTCGTCCTTGGTGGCCAGATCCGCGCGCCGGGCGTACGCCGTTCCGCCGTACGCCTGCCAAGTGGACTGCGTGAACTGCAGTCCCCCGTAGTAGCCGTTGCCGGTGTTGATGCTCCAGTTGTCGCTCGACTCGCAGGCGGCGACCTTGTTCCAGGTGTCCGCGTCGGCCGCGTGCGCGACACCGGCGCCGATCAGCGGGATCGCCATGCCGGCGCCGCCCGCCGTGACGGTGAGCGAGGCGCGGTTGATCCTTGTCGGCTGGTACCGGCGATGCCGGCCGCGTACGGCCATGGAGAGCCCCCTCCACTGCGTCAGGAGGGGAAAAAATAAGCGCTACGAACAGGCCATGACAAGACGGCAATCGGCCGCTCCATCGCGCCAACTGACCAGGAATCGCCTGGCGCGCCCAAATGTGCGGTGTGCGTACCGGCACGCCAGGATGGTCACCGGGCAATACTGACGAGCACGACCGGCACCACCCATTGAGGATGTCTTCAGGACCGAACCGGCACCGCCGATTCCAGGAATTCAGGACCTCCAGGACCTCTAGGAGCCAACCGCTATGAGCACTTCAGCCCAGATCGGCGTCACGGGTCTCGCGGTCATGGGCCGCAATCTCGCACGCAACTTCGCGCGCAACGGCTATACGGTCGCCCTGCACAACCGGACCGTGTCCCGCACGCACGACCTCGTGAAGGAATTCGGACACGAGGGCGACTTCGTGCCGACCGAGACCGCCGAGGATTTCGTGGCGGCGCTGGAGCGGCCCCGCCGTCTGATCATCATGGTGAAGGCGGGCGCGCCGACCGACGCGGTGATCCAGGAGTTCGCCCCGCTCCTGGAGCCCGGCGACATGATCATCGACGGTGGGAACGCGCACTTCGCGGATACCCGCCGCCGGGAGAAGGACCTGCGCGAACAGGGCATCCACTTCGTCGGCACCGGCATCTCCGGCGGCGAGGAGGGCGCGCTGCACGGACCGAGCATCATGCCGGGCGGCTCGAAGGAGTCGTACGCGTCGCTCGGGCCGATGCTGGAGAAGATCTCCGCGAAGGCGAAGGACGGGGCGCCCTGCGTCACGCACGTCGGCCCCGACGGCGCGGGCCACTTCGTGAAGATGGTCCACAACGGCATCGAGTACGCGGACATGCAGCTCATCGGCGAGGCGTACCAATTGCTGCGCGATGTCGCCGGCTACTCCCCCGCGCAGATCGCGGAGATCTTCCGCACCTGGAACACCGGCCGCCTGGACTCGTACCTGATCGAGATCACGGCGGAGGTGCTGTCGCACGTGGACGCGGCGACGGGCAAGCCGTTCGTGGACGTGGTCCTCGACCAGGCGGAACAGAAGGGAACGGGCCGCTGGACGGTACAGATCGCGCTCGACCTGGGGGTGCCGGTGTCCGGGATCGCGGAGGCGGTGTTCGCTCGCTCCCTCTCCGGGCACACGGCGCTGCGCGACGCCTCACGCGGGCTGGCCGGACCGAAGGCCGAACCGCTGGGCGAGGACGAGGCTGCGGCCTTCGCGGACCGCGTGGAACAGGCGCTGTACGCCTCGAAGATCGTGTCGTACACGCAGGGCTTCCATGAGATCGCGGCGGGCAGCGAGGAGTATGACTGGAACATCGACCTCGGCAAGGTGGCCTCCATCTGGCGCGGCGGCTGCATCATCCGGGCCGCCTTCCTGGACCGCATCCGCGCCGCGTACGACGCCCGCGCGGACCTGCCGAGCCTGCTGTCCGACGAGACCTTCGCGCAGGAGATCGCGGCGGCGCAGGACGACTGGCGCGAGGTCCTGGTCGCGGCCACCCGCCAGGGCGTGCCGGCGCCCGGTTTCTCCGCGGCACTCGCCTACTACGACGCCCTGCGCGCCGACCGCCTGCCCGCCGCGCTCACCCAGGGCCAGCGGGACTTCTTCGGGGCGCACACCTATCGGCGGACGGACCGCGCGGGCTCGTTCCACACGCTCTGGGGCGGGGACCGGTCGGAGGTCGAGGCGTAGCGCTCACGCGGTGGCGGAAGCGATGCCCCACGCGCGCACGGCGTGACGGTGGCCCGGCGCGAGGGTTTCCCCGCGGCGGGCCACCTGTACTGGTGCGGCGGTGCCGTCGGTTGCTTCAGCCGCCTGCGCTTGGTCCGGTTCCGTTCATCTGATTCATCTGATTCATCTGGTTCGTCTGGTCCATCTGGTCCATCTGGTCCATCTGGTCCATCTGGTCCATCTGGTCCATCTCGTTTCCGACAGAGCCCGTCCTCACTTCAGTGGCGGCCCCGGTTCGGGTTCGGGAACGGGGTCCGGGCCCGGCGGTTCGGGAATCGGGGACGGGGGCGGCTCGGGAGTGGGCTCCGGGCCGGGCACCGGTTCCGGGCCGGGCTGCGGGCGGTCGGGGCCCGGTCCCGGGGGCGTCGGCCCCGGTCCTGGTGGCGTCGGCTCCGGTACCGGCGGGACGGGCTCCGGGCCCGGTGTGGGGCCCGGTTCCGGGGTCGGATCCGGTCCCGGGGTCGGTCCCGGTCCGGGTGGCGGTCCCGGCCGTGCGGGATCGGGGAACGGATGCGTCATCGTGTCCTCCAGCCAGTTGTCACATCGGCCCTGGACTTGTCCCACGGGTACCCGGCCGGGGCGCCGGGACTCACCCGGTCACCGACAAGGTGCAGCCCGGACGGGCCACGGCGGACGCGTCGGACACCCCGGCGACGCGCCGCGAGCCCCCGGCCGGGGACTCGACAGCATCGGCACTGCGGTCATGGTCAGGCCATGCGCCGGGACCACGACCGCGTGGGCGAGCACGATCGCGTCGGCGACCGTCGTCTCCACGGCGCCGGCCACCGCACGGCGTAGCCGTCCGTGTCACCCGCCTCGCACGATCCCACACCCCCCGTCGACGAGCAGCGTACGCACCATCGACGGGGCGATCGGCCGACCTCGTCCGGGACCAGGTGACCGTTGGTTCCGTTGGCTCCGTTGGTTCCGCACCAGCACGCCGAGTCCCGCACGCCCGGCGACCCCGCCGATTCGTCGAGCAGGCACAGAGCACGGCTCGGACCCGCGGCAACCGCCCGGCGAAGGAGCGCCCGGACGTCGTCGGCCACGCCGTCCGGACCCTTCCCGCGAGCGCGGTACAGCAGCTCCTCGGCCGCGAGGTGCGTCGGTCCGAGCCCCGGGTGGGACTGGGATCCGGTGGTCAGGCCGAGACGGCCTGCGGGCTGCGCTCCTGGTCCGAGCCCGGGACCGGCTCGGACGGGTCGGCGCCCAGGGCCACGATCCGGTTGTCGCGGTCCACGTGGACGACCCGCGGCCGCAGGGTCCGTGCCTCGGCATCGGAGACCTGGGCGTAGCTGATGATGATCACCAGATCATCGGGGTGGACGAGGTGGGCCGCGGCCCCGTTGATACCGATGACGCCGGAGCCGCGCTCGCCCTCGATGACATACGTCTCCAGGCGGGCACCGTTGGTGATGTCCACGATGTGAACGAGCTCGCCGGGCAGCAGGTCGGCGGCGTCGAGGAGATCGGCGTCTATGGTGACGGAACCGACGTAGTGCAGATCCGCCTGCGTGACCGTGGCACGGTGGATCTTGGACTTGAACAGAGTACGCAGCACTTTGGACTCCTGGAAGACGGCTCCCTGCCTGCTTTGTGCAGGTCAAGGGCGGTCTTCACTGTACACGGGCACGCGTCGAACTCGAAGATGTCGAGGAACATCGGTTCACTCTCGCGACAAGGCTCTCTGCCTGTACTTTCACGAGAGTCTGGCTGCCGTGACAGCGCTCATCTGGCATCTGTTCGGACAGCAGTTTCGTGATGTTCGGGGACTGACGCTGATCAGTTGCTGACTTACCTGATGACGCATCAGGCAGATGAGCGGCCTCTCAGCACGCAAGTGCGAGGTATCGGCCGCAAAGTGAGCTGGTGGGCGCCACCCAAAAGCGGCCCCAGCCCGGTCGACCGCGCACGGCGCAAGCACCACGTCATGAGGGGGCCCGCTCGGGCGGGCCTTCTCCCTCGCGCTCGCACAGGCCGGGGCCCGGGTGATCCTCGTCGGCCGCAACGCGCAGGCCCTCTCCGGTGCGGCTCGCCGTGTGGCCATGGAGGGTGGTACGGCCCGCACCGCGGTGTGCGACGTGTCGGACCCGGCGTCGGTCACGGCACTCACACGCTCGCCGAGGAGGACATCTCCGTCCTGGTCAACAACGCGGGCGTCGCGGGCCCGGTGAAGCCTCTCACCGAGGTCGAACCCGACGAGTGGGACGGGGTTTTCACCGCGAACGTACGCGGCGTCTACCTGATGTGCCGGGCCTTCCTTCCCTCGATGATCGGAGCCGGCCGCGGTGACATCGTCAACATCGCCTCGGTCAGCGGCAAACGCCCCCTCCTCAACCGCACCCCCTACACCGCCTCCAAGATGGCCCTGCTGGGCCTGACCCCCACCCTCGCCGCTGAGGTCGGACCCCACGGTGTCGCCGTCAACTCCCTCTCCCCCAGCCCGGTGCGCGGCCCGCGCATGGACCGCAACTTCCGGCTGGAGGCCGAACTGACACGCAGCACACCGGAAGAGGCCGAGCGGGCGTTCGCCTCCCGGGCGGCCCTGGGCAGATTGGTGGAGGAGGACGAAGTGGCGAAGGCCCTGGTGGCGATGCTTGCCATGCCCGGACTCTGCGGCGCGGACATCGACCTCTCGGCCGGCGTGATCGCCCCCTCGTGACCCACGGCTCCGGCCCCGCCGTACGTACGTGGACCCGTCCTGCCCGACGCGGAACACATCGCCCTCAACCTGCACCGCGCGCCTACGCCGAGACCACCGGCCACCCCTTCGACCTGCCCCAGGCACTCACCGACGCGATCACCTGCAACTCGGGCCCCCTCCACACCCAGGTCTGACCGGCGTCGGCCTACCTCACGACGCGCGCATTGCCCCACCACCATTCGAGCCGTAGCGGACGATCTTCATGAAGTCGTGGGCGTCCATCTGGATCCAGCCGCGGGACCGGGCAGTGTCGAGCAGCAGGGAGAAGCTGGTTCGTTCGGGAAGCACACGTTGACCGTTGGGCAGGACGAAAGCCCTGAACGCCTCTGACGCGTAACTGAACAGCAAGTCAGGGTGGTGCGCGCATGGCTGGATGCCCGGTGGTCTCAGTGGGCCGCCGGATGTCCGGGCCGTGCGGTGGTCAAGCTGCGCTCTCGATCGGGTTGAGGGTGACGGTGTAGCCGAGCTGGTTGAGAGCGTTGATCGCGCGGCGAGCGGCCCGCCCGCCTCGAGCTCGACGTGGGCTGCCGGGTTGAGGGTGATGAGCTGCTGGGCGATCGCGGCGTTCAGCGCGGCCCGCAGGGTGGCCCACCAGCCACATGTCCAGCCACTCTCGCCGACAGTGAGTCGGCTCGTCAGGTCCAGGCCGTGACTGAGGCGCCTGCGGGTCGCCTCGATGTCCGGCAGCGGGGCCTTCTCGTCGGCCACCTTCTCCAGCAACTCGGCGATCTGGGCGAGGCCCTCCGTGTCGTCGTCGCGCGCCGCGTACGGCGCGGTCATATGGCGGCAGTTCCCTCCAGGGAGAGGAGCGGGCCGCCGGCCGCGGCCAGGGTTTGCTCACACCAGATCGTCTTGCCGGCCGCCGTCTGCCGGGCGCCCCAGCGCTCCGTGAGCTGCGCGACCAGCAACAGCCCCCGACCGCCCTCGTCGAACACCCGGGCCCGGCGCAGATGCGGTGCGGTGTTGCTGGAGTCGGAGACCTCGCAGATCAGCCCGCGGTCGTGGATGAGCCGCAACTGGATCGGCGGGCCGCCATACTTGATGGCGTTGGTGACCAGTTCGCTGACCACCAGTTCGGTGACGAACGCGACTTCTTCCAGCCCCCACTCGTCAAGGGCACGGGCGGCGTTCGACCGTATCCGCGCCACCTCGGCGGGGTCGGGCTCCACGTCCCACATGGCGACCCTGCGCGCGTCCAGGGCGCGGGGCCGCACCAGGAGCAGGGCCGCATCGTCGGCGGGGCCCTCGGGCAGCAGCTTGTGTACGACGTGGTCGCACAGGGAGTCCAGCGTGCCCGTCGGCACGGCCAGCGCCTCCCGCAGTGCCTCAAGCCCCTCCCCGAGGTCGCGGTGGCCGGAATGGATCAAGCCGTCGGTGTAAAGGGCGAGCAGGCTGCCTTCCTGGAGGGTGACGTCCATCGATTCGAACGGCAGCCCGCCCAGTCCGAGTGGCGGCCCCACGGGGACGTCCAGGAACTCAGCGGTGCCGTCCGGACCGACGACGGCGGGCGGCGGGTGGCCGGCAAGCGCCATGGAGCAGCGCCTGGAGACCGGGTCGTACACCGCGTACAGGCAGGTGGCCCCGATGTCCCCTGCGGCCTCCGCCCCCGGCGGCTCCGTCTCGGCCCCGGACTCCGCCGACAGCCGGAGGACCAGGTCGTCGAGGCGGGTGAGCAGTTCGTCGGGAGCGAGATCGACATCGGCGAGGGTTTGTACGGCGGCGCGCAGCCGGCCCATCGTGGCGGCCGCGTGGATGCCGTGCCCGACCACGTCGCCGACCACCAGCGCGACCCTGGCCCCGGAGAGCGGGATCACGTCGAACCAGTCGCCGCCCACCCCGGAACGCTGCTCGGCGGGGAGGTAGCGGAAGGCCGCCTCCACCGCCGACTGCTCCGGCATCCGCTGCGGCAGCAGGCTGCGCTGCAGAGTGAGAGCCGCGGCGCGTTCGCGGGTGAAGCGCCGGGCGTTGTCCAGGCAGACCGCCGCCCTTGCCACCAGGTCCTCGGCGAGGGGAAGGTCGTCCTCGTCGAAGCTCTCCGGAGTCTCCCGCATGCGGGTGAACCACACCACGCCGAGGGTCGTGCCCCTGGCCTTCACCGGCACGATGATCCATGAGTGCGGGCCCATCCGCCGGACCCTCGCCCGCCGCTCGGGGGTCGCGTCGATCTCGTAGTAGGTGCGGATCGGCGGGGCGGTGTTGTCCCGGTACAGCGTCGGCCGGCCGGTGGCCAGGCACAGGGCGGCCGGCGAGTTCGCGAGGTAGACGTCCGCCTCGCCGACGGTGTGCTGTGCCGTGGTGACCCCCTCGCACAGGAACAGTTCCGCGATGCGCCGCAGCCGCACGGGGCCGGCCAGCGGCCCAGGAGGGGGTTCGTCGCCTTGGAGGATGACTTCCAGCAGGTCCACGCGGGCGAAGTCGGTGAACCTGGGCACGGACACCTCGGTGAGCTCCCGTGCGGTCTGTACCATGTCGAGGGTGCTGCCGATGTGCAGGCTCGCGTCGTTCAGCAGAGAGAGCCGCTCGCGGGCACGGCGCTTCTCGGTCACGTCACCCACGAGAGCACAGACCCCGAGCGTACGGTCCTCCGCGTCCCGCAGCGGCGTCGCCGAGACACTGAAGACACGGGATCCGAGGCCGGTCAGGCCGGTGCCCTTGAGCTCGCTGACCTGCTCTTCGCCCGTGGCCATGGCCAGCCGCATCCGCTCCTCCCACTCCACCGCGTCGGGGCCGGCGAAGATCTCCGTCAGCCGGTGTCCGCATCGCTCCTCGTCCGGCAGGCCGCTGAGGCGGTGCATCGCGGCGCTGCGCCACACGCTGCGCAGCTCGGTGTCGTACACCGTCAGGGCCAGGGGCGAGTCCTGCAGAACCCAGCCGGACAGCGACTGCCGCAGTCGTTCCGCCGCCGGCCCGGACGGCGGGGCGATGAGCAGGACGGTGCCGGGTCCTCCTTCGGTGCTGTCCGCCCCCGGGGCGAGGCGGTAGCGGGAGACGGTCACGGCAAGCCGGTGCCCGTCCTTGTGGCGTACGCTCAGGTCCGGCTGCCACTCACCGTGCTCGGCAGCCTCTTCACCTCGAGCAGGCTCCCCGTCCGGGAGCACGGGGGCGTCCAGCAGCTCAGCCACGGACCGGCCGCGGGCCTCGGCGCTGGTGTGACCGAGCAGGCGTTCCGCTCCGGGCGTCCACCCGATGACCAGGCCCTGCCGGTCGGTCACGACCACTCCGAGTGGCGGATAGGCGTCCATGCAGTCAAGACTTGCGCCGGAAATATCCATAATCAACCGAAATAAGTCATTCTTCATGTGAGGGTGCGTTCAGGCCGCTTCGCCGCACGCTGAGATCGGTGCGGGCCAGCACGGTGAATGCGGCACCGACGGCACGGGCGGGTTCGGTGAGCAGCCGGTCGTAGGTACGTGCCGCCAGGAACCGCAGTGTCCGGTCCGGGTCCAGGGCGAACCACGCACCGACGGTCCGCAGGCCGTGCGGGGTCAGCCGCCACAGCTTGTCGGCGTCCTTCACCACGGCGTCGTCCAGGTCGAGGGCATCCCTGCGGGTGTCGTGCCCGTCGATGATGGTGACGATCCGCTCGGTGTCCCGCGCGGGGTAGCCGACTTCGGCGAGGATGCGGGCGGCGATGGCGGCGCCCTCGGTCTCGTGCCTGCGTATCGTCTCCTGCCCGGCAGGTCCGGCCCGCCCGGCGATGGCGGGCAGGATGTCCGCAGGGTCGACCGTCTTCCAGCCGGTGTCGTGCAGGAGGACGGCGGGCAGTACGACGTCCGCCCGTGCCCCTGGCAGGGCGTGCAGCAGCGCGGCCGCCAGCGCGAAGGCGTACAGCGAATGGGCGTCGTTGTCGCGCACGTCGAGGTAGGGAAGGGCGCGGTCCCATATCTCCCGCCGGACGCCGGTCAACGGCACGGGCCGGGGAAGGGGGTCGCTCAGGGGAATCTCCGAGGCTGCGAGCGGCAGCGTCGGCAGCGGATTGCGGGCCGCACGGTCGGAAGTCATGACGTCTCCTGTCGTACGGGGCCGGTCAGTCGAGAAGGGTGACCGTGCCGGCCGTGCCGTCCACACGGATCCGCCGGCCGGACTTGATGCGGGTGGACGCCGAGCCGGTCCCGGTGACGGCTGGTAGCGAGTACTCACGGCAGACGATGGCGGCGTGGGACATGACTCCCCCGATGTCGGTGACGGTCGCGCGGACCTTCACGAAGGCCGGCGCCCAGCTCGGCGCCGTGACCGGCGCGACCAGGATGTCCCCCTCCTGGAGGAGATCCAGCTCGTCGGGGCTGCGGATCACCCGGGCCGTGCCCTCGGCGACGCCCGGCGAGGCGGCCATGCCGGTCAGGTCGCCCAGGTCGCCGGGGGCTGCCAGCCACGACCGGACCCGCTCGCTGGTGATGCCCCACATCATGACGCTGAACGGCTCGGTGATGGCTCGCGGCGGCTCGTTCAGCGCCGGTTCGGGGTGCTGCCGGGCGAGCGCGGCCACGATCTGGCGTCGCCGTTCCACCTCCGCCGGCCAGAGGCCGGGGCCGGCCGGCCCGACGCCGATCGCCCAGCTGGACGCGTGGTCGAACAGCGCGGTCCGGACTTCGTCACGCGTGAGGTAGAACATGTCGTTGGCCTCAGGCCAGAACCCCGCCCGGTGCAGCAGGGCGGACAGCTCCCTGGCCTTGCGCCAGAAGACGCCCATCGTCCAGTGCTCGATGTAGAAGTTGTGGTTCTCCACATACGGGTAGACCTGGCGGGCGAGGCCCAGTTTCGCCTCGAAGTCGGCACGTTCCGGGGAGTCGAGCAGCGCCGCGTACTCGCCGGTGATCCGCTCACGCTCGGCGGCAAGTTCGGCGAGGCGCCGGTCGATGGCCTCGCCCCGCCGCAGGCGCAGGATGTAGTCGCGGACATACCCCAGGGGAAGCGAGGGAGTGTCCCTCCAGTACCGGTCGTCCGCGTAGAGACCGTTGCCCGAGGTGAAGTTGAACCAGGGATCGCGGGCGGCGTTCCAGGCGTCCAGCCAGTCACGGCCCCGCGGCTCGCGGCTCAGGGCGGTCAGGGTGTGCTCCCCGGGGTCGGGCACGGTCAGTGCCCTGTCGACGCCCAGTTCGACAGCGAGCCTTGCCAGTTTCCTGAGCTCGTCGTCCGGGCGGAACAGCTCCATCTCCACGCCCGTGACCATCGCCGCGACGCCCTGATCCGGGATGTCCGGGAACCGTTGCTTACAGAACTGGAAGAAATCCAGATAGGCCGCGTAGCCGAGGTTCAGGAACTCGAAGTGGTACTGGCAGGCGCGGTGGCACAGGGCGAGGAGCCGGTCGTACCCGCCGAGCAGGGCATCGGCGGCGCCCAGGCCGGTCCCCGCTTCGATGTCCTCGTACGGCTGGACCTCCGGCAGTTCGCTGAAGCTGATCGACTCCAGTTCACGGATGGTGCCGAGGACCTTGCCCTTCCAGTTCTCCAGCAGCCTGTCCCAGTTCGCGTAGTAGTACCCGGCGCGTTCCAGGAACTGCGGCACGCGGTCAGGGATGCGGCTTTCCGGCGCGGCCACCGGGCTCAGGTAGACGTAGCCCTGGTGGATGCGAAACATGACGCCGTACGCGGGCGGTACGGCGAAGTGCCGGGTGTTGAACTGGCCCAGGCCCTTGAACGCGAGCTCGGTGACGACCGTCTCGAACGGCTTGACCACGGTGGGCCAGTGCTGGCTGTCGCGGAACCAGAAGCGTTCCTCCTCGGCCGAGCGCCGCCAGGGCTGGAAGAGCATGTAGTACGGGTACAGCCGTTCCCACCCCTCCGCGGCCGCGGGGGCGGTCATCTCGTAGGGGCTCGGGAAGGCTGTGCGCGAGACCGTCATCTTGACGTGCTCCTTACAGGGCTCGCAGACGGGCGATGCCGACTCGGCGTGGACGAGTCTTTCGACGGCGGCCGAGCCGAGGCGGCATATCGGCTACCTCCCAGGGCGAAGGAGGGTGTCGAGGATGCTCGAGACGCCCGCGCCGTGGCTGGCCCGGGCAGGTGTCCTCGGCCGACGGCTCCAGACCGTCTCGGGCCGCGTCTGGAGCAGTCTCACGGTGGCGCCCGTATCTATGGAGCCGTTCGGGTGCTTGTCGACGGCCCACTCGATGTCCTGCGGGCAGCCGTATTGCCGCTCGGCGGTCTTGGCCAGGCGGGCGATCTCCACGACCTCCCCCTGAGCCAGGCAGGGGACCTGCTGACGGCCCTCCTCGACTACCCGCCGTGCGAGCCCGTGCCCGTCGGGGGCGGGAACCAGTTCCTGGTGCTTCGGCGACACCGTCGTCCGCACCGTGCTGAGCAGCACCTTGTCCACCAGGTAGGCGTCCGGGGTCACCTCGCCGGACACCATGAGCTGCCCCAGTCCCCAGATCGCCTCCACCCGTATTTTCGAAGGGTCGCCGTCAGCCGGGTTGACGGTCACGGCGGCGCCGGAGGTACGGGCATCGACCATCTGCTGCACCCCGACCGCCATGCGCAGCCCCCGCTGCGGCAGCCCCCGGGCCACGCGGTAGATGATCGCGCGGTCGGTCCACAGGCTCGCCCAGCAGCGCCGAACGGCGTCGAGCACGGCGTCGGCACCCCGGATCCACAGGAACGTGTCGTACTGACCGGCGCAGCTCGCCTCGGTCAGGTCCTCCACTTCGGCGCTCGACCGGACGGCCACCGCGACATCCGGGCAGCCGACGGCCCGGCAAAGATCCTCGTACGCCGCCGTCACCGCCGACGCGACCGGTGAGGGCACGGGCTGGTCAATCACCATGCGGCGGATCTCGGCGCCGCGCGCCGCCACAGCACCCGGAGCGGCGACGAGCCCGGCAAGGGCGGCGTCGACGGCCCGGCGCAACCCGCCGCGGTCGAGCAGCGCCTCGAAGGCATCCATGGCCACCACGAACCCGGGCGGCACCGGAGCACCAGCCCGGGCCATCACGATGAGCGCGGCGCACTTGCCGCCGAGCCTGCTCGTCCCGGCCTCGGCAGAGCTGTCGAACGCGAGGGTGTACGGAGAGTTCACGGGCCTCTCACTCCACTGCCACGGACTTCACCGCATGGCCGCCAGGCCATTCCGGCCATGCCTCGTTCCACGAAGACACAGCCCCCTGAAGGTCAGCCTATGACGCCCAGTGCCCTCCCACACCTGGCGACCGCGCGGGTCATGGCGCCCGCCGTATGCGGCGGGTGCCGCGGGGCGGCCGGCGTCGGAACTGCGGGCGGCGCTGCGACGTAAGGTCGCGGAGGGCGCCCACACCCTGTCCTCTCCACTGAGGGACCTGTTCGCCGCCATCTTCTTCGTCTTCTTCGGCCTGAACCCCGACCCCGCCAGCATCCCCCCGGTCCTGCTCCCGGCGCTCGCCCTCGTCGCCGTCACCACCACGATGTGCCATGTGGTGCCGCTGCAGCCCAAACCGGATGGCAGCCCCGACAGGCTTCGCTGCGGCCTCAGGCCGCGTCCCACAGGCCGGCGTCCAGGACAGGGCTTGGGCGGCGCAGAAGGCCCATGCCGTAGGCGCAGGTCAGCATGCCGGACACCGTCCGGCCTGATGCTGACCGTTTGCCCTGGTGGCGGGCGACGCCGACGAGGTCGGTCTCGGCCTTGCTGACCTGGAGGCGGCAATCAGGGCTCTGACCTGCGGAAACACCCAAACGCTAGATCTCGGACTTGAATAGAGTACGAAGCATTCAGAACTCCCAGAATTCGGCTCTCTGCCTGCTTGCTGCAGGTCAAAGGCGTTAATTCACTCTACAGCGGCCTGTTTTCCGGTCGGCTTCCGGGCTATCGTTCCGGCCTGACACTGACTGATTGCTGAGTTTCCTGACGCCATGCCAGGCAGATGCGGAGGCGTAGGTGCCGCCGACGCCACTACGCGGCATCACAGCACTCACAGCTGAAGCCGACTCCATGCGGGCGCGGCGGCGCATCGTACTCATCGCATCGCGCGACCCGGGACACCGTCCCTTCGGCCTGAGCCATCAGTGCCGCCTGATCGAAGACATACGCTTCCGGGTCCGCACCGGCATCCCGTGGCGGGAGATGCCGCAAGTACGGGCTGTGGGGCCGAGGCCACGACCTGTTGCGCCGCCAGCAGCGCAACGGCACCTGGCAGCGAATCCTCACCGAACTGCAGCCCCGGGCCGTGGCAAAGACCTGATCACCTGGGACCTCAACGTCGACTCCACTATCGTCCGGCGGCCGGGACGGCGACCACAGCCTTCGGCCAGCCGAAGGGGCGCACGATCGCGCAGGCGAGCACCAGTACGAGCAGCGCTGCGGACAGCGTCTCCGCGAGCGGCGTGTTCAGGATCGGGTCCTTCCGCGCGGCGGCGGACGGGCCGCCGGTGAATCACGACGAACGAGTACCCCGCTGAAGTAAGACGTCCCTCGTCTGAGGGCCGCCCTCATGGGTGAGGGCTACGCCCGGAAGGTGACGGCCGTGCCGTGCTCGGCGGCCAGGGTGTCGGCGGCCTTCCTCTGTCGGCGCTCGTCTTCGGGTCCAGGTGCGGGAAAAGCGTGCGGTGAGGGTCTCGACGACATGGTCCAGGGAGTGCCCAACGGCAGGCTGCGGACGCGCCGGCCGACAAGACTCTGCCCTGCCATTCCACCACGTGACCGCCCCAGGGCTGCTCCCTGCCCAGCTCATCGGCTCCTGTACCGTCATCCGAAATCGAGAGCCGTGACCCGTGCGGCGCAGGGCGAGGAGCGGCCACATGCCGGGTACGTCGGCCGACGCGAGGCAGCAGCATCCCGGTGCCCGGGGGAACTTGGGAGGGCTCCTGCCCTAGACTTGAAAGGTTCTTCAATTCACTAGTTGCCATATCGGCTAGGTTCGAGGGGAGGTGGTCCTTGGTGGGCGGGTTCACCGAGGCCGTACGAGAGCGGGTACGCAAGGCGCGTTCCGCACTGTCGGAGGCTGTGAAGGCAGAGGACGCCTACGAGGTGGCCGTGGCGCAGGACGAGCTGGACGACGCGCTGCGCGTGGCGCGACGGCACGGCATCGATGTCGGCATGGACGTGGCGGCGGACGAGGGGTGATCGGGATGCCGATGCCGCTGTACGAGGCGAAGGCCGAGTTCTTCCGGATGCTCGGCCATCCGGTGCGCATCCGGGTGTTGGAGCTGCTGCAGGACGGGCCGAAGCCGGTGCGCGACCTGCTGGCGGCGATCGAGGTGGAGCCGTCGAACCTGTCGCAGCAGCTGGCGGTGCTGCGCCGGTCCGGGATCGTCACCGCCACCCGCACCGGGTCGACGGTGGTCTACGAGCTGGCCGGCGGCGATGTCGCGGAGCTGCTGGCCGCGGCCCGGCGGATCCTGTCCGTGCTGTTGGCCGGGCGTCAGGACCTGCTCGACGAACTGGGCCGAACGGAGCCTGCACGGTGACGGGCGGTACCCGCAGGTTCCGGATGCCGTGGCACCGCCGCCAGCCCGCAGCGGCCGTCCAGCATGTACGGCCACAGGGGCGGCGGCATGTGGCCTCGGTGCGGGTGGGACCCGATGCGGTGCGGGAGGCCCGCGAGCGTGTGGCCGGGCACTTCACCGAGGCCGGCATCGCCCCCGAGTCGGCCTTCGCGGACGCGGTGCTGCTGGTAGTCAGCGAGCTGGTCACCAACGTGCTGCGGCACGCCCCGCACTCGCCGGTGACTGACGTGGGGATAACGGTCGTCGGCGACCAGCTGGTCGTCAGCGTCGCGGACACCGAGTCGCGCCTGCCGGACCTCACACTCGAAGGCATGGGCGCTGGGCTGCGGATGGTGGCCGAACTGGCCGCCGACTACGACGGGGAGCTGAGCGCCGAGCCGGCCGTCGACCACGAGGGCAAAGTCGTCCTCGTCCGGTTCGAGATCCCCTTGTAGGCACGCGCGGCAGGACGGAAGAAGTGAATCGACACGGTGAGCGACGCCGGTGACCGGCCGGGCGAGCCGCGTGACGGACCCGCAGGCCCTCTCCCACTACCACGCCGAGCTCACCACATGGATCAACACGGAGATGGAGCATGTAGTCCTCATCCGGGCCGAGCTGGTGACCGGCTACCGACTCGAGCGCTGAGACTGCCGGGCCGGCCGGGTCACAGGTCGTTTCCGGCGTAGGAGAGGTTGAAGCTCTTGTTGGTCAGCGGAAAGTCCGGGACGATCGTGTCCGCCAACGCCACTGGCAGTGCGGGCCAGTTGAAGAACGACGGGTCGACCGGCTTCACCCGGGCCAGCGTGCCGTCCGGGGCGAGCTCGACGCGAGTGGCGATGGTGCCGCGCCAGCCCTCCACCAGGCCCACGCCCGTACGGGGACCGGTGCCGGGTGCGGGTGAGGGCGCGAGTACGGCCGCAGGGGCGCTGAGCCCTGCGGCGAACTGTCCGATCAGGGCCACAGACGTGTCGATCTCCTCGGCACGGACCAGGAAGCGTGCCAGGACGTCGCCGCTGTCATGGACGGGTACGTCGAGCTGGGTGCCGTACAACGTGAACGGGTGCGCGACACGGGCGTCGTCAGCGAGTCCGCTGGCGCGGGCTGCGTAGCCGAGACAGCCGATCTCCCGGGCTGCATCGGTCGTCAGGACGGCGGTGCCGGTGAAGCGGTCGTGGACGGTGGAGTGGCCGAGCGCGAGGTCGGTGATCCCCCTGATGTCCTCGCCGATCGCCTTCAGCCGGGCCGGGTCGGGCAGCGCGCGCAGGGTCACACCGCCCGGGACGACACCGCCGCGCAACAGCCGGTGTCCGGTGACTTCCTTGTTGAGGCGCAGGAGTTGCTCGCGGACACGCTGGGCGTGGGCGTTGAGGATGCCGTGGCCGACATCGTTGCAGAGCATGCCGAGGTCCGCGACGTGGTTGTGGATCCGTTCCAGCTCCAGGAGAAGGGCGCGTGCCCGCCCAGCCTCTTCAGGCACCTCGGTGCCGGTGGCCTCCTCGACGGCCAGACAATACGCCAGCGCGTGACCGACGGCCGTGTCACCGCTGATGCGCTCGGCCAGCGGGAGTCCGGCGGCCGTCGAGCGGCCCTGGAAGAGTTTCTCGATGCCCTTGTGGACGAACCACAGGCGGGCCTTGAGCTTGAGGATGGTCTCACCGACGACGGAGAAGCGGAAGTGGCCGGGCTCGATCAGCCCGGCGTGCACCGGGCCGACCGGGATCTCGTACACGCCCTCGCCCTCCACTTCCAGGAAGGGGTACGGGCCCTCTTGCTCGCTGAAGGGCGGCGGGGGCCCGGCGTCGGGGCGCATCGGGTACCAGCCGCGGGGCCAGTGGAAGTGGCGCACCAGACGGCGGGGCAGGGGGTGGTCGAGGGGGACGACGCCGTGCAGGTCGCGCATCTCGCGCTCGAACCGGCCGGCGGGGAAGGAGAGATGGGCCAGGCTGGGCACCTCGGGGCGGTGGGCGTCGAGGCGGACGTGGAGTTCGGTGCGGGTGTCGGGCGGCCCGGCGACGAAGAGGTACACCACCCGGACGGCGTCCGGGTCGTGGTGGGCGGCGACCAGGGCGAGGCGGTGCCCGCCGCGCAGCAACACCTCTGCCCGCTCAGCCAGTTCGGCGACATGGACGTCGTGGACGGTGCGCATCGGTCACGGCCTTTCCAGGACGGCGGCGGCCTGGGACAGCAGGTCGCCGAGCGGGCCCGTCGCCACACCCAGCACGGCACAGGCGATCAGCCCCAGTACCAGGGGCCACAGCGCGGCGGGCGCCTCGGACTCGGCGGGCGCCGCGCCGAGCAGCATCCGCGCGGTCCGCACGGCGAGCGCCGCGAAGGCGGCCAGGACCAGCAGGAGGGCCGCTGCCATGGCCCGCCCCAGGCCACCTCCGGCGGCGAATCCGGCGCGGGCGATGCCGAGTTCGGAGGCGAAGAGGCTGAACGGCGGGAAACCGAGCAGTGCCACCACGGCCAGCCCGAACACACCGCCCAGCCAGGGCACTTGGGCGATCAGCCCGCGCACCCGCCCGATCCGGCTGGTGCCCCGCAGGTGCAGGATCCGGCCGGAGGCACAGAAGGCGACCGACTTGGCCAGCCCGTGGCCGGCGATGTGCAGCAGGGCGGCGGACAGGGCAAGCGGGCTGCCGACCGCCGCGGCCAGGGCGATCAGGCTCATGTGCTCCATGGAGGAATAAGCGAGCATCCGCTTGTAGTCGCGCTGGGCAAGCAGCAGCCCGGCGGCGAGCGCGAGGGTGAGCAGGGCGATTCCGGCCAGCAGGACTTGGGTGAAACCGGCCCCGAGGGCCGCGTCCGCGATGACCCGGTAGCGCAGGATCGCGGCGAAGGCGACGGACAGGAGCACCCCGGACATCAGCGCGGAGACCGGCGCCGGGGCCTGGCTGTGGGCGTCCGGCAGCCAGGCGTGCAGCGGGATCAGGCCGGCCTTGGCGCCGAAACCGAGCACGACGAGCGTGATGCCGAGCCGGGTGACCGCCGGGTCGAGCCGGTCGGCGCGGGCGACGAGGGTGGGCCAGTCCAGCGCCCATGCCTCGGCGATGCCGGCCTGCCGGGCCGCGTAGTAGATCAGGACGGTGCCCAGGAAGGCGAGGGCGATCCCCGCCGAGCAGATCACCACGTACTTCCACGCGGCCTCCACGGACATGCGGGTGTGGCGGTGGCCGACGAGGAACGCGGTCACGATGGTGGTCGCCTCGATCGCGACCCACAGCACGCCGAGGTTCGCGGTGAGCACCGCCAGGGACATGCAGGCGAGGAAGGCGTGGACGAGGGACTGATAGCTCCCCCAAGCTCTCGACTTCTCCCCCACTCTCCACTTCGCTCGGGCGGGAGGACCCCCATGAGCAGGGGGGACCCCCGTCACAGCACGTCCGGCGGCCCGCTCTCCCGCCAGGTAGGCGGGGGTGGACGCGCAGGCGATCAGCGCGACCGCGCCGATGACCAGCAGCATCCACGCGGTCAGCGCGTCGGCACGCAGCAGCCCGGAGTACGCCGCTCGCGGCCCGTCGTCGAGGACACCGGCCGCCAGCAGGCTTCCGCACAGCAGGATCACGGCGGGCGAGACGAGCCCGGCCCAGGCCGCCGGATACCTGGGGGGTGCCTCGGGTTCGGACGCCTCCGCCACCAGGACGGAGCCCGGTGGACGCGCCGCGTGCACTTCGGCGGGGGCGGGCTTGCGGGTGCGCAGTTCTGTCAGGGCGTACGCCCCGGCAATGGCCAGCGGCACAGCGGCGGGCGCGGTGAGCAGCAGCGCGGAAGCAGTAGGGCTCATCAGTCGTGCAGCTCCCGCAGGTCGTCGATGTCGGTGGTGCCGAACGCCTCCCGCATGCGGGTGGTGAGGACCTGCAGCACCAGTACCGCGAGGAGCACGTCGAAGGAGACGCCGAGTTCGACGATCAGTGGCACTCCGGACGTGGCCAGGAACGCGGTCGCGGTGATGCCGTTGTCCAGCAGCAGGAAGCCGACGACCTGGGCCAGCGCGCGGCGCCGGGTCACCAGGACGAAGAAGCCGATCAGGACGACGGCGAGGCCGACCGGCAGGGCGCGGGTGGCCGGGGTCGGGTCGAGCTCCACCAGTGGACGGGCGACCACGTAGGCGAGCAGGCTGAGCGCGGCGGCGGTCAGCAGGGAGGCGGCGACGTTCACCAGCGGCTGGGTCTCCCGCACCTCCTCGCTGTATGCCCGGCCGGCGGCGAGCGCGGCCAGGGCCCGGCGGATCAGATACGGCAGGACTCCGGCCCGCAGTACGCCGATGCCGAGGCCGACGGCGGCCAGGTCCCAGCGCTCCTCGTGCGCGCCGAGGAGTACCACGATGGCGGCCAGGGCCATGCCCTGCAGGGCGAAGACCCGGACGATCGCGGCGAGTTCACGCCGCCACAACACGATCACCGCCGCGAGCAGGAAGGCCCCGCAGGCCAGATCGAGGAGCTGGGTGTACAGGTCGTCGCTCATGACTCTCCGCCCAGGAAGTACGAGACGGTCACCGCGAGGAGCGCCAGGAGGAAGGAGCCCGCGAGCAGCTCAGGCACGCGGAACAGTCGCACCTTGGCCCAGAAAACCTCGGCCGCCGCCAGCATCGCGCCCAGCAGGCAGACCTTCACCGCGAACAGCACCAGGGCCACGACCAGCGCCGTCCAGGAGGCGCTGGTGGCGATGCCCCACGGCGCGAACAGGGAGGACAGCAGGCCGAGCAGCAGGGTGAGCCGCATCTGGGCGCCGAGTTCGACCAGCGCCAGATCCGGGCCCGCGTACTCCAGCACCATCGCCTCGTGGATCATCGTGAGTTCGAGGTGGGTGGAGGGGTTGTCCACCGGGATCCGGCCAGTCTCCGCCAGCACCGCCACGGCGAGCGCGGCCGTGGCCAGCAGGCCCGCCGGGGAGGCCAGCCGACTCGGATCGTGGACGGCGCCGGAGACGATGGCCGGGATGTTGGTCGTCCCGACCGGTATCGACAGGGCGAACACCGACAGCAGGATGGTCGGCTCCACCAGCGCGGCCACCGTCATCTCCCGGGAGGCCCCCATCCCGCCGAACGCCGTGCCGGTGTCCAGCCCGGCCAGCGCGAGGGCCAGCGTGCCCAGCGCGATCAGCGCCACCACCACGATCAGGTCCGCATGACCGCTGACCGGTGTGTCCGTCGACAGCAGGGGTACGAGCCCGGCGGCCACCACGGTGGTGGCGACCAGCAGCGCGGGCGCGGCCCGAAACGCCGAACCGGTGCCCACTGGAGTGATCGGCTCCTTGCGCAGCAACTTGCGTGCGTCGCGCCAGGGTTGCAGCACTCCAGCCCCGGCCCGGCCCTCCAGACGGGCTCGTACCTGCCGCATCCACCCGGTCAGCAGCGGCGCTCCCGCCACCACCACGACGACCTGGCCGGCGACGGCCGCGTATCCGATTCCGTTCATCACCAGCCCACCGCCAGGACCAACAGCAGGACGACCAGGCCGACAAAGCCGTAGCCGAGATAGAGATGGACGCTGCCGCCCGCCAGTCGGCGCGCCGCGCGTCCGGCACGGACGAGGGCGGTCAGCACCGGTTCGTACAGCCGGTGCTCGATCCGGTCGGGCACCGCGCGGGAGAAGCGCACCCGCTCCACCAGGTAGGCCGACTCCCGCACCGGCGTCACGTTCACGTCCTGCTCCGGCGCGAGGACATCGTCGAAGACCCGTTGCAGCGGCTCGGCGAACGACGTCGCCGTGTAGGCCATGCGCGGGGTCGGAGCACCTCCCCCGCAGTCCCACAGCCGCGTGTTCCGGCGCCGGCGTCGGTGGCCGTAGAGCCCGGGCAGCGCGGTGGCCAGGACGAGCACACCGGTCAGGGCCGCGGTGATCCACAGCGGCGAGAGCGACGCCGAGCCTCACCTTCAGCCCGCCGCCCCAAACCGCCCCGCTGCCCGGCAGTCCGACCGCGCCCACGGCCCGGTCCAGGCCGTCGCCCAGCAGTCCGGGCACGAGCGCCAGGGCCGCGCACAAGGTCGCGAGCAGTCCCATCCCGGCGAGCATGAGCGGCGGCGCCTCCTTGGCCGCGGCGGCCCGGTCGCTGCGCGGCCGGGCGAAGAAGCCCACGCCGAGCGCCTTGACGAACACCGCCGCCGCGAGCCCCGCCGACAGCGCGATCAGCGCCACGGCGACGGGCAGGACGACAGCCGGTGCCACACCCGGTACCTGAAGGCCGTGGATCAGGGACTGCAGCAGCAGCCACTCGCTGATGAAGCCGTTGCCCGGCGGCAGCGCCACCGCGCCCAGTGCGGCGACGGCGAACAGGCCCGCCGTGAACGGCATCCGGGAGCGCAGCCCGCCCAGCAGGTCCAGGTCGCGTTCCCCCGTGGCCCGCAGCACCGAGCCCGCCGCGCAGAACAACAGCGCCTTGAACGCCGAGTGGTTGACCACGTGCAACAGCGCCGCCACGAGCGCCAACGCGGCAAGCGCCTCGTCCCCGTACGCCGCGAACAGGCCCGACGCGCCGACACCGATCAGGACCAGGCCCATGTTCTCCGATGTCGAGTAGGCCAGCAGCCGCTTCAGGTCGGAGGCCATCGCGGCCTGCAGGATGCCGTACACCGCGGACAGCCCGCCGAGCGCGAGCACCATCAGCCACCACCAGGCCGGTCCCCCGCCCAGCAGGTCGAAGCCGACCCGCACCAGACCGTAGACACCGAGGTTGACCATGGCCGCGCTCATCAGCGCCGAGACAGGGCTGGGCGCCTCGGGATGCGCGCGCGGCAGCCAGGCGTGCAGCGGCACGGCGCCCGCCTTCGACGTGAACCCGGCCGCCACCAGAACGAAGACGAGACCGCGCACCGTCGGCGACATGCCCGCCGCACCCGCCCGCAGAGCCGTGAAGGACTCTCCGCCCGCCTGTCCGGCGAACAGCGCCAGCCCTGTCAGCAGGAGTACGAGTCCCAGGTGCGTCATCACCGCGTACCACACGCCGGCCTGCCGCACGGAGGCCCTCCCCCAAGCTCTCGGCTTCTCCCCCAAGTTCTCGGCTCCGCTCGAACAGGGGGGATCCCCATGAGCAGGGAGGTGCCCCCCTCGGTGCTCAGCCAGCACCAGCAACAGCGAGGCGAGCGCCATCAGCTCCCACAGCGCCAGGAACGTGGACACCGAGGCGGCCACCGGAACCAGGATCAGCGTGAGCGCGAACAGCGGCAGCAGCGCCTGGGCCGTACGGGAGCCGAGTCCGTGCGGGCCGTGCCCGCCCGCATAGCCAATGCCGTACACCGCGACCGCGGCCACGACGACCCCCGCTACCGCCAGGAACAGACCCGCCAGCGCATCCACCGCCAGATACGCCCCGGCCAGCGGCAGCAGGCCGGGATACACGGCTGTCCACCTGCTTCCGCCCAGTGCAGCCACACCCGCCGTGCCACCCGCGACCCCCACACCCGCCGTCAGCACTCCAACGACCGGGATACGGGCCCTGTTCTTCAGTCCGAGACCGGCGAGCGCGCCCGCGCCGCCCAGTGTGGTGGCCGTCGCGAGGGCGGCCGAGATCACGCTCACCGCCCGGTCACTCTCCTGAGTGCCGCCACGATCGCTTCCGGCTCCGGCGGGCATCCGGGCACGGCCAGGTCCACCGGTACGACGTCGGAGACGGCACCCTCGACCCCGTACCCGCCCGCGAACTCCCCACAGTTGATCGCACAGTCCCCCACCGCCACCACCAGCCGCGGCTCGGCCATCGCGGCCACCGTGCGCCGTAGCGGCTCCGCCATGTTCCGCGTCACCGGCCCGGTCACCAGCGCCACGTCCGCGTGCCGGGGCGAGGCCACCAGCCGAGCCCCGTACCGCTCAGCGTCGTACACCGGGTTGAAGGCCGCCGCGATCTCGATCTCGCAGCCGTTGCAGGAGCCCGCGTCCACACACCGCACCTGCACCGACCCGCCGAACTCCCGTGCCTGCGGAGGGGCCTCGCCCTCCGGGCGTGGCGGCGCGGGCTCGGCCACCCTCCCGGTGGTGCGGATCTTGCGCAACAGGCCCATGAACCCTCCTTGACACGGTGAAGACGTGTCCGCAGGTGATCAAAACGGTGTTCTGCGGCTGGAGTTACGACTCTTTGCTTGTGTTTTACTTACTTCTGCGAGGCTTTGTCGGTTAAGGAATAGCCGAGTCCCTTCGGAACCGGCCCCACGGGTGAAGGCGACCGCCTCCCGCACCAAAGAGCGCTGTCCAACTCTCGGAAGGCGGCCGCCGATCGATGGCCGTCGCTACGACGGCGGCTTCCCCTCCCTCTGCGCGGCTTGCAGGTCTGCCAACAGCTCGGCCTGCCCCGCCAGCACACCGGAGAGGATGGTGCGGGCAACCCGGAGGAGTTCCGCGACGTGCGGACTGGTCAGCGAGTAGTACACGGTCGAGCCCTCCTTGCGGGTCGCCACCAGGTTCGCCCGCCGCAGCACCGCCAACTGCTGGGACAGGTGCGCGGGCTCGATGCCCACCTCGGGCAGCATCTCGGCAACCGCGTGCTCGCGCTCGCTCAGCAGCTCCAGGACGCGGATGCGGGCCGGATGGCCCAGCGTCTTGAAGAACTCGGCCTTCAGTTGGTACAGCGGCGTACTCATCGCGCCGCCCCCTCCCCGACACCACAGCACGGCCTCACCGGCCGGACGTCGGCACATCGCGTCCACCGCCACCCACTCGTGAAGAACATGCAGCCCATCCTCGCGTGCGGCATCGGCAGGACCGAGCCCGCGCCGAGAAGTTGGGCCGCCGAACCCAGGGTGACAACCTCAGGAATTGCTAAGATTAGCAATTCCATACGTGGTGCGAGGGAGGCTTGCATGAGAATCACCCCGCTCCGCGGCCTGGGCGTCACCTGGTTCAAGTGCCCGGCCTGCCACCTGAAGTGCCGCCCCACGGCCGTCGGCCCGGACGGCGTCTGCCCGAGCTGCGGCAACGACCGCATGCTGAAGCTGTCCTTCGGGGGGCGTCCCGGCCAGCCGGCTCAGGACGCCGACCGCGGCTGACCGGTGGTGCCACCGACCCGGTGAGAGTGCCGGTTCAGACCTTCTTGACCACGCTGGACTTCAGCTGCATGGCGCCGAACCCATCGATCTTGCAGTCGATGTCATGGCCGTCCACGCCGTCGACGAGGCGGATGTTGCGTACCTTGGTGCCCGCCTTGATCCCGGTCGGGCTGCCCTTGACCTTCAGCGTCTTGACCACCGTCACGGTGTCGCCGTCGGCGAGCACATTGCCGACCGCATCCCTGATCACCTTGTCCCCGACCGCGCCGGCCGACGAGTCGGATGGCGACCACTCATGGCCGCATTCCGGACACACGAGAAGCGCACCCATCTCGTACGTGTACGCGCCGGAGCATTCAGGGCAAGGGGGAAGAACTTCACTCATGGAACCAGTGTCTTTCACTCAGTAAGCCGACATGTATGTCATGCGGGCGGGTGTCAGGCGGGCCAGCCGTTCGTGCGCCACTCCTGCTGCCCCTCCTCCAGGACCGACGGTCCTCGGCCGTGGGCGGCGAGGGCGGCAGCCAAGTCACAGTGGACGGGGATGTCCGGGCAGTCGCCGTCCGGGACGAGCGAGCCGTCGGCGGGGATGGCGGCCAGCTCCAGACTCCGCCCGGAATCGGCGAGGCGGCGTGCGGCCTCGGTGATGGCCAGCTGGCCTTCGGCGGACCAGCTGCGCAGCTCGGTCAGGTCGAGGACGACCGGCCCGGTACCACGGGCAAGCGCCCAGCCGACCGCGCCGCTGAAGCGGCGGACCGCGTCCGGGCCCAGGTATCCGGCGACGGAGAGGATGCCGAGGTCCTGCTCGATCGTGTAGCGCCAGTCGATGGTCATGAAAGTGAACTTCCTTGTGTGGGTTGTCCGTTGGCGGTCTGCTCTCACATCAGAGAGGGAGGGTGATCCAGATGCTCTTGCCCTTGCCGTCGGCATCGGCCCGGACGACGGCGGTGCCGCCCAGCCCGAGGGTGAGCTCCATGACGGTGCCGAGACCTCCTGCTCCCGTTCCGGTGATAGGCGCGTACAGCGATGGCTGGTAGGGGTGACGGTCATGCACGGCGAAGGCCAGGCAGTCCGCGCCGGCCGCATAGATCACCGTGACCTGCGGAGAGAGCACGGCGGCGTGACGGACGCTGTTGGTGACCAGTTCGCTGAGGATCAACAGGGCCGGATCCACCGTGGGGTGGCGCAGACCTATCCCCCACTCGATCAGGGCCCGTTCGGCGGTCTGGCGGGCGACGCGGACCGCCGCCGGCTCGCTCGGCAGGGTGAGCACGTGCCGGTGGGGCAGCGCTTCCAGCCGTGTGGACATCAACCCTCTGCCCCACGGGCGAGGCGGAAGCCGGTGACCGCCTGGGGGTGGATGCGCAGGATCGTGTCGTGCGGCCCGTGCGTCCAGCCGGCGAGGGTGCGCCGGTAGTGCGCGGCTTCGTCGGGGTGGTTGATCACTTCGGCAGGCCCGGCCGCGGTCACCGTCCAGCCGGTGCCGGTCGCCGCGCGGACCTCGTCCACGTGGTACGTCGCCGTCGCCGGCACCACGGTCGCCTGCACCGGGGTGCGCACGATGAGCCGGCCGTACTCCCACACATGCCGGGCGGGCCGTACGACGGTCGCCTCACGCTGCACGAACACCAGCCGCCCCAGCGCCACCCCCTCCAGCAGCCACAGCGCCTCAGCCCCGGAGACCTCGATCATGCGCAGGGTGGTGGGAGGCGTGGTCATCGGGCGGGTTCCTCGCTGACGTCTGTCGTCTTCGGGTTCATCTTCTGCGCGGGGACGGCGGGCAGGACGCCGGCCATCTCCAGGTGGTCGCGGGCGCCCTGGATCGCCTCAGGGGTGGTGGCGTACTCCCGGCCGTCCAGGCGGAGGAGGTCGAGTGCGCCCACCGAGTCAAGAACCTGGCGCTGGCCGGGGCGTATCCCGGAGGTCATGACGACGATGCCGCGCCGGTTCAGCTTCTCCACCGCGTCCTTGAGGACGAGGGCGCCGGTGGCGTCCATGGTCGACACCCGGGACATGCGCAGGATGACCACGCGAACGTCGGCGACCTCGGTCAGCTCCAGCAGGAAGCGGTGGGCGGCGGCGAAGAACAGCGGGCCGTCGATACGGTACGCGACGATGTGCTCGGCGAGCAGTGCGTGCTCCTTGGCACTGTGGTCGCCGTGGTCGAGGGGTACCTGGTCGAAGCGGGCCTGCTTGGCCACGGCACGCAGGGCAAGGGCGCCCGCCACGATCAGACCGATGATCACCGCGTACACGAGGTCGAGGGCGAGGGTCGCAACCGCAGTGAGGGCAAGGATCAGCGCATCGGAACGGGTGGCCTTGGCCATGGCCTTCAGTGAGCCGACCTCGACCATGCGGATCGCGGTGGCCAGCAGGACTCCTGCGAGGGCGGCCAGCGGGATCTTCGACACCAGGGGCGCGGCCGCGAAGACGATCACGGCGAGGACCGCGGCATGAGTGAGGGCGGCCAAGCGGGAGCTTGCGCCCGTGCGGACGTTGACTGCAGTGCGGGCGATCGCTCCGGTGGCCGGGACGCCGCCGAACAGCGGGGCAGCGATGTTGGCCAGGCCCTGCCCGAACAGCTCCCGATCCGGGTCGTGCTTCTGGCCCACCGTCATGCCGTCGGCCACCGACGCCGACAGGAGTGACTCCAGCGCGGCGAGCGCCGCGACCGCCACGGCCGGGGCGAGCAGGGTACCCAGCGCGCCAAGGTCGAGGAAGGACAGCGAGGGGGCGGGCAGCCCGGACGGCAGGGCGCCGATCGGCTTCGCCGCGTCCAGACCGGCGGCCTGCGCCACGATCGTGGCCGCGATGACCGCGAGGATCGAGAACGGGATGGTCGGCCGCCAACGGGCCCCGACCAGCATGACCGCGGCCACGGCGACCGCGAAGGCGACGGCGGTCCAGTTCGGCGCCTTGGCGAACTCCTCGATCGCTCGCCAGGTGACGACGAGCACGCGGTCACCCTCGGGCTTGGGCACGCCGAGCGCGTTCGGGATCTGTTGGAGGCCGATGACACAGGCGATGCCGAGGGTGAAGCCCTCGACGACCGGGGCGGGTACGTATTGCATGTACTTCCCGGCCCGCAGCGCGGCCAGCGCGACGAGCATGAGACCGGCCATGAGCCCGACGGTCAGCACGCCGGTCGGCCCGTACTGGCCGACGATCGGGACAAGCACCACTGTCATGGCGCCGGTCGGCCCGGACACCTGAAGATTCGAACCGCCGAATACAGCAGCCAGTGCGCCCGCGACGACGGCCGTCGCCAGGCCCGCCTCGGCGCCGAGGCCGGAGGAGACGCCGAAGCCGAGCGCGAGGGGCAGTGCGACGATCGCGACGGTCAGGCCGGCCAGCAGGTCCCGCCGGGGGTCGCGCCGCATCTCCGCGAGGTCGCTGCGCCCGGGCAGGAGGGAGGCGATCCGGGCCCAGGCCCGGCCGAGGGTGGTGCTCATCGCGCGGCGACCTCGGCTTCCCGCAGCTCCGCGAGCAGTTCTTTCTGCCCGGCAAGCATCTCGGTGAGGATCCGGCGCGCGGCCTTCATCAGGTCCGCGACGTCCCCGCCCGCGAGTTCGTAGACGACCGCCTGGCCCTCGCGCGTCGAGGCGACGATCCCCGAGCGGCGCAGCACCGCCAGCTGCTGCGACAGGCCGGACGGCTCCACCTCGATCGCGGCGAGCAGCTCCCGTACGGGCTTGGGCCCGTCCTGCAACAGCTCCAGCACCCGTATCCGTACGGGATGCCCCAGCATCCGGAAGAACTCGGCCTTGGCCTGGTACAGCGGAACGGACACGACCCCTCGGCTTCCCCTACGAAGACCCCACCCTCGCGGGGCGGACACGGCAAATGTCAGACACGAATGTGCTGCGCCCGCGGCTACCAGGTCAGGACAGACGGGCACAGCTTCTACAGCATGTAACTAATTGCAAAATTTCGCAATTCTGATATCCGTTTTGCGGCGATTCACGCGCATGTGCGTAGTCGGCCTACTGGGTCGTGGTCACGGCCGGCAAGTCAGCCGGTGGCGGGGCAGACGGCAGCTCGGGCCTCGCCATTCCGCAAGCCGCAGCCCACCATCATGACGATCTCCAGCGCAAGGAGCTCGTCAGCGACCCCCAGCACCTTCTTCACGTAGGCAAGGGACGGGATGACCACCCTCTCGCGGACGTATTCCGGCTCCTGGACCCCCTTCACGGGGTCGTCTGCCATGGCGCCCTTGCCATAGACGCCCCGCAGGATCGCCGTCAGGGTGCGGAATATGTTCACCTGGTTGCCCCGGCCCACCCCGTCGGCCTCCAACTCGCCCAGGAATCGCTCGACCACGATCGGCATGACCGAGTGCCACTTCCGCGAGCCAAGGCGGGGAACAATGCGCACGTTGATGGAACTGTCCACATGCCAGCCCGTTGAGTACTCCGTCATCCTGCGCTGCCTGGGGCACCACTGCTCCGCGTATTCCGCGACCGTCTGCTGACCGAGTTCCCGGCGGACCTCAGCAACGGACGGGGCCGTCTTCTTTTTCTCCGCGTAGATCTGCGTCAGGCTCCTTGAAGAAGGACCCCACCCCCACGGGCGAGCTGTCGAGCCACGCATCAAGCCTTCCGAGCAGGGCGCCGGGCGGCGCAGCAAGCCCTGCCGCAGGTGCAGGTGCAGGTCAGCAAGCCGGACACCGTTCGGCCCGATGCTGACCTTTTGCTGACCCGGAGGCGGCGATCAAGGCTCTGACCTGCGGAAATAACCAAAGGCTAGATCTTGGACTTGAACATGGTACGAAGCACGGAGAAACTCCCGATTTGTCTGCTCCCTGCCCGCTTTTTGCAGGTCAAGGGCGGTCTTCGGAGCGTACAACGATTCGCAAGTTCGGTCAGCTGTTCCCCTGCTGTTTCAGGACTCACACTGACCCATTGCTGACACCTGACGAAACATCAGGCACTTTGGTCAGGTCATCGACTGAGCGCGGCGGGACGCCGTAAACGCACGCCTCCATCACCACGGCAAGCAGCGCCTGGTCGATGCGTTGGCGGCGTTCCAGCTGTACTCGGCCGGAAGGTTGGTGACACGCCTGCCGCCGGCTGTTGATCTTGGGGGCTCCGGGCGTAGTGGAGTTTGACGTCTCCACTCACCTCGGAGGCCCTGATGGCCCGCGCCCATGCCCGGCTGACCTTTCACGGCAGATGCCTGCTGGTACGTCGCGTCGTCCTCGACCGGCGTCCGGTCACGCACGTCGCCAAGGAACTGGGAGGCGGCCCCGTCGAAGTAGAGAATGCCCCGCAGCGCATCGAGCCCGTTGGCGAGCGGCATCACCCGGTGCACGTCCTGGAAGAACGTCGGCAGCATCGGCGCGGGCACGGCGCCGCCGCTGGTCGGGACGCTCATCACGATGAACAGCCCCATGGCCACGGCCAGGAAGAACCGCCGGACGAACGGGGCGAGCCCCGAGGCAGCTGTCGCCACCGCCGTGGTAAGCAGGAAGGCGACCGCCACGGCCGCGGGCTTGTCCGTCCAGTTGCCGACTCGGCCCTTCGGGTATCGACAGAGGTGAAACCCCCGTCGGTGGCCGAGGAACGTGTCAGTCGTCGGCGAGTGCCTCGTGGACGGAGGAGACTGCGCCGGCGCCATCGCCGACGGCGGTGGCCACTCTCTTCGTCGAGCCCGCCCGGAGGTCGCCGACTGCGAAGACCCGGGGTGCGCTTGTCTGGAACGGCAGGGCCGTACCGAACGGTTGGGCAGGCAGGCGGCTGTCTGTGAGGACGAAGCCGTTGTGGTCCTTGGCCACGCCGTCCAGCCAGCCCGACACCGGGTCGGCGCCGATGAAGCAGAACAGCGCGCGGCAAGCCAGCCGGTCCCGCCGCCCGTCGGACCTCTCGGCAACGATCGACGCGAGGGTGTCGTCGCCGCCCAGTTCGCGGATCGTGCTGCTGGTGTGGACCTGGATCCGCGCATGCGCTCGGATCCGGTCGGTCAGGTAGGACGACATCCGGGCTCCGAGATCGGCGCCGCGGACGATCAGATCCACCGTCGCACCACCGGCGGCGAGGGACAGGGCCGCTTGCCCGGCCGAGTTGGCACCGCCGACGACCGTCACCGGCTGGTCTTCATAGCCTCGGACGTCCAGCTCGGTCGCGGCGTACCGGACGCAACCGGACCTCTCGAAAGTCGTCCATTGCGGCAGGTCGAGGTGCCGGTAGTGCGCCCCGGTCGCGGCAATCACCGCGCGGCACTGAATGCGTGCGCCGTCCGCCAGCAGGACGGCCGGCCGTCGCTCCTCGGAGAGGTCCAGGCCGGCCACCGCGCAGGGCGAGTGGATCCGTACACCGAACTTGAGTGCCTGGACCATCGCCAGACGGGTCAGGCTCTCGCCGCTGACTCCGTGCGGGAAGCCCAGATAGTTCTCGATGCGGGCGCTCTTGGCGGCCTGGCCGCCGAGCCCGGCTCGGTCCAGCAGTACGGTGGCGAGACCCTCGGACGCCGCGTACACGGCGGCGGCCAGACCCGCCGGGCCGGCGCCCACCACGACGAGATCGACCGGACGCCCGTCGGCTCGATAGGTGAGACCGAGCACCTCGGCAACAGCTCTGGGCGTCGCGCGCCTCAGCAGCGAACCGTTGACCATCGCGGCCGGCAGGTCGTCCTCGCCGAGCCCCGCCCGTCTCATCAGCAAGCGTCCGGGGTGCGAGGCCGCGTCGAGCCAGGAATTCGGCAGGAGCATCTGCGTGACATAGGTGCGCAGTTCCAGCGTCTCCGCGGCGTACGACCGGCCGACGAGCTCCAGGGCGTTGCCTGCCGCCCCGCGGATCACCTCGCGCCGTTCCCTGAACGCCTCGATCAGTGTGTCGGCGATGTCGACCTGCTCGGCGAGGGCCCGGCGCAACATCGCCGCCCGGATCCGGACGACTGTCCCGGCGATCACCACCCGGGCGGTCAGGTAGACGTGCTGACCGGTCAGCAGGTTGAGCTCGCCGAGGAAGTCTCCGGGGCCGCCCCGGTAGATCACACGCTCCGGCTCGATCGCCGTCGCGTCCCGGACGATCTCCACGGTCGCCGACCGGAGCAGGAAGAAGTCGTAGGTGTCGTCGCCGGACGTGTACAGGTCCCGGCCGGGTTCGGCGTGCTCCACCTCACCGTACTCGGCGAGCCGGCGGAACTGCTCGTCGTCCAGGACCGGCCCGCGCGGTGCCGCACCGTCGTTCACGTGATTCCTCCGTCACACCGGACCAGAAGGGTCTCTTGCTGGAGTGCTGGTCGAGTCGAGCTGTTCAGGTGCGAACCGGAACGGGCGCCGGCTTCACCCGGGCGACGGTCGTGACGTACAGGAGCAGACCCGCGGTGGTGAGGACGAAGCCGGCCCACACGGTGGACAAGGTCCCCCAGCCTGCGTCGAGGGCGACCGCGCCGCCGATCGCGCCGAGACAGTTGGCCAGGTTGAGGGCGGCCAGGTTGAGCGTTCCCATCAAGGTCGGGGCGTCCGGTGCGAAACCGGTCAAACGGACCTGGATGGTGGGGATGGCGAACATCATGGTCGCGCCGACGCCGAACAGGCAGGGCAGCAGAATCACCAGGTTGCCGCCTGCCACACCGATCAGCACCAGGAACGCCAGAGCACCGCCGTAGCCCAAGATCAGACCGCGGTTCTCGTGCCGGTCGGCGACACGTCCGCCGACGTGGTTGCCGACCGCCATGCCGAGGCCGAAGACGGCGAGCGCGATCGGGATGAGCGAGGCGTCCCGCAGCGCCGCGTCGGTGACGAACGGGCCGATGAACGTGTAGACGGCGAAGATGCTGGAGATACCGAACGCCGCGACGGTGACCATCAGCCAGACGCCCCGCCGCCGGAGGGCGCCCAGTTCGCCCGTGAGGGAGCTGCCGCGCAGGTCTTCGGTGCGCGGCAGCCAGGCCAGCAGGGCGGCTCCGGCGAGCAGGCCGACGGCGACCACGGTGCCGTACATGACGCGCCAGCCGGCGTGCTGGCCGATGAAGGTGCCGAGCGGCGACCCGGCGATGGTGGCGACGGTGAGTCCTCCCATCACGGTGGCGAACGCCTTGCCGCCCTTGCCCGGCCCGTACACGTACGCGGCGACGACGGCTCCGGCGCCGAAGAACGCTCCCTGCACGCTGCCCGTGACGAACCGGAATGCGACGAACAGCACGATGTCCGGCGCCAGGGCGGAGAGTCCGTTGCCGACCAGGAACAGTCCGATCAGGCCGAGCAGCAGAGTGCGCCGGTTGACGCGGGCGGCGAGCAGGGTGATCGCCGGAGAGCCGATCATCACGCCGAAGGCATACGCGGTGATCGCGTAGGTCGCGACCGGAACGGACACATCCAGATCGGACGCGAACAGCTGGATGATGCCGTTGCTGCCGAACTCGCCGGCGCCGATCGCGAAGGTACCCAACGCCAGTGCGAACAACGTCAGTTTGGGATGCCTGATGGGCGACTTCGCGGAGGTGTGCCGCTTCTCCTCGGCGGTGCACTGGCTGTCGTATGCGCGCTGATGCATCGTCTCGCCTCGTCTCGTCTCGTCCTGGGCAGGAGGGTCAGTCGGACGGTGTACGGGCCGGTGCGGGACGGAGATCGGGCGTGGGGGGCGGGTCGTCGCCCTCCCGGAGGCCGTGGCGGGCGTAGAAGCGCCGCAGGGGCGCCGGCGCCCACCAGTTCGCGTTGCCGAGCAGGCGCATCGTGGCCGGTACCAGCAGCGCCCGGACGATCGTCGCGTCCACCAGGACGGCGATGAGCATCGCCACCCCGATCAGCTTGATGAACGTGATTCCGGAGATGGAGAACAGCCCGATCACGACCAGGATGAGCAGCGCCGCGCTGGTGATGACCCGGCCGCTGCGCTGCAGCCCGACCGCGACCGCCGCGGTGTTGTCGCCGGTCCGGTCGTACTCTTCGCGGATCCGGGACATCAGGAAGACCTCGTAGTCCATAGACAGCCCGAACACGACCGCGAGGACCAGGATCGGCTGGGTCGCCTCCAGCGTCCCGGTGGAGGTGAAGTCCAACAGGCCGGACAGATGGCCGTCCTGGAAGATCAGGACCAGTGCGCCGAACGAGGCGCCGAGCGACAGGATGTTCATCACGATCGCCTTGATCGGCAGCACGACGGAGCCGAAGGCGAGGAACAGCAGGACGAAGCCGGCGCCGCCGATGATCAGCGCCATCCAGGGCAGCAGATCGCCCACGGCGTCGAGTTGGTCGGCCAGCTGCGCGGTCTGGCCACCCACCAGCGCCTCACCGCCCGGTGGTGCCGGTACGGCCCGGATCCGGCTCACGAGATCCCGCGCCCGGGGCGATATGGGGTCGCCCTGGTACATGATCGTGACCCGGGCGACGTCGCCGGACCGACCCGTGACCTCGGCTCCGGACACCCCGTCGACAGTCTGGACGGCGTCGACGTAGCGCTCCAGACCGGCCCGGTCCGACGAGGTCACGATCGCCTCGATGGGCACCTGACCGTTCCGGACGAAGTCCCGGTCGACGGTTTCCGAGACCACACGGCTCTCGGTACCCGGCGGCAGCACCCTCGGGTCGATACCGCCGAACTCGACGCGCAGGAACGGCGCGGCGGCCAGCAACATGACCGTGAGCACCCCGGCCGCATAGATGACCGGGCGGCGCATGATGCTGTGCGCGAGGCGGTACCAGAACCCGTGCGCGACCTCGTCCTGCGGGAGAGCCGGCGGCGGGCGGCGCAGCAGCCGTTGTACCGAAAGTGCCTCGACCCGGGGGCCGAGCACGGCGAGCAGAGCGGGCAGCACGGTCAGTGCCGCGACCATCGCCACCAAGACCGCGGACAGACCGCCGAGGCCCATCGAGCGGAGGAAGGTCATCGGGAAGATCAGCAGTCCGGCCAACGAGACGGCGACGGTGACGCCGGAGACCGCGACCGTACGACCGGCGGTGGCCATCGTGCGGGCGACGGCGTCCTCGACACCGAGCCCGCGGGCGATCTCCTCCCGGAACCGCCCGACCATGAACAGGCCGTAGTCGATCGCCAGGCCCAGCCCCAGAATCGTCACCACGTTGACCGAGAAGACCGAGACGTCGGTCAGGTAGGTCATCCCGCGCAGCGCGGTGAACGCTCCGAGGATGGCCAGAGCGCCGATCGCGAGCGGCAGGCTCGCCGCGGCCACACTGCCGAAGACGACGACCAGGAGCACGAGCAGCACCGGTATGGAGATCGTCTCGGCGAAGGCGATGTCCGCCGCGACCCGCTCGCGGATGTCGCGGTCGACCGTGGTGGCGCCGCCGACCTGGGTCCGCAGGCCGGGCGCGGCCAGTTCGTCCTCGATCTCGTCCAGCGCTTCGCCGCGCCGCGCCTCATCGTCGCCGGCCAGGGTCAGCACCGCGTAGGTGGCGTGCCGGTCGTGGCTGACCAGGGCCGGGCTGCCGGCGCTCCAATAGGTGACGGTCCGGGTCACCACGTCGTGGGGAAGCGCCCGGAGCGTCTGCGTGACGGCTCGCCGGAACGCCGGGGCGTCGACTGTCGTGCTGGGGCTGGTGTACAGGACCACCGCGTCGTTGCCGGTCCGGCCCAGCGTCGCCTCGGCACGTGCGGCCGCGCGCGAGCTCTGGCCGGCCGGGTCGTCGAACCCTCCGGTGGTCAGCGAGCCGAAGACCCGCGTACCCCAGATGCCGCCGAACGCCAGGAAGGCCGCGGCCAGGCCGATCACCCACCACCGTCGGCCGACCATCGTCCGCCCCCACCTCTCGAACATCGCCGTCCCCTCCTGGCTTCGTCGGCTCGGTGGTGTCAGCGCGTGGCGCGCTTGATGAGGGCGGCCGTCGCCGCGGGCCGCGCGATCATCGCGACGTGCGAGGTGTCGGCCTCGAAGGTGTGCGCGCCGGCCCGGCGCGCCATGAACCGCTGGGCCGCCGGGGGCAGCACCTGGTCGTCGCGGCCCACGAGGTACCAGGACGGAACGGTCTTCCAGGCCGGGGCGCCGGACGGCTCCCCGAGGGTGCGCACGTCCGCCGGCCGCTGGCCGGCCCACATCAGCTCGGTGGTCGCCTTCGGCAGGTCCCCGGCGAACACGTCGTGGAAGAGCTCCTTCTTGATGTAGCCGTCGACGAGACCCTCACCGTAGGGACGGAAGTCCAGCGCCTCCTCGCTGAGCCTGCTTCCCGGGTACTTCGTCTGCAGGCCCAGCAGCGTCTCCCCCTGATCGGGCACGAACGCGGCCACGTAGACCAGCGCCTTCACGTTCGCGTTGCCGGTCGCGGCGTTCGTGACGACGATCCCGCCGTAGGAGTGCGCGACGAGGACGAGCGGGCCGCTGAGGGTCGCGAGGATGCCGGCGAGATAGGCGGAGTCGGAGGCCACGCCGCGCAGCGGGTTGGGCGGTGCGATGACCGGATAGCCGTCGCGGATGAGCCGGGAGGCGACCCCGTTCCAGCCGGAGGCGTCGGCGAACGCGCCGTGCACGAGTACCACGGTGGGCTTCTGGCCGCTGCCGCTTCCGGTGTGTGCCTGCGCGGCGGGCGCGTCGAGCGCGGCGCCCACCACGACCGCGGCGGATCCGGCCAACAGCCCCCGGCGAGTTGTCGTCATCGATGTATAACCCTTCGGTATCCGGTGTTCTCAGTGGTGACCGCGGGTCAGCGTAGAACCGGTTACTTGACGAGCACTGAACAGAAATCCGGGCGCCCGCCGGGGGCCGGTTCACCATCGGTTCCGTTGTTGTCAAGCACGTCGAAAAGCCGGAATAGGCGTCGGTGAAATGCCCGCCGACGAAATTGAGTGACACGCACTGAGCTGTTTCAGAGGCCGGTAAGCCACGTGAACATGCCCTGCTCGGGCTCGATCAGCCAGGATCTGCCGGTAGGCCGGATGGCCGGCAGCCTCGCGCCGACGGCGTCGGCGGGGACGGCTCAGGCAGCGCCGGCAGGGTCTTGCGGGTGATCCGGGCCTGGGCAGGTCGTGGGGGAGGCAGTCCCACTGGCAGCGGTACGGGACCGGTAGAGCAGGGCGTTGAGGATCTCCCGCATCTCGTAGGCGTCCTGGTGGCCGGTGACAGGGGATGCTGAGCCTTCCAGGAGGCGATGACGGGCTCGATCAGGGGCCACCGCTCGTCGGACAAGTTGCTCTTGTAGCGCCGAGGGCGGTCGTTCGGCGCGCGTTCGCCGGCCGTTCCCTGGCACATGCTCCGCCTCCCGCACGGCAGTTCCGGCGGGGGAAGCGGGCGGCGTCACCCCACTGCTTCCTCCTGGGCGACGGCACGCGGCGCCGCAGTGTGGGCGCGCTTGTCCAAGGTGTACCGGCGTTGCAGCGCGATGGCGATCGTCATGAGCACGGCCGGCACCAAGGTGAAGCCGTAGCGAACGGCCGCCTGCGCGCCGGAAGACTGCGTGGTGTGCTCGCCCGCGGTACTGGCCACGAACCCGCCCGCGGCCAGGCAGGCCGAGTACACGTACGGCCCCAACGCACCGCCGGTGGCCTCGGCGGCGGTCCACACGCCGGTGTAACTGCCCGCACTGGCGGTACCGGCCGGCCCGGCGGCGGCGATGACGTCGGGCACCATCGACAGCGGCATCAGTTGCATCGCGGCGAACGCGACGCCCAGCACCGCCACGGCTGCGATCAGCAGGGGCAGGCCGGCCGCGGCGCCCAGGGCCAGCACCAGCGAGCCGGCCACGAAGGCGGCCTGGGCGGCGAGCAGGCTGCGCTGCTTGCCGAGCCGCCGGGCCACCAGTACCCACAGGGGCGTGGTCAGGACCGCCGGCGCCATGAACGCCGCGATGAGCACGGTCGTGAGCGCGGAGCGGCCCAGCTCGTACTCGGCGAAGTACGGCATGGCGGCCAGTACCAGTTTCATCGTGATCGCGACGGTCAGATAGGACGCGGTCAGCGCACGGAACTGCCGGTCGCGCAGCGCCACCAGCAGCCCGCCCCGGTGCCCCGGCTCGGCCGGGGTGCCCGGCGCAGCCCCGTTGAGGCGGGCGACGCCGGTGATGCCGACCAGCATCGCCGCAAGCATGACCGCGCCGAGCAGCAGAGCCATTCTCGTGTAATCGCCGACGTCCGGATCGTCGCCGGCGACCACCGGCGCGGCCACGCCGGCGAGCAGGACGCTCACGGTGATCACGACATTGCGGTAGCCCATGAGGCGGGTCCGCTCGTGGTAGCCGATGCCCAGGTCGGCCGGTGTGGCGAGGTAGGAGACCTGGTAGCACGAGTAGAGCAGTTTGCCGGCGACCAGCGCCACCGCGACCCATATCGCGGCGGTTGTCCCGTGCAGGTCCGACGGCACGGCGAACACGGCCACGAAGGCGAGCACCACGGCGCAGCCGGCCACCATCAGTTGCCGGCGGTGGCCGCGGCCGGCCAGGTTGGCATCGGAGATCCGGCCCACCCACGGGCGCACCACGATGTCGGCGACATTCGGCAGCAGCAGCGCGAGGCCGGCCGTCTGCGGCGGCACGGCCAGGACGTCGGTCAGGAAGTACAGCAGGAAGATGCCGGGCACGGTGACCCAGATGCCCATGCCGATCGAACCGGCGGCGAACGGGGCAAGTGCGCGGAGGGGGAGCCGAGCGTTGGTCATGAGCCGCCTTCCGGGAATCCACCACAGGGGACTGTCGTTGCTCGCTTGCGTTCTCAGAAGGCCAGGGCCAGTCGGCGTACGGCCTCCCGCAGTTCTTCCGGAGTGCGGTCGCTGTAGGCGAACCGCAGGTGGCGGGCCGAAGACCGCCGCCGGGGGTCCGCCGCGAAGAACTCGCCCGGCTGGTAGATCACGCCGTGGGCGGCCGCCCGCCGAAACAGCGCTGCGGGGTCCACAGCGTCGTCGGTGAGCCGCGGCCAGAGGAACAGCCCGCCTTCGGGGGCCACGACGTGGAGGGCGCCCGGGAGTTGTTCCCGCAGGGCGTCGATCAGCACGCCGGCGCGTTCTTGGTACAGCGCGGTGGCGCCGCGCACGATCCCGTCGAACCATTCGGCGTCGTCGGTGAGCAGCCGTTCGATGATCGCCTGGGTCACCGAGGATGTGTGGACGTCGAGGCGGTTGCGCAGCCGGATCACCGGGTCCACGAGGTGGTCCGGCAGAACCAGCCAGCCCACGCGCCAGCCGGGGCCGAGGGTCTTGGTGAAGGTGTTGACGTGGATCGCCCGATCCGACTGGTTGAAGACCGCGACACCCTGGTCCTGGCCGCCGAAGCGCAGTTCGCGGTACGGATTGTCGACGATCACGTAGAAGCCGTACCGCTCGGCGAGCTCGATCAGTGCCTGCCGCTTCGGCGCCGAGAGACTGACCTGGGCAGGGTTGTGGAAGTCGGGCACGGTGTAGGCCGCGGCGATCCGGGCGCCGGTGGCGAGCCGCCGGGCGAGGTGCTCGACATCGAAGCCGTCGGCCACGACCGGTACCGGCAGGATCCGCGTCGTCGAGACCTCCAGGGCCCAAAGGAAACCCGGGAACACCGGATCGTCCACCGCGACGGTGGCACCCCGCTCGACTACGGTCAGCACCGCCAGCGCGAGGCCGTGCATGCCGCCGTTCGTCACCACGATCCGGCTCGGGTCGACGCCCTCCCGTTTTGCGATCCAGTCGCACAGCGCGGCGGATCCGCGCGTCGGCGCATACTGCAGGCTCGCGACCGCGGCGTCGGGGGCCTGCCACAGCTGCGCCGATGCCTTCCCGATCGCCTCGACCGGCAAAGCCGCGGGCGCGGGGATGCCACCCAGCAGGCGAATCGTTCCGGGGGCAGGGGCGGCCAGGCTGGCGTCGACGAAGCCCTTCGGCGCCGAGAGCCCACGGGCCAGGGCCGTCAGCCCGCTCTGTTCCTCAGGGCCTGCGGTCATGCGTTGCCTCCAAGTCCTGAGAGGAGTCGTTCGGCGCGTCGCGCGAACAGGTGCGCCTCACATGCGGTGGATTGCGTGTAGGCCCGTTCGGCGGCGGCCCTAACAGCGGTGAGGGGTACACCGCGGGCCTGCAGCAGGCGCGCCTTCAGCAGCAGGAGCAGCCCTTCGGCGTAACGCTGGCCGTAGTCCCACATCGCCTGGTCGGCTCGGTCGAGAGCGGCGTCGGCCCGATCGGGCAATCCGGCTGCCAGCCACATCTCGGCGATCAGTGCGTAGTGGTAGGCGATGCCCCATTGCGGCGGATGGAGCAGGTTGGCGACCAGGAGTTCCTCGGCCTCGGCCGCGGCGCCGGCCGGATCCTCGCCGGTGAGGGCGCGTGCCCAGCACCAGCTCTGCCGTATGTAGTGGTCGATCTGGGCGCGGAGACGGGCGAGGCCGGCGGCGACCCACCGCTCGCCGGCTCGCCGTGCCGCTTCGGCGTCCCCGGCCATGGAAGCGATCATGGTCGTGTAGTAGACCCAGACCGAGGCCGCGTACGGGTCCCCCGGAGTGTCCCAGGTGTCGACGAAAGCCAGCGCCGCGTCGACATCACCGTGCAGCGCGGTCATGACTGCCCGCCAGCCGGGCCCTTCCCCGGGAATGCTGCCATCCCTCCGGAGCGGTGTCTCTTCGTCCGGGGCGACGGTGCCGCCGGCAGCGGCGACATCCTCCTTGATGAAGGACCGGTACGCCTCGCCGATGTTGCCGATGTCCCACTGATGCAGGCCCCAGGCCTGCCGGCCGTAGCGTCGGACGGCCGGATCGGAGGACACCTGACCGAGCTCGTGCATGCGGCGGGCCAACTGCCCGCGGCCCTTCTCGATGGAGGTGTAGGCACCCATCAGACGGATGAAGAGGAAGTCGGCGGCCTCCGCCTCCCGGCCGAGGGTGCGGGCCAGGTATTCGGCCCGCTCCAGCAGATCGAATGTCGAGGCGTCGTACCCCGACTGTCGTCTGACGACGATGGCGAGCAGCGTGAGGGCGGAGAACTCCAGCTCCATGAGTCCGGAAGCCCGGGTGACCTGTATGGCGGAGCGCAGCTGCCGATTGGCGGACTCGAAGGCAAGTTTGGCTGCCGCACGGCGCCCGGCGCGGATCAGCGCCTCCGCCGTGCGAACGGGCTCGGCGAGGGGGCCGGCGGCCCACAGGTGGTATGCGAGGCGTTCGGCGACGTCCTCGTCGTCGGCATGGATCTGTTCGAGCGCGTCCGCGACGCGCAGATGCAGCTGGGTGACCTGCTGTTTCGTCGCGGTCTCGGAGACCGACTCGCGCACCAGGTCGTGCGCGAAGCGGAGCGAGGACGGGTCGTGCGGCCCGGGTTCGAGCAGCCCGAGCGTATGCAGCGGTTCCAGGTGATGGAGACAGTCCGCGACGTCCACACCGGTGGCGCGGGACAGCAGTCTGAGGTCGACGTCGCGGCCGATGAGCGCGGCCACGTGCAGCAGGTCGCGGGCGCGGTCGTCGAGCCCGGCCATCCGGTCGCGGACGACGTCATGGACGGTGGAGGGGACCCTGGCCGAGGCGGAGGTGTCGCCGTCGCCGATCGCGCCGTTCCCGCTGAGGAGCCGGGACAGTTCGCGGACGAAGAACGGATTGCCGGAGGTACGGGCGTGGATGGCGCGGGCGACGTCGTCGCCGGGATCCTGGCCGGCTTCGTGGCGGATGAGTGCGGCCACGTCGGCCGGACCGAGCGGGCCGAGCCGGAACCTCCGATGACCGGGCCGCCGGCTGGCAGCGGCCAGCACCCGGGAGAGGCCCGGGCTGAGTGTGGGTGCGCGGTCGCGTAGCGCGCCGATGATCGCGGTGCCCTGGGGCAGCCGCCCCGCCAGGTGCTGCAACAACTGCAGGGAGGTGGCGTCGGCCCATTGGAGGTCATCGAGTATCAGGAGGATCGGCCGCCGCGCCGACGCTTGTCCGACCAGGGCGACGACCTGTTCGAACAGCCGGAACTGGGCGTTGCCGTCGGGGAGTTCCCGGGTCGCGTGGTCCCGCGCCGCAAGGAGGCTTCCCAGCCCGCCGGTGAGCCACTGTTCGCTCGCCGGAGCGGGCAGACTGCGGACGACCTGGCTCAGGGCCTGCTCCCACGGCCACATCGCCGGTGTCCCATCGCCCTCCAGGCAGGAGCCCCAGACGGTGAGTGCACCCAGCCGGCCCGCCACGGCGGCGGCCTCCTCCAGCAGCCGGGTCTTGCCTGCCCCCGGTTCGCCTTCGACGACGCCGATCGCGGTGTCGCCGGCGAGTGCGCGCTCCACGATGCGCCGCAGCGTGGCGAGTTCCTCGGTCCGGCCGATCAAGGTGGCCGCCGTGGTCCGCCCGATCTCCTCGTCCGCCTCCCGCACGAGCGGCGACGCCGGGGGCTGGGTGAGAATCCGCCGCTGTGCGTTCTCCAGCGCCGGACCCGGGTCGATGCCGAGCTCGTCGGCGAGCCGGTCGCGGACCTGACGAAACACCGACAGTGCCTCCGCCTGGCGTCCGGCAGCGCCGAGAACGCCGACGAGACCGGCAAGCACGGGTTCGTTGAACGGTGCCATCGATGCGGCCAGTTGCAGAGCCGCAAGCACCCGCTCCGGTTGCCTCATCGGCACGGCGAGCTCCGCCGCCGCCGTGCACGCGTCGTAGAACTCGTTGTTGAGTGCGGCGAAGACCGTCGTGGCGATTGTCCCGTCGGCGATGCCGTCGCCCGCCGGGCCGTGCCAGAGCCCGAGCGCTCCGACGTAGTGATCGAGGGCCACCTCGTGATCGTGCCGAGTCAGCGCGGCCCTGGCGGCATCGACGCGTTCTCGGAAGGCGACGAGGTCCAGCGTGGCGGCGTCGGCGGCGAAAAGGTAGGAATTGCCGCGACGGTGGAGGAACGAGCCGGCTTCGCGAGCGGGCAGCAGAGGCTCGAGCAGCCGTCGCAACGTGCCGATGTACTTCTGAAGGACGTTCAAGGCGCTGGAGGGGACGGCATCACCCCAGATCAGGTCGATCAGCTCGCTCGTGCTGGTCGGCCTGCCGGCGCGGGCCAGCAACAGAGCCAGGAGGTACGCCTGTTGCCGTGGCCCGGCGCCCTGTTCGACACCGTCGCGCCAGATCCGCAACGGGCCCAGGATCTGCAGATACGGCGAGCCTCTCCCGGCCGGCTGATCTTCACCGCCGGACCGGGCCGCAAGGACTGGCACCGCTGCACTCCTCGATCCCGGGGTGGACACGACGCGATCTTCGTCGGCTTCGTGCGAGTGTACGTGGACCGGCCGGATTCCACCGCTGGGTGCGGCAAGGCTCGGCCATGCCTTCGCAGGTGCCGGCGGGCGGCCCACCTCAGCGCCGATGCCGAGACGGACTTTACGGACAGCGGAGCACCGTCCACGGACGGTCCACTCTGCGTCAAGTGACGGGCGCCAGTCTTTCGGTGTGCGGCGGCGTCAGTGCCTGCCGGGCTGCTTACAAGGGGAGGGACTCACCATATGAGCCCAGTTCAACCGTTCCGGAGAATCGTGACCGGCCATGACGCGTCCGACCGTGCGGTCATCACGCAGGACGCACCGCCGACTCGCGTGGTGGAGATCGGCGGGCCTGGTGGCCCGGTCTTCTACGAGGTGTGGAATACACGCCAGACGCCGGCCGTCATCGACCGGCAGTCGGGTGAGCCGGCGGAGGACGGTCTGGTGCTCGGACCTCCCGAGCGTGGCACTCGCATCCGGGTGATCGACTTCCCTCCGGAGGACGACCGGATCCGAAACCTGACGGGGGCCGAGGCGGCCGAGAAGTTCGGGGAGATGGGCGGTGCCGACGCCGCACGGTCCGCTGCCGGCGCCCCGCATCCGTTGATGCACCGCACGCAGACGATCGACTACGGGATCGTGATCGAGGGCGAGCTCACGCTGGTTCTCGACGAGGGCGAGACCATCGTCCGCACCGGAGACATCGTGATTCAGCGCGGCACCAACCACGCATGGGCAAACCGGTCGGCCGCGAACTGCCGGGTCGCCTTCGTACTCATCGACGGCCAGTACACCGACGGACTCTGAGAAGGAGGAGCATCGTATGCGTATTCGACCCATCCCACCCAATGAGCTCAGCCCCCGACTCCGCGAGGTGCACGACGGAATCGCCGGCCTCGTCACCGAGGAGCAGGGACGCGTCGTCATCCTCGACGACGACGGCGCGCTCGTCGGGCCGTTCGCGGCGATGCTGCACTTCCCCACGTTCGGGGTTCCGGCTCTGTTTCTGCAGCGGGCGGTCGCGGCCGAGGCTCACCTCGACCCCATCGTCCGCGAGGTGGCGATCCTCACCGTCGGAGGCGCCTACGGCGCCCGGTACCTGCTGTACGCACACGAGCAGACGGCAGACGAGGTCGGCCTTCCGGCGGCACAGATCGCGACCCTGGCGGCGGGCGGTCGGCCCTCCGGGCTCAGTGACGAACAGGCCGTCGCCCACGACGTCGCGACGGCGTTGACCTCCGGGCGCATACTCCCGGACTCCACATACGACCGGGCCACGCAGTTGCTGGGCCACGACGGGGTCGGCGAGCTCGTGTTCCTCATCGGCAGCTACTGCCTCATCGCGATGGTGCTGAACTGCTTCGACGTACCGGTCCCCGGTCGGGAACCGTCAACGGCCCAGCCGTGACGACGACAAGGTGTCTGCCGGCGATTGCGGCGTTGCGGATCGTCGCTTCGTAGTGCTCGGGCATCCGGCCGGCTGCGGCGGCCGGAGCACGCGGTCAGGCCGCTCACCGGCGGTGGGCGGCCTGACTACGGATGTCAGCGGGATGTGCCGTCCGCAAGCTCGGCCATCAGTTCCTCGGCACGGCGGGCGAACAGGTGGGCCTCGCGCTCGACGGACAGTGCGTGCGCCCGCTCGGCAACGGCCCGGAGGGAGGCGACTGGCTCGCCGCGTGCCCGCAGCACCCGTGCCCGGAGCAGAAGCAGCAGGCTTTCGGCGTAGCGCTGGCCGTACGTTTCGATGGCCGAGTCCGCCCGGTCGAGCGCCGCGTCGGCCTCGTCCAGCTTTCCCGCCGCCAGCCACATCTCGCCGAGGAGCCCGTACCAGGTGGCCAGGCCCGAGCGTGGCGGGTCGGAGAGCGACGCGACGATCAGGTCCTGCGCCTCTACGGCTGCGCCGGCCGGGTCCTCGCCGGTCACAGCGCGCGCCCAGCACCGGGCCAGCCGTTGATAGCTGCCGAGGAAGCCGAACGAGAACGCGGGGTCCACGGCGATCCCGCGCTCAGCCGCGCGACGTGCCCGCACGGGGTCGCCGATCAACGCGGCGACCCGTGCGGAGTAGGTCGCCCAGACCGTCATCACGTAGGGATCGTCCCCCGCGGCGGCCTCCATCGTGTCGAGCAGGGCCAGCGCCGCGTCGGTGTCACCGTGCAGCGCGGTCATCATCGCGAGCATCCCGCCCGCCATCAGCCGCAGATCGCGCCGGAGCGGGTCTTCCTCCTGACGGGCCGGGTCGTCCAGCACGGTCCAGTCGGTCCGGCTCAGGTACCGGAACGCCTCACCGATGTTGCCGACACCCCATTGGTGGATGCCCCAGGCGTACCGGCCGTAGGCGCGCACGACCGGGTCGTCGGACGCCTCGCCCTGCTCGAGCAGCCGGCGGGCCAGCCGGCCGGCGCGGTCCAGTTTCATGCCCTGGGCGTACGCGGCCCAGCGGGAGAAGAGGAAGTCGGCGGCCTCCCGTTCCCGGTCGAGTCCACGGGAAAGATGTTCGGCCCGCTCCAGCAGGTCGACCGCCGACCCCACGTATCCCGCCCGCATGCCGTCCACCGCGGTGAACAGTGACAGGGCAGCCAGCTCCAGCTCCGCCAGGCCCGCTGTCCGTGCCACCTGCGCGGCCGAGTGAAGCTGGCGCGCGGCCGCCTCAAGAGCCAGTTTGGCCGCCGCGCACCGGCCGGCGCGGAGCAGCGCGGTCGCGGTCCGGGCCGGATCCGCGAGCGGCCCGGCAGACCACAGGTGATGGGCAAGGCGCTCGGCCACCAGCTCGGTGTCCGCGGCCCTGTGCTCCAGGGCGTCGGCGACCAGCAGGTGCAGCCGGGCCGCGCGCGGTGGCGGTATGTCCTCGGCCACCGATTCGCGGACCAGGTCGTGCGGAAATCCGAACGAGTAGGGGTCCCCGGGCGAGGGTTCGAGCAGGCCGAGCCCGTCGCACGACTCCAGGCGGTCCAGACACGTCTGGTGGTCCAGACCGGCGGCACGGGCAAGGAGAGCGAGGTCGACGGTACGGCCGATCAGCGCCGCGATCTGCAACAGGCTTCTGGCGTCGGCCCCCAGTCCGGCCGTCCGGTCGCGAACGACATCCCGGACAGTGGCCGGTACCGCGGTCCGGACCGCGGTGGCCTCCGTGAGGACATCGCCGTCGGCGAGAAACCGGGACAGCTCGCGGACGAAGAAGGGGTTGCCGGCGGTGCGGGTGTGGATGAGGCGGGTGGCACCCGGGCCCGGGTCCTGCCCCGTCTCACGGCGGACGAGTTCGGCCACCTCGGCCGGGCCGAGCGGGCCGAGCGGGATCCTGCGGTGACCGGGCAGCCGACTCGCCGCGGCGAGCATCCGCCCCAGTTCCGGGCTCGGCGCGGGCGCACGGTCGCGGAGCGCCCCGATCACGGCGGTGCCGCCCGGCAGCCGGGCCATCAGATGACGGAGCAGATCCAGCGAGGCGGCATCGGCCCACTGAAGGTCGTCGACGACGAGCACCACGGGTCGCCGCGCCGATACCTGGCGGACGAGCGCGACAGCCTCCTCGAAGAAACGGAACCGGACGCCGCTGTCCGGCAGCACCGACATCGTCTGACCGCTGCCGCGCGGTGTCACGAGACGACTGAGTTCGCCCGCCTGCCAGTCCCCCCGCGCCGGCACGTCGTCCAGGAGCGCGTTGACGACCTGCGCCCACGGCCACATCGACGGCGTGCCGTCCCCCGGCAGGCAGTGGCCCCGGACGACGAGCGCGCCACGCCGGTTCGCCTCGGCGCCGGCCTCCTCGAGCAGGCGGGTCTTGCCCACTCCGGGTTCTCCTTCGACGAGCACGAGCCCCGTCGATCCGGCGAGTGCCGATTCCACCGCATGCCGCACCACCGCCAGTTCCTCGGCCCGGCCGACCAGACTGTCGGCGGTCGGCGCCCCGACGGTGGGTGCCGCAGGCCGTTCACGGGGCATTTCCTCAGCCGGTGCCCGTTCCAGCACACGCAGGTGAGCGGCCACCAGTGCCGGGCCGGGGTCGACGCCCAGTTCCTCGGCCAGCCGGGCGCGGACGGTCCGGAACACCGACAGCGCCTCGGCCGGTTGGCCTGCGGCAGCCAGGGCGGCGATGAGACTCGCCTGCACTCTCTCGTGCAACGGCGCCATCCGGGCGGCCATGTGCAAGGACTGGAGCACACGTTCGGGCCGGCCGAGCCCTATCGCCAACTCGGCTGCCGCCACGCAGGCGTGGCGGAACTCGCCGTCCAGCCCGGCGAAGATCGCCATACCGGTCGAGCCGTAGGCGACCCCGTCGCCGGCCGAGCCGTGCCAGAGCCCCACCGCCTCCAAGTACCGGTCGAGTGCAGCAACGGGCCGCTGCTCTGCGACGGCGCCCTCGGCCGCGTCGACCAGCTCACGGAACCAGACGACGTCCAGTGTCCCGGGGGCAGCCACGAACAGGTACGCGCTCCCGCGGCGCTGCAGGTACGAGCCGGGTTCACGTGCGGGCAACGCCGGCTCCAGCAGCCGCCGGAGCGCGCCGACGTACTTCTGGAGAATGTTGACCGCCGAGACCGGGACGTCCTCGGCCCAGATCAGGTCGACCAACTCGCTGATGCTGACCGGCTCGCCCGCACGGGCGAGGAGAACGGCGAGCAGATAGGCCTGCTGCGGAGGGCCGGCGTCCAGTTCCACACCGTCTCGCCAGACCCGCAACGGACCGAGAATCTGCAGGCGTAGGGATGCGTCGGAGGAGGCCATTCCTTTTTTCCATTCCCAGTCCCGGGTCGCCCTCGCTGCCATCCGCTGCCCGTGGTGACGAAGTCACGCGGCGGGAAAGCGACTGCTGCCGCTTGCCGGCCGGAAGGGCAGAGCGAACGACCAGGGGCGACAGCGGTGATCGCGGCAGGTTCTTCGGCCGCGCAACGCGCCGAGTGCCACTGGACCGGACAGGCCGGAGTCAGAATCCGCTGTCCGTCGTGCTGTCGACGGGACGGCGCGGACAGTGACCGAGGCCGGCCCGTCCTACTGACCGATCACCAGGTCCTCGGTGGGCAGTGTCTGGCAGGCCAGCCGCCAGCCCGCCGCCAACTCGTCGGCGGAGAACATCCCCCGGTCGTCGGTCTCGTAGGCGCCGGAAAGCACCCGCACCCTGCAAGTGCCGCAAGCGCCTTCGCCGCACGACTGGGGCAATGCGACACCGACGGCGTTGGCGGCGTCGAGGACCGACTGCCCCGGGCTGCACGGGAACGCCGGGTCGCCGCCCACCGTGCCGATCATGAACTCCGTGACACCCGCCGCCGCGGCGGCGACTGCGATGGCGTGCGCCTTCTCCCGGCGGGTCTCCTTGCTCCGGCCCGACACGAACGCCTCGGTGTGGATGGCCTCTCGCGGCACCCCCAGTTCTGTCAGGCGGCCGATCAGGTCCTGCATCATGGGCGCCGGCCCGCACAGGTGCACGCGGGTCTTCGGGCCTACGTGGGGCCGCAGCTCGTCCAGACCGATCCGTCCCTCCCGTTCGGTGACGAAGATCGACACCGCCAGCCCCGGCAGCCGGGACCGCAGCGCCTCGATCTCCGGCCCGAACACCACCTCGTCCTCGGTCCGGTAGCTCGCCAGCAGGACGATCCGCCCCGTGTGACCGGCGTCGGCGGCCGCGAGCAGGACGCTCATCAGCGGGGTGATCCCGACGCCCCCGGCGATGAGCAGGAGTGTGTCCGCCTCGGTGCCTGGATCCCAGGTGAACTCGCCGTGCGGGCCACTCACGCGCAACGCCAGCCCGACCTCCAGTTCCTCATGCAGGAATCCCGAGCCCAGGCCGTCCGGCTCGTGCTTCACAGCGATCTCGACGAAGCCGCTCTCCCCGGGACTGCTGCAGATCGAGTACGACCGTTCGATCGGCTCGATGGCGACGGGCAGGTGGACCTTCACGTACTGCCCGGCGGCGAACGCGAACGGCATCGTGTCTCCGTCCAGGGGTTCGAAGCGGATCCTCCGGACCGTCGGGGTCAGCACCTCGATGCCGGCCACCCGCAAATAACCCTCCCAGGGCGTGGCCGGATCCCGGGCCACCCCGCCGGAACGGATGGCCTGCCACATCGTCCCGAGCTGCCGCGGTTTCAGGACAGCGTTCGCCGCCATCAGCCCTCCCGCCAGCGCCCCCACCACGCCGGACCCCCAGGCATCCTGCCCGGCCACGAAGAGGCCCTTGACCGGAGTACGGCATCCCGCCCGAGCCGAGCGCAACCGCTGGGGAGTCGCCGCGAGTCCGTAGAAGGAGCCCAGCACGCTGTGCTGATAGGTCTCGAACGACAGCGGCGTCGCCAGTTCGGCGAATGCGATCGTCTCCCGGAAGCCGGGCCAGCGTTCCTCCAGGCGGGCGATCAGCCGTCCGGTCAGCTCGTCCTTGAACTTCCGGTAGCTGTCCGGTCGCTCGTTCTCGGGCGTCCCGCGCCACTGGTCGACCACCTTCGGATCGACGAGTTCCAGCAGCTCCACCGTGTGGAAACGGGCGGCGGGGTTGTTGAGCGAGGCGAACGAGACGTACAGCGTGCCTTCCCCCGGAGGGCGATGAACGCTGTCGTGCTCGTCGAGATCCGGCATGAACCAGTGGTTCTCGCCGCGCAGCCCGAACTCGGCCGGCGACCGGTTCAGTCCGAGAAACAGCATGACCGCCGACCGTTCCTCGGGCAGCTCCGCCAGTTCGTGGCTTTTCCCGATCAGGGCGTACGTGTTGCGAACTCCGGCCGCCGAGACAACGGTGTCCGTCCGCACACGGTAGCGGCGGCCGGTGGCGGTGTCCTCGACGTCGACGCCGGCCACCTTGCCACCCTCGACGACGACCTCGTGAACCCTCTGCCGGGAGCGCAGCACCACGTCGTACCGCTGCAGGATCTCCAGAACGACCCGGTTGAGCTCCTGCGGGCCGCCCACGGGGTGCGCGGTGCCTTCCATGAAGAAGGTCAGCGGGACCGCCGCGTGATAGCCGAACGCGCTCGATGCCGGCGGAGTGCCGTACAGCCCCCACCGCGCGGCCAGAACGGCCCGCAGACGCGGATCGCGGAAGCTGCGGGAAACCTGGTCCCTCAACGATCGGAACGTCGACGGGAAGAGCCGCTCGACGATGGGCGCACCCGCTCTTCGTACGCCGGCGGGGAACGATGCGAAGACATTGCGCGCGGTGAGCCCGGCCATGGCCCAGCGCGTGGTCCGGAAGAAGCCGTCGATGGCGTCGGCCTCCCCGGGGAACCGTTCCTTCAGACGCGCACGGAACCGTTCCTTCGTGGCGGGGACGGCGAAATCGAACCCCGGGAAGTGCAGTGCGTCGTACTCGTCCGGCAGGGGCGAAAGCTGCGCCCGCCCGTCCGTCATGAACCCGAGGAACGGGCCGGCGCTCCCGCTCATGTAATGCAGCCCGGTGCCGAACCGGTATCGCCCGGCGCGGGAGAACTCGTGCGTCATCCCACCGAGCGTGTAGTGCTGTTCGAGGACGAGAACACGCTTCCCGCCGAACTGCGCGATCGTGCGCGCCGCCGCGAGACCGCCCATACCCGACCCGATCACCACCACATCGGCTTCCTCGTCCGACACCATCCGCACCCCCCAGTCATCCATCCTGCGAGGGATCAGATTGGCCGGACCGACTTGACGTCGACTGAATGATCAGTGAAGGCCACCCGGAACCAGGTCCCGGTCTCATTCAATTCCCGTCCAGTGCGACGTCATAGCTTTGCGCTGGGCGTGAGGGTGTGGAGCCGTGTCGTTCTTCGCTGAATTCATCCGCAAACCCACCACGGTCGCCGCGGTCACGCCTCCGGTTCGTCGACCGACGTGTCCGGACACTTCCGGCGGTCGACGTCACGCCGGCGGACGTTCCCCGCAAGCGCGGTTCGAAGAAGTGGTCGTCAGCCGGACGGTGTGAGAGAACCCGACACCCGCTCCGGTCCTTGTCGGCCGTCATCCGAAGGAGAGGTTGGTCCAGGTGAGCGGGAATCCGACGATCGTGCTCGTACACGGAGCCTTTGCCGACAGCAGCGGCTTCAACGCCGTCGCCAAGCGGCTTGTCGCCGACGGCTATCCAGTGGTCGCCGCGCCGAATCCACTTCGAGGGCTCGCCTTTGACGCGAAACACGTCAAGGCACTGCTGGACAGCATCGAGGGACCGATCGTGCTGGTCGGGCACTCGTACGGCGGTGCGGTCATCTCCACCGCCGCCGAGGGAAACGCGAACGTGAAGGCACTGGTCTACCTGGCGGCGTTCGTGCCGGAGACGGGCGAGAGCGCGCAAGCACTGGTTGAGAAATTCCCGGGCAGCACCGTGGGCGAGTCCCTCAAGCCTGTGCCGCTGCCCGACGGACAGGTAGACCTCTACATCGACCCGAAGGTCTTTCATCCCCATTTCGCGGCCGACGTGTCGGCAGAGGAAGCCACTCTCTACTCGATCACGCAACGCCCGGCCACCGGCGCCGCCCTGGGCGAGCCCGCCACCGGTCCGCAGGCATGGCACACGATCCCGAACTACAACCTGATCAGCGGCGCCGACAGGATCATCCCACCGGCGACGCAGGAGTTCATGGCCCAGCGCTCCGGCGCGAAGACCCAGGTGGTCGAGGGCGCTTCGCACATGGTGTTCGTCTCCCGGCCGGGCGCGACCGTGGCCCTCATCGAGACAGCCGTGCAGGAGCAGACGCTCCCGCAATAGCACTGCTGGTCACCGCCAGTACATCGATCCGATCCGGTGATCCATGGGAGGCAAAATGCACAAAAGCGAAAAGGCCATGAGATGGGGCCTGCGGATCCACCTTTTGTGGTACATCATCGCCAATGTGGCCCAGGTGGTGCTGTGGGGGATTCTCACACCCGACCACTTCTTCTGGCCCTTGTGGTCGATTCTGGGCTGGGGTATCGGGCTGGTGATCCACTTCTGGGTGATTCGTTCGAAGTCCCGATCACTCGTCCGGTCATGACCTGAACCATCGCAAGCAGGACCAGGGGAGAATCATGTCCGAGAAAGTGGTTCCGGGTCGCAACACCGCCGCCGCCGAAGGCGACGTCGTCGTCTTCCACATCGGGCTACGGATCAACCGGCTGCGAGCATTCTCCAGCTGGCTACCGGCATTTATGTCGATGCCGCGAATGCTGCGTGAGCTGTCGCAGGAAAAGACCAGCGGGCTTCTCGGTTACAAAGTGCTCTATGGCAGCCTCCGAGACTTCTACGTCGTCCAGTACTGGTCCGACAAGGAACGACTCCTCGCCTACGCCCACCAGCAGGACAAGGAGCACAGGCCCGCATGGTCGGCGTTCAACCGACGAGCACGCGCCGGGAAGGGTCATGTGGGTATCTGGCACGAGACGTTCATCGTCCCGGCAGGCTCCTACGAATCGGTGTACGTCGACATGCCCGCATACGGCCTCGGCGCCGCGACAGGTGTCGTACCGGTCGGTCGGCGCGGCGACACGGCGGCCCAGCGTCTGAGGGCGGCAGAGAGGTAGGCGTCCGTTCCGCGAGGATCGCTCACACTGAACGGCTCGTATGGAGACCGCGTGGTCTCCGCACCGGGGTGCACCCGAGTACGAGGGTGTCGGCCAGGCTTGCCGGGCGTCGAGGAGGCGAACGCCGACGTTCCAGGCGCGCGCCGATGGGCTGCGAGTGGATTTGGAAGCGTACGAGAAGAACAGCCGACGCCGGGATGAGCCACCCCGGCGCCGACCACTTCTATTTCGGCGTTTAACTCCTACATCAACAACATGGTGGAGTTCACGAAGGTCTACGCAGGGCCCCCGCCGGAGCAAACCGACGGGGGTCCTCACGAGTCACGAGCGATCACAGGTGGGTCACCAACCCCGCGGACGCACTCATGTCACAAGGCCCTGACCTGGACTTACGCGCTCGCCCTGGACCAACTGGACGCCCGTGGACGGTTTCTACGACATGTGCCATGTGGTGCCGTTGCAGCCCGGAGGGCAGTCTGACAGGCTTCACTGCGGCCTCAGGCCGTGTCCCACAGGCCGCACGTCCAGGACACGCGCCGCCTTGGTGATGCTCCCCGGCATCAGGTGCCGGTAGGTGCGGTACGTCGCCGGCTCCCGGCCCGCTTCCGCGACAGACGGCGCCGTGCGTTTCTTCTCCGCGTAGATCTGCGCGAGGCGCTCGATCGCATCGTCCTGCGTGTCGAAGCCGCCCTCCTCGATCTGCTTCCCGCTGCGGAAACGGATTGTGTACGGGTGCGGGCACCGGGTCGGCCTGGCACAGCCGCAGTCCTTGAAGAACAGCCCATACCGCGAGCGAGCTGACGAGCCACGTAGAACTTTTCGAGCAGGAGCCAGGCATCTGCACCCAGGTCCCCGCCGCGGCGTCACCAGGTCAGCAAGCCAGGACGCTTCCGCGCCCGACGCTGACCGTTTGCTGACCCGAGTGACCAGATCATGCCTCTGACCTGCACAAATTCCCAGACGCTAGATCTTGGACTTGAACATGGTCCGCAGCATGGAGAAACTCCCGGTTTGTCTGCTCCCTGCCCGCTTTTTGCAGGTCAAGGGCGATGTTCGGAGGCTACATCGTTTCGCATGTGTGGTCAGCTGTCGCCAGGTGTTTCAGGACTCACACTGACCGATTGCTGACTTTCGTGACGCATCATCAGGCGGAATTCGTCGGCTGCGAATGGGCGAGGGCCGCGACTTCTCTACCTGGCACCCCGGCGACGGCGGTGCCCTCGGCCACGGTGCCCGTGTTCCGCGTCTCGTCAAATTCCGGACCACTCAGTTCGGAACAACTGGGGCATCGACGACCACGCGCTGAGCGCAGTCAGGCAGGTCGCGCCGTGGGACAAACCGGCAAACGCAGACTCACTCGCAACGCACGAAATCGGGTACGCCCTCAAGAGCGTCTGCGTCGCCGAACCAACGAGCTTCGGCTCCATCATGTGTCCGGACCCGGGAGACCGAAATACCGTGCAGACAGACGCCGCACCAGATCAGCAAGTACCCCACACAGGTCTCACGATCCACGATGTAGCGAGCATGCAGATCAGCTTGACCGCAACGCGGGCAGGACGGTCGCCCCTGCCGGCTACCGGTCATGACGGGCAGCAGTGCCAGCCACGCGGCTCGGCCAGTCATCAGCTCAGCCCTCCGTTGTAGTCGCATTTCAAACGGGGAGTAGCCGTCACTCCACTCCAGGTCTTCGGCATGCGGCCAGTGGCAGCCCTCGTGTTGAAGGGTCATTGTCCGCCGGGCTAGCGCCTTCGGACCTCGGACCGGACGGCGTCGATGAACTCGGCGGGCAATCCGTAGAGGTGGTCGACGACGTAGTGGATGATCAGGTTCGGGGCGGCGTAGAGCACCCCGTCGTCCGAAACGGCCCGGATCTCGGCATGGCCGAGCCGGTACGCGAAGCCCGCCCGTGCGGACGTCGCCGTGTGCTCGGTGTACTCCGGACAGAGGGTGCACGAATGCCAGCCCCTGCTCGCGTGTTTCCGCAGCGAACCGAGATCGATGATGTTCGCGAGATGCGCATCGCGACGTGGCCGCAGACGGGGCAGGTCCTTTCGGCCACAGGGAGGTACGGCCCGCCCCGATCGGGTCTCAATCCACGGGCGTGGCGGCGACCGGATGGTTCGATACGGCGTCACCCACTTCCGGATATCTTCCGCCACATCATCTGACCGAACTCCTCGGCCTCGTCCTCGGTTCCGGTGTCCCCGAAATTCTTCATACGGTAGTGGTGGTACGTCTCGTGGAAGAAGGTCACCACAGCCTCCTTCATGGTCCGCAGACCCATGTTCGACATCTCGATGATCGGCAGGCCGGTGCGGCCGACGTGTGGATAGCAGGTGTAATTCCCGTTGGTCCGCAATGTGTGCGGGCTGTTGCCGAAGACCATCTCGTCCGTACCGGTCCGCCTCGATGCAGCCGATGACACCGACGATCTGTGATCAACGGGATCCTCGTACGCACAGTGATCAACATCGGGGATGTAAATATCATGATTCAGGCGCGAAGGAGAGCGAATCAGCCGAATGCTGCTGCAAGTAGAGCTATGAGCTCCTCCGTGCGGTGACGATGGGTTCGAGACAGGACACCTTCGACCGGGACAGGGAGGACGAATGGGTAAGCAGGTCAAGTGCGGGTCGACCAAAACCAAGACCGGCAAACGGTGCCAGAACCCGGCGATGATCGGCTACTCCCGCTGCCAGTTGCATCGAGGCGACTGGACCCCACCGCAAAAGAAGAAGACAAAGAAGCGCTGATCCTGCGGGCCGCCGAGCGGGGACGGCATGGTGGGCCTTGGCGGGCAGCCCCCGGTATTCGGGCAGGGTCGCGTGGCTGGCAGCGGGCGGCTCACCGCAGAACTGTTCGTGAGCCGCGGCTGCCTGGCATGCGGAAGTGGGCGTGCGCGCCCACCAAGACAGCGATGCGGGTACTGCGGGGGTCGTCGCTCCGCTCCTCCGGTTGACTGCCTCTGTGGCACAGGACTTGCACTTCGACGAGGACGACCTGCGGGCGCTGGCCGGGCCGCGCACCTTCGAGCGGTGCCAAGGGTATCTGGCCGCGGTAACCGCCATGGAGGTCGGCGACGGCTGGATCACCGGCCACGGTCCACGGGACGGACGCCTACCAGACGGAGCGGAGGCGCGCCGCTCCCTGGCCGCGTACCAGCAGTTGCGTATGGCGGCACGGGCGGCCGGCTGCTGGCAGGCCGAGCGGGAGCAGGCGCTCGTGTTGCTGCGCGCCGACGCCGGGCAGCGGCAGCAGTGCTGGTACGGCGGCCCGGTCCTGCTCGACGACGGCGACGTCGACGCCGCCTGGCGGGCTGCGGCCGAGACACGTGCGCAGGGCGGGTCAGGAGGCGGCCGTAGACGTACTGAACCTGGGCCGCGGTAGGGGCTGCGGGGTAGGTGCGGTCGTTTGGACAGATCCGTTCATGGGTTGGGATGGACAGCAGGAACGAGCCGAGCGCGGCGGGATCGGGGGGCCACTCCCAGTGCCCCGCTCCTTTGCAAGCCGCCCGGGAGGACCTGTGGGCTGCGGCGGTTACCCACTACGTGGTCGACGGGATGGCCGCCGTCCCGGAGGGCTCCGGAACGCGGTTCGCGGTCTTCGGCGGCCTTCGCCAGCACTGGTCCGTGCCCTTCCGACGGGCGCTGCGCCCGCCCGGGCATTCCCAGGGTCTGCAGATGGTGAACCGCACGGCGCTCCGCCATGGCAGGAAGCCGGCCTGAAGGGCACCTGCAACGACCATCCGCCGGGAAACGGATCCCAGCCTCAGGTCGAGTCGACGCGGCGCGTCGACGACTGACGACAGCGCAGCAAATGGGCGTGCCGGGGCCCGCTACCCCGGCAGGATCCGAAAGAGAGGCCCTGAGCCGCCGTCGGCCTCAGCGTCCCCGGGGGCGGCGGGAGATCACCTGGGGGAGTTTTCCCGCCTTCCAGTAGCCGTCGAGGATCTCAAGCAGGCGCTCGGGGTCGCGGAAGACTTCGGCGATCCGGTCGCCGTATTGCTCAAGGAGTGGGTCGCTCTCGACCATCTTGCGGCCGGCGCCCGTGAAGGACGACGAGTAGGCGTGACAGTTGCCGCACCACAGGTAGTTGATCCACGCGGGTTCGGTCCGGCCGTATTTCGTGTGGTGGTAGGCGCGCATGGTCATGTGGCCGCAGATCGGGCAGGTTCGTTCGGGCAGCGGTAGGTGCAGTTGGGCACGGAGCGCCTCACCGTGATGCTGGTCGTAGGGGCGGGCCATGGAGTCGGGACCTCTCTGAGGGGTAGCGATGGACAGCGCACGGGTCGGCTGCGATGGGAGTCGGTCCCATCGCAGCCGACCCTATGGCGTTTCAACTCAGCTGCGCCGAGGTGTTCGGTCGACTCGGTGAGGTATCACTCGCCGCTTCCGGATATCTTGCGCCACATCCTCTGGCCGAAGTCCTCGGCGTCTTCCTCGGCGCGCAGGATCGCAGAGGGCCGCTACGGGGAGTACACCAGCGGCAAGGTGGCCGACGTACAGCTCTTCACCGAGGCACTCACTCCCGGCGGTGTCGCCTCACTCGACAGGAACCGCCCGATTCCCACCCAGCTCTCCTGAGCCCGGGTTTTCACACGCGGCGGCCCGCCGCCCCGGGAGGGGCGGCGGGCCGCCGCGCTCAGGCCGTAGCAGTCTCGGGCTTCGAGGGGATGGAAGCGATGACCGCCTCTCAGGCGTTCTCGTCATGAATCCGCGCACCCAGATCCTCCGCCCACTCCAGCGCCCACGCCTTGAGTTCTTCGATCTACCGACAGGTGAGCCCGTACGCGGTGTAGTCCTCATCCTCGTACCAGTCCGCGCCGATAAGCCGGTCCCGGAGGTCTTCGAGGCTGAACTCGTCGTGGGCGCGACGGCGGCCCAGGGATTCGAGGTCGGCTGCGGAGCGGTGGCGGGAGGCAGCCTGGACGTCGATGAGGTCACGGACGGTGCCGCGGTCGGCGAGGGCACGGACCTTGGTGCCGATCACGTCGTCGAGGGAAAGAACGGGGCCGTAAGGGGTCTGGGCGGGCGGAGCCCAGAACGCCTCCTTGAGGACGTCGACCTCGCACTCCTCGCCGGTGTCCGGATCGGTGACGAGGAAACGGCCGCTGAGCGGATCGGTCTGGACGTGGGTGGTCCGCCATCCGCGCGCGCTGAGACCTGCTGTGAGTGAGGCGACGATCTCCTGCATCGGAGCGGGGTTCTCGGTGGCGACGTCGAGGTCGCGGCTGAAGCGTTCGACCAGGCCGTGGGCCTGCACGGCGTATCCGCCGGTGAGGACCAGGGGGTAGGGGGAGCCGATGTCGAGGATCTCGGCGAGGAGACGCTCGTGGAGCGGAGTGAGCTTCACGCGGCGGTCGTGTCGGCTGGAGCGGTGCGGAGCAGCTCGGGAAAGGTGTCCTCCCAGACATCGCGGATGTAGGGACTGATCAAGCGCCGCAGCACGGGCCACTGCTCGGTGAGCAGCCGGTGGTGCAGGAATGCCACCAGGTCCTCGCGCAGTCCTTCGGCGAGGACGGTCCGGTAGAGCGTCATGCGGGACTTCGGACGGTCCAGGCTGTAGCTCGTCCGCCCGGACCAGACGATGTGGAGCGGCAGGTCCACGTTGCCCTCGATGGGGCCGGCCAGCGCCTGCAAGCGCTCGGGCAGTCGGCTGCGGTAGCGGTCTCGCAGCACCTCGGCGCGGGCGGCGGTGATCGTCGTGTCCATGCATCCAGTATCGCTGCTGGGAGGCGGCGGCATGGCGGATACGGGGCTCCCCTGTCGTACGTACGGGTCGGGCGCCGCCCGCCCCTCCCTCGGGCGCGCATCATGGCCTACCCGTGCAGCCCCCAGGTGGCGCGGCAACCGGCTGCCCTGCCAACCTAGGACCAGCCCCGCTCGCGGCCGCGGGTGATCGTGGCGCAGCAGGTCACGCGGCGGGCCGCCGCGGTGGTCGGCTGCGGCTTCGCTCTCCGTGTCGGTAATGACGACGGTGCCGAAGCCGAGGGCCCATGGCGCCGTCGCAGTGGACGAGAAGGGCATCGGGCGGGCGAGGTCGTGGTAGCGGCCGGAGGCGGCAGGCGGCATCTATAAAGCGCGCCGCTTCGGCCCCGAACGCAGCCCACTCGCTCAGGAGTCATGCCGCGGACGAGCTGTCGAGTCACCCAGCGAACGTCCCAAGCGGGAGCCAGGCACCTGTGTCCCGGTCCCCCGTCATGGCGGCCACCTGGTCTCGGCAGGCTGGGACGCTTCCGCGCCCGATGCTGACCGTTTGCTGACCCGAGTGACCAGATCATGCCTCTGACCTGCACAAATTCCCAGACGCTAGATCTTGGACTTGAACATGGTACGAAGCACGGAGAACTCCCGATTTGTCTGCTCCCTGCCTGCTTCTGCAGGTCAAGGGCGGTATCCGGAGACTACATCGTTTAGCATGTTCGATCAGCTGTCGTCAGGTGTTCGAGGACTCACACTGACCCGTTGCTGACTGCCGCTTGCCTGGAGGGGCACTTCGACCGGGCTGAAAGTGCTGCGCGTTGCGGGGATGACCATGCCGCGCCGCCAGAGTTGTGCGCAAATCCGAGACACATGATGACGTAGGTGGCGCAAGAATTTGCGTTTCTTGCGTCCACTTGCAGAGTGTGATGCAAGGCCCCCTTCCATGTGCGCCGCGGAAGCTGGCCCAGTAACGCGGGGATCGCCAAGTCTCCCTTTGGCGCTCCGCTGAGGTCCAGGTGCCGCCGGTGAAGTTGTGTCGCTCGCACTGTAGACGGACTCATATTGCTCTGCAATATTTCGATGAAACACTGCAAGAATCTGCGCACGCTCTCCTCGTGGAGATCGTGAGTCTGCACATGGACGGCTCTTGCCGTCCTGCCGCACCCGCGCCACCGCTCTGCCCAGGAACGAGCCGCCCTCGCCGCCCCTTCCGGCGCGCGCACCTCCGCAGGGAGTGACCCCGCATGATTCGACACAAGCCGAGATCCTGGAGCCGACGCGCGGCAACCGCCGCACTTGCCTCCGCCCTCCTGGTTCTGGGCATGCCCGCCGTCGGCGCGCACGCAGTCGGCGGTCCCGACGTCGCCGCTGACGCTGCGACCAAGGCCGGCAGCGCCCTGCGCGCACACTCGGCCGCCAACGTCACCGACGGCGACGCCAACACCTATTGGCAGGCCGGAAAGAAGTCGGCCCAGTGGGTGCAGACCGACCTCGGGCGGACCAAGCGTGTCCGCCAGGTCGTGTTGCGTCTGCCCGAGGACTGGCAGACCCGCAAGCAGACGCTGGCGCTTCAAGGCAGCTTCGACGGAAAGAGCTTCGCCACGCTCAAGTCGTCGGCGCAGTACGTCTTCAGCCCCGGCAACGGCAACACGGTGAAGATCTCTTTCCCCGCGACCCTCGCCCGGTACGTGCGGGCCGACTTCAGCCGCAACTCGGTCGCCTCCACCGCCCAGCTCGCCGAGATGCAGGTCCTCACGACCGCCGCCTCGACCCCCAACCTCGCCCAGGGCAAACCCTTCAGCGAGAGTGGCCACGCCGACATCTACGGCGCCGCGAACGCCGGTGACGGCAACCGCAACGCCTACTGGGAGAGCACGAACAACGCCTTCCCGCAGTGGCTCCAGGTCGACCTCGGATCGTCGGTCAAGGTGAACCAGGTGACGCTGCGGCTGCCCAGCGGCTGGCCGAGCCGCAGCCAGACGCTCAAGATCCAGGGCTCCACCGACAATCAGAACTTCACCGACCTGACAGCCTCGAAGGCGTACACCTTCGACAGCGGCAACGACCAGTCGTCCACCATCAGCTTCGACACCACCACGACGCGGTACGTGCGCGCGTTCTTCACCGCCAACACCGGCTGGCCCGCAGGGCAGGCGTCCGAGCTCGAGGTCTACGGACCCGCGACCGGCGACACCCAGGCGCCCACCGCGCCGTCGAACCTGAGCTACACCGAGCCGGCCACCGGCCAGATCAAGCTGACCTGGAGCGCGGCAAGCGACGACACCGGTGTCACCGGCTACGACGTCTACGCGGGCGACCAGCTGCGGGCGAGTGTCGCCGGAAACGTCCTGACCTACACCGACACCCAGCCGGCCGGCAGCGACATCACTTACTACGTACGGGCAAAGGACGCCGCGGGCAACGTCTCCGCCAACAGCAACAGCGTCACCCGCAGGGGATCCGGCGGCGACACCCAGGCCCCCACGGCACCCGGCAACCTCGCCTACACACAGTCCGGCAGCGACGTGAAGCTCACCTGGCAGGCGTCGAGCGACAACGTCGCGGTCACCGGCTACGACGTCTACGCGGGCGACCAGCTCCTCAAGTCCGTGGCGGGTGACGTCACGACGTACACCGACACCCCGTCGGCGTCTGCCACGGTCACCTACTACGTCAAGGCGAAGGACGCCGCCGGGAACGTGTCGGCGGCGAGCAACAGTGTCACCCGGACCGGCTCGACCGGTTCCGGCTCCAACCTCGCCGAGGGCAAGCCCATCGAGGCCTCGTCGTACGTCTTCACCTACGTCGCCACCAACGCCAACGACGGCCAGACCAGCACCTATTGGGAGAGCGCGGGTGGCGCCTACCCAGCCACCCTCACCACCAAGCTGGGCGCCAACGCCGACCTCAGCCAGGTCGTCGTCAAGCTCAACCCGGACGCCGCCTGGTCCACGCGCACGCAGAACATCCAGGTGCTCGGCCGCGACCAGGACGCGACGGCCTTCACCAGCCTCGCCGCGGCGAAGGACTACACCTTCAACCCGGCCGGCGGCAACACCCTCACCATCCCGGTCTCCGGCTCCGCCGCCGACATCCAGCTCAAGTTCACCGCCAACTCCGGCGCCCCGGGCGCGCAGGTCGCCGAGTTCCAGGTGATCGGCACGCCGGCCGCCAACCCGGACCTCAAGGTCACCGGCATCACGAACTCGCCCGCGGCTCCGGTCGAGTCGGACGCCATCGGCCTCTCGGCGACCGTCACCAACAGCGGAAGCAAGGCGGCCAAGGCCACCGACCTGAACTTCACGCTCGGCGGCACGAAGGTCGCCACGGCGGACGTCCCCGCCCTAGCGGCCGGTGAGTCGAAGACGGTCACCGCGAGCATCGGCGCCCGCGACGCGGGCAGCTACCCGGTCGGCGCCGAGGTGGACCCGTCGAACAAGGTCATCGAGCAGAACGAGGCGAACAACGTCTTCACCCGCTCCGACGCCCTCGTCGTCAAGCCCGTCTCCAGCTCCGACCTGACCGCCGCCCCGGTCTCCTGGACCCCGTCCAGCGCCTCGGCCGGTGACGAGGTCAAGTTCACCGTCGCGATCAAGAACCAGGGGACGGTGGCCTCCGACTCCGGTGCCCACGGCGTCACACTGACGATCCAGGACTCCTCCGGCGCCACCGTCAAGACGCTCACCGGCTCCTCCAACGGCGCCATCGCGGCGGGCCAGACCACCGCACCGGTCAGTCTCGGCTCGTGGACGGCCGCCAACGGCAAGTACACCGTCAAGACGGTCATCGCCGACGACGCCAACGAACTACCGGTCAAGCGCGCCAACAACACCACCACACAGCCCCTTTTCGTCGGCCGCGGCGCCGACATGCCGTACGACATGTACGAGGCCGAGGACGGCACGGTCGGCGGCGGTGCCAAGGTCGTCGGCCCGAACCGGACCATCGGCGACATCGCCGGCGAAGCGAGCGGCCGCAAGGCGGTGACCCTCACCGACACCGGCCAGTACGTCGAGTGGACCACCCGCGCGGTGACCAACACGCTGGTGACCCGCTTCTCGATACCCGACGGCACCAACACGACGCTCAACGTGTACGTGGACGGCCAGTTCCTCAAGGCGATCGATCTCACCTCGAAGTACGCCTGGCTCTACGGCAACGAGACCTCGCCCGGCAACTCGCCCGGCTCCGGCGCCCCGCGCCACATCTACGACGAGGCGAACCTGCTGCTCGGCAGGACCGTCCCGGCCGGTTCCAGGATCCGGCTGCAGAAGGACGCGGCCAACACCTCCACATACGCCATCGACTTCATCAACACCGAGCAGGCGACGGCGGCCCCGAACCCGGACCCGGCCGCCTACGCGGTCCCGGCCGGCTTCTCACACCAGGACGTGCAGAACGCGCTCGACAAGGTCCGCATGGACACCACGGGCAAGCTCGTCGGCGTCTACCTGCCCGCCGGTGACTACGAGACCTCGAGCAAGTTCCAGGTCTACGGCAAGGCGGTCAAGGTCGTGGGGGCGGGGGCGTGGTTCACCCGCTTCCACGCCCCCGCCTCCCAGGAGAACACCGACGTGGGCTTCCGGGCCGAGGCCAGCGCGAACGGCTCGTCGTTCGCCGGCTTCTCCTACTTCGGCAACTACACGTCCCGGATCGACGGTCCGGGCAAGGTGTTCGACTTCTCCAACGTCTCCAACATCACCATCGACGATATCTGGGTCGAGCACATGGTGTGCCTCTACTGGGGTGCCAACACCGACAACATGACCATCAAAAACTCCCGCATCCGTGACATGTTCGCCGACGGCATCAACATGACGAACGGCTCCACGGACAACCACGTGGTCAACAACGACGCCCGCTCCACGGGTGACGACAGCTTCGCCCTGTTCTCGGCGATCGACGCCGGCGGCGCCGACGAGAAGAACAACCTCTACGAGAACCTGACGTCGATGCTCACCTGGCGGGCGGCCGGGATCGCCGTCTACGGCGGCTACAACAACACCTTCCGCAACATCCGCGTCGCCGACACCCTGGTCTACTCCGGCATCACGATCTCCTCGCTGGACTTCGGCTACCCGATGAACGGCTTCGGGACCGAGCCCACGACGATCGAGAACGTCTCCCTGGAAAGGACGGGTGGCCACTTCTGGGGCTCGCAGGTCTTCCCCGCGATCTGGGCGTTCTCCGCCTCGAAGGTCTTCCAGGGGATCCGGGTCAACGACATCGACATCGACAACTCCACCTACGGAGGCGTGATGTTCCAGACCAACTACGTCGGAGGCCAGCCGCAGTTCCCGGTGAAGGACACCATCTTCACCGACATCTCCATCACCAACTCCAAGAAGAGCGGGGACGCGTTCGACGCCAAGTCCGGCTTCGGCATCTGGGCCAACGAGCTGCCGGAGCCCGGTCAGGGCCCGGCCGTCGGTGAAGCCACCTTCCGCAACCTGCGGCTGAGCGGCAACGTCCAGGACATCCGCAACACGACCAGCACATTCAAGATCAACATCGAGTAGTTCAGAGAGCGGTACCGAACGGCGCGGGGCCGCCCTCCGCGAGGGCGGCCCCGCGCTGCGGACTGGTCCGGCTCGACGCCGCCGAGACCCGGCGCGTGCTGGCCGCCCTCACCGCGGCATGCGCCAGGCCCGCTCGGCGTGCACCGAGAACGACCCGGAGGCCGGGTTCCTACGAATGACGCGCCAAGCGTCTGCCTGGTTCGGTGGTGCGGGGGCTGCGGGTCCGGTTGTGGCCGGCCGCGCCCACGCGGCGGCGCCGCAAACTGAACACAGCTTCGCGCCCCTCACGGGGTGCTGTTCCCACCGGCGCCCGAGAGGAACCCTTCCCGGAGTTGCTGCGGCGCCACGCCGTGCCAGCGGCGGACCGCCCGGCGCAGGGCGCGTTCGTCGGAGAAGCCTGCCTGACGGGCCACCTCGCGGAGGGTGAGGTGGGGGCGGTGCAGGAGTTGTTCGACGCGTTCGCGCCGTACGCCCTCGACGATCGCCTCGTAGGAGGTGCCGCAGTCGGCCAGGCGGCGGCGCAGCGTGCGTTCGCTCGACGCGTGTCTTCGGGCCTGCTCGGCGAAGGAGGGGACGTCCGGGAGGCTCTGCGCGACGGAGATCTCCAGTATCTCCAGCAGGTCCTGCTGGCGGCGGCGCGAGGCCATCTGCGCTTCCAGCAGTTCGAGGGTCGAGGCGTAGGTGACCGGATCGCGGCCCGGCATCGGCCGGTTGATCCATCCCTGCGGCACCACCATCCGGTTGCGGGAGGCGCCGAAGTGCAGGGGGCAGCGGAAGAGGTCGTGGAACGGCTGGACGTCGTGCGGAGCGGGGAAGGCGAACTGGACGTCCTGCGGTGCGAGGCCGGCGCCGGCGGCGAGGCGGCCCAGCGTGACGACGCTGGAGAACGCCTCCTCGACGAGGAAGACGGCGACGTTCGGGTCGAGCACCGGATCCGGCAGGTCGGCCCTCACCACGTAGTCGGGGCCCTCCCGGCCGGCCGACCAGACCGTCATGGCCCCGGACACGTTCTGGAAGCGCACGCCCGTCTCGATGGCCACCTGGAGGGTGTCGCTGGCGAGCATGGCGAAGCCCAGCAGGCCCCAGGCGGTGAGGTGCTGTGCGGCTCCGACCCGCAGGCCCAGGTTCTCGTCCCCGGTGAGTTCGACGGCGCGCCGGATGACGGCACTGCCCTGGCGGTAGGAGACGCGCAGGGCCGCCGATGTCATCAGGGTCTCGGTGAGACCCACTTGTGTCAGCTCCGGTTGCAGGTCGACGCCGTACTCCCCGGTGACCTGGCCGAGATAGCGCAGGATGTTCGGCGAGATCGTCGCCGACGTACTGCGCGTGGTGCCGTTCTCCGGACGGGGTGCCTCGGGCATGGCTTCTCTCCAGGGCCGTACTGGTGACCACCTTAGGCAGTCGCGTCCGGTTTCCGCCTTGTCAGCGGGTGCGGATCCACACCGTCTTCTCCCTGGTCCACTGGTCGAAGGCGTTGGTGGATCGCTCCGCCCCGCCGAATCCGGACTGCTTCCAGCCGCCGAAGGGGGAGGTGATGTCGCCCTCGCTGTAGGCGTTGACGGAGACCACTCCGGCCTGGATGCCACGGGCGAGGCGGAAGGCGGTGTCGAGGTCGCGGGTCCATACGGAGGCGGCGAGGCCGTAGGCGGTGGCGTTGGCCGTCCGGACCGCTTCCTGCTCGGAGGTGAAGGTCTGGACGGTGACCACGGGGCCGAACAGTTCCTCGGTGAGGACCCTGCTGCCGTCGGGGGCGCCGACCACGACGGTGGGCGGGTAGTAGGCCCCGTGCGGGTGGAGGCCTTCCGGCAGCCGGGCGGCGTGCGCCACGGCTCCGGCGGCGACCGCCTCGTCCACGGCGTGCGCGACCCGGTCCCGCGCCGCACCGCTGATCAACGGTCCCATCCGGGTGTCCGGATCGGCGGGGTCACCGATGGCCAGCGCCCCGGCGGCGGCCGTGAACCGTGCGATGACCTCGGCGGCGATGTCCTCGTGGACCAGGACGCGGGAGCCCGCCGTGCAGTTCTGGCCCGTCGTCAGGAACGCGGCCTCGACCATGTCGTCGATGAGTTCGACACCGAAGTCGAGCGCATCCGGCATGAGGACCTGGGGGCTCTTGCCGCCCATCTCCAGGGAGACCCGTTTGAAGTTGGTCTCCGCGGCATCCGCCAGGATCCGCCGTCCGGTGGCCGTCGAGCCGGTGAAGGACAGGGCGTCCACCCCGGGATGGCGGGCGAGCGCCCGGCCGGTCTCCGCCCCGTGGCCGGGCAGAACGGTGAGCGTCCCGTCCGGCAGTCCCGCTTCGGTGGCCAGATGGGCCATGTGGAGGGCCGAGCGGGGTGTCGCTTCGGCGGGCTTGAGCAGCAGGCTGTTGCCCGCGGCGAGGGCGGGGCCGATCTTCCAGGCGGCCATGGCGAGCGGGTAGTTCCACGGGAGAACGGCCGCGGCCACTCCGACGGGTTCCCGGCTCATCAGGCCGAGGTGGTCGTGGCCGGTGGGCGCCACACGTCCGAAGACCTTGTCGGCCGCCTCCGCGAACCAGCGGATCGACTCGATCGCGCCGGGCACGTCGCCGGTGCGGCAATCCGTGATCGGTTTGCCCGCGTCCTCGCAGTCCAGGCGAGCCAGGATCTCGGCGTCGCGTTCCATCAGGTCCGCGAGGCGCAGGAGTGCCGCGGCCCGCTCCCGGGGCGGCCGGCCCGACCACGCCCCGCTGTCGAAGACTCGGTGGGCCTGGTCCACCGCCGCGTCCACCTCGTCCGCGGTGGCGGCGGGCAGGGTGTCGAGGGTTTCTCCGGTCGCCGGGTTGACGACCCTGAGCAGACGGACGTTCGTTTCTGTGGTCACGGTCATGCCTCCTTCACCAGTTCCCAGCGGCCGTCGACCTGACGGGCCAGTCCTCTGCGGCGCAGGTCCTCCAGGTATCTGGCCAGGCCGCGCTCGCCGCGCCTGCGGAAGAGCGGCAGGAGCCTGGGCAGGAGGTTCGGCACCAGCATGGAGAAGCGGACCAGGCGGGATTCGCCTGCGCGCGGATACGCTTCGAGTCGCGGCCTGTCGAGCAGGCTCACCACCGCGGCGACGACGTCGGACGGCTGCTGCGGCGGGTCCTGGAACTGCAGGGAGTTGCCGCCGTCGACGGCCTCCTGGCGCAGCATCGGGGTGTCGGTGGCCGACGGCAGGACGGAGCCGACACGGATGCCCTTGTCGCCCAGGTCGAGGGCGATGGACAGCATGGCGCCGCGCAGCCCGAACTTCGACGCCGCGTAGATGGGGGTCTCGCCCTGCGGAAAGATGCCGGCCAGTGACACCGTCGTGATGACGCGGGGGTCGCCGGAAGCCCTCAGCAGGGGGATGGCGAGCCGGGTCGCGACGAGCGGGGAGAGCAGGTTGAGGTCGATCTCCCGCTCGATGCTCTCCACTGCACGCACGTCGAATCGCTCGGTGCTGGTCATGCCGACGTTGTTGACCAGCACATCGAGGCGGCCGAAGGCGAAGGCGACGTGTTCGAAGAGGTCCGCCACCCCTGCCCGGTCCAGCAGGTCGCAGCCGAGGCCCAGGTGACCGGCGCCGGGAAGGGTGTCCGCGACCCGCCGCGCGCGCTCGCCGTCGATGTCGACGACGACGCACACGGCGCCGCCGGCCGCGAACCGCCGGCACAGCGCGCTGCCGATGCCGCCCGCGCCGCCGGTCACCAGCATCACCTTGCCGGTGTAGTCGTAGCCGCTCATGCCACCGTTTCCTTGCTGCGGACGGCCGGCACAGCCGGGGGGCGTCCCTGGGTGGGCCAGCCCATGGCGGCGGCGACCTTGGTGAGGTACCTGGTGTACGCGACGCTGTCGACATAACCGGTGTGGCGCGGGGAGTCCACGAACCTCAGACCCCCGGACAGGTCCGGGCGGTCGCCCCGGATCATGCGGGCGAACCGCTCGGCGTTCGGCATGCCCCGGCGCATGTCCTGGACGAAGCCGGCGATCAGCTGCGCCTGGGCGTCGAACAACTGGTAGGCACCGGAGTTGGTCTCGATGAAGCCGACGCCGAACAGCCCCTCATGCTCGCGGGAGAACGACGACAGGTACAGGTCGGGGTGCTGCTCGTCGCCGAAGTAGCGCTGTGCGACGGGCACTTTGTGGACATACCCGGTCGCCAGCAGGATCAGGTCGAAGTCATTGCTGCTGCCGTCGGTGAAGTGGACGGTGCTGCCCTCGGCGCGGACGATGCCGGGTCGCGCGGTGATGTCGCCGTGCTGAAGGTGGTGGAGCAGCATCGAGTTGACCGTCGGATGGGTCTCGAAGAGCTTGTGGTCGGGTTTCTGCAGGCCGAGGCGGCGCGGATCGCCGTTGATGATCCGCAGGAGCGCGCCGAACAGCTTCTGCTCCAGCCACTTGGGCAACCGGGGGCCGACGCCTTCGAGGGTGTCCACGGGCCTGCCGAACACATGCTTGGGGATGAACCAGTAGCCGCGGCGCATGCTGATCTCCGCGTGGTCGGCGGCCCGGGCCGCGTCGCAGGCGATGTCGCAGCCGGAGTTGCCCGCGCCCACCACGAGGACCCGCTTGCCACGCAGTTCGTCGCTGTTGCGGTAGCCGACCGTGTGTCGGATCTCGCCGCTGAAGTCACCCGGGATATCGGGGACGTTGGGGTGCCACTGCGAGCCCGTGCAGACCACGATCTGCCCGTGCCGGCTGGCCCGTCCGTCGGACCGGGTGACCGTCCAGGTGCCATCCGGGTTCTTCGCCACGTCACGGACCTCGGTGCCGAACTCGATCCGCTCCGTCAGCCCGTACGCGTCGGCGAAGGACGTCAGGTACGACAGGATCTGCCGTCGCGAGGGGTAGTCGGCGAAGTGGTCGGGCATCGGCCAGCCGCCGAAGCCCGAGAGGGTCTTGCTGGAGATGAAATGCGCCGACTCGTACATCGGGCTGCCCGGATTGTCGATGTCCCACAGGCCTCCCGGACCCGTGTGACGCTCGATGTGCGTATAGGGAAGCCGCCGCTCACCGAGCGCCCGTGCCACTGCCAGCCCCGCGGGGCCCGCACCGATGACACATGTGTCGAATTCGGACTCCTTCACGAGTCCACCTCCTCTCGTCGCCACGTTTCGGCGTGGGAGGAACTTAGGCAGCGTGCAAGCGCCGGCGGACTGGCCTGTGCGGCCACAAAGGGGGCCGCAGCGGCCAGCTCGTTGACCGGCCCGGCGCGGCACCGGCGGGCGGACCTCGCCGCTCCGAGCCGCTCCGGTCGTGAGCCGGTCTCCCGAGGCACCGCCCGTGCCATCCGCTCCTGGCCGCCAGGGTCCTCAGTGTGGCCGTAGGTGTCCTCCGTCGTGTCGGTCCGCATTCCTACGGTTGCTCCAATTCGCGCACCCCGGCCCGCCCACGGTCCGTGACAGGAAGAGGCCCCCATGAACGCGTCCCTCGGAGCGACGGCTCCGCCTCTGCCTGTGAGAAGTGGCCCGCTCGCGGGAGCCCGCCGGGTCACAGCCACCGTGTTCGCCGCCCAGGGCGCGGCGGTGGGCGCCGTGTCCACCACGGTGCCCGCCGTGGAGAGCCATCTGCGGCTGTCGTCCCTGGCGATGACCGCGCTCACGATCGCCCTGACGCTGGCCGCGGGTGCCGGCAGCTTCGCGGGCCTGGCCGCCGTACGCCGCTCGGGTACCGTCGCCGTCATGCGCGCGGCGGTGCTGACCGCGGCCGTGGCCCTGCTGTCCGTGGCCTGGGCGCCGGGCCGGCTCGCCGCCTCGGCGGCCTATGTCCTCTTCGGGCTGGCGCTGGGTGCCGTCGACGTGTCCGTCAACACCCGCGCGGCCACCGTCGAACGCCACTACGGGCGCAGCATCCTCTCCTCCTTCTACGCCGCCTGGAGCGCCGCGGGCGTGGCGGCAGCGCTGCTGACGGCGGGCGTCTCCCGGCTGGGCTGGCCGGTCGAGTACGTCCTGACCGCCCACGCCGCGCTCGTGGCCCTCCTGGCCCTGACCGTCCGGCCCCATGTCCTCCCGCCCACGCTCTCCTCGTCCGGCGACAGGCCGGCGCCGCTCGAGGAGGGGCCGGCGCCGCTCGAGGAGGTCCTGGGGCGGCGGGTGTGGGCACGGCTCGTCCCCTTCGGTGTCGTTCTCCTCGTCGCCTACGTCGTGGACTCCACGGTCTCGGCATGGTCGACCGTCTACCTTCATCAGACCCTCGCCGCGTCCCTGGCGGCCGCGCCCCTCGCGTACGCGGCCTACCAGGCGGGCACGGTGACCGGCCGGGCGAGTGCCGACCTCATGGTCCGCCGGGTCGGGCCGGTGGCTGTGGTCCGCGCCGCCGCCCTGCTCGCGGCCGTCGCCCTGGCCGCTCTGGCGGCGGCACCGAGCTGGCCGTACGCGGTCGGCGCGGCAGGGTGTGCGGGCCTCGGAGTCGCCGCCCTCACCCCGCTGTGCGTCGCCGCGGCCGGCCGGCTGCGGCCCGGTGCCCCCGAGACGGTGCTGGCCCGGCTCAACGTCTTCAACTACGTCGGCGTTCTCGTCGGAGCCGGTGCGAGCGGGGGCCTGGGGGCGACGGGCCATTTCCGCGTCGCCTACGCGATACCCGCCGCACTCGCCATGGTCCTGGTGACCACGGCACGCTTCTTCCGGACGCACGGCACCCGGGCCGCCGCGGGCATCGATACCGCCGTGTCCGTGCTCAGCTCACGTCCGCCCCATGGTCGTACACCGTGACCACGAGCCCCCGCCCGACCAGCCGCTCCTGGATCAGCGGCTCGCCCCGGGACCACTTCCCGCAGTGGGTACCGGACGGCCGCCCGGAGTAGCTGCGGCAGTGCGTGGACGGGAGCCTGCAGCGTTTGAAGCTGGACCGCGTCGACCTGTACCAGCCGCACCGGATCGACCCGATGGTGCCGTTCGCCGAGCAGGTCGGCGCGCGCGGCGCAGCCGGGGGGCATCCTCGCGGAGGCCCCGGCCCGCCACGAGGCCACTCCGGCGCAGCCGGCACTCGCCTGGCTCCTGCACCGTTCCCCCGTGATCCTGCCGATCCCCCGCACCTCCAAGGTCGCCCACCTGGAAGACAACGTCGCCGCGGCGACCATCTCGCTGACCGCCGACGAGGTCGCACAGTGAGCGCCCTCAACTGACCCCGACAGGGGCGCCATGCGTACGTTGAAGCAGCGCGGGGCACCCCCGCCAGGCAGGGTGGCGATGCGCCGCAGAGCGCGTCCGTGTACGGCGCGCCGCACCCAGGTACGGCACGGCTCGTGAACACGACTTTCTGACGTACGCGCTCGGCGCCGTGAGCCCTCGCGACGAGGGCCTCGTTGTTGTCGAGCTGGGCCTCGACTGTCGGTCCTCTCCGCGACGGCGGAACGGCCGTGCGACTCCGCCGCGCGCGACCGTCCACGAGTCGGTGGCCATGGCCGCGACGGCCGTGGTTCCCCCGGCCAGGGCGTCGGCAACCTTTTCGCTTTCTGCGGTCACTGAGCAGTGCACCATCGGCTCGAACTCCAGGACGGACAGGCATGACGACAGCAAGGCAGGCCGCGCGGCAGCGCAGGCGCAGACACAGGCAGATGCTGGGCACCACCTTGGCGCTGGCTATCGCAGGCGTGGTCGTCTGCCTGGTCGTGGCGTCGCTCCCCGGCCGCAAGGCGGATGCGGGGCCCGTCGCGGCCACCCCCGTCACCACCGCCCCAGTGAGAGCCACAGCAGCGACCACGTCGGACAGGCCGGCCTCGACGGCTTCCCCGACCGTGACCGGCACCCCGACGCCGACGCCGACGGCGAGTGCGTCCGCCACGGCAGCGCACCCGTCGGCCACGCACACTCCGCGGCCCCCGCGGCAGACATCCGCGGCATCGTCGGCAGGACGGATCCGGCCCGGGACCACCTACCGAGGTGTCGCCACCGCCTATGAGGCCGGGAACGGAGACGGCGCCTGCCTGTTCGGCCCGAGCCCCGACCTCATGATCGCGGCGATGAACACCACCGACTACGAGACGGCCAGGGCCTGCGGGGCCTACGTGCTCGTCCGCGCGGCGAACGGCGCTTCCGTCACGGTCCGGATCACCAACGAATGCCCGGCGCCGTGCGCACCCGGTCAACTTGACCTCAGCCAGCAGGCGTTCGCCAAGCTCGGCGACCTCAAGCTCGGCCGGATCCCGATTACCTGGAGCCTGCTGAGCCCCAGTACGTCCGGCACCATTTCCATCCGGTACAAGACCGGCTCCAGCCCCTACTGGTGCGGCATCCAGGCCATCGGCCACCGTAATCCGGTCGCCGGGCTGGAGGTCCGCACCGCGGCAGGCTGGCGGCGACTGCCCCGTACCGACTACAACTACTTCATCTCCGCCGACGGCAGCGGGTGCGGCGGCGCGATCAGAATCACGGACATCTATGGGCAACAGCTGACCGTCAGCGGAATCGCGCTGCGGCCGAACGTCGTGCAACCGACCCATCTCCAGTTCGCCCAGCACTGATCGCACCGCCCGATGCGATGTGATCGTCCATCGCGCACGATCGTCCTGCCCGACCGGCCCCTCGCCCTGGTCGCCCGCCTCCGCCGGCAACCAGGGCACAGCCGTGTTTCCGCGCCGCCTCACGCCTCCTTCGGCGGAGCCGTACTCTCACGGACGGTAAGGGTGGTGGCGATCTCCAACCCGAACTGCGGCACCTCCTCGCCGCGGCCGAGCGCCAGGGCCAGCTCGGTGGCAGCCGTCGCCATCTCGGCCAGCGGCTGATGGACGGTGGTCAAGGGCGGATCCACCCAGGCCACGGTCGGTACGTCGTCGAAGCCCACCACGCTGAGATCGTCCGGGATGCGCAGGCCGAGTCCGCGCGCGGCCTGGTAGACGCCGAGCGCCTGCATGTCGTTGGCAGTGAACACGGCGGTGGGGCGATCGGGTCGGGACAGCAGCTCCCGCGCGGCGGCGTATCCGTGCTCGTGGGTGAGCTGCGTCTTCACCACCAGGCCCGGTTCCGGCGTCAGCCCGGCTTCCCCGAGGGCGGAGAGGTAACCGGACAGGCGGGCGCGGCAGTAGGGGTGATCCGGTCCGCTGATCATGGCGATGCGCCGGTGTCCGAGGTCGAGCAGATGCCGGGTCGCCGCCTGCCCGCCCCTCCAGTTCGTGGCGCCCACGAACGGCACGCCGTCGGGCAACTCGTCGATCGGGTCGAAGACTACGAACGGGATGCCTTTCGCCGTGAGCTGTGCCCGCTCCGCTTCGGAGAGCTGCGCCACCGACAGAACGCACTGAGGGCGCCGCCCGACCGTGTCGTCGATGGTCATGCCCTCCGTGTCATGGAGCCCGAGCTCCGACACCAGCACCCCGACCCGGTTCCTGCGGGCCACGCGCTCCACACCGCGGATGACCTCCACGGCCCACATGCTCTCCAACTCGCGGAAGACGAGTTCCACCAGTTTGCTGCGGTTCTTGGGAGGCTTGCGGTAACCGTACTGGTGGATCAGTTGCTCGACACGCGCGCGCGTCTCTTCCGACACCCCGGAGCGGCCGTTGAGCACCTTCGACACGGTGGGCACCGAGACGCCCGCGGATTCGGCGATGTACGCGATCGTCACCGATGCGGGTCCCTCGCCGCGCTCGCTGTGGTCCTCCGTCGAAGGTCTTCCCACTCGATTGTCCGGCACGGTCGCCTGTCCCCATCCCCTCGGCCTGCTGCCAGCTGTCATTCTGGCACTTCGCGCTGTGGGCCGGTGGGCCCTGCCGGGGCCCGGTCGAAGCGGTCCGCCTTCATGGGGCCCCGCCGGCATCGGGCCCCGCCGACGGATATGGCTTCCGACCGCCGGCTCAGTGGCCCAATGCGTCTGTCCCCATGGCCAGGTGGTCACGAGTGCCTCGTAAAGCTCGGGGTGCATGACCGCGAGGAGGGCGGCCAACGCCGGCTGGACCGGCACCGCGGGACTCCTGCCCGCCACCGCGGGACTCCTCCCCACCGCGGGCTTCGTCGTCCTGCTCACCCTCGGCCAGATGCTGGTCACTCCGGCCACCCGCGCCTGGGCACCCGACTTCACCGAGGACGGACGCGCCGGCCTCTACACCGGCGCGCTGTCCTCTGTCGTCCCATCCGCTCACCGAAGAGGTGAGAAACCGTCCGGGACCGGCAACAGCGCCAGATGGGCGAGGTCTCCGGGCGGCGGTGTGGTCACCGACCAGAGCGGGGCAGGCGATCCGTCGGCGACCGCGGCCGGGGCATCGGTCAGGTTCATCCGCTCACGCAGATGGCCGTAGAAGTCCATCGGCCCCAGCCTCACGGCCCGCAGCCGGCGCGGAGCGGCGTACACACCGATCCAGTCCCCGGGATCGAGCACGCCCCGCAACTGACCGTCGATGCTGACCGCGGCCTGCCCCGACCGTTCGAGCACGCGCAAACCGACGGGCTCGTCCGGAGCCGTGACGACCGATCGATTGAACGCCATGTGCGGGGCGACCGGCGTGAAGACGAGGGCATCCGCACGCGGCGAGACGACCGGCCCTCCCGCGGCGAAACTGTAGGCGGTCGATCCGGTCGGGGTCGCCACCAGCAGGGCGTCGGCCGAATAGGAGGCGAGAAGCCTGCCGGAGACGTAGACCCCGACCGATACCTGGCGGTCCCGGGACAGCTTCTCCAGCACGACATCGTTGAGTGCTGTGACGTTCAGCGGGATGCCCCACTCGTCGTCGGCCTTGCAGTCGGAGCGTACCCGCGGCGGCGGCAGAAGCGGACCACGGCCGTACTTCACCCAATCCTCCATGTCCGCCGGCACCTCCAGGCAACGGGAGGCACGCAGGGTGAGCAGCATGCGGCTGTCGACCCTGAACCGGTCCTCGCGCACCGCGTCCAGCGCCGAACGCACCCCGGAGGCCGACACCCCCGTCAGGAAACCGACCCGCCCGAGGTCGACCCCCAGGACGAGGGAGTCGTTCTCGGCGGCCAGCCGGGCACCCCGCAGAAAGGTGCCGTCCCCACCCAGGGTGACGATGAGGTCGGGATCGCCCGCGGCCTCGACCTCCTCACGCGCGCCGCGTCGCCCGCCGTCGTGCCACACGTCGATGTCCGTGCACCGCACGGCGTGTTCCTCGCACCACGCCCGGACCACATCGGCCGCCTCCACGGCCTCCGCGCGCCCACCGTGCACCACCAGGCCGATTCGGTTCACAGTCACATCCGCCTCCAGGACGTCTCGGTCACCAGGTCGTGGCGACGGTGCGGAGCGTTGCCCAGGTGTCGCCTCTACGGGCGTAGTCGGTAGCCGGTCGAAGCCGCCACTTCGCGTCGCATCTGCGCCGGCCACTCGGCCTTCGGCTGCACGTATCCGGTCATGTGTGTAAGGGCGAACCCGTCGTCGAGCAGGTCGTCGAACGCCTCTGTATCAGCTTCGTCCATGGCGTCCGGATAGGCACGGTGAGCCACCGTGAGCGGAGCGGTCACGTTCGCTCAACAACAAGCTATTGACATGACATTTGGACAGGGGCCATCGTACTCGCACTAGAGCGCACTAGTAGAGCGCGACAGCATGTCTTCGTGACTGGACGGAGTGGAGTGGATGTGTATCCGCAGAGCCGCCGCACCCTCGAATCCCTCGAATCCCTCGACGCCGAACTCCGGGCGCGTTTCTCCTGACCTCATCCGAAGGAACTTCCCAATCGTGTTGTCAAGCCGCTGCCGTGACGGGAGGTGAAGTGTGAAAGCACTCTCCGTCACGGATCATCGCCCACAGGACGTTGAGGCGTCGGCGTGCGAGAGCCAGCAGGGCCCGCTTGTGGCCCTTGCCCTCGCTCCGCTTCCGGTCGTAGAACGCCCTCGAGACGGGGCAGCACTGAAGGCTCACCATGGCCGACAGATACATGGTTCTCAGCAGACCGCGGTGGTAGCGCCGCGGCCGGCGCAGATTGCCGCTGACGCGGCCGGAGTCGCGTGGCCTGGGGGCCAGGCCGGCGAAGCCGGCCAAGCGGTCGGAGCTGCCGAAGGCGTCCATGTCGCCACCGGTGGCGGCAATGAACTCGGCCGCGAGTTTCGTGCCCATGCCGGGCAGGCTGCAGATCACCTCGGCGTGCGGATGCTCGCGAAACCGGGCCTCGATCAGGGCGTCGAGCTCGGCGATCTCCTCATCGAGGGCCATCACCCCCTTCGCCAGGCGGACCACCATGGCGGCGGCCAGCTTCTCGCCGGGCAGCGCGGTCAGCTGGGCCTGAGCGGCCTCCACCACCGTCTTCGCCAGTGTGGCGGCGCCACGAACCTTGCGGTTCTTCAGCCAGGTCTCGATCCGGCTCGCTCCGGCCCGGCGGATCGCGGCCGGGGTCTGAAATCCGGTCAGCAGCATCACCGGTCCCCGGTTCGTCAGTTCCAGGGCCTGCTCCAACGCGGGGAAGATCTCCAGGAGTTGGGCACGGAGCCGGTTGATCTGCCGGGTCCGGTCGAAGACCGCGTCCAGGCGGCGGGTAGTCAGAGTGCGCAGGTCAACGGCGATCTCGTCGCCTGGCCGCAACAGGCCGAGGTCGCGGCGGACACGGGCCTGGTCGGCGATGACGAAGGCGTCCTTCGCATCCGTTTTGCCCTCGCCCCGGTAGGTGGCCGAGGCTCGGTGGACCGCCAGGCCAGTGAGATAAGCAACCGGCTGGCCGTGGTTGACCAGCAGGCCAATCAGCAGCGCGGCCCCACCGTGGTTGAGGTCGACGGCCCACAGCACGTCCTGGGATATCTCCAGAACATCGCTGATCAGGGCGAGCAGTTCAGTCTCGTCGTTCGCGACCCGGCGGGACAGCTGACGTTTGCCGTCCGCGTCGATCACCACCGCATGGTGGTGGGTCTTGCCGATGTCCACTCCAGCCCAGATCTCGGGCACGTTCCCCTCCGCCAGCTCGTCGTACATCGCCCCCGCAGACGACCTCGCCGACGTTGTCCTACAGCAGCGATCGGAGTCGCATCTCCCAATTGGCGGTCGAGTCGTCGCGGGGCTCCGGGCGGCCAAGTTCCTTGAGCCATCGAGGGCGCAACGATGACAGCCATACCCAGAGCCCCTGGGCCTTCCCGATCTTACGAATGACCAGAACGGACCCACAGTTGAAAGGTAGGACACGACCATGACCGTAGGTATGGGCGTCATCGGCGCCGGCTGGATCGGCAAGGAGCACATCCAGCGTCTCACCCACACCGTCACCGGTGCACGGATCACCGCGGTCACCGATATCGACGCCGCTCGCGCCGAAGAGGCGGCGGCGCCGGTCGGCGCCAGGGTGCTGCACGACGGCGCGGCCGTGGTCTCGGCGGACGAGGTGGACGCCGTACTCGTGACGTCCTGGGGCCCGACCCACGCCGAGCACGTGCTGAACGCGATCGCCGCCGGAAAGCCGGTGTTCTGCGAGAAGCCCCTCGCCACCACCGCCGAGGACTGTCTGAAGATCATCGAGGCCGAGATCGCGTACGGCCGCCGCCTGGTCCAGGTCGGCTTCATGCGCCGCTACGACGCCGGCTACCGGCAGATGAAGCAGGTCATCGACTCCGGCCGGATCGGTGAGCCGCTGATCGTGCACTGCGCCCACCGCAACCCGACCGTCCCGGAGTCGTACACCTCCGCGATGGCCGCCCTGGACACTGCGGTGCACGAGGTCGACGTGCTGCGCTGGCTGCTCGACGACGAGATCGTCTCCACCCAGGTGCTCACCCCGCGCGCCACGAGCAAGCGGTCCGCCCACCTCAAGGACCCGCAGATCATGCTCTTCGAGACCGCCAACGGTGTCCGCATCGATCTGGAGGTCTTCGTCAACTGCCAGTACGGCTACGACATCCAGTGCGAGACGGTCGGCGAGGAGGGTCTGGTCCGGCTGCCCGACCCGGACGCGGTCGCCGTCCGCACCGCCGGACAGCACAGCACAGCGGTTCTCACGGACTGGGTGGGGCGCTTCAAGGACGCCTTCGACACCGAGTTCCGCGAGTGGATCGCGGGCCTGGCAGCCGGCGACGAGCCGACCGGCCCCTCGGCCTGGGACGGCTACGCCGCCACCGCCATCACCGCAGCGACCGTCGAGGCCCTGGAGTCGGGCCGCGTCGTGGCCACAGACCTCAAGCCCCGCCCCGCCTTCTACGGAGGTGCCGCGTGAAGATCGCCCTCGACCCGTACATGTTCCGCGCACTGCCGCTGGACGACATGGCGCGCACGGTCGCCGAACTCGGCTACGAGTACATCGAGTTGTCCCCACGGGACGACTTCATGCCGTTCTTCCTGCACCCCCGGGCGGACGACGAGCGGATCGCCGCGCTGAAGAAGTCCCTGCGCGCGCACGGCGTGAAGCTGTCCTCCGTCCTGCCCCTCTACAAGTGGTCCTCGCCCGACGAGACCGAACGGCAGACCGCCGTCCGCCACTGGAAGCGGATGATCGAGATCACCGCCGACCTCGAATGTCCGCTGATGAACTCGGAGTTCAATGGCCGCCCCGAGCGTGCCGCCGAGAGCGAGGCCGCCTTCTGGCGCTCACTGGAGGAACTGCTGCCGCTGTTCGAGCGTGAGGGCATCGCGCTCAATCTGGAGGCCCACCCGGACGACTTCTGCGAGGAGAACACGCCGGCGGTCGACCTCGTCCGTGCGATCAACAAGCCGTGGGTGAACTACCTTATTTGCGCACCCATTCTTTCCACCTCTCGGGCGCGGACCCGACGGCGGACATCGCGGCCATGATGCGCTACGCCGGCGACAAGCTCCAGCACGTGCACATCGCCGACTCCTTCAACCACAAGGGCTCCTCCGGCCTGCGTTACATCCTCAATCCGCCCGGCACCACCGCCCGTATCCACCAGCACCTCGACATCGGCCAGGGTGAGGTCGACTGGGAGGCGTTCTTCGGCACCCTGCGCGAACTCGAATTCGACGGCGTCGCCACTGCCTGCGTCTTCGCCTGGGAGGAACGGGCCCGCGAGTCCTCGTCGATCATGCTGGACCGCATCCGCAAGGAACTGGCCGGGTAGGCCGACCCGGTCCCGTCAGTGGCCGGGTCCGAGATCGGCGGGCAGCACTCCGGCGGCCACGAGGCGGTCGTAGATCTGCTGCTGGTGCTCGTCGAGGCCGGAGTAGAGCATGCGGTGCGCCGCGTTTTCCTCTTCCAGCGCCACCATCGGGTCCCAGTCGGGTCCCATCGCCGCGAGGAACTCCGCTCGCCGACGCGCTTCGTCGACGGTGAGATCCATCTCGAATATGTGATGGTCGGGGGTGTTCTCGTGGGCCATGAGCGGGCTTTCCTACAGGAATCCGGGCAGTTATTCGATATTTTTATCAGGAATATTCGGATTCCCGGAGCCGGCCGGGGGAGATCCTGGTCACGCCCGTCCGGAAACGGCAGTCGTCAGTGGATATGGAAGCCGCCGTTGACGTCGTACGTCGCGCCGGTGACGTAGCCGGATTCGGGCCTGACCAGGAAGGCGATGACGTCGGCCACGTCCTCGACGCCGCCGATACGGCCCATCGGGATGCCGGCGATCATGGCGGTTTTGCGCGTCTCGTCGAGCCTGCCCGCGGTGATGTCGGTGTCGATCAGGCTGGGCGCGACGGCGTTGACGGTGACCCCCGAGGGGCCGAGCTCGCGGGCCAGTGACCGGGCGAAGCCGAGGAGGGCGGCCTTGGACGCCGAGTAGGCCACTCCTCCGAAGACCCCTCCCCCGCGTTCGGCCGAGACCGAGGACAGGAAGACGATCCGGCCGAAGCCGCGGTCGGCCATGCCGGAGGCGACGCGGCGGGTGACCAGAAAGCTGCCGCGGACATTGACCTCGAAGATCCGGTCCCATTCCATGGGCGTGGCGTCGAGGAAGCGGGTGGGGGATGTGATCCCCGCGTTGTTGACGAGGGCGCCGACGGGCGGCAGTGCCGCCTCGACCGCCGTGATCGCGGCGTCCACCGCGTCGGGGTCGGTCACGTCGACCGCGAGGGCCAAGGTCTCCACCCCGTGCCGGGCGGCCACGTCGCGGGCTGTGTCCTGTGCGCCCTCCTCGTCCAGGTCGAGTACGGCGATGCGGTAGCCCGTCGCGGCGAGTGCGTGCGCGGTGGCCCGGCCGATGCCGCGGCGGGATCCCGCTCCGGTGACGACGGCGGTGCGGGGCGTGTGCTCGGTGACCATGCTGTTCTCCTGTGCGCGGCGGGCGGTCCGGCCGGGGAGAGGCTTCCCGTCCACACGCACCTTGATGGCCACCTCGGGGCTACGACCGCGGCCGGGGCTCCGACTCCGCGGCGCGCAGGTCGGCGAGGAGTTCGGCCTGCCCGGCCAACACACCGGAGAGGATGGTACGGGCGACCCGGAGCAGTTCCGCGACGTGCGGACTGGTCAGCGAGTAGTACACGGTCGAGCCCTCCTTGCGGGTCACGACCAGGTTCGCCCGTCGCAGCACGGCCAGCTGCTGCGACAGATGCGCGGGCTCGATGCCCACCTCGGGCAACATCTCGGCGACCGCGTGCTCACGCTCGCTCAGCAGCTCCAGGACGCGGATGCGCGCTGGATGGCCGAGCGTCTTGAAGAACTCGGCCTTGAGTTGGTACAGCGGCGCGGTCACCGTGCCGCCCCCTCCTCTGCGCAGGACCGCGACGGTACCCGTCGTCCCTGCCGGTCCTCGGTACGTCGCATCCGCTCACCCGTCAAAGCCATGCGACACATTCTCGCGTGCCCCACCGGCGGGACCGAACCCGCCCAGCGGGAACCGGTCCACCCGAACCCCACGGCTTCAACGACGCCCATCAGTGATGACCTCGATAATTGCCAACATTAGCAAGATGGCATCCACCCACTGTGCGCCCTGTTCAGAGAGGAAGGGTGACCCAGATGCTCTTGCCCTTGCCGTCGGCGTCGCCGCGTACGACCGCGGTGCCGCCGAGGCCGAGTGTGAGCTCCATGACGGTGGCGAGCCCGCCGGTGCCGGGGCCGACGGCCGTGCCGTACAGCCGGGGCCGACAGGGGTGCCGGTCGTGGACGGCGAGGGCCAGACAGTCCTCGCCCGCCGCGTAGACGACGGTGAGCTGCGGGGAGAGGTCGGCGGCGTGCCGGACGCTGTTGGTGACCAGTTCGCCGAGGATCAGCAGCGCCGGATCCGCGACGGGGTGGCGCAGGCCGATTCCCCATTCGACCAGCGCCTGTTCGGCGGTCTCACGGGCCAGGCGAACCGCCGCGGGCTCGCTCGGCAGGGTGAGCACGTGCCGATACGGCAGCGCCTGAAGTTGCGTGGACATCAGCTCTCCGGCTGCGCTCATCGGACGGGTTCCTCGCCGGCGACTGCCGTTCTGGGCGCGGTCCTGCGCGCCGCGGCCGACAGGATTCCGGCCGACTCCAGGTGGTCGCGCGCACCCCGGATCGCCTCGGGCGTGGAGGCGTACTCCCGGCCCTCGTGGAGCAGCAGATCGAGGGCGCCCACCGAATCGAGCACCTGGCGCTGACCGGCGCGTATCCCGGAGGCCATGACGACGATGCCGCGCCGCTTCAGCTTCTGCACCGCGTCCTTGAGGACCAGCGCCCCGGTCGCATCCATCGTCGACACCCGCGACATCCGCAGGATGACCACCCGTACGTCCGCGACGTCGGTCAGCTCCAGCAGGAAGCGGTGGGCGGCGGCGAAGAACAGCGGACCGTCGATGCGGTAGGCGACGATGTGCTCGGCGAGCAGCTCGTGCTCCTCGGCACTGTGGTCGCCCCGGTCGAGCGGCACCTGGTCGAGGCGGGCCTGCTTGGCCACGGCACGCAGCGCCAGGGCGCCGGCGACGACCAGGCCGATGATGACGGCGTACACCAGGTCCAGGGCCAGGGTCGCCACGGCGGTCAGCACGAGGATCAGCGCGTCCGAGCGGGTCGCTTTCGCCATCGCCCGCAGCGAACCGACCTCGACCATGCGGATCGCGGTGGCCAGCAGGACGCCGGCGAGGGCGGCGAGCGGGATCTTCGAGACGAGGGGCGCCGCCGCGAAGACGATCACGGCGAGGATCGCGGCGTGGGTGAGGGCGGCGAGCCGGGAGTTCGCGCCGGTGCGGACGTTGACCGCGGTGCGGGCGATCGCGCCGGTGGCGGGCACGCCGCCGAACAGCGGGGCGGCGATGTTGGCCAGCCCCTGTCCGAACAGTTCCCGGTCCGGGTCGTGCTTCTGCCCCACCGTCATGCCGTCGGCGACCGAGGCCGACAGGAGCGACTCCAGCGCGGCCAGGGCGGCCACCGCAACGGCCGGGGCGAGAAGCGTGCCGAGGGCTCCCGGGTCGAGGAAGGACAGCGAGGGGGCGGGCAGCCCGGACGGCAGTTCCCCGATCGGTTTCGCCGCGTCCAGGCCCGCGGCCCGCGCCACGATCGTCGCCGCGATCACGGCCAGGAGGGAGAACGGGACGGTCGGCCGCCACCGCGCGCCGACCAGCATGACGGCGGCCACGGCGGCCGCGAAGCCGACGGCGGTCCAGTTCGGCGACTTCGCGAACTCCCCCACCGCCCGCCAGGTGACGACGAGTACCCGGTCGCCCTCGGGCTTGGGCACGCCGAGGGCGTTCGGGATCTGCTGGAGGCCGATCACACAGGCGATACCGAGCGTGAAGCCCTCGACGACCGGGGCCGGCACATACTGCATGTACTTCCCGGCCCGCAGCGCGGCCAGCGCGACCAGCATGACGCCCGCCATCACCCCGACCGTCAGCACGCCCGTCGGCCCGTACCGGCCCACGATCGGCACGAGTACCACCGTCATGGCGCCGGTCGGCCCGGACACCTGGAGATTCGACCCGCCGAACAGCGCGGCGAGCGCGCCCGCGACCACCGCGGTCGCCAGCCCCGCCGCCGCGCCCAGCCCGGACGAGACACCGAAGCCGAGGGCGAGCGGCAGCGCCACGATCGCCACGGTCAGGCCCGCGAGCAGGTCCCGGCGCGGGTCGCGCCGCATCTGAACCAGATCGGCACGACCGGGCAGCAAGGGCGCGATCCGGGTCCGCGCCCGGCTGATCGGCGAGGTCATCGCGCGGCGACCTCGGTTTCCCGCAACTCGGACACGACCCCCTCGGCTTCCCCTACGAAGGTCCCACCCCTGCGGGGCGGACACGGTAGACGTCGGACACGTATGCGCTGCACCCGCGGCTACCGGATTCGAACGAGTGCAGCCACCTCAGCATGTAACCAATTGCAAAATTTCGCAATTCCTACATCTGTTCATGGCGATTCCCGGCGGGCCGCCTCGTGTACGTGATCGCGGCGGTGAGGAACAGAGCGACGACCAGGGCCGGAACGGCAGCGACCACCCACCGGTCCAAGCCGTCGTCAGGCCCGGTGGCCACCAGTACGGCCGCCGTGACCCCCGCGGCGATCAGCCCGAAGGCCATCAGGGCGGTGAAGACGTTCCGCGTCCGGTCGGTACCGATCAGGGGCGAGCCGTGACGCAGCTCCGCCCAGTGACGGGCGGCCTCCCGCACCTCGCGCCTGCGCTGCACCGCCGCGCGTGCCCTGAGGCCCACCGTGACGGCGGCCCCCGTCACGGCCGTGGCACCGGGCATCCACCACGCCTCGGCCAGCAGGAGCAGTACGGCGACGACCCCGGTCGTGCTCCAGCCGCTCAGACAGGCCGCGGCGGCGGTACGGCGGGAAACGGGGCGGTCGGCGCCGGCCCGCAGATCGGCGAGCGCCGGCAGATACCAGACGCAACCGGAGGCGGTCACCATCGCGATGCCGAGGGCCGGCACAGTGTGGGACACGGCTCACCCCGCCGAGTCGGCCGCGGCGATCTCGGGATGGTGCAGGTCGAACGCCGGGGATTCGCTGCGGATACGGGGCAGGGTGGTGAAGTTGTGCCGCGGCGGCGGGCAGGAGGTCGCCCACTCCAGCGAACGGCCGTAGCCCCATGGGTCGTCGACCTCCACCGGCCGGCCGTACTTGGCGGTCTTCCAGACGTTGTAGAAGAACGGCAGGATCGACAGGCCCAGCAGGAACGCGCCGATCGTGGACAGCGTGTTGAGGGCGGTGAAGCCGTCGGCGGCCAGATAGTCCGCGTACCGGCGGGGCATTCCCTCGGCGCCCAGCCAGTGCTGGACCAGGAAGGTCAGGTGGAAACCGATCGTGAGCGTCCAGAAGGTGATCTTGCCGAGGCGCTCGTCGAGCATCTTGCCGGTGAACTTGGGCCACCAGAAGTGGAATCCGGCGAACATCGCGTACACGACCGTACCGAAGACCGTGTAGTGGAAGTGCGCCACCACGAAGTACGAGTCGGACAGGTGGAAGTCCATCGGCGGCGAGGCCAGGATCACGCCCGTCAGACCGCCGAAGACGAAGGTGATGAGAAAGCCGACGGTCCACAGCATCGGCGTCTCGAAGGAGAGGCTGCCCTTCCACATCGTGCCGATCCAGTTGAAGAACTTCACTCCGGTCGGCACCGCGATCAGGAAGGTCATGAAGGAGAAGAAGGGCAGCAGCACCCCGCCGGTCACATACATGTGGTGCGCCCACACCGTCACGCTCAGGCCCGCGATCGCGATCGTCGCGCCGATCAGTCCCATGTAGCCGAACATCGGCTTGCGGGAGAAGACCGGGATGACCTCGGAGACGATCCCGAAGAACGGCAGCGCCAGGATGTACACCTCGGGGTGGCCGAAGAACCAGAACAGGTGCTGCCACAGCAGCGCCCCGCCGTTGGCCGCGTCGAAGACATGGCTGCCGAACTTGCGGTCGCACTCCAGCGCGAACAGCGCGGCCGCCAGGACCGGGAACACGATCAGGATCAGCAGCGCGGTCAGCAGCACGTTCCACACGAAGATCGGCATGCGGAACATGGTCATGCCCGGCGCGCGCATGCAGACGATCGTGGTGATGAAGTTGACCGCGCCCAGGATCGAACCGAAGCCCGAGAGCGCGACCCCCATGATCCACAGGTCGGCGCCGAGCCCCGGCGAGTGGACCGCGTCGGACAGCGGGGCGTACAGGAACCACCCGAAGTCGGCGGCCCCGCCCGGGGTGAGGAAGCCGAACGCCGCGATCGAGGAGCCGAACAGGAACAGCCAGTAGGCGAGCATGTTCAGACGGGGAAAGGCCACGTCCGGGGCCCCGATCTGCAGCGGCATGATCCAGTTCGCGAAGCCGGTGAACAGCGGCATCGCGAACATCAGCAGCATGATCGAACCATGCATCGTGAACGCCTGGTTGAACTGCTCGTTCGACATGATCTGCAGGCCCGGCCGGGCGAGTTCGGCACGCATCATCAGCGCCATCACGCCACCGACGATGAAGAACACGAACGCGGTGACCAGGTACATCGTCCCGATCTTCTTGTGATCGGTGGTCGTCAGCCACTCCACCCACGACGGCCGTGCCGCCGCGTGCTCCGTCCGTCCGGACGTCTCGTCCACCACGGAGACCTCGGCCCTCGGCCGCGCGATCTCCACCTGTTGCATCTGTGCCTCGTCCACCGGACGGCGTCCTCCCCATCTGCTCGTGTCGTCGACGAGCCGGGAAGTGCCGTGGGTGCGGGAACGGACCTGGCCCTTCCCGGCCGCCGGCCTCATGATCGTCGGAGGGGTACCTGGTCCCGATAGGGCCGACCAGTCCCTGCCAGGGGCCCGGCCCAGGGCCCAACGGCCCCTCCTCGGCCCCCTGAGGGGATGAACAGGACATCCGCGACCTGCCCACCGACGTGGTCGGCGGGCAGGTCGCGGGCGCGGCGAGGCAGGTTCACAGCAGCGTCTGCCAGTAGGACCAAAAGCGCGTGCCGATCAGCATCACGATGCTGAGGTACCAGGTGACCGGCACCACCCAGTGGAACTCCAGCGCCCCGGCGACCAGGGCGCGAGGCGCTCGGACGATCCCGTGCCGCAGGTTGTGCACGGTGGTGTACCAGAACAGGGCGATGGTGGCCGCCCAGGCCAGACAGCACCACAGGCACAGCGCGCCGATCTCGTACAGCGCCTGGGTCATCAGCCACATGCAGAAGGCCACGCCGAGCAGCGCGCCGGCGTTGAGCCCGAGCCAGAACCAGCGCCGGAAGCGGGCCCCGGCCAGCAGCGCGGCGCCGGCCGCGACGACGACCGGGTACGCGAGCAGTCCGATCAGCGGGTTGGGGAACCCGAAGACGCCGGCCTGGTGACTGCGCATCACGTTCGTGCACGACACCACCGGGCTCAGATTGCACGACGGGGTGAAGCCCGGGTCCTGGAGCAGCTGGAACTTGTCGATGGTGATGACGAACGAGGCGAGGATCCCGAGTGCCCCGGTCACGATCAGCAGCCAGGCGAAGGCACGGGAGGCACCGGTCGCACCTTCGGGTGTGATCCCGCGTCGTCCTCCGTCCTCCTCGCCGGCCCTGGTAGTGAGGTGGTGCACGGTCGTGGTGGTGCTGGTCATCGGAGTTGTTCCGCCTCGCTCGTACTCTGCGTGGGCTCGGTGCCCACGACGGCCGATGGGTGAGTGACATCGCGCGGCCCGCGGCCGCCGTCCTGTTCCGGTGCGCCGGGCGCGGCCTCGCGGACGGCCCCCGCCGGCCACACGACCTCCACCGGGACGCCGTGTGCGCGGGCGTACGCCACCAGATGTGCCGTGGCGTCGCGGCCGTTGCTCGGGGAGCCGTCCCAGACGGCCACCAGACGGCCGCAGTCCGCGACCATCCGCTCGTCCGCGCCTACGCAGGCGTCGCGGTCGCCGGGGTCGTACGCGAGCAGGCGTACCTGCTGGGCCAGGGTGAGCAACTCGCCCGTCGCCGCCCGGTCACGCCACGGCGGTATCGCGGGAACCGTCCGATGCGCGGGGATCACCACGACCAGTGGCCGCCCCGCCGCCCGCACCGCCCTGCCGAACACCACCGGTGCCCCGGCGCCCGCGCGCACCAGACCGGACTGCTGCCCGGGCAGGCGCTCCAGCACCGCCCGCAGCTCGGCCTCCACCAGTTTCAGCGTGCCCGGGGTCAGGTCCGCGTGCCCCACCGCCGCGATCATCTGCCGCTTCCTCCTCGTCGTACGGCGCAGTCCCGGGCGCCTCGCATTGGACGGCCCCGCCCGCACCACCCATCAGCGGGACCGCCGGACCGGCCCCACGGGCGGGGATCCAGGCGTACGGGCGCGACCGCGTGATCAGTGAAGTCAGTACGTCCGCCGGGCAACAAGGGCCGAACGGCCCTCGCACGGCGATGTTCGACCCGCTTTCGTCGGCGGCCGGAAACCGCGTGCCGATCGTGAAATCCGGTCGACAGGAGGGGGCCTGACGCACTGTGATGGGCCCGACCGCCCGCCCGCCGTACGGAGCGGGCCTACCGCAGGAGCCGCACTTGGCAGCCGGGACCGTGGACAACCGCCCCGCGATCGATACCGCACTGGTCAGACGTCTGATCGACACGCAGTTTCCGCAGTGGGCCGGGCTGCCCCTGAAGCTGCTCGACCCGGCCGGCTCGGACCATGTGATCTACCGGCTGGGCGCGGAACTGTCCGTTCGGCTGCCGCGCCATGCCGGCGCCATCCGGCAGGCGGAGAAGGAGTTCCGGTGGCTGCCCCGGCTCGCCCCGCATCTGCCGCTCGCCGTCCCCATACCGGTGGCCGTCGGCGAGCCCGGCTTCGGCTATCCGTGGCCGTGGGCGGTGTCCCGCTGGCTGGACGGCCAGGTGGCGACGGTCGAGACGCTGGGGGACTCCTCCCGGGCCGCTGTCGACCTCGCTCGGTTCCTGACCGCCCTTCAGCGCTTCGCGCCCGTCGACTTCCCGGCCGAGGACGCCCACGAAGACCTCGCCGCCGAGCCGCTGGCCGACCGGGACCGGGCGACACGGGCCGCCATCGCGCAGGTCGACGACGCGTTCGACGCCACGGCCATGACCGAGCTGTGGGACAGGGCACTCGGCGTCCCCGGCTGGGACCGTCCTGCGGTCTGGTTCCACGGCGACTTCCACACCGGCAACCTGCTGACCGTCGACGGCCGCCTGAGCGCGGTCATCGACTTCGGCGGGCTCGGCATCGGCGACCCGGCCTGCGACCTGACGATCGCCTTCACTCTGATGACGGCCGAGAGCCGGGCCGCCTTCCGCGACGCGCTCGGTGTGGACGACGCCACCTGGACCCGGGGCCGCGGCTGGGCCCTGGCCACCGGCCTGAACGCGTACACCGCCTACGCCGCCGTCAACCCCCGGGTCGCCGCACAGACCACCCGGCAGATCACCGAGGCCCTCATCGGCTGAGATCCGGCCGCCTTCTCGGCCGGACGCGATTCCTCAAGAATTGAGGCGGGCCGGGAGGACCGGGTGTGAATGCCCGGGCCTCCTCGCGACCATCAGTGAACTCCGCCCGAGCCGGGGGCCGCGCCGGGCTTACACCCCGGGCCTACGCCACGGCCTCCGGCTCGGCCTCCCGGAACACCGTCCCCGTCTTCTCGAACTGCGTCCGGTACAACTCCGCGTACCGCCCGCCTGACGCCAGCAGTTCCTCGTGGGTACCCCGCTCGACGATCCGGCCGGACTCGACGACCAGGATCACGTCGGCGGCCCGCACCGTGGACAGCCGGTGCGCGATGACGACCGCGGTACGGCCCTCCAGCGCCTCCGTCAGGGCCTCCTGCACGGCCGCCTCCGACGTGTTGTCCAGATGGGCGGTGGCCTCGTCGAGGATCACGACGCGCTGGCGGGCCAGCAGCAGCCGGGCGATGGTCATGCGCTGGCGTTCACCGCCGGACAGGCGGTAGCCGCGCTCACCGACGACCGTGTCGAGGCCGTCGGGCAGGGAGCGTACGAGGTCGTCGAGGCGGGCCCGGCGCAGGGCGTCCCACAGGTCGTGATCGGTCGCGTCCGGCCGTGCCAGCAGCAGATTGGCCCGTACCGTGTCGTGGAACAGATGGCCGTCCTGGGTGACCATGCCGAGGGTCTCGCGCAGCGACCGGGCGCTCAGGTCGCGGACGTCGACGTCGCCGATGCGGACGGCGCCCTCGTCGACGTCGTACAGCCGTGGGAGCAGTCCGGCGATGGTGGACTTGCCGGCGCCGGAGGAGCCCACGAGCGCGACCGTCTGCCCGGGTTCGGCGCGGAAGGAGACACCGCGCAGGACCTCTGCGCCGCCGCGCGTGTCCAGGGCCGCCACCTCCTCCAGTGAGGCGAGGGAGACCTTGTCGGCGGACGGGTAGCCGAAGCGCACGTTCTCGAACTCGACCGGCACCGGCCCGTCGGGGACCGCCCGCGGGTCGGGCTTCTCCTCGATCAGCGGCTTGAGGTCGAGTACTTCGAAGACGCGCTCGAAGCTGACGAGGGCGCTCATGACCTCGACCCGCGCGCCCGCGAGCGAGGTGAGCGGCGCGTAGAGCCGGGTGAGCAGCAGGGCCAGCGAGACGACGGAGCCGGCCTCCAGGGTGCCGCGCAGGGCGAACCAGCCACCGAGACCGTAGACCAGGGCGAGCGCCAGGGCGGAGACCAGTGTGAGCGCCGTGATGAAGGCGGACTGGGCCATCGCCGTACGCACCCCGATGTCCCGCACGCGCCGCGCCCGTGCCGCGAACTCGGCGGACTCCTCCTCGGGCCGCCCGAACAGTTTTACGAGCGTGGCACCGGGCGCGGAGAACCGCTCCGTCATCCGGGTGCCCATCGCGGCATTGAGGTCTGCGGCCTCGCGCTGGAGCCGCGCCATCCTTCGGCCCATTCGCCGCGCCGGGACGACGAAGACCGGCAGCAGCGCCAGTGCGAGCAGGGTGATCTGCCAGGACAGGGTGAGCATCACCGCGAGCGTGAGCAGCAGCGTGACCAGGTTGCCGACGACTCCCGACAGGGTGTTGCTGAAGGCGCGCTGGGCGCCGATGACGTCGTTGTTGAGACGGCTGACCAGCGCGCCCGTACGAGTACGTGTGAAGAACGCGACCGGCATGCGCTGCACATGATCGAACACAGCTGTCCGCAGATCGAGGATGAGCCCTTCCCCAAGGGTGGCCGACAGCCGGCGGGCGAGGAGTCCGAGGGCCGCCTCGGCGACCGCGATGAGGGCTATGAGCAACGACAGGCGTACGACCGTGCCCTGGTCGCCGTGCGACACGATCGCGTCGACGACGCGGCCGGCGAGCACGGGCGTCGCGACCGCGAGCAGTGCCGTCACCACGCTGATCACGACGAACCGCGCGATTCGGCGGCGGTGCGGGCGCGCGAACGCGCCGATGCGGCGCAGGGTGGCGCGGTGGAAGGGGCGGCGGTCCTGCTGCGCGGTCATGACGCTGTGCAGCTGGTGCCAGGCGGTGGTCTCCATACTCATAAAAGAGACGCTAGAACCTCGACCATCATTGAGGTCAATGAGCGGCGCACGAAGTGCACGCGCACAAGCGACGCGCCCGGTGCCCGCCCGGGTCCTCCCGCGCCTTGCCCAGCGTGTCAGCCGCCGTCCCCGCGTTCGCAACCTCACGTTGGTGCGGTGTGGAAAACCTCTCCCGATGTGACTGCCGTACGTCTCCCTCAGGGACTCCCCAGACGTGTTCCGGTCCGCCAGGTCCTGTGCCTGATCCCGCTCGTCCTCGTGCTCGCGGTCGCGGTGCGGCATCGCTCGGTGCTCGCCGAGGGCTTCGGCCGGCTTCGGTCGGCCGAGTGGCCGTGGCTGGCGGCCGCCATCATCGCGACCTGTCTGACCTGGGTCGCGGCCGCTTTCACCCGGCAGGGCGCGGTGGTGCAGCGGCTGCCCGCGCGCCGGCTGCTCGCCACGCAGTTCGCGGCGGGCGCGGCCAACCACCTGCTGCCCACCGGTCTGGGCGCGAGCGCGGTCAACCTGCGGTTCATGACGGTGTGCGGGGTGCCGCTCGCCCGCTCGTCGGCGGCGCTCGCGCTGTACATGCTCGCCGAGTCGATCACCCGGATCGGTCTGCTGCTGGTCCTGCTGGCCGCCTTCCCGGACGCCCTCCACCTGGGCACCCTCGTCCCCGCACCGACGGTCGGCCCGCTCCTGATGGCGGTGGCCGGGGTGGTGTGCGTGGCGGCGACGGTCCTGGTTCTCGTACGGCGGCTGCGGACGGTCGTGTGCTCCTTCCTGCGCACGGCCCTGTGCGAGGCCCGCTCGGTGCACACCCGCCCCGCCCGCGCGCTCGCCCTGTGGGGCGGTTCGCTCGCCTTCCCGGCGCTGCAGGCGGCCGGACTGGCCGCGGTGGGGCAGGCGCTCTCGCTGCCGGTGCCGCCCGCGCACACCGCGGTCGCATATCTGGCGGCGACCCTCGCGGTCGCGGCGGTGCCCACGCCCGGCGGCATCGGTTCGGTCGAGGCGGCGCTGATCGTCGCCCTGGTCGCGGCGGGCGGCCCGGTGGCCCTGGCGACGGCGGTGGTCCTCGCCTACCGGATCATCACGGTGTGGCTGCCGCTGCTGCCGGGGGCGCTGACGCTGGGAGCGCTGGTGCGGCTGAAGGTGATCTGACCCGGGACAGCGGCCGTACCCGGGAGTAACGTCAGCCGGGCCAGTCCGCACACCCCTCTGAAAGGGACAGCCCGATGCCGGTCCGGATCGAACGTCAGGGGTACGTCACCACCGTTGTCCTCTCCCGCCCCGAGGCCCGGAACGCGGTGGACGGGCCGACCGCCGCCGCGCTGGCCGCCGCCTTCCGGGAGTTCGAGGCGGACGAGTCGGCGCGGGTGGCGGTGCTGTGGGGAGAGGGCGGGACGTTCTGCGCGGGCGCGGATCTCAAGGCGATCGGCACCGAGCGGGGCAACCGGGTCGCGGAGGACGGCGACGGCCCGATGGGGCCGACCCGGCTGCGGCTGTCCAAGCCGGTGATCGCGGCGGTCGCCGGGCACGCGGTGGCGGGCGGTCTCGAACTGGCGCTCTGGTGCGATCTGCGGGTCGCCGAGGAGGACGCGGTGTTCGGGGTCTTCTGCCGCCGCTGGGGCGTCCCGCTCGTGGACGGCGGGACGGTGCGGCTGCCACGGCTGATCGGCACGGGCCGTGCGCTGGACATGATCCTCACCGGCCGTCCGGTCCCGGCCCGGGAGGCGTACGAGATGGGCCTCGCCAACCGCGTGGTGCCGACCGGTCGTGCCCGTCAGGAGGCGGAGGAGCTGGCGGCCACGATCGCCCGTTTCCCCCAGTCCTGTCTGCACGGCGACCGCGCGTCCGTCCTCGACCAGGAGGGCCTGGACGAGGAGACGGCCATACGGGTCGAACTCCGGTACGGCATGGGTGCGCTGGCAGAAAGCCTGGAGGGCGCCGCCCGCTTCGCGGCGGGGGCCGGGCGGCATGGATCGTTCACGGAGCTGTGACCGCGGGCCGGGCGAACGGAGGCGGTCGACCGGGCCGGCGCGTCGACCGCCCCGGTACGGGGACGGGCAGCGGGCGGCAGCCACCCGGCCCCATACGGGAACGGACCGGCAGGCAGCAGTTACCCAAGGACCGCTGCTCCTCGGCCCGGTGACGGACAGGCACGTTCATGCGGCAGGATGAACCGTTGCTCCGGGCGGCCCACAGCCGTCCGGGCGTGATCGTGCATCCCGTGATATTCGAGCAGGTGGCAAGGTGACGACTCCTCACATCCGGCCCTGGGGCCTTCTCTCCCGCGCGGGAGGTGACCGGTGAATCGCGCACTCACCCTCCACGACCTGATCATCGCCGGAATCGCCCTGGCCGCGGGCCTGGTGGCGGCCTTCCTCGTGCGCATGCTGATGCGCTGGCTGGGCAGGCACGCGAGCCGCACCAAGTGGAGCGGTGACGACATGATCGTGGACGCGTTGCGGACCGTGGTGCCGTGGACGGCGGTCGCCGGCGGTGCGGCGGCCGCGGCGACGGCCCTGCCGCTGACGAAGTCGGTCGGACACCACGTCAACCAGGTGCTGACCGTACTTCTCATCGCCGTCACCACGCTGGCGGCGGCCCGGGTGATCACCGGTCTGGTGCGAACGGTCACCCAGTCCCGCTCCGGGGTCGCCGGCTCCGCCACGATCTTCGTGAACATCACCCGGGTCGTGGTGCTGGCCATGGGCTTCCTCGTGACGCTGCAGACGCTGGGCATCTCCATCGCGCCGCTGCTCACCGCCCTGGGTGTGGGCGGCCTGGCCGTCGCGCTCGCCCTCCAGGACACCCTCGCGAACCTCTTCGCCGGCGTCCACATCCTCGCCTCGAAGACAGTCCAGCCCGGCGACTACATCCGGCTGAGCAGCGGCGAGGAGGGCTACGTCGAGGACATCAACTGGCGCCAGACGACAGTCCGCGCGCTCTCCAACAACTTGATCGTCATCCCCAACGGCCAGCTCGCCAAGACGAACATGACCAACTTCATGCGTCCCGAGCAGCAGTTGACCATCCTGGTCCAGGTCGGGGTCGCCTACGACAGCGACCTGGGGCATGTCGAGAAGGTCACCACCGAGGTCGTCGCCGAGGTGATGACGGAGATCACCGGCGCGGTCCCCGACCACGAACCGGCCGTCCGCTTCCACACGTTCGGCGACTCCCGGATCGGCTTCACGGTGATCCTGGGCGTCGGCGAGTTCAGCGACCAGTACCGCATCAAGCACGAGTTCATCAAGCGTCTGCACAAGCGCTACCGCGAGGAGGGCATCAGCATCCCGGCGCCCACGCGGACGGTGGCGATCCAGCAGGGCTCGGCACCCGTACCGCAGCCGCGGAGCCCCCAGGACGCGCTCGTCGAGCAGGGCGGAACCGCCCCCGCCCTGTTCGACTGACGGCTCAGGGCGTCGCCGACGCTTCGTGGTAGTGCCCGTCCGCCCGACTGTGCGGCGTGGCCAGGTACGGGGTCACCGGCGTGACCGTCCGGTGCGGGTGGCCGGGCATCCGCGGCGTCGTCGTGCCGTACAGCCACTCCCGCGGGAACCCGGACCGGTCCCGGCCGGAGACCTCCGAGGCGACGGCGACGCAGTCCGCCGTCGTCGCCGAGGAGCCCCGGTACCGCTCCAGGAAGGTGCGCGCGACGGCGGTGAAGACGGCGTCGAAGACGTCCCCGCCCACGACCTGCCGCAGTACGTCAGGCCGGCCGAGGCCGCCACTCTGGTCCGATTTATCATGATTCACTCACGTTCGGACCGCGGGGTGGTCGGGGCCGGCCGTCGTTCCGGTGGGCGGTCCACCTGCATGGCCACAAGATCGGACGCTTCGGTTGCATCTCAGGACGCACGGCGCGTCCCGCAGCGGATGCGGACCCCTGTCGAGCCTGGGTCGATCACGAGATATCTTGATGTCGAGCAATGTTGCAGACGTGGAGCGGAGCACCCGGTGACTGACTCGACCATCATTTATACGCACACTGACGAGGCCCCGGCCCTGGCGACGTATTCCTTCCTGCCGGTGGTCCAGGCGTACGCCTCGCAGGCGGGTGTCACTGTGGAGACCCGTGACATCTCGCTGGCCGGGCGCATCCTCGCGCTCTTCCCCGAGCACCTGACCGAGGACCAGCGGATCGGCGACCACCTCGCGGAGCTGGGTGAGCTGGCCAAGACCCCCGAGGCCAACATCATCAAGCTGCCGAACATCTCGGCGTCCGTCCCGCAGCTGAAGGCCGCCGTCGCCGAGCTTCAGGGCCAGGGCTACGCGCTGCCGGACTACCCGGACGAGCCGAAGACGGACGAGGAGCGGGAGATCCGCGCCCGTTACGACAAGGTCAAGGGCTCCGCCGTGAACCCGGTCCTGCGCGAGGGCAACTCCGACCGCCGCGCCCCCGCCTCGGTGAAGAACTACGCCAAGACCCACCCGCACCGCATGGGCGCCTGGACCTCCGAGTCCAAGACCAACGTGGCGACCATGGGCGTGGACGACTTCCGTTCCACCGAGAAGTCCGCCGTGATCTCCGAGGCCGGTTCGCTCCGTATCGAGCTGAAGGGCGACGACGGTTCCACCACCGTCCTGCGCGAGTCCGTACCGGTCCTTCAGGGCGAGGTCGTCGACGCCTCGGTCATGCGGGTCGCCGCGCTGCGCGAGTTCCTGACCGCCCAGATCGCCCGCGCCAAGGAAGAGGGCGTCCTCTTCTCCGTGCACCTGAAGGCGACGATGATGAAGGTCTCCGACCCGATCGTCTTCGGTCACGTGGTGCGCGCCTTCTTCCCGAAGACGTTCGCGAAGTACGGCGAGACGTTCGCCGCGGCCGGTCTGACCCCGAACGACGGTCTGGGTGGCATCTTCAAGGGCCTGGAGTCCCTGCCCGAGGGCGCCGAGATCAAGGCCTCCTTCGACGCCGAGCTGGCCGAGGGCCCGGCCCTGGCGATGGTCGACTCCGACAAGGGCATCACCAACCTGCACGTCCCCTCCGACGTCATCGTCGACGCCTCCATGCCGGCCATGATCCGCACCTCCGGCCACATGTGGGGCCCGGACGGCCAGGAGGCCGACACCCTCGCGGTCCTGCCGGACTCCAGCTACTCCGGCGTCTACCAGGCCGTGATCGACGACTGCCGCGCCAACGGCGCCTACAACCCGGCCACCATGGGCTCCGTCCCGAACGTCGGCCTGATGGCGCAGAAGGCCGAGGAGTACGGCAGCCACGACAAGACCTTCGAGATCCCGGTCACCGGCACGGTCCGCCTGGTCGACCAGGCCGGCAACGTCGTCCTGGAGCAGACGGTCTCCGCCGGCGACATCTTCCGCGCCTGCCAGACCAAGGACGCCCCGATCAAGGACTGGGTGAAGCTGGCCGTCACCCGCGCCCGCGCCACCGGCGACCCGGCGGTGTTCTGGCTGGACGAGACCCGCGCCCACGACGCCAACCTGATCGCCAAGGTCAACGAGTACCTGTCGGAGCACGACACCGAGGGCCTGGACATCCGCGTCCTGTCCCCCGTCGAGGCGACCAAGCTGTCCGTGGAGCGCATCCGCCGCGGCGAGAACACCATCTCGGTCACCGGCAACGTGCTGCGTGACTACCTGACGGACCTGTTCCCGATCCTGGAGCTGGGCACCAGCGCCAAGATGCTGTCGGTCGTCCCGCTGATGGCGGGCGGCGGCCTGTTCGAGACGGGCGCCGGCGGCTCCGCGCCGAAGCACGTCCAGCAGCTGGTGAAGGAGAACTACCTGCGCTGGGACTCGCTGGGCGAGTTCTTCGCGCTCGTACCCTCCTTCGAGCAGTACGCGAAGACCACCGGCAACCAGCGTGCCCAGGTCCTCGCCGACACCCTCGACCGCGCCACGGCGACCTTCCTCAACGAGGACAAGTCCCCGACCCGTCGCGTCGGCGGCATCGACAACCGCGGCAGCCACTTCTACCTGTCCCTGTACTGGGCGCAGGAGCTGGCCCGGCAGGCCGACGACGCCGAGCTGGCCAAGGCCTTCCAGCCGCTCGCCGAGTCGCTCGCCGCGAACGAGCAGACGATCGTCGACGAGCTGATCGCCGTCCAGGGCAAGCCGGCCGACATCGGCGGCTACTACCAGCCCGACCCGGCCAAGGCCGCCGCGGTCATGCGCCCGTCGGCGACCTGGAACCAGGCGCTGGCGTCGCTCGCGTAAGCAGCGCCTGCGGATCACCCGCATCCGTGTGACAGCCGCCCCGGCCGGATCCGATCCGGCCGGGGCGGTCGTGTATCTCCTGTCCCCGCTCTCCTGTCCCGCTCTCCTGTACCCGCGCTCAGTACTCGCCTTGGTCGGCGACGAACGGTTCCTACGAAGCCGCCCGCTCCCTGGGCGCCTCGGCGTCGGGATGGTCCAGACCCAGGTGGTCGCGCAGGGTCGTGCCCTCGTACTCGGTGCGGAACACGCCACGTTCCTGGAGCAGAGGGACCACGGTGTCGGCGAAGACGTCGAGGCCGCCCGGTGTGATGTGCGGAACGAGGATGAAGCCGTCGGAGGCGTCCGCCTGGACGAATGCGTCGATGGTCCTGGCGACTGTGGCCGGGGAGCCCACGAACGACTGGCGGTTGCCGGTCTCGATGACCAGATCCCGGATCGACCACTTGTTGGCCGCCGCCAGCTCCCGCCACTCACGGGCGGTGGCCAGCGGGTCGCGGTACATCCGCACCTGGGCGCGGCCCCGGGCGATGGTGTGCTCGCCGAGGTCCGGATCGATGTCGGGGAGCGGACCGTCGGGGTCGTACGCGGACAGGTCACGGTTCCAGACGAATTCCAGGTGCTTGATCGCGGTGGCGCCGCTGACCTGTTGGCGCCGCACCTCGCGGGCCAGCTCCTCCGCCTCCGCGTCCGTGTCGCCGAGGACGAAGGTCGCGGCCGGCAGGATCAGCAACTGGTCCGGGCGGCGGCCGTACTTGGCGAGGCGCGCCTTGACGTCCGTGTAGAACGCCTGGCCCTCCTTCAGGGTGGCGTACCGGCTGAAGATCGCGTCCGCGCCGGAGGCGGCGAACTCGCGTCCCTCCTCGGAGTCGCCCGCCTGGAAGATGACCGGGCGGCCCTGGGGACTGCGCGGGACGTTGAACCGGCCCTGGATGTCGAAGTGCTTGCCCCGGTGGACGAAGGCACCTGCCTTCGCGTCCCGCAGGAAGGTGCCGGTGGCCGGGTCGGCGACGATCTCGTCCCCCTGCCAGGAGTCGAACAGCTCGTTCGCCGTGGCCAGGAACTCCTTGGCCCGCGAGTAGCGCTCCTCCTGCGGCAGGAAGCCGCCGCGCCGGAAGTTCTCCCCGGTGAAGGCGTCCCAGGAGGTGACGACGTTCCAGGCGGAACGGCCGCCGGAGAGGTGGTCGAGGCTGGCGAACTGGCGGGCCACCTCGTAGGGCTCGTTGAAGGTGGAGTTGATGGTGCCGGTCAGGCCGAGGCGGTCGGTGACGGCGGCGAGCGCGGCGAGGATGGTGAAGGTGTCCGGGCGTCCGACGACGTCCAGGTCGTAGATCTGCCCGCCCTGTTCGCGCAGGCGCAGGCCCTCGGCGAGGAACAGGAAGTCGAACTTGGCGCGTTCGGCGGTCCGCGCGAAGTGCGCGAACGAGCTGAACTCGATGTGGCTGCCGGCCTTCGGGTCGCTCCACACGGTGGTGTTGTTGACGCCGGGGAAGTGGGCCGCGAGATGGATCTGCTTGAGCGGCTTGCTCATGGTCGGGGTCCTTCCGGCTCAGGCGACGGGAGTGGCGGCGTAGCGGTTGGCGGGGCGGGTCAGTCCCAGCAGCCCGCGCAGGGTGTCGGCCTCGTACGCGGTGCGGAACGCGCCGCGGCGCTGGAGTTCGGGGACCAGGCCGCGGGTGATCCGCGGCAGGTCGTGGGCGGCGACGGCGGGGCGCAGCCGGAAGCCGGTCAGCCCTGCCGACGCCAACTCCTGGAGCAGGTCGGCGAGTTGGGTGGGCGTGCCGGTGAAGATCCTGGCGTCGCTGGTGTACGGGGACCCGGCGAGGGCGTCGAGGCGCTCGCGGCGGGCGGCGGCCTCGGCGGGGTCGTCGTCGAGGAAGACCACCAGGTCGCCGAAGAGGTGCAGCGGCTCCTCCGCGCGGCCCGCGGCGGCCTGTTCGGTGCGAATCTCGTCGACGATCGCGCGGGCCTCGTCGCTGTCGTGCGGGGTGACGTATCCGACGTCGGTGGAGCGGGCCACGAGCCGGAACGGCACCGTCTGGTGGGCGAGAGCGGTCACGAGGGGCTGCCCCTGGGGCGGGCGCGGCGTGATGGAGGGGCCCTTGACACTGAAGTGCCTGCCCTCGAAGTCGATGTAGTGCAGCTTGTCCCGGTCGATGAAGCGGCCGGTGGCCACGTCCCGGATCTCCGCGTCGTCCTCCCAACTGTCCCAGAGTCGGCGCACCACCTCGATGTGGTCGGCGGCCTCGTCGAAGAGGTCGGTCACCAGGTCCTGTGCGGTGGGGCTGTCATAGGCATCGATACGGGGGATCGTCCGGCGGCCGAAGTGCGCGGCCTCGTGCGGGCGCGCGGTGATCTGTACGCGCAGGCCCGCCCGGCCGGCGCTCACGTAGTCGAGGGTGGCGATCGCCTTGGAGATGTGGAACGGCTCCGTGTGGGTGGCGACCACGGTCGGCACGAGGCCTATGTTCCGTGTCAGCGGGGCGATGCGTGAGGCGATGAGGACGGCGTCGAGGCGTCCGCGGACCTGGTCGGTGCGCTCGTCCGGGTCGAGGAGGTGCGCGGACTGCGGGCCGAGGCCGTCCTCGAAGGTCACGAAGTCGATCAGACCGCGCTCGGCCTCGGCGACCAGGTCGGCCCAGTATCCGGCGGTGAAAAGGTCCCGGGGGCGGGCCGACGGCTCGCGCCAGGAGGCCGGGTGCCAACCGGTGCCGTCCAGGGCGACGGCAAGGTGCAGAAGAGAAGGGGAAGTTGAGGACACGAGTGGGGTGCCTTCCTGGATGTCCGTACGAGGTCGCCGGCCCTCACGCGCACGGGGGCACGGCGGCGGGGCAACAGGTCAGGGACGACAGGTCACGGGCGACAGAGCGCGCCGGCCACACGCAGCAGATCGATGTGGGGCCTGGAGTGGAGGCGGACGGCGTGGAGTACACGGGTCACGTCCGTCACCTCCGTCCTTCGGGCTCGGCGCGCCGCGCCGCACACATCTCGTCGTGAGTCATAACGCCGTGGCCGCGCCGTCTGTTCCTGGCGTGGCGGATCCGGAGGATCTGATCGAGGGCTCCGTCACCGCGGACGACGGTCTCGCATGCCACGGTGGCGGAGTCCTTTCGACGTGCGGTCGATGGTGGTGGGGCGGTGATCAGGAGTTGTCGAGCGGCAGGCCGGGCGGGTTGACCTCGGACTTGGCGAGGGCCTCGTTGGAGAGGTTCCAGGCGGCCAGCCACTTGGCGTACTGCCCGTTCTCGATCAGGTGGTTGATGGCGTCGGCGACCGGCTTGGCGATGCCGCTGTCCTTCTTGGTGGTCGCCGCGATCAGGCCCTGGAGTGTGGCGCCGGCGCCGGAGAACGTGCCCGCGCTGCGCGTCGGGTTGGGCGACGTGGCGGTCTGCGTGATGTGGTAGGCGACACCGGGGTTGGCGGCGAAGTACGCGTCGATCTTCCCGCCGGTCAGCGCCAGGTAGGTGCTGTTCTTGCTGGCGAAGTGCTTGACGGTGAGCTGCTTGCCCTCCTTCTTCAGCTTCGCCTGCCACTCCAGAAGGATCTTCTCCTGGTTGGTGCCGTTGTCGACCGCGACGGTCCTGCCGGCGAGGTTCTCGTAGTCGCCGTCGAAGTTCCAGGTGCTCTTCTTCAGCACCTCGAAGCCGACGTTGTCCTTGCGGTAGGAGGCGAAGTCGTACTTCTTCTTGCGCTCCTCTGTGTCGGTGATGTTGGAGAAGGCGATGTCGACCTTGCTGCTGTCGATGCCGACGAACATGTTCTCCCAGGTGAAGTTCTTGACCTCCGGCTTCAGACCGAGGACCGCCGCGACCAGGCGGCCGAAGTCGGGTTCGGCGCCCGTGAGGGTCTTCTGGTCGGATCCGACGAACGCCAGCGGCGGGAAGCCGTCGGGCAGGGCGCCGACGGCGATCGTCAGCTTGCCGCTCTTGCGGACGGAGTCGGGCAGTTCGGCGCTGATCGACTTCACCTCGGAGACCTTCAGCTCGGTCTCCTTGGCGGCTCCGTTGGACAGTCGGCCCACCGTCACCGTGCCCGCGGCGTCGGTCGTGGTGGCAGCGTCGCTCTCGCCCCCGCAGGCGGCGAGCCCGGTGGCGAGGGTGGCGACGGCGGTCGCCGCGGTGATGCCGCGAATCAGGCTGCGTCGAGAGAACTGGGTAGGCATGGCTGTCCTTGTCACTGAGTGAGGCGGTGAAGGTGGGTGAGGGTGGGTGACGGTGGCACGTAGGGGGTGGCAGTTCGGGGTGTGGTGCTTCGGGGTGAGGTGCTTCGGGGTGTGGTGCGGACCGGTACGCCCGGTCAGAGCACCTTGCTGAGGAAGTCGCGGGTCCGTTCGTGCCGCGGGTGGTCCAGCACCTGGGCGGGCGGGCCCTGTTCGACGATCTTTCCGCCGTCGATGAAGACGATCCGGTCGGCGACCTCGCGGGCGAAGCCGATCTCGTGGGTGACGATGACGAGGGTGGTGCCGCTGGTCGCCAGGTCCTTGATGACGGCCAGGACCTCGCCGACGAGTTCGGGGTCGAGCGCCGATGTCGGCTCGTCGAACAGGATGATCCCCGGGCGCAGGGCCAGGGCGCGGGCGATGGCCACGCGCTGCTGCTGACCGCCGGACAGCTGCCGCGGGTAGGCGCCGGTCCTGTCGCCGAGGCCGACGCGGGTGAGCAGTTCGCGCGCCAGCTCCTGGGCCTCGGGCTTGGTCAGCTTCCCGGTGGCCACGGGTGCCGCGGCGACGTTGTCGAGGATGGTCAGGTGCGGGAAGAGATTGAAGTTCTGGAAGACGAAGCCGATCCGGCTGCGCTGCGCCAGGATGGCCCGCTCGCTGAGCTCCTTCAGTCTCTCGCCGTGCCGTCGTACGCCGATCAGCTCGCCGCCCAGGCTGACATAGCCGACCTCGGGCTTCTCCAGGTGGTTGATCACCCGCAGCAGCGTCGACTTGCCGGAGCCGGACGGGCCGATGACGACCGTGACCTCGCCGGGCCGCACGGTCAGGTCGATGCCGTCGAGGACGCGGTGGGCGCCGTACCACTTGTGCACGTCGTGCACTTCGAGAGCGGCGGGAGTCGTCTCGGGGGTCTGGACGGTGGTCATACGGCGGCCTCCCTGCGCAGCCGGGCCCGCAGCTCGGCGAGGCCGGTCCGCGCCTTCTGCAGGGGGGTCGGCGGCAGGGTGCGCGTGGCGCCCCGGGCGAAGTACCGCTCGACGTAGAACTGGACGACGGACACGGCGCTGGTGAGGATCAGGTACCAGACGGTGGCGACCAGCAGCAGCGGAACGATGTCGCCGGGGTAGGTGCTGCCCATCGTCTGCACCGAGCCGAACAGGTCGAGCAGCGACACGTAGAACACCAGGGACGTGCCCTTGATGAGGCCGATCAGCTGGTTGACGTAGTTCGGGGTGATGGACCTCAGGGCCTGCGGGAAGACGATCCGGGTGAACTGGTAGCCCTTCGGCAGGCCGAGCGCGGCCGCCGCCTCGTGCTGGCCCTGGTCGACGGAGAGGACGCCCCCGCGGACCACCTCGGCGGCGTAGGCCGCCTCGTTGAGACTGAGACCGACGACGGCGACGGCCATGTCGGTGGCGAGCTTGGACTCGTCAAAGGTGAAGAAGGCGGGTCCGAAGGGGACGCCGAGGCTGAGTGTCTTGTAGAGGGCGCTGAAGTTGTAGAGGAAGATCAGGACGACGATCAGCGGTATGGAGCGGAACAGCCAGATGTACACCCAGCTGGCCGCTCGCAGTACCGGGTTGCCGGAGAGCCTGCCGAGCGCGAGCAGGATGCCGCCGAGGAGTCCCAGGACCGCGCTGAGCGCGGCCACCTCCAGGGTGATGACGAGACCGTCGAGGATGGCGGGACGGAGGAACCAGTAGCGGAAGCGGTCCCACTGGTAGAAGGGGTTGGTGGTCAGACCGTGGATGATCTGGGCGACGAAGACCAGGACGACCACGGTGACGATCCAGCGGCCGGGTCGGCGCAGCGGCAGAACCCGCTGGGCCGTGAGCGGCCGCTCATTGTCGGACTCAGGGTCAGATGTTCGGGCCTTGCGTTCGCTTGAGGGGGCGTCTGCGATCTTCACTGCGGCGTCGAGGGACACGGCGGCCCCCGGGGGTTCACTCATGGCGGGCTCCAGCGGAGTCGGACACCCCGGGGCCGCGGCGGCTGTGAGCGGCTACGACGGGCCGGCAGGGCGGGGACCGCTCTGCGGGACGAGGGAGCTCACGGGAACGCACGGGACCGGGGGCTGGGCGGACAACGACACGCCGTTCGGGCGGTGTTCGTCGGGATGCGGAGGCTGCGGGGAGTCGTCAGCCCCGACAGCGGGCACAGCCCGGTGCGGTACACAGTGCGCTGTTGACGCGGAGCAGATCGACGGCACGGTTGGCGACGAGCAGCTGCACGTACGGCTGTACGCAGCCTTCCGGGCGGCCTGCGGCCGTCCTGGGAGCTGCGTACATGTCCGTCACCTATCGCTGGTCCTGGCCCATGGGCCTCGCGCTTACCGAAACGTCGTCCGGTCCGGTCGTCACCTGGGGCACCCCACCGCGATGCGAGGGTTGCCGGTCAGCAAGCCAGGGCTTGTCGCTGACACTCATGACCGTTCTGGGCCGTAAGTAAGACAGGCCCGGGAAGTCATGTCAATGTGCGTCCATCAGGTGATACGTGCCGCCGGCGGACGCGTGCCCGTCAACTGGGCTGGGTCGCGGTCCGGTTGGGAATGTGCGCGGCCCAGTCCAGGATCTGGACGGCCGCGCCCGCGGCTTCGAGCCCGCGACAGTTGGCGTGGTGACGGCGCGCGATGCCGTCGAGGTCGAGGTGCGCGCCGAAGGCGGGATGGGCGGCCAGCCGGCGGGCGTACGCCCACAGGTGCGGGTGGTCGGCGAGGCGGTGCACCGCGGCGGCGTCCAGGTGCCAGCGGTGCACGGTGTCGAGTTGCACCAGACTGACCCACAACTCCACGTCGGCGACCGTGAGTCGGTCGCCCAGCAGATACTCCTGGCGGGCGAGCCGGCCCTCCAGCGACCGCAGGGTGGTCAGCAGCGAGGTGAGCGCGACGTCGCGCTCCTCGGCGTCGGCGTCGGCTCGTCCGGCGCGCTGGGCGGCCGCGTCGATGCCTTGCTCGCACAGCCGCTGGACGCCCTCGATCTCCGCTTCGGCCCCCTGCGGGTACAGCGCGGGCCGGCCCGTGCCGAAGTGCCGGGCCAGGTCGCGCACGATGTCCGGGGCGTGCGTGCTCACGATCCGGCCCGACCAGTCGTCGCTGAGCACCGGCGCCACGGCGGCTCCGGCATAGCGGTGGGCACTCGCCTCGTACAGCGGGCGCAGCGCGGAGTGCTCGCCGCCGGGTCCGTCGGGCACCGCGGGCAGCGGCGTCACCGGGCAGACGTCTTCGAGGCCGAGCAGGCTGTGCGCGATGGCTATCCGCAGACAGCTCGGACAGGACAGGGACAGATGGAGGCGGTAACGGCGCGGTACGGCGTAGTGGCCGCTGCGCGCGTCGCAGCCGATCCTGCCCCGGAAGGCCGGGACGGGCTGCGCGGACGGCAGTGCGGTCAGGGCATGGGCGGACATGTCTCTCCCCGGGTTCTGGTACGCGAAGGTGCGGAGGGTGGCGGCCCACGGGCAGGCGGCGCGCCCCGGCCCGGACGACGGGGGACGGGAACGTGGGGCGGGCCCGGCTCCGCCGGTTCAGCGCAGCGGCCGGGCGGCGCTGCAGACACGCAGCAGATCGATGTGACGGCGGGAGGTCAGAAGGAGGGACTGCCGGCGTGTGCGGTTCACACGGCCGATGACCGGCTCCAGGCGCCCCATGCTTCCCTACCTGTTCACTAGGAAATCCCAAGTGGAGTGTCGATCCGCCTTCGGCCTTCGTCAAGAGGGCGGTCCGGAATATGAGAGCGCTGCGTCCGAGAGGTGAGATCGGAAGCGGTTCACCTCGTACATCTGCTGCAGCCGTCATCCAAATCTGGACGGCCAGTAGACTGGGGAACCATGGCCGACTCCCCCGCCCCCGCCGATCAGCCCGGACCCGACCGGACGGACGAGGACGGGCTGCTGCCGGCCGAACTGCGCGCCTGGATGCGGCTGCTGGCCGCCGCCGGGGCGATCGAGCAGCAACTGCGTTCGCAGGTCAAGGACGCACTCGGGGTCTCACACGACGAGTTCCTGGTGCTGTGCCTGCTGGCCGAGCAGCCCGGCGCGGCCCTGCGCATGACGCGGATCGCCGAGTTGCTGGGCCGCCCCAAGACCCGCCTCACCTACCAGATCGCCTGTCTGCAGCACGCCGACCTGATCACCCGGCGCTCGGTGTGCGGTGACAAGCGCGGCATCGAGGTCGCCCTCACCGACAAGGGACGCCGGCTGCTGCGCGAGGTGTCGCCCGCCTTGGCGCGGACCGTCACCGAGGCCGTCATCGACATGGTCGACCACCAGCAGTGCGAGACGCTGCGCGGGCTGCTGCCGGAAATGGCGGAAACCCTGGAGCCCGACACCGGCGTGTAGGCGTGTCCCCCGGGTCCTCTCGGCGGCGTACGACGGACTCGACGCGAACGCAGTCCGTGACGGACCGCTGGTGCGCGGTGACCTTTTGTGGTTACCTGAGCCACATGACCGTGCTCGTGACCCGTCGCCACGTCGACTACGTGCGTGTCACCACCACGGGTTGTCCCGCCGCGAGCTGACGCTCCGCTCCGGCGTCCTATCACCCCGCTCCCCCTCACGGCACACCGTCCCGCGCTCCCGCCCGGACCCGGTTCAGCCGCGGGGTGACGGCGCGCCCGCCTTCCCGCATTCCGGTCCGCCCGCCTTCCCCCATTCCGGTCCGTCCGCCGTGCCCGCACTCCGCGGGTCGCGCGCACCGCCGTTCCGCCGCATGTCTCAGCACTCCGTACGAGGGAGCACCATGAGCCAGCCCATCGACTCCGTCACCGCAGGTCACACCCCCGAAGAGGGCTCCGCGGGTCCCGACACCCCCGCCTGGTCGTTCGAGACCAAGCAGATCCACGCCGGTGCCGCACCGGACCCGACGACCGGGGCACGGGCGGTGCCGATCTACCAGACCACGTCCTTCGTCTTCCGGGACACCCAGCACGCCGCCGACCTGTTCTCCCTCGCGGAACCCGGCAACATCTACACCCGTATCCACAACCCCACGCAGGACGTCTTCGAGCAGCGGATCGCCGCGCTGGAGGGCGGGGTCGCGGCCGTGGCGCTGTCCTCCGGGCAGGCCGCGGAGACGCTGGCGATCCTCACCCTGGCGAGCTCCGGCGATCACATCGTCTCCAGCACGTCGCTGTACGGCGGCACGTACAACCTCTTCCGGCACACCCTGCCCAAGCTGGGCATCGAGGTGTCCTTCGTCGACGACCCGGACGACTTCGACGCCTGGCGGGCGGCGATCCGGCCGAACACCAAGGCGCTGTTCGCGGAGACGCTGGGCAATCCGCGCGGCAACGTGCTCGACGTACGGGCGGTCGCGGACGTCGCCCACGAGGCGGGCGTCCCGCTGATCGTGGACAACACGGTCCCGACTCCCTATCTGCTGCGGCCGATCGAGCACGGCGCCGACATCGTCGTCCACTCGGCGACCAAGTTCCTGGGCGGGCACGGCACCACCATCGCGGGTGTCGTCGTGGACGGCGGCACCTTCGACTTCGGCGCGTACGCCGACCGTTTCCCCGACTTCACCGAGCCCGACCCGAGCTACCACGGTCTGCGGTACTGGCCGGCCCTCGGTCCGGGCGCGTTCGCGATCAAGCTGCGGGTGCAGTTGCTGCGTGACCTCGGCCCGGCTCTCTCGCCGCACTCCGCGTTCCTGCTGCTGCAGGGCGTGGAGACGCTCAGCCTGCGCATCGAACGGCACTCGTCGAACGCCCTGGCCCTCGCCGAGTGGCTGGAGCAGCGCGACGAGGTCGCCGCTGTCCACTATCCGGGACTCGGGTCCAGCGGGTGGTACGAGGCAGGGCGGAAGTACCTGCCGCGGGGTGCGGGGGCCGTGGTGTCCTTCGAGTTGCGCGACGGCGTCGAGGCGGGCAAGCGGTTCGTGGACGCGGTCGAGTTGTTCAGCCACCTCGCCAACATCGGTGACGTCCGCAGCCTGATCATCCACCCGGCGTCCACCACCCACAGCCAGCTGGACGAGGAGCAGCTGGCGGCCACGGGCACCTCGCCCGGTCTGGTGCGCCTGTCGGTCGGCATCGAGAACCTCGCGGACCTCAAGGCCGACCTGGAGGCCGGTTTCCGCGCGGCCAAGGGCGCGTCCTGAGCGCCGTACCCGCCCCTGAGGTCCCCCTCCCGCCGGCCACCGGTGCCTGGCAGGAGGGGGACCCGCCCGGGCGCCGTCAGTGGTACGCGCTGGAGAAGCCGCTGCCGTTGGAGGCGGGCGGCGAACTGCCCGGCGTACGGCTGGCGTTCGAGACGTGGGGGCAGCTCGCACCGGACCGCTCCAATGCCGTACTGGTACTGCACGCGCTGACGGGCGACAGCCATGTGACCGGCCCCGCCGGCCCCGGCCACCCGGCTCCGGGCTGGTGGGCGGGGTTGGTGGGCCCGGGCCTGGCACTGGACACGGAGCGGTGGTTCGTCGTGGCCCCCAACGTGCTGGGCGGCTGCCAGGGCAGCACCGGCCCGGCCTCGTATCGCCCCGACGGCCGGCGCTGGGGCGGAGCCTTTCCGTTCCTGACGCAGCGTGACCAGGTGGCAGCCGAGCAGGAGTTGACCGACAGCCTGGGCATCGACCACTGGGCGCTGGTCGTCGGCGGCTCGATGGGCGGGATGCGGGCGCTGGAGTGGGCGGTGACGTATCCGGACCGCACGGAGGCGCTGCTGCTCCTGGCCACCACGGCGGCGGCCACCGCCGAGCAGATCGCCTGGGCGAACGTCCAGCTGCACGCCATCCGCAGCGATCCGCACTGGCACGGCGGCGACTACCACGACACCGGCCGCGGCCCGCACGCCGGACTGGGCCTGGCCCGCCGCCTGGCCCATGTCACGTACCGCAGCGAGCCCGAACTCCAGCTCCGCTTCGGCCGCACACCCCAGGGCGCGGAGGACCCCTGGAACGGTGGCCGCTATCAGGTGGAGTCCTATCTCGACCACCAGGCGACCAAGCTGGTACGCCGCTTCGACGCGGGCAGTTACGTCGTGCTGGCCGAGGCCATGAACGCGCACGACCTCGGCCGGGACCGAGGCGGCACCCGGGGCGCCCTGGGCCGGGTGACGGCCCGCACACTGGTCGCCGGCGTCGACTCCGACCGCCTCTACCCGCCGGCCCAGCAGGCCGAACTGGCCGCCCTGATCCCCGGCGCCGACCGGCTACGGGTGGTCGAGTCGCCGTACGGACACGACGGGTTCCTCATTGAGACGGACCAAATCGCAGACCTCGTAGGGGAATTGACCGAATGAGGGGTGACCCTTGAGGCCATACCCCGCCGCGTCTGACAGCCGTCGGCGGCGGCCTGCGGACGGCTGTCGGGCGCGGTGGCCACCGGTGGCGTCCAGGTGCTGTCTAGCGCTTGCGCCTGGCCACCTTCGAGCCCCGGGCGGACTTTCCGGCGCGGGAGGCCTTCGGCCGGCGTGTCGGGGAGAACGGCTGGGGGACCGTGAGGGCGCGCTGGGCCGCGAACTCCCGGTTGAGCTCGGTCTGGCGACGAATGGGCTCGGGCAGATCGGTCATGCCCAGGAGCACGTCGCACGCCGTGAGCGAGGTGGCGTACTCGCCCACCCAGTAGGCCGCGATCGAGTATTCGAAGAGCAGACCCCATTGGTACACCCAAGACTTGGTGAAGAGCAGGTCGTCCGGCTCCGGCCGGCCGACCACGGTGCCGAGGATCGAGTACGCGGTGTGGTAGCGCCCTTGCAGGCGCAGCCGCGAGGCGAGTTCGTAGCAGGCCTCCAGCCGCTGGGGACGTGACTCCCAGGCACGCGAGAACGTGTCCATCGCCCCGGCCCAGTCGTCCGCCTCCTCGGCCTTCAGGACGCCCGCCTCCAGCAGCGAGCAGTAGACCTCCTCCGCCCAGCCGCCCATCGCGGCGCGGCGCTCGTACAGCTCGATCGCCTCTTCCGCCCGGCCGAGATCGCGCACGGTGTTGGCGAGGTAGAAGACCGTCCGGGTGTTGGAGGGATCCCGTTCGAGTTCGCGCCGCAGCAGGCGCGCGTCGCGCTCGAACTTGTCGCCGCGGCACCCGCCGTCGGCGTGGTCCTCGATGACGAGCGCGTCGATTTTCTCCTCGTGGTCGGGCGCGTCGGTGCACGGGTACTCGTGGGTGACGCCTTCGTAGCGCCACGCCAGGTCTCCCCGCATGAGGTGCTTGAAGCGGTGCTGGGTGCCCGGGGTGTCGTAGCGCAGCATGTACGAGGTCGCGGTCAGCTGCGGGAGCGGGGCCTCCTGGCGCAACACGTGGTCGGCGTCGATAGTGAGCAAGTAGTCGGCCCTGCCGCGGGCGTGCTGGATGTTCTGCGTCCGGTTGTGGCCGAAGTTCACCCAGGGTTCCTCGTGGAGTTCGCCCGGGATGCCGTCGAGCGTCTTGCGGATCAGCTCCTGGGTGCCGTCCGTCGAGCCGGTGTCGGAGATCACCCAGGTGTCGATCAGGTGGCGTACGGAGCCGAGACACCGTTCGATCACACGCGCCTCGTTCTTGACGATCATGCAGAGGCAGATGGTCTGCTTCTTCACGGCCTCACCGGTCCCGGGGGATGACGTGCTGATGGGGGGAGGCCGCCAATGTGGCATGGCTCTGATGCGGGCGCCTTCGCCCACACGGGGGCCGGAGCGCAACGCTGCCCGATTGGCCGCGCGAAACCCAATGCCATACAAAACATCTTCATTTCAACCGATGACCACCCCATCCGAAGGTGGCAGTTGGTCCAACATGTTGATCCATAGACGCGTTCCGGTCCGGACGTGCCGAGGGCCGACAACAGCTGGGCCCGGCCGAAGGCAAGGAACCGAACACCGCCCGAGCCGCCCCCTCCGCACGGGGGCGGCTCGACGCCTGTCCGTAATCCTCCGCCCCGATCGCGCCCCACGCGATCGACCTGAAGAGTGTGACTTGCGTCTGACCTGGAGTGACACGCACACAGCGCGGGGTGTTGACCGTACGATCGGGAAATGCCTGACACGACCGAAACCTCGCCCGGCTGGCTGAGTCCCGACGATCTCGAGCTGGCGCGTGCCCGCATGCCGATCCTGTATGTGGAAGCCGTTCCTGTGCGCGTCGACGAAAGCGGTGAAGTCACCAGCATCGGGCTGCTGTTGCGCATCGGACCTGACGGAACCGTCAGCCGCACTCTCGTCTCCGGGCGGGTCCTGCACCATGAACGGGTCCGCGACGCACTGCTACGCCATCTGGAGAAGGACCTCGGTCCCGTGGCGCTCCCCCGCGTCCCGCCCTCCCTGCAGCCCTTCACCATCGCCGAGTACTTCCCCACCCAAGGGATCACGCCGTTCCACGATCCCCGCCAGCACGCGGTGTCCCTTGCCTACATCGTTCCCGTGTCCGGCGACTGCGCCCCCCGCCAGGACGCGCTCGACCTCGAATGGTTCAGCCCGCAGGAGGCCTCGTCGGCCGTGGTCCAGAACGAGATGCCGGGCGGGCAGGGCGTCCTGCTCAAGCAGGCCCTTGCGCACGTCGGTTGCCTGCCCTGACGTAAAACGGCCCAGGAGGCGCACGGAGCCGGTCGCCGGTTCCGTCGCCTCCTGGGTGTCTCAGTGCGCCGCGTCCAACCGCGCCCTCTGATCCTCCGTGAGCTCCAGTACCACCGCCGCCAGGTTCTCCTCCAGCTGCGCCACGGACGACGCCCCGGCCAGCGGGATCACCGGCAGGTCCCCGCCGATCTGCCAGGCCAGCACCACCTGGTTGACACTCGCCCCCGTCTCCCGCGCGACCTCCCGCAGCACCGCCAGCCGGGCCGGGGTGCCCGGGTGGTCGTAGTCCGGGGGCAGGGGCTTGTCCTGGCGTACGTACGCACCGGTCAACAGGGGTGAGTAGGCGACCAGGGTCAGGGCGGGCTCGGCGCGCAGATAGCTCAGCAGTTCGGCGGTGGTGGTACCGAGGGAGCCGTCATGGAAGAGGTCGCCGGGTATGTCGGTGCGGGGGCGCAGATGGCTGTGCTGGTACTGCAGCACCTCGTAGCCCGGCAGTCCGGCCGATGCGGCAAGGGCGCGAGCGCGTTCCACCCGCCAGACGGCGTGGTTGCTCACGCCGAGCACGCCGACCGTGCCCTCCGCCACCAGCTCGGCGAACCCCTCGACGGTCTCGCGCAGCGGAACCGTACGGTCCTCGATGTGCGCGTACAGCAGGTCGAGCCGGTCCACGCCGAGCCGCTCCCGGCTGCGCTCGGCCGACTCGCGGATCACCTTCGGCGACAGGCCCTCCGGGTTGTCGACGTAGCTCGTGCCGGGGGCCAGGGGGCGGGCGCCGAGCTTGGTGGCGATGACGATCTCGTCGCCGACGCCGCGGCTGCGGCGCCACCGGCCGAGCAGTTCCTCGCTCTGTCCGCCCTGGCTTCCGTCGACCCAGAAGGCGTAGTTGTCGGACGTGTCGATGAAGTTCCCACCGGCCTCGACATAGCGGTCGAGCACGGCGAAGGAGGTTTTCTCGTCCGTCCGGGAGCCGAACAGCATGGCGCCGAGCGCGAGTACGCTCACCTCGCGCCGGGTCTTCGGATCGGTGCCGATCGTGCGGTACTTCATGACGGTCCCTCCCGTTCGGGCCCGCGGGTACGGGCTCGAACCGGAGTCTTCAACTTGAAGGGCACTTCAAGTCAAGGGCCGCAGTCGAGGCTCGTGAGGTCGACCGCTTCGGCCGTCAAAGTTGGCCGGCTTTCCGAGGCCGAGGCGGCCTGGGGGGTGCGTTGAGGAGAGCCATGTGACTTGGTACTGACGCGAGCCGGCGACTGACCTGCGATGTCGTGGTCGTCGGAGCCGGCATGGTGGGTGCGGCCTGCACCCGGTACGGCGCCCGGTCCGGCCTGGACGTCGCGCTCGTGGACCGCGGTCCGGTGGCCGGTGGCGGAACAGGGCGTCGCGGTGGGGCCGGGCGCCACGGCGTTGACCGTGATTTCCTTGCCGCGCGGCTCGCGGTCCGGCACCAGGGTCCTGGCCTCGACCGCGCCCATTACGGCGAGGGCCTGCCCGGCGTGGCGCGCCCCCATGAGGCGTTCAAGAACTCGGAGAGATCATGACCACCATCGCCATCGTCGGAGCCGGTCCCGGCCTCGGTGTCGCCGTCGCGCGGCGGTTCGGCCGGGAAGGCCACGACGTCGCCCTCATCGCCCGCGACCAGGACCGGCTCGACGCCCTCGCCACCGAACTGTCCGGCGAGGGCGTGACCGCGCGAGGTTTCGCCGCCGACGTGCGCGACCCGAAGGCGCTCACTACGGCCCTCGACGCGGCGACCGCGACGCTCGGCCCGATCGAGGTCCTGCAGTACAGCCCGGTCCCGCACGGGGAGTTCATGCGGCCGGTTCTGGAGACAACGCCGGCGGACCTCTCGGGTCCGATCGAGTTCTCGGTCTACGGTCCCGTCACCGCCGTACGGCAGGTGCTCCCCGGCATGCGCGCTCTGCGGCGCGGCACCATCCTCTTCGTCAACGGCGGCTCCGCCGCGGTGCCCCATCCCGAGCGCGCGGGCACCTCGATCGCCTTCGCCGCCGAGAGCGCCTACGGACGACTGCTGCACGAGACGCTCGCCGACGAGGGCATTCACGTGGCACAGCTGATCATTCCCGGAGCGATCGTCCCAGGGCACCCCAGGAAGGATCCCGCCGTGCTCGCGGACACCCTGTGGCATCTGCACCAGGACCGGCACGGTTTCCGGCACTTCGCCGACGACCTCGACTCCTGAGCCTACCCTGCCCGGTAACGGGACTCGTTCCAGCTCCACTTGACGCCCAGTCACCGACTTTCCGCCAGGGGCGTCCCGCTGGGAGACATGTCCCCGTTGCCGACCACCGGGCGGACAACGGAACGTTCGCCGCGCCACCAGTCGTTTTCACGAGACCCTCCAGGTCCCGTGTCGCCCTTGGGACATGTCCCACCTGTGCCACCGGAATCGAGTGACATGCGCTTCGCCGCCACCGGATTCTTTCCAGCGCATGAACATCTCACCGCGTACAAGGGAAGGCACGGGACTGATGAGACGGATCCGCCTGGTGGCGGCGATATCGGCGGGACTGGCGCTGACTGCCGGTGCCGTGGCGCCGGTGTCCGCCCGAACCGGCAGCGCGGCGGCCGCGGCAGACGCGCCCGCGCGGACGCAGGGCGCCACTGTGCGTCTGATCACCGGTGACCGGGTGACCGTCACCACGGGCACGGACGGACGGCAGATCGCCTCGGTTCGACCCGGAGCGGGACGACAGCACATCGTCTTCCGCACCTTCGAACAGGACGGGCATCTGACGGTCCTTCCCTCCGACGCGGGCGACCTGGTCTCGGCCGGCCGGCTGGACCGTCAGCTGTTCGATGTGACGGCGCTCGTCGCCCAGCGCTACGACGAGGCCCACACGGACGCGCTGCCGCTCATCGTGGGGCAGGACAAGGGAGTGACGGCGTCCGCCGTGCGGGACCTCACCGCTCTCGCCGAGTACGGCTCCCCCGTCCGCAGACTCGACAGCATCGGCGCGCGGTCCCTGCAGGTGGCCGGGGACGACCTCGGCCGGTTCTGGAAGGAACTGACGCCCGCCGACGGACAGATGAACGCCACGGAGCTGTCCGGCACACCCCGTGTCTGGCTGGACGGCCGGGTGGACGCGGCCCTGGACCGCAGCACCGCGCAGATCGGCGCGCCGGACGTGTGGCAGGCCGGCTACCGGGGCGAAGGCGTCAAGGTCGCGGTGCTGGACACCGGGGTCGACCAGACCCACCCCGACCTGGCCGGGCGGATCTCCGAGGCCAAGGACTTCTCCGGCAGCTCCGGTACCGGGGACAAGTTCGGTCACGGCACGCACGTCGCGGCCACCGTCGGCGGCACCGGGGCAGCGTCCGGCGGCAGCCGCAAGGGAGTCGCCCCCGCCGCCCAGCTGCTGGTCGGCAAGGTCCTCGGGGACGACGGCTTCGGCAGCGAGTCCCAGGTGATCGCCGGCATGGAGTGGGCGACGGCCCAGGGCGCCAAGGTCGTCAACATGAGCCTGGGGGCGGACGGCGCCACGGACGGCACGGACCCGATGAGCCTGGCGCTGAACGAACTCAGCGAGCGCACCGGCGCCCTGTTCGTCGTGGCCGCGGGCAACACCGGTGAGCAGGGTCCGGGGACCGTCGGCTCCCCGGGCGCGGCGGACGCCGCGCTCACGGTGGGTGCGGTGGACCGGGACGACAGCCTCGCCTCCTTCTCCAGCCGTGGCCCGCGAGTCGGCGACAATGCTGTCAAGCCCGATGTGACGGCGCCCGGTGTCGGTATCGTGGCGGCCCGCGCGGCGGGGACCGCGATGGGCACCGTGGTGGACGACAACTACGTGGCGGCCTCGGGTACGTCGATGGCGACCCCGCACGTGGCGGGAGCCGCCGCGCTGCTCGCCCAGCGCCATCCCGACTGGACCGGCGCGCAGTTGAAGGACGCGCTGATCAGCACGGCCCGTACGATCGCCGGTCAGGAGGTCACCGAGCAGGGCGGCGGCCGTATCGACGTGGCCAGGGCGGCCCTCGGCCCGGTCACCGCGACCGGCACCGTCACCCTCGGACCGTTGCAGACGGGAGCCGGAAGCCCCCGTACGACCAAGCTGCGGTACACGAACACCTCCGACACGGACGTCACGCTCGCGCTCACCGCCAAGCTGACCACGTCGGGCGGAAGGGCACCCGCCGACGGCACGCTGCGGCTCGGCGTCGGCTCCGTCAGCGTCCCGGCGGGCGCCACGGCCGAGGTCCCGCTGACGGTCGATCCGTCCCGCGTCCAGAAGGGCAAGTACTACGGCTACGTGACGGCCGCGTCCGCCGACGGCAAGGTATCGGTGCACACCACGCTGAGCCTGGTCGTGCACAGCCCCACGCGCACGATCACCCTCAAGACGTACGACAAGGACGGCAAGCGCGTCCAGGCGCTGCCGACCATCTGGGGTGCCGACGGCTTCGTGGGCTACCCCGACCCCAACCAGGCCGTCACCGAAGTCGAGGAGGGCACCTACCAGGTGGACTACGGATCGGTGGACAACGCGAGCGACGGACAGGAACTGCGCCAAGTCGTCCTGCCGGAGGTCAAGGTCACCAAGGACATGACCGTCACCCTGGACGCCCGTAAGACGGTCCCGGTGCAGATCCGCACGCCCAAGCCCGCCGAACAGCGCGGCATTCTCAGCTACCAGACGTACCGGAAGCTCGACGGGCACAGCCTGACCGCGGGCACGATGTACTTCGACATCGCCAAGCGGCTGTACATCAGCCCCACCACCAACGTCACCGAGGGCACCTTCGAGTTCGCCTCACGCTGGCAGCTCGTCGCGCCGCAGCTCAAGGCGACGGTGCAGGGCACCGGAGCGGATCTGGGCGCCTACTACATGCCCGCCTCGCCCCTCTTCGGCGATCGCGGCGCACGTCTGACCGCCGTCGACGCGGGTGACGCCGCCGCACCCGCCTTCGGCCGCGCCCGTGGCAAGCTCGCGGTCCTCACCAACGACACGGGCGTGTACGAGGAGGATCTCATCGAGCGGGCGGCCGCGGCCGGCGTCCGCGCCGTCATGCTGGTCCACTTCGACGACAACGCGTGGACGCGCTGGAATCCGGACGGCGACCGGTGGGCCGTACCGACGGTACGGATCGGCGCACACGCGGGTGCCGACCTGCTGGCACGCATCGGCCGCGGCGCCACGACAGTGACGATCACAGGCACTCCGCGCAGCCCCTACCTGTACGACGTCATGCAGGTCTCCTCGCAGCGGATTCCGCAGCAGGTCGTGTACACCGTGTCCGAGCGCAACAGCGCGGTCGTCCGCAGCGAGTACGCGGACAACGGCGGCAACGGGTGGGCCGCCGAGCAGCGCTTCGGCTGGCGTCCGTACCAGAACACCGCCTGGTTGCAGTACACCCGGTCCGTACCGACCGGCTTCGAGCGCACCGAGTACGTCAGCTCCGGTGACACCACCTGGCAGCACCTGGTGCACCACACGACGGCGTACGACGTCGACTTGCCGCTCTCCCTCGGCATGCGTGACACGCCGCGTACCTACCGGGCGGGTCAGCGCACGAACGAGACCTGGCAGGGCGCCGTCGTGAGGCCGTCGATCCCGCGCGGCACCACGACCCCGTCCGTGCGCCACGGCAACGTACTGGAGCTGCGGATCCCCGAGTTCACCGACTCCGCGGCAGGCCACTGGTCGCGGCTGCTCGCGGGCGGCGGCGGTGGTATCAGCGGCTTGAGCGCGGCTCAGCCGGGCGACTCGGCATCCGCCGTGCTGTACCGCAACGGGACGAAGGCCGCCGAGGCGGACGGAGCCTGGACCGACTTCGAGGTGCCCGCCGGCGCGGCCGACTACCGGCTCGACCTGACGACGTCTCGCGTCTCGAACGTCTGGAAGTACGGGATCGCCACGGACACGTCCTGGACGTTCCGTTCGACGACGACCACCAAGGCGACCGCGCTGCCGCTGCTCCAGCTCGACTACGACGTACCGGTCGACGCGCACAACGCCGTCGGCGCAGGCCGGGCCCACTCCATCGGCCTGACGGTCCGCGCCCAGGACGGTCTGTCCACGCCGCGCGGTGTGAGGGTACAGGTCGAGGCCTCGTACGACGACGGCCGCAGCTGGACCGGGGCCCGGGTGAGCGATCGCGGCCACAACGCGTTCCGGGCCGTCCTCAAGAAGCCGTCCCGGGTGCACGGTGACGCGTATGTGACCCTGCGGGTCACGGCGCGGGACGCCGCCGGCAACACCGTACGGCAGACCGTGAAGCGCGCCTATCTGCAGCACGGATAGCCGGGACCGAGAGAATGCGGTGGTGGGTGCGCGGCATGACCGCCTGCCCGCCACCGCATCGTCCGTCCACCCCATGCAGTACGGTATTCAACATTGAAGCCGCCGGTCTCGGGGAGGGCGCCGTGGCGCTGGAGGCTGCTGGGGTCTCGGATGTCGAGGAGTCCGTATACCGACTGCTCGTGACGTCGGGGCGGGTCTGTGCCGACGACGTCGCCCGGCGGACCGGACTGGACGGGGCGGAGGCCGCCCGCGTCCTGAATGCGCTGACCTCCCTGGGCATGGCCAGCCACACCGACGGAACACCTCGGTACTTCCGGGCCACTCCCCCCGATGTGGCGCTCCTGCCACGGCTGAAGCGCAGCGCCGACGCGCTGGACCTCGCCAGGGCCGAGGCCACCAGTCTGCTGGAGGCCTACCGGGACACCATGCGCCGGCAGGACGCGGGCCAGCTGATCGAGGTCATCTCCGGCGCCGAGGCGCTGCGCCAGCATCTGCGCCAGATCCAGGCGAGCGTGCACGACGAGATGCTCTGGTTCTGCAAGGCCCAGTACGTGGCCATGCCGTCCGGCAGCAACACGGCGGAGTTCGAGGCCCTGGCGCGCGGGGTGCGCTACCGGGTCCTGTACGAGAAGGCGTTCTTCGACGACGAGGGCGCCATGGACAACGTGGTGGCGGGCATACGCGCCGGGGAGATGGCCCGCGCGGTACCCGAGCTGCCGCTGCGCCTCGCGATCGCGGACCGGTCGATCGCCATCTTCCCGCTGGTGCCGGGCGGACCGAACGGCAGCCCGGACGAGCCCACCACCGCACTGGTGCGCGACAGCAACCTGCTGGCCGCCCTGGTCGCCCTCTTCGAACGCTACTGGGAGGACGCCGTCCCGCTGAACGACGACGAGGCCGGTGCGGTCTCCGGCACGGACGGGGCCGCAGGACCGGACCCGCTGTCGGCCACCGACCGGCGGCTGCTGGCCCTGCTGGTGGCGGGCGTGGCCGACAAGGCGATCGCCACCCAGATGGGCTTGAGCCGTCGCACGGTGCAGCGCCGTGTCCAGCACATGATGGAACTCGCCGGCGCGGCGACCCGGATGCAACTCGCCTGGCATGCGGCTCGCCGCGGGTGGCTGTGACGAACGGTCGCCGTGCATGCGCGTACGCCCTCGGCGAGTGGACCGAAGGGGCGCGCCCGGGTGGTCAACCCGGGGCCACAAGACCTCTTCCGTTCAGTGTGGGAGGTCGGCGCGCGCGGGCCTGTCGTCCAGGAAGCCGCCCGACTGGTGCTGCCACAGCTTCGCGTAGGCGCCGTCCGACGCGAGCAGCTCCTGGTGCGTGCCCTGCTCGACGATGCGTCCGCGGTCGAGGACGACGAGCCGGTCCATGCCGGCGACCGTGCTCAGCCGGTGCGCCACCACAAGCGCCGTCCGCCCTTCCATGAGCTGCCACAGCGCCTCCTGGACGAGGATCTCGCTCTCGGAGTCCAGGGCGCTGGTCGCCTCGTCGAGGAGCAGGATCGGCGCGTCGCGCAGGATCGCCCTGGCGAGCGCGACCCGCTGGCGCTGTCCGCCGGACAGCTTGACACCGCGCTCGCCCACCATGGTGTCGAAGCCCTCCGGCAGTGCGTCGGCGAACTCCGTGACGTGCGCCGCCTCCGCCGCACGGCGGATCTCGGCGTCGGTGGCGCCCGGCCGGGCGAACGCGATGTTCTCCCGCAGCGTGCGGTGGAACATCGCCGGGTCCTGCGGCACGTAGGCGATCAGGCTGCGCAGGTCGGCCTGGCGCAGTCTGCTGATGTCCTGACCCCCGATCAGGATCCGGCCGGCGTCGATGTCCGTCATCCGCAGCAGCAGCCGGCTGAGCGTGGTCTTGCCGCCGCCGGACCGGCCGACGAGACCGATCTTCGCCCCGCTGGGCACGGTCAGGTCGAGGCCCTCGAAGAGCGGCTCCGCGCCCGCGTGGGCGAAGGTCACCCGGTCGAAGCGGACGTCGGCGGCCCCGGGCAGCAGCGGTTCCGCCGGCGTCGGGTCGAGCACGGTCGGGGGCGTCAGCAGCAGTTCGGTGAACTGCGCCGCCTCCGTCATCGAGCTCTCCAGACGGCGGTAGATCTGGTTGAACTCGAACATGATCCGTGTGGCGTTGCTGTAGTAGGTGAAGGCGACCACGATCGCCTCCACCCCGTGGCTGCCCCCGCCGAGCGCGACCGCGAGCAGCAGGCCCAGCGCGTTGGTCAGCACGGACATCGGCGCGACGAGTGTGTCGATGCGCAGGTTGCCGTAGTCCCATGAACGCAGCATGAGCCGCCGCGACTCCGCGACGCGGGAGCGGTGCTCGGCGGCCTCGCGTTCCTCGGCGGCGAAGGCCCGGACCGTGTCCATGTTCATCAGGCTGTCGGCCACGTGGCCCGACACCCGCGCGATGGCCTCCTCGCGCTGGTCGACGAGCGCCTGGCGGCGACGGATCAGGGGCACCACGCACAGCGCCGTCAGCGCGATCATCACCAACAGCCCGACCACGAGCAGCGGTTCGTAACGCCACAGCACCACCGAACCGAACAACAGCGGTACGAAGCTGCCCACGACCTGGAACGTCAGCGTGTCGACGAACTCCTCAAAGCGGGAGGCGAAGCTCAGGACCCGCTTGGTCAGCGATCCGGCGAAGTTGTCGTGGAAGAACGCGGCGTCCTTGGCGAACAGTTCGTCCATGCCGATCACGTACAACTGCTCGATGCCGAGGGCGTCGAGCCGGTTCATGCAGTGCAGGCCGATGCGCCACACCGCCTCCGCGAGCAGCAGGACGCCGGCGAAGCCGAGGACGTAGGGCAGCGTCGAGTCGACGGTGACACCAGTGTCGCCGGCGACGCGGCCGACGAGCTTCGCGACGATCAGCGGTGCGAGGTAGTTGATGCCGATGTTGCCCAGCGCCGGCAGCAGCATCGCGGGCACCGTCAGGCGCCGGAGCCGGGCCAGCTCCCGTCCGTAGTAACGAAGTGCGAGGAGCACCGAGCCCCTGCGCGGCAAGGCCTTGCGTGATTCAGGCGATCCCATCGCGACCCTGTGTTGTCGTGTAAACGCATTCCGTCACGACGCAGTCTCCCGCGATGCCGCCCGCGGAGTCCAAGCGTTTTTCTCGGCCGACGGCGCACCCCACACACTGCCGCGCGGTTCACTGTCCTGTCGCACCCACTGAAGTCCGCTCACTGGGCAGCCCTTAGTCTCGAACTTTCCGTTACTCCTGAGGAGTTGTCACTTGATCAAGCTCGCCGCCGTCACACCCCCTCTCCTCGCGGGCGCCACCCTCGCCTCCGCCGCCAGCGTCGCGCAGTCGGTGTACTGGGAGTCCGTGGACCAGTACTGGTACGTGTGCCAGCCCGACAGCACGCCGGAGGACCTGTACCGCGTCACCGTCTCGCGGCTCACCGCCGATGGGGCCCTGGTGGACAAGATGTCCATCGGCCGGGCCGGACACGGGGCGAACCTGGGGGTGGAGCGCGACGCCACCGGGATCTACCTCTGGACCGACGCCGTGCCGAGCGGTGGCTGGGCCACGGCCGTCGCCCGGATCCCGTACGTGGCGAACGGCACTGCCGACGCCTCTGACGCGTCCGTGGTCCGCACCCCGCGCACGGGGGTGTACCGGGTGTCGGCGACGATCGACCCGACCCGGCGGCAGCTGATCTTCCGCTGGCAGTCGAACGATGTCGCCTCCCCTCAGGCGACCGGCGGCATCGACCGCTACGACCTGGCCGCCGCCGCTGCCGGAACGTTCACTCGGCTGCAGACGATGTCGTACGGCGCCTCCGGCAAGACCCTCCAGGGGTACACGAGTCTGGGCGACTACGTGTACCACCTGTACGGCGACCAGAACCAGGACAACGTGACGGTGACGTGCATGGACTGGGCCTCCGGGACGGTGCTCCAGTCGCAGCACATCACCGCCTTCGCCGGCCTGCCCTACCGGGAGGCCGAGGGCATATGCGTCTTCCAGAACAGCCCGGACGACCCGGCCGCGACCGTGGCCTTCGGCATCCCCGCACGGACCGACGCGGGGGTGCGGCAGCTCAACCTCGCGCGCTTCCCGCACCCCGGCACGAACCCGTGGGTGCCGATCCCGTACAGCACCACGCTCTACAAGCCGAACAGCGACAACTACATCCCCCAGTACCGGCTCGCCGGCGACCAGGTCTTCCTGCACTTCTCGCTGTCCAAGGTGGACGGCACCGCCTGGGCGCAGGGCGAGACGCTCTTCCAGCTGCCTCTGCGGGCCCGGCCCGACCGGACGCAGCGCCTGCTCGGTGTGGTGAGCGGGGCGGCCGTCACGGCGGACACGATGGCCGTGCGGTTCGAGGTCACGACCGACGGCAAGGTGAGCGTCTGGGACGAGCGGACCCTGGTCGGCTGGATCGGCGGGGACGTCAGCTTCTGGGTGTGCTGACCGGGGCCGCCAGGATGCGGTCGAGCCGCTCGGCCGCTGCCCGCCGTACCTCGTCGTCGGCGCGGCCGGGCTCGCTCAGCGCGAACGGCCGGGGCAGGACCGCGCGTTCGGGCGCGCGGTCCACCACGGCGCGGGTCTTCCGCGACCAGCGGGTGTCCCCGGCGGCACCCGGAAGGACGACCGCGGTGTACCGGGCGGGGTCGACTCGCCCCTCGTGCAGGTCCTGTTCGGTCGCGTACGTGACGTCGTAGCCGGCCTCCTCCAGCCACCGGGACGCGCTCGTGTCCGTGCCGAAGCCCTCGGGCATACCGAGGCCGGCATACGGGCCGTGGGCCGTGCTCAGCGACACGACCACCAGGAGGTCGGAGGGGCGGGCCGGCTCACGGACGACGAAGGGGGCGTAGGCCCGGTGGCCGTCGCCGGTGGTGAGGACGGCGAGGAAGATGCCGGACACCCAGGTGTCGGGGACCGTCACCCTCCACGCCCGGCCGACCGGGACGTCGGTGGCGGTGAGCAGGTGGCGGGCGCGCACGCCGTCGTAGTGGCCGAGACGGTAGATCTCCACCGTGCAGCTACGGGCCGTGCGGGAGGAGAGGTGCAGTCCGAGGGTCTCGCCGGGGGCGACGGAGGCCGCCGCCGCGTACCCCTGGATCTCGGGCCGCTTCGGATCCACCCCGCGGCTCTCACCGTGACCGACGCCCCACGCATCGGAGCCCGGGGCCCGGTTCTCCCGCACCACGGGGTTGTCGCCGGTCCGGTGAGCGGTAAGAGGCCGCGCCTCCGCGACCCCGGCCGCCGTCCACTGGACTCCCGCGATGACGACGGCTCCGGCTCCGGCGGCGCGCAGCACCGTACGACGGGACATCTCCGACATGGGTCGACCTCCGGGGCTGGTTGTCATGGAGCGATCATCGTACGGTGATCATCACCGGCGTTCGAGCTCTCCGAGATATGCGGCTTCGCTCGCCGAACACAGCGACACGGAACATGGAACCCGCACTGCACGGACCGGAGTTGAAGACCGCGCGACTGCGCCACACTGCCGGGCGCGCGGAGCCTGTCCGCAGGGGCGTCGGCCGGTTGACCGGTCGGTGCGACCTTCGGCGGCCGTGTGGTCCCCAGCGACCTCGTGGGCCGGCCCTGCCGCTACCTACAGCCGTTCGAGTTCCCGGTCGAGTGACGCAAGAAGAGCTGGCCGAGCGCTCAGGCGTGTCCGTCGATGTGATCCGCCAGCTCGAACAGCGACGGAAGCACTCGGCACCCGTACTGGACTGCGAGCCGGACGCGTTCAATGCGGACCGACGACGGGCTGAAGGTCAGTCTTGCCCATCAACGGTCGGAGTCCCGGCGGATGATTGGGGAGCGCCCACAGGTCGCGCACGATGGCCACGGCCAACGTGTGGTGCTGTATCCACGTCGGCGCCACCCGGCGCAGGGACTCCAGAGTCTTTACGGCCCCGGCAGCATCCCCGATGTCCGTGTGGGCCCGTGCCACGTCCAGCAGCAGCCACGTCCGCCACGACGGAGGGGTGTCCTTGCTCAGTCGCATCCCTTTGGCCAACGCCAAGGCATCTTGCGGGTGCGCCAGACGGCGCACCCGACCCAGGGTCCGTCCCAGGTCTTCGTTTGCCACGCTGTCACGGTACGCCGCCACCCTGCCGTGCTTCTTCAGCAGCGCAGAGCCGTAATCAACCGCATCGGCAGCCGTACGCCGGGCGCCGAGCACCCCGATCCGCAGTCGTGAAGCGGATTCGGAGAAGCCGGCGGAACTGCTCGGCTGACCTCTGTGAGAAATGGTGAGACGCCAGTCCCAGAAACGATCAAGAGGGGCCCGTAGGACCCCTCTGACCTGCGTGTTCACCGTCGGGACGACAGGATTTGAACCTGCGACCCCTTGACCCCCAGTCAAGTGCGCTACCAAGCTGCGCCACGTCCCGATGCGTCTCCCGCGGCGTTCCGCGTGATCACGCAGGTAAACCCTACCGCACACTCCTGAGGCAGCCTCACCCTGGCGTCGGCGGGGCCGCCGGGGAACACGGGCTACGGTACGGCGCCGGCGTCGGTCGCCGCCGCGTGCAGTGCCTCTGCCAGGCGGGCCGCCGGTTCCGGCAGGGGGTGCGGGAGGCGGGCCAGGACCAGGCGGCGCAGTTCCTGGGGGCCGCCGCGCACGGACACGAGCCGTACGCCCGGAGGTGCCGCGGCGGCGAGCGCGGACGGGATCGTGGTCAGACCGCAGCCGGCCGCGACGAGGTGCAGCTTGGCCAGCCAGTCGCGGGCCGTGTGCGCGATCTGAGGCCGCTCGTCCAGGCCCGGCCACACGCCGAGCAGTTTCTCCTTGCCGGACGAGGGAGCCGCGATCCAGCGCTGGCCGCGCAGGTCGGCGACGTCGACCGAGTCGGCGCGGGCGAAGGGGTGGGTGGTGGGCACCGCGAGCAGCAGGCTGCGTTCGGTCAGCGTCTGCACGGCGAGCGAGGGGGACTCCGTGTCGAAGGGGCGGTACGGCGGTTCCATGGCCAACAGTGCGAGGTCCAGCGTGCCGGCGCGCAGGGCCCGTACGAGTGCGGGGGTGCTGCCCTCGCGGGTGGCGACCGTGATGGCCGGGTGGGTGCGGCGCAGCGCGGCGATCGCCCGGGGCAGCAGAACGGCGCCCGCGCTGGCGAACCAGCCCAGCCGCACGGTGCCGCCCTCGGCGGGCAGCCCGGCGAGTTCGCGTGCGGTGGCGTCGATCTCGTCGAGCACGGTCGCCGCGCGCCGCAGGACGACATGGCCGGCGGCGGTCAGCCGTACTCCGTCCCTGCGGCGTTCCAACAGCGGCGCCTGCGCGGCCCGTTCGAGGGAGGCGATCTGCCGGGACACGGCGGACTGGGTGTAGCCGAGGGCCGTGGCCGCCGCGGTCAGCGTGCCGCGCTCGGCGACCTCGCGGAACACGCGCAACTCGACCAGCGAGACATCGGTGAAGTCCATGAGTTTTACGCATACCAGATGTGCGCGACTTTCGTTGGACTCATGCTCGGACCGTTCCTAGCGTGGAGACATGACTTCTGCACGCATCGCTCTCGTCACCGGCGCCAACCAAGGACTGGGCCGCGGCCTCGTCGAGGGGCTCGCCGCCCGTCTCGGCCCCGACGACCTGGTCCTGCTCACCGGCCGCAACGCCGAGCGGGTCGCGGGCGCCGTCGCGCACGTCGCCGCGGACCCCGCCACCCGGAGCCGGGTGGCGGGCCGGGTGCTCGACGTCACCGATGCCGACGCCGTGGCCCGGCTGGCGGCCGAACTCCACGACCAGTACGGCGGGGTGGACTTCGTGGTGTCCAACGCGAGCGCCATGCTCACGCCCGACCGGTCGCAGTCGGCACAGGCGGACGACTTCATCGATGTCGCCAACGGCGGCGCGCTCGCCGTACTGCGCTCGTTCGCGCCGGTGCTGCGCGCGGGAGGGCGGCTGCTGGTCGTCGCCAGCTCCCTGGGCACCCTCGGGCATCTCGATCCGCGGCTGCAACCCCTGTTCGACGGTGCCTCGCTCGACGAGGTGGAGAAGGCGGTCGAGTCGTGGCGCACGGCCCTGCACACGGGTACGGCCGAGGAACTGGGCTGGCCGCGCTGGATCAACGTGCCGTCCAAGGTCGCCCAGGTGGCAGCCGTCCGTGCGGTGGCGGCCGAGCGCCGGGACACCGACCTGCCGGCGGACCGGCTGATCGCCTGCGTCTGCCCCGGGCTGATCGACACGGCCCTCTCCCGGCCGTGGTTCACCGACTTCAGCGGGGCCCAGACACCGGCGCAGGCGGCGACCGCCGTACTCGACCTGCTGCTCACCGAGCGGGTGGACCCGGCGACGTACGGCGAACTCGTCCGGTTCGGACGGGTGTTGGACTGGCACGACGGCACGCCGCCGCAGCTTCCTGACGGCCTGCTCGTCAATTAGCCGTCGGCGTCTTCGCGGGTGATGAGTACGGCGGTGGCACCGGCCGGCGCTTCCGCCTCGGACAGGGTGCCCGGATCGATCACGAGCACGCCGTCACCGTCTTCCAGACGCACACGGGCGTGGCCGTCCTTCGTCCAGGGCCCGCCGGGTCCTCTTGGTCCGCCGGGTCCGCCGGGTCCGCCGGGTCCGCCGGGTCCGCCGGTCCGCCGGGTCCGCCAGACGATGTCCAGGCCTGGCGGCCCGGCCGTCGGCGGTCGGCTCGGTGGCGGCGCCGGCAGAAGCGCCGTGACCGGCGGCGGGCGCCGTCGTGGTCGACCGCTTCACCTGCCTCAGGTGATTCCGCGCGGGCCCGAAGCGGTGACCATGCGGGTAAGGAGGTCCGGTCATGCCTACCCTCGACGACACCTCTCTGCCGCCCACCGAACGTGCGGCGCGCGGCAGGGCGGTCCGTGCCCGCGTACCACGTTCCGCCCATGCCGCCTTCGTGCCGGACGGGAAGCGGCCGGACCCCGTCGACATCATCGAGCGGCAGTCCGCCGCCCGCGTACCGGAGCTGGTGCCGGTCCGGTACGGGCGGATGCTCGAATCGCCCTTCCGGTTCTACCGGGGTGCCGCCGCCGTCATGGCCTGCGACCTCGGCGCCGCCCCGCACACCGGCCTCACCGTCCAGCTGTGCGGTGACGCGCACCTGCTGAACTTCCGGCTCCTCGCCTCACCCGAGCGGCATCTGATCTTCGACATCAACGACTTCGACGAGACACTGCCGGGCCCGTTCGAGTGGGATGTCAAGCGCCTCGCCACGAGCCTGGTGATCGCCGGCCGCGCCAACTCGTTCACGCCACAGGAGTGCGCCGCGATCGTGCGTGGCAGCGTGCGGGCCTACCGCGAGCGGATGCGCGCGTTCGCGGGGATGCGGACGCTCGACATCTGGTACGCACGGGACGACGCCAGTCAGTTCGGGGCGCTGCTGGCCCAGCCGCTGGACAAGAACGTCCGTCGGCGGGTTTCCCGGGCGTCGGCCCAGGCATACGGGCGAACAGGTCTACAGGCGGCGGGGAAGCTCACCCGGCTGGTCGACGGCGTGCCCCGGATCGTCTCGGATCCGCCGCTGATCACCCCGCTCGACGAACTGTCCGCCGGTGCGGAACGGGACGAGCTGGAAAACACCCTGCGCGGGTTGATCGAAAACTATGCGCGGACGCTGTCGTCCGAGCGGCGGCACCTGCTGGGGCGGTTCCACGTGGTCGACCTGGCGCGCAAGGTCGTCGGGGTCGGCAGCGTCGGTACGCGGTGCTGGATCGTGCTGCTGCTGGGCAGGGACCAGGAGGACCCGCTGCTGCTCCAGGCCAAGGAGGCCGGCGAGTCGGTCCTGGCTCCCTACGCCGACGCGGAACCGCAGGAGGATCAGGGCCGGCGTGTCGTGGCCGGGCAGCGGCTCATGCAGGCGGCCAGCGACGTCTTCCTCGGCTGGGAGAGGGCCGTCGGCTTCGACGGCCGGCAGCGCGACTTCTATGTCCGCCAGTTGCGGGACTGGAAGGGAATCGCGCGCCCCGAGACGATGGACCCGGAGGAACTCGCGCTCTTCGGCCGGCTCTGCGGCGCCTCACTGGCCCGGGCCCACGCCCGTTCCGGCGACCCGATCGCGCTCGCGGCCTATCTCGGCGGCGGCGACCGCTTCGACCGGGCCGTGGCCACGTTCGCGCACGCCTACGCCGACCAGAACGAACGCGACCACCGGGCACTGGTGGAGGCGGTGGCGTCCGGCCGGGTCACGGCCCGGACCGATCCGGCGGCCTGACATCCCGGGGCGGTCCCGGGTCCTCGGCAACCCGGGCCCTGGAATGCCGTTCCCAGTACACCGGCGCACGGCCGGCGGCGCCCTCACCCTCCCCGGGTGAGGAACCCGGGGCCCGAGGGGCGGAGGCTCACTGATGAGTGGCTGTGAGCAGCAGCCGTCACGAATGGAGGTCCCGTCATGGTCAGCACCGCTCCGTCGCACGGCCGCTCGGCCGGCGCCATGGCGGCCGCAACCGGCCTGACCCTCTTCGCCGCCGTGATGCTCTTCATCTCCGGCGTCCTCGACGTCTTCCGGGGCATCATGGCGATCGCCCAGGACGCTGTCTTCCTCTCCACCCGCAACTACGTCTTCAGGTTCGACCTGACGGGCTGGGGCTGGGTCCACCTGGTCCTCGGGGCGCTCGCCGTGGCGGTGAGCATCGGCCTGTTCGTGGCGGCCACCTGGGCGAAGGTCCTCGGGGTGGCCATCGCCTCCCTGCTGATCATCACCAACTTCCTGTCCATCCCGTACTACCCCGTGTGGTCACTCACCCTGATCGCGCTGTACGGGTTCATCATCTGGGCCCTGTGCGTGAGCCCGAGGGAGACGGTTCCGCGGTAGCGCGAAGCACGCCCTCCCGCGTCGGGCAGGGCCGGGTTCGCCCGTACGGACCCTCCCGGCGTGCCGAGCGCCCGGCGCGCGGCAGGAATGGGGGTAACGGATCCCCGAGGAGCCGGAGGCCCCATGAGCGCCGCGCACGACTCCCGCTCCCCCGAGCCACCGGGCGAGGGGGAGGGCGTTGCCACCGCCGGTGCCCGGCCGGAGCGCGGCGGGGGGCACGGCCCGGCGTGGATCGCGCGGAGCACGGCTTCGGCGGTGCTGACCGTGCTGGCCTGCCTGCTGGTACCGGTCGCGCTGCTGACCGTGTGGGTGCACGACATCGCGCTCGACACCGACCGGTACGTGTCGACGGTCGCACCGCTGGCCACCGAGCCGGCGATCCAGGACGCGGCGGTCCACCGGATCACCGAGGCCGTGGGCGTGCGCGTCGACGGGCCCCGGGCCGCGGCGGACATCGCCTCGTGGCTGCAGTCCCAGGGGCTGCCGCCACGGGCCGCCGCCGCCCTGCGGAGCCTGGGCCCGCAGATCGACTCCGCCGTCGACGACGCGGTGACCAAGGTCGCCACCCGTGTGGTGCACAGCGGTGTCTTCGCGACGGTGTGGACGGACTCCAACCGGATCGCCCACAACGCCGTCGTGCACGCGCTCACCGGGAAGGGGCGTGGAGCCGTCGGCGTCAGCGACGGCACGGTGACTCTCGACATCGGCGTCGCCGTCGAGCGGGTCAAGAAGGAGCTGGTGGACGCGGGGCTGTCTCCTGCCGCCCACATCCCCGACGTCAACAAACAGATGGTGCTCTTCCACTCCGACGAGCTCGCCAAGCTCCGCAGAGGCGCACACCTGCTGGACGTGGTCGGCGACTGGCTCCCCGTGCTGGTCGTCCTGATCGGGGCCGGCGGAGTACTGCTGGCCCACAACCGGCGGCGCGCCCTCGCCCGTACCGCGCTGGGGGCGGCCTTCGCCTGTCTGGTCGTGGCCATCGGCCTGGTCGTGGCACGCCGCTACTACCTGGACCACCTCCCGTCACAGGTGCAGTCGAAGGCCGCCGCCGCGGCCGTCTTCGACACGCTGCTGCGCTTCCTCCGGGTCAGCCTGCGCACGGCGATCGTGCTGGGCGTCGTGATCGCCCTCGGCGTCTATCTGATCGGCCCGGGGCGGTTGCCCGTCGCGGTCCGGGGCGCGTCCGAGCGCACCGCGGACTCCACGGCCACCTGGGCGTACGCGCACCATGTCCACACCGGACGGGCCGGAACCTGGACGCAGGCGCACCGCCGGTGGATGACGCTGGCCGCACTGCTGGTCGTAGCCCTGGTCTTCGCGCTGTGGAACCACCCCACGGTGCTCACGGTCGTGCTCCTGGTCCTCGTCCTGCTCGCCGTCCTGGCCCTGCTCGCGTTGCTGGCCGCGAGCGGAAGGGCCACGCTCGACGCGGAGCGGCCTTCGACCGGCCGGCCGGTCGAAGGCCCGGACGAAGGCCCGGACGAAGGCCCGGACGAGAGCTGACAACGGCGGTACGGTCATGGACAGCCTGAAAATCCTGCCGCTCGCCGTCACGATGATGGTGGGGCCGCAGATCATGTCCGCGGTCGTCCTCGTGACGGTGCGCGAAGCGGTGCGCGTCTCGCTCGCGTTCCTCCTCGGCGTCGCCGTCGCCACGACGGCGGGCGTCGCGATCATGCGCGGTCTGGCCGCCCTTCTCGGTTCGGCGGTCGACCTGGGCGACCCCTCCCAGGACGGCTCCCTCGGGCTGATCATCCAGTACGTGCTGGTCGGCCTGCTCGCCGCCGCGGCGGTCAAGAACTGGGTGGGGCGGGAGACGATCGAGCCGCCCGCGTGGCTGGGGACACTGATGTCCGCGACACCGGGACGCGCCTTCAGGGTCGGCCTGCTGATCATCCTGCTGATGCCGTCGGACCTCATCGTGATGGCGACCGTCGGCGTCCATCTGGAGCAGACCGGGGGGAGCTTCGCGGCGGCCCTGCCCTTCATCGCGCTGACCGTGCTGATCGCCGCGCTGCCGCTGCTCGCCTACCTGCTGTTCCGGCGACGGGCGGAGGCGGCCATGCCGCGCGTGCGGGACTGGATGAACGCGAACAGTTGGCTGGTCAACATCGTGGTCTGCGTCATCTTCATCGTGCTCATCCTCACCTGAGGAGTCGCACCCGAGGAGTCGCACCTGAGGAATCGCACCCGAGGAGTCGCACCGAGCAGTCACCCGCGCTCCGTCGGGGCACACCCCGCACACCCACCGCCCGTGCTGCGCGCACCACCCGCACCGGGTGATCCCCGGGGCTCGGCCCGGCCGCATCGTGGAGTGGTCAGGACCACTCCCCCGTCCCGGTCGCCGGGCGGTGGGCCGGCGACCGGAGGCCATCGTGTCCGATTACCCCCTCCTCAACGCGTTTCTCACGATGCTGTGGTTCTTCCTGTGGGTCATGTGGTTCATGCTGCTGTTCAGGGTCGTCTTCGACGTCTTCCAGGACGACAGCCTGGGCGGCTGGGCCAAGGCGGGCTGGACGCTGTTCGTCTGCGTGCTGCCCTTCGTGGGCATCCTCGTCTACCTGATCGCCCGTGGCCGGGGCATGGGCGAGCGCGCCGTGCAGCGGGCCCAGGCCCAGGAGCAGGCGTTCCGTGCCTACGTCCAGGAGGCGGCGGCCGGTACCCCCACGACGGGCCCGACCAAGGCGGACCAGCTGGCCAAACTGGCCGGCCTGCACGACCACGGCGACATCACCGACGCGGAGTACGAGACGGCGAAGGCCAAGGTTCTCGCCGCCTGAGCGGACCCGGGGTACCGCGAAGGAAGCGTGCTCATGCACTACGAGATCCGCGTCGACGGTCAGATGTCGGAGACGCTCACCAAGGCGTTCCCGGAACTGGAGAGCTTCGTCGTGCCCCACCAGACCGTGCTGTTCGGCCAGGTCACCGACGAGGCGCAGCTGTACGGCCTGCTGGCGCGCTGCCGATCCATGGGGTTGCACGTGGTGGAGATGCGGCGCCTGCCCGAGTGAGCGCGCCTCACAGAAGGTGCAGCTCCCGGGCCCTGCGCACCGCCTCGCCCCGTCGGGTGGCCGCGAGCTTGCGGTAGAGGCTCTTCAGGTGGGTCTTGACGGTGTTCACCGACAGATACAGATCGGCGGCGATCTCCTCCGTCGACATCATCTGCGCCAGCCGTTCCAGGACCTCCTGCTCACGCTCGCTGAGCGGCTCGGTCACCGGCGCGGGACCGCAGTCGGGCGCGCCCGCCGCCGGGGCGTTCCCGACCAGCGAGGCCGGCAGCCAGTCGTGCCCCTGCGCCAGGTCCGGCCGACGGCGTGCCAGCCTTCGCAGCCAGGGGCCGGACTCCAGGAACGGCCGTCGCAGACGCTCCGGCCGGGCCACGGACAGGGCCCGTGCGACGAGGCGCTGGGCCTCGGGCCCGTCGCCCAGTGCGTCGGCGGTCTGCGCCCGCGCCAGCAGTGCCCGTACCGTGATGGCCGGCCCCTCGCCGTGCCCGGTGGGGAGCGCCGTGAGCAGGTCGAGTGCCGCTTCGCCCTCGCCGGTGGCCAGCCGGGCGCGAGCCGCGGCCACCACGTTCTCCGGGGAGGTGGCCCCTTCGTCCTCGAGTACCTGCCGCGCGGCCTGCGGACGGCCGTCGGCCAGGTACGCGTGGGACATCCCCAGGGCCGTTCGGTCGTTCACCCAGGGCGAGGGCTCGACGACGGCGGGCGGTTGCCCCAGTTCCTCCAGGAGCCGCAGGGCCGCGCGCGGGTGGCCCCGGGCGAGCAGAAGGCGGGAACGCAGCAGTGCCAGCCCGGCGGTGACGATGGGATCGCGCGGGACGGCGGAGGAGGCGGCGTGGTCGAGGTGGGTGCGTGCCGCGACGAGGTCGTCACGGTCGATGGCGACGGCGGCCAGCACGAGCTGGGCGACACCGGTCCGGGCGGCGGGTGGCAGACCTGAGCGCTCCGCCTCGGCGACCGCCTCCCGGGCGTGTGTCTCGGCGCGGCCCGGCCAACCGTGCAGGAAGTCGATCAGGGCCAGCCTGCTGAGGCACTCGTGCCGCGGGAACGCGGTCTCCGGCCCGGCTTCCGCCCTCGCGGCGGCGGACAGCGCGGACTGCGCGGCGTCGAACCGTCCCGCCCACAGCTCGGCCGATCCCAGGTCCGTGAGCATGAGGGCGGGCAGTTCCGGGTGCTGGGCGAGGCGCTCGGCGGGGAGGGCACGCTCCGCCGCCGCCACGTCCTCGGCGGCTGCCTCGGCGAGGTCCGCCGAACCGGTCATCCTGGCGGCGAGGACGCGCAGCAGGGCACAGCTGAGCCGCAGGGCCGCGGAGCCGGGTGCCTCGTCGGTGGGCAGGTTCTCCTCGGCGCGGCGCAGCCGGTCCAGGCCGCGGTCGAGGTCGTGGCGGGCCAGTTCCCGGGCGGCGCGCACCAGGTCCGCGGCCGCTCCGCAGGCGTCCGGGGACATCCGGGAGAAGAGTTCGTCGAGGCGCTCGGCGTCGAGTCCGGTCAGCAGCCGCCCGATCGCCAGCTCGTCGATGAACCGGGTGGCGGCCAGCTCCCAGTCGCCCGCGTCCGCAGCGTGCGGGAGGGCCTCGGCCAGTTGTCCGGCCTCGCTCAGCCAGCGCGCTGCCCTGCGGTGGAGCTCGGGTTCGAGTCCGGGGTGCCGGACGCGCAGATGAACCCGGAGGATCTCGGCGAACAGGGGGTGGAGCCGGTACCAGGAGTGGCCGATGGCCTCGACGAAGGCGTTCGCGCGGTGCAGCGCCGCCAGGATCGCTTCCGCGTCCTGACGGCCCGTGAGGGCGTTGGCGAGCTCGGGGTGGATCTGTTCGAGGATGCTCGTGCGCAACAGCAGGTCCTGCGTCTCGGCCGGCTGTGTGTCGAGCACCTCGGCGAGCAGGAAGTCGGCGAGCGTGCTCCGGCCCGCCTCGAAGTCCTTGAGGAAGAGCGCCGGTTCGTCGGCGCCCTGCGCCGCCAGGAGGCACAGTCGCAGTCCGGCGGCCCAGCCTCCGGTGCGCTCCGTCAGCGCCCGCGTGCCCTCGTCGGAAAGGCGCATGCCGTGACGGCTCAGCAGCTCGGCCGTCTCCTCGGGACGGAACGCCAGGTCGGCGCCGCGGATGTCGGTGACCTCACCGGCGGCCCGGTAGCGGTGCAGCGGCAGCAGGGGCTCCGTGCGGCTGAGGATCAGCAGCCGCAGTCCGTCGCCCGAGTGCCGGAGGACGAACTGGAGTTCCTCGGCGATGTCCGCCGAGGCGGCCACCCGGTCGAACTCGTCGAGGACGAGGATGAAGGGCTCCGCCCGCCGGCTCAGCTGAGCGGCGAGCCTGGTCAGCAGCGAGTGGTCCACCTCGCCGGAACGGGCCGGGCTGCCGATCTCGTCTGGGGACGCGAGCCCGTGTCGCCGCAGCGACTCCAGCACGTAGGTCCAGAAGACGCCGGGCCCGTTGTCCTCGGGCTCCACCGTCAGCCAGGCCACGCGGCCCGGTGGGCCCTCGTCGGCGATCCAGTCGGCGACGAGGAGGGTCTTGCCGGCTCCCGCGGGCCCGTTGACCAGCGTCACCGGCCCTTCCACGCCCTGGCGCAGCCGCTCCGTCAGACGCGGCCTGCGCACATACGTCTTCGGGGGGACGGGCACGCTGAACCGCGCGGCCAGCACGGGGTCGCCGTTCGGTGCCACGGGTCCCGCCTGCGGGGCCCGGTCTCCGCCGGGTGTCGTACGCGGCATGTCACCCACCACAGCACCCCAGCTCGTGTAGCCGGACAGTCCCCCTTTGATCTTCACGCCATGCCCGGAAAGCCGCAACGGAGACGGCGAGGCGCCGGGCCGTGGTCCGGCCCGACGCTCACGCCGGCAACCGGTCCTGCCGCCCTCCGCTCCGTTCGGCGACGCGTCCCCCCGCCCGCCGCTCACATCGGCGACGCGTCCCGCCGGCCCGGCCTATTCCGGCGGCGTGGGCGTGTCATGCGTCCGGTACATGGCCTGTATGTCCAGTTCCAGCTGCACCGTCGGTCCCACCACCGCGATGCCCCGGGCCAACATCGAACGCCAGTTCAGCGTGTAGTCCTCGCGATGCAGTTCCGCCTTCGCCAGGGCGGCGCAGCGCAGCTCCTCGCCGTAGCCGCCGTTCACGGTGCCCAGGTACGTCGTGTCCAGTGACACGGAGCGGCTCACGCCGTGCATCGTCAGGGAACCCTGGAGCATCCACTTGCTGCCGCCGCGGTACGTGAAGCGCGTGCTCGCGAAGTCGATGTACGGGAAGCGCTCGACGTCCAGGAAGTCCGCGGAGCGCAGGTGGTTGTCACGGGTGGTGTTGCCTGTGTTGATGCTGGACGCGTCGATGCGGACGTGGACGCGGGAATCGGTCATGTCCTGGGCGACCTGGATACCGCCGTCGAAGCGTTCGAAGCGGCCATGGACGTGGCCCATGCCGACGTGTTTGGCGATGAAGCGGATCGCCGTGTGCGGCGGGTCGAAGAGCCAGGGGCCGGGCGTCGGCAGTTGCAGGGTCTGGGCCGGCTGGAGCCAGACACGCTCGGGAGCCGCCGCCGCGCCCGCGAGGACTTCGACCGTCTCACGGTGCGGCTGCAGTCCCTCCGCCGCGATCAGCAGGCTGTACCGTCCGGGCGGCAGCGCCGCCAGGAAGAAGCCGTACGGGTCGGTCGTGCCGCGGACCGCCACGCGGTGCGTGTCGAGCGCGGTGACGGTGACGTCCGCGGCGGCCATGGCCGAGCCCATCGGGTCGACGACCTCGCGGGCCATGCCACCGGCGCCGGGCGGGAGGGGGAGCGAGAGGCCCGCCGCCTCGGCAGGGAAGCCCTTGGGCCGCCTACGCCGCAGCAATACGAGGGCCATGATGTACACCTTTCTTCACGGGTGGCGCAGCCGTGCGAGCAGCGGATGAGAGAACGCGAAACGGCCGCACCTGAACAGGTCACACCCGTTATCGATCTTCCGGCAGACAGCTCCCGCGCAGGTGTCTCATTACGAGACAGTCCACGAGACGGTCCGCCCCGGACGAGCCGGAGCCGCCCCGGCAGCCCGGTGTCCTACTGCGGCGCCTCGGCGGACTCGGGCTCCCGCCCCTCGTACGCGGCCGTCAGAACGCCCAGTACGCCGTGTGCCGCGACGGGACGGGGATTGGCGTACGGCTCGCCCGTCACCTGAGCGGCCGCCGTCGGCAAGTCGCTTTTCTTCAGGCCGAGTTCGCGGAGCGAACGCGGCGCACCGAGGCCTCCCGCCAGCTCCCACAGGGCGCGCGGGGCGTCCTCGGCCCCGAGCGCCCGCCGCACCGCGGTCACCGCCCCCGGTGCGGCGGGCGCGTTGTACGCGAGGGCGTACGGGAGTACCACCGTGTGCGTCTCGGCGTGCGGCAGCCCGAACGTGCCGCCCAGCACATGGCACAGCTTGTGGTGCAGCCCCATGGTGGTCGCGCCGAGGCAGGTGCCGCACAGCCAGGCCCCGTACAGGGCACGGCTGCGTGCCTCCAGGTCGTCCGGGTCGGCGACGAGCAGCGGCAGCGCCTCGGCCATCGCCCTGACACCGTCTTCCGCCATGAGCGAGACCAGCGGCGAGGTGTCCGGCGCGTACAGCGCCTCGACGGCGTGCGCGAGCGCGTTGACGCCGCTGGTCACGGTGAGCGGTACCGGGAGGGAGAGGGTCAGTTCGGGGTCGTAGACGACACTGCGCGGCTGGACGACCGGGTCGCGGCCGGTGCGCTTGACCCCGTGGTCGGTCAGGCCCCAGACCGGGGTCATCTCCGAACCCGAGTAGGTGGACGGCACGGCGATCAGCGGGAGCCCGGTGCGCAGCGCGATCGCTTTGCCGAGGCCGATCGCGGAGCCGCCGCCGACCGCGACGCAGCCGTCGGCCCCGGCCGCCCGCGCCACCTCGACGGCCCGATGGGCGACCTCGACGGGTACGTGCATACGGGCCTCGGCGTGCACTCCCGCGCAGGAGTCGCCGAGCGCGTCGGCGACCGTCCGCGCGACGGACTCGCCCTGGCTGCCGCAGACGACGAGCAGCCGTCGCAGACCGAGGCGTTCGGCCTCGTCCGGGGTCGCGGTCACGGACGCGCCGGGCCGGAAGACGACCCGCACCGGCCGCGTCTCGTAGGAGAAGTCGGTGGAGAACGTCATGACGCACGCTCCAGTACGAGGTCGAATCGGGCATGCCCGAACGGTTTGGGGACGCCGGACTCGCGGACCGGGCACGGGTCGAAGGCGTGCGGATCGCGGATGGCGGAGGTCTCGGCCGCTTCGGTGGCTTCGGTGGCTTCGGTGGCTTCGGTGGCTTCGGTGGCTTCGGTGGCTTCGGTGGCTTCGGTGGTCATACCGGCTCCTCGTCGTCGCGACGTCCCGCTTCCTCAATGGTCCCGCGTTCGGGGACAGCGCGGTGCGGCAGTTGTTGTTCCTTCAACCGCATTCGCTACGGTGGGTGGTGTCATGACCACCGCAGAGCCCTCCCCCGTCGGCCCCGCCCTCGTCGGCCCCGCCCTCGCACCACTGCGTCTGGCGCGTGAGCGGTTCCTGTCGGGGCGTCCCCTGCCCGAGGGCGTACCGGAGGAGGTCGTCGCCGCCTGGCGGCGCGCGCGGTTCTTCGGGGTCCCGCACGACTTGGCGGAGGGGTCCGCCCGTCCCGAGCGGCCGGAGGAGTCGTCCCTGCTCGGCGCAGCCCGCCCTGTACTGGAACGGATCGCGTCCGCCCTCGACGCCGGCCGGTCGGTCCTCGTCCTCACCGACGAGCGACTGCGCGTACTGTGGACCGCCGGCAACGTCCCCGGCCCCTCGCCGTTGCACGACCTGTCGGAGCAGGAGGTGGGCCACAACAGCGCGGTCCTCGCCCTGCGCACCCGGCGCCGCGCCGAGGTGCACGGTCCGGAGCACTTCCTCGACCGGTGGCAGAACCTCTCGGCGGTCAGCGTCCCGGTGCTCGCACCGGGGTCCGGGCAGGCGCTCGGCACGGTGACCGTGGCGTCGGAGTTGTGCCCCGCCGGGTGCCCGCCGCATCCGGGCGCGGCGCTCGCCGAGGCCGCCGTCACGGCGGTGGAGGCAGAACTTCTCGCGCGGGCGCGACGGGCCGAGCGGGTACTGCTCGACGCCTATCTGCGGGCGGCACAGGGCCAGGACCGGGCCGTCGCCGTACTGGACGGCCGCAACCGACTGGTCAGCGCCACGGCGGAGCGGATGCTGACATCGGAGGGGCTGGCGGCCCTGGAGCGTGCGGCGGTCGCCCTGCGGCACAGGGACGTCCCTGCCGATGCCGTGCTGCCCGAGGGCGCGGGATGCACCGCGCTGGTCACCCCGGTACGCCATGAGGGTGCGGTCATCGGGGTCGTGGCCGAACTGGAGCCGTCGGGCGACCCCGCACCGCCCGCGCCGTGCCCGCCCCTTTCCCTGGCCGGCTCCTCGGTCCCCTGGCGGTACGCCGTCGGGCGCGCCGCCGAGCTGGCGCGCTCCCGGGAGCCGCTGCTGCTGACCGGTGAGCGCGGGACGGGCAAGACGGCGCTGGCGCGGGAGCTGCTCGGCGAGCATGCCGCACGGGTCGTCGACGCCGCGGAGGACGGTCGGCCCGATCAGGCCTACGCCGAGTTGACGGACGGACGACCCCTCCTGCTCCGCCACGCCGAGCGCCTCGCACAGCCCGGCGTGGCCGCGCTCAACTCGCTGCTGGACGCACACCCGGACGCGCCGCTGGTGGTCACCTACACGCCCGGCACACCGCCCGGCCCCTGCCTTCAGCGGCTCCTGGACACGCTGGCCGCCCGCGCGGTCACCCTGCCCGCCCTGCGCGAACGCCCTGAGGACATCCCGGAGTTGCTGTCGGCCCTGGCGCCGCGGCCCGCACCTGGGCTGCCTCCGCTGACCTGGACGCTCGACGCCCTGCGCGCGCTGGAGCGGTACCCGTGGCCCGGGAACGTCACCGAATTCGCCCATACCGTCCGCGCGTTGGCCGAGCACCGACGGGCGTCGGGACCCGTCCAGCGGGCCGAGCTGCCGGATGCCGTGCGCGAAGGGCCCGCGGCGCGGTACCTCAGTCCGATGGAGAACGCCGAGCGCAAAGCGATCCTGGAGGCGCTGCGCCGCCACGGTGGCAACAAGGCGCGTACGGCGGCCGCGCTGGGGATCGGCCGGGCGACGCTGTACCGCAAGCTGCGGGGCTATCGGGGCTGAACGCGAAGCCGGGGTGCCGCGGCGCAACGAGCCCCGTCGCCCCGGTGCGCGGCCGCTTCAGTAGGCTCGGTCCCTCCGGCCCGGCCCGTGGGCCCGAGTACGGGTGGGACCGGACGTCGAGCCTGGACCCTCGCGCACGACCGGAAGGCCGACAAACAAGCCCGGTTCGTACGTACGACAGCACGCCCGGTCGGTACGTTCGACAGCACGCCCGGTCGGTAACGTGCGAGAGGCGTCCGGTTGGTACGTGCGACGACACGAAAGGGAGCACGTGCAGCTCAGCATCCGCGAGTGGGGCGGCGGCGACAGGACCGCCCTGCTCGTGCACGGCATCATGTCCGACTCCCGCACCTGGCGCCGGGTGGGTCCGGCGCTCGCGGACCTCGGCTACCGGGTCGTCGCGGTCGATCTGCGCGGCCACGGTGGGTCGCCGCGCGGCCCGTACAGCCCCGAACTGTTCGCCGACGACCTCGTCGACACCCTCCCGGAGGGCGCCGACGTGGCGATCGGGCACTCGCTGGGCGGGCTCGCGCTGTCCCTGGCCGTCGGGCGGCTGCGGCCCCGGCGCGCCGTCTACTCGGACCCGGCCTGGTCCTCGGCCCGGCCCGGCCAGGACGTGGACCCGGCGGTCTTCGCGGCCGCCAGACACCGCACACGTGCGGAGGTCGTGGGGATCAGCCCCCACTGGGACCCGGCCGACATCGACGTCGAACTGGCCACCCTGAAGGCGTGGGACCCCGAGACCTCCCGCTTCCTCGGCGGCCGCCCGCTGCGGGACTTCCTGCCCGCCGAGCCGGTCGTACCGTCGCTGGTCCAGCTCGCCGACCCCAGCTTCCTCACCGGCCCGCAGGACGCGGCGCTGCTGCGTACCCGCGGCTTCGAGGTCCGTACGGTCACCGGCGCGGGTCACACGATCTTCCGCGACGACTTCGACGGGTTCATGGCGTCGCTCGGCGGCTGGATCTGACGCAACGTCGTTGCAACGTGTCCTTCGCTGGGATGGAGCACGTGACCATGGACATGATTCCGCGCGTGGAGCTGACCCCCGTGGCCGCCGAACTGGTGCGGCGGCTGCGCGAGGTCCACGGACCGCTGATGTTCCACCAGTCCGGCGGCTGCTGCGACGGCAGCGCCCCGATGTGCTACCCGGCGGGCGAGTTCCGCACCGGCGACTCCGACGTGCTGCTCGCGGAACTCGCCGTCGAGGGGGTCGACGAACCGGTGGGCTTCTGGATGTCGAGGAGTCAGTATCAGGTGTGGAGCCACACCCGGCTGATCGTCGACGTGGTGCCCGGCCGTGGCAGCGGCTTCTCGCTGGAAGCACCCGAAGGAGTGCGTTTTCTCATCCGTTCCCGCGTCGTCGGATCCTGAACCCCGCACAGAACACCGCAGTCTGGTGCACTTCCCCTGAGTCCTGTGAAAGTTGACAAGACATCAGGGGGATCTGTGACACGTCGTGACAGACGGTTCAGAACGCTACTGACGGTCCTCGTGGCATGGAGCGCGCTGGCCGGTGCGACCCTCGTGGGAGCGGCACCGGCCACCGGTGTGCAGCGGACAAGGACGATCGCGCCGGGCATCCAGTACAGCCAGTACGAGATCTCCGTGGCCAAGAGGGTGGCCCGCGCGCACGTGCTCAGCCTCGACCTGCGCGACGCGCGCGTACGGGTCCGTCTGCTGTATCCGGGGGCCGTGGCGGCGCGGGCCACGGTCTCGCGGCTCGCCGCCGCCCAGGGCGCGGTCGCGGGGATCAACGGCGACTTCTTCCACATCAGCGAAACCCAGCATCCGGGAGTCGCGGTGACCGGCTCCGCCGACGGACCGGCGATCGCGAACGGGCACACGCTCAAGGCCGCCGTGCCGGACGGGCAGCGCTTCGGTCCCGCCCTGCCACGCGGTGCGACCACGAAGGACGTCCTCGGGGTGGGCACCGACCGCACGGCCCGCCTCGACCGACTGACCTTGAGCGGTTCCGTGACCACGGCCCAGGGCCGGCTGCCGCTCGGCGGGTTCAACCAGTACGCGCTGCCGCAGGGGTCGATCGGGGCGTACACCTCGGACTGGGGCGGCGTCTCTCGGGCGCGGGCCACCTGCGGCACCGACACCCTTCGGAGCGCGCCGTGCAGCGCGGACACGTACGAGGTGACGATCAGAGGGGGCCGGGTCGTCGCCACGGCGGACCGGCCGGGCAGCGGCCCCATCGCCGCCGGGACCACGGTCCTGGTGGGCCGCGAGGCGGGGGCGCGTCAGTTGCGCAAGCTGTTCAAGGGGCAACCGGTGCAGGTGCGCCACCGCTTGGTGGCGGCCTCGTCCCGGGTCTCGTACCTCTTCGCCCTCGGCGGCTTTCCCGTGCTGCGGCACGGCACTCCACTGTCCGGCCTCGACGACACGACGTCGACCCTGCGCACCGCGGTGGGCATCGGGGACGGCGGCCACCGCCTGTTGCTCCTCGCTCTCGACGGCGCGCCCGGCTACCGCGGCGGCCTCACGCTCGCCGAAGTCGCCGCGGTCCTGAGCAAACTGGGCGCCACGGACGGCTTCAACCTCGACGGCGGCGGCTCCACGACGCTGGTGGCCCGGGCGCCGGGCGCGAGCGCGGCGACCGTGCGCAACCACCCGAGCGGGGGTGCCGAACGCCCGGTCGCGAACGGAATCGGGGTCTTCTCCGTCTCCTGAGGGGCAGTCTCCTGAGGGGCAGTCTCCTGAGGGGCAGTCTCCTGAGGGTCAAGGACGCAGGCTGCCGACGATCTGCGCGGTCGCGACCAGCCCCTGGTGGATGGTCGGGGCCATACTCGAACTGGCCAGGAAGAAGCCCAGCAGCATACAGACGATCGCGTGCGAGATCTTCATCGCGCCGTTGCGCAGGAAGATCACCACAATGATCAGGAGCAGCAGCACCACAGAGATGGAAATAGCCATCGTCAACCTCCTCCGCCACGCCCACATCGCGGCTTTCGGCCGCAAGTGTGGCGTAGCGGAGGGTTGGTGCGGGCGGCTGACGTGTCCTCCGAACGGGTGGTTCTACGACTGTCGGCGGGCGTCGAGGAAAGCCTCCAGGCCCGCGAGGTCGTCCGTGTTGAAGTAGTCGACGCCCGCGTCGAACAGTTCGCCCCACAGGGCGTCCCGGGCCGGGCCCGCGGTGTCGGGCGTGGCCCAGAAGCGCACCGTCTGCCCGCTCGTGTGCGCCCGGGCGATGATGTCGCGCAGCTTCTGCCGCTCGGCGTCGGGGAACGGGCCCGCCCCGAGCCAGCTGAAGTTGAGCGTCCAGTTGTCGCTGATCAACGGGATGAAGGTGGCGGGCGCGGAGCTGCCGAGGTCGGCGAGACGGCCGTCGTAGAAGGCGCGCCGCACGGACTGCGCCTCCATCGGCGTACGCGCCGCGCGGTCACCGGAGATGACCGCGGTGACCGGACCCGGGTACACGCGTCCGTGCGCGTAGGTCGTGAACAGGTGCCGGTAGCGGCGGAGATGGCGATCGAGTTCGAGATAGGTCGACGAGCCCTCGGTCTTGATGTCGATGAGGAGCTGCAAGGGTCTGCGCCAACCCCGGTACACTGCGCCATGGTTGGCCTTGACCAGCGCGGCGAGCGGGTCGAGGTAGAGGGATTCCAGGGTGCGGTTCGGGTCGAGTTCGACGGGGTCGTGGGCGACCAGGAGCTGGTCGCCGACCAGGTAGATGTCGGCCTCGACGCTGCCGAAGCGGTGGTCGAGGGCGTCGAACAAGGGGCGCGGGTGCTCGTAGTCGTTGTGGGCGTGGGCGCGCCACAGCGGACGCGGGCCGTGATGGCCGCCGCCCGCCCATGCCTGGGTGGCGGGCAGCGCGACCGTGCCCGCGAGGGCGGCGCCGAAGGTGGTGAGGGCTCTGCGACGGGTGGTGAGGGCCATGCTCTGCCTCCCTGGTACGGCCGTATGGGACCGAAGGGAGTATGCGTTCGATCGGGGACCAAGTGGCCCGCTCAGGCGGGGAGTTGGCCGGACCGCCGCCCTCTGTTCACTTCACCGGAGCAATGCGCGCAGAAGCCCGCCCCAGGTGGGGCGGGCTTCTTCAGGGGTGTTCCGGGTGTACGTCAGGGAGCCCGGAGGTCCACCAGTTCGGCCAGGGCCTCGCGATGGGCGCCCGCCGTTCCGTAGGCGATGGAGTCCGCCTTGGCCCGCTTGAGGTACAGGTGGATCGGGTGTTCCCAGGTCATGCCGATGCCGGCGTGGAGCTGCAGCGCCTCCTCGGCGGCGTGCACGGCGACGGGGGCCGCGTAGGCCTGGGCGACGGCGACCGCCACGTCGACGTCCTCGGCGGTCGCGAGCGCGTCGGCCGCGTTGCGGGCGGCGGCCCGGAGGTTGACGACCTCCAGCCACAGCTGGGCGAGCCGGTGCTTGAGCGCCTGGAAGCCGCCCACGGGCCGGTTGAACTGCTTGCGTTCCTTGAGGTACCGGACCGTCTCGGTCAACGCCCAGTCAGCGGCACCGAGTTGTTCGGAGGCGAGCAGTCCGGCTCCGGCGCGCAGGGCCCGTCGTACGGCGGGTTCGGCGGCGCCGAGGCGGCGGCCGGGGGCACCGTCGAGGGTGACGGTCGCGAGGGGACGAGTCAGGTCCAGCGAAACCTGCGGAGCGACGGTCACCGCGTCCGCGTCCACCGCGTACAGCCCGCCGTCGTCCGCGGGCACCAGCAGCACATCCGCGGCGACCGCGTCCGCGATCCCGGTCAACTCGCCGTGAAGACGGCCGTCTTCGAGTCGTGCGGTCTTGAGGGCGGCCCCCGGGGCGACATGCAGCCCGACGGCGAGCACACCGATCGTGCGCCCGGCGGCGAGCCGGGTGAGCAACTCGTCGTCCTCACAGGCCAGCAGGGCCTCCGTCGCCACCACGGCGCTGGTCAGATACGGCACGGGAGCGACCGCGCGCCCCAGCTCCTCCAGGACGACGGCGGCTTCGCGGTGCGTGGCGCCCTGGCCGCCCCGGTCCTCGGGCACCAGGAGCCCGGCGAGGCCCATGCCGTCGGTGAGCGCCTTCCACAGGGCGAGGTCGTGCGGGGCGTCCGACTCGGTGCGGGCTATGACGCCTGCGGCGTGGCAGTGGTCCGTGAGCAGGTCGCGGACGGCGGCGCGCAGCGCCTCTTCCTCCTCCGAGTACAGCAGGTCGGTCATCGGGCGAGGTCCTTCCAGGCGACGTCCTTGTCGGTGCGCGGCTCGGCGGGCAGGCCCAGGACGCGCTCGGCGACGATGTTCAGCAGGACCTCGCTGGTCCCGCCCTCGATGCTGTTGCCCTTGGAGCGGAGGTAGCGGTAGCCGGCCTCCCGGCCGACGAAGTCCACCAGTTCGGGGCGGCGCATGGTCCAGTCGTCGTACAACAGCCCCTCCTCGCCGAGGAGTTCCACCTCCAGGCCACTGATCTCCTGGTTGAGGCGGGCGAAGGCGAGCTTCATGCCGGCGCCCTCGGGGCCGGGCTGCCCGACGGCGAGCTGCTGGCGCAGGCGTTCGCCGGTGAGCCGGGCGACCTCGGCCTCGACCCACAGCTTGAGCAGGCGCTGGTGCAGGTCGTGGGTGCGCAGCTCCGGGCGCTCGCGCCAGGTCTTCGAGACCGGGCCGATCATGCCGCCCTCGCGGGGCAGCCGCATTCCGCCGATGGCGACACGTTCGTTGTTCAACGTGGTCTGCGCGACCCGCCAGCCGTCGCCGACCTCGCCGAGGCGGCGGGAGTCGGGGATGCGGACGTCCGTGAGGAAGACCTCGTTGAACTCGGCCTCGCCGGTGACCTGCCGCAACGGACGGACCTCGACGCCGGGGTCGGTCATGTCGCAGATGAAGTACGTGATGCCGGCGTGCTTGGGCACGTCCGGGTCGGTGCGGGCGATGAGGATGGCCCAGCGGGCCAGGTGGGCGCTGGAGGTCCACACCTTCTGCCCGTTGACCACCCAGTCTCCCCCACTCTCGGCTTCGCTCGAGCGGGAGGGGCCCCCATCGTCGCGGACGGCGCGGGTGCCGAGCGCGGCCAGGTCGGACCCGGCGCCCGGCTCGCTGAACAGCTGGCACCAGACCTCCTCGCCCGTCCACAGGGGCCTCAGGTACCGCTGCTTCTGCTCCTCGGTGCCGTAGCGCAGGATCGTCGGCGCGACCATGCCGAGGCCGATCCCGATGCGCCGGGGGTCGTTGTCAGGCGCTCCCGCGGCCTCCAGCTCGGCGTCCACGACGGCCTGGAGGGAGCGCGGGGCGCCGAGGCCACCGAGGCCCTCGGGGTAGTGGACCCAGGCGAGCCCCGCGTCGAAGCGGGCCTTGAGGAAGTCGAGCCGTTCGGTCGTGGCGGGTGGATATGCGTCCAGCAACTGTGCCGTGCGGCGCTGGAGTTCGGCTATGTCGGTCATGCGGCGGCTCCGTTCTCCAGCGCGGGCACCACGGCGACGCGGCCGGTGGTGACACCGTCGGCGACGCGCTGCACGGCGGCCGCGGCCCCGCTCAGCGGTACCCGCTCGCTCACCAGCGGCTTGATGGCGCCCCGGGCGGCCAGTTCTGCGAGCTGTTCGTGGCAGTGCAGGACCAGCTTCGGGTTCTTGGTGTTGTACAGGCCCCAGTGCAGGCCGAGGATCGAGTAGTTCTTCACCAGGGCGTGGTTGAGTCCCGGGCTGGGGATCGTGCCGCTGGCGAAGCCCACGACGACGATCCGGCCCTCGAAGGCGACGACCTTCGCGGACTGCGCGTAGGCCTCGCCGCCCACCGGGTCGTAGATCACGTCGGCGCCCCGGCCGTCGGTGGCCTCCTTCACGGCGGCGACGACGTCCTCGGAACGGCGGTCGATGACGACGTCGCAGCCCAGCTCCCGGGCGATGGCGGCCTTGTCGGCCCCGCCCACGACGCCGATGACGGTGGCGCCGGCCGCCTTCCCGAGCTGCACGGCCGCGCTGCCGACCCCTCCGGCGGCGGCGTGGACGAGCAGCGTCTCGCCCGCTTCGAGGCGGGCCCGGCGGTGCAGTCCGAACCATCCCGTCTGGTAGCCGATGTGCAGCGCCGCGGCCTCGGCGTCGTCCAGCGACTCCGGCGCGGGCAGAACCGCGGCGGCATCGGCGACGGCGTACTCGGCGAATCCGCCGTACGGCAGCGCCGGGTTGGCGATGACGCGGCGGCCGTCCTCGGTCTCGCCGCAGATCTCGACCCCCGGTGTGAACGGCAGCGGCGGCCTGACCTGGTACTGGCCCCGGCACATCAGCGCGTCCGGGAAGTTGATGTTCGCGGCAAGCACCTTCAGCAGGACCTGGCCGTCGCCGGGCGTGGGCCGCTCCACCTCGTGAAGCCGCATCACCTCACTCGGCTCACCGTTCTCGTGCACTTGCCATGCCTGCATGCGGGGCCTCCACGCACTGCGTCGTCGTCCGACCGGGTCCGTCGCATACTAAGCGGTCGCTTGCCCATCAGGGAACAGTCGCGTGCGTCACGAACGGGCGGGTCGCGCGCGTACGTGCATCCGCTCGCCCTGCGGCCCGAACAGGCTCAGGAACTCCGCCGACCCCTCCCCCGCCGACCCGAACCAGTGCGGTACGCGGGTGTCGAACTCGGCCGCCTCCCCGGGCCCGAGCACCACGTCGTGCTCCCCGAGCACCAGCCGGAGCCGCCCGGACAGCACGTACAGCCACTCGTAGCCCTCGTGCGTACGCGGATCCGGTTCGGATGTCCGCTGCGGTTCGAGCACCTTGTAGGCCTGGAGTCCGCCGGGCTGCCGGGTCAGGGGCCAGTACGTGCGCCCGTGCCGCACGATCGCCTTGGCGCGCACCCGTGGGTCGCCGACGGGTGGGGCACCCACCAGTTCGTCCAGCGGCACCTGGTGGGCGCGCGCTATCGGCAGCAACAGCTCCAGGGAGGGCTTGCGCAGGCCGGACTCCAGCCGCGAGAGGGTGCTCACCGAGATGCCGGTCGCCTCCGACAGACCGGCCAGCGTGGCACCCCGCTCCTTGCGTATCCGTCGCAGCCGGGGGCCGACGCCCGCGAGAACCTCGTCCGTGTCGTCACTCACGGCGGCATCACTCACGGCGGCATTAGTCACGGCGGCATTAGTCATGGCGGCATTAGTCACGGCGGCATTAGTCATGGCGGCATTGCAGTTTCGGCAAGCGGGTTTGTCAATGCAGCAGATCGGGGTGTCGACAGAACACCGCCGTGCGGGTGTGGACGCGACGCCTCCGTAGCACCATGGGCCCATGCTGTTCGCCCGGCTCGCCCGTGTGTCGCAGGAGGTCGCCGCCACCTCGGCGCGGTCCCGGAAGATCGCGCTGCTCGGTGAACTGTTCCGGGACGCCGAAGCGGAGGACGTGCCGATCGTCATCCCGTATCTGGCGGGGCGCCTGCCGCAGGGGCGGCTCGGCATCGGCTGGAAGCTCCTCGATCAGCGGATTCCGCCGGCCGTCGAGCCCACGCTCACCGTGCGTGACGTGGACGCCCGGCTGACGGAGATCGGCTCCGTCACGGGCGCCGGCTCGCAGGGCGAACGCAGGCGGCTGGTGGGCGAGATGCTGGCGGCGGCCACCGCGGACGAGCAGCGGTACCTGTTCGGGCTGCTCACCGGTGAGGTGCGGCAGGGTGCGCTGGAGGCGGTCGCCGTGGAGGGGCTGGCCGGGGCGACGGGCGCGCCCCCGGCGGACGTGCGGCGGGCCGTCATGCTCGCCGGGTCGCTCCAGACGGTGGCGCAGGCCCTGCTCGCCGACGGCCCCGGGGCCCTCGACAGGTTCCGGCTCACGGTCGGCCGCCCGGTGCTGCCGATGCTCGCGCAGACCGCGGCCTCGGTCGCCGAGGCCGTCCGGAAACTGGGCGCGTGCGCCGTCGAGGAGAAGCTCGACGGCATCCGGGTCCAGGTGCACCGGGACGGCGACGACGTACGGATCCACACCCGCACCCTCGACGACATCACCGACCGGCTGCCCGAAGTCACCTCCGCCGCCCTGGCGCTGGCGGGCGAGCGGTTCATCCTGGACGGCGAGGTCATCTCCTTCGACGAGGACGGGCGGCCGCGCTCCTTCCAGGAGATCTCCGGGCGCGTCGGCTCCCGGGTGGACGTGGCGACGGCCGCCGCGGCCGTCCCCGTCTCGTCCGTGTTCTTCGACGCCCTGTCCGTGGACGGCCGGGACCTGCTGGACCTGCCGTTCACGGACCGCCACGCCGAGCTGGCCCGGCTCGTACCGGAGCCGATGCGGGTGCGGCGCACGCTCGTGCGCGGGCCCGAGGACGCGGGTGCCGCGGAGGCCTTCCTCGCTCGGACCTTGGGGCGCGGGCACGAGGGCGTGGTGGTGAAATCCCTGGACGCCCCCTACAGCGCGGGCCGACGGGGTGCCTCCTGGCTCAAGGTCAAGCCCGTGCACACGCTCGACCTGGTGGTGCTGGCCGCCGAATGGGGTCATGGCCGCCGCACCGGCAGGCTCTCCAACCTGCACCTCGGCGCCCGCAACCCGGACGGCTCCTTCGCGATGCTCGGCAAGACGTTCAAGGGGATGACGGACGCGATGCTCGCCTGGCAGACCGAGCGGCTGAGGGAACTGGCCGTCGAGGACAACGGCTGGGTGGTGACCGTGCGTCCCGAGCTCGTCGTCGAGATCGCGTACGACGGGCTGCAGCGGTCGACCCGCTACCCGGCCGGGGTCACCCTGCGCTTCGCCCGGGTCGTGCGCTACCGGGAGGACAAGAGGCCTCAGGAGGCCGACACCGTGGAGACGGTGCTGGCCGCCCACCCCGAGGTGATCCCATGACCAAGCAGGAGAAGCGCAGTGCGGGCCTCCTGTTGTACCGGCACACCGATCACGGTCCGGAAGTCCTGCTCGGCCATATGGGCGGCCCCTTCTTCGCCCGCCGGGAGGCCGGCGCGTGGACCGTGCCCAAGGGCGAGTACGAGCCCGACGAGCCCTCCTGGGACGCCGCCCGCCGGGAGTTCCAGGAGGAGCTGGGGCTCCCGCCGCCCGACGGGGAGGCCGTCCCGCTCGGCGAGGTCCGGCAGACCAACGGCAAGATCGTCACGGCCTGGGCGATCGAGGCCGACCTCGATCCGGCGACGATCCGGCCGGGGACCTTCACGATGGAGTGGCCGCCGAAGTCGGGCCGCCGCCAGGAGTTCCCCGAGCTGGACCGCGTGGAGTGGTTCGGCCTCGACCGGGCGCGGGATGTGATCGTGAAGGCGCAGGCGGCGTTTCTCGACCGGCTTGCGGAGCACTCGGAGTAAACCCGCGTTGCGGTTGCCGCCTGCGCGCGGGAATGTCGAATCACAGCCTGTTCAACAGGAGGCCTGTCATGCCCATCGCGACCGTGAACCCGGCGACCGGCGAGACACTCAAGACGTACGAAGCCCTGGGCGCGGAGGAGATCGAGCGCAGGCTCACCGCCGCCGAGACCGCGTTCCGCACCCATCGCACGACCACGTTCGCCGAACGCGCCCTGCGCATGAACAAGGCGGCCGCCCTGCTGGACGAGGACCAGCAGGACATCGCCCGGGTGATGACCACCGAGATGGGCAAGCCCATCACACAGGCCCGCGCGGAGGCCGCGAAGTGCGCCAAGGCGATGCGCTGGTACGCCGACCACGCCGAAGAACTGCTCGCCGACGAGGAGCCTGCCGAATCCGACGTGAAGGACTCGGGCGCCTACGAGGTGCTCGTGCGCTACCGGCCACTCGGCCCGGTGCTCGCCGTGATGCCGTGGAACTTCCCGCTGTGGCAGGTGGTCCGGTTCGCCGCGCCCGCGCTGATGGCGGGCAACGTGGGGCTGCTCAAGCACGCCTCGAACGTCCCGCAGACCGCGCTCTACCTGGAGGACCTGTTCCGTAGGGCGGGCTTCGCCGAGGGCTGCTTCCAGGCCCTGCTCATCGGCTCCGGCACCGTCGAGAAGGTCCTGCGCGACCCGCGGATCAAGGCCGCCACGCTCACCGGCAGCGAACCGGCGGGCCGGGCCGTCGCCTCGGTCGCCGGGGACGAGGTCAAGAAGACGGTCCTGGAGTTGGGCGGCAGCGATCCCTACGTCGTCATGCCGTCCGCGGACCTGGACAAGGCGGCCAGGGTCGCGGTGACGGCGCGGGTGCAGAACAACGGGCAGTCGTGCATCGCCGCCAAGCGGTTCATCGTGCACACGGACGCGTTCGACGCCTTCGCCGAGCGGTTCACGGCCGGGATGAAGGCACTGAAGGTCGGCGACCCGATGGCGGAGGAGACCCAGGTCGGGCCGCTCTCCAGTGAGCGGGGCCGCGCCGACCTGGAAGAACTCGTCGTCGACGCGGTCGAGGGCGGTGCGACGGTGCTGTGCGGGGGCGAGCGCCCCGACGGGCCCGGCTGGTACTACCCGCCGACCGTCCTCGCGGACATCACCCCCGGGATGCGCATCCATCAGGAGGAGGCGTTCGGGCCGGTCGCCACGCTCTACCGGGCCGCCGACCTCGACGAGGCGGTGACGCTCGCGAACGACTCGCCGTTCGGGCTGAGTTCCAACGTTTGGACGCACAACGGTATCGAGATCGACCGTTTCGTACGGGATCTGGAGGCAGGCAGCGTGTACGTCAATGGGATGACGGCGTCCCACCCGGCGTTCCCGTTCGGCGGGGTCAAGCGGTCCGGGTACGGCCGGGAGCTGTCCGGCCACGGAATCCGCGAGTTCTGCAACATCACCACCGTATGGCACGGGGCGTGAGCGTTCCGCGACTACGATCCCCCCTGTGAACCGCGAAGTGACCCTGCCTCTGATCGTCGACGACCGCGGGACCTTGCAGGTGGCGGCCGCGGATGTGAGCAAGCTGCTGCGCACGCTGGGCGGGCGGTGGCTGCGGCTGGTGGAGGCCGGGGCGGAGGGACTGGACGAGGATACGGTGGCCGCGCTGACGATCGAGCTCGCGAAGCTTGCCGATCGGATCGACGTGGCGTGCATCGCCCACAGCAGCGGTTCGCTTCGCTAGAGAGCGCCGTACGACTGTCGGCCATCCGTGATCTGCGGGTCACTTGTGGCGGGTCGCGCAGTTCCCCGCGCCCCTGACGGGGCACGCCCCCGGCTCGGCAGTTCCCTGCCCGTCCGCACCATCGACACACCTCCTCCGACCTCGACTTCATCACCGTGCGCACACACCTCCTCACTCTCTGTCGATCGCTGGAGTGGAGTAACCCGACGAGATATCCCCGCGAGGCCGGGCGATCGTGGGTGAACACCCGCGTGTGGGTGAACCCCCCTTCCGCCGGGGGGCGAAGAGCCCCCCGCCAAGGCGAAAGAAGGCGCGCTCCATGGCGACTCTGTGCAGACCCGCGGTTTCCGTTCCGGAACATGTGATCACGATGGAGGAGACGCTCGAACTGGCGCGCTCCCGCCACCCGGACCACCCCCAACTGCCGCTGGCACTGCGGCTGATCGAGAACACCGGGGTGCGTACCCGGCACATCGTGCAGCCCATCGAGGAGACCCTGAAGCACCCGGGCTTCGAGGAGCGCAACAACCTCTACGAGGCCGAGGCGAAGGCCCGCGTCCCCGCGGTCGTCCAGCGGGCGCTGGACGACGCCGAACTGCTCACCGGCGACATCGACGTGATCATCTACGTGTCCTGCACCGGGTTCATGATGCCGTCGCTGACGGCGTGGCTGATCAACACGATGGACTTCGGCACCGACACCCGGCAGATACCCATCGCCCAGTTGGGCTGCGCCGCGGGCGGCGCGGCCATCAACCGGGCGCACGACTTCTGCACGGCCTACCCGGACGCCAACGCCCTCATCGTGGCCTGTGAGTTCTGCTCGCTGTGCTACCAGCCGACCGACCTCGGTGTCGGCTCGCTGCTGTCCAACGGCCTGTTCGGCGACGGCATCGCGGCCGCGGTCGTCCGCGGCAAGGGCGGCACCGGAATCAAGCTGGAACGCAACGGCTCGTACCTGATCCCCAAGACCGAGGAGTGGATCGCGTACGACGTCCGGGCCACCGGATTCCACTTCCTGCTGGACAAGCGGGTGCCGACCACGATGGAACCGCTCGCCCCGGCGCTTCAGGACTTGGCGAAACAGCATGGCTGGGACGCCTCCGACCTGGACTTCTACATCGTCCATGCGGGCGGCCCGCGGATCCTGGACGACCTGAGCAAGTTCCTCCACGTGCCGCCGGAGGCCTTCCGGTTCAGCCGGTCCACGCTCACCGAGTACGGCAACATCGCGAGTGCCGTCGTCCTGGACGCACTGCGCCGGCTCTTCGAGGCGGGCGGCGCCGAGCACACGGCGCGCGGGCTGCTGGCCGGTTTCGGGCCGGGCATCACGGCGGAGATGGCCCTGGGCCGCTGGCACATCTCCGAGAACGGCAAGCAGTGAGATGACGAGCGAGACGGACAGCGAGGCGGCGTGTGAGATGACCGAAGAGACGATCACCGAGACCATGCCGCCGGTCCGCCAGTGGCCGGCTCCCGACCTGACCGGCGTGGACTTCGATCCTGTCCTCACCGACCTCATGCAAGAGGGCCCGGTCACCCGGATCCAGCTGCCCAACGGCGACGGCTGGGCCTGGCTGGTCACCCGCTACGACGACGTGCGCTTGGTGACCAACGACCCCCGGTTCAGCCGTGAGGCGGTCATGGACCGGCCGGTCACCCGGCTCGCCCCGCACTTCATCCCGCGGCGCGGCGCGGTCGGTTTCCTCGATCCACCCGACCACACCCGGCTGCGCCGCTCGGTCGCCGCGGCCTTCACGGCGCGCGGCGTGGAGCGGGTGCGCGAGAAGTCGCGGCGGATGCTCGACGAACTCGTGGACGAGCTGCTCCAGGACGGGCCCCCCGCCGATCTCACCGCGGCGGTCCTCGGCCCCTTCCCCATCGCCGTGATCTGCGAGCTGATGGGCGTCCCGGCCGCCGACCGGCAGAACATGCACATCTGGACCCAGCTCATCCTGTCCTCCTCGCACGGCGCGAAGGTCAGCGAGAAGGCCAAGGACGAGATGAGCGCGTACTTCGCCGACCTCATCGGCATCCGCGAGGGAAGCACCGGCGAGGACGTCGCCTCGCTGCTCGGCGCCGCTCTGGGCCGGGGCGAGGTGACGCTGGACGAGGCCGTGGGGCTCGCCGTGCTCCTCCAGATCGGCGGCGAGGCGGTCACCAACAACACCGGGCAGATGTTCTACATCCTGCTGACCCGCCCGGACCTGGCGCAGCGGCTGCGGGCGGAGCCGGAGATCCGGCCCCAGGCCATCGACGAGCTGCTGCGGTACGTCCCGCACCGCAACGCGGTAGGACTGTCCCGGATCGCGACGGCGGACGTGGAGATCAACGGCGTACGGATCCGGGCGGGCGACGCGGTGTACGTGTCGTATCTGGCCGCGAACCGCGACCCGGACGTCTTCCCGGACCCCGAGACGATCGACTTCGGGCGCAACCCCAACCCCCATGTGGCGTTCGGCTTCGGTCCGCACTACTGCCCGGGCGGGATGCTGGCCAGGCTGGAGGCCGAACTGCTGGTGGACGTGCTCCTGGACCGGGTGCCGGGACTGCGGCTCGCGGTGCCGCCGGAGCAGGTGCCGTTCAAGAAGGGCGCGTTGATCCGCGGGCCCGAGGCCCTGCCCGTGACGTGGTGAGCGACCGATGACGACGACTGAGAAGCCGATGGCGACGGAAGGCCTGTTCGTGCCGCCGGGCCACGGCCGGGTCGTCCGGACGCCGGCCCAGCACGTGACGTTCAAGGTGACCGGTACGCACTCGCGCATGGCGTCCACCTTCGAGGTGATCGTGCCACCGGGCTTCGACGTCGGCGCACATGTGCACACACGCAGCGAGGAACTGTTCTACGTACTCGAGGGCGAGCTGGACGTGCTCGCCTTCGAGCCGCGCGTGCGGACTCCCGACAACTGGCAGAAGTGGGAGTCGGGATCGGGCCGCCGGGTGGTCCGGGCGACGCCGGGCACGGTCATCGTGGTACCGCCCGGCTGCCCGCACGCCTTCGCGAACCCCACGGAAACCCCGGCGAAGATGTTCTTCCAGGCGTCCCCGCCGCCGGACCACGAGCAGTACTTCGAGGAGCTGCTGGAGATCCTGGGCACGGGGGGCCCGCCGGATCACGAGGCGATCGAGGCGCTACGGAAGCGCTACGACATCGAACAACTCACGCCTCTGAAACACCGGTGAGCCGGAGCGCCCCTACGGGGGCGCGGGGCTGTGTCGATATGCGGCTCCGCCACGTGGGCGCGATCAGCCACGAACGGCCCGCAGGCCGCATCACGTAGGCACCCGCCACGGCGCTACCGGGATTCATTCGCAGTGCACCGGCGTTCACGCCGGTGGTGAAGCGAATCTGGACGCGGCGACGCGGAGCGTCGCCGAATCGTTCCGGCGGAGCTGGATTCGGCTGATCCGTCCCGGGCTGTCGGTGGCTGGTGTTAGCGTCCGGATCGTGCAGCTTCGGTATGCCTTCCGTCTCGATCCGACGCCGGGTCAGCGCAGCGCGCTGGCGAGGGCGTTCGGGTGCGCGCGGGTGGTGTACAACGACGCGATCGCGGCGCGGGAGCGGGCGCGGGCGGCGGGGGAGGCGTTCCCCACGGCGGCGGTGCTGTCGAGGACGCTGGTCACCGAGGCGAAGAGGACCCGTGAGCGGCACTGGCTGGGCGAGGTGTCGGCGGTGGTGCTCCAGCAGTCGCTGCGGGATGCGGAGAGCGCCTACCGGCACTTCTTCGCCTCCCTGAAGGGAGCCCGGAAAGGAGCGCGGGTAGGGGCACCCCGCTTCAAGTCCCGCAAGGACGAAAGGCAGGCGGTCCGGTTCACCGCGAACGCGCGCTGGAAGATCAACGAGACCGGAAGGCTGTTGCTGCCGAAGATCGGCGAGGTGAAAGTGCGCTGGTCGCGCACGCTGCCCGCCATCCCCTCCAGCGTCACGGTGATCAAGGACGCGGCCGGGCGATACTTCGCCTCCTTCGTCATCGACACCGACCCGGAGCAGGACCGGACCCGCTTCCGCGAGCCGGACCCCGACAGCACCCTCGGCATCGACCTGGGCCTGACCCTCCCCCAGACTCCGTCCGGGGGGACCCCCATCGCCGTCCTGTCCGACGGCACGAAGATCGACTCCCCGCGGTTCCTGCGCCGCGCCGAGAAGAAACTGAAGAAGGCCCAGCGGGAGCTGTCCCGCAAGCAGAAGGGATCCAAGAACCGGGAAAAGGCCCGGCTGAAGGTCGGCCGCGCCCACGCCAAGGTGGCTGACGCGCGCCGCGAGTTCCACCACCGGCTCTCCACCCGGCTGATCTGCGAGAGCCAAGCGGTCGCGGTGGAGGACCTGGCGGTCAAGGCACTGGCGCGTACCAGGCTGGGCAAGAGTGATGCAGGCTGGTCCGCGTTCGTGGCCATGCTCGAATACAAAGCGGCACGTTATGGCCGGACGTTTGTCACGATCGGCCGGTTCGAGCCCACCAGCCAGGTGTGCTCCGCCTGCGGGATCAAGGACGGGCCCAAGCCCCTGCACGTGCGGGAGTGGACCTGCCCCGCGTGCGGGACGGTCCACGACCGGGACCACAATGCCGCGAAGAACATCAAGGCCGCCGGACTGGCGGTGACAGCCTGTGGAGCGCGGGCAAGACCGGAACATGTTCCGGCACCGCGCGGTGAAGCAGGAAGCCATGGAATCCGGTCCGGAGCCCGTGCCGCGTAGCGGCACAGCACCGGACCGGAAGGCCAGAATCCTCGGGCTTCAGCCCGAGGAGCAAGTCAACGAATCGGCATCCCCGACAACGTACGCGCGATCACCAACCTCTGGATCTCACTCGTACCCTCAAAAATCGTGTAAATAGCCGCATCGCGATGCATCCGCTCCACCGGGTACTCCCGGGTATACCCGTTGCCCCCGAGGATCTGGACCGCCTGAGCGGTCACCTTCTTCGCGGTCTCGCTCGCGAACAGCTTCGACATGGACCCCTCGGCCGCCGTGAACGGCTTGCCGTTGACCGCCATCCAGGAGGCCCGCCACACCAGCAGACGGGCCGCGTCGATCTGGGTGCGCATGTCCGCGAGCTGGAAGGCGACACCCTGGTTGTCGATGATCGGCCGCCCGAACTGCTCACGCGTCTTCGCGTAGTCGAGGGCCACCTCGTACGCGGCCCGTGCCGTGCCCACGGCCATCGCACCCACGGCCGGGCGGGACGCCTCGAACGTGGCCATGGCCGCGTTCTTCACCCGGTCGCCACCCGCCCTGGCCTTCTCTCGGGCACGCGCGAGGCGCTCGTCGAGCTTCTCCTTGCCGCCGAGCAGGCAGGAGCCGGGGACGCGGACGTTGTCGAGGACCACCTCGGCGGTGTGGGAGGCGCGGATGCCGTGCTTCTTGAACTTCTGGCCCTGGGCGAGGCCCGGCGTGTTCGGCGGGACGATGAAGGAGGCGTGGCCCTTGGAGCCCAGCTCCGGGTCGACGACGGCGACGACCACGTGGACGTTGGCGATGCCGCCGTTGGTCGCCCAGGTCTTGGTGCCGTTGATCACCCACTCGTCCTTGGCCTCGTCGTACACGGCACGCGTACGCATGGAGGCGACGTCGGAGCCGGCGTCGGGCTCGGAGGAGCAGAAGGCGGCCACCTTGACATCGTTCGCGTCGCCGTACATCTGGGGGATCCAGGTGCCGATCTGCTCCTCGGTGCCGTTGGCGAGGACGCCCACGGCGGCGAGGCCGGTACCGACGATGGAGAGCGCGATGCCCGCGTCGCCCCAGAACAGCTCCTCCATGGCCATGGGAATGCCGAGGCCGGTGGGGTCGAAGTACTGCTGGGCGTAGAAGTCGAGGGAGTAGATGCCGACCTTCGCGGCCTCCTGGATGACCGGCCAGGGAGTCTCTTCACGCTCGTCCCATTCGGCGGCCGCGGGGCGGATCACATCGGCGGCGAAGCCGTGCAGCCAGTCCCGGACCTCCTTCTGTTCGTCGTTGAGCTCCATGGTGAACTCGGCCATGTCCCCTCCAGCACTGCGCTAACGTGTTACTTGCGGTAACCGCAGTCTGTTACTCACCAGTAGGAAAGTCAACTCCCGAGCCGGGACCGAAGGCCTTCGGCCGGTGGTCGGCAGCTCGTTCGATACCGACCTGCCTTTCAGTGTTAGTTTGCGCAGGCGTCACCGATACAGCACGGGTGGGGAGAGATCATGGACACCAGGCAGCGGGCCGATCAGCAGCGGTCCGCCGACCACCGACGGCGAGAGCTGCTGGAGGCCGCCGACCGAGTGGTGCTGCGCGACGGCCCGGGGGCCTCGATGAACGCCATCGCCGCCGAGGCCGGCATCACCAAACCGATTCTCTACCGCCACTTCGGCGACAAGGGCGGACTGTACGCCGCACTCGCCAAACGCCACACGGACGCCCTGCTCGCCTCGCTGCGGGCGGCACTGGACGCCCCGGCCGACCGGCGGGAGCGGGTCGAGTCCACGCTGGACACCTATCTCGCGGCGATCGAGGCACGGCCGCAGGTGTACCGCTTCCTGATGCATCCGGCGGAGGGCGGCTCCCAGAGCGACCAGGGCTTCGACACGGGCCGGCACTCCATCCCGCTGCTGCGCCGCATGGGCGAGGAGCTGGCCCAGGTCATCGAGGAACGGCTGGACCTCGGACCGGACAGCCACCAGCTGGCCCGGGTCTGGGGCCACGGCATCGTCGGCATGATGCACGCGGCCGGGGACTGGTGGCTGGGCGAGCGACCTTGTTCGCGGGCGGAGTTGGTGCGGAGCCTGGCGGACCTGCTGTGGGGTCGGCTGGCCGCGGCCGGGGACCGCATCGGCGGCCCAGGGTTCTGAAACCGCTCGTAAGGGGCGCGGGGCCGTGTTCGCTGTGCGGCTCCGCCGCGATGGGGGTCCCCCCTGTTCATGGGGGTCCCCCCTGTTCATGGGGGTCCCCCCTGCTCGAGCGAAGCCGAGAGCTTGGGGGAGAAGCCGAGAACTTGGGGGAGCGAGCAACCACGACGAACCCGCAGCCGCCCGCCGGGCTAACGCCCCCACGGCGCCCGCGCGGCCTGGCGCAACACCTTCCGCTTGCGCCACCCCGCCAGGTGATCCACGTAGACTCGGCCCTCAAGGTGATCACACTCATGCTGCAGGCACCGCGCGAACCACCCGGTGCCGTGCACAGTGACCGGCTCGCCATCGACCGTGAAGCCCTCCACGACGGCATGGTCGTACCGCTCCGTCCCCGCCTCCAGCCCCGGCAGGGACAGGCACCCCTCCGGCCCGCGCAGCACCACACCGTCAGCCTCGACGAGCCGTGGGTTCACCACATGCCCCAGATGACGGACGTCCTCGTCGTCCTCGCAGTCGTACACGAACACACGCCACGGCTCGCCGACCTGATTCGCGGCCAGACCGACCCCTTGGGCGGCGTACATGGTGGCGAACATGTCCTCGACGAGCCGGGCCAGTTCGGGGCCGAAGTCGGTGACCTCCGCGCACGGTGTGCGCAGCACGTCGTCGCCGAGCAGTGTGATGGGTCTGACGCGCCCTCGGGCGCCCTGGATGGAGCGGTGTCGCATGGCGGCCAGGGTACGGTCCTCAATGTCGCGCGGGCGACGGGGTGGTGCCGGGATTCGGGTGCGTGAGTGGATCTCGATAGGCTGAGGGCCACACGTTGCCGGGACAGGGCGCGGCGCCGTACGCAAGGAGGATCGAGAACTGATGGCAGGCAACTCGGACCCGCTGACGCCGCGGGCCAAGCTCGCCGTGACCGCGGGCAAGGCGGTCGCTGCGGCATCGCGCGCCGCGGGGCGCGGCAGCGGATCGGTGATCGGCGGCCGAGTGGCGCTCAAACTCGACCCCGACCTCCTCGCCCGGCTCGCCCAGAACCTGGACGTCGTCCTGGTCTCGGCGACCAACGGCAAGACCACGACCACCCGGCTGATCGCCGAGGCGCTGCGGGCCGCGGGCCCGGTCGTCTCCAACGCGCTCGGTGCCAACATGCCCGCCGGCATCACCTCGGCGCTGGCCGGCGGCTCGGACGCCAAGTTCGGTGTCATAGAGGTCGATGAGAAGTACCTCGCCGGGGTCGCCCGGGACACCGACCCGAAGTGCATCGCGCTGCTCAACCTCTCCCGCGACCAGCTCGACCGCGCCGCCGAGACCCGTATGCTCGCCGAGAACTGGCGTGAGGGTCTGGCCGGTTCCAAGGCCGTCGTCGTCGCCAACGCGGACGACCCGCTGGTGGTGTGGGCCGCCTCCTCGTCGGCCAACGTGGTCTGGGTCGCGGCCGGCCAGATGTGGAAGGACGACGCCTGGTCCTGCCCGTCCTGCGGCGGTGTGATGCAGCGCCCCGGCGACGACTGGTACTGCGGCGAGTGCGGCTTCCGCCGGCCGACCCCGTCCTGGGCGCTGTCGGGCGACCACGTCCTCGACCCGCACGGATCCGCCTGGCCGATCCACCTCCAGCTGCCGGGCCGCGCCAACAAGGCGAACGCCGCCAGCTCCGCGGCCGTCGCGGCCGTCTTCGGGGTGCCCCCGCAGGTCGCCCTGGAGCGGATGTACCAGGTGCAGGCGGTGGCCGGGCGCTACGACGTCGTCCAGTTCCAGGACCGTGACCTGCGCCTGCTGCTCGCGAAGAACCCGGCCGGCTGGCTGGAGACCTTCTCGCTGATCGACCCGCCGCCGACCCCGGTGATCCTGTCGGTGAACGCGCGCGGCGCGGACGGCACCGACACGTCCTGGCTGTGGGACGTCGACTACACGCGGCTGACCGGCCACCCGATCTTCGTCATCGGCGACCGGAAGCTGGACCTGGCCGTGCGTCTGGAGGTCGCGAACCAGTCCTTCCAGGTCTGCGACAACCTCGACCAGGCCGTCCAGCTCGCCCCGCCGGGCCGGATCGAGGTCATCGCGAACTACACCGCGTTCCAGGACCTGCGCCGCCGCGTCGGCAACTGACCACGAAGGACGATCATCGATGAGTGACAACAGCCTGCGTCTGGTGTGGATCTACCCGGACCTGCTGAGCACCTACGGCGACCAGGGCAACGCGCTCGTCGTGGAGCGCCGGGCCCGCCAGCGCGGTCTCGACGTGGCCCGCCTCGACGTGCGCAGCGACCAGCCGATCCCGACCTCCGGCGACATCTACCTGATCGGCGGCGGCGAGGACCGTCCGCAGCGGCTCGCGGCCGAGCGGCTGCGCCGCGACGGCGGCCTGTACCGGGCCGTGGAGAACGGCGCGATCGTCTTCTCCGTCTGCGCCGGCTACCAGATCCTCGGCCATGAGTTCGTCAACGACCTCGGGCAGCGGGAGCCGGGCCTCGGCCTGATCGACGTCGTCTCGGTGCGCGGCGAGGGCGAGCGGTGCGTCGGCGACGTCCTCGCGGACGTCGACCCGCAGCTGGGTCTGCCCCAGCTCACCGGCTTCGAGAACCACCAGGGCGTCACCCACCTCGGCCCGACCGCCCGCGCGTTCGCGCAGGTCAAGATCGGCAAGGGCAACGGCACGGGCGACGGTACGGAGGGCGCGTACAACGGGACGGTCTTCGGTACGTACATGCACGGTCCCGTCCTCGCGCGCAACCCGCAGATCGCCGACCTGCTGCTGAAGCTGGCCCTGGACGTCAACGCCCTCCCGCCGATCGACGACCGCTGGTACGAGGCGCTGCGCAACGAGCGCATCGCGGCTGCGCAGCAGCCCGCGTAAGCACAGTCGCGCAGCAGCCCGCGTAAGCACAGTTGCGCAGCAGCCTGCGTGAACGCAGAACCGAAACGGTTCCGCAGAGCCCGCCCGACGGCCCGTACACCTGCCGGCCGGGCGGGCCCAACCAGCCCGTCTGACGATGCGTCCGCACAGCTGAGCGGGCGCGTCCAGCAGGCGGACGCACGCTACGGTCCCGCCCCCTTCCGCCGGTAGGGTGGCGGGGATCGAGCCGGACAACGTGGTCCGGTTTCCGGCCCACGTTGAGAAGGTATTTCGGGCTATGCGCATTGGTGTCCTCACGTCCGGCGGCGACTGCCCCGGCCTGAACGCCGTCATCCGGTCCGTCGTGCACCGCGCCGTCGTCGACCACGGCGACGAGGTCATCGGCTTCCGGGACGGCTGGAAGGGCCTCCTGGAGTGCGACTACCTCAAGCTCGACCTCGACGCGGTGAGCGGCATCCTGGCTCTCGGCGGCACCATCCTCGGCTCCTCCCGGGTCCGCCCCGAACATCTGCGGGACGGTGTGGAGCGGGCCAAGGGCCATGTCGAGGAGCTGGGTCTCGACGCGATCATCCCGATCGGCGGTGAGGGCACGCTCAAGGCTGCCCGGCTGCTGTCGGACAACGGCCTGCCGATCGTCGGCGTGCCCAAGACCATCGACAACGACATCGCCGTCACGGATGTCACCTTCGGCTTCGACACGGCCGTGGGCGTGGCCACCGACGCGCTGGACCGGCTGAAGACCACGGCCGAGTCCCACCAGCGTGTGCTGATCGTGGAGGTCATGGGCCGCCACACGGGCTGGATCGCGCTGCATTCCGGCATGGCCGCCGGCGCTCACGCGATCGTCGTGCCGGAGCGCCCCTTCGACATCGAGGAGTTGGCCGCCCGGGTCGGCGAACGGTTCGCCGCGGGGAAGCGGTTCGCGATCGTCGTGGCCGCGGAGGGCGCCAAGCCGAAGGCGGGCACCATGGACTTCGACGAGGGCGGCAAGGACGTCTACGGCCACGAGCGCTTCGCCGGCATCGCCCGCCAGCTCTCCCTGGAGCTGGAGCAGCGCCTCGGCAAGGAGGCCCGTCCGGTCATCCTCGGGCACGTCCAGCGCGGCGGTACGCCGACGGCGTACGACCGCGTGCTCGCCACCCGCTTCGGCTGGCATGCCGTGGAGGCCGTGCACCGGGGCGAGTTCGGCATGATGACCGCGCTGCGCGGCACCGACATCGTGATGGTGTCGCTTGCGGAGGCGGTGGAGACGCTGAAGACGGTGCCTTCGGAGCGGTACGCCGAGGCGGAATGCGTCCTGTAGTGCGGGACCGACTCGTACGGAACTGAAGAGTCCGCCCCCGGTGGCAGTCGCCGCCGGGGGCGGTTCTACTCTGGGTCCGGACAGACAGCTGTGGACAGACAGCGCACAACCCCCACGAAACAGGAGCCGGCGGATGGATCACAGCGGGCACGGCATGAGCACGGATCTGCCGCCGTTCACGCTGGGGCGGGGTCTTGAGTGGTCCGCGGACCCGTTCTTCCTCGTCGCCTGCCTGGTCGGGCTCGGGCTGTACGGGTGGGGCGTGATCCGGCTCGTGAAGCGCGGGGACAAGTGGCCGGTCGGCCGCACCGTCGCATACGTCGTCGGCGTGCTGACGGTGATGCTGGCGATGTGCACCAAGCTGAACGACTACGGCATGGTCATGTTCAGCGTGCACATGGTGCAGCACATGGTGATCAGCATGCTGTCCCCCATCCTCATCCTGCTCGGCGCCCCGATCACCCTGGCGTTGCGTGCGCTGCCCACCGCGGGCCGCGACCGCAAGGGGCCGCGCGAACTGCTGCTGATGCTGTTGCACAGCCGCTATATGAGGATCGTCACGCACCCGGCGTTCACGATCCCGATGTTCATCGCGAGCCTGTACGCGCTGTACTTCAGCCCGCTCTTCGACTTCCTCATGGGGTCCAAGGCCGGGCACATCGCGATGATGGTGCACTTCCTCGCCGTCGGCCTGGTGTTCTTCTGGCCGATCATGGGCGTGGACCCGGGGCCGCACCGCCCCGGCTATCTGATGCGGATGCTGGAACTGTTCGCGGGCATGCCGTTCCACGCGTTCTTCGGCATCGCGCTGATGATGGCGTCCACGCCGATGGTCGACACCTACCGGAATCCGCCTGCCTCGCTCGGCATCGAGGCCCTGTCGGACCAGACGTCGGCGGGCGGTATCGCCTGGGCGTTCAGCGAGATCCCGTCCGTCCTGGTGCTGCTCGCGCTGCTCTTCCAGTGGTACGGCTCGGAGCAGCGGCAGGCGAAGCGCAAGGACCGGGCCGCGGACCGCGACGGCGACAAGGAACTCGAGGCCTACAACGCCTATCTCGCCTCACTCAACGCACGCGGCCGCTGAGTTCTGCCACACCGCTGAATTCCCTTTCTTTTCATACTGCCTGAATTGCTCCTCCATTCGGTAACCTGGTGCTCGACGCCCTGCCTCCGCTCGGCAGGGCGCGGGGGGACCGCTGGGGGGAGCGGTGATGACATTTCGCGCGTTCATGCAAAGGGCCGGGAAATCGGCAGCCCGGAGGATCGGCGTTCTGCTGGTCGCCGCGCTGATCCTCAGCGGGTGCAGTAGAAGCGCACATTTGTTCGCCGTGCAGGCCGTCGCCGCCGGAGTTCCGTCGCTGGCCCCGTTCTTCGACGAGCACAGCGGTCTCGGTCACGACGCCACGGTCCAGGCACAGCAGGCACCCGGGGGACTGCAGGCGGGCAACACACCCGGACTCTACGGCGGTTCACGGAAGCCCACGATCTGTGACGTCAAGCGGCTGAAGGAATTCCTCACCGATCCGCGCAACGATCGAAAGGCCAAGGCCTGGGCGCAGGTCCAGGGAATTCCCCAGACGGAGATCCCGGATTATCTCGACCGGCTCACACCCGTACTTCTGCGTCACGACACTCTCGTTCAGAACCACGACTACAAGAAGGGCAGGGCCACCCCCTTCAACTCCCTGCTCCAGGCCGGTATCGCGGTATTGGTGGACGATCAGGGACAGCCCATGGTGAAGTGCTCGTGCGGAAATCCGCTGCGGCCCTTCCAGGGCGACACCACACGGATTTCCGTCAAGTTCAAGGACGGCAACAAGAAATGGGCCGGCTACGACCGCGCCTCGGTGGTGGCGGTCAAGCCCGCGCCGCGGCGGCTGACCCGGCTCGCGCTGATCGACGTCGACGACCCGAACCACGGGATGAACCGGCCCGTCGGCACCGGCGGCGGACACGACAAGCCCTTCGACACTCGGGTGCGGCACAAGGTGCCCGAGGTCACCGGGATGCGGTTCACCGAGGCCAGTCGGCAGCTGACGAGCCAGGGACTCGCGGTCGCCTACGCCGGCAAGGGGGCGCCGCCCGACGAGGCAGTGGTCACGGGCTCGGATCCGGCGCCAGGCACCGAGCTGGCGTTCGGACAGTACGTGACGCTGTCGGTGGACATGGGCGAGACCGACGGGTCGGGCTCGGGCACCCCGGGCGGGAAGACCGGCGAGGCGGGCGGCGGAACGGCCGGGGGCACGGGCAGCGGGACGACCGGGGGGACGGGCACCGGGACGCCCGGGGGCCCGAACGGCGGAACGTCCGCTCCCCCGGCGTCGGGCGGGACGTCTCCCGGTCAGACCAGCGCGTCGCCTCCCACACCGTCGAAGAGCGGCTCGGCCTCCTCGCCGCCCGCCTCGGGCGGCTCGTCCTCGGCTCCGGCGAGCGGGGGCACCTCGGCCTCCTCGGGGGGTGCCTCGTCTCCGACCAGGAGTTCCGGCCCGCCCGCGGCCGGCAGCACTCCACCCGCCGCGTCACCGTCGGCGAGCAGCCCGCCCGCGTCCCGCTCGGCACCCGGAGCGACCGGTTCACCGCCTACGAGCAAGCCGGCCTCCAGCAGCGCGCCCGCCACGTCGGCACCCATCACGTCGGCGCCCGTCACCTCGGCGTCTGCCACGTCGGCGCCCGTCACCAGCGCACCGGCCACCAGTGAACCGCCGGTCACGCGTGACCCCGTGACCGGCTCGCCCACGGCCGGCCCCCTCTTCGACGACAGGGCCTAGACCGGGGAGCGACCGCATGGCATCAGGAACACCGCAGTCGGGAGTGGGTCGCGTCATCGCCGGCCGGTACCTCCTGCTGAACCGGCTCGGCAGCGGGGCCATGGGCCATGTGTGGCTGGCCCATGACCAGCGGCTGGCCTGCGAGGTCGCCGTCAAGGAGATCGTGTTCCGCGATGCCGTCGAGGCGGTGGAGGAACGGACGGCCCGGGTCGCCCGCGCCCGCGCCGAGGCGCGGCACGCGGCCGGGCTCCGCGACCATCCGCATGTGGTGACCGTGCACGACGTACTGGAGCACGAGGGCCTGCCGTGGATCGTCATGGAGTACGTCGCGGGCGCGCTCGACCTGCGTGAGCTGGTGCGTCGGCGCGGCCCGCTCGCCCCCGCCGAGTGTGCCCGCATCGGGCTCGCGGTGCTGGACGCGCTCACCGCCGGGCACGAGCGGGGCGTCATGCACCGGGACGTGAAGCCGGCGAACATCCTGCTGGCGCCGGACCGTGCCGGGGCGCCCTACGCCCGCGTCCTGCTCACCGACTACGGCATCTCGATACAGCCTGACGCGGGCGAAACCCGGTACACGCTGACGTCCGCGCTGGTCGGGACGCCCGGCTATCTGGCGCCGGAGCGCGCGACCGGCGGGCCGCCGACCGCGGCCGCCGATCTGTTCTCGCTGGGCTGCACGCTGTACTACGCGGTCGAGGGATGTGGGCCGTTCGAACGGGACACGCATCTCGCGGAGGTCACCGCGGTGGTGCTGGAGGAGCCGCGCCCGCCGATGCGGGCCGGGGCGCTGGAGCCGCTGCTGGCCTCGATGCTGGTCAAGGACCCGGCGCTGCGGATCACGGCGTCGGACACCGCGGCCGCGCTGGCGGCGATCGTCATCCCGCAGTCGCATCCGCGCACCCGGCTGGATCTGGGGTCGCGTCCGCCCTGGGAGGGGTCCGACGCGACGACCGAGACCTCCCAGCGCCAAGCGTCGCACGGCTTCGGCCTCGCCTCCGGACACGGCGGCGCGGGTGAGGCATCGTCCACCGCGCGATACGACGGCGCGAGCGAGGCACCGACCGCCTCGGGATACCGCGGCGCAAGCGAGGCGCCGCCCGCCTCGGGCTCCGTTCCTCCCGGCTGGGCACGGCCGGGGCCTCCCGTCGTGTCCTCACCGTCGTACGGGCACGACGTCCTCAGTAGCGCCCCGGCCGGACGGGGTTTCGGCCCGCCGCTCACCCGTGGCGAGCGTCATCCGAGGCGGTCGCACGTCCTGCGTGCCCTCGCCGCCTGCGCCCTCGGTCTGCTCCTCGCCCTGGGCGGGGTCTGGTACGCCATGGCGCAGCGGACGACCGACGGCACGGCGAAGCCGTACGGGGACGCCGTCGCCCTCACCCACCCGCTCAAGGACGGGGACTGCGTCGTCGCCGACTGGCCCGGGAACCCCTTCCAGGGCGCTCCGCGGCTGACCGTCGATCCGACCTGCGCCGAGAAGACCCCCGACGGCCAGGTCATGGCCGTCGTCCCGAACGCGTCCGCCGACGAGGCGCGCGGGCGCGGGACCGCCGAGTGCGAGCAGCGTACGCGGGAGATCCGGGAGAAGCTCGCGGACGTCCGCAGTTACGCCCTGGTCCCGACCGGGGCGGGCTTCGAGGCGGCCGGACGGCGCACCGCCTGTCTGGTGCTGGGCGCGCACGGGCCGGTGTACGGGCCCCTCGGAGACCACCGCAAGCCGGGGATGCGGTTCGTCGACACGGCGAACATGCAGAAGCGGGACTGTCTGGACGCTCCCTCGCTGCGGGCAGCGAAACTGGTCTCCTGCGCCGGGACGCACGACCAGCAGGTCCTCGGCTTCACCCGGCTGAGCCCGGACACCCCCCTCGGCAGGGCGAAGAGCCTGTCGGACGCGGCGTGTGCGAGGGATGTGCCGCCGAAGGACTACGGGTACGACCCGAACCGCTACGAGGCCGCTTCCTGGACGGGGAAAAGTGCCTGGACGTCCGGTACTCATCTTGTCGTGTGCACCGTACGCGAGCAGAACGGGGGCACCATGGGTAAGGACGGACCATAAGGAGGGTGTCGCGATGCCCGGTTCTACGAAGACGATGGGGGTGCTCACCGTTGGTGGGCTCGTCGTGGTGACGGCCTACACGGTGGCGCTCGGCAGCAGTGGGTGGCTGTGGTTCGGCTGGGTCGTCCTCGGCCTGATCACCCTCGGCATGGTGGCGACCGGCAACCCCTGACGCTCACTGCCGGGGCAGCCGTCCCGCCGAGTGCACCCCCGGCTGGTACTTCGGCAACCGGGCGGTGATCTTCATGCCCGCTCCGACCGCGGTCTCGATGACGAGGCCGTGGTCGTCGCCGTAGACCTGGCGCAGCCGGTCGTCCACGTTGGACAGGCCGATGCCGCCGGACGGGCTGACCTCTCCGGCGAGGATGCGGCGCAGCAGCTCCGGGTCCATTCCGGCGCCGTCGTCCTCGATGACGACCAGCGCCTCGGCGCCCGCGTCCTGCGCGGTGATGCTGATGTGGCGTTTGTCGGTGGTGCCCTCCAGTCCGTGCTTGACCGCGTTCTCCACGAGCGGCTGAAGGCAGAGGAAGGGCAGGGCGACCGGCAGTACCTCGGGCGCGATCTGCAGGGTGACCGAGAGCCGGTCGCCGAAGCGGGCCCGTACGAGCGCCAAGTAGTGGTCTATGGCGTGCAGTTCGTCGGCGAGCGTGGTGAAGTCGCCGTGCCTGCGGAACGAGTAGCGGGTGAAGTCGGCGAACTCCAGGAGGAGTTCACGGGCGCGCTCGGGGTCGGTGCGTACGAACGAGGCGATCACGGCGAGTGAGTTGAAGATGAAGTGCGGGGAGATCTGGGCGCGCAGGGCCTTGATCTCGGCCTCGATGAGCCGGGTTCGGGACTGGTCGAGGTCCGCTAGCTCCAGTTGCACGGAGACCCAGCGGGCCACCTCGCCCGCTGCCCGGACGAGAACGGCGGACTCGCGGGGCGCGCAGGCCACCAGCGCGCCGTGCACCCGGTCGTCGACGGTGAGCGGGGCGACGACGGCCCAGCGCAACGGGCAGTCGGGGACGTCGCAACCGATGCGGAAGGCCTCGCCGCGGCCGGTCTCCAGCAGGCCCCCGAGCCGATCCAGGACCTCGTCGCGATGGTGCTCCCCCGCGCCGTCCCAGGCCAGCACGGTCTCCCGGTCGGTGAGGCAGAGCGCGTCGGTGCCCAGCAGGCTGCGCAGCCTGCGCGCGGATTTGCGGGCCGTCTCCTCGGTGAGCCCGGCGCGCAGCGGGGGTGCTGCCAGGGAGGCGGTGTGCAGGGTCTGGAAGGTGGCATGCTCGACGGGGGTGCCGAGCCCGCCGAGGCTCTCGGGGCGCGCGGTGCGCCGACCGAGCCAGAACCCGGCGGCGAGCAGCGGGAGTACGGCCACGCACAGGCCGGCGAGGAAGCCGCTCATGCCTTGGCCTCCGCCCGTAGTTCCTCGGGCAGATGGAAGCGGGCCAGGATCGCCGCCGTCCCGGCCGGTACCCGTCCCGGTGTCGCCAGGGACACCAGCACCATGGTCAGGAATCCGAGCGGCACCGACCAGAGCGCGGGCCAGGCGAGCAGCGCGTGCAGGGTGCCGGTGCCCGGATAGCCCGCCATGGTCGCCGCCACCGCGACGAACGCCGAGCCGCCCCCGGCCAGCATTCCGGCCGCCGCGCCGGGCGGGGTCAGCCGCCGCCACCAGATGCCCAGCACGAGCAGCGGACAGAACGAGGACGCGGACACGGCGAACGCGAGTCCGACCGCGTCGGCCACCGGGAGCCCGCCCACCAGCACGCTCGCCGCCAGCGGCATCGCCATCGCGAGCAGCGTGCCGAGCCGGAAGTGCCGTACGCCCCGGGACGGCAGGACGTCCTGGGTGAGCACGCCGGCCACCGCCATGGTCAGCCCCGACGCCGTGGACAGGAACGCGGCGAAGGCACCGCCCGCGACGAGCGCGCCGAGCAGATCCGCGCCGAGTCCGCCGATCATGCGATCGGGCAGCAGCAGGACGGCGGCGTCGGCGTCCCCGGTGAGGGTGAGTTCGGGGGCGTAGAGCCGGCCCAGCGCGCCGTAGACCGGTGGCAGGAGGTAGAAGGCGCCGATCAGGCCGAGCACGGCGACGGTGGTGCGGCGGGCCGCGACGCCGTGCGGGCTGGTGTAGAAGCGGACGACGACGTGCGGCAGGCCCATGGTGCCGAGGAAGGTGGCGAGGATGAGTCCGTACGTGGCGTAGAGCGGGCGTTCCTCGCGGCCGGAGGCCAGTGAGGTCGACATGCCGCCGTTGCTGCCGGGGTCGGCGACGGGGACGGGGTCGCCCTGGTCGAAGGCCAGCCGGGTGCCGCCTTCGATGTGGTGGGCGCCTGCGGCGAGGTTCACGCGCTGCCCGGTGTACCGCCGACCGTCGACCGTGCCCGTCGCCGTGACGTCGAGCGGACGGGACAGTCGGATGTCGAGGCTGTCGTCGATCCGCACGACGCGGTGCTCGCGGAAGGCGGCCGGTTCGGCGAAGGCGCCGCGCGGCGCTCCGTCGCCCTGCCAGGCCAGCACCAGGAAGAGCGCCGGGACGAGCAGGGCGGTGAGTTTGAGCCAGTACTGGAAGGCCTGGACGAAGGTGATGCTGCGCATGCCCCCCGCGGCGACGGTCGCCACCACGACGACCGCGACGATGACCCCGCCGAGCGCGTCGGGCGCGCCGGTCAGCACGGCCAGCGTGAGCCCGGCGCCCTGGAGTTGGGGCAGCAGATACAGCCAGCCGACCCCGACCACGAAGGCTCCGGCGAGCCGGCGCACCTGCCGCGAGGCGAGCCGGGCCTCGGCGAAGTCCGGGAGGGTGTAGGCGCCGGAGCGGCGCAGTGGGGCGGCGACGAACAGAAGCAGGACGAGATAGCCGGCGGTGTAGCCGACCGGGTACCACAGCATGTCGGGGCCCTGGACGAGGACGAGGCCCGCGATGCCCAGGAAGGAGGCGGCGGACAGGTACTCGCCGCTGATCGCGGCCGCGTTGAGGCGGGGGCCGACGGTGCGGGAGGCCACGTAGAAGTCGGAGGTGGTGCGGGAGATGCGCAGACCGAAGGCGCCGACGAGGACGGTGGCCAGGACGACGAGGGCGACCGCGGGAACGGAGTAGTTCTGGTTCACGGTCGCGCCTCAGCGGTCCTCGACGAGGCGTACGAAGTCCTTCTCGTTGCGCTCGGCGCGGCGCACGTACCAGCGGGCGAGCAGAACCAGTGGCGGGTAGAGGCCGAAGCCGAGCACGGCCCATTCCAGCCCGTTGTTGCGCGTGGTGGCGAAGACAAGGGGCAGGGGCCCGACGAGGAGCACCAGGACGGTGAGGACGGTGAGGCCGGCGCGGAGTTGACTGCGCATCAGTGAACGGACGTAGGTGTGGCCGAGCGTGGTCTGTTCGTCGATCTCGGTCCGCGGCCGGTAGTAACCGGAGTCCCGGCGGGTGCGCCGGGGCGGCCCGGTGACGACGACGCGGCGTTCGGTGGGGTCCTGGGGCACGCGGTCCTCATCCTCCCGTGGTCCGGCGCATCAGCAGGTCCCGCAGCTCGCGTGCGTGCCGTCGGCTGACCTGGAGTTCGACGGAATCGACGAGGACGCTCACCGAGCCGGCGTCCAGGCGGAGTTCCTCGATGTGGCGCAGCGCGACGAGGTGGCGGCGGTGGATGCGGACGAACCCGCGCGAGCGCCAGCGCTCCTCCAGGGTGGACAGCGGGATCCGGACGAGATGGCTGCCCTGGGGGGTGTGCAGGCGGGCGTAGTCGCCCTGGGCCTCGACGTGGGTGATGTCCTCGACGGGCACGAACCGTGTCACGCCCCCGAGTTCGACGGATATGTGGTCGGGATCGGGCTCGTGCACGGGTATCAGGGGTGCCGTCTCCCGTACCTGCGCGGCGCGACGCACCGCCTCGGCGAGCCGCTCGCGACGTACGGGCTTGAGGACGTAGTCGACGGCCTTGAGGTCGAAGGCGTGTACGGCGAAGCCCTCGTGCGCGGTGACGAAGACGACGAGCGGCGGCTGGGCGAAGCCGGTCAGCAGCCGGGCCATCTCCAGGCCGTCGAGGCCGGGCATGTGGATGTCGAGGAAGACGACGTCGATCGCGTCGGGGCCGTCAAGGCCGGACTCCAGGGCACGGTTGATGCGGCGCAGCGCCTCGGTCGCGTCGCTCGCGCCCTCCACACTGCCGATCCGTGGGTCCGCGTTCAGCAGATAGAGGAGTTCCTCCAGCGAGGGGCGTTCGTCGTCGACGGCGAGGGCGCGCAGCATGAACGTGGAGTGTAGGAGCATTCCGTACGCCTGGACATGCGCGGGAGCATGGACGTTCCCGCTGGACACGGTGGACGGACCGGTGTGGATACAGTGCCCGCATGAACAGCAGGCCGCCCATGTTCGACGAGCTCGATCGCAAGATCATCACCGCTCTGATGGCGAACGCCAGGACCAGTTTCGCCGAGATCGGTGCGGCCATCGGCCTGTCGTCCACGGCGGTCAAGCGCCGGGTGGACCGGCTGCGCGAGACGGGCGTGATCACCGGGTTCACGGCCACGGTGAAGCCGTCGGCGCTGGGGTGGCGCACGGAGGCGTACGTGGAGGTGTACTGCGAGGGCGCGGCGCCTCCCCGGCGCCTGGCGGAGGTCGTGCGCAACCATCCGGAGATCACCGCGGCGATGACGGTGACAGGCGGCGCGGACGCCCTGCTGCACGTGCGGGCACGGGACGTCGAGCACTTCGAGGAGGTGCTGGAGCGCATCCGCGCGGAGCCGTTCATCCGGAAGACGATCAGCGTGATGGTGCTGTCCCACCTCCTCCCGGACAGCCCGGAGGCGGGCGCCAGCCAGGTCGCCCCCAACGGCGCAGCAGACGTGCGCTGACCAGGCGGAAGACGCAGCATTCCTGCGCGAACGCGCAGCTGTCATCGCTTGTCGCCCGTCTCCGGCACTTCCTACCTTGGAGTCAACCCTCAGTCGACACCGAGTAAGCGGAGGTACCCCTCTGTGCCAGACAGCCGTGTGCCGCGCCGACGGCGTTTCCTCGTCTGCGAACCCAGACATTTCGCCGTGCAGTACGCGATCAATCCCTGGATGCACCCCGACACCCAGGTCGACGTGGATCTCGCCCGAGACCAGTGGCAGGCGCTGATCCGCGCCTACCGCGCCCACGGCCACACCGTCGAAGCCCTGGACCCGGTCCCCGGTCTCCCGGACATGGTGTTCGCCGCCAACTCGGCGGTCGTCGTCGACGGCCGCGTCTTCGGCTCCCTCTTCCACGCGCCCGAACGACGCCCCGAGTCCGTCCATTACGAAACGTGGTTCAAGACGGCCGGCTACACCGTCCACCGCCCCGAGTCCGTCTGCGAGGGCGAGGGCGACCTGGTCTGGACGGGACGGTACGTCCTGGCCGGCACCGGGTTCCGTACGACTCGCGAGGCGCACCGCGAGGTCCAGGAGTTCTTCGGGCACCCGGTGATCAGCCTGACCCTGGTGGACCCCCTCTTCTATCACCTGGACACGGCACTGTTCGTCCTCGACGACGACAACATCGCCTACTACCCGGAGGCGTTTTCGCCCGGCAGCCGTGAGGTGCTCGCGCGGCTGTACCCGGACGCGGTGCTCGCCACGCGCGACGACGCGATGGCCTTCGGCCTCAACTCCGTCTCCGACGGACGCCACGTCTTCATCGCGCCGAAGGCCGAGGCGCTCGCCGCCCGGCTCGCCGACCACGGCTACGACCCCGTCCCCGTCGACCTCTCCGAGTTCCACAAGGCCGGCGGAGGCATCAAGTGCTGCACCCAGGAGATCCGTTCATGACCGCTCCCGTCCGTACGCGTTCGTCCGCCGAGCTGATCCGCGCCGAGGAGCCCGTCCTCGCCCACAACTACCACCCGCTGCCCGTGGTCGTCGCCCGCGCCGAGGGTGCCTGGGTGGAGGACGTCGAGGGCCGCCGCTATCTCGACATGCTCGCCGGCTACTCGGCGCTGAACTTCGGGCACCGCAACCCGGTGCTGATCGAGGCCGCGCACCGCCAGCTGGACCGTCTGACCCTCACCTCCCGCGCCTTCCACAACGACCAACTGGCCGCGTTCGCCGAGTCCCTGGCCGCCTTGACGGGACTGGACATGGTGCTGCCGATGAACACGGGCGCGGAAGCGGTGGAGAGCGCCGTCAAGGTGGCGCGCAAATGGGCCTACGAGGTCAAGGGCGTGCCGGCCGACCGGGCGACGATCGTGGTGGCGGCCGACAACTTCCACGGCCGTACGACGACGATCGTCAGCTTCTCGACGGACGAGACGGCCCGGTCGGGCTTCGGCCCGTTCACGCCGGGCTTCCGCGTCGTCCCATACAACGACCTGGCGGCGCTGGAGGCGGCGGTCGACGAGACGACGGCGGCCGTGCTGATCGAGCCCATCCAGGGCGAGGCGGGCGTGATCATCCCCGACGAGGGCTACCTCACCGGGGTCCGCGACCTCACCCGCCGGGCCGGGTGCCTGTTCATCGCGGACGAGATCCAGTCCGGACTCGGCCGCACGGGCCGCACCCTGGCCGTCGAGCACGAAGGGGTCGTGCCGGACGTCCTGCTGCTCGGCAAGGCGCTCGGTGGCGGGATCGTGCCGGTCTCCGCGGTGGTCGCGCGCCGGGACGTCCTCGGCGTACTGCGTCCGGGTGAGCACGGGTCGACGTTCGGCGGCAACCCCCTTGCCGCAGCGGTCGGTTCGGCGGTGGTCGGCCTGCTGCAGACGGGCGAGTTCCAGCGCGGGGCGGCTGAGCTGGGCGCGGTGCTGCGGGACGGACTCACCGCTCTCATCGGCAAGGGCGTCGTGGGCTTCCGCTCGCGCGGGCTGTGGGCGGGCGTCGACATCGACCCGGCGATCGGCACGGGCCGCGAGATCAGCGAACGCCTCATGCGCGAGGGAATCCTGGTCAAGGACACCCATGGCTCCACGATCCGCCTGGCACCGCCGCTGACGATCACCGGCGAGGAGCTGGGGTCGGCGGTGGAGGCGCTGGAGAAGGTGCTGGCCTCCTGATAGGGCACGGTACCCGGGGCCGTTCGTGAGCGGCCCCGGGTACCGCACGCTCGTACCGTCTCGGGTCCGCCTTTATTTCCTACCGTCTCGGGTCCGCCTTTATTTCGTTGCGGCATCCTGTCGGCCTCTCCGACAGTGAGCGGATGAACCTCACAGTGCGCCCGGTCACCCTCGACGACACGATCCCCTTGTGCGAACTCCTCAACGCGGTCGACGTGGCGGAGATCGGGCAACCGGAAACCGATCTGCACAGCGTGGAGGCCGGACTCAGGCGTCCCGGCCTGGACTTGGCACGGGACTCGTGGATCGGGGTCGACGACGACGGGCGGTTCGTGGCCTACGGACTGGTGTGGGACGTCGCGGGCGGCGAACGGATCGACATCGACCTGTACACGCTGCCGGACGCGGACGCGGCAGGGCGGCGGCTGCTGGAGCTGATGGAGGAGCGGGCGGCGGCCAAGGCCGCGGAGAACGGTGCCTCGCGTGCCGTGGTGCATCTGTATCTCAACTCCTCCCCCACTCTGGACACCACACTGCTCGACGCCCGCGGCTGGCGGGTGATACGGCGGTTCAACGTGCTGACCCGCCCCGTGTCGGCGGCCGACGACCGGGCTCCCGTCCCGCCGCCCGGTGTGACCGTGCGCGAGTGCCGCACCGAGGCGGACCGCCGACGCGTGCACGAACTGCTGAACGCCTCGTTCGCCGACCACTTCGAGTACCACCCGCGCCCCTACGAACAGTGGCTGGAGACCCTGGGATCCGACCGGACGGACTGGTCCCTGGTGTGGATCGCCTCCGTGTCCGGCCTCGGCGACGCGGGTGTACTCATGGCCAGGAACGACGAGACGAGCATGGGCTGGATCCGGCATCTCGGCGTCCTGGAGACGGCGCGAGGTCGTGGGATCGGCAGTCATCTCCTGCGGCACGCCTTCACCGCGTTCGCCGCACGCGGGCGGGACACCGTGGGCCTCGGTGTGGACACGGAGAACACCTCGGAAGCGCTGCGGCTGTACCTGCGCCACGGCATGACGCTGCACTACGCCGTGCTCACTTGGCAGGTCGAGGTTCCGGTGAGTCCCACAGCCCCGTGAGATCCAGCGCCTCCGCGGGCGTCCGCGCATGGAGCACGCCGGGCAGATCCCGCCCCTCGGCGTCGATCGGCCGCCAGCCGTCGCCGAGTTGGATCACGGGCACGCCGCCCCGGCGCATGGCCAGGGCCAGCTCCGAGAGGGTGCCCCAGGAACCGCCGACCACGACGACGGCGTCCCCGCTGTGGATGATCACGCTGTTGCGGGCCTGCCCGAGACCGGTGGCGACGGCGGCGCTCAGATCCGGTCCCGCACCGGCGCGATCGGCCTCGGACAGCACCCCGACGACCAGGCCGTCGCGGGAGCGGGCGCCCGCCGCCACCGCGGCCATCACCCCGCCGTACCCACCGCAGATCACCACGGCGCCGCGCTCCGCGAGCAGCCGGCCCAGCTCGTACGCGAGGCTCCACTCCCGCTCGCCGCACCGCGCCGGCCCGCACACCGCCACCTGCACCGCCATGCCGGCCCACCTCCGGCGCGCACGATACTGCCCGGCAGGTCGCCGCGGCCGACAGCCTCGCCGTTCAGGTGCGGTACCGCTGATCGCTCTTCATCCCACCCGGTATCGCTCGGCACGGCCGGCGTTCAGGGTCAGCCCGAGGCCCGGGGACCCGTCGGGTCCCGGGGTGACGGCGCCTCCGGCGGGGTCGAGAACGCCGTCGAAGAGGACGCGTTCGACGCGTACGTGGTCGTGGAACCACTCAAGATGGCGCAGATTGGGCACGGCGGACGCGGCGTGGACGTGCGCGTGCGGCGCGCAGTGCCCGGAGATGTCGAGGCCGTGGCCTTCGGCGAGCGCGGCGGCGCGCAGCCAGACGGTGATGCCGCCGCAGCGGGTGACGTCGGCCTGCAGGCAGTCGACCGCACCGGCATCGAGCAGGTGGGCGAAGTAGGCAAGGGTGTAGCCGTACTCACCGGCCGTCACGTCCATCGGCACGGCGACACGGATCGCCGCCAGCGTGCGGGGATGGTCGGAGGAGACCGGCTCCTCGAACCACCTCACCCCATGGTGGGTCAGGCGGTCGGCGACGCGGACGGCCTGCTTCGCCGTATAGGCGCCGTTGGCGTCCACGTACAGCTCGGCGCCGTTCCCGATGCAGGCCCGTGCCGCGCCGACGCGGTGCAGATCGCGTTCCTCGCACCGCCCCCACGACTCCCCGATCTTGATCTTGACGCGGGGGATGCCCTCGTCCTCCACCCAGGTCCGCAGCTGCCGCTCCTGTTGTCGGTCGTCGTAGGTGGTGAAGCCGCCGCTGCCGTAGAGCGGCACCGCGGTCCGCGCGGCGCCCAGCAGGTCGACGAGAGGCAGACCGAGCAGCCGGCTCTTGCAGTCCCACAGCGCGATGTCCATGGCGGAGATCGCCTGCGCCGCCACACCGGGCCGTCCGGCGTTGCGCACGGTGCGGTGCATGGCCTCGTTCAGGCGCGGCACGTCGAGCACTGAGCCACCGACGACCACACCGGTCAGCAGCTCGTGGACGACCTGCGCGGTGGCCGCCGGGCCGTAGGTGTAGCCGAGGCCGGTGACATCACCGCAGCGGACGGTGGCGAGTACGAGGGTGGTTCGGTCCCAGCTCAGGGTGCCGTCCGCCTCGGGCGTGTCGGTGGGCACGGTGTAGACGGCCGTGTCCACCCGCTCCACGGACGGTTTTCCGGACGCGGCGGTGTCCCTCATCGGTCCTCCCCGGCTAGGAGCATCGGTCCTCCCCGGCTGTGAACATCAGTCCTCCGGGGCTACGAACATCGGTCCTCCCCGGCTACGAACATCGCTCCTGCCCGACTACGAACGGCGTCGCACGCGATGGGCGGCCACCGCGGCCGGAACCGCCGTCAGGGCGGCGGCCACCGCCGTGGTCGCCCAGCGGCCCAGGCGGGAGGGCTCGGCAGGACGCTCCGCCAGGTGTTCGGGCAGGTGGGCGGGCAGGACGCCGTCGAGGCCGAGCGCCAGCGCCTCGGCCAGGTGCAGGGCCCGGCGGCCCGTGCCCGCCTGTTCGATCTGGGTGCGGCAGCTGAAGCCGTCCGCGAGGAGCAGAGCCGCGGGGGACGCCGCGCGGACGGCGGGAAGAACCCCCTGTTCCGCGACGGCCATGGACACCTCGTGGTGGCCGCGTTCGAATCCGAAGTTGCCCGCGAGTCCGCAGCAGCCCTCGTCCAGGACCTCGGCGTCGATGTGGGCGCGGCGCATCAGTTCACGGTCGGCGTCGTCGTGCGTGATCGCGTGCTGGTGACAGTGGGTCTGCACCATGGCCTGCCGGGCGAGGGCGGGCGGCCGCCAGTCCTCGGGGGCGTGCTCGACGAGGTGCTCGGCGAAGGTGCGGAACCGCTCGGCCAGACGCCGCACGTCCGGGTCGGCCGACAGCAGTTCCGGCGCGTCCGCCCGGAACACGGCCGTGCAGGACGGTTCGAGGCCGATGACGGGGGTGCCCGCCTCGATCCATGGACGCAGTACGCCGAGCGTGTGCCGCAGAACCTGCTTCGCCACGGTCAGTTGACCGGTGGAGATCCAGGTCAGTCCGCAGCACACCGGCCTGGTGGGTACGGCGACGTGGAATCCGGCGTCCTCCAGGACGCGGACGGCCGACCGCGCGATCGCCGGGTGGAAGTACGTGCTGAAGGTGTCGGGCCACAGCACCACCGCCCGTGGGTCGCCGGGGTCCGGCTCGTAGGTGCCACGGGCCCGCCACCATTGAAGGAACGACTCCCGGGCGAACACCGGGGCCTGGCGGGCGCCGTCCACTCCGGCCAGCCGTTTGCCTGCGTCGGCCAGGCCGGGCGCGTGCAGCGCGCTGTTGACCAGCGACGGCGCGATGCGGGAGAGCCGGGCCCACAGCGGAAGCCAGCCCATGGAGTAGTGGGCGGCCGGGCGTGGCCTGCCCGCGTAGTGGTGGGCGAGGAACTCGGCCTTGTAGGTGGCCATGTCGACGCCGGTGGGGCAGTCCGATTTACAGCCCTTGCACGCCAGGCACAGGTCGAGGGCGTCCCGGACCTCGGTGGAGCGCCAGCCGTCGGTGATCGCGGAGTCCGCGTGGCCGTCGAGCATCTCGAACAGCAGCCGCGCACGGCCGCGGGTGGAGTGTTCCTCCTCCTGCGTGGCCCGGTAGGACGGGCACATCACGCCGCCGTGGTGGCTCCGACAGTTACCGATGCCGACGCAGCGCAGCACGGCGCGGCTGAAGGAGTGTTCGTCCTCCGGATAGCCGAAGTGCGTCCGCACGGTGGCGGGCCGCCAGGCGGGGCCCAGCCGCAGCTGCCCGTCGACCGGGTTCGGATCGACGACCTTGCCCGGGTTCATTCGGTTACCGGGGTCGAACAGGGCCTTGAGTTCACCGAAGGCGGCCACGAGACGCTCACCGAACATGCGGGTCAGCAGTTCACCCCGGGCCTGTCCGTCCCCGTGCTCTCCCGACAGGGATCCTCCGTACGCGGCCACGAGGTCGGCGGCCCGTTCCAGGAAGCGACGGAAGTCGGCGACGCCGTCGACGGTCGTCAGCCCGAACGGGATACGGGTGTGCACGCACCCTTGCCCGAAGTGTCCGTACAGCGAGGGGTGGTCGTAGCCGAAGTCGTCGAAAAGGTCCTTCAGGTCGCGCAGATAGTCGCCCAGGCGTTCGGGCGGGACGGCGGAGTCCTCCCAGCCCTCCCAGGTGTCCCGGTCGTCCGGCGGCCGAGCGGTCACGCCGAGGCCCGCCTCGCGGGCCCTCAGCATCTCCTGCTCGCGCGCGGGGTCGTCGGAGAAGGCGACCGCCGGGTCCTTCTCGCTGCGGCCCACCGCGCGCAGCAGTGCGTGTGCCTGCTCGTCGACGTCGTCCTGGCTGTCGCCGCTGAACTGCACGAGCAGCCAGCTGTCTCCCTCCGGAAGGGCGTGGAGGGAGTCGAGATAGGCGTGCTCCTCCCGCATGAGCTGTGCCATCCGCCCGTCGAGTGCCTCCAGTTGGCCGGGTGAGCAGTGCTCCAGGAGGCGGGGGACGTCATCGGCGGCGGAGCAGATGTCGTCGTACCCGAGGACCAGCAGCGACTGGCTGGGCGGCACGGGCACCAGGTCGAGTTCGGCGCGCAGCACCGTCACGAGGGTGCCCTCGCTGCCCACCAGGGTCTTGGCCACGTCGAAGTCGTTCTCCGGCAGCAGCGAGTCCAGGTTGTAGCCGGAGACGCGGCGCGGGATCTTCGGGTAACCGCGCCGTATGTCCGCCAGGTACTCGGTGACGATGCGGTCCAGGCCCTCGTGGATCTCGGCCCGGCGTCCGCCCTCCGCGACGATCCGCGTTCGCTCGGCCTTGGACGTCGGTCCCACCCACATGCGCGTTCCGTCATAGGTGAGGACCTCCAGGCGGCGCACGTTGTCCACGGTCTTGCCGTACGCCTGCGCCGACGCCCCGCACGAGTTGTTGCCGATCATGCCACCGAGCGCGCAGTGGCTGTGCGTCGACGGCTTGGGCCCGAACTGGAGGCGGACGTCGGACAGCTGCCGGTTGAGTTCGTCCAGGACGAGCCCCGGTTCCACGACGCAGGTGCGGGCGTCGGGGTCGACCGACACGAGCGCATCGCAGTACTTGCTCCAGTCGATGATCACGGCCGTATTGGTCGTCTGGCCGGCCAGACTGGTGCCACCGCCCCGGGACAGGACCGGCGCGCCGAACCGTGCGCACACCTCGACGGCCCGGGCACCGGCCTCCACGTCACGCGGGATCACGACCCCGATGGGGACCTGACGGTAGTTGGAGCCGTCCGTGACGTACGCGCCCTTGCTGCCCGCATCGAACCGGACCTCGCCGTGCACCGCATCCCGCAGTGCCGCTTCCAGCCCGGCCACGTCCACTGCGGCTCCCGTCGGGTCGACGGGGAGGAACAAGCCGCTCAGCGGACTCACCCGACCTTCCGCCCCTGGAGAGGTGCCGTCGGTGCGCCGGCGCCCTCCTGGACCCCGTGCAGGAACTCCTCCATGACCTCGGTCGCCGTCCGCTGCGGCCGCCAGGCCAGTTCGGTCTGCGCGCGTGTGCAGTCCATGAGCGGCAGTCGCAGCACGGCGTCGAAGAGGTGCGGGGACGCGGGCAGCAGACGCAGCCCCCACGCGGCGGCGATCGCCGACCGTGCGGCCGTGCGGGGCATCCGCACGGGGCGGGATCCCAGCAGCTCGCCCAGTACGGCCGCGTCGAGGGGCGGGTCGGCGGCCAGGTTGAACGCGCCCCGGACGTCACTTTGCAGCGCGAGCTGGTAGGCGCGGGCCGCGTCGTCGGTGTGCAGCGCCTGCACCCGCAGCCCTGGGATGTCCGGCAGGAACGGCAGCAGCTCCGGCCGGATCAGCGGTCCGGGCAGGAACCGTCCGCCGAAGATGCGCCGCTGTTCGCTCGCCGACTCGCGCTTGAACAGGAACGCGGGCCGCATCCGTACGACACGGACGCCGGGATGCTCGTACTCGTACGCGTCGAGTGTCCGCTCCAGGTAGGCCTTCTCCCGTGTGTAGGCGGCGTCCGGCCAGCCGTGCGTGGGCCAGGACTCGTCCACGGCGTGGTCCTCAGGACCCGGGGAGTAGGCGCCGACCGACGAGGCGTGCACGAGCGTCGGCACCTCGGCGGCGGCGACGGCCTCGAAGACCCGGATGCTTCCGAGCACGTTCGTCCGCCAGGTCGCGACCGGATCGTGCGTGGGCTGGAACGCCCACGCCAGGTGTACGACCGCGTCGGCGCCCTCGAACTCCGTCACCAGGTCGGCCTGCTCCGAGGCGAGGTCGACCTCCGACCACCGCACGCGTTCCGGGCCGAGGTCGGGGACGCGGCGAGCCAGGCCCCGCACGCTGTCGACGTCCGGGTCCTCGGCGAGCAGGCGCACGAGGCTGGTGCCCACATTGCCGGTGGCCCCCGTGACAACGATCTTTGTGCCTGTTGCGGTGCTCACTTCTGGGCTCCTCTCGGTGACCGGTGACCGGTCCCTGCGAGTACCCGGTGCACACGGAAGCACCCAGGGCTCGGCGAGCGAACAGGACCCGGTCAGCCGTCCGTCGCCGGGGCCTGCGCCGGGGCCGGGCCGCGCTGCGCGTCGTGCCGGGCGAGGAGGGCGAGCAGGTCGGAGACGGTCAGGCTCGCGTCGGCCGGGTGCCGCAGAGGGATACCCGGCTCGATGCGATAGGTGTTCGAGCGCCCCGCACGGTTACGGGTCAGATAGCCCCCCTGCACCAAATCAGAAATGATCTTCTGAACGGCGCGTTCCGTCAGTCGGCAGCGGACCGCGATGTCCCGGATACGGGTGCTCTGGTCCTCTGCGATGGCGGCCAGCACGCGCGCATGGTTGGTGAGGAAGGTCCATCCTGTATGCGGCTCAGGCACTCCACCCATGTATTCGATGGTAGGCCCCAAAATTCATGAAAACAAAAAGACGAAAGAAAATTCATGCATCTCTTGACATGTAATGCATGACGGGCCGAGCCTTACAGGCGGGGGCGCGTGCGGGCGGACGAGCTCGGGAGGCTGCCATGGTGAAGCGGGTACTCCCCCAGCCCGAAAGCCCGGATCAGGCCGTTCGGGCGGCATCGGACCAGTCGCCGCGACACATGGTGTCCCCGTGTCTGACGGTGGAGACGCAGCCGAACGGCGACCGGACGGCCGTGGTGGTGTCGGGCGAACTCGACATCGACACGGAGCAGGCACTGCAGGACGCCCTGCGCGACGCGTTGCGCCACTCGGTGGGCGGCATCGATGTCGATCTCGCGGGAGTGGACTTCTGCGACTGCTCGGGGCTGAACGTCCTGCTGTGCGTCCGCCGACGGGCGCTGGAGGACGCCAAGACCCTCGCCCTCAGCGCGACCGGCCCGGCCGTCGAGAAGCTTCTGTCGCTGACCGGTACGCGAGCGCTGTTCGGCCTGACCGGCTCCGCCGCCAGGACCGTGGTGAACGGCCACGCGGCGCGCCCCCGAGCGGGGCCCTCATCCCCGGGGGAGGGTGAGCGGCCCGAGGGCACCGACGAGGACCTGCAGATCGAGCTCGTCCAGCTCAGGCGGGCCATGCAGACCCGGCCGGTGATCGACCTGGCCCGCGGGGTGCTGATGGCCTCCTTCGCCCTGAGCGCCCAGGACGCCTGGAGGGTGCTGGTCACCGTCTCCCAGAACACCAACACGAAACTGCACCATGTCGCCCAGGATCTCGTGATGGCCGTCAACGGCGACACGCCACCCGGACCGCTGCAACGGGAACTGGCGACCGCGGTCACCGCGCTCAAGGAACCCGCCTCGGCACCTCCCCACACCGCCCGGTAGACCTGGTTACCCCGGCCGGGCGCACGCCCCCGCTAGGCCGCCACCGGCCGGAGGTACGACGCCTGTGCCGGAAACCCCGAGAGGGTATGCCTTGGCCATGACCTTTCAACGTCCCGCCGAGCGTGGCGGCCCCGAGCGAGGCCGGTTCGAGGAGTTGGCAGAAAAAGCATCCAATTTGACCAGCTCCCCGCTCTTCTTTCTCATCTGCCTGGCATTCGTCGGGTTCTTCGTCGCCGCGCACGCGGCGCACCTGCCCGTGCCGTGGCTCCTGCTCGCCGGGGAGTCCACGAGCGCGATCACGCTTCTCCTCCTCGCTCTGCTCAAGAACTCGGAGATGCGGGCCGAGCACGCCATTCAGCGCAAGCTCGACGCGATCGCGGGCGCCTTGCTGGAAATCAACAAGGACAACGAAAGCCCTGCTCTGAAGGAGCTCAGGGACTCGATCCGTATGGAGGAAGAGTTGTAGAACGGCGCGCGCACGGCGTTGTCACCGATGCGCGGGGACCGATATGCAGGGAAATACGACTCGTGCCACGCTGATCAGGGGCGGAGCCGCCCCGTCGCACCTCATCGAGGAGTGAGCCGACATGACCGAGCGGCAACGTGACCGGTTTACGGACGAGTCGGGCCACGTCAGGGACATGACCGAGGAGACCCTCGGCGCCCAGGAACAGGAACGCCAGGAACGTCAGCACCGGGAGGAGCGGCGGCAGCAGCGCGGCCGTCGGACCGACGAGTCCACCTACTCCGAGGAGAGCGACAACGATCTTCCGTGACAGTCGCACTTCGCCCCGTCGGCCTGTCGGCCTGGGGGCGCGCTTCGGCGGGCCCGGGGCCACGTCGCCCCGGGCCTACAGCCGACCTCGCAGCCGCGCCACGATGTGCCCCGACAGACGTCAGTGGGCCAGTACGCCACCCACTCCCGGGCCCGACCCGGTGCTCAGGCCGAGCGCGACGGGGCCGTAGTACGTGCCGCTCTCCGGCACCGGCGCCCCGTCCGGGCCGCCCCTCAGCGTAAGGACCGTGCCGTCGCCGGCGTTCTCGCCCTCGGCGCCGAGCGCCAGGTCCGGGTGCCCGTCGCCGGTCAGGTCGGCGAGCGACACCGCCGCGCCGAGCCGGTCGCCCGCCTCGGCGGCACCAGGCACCCCGGTGCGCTCGGCGTCGTACACCTCGGCCTCGGTGGCCGTGAGTCCGCCCGTGCCGCCGTGCAGCAGCAAGGCCGCGCCCGCGGTCGGCGAGCCGGACACGGTCACGTCCGTACCGGGCGTTGCCGCTGGATTGCTCCGTGCGCGCCCATCTCAAAGCGGTTGAGGACCTTGCCGAGAGGGTTCCACCCGCGCCCGTCCGGCATGCGCACCCCGACCCGCTGCCCCAAGTACGTCCCGAGCCCGAGGAGCGTGTCGTGCGCCCGCTCACGTCCGGCGCCGCCCTTGCGGAGTCCGTCGATCAGGAAGTCGACGACACCCAGGCTGCCCGCCGCCGGGTGTAAGGCTCTGACAACTCCCAGGCTCCCGGCCTTAGCCTGGGGAAACGCCGGCGCGAAGCCGACCTGGAGGAGTGAGGGGCGAGCCGTGTTCTACTATCTGCTCAAATACATCATTCTCGGACCGCTCTTGAGACTGGTCTTCCGGCCGCGCATAGAAGGTCTCGAACATGTGCCGGCGTCCGGACCGGCCATCGTCGCCGGCAACCATCTCTCCTTCTCCGACCACTTCCTGATGCCCGCGATCATCAAACGGCGCATCACCTTCCTGGCGAAGGCCGAGTACTTCACCGGACCCGGCGTCAAGGGCCACCTGACCGCGACGTTCTTCCGCAGCGCCGGGCAGATCCCGGTGGACCGATCCGGCAAGGACGCCGGACAGGCCGCGATCCGAGAGGGACTCGGCGTGCTGCGCAAGGGCGAGTTGCTGGGCATCTACCCCGAAGGCACACGCTCGCACGACGGCCGTCTGTACAAGGGCAAGGTAGGCGTCGCGGTGATGGCTCTGAAAGCCCAAGTACCCGTCATTCCCTGCGCGATGATCGGCACCTTCGAGGCCCAGCCGCCGGGCCAGGTCATCCCCAGCCTCCACCCCGTGGTGATCCGCTTCGGCAAGCCCCTCGACTTCTCCCGTTACGCCGGCATGGAGAACCAGAAGGCCGTCTTGCGCGCGGTCACCGACGAGATCATGTACGCCATCCTGTCCCTCTCCGAGCAGGAGTACGTCGACCAGTACGCGGCGGTCGTCAAGGCGCAGGAGGCCGTAGCGGAGGAGCGCAAGTTTCCCCGTATGCCGCTGAGTTGACGGGATCTGCTCACAGCCGATCCCGCCCGGGCGCCGCTACCCGGCGCTTTAGGCTCGCGTCATGAAACGTGCTGTGGTCATCGGAGCGACGGGACAGATCGGGCGGGCGGCGGTCGCGGCGCTCGCAGGGGACGGCTGGGATGTGACGGCAGCGTCGCGGGGCGGTGGCCGGGACGAGGACTGGCCCAAGGACGTACGGGCTGTACGGCTCGACCGTGAGGACGACGCGGCGCTGGCCGGGGTGATCGGCGACGGCTGCGACACCGTGGTCGACATCGTGGCCTATGGAGCGGCGCATGCACGGCAGTTGGCGTCCCTGTCGGACCGTGTCGGTTCGGCCGTGGTGATCTCCAGTGTGGCGGTCTACGAGGACGACAAGGGGCGGGGCTTCGACACGCAGGAGGAGCCGGACGGCTTCCCCGAGTATCCCGTGCCCGTCCCCGAGACCCAGCGGACCGTGCGAGCAGGCGACGCCACCTACAGCACACGCAAGGTCGCCCTGGAACGTGAACTCCTCGCCGTCGCAGATCGGTTGCCCACCACGCTGCTGCGCGCCGGTGCGGTCCACGGCCCGTACTGCCGTTCGCCCCGCGAGCTGTACTTCGTCAAGCGCGCCCTCGACAGGCGGGTCCGTCGCATCCTCGCGTACAGCGGTCGGAGCCGGTTCCACCCGGCGAGCGTGCGCAACATCGCGGAGCTGATCCGGCTCGCCGCCGCGCGGCCCGGGGCCCGGGTGCTCAACGCCTGTGATCCCGACGCGCCCACGGTCGCCGAGATCGCCGCGGCGATCGACGCCATGATGGGCGTGGAGAGCGAGACCGTCCTGGTCGACGGTCCGCCTCCGGCTCCGCGCGTGGGTGACACACCATGGACGGTGCCCGCACCGGTGGTGTGCGACATGTCGGCGGCGGAACGGGAACTCGGCTACCGTCCCCTGGTCCGGTACGCCGAGACGCTGCCCGAGACGGTCGCCTGGATCGAACGCCAACTGGCCGGGCGGGACTGGCGTGAGGCGTTCCCGAAGATGGCGGCCGCGTACGGAGACCTCTTCGACTACGCGGCGGAGGATGCCTGGTCGGCGTCATGAGGAGGGGCGGCCGGGCATTTCCGGCCGCCCCTCCCCCTTACGAACGCTCGGACTACGGCTTCGGCGTGGCGTGCGGCGTGCACGTCACGTCGGAGCTGTCCGTCTCGCCGGTGAGCAGGTAGGTGTCCACCCGGCTGTTGATGCACGGGTTGACCAGACCGGTCACACCGTGGGAGCCCGCGTCCTTCTCGATGATCAGGCGGGAGCCCTTGAAGCGCTTGTGCAGCTCGACCGCGCCGTCGAACGGCGTCGCGGCGTCACGCGTGGACTGCACGATCATGACGGTCGGCAGGCCCTTGCCGGTCTTCACGTTCACCGGGTTCTGCTGCTTGACCGGCCAGGTGGCGCACGGCAGGTTCATCCATGCGTTCGCCCAGGTCATGAACGGGTAGTCCTTGTTGAGCCGGGTGTTGTCCCGGTCCCACTTCTTCCAGCTCGTGGGCCACTTGGCGTCGGTGCACTCGACGGCCGTGTAGACGGCGTTGCCGTTCTCGGAGCTGATGTTGCCCGCCGTGTCCGACAGGTCGGGCGCGGCGGCGTCGACGAGCGCCTGGGTGTCACCGGCGAAGTACTTGCTGAACACGGTGGCGACCGGCACCCACGAGGAGTCGTAGTACGGGGCGTTCTGGAAGAAGGAGATCAGCTCGGCCGGGCCGACGAGACCGCCGATGGGGTTCTTCTTCGCCGTGGCGCGCAGCTGGATCCACTTGTCCTGCACCGCGGCGCGCGTGGTGCCCAGGTGGAAGGAGGCGTCGTTCGCCGCGACCCAGTCCTCCCAGTCCTTCCAGCGGCCCTCGAAGGCGACGTCCTGGTCGAGGTTGGCCTCGTACCAGATCTTCTCGCGCGACGGGTTGACCACGCTGTCGACGATCATGCGGCGGAGGTGGCCGGGGAACATCGTGCCGTAGACGGCGCCGATGTACGTGCCGTAGGAGACACCCAGGTAGTTGAGCTTCTTCTCCCCCAGCGCGGCACGGATGACATCCAGGTCGCGCACGGTGTTGGGCGTGGTCATCTGCCGCAGCATCGCGCGGCCGGTGCGCTCCAGGCACCCCTCCGCGTACTCGCGGGCGAGCTTGCGCTGGGCGAGCTTGTCCGCCTCGGAGTCGGGGACGGGGTCCGCCTTGGGTGCCTTCACGAACTCCTGGGGGTCCGCGCAGGAGATGGGCGCCGAGTGGCCGACGCCACGCGGGTCGAAGCCGACGAAGTCGTAGGCCTTCGCCACGTTGGCCCAGATCGGGTTCTTGGTGGTGACCCGGCGCGGGAAGCGCATACCGGAGCCACCGGGGCCGCCCGGGTTGTAGACGAGGGCGCCCTGGCGCTCCTCCTTGGTGCCCGTGTTCCCGATGTGGTCGACGGCGAGCTTGATCTGCTTGCCGTTCGGGTGGGCGTAGTCGAGTGGAACGGTGACCCAGCCGCACTGGATGGGCTTCTCGAACCCCCAGTCGGCGGGACAGTCCTGCCAGTCGATCCCGGCCTTGGCGGCCCGCGCGGCGGCGATCGCGACGCCGCGGGACTCACGGTCCTGGCCTTGGCGCGAGTCGGCGGTGGCCGACGGTGCCGCCATGGCGCCGGCTATCAGCGTCGCCGTGACGAGCGCCCCCGCAGAGCCGAGTGCGGTCACTCGTCTCGTCGGTCTGATTCCCCTCAAGTGGGACCTCCCCGTACGTGGTTGCGATTGGTACGGGGATCCTTTCGGCTGTGAGGTGTCTGAGAACAGAGGGGGACTGGGCTTCTTTACCAATCCGATAACCGGTACACGCCTGTCCGTTGAGCGGAGAGGGCCATTCAGCCGACGGTGTGCAGCGCCTCGTCCAGCACCCGCCGCAGTCGCAGCGCGTCGGGTGCGACCGCGGTGACGAGCACGGCGGGTCCGGCGAGCGGGGTGAGCGCAGCGTACTCTCCCAGCATCCGCGGCTGCGCCGGTGCCCGCCCGAACTCCGGTCGCACGACGAGAAGTTGCCCAAGGGCCCGATGTCCCGCGAGCACGGCGGGCCCGTCCCAGCCGCCGGGGGCGCCCGGCCCGCAGGCCACCTCCTGGTCGAGCAGCGGCCGTCCGTCCAGCCGTACGGTGAGACGGCTGGTGAGCCGTCCGGGTTCCTCACCGGCGCGCCCGAGCACCTGCTCCTCGCGGAATACGAGGCGGGCGCCGGGCGCGAGGTCGACGCGCGAGGAGACATACAGCTCGCTGCCCCGCACGGAGATCAACTGCTCCGGCAGCCACCGCAGTTCGCCACCGGCGGCCACGTCGAGCCGGACGTCGTAGCGGGCCTCCCCCTTGGCCTGACCGGGCAGGGCGATGGTCGCGGCGGCCGACCCCACCTGAAGCAGGGCACCACTCGCCACCTCGGCCTCGACGGTGAAGTGGTCACCGCCGAGCGGCCCGCTCATCGCACCGACGAGCATGACGCGTGCCTCGTCGCCGCTCGCCCGCGTACGGCGCAGCGCGAGCGGCCCCTCACCCGCCAGCACCGGCAGCGACGTACCGCCCCTGCCGTCGTCCCGGGCCACGATCCGCGCGGTGGCCCGTACCCCCGTGCTCACGCCGTCCACGCGGCGATCTGCCCCCGCACCCAGTCGGCGACGGCCGTGACGCCGTCCTCTGTCCGCAACGACTGGAAAACGACGGGCAGTTCGGCCCGCTGTGCCTTCGCGTCGGCGGCCATCCGGGCCAGGTCGGACCCGACGTACGGCGCGAGGTCGGTCTTGTTGACGACGAGCAGATCGGCGGTGGTGACACCGGGACCGCCCTTGCGCGGGATGTCGTCCCCGCCCGCGACATCGATGACGAAGATCTGCGCGTCGACGAGCCCCTTGGAGAAGGTGGCGGTGAGGTTGTCGCCGCCCGACTCGACGAGAATCAGATCGAGCGGCCCGACCTCGTCCTCCAGATCCTCGACCGCTTCGAGGTTGGCCGAGATGTCGTCCCGGATGGCGGTGTGCGGACAGGCCCCCGTCTCGACGGCGGTGATCCGCTCGGGCGGCAGCACGGCCTCACGGAGGAGGAACTCGGCGTCCTCACGGGTGTAGATGTCGTTGGTCACGACGGCGAGGGACAGTTCGTCCCGCAGGGCCCGGCAGAGCGCGGCCACGGTGGCGGTCTTACCGGACCCGACGGGCCCGCCGAGCCCGACCCGGAGGGCACGGCGCGTGCCGTCCGGCCGGTGGGCGTCGGAGCTGACGGCGGCGGGGCCGTCGTGGGAGTGGTCGAGGTGCATGGAAGCGGCTCCTAATGTCTGAGTCGACGGCGCTCTTTCAGCCGGGCCGGGCATTGGTCAGCCCGTCCGGCGTTTGAGGACGAGGCCGTTCAGGCTGATACGGGGGTCTGGGGGCGGAGCCCCCAGGGAAGGGACCAGGGGACGCAGTCCCCGGCGGGGTCGAAGGGGCGGAGCCCCTGGAGGATGGGACGGGTAGGGGCGGCGGGGGCGAACCTCCTACGACGCGAACAGCCGCACAGGCCAAGCCGCATGAGCCTCCGCACCGATCTCCAACAGCGGAGCGGAAGCCGCAGGCAACGCACCGACCCCGTCGTCGAGCACCCGACGCGCCGCCAGAACCGCCAGGTCGACGACCCTGTCCAACTCCGGCGCCAGCCGAGCCAGAACCGCCGTGGCGTCAAAGGGGTCCAGACTCAGCAACCGCACCGTCGCGGTCGCCGGCCCACTGACACTCTCGTACGCGGAGCAGTACGCGGCGTCCTCGGCCCCGAGCCCGGCGGCCCGCGCCACCAGCCCCAGCACGACCGGCTGATGCGCCCCCTTGGGGAACTCCCGTGCCACCGCGTCCAGTTCTCCGCAGGGCCACGTGGCCCGAGCGGCCCGCATCAGCTGACGCCCCAGCTTGCGCGCGGCGGCGCGCAGTGCGGCAGACGGCGTACGGGCATCCGCGGCGGCGTCCAGCACGACCGGGTCGACGCCGAGCGCGGCCGCCGCGGCCAGCGAGGCGGCCACCAGCCCGGCAGTGTGCAACCGCCCTCGGCAGAAGTCCTCAAGGCTCGCGGCCCCGGTGATCCGCCCGGCGCGCACGGCCGCCTCGGCCCCGCCGGAGTGCGCGTGCCCTCCGGCGGGGAAGCGGCCGTCGGCCAGGACGAGAAGCGCTGCCCGCGACATCAGAAGAGGAAGTATCGCTGGGCCATGGGCAGTTCGGCGGCCGGTGCCGCCTCGACCAGTTCGCCGTCGATATGGACGGCGAAGCTGTCGGGGTCGATCCGCACCTGCGGCCGTGCGTCGTTCTCACGCATGTCCGCCTTGGTGACGCCGCGCGTCGACTCGATGGCCACGAACTTCTTCCCGAGCGAGAGCCGCTCCGGCAGTCCGTCCTCGATCGCCAGCGGCGCCACGAAGTTGACGGAGTTGGCGGCGGGCGCCCGCCCGATCGCCCCGAACATCGGTCGCGGCAGGATCGGCTGCGGCGTGGGGATCGACGCGTTGGCGTCGCCCATCTGCGCGTACGCGATCTGTCCGCCCTTGATCACGAGGTGCGGCTTGACCCCGAAGAACGCGGGCTCCCACAGGACGAGGTCGGCGAGCTTTCCGGTCTCGACGGAGCCGATCTCGTGGGCGAGGCCCTGGGCGAGCGCCGGGTTGATCGTGTACTTGGCGACATAGCGGCGTACGCGGTGGTTGTCCGCGCGGCCGTCGCCCGGCAGCGCGCCCCGGCGCCGCTTCATCACGTGCGCGGTCTGCCAGGTCCGCATGATGACCTCGCCGACGCGCCCCATGGCCTGGGAGTCGGACGAAATAATGGAAATCGCACCCAGATCGTGCAGGATGTCCTCCGCACCGATCGTGGACGGCCGGATCCGCGACTCCGCGAACGCGAGGTCCTCGGGCACCGCGGCGTTCAGGTGGTGGCACACCATCAGCATGTCGAGGTGTTCCTCGGCGGTGTTGACGGTGAACGGCCGGGTCGGGTTGGTGGAGCTGGGCAGCACGTACGGCTCGGACACCACGGTCATGATGTCCGGCGCGTGCCCGCCGCCCGCGCCCTCGGTGTGGTACGCGTGAATGCCGCGGCCCTTGATCGCGGCGAGGGTGTCGCCCACGAACCCGGCCTCGTTCAGCGTGTCCGTGTGGATGGCGATCTGGATGCCGGTGCGCTCGGCGACGGTCAGCGAGGCGTCGATGACGGCGGGGGTGGACCCCCAGTCCTCGTGCAGCTTCAGTCCCAGCGCTCCGCCGCGGATCTGCGACAGCATCGCCTCCTGCGAGACGGTGTTGCCCTTGCCGAGGAGACCGAAGTTGAGCGGGTAGCCCTCCATCGCCTCCAGCATCCGGGCCAGATGCCAGGGACCGGGCGTCACGGTGGTCGCCTTCGAGCCCTCGGCCGGTCCGGTGCCGCCGCCGATCAGCGTCGTGATGCCGGCGGACAGCGCCTCGTCGGCGATCTGCGGACAGATGAAGTGGACGTGCGCGTCGATGGCACCGGCGGTGACGATCCGGCCGTTGCCGGCGATGATCTCCGTCTCGGGGCCGATCACCAGGTCCGGGTGGACGCCGTCCATCGTGTCCGGGTTGCCGGCCTTTCCGATGGCGCTGATCCGGCCGTCGCGGATACCGACGTCCGCCTTGATGATGCCCCAGTGGTCGATGATGACGACGCCGGTGATGACGGTGTCGGGGGTGCCTTCCGCACGCGTGGCACGCGACTGGCCCATGGATTCACGGATGACCTTGCCACCGCCGAACACGGCCTCGTCACCGGCCAGTCCGGGCCCGCCGGAACGATCCTCCTCGATCTCGACGAGAAGGTCGGTGTCGGCGAGCCGGATACGGTCGCCGATGGTCGGGCCGAACAGGTCGGCATACGCGGCACGCGAGATCTCAGGCATCGAGAGCACCTCCGGTCTCCCCGCGCAGACCGGGCACGACGCGGGCACCGGCGAGCGGGACGAGTTCGACGTCGACGGGGATTCCGGGCTCGAAGCGCACGGCGGTGCCGGCGGCGATGTTCAGCCGCTTGCCGCGTGCGGCGGCACGGTCGAAGTCCAGACCGGGGTTGGCCTCGGCGAAGTGGTAGTGGGAGCCGACCTGGACGGGCCGGTCGGCGGCGTTGAGGACGGTCAGCCGGGTGACCTCGCGACCGTCGTTGTAGACGATCGGGTCGTCGGCGAACAGGAACTCTCCGGGAATCATGCCGGCCACTCCTCGTCAGACGATCGGGTCGTGGACGGTGACGAGCTTGGTGCCGTCCGGGAAGGTCGCCTCGACCTGGACGTCGTGGATCATCTCGGGGATGCCCTCCATGACGTCGTCCCGGGTGAGCAGCTTGCGCCCGGAGGCCATGAGCTCGGCGACCGTACGGCCGTCACGCGCGCCCTCCAGGATGTGCGACGTGATGAGCGCGACCGCCTCGGGGTGGTTCAGCTTGAGGCCGCGGGCCCGGCGCTTCTCGGCCACGTCGGCCGCCACGTGGATCAGCAGCCTCTCTTGCTCGTGCGGGGTCAGTTGCACGTCCCACCTCACAGTCCTCGCTCCGGACCGTGCGGGGCCCGGTTGCCGCAGCCACCGGGCAAAGTACCTGGTGGCGTGGATCGGCAGGCTAGTTGGAGCGAGTTTCGAGCAAGTTAACCGAGCTGTGATCCGTCAGGCGCGCGGGCGCGGGTCACGCACAAGTCCGGCGAGCGGCGCTGGGAGCTTGATGGGGGGCGAGCTGACCACGCCGGGCAAGCGCCCATGGGTCATGCGTGACTTTGGTGATGCTGCCCAGCCAGCGGGAGGACGACTCCCCGGTCAGGGCGCGTGCGCTGAGCCCAATGGCCGCTGTCATGGTCCAGCCCCGCCGCGCCGTGGGCCTTCAGGTCACGGGAGGCCGGCGAGCCGAGCAGCTCACCCATGCCGCCGTGGCCTGGTACGCGGGCCGCTCACCCAACGGCACACCCAACGGCCAACGCCCTCGGGACACACGCCCGGAGTCACTCACCCAACCACCGCGCCCGGCGCGATATCCGAGCCGCTCGCCCGACCGCCCAGTCCTCAGGACGCGCTGGGCCCCCGATGCTCCGCGGCGATGCCGAAGCGGCGTCGCTCACGCGGGGCCGAGGAGACCTCACGGACGCTGGAGACCGAGCTGATCACCTGCTCCTCCGCGGCGTCCAGTTCGGCGAGCCGTTCGAGGTCGGCGGCGGAGACCAGGGCGACGAGAGGCTTCCCGTGCCGCGTCACGACGACGCGCTCGCCGCCGTACACCACGCGGTTGATCAGATCGGCGAGCTCAGCCCTGGCTTGCGTCACCGGAATCTCGTAGGCCATGTGGTCCAGCTTAGACCGAGGCCCTGAGAGGCCTCTTCGAGCGGAAGATCCCATTCTGCCCCGCAGACATTTCCTCGCACATACGATCGACTCTCGGCCTTCTAGTTGGAGGCGCGCATGACAACCGAGGAGGGGACGTGTCCAGCATGTCGAGGCGGTCACTACTGGGGTACTCGGGGACGGCGGCGGCCGGGGCGGTGCTCGGCACGGCAGGGTCGGCACAGGCCGGCGAAGTGGAGGCGGCCGGCGCACCGACGGTCGAGTTCCCGTTGGGCACGCAGTTCAGCGGATCCTCCCGGATAGGCGACGCCGATTCCGGTGGCTACATGGCGATCACCTTCACCTTCGAGCCCGACGGGACCATCCCCGCGGAGAACGCCATCACCGCGACGGAGGTCGCGAACGCCCTCTCCGAATTCGCCGTCTCGCGCGGCTGGCCCCCGATCACGTTCAGCGGCAGACCCGCTCCCGTCGCGATCAACTGAGCACCGCACGACGGCGCCCCGGACCGACCTTCGGTCCGGGGCGCCGCCCTTTTCGCTCTCAGCATGCTTCGCACCCAACGGAACGTACGTCCTGTACATTTTTTACAGGAGCGATCCCGAGGAGGCGCCTGCCATGAACCGACCGTCCGCCCGCCATGTCCTGCCCGAGTTCACCGAACGCACGGGCTACGGACACCGGACCCTTGATCCGTACGCGAAGCTGCTGGACGAGCGGATCGTTTTCCTGGGGACGCCGATCGACGACACGGCGGCGAACGATGTGATGGCGCAGTTCATGCATCTCGAGTACCTGGACCCGGACCGGGACATCTCGCTGTACATCAACTCCCCCGGCGGCTCGTTCAGCGCGATGACCGCGGTCTACGACACGATGCAGTACGTCGGCTGCGACGTGGAGACGATCTGCCTCGGCCAGGCGGCGTCCGCCGCGGCCGTCCTGCTCGCCGGGGGCGCGCCGGGCAAACGGTTCGCGCTGCCCGGCGCGCGGGTGCTGATCCGCCAGCCGTCCCTGCCGGAACCGGTGCAGGGGCAGGCCACCGACCTGGCCATCCAGGCCGAGGAACTGACGCGGACCCGCAGGCGACTGGAGGAGTTGCTCGTGCGGCACACCGGGCAGAGCCCGGAGCGGATCGCGGCCGACATCGAACGGGACAAGATCCTCGACGCGCCGGCGGCGAAAGAGTACGGGCTGGTCGACCTCATCATCCCGAGCCGCAAGGCGTCACGCTCCGCGTCCGGCGCGAGGTGAGCCGCCGGTGCTGCCGCCCGAACTTCCCCCGCTGCCCGCGCTGACCCGCGCCGAGGCGGAGTTGATCGACCATTACCTCGACGTGGTCGACCTGCTCGGCCGCATCAACCCCGCGCACTCCGGGGACACGTACCGCGGCCTGCGCGCCGCCCAGGCCCTGGTGAGCAAGGCGGCGGCGCTGCGCGACGCGCTGACGCTGATGCATCAGCGCGGGGAGAGCGAACTGCACGGCCCGACCCTCGCCCGGGCCCTGCGCGTCCTCGACGGCGAGCGCCGCGCGGCCCGCGTCACGGTGCCACCGGGGCCGGACTGACGGGACTGCCATGACGTCGAGGGGCCCGACGGATGCCACCGCCATGCCGTCGCCACATCATTCTGACGGAGCATAACCGTGCCACGGGACTCGGACAGTTGACGGGGACCGGCCGCCTCACGGCTCGCGCACCGAGGGCGAGCGGTCCGCTCGCGGCTCAAACGGACCAAATGGCGTACCTCCGGTTGGAGTAGACACCTCTCCCCCGGGGGCCCGAAAAAATTGCGCAACGCGCGTACCTCCAGGGCAAAATCCGGTGCTTCGGTGCAGGTCCGAGGCTTTTCAGCCCCCTCAACGCCCTTCGAACAAAGGGCTGTCCACCCAAACGGGTGAGTGGTGAGTAACCCCACAAACCTCCGATTCCATTGTGATTTTCCGACTTCCGTGAGTGAAGATCCCTTGCTGACGACAAGCCCCCGCCACCGCGGCGGGGCGGTCCGGGCGGACGCCGAGTCCTGCCGCCGCCCGGATGACCGGTCGACAGGAGTGGATCGGCAGGAGTGGAGGACCCGGCAAGGCGGGCCCCGGAGAGATCCGGCGGTCCTTGGGGTGAAGCCGCGTGAGCGGCCGGGCTACTTCGCCAGCCCGAATCCGACAGGTCATCCTTCACAGGCGGCTGACGAAGGGTTGCGCATGACTGCGCTCAATCGTGTCCCGTCGCTGCTGAGCCGGGCCGGTACGGCCTCGGCACTCACCCTCGCCGCCGTCGGCGGCAGCATCGCGGTCCCCGGCGTCGCCGGCGACGCGGCGGCGGCGACCCCTGCGACGAAGGCGCTCCAGGTCGCCGCGTCCAAGAAGGGAGCTCCCTACCAGTGGGGCGCCACCGGACCGCGCCGCTTCGACTGCTCCGGGCTCACGCTCTACGCGTACAAGAAGGCGGGCAAGACCCTGCCCCGTACGGCGGCGGCCCAGTACAACAAGACGCACCACATCTCCGCCTCCCACCGCAAGGCGGGCGACCTGGTGTTCTTCCACTCGGGCCGGAACATCTACCACGTCGGCATCTACGCCGGGAAGGGAAAGATCTGGCACTCCCCGAGGACCGGGGACGTGGTCAGGCTCCAGAAGATCTGGACGAAGAGCGTGTGGTACGGGCGCGTCAGCTGACGTCGTCGACGGGGTGACGGCACGTGCGTCGTCACCCCGTCGGGGCGTGAGGCCGTCACCCCGTCGGGGCGTGAGGCCGTCACCCCGTCGGGGCGTGAGGAGGAGCGGAACGGTTACTCGTTCTCCATGGCCGACCGACCTCCCGACCAGGCACGGAACGAGACGCCCCTGGAGCGTTCCGACCGCAACTTCGCGGAGCTTCTGCAAGAGCTGCGGGTCACGCAGACCGGGGTGCAGATCCTCTTCGCCTTCCTGCTGACGCTGGCCTTCACCCCGCGCTTCCCGTCCCTCGACACGGTCCAGCGCGCCACGTACGTCACCACGCTCCTGCTCGCCGTGCTGGCCGCGGCCCTGTTCACGGCGCCGGCCGCCCTGCACCGTTCACTCTTCCAGCAGAACGCGAAGCCGGCCATCGTGCAGATCTCCTCCCGGCTCGCCACGGCCGGGCTGGGGGTCCTCATGCTGGCGTTCACCGGGGCGGTCCTGCTGGTGGTGAATGTGTCGCTCGGCCTGGGTGCCGGGATCGCCGCCGGCGGGGGCACGCTCCTGGTGTGTGTGGGGCTGTGGGGCGTTCTGCCCCGCCTGGTGCGGCGCACCGGACTCACCTCACCACGGGCCCCAGCACCGACAGACCGAGAACCGTCGGAACGCACCCGGTGACCGTCTCGGCGGCCCGTACCGGGGCGCTGGGCCGAGCGGCGGGCGGGCTGCCGATCAGGCGACACCGGCGGTCGCCCAGGGTCCCCACGGGTGCCCGTGGCCATGCCCGCACTGCTCCGCACGGCGGGACCCGAAGCGGCCCGCAGCCGACGGTGACGGCCCACGACCCGCCGACCGGCATTCACGCGGTGGCAGTCGGCGGGCGGGGTCGCCGGGCACCGGCTGATCAGGAGCGCGCCCGGGCTCTGGGGCCCGCATCAAGGGCGGGCGCCGGAGCGCGGGGGGAGGAACCATGCCCACCGCCGCGAGGAGACGACGTCGGGACCCTCCGACGGGCACGTCGACGCGACATCCTCCCCCGAGCACGGCGAGCGCAACGTCAAGACCCTCCCCCAGGCACCGCAAGCACGACCTCCAGCCCCTCCGTCGACCACGGTGACGCGACATCCTCCCCGGGGCACGGCGAGCACAACGTCAGGACCCTTCCCGGACACCCCGAGCGCGACCTCAGAACCTCCCGGACACCGCCAGCGCGACCTCAGGACCTCCCGGACACCGCCAGTGCGACCTCAGGACCTCCCGGACACCCTGAGCGCGCCTCAGAACCCTCCCGGACACCGCCAGCGCAACATCAAGCCCCTCCCCGGAGACCGCGAGCACGACCTGAGGACCCACCCGCGGGCACCCCCAGCGCAAGATCAAGACCCTCCCGCGGACACCGCCAGCGCAACATCAAGCCCCCGAACACCGCGAGCGCGACATCCGGACCACCCCCGCCGCCACAGCGGGCAGCGCCAAGCCCCGCCCAGGGCGGCTCGCCCGGCACGGCCGCGGTGCGGCACCGTCACGCCGTGCCGGAGATCGTCGCCTCGTCGCCGAGGTCCGCCCGCACGTCGCCGGGCAGCGGCCGGTACGCGGAGGTGTGCGGCATCAGCCGATCAGAGCCGTCCTCACCCGGCCCGGTGACCAGCGGGGCGTCGAGCCCGCGCCCGCCGCCTCAGGGGCCGCTCCCTCGGTGCCGACCGAGAGCGCCGGGTACGCCGCAGAGTGCCCCCTGGCCAGGGGCGGGCCGCGGCGTCACGGTGGTGCCGGAGGCGGTGGCAGGACCACGGCACCCGGGTGGCGTACGCCGCCGGAGCCGGGCACGCCGCGCCGTACGGTCTCGGTCGCGCACCGTCCGACGAGGCGGCGCCCGCGGCCGACGCGTTCCGCGCCCTGGTGCGCGGCGCCTTCGGAGGGGGCGGCACGGCACGTCTGAGAAGCAGCAAGCGTGCCGGAGCCGAGGGGGCCCAACGGACCGGCGCGAGCGCGGATCCCGTCGGGCCGCCGCCTCAAGGCTCCGTCTGTCCTCCCGCGGTGACCGACTGCACGGGTGCGTTCCACGGGAGTTCGATCGCGACCGTCTTCCCGCCCTCGCGGGTGGGCCGCACGCTCAGCTTGCCGCCGTACTCGGCGGTCAGCCAGCGGATGATCACCAGGCCTCGGCCGTTGTCCTGCTGCACGGCCGCGGGCAGGCGCTTCGGGAGACGCGGGTGACTGTCGGTGACACCGATGCGCAGTAACTCGTCCCGGTCGAGCGCGATGTCGACCGTGAACGTGGGCGACTGCCCGAAGGTGTGCTGCACCGCGTTGGTCGCGAGTTCGGACACGATCAGGCGGACGGTGTCGGCGACTTCGGCGTCGCTCGGCAGGCCCCATTCGACGAGAACGCTGGTGACGTATTTTCGGGCGGCGGAGACCGAGGCGGGATCGCTCGGCAGAGTGACGGATGCTTCCTGGTGATCTGCCATGGCGACGTCGTCCCTTTCCCACGGGACCGGAGTCCGACACGGAGCGGTTGGTTGAGTACGGTCCCGGACTTGGTGCTGCGCGCCAGCCTGCCATCACCAGGGCTCTCTCGGGTGCGTTCCCCCGAGATATGCATATATCTGTCGCTCGAAGCGGTGAACTCTCCGACGACCGACCGTATTTGGGCCGACCCCGGGCCCATCCTCTACCGTCGCCGTGAAAACCGCGCGAGGTGCGGAGGGAGTCGGCCATGCAGTACGGACCAGCGGTGCGCCGCCGCAAACTCGGCGCCGAATTACGCGCTCTGCGCGCCGGGGCGTGTCTCACGAGCGGTGAGGCTGCCGCTCTCGTCGGCTGGCACCAGTCGAAGGTGAGCCGGATCGAGACGGGTGCCAGCGGGGTCAAGCCTGCCGACGTGCGGCTGCTGCTCGACGCGTACGGCGTCGAGGACCCCGAACTGCGCGAACTGCTCCTCGTGTTGGCGGGCTCCGAGGACGGCGGCGGCCGGCAGAACTGGTGGCACGCCTACCGCGGGGTGCTGCCGCCGACCTACCGCGATTTCATCAGTCTGGAGTCCCAGGCGAGCGGGATGCGCACACTGGAGACCTCCGTCGTGCCGGGGCTGCTGCAGACGCCGGAGTACGCCCGGGCCGTGACCCGGGCCGCGGTCGGCACCCTGGAGGACGGCAAGCTGGACGCCCTGGTGGAGGTGCGGCTGGCCCGGCAGGACGTGCTGCGTGCCGATCCGCCGCTGAAACTGAGCGCCGTCCTGGACGAGGCGGTGCTGCGCCGGGAGGTCGGCGGACCGAAGATCATGGCGCGGCAGCTGGAGCGGCTCATGGAGGCGGCCCGGCTGCCCCAAGTACGGCTCCAGGTCCTGCCGTTCGCCGCCGGGGCGCACATCGGCATCACCGGGCCTTTCGTTATCTTCTCATTTCCGAGCAGATCCGATCTGGATGTGGTTGTTCTCGACCACTTGACGAGTAGCCTCTACCTCGAGCGGAAAGAAGACCTCCAGGCCTACAGCGAGGCCTTCAAGTCCCTTCAGATCCACGCCCTTTCGCCCGAGGACTCGTTGGATTACATCGCCGCGTTGGCCGGCGACGCGTAAGGAGGCACCCCCATGTCAGCACTGCCTCGGCACATCCCCTCCAGTACGTCCCTCCACGATGTGCGGTGGCTGCGCAGCAGCCGCAGTACGGGAATGAACAACTGCGTGGAGACGGCCCGTCCGGTCCACGGCCCGTGGACCGGACTGGTGGCCGTGCGCGACTCCAAGAACGTGACCGGACCCGCCCTGTTCTTCACCCCCGACGCCTGGGAGGAGTTCCTCGCCGAACTGAGCTGATCACGTCCGCATGACTCGGTTATGTTCCAGCCAATTTCGGACCGATTCCGAGTCACTTCCGTACGACGTGCAAGTCACTTCCGTACGACGTGCAAGTCACTTCCGTACGACGCGCGAGTCACTTCCGTACGACGCGCGATGCACGGCCGTTTCGCCGACTCACGGTCGCGTCTCGCCGATCACGCGGACGGCGTGCTCGATCTGCCCTTCGGTGAGGTCCGCTCGGGCGGTCAGGCGCAGCCGTGAGATGCCGTCGGGCACCGACGGCGGGCGGAAACAGCCGACGGCGACTCCCGCCGCACGGCAGTCGGCCGCCCACCGTACGGCCTGCTCGGGGGAGGGTGCCCGCACGGAGACGACGGCGGCGTCCGGCCGCACCGCCTCATGGCCCTCGGCCGTGAGGCGGGTGTGCAGGGCCGTCGCCACCGTGCGGGCCCGCGCGGCACGCTCCGGCTCGCGGCGCAGCAGACGCAGCGCCGCGAGCGCCGCCCCCGCCGCGGCGGGGGCGAGCCCGGTGTCGAAGATGAACGTCCGGGCGGCATTGACCAGATGGTCGATCACATGTGCCGGGCCGAGGACGGCGCCGCCCTGGCTGCCCAGCGACTTCGACAGGGTCACCGTCACCACGACGTCCGACGCGCCCGCGAGCCCCGCCGCGTGCGGGGCACCCCGGCCGCCGTTCCCGAGGACGCCGAGGCCGTGGGCGTCGTCGACGATCAGTCCGGCTCCGTACTCCCGGCAGGCGGCGGCCACTTCGGCCAGTGGGGCCGCGTCGCCGTCCACCGAGAAAACCGTGTCGGAGACCGCGACGGCGGGTCCCCGGTGGGTGTCGAGCGCCTTTCGGACCGCCTCGGGGTCGGCGTGCGCGACGACCTGGGTGGTACCGCGCGCGAGCCGGCAGCCGTCGATGAGCGAGGCGTGGTTGCCCGCGTCGGAGACGATCAGGGAACCGTGCGGCGCGAGCGCGGTGACCGCCGCGAGGTTGGCCGCGTACCCGGAGGAGAAGACGAGGGCCGCCTCGAAGCCGCAGAAGTCGGCGAGCTCGCGCTCCAGTTCGCCGTGCAGCTCCGTGGTGCCGGTGACGAGCCGGGAGCCGGTCGAGCCGCCGCCCCACAGCCGGGCCGCCCGGGCCGCACCCTCGGTGATCTCCGGGTGGCGGGCCAGGCCCAGGTAGTCGTTGCTCGCGAGGTCGAGGAGCGGGGAGTCGGCCGGGCGGGGGCGCAGCGTGCGGACGAGTCCGGCCCGGCGGCGCGCCCGCGCCTGCTCCTCGATCCAGCCGAACGCCATCGTTCCTCCAGAGCTTTTGTAGGCAGTGCACAGACACTAGCCGGGCGACCAGCCACCCAGGGTGTGGCAATACCCACACGTCGAACCGTGTCTCTTGTGCGAAGTCTCCTTGGCCCCGGGCGGTCCCGTAGGACAGGATCGGCTCCCATGGACCTGCTGAACACGCTGGTGGACAAGGGGCTGCGGCGCGAGATGCCGACCCGCGAGGAAGCGCTGGCCGTCCTCGCCACTTCCGACGACGACGTGCTCGATGTGGTGGCCGCGGCCGGCAAGGTGCGCCGCCACTGGTTCGGCCGACGGGTGAAACTCAACTATCTCGTCAACCTGAAGTCCGGTCTGTGCCCTGAGGACTGTTCCTACTGTTCCCAGCGGCTCGGTTCGAAGGCCGACATCCTGAAGTACACCTGGCTCAAGCCGGACGAGGCCTCCCAGGCCGCGGCGGCCGGAGTCGCGGGCGGCGCCAAGCGGGTCTGCCTGGTGGCGAGCGGGCGCGGCCCCACCGACCGGGACGTGGACCGGGTCTCCGACACCATCAGGACCATCAAGGAGCGGAACGAGGGCGTCGAGGTGTGCGCCTGCCTCGGCCTGCTCTCCGACGGCCAGGCCGAGCGGCTCCGCGCGGCGGGCGCCGACGCCTACAACCACAACCTGAACACGTCCGAGGCGACGTACGGGGACATCACGACCACGCACACGTACGCCGACCGGGTGGACACCGTGGAGAAGGCGCACGCGGCCGGGCTGTCGGCCTGTTCCGGCCTGATCGCGGGTATGGGCGAAAGCGACGAGGACCTGGTCGACGTCGTCTTCTCGCTGCGGGAGCTGGACCCGGACTCGGTCCCGGTCAACTTCCTGATCCCGTTCGAGGGCACTCCGCTCGCCAAGGAGTGGAACCTGTCCCCGCAGCGGTGTCTGCGGATCCTGGCAATGGTGCGGTTCGTGTGCCCGGACGTGGAGGTGCGCATCGCGGGCGGCCGCGAGGTCCATCTCCGTACGATGCAGCCGCTGGCCCTGCACCTGGCCAACTCCATCTTCCTGGGCGACTATCTGACCAGCGAGGGCCAGGCGGGCAAGGCCGACCTGGAGATGATCGCGGACGCCGGATTCGAGGTGGAGGGCACGGACCAGGTGACGCTGCCGGAGCACCGGGCGGCGACGGGCGGGTGCGGGTCGCACGAAGGCGCGGGATGCGGGTCGCACGAAGGCGGCGGGTGCGGGTCCCACGAGAGCGCGGGATGCGGGTCCCACGAAGGCGGCGGGTGCGGGTCCCACGAGACGGGCGGTGTCTGTGGTTCGGCTGCCGCACCGCAGGTGAACGAGCCGCGCACGGACCTGGTCGCGGTACGCCGCCGGGGTGCCGGAACGGATCTCGCGCCCAATGCCTGACCTTCCCGTGGACGAGCTGCTGGCCCTGGACCGGCAGCACGTCTGGCATCCGTACGGTCCCATGCCCGGCCGTCAGGAGCCGCTCGTCGTGGAGTCGGCGAGCGGGGTGCGACTGCGCCTCGCCGACGGCTCCGGCGAACTGGTGGACGGCATGTCGTCCTGGTGGTCGGCCATTCACGGCTACAACCACCCGGTACTCAACGAGGCAGCGCGCGAGCAGCTGGCACGGATGAGCCATGTGATGTTCGGCGGGCTCACCCACGAGCCCGCCGTCCGGCTCGCGAAGCTCCTTGTCGACTTGTCACCCGAAGGCCTGGAACACGTCTTCCTCGCGGACTCCGGCTCCGTGTCGGTCGAGGTGGCGATCAAGATGTGCCTTCAGTACTGGCGCTCGCTCGGCCGCCCGGCCAAGCAGCGGCTGCTGACCTGGCGTGGGGGCTACCACGGCGACACCTGGAACCCGATGTCCGTCTGCGACCCCGACGGCGGCATGCACGAGCTGTGGCGGGGCGTCCTGCCCCGGCAGGTGTTCGCCGAGGCGCCGCCGGCCGCGTACGAGGAGTCGTACGCCGACCATTTGCGCGAGATGGTGGCACGGCACGCGGACGAGCTGGCCGCGGTGATCGTGGAACCGGTGGTGCAGGGCGCGGGCGGGATGCGGTTCCACTCCCCCGCGTATCTGCGTGTGCTGCGTGAGGCGTGCGACGCACACGACGTACTGCTCGTCTTCGACGAGATCGCCACGGGGTTCGGGCGCACGGGCGCGCTGTTCGCCGCGGACCACGCGGCGGTGACGCCGGACGTGATGTGCGTGGGCAAGGCGCTGACGGGCGGCTATATGACCATGGCCGCGACGCTGTGCACCCCGCGGGTGGCCGACGGGATCTCCCGGGGCGAGGTGCCCGTGCTCGCGCACGGCCCCACCTTCATGGGCAACCCGCTGGCGGCCGCAGTGGCCTGCGCCTCGATCGAGCTGTTGCTGGGCCAGGACTGGCAGTCGGAGGTCAAGCGGATCGAGACCGGGCTGCGGGAAGGGCTCGCGGAGGCTACGGCGGTGCCCGGGGTGCGCGAGGTACGCGTCCTCGGCGCCATCGGCGTCGTCCAACTCGACCACCAGGTGGACATGACGGCGGCGACGCGGGCCGCGCTGCGCGAGGGCGTGTGGCTGAGGCCGTTCCGCGACCTCGTCTACACGATGCCGCCGTATGTGACCGGCGACGCGGACGTGGCACGGATCGCGCGCGCGGTGTGCGCGGCGGCACGGGAGAGCTGAGATGTCGGTACTGATGATCACGGGGACCGGCACGGAGGTCGGCAAGACGGTCACGACCGCTGCCGTCGCCGCGGTGGCCGTGGCCGCGGGGCGGTCGGTGGCCGTCCTCAAGCCCGCGCAGACGGGGGTACGGCCGGACGAACGCGGGGACGCCGACGAGGTGGCCCGGCTCGCGGGTGCCGTGACGACGCAGGAACTCGCCCGCTACCCGGAGCCGTTGGCGCCCGCGACGGCGGCCCGGCGCGCCGGGATGCCGCCCGTGCGGCCGCACGAGGTGGCGGAGGCGGCCGCGAAGCTGGCCGTCGAGCACGACCTCGTCCTCGTCGAGGGCGCGGGCGGGCTGCTCGTACGGTTCGACGACGAGGGCGGCACCCTGGCGGATGCGGCGCGGCTGCTGGCGGCGCCGATGCTCGTCGTCGCGTCGGCCGGTCTCGGCACGCTGAACACGTCCGAGCTGACGTCGCGTGAACTGCGGCGGCGGGGACTGGACTTGGCGGGTGTGGTCATCGGGAGCTGGCCCGATCCGGCCGATCTGGCGTCGCGGTGCAACCTCGTGGACCTTCCGGTGGTGGCCGAGGCGCCCTTGCTCGGCGCCCTGCCCGCGGGAGCCGGAGCGTACGCGCCCGCCGACTTCCGGGCCGGGGCGCCCACGTGGCTCGCGCCCCGACTGGGCGGGGCATGGGACGCGGCCGCGTTCACGTCGGCGTTCGCACCCTAGGCCCAGTCGTCAAACTCCCTCCCCCAGCCTTCGGCCGGGGGGACCCCCAGAGCACGCACCTTCTGCGACATCAGCCTCCCCCAAGCTCTCGGCTTCGCTCGAGCAGGGGGACCCCCATCGCGGCGGGCGTAGGGCCCGCCCTCCGGGCGGACGACGGGAGTTCGACGACAGGACCTGGGCCGGGGGCGTGCGGAGGCCCCCGCCTCGGCGATCGCACGGCACGGGTCGTGTATTCGTCGGCCTACGCTCCCGGGGACGGGCCGCTTGCCCACGGGCAGTTCGGTCCTGACCGCTGTACAGAGTTTCATCGCTTGACGTGCCCGCGCACCCCCGGCTCGTGGTCCCGGTGACGACGGGGCACGGGACGGGCGTGCGCGGGGTGCGGCCGGGTAAGAATCGCTGTATCGCCCGTCCTCCGCCCCCGGGAGGCCCCTCATGCCGGCCCGCGCCCCCATGGACGTCGTCCACCACCCCCTCTTCGCCCGCTTCTACGCCCGGTTCAGCGTGGCCGCCGAACGGACCGTGGGTCCGCACCGGGACGAACTCCTCGCCTGCCTGTCGGGGCGGGTGATCGAGGTCGGGGCGGGCAACGGTCTGAACTTCGCGCACTACCCCGGCACGGTGGCCGAGGTCGTCGCGATCGAGCCGGAACGGGCGCTGCGCCACCTCGCGGTGACCGCGGCCCTGCGCGCCGACGTGCCCGTGGACGTGGCTCCGGGTGCGGCGGAGGCGCTGCCGGTGAAGAGCGAGGCCTTCGACGCGGCGGTCGTGTCGCTGGTGCTGTGCAGCGTGCGGGATGTGGCGCGCGCTCTGTCGGAGATCCGGCGCGTGCTGCGCCCCGGCGGCGAGTTGCGGTTCTTCGAGCACGGCAGGGGCGGCGGGCGCGCGATGGAGCTCACCCAGCGGGCGCTGGACCGCACCGTGTGGCCCCGGCTGTTCGGTGACTGCCACGTCGGCCGGGACCCGGTCGCCGCGATCAGGTCGGCCGGCTTCGTCCTCGGGCCCTACCGCCAGGTGTCGGTGCCGGCCAAGGGGCCGCGGATGCCCAGCTCGTACTGTGTGCTGGGCACCGCCTGGCGGCCCGGCCTCAATGAGTCGACAGAGTCGGCGGAGTAGTCAAAGACTCCACTGCCGCAGCTCCTGCGCGATCTCGTGCACCGAGGCCTCACCGCTCTTGACCAGCCGGGCCAGGTCGCGCACCTGCTCCGGTGAGGTGATCACCTTGACGCCGCTGGCGACGAGGTAGGCGTAGGCGACCGCGGACGCGAACAGCGCGTTGGAGCGCTCCAGCGCCGGGACGTGCAGCAGGAGTTGGAGCAGGGCGGCGGCGCGGGCGTGCGGGGTGTCGTAGACGGGGACGCCGAATATCTCCGCGTCGTGCCGGCTGACGGCGGCGACGAGTGCGCCCCAGTCGGTGACCTGGGGATCTCCAGGCGTTTTCTGTTCGGCGACCATCAGCAGCCAGGCGAGGTCGATTCTGAGATGGCTCAATGGATCAGCGACGACCTTCGTTCCGGTGCTCGCGCGAGCCCTCGCCCCGGCCCTCGTGGGCCGCGCCGAACTCCTCGGCGAAGACCGACTCGTACTGCTTCATGAAGTCGGCGGCGGCCTCGACGAACGTGTGGCCGGCTTCCCCGGTGTCCTGTCGGACCAGTTCCTCTATGTAGCGGTTGACGCTCATACCGCGCTCCAGGGCACGTTCACGGGCGGCCCGGGCGGTGTCCTCGTCCACCCTCACGTTCAACTGGGTCTTCGCCATACTTCGACGCTAGCGCCGGGGTGCTAGCACCGGCAAGGGGGCGGTGGAGGTCCATCTCAGGGTGGAGGTTGCCCCTTACACGGGTATCAGGGACACGACCTGTGGCGGAGACGCGCCTGGACTTCGGGGGGATACCGACTGTGCCGTGCACCACATTACGCTCGGGCGGGACAGGGAAAACGGGGACGCCGGGACGTCGGGACGTCCACGACCGAGGAGGCGGACTTGTCCACTACTGCTGCGCAGCACACCCCGGGCCGCGCGGAGGCGGACGGGTTCGCCGCCCGCGCCCGGGGCCTGACGAAGGCGTACGGCTCGGGCGAGACGACGGTGCTCGCCCTCGACGCGGTCGACGTGGACATCGCACGCGGCCGGTTCACCGCGGTCATGGGCCCCTCGGGGTCCGGGAAGTCCACGCTGATGCACTGCCTGGCCGGGCTCGACACCGTATCGGCCGGGCAGGTGTGGCTCGGCGACACCGAGATCACGGGGCTGAAGGACCGCGAGCTGACCCGGCTGCGCCGGGACCGGATCGGCTTCATGTTCCAGTCGTTCAATCTGATCCCGACGCTCAACGCGGCCGAGAACATCACACTGCCCATGGACATCGCGGGCCAGAAACCCGACCAGCAATGGGTCGACCAGGTCATCGACACGCTCGGGCTGCGCGACCGGCTGAAGCACCGGCCGGCGCAGTTGTCCGGCGGGCAGCAACAGCGCGTCGCCTGTGCGCGGGCGCTCGCCTCCCGCCCGGAGCTGATCTTCGCGGACGAGCCGACCGGCAACCTCGACTCCCGGGCGGGGCTCGAAGTCCTGGGCTTTCTGCGCGAGGCGGTCGACGGTCTGGGGCAGACCGTCGTGATGGTCACCCACGATCCGGGCGCGGCCGCCCACTCCGACCTGGTGCTGTTCCTGGCGGACGGCCGGATCGTGGACGAGATGGAGCGCCCGACGGCGGAGGCGGTGCTGGAGCGGATGAAGCGTTTCGACACGGCGCGGGCGACCTTCGACAGCGCGATCGCGACCGCCGACGACGCGTCCGGCCCCGAGGACTGAGGCAACCGTGCTGAAGGCGACGCTGCGCAGCTTCCTCGCGCACAAGGGACGGCTGATGCTCTCGGCGCTGGCCGTCATCCTGTCCGTGGCGTTCGTCGCGGGCAGCCTGATCTTCTCGGACACGGTGACCCGGACCTTCGACCGGCTGTTCGCCTCCACAGCGGCCGACGTGACGGTCAGCCCCAAGGAGGACCTCTCCTCGCAGGTCCCGTCCGGGGTGACCGCGACCCTGCCCGCCGCGCTGGCCGCGAAGGTGGCCAAGGTCGACGGCGTCGCGGCCGTTCATGTGGACGCCGCCGTCAGCGACATCACGGTCGTCGACCGTGAGAACGCCCCCGTGGGACCCACCACCGGCGCGCCCACCATCGCGAAGAACTGGTACGTCACCGACCGCAGCCCGGTGAAACTCACCTCCGGACACGCGCCGCGGGGCCCCGGTGAGGCGCTCCTGGACGCGGACACCGCCCGCCACAAGCACGTGCGGATCGGTGACAGGCTGACGGTGCTCGCGCGGCCCGGCTCGTTCAAGGTGCGGGTCGTGGGGATCGCCACCTTCACGACCACCAACCCGGGCGCCGCCCTGGTCTTCCTGGACACGCCGACCGCCCAGACAAAGCTGCTCGGCAGCTCCAAGGCGGCCACGAGCATCTCGGTCGACGCGGCACAGGGCGTCGGCGACGCCCGGCTCAAGCAGCGGATCGCCGCCGCGCTCCCCTCCTCCTACGAGCTGCGGACCGCGAGCGAGAAGGCCAAGTCCGACACCGACCGGCTCGGTACGTTCCTCGACGTGATCAAGTACGTGATGCTGGGCTTCGCCGGCATCGCCGTGCTCGTGGGCGTGTTCCTCATCGTCAACACCTTCTCGATGCTCATCGCCCAACGCACCCGCGAACTGGGCCTGCTGCGCGCCCTGGGCGCCGACCGGCGGCAGGTGCGCCGGTCCGTGCTGATGGAGGCCCTGCTGCTCGGCCTGGTCGGCTCGACGCTCGGGCTCGCCGTGGGCATCGGACTCGCGGCCGGGCTCATCCGGCTGATGAGCGCGTTCGGCATGAACATCCGGTCCACCGACATGGTGATCGGCTGGGCGACTCCCGTCGCGGCGTACGTCGTCGGGGTCGGCGTCACGTTCGTCGCGGCGTACCTCCCGGCCCGGCGCGCGGCCGGCGTCTCCCCCATGGCGGCCCTGACGGACGCCGAGGTCGCCGGTGTGGGCAGACCGCTCAGGGTCCGCGCGGTGGCGGGCGCGATCGTCGGCACGCTCGGTGTGGCCGCGCTGGCGGGGTGCGCCCGGGCGACGGAAACCGCGTCGGCCGCCTCCCTCCTCGGGGTCGGCGTGATCCTCACGCTCGTCGCGACCGTGATCGCCGGCCCGCTGCTGGTGCGTCCGCTGATCCGGGTGCTGGGTGCCGCCTTCCCCGCGCTGTTCGGCGCGGTCGGGCGGATGAGCCAGCGCAACGCCCTGCGCAATCCGCGCCGCACCGGGGCCACCGCTTCCGCCCTGATGGTCGGGCTCGCCCTGGTGGGCGGGATGTCGGTGGCGAGCGCGTCCATGTCCAAGTCGTTCGACCAGCAGATCGACAAGACGCTGGGCGTGGACTTCGTGGTGCAGAACCGCAATTTCCGGCCCTTCCCTCAGGAGATCACCGACCGGGTCCGCGCCACTGACGGCACCGGGCTCGTCGTACGCCAGCGGTTCACGCCCGTCGCGGTGCGGCTGCCGGACGGCAAGCGCGTCGAGACGACGGCCGCGGGCTACGATCCCCGGCTCGACGACGTCGCCCACATCACCTACGCGCAGGGCGACACGGCCGCCGCCCTCGCGGACGGCAACGTGGCCATGGACGCGCAGTTCGCGAAGAGCCACGACGTCCGCGTCGGCAGTGCGATCCCGGTCCAGTTCCCGGCCGGACGCCACACCGATCTGAAGGTCGGCGCGCTCACCGACCAGGACGGGTCGGAGGGCTTCATTCAGGGCGGGGTGTTCTTCGGGATGGCGACGCTCCAGAAGTACGTGCCGAACGGACAGGACTCCGCCCTGTACGTCAACGCCGGGCCCGGTACCTCGAAGGACCAGCTGCGGTCACGCCTGGAGAAGACACTCGCCGCATACCCCCAGGTCCAGGTGCGCGACCGGGCCGACTACAAGAAGCTCGTGCACGACCAGATCGCCGTGCTGCTCTACCTCGTGTACGCGCTGCTCGGCCTGGCGATCGTCATCGCGGTGCTCGGGGTGGTCAATACCCTGGCCCTGTCGGTCGTCGAGCGCACCCGTGAGATCGGACTGCTGCGCGCGATCGGGCTCGCCCGGCGGCAGTTGCGCCGGATGATCCGGCTCGAGTCGGTGGTGATCGCCGTGTTCGGGGCCGTTCTCGGGCTGGCCCTGGGGCTTGTGTGGGGCGTGTGCATCCACCAGGTGCTCGCCCTTCAGGGCATGAAGGCGCTGGACGTCCCCTGGGGCACGATCATCGCCGTCGTGATCGGCTCGGCGGTCGTGGGGGTGGTGGCCGCGCTGCTGCCCGCGCTGCGCGCGTCGCGCATGAATGTGCTGGCGGCGATCGCGCACGAATGATGTACTCGGCGCCTACTCAAGTCGCTTACAGCTGAGGAGAGTTCATGCCGCGCCCGTTCCGTTTCGGGGTCAATCTGCTCGAACCCGCGCCGGCCGATGAATGGCGCGCCAAGTGCCGCCGGGCCGAGGAGCTCGGCTACGACGTGATCCTCGTCCCCGACCATCTCGGCTGGCCGGCGCCGTTCCCGGCGCTGGTCGCGGCGGCGGAGGCGACCGAGCGTCCCCGGGTGGGCACGTTCGTGCTCAACGCGGGCTTCTGGAACCCGACGCTGCTGGCCCGCGAGGTGGCCACGACGGACGCGCTGACCGGCGGTCGGCTGGAACTCGGCCTCGGCACCGGATACGTACCGGCCGAGCACGACAAGGCGGGCCTGCCGTACGGCTCGGCGAAGGAACGCGTGGACCATCTGCGGCGTACGGTCGAGGAGCTGGACCGGCTGCTCGGCTCGGACGAGCACCGGCCGCAACCCGTGCAGAAGCCGCGGGTGCCGGTACTGATCGGCGCCAACGGCGACCGGATGCTGAAGCTCACCGCCGAGCACGCCGACATCGCGGCGTTCACGGGGGCGCGTTCGGTGCCCGGGAGCGCGACCGGGCAGCTGGTGCCGATCGCCGCCGAGGAACTCGACGAGCGCGTCGCCCTGTACCAGGAGTTCGCGGCGGGCCGCGAGGAACCGGCCGAGCTGAACCTGCTCATCCAGATGGTCGCGGTCACCGATGACCCCGAGAGCGCGGTCCGGCCACTGCTGGGCCGCCTGCCGGACCTGACCGCCGACCAGGCTCTGGCGCTGCCCATCATGCTGGTCGGCACCCTGGAGCAGGTGGTCGAGCAGGTGCGGGGGCGGCGTGAGCGGTACGGGTTCTCGTACCTGACCGTGCTGGAGCCGTACATGGAGGCGTTCGCGCCGGTGATCGAGGCGCTGCGCGGCGAGTAGCGGCCGGCACGGCGAACGAGCAGCCGTCCGCACCACGAACGAACAACCATCCGCACCACGAACGAGCAGCCGACCGCACGGCGAACGAGTGGCCGACGGGAGGGCCACATCGTCCGCATGCTGAAATTCCGCGTCCGGCTCTCCCCCGCGTGCTGTGATCCCCGCATGAAGGATCTTCGGATACGGGCCGCCGGGCCCGAGGACCTCGACACCGTGCTGGCCTTCTGGAAGACCGCCGCCGAGGGCACGAGCATCAGCGACGACCGGGACGGCGTGGAGCGGCTCGTCGCCCGCGACCCCGAGGCGCTGATCCTCGCCGAGCAGGGCGGCGAGCTGGTCGGCACGGTGATCGCGGGCTTCGACGGCTGGCGCTGCCATCTGTACCGGCTCGCGGTGCACCCCGGTCGGCGCCGTCGCGGGATCGGCTCGACGCTCCTGGCCGCCGCGGAGGAGCGGTTCGTACGGCTCGGGGGGCGCCGCGGGGACGCGATGGTGCTACAGCGCAACGAGACCGCCCATCATGCCTGGCGGGCCGCCGGGTACACGCCCGAGGAGCACTGGCGGCGCTGGGTGAAGCCCCTCGCGAACTGAATCACTTTGCCGGTCCTTTACCATGGGGGGACCGAATCGTCCCACCATGGAAAGGTGTGAGCGTCCGCCCATGGGCGAGCCTCCCAGTAACCGACATCGCGCGGTCGTCGCGTCCCTGGCCGATCCTGGGACGGAGGTGACCCGATGACCGAAGTCCTCCTGCTGCTGGTGGCGGTCCTGCTCTCGCTCGCCTGCGGTGGCTTCGTCGCGGCGGAGTTCTCGCTCACCACGGTCGAGCGCAGCGAGCTGGAACACGCCGCTGCGCGTGGTGAGCGCGGTGCGCAGGGCGCCCTCAAGGCCGTACGGAATCTGACGTTCCAGCTTTCCGGTGCCCAGCTCGGCATCACGGTCACCAACCTGGTGGTCGGCATGCTCTCCGAGCCGTCGATCGCCAAGCTGATCGCGGGCCCGCTTCAGTCGCTGGGCATGTCGCGCTCCACGTCCACAACCGTCGCCCTCGTCATCGGCACCGGCCTGTCGACCGTGTTCCTGATGGTGGTCGGCGAGCTGGTGCCCAAGAACTGGGCGATCTCCTCACCGCTGGCCGTGGCCAGACGCGTGGGCACTCCGCAGCGCTGGTTCAGCGCCGCGTTCCGCCCGTTCATCACGCATCTGAACAACACGGCCAACCATTTCGTCCGCCGCTTCGGGATCGAACCGGCCGAGGAGCTGGCCTCCGCACGCGGTCCACAGGAGCTGGTGGCGCTCGCCCGGCACTCCGCGAAGGAGGGCGCCCTGGAGCCGGACACCGCCGAGCTGTTCGTCCGCACCCTCAATCTCGCCGACCTGACCGCCGAGAACGTGATGACCCCGCGTGTCCAGGTCGTCGCCCTCGATGTCCAGGCGACCTGCGAGGACGTGGCGAACGCGACGCGCGCTACGGGTCTGTCCCGCTTCCCCGTCTATCGCGGCAACCTGGACTCGGTCGTCGGCATCGCCCACATCAAGGACGTCCTGACCGTGCCCGCCGACGAACGGCCCCTCCGTCAGGTGTCGCAGGTGACGCGCGAACCCCTGTTCGTCCCCGAGTCCCTCACCGTCGACCGGCTGCTGGACCGGCTCTCCGGCAAGAACACCATGGCCGTGGTCATCGACGAGTACGGCGGCACCGCCGGGGTCGCCACGCTGGAGGACATCGTCGAGGAGGTCGTCGGCGAGGTACGGGACGAGCACGACCCGCACGAGACATCCGACCTGGCGCCCGCCGGCACCGACGATGCCGGCCTGACCCTGTACTCGGCCGACGGCTCCGCTCGCGTCGACCAGCTCGCACGGGTCGGACTGCGGGTGCCCGAGGGCCCGTACGAGACGCTGGCCGGTCTCATCGCCACGGAACTCGGCCGCATACCGGCCAAGGGCGACAGCATCGAGGTCGCCGGGTGGCGCCTCGACGTGGTCGACGCGTCGGGCCGCCGGGCCGCGCGCGTGCTCATGCACGCGCCGCCCGCCGCCGACGCCGAGGAGGAGGGGAAGCGGTGACCGTCGTACAGCTGCTGATCGGTCTGCTGACGCTCGTCGCGAACGCCTTCTTCGTCGGCGCCGAGTTCGCGCTGATCTCCGTGCGCCGCAGCCAGATCGAGCCGCACGCCGAGGCGGGCGACCGGCGGGCGCGCAGCGTCCTGTGGGGTCTGGAGCACGTGTCGGCGCTGCTGGCGGCCGCACAGCTGGGCATCACCCTGTGCACCCTGGTCCTCGGTGTGGTCGCGGAGCCCGCGATCGAACATCTGCTGGAACCGGTGTTCCACGCGGTGGGCATCCCGGAGAGCGCGGGCCGCGCCGTGTCGTTCGTGATCGCGCTGGCCCTGGCGACGTATCTGCACATGCTGCTCGGCGAGATGGTGCCGAAGAACATCGCGCTCGCGGAACCGGTGCGCCTGGCGCTGCTGCTCGGCCCGCCGCTGGTCGCCCTGTCCCGGACGCTGCGCCCGGTGATCTTCACCGTGAACACCTTCGCGAACGGTCTGCTCGCGCTGTTGCGGGTGGAGACGAAGACCGAGGTCACGGCCACGTTCTCGGACGACGAACTGGCACGCCTCGTCAAGGACTCCGGCGACGCGGGACTCATCGACGACCGTGCGCGGGAGCGGCTCCACGACGCCCTGGAACTGGGCCGTCGGCCCGTGCGCGACGTGGTGGTACCGCTGGAACGCGCTGTCTACGCGCGCGTGGGCATCACTCCGGAGCAGTTGGAGCGCCTGTCGGCCGAGTCCCGGTTCTCGCGCTTCCCCGTCGTGGACGAGGGCCGGCGGATCGTCGGCTATCTGCATGTCAAGGACGCGCTGGACGCGTCACCACGGGACAAACCGTTCCGGCTGCGGGACATGCGCCCCATCGCGCGGGTCCGGGAGAACACGCCACTGGACGACGTACTCACGGCCATGCGCGGCAGCCGTACGCACCTGGCAGCGGTCCTGGGCGCAGACGGACGACTGGCGGGGCTGGTGACGATGGAAGACGTGCTGCGGGAGCTGTTCGGGCAGCCGGTTTGAGCGGGGGCCGACGGCGTTTCCCGGGCGGAACAGACGCGAGCCGCGGCGCACGGCCGCCCTGAGCCCAAGCGGGCCGACCGACGCGGACCACGGCCAGTAGCCGCCCTGAGCCCGGGTCGGCCGGCCGACCCGGGCCACGGCCTGCAACCGCCCTGGACCCAAGCGGGCCGGCCCACGCGGACCACGGCCTATAGCCGCCCTGAGCCAGGGTGGATTGGCCGATGCGGCAACGGCCGCCCGTGGGTCCCCGTGAGCAACGGCAGGTCCGCGCGGCGCGATGGCCCCGCGATGGCCCCGCGCGGATCAGCCGACCGGGCCCGAGGTACCGCGTCCCGAACGGCCGGCCAGGCCGGCCGTTCGGCGTCGGGCGCGGCCAAGGGGGCGGCATGGGCAGGGTGACCGACCGGCGGGTATGCCCGCGGGATAGCATCTACGGCGCCATGCAGACGAAACCCACGTACACCAGCCTGGTCGCGGTCGGCGACTCCTTCACCGAGGGCATGTCGGATCTGCTCCCCGACGGTACGTACCGCGGCTGGGCCGATGTCCTCGCAAGCCGGATGGCCGCACGGACACCAGAATTCCGCTATGCCAACCTCGCCGTGCGCGGCAAGCTGATCCGGCAGATCGTCGACGAGCAGGTGGACCTCGCCGCGGCGATGCGGCCCGATGTGATCACACTGGTCGGCGGACTCAACGACACGCTGCGACCCAAGTGCGACATGGGCCGCGTCAGGGACCTGTTGACGGAGGCCGTGGAGCGGCTCGCCCCCTCGTGCGAACAGCTCGTCCTGATGCGCAGCCCCGGCCGCCAGGGCCCGGTTCTCGAACGCTTCCGCCCCCGTATGGAGGAGCTGTTCACCTGCGTCGACGAGCTGGCCGCGCGGCACGGCGCGCTCGTGGTCGACCTGTACGGGGCGCCGTCGCTCGCCGACCCGCGCCTGTGGGACGTGGACCGGCTGCATCTGACGGCCGAAGGACACCGCCGGGTGGCGGAGGCCGTGTGGCAGACGCTGGGGTACGAGGCGGAGGATACGGAGTGGCGCACACCGCTCCCGCCCACCGCGCCGCCGAACTGGCTCGCCCGCAGGACCGCGGACGTCCGCTTCACCCGGCAGCACCTGCTGCCCTGGATAGGACGGCGGCTGACGGGCCGCTCATCGGGGGACGGCCGGACAGGCGCCCAGGTGAGCGCTGAGCTGGGCAAAGCTTTCTGGGTCACCCCTGCGGACCACACAAACCCCGGCCCTGTGACGGACTGGCGACAGGTGTCGCCCTAACCCGGAGGCGCCTTGCCCCGGGAGAAGAGCCTCCGGTCCAGACCAAGGCGCATCGCGACGCGCAGACCGAGGCCATGACTGCACCGTCTCGGCTGACGTGCCCACCATGCCTGGCACGGCGCCCACGAGGCAGGCAGCCACTGACACCAAACCCGTAACGAAAAGGCCCCCGCCTCACTCGCCGAGGACGGGGGCCTTCCCCATGTACGCCTACCGCTGCTCGGGACATGCCGTCTGCCGGCCCGGCACGAGGGCGTAGCGGCCCTCTCCCGCTAGGTCGACCGGCGCGAGCATGCAACACGCCGTCACCAGATGTGGCGTGCCTCCCAGAAGGGGGCGAGGTCCTTGTCCGTCATGGACTGGGCGGCCTTCTTGAAGTCAGCGGTGGTGGACACGCCGTACCAATGGTCCTTGGCGTAACGCTTGAGCAGTCGGGCCATGGTGCCGGAACCGACTGTGCGTTCCAGATCGGCCAGGGCGCAGGGCCCGGCTGTGTAGATGAGGTGATATGTGCCGGGGTGTTGCGACCAGTAGGCCATGGAGCCGGTCAGCGAGATGTTGTCGTCGGGCCAGTAGACGTCCGACCAGCAGTCGCGGGTGTCCCAGCCGTAGAAGCGGGCATTGGCGTACTGAGCGAAGCTTTCATCCAGCCACGGTGAGGAGTACTCGTCGTTGCCGACGATGCCGTACCACCACTGGTGCGCCACCTCGTGGACGGCGGCGCCGCCTTCTTCGGTGGTGCCGAGGAGGACGAGGCCGGGATACTCCATGCCACCGCCGAACTGGCTGGTCATCACGAGGTCGATCTCGTCGTACGGGTAACGGCCGAACTCCCGGCCGAACCGGTCGATCGCGGCGACAGCATCCACGCGGTTGACGTGCACGCCCGCGGCAGGGGTGTCGGGCGCCCAGTACGACTTCACGAGCACTCCCCCGGCCGTGGTATCGGTCGCCATGCGAAACGGGCCCGCCGCCCAGGCGAAGTCCCGCACTCGCTCCGCGACGCTGAGCGTGACCGTACGGCCGGCGCGACCAGGGAACGTTCGGGTGTGGCCGGTCGCCGGCACCTTCAGGGACGACGGGTGGTCGAGTCGGACACGGAAGTCGCTGGTCAGGGCGTAGAAGCTCTCGCCGACCGACACGTAGGGGTCGAGATGCCACCCCTTCGTGTCATGCACGGCGAGCACCGGCAGCGCGTTGCCGAGGAAGCGGTAGGCGCCATCGTGGCCGAAGCGGGCATTACGGTCCGGCACAGTGATCGAGACGTCGAAGGCGATGGACGTCCGCATATTGCGCGCGAGCGGCCTCGGTAGCGCTATACGCAGAGCTGTGCAGTTCACACCGAGATGGTTCGGTGTGCCACCGCGTACCCTCGTCACCGTGACGGGAGAGGGCGCAGCGGGCGTACCGCATTTGTCCTCGCCGTTGCCCCACAGACGTAGGTACACCTCGCGCAGAGGCTGATCGGACCCGTTCCGGAACGACACCCGCTGCCGTCCCGTCCAGTGGCTGCCGTCGGCGTCGGATCGCAGGACCACGTCGTAGCGAGCGCGATCGGGCGTCGCGGCGGCCGTGGATAATCCCTGTCCCGGCGCCGCGCTCGCATCACTCATACCGCCGCCCAGTGCCGTGAACAGCATGAACAACACGGTGAACAGACGACGACCGGACCTGGGCGAACATATGGATGACGGTGACATGCCAGCGGATACTGTCACATCACACCGCCAGTGGACCCCACTTGGACAGAACTGTCCGTGGAAGGAGGTGCGGTCGCGGCGAAGTGGGTTCGAGCGCTCGATTGTCCCGGCCCTGGGCCTTCCCGACAAGCAACGCTCGAGGCATGTGCGGCGAACGCGGCCCTGCGCCATTCGCGTTCCGGGTGATCGCAGTCGTCGCCGAGGAGCATCCACGCTGCCCGTCCCACAACCTGATGACTGCCGCCCGGGCACGCGCCCGCGTCATCGGCTCCGGCCGCGCGCTGCGGCTGCGCGTCGAAGCAGCCTCACTGCTCGATGACCTCGGCCACAGCGTCCGCATCCGCTTCCTGGCAGCAGCGTGACGGACAAACCACCGGGCCCCCGCGGGACCTGCCTTCCCGAAACCCATCCCGCCCATGCCGGCTGAGGTCTGCGCGGCCTGAAGGACGGGGCCCGCACACGTTCAGCCAGGGCACGTCACAACGCGGCGAAACGGTCTGACGCGGCATTAAGATCTCCGAACCGATTATGGGGGGGCAACGTGGCCATCGACGTAGTCGACGCCGTCAGGCTCGTGAAGACGAACCGACAGAGGGACAAGCGTCTGCTTGAGTGCGAGGAGGAACTCGATCGGCGGGCCGCCAAGGAGAACGCTGCCCTGCAGGAGGCACGGCAGACGCTCTACGACGAAGCCCTCGTCCCCTTCCGTGACGTCTATCAGCGTCTCAAGCACGTCGAGCCGGTCGAGCCGGCCCCGATCGAGAGGCCAACCGCCGGCGACAAGGCGGGCATCGAACCTCGGCAGCCTCGCAAAATTACCGTGCCGCCCGCCGTCCGCATCCTGGCAGGCGGCGCCCTCCTGGTAGCCGTCCCGCTCGTCGTTGGTCACACTGCCAAGGCAGGCTCCTATCGCGCGGTGCGAACCTTCGCCTCCGCCTCCACCGGCAGGCCGATCAAGACACTGCACGGGGCGGCGGCCCGCAACGCCACAGAAGCGTGGTTCGGCCTCGGGCCCATTGGGGCGGGCGGAGGCGGGAGGGCGGCTGGGAAAAGGTTGCTGGACAAGATCGAGACGACTTCGGCCCACCTCACGCGGGAAGCCATTGCGAAGTGGCAGACCCAGGCGCTCAAAGAAAGCCAGCAGAAGAAGGCACGAGACCTGGATCGGCGCGAGACGAAGACGACGATGAGGCAGGGCGAGGCCCCCGCGCTGCATGAGCGCAGCAAGGACATGCAGCGCGTCCTGCAGGACCTCCGGTGCGCGCTGGTGAGACGGCTCCCGTCATTCACCACACTGGTCGAAGCGTGCGACGACTTCGCCCGATACGACTCCCGTCAGCGCGCAGAGGTGGCGGCGATAGTCGATCTCGACGGCCTCGCCGTCAGGGTCATGAATTGCCCGATCACTGATGCAGACGGACGGCTGACCGAGGAATCGGGGCAGGTCGTCGCCGACGCCGAGGCCCGACTCCGGGCGATGGAAACCGAGTCGTGAGCTCAGCTCCGGTACCTCGTCCGCTCGGGCTGCCGATTCGTAGAGCAGCTTCCGTCACTTCAGTTCCATGAGGATGTCAGCGCGGGCGTAATAGTCGGCCACCGGGAGACGGTTGCGGGTGATCCTGACGAACCCGGCCTCCTCGTACAGGTGGATGGCGGGAGCCAGCTTGCTGTTTGTGCCGAGGAACAGTCGGGTCGCACCACGTGCCTGGGCACGGTCGGTCGCTGCGGCTATGAGTTGGCGGCCGATGCCGCGTCCCTGCGCGGCGGGGGCCACGGCCATCTTCGCCAGCTCGAACACGGCGTCCGGATAAGCCAAAAGCGCGACGCACCCGACAACGGCGCCCCTGCCCTGCTCGCGCGCCACGAGCACATCACCGCCCGGGCCCACGATGCGGCCGAACGGATCTCCGAGAACCGCCCGGTCCTCTTCCTGAAGGGTGAACAGGCGGGAGATCCACTCCTCGTTCAACGCGCGGAACGCGTCGGCATCACTTTGCGAGGCGATCGAGGAGACCACGGCGGGAGCAGAGGTGTGCGGCATGAGGCGGGTTTCCCTTCGTGTGTAGCTCCCCGCTAGCCTCCGGCCCTACTTACCCATATGTCCAATACAAGCAATAGCCCATATCAATAAGCTTGAACTATGGATCAGCGAATCGAGCTCCGCCACCTGCGGTACTTTCTGGCTGTGGCCGAGGAACTCCACTTCGGCCGTGCCGCCCAGCGGCTGAACATCGCTCAGCCCGCCCTGTCCCAGCAGATCAGGCAGCTCGAGAAGATCGTCGGTGTCGAGCTGTTCCGGCGGACCTCTCGAAGCGTCCGCCTCACAGACGCGGGAGCGACGTTCCAGCCACGGGCGAGGGACCTTCTGGGCCGTCTGGCGGCCGACGTCGACGAGGCCGGCCGTGTCGGGCGCGGCGAGGCCGGTCGCCTGGATGTCGCCTTCATCACTTCCGCCACCGCGATCGTCAGCGAACGGCTCCGTGAATTCTCCCGCTGCCGTCCAGACGTCCAGGTCAAACTGCACGACGGCTTCACCGTCGATGTCCTGGCGGCCCTGGAACGGGGCACGGCCGACATCGGTATCGTGCGAGATGCTGAGAAGCGAGACGACATCGACCTTTCCCTGCTGACAACGGAACGGTTCGTCGCCGTCATCCCCACAGACCACCCCGCCGCAAGGGCTGATCATGTGGCAGCAAAGGCGCTGGCCGCTGACCCGCTGATCCTGTTCCCGCGTTCAGCAGGAGCCCAGGCGTTCGACGTGAACACACAGCCGTTGCGGGACGCCGGCATCGACGTCCAGGTCGCGCAAGAGTGCTCGAACTGGCACACCATCATCATGTTCGTCGCCGCCGGCCTTGGCGTCACCATCGCCCCATACAGCGTCACGACACTGCTCCCCGCAGGCGCCCAACGTCTTGAACTCGACGGACCTCCCACAATGAGCCGGATCTTCATGGCCACCCGCCGAGGAGACAACCGTCCCCTCGTACAAGCCTTCATCGCAGCATCCGAGTCCGTGACAGGTCGCGGCCACGACCGGACGACGAGAGCCCGGGGTGGTGCGGGCAGCCAGCCGGTCTTGCGCCGTAGATGATCGCCACGTTCGTCCGGTACGCCGGCCGCGCGGCCGCGGTGGACCACTCCGCCGAGTACATCGCCGCCGACATGTCGTCGGTGATTCACACACGGCCGTCCTCGCCGAGGAACCCGCCAACCACGTCGGCATCCCTCCTCGAGGGCGTGTTCTTCGAACGCTGCTTGTTCCACGGTCCTGTTCGCCACCCGTGATCAGTCCGAAGGCGTGGGAGCTCTCCTGGTAGACGTCGACGGAGTGGAGCCAGGATGATCCTGGCTCCACTCCATGATGCGGGCATGTCACTGGAACTGTGCGAAGAACCTCCAGATCTCTGCCTTGGTCCAGGTGGCGACGCCGCTTTCGTTGGGGGAGCCGTCGACCGGACCGGGTATGTGGTCTCCGTCGAACGCGGCCCATTGGACCGGGTACCCGGCACGGCAGCCCGAGTAGGTGGTGGTGATGTGCGTTCGGCTGCCCGGCACGGGCTCGCGCGGGCTCTGGGGAGTGCAGCCGTTGTTGCTGACGAATCTGTCGCGCAGGGACCGTCCTTGCGTGATGTTGAGGACGGAGTCGCTGATGCCGTGGATTCCGAAGTAGGCGATGGGCTGGGTGCCGCCGCTACACCCGCTGGTCTCGGCGCCGGACATGACCGCGACGGCCCTGAAGACGTTCGCCCGGGAGCATGCGAGTGCGTAGCTCATGCCGCCGCCCCAGCTGAATCCCGTGGCGAAGAGCTGTGCCGTGTTGACGCAGAGGCCGCCCTCGATTTGCCGGATCATGTCGTCGACGAAGGTGACGTCCTCACCGCCCGCATTGGCCCAGCCGTTGCCGAGGCCCTGGGGGGCGACGAGGATAGCGGTGTTGTTCGACTGTTCCTGTTGGCCGTAGTAGGACCAGGCGTTCCCGCTCGCTCCGCCCGAGGCGACGTCGGCGGCGGTTCCGCCCCGCCAGTGGAACGCGAAGATCAGCCGGTAGGGGTGGCTGTTGTTGTAGTTGTCGGGAACCCTGAGGATGAAGCTGCGGCTCTTACCGCTGCTCTGAATCGTGTGCGTACCGCTCGTCAGAGTCGGGGCGCTGCCGCATCCGCCGCCACCCGACGACAGCTTGATCATCTGCCATTGCTGGTTGGCGCCGCCCCAGTCGGTGTACTGCACGACGTTGCCGCCGTCGGCGGTGGAGGCGCCCTGCACCTCCACCGCCTTGCCACTGTTGCGGTTGATCAGCCGGACGTGACCCGCGTCGGAGTCGGCCAGGCGGAACTGCTGGTTGGCCCCGTTACCGTCGGCCCACTGCTGGATCGCCCGGTCATCGCCGCGACAAGCATGCCGGTCGCGAGGGCCGCTGCCACCACGGCGGTGAACCGGGACCACCAGCGATGTCTTGGTGGAGGGGCGGGGGAAGCCGCACCGTACGTCTTCATCGATTCACTCCTTCCTTTGTGGCAGGTCCCATCAGGTGCGGGTCCAGCGCTGATTGCTGCCGTTCGAGCAGGAGTAGAGCTGGATCAGGGTGCCGTTGGCGGTGCCGCCTCCGACGGCGTCGAGGCAGAGGCCGGACTGGACGCCGACGATGGAACCGTCGGAGTTGAGGCGCCATTTCTGGTTGTCGCCACCCCAGCAGCTGTAGATCTGGACTTTGGTGCCGTTACCGGTGCCGGCGGCGTCCAGGCACTTGTTGCCGTAGACCCTGAGCTCGCCGGCGGCGGTGTACGTCCACTGCTGGTTGGTGGCGTTGTGGCAGTCCCACAGGTTGAGCTGGGTGCCGTCGGTGGTACTGCTCCCGGGCACGTCCAGGCAGCGGCCTGAACCGACGCCCTTGATCTGTCCGGAATCCGAAGGGGGCGTAGTGGAGCCGCCGTTGAGGGCGTTGAGGACGGCGGTGTAGGCGGGCTTCTTGCTGCCGTCGCCGTTGAACAGCAGAGGCGTGTCCTGCGATCGCCAGGAGTCGGTGTCGCGCACACCCCAGACGGTGATGCCCAGGCAGCGCGGGACGGCCAGGCAGTCGTTGGTCACGTTGGCGTAGGTCGTGGCCGAGGCGCCCTGGATGTCGAGTTCGGTGATGGCCACGTCGACACCGAGGGCGGCGAAGCTCTGCAGGGTGGTGCGGAAGTTGCTGTTGTAGGGACTGCCGCTGTTGAAGTGCGACTGGAAGCCGACGCAGTCGATCGGAACGCCGCGCTGCTTGAAGTCCCGGACCATGGCGTACACGGCCTGGGTTTTGGCCCAGGTCCAGTCCTCGATGTTGTAGTCGTTGTAGCAGAGCTTGGCGGCCGGGTCGGCGGCGCGCGCGGTGCGGAAGGCGACCTCGATCCAGTCGTTGCCGGTGCGCTGCAGGTTGGAGTCGCGCCGGGCTCCCGAACTGCCGTCGGCGAAGGCCTCGTTCACGACGTCCCACTGGGCGATCTTGCCCTTGTAGTGGGTCATCACGCCGTTGATGTGGTCGATCATCGCCTGGCGCAACGAACTGCCGCTGAGGCTCTGCATCCAGCCGGGCTGCTGGGAGTGCCAGGCCAGGGTGTGGCCGCGCACCCGCTTGCCGTTCTGCACCGCCCAGTTGTAGACGCGGTCACCGGCGGTGAAGTTGAACTGGCCCCGCTGGGGTTCGGTGGCGTCGATCTTCATCTCGTTCTCGGCCGTCACCGCGTTGAACTCGCGGGCCGCGATCGTCGTGTACGCCGAGTCGCCCAGCCTGCCCGAGGCGATGGCGGTGCCGAAGTAACGACCGCTCTGCGCCGCCGCGGCGCCGAGCGTGCTCTCGGCGGCATGTGCTCTCGGCGGCGCGACCAGTGCACCAACCAGACCGAAAACGCCGGCGAACAGCGCTATCACCAGACCGCGGATCCAGCGGACGGCGGGTGGGGGAATGGCATACGAGCCCATGACTGTGCCTCCAGGGTAGAAATCACGGAAGGACTGAAGTGCAGCGGAATGCGTCGTCCGCTCCCACTCGGCAGGCGGACGAGGCGGGCCGGAATCCGGGCATTACGGGATCACCGGACATCGCGGTCGTGCAGCCGGGACGATCTCGACCGGCGCGGACAGCACCCGGTCGGCCTCCGGGTGACGTACGGGGCATTCAGAGTGAAGGAGCCCTGGGAGCGGCAGGTCGCCGCTGGACCGTCCGACGGCCACGCCGATATCCCCGGGTTCTACCCCCCTTCGCAGGTCGAGCCCAGCGAAAGAGGGCCGGCAGACCCACCGAGAACTCCGGGTAGGTGAAGCTGGTCCAGCTGAGCCCGTACCCGAAGGGGAACAGCGGGGTCGGCCATGGACGTGCGGAGGGGAGCGGACTCGGCGGGGACGGCGAGCAACGCCGGCGCCAGGACGTGGAGGACGACCACGGCCGCGCGTACCGGACACGGGCGGCGGCGGTGTTTCGACAGAGGCATGGGGGTACTCCATCGCGGCTCAGCCGGGGGACCGCCACGCGGCGTCGCGTACCTCTCCAACTGCGCGAAGAGCCAGGATGCGCTGGCGCGAACCTCACCGGAACGGAAACGGGGTGGCGCGGGTGCTGTGGTGCACGGATCTGTCGTGCAGCACAGATTGCCCAGGGCCAGCGTCGTTCGCTATCTCGAACTATGACCGGCTTCCCAGACAGGGATGATTGAGGGATTGACGGTGGATCGTCAACACTCCCCGCAGAAGAAGTTTCCGTTCCCTGCTCGAAACTTTCCGGAATCCCGGCGAGTCGGACGGGGAACCGCCGGCCCCACAGCGCCGCCGCCGGCGGATGCCGTAGGACCGGGGCCCGGACGAGTGTGCTCATCACGAGGCGGTCGCCGCGCGCAGGGCCCGGACGAAAGGCTCGACCAGCACATCGGCGGACTCGCGCGCCCCCCCCGAGGCGACGGGGGCCACGTTCCGGCCGCCGCGCGAGGCCGAGTACCCGCCAGGGTCGGATGCTGCTTGCTCAACTCCTCTCCTCCGCGTGGGCGCCTTGGACCTGGCGAGCTGTATCGCAAACTTCCGGAGAACTTCCGGTCGAGAGGATGGCTCGGCAGACCCAAGGAGAGGCGCTGTTTATGGACAGATCGGCGACAGGACCTTGACCGGGAGGCCCCGCATTCCTAGCTTGTGGCGTCACAGAGTCCGAGAAGTTTCCGTAAGGTTTCCGAGACTGAACTGACATTTCCCGCCCCGTCACAACCGGCCGTCAGCTGGGGCGACTGAAGGCCGGACGCCGCTCTCATCTCGGCCCACGGCGAAGTGCTCCGGCCTGAGCGCCCAGAGCACCAGCTCTTCGGCATATGCGGCCGCCTTCGCGCCTCTGCCGTCCCTGACCCCCCGGCGCGGCCGCTCCGCGGTTCATCGGAGTCACCTCACCCCCGCCCCCAGAAAAGGAGGCCCCCTGATGTGGTTTCGCCGTCCGTCCCCGCTCCGTCCAAGCCGCATACTCGCCGTCCTTGCGCCCTTGCTGCTCGTGGCTACCTTCCTCGGTGCCCAGCCCGCCGACGCGGCGACCATCGACCCCAACGCCTCGTATGTGCTGGTCAACCGCAACAGCGGCAAGGCCCTGGACGTCTACAACCTGGCGACCGACGACGGCGCCCGCATCACCCAGTGGACCAGGAACGATCAGAACCAGCAGCAGTGGCAGTTCGTCGACTCCGGAGGCGGCTACTACCGCATCAGGTCCCGCCACTCCGGCAAGGTCCTGGACGTCCACAACTGGTCCACCGCGAACGGCGGCTCGATCGTCCAGTGGGCCGACTTGAATGCCACCAACCAGCAGTGGCGGCTGGCCGACAGCTCGGATGGCTACGTGAGGTTCATTTCGCGCCACAGCAACAAGGCCCTCGAAGTACAAGGTGCCTCCACCGCGGACAACGCGAACATCGTCCAGTACGACGACTGGGGCGGCGCCAACCAGCAGTGGCAGCTCGTCAAGGTCGGCGGCGGCACACCCGGCCCCTGCGATCTTCCATCGACATACCGCTGGACATCAACGGGCGCGCTGGCGCAGCCCAAGCCGGGGTGGGTCTCGCTCAAGGACTTCACCGTCGTTCCCTACAACGGCAGGCAACTCGTCTACGCGACGACGCACGACACAGGGACGAGCTGGGGTTCGATGAACTTCGGCCTGTTCACCAACTGGTCGGAGATGGCCTCGGCCGGCCAGAACACGATGTCAGCTTCCACCGTCGCGCCCACGCTCTTCTACTTCGCACCGAAGAACATCTGGGTGCTCGCCTACCAATGGGGTGGGACCGCCTTCTCCTACCGGACGTCGAGCGACCCCACCAACCCGAATGGCTGGTCATCCCAGCAGGTGCTCTTCTCCGGAAGCATCCCCGGCTCCGGGACCGGACCCATCGACCAGACGCTCATCGCTGACGGAACGAACATGTACCTGTTCTTCGCCGGTGACAACGGCAAGATCTACCGGGCCAGTATGCCGATCGGGAACTTCCCGGGCAGCTTCGGCACGAACTCGACAGTGATCATGAGCGATACGACGAACAACCTGTTCGAAGCCCCGCAGGTCTACAAGCTCCAGGGCCAGAACCGCTACCTCATGATCGTCGAGGCGATCGGCTCGCAGGGCCGCTACTTCCGCTCGTTCACAGCCCCCAGTCTGAACGGCTCATGGACACCTCAGGCCGCGACCGAGAGCAATCCCTTCGCCGGCAAGGCCAACAGCGGCGCCACCTGGACCAACGACATCAGCCACGGCGAACTGATCCGCACCAGCCCCGATCAGACCATGACCGTCGATCCCTGCCATCTGCAGTTGCTCTACCAGGGACGCAGCCCCAACTCCGGCGGCGACTACGGCCTCCTCCCCTACCGTCCGGGCCTGCTGACACTGCAGCGCTGACGGCGTGACACGGGTCCTGCTCCGGCATGGAGCCGGCGTGGCGGGCTCGGCGAAAGGCCGAGCCCGCCGGGTCACGCGACAACGGTGTTGACGACCTGGCCCTCCAGCGCGCGGACCACCCCACGGGCGATGCGGTGTCCCGACTCCTGCATGATGACGTCGTGGAAGGCGCGGTCGTGCTCCGCGTACCTGACGGGGTCGTCCACGAATCGGAGACCTTGGACCAGACGATGACGTCCCGCTCCACTCCACAACTCTTTGCCTTCCGGGGCTTAGGCTTGATCGCGCTGCGGTCCGGCGACGGCCGCCCGGCCAAGCGCCCGGATCTGCTGCCGTACGAGGGACCGGCCGCCTGGGGAGTACGGAACGCTGCGGAGGGAGTCCCGCGTGACCACCACGGTGATCAATCTGAAGGGCCACCTTGAGGAATTCGGCCCCCGGCTGGAGCACGCCCCCAAGGATGTCGTCTACATCGGCCGCCGCTTGACCAGGGGCGGCTGGGACCTCCCACAGCACCCCCTGTACAACCCGTTCCACATCGACACCCCAAAGAAGAAGCGCGACGGGACGCGGGCCCAGGTGATGGTCAAGTACCGGGAGTACCTCGAAGAACGCCCCGACCTGCTCGACCTGGTCCCCGGGCTCCGCGGCAAGACACTCGCCTGCTGGTGCGCGCCCGAGCTGTGCCACGGAAACATCCTGGCGGAGCTCGCGGACGGGTCATAGCCCCCGGTCCTCCGGTCCGCCGGTTTATCGGTCTACCGGTCGCGCGGCTTCCGCCGGTGGTGGGCCCGCGGCGGTTCCCGTGACGGGGGTCTCGTAGCTTCCGCCAAACCAGGCCCTGGCGCTGGCCTGCATGAATCGCCAGTAGAATCTGGACACCCTGTTCTACCTTCCACACCATCTTTGCAGGTCAGATGCCACGGAAGGTTAGCCAAGTGGAGATCATCTCTCACATTTTCTCACCGGACGCTTTTGGACCACCTCCGTGGAAGGCGTCCCATGCGGCCGCTGCGGCCCTCATATCCTCGGGTGCGACGTGGACGTACTTACGCTTCGTGAAGTTCGCGTTCGCGCGCCCCGCCCATGCAGCGAGCACGACATCGGGAACCCCGTTCACTGCGAGGTAGGTCAAGCAGGAGTGCCGGGCGTCGTACAGGCGCACCTGCCGCAGGCCGAGCCGCCGCATGAGTCTGTAGGCATGCTCCCGCAGCTGCCGTGTGTTCAGAGGGAGACCGAGCTCGTTGACGACGACGTAGCCGGTGTCCGTGTATCCCTCGCCCGCGGCGAGCTTCTCCCGGGCCTGCTGTGCCTTGAACTTCTTCAGGGCCTCCCACGGCCACTGCGGCAGCGGCAGAGCGCGTTCCCCGGCCGCGGTCTTGGCATCCTTCTCCAGCACCTTGACGTTGCCAATCATCGTCCTGGTGTTGGTCATCTCCAGGACACCGAGCTGCAGGTCGATGTCGAGCCAGCGCTGCCCGCACACCTCGGCCGGACGCAGGCCCATCAGGCTCAGGGAGCTGCCGAACAATAACTCCTTGATTTTGGTGAGGATTACGGGGGTGTGAGGTTGTGCCCGGCGATCTCGGCGAGCTGTTGTGCCGTGGTCACGGTGAGGGCGCCGACCGGGACCGTGTACCCGAGCGCTACCGGCGTGACTTCCTCGTCGAGAACGGGCTCGCCTTCCCGCGCGGCATCCACTACGAGCTGTCCCATGGCCGACGCGCGCGGCCGACATGTACGGCCGGTCGTCCGCGGTGAGTACGGGTGTGGCCTCCCGGAGGGTCGCGCCGATCCGGCTCTTGGCCAGGCCGGTTGCCTCGGCGAGTGGCGTCTGTGCCATGGACCAGCGCTTCGTGAGGAGGAAGACGACAAGCTGGTCAGCGACGGAGAGTCGTCTGCTGCCGGCGCCGGGGCCGCCGTCGGGGCGTTTGCCGGGCAGGAAGATCGGCGGGTGCTCGGCACACCAGGCTTGGTAACGGGCGGCGAGATCGTCGAAGGCGGCGGGTTCGAGTCCGGTGAGGCTGGGGTGCCGCAGCCACCTGGGGAGCTTGTCGCCGGTGGGAAAGCGTCCGAACTCGACGCGGGGTGGGGCCAATTCAGGAGCGAGCGGTTCGGGGCGCAGGGTGTAGTTCCACGTGCCGTGCCACTCGTGCGGCGTCAGGGGCAGGCGTTCCATGACGGTGTCGGGGACGGTGATGCCGGTGGGGTAGGCGCCGGGGTCGAGCTCGGCGTGGACGGACAGTCCGCTGCGTGTCGTGGTCGCTCCGATGGTGCTGACGACGACTTCGTGGCTGGTCAGGAGCCTGCCACGCCAGTTGATGCTGATCTGTGAGAACAGCCGGTGCTCTATTTTGTTCCATTTCGATGTTCCCGGTGGAAAGTGACAGACAGTCACTTCGAGGCCCGTCTCGTAGGCGAAGTCCGCGAGTTCCTTCTTCCAGGCGCGCACACGGTAGCCGTTGGAGCCTCCGGCGTCGGCGGTGACCAGCAGGCGGGAAGCGTGCGGGTAACGGCGGCGCCCCTCACCGTTCCACCAGCGGCGCAAAGTGGCCACCGCGAAGGCAGAGGTGTCCCCGTCGCAGCCCACCGACACCCAGCCGGTATCCGCGCCGATGTCGTAGATCCCGTACGGCACCGCTTTCTGGGCGCCCTTCTCGGGGAAGTCGTGTGCGCGGACCTGCACCGGCTGTCCGGCGCGGTGCCACTCGCGTCCGGCGACCGCGTAGTTACCCAGCGTCTCCTTCTTCTTGGCATCCACGCTGATGACCGGCTGCCCGTCGGCGAGGTACGCCGTGACCTGGTCGTTGATATAGCGGAACTGGGCGTCCCGGTCCGGATGCCGGGCCCCCTCGGTGGTCCTGGAGGTGCCCTGCAAAGAGAAGCCCTCCGCCTTCAACAGCGCGGCCACCGTGTCCGAACCGACCCGGTGCCCCTGACGCGTCAGCTCGGCCGCCAGATTCCGGGTGGACTTCACCGTCCACAGCAGCGGAGATTCCGGGTCGCCGCGCTGGTCCGGCTCGACCAGAGCCAGCAACGCGGGCATCAGCCCCGGATCGGCCTCCCGCAAGGGCTTCCGACCCGCGCCCAGTGCCCGGACCCGGCCAGCGGGCTCCTCCGCGTGCTCCAGCTCCCGCTTCCCGCGCGACACCGTGGACTCCGCCACCCCGGCCGCTCCGGCCACCATGCGGATCCCGCCGTGGCCCAGAACGCGGGCCGCGGCGCCAAGCGTCAGTCGCTGCTGGCGCTCATCGAGATGCGGCAGCAACAGCCCGAACGCATCCACCAGCTCTGCCTTCGTCCCCTCCGACACCCCCGCATCCTACGACCCAACAGCCCACGAAAACCGAAGAGTTATTGTTCGGCAGCTCCCAGGGCTTCGGCGTAGTCGCGTGACGCCCGGTTCGTGACGGTCTGTCGGTTCGGCAATGCCCCGGAACGTGACAGGCACGGCTTCCAAGATCATGGAGTTCTCTACGCCCCGTGATCCGAGTGGAAGACCGTGCCTGCCGACGCATCATTGCTGATCCCGCCTGCCCTTGACCAGCTCCGCGAGCATCCCGAGGCCGTATCCGACGAGGTCCCGCGCCTGCTGGAGCGGCTGGCCGAGGTGCCCGACCCGCGAGACCCACGCGGCGTACGGCACACTCTGGTTGCCGTACTCGCGCTGACCGCGTGCGCGGTTCTGGCGGGGGCAACCTCTCTGCTGGCAGTCAGCGAGTGGATCGCCGACGCCCCGCCGCACATCGTGCAACGCCTCGGTATACGCCTCGACCCACTGCGCCCGAAGCGGTTCCTGCCTGCGGAAACGACAGTCCGGCGGCTGCTGGCCCGCATCGACGGCGACGCGCTGGACCGGGCGGTCGGACGCTGGCTCGCCGACCGACGCCCGAAGGCGACCGGGCTGCGCGGCCTCGCAGTGGACGGCAAAAGCCTGCGCGGCGCATCAAAAGCGAACGGCCGCAAGATCCACCTGCTCGCCGCACTGGAGCACACCACCGGCCTGGTCCTGGCCCAGCTGGACGTCGGCGAGAAGACGAACGAGATCACCTGCTTCCAGCCGCTGCTGAACACCGTCGCCGACCTGGCCGGAACCGTCGTCACCAGCGACGCGATGCACACCCAGCGCGAGCACGCCGACTACCTCCTCGGCCGGGCAGCGCACTACATCGTGATCGTCAAGGGCAACCAGAAGAAGCTGCGCCGGCAGCTCAAGTCCCTTCCCTGGAAGGACATCCCGCTTCAGGGACGCACCCGGGGCATCGGCCACGGCCGCTCGGAGATCCGCCGGATCAAGGTCGCCACCGTGAACAGCCTCCTCTTCCCCGGGGCCCGCCAGGCGGTCCAGATCAAGCGCCGGCGCACCGACCGCAAGACCGGCAAGACCACCGTCAAGACGGTCTACGCCGTCACCAGCCTGACCGCCGAGCAGGCCGCCGCGGCCCAGCTCACCGAACTCGTCCGCGACCATTGGAAGATCGAGGCCCTGCACCATGTCCGCGACACCACCTTCGCCGAGGACGCCTCCCAGCTGCGGACCGGCAACGCGCCCCGCGCAATGGCAACCTGGCGCAACCTTGCCATCGGAGCCCTCCGCACGGCCGGAGTGAAGAACATCGCGGCCGGCCTCCGCCGCAACGCCCGCGACCCCCGCCGCCCCCTCGCACTCCTCGGCCTCGGATGATCACGAACCGGGCGTCATGCGACTACGCCGAAGCCCTGATCAGCAGCCTCCTGAAAGGCGTAGTCCAAGTAGTGGGTGATGAGCCCGTCGTCATCGGTCCGGACGACGGAAATGCGCGTTTGCTCGTACGGCTTGCCGGTCGGGGTGCCGTGCCTGTCGACCGGAATTCGGCGATCACGCGACTCGGATCGACCCTCTCGTGGAACACCAGGTCGACGAATTCCACGTCAAAGGTCTCGGGAAAGTTGCTCAGGCGCAAACAGCGCGTCTCGCCCTGTTACCCGACGGTGCACGCCGGCCGGTGCGAATGGGAACTCGAGCACCGCGTCCGGGGTGAACAGCGTCACGCATTCGTCGGTGCGTCCTGCGGGAATAAGGCGCAGGTGCTCGGTCACGGCGTGCATACCACGGCAGCCGCACGCCCAGCACAGGATCGACGTGGGCACCGCCGCGCAGCAGCTCACCACCTCGTTAACCGGCCAATGACCCAACGGGCGAGGCACAGCCGCACGAACCTACATGCGGGACACGGTCGACCCGCCGTCGACCGGCACCACTGCCCCGGTCACGAACCGGGCGTCGTCGCCCACCAGCATCGCGATGGCCCTCGCGACGTCATCCGCTTCGGCAAGGCGCCCGAGCGGCGCCCGGTCCGCCAGCTGCTTCTGGACCGCCTTCGGCATGTGGGCGCTGGCTTCTGTGCGTACGAAGCCCGGGGCGACCACGTTGACACGGACGCCCATGGGGCCGGCCTCGCACGCCAGGAACTGCGCGAAGGTGTTCAGGGCGGCCTTGGCTGTTCCATGGGCCGTCATCCCGGGGGCGGGCGGCCCGTCGGCCACCGTGCTGGAGACGAAGACGATGCTTCCCCGCTTCTGCTTCTCCATCAGGGCCAGCGCGCGCTGCGCCAGGACGTAGGCACTGGCCAGTTCGTCCGTCACCTTCGTACGGAAGTCGGACCAGGACAACGCGCTCACCGGTGTGGGAGTGAAGGTGGCCGCGGCGGCGTTGCACACCAGGACATCGAGGCGGCCGTCGGGTGCCGCCTGCTCGATCATCCGGGCGGCCTGTTCTTCGTCGCGAACGTCTCCCTGGACGGCCAAGGCGCTGCCGCCGTCCGCCTTGATCCTCGCGACGACCTCGTCGGCCGCGGTTCGGTTCGAAAAGTAATTCACCGCCACGTGGAAGCCTGCGGAGGCAAGCCTCAGTGAGGTGGCGGCACCGATACCTCGGCTGCCTCCGGTGACGAGGGCTATTGGGCGATCAGGGCTTGCCATGGTTCCTCCTGGTGGGGTGGGCTGGCTTTCGAACCTAGCCCCCCGCAAAGCAACTAATCAAAGTTGACTTTTCTCGCAAACTCGCGTCTGGCTTTGTTCACGAGTTGCGGTTCTGGCTCGACTTCTATGGTCCGTGACCGTGGGTTTCCGGTCAAATCTGGAATATGGTTTCTTCTTGTGGTGGGATCGGAGGGTCGAGGACGTCGCGGAGGCGGGTGATGCCCTGACGCCATTTCGAACCGTCAGGAGCGTTACTCCACAGATCGGCCAGATGAGACGTCTGAGCGACGACTTGGTCCAGAGCATCGACTGCGGGCGTTCGGTGACCAGGCGAATCACCCGCAGAACCTCCCGTCGCAGCGGCCAGCCGGAGTCCCGCGAAGCGCAAAGGGACTGATCACATGGCGGGGTGGCATCGGCATGCTGGCCGTCGCCCTCATCCCCGTCATCCTCATCGGCGTACGCAAGCGGTCGCCGAAGAGCCGTCGGGTCGCACAGAACACCGCGCAGCAGTCCGAGCCGACTCTCGAACGCGTTTGAACCGGCTGAAGTGGAGGCCCAGTTGGCCGCTGCCCGCGCCCGACGGGGCATAGCCACCGCTCTATAGGCGGTGGAACCAGCTTCGTCAACCTGGCTGTGTGGGAGTCCGTCGCCCTGCGCGCCGCCATTTCCACTCCGGAGCCCGCAGCGAGGCGACCGACTACCCACCCGAAACCACCTGCGCCCGCCGCCTCGTCAGTGAGGTGGCGGGCACAGGAGTCTGCGTGGCATGTGACGTGGTGGCTGTGCGGTGCCGACACCGCACAGCCACCACGAGTCGAAGAGGGAGGAGTCAGGGTACGAGGATCAGCTTGCCCGGGACGTGTCCGTCGAGCATCGCCTGGTGCGCGGCTGCGGCTCCCACCAGGGGGAAGTCTGCCGCCAGCTGCACCGTCACCTCTCCGGCCGCGACCCGCTGCACGGTTTCCTGCAGGGCCGCGACATCCGGCTCGTCCGGCCCGGAGGAGAACTGCACGCCGTGCTGACCGAACGTCATGTCCGCGATGAGGAGAACGCGCTCGGCAGCGCACAGTGTCAGCGAGCCCTCCAGGACGCCGACTCCCGCCGCGTCGAGTGCGGCGTCGACTCCGTCCGGGGCCAGAGCACGTACCCGGTCGGCCCAGCCGGCCCCGTACGCGACGGGCTCAGCGCGCAACTGGGCCACGTAGGAGTGGTTGCGCGGGTGTGCCGTGCCGATGACCCGTACGCCGCTCGCCGCCGCGAGCTGCGTGACCAGCGCGCCGACCGGGTCCACTGTGCTCGATCACCTCCTCCTAGCTGCCCTGCCATGCGCCGGACGGGTGCGGTCCGCTGCCGAGGGTGGGGTGTTGTTGCTGCCGCTGAGGACTCGGCCGGCCTGATAGTCGACGAATCGTTGGCGGTCTTGCCGTTGGCGGGGTCGTCGGCGGATCGGTCGCCCTGGCGTGCCAGGGGTCCTTCGCGACGATCGCTCCGTCCCAGGAGCACTTCCGGCCACCGGCCGCGACCACGAGGTAAAGGAGAGCCATGGCTGCCACCGAGCCCAGCCTGGGCGAGCTCGAGAAGGCTGTCAGGGAGCTACTACGGGACCCTTCCTCGATCGGCCAGGCCAGGGCGGCGGCTGCCCAGGAGTGGAAGGGGGCCTCGGAAGCTGAAAGGCGTGCTCGAGCGCAACAGTGCACGGCCCTTCAGGCCAGCTCCGGCATCAGATTGTCTCGCGGGATCGCTCCCTCAAGTTTCTGCCGACGTCAACGGACAGCTGCCGACCCAATTTTTACGCCTGGCAAGGCGTCACGAGGAGGGGTGCGGCAACTGTGTCAGAACCGGTGATCCGTGACGCTGCGTGACGGGCGCCGATAGCGCCGGGCCGTCGCCCGTCACCGAGGGGGCGTTTTCTGGACGCCATCCTCTACATGAACCGGACCGGGATCTCCTGGCGTCACCTCCTGCTCGACCACCCGCAACGGCTGGCGGTGTGGTAAGTTATAGGTCGATCACTAATGTAGGAGTGAAGATGACAGTCAAGGAAGACGACGCCGCCCGCCGCGCCGCCGCCCAGCACACCCTGCGCGAGCACCTGCGCCTTACCGCCGCCGGACGCGTCGAGGAATGGGTGGAGCTGTTCGCCCCGGACGCGGTGCTCGAGTTCCCGTACGCGCCAGCCGGCGTGCCCCAGCGGGTAGTGGGGCGAGACGCACTGGTCGCGCACATGAGCAACTTTCCCGAGACCTTTGACGTCGAGTTCGTCGACCTGGTGTTCCATGACACGGTCGATCCGAGTCTGGTGATCGGCGAATTCCGCTCGAAGGGCACTGCGCTGCCGACCGGCAAGCCGTACGAGCAGACGTGCATCTCCGTCGTGCGCACCGATGACGACGCACGTATCACCCATTACCTGGACTACTGGAACCCGCTGGTGGCGATCGAGGCGCTCACGCCCAACGACGTGCCGTCCGACCCTGACCTCAGCGTGACTTTTGGAAGCTGAGGGAAGCCGTGTTTGACTGACGCCCATGCCTGCCGCCGGTACCAGCACGAAGAGCGACGAACGACGTCGGTCCATCATGGTCGCCGCGGTCGACTGCTTCGCGCAAAAAGGTTTCTACGGTACGACGACACACGAGATCGCACAGTGGGTCGGCATCTCTCAGCCGTATCTCTACCGCCTGTACCCGAACAAGGAAGCTCTGTTCGCGGCGGCGGTCGACCACGTGTCCGTCGTCATGACCGAAACGCTGGTCGCTCACTCACCGGCCTCGGGTGGGGCCGGGCCGGGGCCCGAGGCGGCGTTGGATGCCGCGCGCGGCGCCTACGCCGCGCTCGTCGCGGACCGGAACATCCTGCGTTTCCTCATGCACGCGAACTGTGCCGCCGGCGAGCCGCTGGTGGCACAGGCCGTGCGCCGGTGCTACGCCAAGCAGGTCGACACCGTCCGGCAGCTGTTGGGCGACGACGACGCCGTGCGGCGCTGGTTCGGCGCCGGCATGCTCGACAACGTGGTCACCGTGCTGGGTCTGACCGACATCGATGAGCCGTGGGCGCACGTCCTCACCGCTCGATGACCCGACACCGGCAGTTCGTCGACGACGCCGAGTCTTCCTCGTAGGCCGGCTCGGCCGGTGGGACTCGGCTTCTTCACCCAGCCGCGGGCAGGCTTCTTCAAGGTCAGCCTCCTCCCCGGCGGGCGTCACCGCGACGGCCGCCGCGGCCTCCGCCGCGGCCGGGTCCTGCTCGGCCAGCCGGTTCACGACCCGCTCGGCGATCACGAGCTCCTCCCGCTCGGCCTGGACCTCCCGCAGTTGCTTGGCCAACTCCGCAGCGAGCGTGTCCAGTTCACTCCGGCGAGCCGTGATCCGCTCCAGCTCCCGCATCCCCACACCCTCCCACGCTCTCCCGGCGTACCTGCCCGGCAACGGAACGTAAGAGCGGCACAACGGTCCGCGCAGCAGAACCCGAAGACGGCCCCGAACGACAAGTCAGACGATCTTCGCCATGGACACCGGCCGACGACCAGCGCGAGTAGCTCTCCCAACCCTCACACCAGACCCGTGACCAGCAACCTCACGATGCACACCACTCATTGAGAACCGCTTCCGCGGCCTCAACTCGTGGTGCCCGGCCGGGCACCCGTGTCGATCTGGTCCTGCCGCACCCACTTGCGCAGTATCTCGGTCGTGCCGATGCCCGGCCTTCTGGGTGACCGCTTTCATCGCGGATCACTCGGTGTCGTACTCCGGCCGCACCTCGGCGACCATCCGCACCGCGTGACGGCGCAGCTCAAACGGGTACTGGGAGGGACGTGCCATGACTCGATCCTCTCAAATGATCGAGTCCCTATCGGCGTAGAGGTGCAGTACTGCCTTTAGCAGGTCACGGCGGCCGAAGGTCTCCAGCTAGTCGGCCGGCCGGACCACGATTGCGTGCCTTCCGGCCTCCAGGTTGTCCAGGAGCACGTAGCCGTCGGCCAACCGGGCACCGTAGTTCCCCCGGGCCTTGTCGCGTCGCCACACGGTCCGCTTGTCGACGCGGACGGACACGGGACGGCCACCGGTGGGCACGGCGACCGTGCCTCTTGTACCCCGTGGGCCGCTCACGGTGAGTGTGAACTCGCCCGGCCCGTCGTTGCTCCAGCTTACCGCCAACGGGCCGTGTGGAGTGGGTACTTGTCCCTGGGCCCACGCCACCGAGCCCGGATGCGGGCGAACCGTCCAGGTGGCGAACCCCGGTGAGGTCGGCAGTACACCGAGCAGCTCGTTGGTGAGCGCGGGCAGTACACCGGTCGACCAGCCGTGCGCCATGCTGGTGTAGGAGTCCTCGTACGGCGTGCCGTCCGGGCCGATGCCCTCCCAGTGGGTGAGACCGGGGTCGTGCGCCTCCATCCAGCCGTAGGTCCGCTTGATCTGGTCGATCGCCGAGTCGGCACTGCCCGTCCGGAAGCGGGCGACCAGTTCAGGGTAGGAGGTGAAGGCGTAGACCCGCTGTGAGGACCCGTCGAAGAGCGTGTCGTTGTCCATGAAGGCGTTCCCGTACGGCCGCTTGGTGGTGGCCGTCAGGTGGTCCAGGGCAGCTGCCGCTCGTGCGGTGTCGGCAACGCCCGCGGTGATGGCGATGGAGTTCCCGTCCTGGCCGTGCCGTACGGGGCCCGTCGCGGAGTCGAGGTAGGCGCCGGCGTCCGCGTCCCACAGGTGGGTGTTGACCGCTTCGGCGACCTGCTGGGCCCGTGCCCGCCAACGGGCCGCGTCATCGGGGTGCCCCAGCAGACGGGCGATCTCGGCGGCGTTGTTCAGGGCCTGGACGTAGGCGGCGTTGTAGTAGGTGATGCGGCCGGTCCGGGGAAGGAAGGCGTAGTCGCCGTAGTTGCCGGTGCCGTTGAGGCCCTTGCTCAGCAGGCCGTCCGTGTCGGTGACGCTCGGGTACCAGCTGTCGAGCACCTTGACCAGCTGCGGGTAGTACTGGGCGGCGTAGTCGCGGTCGCCGGTGTAGAGGACGTAGTCCCAGCTGCAGATGACCCACCAGAGCGGGTAGTCGAACAGGTTCAGCGCGTAGTTGGCGATCGAGGCGGGCGGGATCCAGCCGTCGGCGCGCTGGTGGTCCGCGAGGTCGGCCAGGACGTTGCGCACCGCCGCTGTAGCGTCGTCGTGCGTCAGGTAGAGCGAGGGCCCGGCCACCGCCAGGTCGCCGACGTAGGGGTCGCGGTCGCGTTTGGCGCCGTCGTGCAGGACGAGCTTGCCGCGCAACGTGGGGGTGTCGGCATTGCGCGGGTCCACGTCGTCCGACCGGAAGGTGTCGATGCACAGGTCGTTGGTGTACGCGGCCGCGTACCAATGCCGGTTGAGAGCGTCGTCGGAGGACAGGAACCAGCCCCGGAAGGTGTCGGGGGTGCCGAGGTAGGCGGTGAAGTCCAGCGAGACGCTGTCGACGGCGACCTGGCCGTAGGGCTGCGCGGCCGGCGCGTCGGAGGCCAGCGCGTCCAGGGTGATCTGCAGGTAGCGGAAGCCATGCAGGCCGTCCGCGTACACCTTGTCCCCGGCCTGGTACCCCTTGCGGTCCGTCCAGTCGGCGCCCCCGGCCGGGACGGCGAACTGGTCGGTCCCCTTCCCGGCGCCACCGGACTGGTCGGAGCGGGTGAAGTCGGACCGGTCGGTGAGGAACTGCAGTGTCTCGGAGAAGGCAAGCCGTACACCCGGGTTGCCGTCGGACGCCCAGGCGAAGCGGACGCGCGGGTACCCCACGACGACCTTGCCGAAGTCCACGACCACCCCCGGCGTGTCGGCCTGTTTCACGACGTCCGGCCATACCTCGTTGACGCGCGTGAAGGTGCCCTTGGAACTGTCCTGGTCGGCGGTGATGGTGATCCGTACGCCGGTGGTGGTGACGGGCTGGTCGAACGGCACGGAACGCTGCACCTCACTGTTGCCGGTGACCGTCGCCGCGGTGTGCCAGACGCTGCCGTCCCAGGTCTCGACGGTGAAGTCGGCCGGCACGCCGTCGGAGTTGGACAGCAGGGTCACGCCGGGCAGCGTCACGGCGCTCGGCACGGTGATGGTGAGCGTGTCCGGGTAGGCGGCGATGGTGTCGTCGTTCCAGAAGGTGTCAGGGTTCCCGTCGATGGCGTTGGAGGCGTCGTACGTCCGTGGCGTGCCGTCGTTGCCGTTGTTGGGCGCGTGCGCCGAGGAAGCGGTCGCGGTGGTGCCGTCCGGCCATCTGGGCGCGGGCGCGGGGGCCGGGCGTCTGAGTACGGTCACCCCGCCGCTTGCGGTCAGCAGCGCCTCGGGGTCGGTCACGTCGCCGCTCCAGCGGACCACCCGGACCGGTCGGACCGTCCGGTCCGGGGGCGCCTGGACGTAGCGTTGCCACTCCGGTGCGGAACCGGCTGCGGCCGCCTGCGGTGCCTCCGCGCATGTACCGGTCGCTGCCGCCGCCCGGCTGACCGAGACGGTGGACAGGGCCGTCAGCGCGAGCATGGCGCCACCGCCTGCCTTGAGGAAGGTCCGGCGCTCCGGGTTCGCGGCTGCTTGCTCGTCCTGCGGCATCTGCGCTCCTGGTGGTTGGGTTCGACGCCCGGAGGTGAAACGATTCATTAGGGGTCCGGTGTCGACTTGCCTGGTGGTGATTTGCTGGTGGTTGTGCCCTTGCGGTCCTGGCGCGGTCGGCGCGCGGCGCCGCCCATGGGTGGTCGGGCCCGCCCGAAGGCTCTACGGGTCGGCGTGCGGGGAGTTGCGAACGTGGAAACGATTCATTGGGCTCGGGCGGAGAACGTAGCCCGGTCGCCTGTTCGGGTCAATGGCCTGAATCGATTTCAGTGCCTGGTCTTGACAACGTTGTCCGAATCTCCCTAGCGTGACCCGGCGTATCGCGCCGGCCGGGGTGTGGCACACACTCCCCCAAAGGGGACCCCCAGCGGCGTTGTCGTCGGTCGCCCCACTCTCGGCTTCGCTCGAGCGGGGGACCCCCATCGTGTCGACTTCCCACCGCCGCCTTGCAGCTGCACGCACCACACCCCGCTCACCGGCACCAACAGGGCGCCAGTGCTTTCCTGCGACTTGATCGACCGGACAGGTTCCAGTGCACAGGGAGTTGGCACCATGGAATCCGCCGCACCGCCGCCCCGACCTTCGGCCATACACATCTGGCACCGCATGCAGGGGCCGCCCCTGGACGCGCGGCGCCGTGCGGACGGGACCGACTGGGAAGCCGGAGCCACCCAGGTCTCCCTCAGGGACGACAGCCGCGGAGGGCTGGCCGTGGACCTGGTCGCCGTCGGCGTCCCTCTGTCCTGCGTCGCGCTGACCTGGCGTCATGACCTCCCGGCCGGCTTTCTGGTGCTCGGGGACGCCTTCGAGCGCTGGCCGCGGCCGTTCATACCCTTGCCCACAAGGTAGGCAGAGCCCTGGTCACCGTCCAAAGCGGGAACGCGAGGCGGACCCGCCTCGCACGCGAGGAATCGCGCGAAGGTGTTCGGGGTGGCTTTCGCCGTTCCGTGGGCCGCCATCCCGGGGGTGGGCGGGCCGTCGGTGACCGTGCTCGAGACGAAGACGATGCTCCCGCGCTGCTGCTCCGCCATCAGGGCCATGCGCGCTGCGACAGCGTGTACACGCCGGCCAGTTCGTCGGCCACCTTCGCGTGGAAGTCGGACCAGGGCAGCGAGCCGAGCGGCGTGGGCACGAACGAGCCCGCCGCCGCATTGCAGACCAAAGCGTCCAGGCGCCCGTCGGGCGCGCGTGCTCGATCAACGTGGCGGCATCGTCGGCGTCACGGACGTCTCCCCGCACCGCTATCGCGCTGCCACCGTCCGCCTCGATCTTTGCGACGACCTCGTCCGCTGCGGCACGGTTCGAGTGGTAGTTCACTGCGACCCGGAAGCCCGCCGCGGCGAGTCGCAAGGATGTGGCCGCTCCGATGCCTCGACTCCCGCCGGTCACAAGGGCGTTGAGGCGGATAGGGCTTCCCATGGGTACTCCCGCAGATGGATGAAACGTGGACGGGGACGCTACTGAGCCCTGACCAGCTATTCAACTTTGACTTCCGGGTCGACTTCGCGTCTCTCCTGAGCACAGCGGGAGTCCCCTGGCCCAGCCGGCGAAGAAATCTCAGGCGAAGTCATCTGTGAGGTCGCTGGATGTCCGGTGCCACGGCCGCGGCGAGCCGGTCAGCCGGCAGGGCTGCGACCGGGTTGATCTTTCACACGCAGCGGGTCATGGCCAGGCCGAGCAGCTGCGTCGAGACGAACCCCGACCGCAGCAGCCGCTCCTCCTCCGGCAAGGATGCGGCGACGGTGGGGAGGAAGTAGTACCGGACCAGCGCCGGGTCCACCCCGCGTCGCGGGCCACCGAGCGCATCGACGTCGCGGTGAAACTGTTCTCGGCGAACGAGGTCCGTGCCACCGTCACGATCCTGTGTTGAGCGCTGCGCGGGGGCGCAGCGCTGCTGACAGGGCCGTAAGGGCGCGGTTCATGGCGGGTGGGTCCGCCGGGGCCTTCGGCGCCGCGGGCTGTGGATCGACGGATGCGTCGCCGGTGCGCGTCAGCCGATGTGCTCGCTCAGCTCCTTCGCGACACGCGTCACCGTCGCCGCGGTGTCCTCGGTCCACTTGGCATCCGCCCGGGAGCTGGGCGCCGTGACCGCAATGGAGGCGCGGCCGCGACCGTCGCGGCCCCTCACCACCGCTCCCACCGAGCGGACACCGAGTTCGCTCTCACCGTCGTTGGTCGCGTAGCCGCGCTCCCGGACGGTGTCCAGCTCGGCGTGCAGGGCGTCGAGTGTGCCGATCGTGCGCGGCGTGAGTGCCCTGAGCTCGCCGCTCGGGTGGAGTGCGGCCAGGTCCGCGTCCGGCAGCTCGGCGAGGAGCGCCTTGCCGATCGCCGTCGCGTGCGCCGGCACGGTCCAGCCGACGCGGCTGCCCGCGCGTACGGCGCGGTTGCTCTCGACAACGTCCAGGTGCACGACGTCGGATCCCCGCAGGCAGGCCAGATGGGCGGTCTCTCCCGTCTCGTCCCGCAGCCGTACCAGGGCGTCTCGGGAGATGGCCCGGATGTCGATGCTCGCCACCACCGACAGGCCGATGTCGACCAGCGCGGGGCCGGGTCGGTAGGCCCGGGAGTCTTCGTCCTGTTCCACGAACTGATGGTGGCCGAGGGTCGCCAGCATGCGGTGCACCGTGGAGCGAGACAGGTTCATGTCGCGCGCCACCTGGTTGACGCGGATCGCTTCGTGATCTTCGAACATGCTCAGAAGGCGCAGCACGTTGTCGACCGCCCCGATCAGTCCCGTGGGGTGTTTCGTCCGGTTCGACCCGCTGGCGGGAGCGTCATCTTCGGTCATGCGGAGCACGTTATCCCAGCGTTTTCCAGCCTTGTCTCGAACATGAAAACGGGTCACACTCCAGAACAGTGTTCCGCATGATGCGTCACAGCTGATGTCCTGGAGGAGCCGCCATGTTTCAGCACCCGCGCCTGCCCGTTGTACCTTCGCCGCCCCGCGCCCGCCCTTTGCGCGGGTGTCGGTCGGTCCGCCGGGCATCCTCATGACCGGCGGGTCCAGCCTGCTGGCCGACCAGGCCGACGTGCGCGCGGTCCAGGGGTCTATTGAGCAGGCCATACGCCAACTCACCCCGCGGGAAGTGCGGTTCACGTGCGCGAGCGGGCGCGGCGGTCTCGACGAGACCGCTGCCCTCTTCAACAAGAAGGCCGACATCGCGGTCGTCGCGCCGGTGGCGGCACTGCGCCTGCTGCACCAATTCGGCGATCTACAGGGGCTGTTCGCGCTGGGAGTTGTTCCGCGCCGTGGGTGTCTCGTGGCCGCGGCCGACGCGGCGCTGCCGCTCGACACCGTCGCCGACCTGGCGGACCGCGCCGATCGCATGACGATCGCGACGCCCGCGGACGACGGGGTCAGCCTTGTCGGCTTCGCCGTGCACCGGGCGCTGCGCCTGGCCGGCCTGGGCGTCGGCGGCCTCCGCTTCGTGTATGACGCGGAGCCCGCCGACTGCCTCGGCCGGTACGCCACGGGGGAGGCCGACGTCGTGATCCACGACATGATGTCCATGCCGGAATGGGAGAGGGCCGTGGCCGCGCGGCCGGTACGGTACCTGCGCTGGGGCGATCGGGTCCTGCACGGATTCGCTCTCCAGGGCTGGCTTCCCCGCGTGGTGCGCGCAGAGCAGATTCCGCTCCTCGGAACGGACGTGACCGCACTGGACTGCTCCGACTTCGCGGTCCTGTGCCGGGGAGACCTGGATGACGCACTCGCCCGCCTGATCGCCGAAATTCTGATCCGAGGGCGCCGCCCCGCCGAAACCGCCGAAGTGGCCCGCACGCCGCTTCCGCTGCATCCGGCGGCCGCCCGCGCCTATGCCGAACTTGTCGCCGACGTACCTCTTGGGAGCCGATGATGTCCGAACCCGTCCCGCCGTCCGGGACGCCTGCCGTGCGCGAGACCGAACTACTCATCGTCGGTGCGGGTCCCGCGGGGCTCTTCGCCTGCTACTACGCGGGGATGCGCGGGCTCGACGTGACCCTCCTGGACAGCCTGCCCCACCTCGGCGGTCAGGTTGCCGCGCTCTACCCCGACAAGGAGATCTTCGACGTCGCCGGCTTCCCCGCGGTCACCGGCCGTGAGTTGGTCGAGCGGCTCACGCGGCAGGCCGAGACCGCCGCACCGACCGTCGTCCTCGGTGAGGGCGCCGTCAAACTGGGCCGGCAGGACGCGAACGCGGTCATCGTCACCACCGACACGGGACGCGTCATCCGCGCGGGCGCCGTGCTGATCACCGCGGGCATCGGGCGGTTCACCCCGCGACCGCTGCCCGCCCTGGACGGGTTCACCGGGAACGGCGTGCACCACCTGGTCTCTCCGCCCCACGAGTACGCCGAGCGCGACGTGGTGATCGTCGGTGGCGGCGACAGCGCCGTCGACTGGGCCAACGCCCTTGCCCCGCACGCCCGTCAGGTGACGCTCGTCCACCGGCGACACCGCTTTCGCGCCCACGAGCACTCGGTGGCCCGGCTCATGGACTCCTCGGTTCGGATCCTCACCAACAGCGAGATCGCCGAGGTGCACGGTGTCGACTCCCTCAAGTCCGTGACCGTACGCGACTGCGGGACCCAGGTACTGCAGACGGTCGAGACCGACGTCCTGATCCCCGCCCTGGGGCACATCGCCTCGCTGGGGCCCCTCACCACCTGGGGGCTCACGATCGACAAGCAGCAGATCCACGTGGACACCGCGATGTCCACCGGCCTCGATCGCGTCTACGCCGCCGGAGACATCACCACCTACCCAGGCAAAGTCCGGCTGATGACCGTCGGATTCGGCGAGGCCGCCACCGCCGTCAACAACATCGCCGTACGCCTGCGGCCCGACGAGGACCTCTTCCCCGGCCACTCAAGCGAACGCCCACCGATCCCGACCCCCTGAAGGAGGACGCCTCATGGGTTACGTGATCAACGACAAGTGCATCAACGAACTCGACGGCTCCTGCGTCGACGTGTGCCCCGTGGACTGCATCTACGAGGGCCTCACCAAGCGCTACATCAATCCCGCCGAATGCATCGACTGCGGGGCCTGCCTGCCCGAATGCCCGGTCGATGCCATCGCCGCACCGAAGAAGGCAGACCCGGTCTGGGCGAAGGACAACGCCGAGTTCTTCTCGGCGGCCCTGCCCGGCAAGGACGACCCGCTGGAGAGCCCCGGCGGCGCCTACGGCACCGGCCCCATCGGCGTGGACACCCCCCTCGTCGCCCACTGGACCAAGGAGTAACCGTGCGACACATACCGCTGCTCACCATCGGAGGCGGCATAGGGGGCATGACGACCGCCCTCGCCCTCGCCCAGGCCGGCTTCGATGCGCATATCGTCGAACAGGCACCGGAGTTCGCCGAGATCGGCGCCGGCATCCAGCTCGCCCCGAACGCGCTGCGCATCCTCGACTCCCTCGGCGTCCTCGACGCCGTCAACGAGGTCGCGGTCCGACCGCGCAACCTGGTGTTCCTGCACGCCGACACCGGCAAGCACCTGACGACCATCGACTTCGGCACCCCCTTTCGCGAGCGCTACGGGCAGTCGTACAGCGTGCTGCACCGCGGCGACCTGCTCGACGTCCTGCTTGCCGCCTGCCGCGAGCACCCCAAGGTCACCCTGGAGAACAACCGCCAGGTCGTCGACATCGAGGAGCACGGCACCACAGCCGTCGTCCACTTCGCCGACGGCGAGAGCTACCGCACCGACGCCCTGATCGGCGCCGACGGCCTCAAGTCCCGCGCCCGGCAACTCCTGTCGGACGACAAGCCCGTGACGGACGCGTACGTCGCCTACCGCGGCGCACTCCCCATGGACCAGGTCGACCTCCCCGTCGAGCAGGACGACGAGATCATCTGGGTCGGCCCCGACCGGCACCTGGTGCAGTACCCGATCCGGCGCGGCGAGCTCTACAACCAGGTCGCCGTCTTCCGAAGCCCCAGCTACAGGCCCGAGATCGAGCACACCGACCGGTGGGGCGGGCCCGACGAGCTCACCGAGGCCTTCGCCACATCCTGCGTACAGGTCCGGGAATCCGTGAAGATGTTCAACACGTCCCGGCGCTGGCCGATGTACGACCGCGAACCCCTGGACAACTGGACCCGCGGACGCGTCACCCTGCTCGGCGACGCCGCGCACCCCATGTTCCAGTACCTGGCCCAGGGTGCCTGCCAGGCCATCGAGGACGCCGACTGCCTGGCCCGCCAACTGGTCAAGCACAGCGGCGACATCGACGAGGCCTTCGCCGCCTACCAGGCGGAACGGATCCCCCGTACCGCCCTGGTGCAGCGCGTCGCCCGCGGCTGGGGCCAGGTCTGGCACGCCCACAACGACACCCCGCTCTCGGCCCTGCGCGACCGCGTCTTCGGACGCCGCAGCCCCGACGACTTCACCGACCTTGACTGGCTGTACCAGTCGCTTGCCGTCTGAGTCGACCCACGAGGACCCTGATGAAAAACGAGATCGACGAGACCGTCCGCGCCAGCCGAGCCCTGGCCGCCGCCGGTCTGACCGACATGGTGTGGGGCCACGCCGCCGTCCGCGACCCCGACAGTGACGGCGTGTGGATGAAGGCCTCCGGCTGGGGCTTCGAGGAGATAGAGACCGAGCGCGTCCTCCTCGTCAGCCGCGAGGGCGAGGTCCTGCACGGCGAGGGCAAGCGACACATCGAGTATCCGATTCACACCGAGATCATGGCCCGGCGCCCGGACGTCGGCTGTGTCGTGCACCTGCACGCGCCCGCCCTGAGCGCCTTCGCCTCGCTCGATGTACCGCTGCGCCCCATCTCCCACGACGGCACCGTGTTCTGCGACCCCCAGGTGCCGCGCTTCACCAGGACCGGCGCACTCATCGCCACCGCGGAACTCGGTACAGCGCTCGCCGACACGCTCGGCGACGCGCCCGCCTGCCTCATGCCGCAGCACGGCGCCGTCACGGTCGGCCCCGACGCCGGGACCGCCGTGATGTACGCCGTCCTGCTGGAACGGGCCTGCCGTACGCAGCTCATGGCCATGTCTGCCGGCGGACCGAAGGTGTGGTCCGACAGCGAGGAAGCAGCATTCAAGCGCAACCAGATCTGGAACCCCACCCAGATCGACGCCGGCTGGAACTACTGGCAACGACTGTCGGAGAGGACTGAACGATGAGGCAGGCGTCCCCTCAGGATGCGGGCGGAGCCGAACTCTCCTCCGCTGAGAAAGAGTTGTACGAGGACTTCAACCGGTTCGGGCTCATTCCGCTGTGGACCGAGCGCGAAGACCTCATGCCGATGACACCTGCGCCGCAGGCCGTCCCGTACATCTGGCACTGGGACGACCTGTACCCGCTGGCCGCTCGCGCCGGGGAGCTCATCCCCGTCGGGCGCGGCGGTGAGCGGCGCGCCATCTCCGTCTCCAACCCGGGCCTGCCCGGCCTCCCGTACGCGACCCCGACGCTGTGGGCGGCCATCCAGTACCTCGGCCCGAACGAAGTCGCCCCCGCCCACCGGCACAGCCAGAACGCCTTCCGCTTCGTCCTCGAGGGCGAAGGCGTGTGGACCGTCGTCGACGGCGACCCGGTGGCCATGCGCCGAGGCGACCTCCTGCTCACGCCGGGATGGCAGTTTCACGGACATCACAACCCACATCCGAAGCCGATGGCCTGGCTGGACGGCCTGGACATCCCGTTCGTCTCCGCCACCGACACGGGCTTCTTCGAGTTCGGTGAGGACGGGGTGAGCGACCGTTCCACCCCGGATCGCTCGCGCTCCGAACGCATCTGGGGCCATCCGGGACTGCGCCCGCTCGCTGCCGTGGCGAAGGACACCCCCAACTCGCCCTTGGCCGCCTACCGTTGGGAACACACCGACGCGGCACTGACCGCTCAGCTCGAAGTCGCCGCCGAAGGACACCCAGGCGTCCTGACGGAACCCGGCCACGCCGCCGTGCGCTTCAGCAACCCCACCACCGGGGCCGACGCTCTCACCACCATCCGTACCGAAATGCACCGAGTCGCCGCCGCGTACCGCACCGCGCCTGTCCGCGAGACCGGTTCCAGCGTGTGGCAGGTCTTCGACGGCACCGGTGCCATCACCCTCGACGGCCGACGCACCGACGTCGTACGCGGCGACCTCATCGCCGTGCCCTCCTGGTGCGAGGTCTCCATCGAGGCCCGCACCGACCTGGACCTCTTCCGGTTCAGCGACGCCCCCATCTTCGAACGCCTCAACCTCGCCCGCAGGGAGCAGTCATGAAGCTCGCCACCATCCGCACCGGCACCGGCACCGCGGCGGTCCGCGTCGATGCGACGGAGGCGGTGGAGACCGGCCACTCGGACGTCGGCGCGCTGCTCGCCGAGGAGGGCTGGCGCGAGCTCGCCGCGAACGCCGACGGCACCCGGCACGCCCTGGACGGACTCGACTACGCGCCCGTCGTCCCCCGTCCGCAGAAGATCTTCTGCGTGGGCCTCAACTACCGGACCCACATCCTGGAGATGGGCCGCGACCTGCCCCAGTACCCCACGGTCTTCGCCAAGTTCCCGGCCGTCCTGATCGGCGCGTACGACGACATCGTGCTGCCGGCGGCCTCCCAGGCCATCGACTGGGAAGGCGAGATGGCGGTCGTCATCGGGGGACGGGCCCGCAACGTCTCGGTGGAGGAGGCTGCCGGACTGGTCGCGGGCTACGCGGTCCTCAACGACGTCACCGCCCGCGACTGGCAGTACCGCACCAAGGAGTGGCTGCAGGGCAAGAACTTCGAAGCCACCACACCGTTCGGTCCGGTCCTGGTGACCTCGGACGAGGCGGACATCGGCTCGCGTCAGCTCACCACCGAGGTCGATGGCGTGACCAAGCAGCAGGCCGACACCGGCGACCTGGTCTTCGACGCGGCCGCCCTGGTGTCCTACCTGTCGACGATCATCACCCTGGAGCCCGGGGACGTCATCGCCACCGGTACCCCCGGTGGCGTCGGCCACGCTCGCACTCCCAAGGAGTACCTCGGTGACGGCGCCCTCCTCACCACCCGCATCGAAGGGCTCGGCGAGTGCCGCAACCGCTGCGTCCAGGAGAAGCCGCATGACGCGTGAGCCCGCCCCTTTCCCGCGACTGCTCGAATGGCTCGCATCGGGTACGAGCCTGCTGCACACCCAGCTCAGCAGGGCCGACGAGGCGTGGGTGACCGGCCCGAGCACCCTGCCCGGGTGGCGGAACGCTCACTTGCTCACCCATGTCGCGCGTAACGCCGACGCCCTCACCAACCTGGTCACCTGGGCCGCCACCGGTGTCGAGACCCCGATGTACCCACACGGCACCGAAGGGTGCCTGCGGGACATCGAGGAGGGCGCTCGACGGACGGCGCAGGTGATCCTCAAGGACGTGAAGGACAGCGCCGTCCGCCTCCAACAGGCCCTGGACGAACTGCCTGTCATCACCTTGGGGCGTACGGTGCGCACCGCTCAGGGGCGTCTCGTAGCGGCCTCGCTCATCCCTTGGCTGCGGATCCGCGAGGTGTGGATCCACCTCGTGGATCTCGGTACGGGCGTCACCTTCGAGGCCCTGCCCGAGGACCTGGCCGAGGCGCTCCTCCCCGACGTGGTCACCACCCTGGCCGGGCGCGACGGCTGCCCGGCGCTGATAGTGCCCGCCCCGGCGGGCGGGCTGCCACTGACGACCAGGCCGACCCAACCTCTTGACTCTGCGATCGAAGTGAAGGGCTCCACCGCGGAGTTGCTCGGCTGGCTCACCGGACGTACCACCGGAGACGGTCTCACCTGCTCGCCTCCGGGCCTGCCCGCGCTGCCCGCGTGGCTGTGACGCGGACAGCGAAGTCGGCCGCCCACCCATATTGATGACGCACATGGAGCACACTATGAAGATCACTCACTACGGACACGCGTGTGTCCTGGTCGAGATCGAGCGGGAGGACCGCACCGCCCGACTGCTCTTCGACCCCGGCACGTACTCGGTCGGCTTCGAGAACCTGCGCGATGTCGACGCCGTACTCCTCACTCACGAGCACCCTGACCACGTCGACATCGAGCGCCTCGGACCGCTGCTCGAAGCGAACCCGGCAGCCCGGGTGATCGCGGACCCGGGAAGCGGTAAGCACCTCGGAGAAGCAGGACTGCGGCACGAGACCGTCGGCAAGGGCGACAGCGTGACGATCGCCGGGGTACCGATCCAGGCGCTGGCCGGCGACCACGCGGTCATTCATCCTCAACTGCCGTGCATCCACAACAACGGCTACCTGGTCGACGAACGGCTCCTCCACCCCGGTGACGCCTTCGTCGTTCCGCAGCAGCCGGTGGATGTGCTGCTGCTGCCGACCGGAGGCCCGTGGATGAAGGCGAGCGAGGCGATCGACTATCTGCGGGCCGTGGCGCCTCGCATTGCGCTCCCCATCCATCAGGCGGGACTTGCCACCGTCCACCAACAGCTCCACCTGCACCTGTTCCGGAATCTGGCGCCGGAGCAGAGCACCGTGCAAGTTCTGGATCACGGGACGGCGACCGCCGTCTGACAGGGAGTTGCGGCTGCCGGTCAAGACTGCCACGTAGGCGCTGTCCCCGGTGCGGCGGGGCAGGGCAAGGCGGCAGGGGTGTGTGTCACTGTGCGCAGCGGCCCTGCCGTTCTGCCTGAGAACGAGGTTCCGACCGACTGCGGATGTCGATCGGAACCTCGTCGCGCTCAAGCCGCTCGTGGATCAGGTGGCTTCCCGGAGCGGCTCGGGACCAGGCAGTGCGACGGGGCGCGCGGTGTCGCGGCCGCGGTTGCGAGGCAGCAGGAGCAGGTCGAGCGCGCCGAGCACGGCAGGGAGGCCGAAGGCGTAGAAGTCCGCCTTCGGGGACGTGAACAGTGCGGTGGTGGCCGACAGATACATCGGTCCGACGATAGCTCCAACCCGGCCGAGGTGGCCCGCAGCGTCGGCGGGTAGTGCGTGGCCATGCACGCGACCACCGGGCTCTGTGTGCCCATCGACAGTGCGGCCGCGTCCCACCGCTCCTCCGGGGGTCACCCGGTGCGTGAAAGCCTCGGTCAGGACCGCGTCCAGCGACGGCAGTGGTCCTGGAGCAGCAGCCGGTCAATTGGCCTGCCTGACCTCGGTGAGCGCCTCCCGCGCGATCGTATCCAGGATCTGCTGACGCCTGGAGGATCGACGCTGCGGGGTGAGGCGAGGCATAGACACACCATAAAGAGGATTCAGCAGTTTTCGCGATCAGCCGAACATCGACGGGCTTGACAAATAGGGGCGACTCGTGAGCACAGAGCAGACCCCTCAAGAATATTCATAACGATTTCGCAGCACCACATCTCCGCCTGTTTTAGGGTCGAGACGGTGAAGAGCTTTATTGTCGTCAAGGGCGCCCGCCAGCACAACCTCCGTGACATATCCCCAGAGTTGCCGAGTGGTCACTAATCGTAATCGCAGGTGTTTCCGGTTCCGGGAAGTCAAGCCTGGCGTTCCACACCTTTTCCGCCGAGGGGTAGCGGCGCTATGTCGAATCAATTTCCTCGCATGCCCGGTAATTCCTGGGTGGCCTTGACAAGCCGGATGTCGACGTGATCGAAGGATTGTGTCCGGCAGTCGCGATCGACCAGAAGTCCTCGAGCCGCAATCCCCGCTCGACCGTCGGCGCTCTCACCGAGGTCCACGACTACCTGCGACTACTGGACGCCCGGGTCGGTCGTCCTGATCGAGCAATCTCGACGTCATCAAGACCGTCGACCGGCCGATCGGTATGGGTCGGAAGGCGGGCACCCCGGCGGCGCGTTGATCGCCCATGGCACGCCCGAGGACGTGGCGTCCCAACCCGACTCGTACACCGATCAGTTCCTCTGCGACATCCTGAAGGTGAAGTGACATGAGCGTGGCCATCGGCGCCGAAGCGCCGACACAGTCCCAGGCGGGGTTCCTCCTCGCGGATGACGACGCGGACGCCCCTGCTCCGCGGCTCACCACGGCGGGCGCCAGCATCGACCAGGTGCACGACTACCTGAAGCTCATCGGCCGGGTGAAGCTGCTGACCGCCGAGCAGGAGGTGGAACTCGGGAAGCGGATCGAGGCCGGTCTGTACGCCGGCCACAAACTCGACGAAGAGCCGGACCTGTCCCCGGAGTTCCGGCGGGAACTTCGGCTCCTCGTCGAGGACGGACACGGCGCGAAGGCGCACCTGGTGGAGGCGAACCTCCGCCTGGTCGTCTCCATCGTCAAGCGGTACACCGGCCGCGGACTGCTGTTCCTGGATCTGATCCAGGAGGGCAACACCGGACTGATCCGGGCCGTCGAGAAGTTCGACTACGCCAAGGGCTTCAAGTTCTCGACGTACGCCACCTGGTGGATCCGGCAGGCCGTCACCCGGGCCCTGGCCGACCAGGGCCGCACGATCCGGATCCCGGTCCACATGGTGGAGCTCATCAACCGGGTGGCGAAGGCACGGCGCGAACTGCTCCAGGAACACGGCGTCGAACCCGAGCCCGAGGTGCTGGCGGAGATCTGCGGCGTCCCGGCACAGCAGATCCCCGAGATCCAGGGATACGACAAGGAACCGATCTCCCTGCACACCGTCCTGGGCGACGACGGCAGCGCCGAGATCGGCGACCTGATCGAGGACGCGGACAGCGTCAGCCCCTGGGAGAGCGTCCTGTACTCCCAACTGCAGGACGCCTTGCGCGATACCCTCGCAGGGCTGAGCGCCCGGGAATCCGGCGTCATCATCCGCCGCTACGGCCTGGACGGCAGCCACCCGCAGACGCTGGAGGAGATCGGCCAGGTGTACGGCGTCACCCGCGAGCGCATCCGCCAGATCGCGGCCAATACGATGTCCAAGCTCCAGCATCCCTCGCGACGCAACACGTTGAGCGAGTTCCTCGACCTCACGTGAAGCGCGCATCCGCGAGGCTTCGGACGTCTCTGGGCGCTGTCCCGCAGCGGGACAGCGCCAAGGCGAGTCGGCCGCCGTACGCATCAGCCCGACAGCGCCTCGTCCGGCCGCTCGATGCTGGGCAGCGCCAGGGCGAGCATCATGCCGACGCCGACGAGTGCGGCGAGGACGAAGTGCGCGTTCCGGTAGCCCTCGTCGAGACAAAAGGCAGTGCCTTGGGCAACCGTCGAGTGGCGTTCGAGGACGACAAACAGGATCTGATACGTGATCACGCCCGTCGCCTGGTAGAGCGGCACCGGCACGTCACCGAAGGCGGCGTGGCCGATCATCGCCTGCTGGGGGGGCAGAGCCAGGGCGGTTTCAAAGTCTTGTGGATCAAGGATCCGTGCTGGTCACGGCATCATGACGATGGGGTCGCGGGCCGCCACGCATGCAACGAAGCTCCGGTTGATGCCGGTGACCTACCAAGTCGCCTGTATCGCCCGGAGCTTCGATGTGTCGTCAGTCTGCCACCGTGTGTCTGGTCAAGTCGCCCTCGCGTCAGCACGGCGTGATCGGCGACCTGCCGTCCCGGCTGGCGACCTTGCCCGATCCCCGTGACCGGCGCGGAAGGCGTCACCCGTTCGTGAGCGTGCTGCTGACGGCCTGCTCCGCCGTCATGTGTGGGGCCCGGTCCTTCGCGGCGATCGGGCAGTGGGCGCGAAACGCTCCGCAGGACACCCTGGCCCGGCTCGGCGCCCGGACGGTGTCCGCCTTCACCGTGTGCGTCGCGCCGAGCACGGCGACGATCCGCCGGATCATCAACCGAGTCTGCCCAGGTGGCCTCGCCGACCTGCTGGGAAGCGACCCGTCCGGCGCCGACACCCTGGCCGTGGACGGCAAAAGCGCCCGTGGCTCCCGCCACGGTGACACCCCAGCCGCGCATCTGCTCGCCGCCATGACCGGTGGCGGACTGACCGTCACGCAGTTGCGAGTCCCGGACAAGACGAATGAAATCACCTGCTTCGCCAGCCTGTTGGCCCCGTTCGACCTGACCGGGGTGACCGTGACGGCCGATGCCCTGCACGCCCAGCGCGGCCACGCCCGCTTCCTCGTCGAGGAGAAGAAGGCGCACTACGCGCTGTGCGTGAAGAAGAACCAGGCCGGTCTCTACGAGCGGCTGCACATGCTGCCCTGGAAGGAGGTGACCGCGAAGTTCTACGACCGCACCGAGGGGCACGGCCGAAAGGAGACCCGCGTGGTGCAGGTCCTGACCGTCGATGACCTCGACTTCCCGCACGCCACACAGGTCGCCCGGGTCGTACGCCACCGCACCTGCCTGAAGACCGGCAGGCGCAGCCGCGAGACGGTTTACGTCATCACCGATCTGACCAGCCGGGAAGCCTCCCCACAGCGGCTCGCGAAGATCATTCGTTCGCAGTGGGTGATCGAAAACCGGCTCCACTTCGTGAGGGACACTGCCTTCCGCGAGGACGCCTCCAAGGTGCACACCGAGCATGGCCCGGAGAACATGGCCACCTTGCGGAGCTACGCGATCAACTGCCTCCGTGCCGCCGGGCACCACAACATCGCCGCCGGACTCCGCGAGATGTCCTACGAGCCGTTCACCCGTCCCCTGGCACTCCTCGGACTCCGCTGACCAGCACAGACGCGCGAACAGTCAGACTTTGAAACCACCCTGGGGGCAGAGCATGTCCCGCTCGACGATGCGGGACGGCTGATCGGAACCGATGACAGCAACGACTTCAGTAACGATCGCCACGGAAACTCCTTGTACCACTGGGGTGTTGGAGATCGAGAGGCGCGGCGTCGCCGTCTGCACGACGCGTGTGGACCACCGGCCCCTCGGGGTGGCGATCCGCACGCGGCGGTTCGCACTCGCCGGTGTCGGCCCCTCAGGCGGGCACCGGACTCGACCAGCCGAACGCGGCGAGATCGATCTCGGGGTGCACGGTCTTGCAAGCGCCGCAGGTGCGAGCGGCCTCGTCGGCCGAGAACTTCGCGCAGGCCGCCGCGTAGAACCGGGACGGTGCTACGTCATTGTCATGCTCCCACTCAAGGCGGTGCAACTCCGTGCGGCACTCGGGGCAGTACCAGACCGCGCCCTGCCGACCGGCCTTGAGCGCCATGAATCGAATCACGGTGCCACCCTCGACCGGGACGATCTGGTGCGGCGTGCCGGCCGGGACATAGACGTGATCGCCGATGTTCATCCGGAACCGGTTCACCGAGCTGTCGCGCAGCAGCACGTCGCTGCTGCCGGACAGCTGGCTCAGCACGGTGTCCTTCTCACAGATGAGGTGGAACGGCTGCGGCAGCTCGTTGTGCGACAGGTACAGCTGGGGGTCCGTGTCCGTGGGGAGCACGGGCGCGTCCGCGTAGTTGCCGAGCTCGGGGGCGACCTTGAGCGCGTGGAGCATCCGTCGGCGGTTGATCATCGTGCGGCCTCCTCGAGCGCGGGCTGCCCGGCTTCTCGCAGCGAGCGGTACGCGGCGTTGGCCGCGGTGGTCTGGGCGACCGTGCGGTGCCAGCCCCAAGGGGCGGGCGCGAACAGCCTGTTGACGTGTCCGCACTTCTCGCAGGTGCGCCCCGCGTCGGAGTTGCGGATGTCCGCGAAGCGGGCCGAGCCGACCGCCGTCGGGAACTGATGGACGCGGTCGTCCGCGGCTCCGCCGTGCTGGGTCGGGTCGTAGCCGGGCAGGCCGGGCGGTGTCGCGTCGTACTCGTGGCGCACGATCTCCGCCTTGCACTCCTGGCAGCGGGCGATCATGGCCTCGGACTGGTCGCCCTCCTCCGCCTGGTGCTGGGTCACCACCATGAGGCCGTAGGCGCCCTCCTCCTTCTCGTCGCGGAGGTAGGAGTTGACGCCGTGCAGATTCTGCGTCGCCATGATCTGCCCGGTCGCCATCACGGACTGGTGGGCGCCGTAGACGACGACGACCTCGTTGACGGTGTTCCAGTGGAAGAAGTGCCCGTAGTCGGCGTCCTGGCCACCGATGAGGACCGCGCCGCACGGCACGATCGCGCCGGCGTGGTCGTACGGGAACAGCGGCATCAGCTGACCGGCGGTCATGGCCATGTGCTCGTAAACGTTGGTCTTGAGGGGTTCGCGGTCGGGGTCGGGCGGAGAGATCTGCTGCGTCTCCTCCAGAAGGACCGCCCCGGTGGTGGGCTCGCTCATGGCTGCCCCTCTCTTCGAGAGTGTGTGTCGCTATGCGGAACAGTGGTCGGCATTCTGGTACCAAAATCCGGAGTGTGGCAAGCGCCCGACGAGAGGAAATGTGGCCGCCCCTACCTGCGGCGGACGTCGGTAGAGATGCTGAAAGCGCAGGTCACATCCGGTCTGCAAACGCCGACGGCCGCCCCGGAAAGATCCGGGGCGGCCGTCGGGCGGGGGTGTGGAGGTGCGTCAGTCGATGCGCTCGCCCAGTTCGCGGGCGACGCGGACGGTAGCCGCGGCGGCGGAGGCGATCCACGTGCCGTCGACGCGGGACTGCGGGGCCGTCGTGGCTATGGCCGCACGTGCGCGGCCGCGCTTGTCGCGGACGACCGCCGCGACGGCGCTGACGTCCGCCTCGCTCTCGGCGTTATTGACCGCGTAACCGAGACGCCGGACGTCGGTCAGCTGCTTGCGGAGTTCTTCGAGCGTCTGGGGGGCGCGGGCAGTGGGAGCCTGCAGGTTCTCCAAGGGGTAGCGGGCGGCGAGTTCGTCGTCGCCGAGCTCGGCGAGCAGTGCCTTGCCGGCCGCGGTCGCGTGGGCCGGGAGCGTCCAGCCGGTCCGGCTTCCGGTGCGGACGACCTGGTTGCTCTCAACGCTGTCGACGTACAGCACCTCCGCCCCACGCAAGGTCGCGAGGTGAACGGTTTCGTCGGTCTCGTCGCGCAGACGGGTCAGGGCGCTGTGCGCCAGTGCCCGGATATCCATGTTCGCGACGACCGACAGGCCGATGTCGACGAGCGCGGGCCCCGGCTTGTACGCGCGCGAGAAGTCGTCCTGAACCACGAACCGGTGATGGCAGAGCGTGGCCAGCATGCGGTGGACCGTGGAACGGGACAGGCCCATGTCGCGGGCCACTTGATTGACCCGGATCATCTCGTGGGCCTCGAAAAGCCGCAGCAGTCGCAGCACGTTGTCGACGGCCCCGATCAGGCCGGCCGGGCGGCTCTCGGTGCCGGACTCGGCGCTGCTGGTCCCCGTTTTTTGCTCCACGGAGAGCACAGTAGCGCAGAGATTTCCACCCTCCACGCCCTTGCTATTAAGTTCCAGTAGACGGGACAGTGTTCTGTATCGTGACACGTTTCAAGGATGAGGGAGTCTTGCCATGCCTCTGTACGTGAGCCTTCACCAGGCCCCGGGCCTGTCGGTCGAGGAGATCGCGGGAAACGCGCCGGAAGTCGCCCAGCAGGTCCACGCGACCTTCCGGCAGCTGTATGTGAACACCGACTCCGGGTTCATCGTCTCGGTCTACGAGGCCGCCGGCGCCAAGGCCCTGGAGGAGGAGTTCGAGCGGATCGGCTTCCCCTTCGACTCCATCAACGAGGTCGACTTCACCCAGAACGCCGCGGAGCTGGCCGAGATGGTGGGGCAGAGCGACCATGTCTGAGGCACCTGTTCTGAAGCACCCGATCACCCTCCAGTTCCGCGGTGACTGGGGCCAGGCCAACCTCCCACCGGATCTGCGGCTGGCTGGCCCAGGAGATCGGCGACCGCGCCCCCGAGGGATCCCGCTTCGGCATCTGGAACGGCCGCGGCGGCATCGACCAGATCGAGGCGCTGCTCGCCGGTGAGGTGGACATCGCCCTCGTCACGCCGACCGCGGCCGTGCAGATGCTGGACCGTGCGGGGAAGACGAAGGGACTGGCCTCGCTCGGCGTGGTCGGACAGCGCGACCGCCTGGTCGTCGCGGTCGACGCGGCCCTGCCGGTCAGCACGGTGGCCGACCTCGCCTCCATCACCGACCAGTTGACCGTGGCGACCTCGCAGGACGACGGCGTGAACCTCATCGGTCTCGCCGCCCACAAAGCGCTGCGCATCGCCGGAGTCGACCCCGAGAAGCTGACGTTCTTCTACGACGAGCGTCCGTTCCCGGCTCTTGACCACTTCATCGCGGGCAAGTCGAACGTCCTCATCCACGAAGCCGTCATGACGCCGCGCTGGCAGCAGCTGGACCGCGTACGCCCGGTCAAGTACCTGCCGTGGGGCGACGAGGTCCTGCAGGCCTTCGCGGCCGAGGGATGGCAGGACGCGGTGGTGGAAGCGGGCTACTTCCCCGGCCTGACCGAGGACCTGCGCACGCTCGACTTCTCCGACTTCGCGGTGCTGTGCCGACAGGACATGGACGACGACGTCGCCGCGCTCGTCACCTGGTGCATGGTGATGACCCGCCGGGCCTTGGAGGCGCAGTACGCACACCTGCCGGCCGACCACTCGCCGGTCACCTACCCACGGCCGCCTCGCCCGCGCTCCTGGACACATACACCAGTGAGCGGCGCGAGCATGTCCAGCACGCCATCGGCATCTCGAGGGCGCTCGGCCAGGTCATCTGCGTACCGGACGAGGCGGAGGCGACTGCGCGGGACGCTCGTATGATCGCCACCGGCGGCGACCCGGCCCGTGTGTTGCCGCCCACTCCGCCGCCGGTCCTTGGCGACGGCGTCCTGCAACGGGCGTCGGACGGTGGCCCGCGCCCCGACGTCGGCCACATCACCCCGCAGTACCGCATCCGCCACAACGGCGAGACCGGGCTGCTCGACGACATCACGGGTGGCGGCTTCGTCGTCCTGGCGGACGGGGACGCGGCCTTGAGCGAACTGGACTCCGCAGACCGGGAGTTCCTCATGCGCATCGGTGCAACCGTGGTTCCGCTCCACTCACCCGGCACGCCTGACGTGGCGTACCTCGACGTGGACGACGCCTACCTGCCGCACATGCGCGAGCACGCCCACGTCGCTGCCGTCATCCGCCCCGACTTATACCTCTTCGGTGCCGCGGCCACCGCGCTCGAACTGCACCACTTGATCGGCCAGCTGAGGGAGCGGCTCCTGCTGACGCCGTCCGTCGCCACCTGATTGCCCGCTGCCGTATGCCCTGCCCGTCTCGCGTCGTCCTCCGACAGCTGAACCAGTCAAGAAAGCATCCCATGGACAAGACAGTGGTCACTGCCGCGGAAGCTGTGGCCGACATCGCCGACCGATCCACCCTCGCTGTGGGTGGGTTCGGGCTGTGCGGCATCCCCGAGACCCTCATCCGCGCCCTGCACGCGCAGGGCGCCCGGGACCTGGAGGTCGTCTCCAACAACTGCGGCATCGACGACCGCGGCCTGGGCATTCTGCTCGGCACCGGCCGCGTCGCACGCGTCACGGGCTCCTACGTAGGCGAGAACAAGGAGTTCGCCCGCCAGTACCTGACCGGCGAACTCGAGGTCGAACTCACCCCGCAGGGAACGCTGGCCGAGCGCCTGCGAGCGGGCGGCGCCGGCATCCCCGCCTTCTACACCCCGGCCGGTGTCGGCACCCAGGTCGCCGAGGGAGGACTGCCTTGGCGTCACGCCGCCGACGGGTCGGTCGCGGTCGCCTCACCGGCCAAGGAAGTACGCGACTTCAACGGCGACTCGTACGTCCTGGAGCACGGCATCACCACGGACTTCGCGCTCGTCCGCGCCGCACGTGGTGACCGGCACGGCAACCTCGTCTTCCACACATCGGCACGGAACTTCAACCCGCTCGTCGCCATGGCCGGGCGCGTCACCATCGCAGAGGTCGAGGAACTCGTCGAACCCGGGGCACTCGACCCCGACGAGATCCATCTGCCGGGCGTGTTTGTGCAGCGCGTGGTCGAACTGGACGCGGCCCAGGCGGCCGACAAGCTGATCGAGAAGAGGACGGTGCTGGCCTGATGTCCTGGACCCGCGACGAGATGGCCGCGCGCGCCGCCGCCGAACTGCGCGACGGTGACTACGTCAACCTCGGTATCGGCCTGCCGACCCTCGTCCCCAATCACATTCCGCCCGGCGTGGACGTCGTACTCCAGTCGGAGAACGGCATTCTGGGCGTCGGCCCGTACCCGCAAGAGGCCGACGTCGACGCGGACTTGATCAATGCGAGCAAAGAGACGGTCACGGTCTTGCCCGGCGCGTCCTTCTTCGACTCGGCGCTCTCCTTCGGCATGATCCGGGGCGGCCACATCGACACCGCGATCCTCGGCGCCATGCAGGTCTCGGCCCAGGGCGACCTCGCCAACTGGATGATCCCCGGCAAGATGGTCAAGGGCATGGGAGGTGCGATGGACCTCGTCCACGGCGCCCGCCGCGTCATCGTCCTCATGGACCACACCGCCAAGGACGGCACTCCGAAGATCGTTCAGAGTTGTACGCTGCCCCTGACCGGGCGCTGCTGCGTCCACCGCATTATCACCGACCTCGCGGTCATCGACGTGACATCAGAGGGGCTGGTGCTCGTGGAGAGGGCGCCGGGGGTGGCGATCGACAAGGTGGTCGCGGCGACCGACGCGCCATTGCGGACCAACCAACAGGTGTCTTGAGCGCCGTTCCGTGATGAGGGCTTCGGCGGCCCGGTGACGACGGGCCGTGCCGTGGCCTTCATGGTCTGGGTCGGGCCCGACTCAAGCAGCCGGCCAGATCAACAGGCTGTCGCAGCGCCTCGGCTACATGTTGTTCGACCGAGACAGGCACCACGTACACCTGACCGCAGCCGGTGAACTCTTCGTGGTTCGTGGGCAGCGTCTGCTGGATTTCGCAGCGGCACTGGTGGCCGAGGCTTGCAGAGCACTAGCGACCTTTCAACGCATGCTAGTGCCGCATCAAGCACGTTTGCCCTGTCGACGACGGCGCGTAGGCGCCGGTCGTTGGCATGGCGGTTCCGCCAGATGGTGTAGTGGTGGATCATGCTGTCCTGTTCCTTGTGGTTCGGCGTGGTCGGTGCCGTCGAGGGCGAAGTAGCGCAGGGCCGTGAACTGGGCCTCGATCCGATTCAGCCAGGAGGAGTGGTCGGCGTGCAGGCGATCTCAACGTTGTTCGCCGCCGCCCAGGTGCCGACCACTTGGCACTTCTTCGTGGTCAGGTGCGGCGAGAAGTTGTCGCAGATGATTGCGATCCGCACCGTCGGAGGGTAGCGGGTGCGCAGGTAGCGGCAGAACTCCAAGAACTGCGTGCGCCGCTTGAGCGGTTCGATGTGGCCGTAGAGCTTGTCCCGGGCCAGGTCCAGGGCGGCAAACAGGTGCAGCCCCGCCGTAGCGGTTGTAGGTCGCCCGGGCTGGCGGCGGGGCTCACGGTCGAGGTCCTTGTGCCTGCCGCCGCGCTCGGCCGACAGCCGCCCGGGGTGCGGCATCAGGTTGAGCTGCCCGAACTCGTCCATGCAGAAGACGGCTTCGGGCTCGCCATCCTCGGCTATGACCTCACCGTCGGCGATCGCAGCGAGTCGAAGCCGTCGGCGTTGAAGTAGTGGATCACGTCGCGGACCCGGTCGTCACTGGTGAACGACACCTCGGCGATCTTCGCGACCGGCATGCCCTGAGTGAACAGCGGCACCATCTGCGCGCGCCGCCAGATCACCACAGAGCCCGTGCCTCTGCGGATGATCCGCAGTAACCGCCGGCCCTCGTCGTCATCGGTCTCGCGAACGCGCACTCGTTCTGCCACCCGCACAGCCTGGCAGCCCGATACCGCTGGAGCGTCAGGCTCAGGAGTCGTCGGAGTCGGCCGCGAGCGTCTTGCCCACGGTTCCTGACCGGGTGACGCCGTCGACTGCCACACAGATACCAAAGACGCGATCGTGGCTGGTCCAGCCGTTGACACGGCCACGGTTGTTGCTGATCTGCACCCGCTTCCTGGCGAGGTCCACGGACGACACCAAGTGCAAGTAGACGGTCCCGGCGACACGGGCGAGGACGATGTCCCCGACCTCCAACTTCGACGGGTCGACCGGAGCAACGACCACCTGCTGCCGACTACGTATCAGCGGAACCATCGACGAGCCGCTGGGCCGGAACGCCACGGTGACCCCACCCGCAACCCTGCCTGCCACTGCCTCCAATGCACCCATCCGGTGATCGTGGCAGATTCCCCCGCATCACCCCACCGATTTACTTCTCCGTGCTCCACCAACGAGGCACACATTCCTTGATGCGGCCCCTTGACATTTCCCGCTTGAATCACGCAAGGGGGAGAGAATCTTTTCGGCTAACCCAAGCCGCTTGGTTGCCCACAGTTCGATGGGAATTGCAAGTCGCCTTGAGGGCGCCTGCCGATATTGCTCGATCAGGTGCGGATAGGTCATGTCAAGCGCGAGATGAATCACGGCAGAGCGCTTCGCGGAGTGGCCAACATCAGTGATTGTCGGGTGTTACAGTTCTATGTCGCCTCAAGGTGAGAATCCCTTGAGTGCGCGTGCCGCACTCGGGTCCAGAGATCATTGATCTCCTTATTGAATTCGTCCCGCATCGCCCATTGCGATGCCTGAGCGATTCTCTCGTTCCCGTTTCGTGCCGAAGTGTAGAACTCGGAACTCTTGGGAGCTCTTTCATGCCTGCTGACAGTTCTACTGTCACTGCCTCCGCCCGGACGGCCACCCCCGGGGCCTTGCCAGGCGGTCGGCACTTGGGTCTGGCGATGTTCGTGATCGCCGCGGCGCAGCTCATGGTCATCCTCGACGGGACGATCACGAACATCGCCCTGCCGAGCATCCAGACCGACCTCGACGTGTCCGACGCGAACCTGGCCTGGATCGTCAACTCGTACGCACTGGCCTTCGGCGGGCTGCTGCTGCTCGGCGGTCGGGCCGGAGACCTCTTCGGGCGACGACGTATGTTCCAGCTCGGTATCGCCGTGTTCACGTTGGCGTCGCTCCTCGGCGGACTCGCCGTGAACGAGGGCCTGTTGATCGGTGCCCGCATCCTGCAGGGAGTCGGCGCGGCCGTGGCCGCCCCCAGCGCCCTGTCGCTCATCGCCACGACGTTTCCTGAGGGCAAGCCGCGCAACAAGGCGATGGGCATCTACGCCGCCATGGCGGGTATCGGTGCCACCGCTGGACTGCTGCTCGGCGGGATCCTGACCGATGTCCTGGACTGGCGGTGGGTGTTCTTCGTGAATGTCCCCATCGGCCTGGCAGTACTCGCCGGAACGAAGACCCTCGTCGAGGCCGAACGCCACCGCGGACGCCTCGACATCCCCGGCACGGTCACCGGCTCCGGCGGCCTGATCGCCCTCGTCTACGGCATCACCCGTGGCGGCGAGCACGGCTGGACCGACGGCGGCACCCTGGCGTCCTTCGCCGCCTCCGTCGTTCTGCTGGCCGTGTTCCTGTTCATCCAGGGCCGCACAGCGCACCCGATGATGCCGCTGCGCCTCTTCAGGGACCGTAACCGGTCCGGCAGTTACGCCACGATGCTGTTCATCGGCGCCGGCATGATGGCCACCTTCTACTTCCTTACCCTCTACATGCAGCTGATTCTCGGGTACAGCCCGGTGAAGACCGGCTTCGCCTATCTGCCCTTCAGTATCGGCATGGGCATTGCGGCCACGGCCAGTTCCAAGCTGCTGACCCGTCTCGCTCCGCGTCTCATCGCCGGGCCTGGGCTGCTTGTGGCCGCCGTGGGCATGTTCTGGTTCGCCACGCTCACGCCCGACTCGTCCTACACGGCGCATCTGATGCCGGCGATGTTCGTCACCGCGGTCGGTCTCGGCGCGAGCTTCGTGCCGATGACGCTGAGCGCCGTGAGTGGCGTCGAGCACCAGGACACCGGGATCGCGTCCGCGCTGCTGAACACCGCACATCAGATAGGCGGAGCCCTGGGGCTCGCCGTCCTGTCGACGGCTTCCACCTCGGCGGCCAACGACAGGCTGCCGGAGGCTGCCGCCTCCTTCTACCGAGGTCTGGCGGTCAAGGACTTCGGGCTGGTCGCGAATGCGGGCGAAGCACTCACCCACGGATACGGCGTGGCCTTTGCCACCGCGGGCGCCCTGTTCCTGTTCGGCCTGACGGTGACGGCGATCGCCGTCACCGCTGGGAAGCAGCAGCCGTCGGAGGGGCCGGCGGTCATCCACATGGGATGACCGACACCAGCCTCTGACCCTCGTCACTCACTGATGCGAAGACCGTGCCCGGGTGCCGCCGCCCCGGCCTCGCCCGGGCACGGTCGCGCCCGACGGCATGAGCCTCGCATCGCTGGAGAACGCCATGACTGACTCGCAGGAACCCGAAGTCCCGCCCTTGATAGGGGCGTTGATCCGTGCCTTCGCCTTGCTCGGCAAGCGCTGGAGCGGACTGGTGCTGACCGCTCTCGCCAAAGGCCCCACAGAATTCGCTGAAGTGCGCAAGCAGGTCCCGGGCATCAGCGACAGAATGCTCACGGAGCGACTTCGCGAACTTGCAGACGCCGGACTCGTCGTGCGGACCGTGCACCACGGCTCGCCGACGCGCTCGCAGTACGCCCTCACCGACCACGGCAACGCATTCCTCTTTCCGCTTGCCTCATTGGGGGTGTGGGCTGAGGAGCACCTGCCGCCGATGACATGAGGCGCTGCGCGGCGTCCGTCTGGTCCTGGTGGCGGAGAACGATCGCCAGCTCCCGTGCTGCGGCCGCCGCTACGAGCGGCGAGCCGGAAATCTCGGCCCAGGTGCGCTCGGCGGTGAGCCGGGCACGGTCGTACGAGCCGAGCTTGATGAGGACAGCGGAAGTGAGGTCGTCGCCCTGCTCAATCTCCTACAAGCGTACTCAGAGGACCTTGCGCACCAGATCGATCACCGGCTTTTGACCTATTGAGCTGTGCGTCGCGGCCGTCGTCCCGGCGCGGGGGCGACGGCCGCGACGCAGAGTGGGTTCACACCCGGGGCCGGTGCTCAGTCCGTGTCGAGCTGGCCGGGGTCAAAGGTTTCGTCGTCCAGCAGGCCGGTGGCGCCGCCGTCGAGGTGGGTCTGCATCTTGTGGGAGCGGGGCAGCATGGTCTTCTCGTAGGCGCGGATGGCGTCGGCGATCGTCTTGTGGCCTGCGATGGCGAGGGCGAGCTCGCTGGCATCCAGCATCGCGAGGTTGACGCCGACGCCGAGCGGGGGCATGAGGTGGGCGGCGTCGCCGAGCAGGGTGACGGTGGGGTTGGATTCCCAGGTGTGCGGGACGGGCAGGGCGTAAATGGGGCGGTCGATGTAGGGGCCGTCGTTGTCAATGATCAGTTGGCGCAGGCTGGGTGCCCAGTCGCGGTAGCGGTCCAGGAGCAGGGTGCGGATCTGGTCGGTGTCCTGGCTGGTGAGTCCGGCTTGGGCCAGCCAGTCGGCGGTGTCGGCCTGGATGATGTAGACGCGGATGTGGCCGCCGCTGTTGCGCTGGGCGTACAGGCAGCGCTCGCCGTCGGCCGCCATGGCGCTGCCCTGTCCGACGAAGTCGGCGATGCCGTGGTGCTGGGTTTCGACGTCGTGGAACCAGGCTTCGAGGAAGTTGATGCCGGTGTGCTGGGGAGTGGCGGAGGACAGGACGCGCCGGACCTTGGACCAGGCGCCGTCCGCGCCGATGACGAGATCGGTTCCGATGACCGTGCCGTCGGCGAAGTGCAGTTGGCGGGGACCGTCAGCCGGGCCTTCGACGCTCTGCAGGGCATGGCCCCAGCGGACGGTTCCGGGCTCCAGCGAGTTCAGGAGGAGGTCGCGCAGCTGACCGCGGTCGATCTCGGGGGCGGAGAGCTGTCCCTCGGCGGGACGGTGGTGGAAGCGGAGCGTCCCGTCGACCGCGTCGAACTGCCGCATCTCCTGGCCCTCGGGGCGGGCGAGGCGAAGGAACTCCTCCAGCAGTCCGGCCTCCTTCAGGGCGACCTGGCCGTCGTCCGGGTGCAGGTCCAGGGTGCCGCCCTGGTTGCGGTCGTCGGGGCCGGAGGCAAGGTCGTAGACGGTCACGGCGATTCCGTTCAGCTGGAGGGTACGCGCGCAGGTCAGGCCGCCGGGGCCGGCGCCGATGATGGCGATGCGGGGCGTGGGTGTGGTGGTCATGGTGGTGCTCCGTTCCTGTCGTCCGGCATGGGGCCGGGCACTTGCTTGGAGGGGGGTGGTCGTCACGCGCTGGTGGCGGGGGCGGTGGCCTCGTCGGGGGTGGCGGCGGGTGAGGGCCCGGCCGCCTTCAGCGGCACTTCGAGCACGAACAGTGCGGCGACCACGGCGAGGGCGCACAGGATGGCGGCGGTGAGGAAGATGTGGCTGGTGCCGCTGGCCACCGCCTGCAGGTAGGCGTCTTTGACTCCGGCCGACAGCTGCTGAAGGGCCGTGGCGTCGACCTCGGTGCCGCCGGTGCCGGACAGGTGTCCTTGGAGGGCTCGGGTGAACATCGAGCCGAAGACGGCGACGCCGAGGGAGCCGCCCAGGGTGCGGAAGAGGTTGATGGAGCTGCCGACGCCACCCATGTCGCGCAACGGGACGCTGTTCTGTGCGATGGCTTCGCCATCTGCATGGCGAAGCCCAGACCTATGCCGACGAGCACCATGTAGAGGCCGGCGAGCAGGCGTGAGGTGTCGGGGTCCATGGTCGCCAGCAGGCACAGGCCGACGGCGAGGAAGAGCGTGCCGAGCACGGGGAAGATCTTGTACCGGCCCGTGGCGGACATGATCTTGCCCGCGATGGTCGAGACGATCAGGACCGGGACCATCATGGGCAGCATCAGCAGGCAGGAGTTGGTCGCGGAGGCGCCCTGCACGGTCTGCTGGAACAGCGGCAGGTACAGGCCCGCGCCGAAGGTGACCGCGCCGACCGCAAGGAGGATGGCCATCGAGAGCGGGAAGTTGCGGTGGCCGGTGAACACCGAAAGGGGCACCAGCGGCTCGTCGGCCCGCTTCTCCACGATCACGAACAGCACCAGGCCGACGACGGTCACGGCGCCGAGGCCGAGGATCTGCCAAGAGGTCCAGGCGTAGGTGGTGCCCGCCCAGCTCGCGCCCAGCACCAGCGCGCTGATGGAGGCGGTGAGCAGGGCGATGCCGGGCCAGTCGAAGGTCACTTTGTGGCGCTGGGCGGGCACCTGCAGCTTCCACCCGAGCCATGCCAGGGCGACCAGGCCGATCGGCAGGTTGACGTAGAAGGCCCAGCGCCAGTCGAAGTGGCCGGTGACGAACCGGCCGAACAGCGGGCCGCCGACGGTGCCGATGGCCATGACGGCGGCGGTCATGCATGTGGTGACGGCGGTGACCAGGGTGTAGGCGGTGACGACCCAGGAGATGCGCTCCAGGCCGCCCAGCTCGCCCACGACCGTCGGCATGGCGGTGCTGACCACCATGTTGTCGAGCATGGACAGCAGCATCGCGAGCATGCCGCCGAGCATCACCCAGCGCACATTCTTCGGCGGCGCCGCGGGCGCGGCAGCAGGCGCTGGGGCGGTTGCGGACATGACTGATCACTTCTTCCGGAGGACAAGGGGGTGACGGATGAAGGCGGACAGCTCCAGGGGCCGCCACACCAAAAAAGCACACCGGAGCCATAAGTGCAACGAGTTAACTTTTTAATCCGTGCCACCTATGGTGTAGATTCCTGGTATGCCTGATGACACAGCCTCCGCACCGCTGGGGCGCCGCGAGCGCAAGAAGGCCGCCACCCGCGAGGCCATCGCCGACGCAGCCCTGCACCTCTTCCTGGAGCGCGGCTACGACAATGTCGGCATCCGCGAGATCGCGGACGCCGCCGACGTGTCCACCACCACGCTGTTCAAGCACTTCTCCGGCAAGGAAGCCCTCGTCTTCGACCGGCAGGACGAGATGAAGGCCCTCCAGCTCATCTCGGTGCGCGAACGCCCCCAGGGCCAGTCCGTCCCGGCCGCCCTGCGCGAGCACGCCCTGCGCTACCGGCAGCTCCGCCCTGGCGACGAACCAGGCGTCGCCGCCTTTCTCGAACTGGTCAACAGCACCCCGGCCCTGCTCGACTACCAGCACGCCACATGGCTGGAGAACACAGCCGCTCTGGCCCAGGTCATCGCCGAGGAAAGCGGCCTTTCCGCAGACGACCCGGCCTGCACCGCTCTGGCCCACTTCGCCCTCGAAGCACCCCGCGCCGCCCGCCGACACCACGACAGCACCGAAGCCCTCAACCGCGCCTTCGACCTGCTCGAAAAGGGCTGGGAGAGCATTACCTCACAGGCGTAACCGACCGCTTCCAGAGGCCGAAGTCGCGGAGCCCCGCGTTGCGAACTCATGGTGAAACGATCAGTTGGTGACTGATGCCACGCCCAGGTGACAACTGTCTCGCCCAGTCACAACTTGCCCAGGGCCGCCTGGGCAAGCCCTCGTTGTCGGTGGCGGCTGCGAGGCTGGAGGACATGGGCAGCGACGATGAGCAGCTGCTGCGCGGCCGACCATACGGCTACGGCCCCAAGGGCGCTGTCAAGCCGCGATGCTGGTCAGCTCTGGCTGCGCTTAATCCCTTGTGGCTGGTGAAGCGCCCTTCCACCATTGCCCCTTCGTCTCTCTCCACTCCGCCTTCGAGAGCTCCTTCTACGGGCTCTACTTCGCAGCCTCCCGCCTTGACCGGCAGCGCTTCGCCCTCGCAGACGACCCGGAGAAGTACCGCGACGTCACGGAAGCTCGACGGCCAGGGCATTTCAGGCAGCATGGCCCAACGACGCGCTCACGAAGGCGATGTCGGACCTGAGGTCCGACCCCTTCTACGACCGACTGGCCAAGATCCGAAACCTCCTGGCGCACCGGATCGCGCCAGGGTTCGAGCACCGGCTCACCCTGCAAGCCCACGTGGGGGGGAGTGGGCGGCGAGCAGGAGGAGTACGAACTTGCGTGGCAGGGGGAGCCACTCGCCACGATGATCCCCTCGACCCTGACGCAGGCGGAGGAGAAGCTCGGCGTTCTGTGGGACGCGGCAGGAGCCTTCTGCGCTTCACGACAGTGAGCCCGGTCCTGGGCGACAACAGCCCAGGGCACTACCCGCCGCGGGCGTCCCGGGCTTCCTGCCGGCGAGGTCGACCGCTACCTCGCGCCCGGTCTGCAGCTGTCGGCCGTCTCCCCCGCCCCGTACCAGGCGGTCTCCGTCGAGCAGGTTGCCCTCGGGCAGCGACTTCACGAGCGGCCAGGAGAGCGTCGACGGCGTGCTGAAACAGCAGGGCGACCCGCACGACGACGGCCACGGCCGCCCGTTCACCACCCAGCAGCCCAACACCCACGCCGCGTGGGCCGAGGGCTACCTCTCCAAGGAACGCGACCAGTACGCGAACGGCGACGGTATCGTCTACTACCCCGGGTCCACCGCCGAGGTCCCGGACGGCTCCAACGACCGTGACGTGCAGTACACACTGACCGACATCTTCGCCTCGAACAGCGTGTGGGAGAACCGCAACCTGACCACGCTGTTCGCGACGCCGAACGACTTCGCAGGCGACGACAGCTCCAACCCGTACGGCGCCGAGTGCGGCGAGGGCGGAGTCCTCGGCCCCGCCAACGGCTCGTGCGACACCGACGCGGCCAACCCGCCCTGGGCCTGGGACGACGCCGACGACCTGCCCGGCCGGGGCTACCTTGCCACCAACCCCGCCGAACTCGTCTGGGACTACTTCGACTGGACCGGCAACCCCTCCTCGCCCGACCTCGCCTACACCTGGGACCAGTACAGCGACATCACCTCGTGACGCCCTGCCCTGCGGGGGGGGTGCCCTATGTGTTTGGTCAAGGTCGGAGACCAGTAGGTTCGTGTGGTTGAGGGTGGAGGCCAGGCCGTAGGGGTGTGCATGAGCGATAGCCAGGTGACGATCAAGCTCACGAGTGACGAGGCACTGGTGCTGTCGCACTGGCTGGAGAAGCTGCAGATGACGGACCTCCGTCGCGTTGTCGACGATCCGGCGGTCTGGGCCCCGATCCACCGAATCGCCGGAACGCTGGACAAAGCGCTTCCTGAGCTGTTCGCGCCTGACTTCGACCAGCGGCTTGAGGCCGCTCGTCAGCGGCTTCGGCCGGAGGACTGACTGATCGGCCTGAACCCTCACCTGGCCGCCGCGGGTTGGGGCTCGTAGAAGGTTCCGTCGCGGAGCATCGCGAAGAGGACGTCAGCCCGGCGTCTGGCGAGGCAGAGCAGGGCCTGGGTGTGGTGCTTTCCCTGGGCGATCTTCTTGTCGTAGTAGGCCCGGGATGCTGGGTCGCCCAGGGCAGCGAATGCGGAGAGGAAGAAGGCCCGTTTGAGCTGCTTGTTTCCTCTCCTGGAGGGCTGTTCGCCGCGGATCGAGGAGCCCGAACTCCGGGTCGCGGGGGCGAGACCCGCATAGGCGGCAAGGTGGCCGGCGGTCGGGAAGGTGCTGCCGTCGCCGACCTCGATGAGGATGCGGGCTCCGGTCCTGACGCCAACTCCCGGCATGGACGTCAGGACTTTGGAAAGAGACATCCGATGCGGTTGATCTGTCAAGCGGCAACGGAGAGTTGAGGAGCTTGGGGAACGGGGAATGCGGTGGCTTCGTCGTAGCGGGTTCGTTTGGTGAGGCAGTGGTGGAGGCAGCCGAGCATGCGGTTGAAGAGGTTGCGCTGGGCGGCGGTGTGGCGGTCGCCGTCGGCCCGTCGGCGGTCGTAGTGGGCGCGGGCGCCCGGTGAGGCGGTCAGTGCGGCGAAGGCCCAGACGTAGCCGACCGAGGCCAGGCGCTGGTTCTTGACCCGGCGGGCCATGACCGCGAGGCTTCTGCCGGACGCCCGGGTGACCGGCGCGGCCCCGGCGAAGGCTTTGAGTCCCTTCGCGTCGGAGAAGCGGGATCGGTCGTCGCCGATCTCGGCGAGCACCCGGGCGCCGGTGAGAGACCCGAGCCCTGGAAAGCTGGTGATGATCTCGGCGTCCGGGTGTGCTTCAAAAGACTCCACCGCGGCAGCCGTCAGATCGTCTGCGCTGGTGCAGGCGGCGTCGAGCTGTCTCAGCAAAGCGATCGCCTGGCGGCCCATGGCCTGTTCGACTTGCGGAAGCTGCCGCATCTGCGGGACCCGCAGGGCCTGGCGGAGCCGTTCGGCTTCCGCCTCGATGCCGCGCTGGCGGCCGGCCTTCTTCAGGAGCGAGCACAGCTGGGTGCGGGTGAGCTTGGCGGCCTGTTCCGGGGTGGGGGCGGCGGCCAGTACGACGCGGGCTGCCTTCGTGCACAGTCCTTCGCGTCTGGGCTGGAAAGCCGCGAGGAAGCCTGGGAAGTATTCGCGCAGGTGGGAGCGGAGTTTGTTGCCAGCCTGAGTGCGGTCCCAGACGGCGTCCTGCTGGGCGCGGGCCAGGACGGCGATGGCCTGGGCGAGTTCACTGTCGTCGGGCAGCGGTCGGTGGGCGGCCCTGTCGGTGCGCAGGATGTTCGCCAGCACCATAGCGTCGAGGTGGTCGGACTTCTTGCGGGCGACCGCGTGCCGGTCGCGATAGCGAGCAGCTGCCATCGGGTTGATCGCGTAGATGGGACGCTTGGTGGCTCGAAGGCAGGCCACGAGCAGGCCGCGGGAGGTTTCGATCGCCACCGGGATCGGGGCGTCCTCGCTGTCGCCGTGCGTGGTGAGAAGGCCCAGGAGTTGTTGCAGGCCCGCGGCGTCGTCGGTGATCCGGGCCCGGGCTAACAGGGTTCCCTCGTGGTCGACCAGGGCGACGTCGTGATGGTCGTTGGCCCAGTCGATCCCGCAGGTGACGGTCATCGTGTCGTTTTCGTCCTCTCGGTCAGGGGCGTGTTGCTGCTGGTCGCAGCCGTGCGGGGGCACGCGTCTCCCTAATGGAAGGGCTCGATGGCCCAGCATCCGATTAGCCGTTCGTGACCCCAGCGACCCGCGGGGTCCTCGGTCTGCTCAGGAGCTCGGCGGCTCCAGGCTTTGTAAGAGGTGATCCCCGCGGGTGGCTCGGACCACGGACTTCAACGATCCGATCGTCGTGCTGGATGCGGTAGTTGCGTCCGGTCTCGTGGTACTGAACGGTGCCGAGGCCGGCGCTTGTCCAACGGCTCGAGGGCCCAGGCGTACTCTGCGGCTTCCCGGCACCGATCACCACCACGATGTATCGCGCTTGCTGAAGCGGGGCCCGCAGTCTCTTTCAGGGCCTCGACGGGCCGGGGTGGGCCTGGCGGTGCCCCGCTTCACTGCCCATTAGGGTGGGCCTCCAGCAGTTCCTCGATCCGCCCGGCCAACAGCTTGCGCTGATCAAGGACAGCGGTGAGCGAGCTGGCCAGGCTCGGAACGATCAGCGCGGCCGCCTCGGTGCCCGGGACCGTGACGGTCTGCTCGTCCAGGGCAGTGAAGATCTCGTTGACCAGCCGCTCGGCCATCCGCGGTGCCTTCGGCCGTAACAGGGTGACCAGCCGGCGTCGGCCGGCCTTGCGGATCTGGGCCGGTGACCCGAACCGCTCCAGCAGCGTGAGGACGGCCGGGTGCTGCAACCGCGGCCCCAGCACTCGCTCCAGCGAGGGATGGATCTGGGTCAGCAGGCCGTGCAGCCGGTTGGCGACCCGGGTGGCCTCGCCGGCCAGGTCGTCGTCGAAGCCCACGATCATCTCCAGCTCGGCGATCGTCTCGTCCTCGCCGTCGATCGCCCGCAGCGTGTGGGGCATCGCGCGGGCGGCGTCGGCGATGATGAACGCGTCCTTCGCGTCCGTCTTGGCCTCGCCGGGGTAGAGGTCAGCGATCCGCCGCATCGTCAGCCCAGGCAGATAGGTGACCGGGCAGCTTATGTCCCGCGCGACCGCCAGCGGCAGAGCCCCGATCGAGGCCGGCTGGTCCACCACGGCCAGCACGGTTCCGTGCTTGGCCTGCAGCTTGGCGAACAGCTCGCGGAGCTTGGGCTCGGTGTTGGGCAGTCGCTTGTCGAACGCCTTCTTCCCGGCCGGGGTGACGGCGGTGGCGTGGTGTTCGCCCTTGCCGACGTCCAGGCCGAGGAAGACGTCGATGTCGCCGGTGTCGATCACGTGCAGGCCCTTCCGCTCACGCTTTCATCCGGCCTGCCACGACACCGAGCTGCCACATCCACGTTACGGAGAGCTCTTCCGGCCCGGGTGAAGCCGGTGCTCAAGCCCCTCATCAGCAGTCCGTCGATGCCTCCGGGCCCGGTGACACCACCCCCCCGGACCATCAACAACAAGGGGGGGGGAAGTCATGCCGGACCCGAAGGCCGGAGGCCCCATTGCGGGGCCACGAAAAAGGTAACTGTGATAGTTGAGCTGCGGCCCGGGTTGGGCTGCTGCCAGGCTCGGCGCCGACGTTCCGGCATGACCCACAAGGTAATTGGCGGCTCGTTGCAGCCTGCCGTGCCCCCGAGATGTCTGCCGGACGTCGGCGTCGGCCTGGCCCACCCCGTTGGCTTGATCAGCAGCTTGTCCGCCATCTCGACGTGACTCATCACAGTTCTGCCACGCGGTGACTCCACCCAGGCCAACGCCGACCACGGCCGTCCAGAGCCCGAAGGAGAACAACCGCGTGACCATGCTCGCAGAACAAGTCGACGGCGTCATCGGCGTCGACACCCACCGCGACACCCTCGCTGCCGCCGCCGTCATCCCCATCGGTGCGGTCCTGGCCAGCACCGATGCCCCGGCCAGCGCCCGCGGCTATCGCCGCCTGCTCGACTTCGCGCGCAAGCACATCCCCGGCCGCCGCTGCTGGGCCCTGGAAGGCATCGGCAGTTACGGGGCCGGCCTCGCTACCTTCCTCGACCAGGCCGGCGAGCGTGTCGTGGAGGTCTGCCGGCCCAAGCGGCCCGCTGTCCGCGGCGGCCGTAAGACCGACATGATCGACGCGGTCCGAGCAGCCAAGGAAGCACTTTCCACCGAGCACCTGATCCAGCCCCGGCTCCGCGGCGAACGCGAGGCCCTCCGCGTCCTGCTCGCCACCCGCCACGGCGCCGTCCTGGCTTCCACCGCCGCGATCAACCAGCTCAAGGCGCTGATCGTGTCAGCGCCTGACGACCTTCGCGCCGAGCTGCGGAAACTCAAGCGCCCGGCCCAGGTCACGCGTTGCGCCCAACTGCGCGACCGCACGGCCCACGACATCGAACACCGCATGACCGCACGAGCGCTGCGGTGCACCGCCCAGCGCATCCAGGCCCTGCAGGCCGAGGCCAAGGCACTGGAGAACGAGATCCTGGGCCTTGTACGGCAGTTGGCGCCCGAACTCCTCGACCTGCTCGGTGTCGGTCCCATCACCGCGGCTCAGGTCCTGGTCAGCTGGTCCCACCCGGGCCGGTTCCGATCCGAAGCGGCCTTCGCCTCCTTCGCCGGCGTCTCACCGATCCCAGCCTCATCCGGCCTGACCAACCGGCACCGGATCAACCGCAGCGGCGACCGCCAGCTCAACCGGGCCCTGCACACCATCACGCTGATCCGGATGCGCCTGGACCCCGCCACGAAGACCTACGTCGCCCGTCGAGTGGCCGAAGGCAAGACCTCTCGCGACGCACAACGCTGTCTCAAACGCGCTATCTGTCGACAGCTCTTCAAGATCCTTGAACGCTCCGACCGGAACGACAAGAGCACCCTTGAAGATCTCCTCCAAGTAGCTTGACGCGATATAGCAGCCTCGGGGGGGCGGACGGAGCCCCTGGAGGAGGAGCGGCCAGTGGCGGTGAGGAGCGGCACGCGGCCGGGGTACTCGCTGGTGGCCGACGCGATCGACCTCCTGCTCGACGTCAATCGCGCGGCCGGGACCATCCGTCCCGGCGTGACCTCCGACGACTTCGTCCTCGCCGGTAGCTGGCAGACCGACCCCGGCGGGCACTGGGAGCCCGCGCCACCCGTCTGCTGGACGTGGTCATGGACGGCCTGCGCGCCGGGGCGCCCGGGAGGCGAGCCCTCAGCACTACTAATCGGACAGTTGTCCGCCCCAACCGGCCGCCATCTCGGCGACGACTACCCTGGCCCGTGGCGATGTGGTGGCCTGCGAGGAAGGCGTCGTCCAGGGCTTCGTGGCTGATCGGCTTCCCCGTGGCCGTGAGGTCGATGAAGAGTTTCCGCACGTTGGATTGGCGCAGCCACTGCCGCTGCCCGAAGGACGCGTCCGGCGCCCCGGTGGCGGTCGGATGCGGGCCTCCTGAACCCGGCCGAGGGCAACGACGCCAAGCTCGCCCAGTGGATCACGGCAGTCCGCGCTGCCCCACCTGCACTCCTTCGTGAACGGCTTCGAACTCGACCGCGCCGCCGTCGACGCCGGACTCAGCCTGCGGCGGCAGTGAGCGCTCCGAGGGCGCTGGCCTGGGTACGCCAGTCAGTCTGGTTGGGGCCGGTGCCGGCCCAGCGTTCGCCGAGGGCGTTGAGGGAGCTGCGGTCCTGCGCCCACAGTGTGTCCGCCTGCTTCTGGACGTAGCCCTGGTAGGTGCTGGAGCCGGTGGCCTTCGCGAGGTCGGCGAAATTCCGCATGAAGATGCCCTTGAACTGCTTCTGGTTGTCGTCGCAGGACGCCGAGCCGACGTCGCATGACTCGGTGAGCACTCCGCCGCTGGTCAGCGCCGGGCTGCTGATCGCGGCGTCGGCCAGGGTTCGCGCGGTGGCCAGCAGCGAACTGTCCCCGGTCGCCTTCCACAGTTCGGTGAAGCCGCCGATGGCCAATCCCTGGTTGTAACTCCACACGGTGCTGCCGTTGTTGGCGCAGGCCGAGGTCAGCCCGTCGTTCACCAGCCCCGAGGAGTTGATCATCCCGCTGGACCTGTACCAGGCCGCGGCCCTCTTCGCCCGCTGGAGCCATAGGGTGTCGCCCGGGATGCGCTGATGCAGTGCCGTGGTCAGCCAGAGGTACTGCCCGTTCGTCACGGCGTTCTTGTAGGTGCGCTCGCGGTCCCACCACACGCCGCCGCCGCAGGTGCCGGTGTCCCAGTACTGCTGGACGTACTTGGCGGTGGTGACGGCCTCGTTGAGGTAGCGGGAGTCGCCGGTGTAGTCGTACGCGTCGATCCAGGCGATGGCCCACCAGCCCGAGTCGTCGATGGAACGGCTGATGAAGTCGCCCTCGATCGCGTCCGAGCTCCGCACCCCGGCGGCGAAGGCGCCCTTGTTCTGGTCGAAGGTGCGCGCGATGACCCAGTCGTAGTCGTGCCTGCCGGTGGTCCTGGAGAAGTCGACGAGGGAGGTGAGGGTGGCGGCGGAGTTCCACCAACTGCTCGGCCACCAGCCGTTGTAGGGGTCGTACGACGCCATCAGCGCGTCCGCTGCGGCGCGCGCCCTGGTCGGTGCGGGCCTGACCCAAGCGGTGCAGCTGCCCTCCTGGTGGCCGGCCTCCCGGCCGCAGGCGCGGACCACACCGCCGTAGAGGAGACCACGCGGGTCGCGGGTGGCGTACATCGCGGTACGGGTGGTGGTGGCCCCGGGCGGGGTGCTGGTACGGCCGAGCGAGGAGCCGTCCGGCCAGGTCGCGCCACCGTCCCAGGAGCGGTCGAGCCAGATCTCGTCGCCGCCGCCACCGGTGTCGATGCTGGCCCAGGCCATGGAATTCTTCTGGTCGACGTGCAGCCGGATCGTGCGGCCGTAGAGGGTGGTCGACGGCACCGGCTGGTCGTCACCAGCCGCCCGGCCGGCGTCGGCGCCGTCGCAGAGCGTGTCGCAGACGGTGGGATAGACCCAGTTCGTGCAGCCGACGCCTGCGGCGTCGCCGCAGGCCCGCACCAGCCCGCGTCTGTGGTTGCGGGGGTCGGTGATGTTGTACATCAGCGTCCTGGTGCCGGTCCAGGTGCTCGGGATGCTCGCCTTGCCCAGCAGTCCTTCCCAGGAGCGGCCGCCGTCCCAGGAGCGGTCCAGCCACACCGAGTCGCCGGTCACGCCGTCGTCGATGCTGGCCCAGGCCATGTCGTCCGTGTCGGACACGTGCAGTTCGAGGCGACGGCCGTTGAGGTTCTGGTTGGGCACCGGGAAGCTCTCCTGCCGGGCCTGTGAGGGATCCAGGGTGTCACAGGCCAGCACGCACACCGGAGTGGCGGCGGCGGCGGGCGTTGCGGCCGGGACCAGTGAGATGGCCGCCATGGCGACCGTCAGAAGGAATGTGAGCAGCCGAGCAGGTGGCCTGACAACGGTGTCGGCAGCGCGTAAGGACATCCAACTCGCCTCGATTTCGCGTTGGGGACGCTGGTCGGCGGGCGCGTCGGTCAACCGACAGTCCTGCGGGGTCGGTCAGGGACCGAGCACTGGTCCATACCTGTCTCCCCGGGGCAGTGAATCGTTTTGGTGAGGCCCTGTCAATGCCTCAAGCTCTGGCAATTTCAGTGGAGTTCGTGACGGAGGTGACGGGTTGACACTCCGTTTTCGGGCGCCCATCATCGGTGCAACTCCGGCGAGGCGCCCCGCACACCCGCGATCCGATCAGCCCGTGCCTTCACAGGCGCGATCATTTTGAATCGATTCAAGCAGTCTATTCCGCACCCGATCCGGGAGGTCCCCCCCATGTGCCGCCGCCGTCCCCCGCTGAACCGACCGCCCTGTTCACGGGGCCTGCTTGGCCTCGCCATGGCTGTGGCCGCTGTGCTGGCCGCGGCTTCCGTGCCATCCGCCGGCGCTTCGCCTGCCACATCCGCGGCGACGTCGGTAACCGCAACGGCCGGACTCCGGGCGGCGCTTGACGCCCTGAACTACTCGCCGACCTCACGCACCCTCAAGCCGACCACCGTATACGCCACTTTCGGCAGTGTCGCGAACCCGCAGAACGTGCTGAGCGGGCAGCCGACGCGGATCTCCGGCTCGCAGTCGGCGATCACCCTCGACTTCGGCAAGGAGGTCGGCGGCCTGGCAACGTTGTCTTTCGGTAGTACCAGCAGCGACGGTCAGCGGATCGGCCTGGCCTTCAGCGAGTCGTCCCTGTACGTGGGAAACAACAGCGACCGCAGCAGCGGCCGCGACGGCGAGGACGGTGCCCTCTACGCCACGGCCTCCGCCAACGGCACCTACACGATGCCCACGGCGAGACTGCGTGGCGGCTTCCGCTACCTCACCGTCTTCCTGGACACCTCGGGCTGGGTGGACCTCAAGGGCGTCAGCCTCAACTTCACCGCGGCTCCGGGGAAAGCCAACCCGGCCGACTACGCCAACTACTTCTCCTCCAGCGACGACCTGCTCAACCGCATCTGGTACGCCGGGGCATACACGGTGCAGCTCAACACGATCGCCTCCGACCAGGGCCGCGCCTGGCCCCCGCCGGCCTCGGAGTGGGACAACAGCGCCACCGTCGGTGTGGGTGACTCCGTCCTGGTCGACGGGGCCAAGCGAGACCGTACGGTGTGGCCCGGCGACATGGGCATCGCCGTACCCACGCAGTACGCGTACTCCAACGACCTCACCTCGACCCGCAACGCGCTGACCACGATGTACAACGCGCAGTCGGCGGAGGGCGAGATCCCCTGGTCGGGCCCGCCGTTCAACCTCACCGGCTCGGACACCTACCACACCTGGACGCTGCTGGGCACGGCCACGTACTACGCCTACTCGGCCGACCGGGCGTGGCTGGACTCCAAATGGGCCAACTACAAGCGCGGGATGGCCTTCATCACCAACAAGATCGACGGCAACAACCTCCTCAATGTGACCCGCACCCAGGACTGGGCCCGAGTCGGCCAGGGCGGAGAGAACATCTCCGCCAACGCGCTGCTGTACGCCGCGCTCAAGGGCGGCGCCACCCTGGCCACGGCCGAGGGCGACAGCGCGCTCGCCGCGAGCTGGACCGGCAAGGCGGACGCGATCAAGACCGCGGCCAACTCGCGGCTGTGGGACGCCTCGAAGGGCATGTACAAGGACAACCCCACCAGCGGCCTGTACCCGCAGGACGGCAACTCCCTTGCGGTCTGGTACGGGTTGACCGATTCCGCGGCCAAGGCGAAGAGCGTCATCGCGGGCCTCGGGAAGAACTGGGGCGCGTACGGCCCCACCACCCCCGAATGGGGCGGCAACGTGTCGCCCTTCGCCGGCGGGATGGAGTTGAACGCCCGCTTCACCGCCAACGACGACTACGGCGCCCTGGCGCAGATCCGCCGTACCTGGGGCCACATGCTGAACAGCGACATCGGCACCAAGAGCACCTTCTGGGAAGGCATCAAGGTCGACGGCGGCCTCGCCTACGGCGGTTCGTTCATGAGCCTGGCCCACGGCTGGTCCTCCGCGCCCACCTCCACGCTCACCTTCGACGTGCTGGGCACCGCACCGGAGTCGGCGACCGGCGCGTACCGCTTCGTCCCGCACCCAGGCGACCTGACCAGCGCAGAAGGCCGCATCACCATGCCCCAGGGCGCCGTCAACGCCTCCTGGTCCCGCGACCCCGCCGCCGGCACCTACTCGGCGCACCTAGCCAGCCCGTCCGGTACCACCGGCCGTATCGGCGTCCCGAAGTTCGGCGGCGGCAACGTCTCGGTGTCCGTGAACGGCACCGTCGTCTGGAACAACGGATCCTTCACCCCCACCCCCGGCATCACCGGTGCGAGCCAGGACGACACCTACGTCTACCTCACCGGCGTCGCCCCGGGCAGCTACACCGTGACCGCCACCGGGCTGGGCAACCCGCCCGCACCTGCCGAACCCGGTACCGCTGCCCTGCGCGCGGGCTTCACCCGGTGCGCGGGCGAGGGCGGCACCTGCTCCTTCAGCGGCACCCGCTCAGTGGCCTACGGGGCCGGGACGTACAGGTACAAAACAGTGACCGGCAGCACTGCCTGCACCAACGCCTCCTTCGGCGGCGACCCGGCGTCGAACCTCGTCAAGTCCTGCTACGTCGCCGACGTGGGCGGTCCGCCCGGATACACCGTCTGCGCGGCCGAGGGCGGCACCTGCTCCGTTCCCGGCTACAACCGTGACGTGGTGTACGGCGCCAACGGCAACTTCGCCCACCAGGTCACCAACGGTTCCGTCGCCTGCACCAACGCCCACTTCGGCGATCCCATCGACGGTGTCGCCAAGTCCTGCTACCTGCCGCCTGACGGCGCCCCGCCCGGCGGCTGGACCAAGTGCGCCTCCCAGAACGGCACCTGCCCGGCCGCCGCGGGACAGCCGGTGATGTACGGCGCCTTCGGCGCCTTCACCACCATCACGGCCACCGGCGACACCCCGTGCACCGACGCCACATTCGGCGACCCGATCTTCGGTGAGTCGAAGGCCTGCTACACCGCCACCGCCGGCCCGCCCGGCTACGCCACCGCCTGCTCCGACGAAGACGGTACGTGCGCCTTCAGCGGACAGCAGACCGTCGCCTACGGCGCACGGGGCAGTTTCGCCTACAGGTCGTTCACCGGCGGCACGGTCTGCACCACGGCGGCATTCGGCACTGATCCGCTGCCCGGCGTGCGCAAGACCTGCTACCTCACGCCCTGAGGGGAATGCGAGGGCGATTTCGGCCGGTCAGCGATACCGCGAGCGGGATGTCCTGGCCGTCGGCGAGGACGTGGTCCTTGCTGCCCGGCCGTGCACGGTCGACCGGGCGGGGGCGCTTGGCTGCCGGGGGCGCGATCAGTTGTTGCCCGGACGGAGCGGAAGGCACAGGGGTATGGGCATCGCACTGTTCACGCTCGGCGGCACGATATCGATGGCAGGCCACACCCAGGGCATCGGAGGCGTCATCCGGTTGAACGGAGCCGACCTTGCCGCGGCCGTGCCCGGGCTCACCCAACTCGGAATGCCCCTGGACATCCACGACATGGATGCCGTCCCCAGTGCGAATCTGACCTTCGCGCATGTCCTGGCCCTGGCGGATTCTGCGTCATAGGCGGTGCAGGCCGGGGCCTGCGGGGTGGTGGTCCCCCAGGGGACCGACACCCTGGAAGAGACTGCCTTCCTGACGCCACCGCGTCCCGTACCCGCGGCAGGGCCTCCTGGCTCTCGGTTTGGTTCGCACCCCCGAACTACCAAGAGGTCCTGCTGTCATGCGCCGGCCCTCGCGCGATCACCCGATCAGGAACCCTGTTCGACCAGTCCGCCCCCGTGATGGGTTTTGAGCAGTTGGTGGGCGCCGTCGAGGAGGTGAATGGAGTCACTCTCGCCGAGCGAGCGGCGCTCGCCTTTGCGGCCGGACACCTTGACCCTCGGGGTGATGCCACGCCGGCCCCAGGCGCGGCCCTTGGGCGGACGGCCGGTCACGCCCGCTTCATCTTCGAAGAAGATCCACGCCCCGGCCGCCGCCCGAAGGGTTTTAGCTCCTGCCAGGTCACCTCCCGCCACGTGGCGACGGCTTCCTCGTCACGCTCGGCGGCGGGTCTGTCCGGCATGTTTGGGCTCTCGCGACGCTCCTGAGACAGGGAGCACACCGGCAACCGACCTGGGGTAGTGATGGCCTTGCGGCGTATTGCGGTCTCCGTGCACACCGACGACCCAGCCTGGCGGCCCATGCTGACCGACCGGCTGCGGACCTGCCCAGCGCTGCGGGTCACGGACAGCCGGCGGCAGGAGCGTGCGGCCGTCGCCCTAGTCGGGTCGGAGAGCCTTCACGAACGTTCCGTGACACTGTTACGGGACCTGCGGGACACCTCGCTCGCCCCGGTTGTGCTGGTGGCGTCGCAGATGGAAAGCACCGCGCTGGCCACGGCGATCGAGCACGGGGTGGTCGGACTGGTCCTGCTCACCCAGGCGACCCCGTCCAAGCTCTCCCAGGTGGTCCTGTCGGCGGCGCGCGGAGAGGCCAGCATGCCTGCCGTACTACTGGACGGCCTCGTCGGCCAGGTCCGCTGCCTCCGGCACACGACGGTGAGCGCTGTCGAGGCCGGCGGGGGCGCCGCACCACGCCTGGACGCCCGGGCGCTGAAGGTGCTCGCTATGGTGGCGGACGGCTACGACACCAGGGAGATCGCCAAGGAGCTGTCCTACTCCGAGCGCACGGTGAAGAGCATCCTGCACGACATCACCAGCCGGCTACACCTGCGCAACCGTGCGCATGCGGTCGCGTACGCCCTGCGCGAGGGGCTCATATGACAGTCGCAGCCCTGCGCGCCCTTCCCTCGCTCGGCCGGCACACAACTTCCGCTACTTGCAGCGGCCGGCCACGCGGCGGCAGCAGCGGGCGGCAGCGTCGCCCAGCGGCGGCCGTCGAGGGGCGCGGCTGCGCCGGACGCGGGTCGGCCCGCCCTGGTGGGGGCGGGCCGACTGACGGTGAGGCCCGGTGGTCGGCGGGGACGCGGGGCGGTGCCGGTCACCGGGCGGGATCGCCGGGTGGCTACTGCAGCACGTAGCAGTTCTTGGCGGTTCCGGGGATGGGGTCTGTGAAGGCGCTGTTGCTGCACGCATAGGAGCCGGTGCCGACGCGGTAGTAGTACTTGCCGTTCGCGCCGAAGGCCACCTCGTGCGTGCCGCTGAAGGAGCAGGTGCCGTTCTCGGACGCGCACTGCGTCCAGGTGCTGAAGGACGGCGGGGCCCCGATCAGGTAGCACTTCTTGGCGACGCCGCTGGCCGGGTCATCGCCGCCGAAGGCGGTGGTGTTGCAGCCGAGGTTGCCCGGCACAGTGGCGTACTTGTACGAGCCGTTCGCGCCGTAGGCTACGGTCATCGTGCCCGCGTACGAACAGGTGCCGTTCTCGTCGGCACACGGCACCCAAGCGTTCGTCGTGGTCGGTGCGGGTTCGGAGTAGCACGACTTGCTGACGCCGCTGATCGGGTCACGGAAGACGGAGTTGCTGCAGGAGACCGAGCTGCTCACGGTTTGGTAGTTGAACCAGCCGTTGGCGCCGTACGCGACCGTGGTCGCCCCGCTGACCGCGCAGCTGCCGTTCTCCGACGCACACTGCGTCCATGTACCCGGCAGCGCCGCATAGGAAGCGTTGCCACCGCCGTTCGTGTACACGAACTGCCAGGTGATGCCCGAGACGTTGCCGATACCTGTGTCGGCGAGTTGCGCGAAGGCCGGTTGGCTGAGGTCGATGCGGGTCGAGTCGCAGCTGGGGCACTTGTCCACGACCGGCACGGTGATGGTCTTGCCGTTGTAGGTGACCTGGACGGAGATACCCTTGCACAGATCGTCGTTGTTGGGGTTCGCGGCCGTCCAGTAGGTGTAGGACACGGCCACGAAGGACTGCGACGTTGCATCGATGGCGGTGCCGCAGGAGCCGGTGCCGATGTCGTTGTAGTAGGTCATCGAGCCGGTTATGGCCTGGCCGATCGGGATGGCGGCGAACGCCGGCTGGCTGCCGAGAACCATCAGGGCCAAGCCTGTGAGCAGGGCGCAGGCCCACAGGCGTATGCGTTTGAGAACGCGCACGGGTAGTCTCCAGGTGAGTGTGTGTGCATGCGGTGGGGCCGGCGGCCCCACCGGTCCGCACCTGGCGCAGGAGCGAGGGGCGCGGCTGCGCCGGACGCGGGTCGGCCCGCCCTGGTGGGGGCGGGCCGACTGACGGTGAGGCCCGGTGGTCGGCGGGGACGCGGGGCGGTGCCGGTCACCGGGCGGGATCGCCGGGTGGCTACTGCAGCACGTAGCAGTTCTTGGCGGTCCCGGAGATGGGGTCATCGAAGGCGGTGTTGCTGCACGCGTAGGAGCCGGTGCCGACGCGGTAGTAGTACTTGCCGTTCGCGCCGAAGGCCACCTCGTGTGTGCCGCTGAAGGAGCAGGTGCCGTTCTCGGACGCGCACTGCGTCCAGGTGCTGAAGGACGGCGGGGCCCCGATCAGGTAGCACTTCTTGGCGACGCCGCTGGCCGGGTCATCGCCGCCGAAGGCGGTGGTGTTGCAGCCGAGGTTGCCCGGCACAGTGGCGTACTTGTACGAGCCGTTCGCGCCGTAGGCTACGGTCATCGTGCCCGCGTACGAACAGGTGCCGTTCTCGTCGGCACACGGCACCCAAGCGTTCGTCGTGGTCGGTGCGGGTTCGGAGTAGCACGACTTGCTGACGCCGCTGATCGGGTCACGGAAGACGGAGTTGCTGCAGGAGACCGAGCTGCTCACGGTTTGGTAGTTGAACCAGCCGTTGGCGCCGTACGCGACCGTGGTCGCCCCGCTGACCGCGCAGCTGCCGTTCTCCGACGCACACTGCGTCCACGTACCCGGCAGCGCCGAATAGGAGCCGCTGGAGGTGAACTTGTTGAAGGCGACGGCGAAGTCGCCGGTGTTCTGGCTGATGCCGCTGCAGCTGGAATCTGCCGTGGTCCGGCCGGCGCAGTTGCCGTTGTCACGCCCCTCGGACCAGAAGGCGACCTCGGTGATGCCCATGGAAGAGGCATGGGAGACGACCGTGGACGCGTTGGAGAGGGTGAAGATCTCGCCGGGGCTGTCGTTCTGCCCGATCATCGGGGTGACTCCGAGCATCGCGTTCGCCTGCGCGGTGGACTTGCCGTAGATGGAGGCGAGCTGACTGGACGTGGCGTCCAGGGCCTGGTTGGCGGCAGTGCCCATGTCGGTGCCCGACGTGCCGTAGTCCATGGCCATGAGGTTGACCACGTCCGGCGTGAAGCCGTTGTTCCTACCGCTGTTGAGCACATACTGCCCGTCGGAGGTCAGCCCCGAGGGCAAGACCGGGATGGTGTACGTGATGGACAGCGGGCGTCCGTTGGTGGCAGCCCAGGAGCGCACCAGGGCGAGCGCCTGGTTGGTGCGGTCGACGTCGGTGTGGTTGCTCAGCCCGTTGGACTCGATGTCGTAGTCGATGTGGCTGACGTTGAACGTGGTGATCACGTTCTCGATCTGGGAGGCCGCGGCCGAGGCCGAGGAGCAGGTGTTGCCCAGATCGGTGCCGTTGGTGTCGCTGGTATAGCCGCCGAAGGCGATGCTGACATCACCGCCGATGGCGCGGAGGTTGTCGATCTGCGTCTGCCAGCTTGCGGTGTTGTACATGGACCACTGGCAGTTCGCGCCGTCGACGAACCCCAGGGTGAAGTACTTGTTGCCGTAGTTGTTCGCCACGGTCGTCAGGGTGGTGTTGTACATCCCCGTGTCGACGTACGGGGCGGAGTAGTGCGCCGGCCACTGGTTCGGGCTGGACGCGGCGGCCGCAGTGGAGGTGAGGGCCGGAATCGAGGAGAGGCCTGCGGCCGCCAGGACAGTGGAACAGAGCAGGGACAGCAGACGAGAGATACGGGACATGCAGGATCGCTTTCCGCCGGAACCGCCGCCGGACACGTGTGTGTTGCCGGTGACGCCTGGAGCCTGTCTTCCGGCTGTGAAGGGAGCGTGAGCCGGGCAAGAGATTGGACTGGACCACGCGGCGAGTCAAGAGTCCGAATTCCCCCGAAGGATCCGCCTATTTCGGCCGCTTTCCATCGGGTGGAGCCGCCGCCACCTGTGGAAACCTTGGGTAAGCGAGCCAAGTACGGCCACCGTTGATGCTGCCCGTTCGGGCAGCCCTTGGTCACCGCTTCACGGGGCCTCTTGACCGGTGATCAGCCACAGCCTCAGAATGCGTCTCACCCCGGCACCCCTCCAACGCCCTGCCGTCGCACGGCGGCCACGCGCCCCCCTTGCACAACCCGGACCTTCCAACGCCCTGTCGTCGCACGGCGGGCACGCGCACCCCCCTTGCACAACCCGGACTCCGGCACGCGTCCCGACCGCCTGAACCCACACCTTGGCCCTCTGTCGGTCCGGACCAGTTCCGCTCAACTCCCCTACCCGACGGGTCGGCACCGCAAAGGGCCGTCCGCTCTGGCTTTCTCCAGGAGCAGTACGTGCTTTCCAGGCGTTCCTTCCTGACCACGGCCGGTGTCACCGCCGCCGCGGTCTCACCTCTGCTGTCAGGCCTCACCGTCACCCCGGCTACGGCAGCGGCCCCGTGGCTGCCGATCTCCCTTCAGAACAACTCCGGCAACGCCACCGTCTACGCGTACATCAGCGGTGCCGACAGTACCGGCTGGCCCGGGTTCGTGGCCTCCGACGGGCGCTTCCACCGGTTGCCGAACCCCTCGGCGAACCTCACCCCGGCCCCCGACTACTCCTTCCAGCTCGGCCCCTCGGGGTCCGCGCCCACCACGTTGACTCTGCTCGACTACGTCATCGGCGGCCGGGTCTGGTTCTCCGTCGGCAAGAAGATCCAGTTCTTCGTCAACCCGGGCAGCGTGCCGGGCCTGGTGCAGCCCGGGCTCACCAGTTCCGACCCCAACTGGCAGACCAACTGGACGTTCTGCGAGTTCACGTACAACAGCGCCAACTTGTACGCGAACATCAGCTACGTCGACATGGTCGCGCTGCCGGTCTCCATGCAGAGCACGGGCAGCGCCGGCAACCAGTCGGTGAGCCCACTGCCCACCGGCGCGCTCGGCTCCATCGCCTCCGGGCTACGGGCCCAGCACACCGCCGACGGCGCCCCGTGGGACCAGCTCGTCGCCACGGACTCCTCGGGCGGCGTCCTACGGGTGCTGTCGCCCACCCATTCGCCGACCGACTTCGGCTCCTACTGGAACTCCTACCTAAACTCGGTCTGGAACTACTACCAGACGCACACGCTGACCATCGACACCCAGAGCGGCTATGGGGAGTTCTCCGGCACTGTCGTCAACAACGTCCTCACCTTCGCCGGACTCAACACCAACGGCGTCCCGTTCACCAAGCCCAGTGCCGCCGACATCTTCGGCTGCGCCAGCGGTCCGCTCTACAACTCCGGCGGGGACGCGCGCGGCGCCGTCACCGCCCGCCTCGGCGCCGCTCTCAACCGCAGCACACTCCTGGCCGGCGGCGGCTCGTCCCAGCCGAACGGCGTCTCCCCCTCGCAGTACTACCAGACCGCGACGACCAACCACTACGCGCGGCTGGTGCACAAGTACGCCACCATCGGCTACGCCTTCCCCTACGACGACGTCGGCCCCACCGGCGCGGCGCCGGTGGACGGGCACCTCCAGGACGCCGCCCCGACCTCCTGGGCCATCTCCCTCGGCGCCGGATCGGGCGGCACCCAGCCGCCCAGCGGCGGCGTCAGCGCCTACAGCACCATCCAGGCGGAGACCTTCAGCGCGCAGAGCGGCACCGCGACGGAGACGTGCTCTGACTCCGGGGCCGGTTCCGACGTGGGCTGGATTTCCGCCGGGGACTGGCTGAAGTACTCGGCCGTGGACTTCGGTTCAACCTCGGCGTTCCAGTTCGTTGCCCGGCTTGCCTCCGGAGCGGCCGGCGGTGTCAGCGGAGCGATCGAGGCCCGCCTGGACAGCACGACCGGAACGAAGATCGCGGAGATCGACATCGCCAGTACGGGCGGCTGGCAGAGCTGGCGGACGGTGCCCGCCAACATCGTCGCGTCGGCGACCGGCGTCCACGACCTCTACCTGGTGTTCGTCGGCAGCATGTCCGACTTCGTGAACGTCAACTGGTTCACCTTCACCAAATGAGCGGAGCGGGCATTCCAACAGGCACGCCCATCCGCCACGGGGCAGCGGACGGACGGGGCCGTGCGGGCTGTCAGCCGGACCTGCGCTTTGGGCGTGGGGGCAACCGCCGCCGACCGGGTGCCGGACCTGACGAGAAAGCAGCCCAAGCTGTGACGGAGCGTTGTTTCTGTAGTGGTTGAGTGGTTGTGGGCTGGTGTTTTGTGGTTGTGGTGGGGATTTGAGTGGACGTTAAGTCCTGTCTTTCTCGGTTTGTGATCGCTCGATCGTGGTACTGATCGTCGCGCAGGCCGCCTGCTGGGCATGTCCATGTTGAGATGCGGGGCATGAAGCGAGAGCCGTACCCGAGCGACTTAGCGGACGAGCAGTGGGCGTTGATCGAGCCGATGATCACGGCCTGGAAGCAGGAGAGGGTGGCGCGGTCAGCGACCGGAGATCCCGGGTCCTGCGATCTGCGGGAGGTAGTGAACGCGATCTTCTATCAGAACCGGACGGGCTGCCAGTGGCGCTATCTGCCCCATGACTTCCCGGCCTGGTCGGCGGTGTTCTACTACTTCGGCCTGTGGCGCGAGGACGGGCTCGACCAGCGGATCCAGGAACTCCTGCGCTGCCAGGTACGGGAGAGAGCCCGGCGATTAGAGGACCCGTCCCTGGTGATCATCGACACTTAGTCCGTCCGCGCGGCCGCGGGTGTCCCGAAGACCACGACGGGACTGGACGCCAACAAGAAGGTGTCGGGGCGCAAGCGGGGACTGGCCGTCGACGTTCTGGGGCTGATCATCGGCGTCGTGGTGCTGGCCGCCTCCGCCCACGACAACGCCGCCGGCACCGCCCTGCTCGACCAGGCGGCCGAGCGGTGCGGGATGCGTCTGGAGAAGGCCCTGGTGGACCAGGGCTTCAAGGACGAGGTTCTCATCCACGGCGCCCTGATGGACATCGACGTCGAGGTCGTCCGCCGCAACCCCGAAGACCAGGGCAAAGGCTTCGTCCCGCAACCGAAGAGGTGGATCGTGGAGCAGGTCAACGGCACGTTGATGCTGCACCGCCGCCTGGCCCGCGAGTATGACCACCGCCCCGACACCTCCGCCTCGCGCGTCTACTGGGCTTCCATCGCGAACATGGCCCGCCGCCTCACCACAGCCGCCCCCACCTGGCGCGACACCCTCGGGCTGGCCGCGTGAACATCAGCGAGCTCCTGGCAGACCTCCAGGACCAGCACGACAAAACCACGGCCCGGGCCAGCGAACTACGCGACCAGATCGACCACTTGACCGCCGCCCTGGCCGAGACCGAAGCGCGACTCGCAGACCTGGCCACCACCCGGAAGATCATCGCCGAACGCGTCCCGCCCGGGAACAAGCCCGATCCGCCCGAGACGAACACCGCCTACCAGGCCATCGTGAACGCCTTCAACCAGCACCCCGGCCGGGCATTCCGAGCCCGCGAGCTGCACGAACTCCTCGGCATGCCCACCGACGAGGCGACCGTCAACGTCACCCGCAGCCGCCTTGGACGCCTCGTCCGACAAGGCTTCCTCACCCAACCCGGACGAGGCCGCTACCAGAAACGGACTTAACGTCCACTCAGATCCTCAGGATCCAGTGTCTCGTGTGTCCAGGATCAAGGGTCAAGGCCCGGTTTTGAGGAAGGCCACGGAAGGATGGTCAGCCGGTTCTTCACGAATATCAAACCGAAGACGGGGTCAGTCGCCAAACGGATGTGGAACATGCTCTCCAAGTACCTGAACTTGCAGCCCTGGCCATGGGGCAGGTCACCCTGACGCTGACTTTCGGACCATAAAGCCGACGACATGACTCTGTTGGTGATCAGGGGCCTGCCGATCAATAACTCTTCGGTTTTCGTGGGCTGTTGGGTCGTAGGATGCGGGGGTGTCGGAGGGGACGAAGGCAGAGCTGGTGGATGCGTTCGGGCTGTTGCTGCCGCATCTCGATGAGCGCCAGCAGCGACTGACGCTTGGCGCCGCGGCCCGCGTTCTGGGCCACGGCGGGATCCGCATGGTGGCCGGAGCGGCCGGGGTGGCGGAGTCCACGGTGTCGCGCGGGAAGCGGGAGCTGGAGCACGCGGAGGAGCCCGCTGGCCGGGTCCGGGCACTGGGCGCGGGTCGGAAGCCCTTGCGGGAGGCCGATCCGGGGCTGATGCCCGCGTTGCTGGCTCTGGTCGAGCCGGACCAGCGCGGCGACCCGGAATCTCCGCTGCTGTGGACGGTGAAGTCCACCCGGAATCTGGCGGCCGAGCTGACGCGTCAGGGGCACCGGGTCGGTTCGGACACGGTGGCCGCGCTGTTGAAGGCGGAGGGCTTCTCTTTGCAGGGCACCTCCAGCACTCCAGCGACGAGGTGATCCGCACCTCGACCTCGGCCAAGTCCTCCCACGGGCAGTCGAGGGATCCCGCGACGGCGACGGCGTTGCGCTGGAGGTCCTCGCGGAGCAGACCCAACGCATGATGCACCAGGTCGGTCGCTTCCTTGTCGACGGGCACGTCCTCCGCGGGACGGAAAGTAATGTCCGCCGCTCCCAACTCGGTCACCCGCAGGGGCCCGAGGAGCGCCCTAAACTGTTCGAGTTCCGCGCCCGGCAGCCACACCCCGCTCTGGACACCCTCAGCGGCGGAGTGTCGTCCGAACTGCGGCGCGTCGATCTGGCCGACAGCACGGTCTGCGTCAAGAGGGCCCTGGAGAAGCCCAGGGTCAAGGGTGAGTGGCACGCCCCGATCGGCAGGAACCGCTTGGAGCGGGGACTGGCTCAGGTTCGCCACCAGTTTCGTGCCCAGCCAGGTGCCCGACCCGCTGGCGCACGACGAGGATCGTGGTCTGTTCGCGATGGGCTGTCTGCCGGAGCAGAGCCATCCGGTGTGGAAGGCACTCCTGCCGGCGGGGGCCGTCCATGAGCGGGACGCCGCGGCAGTCGGTGACCTGATCGGCAGGTTGCACACCGACGACAACTTCATGAGCATCCGCATCGAGCCCTATATGGCATCGACCGCGCGAAGGCACCCCGGTCTCGCGGACGCGTTCCGACGTGTGGCCCGGTCCACGACAACGACCCATCTGGCGGTGGTCCTTGGCGACGTCAGCCCCAAGAACATGCGAATGCGCCTGGTACGGCGATCCGGCGTTCGACATCGCCTTCGTCGTCAACCACCTGGTGCTCAAGACACTCGTGGTCGCCCGCCGAAGGCATGCGCTCCTCCCATCGGCCCACGCCCTGGTCGACGCCTACGCCCGACACGTGACATGGGAAGCCGTGGACGACACCCTTGCGCGGGCGGCCAAGCTGCTGCCGACGCTGCTCCTCGCCCGGGTCGACGGCCTCTCTCCCGTGGAATACCTCGATACGACACAACAGGGGCCGTACGAACGGTCGCCAGGAAACTTCTCGGTGCCCCGAGCCCGGATCTGCATTCCGTCATGACGAGACGCGGTCCACCTGTTGTTCAGCACATCCGACTGAACCGGCCGGCCCGGTGACGTCTCCCCAGGACTGCGATCAGTCCCCGGTCACCGCCAGCCGCTCGCTGATGTGCTCGGCGGCGCCGCGCACAGCCTGGACCACTTGGTCGAGCCGGCGGTCGGGGATGCGATGCTCCAAGGCGGCCACGCTCAACGCGGCCAGGACAGTCCCGGAGGCTCCCCGCACGGGCGCGGCGATTCCGAGAATGTCCGCGTCGAGTTCACCCCGACTGACGCAGTGTCCGTCACGGCGGATTTCCGCGAGCCGGGCCAGCAGCACGTCGACGTCCGTCATGGTGCGCGCGGTGAACCGCTGCAGACGCTGCCCCTCCAGCAGCTCCCGGGACTCCTTCTCGGGCAGCCACGCGAGCAGCGCCAGGGCAGAGGCCCCGGCGTTGGCCGGCAGAACGCTGCCACGCTCGTAGGAGATCCGCACCGGATGCTCCGCCTCGCACCGCTCGACGCAGATGGCGGCTCCTCCGGCACGCCGGGTGAGCAGCACCGTCTCGCCGACCTCGGCGGACAGGTCCCGCATCACGGGCAGGGCCACCTCGGACAGGCCGTATCCGCGCCGGGCCAGACGCGCCAGCTCCAGGACCCGCAGCCCCAGACGGAACCCGCCGCCCGGATCCTCTTCCAGGAAACCGCTCCCCACGAGGCTCTGCAGATAGCGGTAAGCGGTCGAGCGCGCCGTCCCCAGCGCGGTGGCGACTTCCTGCCCGGAAATGGACAGCTTGCTCTCCGTGAACAGCCCGAGGATGTCGAGTGCGCGGTCCGCGGTCGAGTTGCGCTCCCGGTACTGGCTGACCGGGACTGCAGATTCTGACTTTCGTCCTGTCATGCAGGACATCGTAAGGGGCTGCCGCCCGCTGCACCTACAACACCGGAGCCACCCCCACCGCGAGCGGGGACGGCTCCGCCGGAGCTACTGGACGGGCTGGTAGGCGGCGCCGCCGTCGCTGAGCAGCCGTTCGGCCTCCGCGCAGATCTCCTCGGGAGACAGCGCGAAGTCGATGGTCTTGCGGAAGGGCTGCCGTACATCCCGCTCGATGCGCAGATAGACCTCGTTGCGGTTGCTCTCGGGGTCGAAGAAGTAGATGCCGAGGGCGTTCCCGTGGGTCACCTCCTGCTGCACCTTCACCCCCTCCGCCTCGAACCGCCGGTGGAAGGCGCGCAGATCCTCCACGGACTCCACCCGCCAGGAGATCTGGTGCTGCTGCTTGTCGCCGATGGGAGACGTCCGTCCGGTCTGGAGCACGAACTCGTGATGTTCCTCATCCGGCTTCGCGCTGAAGAACACGATCCCGAAGTCCGCGTCCTCGTCGGTAACGGTCAGCCCCATGACGCGCTCGTAGAAGTCCCGCATCTTCGGCAGGTCGTACACCCAGAGTCCGGTGTGGCCGAGTCCGGTGATAGCCATGCTGCCACCCTTTGCTTGTCTCGTTTTGCAGGACATCAATCCTGCTATACGCAACTAGCGTACGATCGGTGTTCGCATTGGTCAATCAAGGAGAGGTGCGCCTCGCAAGCAACTTGCGACTCTGCGAGTGGGCGACGGGAGGCGGGCGGCTCGACGCGCGGGAGACTCCTATGCGCTGCTCCCGCACGCCGATCTCGGCGTGCTGCTCGGCTCCGGCGGCGACTGGGCCCAGGTGACGGAGAGCGCGAAAGGTGAGCGGGTCGCAGCCACCGACACCGAGTTCGCACCCTTGGCGCCGCACCCGAACAAGATCATCTCCCTTGGCCTGAACTACGCCACGCACATCAAGGAGATGGGCCGGGACACGCCTCGGTACCCGACGCCGTTCGCAAAGTACGACGGCTCGCTCATCGGGGCCCATGCCCCGGTCACGCTTCCCGTGGTCAGCGACAGCGTGGACTGGGAGGTCGCGGTCTTCGGAGCCCAGCGGTCGGCCAGCAGGACCACCCCGTCCCGCATGGGGACACGCAGGCCGCGCTCGACGGTCACGTTCCTGGTGAGGGGCGGAGGCAGGCGCAGGGTGCGCTGGGCGAGGTGGCTGTGCAGGTTCATCGCGCTTCTCCAGTGGGCGCCGGGCACCGGACGGGGCTACTGCCCGGCTCCGGCTTCCAGGTTGTGGATCACTCGCGCGGTCAGGTCCAGATAGGTCGCGATCTCCGCGTCGGTGAGGCCCGCGGTGGCGGCTCCGTTCACCGCCAGGGCTGCAGAGAGCAGTTTCTGCTCGATCTCCCGGGCATGTTCGGTCAGATGCACTCGGGTGCGGCGTCGGTCGGAGGGGTCGGGAACGCGCCGGACGAGTCCGTCGCGCTCCATGCGCTGCAAGGTGTTCGCCATGGTCGGCTGCTCTACGCGGACCCGGTCGCACAACTCGCGTTGCGACAGGCCGTCCTGCTCGAACAGGGCGAGGAGCTGGGCGAACTGGCCGCGGACAACTCCGTACGGCGCTATGCGGACAGCGAGCGCCTGAGCGAACAGGCGAGCCATATGGTTCACCTGGTAGCCGACCGAGCTCTCACGAGACAGTGCGTCCGCCATATCCGTTTCCTCCCATGGTTTCCATCCATACATTTACATAGCAAGCTATGTAAATCAAGAAGCACGCTTCACGCTTCGCAATGCTTGCCATTCTCGCGTATTCCACAATTGCGATCACTGTTCTGCATCATGCGACATCTCTCTCTACGAGGAGCCGTTGTGAGCGAGCACGTCGCCGAGCAGGTCGGCCTCCAAGAGACACGACGCATCCCGGCACCGGACCCGGATCGCGAACCGCTCAAGGCCAACGTCTTCGTATCCATGGCCAAGGCCGCCTCACAGCTGACGCCCCTATTCCCCTACGACCACGCCGGCTCGATCGTCCCCTGCGGGGCCGTCCTGATCGGCGGCCCCGACAACGAGTACGGACACTTCTTCCACTGGAACGCGGTGAACGAGGTGGCCATCACCTACGGCTCCAACGAGGCGATGCTCGCCACGGGCCAGATCATGGCGACCCAGCACCTGCACGGGGTGAACTCCTTCCTGCGAGACGAGAAGAATCCCCAGACCGAGGCGCTCATCGCCCGCTGCAGGAACTGCAAGGAAGAGCTGGTCCGTTACGACTACGACTCGACGCCGTTCCCGCTCCCCCGTTACGACGCGGCCCGCTACGGCGAGTCCGACTCCCCGGTACGTCAGTTCCCCACCACGCTCGGCTCCATCGAGTTCGTCGACCGACGCAACTCGGAGCAGGGCCGCACCTGTCGATCCTGCCGCCACGTCAACGACCCCTTCCCGGCGGAGATCTGGGGCTGGGCACGGACGGTGATCCAGACCCATGCCGTGACCAGAGCCCACCACGCACTGCGCGAGGCCGCCTCCGCACAGCACGAGCAGGAGAAAGCGCGTGCCGACTCGGCGATTCGACGCACCCGGTGATCCGGCACTGAGCGACCTGCACGGGGACCTCGCGGAGAGAGACCTCCAGCCGCTGTGGGAGCTGAGCGGTCTGCTCACCCCCACCCCGAGGGCCAGGGCGGTGCCGTATCGCTGGCGCGGCAAGGAGCTGCGCGAACTGGGCGGACGTGCCGGGGACTTGGTACCGGTGGACCGAGGCGGTAACCGCCGGGTGCTGTCACTCAGCAATCCCGAGCTCGGGGGTGGTCCGTACGCATCCGCCCCTCTGTGGGGTGCGCTGCAGTACCTCGGGCCTCGGGAGGCGGCGCCCGCGCACCGGCACACTCCCGCCGCACTGCGCTTCGTCCTGGAGGGCGAGGGCGTGTGGACGATGGTGAACGGCGATCCGCTGCGCATGGCGGCCGGGGACCTCGTGCTCACCCCCAGTTGGACCTGGCACGAGCACCACAGCCCCGGCGACGCCCCGATGACCTGGTTCGACGCACTCGACCTGCCCTTGGTCGAGGCGTTGGAGGCGGTGTTCTTCGAACCGGGGCCCGAGCCCGCGGCGCAGTCCGCCGACCCTGCTCGTTCCGCCTCGGAGCGCCGTTTCGGAGCAGGCCCGGGCCTGCTCCCCGGTAAGCGGCCCACACGGCCGACTGCCCACTCCCCGCTCCTGCGTCACCGCTGGGCCGACACCGACCGCGCGCTGGCGAGCCAGTTCACCGTGCCGGATGCGGAGACCTCCGCCACGGGGCACGCACACGTCCGCTTCGCGGATCCGACGAGCGGCCGCGACGTCATGCCGACCATGCGATGCGAGATGCACCGCTACATGCCCGGCCACTCGGCTCCGGCCCTGCGGTGCACGGGCTCCTCACTCACCGCCGTCTTCCATGGTGCCGGTTTCGTGGTCCTCGACGGAACCCGGTACGACATCGCCCCCGGTGACCTGATCGCCGTCCCTTCCTGGACGTCGGTGACCGTCGTCGCGGAGGAGTCGCTCGACCTGTTCACGGTCAGCGACGCCCCCGTTCTGGAGGCTCTTTCCCTGTATCGCGAGGAAGCAGCCACCGACTCCGTCGAGATCACTCCGGCCCGCTGAAGCTCACATCTGGAGAGCCCGCATGCGCATCGCCTGCTTCGACGACGACCGTATCGGTCTCGTACGGGACGGTCGTGTCCTGGACATCACCGACCGCCTCACCGCCCGCCTTGCCCCGGGTCCCGGCAGCCTCGCCCGCCGCATGGTCGCGCACTTCGCCCACATCCGTCCGCTGCTGGAGGAACTGGCCGCCGGGGCCGGCCCGTCGGCGGGACTGCCGTTGGACGAGGTACGGCTGCGCTCCCCCATACCCGATCCCACGAAGATCGTGGCCGCTCCTGTCAACTACCGCGATCACCAAACCGAGATGAGCAAGGCCTTCCACATCAGCGCGCTCGGCTTCTGCCTCAAGTCCCCGTCCTCGCTCCTCGATCCGGGCGGCACGGTCCGCCTGCCGTACTGCGACCGTCGCTTCGACCACGAGGCCGAGTTCGCCCTCGTCGTCGGCCGCCGTGCCACTCATGTAACCCCCGAGGAGGCCTTGGACCACGTCTTCGGCTACACGGGCCTGATGGACATCACCATGCGGGGCGGCGAGGACCGGTCCACACGGAAGTCCTTCGACACCTTCACGCCGATGGGGCCCTGGCTCGTCACTCCGGACGAACTCGGCTCGCCCGACGACGTCGGCCTGGAGCTGACCGTCAACGGCGCGCCACGGCAGAAGGCCAACACCCGTGACCTCATCTGGTCGGCCGCCCACTTCCTCGCCTACGTCTCGACGGTCACCGTGCTGAAACCCGGCGACGTGATCACCACCGGCACACCGGCCGGCGTCGCCCCGATCCAGGACGGCGACGCCGTCGAGCTGATCGTGGACCGCGTCGGCCGACTCACCGTCGGCGTCACGGCCGAAAGCGCGGTCCCCTGCCCGACCGGCGGCGCGGGGCGGGGCCCGGTACCTCCGGCGGCTCCGCGGACCGGTCTCTCGGAACTCTAGGCGAGGGCGTCGGGGTTCAGTTCCTCGATCAGGCGGTACAGCAGACGATGAATGGTGCTGCTGTCGTCGGGCGAGAGCGGCGCGGTCGTCTCCGATTCGATGCGCCGGGAAATCGCCGCCGCACGGGCGGCCGCGGCGCGCCCCTCGTCGGTGGCGAACAGACACATGCTGCGGCGGCTGGTCGGGTGCGGCTCACGACGCAGCAGCCCTCGCTGAATGAGCTGGTTCGCCGCGGCCCCCATCGACTGGGCCGTGATGTCGGACCGGCGCGCGATGTCCGCGGCGGAGAGTCCCGGCGTCCGCACGGTGTGGAGCAAGGCGTTGTGCTGAGCCAGGGTGAGGTCCTCGTCACGCAGGGCCCGCTCGAATCGTCCGGCGATGATTTGCGCAAACTGCCAGGCGAGGTAGTTGGTGGTAGGAAACGCGTCGTCCTTCACGACCACAGTCTACGAGAAGGCACCTTACTGTTTGCGCGGAGACACCGGGCCGAGGCCGACCTGGAGTGCGCTGTCAACGGCAAGGCCCGGGACCACGGCAATCGTGGTCCCGGGCCTTGCAGCAGCGCCCCACCCGTCCCCACGGAGGGCGCAGCCACCGGGCCGGCCACCCCATACGAACCGGACCGGCAGGTCTCCCGGCGACGAACAGGGCTTCAGCCGGCGACCGCGCGGCGGCGCGGGGCGTGCGAGTCGCGCCAGTAGAGCGTCGCGGCGGCGGCCAGGGTCCACGCCGTCAGAACGACGACGCCGATCACCAGGCCGTCGTTGTTGAAGTGAGACAGGCCCTGCAGGGCGCGCACGCCGACTCCCACCGGGAGGATCTCGGACAGTGGATGCAGCCAGTCCGGCAGATAGGCGGTGGGCATCGTGCCGCCACTGGTGCTGTTGCCGAAGGTCAGCAGGACCACCGAGGCCAGAGACATACCGGCTCGGCCGACCAGGCGCATGAACACCATGGTCGCGCCGCCGACGGCCGCTGCCATCAGCGCGGTGACCCCCGCGATCCCCAGGAAGGAACCGGGCAGCGCGGCGAAACCGAGACTGCCGGTGATCAGCGCCACGATGACGCCCCCAAGGAGGCTGAACGCGGCCAGGCTGGCCATCCGCAAGCGGTACTGCAGGCGCGGCGCCATCTGGTACGTCATCATTCCGAAGAGGAAGCCGGCCAGAACGACGCCGAATCCGGCGTAGAAGACCGACATCCCTCGAGTGTCACCGGCCGAAGCCGGGACGATGTCACGCTAACCGAGCTGGTCCCCGCTCGCCTGGGCGACCGCGGAGAACGCGCCGGTCACGGTGGACGTCACGGACGGGCCGTTGGCTCCGGCGTACAGCAGCTCCGAGGACTTGCCCTCGCCCACCAGGTAGGCGGCGTAGACCTTTCGGTCCTCGACCGCCCGCCGAGCCGAGCTCCCGTCGGCGTAGCGCTTCACCTCGAACCCGCCGGGCAGTCCGCGCTCCAGGCCTTCGTCGATCCGCTCCACCTGTGCGGTGGTGCCGACAACCGCGACCGGCAGGTCGTGCGGCTTCGGGGCATGAAAGGCGGACAGGAACACAGTGACGAAGATGGCGCCGATGGCCAGCACAATCGCGACCGGGAGCAGGACACCCTTCACTCCGGTGGCACCTGGCTCCGCAGGTGCGGCATCCACCACGGGGGGATGGTGTGCGTGGCGCGGTTCGGCGGTCGTGGGTGTGGACATAAGAAGCGAGCCCTCGTTCCCTCGATGTAAGGTGCCTTCTAATTCTACATCAAAATATAAGGTGCCTTATCATTGAGGGGTGCGTGCGACCCGAGGTCACCTCGCTCCCGTCGACAGGGCATGGCGATTCATATAGCATGCTATGTATGTTTCGAAGGCCACGCTGGGGCATCTGGATTCTCGGCTGCGTATTCATCGGCTTGACGGCGAGCGTGCTGCGCCTCGGCCCCACATCGGGATGGCTGACCAGCCTGGCCGTCCTCCCAGGCACACTCGCGTACGCGATGATGGCGACGAATCTGCTGCTCGCGACCCGACAGCCGGTGCTGGAGAGGCTGTTCGGGCCGCTCGATCGGGTCTACGTCGCCCACCGTCTGATCGGGACGATCATCGTCGGAGTGCTGGGGCTGCATCTGGTGCTCATCCCCATCGCGTCGACCGTCGACCGCAGGACGAGCATCCTGGACGACCTCAGCATGGCGCTTCCGCTCGGGGCCGCGGGGACTCTGCTTCTCGTCGGGTCGATCGCCCTCGCGATGAACACCAAGGTGCCCTACGACAAGTGGCAGCGGGTTCACATGGCCACGGGACTCGCTTTTCTCGTGTTGACGGCGCACATGCTCAGCGCTGCGAGCCTGTGGTTCTCCTTGACCGGCCCGCTGGGGGGAGTGCTCGGCTTCTTCGCCCTCCTGGGTATCGCGAGCCTGATCGTCCGCGTGGTGGACAAAGCCCGTGGCGGGGTCCGCTACGCCATCGTCGAGACTGTCCAACGAGAGCGTGGGCTCGAGGTCGTCATGCAGCCGGAAGGGGCACGGCGGATCGCCCCGCAGCGGCCAGGTCAGTTCGTGTTCCTGACGGCAACCGCCGCCGGGGCGCGGGAAACTCACCCCTTCACGTTGACGAGCGCGGAAGGAGACGGCCGGATCAGCGTCCTGATCCGCCCGTCCGGGAACTGGACGGGCGCGGCCCAGACCGGCCTGTCGGTCACCGATCAGGTGCGCGTGGAGGGCCCGCTCGGAGCGTTCACGCCATCGGCGGGAGCCGACGCCCCTCAGCACCAGGTCTGGATCGCGGGAGGAGCCGGCATCACGCCGTTCCTGTCGGTCCTGCGGACGGCGCAGCGCGCGTCGGACGCGGACCAGCCGTCGCACGGGAAGGTCGAACTCGTCGTCGCGGCACGGGATGCCTGCGATGTGCCGTGCTGGGAAGACCTGTCCAAGTACGCCCGCAAGCTGCCGTGGCTGACACTCACTCCGGCGTTCAGCGCGCTGGGCGGAAGGCTCGACGAGGGCGCTGTCGACCGTCTCGCGGCCAGCAGGCCTGAAGGCACCGTATGGTATCTCTGCGGTCCGGCGGGCCTTACGTCTATGATCCAGCACAGGCTGAAGCAGGATTCGAGCGCCCACCGGCAGGTGCACCGTGAACTGTACGAATGGCGGGCGGTGGCACGGGGGCGCCAGTGAGCGCACACCGTTGAAAAGAGGCAGATGGACTTCAATCGCTTCGAATCTGCCGGATTCACGGTCAACTGGTGCGCTCGGTTGTTCGAGCGTCGAATGGCCGAAGTGCTCCGCCCCCTCGGGCTCACCCCGGCATACCTTCCCGCGCTTTTTACGCTGTCCGCCGTCGGCGGGGCGACACAGGGTGAGCTCACGAAGGTCTCGGCGATCCAGCAGCCGACGATGGCCCTCACCCTGCGCCGGATGGAACGCGACGGGTTGATCACCCGGGTTCAGGACGAGGAGGACCGCCGCCGAGCGATCATTCGGCTCACTCCTCGGGCCGAGGAACTCATGCCACAGGTGGAAGAGCTCGCGCGAGGCATCAACGAGGCGGCATTCGCCGGTCTCCCCACCGAAGCACCGGCACAGCTGCTCGCACTGCTGCTGCAGACCGCACGCAATCTCGAATAGGCAGCGGACAGAGGGCAGGGCGTCGGGTGGATCGAAGCCACCCGACGCCCTCACCTTGGTGTTCTGTCTGCCGGTCAGACGCCCGAGCGCCCCCAGCGGGTCTGTTCTTCGTCGAGCAGCCGGGTGGCTATGTTGTCCAGGGCCTGTTCCAGGAAGGCACGGTCGTCCGGGTCGGTGACCGACCAGTCGTCCAGCCGGGTGTCGAGCCAGCGGCGCCACGCCGCTCGGAGGAGCTGGAGTTCGCCTTCGCCGGCCGGGGTGAGCTGGACACGGCCGTCGTCGATCTGAACGTATCCGGCACGCGCGACGCCGGAGAAGACGGGTTCGACGACGTCGCCGGGCACCCGGTGGGCACGGGCTATCGCGTGGATCGTCGCTCCCCCTCCCCAGATACGGGAACGTACGTACGTCTGCCCCAGGACCCAGGCCTGTCCGGGCGTCAGCCGGCTGCCGGAGTCGGCGAGGATCCGCTGGGGAGTGCCGTCGTCCTCGCGCCGCGGTTTCCTCATCACGGCGGCGACAGAGCGTTCCAGCTGGGCGACGCGGTCGGCTGAGTCCGGGGCCGCGAAGCCCTCCCCCAGGTCGGTGGCCCCGGCGCGGGCGCTGTCACGCAAAGGCATCTCCTTGAGGAACCAGGCGGCGGCGAAGCCGACGAGCGCGACGGGGACGACCCAAAGGAAGACGTGGTTGATGGCATCCGCGTAGGCGTCGATGATCGGAGCGGCCTGCGCGGCACGCAGCGCCTTGACGCCTGCCGGACTCTGCACCGCCTCGGCCGGCACTCCGGGGACGGCGGCCAGGGCCTCTTTCAGAGTGGGTCCGAGATCGCTGTTGTAGAGGGTGCCGAAGACGGCCGCGCCGAAGGTGCTGCCCAGGGTCCGGAAGAACGTGACACCCGAGGTGGCGGTACCCAGTTGGGCGTACGGGACGGTGTTCTGCACGACGATCGTCAACACCTGCATGCACAGGCCGATACCGAGTCCCAGAACGAACATGTAGAGGGATTCCAACGGGACACCGGTGTCCCGCCCATATCGTCGACATCAGGAACAGGGCGAGCGCCATGACAGCCGTGCCGGCGAGGGGGAACACCTTTTGTATCGGCCCGTACGGCTGACGACAGTGCCGGAGAGGATCGACGTGCCCAGCAGTCCGACGACCATGGGCAGGGTGCGTACACCGGACGCGGTCGCGGAGACCCCGTCCACATACTGAAGGTAGGTGGGCAAATAGGTCATCGCGCCCAGCATCGCGAAGCCGACGATGAAACTGAGCACGGAACAGACGAGGAAGACAGGACTGCGGAAGAGGCCCATCGGCAGCATGGGCTCCTTGGCCCGGGTCTCGACGAACACGAAGGCCGCGAGCAGGACGAGCGATGCCGCTATCAGCCCGAGGATGGTCGCCGAACTCCAGGCGTACTCGGTGCCGCCCCATTCCAGTGCGAGGACCAGACCGCACGTGCCGAGAGCGACCAGGGCGATGCCGACGTAGTCGATGACGGGTCGCGTCGCGGCCCGCACGGCCGGGATGGTCGGGCCGCCATCGTCACCATGACGACGGCGACGGGCACATTGACGTAGAAGCACCAGCGCCAGCTGACGTGGTCCGTGAGCAGGCCGCCGAGTGTCGGTCCCACGACCGTGGTGACGCCGAAGACGGCGCCGAGCGCTCCTTGATACCTACCGCGTTCGCGGAGCGGGATCACGTCCGCGATCAGGGCCATCGCTGTGACCATCAACCCGCCACCGCCGATGCCCTGGACAGCGCGGGCGGCAATCAGCATCACCATGCTGTTGGCGGCTCCGGCAATCACCGATCCCGCCACGAAGACGACCGCGCTCGCCTGGAAGACCCGCTTCCGTCCGAACAGGTCGCCGAACTTGCCCACCAGAACTGTCGATACCGCTTCGGCCAGCATGTACGCGCTGACCACCCACGCCATGTGACCCGTACCGCCGAGGTCGGCGACGATCGTCGGCAGCGCCGTGGACACGATCGTCTGGTCGATCGCCGCGAGGAGCACGCCTAGCAGGATGGTGACGAAGACGATGTTCGTCTGCCGTCTACTCAGCCTCGGAGACGCAATGGTGGAAGTGGGGGTCGTGACAGCCATTTGCCGGGCCTTCTCTGGTGTGCCGTTCGGACTGGGGAAAGTCGAGTCGGTCTGCGTCAGCGCCGGCTGCGGAGCACGGAGGCGCCTCGGCCCCGCGATCGGAGACGGGGTCAGCTGATTCCGTCGAAGGCGTTCGGGTTTCCCGACTCGGGAAGCGGTCGCAGCTTCCGCTCCCCTCTCCACGGAAGAGGTCGGGAGCCCTCCGAGGGGCGACAGTCACGCCCGGTCGTCCGCCCGTGTCGGTGGCGCGTCAGCCGATGCGCTCGCGCAGTTCCCCGGAGATGCGCATCACGGACGCCGTAGCCATCTCGACCCACGCCTCGTCCACGCGGGAGCGGGGCGCCGACACCGCGATCGCGGCACGGGCACGGCCATGCCTGTCCCGCACAACCGCGCCCACCCCATAGACGTCGGCCTCGCTCTCGCCGTCACTGGTCGCATAACCGCGCTGCCGGATCGCCGCCAGCTCGGGACGGAGCACCTCGAGCGTGTCGAATGTCCGCGGGGTGAGCGCCTCGAGGTCGCCGGTCGGGTAGAGCGCTGCCAGGTCCGCCTCCGGCAGCTCGGCGAGCAGGACCTTGCCGATCGCCGTCGCGTGCGCGGGGAGGATCCAGCCGACGCCGCTTCTCGTACGCACGGCCCGCGTGCCCTCGACGCTGTCCAGGTACACCACGTCGGCCCCTCGCAAGGTGGCGAGGTGAGCCGTCTCCCCCGTCTCGTCCCGCAGTCGCACCAGCGCCTCTCGGGAGATCGCGCGGATGTCGATGTTCACGACGACGGATAGACCGATGTCGACCAAGGCCGGCCCGGGCCGGTAGCCACGGGACTCGGGGTCCCGCTCCACGAACTGGTGGTGCCCGAGAGTCGCCAGCATCCGGTGAACCGTGGAACGCGACATGCCCAGGTCGCGTGCCACCTGGTTGACGCGGATCACTTCGTGATCTTCGAACATGCGCAGCACGTGCAGCACGTTGACGACAGCCCCGATGAGCCCCGAGGAGGGCTCCACCTGAGCCGACTCGTCAAGGGCGTCGTTTTCTCCAGCCACGCAGAGCACGTTATCCCAGGATTTTCCAGCCTTGCTCAGGCTTCCAAAAAGGGCCACTCTCCGAAACACTGTTCCGCATGATGCGTCATCGCTGATGTTCTGGAGGAGCCGCTATGTTTCAGCGTCTGGACTTGCCCACTGCGTCATCACCACCGCTTCTTCTCCGTCCGGACCTGCCCAGGCCTGTTCGCAGGACTCCCTCATGACCGGCGAGCTCGAGCGGCCGGAGGGCTGGGGCGACTTGCACCAGATCCGTGGTCTGTTCGATCAGGGGCTGCGCCGGCTCGTGTCGAAAGACGTGCGGTACACGATCCGGGCGGGGCGCGGAGGTCTGGACGAGACCGCCGCACTCTTCACCGGGGAAGCAGATATCGCCGTCGTCACGCCGGCTGCGGCGCTGCGCCTCCTCTATCGTTTCGGGGACCTCAAGGGCTTGTTCGCTCTGGGGGTGATCCCACGCCGCGGCAGTCTTGTCGTCGCGGCCGACGCCACTCTGGGGCTCGACGCCGTCGCCGATCTCGCGACGCACTCTGCTCGCATCACCGTCGCGACGTGCGCCGACGACGGCGTCAGCCTCGTGGGATTCGCCGTGCACAGAGCGTTGCGCATGGCCGGGGTGGGTGGCGGTGACGTGGACTTCGTCTACGACGAGCATCCTGCCGCCCGCTACGCCTCAGGCGCGGCAGACGTCGTGATCCACGACCCGATGGCCACGCCCGATTGGCGGGCAGTCGTGGCCGAGCGGCAGGTGAGGTACCTGCCCTGGGGCGATCGGGTGCTGCACGGCTTCGCCGCGCAGGGCTGGCTCCCCCGAATCGCGCGAGCGGGTCAACTCCCCCCGCTGATAGACGACTTGCCCGCACTCGACTGCTCCGACTTCGCGGTGCTGTGCCGCGCGGACCTGGACGAGGGACTCGCCCGCCTGACTGCCCGATACCTGGCCCGGGGCTGCTGTCCTGCCGAAGCCGCCGCAGTGGCACGCACCCCGCTTCCGCTGCATCCGGGGGCCGCCCGTGCCTACGCCGAACTCGTCGCCGACGAAGCCGTCGCCGACGTATCTCTGGGGAGCCGATGATGTCCGATTCCGTCCAGCGGCCGGGGCCGCCTGCCTCGTGCGAGACCGAACTCCTCGTCGTGGGCGCCGGCCCCGCCGGTCTCTTCGCCTGCTATTACGCGGGGATGAGGGGGCTCGAAGTGACCCTCCTGGACAGCCTGCCCCACCTCGGCGGCCAGGTGGCCGCCCTCTACCCGGACAAGGAGATCTTCGACGTCGCCGGGTTCCCGGCCGTCACCGGTCGTGAACTGGTCGACCGGCTGACTCGACAGGCTGAGAGCGCCGCACCGTCCGTCGTGCTCGGGGAAGGCGCCGTAGACCTGCGCCGGGACGACGCGGACGCGGTCACCGTCACCACCGACGCGGGACGCGTCATCCGCGCGGGTGCTGTGCTGATCACCGCCGGCATCGGCCGCTTCACCCCGCGACCCCTGCCCGCCCTGGACGGGTTCACCGGCGACGGCGTCCACCACCTGGTCGCTCCTCCCCACGAATACGCCGAGCGCCAGGTTGTGATCGTCGGCGGCGGCGACAGTGCCGTCGACTGGGCCAACGCCCTTGCCCCGCACGCGCGTCAGGTGACACTCGTGCACCGCCGGGTCAGGTTCCGCGCCCACGAGCATTCGGTGAGCCGACTCATGGACTCCCCGGTGCGGGTCCTCACCAACAGCGAGATCGCCGACGTACACGGTGCCGAGTCGCTCAAGGCCGTGACCGTACGCGACTGCGGAACCCAGGGGCTGGAGACGGTCGAGGCGGACGTCCTGATCCCCGCCCTGGGCCACATCGCCTCGCTCGGCCCCCTCACCACGTGGGGACTCACGCTCGACAAGCAGCAGATCCAGGTGGACACCGACATGCGCACCGGTGTGGACCGCGTCTACGCCGCCGGTGACATCACCACCTACCCAGGCAAGGTCCGGCTGATGGTCGTGGGCTTCGGCGAGGCCGCCACCGCGGTCAACAACATCGCCGTACGCCTGCGGCCCGACGAGGACCTCTTCCCCGGCCACTCAAGCGAACGCCCACCGATCCCGACCCCCTGAAGGAGGACGCCTCATGGGTTACGTGATCAACGACAAGTGCATCAACGAACTCGACGGCTCCTGCGTCGACGTGTGCCCCGTGGACAGCATCTACGAGGGACTCACCAAGCGCTACATCAATCCCACCGAATGCATCGACTGCGGGGCCTGCCTGCCCGAGTGCCCGGTCGACGCCATCGCCACGCCCAAGAAGGCCGACCCCACCTGGGCCCAGGACAACGCCGAGTTCTTCTCGGTGACCCTGCCCGGGAAGGACGCCCCGCTGGAGAGCCCCGGCGGCGCGTACGGAACCGGCCCCATCGGAGTGGACACCCCACTCGTCGCCAACTGGAACAAGGAGTGACCGTGCGACACGTCCCACTGCTCATCATCGGAGGCGGCATAGGTGGCATGGCCACCGGCCTGGCCCTCGCGCAGGCCGGCTTCGAAGTTCATATCGTCGAGCAGGCACCTGAGTTCGCCGAGATCGGCGCGGGCATCCAGCTCGCCCCGAACGCCATGCGGATCCTCGACTCCCTCGGCGTCCTCGACGCCATCGACGAGGTGGCCGTACGCCCGCGCAATCTGGTGTTCATGCACGCCGACACCGGCAAGCACCTGACGACGATCGACTTCGGTGCCGCCTTCCGCGAGCGCTACGGGCAGTCGTACAGCGTGCTGCACCGCGGCGACCTGCTCGACGTCCTGCTTGCCGCCTGCCGCGAGCACCCCAAGGTCACCCTGGAGAACAACCGCCAGGTCGTCGACATCGAGGACCACACCACCACCGCCGTCGTCCACTTCTCCGACGGTGAGAGCTACCGCACCGACGCCCTGATCGGCGCCGACGGCCTGAAGTCCCGCACCCGGCAGCTCCTCTCCGACGACCGTCCCATCACGGACGCGTACGTCGCCTACCGCGGTGCGCTGCCCATGAACCAGATCGCCTTGCCCGTCGAGCAGGACGACGAGATCATCTGGATCGGCCCCAACAGGCACCTGGTCCAGTACCCGATCCGGCGCGGCGAGCTCTACAACCAGGTCGCCGTCTTCCGCAGCTCCCAGTACACGCCGGAGATCGAACACACCGACCAGTGGGGCGGGCCGGACGAACTCGAGCAGGCCTTCGCCACGTCATGCGAGCAGGTCCGCGCATCAGTGAAGATGTTCAACACGTCCAGGCGCTGGCCGATGTACGACCGAGAGCCCCTGGACAACTGGACCCGCGGGCGCATCACCCTGCTCGGCGACGCCGCACACCCCATGTTCCAGTACCTGGCCCAGGGGGCCTGCCAGGCCATCGAGGACGCCGAATGCCTGGCCCGGCAGCTGACCAAGCACAGCGGCGACATCGATGAGGCCTTCGCCGCCTACCAGGCGGAACGGATCCCCCGCACCGCGCTCGTGCAGCGCGTCGCCCGCGGCTGGGGCCAGGTCTGGCACGCCGAGAACGGCTCCACGATCTCGGCCTTGCGCGACCGCGTCTTCGGACGCCGCAGCGCCGACGACTACACCGACCTGGACTGGCTGTACCAGGCGTTCGCCGCCTGACCCGACCTACGAGGACCGTGATGAAAGAAGAGATCGACGAGACCGTACGGGCCAGCCGCGCCCTGGCCGCCGCCGGCCTGACCGACATGGTGTGGGGACACGCCGCCGTTCGCGACCCGGAGAGCGACGGCGTCTGGATGAAGGCCTCCGGCTGGGGGTTCGAGGAGATCGGCGCCGAGCGGGTGCTGCTGGTCAGCCGCGCGGGCGAGGTCCTCCACGGAGAGGGCAAGCGGCACATCGAGTACCCGATCCACACCGAGATCATGGCGCGGCGCCCGGAGGTCGGCTGTGTCGTGCACCTGCACGCACCAGCCCTGAGCGCCTTCGCCTCGCTCGACGTACCGCTGCGGCCCATCTCCCACGACGGCACCGTGTTCTGCGACCCGCAGGTGCCGCGCTTCACCAGGACCGGCGCGCTCATCGCCACCGCGGAACTCGGCAAGGCGCTCGCCGACGCGCTCGGCGACGCGCCCGCGTGCCTCATGCCGCAGCACGGCGCCGTCACGGTCGGCCCCGACGCCGGGACCGCCGTGATGTACGCCGTCCTGCTGGAGCGGGCGTGTCGTACGCAGCTCATGGCCATGGCCGCCGGTGGGCCGAAGGTGTGGTCCGACGACGAGGAGGCGGCCTTCAAGCGCGAGCAGATCTGGAATCCCACTCAGCTCGGCGCCGGCTGGAACTATCTGGGACGCCTCTCGAAAAGGACCTTCTCGTGACCGAAGCGCAGGCACCCGCGGCGTCTGCCGGACAGGCCGAAGTCTCCGCCGCGGAGAAGCAGTTGTACGAGGACTTCAACCGGCTCGGGCTGATCCCGCTGTGGACCGAGCGCGAGGACCTCATGCCGATGACGCCTGCGCCGCAGGCCACCGCGCACATCTGGCATTGGGACGACCTGTACCCGGTGGCCGCCCGCGCGGGCGATCTCATCCCCGTGGGACGCGGCGGGGAGCGGCGCGCCATCGCCGTGTCCAACCCGGGCCTGCCCGGGCTCCCGTACGCGACTCCCACTCTGTGGGCGGCCATCCAGTACCTCGGCCCGAACGAGGTCGCGCCGGCCCACCGGCACAGTCAGAACGCGTTCCGGTTCGTCCTCGAGGGCGAAGGTGTGTGGACGGTCGTCGACGGTGATCCCGTGGCCATGCGCAGGGGCGATCTTCTGCTCACGCCGGGATGGCAGTTCCACGGGCACCACAATCCGCACCCTCAGCCGATGGCCTGGCTGGACGGTCTGGACATCCCGTTCGTGTCCGGCACCGACACCGGTTTCTTCGAGTTCGGCGAGGACGGGGTGACCGATCGGTCGACCCCGCGCCGTTCCCGCTCCGAGCGCGTGTGGGGGCACCCGGGCCTGCGTCCGCTCTCCGCGATGGCGAAGGACACGCCCAACTCACCATTGGCCGCCTATCGTTGGGAACACACCGACGCGGCGCTGACGGCTCAGCTCGAAGTCGCCGCCGAAGGACACCCCTCGGTCCTGGCGGAACCCGGCCATGCCGCCGTGCGCTTCAGCAACCCCACCACGGGGGCCGACGCACTGACCACACTGCGCACCGAGATGCACCGCGTCGCCGCCGGGCACCGCACCGCGGCCGTCCGCGAGACCGGGTCGAGCGTGTGGCAGGTCTTCGACGGGTCCGGCGCCATCACCCTCGACGGAAAGCGCACCGACGTCGTACGCGGCGACATCATCGCCGTGCCGTCGTGGTGCGAGGTCGCCATCGAGGCCCGCACCGACCTGGACCTCTTCCGGTTCAGCGACGCCCCCATCTTCGAACGTCTCAACCTCGCCCGCAGGGAGTGCTCATGAAGCTCGCCACCATCCGCACCGGCACCGGCACGGCCGCCGTCCGTATCGACGAGACGGAAGCGGTCGAGACCGGTCACCCGGACGTCGGCGCGCTGCTCGCCGAGGACGGCTGGCGTGAGCTGGCCGCGACCGCCGACGGTGCCCGGCACGCCCTGGACGGGCTCGACTACGCGCCGGTCGTGCCTCGCCCTCAGAAGATCTTCTGCGTGGGCCTCAACTACCGGTCCCACATCCTCGAGATGGGCCGAGAGCTGCCCCAGTACCCCACGCTCTTCGCCAAGTTCCCCGCCGTCCTGATCGGCGCCTACGACGACATCGTGCTGCCGGCGGCGTCGCAGGCCATGGACTGGGAGGGCGAGATGGCGGTCGTCATCGGAGCGCGGGCCCGCAACGTCACCGAGGAGCAGGCCGACGGGCACATCGCGGGATACGCCGTCCTCAACGACGTCACGGCCCGGGACTGGCAGTACCGCACCAAGGAGTGGCTGCAGGGCAAGAACTTCGAGGCCACCACACCGTTCGGACCCGTCCTGGTGACCTCCGACGAGGCAGGCTCCGGCTCCCGCACCCTCACCACCGAGGTCGACGGGGAGACCAAGCAGCAGGCCGACACCGGCGACCTGGTCTTCGAGGCCGCGGCCCTGGTGTCCTACCTGTCGACGATCATCACGCTGGAGCCCGGGGACGTCATCGCCACCGGCACTCCCGGCGGTGTCGGCCAGGCCCGTGCGCCCAAGGAGTACCTCGGCGACGGCACCGTACTCACCACCCGGATCGAAGGCCTCGGCGAGTGCCGCAACCACTGCGTCCAGGAGAAGCCCCATGACGCGTGAGGCCGCCTCTCGTCCTCTTCTGTTCAAGTGGCTGGACGAGGGGACGAGTGTGCTGCGCGGCCAAATCGACGGGGCCGACGAGGCATGGGTGACCGCCCCGTCCACGCTGCCCGGCTGGACCATTGCTCACCTGCTCACTCACCTGGCACGCAACGCCGACGCTCTCAACAACCTGGTCACCTGGGCCGCCACGGGCGTGGAGACGCTCATGTATCCCCACGGCGCGGCGGGGCGTCTGCGTGACATCGAGGAAGGCGCTCACCGGGCCCCGCAGGTGATCCTCAAGGACGTCCGCGACAGCGCCGTCCGGCTCCAGCAGTCCCTCGACGAGATGCCGGACGCCGCCTGGACCCGTACAGTGCGCACCGCCCAGGGACGCCTCGTGGATGCGGCCCTCATCCCCTGGTTGCGGATCCGGGAGGTGTGGATCCATCTCGTCGATCTGGGCACCGGCATCACGTTCGCCGCACTGCCCGAGGATCTGGCCACAGCCCTGCTACCGGACGTCGTCGCCACACTGGTCCGGCACGATGACTGCCCGGCCATGATCGTCCGTGCCGAGCCGGGCGGACTCTCGTTGACGACAAGGCCCAACGAGCCCCTCGCCACCACGACCGACGTGAAGGGATCCACCGCGGAGTTGCTTGGCTGGCTCACCGGCCGCACCACCGGCAACGGCCTGACCGCCTCGCCACCCGCCCTGCCGACACTGCCCGCGTGGCTGTAATGCCGACGATTCCCCCTGCCCACCGGAGTACCCGATGAAGATCACACATTTCGGACACGCCTGCGTACTGGTCGAGATCCAGCGCAACGGCAGTACCGCCCGGCTGCTGTTCGATCCGGGCACCTACTCGAACGGCTTCGAGGACGTACGCGACCTCGAAGCCGTATTGATCACGCACGAGCACCCTGACCATGTCGACGTCGAGCGCCTGGGACCGCTGCTCGGTGCGAACCCCGCGGCCCGGCTGATCGCAGACCCGGGCAGCAGCACGCTGCTGCGGGAAGCCGGTCTGCAGCACGAGATCGTCGGCAAGGACGACACCGTCACCGTCGCCGAAGTGCCGATCCAGGTGCTGGCCGGCGATCACGCGGTCATTCATCCCCAACTGCCCTGCACCCACAACAACGGCTACCTGGTCGACGGCCGGCTCCTCCACCCCGGAGACGCCTTCGCTCTCCCGCCGCAGCCGGTGGACGTACTGCTGCTGCCGACCGGCGGGCCGTGGATGAAGGTGAGCGAGGCGATCGACTACCTGCGTGCCGTGGCCCCTCGCATCGCGATCCCCATCCACCAGGCAGGACTTGCACCCGTCCATCAGCAGCTGCACCAGCAGCTGTTCCGCAATCTGGGCCCCGCGCAGTGCAGCGTCCAGGTTCTGGAGCAGGGTACGGCGACCGCTGTGTGACTCCCAGGCCGCGGACGAGGTCCCGTCCGATCGCAAGGATCGGACGGGACCTCCGTCGCGCTGCGGCCGCTCCGATCGCCTCACCAACACCGAGCAGGGTCAGGTGACTTCGCGGAGCGGCTCGAGGCCGGCCAGCGTGACGGCGCTCCCGGTGGCATGGTCACGGCTGCGGGAAAGGAGGAGGACGGCGAGCGCTCCGAGCCCAGCAGGGACAGCGAAGGCGTAGAAGCCGGCCCTCGGCGATGTGAACAGCGCGACGGCGGATGCCAGATACGAGGGGCCGACGATGGCCCCCGCGCGGCCCAGCCCGAGCGTGAACCCCATCCCGGTGCCGTGCAGCGCGGGCGGATGGTGCGCTGCCATGCAAGCAACCACGAGGCTCTGTGTGCCCATCGAGCCTACTCCCGCCACCGCGGAAAGCAGGAGGAGCAGCGGCCTCGGCTGATGGGTGCTCAGGGCCAGGAGAGCTGCTGCTCCGACCAGGAATCCGCCGATGGTGACGGCGCGCAGATGCCCCCTGTCGCCGAGCACGGACAGGCCGATGCTGCCGATTGGCACCGACGGTGAACGCGATGAAGAACTCCATCGCCGAGTCGAGGTCGTACCCGGAGCGCATCAGCACTGTCGGCAGCCAGGTGCTGGTGCTGTAGATGAGAGCGAAGGACATGAAGGTGGCCAGCCACAGGACCAGCGTGGTCCGGCGCTGTCCCGGCGCGAGGAGTTCGAGAGGTCGGGGGCGCTCGGCACGTGGCGTCCGGCCCGCTTCCGCGGATGCGGACAACACCCGCCGGACGACGGGCACCAGCAGAAGGGGCAGCGCGCCCACCGCGAAGATCCACCGGAACGGGGTCTGCGGCAACAGCAGCCTGCCCATCAGGGCCGAGACCGTGCCTCCTACTCCTACGGCGGCCATGACGACCGCGATGCACAGGACCCGCCTTCGAGTGGGGGCGTGAGCGGCGACGAGCGCGCCGACGAGCGGTGCCAACGCCCCCACACCGACACCGGTGAGAATCCTGGCGACGGCGAAGGCACCGAGGTTAGGGGCCAGTGCCGCGAGCAGCATGGCGGCCGAGATCAGGGTGAGGAACAGCGTCAGCGGGCGGCGTCGGCCGTACCGGTCGCCCATCCATCCGGCGAGCATCGAGCCGATGGGCATGCCCAGGGCCGTGGTGCTGCCCAGCGGCCTACGGCTTCGAGTCGGTCATGCCACCGACCCACCAGTGGCACGGGGTCCGTTCGGGCCGTGTCCGCGGGGGCCGGGACTTCGGCGTTCAACAGGCCCGCGCGCACGTCCGTGGCCGCGCCGGTCGTCCCGCCAGTGCGCACAGGGAGTCGAGCGGTTTTGCGGGCGAAACCCTCAGCCCGGCGCACGCCCCGGTGAGAGGACCGTCCGTCCTGGTCAGTCGTCCAGCACTGCCAGGGCATCGATCTCCACGAGCAGTCCCGGCGGAAGCTGCATGTAGACGGTGGTGCGGGCGGGGAAGGGCTCGCCGACGGCCGCCGCGTACGCCTCGTTCATCTCGGCCAGGTGGGCGGGATCGGTGAGGTACACGCGGAGCATCACGACGTCCTCCAGGCCCGCGCCGCCCGCCTTGAGTACGGCGGTGAGGTTGCGCAGGGTCTGCGCGGTCTGCTCGGCGACCGTGGTGCCGACGACCTCGCCGGTGTCCGGGTCGAAGGGGAGCTGCCCGGAGACCTGCAGGACGGGGCCCTTGCGGATGCCCTGGGACAGCGGGGCGGGCAGGGAGGGTGCGTTGTCGGTGGTGATGACGGTTCTGGTCATGGTGTTTCTTGAAGGGGGTGTGCAGGCGAAGCACATGTGTGGGGTCAGCTCCAGTGTGTCGGCGAACGTTTTGACCATCGCGCGCAGCAGATCGGGACTCGCCGCGGCGAGGTTGTCTTCGGCGAGGGCATGCAAGGGCACACCCGTGCCTCTTGTGGCCAAGGAGCGCTCGCTCCTGATCGGCCCTCAGCGCGTCCCATACCCCGGGCGGCACCCCGCGGCTCGGACCACCAGCATAAATGTTTCATGATACGGAACATTGACCCGTTCCACGAAACGCTAGCAGTTGATTTTCCGCTCAGGCAAGCATCCGGAACGCAGCCGAGATTCCCATGCCGACCTCTTGCCGATACACCAAGCATGGTGTCACCCTGACGGCCACTGTTCCGGACAGTGCGACATGCGCGGGACCACGAGCAGACATCGAAGGAGCCGGATGGCCGTCAAAGAGCCGACGCTGGAAGAGGTCGAGAAGTCGGTGTGCGAACTGCTACAGAACGAACCCGTCTGCACGCTCGCGACTCTCGCTGCCGACGGCTACCCGTCCACGGCGGCGATGCACTTCGCGCCCGACGGGCTGATCATCTACATGCACACGTTCGTCTACACCCGAAAACTCGCGCACATCCGGCGCGACCCGCGCGTCAGCTATTCGGTCCACTACGACCCGCCGGGCGGATACGACGAGCGCACCGAAAGTCGCTCGATCCAGGTGCAGGGCCGCGGATACGTGGTCACCGACCCGGAGGAGATCGCCCGAGCCGTCGACGTCAGCATGCGCAAGTCCCGGCACGAGGCGCAGGACACCTTGCTGAACAACGTGAAACCGCCCGAGGCGCAAGGTCAACAGGTGTTGCTGCGCGTCGAAGCCGTACAGGCCCTGTGGGCGGACTTCCGGGTACGCCTGTTGTGGCGCCAGATGCTGGAGTTCGGCTCGGACGGGCGAAGCCTCACCGGAATGCAGCCATACGACACCGTCATCGGACGAAGGACCAAGTGATGAGCATCCCCGACCTCTCGACAACGCGGCGTATCGCACCGCCCGAGCCCGACGTCGAGCCGTTGAAGGTGAACGTGTACGAGCAGATGGCCAAGGCCGCCTCGCAGCTCGCGCCGCTGTTCCCGTACGATCACGCCGGCGCGATCGTGCCGTGCGGCAACGTACTGGTCGGCGGGCCCGGACAGTCCTACGGGCAGTTCTTCCACTGGAACACCGTCTCCGAGGTCGTCGTCTGCTACGGCTCCCGCCACTCGCCGCTGGCTCCGGGGCAGATCATCGCCACCCAGAACCTCCACGGTGTCAACTCCCGTCTGTCCGACGAGACCGACAGCGACGCCGCCGCCGTCCTCGTCGTCACCCAGCACCAAGCAGAAAAGGGCGACCAGACCGAGGCCATGATCGCCAAGTGCACCGGATGCCATGCGGAACTGCTGCGGCACGAGTACGACGCGAGTCCGCCGTCCGCACCCCACAATGACGTGCGCCAGTTTCCCACCACCGTCGGGTCGGCCCGCTTCGCCGAGCTGCGCAACACCGACGAGGTCCGCACCTGCCGGGAGTGCGGGCTCGTCAACGACCCGTTCTCCGTCGTTACTTGGGGCTGGGCCCGGCAGGTCGCCCAGACCACCGCCGTTCAAGCCGCCCAATCGGCACTGCGCCAGGCGGCATCGGTCCCCTCCACATAGTCGGTTCGACGCGTCAGACCGACTGAAAGCCCACCCACCCCCCGCACCGCTCAGCGGCAGTCGAGCGACCACGGGCCGATCCCCAGGTCCATACCGCTCGACTGCCGCGCCACCCTGCCCGCACCGGGCTGAATCCCCATCGTCCCCTGGGAGTTAGCACTGTGTCTCACACGACTCCGCCCGCCGCGTCCCGCGAGCTTGTCGAGAAGCCGGAACGCGTCCTCCGAAGACCGCTGCTGATCACCTTGGCGCTGATCTGGCCTGCTCAACTGCTCGCCGTCGTGGGCTCGCTCAGCGGCAACGCCCAACCCCAAATCGCCCAGCACTTCCACACCACGAACATCGAATGGTTCACCCAGACCTTCGTGCTGGTCTCGATCGCAGCCGTGCCCTTCGCGATGCGGTGCGGCGAGATCTTCGGGAAACGCCGCGTCATGCTCATTCTGGCCACCGCCGGGATCACCGGTGACGCCATCACGGTGCTCGCGCCGAACTACCCGATCATGCTGGTCGGACGCAGCATCGCCGGCCTGTACGGCCCTGTGGTCGCCCTGGTCATGGCGTCGGTACGGGACCTCTTCCCGCCGAAGCGCGTCGCGGCCGCGTACGGCACCATCACCGGTTCGATCGGCGTCGCCCACATTCTCAGCCCGCTTCTGGCCGGCCAACTCCTGGACCGCTACGGCTGGCAGTCCGCGCTCTGGGCTCTGACCATATCGACCGCTTTGGCGGCCGCCTGCGTCGCGCTGGTCCCCGAAACGCCCCGCACCGCGACGACAGCGAAGTTCGACTGGCTCGGCGGGCTGCTGCTCGGCGGGGGCGTGGGCGTCATCGTCTGGGGGGTCGGCAAGGGCGACGCGTGGGGATGGAGCGACCTACGCACGCTCGGCTGCATCGGCGGCGGGCTGCTGGCGCTGGTGTTGTTCATCCTCGTCGAGCTGCGGGCTGAGCACCCCGTCGTGAACGTACGCATGTTCAAGCGGCGTTCGGTTGCCGCCGTGCTCGCCGGCCCGTCGCTCGTGCAGGGCGTGTTCTTCGTGTCCCCGGTGGTGCTGACCTTCCTCGCGTTGTATCCCGCCATCCCGCACGCGTCCGACGGACTGGGCTGGACGATGACGCACACCGCTGTCGTGGGTATCCCCGCCGGCGTCATCACCACCGCGGCAGGCGTGGCCGCGGGCCTGCTGCTGCGCCGAGTCGGGGTGCGCGCACTGTGGTTCTCCAGCGCCGCGGTTCTCGCGACGGGCTTCGTCCTTGCGGGGCTGTTCCACGGCAGCGCCGGAGAGATCATCGGCACCGGTACCCTGATCGGCGTCGGCGGCGGCATGATGGTCGCCGCGGTCGGCTCGATGATCGTTTCCGTGGTCACGGCAGAAGAACAGGCCGCGGCCAACGGCTTGGGCGCACTGCTTTACCAGGCGACCGGCGTGATCACCTACCAGATCCTGTTCGTCGTCCTCGACCGCCACTCGACGGTCATGCGGGGTACCGCGTTCTACCTCGACGAGGGCTACCGCAACGCGTACTTCGTTCTCGCGGTGCTCGTCGGTATCGGGATGCTGCTGGCCTTGGCCATGCCCAGGATCGAGCGACCGGACCAGGCTCTCTCCGGCTGAACGGGAAGAGCCCCTTCCTCCGCCGGTGCCTCACATCGCGTCGAGGTAGTCGCTCAACCGATGGCGCCGCGAGGGATGCTGCAGTTTGGACATCGTCTTGGCCTCGATCTGACGGATGCGCTCGCGCGTGACTCCAAACACCTGGCCGATCTCCTCCAGGGTCTGCGGAGGGGTGCCGTCGAGCCCGTAATGGCGAACGAGGACCCCGGCCTCCCTGGCGGTCAGATCGGCCAGGGCGCTGCTCAGTGCTTCTCGCAGCTGGAAGTACACGACGGTCTCCCAAGGGGTGACGCTGTCCACGTCCTCGATGACGTCACCGATCTCGGCGCAGCTGTCGTCACCGAGGGGGGTGTGCAGGGACGCCGGCTCCTTGTTGTACCGCTCGATCGCGGCGAGTTTCTCCACCGGTACGTTCGCCCTTTCGGCCAGCACTTCGGGGAGCGGTTCGATCCCGAGCTCCTGGATAAGCTCGCGCCGTACCTTCGTCACCCGGTTGATGACCTCCACCATGTGGACCGGGATCCGGATGGTCCGGCCCTGGTCGGCCAGAGCCCGGGTGACGGACTGACGGATCCACCAGGTCGCGTGGGTTGAGAACTTGAAGCCCTTTGCGTAGTCGAACTTCTCGACGGCTCTGATCAGGCCCGTGTTGCCCTCCTGGATCAGGTCCAGGAACAGCATTCCGCGACCGGTGCACCGCTTGACGATGGAGACAACCAGCCGGAGGTTCGCCTCGACGAGGTGGCCCTTCGCCCGGCACCCGTCTTCGGCGAGAATCCGCAGTTCGCGCCGGAACTCCGGCGGGAGGTCGGGCTCCTCCGCGAGCTTGTGTTCGGCGTACAGACCGGCTTCGATGCCCTTCCCGAGTTCAACCTCCTGCTCGGCGGTGAGAAGGCGGACCCTGCCGATGATCCGCAGATAGTCGCGCACCTGGTCGATGCCGGGGCCCGGGGAGGTGAGGCGAGGTGCGGGAGCGTCGGTGTCGTCCTCCGTCAGGAGGAACCCGTCCTGCGCGTTACCTTCGGTGTCGGACACTCCCACGTCACTTCACCTCCAGACTGTCACAGAGAACCTCCGGTCTACGAGTCCTGCCGTGCCGCCACGTCTTCGGGCGCGCCCTGGGCGATCCCCCTGTCGCCGCGTCGGCCACCCTCCGGCAGTTTGCGGACGTCGCCGGAGTGCAGGCCCGTGGTCGGCTCGTCGAGCACGTAGAGCGTGTGCCCCCGGGTGCGGCGTCGCAGTTCGGCCGCGAGTCTGACGCGCTGTGCCCGGCGGCCGGACAAGGTGGTGGCCGGTTGCCCGAGGCTGACATGGCCGAGTCCGACGTCGCGCAGGACGTGCGGATACCGGGAGCCGAGCTCGTCCCCCTGGTCGTAGACCTCGGTGAGGGTACCCACCGTCGACCGTGGACTTCTGCCGGAGGATTTCTGGTCGATGGCAAACGCCAGGCTTGACTTCCCTGATCCGGAAAATCCGGTGACAACGATGAGTGCACCCCTCGGCAACTCTACGAATATGCCACGGAGGTTGTACCGGCGAGCACCCTTGATGACGATATGGTCGTTCACTGGCTCGACCCTAAAACAGGTGTAGGCACAGCACTGCGGAATCGTTATGGAAATTCCTGGGAGCCCTTTTCGTGCTCACGGACCGGCCTATTTATCAAGACCGGTTCGCGTGCGCGGTAATTCATGAAAGCACGCGTGCGTTCGTCACACACTGTGCACCACGTGCTTGATCTCCTGGAACTCCGCCAGCGCCCGGGGCCCGTTCAGGCGCCCGACCCCGCTCTGTTTGAAGCCGCCCTCCTCCATCTGGTCCCGGATGACGCCCCAGCCGTTGGTCCACACGGTTCCCGCGTCGATCTCGCGGGCGACCCGCAGCGGCCGGTCCACGTCGCGCGTCCAGACCGAGGCCGCGAGGCCGTACTCCGTCGCGTTGGCGCGGGCGATCGCCTCTGCCTCGTCCGTGAAGACCTCGAAGGTGGCCACTGGACCGAAGACTTCGCGCTGGACGAGGGGCGCCGACACATCGTCGACCTCGACAAGGCTCGGGCGCAGGAACGCGTCCGCGCCCTTCGCGCTGGCGAGTCCGCCGCGTACCAGGATCTTCCCGTACGACGCCGCGTCGGCGACCAACGCGTCGATACGCCGGGCCTGTTCGCGGTCGATGACGGGTCCCATACCGGTGTCCGGGTCGTCACCGGCGCCGACGACGACCTCCTTCAGCGCTGCCGTCATGCGGTCCCTGAGCTCGTCCGCGATGCCCTCCTGGGCGAGGATGCGGCTTCCCGCCATGCAGAACTGCCCGGCGAAGGTGGTGACCGCCGCCGTGAGTACGGGAACCACGGCATCGAGGTCCGCGTCGTCGAACACGATCATCGGGGACTTGCCGCCGAGTTCGAGCGAGCAGGGCTTGAGGTGGCGGGCGGCCTCCGCCATGATCAGCCGACCGACGGCGGTGGAGCCGGTGTAGCTGATCACGTCCGTGCCAGGGTCCGACACCAGCAGCGGCGCACCCGAGTTCCCGGACTCGGTGAAGGCGTTCAGCACCCCGGGTGGCAGCGACGCGGTCTCCGCGATGATCTCGTAGAGCAGCCCGTTGGTGAGCGCGGTCTGCGCGGGCATCTTCATGGCCACGGTGCAGCCGGCCGCGAGCGCCGGAGCGAACGAGCGCACGGCCAGGATCACCGGGGAGTTCCACGGCACGATCACCGCCGCCACGCCGACGGGCTGATGGAGCGTCATGGAGTAGGAGCCGGGGGCGAGTTCGGCCGCGCGGCCGGTATCCGTGAGGGCGAGCGCGGCGTTGTAGCGCAGTTTGGGAATGGTCGAGTCGATCTCCATGGCGGCGTCGGCGAGCTTCTTGCCGTTCTCGCGGGAGAGCAGAGCCACCAGTTCGCCGCGGCGCTGGTCCATCCGGTCCGCCATCTCCAGCAGCGCCCGGGCCCGCAGCCGACGGTCGCGCGCCCAGCCGGTGTCCGTGAAGGCCCGGCGCGCCGCGTCGATCGCCGCCCGCGCGGTCACCTCGCCCGCGTCGGCGAACGTACCGATGACCCGGCCGGTCGCGGGATTGCGTGACTCGCCGATCGCATGGCCGTCGCGCCATGCGCCGTCGACGAGATTGCGTGCGTACGGGAGAGTCATGAACTCGCGCCCTTCGGTACGTCGCCGAAGCGGATCACCGGCTTGATCGTGCGGCCGGAGCGGGCGTCCGCCACGGCTTTGTCGAGCTCCTCCGGCGCGTAGAACCGCACGAACTTCTCGTACGGAAGCCTGCCTTGGCGTGCGAGGCGGACCAGCGCGGGGATGAAGGTGATGCGGTCGCTGGCGCCCTCGGCCACTCCGCGGATCGTACGGCCGTCGATGAGGGAGTTGATGTCGAACGAGGCGCGGCTGCCGGCCGCCGGGGCGCCGATCACGGCGACGGTTCCGTATGTCTTGACGGCGGTGGCCGCCAACTCCAGGAGCGACGGTACGCCGGTCGTCTCGACGACGTAGTCGACTCCCGCACCACCGGAGATCTCGGCGAGGCGCTTGCCGAGGTCCTCGCTGCCGCTGTCGATGGTGTGGGTGGCGCCCAGTTCGGTGGCCAGGGCGAGGCGGGAGGGGACGAGATCGGCGACGACGATGTCCCAGGCGCCGCTCAGCCGCGCGGCCATGACGGCGGACAGACCGACGGCGCCGGCGCCGAACACCGCGACCGTCTCACCGGGGCCGGGCCGAAGCAGGTTCAGGACGGCGCCGGCTCCGGTCTGGATGCCACAGCCGACCGGCGCGAGCAGAGCCAGTTCCTCATCGTCGGCGGCATCGACGCGCACGACGCTCTGCGCCGACACGAGCGCGTGCCGCGCCATGGACGACTGGCCGAAGAACAGGCCGCCGAGCGGCATCCCGTCCTCGGTGTGGACGGGCGTGGACCCGTCCGCCCGTGCGGCGCCGAAGTTCAGCGGGAAGTACGTCCCGCACCGCGTCGGTGCGCCGGTTCGGCAACTGTCGCACCGGCCACACGAGTTGAACGAGAGAACGACCTTGTCTCCGGGGCTGACGCCGACGACGTCGGCGCCGACGGCCTCCACCACACCGGCTCCCTCGTGACCGAGGACCGCAGGCAGCGGGGTGGGCAGGCGCCCGGCGAGAACGGAGAGGTCGGTGTGGCACAGCCCGGTGGCGACGAGTCGCACCAGGACCTCGTCGGCGCGGGGGTCGTCGAGCACGACATGTTCCCAGTGGAACGTGTCCTCTCCGGCCCGTGCCACGGCGGCTGTTGTCGGTGTGGGCAAGGGGGCTCTTCTCTCTGTACGGAACCGAAGGGTGAGGGCGGAGTGCGGGTCCGGGGGGCGCCGCTCCCCTGCGGCGACCCACACACGTCGGCGCCCGCCGGCACGGGCCCTCAGGCAGGGACCGGGCTCGACCAGCCGAACGCGGCGAGGTCGATCTGCGGATGCACGGCCTTGCACGAACCGCAGGTACGGACGGCCTCGTCGGCCGAGAAGCGCGCGCACGCGGCGGCGTAGAACTGTGAGGGCGACACCTCGTTGTCGTGCTCCCACTCGTAGCGGTGCAGCTCGGTGCGGCACTCCGGGCAGTACCAGACCGCGCCCTGGCGCCCGGCCTGCAGCGCCATGTAACGGATCACTGCTCCCGCCTCGACGGGGACGATCTGGTGCGGGGTGCCGGCGGGGATGTAGACGTGATCGCCGATGGACATCCGGAACCGGTTCACCGAACTGTCCCGGAGATGCACGTCGCTGCTGCCGGACAGCTGGCTCAGGACGGTGTCCTTCTCGCAGATGAGATGGAACGGCTGAGGCAACTCGTTGTGCGACAAGTAGAGTTGGGGGTCCGTGTCCGCCGGAAGCACAGCCGCGTCGGCATAACTGCCCAGCTCCGAAGCGACCTTGAGCGCGTGGAGCATCCGTCGTCGGTTTGTCATCGGCCGACCTCCTCGAGTGCGGGCTGCGCGGATTCCCGCAGCGAGTGGTAGGCGGCGTTCACCGCGGTGGTCTGGGCGACCTGGCGGGCCCAGCCCCACCGTGCGCCCGGGAACGGCGTGTTGACGTGGCCGCACTCCTTGCAGGTGCGCCCTTCGTCGGTGTTGCGGATGTCGGCGAACGTCGCCGAGCCGACCGTCGTGGCGAACTGGTGGACCGGGTCGTCGGCGCTGCCGTACCGGGCGGCGTCGTAGCCGGGCAGCCCGAACGGTGTGGCGTCGTACTCGTGCCGCACGATCTCCGCCTTGCAGTTCTGACAGCGGGCGATCAGCGCCTCGGACTGGTCGCCCTCCTCCGACTGGTGCTGGGTGACCACGATGACGGCGTAGGCGCCCGCTTCCTTCTGGTCACGGAGGTAGGAGTTGACGCCGTGCAGGTTCTGGGTCGCCATGATCTGCCCGGTCGCCAGCATGGACTGGTGGGCTCCGTAGACGACGACGACTTCGTTGACGGTGTTCCAATGGAAGAAGTGCCCGTACTCCGCCTCAGGGCCGCCGATGAGGACGTTGCCGCACGGCACGATGGCGCCGGCATGGTCGTAGGGGAACAGCGGCACCAGCTGCGCCGCGGCCTGAGCCATGCGCTGGTACACGTTGACCTTGAGTGGTTCGCGGTCGGGGTTCGGCGGAGGGATCTGACTCGTCTCCTCCAGCAGCACCGTCTCGGTATTGGGCTCGCTCATGGCAGCCCCTCTCATAAGGGTGTATCACGATACGGGACAGTGATCGCCATTCTGATACCAAAATCGGCAGCATGGCAAGCGTCGAGCGACAGGAAATATGGCCGCCCGAAAGGTCTACCCCTGGCGCGGCGAGATCCAAAAGCACAGGTCACACAGGGTGCACAGACGGCAACGGCCGCCCCGGAAATCTCCGGGGCGGCCGTCGGTCGACGCGAGGGACGTCAGTCGATACGCTCGCCGAGCTCCTGCGCGATGCGCGCGGTGGCAGCCGCCGCGACGGCGATCCACTCGTCGTCGACCCGGGACTGGGGCGCCGTGGTGGCTATGGCCGCGCGGGCGCGCCCGCGCTTGTCACGGATGACCACGGCAACCGCGCTCACATCGGCCTCGCTCTCGGCGTTGTTGATCGCGTAGCCGCGGCGCCGGACCTCGGTGAGCTGCTTACGGAGTTCGTCGCGGGTCTGGGGCGCACGCGACGAGGGGGCCTGCAGGCCCTCGGAGGGGTAACGGACCACGAACTCCTCCTCACTCAGCTCGGCGAGGAGGGCCTTCCCGGCCGCGGTCGCGTGGGCGGGCAGCGTCCAGCCGGTACGACTGCCGGTGCGTACGACCTGATTACTCTCGACGCTGTCGACGTAGAGCACCTCCGCCCCGCGGAGAGTCGCGAGGTGCACGGTCTCGTCGGTCTCATCGCGCAGTCGAACGAGCGCACCGTGGGCGAGCGCCCGGATGTCCATGTTCGCCACGACCGACAGACCGATATCGACGAGCGCGGGCCCGGGCTTGTAGGCGCGGGAGAACTCGTCCTGCGCCACGAAGTGATGATGGCTGAGCGTGGCCAGCATGCGGTGGACCGTCGAGCGCGACAGCCCCATGTCGCGAGCCACCTGATTGACCCGGATCATCTCGTGGTCCTCGAACATGCGCAGGAGCCGCAACACGTTGTCGACAGCCCCGATCAAGCCGGCCGGACGGTCGACGGAACTGGGCTCTTCGCTGTTGGTCCCCGGTTTCTGATCCACGCGGAGCACAGTAGCGCAGGGATTTCCAGTCTCTGCACCCCTTGCGATTACGTTCCAATGAACGGGACAGTGTTCTGTATCGTGATACATAGCAACGACGAGGGAGTCTTGCCATGCCTCTGTACCTGAGCCTTCACCAGGCCCCGGGCCTCTCGGTGGAAGAGATCGCGGGGAACGCACCGGAAGTCGCCCAGCAGGTGCACGCGTCCTTCCGGCAGCTGTACGTGAACACCGAGACCGGGTTCATCGTCTCTGTCTACGAGGCGGACGGCGCCAAGGCCGTCGAGGAGGAGTTCGAACGCATCGGCTTCCCCTTCGACGCCATCCACGAGATCGACTTCACCCAGAACTCCGCGGAGCTGGCCGAGATGGTTGCGCAGGCCGACCGTGTCTGAAGCACCTGTTCTGGGACGGCCGATCACACTCCACTTCCGGGGGGACTGGGGGCAGGCCAACATCCACCGGATGTGCGGCTGGATCGCTCAGGAGATCGGCGATCGCGCACCTGAGGGCTCCCGGTTCGCCATCTGGTCCGGCCGTGGAGGCCTCGACCAGATCGAGGCGCTGCGCGGCGGCGCGGTCGACATCGCCATCGCCACTCCGACCGCCGCGATGCGGATGCTGCACCGCGCGGGGAACGCGAAGGGGATCGCCTCGCTGGGTGTGGTCGGCCAGCGCGACCGTCTGGTCGTCGCGGTCGACGCGGCCCTGCCGGTGAACACGGTGGCCGATCTCGGGGCCATTGCGGACCAGTTGACGGTGGCGACCTCGCCGGACGACGGCGTCAACCTCATCGGTTTCGCCGCTCACAAGGCGCTGCGCCTGGCCGGCGTCGACCCCGACAAGCTCACCTTCCGCTACGACGAGCGACCGTTCCCGGCGGTGGCCCGCTTCGCGGCGGGCGAGGCGAACGTCCTCATCCACGAGGCAGTGATGACTCCCGCGTGGCAGCGCATCGACCGCGTTCGACCCGTCAACTACCTGCCCTGGGGAGACGAGGTCCTGCGCTCCTTCGCGGCCCAGGGATGGCCGGACGCCGTGGTGGAAGCCGGATACCTTCCCGGACTGCACGACGATCTGCGAACGCTCGACTTCTCCGACTTCGCGGTGCTGTGCCGGGAGGACCTGGAGGACGACGTGGCCGCCCTGGCCACCTGGTGCATGGTGATGACGCGCCGTGCCCTGGAGGCGCAGTACGCGCATCTGCCGGCCGACCACTCACCGGTCACGTACCCGCTCGTTCCCGCCGACATGGCGCGAACCCCGCTGCCGCTGCATCCGGCTTCGGCACGCATGTACGAGGCACTGGGGAACAACGAGCTGGTCGACGGCGCCCCGATCTGGAAGTGACGAGGAGCAGAGAACATGATCCAGCTCGCCCATCTCGACGAGTCCATTCCCTACCGACAGCAGCTCCAGGGAGAGGAAGGCCCCATCGTCCTGATCAACACCTTCACGGCCCCCGACGGAAAGGTCGACGAGGTCGTGGAGGCATGGAAGTGGGATGCCCAGTACTTCCAGAAGCAGCCCGGATACATATCCGCCCAGCTGCACCGCGGTACCGCCGGAAGCCGGGTACTGGTGAACGTCGCCGTCTGGGAATCGGTCGCGCAGCTCCGGGCGGCTTTCTCCACTGAAGAGTTTCAGAAGGCCCGCTCCCACTATCCCGACGGATCGTTCTCATACCCCCACATCTTCCAGAAGGTCGCTGTGGAGGGCGTCTGCGTCGCGTGAACAACCCGACGCGGGCGAGGTGACGTCCGTCGTACGACAAGGGGCGCAGAGCCGACGGCGGCTCTGCGCCCGCGGCGCGTCAGAACACCCCCTTGCCATGCCCCCCGCGACCACATCGTCCGGCAGCCTGGCATAACGCCAGTGCACGGCATCCAGGGAATGGGCGGTCCGCCGAGCCATCTCGGCGGTGTCGACGCCGACGAGCGCGCCCGCGCGCTCACGGAACTCGCCGTCGATGAGCACGGTGTCCACGTCCCCGGTCCGGTGTAGAAGACCAGCGTCGCCACCGGGACGGGCCCGGACCGGATCCGGGGAGACCGCGACGATGTCGGCGCGCTTCCCGAGCGTCAGCGTGCCCACTTCGTCCTGGAGCCCGACCGCCCGCGCCCCGCTGCTGGTCGCCAGTTCAAGCGCGGCGCGTGCGGGCAGCAGGTCCTACGGGTAGCCCCCCGCCTCGCCGGCGGCCCGCCGCTTTTCGGTCAGCAGCAAGCGTGCCTCGCCGAGAATGTCGGCCTGCGCGGAACAGGTCGTGTCCATACCGACGCCCGCCGCTCCGCCTCGCTCGACGAGCCTGCACGCGACCAACGACCCGAGGCCCATCCCGCCGAAGCGGCGGCGAAGGGAGCAACCCGATGAGCGACGCGATCGACATCCTGGTCGTCGACGACGACTTCATGGTGGCCCGGCTGCACCAGACCTTCGTCGACCGAGTGCCGCCTTGCCGGGTGGTCGGCACGGCGGGCACCGGCGAGCAGGCCGTCACCGCGGTCGACCAGCTGCTTCCCGACTTGGTCCTCCGCGACCCGTACCTGCCCGACCTCTTCGGTCTGGACGTCATCCAAATTGCGCACCGCGGGACACGACTGCGACATCGTGGTCATCAGCGCCGCCCGTGAGGCCGACACCATGCGCCGCGCCGTCCGCCACGGTGTGGTCGACTACCTGCTCAAACCCTTCGACCACGAAGATCTGCGACCCCGTCTGGAGCGGAACGCCGCCCGACGTGGCCGTCTTCTCACGACGGTGGTGCGCGGGCAGGCCGACATCGACCGGGTGCTGTCCGCCGAGCCCCTGCCCCGGGCCGGTGCCACGCTCCCAAAGGGGCTTAGCGTGGAGACCTCCGACCTCGTCGAGCACGCTCTTCGCGAAGCCGACAGAACGTTGTCGGCCGCCGAGTGGGCGGCCGTCACCGGCATCTCGCGAGTCAGCGCCCGCCGCTATCTGGAGCACTTCCACACCACCGGCACCGCCGACGTCTCGCTGCGCTACGGGGGCGTCGGCCGACCGGAGCGGCGCTACGGCCGGCGCGGGTGAGCGAAGAGGACGAAGTCCGACCACATGCGGAGATCGGTTACGTCGCAAGCGCTCCCGCCGACCATTGCGGTGCCCGGACTCAGCGGTTCCGGCGCGGACCGCTCAGGAACCAGTCTGGTGGAGTGTCTGTTCCGCCCAGATCGTCTTGCCGTCTCCGGTGTAGCGGGTGCCCCAGCGCTGAGTGAGCTGGGCCACGAGGAAGAGGCCGCGACCGCCCTCGTCGAAGTCCCGGGCACGGCGCAGATGGGGAGCGGTGCTGCTTTCGTCGGACACCTCGCACACCAGTCTGCGTTCGCGGATAAGCCGTAGCCGAATGGGCCCGGCGGCGTACCTGATCGCATTGGTCACCAGCTCGCTGACCACCAGCTCGGTCACGAACCCGTCCTCCTCCAGACCCCACGCGGCGAGCCGGTCCGCCACCTTTCGGCGGACCTCTGCCACAGCTGCGGGTTCGCACGCCACTTCCCAGTCGGCGACCTGGTTCTCGTCGAGCATGCGGGGCCGCACGAGGAGGAGAGCCACGTCGTCGGTGCGGCGCCCGGAGGACATGGACTCCAGAACGCTGTCGCTCAGCCTTTCGAGGGATGGGGAGGGACGGGCCAGGGCGCGGCGCAACTCGACGAGGCCATGATCAAGGTCCCGGTCCCGCGACGTGATGAGTCCGTCCGTGAACAGTGCCAGCAGGCTCCCGGGAGGTGTGGCGAATTCCGCAGCTTCGAAGGGCAGACTGCCGAGGCCCAGGGGCGGTCCGAGAGGCAGGTCCACGGCCCGGTTGCTGCCGTCGGCGAGGATCAGCACCGGTGGCGGGTGTCCCGCCCGGGCCGCGCAGCAGGTCCCGGAGACCGGGTCGTAGACGGCGTACAGGCAGGTGGCGCAGAAGTCTCCCAAGGTCTCGCCGGCGGGGTCGCCTTCGAACTCGCCCACCCCGTGGGTCACGATGTCGTCCAGGTGGGTGAGGAGCTCGTCCGGCGGCAGATCGATGTCGGCTAGGGTGCGCACCGCTGTTCGGAGCCGTCCCATCGTCGCCGCGGCGTGGATGCCGTGCCCCACGACGTCGCCGACCACGAGGCCGAGCCGTGCCCCGGGCAAGGGGATCACGTCGAACCAGTCCCCGCCCACTTCCGAGCCGCTGTCGGCGGGCAGGTAGCGAGTGGCCGTTTCGGCCGCCAGATGGCCCGGCGCCCCCGGAGGCAGCATGGCGCGCTGCAGGGTGAGCGCCACACTTCGCTCCCGGGTGTACCGGCGTGCGTTGTCGAGGCAGATCGCGGCACGGGCGACAAAATCCTCGGCAACGACCAGGTCGTCCGGTCCGAAGGGCGCGCGTGACGCCGTACATCTGACGAACAGGGCGGCACCCAGCGATACACCCCGGGCACGAATGGGGACGGCCACGAGCGTGTGTCCGGTCTCGCCGCTGCCGCTCTCGCGGAACACGGGCTGCCCGTCGGCAAGGCACTGTTCCACAACCGACGACCACGCGAGAGGCGTCCGTGCCCCGGTGCCGTCGAGTGCGGGCTGGAGCGGCAACTGCGGGGCCCATTCGGATGCCGCTTCTATGAGGGCCCCGGGACCTGCGCAACGCGGCGGCGGCACCTCTCCTCGGAACACCGGCTCCAGGAGTTCCACGCCCGCGTAGTCGGCGTAGCGCGGGACGGCGACCGCGACGAGTTCCTCGGCGGTTCCCGTGACGTCCAGGCTGCCGCCGATGCGCGCCCTGGCCTCGCCGAGAAGAGCGAGCCGCTCCCGGGCGCCGTACTGCTCCGAGTAATCGGCGGCGGCGAACCCCACAGCCCGGGTACGGCCGGTCTCGTCCGTGAGCGGGAAGAGATCGTCCACCCAGGCGTGTGCGCGTAGCTCGCCGGGAAGCCTGACGAAGTTCTCCAGGGACTCCGGCGTGCCGGTCCGGGCGACCCGCAGGACACGGCAGTCGATCTCGTCGAAGGCGGGGCCCTGAAAGACCTCGGTCGTGCGCTGACCGCGCATGTGAGCGATATCGGCGCGCCCGGCCATCCTGAGCGCCCGCTCGTTGACATCGAGAATGCGGCCCTCAAGGTCGAAGATCACGAGGACGGTGGGCTGCTGATCGAACAATCGCCGCACGAAGAGATGGTCCGCCGAAGTGGCCGACTCCGCCGGTTCCTGGACAGTGAACAAGAACTCCGTCTCTTCCCCGTTGTCGTCCAACTGGCACAACCGAAACGCCAGGTCCATGACATGACCGTCACGATGCCTCAGCGTCTGGTGGCCGACGACCAGATCAGCAAGCGGTCTGCCGACGATCTCCCCCGGGGTGTATCCGAGCAGTGCCTCCGCGCCGCGACTCCAGGACCTGAGGCGTCCTTCACAGTCCACCACCGCGACAGCGAGAGACTCGTCCATGGCACCGGCCAGTTCGGAGAGGAGGCCAGCCTGCCGACCGTGTCTGTCCATTTCCGTTCCTGCTCACTTCGCGAAGACTGGAGCACAGTTCAGAATTGCCGTAATTGGATCGGAAGGCAACAAATCCGGAGTGCGGCGCTACCGCACCTGGTCCGCTCCGAAGACGCGCATCAGCAACGCGAGAAGCCCGCAGCACCGGAGCAGCGCGGTGAGCTCGAACAGCTTGGCGGGCCCCAGGGCCGCGATCGCTTCGGAGTACTCGGCGTCGGTCAGTGTGCTGTGGTCGAGCAGAAGGCGCGTGGCCGTGGCCACCGCAGACTCCTCCGGGGCCGCGAGGTCGCGAGGGACACGCGTGCCAGATCGCGGGCGTGTGGGCTTCCACGAGACTTAAGGGGCCGGACCCCGTGCAGCACGCGGAGCCATGCATCGGTGATGCCTGCGTGCGACGCCTCGGCCGTGATCGGCGCCGTCGCCTGATCGTCCTCACCGACCAGCACCAGGGCCGTGATCTAGCCCACGCTTGTGGAGTAGTCGTAGGCGCTCAGTGCCCGGCAGCCCGCGGCATGTGCCGATGAGTCGGCCCTGGTGGAGATCCGGGCGATCCGCGCGCCCGAGCCGACCGGTCTCGACTGGGAGAAGGCCGCCGCGCTGCCCGTGGCAGCCGAGACCGCCGACCGCGTCATGCGGGCCGTCGCCGCTGTCCCTGAGCGATGCCCCCGTCCATGCATGGCTTCCCGCACCGAGCGCGGCAGGGACCTCCCGGAACTCCCCCGCCTTGCGATGCTTCAGCTTTGCCGACTTGTGCTGGTCGAGTGGATCTGCTTGTGCACCCGGCATACGTCGTCCGCCACAACGCTGTTGATGTTCACCGCCCGGGCTTCCCCCTTTCGCCAGCCGCAGCCCGCCATCATCACGATCTCAAGCGCGAGATCTTCGTCAGCGACAGTCAGCACCTTCTTCACATAGCTGAGAGACGGGATGACCACGATCGGCGTAACGGCGTTCACCTTTCTTGATGCGAGGTGGGCGATGATGTGCACGTTGATGGAGCTGTCCACGTGCCAGCCCGTGGAGTACTCCGTCATCCTCCGCTGCCGGGGCCGCCACTGCTTCGCCCATTCCGCGACCGCCTGCTGACCGAGCTCGCGGCGAACCTCGGCAACGGACAGTGCCGTTTTCTTCTTCTCCGCGGAGATCTGCGTAAGGCGCTCGATCGCGTCGTCCTGTGTGCCGTAACCGGCCTCTTCGCGCTGTTTACCGAGAGCGTCCCGGAACCGAATCGTGTACGGGTGCAGGCAACGGGTCGGCCTTGAACAACCGCATTCCTTGAAGTGCGACCCCATCCCACTGGCGAACTGTCGAGCCACGCATCAAGCCTTCCGAGCAGGGCGCCGGGCGGCACAGCAGGCCCTGCCACGGGTGCAGGTCAGCAGCCGGGACACCGTCCGGCCTCATGCTGACCATTTGCTGACCCGGACGTGGCGATCAGCATGAGGCCGAAGACTGACTGAACCACCATGCCGAAGCGCGAGCTGAATGAGGAGAGGTAGTCCTTGCTTTCAACGTTCGAGGGCTTGCGCGGGTCGAACACGACAGGGAACTCGACTCCCTCGAACGGCGCCGGCTTCGGGGCGGTGACGTGGGCCCAGATCTCCTGACCATCGGCTGTGTGGAAAGAACAGTTCAATAGCTCCACCCTCGTCCCGCCCCGGCGAATGCGCTCCTCGCAGACGGCGGTGGTTTCCACGCCCCGAGTTCTGAGCCGCCGCTCACGCACTTGTTTCGGAACGAACAGGAGTGACGTGATACCGATGGGCACGGAGATGATCAGGAACGGCACGCCGTAGTTCGTTGCGCTTGCGAGCATGATGGACACGTCCGTTCCCCCTGGTAAGTCGCGATGCGCGATGTCGCAGCATACAACCGGTAGTTCGAGATCAGGCATGGGAGAGAACCATCGGCGCCGGCTGCAGCGCATGGCGGACTGGCAACAGTTGATCTACTTGTTTCCGCAGGCCACTCCGGCTGTGTGGATCTGTTGGGCTGGCTCAGGCTGCACTGAGTTCGGGACGCTCGACGAGCTGGCCGCGTTCGAAGCGGGCTCCGGCGCGGACGAGGGCGACGAGGTGGGGTGCGTTCACGGCTCGCCACCGCTGCTGGGCGGACTCGACGAGCTTGAAGACCATGGCCAGGGCAGCGGTGCGGGAGCCGGCGCCGCGGGTGACCTTGGTCCGCAGCCGGACGGTGGAGAACGTGGACTCGATCGGGTTGGTTGTCCGCAGGTGGATCCAGTGCTCGGCGGGGAAGTCGAAGAACGCCAGCAGCTCGACCTCATCGTCGGTGATCTTCTTGACGGCCTTGGGGAACTTCGCACCGTAGAGCTGGGCGAACGTCTTGATCGCCGCCTGGGCGTGCTGCTTGTCCTCGGCGTTGTAGATGTCCTGGATGGCCTTCTTCGCGCCAGGCTGCGCGGACTTTGGCATGGAGTCGAGAACGTTGGCCGTTTTGTGAACCCAGCACCGCTGCTCGCGGGTGGCGGGGAACACCTCAGCCAGCGCCTTCCAGAAGCCCAGGGCACCGTCGCCGACTGCCAGGACCGGGGCGCGCATGCCCCGGCGGGCGCAGTCCCGCAGCAGGTCCGCCCAGGATTCGGCCGATTCGCGGTAGCCGTCCTTGAGCGCGACCAGTTCCTTGGAGCCGTCGGCACGCACGCCGACCAGGACGAGGACGCAGGCTTTGGCTTCCTCCAGTCGGACGTTGAGGTGGATACCGTCGGCCCACACGTAGACGTAGTCGACCTCTGCGAGGTCTCGATCCATGAACGCGGCGTGGTCGGCCTGCCACTGTTGCGTGAGCCGGGTGACCGTGGCCGGGGAGAGCCCGGCCGAGCTGCCCAGGAACTGTTCGAGTGCGGGCACGAAGTCGCCGGAGGAGAGGCCGTGTAGGTAGAGCAGCGGCAGCACCTCGCTGATCTTGGGGGACTTGCGGCACCACGGCGGCAGGATCGCGGAGGAGAACCGTTTGCGCTCGCCCGTGCTCTCGTCGATGCGTTTGTCATTCACCCGTGGGGCCTTGACCTCGACCACACCGGCCGCGGTGGTGACCTTCCGGGGCTGGTGGTAGCCGTTGCGGACCACGAGCCGATGCCCGCGCTCGTCGCGCTGATCGGCCAACTCGGCTATGTAGGCGTTGACTTCGGCCTCCAGCGCGGCAGCCAGCATCCTTCGGGCGCCCTCCCGGACAATCTCGTCGATCAGGGAGGAGCCGTTGGCGGTGGTGCCGTCGTCGTTCACTACGCTGAGCACGGGCGTGCCTTCCCGACCCGCGCGACAACGCGGGCCTACTCGATACCAGTCAATCGATCACTCGGGAAGGTACGCCCTTCGCGTGTGCCCTCACGAGCCGATCCACAGGTAATGAGCATTGCTCGATCACCGAACACCCCGCCCACTACTACCAGGAGCTGTGGATCGACGGTGTCGATCTGCAGCGGCCCACCGACGACCTGACCGCCGGTGCCTTGGACTGCGGCACCACGCTGTGCGTCGCCGGATACGCCGCCCACCTGAGCGGCTACACCATCGCCCAATATCCAGCTCCACGCCGACACCGAGGGCCAGCGCGAGCCTGCGTGCCGTTCGAGCAGTGCGCGTTGCCGTTCATTCGGGTCAGACCGTCGATCCACGATCACCAACCCACAGCGCACTCGCATGCCCTGAACAGAGCCGAAAGAGTGGCTCCTGCCCGTGGGAGTTCTCTGGGACTTTCCTGGGACTTCCGGCTGCATCAGCCAGTACGAGCGTGACACAACCGAAAGGCCATTCATGCAGGTCAACGACCTGCGACGCCCAGACATCGCAGGTCATGGCGTTGGCTGGTCTCTTCCGGAACATGTGGGGCATCGCCGGATCCCACCAGATCCAGTTCCTCGACGCCCTGCACCGCGACCACGCAGAGGTCGAAGACCACGTCCGCACCAACAAGGCCATGGGGCTGGCGAACCTGCCCTCACAGTCGTGGCAGATCAACACAGCCTGGATGCTCGCCGCGAACCTCGCCGCCGACCTCGACACCTGGCTGCGGCTGCTCACCCTGCACGACCAAGACGGCCTCGAAGACGCCGAGCCGGACACGATGCGCCTGCGCCTTTACCACCTTCCGGCCCGCCTGGCCCGCCACGCCCGCCGTCGCATCCTGCGCATTGAGCGGACCTGGCCCTGGGCGGCGGCGTTCACCACCAGCTGGAACAGGCTCACCCGACTTCCAGTCGCCACCTGACAGCCGGCTCACGCCCCGACGAGGACCAGGAAGGAGGACCCGCAGTCTCCGGGCCGGTGGAACCCGGCGCACCCCGCGGCGTCACGCGACGGCCTGCCCTCCAACGGCAGAGGACATTACGGGCGAACAGCCGCACCGATCAGCGATCGGAACCCACTGACGAATCGAGGTCAAACAAGCACGAGCCGATCCCACCGGGGTGGCGTGTTCAGGCGATGTCCCTCATATCGTCGTCACTGGCGACGCGTGGATGACGGGACCTCGGGCGCCCGCGGGAAGCGGCTTAAGGTCGGACCATTCGCCTTCGCGAACGGTTTGCATCCTGGCCCAGCGGGCTCCGGGCCAACCGTCCCCAGGGACCTGTAGCAGTCGCATCCGACAGCACCGGCGTCTCACACGCCTCTCACGCACGTGACGTTGCGAGAACAACCAAGGTGCCTCTGACCTGTACGTTCCTACATCACGTGGACGGTTCAGAACCTGTATGGACGGCCGGTAAACTCTGGACCTGTTCTACCTTCCACACCATCTTTGCAGGTCAGATGCCACGGAAGGTTAGGTCGCGCGGGTGGCGGCGAGCCATTCCCGGTCCGCTGCGGCGCTCTCCGGGTCGCCTTGGGGTGTCCCGTTGATCGTGGCCACAAGCGAGTTGTACCTGCCGAGCAGACCGTTGAACCGGGACAGGCTCTGGCCGGCATGCTGGCTTTCCGCGACGGGGGCGTCGGTGCGGATACGGCCTGCCAGCCCGGCGGTGTCCAGGTGTTCGGTGAACTCGGCGGCCGAGGCCGCGATACGGTCCGCGATCTCGCGGGCCTGTGCGGAGTCGGCGGGCAGCCCGGCTCGGCGCGCCGCCCGGGCCTCAAGGAGAAGCTGTCGGTGCCTCTCGACCCGCTCCATCACCGGCGGCGCGGTCACCTGGAGTGCCCGGGAAGAGGAGAAGGCTCGCTGGAAGGCATCGCGAAGCGACTGGCGGAAGTGGTTGTCCTGTACCAGGTCTGCCAACTTGATCCAGGCTTCGAGTTGTTCGGTGGTCGGCTCGGTCGGCAGGTGCGGGCGCATGTGGCGAAACCGCTCGACGAAGGTCGGGTGAATGCTGAGGCCGTCGGTCACTTCGTCCCAGAACCGGTCGAAGAGCCGGTCGCGGTCGTCGTCGGACATGGACACGAGCTTGTGCATGAGGCTCACCTGTTCCGTTGCGCTGTCTTGTCTCACGATGGTCCGCAGGACGGCCCGCCGGGCTCGCAGGCGGCGCATCTGGCCCTCGACGAGCTCCAGATGCGCCGTGGCCAGATCGCGTAGTGACGCCTCGTCGGTCAGCACCTGGCGGATGTCGTCCAAGCTCGCCCCCAGTTCGCGGAGAGTGCGTACGAGTTCCAGCCTGGCGATCGTCTGGACGTCGTAGAGCCGATACCGGCTTCCCGTACGGCCGGTCGGCGCGACGAGACCGGCGTCGGCGTAGAACCTGATGGCGCTGACGCTCAGGCCGGTGCGGCGCGCGACATCGCCGATGGGATAGAGCTCGTTGTCGTCCACAGCGCCACTATGGGGTCTCAAGTAGGTTGAGACTCAAGCCCGTGCCGGCTCCTCCCGGCGGTTGCGCCGCCGGCTCGCCCCGGGGCGCGGAGCTGTGAGGGGGGAAGAGTTCACGGAGTGCTCTCATGACGTGGGTGCCGCACGCGGTGCAGTGGGCGGCATGGTCGGCGAGCTCGGGGACGAGCCTACGGCGTGTCAGGTGCTGCTGCGCGAGGCGATCCTCAAGCGGCCATGAAGCGCGGGCACGGGAGGCATTACGCCTACTCGCGTGCGCTTACGGACGCGCCGTGCACCGGCAACAGGACGAGCCTTGCTGAGCGCGGCTGGTGCCCGTCCTCGAACGTTGTCATCGAAGCGTGTCCCCCAAGCGAGCTACCTGAGCTGTCCACTGTGCGGTGATGTGTGCCATCGGCCCTCCGGTGTTGACTCGGTATCCGTCAAACACGGCGGCAACGAGCCGTTCGACCATGCCCGGCAACCGGTGCTCGAGAACCACACCGCTGACGCCGGCATGTATGGAGCAGCTGTCTGCCGCAGGAATGGGCGCAAGGTCACCGGGTGCCCGGGCTATCGGCACCGGATTCAAGGTCTCTCGCAGAAACTATGGGATGAGATGTCTGTCAGGACAGATCGAGAAACGTCGGGCCGGTGCCCGAGGCGATCAAGTGCCATGTGGCGCATGCTCCACGGCCCGCATCCGGAGGCCGTCCCCGCTCTGCTCGCCAGGGCGTGCACCCTCGTGGGAGTCCTGGACATCGCCGCAGGCGTGTTCCCGCGCTTCCGGCACAGCCGTCTACACCACATGGCAGAGGTACTGCCCGGCTCGTTCGGGTCCTTCGCCGCAGCCCTGTCGCTGAGTGCGGGCATCCTGCTGCTGCTCCTGGCGCACGGGTTGCGTCGGCGCAAGCGCCGGGCCTGGCACGGCGCGGCGCTGCTCCTGCCGACGGGAGCCGTGTCGGAGTACGTCCACCGCCACTCGATCGTCGGTGTGCTGATCGCGGTGGCGTTGCTGGTGCCGCTGCTGCGCCACCGTGGCGAGTTCACGGCCCTGCCCGACCCGCTCAGCCGCTGGTGGGCACTGGCCAACCTCGTCCTCACGGGGGTCGGTTCCGTGGCTCTTGGCCTGGTCATCGTGAGCGTCCACACACACCACATGGTCGGCAACCCGAGCTGGTCCGACCGCCTCGAGCACGTCCTCTACGGCCTCTTCGGCTTCGAGGGGCCGGTCCACTACACCGGCAACGCCTCCTGGGCGGTCGGTTTCTCGCTCGGCGCGCTCGGCCTGATCACCGCCATCACCACGGTCTACCTGGCGTTCCGGGCCGGTCAGCCGGCCGCCCGGCTGACCGGGGAGGACGAGGCACAGCTGCGCGCCCTGCTGGAGAAGCACGGTGCCCGTGACTCCCTCGGTCGGTTCGCGCTCCGCCGCGACAAGGCGGTCGTCTTCTCACCGAGCGGCAAGGCGGCGGTGACCTACCGCGTCGTGGCGGGCGTGATGCTCGCGAGTGGCGACCCGATCGGCGACGTGGAAGCCTGGCCCGGTGCGATCGAGCGCTTCATGGGCGAGGCCAAGGCACACTCCTGGACTCCTGCGGTCGTGGGCTGTTCAGAGACGGGCGGCGAGGTGTGGAGCCGCGAGACGGGCCTCGAGGTTCTCGAGTTGGGCGATGAGGCGGTTGTGGACGTCAAGGATTTCTCCCTCTCCGGTCGGGCGATGCGCAACGTGCGCCAGATGGTGAAGCGGATCGAGCGCGCGGGCTACGAAACCCGAGTACGGCGCATCCGTGACCTCTCCGACAACGAGCTGGAGCGCATACGACGGGCCGCGGAGGACTGGCGTGGCACGGACACCGAGCGCGGTTTCTCCATGGCACTCGGCCGCATCGGAGACCCGACGGACGGCGACTGCCTGGTCGCTACCGCTCACAGGCAGGACGACGAGCCCGGCCCCTACGGCGACCTGAAGGCGATCCTGCACTTCGTCCCCTGGGGCACCGACGGTTTGTCCCTCGACCTCATGCGCCGTGACCGCTCGGCCGACCCCGGCATGAACGAACTGCTGATCGTGGCCGCGCTGCAGGCCGCGCCGGAGTTGGGCATCGAGCGGATCTCGCTGAACTTCGCGATGTTCCGCTCGGTGCTGGCGCGCGGCGAGAAGATCGGCGCCGGGCCGGTGCTGCGGGCGTGGCGGGGGCTGTTGATCTTCCTCTCCCGCTGGTTTCAGATCGAGTCGCTGTACAAGTTCAACGCCAAGTTCCAGCCCCGCTGGGAACCGCGCTTCGTGGTGTACGCCGACGCCTGGGACCTGCCGCGCATCGGCATCGCGGCCATGCAGGCGGAGGGCTTCGTGAACCTGGCCCTTCCCCGCTTCCTGCACCAGCGTGGAGCAGAACTGGCGCCCACTGGATGACTCCGAACCGCCCCGGTTCAGAGTGAACCGGGGCGGTTCAGGCCCTGTTTTTGGGGGCAATCACCAACAGCCGAAGCCTCGCAGCCGCATACGGATCACGGCCGTCACGGGCCTGGCCGGAGCGGCGTCGCTGATCCTGCTGACCGCCGTGCATGTCGATCCCAAGCCGACGATCGACCAGGTCAAGGCCCAGATCCCAACTGAACGCGTAGGCCGAGTCCTCCACGGAGAAGTACGACAAGGCCGTGGACGACCAGAAGCAGCTCCAGCAGGACGCCGCCGCGGTCCAGGACCGGATCGCCCGTCAGCAGACCAAGGTCGCCGACATGCAGACTACGCTCGGCGCGATGGCGGCCGAACAGTACCGCGACGGAGGCATCGACCCGTCGGTGCAGCTTAGAGCCCGCGCAGATAGGCGGCGTGGAAAGTAGGTGGGCACAGGCCCCAGTGATCATGTAGTTGCGACGCTCTGTAACCACTGGCGAGACCTGTGCCAGTCCTATGTTTCAGGTCGCCTGCCTGGCCAGCCTGTGCAGGGTCCGCGCGGCAGGTGATCCGGGGTCGGCCGTGATCAGGACGACTTCCTGGTCATCCTCGGGCACGAGCAGGACGTCACAGTGCAACCGCAGCGTGCCGGTCTCCGGGTGATCGAGGATCTTGGTGCGGTGCCTGGGGGCGTGGACCGGACGCGTTTGCCATATCTGTCGGAACTCCTCGCTGCCGGTGTGCAGTTCGGCCAGCAGAGCGGTCAGCTGCGGGTCATGCGGGTAGCGGTCGGCGGCCCGTCGCAGCCGCGCCACCACAACGTGCCCGAACTCCTCATCGCTGGAGCTCTCGTACATCCGCCCCTGGCCAAGGAAGCGGCGCCGGGCCAGGTTCGTCCTCCCGCCTCCGAGATCGCCGCCGAGCAGTGCCTGGGCCAGGGGGTTCCAGGCGACGACGCCGTACGCCGCGTCAGTGACGATGGCACCGGTCTCCGGCAACCGCTCCAGCATCCGGGCCACATGCGGGCGTACCCACCGCACGGCGCTGATGCCGGGCGGCGCGCTCGATCCCGCCAGACGGAACAGGTGGCTGCGCTCGGCCGGCGTGAGCCGTAGTGCCTGGGACAACGCGTCCAGGATCCGAGTGGACGGCCGCGGGCCCCGGGCCTGCTCCAGCCGCGTGTAGTAGTCGACCGACATGTGGGCGAGTTCCGCCACCTCTTCGCGGCGCAGGCCCGGTGTCCGGCGATCGGTGCCCGTCGCCGTCAGGCCGATCTCGTGTGGACGCAGGCCCGCCCTGCGGTCCCGCAGGAAGCGGGCCAGCTCCTGCCGTGCCATGCCGCTTCCTCCCACTGCCTGGTACAGGTTGTCCCTGGCAGGGCGCCCACAGCCAGGGAACGGTAGTTGCCATGAACGATCGCACAGCTCTTGTCACCGGTGCCAACAAGGGCATCGGCAAGCACATCGCCCGGCTCCTCGCCGCCGAGGGCCTCACCGTGTACGTGGGCTCTCGCGACCGCGGGCTCGGACAGCGAGCCGTCGAGGAGATCGGCGCAGGCGCCCGCCTGCTGGTCCTCGACGTGACAGATCTTGACGGCATCGCACGGGCCGCGACCCAGGTGGACCGTCTGGACGTGCTGGTCAACAACGCCGGGATCTCACCGTCACTCGCCCCGCCGGCCGACACGAGCGTTGAGGAGTTCCGGCGCACATACGAGACCAACGTCTTCGGGGTGGTGGCGGTGACCAATGCCTTCCTGCCCGCCCTGCGCCGGTCCCCGCATCCGCGCATCGTCAACATCTCCAGCGGCACCGCATCGCTGACCTGGAGCACGAACCCCAACCCCCAGTTCACCCCGGGAAGCGGTGGCGCCGCCGCCTACCGGTCGTCCAAGGCCGCCCTCAACGCCCTCACCGTCCTTTACGCCCAGACGCTGGCCGAGGACGGCTTCAAGGTCAACGCGCTCGCCCCCGGCATGCGGGCCACCGACCTCAACCCCCTGGCCGCCGCTGCCGGCGACGACCCGGCCGAGGCCGCCCAGGGAGCCGCCCGCCTGGCCCTGCTGCCAGACGACGGCCCCACCGGTGGCTTCTTCTCCTGGGACGGAACGCCCGTGCCCTGGTGAGCGGCGCTGAGATCCCAGGCGACGGCACTGACTCGCACGCCCCAAAAAGCGTATTCCCAGAGCGGCGGTCCTCCTCGGGCCGAAGCGTGCTTGGCAGCAGCGCAAGGAGGCTGCGCAGACAGGTGCGCGCTCATGGGCAGCGGTTCGGGCGGTCGTCCCACCGGTGGGTCGTCCAGGCCCGGCGGATCAGGCTACGGACGGCGATGACGGTGTCGGCGAGGTCGAAGAAGGCGTGGATGACGGTCGCGCGGCGCTCGTGGCAGCGGGCGAGGCGGTGGAAGGCGTTCTGCCAGGCGTGGGTGCGTTCGACGTGCCACCGCTGGCTCGCCTGGATCGGTGCCTTCTCGCCCTTGTGCGCGATGCGGCCATGCAGGCCGCGGGTGGTGAGTTCGGTGCGGGTCTTGTCCGAGTCGTAGCCGGCATCCAGGTGCACGGTGATGTCGTCGGGCAGCGGTCCCAGGTCCGCCAGCCGGTCCAGGGTCGGAGCCAATAGCGGGGAGTCGTGGCGGTTCGCTCCGGCGAGAACCCTGCCGAGCGGGATCCCGTAACCATCCGTCATACCGGAGCGTTTCAGGCCCTGTTTGCCGCGGTCGACGGGTGAGCGCCCGGCCACCTCACCGCCGCCGGGGGCCTTGGTGATGGCGCCATCGACAGCGATCTGGTCGAGCACGAGCCCGACAATCCGGTCGTAGGACTCAAGCGCGATCCGTTTGAGCCGGGCGAAGACGCCGAGTCGTATCCACTCATCGCGGCGGTTGCGGATGGTGGTCGCCGAGCAGGTCGTGTCGGAGATCGCCTGGTAGGAGCAGCCGAACCGCAGGAGCTGCAGCAACTTGTCGAACACGATCCGGTCGCTGATACGGCGGCGGTGGCAACCCAACGGATGGGACGGATCGATCGTAGGGTGCTTGGGCAACAACGCCGCGAATTGGTCCCACAGCGGGTCGGTCAGCCATGAAGGAAGAACGGGCACAGGTCTCCCAGTGGTCACAGAGCGTCGCAACTCCGTGATCACCGGGACCTGGCCTGCCTCGACGCCGGGGCTCCCCATGCCGCCTATCTGCGCGAGCTCTTATGTTCTCCAGCAACCCGGGCGACTACCTCCGCCTGACGTCGTCGGCCGAACTCTGCTTTCCGGCCCGGGCCGAAACGACGGTGATGGCGGGGCGTTGCTGGTCTGTCAGGAGAGCGGCGGCGTAGCTCTCTTCACTGGTTCCCGTAGCGATGTAGTTCCCAGTCGGTCACGGCGGCGGCGAATGCCGCGGCCTCCCATCGTCGGGTGGCGGCGTAGTGCCGTACGAGTGCGTCTTCGAGGTAGTGGCGCAGGGGTTCGCTGGACTCGAGCAGGGCCGTCGCCGTGAGGAGATCGGTCGGCAGGGGTTGGCCGGTGAGGTAGGCGTCGCCATCGACCGGCGGGGGCAGAGGGGGCCGGTGGTCGATGCCGTGCAGGATGCCGGTGAGGGCGGCAGCGACGGCCAGGTAAGGGTTGGCGTCGCCTGCGGCGGTCCGCAGTTCCATGCGGGAATTCTCGCCACGCTGGAGATAGCGCACTCCGCTGGTGCGGTTGTCCGCGCCCCAGGTAGCGGTCGTCCCGGCGGTGGTGTGCGGCGCGAGGCGTTTGTAGCCGTTGACGGTCGGGGTGACCAGAGCCGTGGCGGCGGGCATGGTATCCAGAATGCCTGCCAGCGCAGCGGGCCCGGGCTCGGTCGGCCGCTGGGTTCTTGCCGTTCTTGTCGTGCAGGGAGATGTGCAGGTGCAGTCCATTGCCATAGCCGGGTCCGGGTTTGGCCATGAACCACGCGCGGCCGTTGTGGCGCTGCGCCGCCTGCCGGATGGCGGCGGCCGCGACCATCGAGCAGAGCACCACCTGGCTCGCAAAATCCCGCGTGCCCGTCCACTCCTGGTACGCCGAAGGCGGTGCCGGCCAGCACGAAGTCATCTCCCGCACAGCACTATTTCCAGAAGCTGACCTACAACCAACTCCCTTTCATATTCAGGACACAACGCAAGAAGAAGGGCAGCCGGGGCGGCCGTCCCGTCACTTTCGACGCCGAGCTTTACCGTGACCGCAACACCGTCGAGCGGCTGATCAACCGGCTGAAGGACTGGCGCGGCATCGCGACACGCTGATCGAGGCCCGGTCCGGGAAGATGCCCACGACGTCGGTGCGGCGGCGGATCTCCTTGTTCAGCCGCTCCTGCGGGTTGTTCGACCAGATCGACTTCCACACGGTCCGGGGAAAGGCGGTGAAGGCCAGCAGGACCTCACGGGCCGCCTCCAGGCGCTCGGCGGCCTTGGGGAACTTCTCGTCCAGCGCGGCGATCACAGTCGCCATCTGCTGGCGCACGGCCTTCGCGTCAGGCTGCTCGAAGACGGTCCGCAGGAGGGTGGCGACCCACGGCTGGGCAGACTTCGGCACCTGGCCCAGGAGCGCACGGGCGTAGTGGGTGCGGCATCGCTGCCAGGACGCACCGGCCTGGGTGGCGCCGATCGCGTTGACCAGGCCGGCGTGGGCGTCGGAGACCACCAGCTTGACCCCGCCCAGGCCGCGGGCGAGCAGGGAGCGCAGGAAGGCGAGCCAGCCGGCACCGTCCTCGCTGGTGGCGACGTCCAGGCCCAGCACCTCACGCTGGCCCTCGTTGTTGATGCCGACCGCAACCAGGCAGTGGACGTTCACGACCCGGCCGCCCTCGCGGACCTTCTGGGTCAGGGCGTCCGCCCAGACAAATGTGTAGGGGCCATGGTCGAGCGGACGGTTGCGGAACTCGGCCACCCTCTCGTCCAAATGCTTAGCCATCTCGAGACTTGGGACTTGGACAGCTGCGTCACCCCGAGGCTCTCGGCGAGCTTCTCCACTCTCCTGGTGGAGACGCCGAGTAGGTAGCAGGTGGCGACCACCGAGATCAGGGCTTGCTCGGCTCGGCGCCGGCGCTCCAGCAACCACGATGGGAAGTAGCTACCGGAACGGACTCGCGGGATCGCCAGGTCGGCGGTTCCGACGCGGGTGTCCCAGTCCCGATGCCGGTAGCCATTACGGGAGTTGACCCGGTCCTCACTCGGCCGGCCGTACTCGCCGCCACAGGCGTGGTCGACGTCGGCGGACATCATCGCCTCGGCGAAGGTCTTCACCATCGCCCGCAACATGTCGGGACTCGCCGAGGCCAGGTTCTCCTCCAGCAGGGCGGCGAACGGCAGACTGTCAGGTGCGGTCATCGTGTTGGTCTCCTCTTCGTGACGTCAGACCTTTCGAAGGATCAACCGGTGGCCGCCTTACGTTTTCAGGCGACACCCTTCCCCGGGACGAAAACCCCCGGAACGGGTGGAACCCGTACACCACTTCCCAGGACGCAACCCGCGACGACCCTACCTGTGAGTGGGCGGTGGGGTGGCAGTGGGTTGGTGGCAGTCACTGCGATCAGCGTGTCGGGGGGTCGTTGCTGCTCAGGGTCTTGGATGTGTGCGAGTCACACGATTTGGATGACGTGCTTTCCGCGGACGCCGCCGGCCTCCAGGGCGCGGTGGGCGGCGGCAATGGAAGCGAGGGGGTGAACAGTGTCCACGACCGGACGGATATCGCCGTTCTGTGCGTACCGGGTCAGTTCGGCGAACAGCTCGTGCCCTGGGTTGCCACTGAAGAAACGCACCCGTCGGGAGCCGTGGACGCTGGAGCCGAGCAGATAGGAGACGCTTGTGAGGAGGTTCTCGAGATCGAAGGCGATGGCTACCATGCGTCCGCCCGGGGCCAGTAGCCGGCGGTAGGCGGGGTGCTGTGTGCCGACGGTGTCCATGATGACGTCGAATGCGCCAAGTTCTTGCGGGCGGGTCGTCGTGTAGTCGAGTACCTCGTCCGCGCCCAAGCCGCGAACGAAGTCGAGGTTCTTCGGGCTCGCGAGGGCGGTGACGTGAGCGCCGAAGACCTTGCCGATCTGGACTGCGACGCTGCCGACACCGCCACTGGCCCCGCGCACCAGGAGGCGTTCGCCGGGCCTGAGACGCGCCTTGTCACGCAGGGCGGTGATCGAGGTCGTTCCTCCTCCGAGCAGGGAGACAGCCTGCACCGGAGTGGGATTGCCCGGGGCCAGAGCTATCTGCTGGGGGCGGACGGCCACGTACTGCGCCGCGCTGCCGGACTTCGTCCGCCCCAGGAAGCCCCACACCCGCTCCCCCTCCCGGATACCGGGCACCGAGGGGCCGACCTGGTCCGCGACTACGAGCACCGCCCCTCCTCCTCCGCCTCCCGCGTTTACTGGGCGATGACCCACGTCTCCTGGACCTCCGGGGAGACGCCGCCCGGGCCCTGGCCGACGACCTCCGCGCACAGATCGACGACCTGCAGACCCGGTTGCGGGAGGCCGAGATGCACCTGGAGCACCTCGCGATCACCCGCAAGACCGTCACCGGCCTCGCCGACCGGCTCCCGGCCGTCGCGCCGGAGCTGCCCGAGCACCCGGACTATCCCCGCATCCTCGCCGCCTTCAACCACGCGACCGGGCCGCTACGAGCCAAGGACGTCTGCGCAGCCCTCGGCCACGAACTGCTGCCGAAAAACGTCGAAGGCACCCGCGCCAAGTTGAAACGCCTGGTCAAACTCGGGATCCTCACCGAGGCCGACACCGGCAACTTCGCCAGGAGGCAATAGCCGACAGAACCTCCACCAGCGTCCTTGCTCCCACCTCAGCCAGAAACGGACACCACCTTACGAACCGCCCACTAAGGGCGCGCAGATAATCAACACGCATTCTTGATCTTGCTTTGGGTGGGGTTGGGAGCGAGGAACGTCGCGACGTCGGATGGTGTGCGGAAGCGGGCGGTGGAGGCGTTGATGTGGTGGCCGTGCACTTGCACGAGCGGGTGGACTTCCTGTTTTGCGCGGCTGATGGTCATGGCGGTGACGCCGAAGAGCTGGCCGAGGAGGTCCATGGTGGCGAGCTTGCGCAGGTAGAGCACGGTGACCAGGATTCGGTCAGCTGGGGAATGTCCGCGCATCTGGGGACTGTACGGTGTCAATGACACTCCCTCGACCGATTCCGCCGGGGACACCGAGAGTCTCCTGCCGTGACGATCAAACTCGCGTCACCGGGTGGATCCCAGGGTCGGATGTTCGATGGTCTGGATGAGCTCCGGCTGACGGTCGCGAACCTGGCGCGCGACATCGACGAATTGTCCAACGAGCGGCGATGCGTCGCCGGCCCTCCAGGCAAGAGCGGTCTGGACTCCGGGCACGTCGTCGATGACGACGAAGCGCACGCCGGCGTGCGGCGTGAAGCGGCTGGCGCAGGCCGCCGTGATGCTGCACGCGCGCCCGGTAGCGACGATCTCCAGTTCCTGCATGTGGGAGCTCGTCTCGATGGGGGGCTTGAGCGGGGCGGTGCGGTGCTTGGCAAGTGTCCAGAAGTCTCGATAGATGGGGTCCTCGACCCGGCCGATCGTCAGCTGCTCGTCGGCGATCTCCGCGGCGCTGACCCGGTCGCGGTTCGCAAGCGGATGACTGGCGGCGAGGACGACCACGCGGGGTTCGGTGAAGAGCACCTCCCACTCTATGCCCGGGGCCGAGACCGGAAGCCTGACCACGGCGAGGTCCGACTGACCAGAGGCGAGACCGGCCGACGGGTCCACGAACGTGTACTCCTGTATGTCCACGTGTGCGTCGGGGAACCGGCGTCCGAACTCTTGAAGCACCGGGGTCGTGAGCTCGAGCATCGCCAGGGTGTAGAAGCCGAGCGTCAACGTGCCGCTGCTACCCAGACCGACGTTCCGGACGGACCGCACACCGTCGTCGAAGGTCTTGAGCGTCGCACGGCACACGTCAAGGAACTCCGCACCGGCGGGCGTGAGCTCGACCGAGCGACTTGTGCGTACGAACAGCTGGGTGCGCAGCTCCGCCTCCAGATCCTGGATCTGTTTGCTCAGCGCTTGCTGCGCGATGTTCAGTCGGACCGCCGCACGGCTGAAGTGAAGCTCCTCGGCGACGGCGACGAAGCCTCGCATCCTCCACGTGCTCACATCCACAACGTCTGATTGTAGATCCCCGCGAACTTGCTGTTTCACAACGTGCACCGCGCTGACGACGATGAGTCCAGACGACGTCTCCGCGAGGACGTTCGTTCGCAGCCCTGGGTTCGCTGGAGGGAGCGCACCATGAGCACCGGAGCGACCGACGAAGGTGGCCGACTCAACCACCCGTGCGCCGGGTGTCCCGGCATCGTTCCATGGTTCTCGCGTTCGCTTGACGCCAGGCGCTGACCACTAACGCCGACCCACCAAAGCTCGGCCCCAACCGACATCGCCGCGACCCGTCGGCCGCGACCAAAGCACTGGAGGAACAGGCATGACCTCGACTCCCACTCTCGACCACGAGCGAGTCGTCGTACGCCGCGGAGAGCGCTCGGGCCTTCCCGTCATCGTGGCGATCCACTCGACCCAGCTCGGATCCGCAGTCGGCGGCTGCCGTATGTGGACCTACTCCAACTGGCGCGAAGGACTCGCCGACGCGCTCCGTCTCTCCGAGGCGATGTCGTTCAAGTGTGCGGTCGCCGGGATCGAGCACGGCGGTGGCAAGTCCGTCATCCCGCTACCCGAAGGGACGGTGCTCACGCCCGAGCTGCGCACGGCTGTCATGCGCGACCTCGGCGACGTCGTCCATGAGCTCGGAGGTCAGTACGTGGTGGGTGCGGACGTCGGAACGTCCGCCGCCGATATGCGCACGGTCCGCGAGCGCACCATGTGGGCCGCCGATCACGACAATGTGGCGGGCTCCGAAGCGGAGGCCGAGTCGATGGTCGAACCGACATCGCTCGGTGTCTATGAGTCGATGCGCGCGACCGCCAACCACCTCTTCGGAAGTCCCGAGCTCCGGGGCCTGTCCGCCGCAATCGTCGGCCTCGGCAGCGTCGGCGGTCCGCTGGCCCGTAGGCTCGCGCAGGACGGCGTGCACCTCGTCGTCACCGACATCGATCCGACCCGACGGGAGCTCGCGGAGGAGATCGGCGCCGACTGGGGTGGCCCGGACACGCTCTTCTCTCCCGTCGACATCGCAGTCCCCGCAGCCCTCGGTGGCGTGCTCTCCCCGGAGACCGTCCCGAGGCTCAGGTGCCGAGCCGTGGTCGGTCCGGCCAACAACCAGCTCGTCGACGACGGCGTCGCGGACTTGATCGAGGCGCACGGCGCCGTGTGGGCACCGGACTTCATCGTCAACGCCGGTGGGGTTGTCTGGGGAGTAGCGACCCAGCTCGACGGACGCTCGGCTGCCGACGCGCTCGGCAAGGTGCGCGAGATCGGAGGGCGGGTCGCCGACGTCCTCACGCGGGCCAGGGAGACCGGGCAGACACCCCTCGCCGTCGCCAGGGAGCAGGCCCGAGCTCGTCTCGCATCGGCCACCTGAGACCCACGGACACAGAGAACGGCGAAGGACGATGACCGAATCCCACCAGAACAACCGGAACCTGACCGAGCGCTACACCGCCACCGACGGCGTGGTCCACATGACGGGCATCCACGCGCTGGCCCGGCTGCCTCTCGACCTCCGTCGGCGAGACCTTCAGGCGGATCACCACTCCGCGGTTTTTATCTCCGGGTACGAGGGCTCACCGCTCGGCGGGTACGACCTGGAGCTCCTCCGCGTCCGTGACCTGCTCAACGAGCTCGAGGTCGTCTTCCAGCCCGGGCTGAACGAGGAACTCGCGGCCACGGCGGTCCAGGGTGCCCAGCTCGCGGGCACCATGGCGGACAAGCGCGTCGACGGTGTGACCGGGTTTTGGTACGGCAAGTCGCCCGGCCTGGACCGCGCCTCGGACGCCCTCCGGCACGCGAACCTCAGCGGGACGCACCCGGCCGGCGGAGCTGTGGCGCTGGTCGGCGACGACCCCACGGCGAAGTCGTCCACGGTCCCGGGCGCGTCGGAGATGCTCCTTGCCGACCTGGGGCTGCCGACGTTCTACCCGGCGACCCCGCAGGAGGTCCTCGACTACGGCCTCCATGCCGTGGCCATGTCGCGGCTGTCCGGACTTTGGACCGCGCTCAAGATCGTGACCAGCGTCGCGGACGGATCCGCGACGGTCGACGTCGATCCGGACCGGCTCGACATCACTCTTCCGGACACGGTCGTGGACGGTACCGCCCATCAGCACGCCGTGACGGCCATGATGTCCGGGCCGGTGCTGGCCACGCTCGAACGGTCTCGTGGGGGTGCCCGGATCGAGATGGCGCGCCGTTACCTGACCGCCAACCACCTCAACCACGTCTACGGAGCGGACGGCTCGCAGAAACCGGCCCGGATCGGCCTCGTCACGGCCGGCAAGGTCCACAACGACCTGGTCCAGGCCCTGACCTCACTCGGCCTCGACCGCGAGGCTCTCGCGGATAGCGGGATCCGGGTTCTCAAGCTGGGCGTGATCTTCCCGCTCGACCCGGACGAGATCCGGAACTTCGCCGACGGCCTGGACGAGATCGTCGTCGTGGAGGAGAAGCGTTCCTTCCTCGAAGGCGCCATCAAGGACCTCCTCTACGGGACCGTGCGTCCCCCGACGGTCGTCGGCAAGCGCGACGAGGCCGGCGCGCCACTGTTCTCCGAGGTCGGCGAGCTCGACCCCGACCAGATCGCCGCAGGACTGCGGAAGCGTCTCGCCCGGCAGCCGGAGCTCGCTGCCCTGGTCCGCGCGAACGCACAGCCGGGCAGTGAGCGCAGGCGCAAGCTCCTCCCCCTGGCGGTCCGCACGCCGTACTTCTGCTCGGGATGCCCGCACAACACCTCGACCAAGGTCCCCGACGGGTCACTGGTCGGCGGCGGCATCGGCTGCCACGGCCTGGCCCTGCTCATGGCACCGACCCTGGTCGGCGAGATCACCGGCCTTACGCAGATGGGCGGCGAGGGTGTCCACTGGATCGGGATGGCGCCGTTCATCGAGCGCGACCACCTGATCCAGAACCTCGGAGACGGCACCTTCCACCACTCCGGAAGCCTGGCCATCCGTGCGGCTGTCGCGGCCGGCTCCCACCTGACCTACAAGCTGCTCTACAACTCCGCCGTGGCAATGACCGGCGGTCAGCAGGCGGTAGGGCAGATGTCTGTCACCGAGATCGCCACGGCCGCCGCCGCCGAAGGCGTCTCTCGAACCATCATCACCACGGAGAACCCGAAGTCGTACCGCAAGGTCAAGCTTCCGGCGAACGCCACTGTCTGGCACCGCGACCGTCTCATCGCCGCTCAGGAGACCCTTGCCACCACCGCTGGCGTGACCCTCCTCATCCACGACCAGGAGTGCGCCACTGAGTTGCGCCGCAAGCGCAAGCGCGGTCTTGCTGTCGATCCGTCGGCGAGGGTCGTCATCAACGAGCGCATCTGCGAAGGCTGTGGAGACTGCGGCGTCGCGAGCAACTGCCTGTCCGTGCAGCCGGTCGAGACAAAGTACGGCCGGAAAACACTGATCGACCAGTCGTCCTGCAACAAGGACTACTCCTGCCTCAAGGGAGACTGCCCGTCGTTCATGACCGTCACCCCGGCGACCGCACCAGGACGGCGCGCGACCGCACGCCGGGTCGTCGATGCCCTGCGGGAGTCCGACCTGCCGGTGCCCGAATTCCGGCACGATATCGCCATCACTCCCCACACGACACGCATACTCGGGGTCGGAGGCTCCGGCGTCGTCACCCTGTCCCAGATCCTCAGCGTCGCCGCAACCAACGCGGGACTGCACGTCGTCTCCCTCGACCAGACCGGCCTTGCCCAGAAGGGTGGCGCCGTCGTCTCCGACATCAAGATCAGCGCTCGCCCCGTCGAGATCGCCAACAAGGCCGCGGCCGGTGAGGTCGACCTCTACCTCGGTGCCGACCTGTTGGTCGCGGCCGACCCGGCCAACCTCGGGGCGGCGCGCCCCGAGGGCACCGTCGCCGTGGTCGCCACGGATCTGGTCCCGACCGGCCGGATGGTCTCCGACGTGCACCAGAAGTTCCCGGAGATCGACCTGCTCACCAGCCGTGTCCGGGCAGCGGTCGCGGCCGAGGACATGCTCGTCTGCGACGCACGGAAGGCATCGGTCGCGCTGTTCGGCACCGACCAGTTCGCCAACCTCGTGCTCGCCGGCGCCGCGTACCAGAAGGGAGCACTGCCCCTGCCCGCGAGCGCTGTCGAGGGGGCCATCGAGCTCAACGGCACCAAGGTCGAGGAGAACATCCAGGCGTTCCGCCGCGGCCGCCAGATGGTCGCCGACCCGGCGGCCTTCGCCGAGGCTATCGGCTCTGTCACCACCGAGACTCACCCGACGCTCACCTCACGTGCCCAGCGAGTGGCGGAGCTCGTCGACACGGATGCCGACTCCACACTGGGCCGGCTCGTCCGGGACCGGGTCCGGGACCTGGTCGACTACCAGGACGACCGCTACGCACGCCGCTATGCCGAGTTCGTCGAGTCCGTGCGGCGCCAGGAGGCACAGCGGATTCCCGGCTCGGAGCGGTTCGCCGAGACCGTCGCCCACCACCTGCACAAGCTCATGGCCTACAAGGACGAGTACGAAGTCGCTCGGCTGGCGCTCGACGCCGAGGTCCGTGCGAGCGTCGAAGACGAGTTCGGCGGGGGAGCCAAAGTCGCCTACCATCTCCACCCGCCGGTCCTCAAGAGCCTCGGCATGCGCCGCAAGCTCAGGCTCCGCCACTCGTCCGTACCGGTCTTCCGGGCACTGCGCGGGATGCGACGCCTACGTGGGACGCCGCTTGACGTCTTCGGCTACGCGCACGTCCGCAAGGTCGAGCGTGAGCTCGTCGAGGAGTACACGCGCGTCATCACGACGCTGGCACCCGACCTCGACGGCGAGCGGCTCGACCGGGCCGTGGCGATCGCTGCGCTCCCCGACCAGGTCCGCGGCTACGAGCAGATCAAGCTGGCGAACGTCGAGACCTATCGGAAGGACCTGGCGAGGTCGTTGGAAGACCTCACGACACCCGCGCACGCCTGAGCGGGGGAGTGTCTGATCAGCGGGTGAGCTTCACCCAGACGCTGCGGCTCTCGGACGGCCGCAGGCTGGCGTGGTACGAGTTCGGCGACCAGGCCGGGACGCCCTGCCTCTACATGCCGGGCACCCCGGAGTTCGGGCTGGCCGGCGGATGCTACGGCGCCGCGGCGGACAAGGCGGGCGTGCGCTGGATCTCCATCGACATACCCGGATACGGCCACTCCGCCCCGTGCCCCCGGCGAACCCTCGCCCAGTGGCCGCGGACGTCGACGAGCTCACGGCCCACCTCGGGCTGAAGCACTACGCGGTGGCCGGCGAATCCGGCGGGGGTCCGCACTCCCTCGCGGTGAGCCACGCCCACCCCGACGAGGTGACCGTGACGCTTCTGCTCGCCGCGATGGGCCCGGGCCACGAGCGCTGGGTGCGCAAGGGGATGCGCGCAACGAACATCCTGCTCCACTACCTGGGGGTCTACTGCCCAGCCGCACTGCGCATCCCGCTCGCCGTGATGTTGATCCCGCCGTTCAACCACCGGCTGGAGCGACAGGTACCGGCGGCCGACCGGGCGGCCGTGGCCGATCCCGACTATCAGCGCCGCCGCCTTGCCGAGCCAGACGCGTTCCGCGGCGGGACCCGCCCCGTCGCCGAGGAACTCCGGCTGCTCGCCAGACCCTGGGAATTCGACCTGGCCGAGATCCGAGGGACTGTGCACCTCTGGCACGGATCCAAGGACGTCAACGTCCCCATCGCAGTGGCCCGCGGCGTGGCGGACGCACTGCCCGACGCCGTCCCTCACTTCTTCCCGGACGCGGCGCACGCTGTCGGGTTCGGGCAGCGGCACGAGGTCATGAAGATCATCGCCGGGGCAACCCGGCCTGTCAGTCCAAAGGAGGCAAAATGACAGCGACGGCCCTGCGCGGGCACGAGAAGCTCGTCATACAGGAAGCGCTTGTCAAGGTCCGGGACATCGGGCCCCGGGTGGCCGGGGTACTGGCGCGATCGGCCGAGGCTGCGACGACACCACTCGCGCTGGCGCTCGCCGAGGCGCGCTCCGTCCTCGAAGCCGCGGCGCTCAAGGGAGGTCGGACCTCGTGACGCCGCTTCCCGAGGCGGCGATCACCGTGTCCGCGGTGCGTCCCCTCGACACCCTGCTCCGGGTCGCGGAGGAGGCACGGCTCCGCCGCCACGTCCGGGTCCTCACCCTGAGCCTGCAGGCCATGCCGACGACCGGGGGAAGCGAGATCGCCCTGCACGTGCAGGGGGGCCACCGGGATGTCGAGCTGCTGTGCGCCCGGCTGCGGCGCCTTGTCGACGTCCGCACAGTCATGGCGGTGCCGCGATGACTGGCGGACACGACACGAACCCCGCAGGCATCCGGGCGATCGCCGACGAGTTCCACCACGAATGGCTGACGAGGCATCCCTTCCTGGCGATGGATGATGGGATCCCCGGCTACGACCACCTCGTACCGGACCTGTCGGGCGCCGCCGACCGGGACTTCCGGTCCCGGCTCCTCGACCTGGCTGATCGCGCGCGGGCCGCCGCGGCGCCGCCCGGACCCGACAGTGTGACCCGCCAGGTCGTACTGTCGGCGATCGAGCGGGAACTGGACTTCATCGCCGTCGGCGCCGTGGAGTACACGGTGTCGGCCGTAGGGGAGCAGGGTCCGTCCGCGTTGCTGACCGCGGGGGCGCGGACCAGGCTGAGCAGCCCCGGCGACGCCCAGGCCTATCTGGCCCGCTGCGCTGAGTTCCCGCGCTATCTCCGCGAGCACGCCACCCGGCTGCAAGCCGGTGCGGAGCAGGGCCGGACGCCCGTCGCCTCGCTCGTCCGGGTCGCGCTCGACCAGGTGGGCCGGTACCTGGCCGACCGGGACGGAGACGTGCTGGCCGACGTCCCGCCCCCCGCGGGCTGGTCCGGGGCGCGCAACTGGTCGGACCGGATCAGGGCACTGGTGGCCGACGAGGTCCGGCCCGCGCTCGCGCAGTGGCACGACGCGGTCGCCAGGCTGCCCGCCCGGGCCGACACCGAGTGCGGCCTGTACCACCTGCCCGGCGGCCTGGACGCCTACGGCCGCCTCGTCAAGGCCCACACCACCGTGGACCGTGCCGTGGCCGATATCCACGACCTCGGCCTGACCGAGGTCGCTGCGCTGACGGCCCAGATGACGGCCCTGGGTAAGGAGCTGGGTCTGCACGGCTTCCCCGCGGTCGTGCAGGCATTCGCCGCCTCGGCGGCGGGAGTCGGCGCGGAGGAGGCGATGGCACAAGCCCGAGTGGCGATCCACCGCGCCGAAGCGGCGCTGGCGGACCTGTTCTCCGCACCGCTGCCGCCGCCGTGCGAGGTTGCGGCGATGCCCGTGCATCTCGGCCAGACCGGCCACGCACCGCACTACACATCGCCTCGCCTCGACGGCAGCGCTAAGGGCGTGTTCTGGTTCAACGCGCAACATCCCGAGACGGGAAGCGGCTGGGCCCTGGAAGCACTCGCCTTCCATGAGGCGGTGCCCGGCCACCACCTGCAGCTCTCCCGCGCGCAGTTGCTCGGCGATCTGCCGGATCTGCAACGGTACGGCTCCGTCACCGCGCACTGCGAAGGCTGGGCGCTGTACGCCGAGAAGCTTGCGGAAGAGGCCGGCCTGTACTCCTCCACCGAAGCCCGGCTCGGCGCGCTGGGCCTGCGACTGTTCCGGGCCGCCAGGCTGGTCGTCGACACCGGCATCCACGCGTTGGGCTGGTCGCGGGCGCAGGCCACGACCTGGCTGACCCGGACGGTCCCGCTTCCGGCCGCCTTCGCCGAGGCCGAGATCGCGCGATACATCGCCGTTCCGGCGCAGGCCTTGAGCTACACGATCGGAATGCACGAACTCCTGCGTCTGCGCGACAAGGCCGACACCGGGTCCGGGCCGGCCCGTTCGCTCCGGGATTTCCACGCCGCCGTGCTCGACCACGGCTCGGTCCCCCTGCCGTTGCTGGCCGACATCGTCGAGGAAGGAGGCCATTCGACACGGTAGCGCCGAACTCGGCCCGCACAGCCCATCGAGGATTCCGGGGACCGGCCCTGAACCGGCCGGCCTCCGAAGGTCGCCGAGAGATCACGAACGCCGCCGCCACGTCCGCGCCGGACAGCGATCTGCCGCGACGCCCAGATCCCGCACCGCTGGATCGACAACATTACCGTCAGCTACCTGGTCCCCGGAATCAGCCCGGTCCTTCGCACCTATATACGCGTTCGACTCCAGGTGACCCTCACCGATTACCAGGGTCCGCCGACCTGACAGTCGCCGGGCCGTCGATGGTTGCCGCCGCAACCCACACACAACGAGGAGATGACCGCGTGCCTGGCACAGACCTGACTCGCGAAGAGGCACAGCAGCGGGCGAAGCTGCTCACCGTTGACTCGTACGAGATCGATCTCGACCTCTCCGGCGCGCAGGAGGGCGGCACCTACCGGTCCGTGACCACCGTGCGCTTCGACGTCGCCGAAACCGGCGCCGAATCCTTCATCGACCTGGTGGCCCCGGCGGTCCACGAGGTCACCCTGAACGGTGATCCGCTGGACCCCTCCGACGTCTTCGCGGACTCCCGGATCGCGCTGCCGGGCCTGCTGGAGGGCCAGAACGTCCTGCGGGTGGTCGCGGACTGCGCGTACACCACCACGGGTGAGGGGCTGCACCGGTTCGTCGACCAGGTCGACAAGCAGGCCTACCTCTACACCCAGTTCCAGGTGCCGGACGCCCGCCGGGTCTTCGCCTCCTTCGAGCAGCCGGACCTGAAGGCGACCTTCCAGTTCACCGTGAAGGCGCCGAGCGGCTGGACTGTCGTCTCGAACTCGCCGACGCCCGAGCCCAAGGACGACACCTGGGTCTTTCAGCCGACGCCGCGCATCTCGTCGTACATCACCGCCCTGATCGTCGGCCCGTACCACTCCGTGCACAGCGTGTACGAGAAGAACGGGCAGAGCGTGCCGCTGGGCATCTACTGCCGTCCTTCCCTGGCCGAGTTCCTCGACTCGGACGCGATCTTCGAGGTGACCCGGCAGGGCTTCGACTGGTTCCAGGAGAAGTTCGACTACAACTACCCCTTCAAGAAGTACGACCAGCTGTTCGTACCGGAGTTCAACGCGGGCGCGATGGAGAACGCGGGCGCGGTCACCATCCGCGACCAGTACGTCTTCCGGTCCAAGGTGACCGACTCGACGTACGAGCTGCGGGCGGAGACCCTCCTGCACGAGCTGGCCCACATGTGGTTCGGCGACCTGGTCACCATGGAGTGGTGGAACGACCTATGGCTGAACGAGTCGTTCGCCACCTACACCTCCTTCGCCTGCCAGGCGTACCACCCCGAGTCCCGGTGGCCGCACTCCTGGACCACCTTCGCGAACTCCATGAAGACGTGGGCGTACCGGCAGGACCAGCTGCCCTCCACGCACCCGATCATGGCCGAGATCCGCGACCTGGACGACGTGCTCGTCAACTTCGACGGCATCACGTACGCCAAGGGTGCGAGCGTCCTGAAGCAGCTGGTCGCGTATGTCGGCATGGACGAGTTCTTCAAGGGCTTGCAGGCGTACTTCAAGCGGCACGCGTACGGCAACACGCGCCTGTCCGACCTGCTGGGCGCCCTGGAGGAGACCTCCGGGCGTGACCTGAGCACCTGGTCGAAGAAGTGGCTGCAGACGGCCGGGATCAACATCCTGCGCCCGGAGGTGGAGACGGACGCCGCCGGTGTCGTCACCTCCTTCGCCATCCGCCAGGAGGCCCCGGCGCTGCCCGCCGGCGCCAAGGGCGAGCCCGTCCTGCGCCCGCACCGGATCGCGATCGGCCTGTACGAGCTCGACGACGAGAGCGAGAAGCTGGTCCGCGAGGACCGGATCGAGCTTGACGTGGACGGCGAGCTGACGGCCGTACCGCAGCTGACCGGCCGCCGCCGCCCGGCGGTGTTCCTGCTCAACGACGACGACCTGTCGTACGCCAAGGTCCGCCTCGACGAGGAGTCCCTGCGCTTCGTCACCGATCACCTCGGCGACTTCGAGTCCTCCCTCCCCCGCGCCCTGTGCTGGGCCTCGGCCTGGGACATGACCCGCGACGCGGAACTGCCCACCCGCGAGTACCTGTCCCTCGTGCTGTCCGGCATCGGCAAGGAGTCGGACATCGGTGTCGTCCAGTCCCTGCACCGCCATGTGAAGCTCGCCACCGAGCTGTACGCCGCCCCGACCGCCCGCGAGGCCCTGCTCACCCGCTGGACCGACGCCACGCTGGCCCACCTGCGCTCCGCCGCACCGGCGAGCGACCACCAGCTGGCCTGGGCCCACGCCTTCGCGGCCACCGCCCGCACCCCGGAACAGCTGGACCTCCTGGAAAGCCTGCTGGACGGCACCCACAGCATCGAGGGCCTGGCCGTCGACACCGAACTGCGCTGGGCGTTCGTGGAGCGCCTGGCGGCGGTCGGCCGCTTCGACGAGGCGGAGATCGCGGGCGAGTACGAGCGGGACAAGACCGCGGCCGGCGAGCGCCACGCGGCCACCGCCCGCGCCGCCCGCCCGACCGAGGCTGCGAAGGCGGAGGCCTGGGCGTCGGTCATCGACTCCGACAAGCTGCCGAACGCCGTGCAGGAGGCCGTGATCAACGGCTTCGTCCAGACCGATCAGCGTGAGCTTCTCGCGCCGTACGCGGACAGGTACTTCGAGGTCCTGAAGTCGGTCTGGGACTCCCGCTCCCACAAGATCGCCCAGCAGATCGCGATCGGCCTCTACCCGTCCCTCCAGGTCTCCCCGGAGACGCTGACCAAGACGGACACCTGGCTGGCCTCGGCCCAGCCGAACGCGGCCCTGGCCCGCCTCGTCTCGGAGTCCCGCTCGGGCGTCGAGCGCGCACTGAGGGCACAGGCGGCGGACGCGGCCGCGGAGTAGGGGACACGGCATCAGGGGCGCCCGGGGTCCTCACCTCGGACGCCCCTTCTCGCTGTGCGGTGCAGTCCCTCGGCCAGAGCCCTGCCCACCAGCTCGTCGATCAACTGCTGCACGGTCTTGACGAGGAGCAGCTCCAGGAAGTCCCAGTCGGCCACGCTGGTTTCGGCGATCAAGTTCTTGCTTACGGAGCGGGCCTGAGGCGGGCCGTAGTCAAGGATGTCGGCGCCGGTCTGCTGCAGGGCCTGGTCGAGGCACCGTTTCCAGGCCGCGCGGGGAAACTGCGCGAGAGCGGGGACTCCTGGGGCGAAGACGAGGGGACCGGCGGTTGCGAGGACGGGCTTGTGGATACGGTTGCTGCGCTGTGCCAACGTCGTACCACGAGCGTCACGATGTTGCGGGTCAGCCCGAGCTCCCTGGCCAGGGTGTGGGAGCCCGGCAGGCGGCTGCCGGTCGGCAGCCGGCCGTTGAGGATGGCGGTGCGGATGCGGTGCAGGAGCTGCCTATGCAGGGACTCACCGCCGCGCTCCCGGGTCAGCGGAGTCTGAAGAAGGAAGTCGAGCTGCGGCCCCAGGGCCTCGCTGGTCGCTGACATGACCCTCTCCCCTCGCACAGGCCATCCGTGGACCCATGGACTGCCTTGATTGTGGACCTAACCAAGGGGCCACGTGATGCCTAACGTTGCAGGCACCCACACACCGGGAGAAGGGGAAGCAGGATGTCCTCGCAGCTCAACGAATACGCCCAGGCCGTTGGCCGCCCGCTGGCCGAGTGGAGCGCCCGCCCGGCGCCCGCCCGCGTCACCATCGACGGCTCCTTCTGCCGGCTGGAACCGCTGGACGCCGATCGCCACGCAGGCGATCTCTATTCCGCCTATCATCTCGCGCCGGACGACAGGGACTGGACGTATATGACGGTCGGCCCCTTCGGCAGTCCCGGCGACTACCACCACTACGTCGCGACGGTGGCACAGGCAGAAGATCCACTGCATTATGCCGTCATCGACCTCGGCGGTATTGCTGTGGGCACCCTCGCCCTGATGCGGCAGGACCCGTCCAATGGTGTCGTCGAGGTGGGAAGCGTCATGTTCTCACCCCTGCTGAAGCAGACTCCGGTATCGACCGAAGCGCAGTTCCTGCTCATGTCCTACGTCTTCGATCAACTCGGCTACCGGCGTTACGAATGGAAGTGCGACAGCCTCAACGCGCCCTCACGCAAGGCGGCAGAGCGACTGGGCTTCACGTACGAGGGGACCTTCCGCCAAGCGGTCGTGTACAAGGGCAGGAACCGCGACACGGCATGGTATTCCGTCATTGACGCCGAGTGGCCGCGATTGAAAACGTCGTTTCAGGAGTGGCTGTCGCCGGAGAACTTCGAAGCCGACGGCCACCAGAGGCGGTCGCTGGCCGCCGTACGCGCGTTTGGCCCGCATGCCGAAGCGCCGAGTACGCGGTGACGGCCGTCGATGTGACCGAGGCGTCAGCCGGACATGGGGTGCCGACGTCCGCAAAGCGGCCGGAGCGAATCCCCGCAATGGTAGTCCTCACGTTCGCCTACGGCCTCAGCCAATTCTTCCGTAGCTACGTATCGGTGATATCCCCCGCAGCTCATCGACGCCTTCGGCTTCTCACCCCGGACGTTCGGCCTCTTCTCCGGTACCTTCTTCCTGGCCTTCGCCGTGGCACAACTGCCTCTTGGAATAGCGTTTGACCGATTCGGCATCCGCCGTCCCATGCTCGTGTGCATGACGCTCGGCACGATGGGCGCAGTCCTGCTCCCGCTCAGCGACCGGCCCCTCTTTGCGCTGTCGGCCCAAGCGGCGCTCGGGCTCGGCTGTGCGCCGGCGTACATGGGCCTGCTTGCCTGGGTCATGGCAGCGGGCCAGAGCATGCGTGAAGTGAAAGCGGTCACCGTCGCCGGCACGCTCGGCTTCCTCGGCGCCGTGATCGCCGGCTCGCCACTGGCGTGGGCCGTGACGTGGATCGGCTGGCGCGCGGCCATGGGCGCAGCAGCCGCTGCCATGGCCGTGGCCACCGCGGGTATCGCACGGTCACTGGGCCGTGACACCCGCTCCGCGCCGGGGGCCGTCGTCCCGACGGCATCCACGGGCAGCAGCCGGCCACCGTCGTCACGTCGGGCCGTCCTAGTTCTCCTGCCCGTGTGCTTCGCCCTCGCGGCGGGAGGCACGTTCCGTACCTCCTGGGGCGGGCCGTATCTGTCCGACGTCTTCCACCTCGGCGCTGCGGCCCGCGGGTACGCGATGACGGCGGCGAGTCTCGGCGCCCTCGTCACCTCCCTGCTGCTGGCTGCCGCCCTGCGCGTCACCCGGATCAAAACACTCGTGGTCGCGGTCCTTTCGACGGGCGTACTGCCGGCGCTGCTGATGGCGCTCTGGCCCGCGCGTGACGCCGTCCTCAGCGCCGGCTCCATCTGCGCCCTGTTCTGCGTCGGCTCCATCCACCCGTTGGTCATGTCGCAGGCACGCGCTGTGGTGGCCCCTCACCGCCTGGGACTCTGGCTTGGTGTACTCAACACCGCGGTCATGCTGGGAATCGCGCTGACCAACGCCGCCTTCGGAGTGATCGCCGGCAGCGCCACCCAGGCCGGCCTGCCGATCGACAGTCTCTACCGCAGGCTTTTTCTTCTCATGGCCACGATCACGGCTCTGGGAGCCGTTTTCGCAGCCTTCGGGCCGGGCACCTCGCGCTCCACCGCCGACCGACGACGGGCACACGCGAGGTTCGGCCGAGAATCAGCGGCCACTCATACCGAAGGAGCCCTTGGTTGAACGGTGCAACAGTCCTTCGGGATGCCGTAAGAGACGACGAGGCCGAGTGGCGGCACCTGTGGACCGGTTGCACGGCGTTCTACTAGCCTGCGCGTTTCACTTGCGGCCGTGTCCGGATCTTGAGCGGGAACGCGAAAGTGCCTTCTGAGCTGGGACGATGAGGCTTGTCTAAGGTCTCCGTCGTTCCAGCAGGAAGGCACTTTCTGTGTGCACACTACTGCCTCGCGCGCCAAGCTCGTCGTCTCGTCCGACGGGCGCTGGGTGGTCAACCACGCCGGGTCTCGTCTGCTGGCCGATCTCGCCGATGCCACCGGCCTGACCGCGTCCGACGCGCTGCGTCGGCTGCGGCCACGCGGCACCGGGCACGCCCCGGGCAGGATCGTGGTGGATCTGGTGGTGATGCTCGCCGACGACGACAAGGCCATCACGGACCTGGCTCTACTACGCGATCAGCCCGAGGTGTTCGGTCCGGTGGCCTCCACTGCGACCGCCTGGCGGCTGCTGGCCGGCATCGATCCTGCCGCCCTCGCGGCACTGCGGGCGGCCCGCGCCGCTGCCCGCGAAGTCGCCTGGATGCAGGCCACCGACACCGGCCCTGGGATACCCGCGGCCCACGCGGGCGGACGCGACCTTGCGAGCCTGGTCCTGGACATCGACGCCACACTCGTCACCTGCCACTCCGAAAAGGAGCAGGCGGCGGCCACCTAAAAACGCGGCTTCGGCTACCACCCGCTGCTGTGCTTCCTGGACAACACTGGAGAAGCCCTGGCCGGGGTTCTGCGGCCGGGCAGCGCCGGAGCCAACACCGCCGCCGACCACATCGCCGTCCTCGAGCAGGCCCTGCCCCAGATCCCCGACGCCCACCGCCACGGCACTCCCATCCTCATCCGCGCCGACAGCGCCGGAGGCGCCAAGGCATTCCTGACCCACCTGCGCCACTTGCGCTCGCGCGGCATCCACACGTTCTTCTCGGTCGGTCACCCCGTCACCGATCCGGTCCGCCGCGCCATCCGCGCCCTGCCCGAACACGTCTGGCATCCCGCGCTGGAACAGGACGGCTCACTGTGCACCGGCGCGGAGGTCGCCGAGCTGTCCGGCCTTGTGGACTGGACGGCTACCCCGACGGCACACGGATCCTCGTGCGGCGTGAGCGCCCGCATCCCGGCGCCCAACTGTCCCTGTTCGACCTCGACGAGGGCATGCGCCACCAGGTCATCCTCACCGACACCCCGTACGGCGAAGGCTCACTGCGACACCTGGAAGTACGCCACCGCGCCCATGCCCGCGTCGAGGACCGCATCCGCTGCGGCAAGACCACCGGCTTCGGCCGCGTCCCCTCCCGCCACTTCGCCATCAACACCGCCTGGCTGGAGTTGTCCCTGACCGCCCTCGACCTGCTCGCCTGGATGCGCACTCTGCTACTGGAAGGCGAACCGGCCACCCGAGCCGAAGAAGCTCCGCTACCGACTGCTGCACGCAGCCGCCCGCATCACCCGCGGCGGCCGCCGCCTGCACCCGCGGATCTCCGCAACCTGGCCCTGGCGAAACGAGCTGACCAGCGCATTCACCCGCCTCACGACCCTGCCACGGCCGGCCACCTGAACCACGGCACCGCCCCTGCCCACCCACGACCCGAGGAACCCTGGAGAACCCGACCCGCGCGTCGGGCCCCAGCCATGCCCGACCAGCCGCCGACAGCCCGAGCCACCGCTTCACCGCGATCCGACCAGCTCAGCCGAGCGAAGCGAAAGAGGGAGGTTAGGAGGTCAGGCGCTTGAGGAGTGCGGGATGGTCGGCGAGGGCCTGGTGAAGACTCTTCTGGAGGCGGGGGGTGTACTGGCCGGGGTCGGCGGCCTCCCAGTCGATCGGGCCGAAGGGGGGCTCGGGGTCGTACTCGATGAACAGCTGGACCTTGCGTGCGGTGTCCGGGCCGGCGAGTTCGCCGACCAGGTGGAGTGCCATGTCGATGCCTGCCGACACTCCGGCGGCGGTGACGACGTTCCCGTCCTTGACCCAGCGCTCGTTCACGGGGATCGCCCCGAACTTGGCGAGCAGGCTGCGGTACATCCAGTGCGTGTTGGCCCGGCGTCCTTCCAAGAGACCGGCGGCGGCGAGTAGCAGGGAGCCGGTGCATACGGAGCCGACGATCTTCGACCGTGCGGCCGTGGTGCGCAGCTTCTCCAGCAGCTTCTCGTCGGCCATCGCGGCGACGGTGGGGTTCGTGCCGCCGGGCACGATGAGCGCGTACGGGTCGGGCATGGTCTCGAAGGTGTGGCTGGGGACCAGGGACAGCGGGGTGTCGGTGGCCATCGGTTCGATCTGCTCGCCGACCACGACCGTGTCGTAACCGGGGGCGTGCCGGGAAAGCACGCTGAAGACCTGCAGCGGGCCGACGATGTCGAGCGGGGTGAGGCCCGGGTACTGGACGAAGGCGATGGTCTTCACAGGGGTTTCGTGCTGGGGGGCTGAGGATCCGGTCATGGGGGATGCTCCTGGTAGCTGGGCCGACCTAATGGGGCGGTAGAACTGCACTACCACTGTGTGTGGTGTTGCGGACGAGGACGAGAGCAACGGGACCGCGGCGTCCGAATTCCTGCGATATCTGTCTTTCAGACCAGCCGGGTACAGTCGGAAGGCATGAGGACAACAGGCCGCCGCATGGTCATCGCGGCGTACGACGACGCCGAGCTCCTCGAGATCAGCTGCGTGACCAGCGTCCTCGACACGGCGAACCGGCAGGGCGCGAGCCCGCCCTACGAGGCCCGTCTGGCCACGCCCGAGGGCCGTCCGGTGCACTGCGCTTCCGGGCTGGTGCTGGCGAGTCAGGCGGCCCTGGAGAAGATCCGAGGGCCGGCGGACAGCCTGATCATCGTAGGCGGGCGCGGTCACCGGGCCGCCGCTGGCAACGCCCGGCTCGTCGAACACGTGCGGCGCCTGGCGAAGGTCAGCCGACGGGTGGCGTCGGTTTGCACGGGGGCAAGTGTGCTGGCGGAGGCGGGGCTGCTGGACGGGCGGCGGGCGACCACCCACTGGTCCATCGCCGGCGAACTGGCCGCCCGTCACCCGGAGATCGAGGTGGATCCCGCCCCGCTGTAAATCCGCGACGGCCGGATCAGCACGGCCGCCGGCGTCACGAGCGCACTCGACCTCACCCTCGCGTTCGTCGAGGAGGACCACGGGCCGGCGCTGGCCCGCTCGGTCGCCCGCATGATGGTGGCCTACCTCCAGCGTCCCGGAAACCAGGCACAGATCAGCATGTTCGTCGCGGCACCCGCGCCCGGGCACCGCACCGTCCAGCAGGTCGTCGAGCACATCACCGCCGCGCTGGACCATGACCTGGGCGTACCCGCGCTCGCCGAGCGAGCCGGAGTGAGCGAGCGCCACCTGACAAGGCTCTTCCTCGACCACCTCGGGCAAACGCCCGCTCGCTTCGTCCGTACCGCGCGCACCGAGGCGGCATCCCAACTCCTGGTCAGCACGGAGCTGCCGCTCTCCGCCATTGCCCGGCGGTGCGGCTTCCGCTCCACCGAGACCCTGCGGCAGGCGTTCCTGGACCGGTACGGCACGACACCCAGCCAGCACCGGGCCATCCACGGCAGCACATCCTGACCCTGTGCCACTCGAAAAGTCCTCGCTGCATGTCACGCGGCGTATCTGTACTCCGTTGATGAGGCCGCCGAGGATCCGAGTGTGCAGCAGCTTGTGGGCGTCGGCATTTGAAGGCAGTGGCCTGTTCCCGGGCAGTGGGTGTAGCTGGTTGCGCGCCTGGTCAGGCCGCGGCGTCGACGACGGCGGGCATTGCGTCTGCAAGCGTCGTCACCGACGGGTGGGCACTCGCCGTCTCCGCGGATCCCCCGAGCGAGCTACCCGGCTGTCCTCTCCCGGGGGACGCGGCCCCCGCCACAGGACGCTAGGCTCACCGTGCAAGACCGTCCGGCCCGCGGTGCCGTGTGGTGCGGATACCGAACGGGTCGTACCGAAAGAGCAGGCGGGCCGCGGACCACGGCCCGGTCCTGGTGCCGCTCAGGGCGGGACCTACAGGATCGCGGATGATGATGACGGAAGACCCAGCAGCGCGTGAACCATCGGGTTCGGCATCCCCTGCGTCAACGGCGCGTGGGCAGGACAGGGGCCTATCCGCACGCGTGAACCCGGTGGCCGCCGCGGCCGCCCGGCTCCGCGTGCTGTCGCGGTGGTGGGGATCGCGCTCTGCTGCCACCAGGGACTGTGGGGTCGCGCTTGTCTTCACGGTGCTGTCGTTCGCGGCGCCGCTGTCGCGGTTCGGGGTGCAGTTCGGCGACCTTCCCACCCATGGCGTCTCGGTCGCGAGTGTGCTGCTGTCCCTGGGGCAGACCCTGCCGCTCGCGGTGCGCACCCGGTGGCCGGCTGCCTGCCTCGCGGTGGTGGGGGCTTCGTTCGCGGTGTACGAGTGCCTGGGCTACCCGCCGAGCTTCGGCAGTCTGGGGCTGTACGTCGCGCTGTACTCCGCGGGTGTCCACCAGGACCGCCTTCGGCGGGTCGTACCGCTGGCGGCGACGGGCGGGTACGTGGTCTTCGGCGTCGTCCTGCACGTGCTGGGCTCGCCCGAGGGCCTGACCGACTACGTGCTCTATTACATGGTCCTGGCGGTGGTGTGGGGCCTGGGTGTCCAGGTACGTGGGCGGCGGGCGCAGGAGGCCGAGCGACGGCGCCTGTCCGCGCAGATGGCCATCGCGGCGGAACGCAGCCGTCTGGCTGGGGAGTTGCACGACGTGGTGACCCACCATGTGACCGCGATGGTGGTGCAGGCAGGTGCTGCGCAGTACCTGACCGAGTCGCCGGACCGCCTCCACGAGGCCCTCGAAGCCATCAGCGGCACCGGCCGCCGCGCGCTGGCCGAGCTGCGGTTCCTGCTCGGGGTGCTGGAGGCGACCGGTGATGCGGCGCCCCGGGAGCGGACGCCGGTGCCGGGCCGGGTGCCTGATCTGGTGGAGCAGACACGAGCGAGCGGCCAGCCGATCGAGTTGGTCGAGGACGGAGAGCAGCCGGCCATGGCCACAGGTGCCCAGCTCACGGCGTATCGCGTCGTGCAGGAATCCCTGACGAACGCCGTGAAGTACGCCGCGGGCCGGCGGACGCTGGTGCGGCTCGCGCACACCCCCGACTGGACGGACATCGAGGTCACTACCGCCGGGACGGCCGACGGCGCTCCCGCGTCCACCGCCCCGCTGGGCGGCGGCCCGCACGTCTCGGGCGGCCGGGGCCTGACCGGGCTGCGGGAACGGGTGGAAATGCTGGGGGCGAGTTCGCGGCTGGGCCCAGCCCGGAAGGCGGGTTCCGCGTGCACGCACGCATTCCCGCGGGAGGTGCCGCGTGAGTGTTCCGCCCCCTGCGATCAGGGTGCTGGTCTGCGAAGACCAGGCCCTCGTGCGTGCCGGCTTCGTCACGATCCTCTCCGCCCAGCCCGACATGGAGGTCGTGGGCGAGGCCGTGGACGGCCGGGAGGCGATCCGGATCGCGCAGGAGCTGAAGCCGGACGTCGTCGTCATGGACATCCGTATGCCCCTGCTCGACGGAATCGAGGCCACCCGCCGCCTGGCGGGGCCCGACTCCGCCAGCCCCGCCAGGATCCTCGTCGTGACGACCTTCAACGTCGACGAGTACGTGTACGAGGCCCTGCGCGCAGGCGCCAGCGGCTTCCTGCTGAAGGACGCCCCGCCGCCCGAACTGATCAACGCCGTACACGTCGTCGCCCGCGGCGAGTCCCTCCTGGCCCCCGCCGTCACCCGCACCCTGATCGGCCGCTTCGCCGAACGCGTACGCCCCTCCGCCGCCCCCGCGTCCCCCGAGCGCGAGCGCCTGAAGGTCCTCACCCCCCGCGAGCACGAGGTCCTGCTCCTCATCAGCGAGGGCCTGTCGAACGCCGAGATCGCCACCGAGCTGGTCATCAGCCACGAGACCGTGAAGACCTACGTCTCCCGCATCCTCACCAAACTGGACCTCCGCGACCGCGTCCAGGCGGTGGTCCTGGCGTACCGGGCGGGGTTGGCGGGGGACGGCGACCGAGCCTGACGGCCCTGTGCCCCCGGCCGGGGCCGGAAAACGCGGCCACGGCCGCGTCCCCTCCCCGACCGACCACCCCGCCGAGGCGGTATCCGGACCATGGACCGGCTCGCCCGATCGGCATGCTCCCCACCCTACGTGGCTCTCTGGTCCACCAGGACCGGACCACCCGCGTCGTTCCGGCCACCCGCGGAATGTCGGCACGAAGCAGGATGCCCGACAGCACTGTCCGGTTGTTCGGACGCTTGCACCTCGGGTGATCCGTGCGGCGCGGCAAGCCGGCAGCACGGCTCGATCCGCGCCGACAGCTCATCCGATACGCCCCACGGCGGCCGCTCCGTTCTCAGGGTCGCCCAGGATCCCCCGAGCGAGCTACCTGATGTGTCCTCTCTGCGGTGACGCGCGCCACCGGTGGTCTCTTGTTGACTCGAATCGTCAACACAACGGCCGCACCAGGCCGGCCGACCAGCGAGCAGCTAAGGACAACGCCATGACGACGACACGCAGTTCCGCGAAGCACGGTTTCCCCAGAGGCCGCCGAATCGCCGCAACTGTGTTGGTTTCCACGCTGGCAGGAACCGCACTGGCCGCGTGTGGTGCCGACGCCAAGGGCGCGCAACCGGCCAATGTCTCCGGCAAGAGCGCCGGCCAGACTGCGGGCGCCGCCGAGATCACCTGGGGCAAGTGCCCGGCACTGGCCGAGGGACAAACCCGTGACCCCCACCTGGCCTGCGGGACGTTGGAGGTGCCCTTGGACTACCAGAACCCGGGCGGCACGAAGATCGACGTGGCGGTCTCCCGGCTGTCCACCGCCAAACCCGGGAAACGACGTGGCGTCCTGCTGCTGAATCCCGGTGGGCCGGCCCTGGGCGGTCTCGACACGCCCGAAACCATGGCGCCCACGCTGCCGAAGTCCGTGCTGGAGCGCTACGACCTGATCGGCTTCGACCCGCGCGGCGTCGAACACAGCACCCCGCAGAGCTGCGGTCTCAAGGACCCCACCGTGACCGGGCTCTTCCCCTATCCCGCCGCGGACGGCTCGATCACCAAGAACCTGGCCCTCGCCAAAGCCGACGCCAAACAGTGCGCCGACACCGTCGGCAAGAACCTGCGGTACTACAACACCGCCAACACCGCCCGCGACATGGACCGCATCCGCCAGGCACTCGGTGAGCAGAAGATCTCCTACTGGGGCCAGTCCTACGGCACCTACCTCGGCGCCGTCTACCGCTCCCTCTTCCAGAACCACACCGACCGCATGATCCTGGAAGGCAACGTCGACCCCACCAAGGTCTGGGCCAACCAAGTCGCGGACACCTGGGGCAAGGGCATGGCCGACCGGTTCCCCGACGCCGCCCGCGTCGCCGCGGCCAAGGACAGCACCCTCAAGCTGGGTACGAACGTCGCGCAGGTGACCCACACCTACCTCACCCTCGCCGACCGGCTCGACCGCACGCCCGCAGCGATTCCCGGCGCATCGGCGTCGCTGGACGGAGCGCTGCTGCGGAACATGACCTACGCCCTGCTCCTGCACAACAACACCCTTCCCGTGCTCACCAACTTCTGGAAAGCCGCCGACGACCTGACCCACGGCAGCACCACGGCCGCCGACGCCGCGGTTCTCAAGGAGGTGTTCGCCGACACACCGACGTCCCCGGGCATCCCCGCGGACAACCAGGCCACCATGTTCATGGCTCTCACCTGCGGCGACGCCGAATGGCCGCACGACGTCGACGGCTACGCCGCCCGCACCGCCGCCGACCGCGAGAAGTGGCCGCTCACCGCGGGCATGCCCGCCAACATCTGGGCATGCGCCTACTGGGACAAGCCGGCTGAGGCGACGGTCAAGGTGGTGCCCGGCGGCCCGCGCAACACCCTGATCCTCCAGAACCGCCGGGACAACGCCACCACGTGGGAAAGCGGCGTCGGACTGCACAAGGCCCTCGGTGACGGCTCCGCCTTCGTCGGCGTCGACAACGGCGGGCACTACGTCTACAACGAAGGCTCCGCCTGCGCCGACAAGGCCACCGTCGGCCTGCTGACCACCGGCCACCTGCCGGACAAGGACGTCTACTGCACCGATGTCACCCAGAAGTAACCCGCCGGAGCGCGGTGTTTGCCTGTCCGGCTGACGGCCAGAGGGGATACGCGAGAGTCGACATGGGGCATCGTGGGCGTGAACTCCTCCAGCGTCGGCACTGCTGCTTGGCGATCGCGGTCTGGATGATCACGATCTGTTCAGGCCGTCTTGGCGGCGAAGGGGCCGCCGGGGAATCCTCCGAGATGTGCGGCCCGAACAGCACGGCCTGCGGCACCGCGGCGGCGTCTGGTCCAGCAGGAAGGACCCGGCGAGCTGTCCCTCGTCCGGGTCTTCGGTTCCTCGGCCCCTTCTCGGCGAGGCTCCCGAGCCGGCTTCTAGTGCTGGATTCCTCATTACCTGGGTATATGTGCTGGTGGCGGGGTGGTTCGGGTGCTCGGGGGCGGGTGCTGGACGGTGGTGTTACGGGCACGGCCGAGCCGTGACATGAGCGAGGAACGAGTCGTGCTTCGGCTGTCGCGAGCACGTAAGGCGCCGCGCGATCTGGCGGTGCGGGCTCGGATGGTCGAGTTGAGCTGGTCGGGACAGCGAGTACCGGCGATCGCGGACGAGTTGCGAAGCAGTCCCAAGACAGTCCGCCGCTGGTTGCACCGCTTCAACCGCTCGGGCCTGGACGGGCTGGAAGACCTGGGGGGACAGGGCCGCAAGCGGCGGATCACCGAGGCGGAACGCTCCCAGATCATCGGCCTGGTCAAACGGCCGGCACCGGGTCGGCTGACCGTGCAGGCCGACGGGGAGCTGGCCGCGGCGGACGAGGCCGGGCCGCCGGAGTGGACCCTCGATGCACTGGCGGCTGAGGCCGGGCGGCTGGGCATCGAGATCGGCCGCAGTCAGGTCCGCCGGATCCTGCTGGCCGAGGGGGTGCGCTGGCGTCGCACCCGATCCTGGACCCGCTCGAAGGACGCGGACTTCGAGGGAAAAGGACAAGGATCATCGAGCTCTACACCTGCCCGCCCGAAGGCGCAACGGTCGTCTGCGCCGACGAACTCGGACCGGTGATCCCACGCTCCTTCCCGCCGGCGCCGGGCTGGTCGCTGGACGGCCACCGCATCAAATCCGAGGTCGACTACGGTCGCGGGCCGGAGAAGACCTGGGTTTACGGCGCTCCGCGGGTCAGGGACGGACACGAGGTCACGATGACTGCTTCCTCCCGTAACAGTGCCTTCTACCAGCAGTTTCTTCAGAAGGTCGAGGCAGCCAATCCCACCGGGGACATCTACGTCGTCACCGACAACCTGTCCTCGCACAACAGCCTGTCCACCCGGACCTGGCTGGAAGACCACCCCCGAATCCGGCACGTCTTCATCCCGTCGGAGCCTGCTGGCTCAACCTTCAGGAAGGCTGGTGGCGCATCTTTCGCAAGGCTGCCCTCGCCGGCCAGTCGTTCGCCGGGCCACCCGAGATCGATCAAGCAACCCGCCTGGCAACATCCCAGCTGAACGCTCGAGCCCGGCCCTGGGTATGGGGAAGACCCGCACCACCAACCCGGTTACTGCGGCACCGGTATGTGTACTCCGTTTGAGGAATCCAGCACTAGGCTTGGCTGCCATGTTGCGCCGCTTGATGGCTCTGCCACGGATACACACCGTCTACGACGTGTCGATCGCGGTGTTGGTGGCCCTGGTGACCTCGCGCTACGACGAATCGTACGACGTGCTCACAGGTTGCACGATGGCCCTGGCCCTGCTGTTCCGGCGCCATCGGCCGATGCTGGTGATGTGCGTGGTCTCGGGACTTGCGCTGATCCAGTACGTGGTGACAAATAACTTGGCCGCGTACGACATGGCGCTGCTCGTCGCGATGGTTTCCGTGGTCGCCCACACCCGGACGATGTGGCATGCCTACGCTGCCGGTGCGGGCGTGGTGCTGGGCGTGATGGCGCTTTTCGGCGGGATGCTTCCGTTCGGCAGGGCGGCGACCGAGAGTTTGAGCGACATCGTCGCGTTCGGTGGTGTCTGTGCGGCCGTATGGCTGACCGCCATGGTGCTGCGGACGCGTCGGCTGTACGTGGCCAGCCTGGAGGCCCGAGCCGCCACGGCTGAACGGGAGCGTGAGCACCTGGTGCGGCTCGCGGCCGCCGAGGAACGCGCCGAGATCGCCCGGGAGTTGCACGATGTGGTCGCCCACAGCCTGGCGGTGATGATTCTGCAGGCCGACGGTGCCGGATACGTCCTCAAGACGGATCCCGACAAGGCTGGTTCCGCGTTGCAGGCGATCGGCGACACCGGGCGTGACGCGCTGGCGGACATGCATCGGATCGTGCGGGTGCTGCGTGGCGGCCGCGCCTCAGGCCAGGGCGAGGCGCCGGATGCGGATGCCGACCGCCGCCGGGTCTCGCTGGACGATCTGGAGACCGTGGCCGAACGGGCCCGCACCGCCGGGCTGAAGGTAACGTTGACGGTCGAAGGCGAACGGGACGGGCTGTCGACGGCGGATGAACTGACCGTGTTGCGGATCGTCCAGGAGAGCCTGACCAACGTGCTGCGGCATGCCGGTCCCGGCGCGGACGTCACGATCACGCTGCGGTTCGACAAGGACGTGGTGCTGATCGGCGTGGTCGACGACGGCGCCGGCAAGCTGGCCGGCTCCGTGCCCGCGTCGGAAAGGGTCAGCGGTGGGAACGGTCTCGTAGGCATGCGCGAGCGCGTGGAGGTGTCCGGCGGCAGTTTCACCGCCGGACCGCGCCTGGGCACGGGTTGGCAGGTCGCTGCGGAGCTGCCGGTAAGGACGACGGGATGAATGAGATGAGCGGGCCGATCCGTGTCGTCGTGGTGGACGACCAGCCACTGATCCGGGCGGGATTCGCCATGGTGCTGGCCGCGCAGAGTGACATCGAGGTCGTGGGCGAGGCGGAGAACGGCGCGGACGCCCTGAGGCTGCTGGCAGCCACCAAGGCCGATGTCGTCATCATGGACATCCGCATGCCCGTCATGGACGGGGTCGAGGCGACGCGCCGATTGACCGGACTCCCGGAAGCCCCCCGGGTGCTGGTGCTCACCACCTTCGACACCGATGAGGACGCCTTCGCCGCACTGCAGGCGGGAGCGAGTGGCTTCCTGCTGAAGAACACCCCACCGCAGGAAGTCGTGACGGCGATCCGTGTCGTGGCGGGCGGCGAGTCCGTCGTGGCCCCGCGCATCACCCGCCAGCTCCTGGACCGGTTCGCGGGCAAGCTGGACCCTTCGCCCCGCCACGACGCACGGCTGGACCTGTTGACCACGCGCGAACGGGACGTGCTCGGGCTGATAGCCGAGGGCCTCTCCAACAGTGAGATCGCCGCTCGCCTGTTCATCGCCGAGGCGACCGTGAAGACCCACTTCGGAAAGATCCTCACCAAGCTGGACCTGCGCGACCGCGTGCAGGCCGTCATCTTCGCCTACGACGTGGGCCTCGTCAGCCCCGCGAGCTGAGTCCTCGGCGGGACCGGGACTACGACTGCAGTCGCAGTCCCGCCCTCCCCTCCCGGTCGCAGCTCCGCGGCGCGGAGATCAGGCGCTGAACCGATGTGCCGGGCCGCCCATTTCCCGAGAATTAACCGTGTTGATCGACGAACGGTCGACAAACAACATCGGAAGTAACTTTCTCGGAGGCTGTGATGACTGCTGTTGCCCGCCCGCGCAAGACCAAGGCAATTGTTTTCGGCGCTGTCGCGCTGGCGTTTTCCGCGGTGATCGTGACCGCGGCCGGGTACTGGTGGCACGAGCACAACAGGCCCAGCCAGGCGTCCAAGGCCGACTGCGTACTGGCGCAGCAGCTCGTCGACTCCACGCGGCAAATCCCCAGCGACAAGGCAGCCGTTGATAAGTGGGAGAAGAGTGCGCAGCAGCGCAGGTATCAGCTCAAGGACGGATACCTCGGCGCCAGCATCTCGAATTACGAAGGGCTTGCGGCCCAGAACGCGAGGGGCGAGGGCGCGCCCTCGGTCAAGGAAGTGCGGCATCTTCAGGACCAGGCCAGCGGCCACTGCGTAGACGCCAACGTCAAGCTTTCGTTCCCTTCGATTTCCTCCTGACACTCTGCGTAAAGGGAATTCAGCTCATGGCCATGACGCAGGGAACGGGAAATGCCGCAGCCGTTGGTGAGTACATCGCCGCGGCCGTGGATCTGGTGAAGACCTACAACCAGGGAGAGACGCAAGTCAGGGCCCTGGACGGAGTGACAGTCGGCTTTGCCCGAGCGCAATTCACGGCTATCGCGGGCCCGTCGGGCTCGGGCAAGTCGACGTTGATGCACTGTATGGCCGGCCTCGACGCGGCCACGTCGGGCCACATAGCCCTGGATGGCACGCAGTTGAACGGCCTGTCCGATCGGGCGCTGACCCGGGTGCGGCGGGACAAGGTCGGCTTCGTCTTCCAGTCGTTCAACCTGCTGCCGCAGCTGACGGCTCTTGAGAACATCGCGCTGCCTGTCACCATGTCCGGCCGGCGTCTGGACCGCGATCTGCTCGACCACCTTGTCGGCGTGCTCGGCATCGGCAACCGGATGTCCCATCGGCCGAGCGAACTGTCCGGCGGCCAGCAGCAGCGCGTGGCGCTGGCCCGGGCCCTGGTGGCCCGGCCCGCCGTGGTCTTCGCCGATGAGCCCACCGGCAATCTGGACTCGCGCTCGGGCACGGAGGTACTCGACTTCCTGCGCCGCTCCGTGCGCGACCTCGGCCAGACCGTGGTCATGGTGACGCACGACCCACGTGCCGCCGCCTACGCCGACCGCGTGCTCGTCCTCGCCGACGGACGCATCGTCGACGACGTCGACACGGCGTCCGGCTCCGATGTCACCCTGGCACTGGGCACCGTGGGGAGGGCCGGATGAACCCCTCCTGGCGCGCGAGCGTCCTGGGATCGCAACTGGCCGAGCTGCTCCGGCGGCCCGGCCGACTGGTGACGACCGGGATGTCGGTCCTGGTGGCCGCCTTCGTGGTTTTCGCTACGGTCATGGCCCAGCAGATCACCACGAACACCACCGTCGACCACTTCCGCGGCACACCTGAAGCCGCAAGCCTGGTCGCAACCCCCAGCGGGGATTCCGCGGCCATCAGCGGTACCACGCTCAAGAAGATCCGCGCGTTGCCCGGTGTGGCCGAGGCCGTCGGCCGTGTGCAGACCGGCGCACCGCTCGCCGGTCCGTCCGAGCACTGGCTGGAACTGCACTCCGACCCCGGCACCGGGCCGCTGTCCGAGGTCCGGCTCGTCAAGGGAACCTATCCCGACCGCGCCGGTGAGATCGCCGTCAACAACCGGGCGGCCGAAGAACTGGAGCTCGCCCCCGGCACCCGCACGACCCTGAAGATCGCCGACCGCAAGGACGGGGACAAGACCATCAAGGTCACCCTCACCGTCACCGGTGTGGTGAAGAGCACCGCGACCGCCGAGCAGAAGGCCGGCGGTTACACCACCGACGCGCTTGTCGCGCCCCTTGCGGATCAGCCGGGCTTCCAGCACGTGGACATCCGCGCCAAGGACGGTGTCCCGGCGAGCGAGCTGTCCGAGCAGGTGCGCGGCGTACTCGACAAGGCGCCCTCCGCCGCGTCGCTCAAGTCCGGCAGCACCGTGCGGGCCCAGGAAGCACGCGAGGCCCTGAACGGGAACGTCCGTGAGTTCTTCCAGGTCATCTCCGTGTTCCTGACCGTGGCCGTGGCGGCCGCGGCCATGGTCGCCACCTCGGCCTTCCGCATCGTCTTCGCGCAGCGGCTGCGGCAGTTGGCACTTCTGCGCGCCATCGGTGCCCCGCAGGGCCGGCTGGTGACCGCTCTCGCCGTAGAGGGCGCCCTGGTGGGCGCGGTCTCGGGCTCGCTGGGTGTGCTGATGGCGCTGGCCGCCGGATACCTCGCCCCGTCGGCCTCCCGCATCCTCGCGGGAGAGGAGCTGTCGGCACCGGGCTTCCCCGTACTGCGTGCCGTGCTGGTGGTCGTGGGAGCCGTGCTGGTGACGGTCTGCGCGGTCCTGGCCCCCGCCCTGTCGGCGGCCGGCGTGTCACCGCTCCAGGCACTGCGCGCCGCCGGCACCGTCACGGGCGAGCGCGGCATCAACCACACCCGGCTCGCCGCCGGAATCCTCCTCGCCATTGCGGCCACGGGGCTCGCCGTTCTGCAACTCCGCGATCTGCCCCAGCCCGGGCAGATGGATTACGACCGCGAGAACGCCATGATGGTCACCGTCGCCTCGGCCGGCTTCGCCTTTCTGGCGCTCATCGCCCTGGGCCCGCTCCTGGTCCGCCCCGTGCTGGCCGTGGCCGGGTGGCCGTTGCGCCGGCTGGGCAGCACCGGCAGACTGGCCGTCAGCGGTGTCGGAGGCACGCCCCGCCGTGCCGCGTCCGTATCCGTCGTCGTCGCCCTCGGTGTCGCTCTGGTCTCCGGCGCCCTCGTCAGCATCGACGGCCTCAACCGCCATCTGGAACGCACCGCCGCCGTCGACTCCCCCGCCGACTTCCGGGTCGCGGGTGACGGCAAGGGCCTGGACGCCGGCGTCGTACGGCAGTTCGCCACATCCCCCCAGCTGATCCATGTCACCCGCTACCGCAGCGTCCAGGTCACCATCGGCCCCAAGGGGGCGGCCAAGGAGATCGAGGTCTCGGACCTGGATCCGTACGCCCTGCCCACCGGCAAGTCCATCGGCACCGTCACCGGCTCCCTCGGGGACCTGGGCCCGGGCAGCGCGGTCGTCGCATCCGGCGTGGCCGACCTCCTCGGTGTCAAGGCGGGCGACACCCTCACCCTCCCTCCCCCACTCCCGGCTTCGCTCGAGCGGGGGGACCCCCATCGCCGCGGCAGCATCAAGCTGACCGTCGCCGCCACGCTGCCCGGTGACGGCCCGGGCATGGCAGACATCCTGGTCGCACCCGCCGACCTCGACCGGATGGGCGCCTCCAAGAGGGCGACGGGCATCTTCGCCGACGCCGCCACCGAGGGCCTCGCCGGCCGCGGCAAGGCGCAGCGGGCGCTGGAAGCCCTGATCCGTGAACACCTCTCCCATCGGGACGACGTCACCATCAGCGTCCTGGCGGAAGCCCGGGACCACGACCGGAACACGATCCAGATGACGGGCACCATCGCACTCGGGCTCCTCGCCCTGACTGTCCTCATCGCCGTCGTCGGCGTCACCGCCACCACCAGCCTGACCGCGATCGAACGCACCCGTGAGTTCGGACTGCTGCGCGCTCTGGGACTGGGCGGCAGCGCGCTGCGCCGGATCATCACCGTGGAAGCCGGCCTGTACGGAGTCCTCGGCGGCGTCCTCGGCCTGGCCCTCGGCATTCCCTACGCCTGGTTGCTCATCCGCATCATCGTCACCGACCCACCCTCGCGGCTGCCCGGAGGACAACTGCTGGCGGTCTTCACCGCCCTGACGATCCTCACGGCCCTCGCCGGACTCCTGCCCGCGCGTCGCGCCACCCGTATCACCCCGATGACCGCACTGAGCAGCACCGAATGAAACCGGGGTCCTACCCCGGGTCTCCCCCGCGGCTCGCCACTCCAGCCGGACACGTTCCAGGCGGTCGAGGAATAGCTCGAACGGGGCGCTGTCGTCCATGAGTTCCCGCACCTGCGTCCCGGCGGCCGAGCGCGCGTCGGCGGACTTCAGCGGCAGACGGATGACGGTGACGAAGCCCCGGCGCGCGAAGCTGTGGACGGTCTGCGGTGCCTCCTCCAGGAAGACCGGCACCTTCAGCGTGAGCAGGTTCTCCTTCAAGTATCCGGCGAAACCGGCGCGTTCGGGTGCCACCTCCCGGGCGAGTGCGTCGTAGTCGTCGAGTCGGGCGAACCGGAAGGTAAACCCGTCGGGGACCCGGGATCCCTCCCTGGCCACGCTGTAGACCTCGGGGCGTCGCACAGGTGCAGCACGCTCTTGAAGCCGACGCCCTTGTGGCCGATCCCGGCGTCGGCGCGCTTGCTGGACAGGGCGATGCTGCACAAGTCCTTGAAGTTCTTGCCGCCGAACGGCTTGCCGCGATTGGCCACATAGAGGGTGCCGTGCTCACCCTCGTCCTCGTCCAGCCGGATCTCGATACGTCCGTCGGCGGCGCCGGCCGGGTGCGCGTCGTGCGCGTTCTGCAACAACTCGATGAGCACCCTGCCCTCGTACTCGGGCGCGATGATCGTCTCGGCCACGGCCTTGGCTTCGCGGGCCGCGTCACGGCCGTCGTCCCAGTCCCGCAGGCAGCCGCGCACCTCGACCAGTGCCTTGTCGTGAACGCGCTTGCGCACGGCGGCCGACCGGCGCTGCCGCACACGCTCCGCCGACGGTCGCCGGCCCCCCGCTGCCATACCGCTGCTCCCCACCCCGTGCGCCTACCGCCCCGATATGCCGGTGATCCTACTGAGCGGGAAGGAGCCCTGAAGGGCGTTTGACACGGGCGGCCCTGTGGCTCTGTGGCGTGCAGCACCGGCAAAGCGGCGCAACATAGCGCGGGATTGCCGGTTAGCCAAACCGGCAATCCCGCGGATCATTAATGGCCCACCGCCAACACCTGCTCGCATGTCGGAAGGAATCGCGAAGATGACACCAGGTCGACTCCGAGAGCCCATACCAGCCCCTCGGGTAGCCGCACCACTCACGCCCAAGATCCTGGGACCCCCTTCAGCCCTCCGCAGCACGCAACGACCCCGTCACCGATCCGGGGTAGCCGACTCTCGGCGCACTCTCTCAGCTGGTCTGGGTGTAACCGCTACCGGCCCTTGCCGCTGTGCCGTTTTTGCCAGCTGACTCCGCAGTGCGGGGACCCAGCCACCGACTACGCGCAACCGCTGCTCTTAACAGATCAAAACCTGCCGACCATACGTAGCGATGCCGCCTGAGCAAGGACGAAACACTTCGAAATGCATCAAGAAAGCAAAGAGCTGTCAGGCCCCCGCTACAGCCCTATCCACATTCGGGCTACCTGGGACGGAACGGGGAGCGTGGAAGATGCATCAAGGGCACTGGGATTCTCACGAGCGAAGGGCTACGACCTCATTCGTCGTGGAGAGTTCCCCTGCCGCGTGCTGCGCATCGGCCGTACGACACGTGTCGTCACCGCGTCCCTGCTCCGCGTGCTCGAGAGCGGGGTGCCTGAGTACAACGGTACCCACGCTGGCCGCGACACGTCGTAGCACGATTCGCGCAGAAGCCCCGATGGAGTGCTTCCCGACGCGGCTTCGTCGTATCACGGGCTCCGAACGCTCGATAGCGGTGAGTCGACAGTTGTGCCCATCGGGGACGCCGCACTCACTCGTGGCTCGCTCCCTGCAGAAATGCCGTCGGGATGGATCCCCGACGGGGCTTCGCCGTATCACAGCCCCTATGAGCGGGGTGCTGGCTGTAGCTGTCTGACCAGGCGAAAACCCTCCCGGGCCGCATAGCGTTGGAGGCAACGGACGGTTTCGCGCCGGGTCTTACCCTCCTTGATCCGGCGCTCGTAGTAGTCCTGAGTGCGCAGATCGACCCGCAGACGGGTGAACACGATGCGGTGGAGCGCGGCGTTGGCCTGCCGGTCGCCGCCGCGGTTGAGGCGACGGAACTGCCGGCGTCCCGACGAGCGCTCGACAGGGCTGACACCGCGCAGCACGGCGAACGACGCCTCGCTGTCCAGCCGTTCCGGGTTGTCCCTCTCCGTGATCAGCAACGTGACCGCCGTGTCCGGACCGATCCCCACCACGTCGAGCAGCTGCGGGGCATGACACTTGACGAGACGGGTCAGACAAGCGTCCACGTCCCGGATCTGCTCGGAGAGCTGGCCGATCCGGTGAGCCAGCCGACCCAATGCGATCCGAGTGGCCTGCAGCACCGACTCCTCGCAACTGCTCGCGTCCGCGAACCGCGCACAGGAACGGAGGAGTTCGGCATTGCCAGTCCGGCCAGTTCTTCCCGCAAAGCGGGATCAGCAGTAACCAGGACGGACTTGAGCTGATTGACGGCCTGGGTGCGGGCTTTGACGGCCGACACCTTCGTGAGTTTGTACATTCTCGCGATCTGCACCGGCCCGTCGCCCGTTTTGGCCCGGCGCGGGTCCGCCCGCTCAACACGGCTCGCGCCGCGTTCTGGGCATCGAGCGGATCCGACTTACCGCGCCGCCGACGATCCACCCGGTCCATCCAATTCACGTCAAACACGTCCACGCCCTGGACCAGCAGATAGCGGGACAGGGACGCCCCATAGGAGCCTGTCCCCTCCACCCCGGCCCGCCCCACGGTTCCCGACTTCCTGGCCCACTTCAGCAGATCGCGGTATCCCGCCGCGGTGGCCGGGAACTCGTCAGTGGCGAGCACCGCCCCCGTCAAGGAGAGCACCGCAGCCACATGGGCGTCCCGGCGTGCTGACGCGCAGGATAGGGTCCGCCAATTGCACCGCCTGCAGACCCAGGGCGGTTTCAAAGTCTTGTGGATCAAGGATCCGTGCTGGTCACGGCATCATGACGATGGGGTCGCGGGCCGCCACGCATGCAACGAAGCTCCGGTTGATGCCGGTGACCTACCAAGTCGCCTGTATCGCCCGGAGCTTCGATGTGTCGTCAGTCTGCCACCGTGTGTCTGGTCAAGTCGCCCTCGCGTCAGCACCGCGTGATCGGCGACCTGCCGTCCCGGCTGGCGACCTTGCCCGATCCCCGTGACCGGCGCGGAAGGCGTCACCCGTTCGTGAGCGTGCTGCTGACGGCCTGCTCCGCCGTCATGTGTGGGGCCCGGTCCTTCGCGGCGATCGGGCAGTGGGCGCGAAACGCTCCGCAGGACACCCTGGCCCGGCTCGGCGCCCGGACGGTGTCCGCCTTCACCGTGTGCGTCGCGCCGAGCACGGCGACGATCCGCCGGATCATCAACCGAGTCTGCCCAGGTGGCCTCGCCGACCTGCTGGGAAGCGACCCGTCCGGCGCCGACACCCTGGCCGTGGACGGCAAAAGCGCCCGTGGCTCCCGCCACGGTGACACCCCAGCCGCGCATCTGCTCGCCGCCATGACCGGTGGCGGACTGACCGTCACGCAGTTGCGAGTCCCGGACAAGACGAATGAAATCACCTGCTTCGCCAGCCTGTTGGCCCCGTTCGACCTGACCGGGGTGACCGTGACGGCCGATGCCCTGCACGCCCAGCGCGGCCACGCCCGCTTCCTCGTCGAGGAGAAGAAGGCGCACTACGCGCTGTGCGTGAAGAAGAACCAGGCCGGTCTCTACGAGCGGCTGCACATGCTGCCCTGGAAGGAGGTGACCGCGAAGTTCTACGACCGCACCGAGGGGCACGGCCGAAAGGAGACCCGCGTGGTGCAGGTCCTGACCGTCGATGACCTCGACTTCCCGCACGCCACACAGGTCGCCCGGGTCGTACGCCACCGCACCTGCCTGAAGACCGGCAGGCGCAGCCGCGAGACGGTTTACGTCATCACCGATCTGACCAGCCGGGAAGCCTCCCCACAGCGGCTCGCGAAGATCATTCGTTCGCAGTGGGTGATCGAAAACCGGCTCCACTTCGTGAGGGACACTGCCTTCCGCGAGGACGCCTCCAAGGTGCACACCGAGCATGGCCCGGAGAACATGGCCACCTTGCGGAGCTACGCGATCAACTGCCTCCGTGCCGCCGGGCACCACAACATCGCCGCCGGACTCCGCGAGATGTCCTACGAGCCGTTCACCCGTCCCCTGGCACTCCTCGGACTCCGCTGACCAGCACAGACGCGCGAACAGTCAGACTTTGAAACCACCCTGCCTGCAGACCGGACACGGTGAGGACTCTGTCGTTCCCTGGCCGAGGGTTTCCATAACCATAAATTTTGAACGCTACATACGCTGGCACCTGACGCGACGGCTGGAAGACCAGTCCCGCACGGCACCCGTGACCGCCGGCGCATTCCTCAGAGCCAAGCAGCACACCACCGTCGCCATCCAGTTCCTGCACTGGCTCGGTCAACGAGGACGCCAGCTCGGCGAGTGCACCCAACACGACGTCGATGCCTGGTTCGGTGCCGGCACCACCACCCGCCAGCACGCCAACAACTTCCTCTACTGGGCCATCAGACAACGGCTCGTCCGCCACCTCACCGTTCCCGTCCCAACGAACCGAACCAGCCCCCTGACCAGCGAGCAAGAACACCTAGACGCTGTACGGACACTCCTACTGCACGACAGCCTGCCCGCCGCCCACCGAGCCATCGGACTGATGCTCGTACTCTTCGGCCAGCCGCTCGCACAAATCGTCAAACTCCGCACCGACCAACTGCGCGACGGACCCGATGGACTCCAGGTCACCTTCGGTTCTGACTGGGTGAACTTCCCCGAACCGGCGGCAACCGTGATCCGTGTTCACCTGGCGGCCCGCCCTGGCCTCAGCACTGCTGCGAACCCGACTTCTCAACTGCTGTTTCCCGGCTTCATGCCCGGCCGCCCGATGCATATCTACAGCGTCTCGAACAGACTCCGCACGCTTGGAATCCGCCCCTTGGCCACCCGCTCACGCTCCTGGCTGCAGATGGTCCGCGAGGCCCCGCCCTCTGTCCTCGCAGACCGCCTTGGGCATCAGTCCCAAGACAGCGATGCGCTACGCGGAGCGTGCCGGCACCGACTACCTCGCCTACGCGGCCCTGAAGCATCCCTCCAGACCGCCGACCCCCAACGAATAACTGTTGCCACTTCTCACCCATACGCTCCGTCCCACCTCGGCAACGGCAGGCGCACCCGGTTTTACGGTCGCTGCAGGAGGTGAGTGGCATGGGATGGACAATCGTCGGTCTCACGGTGCAGGTGGCGGGGGTCGGCTTGGCCCTCCGCGGGATGCTCCAAACCTGGCGTCGGCATGGAGGCAGCATCCTGTCCTTCCTGGCCTCCTGGCTGCCGGGGGCATACCGAGGGCGGCGCCCCACCACCCGGAGCCGCTGCCGCCCCGGCTACCGCGAGATCCTGGCCCTCTTCGAGCAGTGCGTGGACACCGGGTCCGAGAAATCGTCCTGATAGGGATACTCGCGGGGACGGGCTGCGTGCGCGGGATGTCTGTCGCACCCTCGGCACCGGCTTCGGCGATGACGATGCCGTGAAGAAGGCCGTGCACGACGAGGACGGCCTCGGGCCGGTGAACCACTGGGGAATGGGCGGGGGTCGGAGTGATGAGGTGGATGGTGTTTCCGGTGTGCGCCGACGCCTTGCGGTGTTCGGCGCCATGTTCGGCCGGGACACCTTCCAAGGGCATCAGATCGAACGTGTCAGAACCCGGCGCGACCGTGGGGGGAGTCGTCGGGATCGGCGGCGAGCGGGGCGGTCATCTCCAGGTCCTCCCGCGAGACGAACCGGACGACCGGGCCGCCCTGCGCCCAGTCCGCGCTGTCGTAGGAGAACGTCAGGCGCATGCTCCTGGAGCCGGGCAGGCCGGAGGGGGTCGGGGTGGGCGGCGGGCCGGCGAGCGCGACCCAGGTCTCGGGGGTTACGGTTCCGGTAACGGTGAGGCCGTGGGCCATCTGGAAGGCCCATACCGCGGTCTCCGTCTCGGGTCCGTACTTCCCGTCGTCGTCGAGGGGCGGCTCGGCGCCCTGCTGGTTCAGCAGGCGCTGGACGAGGGAAGGGCGCGGCCACGGGCCGCACCTACGTGCCGCCGCCCGAGACCGAACCGCCCACCGACGCGGACGACTGGAACCAGACGGGTGTGTCGATGTCGTCCCCGGGGATGAGGATCGCTCCGGCACGGAAGGTGTGTACGGCGGCCTGGGTCAGGACGCCGAAGTTGCCGTCGACGACGAGGGCGGGCGCTGCGGCTCCAGCGGCGTTGTGGTGGTGACGTTGGGAACGCCGTACGGGTCGCCACCGGGGTGGCAGGCCGTATGGCATACGTCAGCTCTACCAGCGCACCAGCACCCACCTCACCGACACCGGTTTCGAACACGTCGATCCCCAGCCACCGGCTCGGCCAAGGGCCGGCCCGACGGCACAGACGGGACGACCGCCGTCATACCCAGCCGCACCGCGGTCGAAGGCACCCCGGAAACGACGAAGATCCCGCGCGATCATCATGATCTCCGGGATCTCGTCAACCGGCCTTGAGGTAACTCAACAACGGCTGTGCAGCTAATCGCCGACGGCGAGATTCCGCGATGCCGATGAAGCGGAAGCACTTGGCGCCGCCGCAGCACCCCCGTGGGGTCAGTTGCCGGGCAGGGATCGTGAACGGCTTCAGGGCGGCGCTGAGGGCCGCGGACGATCCGGCGGTGCCCCTTCTCCAGCGACAGCCCGTAAAGGTCCCTGCGATAGGCGGCGAGGGCCTCGACGAGGCGGTGGGAGCCAAGGTCACCGCAACCCCGGTGCGACCGCACTTCCGGAAGCCCTGGCTGCTTCCAGATCCCACCGAGGTGGCGTGTTCAGGCGATGTCCCTCATATCGTCGTCACTGGCGACGCGTGGATGACGGGACCTCGGGCGCCCGCGGGAAGCGGCTTAAGGTCGGGCCATTCGCCTTCGCGAACGGTTTGCATCCCGGCCCAGCGGGCTCCGGGCCAACCGTCCCCAGGGACCTGTAGCAGTCGCATCCGACAGCACCGGCGTCTCACACGCCTCTCACGCACGTGACGTTGCGAGAACAACCAAGGTGCCTCTGACCTGTACGTTCCTACATCACGTGGACGGTTCAGAACCTGTATGGACGGCCGGTAAACTCTGGACACGTGACTGCTGCGCCCGCTAAGCCCCGTATCCCGAACGTCCTCGCCGGACGCTACGCCTCCGCCGAGCTCGCCACGCTCTGGTCCCCCGAGGAGAAGGTGAGGCTGGAGCGCCGGCTCTGGCTCGCCGTGCTGCGGGCCCAGAAGGATCTGGGGATCGAGGTGCCCGACTCGGCGATCGCCGACTACGAGCGCGTTCTCGACCAGGTCGACCTCGCCTCGATCGCCGAGCGTGAGAAGGTCACCCGGCACGACGTGAAGGCGCGGATCGAGGAGTTCAACGATCTCGCCGGCCATGAGCACGTGCACAAGGGCATGACCTCGCGCGACCTGACGGAGAACGTCGAGCAGCTCCAGATCCGGCTCTCGCTGGAACTGATGCGCGACCGCACGGTGGCCGTGCTGGCCCGCCTCGGGAAGCTCGCGGGTGAGTACGGCGAGCTGGTCATGGCCGGCCGCTCCCACAACGTGGCCGCGCAGGCCACCACCCTCGGCAAGCGTTTCGCGACCGCCGCCGACGAGCTGCTCGTCGCGTTCGGCCGGGTCGAGGAGCTGCTGGGCCGCTACCCGCTGCGCGGTATCAAGGGCCCGGTCGGCACCGCGCAGGACATGCTCGACCTGCTCGGCGGCGACGCGGCCAAGCTCGCCGAGCTGGAGCGGCGCATCGCCGAGCACCTGGGCTTCTCGCAGGCCTTCACCTCGGTCGGCCAGGTCTACCCGCGCTCGCTCGACTACGAGGTCGTCACCGCGCTGGTGCAGCTGGCGGCCGCGCCGTCGTCGCTGGCGAAGACGATCCGGCTGATGGCCGGGCACGAGCTGGTGACCGAGGGCTTCAAGCCCGGCCAGGTCGGCTCCTCCGCCATGCCGCACAAGATGAACACCCGCTCCTGCGAGCGCGTCAACGGCCTGATGGTCATCCTGCGCGGCTACGCCTCGATGACCGGTGAGCTGGCGGGCGACCAGTGGAACGAGGGCGACGTGTCCTGCTCGGTGGTGCGTCGAGTCGCGCTTCCGGACGCGTTCTTCGCGCTGGACGGTCTGCTGGAGACGTTCCTGACGGTGCTCGACGAGTTCGGCGCCTTCCCCGCCGTCGTCGCCCGCGAGCTGGACCGCTATCTGCCGTTCCTCGCCACGACCAAGGTGCTGATGGCGTCCGTGCGCGCCGGCGTCGGCCGCGAGGTCGCGCACGAGGCGATCAAGGAGAACGCCGTCGCCTGTGCCCTTGCGATGCGCGAGCAGGGCGCCGAACGCAACGAACTGCTGGACAAGCTGGCCGCCGACGAGCGCATCCCGCTGGACCGGACGCAGCTGGACGCCCTGATGGCCGACAAGCTCTCCTTCACCGGCGCCGCGGCCGCCCAGGTCACCGCCGTCGTCGGCCGCATCGAGGAGATCGCGAAGCAGCACCCGGAGGCCGCGGGCTACACCCCGGGGGCGATCCTCTGACCCGGTTCACCCCGGCGGAGCTGGAGGCCGCCCGCGACCGTCTCGTACCGGACGTGGTCGCGGACGGCCTCCGGATCCTCTTCTGTGGTATCAATCCGGGTCTCATGACCGCCGCGACGGGCCATCACTTCGCCCGCCCCGGCAACCGCTTCTGGCCTGTCCTGCATCTGTCCGGCTTCACCCCCCGACTGCTCAAGCCGTCGGAACAGGGCGAGCTCCTCTCGTACGGGCTCGGCATCACGAACGTGGTCGCGCGGGCGACCGCACGGGCCGACGAGCTGACGGCCGAGGAGTACCGGGAGGGCGGGCGGATCCTCAGCGCGAAGGTGGAGCGGCTGCGGCCCGCATGGCTGGCCGTCGTCGGCGTGACGGCGTACCGGACGGCCTTCGACGAACGCAGGGCCGGCGTAGGTCCGCAGGAACGCACGATCGGCTCCAGCCGTGTGTGGGTGCTGCCCAACCCGAGCGGCCTCAACGCGCATTGGACGGCGGCGACGATGGCGGAGGAGTTCGGGCGGTTGCGGCAGGCCGCGGAGCACTAGGCCCTGTCGTCAAGGCGGGTCCGTGTCCGTGACGACCGCGATGAGTCGTATCTCGTCCGTCTCGTCGCGCTCGGCCACGCCGAGCGCGACCCATCGGCCGGTGACCTCCGCCTGCCACACACACAGCTCGTGCACGAGGTCGCTGAGCATCGCCCAGGGCTCCGGTATCTCCTCACCTCGTTCGCCACGGACGCTGACTGCGAGCAGCCCCGAGCGCTGCCCTGGTCCCCAACGGTCGTCCAGTCGCCGCGCGATCGACTCCTTCCAGGCGTCGAAGTCCTCCGCCGTCCGTTCCCTCGCCGCACCGTCGCCGCTCCTGAGGCCGACGCTCGTCGCTAACTCGGCGACGTGGAAGCCGGGCCCTCCGAAGCCCACGTCCGACCCGCCGCGCTGCTCGGGGAAATCCCGCGCGCACAGCAGGTCGATCGTGGCCAGGTGCTGCTCGATGGTCATGAATCCAGTAGAACAGCCGCCACTGACAATTGGCGGGGCGTCAGTCACCTCGTGGTTCAGGCGTCCCGGCGCTCCAGGCTCCACGCGCCCGCGAGCAGCGCCACACCCGTCCACACCGCCGTCACCGCGAGTCCCGTCCATGGGCCGAGCATTCCGTCGGAGGTCTCGTGCAGGACCACCTGTCCCGCCTTGTCGGGCAGGAGGTCGGCCGCCGTGCCGGACATTCCCCCGATCACGAAGGACACAATGAGCAGGAACGGCACGAGGATGCTCAGCGTGGCGACCCCGCTGCGCAGCAGCGCCGTGAGTCCGGCGGCGAGCAGCGCCATCAGCGTGAGGTAGAGCCCACAGCCCACGGCGCCGCGCAGCCCCTCGGACCAGGTGAGCCCGCTCGCCTTGGCCCCGAGCGCCGCCTTGCCCACCAACAGGCTGACGCACCCGGTCATCAGGCCGACGGCGAGGACCGGTGCCCCGACCGCCACCGCCTTGGCCGCGAACCACCGTCCGCGCCGCGGCACCGCGGCCAGCGAGACTCTCAGGGCGCCGCCCTGGAACTCGGCCGAGACAGCCGTCGTACCGAATGCGATCGCCGCGATCTGCCCGAAGCTGACACCGAAGAACGTGGAGAACAGCGGGTCGAAGTCCGGGCCCTCGGTGTCGGCCGCGGCGAGCGCGGAGAAGAGTGCGGTGGCGAGCACGATCGCGAGGAGCGCGCCGACCAGCGACCGCAGCGTACGGATCTTGATCCACTCGGAGTGGAGTACGGGTGTGAACGCCATGGCTCAGGCCTCCTGCGGCTGCGTGGGGGTGGACGTGAACTCGGCCTCGGCGGCCGTCAGATCGAGATAGGCCTGTTCCAAGGTGCCCTCCTCGGGGGCGAGTTCGAGGACCGGTACGCCCGCCCCGGAGGTGAGGCGGCCGATGTCCTCCACGCGCGCGTGCTGCACGCTCCACCGCCCGTTCTCGGTCTCGGCGGCCTCGTACCCGTTCTTCGCGAGCAGCGCGCCCAGGGCGGCGCCGTCGGTGGTGCGCACCCGGACGCGGGGCTGCACGCGCGCGTCGATGAACTCCCGCATCGGCATGTCGGCCAGCAGCCTGCCCCGGCCAAGCACCACGAGGTGGTCGGCGAAGGACGCGGTCTCGTTCATCAGATGGCTGGAGACGAGGACGGTACGGCCCTCGCGGGCGAGACTGCGCAGCAACTCACGGATCCAGATGATCCCTTCGGGATCGAGTCCGTTGGACGGCTCGTCCAGCAGCACAACGGGCGGGTCGCCCAGGAGCGCGGCGGCAATGCCGAGGCGCTGGCGCATGCCCAGGGAGTACGTCTTGACCCGGCGCCGGGAGACCGACGCGAGCCCCGTCTGTTCCAGCACCTCGTCCACCCGGCGCTCGGGGATGCGGTTGCTCGCGGCGAGCGCCCGCAGATGGGCATGGGCGGTGCGTGAGCCGTGCGCGGCCTGGGCGTCGAGCAACGCGCCCACGTGACGCAGGGGTTCGTCAAGCGCCGCGTAGGCGCGGCCGCCGATGGTGGCGGTGCCGGACGTGGGCCGGTCCAGGCCGAGCACGAGCCGCATGGTGGTGGACTTTCCGGCGCCGTTGGGGCCGAGGAAGCCGGTGACACGGCCGGGCAGGACGCGGAAGGTGAGCTGGTCCACGGCGCGTGTGGTGCCGTACTCCTTGGTCAGGTCTTGGACGTCGATGCTGGTCATGAGGACAGCTTGGCCGCGCTCGGGGAGGCGGGGCCTCCCCCGCCGGTGGAGATCGTCTCCCCCGCGCGGGGGAGGTCCGCTGTCAGTGGCGGCTGGCACGATGTCCCAATGGCCCGCTTCCTGCGCCCGCTGCTGCGGGGGACGACATACACGCGCTTGCTGCACCTGTGGGTGCCGATGCTGTTCGAAAGCGTGTGGCTGTTCATCGGCCCGGAATGGCCGTGGGTGCCCGCCGTGCTGTTGATTCCGGTCGGGCTGATTCCGGCCGTACGGCTGGGCGAGGGCGTTCAGGCGCGGCTGTTGCTGACGCCCGGCGACGAGGACAGCGGCACGGCCATCTCGGTCGCGCCCTCGGTGACCTGGCGGGACCGGCTGCGTACGGTGCTGTGGCTTGAGACGCGCATGGCGCTGGGCGGGGTGACCACGGTCGTCTGCGTCTGGCTGCCGACCACTGCTTACGACTTGGTCAGTGCCGCTTGCGGGCGGGCGCCGATCCACGAGCCGTTCATGACCATCGAGCGGTCACACTGGGCGTATGCCTTGGTCGTACCGCTCCTCCTCCTCGCGTTGTACGGCGCGGTGGTGGGCCTCGGGGCGCTGATCACCGCCGTGGCGCGCCGCCTGCTCGGCCCCTCCCCCAGTGAGCGGCTCGCGGCCCTGGAGGAGCGCACCGAGCAGCTCCTGGAGCGCACGCGTATCGCCCGCGAGCTGCACGACTCCATCGGGCACGCGCTGACCGTCGCGGTGGTGCAGGCGGGCGCCGCGCGGGCGGCGGGCGACCCGGAGTTCACCCAGCGGGCGTTGGACGCGATCGAGGAGACGGGCCGGACCGCGCTGGAGGACCTGGAGCGGGTGCTCGGCATCCTGCGCGAGTCGGATCGCCCGGCGAGCAGCCGCCCCACGTTGGCGGAGGCCGACCGGCTCCTGGAGTCGGCGCGGGCCTCCGGCGCCAAGGTCGACGCCGACCTGTCCGGCGCTCTGGAGCAGCTCCCCGGACCGGTCTCCCGGGAGGGCTACCGCATCCTCCAGGAGTCGCTCACCAATGTGCTCCGGCACGCGGGCGCGGTTCCGGTCCGTGTCCGTATCGGCGTCGACGCGGACACGCTCGCCCTGGAGGTCCGCAATCCGCTGACCGCAGGGATATCGGGGCCCGGGCGGGGCAGCGGGCTGCGCGGCATACGCGAGCGGGCGGCGCTGCTCGGCGGCCGGGCACGGACGGGTCCGGACGCGGGCGACTGGCAGGTGCACGTCGAGCTGCCGTTGGTCTGATCTACGCTGGCGGGATGCCGGTCACCGTCCTGCTCGTAGACGACGAACCCCTGGTCCGCGCGGGTCTGCGCGCCGTCCTTGAGGCGCAGCCCGACATCGAGGTCGTCGGGGAGGCGGCGGACGGCGCGGCGGTGATCCCGCTGGTGCGGCAACTGCGGCCGGACGTCGTCGCCATGGACGTGCGTATGCCTTTGATGGACGGTATCGCCGCCACGCGCGCGGTGCTGCGGACGGTCGACGCGCCACCGAAGATCGTCGTGGTGACGACGTTCGAGAACGATGAGTACGTCTACGAGGCGCTGCGCGCGGGTGCGGACGGTTTTCTGCTGAAGCGGGCGCGGCCGGCCGAGATCGTGCACGCGGTGCGCTTGGTCGCCGAGGGCGAGTCGTTGCTGTTCCCTGCGTCCGTACGGCAGTTGGCCGCGGCGTACGGGGACAACGGCGGCAACCGTGCGGCCCGGGCCGCGATGGAGCGGGCCGCACTGACCGAGCGCGAGGAGGAGGTGCTGCGGCTGATGACGCGCGGTCTGTCGAACGCGGAGATCGCCGGACAGTTGGTCGTCGGCACGGAGACCGTGAAGTCGCACGTCAGCGCCGTACTGGCGAAGCTGGGGGCGCGGGACCGGACACAGGCGGTGATCGCCGCGTACGAGTCGGGGTTCGTCGCACCGGGCTGATGCGCTCAGCTGCCGCCCGGCTCTCGCGGGTGTGCGTCGTGCCGAGTAGCATCCGCCCCACACGTGCACGAGCTGGGAGGACGGACGTTGGGGCGGCTGACCGGCGGGGATCCCTCTCTGCTTCGAAGGATCAACTCGGCGGTGGTGCTGCACGCGCTGCGCGCCACGGACTGCGCGACGCTCACCGAGGTCAGCCGGGTGACCGGGCTGTCCCGGCCGACCGTCGAGGGCGTGGTCGACGGTCTGATCGAGGCCGGGCTCGTGATCGAGCAGGCCGCCGAGGAGGGCGCCGCCCGACGGCAGGGTCGGCCCGCGCGCCGGTTCCGGTTCCGGGCCGAGGCGGGCCATCTGCTGGGCCTGGAGGTCAGCGCGCACCGGGTGACGGCGCTCCTCGCCGATCTCGACGGCCAGGAGCTGGGCACCCTCTCCCGGGAGGTCTCCGAGACGGCCCCGGCCGAAGAGCGACTGGAGCGGCTGCGGAGCACGGTCGGCGAGGTGCTGCGCCGGGCGGGCGTCGCACGTGACTCACTGCGTGCGGTCGGCGTGGCGAGCCCCGGGATCGTGGAGGCGGACGGCACCGTCCGCCTGTGCACCGCCCTGCCCGAGTGGACCGGTCTGAAACTCGGCGAACGGCTCAGCCGCTCCTTCAGGTGCCCCGTACTGGTCGAGAACGACGCGAACGCGGCGGCCGTCGCCGAGCACTGGAAGGGCGTCGCCACCGAGTCCGACGATGTCGTGTTCGTGCTGGCCGGGCTGAGCCCGGGAGCCGGCTCACTGATCGGCGGACGGCTGCACCGCGGATACGGCGGGGCGGCCGGGGAGATCGGGGCGCTGCATCTGCTGGGCCGTGAGGCGACTCCCGAGACGCTGTTGTCGACCACGGACGAACCGCTGCACCCGCTGGACGAGCAGCAGGTCGCCGATGTGTTCGCGCTCGCCCGCGAGGGCGACCAGCGGGCCCGCGCGGCGGTGGACCGCTTCATCCAGCGGCTCGTGCACGACGTGGCGGCCCTCGTCCTGGCCCTGGACCCCGAGCTGGTCGTCATCGGCGGTTGGGCGGCGGGCCTGGACGGCATACGGGAGCCGCTGCGGCATGAACTGGCGCGTTATTGTCTGCGCCCTCCGGAGGTGACCCTGTCCCGGCTGGGCGAGGCCGCGGTCGCGACCGGAGCGTTGCGGCTGGCGCTGGACCACGTGGAGGAACAGCTGTTCGCGGTGGAGGGCACGGTGACGGCGCGACGCTGACCTGGCCGGGCAGCCGCCTCCGGCCGGATACCGGATACCTGCGCGAAGGTGCCTCTCCTCGAACCTGCACGAAGACGCCACGCGCTGTACGTGCCCAAGGCGTCACGCCTCGAACGTGCGCCAAGGCGTCCCGCCCCGAACGTGCGCGAGGACGTCACGCCCCGGAACGTGCATCAAAGCGTCGCGCCCGGCACGCGCGCGAGGACGTCACGCCGCCGAACGTGCGCGACTACGTCACGCCTCCGAACGTGCACCAAAGCGTCGCGCCCCGGATTCCCGGGGCGCGACGGGTGCGGTTCTCGGCGGTGGCCGGGTGGACCCGCGGTGCGGGGCGTGGCGTCCGGCACCGTGGTCAGGAGGCGCGGCGCTCCGGGTCGTGGTGGATCTCGACGCGGCCGGAGTCACCGAACGTCAGACGGCAGGTGTCGGCGCGGTACGTCGCGACGGAGACGGCCGCCGTACGCCCCTCGGCGTAGAACCGTGTGGTGACGACGAGGACGGGTGCGCCGGGCAGCCGGTCGAGCTCCTTGGCGTCCGCGGCGCCGGCCGAGCCCAGCTCGACGGACTGGGCCTGGCCCTCCAGCTCCATGTGCTGCAGCTCGCGCAGCACGGCACGCGCGCGTGCCGCACCCGAGGGAGCGTCTATGGCGGAGAGGGCGGGCACCGAAGAGCCCGGGACGTAGAGCAGCTCGGCGGCGACGGGCTGGCCGTGCGTCACGCGGGAGCGGCGCACGATGTGCACCTGCTCGTCCGGGTCGGTCTCCAGGTGGTCGGCCACCCCGGCGGGCGGGACCGCGGTCGTGCAGTCCACGGGCTGCCAGGCATCGTCGGCCGCGCCCGGCCACGCGTGCTGCTCGGACCCCACGGCCACGCCCACGCGAGGCGGGGCGACGGTGGTACCGACCCCGCGGCGGCGCTGCAGCCGGCCTTCCAGTTCGAGCTGTTCGAGGGCCTGACGGAGCGTGGCACGGGCAACACCGAAGCGGGCCGCGAGATCCCGTTCGTTGGGCAGGATCTCGCCCACGGAGAACTCGGAGTCGAGTGCTTCGGTGAGCACGGTCTTGAGGTGCCAGTACTTAGGCTCCGGCACCGATTCCAGCTGCGTGGTCCCCACCCTGTCCTCCGCGATCGCCGTGGCCCGGCGGCGTTTTAGCGCCCTTGTTTATTAAAGGTTGTTGCACTTCTCTGCGACCATAGGACGGCCCTCACCCTTGGTCAAGACCAATCCTCGATCCCGTGCGGATTGCACGGGTGTCGTGCCGCGGAGCGTTCACACGGCGTTCGCGATGCGCGACACGGATGACACGACGGCGAAGCCTCCGTACACGAAGGTCGTGTACGGAGGCTTCGCCGCTGCCCGGTCGGCCCCTGGCCGGCTCCTGATCGGCTGCCGGTCGGCCGCTAGTCGACCGGCAGGGACCCCAGCTTCTCCGGATTGCGGATGATGTAGACGCACTGGACGCGCCCGTCGGTGACGTCCAGCTGAAGAACGGTGTCGGGCTTGCCGCCGGACAGGACGAGCAGGGCCGCACCGCCGTTGAGTTCCAGGAGGCGGAACGACACGTCCGGGATGCCCTGGCCGGACACGCCGACGATGAACCGGCCGACCTTGTCCGCCGTTTCCAGGATCCGCAGCGGCGCCTTGGCGCGGCCGCCGCTGTCGCCGACCAGCTGGACGTCCGGGGCCAGCAGCCGCATCAGTCCGTCGAGGTCACCCTCGACCGACGCGGCGAGGAACCGCTCGGTCAGATCACGGCGCTCGGCCGGGTCGACCTCGTAGCGCGGCCGCCTTTCGTCGACGTGCTTGCGGGCCCGGCCGGCGAGCTGGCGCACCGCGGCCTCGCTGCGCTCCAGGGTGGCGGCGATCTCCGCGAACGGATACCCGAAGGCCTCCCTGAGCACGAACACGGCCCGCTCCAGGGGCGAAAGGGACTCCAGGACGACGAGGACGGCGAGCGAGACCGAGTCGGCCAGCACGGCCCGCTCCCCCGCGTCGGGGACGGTGTCGCGGAAGTCGGTCACGTACGGCTCGGGCAGCCATGGCCCGACGTACGCCTCCTTGCGCGCCTGTACCTGACGCAGCCGGTCGACGGCCAGCCGGGTGGTGATGCGCACGAGGTAGCCGCGCGGTTCGCGCACCGTGTCGCGGTCGGCGCCGGACCAGCGCAGCCAGGCCTCCTGGACCACGTCCTCGGCGTCGGCGACCCGCCCGAGCATGCGGTAGGCGACTCCCATCAGGACGGGGCGATGCTCTTCGAAGACCTCGGTCGCGGCGTCGGTGGTCACGGCTCCATCCCATCCGACACGCTCAGCCGTGTCCAGGCGGAAGCACTGTCGGGCAGAGCACAATTGCCGCGTACCACCGAGGAGGCACGCGCGCGTGGTTGGCGACAACCAAGGGCTACCCGCCGGTAGCAATTGCTGACAAGCTGTCTACAACGGTTCGTCAGCGCGTCCCAGACGAGGAGCAGCACCATGGCCACGGTCTCCTTCAGCGTCCCCTCTCCGCACGGCCCCAGGACCGTCTCCGTTTCCTACGCGCGCGCGGGCACCGGCGAACCGCTCCTCCTGCTGCACGGCATAGGCCATCACCGGCAGGCCTGGGACCCGGTCGTGGACATCCTGGCGACCGAGCGCGACGTGATCGCGGTCGACCTCCCCGGCTTCGGCGCGTCCCCGGCCCTGCCGGCCGGACTGGCCTACGACCTGTCGACCGTGGTGCCTGCGCTCGGTTCGCTGTGCGAAGCACTGGAGATCGACCGTCCGCATGTGGCGGGCAACTCCCTGGGCGGACTACTGGCCCTGGAGCTGGGCCGCGAGAAGCTCGTACGGTCCGTCACCGCGCTGTCGCCCGCCGGATTCTGGAGCGCGGCCGAGCGGCGGTACGCCTTCGCGGTCCTCCTCGCGATGCGGCACACAGCACGCAGGATGCCGCTGCCAGTGGTGGAGCGGCTGTCGCGCACGGCGGCCGGGCGCACGGTACTGACCAGCACCATCTACGCCCGCCCCGGCCGCCGTTCACCCGAGGCCGTCGTCGCCGAGACGCTCGCGCTGGCCCGCGCCGAGGGCTTCGCCGAGACCCTCCGGGCGGGCGCTTCCGTCCAGTTCACGGAGGATGTGCCCGGCTTGCCCGTCACTGTGGCGTGGGGCACCAGGGACCGGCTCCTGGTGCGCCGTCAGGGCGTCCGCGCCAAGCAGATCATGCCCAAGGCCCGGCTGGTCCGGCTGCCCGGCTGCGGGCACGTCCCGATGAACGACGACCCGGCTCTGGTCGCGCGGGTCATCCTGGACGGCAGCCGCTGAGGACCCCCGCTGACCACCCCGAGCCGGCCGCCGGCACGCGGAGAAGCGCAACGCGCCGGAGCTCAGGGCCGCTCGGGCGCGGTCCGGCGAGCAGCCCGGCCACCGCGCGTACAGTGCGCCTCGACACCCTGGCGGTCGCCCTGAACCAACTGGGTGGTCGTGCGTCCGTCGGCGGCGTACGGGACGGCGACCGGCGACCGGCGACCGGCGACCGGCGACCGGCGACCGGCGACAGAGTACGGCTGGTGCCCGGACACGCGCATCTGCCGTCGGCGCGGATCCGGGAGAGCGTACGGGCGATGACGCGCGCCCGCGGGCCTAGGTCCTGTCGTCAAACTCCCGCCTGCCGGACGACGGGAGTTTGACGACAGGACGTAGACGCCGGCCGACAGGCGCGGACGGGAGGAGCACGTCGCCGCGGATGCCACCTGCGTGGAGCACGCGGGTCAGCGCCCGGGTTATCGGCGCCCGGCCGGGGGTCGGGACGCCGGGAGCCTGACGCGCGCTCCTGACTCGGCCGCGGCAACACGCCCGAGACCTCCCATAGCTCCCGTGTCGCCGCGGTCAGTTGTTCACTTGCGGTTTCCGTGTGCGCTGCGGCGCACCAGTAGTTGTGACAGTGCCCATTGGCCGGAACCGTCCCTGGAGGCGCATCCATGTCACACCGTCCCTTCCCCGGCCGCCGCAGCGTCCTGCGCGGCTCCCTGGCCGCGTCGGCGGCTCTGACCCTGCCCGGCGCGCTCGGCGCGGCACCGGCGTTCGCCCTGTCGGGGCGCCCGAAGGCGGGATGGGGCGTCCAGGCCGGCGACGTCACCGCCCACTCCGGTCTCGTCTGGGTGCGCTCGGACCGCCCGGCCCGGATGATCGTCGAGACCGCCGCGACGGAGTCGTTCCGCAATCCGCGCAGATGGCAGGGCCCTCTGCTGGGCGCGGACACCGACTTCACGGGTACCACGCGGCTGCACGGGCTGTCGGCGGACGAGCAGATCCACTACCGCGTGCTCCTGGCCGACCCGGACGACCCGCGGCGCACCGGCGAGCCGGTGACCGGCACCTTCCGCACCACGCCGCTCGGGCGGCGCCGCGGGGTCCGCTTCCTGTGGTCGGGCGACCTGGCGGGCCAGGGCTGGGGCATCAACCCGGACCTCGGCGGTTACCGGATCTACGAAGCGATGGCGAAGCTCGACCCGGACTTCTTCCTGTGCAGCGGTGACAACATCTACGCCGACGGGCCGATCTCGGCGACGCAGGCCCTGCCCGACGGCAGCACCTGGCGGAACATCACCACCGAGGAGAAGTCCAAGGTCGCCGAGACGCTGGCGGAGTACCGCGGCAACTTCCGCTACAACCTGCTCGACGAGAACCTCAAGCGGTTCAACGCCCAGGTGCCGTCGATCATCCAGTGGGACGACCACGAGGTCCGCAACAACTGGTACCCGGGCGAGGTGATCGCCTCCACCGACACCCGTTACACCGAGAAGAGCATCGACGTGCTCGCGGCCAGGGCCCGGCGTGCGTTCAGCGAGTACTTCCCGATCTCGACGCTGCAGCCGGGTGACCGGGACGGCCGCGTGTACCGGGTCATGCGGCACGGTCCGCTGCTGGACGTGTTCGTCCTCGACATGCGCACCTACCGCAACGCCAACTCGGCCGACAACCAGACCGTCGACCCGCAGGGCATCCTCGGCGCGGAGCAGCTGGAGTGGCTCAAGCGGGAGCTGGCGCGGTCGCGCGCGGTGTGGAAGGTGATCGCCGCGGACATGCCGCTCGGCCTGGTCGTGCCGGACCCCATGGAGAGCAAGCCCAACTTCGAGGCGGTGGCGCAGGGCGACCCGGGCGCACCGCTCGGGCGGGAGCTGCAGATCGCGGAGCTGCTGCGGTTCATCAAGCACCGGAAGATCACGGGCACGGTGTGGCTGACGGCCGACGTCCACCACACCTCGGCACAGCACTACCAGCCCTCGCGGGCCGCCTTCACCGACTTCGAGCCGTTCTGGGAGTTCGTCTCGGGCCCGCTCAACGCCGGCGCGTTCCCGGCGAACGCCCTCGACAACACGTTCGGTCCCGAGCGGGTGTTCGTGAAGGCGCCGACCGCCTCGAACGTCTCCCCCGCAGGCGGCTACCAGTTCTTCGGCGAGGTCGACATCGACGGGGACAGCGGGGAGCTGACGGTCCGGCTGCGTGAGCAGGACGGGACGGTGCTGTTCACGCAGGTGCTGCAGCCGGGGCGCGTGGGGCAGTAACCATCATATGAATCCGGCCACTTGAGAACGGCGCTCGACGCCCGGCGTCGAGCCCCGGTTCCATGATCGGCCGCCGGCTCGCGTACCCTCTGGGGTATCGCGCCGCGCACCGGAGTCATCCCCCGGTGCGCGGCGCCCGCATGCCACCGCCTGTGCGTGCGCGGCAGCCGGTCCGGCCGCAGACTTTTGTCCAAAGAACAACAAAACGGACAGAGCGACACTTAACCGATCAGTCACAAAGCGTTCGTGATCACGCAACACCCCTCCTTCACAGTGAATGCATGACTCCAGACATCTCTGACATGACGCGTGCGAAGCACGGTCGCCCGGTGCACCACTGGCGGCGTGACGTCGTCGAACTCGCCGCACTGTTCACGGCGGTCGCGGTGGCGGACGGAGTGGCCAACCTGGTCGGGCACGGACCCGACGGCCCTGCCCTGCTGGTGCTCTCGGCGATGGCCCTGGCCGCGACGGCCGGGTTCCACACCTGGTGGGCACGCCGCCACGGTCACGCACCGCCCACGCGGGATACCGGCGCCCGGCCGCCCGTCGAGGGGCAGCAGGCCGGGCCGTCCGAGACCGCGGCGGCGGGCGGGGCGACCGCGCTGTGGCGGATGCGGACAACCGTGAAGGACGAGCCGGGCTCGCTGGCCGCGCTCTGCACGGGGGTGGCCGGGCTGCGGATCGACATCCTCAGCCTCCAGACACACCCGCTGGCGCAGGGCACGGTCGACGAGTTCCTGCTGCGGGCCCCGGCGGAGCTGGCCGCGTCCGAGATCACGCGGGCCGTCTCGCTGGCAGGCGGCGCCGAGACCTGGATCGAGCGTGCGGACGCGCACGACCTGGTGGACGCCCCGACCCGGGTGCTGGGCCTGGCCACGCGCACCGCACTGGACGCGGCGGAACTCCCGCTCGCACTGCGCCAGTTGCTCGGCCGGTGCACCATCCGCTCCCTGCCCGCCGTCTCCCCCGGCTCCGGCCGGGCGGAGGAGGTCGCTCCCGTCGAGGGAGCCATGGAGGACACGGTGATGCGGCTGAGGGCGCCGGAAGGTGGAGTGATCACAGTGGAGCGGCCGTATCTGCCGTTCACGCCGACGGAGTTCGCGCGGGCACGGGCGCTGGTGGAGCTGGACGCACGGCTCGGTCCGCGCATCCCGCGCAGCCAGGACGTGCTGACACTGCCCGAGGGCAACGCGATCACCGTGCGGCGGGCCGACACCTCCGACCTCCGTGCGGCGAAGGAGATGCACGCCCGCTGCTCCCCGCGCACGCTGAGCATGCGCTACCACGGACCGATCGGTGACGCGGACCGCTACCTCAACCACCTTCTCAGCCCCCGCTTCGGCCGCACCCTGGCGGTGCAGACGCCGTCGGGCCGCATCGTCGGCCTCGGTCACCTCCTGTGGGACGGCGACGAGACGGAGGTCGCGCTGCTCGTCGAGGACGACTGGCAGCGGCGCGGCATCGGCACCGAGCTCCTCGGGCGCCTGGTGACGATGGCGGTCGAGGCGGGTTGCGAGAGCGTCTACGCCGTCACGCAGGCGTCCAACACCGGCATGGTCGCCGCCATGCGCGGCCTCGGACTGCCCCTCGACTACCAGATCGAGGAGGGCACCCTCGTCATCACGGCCCGCCTGGACGCGACCCCGGTCGCCTCACTTATGCCGTACACCCACGCACACGAGCAGCACGGCGCGAGGGGCACACGGGACTGACGACGCGGCACGCGGCACGCGGCACGCGGCACGCGGAAGGAACGGCCCGGCGCACTGCGCCGGGCCGTTCGGCGTAAGGGCACCGCGCGATCAGCCCCCGACGCACCCTCACACCACCGCTCCTACCGCTCCTACCGCCCCTACCGCCCCTACCGCCCCACAACCTCCTCCCGCCCCCGGTCGCCCACGCCCCGCGCGGCCCCCAACGCCCCCTCCAGATCGGCCCACAGGTCCTCGACGTCCTCCAGGCCCACCGACAGCCGCAGCAACCGATCGCTCACCCCGGCGCCCCGGCGGTCCGTCGCGTCGACGATGCGGTGGCTGATGGAAGCGGGATGCTGGATGAGCGTGTCGACACTGCCGAGGCTCACCGCTGGAGTGATCAGACGAACCCCGGCGATGACCGCGTGGGGGTCGCCGTGCACCTCGAAAGCGATCATCGCGCCGCCGATCCGCGGATAGTGGACGCGGGCGACGCGCGGGTCGGCGGCGAGCCGACGGGCGAGTTCGGCGGCGGTGGCGGACGCGGCCCGGACCCGTATCGGCAGCGTCGACAGACCGCGCAGGAGCAGATAGCCGGCGAGCGGATGGAGCACCGCGCCCGTTGCGAAGCGCACCTGGCGCAGCCTGCGCGCCAGCTCCTCGTCGCAGGCCACCACCCCGCCCATCACATCCCCGTGCCCGCCGAGGTACTTCGTGGCGCTGTGCAGCACCAGCCGCGCGCCCTGTTCGGCGGGGCGTTGCAGCACGGGCGTCGCGAAGGTGTTGTCGGCCAGCAGCGGAACCGATCCACAGGCGTGGGCGACCGCGCGCAGGTCGATCTCCGCGAGCGTCGGGTTGGCCGGGGACTCGACCATGACGAGGCCGGTGTCGGGGCGCAGGGCGTCCGCGATGCCCGCCGGGTCGGTCCAGGTCACCTCGGAACCCAGCAGGCCGGCGTTCAGCAGGTGGTCGCTGCAGCCGTACAGCGGTCGTACGGCGACGACGTGGCGCAGCCCCAGTGCGTTGCGCACGAGCAGGACGGCGGTCAGCGCGGCCATGCCGGTCGCGAACGCGACCGCGCTCTCGGTGCCTTCGAGCCGGGCCAGCGCGGTCTCGAAGCGGGCGACGGTCGGATTGCCGAGCCGCCCGTAGACGGGCGGGCCCGCGAGCTCCGCGCCGTCGGCCGCGAAGGCGTCGAGACGTGCGGCCTCCCCACGGCTGTCGTGGGAGGGGTACGTCGTGGAGAGGTCGAGGGGAGGAGCATGCAGCCCCAGCGCGACAAGGTCCTCGCGTCCGGCGTGCACGGCCTCGGTGGCGAGCGCCCGACGGGCGGGCCGGCCTTCGACGGGGAATCCGTCCTGCGTGTCATGCGTACGGGAATCCATGGACGGAAGACTGAACACCGGCCGGGGTCAGGGCGCAGATGCCCGTGCTACGTTCGGCGCATGGCCGAATCTGTCGTACTGGACCCGGTGGATCTCCATCTGCTGCGGCTGTTGCAGAACGACGCCCGGACGACCTATCGCGACCTCGCGGCGCAGGTCGGCGTCGCGCCCTCGACCTGTCTGGACCGGGTGACCAGACTGCGCCGCTCGGGGGTGATTCTCGGCCATGAACTGCGGATCGACCCGGCGAAGCTGGGGCGCGGGCTCGAAGCGCTGCTGTCGGTGCAGGTCAGGCCGCATCGCCGGGAGCTGGTGGGACCGTTCGTGGAGCGGATCCGGGCGCTGCCCGAGTCCCGTACGGTCTTCCACCTCACGGGACCTGACGACTACCTTGTGCATGTCGCGGTCGCGGACATGACGGATCTCCAGCGGCTGGTCCTCGACGAGTTCACTGCGCGGCGCGAAGTGGCCCGGGTGGAGACCCGGCTGATCTTCCAGCAGTGGGACTGCGGCCCGCTGCTGCCGCCCGGGCAGGCCTTGCCGAAACCCGCTGAACAGGCGTAAGCCGAGCGCGGAATCCCCGTGACGCGCACCACGTCGCCGTATGAGGATGGTCCGCATGTCAGAGACCACCAAGAGCCCACTGCCCCGGGAGGTCGCCGACGCCTACGTCGACGCCCTCGTCGCCCTCGACCCGGTCACCGGCACGTACCTCGGAGTGAAGGAGAGTTCGAGCAGACTGCCCGACACCTCACCCGCGGGCCAGGAGGCGCTCGCCGAGCTGGCGCGGGAGACCCTCGCACGGCTCGACGAGGCGGAGCGCCGACCGGGCGCGGACAGTGACATCGAGCGCCGGTGCGCGCGCCTGCTGCGCGAGCGGCTCACCGCCGAGCTCGCCGTGCACGAGGCCGACGAGGGCCTCAGGGCGGTGAGCAACCTGCACTCCGCGGTGCACTCCGTGCGCGAGGTCTTCACCATCACGCCCACCGCGACGGACGAGGACTGGGCGGCGGTCGCCGAGCGGCTGCGCGCCGTGCCGGCCGCGCTGCGCGGCTACCGTGAGTCCCTCGCCCTCGGCCTGGAGCGCAAGCTGTACGGGGGCCCGCGCCCGACCGCCACCTTCATCGAGCAGCTCACCGAGTGGTCGGACACGGACGGCCAGGGTCGCGGCTGGTTCGAGGACTTCGCCTCCCAGGGACCCGAATCGCTGCGTACGGAGCTGGCGGAGGCCGCTCGTACGGCGAACGCCGCGATCGTCGAGCTGCGGGACTGGGTGCGCGACGTGTACGCGCCGACGATCGAGGGCGCGCCGAACACGGTCGGCCGCGAGCGCTACGCCCGCTTCGCGCGCTACTTCAACGGTACGGACCTGAACCTCGACGAGGCGTACGCGTACGGCTGGTCGGAGTACCACCGCATCCTCGGCGAGATGAAGAAGGAGGCCGAGAAGGTCCTGCCCGGCGCCGAGACCCCGTGGGTGGCGCTCGCGCATCTCGACCGGCACGGCAGGCACATCGAAGGCGTCGAAGAGGTCCGCGTGTGGCTTCAGGGCCTGATGGACCAAGCGATCGAGGCCCTCGACGGCACGCACTTCGAACTCGCCGAGCGGGTCCGGAAGGTGGAGGCGTGCATCGCCCCGCCCGGCAGCGCCGCGGCCCCCTACTACACGGCCCCGTCCCAGGACTTCTCGCGTCCGGGCCGGACCTGGCTGCCGACCATGGGGCAGACCCGGTTCCCGGTGTACGACCTGGTCTCGACCTGGTACCACGAGGGCGTCCCCGGCCACCACCTCCAGCTGGCCCAGTGGGCGCACGTCGCCGACAGCCTCTCCCGCTACCAGGCCACGGTGGGCGGTGTCAGCGCCAACGCCGAGGGCTGGGCCCTGTACGCGGAACGCCTCATGGACGAACTGGGCTTCCTCACCGACCCGGAGGAGCGGCTCGGCTACCTGGACGCGCAGATGATGCGGGCGGTCCGCGTCATCATCGACATCGGCATGCACCTGGAGCTGGAGATCCCGGCGGACTCGCCGTTCCACCCGGGCGAGCGCTGGACGCCGGAGCTGGCTCAGGAGTTCTTCGGCGCGCACAGCAGCCGTCCGGCGGACTTCGTGGAGAGCGAGCTGGTCCGCTACCTCTCGATGCCCGGCCAGGCGATCGGCTACAAGCTCGGCGAGCGCGCCTGGCTGCTGGGCCGCGAGAACGCGAAGAAGCGCCACGGCGACGCGTTCGACGCCAAGGCCTGGCACATGGCGGCCCTCTCGCAGGGCTCGCTGGGCCTGGACGACCTGGTGGACGAACTGTCCCAGCTCTGACCCGCCGCACGGCCGGGCTCACGTCACCGTCGTGAGCCCGGCCGTATGCAGCCACTGCCGCTGAGCGCGTGCACGGTGTTTTGCGGCGCCCACGCGCCATCGCCACCCGAGCCACCGTGCCGGGCCCTCACCCGCGGTCTTCCACCCCCACCACACCCGACGAGCCCGAGCCTTCAGTCCCCGACCCTTCAGAACCCGTCAGTCCCCGACCCCTCAGTCCCCGGCCCTCCGCACCTGTACGAGCCCCACCCACACCTCGGGACCGGGCTCCACATACGCGACCCGTACCGTGTACCTCCCGGGTTCCAGCGCCACGCGCAGATGGTCGGTACGCTCGGAAGCGTTTCCGGGCCAGGCCGCGTCGAACAGCACGACGGCTCCGGGCACGTCCCAGTGCATCTCCGGCTCCCACTCCGCCGCCTCCAGCGCCTGAGGGATCCGGTCGAGGAGTGCGGCCTCCGAGTCGGCGGCGCACCACCGTACGAACGTGCCGTGCTCCGGCAGATAGGCGGTGGAGGCGGGTTCGTCGCCGAGGACCAGGGCACGGGTGTCACCGACCGGCAGGAGTCCGACGTGACCGTCGACCTCACAGGCCCGGTCGTAGTCGGAGGACAGTTCGTCGCCGTCGGCACCCGCCCAGAACGGCAGCACCACCTCGGGTATCGCGATGAGCGGTCCGCCGCCCGACTCCACCCACTCGACCGCTCCTGGATCCGCGTATCTGACCATGGGCAGAAGCTACACGCACGAGGCTGGGCGGAGGCACCGCTTCCGATGGGTCAGCAGCCGCAGTCCGCCGCCTCCACCGGCGCCGTCAGCGGATCGGCGGCGCGGCTCTCGCGGCCCTCCCACGTCTCGTACTCGAAGCCCTCGCGCGCCCAGTACTCGAAGCCGCCGAGCATCTCCTTGACCTGGAAGCCGAGTTCGGCGAGGGCCAGGGCGGCTCGGGTCGCGCCGTTGCAGCCCGGGCCCCAGCAGTACGTGACCACCGGCACGGACCTGTCGAGAAGGTGCTCGGCCTGCTCGGGGATGAGTGCGGTGGGCAGGTGGAGCGCGCCGGGGATGTGGCCCTGGTCCCAGGCCGCGGTGGAGCGCGAGTCGAGGAGGACGAAGCCGGGGTCGCCGCCGGCCGAGAGCGCGGCGGCGACGTCGGACACGTCGGCGTGGAAGGCGAGGGCGGCGCGGAAGTAGGCGGCGGCCTCGGCGGGGGCCGCCGGGGCGACGCGCAGGACGGGGTTGACGGCGGCGGTCGTGCTGGTGCTCATGGACTGGCCTTCCCTCGCGGGTCTCGATGCTTCCTCTTGCGGATCTCGGTGACCAGAAATCTACGGTCGTTGATCGTCTCCCTGAAGGAGCGATCCCCGGCGTACCCGTTGATCGTCCGGGGATTCCCCTGCTATCTCTCGGGCATGACCGCGTATTCCCCGGACGCCACCGACTGGCGCATCCTCGACGTCCTGCAGCGCGAGGGCCGCGCCAGCTATGCCGACCTCGCCCGCGCCGTCTCCATGTCCGCGAGCGCGGTCACCGAACGGGTGCGCCGGCTGGAGGAGGCGGGCGTCATCCAGGGGTACGCGGCGGTCGTCGATCCCGAGCGCCTGGGCCTGCCGATCCTGGCGTTCGTCCGGCTGCGCTATCCGAACGGCAACTACAAGCCGTTCCACGATCTCGTGGCGGCGACGCCGGAGATCCTGGAGGCGCACCATGTCACCGGCGACGACTGCTTCGTCATCAAGGTCGCGGCGCGCTCGATGCGCCACCTGGAGGAGGTGTCCGGCAGGATCGGCGCACTGGGATCCGTGACGACGAGCGTCGTGTACTCCTCTCCGCTGCCGCGCCGCCCCCTCGGCCGCTGAGCGCGTCCGTCGCCGCCCTTGCCCGCCGCCGTCAGCCGACGCCTCGCTGCCGCAGCGCCGACCCCGTCCTGCCCTTCACAACCTCCAACTGCGCGTGTACGCGCCGCCGCAGATCCGCGACATGGCTGACGATGCCCACGCTGCGGTCCCGTTCCCGCAGGGAGTCGAGCACGTCGAGGACCTCGTCGAGTGTCTGGTCGTCGAGGCTGCCGAACCCCTCGTCGATGAAGAGGGTGTCGAGGCGGACCCCGCCCGCCTCGTCGGTGACGACGTCCGCGAGGCCGAGCGCGAGCGCGAGGGAGGCGAAGAACGTCTCGCCGCCGGAGAGGGTCGCCGTGTCGCGCTCACGCCCGGTCCAGGCGTCGACGACGTGCAGTCCCAGGCCGCTGCGGCCGCGTCCCGAGCGGTCGTCGGAGTGGACCAGGGTGTAGCGGCCGGAGGACATGCGCTGCAGCCGTGCGGTCGCGGCGGCCGCCACCTGTTCCAGGCGGGCGGCGAGCACGTACGACTCCAGGCGCATCTTGCGTTCGTTGTCGGCGGAGGTGCCTGCCGCCAGGGACGCCATCCGGGCCACCCGGTCGTACTCCTCGCGCAGCGGAGCGAGGCGCCGTACGGACGCGGTCGCTCGCGCGGACAGCCGGTCGAGTTCGGCGCAGCGGCGGGCCGCCGCGTCCTGGGCGGAGGCGGCGTCCTGGAGTCGGCGGGCGGCTGCCGCGGCGGCCTGTTCGGCCGCACGGAGGTCGGCGGGCGGCTGCTGGGCGGCGGCCGCCGTGTCGGCCTCGGCGAGCACCGCGCGTACGGCGGCCTCCTCCTGCTGCCAGGCGTCGAGGCGTCGTTGCAGCTCGCGATGGGCCACGTCGTCGAGGAGGGCGGCGGCCGCGGCGTGCGGGGTGTCGAACCCGGCGCGGAAGGCCGCGTCGGCGAGGCGGGCGTCGGCCTCCTTGAGCCGCTGCGCGGTGTCCTCGGCGGTGCGGGCGGCGTCGGCGGCCTCGGTGAGCAGGGCGGCCTGCCGTTCGAGGTGCGCCGAGCGCGCGGAGACGCTGATGGCATCGCCCCGGGTGCGGTGCAACTCCTCGTCCAGTGCCGCTCGTTCGCGGTCCAGCGTGTCCCTGCGGGAGACGCGGGCCGCGCCGCGGAGGGCGGCTTCCTGCTGGGCCGCGGCACGCCGCTCCCGCTCGCGCTCGGCCCCTCGCAGTTCCTCCTGTGCGGCGTGCAGCTGCGCCGCGCCCGCCCGTGCGGCGCCGTAGAGCCGTTCCAACTCCTCGGCCTGCTCCGCCAATTGTGGCGTGGGTGCGTCACCGGCCTCGGCCGTGGCGGCGGCCAGCGCCTCGCGTATGACGCCGAGTTGCCGTTCCTCCTCGGCGCGCTCCTCGTCGACGTGCCGGTAGGCGGCGAGCGCCCGCTCCTCGGCCTCCCGGTCGACGTGTCCGGCGACCTTCCGCGCGGGAGCGGGATGTGCGGTGGCGCCGCAGACGGCACAGGGTTCACCGGCGACGAGCCCGGCGGCGAGTTCCGCCGCGATGCCCTTGAGGCGTTGTTCCTTGAGGTCGAGCCAGTGTTCGTGGGCCTTCAGCGCACGCTCGCGGGAGGCGAGGGCGCGGGCCTGGACCGCGTCCGTGTCATGCGCCAGTTGGTCGCGCCTGCGGGCCGCCGCCAGCCGCTTCCGTGCGGGTTCGCGCTGCACGGCGAGTTGCTCGGCCAGAGTGGCGTCCTCCTGGGCGGCGTCGATCCGCCTCTGCAGACCCGCGCGGGTCTCCTCCCACCCTGCCAGCCAGTCCTCGGCATCCTGGAGGACGGCTTCGTCGGCGCGCTCCTCACGGTCCAGGTTCGCCCGCTCCACGGCGAGTTCGGCCAGCCGCCGCTCGGCGCGGCGCGCCGACTCCAGGCCGCCGAGTTCCTCGGCGGCCCGGCGCGCGGCGGCGGCGAGCCCGGCCGCGCCCGCATCGGCGAAGGTCTCCGGAAGCCGGGCACGCGCGCGTGCCTCATCGGTGGCGGCACACCGGTGCTGGGTCTCGGCAGCCTCACGCAGGTCGAGCGCCGGCGCCACTGCCTCGGCCTTGCGGCCACGCTCCATGCGCGCCAGCGTCTCCTGATGGACGCCGGCGCGGTCTTCCAGCAGCGCGGCCCGCTCCCGTGCCTCGGCGAACCTGCGCTGCAACCGCGCCCGTTCGCGTACGTCGTCCAGGACGCGCTCGGCTGCGGCCCGCGCCGACTCCGCGGCCGTACGCGCACAGTGCGCGATGGTGAGCCGCTCACGGGCCGTGCCGCGGGCGACGGCGGCCCAGGCCAGGACAGCGTCGGCCAGCCCGGGTTCGCCCGGGGCGAGGTCCGGCAGCGGCACGGAGTCCCCCGCCGCCTGCTGCATCCGGTGTGCGTCGGCGAGCAACGCGGCGTCACCGTCCCGCACTTCGGCCTCGGTCGCCCGCCGCCGCTCGGCGAGGCGCTTCTCCACCTCGGCGAAGCGGTGGGTGTCGAAGAGACGGCCGAGCAGTTTGCCGCGGGCCTCGGCGTCGGCGCGCAGGAAGCGGGCGAAGTCGCCCTGGGGCAGCAGCACGACCTGGCAGAACTGCTCACGGCTCATGCCGAGCAGCTGGGTGATCTCCTCGCCGATCTCCTGGTGGGAGCGGCTGAGATCCTTCCAGGCGCCGGCCGTGGCGTCGTACTCGCGCAGCCAGCTCTGCGCCTTGTCCGTGGTCGTACCCATGCCGCGCTTCTTGGGGCGCTCCCAGGGCGGCTGCCGGGTGATCTCCAACCGGCGTCCCGCGACCGTGAGTTCGAGTCGGATCTCGGTGCGTGTCTGTGGCGCGGCGTGGTCGCTGCGCAGGGTCAGGCCCTGGCCGCTCTGCCGGGCGCCGGGCACGGCCCCGTACAACGCGTAGCACACGGCGTCCAGGACGGACGTCTTGCCGGCGCCGGTCGGTCCGTGCAGCAGGAAGAGTCCGGCGGCGGACAGGTCGTCGAAGTCGACCTTCTGGGTGCCGCCGAAGGGCCCGAAGGCGGTGATGTCGAGCCGGTGCAGCCTCACAGGGCTCCCTCCGAGTCATGCGCATGAGAGGTCACCGGGCGACCTCCCGGACCGCCTCGTCGGCGCGCACCGCGTCGAACGCGTCCTGGAGCACGGCCCGTTCGCTGTCGTCCGGGCCCGCCCCGCGCACATGGGCCACGAAGTCCTCCGCGATCTGCTGGTCGGAGCGGCCCGCCAGCCGTCGCGCGTACGACACGTCCGGGTCCTCGGGGGCGCGCTCGGGGTCGAAGACGAGGCTGAGCGTGTGCGGGAAGCGCTCGGTCAGCCGGGCCATGGGCTCCGCCGGGCGCACCGGGTCGGTGAGCGTGGCCTCCACCCACGCCTCCTCGTGGCGCTCCAGCTCCGGGTCCACGAGCAGTTCCTCCAGTCGCCCCCGGATCCGGGCGAGGGGCCGTGGCACCGGGCAGTCGACCCGCTCCGCCTCGACGGAGCCGTCGGCACCCAGATCGACGAGCCACATGCTCTTGCGGTGAGCGGCTTCCGAGAAGGAGTACGGCAACGGGGAGCCGGAGTAGCGCACGCGCTCGGTGATGGCCTGGCTGCCGTGCAGGTGCCCCAGCGCCGCGTAGTCCACCCCGTCGAAGACGCCGGCGGGCACCGCGGCCACCCCGCCGACCGTGATGTCCCGCTCGCTGTCGCTGGGCTCGCCGCCGGTGACGAAGGCGTGGGCGAGGACGACGGAACGGGTGCCCGGCGCGCGCGTGGCGAGATCGGCGCGGACCCGGTCCATGGCAGCCGCCAGCACCACCTCGTGGCCCGCCTTCTCGACTCCGAACTCGTCCTTCACCAGGGCTGGTTCGAGATACGGCAGACCGTAGAAGGCCACATCCCCGTGGGCGTCGGTCAGCACGACCGGTGTCCCGCAGGCCGCGGGCTCGGTGCGCAGATGGATGCCGGCGCGGCCGATGAGCCCCGCGCCGACGCCGAGGCGACGCGCCGAGTCATGGTTCCCGGAGATCATCACCGTGGGCACGCCCAGGTCGGCGAGGCGGTGCAGGGCGTCGTCGAACAGCTCGACCGCGGCCAGCGGCGGCACCGCGCGGTCGTACACGTCTCCCGACACGACCACCGCGTCCACGCCGCGCTTGCGCACGGTCCTGACGAGATGGCCGATGAACTCGGCCTGGGCGCCGAGCATGTTCACCCGGTGGAACGCCCGACCCAGATGCCAGTCGGAAGTGTGCAGCAGCCTCATGATCCCCGAAGACTAACGGCCGGGTCTGACATCACGGGCGGTTACTCCCGTATCAGCCCGCCATGACCCTTCTCACATAAACCCGTTATGCACCTTTTGCCCGGTATGTCACGCGTCTCCGTAGGCCTCTCCGCCCAGTTCGAACCCGGCCGTACCCGCTGTGACGTCCGCGAGCCACGCCCGGAAGGCCTCCACGTCGGCATCCGGCAGCCCGATCTCGATCGTGACGGCCTCCCCGTAGCGCACGTCCCGCACCTCGCGCCCGGTGGCCCGCAGATCGTTCTGCACCTTGCCCGCGCGCTGGTGGTCGACGGTCACGGTGGCGAGCCGGAACCGGCGGCGGGTGATCGTGCCGAGCGTGTCCAGGGCCTCGCCCACCGCTCCCCCGTACGCCCTGATGAGCCCGCCCGCACCCAGCTTCACCCCGCCGTAGTAGCGAGTGACCACGGCCACGACGTACCGCATGTCGCGGCGCAGCAGCATCTGGAGCATGGGCACACCCGCGGTGCCGCCCGGTTCGCCGTCGTCGCTCGCCTTCTGGACCGCGGCGTCGGCGCCGATGACGTAGGCGTAGCAGTTGTGCGTGGCGTCGGCGTGCTCCTTGCGTACGCCGGCGATGAAGTCCTGGGCCTCCTGTTCGGTGGCGGCCGGGGCGAGGGCGCACAGGAAGCGGGAGCGATTGACCTCGGTCTCGTGCACGCCGGCGCGGGCGACTGTGCGGTACTCGTCCTGCATCACGCCAGCGTATGCGGCGGACGTGGGTGCGCCGCACGCCGGGGCGGCAACGACGGTTCCACGCGCGCGTGCGCTACAGCTCACCCAGCCCGTTTTCCCACGCGCGCGTGGGGCGCGTCCCCCACCCCGATGCTCCACGCACGCGGGCAGCGCATCCCCTCAGCCCGTTTCTCCACACGCGCGGGCGGCCCACCCCCCTCAGCCCGTTTCTCCACACGCGCGGGCGGCCCACCCCTTCAGCCCGATGCTCCACCCACGCGGGCGGCCCATCCCCCTCAGCCGATGCTCCACCCACGCGTGCGGCGCATCTCTGCAGCTCCATCCGCACGCCCTCCGCACGCGCGCGAAGACCCCCTCCGCCCGTGCACGCGGTTACGTGGTGGATACTCGCCGTCGTTGTCGAAGACCCCGGGCCGTCCGAAGGCCCAGGTCGAAGCAGCGGCCCGTGGGGCCGCCCGAGCAATCGCAGGGAGAGCACAGCATGACCGGCACCCAGGTGGAGAGTCCGGACGCCGCCGAGCCCGGCCATCCGCGGCCCTCCGCCGCCACGGCCCGCTGGCGGGCCTGGCTCCTGGAGGGCCTGAGCGAGCGGACGGCCCGGCACCCGGGCCCGCACGCCACCCCGGACGCCGAGCACGAGGGCCACCCCTGGTGGCGGGTCATGTGTCTGACCGGCGTGGACTACTTCTCCACCCTCGGCTACCAGCCCGGTATCGCCGCTCTCGCGGCCGGTCTCCTGTCCCCGCTCGCGACGCTCGTGCTGATCGCGCTGACCCTGCTCGGCGCGCTCCCGGTCTACCGCCGGGTGGCCCATGAGAGCCCGCACGGCGAGGGTTCGATCGCCATGCTGGAGCGGCTGCTGCCGTGGTGGGCGGGGAAGGTCTTCGTCCTGGTGCTGCTCGGCTTCGCGGCCACCGACTTCCTGATCACGATCACCCTGTCGGCCGCGGACGCCGCCGCGCACGTCGTGGAGAACCCGTTCGCACCGCACTGGATGCACAGCGCGAACACCTGGATCACCCTCCTTCTGGTCGCCGCGCTCGGCGCCGTCTTCCTGAAGGGCTTCAACGAGGCCATCGGCATCGCCGTGGCGCTCGTCGGCACGTATCTGGCCCTCAACGTCGTCGTGCTCGCCGTCTCCGCCTGGGAGGTGCTGAGCCACCCGGTGAAGATCGGCGACTGGACCGACGCGATGACCGCCGAGCACTCCTCCCCGCTGGCGATGATCGCCGTGGCGCTGCTCGTGTTCCCCAAACTGGCGCTGGGCATGTCCGGCTTCGAGACGGGCGTGGCGGTGATGCCGCAGGTCAAGGGCGCCTCCACGGACACGTACGCCGACCCGGCCGGCCGCGTCCGCGACACGCGCAAGCTGCTCACCACGGCCGCCGTGATCATGAGCTGCTTCCTGCTGCTGTCGAGCCTCGCGACGACGATCCTGATCCCGCAGAGCGCCTTCGAGAGCGGCGGCCCGGCCAACGGACGCGCGCTCGCGTATCTCGCGCACCAGCACCTGGGCGAGGCCTTCGGCACGGTCTACGACATCTCGACCATCGCGATCCTCTGGTTCGCAGGCGCCTCGGCGATGGCCGGCCTGCTCAACCTCGTACCGCGCTATCTGCCGCGCTACGGCATGGCCCCGGAGTGGACCCGGGCCGTCCGCCCGCTCGTCCTGGTCTTCATGGTGGCCGCGGTCGTCATCACGCTCTGGTTCGACGCGAACGTCGACGACCAGAGCGGTGCGTACGCGACCGGGGTGCTCGTGCTGATGCTCTCCGCGTCGTTCGCCTCGACGGTGGCCGTGCACCGGCGTGGGCACCGGGCCGCCACGCTCGGCTTCGGAGCGATCACCGCCGTCTTCGCGTACACCTTGGTCGCGAACGTGATCGAACGCCCCGACGGTCTCAAGATCGCGCTGATCTTCATCGTCGCGATCCTGGCCACGTCGTTCGCCTCACGCGTGCACCGCGCCTTCGAACTGCGGGCGGCGGCCGTCACATTCGACGAGGCGGCGGCCCGGTTCATCGACGAGGCCGCGGCGAGCGGGCCGCTGCGGCTGATCGCCAACGAGCCCCAGGAGCACAGCACCCGGGAGTACCGCGCCAAGGAGTACAGCCAGCGCGAGCAGACCCACATCCCGGACGGGCGCCCGGTGCTCTTCCTGGAGGTCTTCGTCACCGACTCCTCGGACTTCACCGCCGATCTGGCCGTCCACGGCGACGAGAAGCACGGGGTACGCAGGCTGCGCGTGTCGGGCGCCACCGTGCCCAACACCATCGCGGCCGTCCTGATGGAGCTTCGCGACCGCACCGGCCAAGTGCCGCACGCGTACTTCAACTGGACGGAGGGCAATCCGTTCAGCCACCTGCTGCGCTTCCTGGTCTTCGGGGACGGAGAGGTCGCCCCGGTCACGCGCGAGGTGCTGCGCCGTGCCGAGCACGACCCGGAGCGCCGCCCCCGGATCCACGTCGGCTAGTACCGAGCCGAGTGATCCGGCGAATGGTCACTTCTTGCCCCTCGGCACCATCACATCCGTCAGGAGTGCCGTGCCGGGGGCGAGGGAGTCCCAGGTGCTGCCGTGCCAGGCGAGCACGGCGATCGCCGAGGTGGGGAACTTGACGCGAACCCGGTCCAGGGCGTCGTCGAGCGCGTCCCCGGCGAGTTCCAGCACCAGTTCCTCAAGCCCCGGGTTGTGCCCGATCACGAGCAACGTCCGTACCTGGGCGGGCACTCCGTGCACGGCTTCCAGCAGATCGGGTACGTCTGCGGCGTACAGCCCCGGCTCGAACCGTACCGGCGGCGGGGTGCCCCACTGGGCCGAGGCCAGTTCCCAGGTCTGGCGGGCGCGGACGGCGGTGGAGCACAGCGCGAGGTCGGGCAGGCAGTCGGCCTCCGCGAGGGCGCGCCCGGCGGCCGGGGCGTCCCGGCGGCCACGCGGCGCGAGCGGTCGTACGTGGTCGGCGACACCGGCGGGCCAGGCTGACTTGGCGTGCCGCAGCACGACGAGTCTGCGCAGCGGTCCGGCTCCGGCGCTCATGTCCAGGCTCCGATCTCGCGGGTGAGTTCGAGGCCGAGCAACCGGTCGGCGTAGGCGTACGTCTCGAAGCGTGCCCCGTCCGGCATGTCCTCTGTGTCCGCCACGCGCCGCAGCACCTCCAGGACGGCCGGTACGTCGAGATCGTCCTCCCAGGCGGTGCGCAGATCGTGCCGTACCTGGTCGGGGACGGGTCTGGAGGGCCGGGTCGCCCAGGAGGCGACGGCCTTGCGCCAGCGTACGAGCGTGTCCCGTGCCTCGGTCAGGGCGGCCGTGCCGAGGTCGACGGGATGCCGGCGAGGGCGGGCGAGGAGGGCGAGGCGCACGGTCGACGGCGAGGCGGTGGTGTCGGCGGGTCCGGTCGCCGGGCCGACCTCGACGCGTACCCCGTCGGGTGCGGTGCCCTGCGCTCCGATGACATGGAGGGACTGCCCCACGCCCGGGGTGTCCGGCTCCGCGGGCCGGATGCCGAGGTCGTCGGCGCGCTCCCGCAGTGCGGCGGGCGGGTCGGCGACCGTGACGACGGGCGTTCCGCCGAGTTCCAGGGCCCGGGCCAGCACATCGGCCACCAGGAGCACTCGCAGGGCCGAGGTGTCGGCCCCGGCCACGTGCGCGTGAACGCGGGTCAGGCCCGGGCGGACATCGACGGTCTCGCCGCTGCGGGCGTCGGTGATACGGAGCACGAGGCGAGCGTAGGCGGGCAAAGGCCCCGGCGCAGGGAGGTGGGACCCATTCCGGACAGCCGTACGTCACCAGGTCGCCGTCCGGCGGCAGCTCCCGCGACCAGGAGGGAATCACCGCGTCGCAACCGACTGTTGCTTCCACAGCAGACGGCGCGCGACTGGCGCGCCGTGGGACGTCGAAGGAGACCGGCCGTGTACGGCGACTCAGCAACGATCCGCAAGATCCTCACCGAGCTGGGCGACACCTGGGCGGTCGTGGGGCTGTCCACGAACCAGGACCGTGCCGCCTACCGGGTCGCCGCCGTCCTCCAGAGCTTCGGCAAGCGCGTCGTACCGGTCCATCCGAAGGCCGAGACGGTCCACGGCGAGCAGGGTTACCCCTCGCTGGACGCGATCCCGTTCCCGGTCGACGTCGTCGACGTCTTCGTCAACGGCGACCTGGCGGGCCCGGTTGCCGACGAGGCCGTCGCGATCGGCGCCAAGGCCGTCTGGTACCAGCTGGGTGTGGTCGACGAGGAGGCGTACGAGCGCACCCGCGAGGCAGGCCTTGAGATGGTGATGGACCGCTGCCCGGCGATCGAGATCCCTTCATTGCGCTAGCGGCCATATGGGTGATGAGCGCCCCAACGTGTGAACGGTTGCGCGAGTCAGGCGCGGTCACGTTCTCCTCACGGGTTAGCGTGATACCGCGAAGTAACTGGTCAGGCGGCGACGAGGAATCCGCGCCGCCTCCTCCGACGTCGAGCCGCTCGGCGTATGGACCCCACCAGGATCCGCCTGCCTTCATCGAGGGGCTTCGCGCTCTGTCGAAGTCTCTCGGAAGCAGCGGCTGGGAATCCGGGAGGCGGTATGTGGGCCGTACTGGAACAAATGGCCGTGGCTGCTCCCCAGCTCTTCCTCTACGCCGTCGGCCTCTTGGTCGCCATGGTCCTTCTGGCGCTCGTCATCAGCCTGCGGCAGGCGGACGCGTCACAACGCCCGGAGATCATCCGGGCCCTCGCGGATCTGATGGCCTTCTGGAAGAAGCGGTGACGGACGTCCCCTGCGGCTCACCGGGGTCCCTGCGGCTCACCGGGGTCCCTGCGGCTCACCGGGGTCCCCACGCGCCTCACCGGGCGAGCCGCCCCAGCAGCGACGACGCCGACGTGATGGTCAGGGCGGCGGCCACCAGCAGCACCGCGAAGTCGAGCAGCAGGTGGGAGTGCGTGCCGAGCAGGAGGCCGCGCAGGGCGTCTACCTGGTAGCTCAGCGGGTTGACCTTGCTGACGGCCTGGAGCCAGCCGGGCATGACGGACACCGGGTAGAGGGCGTTGGAGCCGAAGAACAGCGGCATCGTGATCGCTTGGCCGATACCCATCAGACGGTCGCGGGTCAGGACGATGCCCGCGATCGTCATGGACAGACAGGAAAAGAAGGCCGAGCCGAGTACGACGATCACCGCCACGCCCAGCAGGCGCAGCGGATTCCAGGTCATCGCCACGCCGAGGAGCGCCGCGATCACGACGACGACGATCGCCTGGACCAGCGCCTTCACCCCGGAGGCGAACGCCTTGCCGGTGATGAGCGCTGCCCGCGGGGTCGGCGTCACCAGCAGCTTGGTGAGGATGCCCGCGTCCCGCTCCCAGATGATCATGATGCCGTAGAAGATGGCGATGAACATCGCGGACTGGGCGATGATGCCGGGCGCCAGATAGTCGATGTAGGGGATGCCGCCGGTGGGTATCGCCCGGATCCGGGTGAACGTCTCACCGAAGATCAGCAGCCACAGCGCAGGCTGGACCGCCCGCGTGTACAGCTCGGTGCGGTCGTGGCGCAGCTTCTGCAGCTCGACCGTGCACATGGCGACGACCCGTGCGGGCAGTACCTTCCAGGCGGTACGGGCCCGGGGCGGGGCGAGGAGCAGATCGAGGTCCGCCGGGTGGGGGCGGTCAGCCGACGCGGGACGCGGTGCGGCGGGTGCTTCGGACATCGCGGAAGTCTCCTGCCTGGTCGTCGAGTCCGCTGCCGGCGACGTCCCGGAAGACGTCCTCCAGCGTGGGCAGCGGGCCTTGGGTGCCGAGCCGTTTCCCGAGGCCGCTCCGCAGCTCGTCGGGGGTGCCGAGGGCGCGGACGCGGCCGCGGTGCATCAGGGCGACGCGGTCGCAGTACTGGTCGGCCTCGTCCATGTAGTGGGTCGTGACCAGGACGGTCATGCCGGTGGCGGCGCGCACGGCGTTGATGTGCTCCCACACGTTGGTCCGGGCGATCGGGTCGAGTCCGATGGTCGGCTCGTCGAGGATCAGCAGCCGGGGCGCGCTGACCAGGGCCTGGGCGAGTTCCAGTCGGCGCACCATGCCGCCGGAGTACGTGTTGGCGAGCCGGTCCGCCGCGGCGGTGAGGTCGACGGCGGCGAGCGCCTGTTCGACGCGCCGGGCCCGTTCGCGACGGGAAACGTCGAAGACGCGGGCGAACAGGGCCACGTTTTCGCGGCCGGTGAGCCCGGAGTCGGCGGAGAGCTGCTGCGGCACATACCCCAACAGCCGTCGTACGGCCATGCGTTCACGGGTCGCGTCATGGCCGAAGACGCGGACCATGCCGGCCGGAACCGGAAGGAGCGTGGTGATGCAGCGGATCGCGGTGGTCTTGCCCGCTCCGTTGGGGCCGAGCAGCCCGAGCACCTCGCCGTCGTGGACGGAGAGATCGAGCCCGTCGACCGCTTTCGTCTCCCCGAAGGAGTAGGCGAGTCCGGCGCAGGTGACGGCATCGACTGCCGGGGCCTCGCCGTCCGTCGCGTGACGCGTCATGTCTCCTCGGCCTCCTCGTGCAGGTTCTCCGCCAGCTTGCGCAGGGCCGGAAGGGCGGCCTCCAGCGCCTTGCGGTCGGCCTCGTCGAGGCGGGCCACCTGGCGGCGTACGAGTGCCGTACGCCGCTCGCGCCAGTCGCGCAGCCGGGCCTCGGCCGCCTCGGTGGGCAGCAGTCGTGCGGCCCGCCGGTCGGCCGGGTTCGTCTCGCGGATCAGATAGCCGTCCCGCGCTAGGTGATTGACCATCGTCGACACCGAGTTGCCCGCCAGATACAGCTCCTTTGCCGCGTCCGACACCCCGATGCCCGGCCGCTCCACGACCAGGCGCAGCAGCTCGACCTCGGCACCGCGCAGCCGCGGCGCGGTCGTCCCGCGACGCAGCCGCCGCCGGATCAGCCGCTGCACTCCCACGAGCGCGGCGGACAGGTCGTCGGCGAGGCTCTGCGATCCCACACTTCCGAGATTAGCTCTGTATCAGAGGTATCGAGGAAAAGAGATGGTCAAGAGAGGTGGTCAGTGGAGGAGAGGGAGGTGGTCGGTGGAAGAGAGGGAGTTGGTCGGTGGAGATGGTCGAGGAGGAGCAGGAGCATGCGCTCCGCCGTCAGTGGTGGTGCGGCTCCTCCCGGTGCACCGGGCCGTGCGGGGCCTCGCAGTGGCCGGGGTCGTCCGTCGCGTTCCGGTCGCCGGGCAGGGCCACCTGGAGGACCTGTTCCGCGGCGTGGTCGACCTGGAGGGTGGTGTGGGTGATGCCGTAGTCGCGGCGCAGGACGTCCTCCAGGGCACGGCGGACGGAGTGGCAGTCGCCGCCGGGCTCGACCAGGACGTGCGCGGACAGCGCGGCCTGGCCCGAGGTGATCTGCCAGACGTGCAGGTCGTGCACCTCGACGACGTCCGGCTGGGCGACGAGCCGGTCGCCCAGCGCGTCCGGGTCGACGTCGGCGGGCGCGGCCTCCAGGAAAATGCGGCCGGAGTCGCGCAGCAGCCCGTACGCGGCCTTCACCATCAGTGCGACGACGACCAGCGTGGCGATGGGGTCGGCGCGCTCGAAGCCCGTGAGGACGACGAGGAGCGCGGCGACAGCGGTGCCTATGAAGGCGAACAGGTCGTTCAGGACGTGCTGGTAGGCGCCCTCGACGTTGAGGGAGGTGCGGTTGGCCTTCGAGATGCACCAGGTGGCGACCACGTTCACGGCGATGCCGGCGAGCGCGGTGACCAGCATCGGCCCGCCCGCGACCGGCGGCGGGTCGATGAGCCGTCGTACCGCCTCGTAAGCCAGCCACGCACTCAACAGGAGCAGCGTGAGGCCGTTGGCCTGGGCTGAGAGGATCTCCGCGCGCTTGAGCCCGTAGGTGAAGCCGCCCCGGGCCGGGCGGGCGGCGAGCCGCATCGCGATGAGGGCGAGCACGATGGACGCGGCGTCGGTGAGCATGTGGGCCGCGTCGGAGATCAGGGCGAGGGAACCGGCGACGATGCCGACGACCACTTCGACCGTCATGAACGCCGCGATGAGGGCGAGCGCGACGCTCAGCCAGCGACGGTCGGCGTCCGCCGACACGCCGTGGGAGTGCCCGGCATGACCGCCCGGGCCGTGCTCGTGATCATGGTCGCTCATCTGGTTCGCCTTCCCCCTCGCGACAGGTGCCTCGACGGCAGTCAAACGCATGGTGACGCCGCGGGGCAAAGGCTGCATCGGTGACCGTTGTCATGTCCGATAGCACCCCGCTGACCTGCATCGCCCCGTTCTCACACCCCGATCGCCCCGTCGATCCGTTCCCGGAGCAGGTCCGCGTGGCCGTTGTGGCGGGCGTACTCCTCGATCATGTGGACGAGGACCCAGCGAAGCGACACGGCGCCCCGCCAGGAGTCGTGGCCGTGGACGTCGAGGTGGGGCGCGTCGGCGACGAACGCTTCGGCGAAGGCGATCTCGTCGCGCCAGGCCCGCCAGGCCAGGGCCACGACCTGCGGATCGGGGACCGCACCGGTGAAGTCGCCGTCGGGGTCGGACGGCGAGGAGAACAGGGGCGGCGCCTCGTGACCGGCCAGGACCCGCCGGAACCAGCGGCGTTCGACGTCGGCGAGGTGCCGCAACAGGCCGAGCAGCGAGAGCGTGGACGGCGCCACGGACCGCTGCGACAACTCGGCGTCCAGGCCCGTGCACTTGAGTTCCAGCGTGGCGCGCTGGGCGGCCAGGAAGTCGACGAGGAGGGCCCGCTCATCACCTGTGGCGGGGCCGAGCACGCGGGGGTCGCGCTCGACGGGGACGAACATCTCGGCTCTTCTGCTCGGTGTGGTCATGGCCCCATCATCAGGCGTTCAGGGGTGCGTCAGCCGGGACATCGGCCCGTGTACCGGTCGACCAGGTCGCACCAGCCGGCCTCCACACGCTCCAGGGACATCCCGCGGCGGGTGAGCAGGTGATCGACGAGCACCGTCTCCAGGTAGCCGAGCATCGTGTGCGCGACGAGCTCGATGTCGCAGTCCGCCCGCGCCTCACGCAGCAGCATGCAGACGTGGGCCAGACGGAACTGGTACGGCGGGGTCGCGCGCCGGCGGCCCGGCTCCACGTGAGCGGCCAGATAGAGGTCGCGGTACGCGTACTCGTGACGGATGACGGCCGAGCCGAAGGAGCGCAGCCGCTCCTCCGGGGGCGCGCCCGGGCCGAGCGGCGGCGGTCCGGAGAAGAAGCCTGCCTGGAGCTGCTCCTCGTGGTGGCTCAGCAGTTCCGCGAGCAGGCCCGTGCGGTCGCCGAACCTCCGGAAGACGGTGCCCTTGCCGACCCCCGCGCCGGAGGCGATGTCCTCCATGGTCACGTTCGCTATGCCGCGTTCGGCGGCCAGGCAGGCGGCGACCTCCAGCAACCGGGTGCGGTTGCGCGCGGCGTCGGCGCGTAGCTGGGACACCTCCCCGGTCGGCATGAGAGCGAGGTCCGCCGGACCGCCGAGGGCGTCAGACGGCGCGGGAAAGGGCGGGAGCGGCTCGGGCATGAGATCAGCGTAGCGCTCGGGAATTAAATCCGGACCCAGGTCCGTTTAGAGGGGCGAAGGAAGTGGACCGTGGTCCGGTTAGGGTGGTACAACATTCAACGGACTCGCCAAGTCCACTTTGCACTGACACTGATCACAAATCCTGGGAGATTTGCCATGTCCGTCCGCATTCTCGCTCTCGTCGGCAGCCTTCGCGCCGGCTCTCACAACCGCCAGCTCGCCGAGGCCGCCGCGAAGCACGCTCCCGAGGGTGTCGAGATCGCGGTCCACGAGGGGCTCGCCGCCATCCCGTTCTACAACGAGGACATCGACGTCGAGGGCAACGTGCCCGAGGCCGCGGCCGAGCTGCGTGCCGCCGCCGCCCAGGCCGACGCGCTGCTGTTCTTCTCTCCCGAGTACAACGGCACCATGCCCGCCGTCCTGAAGAACGCCATCGACTGGCTGTCCCGTCCGTACGGTGCCGGCGCCATCTCCGGCAAGCCGGTCGCCGTCGTCGGCACCGCGTTCGGCCAGTACGGCGGGGTGTGGGCGCAGGACGACGCCCGCAAGTCCGTGGGCATCGCCGGTGGCCACGTCGTCGAGGGTGCCACGCTGTCCATCCCCGGTTCCGTGACCCGCTTCGCCGAGACGCACCCGTCGGACGACGCCGAGGTCGTCGAGGGCCTTCGCAAGGTCATCGAGCAGGTCGTCGAGAGCAACCCGGCCGCCTGATCTCCCGTGATCACCCCGGGGCCTTCGACCTCGGGACATGAAACGGCTGTGGGCCAGGACTCTTGAGTCCTGGCCCACAGCCGTTTCGGCATCGAGGAGCACGTGGAGCGACGCGCACTGCCCCGCCGCGGCTACCGCGAGTGCGCCGGGCGGCCCGTGAGCCGGTGGTCGGCGAGGCTGAGCGCCTCCCCCACGACCCGGCGCAGATGGCCGTCGCGCAGTGAGTAGATCACGCGGCGACCGTCCTTGCGCGTGTCGACCAGGCCCGCCAACCGGAGCCGCGCCAGGTGCTGGCTGACGGCGGGACGGGCCGCGCCGCACGCCTGCGTGAGTGTCGAGACGTCGGCCTCGCCCTGGGTCAGGGCATGCAGGAGGGCGAGGCGGGTGCGGTCACCGAGCAGGGCGAGCAGCTCGGCGGCGAGCGCGAACTGCTCCTCGCCGGGGGTGCGGGGGTGACCGTCGGCCGCGCCGCCTGTGCGCTGCTGCGCAACCTGTGCAGGTGATAGGTGCATGCGTGCGCTCATACGCACATAATGGCTCCGTGGGTGCGACCGCGTCCACTCCCGCGCGGCGGAAGGGGGCCTTCAGTGGGGCACAAGCACGAAGCGCGCGAGCAGGGCCGGGTACATGGGTACGGGCACAGGTCCGGGCATGGGCACGACCGCGATCATGACCACGGCCACGGTCACCCCCATGATCATGACCACGAGCACGGGCACGGGCACGCCCACGGACACGAGCACGGGCATGGGCACGCCCACAGACACGAGCACGGGCGTGGACACGGGCATCCTCACCCCCACGGACCCCTCTCCCGCCTCCGCCACCTCCTCACCCCCCACTCCCACGAGACCGCCGACAAGCTCGACTCCGCGCTGGAGTCCTCCGCGCGCGGCATGCGGGCGCTGTGGGTCTCGCTGGCCGTGCTCGGAGCGACGGCGCTGGCGCAGGCGGTCGTGGTCGTGATCTCCGGGTCGGTCGCGCTGCTCGGCGACACCGTGCACAACGCCGCCGACGCCCTGACCGCCGTGCCGCTCGGTATCGCCTTCGTCCTGGGGCGACGCGCGGCCACACGCCGCTTCACCTATGGATACGGCCGCGCCGAGGACCTCGCCGGAATCGCGATCGTGCTGACCATCGCCGCGTCCGCCGCCTTCGCCGCCTGGGCGGCGGTCGAACGGCTGCTGCACCCGCGGCCCGTGGAGCACATCCCCGTCGTCGCCGTCGCGGCCGTCATCGGTTTCGCGGGCAACGAGTGGGTCGCCCGCCACCGCATGCGGGTGGGCCGGGCGATCGGCTCGGCCGCGCTCGTCGCCGACGGCCTGCACGCGCGTACCGACGGGTTCACCTCGCTCGCGGTGCTCGTCGGCGCGGGCGGTGCGGCGCTCGGATGGCACCTCGCCGACCCGATCGTGGGGCTGGCGATCACGGCCGCGATCGTCCTGGTGCTGCGGGACGCGGCGCGCGAGGTGTTCCGGCGGGTGCTGGACGCCGTCGACCCGGCGCTGGTGGACCAGGCCGAGCAGGCGCTCCAGAAGGTGCCGGGTGTGCGTGGGGTCGGTGAACTGCGGCTGCGCTGGATCGGTCACCGGTTGCGCGCCGAGGTGGCCGTCGTCGTGGACGGCGAGGTGAGCGTGCGCCGGGCACACGACATCGCGGTCGAGGCCGAACACGCCCTGCTGCACGCGGTGCCACGGCTCACCGCGGCGCTGGTCCATGCCGACCCGACTCCGGTGCCGGGCGAGACGGATCCACATCTGGCTCTGGCCCACCACGCCCACGGCGGGGCCTGACCCAGGCAGTTGCGGGCAGTCGTGCCTTCCCCCGTGCCTTGACGGCCTCGGGCCCCCTGCTCAAAGAGCTTGGGGGAAGGCACCCCGTAGGCGCCGGGCCGCGCGACCCACCAGGCGGCCAGCGTCGTATCGCCGCCCCGCTTGCCCGCGACCACGACGCAGTTGGCGGACTGGTCGAGCAGTTCCTTGCCGTAGTGCTCAAGGAAGACTGCGGTGTCGGCCCAATCGGGTTCGGTGTCGACGTAGACGATCCGGTCGGCGGGCACGCTGCCGCTCCACCGGCGGACGGCGTCCGCGACCGGGCCGGTCAGTTCGCCGAGGCAGTCGGGGGCGGGAGTGGCGTTGTCGAAGTCTCCGATGGGCGCGCGCATGACCGCACGCTAACAGCCGTGCGCCGACCGCCGACCGGGCGTCTCAGCGCACGGGCGGCACCGAGACGGTCATCACCATCTCCATCGGCGCCTCACCGTCATTGGCGTACGTGTGCGGCGTGTTGGCCTCGAAAGAGGCGCTCGCTCCGGTGGGGACGCGGTACTCGACGCCGTCGACGGTGAGCGTCAGTTCACCTGTCGTGACATGGACGAGTTCGACCGTGCCGGCGGGGTGCGGGTCCGAGGGGCTGCGGTCCCCCGGCATCAGCCGCCAGTCCCACATCTCCAGCGGGCCCGGCGCCTCGGTGCCCGCGAGGAGCCGGTTGTAGCTGCCGGCGTCGGTGTGCCAGAGACGCACGGCCTGCTCGGCCGGGACGATGCGGACCTTGGGGCCCTGCTCGTAGTCGAGCAGCGTGGTGACGCTGACGCCGAGCGCGTCGCCGATCTTGACGACCGTGCCGATGCTCGGGTTGGTGCGGGCCTGCTCGATCTGGATGAGCATGCCGCGGCTGACTCCGGCGCGGGCGGCGAGCGCCTCCAGGGTGAAGCCCCGCTCGGTGCGCCACCGCTTGACGTTGCGCGCCAGGGACTGGGCCAGCAGGTCGAGGTCCGACACATTCCGTCCAATATTGTGTATGACAGAGTTAAACAGAATGAACTATGGTGTGGTGCACCTGATCGTTCACTGAACTGTACTGCGAGGCAGCCCATGACAGCACTCTTCGCCCTGGCCACCAGCCTCCTGTGGGGCCTGGCCGACTTCGGCGGCGGGCTGCTGACGCGACGCATGCCCGCCCTGACGGTGGTCGTCGTCTCGCAGACCATCGCGGCGGCGGTGCTCGGCGCGGTCGTGGTGGCCACCGGCGGCTGGAGCGAGGCCGGGCCGCGGCTGTGGTTCGCACTCGGCGCGGGCCTGATCGGGCCGATCGCTTTGCTCTCCTTCTACAAGGCGCTCGCCCTGGGCCCGATGGGCGTCGTCTCCCCGCTCGCCACCCTGAGCGTGGCGATCCCCATCGGCCTCGGACTCTTCCTCGGTGAGCGCCCCGGCCTGGTACAGGTGGCCGGCATCGTGGTCGCCGTCACCGGGGTCGTGCTCGCGGGCGGGCCGCAGCTCAGGGGCGCGCCGGTACAGCGCCGGGCGATCCTGCTCACGCTCGTCGCGGCGCTCGGCTTCGGTACGGTGTTCGCGCTGATCGCGGAGGCGTCGACCACGGTCACCGGACTCTTCCTGGCCCTCTTCGTGCAGCGCGTGACCAATGCCCTCGCGGGCGGCGCCGCCCTCTACATATCCGTGCGGCGAGGCGCCGCGGCGCTCCCGCAAGACGGTTTTCCCTGGCATTCCCTGCCGGCCCTCGCCTTCGTCGGTCTCGCCGACGTCGCCGCCAACGGCACGTACGCGATCGCGGCCCAGCACGGCCCGGTCACGGTGGCCGCCGTGCTCGCCTCGCTCTATCCGGTGGTGACGGCGCTCGCCGCGCGCGGGTTCCTCAGCGAGCGGCTGCGCGCGGTGCAGGCGGCGGGCGCGGGCCTCGCCCTGGTCGGCACGTTGCTCCTCGCCTCGGGCTGACTCAGGAGTCGGCGTCCAGCTCCGCGAGCCGGGCGGCAGCCTCCTCGTCCAGCTCCGCGAGCCGGGCGGCCGCCTCCTCGTCCAGCTCCGACAGCGCCAATAGCTGCTCGGGCGTGACCCCGTCGGGGATCGGCACCGGGGCCGGCGTTCTGAGCGGCGGCTGCCATCCGGCGTCGGGCGTCCAGCGCCGTACGACGCGGGCGGGCGCCCCGGCCACCACCGCGTGGTCCGGCACGGTGCCCCGTACCACCGCCCCGGCCGCCACCACCACGTTCCGCCCGACGCGCGCGCCCGGCAGGATCACCGCGCCCGTCCCGATCCAGCAGCCGGGGCCGATCTCCACCGGCTCCATCCGCGGCCACTGCTTGCCGATGGGTTGATGGGGATCGTCGTACGAATGGTTGGTGGACGTCACATAGACGTACGGCCCGAAGTAGCAGTCGCTGCCGATCGTGACCGTCGTGTCGGCGATGACATGACTGCCGCGGCCCAGGACGACGCCGTCGCCGATGCACAGGATCGGGTCGGGGCCGAGATCGAGGTCGGGCATCAGCCCGGCGGTGAGGGTGACCCGTTCGCCGATGATGCAGTGCGAGCCGACATGGATCCACGGTTCACCGAAGACCGTGCCCAGCGGGAACGCGAGTCTGGTACCTGTTCCCATCGCGCCGAAGCGGAAGCGTCCGGGGTGCTCCGCCGTCACGGACCCCATGCGCTGCGCCCAGGCCCAGCCCGCGTGAACGGCGCGCTGCGCGAGGGCGCGACGCCATGATGAGAACGTGTTCCTGCTCCTGAGCACCCGCTTACCGTACTCAGCCCTGGGTGCGCCCAAGAGCCCGTATGGCTGTGATCTTCGCCCCACCGATGGCATACGGTGCCGGTGTACCGACCACAAGGAGACGGCAATGACGCACAAGGCGCTGATCGCGGGCATCGGCGGCAAGGATCCCCAGGTGGACCAGGAGGCGTTCGCGGCACCCACGTCCGTGGTGATCGGGGACGTGACGCTGCGTGCGGGGGCGAGCGTCTGGTACGGCGCGGTGCTGCGGGCCGACTGCGGGCCGATCGTCGTCGGTGCGCACAGCAATGTGCAGGACAACTGCACCCTCCATGTCGACCCCGGTTTCCCGATCTCCATCGGCGAGCGCGTCTCGATCGGGCACAACGCCGTGGTCCACGGCGCGACCGTCGAGGACGACTGCCTGATCGGCATGGGCGCCACGGTACTCAACGGCGCGGTGATCGGCGCGGGGTCGCTGGTGGCCGCACAGGCGCTGGTGCCGCAGGGCATGCGGGTGCCCCCGGGCTCACTCGTCGCCGGCGTACCCGCGAAGGTCAAGCGGGAGCTCACCGCCGAGGAGCGCGAGGGCATATCGCTGAACGGCACGATGTACGCGGAGCTGGCGAAGGCGCATCGCGAGGTGCATGGATGAGGTGCACATGAATGAGGTGCATGAATAGGGCGCCCTGCGAAGCAAGGGGTACTGCGCGCGCCCCTTATAACGGCTATGACGGCTATGATGGCGCGCGCCTCTCATAGGGGCGCAGGGAGCCGCCGATTGGGGCGCGGGGCTGTGGCAGAGTGCGGCTTCGCCGTGTTGGCGCGAGCAACCGGAGACAGCTCCCGACCGATCCCGCACGGTGCGCAGCCATCCCGGACGGCGCGGCTAGTGCCCCGGCAGGCAACGTTTGCCCGTCAAGGAGCGGCGTCCGGTGCGTGCTCTCGGTGTGCCGGACGGAAGCCCTCGTACTGGATGTACTTGGGCTTTCGGCCGGTGCGGCGAGAGTGCGTGCCGGGCGTCGCGACAGGGCGAACGTTGCCTGTTGGGGCACTAGTCCCCGGCCGCAACCGCCTCCGCCTCGGCCTCCCGCTGGGCCTCTCCCGCCTTCTTCGCCTTCCGCTTGACCACCAGCATCGACGCGAGGCCGATGAGCACGGCCGCGACCAGGCCCAGGTACGAGAACTTCTTCAGCCAGGACTCGGCGACCACGCCGACGTAGTAGATGACCGCGGTCGTGCCGCCCGCCCAGACGACGCCGCCCAGGAAGTTGGCGGTCAGGAACTTCCAGTACGGCATGTGCAGCACACCGGCGAGCGGGCCCGCGAAGATCCGCAGCAGGGCGACGAAGCGGCCGAAGAAGACCGCCCACATGCCCCACTTCTCGAAGGACCGCTCGGCGGTCGCGACATGGCCCTCACTGAAGTGCTTGGGGAACTTCTTGCCGAGCCACGCCAGCAGCGGACGTCCGCCCTTGCGGCCGATGGCGTACCCGATGGAGTCGCCGACGACGGCGCCGGCGCTCGCGCAGGCACCCAGGATCACGGGGTTGATGCCGCTGTGCTGGGAGGAGAGCAGCGCGGCCGACACCAGGACGATCTCGCCGGGCAGCGGGATGCCCAGGCTCTCCAGGCCGATGACCAGGGCCACCACCGCGTAGACGGCGGCCGCGGGTACCGTGTCGAGCCACTCCTGGACGTGCACCGCCGGTTCCTCCCCGTTTCGCGTCCGTGCTGGGGTGCGCTCGCGAGGGCGCACCCCAGGCAGCCTACCCGCTCAGCCGGCCGCGACGGCGTCCCACAGATCGCACCGGTGTTCTTGATGCAGCGAGGTCTCGGGGGCTTCGTCAGCCGTTGGGGCGCAGCGTCCACACAACGGTCATCTCGCCGGTCACGGCGCCGTCCTCACGCTGGATGGCGACGGAGACGGGGAATACGGGGCGCTGACCGGCGTCCAGTTCGGCGACGACCTCGGCGGCGGGACGGCCGAGCGTGGCGGTCGCGGTGACCCGGCCCATCGCGAGCTTCTTGTACGCGATCTCGGCGCTGACGGCGAGCGGCACGGCCCGTGACAGCTGCTCCCCGAACGCGGCCAGCACGATCGCGCCGCTCGTCGACTCGCCCAGCGTGAACATGGCTCCGGCGTGCGGCCCGCCGACGTGGTTGTGGTACTCGCTCTGGTCGGGCAGGGCCACCACGGCCTTGTCCGGCGTGGTCTCCAGGAACTCCAGGTTCAGGGTCCTGGCCATAGGCACCGTGGCGGCGAGCATCTCGCCGATCGACATCTGGTCTGCGCTCATGCCGGCATGTTACCCATCAGTAGCCGCCCTGGACCAGGGTCCGGCGGTGATCGCCCCTCGTGACCGCCCCTACGGCAGGGACAGCGGCCGCCCGGGGCGGGCCGTCGGGCGGCGGGAACCGGACGAAGGTCATCGCGGTCGGGTCGGCCGTGTCGTCGGCATCGACGACCCGTGCAGCGGGTCAGCCGATGGTGAAGGCGCCGTCGGGCGGTTCGGGCGACGGAACGGCGTTCTCGTCATGGACCGGCTCGGCGCTGCCCATGAAGTCCCGTAGCGCGGCGCCGTGTTCGACGCGTGCCGGGAAGGCGTCGGCGGCGGTCCGGCGGGTCAGGGGGGCCGTGTCGAGCGGGTGGTGGGCCGCCACGAGCACGGCGTTGCCGAAACGGCGGCCGCGCAGCACGCCCGGCTCGGCGATCAGGGCGAGTTCCTCGAAGACCGCGGCGAACGTGGCGAGTTGGGAGCGGAGGAAGGCGAAGGGCGCGGCGTCGGCGAGGTTCGCCAGATAGACGCCGTCCGGACGCAGCACCCGCTCGGCGGCGCGGGCGTACGCCACCGTCGTCAGGTGGGCAGGGACACGGGAGCCGCCGAAGACGTCCGCGATCACGATGTCGGCGGAGTCCGACGGGGCAGCGTCGAGCCAGGCGCGGGCGTCGGCCGGGTGCAGGGTAATGCCGGCATCGGCGGGCAGGGGAAGGTGTTCCACGACGAGGTCGAGCAGTCCCCGGTCGGCCTCGACGACGTCCTGTCGGGAGCCCGGGCGGGTCGCGGCCACATAGCGGGGCAGGGTGAGCGCGCCCCCACCGAGGTGCAGCACGTCCAGGGCCCGTCCCGGCTCCGCCACCGTGTCGAGCACATGGCCGAGCCGTCGCGCGTACTCGAACTCCAGATGCGTCGGCGCGTCCAGGTCCACGTACGACTGCGGTGCCCCGTCGACCGTCAGCAGCCAGGCTCGTTCACGGTCCACGTCGGGCATCAACTTGGCGGTCCCGTGATCCACGGCACGCGTCACGGGTATCGGCTCGGTCACGTCTCTATTGTGCCGGGGCCGGACGGGGGGACCGTACGGCGCGTTCCGCCGGCGTTGGGCCGGGGCGAGGCGTGCGGCGCGTTCCGCCGGGTCCGGGCCGGGGCCGGACAGTGGCACCGTTGGACCGTTGGCATGCATGGCCGGTCCCGTGCCCGCCAGGACAACCGGGCCGGACAGCGGGGGCAGTCGGCCGTGCGCCCGGCAGAACAATCGGACCAAACAGGGTGGGCAGCCCGCCGTGCGCCCGGCAGAACAACCGGACCGCACGGCGCACCCCACCGCTCCCACGCCGGAGCACAAGAACCGGCTCGTGAACGACCGGCCCCGTGCCCGACAAGACCAGCGGACCGGACGGCGTACTCCACGGGGCCCATGGTCCGAGCCGGATGGCATACCCGGCCGGTCCGGCACCGGGCCGGGCAAGCGGCGGCCCGACGCGATGCCCATGACTCTCGTGTGCTCAAGTCCCGCGCACGCCACTGACGTCGCGGACGCGGGCGCCCGCCCCCTCCAGGCGGACACCCGCGTCCTCGGCCGTGGGCGCGGCACCCCGGGCCGGCGGCCGGTCCGGGCACACTCGGCTCAGCCGACGGCCCGCAGATCCCGGCTCACTCCACGGCCGTCACCGTCCCCGCGCCGACCGTGCGGCCGCCCTCGCGGATCGCGAAGCCGAGGCCTGGCTCAAGCGGGACCTCGCGGCCCAGTTCCACTGTCACCGTGACCGTGTCGCCGGGCCGGGCGACCGCCGTCTCGCCGAGGTCGATGTCGCCGACCACGTCCGCGGTGCGGATGTAGAACTGCGGCCGGTAACCGGTCGACACCGGGGTCGTACGACCGCCCTCGCGCGCCGACAGGACGTACACCTGCGCCGAGAAGCGGCGGCTCGGCACGACGCTGCCGGGCGCCGCGACGATGTGCCCGCGACGCACGGCGTCACGCGGCACCCCGCGCAGCAGCAACGCCACGTTGTCCCCGGCCTGTGCCTCCTCCATGGGCTTGCCGAACGTCTCCAGGCCGGTGACCACGGTCTCCAGACCGGCGCCGAGCACCTCCATCCGGTCGCCCACCCTGACCGTGCCGCGCTCGACGGCGCCGGTGACGACCGTGCCCCGGCCGGTGATCGTCAGCACGTTCTCCACCGGCAGCAGGAACGGCGCGTCCACGTACCGCTCGGGCATGGGCACATAGGTGTCCACCGCGTCGAGCAGCGCGTCGATCGCCGCGGTCCAACGACGGTCCCCCTCCAGGGCCTTGAGCCCGGAGACGCGTACGACCGGTACGGAGTCGCCGGGATAGCCGTGGGCGGTGAGCAGTTCGCGGACCTCCAGTTCGACGAGGTCGGTGAGCTCCTCGTCGCCCGCGTCGGCCTTGTTGAGGGCGACGACGATATGGTCGACGCCCACTTGCCGGGCGAGCAGCACGTGTTCGGCGGTCTGCGGCATGATCCCGTCGAGCGCGGAGACGACGAGGATCGCCCCGTCGAGCTGCGCGGCCCCGGTGACCATGTTCTTGACGTAGTCGGCGTGGCCCGGCATGTCCACGTGCGCGTAGTGCCGGGTGTCGGTCTCGTACTCGACGTGCGCGATGTTGATGGTGATGCCGCGCGCCGCCTCCTCCGGGGCCCGGTCGATCCGGTCGAACGGGACGAAGGTGGAGGCACCGCGCTCGGCGAGGACCTTGGTGATGGCGGCGGTCAGGGTGGTCTTGCCGTGGTCGACGTGCCCCATCGTGCCGATGTTCAGGTGCGGTTTGGTGCGCATGTATGCCGTCTTGGGCATGGCTGTACCTCGAAGCCTCTTCAGCGGTACTCAGCGGTACCGAGTGACTGCCCCGGCGTCGGGTGATCCGGCCGGGACGGGGACCCCAAGGGACTTGCCGACCCTCCCCCTGCGGGGTCCGCCGGACAATCCGGGAAGGGTCAGCTTCGGGCGCCGTCGACTGCGGCCACGAGGATCAGGACGGCAGCCTTCGGGGCATCCGCGGTGGCGGATGCTGCGAGGAGGAAGGCGTACCGGAACATGCAGGAGATCATCGTCGAAGCGCCCGCCCACGTCGAATGGTTTTTCGCGCGGGGCGAGTCCAGCGGGACGAGTTCGGCTGGGCGAGTCCAGTGGGACGGATGCGGCACAACACGGACCCAAGGCTTCCCGATCCTGTGACGTCCGTGAGACGGACCATACGGCGATCACATACATGGGTCGGTTACTGTCGCCGAATGCTCGATGCCACCACCCGCTCTGGGGGCACCGCCACGGCCTCTCCCCGGGCCGCGGCCACAAAGCTCACCGCCGCGTCGGCCACTGCCGCCGTCGACGTACCGCTGGGGTTCACCGCTCGCTGTACCAGAGCGCTGCTCTCGCCCTGGTCGCGGCTGTCCCTGCTCGTGGTCCTGCTCGCCGCGGCCGCGTCCTGCGTGCTGCTGTTCGAGCCGCAGAGGCTGCTGGCGCACGGCTGGCCGCCGCAGTTCGGGGGTGCCGCCGCGGCCGGGGTCTTCGCGGTGGCGTACGGGCTGTGCACAGTCGCGTTCGTGCCGCGACCTCTTCTGAACCTCGCGGCGGGTGCCCTGTTCGGCTCGCAGCTGGGCACTGGGGCGGCTCTGGCAGGCACGGTGCTCGGGGCCGGGATGGCCTTCGGGCTCGGCCGGGTGCTCGGGCAGGACGCCCTGCGCCCGCTGCTGCGCGGACGCTGGTTGAAGGCCGCGGACGGTCAGCTCAGCCGGCACGGCTTCCGCTCGATGATGGCGGCCCGACTGTTCCCCGGGGTGCCGTTCTGGGTGGCCAACTACTGCGCGGCCGTCTCCCGGATGCGCTGGGCGCCGTTCCTGCTCGCGACGGCGCTCGGCTCGATACCGAACACCGCCGCGTACGTCGTCGCCGGCGCCCGCGCCTCGAAGCCGACCTCGCCCGCCTTCCTGATCGCGATGGGCTTCATCGCGGTGCCGGCACTGGTCGGCGCGGTGGTGGCCTGGCGCAAGCGCCACCACCTGCGCGGCCGCTGAGCCGCCCGACCGAGGGGCAGCCGGGCGGACGACGGGAGGGCGGACGACGGGAGTTTGACGACAGGGCCTAGCGGACCGCCTCCAGGATCATCGCGTTGGCGAGGCCGCCCGCCTCGCACATCGTCTGCAGACCGTAACGCGCTCCACGCGCGCGTAGCGCGTGCACAAGAGTGGTCGTCAGCCGGGTGCCGCTCGCGCCCAGCGGGTGGCCGATGGAGATGGCCCCGCCGTGCACGTTGACCTTGGCGAGGTCGGCGCCCGTCTCCTGCTGCCAGGCCAGAACGACGCTGGAGAAGGCCTCGTTCACCTCGAAGAGGTCGATGTCCTCGACCGTCAGGCCTGCCTTGCGCAGCACCTTTTCGGTGGCCGGGATGACGCCGGTGAGCATCAGGAGCGGATCGGAGCCGGTGACCGCGAAGCTGTGCAGCCGGGCCAGCGGGCGCAGGCCGAGGCGGGCCGCGGTCTCGCTGGAGGTGATCAGAACGGCCGACGCGCCGTCGTTGATCGGGCTGGCGTTGCCGGCGGTGACGTTCCACTCGATCTGCGGGAACCGCTCGGCGAAGCCGGGGTCGTAGTACGCGGGCTTGAGGCCGGAGAGGATCTCGGGCGTGCTGGACGGCCGTATGCACTCGTCGCGCGTGAGGCCTTCCAGGGGAGCCGTCTCGGCGTCGAACAGACCGGCGTCCCAGGCCGCTGCCGCCTTGCGGTGCGAGGACACCGCGAAGGCGTCCATCTGCTCGCGGCCGATCGACCACTTCGCGGCGATCAGCTCGGCGCTGATGCCCTGCGGGACCAGGCCCTCCGGGTAGCGCGCGGCGACGCCGGGCCCGAAGGGGTCCTTGCCGGGGGGCACGTTCGACCACATCGGCACACGGCTCATGGACTCCACGCCGCAGGCCACGACGATGTCGTACGCGCCGGAGAGCACTCCCTGCGCGGCGAAGTGCACGGCCTGCTGGGAGGAACCGCACTGGCGGTCCACGGTGGTCGCGGGCACCGTCTCGGGGAAGCCCGCGGACAGGACGGCGTAGCGGGTGGTGTTCGTGGCCTGCTCGCCGACCTGGTCGACGGTGCCGCCGATGACGTCGTCGATGAGTGCCGGGTCGATGCCGGAGCGTTCGACGAGGGTGCGCAGGGTGTGCGCGAGGAGTTCCACGGGATGGACCTGGGCGAGGGCGCCGTTCGGCTTGCCCTTGCCCACCGGGGTGCGTACGGCTTCGACGATCACGGCGTCACGCATGGTGCGGGCCTCCTTGCCCGGCGGGTGCCGGTGCGGTGATACCGGCGGGAGTGATTACCGGTGAGTAGGAAATCTGGACCCACCATAACTCTGAGAGTTGGAAAAGCAAACCCTCGCCTAGACTGGCCGCATGGCCGCCTCCAAAGACCCGCGCCCCTGCTCGATCGCCGACACCCTGGCTCTCGTCGGCGAGAAGTACTCCCTGCTCGTCCTGCGCGAGGTCTGCCTCGGCAACCGACGCTTCGACCAGCTCGTCCGCAACATCGGCGCCCCGCGAGACGTGCTGGCCACACGTCTGAAGCGGCTGGTGGACGCGGGAATCCTGACGAAGAAGATCTACACCGAGCGCCCGCAGCGCTTCGAGTACAGGCCCACGGCGGCGGGCCTGGAGCTGGAGTCGGTCCTGATGACCCTCATGGCATGGGGCGACCGCCATCTCAGGCAGGACGACGATCGCCCCATGGTGATCGAACACATCTGCGGCAACGAACTCGTCCCGGTCGTCACCTGCTCCGCCTGCGGCGAGGAGGTCCACCACGAGGACTTGACGCCGCACCCTCAGGCGCAGGGCTGGACGGTGTCGGGGCCTACGGCCGCCTAGGGACGCCTACGGACGCCTAGGGACCCTAGAGACGAATACGGACGGCTGACGCCCAGAGACGAATACGGACGGCTATGGACGGCTACGGCGTCCCCTTGTAGACGTCCAGCCGCCCGCACATGCCGAACTTGCCATGCGCGGACGGCTGCTGCGCCCGTACGACCGCGTCGGCGAGGTGGGAGACATCGCCGCGCTCCAGGCGGTCGAACTGTTCCCCGGTGGCGGACGCGGCGGCCTCGGCACCCCGCCGCCACCGTTCGCGCCACTCGGCCAGTCGCGGCCGTACGAGCGCGGCGGCCGCCCGGTGGAAGGCGGCGAGCGGCTCGGGGCCGTCCGCGTCGCGCAGCGCCCGGTAGCCCTCCAGGGCAAGATCGCGCCGAGCCCGGGCAATCCGCTCCTGCTCCTCCTCGGGCACGTCGGCCGGGATGACGGTCGCGGCGGCGTAGGTCTCCGGATCGGTCAGGTACTGCGGAGGCAGGGTGAGGACGGCGTCGCCCGCCTCCGGGAGCCCGCTGTTCTGCATGAGGACGGTGATGCGCAGGTCGTCCTCGTTGACCAGCCGGTGGATGGTGCCGGGCGTGAACCAGGCGACCGTGCCGGGCGCGAGGGGCGTGACCTCGCACCCGGACGTCGTCAGCGTCTGCACCGCGCCGCGCCCGCCGGTGACGACGTACGCCTCCGAACAGGTCAGATGCAGATGGGGAGTTCCGCCGCATACGCCGTCGGCTGCGGGCCAGTCGTAGACGGACAGGTGCGAGACGGCCACGGCGCCCGGCAGCCCGGTGAACTCCCCGGGGCTCACCACGGGTGCTCCTCCAGATACTTGGCGACCTCCTCACGCTCCCACGCGCCGTCCGCCACCACAACCCGGTACCGTCGCCGCAGTGTGTCGCCCGGGGCCAGCTCCAGCTCGTCGTAGAACGCCCAGGACGGGGCGACGGCCGCGAAGGGCTCGTTGCGGACGAACCAGTGGGCCGGGTGGGCGCCGCGCTCTCCCAGGTGATCGTTCTCGGGAGCGTGCGCGAAGAGGAGTGTGGCGTGCCCGTCGGCGCCGTCGTGCTCCCCCGAGTACGCGAGCCAGGGCGCCTGCTGCCCCATCAGCCCCGGCCCCTCGGAGCGCGGCCCGATGACCCGCCCGTCCCGGAAGGCACGCGGTCCGCGCCAGAACAGGCCCGTGTAGCCGGCCATCTCCCGGCCGGCGGTGGTCGGACTGCCGAACAGCAGCGGCTCGTCGCGGCGGTTCGTGATCGCGGAGGTCCAGGTCAGCGCCCAGGAGCCGGACGCGACGTCAATATCGTGCACCTCGATGCGGCGCTCCTCCTCGGCCCACGGCTCACCGCTGTACGGGTGCCAGGTGAGCCGCTCGGCGATGACCGCGCGGTCGCCGTCCGCGTCGATCTCGTCGAAGGCGACGTGCGCCATCGAACCGACGCGCTCCGGCAGCGCGAGATACCCCTCGCCGTGCACGTATGTGTTGCCGCCCCACAGGTTCTGGCCCGACAGATGTGAGGCGGTGAGCTGCAGGCCCTTGTGCCAGCGGTGGTCGTTGGGCCGGTAGTCGGTGACGATGTCGCCGGCGAGCGTCCGGACCGGGTGCAGATACGGTTTGGGCGCCTCCCAGGCCGCCTCGGGGCCGTAGACGTAGCTGAACAGCTCCACGCCGGTGGTCGGCTCGGTGAGCGTGACGCGGTCGCCGTGCGCGTGCACGATGCGCAGGGCACCCAGGGTCCCGGTCATGCGGACACCTCCTGGCTCGGCGCCTCCTGGGACGCTGCCTCGCCGACCACAGGCGCCCAGCCGGGCGCGCCCCCATGCAGGGCCGTGTAGTACGGGTCTCCGGGGCCGATCTCCCCGGCGCGGACGGTCGTGTCGGTGAACGCCGACTTGTACAGCGCGGTGATCAGCTCCAGGCTGGTGCGCCCGTCGGCGCCGCTGCTGCGCGGCCGCTCGCCGGCCCGCATGCTCGCGACCAGCTCGCGCAGCTGTTCCAGGTGCGAACTCGGCACGTCCGCACCGAAGTCCCGCCAGACCGCGACCTCCTTCTCGGGGACGTCGGGGGCGGGTGTGATGCGCCAGTTGTCGTTGCTGTGGCCGTACAGATGCGTGAGTTCGACGGTGGCGCGCTCGCAGTCGATGCGGATGCGGCTGACCTCGTCGGGGCTGAGCACGCTGTTGACAACCGTCGCGAGAGCGCCGCTCTCGAACCGCACGAGCGCCGTGGACACGTCCTCCGTCTCCACGTCGTGCACCAGGCGCCCGGCCATGGCCCGGACCTCGCTCCACGGTCCGAGCAGGTCGAGGAGGAGGTCCATCTGATGGATGCCGTGGCCCATGGCGGGCCCGCCGCCCTCGGTCCCCCAGCGCCCGCGCCAGGGCACGGCGTAGTAGGCGGCGTTGCGGTACCAGGTGGTCTGGCAGTGCGCCACCAGCGGGCGGCCCATGGCCTGCTCGGCCAGCAGCCGTCGCACGTGCCGGGAGCCGGAGCCGAAGCGGTGCTGGAAGACGATCGACGCGTACGGGCCGCCGTTCGTGCCCTCCTCCGCCTCGACGGCGTCGAAGTCGGCCAGCGTCGGCACCGGCGGCTTCTCGCACCACACCCAGGCACCGCCCCGCAGCGCGGCGATGGTCTGCTCCCGGTGCAGGATGGGCGGCGTACAGATGCTGACCAGGTCGGGCCGCTGCTCCTCCAGCATGCGGTGGAGGTCGGTGTACGCGTGCGGAATGCCACCTTCGGCGCACACCCGCTGGACCGAGTCGGCGTCGATGTCGACGGCGGCGACGATCTCGACCTCGCCCTCCTCGGCGAGCCGGGCGAGCGCCGGCAGATGGGAGTCGCGCGCGATGGCGCCCGTGCCGATGAGGGCGGCCTTGATGCGACGGCCGGCGAACGGAAGTACCGGATGCGGGCTGATGGCGTTGTCGGCGTCGGCGGTGGACGCGTTGTGTGCTGTGGGCATGTACGTGATCAGCGCTCCATCGGACGTGACGTCAGACGTTGGCCAACGCGTGTTGACTCCGGAGGACCCGGGGACAGCAAGCGCTTTCCCTCGGCTGCAACGTAAGCGGCGTCCAAGGGGCCGGTCAACACCACCGGCACCACCGTCACGCGAGGCGGACGGCGCTCGGCCCGGCGTGGCGCGGGGAAGCCGTCCCAAGCGCCGGTAAAGCCCCGGTGATGGAACCGTCATCCCGGGACGCTACTCTGCCACCCACACACTTGATCACCGGCTGCACCACGGCACACCGCGGCCCGGTGTGCCCGTCGTCGCTTCCACGATTCCACGATCAGCGCTTGGACCACATCACTTCATGTCTTGGTTTGAATCCCTCATCCTCGGACTCGTCCAGGGGCTGACCGAATTCCTCCCCGTCTCCTCCAGCGCGCACCTCCGCCTGACCGCGGCCTTCGCGGGCTGGACGGACCCGGGGGCGGCCTTCACCGCGATCACCCAGATCGGCACGGAAGCCGCGGTGCTGATCTACTTCCGCAAGGACATCGCGAACATCCTCTCGGCCTGGTTCCGCTCGCTGTTCGACAAGACGATGCGGCAGAACCATGACGCACAGATGGGCTGGCTGGTGATCGTCGGCTCCATACCCATCGGCGTCCTCGGGGTGACCCTGAAGGACCAGATCGAGGGCCCGTTCCGTGATCTGCGGGTCACGGCGACGATGCTGATCGTCATCGGCGTGATCATCGGCATCGCGGACCGTCTCGCGGCGCGCGACGAGAAGGGCGGCCGGCACCGGACGCCGAAGCAGCGCAAGACGCTCCAGGACCTGAACATCAAGGACGGTCTCGTCTTCGGCGTCTGCCAGGCGATGGCCCTGATCCCCGGTGTCTCCCGCTCCGGCGCGACGATCAGCGGCGGCCTGTTCCTCGGCTACCGACGCGAGGCCGCGGCACGCTACTCGTTCCTCCTCGCCATCCCGGCCGTGCTGGCCTCGGGCGTGTTCGAGGTCAAGGACGCGGCGGAGGGCGGACACGTCAGCTGGGGGCCGACACTGTTCGCGACGGTCATCGCGTTCGCGTCCGGGTACGCGGTCATCGCGTGGTTCATGAAGTTCATCTCGTCGAAGTCCTTCATGCCGTTCGTGTGGTACCGGATCGCGCTCGGGGTGGCGTTGATCGCGCTGGTCAGTGCGGATGTGCTGAGTCCTCATGCGGGGGAGTCGGCGGGGTGAGGGCGGGGCTTTGAGCTGACAGCCCGCCCTGCGCCGAGCGCTCAGGTAGGAATGAAACTCGGCCACCACGGCGGGACGTTTCCCGGGCACCAAGGGTCGGGGTAGGAATCCAGGATGCCAAGCCACGTCACCAGGAACCACGCGAACCACACGCTGAAGAGGACCCCAGCTGTCAGTGCCGCGCCTCCATGACGTCTTCCGAGGGCACCGTACAGAACCACCCAAGGCACCGCTGCGGCGAACCATATGAAGGGCGCGAGAAAGAGCAGGGAGACAGAGTTGGCGCCTGCATTGACGCCTATGTCGCACGAAGTCCACACCTGCCCGATGGTGACGATCGAGACCAACGATGTCAGACCGCCTAGGACGATGCCGAACCGAAGTCCCCTGGACCAGGGTCTCCCAGGCCTGGATCGCTCCGTTTCCACCATCTCTCATCCCCCTCTGGTCGTGGACGGCGAGACTATCAACGGCCCAAACACAGCAGCCTGCGCTTTCTGATCGGCAGATCAGAGGTCATTCGAGCCCTCTGCACTTGATCAACTCCCAGTCGCTCCCACCCCGGGAATGACGACGCCCCCGCAGATTCAGGCCGCGGGGGCATCGCTCTTGACGGCCCAAGGCGGGGCGGCCCTCGTCAACGACAATGCAAGGCGTTGACACAACGGGCGTGGACGCGGCCCGCTCCGACCCCTCCGCCGGATGGGCTGACCTGGTCGTACGGCACCGACTCGTCGCCGACCTTGATCGGCTTGTCGCAGGCCAGGCACATCGACACACCGGTCAGCGTCTCGTAGTGGTCGCAAAGGGCTGCCAACGAGCGGGCGAGTCGACGGGCGTACGCACCGTCGCCACCCGGCACGGGGCTGGGCTCAGCCGCGAGCCTCTGCCGGGCCTCACCGATGCAGGCAAGCGCGCAGTACCGGGGCACGTCATCCTTGGGCAGCTTCACGGCAGCCGCCTGGACTTCCGGCATGAGCAGCTCCATGTGCCCGCGCAACAGGCCAGTCAGCGTCTCCAGTTCGGTGCTGGTGTGCGGCGTGTTCTCTGTAGGTGTGAGCAGGCGGTTGATGGTTTCGCGCATCATCGCGATATCCGGCGCCCGAGTGTCGTTGTTCGTCTCCACAGCGCTGCCCATGCCAAACGCTCCGATCCGTTGTCAGACCAGAAGACGAAGTCGTAGACCGGTTCCTTGTGCGGGTAGTCCACTACGGCGCCGTACCGACCGCGCAGGATGGCCATTGCGGCGAGTTCGAGCTGGCGCAGTAGGCGAACCGCATCCCGGTCCTCGCCCGCATCATGCAGGGTGCACCCTGCTGCAGTCTGTAAGCACGTGGTCGGCATGGCAGAGGCTCCTCTGTGTCAGCAGCATTCAGGTGCGTTCAAGGGTGGCCCTCTTGCATGCAGAATCCGAGGACTTCAAGAGGTCTTTTAATGGCACTGAATAGGACTTTCGTTGGATCCTAGGGGTGACGGGTAGCCAGCATGCGGACTTGCAAGGACACTTGCCGCAGTGCTCGACATGGAGGTGCAGCAGTGGCACGGCCCGTGGGGAACACCCGCCTCAAGTCCGCCCGCATGGCAGCTGGTTATCCATCTCAGCAGTCCCTCGCGGATGCGCTGGGCGTCGGTGTCCGACAGGTGCGGCGATGGGAGTCCGACACGCCTCCATGGCCCCAGCCAGAGGTAGGCCAGGCCCTCACACGGGTCCTCGGACAGGACCTGGAATCGCTCGGATTCACCCCGTCGCACGGCGCTCAGACCAACCACGGGCGGCGCACAATCCTCGCCGCCACGGCGGCCGCCGTGGGGCTCGCGGTGGTACCGACACAGGCCGCAGCAATGCAGCCCGCCACGGTCGCGGCTGACTACGAGGCTGTCACGCGGTCGCACCGACGCTTGTACTGGTCGGTCGCCCCAGCCACTCTCCACCCTGCCGCTGTTGCCCATGCCACGCTTGGGTGTGCGCTGCTGCCGGAGACCGCCGGCCAGACGCGGCAGAGAATGGCGGCAGCGCTCGCGGAGACGTGGCTGCTCGCCGGGCGCATCGAGTTCTTCGACCTGCGCGACACCGACCGCGCGCAACAGACCCTGCTGCGGGCGCTACAGGCCGCGGGCGAAGCCGACGACCCGCTTCTCGGGTCGGCGATTCTGGCGCACACCGCGTTCATCCCCGGTTGGGCAGACGAGCGGGACGCCGCCGCAGAGCGGATGGTCGCCGCCCGCACCTACGCCCGCCGCGGCCCCGCATCAGCCGAGTTGCTCGCGTGGCTCGACGCAGTCGAAGCCGAGTGCGAGACCCGGTGCGGCAACACCCGTACGGCGCTGCACCTGATCGGGCATGCCGAGACCGTCCTCGACGCTGGGGGCGAGCACGAGTCGCCCGACTGGCTCGACTGGTTCTCTCCGGTCCGACTCGCCGCCTTCAAAGGCAACACCCAACTCAAGGCCGGGCACCTGCCTCAAGCCCGCGCGACCCTGCTCGGCGTCCTGGACGCCCTCGACTCCAATGAGGAGAAGCAGGCCACCGTTGTCCTCGGAGACCTCGCCGCCGTCGAAGCTACGGCCGGCCGGCCCGAAGAAGCCTGCCGCTACGCGCTACGCGCCCTCGACCAGCTGGAGCGCACCTGGTACGCCATGGGCATGGACCGTGTCCGCGAGGTCCGGCGCGCCCTGGCGCCGCACCAGCACGAGCAGTGCGTGCGCGAGCTGGACGACCGCCTCTACGACTGGTCAACGACAGTCAGCGCACTGAGCCGTTGAAGTTAGCGATCAGCCCGGACAGTTCGAGGAGGCTCTCAACCCTGAAACTCGGAAGCTTCTCGGCCTCTTCCGTCCGCCACTGGATCGTCGCCCATGGGCCGCGGTGCACAAGAGCTGTACGCATACCGGCCGCGACGGCAGGGCGGATGTCATTGTCTACGCGATCGCCGACGTAAAGGATCTCGTCAGGCTGGGCCGACGCGACTTCAGCGACGCGGTGGAAGAACGCCGGGTCAGGCTTGCTGGCGCCCCAGTCGTCCGAGGTGCCGATCAGGTCGACGTCGTTGGTGAACAGCTCGCGCAGGATCCGGCCGGCGCGTATGGTCTGGTTCCCGGCGATGCCCAGCCAGAGGCCGTCAGCCCGGAGCGCGGCGAGCGCATCCCGCACGTCCGGGTACAGGTCGGCCTCGCCGAACGTCTCAGGCTTCCCGGCAGCGGTGCGCTTCTCTCTTTCCTCGTAGAGGTCGAAGCCCGGCCGGAATTCCTCGAAGGTCTCGCGGTAGTCGCGGCCCTGAGCGATGACAGCGCCGAACATGGCGTGGAACGTGTGCCGAGGTACGCCAAGCCAATCGGCCCAGGTTCCGTATTCAGTCGTTTCGTCCACCAGGCACTCGCCGACGTCGAAGACCACTGCGCGAATCATGCAGGCAGCGTATAGGGGATGATCACGAGCGATCCACGGGCAGGGGGTGTGCAAACCATCACCGCACGGACATGCTCAGGATCGGAGCACTGACGGAGGCCTCATACTCCAGCTGTAGATCGTGATCTTGCTGGTCGGGGCCGGTGCGGAGACAGGTGCGGCCACCGTTGATCATCGTGAGTTGTGTGGACTAACGACGAGACGGTGGCCGCGGGGCACAGCATAGATCCCGCCCGTTGGCGGGAGGCGTTCGAGGTGGCCATGGGCCGGATCGCGGGCCGGTTCGCCCGGGTCGAACCACGGCTGCGGGCCGGGCGGTTGGTATTGGGCCTGCTGTCGGACTTGCCTCGCAAGAACTGCTGGACGATCGCGGAGTGGGCCGGGGAGGGCAGCCCGCACGGCATGCAGCATCTGCTGTGCCATGCCGTCTGGGATGCCGATGCCGTCCGCGACGATGTGCGCGAATACGTCGTTGAGCATCTCCACGACGAGGCCGCGGTGCTGGTCGTCGACGAGACCGGCGATGTGAAGAAGGGCACTCACACCGTTGCCGTTCAGCGCCAGTACACCGGCACGGCCGGGCGGATCGAGAACTCGCAGGTCGCGGTCTACCTTGTCTACGCGGGCACCCGGGGCCACGCGGCGGTCGACCGGGAGCTGTACATCCCGCGCTCCTGGACGTGCGACCCGGATCGCTGCCGGGCGGCAAGACTGGGCCAGGACACCGTCTTCGCGACCAAACCGGACCTGGCCCGCACGATGATCGAGCGGTTCCTTGACGCCGGAGACCGCGTCGACTGGGTAACCCACACCCCTGGCTGTCTTGGTCAAGGTTGCCGGCTCCTGGTGGCGTGTGGAAGAGACCTTCCAGGCCGGCAAGGGGCTGGCGGGACTCGACGAGCACCAGGTCCGCCGCTACCCCTCCTGGATCCGCTGGGTCACCCTCGCGATGCTCGCCCACGCCTTCCTCGCGGTCCTCCGCGCCGACGAGCACGCACGCAACCCTGCCCCGGACGCGCTGGTCCCGCTGTCCTGCAACGAGATCCAGCGCCTGTTCATCACGGTCACCGTCCGGCCCGCCCACGACGTGGCCCACCGGCTCGGCTGGTCTGACTGGCGGCGCCGCCACCAGCAGCGATCACGGGCCAGCCATTACCGGCGACAAGCCGCATCCCAGACATGAAGATCACAACAGTATTGGACAGCAAAAACTCGAACGGGTACGGCGGGGCTGGGCGGGACAAGGGAGCAAGCTAAGTGACCCTCTCGGGGCGAACTGGGGAGCGTCGTGCCCAACTGGCATCGCGCCGTTCGAGGACTGATCGGCGCGCGCTACCCTCTCGGCCATGTCAGAGACCAGGCGAAGACTGGTGCGGGCCTTTTGGGCCGTGGACCGCCTCCTTGGCGGTGAGCGCCCACCAACACGCACACAGAAGCTCGCGGCCCGGCATCCGGTCGGCCTACAACATGGAGACAGCCGGTCGCAGCATCCGCTTACTCGAGGTAAAGAGCCGCCAAGCCAGGCAGCCGGCGGGTCATTTCCCCTCGGTCGTCGAAATCGAAGTTCCAAGAGGGATCAAGCTCCGGGTATCGGATGGTGAACGCGTTGTCAGGCAGTTGTTTGCCGGTCGCCATGACGTGTGCGTTCCAGACGATGCTCAGCGTCTCCTCACAATCGAGATCGAATCCGCTGGCCGCTGAAGCTCGCACGACAGGCAAATCTGCGAGCGCATCGGGAGCAGCGACTATGCGCTCGAAGACCTCGCGCCCCTGCACGATCAACCAGCCGCGGAAGTAGTCGAAGCCGTCGTCGGAGCATCCGCCGTTGATCACGTAGGCAGCGGCCCACAGAGGGTTCGCGTAGGAGTCGGCCATCAGGTCCCACAAGACCTGCTGAGCGGCAACGATCTCCTCGGCCGACTGTGTGGCCAGCAGTGAGGTTGCCCGCTGAGCGACAGCTTCTCCGTCGTTCGGGTTGGACGCCTGGTTGCGGGCTGCCTCGATGAGCTGCCAGAAGTGCTGCTTGTTCATGGCGGCAGAGCATGCCACCTGGTACTGACACCGCACCGGTCTCGTGAGATTGGCCGTCAGAGCATTCCCCGTCGCCCGCATGCACAACCTCGCCCTCGCCGCATGGCCACGAGCCCCAACAGCCCCGTAGAGGATGCGAAATCACGGCCTTCTGCACACGCTTCAAGGGCTGTCCCGTAATCGTCACTCCGGGTCAGTCGGGCCAGGCTCAGGAGCCTTCCGAGGTGGAAGCGTGATCCGCTGCCGTCTGGAGGACGGGGATCAGGTCTGCCGCCCGTTCGAGCTGGTCGCGCTGGGAGCGCAGGTCCAGGGCGCCGAGGCGTACGACGATGTGCCGCACGCCGGCGGCAACGTACCGCCCCAGGCGCTTGAGCACTTGGTCGGCGGAGCCGGTGACGACTGCCTGGATCCTCTCCAACTCCTCGAGCGGCACGCCGTATGTGGCCCGCGCGTAAGCGTCCAGTGCCCTACGGCCGCTCTCGATGTCCTCGTCGATCCGTACCGAGACGAACAGTGCGGGGGTAATGTCCTCGGCCGTACGTCCGGCGTCGGCCGCCGCTTTGCGGACATCGCGGAGGCCGGATGCGTAGTCGGCGGGGTCGGGCGGGTAAGGCAGCCATCCGTCGTACATCCGACCGGTGCGGGCCAGCGCTGCGGGGGTCGCACCGCCGAGCCATATGGGCGGGCCGCCGGCTCGGGACGGCCTGGTCGTGGGCGGGATGTCAGCGAACCGGAGGATCTCGCCGTGGAAGGAGTCGGCGCCGTCCCACAGGGCCCGCCACAGCGCGACCGTCTCGTCCAGGCGGGCGAAGCGTCTTTCCCACGGCACCTCGGACAGCGTGTAGAGGGGCCGTCCGAAGCGGCCGGGGAAGCCTGCGCCGACGGTCACGGTGAGCCGGCCACCGGACAGCAGGTCGATCGACGCAAGTGACTGCGCGGTCTGGATCGGCCGTCGCAGGAACGGCATCAGCGCAGCCGTACCCAGAGTCACGGTCTCGGTCGCCGGGGCGAGCGCGGCCAGCATCGTGAGCGCCTCGATGCGCGGGCTGATCAGGGAATCGTTGACGAAAAGCGAGGAGAACCCCGAGCGTTCGGCCTGGCGGCCGAAGGCGACCAGCTCGCGAGGGTCGTCGGCCGGGCCCCATTGGGCAGTTCCGGTCGGAAGCAGTACACCGATGTCCATGTCGGCGATGTTCACCACCGGGGCGGGTGGCGACAATTCCCTGCGGGGAATGGCCTGAGACCCTCCGCGGCCATTACAACAGGCCCGTGGACTTCCCTCGTGCGCTTCGCGAACGTCGTGCCCGCCGTCATCTCAGCCAGCTCGACCTGGCGCTGCGGGCGGGTACCACCCAGCGGTACGTCAGCTTCATCGAATCCGGCAGGTCCGTCCCCGGCCGGAACATGGTCGTACGCCTGGCCGAGTCACTGGAACTGCCGCTGCGGGAGCGCAACGAGCTGCTGCTGGCCGCCGGGTACGCGCCCGCCTACCCCGAGAGCTCACTCGACGACCCGGTGCTGGCCCCCGTGCGCACGGCGATCGATCACATCCTCCGGGGGCATCTGCCGTATCCGGCGCTTGTTGTGGACCGGGGCGGTGACATGATCGCCGCGAACACCGCGTTCGACCTGATCACCGAGGGTGCGGCCGCCGAGCTGGTGGGCCCGGGCACGAACGTCTACCGCCTTGCGCTGCATCCCGACGGCCTGGCTCCCCGCATCCGCAACCTCGCCGAATGGGCGCGCCACATCCTGACACGCCTCGGCCACCTGGAGGAGTTGCGCGCCGAGCTCACCGAGTACGTTCCCGAGCTGGAGCCCTCCGCCGCGCCACTCGGATTCGCGGTTCCGCTCCGCCTGCAGTCCTCGTACGGTGAGCTGCGTCTGATGACGACCGTGACGACCTTCGCCACCGCCGTTGACGTGACACTTGCCGAGCTGAAGCTGGAGGCGCTCCTACCGGCCGACCCGGCGACGGCCGAGGCTCTCTCGGCGGCCGCCGGGCTAATGGCCTCTGCTGATACTGCTGCTACGGTCAGGCCCCCGAGAACATGTAGCGGGCCTTGATCCGACCGTCGTCGAGCACGAGAATCTCCAAGCCCCCACCAACAACGTCGCCGGTTTCGGTGGCAGTGTCCCGCGTCGTCACGCGGGAGAGTCCGCAGGCTGAGCGTCCCGCATCATGGTCCGGCCGGTCGGCAGCAGCCGCGGCACCGCCCCCCGGACCCGCCCGATCAACGGCGGAAGGAACGGCGCGCTCACCGTCGCCCCGGCCGCCGCCGACAGGGCGATCGCCCAGGCCACGGGACCGAGCGGCGTGCAGCCGAAGAACTGGCTTAGGACCGGGGTCTGGACCACCGCCGCGAGTGCGGCCAGGGAGCCGACGGAGGAGATGACGATCGCCCTGCTCCGGCCCCCGGCCAGCAGGGTCTGGCCGAGTTGCGCGCCCACCAGGGCGACCAGGGCGACCGTGCGGGCACGGGTGGCGCGGCCGGTGAAGCGGGCCGCGAGCCAGCCCGCCGTGGCGCCGAGGGTGGTGGCCACGGCACGGCAGACCACCTCCTCCGTCAGGGCCGTGCCGAGGGAGACCTCGGGGCCCTCATGGAGCATGCGCTCGGCGGCCTCGGGGTGGGGCGGGCGCAGGGCGACGGCCATGGCCGGGGCGAGGTCCGTGAAGAGGTTGACCAGCAGGAGCTGGCGGGCGGTCAGGGGTGAGGTGCCGGTGGCGGCCGCCCCGAGGAGGGTGAAGGCGATCTCGCCGAGATTCCCGCCGACGAGGATCGCCAGGGCCTGCCGTACCGAGGCCCACATGGCGCGTCCCTCGACGAGCGCGGCGACCACCGTCTCCAGCCTGTCGTCCGTGACGACGAGGTCGGCCGCGGCACGCGCGGCGGGCGTGGCCCGAGTGCCGAACGCGATCCCGATGTCGGCGAGCCGGATGGCCGGCGCGTCGTTGGCCCCGTCGCCGGTCATCGCGACCGTGCGCCCGAGGCGCTGGAACGCCTGTACCACGCGGACCTTGTGCACGGGGGTGCCACGGGCGACGACAGCCACCTCGGGCAGCAGGGCGTCGAGGGCACGCTCGTCCAGGTCGTCGAGTTCGGCACCCGTCACCACCCGTCTGCCGTTCAGGACACCCAGTTCACGGGCCATCGACTCGGCGGTCCCGGGATGATCGCCGGTGATCATCACGATCTGCACTCCGGCGTCCGCCAGCCGGCGCACCGCCTCGGCGGCGGTGCCGCGTACCCGGTCGGCGAACGCGACGAAGCCCAGGAAGTCCAGGCCGGTGACCGTCTCGTCGGTGAGCTCGCCGCCGGGGGCGTCCCGGAGTTCGGCGACGGCGAGGATCCGTTTGCCCTGGGCCGCCAGCTTCTCGCCCGCCGCGAGGACGGCCTTGCGTGCCTTCCGGTCCATGGGCCGGCCGCCGCGGGTGGCGCAGCGGTCGACGACCTCCTCCGGCGCCCCCTTCACCGACAGGATCCGGCGCTTGCCACGACGGCCCCGGGTCGCGTGGAAGCCACGGCTCGGTTCGAACGGCAGGCTCGCGGTGCGCCGCCAGCCCGGCGCGCCCGTCGTCCGGTCCACTCCCGCCTCCTCCGCGCCCTCGGTGACCGCGCCGTCGGTGGCGTGTTCCAGCCTCCTGCCGCCGTGCGGGCGTGGTGTCGCCCGCAGTGCCGCGGCGAGTACGGCGCGCTGTTCGTCGCCGAGCGATTCGAGGGGAAGACTTTCGCCGTCGGCCGCCACGGCGACGAGGGAGATCCGCCCCTGGGTGAGGGTTCCGGTCTTGTCGAAGCACAGGACGTCCGTGCGGCCGGCCGCCTCGATGGTGCGGGGGTGCCTGAGCAGGGCCCCGCGTGCGGACAGCCTTCTGGCCGAGGCGAGTTGGGCCGCCGAGACCAGGAACGGCAGCCCTTCGGGAACGCTCGCCACGGCCAGTCCCACACCCGCGCCGACGGTGTCCCGGGTGGGGCGTCCGCGCAGCATGCCCGCCGCGACGACGGCTGCGGCCGATCCGAGGGCCACCGGCAGGGTGGTGCGGGTGATCCGGGTCAGTCGGCGCTCCACTCCGGCGGCGGGTGCGGCGCCGCGTCCGCCTGCCGCGGCCCGGCCCGCCTCGGTGGCCGTGCCGGTCGCGACGACCACCGTACGGGCGCGGCCGGCCGCGACGGTGGTGCCCTCGTAGACCATGGACGTACGGTCCGCGAGGCCGGAGGCCAGAACGGGCGCGATGTCCTTGGCCACCGGCAGCGACTCACCGGTCAGCGCCGACTCGTCGACCTCCAGATGATGCGCCTCCAGCAGCCGGCCGTCGGCGGGCACCACATCACCGGCGTTCAGGTTCACCACATCGCCCACGACCAGTTCCTCGGCGGGCACGGTGGTCTCCTCGCCGTCCCGCAGCACTTTGGCCATGACGGCCGACTCGCGCCGCAGCCGGGCCACCGCCCGTTCGGTCCTGTGCCGCTGGAAGCCTCCGAAGAGCCCGGACAACGCGGTGACCGCCACGATGACGACGGCGTCGAGGGCGGCGCCGACCGACGCGGACATGGCTGCTCCGGCGCCCAGGACGGGCGTGAGGGGGTTGGTCATTTCGGCCAGATAGGCCCGGCCGAGCGAGACCGTCGGCACCCGTTCGCCGGTGGTCGTCACCCGGGTCCGTGCCTCCTCGGTCGTCAGGCCGCCGTCGCTGCCCCCTGCTCTGGCGAGCACGGTGGACGGGTCCATCGCATGCCAGGGCTGGCGGGACGCGGTCACCGGCGGGGGGCGCCGCAGCAGCCGTACCGCCGCCCAGACACCGACACCGATTCCCAGCCCTGCCGCCGCGTTGAACGCCGTCACACCGCGGGCCGCAGGCCGCCGTGCCTCGCCGGCCAGCACCGCGGTCCCGCCGACGACGGCCGCGGCCTGGGCGATCCGGGCTCCCCAGTGCGCGGTATCCCGTGCGCTGCGGCAGGCCTCCACGATCATGACGGCCGACGCAGGATCGGCGTGCAGGTACAGATCCGCGCCCCAGGGCGGAGTCCCCTCGGAGTCCGCGATGCCCACCCCGACATCGGCGGCCCTGAGGGCGCGGCGGTCGTCGGAGACCAGCAGCACGCCGTCGCCGCCGCGCTGCAGGGCCCGTACGGCGTCGAGCAGGTCGCCTTCACCGCTGACCGCGTCGGCGTCCCGCACGGACGCGTCGCCGGTGTGCGCGCCTGCGGCCACGACCTTGAGCCGGGCCGCCTGGGCGGCCGGGACGAAGGCGCTCGCCATGTCGTGCATCTCGGGCAGCACGCTGACCACGGCGAGCAGGTGCCGTCGGCGCGCCAGGCCCAGCACGAGCGGCGCGCCCTCACGGTGCAGCCGTTCCCTGGCCTGTTCCCCGGTGCGTCCTCGCAGTGACAGGTCGTCGACCGGCCCCAGTACCCACTCGCCGTCCCGGCGCAGGCGGTTCGGGGCGGAGCCGTCGAAGAGCCGGTGGGCCGTCGCGGCGAGTTCACCCGGGGGTACCTCGTCGTCCAGCGCGACCAGGTCGGCCAGCAGATGGGACCCGGTGGCGAGGGTGTCCGTGTCGAGGAGCAGGGTGCCGATCCGGTCCAGCCTCCTGAGCGCGTCGGGGTCGGCCACGACGACTCCCCGGCGGGCGAGGCCGCGGCCCAAGGCGCAGGCGAAGCCTTCGCGTGCCAGGAGCGGCGCCTTGGGGATCGCCGCCAGCGCCGCTCCGGTTGCCCTTCGGGGGCGCCGGGTGAGCAGGAGTGATCCGGCGAAGGACGCCGCGGCCACGGCAAGTGCCTGGTCGGCGTAGCGCTCGACCGGTCCGGGCTTCAGCGGCGTCTTTCGGGGCGGCGCCTCGGCCGCCGCGTGGTAGGCCCCGGTTTCGGCGCTGCCCGTCAGACGCGGCTCGGCCTCGGCCCAGGTGGCGGCCTCCGCGTCGGCTTCCATCATGCGCAGGGTGTGCCGGAGGGCATCCACGGCGACTCCCACGACTCCGCCGGAACCCGCCTGGCTCACCGCCGTGAGCCCGGCCAGCAGCGCCCCGGCGTTCTCTCGGCCGATCGCCTGGTCCACGAGGCGTCTCAGCCGGGGGTGGGTGTCGACGATCGGGAGGAGCGCCGCGAGCCCTGAGGGGATGGGGGTGAAGTGCGTCAGGCCGGCAGCCGCGGCCGCGGGGGCGGCCGCGAGGTGCATGGCCGCGGCCCACCCGGCCCTGCGGACCGTCCCGCCGGACGCGGGATGTTCGGGCAGCGGGTACTCGACGCCGTGCGCCTCCTCCACCGCCTCGACCGCCTCGACCAGCGCCTCCGTGATCGCCTCGGCGTCGGCCGGGTCCACCAGGCCGACGACGGCGTGTCCGAGTACGCCGTTCACCACGGCCCACTCGACGCCGCGCAGGGACCGCAGCCGCCGCTCGACGTCCTTGGCCAGCCTCTTCGCGGCGGACTCGGGCAGGTCACCGGCGCGCAGACCCCGTACCGCGACGTGCACACGCGGTCCGAAGACACGTACGCGTGCCCGAGCCTCGTTCTGCAGCGCACCGGCCGCGCACGACACCACGGACCGCAGCAGACCGCGCCCCGGTACTGCCACAGTGCATCACCAGCTCCCAGCGGCCCCCCACTCCCTACGTGCTGACGGCCACCATCAGCCTCTTCCATCGCACCGCTTTCAACGCGCACACGCCACCCGACGCGCGGGAGAATTGAAGGGCACACCACACCGACTCCGACGAAGGGAGAAGGGGGATGGGTAAGACTGCGGAGGCCACAAGAGGGGGCTTCGCGTCCGAGAAGCAGGCCGCTGAGACACAGGCTCACGGGGGAGCCGGTCTTCACCTGCACACGCGCACGCTGCACCCTTCGGTGCCGATTCCGTACCTCACCAGGGACGATCTGACGATCACAGCCCGCGAGGCGACGGCCCGACTGCCCGGCAGGCCACCGGCCAAGGACCTCGCGTTCTACGGGGCCCTCGGGGCGATGGCCGTGGCGGGGGCCCTGGAATGGCCAGTGGCCCTGGCTGTCGGCGGGGCCACCTGGCTGGTGCGCAGTAGCAGGAAGGAGCGGCGCGAAGGAGAACTGCAGGCGACGGAGTAGCGCGGCACCGGGTCGGTGACCGGCCGGGAAGACCGCGGACCGAAGCCCGCAACCCAAGGGCGCGCGGCAGCGTCAGCGCTGCCGGGCGCCTGTTGTGTCGGGCGGCTGCCGGTACGGCCGCCTGCTGTGGAGGCGGCTGCCGGTACGGCCGCCTGTTTTATTGCGCGGCCACCGGTACGGCCGTCTGTGTGTTACGAGGTTGCCGGCACGGCCACCTGTCTTACGCGGTTGCCGGCACGGCCACCTGTCTTACGCGGTTGCCGGCACGGCCACCTGTCTTACGCGGTTGCCGGTACGGCCACCGTCCGCAGCGTGCGCGCGGACACGGACCACACGTGCCATACGAGGCGCAGGATGATCGCCTCGGCGAGCGCGATGCCCATCTTCGTCGCGACGGCTACAAGAATCTCGCCCATGTCGGCTGACTTTCTGTACTCGGATGCGGGTGTCCGATATCCGACAATGCAGCCCTTTCGCCCACCGCGGGTGCCCGGCAGACATACGTTTGGTGTCGCTTGGGTGAACAAACGGAACGTGGCGGTGTCGCTACGCGCGAATGCCCGGCGCCTCCGGTGCGCTCGGACGGCGGCGAAGGACGGTCCGGGTCTTCGTGACCAACCGCATATCGCGCGGGTAGCCGTGCGGTAGCGCACTGTCAGTCCTTGCCCCTAGGCTTGCCCGCATGTCCCCCGATTCCATGAGCCCTGGTTCCGCGCGGTCTGCCGACGACTTAAACGAGCGCATTCGCGCCCTCTGGCTGCGCGCGGGCGGTTCTCTGTCGGCTCAGGAACGCGCGGAGTACGAGCTGCTGGTCGTGGAGTGGGCGGCAGCGATACGCAGCGAGGTCATCGAGGCGGCCTGAACACGCTCCGTCGTTCCCTCACCGGGCCTCGGTCAGCAGGCGTTGGAAGGCCGTGGGAGTCGGGCGCCCCGGCAGGAACTCCTTGATGCGACGGGCGCATTCGGCCGGATCCGTGCGGCTCGTGTCCAGTTCCAGGTCGTACACGCCGTGGGCATGCACCACCTCGATCTGTCGTGCCGCCAGCCCCAAGGGGCGGTCACCGCGGGCGCGCTCACGACGTTCCAGCTCCTCCCGCGGACAGCGCACCCCCACCAGCACCACGTCCTGAGCCGGGAAGAGCTCCAGACAGTCCCGCAGCCGCCACCTCTCACTGAGCACATGGTCGACGACGACGTTGTTGCCCGCGGCGGCCATCCCGGCCACGGCCCGGTGGTAGCCCCGCCAGGTGCGGCGCAGCATCGCCTTCAGCTCGTCCGACGGCAGTTCCGGCCCGGACCTCATCGCGTGGAACGCGTCGACGGGCATATGGAACCAGGGCTCGTCGACGATCCGCAGCAGCTCCGCGGCGATGCTCGACTTGCCCGCACTCGACGTGCCGTTGAGAAAGACGATCAGGCCGCCGCGCCCGCCGTCAGCGTCCACCGGCGACCCTCAGGACGCCACCCGTTGTGTACGAGGCTTCCGGGGACATCAACCAGGAGATCGCCGCGGCGATCTCCTCCGCCTGGCCGGCACGACCCAGCGGGGTCGTGGCCCCCACCCGATCGGCGCGCCCCGGATCGCCCGTCGTCGCGTGGATCTCGGTGTCGATCACCCCGGGAGCGACCCCGTTGACCCGGATGCCCTCAGGACCGAGTTCCTTGGCCAACCCGACCGTCAGGGTGTCCACCGCGGCCTTGGTCGCCGCGTAGTGCACGTACTCGCCGGGGCTGCCCAGCGTCGCCGCCGCCGACGACACGTTGACGATGACACCGCTCCCCCGGGCCGACATCACCTGGGCGGCGCGGCGTGCGCACAGCAGCGCGCCCAGGAGGTTGACCTCGACGACCCGGCGCAGAACGGCGGTGTCCGTGTCCGCGAGCCGGCCCTGCGAGCCGGTCACGCCGGCGTTGTTCACCAGGCCCGTCACCGGCCCGAGCGTGTCGGCGGCCGTGGCGAAGAGCCGGTCCACGTCTGCCTCGACGGACGTGTCCGCGCGCACCGTGACGCACTGTGCGCCGGCCGCCCGTACGGCGCTCGCGGTCCGCTCCGCGGCCTCGCCGTCCCGCACGTACCCGAGCACCACGTCGTGCCCGTCCACCGCGAGCCGCACGCATGTCGCGGCGCCGATCCCCCGACTGCCGCCCGTGACCACCGTGACCGGACGCGCCATAACTGTCTCCTCGTTTTCGACTCGTGCCGACAGCTTGAAGTGGATCACCCTACGATCGCAGACGCACGAGGCGTCTTCACTCGGGGGTAGGCCCGTCCCTCAGCCAACAGCGCCGCCTCGCGGCCGAGTTCACCCTCGCGCACGAGCCCGTGGATCTTCCGGCGAGCGGTTCATATGCGTGACGCCGCCCCGCAGCCGCCTCTGTCCGTCGGCCAGGCCCTCACCGAGCGGCGATGCGGACGAGCCGTGTCTCGTGCGCGGAGACGGTTACGCAGAGGGCATCGGTGAGTCGCTCCGGGCTCGCACAGCGGTGCTATGAAGGTTATATGAGGGTATTTTTCTGGCGATATCGGGGCCCGGGGCGTCATCCACCCACCGGTCGCTCACGTGATCGTCGGGCTTCCCTGCTGAACCCGCGCAGTACGGCCGGGCAGGTGTTCCTCCTCCAGATCGTGATCGTGGTGCTCCTGGTTGTCGCCGCGGTGGCGGCCCTGCTGCTTCAGGCGGCGCGCGACGCAGTGGAGGAAGGGCGTCGCGAGTCGGTCGTCGCGGCCCAGTCCTTCGCGAATGCCCCTGGCGTGGCGCAGGCGCTGCGCAGCCGCGACCCGACCGCAGTGCTGCAACCGAAGGCCGAAGCGGCACGGAAGAAGGCGGGCGTGGATTTCATCGTCGCCATGAACACCCAGGGAATTCGTTATACGTATCCCTACCCGCAGGAGATCGGGAAGAAGTTCGTCGGCACCATCGGACCGGCGCTGGAGGGCCGTACCGTCATCGAGCAGGCCGGCGGTCCGCCGCTTCCCGCGGGCAAGGGAACGGCCGTGCAGGCGGTGGTCCCGGTGACCGACTCGCGCGGCACGGTCGTCGGCCTGGTGTCCGCCGGGATCACGGTCAAGAACGTGGCGCGCATGTGGATGCCACAGCTGCCGATCATCCTCGGTACCGGCGCGGTCGCGCTCGCGCTGGCCACGGCCGGGACGACGCTGGTGTACCGGCGGCTGCGGCGGCAGACGCGCGGTCTGGCCCCGGTGGAGCTGACGCGGATGTACGAGCACCACGACGCGGTCCTGCACTCGGTGCGGGAAGGGGTGCTGATCACGGACGCCGACGGACGACTGCTGCTGGCCAACGACGAGGCACAGCGACTGCTGGGCCTGCCGGCGGACGCGCAGGGGCGCCCTGTGCGGGAGCTGGCGCTGCCGGAGCAGATCAAGGATGTGCTCATATCGCGGGAGACGGTGACCGATGAGGTGCATCTCGCGGAGGACCGGTTGCTGGCGGTGAACAAGCGGCCCACGTTCCCGGACGCAGACGCGGACGCGGACGAGGGCCGGGGAGGCAGCGTGGTGACGTTGCGGGACACCACGGAGCTGGCGGCGGTGTCGGGGCGGGCCGAGGTGGCACGGAAGCGGCTGACGCTGCTGTACGAGGCCGGGGTGCGGATCGGGACGACGCTGGATGTGTGGCGTACGGCCCAGGAACTGGCCGAAGTGGCGGTGCCGCGGTTCGCCGACCTCGTCACGGTGGATCTGCTGGACGCGGTACTGCGCGGGTGGGAGCCGACAGCGGAGGGATGGCGGCGTCTGCGCCGTGCGGCGATCAGCGGCAAGCAGCAGATGATGCCGGTGTATCCGCTCGGCGAAGTGATCACGTTCTCGCCGGGAACCCCGCAGATGCGGACGCTGCGGCAGGGGCGCAGCGTGCTGGAGGCAGACCTGCGGCAGGCCCGCGGTTGGCAGCAGCAGGATCCGGATCGCGCCCGAAAAGCCCTGGAGCGCGGGTTGCGTTCGCTGGTGACCGTGCCGCTTCAGGCGCGGGGTGTGCCACTGGGCGTGGCGAACTTCTACCGGATCGTGGATTCCCCGGCGTACGAGCCGGAGGATCGGTCCTTCGCCGAGGAACTGGCCGCGCGGGCGGCGGTGGCGATCGACAACGCCCGGAGGTTCACGCGGGAGCACGCCATGGCGGTCACCCTGCAGCGCAGTCTGCTGCCGCGGGGGCAGCCGGATCAGGACGCGCTGGAGGTGGCCTGGCGGTATCTGCCTGCGGAGGCGGGCGTGGGCGGGGACTGGTTCGACGTCATCCCGCTGCCGGGCGCCCGAGTGGCGCTGGTGATGGGCGACGTCGTCGGTCACGGGGTGCACGCGGCGGCGACGATGGGGCGCCTGCGCACCGCGGTGCACAACTTCGCCACGCTGGACCTGCCCGTGGACGAGGTGCTCGGAAACCTGGACGACCTGGTCGTCCGCATGGACAACGAGGAGGGCACCGAGGAGGCCGCGGATGACCACGAAGGAGAGGGGGTGACGGGGGCGACCTGTCTGTACGCCATCTACGACCCGATCGCCGGAGTGTGCACGATGGCCCGTGCGGGACATCCCGACCCGGTGGTGGTGGCTCCCGACGGGACCGTCACCTGTCCCGAGGTGCCGGCCTCGGCCCCGCTCGGACTGGGCGGCTACCCCTTCGAGACCGCCGAGCTGCACCTGCCGGAGGGTTCACGGCTCGTGCTGTACACCAACGGCCTGGTGGAGGACCGCGCCCGTGACCTGGACATCGGCCTTGAGGGCCTGCGCCGGGCGTTGGACGGGGTCGGGGGACACACTCCTGAGGAGACGTGTCAGGCGGTGATCGACGCGTTGAAGCCGGCGCACCCCTCGGACGACATCGCGCTGCTGGTGGCGCGAACCCGGCTGGTCCCGCCCTCGTGCGTGGCCGAGTGGGACGTGCCGCCGGACCCGGCGGTGGTGCCCTCGGTACGGGCGAAGTGCAAGGAGAAGCTGCGGGAGTGGGGGCTGGAGGAGATCGGCTTCACCTCGGAACTGATCCTCAGCGAGCTGGTCACGAACGCCATCCGGTACGGATCGCCACCCGTCAACGTGCGGCTGCTGTACGGGCGCTGTCTGATCTGCGAGGTGTCGGACGGCAGCAGCACCTCGCCTCGGCTGCAGCGGGCGGCAACCATGGACGAAGGCGGGCGGGGGCTGTTCCTCGTGGCGCAGTTCGCCCAGCGATGGGGAACGCGGTACACCTCTCGCGGCAAGGTCATCTGGGCGGAACAGACTCTTCACGACGGCGCGTCCGCCGCCGTGGGCTCCGCACCGGTCGACGCTCTCCTCGATCAGTACGACGATTCCGTGCTGTGAGCCCGGTCCGCCCTGCGAGCCGGTCCGCCCTGCGAGCCCCGTCCACCCCGCGAGGCCGATCCACCCTTTGTAACAGAGGGCTCGCTCCGGCCCGGCGGACCCGAAATCCCCTGCACACCCCTTGGCTGTGCATCTTCCGTCCCCAACACTGAGCCGATGACCCAGCGCGTGGAGCTCGCGACCGTGATGGACCGGCTGGCCGTCGACGGACTCGTCACCGAGTACGCGGTGGCCGTGGACGACGGCGACTGGGAGGCGTACCGACGGCTGTTCACGGTGGACGGGCGCGCCGACTACCGCTCGGCCGGCGGCATCGAGGGCGATGCCGGGCAGGTGGCCGGGTGGCTGGAGGAGACCATGCGGCTGTTTCCGATGCGCCAGCACCTGATCGTCAACCGGCGCGTCCGGTTCGGTCTCCTGGAGCAGGACATCGGTGACACGGCCCGGATCCAGGCCGACTACGTCAATCCGATGCGGTTCGCGGGGCCGGACGGCGGGCCGTCCGAGCCGGACTTCGTCTGCGGCGGACGGTACGCCTTCGCGTTCCTGCGCACGGGCGAGGGCTGGCGGCTGCGCGAGGTGGTCGTACGGGAGAAGTGGCGCCGGACACCGCGAGTGCGGCAGCAGGACACCTAGCGCGCCCCTCCTCGCGCACCCTCACGCCCCCTGTCGAAGATCCTCTCCTGCGCGCACACTGGATGGAGGTACACACCGGGGAGGGATGCGCCGAATGAGGATGTCCAGCGACTGGCTCACCTCCCGGTGGCGGCGCGGTGCCGCCGTCACGCTCGCGGGTGCGCTGCCGATGTTGGCCTTCCCGGCGCCCTCCTGGTGGTGGTTCGCGTACATCGCTCTGGTCCCGTGGATTCTGCTCGCCCGGTCGGCGCCGACCGGGAGGCGGGCCGCGTACGACGGCTGGCTCGGTGGCTTCGGCTTCATGGTGGCCGTGCACCACTGGCTGCTGCCGAGTCTGAACGTGTTCACGTTCGTCATCGCGGCGCTGCTCGGCGCGTTGTGGGCGCCCTGGGGCTGGCTGGTGCGGCGCTTCCTGGCCGGTGTGCCCTCGCCGGGGCGGCTCGGCGCGGCTCTCGTCGTGCTGCCCTCCGGCTGGCTGATGGTCGAGCTCGTGCGTTCCTGGCAGGGGCTCGGAGGTCCCTGGGGGCTGCTCGGGTCGAGTCAGTGGCAGGTGGAGCCCGCGTTGCGGCTCGCCTCGATCGGCGGGGTGTGGCTGCTGAGTTTCCTGGTCGTGAGCGTCAACGTGGCCCTCGCCCTGTTGGTGTCGGTGCGCCAGGCGCGTGTACCGGCTGTGGCCGGGCTCGTCGCGACGGCCGCCGCGACCTCGGCGGCCTGGGTCTGGTCGCCGCGTCCCGACGTCGACGGGCGGGTGCGGATCGCGGTCGTCCAGCCGGGAGTCGTCGACGGCATGGACAGCGGGGGCAAACGGTTCGACCGCGAGGAGCAGTTGACCCGGGAACTCGCGGGGCAGGACGTGGACCTGGTGGTCTGGGGCGAGAGCAGCGTCGGCTACGACCTCGCGAGACGGCCCGATCTGGCGGACCGGGTAGCGGCGCTCTCCCGGCTGGTGAAGGCCGACATCCTCGTCAACGTCGACGCCCGCCGCTCCGACCGCCCCGGCATCTACAAGAGTTCCGTGCTCATCGGTCCGAAGGGCCCGACCGGTGAACGCTACGACAAGATGCGGCTCGTCCCGTTCGGTGAGTACATACCGGCGCGGTCCGTGCTCGGCTGGGCCACCTCGGTCGGCAAGGCGGCCGGCGAGGACCGCAGGCGCGGCAGCGAGCAGGTGGTCATGAAGGTCGGACACGGCTTGCGCGTGGGCCCGATGGTCTGCTTCGAGTCCGCGTTTCCGGACATGAGCCGGCATCTCGCGCAGGACGGCGCCGAGGTGCTGCTCGCCCAGTCCTCGACGTCGACGTTCCAGGACAGCTGGGCGCCGGAGCAGCACGCCTCGCTGGCAGCGCTGCGCGCCGCGGAGACCGGCCGCCCGATGGTGCACGCCACACTGACCGGCGTCTCCGCCGTCTACGGACCGAGCGGCGAGCGCGTCGGCTCGTGGCTGGGGACCGACCGGAGCACATCAGCGGTGTACGACGTCCCGCTCGCCCACGGCGTCACCCCGTACGTCCGCTTCGGCGACTGGCCGCTGCACGCGGCCCTGCTGGTGCTCGCCGGACTGTGCGCGACGGAGGGCGTCCGGGCGTTCAGAGTGCGACGGGGCGCTCCTGCACCGCAGCCACCACCCGCTCGCACAGTTCATGGGTCGCCAGTGCGTCACGGGCGCTGAGCACCTTGCCCGCGCGGACGGCGTCCAGGAAGGCCAGCGTGGCCTGCTCGATGCCGCGCTGCCGGGCCACCGGCACCCAGTCGCCGCGCCGTCGCACGGTCGGCTGGCCCTTGTGGTCGATGATCTCGGCGAGGTTGAGCACCTGCCGCTTGGTGTCCTGCCCGGAGACCTCCAGGATCTCCTCGGCGGAGCCGCTCAGCCGGTTCATCACACCGAGCGCCGTGAAGCCGTCGCCGGCCAGCTGGAGCACCACGTGGTGCAGCAGCCCGCCCTCGACCCGGGCTCGTACGGTCACGTCGTCGACCGGCCCCGGCACCAGGAACCGCAGAGTGTCGACGACGTGGATGAAGTCGTCGAGGATCATCGTGCGCGGTTCCTCGGGCAGTCCGGCGCGGTTCTTCTGCATCAGGATCAGCTCGCGCGGATGGTCGGCGCACTGGACGTATCCGGGGGCGTATCGCCGGTTGAAGCCCACCGCCAGGCTGACGTTCCGCTCCTCCGCGAGCCGTACCAGGCGTTCGGAGGCGGCGAGTTCGTAGGCGAGGGGCTTGTCGACGTACGTCGGTACGCCCGCCTCCAGGAGCCGGGTGACGATCTCGGGGTGGGCGGTGGTGGACGCGTGCACGAACGCCGCGTCGAGGTCCTGGGCGACGAGCGCGTCGAGGTCGGCGTGCCGCTGTTGCCGCGGAAGGTGCAGGCTGTCGGCGACCCGGTGGAGCGTCGTGGGGGTCCGCGTCTGGAGGTGCAGTTCGATCCCCGGCTGCAGCCCGAGCACCGGCAGATAGGCCTTCTGCGCGATGTCGCCGAGTCCGATGCAGCCGACCTTCACGGGATGTCTCCTAGGGGTTGCCGACGGGTGCCTCGTCGGAAGCATACGGCTGCCGCGGGGGCCGCCAGTCGGCGATTCCGTCGAAGCTGCGCAGGAACAGCGCGGGCCCGGCCAGGGACAGTCCGGCGATCGTGGCATCGCGTACGAGCATGCCGACGCGGTTGGTCATCATGGTCAGCCGCGCGGTCCTGACGGCCTGTCGGGCGATGGCGGTCGTACGGGGCAGCCGGGCCGCCGTGTACGCGGCGAGGTCGTCGCCGTGGTGGGCGAGCACGATCGCGTCCTCGATGGCCTGGTTGCCGCCCTGGCCGAGGCTCGGCGGCATGGCGTGCGCTGCGTCGCCGAGCAGGGCGACCCGGCCCGAGTGGAACGCGGGCAGCGGCTCGGCGATGTGGTGGACGTCGTGTCGCAGGACGTCCTCGGGGCGGGCGGCGGCCAGGACGGCGGGGATCGGGTCGTGCCAGTCGCCGTACCGGCGGACGAGTTCGGCCTTCTCGTCATCGGGTGCGCGCTCCCCCGCGGGCGCGACGGCGGCGGCGTACGCGTAGACCCTGCCGTCCTTGAGCGGGTGCGTGCCCCAGATGCGGCCCCGGCCCCACGTCTCGTGCGAGGCGAAGTTCACGCCGGGCACCGGGAGCAGGACCCGCCAGGCGGTGAATCCGGAGTAGACGGGTCCGGGATGGTCCGGGAACAGCGACCGCCGTACGGCGGAGTGGATGCCGTCCGCCGCGACCACCAGGTCGGCCTCCAGCTCACCGTCCGGGCTGGTCACGCGAGCCGGATGATCGGCGTCTCCGGGGTCGGTGAGGCGCGTGTCGGCGCCTGTGCGCACGCTTCCGGCCGGAAGCCGAGCGGCCAGCCGGTCGATGAGCGTGGCCCTGGGCAGCAGGACGAGCGGGCCGCCGAAGCGCTCGACGGCGGCGGCGGTACTGGTCCGAGCCAGCCAGCGGCCGCCCGGCGTGCGCAGTCCGCCTTCGGCCTGCCGGACGGCCAGGTCGCGGATCTCGTCGCCGAGCCCGATGACGTCCAGGGCGCGCAGGGAGTTGGGGGCCAGCGAGATGCCCGCGCCGACCGGCTCCAGGGAGCGAGCGCGCTCCAGCACGGTGATCCGCCAACCGCGCCGGTGCAGGGCCACGGCAGCGGCCAGGCCCCCGATCCCGCCCCCTACGACGACCGCGCGCGACGACTGTGCCATGGCTCCTCCTCGACCCATGCAGACGCTCACTACAAATGTAGTACGAGCACGACCCCGGACCCTACTACAGACGTAGTGTCACGGGTAGGTTGGTCTCCATGTCCGTACGCACCACCGGCGCCTCCCGCGCCGACCTCGTCGCCGACACCGCCCTCGCCCTGCTCGCCGAGCGCGGTATGCGCGGGCTCACGCACCGGGCGGTCGACGAGGCGGCCGGGCTGCCCCAGGGCTCGACCTCGAACCTGGCGCGCACCCGCCAGGCGCTGCTGGAGCTCGCGGTGCGTCGGCATGCCGAGCGGGAGGCGCGGTTGCTCGCGCTGCACGAGATGCCGGATCCGCGCGGCGGGCTCGACTCGCTGGTCGGCGGCCTTGCGTTGGCGGTCCACCGTTCCCTGACCCGCAACCCTGAACTGCTCGTCGCCCGCTACGAACTCGCCCTGGAGGCCACCCGCCGCCCCGAGTTGCGGGCGTACTACGACGCCACGGGCGCCCGCTTCCGCGACCTGCTCACCGCCCTGGTCACGGCGCTGGGCTCGACGGACCCGGCCCGGCATGTACTGTCGCTGGTCGCCTGGGCGGATGGGCTGATGTTCTCGTGCGTGGCCGGTACCTTCCACGCCGAAGTACCGAGCCTGGACGAGGTACGCGCGAGTCTGTCGGAGCTGTTGGAAGGGATGCTCGACGACTGACCCGGGCACCCGGAAAACTCCTGGTGGGCTCCGCAGGCCTGGGCCACGATGCGGGCATGACGACGCAGCACACCAGGCCCGCCCAGATGGCCGGCGAACGCGCCATGCTCGAAGGCTGGCTCGACCACTACCGCCGGACCCTCGCGCGGAAGTGCCAAGGCCTCACCGAGGCCCAGCTCAGGACCGCCTCGGTGGAGCCGTCTGCGCTCTCCCTGATGGGGCTCGTGCGGCACATGGCGGAGGTGGAACGGTGCTGGTTCCGCAAGGTCCTCGTGGGTGACGACCCGGGGCCGCTCTACTCCGGCGACAAGGACCGGGACGGCGAGTTCCGCCTCACCGAGGCCGATACATGGGACGAGGCGTACGCCACCTGGCAGGCCGAGATCGAGATCGCCCGGCGGTACGCGGCCGGCTTCGGCCTGGACGACCTCTCCAGGGGCCCGAGCAAATTCACCGACGAGCCCTTCAGCCTGCGCTGGATCTACAGCCACATGATCGGGGAATACGCCCGGCACAACGGCCATGCCGACCTGATCCGGGAGCGGATCGACGGGGTCACCGGAGATTGACGTCACCCGTCTGCGGGTCCGCGCCCTCCGTACGGGGCCGGACATCACCCGTGCGGGGCATCCTTCGCCCGTCCGCCCCCCAAAGCGGCCCGGACACAGCAGAGTTGCGCGGGTGCATCGAACGACGACGACCGCAACGCTCCTGGTCACCGTGGCCGTCTCGGCCCTCACCGGCTGTGTGACCGTCCAGCGACCGACTGCTCCCGGCCCGCCGCCGGCGCCCCCGCTCCCGGCGGCCCCACACCCCGACGGCAGCGCGCAGAGCCGCGTCGTCCAGGCCCCGGCCCGGGAGGCACTGGAGATGGTCCGGCCCTCCCAGCACCCGTCGCCGGCCCCCACCCCGCATCGCCCGCCCCTGCCGACCACCGCCGCGACGGCGGGAACCCCTCACCGACCACCCGCGGCCCCGCGCCCCGGGCATGCCCGTCCCGCGCCGCACAGCGAGGCACCGCCGGCCGTCTCCGAGGCGATCCCCAAGAACGCGGACGTATGCGCGCTCGGCCGCAGGTACGGGGGATGGCAGCCGGACAGTCCCGAGGCACGCATCTGCGGGAGCACCTACGGGCGTTGAGTCTTCCAGGAGGACGATGGGCCACCTGGCGGGAGCACCTGCAAGCGATGGGCCACCCGGCGGGAGCACCTGCAAGCGTTGCGCCTCCAAGCAGGAGGGGCCGCCCGCGGGAGCGCCTGCGGGCATTGAACCCTTCGAGGAGGACGAGGGCCGCCCGGCGGGAGCACCTGCGGACGTTGCGCCTCCAAGGAGGAGGGGTCGCCCCCGCCCGCGGGAGCGCCTGCGGGCGTTGAACCGAAACACGGGGCCCTTCCGAGAGAAGCAGGGGACACCCGGGCAACTGCCCCGGAGCCTCGCTACGGCCGCTGTCTCGGCGGCCCCAGGGTCTTCCCGCCCGGACCGTCCAGGGGTCCGGGTTCGGGTGCGCCGCCCGTCGGCCCCTCTGCCGCGAGCCGCCGCTCCAGGCGGCCGATCGCCGCCCTGACGCCGTCGCCGTAGCCGTCGTCGCCGAGGGCGCCCGCCGCGCCGCGGGCCCGGCGCAGGTGGACGCGGGCGGCCTCGGAGCGGCCGAGCTTCACATAGTCGGCGGCCAGGTTCAGATGGAGCGATGGGTAGAAGGCGCGCACCGCGAGCGCGCCGTCGTGCTCGGCGACGCGCTCGTCGGTGAGTTCCTCGGCGGCCGACAACGCCCTCAGGTCCCAGGCGAGTTCGTCCGTCGGGTCGTCCTGCGTGTCCGCCATGTAGTGCGCCAGCGTGCAGCGGTGCAGCGGGTCGCCGGCCTCGCCGATCTCCGCCCACAGCCGCAGGAAACGATCCCGGGCCTCCTCGCGGTCGCCGCCGTGGTGCAGCATGACGACCTGCCCGATCCGGCTCATCACGGCGTCCGGCGCCGCCTGCTCCTGTCGCTCCGCCACCGCGTCCTCCACGCTCGTGACCCCCCGGTGTGTCACCCGTCCCCCACGACGCTAACCGCCGCCACCGACAATCGCGCTCAGGCGGCTCCGTAGGGACGCTGGGCCATGACGGTGACGACGCGCGGCCACCGGTGACCGGCGCGGGCAGGGTAGGACCGCGGTGGGCCCCGCCCCCGCCCCGGGCCTCATCCCAGGTTCGGGATCGTCCAGTCGATCGGCTCGTGCCCCTGCCGGGCCACCGCCTCGTTGATCTGCGTGAACGGACGCGAGCCGAAGAACTTCTTCGCGGACAGCGGCGAGGGGTGCGCGCCCTTGACGACGACGTGCCGCGTCTCGTCGATCAGCGGCAGCTTCTTCTGCGCGTAGTTCCCCCACAACACGAACACCGCCGGGTCCGGCCGGCCGGCGACGGCACGGATCACCGCGTCCGTGAACTTCTCCCAGCCCTTGCCCTTGTGCGAGTTCGCCTCGCCCGCGCGCACCGTCAGCACCGCGTTGAGCAGCAGCACGCCCTGCTCGGCCCACGGCATCAGATAGCCGTTGTCCGGGATCGGCGTGCCCAGCTCCTCCTGCATCTCCTTGTAGATGTTCCGCAGTGACGGCGGGGTCTTCACACCGGGCCGCACGGAGAAGCACAGACCGTGTCCCTGACCCTCGCCGTGATACGGGTCCTGACCGAGGACGAGCACCTTCACCTTCTCGTACGGCGTGGCGTCGAGGGCGGCGAAGACTTCGTCACGCGGAGGGTAGACGGGACCCTTGGCGCGCTCCTCCTCGACGAACTCCGTGAGCTCCTTGAAATAGGGCTGCTGCAGTTCGTCGCCCAGAACGCCCCGCCAGGACTCCGGCAGCATGGCGATGTCGGTCACGTCAAGTTCCTCCGATGTGCGGTCACTTCCAGGTCTCAGAACCTACAGGCGACCACTGACAACCTGCCCCCGAACCCCGTGCGGGCCGGGGCTACCAGCTGGTCTTGCGGGACAGCTCCCACATCATCATGATCGTCGACGGGTCGAGCGCCCGCTCCCCGCCGGAAATGTCCTCGTTGACCGCGAGGAACTGCTTGCCCTGCCACAGCGGCAGCAACCGGGCGTCGTCGACGAGGATCTTCTGGGCCTGCTCGAACTCCCTGACCACGTTGGCGCGGTCGCTCTCGCGCCGGGACTGGGGCAGCAGCACCCCGGTGATCTCCGGCTGCGGATAGGGCGTACCCAGGGCGTTCTGGTCGCCCACGAAGGGCGCGATGTAGTTGTCGGGGTCCGGGAAGTCGGGGAACCACCCACGGCCGAACACCGGGTACTCGCCCTTCCGGTAGCCCTCCACGTACGTCTTCCAGGGACGGCCCTTGAGGGTGACCTGGAAGAGACCGGACCCGTCGAGCTGACGCTTGAGCTCGCGGAACTCCGGCGCGGTCTCGGAGCCGTAGCGGTCGGTGGTGTACCAGAGGGTCAGCGGGACGCGCCCGGTGATGCCCGCCTCGGAGAGGATCTTGCGCGCCTTGGAGGTGCTGGGCTCGCCGAAGGCGTCGAAGAAGGAGGTGGTGTGCCCGGTCAGCCCCGCCGGGACCATGGAGTAGAGCGGTTCGACGGTGTCCTTGTAGACATTGTGGGCGACCGCCGCCCGGTCCACGACCTGGGCCACTGCCCTGCGCACGGCGGCCTTGCCGGCCCACGGGTCCTTCGGGTTGAAGACCAGGTAGGAGATCTCGATGCCCGAGTTCTCCACCAGGTGGATGCCGTCGTCGGACTCGCGGCTCTGGAGGGAGACGATGTCGGAGGCGGCGAGACCGCGGTACGTGACGTCGATCTTCCGGTCCTTGAGGGCGTTCACCATGCCGGCGGAGTCCTGGAAGTAACGGATGGTGACCTCGTCGTTCTTCCGGTCCGCGTAGCCCTTGTAGCGGCTGTTCCCGACGAGTCGGGCCTCCTTGCCCTCTTGGTAGGACTGCAGCGCGTACGGTCCGGACCCGGTGATCTTGCCGTCCTTGCGCACCAACGTGGCCGAGTAGTCGGCCGGGTCGACGATCGACATGGCCGGCGTGGCGAGGATGAACGGGAAGGTGGCGTCCGCCTCTTTGAGGTGGAAGACGACTTCCCGGTCGCCCTTCACATCGACCCGGTCGAGAGTGCCCAGAAGGCCCGCCGGGCCGCCGGACACGTTGATCCGCCTGATCCGGTCGATCGAGTACTTAACGGACCGGGCGTCGAGCTTGTCCCCGTTGGAGAACGTGAGGCCGTTGTGCAGGACGCACCGGTACGCCAGGTTCGTCCGGTCGGTGAACCCGCAGCTCTCGGCGGCGTCGGGCGCCGGCTCGGTCGCGCCGTCGGGGTAGTTCAGCAGGGTCTGGTAGACGTTGCGGAACAGCTCCCAGGAACTGTCCCAGGAGGCGGCGGGGTCCAGCGTGGTCGGCGAACTGGTGGTGCCCACGACGATCGGCCCCTGCTTGTCGGAGGACCCCGAGGAAAGCACACCGCAACCGGCCACCAGGGATATGGACGTGATCGCCGCCAGCCGACGCAGCAAACGGTTCCGGTTGAACACGCGCACACTCCTCGATCTGCCGTACCAGGGGTCGGCGGCAGACCCTACCGCAGCGTCCGCCCGAGAGGACCTGGTTCGCGGAGGGCTCTTGATCAGCGCGTATATGACGACGTTGTCATCGGTCTGAGTGTCGCTTGTACGTCGACACGGGCGCCATTTGTGTCCACGACATGGGCGGCATTCGTGTCCACGACACCGGCACCCTTTGCATCACGACACGGGCGCCGTCTCTGTCCACCGGCGCCCGTGTCGGGGGCTCATCTCATGCGACTCCGGCGTTGAGGAAGATGCCGCCGTCGACGACGAGTGTCTGCCCCGTGACCCAGTCGGACTGGTCCGACGTCAGGAACGCGGCCGCGCCGCCGATGTCGGAGGGGACGCCGAGCCGGCCGAGCGGGTAGGCCGCGGCGGCCTCCGCCTCCCGGCCCTCGTACAGGGCCTGCGCGAACTTGGTCTTCACCACGGCGGGCGCGATCGCGTTGACCCGCACCTTGGGCGCGAACTCGTGCGCCAGCTGCTGGGTCAGGTTGATCATCGCGGCCTTGCTCACGCCGTATGCGCCGATGAAGGGCGAGGGCGCAAGGCCCGCAATCGAGGTGATGTTGACGATCGCGCCGCCGTTGTCCTTCTGCCAGGCGTGCCAGGTCCGCTGCGCGAAGCCGAGCGCCGAGATCACGTTGGTCTCGAACACCTTGCGTGCGACGTTCAGATCGAGGTCCGCCATGGGTCCGAACACCGGGTTCGTACCGGCGTTGTTGACCAGGAAGTCGACGCGGCCGAAGGCCTCCATGGCGCGCTCGACGGCGGCGGCCTGGTGGGTCTCGTCGTGCGCCTTGCCCGCGACGCCGATGACCCGGTCGCCACCGAGCTTCTCGACGGCCTCCTTGAGGGCTTCCTCGTTGCGGCCGGTGATGACGACGCGGTCGCCGCGCGCGACCAGTGCCTCGGCGACGCCGTAGCCGATGCCGCGGCTGGCGCCCGTAACGAGGGCGACCTTGCCCGAAAGCTCGGGGAGTTCAGTCATGTCCGTGTTCCCCAGTGTTCCTAGTCGAGCGGTCCGCCGGCGACGTACAGCACCTGGCCGGAGACGAAGCCGGCCGCTTCGCCCGTGAAGAAGGCGATGGCGTTGGCGATGTCCTCGGGCTCGCCGACGCGCTGCACGGGGATCTGGGTGGCGGCGGCGGCCTTGAAGTCCTCGAAGCCCATGCCGACGCGCGCGGCGGTCGCGGCGGTCATGTCCGTGGCGATGAAGCCGGGGGCGACGGCGTTGGCGGTGATGCCGAACTTGCCCAGCTCGATGGCGAGGGTCTTGGTGAAGCCCTGCAGACCGGCCTTCGCGGCGGAGTAGTTGGCCTGGCCGCGGTTGCCCAGCGCGGAGGAGGAGGACAGGTTGACGATACGGCCGAAGCCCGCGTCCACCATGTGCTTCTGGACGGCCTTGGTCATCAGGAACGAGCCGCGCAGGTGCACGTTCAGGACGGTGTCCCAGTCGGCGGCCGTCATCTTGAACAACAGGTTGTCGCGGAGCACACCGGCGTTGTTGACGAGGATCGTCGGCGCGCCCAGCTCCTCGACGACCCGCGCGACGGCCGCCTCGACCTGCGCCTCGTCCGAGACGTCCGCGCCGACCGCGATGGCCTTGCCACCCGCGGCGGTGATCTTCTCCACGGTGTCCTTGCACGCGGCCTCGTCGAGGTCGATCACCGCGACGGCACGACCCTCGGCGGCCAGTCGTACGGCGGTGGCGGCGCCGATGCCGCGCGCGCCGCCGGTCACGACCGCGACCCGCTGCTCAGTGGTGGACATTGCTGGTTCTCCTCGCCCTTGGAAAGCCTGGAACGCCTGGAATGCCTGCGGAAAGCCTGCGGCTCCCACGGTACGCCCGTCAGATGAGCGACCGCTTAGTACCTTCAGCAGACGTGACGCTAGAAGCCCTGGCACCCGGTGTCAACGGCACACCCGGTGCGTGTGATCCATTACCTCACCAGCAGGTCCAGCAACCGCTCCGTCTCGGCCGCCGGATCCACGGTCAGTCCGGTGTGCACGGGGCCGGGCTGCACGACCGTGGAGCGGGGCGCGATCAGCCAGCGGAACCGCCGCCCGGGGTCGTCCTGCGCCGCCTGCCCGGCCGCCGCTCCCCCGGCGCAGACACCCTCGACCGCACCGAGCGCGGCCCGTACGCCGACCACGTCCGCGTCCGGATCGAGGGCCAGCAGCCTGGCCTCGTCGAGGTGGGTCCGGGCACCGACGTAGGCCTTGGCCCGGCAGTACACGATCACGCCCGCGTTGATGCACTCGCCGCGCTCGACGCGCGGTACGACGCGCAGCAGGGCGTACTCGAAGACGTCCCGGTCGCCGCCCTGGCCCGCCCTGATGATGTGACGCTCGGTCACATGGCCGGCCATGTGGATGTGGTGCTCGCTCACTTGCCCCCCTCGATGCCGTTGATGCGCTCATGGATGACGGCGGCCCGTGCCAGCAGCGGCCGCGCGTAGGCCCGCCGAAGGTCGTCGGGTGCGTCGAAGCCGGGTTCGTCGGCCAGCCATACGTCGGGGATCTCGGCGGTGACCTCGGCGAGGAGCTCCTCGGTGACCAGGGGCGCCAACTCGGCGGCGGCCCGGGCGACATCCGGGGCGAAGCGGCCGAGGGCATGGTCCGAGGCGTCGTAGGGCCGGGCCGCGGAGGCCTCGGCGCCGGGCCAGTTGTGGTGCCAGATCATGGTCGCACCGTGGTCGATGAGCCACAGTTCGCCCCGGTGCATCAGCAGGTTGGGGTTGCGCCAGGACCGGTCGACGTTGTTGATCAGCGCGTCGAACCAGACGATCCGCCCGGCCTCCTCGGCGCACACCCCGAAGGCGAGCGGGTCGAAGCCGAGGGCACCGGAAAGGAAGTCCATGCCGAGGTTGGTGCCGCCGCTGGACTTCAGCAGCTCCTGCACCTGCTGGTCGGGCTCGCCGAGCCCCAGCAACGGGTCCAGCTCGATCGTCACCAGCCGGGGCATCCGGAATCCCAGCCGGCGGGCAAGCTCGCCGCAGACGACTTCGGCGACGAGTGTCTTGCGGCCCTGTCCCGCGCCGGTGAACTTCATGACGTACGTGCCGAGGTCGTCTGCCTCGACAAGGCCCGGCAGCGAACCACCCTCACGCAGCGGCGTGATGTAACGGGTCGCAGTGACCCCCGTCAACACTTTCCCAGACCCAACGACTCTTTTGCCTTACATTCCACGGTCAACCTCAAGTGTGTGCAACCAAGGGAACCGTCATCGATCAGCCCTGGGGAGAATCTGGGGAGTTTCGGCCGGCACGCCGATCCCCCTCCCTACCGAGCAGCCGATCAATGGCGGCGCGCCCCTTGCTTCCGGCCTCCGGCATGAAGTGAGCATAGTAACCAAGCGTGACAGCCGGCGAAGAGTGCCCGAGCCCCAGCGCATCCGTGGCCGCGCCTTCGCCACTCGGGCCGCGGAATGGACCGAGGGACGTGGCCTGAACGTCACGAAGCCGGCCTCCGCCGTCAGTCTCAGGCTCTTGAGTCTCACCGTCCGCCGGATCCCATGCCCTGAAAATCCCCACCGGGTGCTCAGCAGACGGACAGACCTGCTCTGTTGATCTCCCCACCTCGGATCCGGGAGTGGGGCCTGCATCAGGTCGTGCGCACGCCAGGCGCCACATGTCACCGCCACCGGGCCCGTTGGGCTGCGGTGGCGGCGGCGATGGCGTGTGGGAGTTGGTCAGCGGGTGGCCTTGGCGGCCGACCCGGTTCCTCATCTCCGGGCTGTACGGCCGCGTCACCCCCCGGTCGTGCGCCCAGTTGCCGTCCTTCGAGGCGCGATCGCGCTGCCCCAGGCCGGAGCCAGCCGTGACGGCAACGGCAACGGCAACGGCAACGGCAACGGCAACGGCAACGGCAACGGCAACGGCAACGGCAACGGCAACGGCAACGGCAACGGCAACGGCAACGGCAACGGCAACGGCAACGGCAACCCGAACGTATCCCCCGGCCACACTGTTCTCGTCCCGAAGTGATGGATGCCTCCAGACGGGACGCCGTGTCACCCGACTTCCGCGCGGACGGCCGGTGGGTTCGTCCGGACACCGCCGCCTCCTGCCCGCGCGAGCACGGCCGCAGCGGAGCCAGAGCCGATGGCTCACCCCCTCACCCCGCAAGAGCCCCCACCGCCGGATGCGGAATCAGGTAGATCCTTTAGGCCGATAGAGCCTTGACGAGTAGCTTGGCGAGGGGTCCTGAAGACGCGGGGTTCTGCCCGGTGATGAGGTTGCGGTCCACGACCGTGTAGGGCTCCCAGGCGGGACCCCGCGAATAATCCGTGGGCAGCTTCTTCAGCTCGTCCTCCAGGAGCCACTTGGCCTTGTCGGCGAATCCGACTCCGGCCTCCTCCTCGTTGCAGAATCCCGCTACACGGTAGTTCGCGAAAGGCGTGTCGCCGTTCGCGTCACGGGTCGCGAGGAAGGCAGCCGGGGCATGGCAGACGACGCCGAGTGGTTTGCCGGAAGCGAGGGCCTCCCGCAGGAGCGCCCCGGAGTCCGGGTCGACCGCAAGGTCTTCCATCGGGCCATGGCCTCCGGGGTAGTAGACCGCGTCATAGTCCTCGAGACGTACCTCCTTCAGGGAGATGGGGTGCCGCAGCTCCTCCGCCTTCTCGATCACGGCCTCCTCCCGGAGGGAGTTTTCCTCGCCGCCCGCCATTCCGGGCCGCAGGCTCATCGTGTCCACAACGGGTACGACCGCCCGCGGAGTTGCCACGGTGACCTCGTGTCCGGCATCGGTGAACACGGTGTAAGGCGCCACGAACTCCTCGGCCCAGTACCCGGTGGGGTGCCGATGCCCGTCCTTCAGGGTCCAATAACTTGCGCCGGTCATCACGCACAGGATCTTGGCCATGGGATGCTCCTCGCTCCTCTTGACGACGTCACCCGGAGGCACAGAACGACCAGTTTGATACCTACGCGACAAGTGTGAGTAGACATCTTGAAATCTGCAACTTGCGACCGATCTATGCACGCGTAGCGTATATGAGCAATAGAATTCTGGCACCGAAACATAAAATCAGCGCGACACGAACACCGGGATTTGAATATCAAGGGAAAGAGTCTCGCTACGTCCATTCCAGGCAGATCCACCACCATGAAGTAGCCAATGCGATTGCCTGCGAAAGCGGGAGTCTCCAGTGAAGGCATCCGGATTTATGCGGCCCCAAATTCGGCCGTCGCCGACACTGCGGCACAACGAGGACTGACTCAGTAGAAAATTTCGGAGGATTGCCGTGATCAAACCCTATGGCCCCTACGATTTCATGCCGCCGATCAGGACCTTCTCGTTGACCTCCGATTCCGTGGCCAACGGCGAGCAACTGGCCCGCGAGCAGGTGAGCGGCATCCTGGGAGCAGGCGGATTGGACATCTCACCGCAGCTGAGCTGGTCCGGTTTTCCCGAGGAGACGCGGAGTTTCACTGTGGCGATGTTCGACCCCGATGTGCCTACCGCTTCGGGCTTCTGGCATTGGGCTGTGGCCAACCTGCCTGCCTCCGTGACCGACCTTCCGGCCGGGGTGGGAGACGGCAGGGATCTACCGGGTGGCGCGGTGACACTGGTCAACGACGCCGGCTACCGAAGGTACCTCGGTCCGGCAACGCCTCCAGGCAATGGTCCGGACCGCTACTTCCTCGTGGTGCATGCCGTCGACGTGGAAGAACTAGATGTGTCCGGGAAAACAACCCCTGCCTACCTGGAGTTCCTCCTGTTCAGCCACGGAATCGCGAGGGCGACCCTCTACGGCACCTTTGAGCGGGCCTAGCCCGATCGTTCATGAGGGCCCGTCAGCGCGCTGACGGGCCCTCATGCAATCGCCCTACTGCTTCCAGTCCTCGGCGGCGTCGACGATCAGGTTCTTGACCGCCTGCGGGTGGGAAACCAGGGAAACGTGCGAGGAGTTGATCTCCACTGTCTTACGGGCATTCGCCCGCTTCGCCTCGAACAGCTCCAGGGCCGGATTGATCGCCTGGTCCTGTCTGCCGACAAGGACGTATACGGGCTTGTTCCGCCATGCGGCGCCGGTGAGCTTGTCCGCGAACGCCGAGAGCGCGATCGGGCGCTGGGTGGCGCCCAGGATGTCGGTCTGACTCGTGGGCAGGTCGGCGGCGAAGACCTCGTGCAGTTTGTCCGGCTGTACGTAGACGTCCGTGCCGGTGGTGCCGTCACCGTTGCGGAAGGGCACCTGCTTCAGGGCCTTGGTGAGCGGGGCGGGAGCGAACTTCGCGGAGAGGCTGGAGAAGGACTCTCCCGCATCCGGCATGATCGCATTGATGTAGACGAGGGCCTTGACGTTGTCGTTTCCGACGGCGGCCTGGGAGATCACCTCTCCGCCGTAGGAATGGCCGACCAGGACGATCGGTCCCTTGACGGACTTCAGGAAGCTTGCGAGGTAGGTCGAGTCCTGGGGAATGCCGCGGAGCGGGTTGGCCGGTGCGGCCACCGTGTAGCCGTTCTGCTGGAGCCGCTGCACGACACCGTTCCAGCTCGACGCGTCGGCGAAGGCGCCGTGCACGAGCACGATGGTGGGCTTCTCCCGGCCGGGATCACCGCCCGGACCACCAGCCCGTGCCGTTTCGGCTGTCAGTCCGGAGGTGATACCCGATACGGCCAGAAGAGCCGCACCCCAACGGGCAATGTTCACGGTGCGGCGGGACGCGCGGGATATTCGCATGCCGGTCCTTCGGTGCGGGGACGTCGGACGACGCCCGGGATTCCATATTCGATGGCACCTGATGGCTTGTCCCCGTGCAGGGGCCATCCGAGTGAACTCAATCGGTTGTGCCAAGTGCACCCGCCCACCAAGCCGCTCCTCCACGGGGCTATTTATTCTCATCTGGACGCCCAGGTGGCCAAGAGAGAGAATCCAGCGGCATCGCTGCCGCGGGCTGTGGTGGGAAAGAATTCGTCGCCAGATTCCAGGGAGGTCGGCCTCTCGCGTTCCGCGATCAGCCCGAGGGTCCTGCGGTCGACACCTGCGATGGCATGGAACAACCCCCTCACCGACTGCCTGTTGGAGCGGATGAGACTCGGTGTTGCTTGAAATCAGGACGCCGCCGGTGCCAGGTGCAGCATTTTCATCCTTGACCCGAGTGTGCTCGATCCCCAGTTCGTCCAGCCACGCCCTCCAGGCGGCGCGTACGTTCTGAGGTCAGGCCGACCCTGGTCGGCGAAGAACCTGAGCAACTGGGCATTGACATCGTCGGCGTGCGCCCAGCACAGGCCGTGGACGGCGCCCTCGATGGCCACGTACTCGTTCGAAGGGATGACGCTGGCGACGGTTCCGATGGGTGACGCGCCAGGTACGGCGTCACCCCGGAGATGATCGCGGCCCGCCGTAACCCGGCCGGACCCGAAGGGGCCCAGATAGCGGGCGACTTCGCCGGCGCCCATGGAGTGCCCGGCGAGATCGATGTCCCGCAGGTCCAGGGTGGTCAGAAGCTTGTCCAGGTCGGCGGCGAAGGTGTCGTAGCCGGTGGCGGGCTGGCTCGAGCGGCCGAAACCACGCCGGTCGTAGGTGACGACCCGACGCCCGGCCGCCAGCAGGGCGCGTTCTTGGCGCTCCCAGGCCCGGCCGCTGCGGCAGGCCGAGGCAGACGGCTCTCGAGTCGAATCCAGCCGCAACGATGACCCCTTGGCGCATTCCTGCCGCAGCGGCGGCAAGAACACGTTCGTCGTAGTAGCGGGTACGGACGCCCAGGTAGGTCGCCAGCATGTACCAGGCCTCGGTGAGGTCACCGCTGTCCCGCTCGGGCCCGGTCGGGAGCGGGGCATCCGGATCCGTGCGGATGGTTCCGCGCACGAGATCGACCGTTGCGGTGGCCGGCGCATCGTCGAAGAGACGGTCCTTCCTGCGGCTCTCGACGGCCCGCATATGAGCGGTCAGCAGGCCGGTCCAGCCGATCCCCGCGGGAAGAGATTTCGAACCTCCCCCGGTTTCCCAGGGAGGCTCCTGTCGCGCTTCGCCTTGCTGCACTCTTTGTTCCATTCCTTCTCGAAGTACGAGAATTCATCGGACGTGCATCACTCAGTCGCGTCGAGGTCCGGGGCGGATAGCGCTGATTCTCCGTCGGCGAGTACCCGGCCGGATAGAACATCAGCGCCTTGCGGATGGCGCGTCGAGACAGCGGCGATCCTTGCCCATTGGCTGGCAGCCGAAGGAACCGTGTCTAAATGATGTTCAGGTGGTCGAGGAACGGGGTCGCGGCGTGTGTGTCCCCGGTGATGTGGCAGCGGTCGCGCCAGGGTTTGCGGGTGGTGGCCCAGGCGATGAAGTCGAGGGCCGTGCTGTGGATCCGGGTGGCGGTGGAGTCCGCTCCAGATGTCACGGTCAACTGTCCATCCGGTGCGGTCGCGGGGAGGATCGTGATGGTGGTCGCGCCCGGTCCGGTCAAGTCGAGGACGAGGGGCCGGCGGACGGTGGCGGTGAGTGCGGATCCCTGCATCCGTGGAAGGCCGGCGAGCATGAAGTCGATGGCGGAGGCGACCTGGTCGTCGGTCGGTTCCGGCAGCTTGAACGGGAGCGGGCCGTCCGGGGCGAGCAGGTCGTTGCGCAGGTGACAGAAGACGTTGAACGCCATGGTGTTCGCCAGGAGATGGCGCGGATACGTCCCGAGCCCCGCCACCTCGACGGGATCGTTCTTCGGCAACGAGGGGTCGGGCGGGGGCGGGGGCGGGTCCACGGCCTCGGAGGCGAGCGCCGCGAGGTGGCTCCGCCCGCTGCTCTTACGGGCGGCCCGGTCGCGGCACTTCACAAGCCTGTCAGGCCAACCACCCGACCTTCCCGAGTTCACGCTCTGGCGGGGGCGCCGCCTTCATGCTGCATCGAGACCTGTGCTTCGGCCCCAGGATTCCCGTAGGTCCGCAAATATAGCGAGCCTCCTTCACGCAGCGGCGTGATGTAGCGGGTCGCGATGACTTCCTTGAGCATCGCCCCAGGTTCCTGGCGTGCCGGCGGACGCAGGAGGCGACCTGTCGGCGTCCCTGTGCCGGGCTGACAGCGAGGCGACAGCTGTGTTTTACGTCCGCCTCATCTCGAAGGCGTCAAGATCTCGACACCGTCTGAACGGCCATTGCCCGCAGGCCGTACCACCGTGCAGATCTCACAGACCTCCGTGTCTACGAAACATCCGTGGAAGGGAACGTCAGCATGACCAGCGAATCGTTTCAGCCCGTCTCGGCACCGGCCCGCCGCACCGTCGTGGCGGCGGTCGGCGCGACGGGACTCGCCGTCGCGCTGACCGCGTGTGGAGGCTCGGACGACAACTCCAGCAGCAGCGTGAGCAGCGGCAGCACCGGCGGAGGCGACAACGCGGCGGCCGGCTCCGGCGGCACGGTGCTCGCGAAGACCTCCGACATCCCCGAGGGCGGCGGCAAGGTTTTCGAGGCCCAGGGCGTGGTGGTGACCCAGCCGGCTGCGGGCCAGTACAAGGCCTTCTCGTCCAAGTGCACCCACGCGGGCTGCGCGGTGAAGGACATCTCGAACGGCGTGATCACCTGCCCGTGCCACAACAGCCAGTTCTCCGCCACCGACGGCAGTGTGAAGAAGGGTCCCGCCACCCAGCCGCTGGCCGCCGCGAACATCACCGTGTCCGGGGACGAGATCAAGCTCGCGTGACCTCGCGCCCCCTCACGCCCGTGCCCCCCGGCGCGGTGGCTTGAGGCAGGCCAGCACCTCGTCCGTGGTCGCGACCGTGGCGACCAGTGCGAGCGTGTTGCGGATCATCGCGGGGGTGTAGTCGGAGGGCACCCCCGCGATGGCGTCCGCGGGTACGAGGGCGGTGTAGCCGCGGTTGACCGCGTCGAACACCGCGTTGGGGATCGCCACGTTGGCCGAGACGCCCGTGACGATCAGGGTGCGGCAGCCCAGGTTGCGCAGCAGCGCGTCGACCTCGGTGCCCGCGAGGGGCGACAGTCCGTGCAGCCGGCGTACGACGAAGTCCTCCTCGGCCACCTCGATGGGCGCGGCGACGCGCACCGCCGTGGTGCCGGACAGCTGCTGGACCGGGAGCCGTTCGGCCGCGCGGAAGAGGCGGGCGTTGCGGCTGGCACCGCGGCCGTCCGGCCGGCGTTCGGCGATCGCGTGGATCACCTGCGTCCCGCATTCGTGAGCGGCCGCGACCAGCCGGGCCACGTTGGCGAGCGCACCCGATGAGCGCGCCTCCCTGGCCAGTTCGGGCAGCGCGCTGTCCGGACCGACGACGCCCTGCTGGCACTCGACGGTGAGCAGGACCGTGGTCCGTGGGTCCAGGAGTTGGCTGAGCTGTTCGTACGACGGCATGGCTCCCCTTGTCGTCGACGGTCGGACGGGCGAGAGTAGCGACCGTTGCGGGCGGACGGAAGTACGACCATTGCGGGTTGGCGGAAGACCACCCATTCTTTTCTGACGTGATGTCAGAGGATCTCTCTGGCACGACGTGGGAGAAGAAGAGGGGGACCGGATGTCCGACACTCAGCGCCGGGGCCGGAAGATCATGATGACATCGGGTGAGCTGGACGAATTCCTCACCACCCAGCGCACCTGCCGAGTGGCCACCGTGTCGGCCGACGGCGCCCCGCATGTGAGCGCCCTGTGGTTCGCGTGGGACGGCACCTCGCTGTGGCTGTACTCCGTCGTCCGCAGCAAGCGCTGGGCCGATCTGAGCCGCGATCCGCGGATCGCCGTCGTCATCGACACGGGCGAGGAGTACGAGCAGCTACGAGGCGCCGAGCTGTCCGGCACAGCGGAGTTCGTGGGCGAGATCCCCCGCACCGGAGACCTGTGCGCCGAACTCGACGCCCCGGAGACGCTGTTCGCGCGCAAGAACTTCGGTCTGGAGGAGATGCCGTACGACGGCCGCCACGCGTGGATCCGGCTGACGCCAAAGAAGATCGTCTCCTGGGACTTCCGCAAGCTGGGTTCGCTGTAGCCCACGCGGCGGGGCGTTCGGCAGCCGCCGGGGCGAACCTTTCACGGCCGCCCGCTCGGACGAACCACCGGGCGCACCGCAGCCGCGCGCTCGGACGAACCACCGGGCGTACCGCAGTCGCCCGCTCGGACGAACCGCCGGGCGCACCGCAGCCGCGTGCTTGGGCCTTCTCTCGCCGCTCAGTCGGCCGAGACGGCCTGCCCCGCCGTCCTCAGCGCCTCCACCGCCGTCCGGATCGACGGGCGGCGGTCGGCGTCGGCCCGCCACACCACGTAGACGTGCCGCCGTACCCGCTGGCGCACCGGCACGGTCACGACCCCGGCCGGCATCGGATCGCGCCCGAGCAGCGGTGCGATGCACACGCCGAGCCCGGCGGCGACGAGCGCCAGCTGCGTATGCGTCTCGGCGGCTCGGTGGCCGATGCGGGGCTCGATGCCCTTGGAGCGCAGGGTGAACATCAGCCACTCGTGACAGAAGTCGCTCTCGCGCCAGGTGATCCACTCGTCGTCGGCGAACTCCCCGAGGTCCACCTCCGCCCGGTCGGCGAGCCGGTGCCCGGCCGGCATCGCCACGTCCGCCGGGTCGTCGAGGATCGCCGCCTTCACCAGGCCCTCGGGCAGCGGCATCGGCTTGTTGTACCAGTCGAGGACCACCGCGAGATCGAGGTCGCCGCGCACCACTCCGGCGATTCCGGCCTCGGGCTCCAGCTCGCAGGAGCGCAGCCGCAGCGCGGGGTGCTCGGCGCGCAGCGCGGCCAGCGCGGTCGGGAACAGTCCGCGCGCGGCCGTCGGAAAGGCCGACAGACGCAGCTCGCCGGCCACCTGCCCACGCTGGGCCTCCAGGTCGGCCTGGGCGAGTTCGACCTGCGAGAGGATGCGCGCCGCGTGATCGGCGAGCAGCCGGCCGGCGTCGGTGAGCCGCACGCCCCGCCCGTTCTTGGCCAGGAGCCGCTGCCCCACCTCCCGCTCCAGCTTCGCCATCTGCTGGGAGACGGCCGACGTCGTGACGTGCAGCCCCTCGGCCGCGCCGCTGACGGAACCGTGCCGGGCCAGGGCGTCGAGGGTGCGCAGGCGCTCCAGGTTCAACACGTAAGCAATACTACGAGGTACCCGGCGCGAAATCTCGATTGTGCTACGACATCGGCTGCGCCATCGTTACGCCCATGAGCCCCGTCGCCAGCCGGCCACCCACCACCTCCGCCCCCTCCCCCTCCTCCGCCACCACCTCTCCGCCCCGTCGCCGGCCCGCCCTCGACTGGCGGATCCGCTTCGGCGTCCTCTCGCTGATCTGGGGCTTCAGCTTTCTGCTGATCAAGGTCGGGACCGAGGCGTACGCCCCGTTCCAGGTCACGCTCGGCCGCCTGGTGTTCGGCACGGCGGTGCTCGCGGCCACGCTGGCCGTCCGGCGCGAGCGCCTGCCGCGCGGCGCCCGCGTCTGGGGACATCTCACGGTCGCGGCGTTCCTGCTCAACGCGCTGCCGTTCTCGCTCTTCGCCTACGCGGAGCTGACGATCCCGTCGACGCTCGCCGGAATCTGCAACGCGACCTCGCCGCTGTGGGGCATGGTCCTGTCCCTGGTCGCGTTGTCCGAGGACCGGCCGACGCGGCGCCGGGTCGCGGGGCTGGGCATCGGCTTCCTCGGCGTGCTGACGGTGCTCGGCGCCTGGCAGGGCTTCGGCGGCCTGGACCTGACAGGCACCACGATGGCTCTGCTCGCCTCGCTCAGCTACCCGGTCGGCTGGATCTACGTCCGCCGCACCCTGGCCGGGACGGGCCACTCCCATCTGTCGCTGACCGGCGCGCAGCTACTGCTGGCCACCGTCCAACTCGCCCTGGTCACCCCGCTGTTCACCGCCCTGCCGAGCCGCTTCCCGGTCGTCCCGCTGCTCGCGATCGCCGCCCTGGGCGCCCTGGGCACCGGGCTGGCCATGCTGATCCAGTACGGCTTGGTCGCCGAGGTCGGCCCGACGACGGCGGCGATGGTCACGTACTTCATCCCGGTCATCGCCACCGCGGCGGGCGTCGCGGTCCTGGACGAGTCGCTGACCTGGTCGACCCCGGTCGGCGCGGTGATCGTACTGGCGGGCGCGGCGCTGACCCAGACCGGCCCGACAAGGCATCCGATGAGACGCCACCAGTCCGCCCGGTCCGGATCCGAGGCCGAACCCCAGCCCTAGACGTAACTCCGGGCAGGGGCCGGGCCGACGGCGGAGGCGATCGCGTCCGCCAGCGGCCCGGTCTCCTCCGCGGTCAGCGCCGAGACCGTGATCCGGATGCCGGGCGGCGCGCTCATCCTGAAGCGGCCGCCCGGCGCGACCGCCCAGCCCGCGTGCAGCAGCCGCGCGACCGCGCCGGTCTCGTCCGGCACGGGAACCCACACGTTCATCCCGCTGCGTCCGTGGGCCGTGACACCGCGCTGGGCGAGCGCACGGATCAGCGAGTCCCGGCGCGCGCCGTACGCCGCCGCCACCGCGCGCGCGTCCACCGCCCCGTCGACCCACAGCCGCACCACGGCCCGCTGCACGATCCGGCTCACCCACCCGGGCCCCAGCCGCTGCCGCCCCCGGACCCGGTCGACGGTGACGGTGTCCCCGGTGAGTACGGCGAGCCGCAGGTCGGGGCCGTACGCCTTGGCGACCGAGCGCACGAAGGCCCAGTGCTGGGTGACCCCGGCGAGGGGGTGGAGGGGGACGTCGACGATCCCGTGGCCGTGGTCGTCCTCGATCAGCACGGTCCCCGGATGCTCCCGGAGCACCGAACGCAGGGCACGCGCGCGCGTGGCGCTCACCGCCGCACCGGTCGGGTTCTGCGCCCGGTCCGTGACGATCAGGGCGCGGGCCCCGGCCTCCAGGGCACCACGTACGTCGTCGGGGCGCGGTCCCTCGTCGTCGACGCCGACGGGAACGGTGCGCAGCCCGAGTGCCGGGACGAGGTCGAGGGTCCTGCCCCATCCGGGGTCCTCCACGGCGACCGTGTCCCCGGGCTTGAGGTGGGCCGCGAGGACACGCTCGACGGCGTCGAGCGATCCGGAGACCACGGCGAGCGGCCCCTCCGGCACCCCGTCGGCGTTCAGGCCGGCCCGGGCGATGCGCGCCAGCTCCGGTTCCACGGCGACGTCCCCGTACAGGACCGGCGCCCGGTCGCCCTGTGCCGCCGCCACCGCGAACGCCTGCCCCAGCGGCGGCAGCAGTGCCGGGTCCGGATTGCCGCTCGACACGTCGCGCACACCCTCGGGCACGTCCACGCGAATGTGGTCACGCCCCGTCGTGGCCGGCGCGGGCCGCACCCGACTGCCGCGGCGCCCGGCGGTCTCGATGACTCCGCGCTCGCGCAGGACGCGGTACGCGGCCGCGACGGTGTTGGGATTCACACCCAGCTGTACCGCCAACTCCCGCATGGGCGGAAGTAGTTGTCCCGGTTCCAGCTCCCCGGCCCCCACCGCACGCTCGACGCTGGCCGCAATCTCTGCTGCGCCACGCCCCTCGATCCGATATCCTCCTAGCACAAAGCAAATTATGCACTAGTGCAATGGAGACCGCAATGCAGGGGACCCAGCAGCCGACGTCGCCGCCCACCACCGCCTACACGCCGACCGACCGCACCGTCCCCACGCGCTCCCCGGACCGGGCGTCGTACGACAAGGAACTGGTGCACGCGATACTCGACGAGGGCTATGTCTGCCACCTCGGCTTCGTCCGCGACGGCGCGCCGGTCGTCCTGCCCACGCTCTACGGCCGGGTCGGCGAGCGGCTCTACGTCCACGGCTCGACCGGCTCGCGCCCGCTGCGGATGACGGGCGAGGCCGACCCCGGGCTCGCGGTCTGCCTGACGGTGACGCACGTCGACGGCCTGGTCCTGGCCCGCTCGGCCTTCCACCACTCGATCAACTACCGTTCCGTGGTGGTGCACGGCATCGCTCACCAGGTCACCGATCCCGAGGAGCAGCGCACGGCCCTGGACACGCTGGTCGACCACGTCGTGGCGGGCCGCGCCGCCGACTCGCGGCCCGCCAACAAGAAGGAACTGGCCGCCACCGCCGTGATCCGCCTCGACCTGGACGAGGTCTCCGCCAAGGTGCGCACGGGTGGTGTGAACGACGAGCCCGAGGACCTCTCCCTGCCCCACTGGGCCGGCGTGATCCCGGTCCGCAGGGCATACGGCTCCCCGCTCGCCGACGCCGATCTGGCCCCCGGCACCGAACTCCCTGACTATCTGACGGCCCTGTGATGCTGATCCATCCCTGGGACGCACCCCGCGACGACGCCGAGTGGCAACGCTGGCTCGGCGCCCACGACTTCGGGCAACTCGCCGTCAACGGCCTGCCTGGCGAGCCGCCGTACGTCCAGCCGCTCCACTTCGCCTATGACGCCGAGCGCGGCGAGGCGGTGGGCCACCTGGCGCGACCGAACCCGCTGTGGCCCGCCCTGGAGGCGAACCCGGATGTAGTGCTGAGCGTGGTCGACGACTACGTGTATGTGCCCGGCCCCTGGCAGGCTCCGCCGGAGGGCCCGTCCGAGCACGGCGTACCCACCAGCTTCTACGCGGCCGTCCAGCTCCGGTGCACGGCTCATGCCGTCGACGATCCGGCGGAGAAGGCGAACCTGCTGAACCGCCAGCTCGGCCACTTCCAGCCGGAGGGAGGCTCCGCCCGGGCGGCGGCGGGCGAGGCACCGTACGGCCGCATGATGTCCGGCATCCGCGGCCTGCGGCTCGAAGTGACGGGGGTACGGGCGAAGTTCAAGTACGCCGGTAAACGGTCGGAGGAGGTCCAGGACCGCATCGCGGCCGCACTGGCGGAGCGGAGCGGTCCGCATGACGCGGCCGCGCGGGAGCACCTGCTGCGCAGGCGCGGGGCGTGAGCCCGGGAGGGTGTGGGGCATGCAACAGGCAGTGACGCAAGGCCCGATGCCCGGCCTCGCACCCTCCCTGTCAACCGGGACCCGAACGGGCCTCATGGGTGCTGCCCCTTGGGCGGGCGGCGGCTCAGCGCCCTACGCGGCCGCTTCGCGAGCCGACAACTCCCTTTCCCCGCCGCCGCTCGCCACCGGCTCCGCTGATCCCTTCGCGGGCGCCGACGACTGCGCGATGAACGCGCCCACCAGGACGACCGCCCCGCCGATGATCTGCGGCGCGGAGAGGTGCTCGCCGAGCAGCACCCAGGCCAGGACAGTCGCGATGACCGCTTCGAGACAGGCCACGACGCCCGCGACCTGGGGCGAGAGCCTGCGCACGGAGACCACTCCGGTGATGTACGAGAGGACCGTGGCGATCAGGACGATCCAGGCCAGCAGCGCGACGGCCGGAACCTGTGTGCCGTTCATGTCCGCGGTGCCCTTGAGCACACCCCAGTCCATGTTCCAGGGACGGGCGACGACGGTCAGCAGTGCGGCCCCGACGAGCAGGCCGTACGCGATGACGCCGAGCGGGTCCGGGGTCTCGCCGCCCGCGTCGCTGCCCTGGTCGGACAGGACGAAGTAGCCGACCTGGCAGCAGGCGGCGCCGAGCGCGAGCAGCAGCCCGAGGGCATCGAAGCTCAGGCCCGACCAGACCTCGACGACACAGGCGAGTCCACCGACCGCGAGAACCACGCCGACCGCAGCGGCACGCGTCACGGGCCTCCGCTGGACGAACCGCACCCAGCCGAGCACGAGCGCGGGCGCGAGGTATTCGATGAGCAGGGCGACGCCGACCGGAATACGGGAGAGCGCGGCGAAGTAGCAGGCCTGGACACCGGCCACGGCGAGCAGGCCGAACCCCGCGAGCAGCGCGGGACGGCGGCGCAGCAGCGCACGGTGGCGTACCGCGAGCGGCAGCATCACGAGCGCGGCGCCCGCGACCCGCAGCCACACCACGTGGAGCGGGTCGAGCCCCGCCTGGATCAGCGGCTTGGCCGCGACACCCGATCCGCCGAAGGCGACCGCCGACCCGAGGGCGAGCCCCAGGCCGACGCCTCTGCCACCGCTGCCCTGACTGCCCTGAGACGTATGCACCGGCACATGATGACAGGCGACGACATGAGCGTCACCCCCTAAAGCACCTGTCTCAGAGGCTGGACCGCTCGGAGACCGGACCCCGACACCCGACGAACCGACTCGCAGCCCAGCGGGGTTCAACGGGCGGCGTCCCCCGTCCCCGCGCACCTCCCGGCGTACTCCTCCACCGCGGCCGCCGTCTCGATCCGTACCGGCAACGCCCGTACGTCGACACCCGCGTGCTCCAGGACCTCGACGGCCCGTGACTCGGGGTCCGCGACGATCGCCGCGAGCAGATCGAGCCCGCGCGCGAGTGCGTCGCCGCGCCGCCGAGCGCGCCCGTGCGCCGCGTCCATGGCGCTCGCCGCCGTCGGCGACCAGCCCTCCGGCTCGCTCAGCACCGGCAGGGCGCCGGAGTCCTCGACGGAGCTCTGCCAGCGCAGTCCGTAGCCGATGGAGCGCTGGACGAGGTAGCCGAGCAGCCGCGCGACCTGCGGGCCGTCGAAGACGGCGCGCACCTCGGCGTCCGACTCCAGCAGGGTGTGCAGCAGATGCGCCGTGTCGATCTGCCGGTCCCCGTCCCGCAGCGACCTTCTTCGGGCGCCCGCGACTACCGCTGCCAGCTCTGCGGTGAGCCTGGCATCGAGGTCCGTGTGGTGCGTGCCGCGCTCGGCGGCCGGCCGCTGGGAATGACGGGGTGGCACACCCCCACCCCATCAGCCCCAGCGGCTCGGGGCATCCTCGGCGGGCAGCATTTTCGCGTCCGACACAGGGTGGGCATCGGCGACCCGCCTCTCCTCCTTACGGATGACAGGGCGTCGTTTCCCTGCCGGACCGCGCGCCGCTGTGCCCGGCACCCGGTGTGTGAACCGGCCTGCACAATTTCTGACGGTTCATCAGTATTGAATGTTCCAGGCCCTGCCGCTACGTTCCGCGACACCGTAGCTGCGCCCTGCGCAGCACCCGACGCGAAGGGGTGGTCGCATGGCCGAAGTCAGCGCGGAAGCACGCATCGAGGCACCCGCCGAGAAGGTGTGGGCCCGGCTCACGGACTGGTCGGCGTACGGCGAGTGGAACGCGACCCACACCAGCTTTCCGAAGGGCGGCCCCGAAACCCTGGAGGTGGGCGGGACCTTCGAGGAGAACATGAAGCTCATGGGCTTCCCGGCCGAGGTCACCTGGACCATCGACGAGCTGCGGCCCGGGCGCGTTCTCGCCATTCGCGGCAAGGGCCCGATGGCGGTGAACGTCGCCACGCGGTACACACTCACCCCGGACGGCGAGGCGACATCGGTCCGCATCGACGGCGAGTTCACCGGCGCGGCCGTCTCCCTCATGGCCGGCAAGCTCAAGGACTCGGCGACGGCGGCCCTCAAGGAGTCACTGCGCAAGCTGGGGGCGCTGGTGTCCTGAGGGAACGGGCACGGACGAAGCGGCGCCCCACGGAACGGGCACAGACGAAGCGGCGCCCCGCGGAACGGGCACAGACGAAGCGGCGCCCCGCGGAACGGGCACAGACGAAGCGGCGCCCCGCGGAAGTGGATCCGCGGGGCGCCGTCACACGTCTCGAACCGCCGTCAGCCCTCGTCGGCGAGGATCAGGTACAGCTTCTTGCGGGCTTCGTTGACGACCGCCAGGGCCTTGTCGCGCTGTTCCTTGCTGCCGGTCTTCCAGACCTGGCCGAACGCCTCCATCAGACCGAAGCCGGCCTGCCGGATCTCGTGCAGCGACTCCCAGTCGACGCCGCGCGAGGCCTCTTCCCACGGGGCGTCGGGGCCCTCGTCGGCCGCGGCGCGGCCCGACTCGGTGAGCGAGAAGAGCTTCTTGCCGCCCTCGCTCTCGCTGGCGATCAGACCCTCGTCCTCCAGCAACTGGAGGGTGGGGTAGACCGAGCCCGGGCTGGGCTTCCACGCCCCGCCGCTGCGCTCGGCGATCTCTTGGATCATCTCGTAGCCGTGCATGGGCCGGTCCTTGAGCAGGGCCAGGATCGACGCGCGTACGTCGCCGCGCCGCGCCCTTCCTCGGGGCCCACCCCTACCGCGCCCGGCCCACGGGCCGCCCGGGCCGAAAAAGCCCGGTCCGCCGAAGCCGGGACCACCCGGACCACCGGGGCCGCCCGGCCCGAAGGGCCCGAAGGCTCCACGCCGTCCGTCGAAGCCGCCCCGAAGGTGAGGGCCGGGGCCGCCGTGGTGTCCGTGTCGTTCGAATCCGAAGTCGTGTCCACGGGAACGCATCGCAATCACTTCATTCCATCGTTGATCTGTCGCGATGCGTCAACGATATATCGGAACTGTTCGTATGACAAGAACCTCAGGACTGTCGGCGACGGACCTGCACGTCCTCGCAGGTGGTCCCCGGGCGCCCCTCGCCCGGCCCGAAGCGTGGCTCCGGCCCGCCCGGCGGTCCGACCACACCGCCGAGCCGCTGGCCCCAGCAGAAGAGCCGAGCCGTCTGGAGGCCACCGGAAGAACGGAGGCGGAGCCCGGCACCAGCCACCGCCCACGCCCCGCCGCACCCCGCGCCCGGGCCCCGGCACAAGGCCAGCCACCCCGAATTGGCCTTGGCCCGGCCGGGCCGCCGGCCTCTAGCGTCGGCTCATGCGGATTCGAATCGTCGACGCCTTCACCGACCGCCCCTTCGCCGGTAACCCGGCCGGCGTCCTCCTCCTCGACGCCTTCCCGGACGACGCCTGGCTCCAGGACGTGGCCCGCGAGGTCAACCACGCCGAAACCGCGTTCGCCCACCGCCTGGCCGAGGGCGGCGAGGCCGACTGGGCGCTGCGCTGGTTCACGCCCGCCACCGAGGTCGCCATGTGCGGCCACGCCACCCTGGCCACCGCCCATGTGCTGCGCACCACGGGTGCCCACGAGGGACCCGTGCGGTTCGCCACCCGCAGCGGCGTCCTGAGCGCGACGCCGCGCGAGGACGGCTCCATCACCCTGGACTTCCCCACCGCGCCGCTCACACCCGTGGAGATCCCGCAGGGCGTTGCCGAAGCCCTCGGCGCCGAGCCTCTCACCGCCTTCGACACCGGCCCGAGCGTCGGTGACCTGGTCGTCGAACTCGCCGACGAGAAGACCGTCCTCGGCCTCAGCCCGGACCACAAGGCGCTGGGCCGCCATTCGGCGCGCGGCCTCATCGTCACCGCCCGCGCCGAAGACCCCTCCCGCGGCTACGACTTCGTCTCGCGCTGCTTCTTCCCGAACGTCGGGATCGACGAGGACCCGGTCACCGGCAGCGCCCACACCGCCCTGGCCCCCTACTGGTCCGAGCGCCTCGGCCGCCCCGACCTCATCGGACTGCAGGCCTCCCCGCGCTCCGGCCGTGTCCGCACCGAACTCCGCGGCGACCGCACCCTGCTCACCGGCCGCGCGGTCACCGTCATCGATGGCGAACTGATCGCCTGACAGCACGACCGGGGCGTACGACAGCCTCGTACGCCCCGGTCCGGACCCGTCACGCCGTCGGGAGCCAGCCCACCTTGCCCGCCAGCAGCGCGTACCCGACGAACGCCCCGATGTCGAGCAGTGAGTGGGCGACCACCAGCGGGCCGACCCGGCCCCAGCGCCGGTAGAGGTACACGAAGACCACACCCATCACCATGTTGCCCAGGAAGCCGCCGATGCCCTGGTACAGGTGGTACGAGCCGCGCAGCACGGAGCTGGCCACCAGGGCCGTGCCGGGCGTCCAGCCCAACTGGCCGAGCCTGCGCAGCAGGTAGCCGACGACGATGACCTCTTCGAGGACGGCGTTCTGGAGAGCGGACAGGACCAGCACGGGGTACTTCCACCACACGTCGGGCAGCGCTTCCGGCACCACCGTGAGGTTGAAGCCGAGACCGCGGGCGGCCAGGTAGAACGCGATGCCCGTCGAGCCGATCACCGCGGCGATCGCCGCCCCGCGCCCGAGGTCCGGCCAGGGCCGTGTCCGGTCGAAGCCGGGCGTGCGCAGCGATGCGCCCTCGCGCAGCAGGAAGTGCGCCACGAGCGCGACCGGCACCAGCGCGGTCGCGATCCCGAAGAGCTGCCAGGCGAGATCGAGCCAGGGGCGGCCCGGTGCGGCCGACGCGTTGAGGGTGGCCGCCTGCTCCTTCAGACCCCCCGGTTTGGTGACCGACCCGACAAAGCTGATGAGCGCGGACACTCCGCTCGCACCGAGCGAAAGTCCCAGAACGAGCAGCGTCTCGTCCCGCAGAATCCGTCGCGTCGGCCGCTCCACCACAAAGGAATCCGCCACCGACCCTGCCTCCACCTGCACTCCCGCCTCCAGTTGAGCAATCGCGCCTCAGCCCCCATCTTCGCCCCACCAGGGTCTCGAAAGAAGTTACGAAGATCGCGCGCGACAGGCCGTCGGGAGACGGCTCAGCAGAGAGGGGCACCACCGTCATGGCAGGACACAGCTTGCCCGACGAGTACGGGGCGGGCGCCATCGCCCCCCGGCCGCCGAGGGGAACCAGGGACAGGGCCGCCGGGGACAGGCACAACCCGCCCCCGGTCAATCACCCCAGCAACACCGGCTCCGGTAGCCCGACCGGCCAGGTGTGCACCGGCTCGCCGACGTGCATCAGCTCGCTGTACCGCCGGGTCGTCTCGGCCAGCGCGGTGGGCCGGTCGAGCCCCCGTTCGAGGGCTCGGTGGAAGGTGGCGGCCTGCCAGCTCGCGCCGTTGACCCTCAGCCGGCACCGCTCCTCGATCACTCCGAGGTAGAAGTCCCGGTCGGCGGGCTCGACACCCCACGCGTCGAGCCCGGCCTCGGCGAGCGGCAGCAGCTCGTCGCGTACCAGATCCACGGCCGCCACCTCGGCGATCCCGCCGTGGCGCCCGCGCCTCGGCCACCGCAGGCGCGCGTCGATGCCGTACCGGCAGGCGGCGTCGAAGTTGGCGGCGGCGGTCTCGAACGGTAGCCGCGTCCACACCGGACGCGCCTCCTCGGCGAGGGCGCGGACGACGCCGTAGTAGAAGGCCGCGTTCGCGAGCACGTCGGTGACCGTGGGCCCGGCGGGCAGCACCCGGTTCTCCACCCGCAGATGCGGGACGCCGTCGGCGATGCCGTACACGGGCCGGTTCCAGCGGTACACCGTGCCGTTGAGCAGGACGAGCTCGGCGAGCCTCGGTGTCCCGCCCTCGTCGAGCACTTGCAGCGGGTCCTCGTCGTCGCAGATCGGCAGGAGCGCCGGGAAGTAGCGCAGATTCTCCTCGAACAGCTCGTACGCCGATGTGATCCACCGCTCCCCGAACCACGTGCGCGGCCGCACGCCCTGCGCCTGCAGCTCGGGCGGCCGGGTGTCGGTGGACTGCTGGAACAGCGGCGGCCGGGACTCGCGCCACAGCTCGCGCCCGAACACGAACGGAGAGTTCGCGCCGACGGCGACCTGTGCCGCCGTGACGGCCTGCGCCGCGTTCCACACGTCGGCGAAGCGCGCCGGCGTGACCTGGAGGTGCAGCTGGACGGACGTGCAGGCGGCTTCGGGCGCGATCGACCGCGAGCTGCACTCGAGCCGCTCCACTCCGTCGATGTCGAGCGCGAAGTCCTCACCGCGCGCGGCCACGATCTGGTCGTTGAGCAGGGTGTAGCGGTCGACGGCGGAAAGGTTGGAGGAGACCAGGTCGTCGCGGTCGAGCGTCGGCAGAATGCCGATCATCACGATCGCGGCGTCGACCTCGTTCGCTTTGCGCTCGGCATAGGCGAGCGAGATGCGCAACTCCTCGGCGAGCCGGTCGAAAACCCGGCCGCCCAACCGGTGTGGAGCTATGTTGACTTCCAGGTTGAACATGGCGAGTTCTGTTTGGAAATCTCGGCTTGCAATCCTTTCGAGCACTTGCGCATTCATCATTCTGGGCATGCCGTCATGTCCGACGAGATTCAGTTCGATCTCCAGGCCCATGAGGTTCTTGGGGCGATCGAACCGCTTCTCCTCCAGCAATCGCTCCAGCCCCGCCAGACACTGCCTGAGCTTGCCGCGGTAGTGCTGGCGATCGGACAGGTCCAACGACCCTGCCACGACCTTCTCCCCCATCGAAGTGTCCCTCCTCGGATGGGCAGGCCGACGATCCGGCCGCTGCTGTTCCGGGTCACGAGGGATGATGCCCAGCGGAAGCGATCGATAACGCCCCGCGCGCGGCAGCCGACCGCTACGCTGGAGACGGCTTGTCCGGGCACATTCACGGGGCATGGGGCAGTACGCAGTTTCAGTGCGCAACGGCGTCGTGAAAAACGCCGACGAGAATCAGCCGACCGTTACGGACCAGTATTCCGAGGTCGCCGCCGTGACGCACGCGCAGCATCGGGACGAATCCCACTTATCGTCGACCGAATATCCCCTTGTTCGTCATGCGCGGGACGACTAGACGAAACACTGGCTGAACACGGGTCGTATAAACTTCGCGCACGGGGTGGAGAGTTGACGCTCACGGTTCTGAGCCCTGTCGTCAAAGCGCCGCCATTCGTCCGGGCACAGTCCCCCAGCCCCTCCGACCCCGAGAGCTGACAGCGCCGTCCGCCCGCCCCGCCCCGCACCGCCCTCGCGCCACCATGCCTGTCGAATGAGAGGCGACCCACCATGCCGCTGCATGTCCCCCCGGCTCCCGCGCCCGCTCTCCGCTCCGTCCTCACGGCACTCGGTTCCCCCACCGCGGTCCGCGAGGCTCGTACCCCGTCCCTGCGTACCGCCCAGGGGCCCGCGACACCCGAACTCCCGCTGCCGGTCCACGTACTGGACCGGATAACCCCGGCGGGCGCTTCGGCCACCCGGCTCGCCGGGTGGCGTTTCCTCATCCGCTGCGGCGAGCGCGCCGTGGCGGCCGCCGATACGATGCTGACCCCCGACGGCTGGGCGTTCTCGCACTTCTTCGAGGGCCCGTACATCGCCTCCACCGAACGCGCGCTGCGCCAGGCGGAGACGATGACACAGCCTTATCAGGCCCGGCTGTTGTCCGTGCCCGAGCTGTACATGCTCACACTGTGGCTGCACGGCGACTGCACCGCCGACGGCACGACGGGCCACCCGGCCGCGACCGACCTTCTGGTGCCCCTCGCGCCCGCTCCGCCCGGCATCGCGTCCCACCGCCCGCACCGCGTCGCCGAGCTTCTCCCTGTGCTCACCCTCCGGGTCACTCCGACCCCGCTGTTCGGCTCGCCCGCGCCCGCGTAGGCCTCGTCCTCCACCGTGCCCCGCCGCCGGAAACGGCCGCGGGGCACGTCGCGCGTCCGGGCCGGCGTCCGGCTGCCCGACCTGTCGCTCGTTCGTGCCCCATCGCGCTCGCACGAGGGACAAAGCGCTGGTCGGGCCACATGAACTAGCCCCTTCCGGCCATCACGAACCACCCAAAGGGACAGGGGAGTTGGAATGAACCGTCCGCGCGGGTGACGCGTCATGAACCTGTGAGAAGCGGTGCTGCGAAATGCCTGCGGATTGACGCCCGTAGGGCAACACTGGGTTCCAGACCGATGTATCGCCAACGGGGGGGGCGGCCATGAACGACTCGACGAGCCGCAGGACAGACACGACAGTCATCTCACACATCACGACAGAGCGAAAGATCCCATCCACCATGTGCCAGCACCAGCCGCCGTGCCCGACAGCCGAATCCGCCGACCGGGAGTCCGCCCGTCTCCTGGCGCACCACCCTGAGCAGGGATGGAGCCTGCTGTGCAACGGCGTTCTGCTCTTCGAGGACACCGGTGAGCTTCTGCCCGACGGCCAGATCATCGCCCCCCACCGCCCGATGGGCACCGACCAGGTGATGACGGCCGCCTGAGGCGCGCACACGAGGGGCACTCGCGGGGCATCCGCTGCCCCGACATACGAGGGGCCGGCCCGGAGACATCCGCTCCGAACCGGCCCCGACGCATGTCCGAGGGTGATTACGCTTCGTAAGCGTCCAGCGGCGGGCAGGAACAGACCAGGTTCCGGTCACCGAAGGCCTGGTCGATCCGGCGCACCGGCGGCCAGTACTTGTCCGCGGCCGAGACGCCCGCCGGGAAGACCGCCTCCTCACGCGCGTACGCGTGGTCCCACTCCCCGCCGAGCGCGGCGGCGGTGTGCGGGGCGTGCCGCAGCGGGTTGTCGTCGGCGGGCCACTCGCCCGAGCCCACCTTCTCGATCTCCGCGCGAATGGCGATCATCGCGTCGCAGAACCGGTCGAGCTCGCTCAGGTCCTCGGACTCGGTCGGCTCGATCATCAGCGTGCCGGCCACCGGGAACGACATCGTCGGCGCGTGGAAGCCGTAGTCGATCAGCCGCTTGGCGACGTCGTCGACGGTGACGCCGGTCGCCTTGGTCAGCGGTCGCAGGTCGATGATGCACTCGTGCGCGACCAGGCCGCCCGGGCCGGTGTAGAGCACCGGGTAGTGCGGCTCCAGGCGCTTGGCGACGTAGTTGGCGGACAGCACCGCCACCTGCGTGGCGCGCTTGAGTCCCTCGCCGCCCATGAGCCGCACGTACGCCCACGAGATCGGAAGGATGCCCGCCGAACCCCAGGGGGCGGCCGAGATCGGGCCGACGCCCGTCTCCGGGCCGGCCGCGGGCTGCAGCGGGTGGTTGGGCAGGTACGGCGCCAGGTGCGCGCGCACGCCGACCGGGCCGACGCCCGGACCGCCGCCACCGTGCGGGATGCAGAACGTCTTGTGCAGGTTGAGGTGCGAGACGTCACCGCCGAAGTGGCCCGGCTTGGCGAGGCCGACCAGCGCGTTGAGGTTGGCGCCGTCGACGTACACCTGGCCGCCCGCCTCGTGCACCTGGGCGCAGATGTCGGCGACGTGCTCCTCGAACACGCCGTGCGTGGACGGGTACGTGATCATCAGCACCGACAGCTCGTCACGGTACTGCTCGATCTTCGCCCGCAGGTCCTCGACGTCGATCTCGCCGTCCTCGGCGGTCTTCACGACGACGACCTTCATTCCGGCCATCACTGCGCTGGCGGCGTTGGTGCCGTGCGCGGAGGACGGGATGAGGCAGACGGTGCGCTGGTCGTCACCGTTGGCGCGGTGGTAGCCGCGCACGGCGAGCAGACCGGCCAGCTCGCCCTGCGAGCCGGCGTTGGGCTGCAACGACACCTTGTCGTAGCCGGTGACCTCGGCGAGACGCTCCTCCAGCTCACGGATGAGCGTGAGGTAGCCCTGCGCCTGCTCGGCGGGCACGAAGGGGTGCAGCTGCCCGAACTCGGGCCAGGTGACCGGCTCCATCTCCGTGGTCGCGTTGAGCTTCATGGTGCAGGAGCCCAGCGGGATCATGCCGCGGTCGAGCGCGTAGTCGCGGTCGGCCAGCTTGCGCAGGTAGCGCAGCATCGCGGTCTCGGAGCGGTGCTGGTGGAAGACCGGGTGCGTGAGGTAGTCACCGGTGCGCAGCAGCGCCTCGGGGAGCGCGTCCTCGGTGCCCGCGTCCAGCGCCTCCAGGTCACCCTCGACCCCGAACGCGGTCCACACGGCGCCCACCTGGGCCCGCTTGGTCGTCTCGTCGCAGGCGATCGACACGTGGTCGGCGTCGACGAGGCGCAGGTTCACGCCGTGCTCACGAGCGGCGGCGACGACCGTGTCGGCGCGGCCCGGCACCCGCACGGTCAGCGTGTCGAAGTAGGCGCCGTGGACGACCTCGACCCCGCCCGCCGTGAGGCCGGCGGCAAGGATCGCGGCGTACCGGTGCGTACGTCGCGCGATGGTCCGCAGGCCCTCAGGCCCGTGGTAGACGGCGTACATACCGGCCATCACGGCGAGCAGCACCTGTGCGGTGCAGATGTTGCTCGTCGCCTTCTCGCGGCGGATGTGCTGCTCCCGCGTCTGCAGGGCGAGGCGGTACGCCTTGTTCCCGTCCGCGTCCACGGAGACGCCGACGAGACGTCCGGGCAGGCTGCGGGCGAACTTCTCCTGCACCGCCATGTATCCGGCGTGCGGTCCGCCGAAGCCCATCGGGACACCGAAGCGCTGCGTCGTCCCGACGGCGATGTCGGCGCCCAGCTCGCCGGGGGAGGCCAGCAGCGTCAGCGCGAGCAGGTCGGCGGCGACGGTGACGAGCGCGCCCAGCTCGTGCGCCTGGTCGATGACCGGCTTGATGTCGCGTACGGCTCCGGAGGCGCCCGGGTACTGGATCAGTACGCCGTTGATCTCCCGCTCGGCGATCTCGGCCGGGATGCCGTCGCTGAGGTCGGCGACGACGACCTCGACGCCGGTGGGCTCGGCGCGGGTCTCGATCACGGCGATGGTCTGCGGCAGGGCGTCCGCGTCGACCAGGAACAGACCCTTCTTGTTCTTGCCCATACGCAGGGACAGCGCCATCGCCTCGGCGGCCGCGGTGCCCTCGTCGAGCAGGGACGCACCGGAGGTCGGCAGGCCGGTGAGATCGGCGACAACGGTCTGGAAGTTGAGCAGGGCCTCGAGCCGGCCCTGCGAGATCTCCGGCTGGTAAGGCGTGTACGCGGTGTACCAGGCCGGGTTCTCCATGACATTGCGCAGGATGACGGGCGGCGTGAAGGTCCCGTAGTACCCGAGGCCGATCATGGAGTCGAGAACCTGGTTGCGGTCGGCGAGGGAGCGCAGCTCGGCCAGCACCTCGGCCTCGGTGCGCGCGCCGGGCAGGTCCAGCGCGTCGGCGTTCTTGATCACATCCGGGACCGCGGCGGCGGTGAGCTCGTCGAGCGAGCCGTAGCCGACCTGCGCGAGCATCTTGGCCCGCGACTCCTGGTCGGGCCCGATGTGGCGCTGTTCGAAGGGAATGCCCTGTTCGAGCTCGGAGAGCGGAATGCGATGGGCGGTCATTGCGGAGGCCTCCTGGTCTGACGCGACCTTCGAGGGGCACCACGGCGCGGGTACCCCGACGGCCTCCCCCTCTGTCATCTCAACCTGAGAGTTTCACCGGGCCGCCCAAAGGCGCACCGGTTTTCACCGTCGGTGAGGGCGGAAGCCGTCGACACCCGCCCTGCTTTCCAGAGTGACCTCGTCCGTGCGGTACGTGTGCCTGAGAGATTCCGGGGAGGATTTGCTCCTTCGGCGCCTCCGGATCGCTCCGGAGGACTCTCCCGCGCGGGGTCAGCAGCCGTTTGCCAGCCTACCAGCGGGGACAACCCCGGAGCCGTCGGCTGGACCTTCGAGCGGACCTTCGAGTGGACCTTCGAGTGGCCGCGTTCCGGAATGTGCTCTTTTGTAGTGCTTACGGATGAGTTTGCGACCTGTTGGAGGGACCGTGAAGACCGACATCGATCCGCGGAATCTGATCGGCCGCAAGGCGTTCGACCGCAATGGGAACAAGATCGGCACGATCGACGAGGTCTACCTCGACGACGCGACCGGTGTGCCGGAGTGGGCGGCCATACGCACCGGCCTGTTCGGCAGGGACGCGTTCGTCCCGCTGGAGCCCAGCGAACTGGTCGAAGGCGCGCTGTACGTCCCCTTCGAACGCTCCCTGATCAAGGACGCCCCCGACTTCGGCGTCGGACGCCACCTCTCCCCCGAACAGGAGCTGCAGCTCTACCACCACTACGGCCTCGACGTGGCCTCACCGCCGCCGCCACCGGACCGCGACTTCGGGCAGCTGGCGGGCTCGGACGAAACCTGAGGGTCACCCCTGGCCCGGCCTCTGCCACCCGCCCCGGGTCACCGATTCGGCCCCGAGCCACCCGGCCCGAGCGAGGCGCCCCATCGCCCGGCCGCGCCGTCAGGCTCCGGTGCCCGCCGACGCCGCCCGGGGTGCCGTGGCCTCGGGTCTTCGTGGCACCAGGGGCAGCGGATCGGCCGGCTCCAGCCCGGGGTCGTCGATGCGGAACGTGCGCACACGCCCGGGCTCCGAGTCGGGCGTCTCGAACCGTACGGTCACCCTGCCGAGACCGCTGCCCTGCACCCAACCGTGCCCGTACTCGGCATGCCGTACGTCCTGTCCCGCACGCCAGACCCGCTCGGCCGGCGTCACCGTCTCCTCCTCGATACGCTCGTCCGCCGCATCGGCCGCCGGATGATCCTCCGCCCCGGCCTCCCCCGCGGCCAGGTGCGCCTGGGCGAACAGGTCCTCCTGCGTGTAGTCGGCGAGCCCGCTGACACCCACGCCGAGGAGCCGCACCCCACCCGTGGTGTCCACGGACTCCAGCAGCCGCGCGGCGGCCTCCCGGACCACCGCGGGGTCGTCCGTGGGCCCGCGCAGGGTCTCGGAGCGGGTCAGCGTCGAGAAGTCGTACCGCCGTACCTTCAGCACGATGGTCCGCCCCGACAACCCGGCGTCCCGCAGCCGCCCCACACACCGGTCCGCGAGCCGCTGCACCTCCAGTCCGACCCGCATCCGATCGTGGATGTCGACGTCGTACGTGTCCTCGACCGACACCGACTTGGCCTCGCGCTCGGCCACCACGGGCCGCTCGTCGTGCGCCAGCGCCATGGCGTGCAGCGCGTGCCCGTGGGCCTTGCCCAACAGCCGTACGAGCTCGTCCTCGCCCGCCTCGGCGATCTCGTCGACCGTGGTGATCCCGGCCCGCCGCAAATGGTCCCCGGTGGCGGGACCGACCCCGGGAAGCGTCCGCACCGACATCGGCCCGAGCAGGGCACGCTCCGTGCCCGGCCGTATCAACACCAGACCGTCCGGCTTGGCCTGCTCCGAGGCGATCTTCGCGAGCATCTTGGAGGCGGCGAGCCCCACCGACCCCGTCAGCCCTGTGACGGCCCGTATGTCGGCGCGCAGCCTCGCCCCCGTCAGTCGAGCCGACTCCTCGTCCCAGGCGGCTCCGCCGGCCTCCAGATCCACGAACGCCTCGTCCAGGCTCAGCGGCTCCACCAGGGGCGACAGGTCCCTCAGCAGTCCCATCACCTGCTCGCTGATCTCCCGGTAGAACCCGAAGCGCGGCACCAGATAAGCGGCGTTCGGCGCGAGCCGGCGCGCCTGGGCCATGGGCATCGCCGAGTGCACCCCGAAGACCCGCGCCTCGTACGAGGCCGTCGCCACCACTCCGCGCGGCCCGAGCCCGCCCACGACGACGGCCTTCCCGCGCAGGCTCGGCTTGGATGCCTGCTCCGCCGAGGCGTAGAAGGCATCCATGTCGAGATGCAGGATCGTGGGCGCGTTTCTCACATCTCCGATGCTGCCCTACGTCACTGACAATGGGCCTCGCCCGCCGACGCGCGCTTCAGACGGCCCGGTTGCGCCGCCGCGCCAGCTCGTCCGTCGCGTTGTGGCCGACGATGGTCTCGCCGGTGTCGACGCGCTCCCCGTGCAGCTGCGACAGCGCGTTCTCCACGTCGCGCCACACGACGCCCACGGCGATACCGAAGATGCCCTGCCCGCCCTGGAGCAGCGCGTGCACCTCGTCCGGGGATGTGCACTCGTAGACCGTCGCGCCGTCACTCATCAGCGTCATCCGCTCCAGGTCGCGGAACCCGCGCTCCCTGAGGTGCTGGACGGCGGTACGGATGTTCTGGAGGGACACACCGGTGTCGAGGAACCGCTTGACGATCTTCAGGACGACAACGTCACGGAAGCTGTACAGCCGCTGCGTCCCCGACCCGTAGGCAGGGCGCACGCTCGGCTCGACGAGACCCGTTCTGGCCCAGTAGTCCAGCTGCCGGTAGGTGATGCCCGCGGCGGCACACGCCGTGGGACCGCGATAGCCGATGTGCTCGCAAGCCGCCTCTCCGTCACCCGGCACGGCCGTCGGCCGCTGAGAGGCGGAGCCGGCCGCGTTGCCGGGGTGGGGGTACCCCGTGTTCGAGCGAAGCCGAGAGCTTGGGGGAGGGTACGGACCGCTCTCCCCCAGACTGCGTCCGGGGGCACCCCCAGCCGTACCGCCGCCGCTGCTTCTCACGCCGACCTCCGTCCTTGACCTGCCTTCTCGACGGTAGGCAGTCACCAAGGGTGCGTCAACGATCGCCACACTCGGCACGCCGAGTGATAATCACCCTAAGAGTGGTTTCCTGTGCCCTTCCGCGGGGAAAGGCTAGCCGAATGCTCTGGCCGCCGATCCTGGGACGTCGCCCGGCTGTCGTCACTCGCCGCGCCGCGCAGAGTACTCGCTCCGCTTCTTGCCGCCGGCATCCCCCAGGTCGATGAGATCGCGGCTCGATCATGCGTTCGCCTGCGCGAGACCTCCAAGAGCGCCGTGCCTCCGGGACCCTGCCTGGAGCGGCCCCGGCACTTGGCCGTGCGCCGGGGCACCACGAGGCCAACGGATCGCTGGGGGCCCTCCCCGGACCGATCCGGCACACGCGCGCCCCGGGACGTCGGGTCACCGCGCCCGTCAGTCAGGAATCCCTCAAGAGGACGGTCACTGGCTGCTCGTACCGAAGTCCTCCGGGGAGATCTGGTCGAGGAATTCACGGAACTTCTCGACCTCGTCCTCCTGCTCGTCCGGGATCGCGATACCCGCGTCGTCGAGCACCCCGTCACTGCCGTAGATCGGCGTTCCGGTGCGCAGCGCAAGCGCTATGGCGTCGGACGGACGGGCGCTCACCTCGACGCCGCTGGCGAAGACCAGCTCCGCGTAGAAGACGCCTTCACGCAGATCCGTGATGCGTACTTCCGTGAGCTCCTGGCCGACGGCCTCCAGCACGTCCTTGAACAGGTCGTGCGTCAGCGGTCGCGCGGGGGCCATGCCCTGCTGGGCGAAGGCGATCGCCGTCGCCTCCCCGGGGCCGATCCAGATGGGGAGGTAACGGTCGCCTCCCACTTCACGCAGGAGCACGATCGGTTGGTTGGAGGGCATCTCGACCCGGACACCTACGACATCGAGCTCGTTCACACAGCAACCCTAGGCCGTGCTCGGGACGTTTGGGTAGTCGGGCACAGAACGGCCGGGCGATCCGCCGACGGCGAACGCCGTACCTCAGGGCAGCCGCACGCCCAGGGCGGACTGCACCAGCGCGGCGTGCAGCTTCACCGCGAGGCCCGCCAGCTCCTTCATACGGGCCTCGGCGTGCGCCCTGGTCTGCGGATTGCGGTGGCGCCGCAGCGGGGCCACCACCTGGTCCACCAGGCCCGCCTCGCGGTCCGCGGCGGCCTTCATGACCCGTAGATGGCGCGGCTCGATGCCGTGCCGACCCAGTTCGGCCACGAGAGTGGCCACGGTGACCGCCTCGGCGTCGTACGTCCCGTCCGCCAGCGGTGCCACCAGGCCGTACGACTCCCACTCCTTGAGCTGCTCCGCGCCGATCTCGGCGGCTGCCAGCAGCTCGGCGCGGCCGATCCGCGCGGCCGTGGGCGCCTCGGGCTCGCTCAGAAGATCGCCCAGCAGCTCCCCGCCACGCGCGTCACGCGGCCGGCCCAGGGGCGGCAGCCGCACCTCCTCGCCCCGCTCCAGGGCGTCCAGATGCTCGCGGATGACCTTCAGCGGCAGATAGTGGTCCCGCTGCATCCTCAGCACATGGCCGAGGCGCTCGACGTCGCGCGCGCTGAACTTGCGGTACCCCGAGGGGGTGCGCTGCGGCTCGATGAGCCCCTCGGACTCCAGGAATCGAATCTTGGAGATGGTGACTTCGGGGAACTCGTCGCGCAGCATGTTCAGCACCGTGCCGATGCTCATCAGCCTGCCGTCCGCGGCGGCGGTGCCGCTGTCGGCACCGCCGCTCGGTGTATGAAGCATGGACCCTTCCCTGGCGGGTCAGATGCCCCGCTGGCTCGCGTAGAAGACCAGCCTGTACTTGCCGATCTGCACCTCGTCACCGTTGTAGAGCGCGACCTGGTCGATGCGCTCACGGTTGACATACGTGCCGTTGAGGCTGCCGACGTCGGCGACCGTGAACGAGCCGTCCGGGCTGCGCCGGAACTCCACGTGACGGCGCGACACGGTCACGTCGTCGAGGAAGATGTCGCTCTGCGGATGACGCCCCGCCGTGGTCAGGTCGCTGTCCAGGAGGAAGCGACTGCCCGAGTTGGGGCCACGCCGCACCACCAACAGCGCCGAACCGAGCGGCAGCGCGTCGACTGCCGCCTGCGCCTCCGGGGAGAGCGTCGGCATCGGCGTCTGGCCGGTGGCCTCCGCGTCGTAGGCCTCAAGGCCCGAGATGGAGATCGTGGACGTCGTCTCCGACGCACGCTCCGGAACCGCCCCGGGCCGCAGCGGCGCACCGCAGTTGGAGCAGAAGCGGCTGTTCTCCGCGTTGCGGTGACCGCACCTCGTACACACCAGGGCCGACATGTCCCCGAAACCTATGCGGCCGGACGCGGCAGGGTCAACAGACGGCGCGCCCTGACCTCCCGAAATGTCACCACCCGGACCAGCGACCTGGTCGCGGAACAGCGGGCGCTGACCTCCCGCGTCTCCCGGCTGTGCGCGATGGCGGGCAGTCGCGTTGTCGCTGCCCTCTCGCGCGCTCTTGCCGAACAACTTCGCAAACAACTTCACGGGCGATTCCCCTTGACCGAAACAGACCCGCCCGTGGGGCAGGACGAACCCTGATTGCATACACCGGCCGACCCGGACATCCTCACAACGTCCGTATCCACCAGACAGTTTCCACCACGCACCACCCATTCGGTGCGCCGACCCCCCGCAACCTCATGCCCCTGCCGGACTGGCTCCATGCACCCCAGGTTCACTGGGAGGACGACCGAGCGTAGTCAGGCCGCTTCGCCGCTCGCAAGGCGTCGACAATGATCTTCGTCGAACGCTCCACGGAGACCGTGGCCTGCTCCTTCTCAAGAGTCTGCACCACGCCTCCGGGAATGTTGAGCGCCGGCTCGAGGTCCTGCGGCTTGCCGATGACCTTGAAACGATAGGGCTGGGTGATCTTGTTCCCGTCGACACTCACGCTTTTCCCCGAGTCCGACAGATAGGTGCCGGCGACCACCCGCACTCCGTTCACCTGGATCGCCTCCGCGCCGGCCGCGCGCAGCTCCTGGATCGCGTCGAGCAGCATGTCCGCCTGGACCGTTCCCTTCGTATCACCGATGGTCATCGTGATGCCGGGTCCCTGTGCCGCCACCGTGCCCGCAAGGATGCCGAGTTGCTTCTCCTTCTCGGCGGTCTGCTTGCGAGCCTCCTCGGCCTGGTCCGAGCTGTTCTCCAACTCGGCCCGCTGATCCTTGAGACCCTGCTTCTCGTCCTGAAGACGCTGTGTACGGTCATCCAGTTCATCGAGGATGCGCACAAGATCCTCCTGCCGCGCACCACGCAGGGCGCCGCTGCTGTCGCTGTTGGAGGCGACCTGCACGGCCAGACCGAAGCCGAGGCCGAACAGCAGGAGGGCGACGATGAGTTGGGCCCGTGAGACGCGTGGCGGCCACAGCCCCTTCACCAGGCGCTGACGGCCGGTCAGCGCGGCCTCTGGGTCCTTCTCGTCCGTCCCAGCCCCAAAAGCCCCCGGAGCCGGTGCCGGGACCTCCTGTGGCAGTTCCCTGCGCAGCCGGTGCTCGGGTGCGTGCGGCGGCTGCCCGGGCGTCTCGTCCTCGTTGCTCATCGGCTTCACGCCCGGAAGACGTGCCGGCGGATCGCCGCGGCGTTGGAGAAGATGCGAATGCCGAGAACGACCACGACACCGGTGGACAGCTGCGCTCCGACTCCCAGCTTGTCGCCGAGGAACACGATCAGCGCGGCCACCACCACGTTCGACAGGAACGACACCACGAAGACCTTGTCGTCGAAGATTCCGTCCAGCATGGCCCGCAGCCCGCCGAACACGGCGTCGAGTGCCGCCACGACGGCGATCGGAAGGTAAGGCTCGACGACCGCCGGAACCTCGGGCCGGACCAACAGGCCGGCCACGACTCCCACGACGAGGCCCAGTACGGCGATCACGATGTGCCCTTCTCTGCGCTCGGTTGTGCTGTACGTACGATCACACTTGGTGCCGCGGGCAGCCGGACGTCACCCTCGGTGGAAATGCTGGTCCGGATCCCGTAATTTTCCTGCAGCGCGTTCAGGTACAGCCCGTCGGCGCTGTTCTGGAACCTGGTGCTGAGCCGTTCCCCGTCCCCCACCGCGAGCACCGTGTACGGCGGCACCAGCGGTCTGTTGTCGACCAGTATCGCGTCCCCCGCGGCCCTGATCGCCGACAGCGCCGTCAGCCGCTGCCCGTTGACCGCGACCGCCTCGGCACCCGACTCCCACAGGCCGTTGACGACACGCTGCATGTCGCGGTCGCGGACCCGTCCGGTATCGGAGAAGCCGGAGGTCTCACGCGGATTGCCGTTGCCGCCCGAGGTTGCTTCCTTGGCGTCGTCCACGACGAGCTTGACGCCCGGGCCCTGCACCGCGACTGCGCCCGACAGCAGCCCGACCAGGTCGGCCCGGTCCGCGCCGCCGTCCTTCTTCAGGGCCTCGCGCTGCCGTGCGCTCACATCGGCGCGCAGCTTGTCGACCGTGCCTTCGAGCTTGTCCGCGGCCGCGGTCTCACGCTGGATGCGGTCGATGAGTTCCTGGCGCTCCTTGGCGACCGTCGGGGCGGCTATGCGCGCCTGCGCGGCACCCACGGTCACCACAAGGGCAGCGAGCACGAGTCCGGCCGCGAGACCGAGCTTGGCCCGGACCGTCCTGGGCATGCCACCGGCGCCCTCGGCCTCTTTCCGAGCGGCGGCCTCGGCGTATCCGTCGTCGAGGCTGTGATCCATGACGTTGGTGAGCAACGACATGGAGGCGTCCGGGCGCGACGGTCGCGCGGGTGTGCTCCGAACGGGGGGCGGCTGCGGCATGCCGCACATCGTCGCATGTCGCGAGCGATACCTCCGAATGGCCCCACCGGCGTGCCGGACAGGCCCCCTTGGGGACACTTGTCCGGCACGCGCGCGTGCCGTGCGTTTTATCGACCGGCGCTGTCCACAACCGCCGACCACTCATCGAGCAGGGCCTGCGCGGAGGCGTCGTCGGGCCCCTCCGCCCACAGATGGGTGACGGCCTCGGCGGGATCGGGCAGCACCAGAACCCACCGGCCGTCGGTCTCCACGACGCGTACACCGTCGGTCGTGTCGACAAATCGGTCCCCGGCCGCCTCCACGACGCGGCGCATCACAAGCCCCTTGACGGCCCAAGGAGTCGCGAGGTCACGCTTGAGGACGTGCGCCCGCGGGATCCGCGCGTCGATCTGGCTGAGCGTGAGCTGCGTCCGCGCCACCAGCCCGATGAGCCGTACGAAGGCGGCCGTACCGTCGAACACGCTGCTGAACTCCGGCACAATGAACCCGCCGCGGCCATCGCCGCCGAAGATGGTCGACTCCTCCCCACCCACACGCGTGAGGTCGTCCGGCGAGGTGGTCGTCCACTCGACCTGTGTCCCGTGGTACGCCGCCACCTGCTCGGCGATCCGGGTCGTCGTCACCGGCAGGGCCACCTTCCCGCTGCGCCGCTCGGCGGCCACCAGGTCGAGCATCACCAGCAGCGCCCGGTCGTCCTCGACGATCCGCCCCTTCTCGTCGACGAGCGACAGCCGCTCACCGACCGGGTCGAACCGCACGCCGAACGCGGCCCGCGACGACGCGACGATCTCGCCGAGCCGCACGAGCCCCGACCGCCGTGCGTCGGCGGACTCCGTGGGCCGGGACTCGTCGAGACCGGGATTGATCGTCAGCGAGTCCACCCCGAGCTTGCCGAGCAGGCTCGGCAGAACCAGCCCGGCACTGCCGTTCGAGGCGTCCACGACGACCTTGAGCCCCGACTCGGCGATCCCCGATGTGTCGACGCTCCGCAGCAGCGACCCGGTGTACGAGTCGAAGACGCTGGACGGGAAGTACAGGTCCCCGATCTCTCCGGGAAAGGCACGCCGGTACTCCTGCCGTGCGAACACCCGATCCAGCTTCCGCTGACCGGCCTGCGAGAGATCGGCGCCGTTCCCGTCGAAGAACATGATGTCGACGGAGTCCGGCACACCGGGCGACGTCCGGATCATGATCCCGCCGGCGCTGCCACGCGCGGTCTGCTGCCGCGCCACGGGCAGCGGCACGTTCTCCAGGTCGCGCACGTCGATGGCGCTGGCCTGGAGGGCCGAGATGACGGCTCGCTTCAGCGCACGCGCGCCCCTGGAGTGGTCGCGGGCGGTGGTGACCGTGGCCCCCTTCTTGAGCGTGGTGGCGTACGCGCCGGCCAGCCGCACGGCCAGCTCCGGAGTGATCTCCACGTTCAGGATGCCGGAAACTCCACGGGCGCCGAAGAGATGAGCCTGGCTTCGCGACTCCCAGATGACCGAGGTGTTGACGAAGGCACCGGCCTCGATGGTCTTGAACGGGTAGACCCGGACATTGCCCTGGACGATCGACTCTTCGCCGATGAGGCATTCATCGCCGATGACCGCGCCGTCCTCGATCCGGGCCGCGCGCATGATGTCGGTGTTCTTTCCGACCACGCAGCCACGCAGATTGCTGTGCGGGCCGATGTACACGTTGTCGTGGACAACGGCCCTGTGCAGAAACGCCCCGCTCTTCACGACGACGTTCGAGCCGACGACGGTGTGTTCCCGAATTTCGGCGCCGGCCTCGACCTTGGCGTAGTCACCGATGTAGAGCGGCCCGCGCAGCACGGCGTCGGGATGGACCTCCGCGCCCTCGGCCACCCACACACCCGGGGAGATCTCGAAACCGTCGATCTCGACGTCGACCTTGCCCTCCAGGACGTCGGCCTGCGCCTTCACATAGCTCTCGTGGGTGCCGACGTCCTCCCAGTAGCCTTCGGCGACATAACCGTAGATCGGCTTGCCGTCCTTCATCAGCTGCGGAAAGACATCGCCGGACCAGTCGACGGGCACATCGGGCTCGACGTAGTCGAAGACTTCAGGCTCCATGACATAGATGCCCGTGTTCACTGTGTCCGAGAAGACCTGGCCCCAGGTCGGCTTCTCCAGGAAGCGCTCGACCTTTCCCTCTTCATCGACGATGGTGATGCCGAATTCCAGCGGGTTGGGCACACGGGTCAGACAGACGGTGACCAGGGCACCCTTTTCCTTGTGGAAATTGATCAGTTCGGTGAGGTCGAAGTCGGTCAGGGCATCACCGGAGATGACGAGGAATGCGTCGTCCTTCAGTGCTTCCTCGGCGTTCTTGACGCTCCCGGCGGTACCGAGTGGCTTCTCCTCGTTGGCATATGTGAGCTCCATGCCGAGCTCCTCGCCATCCCCGAAGTAGTTCTTGACCAGCGAGGCCAGGAACTGCACGGTGACAACGGTCTCGTTGAGCCCATGCCTTTTGAGCAGCCGCAGCACGTGCTCCATGATCGGGCGGTTGACCACCGGCAGGAGCGGCTTGGGCATGCTTGAGGTCATGGGGCGAAGGCGTGTGCCTTCGCCTCCGGCCATTACGACGGCCTTCATGTCGGAAGCGTCCTCCTCTAAGAGACGACGGTCTAGCCGACTTCACCCGTCTAGATTGTCCCGCAGTTTCCCTGCGCGGGCCATCGAGCCACTACGGCCGCCCAATCGGCGGGCTCAATCGGCCATGGCGTCCGCCTGGACAAGCCGGCGGACCTGAACCACGTAGAGGACTCCTGCCCACCAGTAGAGCGTTGTACCCCATCCGGCGAACGCCCATCCGAAAATAGCGGCGAGTGACGCGATCCATCCGCTTCCGTCACTGAGGAGCAGCAGCGGGAAGGCGTACATCAGGTTGAAGGTGGCGGCCTTCCCCAGGAAGTTCACCTGGGGCGGCGGATAGCCGTGGCGCCTGAGGATGCCTACCATCACCAGCAGAACCAGCTCTCGCGCCACCAGTACGGCCGTCAACCAAATGGGCAGAATCTCGCGCCAGGTGAGGCCCACCAGGGTCGATGCGATGTAGAGCCGGTCGGCCGCGGGATCTAGGAGCCGGCCGAGGCTGCTGATCTGGTTCCAGCGCCGCGCGAGCTTGCCGTCCAGATAGTCACTGACGCCGCTCAGCACGAGCACCAGCAGCGCCCAGCCGTCGCTCTTGGGCCCGCCGAACTCGGGCCGGAGAATCAGCCACAGGAAGACGGGCACGCCGACGAGCCGCGCCATGCTGAGGATGTTCGGGATGGTGAGGACCCGGTCCGTCTGAACACGGGTCTCCTGGACCTCCACCCGGGGGCCTCCTGCGGGAAACGAGCCAACAATGCCCCCTGACCTTACCCGCCGGGTTCGCCCCCCGGTGCGGAGGGGGTTGCACTGGGCTCAAGACAAGGGAAACAAAAAAACTCCGGCTCTCGGGCGATGTGCCCAAGAGCCGGAGTTCCAAAAGGAGTTCGGCGGCGTCCTACTCTCCCACAGGGTCCCCCCTGCAGTACCATCGGCGCTGTAAGGCTTAGCTTCCGGGTTCGGAATGTAACCGGGCGTTTCCCTCACGCTATGGCCACCGAAACACTATGAAACAGACAACCCGACCGCTGCTGTGACTACAGCGGGGTTGTTCGTGGTTTCAGAACCAACACAGTGGACGCGAGCAACTGAGGACAAGCCCTCGGCCTATTAGTACCAGTCACCTCCACACGTTGCCGTGCTTCCAGATCTGGCCTATCAACCCAGTCGTCTACTGGGAGCCTTACCCCATCAAGTGGGTGGGAGTCCTCATCTCGAAGCAGGCTTCCCGCTTAGATGCTTTCAGCGGTTATCCCTCCCGAACGTAGCCAACCAGCCATGCCCTTGGCAGAACAACTGGCACACCAGAGGTTCGTCCGTCCCGGTCCTCTCGTACTAGGGACAGCCCTTCTCAAGACTCCTACGCGCACAGCGGATAGGGACCGAACTGTCTCACGACGTTCTAAACCCAGCTCGCGTACCGCTTTAATGGGCGAACAGCCCAACCCTTGGGACCGACTCCAGCCCCAGGATGCGACGAGCCGACATCGAGGTGCCAAACCATCCCGTCGATATGGACTCTTGGGGAAGATCAGCCTGTTATCCCCGGGGTACCTTTTATCCGTTGAGCGACGGCGCTTCCACAAGCCACCGCCGGATCACTAGTCCCGACTTTCGTCCCTGCTCGACCCGTCGGTCTCACAGTCAAGCTCCCTTGTGCACTTACACTCAACACCTGATTGCCAACCAGGCTGAGGGAACCTTTGGGCGCCTCCGTTACTCTTTAGGAGGCAACCGCCCCAGTTAAACTACCCATCAGACACTGTCCCTGATCCGGATCACGGACCCAGGTTAGACATCCAGCACGACCAGACTGGTATTTCAACGACGACTCCACAACCACTGGCGTGGCCGCTTCAAAGTCTCCCAGCTATCCTACACAAGCCGAACCGAACACCAATATCAAACTGTAGTAAAGGTCCCGGGGTCTTTCCGTCCTGCTGCGCGAAACGAGCATCTTTACTCGTAGTGCAATTTCACCGGGCCTATGGTTGAGACAGTCGAGAAGTCGTTACGCCATTCGTGCAGGTCGGAACTTACCCGACAAGGAATTTCGCTACCTTAGGATGGTTATAGTTACCACCGCCGTTTACTGGCGCTTAAGTTCTCAGCTTCGCCCCACCGAAATGGAGCTAACCGGTCCCCTTAACGTTCCAGCACCGGGCAGGCGTCAGTCCGTATACATCGCCTTACGGCTTCGCACGGACCTGTGTTTTTAGTAAACAGTCGCTTCTCGCTGGTCTCTGCGGCCACCCCCAGCTCAGGAAGCAAGTTCCCTCACCAGGTGTGGCCCCCCTTCTCCCGAAGTTACGGGGGCATTTTGCCGAGTTCCTTAACCATAGTTCACCCGAACGCCTCGGTATTCTCTACCTGACCACCTGAGTCGGTTTAGGGTACGGGCCGCCATGAAACTCGCTAGAGGCTTTTCTCGACAGCATAGGATCATCCACTTCACCACAATCGGCTCGGCATCAGGTCTCAGCCTCATGTGCGACGGATTTGCCTATCGCACGGCCTACACCCTTACCCCGGGACAACCACCGCCCGGGATGGACTACCTTCCTGCGTCACCCCATCACTCACCTACTAACCGCTTGGTTCAGCGGCTCCACCACTTTCCTTTCCCCGAAGGGTCCGGAACGGCTTCACGGCCTTAGCATCACGATGCTCGATGTTTGACGCTTCACAGCGGGTACCGGAATATCAACCGGTTATCCATCGACTACGCCTGTCGGCCTCGCCTTAGGTCCCGACTTACCCTGGGCAGATCAGCTTGACCCAGGAACCCTTAGTCAATCGGCGCACACGTTTCTCACGTGTGAATCGCTACTCATGCCTGCATTCTCACTCGTCAACCGTCCACAACTACCTTCCGGTGCTGCTTCACCCGGCAGACGACGCTCCCCTACCCATCACAGCAGGCGTTGGCCCTATATGCTGCAATGACACGACTTCGGCGGTACGCTTGAGCCCCGCTACATTGTCGGCGCGGAATCACTAGACCAGTGAGCTATTACGCACTCTTTCAAGGGTGGCTGCTTCTAAGCCAACCTCCTGGTTGTCTGTGCGACTCCACATCCTTTCCCACTTAGCGTACGCTTAGGGGCCTTAGTCGATGCTCTGGGCTGTTTCCCTCTCGACCATGGAGCTTATCCCCCACAG